>OZ245017.1:0-4800000 GCA_965223785.1 Phototrophicaceae bacterium | reverse complement strand
CACATCTGTTGTCAGGACACCCGCCTTCGCCGCGAGTTGTGCCTTCGCACGATTTTCATCCAGACGTGTCATCGCAAACCAGCGCTCTGCCGGGACATCCGGCGCATTGGCTTTAGCAACCAGTGCGTTGCTATTGCACGGATTGGCCACCACGACCACCCGCACATCGTCTGCTGCATTATTGTTAATAGCTTGACCCTGCCCCACAAATATCGGTCCATTGGCAGCAATCAAATCACCACGCAGCATACCAGGGCCGCGCGGCTTGCCACCAACTAGAACTACCCAGTTCGCATCTTTAAACGCAACATTGGCATCATCAGTAGCCACGATCTCCTGGAGCAGCGGTTGGGCACAGTCTTCAAGCTCCATGACCACACCCCTCAACGCTTCCATAGCTTGTGGGATTTCAAGAATTTGTAGGATAACGGGTTGGTCTGCGCCAAACACTTCTCCGTTTCCAAAACGGAACAATAAATTGTATGCGATTTGACCGGCTCCCCCTGTGATAGCCACACGAATCGGATCTTTCATAAAAACGGCATGGACACTCCCCGTTTTGTCTGGGGAGGAAAACGCCTTACTCCTTTCAAACTAGGCACCCTGGTGCTAAACAATTTGTGATCCGCCGCACCAGACAAGCGTGTGCGGCAGTCCCAAAACTCGGCCCACCTGTAAGAGCCAAGCTCCCGTCTCTAGCGATTTTACCTGATGTGCGAACTAAACTTTAGGTCCGCCCGCAAGAATATCAGCAGAGGCTCGCCCTTTATAGTTCTCGAAGTTCTTATGGAACATGCCGGCCAGCCCTTTCGCTTTCTCATCATAGGCGTTCGAGTCTCTCCAGGTATTCCGTGGATTCAGAATTTCCGCAGGAACATCTGGCACAAACAGGGGAATCATCAGCCCGAAGAAGGGTTCCTCTTCACATTCGACATCTTCCAACTCACCGTTGAGAACAGCGTTCACAATCCGGCGAGTGTGCTTGAGTGACATACGGGAACCTTCACCGTATGCTCCGCCTGTCCAACCTGTGTTAATCAGCCAAACATCCGAGCCATGCTTCTTGATCTTCTCCGCCAACAGTTCAGCATAAACTGTTGGGTGTAGCGGCATGAAAGGTGCGCCAAAGCAAGCGCTAAAAGTTGCTTGAGGTTCGGTGACACCACGCTCTGTACCTGCAACCTTAGCCGTGTAACCACTGATGAAGTGGTACATTGCCTGCTCAGGTGAAAGGCGCGACACAGGTGGTAACACACCGAAAGCATCAGCGGTGAGGAAGACAACGTTGTTGGGATGTCCAGCCACACCCGTTTCCGTTGAATTTGGAATAAAGTGCAGCGGATACGAGCAGCGCGTGTTCTGTGTGTAGCGTGTGTCATCAAAGTCAGGTGAACGGTCTTCAAGCAAGGGCACGTTTTCCAGGATCGTGCCAAACATCTTGGTTGTAGCGTAGATCTCCGGCTCACGCTCCGGGCTGAGGTTGATAGTCTTGGCATAGCAACCACCCTCAAAATTGAAAATACCCTTGTCGCTCCAACCGTGTTCATCGTCACCAATGAGGATACGCGAAGAATCTGCACTCAGGGTTGTTTTACCTGTACCACTGAGGCCAAAGAAGACAGCAACATTTCCATTATCGCTCACATTGGCAGAGCAGTGCATGGGCATGACACCACGGTCTGGCAACAAGTAGTTCATAATGCCGAAGATACCCTTTTTCACCTCACCCGAATACATTGTGCCGCCTATTAAGATCAGCTTTTTGGCCAGATTGACCAGAATGAATGTACCTGTGCGTGTCCCATCCTCATCAGGCTTCGCAATTAGAGTTGGTGCAGCCAGAATAGTGAATTCTGGCTGATGTGTCGCTAATTCCTCTTCAGTTGCATGAACAAACATGTTCCAGGCAAACAGGGCATGGTAGCCAACCTCTGTTACAACACGAATGGGGAGACGGTAGTCATTATCCCAACCAGCAAAAGCATCATAGACATACAATTGCTTACGATGGCTCAGATGGTGAAGAACCTTCTCATGCATGTGATCAAAGATAGCTCCTGAAACGGGTTGATTGATCTCACCCCACCAGATTTTGTCTTTGGAACTCGGTTCCTCAACCACGAACTTGTCTTTGGGGCTGCGGCCTGTATACTGTCCTGTCAAGATACGAATCGCCCCATCTTTCGTGATCGCTCCTTCACCGTTCCGCAGAATGTGTTCATACAGTTCAGGGGGATTCAAATTCCAATGAATCTGGAGACCACGCACATCAGTGGGGCGTAAACCCACTGCGTCTAGCCCGATATTACTGTGAACATGCTCTTTTGCATACATATGTCTCATATCCCTTCATCGTTTTGCCAACGATTTGATTTGAATACAAGATAATTTTAGGAGATTGCCACCGTATAATCCACTGTGATTCGTCAGCAATCCACCTGTGATAAATATCACAATTAAAGAGCATGGGAAAATATATGAGGTAGATTGGCCAAAGGTGTATGAACGTCGCTATATGCCGATGGGATGAACTATCGGCGCATTGCCTGATGTGGGGGTTGTGGGGCAATCCACTACCAGAAAACGAGTTGTATTCTAGGATGGAAGGTCGAATACCATCACCCCACAACAGAGAGCAATGCTGAACTGCGCCACTATCTGCCACGTTTGGCGCGTGCTTTTCCCGTTATATCGTGGCTCTCTGCCTTTTCGTCTATGCTTGGAAGCACCCCAACTATCCGGCTCATCTCATTGACTTCCCACTCCTGTAAGTTGATAATATCTGTAAACTCAAACTTGACGAGCCATCACTGTCAGGGCACAATCATCAATATGATTCCAAGCAAGCTGGAGCCTTACACATGGCAAACGGAACTGAAACCAACTCTCGCCTCATTCTTGGTCTGGCATTCCTGGCAGGCATTGGTTTTGTGGCGATGATGACCGCCATCGGAATTGGTGTTATCCAAGGCCTTTCTGCCGATGAAGAAGCCCTGGGTATTCTCTTTCTGATCGGGACAGGTGCTTTCGTCTGTGGGCTGTTCTTCTGGATGGTGTATGTACGCCCCTGGGAACGCTTCGATGACATCAACGAACCCCAATATCATAGTCATCATGACAAGCACTAACAGAATACATCCCCATCATTCATGACCACCGCCAGGATACCAGATCGCGTTCCAATTGGTGACCCATTCACGGGCAGTGTGATCAAAGATCGAGGGAAGCATCTTCTCACAACATTTTCTTCATCCGCTCCCATTGCATCGGGTGAATTGGTTATACGCTATGGCATACCCTACCTAGGCAAACCCCATCTCTCGATTGTTCCTGGGCTAATCGCATTGGACTATGGTGAGATGTTGACTGGTGAAGAAGCCTGGGATTTTGTTTTAACACGCAGTAACCTCTATCCGCGTGCGGATGTGGTGGGCTATCGAAATGATGGTCAGGATGACATGATCCCGGTCAAGTGGCTTGATCTTGCCCTGCCTATGCATGTGCTCGTCTACACTTCACCCGACGAAACGAGGCCACTGGCGACAATAGCCGCCGTAATTGCTACAAACTGCAACACCCTGCCCCAACGTCTGGCCGAACATATACCCTGTTTAGCCAATATAATAGAATGGCACAAGCATGAACCTTGATGACTTGTTTGAAGAAGATTGGCCTGAAGATCATCGCTCAGGGATTGTTGCTGTTGTCGGGCGGCCCAATGTCGGAAAATCAACACTGATTAATGGCATCTTAGGTCAGAAAATTGCTATCACCACCCATAAACCTCAAACCACACGCAAGCAACAACTCGGCATCTACACGGTTGAACATGCTCAGATTCTCTTTGTCGACACTCCTGGCCTGCACAAACCACACAACAAACTAGGTGAATACATGGTCACGGTGGCAACGAATGCTTTGCGCGATGCGGATGTGATTCTTTGGGTTATGGACGGCTCCGAACCGCCTTCAGACGCCGATCATATCATTGTCGGAACACTCCGTCGTGCCATCCAGGATGAGTCACAGCTTGTACTTGCACTGAACAAATCGGATCTGGAGGTTGAAAGCAACCTAGATAAACATCGCCAGATGATCGAGCATGAACAGGCGGTTGAGGTCAGTGCCCTCACTGGAAAGAGCATTGACCATCTCATCGATACTCTCATTAGGTTACTCCCATTTGGCCCACGCTACTACCCGGCAGATCAGGTGAGCGAAGTCAACTTACGCTTCATCGCAGCGGAAGTCATTCGAGAGAAGATCATCGAGAACACCGAGCAAGAAATCCCTTATTCTGTTGCAGTTGGAATTGAAGAATTTAAGGAACGCAGCACCGATATGACCTATATCAGCGCCGTTGTCTATGTGGAGCGGGATTCGCAGAAAGGCATCGTCGTCGGGAAAAACGGCAAAATGATTAAGCAGGTCGGCATAGAAGCCCGAACCGCTTTGGCAGAACTTATCGGCACAAAAATCTATCTTGACTTGCATGTCAAGGTACTCAAGAACTGGCGCAGCGACATTCCCCTGCTGAGACGCCTAGGCTATCGACTGCCACGCCCAGATGATCGCTAACCGTTTATCACATACTGGATGAGGCGTTCGTAGGCCGCATTAATCTGCTGCATCATACCAGTGGTATCGTTATTGGGATTCGTATCCGGATGATGGGCTTGGGCCAGACGATGATACACGTGTTTGACCTCCGATAAGGTGGCATTAGTTCCTAGTCCAAACAGGTCTAACTCAGCTTGTAGCGGATGGGCACGCCGCTGCAAAAGACTTCCTCTAAAGTTGGCGATCAATCGAAACCCTTTCATCCCTGGCAACTCAGAGACGACAATATCGCTTGTAATCTTGCTTAAATCAACTGTCTGTATTGTATCGTCCCTATGGCTTCGCCCATATCGCCATACTTCAACGATGACTGCATTATCTTGTATAGCAACTCGGTATACCTGGTCGTTCCACAAATAGCGTAGAATGGATGTCACCTCATCTGGCTGATCATCTGCAAACAAAAACAGGGTATGCACCGTCCGCCTGGAATTAGTATTGATGACTTTACGAAGTTCTTGATCGGTCATTACACCCTCAATCACATAAATGGCAATGACATCATCATCACGGGTAGTTACACGAATCGACAGTTGATCCATCAGGGTAACATCCAGGTGAGCTGGCCAGAGTTGGTCGCATAGCTGCTGCATGAATTGGTTTCGGTTCACTTCTATCTCCTAAGTTGGAATCAAAAAAATCTGCTCTTCCGGGCAGATTCGCAATCAGATGGGTAGATCTCACGTCTGAAGTAATGCGCGTCCATTATCAACGTCTTTTCGAATTTGCGCAATCAAGGCATCAAGCGAGTCGAATTTTGCTTCGGGGCGCAGGTAGTGTTCAAAGGTTACAGTCAGGGTCTCGCCATAGATATCGCGATCAAAGTCGAGCAAATACACCTCCACCGTAACATCCTTTTTGCTAAAGGTTGGGCTGATTCCCACGTTGGTCATCGCCATAAACCGCTCTTCATCTAGATGTGCCCAACCCGCATAGACTCCATTCACTGGGATGACCTGCTGATTCCACACATCAACATTGGCAGTTGGAAAACCAATCCTGCGTCCCCGTTTCTTACCATGAATGACCTCACCACTCACTGAATAGCCGCGCCCAAGCAAACGCCTGACCACATCAACTTCGCCTTCACCGAGTGCCGTCCGAATCAAGCTACTGCTGACACGTTCGCCATCATCGGTCTTCAGCATGTCAATCACCGCCACGCTAAAGCCAAGCTTAGTCCCCTGTTCGGTCAAGAAACTGACATTCCCTTCACGTTTGTAACCTAATGCGAAATCTTCACCGACCCATAGTGTCTTCGGACGCAGGTGCTTTGTCAGCATCTGTACAAAGATGGTTGCTCGCATCATGCGTGTTCCATCATTGAAAGGATGCGTCACCACATAATCAACTCCTAGATCAAGCAAACATCTTGCCCGCTGTTCCGCCGTTGTCAGATAATAGCGATCCTTGATTCCCTTAATCACCACATCAGGATGGGGGAAAAATGTCAACACAACCGCCAGACAGTCCACTGCATGACTTTCTTTAACAAGACGCCGAATGAGGTGTTGATGTCCACGATGTACACCATCAAACATGCCAATGGTGATAATCGAGGGTTGTGACAGATTGACGGTGGAGAAGTCATATATATGCATCATATAAATACTTTGTATGGCTGCCACTGCCCATCTCGTCGTTTCAAAAGTGCAATAAATTGCTTATCTGGCGCATATGCCCGGGCAAGTTCTGCCGTAACCTCATAACCCTGTAGGAACTGTCCCTGTTGTACTCGGATCACATCCTCAGCCCGAACGTGCACCTCCACAAGATGTTGTACGACCAGATCAATCGGCAAGAGAAATTGCGCCCAATCATCGGATTGGGTAATTGTATCGAGTTGTTGGGCCGATTCCAGACGAAACGCGCCACTTGCTGTGCGTGTTAACCCGGTAAGATGTGCTCCCACACCCAACTGATGACCGATATCATAGGCCAAACTACGAATATAGGTTCCTGCCCCACAGACGACATTCATCGTGAACTGGGGTGGATTCCAATCAACAATATCAATGGAGTCAATCAAGATGCGACGTGCTAGACGCTCCACCGTTTGGCCAGATCGCGCCAATTCATATAGTTTCTTGCCTCTCTTCTTGATGGCACTATACATCGGCGGTATCTGATCAATTTCACCAACATAGTTCCGAACTGCCTGTTCAACATCTTGAAGTGTAATATGACGAGCATCATGTCTGGCAGAAACTCGACCCTCTGCATCATAGGTATCGGTCTCGACACCCAGCCGAACAATGGCGTGATAGGTTTTGGTCGATTGCATAGCATATTCGCTCAAGCGCGTGGCCTGGCCTACACAAATCACCAGCACGCCCACTGCCATCGGATCAAGCGTACCTGCGTGCCCGACCTTTTTCAGCTTCAAGCTCCGCCGGATTCGCTTTACAACATCATGACTGGTCATGCCCGATGGTTTATCGATATTCAAGAAACCGGCCTCAGGCAATGATTAACTGCCCCTTTTTTGCAGCTTCTTTGAGCAACGGCAATACCCGTGCTTTGGCTTCTTCCAACGGCCCAGCGATGGTCGCGCCACAGGCTTGTTTGTGCCCCCCCCCTCCCAGGCCAAAAGCTACATTGCTGACATCGAATCCGGGTTTAGAACGGATACTGAGCTTTATCTCACCCTCAGCGGTTTCTTTCAAGACAGCGGCAATCATCGCCTCATTCACTTTGATTAGGAACTGTACCAAACCCGCGTCGGAGCCATCTATCAACCCAACTTCCTTAAAAGCATTGTAGGGCAACTGCGCAATGAGGACACCGCCTTCATGCAGCTCTGCCGAGGCTAACCCATGCTTCCAAACGTTGATAACTAAATAAGAACGATTATCTAGGGCACGTTCAGTAATTTCGGTCAACGATGCGCCCGCTTGCATCAATTGCTGTGCAATCTGCAAAGTCTCAGCCGTGGTGTTGCTCGTACGGAAACCGAGTGTATCCGTCACCAATCCTGTCAGCAGCGGTGTCGCTATTTGCTTGTTCAATTCGTAACCTATCTGCTGCAACCACTGATAGATCACCTGGGTGGCCGACACGGCTTCAGGATCAACCAAATTGACCTCACCAAATTGTGTATTCGTGGTATGATGATCGAGATTGATCAGGTGTTTGCTCTGTTCTTTTCCAGCCGCACCCACATCACCCGTTCGACCTTCGTCACCTGCATCCACCGTAATCATCAAGTCCCACCGGGCATTGGGCAACTCTTTCAGAATAGTGCCGGATCCAGGCAAGAATCCCATAAACGACGGCAGACCGCCATCCACCGCGCAGGTCACGGCTTTGCCCATCTGCTCAAGGGCATTCCCCAAACCGAGCAGCGATCCAATTGCATCACCATCCGGTGAAACATGAGTTACAATCAAGATAGACTGTGCCGATTGCACCAGACTAGTTGCAGCCGCCCAGTTTAAGATATTAGAAGTCATCGTCGTCTTCATCAGCTATCGGAATATCGAGCGACGACAGCAGTTGATTCATCTGCTCACCCCATTCCAGCGTATGATCCCAGTGAAAATGTAGTTCCGGTGTGTTCCGCAACCGCACGCGCTTTCCAACCTCACGCCGCAGGAAACCAGTTGCCCGCCCCAAGCCTGCCATGACCTCTTCCTGGCGCGATTCGTCCCCTAGTGCATTGACATACACATTGGCAAACATGAACTCTGGGTCGATTTTTACCTCGGTCACTGTCACACCACCTAGTCGGGGGTCGCGTACATCACGCAGCAGAAGCTGACTTAGAATTTCCTGAACCCGTTCTGCCACACGATCTTGTTTAATAGACACAACCTTCACCTTTCGCAAAAGAGGACGTTCATCACGAACGTCCTCCTGAATTTCATGTGCTGTTTCAACACCCTAATTGACGCGATCCATCACGAAGAACTCAATATGATCGCCAACTTCAAAGTCATTAAAGCCGACCAGACTCACGCCACACTCAAAGCCTGTCCGCACTTCGCGAACATCATCATTGAAACGCTTGAGCGAATCCACACCAACATCATCAACCACGATCTTATTATTGCGCATAACCCGTGTCTTGGCGTTACGCCGTGCCTCACCCTGAACAATATAGCAACCAGCTACTGTGCCGACACGTGAAATCTTAAAGATGTCGCGAACTGCGGCGACCCCAATTGTTTTGGGCGTGTATTCCGGTTCCAACATACCATGCAAGGCCAGTTCAATATCTTCAAGAAGTTTGTAGATGATGCGGTACGGGCGAATGTCCACGCCATGATTCTCGGCTGCACGCCGGGCTGCATTGTCAACATCGACGTTAAAGGCCAGAACAATTGCCCCAGAGGCCGAGGCCAACATAATGTCATTTTCGGAAACAGTTCCAACATCAGACGACAAAATGCGGACGCCAATACCTTCGCTGTTCGATCCTGACAAGCTGTTAAGTTCGGCGACAAGCGGTTCCAGCGACCCCTGAACATCAGCGCGGACGATCAGATTAAGTTCTTTTGTTTCGCCCGCATCAAACTGGGCAAAAATAGCCTCAAGACTGGGGGCACGCCCAACCATTGGTGAATCAGCAGCCTCAGCTTGTCGTTCGGCAATAATCGCTCGCGCTGTCTTTTCATTCTTCACCCGTTCAAAGGTATCACCAGGTTGTGGTGGTTCATTCAGCCCCAATATAGAAATCGGTGTTGATGGTTCAATGGTCTTCACTTGGTTGCCCTGCCCGTCGAACATGGCTTTGATGCGCCCGTAGGATTGCCCTGCGATGATCGTATCCCCCCGCTTGAGCGTACCATTAAGAAGGAGTAAGGTCGCCACCGTTCCCCGGCTGGGATCAACCTCGGCTTCAATCACCATGCCTGACGGCTCAGCATCCGGGTTGGCGACAATTTCGCTATCCTCTGCCACCAGAAGCAAGGCTTCTAGTAGGTCATCAATGCCATCACCTTCTAGGGCAGCAACAGGAACCATCAAGGTATCACCGTCCCAATCATCCGGGATCAGGTCAAGCTCCGCCAACCCCTGTTTCACCAGATCAGGATTGGAATTATGCTTATCAACTTTGGTAATAGCTACAACAATGGGGACGTTCGCGGCACGGGCATGTTCCAATGCTTCTTTGGTAGTTGGCATCACACCATCATCAGCAGCAACCACCAGAATGGCAATATCAGCCCCCATCGCACCACGCGCCCGCATCGCAGTAAACGCTTCATGACCAGGTGTATCCAGAAAAGTTAGTTTGCTGCCGTTATGCTTAACCTGATATGCACCAATATGCTGTGTGATTCCACCTGCTTCGTTTTCGGCGACATTGGTACGCCGAATGGTATCTAGTAAGGTCGTTTTACCATGATCGACATGTCCCAGAATTGTGATAATAGGTGGGCGTGTGACCAGATTTTCCGGTTTCTCTTCTGCGTAGACTTTGCGCCATTCCTGGGTACTACTTTCCGCCCGAAGGCGTTTTTCTGCCGAAGCTGCCGCAGCACTCGCAGATTGGGCTTCATACCCCATTTCCTCAATGACAATTGCCGCAGTGTCAAAATCAATTTGCTGGTTGATGGAAGCCATAATCCCATTGGCAATGAGTTTCTTCATCACCTCAATCGGGCTGGCGTCAATTAATTCGGCAAGTTCACGAACTGTGAGAAAATCGGGAACCAGAATTGCCTGTATTTTCTCTACCATAGTTACCTCCTTACTCGATTAAGGACGATAACATACAGTTCGCAACCGCCTTAATCGATTATAATAATGATGTAAATATGCCCATCATGATTGTGGCATGGCCTGTTGTAAGCGTTCTCGGTCTGTTGCCAACAAGGTTGTACGCAACGCCTGGCTCAGGATGTTGGTATTCATGGCATGTTCCCAACAGGATGGTTTGTTACACAAATAAGCGCCACGACCACGCATTTTACCACTGGCATCTATTTGTGTTCCATCTTCATTGTGTACAATTCGATACAAACTGCGCTTATCCATCTTTTCTCGACAGACAACACACGTTCTCTGGGCAATATGACGTTGATGATGCTGTTGTTTGCTCATGTTCCATCATCCCAATAAGCCAGCCCCTTGTGAGAAACTGGCCTGTGCAAGCTCTTTAATAATCTTCCCAGTCAGGCCGCTTGCGCCCCCCTTTACGACGACGCTTGGCATAGGTTTGGCCTGTTTCCTCATCGAAAATCAACTGCCGACGACGCTGACGGTCTTTCTTCCGTTTGCCTTTTCCTTTGCCTTCTTCGTCATCATCTTCATTGTCATAGAACTCATCATCAAAGAAAATCGGCTCTTCAGCAACAGGCTCCAACTTCTGCACTTTCTTGCGTGACGATTTGCGTGTATCTTCGGAAACTTCCACTTCATATGGTGCATCAGGAAACGCATCGGTCACTTCCGCTTCCGTTGCTTCAGCATCAGTTGATTCGACAATCTCAACTTCTTCAACCACTCCCTCAGCAATCGTTTCATCGGCCTCGACGGCTCCTTCCTCTTCAACGACAGCACCAAACTCATCGGGCACAGTGAGCTTATCCAGTGCGTCCTGAACCTGCAACAGTGCTTCGGCTGAATTCGCACCCAACATACGGCGCAGGCGATCTTCGTCAATCAAGAAGCGCAGCATGATCTCGCCCACATTTTCCAATGGTTCCAGCGACTCAACCATGCTATCTGGCAGGTCAAGTTCACCGACGGCAATATCAAAAGCAGCTTGTGGCAGCGTGGCCTTGACTGCATTGATCTCTTCCAGCCGTGCTTGCCGGGCTTTGTCACGGGCCACCTGTAACTTACCCTCAACCAGATCAGCGAAGGTGTTGAGCACGCGATATTCTTCTGGCAAGACCATCCGGCCGGCCTGTTTTTTCTCAATGATCATTGCCACTTCTTGCAATGCTTCAGTATGCGATGTCATCAGTTCATCCAACGGCGGTGAATCCAACATTTCCAATGCGCTGAGGACCGCCTCTGTAACACTCTTGATGTCAATGCGCCAGCCTGTAAGCTTAGCAGCAAGACGGGCGTTTTGTCCCTCACGACCAATCGCCAAGGATAATTGATCGTCCGGTACAATGACAACAGCCGTGCGTCCAGCATCAGGGTCATCATCCAGATAAACTCCGGTCACACCGGCTGGGCTGAGTGCCTTCTTGATGAAGTCTTCCTGGTTTGAACTCCATTCGATCACATCAATCTTCTCGTCATGGAGTTCCTTGACAATGTTCTGGATACGAATACCCCGCATCCCGACACACGCGCCTACCGGGTCAATGCCATCTTGCAAGGCAGCCACTGCCACTTTCGAGCGATACCCTGCTTCACGAGCAATATTCTTGATCTCAATTTGACCATTATAAATTTCAGGAACTTCAAATTCCAGCAAACGGCGTAACATGTTGCGATGGCTCCGGCTCACGACAATTTGTGGACCACGACTGCTACGTTTGACTTCTAGAACATAGCAGCGCACTGTTTCATGAGGTTTATAGCGTTCGCCTGGAATCTGCTGTGCTCGTGGCAATATGGCTTCTGCACGCCCCACGAGGTTCAGGGTGACGAGTGAAGAATTGGTACTCTGTACCTTGCCGTTGATGATGTCGCCTTCTTTTTCGACGAACTCTTCATACAACGAGTTACGCTCGGCTTCCCGGATTTTCTGTAGGATCACCTGCTTAGCAGTCTGTGCCGCGATGCGCCCAAATTTCTTAGTGGATCCTTCTACCTGTACCATCACCGTTTCACCAAGTTCGGATTCCGGGTGGTAGTAACGGGCCTTTTCTAAATCAACTTCCGTGTCCGGATTTTCAACCGCGTCCACGACTTCCTTCTCAACGAAAATCCGGGCACGTCCAGACGCTGCATCAATCGTCGCTTCGACGTTCTGCGCTGCGCTGGCATTGGTATCACGCCGATAGGCTGATATGAGCGCCGTTTGTAGCGCTTCCAACACAATGTCTGGTGACAATGCCCTCAGTTCTGATATTTCGTTAAAGGCAACTTCAAACTCATTCTTCATTGCCGACTATATTCTCTCTCACTCCTGTACTTTCCTTGAGATTGGAACTTGCAACGGGTCCAATAACGACGAAAAGTGGGGTGAACCCACTTTTCCCGAAAAATACCACACCATGAGTCTAGCACGACGATTTTATGCTGTCAAGATTTTTTGTCGACCGGGCAGGGCAATCGCATCAAATCTTTTATCTGGTCCAGAATGGTTCACAACCTGTTGGTAGGGACATGCCGTCGCGTGTTCGTTTTTCGGATGCTCCATTAGGTTTCCCTACAGGTCTATTTTGAGCCGTTCTGAACATGAATGCTCATTTTGCTGCTATCGACCCCTGTTGACTGGTTTATTCACTAGGATCGACTTCCAGCGTAACCTCGCCTTCTTCACCATCATCAACCTCAAACAAAGGGACATTTTCCTCGCTATTACCCAAACCCCGTAGAAAATCGGGCACTTGTTGTTCGTTGAAGCCATTCTGCTGATTTATAACAGGTGGCAGGATCAATTCGGCATCTTGCTTGATTGGCTCTGGCGGACGTTCATAGGGGTCAAACTTCAGCACCCGCCCAAGACCCATATCCACAATATAGACATTGCCCGCTGCATCAGTGGTGATACCACCGATGGTGTGGAATTCATCCCCCCCTGGTGCTTCACGATCAAGGCTGCCGAATGACGCGATACACTCGCCATCCGTGTCATAAATCAGGATACGCCCAGCATCAGGATCAGTCACATACAACAGATCACGTTCAGCATCAATCGCCAAATAAGGTCGATTACCCAGGTCTTCGTACCATCCTCGCACCGGGTAGTTGGCATTGAATGTGCCATCGGCATTGAACACGGCAACCCGGCGATTCCAGGTATCAGCAATGAAGACACGTCCGTCTTCTGGATGGACGATGACTCCAGCCGGTTCATTGAGTTGGCCTTCCCCCCCACCGCCCGAACCAATGTCCCACAGCCAAACGCCATCAGGTGTATAAACACGGATCCGCTTATTGCCTGTGTCCGAGATATAAACGTTGCCTTCTTGATCCAATGCCACATCGCGAGGTCCCCAGAAGCCATCGGTTGGCTGAATCATCGCCTCAAAGCCCGCCTTGGTTGGCTGCCCCCAACTACGTATTGGATTCAGGTCAGGATCAAAACGTCGAATAAGATAATTCCAGGTATCAACCACGAAAATCTCACCATCATCGTTCACCGCCACACTATGCGGACGTTCAAAGAATGCTCCGTCCTGGGCCGCGGTTCCTGGCTGACCAAATGACGACAGATACTCCCCATCGGACGAGAACACGCTGATCCGACGACCTGCATCTTCAGCAATATACACATTGCCATCGGGCGCAACAGTAATATCCACTGGAGTCATCAGTTGATGCTGTGATGTGTCGAACAACAATGTCGCCAAGGAATTCTCACGATTGGCGACACAGGTATTGATCTCGACTTGATTGAATGGATTGACCGCTGTTGCGTCCCCAATGCCATAAGGCCATACCTGCGCCGCATAGTCCTTACGAACATACAGGTGCATTCGATCTGAAACAGGCCAGTTTGTGAGTGTAATCGATTTGTTCTTGGCATTGGCATAGGTCGAATAATCACGCTGCCACCAGATATCAAAAATGCCCTTCCGTAATTGCCCAACCTGTGGATCTGAGAAGTCCACCAGGTTAGCGACACGATCCGGGTTCAGTCCAAAGTAATCCTGAATAGGCCACCACATACGAATATGATCGAATCGCTGGAATGAATCTTCAACAAGCGGCTCGATTTTCGAGCGATTGCTATCCCCTACAATCACAGCAACCGCATTATCCAATTGTTGTTGTGAAGGGGTCGTACTGCCAATAAAGGTTGCGCCCTCAAAGTCACGCATATACCAACTTCCAGGCCACGAAAATTTGTCATCGTATAAAACCGATATATCCATACCATCTGTAATGCGGAAGCTCAATTCTGCTAGTTCTTCAGTGACACGCTTATTGGCTGGACCTCCGTGCGCATATACCAGGAATTCTGTTGCCTCATCATAATGGATAAACGACGACATCCAGGTGATTCTGAAGGTGATAATCGCCATCATCGCAAAGGCAACTAAGGCAATCATCCGCCGCAAATAAGGCCAGCCTGTATGCTGGGATAAACGAATGACCCCATACAGCACACCACCTGTCACAACAACCATCGCCAACCAGTTATATGTCCAAGTCAACTGCACCTGCTGTGTTCCGCTAAAAGGGGTTTTGCCTGTCCAATAGGGTGTAATTATCTGGAACAGCCCAATAAACAAGAAGGGCAAGAGCAGCAGATAAATCCAACCACGATTCATAAATTTATGCCATTCGATCTGCTGGATAATCCTGCCGAAGTACCACGCCGATAACAAGATCATGGGGACGGTCATATGCGTACCCAACCAGGGCATCTTTTCCCCTGCGAGGGTGTAACCAACCAGGTTCAAAATCGCCCACCAAGATACAAATAAGAAGAAGGGCACATGCTCCAACCGCCACCGGGTCTTTGGGGCTGGTTCAGCCTCTTCTAGTTCTTGGTCAGATACGGCTTGAACCAAGGGCTTCGATTCATCATATTGAAGTTGTCGCCGCCAAAACACGATTATACCCGTAACCATCGCCAATATGCTACCGATGATAGGCAGCAGTTCGTAAAATGGCAGGATCACCAGCAAATAATAGTATTGTGGTTGGCTGCCACGCCGGACGCCCTGCTGTTCTAACCAGTATTGAAGACTGTAGATCATCCCGGTTGCTAAACCTTCAATGTTGGTGAAGATGGTGGTGAAAAAGAAAGCGAACAGCGCATGGAACACCAACCAACTCACAATCCAGCGCCGCCAGTTCCACAACATACCCGCAATCGTCGCCACAGCCATCATCGGAATCCAGGCAATAAACCCAACGACAAAACGCCCGATTTGTTCTGGCCCAGTGAGAGGCAAAAGGCCAGCTAAGCCCTGAAATGTCACACCAATTTCATTATAATCCGCCGGGTTGCTCCTGGTTGCAACAATAAAACCCGCGGTCAACCAGGGCAAGATTAACGATCCCATCACCATGAGAACATCAAATTCAGGAAACAGCGTCAGCACATCCCACAGGCCAGCCCGCTTTGACCATAGCAGGCCAACAATCACCCCACTCCCCAGAACCCATACCAGAATCAGCGGTCCAGCAGAAAATTCAGACTCGACAATTTCGGTGTCTGTCTCCTGACCAGGAACGGGGAGTGGGGCTGTTTCATCGCCGCGCGACGGCGCATGGGACAACTCTTCAACCACCAGCAAAATGGTACACACAGCCAACATAAGAATGAGTAAGGTCATGAGATGCCGCCGGAATGACCGCACAGGCTTGATTCGAAGAGCAGCATAAAGCAACGCAAAAGAGATCCCAGTAATAAGGCCAACCGTCCATGCGACACCTGCTGTATTTGTAACAATCTCAATCCCCGTTGATGTGTCAACGGTGTTGGAATAGAGCAAGGAACTCACCACACCGACTAAGGCGACAGCAACAACCCCCATCCAGATATCTAGCAACGAGAGTTTGATCTCCATCCGACGATATACCCACAGGGCAGGCCCAATCAAAACAGCCAGCAGCGACGTAATTACCAGCCCAGTCCAACTGAGAAAGCTAGAAAACTCTAGTTGGATTGGCTGCATTGCAACCAGGAAGTTGAATTGCTCACCCATATAGTCAAGGCGACTATCTAGTGTGGGCCATTCTGCCATCGACACCGAAAACACGACCATCATCGCCAACGCTGCTACACCCCCAAGCAGTATGCCAACAATCAGAATCTCGAATATCTGTTTACCATCCAGATCAAGGAAGTGCTGTGCCATCCGCACCAACCAATAGAGCGTAAGGAATGCCCCAAAGATGGCGATGTAGATGAAAGCGGTCTCTTTTGAGCCTAAATTCCACAACATGGCGGCTGCTAGGATATATAACCAGTGGGCCCGACGCTGCTGTCGCCCTGGCCCGCTGATATACATCATGGCCGCATAAAACATGATCATACCCGAAAGAATCGAGGGTATGTCATGACGAATATAGCGGCTGTAATAGGTCAATAAGGGTGAAACTAAGAGCATAATGGACGCCAACATAGCCCCGACCTTGCCCAACCAATGGCGGAACAGAATCGGAAACATAACCAGAATCACGCCCAAGACAGCCGGATAAATCCGCGCCGTGAAGTCATCCACGCCAAACAGGAAGTAGGAAAAGGCAGTCATGTGGAACAGCACCGGGCCGTGCATCAAGGGTGAATGCCGGAAATCACCCCGTTCATACAAGTTATTAGAGTAGACTGTATGCAGGCTTTCATCATGGCTCATCACCCGTTCACCCAATTCATAGAAACGGGTGAACACAGCGAAAAATAGAATCAACGCATAGATTATGACTTCCCAATTGATGGTATACAAATGGGTAAACCATTGATTAAGTGTATTATCTGATGAAGGGGGTTCAAAGGAAACTGTCGCCATCGCGCTTATCCTGCCTCCGGGGTTTTCGCCGCTTGTGGAATGAATGTTACGTCCTGATCCCCAGGACTAGTTGGTCCCTGTGTCGCCACTGCAACAACATTTTCGGATGAGGCGGTAGCCGCCCTTGCTATGATAGTCACAGGCGTCGGTGGTGTTACAACGCGCCTTTCACCGTTGCCATTGCCAATAGCAAATGGAATCATAATCATCATGGAAATCGCTAACACCCCAAACCCATAGCGCAACCCTATATAGCGCCGCCGAGGGAAGTCCGATTGGGGATTAAGTTCCGCTTGAATCTGCGTCCAAATGCGATTCAAGTCTTGCTTTTGTGGCTGTCCAATACAGGGCATATCCGCTTTTAGGTTGTCTTCAAACCTGTACCAGTGTTGATACTGCTGATATGCCTGGGGTGATTGGTCAATCTGGCGCAACAATCTACGCCGTTGACGCAGATTGAGTTCACCACGCACAAAGGCGCTGAGTTGTTGTCGAAAGAATAACTTCATCATGATGACACACTCAAAATCTCTTCCAGTAAACCCTGCCCACTGGGTTGTAACAACTTAAACAGACGTTTATGTGCCAGACGTACCCGGCTCTCGGCCGTTTTTGGTGGGCACTTCATCACATCTGCAATTTCACGATAGGTCAGGCCATGTCCATAACGCAGCACCACTGCTGCCCTCAAATTGACGGGCAACCCATTTAACGCTCGAACAAGCTCATCCTGAACACTTTGATGGGCGATAACCGCTTCCGGTGCTTCTGATCGGGGGCCAATCAAATTTGAATGAAAGATAGAATCTAGATCAACCCAGGTCAGCTTACGCCCACGATGTACATTTCGGCTGCGACTGACCGCGATGGTGTAAAGCCAGGTTTTGAACGCTGCTCTACTAGGATCAAAGCGGTGCAGATTCTTAAACACATAGACAAAGGTCTCTTGTACCACATCCTCTGCATCACACACATTCAACACAAGGCTGTAACACAGCCGATAAATCATGGGAGCAAAATGATTGTAAAGCGCTGTGCAGGCCAGTTGATCCTCCTTGAGGCTACCTGCAATCCATGCGTCGATTTGATCTGTCACTATCTTATGTTCCTTCTCATCAACCAAGTCCCGGTGTAAAGCTTGGTTCATAGGGCTGGCTGTTATAGATATCCTGCCGCACCCACAGTATCCACTGAACCACAGGCCGGACGGACGGACGCACGGCCGCCGTCGACCACCAGGGCAAAAAATCGAGGCCCTGCAAGGTATTGAAATCCCACGACGAGGCCACATCAAACGTTTGTCCCAGGTAACTCCCTCCTAGATCAGGGGTAATGTTACTGTTCGAGGTGAGGACAATCTCATCGCCAACCGCCTGTGAAATCTCATCAACAAAGGTCACATTGTCAAAATCACGTAACAACCACGCGATCAAGCTTTCCTCATCGCCGACGACAGTGATAGGCTGCACTGGAAATCCCAACGTTTCTCGGAAGGCAATTTCATTGAGGGTGTCGCCCAGCAAAGCAGCACCCGGCAGGGTAACATTCGTATGCCACAATTCAGATGCATCATCTACGTTATTAACAATCACTTGATTGCCCACAGCTAAACCTGACACTAGCATGAAAATGAACACACCCAATACACCACCACGCGCCGCTGCCCGGCTGCCCCAGACACTCGCTACCAGGAAATAGCCAATTATGATAAACAATCCCGAAATGATGAGCCAGATCAGGCTGCGAGCTTCCCGATTAAAACCCGGTTCATTCAAACGGTCAACTAACGCTGCCAGCGAGCCATCGGGAACGTTGATCAGGCCCCGGCTAACGATCTGAAAATGCAAGGTAGTCATAATCAGAAGGCAAAACACCACAACTGCCAACAACCATTTTCCTAAGGCGCTGCTGTTATCGCTATCTTCGATGAATCCATCGAGCCAAAGCGTTTGTGCATCATCTTCGCTCAGGGCATCGTTAATAAGATATGACGCCAGGCCAGCCAACGGCACTATCAGCCACAGAGCATGAGCTGCCCCTGTCCCCTGATACAAAACTGCTGTGACGGCTGCCAGAATGATCCAGGCGACGAAGAACCATTCGATGAATGACACTTCACGGCGATAGGCCACTAGTACGATTGCCGCAACCGCAAACATCCACAACCAGGTCTCATAAAAGAAACTAACCACAAGCGGGAAAGCAAAGGGGCGATGAACAGATAACTCAATTGGGTTACCATTAATCAGTGCTGTAGCTCCATCAAAGATCAATCCGCTTGAGGATGGTTCAAACCAGCCAGCGGCGAAATTTCCGAGTAATGCCGCTACCATACCCAGGCCGCCAGGATAGAGAAGAAAGCCTGTACTCACCGCCATAACTACCAAAATGAGAAACACACCGCCTGTACCCCAGGGGATACGCTTCAAAGCTTCAACGATTCCCGTCAACTTACGGCCTTCAGCTGCCCTGATCAGGAACAAACTCGACATAAAAGCTAGTACCACAATCAGAACAAGCAACAAACCAGCAGGTTCGGTTAGTAATGCAGCCGCACCAAACGCAACAATGCCAACAACTGCTATGTTGTAATTTCTATTTACGGAATACGCAATCTGTGTCGCACAATACAGGCCAAGTCCAACAAGCGCCATTGACCAGACAACACCACTACTCGAACGCGAAGCGGCGAACAAAACGGGCGAAAACACAAGCATTACGGCGAAGACAAACGCCCGAGACTTCCCCAAGACATTATAGAACAATAAGGGTATCAGGCTCAGACCAGCACCAACCAACGCCGTTACAATACGCAGGGCAAACTCGGTACTGCCAAAGACACTGATGGCTAGTCGTTGTGCCCAATAGAGCAAGGGAGAAGCTGAGACATCTGTCCCTTCTACTGCCGCGAGTGCCTGCTGAATTTCCGTTTCAAAGATCGGTACAGACCCAAGCTGATAGATACGAATCACAATCGAGACCAGCACCAGACATAAAATCGCCAATGACTCAGCCGATATTACGAATCGCGGCAACTCGTGGTTTTCCGTTATAGTGTTTGATTGTTGTACAGCCATCGTTATTAGCCCTACCTAGCCAGCTATCGCGCTGAGCGAAAGGACGGTGCTGTAAACACGACTGTTACCTGATTCACAAACCACCGGAAAGTTGTCCAGGAACTTGATTTCAGCATCGGCTCCAAAATCCCGCCGCTCCGTCGCACCATACAAAATATAATCAATGTTATACCTGTTGATGACATCCTGAATGATGTCCAATTGCTGATCTCGATAGAGTGTGATTAAATCCTTTCGCCGAGACCCAGCCGCTTCATCGTACCCTGTGCCACGCCATTGCCTTTGATGCCCCAGCCAATTAGCCAATACAGGAATTCCCGTCAGCGAACCAACCCGGCCATAATATTCTCGATATGTAACCTTTTCAGCCTCAGCCACCACCACGTCGTCGCGTCCAACAATATCTCGTAAGCACATAATAACGTTGTAGTCATCCTGCCCCACAAAATCCAGACCACCATCCAGCGTCAAATCACCCCCTCCGCCAGAGACACGGCCTGTTTCTACAAAGCCGCGAGTATACACGCCCAACACCGGATAAAGTAACCCTAAACCGATGATGATGGGTAATCCTGCGACAAATCCATATCGCAGAACACCCCATGGTTTGGGTGCTTCAACATCATCCACAATCGTATAGGCTCCATAAGCCGTCGCAATTGTAAAAACTGCCCATACCTGATAATAAAACTTGAACACCGTATTCATACGTGAGCCAAAATTATCGCGCAGATAGACAAACTCGGGTATAAAAACAAGGCTGAGGCCAATGCCAAGCAGCATCAAGGTATAGCCCGTCGCGGGTGCATAAGCACGTTCACCCAGTCGCTCTGGGTCATCTGTTGGGAACAAGCGCCCAACAACCAATGTCAAACCAACAATCAAGACCAAAGGTGTCAGGATGGCCGCAGCTTTGCGGGTTAAGGCAATTTCAGCGACTTCCCCCACCGTCGGCACGATCCATTCCTCACCCACCCAATAACCCAGGAAGTTCAACGGAACCGACGGGATCAATAAGCTGCCGACAAGCAGGATCATAAACGCCCAGAACACCAGAACGAAAAGCAGCACCCCACCCGTGATCAGCATCAGATGCGCGTTGAACCGCCGCAGCCAAACCCCACGCCAGACTTCTACACCGATATAGGCCGAGATCAAGAAGAAGAACGGCCCAAACATCAAGAAAAGTTGAGGAAAATACGTTGGGTTGATGATGTTCGGAAGAACGCCCGCAAGTTGTGATCGAAAGCCAATCAGGAAGGGAGAATAGGCAACGACCATAATAACCACAAGTGCCCCACCAAAGGCGACCATCTCCGCCCAATCATCCGCTAACCAGCGGCCCCGCTGCATGTATCGTCGCAGCGCATCCGCACCTACTAGTGCCATAATGTAAATTGGCGCATCCCATGTATTGAGGAATACGAGGCTCCCCACACAAATGCCGTAGAATAAAGTGCGCAGCCAGTCAGGGCGCTGCGCAGCCAGCAAAACATTGAGTGCCAGCCCCATTGACAACAACACAATCGGCAGTGCCATCACATGGGGATGGCTATCCGCCAGCAAGAAACTAAAATTCGGGAACTCGGCAATGACTTCCTCATGGCCGCCCCCAATATCTTTATCCCTGATAGAACGTGCCGAACGGAACCACCACCAGTAGTCCCAGCCCGCAACATCTGCACTCCGGCCCTCTGCACGCGGCTCATCGCGTAGATTGGCCTTCCAGAATTCAAGATATTCTTCAGAAGCGTTGTAGGTATTATAGGGTAATTCAACCAGCGCCAGTTCATAATTGCCCATCAAGACCATCATCACCGTCGCCAGCAAGCCAAAGGTGATGGCTGTCGGTTGAGACGGGCTACGCTTGCGCTCTACATCAATCCAGCGGCGATCAAATGCTCTGGAACGCACAAGGTTATAAACAAGACCGAATGCAGCCGTCCCCGCCAGCGCAAACAATAGCGCAATATGAAGATTGTAACCGATAGTACTCTGGACATTGTTGATCATCGCCATCATTGCTGCCATGACATAGCCCAAATAATAGTAACTAATGGCATAACCCGCCAGCCAAGGATCATTCGGTGGAAAATCCAACCCACGCTGAATAGAACTCATGAATGCCAGGTCCATTGGCTTTTCAGTCGTTTGGATCTCATTTTGATGGGCACGGTATACCGCCCAGCCAACAAACAGCACCATAAATAGAATCTCAAAGACGATGATCGCCCAACGGTTATCCTGCCACCATTCGCGCCAATTAAACGGCGAACCCACATAAAAGTAGGCTGCAATAGAGATCAACAGAACGATGAGCCACGCCAGGATGATGCTGCCAACCGTATTGTTGATGAATCCCAACACCGCCAGCAACCAGAAGACAAAGGCAATCAGTAACATTCCTGCTGGACGCGCCAATGTATAGCCTCGATCCGGCAAGCCGTGCAGCATCCGCACCAGTAGCGGCAGCACACTCAATCCAGCGATAGTCACGACCACCCACCAATTAACCAGCAACCAACCTTCTCGGCTCAACCAATCCAATATCATGAACCATCTTACCTTTTATTGAAGTCAGAACGGGCGATGGCAACCGCCTCTAACATGCTCTGATTGACCTGATAAATCGTCGCGTCGCCTTCTTCATAAACAATCGACAACATCTCAGAACCCACCATATCGTCCAACTTGTCCAGCCCACCTGTTTCACCGTAACGCGCCTTCTCATAGCTGGTCACAATCACATATTCGACACCGTAATGGCGCAGAATCTCTGCCGCCTCTACAGGTTCATGCGTTGTATAAAAAGCATTCACATTCGCACGCCGTTGATCAACCAACGTCGGCAATTGTTCCAACGAACGCTGTTGACGCTGATGATAGTCCCAGCCAACTACCGACGGCAATCCAGTATTGTTCGAAATCCGCCCACCCCACTGATACACCGAGACCTCGCTCTGGGCTTCCATAATAACTGGCGAACCTTCCACATTGTCTTGTAGCCAGCGGATAACATTGTAGTCATCGTTCATATCAAAGCTCATGATCGCGCCGCTTTCCGAATAGACAGTGTATTGCATGTAATCCATACCATTGAGTGTGGTAGGGGTTTCTGGCGCAAGTCGATAGAAGGCCCTACCACGAGTCGCCTGGATGGGATAGAGTCCTGTAACAAAAAAGAGAATCCCTGCAAACAGATACCAGGGGATCGTCAGTCGTGCTCGCCACATAAACGAGTTGCTCATCGACCAGGCAAAGGCTGCCCCCCCCACCACACTGAACAACAGCCACACCTGAATATAGAACTTGAAGATGGTGTTCTGTCGTCCGTTGTCGTATGCCAAAGTGATGATTTCTGTCCCCATCGTAATTGCCAATGCCAGGCCCGCCAACACCAGCACAAACTGCATGGATCGCGCCTGATTTGGCCGGAAGAACAGCAGTGCAATCCAACCTATTAACGGCACAACGATAATTGCCACCCGATAGCCCATGACCATGAGAACGAGGCCAGCCAGAATCACAACCGCCGCGCTCAACAGCACCGTATACAGAATGTACATGCGCCCCCGCAATGATGACACTTTGACCGAAGCCAGCCAGCGGGCAGTTTCCCATACAAGTAGCGAAACTAATAAGAACAAGAACGCACCATGTATTGTGATGTAAGCCCAAATAGGGGTCTTATTGCCCTCCCAGACTTTGAAAACCGTTAAGCCGGAAGCAAACCACATCGTATAAGGTGTGGCAACCAGCAATACCATCACCAAAAAGCCACCCATCCGCCCAAATAGGCTTAATAGTGACCAACGGGTCACCTTCTGCCAGCTCAGCCACCAGGCATAGCCAAGCCCCATCACACTTAGCACTGCAAAAGTCGGAAAATCCCAGGTATTGGTTGCCTGGAACATACCAACAACCAACGCCCCGAAGAACAATGCCCCCCATCGTGTAATCCGCGAACGCCGATCTCTCCCTGTCGTCATCAACTCGTTGTAGACAAAGGCGACAGCAAACACCATCATCGGCATGGCGATCATATGGGCGTGCAAATCACCATACAGAAATGTGAAAAACGGCATCTCATTGATCGCACCATCACCTGAATTGGGAATTTCCGCGATCACACGGGTCGCAGCCCAAAACCAGCGATTGGGCGGGATATAGACCTGGTCGCCTTTAAGTGCTTTGCCAATACCGTTGATAACGCTGATGGGATAATTCAGACTATAACGGATGCGATCAAATATCGAACTGCTGCTGTCTGAGTTTGTCTGCACCTGCGCTTGAACCATGAGTTCAGCATGTTGCACTTGTGGTGGATTGACGCCAAACTCGCTGCGATAGTTATCAATCGCCTCTTCGAGATAACCATTATACAAATAATCCTGGTATGAACTGGCTTGTTCATACCCCCCCAGATTGGCAAGGCCATTGGCAAAGACTCGAGGCGTATCCAAATTGCCCAGAATCACCGCCAACAACAACGCTACGATTCCTGCTACCCAGGGGTTGCCCACTGTGCGATGTTTGGGTGCAGCCAATGATCGCTCTGCTTCCATCTCCTGTGTTTCATCAATTGAAGGATTCAGTCGCGTGCGCCAGCCATTGACAACACTGAACGCTACTGAAAAAGTTGCAATCCCGGTTGCAGAGAAAAGTGTGGGCACAATCAGATTATAAGCTAAAGATGGAACAATCCCCAACAACAAGGTTGGCACACCGACGATGACATAACCAAAATAATAATAATTGATGTATCCACCTGCAAACCAGGGGTCAATCGGCGGAAACACAGTACTGCGTAGCACAGCATTAAAGTAGGCAAAGTCCATTGGCTTTTCGCCACCAAAGTGACTATGCCATAAGTCAGGATTGGTCATCCTGATGCCAACAAAAGCCAGATACAGCATCAGACTGACGACTTCGATAAAGGCGATCAAACGCCAACGCGATGCCAGATACACCACCATCTTGCGTCGATTGCGCAACACCACCAACAGACTGATACACGCCAGGATCAACAAGATCAGGGAAATACCCGCCTGCGACCAGAATGGAATCCGCAGCGAAGATAAATACCAGGCAATCCAACCAACCAGCAACATCCCCGTGAACTTGGCAAAACTATAACCACGATCAGCTAAAGCTGAGAAAGTCACAAAAAGTAGTGGCCACGCCACCCACCCAATGACGCCAATTGTCACCCACCATAAACCAACAGCAACTGCCTGGTTTTCATTGATGAAACTGTTCCAATCAAATCGGCTCGACCAGGTTCCACCGGAGCGCTGTATCCTAGCAACACCTTCATTGAATTGGAGTTGAGTGGGCATCTCATCTGCTTGTAACGAGGACAACGCCATCACATTTGTCAACGTTGGATCGTTATAGCTAGGAAAGACCGAATCGACCCGAGTAAGTGTCTCCCTATTCAAGATCATCCAGGTGTTAGCGGGACTATAGTCATCGGTTTTGCGGAACACAAATACCGCCGGATGATCGTACACATGGAAGGCTTCTTCAGCTTCAAGCTCGTTAAGCCATGATGGACTATCATAAATGGGTAAATGCTGATCGGAGACTTTCAAAGGTCCCAGTTCAAACGATTCGTTAAACAGCGCCACCAACTCGAAGCCAAGCTCACCATCAAACAGTGCCTCGAAGTAGCGGTTGGTCATGGGCCAGCGCGAGGGTATACGCGCTTGAGAATCATAGCGGCGGTTCGTGGGAATCATCACATAATCGGTTTCATCCAAGATAACCTGTAGCTGATCGCGTTTGAACTCAACATCTTCAAAGTGACTGTAAATCTTGTGTCCATTGATCAGGCCATTCCACGCCGAACGCCCATTACAATCTTCTATTGTATTCAGACCAGACGGGGGGGCACTGGCAAGTGTCATTGTTCCGGGCAAGTCACAAACCTTCGCCGGCATCACTTCTTCCCAATCGATTTGCACCGAGAGAATTGCTCCACTCGATAACAGCGTCTCGCCTTCCACCACATCGACATGGAGCCAGTAAGACTTCCCACCCTCCAATTCCAGAGGTTGATCAAGTTCAGCCGAATATGACGAACCGAGGAAATGCTCGTCATCGCCAAATTCACCAGAAAGCGTTGCCGTCGCCAACACTTGATCGGTAGTATTATCATTGGTGATCGTCAGTTCAAGTACTTTGATCTCACCCGAATTCTCAGGATCGACCAACCGATTTGCGTAAATGGTCGAAACAGTTCCGCTACGATGCGGTGTAAATTGGGTACTGGTGTGCAAACCAGGTTCAAGCCGCGTCGCCTGCGTCACCAGAAGATCCTGGATTTCCGTACTTTCAGGCACGAATCCATTCCCAAGTGGCAAGTTGATTAGCGGATCGTCCTCAGTGGCATCATCAAATTCCATGTAGAAATCACCAGGCAAGTTCTCCCAAACCCAGTGTGAAGCCTGGGTAAACGTCGCCATGTGTCGATAGATGTTTGTGAACATCACCGCCCACACCACAGTAAAGCCAGCCACACCCACCAGCAAACCCCGCGCCCCATAGCGTGCCCAGGCTGCTGCGTGCTCCCGGTTCGTCCGCTTGACCAGTTCAATCAATGCCCAGGCTGCTAACACTACCAATACCGGATATAAGGGCAAATAGTAACGCATGGACATCACCCACAAATTGCCCGCCCATGCGAAATAACCCCCTATCCAAACGATCAGCGGTGCGTTACGCAACGCACCCAAATGCCCCTGCAAGATTCGCCAGGTCGCCCACACCCATGCGCCCCACGCCGTCAGACCAAGCGCGATTCCCATCCCCCACAACACCATGTTCTGCCAGGGGAACAAATACCCATGACGATTCACCCACTGCCAGTTGGGAGGTGTATCCATGTTGCCGCTGACAGAGAACTGTGCCTGCCCCAACGTATCCAGATAACGTTCATCTGGCAGAAGACCAAAGAACCCTGGCCCCTGAAAAGCATAGGGTTGAAAAACACGAAACGCCAAGATCGACAACACACCCGCCAAGACCAGCCCACCCAAATGCCAGGTGATGATCCTGTTGCGCTGATTCCAAGCCAGTTTACTATCGAAAGCAGGCAAAGCTTGAATGATGGCAACCACGATGATGATGCCTGCCAATGGCACAACATTTACTCGGCTAGCAACCGACATGCCAAAGACGACACCAAAGAGACCGTAATCCCACCAACTGCCCGTGTCCATCGTCCGCACAGCAAAATACATACTCATAGTCACAAACAAATTGGTTATGGCATCCGCAGTGCCAAAGTGTGACTGCTGGATGGGCGTGACCGCCGCCGCATAGAGCAAAGCTGCCAACAAGCCGACCCATTTGCCGTGCAAACGGCCTCCAATCAGAAACACAAAGCCAATCACAACCATATCAGCCAACGCAGACATGGTGCGCCACACCTGGAAGATGCCATTATATGACAACCACTTGGTTACAGGTTGTGAGCCAACCTCACCCTCAATCTGCTGAATGTAAAATGTGTTGACATCGTTTGCAATCTCGCCCGCCGCCCGCACCATAAACAGCGGCAGTGTGCCATAGACGTAGTGTGGAAAGACAACATTCTCCGGGTGGAATGGCGAGCAGTCGGTATCAAAATAACCGCCACGTCCGTTCGTATCCGGGTTACGCTCGAGGCATTCTTCCCAGATGTTCAGTGCGGATTGATCAACCGTCAGCGAACCACCCAGGCTGCTTGCCACACCTGCCAGATAGCGTTCGTCGGGATGAAAGCGTACAAAGTCGTCCCACTTTTGCCCAATAAAGCGAAAATAGCCGCCCATCAACATAATGGCGATAAGCAGCGCCATGACAATTGGCGTACTACGGGTAGATTTGAACCAGTCTTGCTCAGGCATTATGAATTAAGAATATTCCAATATCCAATATCTATACACAGCTTGTCCACAGATTCCTGACTCATTCCACAAACCAGCAACGCGGATCATGTTTATGTATTTCGATCCAGGTTGTCAATGCTTCTTCACCGAGCGCTGGCACACGGTAAATCTTGAAGTCATCTTTCCTGGTACGGCTCTCGAACAGAGTCGTGTGCCCTTCTGGGAACCAATCCTCCAGCTTTTCTTCGGTCTCAACATCGAATTGGTGGATGAAGAACAACAAATCAAGGTTAGGATCAAGCCGATATTTATACTCAACACAGCGCCATGCATCATGCAGAAAATCAGGAATCTTGTCGCTGCTGATGATGGCGTTCTCCCAGTCGAGAATGCCCCCTTCCAGGCCAACGATGCGATGATCAAGCCAGTGTTCATGATGCACCAGAAAGGCATTGCCATAGCTGCCATCACTCATTGCAAAGTCCCTGAGTACCTGCCCTGGTTCGCTATGAGGACGCCAGGAATGGTCATAGCTGGTACGATAATCATTCAAGTAAACATCGGCGTTGATGGAAAATGCGCCCAATATAGCACTACTGGCAATGCCAAATGCAAGGACCTTACCCGTTCGATTTGGAAGTAGTTGATTGAGTTTCAGGATAATCAAAGCCAAGGGCAAGGCCGCAATCAGATAGACAGGAGATAGTGATCCACTGGCGCGGGTCGCACTTGGATTTTCTACTGGAGCCGCAATGGACAATGCCGATGGCAACACCATCACAAACACGCTCAAGGGGATTAACAGGTAGACCGGATCACCACGTCTTCGAATCACCAACGCAATCCAGGCCGCCAGCCCGACAATCAGCAACGCACCCGATAGACTATCCATCACCGGATAATTGGGTACACCATTGATCCAAGCGACATCCCCTTTCCAATTATACATCAGCAGTGCATTCCGAATGTTGCTGGTTAAGATAGGCAGATTATCCGCAAAGGCTTCTGCTCGTTCCTGGAACGTGGCTTGACGCTCGACAATGTTGCCCATCAAGTCAGTTTCTTGAATAATATCATCGCCCAGCAAGCGTCCGGCTGTCCGCCGCCAGAACGCCTCCGGAAAATCAACGGAGTATCGAAATAGTGGCACAAACACAACAAACGATACGACAACCAGAATAATCAGGTTCTGGACATATAGCCAGCGCATATTGCGTTCACGAAAGCGATAGACAAAGGCTAGGAACACACCCAACACCACCACAATCGGCAGCATTCGCACCGCCTGATAGGTATAAAGCCCAAAGCCAAGTGTTAAACCTGCCAGGATGAAATCTGAACGTCGGTTGTAGCGCATCGCCCGCATCAGAAAGACCAGCAAAATGGATGTAACCAGCGGCGTCAAAACGATGCGAAGCGACAGCCGGGTTATGGCAACATGCCAGTAGCTAATTGCGACTAGCGCCGCTAGAAATATACCCACTAGATTGCCTAACTTGCGGTCATGGTCGCCGACGATCTCACGCCCCAACCACCACAAAAAGGGCATCGTCAGGACACCCTCGATTACAGCTAGCAGCTTAAGTGTGGTAAAGTTCATACCCAAACCAGGCAGTTGTGAGAGTAACGCCATCGCATACATCTGAAAGGCTTCACGCCCACCATTATTGGTGAAGAAAACATCTCGATCTCCTTCAACCACACGCTGCGAATCAAGGATTTTCTCAATGTGGTCACTCGTCATCTCAGGAGGTACACCTTCGAGATCGTATAACCTAAAGAACGCCGCCAACAGCACCACCCCAATCACAACATAGAGCACCCAATTTGACCAGGGATTGACCTCGCCCCACCACCTGCGGCAGCGGCTCAAGAGTTTGTCTGGCATCCATTCCATCGGGGCTGTGGCAATTAGGATCAAGAGGATACTGCCAACCCATCCCAGAACACCAACCAACCGGAACTGATTGTTCTGTGTGCCTTCCCAGGCAATAAAACAGAAGAAAATCGTTCCCAGTAATGCCAGGGCACGGATAGGGTGAACGCCTTCCCAGACGAATACACGTTTAAATGATGCAGGTGTCTCATTTTTAGAGATATTACCCGATGATTCAGCCTCCTCGGTTGACATTGATCGGTGTCGATTAGCAAAGTATTCGCGGATACGAGGCGCGTATGGAACTAGCTCTCCACCCAACCAGACAAAGAAGCCCATCAACAACCAGGGTGTACCCGCCCATAACTGGTCAGCCTCATAACGAGTTTCGGCACTGACAAGAATTAAACAGCCTCGGAACGCCATAGCAAATGCAACCAGATACAAAATAAACTGTATCCACGCTAACAGTTGATCCATTTCGACATCTAATGACGACTGCGTGACGGCTTGGGGGGGAGCATCAGGCTCTATAAGAGGAGCAATATTTTGTTCAGGTAGTTCCACCACAGACATTGAAGCAATTTCATTCATCGCCCGCATAGTGGCACGAGGGGATCGAACAAACTGCCCGATCAGTTCAGCCAGTGTCAGGTCTTCAATTGTTTGACTGCTTGCTTCCTCGATAACGTTTTCTGCCTCCGGTGGTACAAGCGGTTCATCAAGGTTATCACCAGTTTCGTATATATCCATCGGGTTTACGTCCCTTGATGCACAGGTTCACAGTCGAACGATGCGGCGGTTCGTCCATCTTATTTGGACGGTCAAAAAAGTTCAACACACGAACCCCAAGATTGATCGGGTTCAGAAGGTTGCCGTTATTCTTCTCAAATGTAAGACGATTGGCAACATTTGCCATACTATCTGGCATCAAGCCAGATTCTAACAACGGTTTGCCTAAGCCATAGACTATATTATGGATAAACGGGAACGAATAGTGCGTAAAAGCCCGTTCCTCCTCCACCTCAAAACCAGCATCTAACACGGCACCGCGAAGCTGCTCACGAGTATATAAACGGACGTGGTTGGCCCAGATTCCCGCCAGGGGGCCACTGCCAATATGGGTCCCAAAGACATCTTCAAGCATTCGATTGATTGGATCCCAGAAGAAGGGATAATTGGCATTGGGCACCGTGATCGCAACCACCCCGCCCGGCTTCAGTACTCGGTAAACTTCGCACAGCCCTGCTACATCATCGTCAATGTGTTCTAATATTTCAGATAAAATCACAGCATCAAATATATGATCTGGATATGGCAGATGGTAAACATTGGCATGATTGAGCATGATGTTCGGCCAGTCACCAACATTGTAGCGTGCTTTGTCCAGAACATCCGCGTCTAAATCTGCACCAATAAGCGTGCAGTCACTCACATAACGAAACATATTGAGATAAAAGCCACGTCCACAGGGCATATCCAGGATTAGGTCATCATCCTGCGGATCAATCCACTCAAAGATGGTCCGTACACGACGCTTAAAGGCCATATCCGCTTCATTACGGGTCATTAACTCCAGGATATGATCATCAACCATCAGCAAACTCCTGGAACAGTGCTTCATAACGATCTACAGTCTCAGTAAAAGAAAAACAGGCTTCGATCTCTTCACGCGGACGCACATAAGCATCTCGATTCTCAACTACACGGATTACGGCTTCTCCCATCGCCTGGGGATCACGCGGCGCGATCAGTTCGCCCATGTCTGTCACTTGCACTGGAACCCTGCCACCGGGTGTGTTCGTCATGATAACCGGTGTCCCACATAGCATGGCCTCCACCTGTACAAGTGCAAAACATTCGCTATCGCTTGGCAATGCCATCACATCACAGGCGGCGAAAAAGTCCGCCATATACTGCATATCATTTTTCAAGCCGAGGAAAATGAGTTGATCCTGATATTCCTGAACAATCGGCTGATACAGTTCCCAGGTGTTTTCATAGGGAATATTATACTGACCTGCAAATACGATCCGTGCATTGGGGTAGCGTTGATTGATAAAATCCAGTGATTTAATCAGGATGTCAGGCCGCTTTTCCTGTACAAAACGCCCCGCATAACCAATAATCGGGCCACCGTCAACTGACCATTCAGCTCGGAGTTCCGCCGCATGATTGGGGTCAGGTTCCGGCATGGTAATCGGCGGATAGATCACTTTAACCTTCTGGCGGAAGGGAGACAGATAGTAGGAGTTGTCAGCATAATCTTCCGTATAGGCCACCACCTTTGACGCACGCTTTGCCATGAACTTGTAGAGCACGAACATCATTCCCTGGATCATGCGATTAGTGAAACCTTTAGGCAGGATCAAATCGCCATGATGGGTGGGAATAACGGGCGTCCCCACCATCTGCCCCAAGATACTCACCAGCGCCGTTTCCAACATCGGCGTGTGGATACTAACGATATCGTGTGACTTGATGAGATTGTATGCTGCCACCGGATAACTCGGCATAATCATACCCCGACTGATCGGGATAGGTGGTGCCCAGAGGCGCACAATACGCACCCCATTGATGGTCTCTTCTGCTTTGAGATGCGGCTGATGTTTGGCAACCAGAACCGTCACACTATGCCCACGCTTGACCAGTTCCTCAGCAATACGCTGGATATAAAGCTGCATCCCAGTGCGATGCGGCAAATAATAGAGGATGCAAATTAGAACGCGCAGCTTCTTCTGTTCCATCAGGTGTTTCTTGCCTCAGTCACATCACGCACACCCTGTTGCAATTGCTGCAAGGAAATCCCTTCCTGCACAAAACCCAGCACCCCCATCGCCGAATGTACAACCAGATTGACCAGATGCACCGTCACAGCAAAGGCCGCCGCTGTCGTTGCCGGTTCACCATAGCCAACGGCGTTCAATGCCAAGACAATGGACAGTTCATATGTACCCAGGCTCCCTGGCACAGCAGGTACAGCTATCGCAAAAGCCGCTGCTGCAATATAGAGGCAGGTGGCGGATAAGCTGGCCTGATCGTAGAACACGTGCATCAGAACATATCCGGCAGCCACCGACAGACCCCAACTCAGCACCGTCCACCCCATAGCAGTCATCAGATGATCCAGCCGAGCTAAAGGTAAAAGGCCATCCAGAAATTGCTCAAACCAGCGCTCCAGATGTCCTTGGCGTAGAATCTCGATTCGATCCGTAATGGCACACAGCACACGCAGCGCCAGTTGGCGGCTTCGAGACAACCAAACCAGCCCAACAAAGCCAGTGAAGCCTGCCGAACCAAACAACACACCCGCGTATTGAAGCTCCTCTGGAACCGGACTAGAAGCCAGGCCAATGCCTATCAGAATCACAACCGCTAGCAAATCCAATAAACGCTCAACAATAATGGCACTAAACGACTGCAACACAGGTACGGGCGGTTCGGCACGGGTGCCCAAATAGGCACGAGCAAGCTCCCCCATTCGTAGTGGGAGCAGACTATTGACCAAATAAGCCACGTTCATAATGTGAAAGGCCCGGGCAAACGGGAGACCCTGACTCAGGAGATGCTGCCAGCGCATTCCACGTGCTACCAATCCCATGAACAAGAGCAGTAGACATGGCACGACAAAGATGAAACGTGCTGCCTGTAACGATTGACTCAAGATATTCAGATCAATTTGGAAGATGATATAGGTGGCAGCGATCAGGCTAATCCCGATAGCGAGAAAGCCAATTCGCCATTGTTTGAGCAGATAGTCCAAACCAAACCTTTACTGTTTCAATCGCGGCTGCATTATAGCATCATTTATACACGCTGATTTGTGCGATTCCTCTATAGAAATTGTACACATTTGTCATTTTGGTGCATTTGCAGGCGGCATATGCAACTCACCTCTGTAGTGACGAACGATACAATCACCACCTAGATGATACACTGAACCGAATAGCCCTTGTCATCGCTTCCAACATCACACGACTTGCACCTGACAACTCCCCATAGCTAAAGGCTGGGGGTTCTTATCGCCCATCGCGCTCTCCCGATTGGGTACGATACACCATCCGCAGCCTGACGCGACTTCGGACAAGCTTATACGGGCAACCCGCTCTGACTCTGGGATAACCCGAAGCTTGCGGGCAAAGGCCCTTCTCTCGCTGGTTCGATTCCACTCAACGCCACCCGGAGGAGCGTGTCCACACCCTAGCATGATCCGCAGTGATGCCAACGCTGCGATAAGGGCCTCTTCACAACTGCACCACAGTTATGAAGCATAATAATCAGTTGCGAGAAATCAGTCTGTACATCCTCAGCACATGGTAACGAACGATCCCCCATAACAAGATAGCAATCCGTGTTGCCGTGAGCACAGGTAGCATTTGGCAGATAGACGTTCCAACACCCAATACCCATCCACATCCCCCTGCTGTTCAATGTCAGCACTAATTATTCCAATCGTGATCCGATGAAATCGGGACGGCCTCGGACAAACTCGTCTACAGTAACCCGTTTTTTGCCCGCAAGCTGTACCATCTTCGGGAAATACAGCCCATCAGACGTGCCTATTCCCACCTTGTTATCATGCAAAACGACTTCACCCTGTTTCGCCTTCCCGATTCCAGGTGCACCCCTGATGATTTTCAAGGTTTGCCCCTTAAGACTAGTGAACGTTCCAGGCCAGGGATCAAAAGCACGCACATGACAGTCAATTGCATCAGCAGTCTGCTGCCAGTCCATTTGACCTTCCTCCTTCTTGATCTGAGGGGCATAAGTTACGCCTTCCTCTGCCTGGGGCTGCGGCTGAATCACACCAGATAAATACCCTGGCAGCGTGTTGATGAGGAGTTCTGCCCCCAAATTTGCCAGCCGATCATGCACGGTTGCACCTGTATCATCAGAACTGATTGTAACTATGCTCTGAGAAAGTATCGGGCCTGTATCCAGGCCAGCATCGATCTTCATAATCGTAATGCCTGTCACCTCATCACCTGCCTTGATTGCCGCGTGTATGGGGGCTGCCCCCCGCCAACGAGGTAACAAGGATGCGTGAACATTGATGGAACCGTGTTTAGGGATGTCCAGCACACTCTGCGGCAAAATCTGACCAAATGCTGCCACAACATAAACATCCGGTTGCCACTGGATCAATTCGTCTATAGCATCCTCCTGGCGCAACTTCTCTGGCTGGAAGACAGGGATGCCCGCCTCTAGGGCCACCTGTTTGATCGACGGTGGTTGAAGCGTCTTCTTGCGTCCAACAGGACGATCTGGTTGCGTAACGACGCCAATCACATCATGATGGTCAATGAGTTCCCTGAGAGTCGGCACGGCGAAATCGGGTGTGCCCATGAATACAATCTGTGCCATGTCGCTTGTGTCCCTGTAAGTCACATGGTAGTATCGAGCAGGGTTATTGTAAACGTTGGTCTATATTATGTCTATCCTGCCCAAGTGCTGGATTGTCGCACCCCAATCTGCATCTGATTTTCTGAACCGCTATCGTGGAATGAGTCCTATCCTAGCACAAATCTTAATTAATCGTGGCTTCGATCATCCACGCGAAGCCTATGAATTTCTGTATGCCAAGAAAGTCTCACACCCTCCTTTTGACCTAATCGACATGCACAAAGCAGTTGGGCGGATCCGCCAGGCGATCAAGAAGAATGAGCCGATAGCCGTTTACGGGGACTTCGATGCTGATGGTGTGACCTCGACGACATTGTTAGTTGAGGCACTCGAACTTATGGACGCCAATGTACGTCCTTATATTCCGCATCGAGTCGATGAAGGCTATGGCCTGAACACCCCGGCTCTACTCGGTTTGGCGAAGGTTGGCGTAAAACTGGTCATAACTGTTGACTGCGGCATCCGATCCATTGATGAGATTCAGGATGCTCAGCAAGCTGGTCTTGACATTATCGTCACAGACCATCATTCGCTTGGCTCAGAGCTTCCCCCAGCACACGCGGTTATCAACCCCAAACGGGGCCAATATGCCGAGGACATGCTGGCTGGTGTCGGCGTATCCTTTAAACTGGTACAAGCGCTCATCATGGCCGAGCGCAAAAATGGCAAACGCAACAACAAGAATGGCATGATCTCTGTCGAGCGTTTTCTTGACCTGGTGGCCATTGGTACAGTCGCAGACCTGATGCCTCTTAACCGCATGGAAAATCGTGTACTGGTGCGGCGTGGGCTGGAAATGCTGAACAAAGCGCAACGTCCTGGCGTGCGAGCATTATTAGAAGTCGCCGGAATTGAACCAGGCAAGGTCAATAGCCAATCAATTGGGTTTGGGTTGGGGCCACGAATCAACGCCGCTGGTCGCCTTGATGATGCCATCCTCGCCTATCACTTGCTCTCAGCCAAAGACGCAACACAGGCAGTGAAGCGGGCAACCGATTTACAACATCTCAATACCCAGCGCCAGGATATTACACGGGTGGCACAGGAGACCGTGCGCGAACAACTTGAAGGCCAAAGTGAGGACATCCCCTTAATTTTTGCGGCTGATTCGACTTTTGAACCAGGAATCGTTGGCCTGGTGGCGGGGCGGTTGGTGGAAGAGTATTTCCGCCCCGCCATAGTCATGGAACAGGGAGAATCTGAAAGCCGCGCATCCTGCCGCAGTATTCCCCAATTTGACATCACGGGCGCGCTCGATCAATGTGCTGACCTGCTTATCAGGCATGGCGGTCACGCACTGGCAGCAGGTTTCACCATTGCTAACGACAACATCCCAGCTTTGAAAGAAAAGCTCACCGGATTAGCTGAAGACACGCTACGAGGCCAGGTCTTGACCCCAACCTTGAACATCGACATGGAAATCGACATTCACGCATTAACTGAGGAATTAGTTCAAGAATTGCAACAGCTTGAACCCTGTGGCCACGAGAATCCGCCACCTGTCTTCATAACACGCAATGTCTATATCGCCGAACATCGCACGGTTGGCCAAGATGGACGTCACCTGAAACTGAAAATCTCGCGTGCTGGACAGCCCTGCCTGGATGCCATCGGTTTTGGCTTGGGCGAGTGGGCCAAGGATATGCCGGAGCGCCTGGATATCGCCTTTCAATTGGAGATCAACGAATGGAACGGCCGACGCACGCTCCAGGCTAATTTACAGGATATTCGCCCCACAGAATCTGAATGAAACACCTCACTCGCTGGCTAATACTGCTTTTCACATTTTGCCTGGCATCACCCATATATGCGCAAGAAGCCAATCCATTCGGTATTGTTGAAGGGATGTGGTTCCCTAATCTCACCTGTGGCTTAAACGTGGGTTGGGAACGTCTGATTTTTGACTGGGCAGCCCACCAACCCACTGGGCCAGACGATTGGGCGGGTTTTCTCAATATACCTGATGATTGGTTATACGCTGCTAACGACTGCAACCGTGAGGTTGTCGCTGTCATCAAGAATACACCTGCCTGGGCAACTGATGGCACACCTGGGCCAGGGGTTCCGCGTGGACTGGACTTACCAATTGATGATCCTGATAACGTCTGGGCAAACTTCATGCAACACATAGGATCGTATTATGCCAGCCGAGGCGTTCAACGTTTCATTATTTGGAACGAGCCAGATATTCAGCCCGGCACTTACGGTTTCGAGTTCGAGGGTACACTCGAAGACTACTTCCTGCTGGTCAGGGTTGCTCATCTCGCGGTTAAGCAAGGCAATCCAGCTGCACGCATTCATTTAGCAGGCACAACCTTCTGGCATGATGCCAATTCAGGTGAACGCCTCTATACAGATCGACTCCTCGAACGGATTCGCCAAGACCAAGATGCCCCCGCACATGACTATTATTTCGATGCCATCAGCCTACACATCTACTTTCGCGCCGATACCGTCTATGATCTGACACAGACATACCGAGAATTGTTGGATAAGCATGGGTTTACAAATAAAGCTATCTGGATTACGGAAACCAACGCCAGCCCCAATCTCGATCCGAACTGGCCTGTGACAAGACCTCAGTTCCAGATCACACTAGAACAGCAAGCGGCCTACATCGTCCAGGCGATGGCACTTGGCTTAGCAGCGGGTGTCGAACGCATGGCTGTCTATAAATTATTTGATCAGCAACTCCCTCAAGGTGCAGAGTCATTTGGTCTGCTCAATCCTGCTGACCAGCAGCCACGTCCAGCATTTTATAGCTATCGGGTGGCAATTGAGATGTTTTCCGGTGTAAAAACTGCAAAGTTAGCCCGTACCGACTCCGTAAACGTCGTATCTATGAAACATACCAACGGAAGAACTACATTGCTCGCATGGGCGCGAACGGCCGATGCAGTTGTCCTTGATATCAGTGGCCTCTCTAAGAAAGTCTATCAGCTTGACCAGTATGGCAATCGGCAAATCGTACAAAATGTCAATGGCATAGTATCGCTCAAACTCCCTGGCGCAAGCTGTGAAGATGAGGAAGGCTGTGTTATCGGCGGAGATGTCTCTATCCTTATTTTGCAAGAAACGGATATTGTCGTGACACAAATACAGAACGGAGAACAAACCTCTCTGGAATTCAGGTAACACTTCAATCATATCTGATGTATGATTGGAACATTTATGGCGAAAAGCAACCGAGAAACAATATGAGTTTGAGAAAACCAAAACACGAAATGCAATTCTCCTATGGTGGGCAGGCCGTTATAGAAGGTGTGTTGATGCGCGGGCAGCAGATTTCGGCCGTGGCAGCCCGCAACCCAGAAGGCGCGATTGTTATTCATGAACAGCCCCTCAACAAATCGCTGTATCGCGGCTGGGTCAGTAAGACACCATTTGTGCGTGGCGTGGTTGGCTTGTGGGATGCACTCGGTCTCGGCACACGCGCCCTCATGTGGTCAGCCGACATTGCTACCGGCGAGGAAGAAGAAGTCAACTTCAACGGGCCAATTGGTTTTGCCACTGTTGGTTTTTCCCTCCTGATCGGTGTCGGTTTGTTTTTCCTGCTGCCAACTACAAGCGCAACGTTTATCGGTCAAGCCCTTGGCTTGACTTCTGGTGAAGCAGGCTACACACCTATTGGTTTCAACGCCTTCCTCATCAATTTGATTGAAGGGATTATTCAACTGGCCATCTTGATCATATATATCTGGGCGATTGGCCTCATGCCCGATGTCAAGCGCTTGTTTGGTTATCATGGTGCAGAGCACAAAACAATTAATGCCTACGAAGCAGGCGCAGAACTCACCCCGGAGATTGTCGCAGGCTATCCAATCACGCATCCACGTTGCGGTACAGCGTTCTTGTTAACTGTCGTGCTTGTCAGCGTATTGGTCTTCTCGGTGATTGGTCGTCCTCATTTCGCCTTGTTGATTCTGTCGCGTGTGATCTTCATCCCCATTATCGCCGGAATCGCCTATGAATTTCTGCGATTCACCGCCCGCAACATTGACAAAGCCTGGGTTCGCGCTATCGTGACACCCAATCTGGCCTTGCAGCACCTCACCACACGTCAACCTGACCTCGATATGATTGAAGTCGCAATTACAGCGTTCAAACGCGTGCTGTTGGCAGAAGACCTCATCAGTGAAGAAGAAGCCACCATCCCAACGGAATTAAAACCGCAGGACACAACCTTTAGCCCAAAACCAGAAGAAGAACCAACTCCGGCAGGGGGTTAGTCCCCTGCCGGCCGCCATGCAATCATCCTGCGTGTGCATGGCTTTTCCAACGCGACAAATACAGCGACTATCCCCATCCACATTTTGAGAGTAATCTGAGGCACAACGGGTCACCTTTCTTCACTGGGGTGACCTTCACGCTTGAATCAGAAAAATGCTTATTCGGATACCTGACTTTCCGTTAGTATCTCAAAGATACTGGTCACTTCACCATCTGACGTATTAAAACGTAGATTCAATGTTCGAGAGGCTGTCCCAAATTGTTGGTTGGTGATGACAGTCTCTTCGGTGGTCAGGCTGTCACCGGATACGACAATACTAGGGCTTCCCACTTCGATCCGCAGTCCACTGTTATCGGGAACTATAATACGCACACGATCCTGACGCGATGTAATCGTGATGGTTGCCTCATCGGGCCATGTGCCTGTCAAAAACACATCATCCATCCCGCGTCCGGTCTGAATGGTCATCGTCTCAGCCATCTCAAATGTGCCGTTGACCACAATGACATCATCACCCGCAGAGGTATTGATGGTTACTTCGGTTAAACGGGCAAACGATCCTCCCAGGCCAATATCATCATTCCCCCCACCCATCTGTAAATCCAGTATCATCAAGGCATTGAACCCACCGTTCAGTGACACAATATCATTGATCGCCTCCAGTTCCATCACCAATTCGGTTAAGGCAGGGTAAACACCATCAAAGGCTAGATCGTCCTCGCCAGAACCGGAATCAATGGATACTCGTGCCAATCGAGGATACTCACCCCTGAAATCTAGAACGCTGTGACTATCGCCTAAATCAGCTTCAAGCGATAAAAGCATAATCTCGCTAAAATCAATCTCACTGAAGCCTGCTGTCTTCGTCAGGACTAGTTCATAAGGAATTTCCCTAGAAAGCCAGACGGTACTCTTGTACTCGCTACCATCTTCTACCGCCTGCGCTACACTGGGCTGCTCTACAACCAAATGACCGCGACCTTCTTCCACTTTATACTCATAGTGTGGAGTGTAGTCCGAAAGCTGGTGGATAAACTCGCCTTCAAACACGCCCGAACTTCCGCCCGTTAGCGCCAACCTGCCTTTTGATAATACCAGTTCTGCCTCAACTGTTTCTTCACCATCTTGCTCAATCACAAACGTTGTGGTTTCCAGTCGCTCTTCGCCAACGCAACCCGCTGCTAGCAAAATCAGAATCGTACAAACCGCGAGCGCTTTCCTCATCGACGCCAGTCCTTGATTTTAGAATTCACCCGCCCATTGTACAAGCAGGTCCGGCATTTTGGATAGTGATTCCAGTTGACATGCCTCAGATTAGGCCTATACTAAACCATATGGTTAAATCAGAATCATCTCAATTAGATCGAACCTTTTCAGCATTGGGCGATCCAACTCGCCGTGCCATTATCAGCCGTCTGGCACGCGGTGAAGCAACGGTCACAGAACTCTCGGAACCGTTTGATATGTCCTTGCCTGCTATTTCCAGGCATCTGCGCGTACTGGAAGATGCTGGTCTGATCGCTCGTCGCAGAGAAGGCCGCTTGCATCACATCATGCTGAAAACCGCTGCCTTGCTCCAGGCTGTCGAATGGCTGACTTTGTATGAAAACTTCTGGAAAGACAGTTTCGATGCGCTGGGTGACCTGATCGAAAAGGATCAAGCATGACCTCAACTCCCTCCAACCTGAGCCTGAAAGTTTCCCGGCGGTTCACCGCATCGCGTGAGCGTGTGTTTGAAGCCTGGAAAGACCCAGATTTGCTCAAGCGATGGTTAGGTGGCAGCACAGTCGAATCCCCCTACGCTGAAGTTGATTTCCGTGTTGGCGGTCACTATCGTGTACGTGTGCAACCACCCGGCAGTCCATCTATCTATGTCACCGGCGTATTCCAAGAAATTGTCTCCCCTTCCCGCTTGGTCTACACCTGGGCCTTTGAAGACAATATTTCCGCTTCGTCCCTGGTCACTGTCGAATTGCATGAGGTCAATGGCGGGACAGAAGTCATGCTCATACACGAACAGTTACCGGATGAAAGAACACGCACCAACCATGAAATCGGCTGGGTTAGCTGTCTAGAAAATCTCCATTCACTTGTACAATACAACTCTTGACTTTTTTATTTTGGCAAGCTATAGTTAACACATCACTTAACTATAGGAGTTGATAACATCATGGTAGAAATTCTACATCAAGTCACAATCGAAGCCCCGAGCCGCAAAGTTTATGAGGCCCTAACTCAACAAGCCGGCATAGAAGGTTGGTGGTCACAAACAGCAACGGTCAAACCCGAAGTGGGGCATACCAATATCATCGAATTCTATGGCGGACAAGCACGGTTTGAGCTTAAAGTCGACCAACTCGACAATGGCGAGTTCGTCAAATGGAGCGTGCAGCAGATTGTTGGCCCGCCAGATTGGAAAGGTACATACATAACATGGAAATTGGAGGAATCAGACGGCAAAACGACGCTACACTTCGGACATCATAACTTCGCATCCACTGAAGGGTCCTATGCGATGGTGAACTTTAGCTGGGCTGGCTATATCAAGAGCCTGAAGGACTTTGTTGAAACAGGCCAAGGTGATCCATACACCATCAATTAGGAAAGTAGGGCTGTCATGGACAGCCCTACTCATCTGCGATACGCTTAAGTTCATAGAGCTTGGTCAATGCTTCAATCGGGCTTAGTTCATCAACCTGTAATTCACGGAGCATCTCCACAACCGGGCTCGGCGACGCGGCAAACATATCGACTTGCACAGGCCGAGCCTTTAACTTGAAATCGCTACCATCCGCCTCAAGTTGTGTAAGAAGTTCTTTGGCACGTTCCACCACTGGGCGCGGCATCCCCGCAATCTGCGCCACATGCACCCCATAGCTTCGATCTGCGCCACCGGGCAACACCTTGTGCAAAAATACAATGTCATCACCTCGTTCGGTGACACTGACATTATAGTTACAGGATCGAGGCAAAATAGTGGGTAATTCAGTCAATTCGTGATAGTGGGTGGCAAACAACGTCCGGCAATTCAAACGCGGATTATTGTGGATGAATTCAATCACTGAACGGGCAATTGCGATCCCATCATAGGTCGATGTTCCTCGCCCTACTTCATCAAGTATCAACAGACTGCGGCGGCTGCTTCCCGACAACAAACGGGCTGTTTCCACCATCTCCACCATGAACGTACTTTGTCCTGCATGGATTTCATCTTGAGCGCCAATTCGGGCGAAGATGCGATCGACCAATCCAATTTTGGCTTCATCCGCAGGCACAAAACTCCCTATCTGTGCCATCAAGGTAATAATGGCGACCTGCCGTATATAAGTCGATTTACCGGACATATTTGGCCCGGTGATGATGTGTATACGCTGCTCAGAGTCAAAATAGGTATCATTAGGAACATAGCGAGTCCCCCCTTCCAGGAGCCGTTCAACCACTGGATGCCGTCCATCGCGGACAACCAACACATCTTCATTCGTTAATGTGGGGCGGATGTACCCTTCGCGTATTGCTACTTCTGCCAATGAAACGAACACATCCAGATGAGCAATGGCCTGTGCAGTACGTAACAATCGGGGCGCGTGCTGCCCCAATTCCCCACACAATGCCGCAAACAGATCACGCTCGACTGCCAGAATTTCTTCTTCAGCATTGAGGACTAGCGTTTCATATTCTTTGAGTTCGGGCGTGATATAGCGTTCAGCATTGACGAGGGTTTGCTTGCGCACATAATCATCAGTAATTTTATCGGTATGCGCATGCGTCACTTCAATATAATACCCAAACACCTTATTGAAGCCGACCTTAAGTGTAGGAATACCTGTTCGTTCGCGTTCATGTGATTCAAGGTTATTGATCCAATCCCTTGCCTCTCGACTGCGTTCCAGGATACCATCCAGATCATCTGAATAGCCTGCCCGAATAATGCCAATGCTGTTTATGGTTGCTGGTGGCTCATCAACCAATGCCTTCTCAATGTGCTCCGCTACATCAGTACAAGGATCAAGGCGATCCACCAGGACATTTAAGGCCGGAATTTCCTGGATTAACTTGCGCAGCACGGGTATAGCTTGCAGACTCGCTTTCAAGCCAATCAAATCGCGCGGTCCGGTTCGGCCAATAACCAAGCGATTCGTCAGGCGCTCAATATCTGATACCTGCCGCAATACATCAATCAATTCAACCCGCAACGTTTCGTTTTTCGCAAGAACCTCAACTGCATCCAAGCGGGCATTCAAACGATCAATTTCCAGTAAAGGTTGGCTGATCCAGGTACGAAGCAGCCGTGCCCCCATTGATGTTACAGTGCGATCCAAAACCGCTAACAAACTGCCGCGTGCTGTCCGTTCTCGGATTGTCTCCGTCAACTCCAGATTACGCCGGGTGAATTGATCCAACACCATAAAACTTGAGGTCGAATACACCCGGATCGCGGTCAGTTGGCGCACACTATCCATTTGTGTTTCTCGCAGATAGCTCAGCATAGCTCCTGCCGCGCCAACTGCATCAGCCATCCCAGCTAGTCCATAGCCGTCTAATGTGCGCACACCAAAATGAGTCTGCATCAATTCCACAGCCGTCGCGTTTTCAAAGCGCCAGTCTTGCACGGGTGTTAAATGGATATCGTCTGGCAGCGTCACGCCACGTTCAACCCAGCTTTCCGGCATAATCACTTCACGAGGAGAAAGCCGTCCTAACTCCTCCAATACCAGTAAACCGGCATTTTCACCGTCCAATTCAGTTGTGGCGAATTCACCCGTCGAAACATCAGCATACGCCAGCCCTGCCCGATGCCAACGGCCCGTCTCGACATCGCCTATTGGCAAAACAGCCATCAGATAATTGGGCTTGTCATCTGTGAGCATCTCCGATTCGATAACTGTCCCCGGCGTGATGACACGCACAACCTCTCGTTCGACTGGCCCTCGTCCATTCGGCTCGGTCATCTGCTCGCAAATGGCCACATGGTAACCCTTCTCTACCAAGCGGGCAATATAACCATCGGCAGAATGATGTGGCACACCGGCCATCGGAGTTTTAGGACCTTTATTGCTGAAAGAACGTCCAGTCAGCGTCAGGTCAAGTTCAAGAGCTGCGACCTCGGCGTCCTGGTCAAACATCTCATAGAAATCGCCCATGCGAAATAGTAAAATACACTCTTGATACTGGTTTTTGATGTCAAGATATTGTTGGCGGACAGGTGTAACACGCGCCATAATGTATCCTTGTTCTTTAATTTGACCTCTTGAAACGTGGTGACGGCTATTTTACCACAAGAAGGGCAGAACGCATGAGCGAAATTCTCATTGGTGTTGATCTGGGCGGTACGCGCATTCGTGCTGCCCAATTTGATAGCGACTTGAGCATTCTCAATCGAACCGAAACACTAACTCGGGCAGATGAAGGGCTGGAACCCACCATTGAACGAATTAAGGCACAAATTCGCAACAACCTGCCACAAAATTCCAATACACTCCATGGAATTGGAATTTCAGCTCCAGGGCCATTAAACCCGGCGACCGGCGTGGTCGTCCATCCCCCAAATCTTCATGGTTGGCAGGACGTACCTCTGGTACAAATTCTACAAGATGAGTTTGGGATTCCAGTCTACCTGGGCAACGACGCCAATGTCGCAGCGCTAGCAGAAGTCGCCCTTGGTGCGGGCCGGGGTTATCGTCATGCTATTTACCTCACCTGGAGTACTGGTGTCGGCAGTGGGATCGTTGTGGACGGCAACTTACTACTTGGCCGAGAAGGTCTGGCAGCCGAAGCCGGACATATGGTGATGCTGGTTGAAGGACGTGTGTCATCGCTTGAACTAGAAACTGCTGGCCCAGACATGGCCGCACAAGCAGCACAACGCCTTACCAGCGGGGAAGAATCGGTCATCAGAACGATGATCAATTCTTCCTCAGAGATTTCGGGCGCAATCGTCGGCAAAGCAGCGCAACAAGGTGATGCCCTCGCACTAAGCGTTATCAATCGCAGTAGCAAAATTTTCGGTTTAGGGATCGTCAACCTACTACATTTGTTCAATCCACAGATCATTATCGTTGGTGGTGGCGTAAGCAATCTGGGCGATCTCATCTTTAAACCCATGCGCGATGCTGTCGAACAGTATGCCATTGACTCCGCTTATTGGCGTGAATTGGTGATTACGACACCTGAATTGGGCGAAGATGTCAGCATCTATGGTGCAGGTGTCTTAGCAGCGACACAGGGCGGCGTGCGCAACGTCGTACAAGTAGCAGAAGAAATCAAACAACGCACAACCTAAAACGGCATGAAGGGCATTATTGAGTCAATGACATCTCTTGAGTTCGACGCAAACAAATAGACCCAGTTACCATTCGACCAACTAAATAGATTCCAACCATCTGCATTGGCAAAGAAATAACCCACTGGACGAGTAGAACCAACTGCAAAGTTCCCCATTGAGCCAATCTGTCGAGCATATCGTTGGATCTCACCCAGCGTATCGCGTGCCTGTTGCGGTGATCCCATCTCGGCTGTAATAAGGCGGATAGAACTTCCGTCAATATCATTGTAATCAGCCACTTCAATAAAGTTGACATCATACGTTAATCCGCAACGGTCTGCTTCATCGTCGCCCACTGAATACTTTGAGATGAGGCAATCAGTCGCAGGGTGGGTTGCTACATTATCATACATATAGGTCAATGCATAACCTGTCAACTCCGGCATTACCACAAAATAGCCCATATCCGTCGCTGGCTGGATGGCAAACCGAATGCCCGCTTCATCTATATCCGGTATAAATGCCAGAGTAGTGGGTTCCGCTGTAAGCTCTGGCTCATTATTCGAAGCTTCATCCGGAGTGGCTTCATTTAACGCAACTTCATCCGTCACTTCGCCTTCTACTTGTTCTGGGGTGACTGTAGGAACAGGCGTTGCCGTTGTTTCGATTGTTGGCTCAGCCGTTGGAAGCCCCGCCTCAAATTCCGCCAGTTGCTCTGCTATAACAGCATCCACCGCCGCTTGCCGCTCAATTTCTATTGCCATACCATCTACTGTCGGAATGGGGCGGCCCGAAAGTGCGTCAACATTCACAATCGGAACACTCCGCCCCTCAATATTAAAGGGGGCGATCAAGCGCTCTTCCAAAGGTGTGCGTGTCTCCCAAAGATACGCATCAACAGCTATCCTGGCCAAAACCGTAATGAGTATGGCCACAATCGTAGCGACGATTAAACTGCCCAGCAGGATTTTTATCCGCCTCGGTATATTCCGGTAATATTGGCTAATACGATCAGGTGTGATCTCATATAATGCATCGAAAAACTTGCGAAGAGGGTGATCGTTATTGGATGACATTCTGTTTCTCCTTGCTAAGTCCCACGCATAGTTCGGTCATGCAGTGATTCACACTATACATTTTAATGTATCATGTCAACAAATATACTGATGCTTAAGAATTGTCATTGAAGGTGTGAAGCAACATCAATCCACATTTAATGATAGAGAAAGGTCGGGAGAACCCCGACCTTGGTATTCTTCTACTTGTGCGTCAATCGTTCAATTCGAGGCTGCGTTTATTCCACGCAGGTCTCATCCAGACTGGGATCATGGTAGCTGATGGGGCCGCTTATTGTGCCATAGTCCACATTCTCCCCGGCCTTGACAGCCACATCGAGATTACCGAAATCGTAATTGCCAGAAATCAGCAGCGTCACTTCACGGGACACCTCATCAATGTCTTCAGTGCTGGAAGAGGCAACATTTTGCATCTTGAACGAAGCCGAAGTCAAGAACGTTGTACCATCTGGCGCCCAGGCATTGCCGTTGCCACGATTACCACCACCATTATTGCCTCTTGGATTGCCGCCCTCATTATCATTGTTACCACTATCACAGTTACCTTCGTAACCCGTGTCAAACTTGATGCCGGTTACGCCAGTTGTGGGATCAAGCCCATATTCCACTGCCTCACCATTGCTGACTTCAAGAATGTTATCCCGAACGTGTTGGGGCATTCCCAAAGTCCAGTGGCTGATCGTTGGTTGGCAGCCAGAGACTACACGATAGGTAACGGTTGTTGTGTCATCGTCTGGGTTGTAGGTGTGTGATACCAGTGTAATCTGATGAGGCCCAACAGGGACATCAGCATCACCTTCATCTGGAACTTCACAGGTCAGGCCATATGGTTCAAAGGCATCCACTGTTTTGCCCAAGCTCGTTGTGAGGAACCCGGCAACTGCGCTAACTGAGATTATGACCATAATGGCTGCTGGGATCAGGATCATGTATTCTGAAAAAGCCTGACCACGATTCAGTTGACTGCGATAATACTTCATGATTGGTCTCCTTATTCGGATAAACTTATGATTGTCACCCTATAAACCACTGCTATGAACTATAAGCTTGCAGCCGATTTATAGTGTAGAATTGAATTGTGAACTCTTCTCACTTTCACATTTCAATTCCAACAATATCATGATAATTGCCGATTGATCTCTTAATTCTAAGAATTTTATACAAAATTCATTAACGTGTGGGTTTCTGAACTCGAAACACATGTTCTGCGGAACATCCTCCCAAATGAGCCGCTTTTCACGCCCACTGAGGTTGAATCTGTATGAAGCTGCTGTTTAACAACCTACCTGGCGTCCGTTTTTTCTTCCGCATCGGCAGCAAACATGAAGTTAGGATTTTGCCATGGATAGCTTCAAACCGGGATTAACAGAACAAGATTTTCAACATTGCGGGCGATTGTAGACATCACCCTCCATCTCCTCGTTGTTCCAGCGCTTTTACCCCTCGAACGAAGCTTACTCAAATTGCAGAGCTATATCCACCGGGCTATCACCTGGGTTGTGATGTGTTACAATCATCGACATGTTGATGCTTCCTGACTTTCGCGTTCGACAACGCGATTTTTTGCTTGAAATCTCCCGCGCCATTACCGGGCAACTTGACCTGAGCGAAGTACTGCGGCGTGTATTGAATGCGTCGGTTATCATGCTATCTGGTCAAGCAGGTCTCATCGCGCTGCGCTCTTCAGACCATCTGTATTATGTGCGGGCCATCACAGGCATCGATTCAGAGATGATCCCTGTACTCAATCGCCACCTACATGAGCTATCGACCATTGTCAATGCAGGCAACGATCCAGAAGCCTTCTATACCCGCCTTAAGGTTATGGCCGCCAAAATTGACCGCACGCTCCAGCACCCCGTTGCCCTTCCCATGATCTTTGCTGAAGAACCATTGGGATGGATGTTTGTGTTCCGCCGTTTTAGCAGCAACGCCACGCCCAACGATTTACAAATCCTCCAAAGTTTTGCCGACCAAGCCGCGATTGCAGTCAACAACGCCCAGCTTTATGAACGAATCAACCAAGAACGGCAGCGGTTGGCATCCATTGTTGAATACAGTGCCGATGGGGTCATGATTCTGAGTGCTGATCTGGAAATCCTGAGCTTTAACCGTGCCCTAGAACGCATGACAGGCTGGAACGCAGACGAAGCAATTGGTGCATTCCAAGATGATGTGATCATCTGGCAGTTCCGCGAAGGTAGCGATTTACTGGCAGTAATAGAACAGGACTGGACGAACGCTCCAGAAACCCATTTGCCTCTATACGTTCAGGGAGAGATCCTCCGCAAAGATGATCTCTCTCTAAGTATTGGCATTACCTATGCACCTCACTTCAATAGCGATGAGCTGCTGGAAAATATCATCGCGAATGTACGCGATATCACGAATTTCCGCAAAGCACAAGAGTTGCAGAATACCTTCATATCGATTATTTCGCATGAACTCAAAACACCTGTTGCCATTATCAAAGGTTACGCTGCAACCCTACAACGCCCTGACGCGACCTGGAACTCCGCCGTCATCCAAGAAACAATGGCGGTTATAGAAGACGAGGCAGATCGGCTCAATGCTTTGATCCAGAATCTCTTGACAGCTAGTAAATTACAGGCAGAAGATCGCCTGAGTCTTGACCTTGGGCCTGTCCTACTGCCTGCATTAGCCCAACGTGCTGTCGAACGACTCAGTGGCCAGAGCAGCAAACATACATTCCGCACACACTTTCCAGAGGACTTTCCCATCGTCAACGGTGACCAGACCAAACTTCTTCAGGTTCTAGATAATCTCATCGGGAATGCGATCAAGTATTCGCCAGAAGGCGGCACAATTGAGACGGGCGGCTATGTTGATGACCAGACAGTCACAGTCTATGTCCGGGACGAAGGCGTCGGATTAACACCCAATGAACAAGACCGGGTGTTTGATCGCTTCTACCGGGTTGATAGTACCCTTAGTAGCAAAACCCAAGGTACGGGGCTGGGATTATTCTTATCAAAGGCCATTATCGAAGCCCACGATGGTTCAATTCATGTCGACAGCAAACCAGGCAAAGGCGCAACCTTTTATTTCATCATTCCTCAAAAACTTCATCAGGAGCTTGAATGACTTCGCCACAACAAACCATGATTGCCTGCTCAAACTGTGGGCAACAGATCCCCGCCACTGTGCTATCGGTGATTGATCTAGAATCATTTCCGCAAGGCAAATCCTTGCTGTTGACAGGCCAACTGAATATGGCTCAGTGTCCCAACTGTGGCGCGACCAACCTCGTCAACACACCCCTTATCTATCATGATCCCAGCAAAGAACTGCTGGTTGCTTATGTACCGCTGGAACTCAGTATGCAGCAAAATGAGCAGGAACGAGTTATCGGCGAGCTTCTTCAACAACTCCCCAAACGCGACTTCAAAGGCTATATGTTTAACCCCAAGCGCACTATGTCACTTGAGGGGTTACATAACCTGATCCTGGAAGCGGACGGTGTAACCCCTGAGATGATGAAACAGCAGCGCGAACGCATCCGATTAGCGCAGCGCTTCTTTGATGCTCACTCCGAAGATGAACTTGAGTTACTTGTTAAAGAACATGACGATGACATTGACCTTCAGTTCTTCCAGGCGTTAAGTGTCCTCGGTCAACACATTATGCAGCAGGGTCGCCAGGAAGAAGCCGAGACCATCGCACAACTTCAGACATACATCGCTGCAAATTCGACCTATGGGCAAGAAATGATCCACCAACAGCAAATTCAACAACAGGTCGTGCAAGAAGTGAGCCAACGAGTCCAAGCACTTGGCAATAACGCAGACCAGCAGGATTTCTTGCAGCTTGTGTTTGAATTCGCCGATGAGGACAATCACATCCAAGCACTGGTCGGGCTAGTACGTCCTGTGTTTGATTACGCGTTCTTTCAAATGCTGACCGCCGCGATTGGCAAAGCGCCATCCGAGCAGCGCCCGCCACTGGAAGCGCTGCGTGACCGTATCCTGGAACTGACATCCGCAATTGATGAGCAACAGATGATGATGACACAGAACGCCACGGCCTTCTTAAACGCAGTGGTTCAAAGCAACGATCCAGAAGCTATGCTGAAATCGAATGAGCCAATGCTAGGCGAGGTATTCATGGGCGTTCTATCCACCAACATCAAGTCCGCCAGTGATCGCGCTGACATTCAAACCTCAGCACGACTCAAACAAATTTATGATCTTGCTGTCAATATCATTCAAGAACGATTAGGCCCTGAACTGCAATTTATCAACTTACTGCTCAACGCAGAAGATGATCATGCTGCCCAGGTCGTTCTACATGAATTTGCCGATGAATATGGTCATGACATCTTAGACATACTCGACGAAGCTGAAATGTTATTCACAGCACAAGGCAACGATGCACTGGCGAATCGGCTGAAAACACTCACACAATGGGCAAATGCCCTTCTCAACGATTAACCTACGCACAAGCAATGAACACTGGTAAAATCCGGTTTTCATGGATAGGCTTATGCGCTGTCTTTAAGAATACTAGAGTGAGGACAAACACATGGAGAAACATCAGAGCTTGAAGTGGCAAACTGGGGCATTTATGTTGATGATGTTCCTGCTTGCTGCTCTGCTGATTAGCACGAACATGGCCGGTTCTGTGGTTGCACAGGGCTTTAATCCAACAGCAACTCCAACAGACCCATCGTGGCGTGGTTTTGTTGCAGCACGGGAAGCAATTGAGGAAGCGCATTCTGTTGATCTGAGCGTTATTAAGCAGTACACCTTTGAGCAAGTTGAATTCACCTTTGGGATTGATGCAGGCTGTGATAGTGAAGTCCCTATCACCGAAGTACGTCCTGTGTATTTCGGCTGGATTTACCGTATTACGGATTTATTCGGACGCCAATATGAAGCACGGGTTGCCTTTGATCTGAGCGCTGTTGCGGTCTGCGATGAGGTTTCAGAATCCGCAGCCCCGGCCCCCACCACCCAAAGTGGATCAACGACGAATCCTGATTTACCTGCTCCAATTGTCGGTGCAGGCGCAACAGGTCGCTTTGAACTCGGGGGACATGTTCTCGGTCTCGGCGCAAATACACAGACCGCCATGCGTCAATCTGGCATGACCTGGGTCAAGAAACAGCTTCGGTACAATCTTGGTGATCCAGGCAGCAATGCAAAAGGACTGGTTGATCAAGCCAATGCAGCCGGATTCAAGCTCCTAGTTGGTATTGTAGGACAACCAACAGAAATGGGAAACTTTGACAGTTACGTTCAATCCTATGCCAAATATGTTGGTGAAGTCGCAGCACTTGGCCCTGCAGCCATCGAAGTCTGGAATGAACCAAATCTTGACCGCGAATGGCCTGCTGGTACAATTGATGGTGCACGCTATACACAATTGCTTGCTGCAGCTTACAATTCTATCAAGTCTGTGAATCCGAACATTATCGTCATCAGTGGCGCACCATCACCGACAGGTGCAGAAGCCGCCTTCCCAGGTAAGGTGGTTAATGATGATCGCTTCATGCAGCAGATGGCAGCCGCTGGAGCAGGCCAGTTTATGGATTGCGTTGGTCTACATTATAATGAGGGCATCGTATCTCCAAACCGCTCGACAGGCGATCCTCGTGGTGACTTCCCAACACGCTACTTCGGCTCAATGTTGGCACGTGGTTATAACGTCTTTGGTGGCACGCCAGTCTGCTGGACAGAACTAGGGTACTTAAGCGCTGAGGGTATGGGTAGTCCACTGCCACCACTCTTCGCCTGGGCAGAAAACGTAACAGTTAACAATCAGGCCACCTGGCTTGCCGAGGCCGCTGCCTTGTCCGCACAAAGTGGTCGTGTTCGGTTGATGATTATCTGGAATGTCAATTTTGAAAGCTGGGGCGCAGACCCGCAAGGGGGTTATGCCATGATCCGGCCTGGTGGTGGCTGCCCAGCGTGTGGTACGTTGGGTCAGGTAATGAAGAGTAGTTAGGCAATAACTAGGGGTAGGTCAATAGATCTACCCTTTTGATTACCACGTCCAGACCCACGTATCCTCAAAACGACAGACTGCCTCTACCGGGTCGAAATTGATTGCTATGTTGCCAATACTCCCATCAACTGCCCCCGTCTCAAGCGAGTCAACATACAAACCATCGACATAAAAGTGCAGCATCTGACCATCCAGAATCAACAACAACTCATGCGGGCCGGCTTCAGCAAAGGCGGCATACTCAGCATAAATTCCAGGCTCAAATCCTGTCTCGGTACGGCGTGAAACGCCAAATCCGCCCGCATTGTCAACAAATGCTGTGTAGTAGTTGCTATCTGAATAGTAGCCTGCAACAAGACCGCATCCTACCACTCCGTCCCCAAGAACCTCTTGTCGCACAGTCGTACTTAATGCCAGCCGTTCATAGATCGCACCGCGTCCCAGCAGCAAGGGTGTTACCCCCGGCCGGCTATTTTCCACAAAGCTCTCTTCTACTGTCAGCACTAACTGACCACCATCTGGAACCAAATGACGGCGGTCAAGTTCCTGAAAAGCATGAGCCTGCGTTGAAGCCACAAGCTGTTGTGGGAGGATGGGTTGACCATCTATTTGATCTGGCGTTGTCACAATAACATTATTTACCGAAACAGACATCGTGCTACCGATAGCGTCCGACGTCCCAATTGCCAAACCAACCAGCCCTGGCTCTATAATGTGGGCATCGCTGGCCTCTCCTATCAACTGACCATTGTAAAAAACATCGAATCCTGTACTGTTTGCCAGCACACTCAATGCAAAATCTGGATCACCGGGAACAATTGCTGGATGCTGTGTCCATTCACGTATGACAATCACCTCGTCATCAACTTGTGCTGTCAAACGCCAGTACCCCAATGCGTTGACGAGAACGGCATAATGGTTGCCATTATCTTGCGCCCGGAATACGACACCCACAATCCAACCATTCTGACCCACAATATTTGAAACAATGCTACTTACATAGAGGTTGTCAAATGGCGCATCCGTATTGTGTAACACATATCCCATCTGACTGATGCCATTAATCTGAAACACAGGCTGTCCCGTGTCCAGATTTGCTTCTACCCCGTCTTGGATAATCCAATCATTCAGATTGACAAAGCGTTCATCCAAGCTGAGCAAGCTATAACCGGGAAGCATGGTCAAGGTGTAACCGCCTGTGGAATCTTCATATCCCGATACTTCCGCGATATATTCACCTGTCTGAGGAATAGTGATTGCCTCAAGCAGCGCATCCCGGCTTGATTCTCGGTCATAGTCGTCGTTAGTGATAATTAAGCGCCCCTCGGAATTGTACAACCGGATAATCGGATCAAATTCACCGATGGCCTCAACTCGAAATGAAAAGACATCCCCACCTAATGCTGTGAAGATATAGACATCCTCTTGATTCTGATGTGTGATCTCCCCAACCTGCGGATTGTTGATTGTCAGAGGGAGATATTCCTGACCTAAGGTCCCAATTGAGAGGACGAAGACCAGAATCGCTAGTATTATGCGGTTCGCATCCATTCGGGGAAGTAATCCTCTAACCACCGGAGGAACGTCTTGAAGTCATCAAAGCTCATCTCTCGACCATCCACACTACGGAAACTCTCGGCCGCCATCAGGCGACGATGCTGCCCAGCTATCCTTAAATTCGTCCGGGTTTCATCTTCGCGCTCTTTTTTGTTCCGCAGCACAGAAAATCGGTAAGCTTGCTCCATCTCGTTGAAGTGTTCGGGCGAAACTAGCGTATATACTGGCAAATACAAGCGACGTTGCTCTAAAGCTAAAGCCACAACATACCATCCTTTCGGGACACGATGCCGGCGTTTAATCTCGAACCGCCAAAAGAGAATCTCCGTTTCCTGGGTTGGATCAACTGAGAAATTGACTTTGCCGTTGTCGCGTAGCTCAATCGCCGTATAAGAAGCGTTCAAGGTGCGATTAGCGCTCCAGCGAGGTTTAAAAAAACGTTCGGACAAGTGCATGGAAATCGCACCGATTGCTAACCCGCCAAAAATACCAACAAGATTGCAGCCTGCAATACCAAATATCGCCGAAACAATGATATAACCCCCGATAACGCCTACCAACAATATGCCCATCAACACCATACGAAGCGACCCCGGTTCAGGGTCCACTTGAAAGACATGTGATTCGATTTCCTTTGTGACTGGCTCATCCATAACTATTAAGCCCGTCTCGCAATCATGGTAATACGGGAAGTGCGGGACCGATCGACATCATAAGGAGTCAATGTTTCATCCAAAATACTGACAATATCAAAATTCTGTCGTTTCAAGAGTGTGGCAACGGCCTTGATAGGAAATGCCCGGAGTTGTCGGCTCGCTCGTGATCGCCTCCAAAATTCATCGTTATGATGCTCAAAGATATCATAGTGAATACGTTGGGTCTGCCGTTCATAATCATAGACAACATGTTCAAACACAGCAAGTGTATCATCTTCGTAAATCAGAGTCTCACCAATCTCACCGCGCTTGGCTAATCCTTCAAACGTATGCAGATCAAAGATAAAAAAGCGATCCGGACTAAGGTGTTTGAAAATACTCCCGAATGCTGTTTCTAATTCACGGATGTTATCCAGTTCATTGAATACATCCACAGCCATAACCATATCGAATCGCTCGCCCAGATCTAGCGAGCGGACATCCGCTTCCGTCATGCTAGCGTTCAACGATTGGGTATTCAGATGGTTTCGGGCTTGGTTCAGCATATCTGGGTCGTTATCTACGCCAGAAACAGTATAACCATGATGAGCAAACCAGGCCATACTCGCACCAGTACCACAGCCAACATCAACGATTCTTCGCCCTAGCCACTCGTTCTGCTGGGCAAACTGCAATAACCGAGGGGTGACCTGCTCAGCATAGGCTGCCATCCCGATTGTTTCATATATTGGTGCAAGATGCTGATACTCACCTGCCATCCAACAGCCCTTCGTTCATAACATTCGACAGCCAGCATCTATGAACGGCTGAGAGGCATCCAGTAGCCACGTCCTGGCACCGTGACGATATAGGTGGGGCGCCGGGGATTTTCCTCTAGCTTTTGGCGCAGGCGTGACACATTGACCCGTAGAACCGAGAAATCACCCCGATAATTCTCACCCCAGACCGCCCGCAGCAGCTCATCATGGCTGACAATCTTACCTGCCGAGCGCATGAGCGTGACCAGAATGCCATACTCAATTGGGGTCAGATGCAAGCGACGCCCGTTTATAAATGCTTGGCGCCGAGGCATATCGAGTTCAAGCCGCCGGACTTTGAGTTTGGTTTCTGGCTTTGGCGTCCACTCGACACGGCGGAGGAGCGCTTTCACACGTGCCACCAATTCTTCAGGCGAGAACGGTTTCACCATGTAGTCATCCGCGCCCGTTTCTAGTGCAACTACCCGATCCCGATCATTCCCATAACCACTGAGTATAATCATGGGCAGGAACGAATGAGCACGAACTGAACGTAGGACTTCTAGGCCATTCATATCTGGCAGCTTAATGTCAAGCAAAACCAGATCGGGCGAAATGCTGGCGATTTCATCAAGCGCCAATTCACCTCGGTCTACAGCGACGGCATCATATCCAGCGTCTTCTAACAATGTACAAACAACTTCAGCAGTATCTTCGTCGTCTTCCACGACGAGTATTTGAAGGGTTTCCTCTTCGAGCGTTACCATAATCAAACACCCATCTAACTTGTCTGTAACATAATGATAGACCAGTTTCGGAATTGCCGCCAGTAATTCATAGAAATTTCTTAGAATTAGGTTAGAAAAAGAAAATGCCCACTGACAATTTGCCGTGAGCGATAGGCCAAAATGGGCGGTACAAGACTCGAACTTGTGACCTCGCGCTTGTAAGGCGCACGCTCTAACCAACTGAGCTAACCGCCCGGAATTGTACAAATTTACCTGACGCAGCCCAGATTATCAATCCTGAAAATCTTCCAATCGTGGGAGGGTCACGCCGACTTGTCCCTGATATTTGCCCTTTTTATCTGCATAAGAAACTTCACATTCTTCATCTGCTTCAAAGAAGATGACCTGGGCAATTCCCTCATTGGCATAAATTTTCGCTGGGAGGGGGGTTGTGTTGCTGATTTCCAGCGTTACATAGCCCTCCCACTCTGGTTCAAAGGGTGTAACGTTGGTGATGATGCCACAGCGTGCATACGTTGATTTGCCAAGTGTAATCGTTAACACGCTGCGGGGAATGCGAAAGTACTCGACAGATCGCGCTAGAGCAAATGAATTAGGTGGGACGAGGCAAACATCGCCTTCAAATTCGACAAATGACTCGTTAGAAAACTGTTTGGGATCGACAACGGCAGAATGTACGTTTGTGAATATACGAAATTCTCGTGCAACGCGCATGTCATAGCCATAAGATGAAAGCCCAAAACTGACAACAGCATCGCGATGCTGTTTCTCTTCAAATGGCTCGATCATCCCATGTTCGAGCGCCATTTTACGGATCCAACGGTCCGGTTTGAGTCCCATCTTGCCCTCATTTCTAAAGCACCGACTTGATTTCTAGCAGACCAGGCTGCTCTTTATTCGCTTCTTCTAACGCTGATGCAGGTCCTACAATCGACAGAATTGCTTTGTCGTTCAGGGCAGTCAGGGCCTGACCGAACATGTGGAAATCGCCGACAGATGTCGATAAGAGCTGCGTCCGATGCTGTTGGCGCATTTCATCTGTATAACCTGTCAGGTAGCGCTGCATGGATGTGTCGCCCTTCGCGTCCGGCAGCATGGCGGTATCCATCGAACCAATCCCACCAATGATCGTTTTAGTCAGTTCACTATCAGATAGTGAAAGTTCTTCCAGGAATTTGCCTGCCCCACGATAATTCTTCAGCGTACCGAGCAAATTGGGGTCACGATAGGAGAGATACGTGAACAAGCCCGTGCTGGCATTGAAACGGCACATACCACCGTACGCCCCACCTTGGACGCGCACACGCTCCCACATCCAAGTTGTAAAAAGATAGCGCTGAATGGCCGCGAATGAACCCCTGAGTTCATAACCCAGATCAAACAAGTTGCCCCCCATACCCACATAGTTGACCTGTGAAGGCACTGCAAGTCCTTCATTCTCGAGCCTATGAAATGGCTGCCATGCCTGCAATTGGCCTTCAACAACGGGTATTGATTCGATGAGGCTATTAAGCTGCCCGCGAATCGCCCCCATCGACAAATCATCAACTGTGACGTTCAACAACAACCCACAGCGACTGACAAGTGCACTCCGAACTGCCTCAAGATCAGCCAACACACTTGACCAATCCGATTCGATTCGTGTGATCAAGTCACGTAAGAAAAACAGCGAGTCTACCCCACTGATTTGCTCACTAACCCAGCCCGAAGCAGTCAATTGTGACGCAATACGACCAGAGGCGACGTTGTGCCCGGCACTGATAATCTGAGCTTCCATCCGCGATTTACGTTTCTGCGCAATTTGCATAAAGCGTTCTTGATTATCAAACTGCGTTTTCAGCAGTATATCCTGCAACAGCGCGATTAACTGATCGACTTTGGCCACGGTGGTCTTGGCCCGCAACATGAACTTAGCAACATAGTCATCCGATGTACGCTTGTTGAGGATCAAGTTAGATGGGGATATGCCACCGGTGTGAATGCCAATGCGCTGAATGAGTTGGACATAGCTCTCGGTGTCCGTGCCCATCTCCAGCAGTGCTGTACCGAACAAGGGCCCATAGGGTAGCAAGTGAATAGGCAGGACCTTGAGGTCAAAGCCCACATCCAGATAAACGATTCCATTGGTAAATAGATCATGATATAGAATCGGCACATCGCCTTCGGAAAGGATATCAATTGGAATGATCTTGTTTTCTGGATCAAGGTCTTCCAGCTTGAGCGAGGGCAGCTTGGCAAGATTCTCGTCCGTATCTGGTGTAACCTGCATTTCTTTCAATCGGGCGGTGGTCTCGATGACGGACTGAATATCATCTTCGTCCATCCCCGCTTTTGCCTCAACCAATCGCTGTGTTTCCTCAGCTTCGCGTTCTTCCTTTACTGCTTGATCCGGTTCCAGAATAACCGTCGCCCGGTGCAAATTATTGATGAAATACTGCTCGATCAATCCCTCGAAATACCGTCCACCATGCTCTATTCGTTCTCGAACAGATGCAATCTTCTCCTCGAAGTACAATGCATCAATCGGTTTGTCCAGGTGAATCCAATCCGACATAACCCGCATCATCACTGCCAGCCCACGCGGGAACCCACCCGCGTTAAACTCACGCAGGCCGAACTCAATCGTATTGAGTGATGCCTGAATGGTATCGGGGTCAATACCATCTTTCGCAAGACCAGATAAAGTATCCAGAATCAACTCTTCGATTTTGCCAGCATTCTCAACGTTTATCCCCTTCATGCCGACATAGAATGGGATTTGCAGTTGGGAATCGTTCAAACCACCCAGCACGTCCTCGCCCAGGTTCGACTCGACCAATGCCCGTCGAAGCGGAGCCGCCGCCGTCCCCATCAGGATGTGCTCTAGAACTTGAAACCCAAACATAGTTTCGGCATCGCCCTGCTCATCTAAAACCCAACCAACCGTCATCATGCCCTTACCTTGTTCACCCGCGTCATAACGTGCGACAGCGCGAACCGGTTCATCAAACGGTTCTTGCTTGACGATGGTGGCATCCACGTCTTTCGTGGAGAACGCCTTGAGATATTCATCCATCAAACGCAGCCGCTCTTCAACCGGATCATCTCCATAAAAGAAAATACGTGCGTTTGAGGGGTGATACATCGTCTCGTGGAACACCTTGAACTTTTCAAACATCAGATCAGGAATGACAGTTGGATCACCACCTGAATCAACACCGTAGGTTGAATCAGGGAACAGAGTCTTGCTCGTCTGGCGATAGATTTGGCGATCCGGGTTGGAATAAGCACCCTTCATCTCATTGAAAACCACCCCCTTATAAATCATCGGATCATTGGGGTCTTCCATTTCGTAATGCCAACCTTCTTGCATCAGGATTTCGGGCGTTAACGTTGGATACAGTACCGCATCCATGTAGACATCAATCAGATTATAAAAGTCTTGCAGATTCATGCTGGCTGTCGGATAATAGGTTGCATCGGAACCGGTGAAGGCGTTGATGAAGGTCGCCAGTGAGCCCTTGACCAGTTCGACAAACGGTTCCTTCAGTGGATACTTCTCAGAGCCAGCCAACACCGAATGTTCCATGATATGTGGCAGGCCATCCGATGAATCCGGTGGAGTCTTAAAAGTGATGCCAAAGCACTTGTTGTCATCATCATTCTCAATAGAGAGCAGTTCAGCATTTGTCTTGACATGCCGATACAGCTTCACCTTGCTGTTGATATCAGCGACTTCTTCCTCGCGTATCAATTCAAAACTGTGCATATTTCTATTACCCTCTTTCAGTCTACATATGTTCGGGCGCACTCATACCCATCAGGTCGAGTACGCGCTTAAATCCAATTTGAACCGCCTGATAAAATTTCAGCCGGGCCCGTGCTAGGTCGTCATCCACACCCTCACTGAAAACGCGTATGCGATCATACATCGGGTGGAAGGTATTTGCGAGTTCCAACGCATAGTGCGCAATCCGATGCGGCGCAAAATTTTCGGCTGCAAACTGGATCATTTCGGCGAGTTCCAATTCTTTGCGAATAAACGCCAGTGCCTCATCATCTAGCAAGGATAAATCCGCGCCTTCCGCCGTTAAACCACGCACTTCTGCTTCACGCATGATCCCAGCACATCGCACATGGGCATACTGGATATAGTAAACCGGATTCTCGTTGCTCCGCTTCTTTGCCAATTCAATGTCGAAATCTAACTGCGAGTCTGCACTCCGGTTCAGCAAGAAATAACGCACCGCGTCAGCACTCGTCAACGTAATTAAGTCATCCAGCGTTTCATAAATCCCCCCACGAGTGCTGCCTTTCTTAACAACCCCGTCTTTATCTACCATCCGTACCATCTGCATGAACAAGACATGCAGATGATCGGTGCGATAACCCAAGGCTTCCAGGCCATACTTGACAACACGGGCTTCAGTCTGATGATCGGAACCCAGCACATTGATGAGCAGATCGAAGCCACGCTCAATCTTGTTCATGTGATAAGCGATATCGGGCAGTGTATAGGTCGGTTCCCCGGAACTCTTGACGACGACCCGATCTTCAACATCGCCCAGAGCTGTGCTGCGGAACCAGTGGGCTGCTTCCCGATCTTTGAAACGTTCCTTCTCTTCATCAGAGGCATCCTCACGGAACGGGGAAACATAAATATAACCCTTATCCCGCAACGCTTTCAACGTATTCGAGACAGAACCATCCTCATAGAGCGAATTCTCGTTAAAGAACACATCATGTTGGATCAACACCCGATCCAGTGTTGCCTTGATTAACTCGAACATGACCACTTCAGCATAGGCTTTGAACGCTTTGTTGTCGGCCTCAATCCAGCCATCCCCCTGCTCTTGGGCCAAGCGCTTACCAATATCAATCAGGTAATCACCTCGATAAAACCAATCCGCATCTTCATCCGGCGTTTCGACATCCTCCCCGAGTGCCTGCTGATAGCGCACGCACAGGCTTTCACCTAGATTGTGCATCTGATTGCCTGCATTGTTGAAATAATATTCGCGCTCGACTTCGTAGCCAGCCGCATCCAGAATCCGTGCCATCGCATCGCCTAGGATCGCACCTCGGCTCCGTCCGACAGTGATTGGCCCGGTGGGATTGGCACTCAAGAACTCAACTTGTGCCCGTTTACCTGCACCGCTGTCCGAGGCAAATATCTCTGGTCCAGTTTCTACAATAGCGTTCAACTGGTCACGCAGCCAACCAACGTTGAGGCGAAAGTTGATAAACCCCGGCGGGGCAACCTCAACGGCCTCAATGAAATCTGCGTCCGGTATATGCTGGGCAATCGCCTTGGCGATATTCAAGGGGCTGTTGCGTACCCCTCTTGCTAGTGCCATTGCTACCGGGCAGGCATAATCGCCTTGGTCAGCCCGTTTAGAGGAGTTAATGAGAATGGTGGGCATATCAAACTCAGACAAATCTCCGGCAGCCTGCGCCGCCAAAATTGCCTGTTCAACCAATTGCGCATGGAGCATCGGCAAAGGCTTCAAGATGTCACTTTCCTTCTTTCGTTCGGCTTAGCGAGGCATTGTAGCATCAGGCATAGAGTGGAAACAGGTTAATGATGCCATCTTCATCTATTTGAGTAAGGTCATGACCACATTCGCACTGAAATCGTATATCTGCAACCCTCTGAAAACGTGTGTGATCGTGCGGGCAGCGTAGTATTTCCCAGATTAGTCGTGCGCCCGTCGGCGGCGACTGACCCGTCTTCATCCCCCATACGCGCTGATAGTCTTCTTGCCATGGTTCAATATCGACCTCATAAACCCCACACATTGCTAGTATTTCAATTAAGCGTTCTTTATCGAAGATTTTACCGGGCATAAACTTTACATTGATACGATTGGAGATAAACAATACCCCACCGGGGCGCAGCACACGGATCATTTCACACAAGACACCTGCCGGGTCGCGCATGAATTCCAGCGATTCAAGGCAAGTCACGATGTCAAACAGATCATCCTCAAACGGCAGGGCCTCGGCTGGCCCCCAGATGAGCGAAACTTGATTTGTCCTGACGGAAAGCTTCTCGGCTGCTATCTGCAACATCTTGCGGCTGAGGTCAAGCCCAACCACTCGGCCCTGAAACTCGATATGACTGAGAAGAGCTTCTGGCAAGCGGCCTGTGCCCGTCGCGACATCCAGGACCAGCGGCGCACGCAGCGAGGCAATCATTTTCATCAAGGGAGCGGCGACCAACCAATGCTCATATTGTGGTTGAAACTGTTTGATGTTGTCATAGCGGCGAGCATAAACGTCGTATAACCAGATCACAACCGCCCGGCCTAGATAAACGCCTTCGGTGGTTACAATCAACCACCATAGCAGGGCAGCCAACGCTACAAGGACTACCACTACAATGAGTATCATCTCAATCAAGTTAGCAAGCCTTCTTCACGCAGGTAATCAGCACATCCCACCACGCCATCTTGCAGCGAAATCGAGGGTTCCCAACCCAGCAATTCGCGTGCCTTGTCCATTTGATAGTGTACCGGCTGTTGGATCATCTTTCGGATATATCCGATGTCTTTCGTTCGTGAGTAAACGGGTGAAAACAACCACACCCAGAATGTAATTGGACACACCAGAACAGGCGGGATCGCCAACCAGCGATTATGCCCGGCCAATGCCGAATATGCGCCAATGTATTCACGCCACGTTGGGGGCGGTGATGGTGCACAATTGAACGTTTCACAGCAAGCTGCTGGATGCGTGGCCAATACCAACATCATATCCACCACATCATCAACATGGATCGGATGGGCTGTTCCTTGACCTGAACCAATAAACGGAGTTGGGTTGCGTTTAGCGAGTTTGAACATGCGGGCTGTCCAGAACGAACTACGAGGGCCATAGATCATGGCAGGGCGAATGATTGAATAAGTCGTCTTTCCCTGGATGGCAATTCCACGCACTGCTGCTTCTGCTTCTGCTTTCGTGATCTGATACGGATCAAAACCTGGATTGGGCAGCATCCCCTCAGTCACATCTGATGCAACACGATAGCCATATACGGACACTGTACTGACATAAACGACGCGCCGAACACCCACTGCATTTGCAGCCCGCATGATGTTGCGTGTCCCTTCTGCATTGACGCTGCGTTGTTCTTCCAAGGTCCCGGTGGTAGTCGCGGCACAGTGAAAGATCGTATCGCAGCCTTTGGCGAGAACGTGCACTCGCTCTTCATCAGTCACATCACCCTGCACAATGTTCACAGCCGGGAGATCGCGAATATAGCGGTCTCGTCCTTCTTGGCGTGCCAGTGCTTTGACCTGAACCCCTTCATCCGACAACCGATGTGTCAACACACCACCCAAAAAGCCAGTTGCACCCGTCACGAAAACGGTTTTGCCCTTTAACCTCATAGTCTATCAACATAAACACAAATCATAAACCAATTGTGGCAGATTACTGCGGAAAAGTGAATATCTAAGCAGGCTGTTTGGGTGTGATCACTTCGTCAAACTGCATTTCATACAGACGAGCATACAGGCCACGAGCAGTCATCAGCTCATCATGCATACCAAGTTCGACAATATGGCCTTTGTCTATCACTGCAATCCGGTCTGCCACCCGCGTTGTACTCAGGCGATGGGCAATGATGATGGTTGTGCGGTCGGCCATCAAACGGGTTAGAGCATCTTGGACCAGATGCTCACTTTCACTATCCAGGCTGGAAGTCGCTTCGTCCAGCAGGAGAATGCGCGGATTTTTGAGGATCGCCCGTGCGATAGCAATGCGCTGCCGTTGTCCACCACTCAGTTTGACGCCACGTTCGCCCACAATCGTTTCGTATTGATCAGGCAGTTGCATAATGAATTCATGTGCGTTGGCGTCTCGTGCGGCCTTCATCATCTCGTCTTCACTGGCATCCAAACGCCCATAAAGGATATTTTCGCGGATTGTACCACCAAACAATAGAGTATCCTGGGGAACAATACCGATGTGTTTACGAAGGCTGGCCTTCGTCACCTTCTTCAGATCATATCCATCAACGGCAATTGTGCCCTCAACTGGATCGTAGAAACGAGGAATGAGATTAAACAGGGTACTTTTACCCGCACCACTTGGCCCCACCAGGGCAATGATCTCGCCAGGAGCAACGTCAAGCTGAATATTCTGAAGCACATTGACACGATCATCATAGGCAAAGGTTACGTTGTCAAAGCGAATACTTCCCTCAACTTGATTCATTTCAACCGCTGATGGCGAATCCTGTACATTCGATTCTGTATCGAGCAGTTGAAACACGCGCTTCGTCGCGCCAATGGCTTCTTGAAATTGGGTATATAGCCCAACTAACGATGCAAAGCTCCCTGCGACAGTTAGCCCATAGATTAGAAATGCGATCAGTTCACCACCACTCAAACGCTCTGCCAGCACTTCTCTGCCACCAAACCACAGGATCAACGCCAAACCACTGAACACCAGGAATCCCATGAGCGGGCCAAATATAGACCGGATACGTAACAATCGCAAAGCAGCAGCAAAGGCCCGCAGCACGACGTCATTATAGCGCTCGGTTTCGTAAGATTCACGCACAAAGCTCTTGACTTCACGAATGCCTTGGAAGGATTCTTCAGCGACAACTGTCGATTCAGCCACCTCATCCTGCACTTGCGTACTAATCCGGCGCAGATAGAAACCAAAACCAAAACCAACCAAGATCACAACTGGGACGAGGCCAATTATGAACAGGGTCAGCCGCCAATTGAGCCAAACCATAACCATCACCGCACCCATGGTGGTAAAGGTCTGTTGGAGCAGCGTATTGATGTTGTTGGTGAGAACCGAACGCATTATGGTCACATCAGACGAAATACGGGAGACCAACTCACCGACGCGACGCTCCGTAAAAAAGGCCAACGACATCGCATGGAGATGAGCGTACAACTGCGTGCGCAAATCCACCAGAAGCCGTTCCCCAATGTAATTCAGGTTATAGGTTTCGACGAGACTGGTGATAGATCGGAAGAAGAATACGAACAACAACGCAATTGTGATCTGATTGAGTAGCCGCAAATCCGCCCGTTCCAGCACTGTATCGACCACTTGCTGGATTACCCAAGGAAACACCAGACCCAAAGCCGCACTAAAAAGTGTCGCCAGCAGTGCCATCACCAGACGGAATTTATAAGGCGATAAATAAGCGATCATCCGCCGCCATTGCATGGAGACATCAGGGACGGGCGTTTCATCATTATTCTTCTGATCGCCTCGCCGTCGTCTTGATCTGATTATCATGGGCATCCTCTTCAACAACCAATCTCATTAGTATACGTAGATCACATCAGAAGGTCGTAAACAGATTAAGATTCGACGGCCGTCATCATCTGGATTGCCTCCAGCGCCCGCTTAGGATAGTAACTCGCGCTCCAGATTCCAGCGTGATTGATGGCACTGTCTTCCGCCGGACAGTTCGGTTCCATACAGGTGACAGAAGCAGGAAAATCAAAGGCCGTCCAGATTACCCACCCTGCTAGGCCATTTTGCTGCACCGCCTCGAATACTCGTTGATACAACTGGCGCTGGCTGATCTCATCCATTTCATAAGTGTTATAACCAACAGACGCCAATAGCAATGGGCGGGTTGTCTCAGCCGATAAGACCGCAATTTCCTGCCGGAGTTCTTCGATTGAGCCGCTGTGCTCAAAGCTAACAAAATCGACAAGCGGTGCTGTTGATGTACTGTCATCATCCCATCCCGCCGTCACCAGATGATGTGGTGCAGTCGTCTTGACCAATTGCACAACCTCAGATAGCCATTCGAGAATGGTCGTCCGGTCAAATTGTCCATAATCCTTGTCACCCAGACTTCGCACATCAAACGCCATCACAGCAGGTTCATTACGATAACGACGGGCCAGATATAGAATTTGCTCACGGGTGTGTTCGGGTAGCTCATACAGCGGATAAGCCACCAAGTCAGCTTGATGGTTCAGTACCAGAATAATCTTGAAACCACGTTCTGATGCCCGATGAATCAACTTGTCAAGGCGTTCAAGATTCGCCGGAATCGAAATTGCGCCGTTGCCGGGGCAGATGAACAGGTCATTATGATCAAGGAACAACCGCAGCGTATTAATCCCGGCAGCTTGCATCACATCGAGTTCAAACGTTGTATTCTCAACATTCATCTGAGTCAGGAAGCGTTCAAAAGGATAGTCACGGGGATAGAAGTTCATCCCATAGACAGTATAAGGACGACCATTCAATGTCAGCACACCGTCCTGAATCTTGACATAGTGACCGATAGTTGGCTCATAGGCTGGTGTCAGTTCATTGACGGACGAAACGACATCCGCGTCACATGAAGGCGGTGGTTCTGGTGTCAATATTCGGAGATGCTGCAAACGCTGAATCACCTCACGCCCAGCGAAATTGTATTGCAGAGCAGTTTGATAAGCCCGAACTGCATCATCTTCGCGCCCATTGCGTTCAAGCTGCGTTCCATAGGCCACATACGCTGTATACAACCGCCCGCCTACATCCGGGTCGTCCTCAGCACAGGCTTCCCTCATGGCCTCCAGGCGTTCCAACGCCTCAATGACCTGCCCCCAATCCGTGTTCCACTGTTGTAAAATGTAGCTGCATAACTGCACTGTATCTTCCCAATCAATGGTGGGCAGCGCCGTCACAACATCCAGACCACTCTGCTCCAGCGGAGCATCTGGTTCGCATCCCAGTAACAACATAAAGGCAATAATCATTGTGGCAAATCGAGGCATGCGATTAGGATTCAGCCATCGGCAGGACAAAGGTAAAGGTACTGCCTTCACCGAGGTTACCGACTGCCCACATGTCGCCGCCATGTCGCACGATAATCGTCTTAGCAACGGTCAAGCCTAGACCACCGCCTGCGATGTTGCGAACATGCTCATCTTGAGAACGATACATGCGGTCAAAAATACGGTCAATTTCACTGTCATCAATACCGATGCCCTGGTCAGCAACACTACAATAGACGTCCTCCTGGTCACTCCAGGCATGAATGACCACATTTTGTTGGATATTGGAGTAGATGATGGCATTATGCAGCAGATTGAAAACAACTTGCTCCAACCGTACTGGATCACCGATCACCAGCGGCAGCGGGTTTTGCACCGAGACAGCAACGACGACCTTCTGCTCATGGGCCGTCGCTGTGACACGCCCTACCGCCCGATTAATGACATCATGCAGTTGCAGCGGCACATGCTCCAACGGCATGCCGGCTTCAATCCACGCTAGATCAACCAGCGGGCCAATGACATCATAGAGCTTGGCAGAGGTTTGGCGGATGCGGGTCATGAACTTTTGTTGATGGTCGTTCAATTCACCGAACTTGACTACCAGATCAGCAAAACCATTAATCGCGGTAATTGGATTCCGTAGGTCGTGGGTCATAGCCTTAATCAACGATTCGCGCCGATTTTCTAGATCACGTTTCTCTGTGACATCGTTGAGCAAGACCATCCGTTCACCGGTTTCGAGGGTCGTCGCTGTACCGACAGACAAACGTCTGCGCGGAAGTCGAATATCCAGCGTTTGATTACCCTCGCGCACAAACAGATTGACCAACGCCGGGCTGGTTGGAAAAGCCTGTCGTGGCTGCCGCCCTACGATCTCATCAGCGGTCACACCCAGCATGGCAGCGGCAGCCGGGTTGATCTGTTTGATGGTCAAGGTATTGTCCGCCAGGATTATCCCGTCGGATGTGTTTCTGAACAGAAACGTATAGGGCTGCAATTCAACATCAACCTGATCAGACATCAACTAATCGTATTTGACCTCTATGTGAACCATTTCTTCATTAGGCGCAGATTGAGGTGGTGGCATAGCGGACGCATTGCCCTATCTTCCCTCTGCTACTGTCCTGGAGTGGCCTGTAACCCCCATGTCATCGCTGGTTCATTGAAAACAAAGATCTCGCCATACTGACTATCAAGCATATGAACGGCAGATGTTGTGAACCACTCGCCATCCACTGTCAGGCCATTCACACTATATTCATAGTTTGCGAGTCGCCCCACTTCCGGTTCAATAGCCCACCCCAGTGATGCTCGCACGGCCTCGGTTTCCCGCCATAACTTGCCAAAACCGTGTTTGGGTTGATAGAGACCACTAGGCGGCGTATTCTCTGGATCAAATTCCATCATGGTTTCGTTCCAGGTATCGACATATTGCGACCAGACTCCATTAGAACGGGTCTCATCCTCATAAAGCAACACCCAGATCGCACCATTAGGTTGCAAATAAAACATTCGCCCGAATTGAAATAACTGCTCAGCGACGATGATCTGATTCACAGTGTTAGTAGGACGCAGATCAAGGGTTGGGGTAGGCGTTGCCAGAGCCTGTGTTGGCACGGCTGTTGTAGTCTCATCGGTAGGTGAACTCGTCATAGGATCACCCATTTGCAGGTTCGAAGTCGCGGTCACAACTACAAAGACTTCCCGCGTCACCTCCTGTGTAATCTCCATCAGGAACTCGGTACGCAGCGCACTGGAACAAGCACCGATGGCAAACAATATAATCAACGAAAGAATCAAAAAGCGCACCTGAACGCGCAATGACATATCAAACTCCATCTCGATATAATGGGTACATTTTAACAAACACTTGTTGAGTTGCAAGACGCCATGCAGCCTTACATTGTGCGGCATTATTGATTACAATCCCCCTCATGAAACCACAATCAATTACACTCAACAAAAACAAACATGTCTTGGAAATCATCTGGGAGGACGATGTAACGTGTCAATATCCCCTGCCCCATTTACGCGAAGCTTGTCCTTGTGTCGAATGTCGTGGCGGGCATCGTTTCATGGGTCCTGCTTATGAACCCGATAACATCCTCGCGCTGACGCCAACCCGATCCTACGAAATCCAGGAAGTTCACATGGTGGGCAATTATGCCCTCCAACCCACCTGGGACGATGGACACTCGACAGGCATCTATACCTGGGAGTTCCTTCGTCGGATGTGCCCCTAATCACTAGAATTATAGAACTGCGACGACTCAAGCGTTTCAGCGAATATCGGTGAGGCCAAGTCAACGACCAACTGGTCGTCTGCCGTGTAGTTACACTCATCTGTCGCAGGGATATACCCATCACGTACCGCCTCTAGCGGCTGGTCAGGGTTATAGTAGTTGTAGACTGACCGAGATGCTTCCGCGATGACGGGTAAGGATATCGTGTACTGTAAGAAATTGGGCTCATGCAGCAGCATCACCATCACATAATCACCCCCTAGGGTAAACATGACGGCAGCGTTGCCATGCGTATCCTCAATCCAGCCATGCTTATGCGCAACACGAACATCTGCTGGAACCCCCGCTTTCAGCAGGGCATCAACTGTGTTATTGCCCATGACATGCAGAATCTTGCGACATTCTTGTGGTGTAAAACGGTCTGCAAATTGGCTTATAAGTGGGCCGCTCTCCCGATAGGCGCATTGATAAACACTGCTGAGTAACCACCCCATCTCCTCAACAGTCATCTGATTGGTCGGATTAGGATTCGCTCGTTCCTGGTCGGCAACTGTCTCTGGGGCGCGGATCGGACGCGGGGGCGGTGTCGGCTGGATATCAGGCGAAACTCGCGCATCAAACGGCGCAGTCAGGAAGGTACGCTCCATGCCAAGCTGCTGGAGGAAAAGAGTCGTGTTCTCCGCCCCAAGAATTTGATCGCCGCCCCCCGTGATTCCGAGCAATCGGTTGGTCGCCACGTTCTCACTACAGATCATCGTGTTGGCGATGTCAACCGCTTCGTCCAAATTGGGTGTGCCATCAAGCAAACCAAAATATTCAACCAGGATTGCAATTTTATTGATACTCGTGCCACTAAAGGCAATGTCACGACCAAAGGTGACGGCCTCGCCTGTTTGTAAATCTTGAATATACAAGGCTCCAAAGCGCCTCGATTCCGGTACAAACCCAGCATCTAACACTTGATTCCAGATGCGTTCGCCCAATTCGACAAACTGTGGGCTAATCGCAACACCCTCTTCACCCAGGGGATTACTTGATTGCAACACGGATGCTGTTGGGGTCAGTGTCGGCAGATTGAGGTTGACCTGGATGATAGCCTCGGTCGTGTAAATGTCACCCGTCACCTCCAGCAAATCCGTCGCTATCCAGGCGAATCCATTAGGTGAGGCATCAAACCGCACCTGAAGCCAGGGAAGTTGTGTGTGATAGGCAGTGATTTCGAAGCGTTCCCCAGCGAAACCTCGTCCCACAATACCATATTGTACACCAGGGCCATAACGTATGTTTATCTCACCATTCACCAGACCGGAAACCACGAAAATCTCGGTTGGGGTAGGCATCATAGTTGGTTGTTGAGGGGATGAATTTCCCCCCAACGCCGCGACTTGCGGATCAGATTGTGTCGGTAAAGCAGATGATTGGTTGACATCCAATGTTGAAATGGGTACGAGTGCCAGATTGCCATACACTGTCACCAGATCACGAAAAACCCAGCCTTTAGGGGCAAAGGTACCGACTTCACCTAACAACACCCAGGGATAGAGCTCACTTTGACCGATAACAGGGTAGCGAGTTCCCACGACAATTTGGCCGACCAGATCACCATCAACGCTAGGGACAGCACGCAAATTGGCCTGCCCCACTGCCTCCGCCTGAACGCCCGTGTCTTGCCCCACCATAACAAAGAGCACTCCAACAAGTACAACCAACATAAACTTCATGACTCAACCTGATTTTCAACCACGATCAGATGAATCATTATAGCAGGTCTATTTGGAGATCAGAACCAACGACTAGTCTACTCTCATAATACTTAGGTGACATACTCCCCCAGGAAAATGCGAACCTGCGGTTTAGTGGGATTCTGCCGTTCACGCCGGACGCCGCCTGAATAAATCAGGTTGGTCTTCTTCCAACTACGCCAGTATGAGGCGATGCCCGCCTCAAGAATATTTCGCGCTGCGTTGTGGTCGCGGTCTATGACCAAACCACATTCGCAGTGTCGTTCCCGATCTTGGAGTTCTAACTTGTGCTTCTGTCCACAGCCTGAGCAGACCTGCGTTGTTGGTGTCCAACGATCAATCTTGACCACCCGCTTACCACGCTTGAAGGCCACCCATTCCAGGATGTTCAGCAACTGCGCAAAGCCCGGATCACTCACCTTGCCACTTCATCCCAGCCAGGTCCTCAAAACACAGAATGGCGTACTTATCGCAGAGCTTATGGGCCAATTTGAAGTGGAAGGCCTGCCGCTTGTCATCAATCCGAATGTGGAGCCGAGCAATGGGATGTTTCCCCTTCTGTCGATTGGCATTCCCTTTGATCTTCTTCGATACCTGACCTTGGACGCTGCGCAGATGGGGAAGATCATCTCGATAGAACAGGGGCATGTCGATTTGTTGCCCTTCATGTGTCGTGAGAAAGTGCTTGAGGCCGAAATCGAAGCCCCCACTTTGACCTGTACTGACTTCGTTCTGCACCACAAACGGTTCCACCACTGAGAAACAAATCCACAATCTACCTGCTGGATCACGCTTGATCGTCACCGTCTTCATATCACCCCACAGGGAACGGTGCTGCACAAACTTGTAGACCCTCTTGCCAATCTGAACCCGACCATACTTCTGTTCGCTATCGAGTAGTTTCCACCCAGCCTGTTTGAGCGTGAATGATGGGAACCTGGTGTCTTCCAGAAGGCATATTTTTGTGTGCTCGATAGGAGCAACGTTGATCTGCTGATGCAGATGGCGCTTGGTATAGAGCCGGTACTTATACGTTCTTCTGATCTTCAATGTTTGCTTCACTACTTCTCATGGGACTGATACATTTGACTTACTCAAGCAAGCTGAAAGTCCCTTCCTTCAGGGATGGGTTTTATGGGACTAATCATAAACCTAGAGTTCTGGATGATCGCCATTGGATGCAGCAGGGAGGCTTCCGTTGCTGGCAGCAAGATCAGGGTCACTCGGAAGTACCGCAATCCCAACAACCGCATCATCCTCTGCAATGTTCATCAGGGTAACACCTTGTGTGCTCCGGCCCGTCTCGCGGACGCTGTCAATGCTAGTTCTCAACACGACACCATTCCGTGTGATGAGCATGACCTCTTCACCTTCACAGGTCACCCGCATTGCAGCAATGGGGCCAGTTCGCTTGTTTCGCGCTAGCGTCCGCACACCCATCCCGTAGCGACTCTGGCGTGAATACTCGTCAATCTGTGTCCGTTTGCCAAAGCCGTTGGTTGTCACCACCAAAACATGGGTATGCTCTAGTTCAATAACATCCATACCCGCAACCAGGTCGCCACTTGTCAATTTAATCGCGTTCACCCCCCCCGCTTGCCGTCCCATCGGACGAACATCACCCTCATGAAAACGAATCGACTGACCGCCATCCGTCACAAGCAGCACATCCTGATTGCCGTTGCTATACTTCACCCAACCCAGATAATCCCCTTCATTTAGGTTCATGGCAATCAAGCCACTGGGACGAACATCTGCAAACTCCTGCAAATCTACACGCTTAATGCGTCCATATCGGGTCACCATCACAAAATACCAACCCTCTTGCTCAAATGAGGTCACGGGCAGAATCGCCGTAATTCGTTCGTCAAATGATAGGGGTAAAATCGATTGAATTAACGTTCCTCGGTTGGCACGACCTGTTTCCGGGATGCGATAGGCTTTCTCCGAATAGACTTTCCCCTTGCTGCTGAAGAACAAAACTGTATCCAAGGAACTGGCATGGAACAAGTCTGCCAGTACATCCTGTTCTTTGGTCTGCATCCCCATTACGCCCTTGCCGCCGCGCCGCTGCGCACGATAGGCTACTGATGGAACACGCTTGATATAACCGTTCGTTGTTAGGGAAATGACGACATCTTCTTCGCGTACCAAGTCAGCTTCGTCAAAATTGGCGCTGCCAAAAATGATCTCGGTGTTACGCTCATCGCCATAGGTTTCAGTCAATTCCGTTACATCATTACGAATCAGAGCCAGAATCTTGTGTGGCGATTGTAGCAGGTCTTCTAGATATTCAATGCGTGCCATCACCTCATCATACTCGTCATTGAGTTTCTGTTGTTCTAACGCTGCCAGACGACGCAGTTGCATTTCGAGAATAGCGTTGGCCTGTGGTTCAGATAGATCGAAACGCTCCATCAACTGGGCCCGCGCCGTATCCACATCCGGCGATGACCGGATCGTCTGGATGATCCGATCCACGCTGGAAATAGCCTTGAGCAAGCCCTCCAAGATGTGGGCGCGTGCCCGCCGACGTGCCAGTTCAAACTCTGAACGGCGCACAATAACATTGTAGCGATGGTCAACATACACCTGCAAACAACGTTTAAGGCTAATTAGGCGTGGCTCACCATTAATGAGCGCCAGCATCTGAATGCTGAACGTACTTTGTAACTGAGTAAACTTATACAGCCGATTCAAGACTGTCATCGGCTGTGCACCACGCTTGAGTTCAATTACTAACCGCATCCCGTTACGATCTGATTCATCGCGCAGATCACGCACAGCATCCAGCCGTCCATCACGTACTAGCGATACAATGCGTTCTATGATTGATGTTTTGCTGACTTGATAGGGAATCGACGTGAAGACCAGTCGTAATTGCTCATTCTTACCCTCTTCGACTTCGGCTTTGGCGCGAATGACAACGCGGCCTTTGCCCGTCGCGTAAGCCTCTTTAAGTTCCTCATTGGCAATGATCTGCGCCCCTGTGGGGAAGTCTGGGCCTTTGACAAACTGCATCAGATCATCTACCGTGACATCGTCAATGTTGTCATAATGGTCAATCAAATAAGTGGTGGCAGCCGTCAGTTCCGGCAGGCTGTGGGGGGGAATGCTGGTCGCCATACCCACCGCAATACCACTGGCTCCGTTCAACAAGAGATTGGGCAGGCGAGACGGCAACACGATCGGCTCGAGCGTCGTCCCGTCGTAGTTCTCGCCAAAATCAACCGTATCCATTTCGATGTCAGCCAGTAACTCGCTGGCAATCGCCGCCATCCGCGCTTCTGTATAACGCATAGCGGCTGGGCTATCCCCATCCACACTGCCAAAGTTGCCTTGCCCGTCAACCAACGGATAACGCAGCGAAAAGTCCTGAGCCATTCGCGCCATCGCATCATAGACAGCAGTATCACCATGGGGGTGATACTTACCTAACACATCACCAACAATACGAGCGCTTTTCTTGTATGGTGTGCCAGGACGTAGGCCCATGTCGTGCATTGAATACAAAATACGCCGATGAACGGGTTTTAGGCCATCACGCGCATCTGGCAACGCACGGGCCACAATCACGCTCATGGCATAATCGAGATAACTACCTCGCATTTCTTCGTTGATGTTGATAGTACGGATATTGCCTGCAAATCCACTATCCGCCGTCATGTCATTGTCCACAAGTGTTACCCTTTCACCCTGTCACACACGCCCAAAGCTTTAGCGATCATCAGGGTACAATTATGCTGATTTGCTACCATATAGGAATCGATGCTGGTGTCGCTGTTTGCTCAATTGAGTATGATTATTTAGGTCAACCATCCAGCACCCTCAAGCGGGGATTTTCAATATTCCAGTCTAACAAATTATACCCTAAAATCATACGAAAAGCGAGTTGCGAAACCTGCCTCGTATCCTGATTATTAACAGCATAATAGCAAGGTAAACTTGGTATGAAACTTCTCGTCCTCATCTTTATCTTTTCCATACAGGTGTTTGTACAAACAAATGACGACGCCGAAATCTATCTTATTGCCTACCAATTCGATGATGATTCGGAGAAATTGGAGGCAAGGGCGCAGGCATATCTGGCAGAACTAGAGAGAACTTTCAAAGGGGCTGGCATCCAACTCGAATTTCAGGAACTGGTTGACGAGCCAGCCGGTTCAGATGTAATTGCCTTGCTCAGATTCGAGGATGAGAATGCTATCTGGATTTTACCCCTTATCGACAACATGAAACCACTATCGGCTGCCCTTCAATCGGCAGTTTGGATGGACATTAGCGCTGATATCCAATTCGCGACTACAATCCTTGAGTATGCAATTCAAGGCTGTAAGGCCAATCTTGATTTGGAGGCTCTCAGCTTTTATCGAGGCAATTGCTTGCTCCTGTCAGGCGATGTAGACAGAGCAATCGATGAGTACGAAAACCTGCCGTTGCTCTCATCTACACAGCAGATTATCGGCACAAATCTTATTTGGGCTTTGCTCCAGGTTGGCCAATCAGATCGGGCATTTGAAACACTGGATTTGGCCTATTTGGAACTTGAAGGCCGTGCACCCGATCAGGTACTCGCTGAGTTTTTTGTCTTCCGTGCCCAGATGGATGCGCTCGTCTTTGACTATGACCAAGCAGTGAAGAATATTGATCGTGCAGTCGTACTCGACCCGGAAAATCCAGAGCGTTATGTTCAGCGTGGGCAAATCATTATGCTCTTATACGAATGGGATCGTGTCGAGGCTAACTACACCACCGCCATTGAGCTTGATCCCGACTATGCGCCTGCCTACTATTATCGTGGCATCTTGTACTATTCGGTCTTACAGCGAGAGCTAGCTCTCTCAGACTTTGAATACTTCTTGAAAATCTCGCCTGATGGCGAACTTGCGGAGCAGGCACGGCACTTCGTTGACTCAATTATGAGTCAACTCGATGCATTGAACCAGCTTTTACCAACCATGAGATAGGAAGCGCAGAAGAACTCAAACAAAAATATCGTGCCGAGAAACATCCGCAACAGCGCCAACGGTTATTCATGCAATTGCCCAATAATGTGACGCAGCCGATTCACATTTTGGTCGTCCATTGGTTTGATCTACAAGCGCCCGGTCAATAACAAGATGGCGACACCCAACACGGCAACATTCATGAAAAAAAAGATCGCAATAAACATACGCTCCACAGGAGACATCCCTAGAAACTGTTTCTTGTCACCTGTTTCACCTTGTTCCCGCTGGTCAAAAAAATCATCGTCCAGTTCGCCATCCTGGTCTTCACCTTCGGCAAACGCTCTCAGTTCATCAAAATCGCTCATGATTTTTCCTCCACTCCAATTAGCTTGCACGAAGCCATCTATTATCCCGCAAACGAAACACGATATTGATTTCCTGCATCATCTCGTCACTGGATACCTGCGCCGTCACCAATATCTGCGGCAAACCTTCGGCTGATGGTGCTGTTGGTTGTACCAGAAATACCACACTCTGCGTCGGTTGAACTTCCGTCATTTGTGATGGCACAATGGCCTTCACAGCATCATCGACCACATCATACAGCATCATGACATCGTTCACACTCTGACGAATGATTAATTCGCTTTCTAACGACAATCGCCAGGTGAAAAAGTCCCGCCAGTCGATGTTGAGTTGTTCTAACGGCAAGCCCGTAACATCGCTCAATATACTGATATTAGCGTCAGGCTGCATGGCACGCAACAGATTACTTATCGTTGCTGGGTCATACTGCTGCACCAAACTATCGATCATAAACGAATTGGTATCAATCAAAATAAACTGCCCCACTAGCCAGGAAATAACAGCTTGCCGAATATAATAAGCATCGGCTGGATAAACAGGCAAAACTTGACCACTCACCTGATCAACCAAACGTTCGGCTAAACTTGTCGCCACTTTAATCTGGTCATCCGGAGTAAAAGGCAAATCAGAGCGTGCTTGCCCGGCATATGGGGATGGCATTCGGATGTTCCAACTGTTCCCAGGCCACTCGATATCGGTTAGCCCATTCGGGATAATTTCAATGTTCATTACGGGTACAGTCTCACACTCGAGGATGTCGCAGCCAACCATGATCCATTCGTTCAAGCGATTGCCCACCATAATCGCTATTGGCTCATCAACTGCCTTGTAGTCTATGTTGACCTGTCCCTGTGTGTAAGTTTTAGTGTCACCCCAGAAGGTATAATCAGGCGGAACGTGCAGCCAATCGTCGACCATATCGTCATCATCATAGTCTTCTTCATAACGCCAATAGAACCACACCCGCTCATAGGGCACGCCGTCAACGATCTCTTCAACATGAACTCTGGCACGGGCGTCGTCAATTTCAAGCTGGAGGATACGGCCTGTTAACTGTACATCGGCGCTGCGCTGGATCAGATCGGTATAAGAATCAAAAAGCTCACGTTGCATGGGCAACCAGTCAGGATCAGCACTGCGCTGCATATTAGAAAATGCTGTCCAATCCCCCAGGCGCAAAGCTGTCACTTCTGAACTAACAACATTACGAAGACTGTTCTCGATTGTCAGGTTAATCGTGTATAACCGCCACCACAAATACCCACCAACAACGGTGATGATAAGCAGAACAAAGGCAACGGTGAGCAGTAAATGGAAGCGGGCACGTCTGCGTCTACGTGCCCCATCGGGGTCTTCACCCGCATTGAGAATGCTGGTTTGCTGTGTATCAATCTCCCAGTCGAGACGTATACTCATTCAATCAAGCTCCTGCAATTTTAGCGTCTCGCTTGTTTTCGGCGTGTTGCATTATATTGGCCAATACCCGTCTTTCCTTTGTGCCTATGTAACCTAATGCCCCGCTCAAATTCATGTCGATTTGTGGGATACCAATTACAGGCAAAATAAACCTCATTCATTCGTTCCTCGTTTTACCTAAATAGACATCCCCTGCATAAATCCAATGTTGGACATCGGCGGAATCCCGCACAAGCAAAGCCCCCCTATCATTCACCGCCTCCACAATACCATCAATCCCGTTGATGAACACAGTCTGCCCAATTGTTGCTAACCGTGAGCGCCAGGCGTCAAACAGATTGTCAGTATGTTCCAGCCAGTAGTCAATTCGCCCCAACAACAAACCAATCAATTCAACACGATCTACAGCTTTCCCCAACACCCTCTCAATACTGATCGCCTGATTAACGAATTCAGTATCTGTAAAATCCACTCGAACGTTAATCCCTATACCTAGCACAATACCGCGCAACTGTTCACCATCCCAGTATGCTTCGGGCAAAATGCCACTCACCTTTTTGTCGTTCACTAAAATATCATTGGGCCACTTGATAACCAGGTTGGAAACACCCAATACCTCAACGACCTCAGCAACCGAGACACAACTCAACATCGTGATCCTGGGCAATACAGTCGCGTCGGGTTTCAGGATGATCGACATGGCAATAGCAACACCAGGCGGTGTATACCAGCTATGATCACTGCGCCCTCGTCCTGCTCCCTGCCCCTCCGCAATCACAACACTACCCGACACCGCACCATCTTGTAGCCAGGACAAGGCTTCATCCTGTGTGCTGTCAAGTTGATCAAAGTAACGAAATGGGCGTGGTGCCAGATGTTGATGTAACCGTTTAATTGAGAGGACCATAATCAGTCAGAATCTTTATATTTTTCATGAACTGTTATTGTAGCACGATTTTTTTGGATATTTGTATCACCCTAACGTCGAAATTATAATCAAATCAATTTGATTGACATTCTGGGAACTTATGAAGCGGCTTTTCACCCCCTGGCGCATGGCGTACATCAAAGGAGCACACACACCTGTGGACGGATGTGTCTTTTGCAACAAAGTGAATGGTGATGATAAAATCGAGCAGGTTGTCGGACGTTCAGCCCATGTCTACGTCACTCTCAATCGTTTCCCCTATAGCAACGGTCATGTGATGGTTGTGCCATTTGAGCACATTTCTAGCCAGGAAGACATGACACAAGAGGCTTTGACGGATTTGATTCTGACAGTCAACCAGACATTAACGGTCTTGCGGGCGGCCTATAATCCTCATGCCTTCAATCTGGGCGCAAACATCGGCGCAGCCGCAGGCGCTGGGATCGCTGCCCACTATCACTTCCATATCGTGCCCCGTTGGGAAGGTGATGCAAACTTTATGACAACCATAGCGGATACGCGCATCGTACCAGATTCGCTAGAAAACACCTACGCCTTGCTAAAAACCTGGTGGCAAGAGTTGCATAGTTAATCTGCATCTGCAAACATCGAGCGTGCATTTTCGATGTAGCTCAAGGATTGATGCCGGAAATAGGTGTCATATAACTCAGCATAATGACCGCCCTGTGCCATCAGTTGGTCGTGATTGCCTTGCTCAATAATGCTACCTTCACGCAGCACAATAATCCGGTCTGCATTGCGAATAGTGCTTAAACGATGAGCAATCAAGATAGAAGTTGAGCGGCTCAAGATAAGATCAAGCGCTTCCTGAATCTGGGTCTCAGTAAATGGGTCGACGCTAGCAGTCGCTTCATCCAGGATAAATATGGCAGGCTTTTGCAGCAGCACACGCATCAAACTGACCAACTGACGCTGTCCCATACTTAAACGGGCACCCCGTTCACCGACATCGCTATCGAGGCCGTTAGGCAAAGTCTCCAACCATTCTCCTTGTCCTACGCTCATCGCGGCAGCTTCAATTTCATCATCCGTTGCATTAGGACGACCATAGCGGATATTTTCACGGACTGTTCCGCTGAACAAGAATGGCTGCTGTGGCACGATGCCTAATCGTGAGCGATAGGACGGCAGAGCAAAGGTGCGAATGTCCTGCCCATCGACTATGATTTCACCCGCTTGAAACTCATAGAAACGAGAAAGCAGCTTGGCGATGGTACTTTTGCCCGCCCCCGTATGCCCAACAAACGCAACATCTTCACCCCTCTCAATCGTCAAGTCAAAGTCGCGCAGCACGTATTGATCGCCTTCATAGGCAAAACTAACTTGATTGAACTCGACATGGCCGTGTAGAGAGTCTGCTAGCCTTACATCACTTTGAATAATTGTGTTACCTGTATCAATGAGAGCAAACACACGCTCTGTCGCGCTTAACGCCTGCTGGAATTGACTCCATACAGCCGCCAGATTGATAAACGGGAACCAGAAACGATCTACACCCTGGATAAATAGAAACCAATCGCCTGCTGTCACCCGCTGCCATACAACGTACTGTGCACCGACAAACAGGATTAGCGCCACCGCAAAACCCGAAAGTGTCGTCATTACCGGGAAAATAAGCGCCAAGAAGTAATCTCGACGAAGATTGATACGATAAGCTTGACGATTAATCTTCTCAAACTCATCATAGATCATCGCCTCTTTGCGGAAATTCTTGGCGACGCTAATCCCTGTCACCGTTTCCTGAATCGTATCATTGACCGCTGCCATCGCCCGTGCCCCCTGCCGTGTGACAATGCGTGCCAACTGTCGGAACGCCATGCCTGCCCCAACAATGAGGGGGAGTGTCGCCAGTAAGACCAACGTGAGAGAAAATGAACGACTTAGCATCACACCGAAAATGATGATGACCTGCACCAACATGGAAATAACATCGCTGGTAATCAGCGCGACATCACCGAATTCTTGTGTATCTGTCGTGATCCGGCTGACAATCGTGCCAGAGCGATGGGTATCATAAAAGGCGAGGTCACGATCAACAGCAGCGGCAAAAGCATCTTTGCGCATGTTGGCGATCACATGGCCTAACACACGGCTGATGGTGACACGCCGCAGCCAATTCGCACCGTACTGAATAAGGGCCGCAACAACCAACGCACCAATCACCAGGTAAAGATCATCAACGCTGCCCTTTTCCTGGAGGATATTGACACCATCCGCGATGAACACCGGTGGCAAGGCCGATGTCACCGAGACCAGTGTAAACCCCACCAAAATTCCAGCCAGGCCCCAGCGATAAGATGAAAAGTAGCTGGCAATCCGCTTCAGAAGATAGGCATCAGAATACTGCCGATCATAGTTATCCTCGTGTAATCCACCGAAAATCGCAGCCATTTGCTTAGGATTCCTCTTGCGTTGTTTGCCGCTGTGTTCGTTCATAACGGGCAAAAATACGTTGATAATCGCCAGACGATTCCAACAGTGATTCGTGGTCGCCCTGCGCCGCTACCCGCCCATTTTTGAGTACGATGATGTGATCTGCCCACCGAATTTGAGAAAGCCGGTGCGTAATTAGGATGGTGGTGCGTCCTTGAGAAGCTGACCAGATGGCTTGTTGAATTTTGTCTTCTGTCGCGCTGTCGATGGCACTGGTACTGTCATCCAGGATGAGCACAGGCGGATCAGTCAAGAATGCACGGGCAATTGCCAGCCGCTGGCGCTGCCCACCAGAAAGTGTTACCCCACGCTGACCAATGACAGTGTTATATCCATCTGGGAAGCTCATGATGAAGTCATGAGCTTGGGCCTTCTTCGCTGCGTCAATAATGGTCTCATGGGATGCATCTTGGTTACCGAAGGCGATGTTTTCGGCGATGCTGCGGCTAAACAGGAAGATGTCCTGTTCAATTATGCTAATTTGCGAACGTAATGAAGCCAAATCCCAGTGACGCACATCCACACCGTCCACCAGTACATGTCCGCTGCTGGTATCGTAGATGCGGTTGATAAGCTTGGTCACCGTCGTTTTGCCTGCCCCGGTTTGCCCTACAATGGCAACTGTTTGCCCAGGCTTGACATCAAAGCTCATGTCATACAGCACACATTTATTATCCGAATAGCCAAAGTTGACATCCTGGAACGTGATTTTGCCTGTTAGCATGGCGCTATGGCCGGTTGGATTGCGATCTAGGTCAGTTTGAGTGGTAATAACATTGAGGATACGCCCTGCACTAGCATAACCCAATGCAATCCTGGAAAGCGAACTCAATGATGTGAACACTGGAAAACCAAACAGGGCAACAAGCAATGTAAACGAGCCAATCGCACCGACCTCGATTTCGCCCGCTTCATACAGGATAACCCCGTGTAGAAAGGCTGCGACAATCGTCAATCCCATCAAGAGATAGGATAGATATTGGGCTTCGATCTGTCCCTGTCGAATAAAGTGATCGCGCACTGTGTCCGTAAGCCGATTGAAATTCTGGATTTCTTCGTCCTCCTGCGCCGCACCTTTAACCACTTCGATCCCATCCAGCGCTTCCGCTAACCGTGCATTCATTTCACCAAAGCTATGCCGGACACACTGTGCCACCGGATGCACCATCACGACAAATCGATACTGAATGTAGACATGAACGATGAGAAAAATCAGCGGCACCAGGATCAACTGCGGATGAATAAGCGGCGAAAACATCACCGGAACCAGCAAGAAAAAACCTGAGCCCACCAACAAGTTGACGCCCGGATACATCATCAGGTTGAGTTCCCGCACGTCATTCGTCACTCTTGCCATCGTCTCACCGACAGGCATCCGATCATGGAAGGCCATGTTTTTGCCAAGCAAACTGGCATAAAGTTCATCACGGACATCCCGCTCAATACGCTGGGCAAAGGTTGCAGCCGACAAATTTCGGGATAATTGCAAGAAGCCACGAATAATCTGCGAACCAACAATCGCCCAAGCCAACAAGCCAACGGCTTCCAAACCACCGCCATCTGGGTTGACCATTTCATCTAATGCCTGTCCAATAAAATAGGGGACTGCCGACGCAAGAGCTGCGTTACTAAATGCTCCGGCAATCAACCCAAACGCATACAAGGGATGTCGCCCCATGTGCGAAAGAATATACCGGGCAGGTGTAGAACGATTGGTGTTGTATTCGTTCCAAGCAACAAACTCCGACGACAAATCAAAACTCCTCTGGTATTCAGATAACATGGTAAACCAGATTGTGTGGCTTCATTAAGTCCAATTTATTAACGAATGGTAAGCAAAGTTGGCAGAATCGCTACATCACCGTCAACTGGCAAAGTATCCGTGCCACCACTGTTCGATTCATAGAGCCGAACCGCAAGTTGATAGGTCCCTGCTGGCAAGTCGTCCGGCAATCGCAGCCCCCGATTATCCTTATAAAAGGTATCTGGTACCCACTCCGATGTTGGAGCAAAACCGCCATCAGGCTGTGTATCCCACCCCTGGATAGCTTTTATACCTGAGAAGACAAATTCACCGTTTCGAGTCAAGAACATCGCGACTGTATAGTTGCTTTCCAATTCGGCATCCGTCTGCCAGAAGAGGTTGACAGGGAGCACAGTGCCCGCTTCTATGTTACCATCCGGCAACCAATAACCCGCCAACATTATGTTTTCGCCAAACCGAATGTCAGTTAAGACACGGGTGGTGTTATCTGGCTGCGGTTGTGGTGTTCCGTATTCCAGCAACCGCACAGTGGGATGCGTCGTATACTCACGCACGAGATAGTAATTTTGAGACATATACCGTTCCAGTGGGCGAATGCCCCAAGGTAAAAATGGCCCATTGTCCATCAAGACGAATATCCGTTCATGTGTCTCACCCATCGCCTGAATTAAAGGGATCGTGGATGGCTCTAGCAACTCCACTGGATCATCAAATTCAACGATGGGCTTCTCCTCAAAGCTGCCCCGCTCTCCTGGTGCAAGTGGTAACGCTATCACTCGTGCATAATCTAGCCGATCATAATTCATAAAAAACTCATGATAGAGTGGCGAACTCAATAACACCAAATCATCTGGCTGTTCAATTTCATCCAGAATGCCATGTATCTCATGAAGTGGCTGACGATCTCCCATGTAATTCGGATCAACATAGATATTGCGCAGCAAGCCAAAGACGATCATTGCAAAAGGAAGAGGCGCGAGATAGACGATCCATCGGGCATTTTTTCCATTCCTCCCAATGGCAATGACAAGCAAAATCAACAAAGCGAGTGTCGCTGCCGCCCATTGATATCCCTTTGCCCGCACCCATGCCAGATCAAGCGGCTGGTTACCCCACAGTTGAGTCAATAAGGATGGGCGGAGATAGCGCAGTTCATTGAGTCCTGGCCCCCACTCTGCCTGTCCACTTGTGCCCTCTGGAACAAGCTTCAAATAAGCATGCCATGAAAACGCAGTTGCGTTAATCTGCCACCATAAGCTGTAGAGCGCTAACACAACAACCAGAAACAGGATGTACCACGGGCGTGGTTTGTAAGCAAGTTTCTCAAAAACGGGTAAGGTGATCAGCACCAATAATGGAATCACTGGAAGCAAGAAGCGCGGCTGCCAGGTCGCGCCGCCCGTCCAAAAGTGTCCCGCTGTGAAGGCATGAATAATAGCAACTGTGAGTAGGGCCAGCGTCGCCACCCATACATAACGACGTTTTCGCGCCTGCCATAGGATGAACCCACCAGGAAGCGCCAGCAGTAGAATGGGTGATGTCCCCCAGATGCTGCCACCAATACTTAACAGGTAGGTATGTAGTGCTGTACTGACGTATTCGGCTTGAATCCAATAGTTCCTGGCGACATGAGTCGCTTCTGGAAACAGCGTAACTGCAAGATTGGTATAGATCAGAATCAACGGAATAAGCCAGATGACCCCAAATGTGATCAGGCTCATTGGCCGTGGAATCGATAAAGACGGTAGCATGACGGCAGCCAGTGCAGGCAGAAACATCAAGCTCGATTCTTTGGTGAAGTAAGCCATCATAACCGAAAGAATCACACCGACACTCCACCCCCATTGCCGCCGTCGCACCCATTCACTACAATACGCCGCCAACAGTATCCAGAACGCCGCCATCGGTTCACGCAGAAACGTTTTGGAATAAGGCAAAATAATGGTCACAATACCTAATGTCCCCGCCCCCATGAGGGCAGCACGATCACTATAGCCCAGCAATCGACCATAAACGAATATCAGGGTGCAGAGGGCAGCACTCAAGAAAACATTGACCAACCAGACTAGATGAACACGTCCGACATTTGGCACATAGTTCCCAACCAAGTAAAAGGGTACACCTAGCAGACTTTGCAAAGGTTCAATTGGAGATTCAGGAAGCGGATACAGTGCTGTATCCTGCCCTAATCGACCATAATTCGTCCAGACATACCACAAGGCAACATCGTACTTTTGATCCTGGTGACGAACGATACTCCCAGTGATGTCGTACATCTGAAGCTCATCATTGAAGCGGACGGCTCCGTTATAGGTCAGTAGGTAGAAACAACTGAAGCACAAAAATAACGCCACCATCCAAAACAGATGACGGCGTGGTGTATCAGCCGGCAGCTCTAAAACCAGTGCTAACTTCCTCCAATGAGGCGGTTGCGAAGGCCTATCAAGTTTTTGAGGATTTTCTGGGTTGCAGAGAGGGTGTCCAGATTTTCCAGCCCGACTTCATAGGTAGCTGCCCCACCCCAAACTTTACCATCGCGTACCTGCAATTTTGCCATGGCAATCATGGTTTCACCATACAACACTTTTTCACCCAATTCCTGAAAAGCGTCGGCTGCGTCCCGATAGCAGTTGTAGGCCTGTTCCTTATCGCCCAACTCCAAATAGACCCCCCCCATATTGCCCAGTACTTTTGCCCATCGGCTGCGATCCCCTTGTTTATCAAAGGTCTTCAGCGCTATCTGCATGGCGTCAAGTGCCTGTTGGTTTTCCCCCAGTGCCCGATGGATCAACCCCATATTGGTCTGCATTTCGGCGACCATATCGTGCTGCCCATTTTCAGCATAAGCTTCTTTGGCCTGCTGGAAAATCCGTGCAGCAGCTTCGTATTCCTGCTGCTCATAGAGTTTTATGCCCTGCTCTTCAAGTTCCTTCGCTGTACTCACACCACACTCCTACATCGTAATGTCGAGGATACTTGCACCAACCTCACGCAGTTGATCGGTTGGCATTTTACTTAACATCACCGCAATATGTATAAAACCAATATTCGTAGGATCGGCTGCGAATACCCGTACATCATCTGGTAAACTCGCAAAATGCTTCCATGCCTCGCGCATCGCCAGCAACTCACCGATCTGACTATCACTTTCCAGAAAATATGACAAATTCTGGTTGACACAACTTGCCAAAACCGCCAACTCGTGCATGGGTGGAGCCGCTTCTCCTAGTTCATAGTAACTGATCTTCGCCGCGTCTAGCCCAGCCTGGGCCGCCAAATCATCTTGACTCAGGCCACTGTTTTCCCGCGCCTGCCGTAGCAATGCCCCAACCATCCGATTACGCAACGTCACATATTCTGGCTGGAGATGTTCTTGCCCCGCCCGCGAAATCTTCAACGTTTCCATACCCCAGAAATGACTCAGCGGTGCATCCAAATAGTAGGCCAACAACTCCAATTGCGGCAGCGTTGGTGCTTCCTCACCTAACTCCCAATTTTCAATCTGTGTTGCAGAAATGCGCAACAATCGTGCACAATCTTCAGGTGTCCTCGCCGCACTCAACCGGGCGTCACGCAGCAGCACGCCTAACATCTTGGCCCGCAAACGATAGGACTCGCCAAAGTTGTAGCTTTTGCTTTCTGCTTCCTCAGAAGAATTATTCGCCTCTTGCCGCGCTTTCATCTTAGCAGCAAAATCTTCAAAACTCATGGGCGAGTTCCCTTCGTGGCTGGCTTACACTCTGGTTGCATTATAGAACGTCCAACGATGCGTGGCAACCAAATTTCGTAAAAGTAGGTTAAACTAGAGATGGTCGCTTTTGCAAGATCAGGTATCCTGCTATAAAATGCGAATCGTAACATCTTATCTGAGCCAACTATGACAGATCAATCGTTACACCTCAAACAATCCCAAGAGCTTGAAAAAGCCCAAGCCGAAATTGCCCTACTTCACAAGGTTCGCGATGCCACCTTGAGTATCGCTAGTAAACCTAATCTGGATGAATTGTTGAGCGTTCTGTTGAGTATCCTGTTAGAGTCAGCGGGCGGTAGGCAAATTCTTGTCCTGATGATGGATCATGATACTATCCATCTCAAAGTACAGGCTGCATCACAATATCCTCAGCAACAAAAAGAACGAATTGAAAATCTGTACATTAATACCTTCAATCAGCCTGATAATCCGGTCATAGCTGCCTGGTTAAACAATACAGCTCACACAATTAAAGCAGAAGACTCGGAGACATCCATAGCAGAATTGCTCAAATTGTTCGGCATCAACCGACTGCACACGGTTCCGATGATCTGTCAAAATCATCTGGTTGGTGTGGTTGGTATTGAGATGATTGCCGAAGCCCCCCCCACCCAAGAAGACTCACAATTCCTCCTATTGTTCCTGGAAAGTGTCGCCATGCTGATCGATAACGCACGCCTGCACACAGATACCGTTGAGCAGTTGGCGGATAACATGGCTGAAATGAGCATGATGGCTCAGATTGACCGGGAACTGAATGAGACCATCGCCCTGCCTACTGTTTTCAACATGACACTGGACTGGGTGCTGCGCTTTACCATGTCTCATGCTGCCCACATTGCGCTCTACGATGAAGCCACAGACACCCTGCGCACAATGCTGAACTATGGTTACCAGATGAGCGATGAAGAACTAGAAGACCTGCGTGTTCAGAGTGACAACACCATTAGCCATCGTGTTGCCCGGTCAGGTCGGGTTGAGGTTCTGCCTGATATCATGCTTGACAAAGACTATGCCTGGGGGCTGATCAATGTCAAATCGCAGATGGCGGTTCCTGTCATGCGCGAAGATCAAGTCATCGCGGTTGTCACACTTGAAAGCACCAAGATCAACGCCTTTACCGATGAACATGTTGAATTTGTGCAGAAATTAGCCAACCGGGCAGGGGTCGCCATCGACAACGCTCGACTCTATGATGAAACGGTGCGTGAACGGGAAAAACTTTCTCACATTCTCGGTAGCGTCGGCGATATTGTCATCGTAATTGACCGCGAAGGTCGTCTCCTTCTCATTAGTACCTCCGCAATTTATACACTTGGCTTGCATTCCAATGAGAATTATATTGGTAGGCCATTTACTGAGACGATTACCTTTGATCCCTTACTCCAAATGTATAATAGAGCGCATCAGATACAAGACGGATTCGATGATGAGCTTGAATTACCCAACAATCGCATTTATTTCACCAATATCCAATCTCATATAGGTATCGGTGAGATTATCGTCATGCAAGATATCACACCTTTCAAAGAGATGGATCGACTCAAGAGTGAACTGATCGCCACCGTGTCGCATGATCTCAAACAGCCCTTAGGAGTCATGCGCGGCTATCTCGATCTGCTACAAATGACCAATCAGTTTGACGAGAAATCCACCAATTTCATCACTATGATTGACCGTGCCATCGTCAATATGCGGCAACTGATTGACGATCTGCTTGATCTGGCACGGATCGAATCAGGTATGGATTTAAAGTTTGAGCGAGTTGGGTTACATGAGTTGTTATCGGAGTGTATCAAAGCCAATGAGGGTAGCGCTCAAGCCAAACACATGGCCATCATTCAGAAAATACCCGATAAGTTGCCTGTTGTCGAAGGCGAGCGCTTTCGCTTGCACCAGATTTTCAACAATCTCATCAGCAACGCGATCAAATACACACCACTAGAAGGCACAGTGACAATCAGTGCAGAAAGTCGCAGTTCAACGGTGAGGATTGGCATCAAAGACAATGGAATTGGCATCAGCCCCGAAGACCAACCTCACATCTTTGATCGGTTTTATCGCGTGCGGGGGACCGAAACCGAGAGCATTGATGGAACAGGCCTAGGACTGGCGATTGTTAAAACATTAGTCGAAGCTCATCGAGGCAAAATTCGCCTGGAAAGTGAACTCGGAGAGGGTACAACCTTTTATGTCACCCTCCCTGCTGTGGATGCCTAGTCCATCGGATCGGCAGCCGCTTCTTCTACCGCCGGTATCGCAGCGACAATAGGCATTGCTCCAAGTGAATTCCCCTCATCATCGGTGAGTGGCAATAAACCAAAATCTTGCAATGTCCAGATGGTCGTGATTCGATCACTCAGATTCGGCCATTGATCCTTCGCCCACTGATAACGTTTACGAGCAAACTGCCAAATCTCTTCCGGTTGCCGTACCCATTTATAGTGCTGGAACTCCTGCCAGATTTCATCCAGATCCGAGCGAGGGAATAGCATCTGAATCATTGCACGCTGAACCGTCGCATCATCACGATGTCCGCTCATATAATTGGCATAGTAGTTATGAATGAAGGTGAAGATACCATAGTGTGAGTAGTGTTCGATGACCTTTAACACTTCCTCGCGCCTTCCCAACGCTTCCTGATACGAAAGTTCAAGCTCTTGACTGGGTTCAGGCACACGTTCGCCATGCTCGTCATGCGGATGCCAATAATCCTCCTGAACACCATAGGTAAAGGTAATCAGCCGATGAATACGATAGGGTTCGACATTAAACTTGACCATCTGGCCCTCCTCAAACAGGTGATTGATAAGATCAACAATACCACGTTGCCGTGCTTCATCATGGGCACGCTGCACACCGCTTTCTGGCTGGGGGCGCTCCCCTGGACGAATTGCAACCACAATGCCAACTTCGTCAGTTTCCTTCTGACCAAATCCACCACGCGATATAATCACCTGGAATGCAGTCATCACAACCGCAAAGACTACGATAACGCCTAAGGCATCGGTCTTTTGTGTGATGAGAACAATCAACATAATATAACTAGCGATCATCCCACGCAGACCTGCGAATTTAAGTGATTTGGCTTCAGCACTGCCCGGTTGAATGCCACGATCTAAAAGGGCATCATCACGCACAAAGAACACAGTTGTGGCCGTGATAACAAAAGCCGTGACAAAACCGAAAGCATAATACGACTCGACAATGACCACCTCGCGAATAATGGGAATGGCAATCGCGGAAAACCCCCAAATGACGGCGATCCCAATCCGGTCATCATTAAAAAACGATGGCATCCGGCCCAATCGTGCCGCATTTGCAGCAACTGCCGCTCCGCCAACATAGCCCCCCCCTTGCGCCAACAGCAAGATAATCGCCAGTAAAATACCCGCAACGGTGAGCAGGAATGTCGGGCCAAAGACAATCTCATAAATAATGAGCAGTGTGCTGTAGCCTTCAGTAGCTGGGATGCGTAGCTGTTGGGCAGCAAACAATTGAATGATGCCTGTGCCAATCAAAAAAATGGCGGCTAGAACCAACGAGGTATTGATAACTTTCCACTTCGGACGTGCTGCATGTTTGCCACTTGCAGGGATCACTTCGTAGCCAGAGAAGCCAAGCATAGCGCTGCTCATCGACTTGAGGAAGAACTGGAAGAACACCACAACAGACAAAACCTGAACGGTTTCCGTGATATGCGCGATTTTATCGGCTTCCAGGCGTTCGATAATTGCAGGTGTCTGGCCACTCAAACTGGGATCAACCGCAACTACGATACCCGAATAAACCAACGCCCCAAGCGTAAAGATCGAAAATGCACCGCCACCAATCAGAAACAAAGGTACAGCACGCTGCGGACCAAGCGAAACCAACACCGCCATAATGAAAAAGGCATATCCTTCTGCCAGCAGTATTCGATAATCTGCCAACTCAGGCAGTATCAACATTGTCACATCAGCCGCAGAGATTGAACTGATGATAATGGTCAAAATAGCATCCAAGAAAAATAAACTTGTACCAACCCAAGATAACCAGCGCAATCGTGCAGGACCAATAGCTTCCACTAACGGGCCACTCCCTCCCGCATTCGGGCGAAGATACGCACCCGCCTTATAGGCTGGCACAATTCCGAAAAAAAGCATGACCGACAGTACCGCAAATGACATCATAGCGATGTCGTGATTGCCGCTCGCTCCGTGAATGGCGAGGAGCGTCTGGTAGGCCGCAACACTAAAGGCATCAGCAGCAATCTCAAAAATAAGTGCTAATACCCCCAGGCCGGTTCCGCCGAGAAACAAGCCTTCAAAAAACAAGCTCTTTAGCTTATTATCCGCGGCCTTGCGCTCTTCAGGATTGATATAACTCTTGAGTAACATTCGGGTTATGTCCTTGCTAGAACAACAATGTGTGCAGGAAAGTTGCGCACAACCGGATCATATTATACGATCAAATTCCCCGGCTTCCAGTCTTTTTCAAAAACACTCATCCCGTTTGTACAACCCGATTCTTTAGGTTATCCTTAGAAGATAATTGGGGGAACACTATGCGTAATATATTGTATGTCGCAAACCTTGCTGACTCAACTATACAAGAACAAATCGAGTCAATATTTGCTGACTTCGGGCAAGTTGGGTCGATCACATTCGGCTTAGACGAGCGCTTTAACACAAGATTTGCCTTAGTCACACTACCAAATGAAAAATCAGCCACCAAAGCTAATCACACGCTAAATGGATATCAATTGGATGGTCATTACCTCTCTATCAGTTATCCAGATGTTGATTTATCTGTCATTGAAAAGGGGTTATCATCACGTCAACGCAAAACCGCCCAAGAAGTCTGCGAAGCCCTCGGCGAGACATACCGTAAACCTGTGCGCCGTATTCATACCATGATCTTGCTATGTGGGCACAGCTTTGTTCTGCATCTTGTCAAAGAAGCCCAGGAAATCCATGCTGCCGAGGGTATGATGACAGCCGATGGTTCGCGCAGACGAACATTAGGTGGCATATTTTTCATGCTTGCCAGAGCCAGACTCGCGCCTCCATTATACTCGATTATTCATAGTCGTGGTGGCAAGCTCCCTGGCTATCAGCCCAAAGATGATACACTCATTAATCATCTAGTCGTCAATCCCAAGATAATTTCCGAAAACTAGTGTCTAGTTCATCAGTATTAAGTTAATGATAGTATAGATGATAAACTTAGCCGAAAGCATCAACCTGCTCTTACTTTTCAAATCTTTAGTCTGGTCATATTTTGCTATAGCTCAAGAGGATGTAGCCGAGGCGGATTGTGTTGCCATTATCCAGGAACCTGCCGGGATTTGGAGGGGGGCTGTCTTTTAGCATTACCACCCATTGAAACCCATGGTGTACCGTTACAGGAGCGACGATGACCCAACGCCTCATGCCTATTGATGAAGTCTATATTTTTCAACGGCGCTACATCCATCTCATTGATGAAGAACTGTATGGTGGGGTCAATGATAAGGCAAAACCCCACAGTAATAGATGGGTATTTTTTATCCTGATTATGGTCACACTAACCTGGGTGATTCCATTTATTCTGCTTGAGCCTATCATGGTCGGTATCTTGAATTGGAAAGGCGAAGTTGTCAACGCCACCATCAGTGCCATGCAGGAAGGCCGTCAGAATCCAATTGACTTCTTCACTTTCGGCACAATTTCTTACCATTATACACCGGAAGGTGCTGAAGAACCGCTTTATTGGACGCAACCCGTTGTGGAAAATACATTTGTACAACTTCATGTAGGCGATCCCGTTCTCATCACCTACTCGCCTGATTTTCCTGATTTTGCACGGTTGGCAGGTGCCAACGCGGACGCCGCCACCATCATCAACACTTTCATCATCTTATTAGGAACCCTCATGATTTATTTGATCGTATGGCGCATCATCATGCATCCTGATAAAGTGCGAGGCCGACTCGAAAAGAATGGCAAGGTCGTTCTGGGTGAACTGATTGCCTACTATAGCGACCAAACATCAGCCAGTGGTTTCAATCCATTTCGGGGTGGCCCGCGTGCTACCATTCAATTCCGGTTCAAAAATCCAGACGATGAAGAAATTATCAAGACACAAGAAGGTATTTTGAACAACGCACAAAATAATAGACTAGAGCCAACACCCGGCATAAAAATCATGATATTGTACGCTGACCCAAGCTTCTATCGCGTGTTATGATTGTGCAGACTGCATCATCAGGCGATATTTTTCTCATCAATCTACAACATCACCTACATGTTGAAGACCATTCCAATCGCCTTGAGGACCATTCACTTATTTGGATGCAGCGAGCCGCTATTGGCATAATACTGATTCTCAGCAACCAATTCTTAGGCAACCACACAAATGCAACCACAACAAGCACAGTCATCTTAATCAGAATGGGTTTCGGCTTTTGTTTGTTTATGGGTTTACGTCATCTCCTTCTGGACACAGAGGCAACGTCTGGAAGGTCAGATTACACGCTAGCCTCTAGTCTGTTATGAACCATCTGGCCACCTTCGTCATTACCCTAAGTCAACTTTACGGGGTGTCCTGCTGGGGCTACGCGCTACACGAATCAGGAAGGCAGCATCGGCTTGGGCTAGCACTTGGTACAAAGTCTCATCGTGCTGAACCATTAACTGCGGACATATTCTCTGACAAACTGAAGCAATTTACCCCACAGTTCACCCTATTTACACAGTTGTGTTCCTGGCGCTTTGAAGACAACCAAGCCATCCTCTGCACATCCAAAAACGATCGAGAGATTGTTCGGCAAACGCTTGATGAAGTCGTTGGTCAAACCATCCACCATGTACGCTTGGCGAAACCCGGTTTAGATCTAATTATGCAATTTGAGAATGACATGATACTGCGGCTCTTTTGTGATGCGGCGATAGCGACAGGGCCGCAATCGGTCAACTATCAACTCTATACGACACACGAGTGTTTTGATGTGGCGGTTGGCATGGTTCTGAAGCGCATGCCTAGACCATTGTAACGCTCTGCTACGACTAACCTCTGAAGTATACATGTCCTAATGAACTACGTTCACTTTCAAGGGCGCGTCCCGCCCGCTTCACATGGCTGTGACAGCCTTTTTGTACGATGCAGACATGATCGCCGTGCGACACAACGCCTAACCACTACTGTTGAAATCGAACCAAAGGTTCGCTGCGGCTTGCGGCGGGCTCAAGCCCGTTTTTGGCAGAAATCGATTGGCCCTTTTACAATACAGTCTTTTGATGGCATTGTATATTATATGTCAGCACTCGTTACGCAGTTTGAGAATACGCTCATGCAATTGGTAGGGAAGCCATGTTTTAATGTACAAGTGGGAGCCATTGGCTCAATGGCAAGCCTACATTTTGGCAAAAAGATTCCATTAGAAAACCCTTTACCATATCCTAACCCTAGTCTGACTCCTGATGAGCACAAATTTCGCGGTGAGTTCGTACTCTACATTGAAGATTGCCCTTGGCGTATTGAGAATAACCAGCATGTCTTGGCAACCTGGCTGGATAGCAACGCCCCCACCGGTCCAATTGTGATTCAAATGCGCAGCCTGATGAACAAGCCAATTTCGGATGTAACCCTCATCCATCCCGGAATGGATTTGACCATCACATTTGACAGCGACACCTACCTGCGCATATTCCCCGATCAAACTGACCCAAACGAAGGGGACAACTATGCAATCTCCAGCCCCGCATCCACCTACATTGTCTCTGCCCAAAGCATCATACATGAGGCGTAATCCCCAATGACTAGCTACCAAACCCTCCACATTGAATCACAACGTCCCTTTGTATATATCACCCTCAATCAGTCTCATGTTCATAATGCTATGAACCAGCAAATGATATTGGAACTATCAGATGTTATGCACCAGTTACAAGATAATCGCACTATCCGAGCAGTCCTACTTGCGGGTGCAGACGGCATTTTCTGTGGGGAACAGGATACTAAAGAGATGCAGGCTGCTTATGCTGATCCAGGTAATCTTGAGGATGAGCAGATCACCAACTATGATACCCTACTGCAATCAATCATGACGGCTCCTCAGGTTGTCATTGCTCAGGTCGAAGGCTCAGCGATAAGTGGCGGCCTGGGATTGGTGTGCGCCACAGATATTGCCATCACAACAGATGACACGCTCTTCGCCATCCCTGATGTTCGTCTGGGCGTAGTTCCTGCCTTGATCGCACCATATGTCATTAACCGGGTCGGCCTTAGTATTGCACGGCGTCTCATGGTCACTGGCGAAACGTTTGATGGGCGCAATGCAGAGCGTTTTGGTATCGTACATGAATGCTGCCAGCCGGACGAGTTGGCTGATATCATGGCTGCGACGCTCAGTAATATCCGTGAAGCCGGCCCTGATGCTCTCGCCGCTTTCAAACAGATGCTGGGTCAGATTCAAAATCGCCCTGCCATAGAAACCGCTTCTTATCGCGCCCAACTTCTCAATGATCTGCGTCAGTCGAAGCAGGGTCAGGAAGGAATGCTGGCCTTTTTGCGTAAACGCCGTCCCAGTTGGGCAAATCCGAACAAATAGTCTAAAAAATGAGCATTTACTAAGCATCGGTCTATCTCTGGCGTTGAGTGTTATACTCAAATTGGTTGGGGTTGTATGTCAGATAATCCAGATTTATTTCGTAAGGGTTCTTGCCACTATCCCACCAAACACATGGTGCGAACGCAAAACAGACGTGCCAATTAATCGAATATAACATGATCCAGGAGGTCACATGTTCTTGAACGATGCACATCTTGTTGGGCGGAGTGGCATAAGTCGTCTTATGTTTACCACGCTCACCATCATAATCTTTATTGCGCTGGCTTTTGGCGTCAGCGCCCAAGGCGGCGTCTTACGTGTCGCTATGGTTCCCCCAGAAAATCTTGATCCCGCCACCGGGACGAATGACCCAGAAGTTCTTCTTAATCGTACAATTTATGACTTTCTAATCGAGACCCGTCCTGACGGAACGCTTATGCCAAATCTGGCAACAGAGTGGAATGTGAGCGATGATGGTCTGGTTTATACGTTTATACTGGCTGATGGTGTCACCTGGCATGATGGTAGTGGGTTTTCATCGGCTGATGTGGTTTATACCTTTAATCGACTGGTTGAACTTGAAGCCCAATCCACAAACCTGATGGGGCCGTTTGCGGTTTCCGCCCCGGATGACAACACAGTCGTGTTCACCCTACCCGAAATCAACGCTGATTTCTTGTTCGGGGTTGCCACCCAAAGCGCCTACATCATTCAGGACGGCCAAGAGACACCCAACGTCCTGGCTGATGGTGACAATCCTTATGTAAACTTTAACGGGACTGGGCCTTACGTGTTGACTAATTACAGCCCAGGTGAAAGCGCCACCTTCGCCCCTAATGAAAGCTACTTCAAAGAAGGTGAGCCGACGCTTGGGCAGTTGGAGTTCCTCTACTTCCCAGATAAACTCTCACAGGTTGATGCGCTCCGCAGCGGTGTCGTTGATTTCGTCTTCAAACTAGAAATCGATCAAATTCCAACGTTGCAAGATGATGACAGCATCAACGTCATCAGCATTCCGAGCAATTTGCATCCTGAAATCCGCATTCGTTCCGACGAGGGTGCCTTGGGTGAAGATGTCCGTATCCGACAGGCATTTAAACTGGCAACCAACCGTGAAGAACTCTTAGAAACGGTGCAAGAAGGTCTGGGCATCGTCGGTAATAATGACCCGGTCGGCCCCAAATATGGCGAGTTCTACCCAGGCTTGATCGAGCAACCCTATGATCCCGCCCGTGCTTGCGAACTGATCCAAGATGCAACCGGGCAGGAGCGTCTCGAATCCGATTTCTATGTGGTCAATGCCTTCAACTACGAATCACTAGGTATTGCGCTACAACAGCAATGGGCAGAAGCCTGCATTGATGTCAACCTACTGATCCGCGAAGAAGGTCTATACTATGCCGACACCGAATGGCTTGAGGTTGATCTTGGCATTACAGGTTGGGGAGACCGCCCCGTTCCGCAAGGGTATTTTGCCTCAGCTTTCCAAACTGACGGGCCGTTCAACGAAACGCACTTCTCTGATCCAGAGGTTGATGAATTGATCGCATTGGCAGCCTCTACGCCAGACACTGCCGAACGTGCTGAGGTCTATGCCCAACTCGCTGCGATCTTCGCCGAACGTGGCCCCATTATTATTCCCTGGTTTGCATCAATCACCGGCGCAGTCAGCGTAGCTGTAGACGGTCTAGATATGCACCCATTTGCAGGTCTTACTGATTTTCGTAATGTCACTGTCGCTGGCTAAGCATGTCCCTAACAGAACAAACGAACGTGGAGTCCTTAGCGGCTTCACGTCGCTTTTTAACTGGTATACAAGTTTTTTTTCAACAGACGTCTGCCTATCCTCTGGCCCTGGTGGGCACATTCATGACGCTGTTCTTTATCTTTCTGGCATTATTCGCACCGATTATTGCACCTTATTCATTTTCTGAATTTATCCGTGACGAAGATGGGCGTTTGATGATTCGCACCCCCCCATCCGTTGACCATCCCTTCGGCACAGACAAGGAAGGCCGTGATGTTCTGAGTCGCGTTATCTGGGGGAGCCGCGACATTATCGTGTTGCCCGGTATCGCAACGGCAATTTCTGTCGTACTTGGCACCGGGATCGGTCTTAGCATTGGCTACTATGGTGGCTGGCTTGATGAAATCATGTCGCGTGCCCTAGAAAGCCTGTTATCCATTCCCGTGTTGGTGCTGGCATTGGTCATGTTGGGCATCGCCGGGCCATCACCGATTGGCATCGTTGCCGTCGTTGTGTTGATTTATACACCCATTGTGACGCGGGTTATCCGCAGCGCGACACTAACCATACGTGATCTTGGCTATGTTGAGGCTGCAAAATTAAGTGGGGAATCACCGACTTATATCTTATTCCGTGAGATTCTGCCAGGTGTCTTACCTGCCTTAGCTGTTGAAGCGGCACTGCGCTTTTCCTACGCTATTTTTCTGATTGCATCACTTGGTTTTCTGGGTTTAGGTGTACAGCCGCCTTCCCCCGATTGGGGACGCATGGTCGAAGAAGCACGAGGCGAATATATCCGCGCATCTTGGGCGCTGTGGGCTCCGGCGGGGGCAATTGCCACATTGGTTATTTCTATCAACCTCATGGCAGACGGCCTCAGACGTATTTTCCGCTACGAAGGGGACAGTACACGCTAATCTGCGTGGAACAAATTCATGGATCAAACTTCTTCTATCATCACCGCTGAAAGCGTCTTTATAGATTATCGGCTCAAAAAACAGTGGCTGAACGTCATCCATGATGTTTCTTTGACAATTGAGCCGCTAGAAATTCATGGTCTAGTTGGTGAAAGCGGCAGCGGGAAATCCACCTTTGCCCTGGCTCTCATGCGCTACTTAGCAACAAACGCCCGGATTCGGTCAGGACACATTGACTTTCTTGGAGACGACCTAACAACCAAATCTTCTCGGCACATGCGCAATATTTGGGGCAGCCAGATCAACCTCGTCCCGCAGAATCCGCTGGCATCGCTCAATCCTTCATATACTATTGGCAATCAGATTGCAGAAATCACCCGGCTGCATCACGATATGGGCAGACAAGAATCCTTGGAAGGTGCCATCGAGATGCTGCATCGTGTGAAGATTGCCGACCCAGATGATGTGGTTACACGCTATCCACATCAACTCAGTGGTGGGATGATGCAGCGCGTCACGATTGCGATGGCACTGAGCACACAGCCCAAACTCCTCATCCTAGATGAGCCAACGACAGCACTTGACGTAACCACACAGGCAGTCATCCTCGATTTATTCCGCGATCTCATACGCGATAATCAGGCTGCCGCCCTGTATGTTTCTCATGATTTGGGCACAGTAGCCCAACTTTGTGATCGTGTCACGGTCTTGTATGGTGGCGAAGTGATGGAAAGTGCCATTGTTGAGTCTATTTATGCTGACCCTATACATCCATATACAGTTGGTTTGCTTGCCAGCTTGCCGCAACAGACGGAGGGCAACGAAACACGTTTGTCAACTATAGACGGGGTCGCGCCATCGTTAGCAGAACGACCACAAGGTTGTGTGTTTGCGCCACGCTGCCCTATCGCGATTGATAAGTGTCATACACTAAAACCAAATCTAGAAACCATGCCTGACAAACGTCAAATCCGCTGTTGGCGCTGGCAGGATATCGTTTCTAGTGAAGTTCAATTGCAACGACAACCAACAGCGGGGAACATCGTTTCTGAACCGCATGATAGCTATGTATTGGATGCTCAAGGCCTGTATAAGTCATTTGGAGAATACTCCCTGTTTGATCGCATCATGGGCAAGCCATTTGCGCCTGTTCGGGCTGTGGATGGTGTTTCGATCCAAGTCCGGCAAGCTTCAACATTAGGATTGGTCGGCGAAAGCGGCAGCGGCAAAACGACTGCCGCTCGCTGTATTGTCGCCTTGCATCGTGCCGAATCGGGGAAAATCGAGTTGTGTGATGTACCCATTTCCAACAAACTAGCTCAACGGGATACCCAGGCCCTCCGCAACTTACGCATGGTCTTTCAGAATCCCAACGACGCTCTCAACCCTTATCATTCGGTGGGGCATACCATCGGACGCACCATCAAACGCTTAAGCAACGAAAACCTGTCGCAGACAAGGGTTGATGCACGAGTTGGGAAATTACTTGAATCTGTTCGGCTCACCAAAGAATATGCAAACCGCTACCCGGCGGAGCTCAGTGGCGGCGAGAAGCAGCGGGTTGCCATTGCCCGTGCTTTTGCCGCAGACCCGGCATTAGTTGTCGCAGACGAACCCACCTCATCGTTGGATGTTTCAGTACAGGCCGTTATCCTCAACTTGCTCAAAGACTTGCGAGCAGAAAAAGGGGCATCATATTTACTCATTTCGCACGACCTGGATGTCGTGGCCTATTTATCCGATTGGATCGCTGTGATGTATCTGGGACAGATTGTTGAAGAAGGTCCAACAGACCGAGTTTATCGTTTCCCTTCTCATCCTTACACGGAAGCGCTCATCTCCGCGATTCCTGCCCCTGATCCGGCTGTACAACAGGGCACAATTCGTTTGGAAGGGGATGTGCCCAGCGCTCGTAATATACCATCGGGCTGCCGATTCCATACGCGCTGCCCGCGCAAAATTGGGGCCATCTGCGAAACTGATATGCCACCCTGGCAGGACGCAGGTGATGGGCACAACATCCGCTGCCATCTTCCCATTGATGAACTCGTCGCCCTACAAAAAAATGAAGGAAAGGGCAATCTATAATGGCACGCTATGTCGTGCGTCGCGTCTTATTACTGATCGTGACTCTGGGCTTCACTTCAGCCATTGTGTTTGGTCTGACACAGTTACTCCCAGGAGATGTGGCCCGTTTAGTGATGGGACGCGAAGCTTCGCCGACTGCCATCGCCGAATTCAACGAGCGTTACGGGCTAAATGATCCGGTTCCTGTCCAGTACGTAAACTGGCTAACTGGATTTGTCATAGGTGATTGGGGTATATCTTATGCTAGAGGCAATCCGGCAGTCCGTCCATTGGTCATGGATCGTCTTCAAAATACACTGCGGTTGGGCGCCATGGTTCTCGCCATGAGTGTCCCCTTGTCGATCTTTCTTGGTATTGTGGCTGGCCTACGAGAAAACAGTTGGGTGGATAGCCTGATTTCTTTATTCTCGCTGGCCGTTGTCGGTTTGCCAGAATTTGTCACGGGCATCGTCCTGATTAATGTCTTCGCCCATGATCTGAATTTGCTGCCCGCAACTTCGTTCGTTGCCCCCAATTACTCATTTGGCGATTGGCTTCGCGTGCTTACCCTGCCTGCCTTGACTGCCACATTGGTTTTGTTGGCTTATGTTTCACGTATGACCCGTGCTGGCGTGATTGATGAATTGAAGAAACCGTATATACGAACAGCAACACTCAAGGGCTTGCCCCAATGGAAAGTGATTTTCAAGCATGTGCTCCGTAATGCTCTGCTGCCGACCATCACGGTCATTGCGCTCAGCATTGGCTGGTTGCTTGGCGGCCTGGTTGTTATTGAGGAAGTCTTTAACTATCCAGGACTTGGTCGTGAACTGGTGGCGGCGGTCCGGGCAAAGAACATCCCCTTGTTGCAGGCCATCGTGGTTTTGATTATCCTCTCATATGCCTGTGCCAATCTCATCGCAGACATCCTCTATGCGCTGCTCAACCCACGAATTCGGCTGGAATAACACGATCTCAAACAATGTTCCGACAAAACTACGATACAATGCAATTATGTTAACCATTGAACAGAGGCTCTGGCTATGCCCCGCTATGATTATCGCTGTCCTAATTGTGCCCATCGGTTTGAAGCACGTCATGGCTTTGAGGAGCCGGCCCCACCCTGTTCCTCATGTCAACATGAAAATGTGCAGCGGGTGATTTCCAGCGCGCCAGTAATTGCAGGGGGGGTGATGACCCCTGCTGGCGATGGCTACCGCGCTTCAAAAGAGCAACTTCAAGACAAATGGGCAGAAGAAACCCCCAAACTACGCAAGAAACTGGTGGACAAACTGGGCGAAGACACGGTACGCAAAAACGCGCCCTCTCTCTATATGAAAAACTAGTTCCTAGACTAGAATCTGATCTCTTTTAGGAACCTTGGCATGAACTTCCAGCTTATAGCGGCGTCTCAGGCTTCGTTTGACGTGCTGACCTCCGTATTTAACTCGGCCTATGCTAATTACGTTGTCCCCATCAACCTCAGTGTTGATGCGATGCGTCAGACCATCGAACATTATGATATTCAACTCAACAAGTCTTGCATCGTGAAGGTTGATCACGTCGTTGTTGGGCTAGGTTATCTTTCAATCCGAGATGATCGTGGATGGATTGGTGGCATGGGCGTAATCCCCGATTATCGCAGACGAGGCATCGGACGAGCTATGATGGAACACCTCATCATAGCAGGATGGAAAGCAGGCTTAAATGCGATTCATCTGGAAGTGATAGAGGGGAATACGCCGGCTCATAGTCTCTACTCTCAGCTTGGTTTCAACATCATACGCCGTCTTCAGATCATACAGGCCACCTCAATCCCACAAAGTGATCTTTATCCAGGGATAGCGTTTCAAGAAGTCTCAATAAATGATGCCCTTCGCAACTACGATGACATGCACACTAGCGCCAATCCGTGGCAGCGTGAACGACTTTCGCTTGAACGAGCAGGCGACTTAAATGCCTGGATTGCTCAACGAAATTTCAAGATAACTGCCTACCTGATTGGACGCACGACACCCACCATGATACAGATTATGGATGCCGCCTTTTCACTTGGGAGTGAACCTGATTTCAAAGCGCTGTTGTCGTATATCCAGCAACTTGAACCAGATGCAGCGAGTAGCTTTGTCAATCTAGCAGAAGATGATCCGGTTGCAACAGTCATGGCAACAATGGGTTTCCACGAAGCGCTAGCCCAATTTGAGATGGTGTTACTTCCACGCCATCCATAGTATGGTACAATTGCGCCGATTCATATAGAAAGTCCGAGGCAAAAATGGCAACAATAGACGAGCAAGTAGAAGTCTTGATGTCTGGGGCAGAATACGGCGATCCAGAGACCAAAGTCAACATGACGAAAGAACTGCGTGAACGGCTGATTGAGGCAGACAAGCAGGGCCGTCCTCTGCGTGTCTATTGCGGTTATGATCCACGTACTTCTGACCTGCACTTAGGTCATACCATCACCATGCGCAAACTTCGGCAATTTCAGGAATTCAGTCACGATGTCACCTTTCTAGTGGGCACATTTACCAGCCGCATTGGTGATCCATCAGACAAAGACAGAGCCAGGGAACAACTGACTCCTGAACAAGTTGATCAAAATGCAGAGACCTACGCCGAGCAAGCCTTCAAAATTCTTGATCCCAAACTAACACGAGTTCGTCATAATGATGAATGGCTGACTCCGCTGGACTTCGCCGACATCATCCGGTTAGCAAGCAATTTTACAGTTCAGCAATTTCTTGTCCGTGAAAACTTTGCCAAACGAATGGACGAAGGCTCCCCCATTTACATGCACGAGTTCTTTTATTCACTCATGCAGGCCTATGATGCTGTAGCTCAGGAAGCCGACGTACAAGTTGGCGGTCAGGATCAGTTGTTTAACATCTTGGTGGCAGGGCGCAAACTCCAACAAGCACTGGGGCAGCGTCCACAGATTGCCGTTATCATGGGGGAAAGTCTACCTGGGACAGATGGCGACATCAAGATGAGCAAAAGCCTGGGCAACCACATTCCACTGCTATCTGAACCCTGGGATATGTTCGGTAAAGTGATGAGTGTGCCAGATCACGCGATGCCCATTTATCATAAGCTACTGCTGGGATGGAACACAGGACAATTGGAGGAACTCGAACAAGGGGTGTCAGATGGTAGCAAGCATCCGAATGATATCAAGATGAACCTGGCGCGTCAGATCGTTGGCATCTTTCACAGCCAGGAAGACGCCGAAGCAGCGCAGCAGCGTTGGGATCAAGTATTCCGCAGCAGAGACAATCAGATTCCTGAAGACATTCCCGAGGAAGTTCTTAGCGAAGAAGAGCGCGTCACCAATATCCTACGCCGCCTAGACATGGTCAGCAGCGGCAAAGAAGCCAAACGCCTGATCGAACAAAATGGTATCCGTATAGATGGAAAACCCGTCCAAGACCCATCAGCGGCGGTTTCGGTAGAAATGCTACCGGTTGTGTTGCAAGTAGGTCGCCGCAAATTTGTGCGGCTGGTAGGGCAGACTAGCCTGTAAAGCCGCCAGCAGATAATTGCGCTCTGATATCAACCATTGGTTGGGGGCATCAACATAGCTATCTCCTGGATGGGTGGATGAGAGGACACCTTGACATAAACGGGCTTGAGCCCGCCGCAAGCCGCAGCGAACCTTGGTTCGATTTGAATGGTCGCGGTTCGGCGATTTTCAGGGTTTTAACCAGAGTTTTGAGTACCCAACTGGTTGAGCACGACGATCTGATTCCTGCGGGTGCGCAACAGGGTCAGAAACCAACACCTCAGCAAGAGCATCTTGGAGAGTGGCTGCGAACCTTCGGTTCGGCGTATTTTCAAACAATATCTGACGGACAAGGCTGGCAGTGCCGGACGTGCAGTGTCGAATGCGCTTGTGGTCTCTCGCTCGATAGAGACCACAACGCAGCAATTCATATTCTCTATCGAGCATTAGCAGCAAACAGATCGGACGGGTCTGTACAGCCTCACGTAGCGGGAGGTTCCTCATGCGTGCTGTAGAAGCTGCAGCGAACTGAAAGTTCGCTTTATCTGCAGCAGAGCGTCATGAATACCCACCGAGGTGAATCATCATTCTCTCTTTCAACCATAATCTCCAACACAATTGCTGTGCTATTATTTTAGTTTCACGTTGATGCGATCGGATCACGTCTTATGTGACCATGTAAGCTGTTCGCGTACTTGCAGATCAGTCTGGCGAATCTTCATCGCAAGATCCGCCGCCAGATTGCGCATCAGCCGGTAACCCAGCTGTGGGTAGGTATCACACAACAGCATCAGCTTATCACGCGGGATAACCACCAGACGAGTATCGGGTTGGGTGCAGCGTGCCCCAGCAGACCGTAGCCCTTCATCTACCAATGACACTTCACCAAATGATTGTCCACGCCGCAAGGTGGCAATAATGTGTATATCTTGCGATGATGTATCTTTACCGACCAAGGAAGGATCAACCTCAATCCCAACTTCACCATTGGCGATCACATAGAGCTCATCACCTGGCAAGTTTTCCTGGAATATCACATCCCCTGCCTGATAATGCCGTTCAGAGCAGATTGATGCCACGAGTTCAAGTTGGGTGTTGGTCAGTTCATCAAAAATGTCTGCTTGCTTTAGTATGTTGACGACAGACATCAAACTCTCCTCTTAGTTAGCTCACGCTGTGATAACGAATTGTAACATACTTATTAGCTCTGGCAAGTTAAAAGGGAAACTGGAAATGCTGAATTTCGTGGATAGAACTTGACAATTTGGGCAAGCCCTGATTGATGCTTCCCATGATACGCCTGATGTGAAATAGAATTGAGAAAATGGGGCTGAACCCCAAGATAGTAAGTGACAAAACAAACCATGAGAGAGAATTCAGCCCTATGACTAGTATAGACATTGAAACGTTGTTGACCATTATCTTTGTAGAAGTTGATGATTGGTATCAAGATAAAGGACAGTATCTGTTGCAAGGTACAGTGGGGCGCAAACCCGATTGCAGTGATAGTGAGATCATGACCTTGAGGCTGGCTGAGGATTACATTCCCTATCCGGGTGAGACCCAGTATTTGGGCTATATTCGTGCCAACCATGGCGCTCTGTTCCCACAATTGGTGGATCAAAGCCAATTCAATCGTCGTTCGCGTGGGCTGCGTTATCTGGTCAAAGCGATGCGTCGTGACTGGTTGATGGCATTGGGGGTTGGACAAGCCACGACCTATCTGATCGACACCAAACCCATTCCAGTTGTCGGTTATAAACGCAGCAAAAGCCGCAGCGACTTTCTGAAGAGTGCCGATTATGGCTCCTGTGTGGGACGCAACTTGCGCTATTTTGGCTACAAGCGGGTGCTAATGACGACACTGGATGGCATTCCCGTGATCGATGATTTGGTAGCGGCGAATAGCGATGAACGGGCAGCGGCTGAGGCTGTCCTTGATCGCATATCCCAAGCGCACCTGATCGGCGACAAAGGTTTTCTGAGTGTGGAATGGCAAGCCCAAATGCTTGAGCAAACAGCCAACATCCTCAAGGCTTTACAAAGCTATTGAATAGTGTGCACGAACTTCAGCATACCGGACGCAACATTGAACGCTTGCTGGCAAAAACAGTCAATGGCTTGGTAACACGGCTCATCGCCAAAGTCACGGCTCATTTGCTCAAATACATTTTGCGGTCTCGATACGGTATTGATGTTCAAACCTTTCCATGGTCAACTGATGATGCTTTTTAATTTCACATAGAGCGTATGATTATAAAAATCAAGGGCATCTGAATATAGAACATACATTCTGCGACACATTCTCCCAAATCAACCCTTTTTCAGGTACACTGAAACTGAGTACACGAAGGTTAAACCTGCATGAAGCTGCTCCTGACCAACTCAATCCAACACCCATTTCCCGCCGGCTCTCTGCCAGTTCTTCCCCGGTTATCCGCATTGCCGCCGTTTTTTTGTTGTGCGGCGGCGGCAACAAAAAACTCAGGCAAACCACAACGCGACACTCATAACCATAAAGACCTTGTAAAAACCATCGTGAACCTCTAAAATTACGATATTTTCACAGTTTGGAGGCTCCAATTGAGCGAAATACCCGAACAATCGAAACCCCTCTCAATCTGGGGACACGAATACATTGACAAAGAATCCATCCAACAAATCGAAAACGCACTCAGTTTACCTATTAGTGTCGCTGGAGCCTTGATGCCAGATGCACATGTTGGCTATGGCCTGCCGATTGGCGGTGTCTTAGCGACGGAAAATGCTGTCATCCCTTATGCCGTTGGTGTTGATATAGCCTGTCGAATGCGGATGACGATCTTTCCGGTCTCACCAATTGTGCTGTCCCAACAAAAGCGTCGATTGGAGAACACACTCACAGAGAATACGGTGTTTGGTGCTGGCAAGAGTCTTGCGCCTAACCTGCGCCAAGATCATGCTGTCCTGGATCATCAAGATTGGCAGGCGACACCATTCCTACGTTCGCTACATAAAACCGCCGTCGCTCAACTGGGAACCAGCGGTAGTGGGAATCATTTTGTGGAATGGGGATCACTACACCTCAAGGAACACGATGAGCAACTTGATCTTGACGCTGGGAACTATCTTGCCTTACTTTCACATAGTGGTTCACGAGGGGTTGGCTTCAAGATTGCCAACCACTACTCTAAACTCGCACAGCAGTTCCAGCCACATCTTGAGAAGCAAGTCCAACATCTGGCGTGGCTGCCGCTTTCCAACGAAGCAGGACAGGAATACTGGTTGTCGATGGAACTCGCAGGCGCATTTGCAGCCGCCAATCATGAAGTCATTCATCAGCGTGTCACCAAAGCAGCAGGTCTCAAAGCATCCGTTATGATTGAAAATCACCACAACTTCGCCTGGAAAGAAACCTACCAGGATGTTGATGGCTCTACAAGGGAACTGATTGTCCATCGCAAAGGCGCGACACCTGCTGGGCACAAGGTACTCGGCATTATCCCAGGCTCAATGGCAGATGCAGGTTATGTGGTACGTGGTAAAGGCAAACCCACCGCGCTCAATTCAGCATCACATGGTGCGGGCCGTCGCATGAGCCGACGAGCTGCGAACAAATCCATCACCAAGACCGAGCGTGACCGGTACATTCGCAAGCAGGGCGTGACACTGTTCGGTGGTGATTTGGACGAAGCACCACAAGCCTACAAGAACATTGATGAGGTAATCAAAGCTCAAGCTGACCTTATAGACATCGTAGGCAAATTCACCCCTAAGATTGTGCGGATGGATGGCAAAAACCGACGTTGATTTCGTCCATACTACACGTAATATGGATGACTACACCATTGATGAACTGCTGTCTGTTTGCATATCACGTCAAGTAAAAGACGGCGAGGTGCTGGCACAAGGCATCAATACGCCACTGGTTATGGCTGGCTTCATCCTGGCAAAATGCACGCATGCATCCCAGGTTCGATTTGCATCCGCCATTGGCCAGGGGATTTGTGAAGAATGGGGGACCTTGCACATTAGTCGAGTAGAAGAATCCTGGTTGGGCAAGGCCATGCTGAACGTTGGATTTGTGACTGCGACGGCTGATCTGCTGCCCAAGTACAAACCAAAGGAATTCTTTCGCCCTGCACAGGTCGATCCAGCGGGCAATTTCAACAACATCGCCTTCGGTAGCGATTATTACCGCCCACGGCTGCGGCTCCCTGGAACAGGCGGCATCCCCGATGTCACCCCCTATTCCAATCAAGTGTATTTATATGTACCGCGTCATTCGCGGGTTGTTTTTGTGCCTCAAGTAGATTTTGTCAGCGGCTTGGGCCATAGTGATAAGCGAATACGGGGCAGCGGCCCCAACTACCTCATCAGTAACCTCGGCCAGTTTGATTGGATTGATGGCGAAATAAGGCTGACCCATCTTCATCCAGGTGTCAGCCTGGAGCAAATTCAGAAGAAAACAGGCTTTCCAATACGGGTAGCTCAGCAATTGGCAGAAACACAACCACCATCAGACCGAGAACTCAAACTTCTCCGTGAAGACATTGACCCATTAAATGTCCGCAAACTCGAGCTCCTGTCGGGCGGTGCACGGAAACGTCTCTTACGCAAGATCCTTGAGCAAGAAGCGAAGCTATAATTCTTCTTCAGTTTTTTCATTTAGCGTGGCCCTTGTTCCAGAGATCAACAGCAATTTTTATAATGGATTAAACTGCCAATCCTGCACAGTCATGAAGCGGTCTGATGGTGAGGCCAGCAACCCTAGCTGCACACCCGAAACACGTGGAGACAAGGCATAAGTAAAGAGTGGATTGTAAAGCGGGATGGCTATAGCCCGATCTACAAAAACTTGCTGGAATTGCTCATAGAAAATTTTACGGTTGGTTCCGTTAGATTCGCGGCGTGCCCGCTCAAGCGCCTCACTGATACCCCGATCATTGGTTCCGCCATAATTCTGACCATCAGGATACTGTCCTTGATGCCAGAATTTATAAACATCGGGGTCGGCGCTCCCTTCGTTGGAAAGCTCTATCAATACCATATCAAAATCTGAAGCATACAACCGCTCAGCATAAGTCTCCTGATCAACTGCATCCACTGTCACATCAATATTCAGCAAAGACCATTGGGTTACAATCTCCTGGACCACACCAATCAAAGCTGGATCATCCAGCGTCATAATCGAGAACGACACCAAGGGTTCATCCTCATCTATAGGTGCGACGCTGGCCGTTTCCAACAGTTCGCGTGCGAGATCAATATTGTAAACAGGCCAGCTGATATCCTCGCTATACGCCCACGAATGAACGGGGATGGGACTATCGGCCCGAACTGCTTGGTTTATCAGATGGCGTTCAATAATCGAGTCACGGTTCAAACCGATCAGAAGGGCGCTGCGCAAACGCGCATCACGAAATGCCTTCAAATCCTCATCCATCCAATTAAAAACCAGCATCCCCACACCTGGCGCGAGAACGGTCTGAATATGTAATCCTTGACTGAACAACTGATTACGCTGATCGGGGTCAGTTGTGGCCAAGGCATCCACCTCGCCTGTTTCAAAACCTGCCAATACCGTTTCAAAGTCGTCATAGAGCCGGAAGCGGATTTGATTCAGCCCAAGACCGTCTTGAGCCTCTGGTCTTTCTTGATAATTAGGTGAAGCTTGCAAGTTTACTTGGGCAATCTTGCCATTGTCCATTAGGAGTGATTCAAGCTGATACGGACCTGTGCCAACCGGCGACAAATTAAAGGGATGTGAGAGCAACTGCTGGGCATTCGTCCCTTGCAGAGCATGATGGGGTAGCATCCCGATACGTAATGCTTCTGGAAAACTCCCCAATGGCTGCGCCAGCCGGAAACGGACATGATGCTGGTTGATATACTGCGTTTCAACCGTGCGCCAGAATGCGCTCTGCTCAGGATCTCCGGGGAAATCTGGGTCACTGAGGATCGACATAGTGTAGACCACATCAGAAGCCGTGAAGGGCACGCCGTCCTGCCACATAACATCATCGCGCAACACAAACACATACTCCAGACCATCCGACGAAACCACCCATTCACGGGCCAAATCCGGCACAACCTCACCATAAGCGTTGATGGTCGTCAGCCCCTCAAATACCAGGGTGTTAATATCCCGTTCCACATCATTTCCAGTCACAAAAACGGGGTTAAGCCGGGTCACATCACCTATCACGGCTTCTGTGAATGCTGGGGCATTCGCTTCAATGTTGACAACTGGGATCGGTGTGGGGTTGGCAACACCGGGCGTAACTTCAAGAGTTGGAGTGGCAGAAGGTACAATACCAGGCTGAGAATCACCTGAACTACGGATGAACAATGCCGTCGTAAAAATGCTCAGGGCAACGACAAAGGCCAATAACTGCCACCGCAACCCACGCATCATGCCTCTCCTTTACAAAACAAACAGGTGCTTTGACACCTGATTATTGGAAGGCAGAGACGGAAAGGATACAGATAATCAAAAACACGAACGACAACGCCACTGTAATCTGAAACAAGGTTTTTTCCAGCCCACGCCGCGTGCGTGCAATACCCCCGCCAGCGTCACCCCCCAGCAAACTGCTCAATCCCCCTCCTTTGACCTGGAGTAAAATGAGAATAATCAGAGCAACAGATAGGACAATTGTTGCAATTTGCAATGCTGCTTGCATTGATTCATCTCCGCAAAATCTGGCAAAGTGTCGCCCAGTATATCATGTGTGTAGGCATTATTCTAGTTCCACCCGCATCTCAGCTTTAAGGTAATTCAGCGCGGCCTCAAGCTGTGGGTCTTCGTCCTCGTCCAGTTCAACATCCTCTGGAATGGTTACGATAATGTCTGGCGTCACACCTACCTCCGAAATCCAGTTGCCAGCCGGAGTCAACCAACGGGCCACAGTCAGGCGTAATCCAGCTCCATTGACCAATTTATTCTGTATCTGAACGGTTCCTTTACCAAAGCTGGTGGTTCCCACCAACGTCAACACCCCCTTGTCTTGCCATGCACCAGCCACCAGTTCAGAGGCACTGGCGCTACGCTCATCCACCATCACGACTACAGGTACTTCAACACCCGCATATCCCGCATTACCTGTGTAGAGCTGTTCAGAACCATCATCAAACGATTCATAGACCACGCCGTCGCGGATTTCAAAGACGTTCTCACTCCCATCACCAAATTGCTCGACAAGAATAACCCCATCGTCTAGGAACAAGCCCGCAATCTGAGTTGCCACCGAAAGTAAGCCGCCGGGATTGCCTCGAAGGTCAAAGATCAATCCATTGAGTGAATTGACATCCAATGCATCTAGTGCTTCGTCCACTTGCTCCCTGGCATTAGATGAAAACTGTATCATGGAAATATAAGCAAAATCCCCTTCCAGAACTTCATATTCAACATTCGGTACTTGAATCTGTGCCCGTTCGACACTGATTTCGATTAGTTCACCATCACGCATCAAGGTCAGATCGACGATTGTACCCACTGGGCCTCGTACTCTTGATGCCACCTCACCCGTCGTCAGTCCAGCGATTTCTTCATCATTCACTGAGACGAAAATATCGCCTTCTTTTAGGCCGCTGGCTTTCGCGGGTGTTCCTTTCAGAACATTGACGATATAGATTTGGCCTTCATCGTCTTCCGAAATAACCGCACCGATCCCCTGAATTTCACCAGACAAATTCTCCTCGGTCATCATGAGGCTTTCTGGATCGAGATAGTAAGTGTATGTATCGTCAACAGCATCAACCATGCCTCGAATCGCCCCATCCACCAACTCAGCCGTGTCGATTGGGCCGATAAAATCATCATCCAGCAAATTATAAGCCTCAAACAACGGCTCGAATTGACGTTCAACTTCTGGGGATAATCGTATCTGCCCGTTCTGGGCAGCGGCTAATGTATATTGCGTTCCAAAAAAGACACCGCCAGCAAACACAAACACAACGAGTGCTGTCAATTGCAGTCGCCGAGCGGTCTTTTCCCATTGGTTGGGGGCCAGTTCCATGTTTTTACCTTTATATACCTGCCATTTTGTCTTTACATATTATCATGGCTTTTGGTTGCAATTGATAGGAAATGTATGAACGAAGCCCCAGCCCTCATTAAACTTCAGCGCGACGAGGCAGCGGACAGATAGCGTGGAGTTGGCGATTAGAGGTAAAATTGTAACTTCATGCTTGTTGCGGCGGCGTTACCATGTTGGAGTGCAAGGATACGGGTAGAAGGGCGAGACATGGTATTCCAGGTTAGTCAATAAGAACATTTGTTCATAATTATGGCACAAAATAGAGCATTTTAGAGAACATACATTCTGTATTTTGGACACAGCGGCTGGGAACCGGAAAGTAATCGACATTTTTTGGTTTCTGGCTATGATGTTTACACAGATTGTACTCGTTGGTTTGTTGCCACCAATTTCAACGAGTTCCCCTAGATATTAAGTGCTGTATCCGGTAAATGGTCAAAATAATGATATCACAGAGTTCACAAGGCAATTGACTCAAAATGCCTTGTTTCTTCCCATCTACCTTATCTTATGATCACCCAACTCTCGATCGTTTGTTTGGAGACTTATAGGATGAAGCATTAAGCAAAACAAGCAAGATGGTCAGGGGCAGTGGTGCATCTTATGGATGTCACGTTCGGTATTGGTTGCTCTGGTTTGCGCGGTCAACGCCTCCCTGCTCAAGGCAAACCAGAGGTGGCGAACCAGAGGTTCGGGGGATCCATGCCTATTTTCCTATCGCTCTCGTGTTATACTGTGCGTCGTGGAGCCGGTGGTAATTTGAGAGGAGTCTATGCTAACACGAGATCAACTTGTCGCCCATTGTCTTTCAAAGCCTGCGACGGATGAAAGTTTCCCGTTCAATCCCGTTACTGCTGTGTACAAGGTCATGGGCAAAATGTTTGCCCTCATTCCCAACGACGCTCCTAGCATCAGCCTGAAATGCGATCCTGAATTGGCTCGTATCCTCCGTGAGACCTATCCCGCCGTCCGTCCAGGCTACCATCTAAACAAGAAACACTGGAATACTGTTACGATTGACGGCACAATCCCGGATGATGAGATATTGGAGATGATCGACAATTCATTCGGTCTGGTTGTCAGAGGACTCAAGAAGGCAGACCGCGACAAACTGGAACAGATGGGTTGACCCAATTCGTGTCGCTTAAGGCTGTTAGCCAACTTGTCAAAGATTCACAAACCATTGCCTTTGGTGGCATGACGCTTTATCGGCGTCCGGTGGCATTTGCACTGGAACTACTGCGCTGTGACCACCCGCCTCGTGACCTCACCCTACTTAACTTCACAGCTGGTTATGAATCGGATTTGCTGGTTGGCGCAGGCTGCGTCGACACAGTGCGGAGTGTGTACTTTGGCCTGGAGTCATTCGGTCTTGCCCCTATGTTCACGCAGGCTACACAATCTGGTATTGTCAACATCCAGGAGGAAACGGAAGCCAGCATCGTGATGGGTTTACGGGCCGCAACCTCCGGTGTTGGGTTTATGCCCTCCTGTGCCTGGATTGGCACCGATTTACCTAAACTACGCCCCGATGTCAAGCAGGTAGTTGACCCCTACACAGGCGAAACGGTGATGGCTTTCCCTGCTATTCACATTGATGTGGCGGTGCTGCATGGCCTGGAAGCCGACAATAACGGCAACGTCAAACTGAACAATAATCTAGGAATCGATTTAGAACTGGTTTATGTTGCGGATACTGTCATCATCACGGTTGAGAAAAGGGTTGAGAAGGTTGAAAAATCCACCGATAGCACGCTGCTACCCGCTCCAGGCGCAGATTACATCGTGGAAGTTGAGCGCGGGGCATGGCCGACCAGTTGCCATCCCCTGTATCCCGTTGATGGTTTCGAGTTGATGCGATACGTTGAAGCCTGTAATGGGGGTGAGTTTACCCAGTATCTTGAGAATCTGCTTCAGCCGCTGGCTGAAGCAGCAGATCCTTCGGCTTCAGGCTAATACGCAATCTCACGGACAATTGATCCATTGGGCTGTATAGGTTCTGCCTTCAGGCTGTTTACCAAGATACATCAAGCTGACCGGTTCCAGGCGCAACGCTTTTCGGTTGCGATTACGTTTCATGCAGAAACCGTTTGACTTGCCCCTCTAATTGTTCCCCCATTTCTTCTGTATATTCACCTTCTGCTCGCCACACAACCCGCCCCAATGAATCGAGTAAATAGACCCTAATTTGCTCCACATTGGGGACCGAAAGTGCCTCAAGAAATGCGTCTCGATCTTCCAGATAGACTGTTATGGTAATCGAACGAATATGATCATCAGAGATCAGCGCATTGAGTCCGGTGCGGCTCATCATGCGTATTGCCGGAGCCAACTCAGGAAAAATGGGGACATCATAATACTGGAAGTTAGGATATTGCTTTGCAAGTTCCTGTGCAAGGGGTAGCCATCCTGAAGCAATCCTCTGCTGCTCTCGGTCAAACGGCACAATGAGCAGATTCAACGCCCCCGCTAGATCATCAGGCAGAACACGATCATCACCGATAAGATTTTGTCCACTGATGGTCGGGAACAAGACACATTGGTCAAAGTTGTCAGGCGTGCGACAGTTGGCTATCTCAACAGTTGAAGTTTCCGGCGCGAACAACTGGCTAACCAGCAAGAAACCGATAAGGCCAACCAGAATCAAGACAATCATCCCGCCCAGCAAGCGGCTCCGAGTCATTTATACCTATCCCTTGTTGCCTCCCCCCATTATCACTATAATTCCTGAGAAAATCCACACTGCAATTAAGGATCAACGCATGAAGTCGATGACCAGCGCCGAAGTTCGTCAGGCGTTTTTAGACTATTTTATCGAGCAAAATCATCATGAAGTCATGTCCTCGTCTTTGGTTCCAGGCAATGATCCGACTTTGCTGTTTGCTAATGCGGGCATGGTGCAGTTCAAAGACACCTTCTTAGGACTGGAAAAACGGGATTACAAGCGTGCCACCACCTCGCAAAAGGTGATGCGTGTAAGTGGCAAACACAACGACTTGGAGGAAGTTGGGCCGTCACCACGTCATCATACATTCTTTGAAATGCTGGGAAACTTCAGCTTTGGCGATTACTTCAAAAAAGAAGCGATGGAATTTGCGTGGCAGTTGCTGACGCAAGTGTATGAACTCCCGATGGATCGCTTGGCGATCACCATCTATGAAAAAGACGACGAGAGCTATCAACTCTGGACGAAACACATCGGCATTGATCCGAAACGCATTGCGCGGCTTGGACCTAAAGACAACTTTTGGCAGATGGCAGAAACAGGCCCCTGCGGACCAAACACCGAAATCCATTGGGATCAACATCCAGAACTTGGTGTAGAGGGCATCATCAAATCACTTGAAACTGATGATGATCGTTTTCTTGAAATCTGGAACCTGGTTTTCATGCAGTTCAATCGTACCCAGCCTGATGAAGCCCACACAGGTCAGTTTGATGAGCCATTGCCTGCCCCCGGTGTCGATACAGGCATGGGGTTAGAACGCATCACCATGATCTTGCAGGATGTCGAGACTAACTATGAAACAGATTTGTTCACCCACATCATCAAGCGAATTCAGGAACTTTCTGGTCAGACCGATGAGGAAGTCGCCAACGACAACATCCCCTATCGCGTCATCGCCGATCACATCCGCGCCGCCGTCTTCCTGATTGCTGATGGCGTCTTACCCGGCGCAAAAGGACGTGATTCAGTCTGCCGATTGATCATTCGCCGTGCCGCCCGTTTTGGGGCGAAAATCGGGTTCCAAGAGCCTTTCCTGGCAGATGTTGCCGACGCCGTGATCGACAATATGGGCGATCATTATACCGACCTCAAAGAACGAACTAACGCCATCAAGCGCAGCATCCGCCGCGAAGAAGAGCGTTTCTACCGCACGATGGAAGCAGGTCTCAACGAATTGGATATCATGCTCGAAACGCTGCCGAATGGTGGTGAATTGAGTGGTGAAGATGCCTTCTATCTCAAAGCAACACTTGGTCTCCCCATCCAAGTCACCAAAGACATCGCCGAAGAACATGGTTATTCCGTTAATATGGCTGGGTTCACCGAGGCCGAAGCAACTCATGCAGCCGTCAGCGGTGGCGGCGAAGTCATGGGTGAAATTGATCTGGCACAAACGTACAGCAAGGTGCTAACCGATCTCAAATCAGCCGGGGAGCTACCTGATGAGGGCGTTGCTTATGAGCCGTATGGCCCGACCAGCGTCGAGACCAAACTACTTGCTCTGCTCCAGGACGGTCGGCCTATTGAAAACCCAGCCATCGGCGACAAGGTTGAGATCATCCTGGACCAATCGTCCTTCTATGTTGAGTCAGGTGGTCAGGTCAGTGATACAGGCAACCTCACAGGCGACGACTGGGAAATCGAAGTCGAAGACACGCGCCGTCCCATAAGTGGTTTGATCGTGCATGTAGGCGAAGTCGTGGAAGGCACCCCCAGTGTTGGCGACAAAGTTTGTGCCAGCGTCGACGGGACACGCCGCGTCGATATCACTCGCAATCATACGGCAACCCACCTGCTCCACGCCGCCCTCCGCAACCACCTGGGCACACATGTTCAGCAGCGGGGTTCATTGGTTGCACCAGACCGATTGCGCTTTGACTTTGCCCATGATGCCAAAGTCTCGCTTGATGAACTCCAGCAGATCGAGCATGAAGTCAATCAGATCATCTTGAAGAACTATCCAATTCATGCTGAAGAAAAATCGCTGCAAAAAGCACGCGAAGAAGGTGCCATGGCACTCTTCGGTGAAAAGTACAGCGAAACGGTACGAACGATCATCATTGAAAATGGCAGCCGTTATAGTTATGAACTGTGTGGGGGTATTCATGTGCCGCACACATCTGAGATAGGCCCGTTCGTCATCGTCAGCGAAGGCAGCGTCAGCGCAGGTGTACGCCGCATCGAAGCCTTCACCGGGCAAGGGGCAATTGATCATATCCAGACTCGCATGAACACCCTGAACCAAATTTCGGGGCAACTCAACACCACACCTGATAACTCGGCGCAGCGCGTCAGCGCTCTGCAAGATGAACTCAATTCAGCGCGCAAGCAGATTCAACAATTGCAGCGTAATCTGGCACGGCACAACTTCAGTGAATTGGTCGAAACATTGGAAGAGGTAAACGGCATTCCTACATTGTTGACGCAATTGGAAGACACACCGATGGAAACGCTGCGCGAAATGTCCGATTGGTTCCGGGGCAAGGTGAAAAGTGGTGTTTTCGTCGCAGGCGTTAACAACGAAGGCAAGCCCCAGTTGATGGTAGCTGTCACCGACGATCTAACCCAGAAGGGACTGCACGCAGGCAACATTATCAAACAGGTCGCGCAGGTTGTTGGCGGCGGTGGTGGCGGACGCCCCAATATGGCACAAGCAGGAGGCAAAGATCCATCCAAGTTGCCAGATGCACTGGACAAGGCGCGACAAGTAATAGCTGAAGCGGTAACCAATTAAGCCCAATGGCAAAGACAGATATTGAATTTGTTCAAATCGATACGAACGAAGACGCAAATTCTGTCCGTGATCGCCTCTCATTTCTGCGGGGTAAGCGCGTTCTTCTTATTTGGCCGGAAGAGGGAACGGCTCTAAATCGCAAGCTTGATCTTATCTTGATCCAGCGCGAGGCCATGCGTCGGACAATCCGCCTCGCAATTGTCACCCATGACATCAAAGTAATGGATCATGCCCGCGAACTCAACATCAGCACATTTGAAACCATCGGAGCCAGCGAACGCAGACGCTGGAAACGTGGGCGATCTCGTGTCTTCACCAATCGTCTGCACCGCCCTAAGGGTGAACCCTCCCCCGAAGACCTACAGGATTTTGCCAGCCGGCTGCAACTGAAAAAAGCGGCATCCAACTTACAATCTGCTCTAGCCCGTATCTTGCTCCTGGGGATGCTTGCTGGGGTTGTGTTTGCAGTTGCCTATGTGCTGGTCCCCAGCGCGACTATCACATTGACGCCGGCTCAGCAGGTGGTCAATGCGGAGCGCTTCATTACCATCAATACCGATCCAAGTTTCATCAACACCGATTTCGACAATGCTATTCTGCCTGCTATCCGCCTTCAGATCGAAGTTGAAGACTCAGTGACAGTTTCCACAACTGGACAAATCGACCTAGGTGAAGCGCCCGCCGTCGGCACTGTGATTTTTATCAATCAGACTGGGCAAACAATTAACATCGCCGAAGGCACAGTCGTCAGCACGAGTGCTGGAACGCCAATTCAGTTCCAGACGACCCAATCAGCGACATTATCAGCAGGAGACGGCCAGCAGGTCGAAGTTCCTATTGAGGCGCTTCCCAGATTCGACGGCAGCGTGGGCAATATCGAAGTCAACCTCATTAACACGATTGTGGGGCCCCTGGAGAATAGCATGACCGTGCGTAACCTCCTGCCAACAACTGGCGGTCAGCAGCGGGTGGAACAGATCGTATCAGCAGACGATGTCGAGCTTGCGCTGGGATATGTCAATCAGCAGTTACAAAACCGTGCCTTCACTGAAATGCCCAATCTACCGGGGGTCAACGACACAACTTTCGTCATTATCGAAACGCTCAATATCCCCCCAGAATTGGAGCGCAATGATTGGATTACTCTGTCAGCAGATATTGATGATGCTGTTCCTTCTCTGACAGTTTCCAAACGTGCCATCGTTGAGGCTATCGCTTTTGATGAACGCCTTGCCCAGCAGATCGTTTTTCTGGATATGACCAGCCAGATTCGTAGAGGCCGAGAAATCCGCCCTGATTCACTTGACTATACCAGTGGCCCAATCGCAATTGATGGTGATCTGATTACATTTACTCTGGCTGGGCGCGGTCTTGTTGAAGGTCAAGTCGATGTCGGTCAACTTCAAAATCAGCTAGCAGGACGCACGCTTGAAGACGCAATGGACTACCTCTTGAACAAAGTTGATCGAGCGACAAATACCCCCCCCCAGATCGAGATGACACCAGATTGGCTCGGTCGGCTACCCATTTTGCCGATTCGGATTAACATTGTGTTAGGTACCTCATCCTGATATGGCAACAGGCAAACTTCTCGGAATTGATCATGGAATTAAGCGCATTGGGCTTGCTATATGCGATTCGCTGCAACTAGTCGCCCGTGAACTGACGATCATCCATCGTACCTCGCGGCAAGCAGATTTCCAGCGAATCCACACGATTGCACAAAACGAGCAGGTCATCGGCATTATTGTCGGCTTTCCGACCAACAAAGTCGCCATACCCGATCAATACACCCAGGCCGATACCGTGCAGTTATGGGTCGAGCGCTTTTCTCAAACGACACCCTTGCCAATTAAATTGTGGGACGAGCAGTATAGTAGTGACGACGCAGTTGAATTGGCAAAGATGAAAAAACGCACATTGCGGGAACCCATTGATGATCTGGCCGCTCGCATCATTCTGCAGCGCTTCCTGGATGCTGTTCGGGATGGCCTCACCCCACCCTGGCCCTAAGCTATGCTATACTGCACCCAGTATTTTGACGGAGAATCCACTTGAATCGTACGCCACGGACAATTGCTCTTTTACTGGCAGCTCTGTTTTTCCTGTCGCTCTTCTGTGCTGGTCTGGTTTATTTATCAACAGGCGATCAACTGATCGATTCAGCCCGAATAGCTGTTTTGAAGTTCACCCTTACGCTGCGTGAAGATGACCTGAACACAGCTATCAGTGATGACAGCAGTGACTATGGGTTCACCGTCCGGCCCGGTGACACGGCGACTGCTATCGCAGAAAAGCTAGTTGAAGCGGGTCTCATCAATGATGCGGCCTTGTTTGTGACCTATGTTCAGGCTGAGAACATCGACAACCAGCTAGAAGCAGGCAAATACTTCCTTAGCCCATCGCAAAATCTCCGCCAGATTGCCCAGGCTTTGACCGATTCCCCCTTCAGTGAAATCATATTGACAATTATCCCTGGCCAACGGATTGAGCAAGTTGCCGAGACTATTGATGCCAATCCTCTGTTTGATTTTTCAGGCGGGGATTTTATGATAGCGGTTGGGCGGGGCGCAGCAATTGATCTAAATTTCGCCGAGCAGGTCGGATTACCTATGGGTATGTCACTCGAAGGGTTGCTCTATCCCGACACCTATGCGCTGCCTGTAGACATCACAGCTCCTGCATTGCGTGATGTCCTCATCGATGCCTTCGTTACCCAGGTTGCCCAACGGTATCAAGAAACAGTCGCCAGCAGCGGTTTCAGTCTTTATGAAGTTATGTCGCTGGCCTCCATCGTTCAACGCGAAACACTGCATGATGACGAGAAACCCAAAATTGCCGAAGTCTATCTCAATCGGTTAGAAATTAACATGAAACTCGATGCTGACCCAACTGTCCAATATCCATTGGGCAAACCGGGCGATTGGTGGCCTCTGATCACAGCCGATGATTATGCCAAGACCATTTCGGTCTACAATACCTATCTCAATAATGGCCTTCCGCCAGGGCCGATTGCCTTCGCGGACATTGCTTCGATTGAAGCTGTGTTGAATCCTGAAGATCATGACTTTTTCTACTTCCGTGCTGACTGCCGCACCGATGGCTATCATGACTTTGCCAAGACCTTTGATCAGCACCTTGATAATGGTTGCTAAAAGGCTGGTCATCGTACTGTTCATGAGCCTAATTCTGGTGGGGTGCATTGGTAGCCAGCCAGAGTCACCGGCTAGAATCGTCCTCCTCGCACCATTTGAAGGGCGCTACCGCGAAGTGGGTTATGAGGCCCTGTACGCTGCACGACTCGCCGCTACGGACTCAAAACGCGAAGAGGTCGAACTGCTTTTCATTGATGATGGCGGCACAATCGATAAATCTGTAGTTAGGGCACAGGCGTTAGCAAGCAATCCCCAGATCAAAGCTGCTGTTGTGCTAGGATACCCGTCATCATCAAAAGAAACTTTGGCAGCATTTGCAGGTACACCCGTCATTGTTGTGGGTAACTGGTTCACCCAGCCCATAGATGATCATGTGTTTCTGCTGAGTTCTCAAAAGATTCATGAGCGCATGAGTCAGAGCACACCGATCAGCATAACGGATGCCGCCCGCGTAGATGCTCCCTTCATTGGCGGTGATCTGTTGAGCCTGAATGGCTATAGCAAGTTGAGGGATGACTTTGATCAAATTACCTTAGTCTCCAACTCATACTTGCCTGACATGGCGTACAGGGACCGCATCCTTGCCAGCGACCCATTTGCATCGGAACCTAGACTCTTGTCGATGCTGGTCTATGATGCGGTGCACATGCTATTGATGGTCGTGAATTCAAATTCAATACAACGTGTGGAGGTCATTGAAAACCTCAACAATATGAGCTATTCGGGGCTGACCGGCGACATTCATTTTGAGGATGGCTATTGGGTAGACGCACCCATCTATAGTTATGAATTCTCAGATACGGGCGAACTGCTACCGGTTAATCGTGGCCCATGACATCGTAGAATAACGGGAGTGCCCCTTTGGATTCGGCTTCGATGCGAACTGCATCTTGCATAATGTCAAGGCAGTCGGTCAGCTTATCAGCATCGTTGGCATGGATGGTATACAATGGGTCATAGGCATCAACATAATCACCAACCTTGACATGAACTTGAATACCAACTGCCAAATCAATCGGGTCTTCTTTCACCAGACGACCGCCCCCCAGTGCAAACACAGCCCGCGCCACCTTATCCGCTGCCACTTGAACCACATATCCCATTCCATTGGCCTGAATCGTTTCGACAATTGGCGCTTGTGGCAGCAAGTCAGGTTGGTCAACATACTGTCCGTCGCCCCCCTGAGCTTCAACAAGCATTCTGAATATAGCCAATGCACTGCCGTCATCAAGCTTCGCTGCCAGTTCCTCGCTCGTTTCATCTATAATTGTCCAGCGCTCGCCACGTCCATACAAGCGCAGCATATGAGCAGCAATTTTAAGAACATGCTGGCGCAAATCTACTGGGCCACCACCTTGTAAGGCTTCAATTGCTTCCGCGACTTCCAAGCTGTGTCCTACTGCGCTCCCAAGAGGTTGATTCATGTCGGAAATCACGGCAACGACATCACGGCCTGCGTTGTCACCAATATTCACCATCGTCTGCGCTAACAAGCGGGCCTCTTCAAAATCGGTCATGAACGCACCCGATCCCACCTTGACATCCAGAACAATGCCATTGGCGCCTGCTGCCAGTTTTTTGCTCATGATGCTGCTGGCAATCAATGGGATGCTTTTGACAGTCGCCGTTACATCACGCAGCGCATACATAATGCCGTCCGCCGGTGCAAGGTCTCTGGATTGTCCTGCAATCGCCAAACCGATGTCATTGGCCTGCTGCAAGAAAACGTCTTCTTGCAGCGAAACTTGAAAACCAGCAATGGCTTCCAGCTTATCAAGTGTGCCACCTGTATAACCCAATCCGCGGCCACTCATCTTGGCAACAGGCACACCACATGATGCAACCAACGGCAGCACCACAAGCGACGTTTTATCGCCAACACCACCTGATGAATGTTTATCGACAACATAACCCGACACATCAGACAAATCGAGCATATCGCCAGAATGTGCCATGGCCAGCGTTAAAGCAGAGACTTCTTCAGCGGACATGCCTCGTATGCAAATCGCCATCAACCAGGCTGCCAGTTGGTAATCTGGGATTGTACCCTTAACAAAGCCATCCACAAACCACTCAATCTCTGTCTGTGAAAGCTCTTGTCCATCTCGCTTTTTCGCAATAATATCAACAATATGCATGTTCGAGAGTTCTCCGATGATTCCTGTATTGCTTGGTCTGTTCCTGTACGGATTGCTGCATAGCATTCTCGCTGGTCAAGACGTCAAACAACGCTTCAAAGCTATCTTGGGCGAACGCGCCTACCACGGCTTGTACCGCCTCATTTACAATCTTATCGCTGTTGTTACCTTAATTCCAGTGATCATCTTAATGAGCCAGAATGGTGATCACATCCTCTGGCAGTTTAACGATGCTTGGGCACCCATCCTCTCGATTATACAGGCCATTGGCGTCATAGGTGTGGTGGTGTCGCTGATACAAATTGACTTGGGGCGCTTCGCAGGACTACGGCAACTGTGGACCTACCTCAACGACGAGGCCCTACCCTTATCAGAAGAACCCCTTCAAATCAAAGGGCTATATCGGATTGTCCGTCATCCCCTTTATTTGTTTAGCCTGATGGCAACCTGGCCTGTTCAGGTGATGTCAGTCGGCTATTTCGGCTGGTGTCTGGGTGTCACGCTGTATTTTGCCATAGGTTCCTATTTTGAGGAAAAACGTCTCCTGCGTATCTTCGGCAAACCTTATGCCGATTATCAAGCCTCAGTTCCCTGGCTGATTCCTTTGTTGAGATTCGATAGCAAGCGCTGACAACTGCACCAGATGCATGTAAAATTGGCTGCGGTATAGGCGTCTAGTATTAACGGAAACGGACGGTAATCATGAGCCAATCAGCTTCAAAATCTAAACAGCAAAATATGACCATCATTGGTGGGATCATCGCCGCAGCTTTCATCGTGGGTGCAGTTGCCATCTTCCTTTCTCAAAGAGGATTTGGAAGTTCTGGAGCAGATGTTAACTATGATGAAATTCCCCAATCCCGCACAGAAGACGGAGGATTTGTCCTGGGTAATCCTGATGCTCAGGTGACAGTGGTCGAATTTGCCGATTTCTTATGCCCTCACTGTCAACAATACAAGCCTGAAATTGACAAGTTTATCGAAGAAGTCGTTGCCGGAGGTCAGGCGAAGTTCGAGTATCGCTTCTTACCTACCCAAGGACAAACCTCCGAGTTCGCAGCCCGTGTTGCTGAATGTGCTGATGAATTTGTTGAAAGCGGGTTCTGGAAAGCACACGATGAATTGTTCAGACTAGCAAGCCGAGGTGTGCGCGATGATCTAGGGCGCGAATTGGCCGAATCATTGGACATCCCATACGCCGATTTGCTCGAATGCCAGCAGGATGCTGAGCAAGTCTACAATGATCAACGGGTTGCCACATTTGCGGAAGTGAGTGGCACACCTGCCGTGCGTGTTCGCTATGGCGATGGCAATCCACAAGTCATCCCCGGTTACGAACGAGGCGGCGCGCCGTTTGGCGTTTTAAGCAGCCTGGTTGTTGGTACAGAAAGCTAGAAAGGTCAAAAGCATGCGGACAGTCGATTGGCATAATGACCGAGTTCAGATGATTGACCAGCGTGCTATCCCTTGGGAGTTGAAGACCGTTGAGTTTGAGGACTACCTGGGGGTAGCTGAGGCTATCACGAACATGACTGTACGCGGCGCCCCTGCGATTGGCGCAGCAGCAGCCTTCGGTATGGTGCTTGCTGCACGCCAGAGTTCAGCCAAGAGTATCCCAGACTTGATGAATGACCTGCAAAGCGCCGCCATCATTCTGAAAGCATCCCGTCCAACAGCAGTCAATCTTGCATGGGCAGTAGACAGGATACTGAAGATTGCCAATCATGATGAAATACAATCGTCTGCTGCCCTGCGTGATGTTCTCCTGCAAACAGCGCAGCAAATCGCCGATGAGGATGTCACGATCAATCAGACGATGGGACGTCATGGTGCCGCCCTTGTGCAAGACGGCTTCACCATTTTGCATCATTGCAATACAGGGGCATTAGCGACGGTGGACTATGGCACTGCGCTCGGTGTGGTGCGGGCAGCTTTTGAGCAAGGCAAAAACATCCATGTTCTGCTTGATGAGACACGCCCCAGGATGCAAGGTTCTCGGCTTAGTGCATGGGAATTGGAACAGGCAGGAATAAGCTATGACATCATTCCTGATACAGCATCCGGCTACTTTATGCGCAAAGGCGAGGTCAATATTGTGCTAGTCGGTGCAGATCGTGTTGCTGCTAATGGGGATTTCGCCAACAAGATCGGAACTTATCAGATTGCAGTGTTGGCAAAAGAAAATGGTATCCCCTTCTACACAGTCGCGCCAACTTCAACAATTGACTTGTCTTTGCCAGATGGCGATCACATCCCAATTGAGGAACGGGATAAAGGGGAAGTGCTGGCTCCATACGGTAACGCGCTTGTCCCAGAACATTTTAGGGCGCGCAACATCGCCTTTGATGTGACACCCCACCGCTATCTATCGGGAATCGTCACCGAAAATGGTATCGTCCACCCGCCCTTTATTCAGAGTCTCAAAGCTGCCGCGAGTGGTCAGCAAGTTTAGTCCCAGAACTTACCAATCAAATCAAGTTCATGCAAGGGACGACGGCCCGTAAACTCAAGCCCTTCCCAGCCCATCACCATCAACTCGATGAAGTCAGGATACACCTCTCCTTCACGAAACTGCCACTCACTAATGCTGTGGAGTTGGAGCTTGCCCTGACGTCGGCGCAGAGTCACCACAAACGGCAGCCGTTCATACATCACCTGCACCATCCGTTCGCCCGCTTCAACCTTGGCATCATCTGGAATGCTGCGTCGTGCCAACATCCCAAGTGCTGCAATAAGCCGTTTGGTATTGGCAGGCCCCCGGAACACCCAGATTTGGCGTGGTACATCCTCTCTAGAGCGTTCGAGTAAAGGATAAACCGCCGCTGCCTCATCGGCACGCACTTCATCCAGCAGCAAGGTGTGTGGCATCCCTTTGAGCGCCTCCTTGATAAGTTGGGAAAATGCCCTCGGTTGACGTCCTTCCATCGGCCACAGCACCACATGTCGTCCTGCGCCCTCCGGTAAATGCAAGGCATCCGCCCGTTCAACTCCAACAAGGCCCTTACCTTCCAGTAGATTTGCCAAAGCGCTGAGCAAGGTGGTCTTACCGGATTCCGTCTCACCAACAATCACCAGACCATGCAAAGACCGCGCAATCGCGGTCAGAACTTGTGCGGCATCATTTGTCATCACTTCGTCGGCTACCAGATCATCTAAGGTAATTGGCTGTGCCAAGTGAATGCGGATATCAGCACTTATCGTATAGGTAACCGGAGGCGAGACAATATTGATCGATACTGGACGGTCTCCCAGCCGTAAGCCTGCCTCTATAATGGGAATCTCCTCGGACATTTCCACACCTGAATTAAGAAGGAGGCGCTGAACAATTTTGCGCAGGTGCATCTCGTTCTCAAATACCGGGTTCAAAGGAGTCAAGTCGCCATGCCCGTAGCGCACGGCAATTTTGTCTGCACCTTCAAGTGTAATGGTAGTGATCGTTTCGTCTTCAAAAAGCGTGTCCAATGGGCCATAAGTAAAGAGTTCGGTATAGACCCGCCGCATGATTGCAGCCTTGTCTTCGTTGGAAATCTGAACGGATTCAACCGCCAGCACATAGTCCGTCACACCCAAGATGAGCTTGTATCGTTTGCCTTGGGTATCCGCCTCGCGCAACAGTTGGGAATCACCGGCATGTTCGGCGATGAATTGATCTACGATTCGTTCCAGCAATGCCGCCGTTGAATAATGCCGCGTTCCCATCCGGCTTGACAGGAGTTCGGGTTCACGACCTTTGTCGGCATCATGCCGCATTTGCTGTAATTGATCAAGCAAGCTGCGCTGCTGGTTGTTCTCATCTTCACCCATATTCCACCCTTACCCATGATCTATTCTGGTTTACAATAGCCTGACTATTACTTACATTGTACTAGGAATCGGAATGAATATCATTGTCACGGGCTCCATCGCCTACGATTATTTGATGCAATTCCCTGGTCAATTTTCCAAGCAAATCATCGCTGAACAACTCCATCAACTCAGTGTGAGTTTTCTGGTAGAAGACATGACCAGGCACTGGGGAGGTGTTGCCGCCAACATCGCTTACAACATGGCCCTGTTAGGGATGTGCCCGAAGCTCATGGGCACGGTTGGACGCGACTTCCCAGATTATCGTAAATGGCTGGATGCAATCGGCGTTGATACCACCACGGTGCGCCAGATTGATGATGTCTTCACCGCTGCCTTTTTTTGCAACACGGATCAGGACAACAATCAGATCGCATTCTTCTACAGCGGCGCGATGGCCCTAGCAAAGGATTATGCTTTAGCAGACATCGGTGGTGACAAGCCTGACCTGGTCGTCGTTTCGCCTAATGATCCGGGGGCCATGAAGAATCTGACACAGGAATGCCGAGACAAGGACATTCGTTTTATTTATGATCCCAGTCAGCAGATCGCCCGTATGGATGGAATTGATCTTGAACGCGATATGGAAGGCACCTCTGCGCTCATTGTTAACGCCTACGAGTCGGAAATGATCGTCCAGAAAACAGGTCAAAATCTTGCTGATCTGTGCAAAACAATTGAAATTGTCGTCATCACCGCAGGCGAACGCGGCTCAACCATCTATCACAATGGTGACTCGATTCATGTTAATCCCTTCCCGCCTAAAACCATTCTTGATCCAACGGGCGGGGGTGATGCATACCGTGCGGGCTTCATTTACGGTATGATGAATAGGTTGCCGCTGAAACTAGCGGGGCAGCTTGGCGCATTAAGCGCAACTTATACGTTAGAAAACGTCGGCACACAAACCCAACGTTATACACCAACCGACTTTGTAAAACGCTTTAGAACAGTTTATAACGATGGCAACTATCTGGATGCCATGCTGACAAAATAAGTGGTACTATGCTAAAATGCCGCACCTGTATACTATGAGGAGACCTAAATGACAGTAGAACACGATGTAAAAGACCTGAATGAAGCTACTGGCGGGCGCTTTCGCATTAACTGGGCCGAGCAAGAGATGCCCGTTCTTCGTGCGATCCGCGAACGCTTTGAAAAAGAAAAACCTTTGCAGGGGTTGCGCGTTTCGGCCTGCTTGCATGTAACCACCGAAACCGCTAATTTGATGCGTACCTTACAAGCGGGTGGCGCAGATGTTGTGCTATGCGCATCCAATCCCCTATCAACGCAAGATGATGTCGCAGCTTCATTGGTTTCACACGACGAAATTCCCGTTTATGCCATCAACGGCGAAGATAACAACACTTACTACAACCATATCCGTGCCGCGCTTGACCACCGTCCACAAATCACAATGGATGATGGCGCTGATCTGGTCGGAGAACTCCACAAGAATCGTAAAGATCAAATTGCCGAAGTCATGGGTGGCACAGAAGAAACCACAACAGGTGTTATTCGCCTGCGAGCAATGGCAAACGATGGGGCACTGGCCTTCCCTGTTATCGCTGTGAACGATAGCGACACCAAGCATCTCTTCGATAACCGCTACGGAACTGGGCAAAGCACGATGGACGGCATCATCCGCGCCACCAACATCTTGCTGGCAGGTCGGATCGTTGTGGTTGCTGGTTATGGCTGGTGCAGCCGGGGTATCGCCAACCGTGCGCGCGGCCTGGGTGCAAATGTTGTCGTAACTGAGGTCAATCACCTCAAGGCGCTCGAAGCTGTTATGGACGGCTTCCGCGTCATGCCCATGATGGAAGCAGCAGCAATCGGCGATATCTTTGTGAGCGCCACAGGCAATAAACATGTGTTCGATACTCACCACTTCGAGAAGATGAAACCTGGTGCAATTGTCAGTAACTCCGGTCACTTCAACGTTGAAATCAACCTAGAAGGTTTGGCAGAAATGGCATCGGGTGAGCCCCGTCGGGTGCGTCCGTTCGTTGAGGAATATACTGTTGGCGGAAAAGCCATCTACATTCTAGGTGAGGGCCGCTTAATTAATCTTGCCGCAGCTGAAGGCCATCCCGCAAGTGTGATGGATATGAGTTTCGCCAATCAAGCGTTGGGCGCAGAATACATGCTGAAGCACGCATCTGAGTTATCATCACAGGTGTATACCATTCCTGAAGACGTTGACCAGGAGATCGCTCGCCTGAAGCTGGAGGCGATGGGTGTTCACATTGACATCCTGACATCAGAGCAGGTCAAATACTTGAATCAATGGGAGGAAGGAACCTAAGATTCTGGTTTATTGTCCGCACAAAGGAGGTATTATGAAACGCATATGGAGCATAGCCATCGTTGTTTTCGTGCTGACCGGGACACAGGCACAGGACGGCGGAACTGGACTTCTCCGGTTTGTTCATGTCATCCCTGGTGTTGCAGGCGTTGACATCTACACTGACGGACAACTTACCGTCAGCAATTTGAACTATGGTGAAGCCTCTAACTACATACAGGTTAATGCCGGAACCCGTGATGTGAGTGTCACAGTGGGTGGGGTTACCACGATTTTGTGGGAGCAGCAAATCAACGCGAACCCGGATGCACCGCAAACGCTGATTGCGTCCACCATTGATCCTCTCCAATTTGTTGCTTACGACGATGATTTCACGCCCGTTGAACTCGGCACATCACGTTTCAAGGCTATTCATGCCATTAACGCAGCAGAGGGTGTTGATCTTCTTGTAAACGATGAAGAAATCATCAGTGAGATGCAGTATGGTGATTCTATTGGTACTTTCGATATTCCTGCCAATGTCTACAGTTTGACCGCTTTTCCCACTGATGATTTGACAGATGATCCCATCTTGCCACTGACACCCATGAGCCTGGTCAGCAACACATCCAATATTCTCATTCTGTATGGTACTCCCGCGCTGCCTGAATCCATCCTGCTAACTGCCCCTCTCGACGGTAGCGGCGGCCTGGTTCGGTTAGCCCATGCAGTTACCGATGCAGGTGAAGTCGATATCTATCTGGATGGTACCCTTACCGCAGCAGCATTGGGTTTTGGCGACATTACCCCCCATCTAAACATTGACCCAGGATCATATGAGGCTGAAATCCACGCCGCTGGAACCGGTGAATCGCTTCTCTCAGGATCTTTGTTAATCGAACCTGATGCTGCCATTTCCACAGTCGTTCTCGGTGCTGGTGAAGATGTATCGCTGGAAGTCTTCAATGATAATGTCAGCAATCTCGACGCGGATACGGCCCTGGTTCGGGTCATCAACACTATACCAGGTGAGAGCAAGGTGAGTGTGTCACTGGCGGATGGGACCGTCCTGGCTGAAAACTTGGAATTTGGCACCGCCGCTGACGTAGTTTCAGTTGCACCAACCGAACAAACCATCAATTTCACCGCGTCAATTGATGGGAGCTCTGCAATACTTGAACAACCTGCACAGCAATTGAGTGGTGGTGTGTACTACAATGCCTTGGCACTGAACTCAACAACTTTTTCACCGCCTGCGTTGGCTTTCGCCGCTACCAGCCTGCTTGAAACCGCAGGCAGTGCGCCTGGTGCTGGTGATGCAGAATTGGTCAGTGCGCCACCCGCTGCAGAACAACCGACGGAGGCTCCTCCACAGCCGACCCCTGCACCAGAAGCCACGGTTCAACCAACAATAGCCCCAACTGAGGTGGTCGTTGTCAATTCACCCACTGCTGCGCCAGTGAATGCGGAGTTTCCAACGGCCAGAATCTTGCTTGATCCTGGTGCAAACCTGCACTTGCGGCAGTATCCCAGCACTGATGCACTCTCGTTAGGTTTGGCTCCCTCCGGTGCAGTCCTATCAATTATAGGGCGCGAAGGCGCACCGGTTGACAGGGAAGGAGCTATTCTGCCTGTACAGGATGAAAATGGGAATGAGATTGAATGGGTTGATCCTGTCTTGTCACTTGGCGAAAACGAGGACTTACCTGCTGACGGCACATGGGTCAGCGTCATCTACAACACACCCGACAGTGGTCAGATCGTCGCATGGACAGTGCCGCTTTATCTGGATATAGACGCCATTGGTGGCGGAACTCAGCGGCTTGCTGATCTCCCTACCGTTCCGCAGAATGCGGCCGGTGAGGCCATCAATACAGATGTAACACCACCACCTGTCCGCGAAAATCGAGTGACAGTGCGTGTGGTGAACCTGAATCCGGGCGTCAACCTGAATATGCGTCGTACTCCAGATGCCAGCAGCGAGGTTCTGGCGAGGCTGCCCGTTGGCACAGTGATCGACTTTATTGGTATTGGTGAATCAGGCGAATGGGTATTTGCTGAGTTCACAACAGCCGATGGTGGGTTCGCTAGTGGTTGGGTGAGCACCCTCTACATTGACTACGAGTTTAATGGTCAACCCATCAGTTTGGAAGACCTGCAACAACTCAATCTGTTAACAACTGTTGACGAAGAAACACGACGCGGTACAGTCGGTGCAGTTGCCCCTGACGTTTCGCAACCAACCCGAAATCCGCTGCGTGATGCCTTTATCACAACTGTTCAATTGGATCCGGGGACCAACCTCAATCTGCGGCGCACCCCCGATATACAGGCTGAGGTCGTGCAGCAGATTCCAACCGGCTCGACCGTTGTCATCACAGGCCGCACAGAAGACGAAACCTGGCTACAATCCTCATTTGAGGATGTGCCTGGTTGGGTTTCTAGTGATTTCGTTTTCACCATCACCTATAATGGTCAGGAAGTGGAGCGGGCGTCTATTCCTGTCGTCGAACTCCCTTCGCCAGAGGACGAAGGCTCTGGGGAATAAGCTTGCCCTAGGAGTGAAGTGTACCCATTGTCCCGCAGGCTACGGTTGGCGGGACTTTGTGCTATGATTACCATGATACTCTGCTACATTAGGAGTGATGGTCATGCGTTTGTATGCAGCTATGGTTATCCTGTTATTCACCGCTGCTTGTCAATCAACCTCACCACTACCAACCCTCATACCCGTGCAGGCTCTACCAACTGAGCAACCGACCAACACACCCGCACCAACGTTAACACCAACGCCACCCTTCATCCCACGTACGTTGGCAACCTTTCCAGAAGATCAAGCCTATATCCGTATGGTCAATGCGTTTTCGCCCGCTCATAGTGTCGATATTTACGCCGAAGGTCGCGGCATGGCATTGAACTTAGGCTACGGACAACAAACTGCACCAACGGGAATCGAAGCGGGTGAATATACACTGCGCATATTGGACGCCGGAAGCGCGCTACACAGCGTCGAGCCATACATTGAAGAGCCCATTCCCGTTCCAGGTGGTAGCACCTTAATCCTGGTGTTTCATGGGACAACAGAGGCCCCCCAAATCAGTTTCCTACAAGAAACCGACGAGCCTCTTGACGCTAATCAATCACGCCTGCATGTTATCCATGCTATTCCAGGGGCAGAGCCTATCACTGTGCAACAACTAGGCCAGAACTTGACGTCACCCATTGCCTATGGCGAACTCTCCAATCCGGTTACACTCAGCAGCATTGCACAATCGCTTTTCGTCGCACGGGACACAGATTCCTTACTGGAATACGAAGAAAACTTCCGCCCGCGCCATGCCTATACCGTCATCTTGATCCCAGATGCGAATGATCCTAACCAGATTTCAACCATAACCTACTCTGAACGAGTAGAGGGGCGTGCCCATCTACGGTTCATCAACGCCAGCGAAGCCTTTGAGTCGGTAGATGTCTATATGAACGGCACGCTCTTTTCGGAGAAGGTTACCTTTGGCAGCGCCACGGAACGAGTCACGGTTCCAGCCTCTAATTACAGCCTGGAGGTTTACTATAGCGGAGCTGACCCAGAAACCGACACGCCCCTCGTATCCAATCAATTCAATGCCAACGAGGATGATCGTGTGGGCATTCTCCTTATGGGGCCAGGAGATACACCCCGCATTGCCCGTTATGAAGAAGATCTTTCGCCTGTTCCGCCCGGATACGCTCGCATGATGTTTGCCAATGCCCTGCACATTGCCATCCCAACCGTTATGATTGACTTTGTCGATGCTACCGACCCTGATGTAAGTTTGCTGGCGTATCGTCAAATCAGCGAACCTGCATTAATCCAGGAAGATGCCTACAATATCGCCTGGACAATTGTGCAAGATGGCGAGATGGGTATTCAGATGCAATACATCGAAGGCATTGAGATTGAGGAGGGCAAAAGCTACCTGCATATCCTGACGACTCAGGATGGTGAAGAACCCGTAATGATTATTGATGAGGTGGGCACAAACCCTAATATCCTGCTGGAAGACCTGCCCCTTACAGACGAGCCCAAGGAGCCTATCAACGTGCGCTTTATCAACGCCATTGATCGCCCTTCACAAGTGGACTTTCTCATCAATGGAGATCCCATTGCCCGAACGATCAACTCAAAAGAGTTTACGATGCCGATCATTTTCCTCGATATGCCGGAAGGATCAGTTACTGTCGAAGTCGCAGGGCCAAACGATGGCACGCCCCTATCTGCCACAGATTATGAGTTCAGGGCAGGGCTAGACTACACAGTGGTAGCCTACGGTCCGTCCATTGATCGGGCTCGTCTGATGGTTATGGTCGATCCAGGATCCTTAATATCAACAGATGACTTCTCCAATCTGCGTCTGATTAACACCTCCCAAACGCCGATCTCATTCCGCTTAGGTTATAAAGATGCATCCCAGCCTATTATTCGTCCAACGCTGCTGCCTTCTGATCCTAACGATCCATTTGGCTCGAATTTTAGTGAGAATCGGCTGCCCATCTTGCCCGGAACCACGAATATCACTGCGGACATTTCTTCAGGCATGGCCTCGTTGATTGGTCGTGTGCCGACTGGTCCCATTGAGCTGTATGTGATTGATGCTAGCCGCCGCGCCGTCGCCTATACGTTCCCTGACCTGACCTTGGAGCCTAATAAACAGTATGAAGTTGTGGCCTATCAGGACAGCGGTTCCGATGAGGTCATGGCTTTCTTACTCAGTTATGATGCCCCGTAGTGAGACTATGTTATAATCGCTACCAAGAATTACGGAGGCGACATCGGTGCGAATTCTAATCACTGGAGCCAGCGGCTTTGTTGGTCAACATTTGGCTGACCATCTCCATAATACCTATCCAGATGCCGAGATTCACGGCACAACCCCACTGGGTCTTGAGGTAGATCGAGTCGGTGTTGTATGGCATTCGATTGACCTGCGCGACGAGCCAGGTGTCTCTAACTTGGTTGAGTCCATCAACCCGGTCCAGATATATCATTTGGCGGCGCAGGCATTTGTGCCGCACTCGTTTGAAGACCCTTGGGAAACACTTGAGAACAACATCCGTGCCCAACTCTATATCACCCTGGCGTGTATCAAACACAATTTAAAGCCTCGGATTTTGGTCGTTGGCTCAGCAGAAATTTATGGCATCGTTCAACCGGATGAACTTCCCCTGACCGAACAGGGTGCTTTGCGCCCCACCAGCCCCTATAGTGTAAGCAAAATCGCCCAAGATATGTTGGCGCTCCAGTATTATGTCAGCCATGACCTGCCCATTATGCGTACTCGTTCATTCAACCATATTGGGCCAGGGCAAAATGATCGCTTTGTCACGCCCTCATTTGCCTTACAAATCGCCCGGATCGAAGCAGGTCAACAAGAGCCAAAGATCAAGGTCGGCGAACTCAATACCGAACGTGACTTCACCGATGTCCGGGATATTGTCCGCGCCTACCAGATGATTGTGGAGCAAGGCACACCAGGCGAAGCTTATAACGTCGCATCGGGGAAAGCTTACAGCATCCGTGAGTTACTCAATATCCTACTGAGTTTCTCTGAAGTAGACATTCAAATTCGGCTCGACACACAGCGTCTGCGTCCGACTTCTGTGCCCACACTGTTGGGCAGTTATGACAAACTGAAGCAAGCCACCGGCTGGCAACCCCTCATCCCATTTAAAGAGACCTTGCACGATGTCTTAAATGACTGCCGCCAGCGTATCCAACATATCCAGAACAAAGATTTATTGTGATCGACACACACTGCCATCTCAATTTTGATTATTATGATGAAGACAGGGATACAGTAGTCAAGCGGGCCGCGGCAGCAGGCGTAGACCATATCATCGTCCCCGGTGTCGATATTGATTCATCTAAGCAAGCGATTGCCTTAACGGAGAAACATCCTGGCATCTACTGTGGGGTAGGCATTCATCCCAACAACACCGCCAATTTCAATGAAGCCATGCTCGGTCGATTAGGAGCATTTTCTGAGTATGACAAGGTGATCGCTGTAGGTGAAATTGGTCTGGATTACTATTGGGATAAAAGCCCAAAGGCTATTCAGAAACAAGCATTTGAAGCGCAACTCGAGCTGGCAGCAAAGCTTGAACTCCCGGTTATTATTCACAATCGGGATGCGAGTGAAGACGTACTCGGCATACTAGCAAGCTGGGTCACGACACTACCTCCCACTTTAGTAGATCGTCCAGGTGTTTTGCATTCCTTTTCTGCTTCTGAGGAGATTGCTCAACGTGCCCTTGCCCTCGGCTTCTACTTGGGTTTCACTGGCCCCATCACATTCAAGAAAGCCAATGACCTGCGGCGCATCGTGGGTACAATACCGCAAGATCGAATCCTGGTGGAAACGGACGGCCCTTTCCTCACCCCTGTGCCGTATCGGGGTAAACGCAATGAACCCGCTTATATCCCCTACATTGTGGAACGATTGGCTGCTATCCAATCCATATCCGATAATGAGATGGATAGGATAACAACCACCAACGCCAACGTACTGTTCAGCTTGATGGATTGAGCTATGGACTTATCAATCATCATCATCAGTTGGAACGTGGCGGACGACTTGCAGGCGTGCCTGGAAAGCATTTACCAGACCAGTGCCAAGTCACTTGAAGTAGAAGTCATCGTTGTTGATTCAGCCAGCAGCGATCACACCGTCGAGATGACTCAAACGCAGTTCCCACAGGTCAACTTGATCGTCCAGAACGAAAACGCCGGGTTCACCCGTGGCAACAACATGGGCCTGAAAGCAGCCCAAGGGCGCCACTTGTTTTTGCTCAATCCAGACACCCTGGTTCTGGGCAACGCATTGGAAGTCATGGTCAACTATCTGGACCAACATCCAGATGTTGGCATTGTCGGGCCATATACGTTCAATACAGACGGGACAACACAATCGACTCGGCGGCGCTTCCCGACAGTGGCCCTGGCATTTTTTGAAAGCACTTGGTTACAGTCGTTTGCGCCCCAAGCCTTGTTGGATGAATATTATGTTAACGACAAACCACTTCTATCCACCGTTGATGTTGATTGGGTGCAGGGATCAGCATTGATACTGCGGCGCGAAGTCTACGAACAAATCGGCGGTCTGGATACTGATTATGTTATGTTTTCCGAGGAACTTGATTTCTGCAAACGGGCTAAACTCATGGGCTGGCGTGTCGTCTTTTTATGTACTGCGCAGATTATTCATCATGGCGGCAAAAGCACGCAGCAGGTCGTCGCCAACAAGCACATCTATTTCCAGGAAAGCAAACTCCGCTATTTCAACACGTATCATGGCACTCGCGTCGCCTTTATCTTGCGCCTGTTCTTGCTGATGAACTACGTCTGGCAGATTGTCCTGGAGACCTCGAAAAGCTTACTCGGCAGCCAGCCCGCCATGCGCTGGGCACGAATTAAAGCGTATGTCCAGGTACTTCGTTCTGGCTTCAGGGTGAGTTGATGCGAATTGGGATTATCACCGGGGAGTACCCACCCATGCAGGGCGGGGTGGGCGCATACACCCAGATACTCGCGCAGACTTTGGGCAACCTTGGGCATACCATTCACGTCCTTAGTACAAACACCACCCATGAACCTGATAGTCGCATCCAGCTTACATCGGTGGGATGTGGTTGGAGACTATCAAGTCTGTTTAGAGCAAGACAATGGGCAAGACAATGCGGTTTGGATGTCGTTAGTCTTCAATTTGAGACAGCTGCTTACAGCATGTCACCCTGGATTCACTTTCTGCCAAATGTCTTGCGGCATTTACCTGTGATTACAACCTTTCACGATCTACTCTATCCTTATCTGTTTCCCAAAGCAGGCCCCCTCCGTGATTGGATTGTCATGCATCTGGCACGCGGTTCATCCGGCACAATCACTACCAATCATGAAGACTATGAACGCCTCAAACATCTCACAAATGCACGTCTGTTTCCGATTGGGAGCAACATCTCCGATATTCACGCTGATGACAGCATCATGGATGCCCTGCGACACAAGATCGGTGTCGCCAGCGACGATTTTGTCATCGTGCATTTTGGCTTTCTCAATCATTCCAAAGGAATTGAGACGCTACTTGAGGCGATGGCACAACTTCAACCAAACGTCAAACTCATCATGGTTGGTGGACGAACTGGAACCAGCGATCAATCCAATGTGACTTATGCTGAGACGGTAGATGCTACAATTTGTCGATTGAACGTGAGTGACTCGATTTATTGGACAGGTTTTGTTGAAGAGGCAGAAGTCTCGGCCTATTTACAGCTCAGTGATGGCATTGTCTTGCCTTTTCGGGATGGTGCATCGTTCCGGCGTGGCAGCCTGATGGCGGCGATTCAACACGGTTGTGCCATCGTCACCACGGCACCAACAGTTCCTATACCAGAATTTCGACACGAACAAAACATGCTGCTCGTTCCTTCAGCCGATGTTGCAGCATTGATCGCACAGATTAAGCGAATCATGTCTGATAACACACTGAGACAGAAGCTTAAGTCTGGTGCAAAAGCACTCAGCGATCATTTCCGTTGGGAACAAATCGCAGCAGACTATATCACCCTGTTCGAGGCTGTTCGGGGCTCATGACTCGGCTGCGTGATCTGCTTTCTAACCATGACTTGCGGGCATTGATGCTATTGACCGCGCTGTGGGTACTCTTTTTTTGGCGCCTTATCACCCCTGTAGCCCTAGATCAAACGTCGGTCAAACACAGCGACTTCGCCAGTCAGTTTGTAACGTTTGGAGCTTATCAATACGAACGTTTTGCGTCGGGGCAAATTCCGTTGTGGAACCCATACAACAACGGGGGCCTCCCTTTCATCGGTGATCCACAAGCAGCCGTATTCTATCCCCCGCGCCTGGCCACTATCACCCTCAGTCATCTTTCTGGTGGCTGGACATACAACAGCTTACAGATGGAAGTCATTCTGCATGTCCTGGTTTATACCTACTTTGTCTATGCTTTTGTCCGTCGCCTGACAATCAAACATCAGGCTAGTCAATGGGCAAGCACGGTTGCTGCCATTATTGCTGGCTATGGCGGTTATCTTGCTAGCTATCCCGTCTTCCAGGTCGCCTTGCTCGAAGCTGGAATCTGGCTGCCATTGTGTTTACTGGGGGTGCTAGAAGCCACACGCAGCGATCAAATCCGTTTCCGCTGGCTGGTCGTGGCAGGATTTGCTTTAGGGTTATCCTGGTTGGCAGGGCATCCACAAACTAGTTGGTTCGCCACCTATCTCGTCACAGCCCATATTGTATTTCGTACTAGTAAACATAGCCTAGGCAGCATCATCTTGAGCATAGTGATAGTGGCAATTGTATCTTTTGGTGTGTCCGCAGTGCAATTGCTACCCGGTTTAGAATATCTCAGCCACTCGATGCGTACTGACTTTGGGTTTAATGCCAAATCTAACGGGTTCCCGATTCAGGACATTCTACAGTTCATATTGCCGGGTGTCCTGACGATCTGGTCGCCTCTATTTATTGGGGTTAGCGGCTTGATTCTAGTGGTAATGGGAACACAGGGTAAGGGTGCAGAACGTAAATTTTGGGTAGCCGTTGCCATCGTGGCCTTCACCTTTAGTCTCGGCGGGAACAGCGTCGTTTTTCATGCGCTCTACAATATTTTGCCTGGATTGCGTTACTTCCGAGGGCAGGAACGGGCCGCCTATCTGGTGGTAAATTCACTCAGCATTCTGGCTGCCTTCGGTGTGATCTATTGGAATGAACTCGGCGGGTTATCCCAGCGATGGATACAGGGATTGGCCTCACTATTTGCTGCATGTCTGACAATCACCATTATGACGTTGGTCATTTCATTGGATACGCCCGAAACTTATTCCCAACTGCTGACTGCCTCTACACTCAGTACAGGGGTTGTTGGTGCATTCATCCTGCTCAGTCAGGCGGACCAATGGCGCAATGTTCTATTGGTGCTACTTGTCACGTTTGAACTGTTCACAGTCAACATGGACAAGGACAATTATGTGTCTATACCTGCTAGTGACCAGGCCATCATGCAGGAACCGGAACTGGTACAGCGGGTCAAAGCTGATGCTGATATACCCTATCGGGTGGATGGCGGCTTAGTCGACGGACGCATTGGAGTATATGGGAACGGGAATACAGGCAGTCTGTATCAAGTCGAAGACATTCGTGGAATCAGTCCCCTCTTTCTGGATGGCCCCCATGCCATCATCCAGCGCAAACTCCCATCCGAAGTTGCCTGGGAACTGTTCGCTGTGCGCTATGTTTTCACCGACTGGGAAGTGCTCCCTGTCGAAAGTGAATTGATTGGGCGTGATTATCCTGATGACACAATCCTGAACTTGCATCGCCTCAGTGATCCACGTCCCTTTGCACAACTGATGTTTGACTATGCTGTCGTGGATAGTGACGAGTTTGCACAGGCCCTGCTAGCAACCCCCGAATTTGACGCCCGAAACACCCTCATCTTACATGAGCAACCAGGCTTTATGGTCCAAGATCAACCTGCATCCAATACTGATATAACCATCGTCGAGTACACCCCAGAATCCATCCAGATCATTGCCGATACCCAGGCCAACGCCTTGTTATCACTCTCACTCGTCGATGCTCCAGGCTGGGAGGCAAGTGTGAATGAGCAGGATATTCCCATGATCCGAGCCTATGGGGGGTTATCAGCGCTGCCGCTGCCTGCGGGCAAACACAATATACATCTAATCTACGATCCAATGTCGTTCAAACTCGGCGCAGCGATCAGTCTGTTCACTTGGCTGGGAATCAGTATACTGTTGGTGTTGTGGCTGTACAGGAAATCGAATGCAAGTACACCAGCCAAATGAACTTCAGAATTGGCTGACTCAACTTGATAGGCGTGTTTATGCGCTGGTGATCGGTACTGCCATCGGTCTGATTGGCGGTGGCCTCGGTTTGGCGCTGATACTGGTTGGCCCACTGATGACAACCGGCGCAATCCTGGGTTTGTTGGTCGGTTTGTATGTCCTGACAGATGTTCAGGTGGCGTTATACAGTATTATCGCCATCATGATCTTGTTACCCTTTGGTACATTCCCCTTCTCCATTGGCTTCATACCAACCTTACTCGACACAGCCATTGGCGGCTTCCTGTTGATTTATCTACTCCAGTGGATGAAACGCCGGCGTCGGTCCCTTCGGTTTACCCCTGTTCACTTTCTGCTGACCATTTATATCGGCTGGTTGATTCTGGCTTTTGTGTTGGGTTTACGTTACGGTGCAGTCACAGCACAAATTGCTCGCCAATTTGCGGAGACACTGCTCACACTTAGTCTGGTATTCATCATCAGTGACCTCCTGCGTGATCCGACTACACTTCGTCGGCTGGTATTGATTGTCATCATCCTCGTTGGCCTACAGGCACTCATCAGCATTGGCCTCTATGCGTTGCCAGACGCCACCGCCGAGACACTACTCAGCCAGTTATCACGTATCGGCTACCCGTCTGCTGGCGTTATCCGTTACATCGAGTCTGACGCCAGCCAACCAGAGCGTGCCATCGGCACATGGATTGACCCGAACTCCCTCGGTGGCTTGTTGGCAATTACCGCCACGATGATTGCACCTCAGCTATTCGCCAAGAAGCCTGTTGTGCGCTATCGTTGGCTGACCCTCGCTATCATGGGCGTGGTCTTTCTGGCACTCGTACTCACCTTCTCAAGAGCCTCCGCACTGGCATTGGTCGTAGCCATCGGCATCATCACCATCGTGCGTTATCGCCGCTTTATCCCACTGATGCTCGTCGGATCATCCGTCCTTCTGCTATTCCCCCAGTCTCAGACTTATGTCGAACGCTTTGCCGAAGCCTTCACGGGGTCTGACCTGGCAACACAAATGCGAATCGGCGAATACAGTGATTCGCTACGGTTAATCCAACGCTATCCTGTGTTTGGTGTGGGTTTCACGGGCACACCCGACATCGACATCTACACCGATGTTGCTAGTATGTATCTCATCATGGCAAACCAAATTGGCTTAATCGGTGTTGCCATCTACCTCACGACAATCATGGGTGTCTTGCTCTATGGCATTCGCATGTGGCGTTTCGCCAAACACGACGATGAGCTCGACACTATTCATCTTGGTTTTCATGCGGCATTGGTCGCAGCATTGGTCAATGCAGGAGCCGATCTCTATTTCTTCCGGCTAGAATATCAAGGCCCAATCATGCTCTTCTGGCTCACCATCACTCTCTGTCTGGCGACATCACGCCTGGCGCTGGAACGCCACGAATCGACGGTTGTCAAACAATCGTAACTCGAGTAAGATTGCATGATCTAATTAACTTTCCGCTTCGATCTGGTGTGCTAGCACGCAGCCGGGGCTATATCCAAGGGAAGGATAGAACCCACCATGAAAAGACCATATGAATTAATGTTTGTTGTGCGTACGGACCCTAATGAAGAAGTCATGCGTGAATCGATTGAGCAGATTCATCAGTGGGTTGAAGAAGATGAGTTGGGCACCATCACCAAAGTCGATCATTGGGGGCGCCGCAAACTCGCCTACGAAATCGACTCGCAGCGTGAGGGCTATTATGTGTTGATGGAAGCCGACATTGACACGAACCACCTTGAAGAACTCGAACGCAATCTCAAACTGTCCGCAGATGTACTGCGCTATCTTATTGTCCGTCCAGACAGCTAGAGAGGAAACCACAATGGGACGTGACTTGAACAAAGTCATGATTATTGGGAATGTGGGACGAGAGCCGGAGATGCGCTACACCCCCAGTGGCCGTCCTGTGACGAGCTTCAGTGTTGCTACGACCCGTACCTGGACATCTGCCGAAGGAGAACGTCACGAAGAGACCGAGTGGTTCAACGTCGTGGCCTGGGGCAACCTGGCTGAAATCTGCAAATCGTACCTGGCAAAAAGCCAACAGGTTTATGTTGAAGGGCGCTTGCAGACACGCGGATGGGAAGATGAAAATGGCAAGAAGCATTTTCGTACCGAGCTTGTTGCCAACGAGATGATCCTGCTGGGTGAACGCCGCCAGCAGGAGGCAGATTATGGCTATGAAGACGAAGAACACGATAGTGGAGATTACGCCTTTTAGCTACCTATATGCTGAATTAGGAGATAGTCAACATGAGTGAAGACTCAGCTAACAGAGAAAGACGGCAACGTTCGGATCGTCCCAGACCACCGCGCCGTCGTCGTGGGGGTAACTTGCGCCGGGGAACCTATTGTCCTGAAGGCAAATGTTTCGACTACAAAGACATCGACACCTTAAAGCGCTATATTTCCGAAACGGGCAAAATTAAGCCACGCCGCCAGACTGGAAACTGCTCACGGTGTCAGCGGGAACTGGCACGCGAGATCAAGCGTGCCCGCCATCTGGCCCTTCTACCCTTTGTGATGTCAGGCGACTAAGCTCAACACAGGAGCAGATGATCTTATGGCAAAAAGACGCCAGACAACGGGACTTCCTAAGTCACAACGTGCTCAACGGCAAGCCGAGGTTACACCCGAAGAAACGAGAGCCGATCGTCCGTTACGGGGATACAAATCGCGTGCCGAACGGGAAACAGAAATCCAGAAATACATCATCTGGGCAACAGGAGCCGCTCTTGCTGTTGTTGCCATGATCGTCTTGGTCGCCTTTGTGATTGATCAACTCATCAACCCAGGCCGCACTGTTGCATCGGTCAATGACGACAACATTTCGGTAGCTGAATATGTAGATCGTGTGCGCTTCGAGAGACTCATCAACATAGAACGCATCAGCACAGCCATCAACGACAACATGGAAGAATTCGACCTTTCGTTTGAGGATGCTGCCAACCGCACTATCAGTTTGGAGCCTTACCGCACATATTGGGATGAGCTGAACATCCCGGATCAGATGGGGCTGCGCGTGCTGAATGACATGATTAACGATGAGCTAATCCGTGTGGCAGCTGCTGAGCAGGGTATTACAACCTCGGCTGAGGAAATCAATCAAAAAATCGAGGAACTGTTCAGCTTTGATCGTGAATTCGTTGCCAATCTTGCCGCCGAAGTAACCGAAGAGCCGACAGAGGAACCGACCACCACACCGACCCCACTGGTTTCACCGACGCCATCACTAGAGCCGACACAAACCAATACACCCGAAGTTGAACCGACCATCACACCGACCCTATTCCCGACTCTGCCTCCTGAACCCACAAGGTCAGCAGAAGAGCGCACCGAGTCTTTCGACAATACACGTGACGACTTCTTGAGCCTGACCAAACGTGAAGCAGGCTACAACGAAGATGAAGTACGCGCATTTTTTGAAGTCCAAGTTCTCAAAGAAAAGCTGCTGGAAGAAGTGATCGAGGGTGGCAACACCGAGACTTGGGTTAGCTCGCGGCACATTCTGGTCGAAACAGAAGAAGAAGCATTGGACATCATTGACGCCTTAAATATGGGTGAGTCGTTCGCAGCCCTGGCTCAAGCAAAAGGTACAGACGGTACATCCAGCAACGGCGGCGAACTCGGCTGGGCGGCCCTCTCAAACTATGTAGAGGAGTTTGCCAATGCCATTCGGGAAGCGCCAACAGGCGAAATTGTCGGGCCAGTTCAATCACAATTTGGTTATCATGTTGTGCAGGTACGGGCGCGTGAAGAACGGGATGCTGACGAGGCAACCGTTGAATCGCAGCAGCTTGACGCCCTAAATGAATGGATCAACGAACTGCGCGATAGTAAATCCGACAGTTTTGAAACATCTGACATCTGGCCAGATCATGTACCGACCGATCCAGCTTGGCAATTCCGATCCCGCGAATAGACTTTGAGATGCTGACCTGCTTAAGATATAATGCCAGCGATGAGACAAAAGTACATTGCAAGGCTAGAGGCACACCTGGAACAAGTCATTGAGGGCGTGTTCGCGTCCTTATTTGGCAAACAGTTCAGCGCCCAAGACGCAGCGCTGCGGCTGGTGCGGGCTATGGAAGATAATGTACAACCTGCCAGCGGCAGTGATCCACGCCCGGTTGCACCGGATTTGTATTCGTTGTTCGCTTCACCTAAAGTACAGACTGCCCTGCTCATACAATACCCCAATCTTACGACAGTTCTCGCTGAGCATCTAGTCGAATTGGCAGGGCAAGGTGGGTATCAGCTCAATAGCGCACCGCAGATTAAGATTTTGGCGGATAACGACTTAGAAGATAGCGACCTCGTTGTCGTCGCCACCCACAGCAGCAACCAGGCCCACAGCACAACCGCAATGGAATCTGTCAACATCCCACAAATTAGGAAACCTTCCAACCCACAACTCATCATTAATGAGACACACCACATCGAACTATCCAAGACGATGATCAACATCGGGCGCAACCGTCAGAATGACATCGTACTCGACGATCCTTACGTCTCGCGGCATCACATCCAGCTACGACTTCGTGATGGCATCTATATGCTGTTTGATGTTAACAGTCAGTCGGGAACGTATGTCAATGGCGTTCAGGTCAAAGAACACCGCCTCCAAACAGGCGACGTGATTCAGATGGGACACACAATCATCATCTATGCTCAGGATAGTGAAACCGAGGGTGACTTCACCGAATCGATGGATCCACTTTAATTATGCGCATGGAAGTCATTTTGTTCATATTACGGGTTGCATCCGCATCGTTGCTGCTGAGTTTTCTAGGCGCAATCTTTTACATCATCTGGAAAGACTACCGCATGGTCGTCTCTCGATTGAGCCATAGTCGGCAGAGTCATGGGCAGCTCATTGATCTGCAACAAGTTGATGGCGAATTTGTTGCAATCGGCGAGAGTTATCCGCTGCTCCCGCTAACCTGTATCGGACGTTCTCCAACCAACAACATCGTTATCAAAGACACCACCACAAGTGCGGAACATGCCCAGGTTGTCCTGCGGAATGGTCAGTGGTGGCTGGAGGATCGAAATAGCCGGAATGGAACGATGCTCAACGAAATCCCGATTGTGTCGCCTGTTGTCATGACCGATGGTGATGTGATTGGTATAGGAACACGGCGCTTACGGTTGCGACTTGAGCACTAAATGGCAATCGTCGCTATACTATTATTGACTTGATGGTGCATTGGCTCGTGATGATTGAAACCAAAGACCGACAAATTGCATGGCAAGCCTGGGATGGGCCCGGACTGGAACATCTTCATATCAAATTCGATACAGATGGCTTATTTGCCCACAGCAGTTGTATTACGGGCATCAACGGCTTACCCTTCAGCTTGAGCTACCGCCTTTCATGTGACGCTAACTACTACCTCACCTACCTAGAACTCGATTGGGTTGGGGAGACACAAGAGCAGTTTCGCTATTTTATCTCAGATGAGGGACAATGGTCACATGGCTATGAGACAAAGGCCGATCTTGCTGGCTGTACTTGCGTGGATTTGTCGTTAACACCCTTTACCAACACCCTCGCAATTCTCCAACTGGGTTTGCAGCCTGGGGAAGAAGGGGAGATCAAGTGTGCGTATCTAGACTTCGACACACTCGAATTCTACCCGGTACAGCAGCGATATACCTGTCTGGAATCGACACTAAATAGCAGCTTTTATGGCTATGAGAACCTGCACTCAGGCTATAAAACGACCTTCTACCTAGATGCGGATTTCATCGTTCTGGATTATCCTGATACGTTTCTACGAATGTCATAAGGTAAGGCATTATGTCAACACAAGCAAAGATCGCTGTCATTGGCGGTTCCGGGCTCTACAATATGCGCCAGATCACCGCCACCACCGCTATCAGGGTCAACACGCCGTTCGGCCAACCCAGTTCAGACATCATGATCGGCACTTTATCCGGCAAGCGTGTAGCATTCCTCGCCCGGCACGGCGCAGGCCATGTCTATAACCCCAGTACTGTGCCCTATGCCGCCAACATCTACGCGCTCAAGACATTGGGTGTGCGTTTTATCATCTGTGTCAGCGCTTGTGGTTCTCTCCAGGAGGAAATTGTACCTGGGCACATGGTGGTTCCCGATCAGATTTATGACAACACCAAAGGCGAACGCGGAGGCCGAACCTTTTTTGATGACGGGTTGATCGCCCATGTGTCGGTGGCAGATCCATTTTGTGAACCATTGCGTCATCTCTTGAAAGATGCGCTTGTACAGACAGACGCAATGGTTCATGATGACGGGACATTGGTCGTTATCGAAGGGCCACGCTTTAGCACCAGGGCCGAAAGTCATGTTTACCGTCAATTGGGCTTGAGTATCATCGGTATGACCACCGCGCCAGAAGCCTTTCTCGCTCGCGAAGCTGAAATCGCTTATGCTTCCATTTCACATGTTACTGATTATGATGTCTGGCATATCGACGTGGAAACCGTGACTGCAGATATGGTCATGCAGCGTGTCGCCACCAATCTCAAGATCATTCAGCAAGCGATTGCAATTGCCGTTGAACAACTTGATGAGGAGACAAACTATCCCTGTCACAATGCCCTGGCAGCCGCCATCATCACTGCTCCAAACGCCATGTCAAGCCAGATGAAAGAAAAACTCGAACCCATTGTCGGCAAATACCTCAATCCCTAACATTCAGATTGACACAACGACTGATGAAATCCCAACGGTCAGGCTGTCTGGTTGGCGTGCCGGACGGATGTTGCTTATCGTGGGGTGGTGCTTCCTACTGGTCAATGCGACTGCTTTAACCCTCCTGGAACCGGAGCGATGGATGACTCATTTACTTTTGTGTGTTAGTTGGACGTTGTGTGCAGTCGTTGGCCATAGCACCTTGAACATCTACCTCCATGAGAGAGATTATCTTCTGTTTCCGATTGTTATGTTCCTGAGTGGGTGGGGGTTGGTCATCATCACGCGGCTCACTCCGCAGTTCGGCCAACGACAAATGATCTGGTTACCCATATCGGTTACGGTTATGCTATTTGTCGCTGTGGATAAACGTATTCTGATCTGGCTGCGCAATTACCGCTACCTCTGGTTGTTCAGCGGCATCATCCTTCTAACGAGTACCATCTTACTTGGCACAAATCCAACGGGTGATGCAGCAGCCCCGCAGTTATGGCTTGGCGTTGGTGGGGTATACTTCCAACCGAGTGAGTTGTTAAAAATCATCCTCGCTGCCTTTCTATCAAGCTATCTGGCAGAGCAATACCCATCCCTTCGGGTAGAAGGGATGATCAACGACGCCCGTTTTCTGAATCTTTCGCCACGGGTCTTTGGCCCCATGTTACTCATGTGGGGATTGTGTATGGTCATTCTGGTCTGGCAGCGTGACCTTGGTACAGCCTTCTTATTTTTCATGATCTTCCTGATTTTACTGTATGTTGCCAGCGGCTACTGGCCCATCCTGGCAGGCGGCCTCATCTTAACAATTCTCGCGGGAATCCTGGCCTACTTTCTTTTCTCTGTGGTGGCGTTACGCGTCGATATCTGGATCAATCCCTGGCCCGAAGCCGATGGACGGGCTTATCAGATTGTTCAAAGCTTACAAGCTGTTGCAGCAGGTGGCATCTTTGGTCAAGGAATCGGTCAAGGCTTACCCGTATTCATCCCGGTTGTGCATTCCGACTTTGTGTTTGCGGCATTGGCAGAAGAATGGGGCTTATTGGGTGTCATTGTGATTGTGATCTGCTTCTCGCTCATCATGATTCGTGGGATGCGGATTGCCACCAATCAATCTGGTAATCTTTTTTACTCGCTCATGGGCATCAGTCTTAGTATGCTAATTGGTACCCAGAGTATCATGATTATGGGCGGTGTCATCCGACTGCTCCCCTTAACAGGTGTCACCCTGCCCTTTGTCAGCTATGGCGGAAGCTCACTCTTAATTAGCTTCATCATCATGGGCCTGCTACTGCGTCTCTCCAATTCACAGGAAGCCCACTGATGCAGGTGGCACAAGAGGTCAAGCGGCTGGTGATAGGCAGCCTGATTGCGCTAACGCTCATCGTATTTGTCAGTGTATATTGGGCAATCTCAGGCCCAGAGCGCATCCTCCAGCGCGACGACAACCCCCGTCTGTTTGAAGCCCAGGCTGCCATCCAGCGCGGTGATATTGTTGACCGATGGCAACACGTTCTGGCAACCTCAAAACAACTTGAGAACAACCACATGCAACGCATCTATCCAGAGCCTTCGGCGTACAGCGCACTGGGCTACTATAGTCTACGCTACGGTACAGGGGGTGCAGAAGCTGCCTTTGATGCCACTTTAAGTGGTAACAACGCGGATAGATCACTCCAACGTTATGTCAACGAAAACGTGCTCCATGTTCCGAGGCAAGGCGGCAATATTCGCATCAGTTTAGACTTGCGGATTCAAGCCATCCTGGCGGCTGAGATGGCGAATCAACAAGGGGCTGCTATTATCCTCTCGTTACCTGATGAATCTGTGTTGGGGATGCTTAGCCTGCCAGACTATGATCCAAACACGCTCGATTCCGAATGGAACAATCTGGTTGAAGCCGATGGCAATCCCTTTTTTAACCGGGCACTGCAAGGCAATTATCAACCGGGTGGTTTAGCTTATCTTTTTCTACTGATGATCACGCTCATCGAAGACTACCCTTTGGATACTATGTCTGAAAATGCCCATCAGCCTCTGCAGATCGACGATCTCCTGCTTGAATGCATGACAGCCCCTCCACAGTCAACACTCACTGTGGAACAAGCCTTTCATTATGGTTGTCCGGCTCCGTTTCTACAGATGATCGAAACTATAGGCCTGGAACGGATAGAAATGCTGTACGACCTCTTCCAATTCAAAGCGCAAGTTGAACTACCAGGATTCATCCCCGGACCTGAAGCCGATACAGACACTACAGGAGAAACACTCTTTGATCTGAGTGCTGCATTGGGACAAGGCAACATCACCATCACCCCCATACATATGGCAGCCATTACTGCCTCTATCATCAACAATGGCAACGCTCCCCAACCTCATATCCTCCTTTCAACCAGCGCCCCTACTGACAATGAATGGACCGAGATCGAACATGTTCCGAGTTCCATTCCCATCACGACAAATCGCAAAGCACGCGATCTTCAGGCCATAATCCGGTTCGACCAAGAAGATAACTTGACCTTCGGCGGATACACCGCACTGGCCTTTTCGGGCGATGGCTCATATGGCTGGTTTGTGGGTTTCGCCAGGTCGGAAGAAGGTGACGGGATTGCTCTGGCACTAGTGATCGAGAACGAACCAGATCTTGACACAGTGCGAGCGACAGGTCGATCCATTCTGACTGAAACTGCCAAACTCCTCTTTGACAGCATGAACTGAGTGATATAAACTATTGTCAATCTATTCAGGGGAGCTTGGATGTGCCAGGCTGAGAGGGTATCCGAAGATACCGACCCTAGAACCTGACCCAGATAATGCTGGCGTAGGAAGCAAACATGATGGTCTGCCCCACACTTTTTATACCTCTACAACAGCATCGAAAGGACAACGTATGATTGATTCGCGTCTTGTGACCGCGAGTATCCAGGTCTTACCATTGATCAACAATGCCTACCCTATTGTAGATCAGGCAATTGAGGTTATGGAAGGCGCACTCGACGATTGCTTAGCAGCAGCCAAAGCCGTCACGCTGATTAGGATTTCTGATTCCTCGATTGATGGCTCAAATTAGCGAAATATAGATGAAAGCCTATCGCACAGCCAGAGTCTTCATCCTCACATTTGCTTTCGCGCTGCTGATTGGATTCTGTACCGTCGGCATCCTCATGCTAGTACGTGATTGGAACAGTCAAAGTGATCTGGACGGCTTGCTGCCTTCGCCCAACGCGATCGTTGCCGCCTGGGAGACACATGGCGAGATTATACGAACAGTGTATGTGCCCAACACGCTCATAGTGACCCTCAGCGGCTTGGCGATTGCGATTGTCTTCGGTTTGTTCCTGGCCGCGGTAATGGATTTAGTTCCCTTTGTACGGCTGATTCTCTACCCCATTTTGGTTTTTACCCAAACCATTCCTACCTTCGCCATTGCTGTCATGCTTATTCTAATCTTCGGGTTTGGGCCAGGACCGAAGATCGTAGTTGTCATTCTGTTTTGTTATTTTGCCATTGCCATCAACACCTTGGATGGTTTGCAGGGCGTCGAACCTGGGCAGGTCAATCTGTTGCGATCAATGGGCGCAAATTCATTGCAAATTTGGTGGAAGGTCCGCCTACCCACTGCTATGCCTGCCTTCTTCAGCGGGCTACGACTCGCCGCAACCTACAGTGTCATCGGTACAGTCATTGGCGAGTATGTCGGCAGTGGTGATGGCCTAGGGAAGTATCTACAACGCTCCTATCGTTCGTTTAATACTGATCAGGTTTTTCTGGCGGTTATCGTCATCTCAACCGTAACTACTGTCTTGGTTTTGTTTGTATCCATTGTTGAAAACGTGATGCTGCGCTGGCGGCATCCGGGAGGAATTACCATGTTTCGTATCTTATCTGTTCTCGCTACTGTCTTAGTTATTGGTGGAAGTCTCGCACAGGATGACGTTCCACGACTGAACCAACGCACGGCAGTCAATCTGCTGCTCGACTGGACACCTAATACCAATCATATTGGTTTCTATGTCGCCGAGGCGCTGGGTTACTTTGACGAGGCCAACATTGACCTATCGATCCTAGAGCCAGCCGATCTCTCTGTTGAGCAAGCCGTTGATACAGGGATTGCCGCGTTTGGTATTGGTTTTCAAGAATTCACCACAGGCGCAATTGTGGGCGGCGCAGAAGTCGTTTCCGTTGCGGCGATTATCCAACATAACACATCCGGGTTTGCAACTTTAGCAGAAAACCATACACTGGAAACACCTGCTGACCTTGCAACACTTCATTATGCTGGATTTAGCCTGCCCGATCTGGAAAATGCAATCCTTTCACTGCTTCTGGAATGCGACGATAGCGCCTGGGACGAGACGAACTACGTTGATGTCGGCTTTGCTGATCCGATTGAGTTAATGAAACACAAACGGGTCGATTTCGCCTGGATTTTCTACGGCTGGCAGGGTCTTGCTGCCGAGGTCTCTGGTGATGAACTGGATGTTCTGATGCTGACGGCTTATGCTGATTGTGTCCCCGATTACTACACACCAATCCTTATCACATCGCAAATGCTGATTGATGAAAACCCAGAACTCGTCGCTGCGTTTGTTCATGCTACCGCACGCGGCTATAACTATGCCATTGAGAACGCTATAGAAGCAGCCGACATCCTGTTGGAAACCGTGCCTGAGCTCGATTCCGATCTGGTTTATGCCAGCGCCGAATGGCTGGCCGGACAATTCCAGGCAGATGCCGATCAATGGGGTGAGCAATCATTGGACATTTGGGAAGGCTTTACCGAATTCCTGCTGGACAATGAGCTTATTTCCGAGGCGATTGAGGTCGAGAACGCTTTCACCAACGACTTTCTTCCAGGCAGTTAGCGCCCCCCGGATGAAGCACATCGGTCAGGAGACGCCAGCCTTTTGGAAGCGACAGATAAGGAGAGGGCATGCGAACCAAAGGTTCGATGGGGTCTCCATGCCCATTTTTGATGACTAAAGTTGAATTGGCACATGTTTGGCACACCTATGGCAACACCGAAGTAGTGCGAGACATCAGCTTTCATATCGAGTCAGGCGAGTTTATCACTTTGATAGGCCCCAGTGGATGCGGCAAGAGTACACTGCTCCAGATCATCGCAGGCCTAATTCAGCCAACAACCGGGACGATCTTATTTAATCAACAACCAATTGCCAGTAGGTTGGGTAGGACGGGTTACATGCCCCAGGCTGACACACTCTTTCCCTGGCGCACAGTGCTGAACAATGTCGTTCTCGGCGCAGAAATCCAGAGGCAGTCCCTTCGAGCCGCCCGGCAACGCGCTAGAGAACGACTCCCCCTCTTTGGGCTGAAAGGCTTCGCGAATGCGTTCCCAGCGCAGCTTTCGGGTGGGATGCGGCAGCGGGCGGCCTTCCTGCGCACCTTCATGATCGAGACAGACATCATCCTGCTTGATGAACCCTTCGGTGCCTTGGATGCCCTCACCCGCATGGAGATGCAAACATGGCTGCTCGACATCTGGCAGCACTTCGGCTACACAATTTTGTTTGTCACCCATGATATTCGGGAAGCAGTTGTCCTGTCAGACCGCATCATAGCGCTGAGCTCACGTCCGGGGGAAATCCTGGAAACAGTGGCAGTCCCTTTTAACCGCAAGACACGCCTTAACGACTTTACAGTTGACATGGTACAACTGGAAAATCAGTTATTTCAGCTACTGAAACATGCCTAATCCATCGAAACAAGCGGATGCTGCCTGGTATTTGTGCTGCGGCCCTTCGTCTCAAAGTCTTGGATTTCGCTTTCAAGTTCGGTTGTAAACAGTCGCTTACGATAGATGACCGCAACGCCCATCCCCACTAGTACCCGAAACCACTTATGGAAGAAACCCTGAATCAGTGCTGTCGTCGCTGCAACACCCAACGTCATCTCCGGGTTGGAAGGCGCAACGATAGCCATCAACATGGCAGCATTTGAGATTTCGGTGATTCCAGCTCCATTAGGCACAAAGCTCAATGCCCCAATCGCAGATGCCACCCCCACAATAAATGCTGCCTGTACAAACAGCGTTGGGGTAACCTGAAGGCCAAATCCCCACATAACCAACACGAAACCAATAGTGCTCGATAAATAAACCCCCAGACCCAACCCGGTCGTGTATATGACATGTTTGAGCTTAAAAATCTCGCGGCTGCTCTCATAAAATCTCGTCAGCGATTCTTGCAATCGACCCACAAGCGGCAATCTGCCCAGAATATCCAGGCAAAAGTAAGCCAGCGGCGCAATCTGAAGGACAATTAATCCAGCCACCAAAACAAACGCCGAGGAATACACAATCCCCTCACTCATACCGCGATATGGCCCGAGTTGGAGCATATTTCCGGCGATGAGCAGCGTCATTATCAGAGTGACAATCACTGCTATGCCATCCACAACCCGTTCCGCGATCACAATTGGCGCACTGGTCGCTACCAGGACGCCCGTCTTCATCTTGAGTAGAACCGATTTCAACACCTCCGCCAGTTTGCCCGGACTGACAACAAACGAAAACGAGGCTGTAAAAATGATGGCGCTCTCTTGCACACTGATCTTGTCGCGGGCATTAATCACACCAAGAAAATATTGCCATTCCAGAAAACGGAAGAAACCCGCGCTCACTTGAGTCAGAATCAACGGTATAAATAACCAGACTGGAAATCGCCGCAGATCTTCAGCGACACCTGCATCAAACTGCCCGTTGCTATCAGCAACAATCAGAATAAAAACATAAACCGCCAGTGCGATACCCAGTCCAGCGATCAATTGATTACGATATTTTTGCACCCTGTTCTATTCCTCAGCAAAGACCTGGAGACAGTATATCATGGGTTGATCGTAGAGTTCCTTGTGATATTTTTGATATAAAGTGAGAACACCATAATGTTAACGAGACCCGATGATGATGAACCTAGACGACACACAACCTAATAAGCCAATTACCAGTCTGCATGATACACAACCACAGCGGGCTGTCAATTATCTCCGCCCTTATGAGCCTAGACTCAAAGCACCACCGAAGCTTCTGCTGTGGGGTGTCATTTTCTTATTCATTGGGGGCATGATCGGCTCGATAGGCGGAATTTATGTATTTCGAGAGGTGCTGGAACCCGCACGCCAGCAGCATGTTATGCATTTTCTCCCCTTCATGGAGGTGTTTCTCCCACCTAGCCCCGGTGCAGGCGACACACTTGCTCCGGCGACATCAGTCGATCAAAGCGCTGTAGATGCGCTACTGAACAATCCACTTGATCTGCCTGATTTGCCCAGCGCAACCGAAACAGATGAACCGTCACCGACGAGCACATCAACCTTTGAGCCAACTGAAGCGGTCGCACTCAAAGTTACAGCGGCAGCCACCACCGAACCAGAGACCCCTATACCAACGGCCACCGCACAGTCTGCCCCTCTTTCGACTCAACTTGTGAGTACGCAATCGTGGGGATCATCAGCACTGCTCGGCGGCATCACACATCATCGTCAAACCTGGAATAACTGTGGGCCCTCTAATGTGAGTATGGCACTCAGCTTTTATGGCTGGACACGCGGGCAGGAATATGCTGCATCCTATCTCAAGCCAGAGCGTGAAGATAAGAACGTCAGTCCGCATGAACTGGTAGCGTTCGTTAACGAGCAATCTGACATCAATGCATTATGGCGGGTCGGCGGTGATCTTGATTTATTGCGCACATTGGTCTACAACGAGTTCCCTGTCATCATTGAACGTAGCCACATGTTTGAAGGCTACGATTGGATCGGTCACTATCAGACCATCGCGGGCTACGATGACAACCAGGGCATATTCGTTATATATGATAGTTTCTTGGGTGATCGTGATATCATCACCGAAACTTACGATGAAGTGGATACAGGTTGGCGGGATTTCAACCGAACATTTATTGTGGTTTATGAACCCTCCCGCGAAGATTATCTGATGCAACTCCTGGACGACAGAGCAAGGCCACTTTCGGCTGCCCAACATGCCTATGATATCGCTCTAGAGGAAGCACGGGCGAATCCACAAGATGCTTATGCCTGGTTTAATATGGGCACATCATTGACCATGCTCGGCAGCTATGAGGCTGCCAGCATCGCCTTTGATCGTGCCATTGAAGTAAGCGTTCCCTGGCGCATGTTATGGTACCAATTTGGGCCATATGAAGCCTACTTTGAGGTAGAACGCTATACCGACATCTTGAGCTATGTGGAAGCCAATCTCGGCAATGGCGGTGAATGGGTGGAAGAAACATACTATTGGCAAGGCCGTGCTTACGAAGCGCAAGGCGAAATCGCGCTGGCGCAGTCCGCTTATCGCCAGGCACTCAATCATAATCGTCTGTTCGATCCTGCTCAAACTGCATTAGACCGTCTCAAGGCATAAGGCCCTATCCATGACTACAGATACCAGACAAATGCAGCAACGCAACCGCCATCTGGCCCGATCCACACTGATCGTGATGGTCGCGTTTGCTGTTGCAAAAGCCATCAGCCTGGGACAGACGGTGATAATTGCACAGATTTTCGGCGTTGGGGCGGAATGGGATGCTTTTGTTACAGCCAATCGTATACCGGAACTGCTGTTTACTTTGATTGCAGGTGGCGCACTGGCTCATGCCTTCATTCCCATCTTCAGCAGTTATCTAGCCCATGATGATGTCGAAAATGGTTGGCGCATTGCCAGTCATGTGCTTAATTTCATCTTCATTGTGACCGTTAGCACCAGCTTGATCGTATTCATTACCGCACCCTGGTTGGTTGACAATGTGATTGCACCCGGATTTGATGCAAGCAAACAACAACAAACTGTGGAACTGATGCGCATCTTGCTCATCAGCACCATGATCTTTTCGGTCAGTGGCATTGTTATGGGCATCCTGCAAAGCTTCAATCATTTCCTCTTGCCTGCTCTGGCTCCCATCATGTTTGATATGGGTATCTTATTCGGTGTCATCTTCCTAATCCCGCCGTTTGGTGTTCATGGCATTGCCATAGGTGCAGTGATCGGGGCTGCTCTGCACCTTGGCGTGCAGAGCCCAGGCTTAATCCGTTACAAAGCGAAATGGGTTCGGGAATTTGGCTTTCGTGATCCTGTCTTGTGGCAGGTCATTCGTTTGATGCTGCCGCGTGTGGCGGGTTTAGGTGTTTTTAGCCTGAACTTTCTGGTGATGAACAACATCGCATCTCGGCTCGGACCCGGGTCAGTCAGCGCACTCGATTGGGGCTGGCGGTTGATGCAGATTCCCCAAACCCTTATCGGCACGGCTATGGGCGTCGTCATCTTCCCTACTCTGGCAGCGCTCAGTGAAATCGGTGACGAGGATGGCAAGCGCGAGGCCATGTCTGGCGCATTACGCTTCATTCTGGTTGCCAGCATCCCTTCTGCTGTTGGGCTGATCGTACTGGGCCGGCCTGTGATTAGCTTGTTAGAGCGCGGCGCATTTGATTCATCCGCATCAACGTTGGTTTATTCCACGTTGCAGTTTTTCGCTTTGGGCTTGATCGTCCATTCAGCACTGGAAGTGGTTGCCCGCAGTTTCTATGCCGACAAAGATACACTGACTCCGTTATGGGCCGCTCTAGGCGGCGCGACGATTAATCTGGCCGGTGCCCTAGCCTTGACCAATGTTGAAACCGTTGAAGCACTCAATCAAATCCGTGGTCTCTTCATCCATCATTTTCACTCTTTAGCAGAAATGGATGTGAACTTCCAGGCCAGCAATGTCGGGGCACTGGCTCTTGCAAACTCATTCGGGGTTATGTTTGAGGTCGGTTTCCTGGTTATTATCTTACGTCAGCGCTGGCAGGGGGCAAACGAGGACGTCATCGGCACAACCATCGTCAAGACCCTCATCGCTAGCTTACTCATGGGTCTATCAATCATCCTCATAGATCGTGGTTTTGTCATTGCTGGGGTTGAACAACCCTCGGTAACCCTGACGATTGTGACCATCTCTATCAAGATTGGTGTCGGTGCTGTCGTTTTCCTGGGCATGACTTTCGCACTGCGGATGGCTGAACTGCCCATGCTGATTCATATGCTATTGAAGCGCCATGAATCAACGATTATGCTGGAACACGGATAATAGGAAAGCAGATTGATGCACGTTCTTATGATCTTTTTGGATGGTGTCGGGCTGGGAAAGAATGATCTAGAGACCAACCCGTTCGCGACTGCTAATCTGCCCACCCTGCATTCCCTAACAGATGGTCAGCGCTGGCTGAGCACTACTGGACGCTACCAAACAGAACGAGCGATCTTTGTTCCAACTGATGCTCGTTTGGGCGTCAACGGACGACCCCAAAGCGCAACTGGACAGGCAACCATCCTCACAGGTGTCAATGTGCCTCTACACATAGGCGAACACTATGGCCCCAGGCCGAATCAAGCTATTCGTGATGTGCTGGCCAGGAGCAACCTGTTCATGGATGTTGTCCAACACGGCAAAACAGCTGCCTTACTTGAGGCATATCCTCCTGATTGGCACAAACATATCCACTCTGGCAAGCGCTTGCCTTCCAGCTATCAATATGCGGCCCAGACAGCCGATGTTTCTTTCTATACCTCTGAAGATTTGAAGGCTGGACGTGGGTTAAGTGGCGACTGGACGGGCCAAAGTTGGCGCACACATCTAGGATTTCAAGTCATGCCTGTGTATACTCCCTATGAAGCAGGTGTTAAATTGGTTGAGCTTGCACATCAATTCGATTTCACCTTCTTTCCTCATTGGATAACGGACTTTATTGGTCATCGTGGCACATTGAGCGAAGCGATTGACCTACTGGAAACCTTTGATGGAGTCCTGAAGGGTATACTGGATACATGGGCTGATAAAAAAGGCGTGGTCATTGTCACCAGCGATCACGGCAACATTGAAGAAATCGGCAACCGCAAACATACCACTAACCCTGTTCCGACACTCGTCATTGGCGATGCAAAGACGTCATTTCCATCCGCTGAGGTCGATCTGTCCTTTCTCGCTGGGTTTGTGCGTTCATTACTCCTGGCTTGATTCGCAAAGTTAGCGTTGACAGTGATCCGAGTTCATGCTATTCTTGGCACAATTCATTGGGGGCGTGGTGTAGCGGTTAACATGCCACCCTGTCAAGGTGGAGATCGCGGGTTCAAATCCCGTCGCTCCCGTTCAGGACGTGAGTATCAGAATGGCTCACGTCCTTTTTCATTTCATTCCTAATCTTCTGTCTCACTGTCTCTCCTAACGTAGTTTTCTTGCTTAGTATCACTCCAAATTCTCCCCGTAGTGAAATGGCTACTACATCGTGATCCAACACGAAAATTCGGTCTACAATCTTGCCAATCAGTGCTTGTCTGGCTCTGCGTATTTCTCGATCAGGCGACAAATGTTCGCACTCTTCCCAATAGACCACGAAGTTAGTCAGAAGGTCTTCTGCTTCTTCAAGGTCGTCAACTTCAAACGGTACTAATGCAGCTTTACGACTCTCAAGTTCGCTATAGTCTTCGTTAAACGCATTTCTATCCATGTCACCATCCAAATTCATCTGCCGCAACATTGCCTGCCGTTCTTCTATGTCTGCAATCATCTTGAATGCCTGAGCATTTTTCTCCTTTGCGCTAACTGATGAGGTAATCCGCCCTTGAACATCTTCAGGAATCTCCAAGTTTGATAGGATTTCAAGAACTTGTGCATCAAGGTCATTCTCATGAATCAACGGTTGTGGGCATTCTGAGTATCCACGACTTCGTGCCAAGCACCGATACTCGCCTCTATCGTACTTGTTGTTCCAGTGTGGACGCATCGTTCCATAGTTATCGTCATCCGGTCTGATTTTATCTGAAAGAATACAGTGTAGACAGTACACCTTACCCCTACAGACATATGTATGAACTCGTTTGGGCGACCCTCGCATCATTTGATTTTTGGTACGAACTTGCTGAACAGCCTCATATAATTCGTCAGAGATAATTGCTTGATGTAACCCATCAAACCAATCTTTCAGATTACACGATAACTTTTTCCAACGCCTAGAGCTTCTGTATAGTGTGTTTCAACATATGAAACTCGTCCTGTATACGTTTTGTTCCTGAGCATGTCTCTGACCGTATCCTGCCCGAATGGTTTTTTGCCAAGTGGCTTGTCCGCGACATAAGGAATTGAATTCATCCAAACAGCAATATCCGTCATAGAATAGTTGCCTGTTGCATACATTTGAAATACCTGAAGAACGATCTCTGCTTCGGTTTCATTTATATAGAGTCCGGGTTTGAGGCCCTCACTATCATCTCCCCCATTTTTCTTGATTTCATCAATATCTTTCTTGGTTACAAGATCGTAGCCAAAAGGAGGTCTACTTCCGTTGAATTCACCTTTCAGTGCTTTCTGATACTTCGCCCGTTTCGTATCCATACTAAGGTTATCGGAGTAGAAAGCAGAGAAAATCGCAAGGATTCGCTCCATCATTTGGGGCATCGGGTCGTCTTCATCATCCTGACTGAATCCTTGTACACAAAACAACCCCATGCCATAGCGCTTCCTTAGTAGCATCTTGATCGCTGTTGTGTCTTCAAAATGCCGCCCTAATCGATCAAATTTCCACAACATGAGTGCCCCATACTTCCCTTTTTCTGCGTCAGCACGCATCTGTTGGAATCCTGCTCGATTTATTGACCAACCACTTTCGGCATTGTCCTCATACACTGCAACCACAGTACCGCCTCGTTTGGCTACTTCAGCCTTACACATTGCGATTTGATCTTCTAAACTCTTTTCGTTCTGTTCCTCACTGGAAATACGAGCATATATCGCAAATTTGAGACGCTTGTTTCGACCTCTACGCTGACGCTGAGCTTTCTTTGACACTTTATCTCCTTTCAATTTGACATAAACAAAGAAGCACCAGTTACACTCACAATGAGAGAAACTGGTGCTGAATCCATCGTCAATATCAAACAGTTCGTCTGGTTGAACTATGTTAAACGATTCCGTTTAGTCCCACTCTGGGACAAGGTTGCAGTTTTAGGGCTATCACGTACTTGCCTATGTCCTCCGAACATCTTGATCGGTTTGACCTTGAAGTAGACAACTGTTTTACCAGCTTCAACGTCACGTTCAGGCATTTGAACGATTTCATCATCCAAAACATGCACCTTACCTTCTGAAAACTTATATCGTGTTGGCACTATTCTATTCCTCCGATACTAGGAATAGTTGTGTTCAGGCGAAGCTGTCGTTTGTTCTTGTTCGCCTGATTTGAACCTATGAACAAGACACAAGATTCGCAGTTCTCACGTTCTTCGATTTGCCCACAGGATGTTGGTGCTAAAAGGATTTCCATGCTTACTCCTACATAATTCGACAGAAAGGCCGGATAAGTTAAATCTAGCACACAGGAAAAAACAGCGCAACATTCTTATGCTCTCAACACATGATTCTAGGCTATTCTTACACTTTCATATCATATATAGTTATTTTCCATGTCGAAAAACAATCAATTTGATCAGCAAACACCATCAATCATCAGGATTCGGTGCGATTGACAGCAGCAGGTTGAGAATTGCCATACGGATATTGTTGTTTGGTAATCGCCTGAATATATTGAGCAATGTCATCTCAAGCTCTTTGGTTGTGGGCAGTTGCTCGGAATCAGGATTTGGGACGAGGGTATCAATCAGAAAGTAGTTGAAAGCATGTACATCCAAGACTTCCGCGAATTTGAGAAGCTCCATCACTGTCATACGCCGCCGACCCCGCTCCAAATCTGAAATTATGCTCTGATCGAGATTACCAACCCGTCTTCCAAGTTCTGCTTGCGAAATGCCCATATATTCTCGCCGTACTTTAAGACGCCTGCCAAGCTCTTCAGGAGTTATCATTATGAGATCAACCTATGGAATCCATGTATATTTCTCATATTCTAGTAGATAATCCTGTCATAGCAACAGTTGTCATGTCGGATCAGATAATTGGAGTAAATCATCAAGAGTTAAAGCCTTGAATTGTGCGCGAACGCGTCGCCGCAGTTCAGCCACTGACAAGTCGCCGGATGGTTCACATACGCGCCGCTTGGCATGTCCCCAATAAGGGTCAATCGGGTTGAGCCAGGGACTACGTTTCGGCAACCAGTGAACCCATAAACGCACGTCATCCTCTTGTTTGGCCTGCTGGTTGTAAGTGCGCATCCATTCGCGGATACGCATAGAGCAATGCCACGGGGCGTTATCCCAAATCAAAACCATGACTGTCTTGCCGCGTCGTTTGGCTTGCCGTAGCAGGCGCACAATCACAAACCACATGTGTTCGCTATTGGGATAACCTTGAGCAAAATCCATCAGAATTTCTTTACTCTCTTGACACAACGCTCCAAAACAAGCCACAGCCTTGTCGGGTGTAGTGCGCTTGAAGGCTCGTTGCATGAGGTTGAGTGGATGGAGCCTGTCCGACCAAGCATAAGCATGAGGTTGAATGAAACGATGAAACCAACTTTCATCTTCTTCCAACAGCCACCAATCCTCGCCTTTTTGAGCTTGTTCTTTCAGCCAGTCGCGTCGCTTTTTTTGCGCGTGTACTGCTCATCTGGGCTTTGGATATGACGCTTGGCTTTTTTCCAATTCACACCCAACTGCCGCAAGGTCTCACTCATCGTATCTCGATGCACCAGTCGCTCAGTTAAGCCTTCTTGATAACTCACTTGTGCCAGCAAGGATAGTGTCCACACACTGCTCTCACAGCCGAAATCTCGCGGACTTTGATGAACAATTGAAAGCAATTGTTCTCGTTCAGCGTCTTTGAATGCCCTCTGGTCATCGTGGCGGGCATTCGACTTGGGATAAATAGCAGACAACCCTTCTGCATTGAAACACTCAATGACTTGACGCACAGTCTCATCGCTATAGCCGACACGCTTGGCAATCGCTTGGGCTTTCAAGCCTTCATCAGCACTCATCAAGATGATGGGGCTACGTCGCACTCCCACTCCCTGACTGGATTTCAGCTCGGTCTGTAGTGTTTTGCGTTCTTCTTCTGTGATAGTTCTTGCATAAATGGGTCTCATGTTTCTATGAAATCACAACTTGCCTCATATTCCAAGATACTGTTCCGCTATGACAAGTGCTGTCTCCTGAGTGCATTCCTGCGAGAAGCAAAGCGCAATCGGGCTATCGTTGGTTCTTGTCTCAAATCTTGAGAGGAAAATTCGACAGACTTGTCATATAATCTAACTTAAGTCTCTTACTTGGTTATGCTTGTGGACGAGGGTCTTATGGGTTAGGATGAAAATATCGAAAAAAATGACACAGCCGTTTTTCGCAGAAACGGCTGTGTCATTCAGATACGCTTGCGTGAACAAGCGAACGTTTCGACAGAAGGTTTCCGGCCTCCCTGTCTCTTTCATCCTATATTCTAACATGAAAAATAGGATGGCTTCAACTCGTGCCCTTGTTCAGCCTGCGTGTCTGGCAGGAAAGGAATCAGAACAATGGCAGTACCTATTCATACCAAACCACCGCCTGACGAGTATCAGTACCAACTCTATCAGCAGGCATAGCACTATCTCCAGCAAGAACTCGTCCCTGTCCCGCTGCTTGGTACAAGAGCATCGTCTATCAGTGCTGCGAAACGTCCTGCTATACACGGGTGGACTCAACTGGTGCATCAGCCTCCTAGAGAGCATGATTTGGAACAGTGGTTTTTGCACGAGCAGTACGGTGGTCTCGGCATTGTCTGGGGTCTGGGCTTGGTCGTAGTAGACTTTGACGACCCCACCGCAGATGCACAGTTTCAAGACCAGCTTGAAGGGTTGACCCAAACCTTTACCGTGCGCTCTGGCACTCGTGGATTGCCACACCGATATTATCGTCTAGCATCTCATCATAACGTGAGAACTCGTGCTTTCAACACAGGAGAGGTTCGTGGTGAAGGCTCGCAAGTGGTTCCACCACCCACCCGTGTTGGTGAATACCATTGGCAGGTGCAACACAACCATACCATCTTGAACATACAACCCGATGACCTTGATCGAATGATACAGTTCTTTGAGGGCTTCCAACTCACGATGGATAGTGAATTGCTTGAAGCTGCGCTTATGGTGGTGTCTAGTGACAACCACCATGTCAGGTTTTCGGTCTCGGCTTCGCAACTGTTGAACTTGTACCGAGTCATGGTTGAAGGCACACGGATGCGTAATCGGTCTTTGTTTCAAACAGCACTGTACGCTCATGACTGTGGTTGGTCATTTGCTGAGATAGTGGACACGTTGGCAGTCGTTCATGCAACTGAGCCACCTCGCTTGGGTCAGAAACAGGAAGCATATGGAGTTCGTTTACGGGAAGCCAACCGTACCATCCAGAGTGCTATGAACACTCGCTACCGCAGTTTCATCATCCAACGCTCAACTCCATCCATCTATCCGACAGGTTTACCAAACTCCGTCCGAGAAGCCTTGCTTGCGCCAGAGTCCCAACCTGATAAGCGCAAGTCCAGCAACGCCAGAGTAACCACCGCCCGTGTTTTAGATAGTTTGTACATGGCAGATTGGCAGCAAGGTCAGACCTTTACGGAAGCGGAGGCTGTGACGATGATGAAGGAAACTTATGGGCTAAGTCGTAAGCCTGTCCAGACAGCACTCAAACTCACCGTCAATGACCAACCTATTTTTGAACCTATGCGTCCACAAAACAGACAGGCATCGCCTTTGGTATCAAAACCATGTTTTGATAGCGGACAGGCAGGTTCAAAATTCGACAAGCCCAACAAACAGCATAACCGAGGCAGACCAGCCAAGCATTTTGTCCTACCTACCCATGAACAGTTGTATCGGTGGCTTAAAGTAAAACCATCGCCAAGTGATGAACTGTATCCAGATGAGTTGAAGTCCAATACAGCTTATCGCAAAGGCTTGCAGCGTGCTTTGATTGCAAGGCGTCCGGGCATCTATGCACAAGGGTGGTTTGCTAAGCGGCTTGGGGTCACACCTTGAACTATTCGTCGCTATCTGGGCAAGATTGAAGGATTGGAAAAACAGACACGCTTCGAGCATATTCCTCTCAACTGGCATAATCTCAACCTGATCCCACCAGATGACAATGTGGATGTGGGCATGTGGCTGGAAGATAAAAGGGGCTTCAAGTACGCACCGCGACGTTGGAAGGCAATAAACCTCCTCCAGATGGGACAGCCCGTGTTCTTGGTACGCCGACTTGCTAAGTGCTTCATCCTATAAGTCTCCAAACAAACTATCGAGAGTTGGGTGATCATAAGATAAGGTAGATGGGAAGAAACAAGGCATTTTGAGTCAATTGCCTTGTGAACTCTGTGATATCATTATTTTGACCATTTACCGGATACAGCACTAAGTGCTTCATCCTGTAAGTCTCCAAACAAACTATCAAGAGTTGGGCGACCACAAGATAAGGTAGATGGGAAGAAACAAGGCATTTTGAGTCAGTTGTCTTGTGAACTCTGTGATTTCATTATTTTGACCATTTACCGGATACAGCACTTAGTGCTGTATCCGGTAAATGATCTAAAATGGGGTATGATGGTGAAAACGAAAGAACGAGGGATGCCCAAGAAGTTATCGCTGCGTGCCTTCAAGGAAGGCGAAGAAGCCAAGTTACGCCAAATTAGTCGATCACGGACTGCGCCACAACGAGCCGTTGAGCGTGCGCAAATCATTCTGATGTTTCAAGAAGGCCAGCGGGTGGAAGACATTGCGCAGGCAATCGGTCGAACAGGTGCGACAGTGTATTATCAAGTCCATCAATTCAATGATCGCGGGTTGGCATTCGTCGATGACTTGCCGCGTGAAGGTCGCCCGTTAGTTTACAACGAACAGCAACGCGGTGAGATGATCAAAACAGCAAAGACTCATCCGCAGCAGTTAGGGCTTGCCTTCGGTCATTGGACGCTTGATTTGCTGGTTGAGTATGTCAATCAAGAGTTGGAAATAGGCATATCACGCACTCAACTCGGTGATGTCCTCACGCAAGAGGGGTTGAAATGGTATCAAGAGAAGACTTATTTCAGTGAGAGTCCTGACCCGCAATTTGTGGAAAAAAGGGGGCGATTGTGAGCTTGTATCGTCACCCACCAGAGGATGCTTATGTATTGTGTGTCGATGAAATGGGACCGATCTCTGCCAAAACCTATGGTGCATCACGTTGGGACGAGAAGCGTCCTCATGTAGCCCCAGACTATGGCAGGCGTGGCAAGATTTGGACATTTGGGGCCTTTGAACCCGCGACAGGACAGGCTCTGACAAGTTGCTACGAGGGGCGTACCAGCGCGAACTTTGTTTCCTTTTTGGAGCAAGTCACTGACACATGGATCGGGAAAACGATTTATATCATTCTAGATAATCTATCGACACACAAAACGCTTGATGTCTTGTTATGGGCATTGGCTCATCCACAAGTCAAGTTCCTGTTTCAACCCACCTATGCACCCTGGTTGCACTTGATCGAACCCTGGTGGAAAACACTGCGATCTCTCGCTCTCAAGGGCCATTGCTTTCAGGCGAGCGATGAGATTGTTCGTGCGATTGAGTGGGCCACACACTATTGGAATCAACACAAGAAACCTTACATCTGGCGCAAGGTTTTCGTCTAGTTACTTACCGGATACAGCACTAAGTGCTGCATCCGGCAAATGGTCAAAATACTGATATCACAGAGTTCACAAGGCAACTGACTCAAAATGCCTTGTTTCTTCCCAATCTTATGGTCACCCGACTCTCGATAGTTTGTTTGGAGACTTACAGGATGTAGCACTAAGCCAATAGTCGAAAGTCGTCCAAAAAGAGAGTATCATATTGGACATGGCAAAACGAATCGATTTCACACTCACAGCAGAAAAATTATTAGAGATTGAACAGGCAATCAATCATTCGGTCCACGCAGAAGTGCGCCAGCGAGCCATCGCCATCCGGTTGTTGCATCTGGGTCAGTCACCAGGGCAGGTCGTCGAAGCCGTCCTGGTGACAGCCAACACGATTTATGCATGGCATAAACGCTGGCGTGAGGATGGATTGTCTGGTTTACGTCATCGCCAGCGTAGCGGGTGGTATTCCCCCTTGCGATCATGCGGCACTTGGACCTGCACATCACCGGTCTGAGTGCGGCGTTTCTTGTCTCGTTTCCCGTTCCGACTGTTGCCTGAATTCCGGCCTTCTGCTGCGTATTTTTCATAACCCAGATGAGCTGTCAATTCTGCTTCCAGCAGCTCCTCCAATGTCTTGGAAAACAGGCGGGCAAATATCCCTTCTCGCCCGAAGAAGTCGTCTAGGCTTTCTGCGCTGCCCCGTTCTTGTTGGATGGTTTCCACCGATGGCAGGTATGGTTTTTGTTTGTCATTTGGTGTCTTGGATGCCATTTCTCCTATGAGGTCGAATAGACCCAGAGCAACCGTTACTTTATAATGGTCTGAAGTGCTGTCAGATATGTTCTGGGCAATGCGAACAAACAACTACTCTGCCTACTTCCCGATCCTTGGTGATGATCGTCGCCTTATCTTCAGCCTCGATCTTCTTGAAAGAACGTTCCTTGAGCAAATCAATGTCTTCAGCCTGTATCTCGAACTGAAATTCATCGCTTGACGCATAGCCTTGATATACTGGCTCAACCGTCCAATTAATGTGATGGTCGGATGTGGAATCTGCCGAAACCTCTTCGACATTTCGCTCCTGCCAGTACGACTCCACGATTTCGTGATAATCCACAATTGCGATTGCATATCCGAGCAAATCAGCGTAGACAGATGCATCCTCAGCAAGCGGGTTGCCCTCTTCGATCAAATCCTTCACACGGTCCGCCAGTTGATAGTGGTGCTCAACTTCATCGGCCCATTCCTGTAAAAGGGTGTACAGACCGTAGTCGTTGTCGAGCCAAAGGCTAGTCAACCAAGTTGAACGATTCGAATACCCGTTGTAGGTCTGATCAAGCTCGTTCACCTTTCGTTGGAGAGCGTTCGCTTCGTCATGAACTGATGCAAGACTCTGCTTTGTGATGCTCTGCTACGACTGAAGTCGAACGTTCAGTTCGCTGCAGCTTCTGAAGTACGCATGAGTTCACCACCTCTACGTTCACCTTCAAGGGCGCGTCCCGCCCGCGTCGCACGGCTGTGACAGCCTTTTTGTACGATGCGGACATGATCGCATAAAACACCGTGCGACACAACGCCTAACCGCTCCTGTTGAAATCGAACCAAAGGTTCGCTGCGGCTTGCGGCGGGCTCAAGCCTGTTTCTGTCACTATTCGCACAGTTGCTAGGAACACGCTGACTATGCCTCCATACCGTACTGACTAGGTGCAACTACGCAATGCTTTATATCCAATCAGAATAAAAACAGTCCATGTATCAAATCGGATCAAGTAATTGGAATAAGTCATCAAGCGTCAAAGCCTTGAACTGGGCACGGATGCGGCGTTTCATCTCAGCGACAGACAAATCGCCAGAGGGTTCACAAACCCGTCGTTTAGCATGTCCCCAGTAGGGTTCAATGGGATTAAGCCAAGGACTACGTTTGGGCAACCAATGCACCAGTAATCGGACTGCACCCACTTGTTGAGCTTGTTGATTGTAAGTGCGTATCCATTCACGGATGCGTTTAGAGCAATGCCATGGGGCATTATCCCAAATCAAAACCATGACTTTCTTACCTAATTGTTTCGCCTGCCGTAGTAAACGCACAATCACCCACCACATCTGCTCGCTATTGGGATAGCCCTGAGCAAAATCCATCAGGATTTCCTTGCTCTCTTGACACAAGGCTCCAAAACAAGCCACAGCCTTGTCGGGTGTACTGCGTTTGAACGCTTGTTGAACAAGTTTGAGTGGATGTATCTTATCTGACCAGCTCTAAGCATGAGGTTGAATGAAACGATGAAACCAACTTTCATCTTCTTCCAGCAGCCACCAATCGTCCTGTTTCTGCGCTTGATCCTTTAACCAGTCTCGTCGCTTTTTTTGCGTGTATACTGCTCATCGGGACTTTGGATGTGACGCTTGGCTTTCTTCCACTTCACACCTAGTTGACGCAAGGTCTCGCCCACTGTATCAGGATGTACCAAACGATCTGTCAAGCCTTGCTGATAGCTGACTTGCGCCAACAGCGATAAGGTCCAGACACTACTTTCAACATCAAAATCACGTGGACTTTGATGCACAATCGCTTGCAAGCGCTCACGAGCTGAATCTTTGAACGCTCGCTGGTCATCATGACGCCCCATCGCCTTGGGGTAGATCGCTGACAGACCTTTCTTGTTGAAGCCTTGGATCACTTGCCGCACACTTTCATCACTGTAGCCTACTCGTTGGGCAATCACCGAGATTTTCAACTTCTCAGCAGCGCTCATCAAGATTACCTGACTGCGGCGTACCACCATCCCATTCGCGGATCTTAACCCCTGTTGCAACTGCTTTCTTTCCTCTTTTGTGGTGGTTCTTGCATAAATTGCTTTCATCCTTCTATCTAACCACATCTTGCTCATTATCCCAAGCGTTTGCTCCGTTCTGACAATGGCGAAAGTTCTGCCCATGGACTGTTGTCTGGAAGCCACCTCTCTAGCAACGACATAATGTCGCCAATAGTTTCTAGCTATATCTCAAACGTAGACGTTGTCGCCTTTGGCGAGCATCTACTGGTCGGGCATATCTCAGTGTGGTAGCTTCCTGACGATGTCCCGCCTGTGCTTGCATGTCTGCCAATGGTACGGAATTTGCCAATCCTTCAGTGATGAAGGTTCGACGTGACCTGTGAGGCGAAAACTCAATACCAGATTTAGCTTCAGTAGACTTGACCACACGATATACGGTCTGATCCTGAGTTGGTCGATCATCACCAAGATTGTTTCCTTGTATTATGTAGTGAACGGATGAAGGTGCTGGCAAATGCTTGTACCAGCGCTACAATCCACACCAGAAGTTGAGGTCAACGTTTGTTTCCTTGACGAGAAAGCCTCGTCCGAAAGACTGTTGCCTCGGTTCTGCGAGTGACGCTGAAGGACTAGCAGAAAACCGAGGTCGCCTGACTTCGTTTATCAGCCAATTGTGAGGTCTACTATGTCGCTTTATGTGGGAATTGATGTTGCCAAACGCCAGCACCAGATTGCCGTCTTGGATACCAGTGGTGATCCTGTTCAAAAGTCGTTTTCGATCCGTAATGACCGCGATGGGATTGATGCCTTGTTGCAGCGTTTTTCGCAATGGTCGGATGAAATCGAGATTGGCTTGGAGGCGACAGGGCACTACTGGTTGGCACTGTTTGAACAGTTGAGCCAAGCAGACTACACGGTCCATGTTTTGAATCCACTGCAAGTCCATGCCTATCAACGCAGCGGCATTCGCAAGCGCAAAACGGACACGCTTGATGCCATCTGGATTGCCAACTTCGTGCGCATCGGTGGTGCCCGCCACACGCTTGATCCCAACACCATGCCACTTGACATGCAGCTGCGCCAACTGTCGCGCTTTCGCTTGAGCTTGACCGAGCAGATCGGTGATGCCAAATGCCGTATTTTGAGCTTGATGGATCGTGTTTTCCCCGAATATGAGCAACTCTTTTCTTCGCCGTTCTTGCAGACATCATGCCGCTTGTTGAGCGAAGCTGCTCCTGCTCAAGACTTTGTTGATTTTGATCTGGATGAATTGACACAACTCTTGAAACACAGCAGTCGCGGGCGCTTTGGTTCTGAAAAAGCGCAGGCCATCCAAGATGCTGCCCAACGCTCGATTGGCGCGTCCTTTCTGGCCGATGCTGCTCGTCTCCAACTCGGTTGTCTGATCGCACAACTCAACTTCCTTGAAGAACAAGTTGCTGAGGTTGACCAAGCACTGGCTGAGATGATTGAACGTTTGCCCGATCAATATCTGACCTCGATTCCCGGCATTGGACCAGTCACTGCCGCCGCTATTCTGGGCGAGATTGGCGATGTTCAGCGTTTCCCTTCTCGCAAACAACTTGTCGCTTATGCGGGTATTGATCCGGCTGTTTACCAAAGTGGGCAATTTGAAGCCCGGCAAACCCACCTGTCCAAACGTGGTTCGCCACATTTGCGTCATGCGCTCTGGATCGCTGCTAACATCGCTCGGATGCACGATCCTGACATGAAAGCCTACGACGACAAACGACGGGCTGAGGGCAAAGCATATGGCACTGTGATCGGTGCTTTGTGTCGCAAACTGCTTGGGCGTATCTATGTTATTCTCCGTGACCAGCGACCTTATGAAATTTGATGACTTCTTGTCATTTTCGTCCTTGACTTCATATAGCACGTCTTTCTCCATAAGTGAATCGTATGTACAACGACGTTAATTCAAACCACTCTGAAGTGGCATCATCTGAATCAAGTGTCAAACTGCTTAGTCTGCACCGCGAAACACGCCTACATTTCGCGCAGGCTGGAATCGTATCGCTGCATCAGGTCATTGAGATGGATGAAGAAACGCTTCTCTCGTATCGCTTTATTGGGAAGAAGACAGTCAAGAAGATAAAAGCACAAGCAGAAGCATACCTGAGCAATTGCCCAATTAAGTTGAACGATGTACCCAAGGAGTGCAGGTCGAGTGGTTGGTTTTTCGACATCGAAACTAATCCCTCAACAGATCAAGTTTGGAGTATTGGCTGGAGTCAGCATGATAACCCCACACAAATCTTGATTGTTGTTCCGCAAGCCGATGATGAGGTTTTGCAATTGCCAGATGGTCGAGTGATTACCTTGGTTAGTAGCGTACACGAGGCTTGGACCACATTTGCCAAGCATGTCTCCATAGACGATCAGCCAATCTTCCACTGGACATCGTTTGATGCCTCAAATATGCGTAAACATGCACCATCTGATGTTGTTGCTGCATTGAACTCACGATTGCACGATTTATTTTCCAGCTTCAAAAACACAGTTCAGCTACCCGAACGCAGCAATTCCTTGAAGATGGTGGCACCATATGCGGGATTCCACTGGCGCGGTTATCAGGATTGGTGGGCAGCTCTTCGCGATTATCGAATGTTCCTCAGTACCAGTGATGCAACGCATCTGGTCGAAGCGTGCCACTATCAGGCCGGAGATATTGAAGCGATGGTCGCGGTATGGAAGTGGCTTAACTCGTTCACAGCGATAGAGGGTTAAGTGCCGGCTTGTCCTGTATACAGGGTGGATACGCACTTGACGAAAATGACATAGTGTCGTTATGTGCAACATGATGTTACAGTCTAGCATTGCCAACTTCAAGCTAAAATATCTTCGACACATGATTCCGAACAGACACTAACACATTGACTATTGACAAAACACTCACATTATTGAACCATTGTAACCCTTATTGAACTAAAGAGCAATTAATGATTCTGAGGATTTCGACTAATCACATTCCAGCGACAGACCTTGGCTATTTGCTACATAAGCACCCTGATAAGGTACAGAAATTTAGTCTTGCCTTCGGACAAGCCCATGTCTTTTACCCAGAAGCATCAGAGGAAAGATGCACGGCTGCCCTTCTTCTTGACATTGATCCAATTGATTTAGTACGTGGTCGGAAGCGCTCTGGGTTCTCGCTAGGTCAGTATGTCAATGACCGTCCTTATGCTGCTTCCTCGTTCCTGAGCGTCGCGATTGCTCAGGTGTTTGGAACAGCGCTAAATGGCAAAAGCCAAGATCGCCAAGAATTGGCGGATACACCTCTACCTTTGGAGGCAACAATCGATGTCGTGCCGTCAAGGGGTGGTGAGCGGTTATTGGTACAGTTATTTGAACCGCTTGGTTATCACGTTGAAACTGAACGACATGAGCTTGATTCAAACTTCCCAGAGTGGGGAATGAGTCCATACTACACGTTGAAGTTGGCTCATACCGTGAAACTTAGCGACCTTCTTGGTCATATTTACGTGTTGATGCCCGTCCTTGACAACGATAAACACTATTTTGTGGGTGACGACGAAGTTGAAAAGCTGCTCAGTCGCGGTGAAGGTTGGCTCAATCAACATCCTGAACGAGACATGATAATAAGCCGGTATCTGAAAAATCAGAGAAGTCTTCGACGTGCCGCTATCGAACGGCTTACAGATGAAGAATCCATCGAAAACACGGAAGCATCAGTGGATGCTGACGAAGAAGAACTCGAAAAGCGTGTGAGTCTCCACGAGCAAAGACTCGGTGCGGTGATTTCCGTGTTGAAAAACAGCGGAGCTATTCGTGTGCTGGACTTGGGTTGCGGCGAAGGACGTTTGCTGAAGCTTCTACTTGATGAGAAGCAGTTCACGTCTATCGTAGGGATGGATGTTTCATATTCTACGCTTGAAATGGCAATGGAACGCTTGAAATTAGAACGGATGCCCGAGCGCAAGCGACAACGGATCGAATTGATTCACGGTTCCCTGATGTATCGAGACCCGCGTGTGGAAGGTTTTGATGCAGCCGCAGTCGTTGAAGTGATTGAGCATCTCGATCCGCCACGCTTAGCAGCTTTCGAGCGGGTGCTTTTTGAATTTGCCCGTCCAGAAACAGTAGTTGTCACGACACCAAACCGTGAGTACAACGTGATGTGGGAGACGTTGCCAACAGGCAAGTTCCGACACAAGGATCATCGCTTTGAGTGGACACGTGAGGAATTCCAGACTTGGGCAGAGACCATATGCAGGCGATTCGGATACTCTGTGAGATTCCTTCCGATTGGTCCCGAAGACGAAAACGTTGGAAGTCCAAGCCAGATGGCAGTTTTCGAGGTGAACCATGCAGATTAGTGGATTGAGAGAAGCTCTAGTAGATTGGACAGACATAGATTATGCAGAATTCTATCTAGCTTGCAGTCTTGGTAGTCATGAATCCTGAAGGGTTATTCTTCGACGTAAAGTTTGCGTTTTGGTCTAACAATGAGCTTGGAAATATGCTTTATGGAACTCTCGAATCCCTAGTAGAGCTAAAGGTGCTTCTGAAACGTGACGAACCAGACTTTCAAGGAGATTGGAAGGAAGCGACCATGAACAAACTCACCATCCCTGAATTCGCGTTAGTTGTTCTTGTCGGCACACACGGCAGTGGGAAATCTAACGCGGAAGACTATATTTGAGGTGGAAAATGGCAAAAAAGCCAAGATTTGATATTGACCATTGGAATAGATGGTTGAATCAGGAAGTCGAAACAGGCAATGATCTTGCGAATTACGACACTATCAAGAATTATCTTCGACATGGTGATAGATTGCGTTGTCCGTTGAACCCTAGAGTTGTTCAGTGTCTCATCTTACCGACATTTGATGTGTGGTTGTCCTACGAAGTCTTCCGCAATAAGGATGAATATTGGCTCCTCAGAACTATCTGTAAGCTTCATGATCCTCGTGAGAGACCGAAGATGGGTGAGAAACGTCGGATGGATTTTAGACCGGAACTCGTGTACAAAACCTGCCAAATATGGGAGTCCTCGATTAAATCGCTAATGACGCTATTCCGGCAGCCTGTTATCAGTTTTGAAGAAGGTGGAATCGGCATGGATGGCACTTCATATGAGTTGGCACTCGCGGGCAGTGGGTTCCAGCAAGTTCGCTATTCTTGGTGGGAGGAACCAACCAGAGGGTGGCAACCTCTATGGGCCGGTTTCCACGCGCTTATCGCACATTTTGACAGCGCCTTGGAATTAGCACACCTTGGCGATTGAGAGAAATAACCATGACCAAACTCAACATACCAGAATTTGCACTCGTCGTATTGATCGGTGCTTCCGGCAGTGGGAAATCGACTTTTGCTGCGACCCATTTCGGACGTTTCGAAACAATATCATCAGACTTCTGCCGAGGTTTGGTCAGCAACGACGAGAACAGTCAGGAAGCAACCAACGATGCATTTGAGATTCTACATGCTATCGCTGGTAAGCGCCTGACAAACATGAAACTGACGGTCGTCGATGCGACCAATGTTCAACCAGCAGCTCGAAAACCGTTGGTCGCGTTGGCTCGCGCATATCATGCGCTTCCTGTAGCAATTGTGCTTGACATACCTGAAAACGTAGCAGTACAACGCAATGCTCGGCGCCCTGATCGACAATTTGGACGACACGTTATTGCAGGACATCGTCAGCAACTGAGACGCTCTCTAAAGAGTTTGAAACGCGAGGGTTTTCGCCGCGTCTACCATCTCAAAGGCGAAGAAGAAATTGCAAACGTCGAAATCGTTCGTGAACCCCTGTGGAATGACAAACGGGCTGAGCCTGGTCCGTTCGACATCATTGGCGATGTTCACGGCTGCTATGACGAGCTTGTTCTCCTGCTTGAAGAATTGGGCTATCAGATTAACGGTGAAATAATCACACCACCAGACGGACGTAAGGCTGTCTTCTTGGGCGATTTGGTTGATCGAGGTCCGAAAACACCAGAGGTTCTCAAACTGGTAATGGGGATGGTCGAGACTGGTACAGCAATCTGCGTGCCCGGCAATCACGATGTCAAACTGAAACGCGCCCTAGAGGGAAAAAACGTCAAACGTACACATGGTTTGGCGGAATCATTGGAGCAGATAGAAGCTGAGTCACCTGAGTTTCGTGAGCAGGTTCGGGTGTTCATTGACGGCTTGGTCAGTCACTTTGTCATGGACGGTGGCAAGCTAGTCGTCGCCCATGCTGGAATGCGTGAAGACTTAGCTGGTCGTGCCTCAGGCCGGGTTCGTGAGTTCGCACTCTATGGCGAAACCACAGGCGAAACAGATGAATTTGGCTTGCCAGTTCGTCACAATTGGGCGGCTGAATATCGTGGCAATGCCATAGTCGTGTACGGTCATACGCCCGTACCTGAAGCTGAGTGGCTAAACCGCACTATCAATATTGACACGGGCTGTGTGTTTGGTGGTGCTTTAACCGCTTTACGCTACCCAGAAAACGAAATCGTTTCCGTAGACGCATTGAAGCTGTATGCTGAACCGGCGCGTCCATTCCTACCCGATGACAGACTGGTACCAGACCTCAGTGCTCAGCATTTACATGATGATCTACTGGATATTCGTGATGTGATTGGTAAACACATTGTCAGTACTCGTCTTCGTCCAAACATCACAGTGCGCGAGGAAAATGCAACAGCAGCCCTTGAGGTAATGAGCCGCTTTGCTGTCAATCCAAAATGGCTGATCTATCTGCCACCAACGATGTCACCATCAGAAACCAGTCAACTGCCGGACTATCTTGAACATCCGGCAGAAGCCTTTGATTATTACCGTCGCAATGGTGTTCCACAGGTCATGTGCGAAGAGAAGCACATGGGATCACGTGCCGTCGTTGTCGTTTGCCGCGATGAGGAAGTGGCACAAGAGCGCTTTGGAGTAATCGACGAAGGGATTGGCGTTGTCTATACTCGCACAGGGCGAAGATTCTTCAACGATTCAGGTTTAGAGCAAGAATTCTTAGAGCGTGTAAGAGACGCAGTCACGAAAGCCGGTTGGTGGGTAGAATACGACACGGGTTGGTTTGCACTCGACTGTGAGTTGATGCCATGGTCGGCAAAAGCCCAACAGCTTTTGCAAGACCAATATGCCGCTGTTGGTTCATCAGCCTCAGTTTCCATTCAGAGTGCAATCTCCACTCTGCGCGAAACCGCTGAACAAGGACGTAACGTCAACAGTTTGCTAGACCGATACGAAAACCGCGCAGAGTCAGTTTCACGCTACACACAGGTATATCGCAACTACTGCTGGACGGTGGAGTCTGTCGATGATCTGAAACTCGCCCCATTTCACATTTTGGCGAGTGATAGCCAAGTCCACATTGATAAAGGCCATGACTGGCACATGACAAACATTGGCGCATTGTGCCAAGCCGGCTCAAACTTACTCTTTCAAACACAGTCATGTCTGGTTGATGTCACCGATTCCGACAGCCAAATAAAAGGCGTGAATTGGTGGTTGGACATGATCAATAGAGGTGGCGAAGGCATGGTCGTGAAGCCTCTGGATTTTGTTGCAAGAAGTCGTCGTGGTTTGATCCAGCCTGCGGTAAAGGTTAGAGGACGTGAATATCTGCGAATCATCTACGGACCAGAGTATACCGAACCAGCGAACATCGAACGTCTCAAAAAGCGTGGTCTGAGTGCGAAACGTTCTTTGGCACTTCGAGAGTTTGCACTTGGTATTGAAGCATTAGAGCGCTTTGTACGAAGAGAACCTCTTAGACGGGTACATGAATGTGTCTTTGGCGTGCTTGCGCTTGAAAGCGAACCCGTCGATCCAAGACTATAGTGATGAAAGGACTGGATGGAAAATCATGCCATTGAGCTTAGACCATAGCATAATTGCTGTTGATGATCTTGAGCAGGCGATCCATGATTATCGCAGTCTCGGATTCAATGTAGTTGCAGCCGGAGTACATGCTAATCAAGCAACACATAGTGCTCTAATTCTGTTCTCTGATGGTACATACATTGAACTGATTGCCCCAACTGGAGATGGATTCGATTCCAGAACATTGACACAACGCGGTGAAGGCTTAGCGGGCTATGCGCTCCTTTGCACCGACATCGAAGCCAAAGCAACCCGCTTAGCTGTAAAAAACGAGACTTGATCTGACACAAGCGACCTAACCGACAACATCGAGATCTGAAGTTGCGTTATCGGGGATGTCTGGCTTGGGTTGCTGCCATTCAAAGAGCGTATCCAATTGTTTGGCTTGTGCCAAGTGTTTGGTCTCGCGGAAGGTCTGCAACGGGGTACGTCCAAAGCAGTATTTGCCGGTGTGGGTCCGCTCCCGATTGTACTGCTCGACCCACCGGTTTGCAGTTCCTCCAATGTTGTGTAGATCTTCTTGCGGAAGGCGATGGCATAGAATTCGTCCTGGATGGTGCGGTGGAAGCATTCGCAGAGGCCATTCGTCTGCGGATGTCGTGCTTTCGTCCGCGTGTGGTCAATGTTCTCAATGACGAGATACAATTGATACTCGTGATTTTGCAGCGAGCCGCAGTATTCGGTGCCGCGATCGGTGAGCATCCGCAGGAGCAGCACCGCCTGCTGTTCGAAGAAGGGCAACACCCGGTCATTGAGCAGATCGACAGCCACCAGCGCCTTTTTGCGGTCGTACAACTTCACAAAGACGGTCTTGCTGTAGGTAGCGATGAAGGTCTGCTGATAAATGCGTCCGACGCCCTTGATGGTGCCCACAGAGTAGGTGTCCTGAGCACCCAGATACCCTGGATGCTCTGTCTCGATCTCACCATGCGCTTCTTTCTCCTGCTTGGCCTTCTCCAGGGCGGCAACCTGTGCTTCTGTCAGGATCATACTCTGATTATCGGCGACTTGCTTCTCCAGAGCCTTCAGACGTAATTTGAAGTTAGACAACTCATGCCGCAACCAAATTGAGCGCACACCGCCTGGTGAGACGAAGAGGCCACGCTTCTTCAGCTCGTTGGATACACGCACCTGACCATAAGCAGGATACTCTGTCGCCATCGCCACGACTGCTTCTTCGACCTCTGGCGCAACACGGTTCTTGGGATTGGGCTTCTTGCGGCTGATTTCTTGCAGACCCGCCTCACCATGTTGGTCATATAATTCCTTGAAGCGATAGAAGCTATCTTGTGAGTAGCCCATCACTTTGCAGGCCTGGCTGACATTGCCTAACTGCTCTGCGAGCTTCAGTCATCCCACCTTGGTAGCGATGATCTTCTGTTCGTTTGTCATCTTGACACTCTCCTGTATCTTTCAAAGTCTACTCAGCGTGTTAGATTAAGTCTCGACTATTTCATCAAAAGATTATCAGTTCGCATGGTAAACTCCCGTCAATACCGTTTCTACATCAAGAGACGGGTCAGTTTTTTGGCACCTGCAATGATCGAGTCCACCGCTCTTTCTAGTTGTACTGTATTGTTGGTTCTACCAATCCCGATCCGAATGGCATTGTGAGCACGTTCCTCGCCAAAGCCTAGAGCCTTGATAACGTGAGAAGGTTTCGTATCAATCGTAGTACATGCTGAACCTGTGGCAATGGCCATACTATCTTTGACTTGAACTATCAGTGACTTACTCTCTACATCTTTGATAGAGATGTTTAGATTGTGAGGCAATCGGAGTTCGCCGATTTCGGTACCGTTCAATTGGACACCATCTAACTTGTCAGTAAATTGATCGAGCATCAATTTGGACCAAGCTCGATATTTGTCTGCCTCGGCGCTCATCTCCCTAGAGGCGATTTCGCAGGCAACACCCATTCCAACAATAGCAGGAACATTGAGTGTACCTGACCGAATGCCTAACTCATGACCTCCGCCATAGATAACAGGCGCAACTTTCACTCGCGGATTTTTGCGACGAACATACAATCCGCCGATACCCTTTGGTCCATAGACTTTGTGCGCTGAAAACGACAGAAGGTCTATGTTCATTCGTTGGACATCAATGGGCACATGCCCAACAGCCTGTGCTGCATCAGTATGAAACAAGATGTCATGTTCGCGAGCAATCTGACCAATCTCGGAGATTGGTTGAATCGTACCAATCTCGTTGTTGGCAAACATGACAGAAATCAGAATAGTCTTCGACGTAATTGCGTCACGTAGTTCATCTAGATTCAGCAAGCCACATTGATTGACAGAGAGATATGTGACTCGCTTACCTTGCCGTTCCAAGCGCTCGCAGCAATCAAGAATCGCCTTGTGCTCGGTGACACAAGTAATTATGTGATCGCCTTTGTCACTATAGCGTTCAGCAACCCCAAACAGCGCTATGTTGTCTGACTCTGTGGCACCACTCGTGAAGATAATCTCCTTTGCTTCACGGGCATTTATCACATTCGAGCATTGCTCTCGGGCAGCTTCAACTGCCTGCTTTGCAATGTGGCCAGCATCGTGATCGATACTCGCGGCGTTGCCGTACACATCTGTGAAGAACGGTAACATCTGCTCCAATACTCGCCGATCTACTGGTGTCGTAGCATTGTGATCTAGATAGATGAAATCAGAGTTCATTCTACGATTTCCTCGTTTGCATCACTCACTATTGATGGATTGTATTCCTCCATTAGGCGGGCAAGATCAGTCGGATGCTTTACGTGGAAATACATCATCAGGACGCCTCGATTGACATGGGCACGGAACTGATCCTCAAGTTCGGTATCTAAGTCCAAGTTGTCATAAAGGCAACGCTCTCGAAGAAGCGCCACAAAATAGTCGTCCCACTCGCCTGTCAACGTGTACCGATTTAGCTCACGATCACTATCCGGCGGGTATGACTTCGGATCAGGGATAGTTGGATCATTCAGTGACAGGCAGAAACCAATACGACAAAGGAGATTTGGTGTTAGTCCAGTGCGTGCCTTGAGCTGCGATAATCTTTGATCAACTTCTTGGCATACCCTCAATCTAGTCATCTTCATAACAACGCCTCTCCTGAAACACTTGCGAAGTACTCAGTCTCCACAAGCGTCTCTCCTAAATCTGAATCATAGTTCAGAAGATAGGTATGGGAGACAAACGGCTGTAGAACCTCGAAAGCCGATTCATCCACCTCCGTATCGGTTGAAAGTAGAATGATTTGATGGGCAGCGTTTGGGAAAAATTCATTCAACAAGCGCAAGCGGTGATTGCTATCAAGTCGTCCCATCGGGGCATCGATTATGATTGGGAGTTGTCGTCCAGATATAGAACGAAGTGCCCACAGTAACGCCATTGCATATAGCTGTTTTTCGCCAGCAGACAGATCAGATTTGGGCAACTCTTCGCGATTATCCCCATATAGCTTGACGCTATAGTTGTTTGGATCAATCTTCACTTCTTTGATTATCATCTCTTTGCAGCACAACAGATTGAAGTACTGAGATACCAATTGTTCTAGTTCTTCTAACTTCAACTTCGTGATTTCCTTCAGATATTCATCTAACACACCCTGAACTTTCGCAGCGTAGTCTATTCGTGAATCAATGTCACCAGACTTAGCAATTTCTGCCCATGCTTTGCTTCGTTTGCGTTCCAGCTCACTGCGTTGGAAATTGAGGTGACGAATTGTCTCATCGAGATGCACCTTTCTTTCCACTAACCGTCCCATTTGTTCTGATAGCTCCTGAAATTCTTCTATCAGTGGCAACGCAACATCGTCCTCCGGGACTTGCTTAAGCAGGAAATTGAGGTCGCTTCTTTCAGTCTCTAGGTTTTCGAGCAACATCCCCAACAACTGCATCTGCTTGGGGATGTCTTGCAACACCTCTGTAATCTGTTGTAGCAACCGGGCACGTTGTTGCTCAGACACTTGGTGGATAATTGTATCAACAGGCTCCTTTTGGCTAGGCTTAAGATAGTTGCCGATTTCCCCTATCACATTTTTCCATTCTTCGTCAGTAACTCGAGAAGCAATGAGCTTACGCACGAAATTCGAGTCGAGCTTTTCCAGTAAATCTGAAACAATGGAATGGTGATAATTGATCAAAATTTCGTTTCTAACTGTCTCTTGTTCGTTCTGAAGTCTGCTGCTCAATCGCTGGCTCCAAGCCGGAGCATATGCAAAGGGAAGTAGACCCGCAGCCAATTCCTTGATCTGATTTCGTGTAGACTGTATCTTAGTCTCAATCTGTTCAAGCCGAGCCTCAATTGAGGCTCGATTTTCGACAAAATGTGCCGCCTCTGAAACAAGAACTTTACGGGAGCGTCTCATCTTCTCCTGAATTCTGAGAATCTCCGACTGAATTGCACCCTGATCTTGGAAACGTTCTTGGAACTCTCTCTCGACCTGTTCCAGTTCAGTAATAATGGACTCGAAATTGCCGGTTAGACTACCGTTTTCTGAACCATCTTGACGTTTGAGATAGCTATCTAAGTCAGATTGGAGACGCTCAACTATGTCTACATTGAGCAGTCCTCCAAGGGCGGACTCTAGAGAGGTTGCCTCGGTAGCATCGTCTGCAAGAGATTGTATTTGCTCTCCGTCAAAGAAGAATAGATCAGCAACGCCCGGTGGAATTAGGTCACGCAAGAAGTCAGACCAATACTCCGGTGCAATGTCACGGAGAGCCATTCCATCTTTGTAGATTGACACAGTCTCGTGTAAACTCTGTCCTTCCAGTTTCCAAGACCGGATCACATCATAGACACTTCGATGACCAGCATATACATGCTCAAATACAATTCCTACGCTCGATGAAAATATATCGGCTTTTCTATGGAAACGTTGCCTTATATAAGTTTCGTAGTCTGTCTTGCGTACCCTCTGACCAAGTGCACTTCGTCCATACAAACAAAGTCGAATTGCCTCAAGCAAGGTTGTTTTCCCAGACCCGTTCTTGCCACCGATTAGCACCACTGGACAAGAGTCAGTGCCGCTAGTGCGTGGTCGCAAGTCGAACTCGTGTTGACCTCGATACACCCCGAAGTCTCTTATCACTAATCGTGTCAATATCATAGCTACTCTGTATCTTCATCAAATTCAAGTTCAGGCAACTGATATTTGTGTCGGATTGTTTCTTCATCCCGCCACTCTTCGCGGAGCACCTCATCAAGTCGTTGGAAGATTCCGGCACGACGATGCATTCCCTGCATTTGGCGTTCTTGCTCCAACAACTTTGCCACAAGCTCTGTGGGTACGTCTGACTTGGAACACAGATTGTCAAGGATACGGAACTCCTGTGCAGAAAACGCGCCAATGTCATCTTGTAGCCACTCTAGCTTCTCGCCCGTTACCTTGTAAACAATTTGTGGCAATGAGTCTGACCAGTCATGACGCTCGGTTCGCCAAATCCTCCTAATCTCATGAAGTTCTGGCTCGGAAATAAGCTCTTGTTCCGGGTCTGGACCTTCCGACTGGACAAGCTTCTGTGTTTCAAGCAGTCTAGTGAGAATTTCCTTGCAGAACTCAAGTGTATATGGACCTCGGATCAGCTTCGGGTCTTGGATTTTCTCTCCTGATTGTTCAAGATACTCATCAATCTGTCGCAATCCTCTCAATCTTTTATTATCAAGTGTACGTGCCTCAATCAGAGTTTCACCAGTTCGTCTTTTGTGCTGGCGGTAAAGATGTTTCTTCTCAGGGATTTGTGTTTCTGTAAGCCAGTCGCGGAACTCTAGCAATGGAAGCATCCACTCTTCACCGTTGTCAATCATTGCTTCCATAGATTTGTCTCGAGTGACTACTGTGCAAGTCCAACAACCAAATCGACTATTTCCACACGACGGTGTCGAATCGTCAATTACAAGTGGGCATTCGCCAGAATTTGCAGATCGATACATCGACGCAAGATCACGATTGTTGGCACCCCACGGGGAAGAAACTTGGAGCAAATACGTCCACACATCATCGGTAATCCAATCCTGAATGGGCGTATATACAAGTGCATTGCGAATAATATGATGATAACGAAGCTGAGTTCCCGTAACTGAATAGTCGCGCTCATGTCGAGCAATTACTTGTGCTCGACTTGCACTTTCCGAAATACGGCTACCGAGTACCATGACAACGCGACCAAATTCTCTGGCTCTATCGAGTATGAATCGGTTAGCAGGTTGGATTTTCATGCGTTCAGTGCACCACCTAAAACGCTGATTTGGTGCTGGATAGCCCCGTCCAATTAGATTGACCCAAAATGTGTCAGTCGTTTGTGGGACAACTTTGTGAGCCTCAAAGGGTAGATTATGGTCGCGAGCAATCTCATTCATGCGTCGCAAATTTACATGTAGGTGGTCTACAACGACCGGAGTTTCAACCAATGTATCCGAAGCAATTACATAGACTGGCCACTTTAAGTCTTCAAGAGGTAGTTCTGACAACGCATTCCAGACCAATTGCACAATTGTGGTCGAGTCTTTTCCACCGCTGTAACCGAGAATCCAAGGGAGTCCCTGAGACACATATGTATGTTGAATGCTCTCATGAATTTCCCTGATGGTCTTTGTTTCAAAAACTGATCTCTCTTCTGTAGGCAATCCTGAAGCACTCATGTTCAGCTCCTCTGTGCCACTAAAGTAGATTGGAAATTCTCTTCTATGGTCGTTTCATGCGCATCCAGTTCGATCTCAAGCAACTGTTTAATGGCATTAGATGTCAGAATCACACTGTCTCCGGCCTTACTCATGCGTCCTCGAACCATTGCTCTACCTTCCCATAGACTGTTGGTACGTAGCCAATCTATTTGCTCAAACTCTTGAATCTTTTGCTGCCAATGATCTGGAAACAGGTCAATCAATGATCTACCGACTAATCCGAGCGCGTGAAGAGTAACGCCATGGCTGTGTACATATTCGGTACGAAGCTCTGATGCAGAAATCTGATTCCCAATGATTAGCCTCCATTCTGGGATCGATCTGCCTAATTCAGACCAGTATTGGCACGCTAAATCGAAATCGCCGTCATGGACTTCATCACCCTTCTTCTTGTTAAGAAGTGACTGAGTTGCTTGATAGACTGCACTTAGAGTGAACAGCTTTGTACTTCGATTGGAAATGGTAGTCTTCTCAGTTTCGGTGAGTCCCTTGAATATCGGAACCACGCTAAGCAACTTGACCGATAGTCTCGCAAATGGATCACGTCTATCGTACAGAATGCCTATCGACCTTGTTGGACGTACAGCGTGCTTGTTTAGGTCAGCGAAGATTTGCTGGCTACGTTCTAGTCCTACATCTAGGAAGAACACGACTGATATAGTTTCATCTCCAAGCTCTGGTCTTGCACGCAAAGCTTCTTCAATCGCAGCACGCCTATGCTGACCATCATTTATTAGAAAGCGGCTTGTCATTGAAACAGTGAGTATGCCTGCGTTGCGACCATAATTGTGGTTCTCTAATGGCTCGAAACTGACATCTCCATCTATGCTTGCAGTGATTGATGAAAATACGTATTCGTCCGAGTTATTGATGATATACTTGGAAATGTCAGGAATACGGTTACGGTTCAGGACACGCTGAGCACGCAATTCTGCGGGGATTTCTTCTTCATCAAACAAAAAAATCTTTGGAATTAGCTTTAACGGACACATGGCAACGTAGTACTCCCGCGAAGCCTGCACGCCCCGTAGCGCTATAAACTGATAATTATATGCTTCCATTTGGTTCCCTCAAAACAAACATATGTGTTTGGAAGTTTCTATAGATATAATCTGAAGTATAGTTTATCTGAAACATGTGTCAATCGTTTCCACCACAATTGACCAAACTGTCCAGCCCCAATAGTATGGCTCTGGTGCATATTTCGCGCTCGTCATGGTTTGTAACAAACACAGATTCGAAGTAGATCGAGATTTGCACGGCCATACATTTGTCGTTTGAGTAGTTTAAGACGGTGAACCTGGCCTTCGGTTTGCCTATTGCTCCAGTCGGTTGAAAGTGCTGCTCGCACTGCCTCATAGTCTTGTGTCAGGGATTGGGCAAACAACTGCCAGGCTCGAATGCTGCTTGCTTCACAAGCCTAGAGCCAATCATCGAACGGTTGCTCATTGCGTTGCCGGATCATATCCGCAAAGTCTTGCACTAGATCATGTAGTTGTTTCAATAGCGGAATTTGTCTTAGAACACGTAGCATATCGGCATCATCCATGCACAATGACTCGGGTTGCTTGGTGAGGAGTCTCAAGCAGATGTCACGTCCTGGCAAACGATCTGTTGGGACAGTTGGCCTTGTGCGGGCTTGTTGTCTGTTATAGCCGGTCACCCACTTGCTAACTTGGCTGTAGCTGCCGGTGTATCCTTGCTCAAGTAGTTCTTGCCACAGTTATTTGGCTGTGATTTGATGGGTGCTCATCTGGACATTGAGATAGTCCAAATAGAGATCCAACTTACTGACACGGGAAACTGATTTGTGCTCAGGGAATTCTGTAGTATTGTAAAAGGTGCGTACCATCCCACGGCTCAGCCCTAGCAACCGGGCAATTCTCCGCTGACTGAACCCCTTATGCTTCAGATATTGGATAATCTCGTAGCGCTTCAAGCGGCGTTCCCGAGTGAGTTCTTGCTGGGTCGATCACCTGAAGATCAAGCAAGCGGTGTCACCTGGGCTTGTGCAACTGGTTGAGAGTTGCGGATCTGTGCCCATTCATCACGAAGGGCGCGTTGCGTCATCTCGGTCAAATTCTTTAACAAGTGCCAGCGATCAGCGACTTGACGGGCTTGAGGGGCACCTGCTGTGATACCAGTGGCATATTCCGTTGACCGGTCACGTGTTACAACTTCAACGGTGGGATGTTGTTGAAGCCAACGTGCAACTGTTTCGGATTCACGATCGGGTAATAGATCGATGACACGACGGTTCTCAAGATCTACCAGGATGGTCCCATAGCTCTGTCCACGCTTCTTCGCCCAATCATCTATGCCAAGAATGCGAACAGGCTTCATGGCAGCTGAATAGAGGCGGCGAAGTAAGCGCAGGATACTGTAGCACGATATGGGCATCTGTAGTTTGTGGGCAAGTCGGGAGCCAGGTCGCGCGCCGACTACTTGTCCCACATGCCACAGGATGTCTGCCAAACGCTGCGTATCGCTCTGCTAGTCTGGGAACCCCTTCAGCAAATGTCTGGCGCTCACAAGTATCTTGCTGGCAGCGAAATCGTTTGACCCGGACGCGAAGCTGGACGGCAAATTCACCATGCGGTAGGTCCAGCAACTGACGCTCATAGTAGCTGTGGACACCTTGTGTAACTGTACCGCAAGATGGGCAGCGCCCGCATTTCGATAGACTCTCCACCTGTACTTGAATGCAGGTTGATGTGTATTGCTCTGATGTCACAATACATCTTGGTATTCTCAGCTGATTTCCCACCGCTGCTCACCCAAGAAGCATTAGCATAATCGGTGCAAAGAAGAAGAGCATCCATATCCAATATGGAAAACGGAAAAATGGTTGTTGATGCAGCTACTTTGACTATGTTTGCTCAGCTACTAGAAAAGCCACTAACGTATTTCATTCCAGACAAATATCGAGCACACATCGTCACGGACGAGAAGAGCCTGTCACTCGAGGAGCAGCAATTACTGCTACAGTTCCGACGATTGAATGCGGAATATCGTCATATTACGCTATTGCAAATGATGACATTACGCCGATTTCAGCAAGGTGAGTTTGACGACCTTGATAATTCCTACTCAACTGAAGATCGAGATTTAACCTAGCTTGCATCATTCCCTCAAGGAAGTGAATCTCGCCTACAAAGGAAATCCATAATCCGTCATATACGCCCAGAAGTCCTTCCTCAAAGGTTAAATATCTCCCGGAGTTATGTTTCGATTTGAAGTCCACGCGGTGTCAGGACAAATTCAATGCGCCCCAGAACATAGTCAATCAGAATCGCCAGAATTGCTGCTGGGATCGCGCCCAGCAGAATGAAGGCATCCACTGTCATCGACAGGCCACTCGCAATCGGTGTGCCCAAACCACCAGAACCCACAAATGCGCCGAGCGTCGCTGTGCCGACATTGATGACCATACTCGTCCGAATACCAGCCATAATGACGCTGCTAGCAATCGGAAGTTCAATCTGAAACAGAACTTGGACAGGTGTCATGCCCATACCGCGTGCCGAATCGATCACGAAGGCATCAACTGCTTCTAGCCCCGCAATCGTATTACGTACCACTGGTAGCAATCCATAGGACACCAATGCAATGATGGCAGGCCAGAAACCAAAACCAATGATAGGAGCCATAAACGCAACAATGGCAATTGTGGGTACTGTTTGTCCACTGTTGACCAGATTGTTTACTAAGGGCAGCAATTCACGGAAATTGTCGCGTGTGACGAGAATTCCGAACAATAACCCAGTTGGTATCGTAATCAGGGATGAGACAAAGACTAATTCGAGATGCTGGGCGGCGAATTCGATCACCGTTGCGTTCGGATGCACAAGCTGGCTACTCGTTGGGAATATCTGACTAAGGATATAGTCCCAGAGCGGTTCATGTCCATAGATCGACCAGAAAAACAGAAATACAGCCACAACTCGTACCAGGGGACGTACAAGCTTATCGTCCCGGTTATGGAAATAGAAAGTCATCCCCACCTCAACACCTGCAAAGATCACGACAGCGATAAACAAGGGGATCCCCGTATCCACAGGTATGATTTCCAAAACACGGTCAACACTGCCAACAACACTGAAAACCCATAGATTTGGCTGCAAGGAAGCACGGGGATGAAAATCATCTAATACCTCTTTGACGCGGTTTACCACCTGATTCTCAACTGCACCTTCACGATAAGTGACGATGAGGCTGTCCGGATTGATCGTCAACGCCTGAATCGCATTACTTCGCTCAAGAATGAACTGTGCGAGTTCTGAACCGCTTTCTCCGGCCTCTCGTGTGTCATAAACTTCCTGATCACCTTCAGCGATTAGAGCAGGGACATAACGCCCAAAACGCCACTCGTCATCCGTTGTGGTAAATAGGAGCGACATCTCTGTATCTGGCGCAATTTCTCCTGTGATGGTCGCTTGTTCGTTCAGAACTCCATTGAAAACAGGACGCTGAGCGCGCCGCAGCATCAGATCAGCTTCGATGTCGTTATCATAGGTGATTGTGATGGTTTTCTGGTCAATCACAACCTCAGTGACATTGGGGATATTTTCAAACAGCCGAGAGGCGATTGGATGGTCGGTATCTGCTGAGAACGTACCCGTTTCGACGGCACTTGATGTTTCCGGGACAACGTTATACTCGAATGTCCCCGCCACAATATCGACTTGAATGGTGTTGTCAGCATCAACATCACGGGCAATCAGTTCAAAATCATTTGGAAAACGTTCCTGATCACGCATGGTCACGACTTGATTGCCGAATACAAATACCGCAATAGCAATTATAACCCAGATTAACGCCGCCCAGGGAATACGAAACCCTTGATCGGACTTTGTATTTTCAATCGCCATTAGTCACCCATCCCGTTCGTCTCAGGAATAGCATCAGGGTCATAAGACGCCAAGTCTTGCAGTGCCTTGAGCGTAATCGTACCAACCAGTTTCCCACGCCGATCAACGACGGGTGTGATCCGAAAGCCGCGTGCGACCATCGCGCTCAAGGCTTCGCGAGCAGTGGCATCTTCGCGCACAGAAATATCGACCCAGGGCGCTTCATACATCGCATCGAGAAGCGAGGTGTTATTTCTAATTTCTTCTTTATCGACCCAGCCTTTGAGCGTATGGTCATCTTTATCGACGATAAAGACCGAGTTCGCGCCATAATCGGCAAAGCACTGCGCCGCCTCCTCTATAGTGGAATCAAGTGTGCAGTATGGTGGCTCCGTTTCCATGAGGTTGTGAATTCGCACCAGGCCCAACCGTTTGAGCGTGCGATCAGTCCCAACGAAATCACGCACGAAACGATTGATCGGATGAGCGAGAATAGTATCCGGCGTATCGTATTGCACCAGATGACCATCGCGCATGATGGCTATTCGATCTCCCATCTTGATCCCTTCATCAATGTCGTGGGTTACAAAAATGATCGTCTTACCCACGCTGTCTTGAATTTGCAGGAATTCAGCTTGCAAGACTTCGCGTGTAATCGGGTCAACAGCACCAAACGGCTTGTCCATTAACATAATTGGTGGGTCGGCTCCTAACGCACGGGCAACACCCACACGCTGTTGCTGACCACCGGATAGCTGACGCGGGAACTTGTCGCGAGTAATATCAGGATCAAGGCCGACCAGTTCCAGCAGTTCATCAACGCGAGGGCGGATGCGACTTTCATCCCACTTGAGCAGTCGCGGTACAATGGCAATATTATCAGCGACGGTCATGTGAGGCAGCAATCCAATTTGCTGAATGGCATAGCCAATCTGACGCCGCAGGTCTTCCGCAGGAAGTTCGGTATTGGGTTGTCCGTTGATGAGGATTTCACCGCTGGTGATACTGATGAGGCGGTTGATCATCCGCATGGAGGTGGTTTTCCCACACCCGGATGGCCCAATCAGAACACAGATTTCGCCTTCATGAACCTGGAGGTTCAAGTTATCAACAGCACGAAATCCATTAGGATATTGCTTGACAACATTTTTGAATTCAATCATGTTCTTCTCCGTCGTTGTGAAGCTCTATATCTGCTGACGTTGAATGCCAGGTGAAGTGAGCAGGCTTTCTAGTACTTGCATCAAGGCATCCAAAACTACCGCCAGGATCACGGCAGGAATAGCTCCCAGCATGATCTGATCCACTGAAGTGTTGTTCACGCCCAGCAAGATAAAATCCCCTAATGCACCTGCACCAATAATGGAGGCAACAGCCGCAATTCCGACGAGTGATATTCCTGCATTGCGCACACCCGCCATAATGATTGGAAAGGCCAATGGTAGCTCAATCTGTAAGAAAATTTGCCAGGGTGTCATGCCCATACCTCGCCCAGAATCAATAATCGCTGGGTCAACGTTGCGCAAGCCTGTATAGGTGTTCCGCACAAGCGGCAACAATGAATAGAGCGTCAACGCAATAATGGCAGGAGCCGTTCCAATGCCGGAGACACCCAGATCACGTATGGTGAGGTTTTCCAATGTTTTGCTGCCAATGACCTGCTCACCCCCATTGACAAGAAGTACCACGAACGCGCCTGTTGATACGATAAGCAAGCCGTAGCGTGCATTCCGCAACCAACGGATGGTTTTGGCTTGATCCAACTGACGATCCAGCGCGATCAGAGCGACAACCAGACTGTATCCTATCAACACCAATACAAGGGTCTGATTGAGTTCTGAGTCTACAAAAACATTCAAAACAGCTTCAAAACCAAATGTGATGAATACAATCAGGAACAGGCTAATCGGGATAAATACCAGGACGAATGAAGCGACAATTGCCCAGGGTCTGAGCATTGGAGGTAAATGGCGTTGAAGATCGTTAATCATGATAACAACAATGACGCTGACAAACAGGCTGACTGCAAAAAAACTGGCAACATTCTCAAATGGTTGATCGCCTAATCGTGCCAACGGAACCAACAGTACACCAAACAAAGCCAGACTAGGGATCGTCTGAATGATGCCAACGGCATACAAGATGATGTCTTCCATGCGTTGATCGCGTGCTGCCCACAAGCCAAGCGAAATACCAACGATTAGCCCGGCTGCCAGAGCAACGACCACAAACACAAAGTGTTCTACGAAGCGCTGTCCTAGCGTCTCACCTCGCTGAGAAAACTCAACCATGATTGAATAAACATCAAGCTGCCCGTTAAGTAAAATGAAGACGGTAAAAGCCAGTCCAGCAACGCTCGCAAATATGCGTTGCCATGTACCTGCTTGCTCTGCTACCAGATCACGCAAGCCGCCAAATAACATGATGTACCCGCCCAGAAGACCGACTGCGATTGCCCCGGATGTAAAGATACGGGGATTACTGACCTGAGTCCCCTCCTCAAAAAGCAACTCCGCGCCTTCAAGCAACTGCACAGCCGCGTTCGCCGGGAGCAACAAGGTCAGGAAGATGAGTAAGTTCCCAATAACAACCAACGACCAGGCACGTCGCCCACGATCTGATTGGAAGGCGACAACAAGGGGAGACAAAGCCAGAACGAATAATGCGATGTAACGCATATCACCCTGAATCTCAAATAGGTTGATTGTTACACCAGACGCTATTCGATTCGGCTTAACTTCCAACAACGGTAGGAAGAAAAATCCGAACGAGGCAATGAGACTGCCGAGAATTGAAATTCGGTTACTAATGGCACTACCTCCTATTTAGCAAATTAGGGGTATAATTCCCCTGGATATACTTACAGAAGGTCGGGGGCAATCCGACCTTCTGTGTTCCTAAGTTATCCGCTGCGGGTGTCCGGTAGTTGTATTTATCGGACACCTCTCAGATATTTAACCTTCGATGAATCCGTTTTCTGCCAGCCATGATTGGGCGACATCAGCAGGATTCTCACCGTCAACTGCCACACGAGCATTCAGTGTCTGTAATGTCACATTATCCAGTGCCCGGAAAATGGGATTCAAGATACCAGCAATTTCTGGATTGGCACGAATGATTTCACCACGGAAGACAGGTGTCGGTGCATAAATGGGCTGTGCGCCAAAGGGGTCTTCCAGCACGACAAAGTCGTAAGCTTTCAGAGCGCCATCAGTTGCATAGGCCATCGCCATGTTGACATTATTTGCACCTTCGTTCAGCGCCTGTTCGGTCTGGGCTGGTGTACCAGCAGCGATGATGAGCATCTGGTCTTCGGTCAGATCAAAGCCGTAAGCTTCTTCAAAAGCTGCCACACCATCAGGACGCTGTGCAAACTCATCACCTGTTGCCAGGTAGATGTCGCCACCCGCATTGACGTAATCTGCAAGATCCATCGCAGTATACATATCATTTTCTTCCGCAAAGGCACGAGTGACGGCAAAGGCATAGGTATTGTTGGCGGGGGTAGGTTCCAACCAGATGAGGTCGTTGATGACTGCGTCATAGGAACTGACCAAAGCATAGCCTAATTCACGGTCTCCATAAGCATCGGTTGGAATGTTTGTCCAGTCAACATCGTTGAAGTAGTTGTAGAGTGCTGTGCCGGTGTATTCAGCATAGACATCAATTTCACCGTTCACGAGAGCATCGCGATTCACCTGTGTACTGCCCAGGTTGGTGCGATCTTCGACTGTGTAACCAGCATCTTCCAAGGCTGCCAGAATGATCTGACCCAGGACGATCTGTTCGGTAAATTGCTTAGAGCCGACGCGAATGGCATCATCCTGTGCTGAAACCGTCGCACCCAAGACACCCATCATCAGAGCAACGATAACCAAAAGTGATAGTGCTTTACGCATGTTTTACTCCTGTACTCTAGTATACAAAGAGATGATGTTATTTTCGGTGTAATAAACCTCCACCGATGACATCCAACCCAAAAACAAGGTGTCATTTCCAACATCGAAACGATCCTTACTCAAGTTATACGCAAACGCTTTTCGGCTTACGCCGGGGAGTTACTACGGGACATCGTGTGGCGATTGTTTGTACCCCGTTCCACACAAAAAAGAGGTGTTGGTAAATCTATGTGTTGCCTCACGGCAAGTTGTGACTTCCAAGTATCGAGTATAACTGAAATCGAGGCCAAAACAAGGCAAACCCAGTTAAAGCAGCGTTAAGACAGCCAATAAGTCAGTCAGTTATCCAATTTGGGGCAGTGCTCATTGGTGCAATGCTTGCAAAAAAGGGCAATCTCCAAGGGGTGAAATATAGTAGGAGCTTAGTTCGACTAGGAGAATGCAATGTCCGTCGCTCCCGAAGTGGACGGAAACATTCTTTGTAATGTTTCCGTTTTTTTGATTCCCGACTCTTTATTTTTCGTGTTTCGTAATGCTCGCTTGGTAATAGTCACATCCTCATCCAAGATGATGTTGTAGTTCCCATGTAACGTAATTGCAATCACACGATTGTGACGCTCTGCTATGGCTGAAGGCGAATATAAAGTTCGGTGAACCTTCAAGGGCGCGGCTTGCGTCGGGCTCAAGCCCTTTTGTATTACGCATCATTACTATCCCAATCTACTTCAGGGGATACAGGCACAACGTTCCAATCATGTCTGGATGGCCGATATTCCCTATATCCGCTGGGCGGCAGTTTGTGTATCTGGCGGTCCCTCTGGATGCGTATAGTGCGGTTGGCATCTTAACGACAGCTTAGAGGCGGCAACCCTGACCATCACCGCATTACAACACGCTCTGGCTCAGCAAATTCTCCCTTCCGATCAGGGAGGAGTATGCCTGCTGGATCGCGAGACACAGATCAGCAGGTCTGATACGAGCGAACTCACCCAGAACGGATTAGGCCAAGCGGTTCATACGAATCTTAGAAGGAGGACCTTGCCGATGAGAATACCCTTGGGGCATTGCCTTGCAGTTGAATTCATGATCGAACCCATTCATTCGACCTTAGATTACAAAACGCCCCTTGAATTAGAAATTTGAGGCTTGGGCTAATCCCCCAAATCCTCTCTATTATGATGACCGAGACTGCCCAGAAATCATGGATGGCATTTACACCATGAGGTTACAACCGCAGGTAATAACGCCTACCAAATTGTGGTGTCGCTGGAGGATCAAAACAACCAGCTAGTTGCATCTGCCGAACATTTTGACAGCGACAACTTAGACTGTTTCAAAGCGGATGCTTTCAATCACTTTTATGAACAGGTGAGCGAATTGCTTGCCTAAAGTTTAATTCCTCTACTCATCAAACACATTTGTTCTAGCACAAATTGCATCGGGCTTGTGCCTTGTTAGTTCAGCGACAGGGACGATTCAACCGACAAATTCAATTTTTAGCCCTGCCGAAATTACCCGGCAAGTCACGATTACTTGGGGCGAACTGCTTCCATATTTAGCAAAAACTCTCATCAAACACTCATGCTGTACCCTCTTGACAAAAACTTAGATAAAGCTAAAAATATACTTCAAACGTTCTAGAATACGGTGATATGCTGCATTTACTTGGAAAAGGAATTGAGAGATGATACGAAAAGGTATTCTACTAATCACAATCCTGTCGCTCATTGTGGCAGAAATGAGCGCTCAAGAAGACGATATTAAAATCGTTGCCACCACCACCCAGGCGGCTGACATTGTCCGCATCCTGACGGATGGTGTTGAAGACATAACCATCACCGGATTGATGGGTGCTGGGGTTGATCCACACTTGTACCAGCCCACTGAGTCCGACATCGTAGCGATGAATGAAGCCGACATGGTCATCTACAGTGGTCTTCATCTGGAAGGTCAATTTGATACTGTGTTTGAGGCGCTGGGCGAACAAGGTGTGAAAACACTGGCACTTGGCAATCCAGTCAGAGATGCAGGCTTTATCGTCGGGGGGTTCACCCTATCAGATGAATTGGTCAATGTGGATGATCCACACTTCTGGTTTGATCCACGCAACTGGGAAATTTCTGTACTGGCACTCGCGGAAGACCTGAGCGAACTCGATCCCGATCATACAGCAATCTATGCTGACAACGCAGAAGCGTACAATGAACAACTCCGCATGATCTATGAATGGGCAGATTCTGGAATGCGAACCATCCCCGGTAACCAACGTTACCTTGTAACTTCACATGACGCCTTCCAATATTTTGGCGCGGCTTTTGGTTGGCGCATGTTCTCTATTCAGGGAATCAGTACCGAAGATGAAGCGGGCGTTGGTGATATTCAAGAAGTCGTTGATTTCGTGATCGAGAACGAAATCCCCGTAATCTTCATCGAAAGCAGCCTGCCCCCTGATACTGTTGAAGCGGTGGTTGCAGCCGTCGAAGATGCGGGAGCATCTCTACGTGTCGGTGTTCGTGAACTCTACTCGGATGCAATGGGTGAAGTCAACACCTTCAGCGGTACATATGTCGGTATGTTAGCCGAAAACGTCTTTACGATCTTACAATCTTATCAATGTGCTGGCATTGAGGTCGATATTCCTGAATGGCCTAAAAACTTAGAGCCATTACCCACAGAAGAGATACTTGAAGTTGTTTGTGAAGCGTAACCTATAGCTCCAGGAGGAGATGATGGCTGGTTTCAAAACACAGTCAACTAACACCGACAAGCCAATCGCCCTGGCAGTAGACGACTTGACCGTCGCCTACGACAGTAAGCCGGCCATCTGGGACATTGACTTGGCTGTACCGGAAGGCGTCTTGATGGCGATTGTCGGCCCTAACGGCGCGGGCAAGAGTACCTTCATTAAGGCTGTACTCAAGTTGATTCCACGAGCAGCCGGAACCGCCCGTTTCTACGGCAAGTCCTATGAGCAAGCCCGTTCACTGGTTGGCTATGTCCCACAGCGGGGGAGCGTCGATTGGGATTTTCCAACTTCAGTAGTGGATGTTGTCATGATGGGACTCTATGGCAAACTCGGCTGGTTTCGGCGCCCGGGCAGAAAAGAGCGTGACCTTGCCTTGCACGCGCTGGATCAAGTCAGCATGGCAGATTTCGCAGACCGGCAGATCAGCCAGCTTTCTGGCGGGCAACAACAACGCACCTTTCTAGCACGGGCACTCGTACAGGACGCCCAGATTTACTTCATGGACGAGCCATTTGCTGCTGTGGATGCCGTTACCGAGCATGCTATTGTCGCTATTCTGCGTGAACTCCGTGAACGCGGCAAGACTGTATTGGTGGTACATCATGACCTACAAACCGTCACTGATTACTTCGACTGGGTAACTTTTCTGAACGTAGAGGTCATTGTCAGCGGCCCCACTGAAGCCGTGTTCACATCAGAAAACCTGCGCAAGACTTACGGTGGTCGCGTTTCATTCTTAAGTGGTGAACAGGTATTGGCAGCAACAGGAGATTAACTTATGTTGCGCATTGCAGAGGCAGATCGGCGTGTTTGGCTGGTTATCACAACAATTACTATTCTCGGCATCTTGTTCATTCCCTTCAGCCGCCTCGTGCTGGGCGTGGACTACACCTACACTGTGCGTACAGTAGCACTTGGCGGTGTGATTCTGGGCATGGTTAGTGGTGTCTTGGGCTGCTTCGCTGTACTGCGTCATGAAAGCTTAATGGGAGATGCCCTTTCCCATGCAGCCCTTCCTGGTGTGGGTATTGCCTTTCTAATCGCAGGCCGCGAACTGAGCGCCCTACTTCTTGGCGCGGGGGCTGCCAGTTGGATCGGCGTACAGTTCATTCGCAGTCTATTGAACACCACCCGCATCAAGCAAGATACGGCAATGGGTATTGTATTGGCGGCCTGGTTTGCAGCAGGCATCGCGCTGCTGGCCTATATTCAAGCTCGCCCTGATGCCAGTCAGGCTGGCCTCGACACCTTTATCTTCGGTCAAGCAGCCGCCATCATTGAGCAGGATGTCCAATTGATATCAGTTGTCGGATTCGTCGCCTTTGTTGTCCTAGGTTTATTCTGGAAAGAGTTCAAACTGGTGACATTTGATCCCGAATTTGCGGGCGTGAACGGCTTTCGCGTCAACCTGATTAATACGCTCCTGTCTACCCTGATCGTGGTAGCGATTGTCCTCGGCTTGCAGCTTGCCGGTGTCATCTTGATGGTTGGCATGTTAATTGCACCGGGCATCGCAGCCCGTCAATGGACGCATAAATTGGATCAGATGGTCATGCTCTCGGCGGTATTTGGTGCATTTGCTGGTGGTTTGGGGGCCGTCCTTAGCGCTGTGGACGCCGATATACCCACTGGCCCCATGATTATCGTGGTGGCTTTTCTGGTGGTGTTGGTGTCTATCGGGTTCGCACCTGGACGCGGCCTGGTCTGGGCACGCCTCCGTCAGCACGGAGATCGGCGGCGGTTTGCAGCACAGACGACATTGCGCGATCTCTATCGTTATGCCCAATCACACAACGATATAACCTATCCTGTGCCGACTGCATTTATCCTCGGTATAGGCAACTCTAATGTCAAGCGCGGCCTGCATCAATTAGAAAAGCAAGGCTATATAAAGAAAATGAGTGATAGTTGGATCCTCACACCATCTGGGGCAAAAGCGGCAGAAAAACATTCATGAGATTTTGCCACAACTTGTTGTAGTGAAAGGTATGGTCGCCTGATGATTGGCATTGAACGCATTGTCATTGACGTTTTGATGAATTTGTTCTCCATCGAGCAGATGAACGCCTTTTTGCGTAGTCCGCAAAATACAGCAATCATTATTGGTAGTTTCATTGCTATCTCCGGCGCATTATTGGGTACATTCCTTTTGTTGCGCGGTATGGCCTTGACCAGTGACGCAATCAGTCACACCGTCTTGCTGGGCATTGTGGTCGCTTTTATGGTCATGACCTCGCTATTGAATCAGCAACCTGACCTATCTTCACCCTGGCTCATTATTGGTGCAGCACTGGCAGGTGTCGTCACCGTCATATTAACAGAACTCATTCATCGTTCCGGTTTGGTACAACAAGATGCAGCCCTTGGCCTGGCCTTTCCTTTGCTGTTCGCTGTGTCGATCATTCTTGTGTCACGATTTGTTGAAGATGTTCATTTAGATGAAGACGCGGTCATGGTCGGTGAGATTGGTGTTGCGTGGGCAGATACGAACAGCCATTGCATTGAAAACTGCACTACCGTGACGATCCAACCAGATGATAACCTCGCCAACACAACACGGCAATGCACGAACTGTCGTGAACTCGGCATCAGCCCACGTGATGAAGGCGCAGAATTCCAGGAAATCTGTACCAACTGCGGGACCTACTCTCCAGCCCAAGCATGGCAAGCAGGCTTGCTCGAAAACGAGCCGCTGCTGGTGTTCTGGCCTCGTTCCATCACGGTGACAGCAACCATGGCCTTGCTGACGGTTGGTTTTGTTACGTTGTTCTACAAAGAACTGAAGCTCATAGCCTTTGATGAAGCACTGGCAAAAGCATTGGGATTCCGTCCTGGCGCGTTGCACTATGCGCTGATGGTGTTGGTCAGTCTAGTGGCAGTTGGTGCGTTTGATGCTGTTGGGTCGATCCTAGTGATTGCCTTCTTTATCATCCCGCCAGCAGCAGCCTATCTGCTTACAGATCGATTGTCCATGATGCTAGTTTTGAGTACCATCATCGGCAGTGCAGGCACATACTTTGGCTATGATCTGGCACGCGGCAACTTGCTAGGACTAATACAGATAAGCGATATTCTGGTGGGGATGAACAAGCTGTTTAATCTGGAATTACTGGAAGAATGGGATTCATCAATCTCTGCATCAATGGTGCTGATGATCTTCTTTTTCTTTCTGGTATCGTGGGTCTTTTCACCCAAGTATGGCTTAATCTCGACCATGATCCGACATGCTGATCAACGCCGCCGGTTTAACGATCAGGTGGTGTTGGGACATATCTACAATCATCAAAACACCGAACGTGCCACCCAGGAACTCACCGCTGACAGCTTATATCACCACTTCCGTTGGTCAAAAGGCAAGATGGCACGAGTCATGACCCGGCTAAGGGCTTCCAATGCTATCCGTATCGCTAACAACATCGTCGAACTGACACCCAGCGGGCAGGAACGGGTGCGCAAGTTCCGCCAGCCGTTGATCCACGAAGTACAATGAACGTTTGCTTCTGACAACTCCCTCTAGCTAGTTTCTGGTGCGAAACTCAGAAATAAGCAGAAAGGTATCCGGTTTTGGCAGTAGGTCTTCAAGTATTATGCCTTTTTCGCCTGTGTTCGACGGATGCGGATCAGGTTGTTGGTTGGCGATCACGCCCCATCCGACCCATCGTGCGCGTTGCGGCTCTCCCGATTGGGTACGGTACAACATCCACAGCCTGACGCGACTTCAGACAAGCTTACGCGGGCGACCTACTCTGACTCCGGGATAACCCACAGCTTGCGGGCAAAGGCCCTTCTCTTGTTAGTTCCATTCCACTCAACGCCACCCGGAGGAGCGTGCCCACACCCGACCATACCGCCCTGGCATGATCCGCATTGATGCCAACGCTGCAATAAGGGCTTCTTCACCACTACGCCACAGTTATGACAGGTCTGGCTCAGTTTCGTCGTCTACGTTGGGAACTCGTTGACCGCCATACCAGCACTCTCAGCCTTGCGTCGCAATTGCTCAACCAACATCCCTGGCGTTCTCATTCCCACTGAAACTTCTCTAACTGAACGACAGTCCCCATCCGCATAATCTGGTTGACCAGCTTGCCATGCAGACTGCGGCGATGGGCCGCCTGTTTGCTCTGGCATTCATACAACTTCGTGCGCGTCTTGCGTTGACGCGCTGAAGTGTGCCAGGTCTTCTTGCCGGGTTTGATCGTGCCATCCGGGTTGTTGGCACGACGTTACCGATCTAACTGACGCTACAAGCGCGTATCTGGCGTTGGCGCGATGCTAATTCACCGTTGACGGGCCGATGTCCAGCTCTTTCCAAACCACACGACCATCCTGCCAGCGGATACTGCTGCTATTGGTCTTGCCCTCGACTGAATCGAGTGGGCGATAGCCCTTGAAACGGGGTCGGCCATGCTGACCGAATGCAGACTGCTGCATCGCTTTGAAAGCGCGGGTCGCCGGGCCAGGAATGTGTGAACTGTGCTGCGTAGGGATGCAGATCGTATTCCCGGCGAGCTTGCAGGGTTTTCTCTGCTGGCGGTGCAACTCGCAACGGCAGTCCAAGCACAAATGAGGGTACTGAACGCAGCATCTACACGCCCTGTCGGCCATCACTTCAAGTTCCAGGATTTCACAGCACAATTCATCAGCCCCCTCTTGAATGATCTCTTTCAGACGTGTATCCACACCATTCACCAAGACCTTGCGCCGATAGCGAACCTGCGGTTGCGAACCTGCGGTTGCGAACCTGCGGTTGCGAACCTGCGGTTGCGAACCTGCGGTTGCGAACCTGCGGTTGCGAACCTGCGGTTCGACGGGATATAAGGGGCTTTCAAGTCTTACAGCCGAGTTGGGGCATCAACTCATCCTGTCTGAAGTCGGAAGAAGTCCTACCCGACAGGCTCCGGCAGCGTGACGCTCTGCTACGACTAAAAGTCGAACTTTCAGTTCGCTGCAGCTTCTACAGCACGCATGAGTCACTTACCTCTACGTTATGCTGTACAGACCCGTCCGATCTGGCTCGATACAGGATATTCTTTGCTGCATTGTGATCCCTAGCGAGCAAGAGACCACAAGCGTATTCGACCCAACGATCCGAGAGTGTTAAACCCGCGAAGATTGCACCACAGTTGGAGCAGGTTTTGGATGTGTGGGCAGGGTCAACCAACAGCACTTCACGTCTGGCACTGCCAGCCTTGTCCGTCAGATATTGTTTGAAAATACGCCGAACCGAAGGTTCGCAGCCACTCTCCAAGATGCTCTTGCTGAGGTGTTGGTTTCTGACCCTATTGGGCACCTGCAGGTCTTCCAGCGCGATCAGATCGTCGTGCTCAACCAGGTGGGTCCTCAGTTTATGCAAGTAATCTCTGCGCTGATTGGCCACATGCTCTTGCAACAGAGCTTTGCGGCGGTTCTTGCCACCCCGTTTCTTCCGGGCCAGTGACCGTTGCAGCACCCGGAGTTTGGCCTGGGCTTGGCGGTAGTAGTTGGGGTTTTGAACCTTCTCACCATGTGCTGGTCGTGACCCACGCGGATACCCCGACATCCAAGCCAACCATTTGCTCAGTTTTGGGCAGCTTGGCTGGCTCTGGCAGACCAACGCCCTGCCTTGTGGGTGATCCGCAGCGTCTTGATCTGGCAGGGAACGAACCCACCGATGGCTCGATGCCAACGGACAGCGATACGACCCACACCCGACACCTTCAGACGACGACCAGCCATCCTGAAGCCATTCCCGTACTGTTTGAAGCCGATGCTATGGAAGCGATGGCGGCCTTTGAAACGGGGATAACCCGGTGTCTCACCCTTCTTGATCCGCCGACAGAAGGCTTGAAAGGCCTTGTCGCAATCGGCTGTGACCACTTGCAAGATGGGGCTGTGAACGATCTGTGCTTGTGGCAAGGTCTTTTTGTCGTGCTTGACAGTCCGCATTTGCTGGGTTTTGCTCACACTTCGTTCTTCAAGCTGCCACGACCATTTGCGCTCTTCGACACACATGTTGTAGAAGTGCCGAGCACATTGCCAGAGATGACGCTCCTGGCTCTTGCTGGGATACAGGCGATACTTGTAGGTCTTGAGCATCATTTCCCTGCTAAACTCTGGTTAAAACCCTGAAAATCGCCGAACCGCGACCATTCAAATCGAACCAAAGGTTCGCTGCGGCTTGCGTCGGGCTCAAGCCCGTTTGTGTCAATGGCGCAAGCACAAGCTCACTGAACCTTCGGTTCACTTTAACTGTAGGAGTAATCCCGAATTAGGATGTGGTGAGGATCGCACCTCAACGCGCCGCTTATCTTGATTAGATTCAATAGCTGCTAGCATAATTTCCGTCACATGGCGAGCAAGCCAAATATTAGAGAGCATCGGCTGAACGCCAGCCTCAATGCACCGCAGCCAATCGACATGTTGATTGACCGTTGGAAGCGGTGTCACATCTTCTATAATGGGTTCCGCCCACTCCCGATCGTGTGAGCCGGGCTGGATAACCTTAACTGTGCTCCCCTCACCTAGCAATTTACCCGCTGTGCCATGCACACGCAGCCCTGTCGTCCGGGCAGGGTCGCACCAACCTGTTTCAGCCGTTGCCAACGCACCATTTTCAAATTCTAGAATCAGCGTGGCGGTATCCTCCAATGTAGTCGGCTTGGCAACAGTAGTCATGCGAGCCATCACGCTCACCACACGCCCCAATATAGCTACCAGGTTGGCGATGGCATACACGCCCATATCGAACAGCGCCCCAACACCAGCCGCATCCTCATCAAAAAACCAGAAATCATCCTTGATACGTGGTTCTTCAAATGTATCCGTCACTTCTGCATAGTAGATCTCTGGCCCGCCGTGGCTGTGCCGCGCCAATCCGCCGGACACTGTTCCAATTACGCCCGCCGCAATTTGATGCCGCATTTCATAAACAACAGCATCGAACGACGGGCGGCAGTATGTTGCTTGCTGTGGCCTTGCCTCGACTGCTGCGACCAATTGATCCGCCTCTGCCATAGTCGTACACAGCGGCTTCTGCATAAACAAGTGCAAGCCGTGCTCCAACATCGCCAATCCCGCTTCGGCATGAAGGGGGTGGGGGAGCGCGACAATAACCGCGTCTAGCATCTCGTCATTAAGCAAGTCATCCCAGCGGATTGAATAGCGCCCAACATCAAAGCGGTCACACAGCAACCGCAGACGGCTCTCAGTGCGACCACAGATATGTGTCACCTGCATCCCGTCAATTTCCGCAATTTCCGGCAAATGACTCAAAGCGGCGATGCCACCCGCCCCCAGAATGCCGACATTAATCATGCACATCCCCCTGGAGAAAAGCGTAAGAAGTCATCCGTCGTAGTTTCTGGCATGAGTATGTACGATATAGGTCTTCAAGAAATGAACAGCTTGAATCGTACCCACCTCCGAGCCAAATCGCAACAGCTTGCATGGAGAGAGCAAAGACAAGGACATACAAAATCGTGAGTCGTCAGGGGTGGTATCTTAGCGATCAAGGGTGAGCTTCGGGACAATGTTGTTGGTTTGTTGCCGCCGCCACACAACTTTTTTCGGCGGCAGCAGCAGTTTTTCTAATTTGCGAAAACGTTTCCCCTCCTGAAGAGTGCGAAAGGGGACGCCTGTTAGTAAGACGGTGTTGGCGTGCATGGGTATAAGGGCGAGACATGATCTTCCAGGTTCGCTGATGTGAACAGATGTTCTCATTGTAGCACAGATTGGAACATTTAGCAGAACATACGTTCTGAATTTTAGAGAAAGGCGGAGGATATTCCCTGACACGAGGGCGAGGCTTGATGTGGGTTCATAGCCTTTGTACAGTCTATAAGGGTTATAATCAGATTTGATCGTGCGCCGCAACAAGCAAAGAGACCCTTTCGTTGGTGGAGACGCTAAAGCAGTCTTTGTGACGGAACACATCGAGAACTGAACATCACTGAATAGTCGATGCAAGAACAACCTGGGCAAAGGTTTCAGGCTGTTCCAGATGGGTATTATGTCCTGCTTCATTGAGAATACTTAGCTTAGAATTTGAAAGTCGGCGCTGCATGGCCTGATTGATCGCCAGGAATTTGTCGTCCTTACCACCCACAATCAGATGAACGGGCATGTCCAGTTCGTCAAGGCGCTCCCAAAGTACAGGTTGCATCCCTGTGCCCATCCCGCGCAAACTGTTGGCGATGCCCTGGGGATTATTCATCAAGCGCTGCTGACGTTGTGCTTTGAGTACATCCTGATCTAAGCCACATTGTGTATGCCATAAGGGTAGATATTCCCAAAAATCGACAAAGGCCTTAACCCCTTCGCCTTCGATCCGGCCTGCCAGGTGCTTATCCTTATGAAGTCGTTCCCATCTGGCCTCGTCATCTTGCAATCCTGGTGAGGCACTTTCGAGTATCAAAGACCGGACCAACTGCGGATACTGCACCGCGAAATATAACGCCAACCGCCCTCCCATTGAATAGCCAAGCAAGTAGGGGGGTGCAGCCGTCAATGCTTTGATGAGCTTGGCCAGGTCTTCGGCAACACATGCCATCTGATATCGTTGGTAATCAATGGGCTTGTCACTGTCACCATGACCGAGTATGTCAATCGCGATGACCTTATGGTGTTGGGCGAGTTGTTCTGCGATGGTCCCCCAACTGAGGGCACTTCCCATAAATCCGTGCAGCAGGACAACTGGAACGCCATGCCCCCACGTCAATACATTGTAGTTCACACTATCGACGCTGAGTCTTGTCATGAGAAGCTTATCTTGATCTTGTTTCGATTAATTTTGCCAGATGCTGTTAATGGCAATTTCTCAACAAAGTGTAGGGTTCGCGGCAATTTATGGCCTGCTAGTCGCTGTCGTACAAAGCTTTTAATTTCATTCTCAGTGGGTGGCTCATCGGACTGAATCACAGCGGCAACACGCTGCCCCCATTCGGCATCATCGACACCAAATACGACAGCCTCATCCACTTGTGGATGCTGTCTTAGTACGGTCTCGACCTCTGCTGGATAGACATTTTCGCCCCCTGATACAATTAAATCGGACCGCCGTTGGACAATCCAGAGATCACCCTCTTCGTCCAGATAGCCGATGTCGCCTGTGTGGAGTTCATTATTGTGTAGCGTCTTGTTGGTGGCATCGGGATGGTTATAATAGCCGCTGAACACAGTCGGCCCTTTGACAACGATTTCGCCATAGGTTCCCGTTCCGACTGGCCTTCCATCATCATCTTGAATATCAACCGATGTGAACATCAGTGGCTTGCCAACGCTGCCTGGTTTGCGGATTATCTGTTCAGGTAATGCCGTTGCCACTTGGGAGGCGGCTTCCGTCAGACCATAGGTTGTAGCGATGGGAATGTTCTCGGCCACACAGTGCTCAACCAATTCGTTAGATGGTGCAGCCCCCCCCAAGAGTACAAGCCTCAGTTTCGGCTTCCATGCGTGCTTTTTTGCTTCCAACAGGCGATAGAGCATGGTTGGCACGAGCGAAACCAGTGTAATCGGCTGCTTGGTCAGAATGCGATTCATGGTTTCAACATCGCGTTTCAATAGCATAGTAAACATTGTGCCATACAGCACCGAACGAATGACAATGCTCAAACCACTGACATGATACAGCGGTAGCACACACAACCAGTTATCATCTGGGTGCACACCCATGCGGAACGCTGATGCAATTGCACTATGATACAGATTGCCATAGGTCAGGACGGCACCTTTTGGTTTACCACTGGTGCCAGAGGAATGAATGATGGCAAAAGGTTTGTCGAGGTCGATTTCTGGACGAAGTAACTTACTGGGTTGGATGTATTTATGACTCGTCGTACGCAGGTAATCTACATGTGGGCCAACCTCAGCCGTTATATTCACACATAGAACTGGAATTCCAAGCTCTGCTATCATTTCTCGAATTGATCGAAGGTTTTGGTGGGCACTGATGAGACAGATACAATTGGTGTTTTCCAATTGCCAGCGAATTTCTCCTGCTGATAACCTTGTGTTGATCGGCACAAGGACCATTTGTAAGCGCATCACAGCAAAGATGAGATGTACATGCTCGTGTACATTTTCGAGCAGCACACCGATTCGATCACCAGGTTGAAAGTCTCTGGCTTGGAGATAGGCTACATAGAAATCAGCTTTGTTGTTAAGCTCTCCGAATGTTTGTGTACCCACGAATCTGGCATGGTATGCAATTTTATGCGGTGTAGCCGCTGCCCTGGCAGCTAACCAATCGTGCATGGTTTCTCCTCAAGGGCGCCGCGGGAATTTTCTGAAGTCTGGTTTGCGTTTTTCCAGGAACGCCTGCTTGCCCTCGGCACCTTCCTCTGTCATATAAAACAACATCGTGGCATCGCCTGCCAACACCTGTACACCTGTCTGCCCATCCAGTTCAGCGTTTAGCCCTGCCTTGATGAACCGCAGCGCAATCGGACTTTTCTCCAGGATTTCACGCGACCATTGAAGGGCTTCTGCTTCCAATTTCTCCAACGGCACAATGGTATTCACCAGGCCCATCTCAAGCGCCTGTTCTGCGCTGTATTGACGGCACAAGAACCAGATTTCACGCGCCTTTTTCTGCCCGATGTGGCTTGCCAGATAACTCGAACCATAACCCGCATCAAAACTACCGACGATTGGCCCAGTCTGTCCGTAGATGGCGTTATCACTGGAGATCGTCAGATCACAGACCACATGCAGCACATGCCCGCCGCCGATGGCATATCCCGGCACAACCGCAATCACAGGCTTAGGCATGTTACGGATATAACGTTGGAGTTGGAGAACATTCAACCGTGCTCGTCCATCATCACCAACATACCCTGCCTCTCCGCGCACTTTCTGGTCGCCACCTGCACAGAATGACCACACACCGTCTTTTGGGCTAGGGCCGTTGGCCGTCAGCCAGATCACACCCACTTCAGGGTCATGCCATGCATCTAAGACCGCTTCTGTCACCTCATCAATCGTCTTAGGACGGAATGCATTTCGCACCTCAGGCCGATCAAATGCGATCCGGGCGATCCCCTCGGCCTTGTGGTAGGTTATATCATCAAAGGTTGTGACCTCGTGCCAATCTGCCAGTTTCATCAGATCGGTGGTGGAAATCGTTACTTGGTCTGTCATTGGGTGTTTCCTCCTGTGTTATTTCAATTCACTCAGGCGCTTGTGTATCACCTGCATAATCTCGTTGCGCCGCTTCAAATCGTGCCTAGCATCAGTGGGCACTTCAACAATAGTCGAGCTTCGACTGTTCACACTCTGACTGAATGCGTCGCGGAATGCGTCACGCCCTTCAGCCCGCACATACTTCAGCCCGTACATCTTGGCGGCATGGCTGAAATCCAGCCCATGCGAAGTCACGAAGTAATCGGTAAAGGGCGGATCAAATTGGCTGATTGGCAGCCGATGAAAGATACCGCCACCATTGTTATTCAGCAACACAATCGTAATCGGAATCCCACAGCGATGGACGGCCAATAGTCCATTCATGTCATGATAAAAGGTGATATCGCCAACGATGGCCACCAAGGGCCTATCAGGTCGTGCTGCACCCGTGCCGAGTGCGGTAGAGATATTGCCATCAATGCCCGATGCGCCACGATTGGCGTAGACATCAATCTGCTTACCATTGGGTTTACCAAATTGATCAAGGTGTCGGATTGGCAAACTATTGCCAACGAACAAAGAACTAAGGTCAGGAATCAAATCTAGACTATCGTAGACTACACCCCCATCAAAGTATTCGCCTGTTTCGATTTGGTGGTCCATAACTTCCCAAGCTCTGTTATCAACCGCCTGCCACTGCTGTGCGAATGGTGTCTTTTGCTTCTTTGGGTCATGGTGGAGGCCGATCCTCGACAAAGCCATATTATCCATCTGCAAAAAGTGAGTCACATTATGGGTATCATCTGACCAATCACCAGATGGACTTATCTGAATATGGTATTTGGGGCTAATCGCCGCTAGATAATTGTTTAACCATTTCGATGTTGGTACATGACCTAGTCGAAATACCACATCAGGTTCAAAGTCAAATAGAACACTCGATGGTGGGAAGTTCTCATATGCAGTGACAATGAGACCATTGTTTATGCGTATTTTATCTTGAGCCTGGGGGGCAAACCGTAAACTTGATAAAGGATCACAGACAATTGGATAGCCTAGCTTCAAAACGAGAGCGCTAAGCGCGGAAGAGAGGAATTCTTGATCTGTTCGGGGTCCACAAACGATCAGACCATGCTCATGTTCCGGTATAGGGGCAAGGAATTCTATATCTTGAAACTGTCCTATACCGCGAAAATGCTTTGAATTCGTCCATGTAAATGGACTCCCATCCTCCCATGCCTTCGCCCCGTCTGGAATCTCGATCCCATCATTATCAACGTCAGTCGGCTCCAATGGCTTACGAAATGGCCAGTTGATATGCACCGCCCCTTTGCGCAATCCGTTCGCTTTGGCATAAGCCCGTGCCGCCAATGTTCGCAGGTTGCGTAGTGTCACATCCGGTGGGTTGGATTCTGGCAAAGCGACATCCACAAACCACAGCACATAGTCACCATAAAGCTTAATCTGGTCGATGGTCTGGTTGGCTCCGCTGTGTCGCAGTTCGTGTGGACGATCTGCTGTCAGGATGATCAAGGGCACACAGGATTGATGCGCCTCAATGACTGCCGGGTAGAAATTCGCCCCTGCCGTGCCCGATGAACACACCAGCGCCACAGGTTCATCCGAGGCCAACGCCAATCCCAGCCCGAAAAAGGCCATGCTGCGCTCATCCAGGTGTGAATACACTTGGACACGATCTGTACGCTCGGTGAAGGCCAACACGAGTGGTGTATTGCGTGAGCCGGGCGCGAGACAGACATGTTTCAGGCCAGAACGCACCAACTCTTCCACAAATATCGAGGTATAGAGGATATTTTGATTTGCCATCGCTGCTAGCCAACCCCTACTGAACGTAACATAGGTTGGAATTTGAGCGCTGTTTCGTCCCATTCTTTTTCAGGCACACTGTCCGCCACAATCCCTGCTCCGGCATACATCCAAACCCGCCTCTCCTGTACAACCGCTGAACGAATAGCCACAGCAAATTCACCATCCAGATTAGGACCAATCCAGCCCACAGGCGAGGCATACCAGCCTCGCGGCACAGGCTCATATTCGGGTATCACCTCCATTGCCACTTCGTAGGGATCGCCACCCAGTGCAGGCGTTGGATGCAAACGCTGGACCATGGGCAAAATACCATTCGGGTGTTTGAGCGTGGCTTTAATTAGGGTATGGAGATGTTGAATGTTACTCAGCGCAGAGATTTGTACATCGGCGACAGCAAGCGTATGTGCAAGCGGTTCGAGTTGTTCTCTAATGCGATCCACAACAAGCTGTTGCTCATGGCGGTCTTTCTGGCTTGTCATCAGTTCATGTGCCAGCGCTGCATCTTCTTCAGGTGTACTGCCACGCCGGATGCTGCCCGCTAGGCCCATTGTCGCCAGCGCATCACCCTGAACTTGTGCCAGAAGCTCCGGTGTCGCGCCAAAGAACGCATAATGTGGGCGCGGCTCAAACAAGAACCGATAGCACTCTTGATAGTGTTGTTCCAGGTAAGCCAATGAATGTAGCACATTAAGCGGCTGGGCAAACTGTGCTTCACATACTCGCGCCAACACAACTTTATTGAACTCACCAGAACAAATACGGTCCACCACCGTTCGCACATTGGTGCACCATTGCTCGTATGACATTGGATAATTGATCTCTTGGACGGAGTTTAGGGTAGTTTTATCTGGGTAGGATTTAACATTCTGTAGCTGCCCGATCTTTTCGGTGAGAGCTGCCCTTAAGTCATCAATCAGGGCATTTGGATCATCTTTGAGCGGAATCTGCGTGTTGAGTGTGAGCCATGTCTCGCCGTCGGACTTGACAAATTGATAATGTGGCAGAACAAACATCGCAGGTGCATAGATTGACCAGGTGTTGTCGGGTGTAAAATCAGGCCGAAATGAAAAACCGCCAAACAAACGTGGATGCGTTTTCTCTTGACTATCAGAAAACATCACAAAGCCATCAAACAACTTCTCTGCTCGCCGTCCAATGTGGGTAAAGCGCTCGGTTCCCCAGGCTACCAGTTGAGTAACTACGCCACTGGCAGCCAATTCCAATCCATCACCTGACCAGAAAAAACGCTGTGTACCTTGCGCCAAGTTGAGAAAGGTCATTAAGTTGACATTGGGGCATGGCAAGCTCACACTCACCAGCCGTGTCTTTTCCATCATGACTTCAGTCTGCATATCCTACACTCGCCAACAGCAAAGGAACCAGCGCATCCAAGATGCGCTCTTGCGATGGCTCTCCTGTATAAACCCATTGAATGACTACATTGTAAATCGCGCCCATCCAGGCATGGGAAACAATCTGTGTGTCGATGGGAATTATATCCCCAACTGCAACGGCTTCATCCAGATAGAGCCGAATCAAATCCGCAAAGCGATCCGTCACTTCCAACCGTTTGTTTTCGAAGACGCTGCCCAGGCCAACCGCCTGCACCAGCAACAGTTTTGCAGGTCGGCGATATTTACTGAACGTTTCTAACACTTCGTGTAGCGCTACCTGCACCCGCACAATACCTTCATCTTCCTGTTCAATCGCCTCGGTCACACGCCGTTGGATCAAATCAGCAAATTGATCGACCAAGGCTGTGAACAATCGCTCTTTGTTTGGGAAATGGAAATAGATCGACCCTTTCGAGGTATGGGCTTCCTCGACAATTTCATCCAGTTTGGTGTCATGAAACCCTTTCTGGCTGAATATATTCAGCGCAGCGTCCAGAATACGTTCACGGGTCGATTGAGCTTTGGTTTGGGTATCGTCTGCCATTGTCTTTCACCTGACTGACTGGTCAGTACTGTCATTATAGTACAGAATTTCACAACCTGGGTCAAACACTTATCCATTCCTTAACATTTGCCTCATTTCACGCTATAATCCCCAACATTCATTTTGCCCTAGAGGAGCCAATAGATGTACCTTGATCTGGAGATCATTGATTTCCATACCCATTTTCCGACTCATCGCCCCTGGTTTGCCAGCATGGGGAAAGATTACCACCAGGAATACGTCCAGAGAGTAGGTGAAAGACGGGCAAAAATCGCCATGGAACAGGCAGAGGCCTATCGTCAGGAATGGCGCTTAACCTGGGGTTTTGAGCCTCCAGAAGGCAACCCGCCCAATGACGAAACACAAGCAGATCGTTGGGCAGCCGAAGCCGATAGATACGGCCTCCGTGCCATTGGATTCGTGACAGGCGGTGGTAATGATCATCTCGCCAGCATCGTCGCACGTCACCCGGATAAATTCGTTGGCTTTGCCCATCACTATCCTTTTGATTCTGGCGCAGCTGCTGAACTGAAACGCTCTGTTGAGGAACTTGGCTTGAAAGGCTATAAGTTGCTGGCTCCTACCTTAGACCGCCCGATTGAAGCTAAGGATGCCTACCCTGTTTGGGAGATGTGTGCTGAGTTGGCTATTCCTGTGCTGATCCACTTTGGCATTCAAGGGGGCGGCGGCGGGATCGCATGGCATGAGAACATTAATCCGCTCAAACTACACAATGTCGCTAAAGACTTCCCTGATGTCAATTTCGTCATCCCACATTTTGGTTGCGCCTGGATTCGGGAGACGCTCCAACTGTGCTGGGCGTGCCGCAACGTCCATATCGACACATCCGGTTCCAATCAATGGATACGGTGGGTTGATGGTGACTGGACAGTGAAGAAACTGTTCCGTAAATACATCGAGACCATCGGCGCAGAACGCATCATATTTGGCAGCGATTCGAGTTATTTCCCGCGTGGTTTTGCCATCCGTTACTTACAAGATCAGATTCGTGATTGTCGTGAACTCGGCTTGACCCACGACCAATTGCAACTGGTTTTTGGCGCGAATGCAGCCCGCTTGTTTAAAATTGATCTATGAGGAGGTGCATCACCCGGATGCCATCTACGCAATTCATCTTAATTTTTCCCCATAATTTAGGAGTTGAATCATGCTAAAACTTAAACCTATCACGACTATCCTTGTGCTGGCCTTGCTTTCAATGCTGGTCTTCGGCGTACAGGCTCAGGACGAGGTAATTGAGATTGAATATTGGCAATATTTCTTTGACGCCCGCTTCCAGGCGATGGAAAAGCTCATTGAGCAATTCGAGGCCGAAAACCCCGACATTGATGTGATCCACAATGGTGAAATCGCCTACGACAACTTTCGCACTGAGATTGCAACCTCGGCGGCAGGTGGCGTTGGCCCAGATGTCGTCACTCTGTTCTATGGCTGGATTCCAGCCTTCGTTGATGCAGGTTATCTCGTGCCGCTGCCAGAACCCTTTGACCAGGAATATCTAGATGAAAACTTCGTGCCGATGGTGGCTGGTTCCGCCAGCTTTGAAGGCAACATTTGGGCTGTCCCGACTGCTGTTCGCTCGCTGGCGCTCTTCTACAACATCGACCTGCTGGAAGCTGCTGGCTTCGATGGCCCGCCGGAAACCCTGGAAGAGTTTAAAGAAATGGCACAGGCTGCTACTGTCTATGATGGTGATGCCAGCCTGGATAACATCGTAACAGAAGGTTATGCGGTGCAGATGAGTGGTCAGGCACATCACTACTTCCGCGAAGTTTTGCTGCGTCTGTTCGGGGGTCAGCCATACAATGACGATTACACTGAAGTCACTTGGAACAGTGACGAAGGTTGCGAAGCATTTGCTTGGTTGACCGACTTTGAGACCAACTTGATGACGGGGACCAACGAAGGGATTGGGGGTACAGGTGATGCTGATGATGCCTTTGTTGCGGGGCTGGCTGCCCTACACATAGACGGTTCCTTCCGCCTGGGTGCGGCACGCGGCAACGAAGAGTTGAACTTCGGCATTGCTGAACTGCCTGCTGGCCCTGACGGTGAACGTCATACCTATGGCTCTTATTGGACACACGGTATCACCCGCCGCGCTGCCGAAGATGAGGCGCGGATGGAAGCTGCTACGCGCTTCCTCGAATTCATCACCTCCCCAGAAGCTGGTACGCTATGGGTGAATGAAGTGGGTGAACTCCCAGCACAAATCAGTGCATCGGAGGATCCTGAACTGCTAGCCGATCCTATCTTGGGGCCGTTTATCGCTGGTTTGGAATATTCCCATGCGACGTTCTTCGTCGATGAATCCGCCCAACGCCAAAATCTGATTGATGCCTTTGATCTGGTTCGCCTGTCTGGTGTTGATCCCTGTGATGCGCTCCAAGAAATGGTCTTCGTTGAGCAGGAGCTCCTGGATGAATTTTGGGAAGACCGCGAGTAAAATCCGATCAGTGGGAAGACCCTAACAACCAGGGGGTATGAATCGTACCCTCTGGTTGACTGAACAAACGGAACTGATAGATATGGTTAAACTGACCCTCGCTCGACGCAAAGTTCTCTGGGCTTATGCGTTTCTGGTTATTCCCATCATCTTCTTCGCCTACATACGGATTTACCCATCGTTGTTTGCTTTCCAGATGAGCTTGTATGATTGGGATCCGTTAGCTCTTGAACAAGAATATACCGGCTTAGAGAATTATGAGGAAGTACTCGAAGACTTCGAGAATCCACGCTCACCTACACGCAAAGCGTTCGAGAACACCGCCAACTATATTATTCTAGGCGTGCCCCTCCAGCTCATACTCGCGCTAGCCATTGCGTTAATGCTTAACGAAATTCGCTTTTTGAGTACATTTTATAGGCTGTTGTTCTTCCTCCCATTTGTCACCTCAACCATTGCAATTTCGTGGGTCTTTCGCATATTGTACGCACGGCAGGGTTTTATCAATACGCTGCTCCAGAGTTTCTCATTACCTAGCCAACCTTTCTTGCTCAGCCCTGACCAGGCACTTGAATCCATCCTGGTTGTGGTTGTGTGGCAGGGCCTGGGTTTTGCGGTCATTATCTTTCTGGCTGGCCTGAAGCAGATTCCGATTCAATACTACGAAGCAGCCCGCATTGATGGGGCCAACCGCTTGCAGGAACTGCGCTTCATCACGCTGCCTTTGCTCAACCCGACCATCGTCTTCCTGGTTGTCTTACAATCCATTTCATTTTTACGTATGTTTGCGCCTGTTTATGCAATGACCGTACAAGGCAGCGGCGGCCCTATCAACTCGACAACAACAGTCGTGCTGCGGGTCGTGCGTGAAGCCTTCGACAGCAACAACTATGGCTATGCGGCTACATTGACCGTGATTTTATTTGCCATCATTCTGATCGTCACAATCATGCAGTTGACACTGACCAGCCGCCGCGTAGATTGAGGATAAACACCCATGACCACTGTTAATCGACGGGTCCTATTTGAATCAGAACGTGCCACAGTCTTACCTGATCAAAGGCGCTCCGATTTCTGGTATAAGGTAGCGTCTTATAGTCTGCTGTCGTTGCTCGGTATTACCATGTTGATCCCGCTGCTCTGGATGATTGCAACATCGTTCAAGACTGCTAACGAAATCATTTTGCCGCAGTTCTTCCCCAGTCAGCTGAACTTTGAGAACTACGAGTTTGTTGTTTCGGAAACCGAACTACCCCGCTGGTATCTCAATTCATTGATTGTGGCCATCATGAGCACGTTCAGTGTCGCCTTTTTTGATACGCTCGCTGGTTATGTCTTTGCCAAATATCAGTTTCCTGGCAAACGCATCGTGTTTATCGCCTTCCTGACTTCGTTAATGGTTCCAACTGAGATGCTGATTATTCCCTGGTTCGTTATGTCTGCCGACCCCATCATTGGATCGTCGTGGATAGACACCTACTGGGGAATTGCATTTCCTGGCATGATTACGGCGACCGGTATTTTCCTGATGCGCCAGTTTATGCAGGGTGTACCGGATGAACTGTTGGATGCAGGCCGCATTGACGGCGTCAGCGAGTTTGGCTTATTCTGGCGAATTGCTGTGCCGCTCAGTCTGCCCGCCATTGGTGCATTAAGCATTTTCAATTTCCTGGGCAACTGGAATGCGTTTATCTGGCCCCTGATTATCACATCCAAGCGGGATATGATGACTCTGCCAGTCGGTATCCAATTCTTCTCATCGGAATCAGGGTCGGACTGGCACTTAATTATGACGGGGGCTTCTTTGTCATTGATTCCACTGCTGATTGTGGTTGTGATTTTCCAGCGCTACATTATCGAAGGCATCGCGCTGACCGGACTCAAAGGATAGCTAACTCAATTATACAGCACTATTACGTTCAAATTTAACCCGCCGCCACCTCGCCTTAAGTTGAGACGGTCCAACCCCTTTACTTCCCCAGGTCAAGCAGAATAATAGGGATGTTATAAAATACATAGGACGCTCTATGTGAAATTAAAAAGCATCATCAGTTGACCATGGAAAGGTTTGAACATCAATACCGTATCGAGACCGCAAAATGTATTTGAGCAAATGAGCCGTGACTTTGGCGATGAGCCGTGTTACCAAGCCATTGACTGTTTTTGCCAGCAAGCGTTCAATGTTGCGTCCGGTATGCTGAAGTTCGTGCACACTATTCAATAGCTTTGTAAAGCCTTGAGGATGTTGGCTGTTTGCTCAAGCATTTGGGCTTGCCATTCCACACTCAGAAAACCTTTGTCGCCGATCAGGTGCGCTTGGGATATGCGATCAAGGACAGCCTCAGCCGCTGCCCGTTCATCGCTATTCGCCGCTACCAAATCATCGATCACGGGAATGCCATCCAGTGTCGTCATTAGCACCCGCTTGTAGCCAAAATAGCGCAAGTTGCGTCCCACACAGGAGCCATAATCGGCACTCTTCAGAAAGTCGCTGCGGCTTTTGCTGCGTTTATAACCGACAACTGGAATGGGTTTGGTGTCGATCAGATAGGTCGTGGCTTGTCCAACCCCCAATGCCATCAACCAGTCACGACGCATCGCTTTGACCAGATAACGCAGCCCACGCGAACGACGATTGAATTGGCTTTGATCCACCAATTGTGGGAACAGAGCGCCATGGTTGGCACGAATATAGCCCAAATACTGGGTCTCACCCGGATAGGGAATGTAATCCTCAGCCAGCCTCAAGGTCATGATCTCACTATCACTGCAATCGGGTTTGCGCCCCACTGTACCTTGCAACAGATACTGTCCTTTATCTTGATACCAATCATCAACTTCTACAAAGATAATGGTCAACAACGTTTCAATGTCTATACTAGTCATAGGGCTGAATTCTCTCTCATGGTTTGTTTTGTCACTTACTATCTTGGGGTTCAGCCCCATTTTCTCAATTCTATTTCACATCAGGCGTATAGGAGAAATCCACGAATGAACGCTCGTACAATCCTTGTCGGTCTGGTCGGAATCACAATCGGTGCAGTTGTCGGTATTTTAGGATATGTTTGGGTCGTCGGCGGCAGCGGCGAAGCCAGCGAACCCATCAGCGCCCCCACACTCGACATCAACGCCATTCCCACCCTGAACCCAACCCAGGCCTTTGAAGCCGCCACCCGCATCGCTCAACTGAGTACCCAGGTTGCCGATCTACAAGCAACCATCGAAAGCATTCCAGAGGAACAACCCATCACAGTAGAACCTATAGACGAACAACCAGCCAGTAGTCGCACGTTGTATCGGATTGATCCCGCATCCTCTGAGGTCAGTTTTACGCTCGAAGAGGATTTACGTGGCGTTCGCACAACAGTTGTCGGTACAACTGGCGAGGTTGCTGGCGATGTCCTTATTGATCTGGAAACGCCTTCGTCTTCAACTATCGGTGTAATTCGTATCAATGCCCGCACACTGGAAACAGACAACAATTTCCGTAACCGCGCCCTACGCTCAGAAATTCTCCAGTCGGCGCAGGATCAATACGAATTCATCGAGTTCACACCGACCCGTATTTCCGGTCTGCCAGAAAACGCAGTTATTGGTGAAAGCTACGAGTTTGCGGTCACAGGCAACTTGCCCATTATCGGTGTAACCAACGAAGTCACGTTTACCACAACGGTCACGTTGGACTCAGAAGATCAGATTTCCGGCTCAGCCAGTACAACCATCATCTACGATGATTGGGGCATTTCCATCCCGTCTGTCCCCGGCGTCGCCAACGTAACCGAAGACGCAACCCTGACCATTCGTTTTGTTGCTAATCGTGTTGATCCATAAGGAGAGCCTATGAATGATCCAAACATACGGTTACGTTTGGCATGGTCAACTGGTTGCTGGGCCCATTTAACTGACGAGATAGCCGATCTTTTATCAGAGCTTGCTATTACAGAGCAAATCATACGGGATTATCTGGTAGAGGAGTGCCAGCCAGGCAGCAGTTGACACCAGCACATGGCCCCAAAAAGACCAACGATGATGCTGGTCTTTTCGCTAATACCCCCACCTGGATTCGAACCAGGGCTTCTGCCTCCGGAGGGCAACACTCTATCCACTGAGCTATGGGGGCTCGGCGTCCTTAGAATATCAGATTCGACAAATCAGCACAAGCACGAAAATTATTCGCTCAGCATTTCCTGCGCTAAGGTTTCATCTGGTGCATAATCCACAATCGCTTCATAAACCAGTATCGCATTTTTCGCAAAGCCGTCCTTCAAATAACCCTCAGCCAGGTCATACCAGGGCTGCATGACGCCGTGACCCGGCCCGACAGGGCGCATATTAGGCAAGACATCAAAAATCGCGGCTCTGCCGCCATACAGCACAGCAGCGAACTCCTGGAGTGTAGCGCGTGCTGGGATAGACTGGGCAAGAAACTGATCACGTTCAGCGATGTCGGTCGTCATTTGTGCCCGTACCGCATTGGGGTATTCATCCTCTGTGCCCAGCAGTGTGCCCAGATCAAGGTCACGATACGCCGCTTTTGGATCGGATTCCAGGGTAGCACGTGCCCTAGAAACATAATAATCCCCTTTGCGTCGATTACGATTGATGGCTTCTGTGAACATTTCAGAAGCAGTCTCAGGATCATTCAAGACACTTAGGGCATGCTGGCCTGCAATCCAGAATTCATCTGCTGTTCGCGGTTCATCCGGTACGAGGTCAGCCGCTGCTTCAGGGTCGAATAAAGCTAGAACGCGATACTGCCTCGCTCGCGTCAGTACCTCAGCGATGGGATCAAGATAAACATATCGATTTACCGTTTTCTGGCGTAGCGGCGTCTGGGACCAGAATTCAGACAGCGGCAAACGATCATTGATGTCGAGGTTATAGAACAAACCCAGGCGGTATCCTGCCACGATATCTTGTGGCGGCTGTTTCAGATCACTCTGTTCACGCAGCCGACCCAGGTGCATATTCCCTGGCTGTCGTGACTTGATTTGAAGGGCCCGTTCCAAATATTCAATAGCAGCATCTTCATTGCCACGCAGGTCCTCCAGAGCAGCTAGGTTCAGCCAGCCCACATCCCAGGTCGGTTCCAGTTCAAGCACCCGTTCATAGGCCGCTACCGCCTCATCCAGATTGTCTTCTGAAGGCGATTCAACAGAACTTTCACCGAGCAGGTACGCCACCTGTAAATCATAAAGCTTCAAACCTGGGTCAAGCTCCGCAGCCCGACGCGCTGCCTCAATCCCCTCTTGCCCACCCACAAAGCTGATACGATATGTTGCCTGGGCATGATCCACCAGTACAAAAAACGCCCCATAGCCAAGAACGATGAATACTGCAAGTCCCGCAACCCAACGCACACCCACTAGACGTTTATCCAGTACCGTGCGATGTCCGGTCACTCCATAAGCCACCAACAAGACAATAACAGTCATCACAGGCGTCGTCGAAAATACATCGACTAAGCTGTGCATTCCAACACCAATTAAAGCGGTCAACACCGCCTCGTGACGAGTTCGACGCGGTTCAGTCTGCAATCTACTCCGAGTCTTCCACCACGCCAGCAAAAAAGCTGCACCCAACCAGCTGTGTACGAGCAGCCCAACTAGACCTGTCTCTGCCATGACGTTCAGCACTAAATTATGGGCAGAAATGAGCTTGTCGCGGGTTAAAATTGAAACAACACGATAGTCGCGGTAGGCACGCCCGAAAATGCCAACGCCAACACCTGTCACTGGATGATCTTCTGTGATCTCAAGCGCACTCCGATAGAGATCGAGGCGGATGATGTCCCCCCCCGATCGAGTCTGACTCGTCACAAACACCCCCATCACAAAAACCACGACAAGCAATGCAAATGCGACGACAACCGAGGGCGATACAAGACGTCTGATTCGTTGATGCTGTCCTAGACGCAGCAGGGCGAATACCCCCAATGACGCCAACACTGACAGCACCCCGCCACGAGAAGCGGTCAGAATCAGCACAACAAACAGTGCCCCTGCCAACCACCACAGGGCAAAACGGTAATCAGCCTGGCGGGCAGTCATCGCCCAGGCAATAGTCAGGGTAATCAGAGGAGCCACATAGCCAGCCAGCAGTGTGCTGATGTTCATCGCTAAGGCTACTCGCGGGACCTCCAGCGGTAGCCAGGCTCCTGGCCCAATTACATCAATCCAACCAATGGAGGTCCCTGGCGTAATCCCTAGGCCGAAGTACCACGAAGCGAGTTCCATCCCTGTTATCATTACAACTAGCGTTGCCAGGATAAACTGTGTCTCAAAGATGAGGCGCTGACGCCCATGCTGTAACATATCGACCAACACAAAATACATTGAAACATGCAGCAGCATAAACCACATGTTCTCAAAGGACATACGCGGGTCAATGCTGAAAACCGAAGCCGCGAACCACACCACAACCAGCGCAAACAAGGGTAAATTCAGGGGGGTGCGTGGTAAACCTTCCCCTCGAAATTTACGCCAATACCATGAACCAAGGGCAATCGTGACGAAGGCATGATGAAAAACACGCACCGGAAAAATCAGGTTGTAATAGGCACTACCGCCGATGAACACGACATAAAACGCAATAAAAACGAAGCCTAAACGCCGGGAACGCATATTGGATTTTCCTGGTATGATTCAAACACCTTTCTATTCTAGTTGATGATGAAAGATCTTGTTACTTGAGACCTTGTGCATTTTTTCTGTTTATTCTGCTTGCGGCATGTCAGACCATCCAGGCAGATGACCCTGCTGCAACCATTGCGGCGGGTGAAGCCCTCTATGGAACTGAGTCTGCCAGAGTCGCTGCTACATCTGCGATTCGACGGACAGAAGTTATGGCAACTGTATATGCAGCCGGAACGCAAATCTACGAAGTAGAGAATGTGAATGCCCAACTCTATGCCACGCTGGAAAATGTCGTCACCGCAACATCCCAGATGAACGTGGAGCGAGTTGATCCACCTGCCGACATAATGGATGACATGGTAGACCGCATAGAGTCAATTGTAACCACTGGAATCACCACATCGGTCAGCGAAGCCAACGGTTGTGCCATCAATCCACAATTGAGCTTCAGCCCATCCAGTCTCGAAAGTCTTTACGCCACTATGCAGGCATTTGGGGTTCCTGCTGGTTCCCAACTGCGTGCCGAGTGGTATCGTAACGAAACACTGGTCGTTGCCGATGATTGGGCACTGCCCTGGGATGCCAACAATACTTGCTTGTGGTTCATCATTGATCGTGCCGACACCGATTTTGCGCCAGGATCGTGGTCTGCTCGACTCTACCTGAATGGTGTGGCCATTGGGCAGCCGATGCCATTCAGCATAGAGGAGTAGACACTTGGGGCAGTGGGGATGTCAGGCGAGATTGTGGGCAATATCGTAACCTCATGCTTGTTGCGGTGACAAACAAAAAAGTTTGCAGCAACAGGGGAGAACCAGTGGGGAATTGCTGCAAAAAGAGGACACCGAGTGGGCTGGTAAAGAGCAGAATCATTTGGAGGCATCTCTTGGCTTTTTCCTGCTTTGACTTGATATTCTGTATTGTGAGAGTATGGACATTCGCTCATCTGGCAACTTTACCTAACATCCAGCACTTTCACCCCGCCTGCACTTGGTCTGCTCTGGGCCCTGTGATACCATTACGATTAGTTATGTACGTCCTGTTGGGAGCGACTACTTGAAATTCCATCGATACACGCTGGTCATACTGCCGTGCCTGATATCCATGATGACGCTGGCTCAAACTGACCCGAGTACCCCTCCCGCTTCAAGTGTGGTATTAGCCGCTGATGTCTTTTTGCGCAGCGGCCCCGGCGAGCAATATCTCCCAGTTGGGGCCTTATATGCAGGCAACACCGTGCGTGCCGTCAGTCGCAATGAAAATGCTGATTGGATCATGATTGCCTATCGACGTGGCTATGGCTGGATTCGGCGCGATCTTGCATTTTGGGTAGAAGATATTGACAATCTGCCCAGCATCAAAGAGGCAAATCTCACGCCAACTATACTGCCGGGTTCAGAAACAATCACGCCCTTTTTCCCAACGCCATCACCAGAGGGTAACTACGTGCATGTCAACGCGCAGAGCGCCTATGTACGGGCAGGACCAGGACGCGGCTATTTGCGCTTAGGCGATCTTCTACCCGGCGATCCAGTTGTGCCTGTTGGCAGAAGCGAAGATTCCACCTGGATACTGATTCGATATGCATCTGAACTCATCGTTGATACCCCTGACGATGTCATTGCCCTCGGCGAAAAACGAGATGGTTTCGGTTGGGTCGCTGTCAATCTCGTTCGTTGGGCGGATAATCTGACAGAATTACCTGTTGTGGACGCGAGTAACCTCACACCCACTGCAACGTTCACCCATACAAACACACCGACGTCAACATCATCTGCTACGTTGACACCCTTACCCTCAGCAACATTTACCGAAACTGTGACCCGTACACCATCCGAGACGCCACTTCCAACACCGACGTCAACATCATCTGCTACATTGACACCCTTACCCTCAGCAACATTTACCGAAACTGTGACCCGTACACCATCCGAGACGCCACTTCCAACACTGACGTCAACATCATCTGCTACATTGACACCCTTACCCTCAGCAACATTTACCGAAACTGTGACCCGTACACCATCCGAGACGCCGCTTCCAACACCGACGTCAACATCATCTGCTACATTGACACCCTTACCCTCAGCAACATTTACCGAAACTGTGACCCGTACACCATCCGAGACGCCGCTTCCAACACCGACGTCAACATCATCTGCTACATTGACACCCTTACCCTCAGCAACATTTACCGAAACTGTGACCCGTACACCATCCGAGACGCCACTTCCAACACCGACAGCAACCGACATCCCGCCCACAGAGGTGGTGGCTGCGATCATCGTGACTGAAACCAGATCACCACTGCCAACTGCTACCTTGACCTTAACCGTTACGCCAACACCTACCACAACCCTGGCTTTGACACACGCGCCCTCCGATACTGCAACGCATACCGCGACTTCAATGCCTGCCGCACCTGCTTCAGCAGATGACGACGATAGTAGTGGATTAGCGATTGAAGCATTGGTTGGTGGCTTGGCTCTATTGGGAATAGTTGGCTACAGTGTGCTATATTTGCGAGGCTTGGCAATGGGCGAACGTTACGCTGACGGCTTCGTTATTGAGCGCTGCCCCGTTTGCCAGACAGGTCATCTATCCGTTGAGGTTCGACAGACACGACTAATGGGCATTCCGCACTCGCGTTATACGGTGCGCTGCAATAACTGCCACTCGACCTTGCGTGAAGTCGGTCCTAGCCGCTGGCGCTACGCTGTTGATGGCCACATCAATCCGGCAATGTTTGAACGCTTCAATGGGCATGAAATCACAGAACGCAACCTGGAGCTATTGGATGCTCAGCCCGTTTCACCAGATGACCGTTCGGCTGCGGATCCCCCCTCATTTATCGATAGTGGCCACGGGTAGACTCTGAATGCAACAACTTCGGCGTATTGTTATGCCCCTCCTATTCAGCTTAGATATTGTAGCTGGTCTGGTGGCCTGCCAACCAACACAGCCCAGCTTTTCGGGGGCTGTTCCAGCAGACGAGCAGGTCTATGTGATTAGGCAATCCACGCGGATATTCGTCACCCGTACGCCGACCTTGTCTGACCCTGCAACGGCAACAAGTACCCATACGCCCACACCTTCCGAAACACCATTTGGCACACGGCCTCCAGAACGCTTTGTCGATCACTATGTCTTCAATCGTCCGATATCAGATGCAGAAGTTGACTACATTGATCGGACATACGCCTATGGCGACACACAGGGCGGCAGACGCGAAACACATCTTGGGGTTGAATTTGTCAACCCGCGCGGCACGCCCGTGTTTGCCGTTGGCGGTGGAACCGTTATTTTCGCTGGGGCAGACACCGAAGCCCGATTCGGGCCAGAACTCAATTATTACGGTAATCTGGTCGTCATTGAGCATGGTGTGCGTTCGCCTACTGGCTTACCTGTGTATTCGCTTTACGCTCACCTAGATCGAACTGACGTCGAAAGTGGTCAGATGGTACAACAACGAGATCGTCTCGGCACTGTTGGTGACACGGGCATTGCGCTTGGCCCCCACCTACACTTTGAAATCCGAGTGGGTGACCCTTACGATTTCAACGCGACGCGCAACCCCGACCTCTGGCTCTTCCCATATCCTCAATTTGGCACGCTCGCAGGGCATGTCACAAACATGACGGGCGAGCTGATTGCTGGACTTGATATCAAGATCACGTCCGTCGGCTCAACCAGCATTCGCTATGCCTTTACCTACGCCGACGATTCAGTAAACGCCAGTGCAGCATGGGGAGAAAACTTCACCCTCGGCGATTTGCCAAAAGGTGAATATAGTATCCTGATTAGCAATCAGAACGGACGCAAGCTCTTTGAGCAAGTTATCGAGATCATGTCGGGCAAGACGACCTATATCGAGATCGCTATTGACTATTGATAAACACGGTACGTAAACGTAATCGACGTCCCCGGTGTGATGGCATCCACCCGCAACACCGCCCGTCGCCCCTCTGCTGTCAAGACACCCATTGTCGTTCCGGGTTGTATGGCAGCATTTTCTACCAGCGTCCCACTGACTCCACCGATCAGATCATAATGAGTAGTATCCCAGTTAAAAGCTGAGCTCAGAACGCTTATACAGTTGGCTGTGCCATTGCAAGCACCTGTCGTGTTCAAGCCTGCCCCTGTATATTGCAGATCAAGCTGTGGATTGACATTCCCTTCCAGATCAATCGAATTGCCGTTGAGTAAGGTGGTGCTGTTAATCAGAATGAGTTGACGATCCAGCTTGTAGTTGAAAACATAGCTGGCATTATTCTGCTCGCCGTTACCCCCCTCATTGACCTGATTGTTTAGGTCAGCAACAATCGTCACGCTATAGTTACCCGTTGCGCCATTTAAGATCACAGGCAGTTGCACCATAGCTTCTGCGCCAGGGTTCAACCCAGGTAAGGCGACTGAAGAAAAGACATTATCCGGCAGAAACGTTGCCGCAACCGCGAAAGGTCCAGCATTCCCCCCCCCAGCATTGCGAACCCCTACGTTTACCAATGTTGCCGAACCAAGCGTTAGATTGGCGGGGGATGCACTGGTGATGATAATGTCAGGAATAGGCGCTAGTGTGGGTGTCGCGGTTGCGGGTGGCGGCGTCGGTGTCGGCGGCGCAGCGATGACTGGCATCGTGCTCCGATCTCCAAATACATCCAACAAATACGTAGCCAGCCAGCCTTCTTGTCCACGATATTGAATCACAACCCAACTAAAATCGGTGTTTGCGCCCACGATACGCGCTTGTTCCCCTTCGCGGAGTTGGCCCAACACCTCATAGGCCAAGCCCGGCCCGGTTCGCACATTCTGAACTGCGCTCTTGATCGTCAGAACGACACCATCTGGTGTGGGTGTCGGCATTGACCGTTCATCCCCTGTTTGTTTGACCACCTCGACTCGCTGGGTCGCACTGTAACGCGCTGCAACTTCAGGCCCACCCAACGAATTGAGTTGGATCACTGCAACACTATGAGTAAGTTCCCCGCGTGTCAAGCCAGACGGATTGAGGGTTCCCTGCACACCTCCCAGATCGCGCGTATTCGCCAGATTTGATTGCAAATTCCCCGGCTTCCCAATTGCTACCGCTAGCCAATGAATAGCATCATAAGCAGCCGCTTCAATCGCCGCTGGTGCTTGGCCGTAACCCCGAACATAAGAGTTGACAAACATACGACTGGCAGCATCCTGTGATGAAACAGCCCAGGTCGTTGCGCTGATGATGCCCTGGAGTTGAGATAATGGAATCACTCCTCTAAACACCGGATCAAACGCCCGCTCATAGACAAACTCACCCACCCAGCCCAATGATCGTAACTGGTTGTAGAAATCGGCAGCCAGATCGGGCGCGCCGTACACCACCACATGCTGTACCTGTGAATTAATGACCTCGCCGACTAGATCAAGGACGTTTCCCCTCTCATCAAGCAGGAACGTTGTTTCAGTTACACCTCCCCCTAACTGTGACAATGCCACCGAAAACCCAACCCGTCCGGCGGTACTCTTGCGATCCAATTGTACTGTAGCTATAGATATCGCTTGTAAGTCGTTGACTAGATAATCTGCTAATGCCCTGCCCAGTAAGCGTTCCACTGCTCGGATCCGGTAGAGATTGCCCGAAGAATCAGACGCGATGATCGTATCACCCAGGGCGGGGGTCAACACAGGTACTTCAAGATTCGGCTTCTGCAATAGCGGTAGATTGCTCAACACTTGGTCAGTAGTTTCTGGACCAAGCACAGCAATGACCCGTGCTTGGCGAATAACATCAATGGCCCCTTCGAGTGTTTCCCCCTCACCCGAAGGCTGAATCACAAGTTCAAGACGGAATAGCGTCCCCTCTGCCCCTTGAGCACCACCTAATTCGTTAATCTCACGAACAGCCAACCGTGCACCGTTACTGATTGCGCCGCGTTCATCATCCAGAACGCCAATTCGAAATACCGGCTGCCCTTCTTGCGCTTGTGCAACCCCAAAGATCAGGCTCAAACACAACAAAGCCATGCTCATTACGCGGATCATGATAATAACCTTTCCCCAATTAAGTCAATTATAACGTGTGGTAGATTGTGACGGTATATCTTGATTTTAAATTCCGGGATTACTATACTGAAAGCTCTCGTTTGTGGACGATATACGGTGGGACACAATGCAACGTGAACGGATAACGGACAACATTTATGTTTTCACCAGCGAGCTCTATGCTCAGGTAACGGCAGGACTGGTCGTTACCGAACACGGGGCTGTGCTGATTGATACGCTGGCCTATCCACAGGAAACAGAACAAATTAAACGCTTCGCTGAACAACGGCTGGAGCAGACCATCCGTTATGTCATCAACACACATTTCCACGCCGATCACACCATCGGGACCTATCTTTTCCCTGAAGCTCAAGTCATCGGGCATCGCCTATGCCGAACATTACTGGATGAACGTGGCCGCGCCAGCCTGGAAAGCGCCAAGTTGTCATCACCGGAACTGCACAATGTCGAGGTGGTATTACCCCACATTGTCTTTGATCGGCGTTTTAGCCTGTTTCTGGGGAATAAGACCCTCGAATTCTGGACAACCCCCGGTCACAGTCCTGATTCTATTATGTGTCATGTCAAGGAAGATCAAGTCCTGTTTGCTGCCGATACCCTGATGCCAATCCCGTTTTTTGTTGATGGCGACTATAACAACTTCATAACATCATTGAAAAGTATGCGCAATTCAAACTTTGATTGCGTCGTACAAGGACATGGCGAGGTCATTCTCAAAGGTGAAGTCAGCGAAAAGATACAAAATGATCTGGATTATCTGGTAAGATTAAGGGAACGGGTCGACTCGGCACTGGCGAGTGCGCATCCGGAAAACACTCTCAACGCCATTGACATCGAACAGTGCGGCAAGAGTCGGATTTTGTTGAACGGCATGGTCGAGCAGCTACACGAGCAAAACGTGCTGTGGTTAGCCGAACATCGGCGTGAAAAATTAGGGATATGAACCGATTAGGGAAAATATGATGACAGACGAAACTTATTTGACACAAGAAGGCAAGGCAGAACTCGAAAAAGAACTGCGCGATCTGGTTGAGATTCGCCGCCCTGAACTTACCATCAAGCTCAAGGAAGCGGTAGCCCAGGGCGACCTGAAAGAAAATGCCGATTATCATGATGCCAAAGAGCAGCAAGCTTTTATCGAAGGTCGAATTCAATACCTGGAGAACATTCTGCGCAGCGCCGTCATCATCTCCAATGATGGCAAATCGGATGTTGTCCAGATCGGTTCAGAGATCACCATTCGTGAAGATGGTATGGACGAAGACGAGACTTATCAGATTGTTGGCGCGGCAGAAGCGAATCCACGCGAAGGCCGTATCTCGTACGAAAGCCCCATTGGATCGGCGCTCATCGGACGCAAGAAAGGCGACAAAGTGAACGTCTCAACCCCTAATGGTGAGATCATCTTCAAGATTCGTAAAATCAAGTAACCTGAACGTCCCACACTGAGATGGGGCGTTTTTGATTTCTGAAGCAGGACCAATGGCACGTACAGAATCCAAGCAAATCGTGGCGGCTTACCCCGTTATAGCTAGGCGCTTCTCAGGTGACGCTTGTGCCAACGCACGATGTTAGCGCCTGACAGATGCAGCGGACTGATGAAAGTCTGGCCTCAGTTTCTCTCTTGGATACAACCCAGATTTTACTTGTCATAACCTTCTATTTTGAATACAACGATTGATCTGGATGTGTGGGCGCAGCTGATTATCGGAGGGTGTAATTGACCAGATATCTGCTAATCTCTAAGTTAGATCAAGATCTATCAGAGAAATACAAGTTAATTCATGGGCAAATTTGTTGTGACTTACTTCCTCCTTATGGGCATTATAAGTACGATCGCACAATCGTCTGGAGACGATGAAATCGTTGACATCGACCAACTATTTACTTCAAATGTTGAGATTGTCGATTATGATGCCCGACTTCTACTGGTCGGTGATCGCAGTTATCCCTATCCGGACACTATCGAGATTATTAGGACCGATCCGTGGCCAACCAGAGAAATACTCACAATTTGGGTATGGGAAACGCCATCCGAAATAACCGCACACGAGAATAGATCACAAGATAACTGGGTCTGGTATTTTGATACCCAAACGGAGGCATTTACACGGTTTACGAATCAATGTGATGATCGAACGTCCTTGACTCCTTTTGACGTAGGGAACCCCTGGGTATATGTAACAGACATTGACACTGGACAAGTATGTCTCTGTGAACTTACCACTGGAAAAACAAGTAAGGCCCTCCCATCCCACCTTTCCTGGGAGATTCAACCACCCATTTCCACGTCCTCAATTCCTGTGTTCACGTCACCAGATGGACAGTGGCTACTGCTGTTTGGAGAGAATAACAATCAGATTTATGTGTTTAGTTACAACATATCATCAAATAATTTGACAGAACTAGGGCAGACGACCTGCAACTTCTGCATTGAGAGAGACGCGGTGCGCTGGTTCGGCTCTCTAATTACCATTTGGTATAGGATGGCGATAATCACCTGATATATTCTGCTGATGTTACCCAGGCAGATAGCCTTGAACTCGCTCGCAGTATCTCCCGGAATTCTACGAGGATCCGCCCTGATACGACTACATAAATTTCACGACACCCGAAAACATCTGGGAAACGCGGTGTGAGCGCGTCATCTATGATGTTCTGTCTGGTGAGACGCAGATTACGGACAAGAGATCAGTATGTCGTCTTGAGCCAGGTTCGCTGGATGGTATTGGATACTATCGTGATGTTACACGTGGTGCAGATGGCATAGCCGCCCGAACTCGGTTCAATGCTGAGACGGGAGAGAGTGAAATCCTGTACGAAGGCGAAATCGAACTCATTGAATGGGTCAGTCCTGATGAACAGTACGCTGCTCTTGGATTGGGCAACAATGGACGAATTGATGTCTTGCCGTTCTTCGGGCTTGATTGGGCTTGGAGACTTCCAGAGTCCCCAAAGATAGCATACGTTGATCTCGTCAGCGACACAATCGTTTTCGAGCACTGGACTGGTTGGCATTGGTGTCAGACAGAGTTTGGCGGCCCGGATTGGTCATGGTCGGGGCATAATATCTCTGAAACATCGGTGGAATGGTGTGGAAATATCGGTCCGACAGGTGCCATATTGCCGCGGGGAGACGGTACACTTCTTGTCGTTGGTATGCTAGAATCACAAGATTCCTTTATACATACCGATCCCACAGGTTTTGCTGACATCGTTGCGATACAAGATGGAACTGTAGCATGGACGCGCATTGTGGAAGGCGCTCTGTCCCCTTTTCAGCTAACTACATATTAAGATATCATTGGAGCAGCACGCAAAGAACAGGCTATCACAGCTTACTTTCTGTAGATTGAGGGAACATTCATTGAGATCACAAACCCCATTCCGGTTGATGATTATCAGGGACTATCACTTACAGACATCTACCCATCTACCAATCGGCTCCGTTTCTACTTCTCGCCCGAGCAAGGACTTGGCCGTGACTGGTACAACGCATATATCACGGTACAAGTTATAGTCCCTGATTCATAAACACGCCCCTTATCTTTAAAAGGGGCGTGTTCGATTGATTCATATTAGCGATTGAGGGGTGTAAAGTCACCTGTACCACCAAATGGGTCATCGTCGTCATCGTTGGGTAAGGGGGGCGGGGATTGCAGCGGCAAACTGGGTGCTGGTGGCGGTGATGCCGCTGGACCTGGCTGTGTGGGTGCGGATGAGGGCGTTTCGGGCGGTGGACCAATCTCATACGATGATAAATCAGGCAAGCCACCACTACTAGGCGGCTTCGGCATTGACGAAGGCATTTCAGGCGGCGGCCCAACTTCATACGAAGATAAACCAGGCAAGCCACCTGCTACAGCTGGCACAGGTGGAGCTGGGGTCGTACTTGCACTCCCTGCACGTTCCCAGGCAGACATTTGCAATGTAATCTCGTCAAAATGGCTGTTGGGTGGCAGCGATCCATTGGTACCCAGTTTAAGGTCAGCCACTTTCGCTTGGGCTACAATCATCTTCGTTTCAAGTTGAACCGTTGCGCCTGGAGCGATCACCACAAGATCTTCAGCTGGGTTCTCGACTTTGGCATCCATTTCAGCCCGCAAGGTTGGATCGTCATACGCATGTTGCGATACCAACAATTTGCTGAATGTACGGACAAAATCTTCCTTATCAAACAACCAAATTTCAATTGCAGTCAGCTCGTTATTGCCAATCGTCTTAGCAACTGTTGCACCGCATTCACCCAGGAACATGTCATTTGCATCTTCAATGGCAAACGAATCGTCGTAGGGACGTCCCTTCTTGTAAGGCGAAATACGCTGCATAATCGGCGCACCAAGCCCGCTGGCAGCAGCTTGCTGAGCAGTCTCTTTTTCCATTTGTTCCTGGAGCTCTTTACGCCGCCGAATATCCTGGCGTACTCGCTCAGCTTCAAGGTCGGCCTCGGTCTTGGGCTTAAGACGATTAACTAAGCGTTCCCAATAACCACCCAGAAGCAACCCCCAAAGCAAAGCAACCACATTAATCACTAGAATAAACAAAACAACTGCCAGCAAGAAGGTTAAGATACTGGATATGGTATCCCCGCCCGATGGCGCTGCTTCACCTGGGCCAGCTTGCACTGCTAAAGGCTCAAGCTGTTGTAAGGCCCACTGCACCTGCCCTCTTTCCTGTTCAGCGAGACGGCGAACATTACCAGCCGGGTCTTCAACACGTGCCAGCAAGGTCAACACATCATCGTCAGTATACAAGCCCGATGCACGTGAACCAGCCACCAATTTTAAATACTGGTCGCGTTGTGATGCACTCAACTGGCTGGGTGCAGCATCAAAAAAGCTTGTAGGAACAATCAGATATGCCCAGATCATACCGAGAATAAATGAACCAAGAAGCAACAAGATCATGCGTGGCCTGGGCAACTGCGGTTGAATAACGATCTTAAACAGACCGTTATAACTATCCGCCAACCACTGGGTAATACCCTTGATTGGCCCACCACCGCCACCAGCCGCACTCTGCATGCTAGCTTTTTTCGCTTCGCGCTCTCGGTGTTTGGCTTCTTTTTTTGCCTCGCGCTCGGCCTTTTTACGCGCCTTCGCGCTTTGTTTGTCGTCTACTTGATTAATGTCGTCCGTCATCGAGCAGCCTTTCGTGACATGTCGCCATTTTCAACAGTCAATATTGTACAGGAACTGCCAACCCGTGCCAAATCAGAATCTAACCTGCCTCATCAAGACTAGCAACAGATTCTTGTTCGGTTTGTGGTTCGCCACCCGGTTTCGTCCAAGAGGAGTAATCACAATCAGGATAGCGTGAGCAACCCCAGAACGTGCGTCTCCCTTTGCTCTTGCGCTCGACCACCTGTCCCCCCTCCGTATCGCCGCAAGCTGGACAAGACACGCCAATATATTCCAGATATTGCTCAGTATGTTTGCACTCTGGATAATTGGTGCAACCTATGAATTTACCCCATTTGCCATATTTGACGATTAGGTCACCTGTTTCGCATGTAGGACACGTTCGTCCAACAAACTCTTCATGCCTCCTCTTAGGCATACTGTCATGAGCATTGTCCAGGTTTTGTTTGAATGGTCCATAGAACTCCTCCAACATGGGTATCCATTCAACATCTCCCTCTGCCACCTCATCAAGCTGGTCTTCCATTCTTGCCGTAAACTGATAATCAAGCACATTTGGGAAGAATTCAACCAACAAATCGCTGACAGTTTTACCAATCTCCGAAGGGATGAGGCGCTTTCCTTCTTGGACATAATCTCGATCACGGATCACGCCTAATATCTGAGCATAGGTACTAGGTCGCCCGATACCATTTTCTTCTAAAGTCCGCACCAGACTGGCTTCAGTGTAGCGCGGTGGCGGCTGTGTGAAGTGCTGTTCTGGCAACACCCGAAGCAGATGGAGCAATTCGCCATCAGCCAATTCTGGCAGAATTCGGCCCTCATCAGGATCAACTCTTGTATCTTCATCATGAGTGTCCTCATAAAGAGCCAGGAAACCCCGGAATTTAATGGTGCTGCCGGATACACGCAGAAGGTAGGGTGCATTATCGAGGCTTAAACCAGCTTTGATTTCCACCCTCAAGGTGTTGTACACCGCATTGGCCATCTGACTGGCAACAAAACGCTCCCAAATCAACTGATATAATCGATGCAAGTTTCGACCTTCATTTTTTTTGTCAGAATTTTTTGAGTATGCCAGCAAAGCTTGGCGCATTGAGTCAGGATCACGATAGACAGCAGTTGGTCGGATGGCTTCGTGTGCTTCCTGTGCCCCTTTGGCTTTCTTCCTATATTGGGGTGGCTTGTCCGGTATATATTCCTTACTGAAGCGCCCCTTCACATAATCTCGGGCCTCCTCAACAGCCTGCTGGGAGACATTGGTACTATCCGTACGCATGTACGTAATCAGCCCCACCGTACCCTCCGTCCCACCCACATCAATACCCTCATACAGTCTTTGCGCAAGACTCATCGTATACCTTGCAGAAAAATTCAAACGTCGAGAGGCTTCCTGCTGTAATGAACTTGTAGTAAATGGAGCGGATGGGCGTCTGCGTCGTGTCCCGCGCTTTACCGTCTCAATCTGATACTGGCTCTTTTCGAGTATCTCGACATGGGGCATGACTTCAGCCTCGTTGCTCAGTTCAGCATCTTCACCATTGATCTTGACCAGCCGCGCCGTCAAGGTGTGAGCTTTCTTGCCATTTGTGGACCGCTTGGTAAGTTCAGCATCAACTGTCCAATATTCAACCGGAACAAATGCATTGATCTCGCGCTCACGATCTACCACCATTCGCAACGCGATACTCTGCACCCGACCTGCTGATAGTCTATTGCGTACTCGATCCCACAACAATGGTGTTAAGGTATAACCCACCAGTCGATCCAAAATGCGCCGGGCTTGCTGGGCATTCACCAAATCCATATTGATTTCACGCGGATGAGCAAACGCATGTTCAACCGCTCTGTCAGTGATCTCATGGAAGACAACACGCTTCAGCCGATCCGCCTCGATGTCCGTCGCCTGCATCAAATGCCATGCGATAGCCTCCCCTTCACGATCCGGGTCAGTCGCCAGGAAAATCTCGGCAGCCGATTCAACATCCTTCTTGAGATCTTTCACGGTCTGGCGTTTATCATTCGGCACACGATACTTCGGCTTAAAATCGTTCTCCACATCGACCGAAATTTGCGACTTCAGTAAATCTCGGACATGCCCTTTGGATGCCTTTACCGTATAGCCTTTGCCAAGAAAGTTGCCGACTGTGCGGGCTTTAGCAGGTGATTCAACAATCACTAACTTGCCCGATTTGCGCGGCGCACGCTTTTTGTTGCTCCGTTTTTTCTTCTTCTTGGTGGCTCGTTTCTTGACGACGTCGGGTTTAGGCAAGGCCTCATGAGCCTCAGTATGCCCCATCCGAAAGATCGTTGTCCCACATTCTAGGCAGGAACCTCGTGTTCCTGGTGTCCCTGTGCTAGTAAACACAGCTTCAGGATTGGCTATCTCTCGTTTATCCCGACATTTTACGCAGTATGCCTGCATTTTACGTTCCTTATAGATACTGTTCTTTCTTGGTGGCTTTCAAATGATTAACAACATCTTTGACTTCTTGTGACCGATCTTTGTGGCAAACCATCAGGACGTCGTCCGTATCGACCACAATTACATCCTGAACCCCAATCGTCACAATCATGCGGTCACTATAGACCATCGTGTTCTCGGTATCCAGAATCACCCGTTCCCCGTTCTGACCTCGGAAACAGTTGCCAAACCGATCCAGGTCAAGCACATCAAACAGCGATCCCCAACTGCCAACATCACTCCAGCCAATATCGGCCGGAATGACCACGAGGCGATCGGCGCCTTCCATCACAGCGAAGTCAATTGATGTTTTGGGCATGTCATCCCAAATGCCCCGTAAGGTTGCATCGTAATCAGGGGTATCAATCTTCGAGCGCAATTGTTCCAGTAGCGCATGCATCTCCGGCTGCTGTGTCCGGAACTCCGCCAATGCTCGTTTCGCCGTCCAGACAAACATCCCCGAATTCCAGCTATAGTTTCCTGAGGCCACAAAGCTATTGGCAGTTACAACATCCGGCTTTTCAGTAAATCCCAGCGATTCGTAGCAAGTATGTCCCTCAATCTCTTTGAGAACCTCACCTTGCTGGATATAACCGAAACTAGTGGCCGGAATCTTGGGTTGGATACCCAACGTCACAATATAATTGTCACAAGCCACATCATGTGCAATCCGCAGCAGGTGTAAAAACGTAATCATGTCCGCGATGTGATGATCAGCTGTCAGCAACGCAACGATAGCTTCTGGGTCGCGCTTATGAATAACCGACACTGCCAGGGCTGTTGCCGGGGCGTTATCGCGTCCATAGGGTTCCACAATAAAGTTCTCAGGCCGCACATAGGGCGTGACCTTCTTCATCTCTTCTGCATAATCTGGTCCGGTTACAATGTAGATATTGTCCGGTGGGAAGACAGGCTTGAGCCGATCAATGCTGATCTGGAACATCGTCCGGGCTTCGATTAAAGGCAGCAGTTGCTTGGGCTTGTCCTTGCGGCTCATCGGCCACAGACGAGTCCCACCACCACCTGCCAGAATGACTGCGTAATAATGATCAAGGGCCATCAATAACCTTTATCTATCACGTTGACACAAGGCTATACTGCATGTTTCCTACCAATTGCGCAACCCCTTTTAGCTCAAGGATGGTCAGGGTACTACTCACTTCAGAAGTCGGTAGGCCGCTTGCACGCACCAGGTCGTCAATGTGCATCGGATCTGCACCGAGGTATTCCAGAATGAGGGCTTCGGTCTCATTCGATGGCTTGACCTGCTCGGTCCTTACCCGCACCTGACGCGATTCCACTGTCACGTTCAGTTCCTCCAGGATGTCAGCTACATCCGTCACCAGCTTTGCACCGTCCTGAATCAATCGATTTGTACCGCGTCCCATCGGATTGTAGATATTGGCGGGAACGGCAAACACATCGCGTCCCTGTTCCGCTGCTAACGTCGCTGTGATGAGTGCACCGCTATGTTCGGGCGCTTCAACCACCAAAACACCATGTGATAGACCGCTCAAGATACGGTTCCGGCGGGGGAAATTGGCAGCAACAGGCTGCGTTCCCATCCGAAATTCGCTGATGATCGCCCCATTATGCAAAATCGCCTGCATCAAATCGAGATGCTCCCTGGGGTAAACTACGTCCACACCACAACCCAGGACAGCGTAGGTCTTACCATAGGCTTTTAACGCGCCCCAGTGGGCAGCGGCATCAATTCCTTGTGCCATACCACTGATAATCGTCACCCGATGCGAGGCCAGTTGACGGGATAAATCCATCGCCACGTCCTGACCATATTTGGTAGCTTTGCGCGTCCCAACCACACTAAGCGCAGCGGCTTCATCTGCAATCAGCCGTCCTCGGATATAGAGTACCGCCGGAGCATCATCAAGTTCCTTCAATATGGGCGGATAGCGCTCATCCAGATAGGTCAACATCCATGCCCCAACGCGTTCTACCTTCTCTAATTCCAGATCAATATCGATTTTACTGCGCTCATGGGTGACATGCTCAATGAGTTGATTGCTCCAATCTGGAACATTGATGCGCCCCTTCCATGCCGTTTCAAGGTCATCATTATACGCATCCCTCAACTGGATCAAGCGCTTTAATCCAATGCGCGGAATCAGGCCAAACCCTAGCCAATATTTAGAATCAATCAATGGGTCTTATTCGTGCTGGTTCAAGGTTGTGAACAGAATAGCAGGGCAAGAACAAACTTGTCAAGTCACCCAGAACCCGAGAAAGAAGATCAACCTGGCAGTAAGCCTTCGGGCAACCGCACAATGATGCGGCGGGCGGCAACATCCGTTTCGAGGATCGTTTCATCTGTTACAGGAACCAAGACTTCTCCATAACGGGTGCCGTGAACGACGTAAACATCGTTGGCTCCTGTCTCAATAATGTCGGTCACGCTTCCCAACAACACATTGTCGTGGGTTACAACCGACATGCCAATTAATTGATACAGGTAGAACTCGCCGTCTTCCAGTGGAACAGCATCTTCCAGGCGCACCATAACAAAAAGACCGCGCAGAACTTCAGCGTCGTTGCGGTCGGCAATCGTTTTCAGTTTAAGCAATCCATAGTTTTTGTGCATTCGCATGGCCTGCACTCTATAACGTTTTGCAGCTGAATCATTGGGCGACCTACCAACAAAAACTGAACCGATCGCACTGATCCGTTCCGGGTAATCTGTTAGCATACGCATCCGTAATTCACCACGAATACCATGCGGACGCAATATCTCACCGAGCAGGAGAAATTCAGGCTCAGTGGATGCCATCAATCAATCTCTAAAATAATCCGTGTTTGATCGCGTGTCGCCATCACCTTGAGCAGAGACCGGATGGCGTTCGCAACCCGCCCCTGCTTACCAATGACGCGCCCGGCATCGCCCGATGCCACCCTCAGTTCTAGGATCGTTGACGAGCGCGTTTGCCGCGACTTGATCTGAACTTCATCCGGGTGATTAACCAGGTTTTTGGCGATGTATTCGACCAGTTCTTTTCCCATAAGACAAATCTAGGCTTCTTCTGCAAGTTCTTCGTCAGAATCTTCAACTTCATCAGCCGCTGCACCCGCGCTGGCATTGCGTTCCTGACTACGTGGGCCACTCCCTTCGCCAGGAGCTGGTGAGGGATAGGCTGTACGCGGGCTAACCGGAACAGCAGCTTCTAAGGCCGCATTGGCTTCAGCCAACAGGGCTTCCAGATCTTCACCACTGCGTAGGCGCTCGAAACGATCCCATGTCCCTGTCCGCTTCATGATACGTTCAACACCTTCACTGGGTTGTGCGCCAACGCTCAACCAATAGAGAGCGCGGGCTTCATCCAATACATCTGTATCAGGACGAGTACGCGCATTGTGATATCCAATGACTTCCAGTTCTTTACCATTGCGTGCCTTGCGCTTGTCCGTGACCACAATGCGATAAGACGGCTGCTTTTTGAGGCCAACACGGGCCAAACGAATACGAACCATAATGACTTTACTCCTTATCAAAAGCCAGGGATACTTGGGAGACCCGGAATCTTGGGCATCTTACCCCGGCGCAGTTGATTCATTAGCTTTTGCATCTGCCGGAACTGCGAAATGAGTTCATTCACATCGCGCACTTCCGTACCACTTCCTTTCGCAATACGACGCTTGCGACTGGCATTCAATCTACGCGGATTGGCACGCTCATCCAATGTCATCGAATTAATGATCGCCTCCACCTTCCGAATGCGCCCTTCGACTTCCTCTTCATTGACATCACTCTTAAGCTGCGCCCTGCTCATACCAGGGATCATATTCATGATTTGGCCAATCGGCCCCATTGAGCGAATTTTCTGCAATTGTTCCAGGAAATCCTGCAAGGTAAACTCGTTGTGCATGAACTTGCGTTGAAGCTTTTCAGCCTCTTCCTCATCAAAGGCTTCTTCCGCCTTTTCAATGAGGGTCATCACATCACCCATGCCCAAAATACGATCTGTCAGACGATCCGGGTGGAACAACTCAAAGCCATCAATCTTTTCACCCGTCGCCAGAAATTTGATCGGGACATTAGTCACCGCCCGCATCGAGATGGCCGCACCACCGCGTGCATCACCATCGACTTTAGTCAAAATCAAGCCTGTTATGCCCAAACTATCGTTGAAACCCTGCGCAATATTGACCGCTTCCTGGCCCGTCATGGCATCCGCAACTAACAAAATCTCGGCTGGTTTGGTACGCTCTTTAATCTCAATGAGTTCATCCATTTTGGTTTCGTCAATTTGCAGTCGACCCGCTGTATCGATGAGGACAACCGAAGCATCCGCTTCCTTTGCAGCTTTAATGCCACGCACGGCGATGTCGGCTGGTCTGGCGCTGGTTCCTTCTTCGTAGTAGTCAATGTTGATCTGCTTGGCGAGGGTTACCAGTTGATCGACAGCGGCCGGACGGTAAGTGTCTGCTGCAACCATCATCGGTTGACGTCCTTCACGGCGAAGATGAACCGCCAGCTTAGCTCCAGTGGTGGTTTTACCCGCCCCCTGTAAACCGACCAGCATAATGACATGCGGTTTGGTGCTGCCTGAGAAATTCAAACGCCCAGGCTCCCCCAGAGTATCAATAAGTTCCTCGTGAACAATCTTGACGACCATTTGCCCAGGCTTGAGCGCTTTTGAGACCTCCCCCCCAACTGCACGCTCTTTGACTCGCTTGACAAAATCCTTAACAACAGGCAGCGCCACATCCGCTTCAAGTAGCGCCATCCGCACCTCACGCATTGCGGTATTTACGTCCTGTTCGGATAACTTCCCGCTGCGTCCAAGGCGCTCAAAAGTATTCTGTAAGCGATTGCTCAGGCTTTCAAACATGGATTAATCCCAAAACCTATACAACCCATGAATTGTAGGGGAGTGCAAAAGGTTCGTCAAGGCGTTTCCATGCTGGCGTGCTGGATTTCGTGGATAGAGCAAGACAATTTGAGTGAACCCTAGATGAATCTTTCAGACCCCGATGTTAACAACACAAGCAAGGATCTCAATCATACAAACCCTGATGGTATAAACCCAGAATACAGATTCTGCAATCCGTTCACCCAAATCAATACTTTTTTAGGTAAACTGAGGCTAAATCTGCTGTTTAACAACCCAGATGACCTCTGTTTTTGCTGCAAATTGCAGCAATTTCCCCTTTTTCCCCTATTGCAGCAAACTTTTTTCTTTTTGCGGCAGCAACGATGCCATCCCTGCTCCTCGGTTACCGTATCCAGCACCTCCCGCTCGCGCAAACCACATGCATCTGCTGTGTCGTTTCCGTCTCAAGCTCTCTGGGGTTGCCCAGAACTTGCCCTCACGACCCAGCATCCATGAAATTCACCCCTCCCCCTGCAGCAACTTACCTCAAAATCCCTTCTGTTGATACACAACAGGGATTCACCCCCATTGGTCTCTGTCTGAGACCATTTCTTTGCCACTACTCATGTGACTGTCGTATACTGAAATCAACCTTACCAACCCAAGGAGGCATTTCAAATGTCTGATGCAGTAGAAATTTGGGAGAAACCAGTCACCAAAGCACTCTATATGATCGCTGGATGGCATCAGTGGGCAGATGCCGGATCAATTTCATCTGGTTTGCCACAGTATCTCATAAACCAAACAAAAGCACGCAAAATTGGCAAAATCAAGCCCGATGGCTTTTATCTGTTCCAGATTCCTGGCACACACGACCTGGTGCGTCCGGTTGTCAAATTCGACCAGGGCTACCCAGAATCACTGGAAGTGCGGCGCAATGAAATCTATTACACTGGCGATAGTGAACGAGGAACTGTCATCTTCCTCGGTGATGAACCTCATCTCGACATGGAACGATATGTCAACCTGTTTCTGGATGCCGTCACAGAGTTAGGCATCCAGCGCATCATCAGTCTGGGAGGGGTCTATGGGGAACTCCCCTATAATAAAGAACGCTCTGTGTCGTGCAGCTACAGCATGCGCCACCTGAAACCCGAACTTGATGATCTTGCTGTTGGCTTTTCCGATTATCAGGGCGGGGCCAGTATTGGGTCCTATGTCTGTCGTCGGGCAGCAGATATGGACATTGAATATGTCGGGCTGTATGCCTTTGCCCCAACCTACGATTTCTCCAACATCTCGCAGATTGGCAATGCGATTCGGATCGAAAACGACTTCATGGCCTGGTTGGGCATCATGCGTCGCATCAATCACATGTCGAAGTTGGGCTTTGACCTGGATGATCTAGAACAGAAGACAACACGCTTGATCAAACTAGTGGACGCAAAAGTTGATGAACTGGACGGGGTTTCCCCACAATTAGATGTTCGAGCCTACATGCAGCGCCTGGAAGACGAGTTTGAGGAAGTCACCTTTAACCCGCTGGACGACATGTGGGCGGATGAACTCAAACGCCTACTAGATGATGACAAAACGGAGTAAAAACAGCCCTATGGGATCCGTCTCATTGGGCTTTGTTCCTCACGCACCTATTTCTTCTGCTTTTGTAGCTTCGCCCATTGATCGCGTAGGCCAACCGTTCGATTAAACACCATCTGATCATCGGTTGAATCAGGATCGACCACAAAATAACCCATCCTCTCGAACTGGACTCGTCTGCCTGCTTCGGCTCCAGCGATACTGGGTTCGACATAGATTGGGTCCACCACCTGAAGTGAAGCAGGATTAATCAAGTCAATAATATCTTGATCCTCACCAGTATCTGACGGGTCCTCCTGCGTAAACAGGTAATCATAGAGACGCGCTTCCGCTTTCAACGCGTGCTGTGCAGAAACCCAATGCAAGGTCGATTTTACCTTACGACCATCGGGGGCTGTGCCACCGTAAGTCTCAGGATCATAGGTACAATGAACTTCAACCGTGTTGCCATAATTATCTTTGATGACATCGGTACAAGTGACAAAATAAGCATAACGCAGACGCACTTCTCGTCCCGGCGAGAGTCGGTAAAACTTGCGGGGCGGATCTTCGCGGAAGTCATCTTGTTCGATGTAAAGCACTCGCGAAAATGGGACTTTGCGTGTACCAGCATCTGGGTCTTCTGGATTATTGATGGCCTGCATCTCATCAACCTGATCTTCTGGGTAATTTGTGATAACGAGCTTCAACGGGTTCAAGACACCCATGATGCGCGGTGAAGTCTTGTTCAAATGCTGCCGGACATAATATTCAAGCATCTGAATTTCGGCAGTAGCGTTCTTCTTGGCAACACCCGTCGCCTCGGCAAACTCAACCAGGGCTTGCGGTGGATAGCCACGACGACGCATCGCCGCAAGGGTTGGCATCCGGGGATCATCCCAGTCCCTGACAATCTTTTCCTCAACCAGCCGACGGAGTTTGCGCTTGCTCGTTATCATATAAGTCACACTCAAACGACCAAACTCAATCTGCTGTGGATGATAGATTTCAAGTTGATCCAAAAACCAATCATAGAGCGGACGATGCGCCTCGAATTCCAGGGAGCACAATGAATGGGTAATGCCTTCAATCGAATCCGATTGCCCATGAGCAAAGTCGTACATCGGGTAGATGTGCCATTTGTCACCGGTACGATGGTGGTGGGCGTGCTGAATGCGATACAGTACCGGATCTCGCATGTTGATGTTGCCGGATGCCATGTCTATCTTGCCCCGCAGGACACATTCTCCCTCTGCAAACTCACCGTTCTTCATGCGCTCAAAAAGATCAAGATTCGCTTCAACACTACGATCTCGATAGGGGCTGTCTTTTCCTGGTTCCGTCAACGTGCCACGATATTCACGAATTTCGTCGGCATTAAGATGATCGACATAGGCCGCGCCCTTCTTGATCAGGCGCACAGCATATTCATAGAGCGTGTCAAAATAGTCAGAGGCAAAGAATAGGCGATCTTCCCAATCAAACCCTAGCCACTTGATATCACGAATAATCGCCTCGACATATTCTGTTTCCTCTTTAGAGGGATTCGTGTCGTCAAAGCGCAGGTTGTATTTCCCGCCATAGGCATTGGCAATGCCAAAGTTAATCGCGATGGCCTTACAATGCCCGATGTGCATATACCCATTGGGTTCCGGTGGGAATCGGGTGTGGACACGCCCATCAAAGCGCCCGGTTTTCATGTCTTCGTCAATCACATCGCGGATGAAGTTCGATGGCCTGGCCTCTTCATCCTTTGCAATCTCTTTCGGTTCGCTGCTCATCACCTGCTCTGACTTTTCAGTTTGACCAATAGTGTCATAGTTTAACCGATCCATACTCCAATGTGTACAGTGGGATTCAGGTACAAATGGTCACGCATAAATATGACATTCGTCATCTCTGATAAAAAAAGTTTGCAAATCTCATCCACCGCTCATATAATGGCGTCTGGGTCAGCATTAGCTCAAAAATGATATATTCATAGGGGAGCGTTTCATGATTCGTGTGCGCCGGGTCTTATATATTTTATTGGTGATCGTGATGGTTGGCTGCGGAAAACAACTATCTGATTTACCTCCCACAACAATCCCATTTACCCCTACACCTCCTTCAATTGAAGATACTGGTACATCCAATGCCACCCAAGAAATTGTGGTTCAACCGACCATAATCCGAGAACCACCATCAGATCCATTTGCAGCAGTGATTTTTGCTTCTAATCCTGCGAACGGCGAGGTGCTATTTGCAACAATGAATTCGTCCGGCTTTGCCTGCTCAACTTGCCACAATGCCGAGTCAGAAGATACGATTGTTGGGCCAGGCTTGTATGGCATTCCCAATCGGGCCGGGTCACGAATACCTGGAGAAATCGCGGAGCAATATCTATACGAATCGATTATCAATCCCAATTCTTACGTTGTTGAGAACTTCACTGATAATATCATGCCCAAAACCTATGCGGACATCTATACTGAGACTGAGCTTTTCGATCTTGTTGCATATCTGATGACCCTACAAGATAGACCAACTCAAGCTGCCACCATTTCAACTGAAGAAATGTCAACCGAAGGCCCCAGCGCAACACCCTCTGGTCCAACTGCGACTTCAACAACTACCCTGACACCAACGCCAACTGCAACCGTACCTTCTCCAACACCAACACTGACACCTATTGGGGGCATTGAACAGGAACAGGTCCTGCGTTTGATCCAGGCTGGTATCCCGGCTTTTGGTGAACAGCTTTACAATGAACCGATTGCGGATGGACAATCCTGTGCAGATTGTCATCTCGTCGATTCAGTCGATGAATTGGAAGGGCCAGGTTTGTTCGGCATAGAATTCAAAGCGTCTAGCGCTGCCCCAGATGTTCCAGCTGAATACACCATCTATACCTGGATCATTGATCCTGCCGTGCATGGCGACTTGACCCAAAATTTCGGCAGCACCTTTGGTTTCGACCAGGTGTATGACATTGTTGCATATCTCACTTCATTGGATGAATAGGGAGGCATAATGATTGAAGAAACCACTGATATCGTTGTTGAAGAAGAACCCACAGAAGGGCAGGAGCCCGTTGATGTGAACAAATTGCCCCCGCGTGGTGCGATGGCCTTTGTCGTGTTGATGGGTCTGTTTTATGTTTTGTATTTCTTCTGGATTTGGTTCCAGATATTTGTACTGCGGGGAGCATAGCATATGCACGTTGATCAATACGAACGGATTTGGATTATTGCATTTGCCGCGATGCTGTCACTGTTCATGGCAGCCTTGTTTGCTGGCGCAATCATCTTCGGCGTTCGCGCCCCTTCACCCGGCGGCTTCATTAATCCTTCTCGCCTAGAAAACACCGCCTTTGCCGATCCTAAACTGCTGCATATGGGCGGCAACGAATATGAAGTCAATATGAGGGCGCAAATGTGGCGGTTTTTCCCGGACGAGATTCGCGTGCCTGTTGGGGCAGAAGTCACATTCAACGTGACCAGTTCCGATGTGACGCATGGTTTTATCATCGAACATCATAACGCCAATCTGGAAATCGTTCCCGGACATATCGCCACAACCCGTGTAACATTCGAAAAGGAAGGCACATTTATGTTGCAATGTCATGAATATTGTGGACGCGACCATCACCGGATGCACGCGACTATCATTGTCGGCGGAGAAGAATCTACGGATGAGGAGTCATAAAGTATGGAGTCTGTACAATCCGCCCCAAGCGATGTTTCACCCTCACGCGTCTCGATTAATACCATTTTAACCAGTGAACGATGGTTGGTCGGCGCGCACATTTTTGTGGCGATGGCCGCCCTTTCACTAGGGATTGTTCTTGGGCCATTCCAATCCTTCCGCCGTGCCCCAGCCATTGATATTGAAATGCCCATCTTCAGCTACTATTACCAGTCACTAACGGCTCATGGTGTCCTCAATGCGCTGGTGTTTACGACCTTCTTTATTATGGGTACGAGCTATTTTGTCACACAGCGGTCACTTCAACGCCCAATGAAAAGCATGGAAGCGGCCTGGGCTGCTTTTGGTTTGATGGCCGTTGGCCTTATCCTGGCAGCAGGAGCCATCATCAGTGGTACATCAAGTGTGCTTTATACATTCTATCCACCTATGCTGGCACACTGGACATTCTATCTTGGTCTCACACTGGTCATCGTCGGCACATGGGTTGGGCTGGCCAATGTCATTATGACTTATCTTGATTGGCGCAAAGACCATCCGGGCAAAACCGTGCCGTTGGCGGTCTACGCTATTATCGCCAACTTCATTATGTGGTTCACGGCATCCTTAGGCGTTGCCATTGAAGTTCTGACGATGCTACTCCCCATGTCGATTGGTTTGATCGATACCACCGATGCCCAGGTCGCCCGCATCCTATTCTGGTTCTTTGGGCATCCGTTGGTCTATTTCTGGCTGATTCCAGCTTACGTCTCCTGGTACACCATGCTCCCTGTACAATTGGGGGTCAAGCTCTTTAGTGATTCGATGGGGCGCGTGGTTTTCCTACTCATTATGATTTTTGCCATTCCCATCGGTGTCCACCATCTCTATGTCGATCCAGGCATTAGTGAAGCGGCGAAGGTCATGCATGGCATGTTGACCTTTGTCGTCGCCATACCTAGCTTGCTAACGGCCTTCAACATCGCGGCGACCATGGAGCGCTCTGGGCGTAAGCGGGGTGCGGTGGGTCTGCTAGATTGGATGTGGAAGCAGCCCTGGGATAATCCCGTCATTGTCTCGCAGTTTGGTGGTATGATCCTGTTCATTTTTGGCGGCATCACGGGTTTGATGAACGCCTCGTTCAACTTGAATGTTGCTCTGCACAACACCACCTGGATTGTTGGGCATTTCCACACCACTGTCGGCGGTGCGGTCTTCATGACCTATATCGGCATGTTGTACTGGATGCTACCTATGCTGCGTGGACGCAAACTGTTCATGCCCAGGTTGGCGCTAGCACAGGCGTATCTGTGGCTGGCAGGGATGTGGCTGTTCGGTGCTGCGATGGGGCGTGCAGGGATTGAAGGCGCAATCCGCCGCACGGATATTGGTGCGGATGGTGCATACATCGGTGCGGCAACTGAATTGTGGTTGAATCTGTCGGCAGTTGCCGGGTTCATCTTGCTGATTAGTTCCATCTTCTTATACATTGTGGTCATCGGTACGCTATTCTTCTCCAATGAAAAATACGAAGAAGAAGCACCTGTCCAGACCAGAGCACCCAAAGACGATCCTTCACCTGCCATTTTTGAGCGCTGGAGCCTGTGGGTATTTGTGGTCGTCGCAGTGAACATCGTCATGTGGACACCTGTCTTATTAAGCGCTTTCGATCTGGCAAATGGGTTCTGGGCTGTCGGCAATACAGGCGCAGCCCGTTAGAGGTCTAGAAAAGTGGAAGCCAATCAACAACCGGAGCAATCTCCCTATGATTTCGACTTCATGTTGACATTGGGCATGGTCTGCCTGGTTATGATTGGCCTCACCTTAAGCGTGTTCAGCGCGGCCTATATCAAGGACTTGAACACATTACGTAATGTGCCCAATCTGATCTGGAACTTTGCCTGTGGCAAGCCTACCGACAATGAAATCACCCTGCCGCTACTTCTGAGCTTGAGCATTTTGTCGTTCATCACAACAGGCGCCCTCTTTGGTGTGAAGCAGTGGATGAAACGGCAAGACGTGCTTGATGATGAGGCTCGATCTTGAGTGCTTCGAGTGTATTATGAATACACTTCGATTCAAACTCCTCATCGCATTCGGAATTGCCGTCTTGGTTTTCATTGGGGTCGGCCTATTCATCTTCATTTCCAGCTTAGTCAACAATGAACCCGAACCATCCTACAATGATTTCCTGCGTGGGCAAGAAGCCGTCAGGGAAATTATCCCACCGCGTAAAGTCACCGATTTCACACTCGTCACGCAAACGGGTGGCAAGATGAGCTTGAGCGACTTTGGCGGTCAGCATGTCGTGATGTTCTTCGGCTACACTTACTGCCCGGATGTATGTCCCTTGACGGTGTTCGATCTGCTCCAAGTCAATAAATTGCTTGGAGCAGATGCCGAAGATGTAGCCTTCCTGTTCATTAGTATCGATAGTGGACGCGACACACCTGAAACGCTGACTCGCTTCTTTGACGCTCGCAATATGACTGATACCATGATAGGCATGGTCGCTGACGCCGACACCCTCGGACGCATCAGCGCAGATTATCGCCTGTTTTATGAGGTTCAAGGCGCGGATGATAAAGGTTACTACACCGTTGACCATAGTGCCAACATCTACTTGCTTGATCCCCAAGGTCGCCTCACCTATATCTTCGGCTTTGGCACAGCCCCAGAAATCATTGCCGATCAAATCCGCGACCTGCTCTAGATTAGGTTATACTTGGCTGTATAATCACCTCACCATTCCCCCTATGAGGGCTATCTTGCGATCATTTTGGCAGCGTTTCTAGTTGCCGTCTATTTTGTTGTCAACTCAAAAATCACGCGTGGTTATACCGATATAAGCGCATTAACAATAACAGGTACTTTCCTTCCCCTGGCAGCCGTCGCTATCTATACACTTTTAGTCAGGCATTAGTCCAAAACCGCTATTCTGATTGCTGTCGGGGTTCCAGGCTCGATTTTTCTGGCAGGGCTACTGCTGGGCAAGCAGCATCTTAATTATGTTCCGTATGGTATTGTTGAACAAAAAGGTGAGTGGGCCTCGGCTGCGCCGCTTTACAACCGAGGCCCAATGCGGTTAAAAATTGGGGGCGATCTTTGCCAGGCGCTCGACAGTCTGTTCCAGGTCATTTTTTGCTGTCGCGATTGAGAACCGAACATGCCCTTCACCACACTCGCCAAAGGCGATCCCTGGTACACCTGCAACCAATGCATTCTCTAGTAGTGAGTCCGCGATTTTTACCGATGATTTACCGCCTGTGAAGTGTGGAAACAAATAGAACGCTCCGTCGATATTGGGGCACTCGATCCCATCAATCTCGTTCAACGCCTTGACCATAAAATCACGCCGATCTAGATAAGCCTCAACCATCTCCGCAACTACGTCTTGTGGGCCTCTCAAGGCTGCCGCAGCCGCGTGCATAGTAAACGTTGCCGCAGACGTCACTGTCTGTGTGTTGAGCTTAGCTGCCAGCTTGAGGATCGATTCTGGTCCAACCAACCAGCCCAGACGCCAGCCTGTCATAGCAAAAGCTTTGGACATGCCGTTGATTGTCACCGTGCGTTCCGCCATTCCCGGTAGCGAAGCAAACGATACATGCTGGTGTCCGTCGTAAATGATGGCTTCATAAATCTCATCAGAGATCAAATAAAGATCGGCCTCCTGCACCACCTCAATAATGGCATCCATCTCTTCTTTTGCAAGCACATGCCCGGTTGGGTTACAGGGCGAATTAATCATCAGCACCTTTGACTTGGGCGTAAGCTTCGAGCGCAGCAACTCAGCCGTCACCTTGTAGTTATCTTTGGCATACGTCGGCACGCCTACAGGCACCCCGCCCGCCAACGAAACCATCGTTGGATAAGAAACCCAAGCCGGTTCCACAATGAGGACTTCATCACCAGGATTCAATATCGCGCCGAGCGCGATATTGATCGACCATTTTGCGCCAGGAGTGACCACAATCTGGGATTTCGGATTCACATTAACGTTGTTTTCCCGTGCCATCTTAGTGGCAATTGCTTCAGTCAGAACAGGTACACCCTTAGAAGGCGCGGCATAGTGGGTTTCACCTGATCGCATTGCGTCAATTGCGCAGTCAATGACATGGGCTGGTGTATCAAAATCCGGTTCGCCCCCTGCCAACGCAATCACATCCTTTCCAGCAGCTTTCAGCGCTTTGGCTTTATCGCTAATCGCAATTGTTGGAGAAGCAGGCATTTCAGAAAGTTGTCTTGAAAGTTCACGCATTGCATGTCCTCTTTTCAAATGCAATTATTATGCCTCATTTGTGGCGAACTCTATAGGCCAGAAAAAGACCAATCACACAAACTGAATCAGTGAGCCTGTTGAATACTACAAATTCTGATACCATCGTGCCAATTCTTCCCCAATCACATGGGGATTGTCTTCTTGCACAAAATGTATCCCTTCACTAATATCGACGATCTCTAGATTCTTGATGTTTTGCTTGCACCACTCAAGGTCAGACACACCATAGACAAGATCAGGTTTGTCCGATTTACCCATGCCAATGAGATCGGGCACAATACATCTCGCATAAGGTGTGAGGTAGGGAATGATATTACGCCACAAGTAGTTAGACGTCGAATTACCGTGTAAGAAAAGGATGGGATCGTCTTCACCCGCAGCGATATAGTGCATTTTGGAACCATGCACCTCAAGATAGTTTGATTCAAAGGGACAGTCTGCTGAAATCGGTTTTGTTGCCATCGTTGCCTCCACATTTTTGTTGTCGATACAATTGGAGCTCGAGCTAGGATGCTGGTCGCTATTCGACTCAGAAAAGCGTAATGTCTTTTTCAACATCTATGAAAACGTCAGTCAAGAGCAAGTATGCAAATTGAATAATCCAAACACCGTCTGCTCCATTTGTAGGGTATCTTTGTACCAACGGTCAAACATCTATCCGTGATCGCTGCGCGTCACATCATATCGGTTGGAGTTCGGTGTCCCAATCAGGCTGTGGGTCTAAACGACCAGTTGAAAAAACGGGCTCACCGAATCAGCCCTGTTGACACTCCTCCATAAACGGTTGCTGCCGACTCAACATGTCAAACACAATACTCAACATCTTGCGAGCCAGCGCGACCCGCACGGTTTTGCCACCATGTTTCTGAGCAATGCGATCATAGAAGGTCTTCAGTCTCGGGCTACGACAACCCGCTCGTTGGGATGCACTCACCATGATCCATCTAAGCTATGACGATCCTTGTTTGGTGATACGACCATGGTAGGTTTTGGTATCACTGCTTCGGGTTGAGGGAACCAGCCCGGCAAAACTACATAATTCCTTTTAAAATGTCAGCTCGCGGATCCGTCTTGACCCACGCTTTGATCCTTTTGTCTGCGACTTTGATGCGTTGATCCAACACATCAATGATCATGAGATAGTCGCTGACCATGTTTTGATGAACTTGAGACAAGGGGGACATCTGTTTCGCCAGCCATACTTGTCCCTTTTTGCCAAATAAATCAGTGTAAGGGGAATGGAGGTTGTAGCGCGATAGAATACGATGGGTTCGATTCTTGTGTCGGGTGCGTTGGCGGACTAATTTGCTCCGATGGCGCGTGACATCTCGTAGCTCTCGGATCGGAACCGGTGCAGCATACGCTGTTGGCAACAAGTTCGTCCGCGCCAAATGAGCTAAGATGGTGGCATCAATGCGGTCATTCTTGATCCGAGCAGCAGCAATGGCTCGCACTTGTTTGGGATGAGCCAACTCTACACAGTCTAACCGCTGGATCAAGAGATCGTACATATAGCTCCAGTTGCCCGTTGCCTCCAACACGGCATGGGTATTGTATGGAATTGTGTTGATGTAGGCTGCGACATCCCCATTCGCTAACCGACGCTTGTCTTCGATTACACCCTCAGCTGTCATGAGGACCAGATAGCTTCTTTTACCCTGTAAATCCACGCCCAAATAATGGTCAATCATCGTTCGTCCTTTCACAGTCTTTGTTGGCCTCTTTTCAGTGTAAGCGCCAACTTCGTCTCTCAGGACGGTTTCATGGTATCAAGCTGCATCCATTCACCTCACAACTTTTCATACATTCTAAAAAGGTTTGCAGTTGGCATGTTTGCTTCTAATTGACGAAAATCGGGTTGCTCATTGCCCGCATAGTGCTGTGATCGCGCCAGGGGATATACGGATAGTCCTCATTCTTTTGTGTTGAATGGAGTTCTACCCGATAGTATGTTGACCGTTTCGGCAGATCAGTGATGGTAATCTGCTGCCAACTCGTTCCCATCTCGATCACCTGATCGCTAAAAAACTGTCCATCCCGAAACACGAACAAGCGCACCTGTTCATCAGTGAGAACGGAAATACTGAGTTCAATCTGTTCGCCAACAGCAGAGAGCGCCTCCCACATCTGGGCTGTCTCTATCTCTGAATGGGCCGTGAAACGCAGTTGTGGCCCCTTGCTCACATAAACCTGTCCACGCTTTAGCCCTTCAACGATGCTCTTCTCGCTCAGATTATCAGCATAGACCCAGGTCACAAGCTGGCCCAGCTCATGCAATCCATCAAAGGGATCGTGGCTGTCAATTCCGCCGACGCCGACAATGCGCTGGCCCTGATTCAATAACTGATCCCACAAGCCGACCTGATAGGCATTGTTGCAGCCTTCCAGATTGTGGTAAATCTCATACAGATCAGCCTGATTCCAGTCAAACGTAAAATCGCGCCAGCCCAGATAGCCGCTGTAAGCATGATTGACGCAAAACAAGCCTCCCTGGGCATGAACAGCATCCGCCGCCTGGTTCATACTCCAACCGTCTTCTTCGACAAACGGGCTAATCCATTCCTTCATACCGTGCATGTTGGCATGTCCGATATGACTGGTAATTTCCATTGAACGTAACCATGCAACTGGTTGCTCCATAAATTGGATTAGTTTGCGCCATTGGCTGGTAGTGAAATGGTCAGTCAGAGCAAAGAAATCTAAGCCTATATCGACAGCGGCGCGTGCCACCTTCTCCACCGGATACTTACCATCGCTTTCAGTTGAATGGGCATGAAGCTCGCCCTTATACCAACCTGCCTCAGCCTTCAGCACATGATCGTCGGGCCATGTAAGGGTGAGGGGTTGGCCCCTCTCGTCATGTTCAGCAACGACTGTGATCTGATAGGTGAGGGGTTCACCGATATACTGTAAGTCCACTTGCACACGCCAGTTGCCTGCTGAGATTTCACCGGGGATTGCCCCTTCGCTGGCATCATCCGGGCTGACCCATAATTCCAACTCGATGTCACCTTCTGCACCAGGCTTCATCCGATTACCACGAAAATTGATAGGATCATGGAGTGAGACGAAAATCTGTGTGCCTGCCGTCTTCGTAAACTTAAGCGTCGCCCGAACCCAGCCTACCCCCTCTGGTACAACAAACGGATGATGGATGTAGTGGACACGCGGTTTTGGCGTAATCCGCCGACTTGTTTCGAGCAAAATAGTTTCTGTCATAGAAAAACCTCGCTGATAACCTGACCTTCCCTATCATCAGCTGGCTTGGCTCCTATGATTTCGACGATGATCGGAGCCGTATCCAGCAGAGAAATGGTACTTTGAATCTCATAGTTTGCGCGAATAGTCGGCCCGGCAATCATCATGGTGGTGTGCCCACTATGATCGCTTTGAATTAGCCCAGGGATTTTGTCAGAAACTTCAGCCGACACTCCGCCGATTAACGAATCAATCAGCGTTGCCTGCTTCAAATACTCAGCCAAAAGCATGACCGACGCTATCAACTGTTCCACTATATAACATTAAGCTACATAATGATTACTCATTGTTTGCACCTTGCATCCCCCTAGATCAATCTAGGGGCTTTGGGCGCATTTTCGTAAAGCCATCTTCTACCAGTGCCGCATGGGCGGCGGCCAACCGTGCAATTGGCACACGGAACGGCGAACAACTGACATAATCCAGCCTGGCTTCATGGCAAAACTCAATGCTCTTCGGTTCACCGCCATGTTCACCACAAATGCCAATTTCTAAATCCTCACGAACACCGCGCCCATTCTTAACACCCACCTTCACCAGGTGCCCAACTCCTTCACGATCCAATACCTGGAACGGATTTTCCGCCAGGATGCCGCGTTCAACATAATCCAGCAGGAACTTGCCCTCCGCATCGTCACGACTGATGCCAAAGGTAGTCTGTGTCAGGTCATTCGTACCAAACGAGAAGAACTCCACATGTTCAGCAAACGAATCCGCCGTGATCGCTGCACGCGGCAGTTCAATCATTGTCCCCACTTTGTACTTGACTTCAACGCCCATCTCCTTCATCACTTCCGCCGCCCCTTTCTCGATCAGTTCCTTGATGACCTTCACCTCGTTGGCATCTGAAGTTACCGGGATCATGATTTCTGGATGGACTCTGATCTTCTCCAGTGTGAGTTGACAAGCAGCCTCAAAAATTGCCCGGATTTGCATGGCATTGATCGCAGGGCGGATAATACCCAGACGCACCCCCCGGAAACCCAACATCGGATTGAACTCACGCAGCCCTTCGACAGCAGTCATCAGTTCCTCGATCTTGCGTAGTTCATTGGGGCGATCCCCCATCAAACGCAGGCCACCTGCTCGCAGCGCCAATGTTTCATGATCGGGCATGAATTCATGCAGCGGCGGGTCAATCAAGCGGATAATCACAGGGAGGCCGTCCATGGCTTTGAATATGCCATAGAAATCATCATGCTGGAACGGAAGGAGCCGCTGGAGATGACGGGCTTCCTGATCGCTATTGGGTTCACTCAGGATCATCTGCTGCACAATCGGCAGTCGTTCCTCGGCGAAGAACATATGCTCTGTACGACACAGGCCGATCCCGCGTGCCCCGTATTCACGGGCACGGCGTGCGTCGGCTGGATAATCTGCATTGGCATAAATGTTCAAACGCCGGAACGCATCTGCCCAACCCAGCAACTTTTGAAGATAGGTTTCTCGGTTAAAATCAGGTTCAACCGTCGCAATCTCACCGACAAAGACTTCACCAGTACCTCCGTCAATCGACATGACATCACTTTCATGGACTTCTGTACCGTCTATCTTGAGGACACGATTACGGACATCAATGTCGAGGTCTTCTGCACCCGCCACACACGGCACACCAAACTGGCGCGCAACAACCGCTGCGTGGCTGGTTGCACCACCTCGGCTGGTCAAGATTCCTCTTGCTGCCAACATGCCATGAACATCGTCTGGTTTTGTTTCGGGACGCACCATGATAACATCCTTGCCCGCCCGTCCCCATTTTTCTGCCAGATCCGCATCAAAGGCAACGATGCCGACGGCTGCACCCGGTGAGGCGTTTACGCCAGTCGCAATCATCCTACCTGCACTGATCGCAGCATCTTTGGAAGCGAAATCAAACTGTGGGTGCAATAACTGGGATACTTGCTCTGGTGATACCCGCAAGACAGCTTCCTGCCGAGTAATCAGATTCTCTTCCGCCATTTCCACCGCGATCCGAACTGCCGCCCGGGCTGTCCGTTTGCCATCACGAGTCTGGAGCATCCACAACCGCCCTTTTTCAATCGTGAACTCCACATCCTGCATTTCACGATAGTGTTTTTCGAGGCAAACGACAATGCCGACGAATTGGTCAAAGACTTCTTCATTCTCATTCTGCAACATAGAGATAGGGTTCGGGGTACGAATCCCCGCCACGACATCTTCACCCTGCGCATTAAGCAAATAGTCACCAAAAAGCTCTGCTTCGCCTGTTGCGGGGTTGCGCGTAAAAGCAACCCCCGTGCCTGAATCGCTACCCATATTGCCGAAAACCATCGTCTGGACGTTGACACCTGTGCCCAGATCGTGGGGAATACCAGCCGCATTACGATAATCAATGGCGCGTTTACCGTTCCAGGACTTGAACACAGCCTCGACTGCCAGCTTCAGCTGTTCATAGGGGTCTTGCGGAAAGTCCTCACCAACATGCTGGCGATAAATCTGTTGGAATTGGGCTGTTACATCCTTCCAGTCATTCGCTGTAAGCTCCGTGTCTTGCATAACGCCCTTTCGCTTCTTGATATCAGTGAGGTAGTCTTCAAAAGCTTCCGCTTCTACATCCATCACCACCGAACCAAACATCTGCACAAAGCGTCGATAGGAGTCATAAGCAAAGCTCTCGTCTTTGGTCAATTCAATTAATGCTTTGACTGTCGTATCGTTCATGCCTAGGTTGAGAATCGTGTCCATCATCCCTGGCATTGAGAACTTCGCGCCAGAACGCACCGATACCAACAGCGGGTTGGTTGTGTCATTCAACACTTTTTCCGTCTGCTTTTCGATAACCTTCATCGCATCGATGACTTGTTCCCATAACCCATCTGGGAAGGCCCCCTCATCGGTATAGATATTGCAGGCTTCTGTGGTAACAGTAAATCCAGGAGGAACCGGAACCCCAACACGCGTCATCTCAGCGAGGTTCGCGCCCTTGCCCCCTAGCAGTGCCCGAACCTGTTCCCAGTCGCCTTTGACACACTTTTCCGCTGCCTCAACTTCGCTAAATAGATAAACCCACTTATCTTTGTGGGGCTGTTTCTTCCGTTTTTTGTCTATAGTTGCTGTTGCCATGATTTATCCTCAGAATGTTAAGATCGGGCGCAATATGCACCGAGCTTGATTTGCGCTACGATCAATCTATTCACTATGAGAGAAGTCTATCATGAGTACAAGCAAGTCTTAAGCAATCTATAACAGATGTCACATTATCTTAGGATCATTGTCACTCTAGCTTTAGAAGCACCTGGTCTAATCTGATATATATGATGACATAATACACTGAGGGGAAAAGCCGCCTCTGAACAATATCCGGCAGATATACTCAATACAGGATGGGCCTTGCCCAACAAAAATGTTCGACAACGTTTGCTACCGTCAGTTCACCCCCCGATGATACCAACTTTTGTTCTTTAACCAGTCTTTACAATGTCGCGCCAGGTGTGTTGAGGTTTGTAACCAAGCATTTTGCGGGCTTTGTCGATACTGAACAACGCCTCAAAGTCGCCCAATTCACGTTTATATTCCATGCCAGGGAACACTTCGTCCACAAGTTCTCTGGTAGTGCGCGTCATCAGGGTATCCGCTGCACAAACATTAAAGGCTTCGGCAGTTTTGATGTCACTCTCCAGACTCAGACGGATGCTGAGCGCAACGTCGCGTGCATCAACATACCCCCACAAATTAAAGCGCCGAGCCTGTGGATCATCCCAGTAAGTTGGGAAGGCTTCATACATATCTAGCGTCATAATGTTGGAAAAACGCAGGCCGATAAATGGGATCCCTGTCCAACGATTGAAGTGCCGTGCCATCTGTTCAGTAATCACTTTCGACATGGCGTAACTTGAGGTTGGCTGCGGCGGATGGTCTTCATCCAGCGGCACATAGGCCGGGCGCGTTGTCTCGAACGGGAAACCATGGGCGGTCTCACTTGATGCCCAAACGACTATCTCAAATCCTAGCGCGGCCGCTGTATTGAACACATTGTAAACGCTGAGCGTGTTGTTCCTGAACCGATGCTCCCCATCAAACCAGTTAAAATCAGGGCGTGGATCGCCTGCCAGATGCACAACCACATCAAATCCATGCAATGCAGCAAAGGTCTGCCCATAGTCGGTCATGTCCAGTTGGCGAAACGGGCACAACCACTCTTTGGGCTGCATGACATCTAAATTCGTGACTTCATACCCATGTTCTAATAACTCACGAATTGTAGCAGTCCCCGCCTTGCCACTGCCACCCGTCACCGCAATCTTTTTCATCAAGAATCTCCAGTGTCATGGAAAATAATCAGGGCAATTGTAATCTCTTTACAAAAATTAAACAGCCCTGCGGTATCCTCATGCTGTTTGCCGAGAAATCAAACAAGGACAATCATGAAACAAACCAACTCTGAAAACTTTGCCCTACTTGATCAAACCATCCCCAACCAAGCTGATTATGGCCTCGCCGTCTATCATGCACCACGTATTCGTTTTGATGTTAAAGAACCTTTCTTCCCGTCGGTAATGGGCTATACCATCTTCCGCGAGAGTGGCACATCGCTATCCTTCCCCCGCGAAATCAACCTGGCAGAAAACGTAGCTACAGTGATCGAGTATGCCATCTGGTGGGATTGGGACATTCAGCATCTGTATGAACTAGAGCATATCTGGATCCATCTGGATGCCAACGGCCATATCATCAACGCTGAGGCTAGCTGGCATGGTGGGCAAAACCAAATGCTCAATGAAAATGGCGACGTCCCGCTTGAGAACGGGCGGCTGGTGCTGTATTCGGAACCAGGAAAACATGCCTTCGCACCATCTATTCAATGGCTTCTCGAACGTAAACCCATTACCGACTCAGGCTGTGGTAAACGTGCTGGTGTTGACGGTGTACTGGTGACGGGCTTGTTCAAAGACGTGATTCATGATGCTACGCCCAACAACAATCAAGTGGTCATGAGTTTCCTAATTCAACGGGCTTTCGAGCCAACCTACGAATTCTCACAGATTTTCGAGTTGGAAAAGGCCATCTTCGTACCCTGGAACAGTCTCAATGATTGGATTCCCAAACGTGTCCACTGGTGGACGCAGGAACTTGAACGAACTATTCCACCGCACCAACGACGGGTACTGCGCATTGCTCATCGAGGGGCATCGGCTCATGCCCAAGAAAATTCAGCCCAGTCATTTCAAAAAGCGGCAGAGCTTGGATCCGATATGGTCGAGGTAGACGTTCGCATCACCAAAGATCAGATTCCTGTGGTCGCCCATGACCAAAGCTTAAGGCGAGTCCATGGCATCGATAAAAACATCATTGATCTGACATTAGATGAACTCAAATGGCAAACACCCATCCTGACACTTGAAGAAACGGTTAAAATCTGTCGCGAACTGCATATAGGGCTGTATCTGGACATCAAGGAAATCAATTCACAGGCGACGGTATCCCTATTTGAAGCCGTAGAAAAACATGGCATGACACGCTATACTATCTTCAGTTCGTTTCGCCCGGATTATGTTGCCGAAATCAAAGCACATCACCCTGATATCCATACATCCATTCTCTTTGGCTCAACTCACATTGATCCGGTATCATTGGCCTCTGCGGTCAAAGCTGATTACGTCCATCCCTGCTGGGAACATCAATCGGATGAGCCAAACAAACTGCTCACGAGCGAATGGATGCAGCGGGTACGCAAGGCAGGCTTAGGGGTGATTTGTTGGCACGAAGAACGTCCAACCGTTATTGCAGGCTTGAAAGCATTGGGAGTCAATGGCATTTGCTCGGACGAACCGGAACGACTACTCGATTGATGAGACTATTGTCATGACCATCACACTGGATTTGATCGCCGCAGCGGAACAACTCGTTGGCCTGTCGTTCACATGATGAGAAGCGTGAACTCATGCTGGAGATGCTGCAAAATCGGCTGGGACATTATGACGACCTGTGTACTACGCCACTAGATAACGGCCTTCCCCTGCTTTATACTTCAATCTGCGGCCTATCGGGAGGGCAATTGATGTGCCACGCCATTATGCCATGAGCCAGCAATCGCCAGCCAAGCGCTCGGTAGAACTGACGGAAATGTATCTTACGTTATGGTGCGATGGCACATGTGCCACAGCGTAGAAGCTTGCGCTCTTGTGCTTGAAGCCATCTATGGGCCAGATGGCAACCTGATCTGGACATCAGCCAGTTAACCATTGGTTATGGACTTCGACTTGAAGGCAATTACGCGGCCTGATTCCAACTATGACGCTTTGCTCATGATCCTGTTTGATGAACTCACACGCGCCAATCAAGATGATCTACTCAAACGGCAAAGTGCCGATGGCTGGCCCAACATCATGCGCTCCACTCGTCTAATCCCAGCAGTCGAGTTATATTCAGGCTAATCGCATTTGCACGCAGCTTATTCACGATATGGCCTTGCTTATGCAGGAGGTCAAGATCTTCATCGCCCCGTCGCTCGGTAGCCAGACCCTGCCCATCACCAACCTAACGGGTCACCCGGCAGTGAGCATATCCAACGGTTACACAGCAGAACTATTGGCAGTTGCCAAAGCGGATGCTACCCCTTTTCATCAACAGTACCTGGAAGTGGCAGCGAACTGAAAGTTCAGCACGCAATCAAGCCGTTGAATCGCATGACGGTTGCCGAACAATCCAGTCGCGGTGTGGTGGTTGGCGCTTAGGGGGAGATTGGGGCCGAATCGTCACTTTGTTGCAGCGGCGACAAACAAAAAAGTTTGCTGCAATAGCGGAGAACGCGGAAGAACCGGAGGGGAAATGGCGGCAATTTGCAGCAAAAACCGGTAGGGAAATGGTAAGAAATGGCAGCGAAAATGGGTGCCGAGTGGGTGGGTTGCTGCTGTTGTGCAACAAAAAATAGCCGCAGCAACGCGGAGAAACCAGCGGAGGCGAAGAACGGGCGGAAAAACGGCAGTCAAAATAATCTCCAAATGTGTCGATACAGTTTCAGTTTAGTTGAAAACGTGTGATTTGGGAGAACATGTTCAGAACATGTGTTCTGTATTATTCGGCGACATCGTCCCTGCTGGTGTTCATTGCACAAGCCCTGAAGAGCGAGTGGTCGTTGTTCCGTCTCGGCCTGCTTCAGTGTCATGTCGAGATAGTCACCGAGCGGGGGCTTTGATGGGCGGCTGGTCACGCAAGGCCAAGATGCGGTCAATAACATCAGGAGTTGGGGGCACAAGATTGACTTTCCAGATATTGTCGTCGTGATTTGCACCGCTCCCTCCAGATCGTCAACTTTGGGTGGTTTGTCGTCCGCTAACTGGATAGAACCAATGTGATCTTAAAAGTAGCATGATTTCCAGAGTCATGGTACATATTTTATATTCTGAGCAAAATGAGGAACTATATGAAACTTACGGGCACGTATTCGATTGACGCAAAACAGCAAACTGTCTGGTATGTTCTGATGAATCCACAGGCCATTGCCAACGCGCTGCCTGGTGTCAATGAGCTCGTCCCCGTTGAGGGAGAGGAAAACACCTGGAACGCCGTTGCCAAGATTGGCTTCGCTGCTGTCAGCGGCACTTATACTGGATCAATCCACATGAGCGACATCACTCCTACCGACAGCTACCGCTTGACAGTCAACGGCAAAGGCCAACAAAGCATCATTGATGGCACGGTTCTCATTGAGCTGGTCTATAAAGAAGAGACCCAGCAAACAGACATAAACTGGGATGCGGACGCTAAAATATCGGGTAAACTGGCCCGGGTGGGTCAGCGTGTCTTTAAGGCTGCTGCCACCTCCATGAGCAACACATTCTTTGAAAATCTTGCGGCACAAATCCCGGAGGAAGAAGCAGACGAAGAAAGCATTGCAACGGCAACATTGGCATATGAGAAACCATCATTTGCTGCGTCCATCATGCAGATTATCCGCAGATTCTTCGCGGCTTTTCGTTCCTCATCATGAGTGAGTTTATTGATCTAGGAGAAACTATATGAATGTTACGATCACAGTCAATGGGACAACCTATGAACGTGATGTTGATTCACGCACGCTACTTGTTCATTTCATAAGAGAAACGCTTGAACTCACTGGCACGAAAGTTGGCTGCGACACCAGCCAGTGTGGGGCGTGTACTGTTCATTTCAACGGTCAGGCACTCAAATCCTGCACAATGCTGGCGGTTCAGGCCGATGGTGGCGAAATCACCACCATTGAGGGACTGTCAACCAATGGTGATCTCCATCCAATGCAGGCCGAAATCTGGGAACAGCATGGTCTCCAGTGCGGGTTCTGTACACCGGGCATGATTATGACTTCAGCAGCCCTGATAAATGAGAACCGCAACCTCACAGATCATGACATCCGGCACGGACTTGAAGGCAATCTTTGCCGCTGTACAGGCTATCAGAATATTGTGAATGCCGTAAAATCCGTCGCTTCACAGGCCAACTAACCAAGGAGATCAATTGATTATGTGGACAAGCCAATTCAACTATGAGCGTGCAACGACAATTGAAGAAACCCTTCAGCTACTGAGTCAAAATGAAGAGGCGAAAATTCTGGCCGGGGGACACAGCTTATTACCCGCGATGAAACTCCGTCTGGCAGAACCACCGACTTTGATCGACATCGGGCGCATTCCGGGAATTGATACTATTTCTGCGAACAGTAGCGGTATCCAGATTGGTGCGCTGGCAACCCACACCACCATCGCCGGATCAGACATCGTGAGAACCAGTTGCCCTGCTCTTGCCACCGCTTGCGGATTAGTCGGCGACTTACAAGTGCGCAATTTCGGGACAATCGGCGGCAACATAGCCCATGCTGATCCGGCGTCCGATCCGCCAACCCCTTTAGTTGCCTATGATGCCGTGATTAATGTTCAGGGCAGTGGAGGCAACCGCGCGATTGCTGCCTCTGATTTTTTCATTGATTTCTTTGCCACTGCACTCGAAGCCAACGAGATTATTACCAGCATTGACCTTCCCAGTGCCCGATCAAAGAAGAGCGCATACATCAAAATGGCGCATCCGGCCTCCCGTTATGCTGTAGTCGGTGTCTGTGTGGTATTGGAAATGGATGGCAACACCTGCAAGAACGCTCAAGTTGCTGTCGGTGGTGCAACAGTCTACGCCATGCGTTCCAGGAGTGCAGAAGCCGCTTTAGCCGGAACATCATTGGACGATTCTGCTCTCAATGCAGCTGCCGACGCCCTACGCTCTGACATCGCCGACAGCCTGATGGATGACGTCAGTTTCCCGGCAGACTATCGTCAGACGGTGGCAGGCGTCTATTTGAAACGAGCCGTTCAAGCGGCGAATTAGCTAAAGGGTCTTCATGTTCGATAGCATTGATAATTTACAGCAGGCTTTGCAATCACAGGAATATATTGCAGAGCGTGGCTTAACGACGGCAATTTATCTTTCGTATAAGCTAGGTAAACCCTTATTTTTGGAAGGGGATGCGGGCGTTGGCAAAACAGAAGTCGCCAAAGTCTTAGCTCAACTGGTACAATCGGACCTGATTCGACTCCAATGTTATGAAGGGCTGGACGTAAGCCATGCCCTCTATGAATGGAATTATGCCCATCAAATGCTGCATCTGCGCTTGATGGAAGCCAGCGGCGCAGAACGCAGCGAGATGGAAGCAGAACTCTTCACTCGTGAGTTCCTGCAATCGCGCCCCCTGCTTCAAGCAGTCGAGGCAGGCAGTCATGATCAGCCTGTTGTGCTGCTGATTGACGAGATTGACCGGGCAGACGAAGAATTCGAGGCGTTCTTGCTCGAGCTACTTTCGGATTTCCAGGTTACAATACCGGAATTAGGGACAATCACCGCCACTGTACCGCCGTTGGTGATTGTCACCTCTAACCGCACTCGCGAAGTGCATGATGCGCTCAAGCGTCGCTGCCTTTACTACTGGATCGACTATCCATCGTTTGCCAAAGAACTGAGCATTGTCCGCACCAAAGCACCCGATGTAGAACCGATGCTGGCCAAACAGATCACAGCTTTCATCCAAGAACTGCGCACATTAGAGCTATTCAAAGCACCGGGCGTTGCCGAGACACTGGATTGGACGGCGGCATTGGTGGCATTAGATCAGCGTGCTTTATCATTGGAAGTCATCAGCGATACGGTTGGCGTCATCCTGAAATACCAGGACGATATTGACCTGCTCACGCCCGACGTGTTACAGAATGTGCTGGATCGTGCCAACTTACAGGCACAGGCAGCCAGGGGACAAACTCATGTCAGACAATAATCAAGTCGTGTATACAGCACACATCAAAATTGAGCGGGTCAAAGGCCCGCTTCGCCGCGTTCACCTTCCTGCTGAGCCGGAGCCGACCTATTTCGGTGTCCATTCAGAAATTGCCGAGCATTATGGCCTTGATCCTGATGCCCATGAACCTCATGCCACGACGCTTGATTATGTGATTGCCTCAACTGCGGGTTGACTGACAGGGACCTTTGGTGGCGCGCTGGAGGCGCGTAAAATCCCGGCAGGCGAGGACTATCTCACATCGCAGACACGCGGCGAAGTTGAAAAAGAGGACGGTGTATTGGTCATCCGACGCATCGACGTCACCTATTCCCTCAAGATCGATCCTGAACAGCGTGCAACCGCCGAGCGCGTTCACGGCTTCCATGCGGATTATTGTCCGGTGGCCCGGACGATCCAAAACTGTGTCGAAATCTATACGACACTGGAGATGCACGATATTGAGCAGTAGCTTCTATCTAAATCCCGAAGACACAACCTATATCGGGGGTCACTTCTTGCATAATCTGTTGTTGTTTGGGCGGGTATGCAAAATCCTGGGGATGAATGTGACCCCCAACCGCATGATTGAAGTGGCACGAGCCCTGCAACATGTTGATCTAGCATACAGGCCGGATGTTTATTACGCTATGCGGACGCTCATCGTCAAGCACAAACGCGATATTCCGCTATTTGATGAGGCATTTGGTCTATTCTGGAAACGTCCAACCGATGACTGGACAACACTTGATCTTGATCAGATCGGGGACGACCCACCAAAGCAAAAGACGCAATACCAACCACAGAACTCCCAGGAAACTCGTGAGGACCCAGACATCAACCTCCTGCCGAAACCGAGCATCATCAATGTGATCCCAACATATAGCGATCAGCAAATCTTGCGCCATAAGGACTTTGCCGAGATGACGGGCGATGAACTGGCGATGGCCCAACGTATCATGGAACGTCTGCCTCGTTCGTTAAGCTTTCGGCAAACCCGACGCAACCGACGTGGTAAAGGCCAACGCATTGATTTGCGTGGGATGCTGCGCAAAAATCTACGTTATGCGGGCGAAATCATCGAAATGCCAACCCTCACCCCACGTTATAAACCGCATCCATTAGTGTTGATCTGTGACATCAGTGGCAGTATGGAACGATATACACGGGTGTTCTTGCATTTCATGCACACCTTTGCCAACAGTATGCACAGCGTCGAATCGTTTGTCTTCAGCGTCAATCTAACACGTATCACCCATCCCATTCGTTACAAGTCGGTGGACCGTGCCCTAACACAAGTCGGCACTACGGTTGAAGATTGGGGGGGGGGAACCAAAATAGGCGAGGCGATCCGCGACTTTAATTATCGCTGGTCGCGGCGTGTCCTGGGGCGCGGTGCAGTCGTCCTTTTGATCACTGATGGTTGGGATCGTGGCGACCCGGACATGCTACGACATGAAACCCGTCGGCTGCAACATAGTTGTCATCGGCTGGTCTGGCTTAATCCACTGTTAGGGCTTGAAGATTATCAACCGCTAACCCGCGGCGCCCAGGCCATCCTGCCTCATGTCCATGATTTTCTGCCCCTGCAAAACCTCGCCAACCTAGAAGTGGTCTTGCAGGCACTACAAAACCTTAGCTGGGTACAGCGCCCCCCCTATTCCGTGCGGAGAACGCCCGATGCTCGACATCATTGAAACAATCAATAACTGGCGCAGCCAAAACCGAAAAATCGCGCTGGCAACCGTCGTGGAAACCTGGGGATCGGCTCCCCGCCGTGTGGGTGCAAAGATGGCTGTCACTGAAGACATGGCGATGGTCGGTTCAGTCAGCGGCGGTTGCGTGGAGACAGCTGTCGTACAGGAAGCGCTCGACAGCCTGGAAAATGGGCGCCCCCGTTTGCTCAACTTTGGTGTCAGCGATGATACGGCCTGGGATGTCGGCTTGACCTGCGGTGGCAAGATCAGCGTTTTCGTTGAGCCCCTGGATGCCGATTGGTGGCAAATTATCAGTGAGGCCATCTTGCAAGATCAATATATCGTGTCGGGTATCGTTCTTGAAGGTGACAACGCAGGCCAAAAGTTAACCACTACAGCAGACTTCAGCATCACCTACCAAACGGTTTCAGATGAAACAGCCCAAAAGATCGCCCATGCCAGCGCGGAGGTTCAGCAATCCAGCCGGCATGAACTAGCAGAACTGAACGTGATGGTTGATGTGCATCAGCCACGCCCCCATCTCATTCTCATTGGTGGCGTTCATGTCGCTATGCCCTTACAAAGTTTCGCCCGTCAACTGGGTTTTCGGGTATCCATCATTGATCCGCGTCAGGTCTTCGCAACCGAAGAACGCTTCCCCAATGTGGATGCCATTTTGCATTCGTATCCGGACAAGGCATTGCCACAGCTAGGGCTTGATCGCGGGTCGTATTTGGCGGTCTTGACCCATGACCCCAAAATTGACGACCCAGCGCTGATAACGGCATTGCCCAGCGCTGCACCCTATATTGGTGTCTTGAGCAGCAGCCGCACCCATGAAAAGCGTTTAGGGCGTTTGCGTGATGCAGGTGTGGATGAAAGCCTCTTCAGCCGGATTAACACGCCGATTGGCCTGGATATTGGCGCACAAACACCTGAAGAAATTGCCCTATCAATCATGTCGGAGGTCATTTCGGTGCGTAATGGAAAGTTCCCCGTATGAAATTCGGTGCCGTTCCTATTCACGAGGCATTGGGGCAAATTCTGGTCCACAATTTAGTGGACGATCAAGGCCACAAGCGCCTCAATAAGGGTCGCATTATCACCGAACCCGACCTCGAAACCCTGCAATCATTGAGCCTCGAAACCGTCATTGTGGCTCAACTTGATCCAACTGACCTTCACGAAAATGAGGCTGCCCGCCGAGTAGGAGAAGCCATCGCCGGGTCAGGCATCCGCATTGAAACACCCGGCGTGGGGCGAGCCAATCTCGTGGCAACCGAGACTGGCCCCTTGTGTGTCAATGTCCCCGCGCTAACACAACTCAACAACATTGATGCTGGGATCACCATCGCCACGCTGCATCAGCATCGGCTCGTCAAACCTGGCGAGCTCGTGACTCTTGTCAAGATCATTCCCTTTGGGGTGGCGTCGGCCCGGGTGGAAGATGTTGAAGCGAGAGCAAAGGAAAGCCAGCCCATCTTGTGGGTACGTCCCTTGCAATCCTGCTCAGTTGCCCTCATCTTGACTGGGCCAGCGAGCGCTAGAAAACGGTTGATAAAAGCTTTCACCGCTCCCATCCGCGAACGCCTTGAAGCGCTCAGCAGCAATCTGAACCAGATTGAATATGTCGACCATCATCCTGAAGTTGTGGCAACCACTTTGCGGCCTATCAGCGCTCAACATGATCTCGTCATTATCGCTGGCATTTCCGCCATTATCGACATGTCGGATGTCGTCCCGACAGCCCTACAACGAGCGGGTGGCACAGTCACCCATTTTGGTGTCCCTGTTGATCCTGGAACGCTATTCATGTTGGGCTACATGGACAGTACACCCGTGATAGGTGCGCCCGGTTGTATCAAATCGCGCAAGACGAATGTCATTGATTGGCTGCTCCCTCGTCTGATTGCTGGCGAGCGCCTCACTCGTGCCGACATTGTCGCATTAGGGCATGGTGGTCTGCTAGATGACATCAGTGATCGCCCCATGCCGCGTTCTTATCAATTGAACGACTAACCATCGCATCTCGCAATACTTCAGCTGGATGTAGAGCTTGTTTGCCCGTACCATGTTTAATTTGCTGACGGCAACTGACGCCCGCTGCGGCGATAATGGTCTCGTTATCAACTTCGCGTACTGTGGGCAGTAAGCGCCGTTCGCCCATTTTGATCGAAAGATCGTAATGCTCGGCCTCGTAGCCGAATGAGCCTGCCATTCCACAACAGCCGGCCTCTACCTCGTTGACAACATAGCCATCTGGCAATGTCAGTGTGCGGTGGCTAGGGTCTGTACCGACCAGCGCTTTCTGATGGCAGTGTCCATGCAGCAGCACATGCCGGTCTTCGGCTTTGAAACTCAAATTGAGATTCCCTTCATCCGCTAATTGGGTCATAAATTCTTCAAAACTGTACGCATTGTCCGCAACCATCTGCACATCATCATGGCCTGGTAGCAGATACAAATATTCATCCCGCAAAGTCAACAAACAACTCGGTTCTAGCCCAACAATTGGGATACCCTGCCGTGCAAAGGGCGCGAGTCGGGCGACGGTGTCCTGTGCGAATGATCGGGCTTGATTAACCAGTCCTTTCGAGATCGCTGGACGACCACAACATTTATGACCGGGTAGCGTCACCTGGAACCCAGCCGCATCCAGCACCTCCGTCGCAGCAATCGACACATTTGGATAATTGTACGTATTGAAGGTGTCGTTAAACAACACCACCTGCTGCCTATTCGCAACGGTGCTAGCAGTCTGATGGCGATCAAACCAGGTTGTAAATGGCTCTGATGCGAAGGGCGGAAGCATCCGTTCTTTCGAGATGCCGAGCATCGACTCTAAAGCGGACCGCACCAATGGATTGCGTGTTCCCCAGTTAGCCAACGGAGCCAACGGGCCGCTGCTCAAGCGCGAGAGCCGAGCAATATTAGCAAACAATCGTGCCCGTAGGGGTGTATCATTGGCTTGATAATACTGTGCAAGGAACTCGACCTTGATCTTGCCCATATCCACTGATGAAGGACATTCGGCTTTGCAGGCTTTACACGAGATACACAAATCCATCACATCGTACATACGCTTGCTGGTGAATTCCTGCTGTGGCAGGACACCCGATATCGCCGCCCGCAACGCATTGGCCCGTCCGCGTGTGCTGTGTTCTTCTTCACGGGTCGCCATAAAGCTTGGGCACATGGTTCCAGTCGTCTTCTTGCGGCACACCCCGGCCCCATTGCACATCTCCACCGCCCGATCAAAGCCCTGTTCATAGCTAAAATCAAGATTGGGTGTCATGGGGATCACCTCATAAGTGTCACCATAACGCAGGTCTTCGGATATCGGCGGCGCATTGACCACATTGCCTGGATTCATAATATTGTTAGGATCAAACGCTTGCTTGACATCCTGGTAAAGCGTATAAAGCTCAGAGCCGAAAAAGCGTTTATTCGCCCAACTCCGGGCACGCCCGTCGCCGTGTTCACTAGAAAGCGATCCACCATAACCGCGTAGCAAATCGACTGAAAAATCCGTGATCTGAGACAACTTGGCAATTTCCTGTGCCTTCTTGGTATTAACCAACGGACGAATGTGGACACAACCCGCACTTGCATGAGCATAGTAGCCCACTTTAGTGCCAATATCCTGGCAAAACGCCTCAATCTTGGTCACATATTCAGCTAAATGTTCAACAGGAACCGCTGCATCCTCAATGAAGGGGATTGGCTTGTGGTCGCCCTTAATTGACATCAGAAAACCCAACCCAACCTTGCGCACTGTCCACACATTCGCTTGATGCTGCGGATCAGTCACGGTGACAATGGCACTAGTGGGAATCCCTTGGGCATTGATGTGATTCTTGAGCCGATCAAGTTTGCTAGTCAGTTCACTTTCGCTCTCACCGTAGAATTCGGTTAACAGAACACAGTTGGGTTCGCCTTCGACAAATGTTTCCAATAACCGCGCATACTGCGGAACTTCTCGGCACATGCTCAACCCTAAATTGTCCAACAATTCAACAGCCGAGGGGTCTGTTTCGAGCAAGACTGGTACAGACAACAATGCTTCCTTCAGGTCATTATAGTGGACAATCGCCAGCGCCGTTTTCTTGGGGATAGGGACCAAATTAAGCTTAATCTCAGTCAAAACTGCCAGTGTGCCTTCGGCACCACAGACAATTTTCGATAGGTTAAAGCGACGATCATGCTCATATTTGAATGAAACGCCTTCATCAATGAAGCGATCCAGGTTGTAACCACCACAACGACGCCAATGTCGCGGCGTACCTGCCCGAATGGTATCGACATTCTGGGAGGCCAGTGATTGTATCTTGCGGTAGATGTCGCCTTCTAAACCGCCACGCCCTTGATACTGCCCCAGTTCATCTGGGTTCAGGAACTCGAACGAAGTCATCGTGCCATCGCTGAGTATGACATTCGATCCTAGTACATGGTCTGCGGTCATACCATACATGATTGAGTGACTGCCCGTTGAATTGTTAGAAACGATTCCGCCCATCGCCGCCCGATTACTGCTGGCAGGATCAGGGCCAAACTGCAATCCATATTGCCTCAGGTGCAGGTTTAATTCATCCAGGACGATCCCTGGCCGTACCCGTGTCCATTGTTCCTCTGTATTCACCTCTAGTACCTGATCAAGATACCGTGACATGTCAATCACCAAGGCTTGATTGACGGCCTGCCCTGCCAGACTACTGCCACCCGTGCGGGGCGTAATGGGGACATTATACCTGGCGGCTAATTCAACCGCCGCGTGTACGTCCTCTATCTGTTGGGGGATCAATACTGCATGCGGCATGACCTGATAGATACTGGCGTCGGTACTATAAAGCATCCGGCTGTACCGATCCTGACGTACATCGCCTTGCACACGCTTTGAAAGCTCATTAAGAAAATCTTGGACATCGCTACTCACAGTAGACTCCGAGGGGTTAATGAGATCAGGGTGAGCAAATGCTCACCCTAATCATGGATAGTGTGACTTACAACAATTTACGAATTGATGGCTTTAAGAACACGCGGAGCCGTCATCGGCAATTGCGTCACCCGCACCCCATCCGTCGCGTCGGCGATGGCGTTGGCGATGGCGGCAGCAGTCGGAACAACAGGTGGTTCCCCGACACCCTTCGCGCCAAATGGGCCATGCTCAGATGGCACCTCAACCATGACTGTCTCAATAACAGGTGCAACCTGCAAGGTATCTGGGATTGAGTAATCGAGGAATGATCCGCTGAGCAACTGCCCTTCGTCATCGTAGACCAGTTCTTCGTGCAACGCCCAGCCAATACCTTGTGTTGCTCCACCGTGCATCTGACCTTCAATCAGCATAGGATTAATGGCACGCCCCACATCCTGGGCAACAATGAGACGGAGCAACTGAACTTCTCCTGTTTCCTGATCAACCTCAACTTCCGCAAGCTGGGCACTATACCCAGGAGAACGATCTGTCACAGCTGTCCGACCATGGGCATAGACAGGGGCATATTTCTGTCCAAAGTCCATCGTCTTGTTGGCAATTTCTTTCAAGCTGATCTTCTTATTCGGCACACCTTTGACCTGTATCTGACCATCCACAATTTCCATATCCTCAACCGCTGCCTCAAACTCTTCGGCAGCAATTGTCAGAACTTGCTCGCGGGCGGCTTCAGCTGCCCGTACCACAGCTGTGCCAGTCGTATACATCGTTTTACTACCACCACTCACCCCCGAATAAGGAGCCGTGCTGGTATCACCTGTTACGACCTTGATCTGATCAGGATTAACACCAAAAGCTTCTGCAGCCAGCGCGGTCATGCCGGTCACGGTTCCACTAATGTCCGACGAACCCACATGAACATGGATCAAGCCATCAGCGTTGAGCATACAGGCAGCCGCAGCCGGTTCCGTGCCACCGCCCCATCCACCAACGGCAACACCGATACCACGACCAGCCTTGCGTGCTGCCGCGCGGTTCTGCCACGCCGGATGATCCCGAATGGCTTCCAACGCCTCAACATTGCCGATGCGCGGCCAGATGTTATCATTGTGCATCTTGTCGCCTTCACGCACCATGTTTTGAACCCGCACATCAATTGGATCGAGGCCGAGCTTGTTGGCAATCTCATCAATCAGGGTATCAATGAAGAAAAAGGCTGAAGGTGCACAGGGCGCACGATAGGCGTCAATTGACTGCTTAAACGTCAATACATCGGTTGTCTGCAATTTGAAGTTGGGCAGCTTATAGTTGCCAGCCATCATAACTGCTGTGAGGCCCGACGCCCCCAAACCAGGGTAGCATCCTAGATCACCCCATACCTGACCTTCCAAGGCCACCAGTGTGCCGTCACGCTTCGCCCCCAATTTCAGGGATGCTTTTACAGGGGGGGCAGGATGGGCAGCAATCATTTCTTCCGAGCGCGTCAAGATCAAACGCACAGGCCGCTTCATTTGTCGTGCGACAATCGCTGTCATGGATTCATACAGATTAATCTTGGAGCCAAACGCGCCGCCTGTCGCCATGCCGACCACGCGCACATTCGACACATCAACGCCGAGCGCATTCGCAATGTTCTTCTGCACATAGAATGCACCTTGCGTGCTCACCCAGACTTGTGCCCCACCTGTGACAAGATCGGGCTGTACAATAACGCTCTGGGTTTCCAACGGTGTTTGATGCACCATCGGCGTGAAGAAGTCATGTTCCACAATCACAGCCGCTTCCGCAAATCCAGCCGTAACATCGCCCCGTTCGAGCACCCCTTCATTCGCAATGTTTGAAGGGGTGGTTTCCTCTTCTTCTTCAACCACCTCCACGCCATGTGCAGCCGCATCACCCGCATCCTTCGGCACACCGCTAGGCCACACTAAGGGTGCATCTGGGGCAAGGGCGTCCTCAATCGTGACCGCAGCAGGCAGCGGATCATAATCAACCACAACTTTGTCAACCCCATCGGTTGCAGCGGCTTCATTTTCTGCCAGAACAAGTGCAATGGGTTGTCCAGCAAAAATCACGCGCTTGCGTGCTAGCATCAGAAGCGGGCGCGATTTCGGCACAATATCCGGCAAATCATCAGATGTCAAAACAGCGACGACACCAGGTACAGCAAGTGCCTCACTCGTGTCAATTGAAAGAATATCAGCATGAGCATAAAAGCTCGGTACAAAACGAGCGTGCAACATACCGGGCAGATACAGATCAGGCGTATAACGAGCCGCCCCTGTAACCTTGCTATGACCTTCTTCTAGTTTCCTGCGCTGACCAATGGCTTCGCTCATTCTTTGTCTCCTGCTAACTGATCTTGTTGGGATAATACTTCACAGCCAAGGCATTGCGCAAATCCAATCAGCCCGATTGGTTTGCGGTGGCGTACAGAACCAGCGCCGCTGGCCCCAGCGCACTCGATTTCGCTTCAGCCAGCTTGAACTGGAGCACCTCAAAATTGATCGGCAACACCCGCCGTCTGACCACTTCGCGGGTGGGTTCCAGCAATAAAACACCACATGCCTGACCCAAGCCCCCCCCAACCACCACCAGTGATGGATTGAGTACCGTCACGCACCAGGCCAGCGCTGTGCCCAACGCTTGTGCTGCATCTTCAATAATCTTGAGTGCCAACGGATCAGCTTGGTGCGCTGCCATGATAATATCAGTCGTCGTCACATCCACTTGATGTGCCAGGTTAGACTGTGAAAACTGATCCCGATAGAGTACCCAGCCCATCATAAAGCCTTTGCCAGATACATAGACTTCTGGTGCCCCCAACAACCCCAAATCACCTTTACGTCCATTTTCGATGGCCTGCGCGTGTCCGATTTCCATCGCTGTAAATCCCGCCCCTCGCAGCAATCGGCCTTCGACAAATGCAGAGCCACCCAACCCCGTTCCAACCGTAACGAACACAAAGTCATCATGATCTTTAGCAGCACCAAAATAGCGCTCACCTATTGCCCCTGCCCGCACATCGTTCTCAATCCAGATGGGAATATGCGGCGCAATGCGACGGCCTATCTCAGATCGCACATCAATATCACGCCAATCCTGGCCCATGTTCACCGCATAAATGCTCGTGCTCGTTTCAAAGTTGACCAGCCCAGGACAGCCAATTCCAATACCGAGGATTTCCCCCTCAGTATCATTTATAAGCTGTGAAATCCCATCTGCGATGCGATCCAACACCCCAGTTACACCCTCATCGGGCCGTGTTGGTATGATATATTCTGCCATCATCTCACCCTCTGGACTGACGAGAGCCATTGCAATTTTCGTTCCCCCAACATCCACACCAACCAGACACTCACTCGCCATACATTTTGCCCCATACATTTGGCATCGACGCAATAGTACACTAATCGAAGCGACCAGTCCAATTCGGGTAGGGCATGGTTCACTTTGGCCAAATCGACTACTATAGTCCTAGGGAAGGGACAATATCTGAATGACTCCGATTGAAACCGTAATTGTTGGTGCAGGCGGACGCGGACAAGCCTACAGCAAATTTGCCATGCAATTCCCGCAGGAGATGGTGGTTACCGCCGTCGCCGATCCACTCGATGAACGCCGCCAACGGATCGCATCTGAACACGACATTCCACCCGAGCGCTGCTTCACCAGTTGGGAAGACGTCATCCAAAATGGGCAGATTGCGCAAACGCTCATCAACTGCACAATGGATCGAATGCATGTGGAATCGACAGAAGCGGCTCTGGCAACAGGTTATGATGTCCTGCTGGAAAAGCCGATGTCACCCATTCTGGAAGAAAATGTCCGGCTGGTGCAACTGGCAGAAGAAAAAGGTCGCCTGCTCCAAGTCTGTCATGTCCTGCGCTACTCACCATTCTGGGAGAGAATCCGCGAAATCGTGCAATCGGGTCGTTTAGGTCACATCATCAGTATCGACCATCGAGAAAACTTGATTTATTATCATATGGCACACAGTTTTGTTCGTGGCAACTGGCGCAATCTGGCAACATCCGCACCGATGATCCTGGCAAAATGCTGTCATGATTTCGATATTCTTTACTGGATCACACGCAAGCAGGTGGCCTACCTCAATTCATTTGGATCGCTCATTCATTTCCGACCCGAAAACGCACCAGAAGGCGCAACCAAACGCTGCACAGATGGTTGCCCTGCTGCCGACGATTGCAAATACTATGCCCCGCGCCTCTACGCCAACGACAGCAACGGCTGGCCTCAAAATGCAGTGTCGTTGACGCCTTCAGCCGAAGTACGACTAGACGCCCTCCGAACAGGCCCCTATGGACGCTGCGTTTACTTTTGTGATAACGATGTCGTTGATCATCAAACGATCAACATGGAACTGGAAGATCAGACCACCATCACCATGACAATGCAAGGGCAAGGTGACGAAGAGTGCCGCAGCATGCGCTACGATGGCACACAAGCCACCCTTTACGGCAAATTTTCAAGTAGGGGGCACAAAATTGCAATCAAAGACCATCTGAGGGGTACTGTCGAAAGCATCCCAGTTATTGCCCGGGATGCAAGTGGGCACGGTGGCGGCGATTATGGCATTGTGCGCAGTTTCATCAATGCAGTGAAGGGCAATCCTGATGACAGCGTTACGACTGCCCGTGAATCGCTTGAAAGTCATCTGCTGGCCTTCGCTGCTGAAGAAGCTCGCTTGAACCGCAGCGTCGTGCATATGCCCGAATTCCGGGAACGGGCCGAAGCGAAGGCCCGTCATAACATTGGAAAGCGCAATTGAAGCACAACAAGGCAGGCCATTGAAAAAGTAGGTACAAGATGCTGAGGTTAGTCAAATACAGTACGAAGCCCCCGGCTTAGTGTAGCGGGAATAACAGAGAGATGAGTTTCCCCTTCAAACACATAAGAAGACAAATCAAGGTTGGGGTAATTTCGAGCTTGAAGGGTTTTGACCATCTCTTGCACATTCGTGACGAATTGATTTGATGGTGGAGCAAGAATAAAAGGATCATCAGTTTCTTCGCGCCCACCAACCGACAGAAAAACTCTTGCTGGCAGATCGTCATGCTTTGAGGCATAAACCGCTTCATCCTTTAGGATTGCCTTATTTGCTCGGAAGATCGTTGGGCTACCAATAACGTAACGATTGAATGTATCTGGGAAAGTGAACAGCGCATATAGTCCGAAAATCCCTCCACCCGAAAAGCCTACATAAGTGCTGTCGTTTGCCTTTGAGCGATAAGTAGCGTTAACAAAAGGCTTCAGTTCTTCACGGATGAATTTCAGAAAATTGTTTGCCCCGCCTGCTTGAATGGATTTAAGACCGAATAGCTCTAAATAACGATTATCTTGGTCTTTGTCAACTGTCGGATTATAGTCGCGAGTACGTCGTCGCCAGATGTCTGCGGGGTCTTCAGTTGGATAACCGATACCTACGAGAATAACATTTGGCAGCTCTCCGCTCATAGTCATCGTGTCTGCGATTTGTCGTAGTGTAAAAATATGCGAGTTGCCTGACGCGGCATAAACGACTGGATACTGCTTGTCTGACTGGTGGTAGTCTGCTGGAAGTGCTACAAAGAGGCGGTATGTTTCATCCACAATTGAGGAGGCCAGATCATGAATTTCGGAATTTGGCATCGTTATAGATGAATTAGCTGAAGTCATTTTGTTGTTTCCTCATGATTTGAATTGAAAATGAAACGGACGTTAAAATCGCCTACAGACTGCAAAGGTATCGGTTGAACACCCTCGCCAGTTTATGCTAAAAATATAGTCGAAATGACCTTATCTTTGCAACAAGGTAATTTATGACGGTCATCGGCTATATTCGGGTCAGTACCGAACAACAGGATTTGGATAAGCAGCACCACCTGCTTTTGGAGTACGCACAGCAACAACAACTCCAAATCCACGAGTTTATTGAAGTCGAGATTTCCTCTCGAAAAACGCAACGGGGACGACGAATTACTGAACTTCTGGCAAGGCTTCAATCGGGCGATTTATTGCTGGTCACAGAGTTGAGCCGCTTAGGGCGCAACATGCTGGAAACCCTCAATCTCATCAATACACTGCATGAGAATGGGGTGCAGATCACGTTTGTGTGGCAACCGGAATTATCCACAACAGGCTCTCATTCTCAATTGCTACTGGCAATCTACAGTTACTTTGCCCAGACTGAACATGAATTCATCTCACTACGTACCAAACAAGGATTAGCAGCCGCCAAAGCCAAAGGTCAGCAGTTAGGCAGTCGCAATAAGTCCCGTCCGCTTGATCCATACCGTGAACAAATCAAATCGTATCTACAGGCTGAACTCTCGATCACAGCCATCCGTAAACTGGTTAATCAGCAGCTTGAGCAGCCCTTGACCTACAATAGCTACAAATACTTCATTCAGACTGATGAAGAACTTCAAGCCCTACGGATGAAAGAGCTAACATGAGATGCTTGCCGAAAAAGAACGTCACTTCAAAACCTGCTGAGTCTCGTTGGAAAATCTGGTTCCCAATGACAATTTTTACTGCCCTATTGAAGCCCAACTTGATCTGAGTTTTGTTCGTGATTTGGTGTAGGAGTGCTATTCCTCAAACATGGGCAGACCATCGATTGATCCGGTGGTGTTTTTCAAACTGCAACTGATTATGTTCTTTGAAGACATTCGATCAAAGCGACAACTGATGGAGATGGTTAAACTCAATCTGGCCTATCACTGGTTCATAGGATCTGACCTCAATGAGCTAGTACCCGATCATTCGTCGCTGACCAAAATCTGAGACCACTACGGTCAAAAAGCTAGAAAATACACCCCAGACCCGACTACTCCGGTAGCCCTCTGTATACAATTTCGGTTTCTGCCCATCTGAACCAATATGCTGCTCAGTTTGTTGGCATTCTCTTGAGGACTTTTTCAACGGCCTGAAGGCAGAGCCGACAGCGTTGAGATTTCGATTGACACAGAAGCCTTATTGCACCTCGCTGATTTTCACCACACGGCCTTCATGTTGTGAAATGGTCGCAGCGATACCAGCCTGTAGTGCAGCACGAGCATCATGTGGCGTGACGATGGGCTGGTTGCCCTTGGTTAGGCAATCGACAAAATGTTCGATCTGGGCGGTATATGCAGGGCCGAATCGTTCTGGGAAATGCGGCACAACATCATGATGAACGCCTTCTTTATTCAGCAAGAGCAAAGGTGTATCCTGTAGATAACCTACCTGTAATGTCCCTTTTGACCCAACAACCTCGCACTGGATATCATAACCATAGATGGCAGTCCGCGTGACTTCAATGTAACCAACGGCATCGGCTTCCAGGCGCATGTTAATGAGGGCTGTATCCACATCACCGACCTCTAAGAGCTCTGGATATACCAAAGATGTCGCCTCGGTATAAACATGCACAATTTCCCGATCCATCAACCACCGTACAACATCTATATCATGAATGCCCATATCGACAATTAAGCCCCCACTGACCGCAGGATTGGCATATTCCAGTGACGTACGAAATGGGTCCCGGCTGATTGAACGGATCATCACGGGTATGCCAATTTCATCTGCCTCAATCCGGGCTTTGGCAGTAGCATAGGCACGGTCAAAACGACGCATCAACCCGATCTGGAAGGTTACGCCAGCTTTCTCGACAGCGGCAATCATCTCATCGGTCTCTTGCAATGTCAGCGCCGTTGGCTTCTCACAAAAAATCTGCTTGCCTGCTGCCGCCGCCGCGATCACCACATCACGATGTGTACTCGTCGGTGAGGCGACAATTACCGCGCCGACTTTGGGGTCAGCCAATAGTTCACAATAGTCTGCGTAGGCAGTCACCCCCCTGATTTCCTGCGTCAACTTTTCAGTGACATCGGTCATTGGATCAGCCACGGCCACCAATTCGGCAGATTCAATCTGGCGGCCTACATGGTAACCATAGACCCGCCCCATGCGGCCCAGTCCGATTACGCCTATCCCGAGTTTGCTCATGATTTCCCCTTTACGCCAAGATAATTCTTCACCAGGTCTTCATCTGCCCTGCATTCCTCAACAGTTCCCTCAAAGACAACCTGGCCTTCGCGCAACATCACCACATCATCACAGTATTGCAGAATACTGCGAGCATTCTGCTCAACGACGATCATGGTAATGCCACGAGTTTTCAACCGCTGAAGTATACTGAAGGTCTCTTTTACCAACAAAGGCGATAAACCCGCTGATGGTTCATCCAAGAGCATCAGTTGTGGCTGAGTCAACCAGCCCATTGCAATCGCCACCATTTGACGCTCACCACCACTTAATTGTCCGGCACGCTGCCGAACACGTTTGCTCAAAATAGGAAACAGATCATACACGGCTTCCAGGCCTTGTTGCGCCTCTTGATGGCTTAAATGCCTGACGGCAAGCTTCAGGTTTTCGCGCACAGTCATCACCGTAAACACATTCGAGCGCTGCGGCACATAGGCGATTCCCAACCTTGAAATATCTTCCGTTGCCTTGCCCACAAGCTGCTGGTCTTGATACTGAATTGAGCCATCAAACACGGTGGTCAGACCAAACACCGACTTGAGCAAGGTGCTTTTGCCGCTACCGTTCGGCCCCAGGATCGCCGTGAACTGATTAGGCGTGAATGCGACTGTGACATTGTGTAGCACCAGCAGCTTGCCGTAACCTGCATTCAGACCCGTAATTGTAATCACTCGCCGAAGTAAACCTCGCGCACCTCTGCATTGTCGGCGATGGTCTCGGGTGGCCCTTCCGCCAATAAGCCTCCCATGTGCAACACATAAACATAATCGACAAAATCAAAGAGAATTTCCAGACGATGTTCAATGATGAGAAATGTCATACCCTGCGATTTATTCATTGCTTTGATTTGCAGGAAAATGTCATACGCTAGCCCAGGTGCCACCCCTGCTGTTGGCTCATCAAGCAGCATCAAACGCGGATTGCCCATCAAGCAACGACCTATATCGAGTAATTTCATTTGACCACCGGATAGGTCGCTCGATACTCGATCATAATGCTGCCGCAATTCGACCTGTTGGAGCACCGCACCGGCTTGTGTCGTATTCTCACGCTCTTGATTGATCCAGAATCGCCGCCAGGGAGCCAACCAGGGATGTTCTCCACGCTGCTTTTTGACGGGCAACAAGGTGTTATCCAGAACCGTCATCTGGAAGAACAGTGATGGGTCTTGAAAGCCGCGGGCGATACCGCGTTCAAACACCTTATTTGGAGGATCATGGGTGATATTCTGGCCATCAAATAAGACGGTCCCAGCCGTCGGTTGCTGGATACCCGAGATTGTATCCAGCAGGGTACTTTTACCACTCCCATTAGGGCCAATCAAGCCGACGATCTGCCCTGAATATACCGTAAAGGTCACATCATGAACCGCCCGCAAACCATCGAAATCTTTCGTTACGTGCTTAAGCTCCAGCATCTTCAAGCATTCCATGCGCCTGTGTCGTAAAGCGTGATTCTGGCAATAAGCCCTGCGGGCGAAAACGCAGCATCAACAATAAAATCACACCAAACAAAATGAACCGGACATAGTTAAATTCCAATGTGCCACCCTGCATGTTAAAATAGATCGCAAACACCGCTGTCATCCGATCCAATACTGCGATAATAAACGCCCCCAGCAGCGCCCCACGATTATTGCCGAGACCGCCCAACACAACCATAACCCAAACATCCAACGTCATCGTCACCACATAATCGTTGGCGCTAACAAAGCCCAAATTAACCGCAAACAGCACACCAGAAATCGCCGCGATGACTGACCCGACAAACATGACCTGTGCCCTCACTTGTGCCACATCTTTCCCCAGGCTTTTCGCCACCCGTTCATTTTCACGTACTGCCTTGAGCAAGCGTCCATAAGGAGAACGAACCAGACGTTCGGCATAGAGAAATGTGAGCAACGAAAAGGCCAACACAAACAACATGAACAACACAGAGGCAAGCTGACTGTTGTCAACGAAGACAAACGGCTGGGCAATCCCTGATACACCATTGGTCGCGCAAATCACCGGATCGTAACCACGCACAATAATCCGCACAATTTCACCACCAACCAAGAGCACCAGTGCCAGATACCATTCTTCTTTAAGCCGCAACATCACGTACGATAATCCATACCCAATAATCCCACCAATCAACGCCGCAACGATAAACGTAATAAACAGATTGAGTGTACCAACAGCGAACATCGTATTCATGATATCCGTGCGCAGCAGTAAAGCGTCCGCCAGTTGATCGCCACAGGGATCAATGACATCCTGCCCCGCCAGGAAGGGTAGCAAGCGCGTATAGGTTATGGCGGTGACATAGGCTCCAATCGACACAAACAACGCTTTGCCAAAGTTGGGAATGCCCGCCACGCCATATTCCAGATTCAGGCTGATCGCCATCAACGACCAGATACCAAAATAGGTCAAGACGGCGACGCCAGTCGCAAATATATCAATGTCCACTAGCGTTCCAGGCCTTGCCTAAACTTGAATAGCTCTGTGAAACCCTGTGGGCGGATCATTAAGACCAGGATGATGATGATAAATGGAATGGCAGGCTTGAACGACAAATCAAGCCCGATGTAATGATGAAGTACCTGCATCAGTGTATTTTCGGACAATCCGACCACATACGCCCCCAAGATTGTCCCGATAAAACTCGACAATCCACCCAAAATCGCTGCCGCAAAAACGGACAAGATCGCCAACCAACCCATCAAAGGCTCAACAGAGGTATAAATGCCCCAGAGCGCCCCAGCAACACCCGCTAATCCACCAACAAGCAACCAAGTAAGCTGCTGCACTCGTTCCACACGAATACCCATCACCTTTGCCAGATCAAAGTTATCCGCCAACGCCCGCATCTCCCGGCCCAATGGGGTGAAATTCATCAAAAAGCTTAAACCAATCACCAGCAGGATACTGGTGGGGACAACCCAGAAGAAGATGTTAGTCAAGACGAACTTCTCATGCCGATAGCCAATCTCCAGAGGCACTTGGATGCGTTGATCGAACAGATCAAATTCATCAGCGATGATGAAGATGATGTATCGCAAAATCAAGCCAACCGCAAACGATGCTAATAATATGCTATAGGTCGAAGGTCGCTGTTGATCTAAGGGGCGAAACACGATCAGATGCGATCCTAGGGCAACCCCTGAGGATACCACAAAGGCCAAACCCATGATAATCAGAAGTTCCGATGAAAAGTGTAATGAGACAACCAGCGCCGTATAGCCACCAGCCGTGATATACTCCGCATGAGCAAAGTTTGGAAGCCTCATCACCGACATGGTAAGCGTGATTCCCAGTGCCATCAAAGCATACAAACTACCGACCTGCAAAGATCGAATCAAGGAGTCGATCAAGACTTTTTCCGACATGTGAATCCTTCGTAGGGGGTAAAATCGGCGGAGCCATCCCAACCCCACCGATGACATTTATGGGTTATTGCCCTAGATCAAGTACACCTGTACCGCCATCATAGGTACCCACAGCTTCCCAATCGGTCATATCATCGTTGATTTCATACACACCATAAAAGACGACTGCCTGATCCCCATTTTCATCTAGGTATGCCTGTACCGCCGTACCAATATAGTGATTGGCGATGAAAGGCAACATTGATTTTACAGCTTCGCCATCGTTGCCCGCGGCTAGCATCGAGAGCATCGCAATATTGGCTGCATCGAAAGCGTAGTTGGTGAAAGGACCGGGTTCGCTGCCATATTCTGCAACAAACGCATCAATGAACGGCTGCGTATTCGGCGTACTGTTACTGGACTCGGAAACGGAGATCAAGTTCGCCCCAGCCAGATATTCCGCCACATTAGAATCAACCAATAGATCAGGGGTTTGAAGATTTTCGACACCCATCCACTCAACTTCGCTCAACGTAACATCGAGTTGGGCTTGCTGAAAGATCATCTGCGCCTCACCGAGGAAGCAAATACAGAAAGCAGCCGTTGTGCCGTCGCCGGACATACGATCCACTTCCGCACTCAACGCTGTCACTTCACTAGAAAGGTCGGTTGGTTCAGGGGCAAAGCTCACAGTAGCAACTTCTGAACCACCTCTGGAGAGAAATTCAGCTTCAAACGCTTCTGCCAGACCATTACCAAAAGGATCATCTAGATGCAGAATGGCGACATTTTCATAGCCACGCGCTGTGGCAATGTCAGCAAATGCTTTGGCGGCGAAGCCATCCGGTGGATACATTACACGGTAAATATTGTCACCGGGGATCGCGCCAGCAGGCCCGCTAGAGGCTGGTGCAACAATGACAACATCATGTTCATCAACGAATTGTTTTGCACCCAGAACCTCAGCGGTTGTCAGTGGACCAACAATAACTTGGGCGCCTGTCGTCTGCACGATGGTCTGAACAGCCCGTGCAGCCCCTTCCGGCGTCTGCTCCGTATCCTGGCTGACAACCTCAAAGCGAACGGCAACACCAGCAGTTTCCAACTCCTCATTCATCTGCTTGACGGCGAGATCAATGCCCCGTGCGAAATCCGTCCCAAATGTCCCCAGCGATCCGGTGAATGGCTGAGCAACACCCAAGATATAAATCTCGATGTCGTCATCTTGCGCCAGGAGCGCTGAGGGAACCAGCAACAGCACAACCAAAATCGCTACAAGGCAGTATCTCATCATATAACCTTTCCATTCCATAATTTGAGACCGGATTATAGCCGGACTAGAGATGAATTCAAAACAGGAATATAAGCTCTAATCTCGCGTTATGGTAACAAGATGATTGGCAACCAGTTCCCTGATCAAAGAAACCTCACCATCAGGCCATTTGATTACCAGTTCATGCAGCACGGTATCCTCTGGAAACCCAAAATGGACGCGGGAAGGTTCTCCTGCCAAATAACCCGCAGTTGTCCGCACATCTCGATACTGTTGGCCCTGATTGGTCTTGAGTGTCAACTTTGCACCAATAGCATGAGTGTTCTTGCTTGCTGGCCAGCGCAACTCAACCTGAAGACTCGCACCCGAGCACAACTGATTCTCAAAAAGTTGGGATGGCCCACGCAGGTTATTGACCACAACCTCCAGATCACCATCAAGATCAAGATCAGCCATCGTCATCGCCCGCCCGCCCAACATCGAGTTCAACCCCCAGGCGGGCATTCGCTCAAAGTGACCAGCGCCGTCATTTCTGAATGCCTGATTTTCCTCAATAAGCTCGTGCCGATCCAGGTGAGAAAACGTGCTTTGCTCTGCCATACCATTAACCACAACAAGATCAAGAAACCCATCTTGATCCAGGTCACCAAACTTCCCCGACCAACTCCAGCCTGTGGCATCAATGCCGCGTGCAACTGCCTCATTCTGATACATCCCATCATCCACCAGACTTTGCAGCACATTCTCATTAATTTGCGTATCCTGATCAACGTCAATCAGACCATCAATGATAGGCTCCCAGGCCGTGGTTGTCTCGTCATCACTGGCATAGGGCTTCATGTCGGTTGCAAATAGCTCGCGCAGTCCATCATTATTGATGTCAGCAAAATCAAAGCTCATGGTGCTGTGTGTCGTCTGCTGAAATATTCGCGGCACTGTCCAACCGTGTTCGTCGCCCAACCACAGATAATCCGGCACAGCAAAATCGTTGCCAACCAGAACATCCAGCAGGCCGTCGTCGTTCAAATCAACGACCATCAAGGCAAGCGCCTGCGCACCTGCCGCCAACCGATTGAGCACATACTGCCCATTGTTGTTGTAGTAAATATAGACACCAGCATCCCCACTTTCCAAGAACGCCTGCCCACGATCCGCCAACAAACCGGCATCGTAAGTTCCGCCCACAATGTCGAGATCACCATCGTTTTCCAGATCGCCGAAACTCATGACATAAAATGGCTTGGTGACACCTGGCAACACCTCCTGTTCAAACTCACCATTGTCCAAATTCCGCCAATAATTGGGCCCACTTGCCGTCCTCGTTATGAGAATATCCAAGCGACCATCACCATTCAGATCAACCAGATTGACCCCACGAGTATCGCCACCTGGCATGTGTTCGGTGCGAAAATTAAGCCCCCCCTCGTTCCAGAGGATAGTGTTGAGGCCAGCATGATTGCCCAACACAACCTCCAGATCACCATCATCATCCAAATCATTGATAGCAAGACCACTGCCATTAGCCTCAAACATACGGACAGTCTCTCCCCCCGGTATGGTGGTGATATGATCCAACGTATGGGTCACGAAACGCCCCGAACAAACCGTATTCACATGAAGGTAAGGTATTGAAGTAACAGTTTGACCTAATGCCGGACCGTTAAGCAGCCAAATCAGGGTAAATAAGAAAAATCGCTGTTGCATCTACTGAAGCAGTTTCCAAGATGTGAAGCGACCGGCGTCAATGTATCGCTGTTGAAGTTTGATAAGTAGTCCGCCACAATCACACCGATCTGCATTGTTGTGAATCTCCTGGTCTCTAGTCCGAGCTTTTTGGAATACGCGCAATAATCCAGCCCAAAAGCGCCTGTTCTGAGCGCGATTGCATCAAAACACGCCCTGGTCCTTGCAGGTCACACACCAGCCCCTCACCCCCCAGAATGGTCGATTTCCAGCTACCGACCTTTCTAACCTTAAACTGCACACTGCCATCAAAGCCCACGATATGACCTGTATCCACTGTGTAGGTTTCACCCGTTGTCAACATTCGCTCCTCAATTGCGCCATAGCACCCCAGCACAACTTTGCCACGACCACTGACTTTGAGCAGAACTAACGAACCACTGCCGAAGAAGCCGCGTGCGCCACCCCACTTCGAGTCAATTTCAAGCCCATCTTCGCTGGCAACGTATGCACCGCTCTGGAGCATAAAATCCTCATTGGCAATCTCCATAACTTCCATATCCCCCGGCAGCGCCGGAGCCAATGTCATTTCGCCGCCCTGTGCGGGGGCAATCCATGAATTAACAAAGAAGCTCTCGCCACCGACCATCCGTTTGAGACCACCGAACAGACCACCTTCTACTTTAGTATCTGATGTAATCCCAGCCGTATAACTCACCATCGCGCCCGGTTCCACTCGGATAACCTCGCTGCTGTGCATCGCCACAATTGCCAATGAATAAGATGGTTTATGTTTGATTTCTACGTCCATAATTCTCCTCATTAGTTTATCATCAGATCGCTTTAGCCTGGATACTGAAAGTGCCGTCCAACAGGCACTGACTAGCGCCCGCCCAAACCGGTGATTGCAATCCCTCGAATGAACCACTTCTGGGCAAACACATAGACAATCAACACGGGCAACATGGCAACCACAGCCGCCGCCATCAACAATTGCCATTTCACGCCAAATTGTCCTTGAAAAGAGTTCAAACCAACAGGGACGGTTCGCATCTCTGGCGAATTGGTCACGACCAAAGGCCACAGAAAATCATTCCACGATCCAAGAAAGATGAAGATCGACAAAGCCGCTAGTGTCGTCTTGCTCATTGGCATGATGATCTGCCACCAGATACGCAGCGACGTCGCCCCATCAATCCGGGCAGCATCATCCAATTCTAACGGCAAGCTACGAAAATGCTGCCGGAGCAGGAACGTACTAAAAGCAGAAAATGCGGGCGGTATAATCAGCGCAGCATAGGAATCGTACCAGCCGAGTTCACGAATCACGATGAAGTTGGGAACAAGTAGCACTGGAAACGGAATCATCAACGTGCCCAAATAGACCAGGAAAATCGTGTCCCGTGCTTTGAACTGGAGTCGTGCAAAGGCAAACGCTGCCAGCGATGATGTCAACAGTTGTAGCAGGGTCGCGCTAATCGCCACCACCAGACTATTGAAATAATACCGATCAAATGGTAAGGCTGTGAGCGCTTCTTCGTAATTTGACCAGGCAATCGGATTCGGTATCCAGGTCGGAGTAAAAACCTCACGCTGCTCCTTCAGTGAGGTACTCAGCATCCACATAAACGGCAGCAGCATCACCAAACTGCCTGCAATGAAAGCCAGATGAAGCAGCAGCCTGCCCCGCCACCGTGTATTATTTCGTCTGGGCATCAGGACTCATCCTCGACCTCATAATGGACCCAACGTCGCTGCATTTGTATCTGGAACAGGGTGATCACAAAAATGATGGCAAATAACACCCAGGCTATTGCACTAGCCTTGCCCATCCGCTGGAACTCAAAGGCATTCTGATAGATGTAATACACTATCGATTGGACAGCCTGTGTCGGATCACCCTGCCACATGACAAAAGGCTCAGCAAAAAGTTGAAATGCACCGATCATCTGAATAATCATCAAGAAGAATGTCGTCGGGCTGACCATTGGCACAGTCACATAACGAAAGCGCTGTAACCCCGTTGCCCCATCGACTTTCGCAGCAGCATAGAGCGATTCTGGAACCGACTGTAAACCTGCTAGGTAGATCACCATCGTGAAGCCAACGTTCTTCCAGACCGTCAACATCACAACAGATGGTTTAGACCAGAAGCGATCATTCAGGAAATCGGGGGGCGTCAATGGCAGTCCCGTCGCATCACTGAACTCCCACATCCACGAACTGATGAGACCAAAGTCACGATTGAGCAGCCATTGAAAAATCATGGCCGCTGCGACAATATTCGTCACGACAGGCATGAAGTAAATCACACGATAAATACCAATACCCTTTAGCCCAGTATTGAGGGCGACTGCCATCACCAGGCCAATCATCAATTGGATGGGGACGATAAACACGACGTAAAAGGCCGTATTTTCTAGCACCCTGCGAAAAATATCGTCGCGGGTCAGCAATTTGACATAATGGTCGATCCCGATAAATTCCGCGTCCGTGAGCAAATCCCACTTGAAGAAGCTCAATCCAAACGAGCCGACAACGGGAATGATGACGAACAGCGCAAAACCGATGAGACTGGGCAGCAAAAACAGATAACCTTCCGGCTGCTGGGTCGGACGCCACTGATCTAAGCCAAGCCAACGTGCCCAAAAGGATGATCGCCAAAGGGCGTTTTGTGATTGATTAACGAGGAGCGCAGATTCTTCTGAATGAGTTGCCATACGCTCACCTCCCTAATTTCTTTACGATTGAAAACGAGGCGACCAGCTTCCCTGACCACCTCGCCTTGTTCATTTAAATGACACGTCGATGACACGCTTCCTCTATTTTGGCAAGCCGTTTTCTTCCAGATAAGCATCCACACCTTCACAGATGGTGGCAAGCTGTTCAGCAGGTTCAACTTCCCCAGCCCAGATTGCATCCATCCCTGGGCCGATGATCGTGCCATTCAGTTCATTCCATTCGGGGAACAAACCCGCACGCCCCACTTTAGCGTTGTCCCCTTCAACGATGAAAGCCATCCGATTTTCTGGCGGTGAAGTTTGCCCCAGGAAAGCGTCTGAATTAGCGGTTGAACGCAGGGCCGGCAGGATTTCACCTGACTCGGTGTAAATGCGCTGACCGCCGTCTGTGCTTTGGAGCCAACTCAAGAATGTCCAGGCAGCATCTTTGTGATCACTAAAGGCGCTCATCGTCCAGGCAGCACCCGCAGCCGAAGCAGAACGTTGTCCGCCTTCGGGGATAGGAACAACCGCCACATCGTAGTTCAGATCCGCTTCGTTGAAAGTCGAAATACGGCTGGCGTTCTGAATAATCATAGCAACCTGACCTGTCTGGAAGACTGCCGCGTCCCCCCCTGCCTGACTCAGATTGGCAGAGCGCATGGCATGATTGTCTTCCATCATTCCGGCGAAGAACTCAATCGCCGCAACCGCTTCTGGATCGTCCAACGTACATTCGGAGGGGTTCGCCATGTCGTCCAGGATGCTCCCCATGTTCTGACCAATCCACAATTGGTATTTACCGCCTTCCATACCGAGTGCATAACGATTAACACGACCATTGTCGGCCACATCCGTAATTTGCTCAGCCGCTGCCAACAGATCGTCCCATGTCCAATCTTCATCAGGATAGTCTACATCCAGTTCATCAAAAATGTCCCGATTGTAATACAACACTTCCAAGCCAATGTCACGCGGGAAACCGTAAACACTACCCTCGTACATCGCAAAGTCAAGCAGCCCAGGCCAGATGTCATCTACAGGATAGTCCGTCGTCTCAATAAATGAATCGAGAGGCTCCAGTACGCCATCCGCCGCGTAGTTGGCAATGGGTGAAAGAAATGCGATGTCGGGAATAGCTTCGGCATCGCCCGCTGCCCACAGCGTTTGGATGGCAGTGAAATAATCGCCCCAGGGCTGTGCCCAGATTTCAATCGTAATTTCAGGGTATTCTTCCATAAATGCCTCGGCAACCGTCTCATGCGTGGCGATTTCCGCCGGGCTGCCCCACATCGCCCAGGTAATGGTGACTTCTTCGTCCTGGCCCATGGCCGGAACAAGCACCAATACCAACATCAGCAGCACAACAAACAAATGACGCATAAACTCTTCTCCTTAAGTTGAATGGTTCGTATCCCCATTTATACCACATCAACCTATAATTGGTAACAAATGGTTAAGCAGGGCCACCACCCCCCCGCATCGAAAAGTCATTGTTCTCCAGAGCCACGGCGGCCTCTGGTTTGGCGTGTACCAATTGGTCAAACAAGGGCATATTTCCCGTTGCAACAGCATGTTCTGCGTAAAGATACATCGCCGCTGACCACGCCTGCATATCATAACCCATTGGATGTCCGCTTTCACCATGCAACCACTCGTTAAAACCCCATCTGCTATCGGAACTGGCATGGTTTCCCTTTGCCAATAAAACCAACATCCGTTCCGCCTCTTCCATCCAATCATGCCGCACTAACGCCGCAACATGAAAACCACCCACCATAGGCCAAATGCCCCCATTATGATATTGATGTGGCATGTTCAGATTCCGGCTGCGGAAGTAGTCGCGCCAGTCATCTTCACCAGGGTAAATGGGCGGATGAATCGCCTTAGAAGGATAGGGATCGGCAATTCCAACCTGATACATATAACGCAGGATGTGTTCACGGTGATGTCCGTCAGCAACCCCAGACAAGACCGCCAGACAGTTGCCCAATGTATCGCACCAGTCACCATATTCGCGGAAGGCCACCCAGGGCAAATAGTAAGGTCGGCTAGAGATCGTACCAATGTTATGATAGAGCATAAACCACTCCAACCGAATCGCCTTGAGCCGTTCGAGATGCTCGGCAAAGTGTTCGGCAACCCAGCAGCGATCAATCCACAACAGCAAGTTGATGCGTTCATGAATACTGGCAGAAGCAATTACAGGGGTATGGCCTGCCGATGGCATGAGCTGCGCCATCTGCTCATAAGCCAACACCGCCGCATAGTACAACACATTGTCATAAAGTGTGTTGTATCGCACAGAGACCAAATCCATCCAGTTGCCTGCTTCTGGAATTTCCAGCAGGCCACATTCATTCATATCCTGATATTCGAGCCAAATCAGTGCTTTGTTGATGACTGACCAGTATTTGCCCATCACATCCTGGTCATCTGTGGTTAGGTAATATAGATAATGCAGCAGGATGTACCACAGATTGGAATCAATTGAACCAGCATTCTCAGTGCTGACATAGCCTGTATCAGGATTGACATTCAGTTGGATTAATCCACGGGAGGATTGGAATTTACTGAGTGTAATCAGGCTTTGTTTTGCGGCTTTGATCAGCATGGCATCCTGAGTTACCAATGCACCGAATGCCGTGACAGCGCTATCACGCGCCCAGATTTGCGGATACCCGGCGGCTAGTCCAGATGCCCGGAAGCCATGGGGTGTGATGCATTTGTGCAACGTTTCTAACGCCTTATCATGTGCTTTCGCCAGCAGGTCATGTTTCTTCATCGTCTCTGCCCCGACAGTTTGCTTCTATTCTGTGATGATTTTGTGTTGACGCCAAACATCTTGCATGAATGGCCATACTCAAGCTATGATGATGAGATGAAAATGTCTTATCTCGCTGCTGGTTTTCTGGTCACTCTCATCCTCGCATCAGTCGGTATATTTTTAAAGACCCAAACCCAGAAACCGGTTTTTTCTTCACAGTTAGCCCCCACTATTGTGGAAAGTTCGGAACTCATCAAATCTGCCCTTACGATTGCCCTCCCCACCTCATCCACACGAACCCAGCCAACACAATCACACCAGGTACAACAAGGAGAAACGCTAGACAGGATTGCACAAAATTACGGCGTGTCCACCGATGCGATCCTGACAACAAACAATCTAACCAATCGGGATGTCATTTTCGCAGGCCAGACCTTGATCATTCCGGCATCGCTCGAAAGTACCCACATTCCACTTGATGTTTTCCCATCACAAACGCCTTATCGCCTCGGCATTTTTGCACCACCCGCCTCGGCGACTATGCCCGTGATGGAAATGCTCAACGGCATGTCGCTTCATACGCTGATCGTGTTCCCCCCATCAGTCCAAGAACACGTTCAGGAAATCTATTCGTATGGGCAAGCAGTAGGCCGCAATCCCCATGCTTTTTCCAAACTCGGCGACAGCACCATCGAGAACCCACATTTCCTGGATCGCTTTGACACCGGAATGTACAATCTGGGTCTGTATCAACACCTAGAGCCCACTGTGCAACATTATGCTGGTTCATATTCACGCCACAGCATTGCCGTCCAACGAGGGCTGCATTCCTGGTCCGTGTTTGACCCCTTGTGGGCGGATAGTCGCTCCTGCTTGCCTAATGAAAGCATTCTGGCGTGCGAGATCCGCGTTCATAATCCCAGTATAATCTTTATCCGTCTTGGCGCGAACGATGTCGGTGTGCCTGATTCATTTGAGCACAACATGCGCCGCATCATTGAACATTGTATCGAAAATGGTGTCATTCCCTTGCTCGGAACCAAAGCAGATCGCAATGAGGGTGCAGGTAACATCAATAACAACATTGTGCGCAAGATCGCAGAGGAGTATCAAGTACCTCTGTGGGATTTTGACCTCGTAGCCGGGACGTTGCCTGGGCGCGGTTTAGGACGAGATAACGTACACATGACAACATTCTTCGAGTACGATTATACACTTGCAACAGCATTTGAACGTGGCTATGGCGTACATAACCTGCTGGCCTTGCTCACGCTTGATGCTGTCCGGCGAGAAATACAGACGAGGTGACAGCCTATGCAAAAGTTGGTGGTTTTGGTGTCTGGTTTGTTTATTACAATCATCATGTGTGTCATGATGCTGTTCATGCTGCAAGAACGCTCGCGTCAACGGACCACCTCCATCCAGCCAACACAGCAAGCTATGCAGCCCACAGTCCAGCCACTGATGGTTGATCAGGTCAACAACATTCTGCACACTGTCCAACCTAACGAGACCTTACTGCATATCGCCCAGACTTATGGCATCTCACTAGAGCAACTCCTCATCGCCAATAACATTACCAACACCAACTTGATCCGTGTTGGGCAAAAGCTTAAAATCCCACTCAATCCAGGCCCCAATATCCCCCTTGTTAATGTTTCGGCACCCTCTGACCAATTCAGTATCAACGCCATACCAGCCGCCGCTTTTCTTTCGCTCCCACCACAAACAGTTGACCACATCCGTGAGCTTTATAGGCTAGGACAGACTTTAGGGAACAATCCCTATGCCTTCGCAAAGGTTGGCGATAGCATCACCGTCAACACCAGTTTTATGTATGCTTTTGGTACGCCCTATTACGATCTGGGCGACTATCAACATCTCCAACCCATCATTGATCTGTTTTCGCTGCCCAATGGGCATGGAACCGATTCATTTCGTGCAAGATCGCTGGCTGCCGAAGTGGGTTGGGCCTCTTCTGCTTTGCTCGATCCTGCCCTCCGCAATCTACAGCACTGCAACTGGGGGGAATCACCATTACGTTGTGAATATCGCGTCTCACAGCCGTCATTTGCCATCATCATGCTCGGCACAAACGATAGCGGCTATCGCCCACTCAATTCCTTTCATACCGATATGAAACGCATTGTGGAAGTGACCGAGTCATTTGGAATCATTCCGATCATGAGCACGATTCCCAACCGTCCCACTCACACAAGCCGTATTGCAGAAATGAACCAGATCATCCATGATATTGCCGCTGAGTATCACATCCCCCTGCTGGACTATGCTCTGGTTATGTCCACCCTGCCAAACGAGGGTCTGGCCTGGGACAACTTACATCCCTCATCATCCCCCGATGGCTACGAAACAGCGGGCATCTTCACTCCGGCAAACCTGCGTTATGGCTACGTCGTGCGCAATTTGACGGCGTTAGAAATGTTAAATCGTGTGTGGTGGTGGATTGAAGGCTATAATAGTTCCTGACAAAAACGGGCTTGATCCCGCCGCAAGCCGTGGCGAACCTTCGGTTCGATTTGAATGGCAGCGGTGAGGCGATTGTCGAGGGTTTCGACCAGAGTTTAACATTGATATAATTGTCGATAATGAAGTAGATCGCGCCCCAAAAGGGAAATAATGCTCAAGACCGACCAGTACCGCCTGTATTCAAGCACAAGCCAGGAGCATAATCTCTGGCAAATTTTGGCCTGCGCTCGGCACTTCAACAACATGGGCATGGAAGAACGCAAATGGGCATGGCAACTGGAAGAACGAAGTGTGAGCAAAACGGCTCAGCTTTGGAATGTCAAGCACGACAAAAAGACCTTTCCACAAGCACAAATCGTTCACAGTCATGTCTTGCAGGTGCTCGCAGCCGATTGTGATAGGGCCTTTCAAGCCTTCTTCCGTCGTGTCAAGAATGGTGAGACACCGGGTTATCCCCGTTTCAAAGGCCACCATCGCTTCCATAGCATCGGCTTCAGGATGACTGGTCGTCGTCTGAAGGTGTCGGGTGTGGGTCGTATCGCTGGGCGTTGGCATCGAGCCATCGGTGGGTTCGTTCCCTGCCAGATCAAGACGCTACAGATCACCCACAAGGCAGGGCGGTGGTATGCCTGTTTCTCCGTCGAAATGCCAGAGCCATCCAAGCTGCCAAAAACTGAGCAAATGGTTGGCTTGGATGTCGGGGTATCCGCATGGGTCATGACCAGCGCAGGTGAGAAGGTTCAAAACCCCAACTACTACCGGGAGAGCCAAACGAAACTGCGTGTTCTGCAACGGTCACTGGCCCGGAAGAAACGGGATGGCAAGAACCGCCGCAAAGCCTTGCTGCTCGAACTTTTAGTTCGCACCCAAAGGCAGCAAGAGCATGTGGCCAATCAACGCAGAGATTACCTGCATCAACTGAGTACCCAACTGGTTGAGCACGACGATCTGATCGTGCTGGAAGACCTCCAGATGCGCAATAGGGTCAGAAACCAACACCTCAGCAAGAGCATTTTGGATAGTGGGTGCGAACCTTCGGTTCAGAATATTTTCAAACAATATCTGACGGACAAGGCTGGAAGTGCCGGGCGTGAAGTGCTGTTGGTTGATCCCACCGACACATCCAAAACCTGCTCCAACTGTAGGGCAATCTTCGAGGGTTTAACACTCAAGGATCGTTGGGTGGCATGTGCTTGTGGTTTGTCGCTCAACAGAGATCACAACGCAGCAATCAAGATCCTTGCAAAGCAAGGGCCTTGCTTTGCAAGGCTTAGTCGAGCCAGATCGGACGGGTCTGTACAGCCTCACGTAGAGGGAGGTTCCTCATGCATGCTGTAGAAGCTGCAGCGAACTGAAAGTTCGACTTCTAGTCGTAGTAGAGCGTCACACGAGTTGATGAGTATAACGTCATGCGGATTGTATTTGTAAGTGTTGTGAGCTTGTTCTTCTTGGGGGCGCTGCTGGCGCAAGACATCACCAACTGTGCAACCCGGTTGGAAGCCCTATATAGCAGTGCACTGGCTGCCTGTAATAACAAGCCCGGTGGCTACTTTTGTAATGGGGGTCTTGCGCCACTCGCCGAACCTGTTGGCCCGGTCAGCAACTCATTGGCAGTACAGGGGGCATCCGTGGATGTCGCTGTCGTCGATTCGATTCACCCCCCCAGTCTACACACAGACGGCGGCGGTATCGTTTGGATGCGCTCTATCAATCCCGAACTGAACATACTCCTCCTTGGCGATGTCATCCTTCAAGACCAAACCAATAACAACCTATCCTGGCAGACTTTTACCATCGAAACAGGTACAAACACCTCCACCTGCAACGGCGCACCTGCAAATTCCGCTGTCCTACAAAACCAGACCCCTGGTATTCCTGCCGAATTCACTGTCAACGGCGTTTCCCTATCACTGGATGGTACGATCTTAGTTCAAACAGATGAAGCCCAAACTGTATTTGTTCAAGTTGAAGGTACACTTCAGGCATCACTTAACGGACAGACTGTTTATCTCATATCCGGGCAACAGATTACTGTTCCCCTCACAGCAACACCCACTGCTGTGATTTCCCAACCAGCACCGTTCGACCCCATTCGCGTGAACGCCTTCCCCGTTCGCTTGCTGGACCGCTTTGTGATGATGCCACAATCTGGCTATGTGATAACAGATCGCAACGTCAATTTGCGATCTGGGCCATCACTCGGCTATGATATTATGTTGGAAGTTCCACAAGGACAACTTCTATCCGTATTGGGGCGCAACCCAACAGGCGATTGGTATCATGTTCGGCTGCCTGCTGGTGTATCTGGTTGGATGTTTGGCGAACTCCTACAACGACAGCACGGGGAAATCAGCGCTGTTTACAGTCAGACCCCCCCCCCTCAAATTATCCTGGCACAAGAGACAACCATCAGCCAAGGCTTGACGCTCAGTGCCGTCGTTATGCGCGTCCAGCCGTTCGCATCCGAACCTGCCATCCTCGCGGTTCAAGCGGGACAACAGGTGACGTTGTTGGCAAAAAGCCCCTACAATGCCTGGGTCAAAGTCGATGCAGCGGGCACAATCGGCTGGATTCCCCTGGTCACAGTTGAAACCGACGCTAACCTGGATACACTCTCATTGGATCACACAGTACAATCATCGGAGCTAACACACCCACCTGCCCCTCCAACAGCAACACTCATTCCTGGCGCGTGGGGCGGCGCATTCCCTGATCCAAATTGTGGCTCAAATTGCTAGTTGTTCTTAGCACAGCGAAAGCCAACAAACCAATCACGTTCATCAGGATACAAGCGAAAACGGATCGCTACGCTGACACCATAGTCGATATAACTGTGAATGCCACTGCGATAGACGCGGCGGCTCGCTGTGTCGTTGTGGTTTTCACGTCCATCGCCGGCGTTATATGGATAAGGCCTATAAATACTGCTCACCCACTCACCGACGTTGCCACTCATGTCCATTGCCTCTACCCAAGATGCGCCATCTGGACGACTGCCCACATCAGACGTATCACCAGGGCGATTGCGGTCAAAGATCAAAACATCCGGGTTGAGGTCATTCCCCCAAGGATAAATGAGGTTATCCGGCCCGCTAGCAGCGTACTCCCACTCTGCTTCGGTGGGCAGCCGGGCCCCGCGTGCCAGACAATGCTCGCGGGCTTCAAACCACGTCAGGTTTTCGCGTGGCCGATTATCACCAGTAAAAGCCCCCTCAGAGCCGTACTGCGCGTTTGTCACCTCATAGCGGTCGATCCAGAAGGCTTTCTTGATACAAATTTCGTGAACAGGCGTCTCGTCGCGCCGACCATCTGAACTGCCCATCAAGAAACAACCAGGCGGCACTTTTACCATCTCCACACCATCAAATTCCCGGATGAATGGACGCCAATCTGCATTGTGGTCAATCTTCTTATCCCCATCGCTGCATCCTATCAGCAGCAGAATCAGGGCGGCTAAACATATCTTCATGTCACCCCTCCTCATATATCGCCGGTTATTATACCGGGATTGCTGAATGTTGTGACGGCTCACCCTGCTAAAGGCGAACCTTTGGTTCGAGGGCGCTTCTTAGGCTACGCATGTGCCAACGCACTACGTTGTCACCTAACGGATGCGACCCATCCGAGATCAAGAATATTCCGTGCGGCGTTCACGTCTCGATCCACCGTGAAGCCGCAGTCATTGCACTGATGCGTACGAACCCGCAAGTCTTTCTTCACCATCGCACCACACCCGTTGCATCGCTGTGACGTGTTCTTGGGATTCACCTTCACCACCTCAACCCCGGCCTCGATAGCCTTGTCGTCGAGGAGTTCGTAGAAGATGCCCAATGCAACATCGTGCGTAGCACGGGACAAGTTGCCATTACGCAGCATGAAGCTCAGGCTCAGGTCTTCAATCGCAATCAGGCCGTAGGTGTTGACCAACTGGTGGACAACCTTGTGCCACCAATCACGGCGCTGATTAGCGATATGTTCCAGTTCCTTTGCCAGTTGATGGACCGCTTTGCGGCGGCGATTGCTGCCCTTCTTTTTACGGGCAACCTTCCGCTGCAATTTGCGCAGGCGTATCAGCGAAGCCTTGAGGTATTGCGGACTGTCGATCACGGTGCCGTCGCTCAGAGCCAGGGCATGATGAATACCCACATCCACACCAACAGGTGGTTCTGGAGAGGGGTGTGGTTCTGGAGCTTCAATCTCAACCTGGAAGCAGACATTCCAGCCGGAGGGCTTACGCAGGATGATGATGTTCTTCAGTTTGCCATCCGGCAACGGGCGATGCCACTTGACCGAGATCAAACCAACATTCTGAATGCGCAGTTTGTCGTTCTTCAAACCAGCGCCATCACCGGGCTTGTAGTTGACACTATCGAACCGGCGCCAGTTTTTGAAGCGGGGACGGCCTCGTTTGCCTTGCATGAACTCCCGGTAGGCTTTGTCCAGGCGACGCAAGACCTGTTGCCCTGCGCTCATATTAACCAAGCGAAGTGGGTTGTTTTCTGGTTCTTCGTTGCGCCAATCTTTCCACATCGCAGACTGTTCGTTGTAGGTCACGCTGTACCGTGATTCCTGCCAGCGTTTCCGACGGTAAGCCAGGGAACGATTGTAGAGCCAAGACGACAAGCGCAGAATCTCGTTCAACGTCTCTTGCTGCTTTTCGCTGGGATATAGACGGCATTTGAGCGTGCGTATCATATGTATATTATAACATATTTGAAAGGAGAAGGCGCTTCCCCACCCCGCTCAAGGCGAACCGAAGGTTCGATGGTGTCCCGCGCCAAAATTCTATGGATAGACCTTTGCCATCAAGCGGGCGTCTGCTTTCAAACACTGAACACACGTTCTCCCATCTCAACCCCTTTCCAAGTAAACTGAATTACACGGAGGTTGAATCAGGATGAAACTGTTGTTGACTAACCGACTCAGTACCCATTTTTACTGCAATTTGCTGCCGGCCCTCCCGTATTGCCGCCATTTTTTTCTTCTGCGGCAGCAGCAAGTCACGACTTTGCCCAGAACCGAGGCCAACCTGCCACACGCCTTATGCCCCGATACTGGCCGTCTGGGATAGATACTGCTACAATACCTCCTGTTCTTAACAACATTTAGCATTATGCGAACCATCCTCCCCCGACTCACTCTGGTCATTCTCAGTATCGCCTTCACCCTAATGGTGATTGAAGTCTTCATGCGAGTCGGCTTCGACTTTCTTCCTCCACAAATCCAGAGCGAGATACAAGCTGTTCGGGTTGTGCCCTGGCGCGATAAGCAGATCATCCCCCCCATCCCATTTGAGGCAGATCGCGGTTATCAATCCCGCATCGCCCCCGGTTACAACAACTACCCCGTGCGCTGGATGGATGCCCGTTTTACATTTGATACCATCAGCCTATGGGAGCATCCTGTCGGTCTGCGTACGTCGGATTCACCACGCTGGCCTATTGACATTATGGCCTTCGGTGATTCGTTCACATTCTGCTGGACCGCTGTCGAAGACTGTTGGGTACAACAGCTTGAATCAGAACATGGCTGGAGTAGCATCAATGCAGGGCAGCCCGGAACCGGGCCATCAGGTCAAGTACGGCTCATCGAAGAGGTCGGTATCCCAATTAAACCCCGTCTCGTGATCTGGCAGCGCCATCCCAATGACTCATTTGATGACTATATCCTTTACTGGTTTCGGGAAGAAACCCCCAGTCTTTCAGGCGCCCCAGCTGCTGATCCAGTTCCGGTTCTTAAGGGATTAGAGCAATATTCGGCCTTGTTCACGCTCATCAATCGCCGACTCAATCCACCACCTAAAACCAATGATTACCTACACTCGCAAGTCATCAACGCACGCGAGCGCAGTTTGCTCATCGCTACCGACGAATACACCCATTCCTCCCATTCCTCCTACCCGGCAACAGCCTACGGCTGGGAACACAATCTGGAAGCCTATACCAGAGGAGTTGAATTGCTTAAGACCATTGACACCCAGGTTGTTTTCTTGCTGATTCCGACCAAAGAAGAAGCCTATGCTGAATTCGTGAGCGATTATCTCTCAGAAACCTACCTGGAAGAACTAGCAGAAAATCGCACCCTGATGTTGGAAGCATGTGAAGTCAATGGGTGGCATTGCATTGATGCCTTGCCCACCTTCCGCGATGCTATACAAGAAGGCACCCATGTCTACTACGGGCACGATCTTCACCTGGATGCATCGGGCAACGATATCGTGACTCAATTGGTGCAGGACTATATTGCCACTAATCAACTGCTGAATTAAGCTACGATTCCCCTCCGAAATTTGTGTCAACCCATGACTTATGCGATACTTTTGTTTGGATGATATAGGTTATCAAATAATCGAGGGGCTAATCTTATGCGTTTACGTGCAGCATTCTTTCTGATCGGATTGCTAGTCGCTTCGACCGGTTCTCACATTCTCTTTGCTTCTCAGCCAGAATCTGTTCTATTGCAACAAGACCCAATCCCGACTGTGAATCCATTCCCGCGTCCCACCAATTTCGATCTGATCGTCGCCGAACAGGTCTTTGAGTTTGGGCGCATGTTCTATCTCCGTCCTGCAGGCCGGATTTGGGTCATGCATTATGATGATCCCCAAGATCACACAGAAGGCACATGGGAAGCCTATATTGACGAATGGAACGAAGACATACCTGACTTTGATGACTCGATCCGCCCCCCCGATGGCCTACATCAGCCTCATCGTGGTTTTGGTTTGCTCTGGCGTGAAAATGAAGATGTTCGTGAAGCGCTGGGCTGGGGGCTTGATCCTGAATTTGGTCATCTCACCCACTACACTTTCACCGCAGGCGAAATCACTGTGGACGACGATGATAACATCACCACCCAACCCGGTGTCCATACGCTGAAGAGTGGTTATGGCGGACTGTACATCTTTGATGAGGCTGAAGGAACCTGGGAACTAGATGAAGAATCGTTAATGGAGCCAGAAGCTACCGAAACATCAGAACCGGGAGACTAGATTTCGGTGCTAGTGAATGACCAGATGGAGCTGAGAAGAACACCTAATCGGGTGTTCCTTATTATGTTATAATAGACCTATGCAGAAATAAACGTGTGGAATACTCATCTATGAACAAACGGCTGCTTCTCCTGATCTGTTCCTTGTTTTTTGGAATAGGTATCAGCGCACAAACAACACGGCCTTTCCCACAGGAAAATGTGACAGTCAATGTTGTTGAAGGCCGTGCCTGGTTGACGGTGGAAGACGACCCAAATATGGAATGGCTTCAGGTCTACGTTGGCACACCGAATTTCGTGCTCATCCATCTGGATTGGTATAAAAAAACAACCATGAGTTGTAATGGTCTGACCTGCCAATTCATGCTCGATTACTACGTCCAAAATGGTGATTTTGTTGTGTATGTCCAGCCCTGGGGATTCGGTCATTATTCCGACCAAGGTTTGTCTGGCTGGTTTGGCCCCATCCCGTTTTCATTCTACCAGGACCAGCCCGACCCAGTCCAAATGCTCAGTGTCACCATGAACGGCAACTCAGCCCATCTCACCTGGAGTTCGTCAAACAATGCCTCATTCTATCAGGTCTGGTTCGGGACACTCACACCATTCAACCCCCTCAGCCAGAATTGGTACACCGCCGAAACCGTTGGCTGCAAATCCGGCGGAACTTGTAGCCTAACCCTGACTCTCAACCTCAATTATGGTTCAACCTATAACTGGTATGTGCAAGCCTGGGGGCCCGGTGGTTTCTCGATAGGGGGTATTGCCGATTCAGGCTGGTATGAAGGGCCAAAGGTAGTTATCGGTTCAGATGAAGTCTTTGGATTAGGGGGTCAGGTTGATAGCTTCAGCTACTTTAATCTGATGCAGCAGGCCGGCATGACCTGGGTCAAGCGTCAAGTTAGGTATGGGCAGGAAATCCAATCCGATACAACCCAGCCATTAATTGACGATGCCAAAAATAAAAACATCCAACTCCTCCTGAGCATCATTGGCAGCAAGGAACAACTCGCTGCTAACCGAGACCTGTTTATACAGGATTATGCAACCTTCGCCGGTGAAGTGGCAGCGCGGATGGATGCGGGTGGTGCAATCGAAATCTGGAACGAACCCAATCTGGAGCGCGAATGGCCCCAAGGTCAGATTAGCGGTTCTAACTATACCGATCTGCTGCGGGCAGCCTACACAGCCATCAAAGCCAGTAACCCAGCCATCATGGTGATCAGTGCGGCTCCTGGCCCAACAGGTGTCAACATCGAGGGCCTTGTTGTATCCGATGACAATTTCATCAACCAGATGAAGGCCGCGGGCGCAGCCAATTATCTTGATTGTGTGGGAATACACTACAACGAGGGCATAATTTCTCCTACACTGACATCGGGTGATCCACGCGGCAACAGCAACCACTATTCCCGTTACTATTGGGGGATGGTCAATCTATACAACAGTGTCTTCCCATCCAAACCTTTGTGCTTCACGGAGTTAGGGTATGTCACAGCAGAGGGGCATGGCCCGCTGCCACCAGGATTCGAGTGGGCGGTCAACACCACTGTCGCCCATCAAGCCCAATGGTTGGCAGAAGCTGCCCAACAGTCGCGTGGCGATCCGCGAGTACGTCTGATGATCGTCTGGAACGTGGATTTTACCCGTTATGACAGTGATCCAATGGCAGGTTATGCCATCGTCAGGCCGGGCGGGGTCTGTCCGGCTTGTGCGACATTAGGTGCAGTGATGAGCACAACCAACTGACCAAGCAGCAAGTGTCTTTCTTCGCAGGGGTCTCTATATCGACATTTGCTACTCGGTGTCTACTGCCACCAGTTTATAGATACCGCCCTTGTAATCAACCATATACAATTCACCTGCTTCATCTTCTCCAAATGAGGCGATGTTGTGATCTGTGTCAGCAAAAACCTCGCTGATCCACTCACCGTCGTCTGTCCGCCGTGCCCATCCTAGCCGACCATTGCAATAGTCACCGTAGAAGTAGATGCCACTCAGTTCAGACAGCGCCTCACCTCGGTAGACATAGCCGCCTGTCACCGAACAGCCCAGATCATGTGTGTATTCAATGATGGGTGGCACAACGGCATCAGGATCGCCCGCGATGGCTGTTTCTGGTTCATAGGTGAGCGTACCCTCATATGTGTTCCAGCCGTAATTCTCACCTCCGGCGCTATCTGCCGGCTGAAAACTGATCTCTTCTAGTTCTCCCTGGCCGACATCTCCAATGTACAAATCGCCCGTCGCCCGGTCAAAACTGAAGCGCCAGGGGTTACGCAAACCATACACCCAGATTTCTGGCCGGTAGCCCGCCACATCTACAAATGGATTATCTTCAGGAATGGTATAGGGCAAACCGGAACTGACATCAATCCGTATGATAGTGGCAAAGAGATTGGTAGGATTCTGCCCATTCTTATCTGGGTCCCCTGCACTACCGCCATCGCCTAAGCCCATATACAAATATCCATCTGGGCCGAAAACCATATGCCCACTGTTGTGATTATCATAAGGTTGTTCCAATGTGAGGATGATCTCGCGGCTTTCCGCATCAGCTTTGCGCGGATTGTCTGCCATCACAGTATAACGTGCCACAACGGTGTTGCCATCTCGGTCTGTGTGGTTGACATAAAAATGCCCATTTGATTCAAAATCAGGATCAAAAGCCAATCCCAACAACCCACGCTCGGTATAGCGCCCTTGAAATACATCGTTGGAAAGCAGTTCAGATACATTCAGAAATGGGTCAGAATCAAACTGCCCATCTTCTACGATCAAGACGAAACCGAGTTGCTCAACGGCATATAATAACCTGGAGCCATCACCCGCATGGGTCACATAAAGCGGATTATCCAGACCATCAACTACGCTCACCCATTTATAATTGTCAGGATTGGGGAAATCATCGGTTTGTGCCCGCAGCATGCCAGGCAATGCAAGTATAGCCACCAGTATCACCAGGAACATCAAATCATCCCTCGCGAAACAGCATGATATTGTCATTTTACCGCTGCCATACACACAGCCATAGGGAGTTAGTTGAGTAAAGGCACGATTGATTAGGTCAAGATGGCTTGCTTCGCACCGAAGACCTCGGGCAGATACGGTTCATTGATCGCAAATAATTCATCCACCATCTGCTGGATTTCTGCTAACGACAGTACAGCCGCAGATAGGGGTGAGAGGGCGACTGCCTGATAGACTAGACGCCGATTACCTGTCAGGATCGCCTCAACTGCCATCTCTTCAATCTGCGATAGGAGCCCTGTGAATGCTGCAATCTGTGGGGGCAGTGCCCCTACATGAACAGGCTCCAAACCCTTCTGTGATGCCCAGACGGGCACTTCCACACAAGCGTTTTGTGGCAGATTGGTAATTAAGTTGGTATTAGGCACATTGCCATTGTACTGGAACGGCTCGCCACCCAGCATAGCATTCATGATATAAGCAGCATACTCGTGCCCACGCTCCAAGTCAATCTCTGCCTTTTCGAACCATTCATGAATATCATCCCGCCAGTTGTCTTCACGATTACGGTAGCTATTCAGTATATAAGCATGATGCCCTGGATTCCAATTTGTGCCATGCATACAATATTTCTCAATGAGATCAGCCCGTTTGCGGAACCAGGGGTTATATTCAGAGTTGTGCCCGCTGGACTCCGTCACATAGTGATCAAAAGCCAGATACATTTCATTACGTACCTGTTCTGCGTTATAGATATCTTCGTTTTCGGTGATGGCCTTATGAATGAGTGGGTACGCATCCTCGCCCTTCCAGCGATAGTCAATGTACCAGGCCGTGTGGTTGACGCCTGCGCAGGTGTAAGTAATTTCTTCAACAGGAGCGCCAATCCAACCTGCCAGCATCTTCGCTGTTCCCTGAACGCTATGACACAAACCCGTTACCTGTATATCGGTCTCACGGTCAATGGCACGGCACAACATCGCCATCGGATTTGTGTAATTGAGCATTAACGCACTAGGGCAATAGCGCTCCATATCTTTTGCGATGTCAACCATCACTGGGATTGTCCTCAAGGCACGGAAAATGCCCGAAACACCACGAGTATCCCCAACGTTGACATCAACACCATACTTCATTGGAATCTCAATATCATGTTGCCACACATCCGTTGAGCCAACCAGAATCGTGACTACTACGAAATCCGCATCCTTAAGCGCTTCAGCTTGATCCATCGTCGCTGAAACTGTTGCAGGATAACGACCTGCCTCGACAATCCGGCTGATAGCCCGGTTGGCAAAGTCTAACCGTTCGTCGTCAATGTCCATCAAAGCGATATGGGCATCCTCCAAAGTGGGGAAACTCAGCAAGTCTCGTACTAACTTCCGTGTAAAGCCGAAGCTCCCGGCACCGATAAAGGCAATCTTGGTCATTCTAGAATGTCTCCTGATAGATGTTGTGTAGGTAGAGTGTAACACGCATCAAATAACCGATAAACGCAAATGGACTCAACAAATCGTGACATACTCTCACAGCAAAAGGTGGACCAGAAGGTTCAATGGGCTTCTGCCGTTAACGCCAGAGGCCCTGCATACACAAGGTCTTCTTCCAGTTGTCAGTCATCTTGACCACCCGCTTGCCGTGTTTGAAAACCACCCATTCCAGGATGTTCATGAACTGCGCGAAGCCTCGATCACTCACCTTGCGCCCCCATAACCGCTTCATCCATCCAGGTGAGATGTGTTTTCCAGTAGGAGGGGGTGAGAATGTTAGTAGGTGCACTTCTTTCTATCGACATATTGGAAGTCCACCCTCTCTTAACTCATGCAGCTTTAAGCCCCCATAGGTTCGCCCATCTTCCTGTGATGTTATTACTCGACTGTAGTGGCGATGCGGAAGCCAATTGTCGCGTAGCGATAGAGTGGATTCAAGTAAAAATGGAAGGTAGACTTCACCCGCTGAGCCACACTGATAAACGAACCGCCACGCACAGCGCGCGGAACATGCACTTCCTTACCAGCTTTGTTCGATGTTCGTTTGGACTTATTGTATTCAATGCTGTCGCACCACTGCCATACATTACCCGCCATATCGTGCACACCATATGGGCTCATGCCTTTATCAAATCGGGTTACAGGCGTGGTCATGCGCAGGCCACTCTCGCGGCTGTTGCATCGTGACTTATAAAAACGATTGCCCCAGGGGTAAATCCGATCTGTATCGCCTTGGGCGGTGCGCTGCCACTGTTGTTCTGTAGGCAGCGTGATTGGCAAGCCAGTTTGATAAGACAACCAATTGCAAAAGGCCATTGCTTCATACCAACACACATTGGCACGGGGATGATCGCCCCAAGAGAACTTAGGTTTCATCGGTTTCTTGTGCTCTTGGTGCCATGCTTTCGCCTGGGGCAAAAACTCCCACCATTTCGGGTTACCATAACCATCGGGTGCATCTGCAAACGCCTGAAACTGCGTATTCGTAACCGGATACTTGCCAACCCTGAACGACTCAATGTGATAGATCAAGCTGCGACCATCATGCTCAATTGTGACTTCGCCCGCCGGAATATCGCACCATTCCAGCATGGGCATCAGTTCAATCGAACACAGCGATCCAACATTTTGAGGGTCATAATCAGGAAACTGTTCACGGAAGCGTTGGAATGCTTTACACCCCTCTTTGCGCATGCGTTCGGTCTTGGCCAGCCGTACAATTGGCGCATATTCACGCTCGGCTTCGCGCAGATAAGCTTGGGTTTCCAACAATGCTTCGGCCTCTTGCAGCACGGCCTCAATATTGATGAAGCGGGTGCTTACCCCGCGTCGCTTGGCTTCTTTGAGTAAATAAACCGCATGGTCATATGAGCCTTTTTCCAGGGCATCGCCCACTTCCGTAATGAGCCGAGAGGCTGTACGCGGCGGCGATTCAACAACCGCTGTCGCAACACCATTGGAGGCCACTTTCTGTTGCCTTGATGGTAAACGCTGGATGCGCTGCGCCTCGCGTTCAGGCTGTCTTCGAACACTACGAAGTTCCGCCGAATAAATGGCACTGAGCAACTGTTTCACCCCTTTGGGTGTCAAACCAGTTGAAAGATCAGCAAATTGGAGATGCGCCAGCGTATTGGGCAGTTCAACTTCTGGGTAGATTTTCACAGGGAAAATGTGCTTACCCGCCCGCATTGCCAACTGGAATTCTTTGCGGCAGTATTCGGAGGCCACTGATTCTGGGGAAAGAAGATAAATAAACCCTTCGCGCAGGTCGATTTGCTTGGTAATCTCGTTCCACCAATCTTGCCCGGCCTGAATCCGATGATCGTACCAAACGTCATGCAAATCCAAAATATCATTAATCTGCACACAATAGGGTCTATCGACACGAGCATAACTGATGAACAAACGCATATAATCACCCGAAGCGCATTACCAACATGATCATTATAGGATTAATCACGACCTTGCACCTAACGTTATAACAGATAATTCATGACGGGCACCTTACAATTCTGAAACATCATGATGACCCGACTGCATTTCGGAAAAAATTTACGATCTTTACCCTGGCTGGTACGGGCAGCCCTATTTTGGCTTATCATCTCATCCCTAGCTCCAGTGCAGCAGCGTGTCTTCCCAGAAAGTTACGCGGTCCAGACCCATCAACCCGCTTTGTGCGTCCACACCGACCTGATCAACGAAGTAGACGAATGGAAAATCCAGCAAACCTTTCGTCTGATACGCGAGATGGGCGCAACCCGCATCGTTGAATTTTTCCCTTGGGCATACATTCAACCGAGGAAGAATCAATTGAATTGGTTTCAAGCAGATCGCCTGGTCCAACATGCTGAAGAACAGGGAATCCAGATCATCGCCCGCATGGGCCTCGTACCAGAATGGGCACGTCCCCCAAACACAACCTTTAATCATATCGAAGACGACACATTTGAAGCATTTGCAGACTTCATCGCCAGCTTTGCCCAGCGTTATGCTGGGAAAATCAGCCATATTATCATCTGGAACGAACCTAATCTGGCCTTTGAATGGGGCTATCAGGACTTCTCGCCAGAGCGTTATACCGCCATGCTGGAAGCAATCTATCCCCAGGTCAAGGCCGCCAATCCTGATATCGTGATTCTTGCCGGGGCACTCGCACCCACACTGGAACCCGATGGCAGCCCCAATGGGCTCAATGATTTAACGTATCTGCGTCGCATGTATGAAGCAGAAGCAGGATCATCGTTTGATGCCCTCGCTGTTCACTCCTACGGTCAGGTTACATCAGCATTCGATCAACCGGCTACCGACCAGATTAACTTTCGCCGAACAGAATTGCTCCATGATATCATGCATGAATTCGGCGACAGAGATAAACTCATCTACATCACCGAAAGCGGCTGGAACGATCATCCACGCTGGATTCAAGCTGTTTCGCCAGCCCAGCGCGTCGCCAACACACTCGATGCGTTGGCATGGTCGGCGAACAATTGGCCCTGGGTCGAAAACACCTGTATCTGGTTATTCCGTTATACTCGTCCTACTGGAACTTACCGCGATAACTTCACGATTGTCACACCCGATTTTCAGATCAAGCCGATCTATTATGCTGTTCAGTCATTTGCACGAGGATGGGAACAGGAAACCGACCTATGGCTGCCCGCACCCGCCGAATCCTAATCATTGTTGTCCTTGCTCTTGCAACCTATCTGGGCTGGTCACGGCTCAATCGAACGGTTTTCCCAGCTTTCCCAACGGGCGAAATGCGGATCGGTGTCGATGCTAGTGCGCTGCCTTTTGCCTTAGCAGGCAAAAACGGGCTGGCGGGCATAGACATTGATCTAGGCTATGCCCTGGCAGGTGAACTGAACGTTCCAGTGCGCTTTGTCAACATGAGCATTGACAGCCTGTATGATTCAATTCTATCTAATCAGACCGACCTGATTATTTCATCACTCCCAGTAGAACCCTGGCGCATGGGGGAAATCCGCTACACCGGCCCTTATTTCAACGCCGGGTTGGTGTTAGTATCGGATTCAACTATAATCAATATGCACGACGTTCCCGGTCATTCTCTCGCCTACGAATTCGCCTCATCCGCAGACACCCAAGTCCGCCGATGGTCTCGTTTGATTGCCGAGTTTGAACAACGCCCCTACCAACGTGCCACCCACGCCCTGGATGCAGTACGAATTGGCGAAGCCAATGCCGCCCTGGTTGATGCCATCAGTGCCCTGCTCTATCTACAAGATCACCCGGATTGGTCACCCAACCTTAACTATGTCACAGACAACGAATTTGCGATTGCAGTCTATTTACATCGTGGCGAGACCTTTGAATACATTGATTATGCGTTGCAAGCAGTCCAGGAATCAGGCAAACTTGATGCCATTCTGATCCACTGGTTGGGTAGATTGCCATAGTCAGATGATGCAAGCATCGGTATACTGATGACATGGGACACATTGGGATTGACGCACGCTTGACCACCTATCGGGTTGGTGGAATCAGTTCCTATACAACAGAGATGATCCGCGCATTAGAACGGTGCCAGCCAGCCCATCACATCTCGATCCTACACAGTCGGAAGTCTCCTTATTCTACGAACTTCAACGCTGTTCCACTTTGGACACCGCCCCATTTTCGATTTGAGAAGATTGCATTAGCCCTGGAACTCACCCGCCTGGGCCTGGATTTACTCCACACCACCGACTTCATCCCACCGAGTTGGGGTGCTAAACATCAGGTCATTACCGTCCATGACCTGACTTTTTTGCACTATCCCGAACACAAAGATCAAGCAGCAATCCGATACTACAATGACCAGATCGAACGGGCGGTGCAAAAAGCCGCCCATATTCTGGCAGTTAGTGAAGCCACACATAACGATCTTGTAACCATGCTCAAAGTCAATCCTGACAAGATCACCGTGCAACCCCATGGCATTAATCTATGTTTCCAGCCCCTCGTGTCAGAAAGCGTTAAGACACAGTTGCAAACCCTCGGCTTACCACAGGGCTATATTCTATTTGTCGGTACACTGGAACCCCGTAAGAATATCCCGGCGCTGCTGGATGCCTATGAGCAACTCGATCAACCACCTCTGCTGCTTCTGGTAGGGCGTCCGGGCTGGCTGTTTGATGCAACCATGCAGCGTATTGAGAGGCTACAAGCCAGAGGACACCCCATTATTATCCGATCTGACATCCCCAATGCGCAACTGCCTGTTATCTACAATGGAGCGCATGTCCTGATATTGCCTTCATTTTATGAAGGTTTTGGAATGCCTGCCCTTGAAGCGATGGCCTGTGGAACTCCTGTCATTGTCAGCGATACTTCATCACTGCCAGAAGTTGTCGGGGATGTTGGTTTACTAATTAATCCGAACGATCCAGATACATTGATCGCTGCGTTGAATCGTGCATTGAATGATCTGGAATGGCGCGAACAGGCACGTGATGCAGGCATTCAACGTGCTAAGCAGTTCACATGGGAGCGTTCGGCACAAATCGCTCTATCGACCTATGAAACCGTGTTGAGCACCCGAACATGAATATTCTTATTGTGACGACTCAACTGCCCTATCCGCCCGAATCGGGTGGCACAATCCGCGTACATGGCCTAGTGGAAGGGATCAAGCAGGCTGGACACAACGCCACCCTCCTTTGCTTTCATGATAAGGAAGTCTCAGATTTAGATTTTCGAGTTGAAACTGTTCTACCTCCCATCCGGACCCGCACGGATCGCCTCTATGATCTGATGGTGACTCGACAGCCCGACATCGCCCGCCGGCTGTTTTCAGAGACGTTTGCCGCAAGATTACGGGCGCTGCTCACAGAAGAAAGGTTCGATTTGGTTCAATTTGAAGGCATTGAATCGGTGTGTTATTTACCGATTGCCAAGCAGGCTGCACCTGATTCAAAGATGGTATTCGACACCTTTAATGCCGAATTTGCCCTTCAGCGCAACATCTATGAAATTGACAGTAAGAAGGTCAACCGGTGGCCTGCTGCAATGTATTCTTATCTCCAGATTGGCCGTATCAAACGCTACGAACGCAAGATGTGTCAACTCGCTGATGGTGTTATCGCTGTTTCAGGGGAAGATGCTGCCGTTCTCAAGCAGTTTCGCAGCGACCAACACATTCATATCGTTCCCAATGGCATCTGGGTGGATCGTTATAAGATACGGGCCGACAACATCAACCTCCCCGAACACACACTCGTGTTCACAGGCAAAATGGATTATCGTCCTAATGTTGATGCGATGATCTGGTTTACATCCGAGATTTTTCCAGACATACAGCAATGTATCCCAGATGTACAACTCTACATCGTCGGGCAGCACCCCCATGCCCGCCTTCAACCCCTCAGCGATAATCCCAAGATCACACTAACAGGACGGGTCGATTCGGTTGTGCCTTACCTACACGCCGCTGCTGTTTATGTTGCGCCATTGCGTATGGGCAGCGGCACCCGTTTGAAGTTGCTGGAAGCGATGGCAACGGGCTGCGCCATTGTCGCCACCTCCACAGCCAGCACCGGATTACACCCGGAAGTCCGGCGAGTCATGAAAATTAAAGACCAGCCCAACGAGATTGCCAAAACCATTAACCACTTGCTCCAGCATCCTTCCAATCACGCTGACCTGAGCCAATCCGCCCAGACCCAGGTTCGCAAGTATTATGATTGGTCAACGCTGATTCCGCGCTTGTTATCGGCTTATGAGGAAATTGGACTTGGATAGAGAGGCGCTTGTTTGGCGCAATCGTACCTTGACCGAAGCTTTTCATACCACCCCGATCAAACATCGAATACGGGCGCTACTGCTCAAATCCCTTTCGCACTTGCCACCGCCACTGCAACGCCCAATCGAAAACGAGCGTATCCTCCTGATTCGTCCCGATCATCTGGGTGATGTGTTGCTCGCCACGCCAGCCCTTCATGCCTTGCGTCATGCCATCCCCCATGCAGAACTTCACGCATTGGTTGGCCCTTGGTCAGCGGAAGTCTTGTCCCATTCCGATCAGATTGATCAAGTCTTGACGCTACCGTTTCCTGGCTTTGCTAGAGGCGAAAACAAGAACTGGCGCTTCCCATATAAGCTAGCACTCAGTTCAGCCACCCAACTACGCCGTATCGGTTATTCCAGTGCCGTTATCTTACGTCCTGACCACTGGTGGGGGGCGATGCTTACATTTCTTGCAGGAATCCCGATACGAATTGGCTACAATCATGGCGAAACCAAACCTTTCCTGACACATGTGGTGAAACATCAACACGAACATGCTGTCGAAAAAAATCTACGGCTGATCGAACATTGGACAGGTCCAATGACGCTGGAAAGCCCTGTCTATCATTTCGAGACCAGCAACCCAGCCGACCATACCTATATCGAGAACTATTTGCAGAACAAACACATTCCACCAGAGCGCAATATCATCTGCATTCATCCTGGTTCTGGCACTTGGGTCAAACGCTGGTCAACACCTCATTGGGCACAAGTCGCTGATACGCTTTATGACCAACTCGATGCCTCAATTGTGTTCACAGGCGGGGACCATGAACTAGCATTGGTACGGGACATTACCTTCCACATGCAAAAGCCTGCCTGCGTTATGATCGGCGATACACAACTCGGTCAGTTGGCAGCCCTCTTGCAGCGGGCACTTGTGGTACTTGGCCCAGATAGTGGTCCCTTACATCTTGCGGCTGCAGTCGGGACACCGACTGTTGCCCTATTTGGTCCAGCCGATCCCGTCGAATTCAGGCAATGGGGGCCATCAGAACGCCATGCTATCCTAACAACGGCGATTGGCTGTCGTCCCTGCCGGGTGCTCGATTGGGAAGGCGACAACCCCGATTATCACCCTTGCGTGCGCGAAATCACTGTCGGGCGTGTGCTGGAGGCAGCACGTCTTGTTGTTGATTCGAGGTCCATCTTATGAAATTTGCTGTGCATTATTCACCGCAAACGCTTGACCTTATCCACCAGCAAAAAGTCACCATCGACTGCTTCAAATGCCCGGCCTGGCCTGATCTGCTGGAGACCATCCCAACCGAATTTGAAACCTATGTTCATTTCCCCTTAGTTGTTGGAAAGGGCATCCGGGCTGCCTACGATAAGGAGGCCAAACAAGTAGCCGATTGGCATAAAGTTGAGCGCCTTCTGGAGCAAACAAATACCCCTTATATCAACTTGCATCTATCACCCTCTGCCAACGATTATCCTGGAATTAAGCTCAACTCGACAAAGGCGGATGATTATGAACAGGTTCTGGAAAACACTTATCAGGATATGCAAGAAGTGGTTCAGCGCTTCGGTGCAGACCGGATCATTCTCGAAAACGATCATGACAACGGCAAATTGCATCTGCGACTGGCCATTCAACCTGAATTCATCAACACGCTTGTCAAATCAACAAGGTGTGGGTTCCTATTCGACCTTTCTCACGCACGGCTGGCGGCCCATTATCTTGAAATGGAAGTTGCTGACTACATCGACAGTCTACCGACAGACAGCATTCGAGAAATTCATATGACTGGACTACAACGATTTGACACGTACTGGATAGATTTACTGAGAGATGCAGGCATTGAAGAAAGCGTCATCGGGCTGTTTTCAGGTCGCCTGATGGATCACTTGCCAATGACCGATGAAGACTGGGATTTCTTTGATTGGTCACTTCAGCAGATCCAACAAGGGCATTGGGCTGCTCCTTGGGTTATCGCCTATGAGTATAGCGGCGTTGGCGCTCTTTGGCAGGCTTTGACCAAGACCAATATACTGGGTAAAGAACTCCCAAGATTTTACACTCTGATCCATGCACTTGCGATGTGTTGAGTGAAAACATCAATGAAACGTGGCTGTCGTTATTATCAAAACCTAATTGTCTTTTCATTTGGGGCGATCATCGTCGGGATGCTGTTTCTAGTATATGTTGGCCATCCCTTTTTCCTCTCGCGGGGGTGGGTCAAGCCACAAAGAGCGTCATTGGGCGGCATTATACCCCATGGCCCCTATGAAGATGTGGCCTTCCAAACACAAGATGGACTAACCATCCGCAGCTGGTATATCCTACCAGAAAACGGCGCGGTCATTATCCTGGCGCATCCCTTAGCATCAAATCGCGTGGGGATGTTGCCTGTCGCAGAAATGCTAGCAAGGCATGGCTACGGCTCGCTACTGATCGACATCCGCGCACATGGTGAAAGCGAGGGTGACAAAGTGACTTATGGGGGTAGTCTTGGCGATGAGGTTGCCGCAGCCGCCGCATATCTGAAAGGCCGAGACGAAGTAGACGCGATTGGGACGCTGGGCTGGTCATTGGGTGCACAGGTCAGCCTCTATGGTGCTGTCAAAAGCAACTTGATCCAGGCCGCTGTTTCGGATGCACCATGTTGCGTGACCTTTGGCGACTGGCCTCCTGCCACTCATCTTGGTGAGGTGCTGTATGTGCCCTACGATCTTGTGTTTTTTCAGTTTCTCAAATTACACAGTGGTGTGTCCGATCCGATGTCAGTGCGAGAAGCGTTCCGAGCAATGGGGTCACGGCCTGTTTTGCTCATCGGCAGCAAACGCGAGGAACGTGCCAATCAGCATCTACTCGGTGAGCAACCACCTCCTAGAGCACAACTATGGACATATCCCGGCGAAGGACATCTGATGGGCCTGGAAAATGCTGAAGAAGCCTACAGCCAAACAGTGATTGGCTTCTTCGACACGCATTTACTCAATCAGGAATGACGAGGGATTCTAACCCTTCTTCGGGATCAGGATAAGCCAGATTCATGTCTTCCAGCGTTTCCACAATAGTTTGTGTAATGATAATGTTACGATACCATTTGCGATTTGCCGGGACAATGTACCAGGGTGCATAATTCGTGTTGCACTTGGTCAAGACATCCTCATAAGCCGCCATGTAATCGTCCCATTGTTCCCGCACAGGTAAATCGCCCGTCGAAAACTTCCACTGTTTATCAGGGCGCTCCAACCGCGTCTGGAAGCGTTCTTTCTGCTCAGCTTTGTCAATATGCAGATAAAATTTGATGATGCGCGTACCGTTGTCCGCCAGCAGTTTCTCGAAGTTGTTAATATGGTCATAACGAGCTTGCCAGATCGACTTGGGCACCAGTTCATTGACACGAACAATCAACACATCCTCATAGTGACTGCGATTGAAAATGCCAATATAGCCTTTGGGCGGCGTATGGTGATGGATCCGCCACAGGAAATCATGGGCCAATTCTTCTTTGGAAGGCGCTTTAAAGCTCGAAACCTGAACGCCTTGCGGATTAACCCCCTGGAACACACGCTTGATTGTCCCGTCTTTTCCCCCTGCATCCATCGCCTGAAGCACAATTAAGAGCGATTGTTCACCCTGGGCGTAGAGCATTTCTTGCAGCGTCCGCAGCTGTCTATGCAGTTCAGACAAAATTGCCGAGGCTGATTCACGTTCTAAACCACCTTTATCGGATGGATCAAACTCCTTGAGCTTGATCTTTGTACCTGGTTTGGGATGGAGGGGTTGTTTTTTTGCCATTAGTCTTCCTCAAAGTATTTTTCGTCATGTGGCTCAGCCATGCGGGTTTTCTCGTTACGATAAGTCACCATACCCTGGCCTGCCCCTTTGATCTTCTTGACATACTTAATTCGGGTCACATCCACCGGAACCTTGCCTTCATCTCGCCCAGCACTATAATGCGCAGCAATCGACGCAGCCTGTTCAATAACAGTTTCAGGGATACGCCGCCCATCATTCTTGATAATAACGTGTGCCCCAGGAATATCACGGGCATGCAGCCACAGGTCTTCAGCATTGGCCTTCTTGAACGTCACCATCTCGTTCTGGCGGCTGTTGCGGCCAATCCACAAGACATAGGCATCCGACGTAACGACCCGAATTGGGGCACTCTGACCTGCACCACCGATGCGCTTGGTCTTCTTCCCTCCCCAATATCCCCTAGACTGGAGTGCCTGCTGCACATCATCAATTTCAGGCCAGTTTCGGGCTTCTTCCAGATCAACAGCTAACTGTTCCAGGTAGGCCAGCTCCGTTTCCGTTTCCTGGATCAATCCAGGCACATCATCCAGCGCCCGTTTGGATTTATTGTAACGATTGAAATAGTGTTCTGCATTTTCTAGGGGAGTTAAATCCGCATCCAATTGGATGACGAGTTCTGGCCCATCAGCCTCATATTGCGCCCGAAGTTCAGTCTGTCCCGGTTGCAGAGTGTACTGATATGCCAGAATCAATTCACCACTCTGTCGCATGACATCGCGTTCCGAGTCGTCCGTCATAGAACGCTGCAACGAGGCGAGCTTGGCTTGCCTCTTGGCTTTGCCCTCGTTGATAGCTTCCAGAACGGGCCTCTTAGCGGCTTTATAAGCATCCTCGCCCACCGGGGCCCCATAATATCGTGCCATCGCATCGCTCATGCTGTTGACAGGTCGCCAGCCATCCAGATACTCAACCGGATAAACACTATAGGCTTCCACCAGTCCATCCACCTCAGCGATGCCAGGTTGCCACTCTCGATCCTGAAGCGGTTCAAATAACGATTGTATGACCTCAAACAAGCTATCAGGGTCAGCATCAAGCGCCTTCTGGTTGACGTCACCCTCAGACCGAAACACAATCTCTCGAGCTAGCAAGGGACTTACCCCTAACAGATTGCCGGTTAACACCTGAAAAGTCTTACGTTTCTTATCCATCATCTGCTGAAAGAAGCCCACCATATCCTCGACGGTGATCTCAAACGGATTGCGTTTTCCAGTCTGTGGAGGAGGTGGCACATACTTATGCGCGGGCAGGCTTAATCGATAACGATTGTCTTCTGGCCCCACCCGGCGCATACAGTCGAGGATAACGTCATCTTGCAGCAGTAAAATATTGCTTCGGCGCTCCATTGGCTCGACAACAATCTCGACCAGAGCTTCGGGCCCTTCTACCTCAATGACGAGAATGCGTTCCCATTCTGGTTGGCTGATGTGAAGGATACGCCCGCCTTCAACATAACGCCTGAACAGCAGGCCAAGCTGAGTTGGACGCCGCCGTCCACGCCGCAGTTTATCCTCAACAAGATGCACTCGCGACATCAATTGATCGGCGCTCATATACAGGTAGTGGCGCTGTCGATTGGCATAAATCTCCAGCCCAATCCCCGTATTGTCAACATCAATCACATCCTGGATTCGTCCGCCTGCCAATTGGTCCATCAATTCATCGACCAACGCTGAGATAGTAAAAGCGTCCAGATACATCGTTCAACTCACCTATTCAAGCAGGTACGCTATTATATCACCCAATTCATCGTCGGGTATCAATGTGGCATAGTTAGGCGGCATGGAAGCCGGATAGTCATCGGCAATATGGGCAGGGGGATAGATAATCGCTTCGTAGATATAAGCTGCAGCCGTCAACGGGGGCACGCGCTCCACTGCACGCACCGCCAATCCTTGATGTGAGGGAGCAACAATGTCTGCTGCTTCACCTGCGTGGCAGGCGCTACAGCCATATGTTTCAATCAGTTCTGCCCCCCGTTCAGGATGAGCATTTTCTAACAATGGATTCACGATATCCATGTAACTATCCTCAGTCAAGTCCTCGCGTGGAATCGCACCAAGATCTAAAACAGATCCATCGGATACCTCACTATCTTCTGCAACCGGAACCAATAGATAGGCAATCAGATCGCCCAATTCATGCTCTGGAATCTGACCTTCATATATTCGCGGCATGTTGTTCTGATAATCTTCCACCACGAATGCGCCGGGATAGATGATTGATTCATAGATATAGGCCGCAGCCGACATAGGCGGACGACGAAACGGAGTGACGTTGGGCAGTTCAGCCAAATTTGGAGCAAGCCGCCCCCCATGACAGGACCGACAGCCGTGCTTCTCGATCAATTGTGCGCCTCGTTCAGGATGAGCCTCACGCAACAATGGCGTCACCACATCAAGATAGGAGCTTGCGGTGATTTCCTCATCCGTCAGGCCGCCACCGCTGCTCAAATTGAGGAACACCAGCACAAACAATATAGAAAACATCACTAGGATGACAACCGCCCATAACACGGCCAGCTTACCATGCTTGATTTTTTTATCAGATAATTCTGAAGTCATCAGGGCAGGAGTAAACGATCAATCATCATCGCCAGGAACAGGAAGGCAAGATAAGCCGTTGAATATTTGTAGGTTGAACGCGCAACGGCTTTGGTCGCAACCCGATACAAGCGAACAGCCCAGTAGACCATGCCTGCCCCTAGGACCAGCGTCGACATCATGTAAAGCCAACCCAATGCACCAAACAAGGCTGGCAGAACTGAAATCAACACCAACTGTACTGAATACAAGAGAATTTGCAGGCGTGTTACAGCCTCACCATGCGCCACTGGCATCATCGGTACATTGGCACGCGCATAGTCTGTATTGACCAGCAGCGCCAACGCCCAACTATGCGGCGGTGTCCAGTAAAAGACGATGGCAAACAGCAGAAATGGCTCGAATGACAAACTGTTGGTCACAGCTGCCCAACCCACCAATACCGGAAATGCACCTGCACCGCCACCAATCAGAATATTAACGACTGTATTACGCTTCAGTACTAGTGTATAGATGATGACATAATAGACTGATCCGATGAAAGCCAACAGCGCCGTTAATGGATTCACGAGCGTACTCAAAATCGCCATCGACCAAATAACCAATGCACACCCAAACATCAAAGCGTTAATCGGCGCAATCCGTCCAGACGGGATAGGCCGACGGGCTGTGCGTGTCATCTGGGCATCCATATCCCGGTCAATGTATTGGTTTAATGCGCCTGACCCCCCGGCAGCTAATGCACCTCCAAGCAATGTTGGCAACACAAGCGAACCAGAGGGAAATCCCTGCGCCGCGACAATCATGGCAGTAATCGAAGTAAAACACAACAACAGGACAATCCGAATCTTGGTCAGTTCGAGATATGCCTGCAGCATCGATACATCTAAGACTGGGTAACGGACTGAGGATTCCATGCTTGTCCTTCAATCGTATTCAAGGTATCAACTGTACACAATGCTACCAGCAGCACCCAGGTTGCCGCCGCTAAACCGACATGCGTCACCCCCCAGACTGCAGCCGCATCTGACCAGACAAAAATTGCGCCTACCAGGGCTTGCAGCCCATAACACACAAGCGCTGCCCAGACCAGTTGCCGTAGCAGCCGTTGCTGACGTTCTTGCATCACCTGCCAGACCAGCAGCAGGAGCGTAATGCCCAGACCAGCAACAGCAAAACGGTGCATCATATGAACAGTGTGTAACTGCCCCTGATCAAACGGGAAAATCGCGCCGTTACACAAAGGCCAATCGGTACAGGCTAATGTCGCCCCGCTTCCGCGAACTAAGGCCCCAGTCAAAATAATCACCAGGGTCAATGCCGCTGTGATATACATCAAGAACGTCACATGATCGCGCTCATATGCTTGTTCCAACTCATGCCAAGATGCGATTCCCGCCATCAGCAGCGCCCCTAACAATAGCATCGCCGTCCCCAGATGCAATGTAACCATCGTTGGCGGTAAGTCCATAACCACCACCATCGCACCCAATGCACTTTGCACCAAGAACAAGACCGCCGCAACCACCGTAATTGTCCGCACCAACGGTTTACCAATCGCACGCAGTACCATAACTAGCATCCCCAGACCGCACAGCCCAATCAGAACAGCAAACAGCCGATGTGACCATTCAATCCAGGCAGTCACGTTGTTCAGAGGTGGCAATATGCGCCCATCGCATAAAGGCCATTCATTACCACAGCCCAAACCAGAATCGGTCACGCGGACAATCGCCCCAAATATGATTAAGCCTACTGTCAACAGGGCTGTAATCAGGGCCAATCTTGTAAATGTTCGTGTTGATCGCATAGGAAATTTAAACAACTCAAGTCGAATCTTATGATTCGGCTAGCTCTGCTTCCTCAGCACGGGATATCGCCACACCACGATGCAAAAACCACATCACAATCGCCAGCGTTATTGCAATACCCCCCAGATTGAACAAGATGAATCCAATCATCAGCACCAACTGTTCCGCCTGCCAGGATTCAGCCTCCATCACCGATCCTGCTGGGTTTGAGGTTTGTTGTAAGAACGGCAACAGTTCATCACCACCTGTGATTAGAATCGAAAGCCCGCCACCGACAGCCAGAACGGCCAGAATACCAATTAAAACGCCGAGTCGCTTCACAGATGTCTCTCCCAAATAGCCTAACGAGGTGATTGTACTCTTTATCACAACTGCGTGCAATATGCTAAGGTGCATCCCACCGCGACTCCAGATCAGATGAGTCCTGTATGTCCTGGTCACGGTCATCAATGCCGTCCAGTGCCTCACTGGATGCTGTCGATATCGCCACATCATTCGGTTTAGCAAGACGGGCTGGCAGCGTAAAGCTGAAGGTGCTGCCCTTATTCTCCTCGCTCACCACCCAGATCTTGCCGTTGTGCTTGTCTACAATAGCTTTGCAAATCGCCAGCCCCAGACCGCTGCCCGCGATCCGCATATCTTTATGCACCCGCGAACGATAGAAGCGATCAAAAACATGCGGCACGTCTTTTGCAGGGATACCCAGGCCATTGTCCTGTACATCAATCTGCACTTCAGATGTAAGATCGTGGATCTGTATCCAAACCGAACCACCCGTCTTATTATATTTGAGCGCATTGGAAATGAGGTTGTTCATAACATGGCTGACGAGACGCTTGTCTGCCATGACAAAGAAAGTTCGTCTCACCCCGCTAAGTTGTACCAACACGTCCTGCTGCTGAGCAATCCCTTTGTGCAGGTCAATAGCGTCCTGTATTGTCTCGTATAAATCAACCTCAATCGGCTCCACCATGAACGTTGCATCAACTTTGGAGAAATCAAGCAAACTGGTGACCAGACCTTCCATACGATCCAATGCCATCATTGCCCGATTGAAGAACTGCTGCTGCTGATCAGTCATTGGCCCCGTCGCCTCGACCAGATCAAGGAAGCCGCGTGCTGCACTAATCGGTGCCTTCAGGTCATGGGCAACAATACTAATAAGATCGGTGTCGTATTCAGTGTTCTGTGTCATGAGCCTTCACACAATAAGGGTGGAATATCATTGAGGGCAAACGCCAAGCGCGTGCCACACCAAGTCAACAATGCACCATCCACAAGATAAATCATGTTGTGCTTCGCCGCAGGAATATCCAGTTTTTCGTATTCCGCTTGATCTGCTTCATCAAATGCATAGGGTTCGCTTGGCAACAAGATCACATGCGGTTGCCTCGCGACCACCTCATCCATTGTCACGGTTGGATAACGTTCATCTCGGTCTGCGAACACATTATACCCACCACAAACATGCAGTAAATCATGAACATAAGTGTCGGCGCTAAAGGTCATCAAGGGCTTTTTCCAGATAGGCACGAACACACGGCACGGATCATCTTCGTGCTGCTCGGAAATGGATAACACATAATCATGTGTTTGTTCGATCAAGCGAATGCGTGGAACCATCGTCGTTTCATCAAAAGCGTACATGATGTTCCATAACATCGTAAACACATCACTGACGGTCTTGGGGAATGTCACCCATACATTGAGGCCAGCCGCTTTCATCACCTTAATGTCCGTTTCACGGTTTTCCTCTTCATTTGCCACGATGAGCTCAGGATTCAAGTCAACAATGGCTTGAATGTCAGGATTCTTTGTCCCGCCAATGCGTTGCAGCCCGCCTAATTTATCTTCTGGGCGCACACAGTAATCCGTGATACCGACAATATGATCTCCCAAATTTAAATCAAACAATGATTCGGTCATACTTGGTACAAGCGAGACAATCCGACGCGCAGGCTCTGTTATCGGGAGGTCGTGTTGTAAATAAGTGTGTTCGGTCATATCACATCAAAACAAATTGTTCGCGCTCTGGCCCAACGCTCACCATCGTAACAGGAACATCGCCCAATTCCGAGATGCGCTTGATATATTCCAGCGCTGCCTGTGGCAAATCATCAACCGAACGCGCTCCAGTGATGTCTTCACTCCAGCCGGGAAGCGTCTCATACACAGGCTTAGCTCGTTCAACCAGCCGAATGTCACTCGGCAAATAGTCAACCTGCTCGCCATCAATCTCGTAAGCCACAGCTAGTCTGAGTTCGTTGAATCCGCTCAAAATGTCCATCTTGGTAATACCCAACTCAGTTATGCCATTGACATCAACAGCGTAACGCAGCAGGACTGCATCCAACCATCCGCAACGTCGTGGACGCCCAGTAGTCGTACCGAACTCATCCCAAAAATTCTCGCCTGTGCCACGCAGCCGACCTGCTACTGGGCCATCCAACTCGGTTGGCATCGGCCCATCACCTACTCGCGTCAAGAATGCTTTGGCAACGCCCAAAACCCGATCAACATACTTGGGGCCAAATCCGAGACCAATCAACGCCCCACCTACTGTCGGTGAGGAACTGGTCACATAAGGATAACTTCCATGATCGACATCCAACAATGTACCCTGCGCACCTTCACACAGGACTCGCGCTCCCCCCCTTAAACGACTGTTGATAAAGGAGGTGGTATCCTTGATGAACGGCTGTAAGCGTGCCGCCGCATCGACATAAGCTTGCGTGTCTTTTTCAGGATTAAGCAAATCCGCCCCCATCGTCGCCAGAGTTTCATTGATTTTGGCAATCGAACTTTCTAAGGTCTCAGCAAACACCTCAACATCCATCATCTCGCCCATACGAATGCCTTGCCGCCCGGTCTTATCCAGATAGGCAGGCCCAATACCGCGTAAGGTTGTACCAATCGATTGATCGCCTCTAGCAGCTTCGCGGGCTGCATCCAGCGCCACATGGGCTGGTGAAATGATATGGGCACGGGTGCTTACCATCAGATTATTAGGTGTGATCTCTACCCCCATGCCGGATAACCGATCCATCTCCCTGACTAGATTTGGTGGATTGATAACTGTACCGCTACCCAGGATACAAACCGTTTTTTTATGCAGTATCCCAGAGGGGATTAAGTGTAGCTTGAAAACGTCTTCGCCTATGTTGACCGTATGCCCGGCGTTATCGCCCCCGGCATATCGCGCCACAATATCAGATTGAGCTGCTAACCAGTCAACAGCACGTCCCTTGCCTTCATCACCCCACTGCATCCCAACAATAACAGTCGCAGGCATAGTAATCCTTTCTGTAGGGAAGCTATCTCTATCTTAATCGCTTGTCAGCCTGAATTCTATTTGCGAAACGTTTCTCAAATGCTATTGTTGCGCAGAAAATACCAACAAACCATCATAAACTTCATAAGGCAGAAATGCCTGAAGTTCTTTCAGGCTGACGAGATTCGTCTTGTTAAATTCTTCAAACCATAGAATCACCGCATCACCATTGTAGACCTCGTTTGTGACCTGATTCATCTGGGCATCAAACACCGCCATTTCCTCTAGCCGGCCCCAATAAGTCTTAAATGGCAAGTTACTTGCCTGCCGTCCAAGCATCTGAATGAGCCAGTTATGGTTGGAATAGATTGTCGTTCCCTCCGGAATTGATTCTAACACGGCTTCATGAGCAGGTCGTGTTGCCCGAACTAACCCAATCCCTCGCGGGCGCAAATTTCCGACAGCATACGCAACTGAAACCAACAAATAGGCCACTATCAATAAACCAGCTAGTCCAGCAACGACCTGCTGACGTTGGCCACTCAAAACTCTGAATTGTTCCTGGAATAACCACGCAACCAGCACCCATGAGAGAATCATGACCGGGGCGAGAATCCGATAATCCAAGCTCGTAAAGTGATCAAAGAAGCTGATGGAGAATAACATGAAGACAAGATAGCCAACTATATACCCGGCGATGATTCGTGCCAGAAGTGGGAAGGGCGGCAAAGTTCGTGTCAAGAACACACTCAATAGCAGAATGCCCAGAGTCGGATACAACCAAGGCGCAAGCACAACGATACCATCCGTTACTTTTTCAAACGGGATCAAATCAAAAAAAGCGTGCCGCCCCGGTATGTCCGAAATAAGTTCATTGCGAATTAACCAGATGCCCATGGGCAACGACGCGATGACACTGAATAAAATCGCTCTTAGCCAACCATGTCGGATCAGGATCACAATAAAGGCCAACCCGATGAGTGTCACCCCCACATATCGTTGAATTGATGCCAACCCAATAACCCCAGCAGCCCACCGCAACTTCTTCTTAGCGAGCAACACAATGCTGATCTGCATAAAGAAAACAAACAGCCCCTCGCTATGAATATGTCCATGCCACAAAATCATCACAGGCGACATGCCGATAGCCAGCAATGCCACAACAATCAACCAATCATTAACCCCCAGCATCGACATCTGGTAACCCATCATACCCAAATTTGCTATCAACAAGGCGCTTTGAAAGAGTGTGATGAAGGTTATATTGGTATCAAGGAGCAACAGGATGAGAGAATACAGCGGTGGATAGTGAACAAGCCAAAAATCTTCGCTCAGCAGGCCTTCTACACGCAGGCTGTCTGCAGCCGAAAGATAGGCGAAGCTATCAGACGAGTAGCCAATGCCTGTGTCACCAAATGCTAGCAGCAGCAGCACAACGCATAAGGCAATCACCCCAATCTGTACAACTAGCCCAGGTCTAAGTCTCAGTTGCAACACTTCCCCCTAATACAATGGAAACGGCCTCGCCCCAAGTTTCAACTTCTCCATTTGGGCCAAGTACCAATGCCGAGCCTATGCCCAAACCTATCGCAACCTGGACCTCTTTTGCCGTCAACAAAGCATGTGCTGATGTCGATTCTGTAATACTCTCGTGCGACGGTACGATCACGGCTTTGTTTACCCAGTCAAAGCCTTCGCTGATTCGATCTTGGGCATTGGCAAACATCGCCCCAAAAACTTTAGCCGCTTCCGCTTCTGCCAAGATAACAGCCCCAGCATCATACGCCTGCTTTATGCCCTCTAACCCAGGCCCTATAAGAACCGACTTAAGCTCTGTCGCCGGAAGATCCCCTGACAAGATAACCATACTCGCCTGTCCAATCATGTTCCGTATGGTATTGTCATCCTCTTGCAAGACATTAACCAGATAGCCTGTTGGTGCGCCCAGTTCCCCCATGTCATCCATGAAGTCATCATAATCGTCTTCGCTGGTTCCAATATAAGTCAGGTGACCTTCACGATAAACACGACTGAGCGCTTGTGCACGAATATCACCCAGAGAATCCGGATCGCCAGATAAAACCAACCAACCTGAACCCGCACTCCAGCTTAACGCTTGCTGCTGTGTCATAACTCACCTGGCATCACGTAATCGGCTACAGCATGCGACAACAACGCACCCCCTAATGGCAGCGCACCTTCGTCAAAATCGAAACGAGGGTGATGATGACCAAAGGCCAAACCTTTATCCACATTAGCTGCCCCCAGGAAAAAGTACATATCTGGAATATCATCCATAAAAACGCGGCAGGGGACACCCTCGAACCTTCGGTTCGCCTTGAGCGGGGTGGGGAATGCCGCCCTCCTTTCAGAGTAAGCATATCTGTGCTCAAATTAACATCTTACGGTTCGGCCGAGACTGCACGAGGACATCAAGGCCCGGTGGTTGCCTAACGCGGCTTTTTAACAACTTCAGATAGCAGGTTGTGGCGAGTAGATCGCCGCGTAAAATCTGAATCGCACTTAAGAGAGAAACGAAAGTTCTCGGATGGGTCGGACTTTCATCAGTCCGCTGCATCCGTCAGGCGACAAGGGAGTGCGTTGGCACATGCGGAGCCTGAGAAGCGCCCCCGAACTGAAAGTTCGCCGAACCTTGTGTTCGCTTTATCGGGGTGAGCCGTCACGAAATAGGCCACATCTTCCGAGGCAGTTGTCCGTATCATCAGATCAAGTTGCCCTTCACTGGCAATATCTAGGAACGCCCGTGGAACCCGGGCAGCAACCTTGCGGTCATTAACTGTCGGAATCGTGCCACGATTGAACCAGAATTCGATCTTGCAACCCATCGCACTGCATAAGCCCTCGCTAATTTCACGAATGCGTTGCTCAACCAAATCCGCCACTTCTGTTCTGAACACGCGGAACGCTCCACTGAGTTCAACCTGTTCTGGGATGATATTGGTCGCATGACCCGCGATCATCTGAGTCACGATCACAACAGCCGTATCTAGCGGAAAAGCAGCATGTCCGCCATACCCGATGATCGTCAATTTGAAGATCGAGTCACCTGTCAGAATGGCCCCATCCGCCACACCTAACTGTCCCAGTGGCAGACCATTCCAGATATGCAAGCCAAGCGTCACATCCGGACACAGCGCACCCAACACACCATCAGCGATCATCGCTCGTGCGCCACTCACATTCTCCTCAGCAGGATGTGCGTTGAGGAGCTTGGCAACCCCCAGCACAATCACCATATGCCCATCATGTCCACAGGCATGCATCTTGCCCAGAGTAGTCGAAGCATAGTCCGTTTCATTGTCTTCCTGGATAGGCAAGCCGTCCATATCCGACCGCACCAGAACCGTTGGGCCATCTTGCTCACCTTCCAAAATGCCGACAATGCCTGTCTGCCCAATCCCCGTTTGCGTTTCCAACCCTAACAAACGCAACTCGTCTGCTATAATTCCCCCCGTGCGGACTTCCTCAAATGCCAGTTCAGGATACTGGTGAAAATCCCGACGACGGACGAGTTCATCGCGCAGGACGTCAGCCTCGGTCCTAAAATCAATCATGATCTTTAGCTCAGGGTGATCACACGAAACGATTCAACATGACGGGGACCATCAATCGGAGAGCGAGAATCGAGTGCGTGTGTGCGAATACGTTCTGCCATTGCTTCCATATCGCTGATCTGGCTCTTGTGTTCATAAAGCGACTTGATCTTAGTCTCGATATGGTCAGTCACATCAACAGCCAGGGTCGGCTCCGCGGCCCCTGCGATGTAAACATGGTGCACTTTATGAACATCTAGGCCCTCATCACGTTCCAATTCGATAAAATTCAGGCGATCACGCGCTGTTGGAAAGATGGCCTCTAGTGTCACCTGTCCAATGGCTCGATGATCGGGGTGATTGATACGATTTGTCCCCGACCAGAACACTGTCGGATCAAGAGTCACAATTGTATCCGGCTTCTTCAAACGGATCATGCGTGTAATCTCACGTCGCAGTTCCAATGTTGGCATTAACTCGCCGTCTGGATAACGCAGAAAGACAACCTCTTTCACACCCAAGACATCGGCAGCATTCTTTTCTTCAACTTCTCGAATTGCTGCCAGTTTTTCATGAGTCATTTTGGGATCAGCACTACCTTTGTCGCCACTAGTCGCCACCACAAAGGTGATTTCCACCCCCATCGACGCCCAACGCGCAAAGGTCGCACCTGCAAAAAATTCAGGGTCATCAGGATGTGCGAACACCCCCATGACGCGTTCGATAGAATTGTCTTCGTTAGTCATTGTTTTTACGGGGTCGTCTCCTTCTTCTGCGCCGGCGCGATTTTGACTTGCTTCCTTGTTGCTCCTGCTGGGCATGTGCCACCTTGTCCTGGTTACGTTTACCCGGTTCTCTGCCACAATCACATGGCTCGTCGCCATGCTTATCACACGGCTGCTGGGCTTTCTTTTGCAACGCTTCCAATTCTTCCAGTGGAATCAATTCTTCTCGTTGGAAAGTATGCCGCCCTTCTTCTTTGAGGTCAACAGTCACCGAATCCAACAGGGGGTGTACGTCAATCACACGCCCTGCACCCATCGGCGTGCCAACACGCTTGTTGCGTTTCGGAAGTTGTTTGCGGGCTTCCACATACTGCTCATACTCATAAACCAAACAACAACGCAGCCGCCCACACATCCCAGTAATTTCCGAAGGGTTGAGCGAAATTCCCTGCACCTTGGCCATCTTGATCGAAATTGGGCTGAAATCTGTGAGGAATGTGCTGCAACAGCGGAGTTCACCACATGCACCATACCCCCCCAGCAATTTCGCTACATCACGCGGGCCGATCTGACGCATCTCAATCTGTGCAGAGAAGGTCCGCTTCAGGGCCGACCACAACGGCCCAATATTAACTTTTTGTTCACTTGTATACAGAAATGTCAGGACAGAACCATCGTAATTATACTGCGCAGCAACAAACTTGATCTCATCATATTGACCGATCGCATCCGCCTTTTCGCGGCAGACTTCTAGGGCATCAGCCTGTTTCGATTCCCATTCTTGCCGCAGCATCATATCCCGGGGGGTCGCCAACCGCAGGATCGAGCGATAGTGACTGTTCTTATCATCGGGTATGGTAAAACCCATCACCTGCCCCATATGCCGACCACGGGCTGTCTCGACAATCACATGCTCTCCGGAACTGAGTTCAGGGAATTCACTGTAGTCAAAGTGATAGAGTTTACCCACTTTTGTAAACCGAACCCCTGCCACCTGGTATTGATCTTCCATCCGGTTACTTACCATAAATCGACACCTGAATAATAACTCTCATGACGGTCATTATAACATGTAAAAATCACCCGCCCCCATACCTATATTGACAAAAAAATATCTAAATGCTAGTCTGAACCTCGCTTTGACGAACACACAGAACAGCAGGTTGTGTGGCTACATTAACGATGAAATTCGGCGGTTTGTCTGTCGGGACATCAACCGCACTAACCCAGGTTATCAGTATCATCCTTCACGAATATGAACAATGGGATCACCTCATTGTGGTTGTCTCCGCCCTGGAGGGGGTGACCGATTCGCTCCTAGAGGCAACCCAACTCGCATGGTTGGCAAATCGACGTGGTTATCGACGCATCGTCGCCACCATCCGCACGCGCCACCTATCGCTTATCGAAAAGCTGCCCTTGAGCCCCAGTGAACAGGGTGCCTTACAAGCGAACATTGACCAACTCTTGTTTGAAATGCTCGATCAATGCCAGACCATCGCCGACTCGACACACGATACACTGACACCCGACATGTTCGATCCCATCATTGGTATAGGCGAACGACTGGCTGCCCGCATTGTAGCTGCCCTCTTGCGGGAAAATGACCTTCGAGGCGTAGCGATTGACACCACCGATCTTATCATCACCGATGCCATCTTCGGTAATGCAACCCCCAACATCCCTGACACTCGCGCCCGCATTCAGAGTCAGCTTATGCCCATGTTAGAGCGCAAAATCGTCCCAGTTCTAACCGGCTTTATTGGACGCACCCGTACCGGAAAACCGACCACCATGGGGCGAGGGGGGAGTGATTACACGGCATCCATCATTGCCGTTTGTACCGAAACTGATGAAGTTTGGATGTGGACAGACGTGGATGGTCTGATGTCATCTGATCCCAGGGAAGTCCCAACGGCACAGGTCATTGATCAGATGACCTACAACGAGGTGGCGGAACTGGCCTATTTCGGAGCGCGGATTCTGCACTCACGGATGATTTTGCCCCTACGCGAACACAACATTCCGCTACGTATCAAAAATGTCTTCAAGCCCCAGCAAATCGGCACACTTATTCACAGTACCAACACAGACAAGGCGCATCGTATCAAAGCAGTTACGGCAATTCAGGGGATTGGTCTTTATTCGGAACGCAGCAGTTCCATTGGTGAACTAGCAATTCTGGTTGATCGAGAGATCGCTGACATCATAGGCACAGAAGCAGAGGTCACAATTACGGCACAATCCTCATCGGAAAGCTTTGTGTGTTTTGTCATACCGACCAGCGCTGGGCCAGATGCCGTCCTGGCTACCCAAACCGCAGTGGAAAATGCCTTACAGGAACATCCGCAGCTTGGCAGATGGCAGGTGTCTCCGGTCAGCATTATTACGGCGATTGGCTCTGGTTTGACCTTAAGGCCACAAATTGTGGCGACAATTTTCCAGGTGTTAGATGATATCGCAATTCGGGCACTCTCTCAAGGCCCGTCCCATTGTAATCTATCCTTCGTGATGAAACCCTCGGATGCCGACGAAGCCTTACACCGAATTCACGCACTCATCATTAGTAGCGATCCAGGTAACGGTCAAGCTCCCAACCCGTAACCACTTGACTGAATTCTTCATATTCCTGCCGTTTTGCAGAGAGATAACGATCCGCAATATATGGCCCAAGAGCAGACAGAATCAAATCATTCTGACTGAGTTCATCGAGAGCTTCATCCAATGATGAGGGGAGCACCGCCACCTGGCGCAAGCGACCGCGCTGCTGCATTAAGAGCGTCTCCTCCAACGGATCAGTGAGTGTCATTTCTTCACGGATACCATCCAGCCCAGCTTGCAGCATGACCGCTATTGCCAAATAGGGGTTGGCACTTGGATCAGGACAGCGTAGTTCCAAACGAGTGTGCGCTTCCAATCCCGGCAACACGCTGGGCACACGCACCAGCGCCGCCCGGTTGATATGTGCCCAACTGATGTAAACGGGTGCTTCAAAGCTTGTACCCAGTCGCTTATAGGAGTTGACCAACGGCGACAACACCGCCGACATCGCCCGTGCATGGTTCAGCTGTCCTGCGAGAAACTGCCGGGCAGTATCCGACAAACCATATTCATGATTGGTATCGGCAAAGGCATTTTTATCCGTATCGCAAAAATGCAGGCTTTGATGGGTGTGCATCCCAGAACCTGGATAGTTAGCAGAAGGGCGTGGCATAAACGTACAGTGGAAACCTTCATGCTGTGCCACCGTTTTCAAAGCAACGCGGGTTGTCAGCATTCGATCTGCAATCATCAGGGCTTCATCGTAGTGCAAATCAATCTCATGCTGTCCTGGCCCAATTTCCGAATGTACCGAATACACTTCAATGCCCATCGCATCTAAGGTCAGCAACATTTTACGGCGCAGCATCTGGGCACTGTGCGAGGTCATGTCAAAGTAACTAGCGCTATCCAATGGCGCATCCAAAATGGGTTGATTATTTTCATCAGTTTTGAGAACAAAGAATTCTAGTTCAAGCCCTATCTTAAACGTGAATCCCATTTGCTCAGCGCGCTTCAAAACCCGGATCAAGGCCATGCGTGGATCACCAATAAATGGGTCGCCTTGCGGCGTATGAACGGTGCAAATCAAGCGGGCAGTTTTCTCTTCACTCATAAACCAGGGCAGTACTGTAAATGTATTCAGGTCGGGCAGCAACACCATGTCACTTTCGGCGACCCGCGCAAAACCTTCCACTGCCGACCCGTCGAACGTCGTGCCATTGTCAAATACGTGGGGCGCTTGTGCCACTGGGATTGTCATGCTCTTCATCACCCCCATGATGTCGGCAAACCATAGGTCGATAAAGCGTATCCCCTGCTCTTCGATGGCAGCGAGTACCGTTTCTTTTGTCTTCATAAAGAAAAAGCTCCTACAGGGTCGTCATGACGCAAGTATACCTGCTAACCAACAGGCAACAATACAGAACAGATAGCCAAATTTCGGATCGAATCGCTTGTGGATCGCCTACAGTTCAGGCGGAGCCAGATCACCCAGATGATCAAGGAGCGCATCGACCGCCAGGAGATATCCCCGCCAACCGAACCCGACGATCTGGCCTAGACAAACAGGAGCGATCAGGGACTTATGACGGAAGGGTTCACGGGCATGAACATTCGACAGATGAATTTCAATGACGGGCAGATTAATGGAACTGATGGCATCATGCAACGCCACTGAGGTGTGTGTATACGCGCCAGGATTAAAGATCACACCGTCCGCCCAATTACGGGCAACTTGCAACATATCAATAAGCTCGCCCTCATGGTTTGACTGTCTAGTACCCACTTCAGCCTGGTATTGTTTGGCATGGGCGATCACCCACTTATCAATTTGATCCAACGTGATCTTACCATACACTTCCGGCTGACGTGTGCCGAGTAAGTTTAAATTAGGGCCATGCAACAAAAATAATTGTCGAGCCATCATAAAAAACCTTCTTCTATTTTAATTTATACCAGCACAACCTTGCATTCCGGGCAGGTATCCCAACTGGCAGGGTAGGTCAATTGACATCGTGGGCATTCTTTACGCCCATCGCCAATCACCACTGTAACCATATTATGCGCGATGTCACGATCAAAACCCTTCGCTGTCAAATCACTCACCACATATTCCACCGATATATCACGTTCAAACTGGGACTTGATGTTATTCAAGACTGACGCAAGATCACTTTGCGGGGCAGTCACTTCATGTTTTAGAGCTTCCAGGTTATAAGTACGTTTGCAGCTCTGGCATTCAATAAATTCGCCCCCATCGGCTATCGGAATAATGGGGATGAAATACAGCGTAAAATAGGTCTTACCCTTCTTGTGTTCATAGGTCCGGTCATGTTGACAATGTGGGCAACTAAACGTCCCGCTGGCAATCGTTCTATGCCGAGGCCGCATCCCGAAAATGATCATGTTGAGGACTCATCTTCATGGCCAAATTCGATTTTGATACCCCGCACCTTGACTCGTTGCTGAGCCTGATACATTCGGGCAATACGCTTACGGGGCGTTTCTACATTGCTGATCAATAACATCCGGCCTAAAAAGCGTTCAATATCATCCAGGTTCTCATGTATGGTGATGGTATAGTGCTCGGATTTATCCTCGATCTGCCAGAAGACGACGACCGGTGCTTCCAGGATTTCGGTAAGGTTAGGGCGCCCCGGATAGGATTCTTGCCCCCAAGTGCGCTCATGTTCCTGGATGTGTTCCATAAAGTCACTCTGGGGTGTAGTAGGTTTAGGTTTATTCAACATTATCGTAATTCCTCCAGCACATGAATCACTTCCGATTTAGGCACGCCCGTTATGATAAAGGGTTTACCAATGCCCCGCAACAAGACAAACCGTGACTGGCCCCCTTGCCATTTCTTGTCCGTGGTCATAGCCTGATACAATGCTTCCGGCTCTAATCCGCCCGTTCTGATGGGCAAACCAATTTTGGTGAGTATCTGATGTGTTGTTTCCGGTACTTCTGAATCGCACTCACCCAACACATACGAAAGATGCGCCGCCGCCATTAAGCCCATTCCAACCGCTTCGCCGTGTGGAACCGTATAGGCCGAGACTCGTTCAATGGCATGGGCAAAGGTATGTCCTAGGTTCAAATGAGCGCGGATATTTTGTTCATAGGGGTCTTGCTCTATCACATCCACCTTGACCTTAATCGCACGATAAATGAGGTCTGCTCGATTCTCTTGGGTATACATCTGCGAATCAATCAATGTCTCATCTGCCAGAAAACCGTGTTTGACGACCTCCGCCATGCCACAAGCTAATTCATTATCTGGCAGCGTATCCAACACGTCTAAGTCAATCACCACCGCTTCTGGCTGCTTGAACGCTCCTACCAGATTCTTGCCCTCCAGCAGATCAACACCCACCTTGCCACCTACACTGGCATCGACCATTGCCAGTAAGCTGGTCGGCATCTGCACAAAACGTACCCCCCGCATATAGCTGGCAGCCGCAAAGCCGGCTGTATCCCCAACGACTCCCCCACCAAAGGCGATCACAATGCTCTTGCGATCTAATCCTGCCGCCACAAACTGGCTATACAGACCAGCTACGGTAGTCAAATTCTTATGAACTTCACCGTCTGGGATGACAATCTGCGCTGCCTGCGGAAACGCATCTTTGAGTGCATCTGAATAGATGGGATGCAGGGTGTCATTGGTAACAACGGCAAGGCTAGAAGCACTTTTGAGCAGGGCTTTGCCCATATTTTGTGCAAACGTATCCAGACTGCCATATCCAATCAGGATAGGATAGGATCCACCATCCGGGATATGTACATTGATTTGTCGTGTCATAAATGATTTGCCTCGCGCTGCCAGAGGCAAACGATCTCCTGCGCAACTGCTTCTGGGGGAGTGTGTGATGTATCGATTTGATAAGCAATCGCACTGTATGCCGAACGACGCTGTACGAAGAGTTCCTTCCAATTTCCTGCCAGCGGACGATTATCGGCCTCCAACAATCGCTGCTCAATCACATCTGGTGTTGCTGTCAGGCAAACAACAAGCCCCGACGATTTCATCACCGCCAAATTTTCAGGGTCAATCAGCATCCCCCCCCCAGTAGCAATAACAAGCTGACTGCGTGCTGCCAATGACTGACAGACCGCAGTCTCATAGCGACGAAAACCTGCTTCACCTTCCTGAACAAAAATTTCAGGGATAGTCATGCCAACGCGAACCTCGATCTCAGCATCAGCATCAACAAAACACCAGCCTGTAAAATCCGCAACCAGCCGCCCCACCGTCGTCTTGCCCGTCCCCATGAAGCCTGTGATAACAATGTTGCCCATCGCCGCGGGCTGCTTAATCGTAGCCAAACCGCCACTCCACATTGTCCATTGGTAAATCTTCTATCCTATTTTGCCGCAGGCTATCGAAGCGAGGACGCATCTCTTCCAAACTATCACCCCCTAGCTTCTCAATTAGAGCATCCGCCAGCACATATGCTAACATCGCCTCACCAACCGGAACAGCACGCGGTACAGCACAAAAATCGCTGCGCTCATAGGTGGTCGCTTCAGCCTCACCTGTTGCTAAATTAACCGAATCTGCTCCACGCAACATGGTCGAAATCGGCTTCATTGCCACCCGCACCACAATTGGATCGCCCGTGGTGATGCCCCCTTCCAACCCACCTGCTCGGTTTGTCCGGCGGGCAAGATTGCCGTTCGCTTCCCTCAGATCAATCATATCGTGGACTTCGGAGCCCCGTTTTCCGGCGTTCTCAAAAGCTGAACCGATCTCCGCGCCTTTCATTGCATGAATACTGACCATCGCACCCACGATGTGTCCATCAAGCTTGCGATCCCAGTGCACATGCGATCCTAATCCAGCCGGGACGTTGACAGCAAAAACCTCGAATACACCACCTAATGTATCCTTATCAATCTTGACTTGACGAATCGCGTCATGCATCGCCTCAACGGATTCAGGCACAGGGCAGCGCACATCATTCTGCTCTGCCTCAGCAAACAAGCCCAAATGATCAGCTTGACTATCAAGTTCAACCACGACATGGCCAATCTGTGTCACATAGCCCCCTAGCTTCACCTCAAAGGTTTCCAGGAATTTGCGGCAAATCGCCCCTACCGCAACTCGCATTGTGGTCTCGCGGGCACTGGCCCGTTCCAACGCCAGTCGTAGTTCCCGATAGCCGTACTTCACGGCCCCGGTCAGATCAGCATGTCCGGGGCGGGGTGTTGTCATCGGTGTGATGTCCCGTTCCTTCCAATTCTTGAAATCCCGGTTTTCAACTAACATCGCAATTGGGCCGCCTGTTGTCAGACCATTCATCAATCCACTGGTTATACGAACCCGATCTTTCTCGATCACCATGCGCCCGCCAGAGCCATACCCTTTCTGCCGTCGGCGCAACTGGCTATTGATATCTTCATGACTCAAAGGGATGCCTGCAGGCATCCCTTCGAGTATTGCCGTCACCATTGGGCCGTGACTTTCTCCGGCTGTCAAAAAACGTAACATGTTCACCTCAAGGCGCATATGTTTCGATTCAATACGTACCTTCATTGCCAGGACATCATCACGACATCCCCCTCGCCAATTCAACCAATCCGGCAGCATACATCGCATCAATTGGTGGATCAACACCTGTCCATACCCGGAATGAGGCTGCACCCTGCCGCACCAGCATCCCCAGACCATTAATTGCCTGTCCGCCCACATCTTCCGCCTGCTGCATCAGCTTGGTCTTCTGTGGACGATAGATCATATCATAAACAATCGTCCTCTGTGGGAACGGGACGGCATCAATCCAGGGCGAGTTGTCTGTCTCAGGCCACATCCCCACCGATGTGCAGTTGATAATCAGTTGAATGTCATTCTCAACCGCATCATCTAGCGTCTTCACCTCAACATCTTTGACACCCGCCGAGACGGTCAAATCCGCCACCATCGCCTGCGCTTTGGTCAGGGTGCGGTTCACCACTGTTACTCGTGCCCCTTCCCGCCACAGACCATAAACCGCTGCCCGTGCCGCGCCACCCGCACCTAGAACGAGCGTAGGCGTGTCTTTGACTGCAAGATCATATGCCGCTAGATCATCCAATAACCCGGCAACATCCGTATTCGTCCCTGTCATAGTACGAAAATCAATCGTATTGACCGCCCCAACTGCTCTAGCGGTTTCATCAGGCGTCACAAAACGCATGACCGTCTGCTTATGTGGCACAGTGACATTCAGACCAATGTAACCATGACGTTGGGGTTCGCGCAAACCCTGGCTGATCACATCAGGTGGGATCGCCATCGCATCATATTGCCAATCCATACCCAATACCTCAAATGCTGCATTGTGCATGGGGGGACTCACACTATGTTTAACAGGCCATCCAATCAGCCCTACTTTTTCCGTCATATCCGACTCAAATCGCTGTGTGTTAAACCCACCTCATTGTAACAAAAATCGTCGCGTATGTTAGAACCTTTCTGCCTCCAACAGGCGTCCCCCCAGATCAGAGAGCGTTTCAACAAACCCAGGGAACGAATCACCTGCACATTTCGAGTCAGTGATAACTGTCTGCTCATCAGCAATTAAACCCGCAACAATCAAGCTCATCGCCACTCGATGGTCATCGTGACCATCCACGACCGCACCATCAAGGCGCTGTGGCCCCTTGATGTGAAAGCCGTCTTCGGTCTCATTGATTTCTGCCCCGAGCCTGCGCAGTTCCACGCTCATCACGGCCAGTCGGTCCGTCTCCTTAACACGCAACTCCTGCGCATCACGTACAACCATTTCACCTTCAGCTTGCAGCGCCGCCACCATCAAGATCGGGAACTCATCAATCATACGGACGACCAGCTCGCCGCCGATTTCAATTCCCTTGAGTGCACTGGCCTTGATGTGCAAATCGCCCATCGGTTCACCAGCCTGTTCACTGGTAACAGAGACTTCAATATCCGCCCCCATTTCTAGCAGCACATCAAACAATCCTGTGCGTGTTGGGTTCAAGTTCACGTTTTTGATAGTCAGATCACTACCGGGAATCAGCAGCGCTGCCACAATCAAAAAAGCTGCCGAAGAGAAATCACCAGGAACTGCAAGTGTCATAGGCTCTAGCTTTGCTCCTGGTGTCAACGTGACACAGTTGCCATTGACTTCAACATCTGCACCCATTGCCTTAAGCATTCGTTCAGTGTGGTCTCGGGCAGGCCCTGGCTGCACAACGGTTGTCACCCCGTCAGCAAATATCCCTGCTAGCAGTACAGCACTCTTGACCTGGGCACTTGCCATCGGCATCTGGTACTCAATGCCTTTGAGGTCAGCCGGATAAAAGGTCATCGGGGCCCGCATATCCTCGGCTTTGATCTTCGCGCCCATCATAATTAATGGATCAATAATGCGTTTCATGGGACGCCGCCGCAGTTGATCACTCCCATCCAACACACTCTTAAAGGCCTGTCCTGCCATGATTCCGGCAAGTAAGCGAATACCTGTACCTGCATTAACCAAATCAAGCGGCCCATCCGATTTCTGTAATTGCCCACCATGCACCGCGAGCTTATGCAAGCCCTCGCGTTCAATGTTGACACCAAGTGCCATCGCTGTTCGTAACGACGCCTCGGTATCACCCGCGGCTAACCAGCCGTCAATCTCTGTAGTGCCGTTCCCCAACATGCCAAGCAACACCGCCCGATGCGAAATAGATTTGTCCCCAGGTACAGTGGTAGTTCCTTTAAGGGCTATGCCCGGGCGCACCACCAGACCGCTATCTTCTGTTTCCCTTCCCATTGCCTCGCTCGCTTTCGTATTTAGTTTCCCAAAAGAGACGCACTTCCCGTAAGGGGGTCAGTGCTTCGGAAAGACGATTTTCGTCACGTCCGATCAACATCATCTCCAACATCCCCAGTTGCACGCGGAACTGCGCCAGCAAAACGGCAATCGCCTCAGTATTGGTGCTGACAATATCGCCCATCATCTTGATGTCGCTGCCAGCCAACCGTGACATATCCCGGAAACCACCGGCAGCCAACTTCCAAACCGCTTCATCGTTATCTGCTTCAATGGCGGCAGTCGCAACCAATGCTGCACTCAACAAATAAGGTAAATGACTGATGGTCGCCACCACCCGATCGTGGCGTTCAGCATCCATCTCAATTGGAATCGCGCCGAGTGTTTCTACCAAAGACAGTGCCCGTAAGCGGGTGGCGGGTGTTGCACGGCGCGTTTCACACAATACGAATGGACGATTGACATAGAGTTCAGAGTCACTGGCTTCAACCCCACTGACCTCTTTGCCTGTCATCGGATGCCCGCCAATAGCGTGGATACCGATGGGCAACTGCCCCATGAGTTCAACAATATCTTGCTTGGTGCTCCCGATGTCGATCAGCAGCGTGTTGCTGCGCAGATAAGCTCCTATTCGATTCTTCACAATGTCGATTACAGCCTTAACAGGTGCTGCCAGGATCACCGCATCGGCATCATTAACACCTGCCCGCAAATCATCCGTCGCTTCATCCACAATCTTGTGGTCGAGCGCGTAGAATCGAGCCTGTTCATTGAGATCAATACCAACAATTGTTTTAACATGTGGGCGGAGCGCCAAAGCCATCGACCCACCCATTAAGCCTAATCCAATCACCGCTAAGCGATTTGCCGTAAAGCCACCTGCCATCATCAGGACCCAGAATGAGCTATACGTCACGATCAACAGCAGCTGCAACACGACGCACATTTTTCATCATCGTCTTGAAGCCACCGAGTGTCAGGCTTTGCCGGCCATCCGACATCGCTTCTTCAGGGGTGGGATGGACCTCCACAATTAGGCCATCGGCTCCTGCTGCGACTGCTGCCTTGCTGACCGCCTCAACATATTCTCGTTTGCCCACGCCATGACTCGGATCAGCAATCACGGGCAAGTGGGTCAAATGCTTAAGCACAGGAATAGCGTTGATGTCGAACGTGAAGCGGGTGTATTTCTCGAAGGTACGAATCCCGCGCTCACACAACATTACCTGTTTGTTCCCATGCGACAAGACATATTCCGCCGCCATCAACAAGTCTTCAATTGTGCTGCTCATCCCCCGTTTGAGCAGCACGGCTTGTTGGCTGGCCCCGGCTGCGTTCAGGAGTGCAAAGTTCTGCATATTGCGTGCACCAATCTGAAGCACATCAGCATATTGTGCCACCAGCGGAACCAACCCCGGATCCATCACCTCAGTGACAATGGGCAACCCCGTGATTTCTCTTGCTTCTGCTAGCCACTGTAAGCCTTTTTCACCATGCCCCTGGAAACTATAAGGCGAAGTACGCGGTTTGAATGCCCCCCCCCGTAAGGCCGTCGCGCCCGCTTCTTTCACCGCACAGGCTGTCTCGATGATTTGATCCCGGCTCTCTACCGAACATGGGCCAGCAATTACCAACACTTTATGACCACCCATCTTTGACCCATTCAAAGCAACTTGGGTGTCCGGGGGATTGAACTCGCGGCTGGCAATTTTATACGGGACGCTCACCCGCACAACGCGATCCACACCATCCAATGACTCAAAGTTCTCTTGATGCTTTCCATTTAAAGATTCACCAATAACACCAATAATGGTACGTTCATCCCCTTCTGAAAGATGGGTTCTCAGCCCATCCGACTCAACGCGGGTAATCACATCACTCACCTGCTTCGCAGAAGCTCCCGACTGCATGACCACAATCATATTTCCACCTCCCTATTATTGATTTTTGACTAGATCAGGTCGTAGCTTAATCGCATTGTTCAGGTAAACATGGTGAATGTCATCCCAGGATTTTTCGGTGTTCCAGTGCAGCAAAATGCGGATACACATCGGCAAGCCACCTGGCACACCAATCTCCTGGCAACCCATGACCGCCACCTGCCGCCAACCCAGATGACGCGCCACCTGCGCAGGATAAGCCGCTGTCAGATCAGGCGTAGTCGTAAAGATGATGCTGGCAATATGTTCTTCTTCCATCTGATTCGCTTCAATTATCGCGCTGAGCAATTCCTCTGTCGCCGCGACGATGGCCCGTTCCGAATCGTCCGTGACGGTGGTTGCCCCTCGCACTCCACGTACCATCCACATGATGCTTTGCTCCTTTTGCCCCAAACAAAAAAGCGCAGAGCCGATGCCCTGCGCTTGTCTTTCTTAACCCTTAACCCCGCTTAGCGAGTGACATGCACAAACAACCGACTCCTTTTCAGGTCGTTACTAAAGTAATAAAAATAAGAGAAGTCCGCACTGTTTATGTGTTCGTCCATAATGGCGCAAAGCATACCATGTACATTTTAGACTGTCAACTTCCTGGCCCATTTCCTCTAAGCTTTGTACAAACTGCCCAAGCTGTTTCAACAAATTACCCATCCAATGCCTGTCGCATAGATCGTGATAACTCGCCAACCGCAGCAGCCCCATTTTCGGCTGCACAAACCAATGCACTCCCCACAATGAAACCATTCACCAGGCCGTTCATCATCTGTGCATGCTCCGGTGTACTGATGCCGAACCCCAGAACGATTGGCACATCCGTCTCCGCCCGCACTCGCTGAATAAATGCCTCCAGATCAGTTGCAAGGTGCTGTCTTTCACCTGTAATGCCCGTCAACGACACCGCGTAGATGAATCCGCGTGCATGTTTGGCAACTAACCGGATGCGCTCAATATTGCTGGTGGGCGCGAGGAAAAACACCAACGCCATCCCCTCCCGTTCACACACTTGGGCAAAATAATGCGCTTCATCCGGTGGCAAATCCGGCACAATCAAGCCATCTGCACCAGCAGTTTTTGCATCGACCACAAATTGTTCTGTGCCATAGGCTATCAGCGGATTCAGATAGCTCATCATCAACATCGGTTGATGAACACCCCGTTCCCGCAATTCCTTGACTGCTTGCAGCGCTGTGTGGGCAGTTATCCCATTTTCCAACGCAACCTGAGTGGCGGCCTGAATAGTCGGGCCATCAGCCAATGGATCACTAAAAGGAATGCCAATCTCAAACCCATCGACTCCAGCCTCAGACATAGCCTGCACCGCATCCAACGACTCCGCATAGTTGGGAAATCCAATCGGGAAGTACGGGAAGAATGCGGCCCGTTCATTGCCCTCAGTTGTCTCAAACACCGTCTCAATCGCCTTCAAGCCAAACTGTTCATTCTGTTTCATTTTGCTTTCTCCTTTCCGTACGACATGCGCCCCAGCAAAGGGAGAATCTAAGATCCAGTAGGCTTCTGCCGTTCACGTCGGACACCATCTGAGCAAGTCGGGGCCTGAATAAATCAGGATGAACCTCCAGAATGGGCGTTCAACTCTCCCTTTCCAACACGTCTAAACCGGCTCGAATGATGTTCCATGCCAGATCAGCCCGCATCCTCCAATTTTCGGGCCTAGCGTCATACTCAGCAGCCTTTTTCTGTTGCAGTCTCGAGTCAGCAGCCTGGTCCTGGTGGCGATCTGCTGTCTCCCAATCCAACCCATCCACCAGATGACTTGCAATCTCAAACCCGGCTTGATGCAGCAGCACCGCCCAAGTTACGTCAGAGCCAACCCCATTGTAGGGATCATCACATTCGACCACATGCTCCGCTGCCCGTCGGCTCAAGCCTTTTGATCCAGAACAAAAATCATAAGTTCTGCCTAGAACGTGTGAAAACACACCATGAATGATCGTCTCTGTCTTCTGGAGCGCTAGCGGATGTGTGGCAAAAGCATCAGCAGTTCGACCAATCAACACATAATCTACTGTCTGGATCACTTCTTGTGTCGCCGCCAGCTCATCAGGCCGCGTTTCCACCCAGCGAATCAGGCGATCCATGTCACAATACTGAATGTGTGCTGCCGCCGTTTTCAGGCCATACTTCAACGCCAAATAGCGCCCCTCACCTAAACGCGACATCTGATACACTTGAACCTCTTCCAGCGCTTCTAAGGCAGTGAGTATGTCATGATCCACTTCGGGCGGAAGCACAATGACAATTGCTTCATATAGAGAACAGAGTCGCGGTAGATACCGTTCAAATCTTCCGAATTCCCCATGAGGAATCCAACTTGCAACCAGTGTAACACCCATCAGCGTTCAGTGGTGCCCAATGCTTTGATGACAGTATCCAGGTCTTTATCACCGCGTCCGGAAAGATTCAATAATATAATGCCGTTCTTGGGCATGGTCGGCGCCCGTTTGAGCGCTTCCACCATTGCATGAGAACTTTCCAATGCCGGGATAATGCCTTCCGTTTGGCTCAGTGTTTGAAAAGCTTCCAGCACTTCTTCATCGGTTGCATAAGTGTAGAAAGCACGCTCGTTATGGCGCAGATGAGCATGTTCTGGCCCGACAGATGCGTAGTCCAACCCCGCCGAGATGCTATGAGTATTCACAATTTGCCCGTCTGCCGTCTGCATCACAAAAGAGCGCGTCCCGTGCAGCACACCCGGACGCCCTATGTTGGGGTCAGCAAAACGGGCCGCGTGTTCACCGCCCTCAATCCCATGCCCCCCCGCTTCCACGCCGATCAAATCAACATCTTCATCATCTCGGAAGGCATGAAACAGGCCAATTGCATTACTACCCCCGCCAACGCAGGCAATACACACATCCGGCAGTCGCCCTGTTTCTTCCATAATCTGCTGCCGTGCCTCCGTCCCGATTACACTCTGAAAATCGCGCACGATCATCGGATAGGGATGGGGGCCAAGCGCTGAACCCAGCAGGTAGAACGTGTCACGGACGTTCGTCACCCAATCGCGGATAGCCTCGTTGATGGCATCCTTGAGCGTCTTGCTGCCGCTTTCCACTGGAATGACTTCACTACCCAGCAGTTTCATCCGAAAAACATTGGGCTTCTGCCGAGCAATATCAACACTACCCATATAGACATGACAATCTAACCCCAACAAGGCCGCCGCTGTTGCACTGGCGACACCATGTTGCCCAGCGCCCGTTTCCGCGATGACGCGCTGCTTGCCCATCCGCTTTGCCAACAGCGCCTGCCCCAACGCATTATTGATTTTGTGTGCGCCCGTGTGCGCCAGGTCTTCTCGCTTGAGATAGATCTGTGCGCCACCCAATATCTCCGAAAGCCGCCGGGCATGGGTAATAGGCGTGGGGCGTCCGGTAAAGGTGCGCTGAAAATAGGCCAGTTCATTTTGAAAATCGGGATCAGCCATCGCCTCCCGATAGGCAGCGGTCAATTCATCCAACGCTGGAATCAGCGTCTCCGGCACAAATCGCCCCCCGTACTCACCAAAATAGCCTCTCTCATCAGGCAACGGAATCGTGCCCGTTTCGATATAGGTCATCGTCTCCTATCCTCATATTATTAATCTATACCATCACTCAGCCACGAATACATCACCGCACCCGGACGGTAGTCGAGTGTGTATTGTGTCCAGACTTTCGGCCTATTACGCAAGTATCCAAGCGTGATATGACGTGAAAATGCAGATAAACCAATCGAATCGAATTCATCAGGATACACAAATCGCGCTTGTGTCGTCTCTTCCCCATCAGGTTTTGGTTGGGCCCTCGGATCAGTTTCACAATAAAACACAAAGTAGAAGTCATTGCGCTTTTCGCGGGCTGTGTCCCGCATCATGATGAGACCTTTAGCCTCGACATCAATGCCAGCTTCTTCCTTCACTTCACGCTCAATAGCGTCGCGCAAGTTCTGATTCTGCTCGACAAATCCGCCCGGAATCGTCCACACACCAACCGGTGGCGTTCCCCGTTCAATTAGTAGCACTGCCCCACCCCGGACAACTATCGCACCCACACCTACCGTATGATGCGGGTATTCTGTCCAACGACAAGATAGGCAAGTGTCGCGTTGGATGCCGCTATCATATTTCTGGGTCGTGGCTGTGCCACATTGGGGGCAGAAGTTTGCCATCAGCCCGCTACCTCATTTTCAACACCAACCACCTGGCTGCGCCGTTCCATTAGCACTGTATCTCGCCAAACACCATCTATCTGACCGATATGCTCGCGCCACCCAATTTCGCGAAAGCCGCAGGCTTTGTGCAACGCGATACTAGCAGTGTTCTCCGGGAACATACCACCTTCGAGCGTCCAAAAACCCGCTGCTTCAGACCGTTCAATCAAAGCCTTCAGCAAGGTCTTACCAACCCCCTGCCCCCGGGCTGATGCGGCGATATAGACACGCTCTTCGGCAACCCCCGCATAGACACAACGGCTCGAAACAGGCGAAAGCGCTGCCCATCCGACCACCTGTCCATCAAGCCGGGCAACCAGACGGCATTGATTCAGGTGCGCAGTATCCCAATCGTCCCAGGATGGCGCATCGGTTTCAAAGGTCGCATTCTTGGTGACAATACCCTCTAGATAAATCCGCCGAACATCTTCCCAATCCGTTACTTGCATCGGTTCAATGACGATTTTGCTCATCTCTTAGCTGCCTCAATAAATACCTGCACTCTGGCCAAATCTTTCACACCAAGCTGGCCTTCGACCTCAACACCACTGGCAACATCCACGCCCCACGGCTGCACCATCGCAATCTCCTTGGCAACGTTTTCCGGATTCAATCCACCTGCCAGCATCAAACGAGGAACCCGCTCACGAACTGCAATTGCAATCTCATCAGGGGTCTGGTCTCCTGTACCACCGTACAAATCGGGATGGTACGCATCCAGCAACAAGGATGGCAGTTTTTCGTTTTCTGGGAATACCGATGAGAAGTAGCTCACATCGTCAAGCGCCACTACCTGATTTATCGGCTGAATACCCTTATAGGCGATACCACGTAATTCTTTGAGCATCGAGTCCGATTCGTCACCACTTAACTGCGCCGCATCCAACCCGACTTTGCTAGTAATAACCGAGATGTTCGCCACACTCTCATTCACAAATATCCCAACCAACACCGGGCAATCATGCCCTAGCGCATCGCGCAATTTGTCACATAATTCCATCGCAGCATCCACTTCAACGAAACGTGGACTCCCGCTGTAAAAGTTAAATCCCAACATGTCTGCACCCACCCGCGCACAGGCCAGCGCATCATCATATGTTTTCAAACCACAAATTTTGACAGTTACCATCCCTTACACTCCATATCATTCACCAATTTTCTAGTGAGCGCTAGAGAATACCTAATCAACCAACAGCAGAAAGGCAGAGGATAAAAATTCCTCTATGGCTCCACCATGATCGGTTGGTAACCCAATCACAACGGCACCCGTTCTTAACAAAAAATCAATTTCTTCAGATGTCAACCGTCCAACTTGCTCATCAAAATGTGAATAGCCATAAATGACATTGCTCAGATCAGCCCCTTCAAGCAAGGCGGTAAAACGCTTATATCCTAAACCTGCCGCAAGCCGGGCCATGTTAGCATCCACAAATTCACCTTCGCCCCCCATGCCCGCAGCTTCGGCATCCACAGGCGCAATCTCAACACCATCAACAAATCCAACCATCCGACCTTCAGCGAAAACTGTCCATACCTCATCTGGCATATCAAGGCGACCTATCATAATCAGATAACCGTCAGCTATGTTGCCGTATGTTGCAATGAAATCTGTCACGATAAATGCCCCATAAGAGAGGCCCACAACATACACTTTCTTGCCTTCGCTTTTAAAGTATTGAACAATATCGGCTAACATCTGAGTACTTTCAGCGGCTGCTATTTTTGCTTCTTCAAAGGTTACTTCATGCTCCATAAAATCAATGGGATTAATCGTTTGTACCTGATGGGCATTAATCAAATAATACTGTTCAAGATCAACAAATGAGAAAACAAACTCAAAAAAATGCGTTTCTAATTCTGGGATTGGCCCACCTTGAGCATTAACAATAACCGTGTCGCTGTCTCTATTGCCAACAGCGTAGACCAAATCGGCAATGTTTTCTGGCAGGACATTATCATCAGATTGTGAGCTGACCGTAAAATTCACATCAATTATGAGTATTAACAGAGATATCATTGCCAAATACATGATTGTAATTTGGCTATAAAACAAGTTTTTCATATTTAACTCTTCCTTAGATTTAATTCTGGCCAGAGCTTCCTTAAAATAGATTGCCTTGAGTGTACAACGCAATCCGAAGAATATACCGCAGCAGGACGAGGGGGCAAATGGTTGGCCCTCAACTTTCACATCCGCGCAGCATCAATTTCACCACTTCCTCGAAAAACAAGTGTTCACCAACGATCTTGTATGCCTTTTGTGCGGGGTAGTCGTCTTTGATTACTAAAAGCCTGGACAGCTTGAACTAATTCAACGGACTGAACCAAATGCTCACCTACAAGGACGGCATGCGCGCCCAATGCCCCCATGTAAGCGACATCTTCCACGCTGCGTATGCCACTTTCCGCCACCAGAATCACATCATCCGGCACAAGCACACTCAACCGTGCTGTCGTCTCCAGATCAACATCAAACGTCTTCAAATCACGATTGTTGATGCCAACTACCACCGGATTAAGCTCTAGAGCCCGGTCCAGTTCCCCTTCATCATGCACTTCAACCAACGCCGTCATCCCTAACCCGGTAATAGTGGCATATAAGTCTGCCATCTGTGCATCTTCCAACGCAGCAACTATCAACAGAATCGCATCTGCCCCCGCTGCCCGTCCCTCATAGACCTGAAAGTCATCAATGATGAAGTCCTTACGCAAAATGGGTACACTGACCGCCTCATGAACTTCCTTCATATAGCGCAGATGACCTTGAAAGAATTGTTCATCCGTCAACACCGAGATAGCTGCTGCGCCATTCGCATCATAGGCCGTACCAATCTGCACCGGGTCAAAATCCTGAACGATGATCCCTCTACTCGGCGATGCCTTTTTCACCTCGGCGATGAGTGCCACTGTCTCTCGTTGCAGCGCTGCCGCAAATTCACGCGCTGGCTCTGCCTCTTCAGCATCGTACATCACCCGCGCAACCCAGGCCAAGCTATGCATGGCATCACGCAGTTCAGCCTCTTTCTGTGCTAGGATTTTGTCAAGGATCGTGTTGGTCTTGATGTACATCAGGCTACCTCGCCAACGACTGACTGAAACTAATCAGTTTGTCTAGCTTTTCAAGCGCTGCATCGCTATCAATGACCTCTGCCGCCAACTTGATCCCTGCCGGAATGTCCGCGGCTTTGTCCGCTGCAACCAACGCCGCTGCACTGTTCAACACCACCACATCCCGCTTAGCATCTTTCAATTCACCACTCAAGACACCGCGCAAAATGGCTGCATTGTCTGTCAGCTCCCCTCCCATCAGATCCTGAATGTTTGCGCCTTCAAAACCATAATCCAGCGGATCCAGTGTATAAGTATGGACATCGCCATCTTTGAAGTGGCTGACCGTGTTTGGCCCGGTTGTTGTCAACTCATCCAGGCCGCCATAGCCGTTCACAACAAAAGCCGATTTCGCACCAAGTTCACCCAGGACATTCGCCAACAAATCAGTCAGATCAGCTGCGAAGACGCCCATCAATTGATTACGTGCCCCGGCTGGGTTGGTCAACGGCCCCAGGATATTGAAGATGGTGCGGGTCGCCATTTCACGGCGTGGCCCAATCGCATATTTCATCGCCGGATGCAATTTAACTGCAAACAGGAAGCCAATTCCCACTTCATCCACACACTGACCCACCTGTTCTGGCGTCAAATCCAGGTTGACACCCAACTCACCCAGTACATCTGCACTCCCGCATTTGCTGGTCGCGGCACGATTGCCGTGCTTCGCCACCGGGATTCCCGCACCCGCTGCAACAAATGCCACTGTTGTGCTAATATTGAACGTGCCTGATTTATCGCCACCAGTCCCGCAAGTATCAAGTAACTGTACACCTGCATACTGGGTAGGAACTTTGTGGGCATTAGCACGCATCGCCTGGGCACTGCCGGTGATTTCGGCTTGAGTTTCACCTTTCATACGCAGGCCCATCAGATATGCACCAATCTGTGCGTCCGTTGCTTCGCCCCGCATGATTTGATTCATCACCGCTTCAGCCTCATCGGCCTGCAAGTGACCAAAGCGTCCAATCACATCAATTGCCCGTTGTATATTCATAAATTTGTCTCCTAATTATATGACCTCAGCGATAATACCCAGTTATGGCGGCTTGACGGAAGATCACATCAACTCGTTCAAATAACGCCTGCTTCATCTGGCTATAAGCCAACCTACCTGCCAGATAGCGCTCGCGTATGGCGTTGACCTCATTCAGCGTAGCAATAGGACTTGCTCATCTGGCGCCCATCCAACCCCGGAATCACCGCCACTTCCGCCCAAATTCTTGACCCTGGAGCAGCGAATTAAACGTCATCGCCACATCCTGCATAACCTCAACGGGCTGTCCCTGATCCAGCCCAACAGGACTGGCTCACCTACTCACGATCTCGCAAGATGGTCAGTGCATGATAATCGGCGATGAAGTAGATAGCATCATACTCACCAACCAGGTCCAATCGGGGTTTGATGCTGCCCAGATAATTCCCAATATGGAGTGTGCCTGTCGGTTTGATGCCTGTGAGTACAGTGGGTTTTCGGTTCATCGCAGTTACACCTTGAGAAACTGATTTTCCATGAAGTTCTTCAAGATACGTGGGCCATAAGCGGTTAGGATGCTCTCCGGGTGGAATTGCACACCCACCACCGGGTAGTCCTTATGACGCAACCCCATAATTTCACCCCGTTCGGTGAAAGCCGTCACCATCAGGCAATCGGGCAGGGTATCCTCTTCAACCGTCAAACTGTGATAACGAGTGGCTTCAAAGGGGCTAGGAACCCCCGTAAACAGCGGATCATTCTTATGATAGATCATACTGGTCTTGCCGTGCATCAGCCGTTCTGCCCTGGAAATCACACCACCATAGGCCGCCCCAATGCATTGATGCCCCAGGCACACCCCCAATATCGGTATTGATTCACCCATTTGCTGAATAACATCCACCGAGATACCGCCATCATCAGGGTCACCCGGCCCCGGTGAGATCACAATGTGTGTCAGGTTCATAGCCTTGATCTCGTCCAATGTGGTGTGATCGTTGCGGATGACGCACAGTTCCACTCCCATCTCGCCCATCTGCTGCACAAGGTTATAGGTAAAGCTGTCGTAATTATCGATCACAAGAATCATGCTTCATCCTCAATTTCTGGCATGTACCTGCTGATAAGTCCTTCCAGATGCAATCCATCATTCACAGCAACCAACTGCCATGATCCATCCTCGGTCCGCATCAGCGATGTCACCGAGGAATTACCAAAATTCACATCATCAAGGTCAGCATCCGAGATCAGTTCAGGGATTAGCACACGAATAGCGGTTGTATGCGAGATAATGCCGACGGCAACATCTTCAGTGTTCGTGTCCGCCTCTGCAATGATATCCTGGAGCGCCTCACGCAGCCGCGCCCGAAGTTGACCAAACGATTCGCCATCTGTGATGACATAGGATTCTTGATCTTCCGTCACCGCTGCATACTCTTCAGGATACCACCCTCTAATCTCCGGCACAGTTAATCCCTGCCAATGCCCGATATGACGTTCACGCAAGCGCATATCCAGTGTTGGTTCAAAGCCCAGAACTTCTGCCAGGATTTCCGCAGTCTCTTTTGCACGTTGTATATCGCTGCTCACCAGTTTCGTCAGGCCAATATGCCGGACAAAGTTCGCCAGCCGTTTTATCTGTTCCCGCCCATGGGCATTCAGCGGTGCCGCCACCCACCCCTGCAAGCGGCCTGCCAGATTCCAATCTGTTTCACCGGGACGAACAAAGATGATGCGTTTCAGTGCCATCCGATCCTCCTACATTAAGCCTTGTTCAGCATATTCAATTGCAACTGCCAGCGCCTTTGCCTTGTTGACCGTCTCGTCATATTCCAGCGACGGATCACTATCCGCGACGATGCCCGCACCAGCCTGCAAATACACTTGATCCCCTTGCATCATCATCGAACGGATCGTAATACAGGTGTCCATCGATCCATCAAAACTGAAGTAACCAACCGCCCCACCATACGGCCCTCGGCGTGTTCCCTCCAGCTCTTCGATAATTTCCATCGCCCTCACTTTGGGCGCACCACTAAGCGTCCCTGCCGGAAATGTCGCCCGAAATAGATCAAAGGCGTCCATATCTTCGCGCACATGGCCCTCAACCTGGCTGCTAATGTGCATGACATGGGAATAGCGTTCAATCATCATCATTTTGGTCACCTTGACCGTGCCATAATCACAAACACGCCCCAGGTCATTGCGCCCTAAATCAACCAACATCACATGTTCTGCGCGTTCTTTAGGATCAGCCAGTAGTTCTTCTTCAAGTGCCACGTCCTCTTCCTCAGTTTCGCCCCGTTTCCGGGTACCTGCCAATGGGCGGTTGGTTCCAATTCCGTCTTCCAACCGCACCATCATCTCTGGTGATGCTCCCATGAGCGTCAAGCCATGACCCAAATTTAGGAAAAACATATATGGAGATGGATTCAGCGCCCGGAGCGCTCGATAGATCGTCAATGGCGGTGCACTAGTACGCCGTGTAAACCGCTGCGATAGCACAATCTGGAAGGCATCCCCTGCTGCAATATATTCTTTGGCCTTCTCCACATTCTGCTCAAATTGATCGCGTGAAATATTCGACTGGAGTTCGTCGCTCATTGGCTCACGCACTGCTGGAATGGGTGGAAGCGGATTGCTCAAACTGACGACAATCTGGTCAATCCGCCGGACAGCGTCGTTGTAAGCTGCGTCAGGATGACCCGTGTTGTGAGCATTCGCTAGTACAATCAACTGATGTTTGGCATGATCGAAGATTACCAACGTATCTGGCAGCATGAACGCGGCGTCAGGTATATCCAGATCATGCTCAGCCGTATCGGGAAGACGCTCAAAATAACGCACCACATCATAACCGATATAGCCCACCGCCCCACCGACTAGACGTGGCAATCCTTTTAGATGTACCGGGTTGACCGTGCCGAAATAATCTTTCATAGCGTGCAACGGGTCTTGGCCTTCTTTGAGCGGCTCAATAGTTGTCTTGCCATCACGGGTATAAGTCATCTCATCATTTTTGAACGAGATGACACCTTTGGGATTGACGCCGATGAACGAATACCGTCCGACGCTTTCGCCACCTTCCACACTCTCTAGCAGGAAGGAAACATCACGCTCGCCCGCCAACTTTAAGAAGACCGAAACAGGTGTTTCCAAGTCAGCCAGCAAACGCCGATAAACAGGGACGAGATCACCCTGTTGGAACAAATCATAAATTTCATCGCGTGATGGTATGATGTCCGTGCGGATTCGTGCAGCAGTCTGAAACATGAGCTCCCTCCATGCAAATAAAAAAACTTCCCATCACACAAGGACGAGAAGGTTTTCCCGCGGTGCCACCTTGTTTCAGCAGACATCGTCTACTACACTTGATAGGATACAGGCCATGGCCGATACCCCGCGCTGTGATAACGGAGCGCTCCCGGCATAAGCTATTGGATAACACAGGTTATCGTTCACCTACACAACTCCCCAGCCCATTCCACACTGGCGTTTGTACCCCCTTCACAGCAACCGGAGGTTCTCTGAACACCGTTTCAGTGTGTACTCTTCCAGATCAACGTTTTTCAATATTCAATTTGAGCGTATACTAACGTCTAATTTCCGGCTTGTCAAGCAAAATTTTTGTGCTCTAGTATACAAACTATCATCAAAGAAAGGCTGTCAACACTATGCCCCCAGGCCAACCCATTGTCACCACATCACGCGGCAGACAGTTCCCCGCGACCCCAGCTGCATTAATCGCCTTAATCATCAATCAGGCCGAACAGTTCCTGATGCTGTCTCATCCTAAAGCAGAGGGGGCATGGGAACCCATCAACGGCGGAATGGATGCAGAAGAAACCGTGCTTGAGGGCATGTACCGCGAAATCACAGAAGAAGCCGGATCACACGTTCAGGTGCATCCATTGGGCACAGTTCACACCTACACCTTCAGCTATGATGTACAAGTTCCCATTATGTTCAGCATCTGGTATTTGTTTGTGCATCAATCTGGTGAAATTGTTCCAGGCGATGACATGGCAGGCAGTGAAGTTCAGTGGCTGAGCGTGGAAGAGATCGAAAGCAACACCTACGATATTCTTGTACCGCGAGAATTACCCTGGATTTATCGTCGAGCACGCGACCTGTATCGACTGTGGAAAGACCAGCCAGATGTTGAACTACAACCTGATTTCAACGAACCCGTGAAGCCCAAATACGGGAAGAAATGAGACACAGCATGGAATGGTACAACGAACCACCTAGGTGGACTGAATCAGACGGAATCATCGCCGTCACTGCTGGAGCCAAAATCGACTTCTGGCGCATCACCCGCCACAACTTCATCGCCGACAATGGACATTTCTATTTCCAACCTGTCACAGGCAACTTCCAGGCGCAGGTCAAAGTTACAGGTCAATACGCAGCCCTGTACGATCAAGCCGGGTTGATGCTGCGCGCAAGCGAAACCACCTGGATGAAATGTGGCATCGAATATTTGGAAGGCGTACAACAAGCCAGTACCGTCATCACCCGTGAGTTCTCCGATTGGTCGGTGCTGCCTCTCATCAATCATCCAGTATCAGCGTGGTTTCGGGTGAATCGCTATGGCTCAGCTATTGAAGTATCCTATTCACTTGATGGCACAACCTACTCCATGATCCGTGAAGCCTATCTGACCGAAACACCGACCTTGCAGGTCGGCTTGATGATCGCTGCACCCAAGGGCGAAGGTTTTCAAGCCACCTTCGAGCATTTTTCCGTCCAACCCCGCCAGGAATAAAAGTCACAATGGCTGTACAATCAACCTGATACAACTATCATGACTGAATTCTTTTTTTGGATGTTTAAATCAGATTTCGCCAGACGCTACTGGCCAGGAACATCTGGCAGTATCTCCACTTTAGTCTCATACTATCTATCAATAAGTCTGGACATTATCGGCCTTCACGCTGGTAATCACCATTCATGTACTTTTATCCCAGTTTTATTCGGGAGTAACGATTTTGAGCCAACTAACCAACCGAGATATCGCCCATATCTTCGCCACTTGTGCCGATATGCTCCAACTCAAGGGCGAAAACATCCATCGTTACCTGTCTTATCGCCGTGCAGCCGAGACCATCGCTGAACTCCCCCGCGACCTGCACGCCATCGCTGCTGAGGGCAAGCTGACCGCAATCCCCAACATCGGTAAGACACTGGCAGACAAAATCAATGAAATGCTGGAAACAGGCGAACTCGAACTCTACAATCGCCTCGCCACCGAGATTCCACCCGGCGTGGTTGAGATCATGCACATCAATGGTGTCGGGCCAAAGAAGGCCAAATTGTTCTGGGATGAACTCAACATCACCTCCGTTGAAGCGCTCAAAGAAGCGGGTGAAGCGGACAAACTGGCGGCACTCAAAGGTATGGGCAAAAAGTCCGAGCAGAAAGTCCTCGCCGGAATCGAATCCCTATCACGTCAAACTGGACGCACGCCTATCGGCAAGGCACTGCCATTGGCACAGGATATCCTGGATATGCTCAAGACACAGCCTGGAGTGGTCCAAGGTGCATTAGCAGGCAGTATTAGGCGTGGACACCCCACCATCGGCGATGTCGATATTCTAGTTGCCGTCAACAACATGGACGATGCTCCCCCCATTATGAATGCCTTTGTTAATATGGAACAAGTGGCGCGCGTTCTGGGACATGGCCCGACCAAAAGCTCGGTGGAGTTGCTTTCGGGCTTACAGGTTGACCTACGCATCCTGGCGAAAGAGCGCTGGGGCACAGCAATCAACTACTTTACAGGCAGCCAAGCCCACAACATTCGAATGCGACAATTGGCACTGGATAAAGGCTTGAGCCTCAACGAACACGCCTTCAGCCCGGTGGATGACAACAATAACATCATTGAAGACGCTGAAAAAACTTTGTGCGCCACCGAGGAAGAGGTGTACGCCATCCTTGGCCTACCCTGGATTTCGCCAGAACTGCGTGAAGACTTGGGTGAAATCGAGGCCGCCCATCATGGTGCATTGCCCAAACTCATCACAATCGACGACATACAAGCCGATCTCCATATGCACACCACTTGGAGCGATGGCAACAAATCCGTGCGCGAGATGGCAGAAGAACAACGGCAGCGCGGGCGCAAATACGTAGTTATCACCGATCATTCCCACAGCCTGGGCATCGCCAACGGCTTATCAATTGAACGATTGATGCAGCAGCAGGAAGAAGTGCGTCAGGTCAACAAGGAAATGGGTGACGATTTTCATGTTTTTCATGGCACAGAAATGGACATCAACGCTGATGGCAGCCTGGATTATCCCGACGAGATACTAGCACAACTGGATTTCGTGATTGCGTCGCTGCATATGGGCCTGCGACAAGATCGTGAGCGGACCACCACCCGTCTGCTCAACGCCATTCAAAACCCACACGTCGATTTGATCGGTCATCCCCGTGCCCAACGCATCCCAGATCGTGACCCTGTCGCTGTAGATATGGATGCTGTGTTTGAAGCCGCCAAAGCATATGACACCGCACTGGAAATCAACGCCAATCCCTATCGACTTGACCTGGAAGCACAATACGCTCGACGAGCAGTTGAGATAGGCATTCTGCTCTCGATCAACACCGACGCCCATCAGGTCGAACAAATCGACTTGCTACCTTACGGAATCATGACAGCACGGCGTGGCTGGGTGACAGCTCAGTCGGTCATCAACACCTGGCCTATCGAACAGTTCATTACCTGGGTCCAAACACGGCTACGACCATAATTCTACCAACCATTTGAAAGTTTGCCCCATTTCTGCACAATAGAGTCATGAATGATGACAGACCTGAACTACCCAATAGTGACCTCCCTACCGGGCAGACCTATCCTGTTGGCACGTCGGATACCCGCGCCTCGCAGCCCACTGAGGACTTCACGCGCCTCAATACATCACAACAACCGCTGCCCCACCGACAGCCTGTGCCTGTGCGCCCGTCGCAACCCGGGCCCCATGCCCAGCGGATGCCACACCGTGGACGGGCACGCCGCCGTCGAGATCGAGGTTATACGCCCCCCTGGTGGTCGCTGTTACTCGTCATCCTATTCGTGTTGATGACCGTCGCGGGGATAGTCGTCGTGGTGGTGAATCTGGGTGGCAACGAAGCACCAGAAAAAGCACCTCAGATCATCGTCAGTTCACCCATTCCAACCGAACGCCCGGCGTCCTTCCCCCTTTCGCCTGCCAGTCCGACCATCCCGCCGGAAGTTGATCCGAATGTGATTGGCTTCACAGCCCAGCCACTGGCTCTAGCTGGCCCCACCTTAGAAGCGATTGTGTTTACACCCACCCCACAACTCATCACCATTGGCTCACGAGTCGTGGTCCTAGATGTCGCACCGGATCAACTGAATGTGCGCGATAATCCAGGCGTGACAGGGACTTCTATCATTTTCCAGGCGGAAGAACTGAGCGAATTTGTCGTGGTTGATGGCCCGCGGCAAGCTGATGGCCTGACTTGGTGGCGCGTCGAAGACCCACTCAACACCTCTCGTGCGGGCTGGGCAGCCTCAAATTATCTGGTCAGGCAGGATGCTACATCATGAAAGGCCATTTCCAAAACGCCGCCAACGGGTTTCTCTACTATGAAGTCGAGGCGAACGAAACGTTTTTAGCAGAGATAGTCGCCGTGTTGGAACAAGAATTTAGCTTCTAGACAAGTTGGGATGGCTGGGATGGTGTGACATCCTGGCTAATTTCAACAAAAGCAATCAAATCGTGCGCCAGTTTGGCGAGTTGATGAATCAACAGCTAGTCCAAACCTCAAACGATTAACACTCCAATCTCCCTACAGGGCGTGCTGAAATTCGTGGACATAGCGCTGTAATTGAGTAAGTCCCACCCGAACACAGAACATATGCTCTTCCATGCGTTCATCCAAATCAACTCTTTTTCACATATACTGAAACTGAGTACACTGAGATTGAACCTGTATGAGCCTGCTGTTGACCAACCTATTCGCCGTCCATTTTTGCTGCAACAAAGGGGTGATTCCGCCCACAACCACCAACTCTGCAACTGTATTGTCCAGCAACATCCTTGCTGCCTTCATAACTCCTCCTGCTCCAAAACAGAACGATTGTGCTATAATATCCCTTGAGTCTTTGGAAGAGAAAGAAAAACTCTATTGGTAGAGCTTCAACATCTTGGCGACGATGTATATGACGACATGACCTGTCACCTTGCATTCAATCCAACCAACACCCTAATTACTGTTGGCAGTTGTCATGGATCGAGTCTTCTCTGGGATTTGCACCCGCACGGTAAAATTCAGATTCTTGGCGAGCAATTCATTGGCGATGAATATGCAGTGGCTTGTACATTTAGTTTAGACGGGAAGTATCTAGCAACAAGCTCTAGCTCCGTCCGAGATATGTATCGCATTTGGGAAGTGTCAAAGGCCCAGGTCGTTGAATCATGGAAAGGCAGCGAAGGTACGGACTGCTTAGCTTGGAGTCCAAATACACAATATCTTGCCTACGGATGGGAGCGTGTCTACCTATGGGATTTACAAGCACGCCAAGAGAAATCGTTTGGGAAGAGCGCGGATGGAGTTCTGCGGATTTGCTGGAGTCTGAGTAGCCAATTTGTAGCAAGTGGCGACTACTCTGGCCTGACACAGGTTTGGGATATTATCACTAATGATCTTATCGCCGAAACTGAAATCTGTACTTCCAATATACAAGGCCTCAAGTTTTTGACAGATGATTTGCTCCTTGTTCTCCACGCAACCGGATTATCTAAATGGAACTTAGCTACAAATAGTGCCGAGAGTTTATATAAGTTTTCAAACGGTGAAGGTGGCTGGCCTTGCTGTATGAGCAATGATGGTCGGCTGATCGCATACGAAGATCGTTTCGCAGTTTACGTTACTGATCTCTCAACCGGACAACGAATATGGGGGTTCACCCCCTGGGACATGGATGGATGTTCAAGTCTTGCTTTTAGCCCTGATGCAACAAAACTTGCTTTTGGAGACTGGATTGGCGGTCTCTGGGTTTGTGATTTAGACGAGGAGATTTAAGATGACTGATTTTGCTGCCCGTGCTGCTGAACTACGCGAACAACTCAACTATCACATGTACCGTTATCATGTCCTCGCCGACCCGGTGATTACAGATGGTGAGTACGATGCCCTCTATCATGAACTGGTCGCTCTCGAAGAACAGCACCCCAACCTCATCACAACCGATTCACCCACCCAGCGGGCGGGCAGCGACCTAAACGAAGACTTCCCCAAACTGCAACATCCCAGCCCCATCCTGAGCCTGTCCAATGCTTTTGATGACCAGGGCTTGCTCGATTGGGAAGAACGCAATCTCAAGCTGCTGCCCTCGAACACAAAACTCGATTATGTCCTCGAACCCAAATTGGACGGCCTGAGTATCGTTATCACCTATGAGAACGGTGTGTTGGCGCGGGCGGCAACACGGGGTAACGGCACAATCGGTGATGATGTAACTGCCAACGTCCGCACGATTCGGACTGTGCCCCTACGGATCCCAGCACAACCAGATGGCCCACCCCCTCCACAGACCATCGCCGTTCGGGGTGAGATTCTGTTCCTCAAAGAGGATTTCGAGGCACTCAATCAAACACAAGAAGAACAAGACCTGCCACCCTATATCAACGCTCGCAACACCGCCTCCGGCACGCTCAAACAAAAGGACTCACGCATCACCGCCAGCCGTCCGCTGACGGCCTATCTGTATGATGTAGTGATGGTTAGCCAGGCTGATACCAACGGTAATCCAATTGTGTTGGATAATGAGTGGGATATGTTGAGCTATATGCAGGATTTGGGCTTTAATATCCCACCAGAACCCAACTATTATCCAGCAATTACCCACATTATCCAGCAATTACCCACATGGGAATCCCACAGAAACCAACTTGCGTTTGAAATTGATGGCCTCGTTGTAAAGATCAATGACCGCCGCCTGAGCCGCGAATTGGGTGTCTCTGGCAAAGACCCACGCGGAGCCATCGCCTACAAGTTCCCGGCGGAAGAAGCCACCACCAAACTTATTGGCATCGCCACCACCGTCGGCCGCACCGGCAAAATCACACCTACCGCTCAACTCGAACCTGTATTCGTTGGTGGCGTCACCGTAACCAGCGCAACATTGCACAATTTCAAGAATATCGTTGATCTAGATGTTCGCATTGGCGACACAGTGATTATCAAGCGCTCCGGTGATGTGATCCCTTACGTGATTGGCCCAGTCACAGGCGCCCGCACAGGCGATGAGGCAGTCATTGAAGCACCGATGGTCTGTCCTTTCAGCAATGATCCACTGGTACAGCCGGCTGGTGCTGTCGATCACTATTGTCCTAATCCACGCTGCCCAGAGCGTATCCAGCGCAGCATTGATTACTTTGTTTCGCGGAGTGCAATGGATATCGAAGGCATGGGGCCACAAACGGTCAAGACGCTTATTGACGAAGGCTTTATCAAGGACGAAGCTGACATCTTCTACTTACAGCCGGAACCCTTGCTAGCGCTTGAGCGCTTCGGCGAGAAAAAAGTGACGAACCTGCTCGAATCCATCAATCGTGGCAAACGACGTCCCTTCAGTCGGTTTTTATCATCATTAGGAATCGATGGCGTGGGTGGTGTGGTCGCCAATTTGCTGACCGAGAAATTCCGTACCATTGACTCGCTTGCCAATGCCGAACTCGCCTCGATTGAGGACATTGAAGGCATTGGCCCCATCATCGCCAGAAATATCGTCACTTGGTTTGATGATGACCATCACCGCACCATCATTGACAAAATGCGTCAGGCTGGTGTCAGTATGGAGTCTGAAGAACAAGTCCTTGCGAGCAACACCTTTGAGGGCAAAACCTTTGTTCTAACAGGCGTGCTCCCCAACATGAGTCGGGACGAAGCCAAAGCTTTGATTGTCTCCCATGGCGGCAAGATAACAGGCGGCGTCAGCAAAAAGACCAACTTTGTTGTCGTGGGAGATTCGCCCGGGAGCAAAGCCGAAAAAGCTGCCACGCTGGGCATCCCCATCCTAAGTGAAGAAGACCTCAAAGCGATGTTAGGTGAGGGTTAGGTGTATACATCTATATTTGACACACGAGTTCACAGAGAAAATGGAAACGATCCTACCAAAGGATTGGCAAATATGCCGAGCACATGGCTATCCAGTTCACCCTTAGGATTCTCTACGTTCTCCCTAAGAAGGAAATTACAGGGCAAATCGTCAGCACAGAAATCGAAGTCCGTCGCACATTAGGAGGCCCTGGCTTGTTGGAAAGTGTCTACCTCCTACGAATTGATCTAGTTGTCGCTGGCCCTACGATAGTCAAATCCAAAGTAGTCGAGAAACACAACACGCTGTTGAAAGCCCAAACACTCACCGATTTACGCTTGACTGAACTCAAACTTGCCCTCATTATCAACTTCAACACGCGACTGGTGAAGGATGGCATAGGTCGCATAGCAAACAAACTCTAACCCTTTGCCTACCTTTGCGTTCTTCGTGTCAAACCTTAAGAAAGGAACTTCCCTTTGTCCAAAGGCATCATCACTATCAAACCAGGCCGGGAAAAGCCCATTCTCCAGCAGCACCCTTGGATATTCTCAGGCGCGATTGCTAGTGCCACCCCTGGCGACATCGTAACCGTCCAATCAAGAGATGGTCAGTTTCTGGCACGCGGCTACTGGAATCGTAAATCGCAGATTCAAGTGCGTATCCTCACCTGGAAGAATGAACCAATTGACGATGACTGGTGGTACAGAATGCTGAAACGAGCGATTGATGGGCGTTCAGCTTACAATAACCAAGAACGGCAAACGACTTATGCGCGGGGATACCGTGTCATCAATGCAGAAAACGACTTTATACCTGGTTTGATTGTAGATCGCTACAACCACTGGCTTGTTCTACAAGCATTGACATTACACATCGACAGACATAAAGAAATGATGGCCCAGCATCTCACACACATATTTTCAGAACTGGATATCCCGGTTAAAGGCGTTTACGAGCGCAGCGATGTCGAAGTCCGCGGCAAAGAAGGTCTTGAAAATGTGACGGGTGTCTTAATGGGCGCTGAACCACCCGACCACATCCAGATAGCCATGGAAAAGCTCACCTACCTTGTTGATGTTCGTAAGGGACATAAAACAGGTTTCTACCTGGATCAAAGGGAAAACTACCAGATTCTATACGAACTGTTAGATTCGGCATTTGGCCTGGAACCCGGTACGACTCTACTCAATTTGTTTAGTTATACGGGCGTTTTTGGATTAGCTTCACCTGGGCATGTGACCAATGTTGATTCTTCGCATGACGCCCTGGAACTCGCCGAACAAAACTACAAGCTCAACCAATTCCCCGGCGATAAAGTCGAATTTATCCAGGCGGATGTATTTGAATATCTGCGCGATCAAGCCGAATTGGGCAATCAATGGGACATCGTGATCCTTGACCCGCCTAAGTTCGCCCATAACAAGCGTCAAATCCAACAGGCATCACGTGGCTATAAAGACCTCAACCTGAACGCCTTCAAAGTGGTCAAACCAGGCGGCTATCTGATGACCTTCTCCTGTTCAGGGGCTATCAACCCTGATCTGTTCCAAAAAATCGTCTTCGGTGCATTAGCCGACAGCGGCAGACAGGCCCAGATCATTCGTCATCTGGGCCCATCCGACGATCACCCGGTTGCCCTTACCTTTCCCCAAGGAGCTTATCTCAAAGGTTTGTTGCTTCGGGTATCCTAGGTAACGTTGAGGTATACAGAATGAGGGATGCATGCATATCTTCCAGGTCAAAACCGAAAAGCATAAGCAGCAAGTCTATGACTTGTGGTGGGAATACCTGCATTGGGCCAACGGACAACTCAACGAACATTACAACATCGACTTTGATGTTCAATCAGCCATCGAAAACGATATGGCAACCATCGATAAATTTATGCCGCCTAGTGGTCGGCTGCTGGTCGCTGAAATCAATGGTGAGTTGGTCGGTTGTGCTAGCATGAAAAAACTGACGGATGACATCAGTGAGATCAAACGCATGTATGTACAACCCAAAGCGCGTGGTCAGGGTATAGGGCGTGCTTTTGTTGATCAACTGATCGCAGATTGCAAACAATCTGGCTACCGTACTATCCGTCTTGACAGTTCCAAATTCATGCACGATGCTCACCAACTTTATCAAGCAGCTGGCTTCCAGATAATCCCCGAATACGATGGTAGCGAAATACCACCAGACTATCGACACAATTGGTACTTTATGGAGTTACGGTTGGATGAATAACCGGAGGGAAACTCGTTGCCCAACCGTAAAGATAGCAATCAGGTTCGGCATTTTGAATTTCGGGATAATCATCTTATCCGCAACGCCGTGCCTGCTCAATGGCGAAATGCTGACTGGTGTGGGAGCGTTTAGGCGATGGTCGCTGATGGCGCTGGTCAGGGAAATTCAAGTCGATTCCTATCTGATCGCTTAGTGAACGTTACTGCCCGATACTTACCTCGACTAGTCACCGAGGAGACTCAAGATTGGGTTAAACTGTTATCTGGGTCTGATCACAGCCCACTGCATGTTGCCTCTACTTGTGGTCAACTATGCTTTATCTGCGGATTTCGCTGCGAGTTTTTCTGCCAATGTACGGATTTTCTTACCTGTTTCCTGCCAGCTTGCCTCGCTCAGGCCTAGCTTTTCACGGTTCGTCTGGTCATCCATCCCTAGGCGATAATCACGCACAGCACATGTCCAACGCATGACTTCAAACGACAACTTAAACGGGATACCTGCACCTTTGCCGATATCTGTTAGAATGTATTCTAGGTTACGTGGTGTGCAATTAAAGGTCGTTTCGGTTAGTTTGTACTGTTCCAGGTAAGCATCTAAGAGTGCGATAAGTTCAGGATCAAGTTCAATCCGACGCTCTTTATAAACATTACGCGATTTGTGGCGGATGGTCAGGATGGGCACACGCGGATTAAGCCGATCAAAGTCGTGGGTCGTTAGGCGGGCAGCTTCGCTTTTTTTGATGCCTGTATCCAACAGTAACCGGAACAAAAACTCAGGTCGTGTATCCATCTCTTGTGTTTTTTTGTAGGGTATCAATCGCGAAAACTCGACAGCATCTCGTATCTGTGACATTGACAATATATTGGATAAAGGGGCTGGGCCAGAACGCTGTAATACTGCTTTAGCGGGATCATATGGAATCGCACCCAATTCGTGCAACCATTTGAAATAGACCTTGAGAGTCGTGACGCGCCGTGCATAGGACTTGCGGCTACAGGGTACATCGCGTCCATTTTCTAACCAGTTCAGAAAGTCATTGAGTATCCCGGTTGTAAATTGGGTGATTGGGATTGTGTCGCCGAGATGTTCGCTAACCAGCATCAAATCGGCACGAAAGGCTTTGATGGTATGATCTGATTTACCTTCCTGGATCAGGTGTTGAGCAAATAAGGGGATTGTGAGTTCAAAGAGTGTGTAGCGATTGATATCATCAGATGAATTCAGAGGTTGATCGGCCAATGGTAGTGGCATTTGACGAAGATCAGACATGATGACAAACCTTGAACAAACAGTCTTCAATTGGCAGTCTAACATGTTTTTCTTCTTATGGCTATGCGAAGTGAAAAAGCAGTGGTGAGATTGGGCGGCAAAATCGTCCCTTTGTTGCCGCCGCTGCGGAAGAAAAAACGGCGGCAAGAGGGGAAGCGGAGAACCAGGGAAAACCGGCGGAAAACCGGGGAAAATTGCGGCAAAAACCGCGGGAAGTGGCGGAGAACCGGCGGAAAGCCGGCAGGAAATGGCAAAATATCGGCAGTCAAAACGGTCTCCAAGTCGTCGATACAGCTTGAGTGTCTGTGATTGGGAGAACGTGTGGTCCGGGTTTGAAAGCAGGCACGCCTCCAGTTGAGGGTGTATACAGGGCAGGAACACGACAAGAAACGGCGGAAGAACCGGGAAAATGGGCAAATAACTGGCAGTCAAAACGGTCTCCAAGTCGTTGATACAGCCTCAGTTTAGTTGAATAAAGTAGATTTGGGAGAACGTGTCGCAGAACGTGTGTTCTGTGTTGTTGTCAAGGGGGCAGATCCATACCTTACCTTACGCTTGACCGACGATTGCCTGACGATTACCCTACGATGACTTGATGTACCAGTTTCACTCTATACAATGTGACTAATGATATTATGTTATTTAGGAATAAGTCATGATTAAACGCCTTTGTACTCGCTCTTTTATGTTGATGATCCTGTTGTCGTTTGGTTGGGGGACAATAGCTCAGGAGGAGCCACCTGATGAACCTGATGATGCCGAGGCGGTTGCTCCCGCCCCTCTTTCGGGGCTGACGACCACGCTGGGGACTGTGCCAACGCCAACCCCTGGTGCAATGCAGCCCTTCTCTCTGGCAGATAGCTTCCTCCAAGCGCCCCCTTGCCCTAATCACTTGGCCAACAGTCCGGTTGTCGTGTCCACCTTCACCCAACTCGATCAAGCCATCGCTTGTGCCAATGCCAGCACAACGCCCTACGCCATCTATCTGGCTGACCAGGTGGGCACCTTCCAATTCACCCACACGTTGTCCATCGCCGGTCACGTTGAAATCTATGGACGGGGTGCTACTTTGAGTGTGCTTGACGGCGGGGGAGCTAATCGGCTGTTCAGCGTGGGAGGCCAGTTGCTGCTGTCCCATGTGACCTTGCGCAATGCCAAGCCGCCTATCAACTATGGGGGTGCGATGCGCAACTCAGGTCATCTGACCTTGCAGGACAGCGTCATGACGGGCAATCACGCCCGGCATGGGGGTGGGGCTATTTTGAGCACCGGGACTTTGACCATTGAACGCACTCACTTCCTGAACAATCGAGCGGGTGGCGGGGCCGCTATCCAAATGAGCGGCCCCGCCACCCTCAGTTGTGTCCTCTTCCAGGGCAACACCCACCACGCCACTCAGGTTCGTGATTATGCTAGTGCCTTGCTCGCCCACAACAACGGCAGCGCCACCCTCCGCCACAGCACTTTCGACAACCCCACTACAGACGAAATCTCGACCCAGAACAGTGCTCGTGTGGATGCCAGAGAGAACTACTGGAGCGGGCGAACTGTTCCGACGGGTGTCAATCAGTATGGCAGCCAGGTGACATTTGGCTCTGAACTGAGCCAGAACCCCATCACCACCAACCCAGCCTGTGCTTTCAGGGCACCGATTGCCATTCCTGCACCCCCTGCGGCTTACAAATACCATGTGATTGATGATGGGACGAAATCATGGTCTGGATATGAGCGAGGCTCAATCACAACAGGCGTAGCCCAAGTTGGAACCGCATTCAACTATCTTGCGACGACTGTTTCCACACCAGAAGACGCTTTCAATCTAGTCATGATGGAAAACAGTGGCACGGAGATTTTGTTCATTCGAACCGATCAACCGGGTTTAGCAACGGTGACAATCACAAACTATGCGTATCAGCATGGCACATCCAAGGGCCAAACGGGGACATTTGAGTATCTTGAGATTTCCCAGGGTTACTGCAAATCATTTCAAGAGGGATTGGTGGGCATTGTTCGACGGCCTGCTGCGGTTATCTGTAATGGCGATCTGATTGATCAGTATGATGGAACGACCCGAACCTTGTCAGCGAGCCAATACACAGTGGTTCATGAGTTGGGGCATTTGTTTGATTATCGAACAGGTAACGCATTGACTAACCATTTAAATCTACCCCTAAATGATTGTAATCAAGGTGTTATCCTTGGTCAGACTCAGAGAGGTTGGGAGAGAGGTCGAAGAGGTTGGGGCACTGGCCCAGCTCAATATCAAAGTAGTTTTGGACCAGTCAGATTAATAACCAACTTCCAACAAAATTCAACCAACATACCACTTGAAGCTGCGGCGGATTTATTTTTGAACTGGGTCTATCGTCTAAACAATTCTGGGGGTGTGCAGCCAACTAATCCATGCAATGCTAATCCCAGACCGACACCAGGGCATTGGTCTGGACCAGGTTTCCTAAATGCAGAGTGGAGTGCCACTCCTCATCCAAGCTTCGTTGCTAGCAGTACTGGGATACCAGGTACAGCTGATCCAAGCCTACCGGGCGATATCAGGTATTTGGATATTTATCAGTTAATTGGTGGGCTTGTGCCTTAATTATCAAATGATTGAAAATGGAGATGATATGAAGCACCTAAGCGAGTTTTCTACTCTGTTCTTGCTGGTTATTTGCGCCTTGTTGGGAACAATTTGGGGCACTGAGGCACAAGAGCCTTTCGATTACTATGTCCCACCAAGTTGGAGTCCTGACGGTACGAAAGTTGCAGTAGTTGTCAACAATATTGTTGAGATTAGAGATATTATAACCTATCAGGTTATCACGACATTAGTTGGGCATACTGATTTTATTCCTATGACTAAGTGGAGTCCTGACGGTGGAATGATTGCGACACCGAGTTATGACCAAACTATCAGAATATGGGACACTTCAGATTGGACACTTCAATACACTTTGGCAGGCCACAATGAAGCCGTCACCAACGTTGTTTGGAAACCCGACAATAGTCAAATCATCAGTTTTGGCTATGATCAGAGCCTCAGCTTGTTTGCGTGGGATATGCAAACAGGTAGTATGGTAAGTACAAACCAAGCTGGTACTAGTGTAGCATCCTCATTTAGCCCGGACGGATCAAGTTTAGTTCTCTCAAGCTCATTGGCCATAAGTAAGAGAGATGGCGATTCCTTCAAGCTTCTCAACCGATCACCTTGGACATTTTGCTGTACCAATGAGATGTACGTCCTGGATTGGAGTCGGGATGGCACAAAGATTGTTACAGGCAGTATCAACGGGCTGGTGACGATCTGGGATGCGGACACACTTCAAATTATCCACCAATTTGCTGTCAACTCCCATTCTGCACCTGACAGGCGTGATGTCGCTGATACGACACTTTCGTGGGTGCGGGATGTGCGTTTCAGTCCTGATGGGCAATCTGTCTTGGCTGTGAGTGGCGATGGGACTGTCAATCGGTGGGATGCAACCAGTGGGGAGCAACTCGCCCAATCCAGTTTAGGACATCCCATCCATGCCGCAGCCTTCAGTCCAGACACCCGTCGGCTGGCTTATACAACAATCGATGATGCACTCCAAACCGTAGCAAATCCTGTGAGTGCTCGTCTTCAGGCTGTCACTGGGTTCGTGTTGGTGGATGCGGATGGGGATGAGGACATCCGGCCGCTGGCTGACGGGGATATGATCACTGAGGAGACGATTACCATCCGGGTGGAGACGGAGCCGCCGATTGTGGGGAGTGTGGTGTTTGGGCTGAATGAGGAGCCGCGCTTCAAGGTAGAGAACGAGGACGCTTATGCGTTGAAGGGCGATGACAACGGCGATTATCATGCTTGGCTGGCTGAGCCGGGGACGTATAGGTTGAGGGCGACACCTTACACTGAGGCGGATGGGCAAGGTGAGGCGGGGAGGCCATTGACGATTAGGTTTACGGTGGCGGAATCGGGATCGTAAGCATTTTTGTGCGCCAGTTGCTTGTGGCTGGCGCATGATCTGCTGAGGGGTTCCAGGCTGACCCAGAACGTTTGGGCACGAGGCGGGGTGCGGGGTGGGCGATTCCAGGTGAGATTGGGGGCAAAATCGTCCCTTTGTTGCGGCGGCGACAAACAAAAAAGTTTGCTGCAATAGCGGGCAACACGGGAAAAACGGGGTATATAGACTGGCGGGAATTTTCACCTATGACATAATTGGCCCTAAGCCTATGTGTTCCTATAGAATTGGGATGTGCTACCTGTGACAATCTTTCAGTTCACAACCGCTGTCCAGTTAGCATACAATGATGTTCATCAATGGCTGAAGGGCAGACATGATGTTGGAAACAACTACATCAACCACGCCCCTAATCTGGATAGTGATGATCCCACAGATGTTGCAGCCCGCTTTCAAAAGTATCTGCACACGCACGCCTTCAAGGTGCAGTCTGTGTCCACGAAATTCACCCCGATTTTGACTATTTCATCCAATGTTGATGACTCAAAATTATCATTCTGAATTCTTTTACTGTATGCCGTTCATACGCCTGGGTGACAGAACTTCCACAACTAGATCAGGAGGGCCGGCCACCCGCATTTCTTCCAAAACACAGTTGGGTTTTGGGAAAACAGAGAGGATTTCTCTACAACTTCTTGATGTCGAAGACTAGGAGCCAACCTCGCCATCAATGAGTTGGATCAAATCGTTTGCTTCATACTCTGTATTCAGCTTCGCTGATAAGGGTCTTGGATGACTCTACCATTCCACCCCCTCATGATCTGAGTCTGACTACTTATTGCTTGAAAATCAAATTCAAGTCTATTGTTTCTTGGAGAACCTTCGATTTAAATGTATCTGTTTGTCCAAAGACACCCAATCGAATAAATTGACTGTTGCTTAACACCCAGACTTCAATGATCTGGTGAACAGGATCAACAATCCAATATTCGCCCACACCATGCTTTTCATATGCCTCATATTTCTCCCGTTTATCATAGGTCGCCGTACTCGGTGAAAGAATCTCCACGACCAGATTAGGTGGACCTTCTAAACGCTTGTCGGTGACGATGCAGCCACTATTTGGTACAAGATAAAGGAGATCTGGCTCAAAGATATTGTATTCATCCAGGAATACCTCGATAGGTGAATAGAATGAATATCCTCCCTTTTGTCGCTCAACTGTTTTTAGTAAGTAAGAAATTTCGCCTGATATAATTTGATGATTGGGAGTAGGAGCCATACTAACAACAACCTCGCCATCAATGAGTTGGATCAAATCGTTTGCTTCATACTCTGGCAATTGGTAATAGGCATCGGCCCTGATACGAGTTTTTGGGGGCTGTGCAACCATGACGCGATCTCTCTCCACGCTACTCCAGCTTATTATATCACCGCCGCAAGATATGGGCTTCTGTGTTATAGACTTCTTGTGCTAATCGTTCCGTTTCGGAAATCTCAACTGGGGTTAAGGTGTTTTTAAAGAATTTGATGTCAAATGTCTGCTCAAAGCCCTGCACAATCGCCTCAGCAGCCATCTCCCAGGTAACGGTCATCCCCCCTAGCGCCTCGGCCAAAGTCACCGCCCGCCGCCGCACATTGGCCTTTGCCAGTTCCCGCTGTATCTCGCCTTCAAAGGCCAAGGCATCGCAAATCTGGGCAAGGTCGCCATAGAGGGGTAGCGTGCCATGCTGCAACATAAACTGTCGGCGCCGCAATTGGGCACTGCCGATCAGCTTACGTCCGTCCTGAGTTGTGATTTCATAGTGCGAAGGTGTCTCGAAACAGACTGGCCCGATGGCTTGGTCTGTATTCGCTCGTTTATCGGCCTGGGTCTGTGCCCCAAGCCTATTGATCCCCGCCAACAACGCCTGACTAATGCGACGGTAACTATCGACGATTGTCCCGGCTGCCAGAGGATGACCGGGAGGAAGCGACAAGCTGTAGGTTAATTCATCGGTGTGAAAGATAGCCCGCCCCCCGGTTGGACGTCGCACAATGTCCCAATCATGGGCAACAATAGCATCAAAATCTACGTCTTGCCAGGATTGCCCATATCCCAAGGACAAACAAGCTGGCTTCCATTCATACAGTCGCAAGGTCGGTGGACTATCCCCCGTCCCAACGCTGTTCATAATCGCTTCGTCAATTGCCATATTATAAGGGCCAGAGGTCGGATGATCGACTATCAGACGATATTGACGCATATTCCTCACATGCTTATACTGTTGATGTGATTACTAGATTATAGCAGCTGATGACTGACGAAAATACACCCAAGACATTCGATCCCGAAAGTTATGATCCAGACCAGACTCTAAAAAGCGCCCCGGTTCCGCAAGACCCCGAATACGGCGAAACCGTTGCCAGCGGTAACGTGGTTCCCTCACCTGCAAAGGTGACAGCCCCAGCTTACTTTCCTAGGTCGACGACACCGCCTCCACCACCCTCACTCACGAGCGAATCAGCAGCCCGGGAACGCGCCCGCAGACGCCGTGCTCGCGGGAATAGCAGCGACGGCGAATGGGCCTGGGTTATTATCGCAGTCGCCTTATTGAGCGTCATAGGCATGCTTGGGCTGATTATCTTTGTCATCGTCCGATCATCCGCAAGCGACACCGATATTTTGCCTACTGCGTCTATCAATCACTCAGCCTTGCCAACAGCCATAAGCCTACGATCTGATCCGAACGCGGTCAAAATAGGCAATACCATTACGCTTGATGATGGCTCCAGTTTAAGGTTACAATCCTGGGATGGGCAATCCCGTCTGACAGTGTTGGCAATGGGTTTAGATCGTCGTCCGGGGCATACGGGTCTGAATTACCGCACCGACACTATGATTCTCATTAGTATTGACCCTGTAACGAACCAAGTCGGCATTTTGAGTATCCCACGGGACATGTACGTCGTTGTCCCTGGTTATCGTGAGCGCCAGCGCGTGAACGCCGCGATGGTGTTTGGTGGACCAGAACTCGCCATGCAAACCGTCCAATACAACCTCGGTCTCCATGTTCATGAGTTTGTTGTGGTCGATTTTCAAGCTGTCATCGAGTTCATTGATGCCATTGGTGGCATCACTATAGTCAATGAAACCACCATCCACGATTGGCGATATCCCGATATGTTTTACGGCTATGACCCCTTCCACTTGGAGGCCGGAACCCATCATCTATATGGGGAAATGGCGCTTAAATTCGCACGTACCAGACATAGTAGCAACGACATTGATCGGGCAGGCCGGCAGCAGCACGTTCTCTTCGCCATCCGGGACCGCATCCTCCAGTTGGATATGTTGCCACAACTCATTCTTAAAGCCCCAATCTTACTCGAATCGCTGCAAGAAAATGTCGAAACCAGCCTCAATCTGGAACAAATGATTCAACTGGCGTTGTATCTGAAAGACATCACCGATGAGAACATCAAAACGGGTGTGATTGGGTTTCAATACATGATTAGCCACACCACCAACAGCGGTGCCCAGGTCTTGATTCCAAATAATGCCAGGCTTAGCCAGTTAATGGTGGATGTGCTGGGGGAATCTTATGCACAGTGACATATCCCGCTATGCCGTGTGTCGCTGTAGTTTTTGGGCCTGCTTTCGCAGGTGGGAATCCTCCCGACGTATCAGTCTTGGCTCTGGCCTATCACTTCAACGCCAGATGGCGATTCCCGTTTTGTGGGTGTTGGCCCCAAACGGTGTCACGCCATCACAAACATAGCAGGTATAGCCAGTTATAACATTGGTCCGGTTTGGTGTAAAGATCAAACTGCATGAGGTTATCAGGCCGACCACGCAACACATGACTAAATACCTCTTTGAGGGCGCGCAGCCAACGATTAAAATGGGACACACTCAAGGCACGCTCATGATGAAACTGCTGGGCAGCCACCACTGCCATCCTGAATATTCATGGCCCACAACATATCATCAATCGCCACATACATCGTTACAATAACATCGGCGTTCATCATGATCCCCTCGTCAAGATGGCTTTTCGTTAACTCATTCTAACGAGACATCTGTGATCAACTAGCAATCAAGGTACAATTACCCTGCATTGGGAGTGCCTGAACACAGAACATACGTTCTGCAATGTGTTCTCCCAAATCAACTTTTTTCAATTAAACTAAGGCTACATCAACTGTTTTGGAGACCGCTTTTGCTACCATGTCTCGCCATTTCCCAGCACGTCCCACCGATTCTCCTGCCGGTTTTCCGCATTGCCGCCACCTTTTTTTCTTCTGCGGCGGCAACAAAGGGACCATTCCACCCACATGCTGTATCCATCCACTCACAATTTTGTATGCCCCTGCATCAGGGCAATCACATCAAAATGAAAGTTCGTATCAAGATAGCTCTCTGCAGATCACAAGAGACATCATAGTAGTTACGAGTGGTCACTTGTGATGTATAATGACCTTTTAAGAACCCAAAATCGAATTTGGCGCAATCGCCCTGGCCCCTGCATTTCGTTAATTGACATAATTGTAAAAATCAGATATAGTTTTATATTAGTTTATATAGGTATTACAGACAGATGGAACAAAATTCTAAGCTCACCCCACTTGAAATATTGAACCTAGATGTTTTGATTAAGGCTGCACAAGAGAGAGGTCTATCCTTTGATGATGAGGTATTGCATGATCTAGACCAGGCAGAAGCACACGCGGAGCTTGCTGAAGCAATGTGGGAAGCTCGTCATGGGGCATTTGTCTTCAATGAAGATGACCAAGTTATTATCCAACAAATAAAAGATTTGGCTTCACAGCTTGAAGTTTCACCTACATTAAGGCAGCTCATAGAAATGCGGGACGAGGCGGTACGCTTGCTCTCAAGTGAGAGCAATTGAAAGTTCCTAAAATCATGATTAAAATGCTCATTGTGGGAGCCATAAATGTCCAATTCATACATGGAAACTTTGTGGACGATTGTAGCAATTAGTATCCTTTTTATATGGTTTGTCGCTAGCATTATCCACCAATTTCGGTTTGACTGGTGGAAGTTTTTTATTCGGTTTGATATTTTCAACTTTCTACCCAATTGGTCTTTTTTCGCACCTAATCCAGGAAAACACGATTTTCATCTTGTTTACCGTGCCTGGATACAAGATCAGCCTAGCCCCTGGCAAGAAATCGTTACCCTAAGTGGCAACTGGTATTTACGCTGGATATGGCATCCTTCGCGATATCCCACTAAAGCACTGAGTGATTTAACCTATGGGCTGTATCGCGCTATATACAATAGCAATGGTGATAAAACTATGGTGATGTTTTCAAGCTCGTACCTCAGTTTACTGAACTTAGTTATGTCACAATCTCCTCTAGAGGGTACAGATCATTATAGACAATTCGCCATTGTCGTTACGCAGGGATTTAAGGAAGGTCGTCACATCGAAATTAAATTTTTATCGGAGCTTCATCGTGTCGAATCTAACCCTATATAGCGCGTTGGATCTAACAGTGCGCCTTGCTTGCTGTGGTTTAGCTATATCCAGCATGGAATTGTACTCTTTGAAACACCATTTTACGCATCAAGGTGTTTTTAGCATTGGCACTGCATTTCCGATCCTTCGATATCCAACCTTACTTCATATAGTCGATAAGTACCTAGGCATTCTTCTAAGAATTCAAATTGTCGCTTCTATCACAATCGTTATCCTTGGCCCGTTTTCGCCCTTAGGGCGACTGATGTTGCTTGTTGCCCTCCTTTCTGCAATTGCTGTGCGGTTACGACGACGCATAGGTGGCGATGGTGCAGAACAGATGACAACTATCACCCTAGTTGCTGCTTGTATAGCCGCCTTACCCTATGCATCCGACAATCGCATTGCTGTTGCTGGGTTTTTTATTGTCGCACAAATCAGCTTGTCTTATACAACAGCTGGAATTGCTAAGCTGTCTTCCCCCCTTTGGCGCAGTGGCAAGGCGTTGCCCGCCCTTCTTTCTACATTCAGCCATGGTGCGCCAGGGGTTGTAGTGTTACTTACGCGATATCCTCTACTTTCACTCCTAGTAAGTTGGGGGGTTATCATGTTCGAATGCTTATTTCCTCTGCTGATTTTTGGGCCAACCTGGTTGCTCTTTTTTGTCTTACTAATCGGATCAGTTTTTCATATTTGTTGTGCTTTTATAATGGGCCTTAACAGCTTTGTCTGGAGTTTCATTTCACTGTACTTTTGTGTGATAGCAGTCACAGGGCTATTATCACCTTTTCGCTAGATAATCACTCTGTCACCAATCGATCCAGAGGCGAAGCCAGTCATTCGATGGCGTAGGATGCCCATTGCGGGAGTTCTGCAGAACAATCGCCTTGCATTTGGATCAGTCATTGTCCCCTAATGTACCAGATTGCGTTATAATCTTTGCGGGTTTATCCTACAAAAGGATACTTTTAATGAACGAAAACTTAATGAAAGAAAGTCTTGCCGAGATGATCGGCACATTTGTCCTGGTCTTCATCGGGGGCTTGGCAGTGGTGGTTGCGCCTCTGTTCGGCGTGGTGGTTCCGGCATTGGCACATGGTTTGATTCTCACTGGCATCATCTATATGTATGGCCACATCTCCGGTGCACAACTCAATCCAGCTGTCACCACTGGCCTGCTAGTCGGTGGGAAAATCGACGCGATGAAGGCTGGCGTTTTCATGGCAGCACAGTTCATCGGCGGCATCATCGCAGCATTTATCATCGTAGCGCTAATCCCCGAATCGGTGCGGGAAGCGATGTTTGGCTCGGTAGAGGCCTTTAACTACGGCGCAACCACTGGCTCGCTCACCGCTGACAACGTGATCAGTGCATCGATTTTCGAGGCCATCCTAACCTTCTTCCTGGTCAGCACAGTCTATCAGGCTGCTGTCTATGGCAAAGCGGGTAATCTGGCAGGTGTGGCGATTGGCTTTACACTGGCAGGTTGTATTCTGGCAGGTGGGCCATTCACTGGCGCCTCACTCAACCCAGCCCGCACACTTGGCCCAGCCATCACCGCCGGAGACCTGGGCTATGTCATTCCTTACTTTGTCGGTTTGTTCGGGGGTGGAGCCATTGGCGGTCTCGTTCACGGTCAAATCTTTGCGCCTGACGAAAGTGACCAAATATGACCGACATTAAATGGGGCATTATTGGCGTTGGCAATGTGACAGAGGTTAAGAGTGGCCCCGGCTTACAGGATGCAGAAGGATCACAACTTGTCGCGGTGATGCGACGCAATGGCGATCTGGCAAAAAATTATGCCCAACGCCACCATGTCTCTCGTTGGTATGACGATGCCAACGCTCTGATTAACGATCCAGAGGTGAACGCCATCTACATCGCTACGCCACCTGATTCACATCTGGACTACACACGGCAAGCGGCCAAGGCTGGCAAACCTGTCTATGTTGAGAAGCCAATGGCCCGCAATCACAACGAATGCCAACAGATGATCGGTGCTTGTCAGGCAGCAGATGTGCCGTTGTTTGTGGCTTACTATCGGCGCGGCTTGCCTCGTTTCCATAAGATCAAAGAACTTATTGATTCCGGCGCAATTGGCACGGTGCGTTACGTTAACATTAACCTGTACTCCCCAGACCACACCAATCCTGCTGGTGATCTACCTTGGCGTGTTATCCCTGAAATAGCAGGTGGGGGTAAGTTCGTTGATCTTGGTTCCCACATGCTGGATTTCCTCGACTTTGCCTTGGGGCCAATCATTAAAGCCCAGGCATTTGCGGCGAATCAAGCAGGCAACTACCCAGCAGAAGACATCGTATGTGGCAATTTTATGTTTGAATCGGGCGTTCTTGGCACAGGAAACTGGTGCTTTGCCACGTATGAATCGCTGGACAAAACTGAAATTGTCGGGACCAAAGGTCGTATTGAATACAGCACATTTGATGAAGAGCCCATTATCCTGGAAACAGCCAAGGGCAGTACCACATTGCCTATCGAAAACCCCAGGCACATTCAGCAGCCCTTGATTCAAACTATTGTTGACGAACTCCGGGGCAAAGACCAATGTCCTAGCAGCGGAATCAGTGGAGCCAGGACAAGCTGGGTGATGGATGAGATGCTGAAGGGTTACTATCACCCCTGATGCAGCGCTGCAAATTCATGATAAAAATGGAGCATGGTCTGAATGCCTTTGTGGAACATATCCACAATCACATACTCATTCGGGCCGTGTGCCCCACCGCCTTTGTAGCCAAAGGGCATCATCACAATGGGTGCGCTCAGATGCTTCTGAAATTCGGCAACAACAGGTACACTCCCACCTTCACGGGCGAAAATCGGCTTGACGCCCCAGCCCTTTTCGTAGGCAGCAATGGCCGCCTGGATTGCAGGCCCCTTCCGATCCAGCAAAACGCCATAGGCTCCCATCTCCAGATTGATAAGCTCAGCTGTAACAGTAGGAGGCGTGATCAAGGAGAGGTGGGCTTTCAGCAAGTCGAAGATGCGCTGTGGGTCTTGATTAGGCACAAGACGGCAACTTATCTTTGCCATTGCCCGTGAAGGCAGTACCGTCTTAAAACCTGCATCGTAGAAGCCGCCTTCAATCCCATTGATTTCCAGTGTGGGGCGTGCTCCCATTCGTTCGTGGATGTCATACTCGCTTTCACCCCAGGGCTGCGGTGCCCCCGTCAGTTCATGCCATTCCTTATCAACCCAGGGCTTCTGCTCTGAGAGCACCTCCCGTTCTTCGTTGGTCAGTGGCAACACGTCATCATAGAATCCTAGCACAGTAACCGTGCCATTTTCGTCGTGTAACTGTGCGATGATTTCCGCCAACGCCTGAATCGGATTATGGACTGTGCCACCGTAGTGCCCGCTGTGGAGATCGCGGCGTGGCCCCTGGACATGCAGTTCTGCGGTGATGATGCCGCGAATAGCATATTCTAGCATGGGTTGATTGGGGTGTGGATGGCTGCCATCGGAGACGACAATCGCATCGGCTTTGAGTTTATCCGGATTTTGCTGGACAAAGCCAAAGATATGGTCTGAGCCTGATTCTTCTTCACCTTCAAACAACACTTTGACGTTGATGGGCATCGGTTCGTCGGCTTTGAGCGCGGACTCAATTGCCTTGAGTTGTGCCATGACGTGGCTCTTGCTATCCACCGCGCCTCGCGCATAAATCTTGCCGTCTTTTTCGACTGGTTCAAATGGATTCGTTTCCCAGCCATCGCGCATCTCAGCAGGCTGCACATCATAGTGGCAATAGATCAAGATCGTTGGTGCATTCGCGCCCGCGCCCATCCACTCACCATAGACCAGGGGCAGAAAGCCCTCAGCTTGATGTACTTCCGCCGTCATGCCAATCTGTTTCATGTCCGCAACAAGCCATTCAGCCGCCCGCTGAACATCCATGGCATGATCGTTCAGGGTACTGATACTGGGGATTTGGAGTAATTCAATCAGTTGTCGTTCAAAACGTCTCGCCCCTACATGAGCAATGGTTTGCGCTGTTATCATTTTTACCTCACAGGATCATGCTTTCAAAATATAACCACTGAGCATACTGGCTTAGGGGGTTGATTGCGAATCAAAACCATACACAAAGATCAATCAAATTACTACTAACCTCAATCCTGAATTAAGAAGAGAAGAGGCGAGAGGGCGATCTGGGTGGGATCAAGTTGGATAGAAGGCTTGCGCTCGCGCCGACAATAGGCAATTCCCGCCATCAGATTGACAACGCTGCGATGCCGGGTGTGGTCAATCTGCGAGATGTTTTCCAATTGATCGTGGATGGTCTCAATAATCGAACGCCGTTTGAGCAAGAGCTTGTCGTGGAGGGGCATCAGTTACGGTTTCATATTGTGGCGGATGGCGGTAATCAAGTCAACCCCGACCTCCCGCAGATCATCCTGTAGGGTCTTGGACAGATAGCCCTTGGCCCCAAAGAGTTTGCCGTAAACCTGTTGGATCAAACCAAGAACGGCGAGGGCGAGTCTGAATGGTCCAACGTTCCCTCTTTCCAGCTTAACAACCCGACACCCAAAGTCCCGGTTGCCCTTGCCCCTGCCAATGGGACTGCCTTCATTCGCGGCACCGATGTCCAATGGAGGATCAAGATCGACAAAGATGCCGATACCGTCACCTTCGGTGCTGTCAGTCCTTCTGGCAGAAACGTCATCAACACCTTCAATTTTGGCGAACTCACCTGTGACCCTGAGCCTTATCCTGATCCAGAGTTCCGCATCTGCTTGATCTCGGTGGCCGTGACTGACAGCGAAACCGGGCGTTGGACTTGGGCGGTCCGAACCGACGACGACATCAAGGACGAGGGGCTATCTGGCTGGTCGAATATTTTGTCGTTTTGGCTGAGGTAGAAATACAATGAGCCTCTCTGGGTTAGAGAGGCTCTTATTTTCTACTGAACACCTCCGTTTCTGGCCTGAAGGCTGCCCATGCAAACCAGAAGTGAGGTGCGGCGACCTCCCGCTGGAGTTGACTCCCTTCGAGTGCGCCTGCAATTGCGGTTCCGAACACATTCCAGGTACTGTTGGTTTCTTCATCCCGGATAAGGCCTTCTTCCAGCACAAATGTGAGGGGTTGGCCTTTCAACTCGCGGCGATACAAGGCCGCCATGCCCACATCTGTTGATTCATCAATAGATGATCGATCAAGTGCGCTGGTTTTGCCTGGCTGCCAGAAGGCAACGACCTCTTGATCTCCAACGGTATCATTGACCACACCCAACTGGCGCAATTCCCGGAAGGGGTAAGCTATCGCTTGTGCATCAATAATGCCTGCCAGAACACGCTCGGTGGCGGGCAGTCGTCCATCGACTTCACCTGAAAACAAGAATGGATCACCCGTTGAGGTGTCATAGCCAACATAGGGATTCTGACCATAGCTCCGACCATAGCCTGTGTTCCGGCTTAACACCCTACCGTCCGGGTATTGCTCGGCGAACGCCCCCAGCCCGACCACTTGTGATGGCACAACCTCAAGCTTTGTCTTGGCATAGACCCCAACGATCGCCTCACCCGTAAACTGCTGCCACCAGCTTTCGGTCAGATCATCCCACATTATCAAATCACTGTTCCGTAAATTGCCGGATACGCCAAAGCGCAGTACATCCCCATTGACCATGCGTTTGAACACAATTGAACTATTACATAAAGGGCAGAATGTCACCGCAATGGGTTCGCCACCAATTTCATCGTTGACGATTTCATGCTGCGTCAAGATGGCCAGTGGATAGGCTCGGGCTTCACCATTCACCTCCACAGCGATCACGGGCGACTGATCTACCATCCAGGAATAAGCTTCTTCAACCGATTCAAACTGTGGGAAGTCAATCGGTGGGATGCCATCGGGCGGCACACCACCTGATCTGATCTCTCGAAACGACACGGTGCGCAAGCAAAAGTCCGTTCTGTCCCAATAACTCGTCTTAAAACCCAGCCGACCTTCCCCTTCAAACGGACGATCACAGGATGAGTTTCCAGTCGAGTATCCGAAGATCATCTCGGTCAACCCTGACTGAGCGCCAATGATGTAAAAGACAATGCCTGCACCAACCAATAATGCAATCCAATCAAACCGTGAAAGTCGCCCTGTCATTCCAATAAACTCCCTCTCACAATTTGCTTTTCAGAAGAAATTTGTGAAACTCAGATTACCTCTCACTCATCCAGCGCTCATCCAAAAGCAGTGATGAATCGCATGACCGTCACGTTGGGTGTGGTGGTTGGCGATCAGGGGTGAGATTGTGGGGCGGAATCATCCCTTTCGGGAAAACGGGGGAGAACCGGCAAGAAATTGCTGCAAATGGCAACAAAAACGGGCGTTGAGTGGGTTGGTAAAGAGCAGAATCATACAGGTTCAACCTCAGTGTACTCAGTTTACCTGAAAAACGGTGGTATGGGGTGAGCGTGTGTTCTGTATTCAGACAGGGCTTACCCAAACTGTCAAGTTCTATCCCCGAAATTCAGCCCTCCCCATCCAAAGTTGCCCTACCTACCCTGGCAGTTTGGCGCTATAATGGCAAATCCTCTATCGAACTGACGTTCTGTAAAAGGAGTAGTCATGCCGCAGTTTGAACTCGTTTCCGACTTCCAACCCACCGGCGATCAGCCTCATGCTATTGATCAGCTTGTAAACGGCCTCAACCAGGGTCTCAAACATCAGACGCTGCTCGGCGCGACGGGCACCGGCAAAACGTTCTCGATTGGACACGTTATCCAACAGGTTCAAAAGCCAACACTCGTTCTCGCGCATAACAAGACGTTGGCGGCCCAACTTTATGCCGAGTTCAAAGAGTTCTTCCCGCGCAACGCCGTTGAATACTTTGTCAGCTACTATGACTATTATCAGCCAGAAGCCTACATCCCGCGTCATGATCTGCACATTGAGAAGCAGACCGAGATCAACGAACACATTGACCGTTTGCGGCTATCGTCCTCGGCCTCATTGCTATCGCGCCGGGATGTGATTATCGTTGCGTCTGTCTCCTGCATCTATGGTATCGGCGATCCCCAAGCGTGGGCAAAGTCGATGGTTGAGCTCAAAGTTGGCGAGGTGAACCTGCGCCGGGACATGATCCTGCGTAAACTGGTGACGATTCAGTATTCACGTAACGATATGGACTTGCATCGTGGGACGTTTCGTGTGCGTGGCGATACGCTGGAAATCTTTCCTGCTTATGCCGAGACTGCTTTTCGTGTTGCCATGTTTGGTGACGAGATTGAACGAATCAGCGAGTTTGATCCCCTCACAGGGGAAATCATCGAAGAGTTCCCGGAGATTACCATCTTCCCAGCGAAGCAGTTCGTCACTGATGAAGAGAAGCAAAGAAAAGCGCTGCATGACATTGAACAGGAACTGGGGGAGCAAGCCGAATACTTCAAGCAGAAAGAAAAATGGGTGGAAGCGCAACGCATCGAGCAACGTACCCGCTATGATTTGGAGATGTTGCGCGAGGTGGGATACTGTTCTGGTATCGAAAACTACTCGCGCCATCTCGACCAACGGACAACCGGAAGCCCACCCCACACCCTGCTCGATTACTTCCCAGATGACTACCTGCTCGTCATTGACGAAAGCCACATGACCATTCCCCAGGTACGTGGGATGTACAAAGGGGATCGTTCGCGCAAAGAAACGTTGGTCGAGTTCGGGTTCCGTCTGCCGAGTGCGATGGACAATCGCCCGCTTCAGTTTGACGAGTTCCAAGAGCGTGTCAATCAGGTTATATACACCTCAGCGACCCCCGGCCCCTATGAACATGAAGTTTCGGAAGATGTGGTGCAACAGGTCATTCGTCCGACCGGGATTCTTGATCCGAAGGTAGTGGTTCGTCCTGTTGAGGGTCAAATTGATGATCTACTTCAGGAGGTAGCACGCCGCGTCAAGTTAGGTCAGCGGGCGATCATCACCACACTGACCCAGCGCATGGCGGAAGAACTGGCAGGTTATCTCAATGAGATGGGTATCAAAGGCCAGTACCTCCATGCCGAAATTGACACCATTGAGCGTGTCGAAATTCTGCGGGATCTACGGCTTGGCGTTTACGATGTAGTTGTGGGCATCAATCTGCTCCGTGAAGGCATCGACCTACCAGAAGTTTCGTTGGTTGCTATTCTGGATGCCGACAAAGAAGGCTTCCTGCGTTCAGAAACCGCCCTGGTGCAGATCATCGGACGCGCCGCCCGTCATATAGAGGGTCTCGTGATTATGTACGCCAACACCATCACTCACTCGATGCAGCGAGCGATGGACGAAACCGAACGCCGCCGCAAGATTCAGTCCAGCTATAACGAGGAACACGACATCACGCCAGCCAGCATCATCAAAGAGGTGCGTGACCTGACGGATCGTGTCCGGGCGATGGTTGACGAAGATGACAGCCTCGACACCAAAGATATGGACCTGGCGGCTGTGTCTACCTCTGATTTACACAAGATGATTAAGGAACTCGAAAAAGAGATGAAAGCGGCAGCGCAGGCGCTCGAATTTGAGAAGGCGGCCGCTTTACGCGATCAAGTGTTTGAACTGCGCGGCGCACTGGCCGAAAAAGACACTGAAGGCGATTTGTTGCTCACGACATGAGTTATAAGATGCAGGGGCAAGTCGACTACTGTGTCCCTGCATGATTTCATTTGGCTTAGTTACAGCCATTGACGATTCGGTTTCATGAAGACAAAAATGAGCAATCAGAATCTTCGATTCTTGGTGGTTATAGGTACGAAACAGAAAATCGTTCACTACTGTCCGATTTGGCTATGTAAAGCTATCGATTAAAACCTGATTGTCTACATTGTCAATTTCTGCATCTCGAACCTCAGCATGCTCCGATCCTCTGTATACTGGTCCAGGTAACTTCTTACCAAATAAAGCCTTTGGTTTTTATCTTTCCAAGTCTCCAAACTACCTGAAGTAAAGGCAATAAACACATTTCCACCGGAGCCAATAGTCGCCAAATAACGCTCCTCAGCATCACGGCATTCGGCAGGACCAGCTATATTTTTATCATAATTAAAATTAATACTCAAATATTGTTCTGCCAGTGCAATCATTTCACTCTCAAAAATAGTAACATCAATAGCTGAAGTGTCGAGTTGATCCACCAACTGTTGTGCTTTCTCAATCAAAAGGTCTGCCTCAACAATCCATTTATCGACTTCCCTGATAAACTGGGTTTTAGAAGTTACACGTTTTTCGACCTGAGCTTTCCAGGCTTGGTGCTGACTTATGTCGGCAAATTGAATTTTGATGTCCTCGACACAATCATGCTCCTTATATAGCTTGACTAACTTCGCTGCTTCACTTTTAGCGTCACGCCAGAGAGATCGTGCCACCCAATTAGTATGGGCTAGATCATCAAGGTCCTTGTATACAAACAGTGTTATTAGGTGAGGTTCTTGATTTCCCCACTGCTGCTCGCGGTGAAGAGAGCTATGCTCCACAACGCCTTTGAAGTGCTGTGTTGCCTGATATATGGCGAGACGGACTATATCGGTGTTGACATGATTACCCACCAGAATTTCAGCCCTATATCTCTTCGCTGCAGCAGTAGAAATATCGTAAACGGAGACCGTAGTGAAATGAGAATGATCAAGGGTTAGACTGTGTGTAGGAACTTCAGCAATTTGCCTAAATTGCTCTTTAGAATTAGCATTCAATATCTGAGACTGTGGAATTCGAATAACATACGGTTTGTGTTTGAGCATTCTTGGATGCCTGCTGATATAAGCTTTAACATCGCACCACCATGCCGAACGTTGGTCAGGGTCATAAATGACCAACAACACTGGTAGAGAATGTTCTGCCCAGTATGTAATATGCCTTTGAGTAGTGTTGTGAACTATATTCCCATTTATATCAATCTTAATATAGCTTTTACCACTTCTGATCTGTAAAGCAAGATTACGCCCCATACCTTTGCCTGCATCATTGGCAATCTCAATATGAGCATCTATTCCAAAATCATGTTTAGACTGCTCTCGAAAGAAATATCCCATTTCTGCAACTATGCTATGCGTATGGGCAATTCCTAAATCCTCGGTGTTAGGCAAATTGCTCCCTTTCGTTATAGAAAAAAAGGACGTTCATAAATTAAACGCCCTGTCATTGTTGTTTAGTCGGCAGCACTGCCGTGTTTGGTCTCGTTCTCATCTGTGTCTTCAACCATAACGGCAATGCCCAGTTCTTGGAGTTGTTCTGGCATGGCGGCTGAGGGTGCATGTGCCATGACATCGGAACCTGTCTGCGTCTTTGGGAAGGCAATGACCTCACGGATATTGGGCGCACCGGCAAAGATCATGGCCCAGCGATCAATCCCCCAGGCGATTCCGCCATGCGGCGGCGCGCCATACTCAAATGCTTCCAACATGTGGCCGAACTGCTCCATCGCGTGTTCCATCGTCTGGTTAATGAGGGGGAAGATTTTTTCTTGGATTTCACGGCTATGGATACGGATACTGCCCCCAGCTACCTCATAACCATTGCACACCATATCATACTGAGAACCGCGTGCCTTTTCCGGTGTGGAATCAAGCAGGGGTACGTCTTCTGGCATGGGCATAGTGAACATATGCTGGGAGGGGTCCCAACGCTTCTCGTCTTCGTTCCAATGGAACATCGGGAAATCAATCACCCAGCAAAATGCCAGTTCATTGGGGTTTGCCAGTTCAAGCTCTTTTGCCAAATGACGTCGTAGCACATCAACCACATCATAGACAATTTCGCGCTCGTCCGACGTAAACAGCAGAATGTCTCCTGGCTCTGCGCCGGTTGCCTCGAACAGTTCCAGCTTTTGCTCAACAGTGAAGAACTTACCGATTGGCCCCCGAACTTCGGCTTCTTCATCCAACGGCAACGCCATCCAGGCCAGCCCTTTGCCTTTGGTCGCCTGTTTAATCTTATCTTCAAGTGAGCGCATAAGCTTTTTCAGGCGTTCGTTACTCATGGCTTTCTTTGGGTTGGCACGATCTCGCAGCAGTCCTGGCGCACAAATCACCTTGACGGGCTTGCCATCCTTCACGTTCTTGTTGAATATCGTGAAGCCACTCTTGCCCGCGATCTGGCTGACATCAATCGCTTCCATCCCGTATCGGATGTCTGGTTTATCAGAACCATATTTCTCCATCGCTTCCTGATAGGTTATGCGCGGGAATGGGCGTTCTTGGATTTTCATAGTGGGCACAACTGCTTCACACAAGGCCAGCGCCATTTGTTCATTGAGCGCCATTACGTCCTCGCGCTCAACGAAGCTCATTTCCAGATCAAGCTGTGTGAATTCGGGCTGACGTTCCCCCCGCAAGTCCTCATCACGGAAGCACCGTGCAATCTGGAAATATCTTTCATAGCCTGCCACCATCAACAACTGCTTGAGTTGCTGTGGACTTTGGGGCAAGGCATAGAACTTTCCTGGCTGCAAGCGGCTGGGGACAAGAAAGTCTCGTGCGCCTTCCGGCGTTGTTTTGAACAAGATCGGGGTCTCGATTTCGATAAAACCTTCGCTATCTAGGTAGTCCCTGATGAATTTCACCAATTTATGCCGTGTGATGATGTTGTACTGCATGTGCGGGCGCCGCAAATCCAGATAGCGATACCGCATCCGCTCAACTTCACGTTCGTTGCCGTCTTGGTTGATATAGATCGGTGGCGTCCTGGCGATGTTCAGTACTACGATGTTATCGGCGACAACATCAATCTCACCCGTTTCAATTTCGGGATTCTCCGTACCTTCAGGGCGAATCCGCACGGCTCCCTTGATTTGTAGAACATATTCATTGCGTGCATCACTGGCGGCAGCGTGCGCGGCTTCTGATACGGCAGCATCTGCAACGACTTGTGTAATACCCCAACGATCTCGCAAATCAATGAAGATCAAACCACCCTGATCTCGGCGACGATTAACCCATCCGGCCAGCGTAATTTCTTGCCCAGCATGTGCTTTTCGTAACTCGCCACAGGTATGTGTTTTCAACATGAGTCAATGCTCCTCAATTGGTGGTTTGATTTGGCCAACAAAGCATAGCATGTTCGTCTTCATAAATAAATGCTGCAAAATCGCCATGATCCTGGATGGCGAACTTGATCAGACTGGAGAGCAAAGGTGGGTTAGTCTGATTCTTTGGCTGTGGGCTGTTCCAATTCATCAGGATGCGGAAAGCCCGTGATAAATTCATAGGGGACGGCGAACTCTAAGCGATAAAGGATATAGACCGCGCTGGCTGCTACCAAGATCTGTGCTGCTAGTGAGTCTTCTAATGAGCTATGCATAACAATCAACGCAATACAACCAAGACAACCACCCATTAAACCAATAGCAAAGGCTGTTCCGTAACGTCCGAATCCTAGCCGATTGAGCCGATGTGAAAGATGATCAGTTCCACCCTGCAAAAAGCTGACACCACGCCGCACACGGGAAATATAGGCCATGCCCGTATCAAAAATGGGCACGCCCAGTACCAACACAGGCACGGGCCATGTCACCCAGGGGCTTTCGACCTCAAACGAGATTTTGAGACCGACTACAGCTAAGAGGAACCCCATGAACAGCGTGCCAACATCACCCATGAAGATTTTGCGTTCCATCTCGAACAGGTTATAACGCAAAAAGCCGAATGAAGTCCCGGCGATAGCAGCAGCTAATGCCGCAAGGAGATACTGCTGAGTAATGACCGTGATAACCATGAAGAACGCCCCGGCGACCAGCGCAATCATGGACGAAATACCATCCATATTATCACTATAGTTGAAGGCGTTGATGACGAACAAAAACCACACCGTCGTTAAGAGGGTATTCAAGATTTCAGGCAGTGGCATCTGGGTATGAACGTTGGTGGTCGTCACCAATAAGGCAACCGGGATCAATTGCAAGATGAGTTTGGGAATAGACGGCAAATCACGCCAATCGTCCCATAAGCCGACAGCAGCCAAAAACGTCCCACTCAACAACACGGCGAACATCTCATCATAGGGAAATGTAGGATCAAAGTCTGCGTGTATCAGATTGAAACGAGAAACCAGGATGAGGATTAACAACACGCCAGTCAGGCTGATATAAATGGCAACTCCCCCCATCATCGGGGTGACATCCCGATGGGCACGATCCTTCTTAGGTGCTGCCACAAAGTTGATGTGAAGAGCGAGCTGACGCACGATGGGCGTCATCACTCCAGCAAACAACAAAGCAATCAGCAAAATCAGTACAGTCATCGTCTTCCTCCGCCCTTAGTCTACCCAGGCTTGGCAAAAAAGACACAGCCGATCTATCGATTGTTCCAAAACCCTGGCATTGATCGGCACATATGTTCGGGTATAATTAGGGACACAAAAGATCAGAAAGGGTGATAAATGACCATCTATTTTTATTCGACTCGAGGTGATTACGGTTGTTTCTCAAATTTCTCTGGGTATCATTCTGGAAGAAACCCGCGCTATGTTGCGTGAAAAGTACGCACAGCCGGAGTAGCAGCGAACTTGAGAACATCCTGCCAACGCCGGATCGCGTCAATGGTCGGCGCCATTAGCGAAAGCTACAGATTTTTCACTGAATGACTAATCAGCATCGACATTCTGTGGCTGAAGCTGATCGACTAAAATCAGCGTCGGGCGATTTTACCGTTTTTGTTGATGTGATGAGTTTCATAGGTTTTGGCGTTATTCTTGGCAGCAACACGTCGCATGGCATCTTTTAGGTCGTCTAACGCCACACCCCGCGCCATCAGGACGCCCATCAAGGTTACAATCAAGTCCGCGCTTTCATCCGCCAATTCCTGCTCATCACCCGTCAATGCCGCCTCAATCACCTCATAAGCTTCCTCGTTCAAGACACGTAACGCTTCGTTGGTATCTGGTGGGAACACACCAAAGCGTTTGTGCAGGGCTTCGGTTGTGTTCCAGAGGTGTTCGAGTACATTTTCCATAATTGAATCCTCCCCACAATGTACTCTCCATGATATACTGCTGCCCATGCTAAGAAAAGACTTTACTTTCACCAAACGCCAGCTTGGGATGTTGTGTGTGCTGCTCGGCGTTTTCGGCTTTGTTGGCATCATCGCGATTGATTTAATTGATGCCAGGCGGGAAGGTGGCATTGGTCCAGCGCAGCGTAGTGCACTTGGTCTGATGGTTGCGCTTACGATTCTTGGTTTGACCCTGCTCCCATTGGGCAACGCCCCCGGATGAACAATCAATCCCTCCTCGTGACGGCGCATCGTGGGTTCCTGGTCATTGCGCTGGTTATTATGGTGTTCTACTTCGGTGTCTATGTCGCCTACGGCGCCAACCTCATCCAATTCCCATTTGACTACGATCAGGGTGAAGGCTTTGAACTTGAAGATGTGGTTCGTTTTAGCGAAGGCCAATGGCCCTATGCCGACATCGAGACCTATCCTTTCTACGGCAGTATCTACCCCCCCCTTTATCACATCTGGCTCGTGCCGCTGGCATGGGTATTTGGTCCGGCTTATTGGTACGGACGGCTATTCAGCTTTCTCAGCACGCTGGTCACAGCAGCAGCTATCGGTTACGCTATCTTACGTGAAACGCAGACCGCGAAATCAGATCCAACCACACGACAATTGGCCGCATTACTAGCGGGGTTAGCATTTTTGGCGTCGCCCATTGTCTATCACATCGGGCCGTTGTTCCGCCAGCACATTTCAATGGTCATGTTTGAAACGCTGGCAATCGTGGTACTGGCTCATGCCAACGAAATCGAATCCAACTCAAAACGACACAAGCAACTCTTGATTGGTTTTGGTCTGCTGCTGGCGGCTGGCTATACCAAGCAGCTTGCTGCTTTTACAGCAATAGCCGCGCTGATTTTCCTGTTCATCCGCAACCCGCGCAGAGCCATCGCCTGGGGCATTGGTTTTGGGCTGGTCGGCATTGGCATTTTCGCCCTATTGACCCTCAGCACAAATGGTCATTGGTGGACACAGACCATCATTGCCAATGTCAAAGACTTCTCGCCTGATCAGGCCACCGGGTTACTGCGGGCCTATTTGAAAATGCACATCTGGCTGCTGATTCCAGCCATTCTTCTGATTGTTTATGAACTGTACTTTTCCCGCATCTCGATCTACTCAGTCTGGTTTGTGGTGGTGGTCGTGCTGAATGCCATGAGTGCCGGAACCTGGGGCGCGGGTGACAGCTACTATGCTACGTCAATCGCGGCCTTGTGCATCTTGAGTGGGATTTTCGCCGTCCGCACACTGACCACAAGCTGGACATTTTACGATAACGTATACACTCGCTTGTTCATCCAACCCTTACGCAGCGTGTTGCCTGCCTTGAAAGCGCTCGGTTTGATCCTCGTTCCATTGCTCTTTATTGCTTATGGGCGGGCTGTGCTCCATATGCCCATTACAGGCGCGATCTTTGCTCAGGTCGCGGGCGTTTTCGCCATTGAAGACAATACAGGCTACAATTATCAAGATCCTGATGGCTACACAACCCACGCTTACGCCTACATCGGGCATTTCACGACACAAGCAGACATAGATGCGGGTCATCAGATCGTTGATCTGATTGAGGCGATTCCGGTCAATGTGCCCATCCTCAGTGAGGAAGCGGCCTTCAGTTTGATTACAGAGCGCGATGTCATCACCAATCCGGTTGTGCTGTATATCTTGGATCAGGCTGGCGCTTACGATAGTTCTGAACTGGTCACAATGATCAAAGATCAGACTTTTGGCTTGATCATCTTGCGTGCACGCTTCTTCCCACATGGGGTCAACGTCGCCATCACCACCCACTACAAAGAAGATCAGCGTATCCAGATGAACGGCTTCGACTACATCATCATGCGTCCACGCTAGGTTTGCATTGCCCCGCAAACAATCTACACTTATAGATAGAATGCCGAGGAAACTAGATGACGACAGTCTATGTAACCCATCCCCAATATATCGAACACGACCTGCCTCGACATCCCGAACATGCCGGACGGATCAAAGCTGTTTGGGGGCAATTTGAGCAAGCTGGATTGAACACCCGGCTGCATCGTCTGGAACCGCAAATGGTCACCGATGCCCAGATTCTAGCGGTTCATACCCCAAAGCACCTCGCGTTATTTAATGCCGTCAACCGCTATGAGCATGGTGTTCGTTTTGACGCCGATACTTATGCCTTACCCGAATCAAACGATATTGCGCGTTTATCGGCAGGTGGCTGTGTACGAGCGGTAGATGCGATCATGTCCGGTGAAGGCGACAACGGAATCGCGGCTGTGCGTCCACCCGGACATCATGCCGTTCCTGATCATCCGATGGGCTTTTGCCTATTGGGCAACATCGCTATCGCGGCTCGTCATGCCCAACAGACCTACAATATTGAACGTGTGATGATCCTGGATTTTGATGTACATCATGGCAACGGAACACAGGATATGTTCTACAATGACGCCAGCGTGCTGTTCATTTCTAGCCACCAGTATCCTTTCTATCCGGGCACTGGGCGAATCGATGAAACAGGTAGAGGCCCAGGCAAAGGCCACACCGTCAACATGCCACTCCCCGGCGGTCATGGGGACACCAATTACGCGACGCTCTTCAAGCGGATCGTCTGGCCTATGGCGAAGCGCTTCCAACCCGATTTGATGCTTATTTCTGCCGGATTCGACGCCCATTGGGTTGATCCACTGGCCTCCATGTGCCTGAGTCTAACCGGATATGCCCACATCACCCGCGAACTCATTCGCATGGCAGATGAGTTATGCGCCGGAAGAATTGTGTTTGTAATGGAGGGTGGCTATGATTTAGAAGCCTTGCAACACGGGATGCGGAACATCGCTCATGCCCTGTTGGGTGAAGACGAAATCAGCGATCCACTTGGCCCATATGATAATGGAGAGCCAGACGTCGAATCTATCACCTGTCAAATCGAGGAAATTCATGGTCTTTAAGTATATGCAATTTTCGTTATTGTTGTTGCTTCTGGCCTATTAGAATTAGGTTGGGCACATAACTTACTGGCTCTCTTCAATCCCCTTGTGCAGCGTTTCCATACGCTCTGCGTAGGTATCGAATTTGGTTTTCTGCTCAGCATAGCGTTTTGCCAGCACGTCCAGACGACTAAAGATTGGCGTCAGCACCTGTGTGCCATAGTGTGCCAGTCGATTGCGTTCCTTACGGGTCAGGTCGTCCAGTGCGTCATGGTAGCGTTCCATCAGTTTATCAACACGCCCTGCAAAATCCTGTTTGAGATTGTTAGTAATGCGCAGGTAATAACGCATGGCTGCCAGCCCCCCCAACGCCGCCACAGGCGCAGCAATAGCAAATGCCGCTGAAACTGCTGGTATTGAAGCCACCCCACCAATGCCAAAGATTGCACCAGGGGCCGCTAACGCCCAAATTGCGCCAATGGCTCCACCGATGCCTAACAGGGCACTGGCACGGAAACCACTCATACTCGCCTGAAACTCATGCTGTATTTCATCCACGATTTTGCCAGTCGAATAGACTTTGAGTTCCGTTTCGGCGATGCGAATGGCTTCTTCCAGGCTCTCGCGCTGTTCTGCATAAATGTTGGAATCCAACCCGGCAACTTCTTGCTCCAGCAGATCACGCAGTTGGTTTAAGCGCTCAATCACACTGCGCCAATAGACGCGGCTCTGATCCACCACCACGTTGATGTATCCATTGGTGGCTTCGTTGATGTCACGAACAGCTCGTCCAATCACAACATCCTGAAATTCCGCTTGCAACTTTTCACGATTGCCCGATCCGGCTAGCTTGCGTATTGATAGGTTAGTATCAATAAAGTTGAGACCCCGATTTTTCATGCCTTCAAATACCTTATCAACCTCCAACCGTGCCTCGGTCAACTGACCAGACAGACCAATCGACTGTTGTTCCAATTCCGTTTGAACTTCCTTGACTTTCGCAGTATCCACCTGCACCAATTCCGCTTTATCGCGAATGGTGGTGTGATATTGTTCGACAATGGTCTTGGCAGAGTTCAATTGAGCGAGGAGTTTCTGTTTGGCGGGTGGGGCTTCGGCAAACACACCCCGTAGATGGGCCCGCACAGCATCCATTCCGCTTGTTTCATCTGGGTTGCTTGCCTGTTGTGCTTCAAGTGACTGCTTGGCAGACACCATAAACAAGAGGGGTTGCAAACCAAGATGTTCTTTAACTTGATCCTGGATAAAGCGCTTGACTTTGGACTGCTCCTCCGGCTGTAAGAGATCAATCTGATTGACCACCAGGATGATCTTCTTGCCATAGTTACGCGCCATTTCCAGGTAGATGCGCTCCGTTTCAGCGAAGGCACGTTTAGCCGACAACAGGAAAATCACCAGATCACTGCGATGTAGAAAGTCCTTCGCCGTCGTTTCATGCCGCTGGAAGACCGAGCCTGTACCGGGTGTATCAACGAAGGCCACTCCCGGCGCCCCCGTATTCGGATGGCTCCACTCACGCAGGCTGTCCTCATGCATGATTGGCTTACGGTTGGCTTCTTGGCTATAGCGAATCAACTCGATGGTTTCAGTGGTCGGTGTGATGCCAATTGGCAGTAGTGCTTCGCCAATGAGCGCATTAACAAAGGTGGACTTGCCAGCATTGAACTCGCCAATGATAACCACCAAGAAAAACATCTCGCTCAGGTCTTTGGCAATATCGGAGAGGCGCTTGCGATCCTCTTTGGCCTCATCGCCCATTTCCGCCAGCGTTTTTGCCACATCGGTGAGCAAATCAATTTGTGATTCTCGAAGGGCAGCCAACGGGCCGTCCAACAAATGAATAGTTGCCACCATTCAATCCCCTCTGACTTAAGTCGTCTTTCGCATACGGGTGAGTTCTGATTCTATCGCAACCAGTTCTTGGTCAATTGCTTGCAGATTGTTGAGTTGATCGGTTTGTAGTTGTGTTTGGGTTTCGACCAGCCGGGTCAGCGGCGCGACAATATCACGGCGCAAACGCATCCCATACTCGATCTGCTGATCAGCCGCTTTGGTCAAAGTATCAATATAATCTGCTTGTACCTTCAACAGCCGATTGATGTATGATGTTTCTAGGATACGACCTGCCAACGGTAAGGCCAGGAGTCCAATCAAACCGAAGGCCAGAATAAAGATGACGACAATAAATGCACTCGGCTCATTGAAGTTCAGCGCCCCACCAAACACAATCAATGCCAGAACCGCAAGTACCAGCACTTCCCAGATGGCCAGGGTGAATAGCACGTTGCGCAAGTTCTGATCCATTTTCTCTGTTTCGACTTCTCTGGCACGGGCTTCAATCTGTTCCAGATTGTCACGCAGCCCTTGCAGGACAGTACGGTCATATCTGGCAGGGGGTTGCACATTTCCAATCACCTTGCCCCGAATGGTCTCTGGTAACGCCTTAATCTCATTATTAGTGTAGCGTACCAGATCATCAATATCCTGCAAGTCCTTGCCTTCTAAGCGTGGGCCGAGCTTGTCGGAGACATCGGGTAGCTGTCCGATTGGCTCGAACACTTTATAGCGTTCAAAGGCCAACCGGGTATAGGAAGCCTTGCGCCTGCGCCGGAATAAGCGTGCAATCCCCGTTAGATCAGCAAAGCCCCGCCCCACCGAGCCAATCGCCCGTGAAAGCTGGAAGGTGTCCTGAATGGCTTCTTTTGCCCGATCCCGTGAAGCGGTGAATTTCCCCTCGATCCCCCTATTGAGTTCCCGCACAATCTCTAACTGCTCGTGTTTATAGGCATCAAGCTGCTGCTGAACATTATCGGCAATACTCTGGTATTGATCGAGTACCTTTTGATTGCCTTTCACTGCTTCCAACGCAATTGAATGCGTATTTTGGACGATTTGCAGCGGCGTTTGGAGCTTCTGCCGCATGCGTTCAATGTCGCCTAACTGCTCATCAATGTAGGCTTCCAGATGCCAAAGGCCACTATCGTTCCAGAGAGCCTCATCAAACTCTTCCCTCTGGCGTGCTTCCAGAGCGTGCTTCGCCGACATCATCCAGACCTCTGGTGTCGTGGCCAGCCGATCCTCACTCTGATTAATGACATATTCGCGCAGGGTTTCGGCCTCATCATCACTCAGCAGATCCGCCTGATTGATAATGATGATGACTTTCTTGCCATATTGACGAAGTTGCTGGAGATACTCCAAGTTACGGCTGGTCATGGCCTGTGTCGCCAGCATCACCAACAGCACCACATCGCTGCGATGCAGAAACTGGCGTGTTGTCTCTTCATGCTTTTGGAAAATCGATTCGAGACCCGGTGTATCCACAAAGCTCACTTTTTCCAATAAGGGCGATGGATGAAAGACCGTCTCGACCTCCCCCCCTGAACTCATCCGCTGTGATTCATCACCCCAGCGCAAGATATGAATGCGATCTGTCGTCGGCACAGGGCCTACCGGGAGCAATTCACCATCACCCAGCAAAGCATTAATCAGGCTGGATTTGCCCGAACTAAAGGGCCCCACAAAGACCATTAAGAAGGGATGGTCGGCGTGGAAGAGGGCATCACGTACCTGTGTGATCTGGCCTTTATCCAGCGTATCAATCTTGGGCAACAAATCCAGCAATTTGTTGATAACTTCATATTCACGACGACGGATTTTCTCGTATCGGGTCGCCAGCCGGGTTTCCTGGGTATCAATAGTCAATGTTCACACGCCTCGTCATTGATCGACAACCTCACTATACAATATTGGATTTTTAATGACCACTACCGCTTTTCTGATTTTGGCTTCAAGTTTACAATGACCTTAAAACTATTTGAACATTCTGGAGGCAATGTCATGCCACAGACCGATCAGAAATCACGCCAACTTGAATTGGTGATGGCACTCGATAAGGCCCGCGATGCGACCGAATCCAGCGCCGATCCCAATGCCATGTTCATCGCTATTGTCGAAATCCTCAAAGCGTTTTTCCATGCCGATGTCTGTGCCATCATGCTCACCACCGAGGACAGCGACACCATAGAAACGATCGTAGCGTCTGGCATCTCGGAGGAAATTGCCATCGAAATGTGCCGCCTGTCAATGGCGCTGACCGAGCCCAAATCCGTCAGCACTGAGACCTGGCCCCACAGTCTAGGCATCCACATCATCCACGATCCGGTTGAATCATCATTGGGCGGCCTATTCCTAGCGCGGTCAACGGCAGCCTTTGCCCTGGAAGACATAGAACTGCTCACCGTGGCAGAAAGCCAGATCGATTCGGCAGTCTTGCAAGCCCACACCGTCTGGAATCTAGGTCATCACAATCGGCAGCTTGAGGCTATTTATCAGATTGACCGGATGCGTGATAGTAACCCCGACGAAAACGACCTCATCAACCATTTCACAACCCTCATCGTCGAATTCTTCAAAGCCGAACTGGTCATGATCTTCCTCAGTCACATTGATGATGGTGACCTGATACTGCGCGGCATGATCGACAAAGAAAACTTGCCAACGCACACACTCAATACAATCCGCGAACTCACAGGTGACCTGCGTATTCCGCAACTGATCGAGACACCACAGACCATGGAATCGATCAAATTGCTGGCAGCACCCTTGAATGTATCGGGTGTTCGGCTTGGCTCAGTCGTGATCGGACGCAAAACTTCCTTTACTATTGCCGACCATCGCCTGATCTTCGCCATGACCAGCCAGATGGACTCCGCTATTGTCCACAGCCGCGTCATCCAGCAGCTTTATCAACGCAACCGTGAACTAGAAACCATCTACCATATCGACCAAATACGCGATGCAGAAGACGACTTTGACAAAATGCTGCAAAAAGTCTTGCTAGAATTGTGTAGGGCAGTTTCAAGCGAGATGGGTTATCTGATGCTATATAATGAAAAAGACCAGACCCAGCTCGAACTCAAAGCGACCACTGTTGACGGTATCATGACCTCCCCCATTTATTACGATGTAATCAAGAAAACGTCGCGGGTTGCACTGGATGAAGCTGGCCCCGTTTATTCCAACAAACCATCCGGTGCTGTTCGTTCAATTGTCGCCATCCCCCTCATTTTGAACGAGAAAGTGATCGGCGTCTTCGGCACAGTCAACAGCATGAACCCACGCGGCTTTAGCGCCGAAGATCGTCGGATTTTGTCGGCAATTACCAGCCAGGTTGATACAGCGGTGTTTGAACGTCTTGAACGGCGACACATGCGCCAGGTACTCAGCCGATCCGTTGATCCGAAGGTCATCAACCACATGTTAGACACAGCCCACGACAAAATTTTGGAAGGCAAGCGCGTGGTCTTGAGTGTTTTGTTCGGCGATTTGCGCGGTTCTACTGAATGGACAGAGCGCACCGAACCGGAAGAACTGGTTAGCACACTGAACACCTTCCTCGGTGAAATGACAGAAATCATTTTTAAATACGGCGGCACATTGGATAAGTTTGTCGGCGACGAAGTGATCGCCCTGTTTGGTACACCTGTGTCCATGGAAGACCATGCGACCCGAGCAGTACAGTGTGCGATGGAAATGCAAGAAGCCCACAAAACGTTGCAAGAAAAACTTCGGGCAGAGGGTATTGAACTCCCTGCTTTGGGAATCGGCATCAGTTCAGGGGAAGTTATCGCAGGCGAATTTGGCCCGCCCATTCGCACCGACTTCACAGCAATGGGGCGCGTGATGAATCTGGGTTCACGTCTGTGTGGTATCGCCGTTGCTGGTCAAGTGTGCATGAGTAAAGCTACGTATGAAATGACCAAAAGCATGACATTGGTTCGACAGTTGGAACCCCGCAGCCTGAAGGGAATGGGTGAGGTTCATGTTTATGAGATTACGGGTCTGCGGGTATGAGTGTCTTCCACGACTCGATCCACTATGTCGGTGATGAACTCCATATTGATAGTGTGCCTGCAAGCGCAATCGTTGAACAGGTCGGCACGCCGACCTATGTCTACAGTCTTAAGCGGGTTGTCGCCAACATCCAACATATCCGACAGGCATTCCGTTCATTTGACGCCCACATTCATTACAGCGCCAAAGCCAACAACAACCTGGCTGTGCTGCGAGCAGTAATCAATCAGAGGGTGGGGGTTGATTGTGTTAGCGCAGGCGAGATTTACAAAGCGCTCAAGGCAGGCATCCAGCCAGAACAGATTGTCTTCGCAGGGGTGGGCAAAACACTCGAAGAAATTCGATATGCCCTGGAGCAGCGAATCGGCTGGCTCAACATCGAAAATGTAGATGAGTGTCGCATCGTCAACACACTTGTCGAAGATCTCAAATTGCAACCGATGCAGGTTGCGCTCAGGGCAAATCCTGAAATCATCGCCGAAACCCATCCCTATATCGCAACCGGGCACGGCGGTGCGAAATTTGGGCTGACAGCCGACACCATTGAAAACCTACTAGCGAATCAAGCCAACTTTCCACACCTACGATTTGCAGGCATCCATCTCCATATCGGAAGTCAACTCGGTAATACAACAGCAACAGAACAAGCTGTTGAAGCCGTGCTTGATGTGATTCGCCCTTATCGTTCAATCCACACAGTGAACATTGGCGGGGGGCTGCCCATTCCCTATCGCCAGGATGAAGCCCTCCCAGATTACGCTGCCTTTGCCAATTTGCTCTATCCCCTGCTTAAGGACTATAGGCTGCTGCTGGAACCCGGACGCTCGATTGTCGGCGATGCAGGGATTCTGCTGACGCGCATCTTGTACATCAAACAACAAGCAGGACACACCTTTTACATTGTTGATGCCAGCATGTCAGAACTGATCCGCCCAGCGCTCTATCAGGCCCATCATGAGATCAGGCCCATTCATCGTTTGGCAGATGAAAAGCCATCGCCTGTTATGGTCGTTGGCCCGGTCTGTGAAACAACCGATGTCCTCGGACGTGAAATCCAGCTACCACAACTCAAATCTGGGGATGTGCTAGCAATTATGACATCTGGAGCCTACGGCATGGTCATGGCAAGCAATTACAACGCCCGCCCACATGCACCAGAGGTTGTGATCAACGAAGATGGTCATGGTTGGCACATCGCCCGCCGTCGAGGAAGCTTCGATGATTTGCTACTGCAAGAAATCCACTAGAAAAGAAAAAGACTTCTTCATCACAAGAAGTCTCTGGTTGGTGGTGATACCTGGACTTGAACCAGGAACCTCGAAATTATGAGTTTCGCGCTCTGACCAGTTGAGCTATATCACCAAGTGGTCTTTTTTTAATTGAGACAGTATGAATTGATGCCTCAACTCAGGTCTAAAGGCGATCCCAAAAATAAGTTGCGGAGGCGAGATTCGAACTCGCGACCTTCAGGTTATGAGCCTGACGAGCTGCCACTGCTCTACTCCGCGCAAGAATAGTAGCAGGATGTTGTACCAGTGTCAACGGTGATCTAACAAATTCTTATAGAGTCAGGGGTGAGCAATCAGGCAAGGGTTGGTGCTCAAGGGTGAGTTTCTGGGCCAGAGCGTCCCTTTGTTGCCACCGCCGCGTAAGAAAAAATGGCGGCAGCAAAAACAGGTAGAGATAGGGGGTTGCGATGGCCGCGATTGTACTCGCGGCCTTTGTTTGTTGGTTGCAAGTGTGATCCAGACGGGCGGTTATTGCGCTCGTGCTTCCAGTCCCTCAAGCCGCTTGATGATTTGCTTGTTATGCGCTTGAAGTTGCTCATTTTGTTCGATGAGTTGCTGGATGGCGCGCAGATTGAGTTGAACGCCTGCACCGACGCTGCGGGCTAGTGTTTCCTCAGTACGCAGTTCCCAATCACCTGGTGTGTCGGTTTGATCAGGTGATTTATCGGCGGCAAGTTGTTCGCTTGTGTGTTTGTTGACGTAGTGTTCTTCTTGAATGGCGACCTTCACCCCGTCTGGGAGGGTGGTATGATCGACTTCTGCCCAATCGGATTTTGCGGCCAATTCGGCTGGAGCATCCGTTGCTTCAGGACGGATGGCTTTGATGGCAGCCAGCGCATCGCCTGTGAACACCTTGGAATATTCGATGTAGTCATCCGCTCTGACATTGCCCCGTACATCCAGCTTTTGGGTGGGGGATACTGTGCCAATGCCTGTGGAGCCCTTAACATATAGCCCGACAGAACCTCGAGTTGAAAATATCTGAACTAGCCTCGATCCTGGTGTTTCAGTGTAAAAACGCATGTTTGATTTGAATACATCAAAACGCCAGTCAGAGTGTTGGCCAGCACCCAACATCATCATCTGTGCCCCCTCGTGGATCGCATCTTGTGGTCTAAGAGTAAGGTTGCTTCCCATGTCCACACTGCCACTAAATCGGCCTGTTCCAGCCACATCCAATTCGTAGGCGGGGCTAGCTGTGCCGATGCCGACTTTGCCATCCGATTTGATATAGACGCTATTAGTGGGTGCTGACTTTTCGATCTGTAAGGGCGTTGTCTTTGCGGTTCCGTCGAAATAGTCGATCTTCAGCTTGTTCGCGTTCTCACCATCGTGCACCATCTGCCATAGGTTATCACTACTTGAATCTTCAAGCTGGAGATAGGCAGGCGCAGCATTTGCCCTCACACGTGCCCAGGCAGACATCCCCTCGGTACGCTGGCTAACGGACACATTGCCATCTACGACTTCGAGTCGATTGCTTGGTGTTCCGCCGATGCCGACATTGCCGCTGCTGTAATGCAGATCATTGCCTGTCTTGGTCCAGGGTGAGGGCGAGGATGAGGTGATTGTTCCCCAGGTGCCGTCGTCTTTGAGGAAGCGACCCGTTGCATTGCCTGGATTGGGTACAAGGCCATCGGCTCTCTCTGTAAACGTCGGGGCAGTCAGTTCGCCTTCAACTTCTAGATCGCCCTCGATCTTGACATCCTCTGCAAACTCAGCATCGCCGTCAATGCAGATCTCGCCCACCACGTGCAAGTCCTCTCTGGGGTTATCTGTGCCAATGCCGACCCTGCCTGTGTCATAATGAATGCCGCGCCGGTTGGTTGACCAGGGGGATTGGCCGCCATCCGCTGTTGGGATCGCTGCCCAGGTGCCGTCGTCTTTGAGGAAGCGGCCGGTTGCGTCGCCTGAAGGGGGCACAAAACCTTCTGCTGTTGTGGTGAATGTCCCGATGGTCGCCCAGGTGCCGTCGTCCTTCAGATAGCGGCTTGTTGGATTGCCTGGGGAGGGCACCAGACCCGCTGCTGTTGTGGTGAATGTTGGAGCCCTCAACTGCCCTCTGACTTCGACATCTCCGCCGAACTCGACCTGACCTAATCCGGTCTGGATGGCATAGTTGGTGGTACCCTGATCGACATCCTCGATCTTGAGGCCATAAGCGTTGGTCAGCGTGCCCGCATTCTGGAGGTCAATCTGCACGCCCATCCCATCGGTGAGGGTGGTTCCCACCTGGTTCGTCACGGCAGCATGAACCGCCACTGCTTGGCCTGCACTTTGCTGTGTCACCACCTCAAAGTCGCCGGCTCGCAGGTCGGCGTCGGCTGACACGCCGCTGTTGTTGTGGGTCAGTTGCACCCGCAGGGCCGATACCCGCCGGCTGACCCCGTTAGCGCCTAAGAGCTCCAGCTTGTGGCTGACCCATTCCAAGACCGTGTTGATTGCCCCACTGAACTTGGCTTGGGTGGAAAGCCCCTGTATGGGTGCGGGTCGATCCCGCCGAATATTGACGAGGGCAGGGGGCCGAAGAGTGTCTAAGTCATCGCCGATTTGGAAGTAGCCATCGCTTGAAACTTGTGCGACGACCACTTGATCGCCATCTTGCCATTTTTGTAAAGGGGTTGTCTGGTTGGCCGCCCCCTCAACGGTGAGTTGGGTCACATCGCGGCTGCCATCAATGACCAGGTTGTCATTATGAGTTGTTTGTGTCATTTGCTTGTTCTCCTGTTTACTCTTAGTCTTGCTCTGGCGCGGTATCTGGCGAAGGCTGCCCATAAAGCTCAGGCGTATTCATGCGATCGTCTCCTCCTCTTTCATACTCAACAATCAAGTTGCCATCTTGATCCGTCATGTCTGAGGCTTGCCAGGATTTGTCATGGCGTTCACACAATAGCAACCAACCGACCTTAGCCGTCGAGGCTGTGTCCGAACTGGTAATGGTCAAGACGTTGCCCCTAATCTGATAATCTACTGTTTTGTCCGACGAGGACAGGAACACTTGGGGGTTGCGTGTAAACGCTTTCCAGGTTCCTTCACTCATATTAGCAGCCTTATCAATGTTGATGGTTGCCTGCCCTGCGACTAGTCGTACCATACCCCGATAGATCAGGTCGCCTCGGGGCGCTTCAACGGCGCTGTGGATTAGGTTATGGGTGAGCGGTTTAAGTGGATGATCTATGGTGAAGCGTTTTGCTCCCGTTACAGAGAAATTGCCATATACGGTTAGATTACCACCCCAATCTGAATTACCGTTCCGTTTCGCCGACAGCGTATCTCCAAGATAAGCACCATCATCTGCATACCTGACAATTCTGAGATCCGACCCTGCATTTGAGCCACTCTCTGGCCAATTATCTGTCCCCACAAACCATCTGCCCTTGCCATTTGTTTTAAAGTTAATGGATTTATATCCGCTCCCAACGGTATTGAACTCAAGTCGTGAAGTTTTGATCGGTCCATTCACGGTTAAGCTATGGGTTGGGTTGTCTGTGCCAATGCCGACTTTGCCATCTGATTTGATATAGACGCTGTTGGTGGGTGCTGACTTTTCGATCTGTAAGGGCGTTGTCTTTGCAGTTCCGTCGAAATAGTCGATCTTCAGCTTGTTCGCGTTCTCACCATCGTGCATTATTTGCCATAGGTTATCACTACTTGAATCTTCAAGCTGGAGATAGGCAGGCGCAGCATTTGCCTTCACACGCGCCCAGGCAGACGTCCCTTCGGTACGCTGGCTAACGGACACATTACCATCCACGACTTCGAGTCGATTGCTTGGTGTTCCACCAATGCCGACATTGCCATCGTTATAGGTGATGTCATTCCCGTTTTGTGACCAGAGTGATTGCCCACCATTGGCGGATGTGACTTCTGCCCAGGTGCCATCGTCTTTGAGGAAACGTCCGGTTGCATTGCCTGGTTTGGGTACAAGACCGTCCTCAGTTGGCGTGAAGGTTGGCCCGCTCAAGGTGCCATCAACCCTCACATCACCTTTGACTTCAATATCTTCTGCAAACTCGGCGTCGCCATCAATGCAGATGTCACCCACTACATGCAAGTCCTCTCTGGGGTTATCTGTGCCAATGCCGACCCTGCCTGTGTCATAATGAATGCCGCGCCGATTGGTTGACCAGGGGGATTGGCCACCATCCGCTGTGGGGATCGCTGCCCAGGTGCCATCGTCTTTGAGGAAGCGGCCGGTTGCGTCGCCTGGGGAGGGGACAAAACCCTCTATTGTTGTGGTGAATGTCCCGATGGTCGCCCAGGTGCCGTCGTCCTTCAGATAGCGGCTTGTTCTTGTTGGATCGCCCGTTGCTGGCACCAGACCCGCTGCTGTTGTGGTGAATGTTGGAGCCCTCAACTGCCCTCTGACTTCGACATCTCCGCCGAACTCGACCTGACCTAATCCGGTCTGGATGGCATAGTTGGTGATACCCTGATCGACATCCTCGATCTTGAGGCCATAGGCGTTGGTCAGCGTGCCCGCATTCTGGAGGTCAATCTGCACGCCCATCCCATCGGTGAGGGTGGCTCCCACCTGGTTCGTCACGGCAGCATGAACCGCCACTGCTTGGCCTGCACTTTGCTGTGTCACCACCTCAAAGTCGCCGGCTCGCAGGTCGGCGTCGGCTGACACGCCGCTGTTGTTGTGGGTCAGTTGCACCCGCAGGGCCGATACCCGCCGGCTGACCCCGTTAGCGCCTAAGAGCTCCAGCTTGTGGCTGACCCATTCCAAGACCGTGTTGATTGCCTCGCTGAACTTGGCTTGGGTGGAAAGCCCTTGTATGGGCGCTGGCCTATCCCGCCGAATATTGACGAGGGCAGGAGGCCGAAGAGTGTCTAAGTTATTACCGATTTGGAAGCGTCCATCGCTTGAAACTTGTGCGACCACCTGTTGATCGCCATCTTGCCATTTTTGTAATGACGTTGTCTGGTTGGCCGCCCCCTCAACGGTGAGTTGGGTCACATCGCGGCTGCCATCAATGACCAGGTTGTCATTATGCGTTGTTTGTGTCATTGGCTTGTTCTCCTGTTTACTCTTAGTCTTGCTCTGGCTCTATGGCACCCTGGACGTCGGCAGTCATCGGCTGCCAGTTGGGGATGGGCAGCATCTGAATAACCGACTTGACAAGGGTGGCTTGGCCTAATTGTTCGGGTTGGGTCTGGATGTTCAATTGCATGCCATAGCGCTGCTGGAGTTGTTCGAGCTGCGTTTGGAAGCCCGTCATGCGTTCTTGCAAGGTGAGATGATTCGTGTCCATGTTGGTGTTGTCCTTTCACTATTCCAGTGGGTTACAAACTGATCAGCAAACCCAGATTAGCACATATTTTCTATTTTTGGAGAACGTATGTTCTGTATTATGAAAGTTGGTTTGATCAGGGGCGAAGCTAGTCAACGACTCCCCATTCAAGGTTAGCTGCAAGTAGACACCCATGCACTTGTGGATGTACGATTTGATAGCCTCGTAAAACCCACCGTTAAAACGCTGCTGTGACACATCGCCACAGGTAAAGTTCGCACTGAGTTACGGTCATCACGCCACAAGCGCAGTTCAACTCCTGATCTTGTTGTTCCAACTGGTGCTTCTGACCACAGCCTGAGCAGACCTACGGGGTTGGATCTTGACCACCTGCTTGCCGCGTTTGAAGGCGACCCGTTCCAAGATATTGGCGAGGGTGAACGATCAACGAGAAGCCAGTGCTGTTGTCGCAAAGTCATAAACTTGGAGCAGCGCCTCAACCAGCACTGCCTCTGGATCATGTGCGCCGACAAAACGGCTGTAGGGAATATAACAACCCGGTGTACGCCATTGTGTGTTCAGGATAGCCAGATCGGGCTTATTTTCTTCCAGGCCTTGTGGTGGAGGCCACATATAGTAATAGACATACGGTTCACCAATGTCGGTTGTACCGGGTGAAAAACCGAAATTCACATGCGGATGCGTGTGTTCATCGTTGCCCTTGGCAAACCATAAGGTCGATATATCAAAGCCATGTGCCCACAATGCCACCGGAGTCTGGAAACCCACGAACCGTGCCTTAAGCCGCGCCAACATCTGGCTCATACGCCATTGTACCTGAGCGTAATCGGCGGCCTTTGGCGGATCAATCGTAAACGCTGCTGTTGATTCCGCCATCGACAGATCAGCCTCAATGCTGTGACCGAGTTCTTCCAGTTTTTCCAACACAGCTTCGGCCAACGAGCGCTGCGATTGGCCTATGATTGGCAAGGTAAATCTGGCTTTACCGTCTTCACTATATTGAAGTGACTGAGATTCATAATTCAAACTGAGCGTGCCACCAAATTTGAGCCTTCCGGTCGTCACACCACCAGGAATTGGGATCATGCTATGGCGCAGTGCATTTGGCAGCGGATCAAGTGCATTGATGCGGACCAGTAGAAGCGCGGTCAGGGCTTGATGCAGCCCCACACGTGTATCATCCCAATTGATGAGTTGTGGTAAGCTCATAGTCATCTCCTTATTCGTTTTTGCCCAGGCAATCTTACTGGTTCTGCATCGTAGACGCGAATTCCCATTCGGTTCTGACGTAATTCATATGCAGATTGTGAGACAATTGAGCATCTTGCAGGGTGTACAAATCCCCTAGACTGCCTAAAGTCTCTCGGTTATACTGTATTCCTGATTTGCATACAAGTTAGGTAGTAAGGAAATCTCATGTCGACAAAGCGTACATGGCAGCCCAAAGTTCGTCGTCGCAAGCGCGTACACGGGTTTCGTCAGCGGATGCACACCAAAGGGGGCCGTCGTGTGCTGAAGGCCCGCCGTACTCGTGGACGCCACCAACTAGCTGTTACACCCAATCATGTCAAGAAAGTGAACTGGAACGCTTAGGGCGTTGGGGATCAAGCGCCAACTGAGGCTGCGTCAGGCACAGGATTTTGTGCATGTGCGCAAACATGGCACAGGTTACCATCATCCGTACCTGACTTTGAGTGTGGCCCCGAACAATTTGAGCCACAATCGCTATGGCTTCGTCACGTCACGTCGATTAGGCAATGCTGTCGTTCGCAATCGGGTTCGCCGTTTGCTCCGGGAGGCTATCCGTCACTTTCACCCCAGTCTGAATCAGGGATACGATCTTGTGATGGCAGCCCGCCAGAAAGCGGTCGGGCAATCCTACCATGAGTTGAACCAGATTCTGTTGGAATTATTCAGTCGTTCGGGATTAGTCGAGGAGGGATCAGAATGAAGTGGCTTGCCCTCAAGATGATTATGTTCTACAAGCGGTTTATTTCGCCTGTGCTGCCATCAGCCTGTCGATTTGAACCAACTTGCTCAATGTATACTTATGAAGCCATTGAAACGCATGGTGTGCGCAAAGGAACATGGCTGGGAATCAAGCGCATCTCCCGTTGTCATCCTCTACATCCGGGCGGCTATGATCCTGTCCCTCCCAAGAAGGAGACGTAACACTTGAAATACCCGAAATTAGCCGTTGTCGCAGCGACATTGGTCCTGGTTGTAGCTGGATGTGCGGCTCAACGGCAAGGTGTCAGCTGGGCCAATCTGACTATTCTAGAAGACTCATCTATTCTCGTCGCATACAATGACTTTATGGTGCTGGTGGATTCAGCCAATGGTCGGCCTATACCGCTGCGCAATTCAGAAGGTGAAATCCGCACGGATGCTAATGGTAACCCACGCCGTTGGGAAATCAGCGGTGGAGACACTGATTCGCGCTTCTTCACTAGCCCTATTTGGCTCGATCAGGAAACCTTCCTGGCAGCCGACTACAATCACAAAATCCTGACAGTCGATTTCCCAAGAGCCGATCCCAATGCAGGCCGTCAGATTCCTCTGCCAGGGCGGACAATCGCGAATCCGGCTGTAACTGCCGACGACATTCTGATCATTCCCTTTAGTGAACATGATCTTGCTGCCTACGATATGGAAACAGCCGATCAGCTCTGGTTATTTGAGACAGATCGTGGCTTCTGGGCTGCCCCGCTGATCATTGATGACATCATATATGCTGCTGGCATGGATCATCATTTATATGCCCTTGACATTGAAACGGGCCATGTGATTTGGCAACAAGATATGGGCGGAGCCATTGGTTCACAGCCCCTGCTTGATGCGGACCATTTCTACCTGGGCACATTTAACCGCGCCGTTTATGAAGTCTCACTTCAAGGCGAAATCCTGGCTGAATACAAAACAGAAAATTGGGTCTGGGGTACGCCTCAACTAGTTGATGGCATCCTCTATGTCACTGATTTAAGTGGCTATGTCTACGCTCTGGACACACAAGAGAATCTACGTGAGATCTGGAAAGTTGAGGCGGCTTCTAATGGCATTCGATCTCGGCCGCTGATCGTGAATGAATGGGTCATTATCGGTGATCGAGACGGTAAAGTTTACTGGCTTGACCGGGAAACCGGCCTTGTCAACCCAGAGTTTACGCAACAAGCAGGTGGCGAGATTCTTTCTGATCTTGTCTTACTCAAGCGCGAAGAGCCGCTTGAACCACTGGTAATCGTCAGCACTGTTGATAACGATGCAATTCTAGTGGCTTACACATTGGATGCTGTTGCCAACTGGACATACGGGCGTTAGGAGCTTTTAACCATATGTGGGATTTAATCATCAATCCATTCATCACCATTATCACGCTTCTCTACGGCGTGCTGGGTAACAACATTGTGTTGGCTATCGCGGTATTTACCGTGTTTATCCGCCTGTTGACCTCGCCCCTGATGATCCAGCAGCAGCGCTCTTCAAAAGCTATGCAAACACTACAGCCTGAACTAACCAAACTCAAAGAGAAATACAAAAATGACCGGGAAAAACTGGCCCAGGCACAGATGGAGTTATACAAGAAACAAGGCATCAACCCGTTGGGCGGTTGTTTGCCCTTACTGGTGCAAATGCCTATTCTGTTGGGGCTTTATCAGGCCATTATTCACGCGCTGGCGGGCACGCCCTTCCAATTGATTGATCTGTCTGGGCGCTTGCTCCTACCGGGGTTGGATGATCTAGTTCCGTTGAACAACATGTGGCTTGGCATGGATTTAACCCTGCCGCCGACGACCAACCCAGTCTATGCATTGGCACTACCTTTGTTGGTCATGGCATCAACATTTCTACAATCCAAACTCACGATGCCAGCACCACCACCACCCGAACCGGGAGAACAGCCTAATCAGGCAGCGCAAATGACCCGTTCGATGACGACCATCATGCCGTTGATGTTTGGCTTCTTCTCGTTGTCATTCTCGGTTGGCTTGTCGATCTATTTTGTCGTATCTAATCTCGTTGGTATTCTGCAATACAGCATGATGGGTAAGGCTGAATGGGGCCGCTTGTTTGGTCGTGGTAGCGAACAGGCAACACAACAGCAAAAACCCAAAGGTCAGAAGGTCAAGGCTGTTACCGGGAAGCAAGCTTCAGCCATAGAATCTAAAACCACATCCAAACCCCGCAACAAACGCAAGCAGCCACGCAAAATGCGGGCGAAGGAACAAATTAAGTAAGCAAATTGTTGTCATCGGCGCTGGGCCGATACTGTTAAAAAGGACTTTCAACATGGATGCAAATCAGTCGCACGAATTCACTGGCGAGGATATTGAGTCCGCAATTGCAAATGGCTTATCAGAATTAGGTGTTGGCCCATCAGATGTCTTGGTAGAGGTTCTGGAAGAACCCTCACGTGGCGTTTTTGGAATTGGGGCCAAACCTGCGCGAGTACAACTTAAACTACTACGCCCCATTGAACCCAAGCCCGAAGCTGAGACTCCTACAGCCGACATGAATTATCAGGATGATCAAGAGGAAATGCCCACAGTCATCCCCCCCCCCATTGACCTTGAAGATGTCGATGAAGATGGCAAAGTGGGAAAGCAAGTTCTAGAAGAGCTGCTAAAGCATATGAGCATCAAAGCCGAAGTTAGCGTTGGTCGTTTCGAAAAGACACGCCCAGAAGAAGAATCTCCTTGGGTACTCCAGATTAACGGCACGGACATGAATTTGCTGATTGGCCGGCGTGGTGATACGCTCAACTCGTTGCAGTATATCACCCGTTTGATTACCAGCCGCCATCTGCAACGCCGTGCGAACATTATCGTGGATGCGGGCGGCTATAAATCAAAACGCTCGAATCGGCTCAAGAATCTGGCCAAACGTATGGCAGATCAGGCTGTTGAGCAGGATCGCACCATTTCGCTTGAACCGATGCCACCATATGAGCGTCGGATCATCCATCTAACCTTGCATGCGCGCGAAGACGTGGAAACCCGCAGCACGGGTGAGGGTTCTTCGCGCAAAGTCACCATCGTACCCAAGTCATGACTGTCGATTATGTCATCATCGGTCATATTTGTGCTGATATCGTACCCGACGGCTTCACGCTCGGCGGTACATGCAGCTATTGCGCTCGCACAGCCCAGGCTTTTGGGCTACAGGTCGGCGTTCTGACCAGTGCAGTCAAAAATGAACCGCTGTTGGACGAACTGGCACAATATGCTGAGGTTGTCAACATTCCAGCAGAACATAATACCGTCTACGCCAACATTTACGAACCCGAAGGTCGTATCCAGTATTTGCGTTCAGTTGCCGCACCCCTGACCGTCGCTGATGTGCCGGAAGTGTGGCACTCTGCCCCATTCGTTCACATTGCACCGATGGCAGATGAAATCGCCCCCGATGTCATTGATGTGTTTGGTGAGGCCCACCGCCGCTTATTGACTCCGCAGGGTTGGATGCGCGATACAGATAGCGACCAGCGCGTGCTGTTCAAAAGTTGGTTTGATGAAAATATCCTCAAAAATACCGACCTCCTCGTCCTTAGTGATGAAGACATCGTGGGTGATCCTGGCCTGGTACAGCGCTATGCAGCGGCCGTGCCCTACTGTGTCAAAACCAGCGGTTACCATGGCGGTACATACTACATCAATGGCGACCCTTTCAGTTATGACGCTGTCAAAACACAGGAGACAGATCCAACGGGTGCGGGCGATATATTCGCCGCTTCGTTGTTCGCAGCATGGAACACGCTCAATGATTTTGACGCCGCAATTCGAGTCGCAGCCAAACTCGCTGCTTTGTCTATCACCCGTCATGGTTTGGAGGGCACGCCATCCCCACAAGAGGTACAAGCAGCCCTTGGGGCCCACAAACCATGATTGACCGCATCCTCTTTAACGGTATAATCCATACTCTGGATCAAAAGCAGCCACAGGTTTCGGCGTTGGCGATTGGGCATGGCAGGATTGTCGCCGTTGGTTCGGATGATGCCATACAATCACTTGCAGACAGCCACACCATCCTAGAAAACCTCAACAGCGCGGTTATCTATCCTGGGTTCACCGATGCCCACTTGCACTGGCAATGGACATCCCGTACCCTGCAAGAAGTTGATCTCTTTGAGATAGCCAGTCAACAACTGGCGCTTGAACAAGTTAAAAAACGAGCCAGCACGACACCGACAGGCGAATGGATCACAGGCAACGGCTGGACTCAAGAGTTGTGGGAAGGCAAGCAATTCCCTTCGGCTCAAGATTTAGACAGCGTTGCCCCCAATCATCCCGTCTATCTAAGAGCCAAAAGTGGCCATGCTGCCTGGGTTAATTCAGTGGCGCTGCGCCTAGCTGGAATCGATAGCGATACGCCTTATCCGGCAGGGGGGCAAATCCGGCACGATACCAAGGGTCAACCTGACGGCATCCTGTTGGAGACTGCCATGAATCTCGTCGCCCAACATATCCCGGAAGACACCCTAGAGACCATTGTCAAAGATATGGAAAAAGCACAGACAAAAGCCTTAGCATCTGGTTTGACGGGTTTCCATGATTTTGATGGGCCCAACTGCTTACGTGCGCTCCAAATCTTGAGAGAACGGGGCAGCCTGCACCTGCGTGCCCTTAAGAATGTCAATGACGATTGGATTGAACATGCTTATGGTCTTGGTGTACGCTGGAGCTTCGGCGATAACTGGATCAGAATAGGGGGCCTGAAGATCTTCGCGGATGGCGCCCTTGGCCCCCGCACCGCCCATATGGTTGATCCCTATGAAGGCGAACCCGATAACTACGGCGTCATTGTCAAAGACAAAGCGGAAATTCTTGAACGAGTTCAGCAGGCAACAGCCGCCGGACTACCGGCAACGGTACATGCCATTGGCGATATGGCCGTTCATAACGTTCTTGATGTCTATGAACAGGTACGTCAATACGAGGCCAATCGTTCCATCCCACGCAGCAGCCGCCGTCATCGAATTGAACATGTCCAGATTATCCATCCAGATGACATGAACCGACTAGCAAAACTCGATATTGTCGCCTCAATGCAACCCATCCACGCCACATCAGATTATGAAATGGCAGATGCCTATTGGGGCGAGCGCTCCCATTTAGCCTACAATCCTCGTGTCCAGTTGGATCAAGGCGTGGTGGTCGCTTTCGGGTCCGATTCGCCCATTGACCCATTCGATCCTCTCAAGGGTATCTATGCTGCCGTTACGCGCCGCCGGCCAGATGGTTCTCCGGGAATTGATGGTTGGTATCCTGAAGCCCGGGTGTCCGTTGATGAGGCACTCCATGGTTGGACAACGAGCCCCGCTTATGCCGCCGGGCTAGAAAACGAGTTGGGCAAGCTCATGCCTGGATTTCTTGCTGATCTAGTGGTTTTAGATCGTGACCTATACACCATCCATCCCAATGAAATCCTGGAGGCCCAGGTCACAGGCACAATGGTTGAAGGGCACTGGCGTTACGGTGGTGTTTGAGGGCATACTCTCTTTAGAAATTTTTATGGTTGGCTGACGAAGAACTGCCCCGTCACCCAGCCATCAATTTCTGGCACATTACCGCCCGTGCTAAAGCCTCCTGGCCCCCAGCTATGGATGTAAACTGCATATTGAAGACCCTTGATGAGATCGACATCCATCTCGACTTGGCAACTTGTCCCATCACGGCTTCCACAGACGACTTCGCGTTGAATCCACTTGAAGAAAACTGGATGAAACAAATCTGTTGACGGCGCGACATAAACTTCATACCAGGCTGAATTTACCGCCGTCTCCGGCAGAGTCCAATTCACAATTGGGCGCAGTGTGTTGGTGTTGGTCGTGCTGCCTAATGTGGGGGCTTGTGGTTGTGGTTCTTGGACCGTAAAATGTAAGGGGTTGGCGATATTAAACCACCCGCCGTTGCCTGGTTTGATGTAAAGTTCATACGTATCTTCGGCCAGCCACGCCAATGGCGAGAGTTGGGTCAAATCCACCGAACATCTTTCAGGATTACAAAATGCAATAGTAGGCACAGCCCGGTAGAATTTGGGGTTGAGCAAGTCATCGGCAGGCGCAACATAAATTTTGTAGTATCGCGCCCCACGTACATGATTCCACTCGTAAACAGGATGCCCATGACTATTGGGTACAATACCTAATGGTGAAATCAAGGCCATCTGGTTTGTCACTGCTGGCTTCACCATGCGCGTCTTGCGGTTCCCAATGTCAAAGTCCACCACGTCTGCCCGCACAAGTTGATAGATTCCTGGCCCTTCTCGTATATAGAAGCCATTAGCGGTATCCAGGACAGCAGTACGATTCCCATAGATTTTAAATGCAACTGCTGTGTGACTTTCTAGGGTCCAATTGGTGAATGAAATCGCCCCTTGCTGTGAATAAAGCCCATGATTGCGTTGCAGCGCCACAATCCGATCATTCTCCATTTGTACTTCAACAACACTCGATCGTATCAGTATGAACGCCTTATTGAGCGCCCCCGTTTTGGCAAACAACCGATTGGCCGTGTCAATATAAGCGATGCGCGTCCCTTCCAGTTCAAACGACTGCACGTTATTGGCCTGCATCACCCAGGCTGTCCCTAATGCACCCTCTTTGACGTAAAAATCACCATTGGGCATCAAGACACCAATACGATCTCCGTTTAGTTGGAAAGCACTCACATTCTCCTGGAGTAACTGCCAGCTTGTACTGTCTTTGACGTACAAATCCTCACCTGCGTCTATTACCCCCAGCCGATTATCCGTCGCTTGGAACGCCATGATATTGCCTGATTCCAGCACCCACTTCCCATTTATCGCGCCATATTTGACGTAGAATTTGTTGTTCTCATCCATCACAGCAATGCGATCACCCGCCAGTTGGAAGGCCACGATTTTGCCTTCTCCTGGAGGAACTAGCTTCCAGCCTGAATTTAGTTTACCCTCTTTGATGTAGAGCGCGTTGCCTGCTGTATCCATCACACCCATACGATTACCCGCCAGTTGGAACATCCCGGCAACACTGGATTGCAGAAGCCCCTCAGCATTGAGGCCACCTTCACTCACATGGAAAGCATTATCATCGGTTAGAGTCGCAACACGTGTATTGGGATTACCTGTAAAGGCACTAGGAGCCGCAACTATTACGCCATTATGAACAACCCACAACCCACTACCAAACGGATCCATCCATACATTAGACTGGCTGCGAATCTCAAAATATAAAGCGGGCTGCGCGACATTGCCCGTGTTCCCAACAGTGGCGATTTGCGTACCCACCTCAATTCGAGTCGCGCTAGGAAACAGCATCGAGTCTTTGGTCAGATGTGCATAAATCGATTGGCTCCCATCATCGTGTCGCATCCGCAGAAAATTGCCAAATTCCCATGACAGGGTTCCACCTGACGGGCAATTTATGGGCTGCATCAAAACGATACCTGTGTGCATACAGATATTGCGTACCTCTTCAATCACGCCACTGCGCGCTGCGTAAATAGGCGTCCCCAATATCGGGAGGTTGAGTTCCATCCCTTGATTACCAGCATAACAATAAGGGACACCGAAATAGCCACGAGATGCCTTTGTCGGGCAAGCGGTTATGCCTAGTAGATTCCGTGTCCAGCCACTATCAGGATAATTCACAATCTGCCCAGTTATATTGACGGCAAAAGGCCAGTAGAAGGTTGAGGCAGTTTGAGCAGGTTCCATCCCAGCAGCGGCAAATGTTGCCCCTGCTAGCACCTCGATCTGCCCACCAGTATCTGATCCACCCAGATCAAATACTGGTGGGGGAATTGGCAGCTTAAAAATTGGGACAGATGCGTCTATTGGGTCAGGTTCGTCTAGTGATTGTGCCAGCACACTCCTATTAAATATTATAGTAGAAAATAATAATAGGAAAATCAACCACTTCATGGTATAGTTCCTCAATAGATCAACAATATTCCTTTAATTATTATACAACATCGTCTGTTAGGGACCAAAATAGTCGGAATGGGGGTGCTAAATTTTGTGGATAGAACTTGACAATTTGGAACACATGTTCTGATACAGATTCACCCAGATCAACTCTTTTTCGGCTACACTCAGGATTGAACCAGCTTGTTTATTCAGGAACCTATTTTTGCTGCTATTTCCTGTGTTGTTCGGCGCTAGTCATGTGCAGTCTCGAACCCACCCTCATGGACATCCATACGATTCACCACTCCCCTCAAGGCAGCTAAACGGTTCATTAATGAAACAACCAAAAACCTTCACGCCTCATATGATATATGACACAAGCCTTTTGTGACACATTTCACTAGATGAACTATCGCCAATATCGTACATTGAATTCAACATATATGGATATGTAGATAAGTGAAGGAGTGAGTATGAACGCCCAACTCCGCGATGAAGTCGCTCTACTCCACTCGCAATTTTGCAGCGGTCTGGCTGACCAATCTCGAATGCTCATCGTCTATGAATTGGCAGAAGGATCATGCCACGTCAATGAATTGGTCCAGCGACTTGGGATAGCGCAGCCAGTCATCTCGCGCCATCTCAAAATCCTACGTGAACGCGGCATTGTAACATCAAAGCGGGAAGGTCGCTCAATCCATTATAGTCTTGCTGATCAACGCATTGTGCAGGCGCTCGATCTATTCCGATCCATTATTGCCGATCAGCTAACAGCACAAGCCCATATTGTCGAATCATTAATATGAAGGACGAGAATTCATGAAAACCTTGCTTATCCTGGGAGCGGGCACGGGTGGCACGATGGTTGCTAACAAAATGTCGGAAATGCTCGACACCGACGAATGGGAAATTATCGTCGTAGACCGTGATGAAACCCACTACTATCAACCTGGATTCTTATTCATCCCATTTGGAATCTACAATGCTGCGGATGTTGTCAAACCCAAACGGAACTTGCTACCCCGTTGTGTCGAAGTCGTCTTTTCTGATATTGAGCTCATCGAACCAGACAAGAATCAGGTGCGTCTCGAGCGCAACAACCGCATCATCCCGTACGATTATCTGGTCATCGCCACAGGCAGCCAGATCAAACCCGGTGAAATTGAAGGAATGTTGGATGCTGGTTGGCACAAGAACATCTTTGATTTCTATACCCTGGAAGGTGCGCAAGCCCTGACACGCTTTTTACGCCGCTGGGAAGGTGGGCGGCTGGTTATCAACATCGCCGAAATGCCCATCAAATGCCCTGTCGCACCATTAGAATTCGCGTTCCTGGCAGATTGGTATTTCACCGAGCGCAGAATACGCGACAAAGTTGAGATCATTTACTCGACGCCGCTATCCGGTGCATTCACCAAGCCGCGTGCGACGGCTGCCCTGAGCGATCTCCTTCAGAAAAAGGGTGTCGAGGTTGTCCCCGATTTCAACATTGGTGAAGTCGATAACGGCAAGCAACACATCCTGTCCTATGACGAGCAGAGAATCGACTACGATGTCCTCGTAACAATCCCAACCAACATGGGAGCCGACGTGATCGAGCGCTCCGCCATGGGCGATGAACTGAACTTCGTCCCCATCGACAAATATACACTCCAATCCAAAGACTGGGGCAATATCTGGGTCATCGGTGACGCGGGCAACGCCCCGACCTCAAAGGCGGGTTCTGTCGCTCACTTCATGCTTGATACAGTCATTGAAAACATGACCCGCCACATCGACGGATTAGCACCACTCCCTAGCTTCGATGGGCACGCCAATTGCTTTATCGAAACAGGGTTCGACCAAGGTCTCCTCATTGACTTCAACTATGATGTCGAACCGTTGCCAGGGAAATTCCCGCTACCAGGAATTGGTCCGTTCTCGCTTCTCCAAGAGTCTCCTGCTAATCATTGGGGCAAGATGGGTTTCCGCTGGATGTATTGGAATCTCTTGCTAAAAGGTCGAGAGTTACCCATCACATCGCAGATGACAATGGCGGGCAAATGGACATCATGAACGACGATCTTCAAGCACTCCATGTCAAGCTCGATTACCTGACCGAGCAAATTGATGAACAAAGGCGTCGTCAACAGATCATTGACGAACTCATCCAGGATATGGCTCCTGTTGCGAGCGGTATGTTCCAGATTACGATTGATGAGCTTGATGAAATCGGCAACGACGTTGACCTTAGCGATGTGATGTATCTGTTCAAGCGAATCCTGCGTGATGTTCGGCTGCTCAATGGTATGCTGGAAAATCTGGAAAGCATTGTTGAGTTTTCTGGCGACCTGAGCCAACTATCACAACCTGTATTCTTGCAGTTAGTCAACAAGCTGGGTCAACTGGAACGCAAAGGATACTTCACCTTTGCAGCCGAAAGCAGCTACATCATAGATCAGATTGTGACCGAGTTCAGCCAAGAAGATGTCCGTGCCCTAGGCGACAACATCGTCACAATATTGCAGACCTTACGCAACATGACGCAACCCGAAGTAATGGCACTGGTCAACAATGCCGTTGCAGGGTTGGAAACACCCATTGAACCCGACATCTCGACCTGGCAGCTCTTAGGCGAACTGCGCGATCCCCAAGTCCGCAGAGGTTTCGTAAGACTGTTACATATGGTCAAAGGTATGGTAACGAATCATTATCAAGGAAGGACTGACTCACATCATGACTGACACAAACATACTGGACACACTCGAATTTGACGACGAAGGCTACATGGCAGATTGGTCAGTTTGGACGGAAGAGATCGCCCAAGCAATTGCTGCCGACGAAGACATTGAACTCACTGAACGCCATTGGGTCGTCATCAACTTTGCTCGTCAGGTCTATGCTGAAAAAGACGATGGTCCAACCCTACGCCAGATCACCAAACAAACAGATGTGACCACCAAAGAAATATATCGTCTGTTTCCTGGTGGCCCAGCCAAGAAAGCCGCGATGATTGCCGGCTTGCCCAAACCCACAGGCTGTATATAGCAGAAAGGGAACACATAATGAACGAGACCGCAACCGCCGAAGCTTTGCCCAAACCTCTAGGTCGCCGTAAAAAGGCAGAACCGAAAAAAACACGTAAGCTGTGCCTAATCTGTTCCAAAGGATCGCTCGATATGGCATACCCGCCCTTGATTTTGGCGAATGCTGCACGAATGAGTGGCATTGAAGCCCATTTATTTTTCACATTCTGGGGAATGGACATCATCACCAAAGAAAAAATGGCGCACTTGCATGTCGCAACTGTTGGCAACCCCAATATGCATCCCATGTTCCATATTCCGACAATGATGGGTGGCTTACCCGGCATGTCAACCATGGCATCCGCTATGATGCGCAAAGAAATCGCCCAACTCGACTTTCCACCTGTGCCAGAGTTTCTCGAAATGCTGAATGACGCTGACGCACATATCTATGCCTGTGAAATGGCAATGGATATGATGAAACTCGAACCAAATGATCTGGTAGACTATGCCGAAGTCCTCGGCGCGATGGAGTTCTTGGAAATCGCCGAAGATGCACAGGTTATCTTTGTCTAGCAGGTACCGGGGGCATGAATGCCCCCGTTGAAATTTTATTCATATCGGAGAACGTTCAGAGGTTTTTCACCTGATGCACCCCAAGCAGTGGTGATCGCCGCGATCAGCGCCACCAGAATACAAAGGCCCATCAACAAGAGTGCCGCGCCCCAAGGAACGGTGCTCGGTGGCACAGACAACGTGGTCAACATGACAATCAACCCCACCACACCAATCCCCACGCCAATGAGTCCGCCGATTACACCCATCACCCCATTTTCCAACAGGATCATACCCAGAACCCGTTCGCGTTGCAGCCCCACCGCCTTCATCACAGCAATCTCTTTGCGGCGCTCCATCGTCGTCAAGGCAACCGAGTTGGCAATCACCACCCCCCCCACAACTAAACCTAAAGCCGCCACCATAGACGGGAAGGCAGTGAATGTACCGAGCAAACTGTTGATGAGTTGGGTGATAATAGCGGTATCCAAGACAAATGTACCTGGAATTGCTGATACCTCACGACGCAGTTCAGGTACATATTCTTCAACAATGTCCACAATCAGGTTCGTGCCAGTTGGATCAAGATCCTCCGGGAAGGCACTCAACAGCGCATAGCTCATACTGCTAAAGCCCCCTTCAATAATGGTTGCTTCTGCCATGCCAGCGACCTCAAATTCGATGACAATTGGCTCAGGCTCACCACCAAGCCCAAATACGCTCTCTGGTTGCTGGATCTCAAATATGATCTTATCACCAACCGTAATCCCGGCATCCGAAAAGAGGTCATTGTCATTCAGTATCATCAAAGGCTGACCTTGATCCTCCGTCGTCAAGTTACGCCCATCTGTCATCGTTTTTTGTGGGATATCTTCTACACGCAAGGCATCAATTGTCCCCAATTGTGACAACAACAACTGCAATCGGTCAAAATCCTGTGGTGGTGCAAATGGCGAAAAATCTTCGGCTGCTGCTTCCTCTAACCGTACTTCAATGGCATCCAAATCTAGCACTGTGCCGTCAGATTCTTCAATCGAGATCAGTTCAACACCATAGTTGGTCATGATCTCGTAGCTGTTGACTCCCTCCTGCCCCTGAACGATTGATTCAATCTGATCCAATTGTCCATAGTTGGAAAGCGTAATGGCAATATTGCCACCTGCTGCATCATCCAACGCAAATTCCAGAAGTTCCGTGATGGATCGGCTAAATAATGTAATCAAGCTGAGCGAGAAAACACCAATCACCAATGCCAACAATGTCATCGCAGCACGAGTCCGCCCTGCCAACATCTGCCGCAGTGAGATTTTCAGGTCAATAAAGCCAAGCGATGGGAAAAAGCGCCCCACCAACCAGACCATGAGATTCAGGAGGAAATAGAGCAACAGAACGGCGACGAACGATCCAAGAATGACCGCAATCGCCAATACAGTGTCACCAAGAATACTCTGGGCAATGATCGTCAACACAAAGATGATGACCAGCAGCGCCAACAGCGTGCGCAAGAGACCAGCACGCGGCACGATGTTATCCGACGGGCGTAGCACGATCCCCGGGCGCACCTGCCCCGCCGTCAAGGTCGGCAGCAAGCCAAAGATTGCTGTCACCAGCACACCAATAATCAAGCCATTCACAACGGGCATCAACGCAATCTGGAATGGCAAATCTGTCGCTAGTAAGGTCTCGGCTGCACCACGAATGACAAATGTTGCCAACCAGCCCAAAATAATGCCGACGATGCTGCCGATTAAACCCATAATCAAGGCTTCCACCAGGAACAAAACCGTAATCTGATTGGCCTGTAGACCGATGGTTTTGAGAACAGCGATCTCCACAGTGCGCCGCCGGACGATTACCTGCATGGTGTTGACAATGCCAATACTACCAATCAACATCGAGACCAACCCCATGATCGTCACCAATTGGTCAATCGCCTCAGAAAAGTCGGTGTACGACTGGCGCAAGTCTTCCGTTGTCGTGGTTTCGAGATAGGGGAAGCGCTCCTGGAACCGTGCGTTGAAGTCGTTCACCAGGTCAGGCGTCACGTCATCCAACTGCACATAAACCGTCGACGCCTGTACCGGCACATCATCGAAAAGTTCACGTGCGGAAAGATCAAGATAATAATAACCAAACAACGCCAGAAAAGTATCCTGCCCTGGGCTCTTGACCTCTGTTCCTGTGTCAACAATGCCTCGAACCGTGAAATCTTCTGATGCCCCAACCAAACGCACCCTATCCCCAACGCCGACATCCAACTGGGCCGCGATCTGCTCACTGATGACAATATCTGTGGGTTCAGTTATTATATCACCCAGCACTTGTCCATCCTGTGTGAGGACTTCACTGTAAAACGGATAGACATTGGGATCAATAATGCGTGGAATAGTCTGATTGACGACTTCACCCGTCTCCGGGTCGCTCACGCCTGCGCCGTTGCCATTGCCGAAGAAGATGTCGATATCCGTTGTAATCGGCTGGTCATAGGTGAACTGGGCACGCCCTGGGAAATTCTCTTCCGCCCAGGCTTCAATTGTCGAAAAGCCGTCTTCGCTGACATAATAGAACGAGTTTTGCTGCCCGAAGAACGAAATGACATCTTCTCGTAACACCCCTTCTTCCACACCCGTCTTGACGACGTCCTCGCCCTCAAAGAACTCGTTACCAGCTTCAAAGATGATATCACCCCGATTGTTTTCCTGCAAATTGCCTGTTAGTGTATCACCAATCATCACCGCCAGCGTTTGCAGGCTGACAATAGCGGCAACACCGGAGGCAATACACAGCAGCGCAAACAACGTCCGCTGCCCATTGACTCGCAAATCGTTCCAGGAATGATTCGCATAAAAACGCAGTTGCTCAATCATGCTACCCCTCCGCGCTCACAGCTTTCATAGTTCCCGTTGAGCGTTTCTCACGCAACATCCGCACCGCTGCCATCTGGGCCGTTGAACGAGCATCCACATCGTCCGAAATCTGACCATCAATTAACGTAATCACCCGATTACACTGAGAGGCCACATCCATATCGTGTGTGACGATGATAACGGTGGTGTTAGTCTGATCTTGAATATCGCGGAAGGCGTTCATAACAACCTCACTGGATTCTGTGTCCAGATTGCCCGTCGGTTCATCGCTTAGCAAGATCGGCGGATCGTTCGCCAATGCTCGTGCAATCGCCACCCGCTGCTGCTGCCCGCCAGATAGTTGCGTCGGGCGATGCCCCAGGCGATCCCCTAATCCCAGCAGATCAAGCAATTCTTTAGCCCGCTTGTTAGGATTCGATTTTCTCTTAGCAGCAAACTGCACGGGCAATGCCACATTTTCGAGCGCTGTCAATGTCGGGATCAGGTTAAACGATTGGAATACAAATCCAATTTTCTCATTACGGATTTGGGTCAGCATCCGTTCATTCAGCCGCGTGATGTCCTGCCCATCAATATAGACTGCGCCCGTTGTCGGTGTATCCAACCCACCGATCAAACCCAGCAAAGTTGATTTACCACTTCCTGATGGGCCAATGATACCCATAAACTCGCCACGCTGGACCTCTATTGAAACACCACGCAGCGCTTGCACTTCTACTTCGCCAACGCGAAGAACTTTGGTTATATCCACTGTTCGCAACACAGCATCACTCATTTTGTGTCTCCTTAGCCATTATACTCTTCCCCTATATACGCAAATCATGTTAAATCAGTTGCTACAACTTAGGAACCCAAACTTATGAAGGTTATCCTGCCTGACTTACTGAGCTCTAATCTGAAGGTCATTTTCTGTGGAACGGCTGCCAGCACACAATCAGCCCAGGTCGGCGCGTACTATGCAGGACGCGGTAATCGTTTCTGGCTCACCCTTTACGAAGTCGGTCTCACGACCCGCCTCCTCAAGCCAGTAGAGTTCAAAATCGTTCATCAGTTTGGAATCGGCCTGACCGACCTGGTGAAACACACATCAGGCAGCGATGGGGTTTTGCAAGATGCAGACTTTGACCCGAACTCTTTGGCCGAGAAGATTCTACTCTATCAGCCCCAATTCCTCGCTTTCACGAGCAAACGGGCAGGGCAAGCATATCTGGGTGTCAGGCGTGTTGAATACGGCTTGCAAAAGCAAATGATTGACAAAACGCAGCTATATGTGCTGCCTTCGCCCTCCGGCGCAGCACGCGGTTATTGGGACGTGAGCTACTGGTATGATCTCGCTAATCTGATCAAGCCGCCTGGGCTACCTCTGGTTTGAGCCTATCTATTCCACTGTCACACTCTTGGCAAGGTTACGAGGTTGGTCAACATCCGCACCGCGCCATACCGCAATGTGGTAAGCCAGTAGTTGTAAAGGCAAGACCGACAGCACTGGGCTCAGCAAATAAGAACATTCTGGGATATAAAGCACATGATCAACCTTCGATTCGATCAGTGTATCGCCCTCACTCGCCAATGCAATCACGATCCCCCCACGCGCTTTGGCTTGCTCAATCTGACTAATCATCTTCTCGTAGAGTTGATCCTTGAGCGCAATGGCCAGAACCGGCATATTTTCGTCAATCAACGCGATCGGGCCATGCTTCATCTCGCCTGCCGGATAGCCTTCAGCATGGATATAGCTGATTTCTTTGAGCTTCAACGCCCCTTCAAGCGCAATCGGATAGTTAATCCCTCTACCCAAATAAAGAAAATCGGTGTAGTGATAGAGTTCCCCAGCCAGTTCATGAATTTTGTCGTCCTGTTCCAGCACCTCACCAATCAACGCTGGCAAACGCGAAACATCGTGAACAAGTTGGGTACGTTCCTTATCAGTGATCGTGTTGCGTAGCTGCGCCAGATAGACCGCCAGTAAGAACTGATCTACGATGCTGGCGGTGAACGCCTTTGTTGATGCCACGCCAATCTCCGGCCCTGCATTCATCGTAATATAGCCATCCACAATCCGCATAGCCTGACTGCCGATAGCATTTACAATGCTCCAGGTGATTGCTTGCTTTTCCCTGGCTTCTTCTAGCGCCGCCAGCGTATCAACTGTTTCACCACTTTGTGTAATCGCCAACACCGCACATTTATCATCTAGAATCGGATTCCGATAACGGTACTCGCTGCCATAATCGACTTCAACTCGTAAGCGGGCAATCTCCTCAATAAAAAACTTCCCGACGAGGCCGCTGTAGTAGCTCGTACCACAGGCAACCGTGACCAAACGTTCAAGCGCACTGGCTTGTTCTGCATTCAAGCTAAGTTCGGGCAGCAAGACTTTGTGGTGTTCAAAGTCAATCCGCATCCCAATCGTATCGGTCACACTGCGGGCTTGCTCAAAGATTTCCTTCTGCATGAAGTGCTTGTATTCACCCTTCGCAGCGCTAATCGGGTCCCAAGGGATCGAATGAATCTCAGCATCAACAGGTTCCCCATCAAGTGTTTGGACACGATAACCATCTGCCCGAATCACCGCCATTTGACGGCTTTCGAGGAAGACCATATCACGAGTATGTTCTAGGATTGCAGGAATATCGGAGGCGACATACATTTCGTTTTTGCCCAAACCGACAGCGACACCGCCTGCATTGCCGATCCGCACCACCACCAGACGATCCGGCTGATGTTTACTCATCACAACAATGGCATGTGCGCCCCGCAGTTGTTGAACAGCCTTTCGGGTAATCTCTGCCAGATCATGGCCCGTACCATTATGCGCGTAACGTTCGATCAGCTGCACAATCACCTCAGTATCTGTGTCTGAGGCAAAAGTGACACCTTGTTGGATAAGTTCCTCACGCAGTTCGAGGTAGTTTTCAACAATACCATTGTGTACAACGACAAAATCGCCTTCCATGCTAATATGTGGATGGGCATTGTGTTCAGCAGGAGCCCCGTGTGTCGCCCAGCGCGTATGCCCAATTGCCATCATCCCAGACGGTGGATTCGTCTGCAAACGCGCCCGCAGATTGCTGAGCTTGCCCACATCGCGGCATATCTCAATGCTGCCATCATTCATCACCGCTATTCCAGCTGAATCATAACCGCGATACTCTAGTCGTTGCAGTCCCTCAATGACAATCGGTGGCGCATCCTTCGCCCCGACATAACCTACGATTCCACACATGATGCGTTTCTCCTAATCGAGTATGTTGTTGTGCAATAAAAGGGGGTAAAACCATGCCTACCAAGCACAGGGGCCACCACATCCCATATGGATATTGTGTCCTCCACTGCGTCCCATTTGTTCGACCTGTTACCCGGACGTTTTGCTGGTTCGCTTTATCTGTGGGGATGATAAACAAAGGATGGTGGAAACACCCTGACGGCATCCGCTGATCTCTCGCTTTTCGGCATCATTGCCTTAAGTTCACACTGAAGTGAACAACCGCCACCGCGTCAACCTGAGTAATTCAGGCCCGTGCGCTATCTATGCCCCGTGTGGTAAGTTGGGCATCCTTTCATATAGCATTGATCAATTGCCTGCATCTTACAAGCAGACCGACAAATGCACAAGAACAAAAAGGCTGAACATAACCGCCCAGTCTTTGCGCAAACTTTACAAACCGGGGGAATAGTGAATTTCGTGGAGATAACTTGATACCCCGAACACAGAACACACGTTCTCTCAAACCGCCGTTTTTCAGGTAAACTGAAACTGAGTAGACTGAGGTTGAACCTGTATGAACTCGCTCTTGACCAATTCACTCAGCACCCATTTTTGCAGCAAATTGCTGCTAATTCCCCCGTTTCCCCGTGTTGCTGCTGCCATTTTTTTGTTGTGCAGCAGCAGCAAGCCATGAAGTCACCCTTTTACCCCGAATCTCAGCCCTCCTCGCCCATCACGCGATACCCCTACCCGCTCCCAGACCGGGGTCTAAGCAGGGTATGGCATCGTCACCTCAACGTTGGCCTGAATACTATAACCCCGCCCATGTCGTGACTGAATGATTTCGGGATGATCGGGATTCTGCTCCAGTTTGCGGCGCAGATTGCGGATGTGATTGCGCACTAATGCTGTATCACCCACACCGCTCGGGTAATTCCACACCCCAGCCAACAGTTCCTGTGTCCCATGCCATTTCTGTGGCACCTTGCACATGAAACGGAGCAGATCAAACTCAATGGGGGTGACTATCACCTCTCGATTATCTACATAAACCTGATACGTATCCGGCATGATCTGCAGCGAGATCGATTCTTCAGGCTCAAAGGTATAAATCCGGCGCAGGTGGGCACGAATACGGGCCGTTAGTTCACGAATGGCAAATGGTTTGCGCATATAGTCATCTCCCCCTGCATCAAGTGCCTCGGTCACACTGTACAGATTGTGATGACCTGTCAAGAAGATGATTGGTGCATTTGCCGTTGCAGAATTATTGCGTAGATAACGGCACAATGTTACGCCATCTTTATCAGGGAGATTGATATCAACTAGGAATAGATCAGGTTGGGAATATTGAATGATCACTTGCGCATCTTCATAGGATTTGGCCGAAAGCACACTATAGCCTTCTTGCTTAAGCACCTGCTCGACCATATAGAGCATAGCTTGATCGTCGTCAGCAATGAGTATCTTGCTCATGATTTGTCCCGCTTGGTGTCGTTCGATGATATACTTCAAGTATAAGGGGATAATCTTTATACCCGGCCTCAATGCTCTAAAAATTTTATGAAAATTGAAACAACTTCATGAAGAAATCATATAGCCCACACCATGGATAGTGCGTATGTACTTACGATTTGGGTCTTTTTCAATTTTTGCTCGCAGATTGCGTACATGTGCCCGCACCAGATCAGGATCACCGGCATCTTCTGGATATTCCCATACCGCCTGAAGTAAATGTGTCAACGATAGCGCATGGTCAAGATTTTCCATAAAGTAGCGTAACAGCCGGTGCTCCGTTGAGGTCAACTGGACACTGATGTCACCAATATGAGCCTGATATGTATCCGAATCAAGACTGAGGTTTCCCACTTGTAATATTGAAGAGGTAACCTGTCCTCTTGCTCCCCGTCGTAGGAGCGCTTTCACCCGCGCCTGCAATTCTGCCAGTTCAAAGGGCTTAATAACATAATCATCTGCGCCCGCGTCTAAACCTTCAACCACATCATCCGTACTCCCCTTTGCGGTCAAGAACAGGATTGGCAGCGCCGCAAAACGTGGGTCAGCCCGCACCCTCCGACAAACCGTAATGCCATCTATCTCTGGCATAATAATATCCAGAATCAACACATCAGGCTGGCGTTTTTCCAGGTAGTCCAGTGCCTTTCGACCTGAATTCACCGCCATCACGTCAAACTGGTCACGCTTTAATACACGCTCCAACGTACCCAACACTTCAGGATCATCATCTACAGCAAGTATGTGCGTCATCTTTAGGATCCTCTTGGCCAAGATTCACTATCTTTATGATATAGCATATGGCTACAAGCGCCAATCAAGATTTTGCCAACGGTAAGCGAACCACAAATTCGGTGTATTCATCTACCACGCTGGTAACCGCAATTGTGCCGCCTGTATTCTCAACGACTTCCCGACAAACATGCAGCCCTAACCCCGTCCCTTCGCCAACAGGCTTGGTCGTGAAGAACGGGCTGAAGATCTCTTCATGAATAGCTGGCGGGATGCCCGGCCCATTGTCCCAAATCCGCACTTCCACCCAGGAACCATCAGGGCGCAAACTAACATCGATAGTCGGATCATCGCGTTCCATCGGCACAAGTGCATCGTGAGCGTTCATCACCAGATTTAACCAGGCATCATCAAGGCTGCCTTTGATGGCATAGACCAAGGGTCTGAAGCCATTCTCAATATTTACATTGAGTTTGATCTGACTCCGTTCAACGTGCATCTTAACCAATGTCAACACGCCGTACATCGAATCAACGAGATCAATCAGATCATCTGCCCCATCGGCTTCATGCGGTCTGGAAATAGCCAGGAGCCGACGGGCGACATTTGCCGCTCGTTTGCCTGCCCGCTGAATAGCCTGCAAAGATGGGTAATTCGGTGAGTTTGGTGCTTCATCCAGCAGCAGTAACTCAGCGTCGACCATAATCGTCGTCAGTGGGTTGTTGATTTGGTGCGCCACCACCGCCGCCAATTCACCCATTGCCGATAGGCGTGCCGCCTGGATCAGCCGATCCTGAGCATCTTTCAGGTCTTGCAAACTCTTCTCAAGATCAGTCAGCAAAGAGGCATTATCGAGTGCGGTTGCCGCTTGCCCAACAATTGCCCGTGCCAGATCAACGTCACGACGCGAGAAGTGACGCCTTTTTTGACCATCGGAGAAGACAACCAACCCCTTTGCCTCTCCACGCTGCACCATCGGGATCATTAACATGGATTGGCTCTGTGCGCGATTTAAGAGTACTTGCGTCGCATTATCTGAATGCGAACTATCTACAAACACTTGCGCTGGGTTGTGTGTATTGAGGACCTCTCGTATCTGGATTGCGTTGGTCAGATCAATTGTTGGCTGGGGCGGATCAACCCAGACCCCCATACAATTGCGGGCAATAACCGACAAGACATTGTTGTCATCAGTACCAACTGCCAGTTCGCCCCATTTAGCTTGGAGACGCTCAACAACATTCTGCAATAAAGGAATGACATCATCCAGCGTTGTTCGGTCTGGTCGGTTACTCAATCCTTGTAGATAATCCTGGATCGACTGTTGTACCGCTGGCAAAGCATCATCGGCAAGCGTCGGGATCGCCACATCTTCGTAGTAACATCGCAGCAAACCCAGTAAGCGCCCGCTCGCCAAGATCAATACAATCAACATCGCCTTTGCGCCCACTTTTTCCAGATGATTGACTTCCCCTATGAACTCACGATCATGCAGTTTCACCCACCAATGGCGGTTATTTTGCAACGCCATACTAACCGCTGTCAGGTTTGACAATTCCAGACGAGGAGCGTGTTCAACAGGCCAGACCCCACGCGATTGACGGGCCAACGCCTTGAGTTCCATTGTCGTGGGAGACCAGCGATAGATCTCTGCATAGTCTACATTGAGGACACTTGCCAACTGCTGACAGATATTCGGCAGCAGTTCATCCATCGACAGAGACGAGTTAACGACCTCACTGGCGGCTACCAACGTCTCCAATTCGCGGGCACGCTCAATGCTATCTTCGTGAACCCGCGCATTCTCTATAGCAACAGCAGCAAATGAACCCAGGTTAAACAAGAGTTCTTGATGGCGTTTATCAAACAGCCCGTCTTTTTCGCGGTTGTTCACGCCCAATACACCGATGGGCTTGCCCTGCAATAAAATAGGGACGTACAGCAACGAATTGACAAAATATTGCGTTTTGACTTTTTGCGGGCCACTGGCACCAACCAGCGTCGGTTGCCCCGATCGAAACACCTCGCCAGCAATCGAGTCGTTGGTACGGATACGGAAATTGCGGGCAACTTCATTCTCAATACCGACCTTTGCCCTAAGGTACAGGGCATCGCCCTCTGGTAGCAAGATCATGCCTTCCTCTGCCATCGTGAGATCACGAGCAGCATTGACCACACGATTCAACACCTCACCCGTATCGAGTACCTCTGCTAATGATTTGCTGAGTGCAATCAGAGTACGGATTTCATCGGCTAATTCAGCATTTGAGGGGGATAGTTCTGAAAACCCCTTTGTCTTTCGGCGTAGCTGCATCGTGTTCGGTGTGCCAATTTTCAGCGCACCCATGACCGCTTTTTGGATGTCATCTGACCGGAATGGCTCCACATAGATCGCACCCGACGCGAATGCTTTACTTGCCAATCGGACAATCGGAACCGTAGCTGGACGTTCATCAAGCAGATCCATCGTGCGCTTCTTACTGCGTCGATCCACCATGGCTGAATCGACAATCAGTACATCATAGGCAGTTTGCTCCAGCATGTAGAGGGTATCCATATGGCTGAAAGCGTTATGAATCGTAAATCGTGCTGGAGAGAGCGATTGTTCCAAGGACTGCACAATGTCATAGTTGCCTGCAATCAGCAAAACCTGGAAAGTCTGTTCTGCACTCATCGTCTACTCAAGCGATCTCGTCTAGCAGACAAATCATCATCAACCTCGTCAAAATCAGCAAGCGTCGGCTCCGCTTGGGCGTTTTCTTTGGACTTCAGCACATCGTTGACGCTGGCAGCAATACGCTCATGCGCTGCATTCATCACGATTGAAATCTTGTCCAACGCATTGGTGGCATCTTCAACGGCTAAATCGGATTCAGCCTGTTCCGTGCGGCGTGTCTCGGCAACTGAGGCTTCAAGCAAATTGACATTCTGAATGAGTTCCTGAGCTACCAGCCGATGGGCATCCAGATCGCTCTGGGCCATGTGTAGGCGCTGTTTTGTCCGCTGAATCTGGGCAATAATATGGCGGGCCTGTTCTTCGTTCCCAACTTCAACGGCATCATCCGCTTGCTGGTCAAGCGAACCAATCGCGGTTTCCAGCCCATTGACTTGCTCCTGCAAGTCATCCTCGTATTCAATCGCTTCGTTAATGCGCTGCCGTAGCGTCTCAATATCCTTTTCAACATTTTTATTCATTTTAGGCCGCCGCGCCGGTTCTATACTCGATTGATCGCTCAGAACATCGTGGACTGTTGAGCGTACCAATGTATTCAGTTTCTCAAACCAATCACTCATCGCATCCTCCATCCCAGTCTAACCTGTAGATCACCATTTTTCTGCCTCCCGCTTCAATCGCGGCACGCCCCCTGCTCTGATGCAAATAACACAGGCGTAGGTCGTTTAGATCGTGACCTGGAACCTGATCAGGAAAGGCCATCAAATACTGGGCACCTCGTCGTTCCATTAAATCCCACAGAGCGTCGGCATCACCAATCAACGGCACAACTTCTTCCGTCACCAAACCTGCAATATCGAGTATGGGACGGGGCGCAAAATAGCCCACTGCCCCAATATCATGAATGGCAAGTAATTCTTCTTTAGGCAAATTATCGGCGATCCACTGCGCCTGTGCAACCATTTCCTCTTCAATGACCTGCACATCTTTGGCATAAATCGTCGGGCCAAGTACCATCCCAAAATATACAAACACAATGCCCGTTGCAATCACCAGTGACCTTGAGAATACTCGCCCTAACATGAATCGACGGCTCCTCTCTAACAGGCGCAGTGTTCCCATAACACCCATCAAGATCAAGGCAGGCAATGCCGGAATGATGTAACGTCCGTGCTGATAGGCAGCAGGAAGCTGAGCAGCATAAACCGCCACCAGCGCCAGCAGCCATGCCAACGGCAACAACCAACGTACTGCACGAATATCCCGCATTACATCCCACGTTTTTTCAAATACAAATACAGTCAATCCAGGCAGCAGCAAGATTTGGCCACCTGCCAGAATTGGAACGAGCATAGTCCAGAAACGATGCAGAAAGGGAATGGCCAGCAGCGGCGCATGTTGTGTCTGCTTAGCGTCCGCTGTATTGGGTAAGACGCCACCTGTCAAACTGAGATTGAGTAGGAGATATGGCGTAATCACCACGCCGAAGCCAATCACCGCACCCAACGACCATTGGACAAGCCGCGCCATTTGCCCTTCGTGTCCCCACATCAGCCCCACCGTTAATCCACACAATCCAGCCAGCAGCACACCTTCAGGCCGAGTTAACGTCATACAGCCAGCAGCAATACCAAACACTAGCCCTTGTCGCAATCCCGCCGATTGCTTCAGTTCGAGCATTCGCCAGACGAGATAAATCAAGATTAGACTGAACAGGGCAAAAATGGACGTTTCCATGCCCGCTGCTGCTGCCCAAATCAAATGCCAGGAGAAAATAAGCGCTAGTCCCGTTACCAGACCCATGATCTTGTTGTCAGATCGCAGCAAGTCTACCAGTCGCGCCCCGACCATCCCTGTCACAGACAGGGCAACCACCCCTATTCCATGTGTCCACAGGATATAGTGGATGCCCAGCTTGTAACCAACCGCCAACAAGACCGTATACAGTGGCGAAGTCGATGCAGCGCTCGGTTCTCCAGGGACAAACGCCCATTCGCCATTTTCTGCTAGATTGCGCCCATATACCTGATGAATCCAGCTATCATCCAGCGGGAATCCACCACCAGAAACCGTGACATACAACCCAACAAGACCTGCCGCCACAACAATGAAGAAGACGTCCCGTCTAGGGAAGGACAATGGCATATAACCTCGCACCAGGCAGTGAAACAGATACAGGTTCCAAAAATGCGGGTGGATTATCAAAGTCAAATACGAACTCGGCTGGCGTCGCCGGAACACCACCCACAAACTCGATCAACAGATGCGTGACATCATATTGATCCGCAATCTCTGGCACGATATCAATTGTTGCATTCGGCAGCACCACGCCTGACAAACCTGTGAAATAATACAAGGCAGCAGGGTCATTGACCATCACCCTTGCATCTTGGGCAAACGCTGCCTCCAATTCCCGATATAAGCTCGGCTGGCCCGCCGGAACACGCTGACCAGACGACACACGCCAACTCAACATGATCGCCAGTAGGACTAGCCCTGATGAAAAAACGAGCTTGGCTACTGCCGGCTGCCAACGTCGCCGCCGCTTCGCATACCAATCCACTACATCATCCAGCCCCACCACACCCAGCGCCGCCCACCAAGGGATCAGTACCGCTGATGAATGGAACAAGCCACCGCGAAACCCAGGAAATGCAAACACAAACGTCATTGCCAGATGCAAACCTAGCGCATACACCCAGAATCCGCCTAGAAAGGCATTGCGCCGTCGATTCCACAGCCCAATCAGCATCAACGGAGTCATCACAACCAGGCCTTCAACAGCGACAAATGTCCCCAGATTATTAGTAAACGCCTGCCAGCGCGACTCAACCAATGTTGATAGACCATCCTCAAAGAAGGCAACAACTTCTGTCCCCGGTGGATAGTTAAAAATGTCATCGTATTCGGTGTACCAGGCTGCCTGTGTCCCACCCATTGGCAAAGGTGATCCAATCACATCCAAATTGCGGGCAAACCAGGGTATCATGATGAGCAGGTATCCGACTGTCAAAACCAAACATGCGACCAAGCGCTGCCTCCACATTGTCCGGTTTAATGCAAGCGTCCCCAAACCAACAATCAACAACAGCAGCCCATCGGCTCGAGCTAAGTGGCCTAAACCAGCGAATATGCCCGCCAGGAACCCAAACCGGTACGCCTTCTGTTCAGGCCTGACCTTCGCTGCCAGTCCCATCCACACCAAGCACATTGCCCCCGCAAACCCATATGGTCCAAAGTTATCAGTCATGCCCCAAAAGCGCGTGAAAAATCCACTGAACAATGTCAGCAAACCCGCCACCCACATATGCCGCTTGCTCCCCCCCAATCGTCCACCCAGCCAGAAACCTATACCTGCAAGCCCCGCAAGCAACAAGGCAAAAGGCCACTGTGCAGCCGCGTAATCCCCAGGTGCATTCATCACCCACATCCCCAACGCTGCTAACATTGAGGTTAACGGCATCCAGTATTGATGTGAAGCAGTAGGAATGCTCTCTGGCAAGCCGATATACGTCCATAAATAGGGGTCGGTCAGGCCATCACCTACCACCCAGCGGTCAGCAGCATTGAAGTAGTAGAAAGCGTCGGTATATCCCGGTCGCTCAGCGAGACCGCGTACAATAACGAAAGCGACAACCAATGCCATCAATCCGAACACCAGTGCATGACGAGGTAATCTAGCGATCATTTTTCTCAAAAACATCGGGCAAAGTGTAACGTTGAACGCAAGAAACGAGTCATGCTGTGATTGCCTTCAACTGTGGCGCTTCTGCCCACCACAACTTGCGTGTGACAATCAACAACGCAAACATGGCAAAGGGCATGACCAGAAACATCACAGGATGCTCAAATGTATTTCTGCCCTGCACGGTAATTAAAAACTGCCCCCAGATAAAAACTACCACAAGCAACAACAAACCTATCGCCGCAAAGCCGCCATGCTTACGATTGATCCGAGCCAGATAGAAAAACAGCACCAGGTTGAACACCACAAAATGTGGGGTGGCTGTGCGTAGCGCCACCAAATGCGACACAACCAGCGTCAGTGCCATCGCCCACAGGAAATACGGTTGCCTTCGCTGCACCAGCACACTGTACCAGGCCCAGAGCATAGGCATGATAAATACCCAATTGATCAGCCACTCGGCGGCATTCCCCAAGCCCAGATAGTATTGAATCACAATCCAGACAGGTGATCCTGTATCCGGATAAGCGGCCAGCGTGTACTCCGGATACAGCCGTACTTGCTCGATCCAATCGCCGAACCATGAAGGTTCCAGCATAAATGAAACGCCCATCAACACAGCAAAGCTCACCCCAAACCATACCACAAACCGAAAATGAGCATAGCGCAGTCCCCACAACAACAAAAACGGCACAATCAAATACCCCATCTGCGGCTTGATCGTACTCATCGCCAACGCCACCCCTGCCGCTGCGTCGCGCTGTTTATACAATAGCCACAGCGTCAGAACTTGCAGGAAATAGACAACATGGCTGGGCTGCCCCAGAACCAGACCACGTAGCGCGAAGTAATCTACCAGCGACCATAGAACCAGCATACCAAACATCAACGGTTCAGGCCGCCATTTATATAAATCCAGCAGCAGGACCGTCGCCGCGATCAACAGCGCTTCCAGTAGCACCATCCAAATCGCTGCAGCCCAAGCATAATCGACATACACCAAAGGCCAGATGAGCAGCGCCATATGGAAAGGATACACAAACAAACCAGGGTCTTCGTTGTCGATGGCAGACCGTCCATAAATGCGATACTGAATATTGAGCGAGGCTTGATCACTGTATGGGCTGAGGCCATCAATAAAGAACGAACGCGCCCCTTCCCAACGAGATAAATAGTCGTTGTGCCCGGGGAATGGCTTCGTGAGTACATTATAATGGATGACAACATTCAAGGCGAAGACCACCAGCAGGCACACACCTCCTAATATAGCTAAGGATCGCTTTATCATCAGGTCAGTCAATCTCAAAGTAATCACTATCCACACGCTTTATGATATACGTTTTTTCCACGCTCACACCCACATCATGCTCAATCATCAGTTGAGTCAACTGGGCACCATCCACCAAAATGATTTTCAAATTCTGGATACTTTTAGCATACTCGATAGCTTCGCGGGAAAAACGTGAGGTTGTGATGAGGACACCTTTGTTTGCGCCTTCGCCCATCAAACTGCCGACAAAGCCCTGGACCACAGGTCTACCAACAACATTATCACGGGACCAGCGTTTGGCCTGCACATAGATCATATCGAGGCCGAGTTTGTCCTCTTGAATGTAGCCATCAATGCCACCATCACCACTCTTACCAATGTTCTGCCCAACGTTTTCCAATGAGCCACCATAGCCCATCGCCAACAACAGATCAATCACTAACTTCTCAAAGAACTCCGGCGACGACGATAGAACATAATCCAGCAACTCCTCCGCCAGATCAACCAATAGATTCTGATACATCGAATGGATCAAAACTCGCGGCGTTTCTACCGATTCCACCAGATAGTCGTTTTTGCCCGGTGCGGGTGTAATAAACTCGACAAACTCAGGAAATTGCTTCAGATAAGCGCGATCAATAGTATCGAGGTCAGCGTTGAGTGTTTCCAGGCCACGCGGTGTAATCTTGAAACGGCCTCGCCCTGTACTCTGAAGCAACTGCGCTTTCTTGAGGTAAGTGTTCGCCCACTGTACTCGGTCATCAAAGCGCCGTCGATTCCCACTTGGCAGCAGTTCGATGCGCTCGGCTTCGTTCAATTGGAAATAGGTTGCAAGTGCGTCCACCGCCTCGCTGATATGGTGTTCCTCGTCATCACCAGCGAAGTCTAGAAGTGGCAGCATTAAACGCTCAAAGGTTGGAACAGGCATATGTTTATCAATCGAATTTGGGCAAACATGACCTATTCTAACGCGAATACAGCCCAGAAAAAGAGGCCAATCTGTGCTATGAGAGTGGTAAATTTCCTAGAGATAACCTGACAATTGGAAGAAAGCGCCCAGGTATAACCATGAAAAGCATGAATCAAGCCCATCCGCTTCCCATCAAGGGCCTACCAACCCCGAATACAGAACATAAGTTCTGCAACACATTCACCCAACCTACACTTTTTCAGCTAAACTGAATCTGTATGAATTTACGACTGACCAACCCACTCGACGCCTGTTTTTGCTGCAAATTGCAGCAAACTTTTTTGTTTGCCGCCGCAACAAGCCATGAAGTCACCCTCCTCGCCCGTCATATGGAGATCCACGCGATCCCCCATTCCCCTATGCTACTATTCAACCATCATCCTTTGATTCTACGCCAGTCTGCCTACTCCATCCTTGATTCCGCCCGATGACGGCGATGTATGGACGGTAGTCTTGAACTTCTCTGAGCAGCAATGGTCAAAAGGCTTCCACGCCAATACCACTGGTGGCTCGAATGGCGGGCAAACAATCCAGCCTAAGCCATCTCAGGCAGTGGCTCCTGCCGGAGTTTCTGATACAGGCCGACGCACAACCCCACTAAAATAAGCGTCCGGGCGAGAATGACCGTCACAAACGGCATCATCAATGCGCCTGTGATCTCGCCACCCGCATCCCCTGTGCGGATGAACAACACCGGATATTCAGTAAAAACCGCCAGACTCAACACAATCGTAATCATGACCCCGGTTCGGGTAGGAATACTCAACAGCACCAATGGAATAATCTGCGAAAGCCACTGAGGACTCCAACCCTGCGCCTGCAAGAAGAAAATGAGCACCGTAATTGTCACAAATGCGACCAGCCCCCGATCATCAAAGCGCCGTATCCGCAGAAACACAAACAGGCCAATTGTCCCTGCCAGCGCCAACCGCACAAACGACGGAATTACTGCTGGATTGCCATAGAGCTCATTGGCAGAATCAGGATTAAAATGGCTTTCGACTGAGCCAAAGTTGCCCGTGATGTAATTACCATCAATCAACGCCCACACCGTCTGATATGAGGCTTTGCCGAATTGTGCCGTCAACGAGACACTGACCATCTCAGGGGCAGCATTGTTTGAAGATGCATTGATGAACAACAGCATATACGCACCAGCGAAAATACCCAACGCAATTGCTATGACCTGAATAGCAACATGCGGCGGGCGGAACCGAATCAACGCGCCAAACAAGAGTACAGGTGTGAATTTGGTCAATGCCCCCAACCCAATCGCGATACCAGCTGGCACATGACGCTTACGGAGAAGCCACCACAACCCCAACAACGAGAAAAAGGCGACAATATTCTCAAAGTTCCAGAAGATGAAGACCAGCGGCGCGAGCGACAGCGCATAAACCCAGGCCAACGAAATCCCTGTGATCTCGCCGTAGAGTTCTTCGCCTATCTTCTTGATGAGGATAAGATTGCCCGTGTCGAAAGCGATAACAATCATCGCCAACAGCATTGACCACCCCTGATAGCTGGCGTTTTCACCCTGATACTGATAGACTGCTGTCGTCATCATATACCACACTGGCGGAAATTCACTCCACCAATCGACAAAAGGCCAATTGCCATCAGCGGTCAGTTTCGCCAGCGAATAGTGATACTGTCGATCTCCACCTGCACCCATACCCCGTTCCAGGCCATCGTCTAACTGAATCGGCTGATACACCATCACCAACATCAACCGGAAACTGATGAACAGGAAGAGCAACAGGCGAAAATCACCCAAGAGATCAAACCGTTTTAGAGAAATGCTGTCGCTCATGCAGGCTCCTGTCGCTGATAGATCACACGCTGTTCATCGGGATAGTCATCATTGGGATAAATTAGGACCCAGTCTTTAGCATTCACCAACCGTTGTGCCAGCCCACTGCCCCTTTCGACCACTACCAGATTGACCCTATCCGCATCCAGTTGCTCTTGCCAACCATCACGCCCCGTTGCTATACGGATGTACTGCATCAGAAATTCGTCTTTATACAGATCAGTGCGTCCATCGGTATAAACTGGGTAATCTGGCACGGCAAATATCAGATACCCCCCCCAATCGTAACTATTGAACATGGGACCTTCCGGCTTTTCAGCATTCAGAAATTCCGCCATCTGAACAGGGAGTGCCTCGCGCTGGGCTTCATCCACGCGCTCGGGTTCTAGCACTGCCACGACATTGAGCAACGCCCCCAACATGACCACAATCAAAATGACTAGATTAAGCCGTGCTTGTTGTTTCGGCACTTGTGTGACCGGTTTGATGATCCAGCCTTTTTCGGTGAAGTACGCGTCTAGATGATGGGTCAACACCGGAACCGTTACAACTGCGAACACCGCAATGTTGCGGCCAGCTGTCAACGCCATAAACGCCGTACCCATCATCCAGATGAAATGCGTCCAATCGAGCCGCTTGTTGCTCACACCAACTGCCCCAAATGTAACAAACAGAAGCAGGACAAAAGGCCAGGTTTGCCGTTCTTGAAAATTGGGCGAGTTCCATTCCTGGATAAAGTCACGCAGCACCCCAATCCCGATAGTCTGGAACGGCACAATCAGTATGTCAAAGCCATAGGGATTAACGACCAATGCAGCCACTGACACTAGTGAAACGATGATGAGCTTGCGTATCCCAGTGCTAGGCACACGTTCGTCGCTGTGGGCATTCGTCAGATGGTTCATGATCTCACCAGCGATAAAACCGCCGATGAAAATATACCCAATGGAAAAGCCTGCATGGAGGTTGGCCCAGATCAGCATCAAGGGCACAACCAACCATAAACGATCAACTTTGCGATACTTATAAATGAGCAACAAATAGAGGACAACCGTACTCAGGAAGAACGACATCATATGTGGGCGAGGGGACCAGAACACCGCCGCCGTCGCAGCCCCTAACACCAACACAAACGCCCGCAAGTACACATTCCCCCAGCAAACTTGATACAGCATCCACATGCCACCTGTCGACAGAACCGCCGTATAGAGGGCCAATCCCGCGTCCCCGGCAATCTCATACACTAGATAGAGGATGATTTGTGATCCCCAACTGTGGTTAATCCATTCTTCCCCCTGTTTGGTAAACGAAAAGGGATCAGAATAGATCATGCCTTCAGTCAGCGTGTATTCGCCGCTACGAATATGCCACCAGGTATCTGTATCCGTTGGGAAGCGCACCGCCAGCGTGAACAACAAGGCGACCATCACCAGGAGCATCACTCGTGGAATGGAAAGATTTTGCATCAAGCTCACTACTCCTGTCTTACATCTAATAGCTGCCAGAGGGGTAAGGTATGGACAGTAGGATACAATACCTGGGGGAGAAACTGCCGGATAATTGCGAAGCGCAAAAACTGAAAATGGGCGATGTTGGTCCCGTTTTTGTAATCAGGTCGTTCCAATCCTGGTTCAATGATGTTATAGGCCTGTTCAAGCTCCAGTTCAGCTCTAGCATCGTCGCCGTTGAAACGCAAAATCTCCGCCCGTGCCAGATGAATCCAGGCATCATCTTCAGGCCACTGCCGCGCACGCTCTGCCTCACTCAGCCAAAACGCAACTTCATCCGGCAGTTGTCCGGTCTTATGCAGTGCCAGCAGAATCCGCAGTACATAACTCGTGGTTGTATCGTCATCTTCAAGTTTGCTGCGCTCCCACAACACATCAGCATCATAGTCAGCATAAGGTGGATAGCCTTTCAGGGCTAACACAATTAAGGCAATACCCTTCGGTTTGGTACGATTGAACCAATGCTGGCGTCGATAGGTTGTATCCTGCCATTGGGGATACATGAGGTTAAACGAATTGCCAAGAACGCGCTTGTAACCTTCCGTTGCCAACTCATAATCTTCTACACCTTCGCCATATGTCCCCTGCAAAAAGGCATATTGCCAACCCTTCGGCGCAGTATCCAAAGCCGTTGTAAGGCTTTCAATCGCATCTTGCTGCCGATCATCCTGCCAGTACAAAGCGGCGAGATTGGCATGGCCAATGGAGTCTTGCGGTTCCATCTCAATATAGCGTTCGTAAGCCTGGATGCCTAGTTTCAGCGCATCCGTATCCCCCTCATGTGCTGCTAGACCATAAAGATACGCTTGCTGGTTCAGATACAACGCCAGATCAGGATCAGCATCCACCACCCGCTGTAAATTATCCCCCCCTTGCCGATAGGCTGCCATCTCTACGGCCTCTCGAACGATGGAAACATAATCAGCATACACCGATGTACTCCACCAGCTTGTTGCCAATACGCCAAGCCAAAGGCCAACCACACCCAGACTGATCAAAAACTTGTACCGTGCTGGACGGGGTACGGGTTCCATAGGCAAACAGGTCAAGACCAAAACGATCACCACAATCAGCGCAATCAACGGCATCATGACGGGCATATCAAACAAGTGAATTGCTAGCAACCCTGCGAATGCAGCCGTCGCCGACACCAGACTTAAACGTTGCCTCGGATCAAACACCCGCCAATTGCGATAGATGAACCAGATCACCGCACTAACCGTTATACAGAAGGCAATTAAACCAGGCAATCCCAACTCCGCCAGTAGATGCAGGATAATGTTATGGGCATGGCTATGCGGTTGGTCTCTGGGTTGCGATTGAAACCAGGCCAACTCCTGCCCAAACATAAACAAACCATGCCCTGTCAGGCTTTTTTGGGCAAAGGCTTCTGCTGCATCGCTATAGATGGTCGCCCGCAGTCCCAATGAACGATCTGAATTGGTCAAGGTCTGCGTCACTAGAATCATCCCAATCACTAGCAGAAATCCCAGAATCAGGGTCGGCACGAGAACAAAACCAGCCTTTGTCAGTAAGTTCAAATCATACCACCGTTCTCTCAATGTACTGACTCCAGAGACTGAATCTGAGGTGAGCGTTACGAGAAGAATCAGCACAAGCAACGAAACAATCACCGCTAGGAATGTCCCGCGCGAAAATGTGAGAATAATCAACACAAATGTGGACAACGCATACAACCCCAGCACAACCCGCCCAACAATCCACCTGAAGGCTAACAACCTTCCCAGAATGAGCATCAACAGCACAACCGAAAACGCACCCATCGCACTTGGATTGCCGATCATACTGGTGACACGCGGCAGTTCGCCAGAAAAATCGGCCAAGCTCAACTGATAGTACCCCATGAACACGATAATCAATCCGGCGAATAGGTAAGCATCGACAATAACACGGCGCGTGACCGCCCGGTTTGCCACGCAGTCCGCCAGCACAAACCACACTCCACCATAAACTGTCATGAACCAGACAGCGATCAAGATGCGCCGCCAACTCTCAGTGTTCGCAGCTAACGACAGTGCAATCACCATAATCCACAACCAGGCGACCTCATCCAACGGTGTGCGATGCCATACCCATTTGTCCCGCCAACGAACGATCTGCCATAAGGCAAACACCAACCCCATCACAATCAGCGTGATGAAACTCAGCGTTGGAATCAACACCGCGTTGAAAGTTGCGCCAAATGTGAACAGGTATGTAAATAAAATTGTGAGTAGAATACGCGCAGATCGAATCATGTGCATTGGAATACAATATAGGTCACATCAAAAGGATACACCTAATGTCAACAACTCGCCTACAATTAAAATCTCATTTTTTCTTGCAGCCCTGGTTTGTCATCACCCTGATATGCCTAATCTATTCGCTAGTCGTCATCAGCGTTCATAAGCATAATCCGCTGGCTTTGGTGACGATTGGCACAAGCTTTAGCGATGGTATTGCAGAGGCAGAAGGCGGGACAGAAGGCTACGATGGGCAATTTGTGTACTTCATCGCACGTGATGCTTCAACAGCGGCGGCTTATATCACCAACGGCGGGGATTTCCCTGCGTACCGTTTTCAGCGCATTTTGTTGCCCTGGCTCGGCGGTGTCTTGGCGTTCGGAAACGCTGACCTGATCCCCTGGACGCTTCTGGGCATCAATTTGATCGCGCTGGCCGCAGGAACCTGGGCACTCGAGATATTGCTGGTCAAAAATGGGGTGAATCGCTACTTTGTTATCGGCTACAGCTTTTCATTGGGCGTCTTCGGAACAGCCAGCCTCAGCTTGCCGGAACCATTAGCATTTGGTCTGGTACTCATCGCCATTTTGCTGGTTGAGCGCGAGCACTGGTTGTGGGCGGCCTTCGTCTTCGCACTAGCGGCCCTGGCCAAAGAAACGACGCTGTTGTTTGTCGGTGGTTATGGTCTCTATCTGATGCTTCATAACAAATGGCGCATTATCCTATCATTTGGCGCAATCGCCATCACCCCCTTTATCGTCTGGCAACTGGTGCTTTATGATCGACTCGGAAGCTTTGGTATCGGGTCAGGCGGGCGGTTGGCAACAGGCTTTGAAATCATCCCCTTTGGTGGCATTATCAAGATCCTGACCGAGGGTGGAATCATCCCCTTCATCATTTTCTTAGGCTTTCTGGGGCCATTCGTCTTACTTCCAACATTCTGGGCACTGTGGCGCTGCTGGCAGGAACTTCAAAAACGCAATTTCGAGTCGTATGTGCTGCTGTTGTTGGCAAATGCCGGGATCATGCTTTTTGTGCCTTTCTCGACCTACCGCGAGCCCTATGGCATCCTGCGTTTCATTGTCGGATTACAAATTGCCGTCATCCTATACGCTGCCAGCAGCAAGTCGCACCGTGTTTTGATGAACACCACGCTCTGGGTGTGGACGATGGCATTCCTGGTTGCTTCTGACTTCTCAAGTGAGAGTACACGACTCTAAATACCTCCCATCCGAATGACCTTACCTATGGTGCGAACGATAATCGTCAAATCCAGCAAAATATTCTGGTTGCGGATATAATACAAATCATATTCTAGCTTGACCAATGCATCGACATCGTTGGAGCCATAGTCATAACGCACCTGTGCCCATCCGGTCAAACCAGGGCGCACAATCAACCGAGTCCGATAGAACGGAATCTTCTCGATCAGGCGCTCGGTATGTTCGGGCCGTTCTGGGCGCGGGCCAACGATGCTCATCTGCCCCCGAAAAACGTTGTAAATCTGCGGCAGTTCATCCAACCGTGTCCTACGCATAAACATCCCAATGCGGGTCACGCGTGGATCACCTTTTTGGCTGAATACGGCCCCCGTATTCTTTTCAGCATCCGCCACCATCGTACGATACTTGATAATTCTAAACGGGCGTCCATTCAACCCCACCCGCATTTGACGGTAGAAAATCCCTCCCGGTGAATCCAGCTGAATGAGGATTGCCAGAAACGGAAACGTGATGATAAACAGCAACAGGCCCAGCAAGGCAAAAAACCAATCTGTGATACGCTGAGCCAGTGGATAGGGGTCAAACAAGGATAAACCCGCAATCGGCAAAACCAGTGCCCAGTTGTTCTTCACATGATTCACAGGTACACGCCCTGTAATCCGTTCATACAGGATAGGCATGGGGATGAGTTCAATGCCATGATCGTAAGCTTCCATCACGCCCCGAAACAAGCTGTTATCCACATCTGGAACAGATGTGATGACAAGTTCTGTCACATTGTTATTTATCACTAAATCGTAAAGTTGATCGCCTGTCCCCACAACTGGAATCCCCATAATGTGAGAGCCAACATCTTTAGACTGTCCGATCACACCACAAATCTGATACGTTTGCTGCCCATGCAAATTAACCGCGTAGATTATAGCCTTTGCCGATTCGTCTGTACCCACTACAAACACACGTCGGGGCACGCTGGCCCAGCCAATCAACGCTGGATTCACGGCTCGCCAAATAGCAATCAAAACAAACGATGCGGCCCCATAGTATAAGATAAATAAGCGCGGCAATGTACCCGTTGGAGAAACAACAAATATCGTCAGATAGATAGTGATCAATTGTAGCGTAATTACGAATAGGCGCTGCACCGCCGATGCCGGATCACCCACCACGTTCAGATCATAAAAATCGTTAGCGCTGGCGATCATCAACCATAAGCCAACTAGCACGAAGAACCAGTAACTTTGTGGAAATACGAATTCAATCGAAAACTGTTCTTCAGCCACCCGCGACCAGATATATAGGGCGATGAGTACGGAAGCAATTACGGCCAACGTATCCCCCACCATAAGTAAAAATCGGCGTTCAGAAATGCGGAGTTGTATACGGTACTGGTTTGGAGAAGGCGAGAACAGCATGGAATTATCTTACAGTTCTGACCGAACTTCATAGACGCTGACCCGCCCAAATTGTCGCTGTCGCATAAGCCAATCGCCGCAGGCAGTTTTGCCTAATTGGGCTTCTTGGGGTCCCAGGATAACATAGCGAACCTTATAGTCCGCATCCGGTACGTGCGGCACACCAGATAACAACGTTCCGCACACCTCGTCCGAGCCGCTGTACCAATTCAGCACGGCTCTGCGTTTAGCATGAGCCTGTGCCGTTTCGCGAGGGTGCCCGTAGACAACCTGTACCCCAGTCCAGGCGGGCAACCACAACGATGTATTGGGAGCCGCCAGAACAACATCACCATCCGAAGCAAAATGCTCTAACCAGGCAAAGGCGACAGCATAATCGCGCTCCAACAACAGGCCTGAAGCCTCATTCAAATTATCTGCTGAAATAGGGCGCAACGGTAAAAGCAACACAAACAAATTCGTCGCCGCGATGATAGGCACCAACGCGACCATCACCCGCATCCGCCAGCGCCGGCTAATATAGGTAAACCAGACATCCTCAATCGAACGGGTTGCGAAATAGCCAATTGGCATCATAATGGCCACTAGTGACTGATGGCCAAGCGGAAGAGGCAGATAAAGCAAACCGACCATCCCCAACAACCACCCTACCATAAAACGATCTCCATCTTGCTCCAGTTTTGTAATCCCACGATAAATTCCAGGCAGCGCGATGAGTAATGGTAATCCTAAACTCAAGACAAGGACCCCAGGCAAAGGCAGCGATACGCTGATGATCTGATCCCAAATAACGCCAGCAACCCCACTAAAATCAAACACAATGGCATAATAAACTAGCAACGGCGACAGCGGCACAAACACCCACAATATCCAGCGTAGGTAACGCACATTCAGCCTCTTATTTTCCCAAGCTTCCACTGCAATCGAAAAGATCATTGCCACCAACAACGGCAACAACCCTGCTGGATAGACCAACGCCAGCAACAAGCCAATAATAAAGATCAGTATCGTGCCGTTATCCAGACGAGGTACAATCGTCTGACCAGGCCGAAACACCACCTTCATCATCGTTGCAAGCATGGCAAGGAAGGCGATTGACAGCGGCAAATGTACATTGACCAACGTGGCAAAAAATGGCGATATCTGTGGTGCAATCACATCAAGATAGTCTTGTGAGGCAAACAAAGGGGTCATCAACCAGCCAAAGCCACTTGCAATCGATACAACGATGAAGAATATACGGCGAGTGCGAATTCGCATCCAGATGGTCGCAGCGAGTTGATAAATCGCCAGATACATAAACATTGCTGCACCAACCCGTGCGGCATGGAAAACAGCCATCGATCTGAGCGAGGTTAAACGGGCAATTTGGCCCAATAGCGCATATAGCGAATCAACAAGCAAGCCATTATGTGTTTCAGGAGTATGCAGATAGCGTACCAACATAGAACCGTTCTCGCCCTGCTGCACCCGTGCCAGGTGTGCCGCCCCATTACCATAGTGATGCAGCGCCCCCATAAACTGCCAATCGTTATTTGATGCATCAACCATCAGCACCCAGATAAACGGGAACAGGGCCAAACCGACCAGCGCTACAGATGCAAGAATGATCCAACGCCATTCTGCTGATGTGATATACCCGGTATAGCCTGTCTGCATTCAATTTCACCTTTGATTAGGCGTGTCGTGCAATTTCAACTAAAATAGGTTATTCCTATCATAGCACTCATTGATTTTTCGCACATTTAAAAAAGGGAGTCTGATGGCTCAGGCGGAAGCACTGTTTAACCTTCAAAAAATCGACCTTGAGATCATACGAGATCGTAAACGACTCAAGGAAATCGCAAGCGCCTTGGAAGACGACGAGGTTATCTTCCAGGCACAAAAGCAAGTGGATAATGCGCAGGAACAACTCAAGCCCCTGCGAACAGAGATGAAAAGCCTGGAACTGGAAATTCAATCTAACACCGATAAATCCAAACAATCTGAGCAGCGTCTTTATAGTGGAAACGTCAAAAACCCCAAAGAGCTCCAGGACTTGCAGAATGAGATTGCCGCCCTTAAGAACCGGAATGAAGTCCTAGAGGATCGTCTGCTGGAGCAGATGATGATAGTTGAAGAGGCCGAGTCTACACTCGAGGAGCGCACAGGCACACTCGAAACAGTCACATCAGAATGGGAGCAGGAACATCAAGACCTACTGACTGAAAAATCTAATCTAGAAGCAGCCGTTGAGCGCTTACTCGAGCAGCGCACCACCGCGCTCAAGAATGTCCATGATGACAACCTCAAACTCTACGATAAGATGCGTAAGCAAAAAGCCAACAAGCCCATTTCCGTCTTGAGTGGACGCACCTGTAGTGTCTGCGGCGTTGAACAAACCATGTCAATTGAACAGGAAGTCAAACGCGGCATAGAACTCATCAACTGTAACAATTGTGAGCGGATTCTGGCGTATATCTAGGAGCAGCTAATGAGTGGTTTCAACTTCAATCTTGAAAACTTCCTCCTGGGGCTGGCGACAGGCTGGGGCAGTGCCCTCGCCTTATACAGCGCCCGCAATCTCATCAACGCAGCACGTGCGTCTGTTTCCGAACGGGCCAGCAGCGCCCAAGAATTTGCCCAACGCAGTGCTGACAAACGCTATTTGGGTGATCTGGTGAAGTATATCCAGCACCAACATCTAGCAGGCAAATACGTCCCATTGACGGACATGCTGATTGAGCCTCGATTCATCCCCATGCCCGCATTTGTCGGGCCTAAAGACGATGATGTGGTCCGTACTGTGTTCCACGTTGTCCCCACTGTGTCTGACCATCCCTACCTCCAAGCTACCTACAATATCCCCACATTATCCATTGATGAGCTGGACAATGCAGATCGTGCCATTGCCTTGCTTGGTGAACAAGGCAGCGGACGGACCACAGCGCTGTTTGCAATTGCGCTCTGGAGCCTGGGCGAAGTTGATTTCACGCCACCGCCCGATGCTGTGCAGCAGCGGCTGGACGAAGAGGAGATGAATCTCCTCAATGACGAAGACCGGGCTAAGCGTATCCGTGAACGTGTTGGTATGGAAGAACTGGCACGACAGGCCGTGACAAATGGTGAGGATGACAAATCATCTGTCGTTCGCAGCCTACTTCCCTTCAGACAACTCACACCCATCTATGTCCATCTGGGTAACATCAGCACCAACCTACGCGAGTATGGACGGCGCGTTGACCCGGCAGAACCTCTTCTGCGGGCGGTACAGCATTATGTCACCCGCGTAACACGTCAGACTTTCCCACGTAATTTGTATGAGCGCATGAACGAAGGTAAAGCCCTCTTGCTTCTGGATGGATTTGATGATCTCCCGGTTGAGCAACAAGCGATCACGTTGAATTGGATTAAGGCATTGGTGAATACCTACCAAGAGAATTTCTTCATTGTCTCTGGCCCCTCCTCTGGCTATGGCAGCATGGTCGATGCAGGCTTGACTCCGGTTATGCTCCGTCCCTGGAATGATACCGATATAAAAACCTGCGTCGATAAGTGGACATCGAACTGGTCACAACTCACCACCAGCAGGCGCCGCGGCCAGCAAACGTTCGAGGAGGATGGGGTGGAAATGGTCACAGCCGACAGCCGGGGCCGTACTGTCTTTGAAGTGACGGCCAAAGTTTGGAGATCACTTGCCGACGCAGAGAACAACACCGACATCGAAGCTTGGATGCACAACCTGATCAGTCACTATCTGCCAGATCGGTCGATTGATGATTTATTGCCCGACCTGCAATTAGCAGCCCTGGCCCAGATCGAAAGCGGCTTCATCACACCGATCACCCTAGAACACCTGGCTCAGGGACAACCCCTTCCTGCCCCATCTGTCCTTGATGAACGCGAACCAGCAGAACCCGATAATGTCTACTACAAAGCAGATGAAGACAATAGTTTCTTAGACGATACCGACGATGGCTTCTTCGATGCCTTCTTTGAAGCGACTGCTGATGACGACAATCCATTCGAGGATGTCGAAGAGGTCTTTGATGAAGACGACAAACCAGCACGCCAGGAGGAAGAAAAAGCTGAAAAACACTATGTCAGATTGGTTAACTCGCTGGTCCAAAGCGGTTTGCTGGTACCATATCGTGGCGACAAATACCAATTCATCCATCCCTCAATCGCAGACTATCTCGCAGGGCGGTCACTGGCAAATGTCAGCGCGAATAGGCTTATCGAGCGAGCCGAGCAACCCAACTGGAGGCGCGCAATGGCCTATGGCGCAACCTTTGCAGACATGACTCCAGTGGTGGACGCCAAGCTCAATGCCCCGAATGACGTGCTGCTTACTAACCTCACCGACATCACCCGTTGGATCGTCTATACAGATGGTAAAGTTCGATGGCGGGCACCTATTCTGCAACAACTGGGCAATCTCTTTGTTGCTGAAGATCAATTCCTGGCAATCCGTGAGCGCATCGCGGCCGCACTCGTAGGCAGCCGGGATAAAGGCGCCCTGGTTATATTCCGGCAAGCACTGAATCATCCCAATCCGGGTGTACGACGGCTAGCCTGTTTAGGAGTTGGTGCGCTGCGTGGTGAAACCCTCATTGATGATTTGTTGCCTAATCTGGACAATGCCGATCATCCTGATGTGGTGACGGCAGCGGCTCTGGCATTGGGCGCAATTGGCACAGAAGAAGCCTACGAAGAGATGATCGTGGCGTTGACATCTGGTTCCGAATCGCTACGGCAGGCAATTGCCGAATCCTTCGCCGCCATCCCCGAAGAAGGCTATCCTGTATTGTATGACGCCATCCGCCATGAAGATATGATGCTGCGTCGGGCTGCTGTCTTTGGTTTAAAACGCATTAACACTCCCTGGGCGCTACTCACACTCTATCAGACCATCATGGAAGACCAACAATGGTATGTGCGTTCAGCAGCGGAAATTGCTTTCCAAGAACTCAATCTACGGGACAGGGCGGGTGGTGTTCAGCGTTATCCAGAATTAGCGAACATTCCCTGGCTGCAAGAATGGATGCTAGCGAGTATCCAGGCGGCGGGTAATGGCGGCGCCCCAGCCGATGGTGAACCACAGGAACCGCCCAGTCCTCATTCGATGCTCTTACAAGCGATAGACAAGGGTACACCAGAGCAACAGTGGCTGGCAGTTTCGAGCATTGGGCAGCTTGGCCTAATTGAATACACAACCCTGCTCTACTCATCCTTGCAACATTCTGATCCGATGATTCGAGAAGCTACAGTCAAATCATTGGTAGATATTCAATCCTATCTAGGGCAGCCCCTGCCATCACCGATTCAGTCTTCAGGTAGGGGGCCAGTATAGCGGGCGCGTGGTCGAATCAGGCGATTATCATGATACTGTTCTGCTGCGTGCCCAATCCAGCCAACAATCCGTCCAATTGCAAAGATCATCATCGCCTGCTGCATTGACAAGCCTAGCACTCGTGCCAGTGTCGCCAACGCAAAATCCACGTTGGGCGCTTCGTCAATCAAATTTGCTACTGCATCAACGACTGCCAACGATTCCGCCAACGCTCCCGAATTAAGATTATCACGCTTCATCAAGTCGAACAAGCAAGCAGCACGCGGATCACCCTCCGGATAGAGACGATGCCCGAATCCTGGAAAATCATCGCCTCGTCGCAACCGTCCTGCCACAGTTTCCATAATGCGCCCAGAAACTGTCACTTCTTGTAAAAACGCCCCGACTCGCTCAACACTGCCCCCATGTTTTATCCCCTGAAAGGTCGAAAGCGCTGCGATCACCACACCATAGGGGCTTGCTCCCGCCGAGGCAACAATGCGTGCGGTGAACGATGAAGCATTCAGTTCGTGGTCAGCCAGCAGGATCAAAGCAGCATTGAGCAGCCTCTCGGCCTTCACATCATTTGGACACCAACCATCACGAAGCGTCAAAGCGACGGGTTTCCTGCCTTTAGCGTTGCCCGTTGCCAGTTGGGTAACACTGTGAATGATACGAGTGCCTGTTTGATAAACTGAACCTGAACGCAGGTCATAAGCTGCCACATCATCGGCCGCTAACATCGCCATAAGCATCTGAACACAAGGCACATCACTCATAGATTGTGGTTCAGTTTGCGTCAATCGCCGCAGATATGGCTCAATATTGATCGCCTGCTTCAACAGATCGTCTGCTCGTGTTTCGTCACCAAGCCACAACCAGGCCGCTACCACCTCAAAATCGTGATCGAGCGCTAGTTCAGTTGCATCGCGGCCCCGATAGTATAGGCAATTATCAGCGATCAAACTCAAACGTGATTCCAATACAGGTGTGCCCCAATTGAGTGCCGTTTCCGCCACTTTTTCGGGGTGTCGTGCAGCTTCCTTTTTGTCAAGCAGAGCTTGAACGTCCTCTGCATAGTAGCGTTTCTGACGCGTATTAGTCGGCTCAGATCGGATCAAGCCCCGGCTGACATAGGCGTACAAGGTCGGCAAGGTGATATCTAATTTGTTGGCGGATTCTCTAGCGGTCAAGAAACGTTTCATAACCTACATTCTCAATATATTGATTATCTAATCAATGTTGACAACACTATATCAACCAATCTACACTGATGTCAATTAATCAGGAGAAATCTCATGTCTCAATACGTCCCCGGTTTAGAAGGAATCGTGGCTGTCCAAACCGCTTTATCTTCTATTGACGGTCAACAAGGCCAACTCATGTATCGTGGATACGATGTCAGGAAGCTTGCTACTCAGCATACATATGAAGATGTCTGGTATATGCTCCTGAAGGGGCAGTTCCCAACAAGCGAACAACATAGTGACTTTGTTGCAGCCGTTCAGGCCTATGCTGTCCTGCCACATTCGGTTAGCGTAATCCTCAAAACTATGCCAAATAGTGTTCCGTTTGTGTCGGTGGTGCGGTCAGCATTATCAGCGGCTTACAGTGGATGGGGCCTACACCCCAGCATGGATTTATCACCAGAGGAACTTGAAGAAGACTGCTTGCGAACTGCTGTCATCACGCCATTGGTCATCGCCGCCGCCCATCGCATTCGCCAAGGTTTGCAACCCGTTCCCTATGATCCAAACGAATCCTGGCCCGCCAATTTCGTGCATATGCTTACAGATGCAACACCAACACCAAACCAGACCAAGACCATCACCCGCTACATGATCCTGGTTGTCGATCATGGCCTGAACGCTTCAACGTTCACTGCACGAGTCATCGCTTCAACGGGTGCAGATGTTGGCGCTGCCATTGTCGGCGCAATCGGTGCCCTCAGTGGGCCATTGCATGGCGGCGCACCCAGCTTAGTTCTGGATATGCTTGATGACATTGGCCCAGCAGATCAGGCCGTCCCTTGGGCGGAAAACAAAATCAAAGCGAAGCAGAAGATCATGGGGTTTGGGCATCGCGTTTACAAAACTTATGATCCACGCGCCCACATCCTGAAGGCAACGGCGGAAGAGACCGGCGCACCACGCTATGACGACAGTGTAACCATTGAGGAAGCCGTTACCCGAACATTTGCCGAACTGAAGCCAGGGCGCAACATTTACCCCAATGTTGAATACTACTCAGCCATTGCGCTGGACGGTGCGGGCTTATCACGTGAACTATTCACACCGACCTTTGTTGCCAGTCGCACCGTCGGTTGGACAGCTCATATCCTGGAGCAGGCCAACAACAATCGACTCATGCGCCCCCGCGCTGAATATATTGGGCCAATGTTTGCCCAGGCCGTCAGTTAGGGAAGAACTTCGTCTTCGGGGTTACATTGCAGTAGAGTTTGGAAATCAGTGTGGAAGACAGTTTCATCTCCACGATATGAAACCACCACACGATAGCCACTGACTTCACCTTGGGTATAGCTTTGGCCCTCTGCCGGACAACCCAGGCTGCTATCGGGCCAGATCACCGGGGATATTGCCTCTAAACGCACACGCGGCAAGAAGGTATTCGCTTGTTCGGTAACACGCTGCCGTGCCAGAAGCACCATCTCTGCTGCAATTGGATCGACAATTGTTAAGACATCTGGCTCCGTTTCACGGATCAACGCCTGCGAGCAGCGTTGGATGGTCTCTACTTGATCGGTGTGATATTCATATACTGCCCCCTCAACCACAATCAGAATGCGAAAGCCTTCGACTTCCGGCCCAGTTCCAGGGTCACAATTGAAGTTCGCACCCGCCCATTGAGTAACATCAATATGCAACTGCTCAATAGCGTCATAACTAACTTGCAAGTCATCAATGACAAGTTGCGCCATCTGGCGTGCAGTCTCCGACTCAAATTGTGCCAGGATTTCGGGAACGTCTTGAATCAAATCACCAGGCAACAAAGGCGGTCGTGATGTCGGGATTTCTGTGGGAACAACGGGGGTGTGGGTCGCAGTTGATGGAATCAAAGTCTGGGTGGGAACCAAGGTGAGTGAGCCACCTGATGTACAAGCCACCCCCATCAAGGCTATGGCAAACTTAAACAACCATAAGCACGGTTTAAGAGTCCCCAGTTCCAAGTTTGGTTTCCACATCTTCCGTGGAAATCCCTTCAACACTAACCAGTTTATCGCGTCCGTTTTCACCCGCCACAATTTCAATTGTATTGATGTCAACGCCCAACGCACTTGCCAGATACTCGACCAATTCCTTATTAGCAGCCGGATCGCCTGCTGGGGAAGCGACCAAGCGAATTTTCAGCGATCCATCATCCTGAATACCGACAACTTCTGTCTTTACTGCCCGCGTTACCACACGAACCGTAAACGCTGCACCACCTTTGGCATCTGTAATCTCAAATTTGCGACCTGGTGACATAATACCCTCTTGATTTATACAAGTCTGCTGTTTCTTTATATCACGCAGCACGTTCGAGGACAAGCGTGTTTAGAAGATGGCAATAATCAACCGGCTCACAATCTGGATGAGAATCAACAGCACTAATGGACTGAAGTCAAACGGGCCAGTATTGGGAAACTGTTCCCGTATAAACTGGCGGATCGGCTGTAGCACCGGTTCTGTCACATCATATAAGAAACGCACAATTGGATTGCTATAGTCCAGATTGGGCAAATAGCTCATCAGTATCCTTGCTAGGACGATGAACATGTAAATCTGCAAGATGAAAAGCAGAAGACTAATCACCACAACACTCCTCATTCACTATACATCACGCTCACCAAAGATCGCCCGCCCTATCCGCACCATCGTCGCGCCCTCCTCCACGGCAACCGGATAGTCATCGGTCATACCCATACTTAGTTCCGGCAAAACCAGGCCTAATGACTCAGTTAAAGCATCGCGCAGTTGCGCCAATCCTGCAAAGACAGGTCGAACGGTTTCAGGATCAGCCACAATCGGAGCCATCGTCATCAAGCCACATATACTCAATCCTGGCAGTTCAGCAATAGTCTGAACATCCTGCCATAGGCGATCATGTTGCGCGGAGTGGGTCTGCCACTCCACAGCCATCAAACCACCTTTTGTCCTTTCGCCAGAGACATTAACCTGGAGCAAACACAGTAAGGGATCTTCTTCATGCGAAAGTCTCTGAGCAATCTTGATGCTGTCCACAGAATGTACCACATCAAACAGCGGTGCAATGTCGCGTGCTTTGCGGCTTTGAACGTGACCAACCATATGCCATGTGACGGCATGACTGAGTACAGACCGAGCCTCAGGAATCTTTGATTTAGCCTCTTCTACGCGATTTTCGCCAAAATGTTGCACACCTGCTTCCGCAGCCACTACAATATCTGCTACAGGCTTCCGCTTACTGATGGCGATGAGCTTCACATCATCAGTCTTTCGGTTGCGTCTAGCACAAGACGCCGCAATCGCTTCCTGCACGCGCTCAACGTTGTCATGAATGGTCATAAGGATACCACCACACCAAAACGCCCGGTGTGTCCCTTTTCGGCCCGGTGCGAATAAAACAGATCAGTTCTGGTCGCTGTGCAGATTCTGGCAATTTCAATCTGTTCCACACCAGCCCGTTCCAGATCAATTCGATTGGCCGACCACAAGTTCAAATAGGCTGTCCCATCCGACGGATCCCGCTTCATCAAAGGGCCTTCAAATGCGTCGCCAGCCACTGTGCCGAATCGCTCTTGTACTGCCTGGATAACTTCTTCACCTACTTGATAGCAATCTGGCCCAATAGCAGGCCCGACGCCAGCTTGGATATTGGCGGGCTTACAACCGTAGGCTTGTATCATAGTTTGGACTGCGCTGCTGGCAACCCCCAACACTGTTCCGCGCCAACCCGCATGGGCAATGCCAATCACACATTGCTTAGGATCATAGAGAATGATCGGTGTGCAATCTGCGTAGCGCATCATCAAGGGCGTATCCGGCTGATCTGTAACCATCGCATCTGCCAGCGCCACCCAACGCCGACCCCGTACAGGCCCCATCACAACTACTGTGTCAGCTCCATGAACCAACCATGATGTGCATACCCGATCACGGTTGACCGCTAAGGCATCATACATCAGTTGGTGATTGTGAACCACCGCCTCACGCGCATCACCCACCGTCCCACCAACATTGAGCCCATCCCAAGGAACAGCACTCACGCCGCCTTTGCGCGTGAAAATACCATGATTAAGCGATGTCCACTGGCAAAATCGATAATATTCTAACGATTGATAGGTATATTGTATCAAAGGAATGTCATCTCACTTGGCATTTGCGGCAAAACTCAACTTAGGTGTATACTGCCAATATAGATGATCGTTGTCAATGCCCACACCACAGCCTAAACAGATGGGCTGACAGGCTCAATTTTATGTCAAACCAACCAATCAAACACGAATCGGACACGATCAGAATTCTCATCATTGAGGATCATCCGCTCTTCCGTGAGGGGTTGATTAAAGCTCTCAGCATAGAAGACGACCTCGCCGTTATTGGCTTTTGTTCAGGTGGCGCAGACGGCGTAAAGAAAGCACACCAACTCAGCCCGGATGTGGTCTTACTTGATGTCAACCTGCCAGATTTCAACGGCCTTCAAGTTGCGCGCCAGATTAAAAACGAACTACCCAATATCGCGATAATACTGCTCACTGCCTATCATGACTCGATGCAAGTATTGTATGCTATGCGTACCGGTGCATCGGCCTATTGCAGCAAAGACATCTCACCCGATGATCTGGTTGATACAATCCGCGCCGCTTACCACCATCTGTTTATGATTGACGGTAAGAAAGTGAACAAAGAGACATTGGAAAACTGGATTCAAAGCAAAATCGAGGCTATTATTGGGTCGTCTATAGGTGAACCTGAAAAACACTTAATTCCATTAAGTCCACGTGAAACTCAGATCCTTGAATCGGTGACCCGGGGTCTGAGCAATAAAGAAATTGCTGGGTTGTTTGGCATCAGTCAGCAAACTGTGAAAAACCATATGACATCAATCCTGAGAAAGTTGAATGTAGAAGATCGTACCCAGGCCGCCGTGACCGCAATCCGTCATGGTTGGGTACGAATAGATTAAAGGTGACTTGCAATGGATTATGCTAGAGACGAATTTGTTGATGACCCACGCGAAGAGATCGTTGAAACCATCAGCACTGAGATGAACGAGATTAAACGGAAATTGGGCGAGATCAAAACACAAATTGATCAGACCCAATTGATGGTTGATCGTGAACAAACCCGGACAACTGATCTGGCCACAGAACTTCAAAACATCAACAACAATCTCGATACTGTTCCACGAGAGGATATCCGGGATAAATACAATGAAGCGATGGATGCTCGTTTCCGCCTGGCGACCATGCGAGGACAACTTGAAAAGTTTGAAAGCAACTACGAAAGCATGGAGCGCGAACAACAGCTGCTTTCTATGCTGCTAAGCAAGTTGCAAGGCATTGATGTCATCCCCGATTTCGATGATATCGGTGGCAGTGGCGATATGAGCAATACCATCGTGAGTATGGTGCGTATCGTTGAGGCCCAAGAAGACGAACGCCAGCGTCTTGCTCACCAGATGCACGATGGCCCTGCCCAATCTTTGACCAACTTCATTCTTCAAGCAGAAATTTGCCAGCGCCTCTTTAACCGGAACCCCGAACGGGCTGAAGAGGAACTGAACAACTTGAAAACAACCGCCAGCATCACCTTCCAGAAGGTTCGGGATTTCATTTTTGATCTACGTCCGATGATGTTGGATGATCTGGGTGTGTTACCCACTATCCGCCGTTACGTCGATTCATTCCGCGAAAAGAATGATATCGAGGTCGAACTGGAAATTCTCGGCGAAGAACGTCGGATGGAAAACCACCGCGAAGTGATGATGTTCCGCAGTATCCAGGAACTCATGGGCCATGTTCGTGATTATGCCAGCGCCAGCCACCTGGCTATCCGCCTTGATGTCAGTGGTTCAACTACCCATATTGCTGTTCAAGACAATGGGCGTGGATTCAATGCAGAGGCGATGTTTGTAGTCGATGAAGGTGAGTTGGACTCAAGGCAAAAAGGCCTGATTACTTTGAAAGAACGGTTTGAATTAGTCAAAGGCACGGTTGCTGTCCAGAGTAACGATACCGATGGTACTTTAGTCCGGCTGGAATTACCGGTCGACGGATAATAAATGACGAGCGAGTTTGACTTTTGTCGGCATTGAACTAAACTAGAAATGTTTGAGCATACACCTCACTGGAGGGAAACATGCAGGGTCGAGTACGCATTCTGATTCTAATTGCACTTATCATTGTGGTCGGCGCAATCGCGGTTGTTTTTTTAATAGGCCAGCAGGAAGACCCGCCACCCGCAACACAAGTTGCTTCCAATACCAGCGGAAGTAATACCCAACAAACAGAACCTGATGTTCTAACTCCGACACCATTCCCAACTGCTGAATTGGTCGATATTGTGGTCGCCATTCAGCAGATTTCACGGGGGTCGGTTATTCCGCCCAACGCCGTTCGTTTACAACCCTGGCCCCTAGAAGCTGCACCATTCAATGCAGTCAGTAGTCTGGAGGATGTAATCGGACGCCGTGCCCGGACGGACATTTTTGTGGAGCAACCTATTCTCGTCTCAATGGTTGTAGATAATCTATCTGACCTGGCAGCAACTGGCTCTGATGCAGCAGCCATCATACCAAATGGTCTGGTCGGTATCGCTGTTCCGATGGATCGCTTAACCAGCATCGCCTATGCTGTTCAACCAGGTGATCGTGTGGACATTATTGTTTCTTTCCTGTTTGTCGATATTGACGAAGAATTCCAATCTCTGCTGCCAAACAATATCAGCATCATCAACCCACAATTTGATGAAAGTGGTTCATTTAAGCTGGTTATTGGCGAATCGCTCCCAGGACGTATTGAACAAATCCGCATCCCTGTAACTACCAATCAAGGCGGCGTAGCACAGGTCTTCCAGCAGGATCAGCCCGTTTTGGTCGCGCCGGAGGAAACATTCCGTCCGCGTCTGGTCACACAACGGACCATTCAGGATGCCCTGATCATTCATGTGGGTGATTTCCCGGCAGAAGGGAGATTATTTGAAGAAATCCCAACCCCAACACCAGAAAGAGCCGAAGAACAACCCCAGGTACAGCAACAACAAGCAGCAGCACCTATTCCTACAGAGATATCACGCCCTAATATTGTGACAATCGCTGTGACGCCACAGGATGCTGTGATTATCGCATGGTTGGTCGAAGCTGGCATTCCACTAAGCTTCACCTTGCGCTCGGCTGCCGATACGTCTCGTGTGCCAACTGATCCGGTAACATTGGATTACATCATGGCGCAGTATGATATCACCGTACCAATTAAACGTGAATTCTCGATTGAACCCGCCATCCGCAGCATTCGTCAGTTGATCACAGACGATGTCACATCGAACTAGAGTAAACGAGGTATTGTTATGAGTGGGAAACCACCGCCACAACCGCAAGACAACCAGAATCAGATTACGATCTTGCTGGTTGACGATATTCCTGAAGCCCGCGAGAACATCAAGAAGTTGTTGGCGTTTGAGCCAGACTTCAAAGTCGTCGGTGGTGCAAGCACAGGCCGTGAAGGCGTCGAACTAGCTCAAGAATTTGAACCAGACATTATTATCATGGATATCAACATGCCAGATATGGACGGTCTGGAAGCAACAGGCATCATCAACAAGCAAGTCCCAACCGCAGCCGTCATCATCATGTCGGTTCAGAATGACTCCGACTATATGCGTCGGGCCATGCTCTCTGGTGCACGCGACTTCTTGACCAAACCCGTCAACATGGACGAGCTATACAACACCATCCGCACGGTTTATAAGAATCATGAACCGATCCGCAAACAGTATGCTGCCCTAGGAAATATGCCAATCGCAGTTGCATCCGGTAGTTTAGGGAATGGCGAAGGTAAACGGGCAGGGCAAATTATCACGGTTTATAGTCCAAAAGGTGGTGTGGGAACGACGACGATTGCAACCAGCCTCGCGTCTGGTCTGATGAAGGAAGGTATCAAAGTCTTAATGGTTGATGCTGACCTTCAATTTGCGGATATTGCCACTGTACTCAACTTGCAGCCACAATCGACTGTTGTTGATCTAGCAGCAGAGGCAGACGACCTTGACATTGAACTGTTTGATAATATTGTGCTGACGCATGATAGCGGTTTACGAGTTCTGTGTGGCCCCAGCCGCCCAGAATTCGCCGACGAAGTCGGGCCGTCTGCGTTGGGGACTATTCTTTCCCAGGTGCGCGAAAAGTACGACTTCATCGTCGTCGATACCAGCACCGTCATGAATGAACATCTCCTGGGCATCTTCGATGTTGCCAACACGATTTTCCTAGTCAGCACACCAACGCTGGTCTCAATCAAGAGTGTGCGCTTTGTGCTTGACCTCTTTGATCAACTCAATATGCCGCCAGACAAATCGCAGGTTGTGTTGAACCGTGTCTGGGATGATAAGAAAGGAAAATCCGCTACCATTTCATCGGAGCGGGTTGCCACTTACCTTAAACGTCCTGTTCTTAGCTCAATCCCACAGGTCGACGAGCGTATCATTCTCAGTGCTGTCAATCGTGGTATCCCGGTAATCGCAGCAGACCGGGACCAAAGTAAATCCCCCATGCGTGAACTACATGAACTTGCGGTTGCCACGAACTACCTGCTGCTGGGCGATGATGACCAAGATGAAATGAGCGAGGAAGAAGAACACAAAAAGCGCAGTGGTATTGCTGGCATGTTCGGGCGCTCATCCTAGTTCTGATAATATAGTCGAATAGGAAACACTGATGTCTTTACTTAGTCGTATCGAAAAAGGTGGCAAGGGTGGCGATGGTGGCCCTCGCCAGCCTGAAGGCGATGGTGGCGGTAACGAGGAAGCCCGCCGTGCAGCAGTCCGTAGACGCAAATCAATCGAGGGTAAAGGGGGCGCCAGTGGTGCCGGCTATGCTGATCTGAAGAATCGCGTCCAGGGCAAGCTCCTCGCCGAACTTGACCAACAAGGGATCAACACCGCCCAAAAAGGCGAAATTCGTCGCCATATCGAAGAACTGTTCAACGCCATTCTAGCTGAAGAGAGCATGGTGCTTTCTCGTGCGGAACGTCAGCGCTTGTTTGAATCTATCGTCGCCGACATTCTCGGTTTTGGCCCAATCGAAATGCTGTTGGCAGATGAGAGTATCTCTGAAATTATGGTTAACGGGCCAAAGATGATTTTTGTGGAACGTAAAGGTCAGCTTTCCCGTACCAATGTCAGCTTTGACGGCGATGAACATGTCCTACGCATCATTGACCGGATTGTGGCTCCGCTCGGTCGTCGTGTTGATGAAAGCTCACCATTGGTTGATGCCCGGCTCCCAGATGGTTCGCGTGTGAACGTGGTCATTCGCCCCATCGCCCTGTGTGGCCCTACCATCACTATTCGTAAGTTCGAGAAAGACCCTCTGGGTGTACAGGATTTGATCCGCTTTGGTTCGATGACGGCAGAAATTGCCGAGTTCTTGCGGGCATGCGTGATCGCTCGTTTGAATATGGTCGTATCAGGGGGTACAGGTTCCGGTAAAACCACCCTGCTCAATGTGTTGTCGGGCTTTATTCCTGCCGATGAGCGCATCATCACGGTGGAAAATGCAGCAGAACTCCAGTTGCAGCAGGAGCATGTTGTTCCCCTGGAAAGCCGCCCACCCAACATTGAAGGCAGAGGCGCGATCACCATTCAAGATTTAGTCGTGAATTGCTTGCGTATGCGGCCTGAACGCATTATCGTCGGTGAGTGTCGTGGTGGTGAAGCACTCGACATGCTCCAGGCTATGAATACCGGTCACGATGGTTCGTTGACTACTCTCCATGCCAACACCCCGCGTGATGCGATTTCGCGGCTGGAGGTGATGTGCCTGATGGCTGGTATGGAATTACCGACCCGCGCTATCCGTGAACAGATCGCCGCCGCCGCCGACGTGATTTGTCAACAGCAGCGTCTTCGTGATGGTTCGCGCAAAATTCTCTTCATCACCGAAGTACAGGGCATGGAAGGCGAAATGATTACCATGTCCGATATTTTCGAGTTCGAACAAACCGGCTTTGAAAATGGTAAAATTGTCGGGCGTATCCGTCCGACTGGTTTACGCCCCAAATTTATCGAAACCATTGAAGATGCCGGCGTCCATTTGCCACCATCAACCTTTGGTATCGGGCAAAGCCGCCGCTAGATAAACACAAAAATGAGACCCGCATTGACGCGGGTCTCACAAAAAGCATACAATAAAACTAAGTTTGATGATTCGGGAATAGGCGAAGTCGATGAGTACAACTCAACTATTGATTCTAGGTGGAGCTGGGCTAGTTGCAGTTCTCATTATGGTGGTCGGCATCCTCACGGCGCGTTCAGAAGGAAGCTTGATTGAAGAACGACTGGGCAGCGTATCTGATGATAGTTATGAATCCTTCCTCAATCTTGATGAAGCAAGCACTGAAGAGCCAGCCCAAAAACAAACCAAAGCTCTTGATGCACTCGACAACATACTAGCGGATCGAAATTTCGGTAAGAGTTGGCGAATAAAATTGGCGCGAGCCGATCTTAAGCTCACTGTTGCTGAGTTCGCCGTACTCCATGTTGTGGGCATTATTGCTGGCTTCTCGCTTGGTTACTTCGTTCTGTTTAGTGCAGACATCATCTTTTCCATCATCGCCGCCTTTATTGGCTTCCTGGCCCCTCGTATTTATGTGGCCCGTACCATCAGTAAACGCTTGATCGAATTTGAAAAGCAGCTTCCTGATACATTGGGCCTGTGGGTGAATGCCCTACGCTCCGGTTATAGTGTGTTGCAGGCGATGGAAGCGGTTGCTAAGGACTCACCTGAACCAACCAAGACTGAATTTAGGCGTATTGTGCAAGAAGTACAACTGGGTATTGACATGAGTGACGCACTCGACCATATGCTGGAACGGGTTGAAAGTGCGGATCTTGATCTGGTATTTACCGCCGTCAACATTCAGCGTGAGGTCGGTGGTAATTTGGCAGAAATTCTTGAAGTGATTAGTGGCACAATTCGTGAGCGTATTAAGCTCAAAGGCGAAATTCGCGTTCTCACATCGCAAGGCCGGATCACAGGCTATTTGATTAGCTTCCTGCCTATTGGTCTGGCAATGTTCCTGAATATGATTAATCCAGGTTATATGGGCCAATTATTCGAAAACCGCACCTGCGGCTGGCCTATGATCGGCGCAGGTCTGGCTCTGATTGGTATTGGTAGTGCTTTAATCCAAAAAATTATCGACATCGAAATTTGAGGTAACGTATATGAACCCGGTGCTACTTGGTATTCTCATTATTGTTGGCTTGAGTATTGTAGGGGCGCTCGTCTATGTCGGGCTACGCGAAGATTCCGGCCGGGATGCGCTGTCTGATCGCCTAGCAGAATACGGCGCTCGTGAACTGCCAGAATCGCTGGAAGAAATTGAACTTTCGCTTTCATTTCGGGATCGTGTACTGGTTCCATTTGTTCAAGGCTTAGCAGAGATCACAACTCGGTTTACGCCACAGAAACAGATTGAGGCCACACGCCACAAAATGGAGTTGGCAGGACAAACAGGTGATCCAACCATGTTTTTCGTCCAGCGTATTGTCTTTCTGGTACTCTTTGGCCTCAGTGGTGCGGCGATGGGCTTTATCGTCTTGAAAGACTCGCTTATTATGAATCTACTCTATATGGCAGGTGGGGGTGCTTTGGGGTTCTATTTCCCCGTCATATCCATCAATGGCAAGATCAAAAAACGCCAGGAAAACATTGTCAAAGCATTACCAGATGCACTTGATCTCCTCGTGATTTGTGTGGAAGCGGGTCTCGGTTTCGATATGGCAATGGGTAAAGTTTATGAAAAATGGGATAACGAACTCGCGGTTGCTTTTGGTCGCGTCTTGCGTGAAATCCAACTTGGTAAATTGCGGCGTGAAGCCCTGAAAGACATGTCAGATCGCATGGATGTACCCGATGTAAACGCCTTTACCGCCGCCATCATCCAAGCTGATCAACTCGGGGTAAGTATGGCGAAAATCCTGCGTGTACAGGCAGAACAGATGCGTGTAAAGCGTCGTCAACGGGCCCAAGAAAAAGCACATCAAGCGCCTGTGAAGATGATGATTCCAATGGTTCTCCTCATCTTCCCGTCGATCTGGATCGTGCTGCTTGGCCCAGCGGTTCTGACTTTGATGGCAAGTTCTGGCAACGGAGCGTTTTAAGAACGCATTAATCACTTGCAACAAACGAATAATCTAACCTGGAGACTCAAGATGCCAGGTCTAAACGTCCATTATGAAGCCTGGCAGACTCATGCTGGGCTTCTCGCATATCTTGACACCATAGCTGTTGAGCTACTTGATCTGGTCTTCCCACCACGTTGCAGTGGTTGTGGCCGGGTTGGCTATCAATGGTGTTCTGTGTGCCACGATGAACTGGTTGAATATCCGCTTGAAATCATGCAAGGGCAACTGCTTAGTCAGTTGCCCTACGTCGCAACTGGAACACATACAGGCAAACTGCGGCAAGCTGTCATTGGGCTTAAGTTTGATAACGTATTGGAGGTCATCCCCTCTCTGGTCGATCGCATGATAGCTGCCCTCAGCCAGACCGGATGGTATTTCGACGCGATAATCCCTGTTCCACTCCACAGCAATCGACTAGAATGGCGTGGGTTTAATCAAGCAGAACTTCTGGCTTGTGCATTAGCCGATATCACCCAGCATGCCTGCCTGCCTAACGCGGTCCAACGCCATCGAGATACCCTCTCACAGGTGGGCCTCAACCAATCCGAGCGTTACGCAAATGTCAAGGATGCGTTTGCTGCAGAGGAAACAACCATCTCAGGACATTCAATCGTGTTGGTTGATGATGTCACGACTACAGGCGCAACACTCGTAACCTGTGCCCAAGCTCTATACGAAAAAGGAGCGCAGGCTGTTTATGCTTTGACGGTTACGACGGCATCTTAACTAGATAGATAGACCGTCGTCTGTAACATTATATTCGCGTTTTTGAAGGGAGTAACATGTATGGAAATCGTTATTCGAGGGAACAACATCAAGGTCTCCGATACTCTAAAGGACTATACCGAAAAGCAACTCAATAAATTGGATCGCTACCTGCCAAACATCCGCGAGGTGCGGGTCGATTTCTCTCGTCAAAACACAAAACGCGGAGAGAACCTAAGCATCGCCCAGATTACGTTACGACATGAGCGCGGAGCAATCCTCCGTGCCGAAGAAAAGTTGTTTGGCACCAAGACGGACGATTTTGAGGCTGCTATCAACAACGCAGTGGATAAGATGTATCGTCGAATTGATCGGTTTAAAGGTAAGCGCAGCCGCAAAAGCAAACGCGGACAAGAACGGATCGCCAAAGCCAACCGCTATCTGGCAACAGACGAAGAACTGGTGACAGCAGAAGAACTTCCAAAACCCGATGCCATTAAGGATATCTATGAAGATGATACATTGGAAATTGTCCGCCGCAAGCAGATTGCAATTGAGGCCATGAACGAACAAGAAGCCATTGAACAGATGGAACTTCTCGGTCATTCCTTCTTCATGTTTCTCAATGACGATACAGGCAGCATCAACGTACTTTATCGTCGCAGCAGCGATGGCTACGGTGTCCTGATTCCATTGAATAGCTAAGACCCGATTGGGGGGTGGCGCTTCGCCGTCATCCCCGCTTCCACAACTGACGCAGCAGCCAATACTTACGCCACTCGTACCAACTCATCCACACGCTCAACCGAAAACCATGCCACCCATTCCTGAAACCCTTAAGATCAAAAAAGCGCCATTTGAAGTGACGCAGCGGCTGTAAAATATAGTTCTGTGGCTTAGGCCGGATACCACTTGCATACATAATCTGTGCTTCGTAAGCAGTATACTTGTGCTGCTTGGCGGTGAATTGTGAAGCGTTTTCATAGTTGTAGTGGACGAGATGCTGTGTTAACCAACCGGTTTCTCCTGACAACTCAACAACTTCATGGACTTTTCGGCTGGGATCATATCGCGCTTCACCGATCTTGAGCAATCGCGTCTGATAGTCAGGATACCAACCCGCTCCGCGTGTCAACTTACCAAAGATATAGTTATGGCGAGGGATGCCATATCCACTGCCTACCGGGTTCTCCAGCGTTTGCCTGATCTCATTCGCCAATTCCGATGTAACCCGCTCATCGGCATCCACAAACAGCACCCAATCCGTCTTATCCTTCGTTGCATCTAGTGCTGCATTACGCTGCTGGGCATAGTTCTCAAATGGATTCTGCATGACCGTCGCACCAGCCGTCTCTGCCAATGCAACTGTTTCATCAGTACTGTAAGAATCATAAACCAGGATCCAATCAGCAAATCGCACCGATTCGATGCACTCCACGATATCCTGTTGTTCGTTATATGTCAGGATGATCGCCGTCAGCCGGGTCATGACGCCAACTGTTTGATGTGATTAAAGGCCTGAATGATGCTATCATACTGAGGATCATCGGTGCTAATCTGATTGATTTTCCACGACATCCCAACCCAGATCATACGCTTGGCAATCTGGTACTTCCAAGCAGGGTAATGCTTCTTAAACAACTTAAGCCGACTCGTCCACAGGTTGATCAAGCTCTGCACCTTGATCTGGGATGTGCTCTGTCCAGAAAGATGAACCACACATGCTCGCGGCACACAATAGACCCGCCATCCTGCTTTTTTGATTCGCCACGCCCAGTCAATTTCTTCACAGTACATAAAAAAGGCTTCATCAAGCAATCCCACCTGTTGAATCACCTCACGCTTGAGCATCATCGTTGCACCCAGCATAAAATCCACAGGAAACGCCTCATCCGCAGCATAAAGCGTTTGAGGATAGCGTCCGTTGATAGGATGCTCCATAAGACGCCCAGGCATAGGAAACAATTCCCCCCACAGCTGCCACAAACCAGGAAATGTAAACGCACTATGCTGGAAACTGCCATCCCCATAGGTCAGCCGTGCCCCAACCAAACCGATTTGATATTCTGCCATCAAAGCATCATACAGGGTTCGAACTGCACCAGGTCGTGTAATCGTGTCTGGATTGAGGAGAAACACAGCACGCGGCAAATCCACGCTGCCAGATCCAAATCCAATTTGACGAAGGGCCAGGTTATTGGCCCGCACAAACCCTAGATTTTCGTTACAGGCCATGAGTTTGACCTGGGGAAAGCGTTCACCAACAACTTCCACTGTGCCATCGGATGATGCGCTGTCCACCACATAGACATCACAGGCCAGATCATCCAGCTCAGCATACAAGCTGCTCAGCGCGCCTTCGATCAGGTCACGCACATTCCAGGTGACAATGACCACCGCCAGATCAAGCATCAATCCCCCAGAACTGCCAAATCGTAACCCGTCGCTTCCATAAAGGCCTCCACTGCCGCAAAATCATCCCGGACTGCGGGCAGAACCGTCGCCTGTCCCAGCAGCATCCGCAGTGTGCGCCCATCTTCAAGGTCTTCCGCCAACGCACTCAGATGCTCATTAAGGCTCAAGCGCACGCCCAACTGCACCTCTAACGGATACATCAGCACGCCATAGGGAAAGGCCACTGACTCTTCAACGATGCTGAGTTGATCCTGTTGTTCATCATCCAGACTATCATAAACCTGGCGTTCCATACCCGTCATCGCACATTCAGCATTGACCAACGCATCGACAATCTCATCCATTGATGAGTAATCGTTTATTGAGGCCGGGGCACGCATCGGATCAATGGAATTCTGCTCCATCACCAGTGTCGGCAGGAGCCAGCTATAGAAATCATCCACCCCCAGCCGACAAAACACCTGATCCGTCACCTCGCTGGCCCCGATTTGACCCGCAGCAACCAGCAAGCCTTCTTCGCCCACCCGCAATTCCCGATCACTCAAGTCAATGGCTTCAGCGGTCACTTCTACCTCCGGTGTCACGTCAGTCTCTTCAACCACAGAGGCTTCTTCCAAGAAATCGTCTATGCCATCTGCTACCGCAACCTGCAACGCCGGCTGCCCACAACTTTGTGCAGTCGCACCAACATAAGTCACGCCGTCCAACCAGGGAATCGTCACAAGACCGCTACCAGAGGCACACAAGCCTTCCAGTGCGTTTCCATAATCATCCACCAACACCACATCCACATACAGGCCCGTGCGGTCAAAAATTGCCGCCGATACTTGTTTGCCTAGCTGCTGCTGAACATAACGGGATAAATCGCCTACTGTATCAAATTGTTCTTCACTTCCCACCTGCACACCAAAATCGCGTTCGAGTGCTCGGTTGAGCAGATTGAAACCCTCTTCAACCTCAAGGACATCAGCAAAGTCCGTTTGCATTCCGGCCCGCTGCATTCCCAGTTCCTCTTCCAAGATCATGCTGATGCGCTCTGGCACAGTGTCCACAGGCTTGATAATCATACGCAGCGGATTTTGCGCGAGGCCAGCATCATATTCACTACGCTCCTCAAACGTTAACGTCGGTTCAGGGGTTGGCGTCGGCACAATAGGCGTGTCATTGTTATTATTGTTTCCACCACAGCTTGCTAGAATCAAGGCAGACAGGCCAAATGCAAGATAGACTGTACGTGGCATTGGCTTCTTCCCCTCTTAAATATCTACTGTCTTTCATTATCCGTCGAGCCCGTCAAATCCGCCAGTTCAATTTCACGCCTGCCCACATTGTTGTTTTGCAGCGTAATCTCCACGTCTTCATGAATAAGCCCCGCCCAACATGCCTGGGGGTTAGCCGTTGGAATGAGCTCAGTCATGCGGATGCCACCCCACACCACCGCTCGTTCTCCCGGTGCAAGATAAGAGTAGCTGTTGCCAGTGGTGGGGTCCGTTTCGGTATAGAGATCATCATCTGTGCCAATCGCCCAGCGCCAGGGATACGATTCCTCCGATGTTTCGCACTGTATACCCACACGCCATACACCTGACTGCTCATATTCGCCAAATGATGACGACAATTCTGTCTGTTCGTAAACCGTTCCTGGTGGCGGGCCAGAGGTGCGTATCGGAGCCACACCATAATTCTCGATAGTCAGTTTGAATACCAGAATATCATCGAGTGGCATGGTAATGGGCAAAAAGTTGACCGACTCCGGGTCATCTGGCGGGGCCACAAAATCTGCCGTCTCGTCGGAATACTCGTACACGTCAAATACGACTGTCGCCCCAGTGGGCTGACCGATAATCTCAGCACGGGGCTTGCCTCCATTGATAATGGTCAGTTCTGCCCTGCGTTGTGTGATTTGCCCCTCAGTATCCCGCGCCTCCGCCACGACCATGTAGCTGCCATCTGGCGGCGGATCAGCACCAATATCAACACCCCCTTCATAGTCATAAATGTGGCGTCCAGCTTCTCCATCCAATCGGCCTTCTTCCCGACGAGCAATCGGCAGCCTTTCACCTTCAGCATTCACCAGATACACGTCCAATTCGGCATCTTTAGTGGTAAATATGTTTATCATCACCCGATCAGCAATACCATCTTGATTGGGCGTGAAAACCTCCGGTGAGACGGTAAACTCGGCCATCTCCGGCAGCGGACTATCCCCATTCTCAATAACCAATGTACCAGATGCAAAAGCCGTTTCACCACTGTCCTGTGCTTCCACCGTAAAATGCCAAGAATAGACGCCATTGGGGATCAATCGACGCAGAATCTCGCCAAACACTTCATCATCTGGCAGCGAAAACCCATCAACCACACCGCTGAATAGTACACTGTATTCGCCTGCTGCCCGTGGTTCACTTTCACGGAAAAAATAAACTTCACCTTTTTCAGACTCAAACGCCAACGAAACCCTCGCCGCCTCCGAGATTTCATAATCAAACTGCGTTACATCGTCAATACCATCGGCATTCGGGCTGATTGTTTCTGGGCTAAAGCCAGCCCCCACTAACAAGGAACGGGGCGGCTGAATCAGCACTGAGCCGATGACCAGCACCACCAACAGCGCCACGACAGCCGCTAGGAGGGTCAACCAGATGGGCATACGCATCCTGTGTTCATCTCCGCTTGTTTGCAAAGCGTCGTTAGTCTAACCGAGTCTCGCTCAAAACGACAGGGCAAGCATCTCCTGGGTGTGGGGAATTTTGTGGATAGAACTTGACAATTTGGAGTGCCTGAATACAGAACACACGTTCTGCAATATGTTCTCCCAAATCCACTTTTTTCAACTAAACTAAGGCTGTACCAACGACTTGGAGATCGTTTTGACTGCCATTTTTGGGTTGCAATCCACACACTTGGAGACCTATTTTTGCCGCAAGTTTCTTTCTGCCGCCATTTTTTCTTCGACGGCGGCGGCGGCAACATGCTGTATCCATCCACTCCTTCCTCCCCTGTCGTTGGATGCCCTTGTTTTTCCCCACTCCCCATCCACCAGGTTCATATGGGCTATCTGGTATAATTCAGTGTAGACCAACCCTAGGAGGCTTCATGTTGATTCGATTGGCTCTCACCACGTTAATTACGTGCTTTAATCTGGGACTTACTGTTGCTCAAGATAGCACCGAAACAACCTTCACCATCCTCATCGAAAACGTTTCGGATATAGGCAAATTTGATAATACAGGTGTTTTCACGACTCCCGTTAGTCAATCAGAACCTGGCCCTATTTTGCCTGGTCAAGCCTATGAATTTGAGTTCCCGGCGTTTATGGCGGAGCGTCTCGGCTTCATAACGATGGTCGTGGAATCCAATGATTTGTTCATTGCCACCGATCCCGAAGGCATCATGCTCTATGATGAAAACGGCGCCCCCCCTAAGGGCGACATCACCGATCAGGTCTATCTGTGGGACGCCGGAACGGAGGTCAACGAGCCGTTTGGCGAAGGCAGCAACCAAGCTCCACGCCAGAAAACACCCAACACAGGTGACGACGAAAACGGCGTAGTCCAGCTTGTCTCTAATCTGGATGATGGCCTGATTTATCCCGAAGTCGGTGATCTCGTGCGTGTCACCATCACACCCCTGGAAGAGACCGAATCGCGTGATGGTGCTTTCCGCATCCGCATCGAAAATGTCTCCGATCAAACTGCGTTGACACCGGGCATCTGGGTTCTACACAATCTGCCGTCTCCTTTCTTCAAACTGGGCGAACAAGACTATGGTGAGGGGCTGGAAACACTGGCAGAAGACGGCAATTATGAACCCTTAGCAACAGTATTCGGCGGTTCTGACATCGCCATCACACCTGTGATCTGGATTGTGCATAAAGGCAACCAGAATCCATTCTTCATAGAGTCAACACGGACAGACGGCCTGGAAGCGTTCGCTGAAGATGGCAACCCCGAACCGCTGTTTGCCGCTATCAACACCATGGAGTACAAAGCCACCGGAATCGCAGGCGAAATCATGAATATGGGCGGCATTATCGGGCTAGCCGAGCCGGGCAAAGCCTACGCATTTGAGGTTACCGCCAGCCCCGGTGATAAACTTTCATTTGCCACCATGTTTGCTGAAACCAATGATCTCTTCTTTGCAACTGAAAACGGTGGGATCACCTTGTTTGAAGATGACCAACCGATCAGTGGGAATGTCACCCGTTATGTCGCGCTGTGGGATGCAGGAACGGAACAAAATGAGTCTCCTGATGAAGCACCCAACCCGGTAACACAAATCAACTATCCACCTGTTCCAGCGTTCATCCGTGTCACCATCACACCAATTAAGTAAAAGGTGTTTTTTATGCTTAGCAACTATAATCCTGTTGATATAGCGATTGCACTAACAGAAGAAAATCCTGATCCACCCTTCCCACCTGCTTCAGATCGCACTGCCTGGGATGAAGTGCGCCAGGCCATCGGTTCACAACGGGTGTTAGGTATTTTGCAGCAGGCCGAGTACGACGCCGAAGCACCTGTGCCTGCTCTACCCGCTACGTTGTACCTGGGATTCAAACGCGATGGTCAGCGCGAAGACTATCAAACGCCAGCCAGCGAACGTCGATCCCGGCTTTCTAATATGGTGATTGCCGAATGCCTGGAATGCCAAGGCCGCTTCCTCGATTCCATCATGAATCTGGTCTGGGCGATCTGTGAGGAAAGCAGTTGGTCGCTGCCCGCCCATCAAACCGATCTAGCCGACATGGATAAACCCATTATTGATCTAGCAGCCGCCGCTACTGGCTTCAATCTGGCAGAGCTTGATTCCTTACTAGGTAAGGAACTTGATCCAGCCATCCGTAAACGCATCTGCTATGAAACCAATCGCCGCTTGTTTCAACCCTATCTGCATCGGAACGATCACTGGTGGCTCTTTAACACCCAAATCCGCAGCCTCAACAACTGGACAGCAGTGTGCAATGCTGGTGTGGTTGGCGCAGCCATTTACCTGATGGATGACCCCGACAAACTTGCCAAATTGATTGCGCGTGCAGCCCGGTCATTGGATGACTACCTCCAGACCTTTGATCGTGATGGCGGCTCCACGGAAGGCCCCGGTTATTGGGCTTATGGCTTCGGTAATTTTGTGCTGCTGGCCCATCTGGTCGAACATCGCACCAACGGGCGTGTCAGCTTCCTGGAAGACCAACTCATTCACAACATCAGTCAGTTCCCACTGCGGACGATGCTCAGCCCTGGCAAATGGATCAACTTCTCCGATTGCGACCCAGAGATTAACTTCCCAACGGCCCTGCTCGTTTATTTGGGTTGGCGCATGGAACTCCCCCAACTGGTTACGATTGAACAAATGCAATCCCAGGATGGCTCAACTATCCGACAAGGGGAACTCACCTGGAACCTGCGTAATTTATTCTGGCGCCCAGAAGACCCAGACATGATCTTCAAACCCACCCGCCACGATTGGTATAGCGGCATGACCTGGATGCTATCGCGCTACAACCCAGAAAACCCGAATGGCCTGGTACTGGCTGTTAAAGGTGGGCACAACCAGGAAATGCACAACCAAAATGACGTCGGCGCGTTTGTGGTGCATTACAAAGGTGAATCAATCATCGCTGACTCTGGACGGGGGCGCTACACCCGCGATTACTTCCGGGCGGAAACTCGTTATGATCACTTTGTGAATCAGTCGTTTGCCCATTCGACGCCCGTTCCCAACGGGCAACAACAGCTTGCAGGTGAACAATCCGCCGCCGAACTCATCGAACATCGCGCTACCCACACACATGATTATGTCATCATGGAACTTCAGGATGCTTACCCGCCCAAAGCCCAACTCCGCTCACTCCGGCGCACTGTCACCTTTCATCGGGAAGCACCACAAGGCTGGGTTGAATTAGTAGATGAATACACGTTCTTACGTGATCCAGGCAACTTCGAAACGGTGCTGATTACCTTCGGCGAGGTGGGCATTATGCAAGAGGAAGTGGTGATTCTGGGCACGAATGGATCGCTGCGTGTGCGCTTTGACTCCCATCTGGTCGTACCCCATCTGGAAATCGTCCCCGATGTTGATCTCTCCACCGGACCACAAAACATTTACCGTGTACGCTTTGTGATGCGTGAGCTCGCCATTTCCGGCGTAGCTCGTTTATGGATCCACCCAATCTAATGCTTATACTTCGGCTATGGCCTCTTTCTCCACCTTCAATTCCCGGCGGATCACGATCTTTTCAAATTCCACACCGAACAGCACAACGGAACCCAACACCGCCGTCAACACTAATTCATCCAAACTGAGTGACGCCGTACGGAAAGTACTTTGGAGGAAGGGCACATAAATGACGGCCAGTTGCAACAAGAACGTCGAAAGCACCGCCCACAACAAGAGCCTATTCTTCCTAAAGCCCGATTTGAAGAATGTTTCATGATCACCCGCATGAATGCCCATCACCTCAAACATCTGCGTAAAGGCCAAGATAGTAAAAGCAATTGTACGGGGAATCCGCTCGACATCACCCAGAATACCTTCAGACGCTTCCTCCTCAAATTCGCCCTCACCGCCCTCACCCAGAAGCTGCAAGCGTTCCTCCGCGCTCAGGCCATCCCAATCGGCGGGCAAATGCTCAGGTTCAACCAGTTCCGCTAATTCTTCAGTGGTAAAAGTTTCCACACCCAGTGTCGGCCTGAATGGATCCATACCATATGAGGTAAAGCCATAGATGAAACCACCCAATGTCAGAATAGCAATCAACACACCAACCCAAATCACATGACGACCTGTACCCCCTGCAAAAATGCTCTCGTTGACCGGGCGCGGCTTACGCTTCATCACGCCAGCCTCAGCTTCCTCAAAACCCAGTGCAATCGCAGGCAATCCATCCGTGACCAGATTAATCCATAAAATCTGAATAGCAATCAATGGTATTTTGAGACCGATCATCAGCGCGGTGAACATCACCAGAATCTCGCCGACATTAGAGCTCAGCAAATATTTGATGAACTTGCGGATATTGTCATAAATGGTACGACCTTCCTCAACGGCTGACACAATCGACGCGAAGTTATCATCTGTCAGCACCATCTCGGATGCGCCCTTGCTCACGTCTGTACCGGTGATACCCATCGCAATACCTATGTCCGCTTGTTTGAGGGCAGGCGCGTCATTGACACCATCGCCCGTCATGGCAACGACTTCCCCCTGATTTTTCAGCGTACGGACAATGCGCAATTTGTGTTCCGGGGAAACTCGTGCAAACGCAGATGTATGCTTGAGCGTTTCTTTTAGCTGAGCATCATCAATTTGATCCAATTGCTTACCTGTAATGGCGTTTTCACCTTCATTCAAAATGCCCAGGTTTCGGGCAATTGCTTCAGCCGTCAGTGCATGGTCCCCTGTAATCATAATCGAACGAATACCGGCTCCTTTTGCAACTGCAACTGCTTCCTGAGCCTCAGGCCGCGCCGGATCAACAATGCCGACCAGCCCTAATAAGCACAACTCCCGTTCGATTTCTGGCGTTATTTCTTCTGGCACTTCATCCAACCGACGATAGGCTGCCCCTAGCACACGCAACCCTTCCGAAGCCATCGTCTCAACTTCTTCTACCCACCGCTTGCGGCGCGCATCCGTTAACTTGGTTGGACCATCTGGCATATGTTCGTGTGTTGCCCATTCGATTAAACGATCTGGCGCGCCTTTGGTAAAGGCAACGGTCCCTTCTGAAGGAAACAAACGCTTCGCCTCTTCGCCGACCATACGATGAACCGTTGTCATAGCCTTACGTTCGCTGCTAAATGGCAGTTCCGCCACACGAGGCAAATCAACTTCTAATTGCTCGCGTGTCCAACCAACCTTTCCAGCAGCAACCACCAACGCACCTTCTGTCGTATCACCCACAACACTGAAGACCTTCCCATCCACACTTTCTAGATGGGCATTGGTCGAAAGCGCCATAGCCTTCATAAAGCGAGCAACCATGTCATCCCTCTGTGGATCAAGTTCGTCACCGTCCTCATGAAAGAACTCGCCTTGAGGGGTATAGCCAATACCCGTCACTTTGACATCATCATGGCCGGGCAACGCCATCTGCGTTGCCGTCATCTCATTCTTGGTTAACGTGCCTGTCTTATCCGAACAAATCACGGTCACGGAACCAAGCGTTTCTACCGCAGGCAAACGCCGAATCAGAGCGTTGCGTCGCACCATGCGAGCTGCACCCAACGACAAACTAATCGTCACTAACGCGGGCAGGCCTTCAGGAACTGCCGCTACCGCCAGACTAATCGCCACCAGAAACATCTCTTCCCAAGGGATACCCCGCACCAACCAGCCTGTGATGAAAATAATGATGACCAAGATCGTCGCACCCGACGCCAGAATCTTGCCTAATTGGTCAAGGCGTCGTTGCAACGGCGATGCACTTGTCTCAACCTGCATCAATAGGGCCGCAATATTGCCCAATTCGGTCTTCAAACCCGTATGAGTCACGGCCATCAAGCCACGACCATAATTAACCGATGTACCCATGAACACCAAGTTGTCTCGATCCCCTAAAGCGATAGTCTCATCAGTTGCTAGCGCAGTAATTTTCTTGATAACAGGCTGAGATTCACCTGTCAAAGCCGCTTCCTCAGCCTGCATGTTCACACTTTCAACGAGCCGTCCATCGGCAGGAACTCTGTCGCCTTCTTCCAACAACACAATATCGCCGGGCACAAGCTCTTCAGCGTTGACCTGCCCAACCTTACCATCCCGCTTCACCCGCACCAATGGCACTTGCATTGCGCTCAGAGCGGACAGGGCTTGTTCAGCACGATATTCCTGATAAATACCCAACGCCGCGTTCAGAACGACGATTATCATAATCACGATCACATCGGTAATGTCGCCCAGAAACAATGAAATAAATGCTGCACCCAACAGGATTAACACCATCAAATCGGTAAACTGCCCCACGATCAAGCGGACCCAGTCCGTACCCTCACCCGCAGGCAGCGCGTTCTTGCCGTATTGTTCTTGGCGCCTTTCGACTTCTGCTTGAGTTAAGCCTGTGCTTGTGTCAGTTTGAAGTTCTGAAAGTGATGTTTCAACATCAAGTCGATAAAAATCTGGCATAATTTCTCCCAGGTGTCATGCGGCACGTACATAGAAAACTCTGCCCGCACCCCAACACCGTTCGTTCTAGCTGTAAAATCGCATCGGGTTATTCAAAGATACCTATATTTTAGGGGAATAGAATCATCCCGCCAGTTTGAACTTTGATCTCTCATTCATCACTTACATCAATACGCAAACCAAACTCAACCTGCACGACCTCGCCATAATAATCAAAAGGCGCTTCTCGAACTATGACGATAGATGTTATCTCTGGCTCAAATATCCCCAAAACCGCTTGCTTAAGCCCCCGACCAGAGGCCGTCGCCAGAAGATCATAACCACTACGCTCCCCGGTCAAGACATGCACACTCACCTCAGGCCAGAAAGCCCCTTCAATTCGTTCATAGATAACCTCAAACGCTCTATCGACGCGCACCCCATAATAAACGCCAAACTGTTCATTCGAGATGATGTCCGTTATTTCATGCCCAAACTTCAGCACTTTTACAAGCTTGAGCCGTAATTCAAATGCTCCCACACTTTTGCGTTCAACATTTTCATCACGGGTGGTGATGATCGTATATAGCCCATCCGTCGGCAGCTCTGTAATCAGGAGCGTATCATCCACCGGAAAGTCCGGTTGAGTCGATTGCATCTCAACACCCTGCCCATCCAGCAAGATCAACACAGGCTCCGAGAAAGGATTAGACAGTGAACGATCCGCCGACAGCATCTCAATCGCCACCACATCCCCTGCTTTACCCTCAAATGTATAGCGCACCTGGGGCACATCGTCAGTGATGGTTCCGAATACGACAGCGCCATAGGTCAAAAAATTAGGCTGCCCTTCACCTTGCAGCAGCACAAACACGGTCAAAATAAGTCGAATCATGGCATCACACTTTCTGAAAAATAATCGAATTTCTGTCTTCATACTGTCTCAGTCGGAAGAAGCCCACTAAACCTTCAGTTCACTTTAGCTGTGGGAGTATGTCACGGGATCACACATGCTTGGATATAAGAGTCTTTTACATAGTATTGCGCTTCTCACAATATGGTGTCGAGCCGTCAGTATCCTATCATCTTCTGATCAAAGTATCAGCACAAGCAAATTGAGGATCAGAAGAACGGGTAAACATGCCTACTCAGATTTTTCAGTATCGACTCTGCCCAACTCAAGTCCAGCGAGCATGCCTGCAAATGCAGTTGGATGGGTCTACAATATGACACTGGAAGAATGCAAGCTGGCGTGGGAAGAAGAGAGCATCGGTAAAAAGGTCAAGAACCATCACTTGAGCAAGCATATTTTGGATGCAGGCAACGGCTAACTCGACAAAGCGGCAAATAGCTGGCGGTGAAGTTGTGCTTGGCCTATACATCCAAATCATGCGGCAACTTCGAGGGCTTAACACTCTCGGATTGTTGGGTGGAATGTATGTGTGGTCTGAGCTTAGACCGCGACTACAATGCAGGCCTGAATGTACTTCAACGGAGAGGACCTGCCCGTGTTGCGTAGGCGTGCAACGCAAGCCCCCGCCGGGAGTGTCACAAATCCGTCTTCGGACGATATTGAATCGCCTCCGCCACATGAGAAACCTCGATCAATTCGCTCCCAGCCAGGTCAGCAATCGTCCGGCTGAGCTTGAGAACACGATGATAGGAACGAGCACTTAACTGCATCCGTTGCACAGAGAGTGCCAACAACTGTTTAGCATCCAACTTCAACACACAAATCTGCTGGATTTCACTGGTTGTCATATCGGCATTTGAGTACAATTGGGGGAAATTTGCAAAGCGCTCCTGCTGAATCTGTCGAGCAGCCTCAACCCGTTCCCGCACCGTTGCCGAAGATTCAGCTTGCTCAGCGCTCATCAGCTTATCATATTCCACACGCGGCACATCCACATGAATATCAATCCGATCTAGCAGCGGACCAGAAAGCCGCGAACGATAACGTGCTATCACCGTCGGTGTACACCTACAGTTATGCGTTGAGTCTCCGAAATAACCACATGGACAGGGATTGTGGGCAATAATCAGCATGAAATTGGCAGGGAATGTCAACGACTGCTTGGCACGGTTGATTGTCACAACCTTGTCTTCCATTGGCTGACGGAGCAAATCTAAAACTTGCGATGGAAACTCATTAGCCTCATCCAGAAACAAGACACCGCGATGGCTAAGGCTGATGGCTCCTGGCTTAGGAATCGAGCCCCCCCCAATCAACCCAGCAGCGCTCACTGTATGATGTGGACTCTGGAACGGACGTTGGACAACCAGGGGTTTATCAGTCTGGATCATGTCCGCGATGGAGAAGATGCGCGTCACCTCCATCGCCTCCTCGAACGACATGGACGGCAAAACCGCGGGAATGGCCTTCGCCAATAGCGACTTCCCCACCCCTGGCGGCCCCACCATCCGCACATTATGTGAGCCAGCCGCTGCAATCTCCAACGCCCGCTTGACGTGTTCCTGCCCTTTGACACTCGCGAAATCCACCAGCGAGTCATCAAAGGCAGTATTTTTGAGCATATTGGCATCGCGTACATAAGGTTCAATCGGGCTGAGGTCATACAGATGCTCAACGAGCTCACCCAAGGTCCTGACCGGAATCACCTGGATACCTTCGATCAGCGCTGCCTGTGACGCATCTTCTTCGGCAACCAACAGGGTCTCGTAGCCCGCTTTCATGGCGGTATAGGCTATCGGCATCATACCCTTTACATGTCGGATACGCCCATCCAACGACAATTCACCGACAAACATGGCCTTGTTCAGTGCCTGGAGTGGAATCTGATCCGTTGCCGCCAGGACACCGACTGCTATCGCCAGATCATAGGCGGTGCTGTGCTTGGGCAGATTAGCCGGGAATAAATTGACCACATAACCCTTGTTAGGAAATTGCAACCGGCTGTTCTTGATGGCAGATCGGACACGCTCTCGGCTCTCACGCACGGCCGAATCCGGTAGGCCAACAATCGAAAATGAGGGTATCCCAGCACGCGGGTTAAAGTCCACCTGCACCTCAACCAGAACCCCATCAACCCCAATCACGGCACAGGCATAAGCAATAGCAAGCATGACAATCCTTACATACTTTATGGCTTAGTTGTTAACTATACCCTGAATCGCTTCCCATGAACACACGTTCACTCAACTCTACCCCTTTTCAGGTAAACCGCGTCTGTATCGGGATGAACTTGCTATTTAACAACACGCTCGGCATCTATTTTGCTGCCATTTCCTGCCGGTTTTCCGCCTCCCCTGTTGCGGCGGCCCCGCCCCCTTGCGATTCCACCACTGCCAGTTCTTTAAGTCCATTCCAGTTGCGCATTGTTCCATGATGCTCGTTCAGGTAAGATCGCTGAATGAAACTGCTGTCCTTATAGAAAACGAAAAGGCAACCTCATGATTGGTAACCCCTTACGCATGGCTTGTGTCGGTGTTGGTGCAAACGTGTACGGAATGCACAAGAAAGGGCTGGCTCTGCCCACCAACCAAATCGTCGGTCTGTGTGACCATCGTGCGGAAGTCGAAGCACAAGTCAAAGACGATTTTGACGTGCCCTTCTATACTGACTATACACAAATGTTGGAAGAAACGAAGCCCGAAGTGGTGGTGGTCATGGTTCCTCATTACGATCATCCTAAATTGACCATCCAGGCACTCCAAGCCGGTTGTCATGTGCTGGTGGAAAAACCAATGGCAAATGAGGTCAAAGACGCTGACGCCATGATCACAGCCGCTCAACACACGGGTAAAATCCTGGCCATCAACTTCCAACAGCGCACTCGCCCGGAGATCGTCAAAGCCAAAGAGTTGATTGAGTCAGGCGTATTGGGCACAATTCAGCAACTTGATGTGCAAATGAGTTGGACACGCACTGCCCTCTACTACACACTTGTCGATTGGCGAGGAACCTGGAAAGGCGAAGGCGGCGGCGTACTGATGAATCAGGCTCCGCATGAGCTTGATTTGATTTGCCATCTGGTCGGGATGCCCAAACAGGTCTTCGCCTGGACGCGCAAGATCATTCACCACATCGAAACTGAGGACACGGTTCATGCCATACTAGAATGGGATAATGGCGCACTCGGCACAGTTCATATCAGTACCGCCGAAGCAGGCCGCTCCCAAAGCTTCGAGATCACCGGCACAGGCGGTCATCTCCAAGTTAAAAAAGGCGGCCTGACACTCAAAACCTTCGATACCCCGGTGGATCAATTCATCCGCACCAGCGAGAAACCTTTCGCAGCTCCCCAAGTCGAGGAACAATCCGTTGAGATTACAGGTATAGGGGGCGATCATACAGCTATCTACACCAATCTGTACGAAGTCATTCGCAATGGTGCGACGCTGGTCGCTGATCCAGAGAGCAGCATTCGTGGCCTGGAACTGGCAAACGCCATGAACTATTCCAGCCACACTAATCAGCCTGTCCATTTCCCATTGAATCGAGAAGCTTACTCCAAACTACTCAGCGATTTGATTGCCAGCGCCCATCAGAGCCGTAAGGGCGCATAACCCGTCAGAAACGAACCCTATCATACTTCGACTATTGCTATAAACTCCGACAACATCACTGCCGCCCATTCAAACTGAATCAACACAAACACCCCCAACGCTACCCAGGTTATATGTGGATAGACGATGGGTCTGTCTTCCAGAAACCAATAGCCTGCACTCAACACCATCATAAGCGGCAACACAGGAACGCGATAAGTCGGGTGGGCAAACGACACAACATACGGCACAGCATAGACTACCGCTACACCACCAATCAACAACAGCGGCAAGCCTTCACGAGGGTGATTGATAATCAGCACCAGTGCAGGAATCATGACAAACAGGTAAAACAGCGCATCCACCGCGATCACCACGACACCAACAATAGTCGGTACGATGTCTTCTACAATCAAGCGCGTTCCTGCGATGGTATCGAAGCCCCAATAGGCGCGTGCTCGGTTGAACGAGCGTACAACAAATAAATCAGGGCGCTCTAGGATATGATCAATAGCATCCTGCCGATAAAGTTTGTCTTGCACATGAGGCAGATGAGTCTCGATTTCCCAATTGCGCACATCCATCGCATGAGGACGCGCACTCCGGTCTGTGCCGAACAGCCAGGTACGATACAGCGGTGTGAACTCATTGTTACCCAGCCACAAATTGTAGGAGTTGGCATAGTTAATCAGCATGAAGTTCTGGTTGATGCTGTATACATAAGCGATATGCCCCCCAATCACCCACGACGCTACCAGCACAGGTACAACTGCCATCAGCACAGGTCGTCGTGGGTAGACAATATAGAGAGGGACGAACCCCAACAACAATATACTACCAGGCCGGAACAACGTCGCAGTCGCTAAAGCCAACCCAATCACAACCAGCTTGGCCGCGTTTCCGCGATCAGACAGGCGATAGATCGCATAAACGGCGATCATCAAACAAGCTGCCACCGGAAGCTGCGTCAAAACTGTCACAGATTGAAAAATGTAATTGGGATACACTGATACAATCAAAACTGCTAGATTCGCAGCTGCATAACCAAATAGATCACGAGTCAGCCAATACAACGGCAACGCCAATAATAAATAGAAGACAATCATCGCCCCCCGATCTACCCAGGCGCTCATATCAAAGATTGAATAGACCACCATCAGATAATAGGGCAACCCGGGCGGCCAAAACGGTTCAAAGTGCTCGCCGCTGAGCAAACGAATCGCTGTTTCTTTGTAGGAAATCGAGTCCGATGTAGCTGGATACGCCACCAACACCGCCGTCGCAATCACCCGCAGGAACAACCCCAGACTGATGATGGTATAAATTGTCGAACGACGGCGGATCACATTGCCATCCCACCATCAATATTGAGAACCTGCCCCGTGATGTAGGCAGCATCGTCGCTCGCCAGAAACGCTACCGCTTTCGCAATCTCGCTGATTTCGCCCCACCGCCCCAGGGGAATAAACTGCCGGAGTTGGTTAGTCAAGTCTTCCGGCAAATCTTTGGTCAAATCCGTCAGGACGAATCCGGGTGCAACGGCATTGACTGTCACATTGCGGCTGGCGACTTCTCGTGCAAGTGATTTGGTCAGGCCAATGATTCCGGCTTTGCTAGCACTGTAATTGGTCTGTCCAGCCTGCCCCATAATGCCACTGACACTCGTAATATTGATAATCCGTCCATAGCGTTTGCGCATCATCACCCGCACCGCAGCTTTGCAACATAACCAGGTACTGCGCAAGTTGGTGTTGATAACAACATCAAAATCACCTGGTTTCATCATCATGATGACATTGTCGCGGGTGATTCCGGCGTTATTGACCAAAATGTCAATCTTGCCATAGTCCGAAGTTGCCGCCTTGATCAGGGCATCGGCCTGTTCTGCATCGCTGACATCGGCCTGAACCGCTTTGGCTGTGCCACTGTTGGCCTCGATTTCACTAATGAGCTCCTCGGCCGCCCCTGCGCTAGCATTATAATTCACGACAACGATTGCTCCCTGCTTGGCTAATTCCAGCGCGATGCCCTGGCCAATGCCTCGGCTCGCCCCAGTCACAACGGCGACCCTTTCATCTAACATTCATGCTCTCCTTTTTTGCTGGCTTTTCATGAATTGTCCACCCATCCCAATAACACGATCTGCCCACTCAGATTTGCTGTCAAGTTAACCGCACGGAATCCATTCGGGCTGGCGGTGTAAATGTCCACACGACCATCTCCCACTGTTGGATTGATAGCGGTATAAGCGATGAACTGACCGTCTGGGGAAAAAACAGGATCGCAAATGCTTCCTGGTGAGGTTCCTCGTGCAACATAATCAAAGTCATTGTTCAATACACGGATACCATACAGGCATTGACCGCCTGATCCACCCAACACCAATCGTGTCCCATCTGGCGACCAATCCGCACTCATCGCAAAACGTGGAAACACTAAATCATCAATCGTCGCCAACCGCGTGCCAATGGAATCCATTATCACAATTTCGGTTCCACTCCCGGTCGCATGCTGGAATACCACCCGGCTGCCATCAGCTAGCCACGACTCTGCCAAATAATAAGGACGAACACCATCATCAATAAGCACCACCCGGCGTGATTCCCCGGTCGAAACGTTTCCCGTCCACAGGCTCCGTTCCTGGTTCAATAAATCAAATTGATCACCACTTGCGAACGCAATTTGTCGGCTGTTGATCCAGCGTGGCGCTTCTGCCAACCACTCTTCGGACATCTGCACAATCTGTCCCGTTTCCAGGTCAAGCACAAAGAGATGGCCTCCAGTTGGTGGTGGCTGCACCAGCGGATCGCAGGCACCCAGCTCCATCGGGTGCCAAGTCGGGCATAAAGCACGATCTGATACATACGCCAGATAACGACCATCCGGCGACCATGTAGGCCAGAAGTTATAGGAATCATCCTTCACCAGACTCAGCCAGGTCGTTGTTTCCAGATCAAATACCAGAATATCCAGGCTATAACCCGTTTCCACCGTTACCGCCAACAGTGAGCCATCTGGTTTCCAGGCAGGTTCACTGAAAATACCCCGCTGCACCAACGACGGCGTTTGTAGTATCCGTCCTGAAATAGCGTTGGTTACATCCACAACATACAATCCCACTTTGGCCTGGGATGAATCCTCAACCCAATAGGCCAGCGCGTTCCCGCCTGGCGCAAAATAAACTTGCTCATTTGTCGTAGTTTCCAACGGCACCAACGCCACACGATCTGCTGGATTGGTGGGTGACGCCAGATAGATCGTCTCATTGTTGGTCGGCGGCTGCGCAGTCGAGAGGTTGCGGATGGTCTCGCGATTATTCTGATTGATAAAAACAATACGTGGCCCTACCAGCCCTGCCCGCACATCATCAGGAATGTCCACCAATTCCCAGCGATCAAATCCTAACACAGGCGTCGGCAAAGCCGTGTTCACAAGAGTCGGCGTGATGGTTGACCTGTTCGTTATCGTCGGCGTAAACGTTAGCGTTGGCGAAGCCGTTGCAGTTAGTGTGATAGTTGACGTCGCGGATGGCGTCGTGGTTGCTGTGCTGGTTAGAGTAGGCGTCACAGTCGAGGTCGCCACACGCAAATCACAGGCCGCACACATCAAACAAATCAGCAGCAAAATCCGCCCCATAGTACCACTATTCAACACGGATGGTAACGGTATACCCATACTGCCCACCATCAGTCGCCACCGCCAATAATGTATAGGTCGTGGTCAGTTCCGGGCACATTTGCCGACTATCGGTTCGACTGGAAGCCTCCCCCTGGAAGTAAACAACTGTCGCCTGCGCTGCTTCCCAATAAATCGTAGTACAGTCCCCTCGTTGGATGGTTTCATGATCCACGTAAAACGTCACCTCCAGCGGCTCGGACGTTGTATCGGGTTCGAGCGTCGCAACAACTTGCCGAACCGTTGGCAGATAAATCTTATCACCTGGGCTGATTCGACTGACATTGACTAGGCAATTGAACTCAATAATTTCGTCCATCGTAATCTCGAAGCGGCCAGCAATTCCGCTGATTGTATCCCCACGTCTGATCTCATAAAGTCGTATCCAACCCGTCGGACGCACACAGCCTGTTGGGGTTTCTGTGATAACCACCGCAGTCAGTGGATTCTGACGAATAGGAATTGGCAAGGCAATCGGGCGTACTAACTCTTCAACAGCCGCAGCCAACACATCATCGGGTTGATACGACACCGAATCGGACGGCGCAGAATCCACCACCAGGCCTGGATCAGCATACAGCATCGAAACCTGTGCCCCGGTCTGTACAATCCGTGTGACGCCCCCCGCACCAATCACACCCACCCCTTCCAATACCGCAATGGTCAAGACCTGCGCTTCGTCATCAGTATGGATGTGAATAGTGGCATCATATGTTACAGTGAAGTCATTACCCTGTACCATCACCTGTTCAGCAGGCGTCTGCAATATCAGGCTACCCGCATCTACCTCCAAGCATACCATCGATTGTTGGCTGCTGGCGATCACACCGTCACAAGTCAAGGCTTGCACAGGCTGTACCATCGGGGTTGAGGTTGCCTGGGGAAGCATCGCTTGACATCCGGCAACCACTACCACAAGTAACGCGACCCAGCGCATTAGGTTTCGTTGCTCTGGCGCAACTCATAGTATGACCCGCGCTTCTGTCCCTTTTTGACCAGAATATTCTTTGTTACCAGCGCTGCCAGATCGCGGCGAATGGTCTCGGCATGAACATCAGGGAAGATACGCTGCAATTCACTATTGGTGATCCGGGTGGTCTCAGGTTCGTGCAGATACTGCAAAGCCGCTTCCTGGCGAGGATTAAGTGGAGCATCCCCATATTTTCCCAGTATTGCATTATCAATCTGAGTAGTGCTGGCGTCAGTTGTCGTTTCTGGTGGGTCATTCTGATTGGTCAACACGACTCGGAAGCCACCATCGGTTTCGGAGAATTTCGGGTCATCCAAACCTTCACGTTGCATCAACTCAATGACACGATCCACACCATATCCGAGGCGCTCAATGAATCCCATATCTGATAGGATTTGAACGATCACCGGGCTGCGGGAAAAGCGCTGCTCCCGGATATTATCGAGGGTTACTGGTCCCGGCAGTTTGCCCGGACTATGGACCTCCATCCGATCCTTGAAGATAAACATACGGATGCCATCGCCCTCAATAGCATAATCACGATGAGCCACCGCATTAACTACAATTTCGCGTGCTGCCTCCATCGGATATTCATACTGTTCGCGCCGTGCCATCGTGTGCCGCAGCAGCACGCCCTTACGCAAATTATCGGCAAGAAATGTCCCTGCCCGCCGGATTTGATCAGGCAAGGTTCCGATAATATCCTGACGGGTAAACGTATCACTCATACTCTCGCCTGCAAACCGCACAGCAGTGATTTCTGCACCCCGAACGAAACGTTGTGGATCTTTGCCAAACAACAAGACACCAGCGTGCGTTGGGCAAACTTCGTTCAACTGTCGAGTCAGGCAGCCACGCCGCAGTAAGACCTGTCGTGGATTGGAATCGGCTGGATTGCTGAGCATATCGACATATTCTTGGACTTTTTTCCAGTCAATGTCGTCTAATGTCGCTCCGGGTGCTACATTGGTTTCAAAGCTCAATTCACCTCGTTCAATAAACAAACGACGCAAATCACGCGGGCCAAGTGTAATATTCTGCCCATCACGCCGATACAGATAACGCCCTTCACAAGCATATACGTGCGGCATCCCGTCTGGAATCTGTGTTACAACAATGTACTGATCGTCTACCGTCACTGCTCGTGGCAAGGGTGCAACCAATGGAGGATCAAGTGATAACGCGGCATGGATCATCTGGTCAACGACAGAATCCCTATCTTTCACTCCGGCGATTGTTGGTTTCGCACCCGAACCAATGCCCACCAGCAACGTGCCGCCTGCACTATTGGCCATCGCTGCCAATGCCAGCGCCATTTCGTTTGAGGAGGCGTTCGGCTCCAGCCAATCTAATGTATCTTGCCGCCCCTGTTGGATGAGAATTCGTATGTCGGGGATGTCCATACTAGTTGTCCGTTTCTGTAGTTCCGCCATCGCGCATACGCCCACCTGGAGGTGCTTCCAACAACACGCGATCCATGATCTCCTGCATGTTAGAAACAAAGGTAAGCGTCATGTCGTCCAACACTTCTTGCGGGATATCAACAATATCTTTGAGGTTCTGTTCCGGCAACAACACCTCTTTGATTCGTGCCCGCCGCGCTGCCAGGACTTTTTCTTTTACACCACCCACAGGCAATACCCGCCCACGTAGCGTTACCTCACCGGTCATAGCATAGTCGCTACGCACCTTGCATTCGGTATAAGCACTGAGCAAAGCTGTTGCCAGTGTCACCCCTGCCGAGGGGCCATCCTTTGGCACGGCTCCTTCCGGCAAATGCACATGAACATCATAGTTTTCAAAATCGTCATGGGGCACATTCAAATCATTTGCACGCGAACGCACATAGCTCAACGCAGCCTGCGCAGATTCTTGCATCACGTCACCTAGGTGGCCAGTCAACAACAGATTGCCTTTCCCCGGCAACAGCGATACTTCAATCGTCAGGATGTCACCCCCGCCCGATGTCCAGGCTAATCCTGTCGCCAAGCCGACACTATCATCTTGATTAGCACGCGATTCCACAAACTCCAGTGGGCCAAGCAATTCCTCCACCTTACGGGCAGTAATTCGACGGGGATATTCGCGTTCCTCTGCTACCAACCGAGCAATCTTACGGCACACTTTCCCGATCTCCCGATTGAAATTGCGCACACCTGATTCATAGGTATAACCACGAACAATCGTCTGCAAGCCTTTAGTATCAAAACGCAGTTTGGCGTCTTCCAGCCCATGCGCTTTTAGCTGCTGGGGAATCAAAAACTCGCGCGCAATTTGTATCTTTTCTTCTTCGGTATAACCAGGAAACTCAATCACCTCCATCCGATCCAACAGTGCGGGGGGAATTGGATACAAATCATTGGCTGTTGTGATAAACATGATCTTAGAAAGATCATAGTCCATATCGAGATAATGATCGCTGAACGCGTTATTTTGCTCTGGATCAAGCACCTCCAACAGTGCCGCCGCCGGATCACCCCGAAAATCCGCCCCCACTTTATCGATCTCGTCCAACATAAACACCGGATTGATCGTGCCAGCACGCCGCATCGTCTGGACAATGCGTCCCGGCATCGCACCAATATAGGTGCGTCGATGGCCTCGTATTTCGGCCTCATCATGAACCCCGCCCAGACTCACACGCACAAACTCGCGTCCTAACGCCTTGGCGATACTTTTACCCAATGATGTTTTACCCACGCCTGGTGGTCCCACGAAACACAGAATCGGCGTCTTCATATGCTCAGCCGCCAGCTTGCGCACGGCAATGTGTTCCAAAATCCGATCCTTGATCTTAGGCAGACCATAGTGTTGGGCATCTAAGATCTGTTTGGCCCAATTAATATTCAAATTATCGTCCGAGGTCTGCATCCAGGGAATCGCCAAAAGCCAATCCAGATAGGTGCGGATCATACCAACTTCTGGTGCAATTGGTGGCATCATCTGAAGACGACTCAGTTCCTTGACGGCCTTGTCATGTACATCTTCGGGCAGGGCCGCTTCGGCAATTTGCTCCCGCAGCATGTTCAAATCTTGCTGGAAGATATCGTCTTCACCCAACTCCGTTTGGATGATGCGCAGTTGCTCCCGCAAATACATCTCACGTTGGTTGCGGGTCATTTCATCCTGAATCTGGCTGTTGATCTCATCCTTAAGTTCTAGCACATTCAGTTCACGGCTCAACAATGTGGCGACATAATGCAGTCGGTCTTCCAGCCGCACCATTTCCAACACCGTCTGTCGATCTGAAATCGATAGAGTCAGCATCGACGCGATGAAATCTGCCAACCAACCAGGACTATCCGTATTCAAAACAAAGTCCACAACCTCGTCCGGCAGCATATCGCTCAGCTCAACCGCTTGTTCAAACATCTGCACCAGCGTTTGTGTGAGCAGTTCCAGATGATCATCGTCACTGGTGATATCATCCAGAATGCGGACACACGCCAGCATCTCTGGGGCGGTCTGAATAATCTCGACAATCTCCACTCGGCGGCGCCCCTCTACTAGAGCAGACTGATAACCATCCGGCAACGTTATCAAGCGCCCCAGCGCCAACTCCGTGCCAATGTGATACAGGTCTTCTGGACGTATATCTTCAATGGTGACATCCCGAATCCCCAGGCCTATCACCGTCTGATGCAGATCAACCGCCGTTTGTGCACCCCTGACTGCCAGTTCTTCTTGCAAAGCAATTGGCGCGACCAGCATCGGATACACGGTTAATCCGCGCAATGGCATAACCGGACGAATAAACAGACCATCCTCATCGGGTTCGGCATTTAGAATCTGATCAAAATCATTTACACCAACTGTGTTTACCAAAAGTCTTTCATCTCTGCTGCTTATTTCGGTTACATTGTACCGTATGCCAGATTAGAACAAAATCCTGCATCTGCGCCTCTAGCTTGTATTACGATGAACCCGCTCATATGAGCGAATTCGCTGCATTTATCAAGCAACTTGTACTCGGCGGAAATCATACACGGTGCAGGTGAGACAATCCCTGACTCAATTCATCTTCAGCCCGTTCGATTAGCGCCCGCATATAGCCAATTGCATAGGCTGTACCACCACCTTGGTGATACCCGCCCACAAATTTGGGTGTGTGGTCAAGGATCATCGTGCCATCATACCCCGTCTTGACAAATGTCTTCATCGCCTGATACATATCAAAGTAACCATTATCAAGAAAGGTCTCGGTGAATTCCGGTTGTGGCGAGGTCGTGTTGCGGAAATGCACGATGAAAACACGGCCATCACTCACAAATTGACGAATGGCCGCCAGCATATCCCCAAATCCATCTTTGCCACCTTCCAGCCAGCACCCTGTGCAGAATTCCATGCCCAGATTGGGGCTGTTGGCAATTTCATAGGCCCGATTGTATCGTTCCCAACTGTTGATCAAGCATGGCACACCGCCCAACGAATCCGTCGGCGGATCATTCGGATGCAGTGCCAAGCGCACACCCGTCTCCTCCGAAACTGGAATGATCTGTTCCATGAAGTACGCGAAATTGTCCCACAACTCATCCAATGTATACTCACGCTCATGCGTAAAGGGCACTTTCTTCAACTCTTCCAGGTTGACGTAGCGCGCCTGCGCGCCCCGGCTTTCGTGCGGATCAGAACTCCAGACTTTATCCGGCTCCCAGGTAAACGTCGTGGTATAAATCTCCACCCGGCTTAACTCATGGAGCAGATTCTGGAATTTCTCAATGTCTTCATCCCGTCCCGGCAGTCCCAGATGAATGCGGTGTGACTTGCCAATGTTATAGTTTCCAGCATTATAAAGCGTGAGTCCAGTTGCGGTCACACGATCTTTGAGCCGTGCTAGATATTCATAATTACTCTGTTCAGGTGTCACCCAAGTGTAGCAATAATCTAGCCCAAGCTGTCGCAAAAATACCATCTCTTCTTCGGTTGGGTTATTAGAAATAGCGGCTGAAAGTTTAATTTTGGACTGTACTTTTGTTTCTGGACGCATCATCCTGGTAGTCATGGCACAAGCCTCTCAAAGTTCATAGTCGATTCAAGTGCATTATACAGAGGCGATGAACGGAAGGCACGCTATAATGGACGTAGCCAATTCACATTTACAGAGTAATAGAGCCATGACCATTCTTCTCAATCTTGATAACACCCTAGCGACCATAACGCTCAATCGGCCTGAAAAATACAACGCCCTTGATCCTGCCATGCTTGCCCAACTCCAGACAGCACTCAAACAGACCGCTGAAGACAAGTCTATTCGAGCAGTTATTCTGACAGGTGCGGGCAAAGGCTTCTGCGCAGGTGCAGATCTAACAGAGTTCAGTACCCACCCTAATATTGCAGACTCATTACGTAACGGCTTCAACCCTGTGATCCAACAGATGCGCTCTCTAGAAAAGCCTATCATTTGTGCAATCAACGGGGTTACAGCGGGAGCAGGTACAAGCCTTGCCCTGGCATCAGATTACCGCATTGCCTGTGATACGGCAGATTTCGTCTTTGCTGCGTTTATGAATATTGGGCTGATTCCTGATGCTGGTAGCACTTATCTCTTACAGCGGATTGTTGGCTCTGCTAAAGCCTTTGAGCTGTTCATGTTGGCAGATGCCGATAATCGCGTTAGCGCATCTATGGCGCTTGGATTAGGGATTGTTCATCGCGTTGTCGTCCAAGATAAGCTCGACAAGGTCACATCTACGGTTGCATCCAAACTGGCGACCATGCCCACCCGTGCCATTGGTTTGATGAAATCTGCCCTCAACTATGCTGCTGAACATACCCTTGAGCAGACGCTTGAATTTGAAGCACAATTACAAACACAGGCGGCCTCAACCCAGGACTTTCAGGCGGGTGTTGCGGCCTTTTTACAAAAGCGACAACCCACATTCAAAGGAGAATGACAATGAGTACCATCTTCAGCAAAATCATCGCCAAAGAAATCCCGGCGGACATTGTGTTTGAAAGCGACGATGTACTGGCCTTCAAAGACATCAATCCACAAGCGCCGGTTCACATTCTGATTATCCCCAAGAAGGAAATCCCAACAGTAGATGATGTTGAAGATCATGATGCTCTGGTACTAGGTCAATTATTCGTTGTGGCTAAGCAAATTGCGCGTGAACAGGGGATTGCCGAAGATGGTTACCGTCTGCTGGTCAACTGCCGTGAACATGGTGGACAAGAAGTCTTTCACTTGCACATGCACCTGCTGGGTGGGCAGCCCTTAGGACCCATGCTGGCAAAATAGTACCTATTCGTTGATGAGCAATTGCAAGGCTTCAGCGGAATTCAATGTGACCCGCTGGCTGCTGCGATCAATGCGCTTGATGAGACCTGTCAGTGCAGCACTGGAGCCAACCTCGATAAAGGTCTCGATTCCGTCCGAAATCATGTTTTGAACGGTTTCTGTCCAGCGTACCGTTTGTGTCAGTTGTCTTTCGAGCAGGGCTGGAATGGATGGACCGTCCTGTACACCTCGCGCTGTTGCGTTAGCATATACCGGGATTTTAGGTTGAGAAAACGTTATTTGAGTCAACACTTTTGCGAACTCATCGGCTGCGGCCTGCATCAATGGCGAATGAGCTGCGATACTGACATCGAGTTTGACGACCCGCCGAGCACCGTACGTCTCAGTGAGAGTCATAGCCTGTTCAAGTGCCCTATCTTCACCAGAAATCACGATCTGACCGGGACAGTTATCATTTGCTAAAACCACCATCTGTCCGGTTATATCTTGCGCTTGCTTACAGGCGTTTTGGACAGTCTCTAAATCCATTCCTAGCACAGCTGCCATCCCACCGGATGTTTGCTCGTCTGCTTTGTGCATCAAGCGGCCCCGTTCGCGCACCAATCGTAATCCATCTTCAAAATCGAGGGAATCTGCTGCGGTCAAAGCTGCAAATTCACCGACACTGTGTCCAGCAACACAGGCTGGCTTTGATTCTGGGATGTGGTGTTGTAGGGTGCGTAGAATCGCCAGACTGCATACATAAACTGCGGGCTGGGTATTGATGGTCTGATTGAGTTCGGGTTCTGGTCCATTGAAGCACAATTTAGACAATTGGAAACCGAGGATGTCGTCGGCCTGCTGAAAGACCGATTGAGCGATGGCGCTGAATTCAGCAAAGTCACGTCCCATGCCCACATGCTGCGAATTTTGTCCTGGGAAAACAAGGGCTGTTTTGGACCAATCCATGTGACGCCAGAGGTTTAGAATGTTTCCTGGCCTTCGATCACTTGCTTACCCTTATACATCCCCGATTTTTTGCAAACGTGGTGGGCAACACGGTATTCACCACTATCTGGGTCGAGGACCAGATGTGGTAGTTTGATGCTGTGATGTGATCGGCGTTTATTCCGACGACTGCGGGAAATTTTGCGTTTTGGTAATGGCCCCACAGGATAGCTCCTTGCTCTCAAAAATGACTTCAAAGTGTTAATTATATGGGTCATATCATGGCTCTGTCAAGATGTTGCCCTGGCTAAACGGAGGCGTTATTATCTGGGGCGCAATCAATCAGCAAAACGGTATAGGAACTTTGGACACCCCCCTGCGCATTATCAACAGCGTCGCACCCATCCGCATTTGTGACAATGGTGGATGGACGGATACATGGTTTGCCGAACATGGCAAAATCTTCAACATTGGAGTCAATCCTTACGCTGAAGTTCAGATTGAAGTTTATCCCATCACGAAGCAGGATAAACGCATCGAGCTTTACGCCGAGAATTTCGGTGAGTGCTTCGTGATTAATCCGGAAGCCCGCACGACAGATAATCATCAACTTCTGGAGGTTGCCTTTGAGTGTATGCAAGTTCCAGATGACGTTGCCTTGCGAGTAACCGTTTATTGCCAAGCCCCTAGCGGTGCATCAACAGGGACATCGGCCGCTGTCGCAGTCGCCTTGGTTGGTGCGTTGGATCGTTTGACAGAAGGGCGGATGTCTACCCATGAGGTTGCGTATACCGCGCAATCGCTCGAAACTCAATATTTGAGATTGGAGTGTGGGATTCAGGATCAACTGTGTTCGGCCTATGGCGGGATCAACTTCATTGACATGTATCAGTATCCCTATGCAACGGTTTCTCAAATTCAGGTTCCCAGCGCAGTTCGACGTGAATTGGAACGCCGTCTTGTGTTGATTTTTCTTGGTCAACACGATTCGTCTGCGGTCCATAAAAAGGTGATCGGTGAATTGGAAGACGCCGGCCCAACCGCCCCCCAGATTCAGGATTTGCGCAAAACCGCTGAGAAATCGCGCGATGCAGTTTACGCCGGGGACTTTGAGGCATTGGGGCAAACCATGATCGAAAATACCGAAGCCCAGTTTCGACTCAATTCGGCACTGGTTAGTGCGGACGCCCGGCGGATCATCGCAATTGCACAAGCGCACGGGGCAATCGGATGGAAGGTGAACGGTGCTGGGGGCGAAGGCGGCTCCCTCACGTTGTTGAGTGGCCCGATTACGCATCAAAAACGCACCATGATCCGCGAAATCGAGCAAGAGAACGACCAGTTTAAACACATCCCTGTTTATCTCAATTCGGATGGCCTGCGCACCTGGGAAACTAGCCACCATGACCTTGGCAACTCGGATTGAGGCCGTCACCGGGGCCAAGCCTCAGCGGATTCGTGCCTTGCAAGGGGGCATGATCGGCGATGTCTTTCGGGTTGATCTGGTAGATGGCCGGATAGTTGTTGCCAAAGTTGCCGAGGGTGCGAAGGCGACGCTCGACATTGAAGGCTACATGCTGAATTATCTGCGTGAGCATAGCGATTTGCCTGTGCCGGATGTTCTACATTGTGAGCCTGACCTCCTCATTATGTCATTCATCCCGGGCGAAAGCCGGCTATCTGCTGCTGTGCAGAGTCATGCAGCAGAGCTTTTGGCGGCTCTGCACGCTGTTCGAGGGCCACAATTCGGCCTGGAGCGAGACACGTTGGCTGGGCCATTGCATCAACCCAACCCTTGGACGGTCTCATGGATCGAATTCTATCGTGACCAACGCCTGCTCTATATGGCCCAAGAAGCGTCTGATCAGGGTGTCCTCCCAACTTCGCATGTTCATCGGATAGAGCGTCTTGCTTCCCGGTTGGATGAATTCTTGCTCGAACCGGAACATCCCACCTTGATTCATGGCGATATGTGGACAACCAATGTGCTGGCACAAAATGGACGAGTGACAGGCTTTGTTGATCCAGCGTTATATTATGCTCATGCTGAGATGGAACTGGCCTATTCGATGTTGTTTGGGAGTTTTGGTGATCCTTTCTTTGAGCGTTACCAGGAACTGCGGCCGATTGAGCCCGGATTTTTTGATGTTCGGCGTCATATCTATGGCCTGTATCATCTGCTGATACACGTTCGTATATTTGGTGCTGGGTATATCCCTTCCGTTGATGAGGTGCTGCGTGGGTTTGGATTTTAGTTGCTGCTGCTGCCACACAAGTTTTTTCGGCGGCAGCGAGGGATTGTTCTGACACAAACGGACTTGAGCCCGCCACAAGCCGCAACGAACCGACGATTTGCGTAGTAGCAGAGCATCATATGGCATTCCTGGAAATCGACTATACCACAACTTGAACAAATATTCTATCGTGATTTTTAAGTGGACAGCATAGTTGGTGAGATTGGGAGAAAAATCGTAACCTTGTTGTGGGGCAACCAAAGAAGTTTGCCACAACGCCGATTTCTTTCTGAGCGATAAACCGCAGGATATTTCATTTCAAATTTCTGTAGTCGAGCATACCCTGATCCTGTGGCACCAGAGTTTACTGTCGAGGTGAATTTCCCCAGCCAGACATTGCCCGCAAGCGGCAGATTTACCTGGACGCGGGCATTAGTGTAAGTGGACGATGAGCGCATTGATATGCACGTGTCGGGGCAGCCAGCCTGCGCCTTGGGGATGGATGACACGCTTGATAGTGGCGACATGCTGCCGGGTTTCACGTTGCCTGTGAGGGACGTCCTTGATCTATGGCAAAGCTAGGCGACTAACCCGCAGCGTCCGGCAGAAGGTGGGCCACACGCCCTATCCTTTCATGTTACGAATGGGATACGCAACCATCTACTCTTCTTCCTCCTTTGTATCAAACAGATCAGCTAATGATAGTTGGAACCCTGGTAGGAGCTTCTCAACAGTCAGGGTGTCTTTGATGCCCAGGACTTGCATCGGTTCCCCAGGGGTGTAAACCTCAATCGTTCGAGCTTCAGCATCTACTATCCAGACCACCACGCCAGCCTCCAGATAGACGACAATTTTGCGGCGGAGTTGTTGTTGCTCATGCCAGTTGGTTGGATCAGAGATGACCTCAACGGCCAGATCGGGCGGCCCTGGATTAAACCCCTTTCGGGGGAGTTCCGCTTGCCGATCGTGCGAAACATAGGCCACATCGGGCGCGTACACGTTGTTTTGGATGATGTAGCCAGCGGCCTCAGCCGTGACATGATCTTTCAAGTTATTTTGCACTAGAAACAATTGGAGGAAGAAAATGATTTTTCCAGCAATCTTTGACACATACGGATTGGAAGGCACGGCCACAATCTCCCCATTGATGAGTTCAAAAATCTGGTCATAATTTTCCGGCTGATCGAGAAATGTCTCGAAGTCGGCGATGGTGTATGGGGGTGTGATGGCGAACTGCGGTTCGGCAAACTGATTTTCTAAAGCGGACATAGTTGTTGCCTTTATGGCTATCTTGCTATCGGGAGAGGGACGGGAGTGTCCCCCTTGCTTGATACTATTTTACCTTAAACAAGCTTGACCTGTCCATTTTTTGAAGTGGGAGCCCCAGCGCTTGTCGTCTATGTGATGCTTGCCCTGCTGCTGGTTGGCATTGCCTTTGACCTTGGCTGCTGCGCAAACGCGGCAGATCATCGCTGCTTAGAAAGTGTTTGAGACCGAAATCGAAGCCGCCGCGATGCCTCCTCACCATTGATAGTAGACACCCTCCAATCCTGTACAATGGTACAGGATCACAATGCCCAATCGAACAATGCAAGCTGGGACATTGCACGCTAAAGTAGAGGCAATTTTAGGAGGGATGAGAATGGTTGTAGCAATGGATCAATATACACGGGTCGCCAGCATGGACGACCTACGGACGAAGGGCAGCATCACGGTACAGGCAGATGGGATTCCGGTGGTGCTGTTTTTGTATGGCGATAGGGTTTATGCTGTTGATAATCGCTGCCCGCACATGGGTTTCCCGCTGGATCAGGGCACGGTTAAAGATGGGCTACTGACCTGCCATTGGCATCATGCTCGGTTTGATCTTGCCAGTGGCGGCGCGTTCGATCTGTGGGCGGATGATGTGGACGCCTACCCTGTTGAAATCCGGGATGATGCGGTGTGGGTGAACGTCAGCTTGCCAAGGGATGTGGTTGAGCATCAGCGCAAGCGGCTACGGGAAGGTCTGGAACGGGATCTGTCGCTGGTGATTGCAAAGGCGGTCATCCGGTTACTGATGCAGGGGCGTGAAACGGTTGAGCCATTCACGATTGGTGTCGATTTTGGCACGCGCTACCGCAGAAATGGTTGGGGTCGTGGGCTGACAACGCATACTTGCACAATGAATCTGATTCCGTTTTTGAATGAAGAAGACAAAGCACGCGCTTTGTATCATGGGCTGGCGGATGTTGCCTCGGAGACAAGCGGGATGGCTCCGCGCTTTATTGTGAGTGCGCTACCGAGCGAAGAAACGGACGTGCCGACACTCAAGCGCTGGTTCCGACAGTTTGTGGAAGTGCGTGATGAAGAGGCCGCCGAACGCTGTATAATTTCGGCGCTGCGAGCAGGCGCGACACCTGAAGAAATGGCGGACATGATGTTTGCGGCGGCGACAGATCACCGTTACATAGATGTTGGGCATTCGCTGGATTTCACCAATAAAGCGTTCGAGGCGCTCGACCTGACGGGGTGGGCGTATGCCGAGCAAACGCTGACGAGCATGGTTCGCAACTATACCCATGCGCAGCGGCAGGAAGAAACGAATGCGTGGCGCCATCCGATTGATCTGGTCGACATATTGGATGAAGTCTTTGGGGTCCTGCCGGATGCGGTGGCCGAGGGACAATCCACACGCGGGGTCCAAGTGGACGATGAGACAATCGTGGCGATTCTGTTGGGTGATAATCCACAGGCGATTGCTGACGCTCTGCTGGATGCACTACGCGAGGGCGTGACAGAGGTCGATTTGGCGTCGGTCGTGACCTATGCGGCAGCGCTGCGAATTGCCCGCTTCCATATCACCAACGAGTTTGGTGATTGGGACACTGCCATGCACACTTTTACATTTGCCAATGCGGTTGAACAGGGGTTGCGGCGGGTGAATTCGCCGGACTTGCTGCGCGGCGTGTTTGATGCGGCAATGAGTGTCTATCTGGATCGTTTTTTGAACGTGCCTGCGGCACGCATCCCTGAAGGGAGGGGGAGTGTGGATGACCCTGATGAATTACTGGCCTCAATGGAATCCCTGCTCAACAATCAGCAGCAGGTCAATCAAGCTGGGCAGTTGGTGGCAGATTATGTGTATGGTGAGGGTGACCCAGATAAACTGATGGCGATGATGGGTGGTTTGCTACTGCGGGAGGATCGCAACTTCCACACGATTCAGTGTATCGAGGCGGCGTTGAGGCAGTATACACTGCTCAAAGGGACTCCGCGTGCGAACCATATATTGATTGCGGGCGCTCGTTATCTGGCCGCCCATGCACCCACGATGCGCTCACAGGGCCAGACCTATCAGATTGCAAATCGGCTATCGCGGGGAGAGAAATTGTTTATTGCCCGGTGATGTTGTCGACGCCGGCGAACATGGTTTTGAGGCGTTCGACAACTGAATGGGGTAAGGGTGGACGGGCAAAGGTTTCGATGTTCTGTTGCATGTGAAGTGGATTGCCTGTCCCGGAGAGAATGACGTGAGTTCCGGGTTCATACAGGCAAAAACGATAAGCGGCGTCGGGGAGGCTCACGGCGTCGCTTTCGTTTAGGACAAAGCCCAATGGATCGTGACGATCCATCAGGTTGGCATCGACCTGTCCCTTGGCAATGAGTTGGGTGATAATCTCTTGCAGACGCGCCAATTTGCTGAGAGCATTGCGGACAGCAAACATCACTAGTATGCCAACATCTTGTTCGATGGTCTCGGCAAATACTCGCTCGCGGGCCGATTGGTTGAGCAGGTTAAAGCCGACCATCATCACATCCCAAACATCATCTTGTACGGCCCGCATGAGTGTTTTGTGGTCAGGATCAGCATTCCAACGCTCTGTGATTCCAATATGGCGGATTGTGCCATCTTTGCGCAGGTTCTGTAAAATGGGGATGATGTTGTTGAGCAGATAGTCGTAGTCCTCAGCTATGACGGCATGTAGGTGATAGACATCGATATAGTTTGTGCCGAGGCGCTCCAGGCTATTTTCCAGGCTTTCATGCACATTGTCTTGGGTGATCTTACCACGCGAGGTTGATTTTTTGGTTGAGATCACCAGCTTATGGCGATCGTAGCCTGCGATTGCTTTGCCGATCACATCTTCGGTGCGGTAGGCTTCGGCAGTATCGATAAAATTCACACCGGCATCAAGTGCCTGTTGAATGACGGCGATGGATTGAGCTTCATCTACATCATAGCTTTGTCCCAAGCGACTTGGCCCACCGCCGCCAATGCCCAAGGTGCTGACTGTTAGACCTGTTTGCCCCAGTATGCGGTATTGCATCGTGACCTCCAGTGGGGCGACCCATCATGAGAACAGTCGCCCTGATTACGTATAAGACTGCATGATCTTATCGAGGGTATCTTTGCTGGGTCGCAGCTTGTCTTGTGACATATGAGCCAGCGGCTCATCGGTCAGTTCCAGGCTTTCTGACAAGGTGATACGCGGTTCTTCGTAGTAGATGAGGCCCGTTATGAAGAGTTCATCGCGGGCGGCTTGGTTGAGAATGGTGAGCGCCATCTGACGGTTGCGTGGGTCGTGGTCGCGCCCCAGTTTTTTGAGGCGGATCTTGGCTCCGTTGTGCATATCGACTGCGATCACTTCGCCTTCGGGCAGATCACCGACATCAATTTCTTCTTTAGCCTCAATGTAATCGGGCGCAAGATAGGCAATCTCATGCAAGGGGATTTGGTTTTCCTTGCCGTAGCCGTAGCTTTTGGTGGAGGTATCGGCATTGTTGAAGGTGACACAGGGACTGATGATATCCAGGACAGCGGTTCCCTTGTGACTGATGGCAGCTTTGAGGAGGGTCTGTACCTGCTTGGCATCACCGGAAAAGCTGCGGGCAACAAAAGTAGCACCACCCATGATGGCTTCTAGTGCCAGATCAATGGGTGGGAGGTCGTTCTGGCCGTAGTATTTGAGGAATTGGCCTTCATCGGCTGTGGCGGAGAACTGGCCTTTTGTCAGGCCATAGACCCCATTGTTTTCAATGACGTATACCATCGGTACGTTGCGACGAATGAGATGCTTGTACTGTCCGAAGCCGATACTACCCGTATCACCATCCCCGCTGACAGCAATGGTCTTGAGTTGGGTATTGGCTAGATTTGTGCCCGTAACAACAGAAGGCATCCGACCATGGATAGCGTTGAAGCCGTGTGAACGGCCTAGGAAATAGGCAGGAGTCTTGCTCGAACAACCAATACCACTCATCTTGACAAGATTGTGCTGCTCCAGGCCGAGTTCAAAGGCCATGCTGATGATCTGATTGGAGATCGAATCGTGACCGCAGCCCGGACACAAGGTACTCTGGCGTCCTTTATATTCTGTTCGTTCCAGGCCAATGGCATTTGTTTTTGGCATATTAGCTGCGCTCCTTTTCGATAATCAGGTCATAGACCCATTTGGGTGTCATGGGCAGGCTATCGCCCAAGGGCAGTTTGACCATATGTTGTACGTCTGCTGGATTTTCTAGGCAGAGAATCTGGAACATTTGTCCATCAAAGTTGTTCTCAATCACATAGATGGTATCGTGATCGTGGATAAACTCGTGTGTTTCTTCGTTGATCGGTAGAGACCGGATCCGCAGGTAATTGGTCTCGATGCCGTCTTCTGCCAACCAGTCGCGGGCTTCACGGACAGCGGGGTCGTTGGTTCCGAAGGTAATCAGACCGATCTTGCAGGATGGGTCTTGTTCAATGATGGGTTCTGGAACCATTTCACGCGCTGTATCGAACTTGCGATGCAGGCGTTGCATGTTCTTAACCCAATCTTCAGCCCGTTCGCTATAAACAGCCATCTCATTGTGGCCTGTACCACGTGCGAGGTACGCTGCACGGGGATGGTTGGTCCCGGGTAAAGTCCGATACCCCACCCCATCATTATCCACATCCAGATAACGGCCCCAGGTGCCATATTCATCTATGAATTGAGTCAACTGATCGGCATCCAGGACTTTGCCCTTGTTGATGGGCTGATCAGGATATTCAAATGGATCAGACATCCAATTGTTCATACCCAGGTCAAGATCGCTCTGGACAAACACAGGTGTTTGAAGTTGATCAGCAAGATCGAACGATTTCCAGCCAAACTCGAAGCATTCGGCAGGCGAACCGGGCAGCAAAACAATGTGCCGGGAGTCACCGTGCCCCAGGAAGTAGGTAAACAGGAGATCGCCCTGGCTGGTCCGAGTGGGTAAACCTGTACTTGGCCCCATACGGGCGATATTCCAGAAGACACAGGGGATCTCGGCGAAATAGGCTAGTCCTGCGAACTCCGCCATCAGGCTGATGCCGGGGCCGCTAGTAGCCGTCAGGGAACGTGCCCCGGCCCACCCCGCACCGACAATCATGCCAGCGGCAGCCAGTTCGTCTTCAGCCTGAACGACGGCAACGGTGTTTTTGCCTGTGTCTGGGTCTTTGCGGATACCCAATTGGCCAATCATGGCGTCAATGAAGCTGGTTGAGGGCGTGATAGGATACCAGGCTGCCACCTGAACCCCCCCGAACAAAGCCCCCAAAGCGCCGGATTCATTCCCTGTAATCAGGATTTTGCCTTCGGTCATGTTCAGAGGTTCAAAGCGATAGGGATCTTCTTTTTGCAGGTTCTCTTCCGCCCACTTAAAGGCCATTTCAATGACATTCATGTTCATATGGGCCGGCTTTTCTTTGCCATTGAAGTTATCTAGCAGCGAATGCCAGACGGTATCGCGGGGGATACCGAATAGCTGGGCTACTACCCCAACATAGACCATATTGGCAACACGATCCCGAAAAGGCGAGGGGATATCCGCCTGTTTGATGATGTCGCGGACAGGGATTTCATAGTAGGTCACATCATCACGCGACTGGGTCCACTTCCATTCTTGTGGAAGAATACACACACCACCAGAAGGCAAGGTCTCAATGTCTTCAGCAGCAGTCTCCTGATTCATAGCGATGGTAATTTCAGTGGTGGCTCGACGGGCAGTATAGCCGTCTCTGCTCACGCGGATGGTATACCAGGTTGGCAAGCCTTTAATATTGGAAGGAAACAGGTTCTTGCCATTGACAGGAATACCCATCCGAAACAAGGATGTTACCAACAGATTGTTGGAGGTCTGGCTGCCGGAACCATTTTTGGTAGCAACCATAAACGCGAAATCGTTGACGATGTGGTTGTCGGAGCCACGTTGTTCTGATTTGGGTTCAGTTCTGATGTTTAGTGCACACATTGCTGCGCATATTCCTTTCTCATAAGTCAATGTGTTTCAGATAGTATCGGGCTCTTTAATGTTCCAGTTGTTGGTCCTCCATATCTTTCATACGTGGTTGATGTCCTATTAAGCGTGTATGGGCGATAAAGGCATCCAGGGCGGCATCAAAATCATCTGTTTGGATGAAATCGATAATGCGTTGGTGGTAATCCCAGACCGATTGAAGATAGGCATAATCGGCATAGGTATTGAGTTCGACTGCATTATAGGCTTCCCAATACGCCTCAAGCAAGCCCAGGACAAAGGGATTATCCAGTCGTTTAAACACCGTCAGATGAAACACCCGGTGTTCTTCATGGGGGATACGAATCCATTCACTGTTGAGTTTGCTGCGTGCTTGCTCGACGCAGGCCACCATCTGCGCTTTGTCTTCATCTTCTAATAGTGCGCAGGTTTCATGCCAGAAGGCACACTCAATATGTACGCGCAGTTCAGCAAACTGCCGGAAGCAACCTGGATCACGCGCCAGCGCATACTGCAAGCTCAGACTGACGGCAGGCGTAAACGAGTAGTCTTTCAGGCGAGTGCCCGTGCGTGAGCGGACTTCGACCAGCCCCAAGGCGCGTGCCACTTCCAGTTCTTCGCGCACCTTGCTGGCGCTCATGCCGAGGTGATCTTGGTGTTGCAATTCGCTGATGGTTGGCAGACGATCCCCGGAATCGAATCCACGCCGCACAATGTAATTGAGTAGATTCGAGCCAAGGTCAATAGGAAACATGGAGCTTAATTCATCAGATGAATCAGATTAATAACATGATAACAAAAATCAGAGAAAGTGTCTATATAAATTCCTTTGGATTTGGTTGGCCCATGTGCCAACCCGCCTGACGAATGCAACGCACTGATGAAAGTCCAACCCATCCGAGATCGAGCATATTTAGCACAGCCGCCATTCCGGATTACATATATGTAACATAGGAACGAATAAAATAACGCTCTGCTACGAGTGAAGGCGAACTTTCAGTTCGCTGCGGTGGGCACACGGATCATCGTAGGAGTTCCCATGCTGATTGTCTATAGGGGTGAACAGGTCAAACGCTATACTTTTCCAACCGTGCCTCAACTTCGCACACAACTTGTGAGAAATCATCCAGTTTGTGGAGGAAATCCAACTGGTTCATGTCAAGAAGTAACACGGGCGAGAGCGTCCAGTTATTGATCCATTGCTCGTAGAGATCGTTTAATCGCCAGATATAGTCAGGGTCGATCTGCTGCTCGAATTCGCGTCCACGCTGCTTGATCTTTTTCATGAGCGTATCAACACTGGCCGCCAGGTAGATGATGAGATGTGGTGGTGGCAAAAACGAACTGATGGCTTCATATAATCCACGATAGGTGGTATAGTCGCGTTCGGACATGTGTCCTTGAAAATAGAGATTACAGGCAAAAATTTCAGCATCTTCGTAGACAGTGCGATCTTGCACAACACTCCCCGGATAATCCACCAATTGGCGATGATGCTCCAGGCGCTTGCCCAGAAAGAACATCTGCGAATGGAAGCTCCAGCGCTGCATATCCTGATAAAAGTCCGCAAGATAGGGGTTTTCGACATTGGCCTCGTAAAATGGCTGCCAAGAAAAGTGTTCGGCTAACATGCGAGTTAAGGTACTTTTGCCCACGCCGATGTTGCCTGCAATCGCAATAAAGTAGTTTGTCATAAAAATGGCTCTTTCTAACCAGCCGCAGCGAGTACGGTCAAAATAATCGAATGAAGTGGGTCGGTAATGTTGGGTAGATCATAGAGATTGAGGGTGGCCTGTCCAATATAGCCATTCAGGTTAAGTTCGCTCTGCCAAAGCACATCATCAATCTTGTAAGGGTTAGTCGCGGCGATTTCCTGCGAATCAATCGTCCCCTCGTCACCTTTTACCTCAATGAGGATTGATTCGACGCCAGAGACCCGTCCTTGAACGAGAATGGAATCGCCACCGACTTGGCTGCCATTAGTCGGGGCCAAGATAGTGCCAAACACACCATCAGGCCGTGTGTCTAAGCTGGATACGACCAACACCACTTCGTCTTGAACGGAACCTGTATCGGGATCAATCGCACGGAGAGTCATTTCAGACGGCTTACCTTGATAATCATGATCGAATTCGACAGTCCATTGGCTTTCATCGGCTGTCACTGCAATTTCGTTGACTATATTGTCCTCGGTATCCAGCAGTTGAAGGGTGAGAGTTTGGGGTGGATGAGCCACCGAACCCGTAATATACAGCAATTCTGCATAGATGATTGCGGTGTCATGAGGATAATTGATGGCTATTGAGGATGATAGCGCATCCGTTGTTGGCTGGCTGGCACAGCCAAACAACCCAATTATGCAACAAGCCCAAAACAGGTTTCGCATCAAATTCTCCGACTTTCCCCTCTTTTTATACCCCTCCCAACTAGAATTTCAACCCCATGATAAGCTCACATGTTTTGATTGGCATGCTGTATCAAATGTGTGAATTTGATGCTTTCGGCTTTACACAGTGTCGCAACCTCACTCAAGGTTTGGTTCCGTTCAGCAATTATAACCTGGGCAGGCTGTTCAAAATCAAACGTGCTATGCCCATCTTCTACCAGGATGATCTCGTAGCCTAGTTCGCGTGCTCGCATGGATGTTGCCGTGATACACATCTCGCTCTGGAATCCCGCAATTACCAGGCGCTTGATGCCCCGAAGTTGTAGTTGCTGATGTAGGTTGGTCTCAAAGAAGGAGTTAGGGGTCTGTTTGCTAATAACCAGATCATGTTTGGAGGGTGCGATTTTGGGGTGAATGGGGCCGTCGATTGTTGGTTCGTTGTCATGGCGCAGATAGATGACAGGTACGCCTGCATAACGCGCTTTGTTAAGCAAGGACTTGAAACGACTCAGCATTTCCTGTGCTTGATAAACGGGTTCATCAACTTCAATGAACCCCAACTGAATATCGATCAAGAGCAACGCAACATCATTCACCATCTGCCCCCACAGAACTTTTGTTCGATAATATCAGCATAGTTGAAAATGGGGTATGAGTCAAGATCATCCTGAGCGATTCAGATGAACTGCTCATGCATAACGTGGTAGGGCAGGGTTGTATAGACGCGGTACATCACATGGCCAGAAAATGCCAACATATCACCCAAACGATCCGAAATCGCCGGATGGGTTACGCGCCGAATTGCCTGGGTGGGTTCGACCCATTCTGTCATTAGGCTTTCTGCACTGGTGGTCGGTGTGCCAGAGATGTATTTGCATAAGAAACCGAAGATAACTTTGGTCGGTGGTTTGACGTTGGAATAGACGCCGACCATCTGCCCCACCGTGACCTTCACACCAGCCTCTTCTTTGATCTCGCGTTCGAGGGCTTCAATGAGCGTTTCGCCTTCCTCGACCTGACCGCCAGGCATTTCCCAACCGCGTCGGGGGCTCTTAATCATCAGAATGTCACCATCTGCATGGGTAATCAGGCCACTCACGGCGACAATGTGTGTTGGCATATCAAGCCTTAAGCTTCTTCATCCGTTCGGCAGCTGTTTGAAGTGTTGCGTTCTGTTTGGGGAACGAAAAGCGGACGTGATTTTGCCCCATATGCTTGTGTTTTTCGCTATAAAAAGCGGTTGGTGGGATCACGCCGACGCCGATCTCTGTGGCCATGTAGCGTGCAAACTCCACATCTGTACCATCAAAGACATCGGTGAAATCTGCAACAACGAAATAGGTGCCTTTAGGCATGGTGGCCTTAAGGCCTGCCCCAGCAATGCCTGTCATCATCAGATCACGCTTCGTCGTGTACATTTCACGGTAGTCTTCATAATAGCTGCTTGGCAAGGTCAAGGCATGAGCCACCGCTTGCTGTGCAGGGTGGTTGACCGCAAAGGTGACATATTGATGCGCCTGTGCCACGCCCTTGATGAGATCAGGGTGGCCATAAGCCCAGCCGATTTTCCAGCCGGTCATACCAAAGGTCTTACCAGCGCTGCCGATTGTCACCGTCCGTTCGAGCATTCCGGGCAAAGTCGCCATCGGGATATGACGAGAGTCGTCGAAAATCAGGTGTTCATAGACTTCGTCGGAGATGACCACAACATCAAATTCTTTACAGAGGCCGGCAATTGTGGTCAGTTCATCGAGTGTCAACACCCGCCCGGTGGGATTGTGGGGTGTATTGATCATGATCGCCCGTGTGTTGGGGTTGAAGGCCGCCCGGAGCTCGTCAGGGTCAAATGTCCAATCAGGAGCATGAAGTGGCACAAAGATGGGCTTGCCATTTGCCATGATGACATTGGGCACATAGCTATCAAAGAATGGCTCCACAATGATGACCTCATCGCCAGGATCGATCAAGCCGAGAACCGTCGAGAAAATGGCTTCGGTTCCACCTGCCGTAACCACCGTGCCCTTGATGGGATCAATATCCAACCCATAGCTGCGGGCCACATGATTGGCGATACCCTGTTTCAAATCGGATGTTCCCGGCCCCGGTGCATACTGATTGTGATCGCCGGATTGGAGGGCATCGACAAAAGCTTGAACGGCTTCATTTGGTCCATCAAAATCGGGTTGCCCCTGGCCTAGATTAATGGCCTGATGTTGCTGGGCAAGCATGTTAATCTCGGTAAAAATTGTTGTACCGAATCCAGCAACACGATTGGCGATGGTCGACATAGTAGTTACTCCGTTTGCTTAATCTGGGCGACGGCGAGTTGGTCGCAGCGTTCATTGTATTCGTGCCCAGCGTGGCCTTTAACATACTCCCAAGTCACAGTATGGATGGCGACCAGTTGGTCAAGCTGCGCCCAAAGATCATGATTGGCTTTGCGCTTCCACCCCTTCGTCATGGTGAAGACAACGTATTGTGAATCCGAATAGACCGTAATCTCAGTTGGTTTGGTCAATGCCCGCAGCCCCTTGATGACCGCCATGATCTCCATGCGATTGTTGGTTGTCTCGGCCTCAAAGCCGACGATCTCGCGTTCTTTATAGACATAGCCGTCGTCCTCCGCGACCAGAATCGCTGCATAACCGCCGGAGCCAGGATTGCCCGAACACGCGCCATCGGTATATAAGTTGAATTGCAAATCGGACATGGCAGCTCTCAGTTACAAGCTATGGGGCAGTATCTTAACACATTCATCGTCCGGTGCAACCTTTGTCTAACTTCAAGCGTAAATAGAATCAGTGTTGATTAGTCGAAAGAATCTGAGTCATGACAGCGCTCACCTCCAAAATAGAAAACAAACGCGCCAGAGCCTTCATTCGTATTGGGCAAAATGCCATTGGCGCGGGCATGGCAGCAGCTGTGCCCACACCTGCGCTGGAAACGGCGAAAATGCTGGGTATTGCCGTTGCGGATGCTTGGATGTTCTGGGAGATTTACCAGATTTATTATGAGCGGGAATTATCGAGCAAGCAATTGAGCGATCTGTTGGGGAATGCGGGCATTATCGTGTTTACAGGGGGCGCAATTGGTTACGCCTCCTTGCGCATTTCACAGACAGTTATCAACGAGTTTCTGAATGTGGTTCCAGTATTGGGCTGGGTGGTTGCGGGGGCAATCACAGGAACATCAACACTGGCGGTTGGGCTGGCATGGCAGGTTTTTGTCGAAGAAAACTACCGGATTGATCGCAAAATCGCCCTGGGCGGCGTGGTGAATATCCCCGTCTTGGTGAACCCAGAACTGGTGATTGAAGAGGAAGCGAGCCGAACACAGACGGAGGCGGCATCAGATCGTATTTTGACTATGCACCCGGAAGGTAAAGAGGGCGTACATATTGAACGTGAAAAGTACGACCTCATCCGCGAACACATTCTGGACGTGATGAACGAGACCGATTCTGACATGGCGCTCAAAGATGTGATTCGTACCATTGAGAAGCACATCGGCGGGACGTTTGAAGGCTCGGTCAGTTGGTATGTCACGACGGTCAAACTTGATCTGGAAGCCCACGATATCATCGAACGCTTGCCGAACACCAGCCCACAGGTGATCCGGTTAAAGAATGCTTAAGTCTTCATATCAGGATTCGATGGCCATCGTGGCAGATTATGTGCCATTTTGCCTGACATAGTCATCGCGGGGTTATCCAGTCAAACCAGGCGAGAGATACAGGGATTCATAAGTGCGGCTTGACTTCCCTAACAAGGTCGCCTGGGAGGAGCGCCCTGCATCAAGTTCAAGACGTTTAAGCCCAAGCGATGCAGGCAATGAATAGCCATATGCCTTCGCATCCGTGCGCCCATCATAGCTCATCATATAGGGAATCTGATGGCGATTGAACTGCTCAAGAACCTCTATAATCTCAATAAGTGACACACGCTCGTAATAGCGCGGATCACCTGACCTCACGACGCCCTGATAGGGTGGATCGATATAGACAACATCGCTGGGTTCGATCTGTTCGATAATCTTCCGGTAATCTCTGGAAGCGACTTCGGTCTTCCCTGCCATGATTTCGGCAACTTGGAATAACTGCTTGCGCATCTTGTCTGGCTTTGTTCCAGAGCGCCGGTTATCGGGACTCTGATTGAACTGCCCTTCTGCATTGTAACGGACAGCAGCCTTTACACAGCGAACAAGCAGAAACAGAAGATATTCAGGTCGATGGGTTCGGTTAAACTCGTCGCGGATGTAATTGTAATATTCCTTTTGCTGTCCAAACTCAAACTGTGCCTTCCAGATATGCTCATAGCTGTCGGCTAATGCTTCCGGGGCTTCTATGATCCGTTGCCATAGTTCCATGAGGGGTTTGTTGCTATCATTGAGCAGGGTCGCTTGGACTTTGTGGTGATACAAAGCCGCTTAGATACCGCACCCGAACCAGCAAATGGCTCAACAAGTCGATGCGTGCCGCTCGGAAAATGTTGTAGTATGGCAGGTGCTAGCTTACGTTTGCTGCCCTGATATGGGAACGGGTGGGGTACTGGCATGGAATCATTCCGATCATTCATCAGTGAGTTTAGCATGTTCCATATGCCCTGCAAGGTGATGAACACCTTATCCTTATCTGGTTTCTAACTACCAAGGATACGATCGCCATCACAGCGAACAGGCATCAGAAATACGATCTTGCTCACGCTGCTGAACCAATAGGCGCTATGAAAAGGGCATGGCGACTGATCGCCATGCCCAAAGCTCATCTTAGTGATTCTGTCTGAGCATATTGCGCAATACTGTGTGGAGGATACCCCCATTGCGATAGTATTCGATCTCAATCGGAGTATCCAGACGGGTGACAGCCTTGAACTGTTTGAGATTGCCGTCTTCGTCCGTCGCTTTAACGGTGAGTAACTGCCCCGTTTGGAGATCATCATCCAGATCAGGGAAGTCAAACGTTTCCTTGCCAGTCAGGTTGAGTGTTTCCCAGGATTCACCCTCCTGGAATTCCAACGGCAGTACACCCATCATAATCAGATTACTGCGGTGAATTCGCTCGTAACTCTGGACGATGACGGCCTTTACCCCGAGCAGCAGTGTGCCTTTGGCTGCCCAGTCACGACTTGACCCCATACCATAGTCTTTGCCGCCGATGATAATGAGGGGCGTTCCATCATCAATATATTTCATAGCAGCATCATAGATGGGCATTTCTTCGCCGGTGGGCAGATAGTAAGTGACGCCGCCTTCGCTGCCAGGAACAAGCAGGTTGCGCAACCGAACATTGGCGAATGTGCCACGCATCATGACCTCGTGGTTGCCACGCCGCGCACCATAAGTATTGAAATACTGGGGGCCAACATCCTGATCTTGCAGGTAGGTTGATGCTGGACTCTTGAGCGCGATGGGCCCAGCGGGCGAAATGTGGTCGGTTGTCACCGAATCGCCACCTTTAACCAACACCTTAGCCCCCATGATGGGCTGAATGGGATCAACATCCGGCGTCATATCTTGGAAGAACGGCGGTTCATGAACGTAGGTGCTCTCGCCCCAACTGTAGACCGCTTCATCCGTGCTGGGGATGGCGTTCCAAGATTCGTTACCCTCATAGACATTGCCGTACTGCTCTTTGAACATCTCCGGCGACAGGCTAGTCTGAATGACATCCATAATCTCCTGCTGTGAAGGCCAGATGTCTTTGAGAAATACATCCTTGCCAGCATCGTCCTGCCCAATCGGGTCCTTATAGATGTCGATGTCCACTGTACCCGCCAGCGCATAAGCAACAACTAACGGCGGCGACGCCAAGAAATTCGCCCGGACATGGGGGCTGATGCGACCTGAAAAATTGCGATTACCACTGAGAACACCCGCCACAACCAGTTCACCTTCGTTGATAGCGTTGACAACTGGCTCTGGTAAGGGACCACTGTTGCCGATGCAGGTGGTGCAGCCATAGCCAACGGTATTGAAACCGATCTGATCCAGATAGGGTGTTAGACCCGCTTTATCCAGATATTCGGTGACAACAGTTGAGCCAGGCGCCAAACTGGTCTTGACATAGGGTTGACGGTTCAGTCCTTTTTCAGCCGCTTTCTTGGCGACCAACCCCGCCGCCACCATCACCGATGGATTGGAGGTATTGGTGCAGCTTGTAATAGCGGCGATCACCACTGCGCCATGTGCCATTTCGGTGCGATTGCCATTATCTTTGTAGATTCCCGTTTGTGTAACCTGTTCTTTACTCAGTTGGAATCCCTGTGGCCCGAGCGGGTCCTGCAAGACTTGGTGGAAGCGGGGTTGCAATTCCCGCACTTCAATACGATCTTGTGGGCGCATAGGGCCAGCGACACTCGGCTCGACTATACTCAGATCAAGTTCAAGCGTGTCGTTAAAAATAGGATCAGGCGTATCATTGGTGCGGAACAAGCCCTGCTCTTTGCAATAACGTTCGACCAGCGTAATCAGGTTGTCGTCACGTCCAGTACGACGCAGATAGCTCAGCGTCTCGTCATCAACTGGGAAGAAGCCCATGGTCGCGCCATATTCAGGGGCCATGTTTGCCAGTGTTGCTCGATCGGGTAGAGACATGCTGCTCAAGCCTTGACCATAGAATTCAACAAATTTGCTGACAACGCCGCGTGCCCGTAGCATCTCGGTGACAAGCAGCACAAGATCTGTTGCAGTTGCCCCTTCGGGTAAGCTGCCTGTGAGTTTGAAACCGACGACTTCCGGCATCAACATGTAAATTGGCTGGGCTAACATGGCGGCCTCTGCTTCGATCCCCCCGACACCCCAACCCAGCACGCCAAGGCCGTTAATCATAGTGGTGTGGCTGTCGGCGCCAACCAGTGTATCTGGCATAGCGACCAAGTTGCCGTCTGCATCTGGGAACTGCTGAACCACCTTCGCCAAGAACTCCAAATTAACCTGATGGACGATGCCCGTCGCTGGGGGCACAACCTTGAAATTCTCGAACGCTTTCTGTCCCCAGTGTAAGAATTCGTAGCGCTCACGATTGCGCAGGAACTCCATCTCGGCGTTGTGTTCAATCGCACCTGCCATACCAAAACGATCGACCTGGACAGAGTGGTCAATAACCATATCTACGGGGATGACCGGATTAATTCTCTGCGGATCGCCCCCCGCTCGCGCCATTGCACTGCGCATCGCTGCCAGATCGACAATGGCAGGCACACCTGTGAAATCTTGGAAGACAACCCGTGCTGGCCGGAATGGAACTTCAACCCGTTTCGGATTAGTGGGGTCCCAATTGGCCAGGTTCTGGACATCCTCTTCCTGGAAGAGGTAGCCGTCCAGATTGCGTAAGGCATTTTCCAGCAAGATACGGATGCTAAAGGGCAGCTTATCAACATGCCCAATGCCAAGCTTATCAAGCCGATAAATGACTGATTTGCCGCTGCCTGTATCAAAGGTACTGCGCGTATCGAAACTATCACTCATAGACTACCTCCCCTAAAACATTGTTGAAATTACGTGACGATTGTACACAAAAACATGGGGGGTGTCAGCTTAAGAAGTCGCTACCCACCATCAATATTGATAATTTCAATACGATGCAAAAGAATGCTTTATTCTTCCGATTGGAAGAGGAGGGAAACGCTGTTCCAGTAAACAATAACCCAGCTGCAGAACAAAATGAAGCCAAAATCAATTTACAATTTGAACGCTGTGCTGTAGACTCGGACGCCAGAATTTAGAGCAACACGGAACAAAGACTAAGGAACAAGAACTTATGGCAAAGCGCAAGAGCAAAAAGAGAGCGTCGTCTAAGCACACCACAAGTACGACACCGGTCGCATCGACATCAGGTCGTTCACGCACAAGAGAACGGCGTGCTGAACGTCAGAAGCAGAAACAGCAGCAACGTCAGCTCATGATTGTGGGTGGTGTGGCAGCCATTGCCGTCCTCATTGCAATCGCCTTTATCTTGAGCCAACAACCTGCCTCTGCACCCATCCCAGAGGGCACACTTGATCTGTACGATGGCATCCCACAGGGCAAAACGGATGAAGGCTTTTCCGTCTTGGGCAATCTTGATGCCCCCGTTCGGATCGAAGACTTCTCTGATTTTTCCTGTCCAACCTGCGCAGGCTTCCATGAATCGTGGAATGAACTGATTGTTAACAAGGTTAGGGATGGCATTGCCTCGCTTACTTATATTCCGTTGACCAATTTCGGCAGCGTGCCCAACTCGCGGGGGGCAGCCCGCGCAGCAATTTGCGCAGGCGATCAAGGCACGTTCTTTGAATATCACGACGCCCTGTTTGATTGGCAGCGCAATTATGGCAATCAGGCATTTACTCAGAATCGGCTGTCATCAGGTGTTAAAAATCTCGGTCTGAATGAAGGCCAGCATAATAGTTGTTTGGACAGCTCACGCACCAATGACACCCTGGATACAGCGGCACGATTGGCAGCAGATCGGGGTGTTCAAGGTACACCGACCATCTACATTAATGGTGTTCAATGGGATGGCACAACTAACGTGGGTGATGCAATTGACAACGCACTCCGTGCAACCGGGCTTGGGCCAGTCCCCTTAACTGATGACATGCCAACAGCCACACAAGAAGCTGAGGCCACTGAAGAGGCAGCTGAGAGTGAATCTGAGGAGACAGCTGAAGCTACCGAGGAAGCGGGCAGTTAGTCACCACCATAAATTGATCTATCAGGAGCCTGTTCTAGTGGGGGAAGGACTCTTTTCATTAAAGAATATTGAACAATCCATAACCTAAATTTGACAAATGATTGGGTTTGTGTTCATAATCGTCGGCTACCCTTCTCTCAGTCTATTCGATTTAAAATTACTTAAGGAGATATACCGAATGCGTAAAATAATGTTTCTTGCCCTCGTGATGGGGCTGATGCTGAGCTTTGCAAGCATAGCTCAGGATGACGGCAATTTTACCCTGCAAGTGTTACATAGCTCAGATAACGAATCATCGTTCCAAGATCCGAACACGCTGGAACCCAAAATTCTGAATTACGGTGTCGTACTGGAAGCCCTGCGCGAGATCGCGCCAGATGGCAATAGCATCTATCTGACAGCTGGTGATCACACCCTGCCTGGCCCTTTCTATCAGGCAGCAGCAGAAGTTGAAAGCTTGGGCGCAAATGGCCTCGGTGATATTGCTTTCTACAATGCGATGGGGCTGACTGCCAACGGCATCGGCAACCACGAGTTTGACGGTGGAATCAACGACTTCGCCATGATGCTTAGTAATGCCGATTATCCTTTCATCTCAGTCAACCTGGATTTCTCTAACGTTGAACTAGCTGAGGGTACGCCGGCTATCGAGATTGGTGAAGACGGGGGCAAGGTTGCTGACAACGGGGGCAAGGTTGTGAAAAGTGCCTGGGTCGAGGTGGGTGGCGAACGCATCGGCCTAATTGGTCGTTCCCCTGCTGATTTCTTTAACGTAATTGAAGACCCCGACACGACCTTACCTGGTCTGGATTTTGTAGGGGGTCGTAACCCTGAAGACAATCAACCGCTTGAATCAGCCGTTGGTATGGTCCTTGAACAAGTGGACCTGCTCGAATCACAGGGAGTGAACAAGATCATCTTGCTGGATCATGCCCAAGACTTCACAAGCGATCCGCTGTCTGCCTCGGCTCTGCGTGGTGTAGACATCATCGTTTCGGCTGGCTCCACTGGCTTCATGGGTCGCCCTGAAGCTGATGGTCCCTTCAACCTACTGCGGCCTGGTGATACAGCACAAGCTGACTATCCAACAGTACGCCGTGACAGCGACGGCAACTTCGTCCTGATTGCGAATAGCGATCAACTCTACACCTACGTCGGCAACCTGATCGTCACCTTCAATGAACAAGGCAATCTGGTCAACATTGATCCACGCAGTGGCCCGGTGGCAACCACCCAGGAAGCTATTGATGCACTCGAAACGGTTGTCGGGCATGACCTGGGTCCGTCTGAAGAAGTTCAGAGCGTCTACGACTCACTGATTAATACCGATCTCATTCAAGAACAGTTTGAGGTCGTTGGCGAAAGCAACGGCGAACTGGTTGGTCTACGTGCTGAAGTCCGTTCCCGCGAAACCAACCTGGGCCGCTTGACCGCTGACTCCTCGCTGTGGTGGGCCCAGAACAACTTTGATAATGTTGATGTCGCCCTCAAGAATGGAGGGGGGATCCGGGCAACTATTCTGGGGCCCAATGTGACCCGCCTAACCATCAACACTGCGCTAGCTTTCAATAACGATCAAGTCGTGGTTGAACTAACAGGTGCTGAACTGCTGGCGACCATGGAAAATGCTGTCAGTCGTGTGCCCGCGTTGGATGGTCGTTTTCCGCAAGTTGCAGGCATGTATCTGGAATATGACGCCAGCCGCGAAGGTGTCTCCGATCAGGTGGCGTTGGATACCCCGTCACGCATCAAGACACTCATTATCACCCGTGCTGATGGCAGCGAAGATGTGCTGGTCGAAGAATTTGAAGCTCAAGGTGACCTAGAACGTACCTTTGGCCTCGTGACCAACAGCTTCCTGCTGACAGGCGGTGACGGCTATCAATCCTTGCTGGCGGCTTCGGAAGCGCGTGGCGTAGAAAATCCCGGTGTGGGCGAGCGTCAGATTCTGACTGACTACATTGTAGAAGCCCTGGGAGGTTCGGTTGGTCTGGCAGAACCGATGGACAACCCGCGTGTGGTTCGTCTAGATGTGAGCGAGTAGTCTCACTCCTATCAATGCCCGATTTCGTGCGAGGTCGGGCGTTCATTTTCATGACGAACATAGCCCGTCCAGTAAGCGATTCGCTGCTCCTTGGGTCTCGTCAGGTGGCAAGGCATAAGAGAAACGCACCCAGTTCTTGCCGGCATCCGAAAAATACACACCTGGTACAACGCTGACGCCAAAGGTCTCCCCCAGATGCTTACCCAGGTCAGCCGAGTCTATAAATTCGCCTGCTTCAATGTAGGGTGTGCAGTCGATGAAAGCATAGTAGCCATCCCCCATAATGAAATTCATCCCGGCGGTTTCCAAGGTATGGCGCAGGACTTTACGGCTGGCACGGGTCGGTTCAATGATGCCCTTTGCAGCCTCATCCATGCCCATCTCATAGGCAGCGATGGCGACGGCCTGAGCATAATAACTGGGGATAACGCCATGCGACGCCTGACTAGTGATATATTGGACGACTCGCTCTGATGCCAGCAGATGAGCGCTGCGAATATTGGATGCGCCGAGGCTTTTGGTCAGACCATCCAGAAAGATGAGGCGATCCCGTTGATCGGGTGAAAACGCCTGCAGCACGACATTGATGTCGTTGTGTCCACCATCGGTGATGGAATGATAAATCCAATCGAACAGCACAAATCGAACACCTGACTCAAAGGCGGTGTGGGCCAGTTCGATTTGTTCCTCAAGTGCGCTGGTACGCCCAGTAGGGTTATCTGGTGAGGTGATGACCACGCCGGCAATCTGACGGTTCTGGGATGCTGCGAACTGGGCACAGGCTTGGAGTGCTTCGGGTGTGTAGCGCCACCCATCTTCGGGATAACCGGGCGCACGCAAGACGTTCAAGCCCGCGCCATACGCCCCCCAAGTGTAGCTGATCCAGGGCACGCGACTGACCACCAGGAGATCGCCCACGTTGCCCAAAGCGATCATAGCATCATAAGCTTTGTTCAACCCATCACGCCCACCTTGTGTGAAGACGATGTTTTGTGGTGTCCAGCCAGAAGCTGCATCGAGTTGCCAGTAGTTTTCAGCAGCAACACGGCGAAACTGATCCGTGCCATAGGGCTTATCGTAACCTGTACCGTGTTCAAGCTGGAGTTGATGTGCTCGATCAAGAATTGCACGGGGTACGCCAGGTAGACTGGCTCCACCATCACCCTGCGATGCATCATAAATTCGCGCATTTACCCCATTGCTAGCTTTATAAATTGCCAATGCCTCCCGCAGTTCAAACATACGTGAAGCAGGGATCGGCAACCTGCTTGTGGGGTATGGGTTCGCTGGAATACGGTTGGCTTTCTGCTTGATAGCAAATTCTGGTGGATCCAGGTGATGAACAGCAACCAAGTCACTTAGCTCCTTTATCTAAGGGATATACCATCAAATGGTATTCTCTCCATCTCTACGATGGTCATATTATACCATTGTTAAAAGGCATTTCACCGTAACCAGATATCGACAAACTCCTCGGCAGTATAGCGACCTGGCCCGCGCTAAGCAGTTCCCCTTCCAGGGCTATCTGCCCGATGTGATAGACAGGACACGCTCCAAGGTTACAGCAATATGTCTCTTAATCAGCCAGCGTGCGAATATCACTATCCGCCTCATCCGATATCATGTGTCTGCCAGATGATTCGAGCGAAATTGAGAAACCGAAGATAATACTGTTGATTGTCGTGACGCTCTGCTGACGACTAAAGTTGAACTTTCAGTTCGCTGCAGCTTCTACAGCACGCATGAGGAACCTCCCGCTACGTTATGCTGTACAGATCCATCCGATCTGGCTCGACAAAGCCTTGCCTTGGCAAGGGCCTTGCTTTGGCAAGGATATTCATTGCTGCGTTGTGGTCTCTATCGAGCCAGAGACCACAGGCACATTCCACCCATCTCTCCGAGAGTGATAAGCCCTCGAAGATTGCACCACAGTTGGAGCAGGTTTTGGATGTGTCGGTGGGATCAACCAACACCACTTCACGTCCGGCACTGCCAGCCTTGTACGTCAGATATTGTTTGAAAATACGCCGAACCGAAGGTTCGCAGCCACTCTCCAGGATGCTCTTGCTGAGGTGTTGGTTTCTGACCCTGTTGCGCACCTGCAGGTCTTCCAGCGCGATCAGATCGTCGTGCTCAACCAGATCGGTACTGAGCTTGTGCAGGTAATCTCTGCGCTGATTGGCCACATGCTCTTGCTGGCGCTGGACGCGAACTAAAAGTTCGAGCAGCAAGGCTTTGCGGCGGTTCTTGCCACCCTGTTTCTTCTGAGCCAGTGAACGTTGCAGAACACGCAGTTTCATTTGGCTCTCCCGGTAGGAGTTGGGGTTTTGAACCTTCTCACCTGTGCTGGTCATGACCCATGCGGATACCCCGACATCCAAGCCGACTTGTTGGCCTGTCTTGGGCAACTCGGATGGCTCTGGCAGACCAACGCCCTGCCTTGTGGGTGATCCGCAGCGTCTTGATCTGGCAGGGAACGAACCCACCGATGGCTCGATGCCAACGCACAGCGATACGACCCACACCTGACACCTTCAGACGACGACCAGCCATCCTGAAGCCGAAGCTATGGAAGCGATGGCGGCCTTTGAAACGGGGATAACCCGGTGTCTCACCGTTCTTGATACGACGGAAGAAGGCTTCAAAGGCCTTGTCGCAGGCCGCTGCGACCACCTGCAAGACATGACTATGAACGATTTGTGCTTGTGGCAAGGTCTTTTTGTCGTGCTTGACATTGCGAAGTTGAGCGTTTTTGCTCACACTTCGTTCTTCCAGTTGCCGTGCCCCCTTGCGTTCTTCTACACACCTGTTGTCGAAGTGCCGGGCACAGGCCAAGATTTGCTACGCTCCTGGCTCTTGCTGGGATACAAGGTCTTGAGCATCATTTCCCTTTTGGGGTTAGATCAACGCTAAACTCTGGTTAAAACCCTGAAAATCGCCTCACCGCGGCCATTGAAATCGAACCAAAGGTTCGCTGCGGCTTGCGGCGGGCTCAAGCCCGTTTATGTCACATCTGCGTGATCCCACAGTGCATCGACAACACGATCAACTTACTGTTCTTGCAGTTCCCCTGCCTGTCACAACATAATAACCAGGACGATTGTATCAAACATAAAAAAGTTGAACACTTCGCTTAGCCTGAGAAGATCTCTCGCATTTTTGGGGCAAGGGATGGGATCACGCACCCATAATCATATTGAGACAATCAAATAACTCATCTGCCCCATTTTGCTCGGGTCAACTGGTCAATCTGCTCCCGCGACCACATCTCATTGGCGATCACAATTCGGTACATCAACTCCAACTCGCGTCCCCCGTCAACACTCAGTTCTTCGTCATACATAAAGCTGAAGCTAGCGGCGGCGAAGCTCTTGGTGCGCATGAACCACTTGTTAGGATAGCGGATGTTGGTCGGGTGATCCATGAAAATAAGGGTCGAAGCACGATCTACCCCATCATGAATACCAGTGAATGACAACCAGCGACCTGCGCTCCCGATGATTTCATCTTCATCCATATTGGCTTCTGCCCCCCCCTGGACCATGATGCGTCCACCCGTGAAATCACGCGGGCCACGCCAGAAGAGGCCTCCATAACCAGCTTTGGGTCGGCCTTCGGTAGTCGGTGAGCCAAATACAAGCGGCTCAGGCAGCAAATTGCGTAACTGCAAGTCAACATCTAAGCACCAGTAGCCTTCTTTTGGATTGACCTCGGAGACACGAATCCGCCGCAGTTCATCAATCCAGGCTTCGCCCGCCTGGGTCACCCAGGTGAGACGTTCCAGCAGGAGGGCATGATCTTCTGAGATCATCATGTCCTCCCATTTTTGATGCTGTTGGCTGCCGTTATTGTCCTGCTGGATGTACCCTTGTCCATCGACATAGGTAGGCCCGCCCCAGAAATTCTGACCAGAGAGTGCAGCAAAGGTCATGGAGATGCCTGTGTGCCAGCGATGATCGTGGGGACGAAAGTTCGTGATGACATCACCTGCCAGCGTGCAAACCGGGTGGAAATAAGGGCGCGGCGCTTCGCGTTGGCTGGTATCTGACATGTAGACATACCGAAACAGCAGTTGATCATTGTAGTATAAACCGATGTGATCTTTAAAGGCATGAACTTGCTTAAACGTCATTTTTCACTTTTCCATTCATCGCCTCATAATAGAGGTCACCCGGCTGGATTGAGCCCCGCTGCACGGGCTGACCCGTCAAGGCAGATTTATATAAGGCCGTTGCGAACTCCAATGTAAACTGGACATCATCCCCACTAACAGGCGGGCGCACATTCTGATCCATACTATCCAGGATGGTACCCAATTGTGGCGTGTGTCCGGCAGGGATGTCAGTGGGAATGGTTGCATAGGTTTTTAATTCACTGTGACCATCCAGGATGGTGTAGTTCCAATGCTCATTCTGGTGGCGATAAAGGTAGGTGGCTTCCACCGTTGCCTGCTGGAAATCAAAACGTAGGTACGTTTCCTGCCGGGGTGATAACGCGGAGTTGGTGATATTGAGCATCGCACCATTCTTCATTTTGACCAGCGCCATCGTCACATCATCGACCTCAATATTACGATCCAATGTACCGAACATGGCCCGGACTTCCTGCCATTCGCCTAATAAATATAGCACCAGGTCAAAAGAATGAATGCCATGTGTCATGGTTGTACCGCCCGTTTCGGTTTCCCACTTGCCACGCCAGGGTATGGCGTAATAGTCTTCGTCACGATACCAGAGAGTATTGCAGATGGCCACCAGAGGCTTACCCAGGGTTTTGTCGTCTATCAACTGCTTAAGATGACGAGCAGCGGAGCCAAAGCGCTGCTGGAACACGCTGGCTGTATATTTGCCAGTGCGGGCTTCGGCTTCCATAATCTGCTGGAGTTCTGCCAGTGATGCACACAAGGGTTTCTCACAATAGACCCACGCTCCCGATTCCATACAAGCCACGGCCTGCTCCGTATGCACGGAGGGCGGCGTACAAAGTTGGACGAGGGCGGGTTTCACCTCATCCAGCATCGCTTGTAAGTCGGTATAGGCGTTGGGAATATTATAGTCAGTGCAAAACTCCCCCACTTTATCGCCATCAATATCGACTGCTGCCGCAAGCTCGACCCTTCCATGGAAGGCTTCAACAGCGGCAACATGGGCGTGGGCGATGCCCCCCGTCCCAACAATAGCGGCTTTATACATATCAATTCGCTCCTGGTTCACAGAGCACCCCAGCGGGTACGCTCGTTTGAGTATTTTTATGCCCCCTAACAACTGTGGGAGTATGTCATGAGTCCTGTATGCGGGGCAAGGTCAGTCCGCTTTTTTGATCGCTGCTAAAATTTTGGCTTCTTCACGTTTTTTATAAAATTCATCCAGCGGGTAGCATCCTGAAACCAATCCGTTGCGTGGTGCCGTGGTGCAATCACTAAATGTACGGCAAAATAATTTGCGCTGCGGCGGGTTCCCCGCCAGAACATCAGCCGGAAGCTCAGGATAAGATAAGGCCATACGCCCCAGGCCGACAAAATCGACCATGCCATCGCGGACAACACGCTGCCCAACATTCGCCAACCATTCCTGCAAGTAAGAATAGCCCGTGCCAACATAGGCCAGTTCAGGGCGGTATTTCTTCAGTTCGGCGACGACCTTGATCTGCCGTGCACAACCAACCAATGGGTCTTCTGGTGGCTGATAACCATCTGATGGGGGAAAGAGCGCCGGACGCTGGATGTGTGGATTGTAATATGGGCTGCCTGCTGACAAACACACCAAATAGATGTTGAGGTCAAGCAGCAGATCAAGGAACTGCTTCGGCTCGGTCAAGTCAATACTAACGCCATTAGGCCCGCCACCAAAAGCATAGGGATAGCCATTCTCGTAGATTTCCGGGACTCCGATTCTGTCGTCATTGCCTGGCTTGAACGGCAACCAGTCGAATGCGCTCAGCCGAACACCAATTTCCAAACCAGGGGCTTCATCGCGGATGCGTCCCACGATTTCCTGCAAGAAGCGGGTACGGTTTTCAAAACTGCCGCCATAATCTCCTTCTCGATCAACTGCACTCAGGAACTCGTGTCCCAAGTAACCATGACAATGCTTGACATCGACAAAGGCATAACCCGCCTGCTGCGCTAATTTTGCAGCGACGATAAAATCATCAATAAGGCACTTGATCTCGTCATCGGAAAACAACACCGAATCATCCTGGATGCCAAATTTCTTATCCAGCAGCGGATGACGGTAGAGCGTACGGGGTTCTAGCCGTTTTTTGTTATTCGGGCGGGCAAACCGCCCGGAATGAGTCAGTTGCAGGCCAATGAGCAGGTCGTCGCTGGTGTCAAATCGTACTTGGTGGGCGGCGATCAATTCTTCTCTGAGTTTTGCCAGATCACCCACCGTATTCTGGTTAATGACTAACTGGTTTGGATTGGCCCGTCCGTCATGGCGCACAGCCACCGCCTCGCCTCCCCAGATGAGCTTAGCCCCACTCTTGCCGAAGTTCTGCCAACGGCGGATCGTGAGTTCGCTAGGACGCCCATCTTCTGTACCATCCCAGCCTTCCATCGGCAGAATACTGAAGCGGTTGCCAAGGGTAAAATCGTGGACAGTGTAGGGTTGTGCCAGCGGTGAATCAGGGCCGGATTCAACCCTATCGTCAAAGGGTAAATCAGCCTGAATAAACGCCAGATAGCCGCGGAACTTCTCGGCTGTTCGTAGCTGCGCGACACGGCGGTAGGGTGTCATGTGTACTCCGTTTCCGTTTTAAAGCCGTTGAATGTGCAGACCGCCATCGACATGAATGATTTCACCAGTTGAAAATGGCAGCAAATCTTGGGCGATGGCGACAACCATCTTGCCAATGTCTTCGGGCGTTCCCCAGCGCTTGATTGGGGTCAAGCCTTCACTGATGAGCTGGTCGTATTTTTCTTTAACGACCCTGGTCATGTCTGTTTCGATAATACCAGGCCGCACTTCATAGACATTGATGCCATATTCAGCCAGACGATCCGCAAATAAGGCAGTCATCATGCCCATACCCGCTTTTGAGATACAATATTCGGAACGGGCGGGACTGCTGACAAAGGCACTGATCGAGCCAATGTTGATAATCTTAGGCCCAGTCAATTTACCATTTTGGATTAACTCGACCATCTTACGAGCAACATGCTGCGTCAGGAAGAAAGGGCCTTTGAGGTTGACACCCATCACTTCGTCGTAGCTTTCCTCGGTGGTTTCCAGGATATCCCGGCGCACTCGTGGGGCCATCCCTGCATTGTTCACCAAGAGATCAATCCGCCCAAACTCGGTCATCGTTGCTTCAACCAAACGAGCACGGTCATCGGCACTGGCGAGATCAGCCTGAACCGCAAGCGCACCCCTGCTCATCGCTTTGATGGTGACAACCGTTGCTTGCGCAGCCTGTAGATTGCCACGATAGCTCACGACCACTGACCAGCCACTCTCAGCCAGCATCAGTGCAATTCCACGACCAATACCCCGGCTCCCTCCGGTTACAATCGCCACAGATCTACCCGACATCAGCGATGACCTGACTAAGCGTTTCCAGGAAGAAGTATTCCCCCCACATCACGCTCTCATCCACACCTAAACCTTTGGTCTCGTGGTAGGAGCCATGCTTGAGAATGCCCTCCCAACCAGGCGTGTTTTCAGCAATGAATTCATCAGTGGTCAGCGTACTGACAATTTGCAGTGCATAATCATGGTACAAGCGTGCCCGTAGCGGGTCCCCAGTCAGCTTGGCGAGGTTTAACATGCCGCCAGCAACAATCGCCGCTGCTGAACTTTCGTAGGGTACTTTAGGATTCGGTTCCATCCAATCGTTGGGGCAAACACCATGATCGGGCGTATTTTCGATATAATAATTGGCACAGGCTTCAGCCGTTTGTAAGAAACGGGCATCCTGCGTAAAATCATAGACTGTACCGAAACCATAGAGTGCCCAACCAAGCCCACGCGCCCACGACGAGTCATCACGCCACCCCTGATGGGTACTTTGACGGATAAATAGCCCAGTATCAATATCGAACAGCCCTTCATGTGAAGTGCTCCCATCGCCCCGTACCAGATAGCGGCGAGTGGTGAGGCTATGTTGCATGGCACGGCGCAGAAGTTCCGGGTCACTCTTCTGCTGCGCAGCATAGAAGATAATGCCAACGTTCATCATGATGTCAATGAATAAACTGTCTTGGGATACGAACGAGCATAGATATTGTCCGTTCTCTTGGAAACGCATCGATAAGGTCGTCCCTGCCTCAACGACCACATCATGAATGGCTTCATCCCCTGTCAGGTCATACCAGCGTTTCCAAGTTGACCAGAAGAGGAAACCAAGATCATGAACATTGCGGTCTGTTTTGCGTTCTTCTAACAGCCGCGAGTAGTGTTCCGCTTTTTCGCGCCACCAAGGGTCTTGATTCTGCTCATAAACTAACCATAATTGCCCCCCAAGGAAGCCCTCACACCAATTTGTCCAGGCTTCGCCCCCATGGTTCCATTTGCCATTCATAGTGTACATCGGCAAGAAATCAGGATGCGTTTCGATTAGATACCGCAACTGACGTTCTGCAAATTTAAAGACGTTTTTGCATTTTTCTACAAGTGCTCGTTTATCAATCAAGTGTCTCCCTCTATGTGTCGTTGATAAGCTAATAAAGCGCTTTGATTATGTTCACGCACGATTTGTTCTAGTTGTTCAGGATCGCGTGAACGAATTGCCTCGAAGAGTGCCCAGTGCTGCTTTTGGGCATCATGGATGCGATGCACAAAAACGTCCTGGAGGAAGAGATTATGCAAGCGACTCCAATGGTCGAGTACTTTGGTCATGAGGTTTTTGACCAGGGGCGTGTGGCCGATGTCACAAATGAGTTGATGAAGCTGCGCATTATCTGCTGACCAGGACACCGGGTCCCTGGTGTGCCGATCCATCAATTTAATGTGGTCTTCTAGCCGCGCCAAATCATCATCCGACCCCAGAACACAGGCCGCTTTGCCGCTAATAATCTCCATCGCTTCAAGGAGATGAAAGACTTCAGAGATACGGTCTGCTTCCAATTGAGTCACTGCTGCACCAACATAGGGCCGAATAGTCACAAAACCATCCGATTCGAGTTGTCTCAGGGCTTCCCGCACCGGAATCTGGCTGACATCGAGTGTACTGGCAATTTCGTCAATGACGAGGCGCTCGCCAGGAGCAAGTTCGCCCTGCAAAATGGCAGATCGAATCGACTCATAGACCAGTTCGTTCTTGCTGCGGAAAGACTTAATCGGGCGCATTGTTCTCAACAATATAGAATATAGGATATAGCTTAGCGTGAATCAAACACAGTTACAAGGTATTCCAGACTGTTAAATTCAGCAGATATAGCTTTGCAGTTTGGGTAAGCCCCATCTGAATACAGAACATATATTCTGACAAGCAACCCTTTTTCAGATACACTAAGCCCCCATCGACTGTTGGCCAACCCACTTGGAGACCGCTTTGGCTGCCATTTCTCCGGTTTTCCGCCGTTTTTTCTTCAGCGGCAACCGGCCCAGAACCTCACCCATGATCGCCAACCACACTGATGGACGGACATCCACGTGATTCACCACGCCCTATGCTTTCGCCAATTTGTCGGAACAATATACTCATCATAAACGTTCTGTTACTATCGACAAGAGCCAGGAGGTTAAGATGAAATTCATTGCATTGCTCGCGCTCACACTGGTCGGATTAAGTGCATCAACTCTGTCGGCATGTGGTGGCTTGTTCTGCCAGAATGTCCCCGTTGACCAGCAAGCCGAACGGATCATCTTCACCATCAATGATGACGAAACTATTTCCGCTTATGTCCAGATTAACTATACAGGCAGCGCCCCTGACTTTAGCTGGGTTGTACCTGTGCCCAACACACCAGCAGTTGATGTCGCTGAAATTGAAAGTTTTGATGAACTCAGCAACCTGACTGCCCCCGTGTTCATTCCACCCCTAATGCCAGATTGTGCATTTGACCGGATACCAATGATGGCCGCTGTGGAAGAGCGTTCAGACGATGGTGTCGAGGTGCTGGCCTCGGGCGCGGCCGGCCCCTATTTTTACGATGTCATTACCAGCCCTGACCCCCAAGCCATGATCGACTGGCTGCGTGAGAATGACTATCGGATCATGCCAGAGATGGAACCACTGATTGCCGTCTATAACGAAGAAGATATGGTATTCCTGGCGATGAAGCTCCAGCCAGAACAAGGTGTTCAGGACATTCAGCCGATTGTCATGACTTATGAATCACAAAATCCGATGATTCCACTGCGGCTGACCGCAGTTGCCGCCAATCCAAACATGACGGTGCTAACATGGATATTCGCCGATGCACAGACCATCCCGATCAATTACGCCCATCCCATCATCAAGGATGAGGACATTCGTGGTACGTTTCTCACATTTGACGGCACGAATTATCTGCCTTTACTCGATGCAACGATTGATCTGTATGAAGGTCGGGCTTTCGTGACAGAATTCGCTGGGCCCACAGTTGAACTACGGAATATGAGGCCGGAAGACCCACTGCTTCGGCTGTTGACGGCAAAATACAATTATGTGACACGACACATCGGACGCATTTCCCCTGAGGAGATGACGGTTGACCCGGTCTTCCGGGTCGATGCGGATTTGCCAAAGGTTTCCAACATCCATGACCTGAGTGAAATGGACCCCAAAGTCTTCTGGGAATGTGGCGATGATGTAAAGCCTGTTGTACCAGAATATGACCCAACTGTTGTACCGGAAGATTTCGACGCATAGACACAAGGTTCAGGGGACATCTGCCCTTAACGCTGGGACAATCTGTTCACCAATCAGGCGGATGCCATTTTCTGAAATTAGGCCATGAGGTGTGCCGAACTCAATTCGGCACACCCCCGCCTCGAACAGCCCTTGGCATTGATTGACAACATCATCGACATTACCCGAAATCGCAAACCGGTCCAGCAAATCATCGGGAATGATATTTGCCGCCTCATCCAATTCCTGGTGGTTGACATGGGACTGCACGCGCTGCACCATCTCAGGATCAACCTCAACGGTTGGATCCAATGCGCTGACGATAGGCAAATATAAGGCTACCGATCGCCTTGCAGCTAATCGTGCCTGTCCACGATCTTCATCAACCACGCTGACGGCACCCATGACAATGGCAACTGTACCTGGTTCACGTCCAGCATGTTCCTCACCTGCGGCGATGTAATCTGCGATGACGGGCACAACATCTGGATTGGCTGAGCCACCGATTTTGACCTCATCTGCCAGTTCGCCCGCGATTCCGGCTAGCTTTGGTCCCCACGTACCGATCAGGATGGGAACCCGCTCTGGCAGCCTATACGGTGAGACAACATGCTCAGCGATCTGGAAAATCTGCCCATCATACCCGCCTCGCCCACCTTCTAACAAATAGCGCACAACTTCGGCAGCTTCTTTAACTGCGGTAATAGACGGTTTAATCTCCTTGATACCATGATCGGCAAGCCAGGCGCCACGGGAGATGCCGATATAAACGCCACCCGCTGCCAATTGGCTCAACAAGGCCGTATTCGCTGCTATATCTAACGGCACGATGCGAGAAGGGGAGACCGCCGCAGGCCCAAGCCGGGCCCGCTTGATGTGAGGAGCCATGAGCAACAGCGGGCTGTAGCTCGGGTGATAAGGGGCGTCGCAATACACAGTTACGGCATCAAAATCGTATGCGTCAACAAACTTGGCTAGGTTGATGTAGTGCTGGACAGTCTTATCGGTCTGGAAGGCGATACTGATTTCGCGTGTCATATTGATTGTGAACCTTTGTTAATTTCTAGGTCAAATCGTCGCTATCCAGCGTGCGTTTGATGGTGCGCTCGATCTTCATAATCAGGCGCTCATCAGCATCGGGGCAGGCAGCTACCGAATCGCGTGCCATCCAATCGTTGGCGTCCAGTTCACGCTGTTTGGCAGCGAGGATTGGCAACACAGCGCTGAGCGCATATATGCAGAAGTGCTTGCCATCGGGAATGCGCAGTTTGGCACTCTCGGTTAGCTCAAAATAATCACCAACCTGCATCTCACACACAGACCGCCCTTCAATGCGCTCGACTGTCACGCGCAGATCGTATAGGTCAAAGTTTTTGCTCATCATCCTGCCCTAAAATATGGAATCACATCCCGGCCTATCATTATGATCGCCCTCATCACATCCGGGCCGATGGGCGGGCCAATGCTAAGGTGATCCACCCCCATATCAACCAGTCCTTTCAGACGATCAATCAAGTCAACTGTGTTACCTGCTATGCCAATCTGCATCATATCATCGGTGACGAGGGCTTTGGCTTTTTCGATGTCGTTTTCTTGTTGCACTGCTCGTTCAATCTCAGTGAAATCGTTATGAGATAATCCGAGTTGTTCCAACAACATCGGGCTCAAGGCATGACCATAGTAGGCAATCTTCTCTTTGAGTGGGTCGGCTGCAACCTCACGATCTTCCGCAATCGACGCCCAGATACAGGCCGCTACATCCACTTCCTTGAGCATTCGTCCGGATTTGATTAAGCCTTCCCGGATATAAGGCATGACGTTGGCATAATGCTCCGGTGGGAATAATAACGGCAGCCCGCCGTCGGCAAATTCACCGATGCTACGCAGCATATTTGGGCTGAGCGCCCCCAGATAAATTGGAACCCGACGCTGGGGTTCAAAACGTAGATAAGCTTCGTCTGTCCATTGTAAAAAGTACCCATCTACAGGAACCCGTTTGCCCTCAAGCAGTGCATTGATCGCGTGAAGTGTCTCAATCACAACAGTGCGAGGTTTATGCTGTTCAATGCCGATCCAGGCCAGGAAATCGCTCGCCCCTGCCGACAAACCCAGATTGAAACGCCCATTGGAGACCTCATCTAAGGTTGCTGTCACCATAGCCATTTCCGCCGGATGGATGGTATAGGGGTTGAGAATGCATGTTCCGATCTCGATGGTCTCGGTCATGGTGGCAACCGCCGCCAAGATCACTGGAGCACTGCGTAGAAACAAATCATCGCTCACCCAGAATTGATCGAATCCAGCGGCCTCGGCAGCCTGTGCTAACTGCACATACTCATCCACCGAATAATCGTTGTTTAAACGCAGGCTAAACTTCATGCGTCACCACCCTGGATAATGGCCTCGGCTTCTATCTCAACCAGATAATCATTGCCAATCAAGGCCGCGACGACGACCAGCGTGTTCGCAGGACGGATGTCGGCAAAGAACTCGTGATGGGCACGGCAGACAGGCTCCCAAATATCTTGCTGCGTGACGAAGATGCGGGTGCGTACGACGTCTTCTAGGGTGGCCCCAGCTTGTTTGAGGGCGCGTTCGATCTTTTGGATGATGAACTTCGTTTGTTCGTAGGCATCGCCTGTGCCAACCACTGCGCCAGCGTCGTTGGTAGCAGTTGTGCCGGAAACATGAACAACATTACCCAAGCGCACAGCACGCGAATAGCCTGCCAGATCTTCCCATTTTGTGCCGGACGAGATATTTTGTCGCTTGCTCATACACTGTAAACCCTTACTGGTTACGATCAACTATGCTATGATCAACGCTCCACGCAAACTCATAACAGTTACCGTGAAGGAGGGAAAACCCTTGGAACGTGTTCAAAAACTCATGGCACAAGCAGGCATCGCCTCGCGCCGCAAAAGTGAAGAAATCATCGCACAGGGTCGTGTCCGTGTAAACGGCAATATTGTCTCAGTTGGTGATAAAGCCGACCCCAGTCGCGACATCATTGAAGTCGACGGCCAGCAAGTCAAACTTCAGAACATAGAGAAAGTGTACTATGTTCTGAACAAACCGACGAATGTCCTTTCGACCAAATCCACGCAACATGACGATGACCGCCTCACCGTGCGCGAAATCATTCCCATTGAAGGTCACTTATTTACCATCGGGCGACTGGATGCTGAAAGTGAAGGCTTGATGGTACTCACCAACGACGGTGAATTGACCAACCAGATCGCCCACCCACGCTATGAGCATACCAAGACCTACAAAGTGACGGTCTATGGGCATCCTAGCCAAGAAGCCCTAGAAGAATGGCAGGATGGTGTCTGGTTATCTGAAGGCAAGACCGCCCCCTGTTATGTTAAGGTACTGGACAGCAGCAAAAACACGACAACGCTGCGCATCGTTATGATCGAGGGCAAAAAACGCCAGATTCGCCGCATCGCTACTAAGCTCGATCATCCAGTGAAGAAACTGATGCGAACTCACATCGGGCAGCTTGGAGTAGGCACGCTGCGGCGTGGCGAATGGTACAAGCTGAGCGATGAGGAAGTGCATTATATGTCACAACCTTCGTGGGAACTTGATCTCATCCGCAAACGCCGCCGAAAGCTCCAGGCCCAACGCCGCGACAAACGCCGTTCATGAGCCCATCCCCTACCATTCAGCACTATGTTGCTCGTCAACCGAATTTCGTGTGGCGCCGCCGGGTGATTCGGTGGTTCATTCGCAACCTTGGATATCGTTTCCTGGCCAACATAGACATCACAGGACTAGAAAACATCCCACCCTCTGGCCCAGTTATCGTGATGATGAACCATCTGAGTGCGATTGATCCCATCGTGTGCATGGGCGCGGTCAGAGAACGCTTCGTTATTCCCATGAGCAAAATCGAGAACAGCAAGCATCCGCTTTTGGGCTTTTTTGTGTGGGCATGGGGGGCCTATACCGTAAATCGCAGCATCATAGATCGTGCTGCACTGATGAACTCGATTGAACTACTCAAGAGTGGGCAGATGATTCTGATCGCACCAGAAGGGACACGTCACCCAAATGGGCTGGAACTGGCAAAAGATGGGATGACTTACATCGCCACCAAAGCCGACGCGATCATCCTCCCAGCGGCGCTTTCTGGCACCCAACACTTCAAACGCTCTTGGAAGCGGCTGCGACCTATCCCAGCACAACTACACTTTGGCTCGCCCTTCCGGTTCAAGCTCGAAGGCCGAACGCGCATCCCACGCGATGAACTGGCCCAGATGACACGGGAAGCAATGTATCAACTGGCGCTGGCAATCCAAGACCCGGCTTTGCGCGGCGCATACGCCAACATTGACCAGGTCACCACGAACACGCTTGCATTCATCAAGGTATAATAGACTTGTAGCCTATCCTCCTCGTGCTATTCAACATGACCTGCTTACCAGACGCACCCATCGGTTGCAGCATAGGATAATAACACGGCCCCAACTAACTTTGGGGACGGATGTGACGGCTCACCTGGTAATGACAAGCGCTTCTCAGGCTACGCTTATCCCAACCGTTAACGCCTAACTATAAGATGAAGAACGTTGCGTAGAACTTCAATTCGATAGTCAGGCAGAATACCTCCCGCACGTCGATTAAATGGATCAAGCTCACATCGCACACCCCATCGCCCAACATATCCTTCTGAATTGTCACCACCATAAGTTGGCCAATAGTATTCTGACTCCCGATTGACAGGTTCATATGAGCGTCCAGACCATTGGAGTACACGGTCTATCGTAGCGTCAAAGGTGAGCTGATCAACAATCTGTTGAACGTTGATTGCCTCTGATGTATGGACAAGATAGGTTGCTTCGAGCTGATCTCTGGGATCTTTCAGTTCTCCCTCTGGTGGCATCCCGGTTTCTGGGTCAATTTCTAGTTCTGGAACTTCTAGAACTGTAGTCACCGCTTTCCTTATGGGTGTGGCCTCTATGAGACCAGCTATAAGTCCTGCCATAGCCCCAAAAGGGCCAGCAACGGCTGATCCAGCAGTCATTTTAGCTAAGGTGACACCAAGCACAGCCGCGTTTACGGCCTTGCCCACATTGGAAAAGTCGTCAACCCACCTGTTTACGTCGTCGGTCACGTTGTCCCCGTATCCAAAGGATGCGCTTTGGGGTTTGACATGGCCAGAGGTTGTCACGGTATTTGCTGGATAGAGATTATGAGTGCCGGTAGCAACCAGGACTATCGGGTAACTGCCCAATTTTGGGGTCTCATTCCAAGGAACTGACGCATAACGCCTAACCTCACGGTTTTCTCCGAAGGAAGCTGACTGATTACGAAAGCGCCGCTCAAAAAGTGCAAAGCGCGGTTGAAATTCTGTCAGATTAGAGTGGGCAGTTGATGCTGAGAGGAGCAACGAAAAACAAATCCAATCTCCCTCAAAGTTGCCTGCTGAATACAGGTTTCCATCAGGAAATGTTTCCTTAATGTTTTGCTCGTGTCCAGCAAACAGCATTTGGTAATTAATCAGAATAACATTATTAAGAATCTGAGACAGTTCAATATTCGAGATTCCAAGAGATCGTTCGGTTACTCTAGATGGTATGCCTAACCAAGTATTTTCATCGCACACCTCAGCGCTAACAACTGGAGGTGAGTCTTGCCCGAACAGAGTACCCAGATGTGCAATATTCGGCTCACGATTATCAACCCAATCAGCGACACCATCCCCACCCGTCCATCCGCCACAGTCAAGCCATAACTCGTCAGCCTCTTGAGAATAGCTGATAATATCTTGGGGGAAAATGGTGGAGTCTAGGCCACCACGATCGACGAGTGGAAGCCTGTCGTTTTCCTCTGTTCCTTCTGCCCAACCCCAAAGCGATTTATTGTCAAGTTCTGGTCGACTTGCACTCCATAAGGAAGACATCTCGATGAATTGTGTAGGGGCAATTGGAACGCTAATATCATTTACGCTGCCCAGAAGGATTGGAAGATGTCGAGTCAATAGCGTTTGTTTCTGTGATTCAGTAAGTTTCATAATGCTACCTTCTGATATTTTAAGAAAAGTCATCCTCACTAAATTGAGCAAATCCCTCTTGAATGGTGGGATCATAAATCTGCAATTGTGATTTCTCCCAACAATCCCAACTTATATCACCTATACCCTCCTCAAAAGTGTTAACCATCCTGGAAAAATGATCTGAGAAATTAGTCCCACAGTAGTCACGAAGTAATTGATAGACTCCTACTACAGCCGAGTGAAACTCTTGTTGTCCTAGCTTATTTTCCTCCCAGATTTTCTGATAAAGAAAGGCTTGGTGATAGAAGTCCGCTCTAGTTGACTCATCCATTCTAGAAATGCATTCGCTCACTTCAACAAGTAACTCCTCAAAGGGAGGATACATCACCCACCAGATTTCTCCACCAGTTTGCTCAGCAAGACATGCGATGAAATTTGACCACTCATGCGTGGGGGTTTCTAGCCGTTCGACAAAATTCTTTTTAACGACATCTTCGTCGAGTTTCCAAATCGCAATCCAATCGAGTGTGCCAAGCAGTGGGAATCGACTGTCGAGTGTCCAATTACCGATAGAGATTCCATGATCGCCTGGTGCTCTTATACCAGATCGGAATCCTGATCTCTGGGCAACAAGCACCCCATCTATCCAAAGGTAGGCTGTTGCTAGGCCGTCAAACGAAGCGCGAAGTCTATACCAACGCCCAACAGTCAACCAGACAGGTTCATTGATAGTGTGGGATACACTCGAAACCCCCTTCCAGGCGGGATTGGTCTGACCCACAAAATGAGTGAAAAAATCAAACCGAAGATCACCGCCAGGAGCAACATAGAGCACAAAGTTACCATCACCTTCAACAATATTGCGCCGCGTTGTGATCTCTGAGCCATTGAAGCGGACTTGAACATCCACGATCAAACCTTGGAGTTGATCCCAGCTAGGTGATTTGGCTACTCGAACAACAGAGTCTGTACCAAATTCAAGTGCTCCAGAGCCTATCTCAGCTCCATCTGCTGCATAGCTTGTGTTTATGCATAAACCGTGATTGAGATGGCTGCTTTCATCAATTGCAGGCTTAGCATTTCTATAGTGATGTAAAAGTATAAGCATGGTAGCGCTGTGCATAACTATTTCTCCTGATTTAAAAGATGTAATTACTCAAAATAACCGATAATAAAATCTGTTTTACCATTTATAAAATATATATTATGTCATATTTTGCGTCAGAAGCAAAATATGATGTGTGTCGCTCTGTTGCGGATAAAGCGAACACAAAGCTCGGGGACACTTTCTATATAAAAGTTTTGGCATTCTTCCCGTAACCCTGGAGCGGGACAGTACAATTAGAGTAACAGGCGTGCGAACCGAAGGTTCGGGAGTGTCCCCACGCCAATTTTCTATGGTTACAATCTGCGTAATCTGACGCCGCTCATGATCCTGATGCCGTTTGGCGAATCAACTGTTTATACAGGAACCTATTTTTGCTGCTATTTCCCGCCATTCCTCCCCGTTTCTGCTGCAAATTGCTGCAATCTTTTTTGTCTGCCGCAGCCGCAGCAACAAAGGGACGATCCGGCCTACAAGCTCTTCCGTGAGAGCCAACCTCATGGACATCCGTGCGATTCACCACTCCACTCTCTTTATACAAAAGTCCTTTGCACTTGTCACCAATCTCCTATACAGTGGTCTTATGCGTATTATTAGGATTCAGGCGATGATTCGATTCTTTGCGGCACTTGTGGTCTTTATTGCGTTAACACTTCTCACATGGGCACAGGATGACGATACGGTGGGCGCCCCCGGCATAGGCGACCCTTACTTTCCTGCTGCAGGCAACGGGGGTTATGATGTTGAACACTATCTGTTGGCTGTCGAAATTGATGTGGAAGATAATTTCATTAACGGAACAGCTTATATTCACATGTTCCCTACACAAGACCTGAGCCAGTTCAACCTTGATTTTGTGAAACTGAACATTAGCGAAATTCGCATCAACGAACAACCCGCCACTTATGAGCAGTTTGCCGACGAACTGATTATCACACCTGCTACAACACTGCCTGCCGATGTACGGGCATTGGTCACAATAGCATATGACGGCAACCCACAATGGAACAATTATGGCGTGGGGATCATGATGGGCAACGAGCCATTTGGTTCTAAGGGATGGTTCCCCATCAATGAACACCCGCTCGATAAAGCCACTTACTGGTTTGAGATCACCGTTGAGCCGGCATATGTGGTGGCAGCGAACGGTGTGCTGATGAACACACGCACCGAAGATGACGGTAAGATCACCTATAGCTTTAATGCACGCGACCCAATGGCGAATTATCTGGTGACACTCGCTGTAGGCGATTTCAACATAGAGCGTGGTGAGTCTGAAGGTGGTGTGCCTATCCGCAATTACTTCGCCGATAGCCTACCCCAGCGAACAATCCGCGATTTTGACCCGACCGACGAGATGATTGACTTCTTTGAGACAGTGCTTGGCCCCTACCCATTTGAGGTCTATGGTGTGGTCGTGCATGATCTAGAATTGAGCTTCGCGTTGGAGACACAAACCCTCTCATTGTTTGGCAGCGCATTCACCAACGAAGGTGTCGTCGCCCATGAACTAGCGCATCAGTGGTTCGGTAATTCAGTGAGCTTGGCAGGATGGCAGCATATCTGGCTGAACGAGGGCTTTGCGACCTACGCCGAAATGCTTTGGTTTGAGCACCGCAATGGCAACGCAGCAGCAACCGAACGGATGGAGCAGTCCTATGCTGCTCTGGCAAATGTGGCACGCCCCATCGAACTGACACGCGATGAACTCCTGGACACTCTGAATGATCTGGATTATGGCTCAACCATCGTTAGCAGAGAGCAGGCAACTGCGGCGCTTAACGGTCTGTTTGCAGATGTTCTCAGCAGTAACCACATTGAGACCATGTTAAAGGCCAATCAATACGATAGCATCCTGGCAATTGAACTGCCGCAGATGGTAGCACAAGCCGAGTTCGAGAATTTGTCTTTGCAAACGAGCAACTTCCGGAATTTTCTCCTTGCGCTTGGCCTGGATCAATTTGCAGAGCGCCTCAATCCAGTGTTGATTGGTGATCCGACACCCAATAACCTGTTTAATCGTCAGGTATATGTCCGCGGCGGCATGACCCTGCATGCACTGCGTTTGCGGATTGGCGATGATGCCTTTTTTAAGACGCTCCGCACCTATACCGAACGCTTTCATAATAGCAACGCCACCACTGATGATTTTGTTGCTATCGCCGAGGAAATAAGTGGCGAAGACCTCACAGAATTTTTCGATGCCTGGCTGTTTCAATCCGATTTGCCAGATATCCCAGAGGCTGGTCTCTATGCAGCGGATTTCATAGACTAGCGCCGTTGGCGCGGATCAAAAATATCGCGGAGACCATCGCCGATAAAATTAAAGGCCATGACCAAGCTAGCAATGGCTAAACCCGGATAGAGCCACATCCACCAGTTGTCGAAGAAGTCGATGCCAATCGAAACCATCCGCCCCCATTCTGGGGAGGAAGGTTCCGCACCCAAACCGAGAAAGCTCAAGCCAGCAACAAAAAGAATGGCATTACCAATATCGAGCGTCGCGAGAACAATCGCTGGTGAGAGACAGTTAGGCAGGATGGTGCGTCGCAGAATATGGGTATGCGATGCGCCGATGCTGCGTGAGGCTTCGACATATTCTGTTGCCTTAACCTCCAGCACCATACTGCGCACCAGCCTTGCATAATTAGGCCAGATCACCAACACAATCGCCAGCACCGCGTTGCGGATGTTCGGACCGAGGGCGGCTGTAATCGCCAAAGCCAGGATGATCGAAGGGAACGCCTGGAACATCTCCGTAACACGCATCAGCACTTCATCCCACACACCACCCAGATACCCCGAAACCGAGCCTACTGTTGTACCCAGGACGCTACCAAAGATAATAACCGCGACACCAGCCGGGATCGTGATCCGCGTGCCATGAATGACGCGGCTGAAAATATCACGCCCCAGAGCATCCGTGCCCATGATAAAATCAGCCGATGGCGCTTGCAACCGATTGACAACGTTTTGCTCAAAGGGGGCAAAAGGTGCAATGACATCTGCCAACAGTGCCACCAGCACCCAACCAGCCACCACCAACAAGCCCACCAGAACCAGCGGATTCTTCCGCAGGTGATAGATTACATCGCTCAGCCGTTCACGAGAAACGGATGCGCGGGTCAAGGAAATAGTAGAGGACGTCAACGATGAAATTCACTCCTATATAGATCGATGCGATAATGATGCTAACGCCCATGATCGCCGGGAAATCCTGCGAAATCGACGCCTTGAACATGTACAGGCCAATCCCAGGCCATGCAAAAATCGTCTCGGTCAAGACCGCCCCCGCTAGTAAACTGCCATAAGACAGGCCGATGATGGTCACAACCGGGATCAGGGCATTCCGAAAACCATGCCGCCGGATTATCGTCGGCTCGCCCAACCCCTTTGCACGGGCCGTTCGAATATAGTCTGATCCTAGTGATTCAAGCATGGATGAACGCGTAATCCGCGAGATAATGCCAGACACATAACTTCCCAATACCAGCCCAGGCAAAATGAGGTGTGAAACCGCATTAGCGAAGGTCTCCCACTGGCCCGCGAGCAAGGCGTCAATTGTAAACAGACCCGTAATGTGCGGCGGGTCTTTCATAATAAAATCCAAGCGTCCAGGCCCTGCAACCCAGCCGAACTCGACATGCAGGATTTGCAGACCCAACAACGCCAATACAAACGGCGGGAAACTGACACCAATCAGTGCGATCACCCGGGAAACATAATCAGCGGGGCTGTTCTTCCAGACGGCAGATACGATGCCCAATCCCAATCCCATACTGATACCAATGACAATTGAAAAGGTCGCCAATTCGATTGTAGCTGGCAGAAATCGACCGACATCCTCGCGCACCGGACGACGAGTTTTGATAGATGTGCCGATATCGCCTTGTAGCAGATTGCCTAGATAGGTCAGATACTGCTCATGGAGGGGTTTATCCAATCCCCACTTTTCACGAAACGCCTGGACGATTTCTTCGTTGTTGAGCGCATTTTGAGGCAAGTTGGCGTTAATGGGGTCGGAAGGAATGGCATTGGTGATGACGAAGGCAAAGAGTGTAATTCCAAACAGGATAGGAATAACAAATACAATGCGTCTGAGAATATAGACTTGTAATGACATGACTTTAGCAAACCGTTGGCAGTTCAAACAAAGCAGGGGAGAACCCGTTGATCTCCCCTGTGTTACCTTATTATACTTGATCGTTATTGCGCTTGGCTCAGCAAGGAAACATCCAACTCCCACTGCGGATGCCGGATATAGCCCTCAATATTGGAAGCATAAGCTGTTTGCAAACCGGGTAGATTGAACGGTGCAAAGGAACTGTTCATCTGGGCCATTTCCTGCAACTGGCTGAACATCTCAAAGCGTGTTTCCTGATCAAGCTCTGAAGCAGCCGCTTCGATCAACTCCAGCATTGCAGGGTCAGAATTTTCTGGTAGCCAATTGGCACGCTCAGTCGCAACTTTACCGCCAGGGAGGAATGCGAAGAAATCGACCGGATCGAGTTTGTCAGGATTCCAGAACCAATAACCAAAGGCCTGCTGGCCGTTGCGATATTCATCAAGCGAGACCCCTAGTTCACCTGGATTCAGGGTGACGTTGATTCTAACCTCAGCCAGATCAGCCTGAATCTTTTGGGCATTGATGTTCATATCAACCCCCTGCCAACCGAAATCGGGATAACTTAAGGTGATGTCGAAGCCATTCGGATAGCCCGCTTCTACTAGCAGTTCACGGGCACGATCCAGGTCACGTCCGATGTTTTTGTCTTCGCCCCATGCGCCACCAATACCAAAAGCTAGATTACTACCAGGCGCGATACCACCCCACAGCACTTTATAGCCTTCGTAGTCCAGCGCATAACGGATAGCAAGCTGCACGGTTGGATCTGAGACGATACCCCCAATATCAGGATCAGCATTCATCAACAGAAAGTGTGTCGCCAAACCTGGGCCGCGCCAAACCGTAATACCCTCGACATCATCTAAGGCCTCGGCCTGGTCACGGCTTAGATCAAGGGCCATTTGAATGTCCCCTGATTCGAGCGCAATCTTCTGGGTTGCGGCTTCGGGAATGTTGACGATAATGACACGATCAAAGTAGGGTTGTTCCCCCCAATAATTCTCATTGCGAATCAGAATGGTCTCAACGCCAGGTTCCCAGCTTTCCAGAATGTAAGGCCCGGTTCCGACTGATGTACTGTTAAGAAACGCCTCAGCTGCATCGGTCTCAGCCGCATCAGCAGCATCCGTACCGCCATTTGCCTTGATGATTTCAGCATTAGTAATGGAAAACACATATGTGGAAATCTCAGCGAGGAATGACGGAGTCACGGCGTTCAGTGTGATCGCCACTGTATGGTCATCGAGCGCTTCTACGCTGGCAATTCCATCTGACAAAAAAGACGGATTTCCTTTGACATTTTGCAACCGTTGCAATGAAAATACGACATCGGCAGCGGTCAGCGATGTGCCATCCCAAAAAGTGACATCATCCCTCAAGTTAAAGGTATAGGTCAGGCCATCGTCGCTGATTGACCAATCGGTTGCAAGCATTGGCTCAATACTATCCGCGTTTTCATCTGGGAACGTCACCAATGTGTCGTAAGTTACCCGATTGATGATTTGGGTCGTGCCTGTGAAACCACGCGCTGGATCAAGTGAATCGGTACTTTCCGCATGCCCAATAACCAGAACGGTTTCGTCTTGTGCAGATACCGCCCCTAAAACGAGAGTGACGATGAGCATAAGGATTAGAAATTTGCGATGGTAGAACATAAGAACTCCTCTATTACAGCTTACGCACCGAGATTCTATCCAGTCCATTGAGATTAAGCAAAAACCAATGCTTCCATTCTTTGCAATTCATGCTATACATAAAGCCTTATCGCACTTAAATTGAGGCATAATGATAGTGTTCTCTGCACGAATCAAACAATTTCAGGAATGGCTTGGTACAGAATCCGATCTCGCGTTTTTTCCTATATCATCCGACTTACAATATCTTACGGGAGTCCCCCGCGATATACCTAATTATGGGAATGTGATCCACCCTGGCGCATGGCTGGAGGGGGCCTGGATGTCACCCCAACATGAGCCCATTCTGCTGCTGCCGCGTATGACGGCTGAGTTTGGTGGTTTAGATAAACTAGAGAGCATTGATCTTCGTGTGCTCGGTGACTGGGATGATCCGACAGCGACACTCAGCGACATCATCAACGGCTATGATCTGCCTACCAAGCCGCAGGTTGCCATCAGCGACAAGACTGAAGGTGAAACCGTTAGCAGGCTGCATGAGATCCTCCCTGATGCGATCTTCGTCTCTGCAACATCGATTCTACGACAGATGCGAGTGATTAAAGATACTGACGAAATTGCCACCATGCGCAAGGCGGGGGAACTGACGGAAGCGGCTTTTGCCGATGTGATCAACAACTTGAGAATCGGCATGACAGAGCTCGATCTGGTACAAGAGATCGACTACCAACTGCGCCGACAGGGTTCATTAGGGCCATCGTTCACAACCTCATTGTATACCTCTGGCCCCAATCATCCGCTACTGTTTGGGCAACGGATGAAGACATGGAAACGCAAGCTGACTGCCCCAGTCTCGATCCTGACGGACTTCGGCGCGATCTATAAGGGTTACTGCTACGACTTTGGGCGTACGATCTCATTTGGTGAACCAACTGACGAGCTCATCAAAGTTCATCAGCTGGTGATGGAAGCGCAAGCAGCCGGGGTTGCTGCGCTGAAAGCAGGCGAAGCCACCACGACCCAAACAGATGCTGCTGCTAGAGAAGTCATCGAGGATGCGGGTTATGGCGAGACATTTCGTCATCGCCTGGGGCATGGCATTGGTATGGATGTCCATGAGCCACCCTTCCTGACCGTTGGCGACGAAACCCCTATACAAGAAGGGATGCTGTTTACGATTGAGCCAAGTATTACCCAATTCAATACCTTCTCAGCCCGGGTTGAAGACGTGGTGATGGCACGTCCGGGCGGTGGTGAAAAGCTCACATCAGGTTTTCAGGAGTTGATCGTTATTGCTTAGTGGTCACCTGGAAGTGTAACTGCCTGCCCATAAGCAGCATCAATTGAGCCTGAAACACGGGTAGAATCACAAAGAAGAGACCCCATATAGGCAACAATAAGAAGCCGAGAACAGAGCACAACCCTTCGTTACTTTGTTGCTGCATTTGGCGCTGGGGCCATGTGCGCCAATCCAGATAGAACAGCCTAATTCCCAATATCGTCATCACTAAACCGATGAACTGCATCATCAGGAAATTTGGGGTTTGAAACAATAATTGTGGGTGCAGCCATAGCGGTAATTGAGCACCAAGCGTCAAGAACAGCCAGCCGCCGCTTGAGAGCAGCAAATCATGAGCGGTGGACGCAAGAATAGGCAGTGTCTTGTCAAGGGGTAGATGGGGATTGGCAAGCATGTGGGCAACAGTATAACCAATTTCCTTGCTCCCCCAGGCATGACGCACCGTTTGCCGATAACGATTCTTGACACTATCCCAGAGGGTGTCGCCAGCGACGACGTTAACAAGAAACGGTAGGAAGATTGGTGTGACTGCCATATCACCATCCTCGGCAAAAAATGCCTTGATATACATGTGCCATTCATCAGCGATGACATCACCATCCCAAGAGGCCACCCTTTCCACAAGATGCAAACTCAACGAGTAAGAAGAAATTGGGAGCGACTGCCACCAGTTTGCCATCAGATAGGCCAGTTCTGTTGTGGTTGTATACACATTAACCAAGCGCAGCAGCGGTGACACTTCATACAGGTTGCCGTGATAGCGGATGGGAGCCTGCCAAAAACGGCGGTAACGCTGTGGGTCTGTGCAAAAGTGATAGGTCAAGGCACTGATATAGTTAGGATGCCAGCGGGTATCGGCGTCCATTGTAGTGACGACAATGTGCTGCGGCTTGATATCCTGCTTTTCAACAAGCTGTCGTCGTGCCCAGCAAACTGCCCAACGCTGATTCGCTGATTTGCATTGGATTTCGCCTAGGAGACCACTGGGATGAACACTGTAAAGCACTCCAGCAAAGCACGCCGAATAGCGAGATTGAAGGGCCTGGGCTTTGGCTTCGCAGTTGGGTTCAATCGCCTCCATCGCCAATACGACGGTCATACGGGAAGCTTCGGGCGAGGCGGCTAGGTTATCCAGGCTGTGCTCCAGGACGGTTGTAGGCTCTGCATAATTGGGAATGATCACCAGATGATGGACAGCATCCCAATCCAGCTTATCCAGGATAGTGGATTGCTGATATTGAGTGTACCAATCAATCTCTTGCCAGCGTTCAATTTCGTTCAAGCCCTGAATCGCTGCGATGCCGATAAAGACAAAGCGAAAGAGGACATAAATCGCCAGAAACGCTGCCCAGGTCATTAAGATAATGGGAAACAAAAATGCGCCAATAATGCAAATGCTGAAACTGAAGATAATCCAAATACCAGGGATACTATCCAGCAAGCGTTGGGAGCAAACCGCCTTGGAGAGTGGGTTGTTACGGTTCAGATACACGGGCGCTTCCAGACTCTTCAAAACGCGGACTAGAATAGCATCGCGCCTTTAAGCATCCAATGGTAAAATGTAAAAAATCTGTAAATAGAGGCACATTATGCAAACTCTAATCCTCATTATTGAAGATGATGCGGGACTGCGCCACTTATTATCAATAGAACTTGAAAAACGTGGTTATGATGTCATCGTTGCCGCTGATGGCGAAACAGGACTTGAGAAATTCCAGAAATCTAGGCCTGACTTAGCCGTGATTGATGTGGCGCTACCCAAGTTGAATGGGCGCGAAGTCTGCCGCCACATCCGCGAAGAATCATTGATTCCCATCCTCTTGATGAGCGCCCACTCAGTCACAGAAGAAGAAATTGCATTAGGTCTCGATTTGGGTGCAGATGAGTATATGCTCAAGCCACTTGGATCAATCGAGTTTCATGCCAGGGTTAAAGCGCTGCTGCGTCGTGCCAATTTCAATGCCTCTACTCAGCAAACCAACACTGTCTATAGCGATGGCTATCTTTCGATTGACATCAACGCCCGCCGGATCACGGCCGATAACACTGAGATTCGCCTGACACCGACTGAATTTAGCCTCTTGGCAACCTTTCTGGAAAATGCTGGCAACGTCCTGACATTCGAGCGTATCCTGGAGACAGTATGGGGACCAGAGTACAAACGGGAGCATCATTATCCCCGCATTTACGTCTCGCACTTGCGGCGCAAGATCGAACCTGACATCAAAAACCCCACATATATCCACAATGAATATGGTGTGGGGTATCGGTTTACCGGCCTAAACACCCCCTAGCGTGGTACAATTTCCAAAATGGGATTGGTAAAGATCACAGAATCAGTCTGCGTGTTTTCAAGTGTTGTTCGTTCTTCAAACACGATTTGGAACTGTACCAGTTTTGCATCATTATTATAGGCTTCAGTGATAACGTTGGTCAGATCAACCGACTGACATTCATCCATCTGCACCAGTTTACGGCGATTGCCCTGGATTTCATCGGTCATTTTCGTGTTAGTACGGAAAACAGCGTTACCATAAAGGGTCAGCGTACCAAATTGTCCGAAGGGATCGTCACCCACAATGAAACACTTGCTCAGGTCAAGCGTCGCCGTGTCTACTTCCTGGTTATCTAAATCGGGCAAGTCGTAGGTCAGAAGCGCATAGATTTGTGAATCGTTATCGGCATTGTCTAACCAATCCCCGGCTGCAAAGTAGGGCAAAGTCAAATCATCTGCTCGATAACCATTTGAATAACTGTCATACAGTACGCCTCGAAGCGGTAGGTTGCCTTCGCCAGCAATGTTGCCTGCCTGCTTCACCAGCAGTTCATAGGTTCCAGTGTCATAGTTCCCTTCGGTATCAACATAGACCGAGGCCGAAATAGTGTAGAAACCATCGGCTGGAATCAGCACATTGTTGAGGACAGCGTTCGATTGATAATCGTCGTAAAGATTGTCATCCTGACGCACCAATTCATTGCCAAAGCCGTCTTCCAGGATCAAGAAGGGATCAATAACATTGTTATCTGCCGTCATCGAGACATCCAAGATGTCACCCGCCTGGGCTTGGAAGGTGTAATATTGGGTATCTACTTGATCGGTGATCGCACCCTTTATCACAGTGCCGATCTCGATGGGTTGCGTGAGACCAGCAACTGAGTTTTCACCAACCGTTTCATAGACTTCAATGGTGTATCTGCCCTCAGAACTGCCAAAGCGATTTTGGAAGCGGGTCGCCACAATCTGATATTCACCTGCATCTGGTAACACAATATGATCGAGTGTTGAGTCCAAACGATTGCTGTCTCGGTCATCGTTGCGGGCAATCTGCCGCCCCGAGGGATCAAGCAAGATCAAAAAAGGATCAAGATCATCGGTCAGACCGTCCATTTGGATTGTAACCACCTGCCCTGCTTCACCAGGAAATGTAAAAGTCTGGAAATGTTCTCGATCTCCCAGGCGACCAGAAAAAGTGGTCAGTAAAGCTCTCTCGTTGATGATAGCGGACGAATTACCCATCTCCAGGATAATCTCAAAATCGCCTGAACTCAGGCCAAGGTCTTCCTGGAAGCGGGTGGCAACAAGAGTATAGGTTCCATTAGCAGGCAGTGCAAAATTGCCGATGTATGAATCCAACGTCTCACCGCCGTCTGGGTCGTCATTATTTTCGGTTAAAATATTGCCTCCGCTGTCACGCAGATAGAGCAGTGGATCAAGATCACCGGAGATGACGTTCATACGCACGCCAATGACATCGTCAACCTGCCCTTCAAAAGTGTATTCAAGCACGTAAACATCGCCTTCAATGCGTCCCTGAACGGTCTCGCCGTAGCTGATCGCCACCGGATCCGTGAGAGTTTCAACACCCCTCACCTGTTCCAACGAGAGGTTAAAGTCGCCTGTTGTGTTGCCAAATCGTTCACTAAGGCGTGTGGCCTGGATGGTATAGGTGCCTCCGTCAACGAATTCGTAGGCTTCGATACGTGAGTTGGTATTGCCCATTTCGACGTCGTCATTGCTGGTCAATTCGTTGCCGTTACTATCATACAAGGTTAGCAAGGTATCCAGATCGCCAGAGATGGCAGTGAGGCCAATGGTCACAACATCCCCTGCCCGGGCTTCAAAGGTGTATTCAACCAGGAAGGTATCCTCGCTGATTGTACCTAAGACCACATCACCATAGGCCAGGACAATATCTTCAGCTACTGTCTTGGTGGCGGATGTGAGCGTCATCTGTGCATTTGTAGCAATTGCGTTTTGGGTTTCTGTCGCAAATACATCTAGTGTGGCCCGTGTATCCTGGGTAGCAATGGCATCATTTGTTGCTTGTGCATGTTGTGTCGATTGGGCGTTCTGGATGGCCGCTGTTTCTGTAGACTGAGCGTTAAATGCTTCAAAGGTTGCGGCCTGCGCCTGGACAGTTGCCTGTGCATCAATCACGGCTTGCTGAGCTAGGGTCGCCTGGGCATCTTGGGTTGCTTGTTGATCAATGGTGGCAGTTGGGGTTGTGCTTGCTGTAGGGGAGGATGTAGCGGTTGCTGATGGCGTACTCGTAACCGTCGAGGTGAGTGTAACCCGAGTTGGCACCATGGCCCCACGCAAAGTGGCAGTTGGGGGGAGGGCTGTTGGTTGAGGTTGGCCGTCGCACGCAGCTAGCAACAAATGTAACAGCAAAAAACCACTTGTGTAAATGCAGCGAAAGTCCACGATGCCCCCCAATTGGTTATGATAGATCACCTAGAGACGATTGTAGAATGAATCGCATGAGGATGCGAGTGAAGATTATCGGGGAGGACTGAAAATTAATCGGAATCAAGTAGATAGCGATTGCTGAATTGGTTTGAGCAAGCCCGCCCTCTTATATCCCGTCAGACGGACTTGCTGCCCTTCGTACCTCCCAATCCTTTTTCGGCGGTGAGTTGGATCAGGCGAGTCTGGTAGTTGTAAGTGTTGCGGCGTTTATCGGCAAAGGCATCATGCCCTAACTTAACGAGATAGTCAACAACATCTGATGGGGACATGCCCGTCTCTCGCCAGAGGTAAAAGGCCAATGATCCTGGCATGGTATTGATCTCATTGAGATAGACTGGGCTCTCTTCTGTCAGGACACCCTGATCGCTTTCCAGAATAAAGTCAATGCGGGCTATACCCCGTCCATCAAGTACTTTGAACGCCTTAATTGTCATGTTTTGGATGCGCTCAGTTATGGCTTGGCTGACAGGCGCGGGAATAATGCGTTCCTGGCTTTTCATGCCGCCTCCGCCATGCATGTACTTTTCCTCATAAGTCAGGTAATCATCCCAGGAAATGGGTTGCTCAAGCACCGATGCCTGGAACGATGCATCATGCCCCATCACGGCGCAGTTGATCTCAATGGGATCTTTCACTGCTTTTTCGACCAATGCACGGCGGTCAAAGTTGAGGGCGACATCCAGCGACACAGCCAGCATCGCCAAATCCTTAGCACGTCCCACTCCAATACTTGATCCCAGCGTGGCTGGCTTGATAAACATTGGAAAGCCTAGCTTATCCTGCAATCGTTGGAGTATGTTGTCTCGTTTGTTTAACCACTCTGAGCGCACAACGGTATCACCAGCTACCACTGGAATATCATATTGCTGCAAGACAGCTTTGGAGATGACCTTGTCGTTGCACAGCGCTGATCCCAATAAGCCACAACCGACGTAAGGGATGTCTGCCAGTTCAATCAGCCCTTGTAGGGTACCGTCTTCGCCATGTGAGCCATGAATCGTTGGGAACACCACATCTAACCGCTTGACAACGCTGCGCTGCATCCGCCTAGAAACAGGTTCGATGATCAGGCCATGATGCTGCACACTGGGCGAGAGAACGACATTCTCAATCCCCTTGTAACTAATAACTTCATCATCTTTAAAATTCTCTAGCTTGAAGAGGGGCTCGCCACTGTACCATCTACCGTCGCGAGAAACATAAATTGGAACCACATCATAACGGGCTTCATCACACGCCCGCATGACCTGGTTGCCTGTCACCACTGATACATCATGTTCAACACTGCGACCACCAAAAATCACGCCAATAGTGGTTTTCCGACTTGCCATGATTGCTTGTCCCTCCCGCCTCAGTTGCGCTACTATGCAAGCAAATTAGGAGGATGTCAATAGACAGCGATTGACGAATTCTTCAAACAATGGGCGGGTACGATCCAGCATTCGTTCAGGATGAAATTGGACACCCATCAGGCGTCCATCAAGCGATTCAATGGCCTCAATCACCCCATCCGGGCTATGAGCGACAGCACGCAAACCTCTCCCAACTTCAGCAATGGCCTGGATGTGATGCGTGTTTACCTCTAAGTTGCCCCTGCCCAGAATATCCCATAGTCTTGAGTCTGATTTGATCTTGACACCGTGAGGTTCACCGCCTCGCCCTCCACTGTGAATCAATGATCCTGGCTTCTGTGCCATGACATCAGCATAGATGCTTCCCCCCACCATCACATTGATAAACTGCATCCCGTAACAGATACCTAACACTGGACGCTCCCACATCGCCTCAAAGACTAATGTATCGGCGATGTCGCGTATAGTATTCACAGGCGGTAAATCGTCTGGTAGCTGTCCGATCATACCGCGAGTAATCCCTGGCCCTCCCGTAATCACCAGTCCATCCAATGTCGAGACAAAATCGATTATGAGCTCTTTTGATTGCAACATGGGTACGATGACAGGCAAGCCCCCTACCGATTCAATGGCCTGGATATAGTGACGATCGAGTGATTGTCCATTATCCTTGAAGCTGGTTGTAATACCTATTCTTGGATGCCGCATTTGTTATTAACTGTAAAGTCGATTAGAGAATGGCAGATAAAATAAGTGGAACATGAGTCAATGCGCTCTATAAGACATTCTAATCATCAAAGGGAATAGAGGGATAGTTGCCACCGCCGAACGGCGTATCTGGGCGATCATAGTCCCCCATTAAGGCACGGCGTAGCGGTGTCGTCTGTTCCAGGAAAGCGGGATCGGTGGCAAAGCGGTCTGAACGGCGGAGCCAGGGAGGACTATAGATATAGTGCATGTTGTAGCGATCAAAGTCCATGTCATTTGCTGTTGAGGTGTGGAAGACCCCGTTGTGGAAGATCATGGCAGTTCCTGGCCTGGCTTTGACAATGTGTTCGATTGGCAAATTGCCCATCTGTTTGCGTTTGTCTTGTGGCAGCGGGACAGGGCTGCGGTGACTGCCGGGGATCATCGCCATGTTGCCCATATTTTCGTTACTTTGATCGGTCAGATTGAAGCTCAGCCGCAATTGTAGAAGGGGTGTGGGATAACCAAGCAGGTCGTACTGATAGGCAGATGACCCATCCCGATGCCAGCCAATGGTCTTGGTACGGGCAGGTTGAATAGTACAGAAGGCTGCCTGCAAAACAAAGCGATCACCCAGTAAGCCTCGGATTTTCGGGAAGGTTGCCGGATGGTCAATAAGTTTTTCCAACGCTCGTTCATTCTCAAAGCCTGCACCAATTTGATGCCGCCCTTCGCTGTGGACATTTTCATGCAGGCGTTTACTGGCGGCTAACGCTTCTTCGACTTCCTGCTCTGTTAAAACGTCTTCAATCATAAAGTAACCATAACTTTCAAAAACAAACCGATCCATTTCGGTAAACTCACCAGGTTGGACAATGGGCAACATTTTCCCCTCCTTAGACAAACAATCAGGTTATCATCTTCTATTGTAGCGTGGATTCATGCAAGGAATACAAGTCCAATACCCACTACTTATTGCATGATACTCATGTTTGACCTATTCCGGGTCGTTTTTAAACCGTCCTTGGACAGCATTCTATTCTTCTTCAGTGGGGCTAAAACTACAGGAATATCAATACCTGCCCCACCTCTGTGTTCAAAGTCAATCATGATATGCTCAAAGGCGGACACCAGTTGACATGCAATGGGCCATTTCCTGGATCGGCAATACCTCAATGCCATAATCCAATACTCCTTGATTCTTGAAAATGGCCATCTTTGAGAAGATGTCATAACCGATAAAGGCCTATTTGCCAAATTGGATTTCCAGTCCAACCCGATTTTTGAGACCATCCATCTTACGATGGCGATCCGAGCCTGAAATTGTAGTAGCATCCTCGAAATACGATGTAGACTGTATATATCGTGCTTTTTGATCACCCCATACAGCCCAACTTACTACAAAATGTGTATTCAATGCACGCGGTGAAAACACTCATCCCCCCAACATGCGACCTTTCTCTTCTCTTTGATGAGATTTTGGTCAAACAGGAAACGGCATCTAGCCCATGGATGGCTTGGATCACTTCATGAAGTAAATTAGGATGTTGATCTTGAAGGATTTCATAACTACGTTTATGCGAATAGTGTTTAACGATCTTCAGGATCATTCTCCTCGAACAACCATTGGATCATAACATTAAGAACCTGAGCAAATACTTTCGTTTCGATATCTGTAACCTGCCGCAACCCTGTTTCGATCTTGGCAACTGTGATGCTGAAGGCCAGCAATTTGCAGGCGTGCAGCCAGATCATCCTGGGTTAGCATGTTGGCGCGACGCGCTTCTTGGATTCGACGACCAATTATGTTCTACATATGGCACAGAATTGAAAAAGTGAGAGGCAGGGAATCTATTCATCATGTCACAATTACCTTTGTTCCAGAATTCAAATCGGGAACCACTGATCGTTTCAGAACGTTATTCATCGGATGCACATGCCTCTTTGTTTCATGGTGATCGGCTGCAACTCATCGAGCAAATCGCAGCGACGGGTGATAAAGCGAAACTCATTGTGACATCACCACCCTACAACATCAGCAAAGCGTATGAAATCGCCGTTGATCTTGAATCCTATGTATCGAGTCAAAGAGAAACCGTTCAAGCCTGTAGTGAAATTCTGGCGGATGATGGTTCAATATGTTGGCAAGTTGGGCACTACATAGAAGGAAGTGGAATCAACAAGGAGGTGTTTCCACTCGATCTTGTTTTGTATCCCATCTTTAAAGACTATGGTTTGAAGCTCAAGAATCGCATTGTCTGGACATTTGGGCATGGTCTCCACGAAAAGACACGTTTTTCAGGTCGACACGAAACGATCCTATGGTTTGTCAAATCCGACAATTTCACCTTTAATCTTGATCCAGTTCGCATACCGCAGAGGTACCCCGGTAAACGGGCCTTTCGCGGGCCAAATAAAGGGAAGCCATCGGGTCATCCGGGCGGTAAAAATCCGAGTGATGTGTGGGATATGCCCAACGTCAAATCGAAGCATGTTGAAAAGACCGAACATCCATGCCAATTTCTATTAGGTTTGGTTGAACGCTTGATCCTGGCGCTGACCCATGAGGGTGATTTGGTTGTTGATCCTTACCTGGGTGTAGGCACAAGCGCAGCAGCCACAATCATGCGAGGGCGACGTGCTGCCGGGGCAGATACTGACAGGCACTATCTTGAGCTTGCTACTCAACGGGTCCGCCAAGCTTATGCGGGAACTTTGCCCTACCGTGAAATGAGCAAATCCGTTCATCAACCGGATGCGAATACTTCTGTTGCGACCATTCCCATCGAGTGGCAAAAGGCACAAGAATAAAGGATAAAACACATCGAGGGCGCTCTCCAACTATAGACTAATAGGGCCTCAGCCTCCTCTGTTTCCACCCAAAAGTTGGAACGAGGAATTTTCTAATCCGACGATTATCCTATAGACTGGAGATAAGTTCAGGGAATATACAGAATCCTCTACGCCGTTTCTAGACACGAATTAAGGATTGCCCCATTATGTATGCTGCGCAATCAGACCCAACTGAAATGAGTCAGGCGGACTACCTTGCATTTACAGGCGAAAGGCCTGCGAAATTCGAGTATAAGGAAGGCTATGTCTACGTTATGACAGGCGGCAGCCTTTGGCATAACGTGATTACTGTCAACACTAGCACTCATTTGAATATTTTATTAGACGAAAGCGATTGTCTGGTTTCGTCCCCTGACACCCGGATTCACATTGCGTCAAAGAATGCCTACCGTTATCCTGATGTCTCGGTTGTCTGTGATGATCCTGTTTATATAGAGGAACGGACAGATACCATTGTCAACCCAGTTCTGTTAGTTGAAGTCCTCTCGCCCTCAACAGCCCTGATTGATTACAGTGAAAAGCTAGCAGAATACACTACCATTGATAGCCTGGTTGCTTATCTGCTGGTTGCCCAAAATGAAGCCAGAATAGATAGTTATATTCGGCAAGGGTCTGGTCAATGGCTCTATCAGTCGGTTACAGGGTTGCAAAGTGAAATCAGGATCCCATCGTTGCATATCACGATGGCATTAGGGCGAATATATCGAAAAGTCGATTTGGCAAACGATCAAGGCTAAGTGTCTTTTCCTGAAGCGTGTAAGCTCCTCCAATGTATAGAAGGCTGAGTTCAGCCTGTCCAATATTAGGTTATAGAGTGGCAAAAGATGCAAAGCAGGGCCTGAATTAATAGGTATCCGGCAAGTCGTTTAGAAAGAGAACTGTATCTCCTGGCTTGAGGTTGTTCTGATACCAGGTGACAGCCTCGCGTAGCTCATCAACAACATGCAGTTTTTCTGCTGGGAAGGCCCCTGCTTCCAAACCTGCTTTGATAGGGCGTGTTTGATCTTTACCGACCAGAATCACATCCGTCGCATATTCAGCAGCAATCTGCCCTAGTTTGTGATTCTCTGGTTCATGCAAGTCACCCAGTTCGACCATGCCTGGTGTAATGAGGAGCCGCTTGCCCCTGTCATGTAACCCCAATACTTTCAGGGCGCTTACAGCCCCTGTTGGGTTGGCACTGTAAGCATCGTTGATGATGGTTATGCCCTCCCGTGTAGTGTGGCTGGCAAGACGGCTCTCGGCGGGACGCAACGTACGGATGCAGAATGCAACATCTTGCAATCTCATACCCTCATGAAGCGCTACAGCAGTCGCCAGCAGAATATTAGTGACGTTGTGTTCACCAACAACGAGCGTCGTGATCTGTTCGGACTTGCCAGTCTGTCTATCAGTGATAGTAAATGAGAGGCCATCAAGCGTTTCCCGAATATCAGAGGCAATCAGGCGTGGGGCAGTGACATCATCAGGTGCAAGCATTTTGCTAACCGCGATCCGATTCGACGGGTAGCCGCGTTCATACATTTGACGCACATAAGGGTTATCCCAGTTGAAGACACCCAGCCCATCAGGTGGCAACGCCTTGATGATTTCATACTTAGCAGTTGCTATCGTTTCAACATCGCCAAAGCGTTCGAGATGCTGGGGGCCGACCTCCGTCACAATTGAAATCTGTGGCGGTGTGAGATCAGCGATTCGGGCAATCTCCCCTTGGATATAGGCCCCCATCTCGACCACAAAGTATTCTGTGCTGTAGTCATTCGCCATATGATTGTTGATAGCCAGGCACACACCCATCATCGTATTGTAGCTTTTAGGCGTCGCATAGACTTTATAGCGGCTATTCAATATGTCCGCCACGAAATTCTTGGTTGTCGTTTTACCATAACTGCCCGTGATGCCAATGACTTTGGGGTTGATCGCTCGCATGGTGTTGCGGGCATGGTGAAGATAGCGCTTGCGGATGATAGACTCGATGGGGAGCATCAGCAAACTACCAGCGACCAGGATCAAGGGCGCAACCAGATAGAATAACAGCCCCGTTCCCATCGTGACGATGACGCCGAACTCCAACGACTCGACCTGGAGCAAAATCAGCAACACCAAAACGACTGAGCCGGGCGTCACGGCAATAAAAGCCGCAGCCAACATCCGTATAGCACGCTGGGTCGGGCGAAACGCTTTCTTGATTTCGCCCTCATCTGGTGGCCAGACGGCGACAATCGTCGCCAGCAGCGCGATCACCACTGGCAGAACGGAATCTGGTGCCTCCCCCATCAAGAATGCCAGCCCAACCCCCACAACAGTCACCATCAGTGTACGTGTTGGGATGACACGCTCTCGACTGTGCAGCCACCAGCGCAGATAGCGGTTCGGTTTGTATTCCTCAATCTGGAAATAGCGGGCCTGTCTGTAAATTCGGATGAACGTCCCCCCCAACCAGATGAGGACAACAAGTGTCAGTAGCGTCATCAATTCCTATCCTGGTTCGCCTTCACCCATTGTACGCAAAGTCACCAGGGGGAAAAGGCGAAATCATTCGGAAATGATGATCTGACCATCCTGGGCAAGCTGTTTGGAATACCAACGCAGAGCAAGATTGCCGGACGCCTGTGTGAAAGCGTAATTGACTGCGAAGCCCACAAATGCCCCAAAGAAGGGAACGAGCTTGGCAAATGACTTGCCACTTAAACGCAAGACATAACGAGTCAGCCATTTGGATGTCCGACCTGAAACGGTTACCCCACCTGACGAAATAATATAACGGCGAATGCGGGCTTCCATTTCATCTTGTTGACCTTCTTGCCCATAGACATCAGCGATAAAATCCACCAACGTGGCTTGGATTCGAGTTGAAAGCAGCACATCAACAGGCAGCGCAATGGGTAGAGTATAAAAGCCACCAAAGCTGGTCATTGCCCCCACAACCCCAGCTTTGAGCGCCTCTCGATGGATGATCTTACGAATAACACCTTCATGTTTGAGGTCAGGATTTGACCGACTTAATTGTTCATAGTTGGCTTTGATCTTGGCCAGATCAGGTTCAGCCATGTTTCGATACTGGTTCATAAGCCATAGCGTCAACACTCCAACAAAAAACAGTGACAAAGCACAGGAAACGACTACCCATCCCAGAACATCTAAGAGAAAATCACCCATGAGGCTTTGAACCACGTCTGGTACAACAATCGCATCCTGCTGTCTGTCTACCTGTCTCTACGGACACACGAGGGATTCGGTTGTAAGATCAGGTCATTGCTTCGCTCAAGCGGCAGTGCGCACCACACGCAACAGCACTAGAACACCAAGAGTCATTCGATCTCTTGACTTTTATTGCATTCAGTATGACTCGTGTTGGGATTTTGTACCACCAGGCTTATGATGGTAGGTTCCGGGCAACATCGTAACTTCATGCTTGTTGCCGCCACTGCTGCTGAAGAAAAAATGGCGGCAACAGAGAGAAACGGTGGGAAATTGTAGCAAAAGCGAGCACCGGATTGGGTTGATAAACAGCAGCTTCATACAGATTCAACCTCCGTGTACCTAACAAGTAGCTCATTTGGGTGAACATGTGTTCCGGGTTCAGAAGCCAACACACTCCTAATTGGAAGCGCGTGCAGTTGTGCCTTGGCCCGACTAGTTCTATCCACAAAATTCAGCGATCTCATTGCTTGAAAAAGAATTGGATCACATGGGCAGCGTCGTAGAGGCGATCCAAATAGCTGTAATGCCCTGCACCCTCATACACGACTAATCCGGCATCAGGGATCAGTTCTTCCAGCAACTGCCCCTGCCATAAAGGCGTGTCCTGATCCTGGTCGCCCCAGAGGAGCAAGGTCGGGCATTGTACTTTTGTAGCCGTTTCGGTCAAATCATGATTGACCACATTGATAAACGTTTGGCGCATGACATCACTTGCCTGCTTATAATCCTCAGAACCATATTGGTTGGTGTACCAGGATTGCAATCGATTTGCCACCTGACCCACCCCAAGGGTTCGCAGGCTGTTGCGTATAAACTTATAGAGCGACTGCCGCCAATGCAAAACGATGGGTGATTTAGACCGGATGCCCGCACTATCCGCCAGGACCATCTTCTGGATACGGTGACTGTGTTCCGCACCCAGGACCAAACCAAGCCGGCCACCAAATGAATGCCCAAAAAGATAGAAGGTGTCCAGTTGCAATGCATCGGCCCAATTCAGCACAAAGTTAGCATAATCATGGACTGTCCAGGGAGCAGGTGGTTCTGATGTTTGGCCGAAACTGGGCAAATCCAAAGCATAGACACGAAAATTGTACTTGACAAGTTGCGCAGCCAGCGGCTGCATCAACTGGATCGAAGCGCCCCAACCATGCAGCATAAGAACCACCTGATCGTCCCCCTCACCAGCGCAGACATAGGCCGTCTTTAAGCCATCAACGTTGATGAATTGTGCGCTGGCTTCGTTCATAGGGCAGACTCAATGGTGATATGGGCGCCCACTTTTTGCAGCTTGCGGATAACCCCATCAAAGTTACGGCTTAAGGCTTGTGCATTGTCAATGATCGATTCACCCTTGGCGACCAACCCCGCCCCTAACATGCCCAGTCCGGTGCGGACATCGGGCGAATCCATGTAGATTGCAGAGAGTGGTGAAGGCCCAACCACAATAGCACGGTGCGGATCACACAAGACGATTTGTGCGCCCATCGCGTTGAGCTTATCAATGAAGAGCAGGCGATTATCAAACAATTTTTCGTGGATTAAGGCACTGCCCCGTGCCTGGGTTGCTATGATAGTTGCCACTGCTACTAAATCAGAGGGGAAACCAGGCCAGGGTAAGGTCTCAATGCTCGAATCAACATCTTCTTCCCGGTTTGCCAGAGTCAATTCGCTATGTTTGGGGATAAAGACAGCCGTTTCGTCAACATCCATCTGAACACCGAGCCGGCGATAAATTTTATCGATCATACGCAGGTCTTTACGGCGCGTCCCTTCGATTTGAAGGCGTCCGCCAGAAACAGCAGCAATCGCGGCGATGCTGGCCGTCTCGATATGATCCGGCCCGACCTCGACCTGGACGCCGTGCAACTCCGGCTTGCCGAAGACACGGACAACATTAGAACCAACACCGTGTACCTGCGCGCCCATACGTTCCAGCATATGCGCTAATTCCTGCACATGAGGTTCCGAGGCCACATTATGGACTATCGTCTCTTGACCGAAGCAAGCCGCTAGCATCATGACGATTGCCGTTGCTGTGACACTGGTCTGGGATAGGATGATGTCTTTATATTCCCAGGTAGCAGCGCGACACTCAACTGCTTGGTGGCTCGTCACAACATCAATCCCCAGATCACGCATCGCTTCCAGGTGGGTGCGGATGCGGTGCAAGGGGAAGTTGATCTCCAGACGGGCATACTGCCGCCGGACTAAAATCGGCGCGAGATAGAGCAATGCCCCAACGTATTCGCTCATTTCGTTGTTGGAGATGGTGCGTTGTGTAATCTGCTCGGTCTTGAGGATGAGTGTTTTGTCTTCGCCATACTCCAAGATTGCGCCCAACCGCCCCGCAATGGCGATCATAGAGCGTATGGTGGTGGTATCTGGTACATTTTGTATGATGCTCTCCTCACTGGTGAGGAGGGAGGCTGCCATCAGCGCAATGGCAGCATTGGCGTTGCCCGATGGTTGATACTGCCCACCGAGTGGATGTCCACCTTCAACCCGAATTCGCATTCATCGCCTCCTGCTAAATGAAGGCTGCATTATACCAACAGGATTGCAATCCCCACAGGAGCATCGAATTGGGGAAGTGGGGAATTTTATGGATAGAACACCTTGATTGCTAGTTGAGGGCGTTCAAAGAAATCTCGTTAGAATGAATTAATCCAAAACCATCTGACGAGGAGATCACATGAACGCCGATGCGATTGTAACAATTTATGTGGTGATTGATGATATGTTGCAGGCGATGCAGATTAGCCAAGATAGTCGTGCCCGGTTGACCACCAGCGAAATCCTGACGGTGGCGGTGGTATCGGCACAGCAGTTTCAGAACCATCATGAGCGTGCCTTGAGCGTCCTACATTAGACCGGGTACATCGGACGCTTCAGTATTTCGCACTTCAATCGGCGTCTGCACGCACTCAAAGCGGTGCTGGCACTGGTGTTGGAAGCGCTTACTCAAGTGCTGGCTGAAGGGGGCATTTTCATCATCGACACCATGCCAATCCCCGTCTGTAAGCGGGCGCGTGCCCGCCGTAGTCGCAAGTTGCAGGGGCGCGATTTCTACGGTTATTGCGCCAGCAAGGATGAGCATTTCTTCGGCTGGCCGTTGCATTTGGTGTGTGATGCACACGGTATTCCTGTCTCCTTTGACCTCTTACCGGCTTGTTGGGACGAACGGGTTCCCTTCAATCCTTACTGGTCGATTGACCTGCGGGTAGCCAGGTGGTGGCAGACAAGGGCTATAGCAGTGACCAGGATCAACAACTGGCTTACATTTATGGACACATTCGTCTCATTCCCAAACAACGGCACAACACGCCTGAAGATGCTTGCTTGATCCGTGAGTTTCGACCGACCATCGAAACACTATTCAGTCAGCTTGAGAAGATGGGCGTTCAAAGGCTTCACGCTCAATCAGAGTGGATAGAACTTGATAATTTGGAGCGCCCGAATATAGAACGTGCGTTCTGCGATGTGTTCTCCCAAATCAACTCTTTTTCATATACACTAAGGCTGTATCGACTGTTTTGGAGATCGCTTTTGCTACCATGTCTCGCCATTTCCCAGCACGTCCCGCCGGTTCTTTCGCCGGTTTTCCGCGTTGCCGCCGCCTTTTTTCTTCTGCGGCGGCGGCAACATGCTGTATCCATCCAGTTCTTCCTCCCCTGCCGACTCACGATTTTGTATGCCCTTGCTTTTCCCCACTCCCCAAATTGGAGCCGTTCAGACCATCCAGACCATGCTGCCAAAGTCAGGAGCGATAAAAGGAGGCTGATGAGTATGATGATGCATGAAAGTAGACAACCCTCTAAGTTTAATCAGGTTCGCCATTGATCAAGGCTCAGTCGCTCACCAGTAAACAGGTTCCCATAGTAAACGGCCTTGATCCTGATCTTGCCTCGAATATGTTGGTTAAACTCATCAAGTTGCGCCGCTGGAACCCACAATTCTTGATGAGTCTTTGTACCAACAGCTTGTGGCTCGAATTGGCTGAGATAATCGGCATCAACATCAAAAGCTGTGACAAAGCCGACATAATCGGATACCGGGTCTTTAGTATTCCAATCGCGGGCAATTTGCTCTGCATACTCAAAATTAAGAACAGGATAGAAGATAGGTTGATGCTCCAGGCGAGGCGGGAACGCCCGCAAGTCTGCTTGTAGAATCAGACGCAACTCTTTAAGACCGATAGGACGATATAAGGTTGCTGGCATCTTAATTGACAAGCGTCACGTTGGCGCCCCGTTCAGCGTGTTCTCGTTTGCGCTGGTCAATCGATTTGACAGGCGGGCACTCCCAGGCCATCTTCTCCGTTTCAGCACGAATATCCTTGAACTTGGGCAGAATGCCGCAGGCGAAGCATTTATCACGGCAATCAACACGGGTCTCGCCATTGATGCTCATGAGGTAGTCGTCGCGCAGGAACTTTTTGTGAACAGCAACATCGAGGTGATCCCAGGGGAACACCTCATCGAGCCCGCGCTCGCGGTGCGTGTAGAACGTTGGGTCTAGGCCACTTTCCTCAAACGCCTGCAACCAGGCATCATGATTGTGGTGATCCATCCAGGCATCGAATTTACAGCCCAGTTGCCATGCCCGTTCAACCACCTGTGCTAAACGACGATCCCCTCGGCTGAGCCACCCCTCAAATTCGCTGCTCTCAATATGATTCCAACGCAGATGTAAGCCCTCCCCACGGATCTGACTCTTGAGCATCTTGTGTTTCAGGTTGACCTGCTCATGGGTATCCTGGGGAACCCATTGGAATGGTGTGTGCGGTTTAGGAATAAAGGTGCTGACCCCAACATTGACGTTGGCTTTCATCCCCAACACCTTGCGCCCCTCCGCCAACACCGCCTGACACAAATCAATAATGGCTTGTACATCTTCCAGTGTCTCATCAGGATGTCCGATCATGAAATAGAATTTGATGGTACGCCACCCCTGAGAATAGACTTCACGCGCCGTTTGGAGTACCTGTTCGTCAGGCACGTACTTGTTAATCAGATTACGCATCCGTTCAGTTGCGGCTTCCGGTGCGAAGGTGAAACCACCACGCCGCGTATCCCCTAGCCGATCCAGCAGTTCCGCACTGAAAGATTCAATCCGCAAGCTAGGCAAGCTCAAGCTGAGGCCGGTGTTCTTGTATTTTTTTTGGACAGCTTCCGTCAGTTCATGGACATAAACGTAATCTGAGGATGACAAACTGAGCAAGCTGATCTCCTCGAATCCGGTATTTTCCACAATCTCTTCTATCGCTGACATAACCTCATTGACAGGGCGTTCGCGCACCGGGCGAGTAATCATCCCGGCATGACAGAAGCGACAGCCCCGTGTGCAGCCACGCATAATCTCGATGGGTGCCCGATTATGCACTGTATCGATGTTGGGAATCAGGAAGCGAGTGAAAGGCTTTGGCAGAACAGGCACAATTCGCTTAAGGACCTTTTCTGGGGCTTCCGGCGTGTTTGATTTGATGCAGTCAACCGTACCGTCTTCATGATATGTTACATCATAGAAGCGGGGGACATACATCCCCTGGATATGGGCAACGGCCCGTAGCAGTTCGCCCCGGCTGCTACCGCGCATGGACTGAACCAAACGAGCAACCTCAACGATGATCTCCTCGCCCTCACCAATCACAAAGGCGTCAATAAAATCGACCATTGGCTCCGGGTTGTAGCAGGCATGTCCGCCAGCAATGATGAGGGGGAAGTTGCCCGCATCGCGGTCTTGACTGCGGATAGGCATCCCCGCCAAGTCGATCAAATTCAGGACATTGGTGTACAATTGCTCATAAGGAATGCTGATACCCAACAGGTCAAAATTGTGGATACTGTGTTTGGTTTCAAGCGAATAAAGTGGCATGTTGCGCTCACGCATGACGGCTTCCATATCCGTCCAAGGTGAATAAACCCGTTCTGCCAACATGTCCGGCTGATTGTTGATCTGCTCATAAAGCAGTAGGAGGCCCAGGTTCGACATACCCAAGTCGTAAATATCTGGGAAGGCCAGTGCCACCTTCACGTCCATCGCTTCCCAGTTTTTGGTTACACTATTGTATTCACCGCCGACATAGCGCCCTGGCTTGTCCACGCTGAGCAACACACGGTCTAGAATGCGTTCAATTTCTTGAGGAGTCACTGTTCTATTTTTCTGATCGGCATGATGATAATTAGGGTAGCACAAATGCAAGTTGAGTTAAAGGAAATAGTTGGATGTTTTCATTTTTGTGGGGTGGATATCGTTCAGTTGATAACAAAGATCATTGGATTTTGTTTTCAGGCGCATCCAGGTTCCGTACAAGATACTCTATCACATCAATCACTTGGTATTTGGGGAAGCATCACCCTTCTCAGCATCCTCGCAATTAGCCTACCAACATCTGCGCAAGAAGACCACTCATGGCCTGTCATCACAGCAGATAATGCGACACAGTTGCAGTCGGTCGCTCAGATCGATTTCGTAGATTATGTTGATGAAGTAGGTCAGTTCGATACTGGTTGGTTTGCCATCAACGAAAACGGCAACCTTACGCTGCTCATAAACACAGGGGGGGCTATTGTCCAATTTAGTACGAATGACCATCAGGCGGACCTTTTACCAATAGCAACAAAGCACGACAAAATGACAATGCCTACAATTATTGACATGGAAATTACCAGGCACGACAATAAAATTATCGCATTATTTCTTTACCTAGAAAAATTTATGATATTTGAGCAAAATACCAGAGTAATCGATCTGCCTACCAACAGCACCCCCCTTACGGTTTGGTATGATGAATCAGGCCACATCTGGGCAGAAGCTATCATGATCAGCGGTGAACAGGTTGTTTACCAGTTCAGGCCAAACGCTGGATCTGCGATTATTTATCCCTATAATCCATCCAATGACCCCGAGGCTTTCATCCGTATCGGCCGGATTGAGCCACCTATTGCCGTCACCTCCTCGTCGGATGGCGTGGTTAAACGTTGGGATTTGCAAAGGGGCGAAGTCACTGCTCAAGCCCTGGTTAAAAATGGCCCAGCGGTTTTCGGTCAAATGAATGCTGCTGGCTCGCACCTCACCTGGCGCAATCCGGCATCCGATGATGTCAACTTGCTTAGCTTTGAAACGGGTGAAAACATCGTCGTTGCACCGTTGAACGGTGAATATGTGCAGTATTTTTTCGTCAGCCGCGATGCTGATGTCGTCCTGGGTGCAGTGATTCAAGATGAGCCGATTATCGTGGCTTGGGATGTTGTCACAGGCGAGCGACATGAACTTGGAACCTATCGTGACTGTAACCGAGTGCCCGATATGGTTCGGCTGAGTGACGACGGCACAACGCTAGTTGTTGGCTGTGACACCGGGTTAGACATCTGGCGCATCGTTGAATAAGCGAAAGGAAGCGAAACAATGCGTGTACTGATTGTGACGGCTCACCCGGATAAAGCGAACACAAGGTTCGGCGAACTGAAAGGGCGAACCTTCGGTTCGGGGGCGCTTCTCAGGCTCCGCATGTGCCAACGCACTCCCTTGTCGCCTGACGGATGCAGCGGACTGATGAAAGTCCGACCCATCCGAGATCAAGAATATGCAGTGCGGCATTCACGTCTCGATCCGCCGTGAAGCCACAGTCAGGACACTGATGCGTCCGAACACGCAAGCCTTTTTTCACCATCGCACCACACCCGTTGCATTGTTGCGACGGGTTCTTGGGATAAACTTTTACGACCTCAACCCCGGCCTCGATAGCCTGGTAGTCGAGAATTTCGTAGCAGATACCCAATGCAACATCGTGCGCAGCACGGGAGAGGGTGCCATTGCGCAGCATAAAACTGAGGTTCAGGTTTTCAATCGCAATCAGACCGTAGGCGTTAACCAGTTGATGTACCGCTTTACGGCGGCGCTGACTGCCTTTCTTACGGCGGGCAACTTTGCGCTGCAATTTGCGCAGGCGCACCAGCGCAGCCTTGAGATCCTGAGGACTGTCTATGACCGTACCATCACTCAGACCCAGCGCGTGATGCATACCCACGTCGATGCCAACAGGTGGTTCTTGGGAGGGTTGGGGTTCTACCGTTTCGCTTTCAACCTGGAGGCAGACATACCAGCCAGAAGGCTTGCGCAGGATGAGGATGTTCTTGAGTTTGCCATCAGGCACCGGGCTTAACCGAAATCAAGCCGACATTCTGCACACGCAGTTTGCCGTCTTTGAGACCCGCACCATCGCCCGGTTTGTAGGTCACGCTATCGAACCGTCTCCAATTCTTAAATCTGGGTCGTCCACGCTTGCCTTGCATGAACTCACGGTAGGCTTTATCCAACCGCCACAAGACCTGTTGCCCTGCGCTCATATTGACCAGGCGAAGCGGGTTATCTTCCGGTTCCTCGTTGCGCCATTGGTTCCACATCGCCGACTGTTCGTTGTCGGTCACACTGTACCGCGATCCCTGCCACCCTTTACGACGATAAGCCAGAGATCGGTTGTAGACCCAACAGGACAGGCGCAGAATTTCGCTCAATGTCTCTTGCTGTTCTTCTGTTGGGTACAGTCGGTACTTCAGTGTACCTATCATCGACTGACCCTTTTGCTCGTCAATCTATCGCTGAATTGTTTCAGTCGATACATGACCAGCAGTTCCAGCGTAGTAGGAACGAGGCCACAAAGAGGGCAAACGCCACTTCAGATGCGGGAATTCTTTCCTCAATTGATAGGCAGTTGCACCCTTAACCCTGTGCATGATTGGGTGAATTGCCATCGTTGGAGAAAACGAGGCCAACAGGTGAACGTGGTCATCTTGAACTGTCAAGTTCAACACGCTTCCTTCCAATTCTTCAACGATTGGGGGGATCAACTCAGAAAGTCTATGACCAACATCGCCTGCCAACACAGGTCGCCGATACTTTGGACACCATACCAGATGCGAGTTGATGTTATCATGAGCATGTCGCGTCCGATTAGTCATAGTAAACAAATTATAGCACGTTCTTCTGAGAGAAACAATCATTCGTTTAGTAAGAAAGGAGTAAAGCGCTTCCCCACCCCGCTCAAGGCGAACCGAAGGGTCGATGGGGTCCCCGCGCTAATTTTCTATGGAGGGCGTTAGTGGTATTGTCACCTGGAGTCAGGTGACAGGCGGCGAAGCGATGTACGAAGAAGGACGTCGACTTTATACAGAAGAGATCAATGCGGCTATTCGTGGCGCAAAGGCCGCAGGTGTTACCGAAATCGTGGCAGTTGACTGTCATGGTGCAGGTGGGGATTGGTCGTTCAACTCATTTGTGCCAGAACTGCTTGATCCTCACTGCGAATGGGTCGCCCATCACCCTTGGTCACGTTATACGGAAATGTTGGAAGAAGGTTGTGATGCTTGCTGGTGGGGATGCACGCCCGTAATAATACGGAAGACGGCGTTTTGTGCCACACGATCTCAACAGTCAAATGGCACAATTTGTGGTTCAACGACAATTTGGTCGGTGAAGTGGGTGTCAATGCGGCCTTGTGTGGCTCCCATGGTGTTCCGATTTTGCTGGTAACAGGTGATGAAGCTGTCTGTCGAGAATCAAAAACCTTATTGGGCACTGGTTTGACAGAAATGGGCTTTAGCCCGCCGCAAGCCGCACCATTTCAAGGGTGGCGGTTAGGCGATTTTGTGGTACACTCTACTTGTCGTACAGAAGCAGAATAGGCTCAGACGACAGGCAAGAACCAGATCGGACGGGTCTGTACAGCATAACGTAGAGGTAGCTAACTCATGCGTGCTGTAGAAGCTGCACGACTTCTAGTCGTAGCAGAGCGTCACAACAGTCGCCGTGAAGAAGGGGTTAACCCGCTATTCAGCCCGACAGATTCCACCCGTCCGTGCTAGGCAGATGATTGAGGATGGGGCACGAGAAGCACTTCAAAATTTAAAAGCTGTCGAACCTTATATCTTATCCAGCCCAGCCCAAATTACTATTGAGGTCGATCAAGTCGATAAATTGGCTGATTTTAAAGGGCGACACGGGGTAGAGATTCGAGCAGGGCAGAAAGTGGTCAGTACAGGCGAGGACTGGATGCAAGCCTGGAATCAAATCTGGCATGGGTAGGGGAATCAAGAATGTATCCCTGTAGGCGGTGAATGAAAAACTGTTGGTTGGTCCATCAATATCAAAGACACGGCCGCCAACGGTAGCAGGCAAGTGGGCAAAACCGAGAACGATAGTTCCCGCCACAATCAAAACAACATCCAACGCTAAGTCCAGGTCACCTACATTCATAAGGCTCTCTTTCTGCAATAAGTTCATTAAAGTATGCTATTGATAAGATCATCAAGCATGAGAGCGTTGACCAATTGACGAACAGGAGACGGTAACTCACTTTCAACTTTCTGCATACTGCGCACTACCAACTTACGGCCAATTAACTCAACCGCATAGGTAATGGCCTTTGCCATTAGTGCTCGATAGACATCGGCGTCAGTGCGGTTGAGTTCCATTGTGATCTTGCCATTGGTCATATGCACAGGCCAAACGTTGCGCTCTGCGGTTTCATTGACAATCTGTTCCAGGTTCTTGCCGAGGCGCTTTCCACCGATACGAACCACCTGACGATGAAGACTTTCCATATGGGCTTTGAAATAGGTTTGCAGCAGTGTTTCCTCGTTAGATGAGAGGACTTCATTGGTCATAAACGAATCACCACTTCTGGATCCACCCGTTGGCACCACAGGCTTCAGTGTAATATCCGCGCCAACGAAAGACCCTTTGTCGTCTTTCGTTGCGATGGCACGACAATGAACGCGAATAGGGTTGCCATGTGCATTCAGGATGTCGAATTCAACATCACGAACAGCGCCCGTTTCCGTCACCTGATAAAACAATTCTTCGGCGATGTCGGGATCAAGACCTAAGACATCGGTTATGGGCTTGCCAATGATGTTACGAGCCTCGGTGTGGTGGATTTTGAGCAGTTTGAGGCAATCGTTATCGACGAAGATCACCTGCTGCAGCATGTTGGTCATGATGATAGCGGGTTCATGGGTTTGCGTTTCTTGTACAATGACTTGTGTTTCTTGAGTTGCGCTATGTAGCGCTTCGCGCAGCCCATGGGCCACCGCACTTGGGGTCGCATACCGTTCTTCGGCACGTTTCGCCATCGATTTATCAATCACGATTTGCGTGCTATTGTTCAGATCAGGCCGAAGGCCAAGAATATCCGGGACGGGCTCGTTGGCATGAGCAAGCAAAACACCAAACGGCGTCGGGGCCTCATAGGGTACACGCCCTGCCAACATTTGATAAATGGTTACACCCAACGCATAAACATCAACAGAGGGTGTCAGGTTGAGGCCATTCGCCTGTTCAGGAGCCATGTAAGTCGGCGTTCCCAGGATAGCGGTCCCTGTAATCTCCGAACTTTTTTCCAGGATTCGGGCGAGACCAAAATCGGCAAGATAGGCATTATGTTGTTCATCAAGCAGTACGTTGCTGGGCTTCAAATCGCGGTGGACAATCCCCTTTGAGTGAGCAAATTCAAGCGCACTGGCAATCTGTTCAACCAACCGCCCTGCTTCTTGGAGGTCAAGCGGCCCTTGGGCCATGATATCCGCCAGCGTGCCGCCATTTAAATAAGCCATGACGATATACGGGCTGTCCTCTACTTCGCCAAAATCATATACAGGCAAGATGTGAGGATGTTGTAAACCAGCGATGACCTCAACTTCACGATAAAAACGCTCAAAGAACGTATCATCATGGGTAAACTGGCGGGGCAAAATTTTGATGGCAACATCACGCCCAACGGTAGTCTGGCGGGCGCGATATACCGTAGACATACCGCCTTTGGCAATAATGTCGAGTATCTCATAATTGCCCAATGATTGCCCAATGAACTCATCTGACATAACAAATTTCCAATTGCTTAACTCAAGATGCCCCTCATTATAACCAAAACTGTGCGTTTAATAAATTCTGAGCCGATTTTGGGAGTGGAGAAAAACAAGGACATACAAAAGTGTGGGGCGTCCGGGGTGGAAAGAACTCGATGGATACAGCTTGCGGGCGGGATCGTGCTGCCACTGCGGAAGAAAAAACGGCGGCGGAAAACAGGGGAAATGGCAGCCAAAACAGTTTCCAAGTAGGTTGGTCAACAGTCGATACAGCCTGAGTGTACCTGATGTCAAGTTCTACCCACAAAATTCACCATTCCTCCGAATTTTTTATTTGCCCCCCCGATTATGCTATGATCTATATATAAGGTAAATCCATGGAGGCATTCGCATGACACTTGATCTCATCCGCACATTATATGATTATAACTACTGGGCGCACCACTTGGTCTGGGAATGTGTACTGCGGTTGACTCAAGAAGAATTCGAGCGCTCTCTGAATTATTCCTGGGGGTCTGTCCATGCCCAGGTTGTTCACGCCATGAGCAACGAATGGATGTGGTTCCGGCGGTTGCGTGGCGAATCGCCGCAATCACTCCACAAGACGTCTGATTTCCGGACCCCGTTAGCAGTCCAGACCAAATGGGAGCAGACCGAACGGGATGTGCGCGATTACATCAACAATCTGACCGAGTCTGAGCTACATGGCACCTTCACCTTCTATTCTGCCAGCGGCAGCCGCTATATCCAACGGGTGGATGAAACGCTCATGCATGTTGTCCTATCTGGTGTGGATAATCGTGCACAGACGTTGGCAATGCTTAATGAGCTGGGCGCGCCGACTGTTGAGCAAGATATGATTTACTATCTGCGTGAACGCAACGAAGTCGCACGTTAAACACTTTCTGACAACTCCCCATAGCTAAAGCAAGGGGGTTCTTAACATCCATCGTGCGCTCTGCGGCTCTCCCGGTTGGGTACAGTACACCATCCGCAGGCTGACGCGAGTTCGGACAAGCTTACACGGGCGACCCACTCTGACTCCAGGATAGCCCGAAGCTTGCGGGCAAAGGCCCTTCTCTCGTTGGTTCCATTCCGCTCAACGCCCCCGGAGGAGCGTGTCCACACCCGACCATACTGCCCTGGCATGATCCACGTTGAGCGTCTTGCCCTCCACACCCATCGCCAAAAAAGCACTGTACAGATCGCGTTGGGCTTCTTCACCACCGCGCCACAGTTATGACGGGTCTGGCTCAGTGTCGTCGTCCAAGCCAGCACTCTCAGCCTTGCGTCGCAATTGCTCAACCAACAGCCCCCACTGAACGACAGCCCCCATCCGCATAATCTGATTGACCAACTTGCCGTGCCAGACTGCGGCGATGGGCTGCTTGCTTGCGATCAAGTTCATGCAACTTTGGGCGCGTCTTGCGTTGACGCCCTGAAGTGCGCCATGTCTTCTTGCCGGGTTTGATCGTGCCATCTGGGGTGTTGGCACGACACTGCCGATCCAGTTTGGGTTGCAAACGCCATGTCTGGCGTGATGCTAATTCAGCGCAGAACTGCTTGAGAAAGGCATCGGTCTCTCCCACACCGGCAATTGTCGAGGGGCCGATGTCCAGCCCTTTCTAAACCACACAATCCTCCTGCCGACGGATACCGCTGGTGTTAGTCTTGCCCTCGACTGAATCGAGGAAACGGGGTCGTCCACGCTGGCCGAATGCATACTGCTGCATCGCCTTGAAAGCGCGGGTCGCCGAGCCACCGTGCCGCGTCGTGATGGAGGTCATACTCCCCGCTTGGAACGGCGTTTGTCTTAACGTGGCAGGCTGCGAGCAGATTGATAGGCTTTCGACTGGCGCAGTAAAACCAAGCGTCACAAGCTCTCGTCCAGGCGGGCTTGCAGGTTTTTCTCCGCCTGCGGTTCAACTCGCAGCGGCAGCCCAAGCACGAATGAAGGTGTTGAACGTGGCATCTACACACCCTTTTGATCTTCAATGCGATGGATGCCAAACTGTGGGGCAACCTCGCATAGCACATGAACAGGGTCGGCCAGCACTTCAAGTTCTACGACTTCACAGCGCAATTCATCAGCCACTTCTTGAATGATCTCTTTCAGACGGGCATTCATACCATTCACCAAGACCTTGCGCCAATATTGAGAACACCAGATCAGATGGTCTTTGCAGGAATACACGACGTTGTTGTTGCTCTTGAAGACCCGTATACGTCGTTTCGCACCCTACTCAATCTAGGGGCTTTGGGCGTGGTTCCGGTAAAGATGAGTAGTCTATAAGAAACAGAACACCACCCACTGTGAGCGTCTGTCACTGTGTAGGTTGGCTGCAAGCCGGTTGGATTTAGAACCTATCCGAATCCCAGGGGGTGAGCGACTTGGTGGGTTTGGTTGGGTGCGAGGTTGGATGGATTTTTGACGCAGGGGCTGGAAGGGGGGGAGGGAATTTGAAAGGAGTCGACATGCTTGGGTTTCTGGGTATGATGTTTGTTGACCCCAATTTCAACAAGTTCCCCCTTTTTCTTCAAGACCTTTTTGCTTTCTCGGATAGATACTTAGAACCTATCCGAAAAATCATTTTCTAGATCCCAGGCTGTTTCGCAGTCTGCCTGCCAGGGGGTGAGCGACCTGGTAGGTGCCTGCTTCTTCGTTTTCGTTATTTTCGTTCTCTTTTTCATATTCCTTTTGTTGCCGCCGCCACACAACTTTTTTCGGCGGCAATTGGGGCAATTTTTCCAGTTGGCGCTGACGTTTCCAGGTATACAGGGTGATGTTGCCGTGCAAGGGAGGGCGAGACATGATATTCGGGGTTAGCTGATATGAACAGATGTTTTTATTATAGCATAGAACAGAGTATTTTAGAGAACATGCGTTCTATATTTTAGGAGCGCGAGGTGGATGGATTTTTGACGCAGAGGCTGGAAGGGGGGGAGGGAATTTGAAAGGAGTCGACATGCCTGGGTTTCTGGGTATGATGCCCAACTTCAACGAGTTCCCTCTTTTTCCTCAAGACCTTTTTGCTTTCTCGGATAGATACTTAGTCCACTGGCTCCATTTTGATGGTAAAGTGGCGCAAGACGGGGGCTTGCCAGACGATGCGATGACCTTTGACCCATGCACGACGCTTGTTGATTGTCAGGATAATCTCAGCTAAATAATCGACGTGGCTCTGTGTATAGACCCGGCGTGGAAAGGCCAGCCGTACCAAGTCCATCGATGCTGGCTGCTCTGTGCCGTCGGGCTGTTTACCAAACATGACCCCACCGATCTCGACACCCCGAATTCCGCCGACCAGATAGAGCGCATTGTTCAGCGACCACGCTGGATACTGGTCATCGGGGATATGGGGCAGCATCGCTCTGGCATCAATATAGAGAGCATGACCACCGGGAGGCTGGACAATCGGCACGTTGGCGGCGGTAATCTTCTCAGCAAGATACTCAATTGACCGAATGCGATAACGCAAATAGTTCTCATCCAGCGCTTCGTACAGACCGCGTGCAACTGCTTCCAGATCATAGCCCGCCAATCCACCATAGGTCGGGAATCCTTCGGTCAGGATGAGCATATTGCGGGCATTGAGCGCGATTTCATCGTCATTAATCGCCAGGAAGCCACCAATGTTCGACATCCCATCCTTTTTGGCACTCATGATACAGCCATCGGCGTAACTGAACATCTGGCGGGCGATCTCGATTGGGGATTTGTCTGCATAGCCATCTTCACGCAGTTTGATGAACCAGGCATTTTCGGCAAAACGGCAAGCATCAAGTATCAACATCAAACCATATTTATGCACAAGCTCACTGACGGCTCGTATATTCGCCAAGCTGACCGGCTGCCCACCACCGGAATTATTGGTCACGGTCAGCATGACAAAAGGGATGTTATCTACGCCTGTTGTTTCGATGGTGTTTTTGAGGGCATCCAAATCCATGTTGCCCTTGAAGGAATGGATGGTCTGGGGTTGTCGGCCTTCGGGAATGACCAGATCACGCGCCACCCCTTTGAGAACCTCAATGTTGGCACGAGTGGTATCGAAATGGGTGTTGTTGGGCACAACCTGTCCTGGGCTAAGCGTAGTGCTGAACAGAATATGCTCGGCGGCACGGCCTTGATGTGTGGGAATGACATGTTTGAAATCCGTAATATCCTGGACAGCCTCTTGAAAACGATAAAACGACTTGGCCCCGGCATAGGACTCATCACTGGCGATCATTGCCGCCCATTGTTGTGCGGACAGCGCACCTGTTCCACTGTCGGTCAAGAGGTCAATCAAAACTTGATCAGAGCGCAGCAGGAATGGATTGTATCCCGCCTCAGCAAGCGCTTGTGGACGGTCCGCCAGCGGCGTGAATTCGATGGGTTGCACCGAACGTATCTGAAACGGCTCGATGATGGTTTTAAGTTCAGGCAGATTGTCAAGCAGCTTGTTGATCATGTCCCCAGTCCCTTATTCAAGTGGTTAACCTGATTGTATCATGCCAGCCTATTCAATCGGGCATCGCGCTCACTGACTGTGACCATCACCGGGTTTACGACGCCAATGGTTTCAATGCAGAAGGACGCCGTAACAGCTGCCATCTGACCTGCATGCCGCAAGCCTTTGCCTTGTACCAACCCAGCCAGCAGCCCGCCACAGTAGGTGTTCCCTGCTCCAGTGTGATCGATGATGTGATCCACGGGCACAGCCGGGATGTAATAGCGGCGGTTGTCATCGGCTACAATCGAGCCCCGTTCACCCATACGCAGTGCTGCACCCTGTGCCCCACCATGCAAGAGCGCATCTACAAGCGCATCTGGCTCTAAATTTCCGTACATCATCCTGGCTTCTTGTAGATTTGGAGAAACGATGTTCGGCTGGCAATCACGCAGCGCGACACAAAACTGATCTCGGTTTTCCGGCAGCATCACCAATGCATTGGGTTCCCAGAGTTGGATCCCATTGACCTGCTGAGTCCAAGCTCGTATGCCGTCAAAATCCTGGAGTAAATAATACGCCTGGGCAGATCGATACGAATTGGGCAGATGCTGTGGGCGAGTCCCGGCGACAAACACATCCATCGCCTCAACGCGGTGGATTTCATGGCGTCTGCCGTCATGCTCGAAGATCTGCCAGGCCCGTGCTTGGAGCTGCTCCAAATGAACAAGCCCGTCGCAATTTAGATGTTGGGTCAAAAAAGGAAGCAGTGAGTCAGGCAAGCGTGTACCAATAAAGGCCGACAATCCCGGATATTCGCCCCAAATGGCAGCACCCATCAAGGCATGTGTAACACCGCCACCAACCTGCCCCATATAAGTCGTGCCATCCGGCAACACAATGTCATCAATAAAGATGGAGCCAGCACCGACCAACCGAGGTGTGTCAGGCATGGGCTGCTAATTCAACTGCGATCTGTGCAGCGATTTGGGCATTGTTCACCAGAAGTGCTGTGTTCGCTCGTTTGCTTTCATCACCTGTCAGTTCAGCGACTCGTGCTAAGATGAAAGGAGTCACTTCCTTCCCGTTGATTCCCTGCTTGTCAGCTTCTTCAACTGCCTGGGAGATGGCCTGTTCGGCAATCTGACCATCAAGTTCAAACTCCTGGGGTACGGGCACAGTAATTAAAATGCCGTGCTGACTTTCCAGATCATGTGCAGCCTGGATAATTTGTGCCGCTTGTAGCGGCGTTTCCACACAGGCATCAATAGGCAGGCCACTACTGCGGTTATAAAACGCAGGTAAGGTATGTGTCTGATAACCTATCACGGGGATACCTTGCGTTTCCAGATATTCCAGGGTGAGAGGCAAATCAAGAATGGACTTTGCACCGGAAGAAACCACCGCTATTGGTGTCCGACCCAATTCGACCAGATCAGCCGAGACATCGAAGGGGTTCCCTCTGTGGACACCGCCGATCCCCCCGGTTGCAAAGACACCAATGCCTGCTTTGTCGGCCACAATCATCGTTCCGGCGACGGTGGTCGCGCCGTCTTCTTGCAATCCAACAGTAATCGGCAGGTCGCGGCGGCTACACTTGCGTACACTTCCAACGGGGGCGTTGCCCAAACGCTCAATGTCATCCGTTGTGATGCCGACGGTGACTTTACCTTTGAGAACGGCGATCGTTGCCGGAATTGCACCCGCCTCGTGCACAGCGGCTTCCATCTTAAGGGCCACCTCGACATTGGATGGATATGGCAGGCCATGCGTGATGACAGTTGATTCTAGGACAACAACAGGCTGGTTGGTTTCCAGTGCAGCTTGAACAGGTTGGTTGATCTGGATCATGTTAGTTTTCTCGCCGGTCTGCGGCTAGTTTGGCATAATAATCATCAAAGAAGAGCTTCTGGCGGTGGATACTGGTATAAGCATCACCTAGGCCCAACTCCTCCAACACCTCTTTGGGATGCAGATTACCCCGTTCGCCAGATGCGATATGGGCGAGCAAGTCACCGTTTTCATCCACTTTGAGATCATAAATCATCGGACGCATATCGTAGCTGACTTTGCGTCCACGTTTGCGTGCCTTGACCTTGACAATTCGTTTTGTTGCCAGCAGTTCTTCCACACGCCCATGCAAGCCTTCTCGATCTGTCTGGTCTTCCAAGCGGATTCGATAGGCCGCGCTGCGCACCAATTGTTGCAAGGCGGGGCTGTTAATGTCCACTTGCTGGATGTCATACATTTGTAACCCATCCGGGCTGACCGCTTCTAGCCGCTCCAAAATACCCTCCAAGGAGGGTAAAACCTCCTGTAAGGCAACATCAATGATCTCACATTCGCTTGTGATGCCCAATGAAAGCGCTGATGCCAATTGGATGCGGGGACGGGTATTAAAACCAGCAGTATACAAAACAGGCAGTTTGGCACGCCGCAATACGCGCTCCCAGACTTTAGCCATATCGAGTGTGCTGGTATACTTGATCGTCCCAAATTTTCCAAAGGTAATATTGAGACGCTGTTTGATGGGTGAAATGTGGCCCATAGAACGGATTTTCAGCTTTGCTGTTATACAGTATAATATTGTATGTGTCATAGCTTTGAATTGGAAGTCTGCTTCGATGGCTCAATCGCCAAAATCAGGCCGTATTTCCCGATCCGATTTCTTTCTGGTCCTGCCCATCATCCTGGCTGGTGTGGTCATTGTGGTTGTGCCGATTGGACTGGTATTCCCCGGATCGCCCATTTATATGAACAGCAGCCAATTGACCATCGTCAGTACGACTTCGCTCATTCTGACGGTTTTGTGTCCGCTGATGATGTGCATGGCTGTGCCCTATGCGGTTCTGATTTTCGTCATCTTAATGATACAAAGGGCTTATGTCGGGGTTGAAAACACGCTGGAACAAGCCCATAGCATGACGCAAACAGCAAAGACCCATACCCAAGACATGAGAACTGAAATCGACCAGCGAACAGAGAATTTGAAGGATCGATTGAACTTTCTCGGCCTGCTGTTGAATTACTTTAACGACGAGGATAAAGTCGAACATGATTGAAGTTGACGACGATAGCAAAGAAATTGATGAGAGTTGGAAACAACACAATTACGTCATTGGTAGTCTGGCGGGTGTGTTGGTCGGTCTATTGGCAGCATATTTGTTTAATCGTGCAGCCGAAGAAGACATCGAGATCAACGGCAAACCGACCCCATTGAAGTCTGGTCAAATGATTAGCCTCAGTCTGGCGCTGCTGGGTCTTATTCGACAGATCACGGAAATGGGCAAACCCGACAAGAAATGATAGCTGAGTAGCGAGGCAATCTCATGTGTGGACGATTTGTACTGACGGCCAATCCCGAAGTTATCCAGCAGCAGTTTGACCTGGACACACCGCCAAAAGGAGTTCAGGCACGCTATAACATCGCACCAACACAACCTGTGGGCGTCATCACCAATGACAACCCTGGTGAAATGGATTACTTCAATTGGGGATTGATTCCCTCCTGGTCAAAAGATCCGTCCATCGGCAGCCGGATGATCAATGCACGCGGCGAGACCGTTCACGAGAAGCCATCGTTCCGGTCAGCATTCAAACGTCGTCGCTGCCTGATTCCTGCTAACGGATTCTACGAATGGTCGGGCAAACCCAAACAAAAGAAACCCTACTTCGTTCATCTGAAGAACCAGGAGCTCTTTGCTTTCGCAGGATTATGGGAAGTCTGGCATGGTCCAGAGGGTGAAATCATCAAGTCCTGTACCATCATCACGACGGAGCCAAATGAATTGGTCAAACCGCTGCATAACCGGATGGCAGTGATTGTAGAAAAAGAGGGTTATGATTTATGGCTGTCGCCGGATGAACTGCCAGCGGAAGCACTTCGCCCCTTGCTTCGGGGATATGATGCGGACAAGATGGATGTGTATGAAGTATCCAAAGTCGTGAACAACGTCCGCAATGACACACCTGAGTGCATCGTGCCAGTCGTGCCACCGCCCATACAAACCCCTTTAATGTAAGGTATGCATGCTGTCGGGTTGGCGCTTCGTACAAGTTCAGTTCACGGGTTTAATTCTTCATCACAAATTTGAGTTGTAACAATCAGCTTTATTGATGATCTTGCTTTAGGGTCTCAGGGATGAAAAAGATAAACATGCCTGCGGCTGCGAATCCTACACCAGATAACACCAATGGTGCGGTTGCAAGCGCAAACATATCTGACACTATTCCGACTGCTCCAGGCCCGCCAACAAAGCCGACATCACCAATCAGACGCCAGACACCCAAGAACTCGCCGCGTGTTTCCGGTGGAGCCAGGTCTGCACCCAACGTCATCATTGTGCCAGAGCTCAGGCCGTTGCCAATCCCGATTAAGGTCGTCGTTGCCAATAGCCCGGCGAAACCCGCCGTTGTCACCATCAGAGCCAGGCCAATGGCTTGCAAAACGAATGTAGGCACGATGGCGTACTTACGTCCAAAACGATCCATCACATAACCCGCCGGATAGAACAGGGTCATCTCAACCGCAGCAGCAAGACTGACAATCAAGCCAATTGAATCCACGCCCAAACCCAAGACATCGGCTCCATACAAGGGCACAATCACCGCTGCACCCGTCCGCACCGTTTGCACCAGGATTTGGCCTGTTCCTGCTGTCAGCAACACTCGCCAATTGGCTCGCACTGTTTTGATCAGGTGGCTAAAGCCCCCACTCGTATGTTTGTCATTGCGTGACTGGGTTGGCGGCACATATAAGGCTAAAACTGCAAGAATACCAACACAAAGGACAACCAACGCAAGAAATGGCACACGTAAGCCCAACGCACGTGCTACAAATCCGCCGAAACCGGGGCCAAAGGCACGCGCCATGCGGTGAACACCCCCAAATAAAGCAATCGAACGCCCACGACTTGTCAATGAAACCGCGTCGACAATGTAGGCATGACGGGCAATATTGAAAAACGACATGCCAAAGCCAACAATGAAGTAGAGACCTATGGCTTGCTCCATCGTTTGAGCCGTAAACATAAGACCCATTGCCAGCGCTGATACCGTTATCCCAGCCATCATGACATACTTCCGGTCATAATGACGCAACACCATCCCCGCTGGAAGATCGCCAGCCAAACGTCCAAAGCCGTCCATCGCCAACATGAAGCCAATCAAACCGTAGGATTGGGTAAATTCGCGTGCGTAGATCGGCAGGACAGGTATAAGCATCGTGACGCCGAACGACCACAGGAACGAGGGCACATATAAAGACATCACCAGCGGATTATTGGCGAATTGGCGGATTGCTTTGGTCGCAGCAGACATGGTTAAGTAGATGGCGCATAAGCGCCCCTCATCTTTCGGCTTTCGATAGGGATACATGTGCTAAAATCATAGCCTGTATTGCAGCATAATTGAAGCCAGCCAACCAGAGGTAAGGTATTACGATTTTTTATGAGTGCGCTGATCAATGAGTTCCTGGAAAGGGTCTTTGCCCTTTTCGATTAAGACTCGGCGGGTGCGTCCACCATCAACCGACTCGCCAATAATGCCTAATTCTTCCATCAAGTCAATAATACGGGCAGCACGCGGATACCCCAACCCGAGTTTGCGCTGAATCATTGAGGCGGAGGCTTCTTGCTCTTCAATCACAAGCTCAATAGCATCTTCGAGCATCGGATCAGTCTCCGAAAGGAACTCGCGTCGGGTCAGGCCACGTTCCCAGGGGGCTGGGCCATCGAAACGTTCAGATTTACCGGTAGCTTTAAGTTTTCGATACCACTTGCGCCAATGATGAACGACCTTGCGGACTTCGCCGTCTGTAACATAACACCCCTGTACACGTTTGGGCGCGCCCGCATCAGGCGCCAGATAGAGCATATCGCCCTGACCGAGTAAGTTTTCTGCGCCATTGGTATCAAGGATGACCCGCGAATCGACACCAGAAGCCACCGCAAATGAAATACGTCCAGGGAAGTTGGCCTTAATCAAGCCCGTGATGACATCAACGCTGGGGCGCTGGGTGGCGATGACCATGTGCATCCCCACCGCACGCGCCATCTGCGCAATACGGGTCACTTCGCGCTCCGTTTCTTCAGGTTTGCTCATCATGAGGTCACCAATCTCGTCGACCAGAATGACGATATAGGGGAGATGTTCACTCTTACGACGCTGACCCAAGCGCGAGTTGTATGTGTCAATGTTGCGGGCAGCATTCTCTTCCAGGAGCTTATAACGCTGCTCCATCTCGCGTGTACACCAGCTGAGCACCTCAATGATGCGTTCGATATCGGTCTCGACTGGCCCCAGCAAATGGGGTAGGCCGTTAAAGCGACTCAGTTCGACCATCTTGGGATCAAGCATGACCAGTTTGACCGTATCCGGGTTACAGTTAAGGATAAGGGCTGTTGCCATCGCCGCGATACACACAGATTTACCCGAACCTGTCGTCCCCGCAATCAACAGATGGGGCATGGTTGCCAGATCAATGCCAATCGCTTCGCCAGCAACATCACGCCCTAATGGAACCACCAGTGGAGACTTGGATTTGTTGGCAAACTCGTAGAAATTCTTACTTTCATAAACGGAGCGCAACGCAACCGTGCTGGGGGTGCGATTCGGGACTTCAACACCCATATAACTGTGTCCTGGTACAGGTGTCTCCAGCCGGAGGCGCTTGGCTGAGAGTGACAACGCCAAATCGCTGGATAAGGCTGCAATCTTGTTCAAACGGGTACGATCTCGAATCGTATCTCCCTCATCATTGGTCACATCTTGATAGGGCTGCACAGCGTACTGTGTCACAGTTGGCCCAACTTTGACATCAACCACATCAATACTGATGTCAAATTCGAGCAGCGTGTTCTCGATCAGCAAGACGTTATGATTGATCTCGCCATCATCTGGCGGATTCATCTCAATGTCCTGGAGCAAATCCAATGGCGGCAGGGCCTTTGCTCGTCTGCCAACTTTCTTTTGTTCCTTCATGCTGTCAATGCTGAAATAGCGTTTGATGCGGCCATCAGGGCGCTCAATCATCTGCGGTTCTTTAGGATTCGTCTTGGGAACAAGCATGCCCATAATCGAAAATTCGCCGGTTGATTCCGTTGGCGATTCATCACGCGGCTTCTCTAATGTCCGCAGCAGCCGCTTGTCTACCTCGTCTTTGACAATGGATTCGGGCGGTGGTTGTGGTGCGGTTTCTTGCCGTGCTGATGGCGGTAGATTTTCTAGATCAGGCCGGATACGAACGATTGTCCCTCCATTCCCTCGACGGTCAAATCGTGACACACCTGTCAAGGCGGTTGGATCAACGCGCACCGACCGCTGAGAACGGGGTTTCTGGGTTTTGGATTCAACTCCCCGCCCATAGGTCAGCAAACGCTCACTCCATTTACCCAGCAGATTGCTGATGTGAGTACGTTTGATGCCCACTACAATTCCCAGGCTGAAGATGAGCAGAAACGCGAATATAGTCATGGCAACTGTTGATCCTGCCAGCCATGTTAACGGTAGGCTGATACCCCAACCAATATACCCACCACCTTCGCCCGCTTGGGCCAGGGCCCGTAGCTCACTATCACCATAGGAGAGATGCAAAATGCCCAAAATAGAAAGGAAGGCAACTTCTAGCCCCAGAATTCGTTGAGGAGAAAGCTCAATCACAATGTTGAGCTTCGGCAACAGGATAATGATCCCTAGTGCAAAGATACCCACCGAAATGAGCAGGCTGCCTACACCAAACAGGCTGCGGAGCGTCTCTGACCAGGCCCTGGCTAGATAGGCATCCGAGGAGATTTCCAACAGTGCCATAAAGGAAATAACACCGAATACCAATAAGACAATCGCGCCGACCTCATCAAACCAGGGTGGCAACGCATCAAACAGATCATCCCAGAATTCGGGTTTGACTTCAATAGGATGTGATTGCTGCTTATGGTTATCTGCATTGGCCTCTGGCTTTACTGATTTCTGATCAGGCACAACCTCTGTTCCTCATAAAAACACCCGCCTCTATTATATGGGAAAGACACATCCACAAACAAAAAAGCTGATGCTTATATCAAACATCAGCCCGTTACAACTCTGAAAGATTGACAGGCTTATTCGAAAAGACGCAAACTCAATCCTAGACGCCGTTCATCCCCATTGATGGTCAGAATTCGCGCCTGGATGTGCTGACCTTCCGTTACGACATTGCGTGGATGCAAAAAGTGACCTTCCGCCAATTCGGAGACATGAATCAGCCCTTCAAGCCCTTCTTCAATGCAAGCAAAAGCCCCAAAATCAACCACGTTCGTCACCACACCTTCGACCACCTCGCCAATGGTGTAGCGCTGATCAACAGTTTTCCAGGGGTCAGGGCACAGCCGCTTCAAACTCAGGGCGATACGTCCTGCATTCTGATCAACGTCAATCACATAAGCTTTGACCAACTGATCGCGCTGTAGCAAGTGCGATGGATGGGCCACACGACCCCAACTCAGTTCGCTAATATGAATCAAGCCTTCCAGCCCACCCAGATCAACAAAGGCACCAAAATCGCACAGATTGGTAATATTGCCGGAAACCGTGTCGCCCGGTTCCAGAGAATGCAAAATGGTGTCCCGTTCGCCCGGTGCAGCCTGGGCCGCCCGTTCAGAGAGAATCAAACGATTCTTTTCAACGCTGAGTTCAATCACGCGTAAGCTCAAATTCTGCCCAAGCCGATCCATCAGAGCATTGCGGCGTGCATTCGCATTCCCGGTCGAGGGAAAATCAATCAACTGGCTGGCTGGGACGAATCCACGTAGGCTGCCCCATTCGACCAGCAAACCACCGCGATTATAGCCGACAACCCGAAGCTCAACCGTCTGATCATTTCCGGTAGCGGCGATAATGGCATTCCAATCGTCATGTGTGCTTTCATGATCGAAAGCTAGTGCGTTGAAGCTACTTTGAATGTCGTCAGCGTATTCTTCATCAACCAACCGAGGATCCAGGTAAGCCGATTGGGCGTGCTCGCCTTCATCTAGGAGCGCGGCCCAGTATGCCTCATCAATTGCGGGTGCAGATGGCTTTAAATCATGACGCTGCACTTCATCTGACATCTTCCTCCCCCTTATTCCAATTACAGTGACTCCGCCTGAAATTATGGAACTTTATGAGAAGGTTGTCAAACAGGTTGTGGAAGTTGGATTGCGGCTTCAGTTTCCATTTGAATGAGTGTATTAGCAACGGATTCAATGGCGATGTTCTGTTTACGGTAGAGGCTGGCCTCCGCCATGTATAGGCGCTTAGCAGTCTCACGGGCTTTCCGTTTTTCGATAAAGCGTAGCGTCAGGATATTATAGATTGTCCATTCCTGGCTTTTCATGTCGCGTTCGCCTTCAGGTCGCTGGTTTTCGATGGCTTCCAGCAGCACTACACGTAGGGCACGCACCGGATTATTATCGTTATCCTCCAGTGCTTGCTTCACCACCTTGAGTTCAAGCAGGCGGCTGCTACTCATACCTGGGCCACCCCAATAATGGCGCAAAGCCGCCCGTACCTGCTCAACCACCTGATCCCGATCCAGACCAAGACTTTCAGGCTGTACTACACGCCCGCGCCCCAGCCGGTATTCCACTTCTTCATCACGGGCCATGGCGGTAATCTGGGGCAACAAACCTTCAAGTGCAGCATCAACCTCATTCTGGAGCATCATGTTATCTAAGGTACGGCCTGCTCTACGGACGAAAAGATTGAGCATTTCTTCTTCTTCTTCAGTCAGATCATCCGGTTTGGTTGCCACCGCCATCAAACCATTCAATGTAGGGGCCTCGTTTATATCGGTAGAACGTGTGCTATATAGCGGCATAATCCAGTAGTTACGCCATTGGAGGCGCCCCCTGTGGTAATTGAGGTCAAAGCTTTGAATCAGAACTGCCGCTTCTTGGCGTAGAATATCGTTCGTTACCTCCCCCCTGCCCGTCTGATACACAATTTCGGATAGTTGCTCGGCTAATGTTGCCACAAATGCATTTTCTACACCCAGATAGTCACAGGTCGCTTCCAGAATAGATCGAATGTGTTGATTCAAGTCAGCCCGTGTGAGGAGTTGATTATTCAGATTACGAAACTTCATCAGATCGTCATTGTCATCGACTGAATAAACAAGGCGGTTTTCCAGCCACGGCAACGAAAGATCAATCAACCACTGCCAAAACAAGATCACCGCCACGACCGCAAACGGCATAAATGTCTCGCCGGGAACGCCGACAAACTCGGTGGCAGGCACAGTGTAGACAATTGTGATCAAACCCAGAACGCTCGTTGCTGGTCCACGCAACATAAAGCGCAGCAACTCGGCTTTGACGACTCGATCTGGAATGCTTGATCCAAAGAACGACAGCGGATAAGCCAAAAAGACCAACATCATCACGACCAGTAGGTTGGCACCATTGACAAGCGCAAGTGCATTCATAGAAAACTCTTCGCCCAGCCGCAAAAATACAGAATAGGGGAAGACACCGACAATCGGGGTCAGCATGGCAACCTGTAGATAAGCCATGCGCCGACGGGTACTTCGGGTCTGGCAGCGCCGCCGCGCCCGTTGCACATTGAAGAGGGCGATACCGTTCGCCAATACAAAATACAATATATATAGCCAGAACAAGGGCGCAACCCGCAAGCTCAGGCGGCGATCAAAAACCTCAGGATAAACCAGTGAATCAGTAAAGGCCGCTAGCAACATGAACATCAGACTCAAACCATAAAGGAAACGTACCACTCGTCGCCGCCGTCCCCGTGAGGGCAATCCTGTTGTCTCGAGCAGCGCGTCTGAAAGATGAAACATGGTTGCCGGAAAAAACGCCAGCCCGATCCACTGTATTCGCAGGATGTCCTCGAACGTCCCAGAACCCGGCCCTAACGAAATTAACACATCACTGGCATAGGCGATGGTCACACAGGCCAGCATCGCACCAGACGTCCGCGCCACCCGATTTTGCAGGTTGCGCGTCAGGTTGTAGAGCAACATGGATGTAGAAACAATGACAATGACAGTGGCGAGTGTTTCGTTAAGAAGGGCAAGAAACTCGGTCAGGTCTGGCATGTTATCGCACGGATTTGCTAAAAAAAAGCGCTATATCTTGGTTGGTAAAATAATGATCGTTAAAGCCGCAGAAGTCCAGCCCATTCTTTTGACTGAACATAATGGAAGGATAGTTCTTGGTTTGTGTCACCAAGGTCTGGGTTGTTAGGTTGTGTTCCTGTGCCCATTGGCCTGCGATCCTAAATAAGCGGCGTCCAATCCCACGCCGACGCAGTGCAGGCTGCACCACAATATCATGAATCCAGCCCATACGCCGTACCGGGTCCGCCTGCATCGTCAGAAATCCCAGCACATTGGGTTCTTGTTTGTCGGTCAATATCAGGAAACATTGGTTTTCTGGGAGCAGTAGATGCAAACGCGCTTCATCCACCCCATGGCTGGCAGACATGGTACGCGGCAGATGATCAGTTACGAATGTAAGATAGCGCTGCTTGCCCTCTTCATGCATCTGAATTTTCCACACGTAATCCGTCTCGTAAGCCGCATCTATGGCAAGACAGGCTGGAATATCCGCTTCAAGGGCATCACGAATAACAAAACTCGCAGACATTGAGGGCTTCCTTTAAGAAAGGTAAGCGTCTCCGAAGGTTCCGCGAATGCGGATGACAACCAGTGGAGCATCTTCAATGATATCAGTAGCAACAAAAATATTCGGTTCGGGATTATCATAGCGGTATTTATCATGATGGACACGAAACAACCAACCACCTTCAACGGCAATCTGGGTATTGTACCCGGCTGGGGTCGTGACGAAGATATTGCCAAGGGCCGATTGCAGATATATTTCGCCCAGAGCTTCCGGTGGCGCAATCACACGAATCTCGCCAAAGCCCGTTCCAACAATCAAATTCTGGATGATGATATCCGACAGATCAAGATGAGCTTGCCCTAACCACGATGAGATCAGCACTTGCCAGGGCAAATTATGCGCCAACGAGACCTGCCAATCAGAAAATGAATACCAGGGGGTACGTCGTCGCTCCATCTTGAGATGAGCGTAACTGTCCTGCACTTGTAGATATGGGCGGGAATTGGCGGCAAATTGGCCTGCAATCAGGCGCTCTTGGCGTTGGAGGGGGCGGATCTCAACATCAAGTTCACCGCTGCTAATTTCTAGTGTTGCGCTTTCCACACTGCCCCGCGTAATCCCAAAGGTTCGGCTTTCCACACTAGGCAGCAGATCGCCACGCAGTAGAATCTGAGTGCCAACGATTACCAGCAGTAAAGGCAACAGCTTCCAAGTTTCAAAATCACCCAACAGCAAGAAATTGTCAAGTAAAAGAATAACCCCAGCTAGGACAAGTATGAGAGGCCATAGCCAGGGGCCATGTGTTTCTTTCGTCTTCTGCGCCGATGACGCCAAAGCATCACTCCTCGTAGAGGTAGTCACGCAAGATGATGTGGGCCGAGGACTGACGCAGGCGGTTCAATGCCTGGGCCTCCAACTGACGCACACGTTCGCGTGTGACCCCAATGGTCTGTCCAACTTCCTCTAGAGTATACACCCTTCCATCTTCCAGGCCATAACGCAGGCGCAAAATCTGTGCTTCACGGGCGGGCAGCCGATCCAACGCTTGCTGCAACTGCTCATGGAGCAAATGGGTGGCAACTTCTTCAGCAGGAGCCGGACTATTCACGTCCTCGACAAAATCACCGAAGGTTGAATCACCATCATCATCAATGGGCGTTTCCAGGCTGACTGGGCGCCGTGAGATTTCCAGCAGATTCTCGACCTTATCCGGCGTGGTTTCCATGCCAACTGCCAGCTCTTCAATGCTAGGATCACGCCCCAATTCCTGCAGCAACTGAAGCTGGACACGACGCATCCGGTTTAACTGGTCACCCATGTGGACGGGCACACGGATAGTGCGGCCCTGGTCTGCAACGGCACGGCTCACCGCCTGACGGATCCACCAGGTTGCGTAGGTGCTGAACTTGTGCCCACGCTGATACTCGAACTTATTGGTCGCACGAATCAGACCAATGTTGCCTTCCTGGATCAGATCCAGGAAGGGCACACCACGCCCGATGTATTTCTTAGCGACACTGATAACCAAACGTGCGTTGGCACGGATCAGATGCTCCTGAGCCATTTCACCGTCATAGATGATCTCTTTCAGGGTATAGACATCATCCAAGGGCAGAGAAGCGTCTTCATTTTCCAACTTCTCACGAGCAAATTCCGCCTGCTCCATGCGCTTGGCCAATGAAACCTCATCCTCAGCGGTCAACAAGGGCACACGCCCCGCCTCTTTCAGATACAATCCCACTACATCATCCGTATCCAACGCCTGACGATAGCCAGCATCATCAATAATCTCACTCAATGCAGGCACGCCAGACCGTTCGCTGAAAACGTCGTCCTCTTCTTCCTGCTCGGCAGAGGTGTCCGTGGATTCAGCCTCATCTGGCAAATCGGATTCCTTGTTGCGACCGTTGGATACAACATCAACACCTGCTTCCAACAGACCATCCATGACCTCATCGAGCAATGATACGTCGTTCTCAATATCCGGGAACACAGCCAGAATGTCATCAAAGGTCAAAGTCCCCTGATGTTGGCCTTTCTCTATCAAACGGGTTTGAAGTTCCTCTTTTTGCATCATTGATACCATAATAGTCATATGCACACATTAAGCCCTGCTTTAGGCAAGGCATTATCCCTCGTCACTCGAATAAACTGATAGAGTCGCCATCTCAATATAGTCAAGAAACCCCGCCAAAGGACGGGGATAACATGCATGAGACAAAAATCACAAATACGACCTTAAATACAGTAACCTGAAGTCCAGAACTTGTCAAGTTTTCCAACAGTATAAGGGGGTAAATAATTCTAGAAAAGCCTAAATCCTAACCAATTCCAGAATCATCGTGAACAATTCTCAAACAAGCCTACTCAGCTTTTCAGGCTTTCATCAGTTTATAAAGTTTTTTACGGTCCTTTACAGATCAAGCAAGATCCTATCCATAAGAATCGGGCAATCGGTGGTTTTTGGCACGACTCTCACACCCTGTTAAGGTACGACGGGCGGATTTATAAAGTGGTTAACTAAAAAATCAATAGCAGGTCGTTCGATCAAATAGACCTCATCTCGATCATCAACCACACCATAGAATGTGGGCGAACTCAGGGTCGGGTCGCCGATGGCAACGCTGTGTTCTGTCCCATCGTTCATCAAAATCAGGATGATGAAATCCCCTGTTGGACGAAAGCCATATTGCTCCAAATCTGTGTTATTATCAATTGTAAAACTTTCTCGGTATGGTAACAGCACCATTGTACGAGCGATCAGCGTCGCCGTTTGCTGGTCAAGTTGTCCCTCTCTACCATCGGCAAACACCCAGGCATCATTGGCATCGCGTGCAATCGTCAGATACGCATCGTTGATCGGGTCTTGCAAGCGAATGGCATCAATATCAATCACGGCCATTTCAGGGAATATGCGCGTCAAAATCGCTGTTGGTTCTATTGTTGGGCGTCGCATATCTTCTTGCAAGGCACGTTCTTGCAAGAAAAACACCCCCAGCAGGATGAAAAAGATCATGCCCAAGGCAATGACCGTACTGTTGTGCTTCATTGTCTGCTCCGTCGGAACCACACACCAAACCCAATCAGGAGCATAATTCCGGGCATCAATACCATCGTGACAAACGCAATCTGATCAAGCGTACTCGGTGACTGAAGGATGAAAGGCTGGGCAACACCAAATGCCTGGGAACCGATCTCCACGGTTGACCCCAGGCCACTGATCCAGTCAATCCCATTTTTGAAGAGGAAACCGTTACCAATCGGATCGACAATGCGCCCATTGGTCACGAAATCCCGATCTCCTACCAGCACCACCTGACCACCCTCGCTGAGATCAATAGCATAGGCCACTGTCGTTAATGGTCCAGGAATATCCACTTCAAGGTTAGGATCATAGGTGTTCGATTGTAAGAGCGTTTCTAGATCGCGTTCGCCATAGGCCACTTCCGAAGTCTGAATCACCGCGCCATTATTGACGGGTGGATCAGGATTAACCTCAATCGGACGGGCAAAGCTAAACTGCGCTGCAGAGTTCGGATCGGACACTGGATCAAGGCTGGCCGTGATTGGGGAGTCATAGATCGCATAGCTGATGATTTCCCAAGGAGCCGTATCACTGACCAGTTCATCGACTACGACCGCATCCAACGGACGAATGCCCCAGTTCTCCCACAGATAGTCGTTGAAGGCACTCCCTTCCGCCAAGAATAACCTATCGCCGCTGGAGGTCGCATCCGCCATAATATAGAGTGCTCCACCCCGCCGCAGGTATTCTTCTATCATGGCGACAACTTCCTCACTAAACGGTTCCTGTGGGCCAGCGACGACTAATACTGTTGCATTCGAGGGCACAAGCTCATCCCTCTCCGCCAGTGCTTTCAAGTCCAGTGGACGGGTGACGTAGCCTGTCTCACCAAGCAAGGAAGTTGCATTCGACATGCCGATACCCGTAAAATCAAGGGGATCAAGTTCGCCATGCCCAGTCGTGAAATAGGCGACAAAATTACCAAACTCCACCAGCGTATTGATGGCATTGGACATATCACGTTCCTGTTTACCCAGCCTGGGGACCAACTGAGTTGAAGATACATCCAGTGAACCATCCTCATTGAGGAACGACACAAACACATCGCCGTTGACTGCACCAAACCGTGCCGCTTCATCTGGTTTTTCATCGGGGTCAACATACCGCCTGGAAATCAAGCCATCGGTGGCCGCTGTGTACAACCGGTAGTACTGATCATCAAGGTCACGCGAGGCCACACTTGTCGACGTATAGAAACCTGTAATTTCAATCGGACGGTTCACCCGCTCCAACAGATCATAGGTCGCCTGACTGAGCGTGAAGTCGCCTGCGTTGGTCAAATCTGCGGTGATAACTGCCCGCTCAATGATGACATAAGCCAGGACGACGCTGCTTATCACCAGCCCAGTTGAAAAGACCGCCACTGTTCCACGACGCGCCTGGCGCCCAGTGAAAAAGGCGACAAACTCACGCGGTGTAAACACAGCCCAGGCAACCAAACTCAACACGCCGATTCCCAGAATGGCAATGACGGTTACATTCAACTCACCATACCAAACGGCCGCCAGAAAGCCAGCGAGCAGCGCGAATGCCGCAACAAAGCTAGCAAAGAGTCCGATGTTACCCCGTGTGACCGGGACTTGATCTTGCATCTAACGCCACCTATGCGATTCAACAATACGAATAGTAATGAACAGAGCAATGGTCATGATGCCTGCAAAGAAGGCCACGTCCTCCATCCGAAACAGGCCAAAGGCAAATGAAGAAGAAAAATGGCCCTGTAAGGTCAACTTGCGGACGAAGTTCGCCAGTTCCACCGTTGCTACCACCTCGCCAACAACATCACCCAACCACATTATGAGTAAGAAGGACATACTCAGAAAGGCCGCCACTACTTGATTCTGTGTCATGGCGGAGAACATCAAACCAACCGCTAAGCCCGCACCGCCATAGAGCCAGATGCCGATAAATGCACCTAATCCATGACCTAAATCAGGGTTGGTAATACTAAACAGAATCATCTGCTGAGAGATAAAAGTAACAAATAACAACAGTGAATAATACGCCCAGGCCGCCAGAAACTTGCCGAGTACAATATCAGTATCACTCACAGGGGATGTTAGCAAGAGCTCTAGGGTACCTTCGCGGTTTTCCTCTGCCAGCATCCGCATAGTCAATAAGGGTGCAAAGAACACCAACGCAAATGAGAGAAAGACAGGCACAACAGAAGGATCCACGGCACTGGTTGTCAGGCTGAGGGTTAAATCATTGACGAAGATCAGTCCCGTAATCAGGAAAAAGGCCGCTGCAATCAAATAGGCGACGGGCGAGACAAAATACTGTGCAACCTCACGACGAAACACGACGAACATCCTCTATTCTCCCCGTCCCACGACATCCAGAAAAATGTCTTCCAGCGTCATCGCCACCGAACGCACTTCTAACAATTCTAAACCCGCTTGAGAGACATGAGAAACGATATGAGGGCGAATATCCACGCCATCCTGTGCTGCCAACTCGTAACCGTGCACCAAGGGTTCAACGGTTTCAACACCTGGAATTGCTTCTAAGACCTTCTGGACTTTGGCACGATCACCCGGTACATCAACAAAGATACGATCGCCTGGTTGCAATTGTTTGCGAAGTGCCTCTGGTTTGCCCTGCGCAACCAGACGCCCATTATTAATGATAACAACCCGATCACACACTTGCTCTGCTTCAGAGAGGATATGGGTACTGAACAACACTGTATGATCTGTGCCCAGTTCTTTGACACGATTGCGGACATCAATCACCTGCCGCGGATCAATACCGATGGTCGGTTCATCTAAAATGACAACTTCGGGATCGTGAACGAGTGCTTGCGCCAATCCGAGGCGTTGAGTTAAGCCTTTGGAAAGGCTCCGTACCAGCGACCTGCGGCGATCTATCAACTGGACTCGTTCCAGAACATCCTGAACACGTGATTGGGGCTTGCGTACCCCACGCATCTTCGCCCAGAAGGTCACATAGCCTTCAACCGTCATGTCAGGATAGACGGGCACTTTCTCTGGCATATAGCCCACACGCCGCCGCACTTCCAGCGAATCATCAACAACATTATATCCTGCTACAACCACTTCACCACTACTGGGAGGCATAAAGCCTGTCAGGACGCGCAGGGTTGAGGTTTTGCCCGCGCCGTTTGGCCCCAGGATGCCAAGGATTTCGCCAGGATGGGCATAAAATGAGATGTTGTCCACAGCGATATGATTGCCATAGTGTTTTGAAAGGTTTTTGACATCAATCATGGTCATCACCTACCTTCAGTATTGAAGATACTACGCTTCTGTGGTTCCGGCGTCAAGAAAAATGCAGGTTCCTAAACAATGTGGTAACAAATCTGACGGATTTTCTAGCCCTTCATACACTTTGCACAAAAATCAGAACAAAGTGCATAAAGTTTCATCAATTGCCCACAAAACGGTTGCACACCGACAACAGCCGCGCTATCGTATGCTTGCAATTTTGTTTAGCAGGATTTGTGTCATGATTGTTTCATTACAGCGTCTTCACATCCGTCGTCGCCTGACCCAACAGGTCGAGGTGGATGTTTCGTGTTGGTGTTAGCTGACATACCCAATCTGGATAACATCACCCTGGCCTGAGTGCATCGGTCAGGGTTTTTTGTTGTAAGGAGCATGAGCATGAAGATCAATGTTGGCGTATATGGTGGTTCGGGCTACGCTGGGCAAGACTTGATAGAGATTTTGAGCAAACACCCGCAGGTTGCCTTGCACTTTGCCACCAGCAGCACCTATGAAGGTGAACGGGTTCCCTTTACCAATCTGCGCTATATCAAGCCAGATGATGTGTCATTGGATGGCATGAATGCGGTGTTTCTGGCCTTGCCACACAAAGCCTCGGCTCCTGTCGGCAAGAAAGCGCTGGACGTAGGTGTCAAAGTGATTGATCTCTCGGCAGATTTGCGTTTGAATACAGCCCAGACCTACCAGGAATGGTACGGGGTTGAGCATCCACACCCGGAACTCTTGCCCGTTCCCTACGGTCTGCCGGAGATCAATCGTGCAAAGCTAAGACACATTGATGTTGTCGCGGTTCCTGGCTGCTACCCAACTACAACCTTGCTGGGTCTTTATCCGTTGCTCAAAGTTCATGCCCTTGCCGCAGACGCGCCGATCATCGTGGACGCCAAATCCGGCACAACGGGCGCAGGCCGCAAGACCAAACCTAACCTGCAATTTTCCGAACTGTTCGGCAACCTCTATCCCTATGCGCCAGGCAGAAGCCACCGCCATGTCGGGGAGATCGAACAGGAAATTGTCAAGATTAATGGCAGCACTGGCCCAGTGATCTTCACCCCCCATCTACTGCCAGTAGATCGTGGACTGATGGCTAGCATCTATGTCACCCTGAATAACACTTTTACCAGCAACCAAGCACAAACCCTATATGAAGAGACGTATGGGCAAGAGCCATTGGTCAACGTCTTGCCAGCGGGTCAATTGGCCACTTTACGGCACAGCATTCGTCAGAACCATTGCACCCTCAGCCTGATACCTGTTACGGACCAATACCTCCACATTACCAGTGTGATCGATAATCTGCGCAAGGGCGCGGCAAGTCAGGCTGTGCAGGATTTCAACTTGATGGTTGGCCTAACCGAGACGATGGCACTTGTCTAAACTGGAGAACTAGCATGGCAAACAAGCTACTCCTTATTAAAATTGGTGGACATCAACTCGCCGACTCTGCATTTTTGAGTGAACTAGCGGCGGTCATCCACGACCTTGACCAGCCCGTTGTTATCGTGCATGGCGGTGGCAAGGAAATCTCTGAGCTACAAAAGACAATAGGAATCAAACCTGAGTATGTGGATGGTGTTCGAATTACGGACGAGCCGTCGTTGGCTGTGGTGGAGATGATCTTATGTGGGGTTGTCAACAAACGGCTGGTCAGCTACTTGATTGGCGCAGGCGTGGATGCCATTGGCCTGAGTGGGGTGGATCGGGGACTGGTGCGGGCTGTAAAAATGCACCATAGCAACATTGACATGGGTTTCACCGGCTCAGCTACAACTGTGCGCAGAGAGGTGTTGCTGGACTTGATCGCACAGGGCATTACACCCGTTCTCTCGCCCATCTGCTTGGGTGAAGATGGGGACGATCTTCAACCGATCTATAATGTCAATGCCGATCATGTCGCTGGGGCTGTTGCTGCATCTATCAATGCTCTACGCCTTGTTTTTCTCACGAATGTGCCGGGTGTGCTGGTTGATGGTGAGTGCACATCTGTGTTACAGGCATCGCAGGTCAATACCCTGATAGAAGACGGTACAATCTTTGGGGGGATGATCCCGAAAGTGAAGACAGCACTTCAGGCGCTTGAATATGGTGTCCCACAAGCAGCAATCACTAATCTTGATGGTTTAAAAACGCAGGGTGGCACGGTGTTCACACTGGACATTATGGCCGTATGAAGGAGACAAACTTAAAAATGGAAGGTATACCTACGATGACCGAGCAGATTATTCGTCAGGAAGCACGATATATCGTTCATACCTATAACCGTCCGCCGTTTGTATTGGTGCATGGCGAAGGGATGACGCTCTATGATAGTGAGGGCAACGCTTATACCGATTGGGTCTCCGGGATCGCGGTATCCGCGCTGGGTTATGGTGATGCTGGATTACAAGAGATCATCGCCCAACAGCTTAATCACGGCATGATCCATGTCTCGAATTTGTATCACACCGCGCCCCATGTTGAACTGGCAAAGGCGCTGGTCGAAAGCTCATTTGCGGATCGCGTCTACTTCTGTAACAGTGGCGCAGAGGCCAATGAAGCCGCCATCAAATTTGCACGTAAGACGGCCTACAAGAAAGGCAAGACCAGCAAGATCGAATTTGTCGCGTTTACCGGTGGATTTCATGGGCGGACGATAGGGGCACTGGCCTTGACGCCACGCGAGAATTATCAGAAGCCCTTCGCACCGCTGATGCCCGGTGTCCAATATGCTGAATTCAACAACATCGAAAGCGCAGAAACCGCTATCAACGCCCAGACCGCAGCTGTCATCGTAGAACCTGTCCAAGGCGAAGGCGGTGTGAATCTAGCTGATGCAGACTTCCTCAAGGCGCTGCGTGAACTCTGTGATGAACATGATGTAGCCTTAATTTTCGATGAAGTCCAATGTGGCGTAGGCCGCACCGGGAAGTTGTGGGGATATGAACACAGCGGTGTCAAACCAGATATCATGACATTAGCGAAGCCGCTAGCAGGTGGCCTGCCGATTGGCGCGGTGCTCGCAACTGAGGCGATTGCCTCCCACATAGAGCCAGGCGATCATGGCTCGACATTTGCGGCTGGGCCCATGGTGACGGGCGCCGCTAGGTATGTGTTGGAGCAGGTCAACCAGCCGGGGTTCCTCAACCAAGTGGCGGAAGTCGGTGACTACCTGCTGGAACGGCTGGAGGAGATTAACAGCCCCTATATTAAGGACGTACGGGGACAGGGCTTGATTGCTGCGATGGAACTCACGGTTCCGGCTGCCCCGCTTGTCAGTGAAGGTTACAAACAAGGATTGATTCTAGTCACAGCGGGCGCGAATGTCCTACGCTTTGTGCCCCCTCTGATCGTGGAAAAGCAACATGTCGATCAACTAGTGGAGAAACTGACAACCATGCTGGCTAGCATCAACACCGAAGCGTGATTTATGTCTGAACTGCAAGCGACTATTCACTCAGTACCGGGCTTCCAGGCAGCGGGTGTACCCTGTGGTCTGAAGCCTGATAACAGCCTGGACTTCGCCCTATTCGTCAGTGAAAAACCATGTACTGCTGCTGGTGTATTCACCACCAACCAGATCAAATCAGCGACAGTAATATGCAATCAGAACAAGCTCAAGACACACAGCGAGTCGATCCGTGCTGTTGCTATCAACTCGAAAAATGCCAATGCCTGTACAGGCGAACAAGGCGTAAAAAACGCCTTGAAAACAGGACACTATATCGCGAGCAAAATCGGTTGTGATCCGAATGAGGTACTGGTGATGTCTACAGGCGTCATCGGTGAGCAATTGCCGATGGACGCCATCAGACGTGGCGTTGACCTGGCGTGGTGCGATCTAGGCGATCATTGGGAAGCTGCTGCCCGTGCCATTATGACCACCGACACCCGCCCGAAACTCGCGTCAATCTGTGGAACAACCCAAACAGGTACACCATTCACAGTTGCGGGGGTTGCCAAAGGCGCAGGGATGATTGCCCCTAACATGGCAACCCTGTTGAGTGTGATAGTGACAGACGCCAACTTTTCTCAGGCGCAGGTGTCACAAGCATTGAAGGAAGTCGCAGATCACAGCTATAACCAGATTGTCATCGATGGGGACATGAGTACCAATGATACGGTGTTACTGCTCAGCAATGGATTGGTCGAACTCAAAACTATAACTGATTATCAGGCGCTCAAAGCAGCATTGGAACAGGTCTGTGTGGCATTGTCTCAAGCCATTGTCCGTGATGGTGAAGGCGCGACTAAATTCGTGACGATACAGGTCGATGGGGCGCCAGACGACGCATCAGCTAAGATGATTGCTCATACCATCGCCAATTCACCATTGGTCAAGACAGCCTTCTATGGTAACGACGCTAACTGGGGACGTATTCTGATGGCAGCGGGTAAATCGGGCGTGCCGATGCAGTTAGAAAAAACGTCGCTTCATTTGAACGCTGGAGTTGGGCGAAATGGCTCGGCGGTTCTCTTGCTCGAAAATGGGACACCCATATCCAACGAAGAAACAGCCTCCACCATCATGCGGGAAGATGAATTCACCTTCACCATCAATTTTGATAACGGCAACAGCCAGGCTACTGTCTGGACATGTGACCTGAGCCACGAGTATATTTCGATCAACGCAGATTACCGCACCTAATTTCCCAGGGAGAACGAATGCAAGGCATATTAGCATTGGAGGATGGTCGGCTGTTCCCCGGCGAAGGCTGGGGTGCGGAAGGCGTGCAGACTGGCGAGGTAGTTTTTAACACCTCAATGACTGGGTATCAGGAAATCCTGACCGATCCATCTTATTACAAACAAATCATCACTATGACTGTGCCGCATGTGGGCAACACGGGCATCAACCTGGAAGACATCGAATCAGAGCGAATCTGGGTCTCCGGTTTTATCGTCCGTTCATTGAGTCCCGTTGTCAGTAATTGGCGCAATCGGGGCACATTAGGCGAATTTCTAAAGGCACACAATGTCATCGGCCTGAGTGAAGTCGCTACCCGTGCCCTTGTTCGTCACATCCGAGAGAAGGGGGTGATGCGGGCCGCCATCGCACATGGTGAAGCCACCAATGAACCAGAAAAACTGGTCGAAATGGCGAAAAAATCGTTGGATATGTCTGGCGCAAATCTAGTAGGTGAAGTCACCTGTAGCGAACCCTACAACTGGACAGAACGCAGTAATCCACAATGGCATCAAGACCACACCTATAATCCTGATGGGCCTTTGATTGTGGCGTATGATCTGGGCATTAAGCGTAATATCCTGCGGCTGATGACAGATCGGGGTTTGCGTGTAACGATTGTGCCTGCCCACACCCCCTACGATGAGGTACTGGCGCTGGAGCCGGACGGCATCTTCCTGAGCAATGGCCCCGGCGACCCAGCAGCCGTTGATTATGCTATCAACAACGTGCGTAGTTTGCTGGGCAAAAAACCCATCTTTGGCATTTGCTTAGGCCATCAGATTCTTGGTCTCGCACTGGGCGGCAAAACCGAGAAGATGCGTTTTGGACATCGCGGTGGCAATCAGCCGGTCAAGAATCTGCTCACTGATGTCGTCGAGATCAGTTCACACAATCATGGTTTCGCCGTCACGGAAGATAGCGATCTGGGCGATGCCGAAATCACACACACCAACCTCAACGACCAGACCGTCGAGGGGTTGCGACACGAGGCATTCGGTGTTTTCAGTGTGCAGTATCACCCAGAATCCTCGCCAGGGCCACACGACTCACTGTATCTATTCGATGAATTTGTGAAGGCCGTCCAGCGCGGCAAAATCTAAGAGACCATATAGTAAGTAAGTTGATAATATCTGTAATAGCTGTTTGATTGCAGCCTTTTATCAGCTTGTGAGGCGAGACAATAGCCTCATTGGCTTGTATTTTGGCTCAAAATCGCTATTAGTATCACTCTTTCCACACGGTCTTCTCAGAACCTATCTGAAAAATCATTTTTAGATGGATTGAGCTGGTATTCAATACGAAAGACCTGGGACCAGGGCTTCGAGTTTCATGGCGGTTGTGGTGTCTTCTTCTTCATTTTCGTTCTCTTTTTCATATTCCTTTTGTTCGGTTTGTTGCTGCAATTGCGGCAATTTTTCCAGAGGGATGCCTGTTAGTAAGGCGGTCAGGGTGATGTTGCCATGTTGGAAAGGGCGAGATATGATCTTGCATTAAATGAACCGATGTTTTTATTATAGTCCAGAATAGACCCTTTTTGGAACATACGTTCTGTGTTTTAGAGAAAGGCGGAGCAGCCTGACCTTGACGGGAGGAGAGCCGTTAGTCAGCTATTCAATTTGCTTGCAAGGGCGTGTTCCTAACTGAATCACGACGGCGAGGCTTGATGTGGGTTCATAGCCTTTGTCAGCCCATAAGGGTTGTCTTTTCTTCTTAGGACGCTTGACGACAATCGAGATAATCAGATCGCTGCCAAGTGTCAACGACTCCCGGACAAAGCGAACACAAGGTTCGGGGGGGAGCATCCACGCCAATTTTCTGTGAACCGCTTTGCATTGACTATACCCATTCAGTACGCCTCGATGATCCCGTTGGCGCTACTTGGGCGGCTTGGGAACCTGAAAGGAGTCGACATGATATTTAGGCGTGTTGGTTGCCACTAATTTCAACGAGTTACCCCTTTTTCTTCAAGACCTTTTTTGATTTCTCGGATAGATACTAAATAGCTTCCGTATGGCCCTCTTCATTACGCTCGATAACGACTTGCCCCCACAATACAATTGGTTTCACGCTCAACCAAGGTCACCCGATGGTGCATCAGGCAGTCCATCCGTAAGGGCTTTCACCCAATTCATGATCGCCCCCAAGCTCCTGACGAAACCCTGCACCATCGGCCTGCATCGCCAGCGTCGGCTGCCGACCTCCGTCTTTCCCGTTTTGACTTGTTTTTCTGTAACGTGACAGTATGGATATTCGCTCACCTCACCACTTCCGGGGTTGTTCTCGTCTGCTACCTCAACGGAACATAGGTTACAATATTCTCAAAGTCTTCTGGCTGCCCTGCTCCGATAATAACCTCTAGATCATTAATTACTTCACTGTTGGGCACATTGTCGAAAACCTCAATCACACCCGGCATTGGCAACCCAGCACGAATACGCTGGTAAGCAAAACCAATCATTGTGCTAAAATCGTGTGTGATTAGAACGCGGTTTTCCTTAAGCGAGCCATTCCAGCAATTCAACGTCAGAACATTGATACATCTCAGTGTCTTGAACACGAACCATGTCGATATTGGGTAATTTTTGCCAGAGAGCTTTGAAAATTGGGCCGCTAAAGTTCTCATCTGTTGCAAAGCGCATCAAGATAGCCGTTTTTTCTCGTCTGCTACCTTTTTAAGGTATGCCCATCGCTTTTTTTGGTGTGGCGTCCGCCTAGACTCCCATTCTTCGCGTTGCCGTTCCCGTTCTTCATTCGCTGCCCGAACATAAGCGTCAATCGCTTCTTTATTGGACAAGTAATACCCTATAATTGTATAAATATCACTAAGCGGTATCGTCTCGAATCGCTTATGTATCGCTTCAATGCTTTCGCCCATTGAAAATACGTTAATTAGGGTACGCAACGTAATACGTGTATTGCGGATCAGCACAACCCCATCGTTTGTTCTTTCAATTGGCAAATCAACCGTTTGTGGTATATCAATCATGTTTGTGTCTCTTTATATTCGATTCTAGCGCAGAATCATCATGTGTATATTTATTAGTCTTATGCCGTTTGAAGCGGATTTGAGACAATGTAAGATACCCTATATACAAAATTCACGTAAATCTGCCCGTACTTCTTCCAAAGCACATAAACAGGAGTGCCCTGTTCGTCTTCGTCCAGTTCGCTGATAACATGATAGTTGTGGGCCGCTAATTTTTGTGCTCTTTTTTAAGGCTCATGAATCAATCCTTTTCAGTTCATCAACCAGCCAGCAGATGACTTACGCATCCGCTTCAGTAATTTCTCTGCCTTCCTCGGCATTTTGCTATACATCCCCCTTCTTTATATTCTAGCACAGAATCATGCTGCATTATTGGAATTAAAAAGCGCAGGAGTGGTGATCTCTGAGGATACTATTCCAGCAGACGTCATGCGGCTATTTTGTTATAATTGAGAGGGTATGAAAATCGAAAAGGTTGTGTGAATGGAACACAATCCTGTTATTGTTTTATTTCTCGCCCTGGCAATTATCATCATGGCAGCACGAGGCGCAGGTGCGCTGGCACGCCGCCTCAATCAACCCCGTGTCCTTGGCGAGTTGGTCGTCGGCGTGATCCTAGGGCCGACCCTCATCGACCTGTTTCATACCTCGGCGTTCGGCATTGAGCAGGCTCATATGGAAGAAAGCGTCATCGAGTTAGCCGAGCTTGGTGTGCTGTTTTTAATGTTCAAGGTTGGGCTGGAAGTCCATCTGGCAGAATTACTTAAGGTTGGGCGGGTGGCGACCATCGCAGGCACTATTGGCGCCATCCTGCCTGTTCTGATGACCGTGCCCTTGTTGATCGCATTTGATTATGCTTGGCAACCAGCCCTATTTGCAGGTGTGACCTTCGCCGCAACATCCGTCAGCATCTCGGCTCAAGTCCTGTTAGAACTGAATGTTCTCAATACCAAAGAAGGCAACGGTCTACTGGCAACCGCCTTGATTGATGATGTCTTGGCGATTCTGCTGGTCTCGCTGACCATTGCCATCACCGGACCAGAGGCCAACATTGCGCCGACTGGATTGATACTGATTGTCGTGCGAATGGGAGCTTTTATCCTGGTGGCAAGTCTGGTTGCCTGGTATGTGCTGCCCTATCTAGTGGAAGTCATCTACCGTCATCCCGAAGACTCAGAAGCTTATGGTATCCCCGCTTACGCCTTGATGACGGCGCTGTTCTTTGCCTGGTCAGCCGAGTATCTTGGCGGTGTAGCGACGATCACGGGGGGCTTTATTGCGGGCGTTGGTCTCAGCCGCAGCAGCCCACACATCAAAAACCAAATTGAGGTTGCCGTCAACAATTTGTCCTACTCGTTCTTGCTACCCATCTTTTTCGTCAGCGTCGGTCTACAGACTGATCTCAGCGGCTTCCCCATGAGCGCTGTACCCCTGGCTGCTCTGATGCTCCTGGTTGCCATCGCATCAAAAGTGGTCGGCTGTGGGTTTGGCGCATACATGGGGGGCTTCAATCGGCAAGAATCACTACGACTGGGAACCTGCATGATCTCGCGGGGGGAAGTTGGCCTGATTATCGCTTCAATGGGTATCTCTGCAGGTGTGTTTGATCCGGGTGAGGCGCTGTTTGCATCGTTGTTCCTGGTCATCCTGTTAACCACTATTGTCACGCCACCCTTCGTCCGACGGGTGTTTGAAACGAAACCAGAGGAGGCAGCATCTCATGTTGAAGCTCATTCTTCTCATTACACCACGAATTGAACAGGTACATGACATTGCCGAAGCTTGGGAAGCGGCAGGTGTGACCGGAGTTACGTTTATCGAAAGCACAGGCTTTCATAGCTTGCGCCAAGCTGTAGATAAGCCCAATGTCTTACCAGGGATGATGTCGCTGATCGAGATTCTTCGTCAACACAACGAACATAACATTGTACTGCTTTCAGTTGTTGAAGAGGACAGGGTGACCCAACTCCTGGAAATCACCGAGGGCATCATTGACAACATCAATCTACCAGATAATGGTGTACTGTTTGTGCTGCCAGTAGAACAAGCCTTTGGCCTACGACAGCCACATTAAAGCTGTTGTCGTGCCAGATTAAGCGCATCCTCCATTGATTTGACCGCACCTGTCACCTGCGCCTCGCGGATCGAATTAAGCAGTTGTCCGATTTGGGGGCCTGGCTCCAGATTCAGCACCTCCATAAGCTGGGTCCCATCAATCACAGACGGCGGTGCAACCACGTCGTCATGACGCTTGAAATAGGCATGGAATAAGGTCTGAACACATGCCAATTGTATTAACCAATCATCCTGTTTTAGATTTGTACCTGCGCTAGCCAGATAAGATGCCAGATATAACAGACAGACATCAATGCCCGCTACATCCAATTGCTGCCAAAAGCGGTGCATATCCAGATCGGAGGGTTCACCTATAAATGCGCCAGGCCATTGACGATAACGTATCATGGTAACCAGGCGTTGCTTTTCTGGGTTACTCAAACGCAAGTCAACTGCCAGCCGTTCAGCCATCTCCCCACTGACGGACTCATCGGCACGATCCAGATGATGCAGTAAAGCCCCAAACAGCAGCAGGTCCTTATGTTGACGCTCATTGGGCCATTCGGCAGCTAGATGGTCTTGCAGTTCCCCACGAAACATATCTAGGGACATCACAACCATACCCAGATCAAACACGGCGGCGGTCAGATCGGTGCGTTTGGGGCTAATCGTCCGCACGATGTTGGAGAGTTTCTCAACCGTTTGAAGCGTATACTGCCAGCCATCTTGATCGTCGCGAAACCAGTCTGTCTCTGGGATGACATAACGCAGTAACCCCAAAGTCTCGGCGGCTCGTAGCGCTGCAGTGGGTTTATCCACCCCCAATAACTTGAAGAACTCATCCCGAATGCGTTCCGATGAAACTTCATTCAAACGAGAGGTGACATCTCGAATTGCCTGCCGTGTCTTTGGCTCTATTCTTGCTGTAAACTGGACACTTTGCCGGATCGCTCTTAGTGCCCGGGCAGGATCATCATCAAGCGCAGTCTTTGCACAAGTGCGAATAACCTTCTCAATCAAATCTTTTTCGCCTTCCAGTGGATCAATCAGCATGTTCAGATCCCCACGCATATCTACCGCCATCGCGTTGAAGGTAAAATCACGATCTACCAGATCCGCAAAAAGATTATCACCACGAAAACGAGCAATATCAATCACAAGCTTCCCCTGCATCTGGGATTCGGTGAGGACGCGCACCACATCACGTTCACGATCCATGATGTAGACATCACCATCGAAATGATCCGCCATGCGGCGCCCTAAACCTATCGCATCAGTCGGCGTCACCAGATCAAGATCATGGATAGGGCGATGCAAATAGGCGTCCCGGACCGCACCACCCACAATATAGACTGGCTGATCCGTCTCCAAGAGCCAATCCTGGATAGCCAGTACACTATCAGGCCAGATCAACGGGCGATTGGGGCGGTGTGATGTGAGGACGGTCATAGCTTTTCCAGATCAACAACACCAATAAAAGGAACATTTCGATACTGCTCGTCTAAATCAAGACCATAACCAAAGACAAACTTGTCTTCAATGTGGAAGCCGATATAATCCAATCCAATTTCGATTTCGCGCCGGGACTGTTTATTGAGCAAGGCGCAAAGCTTGAGACTTGCAGGCCCGCGGGAGCGCAGCATTTTCATCACAAAATCGAGTGTATAGCCGCTGTCAATAATGTCTTCAATAATGAGGACATGCTTATCCTTGAGATTGGCGGTCAAGTCCATATCAATTCGCACTTGATGACTGGATGAACGCACACCTGTGCCATAGCTAGACACTGCCATAAAATCGATTTCGTGCGGCACATCTACATAACGCATCAGATCGGTGAGGAACATGACGCCCCCCTTAAGAATACAGATCAAAATGAGGTTGGAAACCCCAGCATAATCCCTGGAAATCTCCTGGCCAATCTCTCGAACCCGTTGTTTGAGGGTCACCTCGTCAATCAAGATTTCCTTTAAGAATGGCTCGTAACCCATCATGCTTAACACTTCAATCGTTGAAGTCAGGGTAAAATAGATTAGCGAAACATCACCTGTACGGAAAGGCGACCCAATAGTAACTCATCACCCTGCCCAATTAAGCGTGGCGTATCTGGCTCCAATTGAACCCCACCCACAAACGTCCCGTTGGTGCTGCCCAAATCGGTTACATACAAGCGCCCGTCTTCGATATGAAGACGCGCATGTTCCCTGGAAACGCCTCGATCCAACGCACCATAGGGGGTTAGATCAACTTCAGGATTGTAGCGTGATTGATGGTCGGCACGCCCCAGCAAGACAGTGGCGTCTTCCTGGATTGTCAAGCGCTCCACCATACCGCGAATTACCAGGATCAGTTCATGCTGACCAAAAGAAATTGTGCCCTTGGCTGCTTTCGCCTGGGATGCACGCCGCAACACCTGTTTGGAATGCAAAACAACCGTATGGCGCTCGTCCAATTCAGGCATCTTGGGTTCAACGGCCTGAGCTTTAACCTCATCCTGCTCAGGATCATCTGGCTGGGAGTTGTCCATTGCCAACACCTATGTTTCACTATATGCAGAGTATAGCACAACTTAAACTATCAAGGATACTCCATGCAATCCGACATCCACGTCACCACTGCCAGAGACACAGTTCGCGTCACATTCGATGATCTTGTACTTGAAGGCGCGGTTGGGACTACTACCGAAGCCTTCCTCAAGAAGATGGAGGCCGAAACAGGGCCATTTGAAACCCCGCCGATGGGAGCCATCGTCAACGGGGAATTGCGCGAACTGAACTACCCCATCACCATCGACTCGAACGTTTCCCCTATCCTGTTGACTCATGGAGATGGTCGGCGCATATACCGACGGACTCTGGTCTTTTTGCTCACAACAGTGGCACACGAATTGTGGCCTGACTGCCGCATTAGCGTGCGTTATGCTGTGCCGGATGGTGGTTTTTATTGTACGCGGTTGTGCCTTGATCCCTTCACGCCTCATGAACTTGAATTGCTCGAACAACGGATGTGCCAAGTCGTAGAAGAAGATGCGCCCATCACCAAACGCGTCGTGCCCCTGGAAGAAGCCGAGGCGCTCTTCAAATCTCGTAACGAGGCAGATAAACTTCGCCTCCTCGAACAACGGGATCGTCCAGAACTTGTACTCTATAGGTTGCGAGGACACGACGACTATTACTACGGCTATATGTTGCCTTCAACTGGCTTACTCAAGTATTTTCGGCTGATCTGGGTGCGTGAGGGCTTCATTCTGCAATATCCACGAACAGAAACCCCCACTCAACTCCGTCCGCTTCGGGCTTATGACAAGCTGAGCCACGTGTTTCATCAGACCGACGAATGGCTAGATCGGATGGAGGTGCAAGACATCGGCAAACTGAACCGGATTGTCCGCGACCACAACCGGTTGCATGAATTGGTGCTGGTAGCAGAAGCACTCCATGAGCAGAACATTGCCCACATCGCGGGTGAGATTTGCCGTGCCAACCAGGATCGTGGCGTGCGGCTGGTATTGATCGCTGGCCCAACCTCCTCCGGCAAAACAACCTTTTCTAAGCGCCTGGCAATTCAAATTCTGGCACATGGCCTGAAAACGTTCACACTTGAACTTGACAACTACTTTGTGGATCGAGATCTCACGCCACTAGATGAAAACGGCGAATATGATTTCGAGGCCTTGGGTGCTGTTAATTTGGAACTGTTCAACGCACATCTGCTCAAGTTATTTAATAATGAGCCTGTCCAACTGCCTCGCTTTGATTTTCATACGGGTAAAAGTGTCCCTGGATTGAGTGTCCAGCTGAATAAGAAACAAATCGTCATCATAGAAGGCATTCACGGCATGAATCCCGCGCTCGTGCCCCATATCCCAGCAGAGCGCCTTTATCGCGTTTATGTTTCAGCCCTAACTCAACTCAATGTTGATGCCCATAATCGCGTAACCACCACAGATGTGCGGATGCTGCGCCGAATTGTGCGCGATGCCCGCAGACGGAATTATAGCGCCACCGAAACCCTGTTGCGCTGGCCCAGTGTACGACGGGGTGAAAAACGCAACATCTTTCCCTACCAGGAAAATGCTGACATTATGTTTAACTCGGCGTTGCCCTATGAACTCACGGCGATCCGCCCCCTAGCAGAACCCCTGCTGTTCCAGGTCACACCGGGCCAGCCACCGCACATTGAAGCCAAACGACTGCTATCATTCCTGCGTTGGGTCCGTCCCATGCAGCCAGAGCAGCAAGAGTTTATCCCAGATACATCGCTGCTGCGCGAGTTTGTCGGCAACTCCTCACTCAACAACTATCATCCAGGGCGGTTGATTGATGATGAGTAGCAAGCCTGGCTTCTTTAATTAGATTGGCATCATTGTGAGCACGATCTTCAGGGCATTTAGGCTCTTGCCCAGCGCAGCGATACTAATCACATTACCAAAAACGCTTGATTCCATAGCCGTCGAAGATTGCATCTCTTCCAATGATAGGAATACCCTCAACTTTCGACTGAGCAATTATCAGTCTATCAAATGGATCACGGTGATGAAATGGGAGTGTGGCTATAATCCCCGTATGTTCCGTCTTGATGTTTAGCAGAGTAATTGTATTCTCCTCCAGTTGTTTATCAATAAAATCGGTGAATGACGATGGCATTTCCAACTTATCTAAACTGACCTTGATTGCCATTTCCCAAATGCTAGCAACGCTGAGATAGATGGTATTTTCGCCGACTTCGATGAGTGCCTTCGCTGTAGAACTCAAGGATGCATCATCGTTGATGAACCACAGAAAAGTATGTGTATCCAGCAGATAACTCATTCCATATACTCACCGAAGTCGGATAAAGGTGTATCAAAATCAGATGCCATCTTAATTTGACCGCGTGCGCTACCTGCCCTACGTGGTTTGGCTGTTGCCATCACCGGAACAAGCTGTACTGCACGATCATTTTCATCGAGAATTAACACCGTTTTGCCGTGTTGAGCATCGTCAACCAGCTTCCTTAAGTGATCCTGGGCATCTCGCAAGGAATATTGTTGAGGCATGGTCTTCCTCGTTTCCTAATTTATCTTTATTATACGCTATGATCACGCAATACATCACGATGGCTGACCGGACGTACTTGCCAAGCCTCAACGGTCACGACATCCAGAGTATGACCACTTGCACTAAATGATTTCCAGTTTTTTAATCATCTGTTCTCTTCAGAAGTATTTCTAATTCACCTGGAATGACATAGCGGATGCCAAACTTCGTTTATTTTTTGACCATCTCACAAGAAGTACATCCGCATTGAACAATTTCTACGCTTTGTTCTCATCGAAATCGTTCTTGACCAATAATTCTCGCGCAATAGTAGCTACATCCACTTTGAACTGCTCTTTACGTTTGGGATAGCTATAGAGGCGAACGCGCTTCTGCACCAACTGACGGATACGCTCACGGCTCAATTCCAGACTATCCCCGACGGATTGTAGGGTTTCAGGCTTTCCATCCAGCAAGCCATAGTGACGCACCATGACGCTGTTACGGCGTTCTCCATCATGATTTGCGGTGTTATTCACGATTAGATCAACCACTGCCTGAATAAAGCTCGCAAGGTGCTTCATCTTAATCTCCTGAGCTTCATCCTCACTCATCCCAGCTTCGCTAAGTAAGGTACTCAGGCGCATGCCTTTATCAAAAACATCGCCAAGCCATTTGTTAATGGCATCTAATTGGCGTAGTGTATCATCGCTTACAGTTCCCATGATATCAAATGCTTAATTACCTTAATCATTCACTTCTACTGTTACTGCTTGAAGGTGGATACAGGGGGTATTTGTACCAAGTTCAGCCGTATCTACTACATCAATCCGGATTAACGTTCTATCTTGATAAGAAGTAGGTATGGTCATAGTGATAATATCCATACCGCCTTCACGCCCCTGTGCGAATCCGTGCCAAGCTTCTACCGTTTGAGGCGATGGGATAGTAGTTACCGCTTGGCTGAAATTTCGAGTCCAATCTCTGATATTGTTACCCAATATCAGACTTTCACTTAATTCTGCGCCATCGGAGAAAACAAGCTGAAGATATCCGAGGGTTAATCCCTCATATTTTCTATAAATATTACCTGCTTGGATAAGGAAATAAACCTTAGCTGGATTGGAAACATCGATATCTAACTCTATCGTATTGGTAATTCCGGCAGAACATCCAAATGTCGAAATATCTCACCCTATTTCAAACTGGAATATCTAACAACTCACGGGTGGATACACCAATACTACCCTCTACTGCTACCAAACCCAGATTTCCTTCAGTATCCCAAAAATTACCATCTACCAGCGGAATTAAATGATATTTTTGGAATGGTGTTGGAGTCAGTGTAAATGTTGGTGTGGCTGTAGATGTATTGGTTACGGTAAAAGTATGCCTTGGCGACGGGGTATTTGTCGCCGCTAATGTCCGTGACGACGTAAAAGTGCTGGTTTCAGTCGGTGACGATGTACTGATACTTGGCACTACAGTATCGGTTGGAATAATATTGTCTGGTGTAGCATTGAGGGTCACTGGGCACTAGAGACAATACAGGCCTGATTCACAGCAAATGAATATGTGATGTTATTCGACGCAAGCAGACCAAATAAAGCAGTACCAAACGCCAAAACTGCAAGGAGAATTTCAATCGCAATAAAGCGATTGTAGTCAGGTAAATCAACTTCTTCGATTTCTTCCTCAACATCCTTACGCTTATTTTTCCGCTTATGATAGTTCTCCATTTCGTCCTTGAATTTGCGATACTTCCCATAAAGCATCCAAACAATGATGAGGAAAACCACAAGGACTATAATCCAAGGTGGAAGCGCAAAAATGTTGTTACAAAGCGCTGAATCCATCGTTATTCCTCATCTTCACCAATTTCATCCAAATTCGATTCTGCACCCAATATCGCTCAACAAGCTTATAGGACATTCGGAGAGATGAATTAGGGTTTGTATTGCCTCACTTTTATCCCCTTCACACACCTGCTTCCCCAGATGATTAAAGGAACAGAAGCCAACAGACAGAAACTAACTGATTGTACCAGTTAATAAATCTATGACACACAATATCTCTTCTAGGGAAATGCTTCTGAACTTCTAAAGTGCCTCTTGGCAGATGCCAAGGGCGGTTTAGAGACTATCCTATTCATAGAACATAGTGTCGCAGCGGCTACCTGCTTAGCCAACAAATTGTGTCAGTACCTTGAAATCTTCCAGCAGCACATCCTTTTGGCTGGCGGTGTCAAGCGCAACAGCAGGATGGAACAAGGGCACAATCGAAATCGCGCCATACGATGCCTGGGCTTCAATCCGCTGGCCATGCAGGTTGCTGATCTTTTCGGCCTTTTCCGGCATATCAAAGCAACTCAACTGGATGATGTCAATCTGCTGGTCCAGGAAGGAGGCATAGAGCTTGATTTCCTTCTTGTGCGGTCACGATTTTTTGGGGGACGATCCAACAGCAGTTCATCCAGAACATGGCCTGACTGCCCCACAAATGGCAAACCCTTTTGGGCCTCGTTCACACCGGGGGCTTCATGCTGTTCGCATTCAAATCACTATCACCAATGACAGGCTGATAATTGTTCTCAATCCGCAACTCATACAACGGCGATTCAATCAGATCAATCACCGCTTACCCGATGGTTTCCATATTTGTCCTCACGTTATTCGGTACTACAACCCCAACTCGTCCATCATCTTGTTGAACTCAGGAATGCTCAACTGCTGCTTGGCATCACTCATAGCAACCGGCGGATTGGGATGCACTTCCACCATCAGGCCATCCGCGCCAACAGCCATCGCTGCTTTGGCCAGCGGATTGGCGATGTCACGGCGTCCAGCCGAATGCGAAATATCCACGATGACGGGGAGATGCGTTTCCATCTTAAGCAGGGGCACAGCGCTGATGTCGAGCGTGTTGCGTGTCCAATCTTCAAATGTGCGAATACCGCGCTCAATCAGAATGACATTCGGATTACCACTCGTGACGATATATTCGGCAGCATAGATCAGTTCCTTCATGCTCGCACCGAAGCTCCGTTTGAGGATGATGGGCTGCTGTATCTTGCCCAAAGCCCGCAGCAGGAAACCATTCTGCATATTGCGTGCCCCCACCCAGAGGATGTCAGCATATTCAGAGATAACCGGTATCAAGGATTGATCCAGCACTTCGGTCACAAGATACATGTTATACTTGTTGGCGATCTGACGAGCGATCTTGAGACCTTCTTCACCCAACCCTTGGAAATCGTAAGGCGAAGTGCGCGGCTTCCAGCCCATGCCACGCAAGATACGCACACCGCGTTCTGCCAGGGCAGCCGCGGCTTCGTCCATTTGCTCCATGCTCTCCACAGCACAGGGGCCAGAAACCAACTGGAATGTACCATTGCCGATCTCGACATCATCGCCCAACTTAACCACTGTTTTCTCATCAGGATGCTTGCGTTGTACCAGGATTTTCTGGCGCGCTTCGGTCTCTTCCAATGCCAACGACGCACGGAAAATCTCGCGGAACAACGCCGAGATGACTTCATTGCTGAAGGGGCCGTTGTTGGCCTGTTGCAGTGCAGTCAACATATTGGCTTCACGTTCTGGATCATAGAAGCTCGTGCCCAATTCCTGCTGAACAATCCCAATTTCAGACGCCAGTTGGGCACGTTCATTAAGTAATTTTAGAATTTGCAGGTTGACCTCATCAACCTGCTCTCGCAATTGTTGTAAACGGTTTTGCGGCGACATGGATTTGCCCTCCCTCTGGGTCGCGTGATATCACGAGGGCGATTATACCGGGGGTTACCAATTAATCAATTTGTAATCAACACCAAGTATCCTTGTCATATCCAGACAAGAAAGGTCAGCATGAGATACATTCTGCTCCTCATTGCACTCTTCACATTCAGTTCGATTGCCACCGGACAAAATGAAGCCTTTACGCTCAAACACGACGGTGTGGTTACAGCCGCCGCTTGGAACCCAGATGAATCCCGCATCCTAACAACCGCCGAAGACGATAGGCTGCGCATTTGGGACGCAACAACTGGGAAGCAGCTTGCCGAAATCGAACACGATAGTCCGGTGCGCGGTGGTCTGTGGAATCAGGCAGGCGATCAGATCCTAACCTGGACGCAAGCCGGAACCGTTACCATCTGGGATGTAGACACCCTGGATGCTCGGCATCAAGTCACCCATGAAGACAACGTCCTAGGGACCACCTGGAGTGTGGACGAAACACAGGTGTTATCCTGGTCAATGGACTCGACCGCGCAGCTGTGGTCGCCTACAGATGGCCAAGTCGTTGAGCTTCCGCATGAGTCACCTGTGCTAATGGCGGTTATAGGCGAGGACACCATCTTGACTTATGAAGAAAATAGCACAATGCACATCTGGAGCTTAGACGGTGAACCCATCGATCAACAGACATTGCGTCAGACGGTATTGGGCGTTACCTGGAGTGCGGATATGACACAACTGGCAGCTTGGACGGTCAACGGGGAAATCTACATTCTCGATATGACACAGCGTCAGCAACAAGCTTCTTTCAATCATCGGTCTTTCGTTGAAGGGGCAGCCTGGAATCAGGATCAAAGCCAATTGCTGTCATGGTCTGCTGATGATACCGCCCAGGTGTGGGATACACGTTCTGGCAACGCACGCCTCAGCCTGCACCATAACGATTGGGTGAATGGCGCACACTGGAATGCCGATGAGTCACGGATTCTCACCTGGTCCCATACCCAAGTCTGGTTGTGGGATGACACGGGCAATCTCATCGTTCAATTGCCCCACGACAATCTGGTCAATGGCGCTATCTGGAATGCTAATGAAAGTCAGATATTATCCTGGGGCTGGGACAATGCTGCCCGCGTTTGGAACCTGGACGATTAAGTTACATAACATGATGCTCTTGTAAGCTGCGTACTGCCAAAGGCTTTTCTTTCAGTGCCCTGATGCCCTGAACAGACGCCATCGCTGCACTCATCGTCGTCACTATTGGAATACCCAGTAGATGCGCTGTACCACGAATCAACGCACCCGCTTCGTGTGCCTGACCCCCTAAAGGTGTGTTGATAACCATCTCGATCTTGCCTTCCATCATCGCATCAACGATGTGGGGCATCCCCTGGGCAACTTTGTTAATGGGCGTCGCCGGGATATTGAGCAGATTCAACACGGCTGCCGTGCCATCCGTCGCCATCAGATTGAAACCCATTGCGTGTAGGTCGCGGGCAATTTTTGCAACAGCACCTTTATCAAAGTCGTTCACACTAATAAAAATTGTGCCTTCTGTCGGCAGCGGAACATTCGTCGCCATCTGTGCTTTGACAAAAGCATGACCAAACGTCGCCGCGTGCCCCATCACCTCGCCTGTTGACCGCATCTCTGGCCCCAATCGCGCATCCACACCCGGGAATTTGACGAAGGGCAGCACCGCTTCCTTGATGAAAAAGCCATCCACTCTCGGCTCTTCCAGGAAACCGATTTCTGCCAATGTTTTGCCGGATGCAATCTGCGCACCATAGGCTGCCAACGGATGACCAACAGCCTTGCTCACAAAAGGCACTGTCCGGCTGGCACGAGGATTGACCTCCAACACGTAGACTTCTTCATCTTTGATGGCGAACTGAATATTGAACAACCCTCTGACCTTCATGGCCTTGCCAATGCGGTGGGTATACTCTCGGATGATCTCAATGTGATAGGCGCTGATTTTGTAGGGGGGTAGCATACAAGCCGAATCGCCACTATGAACGCCCGCTTCTTCAATGTGCTGCATGATACCACCTATGGTCACACGTTCACCATCAGAGACCGCATCAACATCAACTTCAAAGGCATCATCCAGAAACTGGTCAATCAGCACAGGATGCCCCAACCATTCAACGTTGGTCTCCAGCCAATCGGTCAGCATCACTTCATCAAACACGATTGCCATGCCACGCCCACCCAAGACATAGCTAGGACGCACTAAGACCGGATAACCGATTTCGGCTGCAATCTGAACGGCCTCGTCACGATTGAGCGCTGTCCCTCCTTTCGGCCGGAGGATCTGGAGCCTTTCGAGCAACACGTTGAAGCGTTCACGGTCTTCCGCCAAATCAATCGTCTCAACGGAAGTTCCCCAAATGGGCACCCCCGCCTTGTGCAAATCGCTTGCAATGTTCAGGGGGGTCTGTCCACCAAATTGTACCAACACACCATCCGGCTTCTCAACATCAATGATGTTGAGAACATCCTCCGCCGTCAAAGGCTCAAAATAGAGGCGGTCTGCGGTGTCATAATCCGTGCTGACAGTCTCTGGGTTGCAATTGACCATGATGGTCTCATAACCCAATTCTTTAAGCGCAAAGCAAGCATGAACACAGCAATAATCAAACTCAATGCCCTGCCCAATACGGTTCGGTCCGCCACCCAGCACCATGACTTTTGGCCTCTCCGTCGGAAAGGATTCGCTGTCATCTTCGTAGGTCGAATAGAGATAAGGCGTGTGAGCTTCAAACTCCGCTGCACAAGTATCAACCCGATAATAATTGGCGACAACACCCAACAATATACGGCGTTCACGCACGTCAAATTCACCCACGCTCAACAATTGCCCAATATAGGCATCTGAAAAACCGTAGCGCTTAAGCCTAAGGAAAGCTGCTTTATCAAGCTTACTCAAGCCGTCCGCTTCGCCTGCCACTACTTCCAGCACCCGCTGGTGAATGGTCATCAAATCGACCATCTGCTGTACATACCAGGGATCATACCGAGTGGTCTCGATAATGTCTTTTGGCGTTACCCCATCATTCAAAGCACTCGCCACCTGGAAAATACGCTGGGCAGTCGGCACACGCAGCGCTGTCGGATGGACCTGCTCAAGTTTGCTGCCAAAACCAGAAATACCAACATCCAGTGCCCGCACCGCCTTTTGCAACGCTTCTGGGAAGGTACGCCCAATCGCCATCACCTCTCCCACAGCCTTCATCTGTGGACCAAGCACCTCATCAACCCCTTCAAACTTGCGGAAGTCCCAACGCGGAATTTTGACCACAACGTAATCCAGTGATGGTTCAAAACTTGCCGGCGTTTCACGAGTAATGTCGTTTCGAATCTCATCAAGCGTAAAGCCTACCGCCACCAACGCCGCAATCTTAGCAATTGGAAAGCCCGTTGCCTTGCTTGCTAGCGCCGATGAACGTGATACTCGCGGGTTCATTTCGATGACATACACTTCGCCATCATCAGGACTAATGGCATACTGGACATTCGCACCACCCGTCGCCAGACCAACCTTATCAAATATGGCCTTCGCCATGTCACGCAGCCGCTGCAGTTCTTTGTCCGTTAACGTCTGCGTCGGCGCGACAGTGATACTATCCCCTGTATGCACCCCCATCGGATCAAGATTCTCAATGGCACAAACGACCACGAAATTGCCCCGTCCATCACGCATGACCTCAAGCTCATACTCTTTCCAACCCAGCAGACTTAGATCAACCAGAATCTGCCCCACCGGACTCTGCTGGATACCGTTGCGGGCAATCTCACGCAATCCTAGCTCATCATAGGCTACCCCGCCCCCGCTTCCGCCCAGCGTAAATGAGGGTCGAATCAGCACCGGATAGCCCATTTTGTCCGCGGCTTCAACAGCGGATTCAACACTCGTCACGACTTGGCTGGGGGGTGACTTAAGCCCGATTTCGGTCATGGCATCTTTGAACAACCGCCGATCTTCTGCCAACAGAATACTCTTCATGGACGCGCCGATGAGTTCAACGTTGTGGCGTTCCAGGACACCTTGTTCTTGTAACGCCAATGAAAGATTCAGCGCCGTTTGTCCACCCACAGTTGGCAAGAGCGCATCCGGTTTCTCTTTTTCGATGATGCGTTCGCAAATTTCAGGCGTTAGGGGCTCGATATAAGTGGCATCAGCAAATTCAGGATCGGTCATGATGGTCGCAGGGTTACTATTCACCAGCACAATACGATACCCCTGGCTGCGCAGCACCTTGCAAGCTTGCACACCACTATAATCAAACTCACAGGCCTGCCCGATGACGATTGGACCAGAGCCAATCACCATGATCGTTTTGATGTCGGTTCTTTTTGGCATCTGTTTTCTATAGATATGGTTGACGTTCAGGCACTCAGTATAGGGGAACTCATGCCGTTTAAGAATTGTAAGAACTAACTCAATCCAACTGTGCAGAAGAAACGAGACTCATGCCCCAAAGCGTATCAAACCAGTCACCTCATCAACTGACTGCATATCATCCAGCACGCGCGTATAGCCACGATCCATCAAAATATCCATCGCCGTCGCTTTGCGTAACGTGAGCCGTTGACCATCCTCGACAAGCACCGTCAATTCTTTATGTTCCCCGTCACTGATGATTCCCTGCATGTTCTTGTCCATCAAAACGGACATCCGTTCCTGTTTTGCCCCCTGCATCTGTTCCCACATCATCCAATAGATACGTCATCGCCTTGAGTTCGGCCCGCTCATCATCTGCCAGATCAATCACAACGGAAACGCCGGAATCATCTCATCTATCGCGCTCATAATTGCATCCGTCCGCCACAACGCCACCAGCACCTTCTGATAATGCCTAATCTCATCCGACGACAACACCCGTTCCCGCCGGTCTTTCAACCATTTCTCCCCCACTTGATAACCGCCCACCCGGAAATTCCAGATCATCTCGGCTGTCTCCCCATCAATGTTATCCTTGAACTGAAAATACTGCGTCTTGTTGATGTAAACGCGCCGGTCTTTCGCCTCATAACGCGGATGCTTGCTTTTTAGCACCCGATCATCCCCACGCTCAGGATACATCGTGATGAAATCCGCCCGCGCAATTCCCTTCAACAAATGCAAATCCACCAGTGCCGCCCCTTGCACACACAATGCCCGGAACAACCCCACATCCCCCATCAGCGGCAACCGCGGAAAATCTATCTTCAAAAACTCCGCATAGCGGCTGCGATACGTCGGGCTATGAAACACCGCATATGCATAATAGAACACATCCTCCGGCGTGAACTCCGTCTCATCTGCCCCGTTGCTGCCCTCACTCACAAACGACAATCCCAACTTACCTTCCATCTCTTCAATAAACGCCGGATTCAGGTTCGGCACACGCCCATCCTTCCCCCCTTCCCATTCCCCCGGCAAATCATCAAACATCTTCGTCTTATCATCGTCCGGGTATAGGTACAGAGGGAACATGGACGAGCCATCCTTCATTTCAACATACACGGCTGGGGTTGGCTTATCCGACACTACTGCATGGCGCCACATAGTCATCTTAGTTTGTCGAACAATATTCACGCATAGATTTTCTTGATTCGCAACATGATCAAGCAACACACGTCTAGGATAATCCATAGCTATTTCATCAAAATAGCAATATCGAATATCAAACGGTTGGAATTGACACTTAATGAGTGGCTTCTGCCAGTCTTCCTTTTCTCTGAGACGAAGCCTGGCAATGCCAAGCTGCCAATCCCTGTTGTCCTTTACACCATATTTTCGATAGAAATCCTCATCACTTAACTGAGAATCTCTCATCTCTTGAATACGCTTAAACATTACAGTTTCGTCAAAATCTATTGCAAAATAATTCCTGTGAGTTTGGAAACCAAGTGTATTGATCTGCATCACTTTCGGAACAGGCCAACCCATCTCATATTCCGATTTCAGTTCACGATCAAAAGGCATGAATAGATGATATGGTGAAACAGGTTCAATATCAGTCCATTGGATAGTTGAGAGTTCTTGCTCACTCAACAACGAATATTTCTCGTCCCGCAGCCCCCAAACATCAGCATAATATGTACCTGCGCAGTTGAGGAGTTGTCAGCATCCCTTACAAATATTGCAATTGACACACCCTGTTGAATGTCGAAGACATTCTGGTCAACTCCACCGTCCGGCGTTTTTTCTCTCTTGTTGCTGTTGCCATGCAAATTCAAAATGTAGATGTCCGTGAACACCTCCATCAACTGCTGCCGCATCCCTCTAAACGTAACGTTATCGAGATAACTGTTGTCCGTGATAAAAGCGAGGACGCCGCTGCCCGTCTGGTCAATGCGCCATTGACCAAATCGAATGAACTTTACATAATCGTTTTGCAACCATTTCGGATTACGCTCACCAAGCGGTTTTCCATCTACAAAATAGTATTCCCGCACCAGATTTGTAATCCACTCACCCTTATTCGCACTATGCCCACTATACGGCGGATTCCCCAACACCACCATAATCGGCTTGTCCCGTTTAACTGCACTCGCCTGCCTGCCCTCCTCGGTGATGAAATTGGCAAACGGCAACAGTTGATTGCCCTCGCGCACCACCTCCTCCAACGTGTTCGTCAGATAAACGCCCAGCCGTTCCTCACTGTTAAACGCATAGCCCGTCCGTTCCAAATACGCCCCCAACTTCATATGCGCCACCGCATACGGAGCCATCAACAATTCAAAACCAAACATACGCTTCAGCAGGTTGCCGCTCACATAGCTGTCCCATGCCCCCGCCTGCCCTATGAAGTTCGTCTCATAAATATGGCGAATCACATGATAAAGAAATGTGCCCGTGCCCGTCGCCGGGTCAAGGATCAGCGTCTCATCATCGCCCAATCCGTCTGCACGATCAAACCGCGTCTTCAATATATGGTCAACGCTGCGCACAATGTAGCTGACCACAGGTTCCGGTGTGTAATAAACACCCCGCCGCTCGCGCAGCACCGGGTCATATTTCGCCAAGAACGTCTCGTAAAAATGCACAATTGGGTCATGCTGCCCGAACCCTTCCAGAATCTCGTCCGTCTGGGCATGGGCTAGCAAACCCGCCAGCGCCTCCGCTAACCATTTCACCCGGTCATCCAGCCGAGGAACAATCTCTTGGAACAATCGCTGCGAAAATGGATTCGTTGGCGGCAGCCTGAAGAAGGCCTTCTCCAATGTGAAATCTTCCGGTTTGCCTATATACGGAATCCGCGCCGCGAACAAACCATAAGCCAATGTCTGTGCATACATATCCGCAAACTGACGCTCACTCAGGCTCGGGATCAAAGTTTGTTCAAAGGCCTCTTTCTGTCCCTGCAACGAGGCACTATCCGGTAGCGCTTCCTCAATCAACCGCGCCATCTGACGCGCCATCCCCGCCATATACCCCGCCAGTTCTTCGGCGCTGTTGGCCTGCGGTGCCTGCCGAAGAAAAAAGTTGCTCAGCAGCGCGTCCACCGCTTCCAGGCCGTCATCATCAGCAACAATCACCCTACCTTGCACCCGTCCTAACCGGGCAACATCCACCCGCTTGCCCTGGTAATAGTGGCGGAACTCAACATAATCTGTCAGAATCAGATTGTTCAAGGCTTCCAGATACCGCTTCATCTGATCCAGTTTCACGCCGATGTCCTTCGCCTCAACAAACGCCACCGGCATCTCACCCTGCTTAATCACCAAATCAGGCGCACCCACCCCGTTAATCCGCGCCCCATCATTAATAGCATGAAGATGACTTATCGTTTCCAGCAGCTTCTTCAACGCCGGACGATACGCATGTTCCCTCGATTCTTTGTGTTCATGCTCTTTTTTCAGATCAGCCACATATTGCGTCAACGCTGGATTCATAAATCCCACATCCCATCCAAATCAAACTGTGCCCCCTCTCCTGCGTGAGAGCTACAACACAGACTTACCCCTAATATATCGCAACTCAATTGGAGTTTGAATAACACCGAACTCGCCGATTTCCTGGTCACCCAGCCCACCTAGCCTACAGTTGCTCAATGTGTAATCACCGAACATCGCTGCTGCCCATCCCCACCTTCTTGTATCATCCGCGTCGTCACGATTGGGACGAACACTTCGCGCTCAATGACCTGCCCCGTGTCCAACAAATCTCAAAAAACAGAACATATGTTCTCACAAATGCCCTGCTCTGTGCTATAATAAGAACATCTGTTCACTTAAGCGAACCCAGGATACCATGTTTCGCCCTTATACCCATACCCACACACTCCAACACGTCACCCTGACCGCCTTGCAAACAAGCATTCCAGAACGCACCCTACGGGACTTGCGTAAACTCGAAACCCTCAAGCAATTGCCGCCAAAAAAAGTTGCGCGGTGGCGGCAACAATATGAAAAAGACACCACACCCGCCATTAAACTCGAAGCCCTGGTCCCAGGTCTTTCGTTCGGATAGGTTCTGCGTTGCCAATGCTTTTATCACGCATCAACGTTCGCTGCAAAAAACAACAGGCGGGTTCGCCCGTAGCTCCGTTGATCATAGAGCTCAACGGTTTGTAGTTCAACTGCTTCATCCTCTTTCGGATCAATCTGGACAATGACCCGCGTATGAGACTTGATCCAACCCGGATGGGCGTCAAGGGTTTGTAACGCCTGTAACCACAAACGTTTATACTGGGGCGGTGCAATATAGATATAATCGAATGGATCCAAAGGCGGTGATGATTTGAGAAAAGCAAAGACATCCACCCTACGGACGATACCCCGATCTTCCAGGCGGGTGACTTCCAGATTGTCTCGAATCGTTTTGACGGCCTTGCCATTGGTTTCAACAAAGACGGCTTGCCTTGCGCCCCGGCTGAGCGCTTCTATACCCACGCTGCCCGTCCCCGCAAACAAATCGAGGAAGTTTGCGTCAATGATCTCGCGTCCCAAGATACTGAAACACGCCTCTTTCACACGATCCATCACCGGACGGGTCGAATCACCTGGGACCGCGTTTAACCTGCGCCCGCGTGCACTGCCCGCAATCACCCGCAGCGGCATTATCGCACCTCCACTGCCTGACGCACCGCCCGGATGTTCGCCAAAGGCGTTGTGGTCGGAATCACATCGCTCGCCCCTAAAATCAAATGACGATCTGCCATTCGGCGCATGATATCGCGAGCAATATCCCGCACCATGGTCGGTGTGCCCAGATTCAAATGCCGCTGTGGGCACAAACCCATACAAAACGCCCCACGATAGGTTGATTGAGCTTTGTCCAGATCGCTGCCCCCATTATCCCAGTGTATACAAGGCAGGGGGTAGGTCGCAGCAAACTCAAACATTGGCGCATGTTCCGGCAGGCTTAAGATATTCAACCACCACTGGTCGGGAAGTTCATCCAGGATTTGCCGATCATGCGGCAAAGCAATTTGACTATATTCGGGAACAGCCATCCGCACCAGTGAGGCTTGATCAATGATGTAAAAAATACCATCAAGATCAATCTGCTTAAAGGCGTCTAGCATCCGCTGAATGCCCTCGGTAATGCTGTTTAATCCGGTATTGAGCCGATCAGGGTGTGTCCGCATATTGCGTAGCGCCAGTTCATCACTGGTCATCATCATGACCTGGCTCAATGGGCTGTAGACAGTGGCAAGGACTGGCACATCCAATTCCTTCGCTCCTTCCACAACCAACCGCACCGCATCCAGATACTGACCGATTGCGCCACGCATAGGATCAGGTGGGCGCAGTTCCGTCCAATCCAGAGAACGTTTGACCGGAACCTTCAGGACAGCACGCATCCCCTTAGGATCGCCCCGCCATTCAGTCTGAACACCATAATCGGCTACACAATAGTGAGGATGGGGGGTAACTTTGATGAAATCCCAATCGTAGCTACGTTGAAATTCAAGTGTAGAACGTGCCAGATCAGCAGCCCGTTGATCATCACCAGGCCAACAACGCCACAAGGCAACAGGGCTTCGGTCTGTCGCTTCGCCTATGAGCGTCTTTTCTAATCGTTCGCGCTTGTCCACTTACGATGCGTTAACGCCAAGCTCTGCCAACCGCTGCTTGGTCATGCGGCCTAACATCATATAGCGATCACCTTTAGAGGTTTGCAGAGCGTTCACGTTCTCTTCCCCACCAACCTGACTGCGGATCGCCTTGAGCATTTCCTGACCTAGTTCATAAGCTTTTTGGAACGATTCAACCGCATCAACATCACGTCCAAGCGCCTTCTGCGCTAGCCCAATGCCATAAAGGGCATCAACATCGTTGGGGATAGTTTCCAAGATCTTTTCAAAAGCAGCAATCGCATCGGCAGAACGACCTTCACGATGATGATTCCACGCTTGCCCAATCTGTGCTTCCCCTGTTGCATTCTTCGACATCTTCTCTACTCCTACCTCTACAAAAACGTACCTATTTTAACCGAACATCGTCTGCATTTCCATGAGTCACCATGATCGGCATGGGCAGCGGCAAGCGTTGGCCGATGAGGCCGCCATCTTTATCAAAGAATGTCAGACGATCAAAGGGTTCATCAAACATCGACAGCACAATTTCATAATTGCCGGATGGCATATCAATTATTGGGATTTCAAAGGTATGGGTGACAAAACGGTGTGTTGCCCAGCGTTTTGTTGGATACCCCCCCGGATAAACTGCTTCGGTTTGCTGCCATAACAAGCCTTGGGACGAATCACGCAGCGCCACTTGCGCTCGATAGTTCGAGAGTAAAGGACGCAGCGTACGCCATGAAATGGTCACTTCCAGCGTATCGCTATCCGACAACATCACGCGATTGAGATCATAGGAAATGACCTCTAAGCCTACATCTGTCAGGTTGCGCAATTCGTAGCTGTTATCCAACGAGTATCCGGGGCGGGCATGTAACGAAAACTGAGATTCTGGGCGGGCGAAGAACCAGATCGCGGCGACGAACCCAATAAAAATCACAGAGACTAAGCGTGTTTCCTGCAACGAGAGCAGCGGTAGATCATTGTAGAAAACGCCTGTTGACTGACCACTTAACCGTAATAACAACATTAGAATGAGTCCAGCCAGCACCACACCACTGATAACCCACGCGGCTGTTCTGATCGAGGTTGATCCCATTCGAATAACCAGATTCTCGTTGTGTACAGGTGGAACCGTGATCCGAATCAACCCGGTCTTTTTGTCAGCCGTTATTTCAACTTCTTGACCTCCGATAATAGCTTGCCAACCCGGGAAATAGGCTCGTAAAATATCAAATTCTGCCGTTACAGTTGAGTTCAGCAGATAACGATCCTCATGAGTGAACCCCTTCAACAAATTTGCCTGATGTTCAACAGACTGCCCACGTTGTGGCAGTCGGGTGACATTCTCACTCGTGTAACTGTTGATGAGCGTTTGATTAGCTTTGATATCTTCTTCAATCGTGACAGGCACAGGCATACGTGCGGGTAAAATGGCGATACCGTACCCCTGCTGCTCATAACGAATCTGCTCACTGAGGCTGACTTCATCGAATTGTTCGGTCCAGATAGGATGTAACCATGTCGGCAGCGCCAACATCAACGCCAACATCACCAACCCCGGCATCACAAGCCGCTGATAGGTAGTCGGCAAGAACAGGCGCAGATGAACAGCAGCACTAGCAAACACCGCAAAACACAATGTCATCGGCCCCAGCAACCAGACTTCGCCGGGTAAAATGAACAAAGCGATAAAGGTTATCATGATGCCCAGAATTAGAAACATCAGATGAAATGTTCTGCCATGCCTGACCCGAAGCATCAACATCAGCGCAAGAGGTATCAAAACAACCAACGCCAACCCTAAGCGTAACTGGGGGGCTGGCAACAGCGCGTTTAGGTCAATCACCGGCATTGGTAAAATAAGATCAAGCCAATCAAGCGTAACGGGTATCGGCTGAATAGTCGGTTCGCGCCACGTCACCAAGTCACGTTCTAGAACAGCGGGTATCCAATAGACTCCAGCTAAGAGAACACCACTCAAAACTGCCATAGCAACCCGAACAGCAGCACGCCAACGACGATTGAATAGCATCAGTGCTAATGTCATGCCGCAAAATACAGGTGCAAGACGCGGTTCAACTAAGATCAGGGCACAAATTGACAAGGCAGTCATCATGAAGTCAAAAGCACGATTCACGACAAGCAAGCGACTCGTCGCCCATAAGCAGGCCGAAAGTAAAGCCATACCCATCACCATCGGTAGATCACCGAATACATGTGGGGCAGTAAAACCCAGATAGGGACTGTAGATAGACAACACGCTAGCAAGAAATCCAGCCGAGGCATCTGCCCAGCGGGCAACAAATACATACAACATTGAACCTGCCAGCACAAATGATAAGATATAGAGCAAACGCACCGCCAGAATCGGGTTATTGGTAAACAGGATTTGGAGTAGCATCGCACTATAGGGCACACCGGGCGGATAGTAATGAGCGATAGGCGCACCATAGCCCTGTAAGGCGGCGGCTGACCAACGAGGATACAGCCGCCCTTCTAAAATTGCCCTTGCATAATCATCAGCCATGAAAACGTAGTTCTCGCTGGCATTGGTTCGTGGTACACCAGACTGCATAATGAACGACCAGGCCGCCAACGCACTGAAGACAATCACAACCAGAATACCCCAATCCACCGACTGATTGGATTGACGCATCCAGGTGGGTATATCAATATATTCAGCTTCGTCGGTTGCGATGTTGCCTGTCATGCTTCCATTGTAATCCTTGATTTGATTCTGACACAGTGATATGCTGGCTTCGTATAACATTGAGAACGAAAATTGTGGACATTCGCCCTGCAATTCCTGATGACAGCCCAATTCTATCTCATCTGCAATACGAATATCGCGTCATTCTCAGCCAATTCGATCCGCGCTTTGCAACCAGCGTTCAACAACACACCGATTGGCCTCAATTAATCTGGAACAAGGCAAGTGCTGTGCTGGTGGGTCTAGATAAATCGGAAGCGATTGCAGGTTACATTTGTGGGCATATTGATACAGCAACAGGCGTCATGGATGAAATGGTACTCGATGCACACCAATATCACAGCAGTTTAGGGCGCTTGCTGTGGCAGCACCTCCAAGCATGGTTCCACAAACAAAATGCTATGAAACATCGCATTCACATCCCACGTTATCATCCCGTTGAACAGGCGTTTTGGCGCGCTCTTGGCGCAGAAGATTTACGAAAAGAGGAATCTTGCCCCCCGGAAATGACCATTCTGAAATTATAATTCGTCCAGCAGTTGAAGCCGACGCCGCCACCATTGGTACACTCTGGTATCAACTGGTACAGCACCATGTTGAATTGGATTCCAATTTGCCCGCCCCGTCGGCGCAAGGCGCAGAACTGTATGCCCATCGCATCGCCGAGAAAATGGACGACAGTCATGCGCGGGTTCTGGTTGCCACGCATAAGGGTCAGGTCATCGGATTTGTCCTCGGTATAATCGTGGATATGGTTCCAGAGATGTTTATGGAAACGGTGGGCGGATTTTTGGCGGATATATATATTCATGAGGCCTACCGCCAGCGTGGGATTGGTCGCCAACTCGTTGATCATCTGGCACAATGGTTCCGGACTCGTGGCGTGCAGTATGTGGAATGGTATGTTGCTGCCCAAAACACCGATGCACGCGCTTTCTGGGAAGCGCTCAACGGAGAGGATATTATGATTAGGATGCGGGTCAATATATAGATTAGGATCAGAATATGACGGACTTACTCTATCAAAATGATAGTTATCTTAAAGAGTTTACGGCTACCCTCACGCAAGTCGACACCAAGCAAAATGGTATCTATCTGGATGCAACCGCTTTTTATCCAGGTGGTGGCGGGCAGCCAGCCGACAGGGGTTCAGTCACCGTTGGGGATACTGTGTATAAGATCAAAAAGGCTGCACGCGGCAATATCCATATTCTGGAAGGCGCTTCGCTACCAGAAGTTGGCGCGGAAGTCATAGGCAAGATTGACTGGGAACACCGTTATAAACTGATGCGTACTCACACTGCCATGCACATTTTGTGTGGTGTGGTCTGGCGGGATTATGGTGCAAGCGTAACCGGTGGCAATATGGAACCGCTGCAAGGACGGATGGACTTCGAGTTTGAACGTCTGCAAAAGCAGTTGGTGACCGAAATCGAAGCGACTATAAACGCTGAAATGGAAAAAGGTCATGACCTACAGGTAAACATCCTCCCGCGAGAAGAAGCCTTTCAGATTCCCGATTTGATCCGTACCAAAATCAACCTGCTGCCAGAAGGGATTTCCGAAGTCCGCACGGTGGAGATTGTCGGCCTTGACCTGCAAGCTGACGGTGGAACACACGTCGCCAATACCCGCGAAGTAGGCACAATCCATGTAACCAACTACAAAAGCAAGGGTGGTATCAACAAACGCATCTACATCGAATTGGAGGCTTGAGGTCTGATGCGCCAATTGCACGCTGTCAGCAGACACGAGCACTTCGTTGCCAGCGGGACTTATACCCACTATCAATATAATGAACCAACTGGCACAGCCGAGTATTGGAGCATTCACGAACTACCAGATGGTGGGCAGATCATCCGCGTTGATGATGATTGGCGTGAACATGATGGCAGTAGCGTTTTGATCGAGGCGTGGCGCAGCCCAGAAACACGCCAGATCGAACGCTTTGATCTACAGGCCTTTGGGGGTAAACGGGACACCATCAACGAGGTGAGGGCATCGTTTCAGGTGTTTAAAGACCATCTCGAAATTGGGCGTTCGGTTGATAAAAATGAGCGCGAGCAGTTTGAACTCGTATTGCCAGAGCAGTATATCACCGCGCCAGAAAGCCTGATCTTCGGCGGATTCGAGGTTGTCGCGCTGGCACAGTTTCGAGGTGATCCCATCCCTGTTATTAGCTATTTGCCAACCTTTTTAACCGAAACAACGGCTTTTCGCCCAGTGACCCATGCCCAGTCGGCGACCTTTTTGCGCCATGAACAGATCAGCATCAGATCAAAACCATACGATGCGCAAGTTTACCAACAAGCGAATCCGTCTGATGGTACGCACTGGCCTATCTGGGTTGATAAACACGGCGTCTTGCTCAAGTTTACTGGCCCTCATAACATTCATAGTGCTGTCCTGACACAGTACGCCCAGAGTATCCAATGATAAAACGCTTTCAACTATTCCTTGGTCCACAACGGACACAAATGCTTTTTCTGTTGCTCATGGTGACAGGCTTGGGCAACCTATTGCTGAATGCCTTGATCAACGATATCACCTGGATACGCGATGCACAAACAGCTCTTGTGCTGGTTTTCCTGGCAGGCAGCACCATCATCATCGGCGGCAAACTTGACTCGTTTGACCGTGGCCGCTGGGCGGCAATTCTGGCTCCAGCGGTGGGGGCAATCCTCATTGGCATTTACGTGATTCCCGAAGGATTGGGGTTGATACTGGGGGCAGCCATTGGCTGGATACTGGCCGGGATGTTCCTGTTTAAGCTGCGTGGGCCAATGGAATATCAACAAGCTGTTCGTTTTCTACGCAAAAATGAATATGCTGATGCGGTCCAAGTGTTGGACAACCTCATCAAAGTCGAACCCGACAGATCTAATCACTATCGCTTCCGAGCGGAGATTCTGCGGCTTTGGGGCAAGCTGGACCGCGCCCACCAGGATTATCAGAGGATGTTGGAAATTTCATCAGATGATAGCGCTCGTGCCCTGGCCTATAACGGCCTGGCAGAGGTTCTGTTGCAATCACGGCAGTATGAAAAAGCATGTGAGGCAGCTATGGAAGCTTACCAACTCGCCCCGAACGAGTGGGTCGCCGCTTATAATCTGGGTATGATTGAAGACCGCCTGGAACGCTCAGCAGACGCTGTTGGCCATCTCGACCTGGCACTGGAAGCCAAAGTTCCAGACGCTCGTCATCGCCTGCTCATCCACTTCTATCGGGCACGAGCCTATGCCCGTCTGGGTGATCTTGGTGCTGCTCGCGAAGCCGTCAGCGATCTGAAACAACACGGAGGGGGGCTCAACGAATGGCAGGTTATTTTGCAGAGCGACCAGGCCGAGACCTTACGTGTTGTGTTAGAAAAGGATATCCAGCAGGCACAGGCACTTGCCAATGATGAACTTACAGTCAAAGACCTGACATAACATGGGCCACTTCACTGCCACCTTATACCAGCGATTTCGTACTTGGGACACCACATCGCAGATCAGCTTTGTGAGCGCACTGCTACTGCTGGTGGTCGTTTTTATGATCGGGAATTATGGTCCAGAGAACTTGCATCAACCTGCTATCATCAGCACAATTGGGTTAGTGTTCGCAGCACAAGCCATCTTCATGTGGGCTAATCGTGGCATGGTGACATCCTACACACGGGCGCAGCAGCTCTACCTCATGGGTGATTTAGAAGGTGCAAGACGGCTACTCGAAGCGGAACAGATAACTGGCAAAGCCGATACCCAGGCCCTAACGCTGCTCGGCAACACCTACCGACAACTCGGTTTGTTGTCAGAAAGTGAGTCGATTTTGTCTGAAGTCGTTAACAACATGCCCAATCATTATTTTTCTTTATACGGTTTTGGACGTACACTGTTGGTACAGGGTCATTATGCCGAAGCAGGAGATGCTATCGAAACGGCACTGGCGCAGGGCGCACCGCCCCTTGTCGCAGCCGACGCCGGGGAAGCACGTTATCGTCAGGGTGCGTTCGGATCTGCGGAACAACTCCTACAAAATGCGTTGCCGCAGATTCAGGCAGAACCCCATCGCATACTCATGACGGTGTATTTGCTATCTCAATTAGGCAGCAGCGAACCGCCATCCAATGACCTAATAGAAAGTGGACTGGATTATTGGCAAGCACAAGCCCGCCTGTTCCAAGATACACCGTATGGGCAGGCGCTCATAGCCGATATTCGTGTTATGACTGAAGGAGATCACTACGATGGGTATTTTTCTAAACCGTGACGGCGGGGTTTCTGTTTTTCGGATTGGGGTCGCGGCTGCCGTTCTGGGTGTATTAGTTATCATCGGTGGTTACCTTCTGGCCTCGATTGACCAGGCACGTCGTCAGGCCCCATTTTTCATTGATGTCTACCCTGGCGCAGAACAGTGGTATCGCTCTGAAATCAGTCCTACCCGGCAGCAGGTTGTCTATCGGGTACAGGGGGCAGACCCGCAAGCCGTCTCTGATTTCTACCAACGCAAACTAGATGAACATTATGATAACAGTCCGGCTGATTCTAACCGTGAGCAGTGTGTGCGCAATCCAGCACGAGGCGAGTTTAGTGATTATGAGGAAGGTTCTGGCAATCTCCCCTTCCTGTTTACCTGTGTTTTTGACAACTCGCTGACAAGCGGTTTAGGCACGTCCGGCGCAACCCAATTTACCGAAGTTCGCATTGAGCCAGGTGTCAAGGACAACACCGCCGATCCGCCAACCGACAACACAGGCTGGGTTATGATTATCTACAATCAAGCCTGGTCAAAATAAGTGGCAGAAACGCCAATTGATCGTGGCTGTGCCTGGTGGGTGATTGGCGTTGTCTTGATTGTCCTCGTTATTGCCAGCTTCATCGCGGTTCGCGTCTTTGGTGTGCTGGCAGCGATGATCTTTATGGAGGATGCCCCCCTTCCAAACAACAGCGCCGAAACCCTGCACAACAATCTCGGCTATGGCGCTGATTTTTGGACGTATACCTCATCGCTCAACCCCTGCGAGATTATGGCATTTTATGAAGCCAACGATAGCCATTGTGTTGTTATAGAGCCCCTGTGTTCAGGTGATCGCTTTAACAATCCAGGCTATGCCCTAGACGAGGTTGCTTCCTGCATTGGAACGGATGAAGTGTCGATTTTTGGTGTACGCTGGGAAGTCAAAATTTATACGGTCTTTGCAGATCGAGACAATCGGGAGCAAACGACTTTTGATCTTCGCCGTGACATGTTGTGGACAGGGCCAGCCCCTGAAGCGACTTCAACACCGCCCCCTTCTTAAAGCCAAAGGGCGTCTTCCCAGATTTTGTCCAGATAAATCAGTTCGGCTTCTTTTTCCATTTCAGATCGGATGAAATGCCACGCTTCGTCAGCGTCATAGGTTGTTTTGATCCCAACCAGCAACGACAAGTCATTGATTCGCTTGACCGAGGCCACGCACAGATAATTCGCCATACAATCAATGAGGTGCACGTTGTCTGTCACCAATGTGAAAACATAGTAGGCCCCATCAAACACCCGGCTATACACGGGTTCCGTCATTTCAAAGCGACGTTTATCTGAATTCTCCATCAAGTAACCTCTCTGGCATTTTTTATAGATTACGATGAACCGAATAACAACGTCAAGCCAGCGAGAGTTAACAGAACGATCATGGCGGCATCAAACAATCGTGGATTAATCCATCCAATCACCCGTCGTCCAATCCAAACACCTGACGGAATGAGGGGCAAACTCCAGGCAATGCTGATGAGCAATTCAATGTTGATGATATCTGCCATCAGAAACCCCGGTACTTTAATAAGATTAACGACAAAAAAGAAGAGTGTATTCGTCCCGACAAATGCCAACGGTGGCACTTTCTGCAACAACATATAAGCCGTGATGGGTGGCCCGCCTACATTCGCTAAGGCTGAGGCAACCCCGGACAACCATCCACCTACATAACCATGCCAATTGCGATGTTCATAGGTCATATTCTTGAGCGCGTCGTTGAAGAGTTTGTAGGCGATGATAATCAGGATAAACAAACCGACGATGCGACGCAGTACGTCATCCGGTAGGTTAGCCAACAAATAGGTTCCAAAAACGATGCCCAGAATAGCAGAGGGCAGCAACAAGCGAATATGGTGTTGATCCCACTTGCCCCAATAGGCACGCATGGCAAATATATCACCAAAGATCAATAAGGGCAGCGAAATGCCCACCACCTCTTGCACCGTGAATCGATGCGTCAACACAAATAGTAGCAGCGGCCCACCAAGGGGCCCTGCCACCCCCCCTTTCACCAAGCCTACCCACAGCCCAGCAAAGGCCAGTAATAGAGTTGTCTCCATCATGAAATCCGATCAGAAGAAGCTAGGGCGAGGGTTGCCCTTTAATGTAAGACTTAACGGAATAAGACCTGAATGGGCAACTGCGACAAAGCTAATTCGTTCCCTTTTACAATGCGTGTCGGTACATCGGGTGTCAAACGCTCCCCCGCCAGATAGGTACCATTGGTACTCTCTAGGTCGGTAATCATCAGATATTCGTTTTCAAAGTGAATCTGAGCATGGCGTCGAGAAACACCCCGTTCACTGGCTCCGTAAGATGACAAATCCACATAGATTGCATCATCGTCTAGATCAGGATTGCTCATCCGCCCCAGAATTAGCACCTTATCCCCGTTTAGTATACGGCGTTCCACGACACCACGGACAATCAAGATTACTTCTTGCAAATTGACTGCTCTGACATCCTTGAACACTTTGCCGACTTTGTTCATGGTGATTGAACGCCGGAGGCTTTCCAGGTTGATTTCCTGCGTTTCAAATAGGTTCTTGTTTTTCGACATTGTGCAGGTGCTTCCCTAGCCAATTGGTACTTTATTTTAACATAACATGGATATCGGGTACTAGTCACCTAGAGAGCAGGAGTGTTGAGTCCGGGTCTTGGGGATGTTCTGGGGCAACGTGTCAGGTCATAGCTTGCTGCTGCTGCCGCTGAAGAAAAAAATGGCAGGAAATAGCGGGAAAATGGCGAGGAATAGCAGCAAAAATAGGTCTCCAGGCGTGTTGGTTGCTGCTGTGGCACAACAAAAAAATGGCAGGCAAAATAGTCTCCAAGTAGTCGATATAGCCTGAGTATATCTGAAAAAGTGTGATTTGGGAGAACGTTCTGTATTCATGATTGCAGCAATCAGGGGTAGGACGCTTCCTTCAATTGTCAAGTTCTATCCACGACATTCTGCACTCCCACAAGAGAGGCAATGGTCTGGCTGTCACTTTCATTCGTCTAAATAGAAATCAGGGTGGTTCAATCTCTAATTTGCATATAGTACATTTATAGTATATAATCTCTCTTAGATGAATCTAAATATAAGTTAGTGAATTTTATGGGAATACTTGACAATGGGTTTAAATCATAATCAGCCTGCAAATAAAGAAAAACGGCCTGAATAGGCCTTTTGGGCAAATTTTGTTTATTCTGATCATTGTTCCCGTGCTTATTACAAATATTCGGTTAATTCAAATCACCTCACAACTCAATGAACAAATACAGAATCTGATAGCGCTTACGGGTATACAGCCCTCGATCTCGTCATCGAGAGTTTTAGATATTTCCTGGGAAGACGCGCCAATACGCGGATCAACTGATGCTCCCATACAAATCGTTGAGTTTAGTGATTTCCAATGTCCTTATTGTGCATCATCGCGGTTCATTCTCGACCGTATTCTTGAAGCATATGGTGATAAGGTACTTTTAGCCTATCGTCACTTTCCGCTTTCTTCACACCCCCAGGCAATTCCGGCTGCATAAGCAGCAGAATGCGCAAAAGAGCAAAACCATTTTTGGGAAATGCACGATTTGATTTTCGAGAATCAGGATAAATTAGGTGACGCTGTTTATCGTCGTTATGCAGAAATGCTTCAACTCGATTTATCCCAATTTGATCAGTGCCTAGACGAGAATCGTTATAGTGACAACATTCTTCAGGATCAAGAGGCAGGGCAAATTTATGGGGTTCAAGGGACGCCAACATTTTTCATCAACGGTCGATCTGTTCCAGGCTCGGCTAACTTCGAGATTTTCCAATCAGTCATTGATGATGAACTAGACATTATAAGCAGCTAGGAGGAAACTATGAGCTGATATTGGCTTTTGTTTGTTTTTAAGAAGAGTAAGGAGAACGAAACATGATTAATTTAAACCCACGTATCGGCATTCCGCTCTTTCTTGTGGCACTGGTCGTCATGCTTGCATCATTTACGCCTACAGTTCCAGCTATTGAAGCAGCGTCTTGCTCATCCTGGAGTTATGATAGCGCTTTCCAATCGGGTACTTGGGATCAGTGTGCCTGGGAATTCGGTTGTTTTATCAATCCGTTTAAGAACGATAGCAAAAAGCAGAGTTGTACTCGAAGTTGTGCGCACAAGTATAATAGCCAGGGTGAGTATTGTGGAATGGACTGCTGGGACAACTGTAGTTGGTCTGGTGGATGTTGTTAAAAATTACGCTTGATAGTCAGCAATGATCGACATCACAAAGGTTGCCAAGTCTTACGATCGCCATCAAGTTTTGCAACCGATGACCTTATCGATTGGTGATGGCATTACGGCATTACTTGGACCAAACGGCGCCGGCAAGACGACCTTGATGAACATCATCGCCACATTACTGACCCCAACCCAGGGTCAAGTGCATGTTGGGGGTTATGATGTGCAACGCCAAAAACGCGAAGTCCGCCAGCTTTTGGGTTTCTTGCCGCAAGACTTTGGTTTGTATGACCAGTTAACGGCTCAAGAATTTCTTGATTATATCGGTTTGTTGAAAGGGGTCCGGGACCGCAAAAACAGTACCCTGAAGGTCCTCGAACAGGTCGGTTTATCACAGGAAGCGAAACGACGGATCAAAAGTTTTTCGGGGGGGGATGCGGCAGCGGCTGGGAATAGCCCAGGCCTTGCTCAACTCGCCTGCGGTCCTCATCGTCGACGAGCCAACCGCGGGTCTTGATCCGGCTGAGCGCATCCGATTTAGGCAACTCATTGTTCAATTAGCAACCAACCGGACTGTTGTGCTTTCCACCCATTTGCTTGAAGATGTATCCCTCACGCAGGCCTCCAGGGTTATCGTCCTGAATTGGGGTCAAATTCGGTTTGACGGTTCGATAAGTGCTTTGAAACTTTCAGCCGAGGGGTCTGTATGGTTAACACACTTGACTCATGCTGAGTTTGAGACATTCCAGCAGCAATATGCCGTTACTAACATCACGGCAACTGAAGAGGGGTTAACCGTTAAATTCCTCTCCCATAAACCGCCCGACATGCCAGCAGAACCCACCTCACCCAGCCTTGAAGACGCCTATTTACGATGGGTGCAGATGTCATCATGACCATCGGGTCGATCGCATGGGTTGAATTGAAGCTGCAACTGCGTACCAGTGTTTACTGGGTTGCGCTTGTCATAATAGCGTTATACTCTTTAGGTCCGCTCTACGGTGCGCCCACTGAAACCTTTTTTCTCCCAAGTGAATGGATTACAGCCCAGGAAAAATCCTTGACTTGGTTCGGGATCGTCCTGATCTTTCTCATTCCCTCTGCTCTCGCCCGATACCCTCGGGCGGCGCCAATTTTGTGGACAACGCCTCTATGGAGTATCCCTTATATTTCAGGCAAATTACTGGGTGTGTGGCTCATGGTGTTTTCATTAGGAGCGATCAATTTGGTGCTTCAGTTTTTGGTTCGGTTGCCTGCCTGGGGCCAAATGACAGCCGATACACTGACGATGATACGCGGTTCGCTCACTTTTTGGGTCGTGGGTTTGTTTTTTATCAGCAGCGTTTACTTTCTGTTGACTGTGTTGGTAAGAGGCCGGCCGATCTCGGCATATATCTTGGGTGCCGTTTACTTTATTTTGTCATTTTCTGCAAGAGATGTTGGCAGTATAGTGAGCTTCATCCCACGTAACTTTAGCTCTGATTTGGTTGTTTATGGACCACAGAGCCAGTTGCGATCCGATCACACCCTGCTCTATGCAAGCTTAGCTTTACTATTGAGTGGTCTCGCTTTATTGACCTATTCACTGCGGGACCCCCAGGGCATAGCACACAAATCAGCGCAAGCGCTTTTATTCGCTTTTGTGGTCATCAGTTTTGGAGCAACGATAGGGGCTGCTAGAGAATTTATGACGACCCGATCACAAGTCTTGAAGACAGCTTCGCTCCACATCCAATTGGAGCCGCTACCAGAAAACGCCGTCGAGTCAGTCCAGGTAGCTGCCAGGCTGGACCCTGTACAAGGGCGAATCAACGGCACCCTGACGCTCGAGACAAGCCAAGCTTTACCCGCCATTGACTTTTATGTTCCCGCAGGTCTCGATGTTTTTGCCGTGACGGATTGCCAGAAAAACACCGTTCAATCCATTCGTTTGAGCCCAGAAATGTTGCAAACGAACTTTTCGCCTCGTATTTGTCTGTCCTTTGGTGGTGCGTGGCACTCAAATCTGGCAAATTATCGAGGAGACGGACCCACCTCTCCTGAAGAGATTCAGCTTTATTTAGGCGCTTACATAGGGCAGAATTATGGCTATCTGACGCCGTCTTCTCGTTGGTTTCCTATGCCAATCGGTCCTTACGAATGGGCAGCATCGCACGATATAGAAATTGCTCTACCAAGAGCAACAGATGTGGTCGTTTCACCTCAAACAGAAGCCATCCTTGATGAACAATGGCGCACCTACCGCTGGTCCCGGGTGAATGGGAGGCCATTGATCGGACTTGCTGCCGGGCTCTACCATCAAATGACCGATCTAAAGGGTCGTTTCACGTGGGTCACACCCAAACATGAACAAGCAGCCGAGCAGACCATAGACTTTGTCATGGCGTTCCTGGAGCCCATCAATCATCTCCTTCACGCAAATTTTCCTGATCAGTTTGTTGAAACGCCCTTACTTCGATGGCCGATCGTAACAGCGGAATTTATATTGGTGCCAGAGCGGTACTTCCAGGAGCGGCTTACACAAGCCGAAACCGACCATGAAACCAAAACACGCCTTTACGGTCAACGAGTGGCGGATCGGCACATGTTCTATAACCTTATCCGTGGGATCATGCACGGGCAATTGATGTTTACGGATGGTTCAATCGGTTTAAGTTATTTTATGGCTGACGTGGCTAATCCATCAAACGATCCATCCTCCGGTTATATTCCACTTCAAGAGGCTTTGATACAGTATCTTGTCATGCATTTGGTCGATGATCGATTTGGGACCCATACCTTACAAGACGTGTTAGAAGCCCGCATCCTCTTCTCAGATCGGTATCTCAGTGATACAAACATCGAACGACACCATCCGGTTGCTTTTCCAGATATTCTCCTTCCTACCCCACCTAATAATCGTGGATGGGCGTTCAATCAAATGTTTGCTGCGTTCGGTCGTTTAGAAAAACAAGTTGGGCGCGAACAAGTGATTGAGATGATTGCTGCCTTGCTTAGGCAGGCTAAAGGTGGCTCTGCTAGGGTGTCTGATTGGCTGGTCATCATCCGGGAGAGAGGTGGAGTAGAGGCCCAACACAATTTTGAAAACACCTATGATGTACGGACGACGTGAACTTCAAAATATTCGAACGAGGAAATTTGATGGGTTTGTCCTCCTGATTATAAATGAAGCCCGCCTTCTTTATACATGGGTTCATCTATTGCTGTTGTTAGCTGCGCTAGGAGGAGCTGGGTTGTTATCGCAGCATGATCAACTCCAAATCTGGGAATCGTTTTACGCTATTCTGGAGCCACTTTTCCCGGTTCTTGCCATTCCTTGCTTTGTTCCCTTAATTTTGAAAGAGCAGCATAAACGCACATTAATCTTGATCGGCCCAACACAAACATCTTTGAGGACTCTATTCTCAATTCGTGTTGTATTGAGTCTCATTTTCTTTCTTGGTCTCATTGTCTGTCTGACTATAGGTATCCAGTTCGCTCCTCCGTTTACTGCTATCCGTGCTCAGGTGAGGTCAACGTCGCTCTTTGTTGGACCAAACGGAATAATCGCAGTTTTATATACCCTGGGTGCACCTGTCTTATTCTTATGTGGAATCGGTACAGTATCCGCTCATTTAACCTGTGACGCACGAGTGGGGTACTTAACTGCTTTTGCATTTTGGATGTTTAATCGATTAGCATTCAACATGTCCGGGTAGTGGTTAATTGGTAAGTGATGCGACCTCCTGATTGTAGTTGATAATGAACCACTCCACCATGATATAGTGCATGACATCAGATTTGGAGAAAGACAGGGTGTGACGGACGAAGCGGGCCAAGCGTTGGCGAAGTGTGTTGTTCCAGCGTTCAATGTGGGCGGTTGCCCCACTGGCCTTATCCTTGGGCCAATGTTGTTCATCGGGCAGAGCTGAAGAATAGGCCTCATAGTGATCCGTGTAAAGTGGACAGAGTGTGTAGGGATAGTCGATCCGTTGCCACAATTGTTGAGCAGCCAGGGCATCGCGTTTGCCGATATAGAAGGCGATGATTTGGCGTGTACGACGGCAGAGGGCAACCCACAGCCAGCGTTTTTGTGCCTTATTGAGGACAAATGACCATAATTCATCCACTTCGAGTACATCCCCCACTTCATACAGCAATAAGGTGTCTGCCAGCACAGGTAAGTGTCGAACCCAGTCCCGTATCCATTTGACCACTGTTTGACGACACACTCCGAATATCCGCTCAATTCCCCGTAAACTCACCCGTTCTTGGGCGCTGCACAAAACCCGTTCACGTGTCTGGGCTGAATGCCTCTGCTGTGGCGTGAGAACCCGATAGACCCCACAATCTTTGCAGTGATATTGTGGGTTGCCACATTTATTCGTTCCGTTTCTAATGATGTTCACACTGCCGCATGAGCGACAAGTATACGTAGTGGTTTCTTGTATCATGCGGCAAGTGTATCAGACTTGACCCACCACTTACCTTTTCACCACTACCCATGTCCGAGCATCCTATTTTGCGAAATATATACTTATTCATTCGTTCTGCTGGCATTGTTGGCGGGCAATCAGAAAATAGATTTGATTGGTTAACCCCGAAGATTTGGCAACTTATTATCGGGTTCGCTTTGTTCTTGATCAGTTGGGTTTTGTTATCCAATTTGGAGCGTTTTTTAAGAAAAGTATGATTTGGTTAAGATTGTGTACGATGTGATGTGTCAACTCTATTAGGTGCACAAAAAAGCCATCCTTTTCAGGATGGCTTTATGTTAAATCCATTACTTGCGGAAACTGAACCGCAGTTTCCATTTGCTATCCGCAAACTTTTTGTCAGTGCGGCTGGCTTTCTTCATTGCGTGGGCGATCTTTTCGTTGTGAATCGCCTTGACAGTTGTCCAATCGTACATGCGATTGCTCCTTTGCCTCTATTAGCGATTACGGTTGAGTAAAGCTCTGAGCAGGTTATTTCGCTTGGGCCGACGAACGTTTTGTAGGTGATGGGCACGTCTTTCAGCATTGGCGATACGCTGTTCATAATCTACTCGATGTATATATGGATCGTTCATAATCATGAGTGTTTCTCCTTCACTTGATCCAGACTTGATTTCCACCAAGCATACAAAAATACCTTGTGGTGGCTCATATAAAACTTAAATTGCCGAATACTTCGGGATATAACTTTATTTTGGAGAAATAACTCATTACGCTGCACATCCTATCATCACTAGACGGGGCATGTCAAGGGGGTTAACATTCCTTTGTACAATTTTTAACAAACGGTTTATATGGGATTTACCACTACACGAATACAGCAGATTGCGTCATAATGGACACAGAAACTTGGAGGTGCTTACGTGGTGATGAGTGATGAGGCGCTCACGCCGCGACTGATTGATCGGTTGATACGAATACCCTGACAATCAACACACCATTCGTATTCAATTGATGAACTAAGGAGACATGAATGTTCAAAACAGTCAGCCCGAGGGTCGATATTCAAAAGGTTGAGCAGGATATGCTGGATTATTGGCGGCTCAACCGCATCTTTGAGCGAACAATGGAAGAGCGTGCCGATGGGCCACGTTATGTATTTTATGAAGGCCCCCCAACTGCCAACGGCATTCCAGGGAGCCATCATGTTCTGGCGCGCGCCTTTAAAGATATGTTCCCGCGCTACAAGACCATGCAAGGTTTTTATAGCTTGCGTCGGGGTGGCTGGGATACACATGGTTTACCTGTTGAGATTGCTGTCGAGAAAGAGCTCGGTATCCAGCATAAGCACGAAATCGAAGCATATGGTATTGCCGAGTTCAACGAAAAATGCCGTGCCAGCGTGTTTCGTAATATTACGGACTGGGAAAAGCTGACTGAGCGAATCGCGTTCTGGGTATCGTTAGATGATGCTTACGTGACCTTCACCAACGAATACATCGAAAGTATTTGGTGGATTCTGCGCCAGTTATGGGACAAAGACTTACTGTATAAGGGTTATAAGGTTGTCCCTTATTGTACACGCTGTGAAACCCCACTCAGCAGCCACGAGGTTGCACTGGGCTACGAAACCATCAAAGACCCAAGTGTTTATGTGCGCTTCCCGCTGCGCGATAAACCAGGCGTTTACTTCCTGGTTTGGACAACCACACCCTGGACGCTGCCGGGGAATGTTGCGGTTGGGGTTGGCGAGACAATCGACTATGTGCAGGTCGAAGGGCCAACACCCGATGGTGAGGGCACAGAGCAATTGATTCTGGCCGAGAAGCTGGTGGAATCTGTGCTGGATGACGCAGAAAACTACAACGTGATCAAACGTTATAAGGGCAAAGACTTGCTAGGGATGCCCTATAACCCGCTGTATACCTTTTTGCCTGTCTCTGCCGATCAGGATTATGCTTACGTCGTCGGCGGTGATTTTGTCAGTACCGAAGACGGAACCGGCATCGTCCACATGGCTCCGGCCTTTGGTGCGGACGACATGGAAGCTGGGCAGAAAAATAACCTGCCGGTGTTGATAACGGTCAATCCTAGCGGCAACTTCATCGACTCGGTGACGAAGTTCCGGGGCATGTGGTTCAAAGAAGCCGACCCTGAGATCACCCGTGATCTGCGGGAGCGTGGGTTGCTGTATAAGGCCAAACAATACGAGCATAACTATCCGCACTGTTGGCGAGACGGTACGCCTTTGATGTATTTTGCCCGTGAGACCTGGTATATTCGAGCGACAGCCTATCGTGATCAGCTAGTTGAACTCAACCAGACCATCAACTGGGTTCCTGAACATGTCAAGACGGGGCGCTTCGGCAATTGGCTGGGTGATGTCAAAGACTGGGCATTGGGACGTGAACGCTATTGGGGCACACCGCTGCCCATCTGGGTTGATGATGAAAACGGCGACATGTTGTGTGTTAGCAGCATCGACGAATTGGAGCAGTTGACTGGGCATGATCTGTCTGAATTGGACTTGCACCGTCCTTACGTTGATGCCATCACTTTCCCTAATCCAAGCGGTAAAGGTGGGATCATGCGTCGTATTCCGGAGATTATTGACGTTTGGTTTGATAGTGGGGCGATGCCACTGGCCCAATGGGGTTATCCGCACAAGAACCCTGCTGCGTTTGAGGATCAATTCCCAGCAGATTACATTTGTGAGGCGGTGGACCAGACCCGGGGCTGGTTCTACAGTCTGCATGCCATCAGCACGATGCTGTTCGATAAGGTCTCATATCAAAATGTCATTTCCTTGGGTCACATTCTGGATGGCGAAGGCAAAAAGATGTCTAAGAGCAAGGGCAACATCGTTGATCCTTGGGATGTTTTGCATCAGCATGGAGCCGATGCGTTCCGTTGGTACTGCTATACGGCAGGCCCGCCCGGGGAGCCCCGCCGCTTTTCGGTTGATCTTGTAGGCGAAGTCATCAAGAAATTCTGGTCAACACTGTGGAACACCTATGTCTTCTTTGTCAACCCGGCGATTGGTGATGAATGGACACCCGATCAACCTGCGCCACCCCTGAGAGAACGGCCGTTGATCGACCAATGGGTGTTGGCGGAACTGCATAACCTGACAAAGCGGGTCACCGACGCATATGAAAACTATGATGTGACCAACGCCACGCGCCCGATTCAAGATTTTGTTGAATCCTTGAGCAATTGGTATGTGCGGCTCAATCGAGATCGCTTCTGGAAGAAGGAGCGCGATGAGGATAAGGCCAGCGTTTATGCTACATTGTATGAATGTTTGGTGACAGTTTCCAAGTTGATCGCGCCCTCTATGCCTTTCTTGAGCGAGAAACTCTATCAGGAGTTGGTATGTGCGGTTGATAGTGACCAGCCAAGCAGCGTCCATCTGTCCTGGTGGCCTGACTACGACGAAAACATCATCAACACCGGGTTAATGACAGAAATGGACCTGGTGCAGCGGTTGGTAAGCTTGGGACTTGCGGCCCGCAACAACAACGAGGAAGATGGTGTCAAAGTCCCTATTGGCGTCCGGCAGCCATTAGCCAGGATATTGTTTTCGCTCCGCAGTGATGAAGAAGCCGTTATTGAGAAGTACCAGGCACTCATCCAGGACGAGTTGAACATCAAATCCGTAGAGACGATGGGCGAAGGCTCCGATATCATCCGTTATGCACTGAACCCGCTACCCCGGTTGTTGGGCAAGAAATTCGGCAAGAACTTCCCACGAGTTCAGAAAGCGTTACGTGAAGGCGAGGCCAATGATGTACGTGACTGGGCAGAAAAGCTCCTCAATGGAGAGAATATCACGCTAGAGCTAGGCAATGGGTCCTTTGAAGTCACATCAGAAGAGGTGGAAGTTCATCGTCTGGCAACCGAAGGCTTTGCCGTGGCCGAAGATCGGGGCTATGTTGCAGCAGTCAACACGATACTGAGTGACGATCTCATTCGAGAAGGTCTAGCGCGTGAAGTGGTACGGCGTGTCCAGTCAATGCGCAGGGACGCTGATTTTGACATGGGCGATCAAATCGCCATCATTTACAGTGCTAGCCATCATCTTGGTCAAGCCATTGAGCAGTTCGCTGACTATATCAAGCATGAGACCCAGGCTGTCTCAATGGAAACAGGTAAACCAAACAACGGCTACTTCAGTATGGAGTTTGCCGCGACAGCAGACAAGGACACCTCCGTGCGGGGTGAATATCTGTCAGTTGGGGTCAAACGAGTCGGAAATTAGCAAGTAGTGTGTTGTATAAGGGAATGGGGATTCTTGAGTTTATCATTTAGTCCTGCTATTGTATTATGAGCTTGACATCCCGGACATGTTGCATCTATAAACACACTTTTCTCCACTCCCGTTGTATAATCTGAACAAAGTCGAACACCAGGCAAGGTGTGAATCGACAATATGCCTGGTGTTTTCTGTTTTGTTAATAATCGCCAGAGTTCATTCATATTCAAGATATGACCGAAAACAAATCAGCCACCCTACAGGCCCTCCTACAATTCGCGCTGCCATTGGGCACATCGCTGGTTTCTGGTTCGCCCGAGACAACCATTAGTTGGGCAGTAACCGTCCGGGCACAGCCGCCCGCCTTCCCCGATATTCATGGCGGAGAGCTATCGCTGGTTTCAATGGACATTCTGCGCAGTTACGACAGCCGCATCACGCTAGCGGAAGTTGTGCAAAGCATGACAGAGGTGGGTGTAAACGCCGTCGCAGTGCATGACACGATTTCACAAACTGCCATCGCCGTCGCCAATGAACGGCAGGTGTCGTTGCTCTCGCTGCCAGAAGACAGTAACCTGGCAGGAATCGAACGCGCTATCAATCGGTTCATCGTCAATCAATCAGCCCAGCTTACACAACGGGCGATGGAAATTCAACGGCGGCTGACCCGCCTTGCTGCCGAGAATCGTGATTTAAACAGCCTGCTTCAGATTATGGCACGAGCAACAGCAAAACCAGCAGTCGTCCATGATGATGCAGGCGTCCTGATGGCACAGGTCTATCCGAATGTGGCAGGCCGTAACAGCGATGGACGCCCCCTCCTCCAAAGCCTGTCCTATGGTGCCTTCCAGAATTGGCTCAACCGCGATGCGCCCAACACACCCGACAGCATCGTCAAGAGTCCGATTGGCTTCACAACGGTTCTCAAAGTTGAGAAACGGGCGGCGGGGTATCTATCATTAGTCAATACAGAGGACGAACTCGACGAGTTTGATCGGCTAGTGCTGAGTTATGGCAGCGACGTTTGTGCAATTGAGATGGCAAAAAGTCGGGCGATTGCTTCTGCCGTCGAGCAAGCCAGAGGGGATTGGATTCAGATGTGGCTTAGTGGCACGCCCGCCGATGATGACTTGCTGGCAACACGGGCACACCAAGCTGGATTTGACGTGACATCCAGCTACATCGTCGCAGTATTCCGTGCGACCACCAGGGCCGGCACAACCCTCCCCCTTGAATCGCTGATTTCGTTGGTACGAGACGACATGGCCCGGCGGCAAATGAACGGTGCAGTTGGGCAGTATGTAGATGTCATCGTTGCACTCTATCCACTGGAAGAAAGCCAAACTCTCACCCGCCTGCGAACGATGATTGATGAGGTACGATCTCAGGTTGCCACACGGACACCTAGCGGTCTGGTCGCTGTTGGAATCAGCCGCCTGATGGATAATTTATCTGGCCTGCGCGAAGCCTATCGTGAAGCACGCGACGCCCTGAGTATCTCCAACGAGCTTGGTGAACAAGAACAGACCACCTACTATGGCGATCTTAAGCTTTATCAACTTTTGTTGGCCCTCAAGGAACGGAATCTCCAATACATGCGCCGCTTTTATAGCGAGTCGCTGCGCCCGTTGGTTGAGCATGATGATCGCAAGCATGGCGACCTGGTACGGACACTCAACGGGTTCTTTGAAGCCAATGGCAACCTGGCAAAAGCGGCAGCCGATCTTAATGTTCACCGCAATACGCTCGTTTATCGGCTAGAGCGAATCACCGAATTGACCGGACTCGACCTGAACAATGCTGATAACCGGTTGATCCTTCATCTTGCGCTCAAAATCAAGCGTGTTCTGGCAACCTTGCCAGGGACTGAGGGTTGAAACCCAGTTAGAAAGTCATATATAATTCAACTTCCTATATTAAGAGAATTAAGGGCTTAACCTGTCCTTATCTTATTGAACGTACAATTCCGTTTTGGAGGCAATCCCGTGCTGCCAGTTCATCATTGGGCACGCAGTTTTAGTATCGAGTCAGAAGACATCGAACAGCTTACACACCGCCTGTTAGAAGAGGAGATTCCCCTTTCCAGCACAGAACTCGTCCAGGCATTACTGGAACAACGCATCCAATCGGAGGCGGATGCCCTGGCAGAGCACTACAAAGACGCCCAGGTGTATAATCCGGCGGGCAGCTTTGCTGTTGGGCAGAAGCTCGTCTTCCCTGCCCTGGATTATGCCACCGCCGTTATTCATGGTATGCGGGAAGGTCAGAACGAAGAATATGGTATATTCGAAGTCATCGCCGTTGACTTTGGGGGGGACACTCGTGAATTTGCCACCAAACTAACGATTCCGCATGTGCTCAGCCAGAACGCTGAGGACGGCAACGGGCTGATATTGGCAGCTGATCAAATCAGTGTAGAAGACATCTTGGCTGAAGTGGGTGATGCGATTATTGAGAAAGTTGAAGCCCACCTAAAAGACAACTCTGATCTGGTTATGGTTGCTAAGAAGTGGTTCCCGCGTGATCTCATGCTTGATGCGGATGAAGGTCATCTGAATTTGGCGGAAGCTGTTCTCGACATCAGCGAATCACGCCCAATGCAAACCCAGGACATCCTGGAGCAAATCGGCGGATTAGGAAAGTCCTCAAGGGATTTGCAGGTATTTTCTTTTAACTACGCCTTGAATCAGGATAGCCGCTTTGACGAAGTGGGGCCAACAGGCGCGGTTCTATGGTGTCTGGTTCGTCAGGAGCCGGTTGAAGTCCAAAAGACGCCTTTACAACTGGGCTATAGAGCGATTGATTATGATCGCTCCCTTCTCAACGCCGAAGCATTGACCCTGGAAGCTGAAATCGCTGATGAGCTATCCCCACTGGAATTTGACATAATGGTCGATTCGGCAACAGTGAGCTTAATTTACCCTCATCGGCGTATCGGCACATTCCCATTAAACAACATAACCCGCAGCATCTTCCCTTCCGCCGAACGCACTTCACGTATCTGGATTACCCTGATTGATGAATCAGATGGTGAGGAATTTAACGGTTGGGTTGTTCCAGAGAACCATTATGTATTTGGGATGGATAAGATTTATCGTAAACACAGCCTACCCATTGGGGGCTATGTCACGGTCAAGCGGGGTGATAACCCTGGACGAGTGTATGTATCGATCAACACCTATCGCCCCAGAAGCGAGTGGATTCGTCTGCTCGCTGTAGTGAACGATCAACTACATTTTGAAAACAGCAAACGCGCAATTGGAGTGGATTATGATGATCTGATGATTTTGGGCGTTGAGAATTTAGAAGTCATTGACCAAATGGCGCTGAGCATCCAGAAACAACAGAGTAGCCTCGCTTCCACCTTGCGCACAGTTATCCCGTCATTAGGTGGTCTGACACCGCAGGGAACGGTTCATACCCGGACAATTTATAGTGTCGTCAATGTGATTCGTCGCTGCCCACCAGGACCGATTATGGCGCTGCTTGAAGCCAACCCCGATTTCGAAAATGTGGGTGGGCATTACTGGAAGCTGGCGTAAAGGACAAGCGCATTATGCCCATACCCAAACCAAGTGCACTCGTCAAGCCCACATTGACCACCAAATTCCATGTCGATTTCGCCTGGTGGGATCGGTCTCCTGATGATCTACGAACATATCTACTCAGCCATTTACCTCCCGATCAACGGGATCGAATTGGGCAGATGCCAGAAGCCCAGCAAGTCGATTATATTGACCCCAACACGGGTGAAGTCTTCCAGCTGGATCCCTTACGTCTTGCTATCCAGGAAGTGGCTGAATCCCCAGATTTTATCAATGAGCAGATTTCACTGGTCGATGGTGTGTTTCGGGTCTTCTTGAAGACCAATAACACCCCCCTTTCCCCCAATGAACTTGCCGATTATACAGGTCGCAGCCCTGCGACAATCTTAAAAACGTTAAGTGGACGCCAAATTTACAAAGGCATTCGACCTATTGCAAAGGAGCAAGCCTAGATATGAGTCGTGTAATTAACCCAGACAGCCTGGGAAAACGACGCAATCAGTTGATGAGAACCTCTGCGGAGATGATCCGCCATGTGAGCCAGAAACAGGAAATTGACGATGAAGCCAGAGATATGCTTTCTCTGTTGGTGTTTACCCTGCGCGAAATTGCCGATGGCATCCGTGAATCAACGTTGGCCTGGGAGAAGCGTAACTACTGGGTCAAGATTGAGAAGTTCGAGCAAAAGTGGGATTGGACTGATGTCATGGCCAAACGACTGGAATCGCTCATTTTGAGAGAAGACTGGCACAATCTGCACGACTTGATGCTCAAGCTCTTCCCGAAATTCGCCGACATCAAGGTCAACAAATTCACCCGCAAAGAAACGGAGTGGTTAGGCCGTTACGAACAACTCCTCCAAGAACAGGAAATTCACTAAAAGCGAGACGTTCAACCGAAGACGATCCCTAGATCGCGGGCGACACGCACCATATCGCCATCGGGGTTGACAAATTTCATCTTGACAGCCTCTTCCATCGACACATAGCTGACCTCTGTGCCACGCAAAGCCACCATATACCCCCACATCTCATTCTTCACCAGATGCACAGCTTCGGTTCCAAAGGCCGTCGCCAACCAGCGATCACGCGGCGTGGGTTGACCGCCACGCTGCACATGCCCCAAGACAGTCACCCGCACTTCAGCATCGGTACACGCGACTAAGGCATCGCCCACCCTAAACCCGATTCCCCCCAGGCGACGCTCATGTTTGTGTTCACCCTGAATGTAGTAGCTTTGTGTGCCGTCTTTGGGTGCGGCGCCTTCTGCCACTACAACCAGACTGTAGCGTCTACCAGAAGCCTGTAACAACTTAATTTTCTCGCATACGATCTGAATATCAAATGGGATTTCCGGCAACAGAATCGCATCCGCACCACCTGCGATACCGGAAACCAGCGCGATCCAACCTGCATTCCGTCCCATGACCTCCAACACCATGACTCGGTGGTGGCTTTCCGCTGTCGTCTGCAGCTTTTCCAACGCTTCGGTGGCGGTTGTAATTGCTGTGTTGAAGCCGAAGGTCACATCAGTTTCCCCCAGGTCATTGTCGATAGTCTTAGGCACGCCGACGATGCGCGTGCCACGTTGTACCAGTTTGTGCGCAATCGACATGGTGCCATCCCCCCCCGCGACAATCAATGCATCTAGCCCTAATTCATCAATGCGTTCCATCGCTTTATGGGAAACGTCTTCATAGGTGGTTGTGCCATCGGCTTGCTCCACCGGGCGAAGAAAAGGATTACCACGATTAGCTGCACCGAGGATTGTCCCACCACGAGAAAGCAAATCGTGAACATCAGGCGCCTTCAAATCGATAGTTGGCATGCGTCCTAACAGACCGTCAAAGCCCTCACGTATGCCAATGACTTCCCAACCGTAGCGCTCATGCGCTGCCAGCACCACCGCCCGTATCACGGCGTTTAATCCAGGCGCGTCCCCTCCCCCTGTCAAAATACCTAAGCGTTTTGTCACATCTAAAAGCCCTCAAGTCCTGTATAACGCGACCAGTTGATTCCTCTGGGTAGCACAGAAAAGACACCACCCGCCGGTTCGCTGATAAAAATCGTCTGATCCCTGGCTGATTGCACCTGGGCACTGTAGGGTTCTTCCCATTCATCAGTTGCCCAACCCACACGTTTACGGACTGCTTCGTTGCCGCGCCAGAGCATCCCAAAACCACGACGCGGACGCCAGACATTTGGGTGTGGTGGATCACCAAACATGGGATCATCTTCGGCCATGCCTTCATTGAATTGGTCTCGGTATACTTCCCATCGTGGCTGCTGTTCACCGCTGTAAAAGACGTAAATGGCATCTTGCGCTTGTAACCAGATCATATAGCCGTTCTCAAATGACTGGAATACACCCTGAGTCACCGTCGGCGGGTTCAGTGGGCAGCTTGCAGGTCGTGGTTGAATGAAGAACCAGGTACTATCACAAATCTGATTAATCGGATTCGGCACAATCGCCGTGATCGGCTCAATAACGCTGGTCGGGAAGACGGGCAGCATCGCCGTTGCCGTCACTGTAACAGAAGGTGTGGGCGAAATGGTCGGCGTTTGGGTGATGGTCGGTGTCTGGGTTGGTGTCTTGCTGGGTGGCAAAGTTGGTGTCACCAGTATAAAATCAGCATCAACCGTAACAACCTCCAGCGGCGATGAGATTTCATTGGTGGGAAGCAGCGTCACTGTGCCTTCAGGCGTTGGGCTGAGGATACGCGTTGGTGGTGGCGTTGTTGGTTCTAGCGCGACATCCTGAATTAGCTCTGGCCCATTTACGCGCTCTCGCTGAGAATTGCAAGCCGCCACAATAATCAGAACAATCAACGATAATCCAACCCTAGCCAATCTATACATACTGCATATCCATTTGCCTAACACTAAATCCCGATTCTACGGCAAATTTACGATGACGCAAACAACCTATTGTATAATTTATCCAAATGGGTCAAAATAGCGCCCTCAGTGACACTGGAGCAGATCAATGGCTCGGCGTAAAAGTGAAAAAGAAGCACGGGTAGAGCGAATTACCTGGTTTTTAATGGTAGTGGTCTTTGCCGTACTATCCATCATCCCACAGGATAGTGGAGGTTTTCCCAACTGGGTCATTCCATTTGCCGGGGCAATTATCTTGCTAGGATCTGGCCTCTATCAGTATATACGCAAATGGCGGGTGAGTCCAATGACGTGGATCGCTGGGACGGTTATGCTGCTGCTGGCAGCGACCAATCTCTATTTGACTCCAGAGCAGAATTTTTACGGATTTGTCTTGCTGACCTTTGCTGCTGTGATAGGCGTGGGTGTCATTACTGGTGAAACATGACCACAACAGACATTATTGAACAAATCACTTTAGAGGATATTCGTAAGCTTTCGCTCCCTCTCGGTACACGGGTGGCGGCGGGCGATGGCTTGCTTAATCAGGTTGTTACCTGGACGTTAATTGTTTATCTGGAAGACGGTATTGCCCATAAATCGCCCCAGGAAGGTGAATTGATTCTGGTAGCTCCTATTGGGAAGAATGCCGAGACAGAAATCACGGAGCGCGACATTATCCGTTGGGCGTCCGACTGCAAAGCGTCTGGCGTCGTCCTGAGTGATAACCCGTCCCCATCGAGCATCGCCGAAGCCAAAGCTTATGGTGTTCCGGTACTCATCCTCCCACCGACCAGCCGAATTCGGCTGGTCGAAAAAGCCATTATTGGTCTGCTGATTGATCGCAAAGTCCAAATTGAACGGCGTGGCACACAAATCTATCGGCAGTTGACACAGATTTCCTCCCAGAATGAAGGAATGCCAGAACTTATCAATTCGATGGCACGCCTGACTAACAAAGCGGTTGTTATTCAGGATAAGCGCCTACGCGTCGTCTACAACTCGGTACAGCCTCAGTTCGTCGCCAACTGGGAAGAAGTTGAACAGTTTCTGCGCAAGGCCGATAATATCCCGGTGGATTATCAGGATCGGCATCGCGTGGCTGAAGTCGCAACTGCGGTCCAGCTTCAAGCCCTGCCTACCCCCGGTTTAGCACGGCTAATTGCGCCGGTTGTAACCAACGACATCGGCAGAGGATTCTTGTCGATTGTAGGGCGCGATAACGAACTTGATGACATTGATATGCTTGTCGCCGAGCATGGCGCAGCGGCCTGTGCCTTGGAAATGGCGAAGGCAAAGGCCATCAGTGACACAGAGAAACGGCTGCGTGGTTCGTTCCTAGATCGCTTATTAATCGGAGATGTCAACACGCAGGAAGCCATCCGTCAGGGTGAACGCTTTGAACATGATATGACTCAGATCCATATGGCAATCGTGCTGTCATGGCAAGGCGACGCCCCCCCCTCAATCCGGCGGCTCGAAACCTTGATTAATACCATCATCAAGAATCAACGAGCGAAGGCACTCGTCTGGCAGCGAGAACGGGAAGGGGAAGTTTTGGTTTTCCATGCCACCAACCCAGAGCAACCCATCGACACCAGCATGGCATTGGCCCAGGCTTTTAGCAACGAAATCCAACGACTTTATAACAGCGAGAAAGTGGCGATTGGCCTGGGGCAGCCCGCTCGTGAAATCGGATCATGGCGCAACAGTTATCGTGATAGTGTACAAGCCTTGGAATTAGCGATCCGCTTACAGACAGACGTTCCCCTTTACATCGGTGACCTGGGAGTCTACCAGTTGATTCTGAGTTTATCGGATCGAGACAAACTGCTTGATTTCCACGAGCGGACACTGGGGGCGCTCATTGAATATGACATGCGCCAACACGCAGACCTCATCAAGACTTTGGAAGCCTTCTTTGCCTGTCACGGCAATCTCAGCCAGACTGCCGAGATGTTGATCGTCCATCGGAACACCCTACTCTACCGCATGAACCGCATTAACGAAATTGCTGAAATCGATCTGAACCGACCAGAAACCCGTCTGGCGCTTCATCTTGCTTTAACAATCCGTCGCCTTTTAGCCTTGAATTAGCGGCTAATTGTGCAAAGTGCCGTAATCATCTCTGTTAGTTTGACAATATCATCTTCGTAACATTTTGTTAAACTTGTGATCTCATGAGAGATCAGAAACTATGTATATTAGCTTTATTAGTTTCATGTGTTAATATTATATTGGATGAAATAGCTTGAGCCACGAGAAGCAACCAACAAATGAATTGCACCCAATTGATCGTAATGAGCGCGATGCCTGTGCTTTGATTTGCTCCGTACGCAAAGGTGGTGAAGCCACGCACGGCAACGTCAAGCGTACAATTGAAGGACTGGCCCGCATGGGGCATCGCACCGGTTACATTGATGGCGAAGGTGATGGGGTCGGCGTCCTGACCGACATTCCCAAACAACTTTGGACAAAACGACTAGCACGCGCCGGATTACGTTCATCGTTAGCAACAGACCGCAACTTCTGGGTCGCCCATGTCATGATTCCCTCTTCAGATCGCAATCGGGCCTCGCATTTGATTGAAGAAATCTGCCGCCAGATTACTGACATAGGTCTGCATGTTTTGATCGACCAACCAGGCAAGGTGAATCCACAGGTCTTAGGCCCTAATGGAGAAAAGAACGAACCCGTCTTTTGGCAGATTGCGGGCATGAACGGACAGGTTCACACCGACAAGCTTGATGAAACCCTGTTTCATCTGCAAGTACAACTGGAGCATGATCTTGGGGTGCATTTTCCCTCGCTCTCCACACATAGCGTCATCTACAAAGTTCAAGGCACAGTCGAAATTCTGCGCCGCTACTACCCGGAACTGCGTGATCCTGACTATGCCTCGACTCTGACCTTGGGTCATGCTCGCTATAGCACCAACACCAATCCCATCTTTGAGCGTGCCCAGCCATTCAATGTGATGGGACACAACGGCGAATTCAACACGATTTCACGCTTCCGTCTAGAAGCTCAGATGCTGGGCATTCCGCTTGCACCAGACAACTCCGATTCGCAGGATGTTGATCGTGTCATTCAGGCTCTGTGCGCCAGTTATGGTTTTGATTTAGTCGAGGCGATGGAATATATCTTCCCAGCACACGATCACGATTTGATCCAGAACAGCCCAGAAATTCATCAAATGTACCGTGAAATCCGTCAGATGTTTGGGCCATTTGCCCAGGGGCCAGCCGCTGTTGCTGCTCGCTGGCATGATATGGTCGTGTTCAGTGTGGATGCGCTTGGTCTACGTCCGTTGTGGTTCGGCGAAACAGAAAAAGACTACTTCGCTAGTTCAGAGCGTGGTGTCTACCCATTGGATGCGTTGTCATCTAGCCCGAAACCGATGGCTCCGGGTGAGAAGATTGCGCTACGCATCAAGACCGGGCATTCGATTGAAGTCATGGATTATCCAGCCATTCAGCGCTATATGCTGGCCAAATATCGTGACAGCCTGCCGGAAAGCACAGAGGTCGGACTCAGCAGCCGACTGTGGTCGTTTAATGACCTGCCACAGGAAGACATCACACCACAAGGGCCAACCCACAGCAGCGGACAGTCTGTTCCCGTCCATCAGGTAGTCGTAATGGAACAATCCCAAGCCCCCGTCGTGGAAGCCCTTGCTCAAGCGCCGACTTATCCCTGGAGGACAATAGAAACTGCCATCAACACCACAACAATGGCAGCCCTTGGCTGGGAACGCTATCACACCGAATTGAGCAATACTATGTCGCAGAACTCGAAAGAACTTATCGGCTCACTCGGTTGGGACGGGCCATTAGCCGCTTTGAGTCATACCCGCATAAACATCGCCGATTTCTTCAAAGAAACGGTTGCTGTCGTGACCAACCCGGCAATTGACCGGGAGCGTGAAAATGCGCAATTCTCAACACGTATGCTTGTCGGCATACGACCTGAAATCAACGCACAACCACACGCTGATGACATTCTGATTGAACTTGAGACTCCTCTGCTGTTGGGTGGCCATGACATGTTAGGTTCAGAAGAAGACATGCGTTCCGTTGCTAGCCAACTTGGGACGATGACCATTGATGATCTCATCGCTGTCTTCAAAGATCAGGCCATGATTATCTCTACAGCAGCAGAACTCGACGAAACCGTTGTGTCGGCTGTGGAACGCATTCAGGCTGAGGCTGTTGAAGCCGTTCTTGATGGAACCCTGTGTATCATCCTGGATGACACCGAAATCTATACAGGTGAGAGGTTGTGGATTGACCCGATGATCGTGACAGCCGCTGTTGATAAGGCACTGCGTCATGCAGAATCCACACCCAACCTACGCCGCCGCTGTGGGCTTGTCCTGCGCTCAGGTGCGCTGCGTGATCTGCATGATGTGATGATGTGTATAAGCATGGGTGCCAATGCCATTCTGCCCTATGCCCTGTACGCATCAGCATTAGGAATTGCCCCCCGTTCGCCCAAAGAACAGCCCGATTCAGATCAAATCGTCGAGTGGATGAGCAATACGGTAACGGCACTCACAAAAGGTCTGGAAAAAGTCACATCCACGATCGGCTGCCATGAACTGCGCGGCTATGGTCACACTTTTAGTTCGATTGGCTTGTCAAAACGGCTGGCAAAGCTTTTTGGCACGCCCAACTACTTCGGTTCGAGCGGGCATGGAACAGGCTGGGGCCATCTACAAGCCGACGCTGAAGAACGTGCTGCCGAACTGCGGGGCGAAAAGAAGAACCGACTGGCAAATCCTAACCGCCTCTACCCCAAGATGTGGAAGAAAGCGGAGGATGTCGCGCTGGGGAACGTCACCTATGATGAATATGACAAGCACATGCGCAAACTAGAAGGCAAAGGCCCGGTTGCTATCCGCCATATCATTGACTTCAAAACCAAATCAAACGGTCAGGTGGTTCCGCCTGAAAACGTCGATTTGAGCATTGGCGACCATAGCTTGCCGATTCTTATCAGTGCCATGTCATTTGGTTCGCAAGGTGAACTTTCTTACAAATCCTTTGCGGAAGCCGCCGCCCGCTTGAACATCATCTGTGTCAACGGTGAAGGTGGCGAAATGAGCGACATCATGGGTAAATACTATAAGAATCGGGGGCAGCAGGTCGCCTCGGCTCGGTTCGGTGTCAACATCGACCTGCTCAACTCCGCCCATCTGATGGAGATCAAAATCGGTCAGGGCGCGAAACCGGGCGAAGGGGGACATCTCCCTGGCTTCAAGGTTACAGAGCAGATCGCAGCGGTACGCAGCACTGTGCCTGGTGTCCCCTTAATTTCACCGAGCAACAACCACGATCTCTATTCAATTGAAGATCTAGCACAGCTTATTGATGAACTCAAAACCGCCAATGCCAAAGGCCGTGTCTCGGTGAAGATCCCGGTTGTCCCTGGTGTGGGCATCATCGCCGTTGGTGTGGCCAAGGCCGGAGCCGACATCATCAACATCACAGGCTTCGATGGCGGTACGGGTGCAGCCCGCGCTCATGCTCTGCGCCATGTTGGATTGCCCGCCGAAATCGGCCTGATGCTGGCTCATAAAGCGCTGATCGAAAGTGGTCTGCGTGATGACGTAGAATTGTGGTGTGACGGCGGGATCAAATCAGGCCGTGATGTCGTTAAGATGATGCTGCTGGGCGCAAATCGTGTCGGCCTGGGCACAATGGCGATGGTTGCCGTTGGCTGTACGATCTGTCGTGGCTGTCATGATGGAACCTGTCATGTGGGTATCACCACTCATGTGAAATCCGTTGAAGAAGCTGAAATGAAGGGCTTCAAATCCTTCCGTCCCTTTGAGGAAAAAGGATCGCCCGATGGCATTGAAAACCTCTTTGGTGCGCTCGGCAAAGACATCGGCACCTGGGTGGGCAAACTGGGCTTTGACAATGCACAAGACCTAATAGGTCGTGCCGATCTGCTCGAACAAATCGACATGAATGACAGGATTGATCTGGCACAGCTATTGAAGCGTATTCCGCCTGTACCCAAGAAACAGGCACAACCCGGTGGTCGCCGTTTGACCCGCCCCCGCAACACCCTGAGTAAGCAGATCACGGCGGTGGTCAGCGAGTATATTGAACGCGGTGACACAGAAATGACCTATGATGACGAGCAGGTCATGGCGATGGATCGGGCGTTGGGCACGCATCTCATCGGGTCGATTGCACGCGACGAAATTCCGAAATCTCATGAAATCGACGCCCTACATCTGAGCTTTAGCAACTCTGCTATTCCAGGCAATGGTCTGGCAGCCTTCAACAACGAACCTGTAAACGTACTGGTTGAAGGTGGGGCACAGGATGGTGTTGGCAAGAGCGCCAAAGGGGGTACGATTGCCATTCTAAAGGGGCTTAACCACAACGGTAAACGGCTGGACGGTTCAGTCGGTAAGAGTTTTGCCTACGGTGCACAGGGCGGCCTATTCATCATTCAGGGTGATGCTGATACCCGTGCTTGCATCCGTTTGAGTGGTGCAGACGTGATCTTCGGGGGCGAAATTCAAGAACCGCTTCGCGATCATGAAGGCAACATCGGTTCCCGATCTAATCTAAAAGGTTATGCCTTCGAGTACATGACATCCGGGCGAGCACTCGTGTTGGGTGATCCTGGCCCCTGGATGTGTGCGGGTATGACAGGTGGTGTTGTCTATCAACGTGTCCAGCCGGAAATGGGTCTAACGCTTGATGCTTTGCGTAGTCGGATCGCTATCGGCGCATTTGTGGACATCTTCCCATTGGACGAAAATGGCGTAACTGATGTACTGGAGATGATGAACAAGTACATTCACGTTCTTGAAGTGAACAATCAAGCCGACGCTACCGAGCATCTCTACCGTTTGCTGCGTCGTCCGCAAGATCACTTTGTCAAGATCGCGCTGCCGATGCAAGCCAATTAAGGAAATGCCCAAAATTGGACGCGCCCCAAACATCCAATGGGCGGCCATGCCTGGTTGGATCATTTCTCCTCGAACAAGCACGAGAAATTGCGCTTGCCATATGGTGATATACCCATCCACACGGCACCTTCTGCCCTATCTTCTAGCATCTCCTGGATCAAGACGTGCAGATGGGCGAGCTCTGGATGACATGGGTTCCGGTTGGATAATAATGTCAATTACCCGATGCGAGAGCAAATCAGCAAACTGTCGGATAACCTTTGACATCGAAGGTGTGGACGGGCGTTTTTCCACCCACGTTGGCTCAAATTCTTCCAACTGGCGCCCCAGGCGGATTGCTGTGCCCGCTGTAAAGCGTCATGAGCTTCAATGAGTAGATCAACTTGATCGCCAACAGCATCATGCACCAGCCGTACAATATCCGTTTGCCAACGAAGAGCTTCCAGAAGGGCATGCCTAGATAGTTTTCCGGCAGACTTGCTCAATACCACTCATGCCCGATGACGAACCCAAGTATCGCGCCTTGTACATCTTCATCATTTACCCCAGGTCATCAGCGGCTCAAGGTTGTTGAGAACATGATCGAGATACTTTGAGCCAATCTCATCCAGCGGCATCGCGCCGTTGCGCTTGAGTGGACAATCAATCACACCCCGTCGATATAGCACCTCTTTGTAGCAGCCGAAAAGTTGATGCTCAAAGAAATATAAGGGAGCTAACTCCTTATAAATGTAGATGGCCTGCGCTTCGTCTCCAGCTTCCAGAGTATTCCAGAACAAGACCATGATATCGGTCACATGACATCCGGGCATGTTGCCCGCGCTGCCACGACGATACTCTTCAATCAAATAGCGCCCACCTGCCCCCCCCATCACACCTTTGACGGAGCCGTCATTTCCCTCGACAATCTGCGTCAAATGGATGGTGGTTGGCGTGGTCTCTTCCTTGATGTAGTCAATATGTTCAATTTCACGGCATAACCTGAGCAGCAGATCAGCAGGCATATCCATGCCAAAGGGAGGCACGTTGTTCTGGATAAAGACAGGAATTTGAGCCGCATCGGAAATGGCCTGATAATAAGCGAACACCACATCATCGGATAATCGGCCTTTTCGCACATAAGGCGGCATGGCAATCACGCCGTCTGCACCTATTTCGCGGGCATAGCTGGAAAACTTCGCTGCAATCTCCTTTGATACAGCCGCCACGCCTATGATGACGGGGATTCGGCCTGCATTCTGCTGCACACATACTTCGGATAGCGTTCTGCGCTCCTCATCGCTCAATGATGTGAACTCGCTGGCATTGACCGGAAATACCAGGCCATGTGCACCACACTGCACACAAAAATCGACCATGCGACGAAAGCTGGACACATCAATTTCGCCATTTTCCTTGAATGGTGTGGACGGAATGGTGAAGATGCCGCGAAAGGGTTGATCTGAACTCATCATAAACTCCTCCAGGCGATGATTATGCCGCAGATTGGCGCTGCACGAAAGCACTTGCTCAACGAACTGGAGAGCAAGGATATAGCGTGGGCCAGATTATGCGTTCTCAGTCGTTCCGAAGCAAAATAAGAGATATTTTGGCGCCCTGGCGATGAGGATTTGGGTTCGCAAGGGAATTGTACCGATTGATCATTACTAGCAGGTCTAATTGTAGGAGCGCCTGATGCGCTCCCACTGGGAGGTGTATAACTTACTCTTCTGGTACTTTTAAGGAGTCCCAGTCCGACTTACTGACAAATTTCGTCAGATTGCGTCCATCCTCCGTTTTGGCCCGCAGGCCATACCGCACCTGCCCGTTTTTGGTCTCGAAGGTTGTCTTACGAACGCCCGATTCTTCGATTGAAACTTTCTTACGCAGCTTGACATCGTAAAATTCTATCGCCATTTTCCAAACGCTCCTTAAACTTAACATGGCTTAATCATTTTAGCACAGAACTCATTTTCGCGTGCGGGGGGCATTTCTAGGGAGTGGGGAAAAACAAGGACATACAAAATCGTGATGGCGATTCAGGGTGAGCTTGTAGGCGGGATCGTCGGTTTGTTGTGGCGGCGACACAACTTTTTTGCTGCAATTTTCCAGTTGTAGGGCGGTCAGGGTGATGTTGGCGTTCATGGGCATAAGAGCGAGACATGATATTCCAGATTAGCTGATAGGAACAGATGTCTTATTATAGTACAGATTCGATCATTTTTGAGGTTTGTTGGGGTGCAAGGGTGCTCGGAGGGCAGCAGCAACGGGGAAAAGCCAGCGGAAAACCGGCACGCCCTATTTTCTAGCTAAGGTTTGTCCGTAAAGCGGGTCATATCCACCTCATGATGCCACCGGGTTCCATCTGGTAATGTGGTTGATTCATCAAACTCAGCATTAACCAACCGTGCCCCCGACATTCGCGCTCCTGCAAAATCGACGCCACACAAATTGGCATGGATCAAAACCGAATTCTTTAGATTCGCCTGGCGCAAATTGGCATTGGTCAAATCAGCATAGTCCATAACCGTTTCTTCGAGATTGGCCTCCCACATTTGTACATGCACAAGATTTGCTCGATGCAAATTGGCACGCCGCAGGTCAATGCCGATGAGTTCAGCATTCATCAAATTGGCTTCCCACATTTGCGCATCGCTCAAATCGGCTTTGAGCAAATTAATTCCTTGCATATTCGCCTGCATCAATTCCGCCCGGTTCATGACAGCATTCCACATAAGTGCCCCTTGCAAATTGCCTCTGATCAAAAACACCTCAGTCAATGTCCCATCAGATAACCACCCCTTGGCTTGCAAAATACGGGCAGCTTCAACAGAGAAGTCGCTGTTTGGGCTGGCAAGCTGGAACAGCAGCGCTTCCTTTTCTAATCGAATCAGGCGGCGATGGATAAGGTATTCAAAGATCAATACCGCTAACGCTACACTAATCGACTCTGAGCGAATATCACCTTGAAGATCATCCAAAAATGGCACCAAGCGAAACGGTTTGTACAAGATCGTATATTCCTGGACTTTAATGAGAATGACGATGGCGACAATTGCAAAGGCCACAAAGCGCACATCACGCATGATACGCAAGAGTTGGCGATAAATCTGTGGAAACAGGTGCATAGGATGTCCCTTAATTTGCCCCATCCTATTATAGCTAGAGGAGGCATTCACAAGAGGTTACAATTTGGTTTGGGAAGCCTGAACAAAACCCTATCATTTATTGACATCAGCCTTAACTTCTCGATGAACCCTTGTGGTATAGTTGACTGTGTGCATATAGGCTAATTATGGATTTCATTATGCGACGTGCTATCCGAAAGATCATCAATATTCTGGATGGAACTCCTGCCAATTATGGCAACCCGTGCTCGCGTGGACAGAGTACGGTGGAGCTTGCACTCATCACGCCCCTTATCATTATCCTACTCGTGGGCCTTGTCGAAATTGGTTGGTTCGCTAACAACTATCTGATTCTACTGGAAGTCTCTCGAGTGGGTGCACGGCGTGGAACTGTTCTCACAGGAGATAACAGCCCGCTGGTTTGGGATGACCGGACCAACTTTAATGCTGAGTATCATCTTGATTTAGACCCCAAGTGTAGCGGTGATGGCTCTGTCTGTGGGAAACTTGATGAAAAGGGTTTTTACACAACAGCAGAATTTGCTGAAATTGCCCAGTTACGCAAGGATGTTCGTAACTGCTCAGGGTTAGCCCAGGGCGCCGTTGATTACGTAGGCTTCTACAATCTGGTTCTGTGCCAGATGTGGCAATCACTTGACCCACTCAAACTTGGCCCAGATCGAGAAGATGGGGCCAAACGTAATGAGGATATTGTGATCTCGGTTTTTTCGGTGCAATGGATCCATAACAACTCGGCAGGCGATCTCGATCTGAATGCCGTCGCGGGGAACCAACAGACCTACCCCAGTGGCTATATTCCGGTGGTCGTGGGGCGATATCCTGCCACAGCAAATGAATGCAACTGGGGCCGTGTAACATCCGGGCCAAACGAAGGCGATGCAGTCATCATCTCCGATACCATCGAGCGTGATCCATTCGATTACATTTTCAATGATGGCAACGCCCCCACCCAACTTCCCATTAACTGGTTAGATACTGGATCACCTTTTGCTAGCGCAGGGAACCTTGCCACAGCCCAAGGGCAAGCCACCACAAATGGGATGCACACTCACTATCCGGTTGAAGTCGCATTTGAGGTTCTGGTTCCGGGGTTAGCACCCGCTTGGGGTTGGCTCTATGATGCCAATGGCGATGAACCCCCCGATGGAAGCAATAATTTTGGTTTGAGTCGTGGCTACTTTGGTGCAGAATGGCAGCGCGGTTTTAATTATTCCGGTTATCGCCGGATCGAGAGTGAACCAATTAGTGTGAACACCTGGGATGAAAAGGGGAATTCGCTGGGCGAACAAGAAGTTGAGATCTTCTGCTATGGTTCCGAGTTTACCGTCTATGATATTGAGGAATTGATGAGCGCAAGCGGCTTTGATCTGACAGACGCCGAACTCCAGGAGATGCGTAACACAGTTGGGGCCAACTTCGGCAGCGATGGGTTCGGTGGCGATATTGACACCCGCCAATTCCTGGTAAGTCAGGGGATTATCTTGGTTGAAATCTTTTGGGAACACGACTTATTGTTGGATTTCCCTGCATTTTCGCCCGTGTTTAATGCGTTGGGAGGTGATGTCACCACCATTAGTGTCTGGTCGGCTTTCCCTGCCCCCACTGCTATTCCAAAGATTAAGTATCAACGTAGTTGGGAAGAATTCTGCACGGCGGATATCTGTCAGTAGGAGTATTGTATGTTATCTCGATTGTTTAGAAAGCAGCAAACAGGCCAATCACTGGTTATTCTGGCCTTGGGCTTCGTTGGCTTGTTGGCAGTCGTCGGCATCACCACCGATGTATCCATTCTGTTTGCCCGCTATGCCCAACTCCGACGGGCAGTTGACTCGGCATCGATTGCCGCAGCAGGGCAGATGCGTGAAGACCGGGACATCGCCACCGTCAACTTAACGGCCCGCCAGTTTATTGAAATGCACGGCCTGAACCCACGCTCGGTTTTTGTTGACACCTGCGAAAATCTGCGTGATGCAAACAACCCAGCGGCTGTTGTGGATGATGAGGTGTGCCCGCCGGACGATTCACGCAAGCTGGTGCGCGTCACAGCCCAGGTTGAATCCCCTACAGTATTCTTACAGTTTGTTGGCTGGGATAATCTGACATTGGAAGCCAGCGCGATCTCTGAAACAGCGGTGTTGGACGTGGTTCTCATTCTTGATGTATCTGAATCGATGCTTCAGGAGACAAACTACCTCGATTGGGGTTCCATCGGCCAAGGGTATGCTTATCGTCCCCCCCGCTTAGATAATGCGAATCCCTGGGTTCCTGAAACGATGACGGCCAGTGATAAAACAGTCTTTTCAGAAATGCTGATGACCCCCAGCAATACGAAGGGGTTCATACCAGTCGATGGTCCATTTATGTATGATCACGATGGCAAATCGGGTACGGCTGAGATCAGCACGTATTGGCCTACGTTTACGGGACGCTCCAATTCAAATGAGACATGGAATCAAGAATGGTTCTGGCAACAACACTTGCTGGGTGTGCCCCAGGAAAAAGTCAATCAACGTTTATACTATCCGCCAGAAACCCCTACAGCGACGGCTAGTGAAGCTGGCGCAGCCGAACCTAAGAACCCCTATTATGAGGTAAGGACTTTTATTCCGAGCGATGTCAAAGCAGAATATGGCACCAGCAATCAGCATCAACCGCGTGAGGCCTGTCGAGTACGGTTCTATCCCTATTCATACACACTCGACGTACCCCAATACGATCTCAACCTTTACAAGGATGATGGTGCCCCAGATTGGCCGAAAGATCCAACATCAGGCAAGCGGAAGTGGCGTGGTTTTGTTCCCACTTACAACTTCTTCGGCTGCTGTAACGACCCTGGAGGCGGTACGATCAACAATAGGGGTGTTATTTCACCTTCTGGCCCCTCCGACGGAGGTAATTGGAATCAGGCTGATGGCAATTTCAGCGATCTGATTTGCCAGCCATTTAAGCAAGCGCGTGATGCGACTCGCCTGTTCCTGGAGCGCATCGACTTTGAGCGGGGGGATCGGGTCGCTTTCGTGACATTTGATCGGAGTGCTTATCTCATTGACCCGGATGGCGAAAACGGCAACCAAGACCACATGATTGCACCGTTCGACGATCCGAATCTGGGGCGTATTAGCGCTCGCTCGACTGCCAATAACCTGCTGAACGAATCCATTGGTGTGCGTGCCGAACCAAACTTTTACGTTTGGAATGAAAATGGGGGTGGTTGGGTCGATGCCAACGGCAATACACAATATGCACAGGGCATTGACCGCAACACAGGCAAGTCGATCCCGATTGATTACTACTCGACCACAGCTATGCACCTCAACAACTATCCCGTAGCAGGCAATTGCTACTATGGGAATGCAGCGTTGAAATATCCGATCACGCGCTACGCCAACCGTGGTACCGCCAGTAAGCAAATCCCCCCTGACCATCCCAACTCAGCTCTAAGCAACATGATGACTCCCGACATCTATGATGATCCATGGTGGTCCAATATTCGTACGAATGGTTGGAGTGGTTCGGTGGTCTCGGCAAGAGAGCCCAACATCACAGGAACGATTGCTCCTGGTTCATTAGAGCCGGGTGATAACGCTTATGAGTTATGGGCTTCGTGCCGGGGTACAAACATGGGCGCGGCTTTGCGTGAAGGCAGTAACGCCCTCACCACCGGCCCCCGGGTTCGGCGTGAGGGTACGGTCTGGATTATGATTTTGCTCAGTGACGGCGCAGCAGGCGCAAGTGACCCCGCCCGTATTCATGGGGTCTTGCCTAACACCCCAGACCCCTATCAAGTAGGAACCGACACCTATAATCCCTCGGACGGAACGGGTGAACGGTGGTATGGTCTACGTGGTCAGTATGGTTTTTATGGCGTCTGCCCGCCCGGTGGTTTTGAGACCTCTGATAACGTTGAACTGATGGGTGAATTGATGCTCACAAGTGATCCACCGAATGAGCCGGTATTCCCCTTCTGTTCCGATGAGCGTCCGCACACCCGTCACTTCTGTCTACCAAAGGTTCAGGCGCAGTTAGGGGTCAATAGCAGCGTGGGCAGACCTAATTTTGAAGCGGGTTTCGGTCCGGGAGCGCAAGCGGGGAACTATGACAACTCAGAATCGCCGGAATGGAACGCTGATCGTGGTCGTGTTTTCGACATTGACATCGGCAACTATGGCAATGAGCCAGCATGTGACATCCTGTATGACGTTGATGACTATGCCCGCGATTGGTCCGATTTCGTCAGTGGTATCGCGCCGGTTGGGAAAAACCAGATTCGGGATGCTGTCAGGGATGACGCGGTGCTACCCATCGTCTTCACCATTGGCTTTGGTCTTGATTTCATCGATACCAATGGCGACGGTGTGGCCTCTGGGCAAGAAAACGTTGAAGAATGGCTAGGTGAGGAACTGCTGCGCTACATTGCAGATGCTGGGGATAACTTCTTCATTGATAACGACTATCAGCAAGATTACCGTCATGACCGTGATCTGGGGACAGCGGATTCAGCATTGAACAATGGAGAAGCTGGCTACGGTGTAAAAGACCCTTGCCAGGACCCAGATGTAGACTATGTGCCTGGTGATCGGAGCACCATTGCTCAGTTCACTCACGGCGAAAGCTGTGGCAACTATTTCAATGCACCGGGCGAAGCCGAGCTGAACGATGTGTTCGATGAAATTGCGTCCCGTATGTTCACCCGTCTGGCTGGCTAAGACACCTAACATAATAACGGGCAGCCTGGTGGCTGCCCCTACTTTGGAGGATGAAGTTTATGGGAGAGACAAGTTACACCAACAGGCGTCGGAGGGGGCAAACACTGGCGGAGTTTTCGCTAACGCTGCCGATCTTGCTGATTTTGACCTTTGGTACGATTGAGTTTGGGCGGGTGTTTCAGGCTTGGGTCACCGTCCAGAACGCAGCCCGCGAAGCAACACGCTATGCCACCACAGGTCAATACGATGAGGATAAGTATGATATTGACACTGTCATTAAATGTGACCAGAACGATACACGTGGGACACTTCATCGTGGCAATCGCATGAATTCAGGCAGCCCAGAGGTTGATTTTTACGCGGGGGGAAACGCTGTAACAGGTTTTGTGCCAACGGGTGAGTCGTTGTTTGCGACCTGGTACGGTGGACAGAACTGTGAGTCCACAGACGAAATGTTGGGAATGCGCAAAGACATTCTCCGCATCATGTCGATCAAGGATGTCGGGCGTCGTGGTGCTGCTGGACTTTCCTTGGAAAATTCGGAAATTCACGGGAATGCCGACAGCGTTTGGAAAATGATGACTGATCTGTGGACGATCCCGGCCCCCCGCAGTGATCTGCCTGGTTATTTCAACGTGTCGATCTGTAGTTCGCGTGGTTTTCTGGATCCAACTGCGGATACCATTGATCCAAATGACCTGAAAATCCCAAAGACACGGTTTTTCACCATTTTGGACGACACGCAAATTCCGGATATCGCTGATTTTGGCTATAGCACACCCTACTGCATGTTGAACGAAAAACCAACGGGTGATGCCCTGAACAATAAAGAGATCACACACAACTGGGGGTTACAATGGCTCGATCCGGGTGGCCCTGGTGATCGTGTCTCGGTATTTGTCACTTTCAACCATCCACTGATTACGCCGTTGGGGCTGGCAGAATATATCACGATGACTGCCCGCCGCTCTGGGGTGAATGAGTCGTTCCGTGCATCACGGGCCTTGGGTGCTGTGCAGGGTTCACCTTCGGGTGGAGGGGTGGGTGAGACGAATACACCGCCCCCTGCATCAGCTACCCCCACAGCGACCGATTCGCCGACACCGACATCGTCAGCATCGCCAACGTTCACCCATACACCGACAAACACACCCGAGCCGTTTGATTGTGCGAATCTGCATGTCGGCAACTTGAGTTTCTTCCAGCAGCGTGTGTTCTTCCAGATAACGAACTTCAATGCGCAGGACACCACCGTTGAGAAAATCCATCTCAAATGGGTGACTCCCGGTGGATTCTCTGGTATGTTTTTGTCGAGTATGGCCATCAACAGCGGCATCTTATGGGTTGGTGAGCAGAACACCCCGCCAGAATTGGACACCTCCTCACTGACAGGTGCAGACTTGACCCGCTTTAATGGTGCGGACAAGCGTATACGTGCATTCGAGACATCTATCTGGGAAGGCGCGTTCCTCGGTGCGGGCTTCAATATCGCCACTGTGATGAACCCTTGGGACTTCACGGGTTCAGAATTCACATTCACCAATATCGACAATCCAAGTTCGCCATGTCGGGTAATAGTTGATGTCCCACCACCACCGGATCCAAGCGACCTGCCGACGATCCCGCCCGATGCAACCGCAACATATACACCAAACTGTGCATCAAGTTCGATTGAGGTTTCCTGGGCCGGTTTCGAGAGCTTCGGCGTGGTTAAGCTGCTGGTCGACAACCGTCGTCATCAGAGTGCGCCACTGACCGACTTCCGCATTGTCTGGCCTGATCCAGCGGGCTTGAACCCAAGCCAGGTCAATGTTCTCACGTTGAGAAGGATCACCGTGGAAGGCGCGAATCCTGATGATAATGCAAGTATCGAAATTTGGCGCGGTAAAGAAGACTGGGGCGATGGCGGTAGCAAAGGTGATCGTACGCCAGACACCACCCCAGGCGAACCCGGAACCTCGTTCTGGCGCAACAGCTATTCCTTCCCACCACGCTCTATAACACCGGTTTATCTGGACTTTGAAGGTACGCCTGGTAAATTGGACCAGGCCTTTAATATCACCACCGATATGTTCAACGGCACACGTTTCACCCTTACGTGTACCGGTGGCGATGGCGGTAGTGGTGGTGGTGGTTCTGTTGATGATGGTGATATTATACTGTCAACGCTGCCCCCCCCCCTCCCCACCAATACACGTCCTCCAACCCGGACGCCTGGGCCAACCAAGACACCATCGCCGACTCGTCCGTCGCCCACGCCATCAAACACCCATACACCTGGGCCGACCTTTACACCATCGAACACGGCGACTATCACCAACACACCGCCTCCGGCTCTGCCGACCTCAGTGGATCAGGGTGATGGTTCCGGTGGTGAAACGGGCAATTAGTCGAATGTAAGTTCAGTACGCTTACCCCTAATTCTTATGAATTGGGGGTATTTGTTTCTTATTTCCTCATCCTTACGCCACCATTTGTCTGTTAGAATGAGTGCATGTATACAACCAGGAGATTGATTGATGACAACCTGGATGGTAGTAGAAGACGAACCTGACCTTTATGACATGGTGCTGGCGATGTACGCCACGATGGGCGTAGACGGCACATCATTTGTTACAGGTGAAGAGGCAATTGATTGGATCGAAGAAGTCGATGACGGGCACTATCATGGGGAACTGCCGGAACTTGCGCTGCTCGATATACGGCTCCCAGGTGCCATAAACGGTGTGAAAGTCAGTGAACGGATGCGGGAAAGCCCCCACTTGAAAGATATCGCTATTGTCTTGATGACAGCATATCGCTTGAATCCATCAGAAGAAAAAGATGTCATCAATCAAGCCGGCTCTGATCTGCTGATCTATAAACCCCTCCCCAAATTGGGGGAACTCCATACCATGCTACTTGATCTAGTCAACAAACGGCAGAACAACCCCAGCACGGTATAATTTGGCTTGGATCTGATACTGTGTATCTTGCATTGCAGCCTCGAAATAAGGGAAGGCGAGCCAGGCATTCATCAAACCAAAGATTATGCCTGTAATGACTCGGAACTCCGGGAGGGTTTCGCGTGGCGGCCATAAACTAAAGGGGGGATAGCCGAGTAGTTGGCTGAACCCATCAAGGCCAATCGGCCCCAATCCTAAAAACACGTACAACCACAAAGGCACGGGCCGCAGCCGCCTGCGTACAACCGGAATTGCATAGACCAAACCGCCCCCAAACAGCGCCATATAGATCATGATGTCGCGCTCACACAGCGTCACCTTGTAACCCATCCGGTCATTACCTAGAAAGCCCCGTGCCGAGCTCATCAGGGGCAGATCAAAGGAATCAATATCAATCCCCTGGAACTCCGGCAACTCACTGACATAATCCTCGAACGTACCCCAGTTTGATCCAGCATTTTCACGCGGATAGACGGGCTGCTCGCCAAGGAGGAAAAACGAACGAAACGCGAACTGATGACAAAACGGGCTGTAGACTGTATAGATCATACGTGCCGGTTGTTCCAATCCTGCCTGCATCATCACCGGCGCAGCAAAGGGTAATATCACCCAGACGCCCAGGATGGTCAACAAAATCTTAAGCCAGTTCCGGCTCAGATATAACGTCCAGATATTCGCTCGAATCGCTAGTGATTGCTGATCTTGACTCACCGCAATACGCTTTCTAGTTCGCTTGCCGCCACCGGGCCGTAAAACACACGTCGTATCGTACCCTCTTCTGACACAACAAAGGTCGCGGGTGGCCCCTGTAAACCATATAAATGGGCAACCTGTTCATTATCGTCAATGAGGATGTCAAAGGTCAAGCCGAAATTAGCAACCCATTCACGGATGACTCGTTCATCTTCATTGAGGTTGATCGCCAGCACGCTCATATTGGGGTTGCGTTCATGAAGGGCTTGTAAAGCAGGCATTTCGATCCGGCAAGGCACACACCACGTTGCCCAAAAATTGATGACCACTGGCTGGCCTTGTAGATCATCCAGGGCTATTGTTTCCCTAGCCAAAGTTGGCAGTTCAAACTGAGGTGCTGGCGTATCCGGTTGTAGGACGGTGATAGCAGGTAATCCAGACCCAAACAAAAGCCCAGCTGCCCCCACAAAACAGGCAACTGCACCAGCACGCCAGGTCGTTTTCCTCGGCATTGTCCACATCAAGACAGCGAATCAGTTATAAGCGTTTCAATCTGGTCTTCGGTGAGAGCGCTAAAGGTACGGAATTGAATCACGCCATCTTGATCAATCACGTAGGTACTGGGATACCCGAAGATGCCAAATAGTTCCTGCAATTCACCCGTTTCATCCAGGAGCAGGGGGAATGTCAGGCCAAATGGTTCTGCAAAATCGACAATTTCGTCTAATGATTCCTTGCGATTGACTGCTAAAATGACCAGGCCAGCATCCTGATATCGTTCGTATGCAGATTGAAATTCTGGCATCTCGACCCGGCATGGGACACAATCCGAAAACCAGAAGTTGAGTAACACGACCTGACCTTGATAATCGGACAGTGAGACCGTTTTACCATCAATCGTCGTGGTCATAAAATCCGGTGCTTGATGGCCGATACCCAAACCCGTCAACGGGCCAACCGCTTGCGACAATGAGTTAACCGGGGCCAGATTAATCAAGCTAGGTCCAACAGCAATCGCCTCATCAACAGGTTTGCCGTCAATACCGATGCCCGTGTGTTGTTCACGCAGCGTATAAAAATCAACATCGCCATCAACACAGGTGCGATATTGCCCCCAAGCAATCTCGCCTTCCAATGCGCCGACGGTACATTCTTCAACCCGTACCGATAAGTCGCCGAACTGCCGAGAAAAGCGCAGGCTGAGGTCTTGTAGGCGGCCTGTAGCAATGGTAAACCCAATCAACACCAGGAACGCACCACTGACCAGCTTGATCATATTCATATGGGATTTTAGGCGCCGCATCCAGCCCTGAACACTATCCAGCATGAGGGCCGTCATCAAGAATGGGATGCCCAATCCCAACGAATAAGCTGTCATGAGAACAGCAGACTGCCCAATATCACCCCCATTCGCTGCCAGCGTCATCGCCAGACCGAGCGTCGGGCCAATGCAGGGTGTCCAGCCAGCCGCAAAAACCACGCCCATGATCGCCGATCCAGAAAGCCCCTGACTGCCGTTGGAAGTCATCTGACGGCGTGTATCGGCATAGAGCACCGCATCCAGCATGTTGAGTGTCTTATTCCAAAAAGCCGAGGGATCGTTAAATGCACCACCCAACACCATCCCCAGCAGCGCGAAGGCAATGATGACCAATGCCAACATGCCCGTCCACTGAACATAAGAACTGGTATCCCACAGGGCCACTGTCCCGGCAAAACCCCAGCTAATCAGCATAACAAACAGAATCGCCGCGACAAAACTTGTCACAACGCTGTTTAAGATAGATGATTTCTTGCGTAGCCAATTAAAAGCAGAGGGCAGAACACCCATAAAATGGAGCCCGAAGAACATAACCAGCCCCCCCCCCACACGTCCGATGATCGATTCGACGGTGGTGGTACTGCCAATTTGTTGAATAAAGGCCGTGCCCAGAATACCCAGTGTTACAAAGATAAAAGTGAATCCACCAACAAAAGCCAGGCCATGCAAAAAGGTACTGAACCGCATCGAGAACGAAGTAGGCCGGATTTGAGCGGTTCCGTCGGCTCCCATAGTCACCTGGGCCGACACAGTATGGGTCATGCGGCCTCCCATGTAACCAATATAAGCTGGGACAAGCGGAAGAACACAGGGGGAAATAAACGACACAAACCCCGCAATTGCCGCAATGATAACATCAATCACTCGGAAGCTCCGAAACTAGTATCTTGACATACTAGACGGATTGTATTGGGATTTCATTACTTTTTTCTGACAACTCCCCATAGTTAAAGCGAGGAGGTTCTTATCGCCCGTCGCACGCTCTGCGGCTCTCCCGACTGGGTATGACACACCATCCGCAGCCTGACGCGACTTCGGACAAACTTACAGGGGCGCCCCACTCTGAACTCCAGGATAACCCGGAGCTTCTCGGCAAAGACACTTCTCTCGCTGGTTCACTCCATTCAACGCCACCCGGAGGAGCATGTCCACACCCGACCATACCACCCTGGCATGATCCGCGTTGAGCGCTTGACCATCCACATAGATCGCCAAAGTTACGACAGGTCTGGCTCAGTTTCGTCGTCCCCGTCAGGAACTCGTTGACTGTGACACCAAGGCGCTCTCATTTCCACTGACTTGCCAAACCACCGTTGAAAGGTGCAGTACAATAATTTCTCTAACTGAACGACATACCCCACCCCCAGCAGGAGGGAATTTCTATCGTTTCACACGCTGTTGGCGGGCTGTGATGATTGCCTCCAGGCATTTTACACCACTGCTGCCCACAATCGCACCATGTCGCACACCTTTGGGTACATCCAGACGATCTCCTGAACGCATTTTGACACGCTGGTTACTGTCTGGGAAAATAGCTTCTAACTGTCCATCAACAACATACAACACTTTGTTATAGCCATGTGACCGTACAGCTTGACGCTGGTTGGGGGTGTTTGTCCAAAGGTACGGACGCAGACCTTCCGATTGCATCAGACGGGTAATGGTAGAAAGGGAGGGATGCTGCCCGCCTCGCCAACGTCTGATCTGCATTTGATCTGATGGCATAGATTCACCTATAGGATCACATAATGAAATCTAAAATAACCAAGCGGTATTCTATCGCACTCTTAGCGATTTTTCCAATATCCAACAGGGTTCATGGACATATTGAGTTTGGCCCTTGTGGTCAATATAGCTCCAGCGTCCAGAATCTTCAGCAAATTGTTGGTATCCTAATTGTCGGTACAATCGCAGGGCCGCCTGATTCGCCTTGACAACAGCAATCGTCACACTGGCAAAATCACGTCGCATCACAACACCTTCTGCCTCACTGACTAAGGCCGTGCCGATTCCTCGTCCTCTGAACATCTCCATCACGCGAAACGAATAAAAGTAGGCCCGTCGTCGTCCATCGGCAATCAGATGATTACTGCTCTGGAGTTGGATAAATAACTGTCCTACTGGAAAGTTGTTGCAGTCTGCCACCAGGATCACACGCCGCCCTTCTAATTGGTCACGGTAAGCCCGCCTGAACAGATTACGATAGTGAGTGAACTGCCCATACCACTCTAGCTTGGGGATGTCGCTTTTGGTGGCAACACGAATAGTTATCGATAATCGCACTGTTAGGCTTGACTGGTCAAACGCCGTCACTATCTCCCTCGTCTAAAATCTGCTGCAACATCTGGGCCTCATCATTATCGGTGGCAATTAGACCATTCAAACGAGCATCCAGCAAGCGGTTGAGAATTGCACGGTAGATTGGCCCCGGCTCCACCCCCAGTTCACGCAGGCGGTGTCCGTCCGTTCGGATAGAGATGTGCCGCCAGTCATTGAGATATTGACTGAGGCGTTCGCGTTTGACACCATCAGTACTTAACCATAATGCCAGCAGCACCCTTTCTGGGATGTCGTTCAGCTTGCGGGTGATTGCGCTGTTAGATGTGTTCCGGTCACATAGGTCGTCACCGTTGTGCATTAGCTGCGCACCCCGCACGAAGTCATCGCGTGACCTCCGATCAATCAACAAACGATCACAGACAGCGCCCACACCTTTCAATTGAATCATCCATACATGCCAATAGAAGTCAGTCTGCTGGTCAAGGTTAATTTTTACAGGCCAATCTGCTTGCATCCCGCGAACCACCCGGAACAAGCCAGCCGTCCTCTCAGAGTAAGCCAACGCGGGGTGAATGGCTTCCAGGATTCCACGTTCATCTAATACCCGTAGGCCACGTTCCGGTTCCGGTTCCCGCAGCAAAGCCCTCAGTTCATTCTTGACACGCTCGCCCGTAATCCGTCGCAGCATCCAGCGGGATTCCTGGACCAGTTCGGCTGTGCGTGGCTCAATGGTAAAGTTCAAACGTTGTTCAAAGCGCACCGCCCGCAGGATTCGCGTTGGATCATCAACAAAACTCAGGCTGTGCAGCACACGGATGGTTTGGTTCTTGAGATCATTTAATCCCCCATAAAAGTCAAGCAGATGGGCGCGTTCTGGGCTAAGCTGGATCGCCAATGTGTTAATAGTAAAGTCACGACGGTGCAAGTCGAGCTTGATCGAACTGTTATAAACTGAAGGCAAGGCGGTGGGGTGCAGATAGAACTCATTACGAGATGTGGCGAAATCAATGAAGGCGGGCAAATGATCCGATGAAAGACCTAAGCGTTCTGCAACTGTTTCATCCAACGACCACTTCGCCGTACCAAACGGTAGATGCACATTGATCTTGCCCCCCAGCGCAGCCGACACCGCCCCAGCAAAAGTGATGGCATCCTCCTCAACAACGAAATCAATGTCATCGTTGGGGCGCTGCAACAGAAGATCGCGCACCACACCACCAACCAGATACAGCCTGACATTTTGTTCATTGGCAAATTGGATCAACGCATCGAGCAGATGACCGAGAGGTGCACCGAGAACGTACCGTATTTGCGTCAGATCGAAGGTGTCGTCCATTTCTGGCTGTACATCAGGATGGACCTGAACCCAATGTTTAATAAGGTCAGTACGGGTAACGATACCGGTTAGAACACCATCTTCATTGACAACAGGAATTTGCCCCCAGCCGCTTTCGACCATCAAGCGTTCGAGTGCAGCCACCGAATCTTGTGCTTGCAAACTGATTGATCCACCGATCATCACCTGCCCAACAGTTACACTATTCAAGCCATGTTCAAGCGCCCGGTCAGCGTCACGTCGTGTCAGCAAGCCAACAAGTTGACCATCCGACAGCACTGGAAAACCTTCATGTCCAATACGACGCATCCAATGGATGACATCTTTGAGCCGTTCCTCAGCATTGACGGTCTGCACGCCAAACGACATCAGATGCGCAACGCGGGCTTGTGGCTGCACCTGTTGTTCCAGATATGCCCAGATCATTTCTGTCGCATTGTCCAGTGTTTTCTTGTTTAACTTTGCCGCAGCTGCCCGTGCATGGCCACCGCCGCCAAACAAACGAGCTACACCGCCTACATCAACCGCGTTGGTGCGTGACCGAGCGACCATCTGAGTACGTTTAGGCATCTTCACCAACACAAACAAGGCGTCAGGATCAAGTATGCTGCGTAGGCGATGTGTAATGCTGTTCACCTGTTCAACATAGTGATCAAATTCATAGGCGGCGATGGTCACAGTACAACCATGAATGACACGAGTTTCTGCCCTATGCACCAGAGCATCAAACAATTCAAGTTGGTCTTCGTTTAAGGGTGTGGTCAGGAAACGACGGATGGTATCAAGGACCGCTTGCTGCTCCAGGAGCCATGCAACCACGCGAATATCACGGGCGGTGGTGGTACCATAGGTTAGAGAGCCTGTATCCGAATAGACACCCAGCGCTAACAAAGTCGCTTCTAGGGAACTGATTGGGATATGCTGAGCTTGAATGCGTTCCACCAATAACGTTGTAGCAGCACCAACTGGTTCAGTAATCAACTCGACATGATCGCCAAATCCCTGCTTCTGGGGATGATGGTCGAAAATGTGCAAAGGCGTGTCACGCCGTAACTGATAGACTTCCGGGCGGCGTTGCGTATCGACCATAATCACCCGTTCGACATCGGGGCCGTTGAGTGATTGCCATTGTCTGAATGGTAATCCATTTTGATAGAGTGCCATAAACTCAGCGACGTTGTGATTCAGCCGCCGTGGCAAATAGGGAATTGCATCAGGATAGAGTTTGTGCGCCGCCAGCATCGCCCCCACCCCATCAAAATCCGCATTGCTATGTGTGAGAATGATCTGCATCTAACGACTCGCAATCGGCCAACCGCCATCGGTGAAAGTTATGCTGAGCTCAGGTGTCGCCAGATAGCTAATAGGAACAGTGTAAAGATCAATCGCATAGTCTACACCAAACAGATCATGCCATACGGCCCGTTCTCGCTCGCTTGTCCAACTAACCAGAGCCAGATGGATGCGTCCGGCTGTCAGGTCGTCACGCAGTTGATCGTTACTGCCTTGCGTAATTCGTGTCTCAATGTTGATAGTCTCAAGATGGTCTGCGACCTGGCGTGCGCCGGGGATGAAGGCTGCACCCAGCCCTAATCGAAAACCATCGGGTCGGCCTAGATTCGCCATATCAGACCGTATCTGCGAAGACTTCATCTTCGCAGCATTTTGTGTTGAATCCGCCGGGGATATACCGGGCACATCAATCGCTTCTACAATCGCAGTTGGGTCAATGCCTAGCGAGATCAGATAGGCAAATTGGGCATCCAATGGTTCTGTCTCAGGATTAATGATCAACATGGCATGGGGATTGGCTTCAGATTGCGACCAACCGCTGAACTCACCATAGGTCGCCACAACATCGAAACGGGTGCCCAGTTCATTGGGTGCAACACCATCAAACAACTGCTCGACTTCCGCTGAGGCCTGAATGACATCAAAATCCTCAATTAGGCCTTGTGTGTTAGGGGCCAGTGCATAGCGAACAGGTAAGATTGGAGTCGGTTCAGGTGTTGGGGTGGGCGTGACCGGGACATCCACCGGAAAGGGCGTGGGTTCCGGTTCACAAGCCACTAGCAATCCTAACATGAGCAACACCCAAACAGTCTGCTTCATGACCATGGGCCTGTGACCATGCGCTGTACCATGCTGAGCGACACAGACGCATTGAAAATCGCCAGAATTGCAAAAGCAACGCCCGCCGCTCGGTCATCGCGCCCGCGCAACATGCTGAATAATCCGGGCATTATCACAACCAGAAACGCCATGTACAACCCATACAATGTCAGCCGTTTGTTGTCTTCCGGGCCGGGTCGAAGTCCCTGCCCTGCCATGAATAAACCAACGACGAAGATAATCGCAGCCAGACCAGAATAGGTCAATATCGCACCCCAGAAGTTGCCGGAAATTGATTCACCACGTCCAGCGGTCACAGCTGCCCATATGCCCAGAACGACCGAATATATGATGTGTGCATTAAACAAGATTTGATGAATATCTGCCATGCACGCATTATAGTCGTCTAGCAGCAAACAAAAAAGCCGCAGGTAAAGAAGTCTGCGGCTTAAGGAGAAAAGGCTATTGCGAGCAATTAAGCGGCGGCAGGCACAACCTGAATGCGTTTGAGTACGTCACGGTTAACCAGTTCACCCGTTTCAATGTGATGCTTCATTCCCGCCAGCAACCCGTCGATCATCATTCGATCCATAATCATTCCTATGAGGCCTAGTTTCGTATTATATGACATCACCATGGTTACAACCGAGGCGTTGCCATTCTCCCGAACGGCCAACGTACCCAGAGTGTTGGTGATCGGGGGTTGGGTTCCCTTCAGAAACTCAATTGCCAGCGTATAAGACTCACCCGGATTCCAGGCGACAGCCGTTTCTTCGATAGCCAGATTGGGGCCAAACTCACACACTCGCGCCGCATCCTCGCGCCGCATCCTCGCGCCGCATCCTCGCGCCGCATCCTCGCGCCGCATCCTCGCCCTCGCTTTGTGATGTAGTACGAGTTAGTCACATAAGGATGATAATTCACCACTTGCCCCAAATTCACCAGAGTTTCCCACACCCGTTCTTTCGGTGCATTGATCCCTACATCCATTTCGATTTTCGTCATGACAGAAGTCCTTTCTGATGAAAACAACTACGACAAGAATTGTGGGGCTAAAACAACCCGTTCCACCGGAAACTGAATCTCGGCGACAGCTTCGTCTTCCCGCCCCCGATGCGGGTGGCAGTTGAATGAACACCTCGCGTCCTGGCCCGACGAGACGATACCCCTGCTCTTCAATCCATGTTCCAAGTGAGCCATAGCAGGCTGCACTTTTGTCGATTCCGCCCATCCGTACAGCCGTTGCCATCGGCTCGCATCCTGGCAATTCACGGACGGTCATCTCGTGCCCATCGGCAAGCTGGATGGCCTGGGGCACATCGGTTTCCAGATAGAAACCCATTTCTATGTCCCACTCGTTCCATTCAAATGTCTCCGAATGGACAATGATGGCAAACTGCCCTAAGGCCTTTGTTCCTACCTTTACCGGGAGAACACGCTGCATGCTATACACCAGATCACGGGCCTCTTCCAACGAGTTACACGTCTTTCGCAGGGCTAAAAAACGATAGGATGGTACAGACTTGATGATCAAATCGTATGGCTCTATGTTGCCATCGGACTCGATCTGTTCCAACCGAGATTCAATTGCACGGAAGCGCTGCATTTCCTCATGAAGTGCTTGCTCGACCTGTGCCCGCTTCATCAAGAGCATGCCACGAATTTCTTCAGGCGAAATGTCTTCATCCAATAAACGCGAAATTTGATCAAGTGACAGACCCAATCCCTTCAACGCCAAGATACGGTTTAATCGAGGCAACTGACGAGCCCTATAAAAGCGATAGCCCGTTTGATTATCAATGTGTTCCGGTTGTAACAGGCCGATCTCGTCGTAATAACGCAGCAGCCGTCCAGAAACCTGTGCAATCTTTGAAAATTCTCCAATGCGGAACATGTTGTCCTTCCTTGTCGTTGATGCCTGGACTATACTGTTTGACGTAACGTAAAAGTCAACTAGCAAAAGATGAGTAAATAGTGAAAGATTAACTATAGAATCAGCTTAGGCGTGTCACATGATCCATAACCTTGTTTTCCCTGATGCAACTCGCCCTGAGACCTTACTGGAAGAAATCACAGCGCTTCTTGTACAACTCCCTTTCATATTACGTATTTACATCTTTGGTTCGTTGACAACCACAAGCTGGGATCAATGGTCAGATATTGACCTGATCGTTGTCATTCAAGCGCAAAAACACACTTGGGACGTTTGGAATGCGATTCATGAGGCTAAGCCCATCCTCTATCATTATCCCCTGTCGCATAGTGAACCTAATGGTCTCCATCTATTGGGGAATGTCTTCCAAGATGAATCCGTGTTTCATTGTCTTGACTTGAACCTCCTGACCATCTATGAGCATGATCGTCCGGGTGCAATGGAGCGCTTTGGCCCCTTGCGTGAGTTGCATCACCATCCGATACTGACGGCTGAGCCACCAAATATTCCCCCCGACACCCAACTATTAACTGTGCAAGAAGAACGGATTGCAATAGCCATTCACTTCACCAAGAAGCACATCAAGCGGGTCCTTCGTGGGGAGCCGGTTCACGATGATCTATCCAAATGGGTGGAACATCTGCGCACTATCATAGGTGAGTTCTCATTTGACTATGAGGTCGTGGGTGGCAAAATCGGCAAAGTTGCCAAAACATATTTGCAGATTGCGGGTTTAGTGCTAGGTGGAAAATAAAAGAGACAAGCCTGCGCCCATCTCCCTTGGATTCTGAATTATTTGTGTATGGTTTAGAAACCGAAGTAAGTCAACCACGCTTCTTGCTCCGCGATGACATACACCAGCCAGGACATGACCATCAGGTTAATGACAATCAAACCACGCATTTGCATCTGTCCGGTGAAATCAACGGCCTGCCCACCACGCATGTCGGTGCTGCTAGATTTGAACAAACTGGCGATAAAAAACAGGGCCAGACTCGCAGCGCCCAACCACAGCGGGAACACATCGCGGAAGATGGCGACGCCCAAACACACAGCCGACAGCCCAATCGAGAGATACATCATCCGCCTGGTATTGAGTTCACCCAGTAAAATCGCCGTGTTGAGCAGCCCAGCGGCTTTATCCATCTCGTAGTCGCGGAGTTGGTTATAGAGTTGGCCATAGACTGAAAACAGCGTCGCGCCCGCCGCTACGAACCAAACCGCACGAGGGCTATCATGGTAGATGAAGTAACCTGCCAACAATAGCAAACCGCTCAACATCAAGGAATGCGACACAATATCGGTGACAGGCCAGGCTTTCAAGCGTACTGGACGCCAGGAATAAAAGTGTGATAGCAACAGTGTGGCGACGCCAATCATCAAAACGGTCAGCCCGCCCATCGCATAAAAGCATAGAGTCAAAGCTGCAATCAATCGGCAGGCATTATAGCCTGTGCGAATCCCTACCTCACCAGACGTCACCGGGTTGCGGGCTGCTCGATTAGGATCGAGTGCATCATCTGGCGCATCTTCAATATCGTTAATCATAAAGGCGTAGGCCACCGCTAGAATGTTTGCAATCGTGACCCAGGCCAGCCGCATATCGAGGAGTAATCCATTCGGCCTGGTAGCAAGCAGCGCCCCTAATACTGTCAATGGAATAACAAACATCACATATTCACGCCATCGTGTAAGCCGAATGAGGCCAGTAATTTGTGCTTGAACAGAACGATATTCTTGTCCCAAAACGTCCCCCATAATCTAATAATGCTGGCTACCGAGGATAACACAATCAAGCCGAATGTGTTATGGTTTTAGCATTGATTTTGCATAGACTTTTCTTTATGATTACAGTACGTTCCTTTACGCTGAAGGTTGCATTTCTGCTGCTCACGGCCTGCACTTTAGGCTCAAATCAAGCAGCTGCCACGCCAACACCCAAAATCGTTGAACAAACGCTCCCCTCGCCAATAACTGGGCGCACCCTTCAAGCAATCCCATCACAATCGCCCGTACCTGCCTATTCTTCTACACCTAAAAACAACTGCGAAGCAGCGCAGGATAACACCTATACCGTCCGGCACACTGTTGTCGCGGATGTCTATTATCATTCGCATCGGGTTATCGTGGAACAGCGGACACAGTTCGTCAACCGGACACTGCAATCATTGGACGAGATCGTCTTCAACGTCGAAGCTAACCGAATGCCGAACACCTTCAGCCTGATACGAGTAGCTACGGGGCCAGATGAACTGGCTTATGTGCTGAATGGTAAGAAGTTGCTGATTGATTTAAACGCCCCCCTTGGGGTTGGATGTACCATCACCCTGACGATTGACTTCACACTCGATATTCTGTCAATCGCCAGTGGTGCGTTCGCAGCAAAAGGTTATCTGGCCTACACTGAACGACAGATGAACCTCGGTCACTGGTTGCCAACGGTTGCTGTCCTTGATGGAACCCAATGGATTACACGCGAAGCCTTTCTTATTGGTGAACAAGAAGTCCTGGATGTGGCAGATTGGCGGGTCACGCTGAACCTAGTAGAGGGAGCTGATACGGTGACGGTTGCTGCGCCGGGCATCATCTCGGAGATCAGTCCAGCTAGTTGGCACTATGAGTTGCAAAATGCCCGCGATTTTAGTGTGAGCTTGAGCGAGCATTTCAACTTCGTGCGCCATGAAACGGACCGCGGCATATCGGTTGAACTTTATAGTTTCGCTAATCCATCTAAGCTGAAGGCCGTCCCTCATGCTCTGGATGTCGCCTCACGCAGTTTATCACTATACGAAGATCAGTTCGGGCTCTATCCCTATGAGCGTATGGTGATCGTTCAGGGCGATTTCCCAGATGGCATGGAGTTTAGTGGTTTGGTCTTCGTTGGCAATACCTGGTTTACACGCTACCCGGACGATCCAGCCAGTTATCTGACTCTGATTACCGTGCATGAGGTCTCGCATCAGTGGTGGTATGCCCGAGTGGGCAACGATCCGGCCCGTCACCCTTGGCTGGACGAAGCCTTGGCAACCTACAGCGAGTACCTGTTTCTGGAAACCCATTACCCACAGCTTACCTCCTGGTGGTGGTCGTTCCGCGTCGACATCTTCCGTCCACAGGGCTATGTCGATAGTGATGTTTATCAGTTTTCGTCAGGACGCGAGTATATCAACGCGGTCTATCTACAGGGTGTCCGGATGCTGCACGAGATTCGGGGCATTCTGGGTGATGACGCCTTCTTCCAACTGCTGCGTGATTATGCCGAGGCAGGCGACTCGCTGGTTGCCACGCCTGCCCACTTTTGGTCACAGATGACACCCGAACAACGCGCTCTAACAGAAGCCATTCGCCGGGATTATCTGCGTCAACCCAACATCTTTAATGGAGAATCTTAATTGGATTATCGCTCACTCATAGGGCAGCAGGAATATGCAAATGCTACACTCTTAGTATCTAAAAGGTCTTGAAGAAAAAGGGGGAACTCGTTGAAATTGGTGGCAACAAACATCATACCCAGCAACCGAAGCAGGTTGACTCCTTTCAAGTTCCCTCCCAGCCCCCAGCCTCTGCGTCAAAAATCCATCCAACCTCACACCCCTAAAATTCAGAACACATGTTCTCCTAAATACTCTGTTCTGTGCTATAATAAAAACATCTGTTCACACCAGCTAACCCGGAACATCATGTCTCGCCTTTCTACCCTTGCACGGCAACACCCCCTTACTAATAGGCATCCTGAAACACATCCTGTATACCTTGCCAACTGGAAAAATTGCCGCAATTGCCGCCGAAAAAAGTTGCGCGGTGGCGGCAACAAAAGAAATATGAAAAAGAGAACGAAGAAGAAGACCCCCACCCGCATTCGCACCCAACCAAACCCGCTAGGTCGCTCAATCCCCCTGGAAGGCTGCGAAACGGCCTGGGATCTAGAAAACCCTGATTGCTATTTAAGCAAATTGGTGAAAGTGACAGCGAGAAGAGAAGCCAGGACTTTGACAGCTAGCCCATCGTTGGTGCGAGAGCGAGCAGGTAAGAGATCAAAGGAGACCGGAATGCCATGTTGATCACAGACCAGATGCAAGTGCCAGCCGAAGACATATTCGCTTTTGCTGACACAGTACCCCACAAACTCCTTGCCTGCCAGCTCGCGACAATGGGCAGATCGCACCCATTTGCAGACCGGAATGGACAAGGCATCAACGATAAAAAGTTCACCCCATGCCAGCAATTCACTGATTGTGAGCAAGACCTGGCTGAGGACATCTTTGAGCACGTGCAAGCGACGATTGAAACGCGATACACTGAACTGAGCAATGAATCCGGTCAGATGCAAAACACTCAAGGCACGCTCATGATGGTTCTGAAACTGCTGGGCAGCCACCACTGCCACTGTCAATATCTCGGCGTTACGCATCTGGGTTCGGCTGTCATCCTGAATATTCATCGCACACACTATGTTATCAATTACCACATAAATCGTTACAATCGCCTCGGCGTTCATATGAAATCCTCATCAGATGGTTTTCTCTTAACTCATTCTAACGACCCTTTTGTGAACGCCCTCAACTAGCAATCACGGTAGGTGGTTGATGTAATTTACATTCGTGATGTGCCTAAAATCGAAATTGACTTCAGAATCACTAAAGCGACGCTTGACATTGACATGATGCTGGAATCACCACAAACAGTATTTTTCGAATTAGATAGCTAGAGGTAGATGACATGAGTGGAGTTTGGAATCAAGCACGTATTGGGAAACTCATAAAGGATGGTGTTGAGGAAAGCCTTTCGTTTGACTATAAGGCAGCAGATTCTCTTGGCAAACAAAACAACAAGAAAGCGGAGATTACCAAAGATGTTTCAGCGATGGCAAATTCTGCCGGAGGGACAATCATCTACGGTGTAAGGGAATATCAAGATAAGACCCGCCAGCACCTGCCTGAGATGATTGACCCTGTTGATAGAACCGCTTTCTCAAAAGAATGGCTTGAGCAGATAATTAGTTCGATACAGCCAAGACTGGAAGGCGTGATAATCCACCCCGTTGTATTGGATACTTCAGCCACAGATGTAGTTTACGTCGTTGAAATTCCACAGAGTCGAACGGCGCATCAAGCTCGTGATTGTAGATATTACAAGCGGTTCAACTTCGAGTCTACCCCAATGCTTGATTATGAAATTCGAGATGTTATGGGTCGTAGACAGTACCCCCGTATTGAGTTGGAATTCGACACTGAATTATCTCAGAAGGTCGTGCATACAGGTGGGGGATTTCCGGGCTTTAGTGGGTATGTTGCATCGCAGATACTTGGGGAAGAATCTGCCCCTTCAGAGTCATCATTGATAACTGAGTTGAAGTTGAATATATGGGGGCACAACACTGGTACTGTGTATGCGAACTATGTGAACATCATCCTCCATATTCCTGATATTCTCATGCCGACTGAAGACGAAGAATTACTGTTGATGCAAGGGGGAAAGCGCCAAACAAGCGAAAAGAACGGCATATTGTACTATCAACATTTTGACGATAACACTAGGCGCGACATTATAGGCTTTGACAACACGGGACTCAGTATGACTCCAAACTATGGCCCTGCACGGCATGTTCCAATTCTTCCCGAACGCTATTTCGGATTTGAGGAAGTTGAATTGGGCGCAGATTTAGACGCCTTCCTAGACGATGGTTTATTCATTAAGTGGGAAGTGTTCGCAGATAATGCATCAGCGCTGAAGTCAAGAACACCCATCTCTGAAATTGATGTCAAGAGCATCTTAGATTGAACCATGCCAGATGTTATTGATATGACACACAGAAATCAACTTAATAACGTAGCACTGCCCGTTGGTACGATTAGCAAAGCCAGCACACGCGAGAAGTCTACCAAGCATAAGCGTTGATGACGTCTGTCATCAACATGAACACGAGAGAGCAACACAAATTGTCGAAAGCAAAAATGCAAGCCGCAAGAGAGTTAATTCTTGAAAAGCAGTACGATGCAGCTCGCGCCGTACTTATAACCGTCAATGAACCAACAGCACATCAATGGTTGGATAAACTAGACGAAATAGCGCCAATTGAATCCGAACCGCAACAGAGCAAAGGTTTTGCCTTTCCATCCCTGCCTCAATACGCAATTATAGGAGCCGGTCTGCTTGTAATCATCATAGTGGCTTTAGTTGCAAGCCAGCTATTGAACGAAAATGAGAATAGCATCAAGCGCATGAGCGAATCGTTTTGTCGCTGGTCAGCGAGGGCTGATGACATTGATGACTTCTGTCGTGAGGAAGTCAATCGCTGGCTGTCAGATGAACGGGATGAAGTCGAGCGTTGTTACATTCGGAGCGACGAAGGGAATCTGGGTCGGGTATTCTTTCAGTGCATGATGATACGGGACGTTGTAATCCCGACGCCTTACACGCTGACCCAACCACAAGTGACGCCGACACCAAAAACTAGACAGAATCCATAATGCACAGATTTAGAAAGTAGATTTATGACACACAGAAAGAAACTCATCAAGGTGGCACTACCCCTCGAAGCCATCAACAAAGCCAGCGCACGCGAAAAATCCATCCGGCATGGACACCCAAGCACCCTGCACCTCTGGTGGGCGCGGCGACCTCTGGCAGCCGCCCGTGCTGTGATTTTCACGTCACTCGTAGATGACCCAGACGACCCGGATGCTCCTCCCACATTTGTGGAAGCCTGCAAGAAGCTGCCTGCCAAAGCCAACGCACAGTTGAATGATACGCCCCGTATGCGCCTGTTCGACTTCATTGACGACCTTGTGCAGTGGGAAAGTACCACCAACGAGAAGATCAGCAGCAAGGCGCGTGAACTGATTAACCTCTCAACAGATGGCAACCCACCGCCCCTGCTTGCCCCCTTTGCAGGCGGTGGCACAATTCCATTGGACACACAACGTCTTGGCTTGGAAGCGCACGCCAGCGACTTGAACCCTGTTGCCGTCATGATAAACAAAGCCATGATTGAGATTCCACTGCGCTTTGCCAATATGCCACCCGTCAACCCGCGAGACCGCAAGAAAATCGCTGGAGATGAAGGCTGGAAAGGCGCAACCGGGCTCACTGCTGATGTGCGCTACTACGGCGAATGGATGCGTGAGAAGGCATGGGAACGCATTGATCATTTGTACCCGCAACACAACGGCGAAACTGTCATCGCGTGGCCGTGGAAAAGTCCAAACCCTGCTGTTGATGCCCATGTACCGTTGGTTCGTTCTTTCATCCTGAGCAAGAAGAAGGGACCTGAGTGTTGGGCAAAGCCGATTGTTGAAGGCCAATCAATTCGATTTGAAGTGACAAAAGGCAAACCGCCGAAGGGACAGGATGGCACTGTTGAACGTAGCGGCGGAACCTGCATTTTGTCTGATACGCCTATTCCCTTCGATTATATCCGTAACGAAGGAAAGGCCGGACGCATCGGTAGTATGCTAATGGCAATCGCAACCTAGAAAATAATTTTTCAGATAGGTTCTTAATATGACGGACAAACAAATTAACCACTTCATTGAACAATTAGCCACCACCCAGGTGCCACGCGATACGGTCAATCAATACGACTATAACAATCAGCATAATGGAATTCGCAGGCATAATCTGGCACATTATCTGAGCCAAATGTTGGAACTCCAACCAAAGATCTTGCTGGTAGCAGAAGCTCCTGGCTATAAAGGGATGCGGCTGACCGGCGTGCCGTTTTCTAGCCGCGCCTTGATCCGTGACGGGATTGAGGGCGTTCCCATCTTTGGTGAAGTCAATGGGTATCAAGAGCCAACCGACGCAGATAACCCAGCCGAACGGGAACAAACGGCAACCATTGTCTGGGAGGTGCTGCGTGATGTCCATCCACTGCCGCTGAGTTGGAATACATCGCCCTTTCACCCACACAGGCCAGGTGAATTGCTGTCGAATCGCAAACCCCGCAAACCGGAACTGGACATCGGACGTGAGTTTCTTCTGGCAATCATAGACATGTATCCGTTTGAGACCTTCATCGCCATTGGCAACACCGCCGACGACCTGCTGAACAAGCTCGGCCTCGACCATCACAAAGTCCGTCATCCAGCACAGGGTGGCAAGAACGATTTCGTGCGGGGGATGCGGGAATTATTAGAGTAGCTTCATTGCATCGCAGCTTGTCAGTAACCTGCATTGACGTAATGAGGATCAGCATCGGGGCCAAACCCCAGTTCACCACGCCGTATCCGGAAGCGTACCACATGATCTTCATAGGCCGAGTCATCGATATAGTTGATCGTTTCCTCTGGGTTCGCCTTGAGATCAAACAGGACTTCGGGCATGCCTTCGCCGTAGTATTGATACTTGAGATCATCCCACTTAATCATCAGGTTTGTGCCCCGGAACTGCGATATAGTTTCATTGTTCCAACTGTTGCTGTTGCCCTCCATTAACGGAACCAGAGAGCGACTGTCCAGACCATCCGGTGTCGGTAGGTCGAGTAGATCACAGAAGGTCGAAAATAGATCACACAAATTAACGTTCTGATCAACCTTTGTTCCAGTCTGGAAACGCCGCGGATAGCGGATAATCAGGGGCACCCGGGCACTCCCCTCAAAGAACTTTTGCTTCTCCCACACACCATGCTGACCCAGCATCTCACCATGATCGCTGGTATAAACAATGATCCAATCATCCAAGTTTTGCCCGACAAGCTCCAACTGGTCTAACACGCAACCATAATGCCTGTCGATTGTCTCGACCATCCCATAATACGCAGCAGTAGCCCGACGGAGCTCGCGTTCAGATGCATCCACTTCCGGGCGCACCTGACGCGCCCCTAGGAACGGATGGTCAAACGATCCTTCCAGATAGACTGGAATCCGATTCAAATAATAGTTGAACTTGTCCGCATCCGTGAAATACGGATAGTGCGGCTGTAGCAGACTGACCTTCAACAACACCGGACGATCTGGCGTGGCACGATCATAATAGGGATGATTGAAATGGTTCTCGATGAAGTTGAGTGCGCCTTGGGTCGCATATTCGTCCTTCATCACCGCCGGACCGCGCCCAATCCCTGCCCGCTTGATCTCTTTCGTATCCGACCATTTGACCTTTGAAGTTGGTACAGCGTAATGCTGGAACGATTCGTCATGAGGATTGGGGATATGATGATCAGCAATGCGGACATCGGAGCCGATACGCTGTGTCCATCCCTGCATCTGGTCAATACCTGTATGATGGAGCTTGCCGCAGGCAACGGTTGTATAGGCGTATTCGCTCAAACGACGGGCAAACGTCATGGTGTTGGGCGCGAGGTCTTGTCCAAAATGTTCACAATCACAGGTGCGCGGTAATTGCCCTGACATCATCGCCTGTCGCCCTGGGATACAGATTGGTGACGGTGCATAAGCATTGTTGAACACCACCCCCGTTCGCGCCAGTTCATCCAGAACCGGAGTACGCACAATGTCATTCCCAGCATAACCCGCCAAATCAAAGCGATGTTCATCACTCATCAAGAAAAGAATATGAGGCCGATCTGACATTAAACACACCTTTCTATTTATTAAATTGTGGCTTAACTATAACGTGGATGGCGTATATTGAGCACATTAGTTACGGTACAGATTCCAGCTTCGCTCGTCTTCGCAACGTTACACCCCGTATATGCCACCAGAATATGAATGTCCCCAGACCAGCCAAAATCGAACCAAAGAGAAACAACTCACGGAAACTGAGCAATGTAGCAATATAGCCTCCACTCAAGGCCATAAACGCAAAACTGAAGCCAGCAGCGGTTTCACCTGCACCTGCCATAAGCGCTTGTTGCCTTTTGGGCACAAGAACCATAATAAAGACAATGAAAGCTGCATAACGTAGATTTGTCATCGCCATTGTTCCAATGTAGCCTATGGCAGCAACCCACCACGACGAGGCGAGCGCTATCGGCAACAAGCAGATGGTAGTTATCAACGAGGCCCACATCGCCACACTCCCGGTACTGGTGTGCCGGATCAAACGTGGGGCAAGTAAAACCGTTGGGACGGCGATTAAGCGCCCGATAGAAGCAATTACCCCAATTGCACTCGGCGACATCCCAAAGATGGTATCCAGGTAAACATTAAAGTAAACGGAAGCGGTTGCAAGGGCTGCTACCTGTAAAAAACGTACCAGCGACATGACACCAACTACGCCGAAAATTACCGCTGAAAGGCTGCTCAATCGTGGCTTAGATGTCCGATTTGTGCCGGGAGGTGGCGACACGCCTTCACCACTCTCCTCCACAATCGTTAGCGTGATCGCAAAAGCTATCAGAACGATCAAAGCCGCCAACATCAGCGTAGATCGATAGGGTTGTGGATCATCCAACGTCCAGTCATAAGCATGTGCGAGTAAAGATGGCAGCGCACCACCAACCAAACTTCCTCCGAACGCAGCCAGTGCCAGAAGCGCCGTTTGCATGGCAAATGCGTTGCTCTGGCGCTCAGTTTCAACTACTTTCATCAAAAATGGCGCACTATTGACAAAATAGAAAGAAAAACCCATCAGGATCAAGGCATAGGTGGCAATGAACCACAGTTCCTGCCACCCCTTCGGGCTGAATTCTGCCAATGGCAGCAGAACAGTGCCAAGTAAGATGCCGCCTGCCCCGAGCCGTATCATTTGGCTGCTTTTCCACCGCGTCCCCATAACACCAGCGGGTAAGCTGATTAAGGCGAAGACCAGCAGCCCAACCGAATTGACCTGACCTATTAACTGAGCGTTGTACCCTAGCCGTAGGAAGTATAGATTGAGCAAGACTGCATAGACACCTTCTATCACAAATCCCAATGCCACCACAGTCATAAAAAGGCGCTGTGCCTGCGGCGTATATTGCAAGCGCCTGACAAAGAAATTGTGCAACACGTCCACCATCCTAGAGAAGTGAGTGAGTAGTCTGAAGTTTCCTCAAAATCGCGCCAAAACACCAGACCCACAATCTGTCATGGTCCTTACAGGCGGCGTAGACTCGGCTGCTCCAAAAGTTGCCCCCTGTTTTTGCCATTTATGCTGGACGCTGCCTAAGTAAGCCAGATTGGTCTTCTTCCGACAGAGGCTGGTTAATCTGCTGCTGGGTTTCATAGCCTCACCCTCCTCCCTAATTTCGTTAGACGCGGAAGCTGTCGCACCATTCTGGGGTCAATTGGTATTGTCTTTCATAAGACCAATCTCTTTATCTATGCAATTTCATCGGGGTCGGTTGCGTGCCATCTGCTGTTTGTTACCCCGCACTCTGGCTACTTTGAATATTGAAGAAATACCCTGATTCTTATCAATTTGCACAATCTAATTGCAATCACCTGGAGGATATGTTATTACTTGTGCGTCCATTAATATTTCTTAACATGGAGGTCAATATGCGTAAATTTGGATTGGTTCTTGCAATACTTGCGATTGCTCTGGCATCATTCGGGTTGGTTTCGGCCCAGGAAGATGGCGGTAAATTGCAGGAAATCCTGGATCGGGGTGTTGTGAACTGTGGTGTTAGCGATGGTTTAGCTGGCTTTTCACTTCCAAACCCGGATACAGGTGTAATGGAAGGTCTCGATGCAGATTTTTGCCGGGCTGTGGCAGTTGCTATCTTTGGCCCTGACTACAATGAAGGGGAAAACCTAAATTTCGTCCCATTAACTGCTGATGTGCGTTTCACCGCCTTGCAGGCTGGAGAAATTGATTTGCTGATGCGTAACACCACCTGGACTCTGACTCGCGACATCACCCTCGGTTCAGATTTCGGCCCGACCACCTTCTATGATGGTCAAGGTTTGCTGATCCGCATTGCAGATGGTTTCACCAGTCTCGCCGATATGGAAGGTGCAGCTTTCTGTTCTACCAGCGGCACAACCACTGAGAAGAACATCACCGATGCTTACCGTGCTCAGTTCGGTTCGGACCCGGAACTCGTACTGGGGCCCGGAGCAGCCGAAAATCTGGCTGACTTTGAAGCCGGAGCCTGTGATGTATTGACATCAGATAAGAGTCAGTTGGCTGCCATTCGCTCTGTCTCTTCTGACCCAAGTTCATTGACCTTGCTGGCTGATACCCTATCCAAAGAACCGCTTGGCCCAATGTATCTTGGTGATGACAGTACATTTGGTGATATTGTCAACTGGGCGGTCTATGCCACATTCCAGGCCGAAGAAATGGGCATTACCAGCGACAACATCGAGAGCATGATGGGCAGCGATGATATTGGTATCGCTCGTTTCCTCGGCGAAACCGAAGACGGTTATGGCGATGCCTTAGGTATTCCGAATTCGTTTGCTGCGGATATCATCAAAACCATCGGGAACTATGCCGAAATCTATGAGCGCAACGTTGCGCCGATCGGCGTTCCACGCGCAGGCTCGCTGAACGATCCGTGGACACACGGCGGCCTGATGTATTCACCCGCTTGGCGTTAAGCCTTTCTTAAGAAAGCTGCCTCATTTGTTAGATGAGGCAGCTTTTTCGTAAACAGAGAAAAAAACATGTCTGTAACCCAGCAAGACCTCAGTGAAAGTCGTCCTCCCCCTAAATCGCAACAACGTATCGCCCTCTATACACCAGGAATTCCCTGGTATCGTGACATCCGTATCCTACGTATTATTGCTCAGATGGCTTTCGTGATCGGGTTTGTGGGGGGCCTCTATATTTTGTTTTCCAATCTAGTTCGCAATCTCAATCAATCCGATTTATCGCTCGACTTCAACATTTATCGGCGCCGCTTTTCCGTTGCTATTTCTGAAGGTATTTCGTTAACGGATGATTGGGGTTGGATCAGCAACACCGATTTGCTTCAACTTATCATAGGGATCATATGGTTCAGTACGCTGATCCTGGTTCTCCGAAATATATTGATTGCCTATCGACAACACAGAGAGATTCGCTCCTGGTCTGTTACCATTGCCATCGGTCTTATTTTGCTCATCCTCTTTTATCCTCTCTCTTCAATGGCAGAAGAACTAGCAGTCACATTAAATGATTACCTTTATGGCGAAAGTATGACACGGGCTTTCATCACAGGAATCATCAATACCCTGCGCGTGGTGACTCTATCTTTGGTTGCCTGCACAATATTGGGTATTTTCGTCGGAATTGGGTTGCTTTCCAGTAATTTTCTGGTACGAAGTGTCGCACAGGTCTATGTTGAGATTTTCAGAAACACCCCCCTGCTGGTACAGTTATTTTTCATTAACCGCACCATGACGCTATTGCTCCCACGCCCACGCCAATCCATCATGTCTCCAACAAACATCTTTGGCCTTGAGCTTGATAGCAGTTTTTACATTTTGAACGCACGTGGCTTCTATATTGCCGAACCTGTACCCCAAGATGGCGCCAACTTCTTTTATATGGCTGTGATTATCGCATTAGGTGTTGGCTGGTTTCTTCGCCACAGGCGTTTAGCCCATCAGGATGCAACAGGGGAACCCGCAAACACATGGCGAATTGTCCTTCCTATTATGCTCGCTATTCTAGCTATTGGCTGGTTTGTGGCGGGTTCCCCTTTTTCAATTGGTTACCCCGAATTGCAGGGGCTAAGGATCGAAGGGGGCACATCTTTATCACTTGGATTTGTGTCGCTATTCCTCGGCCTGACGCTCTATACTGCTGCTTTTATCGCAGATATTGTGAAGGCAGGGATCCAATCTGTCCCTCATGGTCAGCTCGAGGCCGCCCGGTCGCAGGGTCTACGTAGTTCTCAGGTCTTGAACCTTGTTGTATTGCCCCAGGCACTTCGTTTGATTATTCCGCCCTTGGGCAACCAGTACGTGAACCTAGGTAAAAACTCGAGTCTGGGACTGATTGTCAATTATGCAGACACCTATCAAATTGCCATCCTCGCCAACAATGAAAGCGGACAAGCGGTTCCGTTCTTTGTTGGTCTCATGGTCATCTACTTGTCACTCAGTTTGACGCTATCTGTCATGACCAATTTTATCAATCGTGCTACCGAACTGAGGTCACGCTGATGAGTGATAAACCCCACGCCGAAGAAATCTATGTCGGTCCGGCCGAAGCCCCGCCAGCACGCCGCCCCCCCATCACCGAAATCGGCCTTATCAATTGGATGCGAGAAAACTTGTTCAGGAGTTGGTTCGACGCGATCCTGACCCTTGTCACGGGCCTTGGGATTGTCATTGGTCTTTACAGTTTGCTGCGCTGGGCGCTGTTGCAAGCTCAATGGGAAGTTGTCTTCCTGAATCTGCGTCAATTAAGCGTCGGCCTGATCTTCCCGCCCGATCAAGTCTGGCGTGCCGAGTTTGCGGCGCTGACTGTCGTCTTTTTGAGTCTGTTTTCGGTTGCTGTCTGGGGCAAGATTACACGCGGTATCTTGGCAATCGTTGGCTTTCTCATTGCCATCTACATCCTCGTTCCCTTAATTGCTGCCCAGACCGTGCTGACAACCTTCTATACCTATGTCTCAGCCAATCACAACGCCCGTCAGATTATCTTCCTTGGATATGAAGGTGAGGAATTGACGTTTACGCTTGATCCGCTAACGGATGTTGCCGACTATGAGATTGCAACGCTTAACGGTTACATCGAAAACAATAATCAACAGGCCAATACCTCGTTCGATGGTTTTACGTCCGACACAACAGCGATTAAAGCCGCTGAGAATCCCCGCGATCCATCCCAATATGACTTGGGGGTTCAAGTCCAGATATTCAATCGGGATGGACAACTCGTGGGCGAATCTGACTTTTCGGCTAGTTCGGTTGATGAACAAATCTTTAAATGGACACCCCAAGCCGATGGGTGGTATACATTTATCACTATGCTAGACGAAGAAACCAGCACGGCAGGTTCTGCCTGGCTCAAGATCGACAATCTGGAAGTTTTCCGCAGTACCCGTCAAGCCGCCAATCAGCGCATTAACAAGTTTGGTGAACCTCCTGTTTCCGAATGTCCCAATTGTGCTACAGAGGTCAATCGCACGGATGTCCGTTTTGAAGGCGAGCGTTCAATCATACAATGGATTAGTACGCAGTTTGCGCCCTTCCTGCTAGAAACACGCAGTCTGTTCTTCAGAATTGTCATTGTTAGTGTCGTTGCATTCGCAATGGGCAAGCTGGCAATCATGATGAAATTCGACTCGAATGAATTCATCGAGCGCATTGAACGCAATATGATGGTCATTGCCGGTGTCTTCTTCGTCGGCTATCTGGGCATTATGATCGCCTCGCTACTGAATCCCAGTCCTGCCTGGTCGAATATCCGCCTGGGTGTTTTGATGGGCTTTTTACTGCCGATCTTCCTTTATGCCTTGATCCAATTCCTAAAAGAAGCCCCAGGGGCCGCATCCAACGGCATGAGCCTGTTGTGGCTGCTGTCAATCCCTTTGATCTTGTTTGTGCTGACAGGCTTCCAGGCTACACCAGAAGTGATCGACCATCCTCTCCCCTCAATTTCCACAACGGAAATCGGTGGTTTGTTACTCACGCTCCTGCTGTCGGCAGTTGCCATCATCGCGTCATTCCCAATTGGCATGTTCCTGGCACTAGGACGCCAGAGCAATCTCCCAGTCGTCAGTTTGCTCTCTACCCTCTTTATTGAGGTCATTCGCGGTGTGCCCTTGATTACGCTCCTGTTTATGGGACGCTTGATTCTGCCGTTCTTTGGCTTTGGCCTGGGTGATGTTGACCTGGTGATCCGCATTATGGTTGTGCTAACCTTGTTTATGTCGGCTTATCTGGCAGAGGTCATTCGCGGCGGTCTCCAGGTCATCCAACGAGGACAATATGAAGCGGCCTATGCACTGGGATTGAACAACTTCTGGACAACCACCTTGATTGTGCTGCCCCAGGCGCTGCGTGCCGTCATCCCAGCGATCATGGGTCAAGCGGTTAGCTTGTTCAAAGACACATCACTGGTCTATATTATTGGCCTATTCGAGATTTTGGGTACAATGAATCAAATTTTGGGCGATAGCCAAACAGGTTTCTTAGCCTTCCCACGAGAAGGCTACTTATTTATCGGTGTCGTTTACTTTGTCTTGAGCTATATCATGGCAGACATCAGCCGCCGCATCGAGCGCTCTGGCGCGGGTGCTGTGCGGCGTGACACACTATAGCTACAAAAGGAAGACTTTATGAGCAACCATATCGGTGAGGAAAACATCATCATTTGCGAAGATGTCAACAAGTGGTACAGCGAATATCATGCGCTGCGTGATGTCAACATGACGGTGAAAGAACGCGAGGTTGTGGTCGTTATCGGGCCATCCGGCTCAGGTAAATCGACTCTCATCCGCTGCATGAATCGCCTGGAAGAGCATCAAGAAGGCCGCATCATCGTGGATGGCATTGAACTCAATAATGATACCGCCAATATCGCCAACATCCGCAAGGAAATCGGCATGGTATTTCAATCTTTCAATCTGTTCCCTCATCTGACCGTGATGCAAAATGTGACCTTAGCACAGCGTTATGTCCGGCGACGCGCACGGGCTGAATCTGAACAAGTTGCCCTGGAGTTGCTAGAACGTGTTGGCATTGAAGAGCAGGCAATGAAATATCCAGGACAATTATCCGGTGGTCAGCAGCAGCGTGTCGCCATTGCCCGTGCGCTGGCGATGAACCCTAAGATTATGCTGTTCGATGAACCGACCAGTGCCCTTGATCCTGAGATGATTAAAGAAGTGCTGGACGTGATGAAAGAATTGGCCATTAGTGGTATGACGATGGTCGTCGTCACACATGAGATGGGGTTTGCGCGTGAGGTGGCGGATCGCGTCATCTTTATGGACAGCGGACGTGTGGTCGAAATCGGCACCCCAGAACACTTCTTTGTCGACCCTGAACACGAACGCACAAAATTGTTCCTGTCGCAGATCCTTTAGGGTCTTCCTAGCGGAATGACATGTCCCGTCATCACATCAGGAATAGGCAGTCGAAAGTGATCGAGAAGAGTCGGGGTGATGTCAAGCAGGGTATGCCCTTCGACCTGCCCTTGTCCCGGGTTGTGCGGGTCATAGTAAATGAATAGGCCGTGCGTGTCATGATTAGCATCATCTTGTCCGACGTCATTTTCCAGCGTGAAATGGCTGCCATGCCCAAGTGATCCTGCCGAGCGCCAATGCAAATCGCCAAAATAAACGATCAAATCGGGTGGGATGTTGTTCACTTCACGATAAATTTGATCTGGGTACATGATCCGGTGATTAAGGTGCTGTCCATCTGGCCCAGGGACTCCGCTGAGTGCTTTACTCAGTTCGTGTTTTATAGTCTCCACATTGTCAGGTTCAATGATGCCCTGTGGTTCACGTCCACGCAGGTTCAAGAACACTCGACCATAGTAGCCACCTGCACCCCAAGCTCTTGTCTTTGACCAATCGACCTCAAGATCATCAAAGCGAGTGATCGTTCCGGCAGGTGGCACTTGTTTAAACACCAGCCAGCCATTGCGCCATAACCACTCGTTCAGGCAGATAGCGCCGTCCATCCGCTTCACGCCATGGTCGCTCACCACCAACACGGCAACATCATCATCAATCAGCTCCAAGATTCTGCTGATCTGTACATCAATCATCTTGTAGTAATCACGAATGGCATTCTCAAAGCGATTCCCCGGTTCATAAGCGCGATGCTCTGGATCAAAATAGCGCCAAAAGCCGTGCTGAATACGATCCAGCCCGATGTTGACATGAATGCACAAATCCCAGGGTTTGTGGGTGATGAGATGGCGTGCAAGCTCATACTGTGCGTTACTCAGATCAAACAGTCGCCGCAAGAGCGTGCCTTTGTCGAGTTGACGAAAATCATGCACATCAAATTGATAACTCGGTACGATTCTCAGCACTTCGTTCTTAAGAATGGCAGGATAGGTAAAGGCGCTGCTCATGCCGGGTGTCATGAAGCCCGTTACCAGATGCCCGTTGATTGCCTTCGGCGGGTAGGTCTGCGGTACATTGATCACAACAGACTGCTTGTCTGCTGTACCCAGCATGTCCCAAATACGTGGTACGTTGACGGCGTTACCATTCACAACCGATAACGCATCGTAGCTATAGGCGAGGCGATTACGAAAACCATAAAATCCCAGCACACCCGGATCAACACCACTGAGCATACTACTCCAAGCGGGCACAGTAATACACGGGACACTGGATTCAAGTTTGCCCCAGGTTCCAGATTGCATCAATTTAGAGAGATTGGGCAGATCATCTTTAAAGGCATCAAAGACCAGTTGTGGCCCAGCACAATCCAACCCCAGTACCAAAAGACGGGGTTGCTTGCCCCAGAAAAAACGCATCATCTGTTTAGGTCTTATCTAGAAGTGACACTCTGCTGCCGATAAAGCGAACTTTGGTTCGGCGCAGCTTCTACAGCACGCATGAGGAACCTCCCTCTACGTGAGGCTGTACAGACCCGTCCGGTCTGGCTCGACTTAAAATGTTTCGTGCTGCGTTGTGGTCTCTATCGAGCGAGAGACCACAAGCACATTCCACCCAACGATCCGAGCGTGTTAAACCCTCGAAGATGGCACCACAGTTGGAGCAGGTTTTGGATGTGTAGGCGGGATCAACCAACACCACTTCACGTCCGGCGCTTCCAGCCTTGTACGTGAGGTATTGTTTGAAGATGCTCCGAACCGAAGGTTCGCACCCGCTATCCAAGATGCTCTTGCTGAGGTGTTTGTTTCTGACCATGTTGCGCACCCGCAGGTCTTCCAACGCGATCAGATCGTAGTGCTCAATCAGTTTGGTGCTCAGTTTGTGCAGATAGTCCCGTCGTTGGTTAGCAACATGTTCTTGCTGGCGCTGGACGCGCAGCAAGGCTTTGCGACGATTTTTGCCGCCTCGTTTTTTACGAGCCAATGACCGGTGCAGAATGCGCAGTTTCGTTTGGCTCTCCCGGTAGGAGTTGGGGTTTTGAACCTGCTCACCCGCACTGGTGGTGACCAATGCGGATACCCCGACATCCAAGCCGACTTGTTGGCCTGTCTTGGGCAACTCGGATGGTTCTGGCATCTCAACAGAGAAACAGGCGTACCACCGCCCTGCCTTGTGGGTGATCCGCAGCATCTTGATCTGGCAGGGCACAAAACCGCCAATATCACGATGCCAGCGAACAGGGATCCGCCCTACACCCGACACCTTCAGGCGCCGACCATCAATCCTGAAGCCATTGCCATATTCTTTGAAGCCGAAGCTATGGAAGCGATGGCGACCTTTGAAACGGGGATAACCCGGTGTCTCACCCTTCTTGATACGACGGAAGAAGGCTTGAAAGGCCTTGTCGCAATCGGCTGCGACCACCTGCAAGACATGACTGTGGACGATCTGCGCCTGGGGGAAAGTGCGCTTGTAGTGCTTGACATTGCGAAGTTGGGCGTTTTTGCTCACACTGCGTTCTTCCAGTTGCCATGCCCACTTGCGTTCTTCCACACACATGTTGTAGAAGTGCCGAGCACAGGCCAAGATTTGCCAGAGATGACGCTTCTGGCTTCTGCTGGGATACAGGCGGTACTTGTAGGTGCGGATCATAAGGTCTATTTTACCTTGCCCTCGGCCATCTCAACCAGGAGTTCATTCATCGCCAGACATGTCTCTCACCTTGGTTAAAACCCTGAAAATCGCCTAACCGCGACCATTCAAACCGAACCAGAGGTTCGCTGCGGCTTGCGGCGGGCTAAAGCCCGTTTATGTCAACGCCGCTCATCCGGCGGCCAATCATCACCAGAACGATGCTGAAGGCATACAGCGCCAACAGCGGCCCCATCACCAGCATCATGTTGACTGGGTCAATCGTTGGTGTGATAAAGGCCGCGGCAATAGCTGCACCCACAACGGCAAAACGCCAATTGCGCATCAGTTGCCCCGCGGAGACTAATCCTAACAAAGACAGCACAAAGAACGCCAGCGGCGTCTCGAAGGCAACCCCCATCCAGAAGAGTAACGAGGTCACAAAGCTGATGTATTCCTGTGCCGTCCATTCAGGTCGGAAAACGTCGCCCATAAACCCTTCCAAGAAGGCGATCGCGGGCGGCATCAAGCCATACCAGGCGAAGATGACGCCAACCAGAAATAAGAAGGTAATCGGCGGGATAGACAAGCGCACATAGCGTTTTTCTTTGCGCGTCAAACCAGGCACAATAAAGGCCAATACCTGATAGGTCATCAAGGGAATGGCGAAAATCCCACCCAACATCAACGCCACTTTAAAATAGGCGACGATTGATCCGGTTGGCCCCAGGATGACAAGTTGCTGATCCGGGTTGGCACTGATTGCACGGTACGGTTCAAGGATAAATTCCAAGACAGGTTCAGCGATGACTGCCCCAACAACTGTACCCACAACGAGGGCCAAAAATGCACGGGTGACACGCTGCCGAAGTTCATCGAGATGCTCAAAAAACCCCATGCGAAGTTCGTGGCCATCTTCAATTTCTTCTTCTAGTTCTTCGGCTGGTGGGGGAAGTTGTTTTCTGTCTTGGTGTGGGAGTAGCTTGACCATTGTCCTACTCCTGATCCTTCGTTATACCCGACCATGTACCAAAACCTGGCTTGGTGTCATCCTCTGATTGCTCTGCCTTCATCGGCTTACTCAAAACAGGTTGTGTTATGCGCCCGTTGGATTGATTCAGGTCTTTCTTAACCGTTTGATCTAGCTCTTTATAGCCTGATTCAAGCTGCTTGGCTTCGGCTTCAACTTCTTTCATCGCATTCTGCATCGGTTCGGCAATGGGCTTCATGGCATCTTTCGCCAGCCTATAAACTTCATTGCGGGTCGGCAACTCTTTTGGCAGTTGAATGTCCACGCCAGAGGCATCAAATTCTTGCTGCACACTCTTCATCACATCCCGCCACATCACCCGTAGCTGGCCCACATAGCGCCCCACGATGTAGGCCCATTGTATCATCCGCTTCGGCCCTGCCACGATAAGCATAATCACTACAATCACCAGCAGTTCGGCTGTGCCCATGCCCAATAGATTCATGTTAAATCCTGTGACCCCAGCGTCTGTCGTATCTTGTCCACATCGTTTACTAGCGACCCCAAAACGCCATTAACAAACCGCATCGATCCATCCGCCCCAAACAAGCCAGCAAGCTGCACCGCTTCATCAATCACCACCTTGACGGGCACATTTTCCCGAAAGGCCAGTTCAAATAGCGCCAACCGCAGCACGTTACGATCCACAATCGCAACCTGATCCAAAGGCCACTCTGGAGCATATTGTTGGAGTGTTTGGTCAAGGTCGCCCCAAACTGCCACAATGCCGGACACCAGTTTTCGCATATAGCGTATAGAACGTGAACTCATGGGGTTGTCGTCAATCAGCGCGTTAACCACATCACCCACTTTGTGATCGGCACTATCTACCTCATACAACACCTGAAGTGCCGCTTGCCGAGCGATGGTTCGTTCATTAGTCGTCCGCTCACGCTCGATCACTTCACTCGAAACAACATTGGCGGGGTCAAACTCTGGAACCCCATATGCACCAAACTCGTCCAACCATGCTCCTAATGAACTTATCACAATTTCTATAGTCAGTTTACCGCAGATGTTAAAGTTTGACTATCCAAAGGCAGGGCAATCACATCAAAATGAAAAATCGTGTCGTTACGGTTTTTTAAAGTTCACAAGAGACATCATAGCATCTGCGAATAACCGCTTGCGACACTTCTTGAACTTTTCAGAACCCGAAATCAAATTTGGTGCAATCACCCTGATCCAAAGATTCATCTGCTTGACACCAACAGGCAAGTCATGATAGAGTGTCTCTGGTATGTCATGATACATACTGACCTGTAGTGAACCTTTTCGAGGAGACTTATCAAATGGACATGATACACATGTATCTGGCCGAAAAACGGCACGAAGATACGATCAAGCGGACTCAGGAAAAGAGCATTCACGCTTTGGTGCGCCATTACGCCAATCACTTTCGTGAGGAGAAACGGCGCAACTTTTCCCGTCCAGAACCCCAAAAATAGCTCACAAGGCTATCATCGACTAGCGGTGATAGCCGTTACTACATGGGGGGTGGAACCTCGGCTGGGAGACGTGCAATGGTGCGTTCCGGCATGATCTGGAGGCGCATGGTTCCAGTCTCCCTTGTAAACCACAGATTCAACTGGGCACAAATCTCCGCACTAACCAGGAATATCCCAGACATGATGTAGGCCCACAACATCAACACGATGACTGTCGCAATACTGCCATAAACGATCTGGAAATTGGCCAGATTGGTCAGATACCAGGCAAAGGCCGCCTTCCCCACCTCCAGCGCAATCCCCCCAAGAATAGCGGCAGGCCAGACGGCATCCCAATTAACCTGGGTCGCCGGGACATAACGAAACAGCAACACAAAAATAACCATGTTCAAGCCCAGGGGTAAGAAAAATGTCCCGATTCGAATCCAGGGGCTTGACGTAGAAAAGAAAAAGGACTCGACTAAGCGTAGGACGCCAGAAGTCACAAACGACATCCCGACCAGAACAATTAGGACAACTGTCATCAAAAATGCTAACAGACGCTCCGCCCATAAACTGCGGCTTTCTGGAACCTGAAAAATCCGGTCAAGCGCCGATGTAAGGTTAGAAAGCAGCCCTAATGCCGACCACATCAAACCAATCAGCGCAACCAGACCAAACGAACTGCTTTGTTGCAAAGCCTGCTCAATGCTGTCATGCACCAGATTGATCGTCTCGGTCTCATCCGGTAGGAACAGGATGAGACCCTGTGCAATCCGTTCTTGAGCAACGGCTGGCCCCACCAAATCACTGATGAACACAGCCACCAGCAAAATCAGCGGAAAAACGGAAAACACCGCATAATAAGACAAAGCGGCTGCCGTGCGCAGGCCATAATTTTTGAAGTTCATGAAGGCTTTCCAAAAATGACCTGGTAAGGCCCGTGTTGATGGGGGCAATCGCGACCAACGAAAGGCGATCATTCGTAGCAGCGGAACCTGAGATAGCCCCTTACTCCAGCGCAACCGTAAGCGTGTCTTCCAATTCATGATGGTTTCCTATCCTGTCTCACGCTTATTGTACAACAACCTTACTTTTGGATTATGGAAAAATCCGCTAACATGGTGCTATATTCTTTATATAGGAGACTCAGTCCCGTGAAACGACATCATATCCAAGTCATCCTTTTGTACCTCTTGCTTGCTTTCACTGCCGTTCCTGTCACCTTTGCCCAGAGTACAAGTGATCTTGAGTTCGGCGATATCCTCAACGCGCTTGGCCCTCGCACAGGTGAGGATCTAATTTTCGACATTTTGCTTTATATCATTTTCTTCCTGACCTTCATCAACATGTTCTTGATCCCAGATAAGCAGATGTTCGTCACCATTCTCAACTTCACAGTTATGGGATTCGCCATTGTTTCAAAACTCCTGATCGGTGATGGCCTGCCGCTGGAAGCAACCGACCTGCCTGTGCTGGTGTTAAACGTCGGCATGTTTACCATCCCTTTGGTTATCGCGGGTATGTTACGCTCGGTAAAAGGCAAGCCTTCAAGGGCAATGTTGCCTGCAATCCTGACCGGTTTGATCGGGGGCGGCTATTTCTTCTTGTTCTGGTTCCTCAAACAACGCGATGGCGTCATGCCAACTCTATAATAATTAGTATGTTCCATTATAAAAGCGCAGTTGCGGCTGCGCTTTTTGCATACAGCCTTTACTTACGCCATAATGAACAATAAAGTTGGGTCTTAATCATCTTCATAATATGAATACAACAATACCCGATATATACGGGGTAATCGAACGACCCCGACTTTTGAGTGAACTTGAAGCCTCACTCAAACACAAACTAACCATCATCAGCGCTCCTCCTGGCTACGGCAAAACGACGCTTGCTGCTCAATTTGCACGCCGGGTCGATATTCCCGTTGTGTGGCATCCTGTTGCCGAACGCGAACGTGATATTCCCAATCTTTTTCAAGCGAGCCTACACTCTTTCAAGACCCTGGTCCCTTCAGTCACTGACTTACGCCAGATCCCAGGCCAATCGCCAGATGAACTGGCTGCGATTCTCGCCAATCGTCTACGCGAAGAATTAACCGGCCAGATCCTATATGTCCTGGATGATGTCCATCATATTGCAGGTTCTCCTACTGCAGAGGCGTGGTTACGCAGTTTCATTGACCAACTTCCCGGCTACTGCCATCTTATTATCCTCAGTCGCATCCTGCCTGACCTGCCCTTAACCGAGATGATTGCCCGCCGCGAGGTGTTGGCGATTGGTCAAGACCAGCTACGCTTCAAGGTGAAGGAACTTGCGGAATTGGCACAGCAGTCGCAGCATAGCATCGACCTGGAGCAACTCTTATCCAAGCTTGAGGGGTGGCCTGCAGGGACCGTGCTGGCATTGCAACCCTTACCCGAAGCCTTAGAGCGCATCTTCCTCAAAGGCAGCGGGGGACCTGAAGCCCTATTTGATGCGCTGGCAGAACTCATGCTGGATGCCCAACCGCCCGGATTACGGCACTTCCTGTTGGCGTCTTCAACCTTAACCCGCATTACGCCAGAACTTTGCACCCGCGCTCTCGGCCTGGTTGATACCGGGCACTGGCTCAATGTGGCTTTAAACCGGAACCTGTTCCTTTCTCGCATCTCTGGCGCACTCATTTATCATCGCCTGTTCCGCACCTTCTTGCAGAATCAACTCGAACACACCGACTACGAGATGTTCAACCGGTTGCACACCAACGCCGCTGCCTGGTTTGAAGATCAAGGCAGGCTGGAAGAAGCCTTCGACCACTACACCCTGGCAGACCAGACAACCGAAGCCGCTGCCATTGCCGAACGAGTCGCCCAGCCTTACTTCTTCCAGGGACAGCTAGAAACCCTCCAGGATTGGATGTCCAAACTGGCGAATGCGCCGGTCATCGTCCCTGAATTAATTTATAGCTGTGCCGAGATTCACATTGATCGCCACGATCATGACCTGGCGCTTGAACTTCTGCAACAGGCCGAGGCCGATTATGACGCACAAGACAACCCACGCGGTCAGATCAAGGTGCAGTTACAACGCGCCTGGATTAACCTCCAGCGCGGCCAATACCCCCAGGCCATTGACCTCATCAATCAACTGCCCGCGCAACAAACGATTCCATCAGATTTGCGGGGGCGCGCCCTCCATATCCTCGGCTACTCCAAGCTGCGGTTGGGGCAGATCGAGGAAGCCGCTGACGATCTCGAAGCCTCATTAGAACAACATCGCAGCGACAACCACATGTATGCCGTCTCACAGGTCCTCCAAGACTTGCACATCACCTACGTTCGGCTGGGGCGCATTGACGACGCCAGCACCTGTTTGCAAGAGGTTGTCGCGATTTGTCGTTCGCTGGGTAGCTCAACGGTACTTGCCCTAGCGCTCAACGACCTCGGTTTTTTTCTGCACCGACACGGCGATTACCTGGCAGCGCTAGCGACGATGGAAGAAGGCCTGAGCATCGTCGCCAAGGTACATAACCGCCGGGCCGAAAGTTACCTGATGTGGAGCCTGGGTGACCTGCAACGGGATCGGGGTGGGTTTGAAGAGGCCTGGAAGCGTTATGAAAAAGCGCTGGAATTTTCACACAAGAACGACCCTTACCTGCAATGTTCGCTGCTGATCAGTTCGTCCACCCTCCGCCGTTGGGAAGGCCAGATTGACCACGCCATCTCATTTGCAGAAGACGCCCTGGTTCTGGCGGATTCACATTCATTGGCCTTAGAATGTCATCTGGCGCGGGCTGCCTTGTTCACGGCAAAAGCCCAGACCGGCAGCCCGGTCAACGCGCAATCGGAACTCGATCAGATTGTGCAGGCGCTCAAACAGATGTCCGCCCACCTGGAGTTGTTGCAGGTGTATGGTTTGTGTGCGCTGGTCGCCCTCCTCAGGTCCGATCAGCCAGCGGCCCATGGTTACCTGCGTGAGGCAGTGGATGCTGCCCACGATGACGGCGAATTACAGACATTGGTGGTTGAAGTCTATCACACGCCGATGCTTCATTCGTACGTCCTGGCCCATGCCAGCCGGTATCCAGAAATTTGCCAGGAAATCAATAAGCTTGAAAAAATCCGGTTGACCCAGGCGCAGGGGCAGCAAACCCAGAAAAATCCACAGATCCTCCACAGCTTCCGCGTGATGGCGCTGGGACGCGGGCACATCGAACGCAATGGCGTGGTCATTCCCGACTCCGAATGGCGCTCTAATCTGGCCCGAGAACTGTTCTTCCATCTGCTCTTTAACGGCCCCACCAGCAAAGAGCAACTGGGTCTGGCTTTTTGGCCCGATAGCTCCTCCAAGCGCGTTCGCCAAAACTTCCACACCACCTTGCATCGAGCGCGTAAGGCCATGGGCGAACTCACCATCGTCTATCAGGACCGCCACTATTGCGTCAACGAGGATATCGATTTGCGGTGCGATGCGCTTGAATTCGAGCGCCTGATTCAACAGGCTCGGCTGTTATCCTCCCGCAACCCCCACACCGAAGACTTATGGCGCCGCGCCGTCGGCCTGTATCGAGGGGAATTCCTGCCTCGTCTCGACGCCGAGTGGATTATCAGTTACCGTGAACGGCTGCACAACGCCCACATCGAAGCGCTGATTGGGCTGGGCGAATGTTACCGGACGCGGAACGATGTCGGCAAAGCGCTGGATATGTTCCATCGGGCGTTGGAAGAAGACATCTTGCGCGAAGACGTTCACCGCCTGATTATGCTGTGCTACAAATCACAGGGCGAAGCGGGCAAAATCCAATCCCAATTCCGCGAACTCAAACAACTCTTACAAGACGAAATGGGTGTGGAACCCTCCAGCGAAACCACCACACTGGTCAAAACCCTCCTCGCGTAGGGGCAGCGTCCCTACGCTGAACTTCCAAACCAGATTCTCATCCATTATGAGTAAATTATGAGAGCGCCAAATCGCCCGATTCTGGTAAGCGCCGGGTTTAGCACTGCCCTTTATCCTTTAGACAGTTAAATAAACAAAACTGTTCTTGGAGAAAACAAATGAACAAATCAATCACCCAAATAATGACCTGGTACCTGCAAAATCCCCGTCACGCCCGCACCCTGATCTTGGCTTTCATCCTGGTTATGATGCTCGCCATGACGGTTTCTCCAGCGCTCGCAGGCTACGCTGGTAGTTCAACTTATTAGTTTTTGCAAGGGTCAAGATGACTTGGTACTTAAATCTGCATTACATTCAAGCCCGGTAGCTCAAGTTTCATGACGGAGGAAAACCATGGGAATACTCAATCAATCACTCGTAATGGATGTAACCCCCTGGCCCAAAGGCCAAGGCTTTAGTGGCAGCAGTGATTGGTGGGATTATATCCTGACCAAAGACGAACGTGGACGGTTGGATAACTTGATGGGCGCAGCCCTCTTAGATGACAGTATCCGCACCCGATTACTGAAGGATAACGACGGAAGCTTGTTTACCCGCTTTGGTATCTCAGAAGCCACCCAGTTCTGGTTGCGCAGCATCCGGGCTGACTCACTGACAGAACTTGCGCAGGCCATCGTAGCTAACGTCGCATAGTTGTTGCGCTAACTAATCAAAGACCCGTATTGTACTCATCAGGCTCGGCATTTCGTTCCGAGCCTACAATGCTCGGCATTTCGTTCCGAGCTTAATCTATCTTTCTTGAAAAGGATTTATCTCATGACCAAAGAAATTATGATAGTTGACGATGAGAAAGCGATGCTGAATCTAGCCAGCATTTTGCTCCGCCGTCAAGGTTACATAATCAAGCAAGCCCACAACAGCTATATTGCAATGGAATTGCTGGAAGAGAAGGTTCCAGATTTGATTGTCCTTGACGTGATGATGCCGGGGATTGATGGATTTGAACTGTGCAAATATATCCGCAAATCAGCAGAGTATGAAAGGGTCCCCATTATCATGTTTTCATCTTTGATGGATAGCGTCACGGTTGAGAAAGCACTCAAGTGCGGCGCAAATGGATTTCTGACCAAAGCCACCATGCACCGTGAACTGGTGCCCAAAGTCAATCAGTGGTTGAAGCGGGCTGAGGAAAGCACCAAGCCTAATCCATCTGTCCAGAAGTGAGCTGTTCCGCCCAGATCAGTCCGAAACACAGGAACGGCTTCTGGCAGCATCGCCGTTAAATCTGCATCAGGATCGCCCCATCGGTTCGCGGGGTCTGCTTGCAAGACAATCACTCGGGGTTGAACAACATCAAGAAAGTCTGATACCAACGCACGGCGCCTGCCATGCTGTGGGAGTTGCATCACAGTTGCGACAGGCCAACCACCCGATTTGAGTAATTCGGTCTGTGCATCAGCACTCATATCCCCCGTCAATAAAAACGATACATCCCCATAGGTCACCCGTAAAACCAGACTCGTGTCATTCAACGAATCATGGATTGTCGGCTGTTTTTGCGGATGTAGAACCTCAATCCGTACCCCATCGCTCAATTCAATCGTATAGCCATTTTCCACAATGAGGGGATCAGTCGGCATCAATGCTTGGTATTCTCGGCTGAGATTCGGCTGTCCATTCGTGAGGACCTTGCCCACCTCATAACGATCAAACACCGACGATAAAGCCCCATAGTCAAAAGCATCCGGCTGGGTGATAAAGACCAACTCCAATGTCCGATCTGTAAACGGGAGATGATCGCCAATTGCGGTCAGCAGCCGTGATGGAAAGCGCCCACCATCCACCAAAATATGGGCGCCACCGGGGGTTTGCATCAGAATGCCGTTGCTATGCCCAACCGCCAGAAACCAAATATGCAAACTGCCATCGGGGCGGCTGTTCCACAGGCTGCCCACCAGGAAGACAATCCCTATACCAGCCAACGCCGTTGCACTCACGATTTGATGCTGTCCCCGCTTCAGCCAGCGCCACCAGCGCGGTTGTGTTGCCTGGATCATCGCCCCACCGATCAACACAATAAAGAACCCCTGGATCAGCTCTGGTCGAACAAAGATGGCGGTATCGGCAAAGGGCAACCGCCCGAACATGCGCACAACCCAGATGGAATAATTCAGCAGCACCAGATCCAACCAGAACAAGACCTGCCCAACCATCGGCAAGACAAACGCCACCAACACAGCCACCAAACCGAGGATCAGCAGGTAGGCTTGCACCGGGATAATCAATAGATTCACAAGTAACGACACAACCGACAAACGACCAAAATACAGCAAAATCAGCGGCAGAGTCGTGATCTGTGCGGCGATTGTCACCACCAACGGCTCAGTCAAAAATGTACTGACTCGGCGGGCATATTTCAGGGGAAAAGCCGATTGCAACAAAATGTCTAACCAGCGCTTGAGCGGATCAGCAAACAGGCTCAAGCCTAGCGTGGCGAAGAAGCTCAGTTGAAAACTCACATCCCAGATGACGTTGGGATCATGTACCGACATCAGCAAGGCCGTGAACGCCAAAGACGCCGGAACATAGGTCTTGCGGCGCAGATTCGTGCCAATCAAATAAACGCTGACCATAATGGTCGCTCGGAGCACGGCTGCATCTGCGCCCACAAAGAACGCATACAAGACGATGACGCCAATGCTCAAAACCGTCAGCCAATACTTACGTAGCCCCCCCAACAGGCCACGCACCACACCCGCAATAATGACCATGTTAAAACCGCTGATGGCGATGATGTGGGATGCGCCAACAGCCTGGAAATCGCGTTCAAGTTCAGGCGAGATACCCCGTTCATTGCCAACAACGATCCCTGTTAGCAACCCCGCATGGGGTTCGGGCAGCATCGCCGCAATGAGAGTCTGCACCCGTTCACGCAATGTGAACAATATCGACACACCGTGCCCGTGCGATAGCACCGTCACTGCGGTGTGATCAATGATGCTGAAGACGCCCTGCCGCCCTAAATAATCCGCATAGGAGAACAGATCATATTCGCCCGGTTGGATCAATTGCCCGGTTACGGCAACACGATCCCCATAGGCCACATCTACATGGCGCGCCGCCCGCACTAATACATCACCCGACGTAGGAGTCACCTGTGCGCCCCGAATCAGCGTATCAGTTTTAAGGCGGAACAGCGTCCGATCATCGCGGATGTCGGGTGTGCTCACAATCTGCCCTTCGAGCGTGAGGCCGCCTGTGTTGTTGTATTGGGCCACATCGGATGTGGTCGGCAACCAGGCATGGCGCAAACCACCCAAACCGAAGACCAGCACCAACACAAAATAAAAACGGTAGCCTGGCTGCTGCACATAGACGGCGATCAACGCCACAATACAAAATGCTACCCATAACAGCGGAGCCAGCACATCAAATTCAGCCGACAGGACAATGCCCGCCGCCCAACATATAGCGATATAGACCAGCCGCACCAGCCGCTATTTTTTGCCGAGGAAGCCGCTCAACATATTCATCAAGCCACCTTCTTGCGCGCCACTGAGCATACCCTCAATCTGGTTGGTGATTCCACCATCATCTTCGCCATTCAAAATATTTTCTAATTGATCACCTAGTCCAGCAGGGACTTTATCTTTGAGCGCACCCAATACCAACCCAATGGCTTGCTGAGCAATGGCTTCATCCACCCCGAGTTCATCGACTAGTTTCTGAATTAATTCATTCATCTATACTCTCCCGTGTATCTTATATATCGTTCATCATTGTGTGTAACCAGAATACTGTACTCTTGAACCGTCTCGAATGCAACTAATTGGCCTCAAAAGGATCATCACGCAACCATTCGGCAGAGAGCATGGTGTTCTTGTAAGGCGAATAGTAAATTGTGTAGGGATCACCATTTTTGAAGGCCAGCAGCCCGTCTTTGCGGACGGTAAAGCGTTCACCCTCAACATGAATATAGAAGTTCGATTGTTGATGGGTCCGTGTGTTGGCAATATCCAGTACAACGCGACCTGCTACACACAAAACCTTGCCTTCACGGATTTCGCGGCTCAGCGTGTTCATGCGGCTAAGCAATATAATCAGCCCTGCAAAAACGAACATCGGCACAATCAACATCCCAGGCATACCCCGGATAGCACCCAGGATCAAAGCAATAAAGACTACAGCCAAAAGACTCACCATCACAACGTAGAGAGTACGCTGTATTTGCAAGCGTCTGCGCTGGGTATAGCTCATCACACCCTGTTTGTTCTGGTTTGAACTTGGATTTTGTCTTCATGATCCTTCCCCAGACGACCTCGCATCTCATTATCGCATACAGGCTTATGACTCAATCCCCCAGAATCTGGGGAAGCGTATGACAATCGTCGCTTAAGTCCGCCAGATTCCAGTTATAATCAGACCCATTGAAGAAAAGAACACAATGAAACGCAAACGAAACCAAGGATCTATTCGGCCCAGCATTTATCTGTTAGCTGGCATTATCCAGATATTGGTAATCGGTACGGTAGCCACTATGTTTATACTTCTACCAGCATCCGATTTGCCTACAATCACAGGCAATGGACAGATAAACCTCGAAACAGCCACCATCCAGGACATCGCTATCTCGCCAGATGGCACTCGGTTGGCAGTAGCTTATTATCAACCCACGAGTGGTTCCACGTTGGTTGTGCATGAGGTTGATGCGAATTATCAACTACAACCTGATATAACCCATGTACCGGTGGATAAGACTCAGATCAGTGATATTGAGTTCATGCCAGATAGCAAACGGATATTAACTGCTCCTGAAGATCGCGTAAACGGTAATGATGGCGTTTTCATTTATGAAATAATCGACGGCCGTTCATGGAACTTCCCTGGTCATTACGCTGCTATCAATGCTGATGGTCAGGTGATGGCAATTACTTCTGGCAAAATAATCACGTTTTACGATGGTAATACAGGCCATCTCATCGACAGGGTGTATGAAGATGGGACATTTACACATCTTGCCCTCAGCCCTGATGGCACGATTCTGGCCGCGGCCTATGCTGATCATACGATTGAACAAGTTCAATTTCTCACTACTCATCTGACCCCAACAGACATGCCTACTCACGAACCGGAAGACTATCTTGCAGGCAATGGCTATCGTGACCTGATCTTTACCCCACAAGGGGATCGCATTGTGGCGGCTATTGGCGATAACTGGTTGTTGCTACATAACCTCGTGCTTGATGGAGCTACCCATGGCACAACAGACGAAGATAGTGTCGGACATATCCATCGTCTAGCTGTTCAAGGGAATTGGCTGGCAGTCGGAAAAGAAGACGGGGTGCAACTATTTCATTATGAGACGGTACCGGGTTGGACAACCTTGCTCTGGAACGAACAGGAAATGATCAGGAGCCCACCAGTCATTGCACTTGCATTTACACCCGATGAACATTACCTATTGACAGCCCACATGGATGGTTTCTTGCGGATGTGGGATTTCCGCGAACGTACAGAAGTGCGATCCTGGTCCTTGTAGGGGCAAAACCAGGTGTGAATTGCTTGGTATCGGAATGCGTCCAGATATGGGTCAGCTTACCTTCATGCCCGTTCCGATTATGTGATCGTCCTACTTACGATTGTTCGATATCATCAGAGCGTTTCAAGCTGATACCAGGAGCACGTACCCGCCCATTGGGTGCTTCTGCTTCTACAGCCTGCTGTGCCGCGGGCTGCGGGAACTGTGCTGGCGTCGCTTGTTCGGCGGGGGCTTGCGCCGGTTTGTTGACCGTATTGATGCCGTTGCGCACTGTGTTCAAATTCTTGAGCAAATTCTGTTCAAGTTGCCCCAGGACACCCATCACATACTGATCCGCCTCTTTGGTGATCTGCTCAGCCTGTTGGCGCGCTTCTTCAATGACATTAGCAGCGTGGTTCTGGGCGGCCTGAACCGACACGTCTTGATCCAGCATTTCGTTGCCCTTTTCGCGGGCTTGCTGCAACACACGGGCTGCTTCCTCATTGGCCTGGGCCAACACGCGATCCCGTTGCGCTAGAACGCGCGATGCTTTTTCGATTTCTTCAGGGATAGAAATCCGCATCTGGTCGATGATCTCCAGTGCCATTTCTTCGTCAATCATCGTGTACTTGCTAAACGGCATATGCCGGCCTTCATCAATGAGGTCTTCCAATCGATCTACCAGATGTTGAATATCCATATAATCCTCCCCGGTTAATCCCTTATACTCTTCATAAACCCAGGACTAGAGCCATCTAAATGTAATTCTCTAAATCGTTCAATCAACGCCTCCAAAACAAAACCAGGAACCATTGACGAAACATCTCCACCCAGTTCTGCGATTTCCCGGATTGTGCTGGAACTGATGTGTAAGTAACGCTCCTCTGTCATAATGGCAACAGTTTCGATCTCCGGGTCCAGATGACGATTTGCTAGATGATATCTGAACTCAAACTCAAAATCAGAAAAAACCCGTAACCCTCGGATCAGCGCCATCGCACCAACAGATTGAGCATAGTTCACGACTAATCCAGAAAACTTCGCAACCTTTATATTACTATAATCCTGGAGTGCTCGCTGCGCCAATGCGACTCGTTCATTCACCGAAAATAGCAACTCTTTCTTTGGTTTGTCATAAATTGCGACAATTACCTCATCAAAAATCCTAGCAGCACGCGATGCAATATCGATATGACCATTATGAATTGGATTCAATGATGCCGGGTAAATTCCGATTCGTTCTGACATAATGTCTCCTATTGTACGCAAAAGCACAAATTCGTGCCAATCCAGTGTCTTTTAACTGAGGTCGCTCTCTTCTCGATGGAGCATCTCAACACGCTGGCTTAAAAGTGCATGCCGTTCTTGATCCAGGTACGGGTCTTCTTCATAGATCGTGCGGGCTTCGCGTTGCGCCAATTCGACAAGTTGCGGCGTCATGGCTTCCATGACTTTTAAATCGGTGCGCCCGCTCTGACGGGTTCCGATCAGGTCGCCAGGACCGCGTAGTTTCCAGTCAATCTCTGCCAATTTGAAACCGTCTGTCGTCTGTTCCATCGCTTGCAGCCGTTCCATCGCTTCCGGCGTGGTGTTATCCGGGATAAGCAAACAATACGACGCATGGTGGCCACGTCCAACCCGTCCGCGGAACTGATGCAACTGGGCCAGACCGAAGCGGTTCGCCCCTTCAATGACGATCACGCTGGCGTTGGGTATATCAACACCCACCTCTGCAACGGAGGTTGTGACCATCACGTCAAACTCATGATTGGCAAATGAAGCCATGATGTCGTCCTTTTCAGTCGGCTTCATACGTCCATGGAGCAACCCAACCCGATACCGGAAGAAAACCTGGCTAAGATGTTCAAAGGCTTCGGTTGCAGACTGCGCTTCGACCTTATCAGACGCTTCCACCAGTGGATAGACAAAAAAGGCTTGCCGCTTTTTGTTGATTTCAGCCTCAATAAAGCTATAAACCCGTTCACGCTCAACCTGATAAACTATCCGGGTCTGTATAGGGATGCGTCCAGGTGGCATCTCATCCATGATCGAAAGGTCAAGATCAGCGTAGAGTGTCAGCGCTAATGTACGCGGGATCGGTGTCGCGGTCATCACCAGGATATGTGGGTTTGTGCCCTTACCACGCAAAGCACCCCGCTGTTCAACCCCGAATCGGTGTTGTTCGTCAATGACCGCCAGTGCCAAATCATGAAACTCAACCCCTTCTTGAATCAGGGCATGTGTGCCAATTACAATGTCAATAGAACCATCCGCAAGCCCTTTATAAACAGCCTCTCGTTCAACAGTGGAAAGCGATCCCGTCAGCAACGCAATACGCGGTTGGCCATCTCCTGGCATTTGCTCTAACGAGCTTGCAATTCCACGATAGTGCTGCTCGGCTAGAATGCCTGTTGGCGCCATAATCGCCGCCTGCTTACCATTGGAAAAGGCCATCGCCATCGCTGTGATCGCTACTGCCGTTTTGCCTGAACCCACATCTCCTTGCAATAGCCGATTCATCGGGCGATCTTTAGTAACATCACGACGAATATCGTCAATGGCACGCCGTTGGGCCCCGGTCAGATCATAGGGAAAGGTCGCATCAATGAAACCTTCCAGGAAGTCATCTGTGACAGTGAGGGGCTGCCCCGGAACCGATTGCCACTCGCGTCGGTTGCTCAGAATCGACATTTGTAGCAGCAACAATTGATCAAAAACAAAGCGGTTGCGGGCATGATGCAGATGATCCTGGCCTTCTGGGAAGTGCAGGTTCATAATCGCCCACCCTAGATCAGCTAGTTCGACCCGTTCGAGTGTGGCCTCCGGCACATAATCCGGTAGCCGTTCCGCCCAATACTGCACGGTGCGGTGCATCAGACGACGCAAACTGCGCGGCGTCAAACCCTGTGTCAGCGGGTAAACGGGCACAATCCCGGTTGTATGCAGGTTCTCTGAATCAAGTTCTTCCCATTCTGGGTTACCCAGTTGGATACGCCCTCGAAAGACCGTCGTCTTGCCACTGATGACAAGCTGCTTGCCCTTACGGATCTGTTTGATGAGGAAAGGCTGCCCAAAAAACGGAACTTGAAGCACACCTGTGCCGTCGTCAATTTCCATATAGAAGTATTTGCCCCCACCACGCGATGCCCGCAACTCAGTGTGTGTCACTGTACCCAGTACAGCCACTGTCATATTGGGCTGCAATTTATGGATATAGGTCATACGAGTATAATCGTCATATCGGCGTGGCAGGAAAAAGAGCAGATCGTTGATGGTATAGATGCCTAGTTTGTTGAGCGACTGCACCATACGTGGGCCAACCCCTTTGACCGTTGCGACATCAGCACTCAGCCCACGGATAACGTCGGCAGCTTCTTCAGGATCAATTGCTTCGCGGCGTTGACGGGATGGACGCGCCAATCGAGATCCAGGCTTCACATCTATACCAAAACGCGACGAGGTCGGGTGGCTGTCATCTTCACGGGCCCGTTGCCGCTTACGACTTGATTTGGGTTTGCTTGCCTGGAAGTCTGGTTGAACTTCGGCAACCGCTTCTTCCGCTTTAGGGACCTGGTATTCTGGCGGCGGCGGAGTACGTCCCATGATTCGATCCATCATGTACGAGACTGATTTATGGCGTTCATCACGGCTCTCCAGACCTTCATAGGTGCCCATCAAATTGGTGAGTTCATCCACCAGTTGGTGGTGTTCTGGTTTTTTGGCAGCTCCGTGTGCCTCGCCCTGCCAATTGTCTTTATAAGCGCCCAGCCCGCCAATGACGGCCGTGTTCTTGTAGCCTTGTTGCCTCTCAAGCTTGAGGATTTTGATGAGTGTTTCAAGTGGTGATGGCATCTTTCCATCCCTTTCTGACGGCTGCAATCCCAACCGCACCCGGCCCAATATGCGTGCCCAGCGCCGGGCCAATCAACCCGGTGATAGTTTGCTTTGGCAGGATATCGGCCAGCTGTAATTTGAGTTCATTCATACCCGTGTCGTTGCTGGTATGCAGGATCGCAGCGCGATCCAACGGCTTATGCTGACGGCTGAGTTCTGCCATCTTCGCCAGCGCCCGTGAGAACGTTCGTGCTCGTACAATTGAGTTAATCTCGCTATCGATCACCTGAACAATGGGTTTGATCTGTAAGAGCTGCCCTACGCCTGCCGCTGCCCAGCCCACCCGACCGCTCCGGCGCAGAAAATTTAACGTGTCGATCATAGCATAAACAATCAGATGTTCACGAGTGGCGTTGACGGCTGCGATAGTCTTCTCAATGCTGCCCGTTTCATTGGCGACTTCCACACCGTTCATCACCTGCCAGCCAATCCCAATACTCATAGAGGTACTGTTAATCAAAGTGTAGTTTGCTTCCGGGAAGTCTTGCAACGCTAACCGAAACGCATTATAAATGCCGCTGAGTGTGGCAGGGGTGGTAATCAAAACAACATGATCGGCATCATCAAAAACGGGCGCAATGTATTCGCGGGCCACCTCCGGCGACATCGCCGATGTGGTCGGCAGTTTGTCCATTGTCTTCAATTGTCTGTAGTATTCTTCGCGAACCAGCGCCACGCCATCATCGGCGTAGCTGTTGCCATCATAATTGACATAACAAGGCACAACCGTTATATCCAGATCGCTGACGATCCGGTCGGGTATGTCGGCAACACTATCGGTCACAAACTTGATCGTCTTAGAAGTCATCGTCATATTCTTCGTACTCTTGCTCTAAAATGACCACCCCCCGCGCATCCGACCCGATTAGTGCCGCCAGGGATGGCCCATAGACCGTTAACGGGAAATTTTGCCTCGGGAACTCCACCGCAAGTCGATCCTGTAAGGTGCGTGTTTGCTCATGGATAAACGGCTTGCTCTGGATAATGGCTGCTGCCTCCAAGTCTTCAAATTCGACCACAAATTCGACTAAACGTTCTACTGATTGTGATCGGGTACGTACTTTTTCAATCGGGCGCAAATAACCTTCTTCAATCGTTAAAAATGGCTTGATACCAAGCATATTACTCAAAACCACATGCGAAGGCTTCATGATGTCAGTGTGTTGCAAATAATCGACGGTTTCCAAAAACAACACCATATAAAGTCGCTCCACAGCCCCCCTCACATAGCGTACACATTCATCCATCGTCTCGAACTGCTGGATCGCATCCGCAGCCACTTGAACCAGAATCCCCTGTGCGGCGCACACTGTTTGCGAATCGACCACCACAATATCACAATGACCCGATAGCTGGCGGGCAGCTTGTTGAGCATTATGCCAATTTCGGGAAAGCTCTCGCGAAGTGTGGATCGAGATAATCCCGTCCGCGCCCTGGCTCACACGAGTAAAGAGTTGAATATAGTCATTGACCGAGGGCGGCGTGATGACAGGGGGTGTGTTGGATTGTGCGATGAGATGGATCACCTTTTCATTCGTGATGTCCTCTTGCTCGCGGTAAAGTTTGCCACCAATCTCTAATAGGTTATAGGCAATGGTAACGGGGTTACGTTCAACAAACTGAGGTCGAATGAATTGTGCGCTGCTATCGGTAACGATCTGTATGCGAGCCATTTACTCAATACTGATAAGATATGGATAAAGCGGCTGCCCTCCATAAACGCCCTCAACTGCCTGATCAGGAAACGATCCTTGCACAGTTTCTGCCAGCGCCTGGAAGTCTTCTGCCTGTACATCTGTACCGTAGTATAACGTAATTAACTCGTGTTCGTCTGCCCCTGCTTTGCGCAAGGTGTCTATCATCGTATCCACCACAATCTGCCCCACGCTCACAATCTTACCGTTCAGCAGGCCAATCGTGTCACCCGGATGAATCACCAAGTCATCGACTTGAGTAGCGCGTGTCGCTGCCGTTACAGCGACGCTGATTGTTTCTGCCAGCGCGCCTTGCATCGCTTCAACCAGATCATCCAGATCCGTCATGTCGTATCCCGCCAACAACGCGCCAATTCCCTGTTGAATCGTGTGTGTTGGCACAACGCGCACATCTTTATCATCAACTAGGCGGGCCGCTTGTTCGGCGGCGGGAACTGCATCCCCGTTGTTAGGAAGCAAGACAATTTGTGAAAATGGGCTGTGGCGCACAGCCTGTACAAAATCCTCCGTGCTAGGATTCATCGTTGTCCCGCCTGCAATCACCGACGATGCCTTGAGTTCCTTATAAAACAGGTCATGGAATCCCTCGCCATTGGCGACCACAATCAAACCAACCCCATCCTGGGGTTCGCGCCGCTGCACGAACTGCTCATACTGGGCTTGCATATTCTCAACAACCACATCATCCAGTGTAGCACCAGTGCTAATGGCGTACGAAATCGGCTGCCCCGGATCGTGGACATGAACATGGACTTTAATGAGATTCGACTCCCCAACAACCAACGTGGACCAGCCCATTGAGTCAATTCGTTTGCGTACAGCCTCAACATCCATATCCGAGCCATGCATCAAAAACTGGACATCGTAACCATAGCCCTCTTCGTCATCCGGCACAAGAGGATCACCCAAATTGGCTTGTAGGGTGGTTGTATGGGTGACGGGTTCGCCCTGTGTGGCCCGTGCCATCCCCTCCAGGATATAGACGAGACCCTGCCCTCCCGAATCAACCACGCCCGCTTGTGCTAAGATGGGCAGCAACGTGGGGGTGATAACAAGTGATGTCTTTGCCGCATCAACCATTGTATCCAATGCCATGACCAGATCATCACTGGTCGGCGCAAACCTTGTCAACGCTTCATAGGTTTCACGAGCCACTGTAAGAATCGTGCCTTCCACTGGTTCCATCACCGCTTGATAGGCCGCATCAACTGCTTTCTTGCAAGCACTCACCAACAAATCCATATCAAATACATCATGGCCTGCCAGACCATCCGCCAGACCACGCAGCAATTGTGACAGGATCACACCAGAGTTCCCGCGAGCGCCATATAACGCCCCCTCCGCTGCTCGCTGCATGATCTCGCCTGCATGGGATGTCTGGCTATCAGCGATAGCGATACACGCCCGCCGCAGCGTCAGGAGCATATTTGTGCCCGTATCGCCATCTGGCACAGGGAACACATTGAGTTGATTCACATGGTCTTGATGTTGTTCCAGCCACTCCAGCCCCGCGCAAATCAGGAGCTTGAGCGTTTGCCCATCACAGACTTGAGATTCAGCTTTGATCGTCATGATTTGAGAGTTTCCTTCAATGTCTGAATATTGTGTTCAATCGAATGACGATTATTAAATAGATATGAGCCGACAATCAGTACATTCGCCCCTTTACCCAGGGCTGCTCCTGCCGTCTCCTCTTTGATTCCGCCATCCACCTCAATGTCTATCTCATCACCCGCCATCTCACGCAGCCGAACTACCTTCGGCATCATCTCACTCAGAAATGCCTGCCCACCAAAACCCGGATTGACCGTCATCACATTGATAACATCCAACATTGGAATCAAGTCAACCAGTGCATCGGCGGGTGTATGAGGATTGAGCGCGATACCTGCCTTGCAGCCGAATTCCTTGATTCGCATCAAGGCACGATGCACATGCAAGGTCGCTTCATAATGGACGGTAATGCCGTCGGCCCCGGCTTTGGCGCTGGCTTCAATCATCTGTTCCGGCTGGCTGACCATCAAATGAACATCCAGATGCAAATCGGTCACACCACGCACAGCCTCGATCACCAGCGGGCCAAAACTGATATTAGGGACAAAATGCCCATCCATCACATCCACATGGAGTAGATCAGCACCCGCCGCTTCCGCCTCACGAACTTGATCGCCTAGCCGGGTAAAATCTGCCGCAAGAATGGATGGCGCGATTTTCATGCGTGCCATGAAGTCTGTCCTTCGTAATTTGCTATTATGACCCGTTGCATCCTACCACATGTGACAAAACAAACCAATTTTTGAGCCGTTATGATATGAATAATCGTTTTGATGCCACCAGATTCGGGGTGTGTATCATGCATCCAATATGGTGTTAACCATTTTAAGGAGAGTGCTGAATTTCGTGGATGGAACTTGACTATTTGGGGAAGTCCTAATAATACAGAACACACGTTCTCCCAAATCAACTCTTTTCACATATACTAAGACTGTATCGACTGTCATGCCACCACGGACACGATGTTCGTTGCGCCCGCTCTGCGGTATGCCACTCCCGGGGCTATCCATCACCTCCCCTCTGCCTCAAAAATCAATCCAACCCAGCACAACAAATTCTCCAAAATACAGAACGTATGTTCTCACAAATGCTCTGTTCTGTGCTATAATAATTACATCTGTTCATATCAACTAACTTGGAATATCATGTCTCGTCTTTCACTTCAACATGGCAACGTTACCCTACGAGACTTGCCTAAACTCGAAATCCTCAAGCCATTGCCACCGAAAAAAGTTGCGCAGCGGCGGCAACAAAAGGAATATGAAAAAGAGAACGAAAATGAAGAAGAAGACACCACACCCTCACCGACGACACCGCCAACCTGCACGCAACTTGCGCGTCATCGTCCTCATACAAGTGGTACCTGCTTTCGCTCTTGGGGGCTGTCAATCACCGTTCCCTGGGTCTCTGCCTCAAAATTCAGAATGTATGTTCTGTGCTATGACTGGGAAAATTGCAGCAAAAAAGTTGTGCCGCCGCAACAAACCGACGATCCGGCCCACAAGCTCTCCCGTGAGAGCCAACCCCCTTTAATATACACCTTGACACAATGGATCAAACGTTCTATTCTCATGATAAAGGAATGGAATGATGGACAATGGCACGGGTCAAATTTACACCAAACCTCAAACGTTTTTTCCCTGATCTAGCACCTATTGAAATCGAAGCGACGACTGTCGCAGAAATTGTGAAAGCGGTGGATGAACGCTGGCATGGACTGGCCGACTACATCGTGGACGAGCAGGGCGTCCTACGCAAACATGTTAATATCTTCGTGGGTGATGAACTGCTTCAAGATAAGCAAACCCTCTCCGACATAGTAGATGACAACACGCAAATTTACATCATGCAAGCTCTATCTGGTGGATAAGAACGGAACACAAACATGACACGGAAAATGCTATTGGGTACCCGAAAGGGTCTAGTGACGCTCTGCCATAACGGGCGTCAGTGGCAAATCGAACGCGAAGATTTCGCCGGAATCCCAGTCTCCTATGCCATCCACGATCATCGCAGTGGCAAATTGTGGGCCTGTCTGGATCATGGGCACTGGGGCACAAAGCTCCATCGCTCAGATGACACGGGAGCCACTTGGGAAGAAGTCCCTGCACCCAAGTATCCAGAAGGGGCAACCCGCCCCGATGACGACCAGCCTGCCCATACATCCTACCTGTGGATCATCCAACCAGGCGGCGATGATCAGCCAGAGCGCCTGTATATCGGCACAGAGCCAGGTGGCCTGTTCCAGAGCGACGATGACGGACAGAGCTTCCATCTGGTCGAATCACTGTGGAATCTACCCTCACACAAGCACTGGTTCGGTGGCGGGCGCGACCATGCAGGTCTGTGTTCAATTGTGGTTGATCCCAGAGACAGCAACCATATGCACATCGGCATCAGTGTCGGCGGTGTGTATGAAACAGTAGATGGCGGCTCAACCTGGGAAGTGCGCAACAAGGGGCTGTATGCCGATTATCTGCCCAATCCCTATGCCGAATTTGGGCACGATCCCCATTATATGCTCGCCAGTCCATCTAACCCCGATGTCCTTTGGCAGCAAAATCATTGCGGTGTTTTCCGCAGTGAAGATCGTGGTCAGAACTGGACGATGATCTCGCAGGAAAATGGCCCGGTGTCTTTCGGGTTTGGGTTGGCTGTTGACCCCAACAACGATCAAGTGGCGTGGGTTGTGCCTGCCATCAGCGCCCTATATCGGATGCCCATTGACCGGGCGCTGGTAGTATGTCGAACAGATGATGGAGGGCAGAACTGGCAAGAATTCAGGAACGGTCTACCGCAAGAAAACTGCTACGACATCGTGTTCCGTCATGCCCTGGATAATGATGGTGATACATTGGCATTTGGAACCACCGCCGGAAACGTCTATGTCTCTGAAGATCGCGGCGAATCCTGGCGGTGTATCACCCAGAATCTGGCGGTGGTTTATTCCACTAAACTGATCAAAGTCTAAAAAGTGAGGATCTGATAGCCGGCCACCATTGAAATCGAAGGTGTTCGGCTCAACACGCCTGGATCCAAGAAGCAAAGCGCCATCTGTGGCAAATCTTGGCCTGCGCATGCTGAATGGCTTCTTTACTTAGCTGGCAGTTTATTCATCGTATTGAAAGACCCAGCCGCCCAATTCGCTCAAAGGTTTGCGCAGCTTCTCGTCGGCATCTTCAAGCGTTTGGTCCATCGGTGTGTCCATCTCGAATTTGACTTTTATGTCGCCATAAAAGAGGAAGTAGGTTGGGTAAAAGTGCCATTTACCCACACAACGATAATCGACGATGGACAAATTGGCCCGGGTATTCATCCAATTGTGATTACAACGGGCAAAATCGAGCCATTGTACCTGCCCATCTTCATCCCTATAGAGCAACCCGCCTTGGGTGATGCTCATGATATGGTCGATATGTCGGTTCATCAATTCAAGGATTGCACTAATTCCATCCGGATCTTGATCCGGTTACGGTCTTCTTCGCTGTAAGTCTCGAACGCTTCCGGTACTTTGTTATAGTCGACATAACGCAGACCATTCATGCTATTATCGTAAAAGGTTTGATGATAAGCCTCGCCAAAATCAAACGAGATCATCTCGTTATCGGCCAGTGACGGCTCACCCCGATAAAGCGAACACAAGGTTCGGCGAACTTTCAGTTCGGGGGCGCTTCTCAGGCTTCGCATGTGCCAACGCACTCCCTTGTCGCCTGACGGATGCAGCGGACTGATGAAAGTCCGACCCATCCGAGAACTTTCGTTTCTCTCTTAAGTGCGATTCAGATTTTACGCGGCGATCTACTCGCCACAACCTGCTATCTGAAGTTGTTAAAAAGCCGCGTTAGGCAACCACCGGGCCTTGATGTCCTCAGGCAGTCTCGGCCTAACCGTAAGATGTTAATTTTAGCACAGATATGCTTACTCTGAAAGGAGGGCGGCCTTCCCCCCAACCAAAGGTTGGCCCCCGCTCAAGGCGAACCGAAGGTTCGAGGGTGTCCCCTGCCGCGTTTTTATGGAATTCCTACAACCGGAATAGGCTCTTCTACCCAAAAGGCGTATACTTCAGTGTGGCCGGGGCCTGTCGCCGTCTTCATCTGGCTCACCAAGATCGAATAGGGGTATGAACCCGCTTCATGATGCGTATAATCCGGCACTTCCAACACAGGCGGACGCCGTTCATGTAAATAATCAATCTCGACTAGTTTCACCTGTTCACGCAGTGACTGGCTACGTCCAATCAGATAGGGGTAATAATGCGTGCCCGGATACAGACAAGCAGGCGACATGAGTTCAATACACGTCACCAGCACATCGCCCTTGCGAATACTAATCGCTAGAATCTCATCATCATTGATGAACAGATTAGTCACCGGCAGTACACTCGTCGGATCGCTTACGTCGCGTGTACTCGCCGAAATATCGATTCGTTCACGTTCGTGATAGTCGTCGATTTCAGTCTTGAGGCTCAGATTATGGCGGGTAGTGGATTCATCGATGTGCATGTCGTACCAGGCCATTTGCAGCGATGGCTCTAACACCACAGTATACCTGCTGTGACACTCTGCTGCGGATAAAGCGAACCAGGGTTCGACGCAGCTTCTACAGCACGCATGAGTCACCTACCTCTACGTCATCAGGCAAAGTCTGCTCAAAAGCAGTCAATAAATCCTGGATATGAGCACGATGAAAGGCCTGCCAACCACCACTATGCTGGAACCGACTATGGAGGTGGGCATTTACACCCCGATATTGATTACGGCGCAAGTGCGTCGCCCATAGCTTCACCTTTCAAATCGATACCATATTCAGAGTCTACCATCCGCCGTGTACTCACATAGGATTTAGCAATTCTCGCCCTCGATAACTCCAGAAGACAAAGTGCAGCTCCATACTATATCTCAAATGATTGCCCTTGCATCGGGACATCGGCAGACAGACCAAGCCGATCTTGCAGCAATCCTTTGAAGTCTAGCGCCGATTGTTCTTCACCATGTACCAGAAACACACGCTCAGGTTGATTGTTGATTGCGCCAACCCATCTGAGCAGTTCATCCTGATCTGCATGACCGCTGAAGCCATTTAGCACTTCAACATTGGCCTTGAGTTGATACTCTTCGCCAAAGATGCGAACGACGTCCTGTTTTTCAACTAGCCGGCGCCCCAAAGTGTGCGGCGCTTGCCAGCCTGTTATCAGAACGGTATGGGCTTCATCTTCAATTCGGTTCTTGAGATGATGGAGAACGCGCCCAAACTCTGCCATACCACTCGCACTGATGATGATACTCGGTTCAAGGACAAAGTTAAGTTGTTTACTCTCCTCCACTTTACGGACATACGTCAGTTCATCGAAGCCAAACGGATCCCGATTCGAGGCTTCCGTCATGAACTCCCGTATCTCTGCATCGTAACATTCCGGATGCAGGCGAAACACCGAGGTCGCGCTCACCGCCAGTGGACTATCCACATAAATTGGCATTCGCGGAATATCGCCCTGATCCGCCAGTTGATGGAGCGTCAGGACAAGCTGCTGTGTTCTGCCAACTGCGAAGGCAGGCATGACGATGGAACCACGCCGCTTGTAAGTCTCGTTGACGATTTGCTTGAGCTTGGCTTCAGAATCGCCATATTCCTCATGGAGCCGATTGCCATAAGTCGATTCCATAATCACGAAATCGGCACGATCCACCCATTCAGGATCACGAATAATGGGAATGCCCGCCCGCCCAATGTCGCCACTGAACACCAACCGCCGCTCGCGGTTAGTCTCCTGATCCACGATGTCCAGAACAACCGTCGTGCTGCCCAGCATGTGCCCTGCATCAAGGAATGTCAACGATACCCCCGATGCAATTGTCCGCGTGCGATGATAACTTTGGGTAATGAAGTAATCCAGGCTATCCAGCGCATCTTGTCGATTATAGAGGGGATCAACAGGCGGTTCACCCTTTTGGGCACGTTTCTTGTTTACATATTCGGCATCACGCTCCTGAATGAAGCCACTGTCTGGCAGCATGGTCGCACACAAGTCACGAGTCGCTGAAGTCGCAATAATGTCCCCGTTGAAACCATTCTTGACCAAATTGGGGATGTTACCTGAATGGTCGATATGCGCATGAGACAGGACCAAAACATCAATTTGCCTGGGATCAAAGGCAAAATTCAGGTTCTGCTTGCGTGTCTCTGAGCGCTTGCCTTGATACAGCCCACAATCTAACAGGATTTTAGTGTTGTTGACGTCAATCAGATGCTTTGATCCAGTGACAGTGCGGGCTGCACCATGAAACGAAAGCTTCATCATGCACCCCCTACTCGAATTTGGATGGGGCCAGGTGGAACGATACTGGCTACATCGTTCACATTGGGACAAGCCAGCTTCAATCGCGCCTCGTCCGAAATTTCCAGGCCATGCCCTGGACGTTCCGGCGCGAAGCCCCAACCATCTTTGAAAACAACAGGCTCTTTGAGCAGATGACGACTATTGTGGAAGGAATATTCCATCCAGATGACCTCCGGCAGGGCACAGGCAATATGCACACCAATCTCGAAACTCGTATTGCCCAACGAAACCGGAATGCCATATTCAGACGCCAACCACGCCGCTTTCATCGAATCGCTAATGACGCCATGCACGTTTAAGATGTCGGCTCCACCACTTTCCATCAGCCGGCGTTTACCGCCCAGATCAAGGTATTCACCTGTGTTGATGTGTGTAAACGGGACAGCTTCGACTACATGCCGCAACCCTTCAAAATCATCACGCATACACGGGTCTTCTAGCCAGTAGATGTCAAAGCCCGCATCCCGATAGGCATGAATGCGACGAATTGCTTCTTTGGGCGACCAGGTTTCATTGGCATCAACCATCAGGATCGCATCCTTGCCAACAGCACGACGGACCACATTGAGCCGGTTCAAGTCCCATTCCAATGTCGGATGGCCTACCTTCACCTTGAAACCTGAGAAACCCATCGTTGCCGCTTGCCCAAAGAAATCTGCAATTTCCTCATCTGTGAGATTGAAACCTAAACCGCTGGCATAAGCAGGCACTTTGTTTTCGGTTCCGCCCAAGAGTTTGTAAAGGGGTAAATCCAGAATCTTGCCCTGTAAATCCCACAGAGCTTGATTGATCGGCTGGGCAAACGGTTCTGGGCGACGATTGCCCCCGCGTGGGCGCGTCAAACGATTGAGCAAAGCTGCCGGATTGTGCCCGCGAAGTTGTGCGTTGAACTGGCTCTCAAATGTCTGCTTGATGGCATCAACCGCGGGCAGCGGCATCGCTGAAGAACCGAAGAAGCCTGCACCCACATGCCCTGCCGAATCGTGCAACTCCAGCACACCCAGATAGTTCATATCATAGCGCACCTGTGCATCCCCAATGACACGATCCCGTTTGAAGGCAAACCGGGTCATTTCAAAACTCTCAATGGTAATGGTCAAAAGATGACTCCTCTGTAGAACTCATTATAGATATCGCTGTAGCCTTGAGTTGACCGCAACCTGCAACAATATCAATCCCACGCCGGACACGCACCGTCATACTCACACCATAACTTGCCAGAACACGGGCAAAGGCATCCGCCGCATCAACGGATGATGGCATCCCTGCATACTCAGGCGTGGGATTCAAGGGAATGGCATTGACATGGCACACCAGGCCTTCTAGTAGCCTCCCCAGGGCATGAGCCTGCTCAAGCGTGTCCGTTTCCTCCGCGATTAAGGCCCATTCAAAGGTCACACGTCGCCCAGATTTCTCCACATAGTACCAGCAGGCATCCATCAGTTCTGCCAGAGGCCAGCGCCTATTAACAGGCAGCAAGGCCGCCCGCTCCTCATCTGTCGCAGCATGGAGGCTAATCGCTAGCCGCACCTGCAGGCCTTCATCCGCGAAGCGCCGAATCTGTGGGACAAGCCCTACTGTGCTGACCGTGATGCGCCGTGCGCCAATCCCCAGGTCATCCATCAAGCGATGAACAGCCGTCAGCGATTCGTTGTAATTATGAAACGGTTCACCCATACCCATTAAAACAACATTGCTGAGCCGTTCACCCCCGGCTTCCAGGTCATGGGCAAATAACATGGCCTGCTCAAAGATTTCAGCTGCGGTCAGGTGACGGGCAAAGCCCATCTGTCCTGTCGCACAGAAGATGCAGCCCATCGCACACCCCGCCTGCGTCGAAATACAGGCTGTGCGCCGCTGATCGTCATATTCCATCAGCACTGCTTCAACCAGTTGGCCATCATCTAACCGATACAGGTGCTTCACTGTTCCGTCACGACTGATCTGTTTTGTCGCTAGCTTAAGCATACCCAATGTCATCTCGTTTTGCAGCCGTTCACGCAGGGACTTCGGCAGATTAGTCATGGCGGCGAACGATGAAACCCGGCGCCTGTACAACCATTCCCAGACCTGTTGACTGCGAAATTTGGGTTCACCCCATGTCGATAGCAAGTCATCAAGCTGATCACGGCTCAATCCGTAAATATTGGTCATCGTGATAATCTCCTCAAGACATACAGGATGAGCAGGCTCAATACTAGGAAAATGCCCACCACCACAGGCACAAGTAACCCTTGTAAATCGTTATCCGAATTACTCTGCGGCTGCGGCGTCAAATTACGAAAGGAACGGGCAGGCAAGGGCGTATTGGTCGATGGCAGGGGTGTAAAGGTTAGGGTTGGTGTGCGTGATGATAAGGGCGTTGCCGTAAACCGAAAACCGAACGGCGTCTCAGTTGGTGTTGCTGTATCGGTAGCTGTTGGAATCGGCGTCTCAGTCGGCGGGAAGGGCGTATTCGTCTGGGTTGGCATCGGAACCGGAGTCGCCCCCTGATACAGATTCAATTGAGCATGAGCCTCAGCAGCAGAGCTAAACACCCAGTTTTCAATATTCGGAATCAAGGCGTTGAGTGGCTTACCAACAATGTTTTCATAGTGTACGTCGAAGGTTGAATTTTCTGGCACATGGGCCAGTTCAAACAAAGCGGGAATGCCCACTTGATCGGCAATGTACAGGGTCATGGCGTAAGCCTGTCCATCCCATTTCAGACTATTCGCCAAATCACGCTCGTTCATCGCAGAAGCCGAATAGAGTGAATCGGTGCGCGATGCCTGCCGAATTCCATCAATCAAGGATGTTTTCGTTCCTGGCAAATAGACATAGAGCAAGCCTGTCTTCAACCACTCTGGCACATCATTCGCTGCCCAGATGGGTGCATAAGATTGGTCGTAGGCATGACGGACCGCCCCCTCTACCAATGTCAGCGGGGTGGAATTGCGTGGCTCAAACAGCGTATAGTCTAAATCTTCGATAATGCCCAAGGCAACTGATTCAGTACAGACGACTTCTGTACCGGACTTGGGGCCAATCACAACCAGATCGCCATGAGCATTCTTGACACAAGGATCAAACGGCCTGTTTTGAGTCGAGATCAGTAGATCGACTTCATCAGTGTGGTTGGTGTTAGCCGCCATCAGATCATAAATCGGGTTGAAACTCAAGCGCAGCTGATCGACATCAACCTCGCCATCGGGATAGATCAGATTCAGCCTGTCGCCCGGATCATTATCCACAATCCAGTCTGATTCCGGGCCGTCATAAGCAAAGACGCCAGACAGCGAAGCATTCTCCCCTCGGCTGGTCACAACATTCCACTCATACTCGACATCGGCAAGAAACGGCAACGGATTGTCTGCCGGCACTTCATAGAGATACTCAAAAATGGTATAGGTACGACCCTGTTCAATTACATCATCGGCCTGGGCAACTCGAAGCACCCGTTCAGGCTGTCCTGGTGGTTTTAGGGTCAATTCGAGAAGCAGAATTTCCTCCAGGGGGCGTTCTAACCGCGTCTGGAAGCGCACCGCCTGGGGATAGATGACTTCTTCCGACCAGGTGGTCACAAATTCTGGCACAACTGGAGTCGGCGTAGGCGTCGCATCTAATTCATCCTGTGCAGAAATCGGCACAAGGGTACTACCCAACAAGTAAAGGCATATCAAAAGCAGTCGTTCGTATCGCACAATTATACCGTCCCGCTGGAGACTAGCATGATAAGCTGGAAAAAATTATAAACAAAGTGCGCTATGATGGCGGCTGTCGTGCTGTACCGATCACGAATTTGTCCCAATCCCAGCGACACCACAAACAAAAGAATGATCCCAGGCGTCACAAAGACCTGGGTGTGCATCACCACAAAAAACAGGCTCGTTATCAGATTGCCGAAAACGGGGTGCAACGCACCACGAAAAAATATCTCCTCACCAAACGCTGCCGAAAGCGATAGGATGAGTGCAGCTAATGGGGTAGCAAATGCCTGAGCCAAACTTTCCACCGCCCGATTTTGTTCATTGATGGTCTCCGGCGATTGGAAAATCAAAATCGTAATCGAGAAAGCATACAACACACCAATTAGCAGCGCACCACCCAGGAAACCTCCACGCCAATCCCTTCCTGTGGGAACAACTAACCCCAATCGTTCCAGGGCCTGGGGCAATGTCCGCCGAATAGCGTAGCCCACACCTAAGAAGGCCGCTGCCACTTCGACAAACGCTTGAACCAACGGTTCATCCAACGAGATGCCCTGCGTTTCGATGGTCTCAGCCATAGTTTCTGTGCCACCCATGACCAGAAAGGGTACAAGTTGAAGGGTAATCATCAAACACGCCAAGACAACCGCTGTCGTATGGACAATCGAAACTGGATTATAGGTTCCACGCCCCGCCACAGCTTGTTGGATGCGCAAGCGAACATCACTCGAGCCAATGACGACAGCGGCAACCATACTTGTCACACCACATACAACAATACTCACCAGTACACCGGGTGCGCTGACTTCAACTCGTTCATCACTAACAGAACGACTAGCTCCCAGCAGCAGGACATAAATCATCAACAGACCAATAAAGCCCACCCCAATATAGAGAAGGGTGCGTACACCCTCTTCTCGTTCGCCTGTAAGCTGTGCTTGGTTTGCCAGATACATTGTCACGCCCAAATAACCCAGCACAACAAAAACCAAGGAAAACATCGTTATTGCGATAACTCCTTATTCGTACAACCATTGTACCATTTGTGGCATTGACCCGCTGCCTAAGGATGTGATATGATTTCGACCACAATCGGTCATTGTTATGGAGGGATGGCCGAGTGGTTTAAGGCGTTGGTCTTGAAAACCAATGTGGGGCTTTGCTTCACCGTGGGTTCGAATCCCACTCCCTCCGCCATAGCATTGGGGAGGTGCCAGAGTGGCTGATTGGGGCCGCCTGCTAAGCGGTTGTACGCCAAAAGCGTACCGCAGGTTCGAATCCTGTCCTCCCCGCACGACAAGACCTGAGTCGAACATTCAGGCTCACCGAGACCGTCACTTGCGACGGTCTTTGTGTTTTTGGGGGTTTCCTCAAATTCTTCATTGGAACTACGTATCTGATCTGAGATATCATGCAGATATGCGAATGGTGTACGCAATTCCAGTTTTGCATTTCCTTCCGAGTCGACAACGACTCGCTCAACCATCTGCCGCAACAACTCACGTTTGTCATCACGGCTCAATTCATTATACACGATTCCGACTTGAGCGATAACTTGCAATGCAGCATCCAAATTTTCAATATGTGTTTGCTGCCGCTCCTGGAGTGAATCTAGAGTGCATCGTAATTGATTACGACGATCTTGCCATTCACGCCACAAACTGTCCCAAATCGCTTCTGTAATCTTGCCAACAGCAAAGAGGCGTACTGCCCGTGCTTCCTCTTCATCAACAGCTTTGAGCGCTGCCTCTAGCTGTTTTCTTTCATCCGGGCGCAAGTGCCCCATCTTTTGAGCAATATCGCTGCTGTAAACAGACCGTATTGCTGGGATGTATTCTGGGTCAACTTGTATTCGACCAAGCTCTAAAGGAATCTGTTTATCAATATGCTGACACAAGAATCGAACATTGCGCCCTGCAATTCGATAGTAGGAAGTTCCCCCATTCGGTCGACTGGAGTTCGTTACGGAATCCGTATTCGAGTCACCATAGTAGACCAAGCCACGTAGCAAATAATCATGCCTGCGGTTTGGAACACGTTTCTGATTTCGCTTATCGAGAATAGTGAGACCAAGCTCAAACTCTTCGGTTGTTACAATCGGTTCCCAGTTACCTCGAATTGTCTTGGGTGGTACGTTGTTAACTTTGCTTGTCACCCATCCTGCATAAGTCCAATTATGATACATGGCGGCAAGGGTATTGTAATTCGCTTTTCGCTTCCCACTTTGTTTGACTTCTATGTAGGGGCGACCACTTTTATAGCGATAGCCTCGCCTGTGGAGTTCTTCACAAATCTCTGGTAACGTGTAGCGATCTTCCAACAGCAAATCCCATGCCAACCGTATGATTGGTGCACGCTCCGGGTCTTGCTCGATCCAACTTTCGTAACGCCCAGTTATTTTCTTGGCTTCACCTGTGATCTGCCCACTGACATTAACATAGCCATCAGGAGCTACTCCATGGTGTCCGCCACTATCTCTTTTTGCCTTGACTCCTCCCCTCACACGCAAACCAAGTAGTGCCGTTCGCGTCTCGCCAATGTAAAGGTTAGAGCAACTATCACTCGATCATCAGGATCCATCGGATCAAGATCAGGTTGATTGGCAAAGCGAACAGCAACGCCAAATTCGTGCAGCTCGTCAATGGCGCGTAGTGCTTCCGTATCATTTCGACCAAATCTGTCGGCACGCTCGACAATCACGTGAGAAAATTTGCCTAGACGCGCGTCTTCCAGCAAACGCTGATACGCTTCTCGTTCAGGTGTAGTACCTGTCAAAACGTCGATATATTCTCCATATACTGGCATACTTGATTGTTCCAGTACATTTTTCTCAATTGCGTAGCGTTGCCGTGCCCGCGATAATTCGGGCTTCTGGTTTTCATCGCTGCTGGTTCGTAGATAGACAGCCCAGCCTGATGTCGGATTTGGTATCAATTTTCGTTTTCGACGCGCCATTACATCTTCCTGTTCTTGCCTCATGTAGTACACGATACAACAGATTGTCAGTTTTGTGTTTTTGAGTGCTTTCCTCGTTGCTTCTGGACAATGTTCTGATAACTATCTGTTTGAACAATCAAGTGTACGACAGCAAATAATCGTTTCATCATCTCTTGAGGGGAATTCTCAGTGTGTGACTTTGGTTTCTCCTTCGCCATGCTTAAGCCTCTCGCGATATTCATTCTGTTTGCAATGAGTCCGATAACCATTCATAAACATCGCCGCCATTCAAATAGAAGTCAGAAATGTCTTTTCTAAAGGGTAGCTTTAGCTCACGAAAACGAGGCGAAATTTTCAAGAGCTGTTCAGCTCCTTTTATGCCTGCTTCATCATTGTCATATGCAACAAGGATATTGCGACATCCACTGAGGTCAGCTTGCCATCGAGCTGGTAAACGATTCGAAGCACTACCCAGAGATACGGGGCAAACCCACTTGCCGACTTCCTGACGGGCGATCAACACATCAAACTCACCTTCGCAGAATAAGGCAGTCTGGTGATACGGCAGATAGTCCACGCCATACAATCCGTGCGAACTTCCACCAGCAATCTGAACATATTTAGGGAAACCTGTTGCACGACGCACCTTGACTCCCCAGAGCGCATCAGCCGCAAACCATGGGATCGTAATGCCACAGGGAACCTTTAATCCACATAGCCCGCGCCACCCTCTATAGTCACCAGGAATGTAGCCCAATCGGGCATCACGAATCACGGCACTGGTTAAGCCACGGTCAAATAGATAATTCAAGGCAGGTTCACCATCTGAAGACCAGAGCGTTTCCTCTGCTAATTCCACAACTTCATGCGCATTGCGTTGCCATTCAGAAGAGGGTGGTTCACAATGCGGCAAACCGTGTACTTTCTTATGTGTTGGCTGGTTCGGATGTGTTGAGCCAATCTGTTCAAGTGCTTCGGTGAAACTGACGCGGCGATAATTCATTAACCAGTCGAACAAGTCACCACTGGTATCACAGGCACCAAAGCACCGATACCCATCTGACCACACAGCTAAACTGTACCCTTTGCGCTCTTTATGGAACGGGCATTTATACAAGGAAGCACGTCCACTTCGGATGGGTGGTTGTCCCAGATCATGCTCAACGACTGTCCTCAAATCGTGTTGTTCTTTAATCAATCTCGTATCAATCACGTTGTTCTCCAGATTTCTAATTGGCTACTGGTGTGACAATTGACATTTGACAATTAGCGTCAATTGTCGCGTTGATGAGCCAGTTCATTGTTTTCAACTGACATGGCATCAGATAAGCGATATGCCTCTGAGCGTCTGCCAGGATTGGGTGGTAAATCCACTTTGACCACGCGACCATCCTGTTCAAGTGCTTTCAACGCCTCCACAACTGGTTTTCGAGGGGAACGCAAGGCACGATATAAATCACGGACGGTTGCACTACCTCCCGTTGTTCTGAGCAACCCTAAAATGCGGTTCTCCAGTCGAACTTCTTCGTTCTCGCCCAGTTCAGCCAACAACCGGTGAGCGGAAGCTCGCCACTCTTCCGTTATCAGTTGTGCTCGATGCCAGTGCGATGCTTCGACTTTGAGATGGAGAGGCGCATCGTCCTTGTCTGCCCAATCCAATGCCGCAAACAGAATAGCGATTTTGATTGCCTGCACATGCATCCGTCCGTAGATAGCACGGAGACGATCATCAAGATTGGAATTGGGCGCAGTCATGGCACGCAGAGCCTGTTCGTAAGCATGAACCTGTGACCAGATATTGGCTGTCAGTGACCAGGCAACTGCATCTTTCTTCTCACCCAGTGCATCAGGTAGTGGGGGTTCAGGTAATTTCTCATGTAACTGACGCAAGCGGCTTGCCAATTCTGTCGGTAATCTGCTCTCGAAATCCGCCTTACGCTCACGATAATCCGTTTCAGGTGTCAGTAAGCTGAAACGTGCCAGATTGCCGTTGTACCAATCAGCAGATGAGAGGGCGTGACTTAATTCAGCAGGCGTTGCCGCACCCATAATTGAGAGTGCCGCATCGCGGATGACAACCAGCCCTTTGTTGTTGGTATTGCTATCCAGATAGGCAAGACAATCATATAGCGTCATGATGAGTTCTTTCAGTCCAGCCATATAATCTTTACCCATCGACTTGAATAAACCGGATAGCTCATCACGCAGTAGACCACGCTGAGCTGCGTAACGGTTGCCTTTTTCCAGTCGGGCGCGGTCTTGTTGGGGGATGTCTGAAAAATTCGGTGGGAGTACACCACCCAACATCGACATGAAATTCTCTGGTGATCCAGGTTGGGGCATGATCATATGCGGAATCGCGAGACGTGCGACCTCATTTGCCAGACTCAAACCAGCTGACTTGCGGAAATAGGTCGAAACCGCCACGATCATGATGTACTGATTAGGAAATACCTTCTGTCGCCATGGAGTCTGAATGTACAGTCGTCGTCCAACCGCGATTGACGCAAGATACAGTCCAGCACCAATGTGGAAATTCAAAGGTGTCTCATTCGCCGATTGTGCCGCCCAGCTCACATAATCATCGAGCCACTTACCAACTTGATTTGCTTCTTCAATTTGTGTCGCGGTTAAGCGCACATCAGCAGGTAACTCAGGCACAATATTGAGATCAGTATTATGGAAGGGAGCATCGGGTGGTGCGCTGTCTGGATCAACACGCAGGATTTGCATCATGACCTCTTGCCCCAGAACCCGTCGCAAAATCTGGACATCTTCAGGTACTTTGAGATCAAGCTGTGTGAGCAAGAGACGAGGAACTGGACCCAACGGGATACCGTCATAAGACAGTCCTACCAATGCTCTTGCGAGGATGTAGGAATCCAGTGCAGTGAGTTCAACGTTGCTCGTTAGAAGCCTCCTGAATCTCTTTGGTATTGAGTTGTGCAAGCACTTGCTTTGCCTGTGGTCGCAAGCGACGCAGGTGCAGACATTCTTGATAGGATCGCCGCGACCAGCAACCTTTGAACCGATCTGAAGGGGCATATTCACGCCGGGTGTCTGAAGATAAATGGGATTGAAGCTGAAACATCGTTACCTCATTTGATTGCGAACTTGTGTTCTTTCAGGGTAACGGAAATCGCTTTGAAAGTCTGGCAAATCTCGCCAAAACGGGTGGTAATTTAAGACAAAAATCTGGCGAAGATTGCCAGTTTTTTTGTCAGGGTGACAGAAAGGTGTCACATACAGAATATCAACCAGAAAACCACCAACTTATACCGCCTTGTTCTATTGCCAATTGTTTGAAAGTTGTAATATAATGAAGCTCTGTAGAACAAATATTCTCTATATGGAAGACAGGCATCAATGACTATGAGAGGCTAATAATATGAAACAAAGTCAATTAGCCCTTCTAATTCCAGACAGAATCATTCGTAGCGGAATTGAAGGGCTAATTAAATCTGATGGAAATAATCGCTATGAAGTTGTTGTTTTTGAAGAATTTGATGTATTGCTTCAGCAGCGGTGCAAGATTGATTTACTGCTGATGGATACGAGTGGTATTGGCATCAGTGTTGTTGAGAAACGGATGGAATATCTGGTAACGCACTGCACTGCGATACGGGTTATTGTGATTAGCAACCAGCTCAAAGTGTTACACATCAAACGGATAATGCAGTTGGGTGCCAGGGGGTTCATTTTTCGCGATGATCTGTCTAACAACTTGCTGGCAAGCATCGAACTGGTTGCTCGCGATGTTGTTACCATGTCCTCACAGGCAATGGCTTTACTTGCCAGTGCTGACCAGCTCTATGTTGCCAATGACCTGAAATCCATTGATATGAATGTGTTGCGTTTGACCGCACGCGGATTGACAGTCAAAGGCATAGCAGCTGAATTGGAAGTCTCAACGCGCTCCGTATACTGCTCGCGTGGCAAGCTACGCGAGGTTTTGGATGTTCAGACAATTGAAACCTTGATTGATGCGGCACGAGAGCAGGGTCTGCTTGATGACGAGGATCAATGACATTACCCACATGGCAAACTGAAAAATTTCGTCAAATGTGGGCAAAGTTCGCCCATTTTTTGTCTCAATTTTCCTTAACATGGATACAGCAAGTATGGTACGCTGGCTGAAACCGCAGATTGGAATTGAGAGGGTTTTATGGCAATACGGATTGTCATTGCGGATGACACAGATTTGATGATTTTGGGTGTACAGTCGGTTTTAGACGGTGATCACCGCTTCGAGATTGTAGGCACAGCACGTTGTATGGATGATCTTTTGCAAGTAATCGAGCATGGGCAACCTGATCTCGTTGTGTTGAGTGAGTGGATTCACAATCTTGATATATTGACTGTCGTTGAAACACTCAAGGATGCACGCCCGCTTGTGAAGATTATCGTCATGGGTGGTCTGGCAGATGGCTTACTGATTCGAGACTTATTCGCATCAGGTGCCAAAGGCTACCTGTACAAAAGTGATGATCTGTGCGAGCTTCTGATAACGGCTGTGGATACCGTGATGTTGGATCGTCCATATTTGTCGCCAACCGCAAACGCCGAATACCTCATTGCTATGCAATCTCCGAATGCCAATGAACGTCTTGATCCGGAATCGCGCCAGGTTCTGCACCTACTGGCACACGGGGAACATGCTGGACAAATAAGTAAACATATGGGCATCGACAAGCACCGTGTCTACTGGGTGCGTGAGAAACTTCGCCGACGTTTTGGTGCAAAAACGAATGAACACCTCATTCAGCGTGCTGCTGCTGAAGGCTTTATCTACCCTCGCGATTGAATTCCACAGAAGTAACCTATCCTATCTAACTTGTGTTGTTGATATTTCAAGATAAACATTACCGCCAGCGCGTAAGACTCGCAGGAAGTTAAAGAAGCGCATGATTAGGTTCAATTTCAAGATTCCCGAATTGAACAAATCTTGAACCACTTCTTCGTCTAGTATTCGTGCTTCAGCTTCCACGACTTCACCTGTAATTGTCCCGTCGTGTTTACAAGGTGCAATCTGAACATATTTTGTGTGCTTGAGACGTTTCATCTTGCCTGTCATAGCCCCCGTAACCAGATACAGTTTATCATCGTATATTGCGAGTTTTGACAATGGTGTCGCTACCGGATTCCCATTTTTACGGAAAGTCGTCAGGCTAACAAAGATTGATTCAGATAGTATTTCTAGTAACATTGTTTGTTCCTTTCAGAAAATAAGCTCATGTAAAGTCTGCGCTGGTGTTCTTAGAGTTTTTTGCGCATGATTGCCTGTGTAACTGCGAAGCCTTCATCCTCATAGACGGATTGAGCGCGAACGTTGCTTGCTGTTACATAGAGTTGGACACGGGACAAATTCAATTCCTCTGCCCACGCATAGGCACAATCCAGCAGGCGACGGGCAATTCCCATACGCCGATGGCTATCTGCCACATACACGGCCTGCACCTCAACCCATTGGCGATGACGAAACAGCGGTGAATCGGTGTGAACGCCTGCGATTAGCAGGGCAACCGCTTCATCCATATCTTTAACCAGTAGCCACATACGATCTGAACTGTGAACAGTATTTATGAATTCTTCACGGAGAATAGCTTCCCAATCATCGGACAGTGCAAAATGGGCATCCAGCGAGGCATTGTAACTGTGCAGTTCACCGAAGAGTTGGCACACAACATCGCAATCTTCTAAGGTTGCAGACACAATTTGTAGTTCACAGGTACGCGGTACGACAGATAAATAGTTCCTGTTTAATGTTTTTTCAGATTGTGATTTCACTGCGAACATGGTGTTTCTCCCTATAAGCTCTGATATGACATTATTTAATCAGGCAAGGTGTTCCCGTTGGTCTACCTTCGGGGTTACAATGGGTAGACAGCGAGGGATACAAAAAAGGATACACATTTGATTGAGACTTATTCATTTGGCGCATGGATCAAACAACGACGTAAGGAAATGCGTTTGACACAGCACGAATTAGCCATGCAAGCTGCCTGTGCGGTTGCGACCATCAAAAAGATTGAATCCGATGAGCGACGACCATCTGTTGAGATAGCAGAGTTAATTGCGGATGGATTGAGTGTACCTGCGAACTGGCGCGAGCGATTTGTTGCCTGTGCACGAGGAAAGCGTGCAATCGATACGTTAGCAGGAATGAGTATAGGGGAGCAGACTGAGAGCACTACTTTGCTACCTACACCGCCCACTCCATTTATTGGAAGGCAAGATGAACTTGCTGAAATTGAACGTACCCTGGTGCAAGCTGACTGTCACTTGCTGACATTGGTTGGGCCAGGAGGAATCGGCAAAACACGGTTGGCAATCGAAAGTGCCTATAAACTTAATGAAACATTTGAAGATGGGTCGGTTTTTGTCCCGTTAGCTGCGGCCAATGACTCATTGGCGATCACAACAAGCATTATTCGTAGCTTGAATCTATCCCTCACAAATGAAGAACAGCTATTCAATGTACTCAGACAGCAAAAGATATTGATAATTCTGGATAACTGTGAGCAATTGGGAGATGAGGTTGCTTGGTTCACTCGTTTACTGGATCAAGCACCAAATATCAAACTGCTCGTAACATCACGTGAACGGCTAAATCTGCATGGTGAATGGGTTTTCAATGTGCCACAGATGGCACAAGAACATGCCATAGAACTTCTTCATAAAAGTGGGCAACGGGCTGTATCGAATTTGACTGTATCGGAAGATGAAGCTGCATCGGTCTGCAAAGTAGTCGAGAATCTGCCGCTGGCTGTGGAACTGGCGGCAGGCTGGTTGCACTTCATGAGCTGTGAACAGATTGTACAGAGCATTCAGCGTGATGTTGATTTTCTTGCGACCAACATGCGTGACATTCCCGAACGTCACCGTAGTATTCGTGCTGTTTTTGACTATTCGTGGAAACTGCTGTCTGAACAAGAGCAAGAAACATTAATGTGCTTATCTGCTTTTCGCGGCGGATGGACAGTCAACGAGTCTCAAGCTGTTGCAGGGGCAAATCTGCCTCGTCTTCGTGTGCTGATCGACAAATCGCTGGTACGCCCCGCTGGCAATGGACGTTATGATTTACATGAGCTGATTCGACAATATGCGGCTGAGAAATTACGAGAAAGTGGGTTAGAAACTGCAACCTATGAACGTCATGCCGAGACCTATGTCCAGTTCTGTGAAAATGTGCTCATTCTCGCCTCAGAGAATGGTGATGGTCCGGTGTTCGAGCGTGCAGAGAGAGAACTGGGTAATTGTCAAATAGCACTGCGCTGGTCAATTGATAATGGCAAACCGGAAACTGCGCTTCGTATGCTGTGGTCTACATTCTTACCCTGGTTACGAAGAGGGCTGTGGCAGGAAGCGGAGTACTGGTATCGAGAGGCACTCACTGCGGCAGGTGACCAGAAAACAATCTGGGTATGTCGTGGCTTGCTCCAGTTAGGAACATTTCTCGCAGTTCAGGGGCGCTACAAGGAAGCGTTTCCGTTTAGTTCGAGAGCATGGTCGTTGTCGGAAGAACTTGATGATCCTGTGACCAAAATGGCCGTTGCTGAGCAACGAATGCAAGCGGAGTCCAATATTGATGATGCACGAAAATGGTTTGAAACGTTTGTCCCATTAGTGAAAGCTTGGCATCATCCCATGAGTGATGGACGACTTTCCGGTGCATACTGTTTGTTTGGTGATCGCTTACGTGACAGTGGACACTATGCCGAGGCCAAAGACTTCTATCACAAGGCATTAGAAATTGACAAATCCAGACACGGCATAATGAGTATCTATACCATTGGCAATTTGGGACGGATAGCCCTTCAAGAAGGACACTTCCACCAAGCCTATAACCAAATACGTCAATGCGTCCACCTTATGCGTGAAAATGGCAGTCGTGTGGGTATGGCAGACTGGATCATTCGTCTGGGTGAAGTATCTTTGTATATTGGTGATCTAGCACAAGCCGAGATCAATTTCGAGGAAGCTATGGCTTTGTATGAAGAGATTCGTAATATTCGCGCTGCGACCGACTCAATGTCTTATCTTGCTCATACAGCGATCCTGCAAAAGAATTTGAATATTGCTACAGAACGATTACGTAGTTCCCTACCATCACATCGCCACATACTCCGTGAGTTTCTTAGCCTGGCAGAGAATCACAGTTGGAAGTATTCAACCGCTTTAGTCAATGCATTATTTTGTACAGCCTTTTTGTGTTCCCATCGTGAGCAAAACGAAGTAGCTACCACAATTATCGGATGTGCAACCTTACTTCGTGAGAAAGACCCGATGCAACCAGAACCCCAGTTGCAAGCACTCGTCGAAAAAGTAATGGCAAACCTTCGCAAAAGCCTCGGCGATAAACGCTATACAGCCTTACTTGAGAATGGAAAGTCTTTGACAGTTGGAGATGCGCTGGATTTTGCAATCGAGTGCCTCTCGATATCCCATTAGGAATCGGAACGCTAGCTATTCCGAATATATGCGTGCACTGCGATAAAACCGCAAAATAGGCTGTAATTTTCCTTCGGTATCCTGAAAAACTGCTTCCTCAAAACTGGTAATTCTACAGGGTTGCTTGCGTTGTCACCGTTACGATGGATTTGTACTCAAACAAATCTTTGTGTGACGGAGATGGTGTATGCGATTTATCCACAAACTGATTTTGCTGTTCCTGTTCATCCTGTGTATGGTGACGGGGAGTCTTGCAATCTGGCTGATCCAGCAAACACAATAGCAGACTGTTGCGGCTCTACCAACATTGTTTGTATTGCCATCGCTTACGCCTACGTGACGCTCTGCTACGACTAGAAGTCGTGCAGCTTCTACAGCACGCATGAGTTAGCTACCTCTACGTTATGCTGTACAGACCCGTCCGATCTGGTTCTTGCCTGTCGTCTGAGCCTATTCTGCTTCTGTACGACAAGTAGAGTGTACCACAAAATCGCCTAACCGCGACCATTAAAATGGTGCGGCTTGCGGCGGGCTAAAGCCCATTTCTGTCAACACCAAGCATTACACCGAGTCCAACACACACGCTCAGTCCAACCCAAACAGCAACACCAACATGGACTGCTACGCCAACAGCGACGCATACGCCCACACTGACTCCAACGCTCGATGTACGCCTACTAAATATTGAAGCGGTCATGCCCGGTGTCTATGTGCCACCAACGCCAACCCTGTTCCCATCCGGCACAATTTTGTTGCCCGCACCGCCGCAGCCAATGGGACCTCTACCAGATGCCACTAACGAAGCGCCACCCTATGAAGGCTGGTATAGCTTTGAGTCAGATCATCCACTGGTGCAATATAGCAGTCTGTGGCAACCGCGTCAGATCGTGCAAGCCAGTCAGGGACAATACCATCGCTCGGAAAACACCAGCAGTACGGTCACATTCCATTTTGAGGGTGAGGGGTTGCGGATTCGCTATGTCGCGGTACGCAATATGGGTATGTTTGACATGATCGTGGATGGTGTGCTGATAGACACAATAGATGCCTATGCAACGGAACTTTCATTTTCCGGTACACAGGTTTACTTCGTCGGTGGAGGAAGCCATACCCTTACCATTCGTATTTCACAAAACAAGAATTCTGCCAGCGAGGGTTATATTGTCGGACTGGATGCTATTCAGGTCTTTCGTGGAACAGCCAATACCTTGATTATTCCACCACCTGCCGTTAGCTCAACACCTTCACCAATTCCACAACCCGCCGCAGGTATTGAGTTAGTTGCTGCACCGCCGACAGTCCAGCCCACAGCCACGCCTATTGCTCCCGGACTTCTGAGTGTATCCGTGGTCATCGCTTACGACGAAAACGGTAATCGTGATGTCGATCCAGCAGAAGGTGTGGCAGGTATCTCGGTGAGGGCAGTTGAAGTAGGCACGAATCGGGTGATCGCACAGGCATTCACAGATAGCAGTGGATACGCCCAATTGCAGGTTGTTACATCGGCTGAAGCGCGGATTGTTGTGCCGTACTTCGGTACGGTGTGGGACATTCCAGTAAGCCGTAATGGTGGTGGACGCGGCCATGCCGAGGCGAGTTTTACATTGTTGCTTCAACCCGGCAATCAACCCGGTTTAATTCCATAAGGACAGGTGAATTCATGAATAGAAGTCAGTGTCAAACAAGCCGTGTATGGCATCCCTTTTACGTATTGCTAGCACCCATCATGATGTTACTAGCAGTCTTAGCCTGTGGAACACCTCTGGCGGGATCGCCAGTTTATGCGTGTCCAACGCCGATACCCGAACCAACGTCAACGGTATTGGCAGGTACACCCATACCAACCCCACGTCCACAACCCACTCCCTACATCATCATGCCTCCATCTGACTTTTATGTGGGAGATGCGGTTTTTGTTGGCTCTTCAACCAGCGAGAATGGCGTGCGTTTCCGCTTACAGAATGTGACGAGTTATCCAGCGAGTCCAGATACAGATGGTACTGCAAGACGCATCTATACGTGGGAACTCGAAGTCAAGAACATCGGCACAGCGGATTACGAAGTATTCCCCAGTGCCCAGATGTTTTTGGGTGAAATTGGCACAACATCAGGCAACCTGAGTGGAATCTGGTTCGCTACCCGCGAAGCAGCAGATGAAGCCAACGTGCCGTTTGATGTCGATATTTACACACTGAATTCCGGTCAAACACGCACATTCCGTTTTGCTGCATATGCGCCGACGGGGCAGGCATCACGGTTCACGTTCCAGATGGATCCGACTGTGACCAATGGTAGTGGCACGATTAACTGGGCAAATCAAAACAATCCATATTGTTCAGGCGACATCAGCGATCTTTAAGGAGGGAATGTATTGAACGTTATTGGCGATTTGATGCGTGCAATCGACACGTTTTACTACAACATCATCCTCAGTCTGGCAGAAGTCCATTGGAGTTTGTTACGAGGTCTGATTCTGATGGGGCACACCGTCGAAACCATCAACCGCTGGTTGATCGAAGATGCGTTTGCACCGCTGATTCAACAGACCAATGCCAGTTTGAGTGTTGCACTGAGCTTCGCTTTTCTGATTGCGCTCATTATTCTGGGTTTGACCTATATGCTGGCGGCACTGGTACGGCTGGATGTTGTTAACTTCCGTAGTGCGGTCACCTGGTATGTGGCAGGTGCATTGTTCTTTGCGCTGGGCCCTTCACTCTTTCAGGGGATGAATGACTTTCGCACCAATATTGCTCAGGATTTCTATCTCAGTACGCTACAAGGTTTGCAGAATAACGTAGGGGCGACATTCAGTTCCCTGGATCAGGTGCAGTCTACTGATCTGGCTCTTGGTCCACTATGTGATTATCTGGGCGTGTATCTACCCGGAGCAACCGGAGCAGGTACGATTGATGGTCTGGATGTGGCTTTAGCCTATCTTCGGGCAGACGGCCCCGATGTGATGGGATTCGCCTATCCATTGTACTCTCCTGGCTGTCCTGCACATCTACTCCATCCTTTTACAGGCAACTATATCAGTGGTGTGCCACAGGAATGGTTCTTCGACGGTTCATATTTCGATGTCGTGGTTTCACCTTATTATTTTGACACATTGGATGACGCTGAACGCACTGCTTCCATCGCAATGGCTTCTTCATCTCATTCACGGATGTTGACGGCATGGCCTCTGGTGATCTTTGGTGTTGTTGAACAGATGGTATACCTGCTCATTTCGATTGCGATGGGTCTGACCTTTCTATCTTTTAGCATGGCAATCCTGTTTGCCTTCTTCAAGAAAACGGAAGTGATTGCCAAATCCATTATTGATCAGTGGATTGAGTTAATCGTGCAAACTGTGGTAATCGCGATGGTGCAATCGCTGGTGGTTGCCTTCTTTCTGGCTGGAACGGCGGCTGGCAACGGTATGGTTGTGCTGGGTGTGGGGCTTATCTGTTTGATTTTCATGCTAATCGTTCTGTGGTCAGGGGTCAAAGCGGTCTGGAACAGCCTCAATCGCCTCTTTAACTCAATGGGTCAGGCAACCGGCGGTGTGATGATCTCGCCCGGTACGGCAGCCATTGCCACAGCAGGGGCTGGTGCGGTAGCTACGGCGGCAACGGTCAGTGTTGGTTCAGGAGCGCTGGCAGGCATGACTGCTCTGAGAAGCGGTGCGACCCTATCGCAGGCGGCTGGTGTAAGTTTTGGTGGTTCACGCACCTTGAGTGGCGCAGCACGCACACTGGCATATCTGCCCGGTGTTCGTAATACCTCGCTGGGTGAAGCAGCGGAACAATTTACTGAAGGCAGTATCACCCGCCAGGTTGCACGAAACGTACCTGTGGTTGGACGTGTTACCGGACCGATGGTCGGGACAATGTTGCTGACAGACCGCAATCCCGATAACGCTGAATATGACGATCAGGGACGTATTCTCAATCGCCCGATGCTCGTTCCAGCAGTGGGTGAAGGACTGGACAGTGCCGCGTGGCGCACGTCGTCGTAATCCAGGAAGTGTCGATCCTGAATTCATTGAAGATGATGCCGCCACTGCGGACGGTGAAATGCTACCCGTTAGCGGATTTTCACCCGCTCATCGCCAACGCACGGGGATGTTCACGCCAATAAGTACAGCCACACCGACTGATCCGATACCGACAAGGGATACAGCTGATGATGTAAACGATGACCGTCGCCAGCAACGCAGTCAACACGCAGATGAGATGCAAGGCGAGGAAATGGAACAGCACCTCTCGGATGTGATGCGTTCCAATACAGGCATTTCATCTCCACTCGGTGCCATGATGGAAGAGAACAATGAAGGCGATAGTAATCGTCTGGGGCAGGTAGCTGCTCGCCTGGAAGCAACCGCTGATCTGCTAGCACGAGCGGCACAAATGCAGATGATGGTCGGGCAACTACGGATTTCGGGGGTTCCCGATGTGGCAGGTGTCATGGGCGATGTTGTTGGCAAGGTTCAATATGAGCGCGACCAAACGGGTCAACCTGCCAATACGGGTGTCAATCATCTACAAGTTGGTGAACAAATGGCACAGGTGATGGGATTGCAATCACAAGCAGGTACAGGTTCAGCCATTCAGCGTGATCTGGCTCGCTTTGGCATCTTCGTCGATCAGGCACTCCGTATGGGATTGAGCCAGCAACAAACCGAACAGGTTGTGCGTGAAGTACAGTCGTCTCCAGAAGGCAAGATGCAACCCCAGACTCGTGAACTGCTGGATAAACAGGTTCAAACCGATCAGAACGTATCATGGCTCAAGGCACGGGATCAAGTCGATGGACTGGAACACAGTGCGCGAATGCTGCCGCAGGAAATTGTTGCTTTTGGTGCGATGTCTGTTCCAACAAGTTCAGCACCCATTACGGTTGAACCGGATGTGACGGTTAAGCCCGATATTCAGGTCAATATCGAGGCAGGGAAAGACACGCGCTACGACGATGCCATGAAAAAAGAATCGTCACTGGGTGGCAGTGGCAACGTGATTGGAGGCAATCAAGGTGATTGAAACACTACAATACAAAGACGTTGAAGCCCTTCAAGCCCTGTCGTTGGAGGAACTTCAGGCGTTGTGGGAGCTAGTGCCAACCGAGCGACAAAAGGCATACCGGACGGCATATGACCGCGAAGTACGTAATGCAGGTGCAATTGGTTCGGATGATCTTGAGCGACAGGTGGCAGCAGAATTGTTGCGACGCTACATCGACGGAGCATTAGTACCCGTCGGGTCACGCTGGGCGCGTACACCGGAGCGTGTGCAGGTTGCTGCTCGCGAAAACGACTTGCCAGAACTTGGAGATGATACGTCACAATCTGGAACAGGAAAGCCATCTTCACGAGTCATGATGGCGATGGGCGCGTTGGGGCTGGTATTTGTGCTGGTTGTCGTCATGCGTCTTTTCAGTGGGGGCAACGCCAGTGAGATGCCTGAATTGACGCTGGAAGCAACCTATACCCCAACACCGGAAGTCAGCCCCACACCTACACCACTGGCACTGGAAGCACAGGATGATGTCATTACTGATGGTGATTCGGATCGAGCGGTGGCTTATCCTGTCAATTTACAGGTATTTTTGCCTGATGGCTCTGCGCCGCGTGTCTGGGTCGTACAGCGACGTGAAGTACAGGCGGCACAGTGGAACTTTGATCCCAACCCCGATATTGCTTCCTTTGTGAATGGCATGTCCGTGCGTCCAGTGATCGGTATTCCCTGGTCGGAGGACAACGAGTCCTTGTTTGACATGATTTCAGAAGGGGCTGTCTTTCATCTCACGATGAACACGGGTGCCGTATTACAGTACGAATTTGCGGCGAAAAGCGAAGTCCTTCGCAGTGATACACGCATCTTCCGTCAGGTGGGACCCGGTTTAGTATTGCTCTTGATTGGCGAAACAGATGCTGACGCTTTACCAACAGGCACACGCACATTGATTACAGCAACCTATCCGTCTGAACAGGAACTGTCGCGCGGCGGTGAGTTACTGGGTTTGAGGGCTGTCGTGCAGGAGGGAGAGCTGGGTTCAGCACTTGAGTTGGGTCGTGAGGCGCGTTTCTCGTTGCGAAACCTACAGACCATTCTCGACGTTCCTGAAGTGCCTGCGGGACAGCAAGGGTTACTCTTCGATCTGGATGTCACGGCAAACACCGAACCGCTTGACACCAACCTGTGGCGTATTGAATTGATTGATGCAGGGGGACAAGTTTATCTCCCGAACACAGCCCTGCTTCAGTATGTCAGCTATGGGGTACTGCCACTGGATATTCCAGCCCTTGCTAGTATGTCATCTTCATTGGCGTTTGTTGTACCACAGGACTTTCCCGGTGGTCGCGTGGTGATTGCCAGCAACAATGGGCAGATGGTGTCTTTTCGTTTCACACTAGAACAGCCAGAAGTCACCGTTCAATACGATGGCATAGATGTACGACTGGTATCTGTAACCACAGTTGAAGGACAGGTAACAACCCGACTGCGAATCTATAACGGGCAGTCCGATGCAATTACGTTCACACAAGATGATATCTGGCTATCTCTGGGTTATGCTCCCGATCCGCCTGGACCACGCAATCCGGCAGAAGGATTACAACCGTTCACATTGTTCCCGGAACAGGCAGTTGACCTCATACTGATCTGGTATTGGAGCGGTGAACCATTTGGGGCATTACAGGCGGGAGACTATAGGTTTGCTATACAACTTACTCGATAGTTGCCTGGTGTGGTAGATTTTATGTGGCGTATGCGGTACATTTCTGATTCAATCAAGCAATAAACAGGCAGAGATTTATCTGCCTGCATCTTCATAAAAGCAACTATGTCAGTTGACAGTTGGTACATAACCACCATCAACTCGAAAATTTGCGCCATGTACATAGCTGGCAAGTGGGCTTGCCAGAAACATCACGACATTTGCAATTTCGTCAATCTTCCCCATGCGTTTGAAAGGGAATGAGGATGGCATCATTGTTGCAAACGCGGTTTCAGCCTCGTCCCAAGTGGTCGCCATACCCTGTTCTTCTGCCATCTGAACCATTGCCGGGGTGATGATCGCACCAGGACTCACTGTATTGATTGTGATATTGTCGTTATCCATCGACTGTGCCAATGTTACAGTGAGATTGTTAACCGCCGCTTTGGTCGTCGAATAAACTCCCATACCGGGTGATGGCTGTACTGCCGCTGCACTGGAGATATTGACAATACGTCCCCAACCTTGTTCTTTCATACCGGGCAACACTTTTTGAACCAGGCGCACCATCGACAGAACGTTGATGTTATAACTGTCTAACCAGACTGTGGCGGATGCTTCCATATCATTTTGGTGTTCGCCACCTGCCGCATTGTTTATCAATATGTCCAAACCACCCAATTGATCGGTAATCTGTTTGAGAACTCCATCTACACCTGTGTCAGTAGACAGGTCACCAACAGCCGTAATTGCTTTACCACCTGTTGCGTTTATCTCGGCAACAACGCGGTTGGCTTCTGCCTCACGCCGACCATTGACGATCACAGTTGCGCCTTCTTTTGCAAACCCTTTGGCGATACCTTCGCCGATGCCACTGGTGCTGCCTGTGACCATGACACGTTTACCGTGCAATTGTAAATCCATGAGATGCTCCTTCTATGTATTTTGGAATTTGCCTAAATATTTTGATTATTGAACTGTCGAGCGGAAGGCAATGTAGGCTAGCCACATACCAACCACAGCAAATAAAATAATCGCACCGAAACACTGCCATAAGGGGATCAGCTCTCCACCTGCTAACAGGTCACCGTTTTGCAACACCATTTGTCGAAGTCCATCAACAACATACGTCGTGGGATTCAGACGGGCACCGATTTGCATCCATTGTGGTAAAGAAGATAGGGGATACAGCGCATTGCTGAGAAATAGAAGCGGCAAATTGAGCAGGAAAATCACGGCATGATACGCTCCGGAGTCATCTGTTTTGCTGGCAAGTGCCAGAGCAATGCCAGCAAAGCCAATGCTATAGCCTGCAACTAAAACAATACCGCCGAACCATCCGGGTGGATTACTCGCAATCTGTGTACCCATAAGCATACCGACGATGAAGATAACCACTGCTTGAAACAGACTCTTGGTGACAATCGTCAGGGCGTTGCCTAGCAGTATACTGAGTCGAGGAATAGGCGCAACGATGTATTCCTTGACAATCCCGCGTAACCGTTCATCCAACCACACACTGCCACCTGCGATAGCACCACCGAGTGCGCTCAATGCCACGATACCAGGTGCCATAAACGCAATATAGTCTTCGCCGCCGGTCATCGCTGTGCCAATCCCCCCCTTCATACCGACACCAAAGAGCAATACCCAGAGTATGGGTTGAATCAGCAGGCCGAAAGTTTCCTCACCACTCACCTTATTCATCTGCTTGTGCCAAAGTGTCAATGCTGCATTCATCAAATTCTCCTCCTGTGATTAGCGGTCGCGTAACTCGCGTCCAGTGTATTTGAGAAAGACATCCGATAAGCTTGGTTTCGCCACTGATATATCGGCAATTGTGAAATCTGTTTGGTTGGCAATTGTCACGACCTCAGCCAGTCGCCGATTGCCGGAATCAACTGCAAGTTGTGTGATACTTTCCGTCATTGTCACCGCTTCGACAAAGGGAAGTTCATTGATCTTTGCTAAGAATCCGTCACGATTGCCACATCCTGATAAGGTGATTGCATCATTCCCTATTTGCTCAATGAGTTCATCGGGAGAGCCTTCAACAATGATGCGTCCGCTATCAATGATGCCTACACAGTCTGCGAGTTGTTGCGCTTCGTCCATGTAGTGCGTGGTCAAGAGTAGTGTTAAGCCATTACGTTGCTTCAAATCTTGGATGTAATCCCATATTTTTGTGCGGTTCTGTGGATCCAGTCCAAGTGTCGGTTCATCCAGAAACAATATTTCTGGATCGGTCATCAAACCCCGTGCAAGTTCCAATCGACGTTTCATACCACCAGAGTAGGTTCTGACAATTCGGTCAGCCGCTTCATTGAGTTCGACCAATGTCAGAAGTTCTTCCGTTTTTGTTTGTCGTTGTGCTTTTGAAAGACCATATAACCGACCGTGATAGGTCATCACCTGTCGTCCTGTCAGGGCATCATCCAATACCGTTTCTTGAAATGTCACGCCAATACGCTGCCTGACTTTGTCAGGGTGGCTGACGACATCGTATCCAGCAACGACCGCTTTACCCTCAGTAGGTTGTGTCAATGTGGTTAACATCGAGATGGTCGTTGTCTTGCCTGCCCCGTTGGGACCCAAAAGCGCATAGATGCTGTTCGTTGGAATCGATAAATCAACACCTTTGACTGCTGTTATATCATCATATCGCTTCACCAGATTCCTGGCTTCAACTGCATAGCTATTCATTCTTTTCTGTTCCTTTCACTGTTTCGATAACATGATTCATCCATTCCAACTCCGATTTCAGGTGATGAACCTGATGATCAATGATGAGTTGATGACTTCCGGGGTGTGTCCCTAAATCGAGTGTTGCCTGGAGCAGGTTTTCGACCTTCTGTCGCCGTTTTAATAACAGGGGTAACGACTCGTCTGTTGGCAACATATCGAGATAACCGATTGCGATATTGCCGAGGAAGTCTGCCGGTTTGTAATCCTCAAGGCTTTCTGTCAGCAATTGACGAAATGCTTTTTCACCTGCCTCGCTGATCGTGTAAACCCGTCGTGGCGGACGATTGCCTTCCTGTTCTTCGGTATAGGTCAACCAGCCGTCATCTGTCATGGTATTCAGCAATTTATAGATTAATGATTTTTTAAGCTGGATGCCTGTGCCGAGATGAGCTTCGATCATTTCATTGATCTGGTAGCCATGCATCTCCGCATTCATGAGCAATCCAAGCACAAGTAGCTTGCGTTCCATTGTCTTTCCTATCGCTATATAGTCATATGTGACTAATCATATGTGATTATATTCGAGATATTTGATTTCAGGCAAGTTAGAAATGTATAAGATTGAATAAACTGTCTCTGAATCCAAAAATATTCTGAAAATTTGCTTCTAAAACCCGAAAAACTCCCAAGCTAAAACTGGAAAAATCGGACGGTTTGCCTGCCTGACTTTGATACGCTGAGAGTGTCAGGAAACACGGTGGTAACGGGCATCCTCAACGTGCCGGATGACCCCACACACTGAAAGATACAGCGTCATGGCGCACAGGCTGGTCTTGCCCACACCACCCCTTCCACACCCTTATGTATCCCGTTCAGGAGGATTTATCGTTGGATCTCGCTACCGCTATTGAACAGTTTTTCGGGGATGTGCAGACTGCTGCACAGACCATCGCACCGCTGATCGCCGTGATTGGCTTTATCGGGCTGGGTGTAATGTACATGGGGTCGTCATGGCCGATTGGTTGGGCGACTGGAAGAAAGACAATCCCAAAGCCGCCAACCAGGTGGTGATGGGTTTGCTCTTCGTCATCTTCGCTTCCAGTGTCACCACCCTCATCTACCTTCCCCTAGCCAACCATCCATCAGTCAGTTCAGGGTGGGGCGCGTCGTCCAAGGCGCACCTCACCGTATTTTGCGCCTCAATAAGGAGGGCCAAGAGTGGCCGCAGATTTCAAATCACACGTGCTGCTGCGCGATGAAAAAGGCTATTCGGCATCCCGTTCAAGCGATTGCTGCTGGCGGGTGTCGGCGGCGGTCTGACCTACACCCTCTTCAGTCTGGCGGTGCCGGGCTGGTCGATTCCGGTGGCGGTCGTGACGGGGATTGCCATCGTCGTCCTGACCGGACCGCGTGGCGGCATTCCGTTGTGGAACCGGCTGGTGTACCGGTTGCGCGGCACGCTGCTATTAATCGCGGTGCGCTTCCCACGCAGTCCCATCGGACGGCTGACCGAGGCGCTGGAACTGCCCACCGATCTGGTGCGGCTGGACGGGGCACGGGTGTTCGCGCCACCCGCAGGGGCACCCTCCGGCGACCTTGGAAATCGACCTGCGCGAGTGGATCACCTTCGCCCATGCCCGTGAGGAAGATGGGCTGGTGTTTGTCGATGAACCGCTAAAGGAGGGACTATCCGTGAGTAAAGTACGCACATTTCCTGATTGAACCTTTCGACATCATGCTGCACGCGACCGAAGAAGGTGTGCAATCGTTGCAGGCACGATTTGCTACCTGGTTACGGACGCTCAACAGCCCGGCACGCTTTGTTTGCTGGCAGATGCCCGCCACATTGGACGAAAAATCAATCATCTGACCCGCACAGCGCGTGAAACAAAAGACCCACAGCGAGCGCAGCTCCTGATGGAATATCGCCGTCATTACGAGCAGTTAGATGACAGTGCCGAATACCAGCGTGCATTGTGCGGTATGGCAGTCTGGAGTGAACAAAATCCGCGTGCATTAGCGGGTGGTATGAGTTCATCTTTTGATACACCTGTTATTGAAGGTGTATGGCCTGCTTTGTTCGAGGGCAAATACGAAATTCGGGATACACCTTTCTGGCATCTGGCTCCCGTTGGCAGACCTGGTGGTCGTCCACTCTGGGCAGTGCTGAACAGCTTTGAGTTTGCCCCTTCCGCATGGAATTTCTTTCGTCCACTGCCTCCACTGCTCAGACTAAATTTCCCGCTGGCATTGTCAGTGGATATTCCGAAGACGTATGAGCGTAACAGTGCCATTGATGCGCTGGAAGGCATCACACAGGCTTACGATGTGCATCTCTCTGGGATGCGTGGCGAGGATAGCCGTTCGGTACAGCGTGTCACAGATTGTCGTCAGGCGTTGCAGGAAATCAATGCGGGAGATGCACTCCATTTGGTGCAACTCAGTATCGCAATCGCGGCAGATGACTTAGATACCCTGCGTGAGCGGGTGCAGGCAGTCATTCATGAAACAAAAGCATGGTTCAGCTTACGCCATGAAGTGGGTGAACTGCTGGCACGTAGTCTGGGTTTCTTTGCGGCAAAAAGTACCAAACAGATCGCCCTACCCGATACAAGCTGGCCCGTCGTCTCGCGTGAACTGGCATTGATGCTCTCGCCATTAGGCTATCGCAAACTCTCTGGCACAGATGGTGTGCTACGTGGCGAAGCGGTTGGTGCTTCTTATCCGGTTTTCCACAATTCATGGCGCGATAAACGGGCAACCCATGAAATTTGGGTAGGGACTTCAGGTTTTGGCAAGACATTTGCCAATAACTGCTATCTCACCCGTGAATTTGCTGAAAACGGCATTCCGTTTGACCTGCTGGAACCAATGGGGCATGGCAAGCACATCGCTGATGCCTTCGGTTTGCCCTGGTATGTGATGAGCGCGAAGGCAACCAGACTCAACCCACAGGATGTGATGTTTCCAACGCTGATTGAGCAGGTATCCCACACCGCCCGCATTTATGAAACCGTACTGGGTCGTCCATTGTCGGGTGGTCAGCGTCAAAATCTGGAACGTGGTCTGCTGGGTGAAGCACTGGAAACACTTTATCGTGGCTTTCCTGATTTGGAGAAGGTCACGCCGGACATCACCCCGACCTGTGATGTGGTCTGCGATGTCTTATCTGGATTGGGCGACAAGGATGCCATCCGTCATATTGCCCGCGATCTGGCAGATGAAATCGCAGGGCTCTGTACCGGTTCTGGTCCGTGGTCGAGTTTCCTTAATGGCATGACCAATATTGACCTGACACGCGGTGGCAGGGACTGGATTCGTCCCCGTGTCTTCAGTTTCCACGAATTGGAAAGTGACCCGATCTTGCAGGCGCTGGCATACACACAGGTGCTATCTGCTATTCGCCGAGACAGCCTCATCGACGAACAACCCCGCATCATCGCGGTGGATGAGGTTTATCGCTTGATGCGTCATCCGTCCCTATTGGACTTCCTGATTGAAGCGGCGAAGACCTTCCGTACACGCAGAAAAAAGCTGGTGTGTATCGATCAGTACAGCCCTCACTCGTCATGACTTGTGCTGATGCTCTATTTTTGTTGTGCTTGCGAACCTGAGTTTCGGCTTTTGCTTCATCCGTATCAGCCCACTTTGTTCTGGCAACATATTTCTTCTCGCCTGTGTAAGATTTCCACCAGCCTTTGCCAGAATGATAACGCATTCTCTCAGTGAGTGTTTTCCAGCTATAGTCAGGGAATGTTTTAAGGATTTCAACCTGATCGACATTGTTATCAAACATCGCTTTCAAACGTTCAATATCTTCTTCTTCCCAGAAGTAATCTCGACTGCGGTGTGTGGTGCTGTCGCTGGAAGTCGAACCATCGCGCCAGTGAACCGTGATGTGCTTGGTATGGCGTGTAACTTTTGTGATATGGATGTGGGTTGCAAACGACTCGAACAGATTGCGTCGTTCTTGATGGGGAACATCCTGCCAGCGTGCAATGACCATCTCTAGCACAGGTTTTGCCTCAGCCAGTCGGGTGTGTTTCTTCTCACCGGATTTCAGCCGTGCCAGTTCCTCTTCAAAGACCTCAACTTCACGTTCCAGTGCTTTGTAGCGTGCTTCTGCCCGTTCCACCATCTCAGGATGTGATAGGGCAGTCAGGCTGTTGATGAGATTTTCTTTCGAGGCTTCCGACTGTTTGATAGCAGCTTCCAGTCGTCGGACTTCGGCATGGTTGCCATGATCGACACTGCTGAGGGCGGTCTGCCATACTTCTTCGTTGATGGTTGTTGCCTTCAGCCGTTCCAGTAACAGTTTATCCGCGATTCCATCGACGATAGCGGCATTGATGTTCCAGACATTTGAGCGATAGGTGTGGTAAAGCTGATACTTGTAGTTGCCATTTCCTGCACTCCACCTCGAACAAAGACGATGATGGGGATGTTCGGGAATATCATCCGAGTAAATCAGGTCAGCATAGGTCGGCGGTGGTTCGGAACGATCTGCTTTGTTGTGGCGTGTCCACGGGCGGTAGGGGACATATTGCTCATTGGGTTCGCCGTAGAAATCCACATTGGAGATGCGGTTGAAGGCATACATGAAGAGGTCATTGGGGATGATAGCCTCATGGTTGTGCCACTGTACGATGACACCTTTGTGTATCCAGTGACCGATATAAGCAACATTGATGAGCATGTGCTGGAGTCCACTGAGGGAGGGTGTCAAGTAGCCTGTGAGATGCAAACGACGCTTCAGATGGTCGGTGGCTTTGTACCCTGCTGGAACCATATCATCTGTGATTTCAGTGAAGTAGGGGCCCTCTGCCTCGATCTGTTCCCAGGTCTGCTTGAGATTACCCTCGTTGCTACGGAATAACTCAAAGTATGCCAGCATCACATCGGTGTAAACATCAAAGCGTTTGTACTTGCGCCAATCAGGATTACGAGTACCATCTGGAAGAGTTTCACGCATATCCACCATGAAACCCGGGGTGATCTTGCGACCTGCCCACATTCCGCGTTCTTTGCGCCAGTGACGGCTTTTCACCAATCTTCCACGCACATGATATTCAATGAAGTCAGCGGCACGTTGGGCGTGGTCACGGAACATCTGCATATGATAACGCCCCTGTGTTGGATGAGCGAAGTCATAGACAAAATTCGGCGTGAGTACCTGAACATTATTGCGTTTGCAGGCATCTATGAAGATATTAGTCTCAATCTGAGTGAGGTCACGGAAGAAACGATCTACATCCTGTGCGGCGACTAGACCAATTTCAGCGTTTTCGATTTGATCGTAGAGTAGCGACATTCCGGGGCGTTCACTGATTTTCTTCTGACCACTAATGCCACCATCCATATCAATCATGTGGATTTGCTCACGTTGCCAGCCCTGCGTCATGAGGTGTTCGACCATATCCACTGTCTGGAGTGTTGTTGAGATGTTCCCGATTTGACCTTCTGAGGATTGGCGGTAGTAAACCGATACAGGTTTACCTAACGGGAGTGGTTGGGCTTTATACGGATCAATCGACGCGGTTTCAGGACGCTTGAGTGTTCTTACCATGTTTGCCATTCTCCTTTCTTATCTAAACTGAAAACGCCCTGCTTCCACGAGTTACTACGCAGAAGCAAGGCGCATGGTGTACAATGCGTCTTAGCCCTGCGATGTGGCTTCATCACTCGCGGGGTCAGGCAGGTCGTTGAGTTCCCGCTCTTCGACCTGTCGTCGATTATGTCCGTTTGACTTGTTCTCACTATACCTGCTTTTGGGCAGTTGTGCAACGATCCTGAGCAATGTCCGCGAGACACCCAGCAGGTTCGTTCCATTATTCGCTTGAGCATCCTGTACATTATCTGACTTCAATTGTTTCCTCGTATACGCTGGTTTTACACTCAAGACCAGCATATCAGAGTGAGGATACCTAACTTTTGAAATTTTACGGATTTGGCTTTGCAGTTTTACAGGATCTGAAAGAGGGATTTCAGTCCGTATCTTGAAACATCAGATTGATTCTACAGTTCATTGTGAAACATCATCTCGCAAAGATGCATCTAGAACGAATGAACGCACATCTAATAAGGCATTTGATAGCGACATCGCCCTAGCATTTAGCTCGTCAGATAGCTCTTCAAAATTATTCCTGAATGCCGAGTTACGTCGGTAGTCCTTCTGATCCCACTGTTGGCAGTTAAACCATCCAACAAGGTACAATCCACAAGTAGCCCTATCATTATTGTGCAGATAACGTTCAACGAGTTGTGTCTGGATCGCAGTCTTTAGTTCATCATGCCAATTACCTTTAACCTCAATCAATACTACAATTTGTTTCATTTCATTATCTTGTGAACTTTGGCTGACAGCACTTACGTAAAGATCGGGGATTTCACCGATTGCTGCACCCTTCCCTCCTTCTTTTTGCCGGATCTCAACCTCTCGGTTCACGACGATTCCACGTTCTTTCAAATCCTGCTCAAGATGGCGCTTAACGTAGTTTGAAAGTGTATTCTCATCCATTGGGCGACAGATTTCTTCGCTTGAGACCACACTCCATAAATCAATTGCACTGGGTGTTTCACCCAGTAGCCGTTTTTGAAGACGCTCCAAAGACTCGATAACCAAATCAAGTAACTGGTTATCAGTCTGAAGAAACCGTTTCTCGTTATTGTCCATTAAAACAAGCAAATCAGAAATCTGTGGTGGATGCCAAGAATTCTTATAGAGATGATCTCGCAAAAACTTCTGTAAGCGCTTCAATTGGTACAAGTTAGGGTATGTTTCAGCTATCCGCTCTAGCTGAACTAGTGCTTCAGATGTTCCGCGTTCAGCGAGCTGATTTAGAATGCTGTTTCGCCAGTCCGAAACCGTATGTCTTGGTGATACCCATCCATTGAGTTCAGGATCGTCTTCATGTGGATATTGCTTGGCTATCCACAAATATAAATCAGCTACTTCTGATTCTGGCAATTGGGAACCTATTCGTGCTACCCTCCTATCATCATGAATTTCCGATGCGGTCTCAATTATCTTCCTTCCAAAGTCTACATCCGTCTGAATAACGTCCCATATTGAGTACCACCAATTGTCATGAACAGGTGAGACGATTAGGATCGCAGCGAAGCGTGCAGATTCTGTTCGGCTATTGGAGGCCTCTTTGAGCTTTGCTTGGATAAATCTTGCTAAGAGTAGTTTTGAAACAGAGGCATCTACTCGCAAGGAGCAAAGTAAAGGGATTTGGTTCATTATAATGTGATACTTTTCATGGAGTTTGAGGAATTCATCTGCTGCTCGAAGACATGCAACAGGCAGATGTTTCTGAAGAAGATAATTCAGAATACTTGCATAGTGTTTTGGTTTGATTTGAGGGTCATCTAGATACTCGACAAGAATTTGAGCTAGATCGTCGTCACAAAAACCATCAAAGCGCATAAGGTAATTTTCAACGATTCCGATATCCAAGTCGGTGTGCCAGTGATCCAAAAAACTCCTCAAACACGACCTGAAACCTGGTCCATCATTCTCGTACATCATTGCAAGAAACTGATTGTGCCTTTGATGTCCCGTTCTAACAAAATGGTCTGGGAACGTCACAATTGCAGGCATCCATCGTTGAAGAACGGCTATCGGTATTTCGGCTCCAACGTCATATAACAGAAATAGAATTCGGTAAGCTGCATGAGTCGGTCGCCATGAGAAATATTGTCCCAAGTGCATTTCAGTTTCAGGCGAGGTGTTAAATAGAAATTCGACACCCAAAGAAAGCACTCGTTCTTTGGTGATATGATCAAGTTGCTCCCAATTTGGCATTTGGCGAATGTCACCGTACCAGTCACTGAAACCACCATAATCATTTGCCGCTAGCCAAATGTTGGTTCGCCACCATTCTTTCACCTCGCCCTGTTCGCAATGGTTTAGCACTTCTTCCAAACGCATAAGGGGCGGTGGATCAATTAATTGTCTTTGTCTACGGTTTTCTATCTCTTGATGTTGGGCTTCACGCTCTTGCTCTCGTTTATGAGCCTGCCGCAAGTCATTTGCATACTCAGAGTCGAGTTTTACATAAAACCACTGCTGAAACATCTCGTATAATACATCGGTACGTTCCATTGCCAATGCCATTTCAGTCATGTGGTTGCTATTCCAACGTCGAAACACTGCTTCAATCAATCTCAAAAGTGTATCTCTTGGAATAGATTTGTCCTCATTTTCAAGAAGGCTTAGAATCCAACTTAGGTCTGCATCAAGTAGCAGAGGAATAGAGTATCTAAGAACATGAAATTTGAAATCGGGATTTGTTACGAGATTTACGGTTTCAATGAGCAGTCTGTGACGTTTGGTTTCATCCTGTTCTAATTCATCTACGACCTTCTGATACTGATCCTCCAATTGTCTACGATCACTTCCAAATAATGGATGATATTGTGCGATTTTGGCTAGAATTAGATTAGCGAGTGCTTGGACAATACCGGGAACATCAAAGTTCACCCAGCTTCGGTATACGATTTCATCTATCAACCCCTGCATTGTGAAGTCAATATGATGATGGGCATCAGTGTGTTTTTCGATGAAGTTGGCTGCCCAATGCAATGCTATAGGCAAGTCAGTCACGTCAACATTATCAAATATCTCAGCCCGCAAGAAGATGCTATAATTCCCACCAAAATTCTCCCTTTTGCGTGGTGTAAGTGCTTCAAATAGCTCAGTGGTTGTAAGGTGCTGAGGCCAAGTTGCTATCAAACCTGCACCTTTAAGTTGATCATCAAAATCCAATTCGCCACCGAGAATCAGAGGCTTCAATAAGCATTTTGATGTTTCACTGCCAATGCGAGCTACCACATAGGCTGCATGGCTGCGTAAGTTATGTTCTAGATTGGGATCTAATGCCATTGCTACTAAACCATCGGCTGCGTCTTGCAATTCGCCTGCATAGGCTATGCTTATAGCTACGTATCGAGATGTTTCGTTATGTGTGGAATCTTGCACAAAATCGATAAGTTGTGTTGCTAAGCGTGGATGGTTTAGTCTGCGGTATCGTATATGACTATTGAAAGGTATTTCTATCAGAATTTCGCGATTATATAGGTCAAGTAATATTGTGGTCAACGTCTCGCGGATTTGCGTATCTTCAACGATCAGATCACTTTGAATAAGTACCTCAGAATCCAGATCAGCTACAAAATCCAAAAATACCGGGTTCATTGTGGTAATCCAAGCAGCAACTTCGCGTAGTTGAGGTACAACTTTGTTGCCATCTGGATGAACAAGAAGACTCTTTATTTGAGGCAACGGCATATTGCTGTTCATATGGAAGGCTGCCAAATACTCAGCATAGCTTAGGTGTGCCCATCCAAGTCGATTAGGTCCTTTGGAGACGAAGAATCCTGTATGAAGTGTGGCTCTTGTAAGCCTTTCTTCTGCAGACGAGCCATGGTGTAACTCATTAATTGCAATTGCGCCGTCAGGCAGGTCTTTCGTCGAAGATAATGTCCACAAGGTCAATTGTCTCGTTGTTAACATTATTGCTGCTAAACGTGCCGCTTCAACGAACAGTTCATCCGTCGTGAAGTTACTTTGCCGATCCTTTTCATCACGATATTGATTATGCTCCTCACAAAGGCGACGACACATACTATGGTATAGGGCGTTTCTGTTTGCGGGCAAAGCTTCATTGCCTGCCTGATAAAGCGTAAGCAAATCAGATAATGTAATCGGTTTTAACGTTAATGGAGCGAGTGCCTGTTGTTCAATTTGCTCAAGGAATTGATAAGCATCAATTCCATGTTCATGAGCAGCGCTAACAATCTCTGTTTGTCCGAGAGCATCCAGTTCCACCGTGATTAAACTGTCTTCACCAAATAGTTTCCTTAATCTAACAGATGTGTCTTCTGACCAATCTGCTGTTCGACATGCAATTCGTAGATGGAAACTGCCTAGATGTTCAGCATGGGCTGACAGAGTCTCTACTAAATCCCTTCCCAAGCTCACAGGTGGATGCAACCCTTCATCGAATGCGTCGATGAATATAGTTAGGCGGGACTGACCTGTGTTCCATGATGCAAATTGCGGCTGATTGAAGAATTCACGAAAATTGTTCGGAGGATATTCTTGGAGTTTCCAAATCTCTTGTGACTTTTCTGCACTAGCACGATGAAAATATGAAGCAATTTCACTAGATTTGCCGATACCTGGTTCACCCAGCAAAATTACGATAGGTATATTTGAAAGCTCTTCCAATGAAAAGCTATTAGTTGCCGTCTGACTATTGGTCGAAAACCAACGTTGTGCGAGAGCTGATAAGTTGGTTGCCTGATCTTCTCTTGTACCTTGAAGTATCCATCGCCGATTCCAATTATATTTCATACACACCATATCCTTACAAGTGTTAACCTGAGTATATCATAGAGCAAATCAGTCATGGGCTAGCAAAAACATATGACTGGCAATTGCTCACCAGCCATAGAAGCGAAAACTGCTCCTTATGCGGGGCAGCGATACGCCTTGCGAAGTTCTTCATGTGCCTTCCGTCGGTACATGTGAATCATGTGCATTGGCAAGTCAAGTCGAGATACCATTGACTTACAATTCTCGTGTTCAGCCATGCCACACATGACTTCAACCATTCGATGAGACTGACGACCTTTAAATTTGTCAACCACCTCCCAGAATGGAGCTTCATCGCCGCTGACGTATTTCTTCTTCCAATCTAGCTTGGTGGGCACGAACACCCCCAGCAACTCTGCCAATTCCTCACGCATCGGTTTGACAATGCTGGTCAGCCACCAACTTTTCTTCGTGCCACCGCGACCTGCTAATTCTGCGGCATCATCGGGACGGACTTCAGTTGTGATGTAGTAAAGTGCAATCAAATGGGCATGGCTGTGCATGTATTTCTCAGCCATTTGTTGAATGACAAGTTCAAAGTCGATACGGATGTCAACTGCCCGTGAAAATTCAGAATGTTCTTTATAATAACGACCTTCATAACCTTCAATCACAAATTCATCTGGATCACCACTGCGCGTTGCTAAATCATCCAGATAGACCTCACGACTGACTGCTCTACGCACAAAGTAGGGTGTACGATCCAGTACCATCCGCAGTGCATCACCTTTATTCGCTTTTGTCAGCATCGTTGGTTCTTGACTTAAATCTGACCACAGGCGCATGAAGGCTTCCTGAAGAATGTCTGGAATGAAAGCTACTGGACGACGATAGTAGCGCAACAGGCGGTTCATATTGGGGATTAGATTGGCATGGATTTCTGCAAAGCTGAGTTCTCCTGCCCAGCCTGTCTGGTAGAGACGCTCTTTGCGGAATGGTTGAATTGATTCACGAATTTTATTGGAAATAGCTGACTCAGACATGACGATATCTCCTCATCACACTGGAAACCGTCCAGTACGGATGAGCACAACGCTCATCCACACGGGACAGCACAGAGGAGGGACGCCAGTCAAAACAAAAAAGCCGACCAGAATCAGTCAGCTTCTTAAGATTTCAACTATGGGGAGGCTTTTTAGGTGGTGGTTCGGTGGTACCATTCGGAACGAATGATCACCAGCGTACCGCCATCGGTGTTTGACTGGGAGGTGCCCGTGTTGTTCAATCGCCGCGTCGGCGTGGTGCGAGAATAAACCATCAATTCTTGGACATCAATTGGTGTTTCATTTCGGATTTCATGCTTCATTCGGCATATGCAATAGAACCAACTTGCTGAGTTCATTGGCATAGATACAACTAGCCAAGTTCCCAATATAATTCGCTAACGCGCTCAATGCCTACGCATGCTATATCGTTGATATATCGCAACTCGAAAACTTTTAGGCACGCATACCGCCATCGAGCGAGAATGTTGACCCTGTACAGTAGCGGCTCTCGTCGCTATAGACATTCAGAAAATAAATCGGACTTTCCGTAGTGGAGGGTCTGAGACCCTCTGCTACAATCTGTCTTGAACGTTTTCTGAAAAACTATAGCAAGAAATACAGCCATATCGGCTACTTCCTCAACTGTGCCGTACCGTTGGAACGAGGGCAGTAAAACCAGCTTTGGCTTGTTCGGACGCACCGGGAGCCGCCTGTTCTTCCAAAGAATCCATCATGCGACTTTCCAGGGGTCCAGGATTAATGGTATTGACGCGCACGCCAAATTCTGCCCCCTCTTTGGCGGCTGTGCGCATCAAGCCGATGACGGCATGTTTGCTGGTCGCATAGGCGACAATGCCGGGTACGCTCATCAACCCTGCAATGGATGACAAAATGATGATACTGCCGCCGCCATGTTGGGCAATTGCCGGCAGGGCGTGCTTGATACCCAAAAACGTGCCTTTCACGTTGACGATCATCACCTTGTCAAACGCCTCCTCTGGATAGTTTGGAATACCCGCAACCGCCCCTTCTATGCCGGCATTGGCGATGAATGTATCTAAACGACCATACCGTTCCAGCGCGGTGGCGACCAGTCGCTCATTATCGCCATTTTTGGTCACATCAGCGACGAAATAACTGACGGACTCACTGCCAAACGACTGCACTGCCTCTTGCAAAGCAGCTTCATCGACATCAGAGAGAAGCCCCTTTCTCAACAAAACGCTTGGCAGTCGCCTGACCAATCATGCCCGCACCGCCAGTAATAATCACAACTTTTCTGTCTAACCGTTTCATCTGTTTTCTCCTATTTGTCTATGAGCTTATTGTGCTGTCCAACCAGCGTCCACCGTGTAATAACTCCCTGTTGTGCCTGAAGCATCATCAGAAAGCAAAAACAGCACTGTTGCTGCAACCTCTTCAGGGGTAACAAGTCGCTTCATAGGGTGCATAGCGATCAATTGCGGTGCCATTTCTTCAGGCAGAACATCGGCGACCAGCGGTGTCGGGGAAAAAGTAGGTCCCACACTGTTAATGCGAATTCCGTGTTCAGCATACTCTATAGCCGCTGTCCTGGTGAGACCAACCACGCCATGTTTGGCCGCAACATAAGCTGACCCACCCGGAAAGCCAACACTGCCCAAAATCGAAGCCATATTAACTATAGCCCCGCCGCCACCAGCTAACATAAGTGGAATTTGGCTACGCATGCAGTAGAACACGCTGGCGAGATTAATCGCAATCACCCTGTTAAACACTTCAACCGGGTATTCATGGATTCCAACCAGATCGCCAGCAATACCGGCATTGTTGATGGCAAGATTGATGGCACCAAAGTCAGCATGAATTGCCTGCATCGAGCTGGCAACCGCTTCCGCATCGGAAACATCGCAAGTATATGCCTTTGCCCCATCCAAATCCGATGCTACCTGTTCGGCACCCTCGGCGTTCAGATCTACCACAGCAACTTTGGCACCTTCGCTTGCCAATCGCTGACAGCAAGCTAGACCAAATCCACTTGCACCGCCTGTTACAATAGCAACTTTATCTTGAAATCTCATCTAATATTTCCCCTCTTAATATAATATTTATTGCAAAACTCGTTATGTATTGCTAAAACAAATCAATCTCGCGCAAATGCTTCTGTTATACCCGACAGCCCTTGCCGAATATCGCGTTTTAGCACTTTGCCGATGGTGCTACGGGGCAAAGCATCCATAAATACAACCTTTTTAGGTGCTTTAACACTGCCGATGTGCTCTTTACAGAAATCTATGAGTTGCCGTGCTTCCACCTCATGTCCTTGACGTAGTTGCACCACAGCAACGACGATTTCTCCCCATTTTTCATGGGGGACACCCACAACAGCACAATCCTGAACAGATGTATGCTGCAACACTACATTCTCAACCTCAGCCGAAAAGATATTAAAACCACCGCTGATAATCATGTCCTTTTTACGGTCAACAATATACAGGTAGCCATCCTCATCAAAATAACCAATATCCCCTGTATGCAACCAGCCATGTGCCATAGCTTCGTCTGTTGCTTCTGTATTCTTGTAATAGCCCAGCATTACCAGACTACTTCGCACCACAATTTCACCACGTTGACCTGTGGGCAAGATTTCGCCATCGTCATTCATGATGGCAACCTTCACCAACGGGGTTGGGCGACCACAACTGAGTAAGCGTTGTTCAGCATATTCCCCGTCGCTCATAAAATGTTCTTTAGCAGGAAGATGTGTCAAGAGCATGGGTGCTTCCGTTTGTCCAAAGAACTGGGTCATCACCGGCCCAAACAGCTCTATCGCCTGCTTTAGTTTTTCCCGTGACATCGGAGCTGCTCCATACCAGAAATAGCGTAGCGATGAAAAATCGGTACTGGCTGCTGCCGGATGATCCAACAACATATAAATCACTGTCGGTGGCAGAAAGGTCATGCTTACCCGATAAGTTTCAATATGGCTCAAAAATGCCCTTAAATCAGGTGCAGGCATAATAACTGTCGTTCCTCCTAGAGCCAAGACAGGGAAGACAAAAATCCCCGCAGCGTGAGTTAACGGAGCCAGAGCCAGATAAACGGGTTTTTCATCAGTAGGAGTACACATCAATGACAAAGCCACGAAGCTCTCAACATTTTGATTGCTCAACATCACCCCTTTGGGATTGCCCGTTGTACCACCTGTACCCGCCAGAATTGCCAAATCATCACCTTTGGTAACCACAGAAACTGGGTTGTCCTTATATTGAGATAGCCAATCGGTAAACTCCGGGGAACTATTTCCCGCTTTATCTAGGCAAACCAACAACTGCAATTTGGGCAAACGTGGGCGCAAAGCTTCTATAATGGGTTCATAAATGCTGTGGTAAAAGAGAGCTGAACAATCAAAGTTGTCCAGAATGTAGTGATTCTCTTCCAGGCCGTTGCGGGGGTTAATCGGTACCCAGGTAGCCCCCACACGCGATAACCCCAAGACACAACTGAATGCTAGGGGATTATTGGGAGAAAGAATCGCTAACTTACTATCCTTATCAAAGCCATTTGCCAACAAGCCAGTGGCAATGCGATAAGAAAGGGTTTGCACCTCCCGGTAGGTCATGACATCACCATCTGTGATAAAGCAAGCCCCATCTGGATTTAAAAAGGCTCCTTGATCAAGATAATCTGATAATTGCATTTTAAACTCCCAATAAGTAGCGGCAGGGAATTTCTAGGATGGGATTTGTCCAATCTCGGAGATTAGACAAATCTTTTACACATGGATATTCACTCCCTACCACTTATCATTTTTCAGGGTAAAGGTGTACCCAGCCAATCCCGATAGAAGGTGTCAATATCAGGCTTGAAATCATGAATGATCGGATAACCGGGTGGAACGGCTTCTACTTCCAGCAAAACACCACTGATGGGGTCAAAATATTCACGGATGTGCATCCAGTCGGTATCTGCGCCCATCAAGTTGGGATAGATTTCGCTCATGAGTTCAGGGGTGTCGCGCACAAAGATTTTGGCGTGTAGCTTCCAGTTTTCATGTGCTTCGCAATACTCATGCCCCCATGTGGATTTGATGATGCAACGACCATCTTCCTTCAACACTACAAATAGATGTTCTGCCAGTGGCATTAAGATTCTGTCGTCCCAGTCAACCGTCTCCTGCCATACGTCCAACATTTTCTGAAAGCGATCTTGATCCTTAAAATGGCTTTGCATCTGATGCGCTTTATCATGAGATATCAGACCATCTTTCAACTGCTTTAGTGTACCTTTATCATAAGATGTACTCATCTGTCATCGCTCCTTTTAGAATGTGAAGTCTTCTGGTAAATTCCAAAAACTATAGAACTTTTCTCGCCAGCTTGCCGAGAGAGACAGCGAGCTTTGGTACATATTCCTTACTGGCGGAATGAAATCCTTGTTCAACACCCGCTCACGTTCTTGTGCGATGTAATCCTGCGTATCCATTGCCTTTTCCAAACGTTGGCGGCGCATTTCATGGCGACGCTGCTCAGTAGCAGCAACGTCTACAACCCACTTGCCGTCATCGTCCTGAGCGGCAACCACACCGTAGACATCAATAAAGCGTGTGCTAAAGTCACCCGCATTCAAGTCAGCCTCAACTGCTTTGGGGTCGCGGTCGAGTGGATCGCCCAAGCCCGGCCCACCACGCTGAATCGACCCATACAGGTCGTATTCACCGTAGGGATGTGGTCCAGAAAGTTGATGGTTGTCAAAGACATCTTGTTGGGACTCGACCAGCTTGCTCATTTGTGAATCTTCTGGATCACCATCCAATGTCGGATATGGCTTTTGCTCTTTGGTGATCTCGCGCATATTGGTGCCGTGCATACCATGTCGATAGCCAGAATTGCCGGGATAGCCACCAAAAATACCGTAGTTGGAGAGTACATGCCCCTCTCCAGCCGTAAGCAACACCTGTCCCGGTGTCTTAAAGACCATTCGCAGTGATTCCATACCCATGCCGCCACGATATTTGCCATGACCGGCAGTGTTGGGCTTGATGCCCCGACCCAGATAGATGAGCGGCTCCAGAAATTCCCACGTTTCCATCTCGCCCATATCTCCTTCCGGGTTCCACATCGCTGCACAAGCTGCCTCACCATCCTTGTAATAGAGTGCGCCCGTCCCTTGTGACGATAGCTCAAAGTTGGTGAATGCTGACGGTTGCCCGAAGTGGTTGATGCCGCCCCCTTGCAGCAAATTGCAGGTAAACGGGTAACTGGCGCTAATCTCTTCCAGAAAACCACGGGCGAAGTAGGCGCGGCTGAGTGAGCGCATCATGCCGGTAAAACCGGGGATGAGGAAAAGCCATGTCAAAGTCGTCGAGACTTTCTCAAAATCGGGATTGCACCAAGAGCCAACGGGGAGGTGAATGTTGGATGCAAAATAGGCTCCGTCGTTGATTTTGTCACTGTTGAACAACGTCTGAGTCAACAAAACCCACATCGCACCCTGCATCGGTGAGGGAGCGCAATTGAAGGAGTGGAAATCCCACTTGTTGGCTCCTCCAAAAGAAAGGTCTAGATGCCCTTCGCCGGTCACCGTCATTTTGAACGGGGCGTGCATCAGGATGTCTTTACGAGCGAGTGGATGCACGGTTGGGTCATCTTTCCACGGCACATCCATAAAAGCGGGAGCTTCATATTCGCCGGGGAAGGTCATTTGCCGCACTTTGCCAATGAAGGAGCGGCGTCCTTCTTCGATGGCTTCGCGGGTAAATTGTTTGTAGTTATCGATACCAACTTCGTCGATGGTGCGGAAAACTTGATCGCGAATCAATTGACAGCCAGTGAGACGGGTCTTTTCGTCCAGCACCCAGTACATTTCTGCACGTACAGATTCACGGCAACGCTGTAGGTAATCTTCGTGGAATTCGTCGTTGGTGCCGACGAGTTCAGCCGAAATCAAAAGGCCATCCCCATAGCGGTCAGCATGGCCAAAGCACATGGAACCGGGGGATATACCGCCAACGTCAATTTCGTGGGTAACGCCAGCCGCCCAGCCGATCAATTCATCTTCCCAGAAGATGGGAATTATGGTGTGGACATCGGCGGTGTGGACATCACCAATCATGGAGTTGTTGTTGCTAAAGACATACCCTTGTTGGATGCCTGGATTCTTCTCATAGTTGTTGCGAATCATGTGTTTGATAGCATCGCTAATGGTGTGAACATGGACGATGATTCCGGTGGAAAGGGCGATGGAGTCACCTTCGGGCGTGTACAGGGCAAAGCAGAGTTCGCCGATCTCTTTGACGATAGGCGAAGCGGAGATGTTGAGGGCAGTTGAACGAGCATTAACCAGCCCACCACGCAGATGGGAGAAGATTTTTTCATAGAGAATAGGATTCTCTTCTCGCATAGGTAGCTCTTGAATACCGCAATAATGACCGGTTTCGGCAAACTGCCGATCAGATTCAGTCAGCATTTCTTTGAGTGTTTGACCATTCCAACCGATAGGTTTAATGGCTTCTTGTACAAATGTCATGAGCGCACCTCCTGCAAATGGAATATACGATGTTCATCCAGATAAGCTTCGAATCCCAAAGGAACAACAAAGGTAGTTGAGGGAGATTCGATAACACTAATACCAGGTAATCTATTACCGGATTGCAATTTTTCCATGTCGTAGATGTGGGCTTCACGCCACTCGCCATGGCGATAGACTTGGCGCACACCTTTGCTTGCTTCGGGTGGCGGCGCGGCTGTTGATATTGAATCGGTGGGTAGTTGGGGTTTTTCAATACCAACGACACCTTTGAGAACGGCCGTTGTCACCAAATACCCCAATTCCGGCGATGAAGCGGAGCGCGAGTAGATTTTAGCGTAAGCCTCTTCAAACAATTGGATAATTGTCTTCACATCATCGTGGGAACTAATTTGAGAGAACGGGACTTTGATTTCCACATCGTTTAATTGACCAACATATTGCACACGCAAGTGATAGTTAAACTGCACTTGCTCGGCGGCAACACCACTCTTGGCAAATTCACCGAGCAAGCCGCCTTGCAGACTTTGCCATGAGAGATTGACAGCACCTGCGAAGAGATCAAAACCAGCTTCAAAGTGGGCTGGAGACAAATCCGGGCTGGCAATTGGCACGTTGACAGTCCGATCATTACGATACTCAAAGTCGGCGCAGGCGCAACCAAAGGCTGAAAAACCGGCTGCCCACGCAGGCACAAGCACATCTTCAAAGTTAAGTTCTTTGGTGTACCCTGCTACATGCAGCGGACCGCCGCCGCCATACGAGAAAAGTCGATAATCTTCTGGCGAATATCCCTTCCCGTGGATGCGAGCATAGACCTCGTTGCGTAAATGATCCTCAAATAATTCTAGCACCCCTTCTGCGGCTTCATAGACATCCAAATTGAGCGGGTCGGCAACTTGTTCTTTGATTGCCTGATACGCCCGCTCTTTGTCCAAAATAACATCGCCGCCTAGGAAGTTGTGCGGATTCAGGTAGCCAAGAATGACGTTACAATCAGATAATGTGGGCGTGTCTACACCCCCTTCAGGATAGCAAACGCCAATTCGCGCCCCAGCACTGTCCGGCCCAATTTCGATACGATTGGAGATTGGGTTGACGCGCACATAAGAACCAGTACCAGCGCCCACCGAGTCAATGTCAATTAGTGGTAACTTGAGCATGAAACGTGCAATATCTGGTTGTGCTTTGATAGTAAATTCGCCATCGGTGATGAGACCTAAATCGAAGCTAGTGCCACCGATATCGGAACACATCACGTTGGGATAGTTTAGCTGCTGTGCCATGTAACGCGCCCCGACCATCCCCCCAATAGGACCGGAGATCAAGGTACGAGCCAACTCTTGGGCATTGGTGGAAATGGTACCGCCGTGGGAAGCCATTACCCGTAAATCGAACCCTGCGCCATAGGCTTCAGTCTGCTGAGCAATTTTGGCAAACTGTTCGCGTGATGGTTCGGCAGCATAAGCTTCAACCAGTACCGTGTTGAGGCGGGCAAAATCTTGCATCACCGGATACAGTTCAGATGAGAGGAATAGCGGTATGCTGTGTCCGTTGGCATTGATGATGTTTTGAGCGATTTCTTTAACTTTGAATTCATGGCTGGGATTGACGTAGGAGAATATCAAGTTAATAACAATACCTTCGACTCCCTGAGCCACGAGCTGGTTGACTGCATCTTCTACTTCATTTTCGTAGAGGGGAATCACCTCATCACCGAACAAGTCTATCCGCCCTCGCACACCAAAGATGCGTTCACGAGGAACCAAGGGTGGGTTATGCCGATGGGTGATGACTTTGAGGCGATCTTGATAGGAGTAGCCCAAATAGGTTTGAATGCCACGTTCCAGGCGTAGATAATCTTCGCAACCGGCGGTGACAATGATCCCGATTTTTTGCCCTTTCCGCTCAAGCAAACGGTTTAGCATGGATGTGCCGGAGTAGATGCCTGTAATTGTGTCTGGGAAAACCACCTCTGGTGCGGTTTCCCAATATTTTAGGGCATCCTGAGATGATTTAGCAAAACCAATGGATTCATCATCCGGCGTGGTTTGGGCTTTACCAACAACAAAATGACCTTTTTGATCCACGAAAAAGGTATCTGTCATTGTGCCCCCGGCATCTATTGACATAATGTACTTATTGTCTGACATTAGCTCCTTTTTTCTCCTTTAATAATTTTGTGTACTGCAAAAGACTGTATTGTTAGTATTTTGAGCGTAGCAACGCTAGCTACATAAACACTTTAACTATTGCCTAGAACAATGGCTAAATCAAAAGATGATATCTATCATGCAAAATCTGTTTGGTATTGACTATCACCCGCTTGATGAAAAAGTGGGTGAAATCTTGCCATCAGACTGTTACCCAACTATACTTGTGGTGATGTTGGGTAACGGAATCGTTACCCACAAGGGAGAAGCAAAGAATGAGTCAGAAAAGACAACTTCCTATTGTGGACGATGGTTATCTTTATGTTGGTGAGAATAATGAGAAGCGGATACCCGTTGACTCACCTGCATGGTTTCGTGCCTTGAGTGATTTGAGATCATTCGTATACAAGGAGTCTGATTATTACCTGACGATTAGGAGTGAAAAACGGCGTAACAGCTATTATTGGTATGGCTATCGGCGTATTGACGGCAAGCTCAAAAAGATTTATCTTGGGCGAGATGCCGATCTAACGCTAGAGAAACTAAAAAGCAGTGCAGCAAAAATCGTTGAACTAAGGTCCCAACCAACATCGCCGTTGACCCCACCACAGGCTCAATTGTCGATTGAACATGACAACAATACCCTGCTCTTTACCAAATTACGTATCCCGGCTATTCCACAGCGCATGGTGTTTCGCCAGCGCCTCACTGCCCGCTTGCGGCGACCCCAAAAAGAGGTGCCGGAACGAATGTACCAACGACGCAGCAGACCCTTTTTCACCACCGTGGTTGCACCGTCAGGATATGGAAAATCGACCCTGTTAAGCGAATGGGTGCAAACAATCCCCCATGAAAGTGTGGCTTGGGTATCGCTTGAAAAAGAGGACAATGACCTATACCAGTTTTGGCGTTATGTAGTTGCTGCCTTGCAACTTGCTATACAGAAGCATGAACTTGATTTCGGACACAATACAGCCAATCGTTTACGAGGTCTACAACTCCCACCAATTCGCACCATACTCAAGACGCTACTAAATGAAATTCAAGCCAATCATTATAGCTTTATCCTCATTCTTGATGATTATCACCTTATCGACACAGAAGAAATCCATGAGACAATAGTCTATTTTCTATCCCATTGCCCCGCTCGTCTGCACCTCATCATTAGCAGCCGCACATCTCCTCCGCTGCGACTGGGGCGCTTACGTACCCAATGTCATATGACAGAGTTAAGGCAGGATGACCTCAAGCTGACTGAAGCCGAAGTCAAGACCTTGTTGCACAAAAGTGGTCATGTGTCTAGCCAAATTACTCATCATTTGGTGGAAAAGACGGATGGATGGGTTACAGGGTTAAACCTCGCTTTGCTGGCGATGGAACAAGACCCAACCGATACGATGCGTGTCCTAGAAAAAGGACATCGCTATTTTACCGACTACTTCTTTGACCATGTGTGGCAGCAACAGTCTGTGGAGGTTCGCCAATTCTTGCTCTACACCGCTTTGCTCGACAAATTTTCGGTTGCACTTTCGTCCAAAATTACTCAATTCAGCCAACAGCAAGTTACCCGTATTTTAGCACAGTTAACAGATAACAATCTCTTTCTCATCACCCTTGACCATGAACATGGCTGGTATCGCTACCATGACCTCTTTTCACAAGCGTTACAGCGTATTCTGGTCAAATCGGAGCCGCACCTCATCCCTATGCTACATCGCCGTGCCGCCAACTGGTATTTGGCAATGGAACATTTGAGCGAGGGTTTGCACCATTTGACAATGGCAGAGGAATGGTTCGAAGTTGCTGCCTTGTTGCAGGAAAATGGGGTGTTGCTGTTGCAACAGGGCAGGTTGACACAATTGATCCGCTGGATTCAAAGTTTGCCGGAAGCGATTCTGAATGAACACTCTAAACTAATGTTGACTTACGCCCGTGTTCTGATGCTAACCGGAGATGTGATGGCATTGGAGGCGTGGCTTAACTATCTTGAAGGGTCAACACCGATTAACAGCCCGATTCATGCTGAAGTGCAACAAATTCGGCTTATTGTGCATGGAATTGAAGAAAACCCTCATGCGCCAGAGGGCGACTGGTGGGAAAGTCTTGATGCGCTGACAGTTAGTATCAATCATTGGTCAAATGGACATACCAGTGAAGCAATTGTGGCTTCGGAACGTGCGATTCGCACTGGGAACTCGGTTGGTAATGACGCTATTGTTTTACTGGCTACCAGCAATATCGCTTTTATTCATATGCTTACGGATGCGCTTAACGAGGGCTTGTACCTTGCCAGACAGACGCTGGTCGATTTTGATTTGGATGAACAGATGGTGCTTGCAGGTGAAACCCAACCAAATTTGGCGATTAGCCCGTTAATTATGGCTATTGGATATGCCTTGTACGAGCGTGATGAACTGCATGAGAGCCTTCGTTATTTTCAACGGGCTAAACTGATGTGTGAGCAGTTTGGCCGCGTTAACTATCTCATCGCCGTTCACGTTCTGATTGCCCGTGCCTTGGGGGGTATTGAGCAACCTGAAAATGCCCAAATGATGATAGCACAAGGGGTTACATTAGCAGGTGAAACCCAAATTACGTTTTGGCCACAGTCTGAAGTGCTTGCCTACCAAGCCTGGATTTGGTTGCATTATGGCGATATGGCGAAGGCAGTAGCATGGATGAACGGGTTTGAATTAAATCCTACCATGGCAGATATTCAAACACAATCAATATCTTACTGGGTATATGCAGAAATCTTGATGCGGCAGGAAGCATACCAGCAGGCAATTTCGATCTATGAAAAATTACTGACAATTTCACCCAAAGGGATACGAACTGAACCAGGGTATAAATTGTGGATAGGCTATGCCATTGCCCTGTATGGGACAGGAGAACACAATCGAGCACTTGATATAATGAAAAAGGTATTAGTCCACACACAGACGGAAGGGTATATGCGCCATTTTCTTAACTGGCACGAACCTTGTTCAACCCTCTTGTCCCATTTGTTAGCTGAACAGAAGGTTACCCCAGCTCTGTTGCGGTACACTCAAGTATTGTTGAGACATTTGCAATCACACGTAGAAAAACAGCGTAAGCATCTCTCCTCAAGCAATGAGCAAAACACCTGTACACCAATTATTGAGTTCACGACCCGTGAGTTAGATATCTTGCGTCTATTGGAAAAGCGATTAACCAATCAAGAAATTGCCGACCAACTCGTGTTGAGTCCCAATACTGTCAAATCACATTTAGCAAACATTTACCGCAAACTTGAAGTGAATCGCCGGGATCTGGCTGTCAAACGATTCCGCACCTTACAATCTCAATGATTCGTTGTCACTGGAGTAGTAGTTGTATTTAAATATTTTACCTTCAATGTCGCATGGAGGGAACTACTAATGGCACAAGAGTCTCAACTGGCTCACCCTAAAATTTAGGACTAGAAAATCAACTTGGATAGGGTGTGAATTTTTTGAAAATTACTCAGCGAGATTGCCTCAACCTGAGTTACCTGTGCCACCTGAGACAATCCCAGCTTTATTTAGTGTGTATAAAGAAAAGAGACTCTCTATATCATAAAGAGTCTCAACTGGCTCACCTCATATAAGGGTACTCAGGTTTCGTTTTTGCGGTTTAGTTACTGCCCGTCTCAGGTGTCTCAACTGGCTCAAGCAAAGTTTCGGTAGTGAGTCGCCAAAATCGTACACGTCCACTACGAACCCGCTTCTGCGTGCTAAGGTTGTTCGGGCCTGGTATCAGCACCCCATCTTCCTTCAACTGCATCCCGATTGCTGTCACCGTAAAGCGCAAGGGGTGTACCTTATTGACTTCTTTGAAGGCAATTTCTGGTAGCAGGTAGATGGCATCATCGTCCTTGTAACCCACAACGGTTACACCGGACGGATAATCATGTGGATTCTTCATATCATCGTCCAGTACAATCTGCCCACCAGCGAGAAGCTGACCCAGAATATCGAGAAAGACTTCGCTGGCGCGTTCCTGACGCATGGAGCGAACACTTTCCACGATGACATCTTGCCATGCAGGAAGTAAATAATCTTCGTCCATCTCCTGCACAAATTTGGATAGTAGCTGATAAACAGTCACCAGCACTGACCAGTTCTGGATAACTCGTCCGGTGTTAGATTGGCTACCCAATTTCGTAGCGAGTTTCGCTCGATAGCCCTTCATGTTCTGGGTGAACCGATTGGCAATTTCTTCTCTCAAATCACCTGTTTCAAGTTTTTTTGCTATCCATGATGCGAAGTGTGCTGTGAAACCTGTCAGTTTATCACGCTGTTCTTCCGCCTGTACTAATGCCTGCCCAGTAGGATCGCGTTTTTCCCAAGGCGGTACTTCGAGTACCAGCATACGAGCAATCACTGACGTTTCACCTGTAGACAAGATCAATCCACGACAGGGCTTTTCGTGACGGATTTTCGCCTCACGGGTTAATCGCCCACGCCCCATGCCACGCGAATAAGATTGCAGAAAGCGGGTGAAGGTACGTTCATCGGCGTAAATCGACTTATAATCATCGACCCAGAAAATGGTGTCTGCCAGTGGATAGCCCAATATTTCAACGGTGTTGATGGTATCACCCCATTGGGCAGGTGGTGTATCGCGGCTGAACTGCCCGTAGAAACTACTCAGCAATGAAGCAATTTCCGACTTGCCACTGCCAGATGTTCCCACCAGATGAACGGCTGGTCGGGGTGCTGTGGCTGGAAAGAATCGTTGCACAATCGGAAGCAGTGCGAAGGTTATCAGACTGGGTGCTAGACTTGGTGGTAGAACTTTCGTTACCGCATCAAAGGCAGACAGGCTCTCTTTCCAACCGGTAGCCTGCAAGCCATAATCCCGAAGGCGAGTATCAAGTTCAACCGATGGTGGTTCAGCGATTTTGCCCTTCGCTGTGATGCAATCCTGTGGCGAAATATAGACCCATCTGCCATCCAATTCCATCCAACCCATGAAGTTATAGTGACGATGGGTTGGGAATTCACCAGATAGTTGGACAATGGCTGGTACGAGATGTTTGGACATGCCTGCCCGAACCACATATTGCGAACCTGCATTTGCCCCGATGAAACGGCGCAATGCGACATCATCAACGAAAATCTCACCGGGAACTTCCAGCTTCTTCACCGACAAACCACAGTGATAGTTGCAAAACCTCCCTGAGCAGGGATCCATCCGACATATCATCTGTCAAAAGCATGTCAGGACGTGGGTGCAGTTGTTCAATACGTTGCGATGCCCATCCCAGAACTCTGTAATTCCGTTCAGCAAGCGGTGGCACACGCAGTTCAACATCACCAGCCGCCGTACTCACTTTTCGTTTGCCACCTGAATGCGGAGCAAGTGCAGGGTGTTCAAGCCATCGGCTGACTTCCCACTTCTTGTGCGGATCACTTCCTTCAGATGGACAGTACACCAGCACATAAATTGCTTTCTGTTTGTCTTTAGCCAATTGTTTTTCTCCTCCATATCTAAAGCGGAAGCCTCAGTCAGATGACTGAGTTTCCAGATGTACAAAACGCGACGCAAGCGAACCAGTAAAGGCTTGAGCCACGTCGCCTAAGTGCTGTATCCGGCAAATAGTCAAAATATTGATATCACAGAGTTCACAAGGCAACTGTCTCAAAATGCGTTGTTTCTTCCCATCTACCTGTCTTATGGTCATCCGACTCTCGATAGTTTGTTTGGAGACTTACCGGATAAAGCACTAAGTCAAACGGCATAACTACTTGTTGAGTTGGGGATGTATCAACAGATGTCCATTTTTCTGGAGGGAAAAGCACGACTGGTCTTTGAGAACAGCCCGATTCGTGTGGTTTTCAGCCAGCGTCAGGGCATGAATGTCTTCCATGAAGATGCCGCATTCCAGCATCTCAATCAGCAACATCGAGACATTATCGCAGCATTACCACGCTTCCACTTTGTGCTGGACATTCAAGATGAAGGCATTTTCTATCTCGTCAACCGTGCCACATCAAACGAACTGGCACGCTTCTCCACGACATGAATTGAGAGTGAGATGAAATGGCAAAGAAAGACACCCAACACCTCTGGCAACAAATCGAAGAGCAAGCCTTTCACGCCTTCCGCGAGTGGCCCCTGTGGCTGGTCTTGCGTGAGCGCGAATTGGCGTTGCAAACCGACAGACCGTCATCAGGTGAAATACCTGTTACGGCTACTGGTCAATCAACTGGACAACCCAAAGGCAATTAGTGAATGGATCGAGGAACAGAATCTATGAAATTGGTCATTGTTGAGTCTCCGTCAAAAGCAAAGAAAATCGCGCAGTTCTTAGGTGGTGGATGGCGTGTCGAAGCCTGTCGCGGTCATGTCCGTGATCTACCCGAAACCGAACTGGGCGTAGACATTGAAGCGGATTTCAGTCCACAGTATCAGGTGCTACCAGGTAAGGGTAATCTGGTCAAGAAACTGGTCAAGGCCATTCGGGAGTCAGATGCTGTCTATCTGGCAACCGATCCAGACCGTGAGGGTGAAGCGATTGCCTGGCACTTGCTCGCACTCGCAGGCAATCTCAAAGATAAGCCCGTATATCGCTCGGCATTTAGTGCCATCACGGAAAGTGCGGTCAAAGCAGCACTGGCAGAACCGCGTCCACTGGATCAATCACTGGTTGAAGCGCAGTCTGTACGCCGCATTGTGGATCGCCTGGTCGGTTATCTGGTCTCGCCACTGGCATGTAAAGCACTCAATGGGCGTTTGTCGGCAGGACGGGTACAAAGTGTTGCCTTGCGTCTGGTGGTCGAGCGTGAACGCGAGATCGAAGCGTTCAAGGTAGAAAGTTTCTGGACACTGAAAGCGGTTCTGGCAGCCGATGGCAGCCGCTTTGAAACGAAGTTACACCGTCTTAAAGATACCGATGTCAAATTCAATGCCCGTGAACGGGCAGAGAAACTCGTCGGTCTGCTTCAGAATGCAAATTTCTGGGTGAATAAAGCGGGGCAAACGCTCAAACTGCGAAGTCCTCTGCCACCCTTCACCACATCGTCTTTGCAACAGGCCGCGGCAAAGGGATTGGGATTATCCCCTGAAAAGACCATGCAACTCGCCCAGACACTCTATGAACAGGGGCACATTACCTATCATCGCACCGATGGCGTTTCAGTGGATGAGAAGGCACAAGTGCGTGCCAATCATTTCATTCTGGAGCATTACGGTGTCCAATACCTGCCTGATGAGCTTCCGGCGTACAAGACGAAAGTGGCAAATGCGCAGGAAGCACATGAAGCCATCCGTCCAACCGATGTATCGCAGTTGCCTGGAGAAAACGATGGTGATGCCACCAAGCTCTACGCCCTGATCTGAAAACGTTTTATCGCGTCTCAGATGGCTCCTGCCCGTTATACCGTGACAGCCGCGTTGATCCATGCAGGCAAATCAGTGGATAAGCCCTTTCCTTTGATCTTCAAGGCACAGGGGCGTGTGTTGGACTTCGATGGTTTCTTGCGTGTCTATGAAGAACCGGACGATGTGGACGAGAACGAGGTCGAAGATAGCAGCGCAGTCCCGACGCTGAAAGATGGACAGACGCTCCATCTGGTCGAATTACCGATTGATGAAGGGCAAACCCGACCACCTGCGCGTTTCAGCGAAGCGGCGCTGGTACAGACACTAGAGAAAGACGGTGTGGGCAGACCTTCGACCTATGCAAGTATGGTCAAAGTCATCAAGAACAAAAAATATGTCTCGCTCAAGCAGAAACGTCTGCAACCGACTGAGACAGGTTTGCAACTCAATGATTTTGTGGTGGAACGCTTCCCGCAGGTCTTTGATGTGGCATATACGGCTCGTCTGGAAGCTGCACTGGATCGGGTGGCAAACGATGACTTGAGCCGTAGTGACTTACTCAAGGCGTTCTGGCATGGTTTTCAGCCGCAGTTGAAAGCGGCGACAGAATACACACTGACACAGATTAAGGCACGACCACAGGCAAAGCCGATTGGTGAAACCTGTCCTGAATGTGGTGCTGATCTTGTCGAACGGCAGGGTTCTCATGGGACATTTGTGGGCTGCTCGGCTTATCCCAAATGTAGCTATGCGCGCAATGTCGAACACAAACCGCTCGTGCTGCATCCAGTGGAGGACTAGCCGATGAGTGATGTCTACGAACCACCGCCAATGGATTACGATAATCTGGAGCCGCCACCAGACTTCTATATGGATGATCCCTGGGCAGGAATGCCGCTGGATGGGGATTATGCCTATGATCCGGGTCTGGACTTCGATCCCTTTCCACCAGCGGATTATGATCTCTTTCCGATTCCTGATGACTACACACCGGATGATCTGCGAGATATGCCCGACCTGCCACCGCTATCACAGGATGGTTTGCAGGGTTTTGAAGTACCAGAACCACCAGATGAAAGCTGGTCATGGCATGATGCACGCTTGATTGGTGTGGATCGCGGTGGAGAAATGGCAGAGGTGCGTTATGAAATCGGGGCAATTGACCTCTATGCCGATGCCAGCACAGGCGATCTGGGTGGGAGTTATATACCGATTGCCAGTTTTGCTGACATGGATGAGGCAGAAGCCGCTTTCGACGACTTGCAGGAACAGCTTTATGAAGAAGGACTTGCCCCCTGGCAAGTGCCTGATTTTGCTGAGAACAAAGCATTCGAGATGAATCCCGAACCCCAGAACTGGCGTGGTGCAGAACCCGCCGAATATGTGGCATATGAATATGTTCGTGATCTGGAAGCCTTTGCTCCTGAGTTGGCGGATGAACCACCGCTTGAGGCAATTGACCCGCTGATTCAGACAGCGATTAAACTCGGTGGTGTTGTGGTCGAACAAGAAGTTCAAGTTGAACCAGAAGTCGATGAATCCGCGTTTCAGGCGTTGAACGCCATTGGTATTCAGGCGGAGAACTTCGACCCGAATGCTGATCCGCCACCTTTCTACGACGCAGACACCGGAACTGCTTATTGGATTGGTGTTTTCCAGCCCGATAAAGATGACCGCGAGAGCTGTGTGACCAGCATCCTATCACTCGGACGCAATCCTGAAACGGGTGAGATGGAAGCGCAACTAGCCCCCTGTGTCCCCGGTAACTGGGACAAAGCATATAGTTCCGCAGAATACCTCATTCAGGTTGCGGATCGTGGTGGGATTGAACAGCTTTTTGATACGGCTGAAGGCATGGCACTGGCAACCGATCAGCGCGAACTGTGGGAGACTGAACGTGGGATGGGTCCAGCTCACTTCATCCGCTCAAACTCATCAAGCAAGCTTTCAAACGCAGCACTCCAAACAAAGCGGTCGCTTGTTTTGGAGCGTTATGTCAGGAAAGCCGTGAAATCTTGATGGATTTCGCTCAGGGCTATCCCAATAGTGAACAGATGTGGTGGGTGATTGTGCGTTTACTACGGCAGGCGAAACAATTAGGTAAGAAAGTCATGGTTTTGATTTGGGATAACGCCCCCTGGCATTGCTCTAAACGCATCCGTGAATGGATCCGTACTTACAACCAGCAAGCTAAACAACTTGGAGCAGTGCGCTTATTGGTTCACTGCTTACCCAAACGTAGCCCTTGGCTCAATCCCATTGAACCCTACTGGGGACATGCCAAACGACGAGTTTGTGAACCGTCGGGCGACTTGTCTGTGGCTGAACTTCGGCGACGAATTCGCGCTCAATTCAAGGCTTTAACTCTTGATGATTTATTCCAATCATCTGATCCGATGTGACAATGGATTATCTGAGACAAGCCCAGTGGCATCATTTAACAGACTTGATGGTAAATCTAAAGTAGGCTCCATAGGCTTGCCTGTCTGGGGTGTACAGATTCGAGTTGTCGACCCGGAAGACAAAGATGTGTCACAAGGTGAGTTGGGTGAAATTGTTGTCAAAGGTCACAACGTGATGAAAGGTTATTATCAACGCCCGGAAGCGAATGAGACAGTATTCCACAACGGTTGGTTCCATACAGGAGATATTGGTCGTTTTGATGAGGAAGGCTATCTATACATCGTTGACCGGGTTAAAGATATGATTATTCGCGGTGGTTATAATGTGTATCCCCGTGAGATTGAGGAAGTTTTGATAACTTATCCCGGAGTGAGTTTAGTTACAGTTATTGGTGTGCCTCATGATACTCTTGGAGAAGAAATCAAAGCCTTTATCATTCCCGAAGAAAATGCTAACCTTTCGGAGGAAGCTCTGATTGAATGGTCGCGGGAAAACATGGCTGCATATAAATATCCGCGCATGATAGAAATCCAAAATACGCTACCTATGACGGCAACTGATAAGATTCTAAAGCGTGAGCTACGATAAGGATCATGATGTAAGACTAAGTATCTATCAATTAGGGAGTGGGGATTTGTGAGTTTATAAACGTCTCAATCGGATAATTTCAAGTTCAAGATACTTAATCACAAACAGCTATAAACACTCTTTTCACCACTTCCATCAATTAGGGCAATCGCACCAAGTTCATTTCTTGGCTCATAATAATTCAAGAAAGGTTACAACATGTCACTTGTAGCTCATACAATATCTCTTATGACCTGCAAAGGGCTATAATGATACTGATTTCAATTTTGAAGCGATTGCCCTGTCCCATCAGTTCATGAACTTGAAAAAATAGATGAAACTCACTAAAATGGAAATTGTCCGTAATCTCCATTTTAGTGAGATCATCATGTTTGAGCAGAAATTACTAAACCTGAACGGGTAGCAAATGCCAATTATCATTACAACCATTGAAGCTGATATCTATCGTTTGGATTGGATAGGAAATGTGACAATGGATAATATTGAATTATCACATGATGAGACACGTCGCCTCGCCACAGAAGCAAGCATCTCAGCTTATGTCCATATCCTTGATTTAAGTGAGATGAAATCATTCCCATTCAATGTGTTAGGCCTGTGGAATCTCTTGAAAAGATATCCCGAAGCGTTTGCCGTGTTGCTTGTCGATACGCCGGTCAGTATAGAAATCATGTCACGAATGCTCAGTGACCTTACACCCGTAACTTTCGAAACATTCAACAGCGTAGACCAAGCCGTAGAGCGTGCCAGAACTCTCTTAGCAAAACGACATACATAGCATCAGGTGTGATACAAACCCAATCTTCAACTTGAGCATCATAAATCACTCATGATACAGTTGTGTTCTGAATTTTGAATTCAACAACGAGATCAATATTCAGAGGGTAGTTGAACACTACTTTTCAGTGGTTAAGCACTATATGGATCGTCTCTTAGCATTATTCGCACTCTACACACTGACGACTGATCCGTATTTTTTGCAACTGTAATTTCATATCGGGATTTCGTAGAATTACTAAGTGGAAACCGTAATATCTCAGGGGTGAAACCTCCTCACTTTGATACGCTGTACTCAAACAGTGACACGAGGAGATCACCCGAATGAATGCCCCATTGTTAAAACCGCGTCCGAAACGCAATATCTTCTTTGCGATACGTATCAGTTGAGAAGAAAAGACCGAACTTGAAGACGTTTCTCGTCAACTCAACATGCCAATGTCGCTTCTGGTGCGCTATCTTGTTATGACTGGCGGTGAGAAACATAAGCAGGCATTAGCGAAAGGCAATACCTATGACGAATAGCCCAACAAAAGAGGAAACTCAATCACAAGCAGATTGTAAACTGGTCAAGGCTTACAAAGTGATGCTCAGCATTGTTGCAGATTAGGAGCAAAGCGAGTATAGTGAGTCTATTGACGGTAATTCTGGATGCCAGACCGATGAGCGCGAACTCAACGATCTGGCTAACCCTATGAGTGAAAACAGCACTCAGCAGGGCTAAAGCGTATTGTACACCATACGCCTTGCGACTGCTTTATCGCTCACCAGCTTTATATTGACAGGAGTTTACGGTGAAACAGAACTACCACTCACCTGAAAAAGATCATAACGACCCCTACCGCTCAGAGCCACTACCTGTGGATTGTCCAGCGGCGATTTACTATCGTCAATCCACAGATGCCCAGATCGGGAATACCAATACCAGCATCCAGACAGTAGATATGTTCGAGCATCTTGTCGCACAAGGCTGGTCGAGAGATAGCATCATCATGATTGATATGGATGCCGGTGTCAGTGGATCAACCAAGCTGAAAGACCGTCCGGGCATGTCGCGTCTGATCGAACTGATTGAATCGAATACTATCGGTCTAGTGGCATCGCAGGATGTGGATCGCTTCTTCCGTGATGTAACTCAGATTCAAACAAACATCTTCATCGACCTCTGTAAGCGCCACAATGTGCGTATTCTGACCCCACGCATCATCTATGATTTCAACCACCTTAGTATGGTGCTTATCACATGAAGATGTTCCGCGATGAAGCGCAGCACGCAGCAGACTTCCTTGAATATCATATCAAAGGTCGTTTGCACCCTGCCAAAGCACGCCACTAACGTTGTTTACATCGGTCATTGGGTACATCAGGGCGCTATCGCGCAGTTCTACAATCATGAAGCCATCGTTGAAGAAGACTTATTCATGTATGCCTTCAATGCGATTTCGCATGTTGATTTCTATGGCAATCCCAATCCACATCGACCTTATGTGCGCCATCCGAAGGAAAGTCGTACCAAACCGCCACCGATTTATGGTGGGCTTGTCTTCACGGATGAAGTTCCCAATAAGACACATGCGCGGACGTATACCCACTGGAATAGCTACAACAAACTCTATCACTACCCTTGTCGCAGGAATAATCGCAGCCTGATTTTCAGCGTCAAAGCAACACGCATGGACAAGACCATCAATGACCTGCTTCTAGCACGCTTGTGGGCAACCACCGTTGACGATGAGGCATGGCAACGGGCAGTTGCGGATACCGAAAAGAGTGGTCATGGAGAAATCCAGCGGCTTCGTAATGACATTCGACAGGCACAACGTGCTAAAGCTGCTATTATGTGAAATCTCAAAACGCTCCGGCATCCCGCGTAACCTCGAAGCGAGCTATGTGCCACGCGAGAAGAAGCGCGAGTTATTCGAGGCGTTTGCTGAATACGCGACCTGTAATCGACTAGATGAAGTGCGGCGTGAAGTAATTGTTCACTGGCGCGATGGTTCTACCACATCGGTTATCTTTCGCTGGGGAGACGGCACACGCCAGCACTGGTCGAAAGCTGAACTTGAGAAACTACGTGACATAGTCGATGCAGATCGTTCGCAGGTCGATATTATGCGTGAATTCCCTCACTTGAGCTGGAACAAGGTCACCTGCCGTTACCTCAATCATTTCACTGAAGACCGTCGCTTCGTTCCACACTGGAATGGTGAGAAAAAATATCCATACCGTATGAAGTGGGCTGACATGGAAGAGTACAAACAAGAGCAAGCAGCTTTTAATTTGGCGACGAGTGGCATGTCTCATCGCTTTCAGTCCAGTTGTGGATGGGCAACCAATCGTAAACGAAACGCCCCTTCGTCCGAGCAGTACAATCCTTGCGAACATTGAATGTCTGACGTTTTGCTCGTGCGTGGCTTTCTTCAGATCTCAATCCCATTGCACAGATGACATTGCCTGCTGGAAACTGATTCCGTATCCAACGTGAAATTGGCGCACGTTTCATGTCCGACGTGCAATAGCGGATAGATGATGAGGGCCAGCATGGACGAGATGGGTCTTTGTAGTAACGTTGCCAGATGCGGTCGATGAGGTCGCCATGTGTCCATTGAACAACATGTAGGGATACACCTTTTCGTCGAGCGAGTTCCTGTACATATGCAGGTGTTTGTTGCCACTCAACACGCGCACCCAGATCGGCATGAACCATGCAGACATCGCCTGACCAGCCTTCGGATTGCCGTAAGTCAAGTAGATGGTGGCACATCGCATCGGAATCTTTGCCACCTGAAACGGATAGCACAAGTGTCGCTCCATTACGGAGTAAGGTCAGTGCATCAGGGGTGGATGTATCAGGTTTATCCAGTGCAAAAAGTGGAAGTTGGTGGGTCATGAGATCGTCTCCTGAAACCAGATACCGCTGACTCGTGTGATCTCATGATTGTCCAGGAAACGGACATACACGGTGTGGATGCCCAGACTGTAGGGCAACACATTGTCACAGAGCGGATAGTGACTAACAATGCACCTGCGATTCGGATCGACAGTAGATAGACCCACAATGTGACCGAGGGCACCAGGTGCTGGTAGCCTGGAGTGATGGAAGTTAGCTATAGGTGTTATCATAGATTTATACTTTCTACAGAGAGGATGAATGAATGGAAACAAATCGACGACTGATGTTGATGATTGATGGGGACAACGCACAGGCATCGTTACTGCCGCAGATGCTTGCTGAGGTGAGCAAGTATGGCGTGATGAAGATTCGGCGGGTTTATGGCGATTGGGGATCACCGCAGCTCAAGGCATGGAAAGAACTACTTCACACGTATGCTCTGAAACCAGAACAGCAGTTTAGCTATACGACTGGCAAGAACGCAACAGATATTGCGCTCATTATTGATGCAATGGATTTCATCAATTCAGCAGGGGTTGATGGCATTTGCATTGTTTCCAGTGATAGCGATTACACCCCTTTAGCAACACGGATTCGTGAGAAGAACCTCTTCGTAATGGGTATTGGACGCAAGCAAACGCCACGTGCATTTGTCAATGCTTGTGATGTGTTTGTTTACACGGAGAATCTTCAATCGGGGGCAGATACTGAGATAGACGATGTTGTTCCAGCATCCAGCGATATGACAGTAAACCCAAATGGAGTTAATGGTGAGGCTGTAAACATCGAAGAACTCTTCCGCACTGCCTATGCATCAACAGCACAAGATGATGATGGTTGGGCGCATTTAGGCACACTGGGTAGTTCGCTACAAAAGCTCGATCCAGGTTTCGATTCACGCACATATGGTCACAAAAAACTTAATCAACTGGTTTACGCCAATCCAGATTTTTTTGAAATTGAAAAACGAGAAAGCAAAGGTGGAAACGCAAATGTGTATGTTCGGCTGAAAGATGATTAGCTAGACAGAAAGACTTCCAGTTCCCCCCGACAGATGCGCTTGCTTTGAACCACAAAATCATCGGCGTTGACGAAGCTCAGGAACGAGGTGATAGGCTGGCGGTGCAAAAGCTTGTAAATGTAGCTACCCATAACGCTTGCCATCCAATCATTGATTAGCAGGTGCTGGCTACCTTCCAGCACCAACTCAGCACAGGAAACATTTGTCATCACTGTCGGACGTTCGCTTACAGGTTCGGGTTGCAGGAGTTGGGGGAAGAGCAAGCCTTCCTTTGGCAGATAGGTATACTTACCTTCGCGTCCGTCCAGATTGCGTTGCATCTGCTCAGGGTCGTCACAGTTTCCAATGCAGACCTGCCCGGAATTCTCGTGGTTGCCTGCCCCTAAAATGACACCATTAATCTGGTGGATTGCCTGTCGTGCCTCGTAGTTATCGACACAACTAATGACCAGATTAGAACCGTAGCGTTCAAAATGACGAACAGGATCAACACCATCAGGTATCCATCGCACCTCTAAACCCAGTGCCAGATTGAGCATTTTGCCCACAGCTTCTGCTTTGTTCTTGCCGAGCATAGACGGCGAGAAAAGTTGTCGTCCGACATTTTTCTCTTCAACTGTGTCGGGATCAATTAGCACAATCTCAGGTGCATGTCGTCGTGAACGTTGCATGTCATACGCAATTCGTCCAACAGTGCGAGCCACCTGGTAGAGTAGACAAACGGCGAGCAACTGCATAGCAGCACTTTTCCGAATGCCCCTCTCCGAACCGTGCGTGCAACTTTCACCGCACACGGCTCTCTAGTTAATCATGAGGATTTTTTGGGTTTTGTATTATCGTTTTTGTGTATAGCACGATGACAATCAAAACAAACCACTAACGTTTTGCGTTGCAGAGCTATCATTCGTTTCACCCAGTCAGGTCGCGTTTTCCGTCCACGCCATCGCGCCTTCAAATCTTTGAGCTTGCGAATATGGTGAACTTCAACATCTCCGTCGCGCCCACATATTTCACATGTGCAAGACCGAATACGTGTGAGCAGGTCGGAGCGGTCACTCCATTTGTAGTAGTGAATTGCATCTTTAAGGGTTACTTTGAATTTGCCATGTTTTCTTCTCAGGGGTATGCCGCCCCATCTGAAGATTTGTGTGCCTTTATCTGTTTCTACGGAGACCTCAAGGGTCTGGTAAGTTCTTCCCTCAACTTCGACCTTTGACCGAAATCTGCGGTAGACCTTTGAGACACTTATCTTCAATTTGCTTGCTATCGTCTTGACGAGAGATTGTTCCATGATGTACATCAATGAGTTTAGAACGTGGATGTCTTCGGCGTATTTGTAGTAATTCACAATACCACGATATTCCGTCTGATATTGTTGAATAATTTCTGCAACAGAGCTTCGTATCAATTCAGTACGGTGTATTGCTTTACCATTTGCCATGTAACGACGGCTTTTTTCTTGCACATAGCCATAAGGCACACTCAGGCGTGGGCTTCCATTGATGCTACGCCGCTTTACTTCTGTTGCTGAACTCATCGTCAGTTTGCTGTTGGATTGCAAGGTGCTGAGTTCGTAGCCCAGAAACAAGGCTCGTTCTTTACGGGCAGCTGTGATGAGGGTCTTATCTTCACTCAATGACAGCTTGAGTTCGGTACTCAGAAATTCACTCAGCCTTGTTTTAATGGTCACAGCTTCAGCATGACTACCGGTAAATCCCAGAATGAAATCGTCAGCGTATCTCACATATTTTAGCCGACGAAAATTTGGGTCTTTAACATCCATAGATGGGATAGTACGACGCTCTACTCGTAAGCGTTTTAATTCATCCAAGTCTCCCCGCTTTTTGGCTTGTTTGATGAGATATTCGTAGTGCCGTGCTTCTGGATTACGCTGCCGTTTATCACCATAATTCCATTGTGGCATCAGGATATTCTCAACATATTGGTCAAGCTCATTTAGTGCCTCGTCCGATAAGTAACTAGACAAAGACCTTACGCCAGACATAAGGTTTCTTGTGTTGGTTCCAATGATCCGTTGCCCATGCAATAGCATGTATAATCTCATCGACAGCTTGAAAACAACGCCCTTTGAGAGCCAGTGATCGTAAAGTTTTCCACCAGGGTTCGATCAGGTTCAACCAGGGGGCATAAGTGGGTTGAAACAGAAACTTGACCTGGGGGTGGGCCAAAGCCCACAATAAGACATCGAGTGTCTTGTGGGTGGATAGATTATCCAGGATGATGTAGATCATTTTGCCAGTCCATGTATCCGCAACCCCATCTAGGAAGGCAACGAAGTTAGCACTCGTTCGCCCCTGATAACAGCTTGTCAGAGCCTGCCCGGTTGCGGGTTCAAAGGCTCCAAACGTCCAAATCTTGCCGCGTCTCCCATAATCGGCTTCTATATGGGGACGCTTCTCACCCCACCGAGGCGCACCATAGGTTTTGGCAGAGGTCGGTCCCATTTCATCCACACACAATACGTAAGCATCGTCGGGTGGCTGACGATACAAGCTCACGATAGCGCCCTTTTTTCCACGAACTGAGGATCAGGACTCTCACTGAAATAAGTCTTCTCCTGATACCATTTCAAGCCTTCTTGCTTCAGCACTTCACCCAATTGACTGCGTGAAATGGCAATCTCAAGTTCCTGATTGACATATTCAGCCAGCAAATCGAGTGTCCAATGTCCAAATCCAAGCTCCAGGTGTTGGGGATTGGTTTTGGCGGCTTTCACCATCTCACCCCGCTGCTGTTCATTGTAAACTAAGGGGCGACCTTCACGCGGTAAATCCTCGACGAATGCCAAGCCACGATCATTGAATTGATGGACTTGATAGTACACTGTCGCACCTGTTCGACCGATTGCCTGCGCAATGTCTTCCACCCGCTGGCCTTCTTGAAACATCAGAATGATTTGCGCACGCTCAACGGCTCGTTGTGGCGCAGTCCGTGATCGACTAATTTGGCGTAACTTGGCTTCTTCGCCTTCCTTGAAGGCACGCAGCGATAACTTCTTGGGCATCCCTCGTTCTTTCGTTTTCACCATCATACCCCATTTTAGATCATTTACCGGATACAGCATTTAGATAGATATTGGCAAGCAATGGACTTAAGATACCCCCTTGTGGCGTTCCACTATAGGTTCGCTCATAGACCCAATCATCCATAACACCTGCTTGTAAACTCTGGCGGATTAATCGCAGTAGGCGATTATCATGGATTTTTTGAGATAAGATTTCCATTAAGCGTTCGTGGTTGATATTGTCGAAACAGCCTTTGATGTCCCCTTCGATATACCATGTGATAGCTTTGAATTGCTGACGTATCTGTCCCAATGCCGTATGACAGCCACGATTGGGACGAAACCCATGTGAATTGTCACTGAATTGCGGTTCATAGTACGCCTCGAGTAAACCACGCAGCACTTCTTGAACCAGTTTGTCCTTGAAGTTAGGGACACTCAAAGGACGTTTTTCTCTGTTTTTCTTATCTATCCATACACGACGACTGGGGGAAAAGCGATAGCGTTCTTTTCTCATTATTTCAATGATGGCGTTAATGCGTTTCACACTCATACCATCTATAGTTTCTTCTGTCGTTCCTGGTGTTAGCACACCCGCATTACGATAGATTTTGGCATATGCTGCAAGATACAGATTTTGATTGTAGAGTTGTCTGTATACTCGCGTTAGTGGTTGGTCTTGTTGACCAAGTTTCCTCATTGCATTCAGTACATGTTCGGTTTTCTGCATTTCGCATACCTTCATATTCTTGTTTGCTGATTAACCTGTTTCCCTTCGCCCTGTAGCTGGTTTATCGCTAGCCGCCGTGAGTGGTCGTTACGCCACTGACTACTATGGAAACTCCGTTACCTTAGGGTTCTCACCCCTTAGGCAATCCTGCGGTACAGTCGTAAACAACGTGTCTAGTCCAACTTAGGGCAACCGTTCGTGACTTGATAGATTTCAGTAATCCTTGTCCTGTGGTGAATACTTCACATCTCGGAGCACATGAGATGCTGACCAACAGATCGGGTCTTAATCGTGGTACCCGATGAGGGGAACGTCCTCAACTCATCACTAGTTTTCAGGCAGTTTAGCTTTACCCATATTGAACAGGTCTTGCGATTACAGACTCTGTTACACGATTTCACAGTCTTATCGCTTTACCAACATGCTGTTGTCCCCCTCCACTTTCGCTTTGAGGTAAGTTGGTTGACCTTATCAGTTTGTATTCAACTGACACTGGTTATACCAGAATTGTTTACGCCGCCACGCAGCGCACCGCCCCTGTTCCACCTACCCCGACAATCGTGATCGTCTTGATATAGAGATTGGGATCAAATACACCACTCATGATTTATCTCCCAATACTTGCGCCAGTGTTTTGTTGGCAGGGATCAAATCAGAGGTCGGGTAACGACGTGCCCTATTGTTTTCCAACTCAATGAGCTTCTGCCGAATATCACTGCGGTGCGATTTGGATTTGCCAGAACAGGCGTGATCGCCAAAGGGTGAACCCAGTAACATTGCCCAATCTTCTGTCAGAGATGCACCCGACAGCGCGGTGTCTGACACACGTTGCACCGTTCCCCAGCAAATCGAGCCAGAGTTGGTAGAGGTGCTTGAAAGAGCGCAACATCCAGTGATTTAGGTTTGCGTTTCACAGCATAAACAGCGTAGTTGGGATTGCGATCTTCACTGGTGGTCCGAATCATCAAAAGTGGTGGTAGCGGGATCCGTAAGGCAGTCTCTGAACCCTCCAGATAGACTCCCGTTTTCTGCCCTTTGCGGTATTCAACGACGGTTTTCTTGACACCTTCCGTGCGAATCAACAGGGTATCGCCAGACAGTAATCCTGTATCGAAGGTGACTTTGGCAGCGAGTGCGATTGCCACCTGAGCGGGATCGACAGCGTACTCTGTGAGGGTATCACCTTCACGTTTGCGGAGCATCACACCGTAGCTGTAAAAATCAAGCGACAAGCTCGGTTCTTCATTCAATGCCGTCTGTAAGATACGGCCATGCCAATCGTATGCGGGGTTCATCTTTTTTGCCTTTCTGATTTTCAATTGCTTTATAAATGCGTTGGATATTGTGCTGAAGTGCCGTCAAAAGATCAGGACTGTTGCTCAGGAATTCCTTACCCTTCAGCACGTCGGACATGATGCCGTTTGCTTCCTCAATGATGGCAACAGCAAACTCGAATTCATCTTGTTCCCACGACAGGGGTTGGAACTCGCAAATTTCCTCGTATGAAAGGTCAATGCTGGAATTTCCCGAAGATGACCAGAGCCATTGCATTAACCACGAAATCTGCCGATAACGTTCATCGGGATGCTTATCAAGATCAGCGGCGATGGTTCGCCCTGCGGTGTAAGCACAGTCGGGAATGGTCATGCGATACGGGTCTGGCTCAGGGGAAATACCAAAACATGACAGAATGGGGATAACTTCGGGATGGGTTGTGTAGAAATCGGAGTCGTTTAGTTCAACACCATAGGCAGGCATTGAAATACCGAAGCCAATCCATTCCAGATTGTCCAGTGGGATGCCCTGTTCACTGATCCCACCACAAATCAGGTGGTCAAGATCAGCATAAGGTGCACCCTGACGGATTGCCTCAACTGCCTGCACATAAATGTCGGGAAATGCCTTGCGCGTGACCGTGAGTGCGATACTGAGTGTTCCATCTTCGTCATGGGGCACATCCCAATCTTCGTCAGCATCCTGCCACATCGGATCCAACCACACGACAGCACTTGCCAGACAGAATTGGGGGTCTGCCCGCAGTCCTGCTGCGAGCAAGGTATAGCTTTGCAATAGTTCGTTCATAATCCGAATTCCAGAATTTCTATTGTCGTGAGTGGAATTGCTTTGAGGTGACTCAATCGCCGGGCAACTGCTGTACAACGTCCGGTATAATCCACGATTTCCGAAACCGCTTCTTTGAGGGTTTCACGCGGAAAATGTGTTTCCGTTCCGGAAACCAGGGGATACAAACCAGGTTGGGGACAGGTCTGCAAGAGACGCATCCCCAACAAATCCAGTGGTGCAGCAGCGACCAGGCAATCGCGCAAAATGTCAACGCTCATGCCTGTGTTGAACATGGAATTAGCCTTTACGCCCGGCACGAGCGATGAAGTCATAGCATTGTGTGCCATCTTCCAGTGTGCGTTCGCGGACAGTGGCATGAGCAACTTCGGGATAGCTACGTTGCAAGATTTGCTTCACAGCATCGAGGTCGAGTCCTGACATACTTTCGTCTTCGACAATCGTGGTCGTGCCGATCTTGAAGACGCGAGGTTGGGTGTTGTTCGGTTGTTCGCTCATGAGATGGTGTTTCCTTTCATTAAAATGGATTGAATGGGTGCACTAGATCAATGTGGTTTGAGGCTTGGTTTCTTATGTCGCGGTTTCAGCATCAGTGGAGTCCACTGCTGTAACAGGTTGTACAAAGTCTTCCAGCGAGAACAAGGAGAAATCTTTATCGGTAGAGATGTTTCATCTTCTTCACAACAGCGTAGACATCATCAAAGCGAATGGGCGATTCGCCGTCCCAGAGCTTGCCATCAATGAGTCGTCCTGCGAGCAAGGTTGCCTGACGATAGGCAGCGGCATCACTCTCACCACCAACAATCTTAAGGTGGCTGATTTTGACCGCCTTTGTCCCTTTCTTCAGCGGAATGTCGATGGTCGGTTCATCGTCCGCCACCGTATTCTGAACATCATCCTGTTTGGCTCGTTTCGTTTTGCGTTTGGATTTCGATTTGGGCTTTTCTTCCGGCAAATCCGGGATGACAGGCGGGTTGTCTTCCAGTAAGCCAAGAGAGGTCGTTGCATCACGCACTGCATTGAACAAGTCGTCGAGCAGACCGTGATAGTGGAACTGTCGGACGTGTGCCAGATCACCACGCTGAATCAACAGAGTTGCAGTTGCCCGTTCCGGTGCAATGCCACCGCCTTCAGGTGTCGGCAGTGTCAGGGTGATCACAGTCGGATGGATATACTGTTTGCTTTTGGTCATTACATAGTATCCTTTCAATTTTGGGAATAATAAAACCCCTCGTTCGAGGGGTTGGAAAACAAAGTGATTTAGAGATCTAAGAGAAACATTCAATTAGGCACACGCCATGTGGTCAAGATTCCATAATTGTCTCTACATTGCTTACATCCAAACGACGGATGTGAGGCGTGTCGGCAAGGAATGTTCCAATCTTACCCATCATTTCTTGTACAATACCACTCTCAAAGATCTCGCCTGCCAATTCTTTGGTGTCGTGTTCAGCCCATGTATGGAAGATGTTCTCGTCATCTACATCGGATGCAAAAGTGATTCTTATACCATCGCGCTTAACCTTTTTTGCAAAATCTTCCCGTACTTTGATGAACGCTTGGCGATGCTCCGGTTTGACAATGTATTTTTCACTGATAATAATCATGACTCCCTCCTGGAAGCACTTACATTACTAAGATGTTGTTACGACGAGTTGAAGTTCAGAAACCCATTCTTCAGGTGGTGTAATTGCAGGTGGTTTATACTGAATTACACGCATCTCTTCCGTTAGCGCATAGCCATTTTCGACCGCCCAGCGCTGCAATTGTACTTTCTTCTCGATAAGCTGTAGCTCATTGTGACCTTGCACAACAATGGTTGCAGCGGTGACGGCTGGCAGCTCCCGTACTTTGAGAGTACCCATCGTTGGAAGTGTGAAGTCACCTTGATCGTCTCCCACAGGAATGGCAAACGCAAATTCATAATCTTCCGGATTGATTTCATCGCCATACATGATGCCCGCTGGATACGAATTGGGTATAAAATCCTTATTCTCGTAGGCTTTTCGAATTTCTGCGCCAATCCGGTCGATTTCGTTTCCTGTTACCCGGATACGTTGATACAGAACTTTGTGTGCTTCAATTTCTTTTATGACTACATCTAACTCAGGCATGGTGCCCTCCATTTCGATCATATGTAAATGAAACTCAACCTGTGCCAGTCGTTGCTGTTCTTTACGCACGTGCTGCTCAATTTCAGCTTGCTTGAGATGAAACATGCCGCGTAACTCATCAATTTTCAGCTCGCTGTTCAGCATGATGCTGATTTGCTCGAGCGATAACCCCATCCCTTTTAACGCCATGATACGATGTGCTCGTGGCAACTGGTCCAGGGTATAGTATCGATAGCTTGTGAATGTATCGATGTGCCCTGGTGTTAGCAATCCTAAGCTGTCGTAGTGACGTAAAGCATGAATACTGATTTGACTAAGGCGTGAAAACTCACCGATCTTGAGCATGATTTTCTCCAGACATCGACTGAACTAAGTTGATAGTGATTGAAGGCTGCCTTCTACAAATCATAATACAGTCTCGGGTAGGACGAGAGTCAAGTACATCATATGATGTTAGAATAAATAAATCATTTTGATCATGTTTATCAAGCGGTAGCTCAAAATGCATGAAATAATGAAGCATCCGGGAGGTAAGGGGCACAATATGAAACTCACAATAATCGCGGTTGGTTCAAGAGGCGATGTGCAGCCCTGTGTTGCCCTAGGACGTGGTTTAGCAGACGTGGGCTATACGGTACGCGTTGTCACGATGGAAACCTTCAGGCATCTGGTTATTGATCACGGATTGGAATTTGTTCCAATCGAGGGTGATGCACAGGTACTAACAGGCAACTTTATGAATTCGGAAATGGTCAGTAATGGACGCAACCTCTTCGTCATGTTTCGAGCGATGTTGCGTACTTTTGGTTCCATCATGGAAAGCTATGAGACTGCTTTTTCGAATGAAGTCCTCTTTGATTCTGATGCCATACTGAGTCAACTCCCGGCTGGCTTTTATGGTTACGATCTGGCGGAATCTCTCCAGGTTCCGTATTTTGCTTTGTCGGTTATTCCACAGGAGGTGACCGGGGCATGGCCTCTATCACTGTTTCCAAGTCGATTGTCACCGGGTGCCTGGTATAACCGACTGACATATCGCATTGGACAGCAACTGGCATGGCAACCCTTTCGAAAGTCCATTAATCGCTATCGCCATCAGCTAGGCTTGCCTTCGACATCTTTCTTGTGGGGTAATATCCGCCGAATGAGACGTGAAGGTGTTCCTGTCATACAGGGGTTTAGTGAACATATTGTGCCGAGACAGCCAGAGTGGGACGAACACATACGTACTACCGGTTATTGGACATTGGACGAACCCGACTGGCAACCATCGGATGACCTGTTAGACTTTTTGAATGCGGGTTCTCCTCCGATCTTTATAGGCTTTGGAAGTATGCCAGTAGCCAATCCAGAAGAGACAACCAGACTTATCTTGAATGCAATAGAGAATGTGGGAAGTCGTTGTATCCTGCATACGGGTTGGGCAAACCTGGGCATGGTCGATTTGCCAGACAGTGTTTTTTTGTTGGACTATGCCCCATATAGCTGGTTGTTCCCAAAGATGGACGCAGTGCTGCATCATGGTGGATCAGGAACAACAGGACTGGCTCTGCGCTCTGGCGTACCGTCGATGGTCATTCCATTCACGGCAGATCAACCATTCTGGGGAGAGCGCACACACGCACTCGGTGTAGGACCCTCACCGATTCCATTTTCAAAGCTAACGGTGGAGAATTTGGCTCATTCAGTTCGCACTTTGACTTCAAATGACATGATGCGTACGAATGCCAGTCGATTGAAGGAGGCGATGGCAGATGAAAATGGAATCCAAGCTGCGGTCGAGATTATCCAAAATTATCTTCAATGACGTGCGCTATATTTTGCATATTGATATTATCTTCATCGACTGGCTTCTATATAAAAAGCCCACCGTAATCAGCGGGCTGAATTCCCAATAGATTGCAGATGTCCTTGAGCAGGACTGATCCGCAGCGAAAACAGTTGCCATACCCACTCCGGGTGTTGAACCCGAAACTGGGGTGGCGGTCTTCGTGTTGATGATGATGTGGATCGAGGCAGGGACCGCTCAGCCAGTCACCACGTCCGACATAACCTATGTGATGCAGGTGTTCGGAAACGATTTGTAGTAGAGCCGGATTGAGTGTGTTCCTTGCTTGATGTTGGTGGATTGGCTGTTTTGTTTGTTGTGGCGGTCTCTTGTTCGTCGGACGCATCAGAAGATGTTCAAACGCTGTTGTTGGATAGTACCTGTTGTGCCGTTCAAGGACGTGACAAAGCGCTCTGTCTCGTTGTGGCTTGGTGTTACGACTACCCGGTAAGCGCAGCGAGTTAACCACACTCAGAGCATCTCCGCCAGCCATTCGTTGTAACTCGCGCAGGATATTGCGTGCCAGCTTCATGTCAGACAGCGGTTCATCCAACCACCAGTAAGCGTGATAACCGCCACCAGTAAAAGTGATACATGAAGGCTGTGGCTGTAATGTGTGCAAACGATGGAATGTTGCCTCACCTGCGTTATCCACATCCACAAAGACAGCAGGCAGTGCCAGGATGTCTGATTCTGCCCCACGCTGATAGCGGCTTAACCCATGCTTTCGTAAACCAACTGCGAAGTAAGCACCCCAACCAAGCTGATTCGTTTCCAGCAGTTTCATCAGAGCATCTTCTAGCAGATCGGGTTGATCTAGTACGATGTGGCGTGAAGGGGTTCGATGTTTGCCATCGGGGTGAATAGCAGTCAGTGTCAGACAAGCACTGTGTCGATAAGTGTCGGCGCGAGCGAGTAGTACATTGAGAAATTGACGAGTTTCATCGGGAATTAGAACATTGCCAGTTGGACAGGTAATGCTTCCTCTGTACTTTGTTTCCGCACTAAAGGGCGGTTTGTCGTCCCTTCCTCATCTGATACATCTTCTGGCACTGCCATCAGGTCGATTTTGCCACGCTTGCGTTTCTTGTCTGACAGCCCTGTTTTATGTTTTGCGGATGCCTGTAGCTCTTTATCCTGCATATCCTGCAACTTCTCAAAGATATCGAGCTTGATGGGTGTGAGTCCCAATGCCTGCTTTGCCAGATCAACAATGGTTGTGGCACTTTCTTCCTCACAACCCATGAAGACAAAGCGATGTCGTTTCAGCCATCCCCGAACATAACGCACCATGCTCTCTTCGTGAACAGGATACTGGTTGAAGTCAGGGTTGTGCATCCCGATGACTTTGTAGGTCTCATCATCGTTTTGAACACCATGTGTCAGGATCGAGAGCAGTTTTGCCTGGAGTTTTGCCCGCTTTTTGTCATCGTGAATTAGATGAACGGTATCCAGATAGCGTCCGACATAACGACGAAGTTGTGCTGTCCCATCTGGTGTTTTGGTGGCGGATTGTTGACCAGCAATAGGTTGATTTTCTTCTACCAGTACGCCACCCAATTCGATAGCAGCCTGAACCAATGGATTAGTCTGTATGTCTTCAGGTTCATCTTCAGCCACTTCGACATTCCAGTATGCCATGTCTTCAGCGTCGATATCGCTCTGCTCCGCGCTGACCTTGAACATCTCGCTTGGATCAAGTAGAACTTCATCTTTGGCAATCGCATCCATGAGTGCCTGTTCAAAACCACCTTCCCCTTCGGTCAGGGCATCCAGACCTGTTAAGCCGACATCACCAGTGAGTAATTTCGCAGCACGTTGTTTACGACTCATGAGCTGTACCGCCGTGTGTTCCATTGTCCCCTCAGCGAAAATGTAGTAGGTCTTACACTGTTCATGGGTTTGATTCAGACGATAGGCACGGGCAGCCGCTTGCATCATAGTCGAGAGGTTGAACGTAATTTCATGAAAAATCAGTGTAGGACTAAACAAAAGGTGTAGGGTAAGGACAGGGCGCTCTTTCCTGTCTTGCAACAGGCGAGTTTCCCATATCCTCTCCTCCGAACCGGACGTGCGCCTTTCAACGCATCCGGCTCTCCAGTTAACTTTTCATCCCGCTTGGGGTCTTTCCGTGACGTTTCATGTGGCAGGGTTCGCTACAGGGTAACAAGGTTATCCATGTCATCTGTTCCGCCCTTTGATTCAGGAATGATGTGATGCACATCCAGAATCACCTGTTTGGTACCACAATCCACACATTGAAAACCGTCTCGATGTCGAACTTGTACTTTCTTCTCGTACCATGCAACCGACTCCGCATTCGTGTTAACCAAGACAGGATCAAGGAGGGGACTTTCCAGTTCATCTTGGGGTAACTGTTTTGGGGTCAGGTAAGGATTTTCCAGCTTCTTTCGGCGGTAGCGGGTCAAACAGATGTCAGCTAGCTTGGCAATGAAGATCGCTGCCCCCGACTGCCCGTCCATAGCAGCAAAGTTCCAGCGGTTGTACCGCTTGGTCACTTCACGCTGTTTGTACTGCGCCAGAATCCGCCGGACACCTACGCCCTGATGTTTGTTCTTGAACCAGATTAGTACCTGTTGATTTATCCAGTAGTCCAGTTCCTTCGCTTCATGAGTGAAACTGATATGACGATAGTAGTTTCCCCATCCACGAATGATTCGGTTGAGCGTCTTGAAACGCTGTTCTGCGGTCGCATATGTGATGCCTCGTTTGGTCAGCGCCTTAATCTTGGCACAGAAGCGCTTCACGTTGTTTGCTGTGGGCGTGACTCGTAACCACGATTTGTTGTTCGTCGGGAACATCAATTGAATGTTGAACCCTGAGAAGTCGATCCCGTCGGTTAGATAAGTCACATAGGTTTTCTCTTCGTTCAGTTCTAAACGCAGTTCATCCCACAGAAATTGCTTCAATTCGTCGCGGAGGTCAAAGGCAGCTTTTCTGGTGCCGTTCCACAGAAGTACAAAGTCATCTGCATAACGAACCAGAATGGCGTTACCTAATCCCTTCTCACGACGCTTCCACTTTTCCTTGTGGGTTAGACTGCCGAACTTTTCCCACCACCATTCATCCAGAACATGCAGATAAATGTTGGCGAGCAACGGTGAGATAATCCCGCCCTGCGGGGTGCCTTCCGGTGTCTCTTTGAAGAGCGCACCTTCCATCACGCCCGCTTTGAGAAACGCCTCAATGAGTTTCACAATGCGATGATCGGCAATACGTCTCCATATCTGCTTGAGCAGAATCTTGTGATTGATCTTGTCAAAGCATTTACGGATGTCGCCTTCAATGGCGATATAGTATTTGTTGAGAGACTGTAAGATATTTTGTGTAAATGGAGTGTCTATATAGCAGCTATAATCAGCCGCTTTGGAGGCGGCAGAAAGGCACACCATGAGGACGCAAAAACCCGAGCAACCATACGATCTTCAGCAGGACTGACCATCACTGGAGACGATCCAGCAAGAACTAGGCAAAGCGCAAAGCATCGATGCTTTCTTTGGCAAGGAAGGCATTTTTGCCCGCTTGTTTGCCGAGACGCTGGAACCGATGCTGGATGCGGAACTGACAGCCCAGTTGGGCTATGAACCCTACGAAGCCAGAGGGCGCAATTCAGGCAACAGGCGCAACGGTCATTACCGCAAGACCGTGCGCACCGGTAATGGCAAGACTGACGTGACGGTGCCGCGAGATCGCAATGGGGAGTTTGAGCCACACATCCTGAAGAAGTACCAGGCCAACACCAACGAGGCTAGAAGACCAGATCATTGCCATGGACACACGGGGCATGACCCAGCGTGACATCGAGGCACAGTTGGCAAAACTGTATGGGATCGAAGTTTCCGCGCAGACGGTCAGTACCATTACCAGCAAAGTGCCACTGGTCGAAGCCTGGCACAGCCGTCCCTTAGCGGCGATTTACCCGATTGTTTATCTGGACGCCATCCACTACAAGCTGCGTAAAGATCACAAGATCGACAATCGGGCTATTTACATCGTTCTAGCGGTGGATCTGGACGGTCACAAAGATGGGGTAGGCCATTGGGTCGGCGACGGCGAGGAAGGCGCCAGTTTCTGGTTGAGTGTCGTGACCAACTTGAAGAACCAGGGCGTGGATGCTATTTTCAGCGCCTGCGTGGATGGTCTCACTGGCTTCAGCCAAGCCATGCGGTCCGTCTGTCCACCCGTTGCGATCCAGCGCTGCATCATCCACCAGATCCGCAACAGCCTCAAGTATGTGGTCTGGAAGGATCGCAAAGCCTTTGCTCAAGACCTAAAAGCCATTTACCGGGCGCCCACCCGTGAACTGGCCGAAACCCACTTGCTGCAGCTAGCCGAGAAATGGGGCGACCAATACGCTATCCCCGTCCGCTCTTGGGAGAACCACTGGGATGAGTTGGCGACTATGTTCGACTATAGCCCGGCAATCCGACGGCTCATTTACTCCACCAACATCATTGAAGCCTATAACCGGCAATGGCGCAAAGTCACCAAGAATCGGGGGGCGTTGCCATCGCCCGAAGCCATCCGCAAGCTGTTGTGGTTGGCCCATCAGGAGATTGTCAAGAAGGGGACCATGCCCCTTGCCAACTGGGCCAACATCCTGAACCCGTTAGCGATCCGCTTTGAAGACCGGTTCCCAATTTAGGAGTTCACGCCATTTACACAGACTTCTTGACAGAACCCAGAAAGCCAGAAATCATCAACGGACCATGAATCAGAATCCAGCCCTGACTCATTGAGTCCGTCTGCCAGCCAAGCCGTGCCAGACCTGATCCTAAACCACCGAGCAAGGCAATTGCAACCGTCACAAGGACAATCATGCGTGGAAACAACACCACAACTCTCATTTGCACCTTCTATTCTGCACCAAACATGAGCAACAGCATCAATAATGGTGTTTTCGCCGTAATGCTGTGTCTCAGCTGGGGTGACATGTGCATCCATGCTCCAGCTTTCAGTTCATGGGTGTCATCGCCCAGCGTGACTGTCGCCTCTCCTCTTACAATCTGAATGATCGCCGTCAGGCTGGACGTATGTTCGCTGAGTTCTTGCCCGGTATCGAACCCGAACAGGATGGCTTTCATCTGATCATCGTTATAAAATGTGCGGCTGACGATACTATCCGGTTGTATCATGTCAATCAATAACGCGAGATCAGCTATTATTTTATAATCTTCCATCTTCATCATCTTCCCAACACCTTACTCATCCGGCAAAGTTCGGATATAGGCAATGATTGCAAGAATATCGTCATCTGAAAGTGCCGGATTGCCACCTTTTCCGGGCATATCAATTCCGGTTGTGTTGAGTGGATCCCAAATAGGTCGTCCTGTCTTGATAAACTCCAGAAGTGCCTCATCGGTTAAGCCATCAACAAATTCACTTTCAACCAGATCCTTCCCTAGATTGGGAATGCCCCGTCCATTAGGACCGTGACAGGCTGAGCATAGAACATACTGAGTTTCACCCTGAGCTACAAGTGCGGGATCATATGATACGGATTCGTTGCTAATTGGTACTGCTTCTGGCTGTCCACTACTTTGATCAGAAAGGGTACGGATGTAAGCGACAATAGCCTGAATTTCCTCTGTTGTCAGGGCTGGATTACCACCCTTTCCAGGCATATCGATTCCAGTCGTGTTGAGTGGATCCCAAATAGGTCGTCCTGTAACAATAAATTGCACAAGCGCATCATCAGTTTGAGCCGCCATAAATTCACTTTCAACCAGGTCTTTGCCTAAATTTGGAATTCCTCTTGCATCGGCACCATGACATGCTGCACATAACACAAACAGGGTTTCGCCCTGAGCTACAAGTGCGGGATCATAGGCAACTGCATCATCAGTATTCTCAGTCTGCTCTTCATCTGAACCAGATTGGGGGATTTGTGTGCTTGTTGGAAATGGTGTGTCAGTTGGTTGATGTGTTGATGTCAATGTAGGTGGATCAGTCGGTACAATCGTTGGGGTACTTGTTGGTACCGAAGTTTCCGTAGATTGTATCGTATCTGTAGGCACTACCTGAGCAACAGCTTGCTCGTCAATAGGTGTTGGTACAGTTGGCTCAAATCTAATACCATTCGATCCACTTGAGATGATTGCAAATATGATAATAAACGTCAAAACCAACACAATACCTGTGAAATTGGCTAACTGGTCGGCTTGTTTTTGTTCTTGATTTTCATGTGTCATGTATAACGAACTCCATATACGATGTGAATATGCTTAATCTTCTAGTACAATCACTTGCTGGTTAAGGGTCTTTTCAATCATATTTCCGTCTCTGAGCGTGACCTTCACAGTCACTTGCCAATCACCTGCCATCGTCCACCGAAGAGGCACGATATATCGTCCACTTTCGTCATGTTGCCCCTCGCCAGAGATGGGCATCATGCCTTCATGCGTCATGTTGCCAACAATTTCGACAATGGCGTCTGTGATTGCATTATCGTCTTTATCAGTCAGGATGATTGTCACTGTTGCATCACCACCGATTGCCGGATCGTTGTCTGGCTCATAGACTATAGTGATAGGCAAGTCCTCGTTTTCCATACTCATAGCGGCTTCTGGAGTTTCTTCAGCACTCATATTCATATCACTATGATCCATCTCCATTTCCGGCGTGCTATCGCCTTCTGCATCACTCTGACGATTGATAATGCTGTCGCTAGAAATAGCTTCAACAAAAAACTCAAAATCTTGAGTGATTTCCCCGCCATTGTTGGGTAACTGTGCTGTGACGGTTACAATCCATCCACCACCCATTGTCCATTCAAAGGGAATATGATATTCACCATCTGTGCTTTCCCCGCTTTCACGATCTACAGGTGTCATACCTTCATGATCCATATCCCCGTGAATTTGAAGAGTAGCACCGTCAATTGCTGTGCGATTGCTATCTGTAAGGGTGATAATCAGAGTAGTTTCACCCACAGTCATTGGCTCAGGTTCTACTCTCATGGACATTTCGGCGTCAACGGCTACTGACGTTGAATTGTTTTGTTGCCCACAAGCTACTAATAACGACATGAGCAATAACATACATGCCTGCATGGTCATTTTTTTCATTTTGTACCACCTTTCAGGATAAATTTCTCCTGACGTGAAAATAGGGTCATGGCCCCCAAAAGCGGCACAATAATCCAGATAAGTAGACCAAGCAGAAGCAAAGGCATCAGGAAACTTCCAAACTGATCCGTCGCATATAAACCTGCAGGACCCAGAACTTCAAGGTTTGCCTGGATTGTCAAAATTGAGGCAATCTTAAACATCTGTAGTGGATTGAGTACGGCAACAAAAAATACAGTTTCAATGGGCAGTTGCATGGATGCTGCCGTTCCCATAATGCCCAGATCACCAATGAAAACGAGAAAAAGCCACATAAACAGTGCGCCACCCAACGCTGTTGCTGTTTTCTTTGCAAGGGTAGACATCAGGAAACCGAGACTGAGCATCGCCAATGCCAGTAAATAGGCAAGCATCACTGTTATCAGATAACTACCTGCATCTTGCACACTACCCTGAAAAGCCAGTGCGACCCCTGCCACACCAAAGCCAATTGTCAGGGTTGCTAACAGCGCACCTGCCATTCCCATATATTTTCCAAGAAGCACCTCGATACGATTAACAGGTTGCGCCAATAAATACGTCAGTGCACCTGTCTCACGATCTCCTGCTAGGTTTGCCGAACCCAGTGTTAGGCCAATCAAAGGAACAAAAAGCAGTACAAGGTTTATCAAACTGGCAGCCGTGCGACTGTAACTCATCATGCGTAGCTGACTTCCACCGGGCTGTATCAGCGTAGACAGTGTCAGTGCTAATCCTGCAAAAGCTACGGAAAATACAACGAACCAGCGATTGCGTAGTGCGTCTCGCAGTTCTTTTTGTGCAATTGTGCGAATATTAATGAATTCCATCATGATTCCCCTCCTGTAACATCACCTCACCATCAATTACATCAAAGTCCTCAATGGTAATATTGGCTAGTTCTAGCGAGCGGAGCGGAGCGATCTTACCACCTGTCTTAACCTGCACATAAACGCTATGACCATTCGGCATGTAGGTAAAGCCCTCCTGGTCAAGTATCTTGAATGTGTGATCCTGGTGATGTGCTGGAATCCAGATACGTAACCAGCGGTGTAACCCCAGTTTCTCCGCCAATTCATGTGGATGGCATTCAAGTTTTAAACTGCCTTCTTCCAGCACAAGAACACGACTACCCAGAGCGATAACTTCATCAAGCCGATGTGATGAAAATACGATAGTTTTGCCATCTTGATTGAGAGCCTGAATGGTATGAATAAAGTCTCGTTGAGCCTTCACATCTAAATTGGCAGTTGGTTCATCGAGAATCAGGATAGGCGGATCAGCCAGTAGTGCTACTGCCAATGCCAATCGTTGTTTCATACCACCAGAAAGCATTGTGACACGCTTGGAACTATGTTCAGTTAGCGCGACTTGCTCTAACACATCATAGACACGCTGAGTGGTAGCTTTCTTGAGACGTGCATAAAAATGTAGCGTTTCCAAAACACTCATATCGTAAAAAGCAGCTTCCTGTGGCACATAGCCGACAACGGCGCGTGCGCCTTTGCTATTCTTCTGTACATCCACACCACTTACAGTCAGAAATCCTTCAAATCCGTGTACACCCAGCAAACAACGCAAGGTTGTGGTTTTACCCGCTCCATTCGCTCCCCAGAGAGCGACAGCCTCTCCTGTCTCAATATTGAATGAGACATTATTCAGGGCAGTTGTTCTTCCATATCGTTTTGTTAAGTTCTTGGCAACAATCATATATAGTGCTCCTTGTTCAAGTTCCCACAGGTATTTTGCTGCCACCATGCGATGGATAATTTCGAGTTTTATATCTCCCTCTCAAGGCAACGATGCAGATGACAATTCCAATACTTAGTAGAAAAAAGGTTGCCAATAGCAGGGATACAGATACACCTTGAGCATTCTGCGCCAAATTGGTGGGAATGCTGTACTGCATGAGAGGTGCGTCATCAATTACTTTGGGGTCTGGACGCAGTGATGGAAATGCTGATGCGGCAAAATCAATCGCCTGGCTTGCGGGACTATATGTGAATAAACGCAAGACTGGCTCCTCATCCATCAAACTCTCGAAGAGCTTCTCAGCCCGATAAGGCATATCACCTATATCGTCGTTGTTCCCATCATAGCCCACATAATCGCTCCAAAAATTGCCAATCCCCTCGGCTTGCCAGATGTTTTCCAAAAGATTACCACGACCCAAAAGGCTAATCTGTTGATTGTTTTCAAGGAAAGTATTTAAGTGGAAAATGTTGCGTTTTGTGGAAGGAAGTGCAGTAACACCAATGTCGTTATAAGCAAAGAAGTTACTGGTTACAAAGTTGTTGACATCAACAAGGGCAGGAGAGTTGTCGATGTACAGTCCAGCACGGTTGCCAATCAACACATTGCCCTCAAGTATGACATAATCCATTTCTTTTAATGCAATGCCGTAACCACTTGGACCGCGATTCCACATCATCCGGTTGTCATTCATGATCAGATGCTGAGAGTACATCAGGTAAGTACCCACCGAGTTTCCGGAAAATGTATTGCCCTCCACTATCGCATGGCTGCTGTACATGAAATGCAGACCATACCGGCTATCTTCAAAGACATTACTTTCGATTGTGATGTCCTGGGCATACCAGATGAGCGTATCGCGGCAACCTGTTACATAATTTTCAGACAGCGTGACATTGTTACTAAACCACACGCGAATGCCATCGCCACGTAGACCTAATTCACGTTCCAGACATTGGACTGAGTTATTATGAGCCACACCTTGTTCAGCCTCAGCAAAATAAATCCCAAATAGCACGTTTTCAATGGTGTTGTTCATAACAGTGACACGTGGAGCCTGCACCACAATGCCCGTATCTTCATGATTGATATTCGAGCCAGAATTGCGAATAACAAAGCCCTCGAAATGTGTATCTGGTGCGGCAATAATGACCAGGCTGCCTGTTCCTTGTCCATCAATCACAGGCTGTCCAACACCTAAGAGTGTGACACTCTTTTCAATAATGAGGGGAGCAGAATACTCTCCACCAAGAACCTCGATAGTATCTCCCACATGAGCCATCGCCAGTGCAGCATCAAGTGTCGTATACTCACCATCTGGAGACACAATCAAACGCTCATGAGTATCCTGTGCCAACACATTTGCGTTACATATCAAACATACCCACATCAGGAGTAATATCCATCTCATTCGGGTAGCTCTGACCCAGCTCATATCTGGTTACTCCCTGGAGGACGCGATACTGCTACCCAGGCGAATAAGGAGTGCGGTGACTACCAATACTCCAGCTCCGACCGCCATAAACCACCCGGTATCAACATAGGTAACGGTTTTGAATTGTCCAATCACCCCTTCTCCGAGAATCGGAGGAGTAAACGGGTGAATTGCGCTTGAAAGGGGCGCATATGGGTCGAGATTTTGACCATAATCATTCATCCAGTAAAATAAGTCTCCCAGAAAAATGAAAGGGAAAGCAATAGCAGGCAGTGCCAAAACCCATACCCAACGGCGACGCAGGAATGCCACGATTATCAGCAATATCACCATAAGAATAACCCCGGGGATAGCAATCGAACGCTCAAAAGCGGCGGCATCATATAGTGATTTCATTCCAATGTAGTGATTTAAGCCGTCTATTTCGCGCACCTCATCAAGGGCAGGATCTTCATCACCAGTCATCTGGTTTACAAAAACTCGCATTTGCAATCCACCGGGATATTGAGGAGCTTCTAACACCAGCCCCCAATATGGAAAGGCTATTGATGCAATAAGCAGGGTTCCTGCGATCAGCATCAGACCTGAAGGAAGCCATTTTACGAGACGACGAATAAACTTGTTTTGAGATTGTTGTTCACTCTTTATTTGCGTTTGGGTTGCCATTCTCTATATTCCTTCAATACTTAATTGAGACGCAATCTGTGGAGATGGGTAGTGAACCAACCCATCTCCAGCAATTTCTTGTATTTACTGTGGTTGGATTGTCAGATAACCCATCATCTCAAGATGAAGTGCAGAGCAGAATTCAGTGCAATACCAGCTAAAGACACCCGGCTCTGTCGCATCGAATTCGAAGGTGATAGATTCACCCGGTTCAATACTGAGATTGATACCATAATAGGGGATTGAGAAACCGTGTGTCGCATCACGCGCACGTTCAACATTGGTGATTGTCCATGTGACATGATCGCCCGCCTGGATTTCGACATGTTCCGGCGTAAAGTGACTGCGAACCGAGGTCATACGTACAGTGACTTCGTCGCCTTCGCGGGTCACACCTTCAGTACCCTGTGCAACGGCGTTCGGGTCTACTGACTGTGTAAGCGGATTCCAACCCACCTCTGGATACACTTCCCATGCGCTGAGCTTGTCTGCTTTGATGATCTGGGCATAATGGGGTTCGCCAGCGGTAATTGGCATGTCGTACAGAACTTGCAGGTTATCGCCCTCTTGTCCTATATCAATCAACTGGAAGTTCTGTGGTAGAAGTGGTCCTGTGTTCAGGAAGCGATCTACCGACCATTTATTGAGAGATACTAGGTAGTTACCATCTGGCGAAACTGTATCCCCTTCAGCCGCAGCAATATGTCCTACGTTGTACTGAACTGGAATCTTGCTAATCAACGACCAACCATCCTGTGGACGGTAGCCTTCTGCCCCGATACTCCACCGTGCTACTGCACTATCTAGGAAGAGGCTTGTATAGGCATAACCATCAGGTCCAAACTGGGTATGTAATGGTCCAAGACCAAGCTCAACCTGAGCTTCCAGTACACTCTCATATGACAGGACAGGTACACCATACTGGTCGGTTTCAGACGTTCCAGCGGCGATGGCATCCATAATTTTCTGGAAACTATATACCGTTACATGCGGGTCAAGTTTGCCTGATACGACGATGAAATCACCACCTGGGGCAATATCAACACCATGTGGGCTACGCGGCTCAGGGGTGAAGTAGAGCAGATTGTTTTCGATTGCCGTATCCAGAGGAATGACTTGCATACCTTCGACTTCTACAGTATTCCCTGCTTTGAAAACTTCAGTAGCTGCATTTAGATTGATGATATGCAGGTAATCAGTTGTGTTACGGCTAACGCCAGCTTCAAAGGGAGGATTCCCGGACTCGATACCACCTGTTGCCAATTCGGTATTGATGGAGTTACAGAATACCCAACCATCAGATTCGACCTTGCCCGCATCACACAGATCCTGCCAGTAAGGTGGAAGTTCCATCGCAAAGGATTGGCTCATATCAATGCGCCCCGCTTCACGATCAAATTTCCAGAAAGTAATCATACCGCGATAGCTACTTTCATAGTCTGATAGCGGCGCAAATTCTGTCCCAAGTGGCTGGGCGTATTGTCCACCTTCAATGATGTAATCGGTATTCGGCGTTACAAAAGTGCCACCATGATCGTTAAGATACAAGGGATTGTTGACGATTTGTTTGGTCTCAAAGTCGCGCAAGTCGATAACGGCAACCCGCCCATTGGCTTTGTCATTGATGAACACCCACTGCCCATCATAATCACCATTGGTTTCGCTAAGCGCAGGGTGATGGGTGTCTGCCCAACGAACTTCTCGTCCATTAATATCACCACCAACGAGAACCTCTTCACCTACACCAAATCCATAACCCTGCCATGGTTCAGGGGTGAACACAGCAATGGTACGAATCAAACGCATTGAAGGCATTCCAATGACAAACATTTGCCCGCCGTGTCCACCTGAAGCAAACATCACATAAGGATCCAGCGTACCGCTTGGTGTATAGGTCATCACAGCGGCGCGTAAATCCTCTTCAGTAAGCCCACGCTCTTCAGCAACAGCTTGCCAATCAGTACCACCCCCCTGAGCATTCGTAACTGTTTTTGGAGCAAGCACGATTGCCAGAATGGCTGCTACTAAAAGAACAGCTCCTAGTAAGATTAGTTTTGAAGAATGTCGTTGATAAAACATGTTTTGTCTCCTTAATCAAATATGATCCGAAAACTGTCATATTGCCGGACGCAGTGTTTTGGTATCTTTATAATAGAACAAGGAGATAAAAACAGATGTGACCCAAGTCACATGATGGAATGAATTTTAGAAATTTGGAGGTTAACGTGCTTCCTGCAAGGCGATTGTGCGTAGCTTGTCTAGATCACAAATGAGAATAGTCTCTCGTGTTGTTCGTATAACATCTTCACCTTCGAATCGTTTGAATGTGCGATAGACTACTTCTCGCGCTGTACCAACCATATCGGCAAATTCTTGCTGAGACAGTAATCGATCCATGATGATGCCATCATCATGCGACTGACCCTCAATTTCAGCCCGTGCCAGCAAGACCATTGCAAGGCGTGAGGTAACATCTCGAAAAGCAAGGTCATGTACCAGTGTTACGAACTGTTTGAGACGCTCAGTTATTAAACGAAGGAATACTTCCTGAAAATCGGGATGTTCATCCAATAGGACTTCAAGTACATCTGGGGGGATACAAACAGCACGAACAGGAGAGAGTACTGTGGCAGTATATGGACTGACCGCACCTGTTGATAATGATTCCGCACCAAGGCTTTCTCCTGGAACAGGCAGTGCCAGAATTTGACACTTATCCTTTGACTGACGGTAAAGTTTCACCCGTCCAGATAGCAACATAAATAACGGACTGGGTGGGTCGCCCTGCCGATAGAGATCAACTTTGATTGGATACTCTACCAGTACCGCTTTTTCAACGATGCGTCGTTGGGTACGTGGGCTGAGTTCCACAAATAGTTGAATGCTGTCCAGCATCTCTAAAGTGACTTTCATAGCCTTGCCACGCAAATAAATCATCACATTGTCAGAATAATGGGCGGTGGATAGTTATGATGTGACCTAAATCACATCAGACAGAGGTATGTCGATCTTCGCAGGTGCAAGGAGGGAGAAGAGCATCCATGTTCAGGATAACAACACGACCATTCTCAGTACGGACAATTCCTTCTTTTTCTAACTGGCTTAGGTGGCGGGTTACAACTTCACGGACGGTTCCAGAAAGCGTAGCCAGTTTTTCATGAGTTAATTCAACAACGGGATTATCCATATTGTGTCGGGCATAAGTCAAAATACAATCGTTAATGCGATCTGCAACTGTCCATGAACCTAATACCTCACTGACCCGTGCCAGATGTTCCAATCGTTCACTATAGATATGAAGCAGTGCTTTTACTAACTGAGTGTTCTGGGTTTTCATCTGCTCAACAGAGTCTTCTGGTAAGACAAACAAGGTTACATTGTCCAATGCTTGGGCTGTTGCAGGATTTCTCTCCATATCAAATAATGGACAGCTCCCGAAGCATTTGCCGCGATTCATCAAGCACAGTCCCTGAACCCGACCATTCAAAGATTGTTTGATAATCTTGACCCGTCCCCGAAACACAAACCAAAGAGAATTTGCCTTATCACCCTCCATGAATATGAAGTGTCCGGGAGCATACTCACGTCGAATGACGATTGAGGCAAGTATATCAATCTGTTCATCAGACAAATTGCGAAATGCGGGTATTTCACGCAGTTCGCCGAACTTTACAGCCGACTGATTTGTAACCATCTTCAATAAACCAACAAACTCATCTAATTTTCAGTAAGTATATCCCAAATGACAAAGTGATGTTAGCCTTGTTCAGCCAGAACAAAAAACAGTTTTATTAATTCAAACCCAGACTGACATTCCAAATCTTCTCGCACACCGCCGCACGGCGATTCTACAGCGCGGGTTTCCTCCCAGTCAAACACCATAAAAGCTGACCAGGTAGGTCGGCTTTTTTGTTTGACTGGTTCCCCCTCTGCGCTGTCCGGCCTGATTGAGCGTTGTGCTCATCGCGCTGGCGTTACCAGCAATAGCAAGAGGGAGGCATCTCATGCACAATTCGACCATTTCCAGCAGTATTCGTTCCGCTATCCGTCCGTTTCTACGTGTTGCGACCTATCCGACTGGATGAGGTGGTGAAATGAGCTTCGAGCAAATCTCAGAAGATATTCGTCCAGGTGCTGCTAAGATGCTATTACGTCAGTACCGTGTCTGGCCCCAAGACCTCGATGACGGTCTACAAAACAGACTGATGTATATCTGGGAGCAACTTGCCGCAGACCGCAATTATCTCGCTTCATCAAGCAGGCTGGCTGCGGCTATAAAAATCTGCCATCGTTCAAAATCGACCACTATTCGTAAGCAAAACCTGCACTACGAATATATGGAAGACTTCTGGGCAAAGCACGACTTTAAGCATCCGGAAGAAATGAGTATAGGGGGTCTGGAGCGATTCAAGATCGCAGGCGAACATTGGGCAACATGGGCAACGCTGACTGATATTCGCATTGACATTGAACGCGCTGTTTTGACAGTTTACGAGCAAGTGAAAGATGATCCTGTCGCATTACTGGCACTCTACGCCGCAACAACATCTGTAACGAGTAAAGATTTGGCATATGTTGTACCGGGAAAAGGCGCACACTGGCGAGCAGCAGCTATCCGTAGTCAGTTGCGTGGACTGTTAGGCACACTTCGCCGCGAACAACCCACATGGCGGGAGAAGTTCGACTCAGGTAAGGTTGAACCAGCGATGAAATTGCTTGAGCAACATCCAGAGCAGGACATCAAGTACGCTGCTATTCGTGGGCTAATCGAAGGCAAGAGTTCAACGCAGGCGGCGAAGGCATTCGGTCATAACGTCAACACCTTACAATATCACCGCAGACGAGCGAACAAACAGCTCGCACAGGTTTACGGCTGTACCGCATGAGGTCATCTATTGTTGTCTCTGTGGCTGGTACACTATTTTTTTGCTCAATTTATATCAGATGAATAATTTATCGACATAAGTGTTTACGATTGATTCATAAAGTTCAATCGAAATTTGACACGCATATGGCGACATATCTATCATCACGGCCCCTGCTACCCGGAAAACTTTGAAGAGCTTGTTCCAGAGGGTTTCAAGGTTGATGTCATCGTCAAATATCGCGGTCTAAATGGGGGATTGATGCCTTCACCATCGGGTTTGGCGTATATGCTGACAAAAACGGGCTTGAGCCCGCCGCAAGTCGCAGCGAACCTCTGGTTCGATTTGAATGGTCGCGGTTAGGCGATTTTCAGGGTTTTAACCAAGGTGAGAGACACTCCTGGCGATGAGTGAACTCCTGGCCGAGATGGCCGAGGGCAAGGTCAAATAGGCACCATGATCCGCACCTACAAGTACCGCCTGTATCCAAGCAGAAGCCAGAAGCGTCATCTCTGGCAAATCTTGGCCTGCGCTCGGCACTTCGACAACATGCGTGTGGAAGAACGCAAATGGGCATGGCAACTGGAAGAACGCAGTGTGAGCAAAAACACCCAACTTCGTAATGTCAAGCACTACAAGCGCACTTTCCCCCAGGCGCAGATCGTCCACAGCCATGTCTTGCAGGTGGTCGCAGCGGACTGCGACAAAGCCTTTCAAGCCTTCTTCCGTCGTGTCAAGAAGGGTGAGACACCGGGTTATCCACGTTTCAAGGGCCGCCATCGCTTCCATAGCTTCGGCTTCAAAGAATATAGCAATGGCTTCAGGATGGCTGGTCGTCGTCTGAAGGTGTCAGGTGTGGGTCGTATCGCTGTGCGTTGGCATCGGGACATCGGTGGGTTCGTCCCCTGCGATATTAAGACGCTGCGGATCACCCACAAGGCAGGGCGGTGGTACGCTTGTTTCTCCGTTGAAATGCCAGAACCATCCGAGTTGCCCAAGACAGGTCAAGAAGTCGGCTGAGATATGGGCATCTCAGCCCTAGCAACAACAAGTGAGGGCGATCAGATCGGCAACCCCAACTACTACCGGGAGAGCCAAACGAAACTGCGCATTCTGCAACGGTCACTGGCTCGTAAGAAACGGGGTGGCAAGAACCGTCGCAAAGCTCTGTTGCTCGAACTTTTAGTTCGCGTCCAACGCCAGCAAGAACATGTGGCCAATCAGCGCAGAGATTACCTGCACAAATTCAGCGCCCAACTGATTGAGCACGACGACCTGATCGCGTTGGAAGACCTGCGGGTGCGCAATAGGGTCAGAAACAAGCACCACAGTAAGAGCATCTTGGATAGCGGGTGCGAACCTTCGGTTCGGCGTATTTTCAAACAATACCTCACGTACAAGGCTGGAAGTGCCGGACGTGAAGTCGTGTTGGTTGATCCTGCCTACACATCCAAAACCTGCTCCAGGTGTGGTGCCATCTTCGAGGGTTTAACACTCAAAGATCGTTGGGTGGAATGTGGTTGTGGTCTCTCGCTCGATAGAGACCACAACGCAGCAATGAATATCCTTGCCAAAGCAAGGCCCTTGCCAAGGCAAGGCTTTATCAAGCCAGACCGGACGGGTCTGTACAGCATAACGTAGAGGGAGGTTCCTCATGCGTGCTGTAGAAGCTGCGTCGAACTCTGGTTCGCTTTATCCGCAGCAGAGTGTCACCAATATCGCCTATATCGGACATTGGTCATATCGTGGCGTGATTGAGCAATGGAATAATCACGAAGCTATCGTACCGGGCGATCTATTCATGTATGCTTTTAATGCACTGTCGAAGGTCGATTTCTTCGGCGAACCCAATGCAGACTATTCACCCCATCGCGTCTACGTCCGTCATAATGTTGAAGATCGGAATGGAGAACCACCGACCTATGCGGGATTGGTATTCTCCAACTCGCTGAAAAACTTACCTTTCCGACGAGTACAGTCATCCTATCTGAGTCACAATGGCAACTTTGCCTACATTCTGGCAGACAACCTAAACCAAACCGTCATGAGCATTCACGCTGAAATCTTTGATCCTGTTGTGGATAAGTTACTGTTGAAATGACTGGAAGCGACCACTATTGATGAAGAAACATGGCAAGAAGCCTTAGATGGGACTCACCGTGTTGAATAAGGCGATGTCCGACGGATCGAGCAGGATATTCGTGCTGCCGAACGTGCCAAGCAGACCATTCTGGATAACCTGAAAACTATTGCTAACGCTGATATAGTCAAAAATCTGGAAGCCAGTTATGAGGCGAACGACCGCGAAATTGTCCATTTGCGTGAAGAATTGGAACGCGTTAAAGCGAATGTGGGGCAACATACTGCTATGCTGGAAGCACGTCCGACACTAGAACTCATCATCCAGCACTGGAAGGATGTGCCATATCAGCAACGCCATGAGTTAGGCGAGACGGTACACTATCCGCGCCAACCTAAATGAAACCAGACTGTATCAAGACTGTCGCAATTCCTATTGCGACAGTCTATCAATGACCGCCTCGGTAGTCGCTTCCGTATGCCCTGAATGCTCAGTAGCATAGGTAGCATTGCCCAATCGAACCGCTTCTTCATCATATCCCAATTCATCCAGCAGCATTGCTGCGCTCAAAATGGCCGCACGCGGATCCGCCATGCCCGTCCCAGCAATATCGGGGGCGCTGCCGTGCACAGGCTCGAATACAGGCACACCTCTCCCAACGTTCGCTGAAGGCGCGATTCCGAGGCCCCCCGTCAGCCCAGCGGCAAGATCACTCAGAATGTCACCAAAAAGATTGGTCGTCACGATCACATCAAAGCGGCTGGCATCCATCACCATAAACATCGCAGCAGCATCCACCAGTCGTTCATTGACCTCCAGTTCAGGATAATCTTTGACCACTTCCCAGCCTATCTGACGAAATAGGCCACAGGTTTCCTTGAGGACATTAGCTTTGTGGATGAGGGTTAACTTTTTGCGGCGCCGCATGGCATGCTGACAGGCCATAATGACAACGCGCTCTGAAGCTGCACGAGTGATAATGCGTTCGGTGATCGCCGTGTTACCATCATCTTCTATGCGCTCTTGCCCACTGTATAGCCCTTCTGTATTTTCGCGGATGACCAGCATATTAATATCTTCATTGATGGCAGGTCGTAGATTCGCGTATAAATCAAAATGTCTCCGCAACGTCAGAATCGGACTGACATAGCCATCAATTTTGATCATCGGTGATTGTGTCGCGCCGAACAACACCCCATCACTTGCTTCACATTGCGCTAGTGCTTCATCAGGCAAGGCTGAACCTACTGCCTCAAATGTCCCAAAGCCTGCCTCAGCATAAACAAATTCTAATGGCAAGCTGAGCCCCACCAGTGCTTGATGTGCAGCTGGGATCACTTCTTTGCCGATGCCATCGCCAGGAATGAGTGTGATAGTATGCCTCATGCTGAGCCCTTTCTAAAGTGAGCTTGTAACATGGGGACCAGACCACCAGCCTCTAAAATCGCCTCAATCGAGGGCGAAAACATAGGCATGGGATACTCGCGTTTAGCAGCCAAAATCAGATGGTTCTCATAATCGACACGAATGGTGTCACCTCTCTGTACTTGAGATTGCAGTCCAGTACAGACGACTGGTCGGATACCCTGATTAATGCAGTTTCGGAAATACAATCCCCCAAACGACTCAGCAATAATCATCACAATGCCTGAATACTTGAGCGTAGTTACGGCCTGCTCACGGCTGCTACCACAACCCCAATTGCGTCCTGCTACAATGACATCACCTGCTTCAACACCGGAGGCAAACGAGGAATCCAGGTCTTCAAGTGCTTTGGAGGCGATGTTTTCGTGAGATTTAAGTGTATAAGTATATTTCCCAGGGAAAATGACATCCGTATTGATGTTATCACCATAAACCCAGCAACGATGTTCGGTGGTCATAATAGAAACTCTCCTGGATGGGTGATCTTACCTGTAATGGCACTCGCTGCTACAACATAGGGGTTTGAGAGATACACAGGCGCACCTGATGTGCCCATGCGTCCTTTGAAATTACGGTTAGCACTGCTAATGGTCGCTTCCTGGGGCGCGGGAACGCCCATGTGATTGCCCATGCATGGCCCACAACCTGGTGTGCCGATGGTTGCACCTGCTTCAATCAATATCTGTAACACGCCTGATTCAATTGCCCGCTGCAATACCTGTGAACTAGCAGGCAGTACGATCATACGAATGGCAATCTGCTTACCATGTATAACCGAGGCCGCTGCTTCCAGGTCTTCATAACGCCCATTGGTGCATGTTCCCAGAAAGGCCTGTTGAATGGGTTGCTTCGATACTTCTGATAACGACACGACGTTGTCCGGTGAATGTGGTAGTGCAATCTGTGGCTCTAGTAAACTGACAGCTAAAGTGTAATCATCGTTGTAGACAGCAGTAGCATCAGGATATAATGGTATGTAGTCACGTGTCCGCCTGGTTTCTACATAATCGATAATGGCCTGATCTGGTGGTAGATAGGCATTCATCGCACCAAACTCCGCCATCATGTTGGGTAAGACGGCTCGGTCATCAAGTGAGAGAGTTGTTAACGTATCACCCGCAAATTCGATTGAGCGATATTTACCACCATCCACACCCCAGTTGCCAAGAATTCGCAAGGCGATATCTTTTGCTGTGACCCCGGCTGGTAGTTGCCCATTGAGCGTAATCCGTAGCGCTTGTGGGATGCGTAACCATAATTCGCCAGTTGCCCAAAGTGCTGCCATTTCGGTTCGTCCAACGCCCATCCCAAATGCACCAAGCCAACCAAAATGCGGTGTATGACTATCCGAACCAAAGATCACTTCCCCTGGCAGAACGAGCGCTTCTTCGCTGATGACCTGATGGCAGATCCCTCGTCCCACCTCGAAGAAATGAGGGATATTCTGTTCCTGTACCCATGCTCGGATTTCACTATGATTCTGAGCATGAGTGGTCGTCGGCGCTGGCACAGCATGATCAAGTGTAATCGCGACCCGTTCAGGTCGGGAGATTTTCTTGGCTCCCATCTCCAAGAAAATACGCCGGATGGCCGCCGTATTGTCGTGACTGAAGATGAAGTCCGGGCGTACATCAACTGTATCGCCTACCCGCGCATCCTCAACCCCCGAAGCCCGCGCTAATGCCTTCTCGACAAACGTCCGCCCCTGAGTCATTGCACAACCTCTTGCATCCGCAGCATGGCGTCGATTTCATCCAAGCTGAGTTGGGCATTATCAGCGCGTGTTTTGATGTTGCGTGTGATCACCCGCAGCGTGTCATCATCAAGCGTCAAACCTAAAGCCCGGGCCCGGGCCCGCACCGCATTCCACCCTGTCAGGCGATGTCCAATGGCAATCTCACGATCCAGCCCAAACTCTAGTGGATCAATCACTTCATAAGTGGTCGGGTCGGCAAGGACAGCTTTCGCATGAATGCCCGCTTTGTGGATAAACGCACTCGATCCCGTGATGTAGTTGTTAAATGGAATCTCTACTTGACAATAGTCGGCGATCAGCCGATCAAGCTGTGGCAGAAGTGCTAGATCATACTTCCTAACATAGCTCCGATCCAGTGTGTATAAACGTGCAATCAGGCCGCCCAATGGGGTAATTCCATTGCGTTCACCAATCCCCAAAACCGTCGTATCGACATGGGTCGCACCTGCCTGTAGGGCGGCACAAGCATTGGCAATGGCACAACCGCTATCATTGTGTCCATGAAACTCCACATCCAACCCGGTGAGCCGCACCAGTTGGCTAACAATCTGTGTCACTTGGTCGGGCATAGCGACGCCCACCGTATCCGCCACACCAAGGCGATCCACCAGGTCCATATCCGCGACTGCCAGATACACGCGCAGCAAATCAGCTTCTCGGCTGCGGAAGCTGTCTTCTGTGCTAAAGCGCAAAATCACATCAGGTGCCTGAGACCGGATAAACGCCATCACATCCGCCGCCAGATCAATGATCTGGCGAATATTCTTGCCATGACTGTGCTGCATTAACTGAGGCGACGTACCAATCACCACATCCAGCCCATGTACACCTGTATCGAGCGCCCGCAGGGCATCTTCCCTATGACAACGAATGTGAGTCAGGATGCGAGTCTTCGTTCCCAAATTTACAATGGCACGGATATCAGCTTCTGACTGAGGCGATGCACTGGGCGTGGTCATTTCAATCATCTCGACGCCAAACGCATCCAGTAATTCCACCATTTCGATCTTCTGAGTCTGCGTAAAAGTCGCCGTACTGTACTGCTCACCTTCACGCAATGTACTTTCAATAATACTGAAACTGTCTAAGGGCATTGACTCCCCTCCTTCACGTATCAACAAAAAACGCCACCCAGCATGTTCTGGATGACGGGGTGGCTTCCAGATCAACTCATCCATCCAGGGATCGTTCAAAGGCTATGCTTCTTAACACTTCAAACAAAACATCAATCTACTCCAAAATAAAAACTCGCCATTGTGGGCGAGCTCTGTTGTAATCCGCTTCAATCAGCCAAACAAAAACGCCCACACCTTAATCATGGTTTGTCTTCTTTGTTTTGTAGATGATCGCCAAAATAAACAGCATTCTTCGACCTAACACTGCAAATGCCAATGAGTTTAACAGCCCAATAATGTCATGACAATAGATAAATTTGTTTAGATAGTCCCTACAGGTTAGGGAGTGGGGAAGGCCAGATAGGTGAGATGTTGTAAAGTAAGGCTGTGAAGACATGGTAGCCATGCTCCAGGAATACGAGACCGACTGGGGGGATGCGCAAGCCATTGCCCGTGCGCCCAGGTACAAATGAGAGGCCGGACTGGATGATCAAGCCCCCAGTTCACCGCCATGATTGAGGTAAGTCCCTGCGATGGATCAAAGACAGGCACTTGTGCAGGGAATGTAGAGCGATCACTGATATCCGAGCCCGTCAAGTCAAAGACGGGAACAACAGCCTCATCAGTGTAAAAGAGCGAGCATAAAGGTGTTTTTACACCTAAATAACATAATACCATTATCCACATTGTATAGCATAAAAGGGCAATCGTCGGTTGAGCACAGGATCAGGGTGATTGCACCAAATTTGATTTCAGGTTCCAAAAAGTGTCACAAGCAGTTATTCGCAGATACTGAAAACCTGACACCTTTGTGACATACTCCCACAGCAAAAGGCGAACCAAAGGTTCAGTGGGCTTCTGCCATGAACGCCGGACGCCGCCTGAATATATCAGGTTGGTCTTCTTCCAACTCAGACAGTATGAGGCGATGCCCCGCCTCAAGTATATTCTTCGCTGCGTTGCAGACGGGGCAGATCATCCCGATAGAACCAAGGCATGTCGATCTGTTGCCCTTCATCATTGGTAAGAAAGCATTTGAGGCCAAAATCGAAGCCGCCATTTTTACCTGTGCTGGCTTCCTTCTGCACCACAAACTGTTCGACCACTGAGAAGCAGATCCACAATCTGCCTGCTGTATCACGCTTGATCGTGACCGTCTTTATATCGTCCTGCATCGGGCGGTGATACACCAACTTGTAGACCTTCTTGCCGATACGAACCCGACCATACTTCTGTTCGCTGTCCAGCAGTTTCCAGCCTGCTTGTTTAAGCGTGAATGACCGGAACTTCTTCAACTTGCGAAAGCGAGGCAATCCACCTTGCCTGTTGAAGAAGCGTTCGTCGGCTTTTTCTTGTCGCTGCAATACCTCCTGGGTTGCCTGCGAGCCGAGTGCTCTTCATGCGTAGCTTTGCAATGTGGCGTTGCATCCGCGATAAGCCCATGTGTTTGCCTGTCAGCCGATAGGGGCAGCGCTGCAATGCCAGGGCATGGTTCCAGATCAAGCCAGCGACATTCATCTGCTGCTGCAGATGTCGGTTGCGCTTGGTGTTCTGGTACAGCCTCTATTTGTAGGTCTTGCGGACTTCTATCGACATGTTTGAAATACTCTTTCTCCTGCTCAAGCACTCTGAAGCCACTGTTAAAATCTGTGGGCTTTACGGGGCTACCCGTAAAAACATACAAACTGCTCACGAATTGCGTTAAGGTATAAAAAGGCAACTATACCATGCTTGGAGTGAGCAATGAATTCCGCTATGTGCCTGGAAACGTAGGGAAAGATGTTTGTTTGGATCGTTTGCGATTGTATTTACCCAGAGAAGCAAAGCCAAAAAGCATTGGGCAGCAGTTTCGTCGTTGGCTGAAAAATCAGGCGATTACTCCCCGCTTAATATACGATCCCGTGGCGCGTGAGGTCGTGAAGAACCAACGCTCTCGTCGGTTGTGAATCCAGATTGACAGAAATGGGCTTTAGCCCGCCGCAAGCCGCACCATTTTAATGGTCGCGGTTAGGCGATTTTGTGGTACACTCTACTTGTCGTACAGAAGCAGAATAGGCTCAGACGACAGGCAAGAACCAGATCGGACGGGTCTGTACAGCATAACGTAGAGGTAGCTAACTCATGCGTGCTGTAGAAGCTGCACGACTTCTAGTCGTAGCAGAGCGTCACCGAGTACAGATGAAATATTGCCAAAATGTACTCATGCTAAGTATCTTTTATCGAAAGCGTGCCAGGCCCCTGGCCTGGCATTGCCTACCCCATCATGGCTTGAGCCGTCTGCAGCAGCGGCAAACATTATTGGATTATTTGCAGGCCATTTTGCCCAATGGAAAAGAAGTCATTATCCTGGCTGATCGTGAATTTGGCAGTCCAGATCGTTTGAACTCTGGGGTCAAAAAGGGCTGGTCTTATGCCATTCTCCTTGAACCCGGCACACGCTACCGAATACGCAAGGAGAACTGTATCCGATCCATCTCGCTTGTGCCCTGAACCCTGATCCATTGCCACCCACTTTGAAGGAGTATCAGCGCCGCTTTAGCTGCGAAGAACTGTTTTCTGACCTCAAAAAACGGGGGGCTATAGTATGTTCCCAGATACGGAGTGCTTTGCTCGCTTGCTCCTCGCTCTGGCCCTGTGAACAGTTTTTCTGCTTTCTCTAGGGCAACACCTTCGTCGCTGGCTCTTGCTTCGCCTCGCTCGCCATCAATGACCCAGGTGGGTATTCTCTCATCCTATCGGCCAACTTGACTGAATCTGTCAGGTTCTCAGGTGATTGTGTTCACGGCCCTCTATTACCTAGAGCAAGATAGTATTTTCATATGGGTACTCCTAGGTGGTGTTATCATGGCAGCCTTCAAACTAAACCATACGGTCATTGCGCCTGCTCTTCTTTCTTCCTAAGAAGCGGCTCCCGCCCCAGCACCCCCACCAGGTCAACACCTTCCTCTTGTCTGGCCAACCGCACGCGCACTTGCCTCTGCTTTCAAACACTGAACATACATTCTGCAATACGTTCTCCCAAATCACACGTTTTCAACTAAACTGAAACTGTATTGACACATTTGGAGACTATTTTGACTGCCGTTTTCCCGCCATTTCCCACCAATTCTCCGCCGGTTCTCCGCCAGTTCTCCGCCTCCCCTGTTGCTGCAGCCAAAATTCCATCCAACCGAGCATAACCCATTGCCGCCGAAAAAAGTTGCGCGGCGGTGGCAACAAAGGAACGGTTCGGCCCACAAGCTGTATCCATCGAGTTCTTCCAACCTTGACGATTCACGATCTTGTATGGCCTTGTTTTCCCCACAGGATGATTGCACCAAATTCGATTTCGGATTCTAAAAAGTTCAAGATGTGCCACAAGCGGTTATTCGCAGATACTACGATGTCCCTTGTGAACTTTAAAAACCATAATGACACGGTTTTTCATTTTGATGCAATTGCCCTGGTTTTCCCCACTTCCCAAGTTACAGTAATTTTGATCTCATGTTATAGTTATGTAATCTGCTCGTTGTGGAGGTATGACAATGCCCACCAATGTTGATAGTATGGTTCAGGAAGCAATCCAGACCTATCGTGCAGGCAACAAAGCAAAAGCACGTGAACTGCTGGAAAAAGCAACTGAACTCGACAGTTACAATGAAAATGCTTGGATGTGGCTGAGTGCAGTCGTTGATACACCCAAAGACCAGCGCGTGTGCCTAGAAAATGTGCTGGTCATCAACCCAGATAACGAAAACGCCAAAAAAGGGTTGCAAATGCTTTCCACAGCAGCACCCCCCAAAACACCAGAAACACCCTCGACGATGATGCCGCCAACTGCAACCAGCAGCGCCAGTGCGGTCATCAACCCCGACAATGAAATCTCGCACAAAGAGTATGATGATTGGGTTTCTGGGCTAAAGTTGAGCCCAGATCAAGACAAAGAACAAGGCAAAACTCCTACTGCTGGTGACATCAGTCATGAGCAATTCGCCAATATTTTTGCCGATGCCTTTCAAGACGACTTTGAAGAAGAAAGCAAAGAATTCAATCCCCTTGCTGAAGAGGAAGAAGCGGCGACAAGCTTTGACCAAGAACCGTTCACCAACAACGACCTGTTTGCTGACGATGCCTTCGGCCTGGATGAACTCCGTCAAGCTTCAGCCTATGAAGAATCTATAAATGATGATGATGACCTTTTCCTCAGCGACGAAGAACTTTTATTTGGCACAGACACGAACAGCATTCCAGAAGGTCCTTTTACCAGTGACGCGCTCGACTTCGCAACAGAACCGGCCAAACCACCCACAGCCTCGCGGCGGGCCCGCTCACGCTCCCCATCATCACCCACCGAAAGCAGCGATACTGGCCCTCTATTGGCAGATGATGCCTTCGATACTGTAACAAGTCTTGATCCAGGTCAATACTTCCAGGCAATTCCTAAGCAGATCAAAGCCACACGCTTACCCGGAACTCGTGAGAAATACCCACTATTGGTTTTGATCGGCTTCATTGGCTTGATTGTGCTCAATATTGGTGCAGCTACCCTGCTGTTTACGAACTTGTAAGACCACAGAACTTATGCTAAGATTACGCTCCTGAAACGCATCAACTTTCATGGAGGATCAGCCGAATATGGCTAATCATCAATCAGCACTTAAGCGCATTCGCCAAAACAAAAAACGCCGCCTGTACAATCGTGATTTTCGTAACCGCGCCCGTACCCTCGTCAAGAAGGCGCGTGCCGCCATCGAGTCAGGTGACGTGGCAGCTGCGCGGGAAAGCACTCACATCGCCATCCGCGATTTGGATAAAGCGGCGAGCCGGGGCATCATCAAAAAGGAAAATGCGGCACGTCGCAAAAGCCGCTTGATGAAGCAACTAGCATCATTGGAACAGTCAAGCTAGTCCTTCGGTTCAATTAACTGATAACCCACACCACGCACCGTCGTCAGGTAGCGTGGTCTTTTTTGCTCAATCACCTTCCGTAACCAGCGCACATGCACATCAAGTGTGCGGGTATCACCCATATAATCGGTTTCCCATACCTTTTCCATCAGAGTCTTGCGATCAATGATTGTGCCAGGGTTACGCATAAACTCTTCCAGCAGGCGCGCTTGCTTGGGTGTGAGTTGAGTCTCTTCGCCATCAATAATCAAAAGATGACGGGGCACATTCATCTGAAACGGGCCAACCGCCAGTACCTCCTCATCATGTCCATTGATGACATGACCGACGCTGTTCGTCAATCGACGCGAACTAATCGGCGTAAAGAGCACCACATCCGCTGCACTTTGTGCCGTCTCTCTGGGGCCAGGATGCAGATGGAGCAAGGGCACATTTGGCATCGCAGATTTCAAGCTACGGCTGATCCGATCCCCTGTAGTCTTCAATGATAGCGCATCCAACACAACCGCTGTTGGGCAGTCCTGAGCCATATGATGAATAGCCTGCTTTCCACTCGCCACGACCAACACCTCATATTTACGCTCAAAAACAGCGGTTGTTGTCGGATTACGAGTAATTAGCAGCAACATGGATTTCCTTTAACGAGGCTGCACAATTGACAATCTTGCGGCATAATCGTCTGACATCGGAGACGATGCGATTATATCACACGAAGGGACTGAATGCATGACCCAAACTACCCCAATCATCCTGCTTCAAGCTGCCAGAAAAACACTTGATTGGGAGTCATTTACCTCACTGGCGGAGCACACCATTGAACAAGCTATCAAGATTCAGCAAATACCTGCCCCTACCTTTGCAGAAGGTCCGCGGGGAGACTATATGAAACAGCAGTTCATCAATCTTGGTCTAGAAGCTGTTGACTTCGATGAGCGCTTTAACGTCTATGGTGTGTTGCCAGGTGAAAAGCGCGATCGACCTGGGATCATGGTCTGCGCCCACACCGACACCGTCTTCCCAGCAGAAACTGACTTAACCATCAAACGCGATGGCAACCTGATCTACGGTCCTGGCCTTGGCGACAACAGTATAGGGATGGCAGGGATGTTAGCCCTTATCAAAGCACTCAAAGAACAAAATCTCACCCCAAAAGTTGATATCCACTTCGTGGCGACTTCCAGGGAAGAAGGTCTCGGCGATCTGGGCGGCATGAAATGGGCTTATGAGTGTATCAAATCACGTATTTGGGCAGTCATCAACCTGGAAGGCCTGTCTTATGGACATGTCTATAATGGCGGCATCGCTGTTCGCCGTCTGCACATCACCGCCAAAACAGGTGGTGGACATAGCTGGATTCACTTCGGACGACCAAGCGCCATCCACGCGATTGTGCAACTCGGCGCGAGAATTACACAACTCCACCTCCCCGCATCACCGCGAACAACCTATAACATCGGCATCATAGAAGGCGGGCAATCCATCAATACTATCGCTGCCGAAGCTGGTTTATGGCTCGATCTACGTTCAACCACCCCTAATTCGGTTGAAATGATGGAACATCAGATTCATGAGTTGGTGGCGTCAAGCAAACAAAAGGACTTGAGCTTCAATATCGAGGTGGTTGGAGATCGCCCCGCCGGGCGCACGAATGACGATCATCCTCTGGTTCAGCTTGCGGTTCGCACGCTCGAACAAGTCGGGGTCAAACCAACGCTTGAAATTGGCAGCACCGACGGCAATATCTCATTGGCGGATGGCTGCCCAACAGTCACAATCGGCATTACCCAGGGCGGAAATGCACATCGCATTGATGAGTTTATCGAAACGGAACCCGTTGCACAGGGTCTCCAGCAGCTAACCCTTCTAACGTTGGCGGCTACTCAACTCGATATGTCCTAGAACCTGATTGAATTTACTCGCGGTTGTTCACACAGATAACTCGAAACTTCAGGGTTATGATTACACCGCGCTCTAGCAACTCACGCTATGGACACGCTCCGGCTCCAATCCATAGCATGTCATAATGTCAGGATAGTCTCAGTTAGCCAATCACAACAACGGGTGGCTCTTTCACATCCGAAGATAACATCAAGGCGAAACCAAGAATAATCAGTGAGATGGCTACACCAGCACCACCAACCATGCGCAGCGAATCACCCACGCGGCTGAAGACATTGGTAAAGACATTTTGTAACGCTTCAACGAAGGCTTCATCTGCAGGCACACCGTTAATGGTCACATCAGCCGAATCCAACGCTCGTGAAGCCGAATCCAGCCAATCCCCCCCGATACTCGCCCCGGCGAGGAACACAAAGCCAGCCGGAATCAACAGCATAATGCCTAACCATAGCAAGCGCTGTCGACGACTTTCACCGCCAATCCAGGCCGCCGTCAACCAGAAAATGGCAGCAAAGAACAGAAACGAGAGGATCACACCACGCAGCGAATCTCTGGCTGTCCCGACCCCAAAATCAACCGCATCAGCACTCACCGGATCAATTACTGTCAGTTTGTTTGGCAGTTCTTCAACATAGCGGGGCAGCGCATGGAGAATCTGTTCTTCTGCCTCTTCCCGTGGCATGTTGGATGACATACAACTAATCAGCGCATCGTCAGCACCACGGGGTTCCTGCCCACTTTCACAGCGAGGCAAATTAGCTGCCATCGCCCGTGCGAAATCGTTACGCCCTTCGTCCAGCAACACCGCCTTAACTGGGCGCAAATCCACCGCAACTTCGAGCACGTCATTGTTGCCATCAATCAAGGTAAATGCCTCGTCAATCACACGCAATGTCTCACCACGCAGATATTGGGAAGTGACCACCTCACGCAGTCCCATCGCAATGGCACGATTGGCGGCAAACGCTTGGTCTCGCTCAAACTCACGGTCAAAAGCTTTGGTATCCAGATAATCAGGCAAATCCTGTAACAGCCCTTCGTACAGAGCTTCATTATCGAGCGAATCAACATAGAAGTCCTTATCGAAAATCCAGGTATTCGCTGCTAATAGGCACATCCCCCCAATAGCACACGGAAATACCAGGAAGATAAAGATGACCACCCCAAGACAACTACGCATCCTATCCCTCTCTTCAAAATCATAACTATTCTATTCTACGCAAAACCTGCTTCCGCGTTGCATGGGTCATTGCGTATCTCTATCAGGCAACCAGCAGCATGCTCACCCCGCATCATCAACGCCGTCGTCCAGGAACATCATTTATTATAAGCATTGACCACCGCAACAATTTCATCCGCACAACTCACAGGCGCATCAGAGGGTAATTGCTCCATGATTTCATCCAGGTCAATCCCCGATCCTATGTCCTCATCATCTTCAATCCCACAAGCCAGAAGGAGGCGCTGCACATCTTCCACATCAGAGAAAACGACATCCATCTCCAGTCCTATCTCCCCTTCAGACGATCCAGATGTTAAGTAGGCAATCCGCCCACCTAAGGGACTCCAGCCCATCGCCCGATGTGAATCCAGGGTGATGGCCGTTTCGATTGGTTCTCCTGTGAAAATATTGTAGCGTCGAATAGTTCGGTCTTCTTCAATAAATATCAGATGATCATCGTTGATGGTCACAATCTCTTTTTCCCAGGGAAACCCCTCTTCAATTGAAAATGTGTGAACCAATTCATGTTGCTGGATATCCCACACAAAAATATCACCTGCATATGTTGCTGCCATCATGATCTCATTTGTCGTGTTGTACTTCAGCAGGTTGAGCAAGCCACGACCTTTAGGTCGCTCAAGAAAAGGGTTCAGAAATAGGATCTCACGCAAATCAGAGTCAGCAGATGATATATCAACATGATATGAGATAGCAGCAGAAATCATTGCCAATATAAAGTTCTCGTCATCAGTGAAAATGACGTCAGAGGCTGAATAGGTATAAACTTGATTGTGAACAATATAATCTTGAGTATCCCAAACAGCGTAGCCTTCCCCGATAGCACCACTCACTAGATATTGCCCATCTGGACTCCACTCCAAAACCACAATAGGCTCTTCGTGAACGGCATAGTTGTGCGACCCACGTTCGGTTTCGAGCCATGTGATTAACTGGCCATCGCCAGCATTCCATATTCCAATACTAGAATCAGTAAAAGCAAGCGCAATGCGGTTATCTGAACTCCAACCTAACCGACGGATATGCTCGTCTGGGCGAAACGTCTGGATCCGTTGCAGGATGGATCCAGTGGCAACATCCCATATCACAACCTCTTCTGACAACACTGTCGCAACTTGGGTACCATCTGGACTCCAGACCAACGATTCCCTTTGAGGAGGCCTCTGTGCAGAAAGAGTTGGCGGAAACAAGACACACAAGCTAAACAGGATGATAGCTATCCACTTGCTTTTCACGGTGTTGGTTCTCCCTAAATCATAGAGGTTCAGTAACCCATGAACAGGGCAAGGTTACTGAACCTATCTTACATTGACAATCAAACAGCTTGCCAATCTGGATGTTGGCTGAAGATCTCACTCATCTGGCCACGCATCCACTCGAAACGCGCATCGCCAGGTCTTTCCGTTTCTTGCTTGCAACCAGCGGCTGTTTGACATCCAGCACCCAACCAACTGATGTTCTGAAAGCCTAACTTTCTATCTGTGACAACAGAATAGACCCAATTCAGGAACATATCGGCTGTCGCCTCATCAATCTCAGTGAAACGCTCGACAGAACCAACTGGGACTCGGGTATCATCCACTTCATAGGCATTCTGCTGGAAGTCGGTTGGCGATGAGGGACCACTGCCCCATCCACGCTTACCACGTTCCCAGTTTGTTCCTCGTTGACCAAACAGAAAAGTAGCAGGACTGCCATTATCATTCACACTAGCATCAGCCATACGAGCATGAAGCGAAACTGTCGCTGCCCCTCCCATGTCACTTCGATTATTGAAGAAGTGCCCCAACTCATGAACCAAGGTATACTGACTCACATTGACGTTGCCATAGAACACGATGGTGTTCTGCCCCACTGATGTACAAGCGATATTAGCAGACCCATTGCAACCATCAGTGCCAGGCAACAAATACCCATTTTGGACTCGACGAATCTCAAATGCTCCCATCACTTGATTAAAGAACCCCTGAATTCGATTATCAGCTACTATCGTTTGTATCGGGTACTTTGCCTCATAGAGCGCACGGGCCACATACTGGACACCGCGCAATATCTCCGATAATTCTGCAAATGTCCAAGCACGCTGGCTAGCAACGTTTGGGTCACTGGCCGATAAGCCACTCTGATAAACTGTAATCCCATATCGAGCCAGATCTCTGATGATGGCAGGGATCGCCTGAGCACCCCCCTGAGTAACTTTGACATTGAAGCCACCCAAGTTATCACCGAAGTTCACCCCATCGTTCATGATGAGATAGAGACGACCACTCACAGCAGGCGTGAATGCCAAACCAGACCCTATCCCAAAAGGCGTTCCACCCGTTCCAATTCGCCCCGCTAACATACAAAAATACGCCTCAGGCACTTCCGATAAGGGCCACCTAACAGTCGGCGCTCCATCTGGGCCACTGAACGCCCCACGCCAAGGTTGACCATTACTTCCAGTTGAGGAGATCAACGTCTCCTGTCCAGCCACCAGGTTCATTCTGGTATCAAACCACTTGACCCTGGCATCGAGAATTACTTGCGTCATTACGTTTTCACCTTTCCTATACTGATAGATTGCTTTTTCGACGTCGAGCAACTTATCTACAGGGTAGGCAAAATCGCAGCTTCACAACAGACGCCCAACTGGGCGCTCCCGATTGGGAGCCCCCAAGCGGAGAGAGGTAGCGAAGCTCAATCAGGACGATAGATCAAGATGGAGTAGGGAGGGCGTATCAAAGCCGTAGGGCAATCGTCATCCTCAGGCCACTGGACCCGCTGTATAGTAAGGATAAATATAATTGTTCCTTGATATGAAAGAAGACAAGTTCAGCATTTAGTATAATGTGATTTCTCAAATGGCCTACTACCTAATCATGAAGGTTCAAAACAAGGTTACAGACTCAACTTCACATCATGATCTCGATCAATTCTTACAAGGTCATGTCGTTAATTTGCAGACGTTAGCCGTATATACAATGGGGCAAATTCCATCCGATGCCCCTCCATTGCGGCGAGATGAACTCTTGATGTTTATCGCCTTGTATACGCAATTGACTCATAATGCGCCTTCACATCGACAAATCAGTCTGGCATTTGATCTGAGTAAAACGACTGTCAAAAATCACCTGATTAAACTAGAGCGTGATGGACGAATCCGTGTCATTGATGGTCGATTGACGCTGATTGGCGGCGAATATCGCTTCCCTAAGAACTTGCTGGATAAGGGCTGAATTTCCCGCAATACAAAATGTAGTATTTAATTGGCGGCATGATAAGCATTGACCACAGCAATAATTTCATCCGCACAACTCACAGGCGCATCAGAGGGTAATTGCTCCATGATTTCATCCAGGTCAATCCCCGATCCTATGTCCTCATCATCTTCAATCCCACAAGCCAGAAGGAGGCGCTGCACATCTTCCACATCAGAGAAAACGACATCCATCTCCAGTCCTATCTCCCCTTCAGACGATCCAGATGTTAAGTAGGCAATCCGTCCACCTAAGGGACTCCAGCCCATCGCCCGATGTGAATCCAGGGTGATGGCCGTTTCGATTGGTTCTCCTGTGAAAATATTGTAGCGTCGAACGGTTCGGTCTTCTTCAATAAATATCAGAAGATCATCGTTGATGGTCACAATCTCTTTTTCCCAGGGAAACCCCTCTTCAATTGAAAATGTGTGAACCAATTCATGTTGCTGGATATCCCACACAAAAATATCACCTGCATATGTTGCTGCCATCATGATCTCATTTGTCGTGTTGTACTTCAGCAGGTTGAGAGCACCATTGCCGCTAGGTCGCTCAGATCGAAAAGGATTCATGAATAGGATCTCACGTAAATCAGAATCACTTGAGGCTGCGTCCACATGGTACGAAACAGCCGCAGAAATCATTGCCAGAACAAAAGTTTCTTCGTCTGTAAATAGTATATCCTCTGCCGTGTAAGTATAAACTTGATTGTGAACAGTATAATCTTGGGTATCCCAAACAGCGTAGCCTTCCGCCACAGCACCACTCACTAGATATTGCCCATCTGGACTCCAAGCAAGTGCAGATATAAGTTCCACATGTACCTGATAGTCCTGTGAACCGCGTTCGGTTTCGAGCCATGTGATTAACTGGCCATCCCCAGCATTCCATATTCCAATACTAGAATCAGTAAAAGCAAGCGCAATGCGGTTATCTGGACTCCACCCTAACTGAACAATATGCGCTTCTGGGCGAAACGTCTGGATCCGTTGCAGGATAGATTGCGTGGCAACATCCCAGATCACAACCTCTTCTGACAACACTGTCGCAATTTGGGTGCCATCTGGACTCCAGACCAACGATTCCCTTTGAGGAGGCCTCTGTGCAGAAAGAGTTGGCGGAAACAAGACACACAAGCTAAACAGGATGATAGCTATCCACTTGCTTTTCATGGTGTTGGTTCTCCCTAAATCATAGAGGTTCAGTAACCCATGAACAGGGCAAGGTTACTGAACCTATCTTAATTGACAATCAAACAGTTCGCCAATTTAGCTAGAAAGCTGCCAGTCTGGATGTTGGCTGAAGATCTCACTCATCTGGCCACGCATCCACTCGAAACGCGCATCGCCAGGTCTTTCCGTTTCTTGCTTGCAACCAGCGGCTGTTTGACAACCCGCACCCAACCAACTGATGTTCTGAAAGCCTAACTTTCTATCTGTGACAACAGAATAGACCCAATTCAGGAACATATCCGCTGTCGCCTCATCAATCTCAGTGAAACGCTCAAGAGAGCTAGCATCAACATCCTTCACTTCATAAGCGTTCTGTTGGAAATCGGTTGGCGATGAGGGACCACTGCCCCATCCACGCTTACCACGAACCCAATCCGAGCCTTGTTGGCCAAATACTCTACCAGCAGGGCTACCATAATCATCCACTTTAGCTTGAGCCATACGAGCATGAAGTGAAACTGTCGCTGCCCCTCCCATGTCACTTCGATTATTGAAGAAGTGCCCCAACTCATGAACCAAGGTATATTGACTCACATTGACGTTGCCATAGAACACGATGGTGTTCTGCCCCACTGATGTACAAGCGATATTAGCAGACCCATTGCAACCATCAGTGCCAGGCAACAAATACCCATTTTGGACTCGACGAATCTCAAATGCTCCCATCACTTGATTAAAGAACCCCTGAATTCGATTATCAGCCACTATCGTTTGTATCGGGTACTTTGCCTCATAGAGCGCACGGGCCACATACTGGACACCGCGCAATATCTCCGATAATTCTGCAAATGTCCAAGCACGCTGGCTAGCAACGTTTGGGTCACTGGCCGATAAGCCACTCTGATAGACTGTAATCCCATATCGAGCCAGATCTCTGATGATGGCAGGGATCGCCTGAGCACCCCCCTGAGTAACTTCGACATTGAAGCCACCAAAGTTCACCCCATCGTTCATGATGAGATAGAGACGACCACTCACAGCAGGCGTGAATAGCCAAACCAGACCCTATCCCAAAAGGCGTTCCACCCGTTCCAATTCGCCCCACTAACATACAAAAATACTCCTCAGGCACTTCTGATAAGGGCCACCTAACAGTCGGCGCTCCATCTGGACCACTGAACGCCCCACGCCAAGGTTGACCATTACTTCCGGTTGAGGAGATCAACGTCTCCTGTCCAGCCACTAGGTTCATTCTGGTATCAAACCACTTGACCCTGGCATCGACAATTACTTGCGTCATTACGTTTTCACCTTTCCTATATTGATAGATTGCTTTTTCGACGTCGAGCAACTTATCTACAGGGTAGGCAAAATCGCAGCTTCACAACAGACGCCCAACTGGGCGCTCCCGATTGGGAGCCCCCAAGCGAAGCTAGTATAGATCGCAGCGATGACGCAATTCCACCTATGATGTGGGTTCACGGGAGTTTTTGAACGCTATTTGACCAGTTTGTGAAGCGCTGCCTCCAGCCGATCAATTTCCTCAGTCGTGTTATAATGTGCCAGCCCAACACGCACCATGCCATGTTTGCCATGTCCCAGTCGGTTCATAATCTCGACGGCATAGTAATCGCCACTCCAGACGTAAATGCCATGCTCAGCCAGATGTTGGGCAATCTCATCGGCGGTGTAGCCTTCTTTAATAAATACCACTGTCGGCACGCGTTCGGTCAAACGATTATCATCGACAATGCCATAAATGCGGACACCTTCAATTGAGCCCAGCATCCCAATCAACTTGCTTGCCAACTCGCGTTCATAGGCTCCCAAGGCGGCCATCGCACAGTGCAAATCCAGCTTTTTGCCTTCAAATCCAGGGAACTGATCGGCATAGTCCACCCCGTATTCCTGACCAATGACTGCCAGATAATCAAGGGCAGCCCCCACACCGGCAATCGTCTCAAAGCTCTGAGTGCCTGTTTCCCAGCGATGGGGCGGTATATCTTTAGAAGGCCGCACCTTATAGACCGGGAGTGCCGCCAGCAGATCATATTTGCCATAGAGAATGCCAATATGCGGGCCAAATACCTTATACATCGAAAACAACAAGAAATCACAAGCAATGACCTGCACATCTAAGGGTACGTGGGGCGCACTTTGCACAGCATCAACCACATACAACGCTCCTGCCGCATGAACCATTTCAGCGATCTGCTGTACCGGGTTAATCGTGCCCACCGCATTCGAGGCATGAACCGTTGCCACAACCTTTGTCCTGTCGGTCAGCGCTGCTTCCAGCGTATGCAAATCAAGCGTGCAGTCTTCTTCCAAAATATCGACCCAGCGTATCATCAAGTCATAATCACGGGCGATCAACAACCAGGGATTCACATTGGCGTCATGATCCATGCGTGTGAGGACAATCTCATCACCCGGGCTAAGCGTTGGAGCCATAGCCCGACTCAGGCTAAAGTTTAGGGTCGTCATGTTGGGGCCGAAGCAAATTTCATCTGGGCTGGGTGCATTGATGAAATCCGCAACCAACTGACGCACCTTATTAATTTGGGCGTCACTACGCTGGCTGGTGGCGAACTGACCACCCGAATTGGCGTTGCTGGTGGTGTAATAGTTAGCAACAGCATCAATAACCTCCTGTGGAACCTGTGTACCCGCTGGATTATCAAAATAAATCGCGTTGTCACCCAGGTTCAAAGCTGGAAACTGTTTACGTATGGTTGATGGGTAGAATGTCATATTTCATCTTTCCGGTATAATAAATAGTATTGTTCGTTTATCCTAGCGCAAGCTAGTCTATTTGAGTAGCAGCGAGTATCCTGTGTCCGATCTACTGGAACAGAATCGCCAACTTTCCAAGGAAGTCAAGCGTCTTATTGACCAAATGGCGGCGATTAATGCCGTCGTGTCGGCTGTCGGCGGCTCACTTAATCTGGAGCATATTTTGCAAACGGCCTTGCGGGTGGTGGTGGATATCGTCGATGCAGAAGCCAGCGGTATTAGTTTGATTGACGAGTCCACCGGAGAACTGGTACTCCGGGCACAACTGGGCTGGGTGCACGATTTCGTCGTGACCAATCCCATGCGTATCCCACTCGGTCGGGGCATGTCTGGGCAGGTACTCACCTCGGATGATGTCGTGGTTTATAACCAGCTTGATGGCACAGAATCTTATGCTGTACCCAGTTTTAGCCGCGAACATTTTCGTTCGATTGCAATGGCTCCTATGCACTCACGCGGGCAGATTATTGGCATCCTCAGCATTATGAGTTATGAAGAGCATCGAGTCGACGAGGACGTGGTCAACGTCCTACGCGTCATTGCCGATACCGTGGGGGTTTCCATCGGCAATGCCCGTTTATATGAAGAAAGTGTCGAGCAAAAAGAAAAATTATCTGCCATTCTCCATTCGTCAGCAGACGGCATTATCGCTACAGACCGCTATGGGCGCGTCAGTCTGGTTAATCCCACTGCCGAAAAGATGCTGGGCGTTCACCAAAAGGACCTGCTCAACAAGCCCTTGCGGGAAGCGCCTATACAACAGGCTATTTATGATGTGCTGTTTGAAGCCCTTTCGGAGCGCTCCAATGAAGGATTCCGCGCCATGCTGGACAACGAGTACACTCTAACCGGTGTGGCTGCACCCATTTACGTCGAGAGTCAGGTCGATCACACCACCGTTGAAGACGGCTGGGTTATCGTTTTGCAAGACATTACCCACCTGAGCAAAGAAGAAAAAGCCCGCGCTGAGTTCATCCAGGCCGCCGCCCATGATATGCGTAATCCGCTGATGGTCACGGCAAGTTCATTGTCGATATTGCGTGGCTATCTGAATGAACAGGAAGACGCCGAAAAAATTATCGACATCGCTCTCGATAGTGTAGACCGCCTGCAAGGGCTGATTGATGATCTTCTACACCTAGAACATATCCAGGCCGAGTATAACATCACACTTCAGGAAATCAACTTGTTGGATGTGCTGACGGAAATCAGGCATGAAACCGAAACGATCATGCAGAAGAACGACCTACACTTCACGCTCGACGTACCTGGCTATTTACCGGATGTTCAGGCAGATGTGAGTTGGATTAAACGAGCGTTGCATAACCTACTTGACAACGCCGCTAAGCTCACGCCGACGGGTGGTAATGTGGTGCTACGTGCCTTTGAGCAAGATCATGTCATCCACCTTGAAGTCGAAGATAATGGCCCTGGCATCCCAGCAAAGGCCATTCCCCATCTCTTTGAACGCTTTTATCGGATGGAAGAGCACAATGCTCTCCCAGGCAGTGGCCTCGGCCTTGCCATTGTCAAATCGGTTGCCCAAGCTCATCATGGTGAGGCGTTTGTGCGATCCATACTCGGAACAGGCAGCACGTTCGGCCTTCATATTCCGATCAGACAATCAGCAGATTAGCCCATATTCGGGCACAAAGCCAAGTTTATCAGCAGCCCGATTGCAATCAAATAAGCCTTCATGTCCCTTGAACTCGCCCCTGATCTCTGCATTCGGGAAATACTTCTTGATGAGTTCACTTGATGGCTCTGGCGCATAAGTATCATGCGAGGCAATATGAAATGCTTCATGTCCAGTTCGATCATATTCGAGTGCTAAACGGCAGGAACGCGCCGCATCTCGTACATCAATATAGGTCCAGAGGCCACCGCCCGGTTCAGATGGCTGTTTGAGGCGATCTGTATCGACCTCACCGGGCACAAACACCCACGTAAAACGCAAGCTCACGAGTGACATATCAGGTGTACGTCGGGCAAAGCCATCAGCGATCTCTTCGCCAACCGTCTTAGATAATCCATAAGCATCTTGCGACAGCAGCGGGTGTTCTTCATCTACCGGGAGATACAGCGGGCTGAAATCGCGAAAACGATAAGCATAGCCCATCGCTGACACGCTGCTTGCCATCACCACTTTCTTAATGCCCAGCAAGGTCGCTGCTTGCAAAATGTTAAACGTGGACATCACATTCAGATGGAATACGAACTCCGGTGGGTGCATTGTTGGTGATGGAATCGCCGCTAGATGCACTACCGCGTCGTGCCCGTCCATCAAACTCGTGGCCTGTCCCAAATCGGTCATATCCGCCAGCATGGTATGATGTTCCGTTGATCGACGATTGTCCGTACCCGTCACCTCATAACCATTCGCTTGCAGGTCTTTGACCGTTGCGCTGCCAATTCTCCCAGTACTCCCCGTCACAAAAATCCGCTTATCAGACATATATTGCTTCCTCTCCTAGATTTATCGCCTTAATCGGCTTTCACCCCTATTCAAGACGGCTTCAATCTCGTCCCGTGTGACCCATGCAAAATCACCATCCACTGTCAGGCTCAAAGCTGCCATTGCCGTTCCAAAGCGCAGGGCAACCTCCAATGGGGCACCTTCCAGCAATCGACAAATGATTCCTGACGCCAGCGCATCCCCCGCACCCAGTCGATCGACAATGGTTGCCGGATACGCATCGGCAGAAACAAAGTTTTCACCGTCCGTCGCCACAACACCCGCATCACCATTGGTGACAATGAGCGTCCCCTCCCATCGCGCCTGCAAGTCTTGCGCTGCCTGTTTCACATCGGCTGCTGCACCGAATAGGCTGTGTGCATCGCGTCCTGCTACTAACACATAATCGGCAAGTTCACAAAAGGGTTCCAATGCCCTGCCCGCCTCTTCTGGCGACCACAACAATGAACGATAATTGACGTCAAATGAGCAGGTGATGCCCGCTGCACGCGCAATATCAAATGCCCGCTGCACAGCTTCATGGCAGCTTGCACTCAATGCCGGGGTGATACCTGTCAGGTGCAGCCAACGGGCTGACTGAATCAACTCGATTGGCAAGTCATTCGGCGTCATCCGACTGGCAGCCGAATTTGCTCGATCATACCAAACACGGATCGAGCGCGGCGCAACCCCATACTCGACATAGTAGGTCGCCTGGCGTTCACCCTCTGTCCAGGTAACCCCACTCAGGTCAACGCCATGCTGCCGAATCTGATTGGCAATATAACGTCCCATTGGATTTGTGGGCAAGCGCGAGACCCAGGCCACCTTTTTGCCCAATCGCGCCAGATTAACCGCCACGGTGGATTCGGTCCCACCTGCAGATAAATGCAGTCGTTGGGCTTGTTCCAGGCGCAACGCCCCCGGCGGGACCAAGCGCACCATTGTTTCGCCCAACGTCACAAAATCAAATGACACAAATCAACCTTTCAACGAAATGAGACTTCAGCCTCGCCTTTTGCCCGAATTGATACCATAATCAACGCTCGACTGGAATTTTGGGGGAAGCGATGACCGAGCAACAAGAATTTTACATACCTGAGCGTGCTGTCGCCATATTTGCCCATGCGGATGACATTGAATTTGGCTGTGCCGGCACAGTCGCCCGTTGGACAGATGCAGGAGCCGAAGTCACCTATGTGATTGTGACCGACAACTCTTCTGGCAGCAACGACCCGGAAACCAATCTGGATGAGCTTGTGAAGGTGCGGCGCAAAGAAGCCCTTGAATCTGCCCGGATTGTCGGTGTAACTGATGTCCGTATTCTGGGCTATACAGACGGAACACTGGAGCCGGTTATTGAACTCCGCCGTGATCTGACCCGTATTATCCGTGAGATCAAACCGCAGGCCGTCATCACGTTTGACCCTACTACAATCATCACCGACTACTATATTAATCACCCTGATCACCGTGCCACCGGAGAAGCAGCCGTTTACGCCGCCTTCCCCAGCGCAGGGAGCCGTCCCATTTTTCCAGAATTATTGGATGAGGGCTATGAACCGCATGATGTCGAACGAGTTTACCTTAACCTAACCGACAAAGTAAACCACCATATCGACATTACAGCATCAATTGACCGCAAAATTGAAGCGCTGCTCTGCCACAAGTCACAGGTTGGAGAGGACGCTGCCAAAATGATCCGCAATTGGAACGCCGATGCCGCCAAAGACCTTGATGCTGATTTCGTCGAATCATATCGGCTGATTAACCTGCGTCATGAGCTCAACGAAGAAGCAGAACAACCAGGCGATTAAGCATCACGATAAGAACGCAGGTCTTGTGCAAGGACCTGCTTATTCAGCTAGGCAGTTTCAATGGCCTTACGCACCGCCTGTACACAGGCTGCGAACGCTGCACCGTAGGTCGTGTTAATCGAACGAGGGCGAGCAAGGTCAATCGAGATATCTGCCACAATGCGACCAGGGCGATGACTCATGACAATGACACGATCCGAGAGGAAAACGGCTTCATGAATATCATGTGTGACCATCAACACCGTTTGCTTGCGCCCCCACCAAATGCGCATCAAATCTTGGCTGACCTGCTCACGAGTCAAGGCATCTAAAGCTCCAAACGGTTCATCCAACAACAACAGCGAAGGATTCTGTACCAATACCCGCCCCAATGCCACCCGTTGGGCCATGCCACCAGAGAGTTCGCCCGGATGGCCATGAGAGAAATCTTCCAGACCTAACACAGGCAAGAGCCGATTCACTTTCTCATATCGCTCGCCTTTACTAACGCCGTGTAATTCCAACGGCAGCGCAATATTGTCAATCACCGTGCGCCAGGGCATCAAATTGGCGTCTTGGAACATCATGCCAACCAGCGGCGAGGGTGTTTCGTGGACGACTTCATCATTGATCAGAACTCTGCCTCGCGTCGGCGCGAGCAAACCCGCAATCACGCGGATGAGCGTACTTTTACCACAACCTGACGGCCCCACCACACACACAAACTCACCAGGATCGACCTGAAGTGAAAGCGGGCCAAGAGCCGCCATCTGTCCCCGCTTTGGCCCGTCAAACTCAACTGCTAAATCATGAACACTGACTGCTGCTGATATCACACTGGCAAGGAATCCTTCCCACACTGAATATCGAGAATTTTGTCTATAACAGCTTTTCAAGAGAGATCATGCGAAATTCGGACTGTTCAACGGTCCCTTGAGAAAGATAGTTATAATCAAACTGATGATTGCCCATGCAGATACCCTTATCTCCTCATCATCGCCATACCACCAATCAACAAAAGTTTGGCCTGGAAAGGATATGATAGTTCACTCAAATCAAATTCGAGCATGTGCTCTCATTCAACTTCAGGCAGAAAGGCATTGGTGAAGGCTTCGGTCACATCAACATCACCGGGCAGCATTCCCATTGTATCGATAATATCCAACGTCAGTTCCCAGGATCCAAGTTCAGAATAGCCGAGTTGTTCTGAATCCCACAGATCAAGCGAAGCCAAAAGCACCTGCCATTGAATCAACATGTCCGGTTCAAAACGATCTTGGAACTCCGAAGCTATTGTACCCCGGCTCTCCAGAATCGCGTCATGGTCTGGCTGTGTTGCAAGGAACTCAGCTTGACTTGCAGCGGATTCTTCTAACGCAGCCCGGAAATCGTCATTAATCGGCAGATTCTCAACGTAATCCAGGGCGATGAGATAGGCTTCTGCCGGGTTGTTCAAGACATCGCGCAGTCCCGCATCATAAGCTGCCACGACCACCGTCACCAAATCGGGATTGTTCTTAATCGTTTGCTCATTGGTCACCAGGCCATTGCTGACCATATCCGCATCATCAGCAACAGGAAAAACACGAACAGCTTCAATATCGCCACATTCACCTGCATGGGCACGCTGCGTAATTTGCAGCGGTTCATTGTTTCGATAGACAACGGCTGCTTCCACCCCCCCTGCACACATCACGTCTGGCGCAGCAAACCCAATGAGCTCCAGGTTGATGTCTGCTTCGGTCATGTCATAGGCCCCCAACAGTGCCGTCAAGCCGCTGTAGGATGCACCGAACCGCCCTGGAATTCCCACTTTGAGACCAACCAGTTCCTCAACCGAGTTGATATCGCCCGATGTATTGGGAACAGCAATCCCTACCGGATACTGTTGGAACCACTCATAAACATACACCACTGGACGACCACCCGCCCGCGCCATAAGTACTTGCTCCCCACTGATGATACCAAACTTGACCTCATCGGCGGCGATCAAGTCAACACCAACCGGTTCATCACCATGTTCGATGATAAGGTTCAGCCCTGCCTCCTCAAAATAGCCCCTCTCAATCGCAACATATACAGGCGCAAATTGAACGTTGGGAACAAAGGTTAAGAAGAAGCGCATATCGTCCGGTTCATCCTGTGCCGAAACAGGCAGCAAGCATATCATCAAGATGAGACTCATTCGCCAAAACATCAGGTTCTCCGCCATGCCAACAGATAGTACTGTAACAGAGACACCAGCCCATATAACGCCCCTGCCATGAACGCCAACGTAATTACCGCCACGTAGATCAATGCCGTGTCATATTGACTGCGGGCCAAATTAATCAAGAAACCCAATCCCGCGTTGGCAGCGATAAATTCACCCACCACCGCACCAATCACAGCCAGCGTTGCGCTAGTTTTTAGCCCAGTGAGTAATACGGGCATCGCCGCCGGAACTTCTAGTTTGAAAAAGGTCTGCCAAGAGGTTGCTCGCGAAACACTCATCAAATCACGCAGGTCAGAAGGCACATTGCGGATACCAGTCGCCGTGTTCATCAATATAGGAAAGAAAACGATCAGGATTGCCGTAACCACCTTACTTTCAATGCCACTGCCAAGCCAGATCACCAGCAGCGGTGCATAGGCGACAATCGGAGTCGATTGCAACAGGACGATGATGGGCGATGTGAGGCGCTCAACTAACTCGTTCTTAGCAATGATATAACCCAGAACGACACCTAGCAGCAGCCCAAACCCCAACCCCAGCAAGACCGCCTGAAGGGTTACGCTGGTATGATGCCAGAGGCGGCCATCGCGCAGCACCACCCAAAACTTCTCCAGCACCGCTGCTGGGGTCGGCAGCAAAAACACAGGCACAAGCTCCAATGTGGTAACAAGCTGCCACGCCACTAGGATCAACCCCAACGTAATCAAACTCGCGTAGCGTTTAATGGTCCCGTTTGGCTGGGTATAGGGCACTATTCTTTGCATATAAAACCCCGTATGGCTCACAACCATCGGGGTAGCATAACAAACGAGATGTGGTCGTCCACACTCGTCGTTAACCTTCTCCCATCCAGACTATTACTGTCGGCTCTGGCCTTCCACCAGATCCACCGGGCGATTACAAACACTCGCACACGCCTTTCGGCGACTCGGGTCACGGGCTGGCAGCCAATCTTTGCTGCATACCGTCGGTCGGGAATTGCACCCTGCCCCGAAGGTTCTCTGTTCAGTTGTTATAGTCTAAAGTGTAACAGATTTACAGACAAAGTAAAGCTAAATTGTGAGGATAGACCTTTGCGATCATGAGAAGCGTGACGGCTCACCCCGATAAAGCGAACACAAGGTTCGGCGAACTTTCAGTTCGGGGGCGCTTCTCAGGCTCCGCATGTGCCAACGCACTCCCTTGTCGCCTGACGGATGCAGCGGACTGATGAAAGTCCGACCCATCCGAGAACTTTCGTTTCTCTCTTAAGTGTGATTCAGATTTTACGCGGCGATCTACTCGCCACAACCTGCTATCTGAAGTTGTTAAAAAGCCGCGTTAGGCAACCACCGGGCCTTGATGTCCTCAGGCAGTCTCGGCCTAACCGTAAGATGTTAATTTGAGCACAGATATGCTTACTCTGAAAGGAGGGCGGCCTTCCCCCCAACCAAAGGTTGGCCCCCGCTCAAGGCGAACCGAAGGTTCGAGGGTGTCCCCTGCCGCGTTTTTATGGATCAGGGGCGCGTTTGCTTTCAAACCCTGAACTACACGTTCAATCAAATCAGCAGTTTCTCTCGTGCTGCTGCAAACTTTTTGTTTGCCTTCGCCGCAACAAGCAGTGAAGTTACGATATTGCCCAGAATCTCACCGCCCCAGCCTGACCAAAGTACTGACGCAAAACGCCCTCCCCATAGGCGGCTACGCTTTCCTGATTACTCACCAGTTGTCTCAGGTTCAATCATCAAGTCGCCTGCATTGAGCAGGGTAAACAGGAAACGCCCCCCACCGCCATCCAAGTTATCTTCAGCCCAGATCATACCCCCATGCGCCTCGACAATATGACGGCAAATCGCCAGGCCTAAGCCCGTGCCCTCACCACCAGACCGTGACTCATCCACCTGATAGAAGCGCTCAAAAATCCGATCCACCTCGTCCTTGGAAACACCTGGGCCATTATCCAACACGCTGATAGTCACATAGTCTGCTTCGCTGGCAGCGCTTATCGTGATCGTCTCATCTTTAGGCGACCATTTAATCGCATTGTGGATCAAATTGATAATGACGCGCTTCGCCAGATCACGGTCACATAGCACTTGCAAACGCTCTGGTATATGATGCGCCAGACTGATGTTCTTCTGAATCCCCTGCTCGACCATGCCCTCAATCGCTTCGTCCACTAGTTCAATCAATGATACTTCTACTAGCTTGACAATCGCCTGTCCCGATTCAATCATTGATAGATCCGACATTTCCTGTACCAGCCACAACAAACTGTCTGTTTCTCGTGCAATATCCCGCAGCGAAGCGATACTGGCCTTGCGCTTCGGCTTTTCTTCATCATGAAAGAGGGAATCAATCGTGAGGCGGATGTTGGCAATCGGCGTCCGAAGTTCATGCGAGATATTGGCGACCATATCGCGCCGTGCCCGGTTCAAGCGCACCAGACGTGTAATGTCATGCAGCGCTAACCCAATAAACGTGTGCTTGTCACTCTGGTTAAGCAATGCTCGCACACGATAATTAGCCTCTTTGATGGTCATTTGCTCTTCAAATTGGACTTCCTGGTTTGCCAGCGCATCCCCCACCATCAGGCTCATCTCTGGAACCTGAGTCGCATCGGTCAGGTCTTTGCCAATGATATCCTCACCAAATATGACTTTTGCGCCCTTGTTCGCTTCCAGGATTTGGCAATTGGCATCGACCACGATCAGCAAATCATAGGCTGTATTCGCCAGTGTCGGCAGCATCTCAAGCTGCTTTTCGGCGCGTTCAAACTCGGCTTGATAGCCCGCTATTCGTGCCCGCAGGCGCTCAAGTTCCTGATTCCGATCCAGCGTGTTACGGTGTTCGCTGCGTAATTGATCCAGTTCCCTGTCTTTTTTAGAAAGTATCTGCACATTATCTATTCTGCTTTGCTCCCTTTGCTGCCTAAGCAAACGCACATAGAAAGCCAATCCACCCACCACCACAATCAAGAAAAGAATGATAAAACTGCCCACGTTCGCGTCCTACTCACCCCTCTATTGGATATAAGCCATCTTCATACTCGATACCCGTTACACCATCCATCGCGTTCAGACGGGTTACCTCTGCTGCGGCATACATCCCAGCATAAACATCTAGGCAATCGTCTTCAATACCCTCTGATAACCATATATGCCGAATGTCCGATTGCACTTCACCCGGCTTCCAATAACTGAATGGATAAGTATCGCCTCTGGGGTAACCGTCAGATTGACCAATCAATTCATCCTCACAATAAACATGGACAAAGCCTTTCACCGCCTGCGGTTCCAGCGCTTGCCATGCCAGATATACGATTATATGATCGTCAAAATAGGTAGTCTCAGCAGAGACCAGGGCAAAGGCATCTACCCCAAAAATCGCCAATGGGTCTTTTCCAGTACTTTCCACTGGCTTCCCAACCTCAATTGGATAAAATTGCCTGCCATCAAAGTGCGTGATATAGACCTGCGCTGCCTCACGCGAGCGGGTAGCGATGTCAGCCTGACCAAGATGTGGTAGATGGGCACGAAAATCAAAGCCTTCATTGCGCTGAATCTGGTCATAAGCCACGACCTCTACGTTGTCATAGGGCAGCGTGCTGTTCATCCAGAACTGCTGATTATAGTCCAGTGTTTCATCGACAAACAACACCCCTTCCGTTCCCAATAGAAAACGCCGATTATGTTCTTGTGGTGTGATGTAATCTGGTGCATTCACCAGCAGCGCCCCTGTTGAAATAACATCATTGGCCTCAAATAGCGCCAACGCCTGCCGATTGAAGTCGTTCAGATACAAGAAATCCGCCCGTCGCATCCCTAAAAATTCGATGCTGACATACAGGAACAACAACACCAACACGCCACCAATGGGTCGGATGCTATGAGTGATTATAACGCCCCAGAAGATACTGCCACCCACCGACGCCAACAATGCCAACCGCGGCTGTCCTAACCCATACGCCGCTGGCAATACGATCACAGCAGGCAGCACCGCCAGCACATACCAGCCCACGCCATACCACGCCAACCAGCGAATCTCGGCCTCCATCTGCCAAAGTAAAGCAGTACTAATGGCAATGCCCACAATCACCAGCACAATCAAAGCAAAGGGCTGGGCATCCCCTTCAACCCATGGGCGAATAACCGACACAAACGGATAAACCAATCCTTGTGTCAATGCTGCCAGCGACACCCACATATCTGGGTTGATCTCAGTGGCGTCATTCGGACGAAACGATAACCACAACACGAAGTATATGGCTGTCATGGTCATTACCGGGGCAAGAATCCAGCTGATCTCCCGCCAAGTTATAGACTTTACGCGGCTGTATAACAGCAACGCACTCGCCAGCAGTGGCGGCAGCAGCACACCATTTTCATGACTGAAGACAGCGACAAATGCACCTATCCACAACGACGCCAGAAACAACCCGCCGCCACGCTTCAGCCACTGTAAAGCCGCCCAGATACAAACCAACATGCCCAATGTCAGGGTCAAATGGAACAGCGCCGCGACCATCGCCACCGCTTGATAGCTGAAGGGAAAGGCCACAAACAAACAACCTGCCAGCACGCCCGTCAATCCCGTCGGCACAAACAAGCACACAATCCTCCCGATCAATACACCACAAAGACCAAACAACAACACATTCAAAAGGTGAAACAGCGAGGCATCTTGACCTTCAATGAATTTCCAGATTGTGAACGTCAACGGGCGATAAAACGGAAAAGCGGGAAAATCTCCCCAGTGCTGGAGGCCGTTGGTTTGGGCCAGAATTTGAAAATGTGGGCCATCATCCAAGAAGAAGGGCAGCTGGATGGCATATCCGTAGAGTAACATCGCCACAAGCAGAGGCAGCGAATAAAATAACCTAGCCCTCAAAACGATAGCCGACGCCTCGAACAGTAATGATTCGCTTAGGATTCGATGGGTCTTCCTCGATTTTCTCCCGCAGCCAACGAATATGAACATCGACTGTGCGCTTATCCACGAAATAATCGTAACCCCAAACCTTGGTCAAAATCAGATCCCGTGACAACACCACGCTGCGGTTGCGCATCAGTTCAGATAACAAATCGAACTCTTTATTGCTGAGCCTGATCTCGTCCCCATTCTTAAAAACGCGACGACCTGTTAAGTTCAGACGCAAATCATTGGAAATCAGTTCATCGTGCTGAATCATGGGGCGCCCCGGAGCACGCCGCAGCACCGCCCGAACCCGTGCCAGGAATTCACCCAAACCAAACGGCTTCACCACATAATCATCTGCGCCGCTTTCCAGCCCAACGATCTTATCAACTTCGGTTCCTCGTGCTGTGAGCATAATAATCGGAATATGCGCTGTCGCCGTATCATGGCGCACCATCCGGCAAATGCTCAAGCCGTCCAATCCGGGCAGCATAATATCCAAGACAATTAGGTCAGGTGTTTCTTGACGAACCATCTCTAACCCGCTTTCACCGTCAGCCGATATGCTGACGGTAAACCCTTCCGAGCGCAACTTCTCCGCCAGATTGTTCAGTAGAGACTCTTCGTCTTCAATAATTAGCACTTTGACCATGCGTATGTTTTCCTGACGTTCCGCGACGAATTTCGATTTTAGTAAAATACTAAGTCTTCTTTAAATCCACTCAGGATAGTCTTAAGGTCAGTTTAAGAATACAGCAGGTTAGCGACAATGCAAACAAAAAAGCCCTCGAAACTGAGGACTTGGTTGGTTAGATGCTGCGTTCCCACCGGAGATAAGCCCAGGTGAGAAACGGAGGCAAGATCAAGATGATGACAAGATAGATCATGATGTTTGCTCTATTTTTCACGTTTGCTTCCAGTCTACACTAGAAATACCCAATCAAATGCAAAAATTGTATAACAATTTGCACAATCAACGTTTCTCCTACGTTATATGAATTGAGTGCTACAATTTGGTAAACTTCAGCCTGTTGGTCTGAATAGGACTTTGCCCCTATGCGACATTGGTTTTTCGTGGTTTGTCTTGCCTATCTATGCTACACGCCTTTGGTTGCACAATCTGATTCGTTTGCCGTCTTTGTCTGGCGTAATCGCCTTTATACCCATAATCTGCGCGTCCATACGCAGCAAGACCTGGGCCTTTACTTTGATGGTATCGAGAAACTGGTTCCAGACTCAGTTCCCGATGTCTACAGCTTGGAACTGAGTCCAATCAAATCTTTGCCAAAAGGCTATGGTTTCCATCATGGTGTTTGGTCGCCGGATAAGCGCCAATTCGCCTATGTCCTGCTGGAGTCGATTGGGTTAGGTCACCGTCTCATGCTCTATCAGGAGGGCGAAACTCGATCATTTATTCCTAGTGATACGAGCATTATCACTGGTTTTCTTGATCCGATTGGATGGACAGATCATGATACCATCATCGCAGTTGAATGCCATCAACCACATGAACTCAAGATCGTCCAGCTGTGGGAAATTGATCCAGACACGGGCGAACAGCACGCTTATCTCAACCACGCCGCCTCCCCCTTATTCGGTAGAACCTCCACAGATGGGGAACGCATCTTACTGGGATTCAATCCAAAACTGGAAACAGGCTATCTACTCGACATCAAGGATCGAACAGTATCGAACTTTCATGCGCCATTTGAAATGCCTGAGCCACCCCGCTCGGTGTTTGAACTCTCCCATCTGCCGATTGCGATGTTGGGCATAATAAAACAAGCTGAGGTCAACAACTTCGCCGCCCAGATCGCCCTTACACAACCGGAGCAGATCACACTGCCTCGCCCCGAACCATTTCTGCATTGGCCTCTACCAGATAGTCAACGTGCCATCACGTGCTATCCTCACTCCAATTGGACAGCGGCCAACTTTGACTTCACCTGCCCCGGTCAAGGGGACTATCCTCGGCATCAGGGCACAGACGTAGGCGGGCGACCTTCCGGCTTACCTATCAAGACTCAGGTGTATGCCGCTGCGCCAGGGTATGTCGTTGCGATCAATGACCGCTGTAACAACACGAATCCATCCTGTGGCAGCGCCTACGGCAACTATGTTCTGATTGAACACATAATAGAGGTCAATGGTACAATCCAAACTTGGCTGACTGGTTATGCCCATCTGCAACAACCACTTGTCAATCCTGGCGATTACATCCATGATTTAACCGAACCAATTGGTTTATCAGGTCAAACGGGGGTTGGTGGGGCCCATCTCCATTTCGAGGTACGCAACATCATGCCCAATGGTGGCAATCGTTGGGTTGATCCTTGGGGGGACTATTATCCACCTTATGGTGATAGTTTGTGGCTGGATGGGAATGAGCTACCACGTGCTGTGAGCGCCTCGTAAAGCCCACAGGTTTTAACAGGGGGACAGAAGAGACTGAGCTTCGGGGCCAAAGCGTCACCTCATGCTTGTTGCGGCAAAAATGGGTGTCGCGTGGGTTGGTCAAGAGCAGGTTCAGTGTACCTGAAAAACGGTTGACTTTTCAGAACGTGTGTTCTGGATTCAGAAATCAACGCGCATCTCCAAAATTCAGGGATAGACAAACTCAATCAGACGAGACGGGGTGTCAGGGAACTGTTGTTTGCAGAGTTAGCGTCGATCCCAGAGAGTTGAAGGGTGCTTGTTTCATCACAGGAGGGGCATTCACTCATCTCACAACTAACTTTACCTACTTTCATTCAATGCCCGCACACCGCCCAAAGAGGTTGCTGCACGGATACCATTCCGAATGGCAGCCGCCGTCATCTCAGCCGCATAAGCACCAATGGCGTTGACATTGGCCGCGATCTCGCCTGTCGCCAGCGAAAAAATCGTGTCACCATCAAGCATCAGATGGGCGGGGCGGATGGCTCGCGCTAGGCCATCATGCGCCATCTGGGCAACCTTGTTGGTTTCCTCTTTACTGAGCCTGGCATTAGTCGCCACAACCCCGATCACTGTGTTGCCGTCACCGGGTGTTTCCGTCATACGGGCCATCATCTGCATGATCTGCATTGAATCACCAAAACCTCCTTCAGGTGAGCGCAGCCCTGCCAACACTGTACCGTCTTCGTTTATCACATCACCGAGCGCATTGACAGCAATCATCGCTGCCACATACAGGCCATCTCCCAGATCAACACTGGCTGATCCCAGGCCACCTTTAGTCATTTGGGATGGCTGCCCCATCATCTTGCCAATTGTACAACCTGTTCCGGCTCCCACGCTGCCTTGCTCGACTGGATCAGTTGTTGCAGCCTCACATGCTTGATAGCCCATATCAGCATCTGGGCGAATTCCAGGCGTACCCATGAGCAGGTCAAATAGGATTGCAGCCGGGACAATGGGTGTAACAAAATCCCCAATTGGGAAGCCTATTCCCTGTTCTTCCAGGTAACGCATGACACCATCGGCTGTGGCCAGTCCATAAGCGCTTCCACCAGATAACATCAGACCATGAATGTGCTGAACAGCATGCATGGGGCGCAGCAGGTCGGTTTCACGCGTGCCTGGTGCGCCGCCCCGCTGGTCAACACCCGCTACTGTGTTGGGCGGACACAGGACAACTGTGCAACCTGTCGCGCCCTCGATATGAGTCGCATGTCCAACATGAAGACCCGGCACCGCAGTCAAGGTATTATTGGTCATCTTCATCATCATCCCAGATGTAGCGAATTTCTTGAGTCGTGTCTTCTAGTTGTTCAGGTAGATTAGGTTCCAATAGGGCAACAGCCTTTTCATAATCGTTGGGATGTACCAGGACGCGCACTTCGCCCCATGTTCCTATGGTGAGGCCAATCGCATCACGGCCTATCATGTGGTCAACAATTGCCATAATGTTTTCAGTTTTCAAGCGGCCAACAACAATGTGGGCATCACTGACACTATCGGTGATGTAGACAATCATCCATTCGGGTTTTTCAGGCGGGGTAGCAAGGGGTCTTGTGGTCATAGTTTAAGGAATAGGGCCAAAGGAAACAAGTTTCCACGCTCTCTTGCAGAAGCGCAAGAGCGTACTCCTATTATCAACCTTGGAGATAGCTACCAACTAAGCTAATGAAAAGGAAGGTAAAAAGAGAGAGAAGAGGTTGGCAGTGGCTTACTCTCCCACACCGTCACCAGTGCAGTACCATCAGCGCTTGTGGACTTAACTTCCGGGTTCGGGATGGAACCGGGTGTACCCCCACAGCTCTAACCACCAACACACCCTTCTCTCACTTGCTTTGCTTCAGATCATACTCCAGTCATACGCTCTCCACACCCGCCAGAGCACCCGGCTCCCCATATCATGATAGAAAGCCCTCGACCATTAGTACGGGTCAGCTCCACACATTACTGCGCTTCCACCCCCCGCCTATCCAACTGGTCGTCTCCCAGCGGTCTTACTCCCTTTTCAGGATGGGGAATCTCGTCTTGGGGGGGGCTTCCCACTTAGATGCTTTCAGCGGTTATCCCACCCGAAGCTCGCTACCCAGCGATGCGGCTGGCGCCACAACTGGCACACGAGCGCTTCGTCCACCCCGGTCCTCTCGTACTAGGGGCAGCTCCCCGCAAATTCCCAACGCCCACAGCGGATAGAGACCGACCTGTCTCACGACGGTCTGAACCCAGCTCACGTACCGCTTTAATGGGCGAACAGCCCAACCCTTGGGACCTGATCCAGCCCCAGGATGCGATGAGCCGACATCGAGGTGCCGAGCCTTGTCGTCGATGTGAACTCTTGGACAAGACTAGCCTGTTATCCCCGGGGTAGCTTTTATCCGGTAAGCTACGGCCTTTCCACTCAGCGCCGTAGGATCACTAAGCCCGACTTTCGTCTCTGCTCGAGCTGTCTCTCTCGCAGTCAAGCTGGCTTCTGCCTTTACACTCTTCAGCGGGTTTCCATTCCGCCTGAGCCAACCTTTGGGCGCCTCCGTTACCCTTTCGGAGGCGACCGCCCCAGTCAAACTGCCCATCTGCCACTGTCCCCGTTGAGGATCACTCAACTAGGTTAGGGCCAAAGCGTACACAGGCTGGTGTTTCATCGACGGCTCCGCCCAACCTGACGACCAGACTTCCTCGCCTCCCAGCTACTCTACACAGTCTACGCCCTAACGCAATGACAAACTACAGTAAAGCTCCACGGGGTCTTTTTGTCCTGCTGCGGGTAGTACGCATTTTTACGCACACTTCAATTTCACCGGGTCCCTCGTTGAGACAGTGCTCCACTCGTTACGCCTTTCGTGCGGGTCGGAACTTACCCGACAAGGAATTTCGCTACCTTAGGACCGTTATAGTTACGGCCGCCGTTCACCGGGGCTTCAATTCAGAGCTTGCACCCCTCCTCTTAACCTTCCGGCACTGGGCAGGCGTCAGCCCCTATACTTCAGCTTGCGCTTTTGCAGAGACCTGTGTTTTTGGTAAACAGTCGATAGAGCCCTTTCACTGCGACCCTGTCTCCAGGGCGTCCCTTCTCCCGAAGTTACGGGACCTTTTTGCCTAATTCCTTAACGAAGGGTCTCCCGTTCGCCTTAGTATCTTCTACTCGTCTACCTGTGTCGGTTTGCGGTACGGACAGATGCTTTCTTCATCCTCATGGCTTTTCTTGGCTTATGGTACCTCCCACTTCCTATCCTAAGATCCGGCTTCACGGGCTCTCCCCGCTTGCCACCGCTTGCCACTCTGCGGCTGGGTCTCCCTTACGCTCACCATCAGCACTCCCACATCTGGTACCGGAATATTAACCGGTTGTCCATCGCCTACGCTTCTCAGCCTCGGCTTAGGCCCGACTAACCCGACGCGGACTGGCCTTCCGTCGGAAACCTTAGACTTTCGGCGAATATGGTTCTCACATATTTCTCGTTACTCATGCCAGCATTCGCACTTCCAATCGCTCCAGACACCCTCTCAAGTCTCCTTCCTCGCCATTGGAACGCTCCCCTACCATCACTAAGTCTCTCTTAGCAATCCCTGGTTTCGGTGGTCTGCTTCAGCCCCGTTACATTATCCGCGCAACTGCGTTTGACCAGTGAGCTGTTACGCACTCTTTAAAGGGTGGCTGCTTCTAAGCCAACCTCCTGGCTGTCTCAACACAATCACATCGTTTGCCACTTAGCACACACTTCAGGACCTTAACCGCGGGTCTGGGTTGTTTCCCTCTCGGTTACGAAACTCATCTCTCGTAACCCAACTGCTGCGATCTGAGTTCTCGGCATTCGGAGTTTGCTTGGGTTCGGTAAGCTAGACGCCCCCTAGCCCATCCAGTGCTCTACCTCCGATACTCACTCGCAACGCTAGCCCTAAAGCTATTTCGGGGAGAACAAGCTATCTCCAGGTTCGTTTGGCATTTCACCTCTACCCACAGGTCATCCCCCAATTTTGCAACATTGGTGGGTTCGGGCCTTCAACGACTGTTACGTCGACTTCACCCTGCCCATGGGTAGCTCACACTGGTTTCGTGTCTAATCCCTGCGACTCCTCGCCCTTTTCAGACTCGCTTTCGCTTCGCTTCCGGCTGTCACTGCCTTAGGCTCGCCACAAACATTAACTCGCTGGCTCATTCTCCAAAAGGCACGCCGTCAGGCTCTCGCCCTCCGACTGGTTGTAAGCACACGGTTTCAGATTCTCTTTCACTCCCCTCGCCGGGGTTCTTTTCACCTTTCCCTCACGGTACTTTTGCGCTATCGGTTGTCAAGTGTATTTAGGCTTGGACAGTGGACTGCCCCGCTTCACACAGAGTTAGCGTGCTCCGTGCTACTCAGGATACTCCGTCCAGCGCTTCCTTGTACGGGACTTTCACCCTCTTCGGTTGGCCTTCCCAGACCCTTCCACTTCTGCTTTGGACTCTCGAGTCCTTCAACCCCGAAGGTCGCAACCCCCGGTTTGGCCTCCTCCGCTTTCGCTCGCCACTACTCGCGGAATCTTCTCTTTTCCTCGGGTTACTCAGATGTTTCACTTCACCCGGTTCCCTTCCTTCTCAGGATGCTGCAGGATTAACCACAGCGGGTTTCCCCATTCGGATACCCCCGACTACTTGCGGCTGCACACGCCTCGTCGGGGCTTTTCGCAGTGTACCACGTCCTTCTTCGGCACTTGACACCCAGGCATCCCCCGTGTGCCCTTACTCACTTCCTTCTCATGATACGGAGAACCCGATACTCTCACGTTCGGTGTGGTTTTCTTTACGTACTTCTGTTGTATGATCTTGTTAAACTGCCGGGGATGTCACCCCGCCGTTGCCCTCAAATTTACCTTTGACAACAACCACTGAACCACATCCTCTTACTAAATACAGCCCAGTATATCCTACCGGGCTGTGGCTCTCACAATCACCTGTGCAATATACCTTCTTCTCTCTTTACTTCTCTTCTCTATCTTCACTCACCAAAGGTTTTGCACTCCGCTCTCTCTCTCTACTAGACTAGCCCATCACTCTTCCCTTGTCAAGCTCTTGTGGAGGTAAAGGGACTCGAACCCTTGACCTATGCCTTGCAAAGGCATCGCTCTCCCTGCTGAGCTATACCCCCCTGTGGGCCTGACAAGACTTGAACTTGTGACCTCACGCTTATCAGGCGTGCGCTCTTACCTGCTGAGCTACAGGCCCTTAACAGCACAGAAGTGAGACAGAAACTCAACCCCAAAACGGCTCTTGATCTTGTCTTGCTTGCAAGCTCGCCTTCGCCAACTCGCTTCGGATACCACACTGGCATCCGCTTTCTCTTAGAAAGGAGGTGATCCAGCCGCAGCTTCCGCTACAGCTACCTTGTTACGACTTCGTCCCAGTTACCAGCCCTGCCTTCGGCAGTAGCCCCCTTGCGGTTAGCTTCCCGACTTCGAGCGTGACCAGCTCCCATGACGTGACGGGCGGTGTGTACAAGGCCCGGGAACGTATTCACCGCAGTGTGCTGACCTGCGGTTACTAGCAACTCCCACTTCATGCAGGCGAGTTGCAGCCTGCAATCCGAACTACGACGCACTTTTCAGGATTGGCTCCACCTCGCGGCTTCGCGACCCATTGTACGCGCCATTGTAGCGTGTGTGTAGCCCTGGATATCAAGGCCATGCTGACTTGACGTCATCCCCACCTTCCTCCTGCTTGCCGCAGGCAGTCAGTCCAGACACTTGTAACTGAACCTAGGGGTTGCGCTCGTTTTCGGACTTAACCGAACATCTCACGACACGAGCTGACGACAGCCATGCAGCACCTGTCATGGCGTCCCGAAGGAACCGCCGGCTTTCACCTTTGTCCACCATGATGTCAAACCCAGGTAAGGTTCTTCGCGTAGCCTCGAATTAAACCACACGCTCCGCTGCTTGTGCGGGCCCCCGTCAATTCCTTTGAGTTTTAGCCTTGCGACCGTACTCCCCAGGCGGTACACTTAACGCGTTTGCTTCGACACTCACACAACCGTAGTTGCACGAACATCTAGTGTACATCGTTTACGGCATGGACTACCGGGGTTTCTAATCCCGTTCGCTACCCATGCTTTCGCGCCTCAGCGTCAGTCAGGCCCCAGCGTGCCGCCTTCGCCTCTGGTGTTCCTCCACATCTCTACGCATTTCACCACTACACGTGGAATTCCACACGCCTCTGACCTACTCCAGACTGACAGTCTCATCCGTCCTCTCCCAGTTTAGCCGGGAGCTTTCACGCATGACTTGCCTGCCCGCCTGCGCGCGCTTTACGCCCAGTAATTCCGGATAACGCTTGCGTCCTACGTTTTACCGCGGCTGCTGGCACGTAGTTAGCCGACACTTTTTCCTTGGCTACCGTCCGCTCTCGTCACCAAGAAAAGGGCTTTACGATCCGAAAACCTTCTTCACCCACGCGGCGTCGCTGCATCAGGCTTGCGCCCATTGTGCAATATTCCTCACTGCTGCCTCCCGTAGGAGTCTGGGCCGTGTCTCAGTCCCAGTGTGGGGGGTCACCCTCTCAGGCCCCCTACCCGTCGTTGCCTCGGTAAGCCTTTACCTTACCGACTAGCTGATGGGCCGCAGCCTCATCCCAAAGCGCCAAGGCTTTTCTCACCGTTCACTAACTCCTGTGAGCTTATGGGGTATTAGCACACCTTTCGGCGCGTTGTCCCCCTCTTCGGGGTAGATCAGCTACGTGTTACTCACCCGTTCGCCACTCTCATACCCTCTCGATTGAAAGGGCACTCCCGTTCGACTTGCATGTGTTAGGCACGCCGCCAGCGTTCATCCTGAGCCAGGATCAAACTCTCCGTATTTTTCAGGGTCTTGCCTCTGTCTTCACTTCTCTTCTGTTAAGCTGCAACCGAAGCCCTTCTCACTAGCCTCGTGAAACCAAGACTACCAAAACCATCTCCTACTGTCAACGTTCTCTTAACATTCAAACGTCAATTGGCTGAGGTTATTGTCTTAGCCTCGTGTTAAATTGCCTGCTTGGCCAATCGCGTGCTTGCTCGCCTACTATCGGCTTAGCAAACCGTCGTTGGTTTTTATTAAGGCTGGGGGAATATAGCACCCTGCCGAACCAATGTCAAGGACTATTCTAAAATTGCAAAGGCTCGGACAGGAAATGTACCAAACTCCCTTACTTTGACCGGAACCGCAAAGAAGCGAAACGACTGTTTATCCGAGATCGCATCCAGGTTACCCATATGTTCAACAATCAAAATGTCCGCGCCCAGTAACACTGTATATATAAGCTATGTTGTGTGTGTGAAGCAGGCCAAACGTTGCTCCAAGGTAATGACTGGGCATAAGTACGTTCACTCTGCCAAAGCATCAGCGAGTACGGGTGACATCGGTGATAGCCAGATAGTAAATCACAGCCTCGGCAGTACGCGATTGGACATCACCATCTGAGAACCATAAGACCTTTTGGTTCCGCATTTTCTATCTCTCAAGCTATGAGGAGAACCTTATGTTTCATGTACGTATACTTATAATATGTACAATACTATTGTTGAGTCCTTTAGGACTTGCATTGGCTCAGGACGACGTTGCCCCGCCCGGTGCTCCCGTCGCCCTCCATTATCAGGGTGGCTCCAACCAACTCGATGCCCTCTTCGTCGATAAAAACGGCGCGGTCAACGTCATGTGGGTTGTCAGGGGAGGCACCTGGCAGGGACCAACCAAGATTAGCTGATTCCTTATCTACCACCTTGATGGCGTAACCAATACACTGTGTCGTCTGTCGAAAATGGATGCCCCTCATAAAATTATGAGGGGTTTTCCAACGCACGTGACATACTCCCACAGCTAAAAGCGAGTGGGCTTCTGCCGTTGACGCCGGATGCCGCCTGAGCAAGTCAGGTTGGTCTTCTTCCGACTGAGACAGTATGAGTTGATGCCCCAACTCAGATGGGAGTATACTCCCTTGCACCTGAAGGCGCAAGACTTGGAAAGCCCCTTATATCCCACCCCTGAAGGTGGTGGGTTTTACGGGGCAAACCTATAAAACAGCATAATGCTTGCGCGATCTTTCCCCGTTGAGGAAGTCACAAATAATCGGTGCAGGCAACACTAGAGTTCACTCCTCCCTTGCAAGGCACGAGTCAAGGTCACAGAATCGACATATTCGAGATCACCGCCCACTGGCAGGCCGCGCGCCAATCGGGTGATTTTAACGCCCTGATCCTTCAATTCGCGCTGGATATACATCGCTGTTGCGTCCCCTTCTAGGCCAGGATTGGTGGCAATAATCACTTCCAACATGTCGCCACCCGCCACCCGCTTGAGCAATTCACTAATCCGAATATCATCCGGGCCAATGCCATTAACAGGCGAGATCACGCCATGCAGCACATGATATTTGCCTTTATAGCTGCCTGTGCGCTCAATCGCGATCACATCCAGCGGCTCTTCAACAACAGCCACCAACGTTTGATCGCGGTGGGTATCAGAGCAAATCGAACAGGGATCATCCACTGTGATGTTGCCGCAAATTGAGCAAAACTGCGTGTTGGCCTTCAGGTCACGCAGCGCATCCGACAACCCCAAAGATACTTCATCTGGCGCACGTAACAAGTAATAGGTCAAGCGCGAAGCCGTCTTCGGTCCAACGCCGGGTAATCGTGAGAAAGCTTCAACAAGTTTGGTGACAGGTTCGGGTATAGCACTACTCATATCGATGAGACTTTCTTCCCCCAAACAGTCAAATAGGGTGGCAAGATCGCCTTAAAGTGATCCCAACTGCCTGGTTCAGCGTCAGGATCTCCTGATCCATCTTCCCAGACACCAAGCAGCATCAAATTGCGTTGAATAAGACCGTTCACGATGGTACTCAACCTATGATTGAACTCACGCGGGCCTGCAATACGCTGCATCTGACCATTCGCTGTTTCAATGTCCCAGGCATCATCCTCAAAGACCACTTCATCATCGGCATAGGGAACATTGATCGGGTAACCTGCTTCCGTCCACTGACGATCATCAACACTTTTGGCAAACGGATTGCCCCATTCGAGCCGATACAGCCCACCAGAACTCAGTACCCGAACCACACCATCCAGAACAAGTGTAATATCCGGGATAAAGTTGATGGAATACGGATGATACACCAAGTCAAACGAGTCATGAGCAAACCGAGATAAATCACGCATATCGCCTTGCATCAGGGTCGCATGAAAACCGTAATGATCGAGTGCCTCGCGGTCATTTTCCAGTTGTGCTTGGGAAAAATCCAACACGGTCACCTCGGCAGCGCCCAATAAATTGAAGAGCACCGACTGCTGACCACCGCCGCCCGCCAGACACAGTACACGCTGGCCCGTCACATCCCCCATGACACCATAGGGGTCAACAAAGGCCCGCGCAGCCGCCTCATCATAATCAAGAAAAGGGCGAGAATACGCTACTCCCGCCTTAGCTAAAGCGTTCCAGCGTTCCTGGTTGAAGCGGGTTAACTCATCCAAGCAGGCCACCCAAACCTGGGATATCGCCCATGCCGCCCGTGATGGCTTCCAGGCGTTCGGCTGCCATCGTCTGGCTCTGCTCAATGGCCTGATTCACACCGGCGACCAGTAAATCTTGCAGATCAACCGCCCATTCTTCATCCTCTGTATCAATTGCGTCGGGATTAATCGTGATCGATTCCACCCGTTGATGACCTGTAATGACAATGGTCAATGCACCGCCCCCGACGGAGACTTCGACTGTCTCATGCTCCAATGCGGCCTGGGCATCCGCCATATCCTGCTGCATTTTCTGTAGCTGCTTGAGCATCCCAGCGCCACCGGGCATTCCGCCGCCACCTCTACGTTTCGCCATGTTCGTCCCTTTCAATATACCTTGCTATATTCCGGCATCGACCCAGATGATTCAGACATGTGGTCTCGGTTGTTCTTCAAACATATAAGCCCTCTCCTCTAATCAGAAGTTATCCACTTGCAATCATCCAGCGTTCCCTATTATACGGGCTTGACAGCCCTATTTCCAACGATATAATCAATTTGAAAAATGACTTTACCACAGACAGCAGGTGAACATTTTGTTCTTAAATATCCCGCCGAGGTCAAGGCCAGAAGATAGCCTATTGTGGCGGCCTTTACAACTGTGTAGGGCCGCTTTTTGATTGCTTCCCACATCATAGGAGGAAGACGCTCTTGGCAATAACCAGAGAACGCAAAGAAGAATTGGTTGCGCAATACACCAACCTACTAGAACAAAGCAGCGGTTTCGTGGTGATGAAATACACCAAGATGGCTGTTCCAGAAGTCGATGCGCTGCGCAAGACAATCCGTGAGGCAGAGGGCCAGTATGTGGTGACAAAAAACACCCTACTGGCCAAAGCCTTACAACAACAGGGATGGCCTATCTCGGATGATTTGCTGCAAGGCCCAACAGGTGTCGCCTTTGGCCTGGGCAATATTCCAGGAGTGGCGAAAGCAGTGTTGGATTTCGCCAAAGATTTTGAGGAACGTCTCGAAATCTCTGGTGGTATTATGATGACCGATATACTGGATGCCCGCCAGATTGAAGCAGTCTCCAAACTGCCGACGTTGGACGAAATCCGGGCACAACTCATCGGTATGTTACTGCAACCACAGCAGGGTATCGTCACTGCTCTCAATCAAGCCACCGGGCAGGTCGTCAACGTCATCAGTGCTGCAACAACACAAATACCCAACGTACTTGCAGCTTACCTCGCCGAAAAAGGCGATGCAGCCTAATTTATCGATCAATTCAAATTTTGAAAGGACACACATATCATGGCTGATATTGAACAACTGGTAGAAGAACTAAGCAATTTGACCATTCTGGAAGCCTCCCAGCTTAAAGAAGCCCTCGAAGAAAAATGGGGCGTGACTGCGGCAACAGGGGGCGGGGGTATGATGATGATGGCTGGCGCAATGCCTGCTGCGGGTGGTGCTGATGGCGCGGCTGCCGAACCGGAAGAAGAAAAGACCGAGTTTGACGTCGTTCTGACTGAAGTTGGCCCTAAGAAAATCAACGTCATCAAGACCGTCCGCGCCTTGACCAGCCTCGGTCTAAAAGAAGCCAAAGAAGTTGTTGAAGGCGCACCCTCAACCCTAATGGAAGCCATCAGTAAAGAAGCAGCTCAAGATGCCATTACCAAACTAGAAGCCGATGGTGCAAAAGCCGAAATGAAATAATCGCTTCTTCTCAACCAAATCAACGCAAGCGGGTGGATTACAAATCCCCCGCTTTTGGATTCCCACACATGGCCTATAATGAGAGTGTGGCTTGAATCGGGAAATGAGGGGGAACCCACTGTCCGTTAAAATACCTCATTGTTTGAGTCTACACCAACAAACCCAATAGGAGCTATTGATTATGCCCTATCATCTGGTTATCATCCTAGCCTTGATCTGTACAACTACAACGGTCCTATTTGCACAGGACCCCACACCTACCCCTGACCGGATTACCGATACATCCATCAGTTATGATCAAACCGTTTCAGATACTATCACCGAACATTCATCATTTGATCTGTGGCATTTCCAGGCAGGGCAGGGCGAAATCATCGAAATTGTCATGGAAGCCTCAGACGGGCTGGCTCCCCTCTTTGGTATTTTTGACAGCAGACGCGATTTGATCACAGCAACTAACCTGGATTCTGAGGGTAATGAGCTTTTTCCGGCAGCACCCAACGACACGATCCGAATGCAGTTTCAGATTCCTGAAGCTGGCGAGTACATCATCAACGCTACTCGGGCTGGCAACGACGATGGCACAACAACCGGGAGCTATGACTTGACCATCAACTTGATTGCATCCGGCCCGACCCGCATCAATACCAACCAGGATGTGACCTTCCGATGTGGTGATCACATCGCCACTACCGCCACCACCATCAATTTCATCGCCCGACCTGACGTTGAAACCTATCGTGTCAGCGTTTACGGCCTAGATGATTTCCAGCCTGTGATTCGTGTTGAAGCTGGACGCGATGTTGAGCTTCAAGATTGTGCCAACGATTCGCAATCAATGGGAGGCGACACCTTTACTCTCCCGGGTGACGAAACAAACACGCTACCAGATGGCGATACCCATCTCAACGCAGCGCAGATGTCCCTGCGCGGTGAGAACTTAGACCAGATTGAGCTCACCATCGCCAGTATAGAGGGCCATCCAGGGCGTTATATGGTCGTGATTGATGGCTTCCAAGTCAGTGTGCCCGAAGATTCCCAGCAAATGTCGCTTCGGCTTGGCCCCAGCGCAGTCGAGGGCGAATTAATAATCAACATGGTACAGGGTGAAAACACACGCATTGATCCCTATATCGAATGGATTGCCGACGGACACGAGGAACCGCTTGCTAGTTGTGATGACGCCGGAAGACGCGGCTGCGAGAATGTCCCATCGTTTGTTCATGCTGGCGTTGTTCAACAGGACGGCACAATCATCATTGGGGATCGATTTAGCGCCGGGATTCGTCTAGCTCCAGGACATCCTGACCCCAACATACTCGAATTCAGTAGCCGTGCTCGCAACGCAACCGGAGAATATGCCATTATCTTGATCGGCGAACTACCAAACTGAGATCATTTAGTCTGTATCCAGAAGGAAACACTATCACGCGGCATCACGTCTTCCGGTGGGAATTTCGGCACAACAATCGATGACAAATGCGGATCACTCGCCACATAGTAACCTGGATGTACGATGTCGAACAGTTGATTTTTCGCCAACAGATAACAGGCCAGAAGATACTGCTCAGAATAGTAGCGATCAATCCAGGTAATAGGATAGTCATCCGGCAGAAAGATGTCATGAATATGCATCAGTACCCCCGGTTTGAGGCTAGGCAAAATATCCATAAAGACGATGGTCACATCCGAGTTGGTGAAAACCCGGTGCGAACCGTCTAGAAAAACAATGTCGTTAGCCTCAACTGCATCAAACAACGTCAGGTCAACATCTTCCAGATATTGGTCAATAACCCGATCTGCAACCTGAGCCACATCACGCCGGGGCATGGGATCAATCGAAACGACCTGTGTTGTTAAATTTTCATCTTGTATTGCCATGCGAGCGATTCGGGTCGAACTTCCGGAACCGATTTCAATATAGCGCTGCGGCTTTTTCAGCCGAATCAAACTATAAAGCATCAAAGCATCTAAACCAGTGAAATAGCGCGAAAACACATCAAGGTCTTCGGCCTGAACAAATTGAGTCGTAAACTGCTCGATATAAGGCACGATCTGATGTAACAGCGCATGATACTGCTCGCGTTGCCTGTTGAATAAATCCGCAAGGACGGGGTGTGGTGGCTTGCCCTGTCCATAGCGGGGCTCCGGTTTAATCTTATATTCTAGGAAAAGCAACTGCCCTTTTCGTCTACGCCCAAAAAGACCATGGCGCAGCCAACGCAGGAAGTCATTCTGTTTGAGATTGATCACTGTCTTTCTCATCAATAAGACACATAAACTCAGGCCACAAAAGCGCAAGCCCTTTCCAATATGCTGCCACAACACACCTTCTTCCTAAAAACCGAGCCTCTGCAAAACACGCACTGATGAGTCATTGCCGATCACAACATCCGCCTCTACTCGGTTGAGCCACATCTCATCAAACCCAAATGCAAGGGCGGCTCCAAACCCTTCGGTCATTATACCCTGATTCCAGCAACGTTTCGCCCAATCATAGCCGATCTCTGCGCAACGATTAAAACATATCCAAACATTATAACCACAGGTTCCGACGATAGCATCCCTCCCACCCTTGACTGTAATCCCACAATGCCCAGCTTCCCAAATATTGCGCTGATATCGGTTCACCGCATCTCACACAAAATTAAGGCTCCGTTTCAAAAGTTGGCATGAACACACTATATGTCCTTTGCCCTCCCCACGATAACGCATAGTGACGGCTCACCCCGCGCCAAATCCTCTGGATTGACGAGAATAGAGAACATTCAGATGGATACGGTACAATCAACCACGTTTGATCTTAAACCCGAAGGAATCACCTCAATGATAAGACCAATCCAAATCTACACACACCATATCAAATTAATGCAGCAATCGTGCGCTACACTAAACCATATCCTGCGGTCTGTTTCACAAGAAGATGCGACCACCTATCGTGATAATGGGGCGGGCTGGACCGCACTGGAAACGCTGGGCCACATACGGGACTTTGACGGCTTCTTTCGGGAACGGGCACAGATGATGATCAAGCAACAGCATCCAACACTCCCGGCCTATGACCATGATGCACTGGTAATCGAACGCCAATACAATCAGCAGAATTTGCAGACCGTATTGGATGAACTGAACGAGTCACGAACCCAGACCATCGAATTCTTCAAATCACTGAATAACACGCAGTGGCAGATGACAGGCATACACCCCGAACGCGAGCGCTTCGATATGATCGATGCCGTGATTCAAATCGGCTTACATGACTGTGACCACCTGGAGCAGATCACACGCATCCTATCGGAAAAACGCACTGCCTCAGCTTGACGCGCACTATCGTTAAATTAGAAAACAGTTTAGAATTAGAAAATATGTTTGGGTGCAAGGCAGGCGTATGACCTATCCTGATAGTGAGAATCTTGACAACTGGTTTCCCCGTGATGCAAGCGGACATCCCGATGTACCAGAGGCACAATCACAACGGCTCGGTGTGATTGTGGGGGGATCATTGAGTAAGGGGTTGGTCGTCAAAATTGACAGTGCCCAGTCAATTGAGGAGCTGGCAGTCGGGCGCTATGTGGTCGTACATGGCGAGCAAAAACGCTTCTTCTGTATGTTGACTGACATTGAACTCAACAGCACCAACCCGCGCATTCAGGATGACCCCCCCGATCTCAGCGATCTATTCTTGCGCGACGTTTATACCGGAACCATCGCTTATGGCACGATTCATGTCGCGCCAATGCTATCAATTGACCCCGACGGCACCCCCAAGCCAGTTAAGACCATCCCCGGTCATTTTATGCGTGTCTACAATGCGACTGAACAGGATGTGAATGATGTCTTTGGGCATGAAGACCAGACGCATTTTAACGTCGGTGTGCCATTGGAACTGGAACAAACACAGATCAACCTCGATCTGAAACGCTTGGTCGAACGCTCCATTGGCGTCTTTGGCAAGTCAGGAACAGGCAAAAGCTTCCTGACTCGTGTGCTGTTGTCCGGTGTCATCAGCAAAAGGCAAGCCGTTCATCTGATCTTTGACATGCACAACGATTATGGCTGGGAAGTGACCGATGAACGTGGACCAAAGGCCAAAGGTCTGGCGCAACTATTCCCCAACAAAGTCACCATCCTCACCCTTGATGCCGAATCATCGCGCCGCCGTGACGCCAAATATCACGCCGAGATTAAGCTAGCCTACAGTGACATTGAGCCCGAAGACATCGCCATGCTGCGCGGTACGATGAATTTATCAGACGCCATGATTGACGCTGCCTATACCTTACGCAAGTTATGGGCAGAAGATTGGGTGGCACGGCTGCTGGATGGCCGTGTCGACGACATCGAAAGCATCGTCGAGAACACCAACATCATGGGGGGCACGCTTTCTGCCCTACAACGCCGCCTGGAACGCTTTGAACGTTGGGGCTTTCTCTCTAAAGAACCCGTTGCCGATAGCATTCAGGAAATCATTCATCTTCTGGTCGAGCAGGAACGCAGCGTCGTCCTGGAGTTCGGACGTTATGGCAACTCACTAGAAGCCTATATGCTGGTCGCCAATTACATCACGCGCCGCATCCATGAGCAATACGTTGAAAAAGTAGAAAAAGCGCTAGGCGACTCAGCCTTAGAACCACCACAACTTCTGATCGTCATTGAGGAAGCCCACAAATTCCTTGATCCCTTGATTGCACGTCAAACCATCTTCGGCATCATCGCCCGCGAACTACGCAAATACAAAGTCACGCTGCTGGTGGTGGACCAACGTCCCAGTGGCATTGATGATGAAGTTATGAGTCAGATCGGGACACGAGTCACAGCTTTGCTCGATAACGAACGAGATATTGCCGCTGTCTTAACCGGAATCAGTGGGGCAGGTGGTCTGCGAGAAGTCCTGGCACGGCTGGATACAAAGCAGCAGGCAATCATCATGGGGCACGCCGTGCCTATGCCGGTTGTTGTCAAGACACGTTCCTATGACAAAACGTTCTACGAAGCCGTGCGCAGCCTTATCGCCGTCCAATCACCCCAAGCCACACGCAAGGCCCTCGGCAGTGGTGGACGCCGCCGAATCTAATGCGCCTTACCCTCCAAGAATAGGTATAATTGGGGGGTTGACCACAAACCAACATCATGCCCATACTATGGAGTGCAGTGTCAAAGCAGGCTGGAAGATTATGAAGTGATTGCTTGGCTATGTATCAAAAACTATCGAGACCTGTTGACCAACTCAATACCTTAATTGACGATCTGTTAGCCCAACGCTATGGTGAATTCTCTGCTTCAAACTCAATCCAAACCGATGTAGAAACGTTACGCAGCTTTTTGGAGCAACATCGTACACTCTTCAAAAATCTCTGGTCACTCATAGACGCCAAACAGACAAGAGACCTGGTGACTACGCTGGATAGTGATCTGGCACCCCTAAACTCGATGATTGCCCTGAGTTGGGTCCTGCTGGAAGGCATGTCCGGGCCATTGCCCCCTGAACAGCGCACTGCCATTCTGCGACTGCACCGGATTAGCAACGATCTGCTCGAACAGTTTCAAAACATTTGGACACATGCCCGAATCCTTGAAGAGACCGAAACCTACCTGAAATGGATGAAGTTTGACTTTCGGGAACGCATCATTAACCGTGCGGAGATTCATGGCGCGGTCTGGTACAATCTACCAGACGATTTACCGCAGATCAACTCTGATGAAATCTACCTAATGGAAGCCTATTATCATCTGGTCGATAATGCCATCAAGTTTTCCCAAAACACAGGAGTCTCTGTATCTGCTCAGGTTCAAGACAATCAAATGATCCTTGAAATTCAGGATTCCGGCAGTGGCATCAAGCTAGAGGACCTCGACAAGATTTACGATCCCTTCTGGCAAGCAGACAGCAATAGCGAAGGTCTAGGCCTGGGCCTGTTTATTGCAAAGTCCCGCCTTGAGCTCTTGGAAACGCCCCTCACTGTTGAGACCAGCATCGGTGTAGGCTCCACATTTCGTTTCATCCTGCCGATCTGATTATCCTTTGACCGCACCAGCCGTCAAGCCCTGTACCACAAAGCGCTGCGCCAGATAATATAGCACCATCACAGGGATCGCCGCCGAGACGGATGCTGCCATAATCAGCCCAAAGCGAAAGACATCGCCTGTAATCAAATAGCTAATCGCAACTGGAACCGTTTGCAAATCCGGCGAAGTAATGAAAATCAAAGCATACAACAGTTCGTTCCATGCCGATGTAAACGTCAGCACACTCACCGCAATCAAGCCCGGTATTGCAAGCGGCAAGGTAATACGCAAAAAGGCCATAAAGCGTGTCGCACCATCCACCATCGCCTGTTCTTCTAAATCCGCCGGGATACTTCTGAAATAACCCATCAATAACCATGTACTCAAGGGGGCAGCAAAGGTCAAATAGACAAAGACCAAACCATGATAGGTGTTGCCCAGCTGCAATCTGGCGATTATGACCGCCAAGGGTATAAATAAGAGCGCACTCGGAGTCAGGTAAGTAAACAAGATCAACCGCCCGATCCAATTACGCAAACGATAGCGCAGTCGCACCAAACTATACGCCGCCAAACTGCTGAATGTCACCGAAATAACTGTCGCTGCACTCGCCACAATGAAGCTGTTTCTGATGTTAGTTGTGAACTCATCCTTACCAAACAGGTCTTCGTAATTCTGTAGAGTCACGTTTTTGGGCAGCAATGACGGGGTACGATAAATGTCTTTGGGCGTCTTGAGCGAAATCAGCACCATATAGTAAATGGGAAACAGAATCACAAACGCCAAAAGCAGTAATAGCAAATAATTGATGACCTTTTGTGTACGATTCATTTTGAAAAGCATCAGTCATCTTCCCGCAGCATGACTGCTATCACAAACGCCAGCACAGAGAACACAGGCAACAGCGTCACGCCAACTGCTGCCGCTTCACCAATATTCAGATTCTGTAAACTGTAGTAGGCATAGACCGGAAAGGTCATGGTCGCGTTCGACGGCCCGCCCCCCGTCAACAAGAAGATTCCCTCAAAGTTGTTGGTCGTCCCAATCGTCGAAATTAAGATCACAACCAACACAATATGGCGTATGCCAGGGAACGACACATGCCGAAAACGCTGGAGGGCATTCGCCCCGTCCAACGCTGCTGCCTCATACAATTCTTCCGGTACACCTTGCAAAGCTGCGAGAAATGTGATAACCCAGAAAGGAAATCCGCGCCACACCAGCGCAACAATCACACTGGGCATCGCTAACGCTTTCGTGCCCAAAAAATCAACATGTGTGTCAACCAGACCGCTCTCAATCAAGATATAGTTGAATGCTCCTCCCTGCGGCACATACAGCAGCTTCCAGGTAATAAAGGCAACAAATCCAGGCATCGCCCAAGGCAGCAAGATCAAGCCACGCCAAAACTGTCTGCCCCATAAGCGCTGGTTAAGCAAGACCGCAATCCCCATCCCCAAAACTAGCTTGCTAATCTGAACAACAGAAATAAGAACAATGGTGTTGCCTATAGTTTGAACAAATGCCCGCTGATTAAACAAATATTCAAAGTTCGCCAACCCAACAAATTCACCGCCCGCACCAATACTTCGATCCGTAAAACTAATTGAAATGGCAAAAAAGAATGGATAAACCACCAGCACCAACACACAAGTGACCAGCGGCGCAACCAACAAATAACCTGTAAAACTCTCAATCTGGCGTAAGCTGAAACGGGGTCCTTTGGGGCGCGTGATGGTTGCCATCCTCTCTTCAGAAGTCGTCATAAGTGTTTTTGTGTTTAGATATTCGGGGGCACCAAAGTGCCCCTGATCAATGAGCCAACACTACTCTTCATTGTTCTTGTCGTAAATCGCCTGACAAGCTTCCTGGGTTTCCATAACGGCATCATCAATGCTGACACCCTCAACAACAACACGCTGAATCATCTGCGGTGTCAGGAAGTTGGTCTGATATTCGGCATAGGCAGCATTGTCAACCTCTGGGAAGGTCCCAGGTGTCCCGTTCAACGCAGCATCAAGCAAGCCAACGTGTACCGGGCTTTCCTCGAATACCACGAAATCTACCTGGCTCTGCATCGCAGGCCCATAGATTGCTGCACTCATGTATTCTGCCATGAACTCATCTTCCGCCAGGAACTGGAACAGATCACGCGCCAGTTCTTGCTTCTCTTCACTGGTGCTGGCGGGAATAGCCCGAACAACTGTGCTGACGGGCACAATCCGCGTGACAGGGCCACCGGGCAAACCAGAGAACCGGGTTGCTTCCAGTAGTTCAGGGTCATTCTCGCGGATGTTCAGATACACACTACCCGGATTGGCGATAAACAGCGCATTACCCGACTGATAGGCGGTGTTATCACCCGCACCGTCCCAGGTGGTGACCCCTGGCGGGAACAGACCGTCATCGAAAGCACCTGTAATCCATTCGAGGAAGGCGCGGGTTTCATCGCTGTCAATTGTGCAAGTTTTGCCTTCATCATCCGCGATACGTCCACCCCAACCATGCAACATAGTTGTGGTCAGGTTCGCATCGCCCACATTAGAAAGCGCAAACCCCATACCATAATGTTCCGGCGGATCCTGAGCCGTTGCCATCTCCGCCACTTCTTCCCAGGTTTCCGGCGCTTCGACGAACCCGGCAGGGTCAAGCACATCCATACGACGATACAAGATGTTGATACCACTGGCAGCATAAGGAATACCGTAAACTTCGCCACCATATGCTTCCGATGTCACAACCGCATCAACCGAATCGAGCCAACCATCATGGGCTTCACCCATCTCTTCATACAAATCCGTGACAGGCACAAGCTGATCACTCTGGCTCAACAGCAGCATATGACCGCTGCCCAGATCGAGGGCGTCAGGCATGGTTCCCGCTTCAATCGCAGCCGACACACGCTGGACAGTCTCGTTCTGATTAATCATGACCACTTCGACATCAACGCCCCGCAGTTCACCCCATTCTTCAATGCGTTCTACAAACCCATCGTTGGCTTCTTCCGAAAAAATGAGACCACCCCAGTAGACAAAGGTGTCATCCTGGGCCAAAACTGGCGCAACAAGCAACGCGGTGAAGACACTCAATACAGCTAAGAACTTGATATGGCTAAACTTCATGATTCTTCTCCTCATTGTTTAAGTAAACGTTCCGGTAGATTTTTCTCGATCTATCGTCTTCACCTCCTCAAGAATATTCTGCACTGCACTATATGACCAGGCTCATGCCTGGGCAGCAGTCTCCATTTCGGGGGGCGGACACGCAGTTTGTAGCTGCCATCTGATTCGGGTGTGCGCTGGAGACACAACCATCTCTTATTCTTCCCCATCCTGACCAAACAGATCGGCAAGGGGCAGTTGGAACCCTGGCAGCAGCTTCTCGACGGTCAGGGTGTCTTTGACACCCAGGATTTGCATCGGTTCCCCAGGGGCATGAACCTCCATCGTCCGAGCTTCACCATCAACCACCCACACAATGACGCCGGCTGCCAGATAAACGGAGACCTTCCGTCGTAGCTGCTGTTGTTCTTGGCCATTCTTTGGATCAGAGATGACCTCAACCGCCAGATCAGGCGGCCCTGGATTGAAGCCCTGCCGGGGGAGCGTGGACTGCCGTTCCTGCGAAATGTAGGCCGTATCCGGCGCATATACCTCACCTTGGATGATATAGCCGCCGTCCGCACCTGTGACATGATCTTCCCGGTTGTTTCGCATGAGAAACAACCGGATGAAGAAACTGAGTTTGATGGCAAGGTCGGACACATACGGATTGGAAGGCACGGCCACAATCTCCCCGTTGATGAGTTCAAAAATCTGATCATAATTTTCCGGCTGATCGAGAAACGCCTCGAAGTCGGCGATAGTGGATTGGGGTGTGATGGCGAACCGAGATTCATTGAGGTCTTCTAACGCTGACATGGTTGTTGCCTTTATGACTATCCTGCTGACGGGCTAAAGTGTCCCCCTTGCTTAATCCAGCACGTCCCGCTTATCGAGCTTCTCTACTTTATCTCGCCGCTGCAAAATCTAAGCTCACTTCTTTAACGGACCGGGATATCACGATGATCAAGCTCGTAGTGCAGTCCCTGGATAGGTACGATACGAATCCTCTGCACAGATTTCCACCAGGCTATCACCCCACTTCTGGAGTTTTGCAAGCGTACTCGACCCTTTTTGTACACATACTATATGCCTTGTAGAGTTGAAGAGCAACTGTACCCTCTCATAATATATGAGTTTATATCATGTCGTATGACGGTTTCGTTGTCAAAGACCAATTAGAGCATGTCCGGGCGGGCGGGTGTATCATCTGTGAGTAGTGGCAAGTCGCCCAAATTGCCCACTTCTGCCAAATACATATTGGAATAATCCGTCAAATCTGACGAATACAATACGTATTTGCCATCCGGTGTGAAGCGTGGATGCGGATGGGCATGCTGATTGTTGAACGTGCTGCGATGATAGGCCAGGATGCGCGGGCCAACATATCGCTCGCCGTCCCACTCGAAAAGTTGGATAAAAGGCTGTGAACCTTGCCAACGATTCCCGGCTTGTGCTGGCGTGCCGTCGCCCACGATGATACTTTCATCCATACTCTGGAAGTGACTGGAATGGAATGGGAAACGGACTTCTACTTGGTCAGAGTTATCCCATTTGATAGACCCAAAGACATGATCACCCAGGGCGCGATCCGTCGCCTTATCTTCAATGCGCGAGCGACCATGATACCCCACACGCTCACCATCTGCGAACCAATATTCATGCCCAATAGCGAAGTTCTTGCCATCATCCTGTGGGCGCACCTTCCAGACTTCACCCGTTTCGACATTCAAACCCCAAATACGCTGTTCCACCAAATGCCATGGCCCCTCATGACAGAAGGTCATGACCTTGGGTAGAGTCTGTGATGTATTGATATGCCCCATATGATTGTTGCTTTCGTGGATAATCTCTACCTTACCTGTTTCGATCTCAATCCGTGCAATCTGTGAAAGTGGCTTGGCAAAGAAACTAGCACGAAAATCCGCATAGGCAAATGAGATGGTGGCCTTCCTTTTGGGCAGCGGCTCGGCAAATTTGGTCATAAGATACTGACCATTAGCAGTCGGGTTAGCCCGCCCACCAATCGCCATGCCCTGCGGCGCTTCAGCAATCACCCGCTCTTCCAATGTATCAAGTTTCAGTTCAATCACTTGGCGCTGCCACCAAAAATAGCAAGCATTGTTGACAATACTAACGCAGCCGCGTGGGGTTGCGTCATGCCCCTGCAAATCCGTCACCTGGGTAACGGTATCAGTATCAAGATCATAGCGGAACAAATTGCGCTTGCCCTCTCGATCCGAGTTAAACAGCATCGAGCGCCCCCCATTGAACCAGCATGGATCCGTGAAATAGAAATGGTTGCTATGCCCCAAGTAATTCGTCAATCGCTTGATCGTCCGCCCGCTGTAGGGGTCTTCATACGTAAATATCTCGTCGTCATAAACCCGACCTTTTGACATAAGAATCTCCCCTGATCTCATTCGTAAGAAGTGTGAAGACGGCGACGCCCCACCCGAAGATACAAATTATTCTGATAAAGAGCAACCTCAAACGGTCTCACTTGGATTTGCACCCCAAGATAATGATATGATGATTGACAAAAGTCGCCTCAGATGTGCCAATGCAAGTGGCATCCATCCACTCAGCTGCAGCTTCCGGCGCTTGTTTGAGCAACACCACCAGCCGCTCAATAGTCTCAGGCGTGCAACCCTGCCGTTCCGCCCACTCGATAAAATCATGCCGTTTGACCAGTTGCTCGGTATGTTCCACTGATAGGCCAGCATCCAGAAACATGCCGCGCCATTCGTATTCGGCAAAAGCCCGATTATGGCTGGGGTCACGCAGTTTCTCGAACGCATCAACATAACAGGCATCCCGCTCGTCATCCGGCAAGACATGATCCTGCACCAACAACAAACCACCCGGCTTGAGAACACGCGCCGCTTCCTGCACAAACTTGAACACCTCTGGGAAATGATGAGCCGCAATCCGGCATGTCACCAAATCAAAGACCTCATCAGCAAAGGTCAGGTCTTCAGCATCAACCACCTTGAACTCGACATGATCCGCGCCCTTTTCTTTCAAATGAGCTTCAGCTTTTCGTAACATATTGGGGGTCAGGTCAGTTGCCACAACACGCTGCACATACGGTGCAAACTTGAGCGCTGTATGCCCTCCCCCTGTGGCGACATCTAACACCACCCAATCCGCTTGCGGCTGTGTAACCTCAATCAGACGATCAAGATCAGAGCCTTTGGCATGAGTCTGGCTGGTGATATAGCCATCTGCATACCTGGTATAGCGCTCGCGTGAAAGGTTCTTTGAATCAGTCATCATCATCTCCTCAATCTATTCACCTTCCTTTGATAATATGCCCAATCCTGGCATAATTAAAGTTAATCTACCTGAGGTATCCAAATCATTTATGGAACTGGGACAAGTCGAGGCATTTGAGCGTGTTGCACGGGAAGGCAGCTTCACCCGCGCTGCCGAAACGATGGGCCTGACCCAGCCCGCCGTCAGTACACGCATCACTTCACTAGAAACAGAACTCGGTAGTAAATTGTTTGAACGGCGCGGACGCCAACTTTATCTGACTCCTTTGGGAGAGCGCTTCTTGCCTTATGCCCAACGAATGTTGACCATCATTGAGGAGGCCAAACAAGATGTCCGCAGCTTCCATCAGGGTCGGCTCGGGGAAGTCAAAATCGCCGCGCCCACACCCTTCATCCTCAGTTTTCTGGTTGATGTGCTAGAACACTTCCGGCAGCAGTTCCCCAATGTCGATATCCTCATCCGTGAACGCGCCAAAACTACCATCGTGCAGATGATCTATGATCGCACGATTACCTTGGGATTGGTCAATGCCCCTGTGTTCGATAAGAACATGGCACAAATCGCTCGTTTTGAAGACCCGATTCGCGCCATCGCCGGCTCGGAGCATCCCCTGGCGAGTGAGGTTGAACCGTTGACGATGGCCGACATCTACCAGCACACGATCTTCCGGGTGTCCATGTTCCCACAGATGACGGCTTTCATCGATTCCGTAGTCGAAAATGCCCGCGAAGGCAGTGGCGGCGCGGTGATTGCAGTGCCAATGGTTATGGCACTGCAACTGGTCACTTCAGGTCAGGGCGTCACCTTTCTACCCCAGAGTTACATCAAACAAAGCATCATCCAGGGCGACCTGAAACACCTGCACATCATCGATATGCCGCGCTTGATGAGCCAACCAGTCCTCATCGCCCACAAGAACCGCAAGCTCGATGATGTCCACCTTGAATTCATAGAAATTCTCAAAAATCGGCTCAGTCATCTGGTGGTAAAGTAGAATCCCATCCCCATCTGAGCTTCGGTTTTTTGGCAGCCCCCTCGCCCTCTCTAAAACTCAAATATGACCCTTCAAGGACACTTATGATAGAACAAATCCCAGTCGACAGTCACTTCCGGTTGCGACAAACATCAATCAACGATGCTGATGCACTGGCAGACTTCAATATCAAAATGTTTAATCCTACACTAAGAGAAACCATCCGGTTGATGATTAATGGCATCTATCCGACTGTACAGGCAGAAGATTTTATACTGATCGAGGACACCCAAATCCGATAACATAGTCGTTTTCACAGCAGGCGTTATCAGCCACATCTGGGGTTATGCCAGAATTCCGATTTCAGTCGGTGATGTCGAATTCATCAGGACACTAAAAGACTATCGTCGGCAAGGGCTGATGGCAGCAATTATGACCAAGGCACATCGCATTTGCACCGAACACAATCATCCGATGACCGTTATCAGTGGTATCCCCTGGTTCTGCTCTACCTACGCGCTCGATGGCGGCTATCGGGAACGCCCCCCTACAAATGACACGACGTAATTGTTGACGACATTCCCACCTTGTCGGCAATGTACGACTCCATGCTTAAAGATTATTTAGAACAATATCACCTGCTACTAGATGTTGACGATCAGCCTGTGGGTTACTATAACGTGTGGGGGCATCTCCCCCATGGCCCACGCACCCTGCGTGAGATCGCCAGCCAGCCCGGTATCCCCCTGATGAACATCATTCCTAGTGTGCTGCATCAGTAGCGAATACACAAGTGGATTGAAGATGATATTTTTAGCAGGGCAACTGACTAAAGTTAAAGATTGGCAACCACCCACGGGAATATTCACTCAACTGGTCGCGGCAAATTCTGGATATTCTGTTTCCTAGTTGCCTCGTGGATACTCTAATCAAAAACATCCTCCTGCGAGGATGTTTTATGAAGCGGGCAACGAGGTTCGAACTCGTACTAAGACCTTGGAAGGGTCTTGTGCTACCATTACACCATGCCCGCACAAACCCCATCTTATCATAGTTCTTGTCGGGGTGCTGGGATTTGAACCCAGGACCTCTTCGTCCCAAACGAAGCACGCTGCCGGACTGCGCTACACCCCGTTAACAACGAGCATTCTATCATGAACTGTATGCCCTGTCCATCCAGGATTCTTAATCTTCAGCACCAAACAACCGCATCCATTCCTCAACTTCATCATCAGAAAGCCGGATATCAACGCCTTCACCATAACTCAGCTTCGACGGCGGACGTTTCATCAACTGGATAAACTCGCTGGAGCGCAACGCATCCATCCGATAACGACGTGCCATAGACAACACATCATTGTCATTCGAGACGACCGTCCACGCCTTAGGATTACGCTCTCGCTTAATGCGCTCCATAATGACATGATCAGCATTCGAGTGATGCGATGCGAAAATCACCTTGACATCCCAGGTTGACAAACGTGATTCACCTCCAGGCAAACCCTGATCAAAGACAACCACGCAGCGCTTTTGAGTGCGGGCAACGAATCCGGCTAACTTCTGAACAAGCTGCGCTTCATCATTGGGGTCAAACAACGAAATATCCGGGAATTGACCAATGAGATTGTGACCATCAATTAGATACGGCATCGCACCATAAATGTGAACCAACCAGCACTTATGATACCAGAATCCGGCCAAAATCCTATGCTGCTGGCTGAAAGACTCGCCCTGTGCTAAGATGTTGGCTGTTTAGATTGCATAAAAAGGACGATGGTCTTATGCGCCGTCGAGTGTTTTTTCTTCTCTTGCTTTTCAACATCATCATCTCGGTGGGGGCTGCTGCTGCTTATATTAATTTTTTTGCACCTGACCCTTCACCCCAGGAGATTCAGGTGCCATTTGAGGTCGTGATTACGGCAACGCTCAACCCCAATTACACGCCGCCTGTTATTATCCTGACAGCGACACCTGACCCTGACCTGCCCCCTCGTGCTGAGATTCCCGACGATGTGCGTGAAGGCACAGTCGTCGCAGCACGAGCAGACGATACCGAAACAGCGTCCATCATCAATGATGACGGCACAATCATGCCGCAAGGCTGCATCCAACACACATTGATAGAAGGAGAATTCCCGTCGCTGCTGGCAGAGCAATACGATGTCAATATCTTCACCCTGCTGGCAATCAACGATCTGGACGAAGAGTCCTCAACACTGCTCAATATAGGTGATATTCTCATCATTCCGCTGGAAAATTGCCCTGTCGATCAACTATTGCCGTCTACTGATGGACCACCAACCGCCGCAAGCGATGATGAACCAGACGCGACGGATGATGCTGAGGCCACACCTGATGACGATGTGACACCCACCATCACACCAACCCCAACCAAGACGCCCATTCCAACTGTCACACTTGCACCAACCGCAGAAAACGCCCAGATCGAAATTGTAGAAGTGATCGGCATCGGTGACATCACCACCGAGGGCGTCGTTATCCGCAATACTGGCAACACCACCGACATCAGCGGCTGGATGCTCAGTGACTCCGATGGTAATACTTATGTCTTCCCAGAAGGGCGGCGTTTGTTCAGCGGCGCGAGTGTAACTGTCAATACACGCAACGGCGAAAATACAGCAATTCTGTTCTTCTGGGGACTGGATGAAGCCCTCTTCGACGACTCCGCCAGCGGCAGCGAGGTAGTCATACTTGCCAATCGTGATGGCGAAGTCCAGGCATCGCTCAGGCTATCCGGCTGATCCAGTTGGCTATAGGTTATCTGCCTGAGCTGCCGCTTTTAATCATATTCTATTGCTTCGAGGATTTCGCGCAGTTGTTTGGGGCTAACTGGCTTGACCAGCAACCGGTCTTTGGGGCCAAGCTCTTTTGAAAGCGCGCTGGCAACGATGTTATTCGCCGTTGAAATAATGACCGGGATGTTGGCCATGCGCTCATCAGAGCGAATCTTCTTGTAGATATAATGCCCCGATATCTGCGGCAAGTTCATATCCAAAATGATGAGATCTGGCACGCTGTCTTCCAACCGTTGCAGCCCCTCCTTGCCATCAATGATATGCTCAGCCTCGAAATCGACCATGTTTAAGGTCATCTTGTAAATTTCGCCGATCTCTTTGTTATCTTCAATTATGAGCGCCTGTTTCTTTGTCACTATTTCCCCCAGATACATCTGGTTCTATACCCATTATGTATGCCATTTGGTTGACTCATACCTAAAAACATGTGAAAATTAGCACAATCCCTTTAACCAAGGAGAAAATAATGAACAACGAGAGATGGCAATCAAGAATTGAGCAAGCGATCCAACAAGCTATTCAACATGGGCAGATCGAGCATCTCCCTGGGGCAGGCCGCCCCCTTAATCTGCATGACGACCCCAATGTACCAGATGATATGCGTCTGGCGTATAAGATCATGGCCGCTAACAATGTAGCACCAGACTGGATTATGCTAGGCAAAACCCTTGGAAAGAAAGAAAGCGATCTGCATAAAGCCATTGCCGTAGCAATTGAAACCTCGCATAAAATCGCAAATCCCAACGCCCATTGGCGTACATCGAAACAAACGCTCCAGGCCAAAGTCGATGCCTATAACACCGAGGTCTTATCCTACAACCTCAAAGTGCCAGCAGGCATCCCCCACAAACCCCTATTTGATCTCGAACAGGCTATCAACCAGGCCCAATCATAGGAGTGTTTCCGTCCGACCATGATCTAGCTCTCGGTCTGAGTTTTTTCTTCTTCTTTGCCTTCGTTCAAACCTTTGCGGAAGTTCGCAATGGCTGATCCCATTTCACCACCCAGTTTGGAAACACGGCCTGCACCAAAAATTAACAACACAATAACCAGGATGATGAGTAGTTCTGGAAGTCCGGGCATTTCTTTAGTCCTTTAATTCGCCATCTATCTGGTAGCATCAGTATAACATCAATCAGTCACAAAAGGTACTATTTCTCAGTTTGAACCCTACCTTCACTCCTACCCAAGCAAGAATCACCTCGGTTGTCTGGTCACTATTTCTGGATCCAGAAACGCTGCTAGACATCCTGCCGGATGATTTATCCCATTTTGATCCACACGAAGCTATTTTAGCACACCAACCATGTGCTATACTTTTGCTCATAAAATCAGGAAATCAGTTCAATGGCCAAACGATATATCCTCATGTTAATTGGAATTACGCCCCTAGTGATGCTGGCTGGCTGCCGGGAAAGCCAGAAAGCTACCCCCACCTCTTCAATACGCGACATAGAAATCCATCTCGAGGCCGAATCACTGACTATTGGTGAAACGACGCTCTCTCTATCTGTCATGGCCGGCGATCACCCAGTCACAGTTGACAAACTGACTATCCGGGGCGACATGGATCATGCGGGTATGTCTCCGGTCATTCGGGAAATTGAGGGCGAGGATGATGGCCAATACACCGTGCCGTTTGAGTGGACGATGGCTGGTGATTGGTATGTCGAGGTGAATGCTACGTTACTCGATGGTGAACAGTTTCTCCAACGCTTTGAATTGACTATTGAATCGTACAATGACGATGACATCGACATGGGATCAGGTGCAGTGACTGCCAGCTATATGATAATCACCAATAATGGTGAGGACGATGATGCACTGGTCAGCGCCGAAACCCAGGCAGCAACAACTGTAGAAATCCACCAAACCATGATGGAGAATGAGGTCATGCGGATGATGCCTGCTGAAGATACGTCCATTCCCGCTGGTGGCGCGTTGACAATGGAACCCGGTGGAATACACCTCATGCTGATTAATTTGCAGCAAGATCTGAAAGTTGATGAGACCATCACCCTCACGCTCACATTTGAGTCCGGTACGGAAGCTGAAATTGAGGCGGTCATCCAGGACCTACCACCAGAAGACATCGTCATCACCGAAGGCAACATCACAATCGAAAACGCCTGGGTGCGCCCAATGAATCAGTAACGACTCGCTCTTCACAACTTGGGCAACGAATACCAGAGGGACGATGCCCTCAACAACACAGAACACACGTTCTGCTATATGTTCTCTCAAATCCACTTTTTTCAACTACAATGAAACTGAGGTTGAACCTCTATGAACTTGCTGCCGACCAACTCACTTGGAGACCGTTTTGACTGCCGATATTTTGCCATTTCTCGCCGGTTCTCTCGCCGATTTCTCCACATTGCTGCCGCCATTTTTTTGTTGCGCAGCAGCCACCCACCGATTTTCGCTGCTATTTCTTATCATTTTTCCTACTGGTTACCGGTTCTTCCGCCGGTTATCTGCCACTTCCCGCGGTTTTTGCCGCAATTTTTCCCCGGTTCTTCGTCTTTTTTGCTTGGTTTCCCGCCGGTTCTCGGCCTCCTCTGTTGTCGCCGCCGTTTTTTCTTGTGCAGCAGCGGCAACAAATCGTCGATTTTGCCCCCAATCTCACCTTACTGCCCTAGGGGTCGGCGGTTGCTTGTGCGCCATCAGGATGCTAGACTCGGTATACACAATCATCATCCGAGGACAACACAGTGCCCGAACAAGCGCTTTACCTTAAGTGGCGACCTTTGGCGTTCGAGGACGTTAGAGGTCAAGAACACATCACCCGAACTCTCCGCAATTCGCTCAAAACCGGGCGGATTCGTCATGCTTATTTGTTCAGCGGACCGCGCGGTACCGGTAAAACCACGACGGCTCGTTTGCTTTCCAAAGCAGTCAACTGCAAACATGAAGATAGCGAAAACCGCCCCTGTAACCAATGCCTGAACTGTGTCGCCGTCAACGAAAATCGTTTTCTTGATCTGATCGAAATTGATGCAGCCACCCATACAGGCGTTGATGATGTCCGTGACCTGCGCGACAAAATCGCCTTTACTCCAGGTGAAGGTCAATACAAAGTCTACATTATTGATGAAGTCCATCGCTTCACCGGAAACGCCTTTGATGCCCTACTCAAAACATTGGAAGAACCACCCGATCACGCCATTTTTGTGTTGGCAACTACCGAAATTGATAAGGTCCCGGCAACCATCAAAAGTCGCTGCCTGCAATTTGAGTTCCGACGCGTGGCTTTGAATCAGATTGCAGATCGCCTGGAAACTATCGTCAAGGCCGAAGGTCTCAAAATTGACCGTACAGCGCTGGAACTCATCGCACGACAAGGCACGGGCAGTGTCCGCGATAGTATCAGTCTGCTCGATCAAATGGTCAGCGATCCTAACGAACATCTCACATTGGAAATCACACAACACCTTCTAGGCACAGCCAGCAGTGCCGCCGTCCGCGAATTGGTGGAGGCGCTAATCACTGCCAACATCGCACGCGGACTCAACATCATCAACAGTGCCATCGATTCTGGGAATGACCCCCGCCAGTTTGCACAGCAAGTTGTGGAGCATCTACGGGCACTATTGCTAGCAAAAACATCAAGCACCGACTTGATTGAAGCCTCCAGCGAAGACCGTGAAAGTTATAACACCCAAAGCAAACTCATTGAGCGTACCCCACTCATCAAGGCCATTCGGCTATTCAATGAAGCCGTAAACGACTACAAAAGCGGTTGGCAACCACAACTTGCGCTTGAACTAGCACTCATGGATAGCGTCCGTGCCCAGGAAGAACCCGAACCCGTCATGCAACAGATTATTGTCCAGCAGCATCCAGGACAGCAAAAAACTGCTCCTCCTGAACGCTTTGAAGCCACCCCGGACAAGCCCCCTGTGATCCAGCCATCCGTAATACAAGATCGTTGGGAGGATATGCTCAAGGCAATGCATAAATACAGCCGCAGCGGGCCAGACGTGGTGCAAAATTTCCGTGTCCAGCGTGTTGATGGCAACATCGTTTATTTGTGTACCAACAATAATTTCCTCTATGGTCGCCTGAACGGTCAGGATGAAAAACTGCACGTCATCGAAAAAGCGTTATGGGATGTCCACAAGATGCGCCTAAATGTGCAGGTTATTTTGGTTGATAACCTGGCAAAGACCGAAAATGACGATGGCAAGTCAGGGACGATTGATGATCCGCTGATTTCCCAAGCATTGGAATTAGGTGCGAAGATCGACACAATTGAAACGACACAACCACCACCAGAAGATTAATTCCAGGCTTGACCCCTTGATACATTCGTGATTATCATAAGCTGAGGGGCCTATAGCTCAATGGCAGAGCACGCGGCTCATAACCGCTAGGTTGTAGGTTCGAGTCCTACTGGGCCCACACGCTAAGACTGTAGTCGAACGGAAGCCAGTGAATGAATAATTCGCTTTTTTGCTTTCTTCCTGCCTCAAACTCGCCCCCACTTGCTCTGTGAACACCTGTCGGCGTAGTTCACTACACTGTATTTTTTGTTCCAGTACCCTCTTCGGGTTTTGATTCATTGATTGTTCAACCAGTTTCGGTAGTCTGTTTAATGTAATGGGAGTTTCAGTACCCTCTTTGGGTTTTGATTCATTGATTGTTTGACCTTATTCAAACCGTCCCAGGTGTGAATGAAAGTTTCAGTACCCTCTTTGGGTTTTGATTCATTGATTTCACGGACAACACCTTACCAGGAGCGGGTGCTGTGTCTGTTTCAGTACCCTCTTCGGGTTTTGATTCATTGATTGCAAGCACAACACCAACGAACAACAAGAGATAAAGGAAGTTTCAGTACCCTCTTCGGGTTTTGATTCATTGATTGTTTTCAAGGGGATTACCTGTGGTGTAGAAGTTTTAAGGTTTCAGTACCCTCTTTGGGTTTTGATTCATTGATTGTAACTAACGGTGTTGATTTTTGGGAAGCAGCACTAGGTGTTTCAGTACCCTCTTTGGGTTTTGATTCATTGATTGTATATAAACTAGAAGAGTATCCAACATAAGTTGGGAACTTTCAGTACCCTCTTTGGGTTTTGATTCATTGATTGTTTTCTGTTTTTACAGCGATGTCGTTTAAATATAACGTTTCAGTACCCTCTTCGGGTTTTGATTCATTGATTGTTGCGAAAAATGGTCAACGGAAAACGAGGACGAGTTTGTTTCAGTACCCTCTTCGGGTTTTGATTCATTGATTGAAACATCAACGCAAGACAGATAACGGCGCTTTTAAGTTTCAGTACCCTCTTCGGGTTTTGATTCATTGATTGACTGGTTCAACAAGGTCGAAACTGTATTCATTGAATGTTTCAGTACCCTCTTCGGGTTTTGATTCATTGATTGGCAAACTCCGTATTCGCGAGACGGTCGGAGTTAAGGTTTCAGTACCCTCTTCGGGTTTTGATTCATTGATTGAAGCGATTTTACGCGGAATTAGGATGGATCTAGCGTGTTTCAGTACCCTCTTCGGGTTTTGATTCATTGATTGCGAAATTGGGTTAGTAGACGGACTCCTGGTTTACGGTTTCAGTACCCTCTTCGGGTTTTGATTCATTGATTGGCAAACTCCGTATTCGCGAGACGGTCGGAGTTAAGGTTTCAGTACCCTCTTCGGGTTTTGACTTCATTGAATGCACACCGAAAAACGTCGTATCGCACTTGAGATAGAGCGTTTCAGTACCCTCTTCGGGTTTTGATTCATTGAATGCCTGGTTTGCGCGACGACGCGAGGACTCTGGCGGAGGTTTCAGTACCCTCTTCGGGTTTTGATTCATTGAATGCGTACACCTACGGTTATCTCAGGTGTTATTGAGTAGTTTCAGTACCCTCTTCGGGTTTTGATTCATTGAATGCTTATCGTATTCTGTTGTTAGTGTTCAATGTTTCTGTGGTTTCAGTACCCTCTTCGGGTTTTGATTCATTGAATGCACGTAGTAAAAGAATTTGAAGCATTGATGCGAGCACGTTTCAGTACCCTCTTCGGGTTTTGATTCATTGATACTAGGTCAAGGACGCCCCTCTCCACTACGACAAGTCGTTTCAGTACCCTCTTCGGGTTTTGATTCATTGATACGCGTCCTGGGACCATTTCTCCCGCCGTTCTGCCGAGTTTCAGTACCCTCTTCGGGTTTTGATTCATTGATACGAAGCAGCACTGGAAAAGTCGATATCCGCAGCAGGGTTTCAGTACCCTCTTCGGGTTTTGATTCATTGAATGCCTCTCGATAAATCGGAAAGTGGGCGTTTCCGAAACCATGTTTCAGTACCCTCTTCGGGTTTTGATTCATTGAATGCTGCAACGTGTTTGCGTATATCGTGGATTCGTTGACGTTTCAGTACCCTCTTCGGGTTTTGATTCATTGAATGCGCGAGTCCACAATTTTCCGCTTCTCGTCCGTGAGGTTTCAGTACCCTCTTCGGGTTTTGATTCATTGAATGCTGAACACCACTTCGTATGAGAACGAAATGAGTTGAGTTTCAGTACCCTCTTCGGGTTTTGATTCATTGAATGTCTGTAACTCATTGTCTGTTGTGCCGATTATAACGTTTCAGTACCCTCTTCGGGTTTTGATTCATTGAATGCTCCGCTGCGATCCGTTCCTAGCCCCTCACGCAGAGGTTTCAGTACCCTCTTCGGGTTTTGATTCATTGAATGTTCCGGTATACTTCTTAGTACCGACAATGAGTTACAGTTTCAGTACCCTCTTCGGGTTTTGATTCATTGAATGTTGTTAGATCTGGTGTCGAAACTGGCCGAATTTTGGTTTCAGTACCCTCTTCGGGTTTTGATTCATTGAATGTCTGACAGTACATCGCTCGCAAGACCAAACTTTGGGTTTCAGTACCCTCTTCGGGTTTTGATTCATTGAATGAAGTTGGCGGTGTGTGGCAGCGTGTGGAAAGTCAGGGTTTCAGTACCCTCTTCGGGTTTTGATTCATTGAATGATGCAGACAGCGTGCGTATCGAAAGCGCCGTGATCCGTTTCAGTACCCTCTTCGGGTTTTGATTCATTGAATGCAATTTAAAGTTCTTTCCCCCTCCCCCACCTCCCCTGTTTCAGTACCCTCTTCGGGTTTTGATTCATTGAATGGAAAAAATACACTATGACTGATTTACAGAGGGCTAAGTTTCAGTACCCTCTTCGGGTTTTGATTCATTGAATGGATCGCAGAAAACTTAACGAACGGTCTCGATTTTTGTTTCAGTACCCTCTTCGGGTTTTGATTCATTGAATGCGGAGATTGACTTTGAAACGCCACTACTACGTCTTGTTTCAGTACCCTCTTCGGGTTTTGATTCATTGAATGACGCGGCCGCAATCCGAAGTTCCCTCCTACTGACAGGTTTCAGTACCCTCTTCGGGTTTTGATTCATTGAATGCCTCATGTTGGTGTTGATCTCGCGCAGATGTTTGGCAGTTTCAGTACCCTCTTCGGGTTTTGATTCATTGAATGCTAGCTTGTCCTTTTTTGGCATACTCGGAGAGCAAAGAGTTTCAGTACCCTCTTCGGGTTTTGATTCATTGAATGCTGAACAACGCACCAGTCAAGCGCGACCCGCGGGCGCGTTTCAGTACCCTCTTCGGGTTTTGATTCATTGAATGCCCCGCGCTGTGACGCGCTCTAAGCGTTTTTTACGCGCTTAGTTTCAGTACCCTCTTCGGGTTTTGATTCATTGAATGCTTATACAAGCATTACGTCTTGTGTAATGGAGCAGCGGTTTCAGTACCCTCTTCGGGTTTTGATTCATTGAATGCACCTGCGTAACGCAAACCTCGCCGGCGCCGATTTGAGTTTCAGTACCCTCTTCGGGTTTTGATTCATTGAATGCATAACCAACTCTCGGCCCTCCTGAATTAACAATAGGTTTCAGTACCCTCTTCGGGTTTTGATTCATTGAATGCCTGCCATCGCTTGGCGCACACTTACAGCGCGTCCATCGTTTCAGTACCCTCTTCGGGTTTTGATTCATTGAATGCAGCCGACACGTGACATGGTGCGAGTTATTTACACGCAGTTTCAGTACCCTCTTCGGGTTTTGATTCATTGATTTTGCGCGCGCCGCCATCATCCACCACCATATGTAGGCACCTTTCAGTACCCTCTTCGGGTTTTGATTCATTGATTTTACTGCCTGGGCGTCTGATGCGGTGGCGGAAATACGTTTCAGTACCCTCTTCGGGTTTTGATTCATTGATTTTCTGTCGACCGATAAGGCAACGCTCGTTCCTATAATTTTGTTTCAGTACCCTCTTCGGGTTTTGATTCATTGATTTTCTGGCGTTTAAGGCAGCGCATGGTCAAGTTTGGTCGTTTCAGTACCCTCTTCGGGTTTTGATTCATTGATTTTAGTCCGACACCTTTGCAGCAGCGGGTGGAATTCAGCGTTTCAGTACCCTCTTCGGGTTTTGATTCATTGATTTTCTTCTGCCGGTGGCTCGCTAGAGTTCGCTGTTCCTGTTTCAGTACCCTCTTCGGGTTTTGATTCATTGATTTCTGGGACTAAAATCAGTTCTCTTTCGACTGAGCAAGGTTTCAGTACCCTCTTCGGGTTTTGATTCATTGATTTCCTGATTGTTGGAAAACACCTTCCTCCCCTGCTCGTTTCAGTACCCTCTTCGGGTTTTGATTCATTGATTTTCCTACCAGACGCCGAAGTAGTGGGCGAAGACAGCAGTTTCAGTACCCTCTTCGGGTTTTGATTCATTGATTGGAGACCATCAAAGATGCTGCAATTCAGATGGGCAGTTTCAGTACCCTCTTCGGGTTTTGATTCATTGATTTACGCCTGGAGGTCCGGCTGGTCCGCCTGGCCCGCCTGTTTCAGTACCCTCTTCGGGTTTTGATTCATTGATTGCCGAGAGAAGAAAGAGAAGAAGAGGAGGCTGAATAAGTTTCAGTACCCTCTTCGGGTTTTGATTCATTGATTTTGTGGAACCAAAAGAGCAGCGCGTTGTCCTGGCAGAGTTTCAGTACCCTCTTCGGGTTTTGATTCATTGATTTCCTGATTGTTGGAAAACACCTTCCTCCCCTGCTCGTTTCAGTACCCTCTTCGGGTTTTGATTCATTGATTTTCCTACCAGACGCCGAAGTAGTGGGCGAAGACAGCAGTTTCAGTACCCTCTTCGGGTTTTGATTCATTGATTGGAGACCATCAAAGATGCTGCAATTCAGATGGGCAGTTTCAGTACCCTCTTCGGGTTTTGATTCATTGATTTGGATTGCCTGGAGGCGGCCTTTTTCGCAATGGTCGGTTTCAGTACCCTCTTCGGGTTTTGATTCATTGATTGTCGAACACCGCCGTGTACGACGCTATTAGAAATGATGTTTCAGTACCCTCTTCGGGTTTTGATTCATTGAATGTTGGCACGGGTCAGGTCGGCGCCGACCAGGATGGCACGTTTCAGTACCCTCTTCGGGTTTTGATTCATTGAATGATCCCAGCCCGTCCTTCCCGTTGTGCATTGTCTCGAGTTTCAGTACCCTCTTCGGGTTTTGATTCATTGAATGAGCAACACCAGCAGCAACAGCAGCGACAACAACGGCGTTTCAGTACCCTCTTCGGGTTTTGATTCATTGAATGGTCCCCCTGCCCTGCCCTGACCTGCCCTGCTCCCCTGGTTTCAGTACCCTCTTCGGGTTTTGATTCATTGAATGCACGCAGAATGTAGCAAATGAAAATGTCTCAGCATAGTCTGATGCTTGTCAAAATCGCTTAGATCGGCTCTCAGGCGCTCACTATGAGACCGATTGCCTCTCAATTGTATTAAGATTCCCTCTGTTTTCGCAACTAGTTCATCGTCAAAAAAGTGGGGAGAGTTGAGACAGGACTTAAACAAGTTCATACCAGCCATCACCTTTGACTGTATTTTTGCCAATTTGCAGCGATTGCCCCCAGACTAACCAGGTCAGGAAGGGTGAAAGTCCCCCAGAATAGGTGACTTCGCCGACAAATCCACTGATTTTCTTACCCACGTTGGCACGTCGGGAACCACTGCGCACGTTGACCCAATGCGTATTGCATCGTGTCATCTCGATTGCTACAGCCTGTTGGGTCAGCTTCAGATACAATTCACGCCACTCAGATTGGGGAGTTGAGACAGAGGCGTAGTTTTCGGCAATCATCTGGCAGCGCTCAATCAACCGGGCAATTAAAACATCAAATACGGGCCTGGATAGGAACCTCTTATTCGGGCCACGCAACTGAGTGGGTGTCATGAAGCACAGGCTGATGTGAGCCTGGGGCAGTGCATGAGTATAGGCTGCAACCTGCCCAGCCGTCACTGGAATTGAAGGCAGAGCAATGACTTGCCGATTGTCGAGTAACTGCTGCGTGTGGCCTGTGAGTGGATTGATCGTGTCCACCGCATCCAAAACGAACTGTCCACGTCCATACCCCACACCAACCTGCCCCATCTGGTACACAGCCTGAACGATATAAGGAAAGAGTTCAATCACTGTGCCAAACAAACTGATGCCGAACTCAAACGTCTCACCAAAGCAATAGCTACGATCTCTTACGGGATTGTCCGAGAGAGGGGGACGAATAGAGAACGGGCGCGTCGGATTGCTCCCACGTGCCGCATTTGGAGTCTCCATCAACATCAGTTGTTGCAGGTGTTCACTATCACCGATGATGGGTTGTAACGTTTCCCACAATGCGCCCCGGAGTTGAGCACCTGCCTGGGGGCCGAAGTGAACGGTTGTCTGGGCATTGCAGCTAAACCAGAGGTGATGAACTTCCAGTGAGTCAAGGAATTCCTCAGCCATCCTCCGACCTCAGTTGATAGTGCGTATAGCCCCGGCTGCTGCGAACCCGCTGATACGGCAGGGCAACATGATGCAGCACCCGATGCTTGCCCAATCGTATGTTCTTGCTACTGTAGATGTTGACCACCTCAAATGTAGCGTCATCGCCTGTATCGTCCAACTGTGTAAGCGTGGCATCCAGTGCAAATCCATCAGCCAGCGACTCACCGATGACGAGCCAATCATCTGACGGCTGATCGAATCGTTCTGGATGCTTCTGAAGCTGGACAAAACTGCCGCGCTTGCCGATGTAGTTGATATGGGCGAACCAGCGTTCCAGGGTGTCGGCTTGCTCGTCATCTTCTACTTCCAGAGCAATGCCGAAGTCACCTGCGATCTGTGCATACTCACGATAGGCAATGGTTCGTTGGAAAGGTTGGCCCGGAGTTGGACTTTTCGGCGGGCGCAAAATGCGGATAAAGGTGTTGTTCACCACTACATCCGCCGCTGGATTCAAAGCGACTCGCCTGCTGCCTAACCAAGCATCCCACACCTCACCCGCAGCCTCTTGCCCGATGAGACGGCAGGCAACATCCAGCAGCGCCATCTTAATGGCATAGGGTGTGGGGACGAGCAAAGTTCGTCCCCCAGAGGCCGTTGCTGTCGCAGGTTTGAGCGAGAACAGGCTGGTTGATTGATATATTGCTCCAATCCACATCAGCTTACCTTATAAGTATAAAGTGCCATATCCTTTAAGTATTCTCGGATAATATCGGCAAAGTCGCCAATATCATTGAAATCCGCCGCCACCACAGTGCCTTCTCCTTCAATCTGGTTTAGCATGTTGACAGTATTGTCGATTTCTGCCTGAAACGTTTCCGAAAGTGGGCTGACAGTTGGCGCAGGTACCGGTTTGCTGCTGGCGGTCACAACACCAGAAAATCCCAGAACATGCGGAGCCTGCGACGAACGCATCGCGCCATTGGGCTGCACAAAGGTATAGAGTGTGCTGCGCAGCAAGGCTTTCGCCCGTTGTAAGCGTTCTTCTACTTTGAGGGGATAAGTCTGCAAAATGTCATTGAAACCAATCCGTGCCAGATTCAGATGACACACCACTGCATAAACTCCACTTGACGCTGGGCGATGAAATATGGATTGTCCGAGATTGGAGCCTGTCGATTGCTGGCTTTCGCGGTCTGCCTCGCGTTGTGCGGTAGAGCGATCCTGGGCATATTTGACATGAAAGTAGCTGTCTGTCTGGACATGCTCTGGCACTCCAGTGACCCACCCGAACTCGATCACACTTTTGCGTGGGACACTCTTTTTACCTTCCGTCACCAGGACACCTTCAATGTCGCTGACCGTGCAGGTCGTGAGCAGGTCTGAGAGCAAATCCCCGTCGGACATATTCGCTGTCCGTTCGATAAAGCCTGCATCGGCATTGATGCGATTGGCATCAAACACCCGCGCTCCTGCCGAAAGGGGTAGTTGTTCTTCACGCGCAATTTGGAAAAGGTGTTCGGCTTGAATATGCTTGAACATATCGCCGCTGATGGCATTGACGTTGTAGAGTTCGCCCGCACGATCCACGATGTTGACCATGCGAGTCTGAATCTGGTTGCCCTCGCCACCTTCATTGTTAAGGCTGTGCAGATCAAGGATGAGCCGTCCGCTGATGGATAAGTTTGCTAAGGTCATGATTGTTTAGTCCTTTCTTAAATTAGGTGATTTATTCAGTTGGTATCTCACCAGATTGATCGTCATTGGCTCCCTCGTCGGGTGGTAGCCGTGCATAGCCATATGCCACCAACATTCGGGCGATGGTCGGTGCATCATAATCGTCGATCAGTTGCGTGATGTCAGTGATGTCTTCTGTTGTGACGTTGCGACGATACTGAACCTTGCGCACCTCATAGGTACGTGCGTTCTCAGCATTGTATAAGTGAATAAACTCCGAAAGGGCTGAGATGAATTCCATCTCCTTGCCCTTGCGGGCTACACGGGTTAAGTCCTGTCCCAAGCCATAGCGAATATCATACAGGCGTTCTCCACCGGCCTTCCGATACTGCGGTATCACCGTGCTGTTTCGGATAGCATAGGCCAGGTTCTGGAACCCTGGACTTGCCAGGATGGGCATCAATTTTTTGTCGGTCATGCCAATAATCCTTTCTATTGTAGTGGTCATGAGTTGTTTTGCATATTTACCACGCTCTCGCATTCCCATGTAGTAGGTCGGGAACGCGGTTGTTAGCCGAAAGAATGCTTCCAGATTATCGCCGGAAACGAAGTCGCGTAGATGTTGGAGCAGATTAAAGGCATCGCTGTTCTTCTCGTCAAACTGGCGGGTGAAGGTGATGAGTTCATCAAGGATAGTTGTATAGATCGTGATATCTTCCTCATCTTTAATTGTGATCCAGCCGGGCAATGCAATTGAGGAAACATTCATCGTTGCAACGGCATTGCCCAGATCAAGATAGAAAGCTGTGCGGAAGCCACCGACCAGACTTTGCTGTATATTCTTGCCCAACAGGAATGCAAGTGGATCATTTTGCTCAAGAAAATGTGCAAGTAATGTTCGTGTGTAACGCAAAGCCGCCAGAATATCAAAACGGATCGATGTCTCGCTGGTGATAGATTGCTTAAATTCTGACAGAATAGCATCATGATGTAGGAGCCCCATATGTCGTGGGGCAATCACGAAGACTTTACGGTCTTTGCCACCTGCAACTGTTTTGCTAATGGCATCGTGGTAAAAACCAAGCATCTTGAGGTACTCGGTCAACCAAAACCCCTTCATATTGCCAACGCTGACCCCATTGGACTTGGCACGATTTTGCCCCTTGCCCGAATCCGGATTGAAAAACTGCTGTCTGGTCGCAGTCTCGCTTACCCCCCATTTGTTTTCTTTGTTCAGTTTTTTCCAGTCGACAGTAGCCTGTTCGATAGGATTTGGAAGCTGGCTATAAATATCCAGGATAAGTTGAATGAGTGTGGGTTGGTAGGCACGCAAAGACCACCAATTCTTGAGGACATTTGTCCAACCTGAGAGTGCTGCCGGATTAATCGTTCGCAGCACATCCCATACAACAGGCTTGATAGGCAGATCACCCCCGCGCAATCCTTCGCGCACAGCTTCATAGAACTGTGCATTTTGCTGTTTACGGGTCTCATAGTCCTCGATCCATATGGAGGTGAGATCGTCCGGTAAGCTGTCTTTGTTCTTCAACGTCTGGATGAATCGAACGCCACCCATGATGAAGTTGTTTTCATTCAAGGCAGCGACCGTCTCCTCATAGATCGGTACATCCAAATCCAATCGGATGTACCCACCACAGTCCACGAACTCAATTCCATCTGTATGACTGTTCTGCTTCTCTAGCAAGTCTGCCAAGAGACGTTGCAATCCAAGAGCAACTAACGTATCTGAAAATGAATCGGCGATGCTGATATAGTAACTGGCAGGTTTCATCATAGAGGCAACTCCATTTGTTTAGGAACTGTTGACTTATTAATCGGAATCAGCGTGTTTGGGCCAAAGCGCTCATATGCGAATAAAGCGACTTGTTGAAGATAAGCCTTTGGCATTTGCCAATACCCTTCCTTTCTCAACCATTTCATTGTTGAAATCCTTTTCTTGAGAGCCGACACTTCTAGTTGCAGTTGACGACCCCTAAGGTTTTGAAATCTCATATAAACATGGTCTTCATCGAAATAAATGAGGATGGTAGGATTATTAGTAGATGGCATTGCTTGCTCCTTATGTATGTAGCCTAGTCGGTAAGATCTTAAGGGATAAACAATCGTACCACTGGCTATAATTAGGAGCAAGCAAAACAGCCATCTATTAACAATTTCTTGACAAAACCCGGAGAGGGTACTGAAATTTACGGTCTTCGCGACTAAGCTAGAAGTTGCGTAAATGAGCGAAAACCCGCAGAGGGTACACAATATCTGTGAACTATATATTTTCATGAGACGATGATCCCCACATCGTTCCTTTAACGTCCGCACGTCTGAGCAAGCGTACGAATAACGCATAGGCGAAAAACTGATCAATCAGGCTGTCGTGTGGTGCAATGAATGTCTCTGGTTGCATATGCTTCACGATTTTTCCGTCCCAAAGCTCCGATATAGGTGTATCTAACGTCGCATCAACTTTTTCAATAGCAAACTTCTCTAGGTGGAAGGGTTTATAGCCATCGGTAAATGCCCCATGATGACGGCTGATGGCAGTAAACACAGCTTGACCTAATGATTCGGGCATTGTATGCAGCACTGGTGAGGCAGCAACAGCACTTTCAACTGCATGAGGCGGACGTTTGCGCATTTGCTTCTGAATATCACGATGGTGTGGATGCTTATCAGGATTGTAGAAGGTGTGGGCAAAGGCTTCGTTTGCCTCAACTGGGCAACCGATTGCCGCTTGGTAGTCCCGCACCCATTTCTGCCAGCCTGTACTCAGCTTACCAACATCATGCAGCAACACCGTGAGTTCTGCCGCCCGCTTGATCTCGCCCACCGATAAACAAAGTCGTTTTTCGAGTTGTTTCGCTCCCCATTCCAGTTCATGCCAGAAGGCTTGATGTGAATAGATGATCCGATTGATTTCAGGATTATCTACAAATGCTGCTTTGTAGACCAGTTGGATGTGTTCAGCATAGGTTTCCAGGCGATAGGTATAACTGGAACGTTCAGCAGCAGCATCCTGGGTTAAGTCGGGTTCCGTTTCCCAACCACCACCCACAGTGGGTAGAAAACCTTTTGTACTAGAGTAGCTGGCCAGTGCCGGATGGACGACGACCAGCGTGCCATAGGGAATGTGACTGGCCCGTTCTTTTTCTTCATCCCATTGGACATATTCCCATGTATGAATTGTCTCGGTGCTGTTGTCGGGGTCAGTTTCCGAATGGAGATACTTCACATCAAATGGTGGGGCTTCATCGTCATCTTCTATATTATGAAACCGTTTCATCCATTTGTTGACCAGATCACGAAGCGTGCCCGGATGCAAGCTAAACGAGGGCAAGCGATAGGGTTTTTCGACACTTTCTGGGTTTGGGTGGATCGTCACCGGTTGGGCAATAACCTTGCGGACAAGATCAGCCACTTGATCTCTGTCGCCACGCATGGCAGCGAACATGGCTCTACGATGATCGGCGGAGTTTGCATCTAGGCTGTTAAGAATGGCACGATCCGCCTCTGAATGAACCTGGTCGATGATGTGCTGTTCGTCATCAAATTTGAACTGCTCACCGCTCCTATCCATGAACCCTTCAAAGGTGGCCTTCATCTGCTTCTTTTGCCACTCGCCGACATATGGTGCAGGCTCCTCCAGAAGATCAACTTGGGAATCATCATCGCCTTGTACGTACCGATAAATGTGAACGTGCCCTGTGTCATCCTCGTAACGTGCACAGCGTCCGGCCCGTTGGATGATCGCGTTCGCCGGAGCCAGTTCGGTGTGCATGACGGTTGAAGTGATGTCTACACCGACTTCAATCGCCTGAGTTGCGACGATAATCAGGCTGCCATTGTCCAGTGCATTCTTCCCGAAACAGCTTCGGATGTCATCTTCAATGCGGTCACGATCTTCACGTAGAAATTGACTGTGGAGCAAAATGATTTCGGCATCTTTTTTATCAGGATGGTTATAGAGACCAGATGCCATATCGCGGGCACGGGTCACCGTATTACAAATCACGACACTACGCCCCTCATGATGTTCTAGTACCGTATCGGCTGTCAGCACTCTGTCAGCAGCGTGATAGTATCGGCACTTGTCTTGAGACTGCAAGGCGTTAAACGAAGCACGATCTTCTTCATCTAAGCCAACAACTTCTGCTTTTAACTTCGCTGCTAAGCGACGAATCAGTTCGTCGCTGAAGGTGGCCGTCATCAGCACAAACGGCGTGATTCCCTGGAGCATCCGCAGCATTTGAAGCACGGTTGGTAAGGTTGAGTCAGGGTCATAGAGGTGGAATTCATCGAATACAAGGTAGCTTGACAATATTGCGCCCAGATTCAAGTTTGCCTTCCCTGGCGACAAGCTGTAGGGAGCCATCAAGAAGCTACTGAGAGTCTGGTCGATGGTGGCAAAAATTAAATCACACCGTAGTTCAGGGTCATGCGGCATCTCACCTGTTTGAATCGCAGTCTCAATATCTATATTGTAGCGGGTGTTGTAACGATGAACGATCTTGCTATATTCAGCATGGAATTGTTTAGCCAAGACTCGCATTGGCACGCTATAAATGCACTTATGGGGCAGTCGTGAGTGCAAATTGGACTGATAATCCATTGCTGAAAGGAATGGGTAGATCGACGCCTGTGTTTTGCCAGCACCAGTCGGGGCGCGGAGGATGACGCTTTGCTCGTTAGCGAGAAGATCAAAGACTTTCGCTTGATGTGGGTAGAGCTCCATGAATCTAATCTCCAAAAATGTCAGAAAATCGGCTATGACTGGCATCCTGTCCTGTAGTCGTGTGCCAACCATAGAGATGTGCCAGTGCCCGCGCTTCGCCAATCATTTCATCGCGCAGCGACACTGGCTCCAAAACCTCCACATTGGCCCCCCAGGTACGGATCCAGGGTTTGAGGTCGGTTGTATCGGCAATGTCAAAGGTATAGCGAACATAGCCTGATTGGTCCGGATCGTCTTCGAGGACTGGGTTGAGGCCACGCCAGTTGGATTCACGCACTCGACGGCCAACTTCTGGTGCAAAGCGCAGGACAACCTGAACAGTCGTTTCGCCGTAAAATATCGACCAGGCATTGCGCAGGATTTCTAGACCAGGAAAATCGACTGGAACATCGAATTCATCTCGAGTCAGTTTGGCATCGAGAATGCGTTCCAGTTTGTAGGTACGGAGGGCGTTGGGCGTGCTGCTGTAGCCAATGGCATACGATCCAAAGCCAATACCAGAAGGCTCGATAAGATAGGGTTCGATGACTGTCGTGAAAGGTTCACTGTGAGAGGGATGGTAGACAATCTCTAGTTTCCGGCGCAGCAGATACGCCCGCACAACTTGAAGGAATATGTCCTCATAGTCGGAATCATTGGGCCGGTGCGCAAGTTCAGCCGCTGCCTGTTCCAGATCATCACCCAGGTGAAGTTCAGTATTTGCAAGCCTCGTCATCTTAAGCAACAGCCCCTCTGCCAATGAATTACGTCGGTCACTTTGTTTCACAAACATCCGCAAGGCAATATAAAGAACTACAGCCTCCTCTGGGGAAGGTTCCAGCTTGAGAGGCGTTCGATTAGTGATTGGGAACCAATCCCATTTTTCCTTTGTTATGCGGTACTCTTCCTCCAACTCCCTCAGATAATCGCGTACAGTGCGATCAGGTATGTTTAGGATACTGGCTATTTCCGATGTTTTGATCCCCAGACTATGCTTGCATACAAGCTTTAGCACATGATCTTTGTGAGCAGATCGGCGTGAATCCGAAATTCTAGACATGTTTCCTCCTACGCTGTAGTCTGAATATATTATAGCGAATATCATTAGAAATGCTCTAGGTTACTAGATGATCATCTAATTTTAATACACTGTGGAACTACAGGACATCATTGCAGAAACGGCGAAATTCACAATCCACACAGCGTTGGAATTTGTCAGTAGGTTCTGGGATCATTTCGGTTTGCGCAATGTGGCGCATTTTAGTCATGGCAAGTTCAACTTGTTGTCGTAATTTTCGAGTAAATCGAACAGAGATCATGTCATGAGACGGTATCAGATAGAGATAACCCTTTGCTATCCCTTGCTGAGTCGTTTCTTCTAAAAGCATGGCATAGGCTGTCAACTGTATCTTAAAGTGATAACTGGCGTGCTTGGATAACTTATAGTCAACCGGGAATGATCCATCTGGAGTGTCAACCACTTCGTCGATCTTTCCACTGAGGTGGAGTGATTGGGAGATGACTGGGACATCAAAACGCCTCTGTCCCTCCACAACATGATACTGATGCAAGGTTCTACGGGCGGCTCGCTTCTGTTCCTGCTCATGAGCGTCAATGCCGTGTTGCATTTTGTTGGTGATTGGACGCACATTTGGGAGACAGGCGTGGTAGAAGAAAATGCGAGGACAGTAGATATACTGTTTGAGATCGGTAATGGTAAAAAGAATATCACTCATGATTGATCTCCAGGCGATTCTTCCAGTCATTTTCTGCCATTTGGAACAGTTGGATGTTCCCAGACTTATCGCCTAGGATGTGATCAATTTCTTGCATAAGTTCTTCGGCATGATTGCGGCTCAGACTGCCTGAAAACGAACTAGCCTGAATGCGATCCAGTCCATAATCCAGACAAGTGTTTGCGATCTTAGAACGTGTTCCATCATGTTGAATATCATAAATAAGAATTAATGGCTTCATAGGTTTTATACCTCACCACGTTGCCTGAAACGGCTCATAGTCATCAGGTTTTCCCCGTAAATATGCTGCTAACCGACGCGCTTGATTCTGAATGATATATCGTATGGGATACCGTTTACCCATATACCGTGTGGTCGAATCGAGATGATCTAGCACTTTTTGGGCATAGGCGGACCGGACATTATCACATAGTGTGCCATCACTATGTTGTGCAACATTGAAGTGACGTGCTGCTAGTCCGACCACGAGTCGGTCTACTGCGATTTGGCGAAACTCTTCAATCAAATCTAATACGAGGCTTGGTTTCCCAGCACGATCTGCATGAAGAAATCCGGCATAAGGGTCTAAACCCGCCAGGATAATGGCTTGTTCAATGCGGCTGTAGAGAATACCATAACCATAGTTCAGGAGGCTGTTGATCGGATCAGTTGCCCCCCGGCCTTTGCGCCCAGGCCAGTCGTAATCGTCGGGGATAACGTAAGACACAGCATTCCAATAGCTTCTGCCTGCATTCCCTTCGATTCCCATGATCGACGTCCGCAAGTCTTCGATAGGCATATCGCCTGATAGACCATCGAGTGTCGCTTGGCTATCCCGTAGCAAGAGCGCTGCACCCACAAGCCGTGCATAGGCACCTGGCTTCGTTTCTTTACGATTCTTGGCAAGGTATCGTAATGTTGCTTCCTGATTGCGGATCTTTGCAGCGACAATGGCAAGGCCGACATGAGTCCCACGTTCATCATAGTAGGCCAGAAGTTGTTCTCGTCGAGTCAAGACAGTCCCTGTTAAGCCAGAGGCGTAGATAGAGGCATAGGGGTTACCCTGGTTGGTCAGGAACAAGATGGGTATACCTCGTTCACAACAGGCCTCAATGGCATCGGCTGATATACTCACACCCCGACTTGTAATCATGACGGACTGCAAATGCAGTAGAGGCGCTTGTGAGAGTACACTCCCCCCTTGCGTTATCTTGAGACGTTGGCTGTACTTGCCCACATGAGAGCCGAATGTATCCACGTTGAGGTGTTTAATCTGCATTCCATTTATCCCTCTCATATCTTCAATGAATAAAGGATACAGGCAAGTCGGCAGGTATTCCGCCGACTTTTTTGGAGATTCTTTTTTCATATTCCCGAACTGATTCCGGAAATTGATAGTGACGGCGAACTGAGAGGTAGAAGATGCAATCAAGCCGTTGAATCGCATAGCGGTCACCAAACAATCCAGTTGTGGTGTTGCTGCAGCAGCAACAGAGGAGGCAGAAAACCGGCGGAGAACCGGCAGGAAATAGCAGTCAAAATAGTCTCCAAGTCGTTGATACAGTCTCAGTTTAGCTGAAAACTGGACGGTGCCTCCGGGCCGAACTTCTGGGAGCAAGGCACAGCGAACTGACAGTTTGCCCCAACCAAAGGATGGCCCCGCGCTGATTTTCTATGAGCAACTAACCACTCGTACCCGCTTTTGTCGTGTAACTGTCAATATCGCCCTTAAATAGTGCCTTGATTCTCTAATTCGTCTATAATGGATGGGAGTCTCAACGAATACACGAGAGAGAGCGACGTGGCATCCTCTTTAATTGGACAAACACTGGGGAAATACAAGGTATTGGAGCAACTCGGGCAAGGCGGTATGGCAACTGTCTATCTTGGCTATCAGGAAAGCGTGGATCGGCAAGTGGCCATCAAGGTGCTGCCTCCCCACCCTGGCCTGGATGAAGGCTTTGCCGAACGTTTTCAGATCGAGGCGCGAACGATTGCCCGCCTCCAACACCCCCATATCCTGCCGCTGTATGACTATGGCCAGCAGGATGACATTCTCTATCTGGTCATGGCCTATGCTGACTCTGGCACACTTGAAGATCGGCTAGAGCAAGACCCCATCTCTACTAGACGGGTCGGCAAATACCTGCGCGAGATTGCCGGAGCAATGGACTATGCCCACCGTCAGGGTGTTATCCACCGGGACATCAAGCCTGCCAACATCTTGTTGAGCAGTGAAGATCATGCCTTGCTGGCTGATTTTGGCATCGTCAAGTTGACAGAAGGGGGCGCAAACCTGACCGGAACGGGCGTGGTCGGCACACCCTCTTACATGGCCCCTGAGCAGGCGCAAGGCCACACCGTTGATGGTCGTGCCGACATTTACTCATTAGGGGTCGTCATCTATCAATTGCTGACGGGCGAAACGCCCTTTATGGCGGATACTGTCATGCAGATCATGTTGAAGGTGATGCAAGAACCTGCGCCAAACATCCTGGATGTTGTACCCGATTTGCCCCCTGATCTGGGGGCCGTGATGGACAAGGTACTGGCAAAGGACCCAGATCAGCGTTACCAGACCGCCTCTGAATTTGCGGAAGACTTCAACATCGCCATCGCCAACGGTACAACCCAGGCTAGGGTCAATCCAGTGACAACACAAAAATTTCCACCCTCCGAGCTGGCTACAGAAGCGGCATTGCCGCCTGATCCAGGGGCCCAAACAATGGCTACAGATTCAGGCAGCCAGACGGTGATTGTGCATCAGCACAGCAACCCCTGGATTTTGATTGGTGGCTTTGCCATCGTAGCAGTTGCGATGATCACCGTTGTTTTCCTGTTGATTACGGGTCTGGATAATGAACCTTCCGACCAGGTAACACCTGCTGCCAATGCAACCGAAATTCGTACAGCCGTCGCGGTTAATGTCCCGACCTTTGGACGTCTGAGCTATGGCAGCACCGAAGACGGTTTTGGCGATACACTCAATATTCGGGTCGATGACTTGCGCTTACCCGGTTCCGGTAAGACCTACTCTGCCTGGTTGGTCAATACGAGCGACAACGCAACCTTACATATTGGCGAAATCACAGTCGACTCGATTGGCTTTGGTGTCTTGTCTTATACTGACTCTGAAGGTCGGATGCTGCCCGCCGAGTATGATGGTATTGTCATCTCAGTCGAGGAAAACGGTAGCGTCGGCGAGGAACCAGCGGGCGAAATCGCTTATAGTGGGCGTGTTCCGAACGCTCTAATGAATGTGCTGACCGAGATCTATATTGCTTCCGAAAACGGTCTCAATGGGGGCAGTCTGCTGGATGGGGCCAAAACTGAGGCCAAAACCGCCGCCCAACATGCCGGCTTAGCTGCCCGTGCTAGCGATCCTGGTGGGATGCACACCCACGCGGAACACACCATTAACATCCTGCGCGGTGAGGAAGAAGACTACAACGGCAATGGACGGGGCGAGAATCCAGGACGGGGCATTGGTGTTTTCAATTTCATCACCTGGATCGATGAAGCACTCTCGAACGCAGTCACCGCAGAAGGCTCGACTAACAGCATCCAATCTAATGCTGAGTTCATTCGTGTTTGCCTTGATAATACCCGCATTCGGGCGGAGCGGCTGGTTGAGCTTGAATCTGAATTGCTCGCTTCCGATTCATTGGAAGCAGTAACAGATCAGCAAGCAGAAGCCACCGCCATCGCCCAGCAACTTCAAGCAGGATTTGACCTCAATGAAGATGGTGAGATTGAACCTTTTGAAGGGGAGTGTGGGTTAGATCAAATCGAGGCGTTCGGTGTGCTTGTTGGTAGTCTGGACATCACTGAAGGGCCACCGGAAGCATAATGCGTCATCTCATTGTGCTCGTATCCCTCCTTCTTCTTCTGGTAGCCTGTTCCAATAATGGTGATGAACCCACCAGCACCCCGCCAATTGAAGGGCCAGGGGGTGTTGTTCGCACCCTGATACCAGAACCACCTGACTGGGTGGAATCATCCCAGATCATCACCCGTGAGAACGTCGCCGACACCCAACTGCTAGGGCGCCTGGATCAACCGGGTCAGCCCAGCACGCTGTTTGCTTATGCCTTTTCACCAGATTCAACCCAACTGGTCGGCTTGAACCAATCTAACATCATTCAATGGGATTTGATTACTGGAGAGCGAACTTTTGCTGTTGGGCGTCAGGGCGCATCTGATATCTACTATTCGCCCGATAAATCCGAAATCTACACCGTCAACCAGGATGGCACGACCCTCATCTATGACAGCCAAAGTGGCCAGGTCATCTCTGATTTTCGTGGCCATGAACAACTTACCGTACTGGAATATCACGAAGATGACGGGTTGCTGGCCTTTGGCGGGGGAGATGGCACAGTCAAAGTATGGGATACATTGGAACGTCGCTCTATCGCTACCATTGATGCGCATGAAGACCAGATCATCGCTCTGGCATTCTCAACCGACGGGACGCAACTGGCAACCACCTCATCGGACGGTCAGGTCAACTTTTGGGATTGGCGTGGACGGGAATTGCTCTACAGGTTAGATAACAACGGCGCAATCACCCGCCGCATCGCGTTTTCACCGGATGACCAGCGCATCGCGCTTGGCACCTCCGAATTCATCACTCTCTGGGATGCCTCTACAGGCGACTTCCTTTATACGCTGCAAACTGGCCCCGGTGGTTCAACAGATATCCTCCAGTATTCGCCGGATGGCAAGTTCTTGGTGAACGGTGGCGCAATCCCCGATATGACTGTATGGGATGCTGAAACAGGTGATCTGGTAGCGCTCCTGCCTGATGTTGGCGGCGAACCTATTTCCATCGCATTTTCACCAGATAGCAGCATGTTGTTGGTCACCGAATTGAATGGTCCGCTCAATCTATGGGACATGTCCACCATCACCAAGGAAACCGTTTCACGAGCCGACCTTGAAGTTGGAACCGATCAGGTTCTCGATGTTGAGTGGACGGATGACGGCTTCTCAATGCTGTTTTTCGATGCGATTGGCTCAGTTTATGTTTGGGGTGTTCCACCCCAAACCCAGTAGGGTCAGTATCGATCCAGCGCCCAGCGGATGAGTGTGTGGTTGGCGGCTATCCCGGCATAATCCCCATACCGAGAAAAGATTTCTGCCACCTGTTGGGCTGGGATACGCCCCTTACCACCCAGAAAGTAATGGTTAACTGCTGCCTGTAAAGCCACATCATTGTGGCCAACAAACGGCTGCTGACCTTTCACACGCTGAATCGTCCAGGTTGCTGTCCAATGCCCAATCCCTTTGATTTTAACCAGTGCTTTATATAATTCATCCACCGAAAATCCATCCAGGTCGAGTTCACCTGATACAACCTGCTGGGCCACATCAATCATGACCTGCATCCGCCTATAGGTGATTTTCAGGGGTTTCAAGTCATCAACACGAACATGGGCAATCTGCTCTGCTTTCGGAAACGCAAAGAAGGTTTCTCCCTGATAGCTGACCCTTTCCCCGCCCCATTCCACCAACCAGCGCTGGGCTTTTTGGGCTGTCTTCCAGGCGATTTGTTGCTCAATAATGGTCAGCATGAGCGCTTCAAACACCGACTCACTTCTGAGCCAACGGAACCCAACCAACCCTTCGATCACCTGCCACAATAACCGATCACGTTGAGCCATTGCATAAAAGGACGATAGATCATCATCTACCCCCAAAACAAACCGGATACTGTCCAGCAGTCGTGTTTCGTCTACCCGCCCATTCGAGGCAGCCTGATATACTTCGAGCACATCACCAACGGCAACCACTCGCAACAGCCCCAATTCATCCCCCTGCCGGATGACACGCCAATACCCCGCGTCGAACGTGTAATCCAGCACAGGCACAATATGATGCGATAGAACTTCCAAAATGACCGCAAAATTATAAGGCTGAACGGGTTGAATCGTCCCTATCAGGCGCATCAGCAATCCGGGAAGCAGTCAGGATCAGGAAAGGCCCCGCCAAATGAACCGGGTATCGGCGGCGGAGTTGGCGGTGGCGGCACATTGTAATCAATAGGCAGTGCCCAGATCAACGATTGTGTCTCCAATCCATCCAACCCAACCCAACCAACCACGCCATTGGCATCTACTTTGACAAAGGGGCTATAAGGACTGCGGGCTAGCAAGGTTACATCCGTCCTCGGTTCTAGCGAACCCATGGCGTCAAAATAGATCGACGGATTAACACGCAAGGTTAGCGCCAGATCAGCCGAGGTGCGTGCCTGCGTACCTAAACTACCATAGCGCTGTGGTGGCACAGGTGTTGCTTGATAACTCGCAGCAATCTCGCCCATATTCTGGCGCAAAAGCTGTGCAAACATCCAGCCTGTCTCACCTGTTGCCAACCGCACATGGTACCAGGTTCCGGTCTCATCCTGACCCAACACGGTCATGTTCTGCCCAGCAGGAACCGAGAACATCAGCGGACCATCCAGCGCAGGTTCTGTCCGCATATTGATATCCCCCAACGTTGAAACATATCCCGGCTGCGGTAAAATCGTCGCACGATCCATTAGAGCGACCGGGAAATTGCGGATCAATTCAGGATCGAAAGGTGCAGCAAAGCTGGGCACACCGTCGGGACGACTGAAATCGTTAGTCGCGTGCGGAACCACGCTCTGTTGACCTGTAACTAGGGCACGAGTCTCACCACCTGCAATCACCCGCACCTCGCCCTCCAGTACAATAAAATAAGTCTGATTTTGAATGGTGTGAATCATGACCGTCCCACGTAAATCGACAGAGATGCCGTTGATGACCATACGGGTCGAGGAAATTATTTCAAAGGGCAGGGTACTCTGAACGACGAAGGCACTGCGCGGCGCAAAAATGCAGTCCGGGCTGGCTTCCGCTGTTAAGACATTCATCGCTGTCCATTGTGGGAAGTCCGTTTCTGGCGGCGTCACATCGGTTACACGTACCTGTCCGATGAGCAGCCCACTCATCTGCGTGTTGGTGTCACGCATCCACACCAATCCACCTGCAGACGCATCCGTTTCAAATAATGGGGACTGTATTGCACTCAGGTCATTGACAGGCACAACAGCGCCTACCGTGTCAAAACCCTCAACCTGGGGTAAGGTCTGGGGGGCAGAACCACCGTTACAAAAGTGCCCCTCCAGAGGGCCTAGGCAGGCTTCACTTGCTGTCGTATAAAACTGCTCAATAAGGGCCCTACAAGATCCTCGATCACTCTGGGCCGAAGCAATTGCAACGCAAATAAATAAGGGGAATAGAAGGCTGAACCGTTGCATCATCATCTAGTCTCTTCCATATCAATCCATAGGATAGACCAAAACAAACGGCAAGGGTATGCTAAAATAGCTTTGTTCCTACCGATAGGACTTGTATTGAATATACCTGACCCACCACTCAGCTTAATCACCGCGTTTCACGAACTCCATCTCGCTGATTCGCCCGATCATATTTTACAAGCGCCAGGGCGTGATCTGTGGATTGCAGCCGTGATCCACGACACCAACACCTACACCTTCCATGCTCCAGATTTTGAAGGGAAAACAACCTTTAGTTGGCGAACGGCGAAAGACAAACGCACCATCCTCAAGCGCCCGCTACCCCGTTGGGCACGTTATCCGGCTGGCGTAGTCGTTGAGCTATGCGCTCGGGGTTTTGATATTCGCGGCGTTGAAGCCGTCATTGCAGGACATGAAGCGCCAGGGCCACGTTATGATTATGGGATGGGGGTCGCTGTTGCAGCTTTGTGGCACACTGTCGCCGATGCACCCTATGACGTGAATGATCTACTCTCACTGGTGGATCGAGTCCGCCGCAATTACATCACCAGCTCATAAGGGATTGTCACTTGGCTGTCCTGCAATACGGAAGAAATGTGGGGAGTAGTGTATTGTTCGGCGACATCGTCCCCTCTGGTGTTCGTTTCACATCGTACAAGCGCTGAAGAGGCAGTTGCGAGCCAGTCGTTGTTGCGTCGGCGGCAGCAATATTGCCGTAATTTGCTGCAAAAACGGATGCTGGATGGATTGTTAAACAGCAGGATCATAATCACAGCGATAATCGCATGTTCAAACAAGCACTCGCTTTCTACAATGAAGGCATCGTCAATAATCCTACAGAGGGTAGTCTTTTTTCTAATCGAGGCAATGTGTACACTCAACTGTGGGGCAGTATGAAGCGGCCTTTGATGATATCGAACCACCCCAGTTTTTATCTCAGCCTAGGTGTCAAGTATTTTCGACTTGGCGACTATGTGCAAGCTCTTGAAAACTATAATCATGCGATTGAGCTAAACCCTGAATATGGTGCGGCCTACCAAGGTCGTGCTGCCACGCACTATGCACTTGGCAACATGAGCCAAGCTAATGCAGATCGTCAGCGTGCGGTTGAACTGGGGTATGGTCAATAGTCGAGGGATGATGATAGGGTCCGCCATCAACAGTCAAGACCTGCCCAGTCATAAAGCGCGAACCATCACTACAGAGGAACAAAACAACATCCGCCACCTCGTCCACTTGCCCGGCCCGACCTAGGGCATTTGCCACTGGAGTAGGTGCGGTAGCGACCTCGATATTTCCAGAAGACACGGCATTGACGCGAATACCCCTCAACGCAAGTTCACGCGCCATCTGCCGGGTTAATCCCAACACACCAGACTGACTGGCAATGTAGCCTGCACCCGTTTCGAGCGTAGCATGTGCTGAGGTGAGATTGACAATCACCCCACCACCTTCATCCGTCATCACCCGGCTAACGAGTTGTGAACAGAAGAATGTACCTGTCAGGTTGACGCCAAGCTGACGCCGCCAATCCCATTCATCCAGTTTATCGAAAGGGTCATGTTGCTTGAAGACGCCCGCCGCATTGATGAGCATATGAATACGGCCAAATTGATCGCGACCTGCCTCAATCATCGCCGACACTTGAAATCGATTGGCGACATCGGCTTGAAAACCAAGTATTTGAGCGCCCTCAGCTTCAAGTTCGGTTGTGATTTTGTCAACTCGATCAGGATTAAGGTCACCAACAACCAGGGATGCGCCACTTCTTGCAAGCGCAAACGCAATAGCACGGCCTACACCATCGCCAGCACCTGTGATGATGGCCGTCTGCCCAGAAAAATCAACTTGGAAGTTGGTCAAAGAGTGGTCAACCAGTTCTGGATCACGACCTGTGCACCCGAATGGAGTTCGCCATAGGCATCGGCCAGGAAACGGCTGGCTTCTGGTGCAACATAGTAAAACGCACCATGAGAATAGGCCTGGTCATGGGCTTCGCTGGCGGCTTTTGCATAGACCTCCCAATCGTGCCAATCCTTGTCACTGCTAATAATTTGAAGAGGCGCATCAACCGCCAAAACTTGTTCAGCGTCGAGCATATTGGCGGTCAACAAAACAGCCGCAGGGGGATGAACACGCGCAAACAGGCCAAATGACTGACCCAACATGAGGGACCCTTCACCTTGTGCCAATACCACGACCCGATGTGGGTCAACACGCGGCTGGTTCAGCGCGGTTTCATAAGCATTGATAGCATCCTGAGTTGTCGAGCCCCGTCCGCCAGCCCCACTCCGGCCTGTACCACGTTTATCCCATCGGAAAACAGCATGGCCAACATCCAACCCCAAACGAACATAGGCTTCAAAATCATCTCTGGAACAACAGCCTGCATGAGGTAGGACAAATATCAAGGGATATAAGCCGCCTTCAGGAGAGGGAGGATTCGGATAATTAATCTGGCCAGAAAGACAAACATCATCGCCCGCAAACGCGATTTCACGAACCAGGTTCGTTGGGTGTGTCTGCTCAAGTATGTAGTCGGTTGCCATCTATTTCTATCCTTCACATTAGATATTATCCAACAGGAGATAGAAACAAGGTTTAGTTCAAAATTACAATAGAGTGAGGGTATTATGGCACTATTTAACAAAAATGCAAAGTTATTCCGGTCAATTTAACACGTTTTTAACATTTATGACAGAATTTATTACACCCACGAGAGTCAGGGACTTGACGACTTAGAACGTTCGTGCTAGGCTAATGTTAGAAACAAGTTAGGGAATTATCGATTGGCGCTTGAATTCACCAAGCTAACCCAACAACTGGCCCGCATGAGTTCGATGATTGAAAAGTTGGATTTTGATCTCGAAGATCGGCTGGCTATCGCTCATGAGCGCTTCTTTGCTCTGACTGATCTTGATGCCATCTACGAGCACATTAGCTGGGTACGCCAATCCGACATCAGCGGCTATCGCGGTGCGGCTCCCCTTGATCCACCCTATGCTGAGACGATGTGCGCCATCATACCACCTGAACCCCTATCCGAACGTGCCACCATCATCGCCGCCGATGGTTCACAGATTTACCCCAACGAGCAAGCGCCAATTCATTATTATCTGCTGAACATTGGACAATTCATCTATCATCATGGCGTTGATCGCACCCCTGAACAATTCACCGAACCCACCTTGGTCTTTCACAAAGACTCTGTACACGATGCCTATAAGCGAGTCATCAGCAACCGCACAGTAGATGCCCGTCGCACGGTATTAGAAATGAAATCATTAGCGCAGCGTGCCTGGGAATTAAAAAATGAAGGCGACTATTCTATTATCTGTCTTTATGATAATCAGTTGATGTTCTGGGCCAACAGCGATGTCGCTGGCAGCGACCAACTCATGCAAGATTATCACGCAGCCCTGTTGCAACTGCATGATGTTCAGGCCAATGGCCCCCGCACGACGTTGGCAGGTTACATCGACAACCCCCATCGCGCCCGTGTTGTCCTGCGCTTGCTCTACTTAATGAGCCTACACGACGAAGAGGATGTCAAAGCGCATGAGAAGATGATGGCACAGGGTGGCGACCTGGAAGGACTGCGGGATCGTCATTTGTTCAACACGATCTTACAGCCAGGGGAGCGCACCGCCGTCATGGTGCAAAACTCGCCGCGCAACCTGGCCTATAAACACCGGGGCAACAGCTATGAAATTGCTTTCTTCTATATGAAAGTAGGTGATCATTACAACGCCAACATCGCCCGCATTGACATCCCAATGTGGGTTGCCCGCAACCCAGAAGCTGTCAACGAATTGCAAGCTTTTCTTCAGCGCCAAAGCACCATGCAAGGCCGCAATCCCTATCCCTATGCCCTGACACGAGCCGATGAACTGGCTTATGTCAGCCTAAAGGACAAAACCAAGCTGGACGATCTGATTAACCTGGAGTTGCGCCGCAAAGGAATCGATCCACACCGCAATACCGCCAAAGGGCGTGGTAAGGAACTGGCACGCGGCGACCAACGCAGCTATGAATTGCGCACTGACCTATGGTGAAATTAAGGAATTAAGATGGCCCAAGCAGAAAACCAGACCGAAGCCATAGGCCGCGTCCTACGGGCCAGCACGCGCGGTTACTCCTGCGGCACGCACAGCGTTCGCATCGACTATCGACATGATTTTGGTGCCTTCGTCAAAGCAACGATTGCCAATGACGAATCACTGTTTGCCATCGGCCTGATCTACGCCGTTGACATCAAAGATGACATGCTTGTGAGTGAACTGGTCATGGCCGAAACAGTTGATTCAAACATTCTACGCGACCAACGAGAAAATCGGATGATCCCAGTGGAAATCAGTGTCCTCAACATCGGCTATGGCGTTGACAACACCTTTATCCACAGCCTACCGCCTCGCCCCCCCATGAGTCTGTCTCAGGTGCGCCTGTGCAGCGCTGAAGAAGTCTATTACTTCACCAAAACACCCGAGTTCTTCCGGTTGGTGTTAAACGCGCCGGAAGTACCATCTGACGATCTGGTCGCAGCCATGATTCGTTATGCTGCTCAAGCATATCATGATGAGGAACGTTACGATTTTATGGTGAACTGTGGGCGCCAACTGACCCGATTGCTTTCCAGCAACACCCGCCGTCTAGCCTCTATACTGGCGCTCATGCGAGCCTGACGCCATACTATGAACATGAATAATCAAGGAGGAGAACTATGCGTAATATCCGGCGGTGTGTTTTTGTCTTGATTCTGCTGCTCCTTCCTGCATCCAACCTCCATGGGACAACCATAGAAGCGTTCCCTCCTATTACACCCCAAAATATTGATCAAATTACTTTGTTTGCCGAACTGTTTGGAGAAGAAAGCGCCGAAGGCTTTGGTGTCGCCTTCAGCCCGGATGGACGCTGGTTGGTTTTCGGTGGTCCAGGCAACACACAAGTATGGGACACAGCAATTGGCACGCGAGTCTACGCGCTGAGTGCCGCCACCGTCAACAACTATGATTTCAGTGCAGATAGTTCTCGGTTTGTTGGAGGTGGAACCAACATTTTTGTTGCCAGCCCAGAACAACAACGCCAGATTATGCAAGTTGAGGCTTCACACTTCGCCATTACAAAACTCAGTCCAGATGGAACACAGATCGCCTATTCAGTCAATAACGTGCGTGAAAACTACAAGATTCACATTCTTGATTCAGAAACGGGGGAGCTTGTTCAAGAAATTGTCTATCGAGACACAGATCGGGAAACCCTAGATAACCCGGACTATAATTCTGACGGCTCATTAATTGCCGTCACCTACGAAAATCTTGATCGGGATGTTTGCTTGGATGACGATTGCAACGAAATCCTGGAGCATGGGGCCATCATCTTTGATTCAGCCACCGGACAAGAACTTGCCCTCTTCAATTCAGAAGACGATAAAACAGAACATGTCCTGTTCATCCCGAACACAACGCTGCTGATTGTCTCCACCGTGGGTCGAACCTACTTTTGGGATTATGTCAAGGATGAGATTGTCGCCACCATTGACCACCCAGAAATTGACGCATCCTCTGGTCTATCTATCAACATCGCCATGAATCAGTCAGGGACGATCTTAGCCCTGGCCGATCACTTACCTGACGGCATGATCGAATTCCATTTTTGGGACATCAGCGAGCCAGAGGCAGGCATAGCCAAACTCTCCACCTTTCAGGTGGAGGGAACATTGGCCATTGGTAGTTTCGGGTTTGGCGCCAATGATCGCTTGTTTGCTGTGTCTTCTGCAAACAAAGGCGTTTTGCGCCTGTATGGAATCGTGGATGAATCATCCTGTATCGCCCGATCATCGGGTGAATTCGCCAATATGCGGGTTGGCCCAGCGGGTTATTTCCAAACACGTGGCAGACTCAATAAAGATGAGCAGGCTGTTGCCACCGGGCATGCAGTGGATGCAAGCTACGAATACTGGCAACTTTATGGTGATAACTGGGTACGGGCAGATGTTGTCCAGATGTCCGGTGACTGCGAACCCCTTAAAGTACCCGCAGATGTCTGCAAAATTAGCCCGCCCATCGGCGGCTCTGCTAATTTGCGGATAGGCCCCGCGACTGGCTTCCCCCAAGCTGCTTCAATGGTCACAGATGATGTGCATGTCGCCATAGGTCGCACCTCCGATGGTGCGGGCTTTACCTGGTGGCAGATCAACGGCAACCTCTGGGTAAGAGATGATGTCGTAAACAAGACGGGCATGTGCGAGGCCGTGCCAGAAATTATTCGTTGAGTAATAAGGGCTTGCGCACAATGTCCTATCACTCCGGTTCGGCCTGCCATCTAACATTGGCGACCCGTTCCATTATTTGCAAAATTTAATAAATAAGGGGTAGTATCATCCTGGTGGGACGCACCCAGAACGACGATTACAGCAGTTTTGGCATCGTTATCATTCAAGCCGATCCTCTCGCTGATGATCCGGTGGGGTCGGCTCTACCGAATCGCGTTAATTAAATCTAAAAATATTGAATAAACATTATGCACGCTCTTTTCCAACTCGAAGAAGTCATCATTGAACTCTTATTGGTGATCTCGCTGGTTGCCATCATGGTACAGCGGCTACGTCTGCCCTATACTGTCGCGCTGGTCATGGTCGGTCTGGCATTAAGTGTCGCTGATCTAGGGGAGATCGAAGAAGTCATTGTCCTGACACCTGATCTGATCCTGGCATTATTTGTTCCACCCCTCATCTTTGAAGCAGCCTTTCACCTAGACGCAGACGAACTCCGGCGCAATATCACACCGATATTAACAATGGCAGTCCCTGGTGTTATCGTGACAATGGGCGTCGTCGGCGGCTTAATCGTCATGACCACCCCCCTCAGCATGGAAGTCGCTCTCGTATTTGGCGCGTTGATCGCTGCCACTGATCCCGTCGCCATTATCGCCCTGTTCCGAACTCTGGGCGTGCCGAAGCAACTCAGTACACTGGTTGAAGGCGAGAGCCTGCTCAACGATGGAACGGCCATCGTCGTTTTTAATCTGTCGCTGGGTGTGGCCTTGACAGGACATTTTGATCTCGCCGAAGGCATCCTTGATTTCATTCAAGTGGTCGCAGGTGGTTTGGCAATCGGTGTTGCCATGGGCTCTGGTATCGCCTGGTTGATTGCGCGTGTGGACGACCACCTCATTGAAATTACACTCACAACTGTGCTAGCATTCGGCTCATTCTTGCTGGCAGAAGAACTTCACTTCAGTGGTGTGTTGGCAGTGGTCGCGGCGGGGCTGCTCAATGGCAATATGGCCTCGGCTGGGATGAGCCCGACCACCAAGATCATCCTCAATAACTTCTGGGAGTACATCGCCTTTCTTGCCAATTCATTCATCTTTCTGATGATCGGTCTAGAAGTCCCCCTGTCCTCGTTGTCGGAGAACGTCGAGCCCATTCTATGGGCAATTGTTGGCGTATTGATTGCGCGTTTTTGGGTGGTCTATGGTCTGGGCACAATCGCGAATCGACTGGCGGAACCTGTGCCCATGCCCTACCGTCACATTTTGGCATGGGGCGGCTTGCGTGGAGCAATCAGTCTGGCATTGGTCTTGACTATCTCTACCGACCTTGCCGAAGCACCGACACTGCGAGCGATGACCTTTGGTGTTGTGCTGTTTACCCTGTTTGTGCAAGGCCCAACGGTTAGCCCTCTCCTGCGTTGGCTAGGTATCATTAAAGTCAGCCACGCACAGGTTGAATATGAAGTGGCTCATGCTCGTCTGACAACCTTGCAAGCCGCTTATCATCACCTGGAAGACATGCGTGGGCATGGGACTATATCTAGCCATACCTGGGATTCGCTCAATCCAACCCTTAAAGAACAAATTTCGGAGTTAACCTCAAAAGTACGGGATCTGCTCCACGAACAACCTGAACTGGCAGCCGATGATCTGGAAGTTGCTGAGATTGAGATGCTGCGTGCCCAGCGGAGTTCATTATTGGAATTGCGCCGTAACAATATCATTTCCGCAGAGGCCTTTGAGACCATTGCTGTCGAAATCGACCAAAGCCTGGGAATATTGGAACTGCCTGGTCACGTTGAGGATTAACTTCTGCTAAAATGACAGCATTGATAAATTAATGGAGTTCAATAGGCATGACCTTTCCTGACTACTACACACCAGACCGTATGGGCCAACTCTATGCACCAGATGTGGCAGCAGCCACGAGTGCAGGTACAGTGGCTGGTCTCAAACCTTCGGCAAAAGACAACCAACGTGTCTTTCTGCTGCTCATTGATGTACAGGTAGATTTTGTGCATCCCGACGGCGCCTTAAGTGTCCCTGGTGCCGTTGAGGATACACGCCACATCGTCGAATGGATTTACAAGCATGTGGATAGAATCACCACAATTGGCGCATCACTGGACAGTCACTATCCTATTCAGATTTTCCATCCGGCCTGGTGGGAAGATGCCAACGGCAATCATCCTGATCCATTTACCGCCATTGCTAGCGACGATGTGAAATCAGGCAAATGGAAGCCGCTGCACATGGCAGAATGGTCACAAACCTATACCCAACGGTTGGAAGAACAGGCGCGCAAGATGCTTATGATCTGGCCCTTTCACGCCTTGATCGGCACACCAGGGCAAGACCTTGTGCCTGCCTTGTATGAAGCTATCGCCTATCACACCATTGCCCGCCATTCACAACCCATGCTATTGACTAAAGGCACAATCCCCGAAACCGAACATTATTCCATCATGGAGCCCGAAGTCAAAGTGCTAGGGCATCCTAACGGCGATGTCAACAAGACATTTATGGACAAATTGGGTGAATACGACCTGATTTATGTCACCGGGCAGGCCAAGAGCCATTGTGTGCTGGAAACGGTTTCTTCGATGATACACTACTATCCACCCGAGATCGTCCACAAGATACGCGTGCTAGAAGATGGTATGTCCTCCGTCGCCCATCCTGAAATCGACTTTGACGCACTAGCAAACGAAACCTTCGAGCGCTTTCAGGACAATGGCCTGACCATGACCACCACCGGGGCTGGCATAGGCTGAAACTTCACAGAACGAGAACTTACAGCAGTGCCCCATAAAACCCACATACATTAGCTGTCGGATATAAAGAGCTATGGGAACTCCCATCAACTTCATGTCTATGATTTCATCACTCCCCGGAGCTATCGACTCATATTATCTCAGTCGGAAGAAAACCCATCTAAAACCAGAATATATGTTCTGCTATGCGTTTTCTCAAATCAGCCACTTTCCAAGTAAACTAAAATTGACTAGACTGAGGTTGAACCTGTATGGAACTGCTGTTAACCAACCCACTCGGCACCCATTGTTGCGGCGGCAACAAGACCATCGCCTACACCTACGACGCCAACGGCCTACCGAGCAACACCAGCAGATTCACATGATGTGCCAATCCGTTGAAGATCCTATCAATCGACTCAAGCTGGTTAAACGACAGATGTATGGCAGGATCAGCTTTGCTCTTTTACCAGCAAGACTGCTGTATCTGTCTAAAAATTTGCACTTAACCTGTTGAAAGGACTCGTTATAACACAAATCACTCATTTTGGAGTATACTGTTAAATGGGAAGTTACCCAATGTAATTTAGCGAATCAAATAGCGGATTGAGCGTGTGGCACCCTTGATTTGAATGATCAAGCTGTGTCGGCGGGTTTTCGTGCCTATATGAGGGAAAGGATTGCCTTTGAATAACGGCCTTGTGGTCAAAGAACAGAGTGGTTTCTTCTGGGTTGAAGTGGCTGACGGAAGGGTGTACATGTGCCGTTTGCGTGGGCGCTTGATGGAAGAAGCCCAATCATCAGATATTGCAGCTATCGGAGATCGAGTTGATATATCAAGAGTAGAAAATGATGAAACCGGTGATAAAGGTGTCATTGAAGTGGTATATGAACGTGAAAGCGTCCTTTCCCGTGCTGCCCGAACTGAGGGTAACCGGGGTGGAGGCGAAGCAGAACGCGAACACGTCATTATCGCCAACGCAGATGCTATTTTCCTCGTGTTTGCCGCTGCCCAACCTGCTCCGAATCTCCCCATGTTAGACCGTTTCCTCGTTGCTGGGGAAAAAGCCGAAATAGAAGACCTCGTAATCGTCGTGAACAAAATAGATCTCGAAGATCCTACTAACATTGAGGTCACCTTTAATCAGTATGAGCGTATGGGGTACACTGTCCTGCAAACCAGTGCCAAAGATGGGCGCGGGGTTGATGCGCTGCGCGAGATGCTCAAGGGCAAGATTTCTGCCTTCACTGGGCCGTCGGGCGTTGGTAAGACTAGCCTGTTGAATCGACTTCAGCCAGGACTAGGCCGCCAGGTCAAGCAGGTGAGTGAGGTCAATCAAGAAGGTATCCATACCACCCGCGATAGCGCCCTAATAAAACTTGATCCTGTTGTATATGGGGTGGCGACTTATCTGGCGGATACGCCTGGGATGCGTAATCTGAGCGTCTGGGATGTGGAGCCTGAAGAACTGGATGCTTATTTTGTAGATATAGCTGATTATGTCGAAGCATGTCGTTTTGGTGATTGTAGCCATACCAATGAACCGGGATGTGCGGTTCAGACTGCTGTCAAAGCCGGGGAAATCAGCCGCACACGTTACAAGCATTACCGCAAGATGCGAGATGAACTGGAACAAGCGCTTGATAGGATATACTAGCACATTTAATCAATCGAACAGTTCGCGTCTTTTGGTTCCTGATGGCGAATTGTGGCAGGCAACCATTCAGCTATTTGATGTCTTGACCAATAATATTTGCCGAAAAGAATGGCAAGCCAACGCAACTCTGATTGCGATTTAAGGGAATTGGAGAAAGTGACAGCGAGCATGAAGTCGCTGAATGCCCATCTTCTCAAGTTGACTGAAAAGCGCAAATCGTCTGGTGTATTGCCCGCCATGTTGTGGCGCACTAGCCCGTGAATGTCGGCTAACTGCTCATCTTTGTCAGCAACAACTTGACTGGAAGCTAACCAATGTTGAAGCGGATTGAGTTCGTCCCAGCGAGCAGGCAGCAGATTAAAGGAGACTGGAATACCCTGTCGATCACAGATCAGATGCAAGTGCCAACTGAAGAAATACTCGTCTTTGCTAGCACAATAGCCGATAACCTCCTTGCCTCCCAGCTTACGGCAGTGGTCAAACCGTGACCATTTACGGACGAGAACGGGCAAAGCATCAATGATAAATAGCTGTCCCTGTGTCAGCAATTCGCTGGCTCCTTTGAGGGCGTGCAAGCCACGATTGAAGCGCGATACACTGAAACGAGTGATGTATCCCGTCAAGTGCAGCACACCCAATGCCCGCTCATGATAGTCCTGCAACTGCTGAGCAGCCACCACCGCAATGGTCATGCTCATTTGGCTTTCTTTATCATCTGGGATATTCATCGTTACAATCGTTTCAGTGTTCATCCGATCACCTCTTCGAATAGTTCTCGAGGTTCTTGTGAATGCCCTCAACTAGCAATCAAGCTACAGAAATATGATGCCGCCCACTCAGTATTTATATATTTGAAAGGTAGAAACCTAAAAATGTTATATCCACAACAAAATGATGTTCGTAATCGGCTCAACCTATCGGGATTTTGGGATTTCAAACTCGATCCTGATGAAATGGGTGAGCAGGAAGGCTGGTTCAATGGGGTGAATGAGCCGCGCACAATTGCAGTGCCGGGAAGTTGGAACGAGCAGTTTGAGGATGCCTACGATTATCTGGGCATGGCCTGGTATGTGCGTGATGATATCTATGTGCCATCGGCATGGCAAGGCCAATCCATCATGCTGCGCGTAGGATCAGCCAATTACTTTGCCAGGGTGTGGGTGAATGGCATAGCCGTTGGCACCCATGACGGTGGGCATTTGCCGTTTGCGTTTGATGTGAGCGAACATGTTAAATGGGGCGAGGCCAATACAGTTGCTGTCCAGGTTGAGAATCATTTGCATTACAATCGGATTCCAGCGGGAAATTTGCCGCGAGAAGGCTTTACGATGGGGCCATTAAACGGGCATCCGGCGACGACCTACGATTTTTACCCCTACGCTGGCTTGCACCGGCCGGTCATTTTGTATAGCGTGCCACAACCTCGCATTGAAGATGTTACAGTTGTAACTGATCTTCAGGGTACGACAGGCCTTGTCAAAGTCAGGGTAATGCAGGTTGGTGATGCGATAGGGGGCAAACTCACTCTCCAGGGGGAGTCCGTTGTGGCGGAAGCTCAGCTTGCTTTTCAGGAGGGCAAGGCCGAAGTCATGCTTGAAGTCAGTAATGCAAAATTATGGTCGCCCGCTTCACCCTATCTCTATGATCTAGTGGTGACTCTGGGCAATGGTGTAGACCACTACAGGCTGGAAGTGGGCATTCGCACTGTTGAGGTCAAGGGCACACAATTGTTGCTCAATGGCGAACCTGTGTATCTCAAGGGCTTCGGACGACATGAAGATTTCTATATCAGCGGGCGGGCGTTAAATGAGCCATTGATCGTTAAGGATTATTCGCTCATGCGTTGGATTGGTGCGAACTCTTACCGGACATCACATTATCCCTATTCCGAAGAAGAGATGCGGATGGCAGATCGCGAGGGGATGCTCATTATTGATGAGATTCCAGCGGTGAGTTTGAACTTTTCCGGCAGTGACGATGATGTGGCAACGCGGTTGGCGACCTGTAAACGGCAGCTAGAAGAATTGGTCGAACGCGATAAAAACCACCCGAGTGTTATCATGTGGAGTGTGGCCAATGAGCCGTTCCCAGCGCGTTTTGCAGGTATGATGGGCTTGAAAGCTGACGAAAGTTATGACACTCGTGGGCATGATTTCCTCAAGACATTGATTGATCTGGCCCATGATTTGGATGATAGCCGGCCCGCCACATTAGTTGGCGTCATGATGGGGCCTGTGGAGTGGATCAATCTGGCGGATGTGGTGTTAATTAACCGTTACTATGGTTGGTATATGCAGACCGGGCAGATTCCCGAAGGCGCGAAGGGGCTAGAAGAGGAATTGGACAGCCTGGCTGCGCTCAACAAGCCAGTGGTCATCAGTGAGTTTGGTGCCGATACCGTCGCTGGGATGCACAGTCTGCCGCCGAAGGTATTCACAGAAGAATATCAGACCGATTTTATCCGTATGTACCTAGATGTAGCGGATACGAAGGACTTCGTGGCCGGGATGCATATCTGGAATTTTGCCGATTTCCAGGCGACACAATCCACGGGACGTGTGGGTGGCATGAATCTGAAGGGGGTGTTCACACGAGCACGTCAACCAAAGATGGTGGCCCATATGCTGCGTGAACGGTGGAACTCCACCACATAGGCAAGTGATCTGCTACAATGTGGCTAGGTATTTATTCATTTATATAGTAGAGGGCGCCGATACATCATTTGTCGTGTCGCTAGAATGAATTAGATAGGTTACTATGCCAGATCGTTTCTTAGAGACTCACATACGACAACTGCCCCTATTTGCAAATGTTCCAGCGGAGCATTTGCACTGGATTACAGAAGGCTTTCGGGTCATGCGGGTGGAACCAGGCGAGTTGGTGTTCAAGCAGGGCGAACCAACAGCGGGGCTCTACATGATTGTCATGGGGCAGGCCCAGTTGATTCAGTCGTCGGGGAATGGGCCTGCACGGGTGATTGGTGAACTCGGCGCGAACCAGTATGTGAACGAAGCAGCATTATTTCGTGAATCGGTGGAAACAGCCTCATTACGTGTGCTGGAATCGACAACCATCCTGCATCTGCCACGTAGTGCCCTGATGAACATCATCGCCCATCACCCGGACATCAAGCACCATGTGCCCATCCCCATACCCGCCATCGCGCAGCAAGCACGAGAGCGTGCATTTCGTGGGCAGCGTGAAAATGAAACCGTGCTGCTGGATACACGGCGCCATTGGTGGGCGTTTGTGAGTAAGCTGTGGTTGCCGTTTTTACTTGCATTGGCGGGCGCGATATTCGGTGTGTTTCTGCCTGTTGCTGGGCTTACTATTGCGTTCAGCGGATTCATGGTTGTGGTAGCGGCGATCATCGCCATCTACTTCTATCTGGAATGGCGCAACGATCATGTCATTATCAGCGATCAGCGTGTGATACGGATTGAACGGATCATCCATCGCTTCAGCACCAGCATTCATGAAGTGCCCTTGACCAGTATCCATGAGATTAATGCCGATGTCGTCACGGCTGACCCCTTCTCGCGTTTATTCAACTATGGTACGGTGGAACTCAAGACAGCGGGCGAGGCAGGCAACATTGAACTGACCTTGATCTCACGCCCGAATGTTATTCAGGATATGATTTTCGAGCAACGGCGCAACGCCAATCAACGGGCTGAACGTGACCATCGTAATACCATCCGTGCAACGGTGGATCGCGTCTTGGGTCATGAACCGGAGTTTCCCGGTCAGCAAGATGCACGCTCTAGCGTAAGGCGGCGGCGTTCATTTTCACCGATTGCCACCAATTTTGTTAATGACAAGGGCGATAGCATCTATCGCAAGCATCTATCGGTCTATTTTCAATCAATTGCTGTGCCAGGTTTTTTTGTATTGGTGTCTGCCTTGGTCTTGTTATTGGCTTTTAGTATACCCGGCCTGCGTGACTTTGGTGTGCTTGGCCCGGTGTTTGCCTTCTTCCTATTCTTGGCTGCTTTGATCTGGTTATATTGGGTGGATTGGGATTGGCGCAATGACATCTATGTCGTCAGTGATGATACGATCCAGCTTATTCATAAACGTCCGCTGTGGCTACAAAATGAACACGATCAAGTTTTACTTTCCAGCGTGGATAATGTTGTCTCGGAGAAGGGCGGATTCTTTGCAAATCTGTTTGATTACGGTGATGTGCGTATCTCCCTGATTGGTGGTGATAAGGACGACGCGAAGGTCTTTCGTCAAGTTCAGGGGCCACAAGCTATTCAAGCGGAGATCACCCGGCGTCAAGCCCGCTTTGCACGCCGCCAAGATGAAAATCGCGAACGCCGCCGCCGGGAAGAAATTGCCGACTATCTTTCGGTTTATCACGAGACCATCAACCAGGGCACCTCGGCCCATCAGGTGGCCCAAGTCTACGACCCAGACAATCCACCGCCGCCACGCCCCGTCTATGATCGGATGCGCCCGCCGAAAGTGCCCCGGATGCGGCGTGAGGGTCTCGCGCCGCACGAGAATCAGTCATAGAATACTGTGTGTGTTTGGGTTACAATGCAGGTAGCATTGAGTAGGTAGCATCATGACCGTACTGGATATTATTCAACCAGATAATTCGATTCTACGAAAGAAGGCTATTCGTGTTGCCAGTTTTGATAAGAAACTGCATAAGCTGGTGGAGAACATGACTGAAACGCTGATTGAGGCGCAAGGGGTTGGTCTGGCAGCGCCACAGGTCGCCGTGACTCAGCGCTTAATCCTAGTACGGCTGCCGGACGATGACGACAGCAAAGAAGAATATGGCGATGAAGCAGGCAAATTATACGTGGTTGCCAATCCCAAGATCATCAAAGCAAGCAAGGAGATGGTTCCTGGGATTGAGGCGTGCCTATCGATCCCCGGTTATTATGGAGAAGTTGACCGTCATGAGTCCGTTGTTGTGACCGGCCAAGATCAGAAAGGCAAAGATATCCGCATCAAAGCCAAAGGGTGGCAGGCACGAGTTTTTCAGCATGAGATCGATCATCTGGATGGGCGTTTATACACCGATATAGCGAACGAAGTCTTCACAGCAAAAGAACTAGAAGAGATGCAGAAAGCAGCCGAGGATGCAGCATCATAGAGCGCGGTATTTACGCCATTAGATTGTCGTACAATAGTTCCTGACTGATGCTGGGTAGCACGGTGTACTCGCTGCCGATGTTGAGTGATGCGGCTGCAATTCCCAGCCGCATCGCTTCGTCAACAGGGACTTCATTGAGCAAACCAAAAATCGCCGCCGAGGTAAAGGCATCACCCGCCCCAGTTGTATCGATCACCTCGGTCTTGAGGGCTCGTAGATACCCCTGCCCACTACCATCTGCATAGGCCAGGCCATCTTCACCCATTGTCACAACTGCAATTTCGGTACCCAGCGCCACCAGTTCACGGGCAGTCTGGATCGCCCTGTCACGATCTCCTTCTGGTGAGGACAAACGACAAAGCATTTCGATTTCGCTGGCATTAGGCACAACCATGTACAGTTGGGAGATGTACTGGCACAAGCGCCCGGCTAGGGAGGGTGTGGTCGGGTCAGCGGCGACACGGATGCTGTGCTGATCGGCGAGATCGAAGACGGTATCCAGGGTGTCTTCGGTCAGGGTAGCGTCAATGATGACCATATCAGCCGCCTGGATGAGGTGTTCGTGTTCCAAGATATAGTCCGAATCAAGAGCGGAGATGATCTCAAAATCACTGATTGCCACGTCCAGTTGACCATCGGGTGACATCAGAGCCATGTAGGTACCCGTGCGCCCTTCAGCAATATGACGGGCATACTGGCAGTCGATTCCGGCTTCTTTACAACTATGAATGACTTGCTGTCCGATTAGATCTTCGCCAACTGCTGTGAGTAGTACAGTCGGGACTTCGAGCCGGGCAAGATTTTCGGCAATGTTGCGAGCCACGCCACCAACTGCGGTGCGTACCCGTCCGAGATTGGCGGTATCCATCTGGAGTGGTTGGCCTTTGACATCTATGCCCGCCGAGCCGATGACGACTACATAGTCTTCCATTGCCTAAGATCCCCAAATTTCGACGATTGACTGTATTGTAGCGCAGAATGTATGTACATACACATATGTGTTAAGCCATCATCGTGAGTAGGCGGTGTTCGAGTTCACTGAGCATGGCTGCTGTTGCACCCCAGACCTTATGCCCATGCACATCGTAGTATGGCACGCTGACCTCATGGCCGTTCAAGTTGCGAGGTTCTTCCTGTTTGGAGTAGGGATCCAGCAGGTTGGCCAGTGACCAGGTAATAACCTGGGCAACCTCGGCTGGATTGGGCTTGAAGGTCGGGTATTGATCGACAATGCCGACAAAAGGATAGACATCAAAATTACTGGGCGGAATGTAGTAGGTGGTCAATTGACCTAAGATAGCAATATCGGCGCAGATCCCTAACTCTTCGCATGTTTCACGCAAGGCCGTCGCTTGGAATGAATCGTCTTCTGGATCGCGACTACCACCGGGAAAGCTAATTTGTCCACTATGCCCACGTAACGATTCGGTGCGCTTTGTCAAGACGATGTGCAAATCGTCCGTTTTTGGAATGAGTAAGGCCAAGACACCCGCTTTCCGCGCATCCTCACGATGATTGAACACGCGTCCACCGAGGTTAGGTGTCATGCGCAGTTGGGCGGTGGCGTGGTCAAAATCGGTTAAGTTGAGTGCCGCTTGGATAAGATCAATGGTGACCTTAAGCATCTTCTAACCAAACCTGTAGATCATGGTTACGGCGTGAATAGGTTTTTCCTTTATGCAGAATCTGCGTGTTTTTAGGGACAAAACGCAGGCGCATTTTGCTTATATCCGGTTCGCCTGCACCTTTCCATTGATTGACAAGGGTTTCGAGTTCGAGAAAGGCATCGGCCCCAGCGAAACAATGTGACATGCCATTGGCCAGATAAGGCACGAAGCAGGCACTTGCGGGCGTAAACAAGGCAAAGCCTTCCCTTTCAATGCCATAAGCCTGCTGCCCGTCTGCGATATGGAAAAGCGCAAAAACCTGATCTTTGTGTTTATGTAAGATCAGATAGGGCAGAAAGCCATACCAATAGGCACTTGAATCGAGCGCGGTACTCAGGACAGCCAGTTCATGATCGGCTGAAAGCAGCAGGTGCAGGGCGGCGGTATCGAGCGTATCCACATCATCAGCGATTAAATCCATCGCGCCGAGCCGAACCTTGTAATTGGGGGTTGCCGCCGAACCACGAATGAAATCGAACGCGCTGGGACGCACCTGACCACAGCTTATTGTAGCGTCGGGTTGAGGCGTGAAGGTTCCGGTGACCTGTAAGCCGTCAATCATGACAGGCATGACAATGCGCCCACCGGGTTTGAGTTGGCGCATCCAGGCATCAGGAATGTCCCATACCCCGACTGTTGATACGATATGATCGTAGGCAGCGCGAGGCGCGTAGCCCTGTGTGCCATCAACGTTGACTACGACAACATCGCCGTAGCCGGCTGTTTGTAGATTCTCACTCGTGATCTGGCTAATAGCGCGATCAAGTTCCAGGGCAGTCACACGACCTTTGTCACCAACCAGATACTTGAGCAGCGCCGAAACATAGCCTGTTCCAGAGCCGATTTGCAGGATATTCTGTCCAGGGCGTACCTGAGCTTGATCAAGCAGAAATGCGACCATGCTTGGCATGGTTGCCGAACAGATGACATTGCCCTGGGTATCGAATCGAACAGGGATGGTGACATCCGAATAGACTTGATTAAGATCAGACGCCGGTAAAAAGGCATGACGGGGAACAGAAGCAAAGGCTTGCGCTAAGTGTTCGTGGGTGAAAGCATCGCGTTGGCGCAGGGTATCGACCAGTGTTTGGGTTGTCGCTGTCATAGATCAATCGCCGCTTGCAAACAGGCAGGTGGCTGCGCTCTCCTAATTCTAAATTCCAACCCAATTCAAGAAATGGTCTAATACCATGCCCGCCGTTTGCGTAAGGAAACACCCGCATCGGCGTCGCTGCGACGGCTGGTACGCACTCGTCCGCGTGAATCAATGTGAACCTGACCTGCTTTTTGCAGGCGGGCGAATTCTTCAGGGGTAATCACCGGGGCAGGTTCACCACCCAGCCGTTCCAGACGCTCACTCATGTCATCATCTGTGGAAGGGGTGTTGTTTTCATCACTCATAGTGTTTGACAGTGGCTTGTTTCAACCACCGTTCTCCTTTCAAAATCCACTCCTATCTTATCACAACTCAAGCCGGCCATTCCTAAATTTTCTATATGAAATCACGGGTCGTTTTCGTCAGTCAGATAATCAATGCCGATCTCATCCGCAATGTCATCCAACGAGTATTCGGCATCTGCCCCCTGCCTGTGCTCGGCATGTACCAGATCACCGCAGACCAGACAATCCGGTTCGCGGCTGATGTTCACCCAGACCGAAGAATGGGGCGGCGTGATCTCGTCCTCGATAATTTCTAGTGCATTGTTGGCAAGGATGACCGTATTGCCAGGAAAAGACGGATACAGATCGGTATCTTTCATCAGCTCCTTAAGGGCAAAATCGGACTGTACCCCAGCGATACGGGTGACATGTAACCACAAGCCCGGCTCGGCTTCAAGCGTGCCTTCTGCGCCGATCATGCCGTAATCAAGTTCATCACCCTCGGCAATATTGATCAGGGCAAGACCTTCACGCAGTTCCGCCGCCCAACACGCATAACAAGGACCATCAAAGGGGCGAATCACGGCGACATCACCCCCTTCGCCGCGCTCATATACGCCTGCATAAATGGCGGTAAGGCCCCGTTCCAGACAGGCCTCATTGATGATGTATTTAGCCTGTTCGCCATCAACACCAACGACCAGCAAGTCCAGATTGTCGAGTGCATCTAAATGCTCTTCAATCCGTCCAATATGGACATCGACTTTCACGTTTGGATTGCGCTGGTGAATCAGTTCGGCCATGATCTGTGCTTTTTGATGCCCTAATGAACGGCGATCTGCAACATGACGGACGATGTTACTTTCTTCCAGGATGTCATCGTCAATGAGTACAAATTGACCCACACCACTCATCGCCAGACTTTGGGTGACAAAGCCACCCCCAGAGCCGAGACCGACGACGCCGACCCGTTTTTGTGCCAGTTGCTTCAGGTTGTCGGTTCCGATTAAGCGTTCCACTCTATCCCATGTCATGGAAGTCTTCCTCCGGGATATTCTGTTGGTCATCTGGTAAAGAGATGGCTAACTCAGCTTCAATGATCTGGATGTAGTCGATCAGATGGGTTTCTTCGTTCCATTTCCAATCTTTAGGTGCCGGGACAGGTTCGGCTTGTTCCCACCACGTATCAAACACATCAGCAATGGTTTCGTCCGCTTCCATCTTCAGAAAGGGTGTCATGCGAACTTCTGGCGGTTCACTGGGATAATTCCACGCAGTGGCGATCAAGAAGATTGTTTGTCCCTGTGGACGGGCAGCCGTCACACAGATTTCCAACGGTAGTTCCTCATCTGTATCACTAAGCAGAACCGAATAGGCGATGTCGTTGTCATCAAAACGGGCAAATTCCAGCGTTGCCCGATCTTCGTTGATGATGTGCCAAGGATAGGCTTCCAACGTCGGTAACTGGTCGTCGGGGTAGACCGCAGGCACGATGGGGTGAAACATACGCACATCGCGATGGATATACCAGAAATCAATCCGCATGGCTGTGCCATTATCCAACGGAACGGTGAGATAATTGACGTTAGTGGAGGCCAGGGCCGTTGTGGGCGGGTGGCCTAGAGTCACGATAGGGGCAAGCAGGTAGTCCATACCATTTTCGTCATCATCCAACCAATCCAGCGCGGTCATCAGGTCGCCGCCGCTAGGCGCGATCATGAAACCTGGTTGTTTATGCCAATCGCCCAGGTAGCGCAATGGCACGTCCCATTTTTCCTGCTGGGCCTGTCCATACTGGTTGCCCCGCTGCTGGCGCTTGACGTGCCAGTTTTCTTGTAACCACCAGATGAGTTCATCCTGACGGGCATCACCCTGTTGAAAGGTATGCAATTGGCGCACGGCACTTTCATCGGGAGAGATGGTGTCCAGGATGTACAAGGTGGGTATGGTGCCTGAACTAGGATCAGGTGTGATCACACCGACCATCGCTTCGCCCGTTTCGTCTTCAATAAAGTGCTTGGCAGTCGCCTTCATCTTGTTGATGACGCGCTGTGCCACCACAAGATTAGGTACAACACCAGGTATGGGCATCAATCGCCTCCACAACATTCCCAATTATCTCCGTCTACGAGGCGGCAGTGGTGTGTTCGGATTGACACGCTCCTCGACACCGGGCCAGTTGCCTGTTGCTCGCCAGGTGTAATAGGCATAAAGCCATTGAATGGCCCAAGCCGAGACGGTCACTGCTGTTGAACGAGCCGGGTTCCAACCATACTGTTCACCATCTTTGGGGTTGAACAGACACAACTGCCCATCTTCGTATTGGTGTTTTTCACTATAAACACGCGGCTTCAAAATGTAGGCTTCTGCAGGGCGATTGGGATAATCCTTCGGATACATAATTTTCAACTCATGATTCCGATTACGTAAATCTGCCAGGTTAATTTCTACCGGCCCCTGCCAATAGAGCAAGCCATATTGCGGTACAACCAGCTTGAATGTTTTATCAAATGTGGCCCGCATCGCTTCTACTTCGAGCCGCAGCCGGGGCGAGACGTTATTCCGCGTCCCCCACCATGCTCCTGTCATGAAACCTCCGCCATGTCGCATAATCTAAATCTATCCCCTACTCTATTGCCAATTATGAAACATGTCCAGCCTGTCTCATAAGTCCTTACGTCGCAACAAGTTCAAAGTTGCAGCGTTGATGGGTTCCAAGCTAGCATGAAGCGAACCTGGGGATGATGGCAAGTATGCCACCCAGCAAACATAAAAGAAGCTTAACAATCTGCTTGTCCTGAAGTACCCGCTGACGCTACAATGGGTAGGAAAGGCTTTGAGGAGGTGCTATTCTGACAACGTGGATCAGTACCGAAACGAATGAAAAGGTCGAGGCGATCATCAGGCTGACGCGCTGGCGTGAGCACGTTCCGTTTGTGTTGCCATTGACGGCTGTCGGTGCATTACTGGCAACACAAAGGCATTCTATTCCCATTGACTGGCGTCTGGCGACAGCGTTGCTGGCGAATGTGCTGGCGATGTCCTCTGCATTTATGATTAACGACATTGAGGATGCGCCTGCCGATGCGCTTGACCCTGATAAGCGGGCGCGTAATGTCATCAGTGATGGCCTACTCAGCCGCGAGACAGGTATCTTGGTCACACGAGTGACGGTGGTCCTTGCGCTCGTACTTTATGCCATCAGTGGACGTAGTCCGTTATTCTGGGGAAGTGTGGGCTTGCTTTCCGCTTATTTATATTCGGTTGAACCTGCTCGCCTAAAAGCTTATCCAATTATTGATGTGATGTTACATTCCCTCGGTGGCGGTAGTCTGTGGGTAATGATGGGATATTTTCTTTATCACAACCGCCCAGGAGAAGCTTGGCTTGTGATTATTGCGATGGCTTCAGGCGCAGCTTACGGACAGTTCTATAATCAGCTTGATGATTACGAAATTGATAAACGCTCTGGATTGCGCAACACGACTATCGTGATGGGTAAAGAAACGGCCACTATGGTGATGTATGGGTTCGCCGGTGTGGCAGCGCTATGTTTAGGACATGCCGTATTTTCTGGGACATTCCCAGCATGGTTGAGTACTGTCATTGTCGTCAGCGCCTTTGTTTGTATGTTGTTCCCCTGGAAGCTGGATATGCGAGGCAATATTGCCAAGTATGGCGCATTACAGATCCCCATCTTATTTACAATCAATTTGACCACGTTTTTATGGCTGGCCTGGGCGATCGGCTTGATGACGCCTGGGTCATAACTCAATCGGCGGAGGATTCCTCTTGAAACAACTGTTTACGTTGCTGATGTTCTTTGTGATGGTCTCCCTAGTCGTTGCACAGGATGGTCTCAACTTGCCGACTGAACTTTACATTCTGGTCAACGATGGCACAGTCGAACGATATGGACTAGGTGCTGCGGGTGTTCAGACTATCACCCCAGAAGATGCCTTTATTCTCGATTTTGCCGTTGCACCCGATGACAACTGGATCGCGTATCGCACAGAAATGGGGATCACGCTGCAAAGTCTGGTTGATGATAGGCGGGTTCCGCTGGAAGATGAGACCGCTGATGTGCCACCTGTGCGGGGTAGAGGCTCGACGATGGCCTGGTCGCCCAGCGGAGAAGTGCTGGCTTATACAACCATTTTTGGTATTCGACTGGCTTTTGACCCTAGCAGTGAACACACTGTTTATACCAATGTCCCGGTCAGCGCTGTTTTCGGGTTGATGTGGTCGCCAGATGGAACCTATCTGGCAGCGGAGACAGAAAATAACGTGTGGTGGGTTTTTCAGCGGGACAGTACGGCGATGAATCTGGCAAGTGTTGTTCCAGCTTCGTACGGTTTGACCTGGCTCGATGATGCCCGTCTGGTCTTCGCCCCGCCAGAGGGCGGTTTGCTGACGATGAACCTAGTAAACGCCAATGCGCAAACGCAGTTCATGGATGCTACCCAGGAATATCGGTTGCCGATGCGCAAGGATGACGGCTCAATTGTGGTGTTTGCACGCCCTGCCGCAACTGCCGAAGCACCTGAATTTGCTACCTATCAGCGATTGAGCCTGGATGACGGTGGAGCTACAGTTGCAGAATCAAGTGATATTCCAGTTGACCTGACCGGTATGCGCTGGGCCCCCGATGGCGATTTGATGATCGCGTTTCAGGGGGGGGTATTGGTGTTGGTGCTGCCGCAGACGGGCGATGGCTTTCCGCTGCCAATTGTCAATACGGTGGCCTATGATTGGGGACCGCCCCGTCCGAATTCTGCAACGGGATTCTCGCTCCCGTTTGACGCCCACTTTTTAGCAGCCACTAGCACTGGAATCGTGCAGGTCTGGCAGTTGCCAGGAAATGGATTGCCGCCGATGCCGATTACAAATGCCGAGACTGACATCAGCGAGTACGCTGCCTCGCGGGATGGAGTGGCCTATACCAGCGATGGTCGCGTGTGGTATTTAAATACAGCCGAGGATACCCCAAACGCTACGGAACTGGTTATTGTGCCAGGGCGTGATCTGACGTTTAATCCAGCGGGTGATCAATTGCTTTATGTCACTTCGTCGCTAGATGGTGCCGGTGTATGGTCGTTAGCCTTGGGCAGCCAGGAACCCACTGAACCACAACTCTTGTTGTCCTCGACAGATGTGATCTATGCTGACCCGCAGTTTGCCCCAAATGTGAATGCTATTCTAATTCGTCAGGAAACGTCGGATGGGGTTGAGCAAGTGATGTACGATCCGGTTTCGCAGGAGATTATCAGCATCGGTACTTATGACCATGCTGTGTGGCTTTCTGAGGGGCGCATTTTGGGTATTCAAGAAACCGAACAAGAAACGGTGATTGATCTGGTGGCGCCATCCAGCCAGGAAACAGCTGTTGCCATGCGCGTTGGGAGTGGGCAAGTGGAAGCAGTGCGCGAAACAGCCCCTGGGCAGTTAAGTGTGGTGCTTGCTGGGGATAATCAACCAGGGCTGTCCTTCTTCACCCTGATGGAAGTTGATGTTGCAGTAGGCGAACCCGATCAAAGAGCGAAATTGCGTTACCTTACCGAACCTCAGATCTCGCCAGATGGTCAATTTATCGCCGGGCTTCTTCAACCAGATGGCGCCCTGACAATCTACGATGCCATGCTGGACCAAACGACAACCTTAAGACAACCTGCGGGAATCACCCAGTTTGAATGGCGTTCGTTTAGGTAGTGCTAATGCATCTCATGTAACATTCTCATGATTCTCATCTAAACTGCTCGACATCATCGACAAGGAAGACAAACAAGATGACTGGTGAACGGATACTTGTAATAGAAGATGAAGCACGAATCGCCCAATTCATCGAACGCGGGTTGATTTATGAAGGGTATCGGGTAAATGTGGCGCGGGACGGTCAAACTGGGCTCTCGATTGCACGTGATAATCCGCCCGATCTGGTGATCTTAGATTGGATGTTACCAGGCCTGGATGGCCTAGAAGTTTGTAAGCGCCTTCGGGCGGCGAGTGATGTGCCCGTATTGATGTTGACCGCCAAAGACGATATCAATGATCGGGTGACAGGTCTGGACGCAGGCGCAGATGATTATCTGGTGAAGCCATTCTCGGTAGACGAACTTATGGCACGAGTACGGGCATTGTTTCGCCGTATGACCCCAACTTCCCGGCCAGAAGTGCTGAAATTCGCTGATCTAACATTGGATACAGGGACACACCGCGCACATCGGAATGAGCGCGCCATTGATCTGACTGCCAAAGAGTATGAACTGCTGGAACTGTTCATGCGCAACCCGCGTCAGGTTTTGACCCGTGATATCATATTTGACCGTGTATGGGGGTATGACTTCGGGGGAGAGAGCAACATCATTGAAGTCTATGTGCGGTACTTACGCCAGAAAACCGAAGCAGAAGACGAAAATCGCCTCATTCATACTGTACGTGGCGTAGGTTACGTCTTACGCGAGGACTAAGGTAGTGACCGTCCGCAAACAGCTTACAATCTGGTATGCTGTTCTGCTCATCATCATCATCGTGTTGTTTGGTACCATCACCTTTGCCGTGATGCGTTTTACAATGATTAGCAATATCGATCAGACGCTTCGAGATACAGCTAGCCTGATTGCATCCGAAAGCACACAACTGCCCATCGTGACATTTGGTGAGACGCAGGTTGAACTGCATCTGGCTAAGTTAGATCGATTCCGGGCCTCAGGCATTCATGTGCAAGCGTGGAATTTGCAGGATGGTCAACCTCAACTGTGGGGGCACTCCCCAAGCTTAGAAGCACTGGATATGCCACTTAATCCAAATGGACTGGGCGATACCAATCCTAAAGGCCGTTTCAGCAGCGTGATGGTCTCGGGAGTGGATTTGCGCGTGTTGACTGTACCGATATTTTCCGGCGATCAGATGGTGGGGAATATGCAGGTCGCTGCCGACATGGCAGGCGTGAATGACGCAACGGAACTGCTTTTAATTGTCATGTTGGTCAGTTGTGGTGTGGCGATTCCAGGGGCAGGTATCCTGAGCATGTGGTTCTCGAACCGGGCCCTACAACCTATCGAAAAGATTAACCGTGCCGCTGCCAGCATTGTTGGTGCAAATGATCTGGGTACGCGGCTGGATTGGCAGGGCGCAAATGACGAGTTGGGGCGGCTGGCAGCGGTGTTTAATCAGATGATGGATCGGATTGAGCATCTATTCCAGGTGCAGCAGCGTTTTGTGGCGGATGTTTCCCATGAACTGCGTACACCCCTGACAGCCATCCAGGGCAACCTGGAACTTGCGAACCGTTATGGCATGGATGATGTCTCATTGGAAGCCATTAACAGCGAAACCAGACGAATGTCGCGGCTGGTCAATGATCTGTTGATGCTGGCACGGACGGATTCGGGCGACATTTCGCTAACCTTAACACCCCTCGATCTGGATACGGTGGTGCTGGATACCTACCAGCAGAGCAAACGCCTGATGAAAGACACAGGCCTGACGTTGGAACTTCATCCATTTGAACCCATACGCATAAACGGTGACGCTGACCGCGTGAAGCAGGTGTTGATAAACCTACTGAATAATTCGATGAAGTTCACCGAATCCGGTGGCAAAGTGACCATTGGGCTGCAGAAGATCAATCACCATGCGGTGCTGACCGTTGAAGATACCGGCCAAGGTATTCCACCCAATGAACTAGACCGCGTTTTTGACCGATTTTATCAGGCTGATCCGTCGCGTGCCCATCAGGGGGGCGGGTTTGGATTGGGGTTGTCGATTGCCAAGTGGGTTGTGGAAGCCCACGACGGTATGATTTCGGTCAGCAGTCGTGCCAACGAGGGCACGATGTTCACCATTACCATCCCCGAATATGACCCACTGCTGTTGGAGCCTGTTTCACCGCATCGACAACCGACACGCCCGCGCCTCCCCATCATCCGCCTCAATCGCTCTTGATGAACCAGATACGGAACAACACCATCAGGATTCTTGAGTAATCTCGACAATTCATTGCCTAAGTGCTTCACCTGGTAAGGTGAAAAACGAAAGAGTGATAGATGCCCAAGAAGTTATCGCTGCGTTAAAATCTCCAGTCATCTGAAGCTGGTTTTGGAGGTCAACGGACATGAAGAGTGAATGGGAATTGGATCGTATGCGTCTCTATCAGCTTCGTTGAGAACACCCCGACCAGACAGTGCAGCAACTCGCGCACACGATTGGACGTTGCTTAAGCTGGGTCACTCAAACAGTTTCGAGAGGCAGGTACGCCATCCCTATCGCGTGCGCCACACAGTCGTCCCAGACAGATTGCGACGGCCGTGCGGGAGACGATTTGAGGTCTGCGTGATGAGTTGAAAACAACTTATGGGCGGGTCCGAAAACAATCCTGTATCATTTGCATAAGGATCCACTGCTTCAGGCCCAAGGCAGCTATCTGCCCTGCTCAACCCCCCAGAAGTTGCAGTAACATCGTAACCCTTAAGCAAGCTTGGTAGCGAGGATAGTTCTGGAGGGCGATGAGATGTTGTCTGTGCGTACCTATTGGAGCATGTAACGCACGTAATCCTGGCAACGCATCGGGTGCTTCACCAGACCTTGAACCTCATGTTGGAGAAGGATTTTGCCCTTGTGACGGCTCACCCCGATAAAGCGAACACAAGGTTCGGCGAACTTTCAGTTCGGGGGCACTTCTCAGGCTCCGCATGTGCCAACGCACTCCCTTGTCGCCTGACGGATGCAGCGGACTGATGAAAGTCCGACCCATCCGAGAACTTTCGTTTCTCTCTTAAGTGCGATTCAGATTTTACGCGGCGATCTACTCGCCACAACCTGCTATCTGAAGTTGTTAAAAAGCCGCGTTAGGCAACCACCGGGCCTTGATGTCCTCAGGCAGTCTCGGCCTAACCGTAATATGTTAATTTGAGCACAGATATGCTGACTCTGAAAGGAGGGCGGCCTTCCCCCCAACCAAAGGTTGGCCCCCGCTCAAGGCGAACCGAAGGTTCGAGGGTGTCCCCTGCCGCGTTTTTATGGAGGACATTGAAGACCGCCTGTTTTGCATCAAGATGAAAGCCAACCGTTTCTTTCGCTCGCTGATAACCCACATAGTCAGTATGTTGACCCACCTCGACCGTGCCATTTTGCGCCTAAAAACTTGCTTGTCGTAGGGTGTCAGCCAAGCGTGGCAAAATCGGCAGCTTGGGAAACGCCTGATAAGGCGGGCGATCAGCGCAAATGTCACTCTGGTTCATGCGGTCATGATTAAAAAATGGCCAGTAGGCATCCAAGATGGTACCTGCTTCCAGGTCACGCTTTCGCCACAGCACTTCATGTTTCAAGGTCCGAATGGAACGTTCAACATCGGGTTGATATGGATAGCCGTCAGTTTGCCAGCTACCGACAAAACCTGGGTCATTATCGAAGCCCAGCAATCGAGGGCAACCCATCTGCAACAACAGTTCAATGACTGCTTGCAAAGCAGCGACGGCATTGGAGTGAGGGTGAGTGTGGGTCTACACCAGACCAGATGTGCCCCGATCTAACACTGACAAAAACTCGATCTCACCTTCCCAGTGCGTCATCGGAGCTGGTCGCTGAAGTGGCGCGTGCTAGCACACTCTTGTTGGCATCCGTCCAGCTTCTTTGAGTACCTTGCAGATAGTGCGTGTCGATTTGGCGAGATAGGGGCCTTGGCGTTGCAGATAGTCATCTTTGTGCCAATGATAACGTATCGTTGTTGGACCCACAACACGCCCATATTTGTCGTGCAGTTGATCGCGCAACTCAAGGATGGCATCCTGCACCATAGGCACGATCTGACGAGGCCGGGAATGCGGCGCACGCGACTGGCCGTTGAAGGTTTCGAGTGTTGCTCGAAAGCGCCGCAACCTCTTCTTGACCCAGCTCAAACTACGCCCCAAGGTGTTGGCCAGCTTGTTCTGCGTCCACTCCAGATTATCTCGTTTGAGCTGGTACAACCGAAGCCGACCCATCTCCCATATACTTTCCAAAATTAACCTCCTTCTATCTTTCGGCAGCTCAATTCTAATGGGTCACGATGTCACTGCAACTTCTGCCGAGTTGGGCTAGAAAAACAATCCACAGCCGCCGCAACAAAGTGACGATTCTGCCCACAATCTCACCTTCTTGCATAGCCATCGAAGCGCCCCATGCTTTCAGTTCGTCGTCACGACTTTCTCCTTTTTTGTTAAAGGGGTATCCTTGATCCATGTTTGAAAATAAACGACTGATTCTTTCAATTGATGACGGCGGGATGCGCTGTGTGATCCCGTTGATGATGCTCATTCAACTCGAAGAGCGCACCGGACGTCCTGCCTATGATTTATTTGATATGGTGACCGGAGCCGGAAGCGGCGCAATTATCGCGGCAGCGCTGGCGGTTGGCATGTCTGCCCGTCAAATCCTGCAAATGGTGTATCGTGAAAGGTTGTATACGACCTTTGCTAAAGGTGACTTCCATTTCTGGTTGAAATATGCTCTGGTTCATCGCTTCCGCTATCAGTATCGGATTGAGCCGTTCATTCAGGCAGTCAAACCCTATATGGAAGATATCAAGATTGGCGACATTGACAACATCACCTTGCTGCTGCTGACCAGAGACCTGCGCACGAACAACACCTACTATGTCGTCAATCGTGGCCCTGGTGCGCTCATGTTTCGTGATTGGCCCCTGGTGGGTGCAGTCGCTGCCAGCAGTGCCGCCCCCCATTACTTCAGACCTGTGAATAATGATCTTATCAATGCCGGCATGAGTTTGTATGGGAATGCCAGTTTGGTCGCCGCCATCGAAGCGTTTGAATACATTGGCTATGATCCGGCCAAGACCATTCTGATGTCATTTGGTACAGGTTTTAAGGCGCAGTACTTTCAGGAAGGGCATGGCAAGCATATGGGGTTCCGGCGCTGGCTGCTGTATAATACGCGAGCCAGCCCCTATGAATCGGCTTTACAGCAAGTCTATGCCACTCGTGCGATTTATCACCGCCAGGGGGTTGATTTTCGCCGTTACAATCCGTTCCTTGATGCTGAAACCATTCGTTCTGAGCTTGAGATCGAGTCAGGACGTTTTGATCCTGCCTGCTTGAATTTCGATTCGTGCAAGCCAGCTGAACTCAGACTGCTAGAAGCCATTGGTTATGCTTACGGCCATCATATCGACTGGTCTCAGCCCTACACCATGCCCTGGGATACTCGAGGTGGTCATCGGCGCCCCAGCATTGCAGGGGTCGATTGGGGCGAATTGGGTTAGCAATCCTGTGCCTCCCTACTTCCTAAGTACAACCACAGACATCATGATGGAAGTGCGCCAATGATAGATAAGACTCGTTGGGGCCGCTTTAGCACGTTGAGCACCGCAGGTGCGAAACAGAAAACCGCCCGCTATGCGAGTGGAGAAGAAATGCGGATAGCCAACAAGAAGACACTCTGCGTAAGATGGCAGGTGTTCAAGCCACCACCAGACGAGGAGAGGTGTAAGTACCATATCGTGTTCAGACCGAAGTACCGAGGCAAGATCATCTACAACCAGTACAAAACAAGTGTTGTCGGGATTCTGAAAGACCTGTGTAAGAAGTAGAGCGTGTCGAGTTTCATGGGGTATCTGAAGGGCAAGAGTGCCATGATGATCTTTGATCGCCATGCTAATCTGAGCAAATCGGCACTTTTGGGCGTGAGTACAGTTGGGCTGAATGAAGCAACCATAGCCCAATATGTGCGCGAACAAGAGAAATACGATCAGATGATCGACCGGATCAGTACAAAAGAAGCAGAAGACCCCTTTAGGGGCTAGCCAAGTAATCGGTGCGTCAGCTTAGAGCACCTTGAGGTGCGGCAAGTAGAGCAAAACTAAACGTCCACAGGCCGTCCGCACCACCGCTTCGACCTCCTCATGTGTAAAGGTGTTGAGCAGTTCCGCGACTTCACGCCGTCGCTTCCGTCGCTGGAAGATGACGACGGTTTCACCAGTATGAGAATTGACCGCCCGTAACGCTTGTAGGGCTGATTGGGGAGTCGGGATCATCACCTGCTGTCCCACCGGAGACCACATGGCCCGCAGAGTGGGCAACCAACAACTGATGGTGCGCCACGCCCCTTCAACGATCCCTTCTAATCCCCACAGACTGACCCGTTCAAGGACACCACCTTTGGCGGCTATAGCCTTTTGGGGCATTCAGGGTCCCGTAGCGCTTACAATCTTTGCAATGAAATTTCTGACTGCGTCTGTCATCGCGTCCATTTTTCACTCGCTTCCGACTTTCACAGCATGGGCCATTCCAGGTTACAATCGTTTTGATCATGAAAAAGCCCTTTGAGTTGACTTGGTTGGTTATCTCTTTGAGCTTTTTCATACCTCATCAGTCAACTTGTCGCTACTACCCTTGTAAAAGAGCGAGCCATATCATATGCCATCCATAATGATGCAAGCTCGTTTTCTTGGTTTGAGCAACGAAACAGGCAAGCGTGGGTGTCGCAATTACCAACCCGCCTGGTGTCCGCCATTTACTGATCCAGCCACAACTTTCTCAAGAAGATGTTGTAAAATGGTGGAATGAATGAGAACAAGAAGAAACAACCGGAAAACTGGCGAGAAGCCAGACGATTACAAGGCTGGAAGCAGCAAGATATAGCCGAGGGTCACCGAAGGGGCAGTCAGCCAATGGCTTAAAAAAGCCCGCGATGAAGGCGTGGACGGGTTGCGCCATCGCAAAGGAGGTGGGTCCAAACCCCGCCTGAAATCGGAGCAAGTGGAGCAATTGCCGACCGTGTTAAGTCGCGGTGCAGAAGCCTCTGGATTTGGTGGCGATGTGTGGACCCGTGCCCGTGTTGCCCAGGTCATCACGCAACAGTTTGGTGTGCAGTGTTCCCTCAGCCCTGTGGGGCGCTTGTTAGGTCAAATCGGTTGGAGCCGTCAGAAGCCAATTGAGCGTGCCACGCAACACAATGAGCAAGCGATTGAGCGGTGGCGGACTGCAACATGGCAGGAGCTTCAAAAAAAGCCGAACGTGAAGGACGAACCCTAGTGTTTATGGATGAAGCGGGCTGCTATCTGCTGGCAGCGGCAGTCCTGACCTATGCTCCCAAAGGCCAAACACCGCTTCTGCGTGTTCCCTTGAGGTGGGATCACCTTTCGGTGATTAGTGCGATCACGCCAGACGGCAAGCTCTATGTTCAGATGCAAGAGCAAGCCTTCAAGGGGGAGCCGATCGGGCCGTTTTTGAAGCATCTGCTCCGGCAAATTGCCGGCCCGTTGCTCATTATTTGGCCTGGGTTGACCGCTCATCGGGGACAAGCGCTCAAAGACTTTCGCCGGGCAGGCGCTGCCCGGCGTATTCACGTGGAGCAGCTCCCGCAGCTATGCACCCGATTTGATCCCCACCGAGGGCATTTGGCAGTATCTGAAGTACGTGGAGATGAATGAAAAACCTGTGCTGCCACACACTGGATGAACTGCGCGATGAGCTGCGCAAAGCCATTGCTCGATTACGACATCAATCTGATGTGATTCAGTCTTGCATTGACCGGGTTCATTTAGGACAGCATCTTTAATTTGTTATGATCGAATCAGTAGGAGATTAAGGCTACCTCACTTGCCTACATACATGATTCTCACCGACGGCACCATATTCCGTTACCAGACGACTAAGTTATTCCTGCATAACCAACTTTTTGCTATACTGAAATTATCAATTGACCAGGTTGCCTATGTCACAAGATCGCACACCCAAAAAGACCGCTACACAGGAACTTGATCGTATCATCTCCCACTATCGTTCAGTAGAGAACAAACGGATTGCCCTGCGCAAGGCGTTAGAGACGCATCCCGATGATCCCCATCTAGTAGGAGTCAAGGAAAAGCTGACGGACATTCATCAAATCAGAAGCGGTATTCAACGCGGCGTCTTCATGAGCTATTCGCGCCCGGATGAACTCTTCACGCTTGAACTCATCCTGTATTTACGGGGCTTTGGTGTCAAGGTCTGGTTCGATACGATGGAAATCTGGCCCGGTAAGGACTGGCGTAACGAAATCGACACCGCCATGAACGAATGTAGCATTATGTTCAGCGTGTTATCTCCAGCAGCCTTAGAAGACGAAGACGCAGCAAAAGAACGCGAACGCTTCATCGGACTTGGCAAGCTCATCTTGCCCGTTGTGTGTACGCCCTGCAAGATTGAAGATGATGCATTCTGGTTGCGACCGATTGATTTCACGCATGATTTTAATCTAGGGTTATACATGATCGAAAAACTGCTCTCGCAACCATCTATCGTCGCCAGCGCTTAGCCCTTGTGCCTGAAACGGGTTTTGGTATAATGTTGATACACCATTGGGGAGTGGCCAAGCGGTAAGGCGCCGGCCTTTGGAGCCGGGTACCGTAGGTTCGAATCCTACCTCCCCAGCATCAACCGACACGACATTGTCGGTTTTTTTGATTCTTACAGTTATTCCAAACAGCCACTTCTCCTTACTACATATATCTTGTCGTGCAATCCTATAGATGTGGTAGGAGAAATCTGATGAAACCATTCACGGTATTGGGAACTTGGTGGTTTCCTGAATCACCAAACTCTACATTTGCAGCTCAACTCAAGATTTCGGTTACGAATGGCCCAATTCTCTTACCTACAATATTTGAGTTCACACCCGTATTCATGCAAAGATATGGAGAATCCAATTCTATTAAAGATGTGACAAGTGTCGATGGTAGTCCCCATCAGGATTCAATCATTCTTGGCATAGCTATGGGGCGGATGTATACGCTCGCCTCTTGTCAAGTTAGTCTTACGGAGGCATTCGCTGGTCTGGTCGTGGAGGGTACACATTTTGAATCCCTAAAAGAGATTGCTTTTTCTGCATATTCTATCAGTCTCTCTGGATTGAATGAATGGGGTGCATCGGGGTCTTAGAAACAAACTACAGCGATATGAGAACGAACAAACATATTCCGAGATATCATATTTGATGCCTTCCTCTACAGAGGCAAGTACTCAAATCGAACTCACATATACAGTGATCGAAATATCCCATACAATCACTTTTCCATCGAACGTCCAAAATCGTGCGACTCTGGAAGAAAAGACAACGTTTCGTGTTCTACCAAAACAAAATCAGGCCCTCTCAGCAAAAGAAATGATCGAACTTTACTCCCCGTTACTTAGTAACTTTCTGATGCTGGTAATATGGAACTATGTTACCCCTCTGTTTGTACACGCATGGCACGATGCGAAAGACATTACAAAAGGACAATCAAACCTCTATTGGCGCACCCAGGGAATGGGCAGAACTCTCCCAGATTATTCAAATAGTTGGTTATTTACACTACTTGATATCAATGATGATCTAGGGACAATCATGCGAACTTGGGAAAAGGATTGGGAAGTTTTCCAACCGCTAATCAAGAACTATATCTATCCCATCGATATCTTACAGAGAACTTCATTGAAGTCAAATTTCTCACCTTCATTCAGGGACTAGAGGCATATCACAAACGACGGAAACCAAATTTTAAGCCAAGTGGGAACAGGAAAAAAGTCTCTCTAATTGATAGACTTAATGACATATGGCAACAAATCCAACGCTATCCCCTAACAAATAGGATCATTCATAACAATAACGATCCTACGGACTTTTTATAGCAATTGAAAGATACGCGCAATGACCTCACTCACGAAGCCGATTTTCAAATCCCTGCAACCAAGCTAATCTAGTACAATCGACATCTCGAATTGATAATTATCATGCTATTCTATGATGCACTAGGATTCCCGCCTAAGCTGATTGAGGAAATCACAGAGCGAAACAGCGGATTTCAGAGACGCTTATCATAGAAAGTTTCATGCCGCACACGATGTTGCTCTGGGTCTCTCTCGTAAATTCCTCGGATAAGAGACCAGAGGGGAGGTCGTGAAAGTGCAGCCCAAGCACAGGTAGCGATCGCCCGGGGGCTAAGGTTCGCTTGATCTGGGTGAGCGAATCGCGGGTTCGCATGACCATGAAACCTAAAGCCCCAACTCACACCCGGACGATCCTGGATGCCGGCACAGGTACAGGTGATCTCGCTCGTAAGATGACAGCCTTCGCCGAACGGGTCGATGCGGTGGATGTCTCCAGGCCGATGTTGGCAAAAGGAAGGGCTGCTCTCGGTGGCGATCATCCTATACTTGAACTGGGTCCGGGGGCATGTGGAAGATACCGCATTCCATCATGGAAGAAGGAATTACAAACACTGATCGAAACCTATACAGTTTATCGTAACTATCAGCCTACAGGAAGTGCTAATGGAGCGTGGTCACCTCAAGATAGACCGTACCGTGCCAGAAACAAACCAGCAATCCATTGTGTCATGGCACTCACGCGGCGGCCTGGCGTGGGAAAAGATGCTTGCTGAGCATATCAAAGCCTTTGGGGATGGTGTTCACGCAGACGGCTACTTGACGCTGGAAACCGTCGGACATGTGACCTGGGCAGACCGTTGAAATAATGCGACGAACACTGAGATCGTGGAACGAGAAGCCGTAACACTTCTTCATTACTGAAGTATATCTCCCGACACGATTCAGGCGGGTGATGACCTGGGCAGCCGCCTCTGCTAGGATATAATCGTTGCAAAATCAACGATATTATAGTGGAGACCACATGAACCCTGACCAAGAACTCCGTAAGCAACTTGTCGCATTGATGCACGTCCGGCAGGCGCACATGAGCTTTGAAGATGCCATAAAAGACTTCCCACTAGAACACATCAATACCAAGCCAACCCATGTCGAATACACGTTCTGGCATTTGATTGAGCATCTACGCCTGGCCCAATGGGACATCTTGGATTACATCCGCAACCCAGGCTACACCCCCCGCCACTTCCCTGCGGGCTATTGGCCTGATCCTTCAGCAAGCACTGACGCAACAGGCTGGCAGCGGTCTATCGACCAATTCCTGGCAGATCGGCAAGCTCTCATTGACATTATCAACGACCCCAGCAACGATCTCTACGCCCCGATTCCACATGGTCAAACAGGGCACAACATCTTGCGCGAGATCGAGGTCGTGGGTGCACACAATGCCTATCACATTGGTGAACTTGGCATCCTGCGCCAGGTCATGGAATTATGGTAGAATGTTACTTGCTCGCCTCCATCCATCACTTGAGATGGCAGCAGTTGATTGAGGCCGAGTTCCGATTTCAGCCTTCGGTAACCTTAATCACCACCATTGGATTGAGCAAAATATCGCGTTTGGCTGTGTAGAAAAATGGCGTGGGGACACTATCGGTTGGAGGACGAGCCCTGTTCGTGCGCGTCTCCTTTCAATACTAAACGAGTCAGCGACCCCCGGATAAAGCGAACCTTCGGTTCGAGGGAGCTAGTCAAAGCTCATGCTGACCAGTCTCAGTTCTTCGGAACTACGTTATGGGCGAACGGATAGGCACTCCGGGGTGACTGAACCAGCCTCGGACTCTGCGGAGAACGATTAAACAGGCTGAGGGTCTCAGCCCGTGTCGTTATCGAGAAACCGCCCAATAACATTGACGAGGTTCACTTGACCGCCTTCCGGCGAGATACAGAGGTAACTCATGCAACGAGTATTTGTACGAGATAAAAACAAGGAACCACTCATGCCCACGCATCCAGCCAGGGCACGAACCCTGCTCAAGGCAGGGCGTGCGGCAGTGTATCGGCGCTACCCATTCACCATCATCATGAGAGATCGTGAGGGTGGTGAAACTCAAGATACCCAGGTCAAGATTGACCCTGGCGCCCAAACAACAGGGCTGACGTTAGTTGCCAACTTTGATCGTGGTCTTCGCTGCATTTGGGCAGCAGAACTTACTCACAGAGGCTTTGCAATCCGAGCTGGCTTGCTCAAGAGAAGACAACTTCGTAGAGGGAGACGCGGCAGGAAAACACGTGACCGCAAACCACGCTTCGACAATCGGCCGCGCCAACCCGGTTGGCTTTCGCCATCCTTGATGAGCCGTGTTTAGAACATTGCAGCTTGGGTAAAACGGGTACAGAAATTTGCACCCGTCACGCACTTGGCGATGGAGTTGGTCAGATTTGATACTCAGCTTATGCAGAATCCTGAAATCGGAGGCGTCGAGTACCAGCAAGGTCAGTTGCAGGGCTACGAAATACGGGAGTACCTACTCGAAAAGGGGGGCAGGAAATGTGCAGATTGCGGTCTGGTTGATGCGCCTTTGGAAGTTGAGCATATCATACCCAAATCATGGGGCGGTTCAAATCGTGTCTCAAACCTGACACTGGCCTGCAACGACTGCAACCAGCGCAAAGGCAGTCAGACCGCTGAGGAATTCGGATTTCCAAGTATTCAGACACAAGCTAAGAAGTCGCTCAAAGATGCAGCAGCAGTCAACGTGACGCGCTGGAAGCTGTTTGAAGTTCTCAAGTCCTTTGGTTTGCCTTTAGAAACTGGCACCGGCGGAGGTACCAAGTTCAACCGGGCCAAACAAGCGTATCCCAAAACACATTGGCTAGACGCTGCATGTGTTGGCGAAACCGGGGGGCGGGTATTTGCAAATCTGGATCATGCACCTCTGTTGATTAAAGCAACAGGCCATCAATCACGTCAGATGTGCAGACCAGATCAATACGGTTTCCCGCGCACTAAATCGAAACAGGGTTTCAGACAGGCGACATGGTCAAGGCAATCGTCACTTCTGGAAAGAAGATTGGAACCTCCATCGGACGAGTAGCTGTGCGACGCTCAGGGCGTTTCAATATAGCTACTCGTAACGGAACAGTTCAAGGTGTCAGCTATCGCTACTGCACACATTTACATCAATCCGATGGATACAGTTACCAGGAAGGAGCGGGCGTGCGAACTGAAAGTTCGACCCCCAACCAAAGGTTGGCCCCCGTTAAAGCGAACCGAAGGTTCGGGGGAGTATCCACGCCAATTTTCGATGATGGTTTCTTGTTCATGCTACACGCGATGTTGCTCTGGGTCTCTCTCGTGAATTCCTTGACCTTGCGTTCGCTTGATCCAGGTGAGCGAATCGTGGGTTCGCAATTTACTGCGTAAGAAGCGGGCCATGCGTTCCAGCGCCTCTTCAATGGCTTCATAGCTGGATGTGTAGCTGGCCCGGATGAACCCTGTGCCACATGAACCAAAGGCACTGCCAGGAATGACAGCTACCCGCTCTTCAAGTAACAAGGCTTCGCAGAATGCTTCGTCTGTCATACCTGTAGATTGGACGCTTGGGAAGGTATAGAACGCGCCGCGTGGTTCAAAACAAGATAGCCCCAATTGATTAAAGCCATCGACAATCAAACGCCGCCGCCGATCATAATTGGTCTGCATGTGTTGCACATCGCCTTCACCATGATTGAGGGCTTGGATGGCGGCTGCTTGCCCAACAGTGGGTGCAGACATAATCAAATACTGATGGAGTTTGTGCATTACCTGCATGATTTCAAGTGGAGCAGCGGCATAGCCAATGCGCCAGCCCGTCATGGCGAAGGATTTGCTCAGGCCACTTAACAAGATAGTGCGTTCATACATTCCAGGCAGCGATGCGAAGTTAATATGTTCGGCATCATAAACAAGGCGTTCATAGATTTCATCGGAAATGACCACCAGATCATGTCGTTCGGCAACCGCGGCGATTTCCAACATCCGTTCTTTGGTCAGGATGGCTCCAGTCGGGTTGTTAGGATAGCCGATCAAGACGGCTTTAGTCCGGGGTGAAATACTGGCTTCGAGTTCCGCGCCTGTCACTTGGAATTCGTTTTCGACATAGGTGTTGACCATCACCGGAACACCCCCCGCCATCTCAACGGCAGCAGCATAAGCAACAAAACACGGCTCAACAACCAACACTTCATCACCAAGGTCGAGAATGGCCTTCATTGCCAGCCAGAGTGCTTCACTGACACCGACTGTCACTAGAACTTGATTGTCTGGATTATATTGAATGTTGTAAAGGCGCTCAATGTAGTTAGCGATAGCTTCACGCAGTTCCAGCATGCCGGAATTGTTGGTATAACCCGTTTGTCCTGCCTGTAACGAGGCAATTCCAGCTTCCATGATATGACGGGGGGTGACGAAATCGGGTTCGCCAATACCCAGTGTGACGACGTCTTCCATTGTGGAAGCGATGTCAAAATAGCGACGGATGCCCGATGGGCGCAGGTTGCTGGTGCTTTTCGAGACGAAACTACGCATAATCAAGATGACTTTCGTTTGTTCAAGATCGAACAAACTATATCATATTTCTCAACCAAACCATCCGCCAATAGCTACCAAAATGGTATAATTAAATTCGACAGTGTGTAGGAAAAGGGCAAACTGATGAACGAATTGAGAAGTATTGTGCTGGCGTGCTGCGGATTTGGCGGTATATGCTGTGGTGCATTCTTCTTTGCGATGCTGATGCTGTTCCGCTTGACTGGGCGTTCGATGTTACTGCCCGCGCTGACGGCTTTGAACAGCGTCCTTTTCCATGATCGGCATGATGAGAAAATGGAACGCCAATTTTCTCGTGAGATCGCCAAACGCAGCCGGCCTGATGGCGTATCAAGCATCAAAAATCGTGTACAAGCTGCTGACAAAAGTTTTAATCAGGCGCTTGGTGATCAGGGATTGCCCCCAGATCGCCCCTTGGGCTCAGGACGATTCGGGGGACAAGATTCAAGCGGTATATTCGACGATGATGTCCCCAGCCTCCGCCGCCGCAGGCGCGATGGCCGCTCCCGCGATGAAGAATATCTGGGTAGTCATGATGATGACGATGACGGTTTCCTTGATTTCTAATGTGTTTTTAAATGCGTCTGTAACGGTGCTTCTACAACCAGAAAGAGAAGAACTCGTTTGGAGACCACGATGCAAATGGTTGGTGACCCAATCTTATCGTGCATAGGCCCGGAATGGGTTGGTGTGCGTTAATTGCGTAATAGTGGCCTCATCTACTCCTGCTGCTCGTAGCTTGGGCAAGAAGCTTTCGTGAATGTGGGTGTAAGGTTTAGGTTGACCGCCACCTGGCTTGGCTGGATCGTACCAGCCACGATCATGGCTGAGCATCAGGTGATTGCCTAAATCAGCTTCCAGTATCATCTTGACCAGATTGACGTATTCGTCATCGGTGATTCTGCCACCAATGCCATCATACTCGATCCAAGCACCTCGGCCTGCAATTTCGGTATGAAAGCTGAGGTCTTTTTCATTCTGGGTGTGAATCCAGATGTAGCGCTCGGCGGTATAGCCTGCGTCTTCGATGATGCGTAGCTGGTCTTTGACGACACGCCCGCGAATGGTGTGGCTGCCGATGATGGCATTGGTTACCTCACCTGCTCGTGCCGCTGCTCTTAGAACTTTGGTTTCTGTTTCTGTGATGTCATCATCGCCTGCACTGACTTTGATCCAGGCTGCCTGGACACCCGTATCGCCGATTTGGTGGGTGAGCTCTTTCAGAAAGTAGTCATAGAGTTGGTCTTCTTCTGCTTCATGCACCCAATTTGGAATCCAGGGCTCACGATAGAAACCCGTTGCAACCACAATCGGAAAGTTGGTTGCTTCGGAGACGGCTTTGTCAATGTCGGCGCGGAGGCCGACTCCGCCTGTGCTGCATTCGACCAGTGCGGTGGCGCCCCAGGCCTTGATCTTCTCGATCTCTGGCCGCATGAGTTGGATGACGTCCGCTGGATCGGCTTCGCCATAGCCAGGTTGATCCCAGGTGCGCAAATCAACGAAGACATGTTCATGGGGCAGGATAAAGCCTAATTCATCGGCCTTCTTCTGGCCCAGTGTTGTGACGAGTTGGGTCATGCGATTGCTCCTCTCCAGATTGATGAGTAGCCACTTGCCATACAAATCACCACAAATCGTCTTGATAAGTGAAAGATTGGCTAGTGACGCTCTGCTACGACTAGAAGTCGAACTTTCAGTTCGCTGCAGCTTCTACAGCACGCATGAGGAACCTCCCGCTACGTTAGGCTGTAGACCCGTCCGATCTGGCTCGATAAAGCCTTGCGAAAGCAAGGGCCTTGCTCTCGCAAGGATCTTGATTGCAGCATTGTGATCTCTATCGAGCCAGAGACCATAAGCACATGCCACCCAACGATCCTTGAGTGTTAAACCCTCGAATATCACACCACTCGTTGAGCAGGTTTTGGATGTGTAGGCGGGATCAACTTCACGTCCGGCGCTTCCGGCCTTGTACGTGAGGTATTGTTTGAAAATACGCCGAACCGAAGGTTCGCACCTACTATCCAAAATGCTCTTGCTGTGGTGTTGGTTTCTGACCCTATTGCGCACCCGCAGGTCTTCCAGCACGATCAGATCGTATTGTTCCACCAGATCGGTACTGAGCTTGTGCAGGCAATCCTGGCGCTGATTAGCCACATGCTCTTGCTGACACTGCACGCGAACTAAAAGTTCGAGCAACAAGGCTTTGCGGCGGTTCTTCCCGCCCTGTTTCTTCCGAGCCAGTGAACGTTGCAGAACCCAGAGGTTGGCCTGGGCTTGGCGGTAGTAGTTGGGGTTTTCGATCTGATCGCCCTCACTCGTTGTTGCTCGTGCTGAGATCCCCACATCCAGTCCGACTTCTTGACCTCTCTTGGGCAACTGCGATGGCTTTGGCATTTCAACGGAGAAACAGGCGTACCACCAACCTGCCTCATGGGTGATCCGCAGCGTCTTGATCTCGCAGGGAACGAACCCACCGATGGCTCGATGCCAGCGCACAGCGATACGACCCACACCCGACACCTTCAGACGACGACCAGCCATCCTGAAGCCATTGCCATATTCTTTGAAGCCGATGCTGTGAAAGCGATTATGGCCTTTGAAACGCGGATACCCTGGTATCTCACCCTTCTTGACTCGACGGAAGAAGGCTTGAAAGGCCTTGTCGCAATCGGCTGCAACCACCTGCAAGACATGACTGTGAACGATCTGGGCTTGGGGAAAGGTCTTCTTATAGTGCTTCACTTTCCAAAGCTGAGCCGTTTTGCTCACACTCTCCTGCTCAAGCTGCCACGACCACTTGCGTTCTTTGTTGTCGAAGTGCCAAGCGCAGGCCAAGATTTGCCAGAGATTGCGCTCCTGGCTTTTGCCTGGATACAGGCGGTACTTGTCGGTCTTGAGCATCATTTCCCTTTTGGGGCGCGATCTACTTCTTATCAACAATTATATCAACGCTCAACTCTGGTCGAAACCCTCGACAATCGCCTCACCGCTGCCATTCAAATCGAACCGAAGGTTCGCCGCGGCTTGCGGCGGGCTCAAGCCCGTTTCTGTCAGAAATTTTCGCGCCATGCCTGAATTGACTCCTCAAGGTCTGTGCGCATTTCTAGCCGCCGGGACATATCATAGATTTGATTGTAGTGTTGGTCGGCTTCAGCTGGAAGCCCGATTTTTCCCCGATAGAAGCGGTCAAAATTGTGGCGAATATTGTGGAAGTAGGATTCAGCGTTGTAGAAATTCGCCGTATAGTCAAGGGACTGCGTACCCATGATAATGTTAGTGTTAGCAGCTGTGCCCGCTGCCCAGACGCCAAGTAACGTGATGGTTTTGTAGTGATATATCCCTGGTGGACGATACCAGACAACCACCGCCATCCACATCTGCGGGGGTGGGTCATGGATAACTTGTGGCCCGAAGCAAAGGGTGGCGGCGGGCGGACGTTGCTGGACATCTTCCAGGGCACTGAAAGCGTTTAACCCATCTAAAATTGCACTGAGGTAGGTTTTCTTAACACGGAATTGGGACATCTGAGTTGGTTGGGGTGCCCGCTAGGCATTCCTACAGATTTATTTTGAACCATTATAACACGAATGCAAATTTTAGAGCGATTATCCGGGTCGTACTGAATTTCGTGAATAGAGCTTGACAATTTGGGCAAGCCCTAAGTGCTTCATCCTGTAAGTCTCCAAACAAACGATCGAGAGTCGGGTGACCATAAGATAAGCTAGATGGAAAGAAACAACACATTTTGAGTCAGTTGCCTTGTGAACTCTGTGATATCACTATTTTGACTATTTGCCGGATACAGCACTAAGTTTTGCCATCCACCCAATTGAGGTCGTGACATCGTGACCTGCGAAGAGGAAGGCGAACAGAAGGTTTGTGCTGTCAGGATGAATGATGAAGGTTCGTTAGCAGCCGTGCGAGCTTCAGAAGCCATATGAGTTACGTAATCCTGAAACGCCATCTGTCCTGTTTTTCTTGTACATCCCCTCAAACAGCTTACCGACATCGTAACCCGTGCTTTCGCTTTAACCGCTCGCCCCTATCTCGGCAAGCAGGCCACGATGTGAGGAAGCAAAATTGGGAGATGAACCAGAAAACCCATATAGCTTGGGTTGAGCGTGGCAGATAGCTGCCTTGGGCCTGAAGCAGCCGATCCTTATGCCAAGGATACAGGATTGTTTTCGGACCCACGACCCGCCCATAAGTTGTTTTCAACTCATCATGCAGACCTCAAATCGCCTCCCGTACTGCCACCACAATTTGTCTTGGGCGACTGTGTGGCGCACGCAACAGACTCTTGAACATTGTCAGGGATGGCATACCTGCTTCTCGAAACCGTTTGAGCCACTTTTTGACCCAACTCAAGCAGCGTTGCCAGTTGCTGCAACGTCCAGTCCGGGTGTTCTCGACGAAGCTGATAGAGACGCATACGATCCAATTCCCATTCACTCTCCATGTCCGTTGACCTCCAAAACTATCTTCAGATGACTAGAGATTTTAACGCAGCCACGATGTGAGGAAGTAGAATCAGGAGATGAAACAGAAACACAGGACACACGATGTCACTGCAACTTCTGCGGAGTTGGGCTAGAAAAACAATACAGCCCATAGGTGTCAAGATAAGAGTATAGAGAGGTATGATTCCCAGATTGAATAACGACAAACAATTGGGAGCCCCTCTCTATGAAAACCATACCATATCTGGCAAAAGAAATGCAGAGGGTTCTGTATAGGCGAGCGAATGAAGTAGCGTGGGAAACCGGGTTTATGAAGCGTGAACGGGTGTTGACAGGATCAAGTTTTGTGGTCGGTCTGGTGTCAGCATGGCAGGCCAATCCAGAGATGTCATTGGCTGGCATCAGTCAGGCCATAGGCAATGCTGGAACGCCCCTTAGTCGTCAGGCATTGGATCAACGATTTTCTCAGGCAGATGGTGAAAGAGAGCTTGCAGGTGGTGATGTTGGGTGGTGCGGTGCAAGCAGGCATCGCGTCACGTTTCAAAGCGATTGATCTGGTTGACAGCAGCGTCATTACTTTGCCCAATTCACTCGCAGATACCTGGCGCGGCAGTGGTGGATCAGGCGGTGAGAAAGCACGTGAGGCGGGACTCAAACTCTCGGTACGTTGGGATGTCCTTCATGGACAACTCAAGCATCTGGACATCAGCGACAGTCTAGTCCATGATCGTCAGGCGTCTGCTCATCACAGTCCTGTCGCAGCGGGCAGTCTGCAACTGCGCGATTTGGGCTACTTCAAGCTCGACGACCTGAAGAAGATCGACCAACAAGGGGCCTATTGGCTGCTTAAGTACAAAGTTGGGACCTGGCTGATGGATGAAACCCAGCAAGCACTTGATCTGCGCCAGTGGTTGCCACAACAGGTCGGGCAGCGTCTAGATACCTGGGTGTGGGTTGGACAAAAGAAGCGCTTGCCAGCATGCCTAATCGCCGAACGGGTTCCAGCGGCGGTGGTTCGGCAGCGCCATGACCGGATGCGAGAACTTGCGCGACGCAAGCAAACACCCCCTGCTGCTCAATCGCTGGCACTGGCTCATTGGAGCATTTACCTGACCAATGTTTCTTCTCAACAACTGACACCCGATGAAGTTTTTGTCTTGGGACGCTATCGGTGGCAGATTGAGTTGCTATTCAAATTATGGAAAAGTGATCTACACCTTGATGAATGGCGCACAACCAACCCGGCTCGTATCTTGTGTGAACTCTATGCCAAATTGATTGCCGCCATTGTCACACACTGGTTTCTGCTCATTGGTTGTTGGCATCATTCCCGACGCTCCCTGCGACAAGCCATGCCTGCTATTCATGGCTTCGCTTGGCAATGGGCCAACTCCCTGACCTGTTTACCTCTCTTAATCCATACTTTGCAAGCACTCCGACGATCTCTTTCTCATTGTTTTATGGATCGCTCACGACAATCTCCCAGAGCTTTCCAACTCTTGGAGGCCAATTTTGCTTAACTTGACACAAATGGGCTAGAAAAACAATACAGCCCTACCTGAGTACAGAACACATGTTCTCTCAAATCAACCGTTTTTCATATACACTAAGACTCTATCAACACACTTGGAGACCGTTTTGACTGCCATTTCCTGCTACTTCCCGCCGATTCTCCCCTCTTCCACCGGCGTCTTCCGCGTTGCCGCCGCCATTTTTTCTTCTGCGGCAGCGGCAACAAAGGGACGATTCGGCTGTATTGATCGGTGGACATCCATGCGATTCACCCCTCCCAGGATGATTGCACCAAATTCGATTTTGGGTTCTCAAAAGTTTGAAAAATACCACAAGCGGTTATTGGTAGTTGCTATGATGTCTCTTATAATTTTTAAAAAGCTGTATCTTTCATTTTAAGGCGATTGCCCCGATTATCACTCTGTTTTGCTTGAGCTATGGCGCGAATTTCGGTATAATCTAAGCATCGTCGCCGAACAGGATTGTTTAGCTTTAAGGGGAAGTTAAAATTCTGACGGTAAATACTGGACGACCTATTGGGTTAGGTCGTTCTTTTCTTTGGTTGAATCAACTGCATGATTATGGTAGAGCAGTTGCAAGAGACTTTAAACATTGATACCCAACCCAAAGTGCCTACGTCCGTATCGAGTTTTTACCACTGGGGCTTTTTGGCTCGGATAGATATCAGTGCAAGTGCTCCGCCACAAAGGAAACCCAAATGCAAATCAAGGCTGCACTGCTAACCCAGCCGAATACCCCTTTTAGTGTTCAGACCATTAAGATTGATGAACCTCGATCTGGCGAGGTGTTAGTGAAGATAAAGGCTTGTGGCGTCTGTCACAGTGACTATCATCTGTTAGCAGGCACGACCCAACACCCAATGCCGTGTTTGTGTGGACATGAGGGCGCAGGGATTGTGGAAGCAGTTGGTAAGAGCGTGACCCATGTCAAAGTGGGCGATCATGTGACCTTGAGTTGGACGCCGGATTGTGGCGAATGCTTTTACTGCCTTCGCGGACAGCCGAATCTATGCGAGACATATACAGAGCCGATCTGGGCGGGCACAATGTTGGATGGTTCGGTACGGTTGCATTATGAAAACAATCCGTTGTATGCCTATTGTGGTTTGGGCACGTTTGCTGAATATGTTTGTGTCTCACAGCAGAGTTGTGTGCCAATTCGCAAGGATGTGCCGTTGAAAGTGGCGTCACTGGTGGGTTGCGCGGTGGCGACGGGTGTTGGTGCAGCAGTCTATACAGCGCAAGTATGTCCGGGGGATAGCGTAGGGGTGTTTGGCTGCGGCGGTGTTGGGCTGAACATCGTGCAGGGGGCGGCCATGTGCGGTGCGGAAAAGATCATCGCGGTGGATTTGAACCAGACTAAGATGGAATTAGCGCGAACCTTTGGCGCAACCCACACCTTGATCTCAAATGACCAGTCGTTAGCAGCTATTCGTGATCTGACAGGTGGGCGTGGTGTAGATCATGCCTTTGAGGCGGTGGGCATTCCGGCTTTGCAAGAACTCACGTTTGAGGCGGCACGTCCCGGTGGACAGGCAATCTTTGCAGGTTTATCCGCGATGGGATCAGCGACTAATCTGCCCGGTGCAGTCATTGCTCGTACTGAAAAGACGATCAAGGGCAGCTACTACGGCTCGGTCTCGCCACAGCGGGATTTCCCTCGGCTGTTGGATTGGTATATGGTGGGTAAGTTGAAGTTGGACGAACTTATTTCCCAGACCTATTCGTTAGAGGATATTAACACTGCCTTTGACCGAATGCTTACCGGAGAGGTAGCACGCAGCATCATCATCTTCTAATGTGCAGAGGCCGATGCCAATGATGCCCCTAGAAAGCGACCCGTCTTTTTATTCATCGTGTACACCATCCAGGAAGACATCACTGACTATGATATTGACCGGAGAGATTCGGTGTCAGAGTTCGAGCAAGTTAGCGACCACGTTCTTGATCTGTGCTGGCCCGAAGGGTTTGGTCACGTAGCCGTCTACTTCCTGTAATTTGCCGACCACGCGGTTCGCCGGGTCGCTGAAAGCGGTGCAAACCACGACCTTAAAGCTGTTGAAGTAGGGCTTCATCTTGACAATTTCGAGGAATTCCCAGCCGTTCATGCCTGGCATCCCGATATCGAGAACGATCAACATAGGCGGATCATTCGTTTCCAAAAAATCCAGTGCTGATTGTGCATTTTTACAGTGATGGCTGACTAATCCAAGCTGTTCCAGTGATAGTCTAACCAGAGTGGCAATATCTTCGGTGTCTTCGACAATCAACACATAGGCTGACATATGTTTTTCCTTACGGTAATCCACTTTGACCTGGTAATCTTAACCCACTATACTCTTGGCGCACAAGCTTGAAGCGATTATTTATTGGGATGAACCATCACGAACTTTGATCTGGACAGATAACGCCCCGACCTGTCAGGACTTTGTGAGCATTGGCCTCAACGTTATTCTGTATTGCCAGGGATGATGGCATGAGCAAGCGTCGTGAGAATAGCTCAATATCTTCTTGAGGAGCTCAGCAAATGGAACAGAGAGTAAGGATGGTAATTCAATGTGGAACGTAGCCAACATCCCAGAAAAACCAAGCCAACAATTAGCCTGATTCTGCTACGATGTCGCTGTAACCTACCTCAGTAATCTGGGGTAGACTTCTCTTGGTTTTCATGTGTTAATGCTTAGCATATTTGTGTAGTTCCAGTGCAGTGTTCACGCTGTCCATTAAGTCGTAAGGTTGGAAGGGTTTAACCAAATAGTCATGAACATGCTGCAAGTGACCAATAGCACGGTTTACCCTATCGCCGTAGGCTGTGGTGATAATGACGGGGATGCTGTGTCGTCCAACCATGGCGTGTACCTGAGTAAGAACATCCCAGCCACCCATTCCGGGCAGACCAAGATCAAGCACGATCAAATCAGGGATTTCATTATCCAGATATTTGAGGGCGTCTGGGCCTGAATCGACAAGGATGGCTGAAATACCAAGATGCTTCAAAGTAAATCTGACGACTTCAGCAAACTCCGGTGTATCCTCAATGACAAGTGCGTTGTATGAATTCTCCATTGTGGTCATGTGGCTGATCCCTAATTAATCGTCTCTAGATCAATAGTATCACAAGGCTTGATTAATCGAATAAAGATTTTATGAAAATTTTATTCGATCAAGAAGATGTACTGGAACTGATCAGATTGTGTACAGACTGCATGAGTTCCTCAACGGTGAAGGGTTTGACCAGGTAATGGTCGACAGATTCGAGTAGGTCAGTGTTCCGTTTTTGGTTATCTACATAGTAGGTGAGTGCAATGATGGCAACCTTGTCGCTCGCTTGATGAGCTGCCCGGATGACCTGCCAGGGGCTTTTGCCGACCATGCCTAAGTCGATGATGAGCAGATCAGCCGAGCGAGTGCGGAAATAAGAAAATGCCTCAGCAGATGTTTCATAATAACGGGGCTCAAGATCGTGAGCCTGGAGCGTGGTGATGATAAATTCACTGAGTTCAGGTGTATCCTGGACAACAAGAATCCGCACAATAAATAATCCTATCTGGGTTGGTGGAGTTCTAAAGACAATTGTAACAGGAAATAGGCAAAGATAAATTAAGAGTGGGTCATCGTGTCAATTTTCTAATGGTGCTACACCCGTCCACCCAAGGCCTCTTCAACCAGATAAATAATTTGGGTGGGTAGCACGGGCTTGACGACATAACGATACAGGTTCTCCATCTCAGGATGTTGATGGGTAGCATTTTGTGCAGAGAGCACAATAACCTGCAAATCAGGATACAATTGCCGTCCATGGGCCATCACGTCCCAGCCAGAAATACCAGGCAAGCGTAAATCCAAGAATACTAGGTCCGGCTTGTTTTCATTGAGGGAAACGAGGGCTTCATGACCATTCTTAGCGTGATGGACCTCAACATCCAAGCGCTTAAGCGTCAAGCAAATCAAACGTGCCAGTGGGAGACTATCCTCAACCAATAGGATTTGCGGTTTCATTTGAACTTCTTTAATAATCCACCTAACATAAGATAGTATAATCTAAAGTCTATGTTTGCACACAAATTTGGGCAGTCTGCACGAAGAGGCGTGGTAGGGTCATGATAGAAATGGGCTTGAGCTGCACCCTTTCATCCGAGCCAGCGCCATCTCTGGCAAATCTTGGCATGCCTGTAGAGGAACGCAGCTTGAGCAACTTCGGAACATCAAGACCTTTCCTCCAATTTAGCACAGTTTCTCAACAAATTCTTATGGTAGAATTTGCCTTGAAATAGTATTGGAAAGGGTTGATCGTGTCGGAACTCGAACAAGACGCAACAACCAGCACTTCACATGCTGGTATCACACAAGAAACTGCCATCATTCACATTGATGCACCACAGCCCCCCGATTCATCATCACAAGTGTTCTCGATTAACCGCGATGCCATCAATTACTTGATTGTCGCAGCGGTGTTCCTTGGCCTGGGGCTGCTGGTCGGCTTGAATATCGGCAAACCGGAAGTTGATGCCCGTCAAATGCGAGTGATTGTGCAGGATGTCGTCTCGGAAACTTTGAATGAAGAACTCGTTGAAATACATGATACCTTGCTGGCAGTGGCAGCAACCGGAGGGGGGGGAGAAGGTATTGACCCCGAAGCACTGGCTGCGCTGGTACAATCAGCTGTTGAGGAAACAGTTAATCGAGTTGATTTCATGGAGGATGATGATCCCTTTCTAGGATCAGAAGACGCCCCAGTGGTTATTGTCGAATTCAGCGACTTCCTTTGTCAGTTCTGTGGTCGCCACTTCAACAACACCCTGACTCCTCTACTCGAAGACTATGAGGGTTATATTCGTTATGTCTATCGGGATTTTCCAAGCGTTGGCGGGCAATATGCCATTGAATCGGCCTTAGCAGCGGAATGCGCCAACGATCAAGGTAAATTCTGGGAATATCACAATTTGCTATTTAGCAATCAGCACTTGCTTGCCACCAATGATCTTGGCGCTTTAAGCGAGGTCCTTATTGATCATGCAACCACGTTGGAATTGGATATGGACGAGTTTAACACCTGCGTTGAAGAACGCACCCACATCGCCGACATCGTACAGGATTCAGGGGATGCCCAATCCATCGGTGCAACTGGCACACCTACCTTCTTGATTAATGGCACATTCATCAGCGGCGCACAACCATATGAAGTTTTCGCAGGCATTATTGATGATAAGTTAGCCGAAGCGGGAATCGAACGATCATAGCACCAGATAACAATCAAACTCTATTCGGCATTTTCCAATATGTCGTCGGCCTGTGGCAGTATTGCTGGTCTATCCGACTGGGCGTTTTCCCAATTGAGTCCGGCATCTATCTCTTTAAGATAGTCGATTGCTTCTTCCATAGTATTTACGTTGTACAACCGCCTTTGAAACATAGATGTTGCTGTATTAATTACGAACTTCATGGCCTTGTTGCGAGTACCGACAATTATGATCCACCCTAAATTGGCTGTGACTCCAACTTCACGGCTCACGCGGACAGAATCAATGAGTGAGATCGGTTTCGTCAAGCCTTTTACATCAACGATGATATGCACGACTTCTCTGGGGCTACCTTCAAGCATCTCCTTTATTAAAAACTGGCCCGATTTTACTTCTTCGTACCTTCCTTCGCCCTGCACAATCGACAAAATGACCTCATTCGGGATAAACCAAGATGTATACATAGGCATTGTCAGCTCCTTAGGAACTTATCAAAAGTAATTGCTTTCTATCTCTAGGGTATCATGATTATCGGTCTCAATCAATATATTAATTTATATATTAATATCAATGCGCTCAGGTAGTGGCGACAAATTGACTGATGAAGTATGAAAAAGCTCAAAGAGATAGCTGTCAAGTCAAATGCAGTGTCCTTGAACGGGTCAGTCTGCGGGGATTAGAAGGGATCCTGTTGGAGAGCACTCTCTTGCCTGCTGAGTGGGATGACGGGCTGTGGTCCTGCAGCAAACAACATCAACGCTGGGTTGGTTAGCTTTGGGTTGGGGATCGCAGGGCGACCAGTGGACTGCAACTATGGCAACGTCTCCCCCGCGAGCATGGCCGCTCCTTTAGCCATGACTACAAAGCTGATCGTTCTATATCTTACGCCAATGTCTGGCACGTTTTACTCGTAAAACACTGGCTTTATCCAAGACCGATGAGCTTCATCAAGGGCTGCTTCGCTTATTCATCTACCAATACAATCTGGATTGTATCGGGCAATGAGTCTCCACTATCTTTACAATTTTCAGTTGGCGCGATTGACTGTTACAAAATTGCTGCAATAAATTCAGACCGTTTTCATATCCTCTCTATCTATCTAACGTATAATAATGGTGGTACTGAGCAAATTGGGAGCCATTATGGTAACCGTTGAAGATATTCTTACGCAGTACACGGGTCTTCGCTTCCAGGGAATCCAACCCAACGAAGCACACAACTTCCTATCACAGTTTGTTAAGGCACTGGATGAAGACACTCGCCAGTTCTTTTACGATACAGTAGATGATTGGGAAGGTAGCAAGAAGAACTTGAAACTATCCGATTCGCCTGATCTGACCCAGCAGTTGGGTACGACACTGATCTGTGAACAATGTGGCAAGTCAAACGCTTATGATGCGTCGTATTGCTATTCATGTGGCACCTTGATGCCCCATGCCAAACAGGAACTTATCACCACGCAGCTTGGTCGCGCCCAACGTGAACGGCTCGGCGCTCGGTATTTCCAATCCAATTCGGTGCTAGTACTCAAAGCGAGTGGAGGAGATCAGGAAGTTAAGTTGCAACCCCAGTCTGCTTCCCAGGAGATCACATTGGGTCGTGTGACCCCTAGCGGTGGTATCGTCCCGGATGTGGATTTGATGCCCTTTGGTGGAGATCGCTTAGGCGTGTCGCGGATGCATGCGGCGATTGCCTATCAGGCGAATGAGCAAGCTATCCTCATTTGTGACCTGAGCAGTTCCAATGGTACGTTCGTCAATGGACAAAAGCTGCGCCCTAAACAATTCCGTATCTTGCGGCATGGTGATGCTCTGTGCTTGGGGCGGTTGGTGCTTTATGTGAAGTTTCGACACTGATCTAATCTAGCGGCTTGCGTGTAGGAATACCCGGCTTGCGCGGGAAGCCGTTGGGGGTGGGATGGGCCTTCTCGACTGTCACTAGATAGTGTGGATCATCAACACCCGGCAATTGGACTGCATCAATACTGAACACACGTCCTCCGAGTATCTTGAGCGCTTTTTGTGCCTCACGGGCTTCTTGTTCGGCGGTGGCACCTTTCATAGCGATGCAGCGACCACCGTTCTTTGCCAATGGGAGTAGATATTCTGCCAGAGCAGGCATTCGGGCCACCGCCCGTGCCACCACGACATCATACTGAGCACGATGTTCGGGCATGTGTCCGGCTTCTTCGGCGCGTGCTTTCACTGCTGTCATATTGTCTAGCCCCAGAATGTTTATCACATGATCGAGAAAATTAACCTTCTTGCCCGTTGCTTCTAATAGTGTAACCTGTAGTTGTGGATAGACGATTGCTAATGGGGTACCCGGGAAGCCCGCCCCTGTGCCCACGTCTATCAGCCGCATATGGGGTTCAAATGTGATGACCTGAATAAGGGACAACGAATCAAGGAAATGACGCACCTGAACCTGCGCTGGGTTAACAATGGCGGTCAGGTTAGTATGTTGATTCCATTGGGCAAGTTCGTGGGTGTACTGCTCAAAACGGGCTACCTGTTCGGGCGAGATGGAAATGCCAAACAGGTCAGCCGCTTGTTGGGCGAGGTCAATCATTAAAGGGCCATTTGTTGTAGTTGACGGTTGTGCCCTCAGAATTGGGCAACACATCAAAGCCACAACCACTGTTGAGCGTTTCGATGTCTGTGCCAGGACCATAAGAATCATAGCCATCGCTGATGGGTTGCTCCCAGTTAACATCGTACTCGATATAATACTGGCCAGGGCGAAGATTACCCAGTTGTGAGGTATAGAACACCCAGTAATTGGAACCAATCTTCTGGATGTCGCTGATTTGGACATCGGGAACGGGAAGCGTTTGATAGTAGCTGACATGGTAGTTCACCTGATCAATATGTTCCTGTACCAGTTCTTTGGAGCGGGCAAACCATGACCAGTAGACAACGACGTTATCTGTGTCATAGATCACACCAGGCAGAGCAACGCGGTAATCATTGCACTCTGCAAAGATCAGACCAGGCGTTTCCTGCCGAGGTGCAATTGCATCGGCTCGTGCCCCTATCGTCACAAGATCATGTTGCGGTGGGACATAGTTAGGATTCAAGACACCACCAAAGGGGGAGAGGATGTTGGACGTCCCATTTGCTTTTGTACCCGGTAGTTGCACGGGTGTCGTGCTCTTGCCCACTGAGCCATCAATACCTGAACTGGAGATCGTTGGATTTTGGGGTGTGGCACAACCATCTTGAATGTCATCAACGTATTCGTTGAAGTCGCTGTTATTGACATTGGATTCGCTGGAAATGCTGACGTAGAGGCTACCGATTGATCCGAGGGGAATGGTTGTCCCTTCATCGTAGGAGAGTGTCTCACTAAAGATAAAGTTGCCATCGAGCGATGCCTGCCGTAATGTAGAAATCGCCCCCCCTGTGCCTTGAGAGCCATTGAATGCCTGATAATAGAGATCATCGCCTGGTTCCATGTTGCCTGTGAAGTTGACAACCGCCTGATTCTCGCACATCACGACAAAAATAGTGTAGTTTGATCCGGCGACTTCAGTCGGTTCAGTGGGGGTATCGACGACTTGCTGTGCCTGTGCGATGCTAACCACCAACAAGAGCATGACGATTGGTATGAGTAGTTTTCGGGACATGAGCATTTCCTCCTGGCTTAATATTACCCCAGAATGGATGAAATCTCAGCGTTTGTTTCCTACGGCTCTTATGTGCAACCTGAGAAAATCAAGGCGATTAATTGACTTCTCGCTAGCCGTCCATTTTCTTTTTGTTGATATCGGTTATCTATTGCGGCTGGATACAATCCGGCTGCACTTCCATATATCAGATGTGATGGCTCGCCCTGATAAAGGCGAACCTTCGGTTCGGCGAACTGAAAGTTCGAGAGCGCTTCTCAGGCTACGCACGTTCCAACGAACCACGTCCTGGCCTACCTTATTGCTAAGCGACTACAAGATCGAGGATATTTGGACAGTGATGAGTACGAACACGCCAGTCTTTCTTCACCATCACACCACACCCGCTGCATCGCTGCGACGTGTTCTTGGGGTTGACCTTCACAACCTCAACCCCGGCCTCCAGAGCCTTGTCATCGAGGAGTTGGTAGAAGATGCCCAATGCAACATCGTGCGCGGCACGGGACAGGTTGCCATTGCGGAGCATAAACGAAAGGTTCAGGTTCTCAATCGCACTCAAGCCGTAGCTATTGACTAGTTGGTGGACAATCTTATGCCACCAATCACGACGTTGATGCACCGCTTTGCGCTGGCGTACCAGCGATGCTTTCAGGCATTGGGCAGAATGGGTGTATGTGGGTAGTGTGCTCACACTAGCAGCGGCTTTTATGCTGACCTTATATCTTTTGCGTATAGATTGTATCTTTGTCATGCTTGCTATGCCGCTGCGCTTGATGCCCTTGGTGCTGAATTGCTAACAAACACTACCCCGCCACACTCAGGATTAATTCATTGTTCCATCACTCATACTTCCTCCGGGTTGAGTGTAGTTGCTACCTAGGCTGGAGTATGTAGCGGGTAAATGTATGAACTTGGAGTAGGTTCTGATTGTCCACGAGACAGGGCCACGAAAGAAATAGCACTCGGGTTCTGCAATCTTGTCAATGTCTTTCTTGTATTTTTCAGCTGTGCCTTTCGTCAGATGGAATTTTAGTTCATCATTGTTCTTGAAGGTTTCGTGGATTATCAAGGCCTCTTCACCGATGACCTGGTAAACTTCAAACCTGAGCAAACCCTCCTCCATTGAGTAGGCATCAGTACCGACACGTTGCCACCAGTATTGAAGGTCCTCAAGGTGAGTTTCAATGCTTGGTTTGCATGTCCACTTGGCGGTGACCATAATGGCTGACTCATAGTCGGGGCGCCGATAGTCCTCCTTCACGTATCCGAAGAGAAACTCTCCAAACATGGCGGGTAAATTCTTAAACGTTAGGGCTTCCTTGGCATGTTTGGGGATACGTGTCCCACGAACGAGGTGTAACTCTGGTTTAGCAACACGGGTTAGTGCGCTCATGTGCTGTGTGGCGGTCGTAGAGAAGTAATAGATCAGCGCGTCTGGGTCCTTGAAAACATGATGAACAAGCACCGCATCTTCGCCGACTGCATGGTTGATTTCTGTCGACAGGACACCAGCATCACGTCGAGCACTGGTATGGATGTCTTCCCATTCTTGTAGCATTTCTTTCGACTCAGCAGATTTTCGAAACAGTCCCCCTTTTTTGGCCGGGACCCATTTCCCAGTGATACTGATTTCCTGATCAATCTTGGATGGTTCGGCGAGGAAAGTTGGCAGGGATTCTTTGGGCTGTATCATTTTCTCTCTCCTTAGCGACTTCTTTAGGATAGGCTCCGATCAAATCCAAAAGCGTGGGTGCTAAATTCAGCGCCCATGTTCATGTCTTGGGCGGCCTGCATCAAGTCTTTAGGGATATCGCCACAGAAGAAAAAAGGACCAGGGACTGCGATTTCAGCCAACTTAGGGAAGTGATGAGCTGCTGTTCCACCCAGATGAACGCCTAGTGCCATGCCATCTTTAAATACATCGTGCACGATTATCGCATTTTCTTCCTCAGCGAAGTAGCATTCCATTTTAAGGCTATCTGGTTCGTTGTCTTTCATCTCTTGATATACTTCCTGGTAAATCGCTTTAAGTTCATCCAACTTGCCTGGTTTGGCTGTCCATTTATAAAATACTGTGATTTCTTGTCTATTCATTGCTCTTATCCTTTCTTGCCTCGCTTCATAAATTCCAGCGTTTCAGTGAATAATTGAACTACGCGGTTGATAGTGCAAACATATCATGTTTGATATAAAAAGTCAACTATTTGGTTGAAAAAACATACTTAATGATTTACAATGTGAACTAAAAGGCGGGTGAATGAGAAAATCGATATGAAAACAAATCGCAAGAGTTATCATCAGGTGTGCCCAATGGCAACTGCACTCGATGTGATCGGTGACCGCTGGACAATTTTAATTCTCCGTGAGCTTCTGGGTGGTGCAGCACGCTTTAACGAGCTTCGTGATGGCCTGCCTGGGATCGCTGGTAATTTATTGACAGAACGGCTTCGTCGTTTAGAGGCGGATGGTCTTGTGCGACAAATGAAGGTACACAATGCCCTCATGTATGGGCTGACAGAACAAGGTAAAGACATCAGAACCACGCTTGAAGAACTTGGCATGTGGGGGGCGAGGCTGACACGAGTGGCTCCTGCCCTTCATGAACGGAGCCTTCGTGCCATTGCAATGGCATTACAAGCTATCCTCGTCCGCGCAGGCGATGCTTTACCCACAGAGCGCTTTGTGATTGAACTAGAAGTCGAAGGTCAGTTTGCTGAGGTCATACTCGATCAGAACCCCTCGGTCACAGTTCGTCTATCAATAAAACCTGACGCTCGCGTGCGCATAACACATGCTGGAATCTCCTCAATTTTAATGGGGCAACAAGCCGATCGATCAATAGTTACACACGTTTCTGGCAATGAAGTTGCGACGCAGTTCTTTATCAGAGCAATTGGCTAAATTCAGGATTACATCAAATCAATGTGATGCTTGACCTCTTGAGTAGATTAATCATTTCACTCGACTAGGCCTAATTGCTCCAGTGAGTCAAGAAAAGCATTGACTTCTGGGGGCCGATCTTCATCAAGTCAACGCGGATTCATAAGCTTCTCGTTGTGTCAATACTTCTTCGTTGGTCAGAAAATCGGGGGAACCCTTCTGTTGAGCGTTTCCTGCCCGTTTCATGGTTGAAAGATCGGGCGAGGGGCGACACCCCAGAGGTGTAAATCACTGAAACACCCCTTACCTGATTGGAGGAACTACAGGTCAACTTGGATGAGTGGGTCCACCAGTACAATCGCGAGCAGACACCCATCGGTGAATTCTGCTCTTTGCAGACCTTCCACAAGATTAACATTTGGCACAAGCCAAACGGGTTGTTGGTTACTTGTGTCAGACCTCGGTCAAAGTACTCAATAACTAGAATCTGATTATCCTGATAGGCCCCGTTTCTTTACGGGGTCTTTTTTTGTTTCTTGATATAATGGAAGTTAGGTCGTTCAAAAAAGACCATGCGAATGGAAAATACAAACCGACTTTCACTGCTCGTTCTCGTTGAAGACGACACTCAACGTCTGAGCATTCAAAACATTCTCGACCAGATTAACCACCCCGTCATTTTTGCGCGTGACCGTCAACAATGTCTGGCCTATGCCCGCCAGGAACCACCCGGTCTGGTCATCGCCTGGCTGCACGATCTTTCAACCGAACTCCATGAGCAATTGTTACGTATACCTGAACCACCGAGCATTCTAGCACTAGTCGAAGGCGACATGAATCACATCTCCAGCTTGCTTGCGGTTGGTGTCAATGACTGCTTGGCAGAGCCAATCCACCCTACACTGCTGTTGAAACGGATTGAGAACATCATGATGGTGCATCAAACGAAGATGAAGCCACAAAAGGTGGAATCAAACCGTCGCCTCGTGGATTCCGCCAATGATGCCATGTTTATCACCGACCTGCTCACCGGGCAACTACTAGATGTCAACCAACGAGCAGAAAAATGGTTGGGCTATTCCCGCGAACAATTTCTTGAGATGACCCACGAAGACATTGAAGTTGAAGCACCAAATCCCTACTCAGATCATACCATCATTGAAGAGATTTCGACCAATGGGCGTTTCATCTTTGAACAAACCTATCGCACCCGCGATAATCGCCTGCTTCCAGCCGAAGTCAGCAGCTGTGTGTTCCGCTATGAGGGACGTCAGGCCGTCCTTAACTTTGCACGCGACATCAGCAAACGCAAACAATTTGAAGAAACCGGGCGCCAACAGCAGCGTCTAGCCGATGCCCTGCGCTCTACTGCTATCAGCCTTGCCAGTACCCTTGAACTTGATAATGTCATGTCCCGCATCATTGAACAAGTGCGGGCAGTTGTCCCGTGTGAAACTGCCGACCTGATGTTGGTGGAAGAGGGTCTGGCAGCTGTGACGATAGACCAGGGATACGATGAAATCGGCATTGACCGTACCCAAAGTGTCCTCGTTTGGGATATTCATAAGATAATGCCACTGCGCTGGATGGCTGATAATCGACAGCCCATAATTATTACTGATATTCAAGCAACAGATAGCTGGCTTGACCTGGATCATGGCCCACTCCATGCCTATCTGGGCGTGCCCATTGTGGCTGATGACGAGTTAATAGGCTTCATCAACGTCATGCACCGCGAACCAGGGCGTTTTGATGCCAACCACGAAACAACTCTCATGGCCTTTGCAAGTCAGGCCAGCATCGCTATCCAAAATGCCCGACTGCACGAAACCACCCGCAATCACGCCACCGCCCTGGAAGCCCGTATCGTGGAACGGACGCTGGAACTCAGACACGCCAATCTCCACCTGAAAGAACAGATTGTCGAAAGACAGCAAGTAGAAGAACGCCTGAATGCAGAGCGTAATCTTTTGCGAACCCTCATCGACAACATTCCAGATGCCATCTATGTCAAAGATACTCAAGGGCGCTATTTGGTTACCAATCGTGCCTATCGCCAGTTCACTGCACAACCTGATCAGGCAGCCGACCTCTGGGCAGAAGACAAATCCGTCATCGACAGCAAACAAGCCATTATCAACCAGGAAAAGACGCTTGAATCGCCCGATAGCAGCAAGATCTACCTCCTCACAACCAAAGTCCCCATTTTGGATAGTCATGAGCGTGTCGTCTCTATTATCAGCATTCAACACAACGTCACAGCACTACGTCAGGCTGATGAAGCACTCAAAGAAGAACGTAATTTGCTGCGCAATTTGATCGACAACATTCCGAGCGAAATATTTGTTAAAAACCTAGAGGGGCAGATCATCCTGGCAAATCGCGCCTTTATGCGTCATTTCGGACAACTTGCACCGAATACGGGAGGGATAGAAGCAAGCGGTTTGGATTACATACCCAACAACCTTCTCCAGGAAAAGGCTCAAAAGGAATTTGACGATGAAATTGAACTGATGCGAACGGGGCATAATCGGCTCAATCAGGAACGAAACTACACAATGCCGAACGGTCAAAATCTCTGGTTCGACATCATGCGTGTTCCACTACAAGATAGCCAGCAAAACATCATCGGCTTGGTTGGCATCAATCAAGACATCACACAGCGTAAATTGGACGAACAGCGCCTCAATCATATCGTGGCTGGGGCAAACTGCCTGCTGTGGTATGCCATTGTCGAAGTGCCAGACAATGGCCCATTGATCTGGGAAATCTATCTCACCAATGAACAAGCCGCGCAACGTTTCTTACCTATCAGCATCGGCCCCGCCCAAACATTTGCTAATGCTTGGGCACAGAGCGTATTGCCCGAAGACCGCCAAAGGATTGATGCTAACGCAGAGAATGCCTTACGAAATCGTGCAACAAATTATCATCAGGAATTCCGCTGCCAACAGGCCAATGGCGACATTCGCTGGTTACATGAAGAAGTCCAGATTCAAGCCTTAACAATGGGGCGTTATAATCTAATTGGTGTCTGCACTGACATCACAGATCGCAAACTTGCAGAAGAAAGCCTCCAGCGAAACAATGAACTACTTGAGCAGCGCGTTGAAGAGCGCACCAAAGCCGAACAGGAACAACGCATCCTGGCAGAAGCGTTGAGTGATTCCGCAGCTGCGTTGATCGACTCTATCGAACTAAACGAGGTGTTAGGCCGCATCTTGAGTTATGTTGCCCGCGTTGTTCCACCCCATGAAGCCGCCGGAATCATGTTGATTGAAGACCAAATCTATGTGCGCAGTCTACGCTCCTTCATCAATGCACAAATTACTGAGCATAATGAACGCATCTTCCTAGAAAGCCTGCCCAGTCTGGAACAGATGTATGCGACACGCACTCCTCTCATCATCAACAACATCCTCGAAACCGATTGGACCACCCTCCCTTACATGCAAGGAATGCGCTCCTACATTGGCATCCCCATCCAGGTTAAGGGCAACATCATCGGCTTCATCAATCTGGGCAGCCAACAACCCAACCAGTTCAACGATGACCATGCCAGACGTCTGTCGGCCTTTTCCAATCAAGCTGGGATCGCCATCCAGAACGCTCAACTATTTGACTCCGTTCGTTCGCATGCTTCTGATTTGGAGGAGCGAGTCACCGAACGCACCCATGAACTCGAACTGGAACGGCGCCAACTGAGTACCATCTTAAACGCCATGACCGAAGGCGTTGTCTTCATGGACAACGAAGGTCAGCCACGCTATATCAATGAGTCAATGGCGGATCTCACAGGCTACGATCTTCAAGCGTGGATTGACAACGACACATACTGGCCTTTCACTATTATCTCCCATGAAGATCAACAACAACTGATAATGGACATCATGGAAACCACCAATCGACAACGGATGTGGCGAGGCGAACTCCTCATAGAGGCTCAAGATGGTGAACCGTTTGACGCCCAATTGGTCATGACCATGGTTCCCAATCAAGATGGATACCCAATTGGAACTGTCACGGTCATCCGCGATATTAGCGCCGAAAAACGGCTTGAACAACAAAAAGCACGCTTCATCGCCACTGCATCCCACGAACTCCGCACCCCCATCACCAATCTTAAAACCCGGCTCTACCTCATCAGCAAGCAGCCGGAGAAGCTCAATGACAACCTGGAAGTTCTGACGCTGGTTACAGATCGGATGCAGAAGCTTGTCGATGATCTGTTAGATGTATCCCGCTTTGAACACAACATTATCGAATTAAAGCGGGAGCCTGTTGAAATACAAAAGCTCATCACCGATGTCGTGCGGATACAGGAACCAGAAGCCGTCCACAAGCACATTGAGATCAAAGCCGACTTGCCTTCAGACCAGATCATCATCAAGGCCGACGAATCACGTTTGTCTCAGGTCATCACCAATCTCATCACCAACGCCATTAATTACACACCTGAAGGCGGTACGATCCGAATCGCCGCAATCCCTACACCACAACAGATCGAAATCAATGTCCAGGACACGGGTATCGGCATCCCATCCGATTTGGTGTCCCAGGTCTTTCAGCCTTTCTTCCGTGTCAGCGACTATACAAGTGGCATGGGCTTAGGCTTGAGCATCACCCGCGAAATTGTGGCGTTACATGGTGGACAAATCAACGTATCAAGCGAACAAAATGTCGGCACAATCTTCAGTATAACTCTACCACGACAGTAATATGCCCTACTCGCCACTCCAGGTAGCAGAAGCCTTTATCCAAGCAGGTGAACTCACTGATGCACTAGAAACACTCGATCAGGCCGATAACGACGATGAGGTATTTCGACTCAAGGCATCGATTTGTACACGTTTGGATGACGAAGAATATCTGATCTTAGCTTTGCAAAATCTCGTCGCCATTGAGGAAAAAACGCCCGAAGACTATATCTTGCAATCCATTGTCCTTGAACGCCAGGTCTACATCACCGAGGCACTCATAACATTAGCGCAGGCTGTCGCTGACTTCCCCGAACATGAACGACTACTCGAGCGGTATATCCAGTTATTAGCTCAGCAAAGTCAGATCTCAACAGCCCGTACCATCATCGCAGGCAAAACCGATTGGCATTGGAAACAATGGGCGGGCGATTTGGCTTTGCGTGCAGGCGACTATCATAACGCCGAACTGAACTATACTCATGCCATCACTGCAGCACAAAGCCTAGCCCAGACAAAAGCTTTTCAGGCTATCATCGCTCGATTATACTTGGCCCGTGCTGAAGTTTTCCAGACAATAGCACAGTATGCAGCAGCCGAGGCCGACTTGCGGAATGCTCTTGGTTTTGTACCGGATGACACAAGCATTCACTTCAAAATCGGCGTGATTCAGGCACTCCAGGGGAAAACAAAAACGGCCCAACGCACCTGTAAAGAAGCGCTTAGGGACGTGTCATTTGATCTATACAATCAATTGGTTGCCAGTCTGTCGGATGAGCTCCGAGCGCAGTTGATCGATTAGTTGAGCGCCACAACTACAACCGTGATATTGTCATCACCGCCGTTGGTGTTTGCCAACGCCACCAGCTTATCCGTCAAAACCTGTGGCTCGATTGTATCTTCCAGATATTTGTGTATCACTTCATCAGAAACCTTGTTCCACAAACCGTCACTACAGAGCAACAACTTACAATTGAGGGGTAAGCTGCGCGTGATAATATCCACTTCAACTGATTCATTGATCCCTAGTGCTCGATACAGTTCGTTACCACGTTCATACCCAGGGATTTCCTCCTTAGTCAGTTGCCCGACTTCGTACAGCCGCTGCGCTAGCGAATGGTCGCGCGTGATTTGCTCAAACGTGCCCTTCGCCAACAAATAGGCGCGGCTATCACCCACATGCCCCAGGAAAACGCGCTGCCCCATGATGACCGCTGTTGTACAGGTCGTGCCACCACCTTCGGGGATATTGCCATGAATTTCCTTGTTGGCGTTTTCGAGCGCAGACACCAGCACCTCTGTCACAGGCGGCACATCATCCATCCCATTCCCTTCAAGAATTGGCGTAAACACATCTTTCAACAGGCCTTCACTCACAGATTTCATGGCAAGAGCAGAAGCGCGCTCGCCCCCTTCATGCCCCCCCATCCCATCCGCAACAATAAACAAGCCAAATTGCGGCAAGTCATCCACACTTTCACTGGTAAAAGCAAAAGCAAAGGCTGAATCCTGATTGTCAGAATGCATCATGCCTGTATCACTAGTCTGCCCAAATGTCAGATGAGCATTTTGCTGTTCAATAATCGCCTCAACGGGTAACTGCCGAGTTACACCCAAATCCGCAGCAGGTTGTGCTGGGGCTGTCTCGCCTTCACTGGATACTACTATTTCCTGGGTCGTACTCTTTTCGTCTTCAGGTTCTTCAGAGGTATTGAACAAACCACGAAAAAAGCTCATGGGCTGTTTCCCTTCTCTCATATCATATCACAACTATAGCCGGATAAATGTCCTCACGCCAGAGCGAGTCAACAAGATACTTCCCGGCCCCCAACCGCTGACCGACCAGCGGTAGCGACCCGCCTCAAGCGGCAGCAGCAGCATACATGTTGTCTGGCAAATATCCGGGGCAAAGTGCCACGATTCGCGGTAGTCATTCGTTTCCAGATTCGTTATCCCCAGCCGGTACCAGCTCGCATGAGGTGCATCCAACCAACTCAACGCCGGATCAGTCGCCATGACTTCCCCAGCCAAGGGCCCAATCAGATCAACCGATGCAATCGGCAGCCCATTGATCACAATGTCTGGGCTACCCACCATAGGCAACCACTTATCATCGCCAACCTTGATCGCCCAATCATAGTGCCCGTTCGGCAAGTACAGGGGGAGAAATGCAAAGCATGTTTGCCCGCAATGGCTCTCCACTACCTGCTGCAGCACCACTTGTCCCGATTGATCCTCAACTCGAATTTCCGCTTGGGTTTGTTCAACCGCGGCCTGCCATCGAAAGGTCACATCCGCACGAACATCAGACACCAAAAAACCAGCCGACGGCGCAATCGCCTGCATCCCATCAAGACCATTGTTAATTGAAAATGATTGCCTCGACGCCCATTGCCCAAAACTGCCCGCGCTCCAGGCCCGCACCGACCATTCATACTCCCCAATATCAAGTACTTGTTCCAGACGAGCCAGGCAAATGTTACGACAACTCTTCGGCGCAAAGACCCAATAGGTGATATGCAAAACGGGTGAATGGGCGACCACTTCATACCACTTTGCGTCGGCAACATGTGTCCAAGTGAAAAGGCCCCCATCATAGACCAGATCTGTCGGCACAGACAGCAGCACTTCTTTGACTTCAAAATTCGCCGATGCAAACTTACTCAGTTTACCATTCCAGTACCGAACACGCCATTGATATTGCCCATTGGCCAACCCCATCTCTGGCATAAATTGACAGCGCACAGCACAATAGACAGTATTCACATCCATCACAACATCCGAGTTGATAACCGGATACCATGCTTTGTGGATTAGCCCCCCACTTTGATCCTCAATCTCAATTGCATACCATCGAGCAGGATCCATATGCTGCCAACTGTAAACCTGCAGATCAAAGTGCAGATCAGTCGGTGCATGATCCTCTGGCTGAATGACAAAGTGGGCGATGTTATTTGGATCCCCTTCTGTTGGGCTTCTCGGTCGTGTATAACCCATATAGCCATTGACACTGGCCCCACCCGGCCCCCAACTGCGTACATACCAGGTATAAGCCACATCTGGGAAGAGATCAAACGGCACACTCAAGCGACAGATGTCATGACGACATCGCACATCAGTATCCACTTGCAGCCATTCCTGATGGACAACCCTATCCGCATCCGTCAAAACAAACTCCACCCACTCACCACTGAACTGCTCGTTCTGATGATAGGCAAGCGTAAACTCAGGCCGAAGCGATTGACACGCACCCTCCACACATGGCACGCCATTGGCATCATTCAACGCCAGCAACTGCAAACCACTCACCGACGGCGGTGGCTCATTCACCACGAACGCCAGACCCTCCGACCACTCTGAATAACCCACACCAATTGTATAGGTCTGTAGATAAAGGGTGTAGTTATCATTGTACAGAACGGGTGGCGCTGCTTCGGCTGGAATCAGGGTGCAGTTCGTTGTACAGGCATCATCGGCGGAAAACCATGCATCAAGCCCAACCTTCCCCACACCATCCACAACAGCCAGGCGATAAAAATCAGCCTTGTTCTGGTTAATGATGAATAATGGCCGCCCCTGCACAATCGCAACTGATGGTGTAAATAATGTGAGTAAAATGATCCAGATCATTGAAGATTTATTCGCTTTATCAGTTTAATAGAACAATCTCCAATGGTATCAAGATACCTAATATGTAGCAAATAAAAACAGCACTAGGAAGTGGTGAATCGCATAGTTGTCCATGAGTTGCCGCCGCCACGCAACAAAAAAACGGCGGCGGAAAGCCGGGGAGAATCGGTAGGAAGTAGTGGGAAATGGCAGTCAAAACGGTCTCCAAGTGTGTCGATACGACCTGAGTGTACCTGAAAAAGAGTTGATTTGGGTGAACGCATTGCAGAATATATGTTCTGCGTTCGGGCGGGGCGGCCGATGATGGCAAAACTCAGGGCTTACCCAAATTGTCAAGTTCTTCCACGAAATTCAGCACTTCCCAGCACTATGGACCACCCGCATAGCGGGTGGCTTGGCCTAGCCCTATAAGGGCTTGTTACTTGCCGCACCTCAAGGTGCTCTAAGCCGACGCACCGATTACTTGGCTAACCCCTAAAGGGGTCTTCTGCTTTTTTTGTACTATCATCTGATCGTGTTTCTCTTGTTCGCGCACATATTGGGCTATGATACCAGCAGATGGGTATGATCGATCCTTGCGTTGCCTTCAATGATTTCCACACCTTTCCATTTACACAGGTCTTTCAGAATCCCGACAACACTTGTTTTGTGTATGCTAGACTTTTGCTCATGATTACACTCCTTGTCTGGTGGTGGCTTGAACACCTGCCATCTTACGCGGAGTGTCTTCTTGTTGGCTATCAGCATTTCTTCTCCACCTGCATAGTGGGCGGTTTTCTGTTTCGCACCTGCGGTGCTCAACGCGCTAAAGCGTCTAATCAAAAAAGCTACCGGGAGTAATTCCGGTAGCTTTTTGTTATGGTCTGTAAACGGTGTTTACAGTTTGGTGAACTTGGCGGTCTGAGGATCGCCATCCGCTGGATAGGACCACTGAATGAAGAGTGGATTCGTCGTAAACTTGTTACCCTGGCCAAAGGCACCAATACGGACTTCATAAACACCATATGGGCTGAAACTTGCATTGACGCTCGATGGGATATTGGCTCTACAAACGGTATTACCACAGCTTCCGTTACCGAACTGATCCTTAAATTGACCAGCACCGATAAAGTCAGAGTACAGTGGCCCTTTAAACGCTACACCCGTTGCTGCAGAGTCCCATATCTCGACCTGGTAAAGCCACGGTTGACCGCCAAATCGCAGGTGTACCGGCGTCCATTGGACGTTAGTCAATTGAGACAAAGCTGTTACACCACCGCTACCAATCACCGTACCATTGACCATGACTTTGGTATGATCTACTGGATCCGACTTTGGCACGCTAACCTCAAAGGTTGACACCTTTTTCCAATTGGCACTAGATGTGGTCGGGCCAAGTGGGTTCAACCACCATTCATAGGTGCCGTTTCGCCACAGTTGTTGATTATAACCAGAGAATAGCGGCCCGTTCGGAGCATACGGCATCAAACAGGTCGGCACTGTCGTTGTCCTCATAACTTGGCCAGAACCATTATCAAGGGTGCCGTATGTCTGCCCTGGTTGACAATCTTTGGCTGCTGACTTGTTGACAAAACTATGGAAGATCGTCTCATATGTGTTATTCGACCCTGGTAGACCGATGTACACCTCATACCAGTTGGCATTATCCGCTGGCGTGAAGGCGAAAGTTGGGATATTGGTGGCGGTCAGGGTAGTGGAGGTGGTCAACGGCCAGACAGCGCTCACTGAGCTTCCGCCAGTTGGCACGTTGCTAACATTGAAGGTGGCGCGACCGCTGGTCGCATTGGTGTTATTACCTGCATAGGCACCAACGGCCCAACTGAAGTCACCAGCTGTGGTGAAGATACCCGCACTCAGGCCGTCAACTTTACAAAGCACTTGGTTGACATACATGGTTCCAGCCAATTTACGAACCCGACGACAAATGTTATTCGCCCAGAAGAATTTGTTGTACAACACCTTCGTATTCGTTGCATCCGTGATTGAAAGCTCGTACCAGTTGTTACCCTGGCTGTGAGGCCATTCAAAATCAGGGATCAGTGTGCCGACGAGGTTCTCGTTATTCGAAACCACCATCTTATCAAGGGCCGGAGGCTGCGGGCCTGGTGAAGAAATGTTGAACGGTGTCACCGCGTTTGAACTCACATCGCCATCGTAGTAGCCGAATGACAGGAAATAAGCACCATTCGTCAGAATTGGTCCGCTGGTACTTGTGTCGAAGAACCTGCAAACCCCGCCTTGACATCTGATACGTGGATCTTTGGTAGAAACCCAACCTTGGATTTCGCCCTGCCATATGAGCTGGTTAGCAGGATTTGAAATTCTCAGCAAGACCCATTCGGCCTGTGGAATTTCATCCCAGGAAATCACTGGGGCATTTGTGATGAGTGTGTTCGTAAAGCTTGGCGCGCTCGAATCTGGGAAGGTTCCAGTCAGAGCAAACACTGTGCTAACCTTCACACCTGTCGCTTCACTCGAGGGCGCAATGTTGAAGTTCTGATTGACAAATCCAGACAATTGATTATTGAGACTTGTGGTATAACCACGCAACCAGAGTCCATATTGTGCACCCTTCTCCAAGCGAATTTGTGAGCTTGGGCGGAAGAAACAGGTCGTGGTCAGCCCAAGGCCACCATAGTTGCTACCACACTGGAGAGAACTTGTATCGTTTGCTGGCAAGAGTGGGAACTTATTCTGACCATTACGTTCAAACCATGTGTTGGAAGTGATTGTCTGGCTATTCTTGATACTGATTATCTGGATCCAATTACCAGAGAACCCGCCATTTTGATCCAACGCAATGTGGACATATGGCTGGCTAGACTTACAGGTTACGCTCGAACCACTCGTAGCACAGGGTGTCCAGGTCGAGGTCAAGCTTAGAGGATTACCACCGATGTCTTCATATAAGCCTGCGACAACAATGCTATTTGCTGGAGGTGCAACTGTCGGGATCGTATGACTACCCGCGGAGGCCCATGGTGAAAAGGCATTGAGGGTACTGTTATAACCTTGAACATAAAACGCCATCTGGCCACCCTGGATGAAGTATTTATTATCCACTTGCTCCAGAACACAAGGGATTACCTTGCTACTACCATCAACACAGGGGACGGTCGTGCTCGCAGGAGACTTAACTCGATACCAACTATCGAATGTAATCTGGCCAGATTGGACGGCAGCTATCCGATAAAAGTCATGGTATATCGTGGTGGTCATTGGCAACGTCACAACGCTGGCTGGCTGATACTGTTTAACACCTTGTCCAACACGATTGACACTTGCACCTGGAACTGTTGGGTTCGGGCCACCGTTGACATCAATCGTCACACTTGGAGCCTTAATGGGGAATGACGTGAATGGCGCGAGTGTGCTCAAATTTGTCAAGAGGGTGTAGTTTGGCGCGGGGCCAAAGGCTAGCATGTACAGATCAACCCTGGCATCACCCAAAATCACAGGAGCTGTTGATACACCTGCATATTGAGCTAATCCAAAGGTTAAATCCGTATTCGGCCTTACCTGACATAACCCATTGGTGTCACAAATACCTTCTGCACCACTCACGTTTTTCGTGGGATAGTACTGATCCCATGAGACCGCAAACTTATTATTATCTAAAGGATCGTAAGCCGCAGCAAGCAAACGATACCAACTCACAGTTGGATCGTTTTCTGCCCACGTCACAAGTGGAGTAGTGCTGATAACCGTTGATGATAGGTTTGGGGTTATCTTAAATGTTGGGCTCAATGCTTGTGGCGCAAGAGACGAAGCTTCAATCGGGAAAACGCTGACCGCAGCAGCATCGCCCAATTCTGTCAAATCAAAGGACGGAACAGATGCGCTTGCGTCAGGTTCAACCGGGTCAAGTTCCTGCCCGTTTTGTGCCATGACCGCACCTGCAACAATAGACATCAGACACAACGCCGCCACAATTGCAACGCCATGCCTCCAACTAAAAGATTTGCGCATATGATACTCCTCAGTTCTTAGATATAGATCTAAATCGCAAACAATGCCCAACAATGGACACAGCTTCCCTCTTTAATTATAGGCAAAATTTGTCAAAACACTACCTATTTGAACATCATGAACCCACATAACATGGTTATAAAATCGTTACAATCTCATCAGAATATATTTATTATATCTATTATAAACAAACAAGAAACTGTATTTGATAGCTCTTGGAAATTCAAAATAATAGCCAAATTACAAACTGTATTGGTTACTATCTATCTCAACTCTTTATAAGCTAATACCTACCTAACTAAGTGCTGTATCCAGCAAATAGTCAAAATACTGATATCACAGAGCTCACAAGACAACTAACTCAACCCATGTTGTCTCTTCCCATCTACCGATAACTCGTTTGGAAACTTATCAGATGAGTTAAAGCCGACGAATAATTTTTCAACGAGACGAAGACTCAAATTCGATGTATCACGCCCCTCAGCAGTCCACAGCCATCCGTTTACACTGGAATGCAATTTGCGTAAATTGGGTTATGCCTGTGGGCCATCAATAAGTTACACACATCTGACGGGTATCCTGTGTTATGGTTATATGCTCTGAGCGATTTGCAGGACACAGAAGCCAAAGCCGAGTCTGGTAGCGGGGACAACACAAGACCATTACGACATCGGCATCGCGATGGACGTGTATCAGCACAAATAAAAGAACACAAAAAGGGAGCCAAACGGATCATGGCAAACAAGCCGCAAGGTTGCATCGGTTAGTGGACAAACGGGGCACCTTCAGCAGTTCCAGGATAAGGGGTCGGCAGGTGTTCTGATTATGACGACCCACATCAAGCCTCGCGGTCGTGATGCAGTTAGGAACAGAGCCAACTGATGGCTCTCCTCCCGTCAGGATCACGCTGCTTGATTTTCGCCCCAGAGAAAATCCTGCCTTTCCCTGCGTCCCAACCAACCCCCTACGCACCCTGCTCAATCCCCTCATTAATCGTAATGAACTCGGATAGATCCTTAGCAAATTATGGTTTGAAGAAGGTGGCGTATTGCTGCTGACCCGGTGCTGGGTAAATCCAGTTCATCTGATCACCATCGTAGGCAGCCAACGACCATGTGCCAATCCTAACTTGATAGCGCCCATTCGAGGAGCGATCAACAGCCGTCGTACTGGGAACCATCGTCTTACAGATTCCCAGGCCCTGGGCCAGATCACATCCTGCATCCGATGGGAATACGAAGTATTCAACAACCTTATCAACATTGGTAATCAAGCCACTTGGATCATCCTTGAAGACTTGAACCAGATACGATTGTGCTATTTCAACCGCATCCCACTGAATGCCTGTAACAGCACCAACTATCGCACCATCCAGCAGAACACCATCCTGATTGCGGATTGTTGTTACATCAACAGCTGCCATCGAGCCAACATCTAAATCGAACGGATAGGGCCCTGCCCATCCCAGGCTGGCGGAATCCACCTCATTCAGACCATTCGGGCCATAAGCACGTATCCACCACTCATAGTTTCCGTTTGTCCACAACTGCAACGGCACTTCATGACCCTGTAAGTTGAGATGAGTCGGAACAACGCGGCAGACCTTATCCCCCTTGAAGGTCTGACCATTGACCGTAAACGTACCTCCACAACGGTTCTTCGTACCCGCCGGATATTGATACTTTCCAGGTTCAGGCAAGTAATGCCATTTATTGTATTCTGCAGGCAAGATGTAGTTACCCTTGGAATCTTTACGGACGACAAGAAATTCATACCACGACGCATTTGGCGCACGCTCAAAGATCAGTTGGATTTGATTGGTATCCGTCAACGCCTTTGTGACTGGTGGGCTGGCAACGGCTGGATAAAGTGGATTTGCTCGTCCAGTTGCCGCTGGATTGGTTGTGAACGAGACCCAGCTACTTGTAGCAATATTGGTGTTGCCCGGTGCGAACGCTGAAACCTGCCAGGTAAAGGTGTTGGTGTCTTCTGGCAAGAAGAACTTCAGATCAGGCCGGACATCACACATAATGGCATTTACAGATGAGTCGATGGCACAGATATCATACGCTCGGAACCACACCCCATCAACGCCCGCAGCCATCTGCCAGATACTTTTACCCAGCGCACCTTTGACATTCACGTTATACCAAGTGTTGCCCTGGACATGCTGCCAACGGAAGCGCGGCGTAATTGTCCCGGTTAGGTTCTCGTTCACATAGACTTCCATACCCGCGTTAACGGCAGGCGCAGTCGACGTCAATCCTGGGACATTCATCGTGACAGATGTAGCAGCGCTCAAAGCACCATTCCAGTACCTCACTTCAACTCGATGTTGTCCACTGAGGACAAAGAAGTTGCTGCCTGGTGGGGGGGGTAAACGAGCAAATATCATTGTCATATGGAATCTTGCTGGGGCCGTTCCCAACAGCAAACCAGTTTGTACCAGAGATACCACCTGCGTTTTTCAGCGTACCCGATGAGGTCTCAGTCACGTTCAGTTCATAGTAGGTGGCCGATGGAATATGATCCCAGAAGAATTTCGGTTCACCTGTGATGATGGTCTGTGTCACGCCGACTATGCCCTTGCTTACCATGGTTGCGGTCAGATCATCCGGCACAATGATATTAAAGCCCACTCCAGATTGGACCAACTGGCCCCGCAATACGGAATTTGGCAAGATCGTTCGGATCACCATCGGCACTGTTCGGATTGGTAAAGCCCTTGATACCTCCAACTGCATCACCTGTTGGGCCGTAACTGGTCAAATACCAGATGTAATCGTGACCTTTTGGTAACCCCCCATCTTTTAGCAAAACACCCGGCTGGAAGAAACACGTCAGGTCAGGGAAGGCAAATCCTCCATCGGCCTGTGCACCCGTATTTTCTCTACATTCCCAGAAGACGCCCATTGGATCGCCTTTTTCTGGTATATCTACAACGTGCCACTTATCATAAACCATCTGAAGCATTGTACGATCCCAACCCAACACCCGGATATAGTTGCCCGTGTATCCTACCCTTATTGATCCCAATATGCAGGATCGGGCGGCTGGAGCTACAAACTGGATCGTTTGGTGCCGGCCCTGAAATGCCGCTACATAATTGCCAGGTCGCCACATCTGACTTGACATCTGGTGTTGGGCCACTGCCGATCGTTTCATACATGCCCAACAGTTCAATTGTCGAAGCAGTTGGTAAGGGTGTATTGCTCTGATCTATTGTAAATGTATTCACAATACTCCAGGGTGTATAGCTATTAACCGCCGCCACATATGCCCGCGCACAAAGGTCAAACTGACCTGCATAGTGCAGTTTGTACTCACCAGAGGCTGGAACAAGCCCACATCGATTATTGGAGTCACAGGCCGTTGGGATAGTGGATTGGTCAACAACACCTAAAGAGATCATTATAAGCTGTGTTCTCACTAAAACTAACCAGACGATACATATCCGGCGAGAAAGTACCTGTCAGCCCAGTGAGTTGCTCAAGCAGAAGTTGCGGCACATCAGCGTCCAATGCAGGCCGCCCCTGTCCTGCACCATTAATCGTCGTCCTCACGTTTTGCAATGGCTTGATTATGAAGTTGGTGATTAAGAGGGGGTCATCTGGGACAAAATCAATGGTAGAATACGCCACATCAAGTCCCTGAACGTGGACTGATACAATCACATCGTTCGGGATAAGTTCAATCGGATACAGTTCGGCTGCTGTTTGCGTTTTACATTGTCCATGAGAACATACGCCCTTCAAAAAAATACCATCCCGATTATAGTCGCTGGCAGCAAAGTATTCATCGGCAACAACACGAGTGTCCTTCATATTCGTAGCAGGCGCAGCCAGGATGTATAATCGATAGAACTCAAACCGCGTGCCATGTGGCCAAGTGATGATGGGAGTCGTCACCGCAACTTGTGAATTCGCCACAGGTGAAATTATCGGCACATCAACAATAACGGCAGCTTGTGACCAAGGGCCAGCACCATCCTGATCATTGCCACGCACACGCCACAGATACCATTTCCCGTCAGCGAGTTCAGGGGCGGTTGTGTTGTGTGACTGTCAACCCCATCTGGCTGCTCATGGGGGTCGCGCCGGGTGCAATCGTAAGTGTTAACCCAGCCGAGATCACGACATCCGAACTATTATAGAGTTCAAAATCATAAGTGACCCTGCCCTTGCCTGTTATCGTATGCCAACTATACGTTGGCGTCAGTACGGTCGTCACATCATTAGAAGCGAGGTTGGCCGGGCCATTGCTAATTGTATTAACAGAATTAAAGGGAACTGTCGTGTGTGTATCTCCCGCATCCGTCAGCTCAAACAACGGGATTGCTGCTTCGCTACCTGGTTCCTCTTGAGCCAAAACTGCGCCTGCAACGACAAAAACCAAGCATACCATCACCATCAAGGCCAGGGCATGTTCCCACGAAAACTTTTGTCGCATGGTACACATTCCTCATAACTATATGATAAGATTATTTTATCCAAATTCATGGAACCCAATCATCAGATTATAAATCATTCTACGGTGATTGCTATTTGAGCGAGTTAGTGCGAGCATGAAGTCGCTGAACACCCATCTTCTCTAGCTGGCTGAAAAGCATTTCGATCCCAGGACGAAAATACTGGCTCAAGCGTGCATCTTCGGGTGTATTGCCTGCCATCTTCCGTCGTTGACGGGGAACAAGCCGAATGTGTCCATGAATAGACGCCAGCTGTTGATTCTTGTCACTGATATAGCCTTTGTCCCCCACGACCTGACTGCCTTCCGGCCAAGGCGAGAGTAAATGTTGGACGGGAACTCCATGTGGGGCAAGTGCCAGCCGAAGAAATACTCGTCTTTGCTGGCACACTAGCCCACAAATGCCTAGCCTTGCAGCTTGCGACAGCGGGCATCTACGATGAAAAGTTCACCCTGTCCAGCACGCCCAACAGACGCTCATGATGGTTCTCAGCTACCACCCGTCAAAATCTCAGCATTGCTCATTTGACTTCGGCTATCATAACGGGGTTTCTGTGAACGCCCTCAACTAGCCCCAACTGAATGGCCTGGAGGGAACTTGACAATTTGAGTAAAATTATAGAATATACGTTCTGCCACATCACACGTTTTCAGCTACACTGAGGTTGTATCGACTGTTGACTAACCCATTTGGAGACTCTTTTGACTGCCATTTCTCGTCGTTTTTGCCTGGTTTTCCGCCTGTTCGCCGACTCCCCTGTTGCTGCCATTTTTTTGTTGTGCCGCAGCAACAACCATGCGGTCACGCTTTGGCCCCGAATCTCAACCCTCCTCACCCATCTCATGGGCATCCACCACTAACAGTTATTCATATGTCTGATGTATAATGGAAAGATTGATAATCAAAATTCGAGATTGGCGATGGTCATTCAAACACAGCCCTTAACAGTTGAAGACTTTGATGAGTTTGTAAATCAACCCGAAAATGCTGATCGTCTTTTTGAGTTTATCGGTAGGGAGATTGTCGAAGTGCCATCCAATCCATATTCGTCTTATATTGCGTCTAGATTCAACCGACGCTTGGCAGCATTTGTCGAAGACAACAATCTTGGTTATGTCACAGGTGAGCAAGGCGGCTATCAAGTCTCTGGTGAGCGCTATGCGCCTGATGTCGCCTTTATCAGCAAAGAACGGCAACCAGAATTGGCACGCAGTGGTTACAATCCGAATCCACCCGATCTTGCCGTCGAGGTTATCTCCCCCACCGATACTCGGCGTAACATATCAATCAAGGTCAGCAACTACCTGGCAGCCGGCACAGTTGTCATCCTAGTAGACCCAGAGGAAACCGAAATCTCTGTGCATCATCCTGGTCAACGAGTGATTACCCTCGGACAGGCCGACACATTTGACGGCGGCAACATCCTACCAGGATTCAAACTCGCCGTCAAAGACATCCTACCCTCAAATAAAGATTCCAAAGCCTAATCTACAGCTTTATAAAAGTAGCCGATGAACTGGTCGTGACTATTGTGCCATTGGCAGGAACCCAGGTCGAAACGGCCCAACTATAGGTTCCACCTGCCAGCGCCTGAGCATCCAGCGAAACAGAACAACCTTCTGTATCACACTTCAGGTCTTCAACCGGATACCACTGGGAGAACACAACGTTCCCGCTTGAATCCAGCACATCCAGCCCATACCAGATGGCATAAACCTTCTGCCAACGGAAGGTTATCGTATTGGGCACAACCACATCATGAATTGGCGCAAGTAGTCCAGCAATTTCAGCCGTCTCAGCACTAATGGCAAAGAAGCGCTCAAACGACGGCCGTCCCATACCCGCTGCACCATAAGGTGTCACTGTCCAGATATACGCAGGGCTGTTCGCCAGTGGCTCTGCTAAGGTGATTTCACATACATCTCCCAGACACGCTTCGGCTGGCAAATAATACCATTCATTCCAGGCAATATTGCCCGTTGCTTGTTCCACAATCTTGAGTCGATACCAACTAGCATTCGTTGCCGTGTTCCACCTAAAGGTCGGATAACTAGTATCCAACACTTTATTGGTCGGCGCGATGCTGGTCGGCTGTCCAGTAGCTGTACCACTCATCGTAAAGGTTCCTGGCCCAACCCAACCTGTATTCTTAATACCACCTAGGCTGGCTCCACCCGACCCCCTAGCCCGCAAATACCATTTGTACAAATCATCTGTCAGATGAACATGCGGCGCGACTTCACAGATCGTCGGACTACATATATCCAACGCACGATAATCCTCTAGAATGACCTGTTCGCCCGCTGCTGTCTGGACATACAGTTGATACCAGGTGGCATTTTCAACATGAGACCATTCAAATTGAGGAGCAGTATTCGATTCAATCAGTTCACTCACCGATACGGCAAACTCATTGATGACAGGCAAATCTGCCCTGTCACCCTGGATTCCAAACTGTGCCATCTGGCTTTCCCTACTCAGCTTGCCATCCCAAAAGCCCATTGTCCATTCATACTGGCCGTTCACGAATTCTTGATCTGTCAGCAGTGAGCAGCGCCCAGATACACAGATAACGTCTGTTCCAACTTTGTACCATTTATCAAAATAGGCCCCGCCATCTTGATCAACTTTTAGATGATACCACAAGGCCGACGGCTCATGATCCCAACTGAATGTCACCTCGCCAGAGATAACCATACTGGTAGTCATACCACCCGTCTTGACATACGGTATCGAGGTTGTCGTTGCCAGCCCTGTGACCTGCATATCCAGTAGACCAATCGTAAAATAGGCCTTGTGTTTGGTATCATCTGGATTGGTGTAGCCCACGATTCCACCCGTACTATAGCCGCCAGAGCCATAGCTGCTGACATAGATGATGTAGTTTCCAGTACCTGGATAATCAGTCAGCAGATGAATACAGCTTGTTCCAGGCTGCCCACCCAAATCAACGGAATGATTGCAGGTCACATCATCTCGAACATTCACCCATTTATCATGTACAATTGCCTTAGAATCAGGCTCATAGACCACAATACGCAACCATTCACCGGAATAGCCGCCCACATCATAGGCCACCTCTACATAAGGAAGTGCCTGCCCACAGGCTTGCGAATGTCCCGTCAGGATACAGGGGGTTCGGGTGGTGGTCGTCTGCCCCAAAACAACCCGGTCATGCACACCCAAAACCCGCAGCCAATCAACAGAAGGTGCAGGGGCATGAACCGCAAACTCCTGTCCAATGCTCCAGGCACTGTAGCCCAAATCCTCGGTATAGGCGTTGACATACAAAGTATAGGCTAGGTTATTATAAAGAGGGGTGTCTAAAGTAAAGGTGCAGGTTGTTGTTGTGCAGCTATCCGCCTCGGCAGTATGCAGCCATTGATCAAAAACGATCTGCTGAATGTCATGCGCATAGATAAAGAGCCGATACCACTGGGCGGTGTTAATCCCATCAGTCAACAAGTTCACATCAACCGTAGCCGTACCCTCAATGTTCGTAATAGGCGCAACTGGCAACGTTGCCGGTGCACGCACAGTGAAGGCATATGGCCCATTCCAGCCCCCGCCCTCCGTCCGATACCGCCAGGACAGGGCACGATCTCCAACATAAATGCCAAATTGTACCTGTGGATTGATTGTACAGATCGAATTCTGGCACACTGCCGCCGCATCATACAGGGCTTGATGCAGCACGCTTCCCGTCATGGTATCTGTCACTTCAAGTTCATAGCGCTGCGCGAAGGAATTATGTTTAAAAACGAAATCAGGTGTATCGTCAATGATGGTGCCATTCGGTAGATTAAATTTGATCTCAAAATTACCTTGAACGACGGCACTCACCAGACTGCCGTTCCTCCCTTGCACTGTCCAGTAGTACGGACGTCCATTGCTCAATGTCCCACCGCCAAAACCACAGACATCACCGCTGCAGGCCGTGAAATCCTGGACTAGCAGCACCCTCACATTGGTGACCGCATCAAACACCTGCACGTCATAACGCTCAATGAGCGGCATCCGCTTCCAAGTAAAAATAGGCTGCTGATCGACAATCACGCCTAGCGGCTCCACTAATTCAGGATCAGCCAATTGCAGCGCCTTATCTACCTGAATCCGCGAACTTGTGACGTTATGATCCGTTAAAGGCACACCCGTCATACTCAGTTGATCAAGCAGATCATCCCAGCTCGCATTTGGGAAACGCTGCTTCAACAGAACAAACGCCCCCGCAACATAGGGTGTCGCTATGGATGTACCGTTGCCCGTACGATAGTTAGTCCCAGCCTGTCCGGTTCCAATCGGCACAGATGATGTAACCGAAACACCAGGCGCAAGCAAATCAACAATCGGCGCCGTATTGGAAAATGACGCGACGATCTCCGGACCAACACTGGCATCTGACGCCCCAACCGCCACAATATTCGAGAGACAAGCTGGGAATGAAATACCACTTTCAAAACTCTGATTCCCCGTTGCCGCAACCGTCACCACACCCAGACTGCGCAGTTGATTGACCAGATCAAAATAGGGATAAGTCGAAGCCGTATCACAATGCGCCGAATAGTAACTCTGACCAAAGCTCATGTTCACGGCAGCAATCGGCAACGCGTCATCGGTTGTCGGGTTTCCATCTGGGCCATCTGTGACCAATTGTAGGATGTATTCTAACGCTGCGATGATATCACTATCGAAGGCCGTTGAAGTGCGGTTGGTCGTTTTGAGTGAGAAGGCGTTAATGGCAACCAGGCCAGCCCCTGGCGCAATCCCCCGAAAGGTCTCGGTCATGCCTTGCGGAGTCGAGATCAAGTCGCCATTGCCTGTCGCAACCCCGGCCACATGTGTGCCATGATAACAAGTCAGACAGGCTGCATCAGAGGGCGGTTCGGCCGCCCCCGGCCCGATCTGCTCATCACCCCCATTCGGACAGGTCGCCACAGTCACCCCGTCCGTCCCGTTGGTAGAAAAACAGGCTTCTGCCAGCACCTTGTTCGGCGCACCAAAGACCGGATGCGTTGTATCGACTCCGGTATCCATCACCGCAATCGCATAACCTGTACCATCATAACTCTGCTGCCAGACTTGCGGCACACCCAGAATCTGATTGGTATCCCAAACGGCAAGCTCATGCTGGCGATCCAACATGACCACTTCCACATTGGGATCATTCTGCAAAGCCGCCCAACCTGCCGCATCAACCTGCATCGCCATATAGGGAATAGTTTGATAACGCTGTATTTCCCTGACCTCAACACCCGCCACGCTCATCGTATCCAGCAGTTGATCTGAAGCCGATTGGATGCTGTAACCGTAAACCGAATTACCAAACTCAATGATGGGGTCTTGCTTGAAGCGCACAATGACCTGCTGCCTGCTATCGGTTGCAAAAGGAACTGTCAAGTCTATTGGATCACTCTGCGCCTCATTCACACCCGCGACCAGCACAACAGCATATAAAATGAGGCCAATCCACAGCCCCCTTGATCGAAATGACTTGTTCCGCATCAGCAACTCGCTTATTCAAGATACATTTGTCATTATATACTAACCCAAACCAGAATTCAGTCTTGTCTAAGATCATAGACAAAACACTGGCAACTTTCCAACAGTTGATCCGTATAGAATAGTAAATGTGACAAGAAACGAAAGAAACACCCATGGCAAATATTCTGGATACATTCATTACTGTTGTCGTTGGCTCCATTACAACAGTCACACGCACCGTGTCATCAGGGGTCAGCACGCTAGAAGACTTTTTCTATATTCGCATCGCGGGCTTGCCCTTTATTGTCCTGGGCGCCCGCCAGGTTGGAAAATCCACCCTTATCGAATGGCTGAAAAATAACATGAATGATATTCAGGACATGGTCCCTGATCCAACGGCAGCCGGCGGCGACCCTATCGGCGACTTTACCGCCAAGATCGGCGACACCCATATGAAGATTAAACCCATCCGGGATGTCGGTGGCGAATATGCCATGTGGGAAACCGATTGGGTTGACCTCTTCCGCGATGCCCAACCGCGCGGCATTATCTTCGTGATGGATCATACCGATGTCCATGTTCAGAAGGACGCCTGGAATTTCGTCATGCAGATGATTGACGACGAACCGGATACCGCCAAACACCTGAAAGCCTTCTTCGTCCTTGTCAACAAATCAGACCTATGGGCCCATGACATGTCATTGGATGATATTATGTCCAACTTCAAAAATGAGCAGAAGCGCCTCAATGCCCAGGCAGATCGTGTCGGCTATAAATATGCCATCACCTTTGGCAGCCTCTATACAGGCCGGGGCGTCAAATCAATGATGAAAGAATTCTTCAACTTGATCCGGCCCAAAGCCCGCAACAAACGAGAATTTGCATGAGCAAACTTGTCATCGAATATGTTTTTGAGGGACAACATCGTGGCTATAATTTCACCTCCGCTACCGATGATTATAGTGAAGCCATCCTAAAAACTATCTGGCGGCAGGCCATGTCCAAAGGCAGGGGCTGGGGTGATGGTGTCTTTGTTGGCGCACGTTCCATCAAGGCGTTTCCCCTGCCCGATGATCAGATTGCGGTGTCAAAAATCACCGTTACTGACCTGACTGACGAAAGCGGACGGCGTGGTATCCGACGGGCAGAAATCGACGTGATGCCCCCCCAGGTCTACCATCATCACCTGCAATCACGCATAACAGCCTATCCCGCCGATGTCCAGGCACGAGCCAAAGTCCATTACAACCAACTTCATGATCACTTTCCGCGCCTGAAGCGCACAATGCCACTGATATTGGCACAGCACTTCAAGACACAACGTGACTGGTGGACAATTGAAGCCCTCATCCTTAAATTGGTAACTAAACCCCTCCGACAAATGAAGCGCTGGGAGCGTGTCATTCCTTTTACCACACTGGCACTCGACCACCGCGACGAATCACGCATCATCGCCGTACCCACCGCCAAAGCCAACTCCATCACCCAAGTCCCCGTATTCAACCTACGTTGATCTGGCACATCAATGTTTTCCACATGTCCCAAGGCTTTGTGTCTATGCTTGGTATCATCGTCATAGACTTTTTATCACCATGACTTTAGATCTTCCCCTTTACTATTATCTAAAGTCCATGTTATCCTATCTACAGGAAATATCTAGCCGAGGATATTATTGTGTTAAAGCAGTTGTTTTTTATTAGCCTAATTATAATCATAGTCAGTATTGCAGTCACCGCCCAAGAAGGAGTCACCTATCTCGAAGGGCAGATCGCTGTTCTTTATCTTGATCCGGCTCCCGGTTCCGGTGGGACATATCAAGTCATCACCTCCCTCGTTGATGACAACGGTCAGGAAACAGAACTTGATCTTCCTGCCGGGATGGACGTTCAATATCAAGAGCGTGTCCGGGTACATGGCATATTTATGCCAGCACCGCAAAGTGGCACTCCAGTCTTTTCCGTCCATTCGATCGAAAAGCTAGCATCGCCTTTAGAAAGCCCAAGCGCCACCAAGACACTGCGATATGCGACGGTGTTGTGTCGTTATAGCGATTCAACGGGTGCCCCGCCCCGTCCTCCTAGCTATTTTGATGGCTTGATGGGCAGCGTCTATCCCGGTGTCCAGCACTACTGGAACCAGGTATCGCTAGGGCAGTTCAATGTGATCTCAACCACCATCGGCCAATGGTTCACCATGCCCCATCCTAGAAGCGCTTATGACATGAGGGGGAGTGGCCGGAGCAGGGCCAAACACAAACAGGTAACGCAGGATTGCATTGACGCTGCCGACCCCTGGGTTGATTTTAGCCCCTATGACGGTTTGAACCTGATCTTTGATCGGCGTTATGAGAACTACGCACGGGGAGGGTGGGGGGAGATTACCATTGAAGGTGAACGTCAATTTCTCCGCCTCACCTGGAACCCACCCTTTAGTTACAACAATGTGGAAGTAATAACGCATGAGGTCGGGCATACACTCGGTTTGCCCCATTCGTCGGGTAATCCAGCCGCCCCACGCTACCCCTATGATTCATACTGGGACGTGATGAGCGGTGGTGGTAGGAACCGGAAAATCATTAATCCCACTTATGGCAGAGTCGGCCCCAATACCATCGCTTATCATATGGATGAGTTAAACTGGATCGACAATCGCCGGGTGATCATCCCAACAGGGCAGGCACAGACGGTGACGTTAGAGCGGATGAATCAGCCAGTTTCGGCCATCAATCCGCTGATGGCGAAGATCCCAATCAACAATTCCAAAACGAACTTCTATACCGTGGAAGCCCGCTTTGAAAACTCGGGTTATGATGCTGCGATTCCCGGGACGGGGGTCATCATCCATCGGGTTGATACGGGCAGACGAGAACCCGCACAGGTTGTGGACCCAGATGGCAATATCGATGTCAATGACGCGGGGGCGATCTGGCTGCCCGGTGAAACCTTCACCGATACGGAGTATGGGATTACCGTTCAGGTCAACACTCAGGGAGCATCCAGCTTTGAGGTCTGCATCGTCAATATCGGCAATGTGTGTGCCCCTCCATCCATTATAGCAAATGATAACTATTACTTGACGGCGGCGGCCACAGCCCTCAATGTCAATGCAGCCGATGGGGTTCTCAACAATGACACTGGCGACAACCTGACGGCGATCCTGGAAACGAATGTGTCGAATGGACACCTGACCTTGAACCCGGACGGTTCATTTATCTATACCCCCAACACCGGCTTCCAAGGGGGCGATACCTTCACCTATTCGGTCTATAATGGCGACCAGAAGAGCAACATCACCACAGTCAGCATCTTTGTGGGGATTACCCCGGAACCTGCTCCACAACTGTTAGCCTTGACTGGATCCTTGGTCAGTAGCCCCACCGAGCCAGTGTTCACATGGTACCACACCACCCAGGCCGGACAGACCACTGTTCCAGGGACATACTATCGTCTGGTTGTTGTCAAAGATCAGACGGTGATCTATGACGACTGGTTCGAAGCATCCAGCATTTGTTCGGGGCTTGGCTGTGCTTTGCCCTACCCCGAGACAACACCGGGTGTTTTGGGCAAGACCATGCCCACCTGGGGGCTGGTCAAGGGCGAACACAGCTTCTATGTCCAATCCTACATTGATGACAATTCACCGTGGGAACTGAGTGGGGAAAAGAAATTCACGGTCGATCCCCCTCGGCCAGACCTGCCCCGTGGGTTCCGGGTCGATAACAGTGTCTCCCCAGCCCAATTTGTGTGGACAGACGATGCCGACGCCCTCTACTACCGTCTGTACATTAGCGATGGGGGCAATGAGCCGCTGTTCTTCGATTGGGAGGAAAAGACCTTCTCCCTCTGTAATGGCTTGACCTGTCGGTTTACCCCACCCACCCCTGCCGATCCTGGAACCTATCATTTCTATGTCCAGCCCTGGAGCTCGGGCGGCTTCGCGCCAAACGGTATCCAAAACCTGGGGTGGGCTGGTGCCCTGGTGACGGTTGGGCCAGGCTTGTCAACGAACTTGTCTAGCTCATTGGCAGGCAGCACAGCCACCCTCTCCTTCAGGACGGCCTCGGATGCTACCAGCTATCGGATCTGGGTCGGGACGGTGAAGGAGGAGGGTATCACCGAAGCCCACTTCCAGACCTACACAGCAGATAAACTGGGCTGCACGACAGCCGACAGCACCTGTAACTTAAGTTTGGACATCTCCTCATTTGCCCCAGACACCTATAGTTGGTACGTTCAGGCGAGAGGTACGGTGGGAGATAGTGCCGCCGGCGCCTCGTTTGGCTGGGCTGTGGGTGATGTGTTCACAGTCAAATAGCACCCCGAAGGGGAGCAACCAGCGAGCGATCCGATTTGGATCGCTCGCTCCTTTTGTTAGACACTTTAGTGGGTTGAGGGCCGAAGACGCGAAACAGAAAACCACCCGCAGCATAGCGGGTGGAGAAGAAATTCCTTATAGGATGGCAGATGTTCAAGCCACTACCTAAAAAGGAGTGAAATCATGGCAAAAAGCTTAGCACACACGAAATGGACGTGTAAATATCATATCGTGTTTACCCCGAAATGCCGCCGCAAGATAATCAATATAAAACAAACATCGTAGAAATTTTAAAGGATTTGTGCAAATGGAAGGGAATGCGCGCATCGACCATATCCATCTGCTGCTATTGATCCCCCCGAAGTATAATGTATCGGGTTTCATGGGATATCTGAAAGGCACAAGGGCAATAATTTGATCGTCACGCGAATCTGAAATACAAATATGGGAACCGTCACTTTTGGTCGAGAGGTTACTATGTGAGTACAGTAGGCCTCAACGAGGCGGCCATCGCAAAGTATGTGCGAGAGCAAGACAAACACGGTAAAATCAGTACGAAAGAGTATGGAGACCCCTTTAAGGGTTAGCCAGGTAATCAGTGCATCGGCTTGAACGAAGTGAAAGAGTGCCTTACGGTACAGTAAGCAAGCCACCCGCTATGCAGGCGGTCTTGACTCTGCTGGGATGTCATAGCATTGGCATTAATAGAGATCATCGCTCTTTTCGCCATTCCTCAGTAGTTTCTCAGACTTGCTATCATAGCGGAATCTGATATACTATCCTCAATTGAAGTATTTACATAAAGGGTGAATTATGCTAAAATATATATTTCTTACTGGATTAATTGTGATTGCCATCAGCACCGCAGTTAGCGCTCAGGAAGGGGTCACCTACATCGAAGGCCAGATCACCGTTCTTCACTTTGACCCGGCCCCCGGTTCTGGTGGCGAGTATCAGGTCGTCACCTCTATCTATGATGACAACGGTCAGCGAACGGAGCTTGATCTGCCCGCTGGGATGACGGTTCAAAATCAAGAGCGTGTTCGGGTTCATGGTGCATTTATGCCGGCACCCCAGAGTGGCACCCCGGTCTTTTCGGTCAATTCGATTGAAAAGCTGGCATCGTCTTTAGAAAGCCCAACCATCAACCCTAGGTCAACCGGGACATTCCAATATTTGACGATATTGTGCCGCTTTAGCGATTCAACGGGCCCTCCGCCCCATCCTCCCAGCTATTTTGATGATTTGATGGGTAATGCCTATCCTGGTGTCCAGCACTACTGGGACCAAGTGTCGCTGGGGCAGGTGAATGTGGTTTCAATCAACATTGGCCAATGGATCACGATGTCCAAGCCTATGAGCACTTATAGTATAAATGCTTATAATCGTAATATGAATCTGAATACACAGAAGGACATACACAATCAGATGGCGCAGGATTGCATTGATGCCGCCGACCCATCGTTTGATTTCAGTCTCTATGAAGGTTTCAACATGATATTTGATCGACCTTATGTTGACTTCGCGTTGGGTGGTGGGACACAACTTACAATCGAAGGGATCGATACAATCATAAATATCACTTGGAACCCCCCCTTCAGCTACAACAACGTGGGGATAATCGCACATGAGGTCGGACATACATTCGGTTTTCTACATTCAGGGGGGAATCCAGCCACCCGACAGTATCCTTATGATTCACACTGGGATGTGATGAGTAGCGGGGGGCAGAATTATAAAGTCGTTGATCCGACTTACGGTCTCGTTGCTCCCAATACCATCGCTTATCATATGTATCAGGGGGGGTGGATAGGGGGTCGTGTGAGCACTGTCTCGGTCGGGGAGGCACAGACGCTGACCTTGGAACGCATGAACCAGCCCGTTTCCCCCATCAACCTGCTGATGGCGAAGATCCCCATCTTCGGCTCCACAACAGATTTCTATACCGTGGAAGCCCGCTTTGAAAACTCGGGTTATGATGCTGCGATTCCCGGGACGGGGGTCATCATCCATCGGGTTGATACGGGCAGACGAGAACCCGCACAGGTTGTGGACCCAGATGGCAATATCGATGTCAATGACGCGGGGGCGATCTGGCTGCCCGGTGAAACCTTCACCGATACGGAGTATGGGATTACCGTTCAGGTCAACACTCAGGGGGCATCCAGCTTTGAGGTCTGCATCGTCAATATCGGCAATGTGTGTGCCCCTCCATCCATTATAGCAAATGATAACTATTACTTGACGGCGGCGGCCACAGCCCTCAATGTCAATGCAGCCGATGGGGTTCTCAACAATGACACTGGCGACAACCTGACGGCGATCCTGGAAACGAATGTGTCGAATGGACACCTGACCTTGAACCCGGACGGTTCATTTATCTATACCCCCAACACCGGCTTCCAAGGGGGCGATACCTTCACCTATTCGGTCTATAATGGCGACCAGAAGAGCAACATCACCACAGTCAGCATCTTTGTGGGGATTACCCCGGAACCTGCTCCACAACTGTTAGCCTTGACTGGATCCTTGGTCAGTAGCCCCACCGAGCCAGTGTTCACATGGTACCACACCACCCAGGCCGGACAGACCACTGTTCCAGGGACATACTATCGTCTGGTTGTTGTCAAAGATCAGACGGTGATCTATGACGACTGGTTCGAAGCATCCAGCATTTGTTCGGGGCTTGGCTGTGCTTTGCCCTACCCCGAGACAACACCGGGTGTTTTGGGCAAGACCATGCCCACCTGGGGGCTGGTCAAGGGCGAACACAGCTTCTATGTCCAATCCTACATTGATGACAATTCACCGTGGGAACTGAGTGGGGAAAAGAAATTCACGGTCGATCCCCCTCGGCCAGACCTGCCCCGTGGGTTCCGGGTCGATAACAGTGTCTCCCCAGCCCAATTTGTGTGGACAGACGATGCCGACGCCCTCTACTACCGTCTGTACATTAGCGATGGGGGCAATGAGCCGCTGTTCTTCGATTGGGAGGAAAAGACCTTCTCCCTCTGTAATGGCTTGACCTGTCGGTTTACCCCACCCACCCCCGCCGATCCTGGAACCTATCATTTCTATGTCCAGCCCTGGAGCTCGGGCGGCTTCGCGCCAAACGGTATCCAAAACGTGGGTTGGGCTGGGGCCTTGGTGACGGTTGGGCCAGGCTTGTCAACGAACTTGTCTAGCTCATTGGCAGGCGGCACAGCCACCCTCTCCTTCAGGACGGCCTCGGATGCTACCAGCTATCGGATCTGGGTCGGGACGGTGAAGGAGGAGGGTATCACCGAAGCCCACTTCCAGACCTACACAGCAGATAAACTGGGCTGCACGACAGCCGACAGCACCTGTAACTTAAGTTTGGACATCTCCTCATTTGCCCCAGACACCTATAGTTGGTACGTTCAGGCGAGAGGTACGATGGGAGATAGTGCCGCCGGCGCCTCGTTTGGCTGGGCTGTGGGTGATGTGTTCACAGTCAAATAGCACCCCGAAGGGGAGCAACCAGCGAGCGATCCGATTTGGATCGCTCGCTGCTGCCAAAGGAGTGTGTTGGCTTCTGAAAACAGAACATATATTCTTCGACACGTTCTCCCAACCCGCCCTCTTGTCAGATACCCGGCGATTATTACCCTGTGTTCTCGCCCAGCGCTGCCACACTGTGATACAATCACGCCATTAATTCACCAGGAAATTCCTCATGAGCGAATGGAAAACCATTGTCGGTCTAGAAGTCCACGCCGAGATGCTGACCGAAAGCAAGATGTTTAGCAACTGCCCGGTGGTGGATAGTGTCGAAGCCCCTCCCAACAGCGCCGTCGATCCAGTGTCGATGGCGTTACCCGGAACCCTACCCGTCATCAATCAAAAGGCAATGGAATACGCGCTTATGGTCGGTCTGGCACTCAACTGCCAGATTCCCTCTTTCAGCCAGTTCGCCCGCAAAAGTTATTTCTATCCTGACCTCCCCAAGGGGTATCAGATCAGCCAATATGAATATCCATTGGCGATCAACGGCCATATGGACATCGCCCTGAAGAACGGCGCAACCAAACGCATCCGTATCACCCGTGCCCACATGGAAGAAGATACCGGCAAACTTACCCACATTGGCGATGGCAGCAGCCTAGTCGATTTGAACCGGGCAGGTGTGCCCTTGCTGGAAATTGTCTCCGAACCGGATATTCATTCATCAGAAGAGGCCGAAGCCTATGCCCGTAAGCTGCGCGCCATTCTGCGCTATCTGGGCGTCAACACTGGCGATATGTCGAAGGGTGTCCTTCGCTTTGAAGCCAACGTCAGTGTGTTACACAAAGATGACACCCAATTGCGCACCCGCACCGAAATTAAGAACCTGAACAGCATCCGCACGATGGTACGTGCCATTGATTACGAAGTCCAACGGCAAATCAAACTCTACAAAAAAGGGAGCACTGTCGTCCAGGCCACACTTGGCTGGGACGAAAACAAACAGCACATCATAATCCAACGCTATAAAGAACGGTCCGATGAATACCGCTACTTCCCCGACCCTGACTTGCCGCTGATAGTCATGAGCCGGGAGTATGTGGAACAAGTGCGGGCGAAGCTGCCAGAGCTTCCCGATGACAAAGAACAGCGTTTTGTTAAAGAACTTGGCCTAACGCCCTATGACGCCCATGTCCTTGTCACCGAGAAAGCCGTCGCTGATTTTTATGAAGCTGTTCTCAGCGCTGGAGCCGATGCCAAATCTGCCGCTAATTGGATCACAACCAGCTTATTCGCCCTCTTCAACAAAGGAGGGGTCGAACGCGAAAACATTAGCAACACACACGTCACAGCAGCAGCACTCGCCGAACTCATCAAGTCTGTCGATGGCGGAGCACTCAATAAAAACTCTGGCGAAAAAGTCCTGTCCATCCTCTTCGAGACAGGCAACTCACCTGCTGAAATTATCGAACGCGAGGGGTTGGCACAGGTCAACGACGAAAGCCTCATTGAAGCCGCTATTGATGAAGTCCTTGCCCAAAACGACAAAATGATACAGGACTATCTGGGGGGCAAAGACAAGCTCTTTGGTGCGCTCATGGGCAAAAGCATGGGTGCATTCAAAGGCAAGGGCAATCCCCAGATCATCCAGCGCATTCTACGGGCTAAACTCGACAGTCTGAAATCGTGATGAAAGAAACGCCTCCCTACCATGTGGTTCAGTCGATGGACGCCAAGGTGCTGGTGATAGGCGGCGGGCAAGCCTTCCCGATTCTGGCTGATCCTAATCCTTCGTTTGATCTATCATAGGTCTAGATCGGGCCCTGTTCTTCATTCAGCCTAGCAGATTTGATATCATTTTCCTCGCATCCCCACAATATTAGGGGGTCGAATATTACGCTATTCTGTAGTAGAATATAAGTTCTAATGGTGTGAACGATGACACCGCAGCTATAATCAAGCAATAGTAGCGATTGAATGAGGAGCAAAGACATGGCTGGATGGCATCAGACAATTATTATTGGCAACGTAGGCAGCCGCGATGAAATACTGCAATTTACTGATTCTGGTGTGGCTCGGTTTAGTTTTTCTGTTGCTGTTACAGAGCGTTGGAATGACCGTCAAACCAATGAAAGGCGAGAAAAAACCACCTGGTATCGAGTAACACTGTGGCGCAGACTGGCAGAATCATTGCACCAGTATATCCAGGTCGGCAGACAGGTCATGGTGACAGGCAATGTGGAAGCCAGACCCTATACCAACAGGGCTGGAGAAACAGCAGCCTCACTTGATCTGACTGCCCGCGACATTCAGTTATTGGGCAATCGTGGCGATGGTCAAGGCCAGCAGGGGCAGGGCAGTGGCTTCGATGATTTCACACCACCTCCTGATAACGTCAACGACATTCCATTCTAAACCCTGCCTATGAATATATGGGAAGGCAAACTCGTCCGACTGCGGGCACTGGAACCCGAAGATTGGGAAACGCACTACGAATGGAACCACGACTCCGCAATGTCACGGGCATTGGATTATGTCTGGTTCCCCCAATCCCGCGCTGCTGTCAAAAAATGGGCAGAAGAAACGGCAACCCAAAAAATCACCAATGACCAACCAGAGCTAATTATCGAGACGCTGGCTGGTCAATATGCCGGCTTCATAGGGATTCATGGGGTAGATCGGCGTGTTGGATGCTTCAAATACGGAATCGCCATCCTGCCCCATCAGCAACGTAAAGGTTATGCTTCCGAAGCAATCACCTTAGTCCTGCGCCATTACTTCAACGAACTGCGCTACCAGAAGGTCAACGCCCATGTTTACAGCTTCAATCCAGCCTCAATCCAATTACATGAGCAATTAGGCTTCCAACTTGAGGGACGCCTCCGGCGTGTAGCCTACACGGACGGACAATACCATGATGAACTGATCTTCGGCATGACCGACGACGAGTTCGGATCAGCTACACGCCAGTCAATGCACTCATAAAGACCGATAACTTCTGTTGCGAGAGACTCGGCCCGCTTGCCACTTAATCTCGGTAATAGGCACATCATAAGTGAGGTCCTTCGTGTGGGTCTCTTGATTTGTGGCATTACACCAGCTCAGATCGCTGCCATCCACCTAACACCGATTCCAGATGTTGCGCAACTGCCAGCGCCACATCCTCGCGCCAATGCCGCGACACCACCTGTACCCCAACAGGCAAGCCTTCCGGCGACGTTCCACAGCGCACAGATACCCCTGGCATCCCGGTCAGGTTGTGTGTCATGGTATAGGCAAAACCACGATAATAGCTGTCAATTGTGCCATGCGGAATGGCATCACGCGCATTCACAGGCGACACAATCACATCGTAGCTCTGCATGAAACCCATCATCTCACTGCGGAAGCGCTGCCAGCGTGCGACTGCCCGCGAGTATGCGGCTGCGGTCAGGGGTATGAAATTCTCGCGTTCAAAGTGCCAGTGCAGATCAGACCTCTTGGGGTCTGTGCCATATGCCATCAGCAAATCCCAGACGTTGGGTTCACCTGCACCAATGTGCAAGTTCTGGAAGATTTCCCAAGTATCCGCGATGTTGGGCGGTATCACTTCTATGACTTCCGCACCCACATCCTTCAGTACATCAATCGCCTGTTTGACAACATCAACAGTATAATCTGTCGGCACTTGAATACCATTATTCAGATGATAGGCGATCCTCAGTTGCCTTACATTGACATCCGCCGGATTCCCTAAGACAACGGGTACAATCGCAGGGTCTATGGTGTCTGGCCCAGTGATGATATCGAGCAGCAGGTACAAATCCTCAATATACCGTGCCATCGGCCCCACTTGCTGAAAGGCCTCCGTTACACCATTGAACGGCGGGATGATTGTGCCCGTACGCGGTACACGACCTGTTGTCGGTTTGAGCCCCGCAATCCCACAAGCATGAGCAGGCAAGCGGATGCTGCCACCATAGTCGCTGCCTATGTCGAATGGCGAACCACCCACCGCGACAATCGATGCTCCACCACCGCTACTCCCACCCGATGATCGAGACAAATCATAGGGGTTGTTGGTACGCCCAAAAATCGAATTTTGGGTCTCAAAATTGAGTGTTAGTTCTGATGTATTCGTCTTGCCAAGGAGAATAGCGCCCTCTGCTCGTAGACGGGCCACCACTGGCGCATCGTTTTCTGGCACAAAATCGACACGGCCTTGTGTGCCACCGGTTGTAACCACCCCTGCCGTATCAACCGAATCTTTGATCGTCATGGGGACCCCAAGCAAGCGTCCGAGATTGCTGCCCTTGGCGCGGGCTTGATCTGCCTGCCGCGCCTGTTCCAATGCATTATCGGCAGTCAGTAAGACAACTGCGTTCAGTTGACCGTTGACCGCCTTGATTCGATCCAAATGCGCTCGGACAACCGCTTCAGAGGTTACATCACCCTTACCAATGGCCTGTGCGATGGCCTTGACCGAAGCATAGATCACATCATCCATCATTCATTAGCGCAGTGCCGGATCACTGATCCAAAGGTCCGGCGCAACACGAGTCGCCCCCTCAACCACCACGTTCTGGTTAAAGCCATAGCGGAACTCGTACACATTCAGGCCATTAAACTGCGAAATAACGGGTTTCTCTGTACCGAGCGTATTATCGAACACCCGTATCACAGGCTCACATGCAATCTGCTGCGGTTCAGCACAAATCTCCAACGCAACCTGTGCTGTCCCAACTTCAGGTCGATCCAACAGATAGGTTACACGCACATGGTTCCATGAAACCTGGGCCTTCGCCCCCCCCCCTTCATTGGGTACGTTACCCGGATCAACAGGCGCCTGGGGTGTATTGGCTGCCAGCAACAGTTCCAGGGGGCCGCTGCCTGTCGGGGTTGGCGTAGGTCCAGGGCCATTACACCAGTCTGCATCACAAAATGCCAGTGGAATCACGCCTTCCAACGTCGGTAAAGTCTCGAACAAATCCGCATCCAGCGTCGTCCAACGCTGGTCAATATATACGGCAAAATCCTCACCACTGACAAACATCATCGTTGATTCATTGAAGTTACGATACCACGCACGAAATTCCGTACCCGCAGGCATGATGCCCATATATTCCAGCGCAGCAGTATCCATATAAGCAAAGGCGTATTCTGCTTCGGCAGTATAACGCCGGTCTTCTTCTTCACGCTCATCCAGACGCGGTGGATTTTCGGCGACACTGTTGGCAGTAAAAGTAATAATCTCACAGAACTTAACCTGCGTCATCAACCCCTCATCAATTACAAAGTCAAAGTTGATTTGAAGCATCAGAACCAGCATTTGCTCCAAGAGGTTACACTGTTCCAGCGGATCCATACCCTGCCAACCATTGGGCCGATTCCCCTCACCCCCTCGAATATCTGCCAGGAGCTCCAGGTTAAGCCGTAAATTGCGGTAAACCAGCGCTTCCGAAGTCGAACTAAACATGTTCCACTCTTCTGGGCGTGTCTCTACTCCAATTATAATGTCAGCGAGACGCTCAATATCGGCGGCGCTATCGGCGGCCATCGTTGGCGAACCTGGTTCAACATTACCGATCCAATTGGCCGGACGATTGTTCACACCCAACTCTTCGTTTGCCAGCCGTTCCACATCACCACGCAGCGCCAGCACCAGATCAGACAAGGTTTCATCAGAACCAGCAATCGTCTGGAACACCACTGGGATCAACTCGTTGGCAACTTCGGTTTTCAATGCACGACAATAATCCACCACAGAGGCCGGTGTCTGTGGGCGCGTGTTATAGATCGTGTCCAGCAGCCGCACCACATTTTGTATAGTCCGATCACAACGATAAATTGGCAATGCCCCATTCCACCCTTCCGGGCGTACCATCGGATCAAATACCGTATCCGCCATCAATTCCAGGTCATGGCGAATATTGCGGGCGATCAATTCAGGGTCGGTACTGGTGGCACCAAACCACTCATTAGGGCGTTCGCCCACACCATAAAGTTCGTCGGCTAGTTGCTCATTATCAAACCACAGATCAACAACCACTGTTTCTGATTCCAGGTCAGTGTTGAACGTCCAGTTGTCTGGTCGTACCCCCTCATCCAACACTTCATCCGCCAGGAGCTCCAGATCAGTGCGGGCTTCCAGAATAAACAACTGAAACAGGTTAGCCTGGGCCCAGTTTGAAAACGTGCCGAGCATCACCAGAACAACAGTCGCAAGAGCTATGATCCGTCGCATCTTTATTTTTCCACTTCGTTCACTCAGAAGCCTACTGGCCTATATTATACACAGACCAGATAATTGTGACACTCAGCACAACGGGGAATCATCGGAACATCGCTCCCACAGACAACTTGAACCCAGGCAAAACATCACCACCGTCCACTTCATCATCAATACTCAATGACCGCATAGGCTGACCAGGTGCATAGACATCCACCCGCTTTCCTGTGTAATACACTTCCCAATAGAGGATGCCAGCATCAATATAAACCTGACGCTTCTCCCTGATTTCGGTGGCTTTGTCATTCGGGGAGATAACTTCAACGACCAACTGCGGCGGGATAGGATCAGGATATTGTTCAAACTCCAGCGGAGTTGATTTGTAAGCAACATCCGGTACAAGCACATTGCCGTTTATATCGAATGTACCATCTGCCATGGTGATGTTTTCGGGCAAGTTGTTCTTTTCACAATAGTCACTGAGTCTGGCCAGAATCTTGGCACCAATACCCGAATAACCACTACGACTGGGTGACATCTCGATCATCTCCCCATTGATTAGCTCAAACTCCCGGTTCAGGTTTTCGGGTTGGTGGACAAAAACCACAAATTCCTCAAGTGTCAATCGCTGCCGTGTTACCATTTGTCAGATTCTCATGCTCATAAACCCTTATTCAATGTCGTGCTCGTCCTCAACTCCCAACACTTGCTTGACTAGTTCTAGCAGCACCATCGGAATGAGCGTAATCATCGCCAAGGCTGCTTCAGGATTTTCAGCTGCGGCTTCTTGGGCTTTTTCCAACATGACCCTTACCGTATCAATCACCAGCAAGAACAAACCAGCCACCTGCACCAGCACGCTTTCCAGTGCCTCTGGGTTGGACATGGCATTGATAAGCAGATAACTCGCCCCCACCATCAACGGTAGCGTTGCCGCCGTCACAAGCGACAGGGCAACCTGCAACAGCGCTTCATTGACTTCTGGTTCCTGCTCTATATCGGTGCGCGTCTGCATGGCAGTTTCCCCCAAACGAGCCATGATCGTTAATGCCAACCGTTCTGGGGCACGCTCATGCGGAGCCGACCGCAGCATATTGTCCATTTGCTGAAGCGCCGTATATTCTCTAGCATGAACAGCATCCTCCAGGATAGAGGCCAGTTCACGCTCATCTTCTGGCTCCAGCTGGATATCAAGCGACTCCTGCATCAGTTGTAGTCTGCGGTCTTCACTCACGGTCAAACCCTTCCGCTAAACGCAGCCCCGGCGGCGATGAAGAGGATTGGTCGGGGGTATTCATTAGACCTGCCAGCGTCTGTCTGGCTCGGAATAAACGACTCTTAATCGCGCTTTCCGTTGTCTCTAGCACTTCTGCAATTTCAGCATATGAGTAATCGTACCAATAACGCAGGACCACCGCCGCTCGGTAATCCGGCGCAAGTTCATCAAGCATGGTCTGGATTTGTTCGCTGAGTTCGTTCATCTCAGTCACACGCTCCGGCAGCGGTTCATCGCTCATCAATGCCATCGACGATGGCAGCGGTTCGTCAATCGAAAGCAACTGCATTCGGCGCTTGCGCAGGCGATCAATACAATGATTGGATGCTATTGTCAGAAGCCAGGTCTTGAAAGATCGACTATGGTCATAACGGGGCAGGTTAGAATAGGCTCTCAAAAATGCCTCCTGTGCCGCGTCCTCTGCTTCTGTGCGCTCACCCAACAGGCGATAACACAAGTTATAGACGGCGTTCTGGAATTCGTACACAATTTCAGCAAATGCGTCCTGGTCGCCGTCAATTGCAGCATAGACCCATTGACTGATTATCGGATCGGACAACGTATTATCGCTCCTGTGCATCAACCTGATCAAACTTAGATTGATTCACATTATATGGTTATACGTATGTATTGTAACGCAGGTTTCAAGCCTAAGGGTAGCGCGATTGGGCTATACCTCCCATCTACTGCCATTATCGGCTGCGGACATATTCCTAACTTCCGCCTCAACGAACACGAGGATGTCACTTTATGCGCGGCTTCCCACGGCAAGATTACCCGTCTTCGTCATTCCAACTGTCAGGGTAGCTCATCAAGCTGTACGCAGCGCCGTGATGAAAGCCATCTATCAGGCCAGCAAGGGTTAGATTGGTCTCGAAAAGCTGGTATACTACGGGCATTTACTCTATTAGGAGCCTCCTACTATGTCTACATTGAAAGTCGGCGTGATCGGCGTCGGCGGCATCGCCAGAACACATATGCCCGGTTGGGAAACATCCCCCCATACCGAGGTTGTCGCAGGCAGCGACATCGCCCAAGACCCTCTCCAAACCTGGGGGGAAAATTACGGCATCAAAAACCTAACCCCCCATGCCAATGACCTCATCAACGACCCGAACATCGACATCATTGATGTTTGCACCCCCAATATGTATCACACCGAACTCACCGTCGCCGCCTTAAACGCAGGCAAACACGTCATCTGCGAAAAACCCCTAGCCCCCACACCCGATGGCATCCGACAGATGATTGAAGCCCGGGATGAATCAGGCAAAATGCTGATGACCGCCCAACACTTCCGCTTTAAAGGGAACTCCAAATCGCTCAAGCGCGAAATCGAGACAGGTGCACTTGGCGACGTTTACCATGCACGCGGTTGGATGCTGCGTCGTGCCGCCATCCCCACCCGTCCTGGGTTCCTGCTCAAGCAGCACAGTGGTGGCGGCGCTTGCATCGACATTGGGGTCCACATTCTCGACCTAACCCTGTGGATGATGGGCAATCCCGAACCTATCACTGTCTCCGGCATCGCCCGGACGGAAATCGCTCGCATTGACGGCGCATTCAGCATCTGGAGCCCAGACAAAATCATGAAGGAAATGGACGTTGAGGAGTTTGCCTCGGCCTTTGTCCGCTTTGAAAATGGCGCAACACTGATACTAGAAGTCAGTTGGATGCTGAACCACAACACCCAGGGCGAAGACATGCAAATGTGGCTCTATGGTGATAAAGGCGGCGCTCACTGGCCCGGTAACAACCTTTACACCACATCCTACCACACACGCCAGTTCCGCAACAGCCAACTCCAACTTAACCGCGACATCAACGAAGCCCATGCCCAGGAATGCATCGAATTCGCACAGGCCATTGTCGATGGCGCACCCTCGCCTGTCCCCGCAGAACAATCACTTCAGGTCATGTCCATCCTGGATGCTGTCTACAAGAGCCAGGAAACCAGACGCGAGGTTGTCCTCAAATAAGTCATGAACATCCAGCGCCTCATCGACTACCTGCAATCAACCTACGATGAGCCATTACTGGAACGGAAAGGGATAACCTATCCGGTTATCCCTTTCTACCCTTCCCCCGAACAACGCAACAACCTCGACAGTCTCCTGCTCCATCCATATCCTGAAATCTACGCGCCCAAAGACAGCTTTGCTTTTTACGACACCGCACATTTGCAAGCACTTCAGGCCGAAGGCCGCACCCTCACCAATGACATAACATACATCATGAATCACCTGGAAACCAATCCACTGCGCATCAGCGCCCACTTGGGTCACTATTTCGATATGATCGCCACCTGCGATAGCATTGATCATGAACTCCGGCACTATGCACACGGCGAACATGCCGACTTGCCCTATCGAACACAATTACATCAACTCATCTCACCTCGAGCCAGCTTGTTTAATGGCAGGGGGCGCAGTGCCATTGTCGGTGTGGCTGTTCTAACAGTGTTTGCGGCAGCCAACGGCTACCAAGCCATCGTCATCCAACGGGCTCGCAATCTCGGCGTCGGAGCCGGACTCTTTCATGTGTTCCCGGCCTTCGTCTTTCAACCCAGTGGCCCGTCCGCATTTTTCCAGGCTGAATGGTCACTCCATCATCAGGTCTTGCGTGAGTTTGGCGAGGAACTGTTCGCCATGCCCGAATATGCGAATTGGGAAAACGCCGATTACTTTTATGACTATCCACCCGTGAAAGAGTTAAGGCAGATGTTGGCATCAGGCAATGCAGCGCTCTATCTGACGGGCATCGCCATGAATCTCTTCACACTTCGCCCAGAAATCACCTCGCTGCTGTTAATTCATGATCCAGATTGGTTCGTTCGCAATCAGGACAAGCTCCAATTGTCAATGACTACCGAACGCCAGCAAACCCGCTACATCTCCATTGATACCCTCGACGGTCTCCCAGACAATCTAATAGCAAACATGACTCCACAAGGCACAATGGCCTTCTGGACGGGTATTGACTTAGCCCGCGAGCTGCTTGAACCCTGATCAAACAGTTCATAATCAATCTACTCAAACCGATACATGTCCACGTCACATATCGGGCGGTAGCCAATGTTTTGATAGATTTTGTTCGAGGTCGGATTGGATAAATCCGTGTACAACATGCAGAACTGACAGCCCTGGTCAAGCATCCGTTGGCTGAGCCCGGCAACTAAGGCACTGCCATAGCCGCGCCCCCGCAGATCCGGTGGTGTATAAACATAGCCGATACGCACACTGCGTTTAGTCGCGCCAACTGCCGAAGCCATTGCAACCACTTGACCCGCTTCCCATACATACAACCAGCGCGTCGGGTCGTTTTCATCAAGAAAGCCGTCAATTGATGCCGATTGATCTTCTTTTGGGGCGTCGGGCAATGCCTCATTCTGAAAGGCTTCCATCCACCCCAACACAACATGGCGGTCACCAGCCTGGAGCAAGCGCATCTGCCCCTTCACGCCCTGAACAGGGATCACTTCGATCAATTGATAAATGCGCTCGTTGATGTCAATTTCGCCCTGCTGACCTGAAAGTTCACGCCATTGTTGACAAAATGCAGATGTCGCGTCCGGCGGCCCCAACACACCTGGCAGCGTACCATAACTTTTATAAACATCCTGCACAATTAACTCTAAAGACTCCAAATCCACCAACCGTGAAAGGATCAAATTGTGCATCCCTGTCCGCAGCGCCACCCCCACAACGCCATGATCCCCCTCAACAGCCGCCATGTATGAACCGCCGTTCCAACTACGCCCATTGACGAGCCGTCGCGTTAGATCAAGCATGAGATTGTGTTCAACCTCATACTCCATCAAGTAACCATGGGTCAAATCATGAAACGCTTGGGATGATTCAAATCGGGTCAATTTCATCAAGGATGTCTGACCTTACTTAACGCAACCGCAACGCCTGAGCCTGCACCTCGTCCATCGCTTCAATGGTATCCTGCAACCCAGCAACCTCATCCTGGATCTCCAGCCGCAGCCGTTGTGCCCTAGAACTATCCACTTCCTTCGCACCCAGCCGTGCCATCTGAGCATAGATTGTCCCCAATGAAGAGAGGGTACTCTCCAACTGAATTTCGGCACGACGCACACTGTTCACTGTCGCATCCAGATTAGCCTGCTGCTGCTCGAGTTGTTGCACCTGCTTTTCCAGCTCACGGCGCACACCTGCATCCTGCTCACGCTCCATCCGTACCCGAGTCTTCTCAAGCTGCTGTGGCACCATCTTGCGATCCCGATCCACGAGTTCATTGGCTTCAAAGGCATCAATGTGTAGCGCAAGATCGTACATATGTCCAATCCAGTCGTTCACATCTTCAACCGTCTGCTGCAACTGCATCCGCATCGCACCTTTGGCCCGCTTGGCAAGCGTCAGCATATTGCGCCGATACTCCAAAGCATCGGCAATACGCTCTTTAGAAACACGATTACGAATCTGCCGCAGATCAAACTGCCCTTCAAACCGTCGATTGACCGCTTCCTGGGCCATCTGTGGATCTGTCACGCTCGATAGCACAAACGCGCCTGTCGCCACACCCCCCAGCACCAGCCAGAACCAATCTTGCCAGAATTCGCCTGGGCCTGGGGCAAAGGCAAACAATAGAATCGTAAACAACAGGGTGATGGCAACCTGCCAGCTCAACACAACATTGGTTAGGATAGCGCTAAACGCCTGTTGACGGACCCGATCTCTCTCAGACATAACATTCAGTCTCTTAATTCATAACACACAACGAAAAGGGTTGCATCCCAGTTAAGGCAACCTAGGGTTCACTCATACCCAACCGTTTACGACGTTCTTCAAGCTGCCGTTCAATCTCACCACCACGCACCGCTTCGTCAATCTGATCAGAAATATTGGATGTTGCCATTTCCAAACGGGCATCTTCCTGATCCAACCGATCCCGAATCTGATCTGCCAAACTGTTGATCTCCTCGTCCCCAGTCTTCGCCAACCCATCCAAGCTCTTGATGGTCTTGGTGGTGACTTTCTTAGCCTCCGCCAGTTCGATCAACGCCCGCAGGTGTTCGCGTTCCTGCTTGATGGTCGTCATCCGTGCTTCCAGTTGCAGCCGCATCTTCAGCATTATCTGATACTGCTTTTCTTGATCCTGCCACTGTTCATAATATTCCTGCGCCAGCTCCTGCTTGGTGTTTAATTCAGCCTGGGCTGCCCCAGCCAGGTCATCACGCCCTTTCATAATCAGCGTATCGATGTCCCGATCCAACTTTTCCGCAGCGGCCGCAAATTCTTCATATTTGCGTTTGAGGGTCTTGACTGTCCCACCAACAGTCGCCGCAGAATCTTCCAATGCATCCAGGTTTTTCTCAGCCTGACGAATATACTCATCCATCACCTTGAGCGAGTTGGATTCAAGAGCGCGGTCAACAATGCTATGGAGGTTGGCACTGATGAGCGTGTTGATTTTCTCAAATAATGAAGCCATGGGTTTCCTTTCGTCACCATACACCGATTACAGGCAACAACATTATAGCATGGGTCGCCAGATCACACCCATATTTTTATCTTTGGAGCTATACGCGCTGAGGCAAATTGAGTTGCATGAGATGCGCCTCTTAATGGAGGCCGTTGCTAATCAAACTGTATCACCATTAGCCAGCAACAGGAAACGACAACGTAAACGTGCTACCTTCACCCAATTCGCTATTGACATCCACCGATGCACCTTCATGCAAATTAATCAGCCCTTTGACAATCGCTAATCCACTACCCGCGCCCTGATCTTCATAAAGCTCGCGGTTCTCTTGATAGAACTTTTCCCAGATCTCTTGTTTCTTGTTCGGCGAGATACCACGCCCCACATCAGTAACCAGCACCTTCACCCATCCGTCAACAGCCTTTGCTTCCAACAAGATGGGTTGATCCGGCTCAGAAAATTTCACAGCGTTGTCCAACAATTCACGCAACATCACCACGAAATAGTCCCGATCTGTCTCAATGGGAGGAAGAGCCTCTTCAATAATGACATCACAAGTATGGCTGACGCGCTCGCTGCCAATGATTTGATTGTAAGCCGTCTCAATCAACGGCGATAGGTCATTTATGATCTCCTTGCGCCAATCATAAGTCCCCTGAACATCATTCGTTTCCAATTCAACCAACAAAATGAAATTCTCTACCAATCGCCGCAAACGATCCGCCCCCAAGTTGATTTCCCGCAAGAATAACAGCAGCTCGTCGTCATTCATCTTCTCAACATCGTTCTCACGAAGCATATCCGAATATGCCACAACTAGCGTCAACGGCGTGCGGAATTCGTGATTCAAGATCGTCAAAATGTTGCGCTTGATGCTATCAACATTCTTCCCAATCTCCCGCTTCTGAACCTCCCGACGATCCAATTTGTTACGCACTGCCACCAACAAATCATCTGCATCAAAGGGCTTCACCAAATAATCATCCACACCCAATCGACGTGCCTCATGCATATCGCCCTTTTCACCTCTGGCAGTTAGAAAAATAAAGGGAATTGCCACCCAGGAATCCTCACTCCGGACCTTTTTTAATAACTCAATACCGTTCATCTGGGGCATCATGATGTCAGATACAATCAGATCGGGCAATTCATCCGTAACCTCTTCCAGAACCTTCAGGGCCTCCAGCCCGTTTTGGGCCGTCATCACCTGATAATTATCCAGTTCAAGAATATCCCGAATGCCCAACAGCAGGTTCGGCTCATCCTCAACGACTAATAACGTTTCTTTCCTCATGATAGCGCATCCCTTAATGACCTATTATGTCATTATCGGATTATACGTCCAATGTCGCAAATCAAACCTATAGATTTGATCTTATTTCACAAGATTCAAAATATCCGAAAAGAGCGCATAACCCGTTTCGATACGGCCCGCCCCCGGCCCCACAAGTGTGACATCTCCCACCAGGTCAGTTGTATACCTGAGCGCATTCAACGCCCCGCCTACACCAGCCAATGGGTCGTTGATTGGCAGTTGCACCGCTTTCACTTGCCCGCCTTCGGCTGAAATCGATGCGATCAATTTCCAACGTCTATCGGCTGACCGTGCAGCCTCAATATCCGCCCTCGTCAGGTGGGATATCCCACTGATATCTAGATCCTCAAGTGTCATCAACCTGTTGAAAAACACTGCTGCCAGAATCAACACCTTCGCAGCTGCATCCCATCCATCCACATCCCCTCTTGGATCAGTCTCGGCATAACCCAATTCCTGTGCCTGGCTCAAGGCATCATCATAAGATTGACCCCTCTCCATCTGATCCAAGATATAATTCGTTGTCCCGTTCAAAATGCCTTTGATTTCCTTGATTTCACAGCCTTCTAATGCGTCCGTCGCCAGCCGGATTGATGGTGTGCCTGCCATCACCGTGCCTTCAAATAATACACGAACACCTGCTTGGTCTGCCCGCGCCATCAACTCAGTATAAGCAACCGCGACAGGCCCTTTGTTTGCTAATACAACATGCTTACCAACATCAATAGCTGCAAAGCACCTATCAAGCGCGGGCTGCCCCGTTTCCAGGTTCGTCGGGCTGGCTTCCACAATGACATCAGCATTTGATTCGGTCACAATCCGGGCCGCGTCCCAATCATCAATTAACCCCTCTTGATAAGGGTAATTCACCAGACTGCCCATAGCAATCGTATCCAACAATGCCACGACATCCAAGCCATCAGGATGATAAAGTACCCCGCGTGAACCTGTCACAACAGCGACGACCTGAAGACCATAATCCGCGCCCTTATCCCGCAAGATCGAGGCCAAACCCTGCCCTACATTACCAAATCCGATCAATGCCAACTTCATCAAAAACCTTTATAGAGTCTACCTCATGCCAGCGGGCTGTTCTGCTCAATGAAAAGACCAACACGCTTAAACACATCTTGGTATTCCACATCCTGAGTCATAATGTGACCAGAATTTTTGAAGGTATCAGTTTCGATCACTGTGCTAGCAAGCCGCCCACGAATGTAGGCCTGATTATCCAGATGCACCACATCATCGGCTTCAGAATACAACAGCAAGCAAGGAGCATTCACACCAGGCAAATGGGTATCGACGGTGCGTGCCAAACGCCGAAGTTCCGCCAATGCCTGCACCGCCCAACGATCATACCGTACTCGCCCCAACGCAGGCTCACCACGCTGTCTCTGTTCGGCCTTCAACCGTTCAGGAAAATCGCTATGATCCGGCAGATCAACAAACCGCTGCACATACTTAATCAAATGAGCGTACCGCATAAAGCGCGAAGCACCAAGCTTGATAGGTGATGCCAACACAACCACCCCCTCAACTCCCTCCGACGCAGCCAACAACAACGCCAGCAATCCCCCCATTGAATGTCCAACTACAAACACTTGACGGCATTGGTCACGCAACACATGATACCCATCCAATGCACTGGCATACCAGTGCTGCCAGTGCGTATGCAGTAAATGCCTGGGGTCAGTACCATGTCCAGCGATCCGAGGAGCGTAAACAGTCAGGCCATGCTCAGCCAAAAACGATGCCAGCCAGCTAACTTCAGCGGGCGTCGCCGTTAAGCCATGTAACACCAAACAACCTATGTCGTTCCCGGCGTAAAAATGCGGCTCGGCCCCTGGCATAAGAGTTGGAATAATGGTCGTTCGCATAGCGTGAAGTGTAGCGCAATTTGCCTTGAGATGCGATACGACCTCCTGAGCACAACAAGGCATTGAAATTACAACCCTGAACAAGCCAAGTATACCAAGTAATTCCAATGTCTTCAGTATTGTTTTGGAGCCAAGTGGCAGCGTGTGTATAGTTACGCAATACATCCACTGATCAATCATCGCATCTACCATTGATAACGATTCTGCTGTTGCTGTGCTAACCATTCAACCGGATCAGTGATACCTTTTGGAATTCCCCGAATAAAATGGAGTGTATAGGTTTCTCCTCATAGCATAGAATAATGAACGAGGAGAACCAGGATATGAGCAAGAAGAAGCAGTACAGCGAAGAATTCAAACGGGAAGCTATCCGCCTGCAAGAAACGAGTGGAAAAACAGTGGCGGCATTGGAACGCGAACTAGGGTTGAGTCACGGATTGCTACGTCAGTGGAAGAAACGGTTCCAGATCAATACAAGCGACAACAGCCTGGAGCTAAGCGAAGTGGAGCAGCTCAAATTGGAACTGCGCCAGGTGAAGCGTGAGCTGGAGGTGGTGCAGCAGGAGCGAGATATTCTGAAAAAAACGGTGCGCATTTTCTCCAAGCACCCACTCAAATGAAGTATGAAGCCATCAAACGTTGTGACGCTCTGCTACGACTAGAAGTCGTGCAGCTTCTACAGCACGCATGAGTTAGCTACCTCTACGTTATGCTGTACAGACCCGTCCGATCTGGTTCTTGCCTGTCGTCTGAGCCTATTCTGCTTCTGTACGACAAGTAGAGTGTACCACAAAATCGCCTAACCGCGACCATTAAAATGGTGCGGCTTGCGGCGGGCTAAAGCCCATTTCTGTCAGGATGAATTTCCCATCATACGCCAGTGTGAAGTCTGGGGTGTTTCAGAAAGTGGATACTATGCCTGGCAAAAGCGAGTGCCCAGCCAGCGTGAGCAAACCAATAACAGACTGAAAGCGATGATCTATTCATGCTGGGAGCAGTATCATGGCCTTTATGGCGCGCCGCGTATCTATGCCGAATTATGTGCAGAAGGGGTTCATGTTGGGCGGCATCGTGTGGCTCGCTTGATGCAGGAGTTGGGTATTCAGGGGAAGATGGCACGTAAACGTTGTCCCCGTACCACCCAGGTTGATGTGACACATCCCATTGCACCGAACCTTCTCAATCGACAGTTTAATGCTCAGCGCAGTGATGAAATCTGGCTCGCTGACATCACTACCGAAGAAGGCGATCTGTATGTGGCAGGCGTCATGGATTTATACTCCCGCCAAATCGTGGGACTGGCGATGGCCGATCACATGCGAACTGACTTGGTTGAAACCGCACTCGACATGGCCTGTCAGCTCCGCCAACCCGCCTCCAGTCTCTTGCACCATTCAGATCGAGGCAGCCAATACACCAGCCATGCCTACCAACAGCACCTTCAGGATGCGGGCATTACGGTCAGCATGAACCGCAGCGGAAACTGTTTGGATAATGCCCCCATGGAGAGTTTCTGGGCAACCTTGAAACGTGAATGTGTCGATGTTGTCTTTGCCTCACAGGCTCATGCTCGGACCGCTATCTTCAGCTACATCATGGGCTTCTATAATCGACAGCGCAGGCATTCAGCTTTAGGCTACCTTACCCCAGTGGCATTTGAGCAACAACACAAGAGAGACCTACATACTCTACTAAACTAGGGGATTGCCACTTTTGCACTCCAACTACCAATCGCACCTGAACGATGACCATCAAGAACGATTTCGCGTCCTCTTGCCGAGGGAATATCATCGGCATCTCGGTTGGTTACAGCTTGATCTACATTTCTGGCGATCCATGTCGCTACTAGAACATCTACATCATCGAGAAACGTCACCTAAGTATCTATCCGAGAAAGCAAAAAGGTCTTGAGGAAAAAGAGGGAACTCGTTGAAATTGGGCATCATACCCAGAAACCCAGGCATGTCGACTCCTTTCAAATTCCCTCCCCCCTTCCAGCCTCTGCGTCAAAAATCCATCCACCTCGCGCTCCTAAAATATAGAACGTATGTTCTCTAAAATACTCTGTTCTATGCTATAATAAAAACATCTGTTCATATCAGCTAACCCCGAATATCATGTCTCGCCCTCCCTTGCACAGCAACATCACCCTGTATACCTGGAAACGTCAGCGCCAACTGGAAAAATTGCCCCAATTGCCGCCGAAAAAAGTTGTGTGGCGGCGGCAACAAAAGGAATATGAAAAAGAGAACGAAAATAACGAAGAAGAAGCAGGCACCTACCAGGTCGCTCACCCCCTGGCAGGCAGACTGCGAAACAGCCTGGGATCTAGAAAATGATTTTTCGGATAGGTTCTTAGTTGATGATAAGGCGCACATAACTTTGGTTATCTTTCCAGGTCATGCCTGTCGCTCTTGAGGCACAACCGTCAACCAATAGAGTCCTGCCAACAGCAACAGGATACCCAGTACAGCCGAGAAGCTTAGCCGCTCGCCAACCACGATCACGCCGAGAATTCCAGCCGTCAGTGGTTCTGCCAACGACAAGGTAACAGCAGTCGATGCTGTCACCCCCATCAAACCCCGTGCAAACAAGGCATAAGACACAACCGTCACAAGGATGCCCAGATGAACAATGACAACCAACCCACCCGCCGTAAACACCCAGCTCACTTTACCGAAGAGAGCTAAAGGAAACAGCAAGACCGCACCTATCGAGAAGATCACCGCCATCGCCCCTTCCGGAGAAAGAGAACGCAACAGCGCTTTGCTGGCAAGCGTATACACAGCATAAGCAAGCCCGGCCCCCAATGACAAAATCATACCTAGGGAATCAACATCGACTGAATCGCCTGATGCAACCAATAAAGCACAACCCACAATGGCTAAGCCTGTACTCGTATACCAGCGTTGGCTCAGATCAGTCTGGTTGACCATGTGGTCCAACACCCCCGCCATGATGGGGGCGCTGCCAATGCCGACAATCGTGCCAACGGCAACCCCTGTTCGATCTACACCTGCGAAGAATGTCACCTGATAGACCGCAACGGCAACCCCACCAATAATCGCAGGGCACAAAGGAAGCCCATGTATCACCAGTTTGCCTGTCGCCAGGGCCAACACCAGCAAACCGAGGCCACCAACGAGCAGCCGAACTGCACCGATTTCAAGCGGACGAGCACCTCCAGGAGCCAACGCCTGGGTCGTGCCTGTAGTCCCCCACAGCATTGCAGCAATTAAGATCAGCCAAGCCCCGTTAGGCTTCCAGCGCATCATGTGGCAAAATGGCATGTGCGCCCCTCGTCCCATTGACAATCTGCGTGATGCGTAAGTCCACAATCACACCTGCTAGCGCCAGCGCATCCGTTTTACCCAGGCCCAGACGGTGGCCCATTAGGCCAATCATCGCCATCATAGCCTCATTCGCAGCCCCATTCATGTCTTCATCAAAGCCAAACGTCATCCAACCACAGGGCGCGTTGGCATAGGCTGTCGGGATAAGGGGATTCTCTATCAGATCAAATGTCAACTGCACTTCGTCCATCGGGCATTCAATTGCACAGCCCGCCACCTCACCATCACCCTGGCGCCCGTGCCCGTCCCCTACCGAGAACAAGCCACCGTCTACGGCAATTGGCAGATAAAGCGTTGTACCAACCACCAGTTCTTTACAGTCCAAATTGCCCCCGGTGGCACGTGGTGGTGCAGTCGAATGCTGGCCTTCTTCTGTTGGGGGCATCCCCATCACGCCCATAAACGGATCAAGCTTGACCGTATTGCCCAGATTGTCCGTCCCCGTCATCGCCGCCGCGTCCAATCTCCAGACGAGGTTATCCACCTCCCGCGATCCACCAAGCTCTGGGAACCAGGGTGTGGTATAGCCATATGTACCGGGGACAATCTTCTCAATCTGAATCGCCAACATCATCCCCGGTTTCGCCCCGTTGATGGTTATTGGCCCACACAGCGCGTGGCCATCATCAAATTCCCCGCGTGGTTCAAAACGCTTGCCGAATTGAGATGGCGAGATCGCTTTTTCGATATGCCAACGGGCATCCAACGTAGAATAAACCACCGTATCGCCCGGTTCAATTGTCAAAACAGGGGCATAATCTTTTGAAAAACGACCATGTAAATTCTCTCTTATTGGTTTTATTTCGTGAGTCGTCATAGCTCCTCCATTCCGTACAGAAGTGCGATAAATCATTTTGTTTCCAGTATATCTTGAACTGCCTGAGAACCCAGTAGCTTTCCAGAATATGCTTGCCCTTTCTGTAGTAAGCCCATCCTGCTTTTGGACAACAGGGAATATGTCACAAGATTGAACCATAACATCCCCCGTTGCCACGCCAGACGAAAGCCTGTATAATTTCAACGATTACTGGAAATATATTCTGCTTAGTGTAAGATGGAAGACTCGAAAAATAGTAAGCTTATTATCTGGTTACAAGCACTGACCAAAAGTTATTCGATAATTGCTATGGTGCTATTGAGCCTGTTCATCATCTTTCTGATTGGGGAATTTGGCTATCGCAGTATCACAGGCAAAGGATTATCCACGCTGCCAACCCTGTCTCAACCGGCTCCTATACCCTATGATTATTTGAACCAGGCACCCTACTATGCCGCCTTGGATGATCCCAATCAACTGTGGGATGACACCTTTGAGGTCATCTCGCGCTAAGGCTATTATCCTTATGTCTCCTGGCGTTTGCCTCCCTATAAGAGCGAACTCATCAATGTTGACGAGCATATGCTCCGAGTCACCTATAACAGTGACTGTAGCAACAAAGCAAACTATACGATATTTACATTTGGTGGCTCAACAATGTGGGGTTTTGGGTCGCCAGACGATGGAGAACCGGTATGTGTTCGCAATTATGGGGTTCCAGGTTACAATTCTACTCAAAGCGTTAACCTATTGATTAGCGAACTGCAATCCAAAAACATACCCGATCTCGTTATCTTTTATGATGGTGTCAACGAAGTGAGTGGGCCATACCTGAATGGGGGTGTTCCCAACACTCATCTCAGTATGGAATTTTTTAGACAGATTGCCAATTACGGATTCGATGGCAAGCAAGACATCCGCTTCTTCAAAGAATTTCTATCCTCAACATTTCATATTTTCAACTGGGCACTGCAAAATTCATTCCCACAACCCGAACTCAACTTACTGAGGCGAAATGTTGATGTTGCTGCCTTAGGCGCGGACATTGCTCAGGTTTATCTCACCAATTATCGTATCGTACGAGAGATGGCAGATGAATTTGGTTTTGACATAGCGTTCTTCTGGCAACCTGTACTTATCCTCGATGAAAAACCACTTACGCCCATTGAACAACAAAGACGCGATCAATTGGTCGCAGACGACCTCGCTGCGGAAGACAATCTCACCGATCTCCATGCCATAACTTATGAACAGGTTCAAGCAGCAGCTGATCAGCATGACAAACTTCATTATATTGCCGATGTCTTCGAGGATGTTGAAGAACATGTGTGGACAGATGGCTATCATCCCACACCTTACGGAAATCAGATCATCGCAGCATCCATGCTTGAACTTCTCAACGGCTGGGTGAGTGGGTATTAAGCAAGGGGCTGTAATTGGCCCAAAATTGTGGGCAAAAGCTCGCCCACTGTTGGATGAATAGGCAGCGCATTCTGCATCACCTTATAGGATGCCCCTGTGTACATGAAGTAGCTGATGATCTGAATCACATCGTCACCATGATAACCCAGGGCTGCCGCACCGACGATTTGTTCGGTATCAGCATCAACCAGCATCTTGATAAGTCCCTGCGTTTCGCCCTGTTCCAGTGCACGCCCAATATGGCTCATGGGCCTGGTTGCCATCAAGATGTTCTTGCCAGAACCGCGGGCTTCTTTCTCACTCATCCCCACCCGTCCTAGGGGCGGGTCAATATACAGGGCGTATGCCATGATACGATCCAGCTTCCGGTCTCCACCATTCAGATTATCCCAAACAACCTCGAAATCCTGATAGCTGGTATGGGTAAATGCGCCCCGGCCATTCACATCCCCTGTGGCCCAAATGCCCTCGACATTGGTCCGCAGGTGATCGTCCACCTGAATGTAGCCGCGTGCATCTGTATTGACACCGACGGCTCCCAGGTTGAGCTTTTCACTGTTGGGGCGGCGTCCGACTGCCACCAGGAAATGCGATCCACTCACAATGGATTTACCACCGCTGGAGTCTTCAACTGTAATCCTGATTGTGCCATCATTGGCTTGTTCCGCTTGAACGGCTTTGCAGCCTTCCAGCACACGAATACCTTCGTTTTCCAAGATGCCACGCACCGACTCGATGAGGTCGTCGTCTTCACGGCTTATGATAGTGGGGGCGGCTTCGATGATGGTCACATCTGCACCGAAACGCCGAAATGCCTGCCCCATTTCAAGCGCAATGTAACCACCACCCAAAATCATTAAATGGTCGGGGAGTTTGCGCAGATTCAGGATTTCTCGGTTGGTCAAATAATCTACGTTGTTGAGGCCATTAATCGGTGGAATAAAAGTGTGTGCCCCGGTGTTGATAAATATTTTCTCAGAGGCAATCACCGATGCCCCAACCCGGATATGATGGAGACCGTTGTCGCTACCCTCAAAGGAGGCAAATTTGTCATATATGTCGATCCCCTCAAGACCCCGTATCCAACCATCCATGCCGCCTTGGGCGCCATCAACACGTTCCTGCTTGCGGCTGATGACCTGATCCATATCGACTTTGACTTCGCCCGTCATCACGCCATATTCCGGGCCACGCCGTGCCATATGCGCGACCCGTGCGCTGGCAATAATGGTCTTAGTGGGAATACAACCATAATTCACACAGGATCCACCAATTTTGTAACCCTCGGCCACCGCAACCTTCTCACCTTTACCTTCCAGCTTTGCCGCCAAAAATGGCCCCGACTGCCCTGCACCGATCACAATCGAATCATAAGTTTTCATTACGCCACTCCCGTACAGCCATTCACAATTTTTAGACGTGCCTGTTGAACAGATCATACGGAATCGGAGCGAAATTGGGCTTCACATGTTGCCGGGGCAACAGTTACTCCTCTTTTTGAGTTAAAACGTCTGCCAAACGATCCAATGTTTCGATCAATTTCTCTTGTGCGTCAGGGGCTGGTTCTTCTGCAGGCTCTTCTTCTTGCGCATCTTCGGTCAGGCGGTTGGCAACCCTGACGATCCAGAAGACTGCCCAGGCTACGAGAGCAAAGTTAATTATGGCGTTGATGAATGCCCCGATATTAATGGTGACTGCTGGATCTTCTCCTTGAGCCTCTTGCAAGGTAATAGCAATATCAGAAAAATCAATGCCCCCAATGATCATGCCTACCGGCGGCATGATCATGTCATTCACCAGCGAGTTCACCACTGTAGTAAAGGCAGCACCAATGATGATGCCAACAGCTAAATCGAGTACGTTCCCCCGCAACGCAAAGTCACGAAACTCTTTCCACATGACACACCTCCTAATATTATGACGAGTTACATTGTAACAACTAAAGAGACATAAGCAAATCCTATTAGTCCCAGGGTGATCGCACCAAATCTTTTATCTAGTCCAGAATGGTTCACAACCTGTTGATAGGGACACGCCGTCGCGTGTCCGTTTTTTGGGTTTGTCCCTACAGGTCTATTCTGATCCGTTGTGACATGAATGTTCATTTTGAAGCGATTGCCCTACTATTAATCCAAAGGAGTGCTGAATGTCGTGTTCGGGGTGTGGCTGGCCAGCGAATGGGTTGGTCAATAGCAGTTTCATCCAGATTACGAGAGAACATACGTTTTGGTTTTGAAAGCCAACACATCGTAGTTGAGAGCGTGTTTGCGGCTTTGGTTGGGTCATCAATCATCGCAAGAGTATTGTCGCTTCTGTTTTGTCATCATATCCAAGCTTTCACCTTTGCAAACAGCGATTAGGGATTTACAAAATAGAACATGTATTCTATACTATCTATAAGATCGCGCATAAATCCGAGGTGTATATGTCTTCTTCCAAAATTCCCGGCCTAACCTACATCCAACCTTATATACCCCATGAAGACCAAGGGGAGTTTATCAAACAGATTGACGCTGAACCCTGGCTGACTGAACTTCGGCGGCGCGTGCAACATTATGGCTACAAATACGATTATCGTGCGCGGGTCATTGATGAATCAATGCGCCTGGGTGAACTTCCGGCCTGGGGCAAGTCACTTGCGAAGCGCCTGCATCAAGATAGATTCTTCGATACATTACCCGATCAGTTGATCGTCAATGAATATGAACCAGGGCACGGCATTGCACCCCACGTAGACTGTGTGCCCTGCTTTGGCAAGGCGATTGCATCGGTTAGTCTCGGTTCCTCTTGCTTGATGGAATTTCATCATCTCGATTCAGATAACGTGGAACGTCTGTGGCTGGAGCCAGGAAGTCTGCTGATTATGCAGGGGGCAGCGCGTTACGACTGGAAACATGGCATCCCAGCAAGAAAAACAGACACACTCAAAGGGCATAAAATCAGACGGTCCCGTCGTCTTTCCATAACATTTCGCTGTGTTGTTTCATCCTGAAGATTGGGTACAATCAGCGCGGAAAGGACGGTTGACTTGCTCAACGACTCCCCACTAAAGGCGAACTGAAAGGGCGAACCTTCGGTTCGGGGGAGCTTGCAGTTCAAGCAGGATTAAGATCCAAATCACTGACCGCGTGAGGCGCATTGACTGACGCCGTACCGTGAACACCCCTGAACCCTGGTTCACGTTCACGGCACCGTTTACGTCCGCATGGGCAGAGTGCCCACACGACATACAGAGGAAAACACTTTGAGATTTGCGATTAGACCGATCAACATAGACCAGCGGAACCCCATGCAACTGTGCTTTGTAGGCGATCTTCATACCCAGGTCGGCAAACGACCAGCTATGCAATTGAGATCTCTGCGGCTTACAGAGCCGTACCCGTTTGCGGATGTCGGTCAGGCCTTCCAGACTGATCCTGCGCCCGGTGCGGTCGCCCTTAGGGCTTCTGGCCTTTTTTACAATTGCCTTGCTGATACAGTGGTTGACATCATTCACAAACCGACGCTCCCGACCCGAACGTTTCTTCAGCAGTCGTTTCGCCGATTTGGTCGAACCTTTGGTTCGCCCTTTCTTTTGGAGCTTCTAGCGCAACTTCAAATTGCGATGGCGTACCTGGTTGATGTACGTTCCAGAGAACCGTTCACCATCATCTGTCGTAGCAACCAGGTCAACGCCCATGTAGTCGCTGACATCTTCTTCGGTGGGTTCATCAATGTCACAGGTGGCAAAGATGTAGAACTCGCCTCGGATAAAGGCCAGATCGCTCTCACCTTGCTGGTGTTGCAACAACTCAAGCTGACGTTTGCCTGCCTGAAACGGGATGACCCGCCGACCAGAGAGCATCCAGATACTCACTTCCTGGGTGTCCAATCGGAACTTGAGGATACGACTATCGAAGGGGAATGACCCATGTTTTTTGAAGGTACGCTTACGTTTCTTGTCCAACTTATAGCCATCGGCAACCTTGCCCAATGTTCGTACCACCACCTGAGCCGACAACTCGAAGCATTTAGGCACATCGTAGTAGCACAGGTGATGCAGTTTGAACGTGCTAAAAAGTTTGTTTTCCCAGGCCAAGTCGTAATTGCAGGCAGCGTTGGATTGTTGCAAGGTGTCATGCAGCGACTTACGACTATCGGGGTCAGAATTGAGCTTGATTTTTGCCGTCAATTTCATATGCTTCTTAATAGCACACCTTTTCGTTTACTTCAAACAGTTGAAAGGAGAGGGCATGCGAACCTCTGGTTCGACCCCCAACCAAAGGTTGGCCCCCGCTAAAGGCGAACCGAAGGTTCGATGGGGGCTCCATGCCCACTTTCTATGAAACGACTCTTGATGTTGGCGGTTGTCTTTTTAGCTGCCTGTACACTCCCCAAAGAAACCAGCAACTCTAGCTCAAATAGTGAGGGCGAAACTGCCCGCGTGACTCGCGTGATCGACGGCGACACGATTGATGTTGAACTCGACGGCGAAACAGTACGCATTCGCTATGTGGGTGTCAATACACCAGAACGGGACGAAGTTTGCTACACTGAGGCAACCCAGGCCAATGCCAATTTGGTTGAGGGAAAAACAGTGCGTTTAGAACGGGACCAATCCGATACAGACCGCTTTGACCGTCTACTGCGCCATGTCTATGTAGGGGATACCTTCGTTGGTGCGCAGCTCGTTCGTCAGGGTTATGCCGAGGTCGTGCTCTATGAGCCAGATAACCGCGAATACGATAACTTCCGCAATCTGGAACAAGATGCTCAACGCAATAATCGTGGCTGTCATCCAACCGGGATCTTCAACGATGGGACGTTTGCCCGCTAGCCAAAGCGGGTTGCTTTGAACAAGCTGATGTTGTGTTCGGTTTCGCCCTTAAGCACCAGATCACACAAGATACTGCCGATCCCAGTGGCAAACTTGAAACCATGCCCAGAAAAGCCTGCTCCGACAACGATGTGTGGGTATCTCGGGTGTTGATCAACAATGAAGTGGTCATCCGGTGTCACGGTATAGAGGCAAATACGTGACGACTTCAAACGTCCATCACCAATCGCCGGAATATGCTTGCAGGTGAACTCCCGGATCTCAGCGAGAGTCTTGTCGTCGGTAGCATAATCGACCTGGGAGGGATGATCCAGTACATCGCCATGATGGAAGGCCGCCTTCACACCAACATTATCATGATCCGGCAAACCATACACCGCGCTATGGAGCCTGCCTTCCCGATGATGGATAAATACGGGCATGTGATCTGCTGTGAAGATCGTAGGATCGTCATGGACAGGCTCGAAGAACATCGGTTGTGTGCGCCAAACCTTGAGCGGCAGATCAAGGCCAGTGGGCGTCAGCAAACTCTGTGCCCAAGCGCCTGCCGTGATGATGAGCTTCCCCGCTGAATAGTTGAAATCCTTCGTGTCCACAACCACACTATCATTGTAGACTGTCATTCCGACCACCGGAGTATTGTCGATCAGTGTCGCGCCATGCTGCTTGGCCATCTTGATATGTGCACGCACGCACTTGGAGGCATACAACATGCCACTGTCGGGCTGGAAAAGAACGCTCATATTCTCATCAAAGTGGAATTGTGGAAAACGTTTGCTCGCCTCAGCAGCATCTAGCACCTCATGGGCGATGTTGGCGTCTTGCACACTCTTAATGGTATCGTCCAGGCTTTCCACGCCCATCATGCCAAAGTCAATACCGCCCGTTTGCTTGTAGAGGGTGATGCCAGCTTCGGATTCGAGTTCTGTCCACAGTGGGTAGGTTGAGCGTGCCAGTTCAATATAGGCAGATTCATCATAAGAATAGCGGATGATGCGTGAATAACCATAAGAACTGCCCCTTTGATGGTCAAGCTCGAATTGTTCCAGCAACAGCACTTTTTGTCCAGCTTTGGCCAAATAATAAGCCGCCGCGCTGCCCATCGCCCCGGCTCCTAGCACAATCGCATCATAGGTCTCCATCACGCACGCTTTCTCGTTTGGTTCTGAATGACACAAACTTAATCGGAAAGTGGTCGTTTCGCAATAGGCCACAATCCAGAAAGCCGCGTCCACGCTACCCTCAATTACTGAGCACTGTCCTGACCCTCACACTACCATTGTACCGACATTCAGCCGACGATCAGTAACCTATAGCGGCGACTGTTCCCAGATCGGACGCTGATATTGGAAGATTTCGCGCAGGCGTTCGACATTGACTTCTGGTAGATGCACTTGGACCAATGCAAACGTCTCCTCGACCAGATCAATCGTCAGTCTTGCACCCTGTTCCGGCGGGAGCTTGTAGGTCCTGCAGACGCGTTCAAGCAAACCATCAGGTTTGATGTCGAGGAGCGTGTCAATCTCTTCTATCCATTTAAAATTGTTATAGAAGACACCATTCAAACCTAGCAGCACCCGTAACATTTGCTCCTGTACCTGCGTGAAGGATTGATACATTTGCAGTAAGTTCTGGCCTCGATCTAGATACATCTGCCAGCGCCAGAAGTGATCGATAACACCGTACCGCTTGACCATCGCCGCCCGAAGTTCGCGGGGATATCGGACGAGTTGCGCTTGCCAGGTTTCTAGCGCCTGTGCACCATGCAGCGGCAGACCATAGACAATACCTGCAATCAGATTGTGTGCCAGTTCATCCGTCGAAAACTCATCTATGACCTGATGGATGGTCTGTTCCACAAAGTCCGTCATGTAATGACTCACCTCAACCAAAATCCCGGTGTAGGGTTGCTTCGTGGCGTCGCGTCCAATCATAAAGTCATCCGACCAAACCCGCTCATGCCGATCATAGTCATACAACCGCACCAAATCGGCGCCAGCACCTGCAATCACCTGCTGACGGTCTTGCATAGTCGGTGCTTGATGCCAGAACACGCCTAGATCAATGTCGGAGTAGCAATCCGAGTGCCCGCGTGCGACTGATCCACCCACAATCACAACGACAACATTCGGATTATCAGTGTAGAATTGACCAACCTGTTCTGAAATATCCCGTCGCCAAAGACTATGGGTATTCATGATGAATTTTGCGGGTAGAACTTGACAATTTGGGATGTCTGAATTTGGAGACCGTTTTGACTGTCATTTCTCGCCTGTCGTCTCTTCTTCAGCGGCGGCACGATCCCGCCCACAAGCTGTATCCATCAAGCATTCTTCGCACCCCGAACGACTGTATGCCCTTGTTTTCTCCACTCCCTTATACATCATCAGCATTTGGGCGTCATTGTCATTCATAACGCCCATGTGGATGTTTGTGTAAATTGACATGGCCGATCTTTGCGCTATCGCGTTACACTATAGGCTAAAATCAGGAGGATGACAATGAGCGTTACCCATCACGGTCTCTTAATCAAACTGACGCGCCTCGGGGCATTCAATTGTTATCTGCTGCACGAGGATGATGGTTTTACACTGATCGACACAGGTCTCCCTGGCAGCGCCAACAGCATTCTCAAAACTGCCAGTACCAATGGTGGAGAAATCAAGCGCATCTTGCTGACTCATGCCCATATGGACCATGTCGGATCATTGGATGCGCTGTGCCCACACTTACCAGATGCTGAGGTTATCATCGGCGAACGCGAAGCAGCACTCATGGCGGGTGACATGCGTTTGCTAGCCGATGAACCCCAGACGAAGCCTAAAGGTGGCTATCCTTCCATAAAGACCCCACCGACCCACATCATCAACGATGGCGATATGGTTGGATCATTACAGGCCGTTTTTTCTCCTGGTCATACCCCCGGACATATGGCGTATCTCGATACCCGCGACCAGACTCTCATCGCGGGCGATGCTTTGACCACCGTTGGGCGGGTCACCGTTACAGGTCAATTTAACTGGCGGTTTCCGTTCCCAGCATTCGCAACTTGGGATAAACCCACCGCCCTGAAATCTGCACAAAAATTGCTCGGTTTACAACCGTCACGGTTGGTTGTAGGGCATGGCTCCATTGTGGCATCACCCATCCAGCCGATTCAAGCCGCGATTGCCCACGCACAACGCCATTTGAAATGAGATGATTGATTGATACAATACCCACCATGATTAAACGACTCGCCATCCTCGAACCCACCCCCCCCTGGTCATTTCTGTCGGCTGTTGGGGCTGTTTTGGCCTTGATCGCAGCCTTGCTCATCGGTGTCACGCTGGCACAGTTCATCCTCTCAGATTCCATCTCGGCATTGATAACGGGCTGGAGCATGGGTATGATTTTAATTGCATTCTATGTTATGGTCGCCCGCCGCCGTACACCCAAAGAAGCCCTTGCCCTACGCCTAGAAACCAACAACACCAATCTGCCCATCCTTGTGCTGCTCTCATTAGGACTCGCCATCACCATTGATCTGCTCAGCCAGGTCATGACAGGGAACTTCAATTTGTCTACAGCCGAACTGTCTAACTTCACCACTACCGCAGATCCAGGTGATTGGTTGGTCGCTGGCCTGTTCTTATTGCTCCTGCAACCCGTCGGTGAAGGTCTTATCTTTCATGGAATCGTGTTTCCCTCGGCGCGTGCCCTGATGGGAGCCTGGGCTGGGCTGCTGTTAAGCGCTGGATTTTATGCCGTGTTTCATCTGCTAGCCTATCCACCCCCACCTGATAACCAAACCGTCTTGTTCTGGTATGGCAGTGTCCAACCATTCCTAATTGGGATGACACTTAGTTGTGTCCGGGCTTACACAGGGAGCACTCGCGCCACCATCATCGCCCATATCGCTTTCAATCTGTTCGCGCTGCTCAAGCTCCTATGAGAATCGTTGTAGCATCCACCAACCCAGTCAAAATCGAGTGTTCGCGGCAGGGATTTGCCCGTGTATTCCCCAATACACTATTAGATGTCCGGGGCATCAGTGTACCCTCAGATGTGTCCGATCAGCCCCTATCCGATGAAGAAACGCTGCAAGGGGCAACCAATCGCGCCCTCCAGGCCCAATCCGCCCAACCAGACGCTGGCTTTTGGATAGGGATCGAGGGAGGCGCTCAGGAAGTGAAGGGGCGTCTGCTCATTTTCGCCTGGATTGTAATACAGTCATCAGAAAAACAGGGAATCGCCCGAACCGGGACGTTCATTGTGCCGGAAGAAGTCGCTCAACTTGTCCGGGATGGTATGGAACTGGGTCATGCCGATGATGCAGTATTCGGACGCAACAATTCCAAGCAACAAAACGGCTCGGTTGGTCTGCTCACGGGCGATCTGATTGACCGCGTTGGCTTCTACCGTGAAGCGGTTGTTCTTGCACTCATTCCCTTCATGAACCCCAACCTGACCTTTTAAGAACGCTTGTGGATTAGCGTTCTACGAAAAACGCTTTGGCAGGGTATCCTTACCTAATCGCTCCCTGCTCTGGTGGCTTTTTGTGCCCGCCACTCGTTAAATTCTTCTGCGGAAACAAACTCGCCATGCTCGATGTCGCTGATGGTATGGCGGCGATTCTTATCAAAATAGAGGGTGATTTCCGCCTGGAACGGGCAACGCACCGCTGAGGCCAACTTACGGACAAAGTAGCCGCTACCGTCGTCCTCCTGGCTCAGATCGTTAAAGAGGTCAACACGCACCTCAATGATCTCGTCACAGCGCTTGGGGCGCACATACACATAGAAGCCCCGTTTATCATCGCTACCTTGTCCAACCCCGCCGAATAAGTTCTTCAGGATATTCATGGTTGCTCCTGCGTATCGATTTCAAGTCACCCCCTAATTGTACACACCCAAACCAAAGTAATCATCTGCCGAATACTCTTAATGGTCCGCTCTTCGTGCATAGGCCCTCGCTTTGAAGCATGACTTGTAAATCCCGTCATTTGTCCTGGCAATGCCCCAGGTATCGTTTTTGAGTAAACACAGGTCTTTGTGAACTTCCCCAATCCAAAGAAATTTCTAACATCCTGCACTGCTTTCATATTCGCAAAAGGGTCACCCTCCAAATACTGCTGCAAACCCACGATTGGAACGACGTCATGCCCTTCCAGCAACCCACTGACAAAATAGAGTAATGACGCCGGATAAATGAGATGAGGGATCAATTTGTCATCAAGCTCCAACTGCCACTTCATCGTAAACATACGAAACTCATTGATGAATTGCGCATGACGAATGAGATATCCGCTCATTGTTTCGTAATTACATGCCGGGGCCAAAAATATGATATTTGCTATTTCATACCCCCGAACATTCTGCTTCTCTAACTCTGCTACCAATGTGTCTACGAAATGACAGATGTGAATACATCCTGCACTACGCCCCACCAGATTGAGTTTGAGCGGCTGATCGGAGTTCTGTTTGATGTTCATGACTAATTTCTGGATCAATTGTAGACCACCACCATTATTCTCGTACGCTCTACGCGCATTTTCTTTGATTTCGTTCCATAAAAGTTGCCCAACTTCATCGACAACAAAGGCCCGATAAATTTCCTCATATAAGGTTGCTAGTTCGTGCATTGTCCCCTTAGCAACACGGTGCAAGACACGGGCCAAGACTTTACCCAAAGCCAATACCATATTGGCTTTGAATGGACTAACAAAACCGGCAAAACCCCGAAAATCTAACCTAGATGACCGCCCAAGCGCTTGATGACTTGTGTCAAATAAAGGGCGCCTGGCGGCTTCTGTTACATATAAATTCGCCATGACCATTTCTCTATCAGTAGCATTGAGTTCATATCCGAGGATGTTGATCAGTTCACCAACATCGTCAGCATCAAGCCCGTCAGTATAGGCAACCAGGTTACTTTGCGAATCGTTAATCATGCGTAAGGTGTGAAAAGTCGACAGCATTTCAGGCTGAAACACATCAACAAATGATTCCAATGTAACGCCCTCTATCCCAGCCTCTGCAAATGCATCACGCAGTACCGCTGACCCCATGATCATGGGGTCAGCAGTCGATACTATTCGTGTTTTTCTTCCGATCAATCTTAAAAAATACTGCACCACAGCCTCAAAATTCGGAATCTTTGAAGCAATATAACTAAGGAACTGATCCACAAATTCGGGGATGGACGATGTACTCAATGTTTCCACAAATTCCTCATAGAGGCCATGAAACTCACGAAGATGATCTTCAAACCAGTTCTTAATTGTTTGCAGCCAATGGGTTTCCCAAATGACATAGGTTAGATGGGTACTACCGCCTAGTATCTTATTCAAGGGGTATGCTCGATCAATTGCATTGTCAATCACCTCATCACGTCCAACCAAGCCGCCATGGAAGAAAAGTGTGAGGTTGTCTTGGACGCCTTCAAAAATTTTGTCAATATCCTGGGGGGTTTGAAACTCACCAATTGCACCCTCATTGGCTAAGTGAAGCATATAACCTGGATCAAATTTGCGTTGTGTATCGGTCATTGTTATACTCTCATACTAAATAATATATACTGGTCACAAATCATATCTTGATTATACATGAATAAATCAAGCCTCCAATAATAATTGGAGGCTTGATCGTGCCGCCAGCACGCCTTGCTAGTTGTGAACCATTCTGGACCAGATAAAAGATTGGGTGCGATCACCCTGATTATATGTTGGATTCCGGTATCAAGATCCAAAGACCCACACAGATCACGAGGCATTTTCCATAAACGTCTTAAAGTCATTCATAAACGCAGTGGTCTGTTTCTTGAAAGCTCGACCCATGAACAATGACATCAGCGCCATGATGCCTTTGAACTTGAACTCGTTCTCTGTTACCCAACGGGTCTTATCCGCGCCCTCTTCATAGAAACGATTGACGATAATGTTATGGTCTCCTTTCGCATCATATGTGCCAGAAAACTCATCCGGGAGATTACGAACAGTGATGGTCTCCACCATTTCTACGATGCGCCCATTGAGATCAAATACCATGTGTGATTTCGCACCCGGCTGCCCCAGTTCGCCACTGATATGCTCGAAGCTCTGCAAACCTTTCTGCCATTTCATCATGTTGTCTGGGTCATCAAATAGCTCGATGACTCGCTCGCGTGGGAGACCAATCACAACTTCTGTAGAATATTTCATCCAACCTGCCTCGAAATTTTGTTCTGTTTGCCTCATTATATCGTAATTTCGCAGTTCGCAAACTACAATCGAGTAGAGGGCAACCCCACTGGGATTACAGTGTAATTTCGTTTTCCTGGCGTGGCTGCCCCAGATAGGCTCGTTCCTCATCAACGATCTCTGGCTCAAGCTTGGTGAATAGTGGCACAGGCTTGCGCAGGCGCTGCCCTGGCTGCAGGTTGCTCTTTTCCCATTTGCCAATGGCGTCGCCATGCCGATAGACCAACGCTTTGTGGCTGTTCTCCCCTTCTTCAATCGTATCCACCGTTAATTCCCCAAATAGCTGACCATCATAGCCCAGGTATTCATGTAACTCCTGCGAGCTAAATGGCAAGAATGGTGACAGAAGTATCTTCAGATTGTCGATCACCTTCAGAATGGTATAGACCGCCTTAGCAGCATCGTCCGGATCGGTCTTAATCGTCTTCCAGGGTTCGCGCTTATCCAAATAGGCATTGCCATCACGCACCAGTGCCATCGCCTGTTCCAATGCCTCTTTGAGCCGCACCTGCTCAATCAAATTACCTACCTGCTCAAATCCTGCCTCCACCTGCGCGATGATTTGGATATCCAGTTCTGTCAGTATCTGCGGTTTAGGAACATGCCCATCAAAGCGCTTGTAGGCAAAATCTAGCATCCGGTTGACTAGATTGCCCCAAGCCGCCACTAGTTCGTTGTTCACACGGGTCAGAAAACCCACCCAACTAAAATCTGAATCTGCCCCTTCCGGGAACATCCGAATCAAATAGTAGCGAATGGCATCGGCCTGATAGCGCTCCAGGATATCAGGAACCCAGATCGCCCAATTACGACTCTTGGAGAACTGCTTGCCTTCAATACCCATAAATTCGTTGGCAGGTACATCATACGGCAGGTTAATAGGTTGGTCGCTGTCCTCGTTGTAGATGCCACTGATGCCTAACAATTCCGCCTGCCAGATGATGGTATGGAATGGGATATTGTCCTTACCAATAAAGTTGTAGATTAGCGCGTCCGGGTTGTACCACCAGTTCTTCCAAGCATCGGCATCGTCGGCGATGTAACGCGCCCATTCGACACTCGCGGTGAAATAGCCCATAACTGCCTCAAACCACACGTAAAGACGCTTATCTTCCCAACCATCTAGTGGCACGCCAATTCCCCAATCAATATCTCGAGTGATGGGACGACCATGCAGCCCATCTTTCACGAAGTTCTGGCTGAAGCGCGCCACATTGGGTCGCCAGTGCTCGGCATGTTCATCTAGATAGATCAACAACTGCTCAGAAAAACGCCCCAGATCAAGAAAGTAGTGCTCGCTAGTACGCACTTCCAACTCATCATCTGGATTAGCGCGACTATGTGGATTGATGAGCTTAATAGCGTCCATCAAGTTACCGCAGTTATCGCATTGGTCGCCGCGTGCGCTATCAAACCCACAAATATAGCAAGTCCCCTCAATGAAGCGATCCGGCAGGAAACGTTTTTCCTTTTCGCTGTAAAGTAGCTGCTGGGATTCTTTATAGAGATGGCCACGCTCCCTGAGAAGCAAGAAGAAATCCTGCGCAATCTTGTGATGATTTTCAGTGTCGGTATGTGTGAACAAATCGTAGCTGATACCTATTTTCTTCTGTGTTAGTACAAAGCGTTCGTGATAGCGTTGAAAAATCTTGTAAGCCGGGATACCCCGCTGATCCGCTTCAACTGCAATAGGTGTTCCATGACTATCTGAACCAGATACCATCAAGACCTGATTGCCCTTCAAGCGATGATAACGAGCAAAAATATCTGGTGGCAGATACGCCCCAGCAAGATGACCAACATGCAGGTCCCCATTGGCATAGGGCCAGGCAACCGATACATGGATGTATTTCGACATGATGACTCCTCTGAGTAGGTTCAGGGTTAACTAATGTCGGGCACTTGAATCATACAAACGCTCGCTATTCTACCAAAACAAAAAACCGCCTGCACAAAACAGACGGTTCGTTCACCAATCAATAGATCACCGATATCGATACAGCTAAGAAAGCCTCCGCCTGTTTCCAGTCAATTCACGGGGCATTCGCATGAGGTTATTTACATAGTCGTTCATATAACACTCCAGTTAAGTGACGCTCTGCTACAACTAGCCGACCACAAGGTCCGCTACAGCTTCTACGTTCCCCTCAAGGAGGCGCCCCACCCACTAACACCCTTTATGCGACAAAGCGATTATCACACAATACACCGTGCAAAGCAACGCCGAACCTCGCGTTCGCCGCCACCCATAGGCAACCGGCACACAAAAATGCTTACGATCCCGGCGCTTCAACTGTAAACGTAATCATCAGCGGCGTCCCCGCCTCACCCTCCCCATTCGCTTCGGTGTAAGGCGTTGCCGTCAACGTATACGTCCCCGGCTCAGCTAACCAAGCATGATAATCGCCGTTGTCATCGCCCTTCAGCGCGTAGGCTGCCTCATTCTCCACCTTGAAGCGTGGCTCGTCATCCAACCTAAACACTACACTCCCCACAATCGGCGGTTCCGTCTCCACCCGAATCGTGATCGTCCCCTCAGTGATCGTATCCCCATCCTCAAGTGGCCGGATATCCTCCTCCGCATCTGCATCCACCAGGATGAAGCGGGTGATGGATCGCGGACTTGAGGCAGGCACAGCGATGACCGCTTCTGCATCTCCCTCAGAGGCCCACCCACCATAGATCAACTGCGTACCATCTGGACTCCAAGCGACTGTGTATGGGTGACCCTCATAAGTGAGTGTCTCAAGCAGTTGCTCGGTGGTCACATCCCAAATCTCAATCCCGGTGTCTGGTTTTGCTACCGCCAACTGACGACCATCAGGGTTCCAAGTGATTTGGCTAATCCGACCAGGCGACGACAGGGTTGTGGTTGATCCTGTATTCACATTGGTGATAAGGATGTTGCCATCTCTATCACTCGTAGCAATCGACTGACTATCGGGACTCCAATCCAGCGAAAACACCCAATTGGTATGGTTGACCTGGAGCGTTTTGACCAGGGTCAAGGTTTGGGCATCCCAGATGTTGATGATATCTCCCTTGCTGCGGACAGTGGCGAGCAAGCGACCATCCGGACTCCATTTCACCTGTGAAACAGGTGTTGGGGCTCCGCCGTCCAAAGGTTCTGTATTTGTCACCATACCAGTCACTGTATTCCAGATATATGCTGTACCAGTCGCTGTTGGTGGAAGAATGATACTGGCGATGCGTGTGCCATCTGGATGCCAGTTGAGCGAGTCTCCTCCCAACGCATTTATACCCTTGAGTTCAGTGATAAGCTGTCCCGTTTTGACGTCCCAGATCAAAATGGGTTCACCAATTGTGTCGGCAGTGCTTGCCAACTTAGTCCCATCCGGACTCCAGGCCAGGCTCTCAACGGGACAATTGTGTCCTATCAAAGTCGTGATTACCTCTGACGTCGCCCCGTCATGGATTCTAATACCAGAGGCGGTTTTATCGTTTGGATGGCAGATCCGTTCTCCTCCTCCCACAGCATATTGTGTACCATCAGGACTCCAAGTAATTATTGAAATAATGAATGGCTCATCGTCTGGTTCTGTCTGGGCATTCAGCGTTGTGGTCAGCGTGAATAAGCTCAGTATCACGATCAATCCGAGACCTAAATTCAAGTGTTTCATTGCCAGTTTTCTCCACATTTATAGATTATTGACATGTGTGATTCGAGCCGCTGTAGGCTGCACTGCCGGCACCATAGCCCCGACTTGCCAGAAAAGTAACGATGTTGGGAATGGTGTTGGCGGGCCAATCAGGACCTGGTGTGTTGGCATCTTGTATAGCAAACATCGGCCCTGTTGATCCCACCTTATCCCCCAACAACGACCACTGATGGATATCGCCGGCATCTAGACCGTATATCTTGGCATCTTTTTCCTGTTCCTCTATGCTAAGATCAGGAAAGTAAGGCCCAAACTTGCTAGAATGTGTGTCTACCATCGCCTTCCGAAACATGAGCAAAGGGTTGAGACGGAGAGCCGATTGACCGCTGAACGTCCCCTTGTCATCCAGAAACATCTCCAAGTGCAGATGCGGATCTTTTCCCGTCCCGGCTGTGCCAAGCACTGTACCAGTGCTCACACATGCTCCCACCGACACCGACTTGGTGGCCACATGGTTGTACGAGAGGATCAGGTTGGATAGGTTCGGTTTGCCATCGCCATCGGGGTCTGGTGGGTCATCGGCAAAACAGCGGAGGGTGATCCCTAGCCCGGATGCGGTTGTGCCGCCTCCACCCCCCGTTCGTCCGCTTCTCACCACACCATCACACAGCGCATAGATCGGACGCGCCCTGGATGATCCTTGTGATAAAGACCAGCCATAATCAAGCCCAGTGTGGATGCCATGCGTGCCACCATACGTGGCCTGATTTTCATAAGCGAAGGCGTTGGCCCCATACCCTTGGGCCCAGTTGTAGTCTGCCGCTGCGACAGGGAGACGATCAAAGGGCAGCGGCAAGCCAATCTGACGGGCTAATTGATGAAAGGGCAATGCTTCAGTCGGTACATCCAAGCGCACAGGCAAGGGCGTGGGCGTGGGGGTTGGGGTCGGCGTGTTGGTGGGTGTAGGAGTTGCCGTCGGCGTCGGGGTTGGACGATAATCAGGATGAACCTCCAGATCACAGGCCTGCCCCTGAGCGTTGGCGAACCGGATCCACTCTGGATGCGTCGCCGTCACCCACCCAGCATACTGCTGCCCCTGATAGCGGAAGCGGATGGCGTGCCACTCACCGCTGTTGTCTCGATACAGCGCCTCAATCCCCGTGCCCGCATCCACCGCCATGATCCCCAATAACCTGCCGTTTGGCCTGTCCAGATAGTATAGATTGGCGGCGATCAGCGTGCCATTGCAGGTGGTGGGCGGGGCAGCACAAAGCATGTCGTCCATATCACTTAACAGAACACTCGAACACAGACCACCTCTGGGTGTGTCAGTCGGCGTTGGCGTCGGTGTCGGCGTGGTCGTGATGGTGGGTGAAGCCCCCCGCCAGTCAAGACGATCCAGCCGTTCCCACCGACCCACAACCAGGATCACCCCTGTCTGCTGACCCGTCTGGGCATTCACCCGCACCAGCTGGTTGGATAGGCTCAACAGCGCGATCTCTTGTCCATCCGGCGACCACGTCCCATCCCTGCCCCCTGTCAATCGGCGAGCGGTCGTTGTCGAGATATCCTGGATATAAATCCCAGAGGGATACGCTCGGTTATTCCCAGAAACGCTATACAAGATGCGGCGGCCATCTGGCGACCAATCTGCGTTACCACCTCCGGCTGTCCCCGGCGAGACTTGCCGCAGGTTGCCCCCATCTCGATCCACCACGTAGATGCCAAACTGCAAGGTCAAATCAGGCACGTCCCCTTGCAACGCCAGCCGATCCCCCTGCGGCGACCACGCCACCTGGTAGATCGTCAGCGAGGGGCTGCGAAATAACAGCACGTCTCCCCCCATCCCCGCACTGGAAGTGCGCCAAACCGCCCCGCCACGGACGAAGGCGATCTGCCCCCCATCCGGCGACCAACTAGGGTAGATGGCATGCTGAGTGCCGGTCGTCACCTGGCGGCGGTTGCCTCCATCTGCATCCACCACATGAATATGATACGTCCCACTCATTTTCGACACAAAGGCGATCTGGCGGCCATCCGGTGACCACTGCGGTTGGCTAGCCGAGGCGATCAGATCGGAGGTGAGGTTCGTCCGCCCGGTCCCATCTGGCCTGATGGTGTGAATGTCAATAGCCAGTGGCACAAGTGTCATGGTTTTGAACACCAGCCGTTCATCCACCCGCCCACTCACACTCGTCTGCAAGCTCAGATGGTGAGGGGTAACGGGTTCTGGCGGGGGCGCGATCACACCAGAAAACACCAGGTTGTCCACTGTGTAACTGCCTTCACCTAGATAATCCGGCACCAACTGCACCACACCCGGTGGCAGCGGACTCGGATCGGTAGCACGAATGACTGTATCTCCATTGATCCCAAGGGCAATCTGCGTCCCCTCAATAACCAACCTCACCCTCAACCACTCAGCAACGGCGAACTGCGCCCCCCCCAGAAGAGCACCCGCTTTGCTCAGTTCCACCCGACCATCAGCCGATAACGTGACCCAATACGCTCCGGCACCACTCCCCTTGGCCATGATCTGCGCCGTACTGCCCCCCAGTGCCAGGTCCATCTGCAGGTTCAGATCGCGCAGGTAGCCATGCTCCAGGAATACGGGATCAACTTGGGGCGGGATACGCAAGCCATTGCCCGTGCGTCCAGGTGCAAATGAGAGACCCGGCTGGATGATCAAGCCCTCCCAGTTGGAGGGATCATCAAAGTCCTGGCTGAAGGCGTAAGTCATCGTCAGCCCCATCATGGTTGAGGTAAGACCCTGCGGTGGATCAAAGACGGCCACTTGTGCAGGGGGAGCACTGACATCTGAGTCCGTCAAGTCAAAGAGAGGAACGACGGCCTCATCGGGTTCGTCGGGTGGCTCCTCCTGAGCCATCACCCAGCCAAATGACAACAGGCTCCCCAGGATCATCAACATAAAAGAGCGAGTATAAAGGTGTTGAATCATAACTTATTCCTAAGAAACATAATACCATTATTTACATTGTATAGAGTTAAACTGGTACATCAAGTCATCGTAGGGGAAGCGTAGGGTAAGGAGTGGATCTGCCCGCTTGACAACAATACAGAACACACGTTCTGCTGTATGTTCTCCCAAATCCACTTTATTCAACTAAACTGAGACTGAGGTTGAACCTCTATGAACTTGCTGCCGACCAACTCACCTGGAGGCTATTTTGACTGCCAGTTATCCGCCCATTTTCCCGGTTCTTCCGCCGGTTCTTGTCGTGTTCCTGCCCTGTATACACCCTCAACTGGAGGCACGCCTGCTTTCAAACCCGGACCACACGTTCACCCAATCACAGACACTCAGGCTGTATCGACGACTTGGAGACTATTTTGGCTGGCGTTTTTCCACCGGTTCACTGCTATTTCTCGCCGGTTCTCTTGCCGGTTTCTCCACGTTGCTGCGGCCATTTTTTTGTTGCGCTGCAGCCACCCACCCATTTTCGCTGCTATTTCTCACCATTTTCCTACCGGTTCTCCCGTCCGGTTCTTGCGCCACTTATCCGCCACTTCCCGCGATTTTTGCCGCAATTTTCCCCGGTTTTCCGCTTCCCCTGTCGCCGCCGCCGTTTTTTCTTGTGCGGCGGCGGCAAAGGACGATTCGGCCCCCAATCTCTCCCCCGATCACCAACCCCGCACCCCGCCTCGTGCCAAACGTTTTGGGTCAGCCTAGAACAATGCACCAGCCACCCACAGGCAACTGGCGCACCAAAATGCTTACGATCCTGGTTCCGCCACCGTAAACGTAATCGTCAGCGGCGTCCCCGCCTCACCACCCCCATCCGCCTCAGTATAAGGCGTCGCCGTCAACGTATACGTCCCCGGCTCAGCCAGCCAAGCATGATAATCGCCGTTGTCATCGCCCTTCAGCGCGTAAGCTGCCTCATTCTCCACCTTGAAGCGTGGCTCGTCATCCAACCTAAACACTACACTCCCCACAATCGGCGGTTCCGTCTCCACCCGAATCGTGATCGTCTCCTCAGTGATCGTATCCCCATCCTCAAGTGGCCGGAGGTCCTCATCCGCATCCGCATCCACCAGGATGAAGCGGGTGATGGATCGCGGACTTGAGGCAGGCACAGCGATGACCGCTTCTGCATCTCCCTCAGAGGCCCACCCACCATAGATCAACTGCGTACCATCTGGACTCCAAGCGACTGTATATGGGCGACCCTCATAGGACAGCATTTCAATCCGTTGCTGAGTGGTCACATCCCAAATCTCAACGCCTATATCTGGATTGACCGTTGCCAACTGACGACCATCAGGGTTCCAGGCAATCTGAGGAATCCGCCCTGGTGACGTTAGTGCGAGGGCTAGGCCACTATTTACATCAGTTATAATGATGTTGCCATCTTTGTCACTCGTAGCAATCGACTGACTATCGGGACTCCACTCCAATGAGTATACGTGATTGGTGTGGTTGGTCGACAACGTTTCCATCAAGGTTAGGGTTTGTGCATCCCAGATGTTGATTATGCCATCCTTACTACGGATTGTGGCGAGCAAACGACCATCTGGACTCCATTTTACCTCTGAAACAGGGGTTGGGGCTCCACCGTCCAAAGGTTCTCTGGTTGTCATTATGTTCGTTGCTGTATCCCAAAGATAAGCCATGCCTGTCGTTGTTGGCGAAAGAATGATACCGGCGATGCGTGTGCCATCTGGATGCCAACTGAGCGAATTGCCTCCTAATTCACTTCCCTGTAATTCAGTGATAAGCTGTCCGGTTTTGACGTCCCAGATCAAAATGGGTTCCCCAATTACGCTGGATGCACTGGCAATCTTGGTGCCATCTGGACTCCAAGCCAGGCTTGATACGGGACAACTGTGTCCCAACAAAGTCGTGATTATCTCCGACGTCGTCCCATCATAGATCTTAATACCATAGCCCGTCTTGTCATCTAAGTTGCAGGGGGGGGTCCCGCCCCCAATAGCATATTGAGTTCCGTCTGGACTCCAAGTGATGATTGAGATGATAAATGGATCATACTCAACCTGGGCGGCCATGGTTATCCTGGAGGCAAATAAGCCCAGTATCACGATCAACCCGAGACCCACATTTAGTCGTTTCATTTTACGTGTCCTCCTGTTCCAAGTTATTGACATGTGTGATTCGAGCCGCTGTAGGCCGCGCTGTCAGCGGCATAGCCCCGATTTGCCAGAAAAGTGACGATGTTGGGAATGGTGTTGGCGGGCCAATCAGGTCCCGGTGTGTTGGCATCTTGTGTAGCAAACATCGGCCCTGTTGATCCCACCTTATCCCCCAACAACGACCATTGATGGATATCGCCAGCACTGAAGCCATATCTGGTAGCTTCGTCAAGCTGATCCTGCCTCTCTGAATCAGGAAAGTAAGGATCAAATTTGCCAGAATGAACATCTGCCACTGCCTTCCGAAACATGAGCAAGGGATTGAGACGGAGGGCGGATTGACCGCTGAATGTGTCCTGATCGTATAGAAACATCTCCAAGTGAAGATGGGGGCCACTTCCCGTCCCGGCTGTGCCGAGCACTGTACCAGTGCTCACACACGCTCCCACCGACACCGACTTGGTGGCCACATGGTTGTACGAGAGGATCAGGTTGGATAGGTTCGGTTTGCCATCGCCATCGGGGTCTGGTGGATCATCGGCAAAACAGTGGAGGGTGATCCCTAGCCCGGATGCGGTTGTGCCGCCACCACCGCCCGTTCGTCCGTTTCTCACAACCCCATCACACAGCGCATAGATTGTGCGGGTTCTGGACGCCCCTGGTGGCAGAGACCAGCCATAATCAAGCCCAGTGTGGATGCCATGCGTGCCATTATACGTGGCCTGATGGTCGTAAGCATAGGCGTTGGCCCCATACCCCTGAGCCCAGTTGTAATCTGCCGCTGCGACAGGGAGACGATCAAAGGGTAGCGGCAAGCCAATCTGACGGGCTAATTGATGAAAGGGCAATGCTTCAGTCGGTACATCCAAGCGCACAGGCAAGGGCGTGGGCGTGGGGGTTGGGGTCGGCGTGTTGGTGGGTGTAGGAGTTGCCGTCGGCGTCGGGGTTGGACGATAATCAGGATGAACCTCCAGATCACAGGCCTGCCCCTGAGCGTTGGCGAACCGGATCCACTCTGGATGCGTCGCCGTCACCCACCCAGCATACTGCTGCCCCTGATAGCGGAAGCGGATGGCGTGCCACTCACCGCTGTTGTCTCGATACAGCGCCTCAATCCCCGTGCCCGCATCCACCGCCATGATCCCCAATAACCTGCCGTTTGGCCTGTCCAGATAGTATAGATTGGCGGCGATCAGCGTGCCATTGCAGGTGGTGGGCGGGGCAGCACAAAGCATGTCGTCCATATCACTTAACAGAACACTCGAACACAGACCACCTCTGGGTGTGTCAGTCGGCGTTGGCGTCGGTGTCGGCGTGGTCGTGATGGTGGGTGAAGCCCCCCGCCAGTCAAGACGATCCAGCCGTTCCCACCGACCCACAACCAGGATCACCCCTGTCTGCTGACCCGTCTGGGCATTCACCCGCACCAGCTGGTTGGATAGGCTCAACAGCGCGATCTCTTGTCCATCCGGCGACCACGTCCCATCCCTGCCCCCTGTCAATCGGCGAGCGGTCGTTGTCGAGATATCCTGGATATAAATCCCAGAGGGATACGCTCGGTTATTCCCAGAAACGCTATACAAGATGCGGCGGCCATCTGGCGACCAATCTGCGTTACCACCTCCGGCTGTCCCCGGCGAGACTTGCCGCAGGTTGCCCCCATCTCGATCCACCACGTAGATGCCAAACTGCAAGGTCAAATCAGGCACGTCCCCTTGCAACGCCAGCCGATCCCCCTGCGGCGACCACGCCACCTGGTAGATCGTCAGCGAGGGGCTGCGAAATAACAGCACGTCTCCCCCCATCCCCGCACTGGAAGTGCGCCAAACCGCCCCGCCACGGACGAAGGCGATCTGCCCCCCATCCGGCGACCAACTAGGGTAGATGGCATGCTGAGTGCCGGTCGTCACCTGGCGGCGGTTGCCTCCATCTGCATCCACCACATGAATATGATACGTCCCACTCATTTTCGACACAAAGGCGATCTGGCGGCCATCCGGTGACCACTGCGGTTGGCTAGCCGAGGCGATCAGATCGGAGGTGAGGTTCGTCCGCCCGGTCCCATCTGGCCTGATGGTGTGAATGTCAATAGCCAGTGGCACAAGTGTCATGGTTTTGAACACCAGCCGTTCATCCACCCGCCCACTCACACTCGTCTGCAAGCTCAGATGGTGAGGGGTAACGGGTTCTGGCGGGGGCGCGATCACACCAGAAAACACCAGGTTGTCCACTGTGTAACTGCCTTCACCTAGATAATCCGGCACCAACTGCACCACACCCGGTGGCAGCGGACTCGGATCGGTAGCACGAATGACTGTATCTCCATTGATCCCAAGGGCAATCTGCGTCCCCTCAATAACCAACCTCACCCTCAACCACTCAGCAACGGCGAACTGCGCCCCCCCCAGAAGAGCACCCGCTTTGCTCAGTTCCACCCGACCATCAGCCGATAACGTGACCCAATACGCTCCGGCACCACTCCCCTTGGCCATGATCTGCGCCGTACTGCCCCCCAGTGCCAGGTCCATCTGCAGGTTCAGATCGCGCAGGTAGCCATGCTCCAGGAATACGGGATCAACTTGGGGCGGGATACGCAAGCCATTGCCCGTGCGTCCAGGTGCAAATGAGAGACCCGGCTGGATGATCAAGCCCTCCCAGTTGGAGGGATCATCAAAGTCCTGGCTGAAGGCGTAAGTCATCGTCAGCCCCATCATGGTTGAGGTAAGACCCTGCGGTGGATCAAAGACGGCCACTTGTGCAGGGGGAGCACTGACATCTGAGTCCGTCAAGTCAAAGAGAGGAACGACGGCCTCATCGGGTTCGTCGGGTGGCTCCTCCTGAGCCATCACCCAGCCAAATGACAACAGGCTCCCCAGGATCATCAACATAAAAGAGCGAGTATAAAGGTGTTGAATCATAACTTATTCCTAAGAAACATAATACCATTATTTACATTGTATAGAGTTAAACTGGTACATCAAGTCATCGTAGGGGAAGCGTAGGGTAAGGAGTGGATCTGCCCGCTTGACAACAATACAGAACACACGTTCTGCTGTATGTTCTCCCAAATCCACTTTATTCAACTAAACTGAGACTGAGGTTGAACCTCTATGAACTTGCTGCCGACCAACTCACCTGGAGGCTATTTTGACTGCCAGTTATCCGCCCATTTTCCCGGTTCTTCCGCCGGTTCTTGTCGTGTTCCTGCCCTGTATACACCCTCAACTGGAGGCACGCCTGCTTTCAAACCCGGACCACACGTTCACCCAATCACAGACACTCAGGCTGTATCGACGACTTGGAGACTATTTTGGCTGGCGTTTTTCCACCGGTTCACTGCTATTTCTCGCCGGTTCTCTTGCCGGTTTCTCCACGTTGCTGCGGCCATTTTTTTGTTGCGCTGCAGCCACCCACCCATTTTCGCTGCTATTTCTCACCATTTTCCTACCGGTTCTCCCGTCCGGTTCTTGCGCCACTTATCCGCCACTTCCCGCGATTTTTGCCGCAATTTTCCCCGGTTTTCCGCTTCCCCTGTCGCCGCCGCCGTTTTTTCTTGTGCGGCGGCGGCAAAGGACGATTCGGCCCCCAATCTCTCCCCCGATCACCAACCCCGCACCCCGCCTCGTGCCAAACGTTTTGGGTCAGCCTAGAACAATGCACCAGCCACCCACAGGCAACTGGCGCACCAAAATGCTTACGATCCTGGTTCCGCCACCGTAAACGTAATCGTCAGCGGCGTCCCCGCCTCACCACCCCCATCCGCCTCAGTATAAGGCGTCGCCGTCAACGTATACGTCCCCGGCTCAGCCAGCCAAGCATGATAATCGCCGTTGTCATCGCCCTTCAGCGCGTAAGCTGCCTCATTCTCCACCTTGAAGCGTGGCTCGTCATCCAACCTAAACACTACACTCCCCACAATCGGCGGTTCCGTCTCCACCCGAATCGTGATCGTCTCCTCAGTGATGATGTCCCCATCCTCAAGTAGCCGGAGGTCCTCATCCGCATCCGCATCCACCAGTGTGAGGGAGGTGATAGAAGGGTAATTGGGGATGACCGTATTCAAGTCCTGGGTGAAGAGGCTCGAGTAATCCCCCCCTGTTGCTTTGCCATAGGCAAGCTGTCCGGTTGGACTTAAAGCCAGTTCAGATGGAAACTCGTCTATGACGGCAATCCGCTCGAAGGAAGTTGTATCCCAGATATGGATTTTTGTGGAATCAATGAGGAGATGATTGCCTGGTTCCCATATGACGTTGCCACCATAGAGAGTTTCAAAATTAGGTAGTGTGACCATAGATTCTCCGGTAGCAGCATGGTGTACTTGGAACATGGCAAAACCCTCTACTATGGTGGAGGAGGCAAATCGTGTACCATCAGGACTCCAAGCCAGCCCAGTAAACCGCTCAGTGTCACTATCACGTATCCATAGGGTCACATCGGTAATAGGATTCCAACGCATGATCCGGTTACCACCCCGCCTTTCAATTGCGGCGATGAGCATTTCATTTGGATCATGAGGACTCCAGACTATATCAGTTATAAGATACCAGTCATCTGAATAGGTGTTGACTACTTCCCATGTGGTGGTATCCCAAATTTGCATCATACTCACCGTGCTTAGACTGCCTTGAGGCTCAGCATCCCCCTCAGCCGCTAGGTAACCTCCATCTGAATTAAACGCAATTTCGTGTACTGTGAACTGAACACTTAACTGATGAGCGACCGTAAACTCTTTATCATCAATGTCAAGATCAAGGACGAAGATAGCACCATAACGAGTGCCAACAGCGATCTGGTTCTCAGTCATGGGGTTCCAATCTACTGTTAACAATGGATCGAAACTAATCTCAAATGTTACAAGGGAAACCCCATTTTCATCAAGAATATCGAGCGTACCGTTGCCACGGGCAACGGCCAGCCGGGTGCCATCAGCATTCCAGGCAGTGTCCTTAACAGTGGGATTTAACTGGGCATCAATCCCTTGTGCAGAAATAAACATTGCAAGAACGGACAAAATACCGATCAATCGTTTATACATGGTTTTTCTCCTATCGTTTGAATGGTCTTGGTGGCTGTTGGAAGACAAAGGTGACCCACTGGTAACAGGAATGGACATAGCTCACAACGCCATCCTTGGGTCTATCATAGAGGTCTGCTCGTAAGGCCGGTCTCAAGATGGAAGGAAATTGCGGGCCATTTGTCCGGATGGTCTGGATATGTTGACCGTAAGCAGTCAGCACGTCACTTTGTGAAGCATTAGCACAATGGGCAACGTCCGTGCGAAACCGGTGAGCAGTGTCGTGGCCCTGATTGAAAGCCAACATGGAGGTAATCCCACCAGATGAATCTGTATTCAGATTGTTGGCTTCCGCATTGATGTGGCGCATGATGTTGGCATAGGCTGATTGGAAGTAGGTCCGACGTTTTACCTGATCAGGGTTAGTTGAGGTGTTATTCAGCTGGCAGTCTAGATAAGCATCTAGCCAATCAATCATAGTAGCCAACCCTATTTGGGTGGCTCTTTCATAGGTTGGATAAGGCAGATTACTACAAGGGAAAGTGTTAAGCCATAAATCAGCATTAGTTTCTTCATAAGACTCGCCCCAGTTATGCCCTCCCCAAAAATAGCGCATGTAGGCATACTCGTCGTAGCCGCCCCCGCTGGTGACCGTGTTCAACCGCTCCCACACGATCATGTTGTTGATGATGCCGTTGGCATAGAACGCTCGATGATCCGGCGGGTTGCAGTGCGAGATCGCTTTCACATCGGCGTCCCAACCTGCATCCACGCCAATCCGCTCGCCGACGGCATCACTCCTGTGCCCCACCGGACTGGTCGCATCCGCCACACAATACGGGCTGGCTTTCAAGAAGTTGACCTTTGAGCGCGGATCGCCGACTGTGTAGAAGGGATTCAGCCCCTCCGCCGCATCCCCTGAGAAATACTCGTCCTCACTCGTCTCATTGAAGATCCCCCAGAATATCAGCGAGCGGATCTTCTTCGTCGCAAACGGGATGCGCGTGATCGCCACGTCCATCACCTTGGCTGTACCTGTGTTGGTGTTGACACCATTGACTAGTTCGTAATCGAGTTCAATCGGTCCGCTGAAGCGCGCCTGCACAATCAAGTCCAGCGTCAGCGTCTGCCCCGCCGGGATCGTGATCCCACGCCATTGCACCCGGTTTTTCGTGCCACCGCCATCACAGCACAAACCACCACTGCCAGCCTGCCACAGCCGCAGCGGTTTGTCCGGTTGACCAAATACATCCGACTCCATAATCAGAGGCGAGAGTTTGAACGAACTACCTGTCATATCATTCTGAGTATTGTTGGTCAGGCGGACCTTCAGCCAAACCCGATCCACAATGGGGATGATCTGGTTGGGAGCGCGCAAGGTTCCCAGGCGATAGCCTTTGATAGGGTGGGTCACACTCGCATCTGGCACCGCAGCCCCAGCCACCTCGAATTGAACTGTCACTGACTCCGCCGGGGGTGCCTCCGTCCCACAGCCAGCGGGCGCCGTTGTCTGGACATTGGTCGCCATCACCCGATCATTGACTGCCCCATCACCTGGCCCACTCGCCCGTCCCCACCACACACCACTGATCGTCACCGGGACCGTGCTGTGAACGGCTGTACTGCTTGCAGCCCGGTTCCCAACCAAGCAGCCCCCGCTCATCTGCAACGTCCCACTGTTATAAATGCCACCCCCGCTGCCACTCGCGGTGTTGCCCGTCACGATGCTGCCATTCTGTAGGATCAGCGTCCCAGCATTATGAATGCCACCCCCATCTCCGTCCACATCCCCATGGCTGACCCGCACCTGGTCCAACGTCAGGTGACCACCCGCCTCCACTGTGAAGACGCGGAACTGATCCGTCCTCGCGTTGGCGCTACGCGCAATCCACACGCCACTCGTACCCTGATCCTGCTTTGCCTTCTGGATTGTGACTCGACCCGTGATCGCCGGCAGCGCCTCCGAGACCACATACGTGTTGCCTGAGAACCATGCACCAGCCACCCATAGGAAACTGGCGCACAATCATGTTTAGCTACGATCCCGGTGCTTCAACTGTAAACGTAATTGTCAGCGGCGTCCCCACCTCGCCACCACCGTCAGCCTCAGTATAGGGCGTTGCCGTCAACGTATACGTCCCCGGCTCAGCCAACCAAGCATGATAGTCGCCGTTGTCATCGCCCTTCAGCGCGTAGGCTGGCTCATTCTCCACCTTATAGCGTGGCTCCTCGTTCAGCCCAAACACCACACTCCCCACAATCGGCGGCTCCGTCTCCGCACGAATCGTGATGCTACGAGTGTCGATGTCAGCACTGTTCAGTCTGAGGATGTCCCCATCACGTAGAGGACGCAGGTCTTGATCGGTTCCAGCATCAATCAGCGTGAAGGAGATGACTGCCTGACCCGCAGGAGCAGGGGGCGGGTCACCTGCAATCCAGCCGATGAAGCCTGTGCCATCGGCTGCATAGGCACGTCCAGTGTCTAGATCATAAGCCATGACCCAACCATTAGTCCAATAACCAAAGTGAGTGCCTTCGGGTCCCCAGATCGGATAGGTGTACTTTGAAGGATATGGTGCCTCCACACCACAAATGGCGGTAATGTCGCCCGTATCAACATGGTAGCTGATCAGATAAGTCTGTTGGGTTATGGGCATATAGATGAGAAAGACGAAGCGTGTTCCAGATGGATTTAAAATAATGAAAGCAGGTGTAGGAACCGTCACATCTTGACCGAAGGCAGCATCAAGTGATCGTTGTAAGGTATCATTCACCTGGAATCCTTGAGTGGCATCTACCTGCAATACGCCATATTTCACACCTTCACCCGAATACAGCATAAAAAACTGGCGATCATCCGGTGTCCAGATAGGATCGCTCGCAATCCCTCTGCTTTCATTTGATTGTAAATCGGCAACGAGTACAGGCTGTCCACCTTGCAGATCATAAATCTGAAAACGGTTGAGTACATAAGCACTCACCAATGTCACATAATTGTTCTGAGGGGAAAACAACGGTCTTGGAACAGAACTTTCGGGTGGAGCAGAGAGGGTCGGGTACATAATGTTTGCTCGTGGTTCAGCTATAATCTGGAAGGGAGTATCTATGACTGTTAGGGTTTTCGTTGCCAGCAGATGATCATATCTGTCAACAACTTCAAGGTCAAAATACTGAATGAGCAAGTGGGTATTATCGACCCAGGTGATGGCCTGCTCCCGAAGGTAAGGGGGAACAATATTTTCATTCAGATAATCCACATCTTCAGCAGGCAACATCACAGTGGCGAGTTCTGATGTCCCAATCTTCCAAACGACAAAGGGGATATTGTGTTCACGCGGTGAGAGAGCCAGATAACGACCATCCGGTGATACCACATGGACAAAGACTTTGCCAATCAGTTCCGGCGGCAAGGGCACTTCTAATGTTTCTGTGCCAGCTTGAGTAACCCGCTCAACTCGATGTGTTGATCGTCCATCCTCATTTCGTAATACTCGATACACAGTTCCAGGCAAAGGCCGTTCGGTTCGTGCTTGGTCAAAAGTGGCGTCACATAAGATCCGAACAGGCGTCTGTGCCTCACTTGTCAAGGCACAAGTTATCAATAGGAACCCGATGACCCATTGTAGAAACTTGATCTTCTTTCGCATGTTTATTCTTCCTTTCATTCTTAACACCCTTGTGTCTCCCCAAGACCATGATTGCTAATGGTAATGGCGAATGTATACTGGCAGGCATCTCCCTGAGTGGGGTCTGCATCTACGTTATACGCAGCATAGATACTATTCTTGATCAGAGGGGTGATCTGGTTCGGCACAACATGAACCCAGGTAACTCTTCCCAGTTGCAAAGTAGAAACGTTAGCGGGTTTGGTTATACGGCCGTTGACGATTCCTTCAGCTGTCTCATACACCCGATTGGGATTACCTTGCAACCAGTTGCCCCACTGGAAGGGCACAGGCGGCGGACTGCTCAACCCTTGTGACCACTGTGGATGATTGAAAATCAGATTAGCAAACGTATCAGCATAGTTCTTATAGGTTATCAACCCAGTGTTACTCCTTTTCTCAGTGACTTCCCGCACGTTGTCACTGGCACTCCGATCTGTGTGGTATTCCTGGTAGAAGCTCTGCACCTGCAACAACACCTGGGTCATCCCTGGCAGGTTGCAACTGATCGGGTTGGTGTATGCTGGTGGCGGCGCCTGTGGTCCTGGGGTGTGTCCCCGCTGAGCACACACTTGCGCAAAGTTCCGCGCCGCTGCTTCCAGAAAGTATTTCTGCGGTGGATTTAGTTGGTTATAAGGTCTGGTCGGCAGGTCTGTGCCGAATTCCCCTAACATCACAATCCCCAACACGTCTTGCAGCTTCAGATTGGCCCGACCATTGCTACGGAAACGGGCATCCTCATAGACCTGCTTGTACAACTCATACGCACAGCGCTCCAACGCACGGCTCAACGTCGTCCCCGGCACACACTCGCCAAACGGCGCCCAGGTCGCTGGATCCGGTGCGATGGCAGCTGCTCCCCTGCTGACGGGCAACTGCGTTGCATAGTAGGTGTCCAAATTCAGCCGAGCATCCCCCGCTGGAAGGGTTGGCAGTGTACGACAGCGATCCACATTGACTAAATCACGTCGGATCCAGCCCAGACTGCCGTTGTACTCCACCAGATACCACACATAGCCATCACCCGGACTGTGCTGATACAAGGGGATGAAGCGGCGGTTGTCCGTCCGATAGGTGACGTTACCCCGCTCTTGGGCCCCGACGGCTTGGTTATTCCTATGCACAACACCGAGCGCTGAAACGTTCCGATAGCCCTCAAAGTCAATGTGAATAACCCCACCTTGGGCATTGACCGGCTGATTGGCAGCATTGACCTTCACGCCCCAGAACTTGCCGACCTGCTTGGCCTGCGTCGTCGGGGCAGAGCGGAACTTGACGAGCGTGGCAAATTGATTTTCGTCGGCAGCGGTGTGGGCATTAGGTGTTTGTCGCTGTGATGGGAAGGGGGCATAGCCACAGTCATCTGGTTGAGCAGGCGGATCGGGTGTTGTCCCACAGCCAGCGGGCGCCGTTGTCTGGACATTGGTCGCCGTCACCCGATCATTGACTGCCCCATCACCTGGCCCACTCGCCCGTCCCCACCACACACCACTGATCGTCACCGGGACCGTGCTGTGAACGGCTGTACTGCTTGCAGCCCGGTTCCCAACCAAGCAGCCCCCGCTCATCTGCAACGTCCCACTGTTATAAATGCCACCCCCGCTGCCACTCGCGGTGTTGCCCGTCACGACACTGCCATTCTGCAGGATCAGCGTCCCGGCATTATGAATACCACCCCCATCTCCATCCACATCCCCATGGCTGACCCGCACCCGATCCAACGTCAGGTGACCACCCGCCGCCACTGTGAAGACGCGGAACTGACCTGTCCCCGCGTTGGCACTGCGCGCAATCTGCACGACGCTCGTACCCTGATCCTGCTTCGCCTTCTGGATCGTGACCCGACCCGTGATCGCCGGCAACGCCTCCGAGACCACATACGTGTTGCCTGAGAACAATGCACCAGCCACCCATAGGCAACCGGCACACAAAAATGCTTACGATCCTGGTTCCGCCACCGTAAACGTAATCATCAGCGGCGTCCCCGCCTCACCCTCCCCATTCGCTTCGGTGTAAGGCGTCGCCGTCAACGTATACGTCCCCGGTTCCGCCAACCAAGCATGATAATCGCCGTTGTCATCGCCCTTCAGCGCGTAAGCTGCCTCATTCTCCACCTTATAGCGTGGCTCCTCATTCAGCCCAAACACCACACTCCCCACAATCGGCGGCTCCGTCTCCACCCGAATCGTGATCGTCTCCTCAGTGATGGTGTCTCCATCCTCAAGTGGCCGGAGGTCCTCATCCGCATCCGCATCCGCCAGGATGAAGCGGGTGATGGATCGCGGACTTGAGGCGGGCACAGCGATGACCGCTTCTGCATCTCCCTCAGAGGCCCACCCACCATAGATCAACTGCGTACCATCGGGACTCCAAGCGACTGTAAATACACTTCCATCATAAGATATCATTTCAATCCGTTGCTGAGTGGTCACATCCCAAATCTCAATCCCGGTGTCTGGTTTTGCTACCGCCAACTGACGACCATCAGGGTTCCAAGTGATTTGGCTAATCCGACCAGGCGACGACAGGGTTGTGGTTGATCCTGTATTCACATTGGTGATAAGGATGTTGCCATCTCTATCACTCGTAGCAATCGACTGACTATCGGGACTCCAATCCAGCGAAAACACCCAATTGGTATGGTTGACCTGGAGCGTTTTGACCAGGGTCAAGGTTTGGGCATCCCAGATGTTGATAGTATCGCCTTTGATACGAGCTGTGGCGAGCAAGCGACCATCTGGACTCCATTTCACTTCTGATACTGAAATAGGTGAATCACCATCCAGGGGCTCAGTGATCGTTCCGATTCCAGTCGTCGCATCCCAGATGTAGACCACACCGTTTGGCATTCCGGGAAGAATGATGCCCGCAATCCGTGTGCCATCTGGATGCCAACTGAGCGAATCCCCTCCTAGCCCACTTCCCTGCAATTCAGTGATAAGCTGTCCCGTTTTGACGTCCCAGATCATGATAGTCTCGCCAATTACGCTGGATACACTTGCTAACTTAGTCCCATCCGGACTCCAAGCTAGGCTCGATACAGGACAATTGTGTCCCAACAAAGTCGTGATTATCTCCGACGTCGTCCCATCATAGATCTTAATACCATAGCCCGTCTTGTCATCTAAGTTGCAGGGGGGGGTCCCGCCCCCAATAGCATATTGAGTTCCGTCTGGACTCCAAGTGATGATTGAGATGATAAATGGATCATACTCAACCTGGGCGGCCATGGTTATCCTGGAGGCAAATAAGCCCAGTATCACGATCAACCTGAGACCCACATTTAGTCGTTTCATTTTACGTGTCCTCCTGTTCCAAGTTATTGACATGTGTGATTCGAGCCGCTGTAGGCTGCACTGCCGGCACCATAGCCCCGACTTGCCAGAAAAGTAACGATGTTGGGAATGGTGTTGGCGGGCCAATCAGGACCTGGTGTGTTGGCATCTTGTATAGCAAACATCGGCCCTGTTGATCCCACCCTATCTCCCAACAACGACCACTGATGGATATCACCGGCACTGAAGCCATACTCAGCAGCTTTGTTAAGTTGGTGCTGTTCTGCTGACGGAAAGTAAGGTCTAAACTTGCCAGAATGAACATCTGCCACTGCCTTCCGAAACATGAGCAAGGGATTGAGACGGAGGGCGGATTGACCGCTGAACGTCCCCTTGTCATCCAGAAACATCTCCAAGTGCAGATGCGGGTCTGTTCCCGTCCCGGCTGTGCCAAGCACTGTGCTGGTACTCACACATGTTCCCACCGACACCGACTTGGTGGCCACATGGTTGTATGAGAGGATCAGGTTGGATAGGTTCGGTTTGCCATCGCCATCGGGGTCTGGTGGATCATCGGCAAAACAGTGGAGGGTGATCCCCAGCCCGGATGCGGTTGTGCCGCCACCACCACCCGTTCGTCCGCTTCTCACCACACCATCACACAGCGCATAGATCGGACGCGCCCTGGATGATCCTTGTGATAAGGACCAGCCATAATCAAGCCCGGTGTGGATGCCATGCGTGCCATTATACGTGGCCTGATGGTCGTAAGCATAGGCGTTGGCCCCATACCCTTGGGCCCAGTTGTAGTCTGCCGCTGCGACAGGGAGACGATCAAAGGGTAGCGGCAAGCCAATCTGACGGGCTAATTGATGAAAGGGCAATGCTTCAGTCGGTACATCCAAGCGCACAGGCAAGGGCGTGGGCGTGGCTGTCGGGGTCGGCGTGTTGGTGGGTGTAGGAGTTGCCGTCGGCGTCGGGGTTGGACGATAATCAGGATGAACCTCCAGACGACAAGCCTGCCCCTGAGCGTTGGCGAACCGGATCCACTCTGGATGCGTCGCCGTCACCCACCCAGCATACTGCTGCCCCTGATAGCGGAAGCGGATGGCGTACCACTCACCGCTGTTGTCTCGATACAGCGCCTCAATCCCTGTGCCCGCATCCACCGCCATGATCCCCAATGACCTGCCGTTTGGCCTGTCCAGATAGTATAGATTGGCGGCGATCAGCGTGCCATTGCAGGTGGTGGGCGGGGCAGCACAAAGCATGTCGTCCACATTGCTTAACAGAACACTCGAACACAGACCACCTCTGGGTGTGTCAGTCGGCGTTGGCGTCGGTGTCGGCGTGGTCGTGATGGTGGGTGAAGCCCCCCGCCAGTCAAGACGATCCAGCCGTTCCCACCGACCTTGCGTCAGGATCTGATTCCAGTCTTACTGAAAAGTCAGTACAAGTAAGGATACACCAGCCACCCACAGCCAACCGGCACACAATCATGTTCAGCTACGATCCCGGCGCTTCAACTGTAAACGTAATCGTCAGCGGCGTTCCCGCCTCGCCACCACCATCAGCCTCAGTATAAGGTGTGGCCGTCAACGTATACGTCCCTGGCTCAGCCAGCCAAGCATGATAATCGCCGTTGTCATCGCCCTTCAGCGCGTAAGCTGCCTCATTCTCCACCTTAAAACGCGGCTCGTCATCCAACCCAAACACCACACTCCCCACAATCGGCGGTTCCGTCCCTACCCGAATCGTGATCGTCTCCTCAGTGATGATGTCCCCATCCTCAAGTGGCCGGAGGTCCTCATCCGCATCAGCATCCACCAGCATGAAACTGGTAGCGGCTTGGTGGGGTGGAACAAAGTGATTGAACAGACTGGCGTCTTCAACGCGGATATGTCCGCTAGAATCGGCGGTAGCAAGGCGTGTATTATCAGGATGCCAATCAATGGTGTCAGGTAATGAGCCAGATATGTTGAAATCCCCTAGATACCGATCCTGTTCAAAATCATAGATGGCATCATTGATAGCTAAATAGCGCCCAGCATTTGCCCAATCCATGGCATAGGTACGATAAAACGAAATGTCAAACTCACCGTGGACTCCCAAAGCAGGTTTGAAATCATTAGCTATGATATTATGCAAGACAACGCCCATTTCTCTGCCTCTAGCAATCCATTCGCCCTGAGGATGCCAAGCCGCCGCAGTTGAAAAGCTGTTGTAGGGCAAAGCGCGGATCAAGTGTCCGGTTGTGGCATCAATGAAGTTGAAATTCTCGACGGTATCGACAAGATACTGTCCATCCTGGAATACTGCCGTATCACCGATCATGACCAACTCAAGCACACCTGTCGGGTTCCACATCATCTGATTGGCAAAGGGAAATCCTTTCAATATGAAGTAGGTTTCGGGGGTTGTCGCCTGTAACTGCCAAGTGCTTGTGTCCCAGAAGCGGATGGTAGTCGTCCACCCACTTTCTCCTTCAGAGCCATCGGCTGAAGCCAGATAAGCCCCATCGGGACTCCAGGCCACCAGCAGTTGCGTCTGATTGCCCGCCAACGTCCGCTCCAGTGTGAGAAACTCACCATCCCAATCCCAAATCTCAATGACTTGTCCCTGCGTCAGCGCAACCTGATCCCCCGCCGGATGCCAGGCCACTGAGTACACCGTCTTCCCAGCGTGCTGCTGCGTCAGCAGTTGCAGGTCAGCCGAATAAATCATCAAGCCACCCTCACTCGCCACCGCCAGTGCTGTCCCGGCTGGGTTCCAAGCAACCTGATGGACTTGGGTGTCGAGGCGGGTCTCGGCCTGGGGTTGATCCACGTTCAACTGGGCCGCTGCCCCTCCCATCCAGAGGATGGCAGTCAGCAGTATCCCGATCAATCTATAGAGTCTGTTTCGTGTTCGTTTCATCATTAGTCTCCTTAAGGGCTACAAGTTCTCACCGCCACTACAACCCCATTCACCTGAGGCACATACTCGATTGCTCCGTTCAGGATAGTTGTCACTGGGCGCGCTGATTTACCCTCTGGGTCTCCAAGTCGTTCCTTTGAAGTGAAATGGTGGGTTTGCCATTGGCCAGCAAACAAGGCATCCGGCTGCCCGCTCACCAACGAATGGACGTAAACTGTATGTTTTTGATCATCACTAATCCCAAAACGGATCTGGTCGATGTTGAAGAAGTAGGGGTTGCGCTGCTGCGCTTGCTGCACGGTAGGGAAGGCACTGCGGCTGTAGATCAGTTGCAGGTTACGCATGTAGGCCTCGGCTGGGGTCTCGTCGTTCTTGATGCAGGCCGCCGGCAGATCATGCGCCTGCTGCGTCCCGGTGGTGTAGATGTCGGGCGAGATGGGATAGGCCTGGTTTCCCACCACCTGCCAGTCGTATTGGATGATCTTGCCAATGAGGGTGGTAAACTCCCAAGCCACATGGCTTTCCAGTGGCCCGTCAATTTGAGCATGAGCGCTCCAGCGGCGGTTCGCGGGACGCGCTCCCAGTGCATCGCGGGTGGGATCAAGCACCCCATAAGCATGGTCACGGATGGCCTGGCGGATAAAAGGACGGTAGGCAGCATAGGCGCGGCCAAAGTCCAACCCCAGCGGGGTAGTGCTGCGGGCCAGTCGTCCCACCGCGCCATCCCAGTAGTCCAACTTGGCACAAAATATCTTGAAGCTCCTCCCCTGAGCGCGATCGCGCTCTATTTCTTCTTTCGTCTTGCCCGCATTTAGATCTACCTTCAGGGCCTGGTTGCCATCACAGAAGGCACCCGATCCCCAAGGCGCACTCATCGCGCTGTTGAAGTTCGAGCCAAAGTAACGCAGCGGATCCGCATTCCTTGTTGCATAATCTTCGATGCCATTGAGCGTGACCCGGCTGTAGAGGTAATAGACCGAGGGTGTCGCTGGCGCACGCGCAAACGGCTGAGCAGCCGCACCGCCCACCACCTGCCTCAGGTCGTTCTCGTTGGGCGAATAGTAAAACGCATCCCGACCCAACTCCTGGAACAAGGTGATGGCCATCACGCTCTCAAACAAGCGGTAACAGGCATGACGGGTCGCCGGATTCTCCAGCTTCAGCCACTGATTAAAGCTGGTAAACGAGGGGTTGTTGTAGTCGACCAGGTAGGTCTGTTCCAGACCCGGACAGGTATAGGATTGGCAATTTGCTGGGGGCACTGCACTGGGGCTCGCTGCCGTGACGTGGGGGTTGATGCCCAACCCAGAGGGACCGTTGCCATGCCCCCACCAGACGTTGGTGGCCGTCACCGCGACGGAACTGAACATCTCCTTACCCAACGCGGCCTGGTTGCCCGCCAGACACCCACCCTGGATGGTGACGGTGCTGCCGGCATTGAAGACCCCACCGCCCGATCCACCGGCCACGTTGCCGTTGATGCTAGCACCCGTCAATGTCAGCGTCCCACTGTTATAAATGCCACCCCCGCTGCCACTCGCGGTGTTGCCCGTCACGATACTGCCATTCTGTAGGATCAGCGTCCCGGCATTATGAATACCACCCCCATTCCCGTCCACATCCCCATTGCTAACCCGCACCCGGTCCAATGTCAGGTGACCACCCGCCTCCACTGTGAAGACGCGGAACTGACCCGTCCCCGCGTTGGCACTGCGCGCAATCTGCACGACGCTCGTACCCTGATCCTGCTTTGCCTTCTGGATCGTGACCCGACCCGTGATCGCCGGCAACGCCTCCGAGACCACATAGGTGTTGCCTGAGAACCATGCACCAGCCACCCACAAGCAACTGGCGCACAATCATGTTCAGCTACGATCCCGGTGCTTCAACTGTAAACATAATCGTCAGCGGTGTCCCCGCCTCACCTTCACCATCCGCTTCAGTATAAGGCGTCGCTGTCAACGTATACGTCCCCGGCTCAGCCAACCAAGCATGATAATCGCCGTTGTCATCGCCCTTCAGCGCGTAGGCTGCTTCATTCTCCACCTTGAAGCGCGGCTCGTCATCCAACCCAAACACCACACTCCCCACAATCGGCGGCTCCGTCTCTACCCGAATCGTGATCGTCTCCTCAGTGATCGTGCCACCATCCTCAAGTCGCCGGAGGTCCTCATCCGCATCAGCATCCACCAGTGTGAAGGAGGTGATAGAAGGGTAATTGGGAATGACCGTATTCAAGTCCTGAGTGAAGAGACGTGAGTAATCCCCCCCTGTCGCTTTGCCATAAGCAAGCTGCCCAGTTGGACTTAAAGTCAGTTTAGAAGAAAACTCATCTATGACGGCAATCTGCTCAAAGGAAGTTGTATCCCAGATATGGATTTCAGTGGAGGTGATAATGAGATGATTGCCTGGTTCCCAAGTGACATCCCCACTATTAAAATTAGCAGGATTGGGTAGGGTGGTGATAATCTCCCCACTAGTTGCATGATGTAAGCGAAATATAGCACCATTTAGATCTTCAGTTGCAACTGCAAATTGTGTGCCATCGGGGCTCCAGGCCACCTCAGCAAACCGCTCGGTATCACTCTCGCGTGTCCAGACAACGGTATCCATGATAGGATCCCAACGCACGATGCGGTTGCCCTTGCCGATTGCTGCCAGCAGCATGACATGAGGTTCCTGGGGATTCCAAGCAATATCGGTCATATAATACCCATCGGCATATGGATCAGGTTTAAGAGAAAAGGTATTGACCAATTGCTGTGCAGCTACATCCCAAACCTGCACGAAGCTCAACTCTGTTGCGCCTTCTCCAGTTCCTCCTCGAACTGCTAAGTAAGTGCCATCTGAATTAAACTCGACCTCTTGGATCCAGTTCATTAGGACATCCACCCTGTAAGTGATTGTGAATTGCTCATTGCTGATATCAAGGTCGACGATAAAAACACCTCCATAATAACTGCCAACAGCAATCTGATTTTCAATCGTTGGGTTCCAGTCAACCACTATCAGTGGGTCTGAACTAATCTCGAATTTTACAAGGGAACCTCCATTTTCATTGAGAATATCGAGTGTGCCATCAACTCGAACAACTGCTAGCCGCGTGCCATCAGTATTCCAAACCGCGTCTCCAATATTTGCTTGTGATTGAGCGTTGATTCTTGGTACAGAGACAAATAGGGCAAAAACGAACAAAACACTTATCAGAATTTTATACATGGTTTCTCTCCTATCGTTTGAATGGTCTTGGTGGTTGTTGAAAGACAAAGGTGACCCACTGGTAGCAGGAATGGACATAGTTCACGACAAGGTCTTCAGGGTTATCATAGAGATCGGCTCGCAGAGCCGGTCTCAAGATCGAAGGAAATTGCGGGCCATTCGTCCTGATGGTCTGAATGTGTGTGTTATAAGCCGCGTTGATATCGGCTTGTGAGGCATTGGCACAATGGGCAACGTCCGTGCGGAACCGATGAGCAGTGTCGTGGCCCTGATTGAAAGCCAGCATGGAGGTGATGCCACTGGATGAATCCGTCGCCAGATTGCTTGTCTCAGCTTGGATGTGGCGCATGATGTTGGCATGAGCCAACTGGAAGTAGGTCCGGCGCTTTACTTGATTAGGATCAGTTGAAGTATTACTTAACTGACAATCCAAGTAAGCATCTAACCAATCTATGATGGCTGCTAGTCCAGCTTCAGTAGCCCTCTCATAGTTTTCATAGGGTAAATTGCTACAGAGAGGTCTATCCCCGCCCCATAATGGTGCATCAGTACGTTCATAAGACTCGCCCCAATTGTGCCCTCCCCAAAAGTAGCGCATGTAGGCATACTCGTCGTAGCTGCCATCACGTCTGATGGTGTTCAACCGCTCCCACACGATCATATTGTTGATGATCCCGTTGGCATAGAACGCTCGATGATCCGGCGGGTTGCAGTGCGAAATGGCCTGCACATCCGTGTCCCAACCTGCATCCACGCCAATCCGCTCGCCGACGGCATCACTCCTGTGTCCCACCGGACTGGTCGCATCCGCCACACAATACGGGCTGGCTTTCACAAACTGCACCAGCGTACGCGGATCGCCGACTGTGTAGAAGGGATTCAGCCCCTCCGCCGCATCACCGGAGAAATACTCGTCCTCACTCGTCTCATTGAAGATCCCCCAGAATATCAGCGAGCGGATTTTCTTCGTCGCAAACGGGATGCGCGTGATCGCCACGTCCATCACCTCGGCTGTGCCCGTGTAGGTGTTGACACCATTGACTAGTTCGTAATCGAGTTCAATCGGTCCGCTGAAGCGCGCCTGCACGATCAAGTCCAGCGTCAACGTCTGCCCCGCCGGGATCGTGATCCCACGCCATTGCACCCGGTTTTTCGTGCCACCGCCATCACAGCACAAACCACCACTGCCAGCCTGCCACAGCCGCAGCGGTTTGTCCGGTTGACCAAATACATCCGACTCCATAATCAGAGGCGAGAGTTTGAACGAACTACCTGTCATATCATTCTGAGTATTGTTGGTCAGGCGGACCTTCAGCCAAACCCGATCCACAATGGGGATGATCTGGTTGGGAGCGCGCAAGGTTCCCAGACGATAGCCTTTGATAGGGTGGGTCACACTCGCATCTGGCACCGCAGCCCCAGCCACCTCGAATTGAACCGTCACTGACTCCGCCGGGGGTGCCTCCGTCCCACAGCCAGCGGGCGCCGTTGTCTGGACATTGGTCGCCGTCACCCGATCGTTGATTGCCCCATCACCCGGCCCACTCGCCCGTCCCCACCACACACCACTGATCGTCACCCGAACCGTGCTGTGAACGGCGCTGCTGGTCGGCGCAGTATTCCCGACCAGGCAGCCTCCGGTCATTTGCAGCGTCCCACTGTTATAAATGCCACCCCCGCTGCCACTCGCCGAGTTGCCCGTCACGATGCTGCCATTCTGCAGGATCAGCGTCCCGGCATTGTGAATACCACCGCCATCTCCGTCCGCATTCCCATGGCTGACCCGCACCTGGTCCAACGTCAGGTGACCACCCGCCTCCACTGTGAAGACGCGGAACTGATCCGAGACCACATACGTGTTGCCTGAGAACAATGCACCAGCCACCCACAGGCAACTGGCGCACCAAAATGCTTACGATCCCGGTTCCGCCACCGTAAACGTAATCATCAACGGCGTCCCCGCCTCACCTTGTCCATCCGCCTCAGTATAGGGCGTCGCTGTCAACGTATACGTCCCCGGCTCAGCCAGCCAAGCATGATAATCGCCGTTGTCATCGCCCTTCAGCGCGTAAGCTGCCTCATTCTCCACCTTATAGCGCGGCTCCTCATTCAGCCCAAACACCACACTCCCCACAATAGCTGGCTCCGTCTCCACCCGGATGGTAATCGTCTGCTCAGTGATCGTATCCCCATCCTCAAGTGTGCGGATGTCCTCATTCGCATCCGCATCCACCAACACGAACCCAGTGACGGATGGCACAGCACCCACATCCGGTGTGACTTCAGCCGTCGCTTCAGGGGTCACTTCAGCCTCTGGGAGGGTGACGGTGTTTGTACGTAATCCTTCGGTACGTGAACCATCGGTGTAGATGTGCTGACCGTCCGGTGACCAGACGGGACCTGCGTTGACGAAAGACTCACTGAACACCCCTAAGAGTTCATAGGTGGTCGCATCCCATACATGCAAAAAGTCGCCTCCTGTTGCCAGGTAGCGTCCATCCGGGCTCCAGGCAATGTCATACCTAACTTCTAACTCTGCGCCGACATTTTCCACCTCGATGTGCCTCTGGTTGAGGTTGTAGATGAGAAAGCTGCCGCCACCTAACGCGGCGATGCGTTGCCCATCCGGACTCCAGGCCACCGCAGCCCCACCTTTCCCTTCCAAAGTGACCATTGGCTCACTGATCACTTCATAATTATTTTCATTAAGACCTTGGGGCAGTCTGCCCCAGATTTCTAACCCGAATGCATCACTGCTCCCGTATGAACTGGTCACTACCTGAGAACCATCGGGACTGAAGGCCACATCGTTGATATTACCAAAGTTCGATTTGACTACCCCAACTATGTCCCCTGTATTAATGTCGGCAAAATGAACACTTCCACCCCAACCGTAGGCAACCAGTGATTCGTCCACCGGACTCCAGTAGATCCCCCGAAAGGAACTGAATTGACCGGGCTCACGGATCACCCTGAAGCTGTTGTCTGCTGTGTCATACAGTGCTAGGCTACCAGCCCCTTGGGTTCCAACTAACCGATCCCCCTTTGGACTGAGTGCAAAATCGGCAAAGCCTTGAACCGATGTATCCATCTTGTGAACAAGTGTGCCTGTGTTCGTGTTGAAAAAATCAATCGGATAACGGACAAGATCCGAGCTATAGAAAACAGCGATAACTTGTTGATCACCACTAACGGCGATCTTTGCGACACGCCCGCGTTCGTTATCTGATTGAGACAGAACAAGGTCTGTTGGAACTAACGAAAGAAGGATCAGCACCATCCCTATTAGCGTAATCATCATGTATCGTTTCATCATCTCTCATCCTTAATCATCATCATGGTCTTGGGCCAGGGTCACAAACGTATCCATGCTTGTGATCCAACTGTCGGTAAAAACTTCCAATCCGTTGTAACCGTTTCCATCAGGCACCACTTGCAAACCGGGAGTAGTACAACTTCCCGCACCATAACGGAAGATGACCGGACGATCTGTGCGACCAAAGGTGAAACGGCAGACATCGCTCGCCGCATCCCGGCGATCCCCGATGAGGGTGTAGGCGGTGTTCTCCTCAAGTCGAATGCCCAGATCAAAGTCTGGGTTTGGAACATCCCCTAAAGCCTGATCTTCAGTCGAACCCTGGTTATCTATTGAATTGTTGTTCCAATTGAGGGCATCATAGGCGATGGTGTGATCTTGCGGTAAATACTGGTTGACCGGATCCGCCCGATCCGCTGGTCCCCGCTCAAAGCGCCTTCTTATATGACTTCTCTCAGGTCTAGGTTCGAAGATATCCGATTCTGGATAATAGGGTCCCATTTCCCCCTCGTAGGGGTCCACGATACTGCTGGCAAAGAAGAAGATGGGGTTGAGGCGGATGGCATCCTCCAGCCTCCCATCCCGGTCATAAAACAATTCCAGGTGCAGGTGCGGATAGTTATTGCCAGGATACTGATAAACGTGCAGGCCATGGTCTTCTCCTGCGGTGACATACTGTCCTTCTTGCAAACTTCCTCCGCTCAAGAGATGATTGTACGATAGGTACACATTCGAGCGACTCCCTTCACGTGAGAAGCAGCGCACGACCACCCGGTAACCTGTTCCCACATCACGCACATCGGAGACCACCCCATCACAAATCTGCAACACACGGAAGCAGAGTCCAGCAGTCACACAGCCTGGGGCTGAGTTTGCTGTGGTTGTCTCAGTTCCACCAAAATCCAATCCAGTATGAATATGATTGGAGCCTTCATACCATTGGGGATTGCGATAGGCAACCGTGTTCAGACCGTAGCCCTGGCTATTATCGAGAACTCCAGCATACATCGGCATCTGTTGGAAGGGTCCCGGCAGATTCAAGCTCACCGCCGCTGGCACCAGGTAGCGCAGCTTGGCATCGGTCCGAAGTTGCCCATACAACGCACTCGCCTCCGGGATCATCCCCGACAAGGGCAGCAACACCGCTGGCGTTGTGGCCGGGATCAGGTTGCCCACGGCATCCGAGCCGATCTGCTCAATGTTGCGACAATTCGCATGGTCAAACCCAGGCCGCAGCGTGGCATACTCCGCACTCACCCAGCCGAAGCTCACCCCCGCTGGCAGCCCATTATAGGTGACCTTGTACCAGTCATCGCGGAGGATGTTGGGGGTGTTGGCGGTGTAACGGCCCACTACCCGCACATGATAAGCCGCAAAATTCGCCGTGTTCCCGTCATCACTCAGCCGACCAATCACCGTCCCTCGCGGCACCTGGGGGAAATCCCGGATGTTGGTATAGCTACCAAACTCAGTCGAGAAGGCGGCACAGAAATGTGTCCTGGGTGGCACATAAACGGGCGTCGGTGGGAGCGGATTGCCACTGGCATCGACAATGGGAATGGTCCCGCAAGCAGATGACAAGACAACCGCACCTGGCAGACCAATCCAGACCCCTTGCCGTGCGACCCGTTGCCCCGTCGTCGCATCGACAACCTGCGCATCAATCAGATACCAGGTATTGTACCTCCCCCGGATCGTAACGGAATCCCCTTGAAGGAGCCGACCCACAACGTTGGTTTGACCACTCGTATCCGGTGATGACCGGACGTTCAGGTGTCTCGCCCCACCACTCAGGTTGATGGTCGCTGTACAGCCTGATGTGGGCGGATCGGGTGTTGTCCCACAGCCAGCGGGCGCCGTTGTCTGGACATTGGTCGCCGTCACCCGATCGTTGATTGCCCCATCACCCGGCCCACTCGCCCGTCCCCACCACACACCACTGATCGTCACCGGGACCGTGCTGTGAACGGCTGTACTGCTTGCAGCCCGGTTCCCAACCAAGCAGCCCCCGCTCATCTGCAAGGTCCCACTGTTATAAATCCCGCCGCCATTCCCACTCGCCGAGTTGCCCGTCACGATACTGCCATTCTGCAGGATCAGCGTCCCCGCATTAGAGATACCGCCCCCATCTCCGTCCACATTCCCATGGCTGACCCGCACCCGGTCCAGCGTCAGGTGACCACCCGCTTCCACTGTGAAGACGCGGAACTGACCCGTCCCCGCGTTGGCGCTGCGTGCAATCTGCACGACGCTCGTACCCTGATCCTGCCTCGCCTTCTGGATCGTGACCCGACCCGTGATCGCCGGCAACGCCTCCGAGACCACATACGTGTTGCCTGAGAACAATGCCAGATAAATCCCTAATTGACCGTTGCTTTTCGTCGGCCTGCAGTCCGTTTGGCCTTGGGGTAAGGCTGGTGGGGTGCTGCTAGCCAAACTGTTCGCCGCTAGGATCGCTTCATTCAACGTACAGGTCCCGTCTGTCGGACCCGGCTCAACTCCGATCCCCAACCTCGCATCGTCTTCCTCAAGGGCTTCGTGAACCTCGATCACATTGTTGATCGCTGGTGGCGCGATGGCTCTGGCCTCTGGCAGCGACCAATCCGCCCCGCCATAAGGTGCCGATACCGCCGGCGAGATCGGATCACGGACCCAACCCGGATTCTGCAAGCGGATGCGCTGACCCTGCACCTGCAAGGTCAGCACATGCAAGCGTGTATTAGCATCCGCCGTCGAGGCGAACACCAGTCTGCTGCCATCCGGCGACCAGGCGGGATCCAGGTTCCGTGACCCACCTGGTGCGTTAATCGTCAGGTTCAGGTTGCCACTGGGACCATAGTTCCGCCGCCCCACCTGATAGATGTAACGCCGCCCCAACGCCTGAATATGCACATCCGGCTGACCCCCTCGGTAGGCTGTGTAGGCGATAAAACGGCCATCCGGCGACCAGCGCGGCCGCGTGTCATCCCCACTGCTAGAGACAATCCGCTGCTGGTTCAAGACCCCACAGGCACCCCCCTGCGGCGTCCGGACGCTGGTCACATACAGGTCACTGCGTGACCCACATCCTGTCGCTGCAAACACGATCCGTGTGCCATCCGGCGACCAACTGGGATCATGCTCGCTGATCAAATTGCCGTGGGCTGTCAGGCGTCGCAGCCCCGTCCCATCGGCGTTCACCACCCAGATTTTCCAGCCCTGGCCAGCCCGGTTGGAGTGAAAGGCGATCTGGTTCCCATCCGGCGACCAAGCTGGCCCCCCAGTGCTATGACCCCGGGTGGTGATCGGCGCAATCGCCCGCCATTTGCCCGTTGGGATCGGCAAGCGCCGCAAATTCTCAGCCGTCAAATCGACCACATACAGGTTGGTGTAACTGTTGTTGTCGCCCCCAATCGACGAGATAAACGCCAGTTTGTCACCTCCGGGGGAGAGCCGGGGATACCCTTCCAGCGATCCCCTTCGCCCCACCAGCAACTGGCCCAAACGGGTGTTGGGGGTGGTCAGGGTCCGAACGTAAATCTCCTCTCGTCTAGCTCCCAGCCAGACCGCCGAGACGATGTGGTTGTCCAGCCTCCTGGTCAATCCCGGCACCTGCGTCAGCTCCTCCGGCAGACGCTCACTCAGCGTCAGGGATGTCACCGAGACCCCTGCCTCGGCCCACACCGTCAGCGTGTCAAAGCGCAGCACCGAGCGATCATCATCGCCAGGGAACACACCTCCAATAACCACCGTCCCGGCTGGCAGGGGATCCGGATCCACGCTGTGCAGGACGTCTACCCCATCCACACTCAAGCCCAACTGGTCACCGAGGGCTGTGAAACGCAAGCTGTGAGCCGACCACTCCGTCGTGGCCGGTGCCGCAACCTGCCCCAGCAGCAGCTCATTCCGATACAGCCGCAACTCCCCGCCCGCGTCGTACTCGGCGGTATAGCGCCCCCAATCGCTCTGGCGCAGATGCAACTGCATCCGGCCAAAGCCCAGTTCAAAGCGGGTTTCGATGGCGACGTTGTCGAGTGGGGTAGGGATCAACAGCACCGGGGTGTTGGAGTGGGTCTGGGCAGCATGGCCGACCTGAGTGAAGCCGATTTGCCAGTCGGTCCCCTGCATCCAGTCGGTGGTGCCGCCAGCCAGGAACGCCTCGTGCAGCACCACCTGGAGACCAGCAGGAGCGGTTTGGGTCAAACCCAGAGGCGGGATAGCCGCCGGGATATCAATCGGTTCCGGCGGTTCGGCCAGGTCAGCGCCGGTCAAGTCGAAGACGGGGACAACCGCCTCGGCATCATCAGGTTCATCAGGGGGTTGCTCCTGAGCTATCATCTCCCAGCCAAACGACAACAGGATCATCAACATAAAAGAGCGAGTACAAAGGTGTTTAATCATAGCTTATTCCTAAGAAACATAATACCATTAGTCACATTGTATAGAGTGAAACTGGTACATCAAGTCATCGTAGGAGAAGCGTAGGGTAAGGTATGGATCTGCCCGCTTGACAACAACACAGAACACACGTTCTGCCGTATGTTCTCCCAAATTTACTTTATTCAACTAAACTGAGACTGAGGTTGAACCTCTATGAACTTGCTGCCGACCAACTCACCTGGAGGCTATTTTGACTGCCAGTTATCCGCCCATTTTCCCGGTTCTTCCGCCGGTTCTTGTCGTGTTCCTGCCCTGTATACACCCTCAACTGGAGGCGCGCCTGCTTTCAAACCCGGACCACACGTGCATCCAATCACAGACACTCAAGCTGTATCAACGACTTGGAGACTGCCATTTCCCGCTGGTTCTCCGTTGGTTCTCGGCCTCCCCCGGTTCTTGCGCCACTTATCCGCCTCCTCTGCTGCGGCCATTTTTTGTTGCGCCGCCGCAGCAACAACCTACCCATTCGGCACCCATTTTCGCTGCCCTTTCTCCCCATTTTCCTACCGGTTCTCCCGCCCGGTTATCCGCCCTGCGTGTGCTACTGCGCGACAACGTACACCCTCAACTGGAGGCGTGCCTGCTTTCAAACCCGGACCACACGTGCATCCAATCTTGGAGACCGTTTTGACAGCCAGTTATTTGCCCATTTTCCCGGTTCTTCGTCCTTTTTACTTGGTTTCCTGCCATTTCCCGCTGGTTCTCGGCCTCCGCCATTCCCCGCTGGTTTCTCTGCGTTGCCGCCGCCGAAAAAAGTTGCGTGGCGGCGGCAACAAATCGACGATTTTGCCCACAATCTCACCCCTGACCGCCCACCCCCCCGCACCCCGCCTCATGCCAAACGTTTTGGGTCAGCCTAGAACCATGCACCAGCCGCCCATCGAAATCCCCGTTCAGCGACTATTTCGACATGACACTGAAGCAGGCCAAAGATGACTCGTTCTTCACAGCTTGGGCAACCAACACCAACGGGACGATGCCCCCGAAACAGAACACACGTTCTGCCGTATGTTCTCCCAAATCCACTTTATTCAACTAAACTGAGACTGAGGTTGAACCTCTATGAACTTGCTGCCGACCAACTCACTTGGAGGCCGTTTTGACTGCCGATATTTTGCCATTTCCTGCCGGCTTTCCGCCGGTTCTCCGCCCTGCGTGTGCTACTGCGCGACAACGTACACCCTCAACTGGAGGCGTGCCTGCTTTCAAACCCGGACCACACGTGCATCCAATCTTGGAGACCGTTTTGACAGCCAGTTATTTGCCCATTTTCCCGGCTCTTCCGCAGCCGCAGCCACCCACCGATTTTCGCTGCTATTTCTCACCATTTTCCTACCGGTTCTTCCGCCGTTTTTCCCTGGTTCTCTGCTATTGCAGCAAACTTTTTTGTTTGTCGCCGCTACAAAGCTCTCATGCACATTCTCTTAATTCTAACTTATGTCAAGTCTTATAGGAAAATGCTTGCATCTAATCGACAAAGCCAGTAAAATACACGCGAACATAAGTTCTATCATTGCCTAGATAAACCAACATAAGGAGCAAAACATGTTCAAAGTCACGAAATACCCACACGGCACATTTTCCTGGATCGACTGCAACACCACTGATTGGGAAGCTGGCAAAAAGTTCTACACGGAATTAATGGGCTGGACCACAGAAGATATTCCTATGGGCGAGGGTCTCTTCTACACAATGTTCAAACAAGATGGCCTGAATGTCGCGGGCTTCAGTCCGATGATGCCAGATATGCAGGCCCAAGGGATGCCCTCGGCCTGGAACAGTTACATCACGGTTGAAGATGTTGATGTGCTGGTTCCTAAGGTGAAGCAACTGGGTGGCACCGTTATCGCAGGACCGATGGACGTCTTTGAAAGTGGTCGCATGGTCACGATACAAGACCCTGGCGGTGCAATAGTTTCATTATGGCAGCCTAAGAATCACATTGGTGCATCTCTCGTTAACACCCCTGGTGCACTCACCTGGAACGAACTCTACTCCGGAGATTTAGACAAAGCGCGTGATTTCTATACCAACCTCCTCGGTTGGGAGTGGCAGCAGATGGAAGAACCCAACTACTACTGGACGTGCAAAGTCAATGAACGCATGAACGGTGGTGCAATGCAGCTTACGCCAGATTTCGGCGATATGCCGCCCAATTGGACGGTCTATCTCTCCATTGCAGATATCGAAGCCACAACACAAAAAGTCAAGGATTTGGGCGGCCAGGTTCTGATGGAATTACATGACGCAGGCGAAGTGGGTCGATTCTCCGTCATTCTTGATCCCCAAGGCGCTGCCGTCACCTTGATACAGGTCAACAACCCTGAATCTTGGATTGAATAAATAAGGCTTGATTGTCCATAAAACTAAAAAACGGCTCTCACCGGGAGGGCCGTTTCTGCTTTTGAGAACTTAGAGACCGATTGGCAACGGTTCAAATCCCGTACCAACATCAGGGATACATAAAACTTGCCCAGCCTGAATCACACGATAATCCGTAATGCTGTTAGCCTGGGCAATCGCCAACACACTCGTTTCATAGCGTTCAGCAATCTTATGCAATGATTCACCACCGGCAACCGTATGCTGCATATCACAATCAGAACTAGCTTCAGGTGCGGTTTGAGCTTCGCCATCAGATGCTTCTGGCTCCTCAGCAAACTGTTTTGGCTCGTTAACCAGCTGTTCTGCCCAGCCATTAGCCTTTGCAAAAGCATTGAGCGTATTTTGAATTTGCTCTCCCCGTTCAAACTCACGCTCACTGATACCCCGTTTACCTGTCACGTTGATCGCCCCTTCTTCGTCGATAAAAATGTCAACCGTTTCGTTGGCCAAGAGGGCATTGCCACTCCCCGCCGGGCGAATGATATTGCCCCGATGGATCGTGCAAACTGTCGGGGTAATGGTCAACAAGGTACCCGGGCTGAATTCCGTCTCAACCCCATTAAAGACCATCGTCGTTGTCGTACCACCAGGCGTTTGAATGGTCAAGATGGGCTCGGATTCATAGCACTGGATTTCGCTCACGCCGGGTAAGAAATAGAACGATTGAAATGGCGTTTGTTCTTCGCTCCCCAACTCAACTTCATTCGTCAACCGTGCATCCCCCACCAACAAGAAAAGCACTGCCTGCCCTGGCAATGTATTAGGCACATTGGCCTGGATATTCAACGCAGCCACACCCAGTGTTCTTTCATCCAAATCAGGCGCTTGCGGGGCGATTTGGGTAAAGGCCACCAATTCTTCCTTGTCACCTGGATTAACAAAGAAATTTTCAGGCCGGGGATCAGCTACAGTGGTGCTTTCTATCTCGTTGGAGCCATAGCAGGCAGCATTGCGGGCCATTGGCGCACACAGTTCATCCACTGATGCGAGTGCTTCTTCGGCAACGGTCGCACATACATCCACCTGAGCGACCACGATACTTACAGTTCCTAATAACACGAAAATGAAGAAAAAGATCGATTTGCGCATGGTTCCTCCAGTTCTGTGATTTGTGCGTTCATTGTAGCACGATTAGCAAATCTTGATCCGTTTGACAGTCTCCACCATCCGTGCTACACTCCACAAGGTTTGTTTAATTAGCTTCAAAGGAGGCGGGCTGGTGTCAAAGTTTTTCCTCATAAACACAGTGACTCAAGTCATTATCGGCTCAGGAGCGTCCGCCGTCCATTAGAACCCGGCTGCAACCAGATTATCATGCAGTCACACACGGGCGCCTCCAACGAGGTCGTTTTTACGTGGCTGTTTTGTGATTCTGGTTGAGCGCAATCATCCAAATCCAACATAGACCACATCCGTTTGTGAAAGCAATAGTCTGTGTTGAAGGTCAATGGATACGCATCTCAATCAAGGAACAGTTTACAAAAAATCTAAAGGGCTATACACCGTTCAGACCCTCAGTGGCGAAATCGTACAATGTACGATTTCGAGCCGGCTGCGCAAGCAGTTGATCTACCCCACACGAGATCGCTCTTCGCTGGGCTATCTGGTTGTGGATAAGGTCGAAGATATAACCGTGATTGATCCGGTTGCCGTTGGCGACATCGTCCGTTTTTCGGACGCTATGAACAACCAAGGGCACATCACTGAAGTGCGACCCCGGCGCAGCAAACTAGCGCGGCGGGCCTTTGGCGAACGTGCAACAGAGCAAGTCATTGTCGCCAACGTGGATCAAGTCATTCCGGTTGTCTCGGTAGCAAGCCCAAAACCCAGATGGCATTTAGTAGATCGTTATCTTGCCAGTGCCGAAGCCAGCGCTGTACCAGTTGTGATTTGTCTCACCAAGTTGGATTTGGTTAAAAGCAAGAAAGCCGAACATAAAATCATGGACGTGGTAGAAGACTATCGCAACATCGGATATCAAGTCATCCTGACCAGCATGGTTGATGGGGTTGGCATCGAGATCATGCACGACCTGCTCAAAGGTCAAGTCTCAGCATTACTGGGTCTTTCTGGTGTGGGCAAAACCTCACTGCTCAACGCTATCGAACCTGACTTAGGACTGCGCGTGGGCGAGGTCAATGAACGGATCGAAAAAGGTCGTCATACCACCACCCACTTAGAGATGTTCCCGCTAGCAATCGGCGGCGCGGTCATCGACACACCAGGCATCAAAGTGTTTGGCCTGTGGCAGATCGAATCGGATGAAGTGGCAGAATTGTTCCGTGAGTTTGCATCCTACTTTGGTGAATGTAAGTTTGGTGCAAATTGTCTGCATGATCAAGAACCGGAGTGTGCCATCAAGGATGCAGTCGCGAGTGGCAAGATCAGCCAGCGACGCTACGAGAGTTATCTCAAGTTACGGCAGTATATCTATGCACAAAGCAAATGATGTTCAATAAACTGGAATATGACGAGCAGATCAAACAATTAGATGCCCTGGCAACCCAGGCGTTGACAGCCTTTGGTTTGGAGAACGCCAACGCTACCCTCCATGCCTATACCAACAACGCCGCGTATCAGGTCGTGGACAATGACCCCCACTACACTAGTACCGCCACCTATGCCCTGCGCATCCACCGTCCCAAGCTCAAGCAGACTGAATGGATTCAGTCGGAACTAATATGGTTATCGTCCTTACGCCGCCATACCTTGCTTGATGTACCGGAACCCGCTGGCCCAATCTATCGTGGTCGATTGGCCGGCATTGATGAGCCTGTCAACTGCACCCTGCTGGGCTGGGTCAATGGCACACCAGTGGCGAATCCTTCAGAATTGACACGAGATCAGGTCGAGAACGTAGGTCGTTTCATCGCCGAACTTCATCAGCACGCACAGCAGTTCCAGCCATCAGAGAATTTTGTACGGCCTCGGTTAGACTGGGAAGGCTTGTTCGGCAAGGAGTCGCCTTACTTCAGCCTGAATGAACCCGCCTACTATGCTGATTCCCATCATGGGGTGATAGCTCGTGTTGCTGACTATGTCTACAACATGCTGCATCGGATGGATGAGATCGGCGGGCATTTCGGCATGATACATGGTGATCTGGTACTTAAGAACATCTTGTTTACCCACGATGATGGCGTGGGCGTGATTGACTTTGATGATTGTGCCTGGGGTTACTATCTTTATGATCTCGTGCCTCTGTTATGGGCGTGCCGCAATGAAGCGAATTACACAGATATTCGTCATACCCTATGGACAGGCTATACATCAGTGCTGCCCCAAGACGAACCCGAAACCATTCTGGAGACGTTTCTGTTAGCGCGGCATTATGCCTCATGCCGCTGGATTGCAGGCAACGCCGATCATCCAACGATACGAGGCAAGGCCCATGCCATCATCGCCAGCCGCATGATTGATCTCGCCAACTTCTTTGAGACAGGACACATCTAACCATGAGAAAAGTCATCACTCAGGACGATTCACTGCATGAAGTAGTTAAAGTACACATCAGGGCGTTCAACCGCAGCAGGATAGCCCAAGAAACTGGTCGCGGGTTTAACCGCACATAGTGTATGGAACGTTTTCTATGTTGACGACTTCTAGGTCTCAGAAGCACAAAAACGAAGGTTCACAGGCACGTGGATTCTATGAAAAGCATGGCTATCGGGTGATTGGACAGGTAGACGATTATTCGCCCGGACACATGCGTAAAGACCTGAAATAAGCGATAGAAGGACACAGATGTTACGTATCGTCAAACCCTGCTTTACTTTTACCATCACAGGCGAACCCGACACAAACTATCGTATCTACCTGGCACGTAAAGTTCGTGAGCAACACACGAACTTCGTGTACGCTGCGCACAATCCAGAGGCCCAATCGCTGGACATCAGCCTGGATGACACCGAGGGTGATGTCATGGCAGGGATCGCAGCCGTAACTGTGCGCAACACACTCTATATTGATATGTTGTGGGTGCATATGACCCTCCAGCGTCGGGGCATCGGCAAACGTTTGATCAACATGGCGGAAAACATCGCCCTGGAGCGGGGCTGTGTTCATGCTCGCATCTGCATCGCCCACGATGTTGATTACTACCTGAAGACTGGTTATCAGGTTTGCGGTAGGCTCCAGCAGTTCCCACATGGCGAGACCATCTACTGGTTGTATAAAGACCTGGTAAACCTGGGTGCGATCAATCAAAAAGGCCCAGCTTAGGTTGATAACATAACGAGAGGTGCAATCATGCTAACCCGATACACTTTATCGACATAAGCATTCTGGCAAGAAAGGAAATGGCTGTCTTGTTTCGCCAACCCTTAATCAAAAAACTTGACCCGTTCTTCATTTATATGGCGTTTGCGGGTTTGAATTCGTTTGCATTTGCTCTGATCTTCACAGTCAGTATGATCTATCAAGTGCAAACTGTTGGGCTGAACCCCTTGCAACTGGTCCTGGTGGGAACCGTACTGGAAGCAACAGCTTTCATCTTTGAAATTCCAACGGGTGTGGTGGCCGATGTCTACAGCCGCCGCATCTCCGTTATGATTGGCTCGGTCATCACCGGGTTCGGTTTTATGATTGAAGGTGCAATTCCGACCTTTGGTGCGATGCTGGTAGCGATGGCATTGTGGGGCTTTGGTTACACCTTCCAGAGTGGTGCTGCCGAAGCCTGGATAGCCGACGAAATCGGTGAGGAACGCGCCGGAGGTGCCTATCTGCGCTCATCACAGGTTGGCCTTATCGTGGGCGCATTCGGCATTATCGCCAGTGTCATACTGGGCAGCATTCACCTACAATTGGCGATTCTAACCGGGGCTGCGCTGCACTTGCTGATTGCTGTGTTTTTGCTGCTGTTTATGTCGGAAGAGGGCTTTACACCTGTTCCCCGCGAAGAACGCGAAACCTGGTCAGCGATGGCAGGCACCTTCAAAGAAGGGGTGGGCATGATGCACCGGCGTCCTGTCCTTATCACTATTCTAGTGATCGCTATCTTGCTTGGCGCATCGAGCGAAGGCTTTGATCGGCTGTGGACACCGCACATGTTGGATAACATCACCTTACCAACCTGGAATGGCTTTACTCCGGTGGTCTGGTTCGGCATCATTGATTTTGTGTCACTGCTGATTGGTGTTTTCTTGATTGAGCTTATCCGCAAGCGCATCAAAACCGATCAACATCAGGCCATTGCCCGAAGCCTGATGCTGTTCCAGAGCATTTATATCGTCTGCATCCTGGTTTTTGCCGCAACGGGCAGCCTATGGATTGCCCTAGCCGTCTACTGGGCGATGCGGGCGGTTCGAGGCGTCACAGGGCCTCTCAATACGGCCTGGGTCAATCAGGGGCTTGATCCTAAAGTGCGGGCAACCGTTCTCAGCATGATGGGTCAGGCCGACGCTTTCGGGCAGATCGTGGGTGGGCCAGGGATTGGCTCTATCGGCAACGTCTTTGGTGTGCGGACGGCACTAGCTGCCGGCGCGATCATCCTGCTACCGACACTGGGCTTGTACAACCGCACTATCCGGCGCGGCGATGCAACCCAAGCCACAATATAATCTACGCAAACAGGGGTGAGCGAATCGCCCCTGTTTCAATAACTTCATCTTGCTTGTAATTTATTCAAGACGTTGTTATACTACTTCTATATTCACTTATATAGAAATATGTAATGATTAAGAAACCTATGCTGTCTATTCTGATTTTATTGATGGCTACGATTTTTGCACCAATTTATGCGCAGGATACATCGCCAGAAGAAGTGGAGGGCAATCATTGCCTCGTTGAAACGCCCTTCGTTCGTTATGAAGGTGTGTTTGATCCAAACACAACGCCTCAATCCGCTACCAATGTCCCCGATCCACAGGTAACAGGATGCTACGATACCTTTCCAGAGGCCATGCGTGTTCTATTCAATGGCAGGCTTATTATTCCTGAAGACGCAACCGAGGCAGAAACCACAGCGTATATCCATGCTTACATCAACCAGGTGACACAGCCAATAGATAGCTTATATCTAGCGTCTCCACTTGCAAACATTCCATATCTAAAAGTATGGGAGGGCAACAACCAATCACCATCCCATAAAAGTCGTACTTTCCATAGTACAAGGAATTGTGAACCCGGAATCTATATGTGGGTTCCAGACCTGCGCCAACAATTGAAGCCATACTTCACACAACCCTGAGAGCGCAAAAGCTGGAATGACGAAATCGGTTCCTATAATATCGAGAATTACACCTGTAATACTGTGTTCTTCTATCAAAATCCCCTTTATGCCGGTGAATGGGGCGTTGGACTTAATGTGGGTGACATCAACATGAGAAACCGAATGCATTTATGGACAATTAAATCGGACCAGTGGGCACAGATCAATATGGATAACAGAGCCTCGTCGCTTATTGTTCTATATGTCAAGTGGTAAATCTCAGGAAAGAACGGTGGGCGGTTATCATAAATCGTTCATTAACCCTATAAGGAGGCCAAAATTAAGCTCAAATTCACCTGGGCATGGTTCGTAGTTCTGATATTCGGTCTGTTGGTGGTCGGCTTTCTTGTTGGGTTATATTTGGAAAGCCAACGGTTCGATTTTTGTGGTAGCGTGCTTGTGACATCTGCAACGAACAGCGGTGAGTATGTTCACCAACCATATTGCATAGAGAATGGTTCAACCTATGCTTACGTCGTGTCAGAAGGCACATTGATTATTCCTACTGATGTATCCGACAGGATGGCCGATGCCACAGTGAGGCAATACTTCCGCGATAGGGAAGCAACGGCCTCACCTTCAATGCGCATTCCCACCTTCCTGTGGACACCTGATGGCACCACCACACCGGTTGATCTGATCATTCCACTTCAATTAATCCCGCCAACGGACAACCACGATTAGGTTGGCGAATTGAATGGACGGCCTCTGAAACCGCGAAGTCCAATGCCATCTGGATGACGGAGCATTCCTCAACTCGCAGTTTGCCACGCCGCCGCTTTCGGGCAGATCGTGGGTGGGCCAGGGATTGGCTCTATCGGCAACGTCTTTGGTGTGCGGACGGCACTAGCTGCCGGCGCGATCATCCTGCTACCGACACTGGGCTTGTACAACCGCACTATCCGGCGCGGCGATGCAGCCCCCACTTTAATTACCATAAATCGAGGACTTCCCTTACAGGAAGGGTGAACTCTGGCAACACGTCGCCGCCGTTGAGCGTGTCGTCCATGCCCAATGAGCGGACTGGCTGCCCCGGCGTGTACACGTCGATATGTTCATCGTCCAGATAGACTTCCCAATACAGAATGCCCGCATCCAGGTAGATTTACCGTTTGCGGGCAATATCGGGTGCTTCGTCTGTGGGAGAAATCACCTCAACGGCCAGCTCGCGGTACACCATCGGGATAGTTCACCTTATCCGTTGGTGTCTTCTTATAAGCCACGTCGGGCGCGATGATGTGCCGTCTGCGCCTGTGATATAGTGGGGCAGCCCCTTCTCCGGCAATACGACCAAAATGCACTAGAAACTGACACAGCAACGTTTGAATGACCTGAACGGCTGGGCAACACTTCGACAATCTTCCCATGGATGAGTTCAAACATACGTTCCACGTTCTCGTCGCGGAAGACGAACTGAATGAAGTCGTCAAGGGTCACCTGGGGTTCGTGGACGGTCATGATTTGATCTCCTAGCTGATATGCTTCAACTGTCGCTGAGGGTATCGTCCTGAAAATGGCCCCAACACATGTTGGCAATCGCCACCATTCAAACCGGGCGGCTTGTGGCGGGCTAAAAGCCTGTTTCTATCAAGTCGCTACAGAAACGGGGGTGAGTATTTCGTCCTTGTTTCTCTCTCAGACATAAACCAAACAACCGCTTGCCTCTAGCTCATGCATGGCCGGTGTCTTTTCATCGAACTGATTCCAGCGTAAATCAAGTTTTTCTAAAGCGGGCAGTTTGGTAATGGAATCTGGCAAATCTGTTAGCTGATTGCCACGCAAATCGAGATAGAGGAGTTTCTGCAAATCACCAATCGAAGCTGGCAACTTTGTCAATTCATTATTGCGCAGTTCCAGGATACGTAGATTGCTCAAGGTACCGATTTCAAGTGGTAGTTCTGTAATCGCGTTATTACGCAGGTACATCTCCCTCAGACTGGCTAAATCGCATACCGAATCAGGCAAGCCAACCAATTGATTGTTGTACAGCCGTAACTCAATCAGGCTGGTGAGCTTTCCGATGGAAGATGGCAGCATCTTGAGCGCGTTGTCAGTCATATTGAAATAAGCCAAACGATCTAACTCGCCAATCCAATCAGGGCATTCTTGCAACTGATTATCGCTGACATAGAAAAACACCAACTGCTTCAAATTGCACAATGAATCCGGTAACGCCTCTAGTGCACAATGCCCCAGGTCAAGCGTATTCAACCATGCCAGATTCCCCAGACTTTCCGGTAGGAAGCGGATGGGGTTGCCGTCCAGCAGCAGATGAGAAAGCGAGGTCAAATTGCCAATGGCTTCCGGTACATGCGTGATCTGATTGTTGCCTAGTGAGAGAAATCGGAGTGATTTGAGGCTCCAGAGCGTCTCTGGCAACGTGGTGATGGCGTTGTTCCGCGCACTGATTTTGACCAGTGTAGATATCCACTTTTCGTCGATGTGGAGATCAGTGAGGGTGCGTTGATCGAGCAAGAGGTGAGTAGTCATGAGGTAATATGGAAGTCGTCAAATTGATCGCTTGCCGCCTGCCATAGAATTTTCACGTTGTAGACATGGGCAGCAGGCGGCCCTTGATGTAAGAATTGGAGTAAGGCGCTCAGGCGTTTGGGTGGGCCTTCCGCCATGACCTCAACTGTGCCATCGGGCAGATTGCGCACCCAGCCGACAATGCCAAGTTCACGGGCATGATGGGCCGTATAATAGCGAAAACTGACACCCTGCACGTGCCCGGTCACAATCGCATGAAGTCGTTGGTTGGCTTCCGACATCCCTGCCCTTAGTCTGCTCGGCTTGTGATCCAGATGCCGTTGCTGTGGCCACTGCCCTTTAGATAGAAGCGACGGTGCTTCTGGCGTTCGGCCTCTTCTTCACTCGACCAGAAACTCAGTGTCCGGTTCTTCAAGCCTGCCATGTATTCTAACGCAGCCATCACATGTGAACAGGCTGTGCCTTGGTATTGTGCCCACTGGCAGGTGCAGCGGGCGTCAATACTGCCATCCCGATTGAAATGCACCCGGACCTTATGTTTTATACTGGGGTCAGTTGTACTTTTGACCAGGATCGTATTCGAGTCCAACCAGCGGGTTATCAATTGCCGGCTACGTGCCTGCAACATCTTGATATTCTTGGGTTTCATGCTGATTCTCGACCTCAATCTAGACATTTGTTCTACTCCCATTATCGCATAAAAAGTGTTGAGATATTGTTAGAATAGCCCCACTTCCCCCACATAATTGGGGGTATCTTGGAAGCGAAGGGAAACAGATTAGAGCTGCTGACAAGGTGATATCTATTGAGCAGTCGATAACGCCAACGCTGGGAATAACGCATCAGACACGCTGTAAAGTAGGGCGCCTATCCATCAAAGAAGGGACATTCTAGAACTGGAAACTAATGGTAAAGACCATATTGCCCAATTTTAGCTGATCGCCATCCCGTATCTGATGCGGTTCGTTAGAATCCAGCGGTACATCGTTGAGTTGTGTTCCGTTGCTACTGCTCAAATCCTGGATGTCCAGACGACGTCCCGTAAGAGTCAGGGCGGCATGGCGGCGACTGATGCCTAACCGGTAGCCATCATAGGGAACCAGGTCAACATCAGGCCGAAATTGATCGTCAGGGTCATTGCGCCCGAGGAGGATTTGCTTGCCTTCAAATGGACGCAAAATCAGGGGTTCCATCACCCCCTGGATTTGCATCCGCAAGACCATATTCTGTTCAAAAACACTGGTTCCAGGCCGAAAGGTGCGGCGGGCCTGTTGGATATCGAGGGTCTCGATGAATTCATCGCTGAGATGGTGCATAATTCCCGGGCGCACCGTCCGCGTTGAACCTGCAACGCCATGGGCACCAGTACCGACCTGTGAACCACAGTTATCACAAAAGATAACCCCAGGACGATTCACATGCCCACATTTATAGCATGGTTTGTTTCCCATCGAGTCCTCTAGCTATGTTACCTTCTTCCACCCTTACTTGCATTCTACCACAGCTATTGGATGACTAATGGGAAGGTTTGTAAACATCTTTCAATGAAAGTGTCAATAAGTCCGCCAGGTGCATGACCCGTTGTGATTCTTTGCCTCGGCTCAAGCCGCCGTTCATCTGTGCCAAGCAACCGCAGTCACCCGTGATGATAATATCTGCGTTGGAGGCTTTTATATTCTCGATTTTGTTGCTGAGCATCGCACTGCTAATTTCCGGCATCTTCACCGCGAACAAGCCACCGAATCCACAGCATTCGTTCGATCCAATCATCTCAACCACGGTTACACCATCAATATTCTCGACAAGTTTGCGTCCCTGTGCGTCTAGGTGCATCAGACGCAAACCATGACAGGCATGGTGAAAAGCGACAGTGGTCGGTTCCAACATACCGCCAATCGATTCGATGCCCAGCCCATCCACTAGATACTCCGAAAGTTCCCAGGTAATGCTGGCAAGCCGGTTGGCACGCTCCAGCATGATCGGATCATTCTCAAATAATGTGGGATAGTAATGATGAACCATCGAGGCGCAACTACCAGACGGCGTAACGATCAGTTCCGCATCGGCGAATGTTTCCATAAAGCGACGGGCAATTGGACGCGCATCCGGCCAGAATCCAGCATTAAACGCAGGCTGCCCACAGCAAGTCTGGGCCTGACGATACGCCACCTCAATCCCTAGATGATCAAATAGTGCGACAGTGGACACGCCAACATGCGGAAAAATCATGTCTACCATACAAGTTGCAAATAGGGAGACCTTTTTATAACGTGGAGATGGTCGTATAATGGCCGACATATTGCTCACTTTCATTCATTACAATTCTGGGGGATTATAACGCGCTGTGCCTGAAACAACGATATTAGAGACGGCTCAAGGCGGAAAGTATCAGCTTTTTCACAATTCCGATGCGGAACGCTTGCTGGTTATTCTGCCGGGAAGGGGTTATCTGGCAGACTTCCCGTTACTCTACTATTTACGCGAACTCGGCCTCAATCATGGCTATGATGTGGTCAGCGTCAGCTATGCCTTTCAGGTCATGGGCAACACCCACATCGACATGACAGATTTGATCGAAGAAGTTCATCAGGTATGGGACTCTCTGCCGAAAAAAGCCTATAAACGCCTCTGTATTGCGGGCAAATCATTGGGCACCCCCCTAGCTGTTCAGCTTGCTCCACAGATTATACAGCCCCAACTCCTGCTCTTAACGCCTGTTGGTGGGGCTGTGAAGATGGCAGATGAATTGGATACGCTGGCCGTCATCGGCACAGCCGATCATGGCTATGATCCGAAGCAAATTGAAGCAGACAAGGCTCGTCCTAATATTCGCTGGGAAGTCCTGGATGACCTCGATCACAGACTAGAAAAACCAGGAGACCTCCCCCAATCATTACTCGCGTTGCAGATCGTCATGGCGGTCTGTGAAAAATTCCTGCGTTAAAGGAGCCTCGCTTGCTACTCAACTTTATCTATGTTGCACTCGGCCTGACAGGCCTGTACTTTGGCGGGAACTGGCTGGTGGAAGGGGCGGCACGGCTGGCGCGGTCCTTTAGCATTTCGACGCTGGTCATCGGTTTAACCGTCGTCGCCTTCGGAACATCTGCTCCAGAACTGTTGGTCAGCATCACCGCTGCGCTCAAAGGGAACAGCGACATCGCCATCGGTAATGTCATCGGCTCCAATGTCGCCAACATCGGCTTGATCTTGGGCGCAACTGGCCTGATAACACCCATCGCTGTCCATATCTCGCTGCTGCGGCGCGAAATCCCGATTCTGCTTATTGTCACCATCGGTGCTGCCATCCTGGTTGCCAATGGCACAGTATCCCGTCTGGATGGGTTTATCATGGTACTGGGATTGGTGGCCTTTAACGTGGGGATGCTGTATCTAGCTCAGCGTGATCGAGAACAAGGTAAGCCTTTTGCTACTCTCGAAGCTGAAATCGAGGCAGACGAAAGCGACGAACCGCTTGAAATTCAACCAGGGCAACGCCTGAACGAAGTGATCCGGCTGCTGGTTGGGCTGGGTGTGCTGATTTTCGCCGCACAACTGACTGTTGAGGGGGCGGTCAACATTGCCCGTAAGGTCGGCATCAGTGAGCTGGTCATCGGCATTACATTGATTGCATTTGGCACATCCCTACCAGAACTCGCTACGTCCATTATGGCAGCAACTCGCAATCAGAGTGACATTGCAGTTGGCAACATCGTTGGCTCAAACATTTATAATTTGCTGGGTATCCTCGGCGTCACCGCCATCATCCGTCCGATCAACATCGAAGCGCATATCATCTCGTTTGATGGTTGGGTGATGATCGGGTTTACATTCCTGCTGCTCCCCTTCTGTTGGAATCGTGTGATTGGCAAGCGTGAAGGTTTGTTTCTGCTGACCTGTTTCTTTACATATATTGGGATTACAGTTTTCGTATGACCAAACAACCGCTATATGAATTTGGTGGGGATGGGCCTGTCCTGCATCTGGGGCCAGCCAACGGATTCCCGCCCCAAACCTACCAACCTCTGATTGAACCGCTCCTGGAGTCATATCGGGTGCTGTCGGTGCTGCCGCGTGCGCTCTGGCCCAATACCGAGCCGCCACCGAAGCCACAAGAATGGGTTTATAACATCGTGCCGGATTTACTCAGTGGCTTGCACGAACATCAATTGGATCAGGCCATCGTTATCGGTCATTCCATCGGTGCGATCACTGCGATGATGGCAGCGACCAAACAACCCCAGCTATTCAAAGCCGTAATTGTGCTTGATCCGACTATATTCACTTCCCGCCAGAATTGGATGATTCGCTTGTCCCGTTTGATTAACCTTGATCCACCGATGGCCCGCCGTGCAGAAAAACGCCGCTATCAATTTGCAGACCTAGACGAGGCCTTGGCCTACTTCAAAAGCAAGCGCCTGTTTCAAGATTGGTCGGATGATGCCCTGACACTTTACTGCGAAACGCTTGTACCAAACGGCAACGGGGGCTATCAACTCGCATGGCCTCGAGCGTGGGAAGCATTCTACTTCCGAACGTTGTATACAGGCATTTGGCATGGTATACAAGCATTTAAACGCACAAGCCTGCCCTTGCTGGCCATTCGTGGCGGAACCAGCACAACCTTCACAGAGGAAGTCGTGCGACGGATGCAACAGGTGCTGCCAGACATGACCTTTGCCGAAATTGATGGGCACGGACACCTGTTCCCGATGACTGCACCAGAGCAAGCTAGTAGCATTATCATGGGTTGGCTGGGTACTTTGCAATAGATTCCAATCAATTGCGCCATTTCACCAACATGATCCCTTATCACATCATAAAATGGTGGTTCAACATGTGATCAGCCTTGATTATCTAGCGAGTGTCGTACTCCGCAATTTTTGAATCAGTACTGCATCAAACCCACCCAGGATCAAAGTTGTTACAAAATACCCGACAACACTAATAACCTGTAACCCTGTCAATCCCCAATGAACGAGGGTCAACAAGCCGCCACTCAACACGGATACTGGCACAACCACACTTTGAAAACTGGCATAAGGGCTGATAGTCATGGCAAAGATTAGTAGACTGGCAACTGTCCGTTCTTGTGTCCAGCGTTCTCGTTGAACAAAGTAGATGATGGGAAACAGGACAAACACGAGCCAGCGGGGGCCAACTGGGTTATTTGTCCATGCCACCGAATTAGCATCCGTTGGATGGAGGATATTATCGATCCACTCGAACACCAGTAGATTCCCTGCGGGATTGGGTAGGACAAAATGTGCTACCGTAAAGACCACGCCGATGAGGGCAGCCTGCCATGCTCGATAGTGGATGACGTAGTACAAGGCCAGAAACGCCCCCAACTGCGGCTTGAGCATCAACATTGATAGGAACAAGGCCCGCACCCAGATATTGGCTCGCTCAAAAAACAACACCGGAATCAGCACAATGATGACGTCAATATTTGAAAACAAGATCGTATAGACAAAAATCGGATTCAAGATCACCGCCATAAAGCGACCTACCGGCCAGTCCTGTTGGAGGCCATAAATACCAATCAGGACGATAGACAACACGCGTGTGAGCGCAGCTCCAATTATGATAAAGGGCATCATCAAGGTGAGGGCATGCGGCGGATAAACAGCAGCTGGATTGTCATAAACACGAATCAGGCCGACCAGAGGTTCCACGTTCACTTGATGATCATTTGGGTTGGCCTGGGGTATAAACAGCATCAGGATCGCGACTGCCAGAATCAACAGCTTGTATTGCCGCAGGGGACGAGCAAATACAGCCCACATGATTATCCTGGAAAAAAGTTTTGATGTGTTCGATCTCCTGGGGTCCCCCAGTCAACCGCCCAATTTGAATGTTTCCATAGTTTCCCTCTATTTGTAAAATTCTAAGTACTTACGGTAAATGTTTTTGATTTTACAAAACTATTTCTAACAATTCAACACTCTTTTGTTGTGTTTTCTTACTGAGGCATCAGTGCTCGATAAGCCCCGCGTGACCTCAAACAGTCAAATTGCCTTGATGTGATGATGCTATTCGATCAACCCAGATTTTATGCTAAAAATGAGGGCATACACCAGCTACTGACCCAGTGGAGAGTGGTGAATCGCATGGATGTCCGCCGTCAATACACCGAATCGCCCCTTTGTTACCGCTGCAGAAGAAGAAAAAACGGCAGAAAGTAGCGGGAAATGGCAGGCAAAACGGTCTCCAGGTCGATACAGCCTGAGTGTATATGAAAAAGAGTTGATTTGGGTGAACGTATAGCAGAGCGTGTGTTCTGTACTTGGGATTGTCAAGTTCTATCCACGAAATTCAGCACGCCCATCTCGTGTTCACTTGGGCATTCGTCCGATATTCTGCGCTGCATGAAATAGCTCGTGGATTTCTCTGAGGCCGCAACTTCCACATCCTCGCATTTGAACCCATTAAGAGGACGTCCATCTTAGCTGGATATTCTGGGTTGCGACCAACTGCTAGGGCAGCGGCGGCTCAAATGAATACGATGGATCAACCTGCTGTTTGCGCAAAATGCCGATGATTTCCGTCCAGGTCTCAATGATACCATCAGGACAAGGTGGCAAATCGTCTTTGATTAGCTGATGGAGCTTACCCAGGTTATAGCAGGGTACAGCAGCATACATGTGATGCTCAATGTGGTAGTTCATCTCCCAATACACAAAACGCAGCAATGGATTCACCAGAATGGTGCGTGTGTTTAGCCGATAATCACGGACATGATCGGTCAGACCGATGTGTTGGGCTTCGTTGAGCAAGAACTGAATACCACCGCCATAAAACGGTGCCAGTGTCATCACCACAGGCAGCATCCACCAGCCCATATACAACGAGACAATCACAATCAGGCTGTGCCCGATCAGCAGAATCCGGGCCCAGTTGAACAAAGCACGGCGTTTTTGGGGGGCCTGTGGTGGGAACAGCGCATTGCCCCACTCACCATCGATAATACCCACACATTTGCGCAATATTCCCTTCAGACGTTCATAGAAGCCTTTCGGGTTGATAAAGGCAAAGCCGAGAAAACCGCCGAGTGTCAGTTTGCGGGGCAAGACGACCTCCAGATCGTCAGGCGGATGTAAGGTGTATTTGTGATGTTCCTGGTGGCTCTCCCAGAAGAAGATAGGATTGTACCAACCCAAAAAACTGTAGATGCGGAGAAACCAGCGATTGAGGAACGATGTCTTGAAGACAGTCTTATGACACAACTCATGAAAGCCGTTGACCAGAAAGGCATAAAATGTGCCATGTACAAATAATAACAGCACCACTAGCACCAACGGCGCCCGTCCCACCCCATACCACGACAAGCCACCTGTAAAAACCAACAACGCCAGATGCCCAACACTCTGCCGTAGACCTTTCCAATCACTGCGTTGGTTGAGCTGTGCTAGTTCTACCGCCGGAATAGGTGAACGATACCACTTGATCCGGGGCTTCGCGGCTTCAGCGCTCATGATATTTTATGCCTCAATTCGACCTTTTCCCACGCCTGCGCCCGTTCAACCGCACGCTGCCAACCCGAATATAAACGATCCCTTTCAGATTCAGACATTTGCGGCTCGAAGCGGCGTTCGACTGTCCATTGTTGTGCAATTTCTTCTTGTGATTGCCAGAATCCAGTCGCCAACCCTGCCAGATACGCCACACCCAATGCCGTCGTTTCCGTCACTGCGGGACGTTCCACTGTCACACCAAGAATGTCGGCTTGGAACTGCATCAGGAAATTGTTGGCCGTTGCACCACCATCGACCCGCATCGCCTTGAGTGAAAGTCCGCTATCGGCTTCCATCGCCGCGATCACATCACGAGTTTGATACGCCAGACTCTCCAGCGTCGCCCGTGCGAGATGGGCGCGGTTGCTGCCGCGTGTCAGACCAACGATGGTTCCGCGTGCGTATTGATCCCAATAGGGTGCACCCAAGCCCACGAAAGCTGGAACCATATACACACCGCCTGTATTATCTACGCTGGTTGCCAGTCCTTCGGTTTCCGCTACGTTATCAATAACTTTGAGTTCATCGCGCAGCCACTGAACGGCAGCCCCAGCGATAAAAATGCTCCCTTCTAGCGCGTAATTGACCGCCCCATCGTCGTTAATCTTCCAGGCAACCGTTGTCAGGAGGTTATTCTTCGAGGCAACTGGCTGGGTGCCTGTATTCATAAGGATGAAGCAGCCTGTCCCATAGGTATTCTTGACCAATCCAGGTTCATAACAGATTTGTCCAAACGTCGCTGCTTGCTGGTCGCCTGCAATCCCAGCAATGGGAACAGCTTTACCCAAAATGTCGGGGTTAGTCTCACCATAAACCATGCTGCTTGAGGCAACCTGCGGCAGCATTGACATTGGAATATTGAGGCGTTGGGTGATGGTCGTTGACCACCACTTCTTATGAATGTCAAACAGCATTGTCCGGCTGGCGTTGCTGACGTCCGTGACATGCAGTCTTCCCCCAGTTAATTTCCAAAGGAGGAAAGTGTCAATCGTACCGAAGGCCAGTTTTCCAGCTTCTGCCTTTTCGCGTGCACCCGGTATGTTGCCCAGTATCCAGGCGACCTTCGTCCCAGAAAAATAGGCGTCTGTCACCAGACCTGTCTTTTCTAGGATGGTCTGGTCGAAACCTTCGGCCTTGAGTTCATCACAGAACACTGATGTTCGACGATCCTGCCAGACGATAGCATTACATACCGGTTCGCCGCTGTCACGATCCCACACCACCGTTGTCTCGCGCTGATTGGTGATGCCGATGGCGGCAATATCGGCCGGGTCGTTGATGACATTACGGGCAACCTTAAGTTGAGACTCCCAGATGTCGTTGGGGTTGTGTTCCACCCATCCGGGTTGTGGGAAAATCTGTGGGAACTCTTGCTGGTCAACTGCGCCAATCTGCCCAGTATGATTGAATAGAATGGCACGGGATGAGGTTGTGCCTTGATCTAAGGAAAGAATATAGTTTGACATACAATGCCTTTCAAAGAATTCTCTACCCCTGATTTTAACCATGCGGTAGGAAAAGAAAAAGAGCACAGATGCGGCTGCGCTCTTAACTGAGGAATGTTTTCTAATGAAGGTGTACACCCTCATTGTTTAGTAAATCTGACATTACCGTAATGAGAGCCCATTATCAATGTATAAAACGGATGTAAATTTTCTGTAAAAAAATAAGAGTGCAGATGCGGCTGCACTCTTACTGAGGAATATCTGATCTACATAATCTGTGCTATGGGGAGTGTTTGGCGATGAGCCAAAACTGCATCAGATGTATGTAGTTGTACCATTGCGCTTGTTATGACTACTATAGGCTGGAGTGTTTACCTATCTATAAACTAGTTGTAAAAACCTTGTAAAATTGGGGGTATCATGTTTGAAGACATCCGCGAACGCTATTTCCCATTGATTTTGCCCGACGGCATTATTGTTCAACCCGTTGGCCGTGCCACCTATTCTTCTATTCAGGCTACCTTGATGCCCAAAGTTTTTCCACATTGGAATCAAAAAAAGCGCTTCCACAGTCCGGGGGATCGGTTGGATCAGGTCATGCGATTACGAGCAGTGATGAATAAGCTGCACCGCGAATATTTCATTTTCTACCATCAACAAACGCCGATCGGCTGGTCAACCGGGCGCATGGACAATCATTTAACGTTTCGCATGAGCAATACGGGTATTTTATCAGATTATCGGCGCAAAGGCATATACACCACATTTGCGACAACGCTGCTGGATTACATCAAAGCGGTTGGTTACGAGCGTATCGTCAGCTATCATCATCCAACTAACCGTGCCATCCTCAATGCCAAGCTCAAACTCGGCTTCAACATCACAGGCAGTGTGCTGCAAGAAGACATGGGCGCAACAGTCCAATTGACCCTGTTTTTCTATAAAGACCGTTTTGATGCTTTTGAGTCGATCCTCGGATTAGAACCCGATTTCACCCAAGTCGATTCCTAACAATAGGGAAGATGAAGGATGTTCAACCAGGGCCAACAGTCCGGTCAGCCTCTAGTTGGGAGCAATATCTCGCCTTGTCAGATCACCAAGCGTAGGGTGGGCGCCCGCCCTGCATCAAGGTGGTCCTACCGCCAGCTTCTTCCCCAACATGAAATACATCCGCTATCATGACCCACAGTTATGGCGTGATATTGCCGCTGTGAGTTTCGATATTGGCTATTACACCCTCTACATGAAGCCGGAAGAACTTGCCACCGATTTCCAGATGTTCCAGGCTGTTCGATAAATGCCTCAAAGTTGGTCAGGGTGTAGTGGGGTGGGATGGCAAACTAAGGTTCATTGAGATCCTCTAAAGCGGACATGGTCTATTACACGCCTCCGGGGGAGTGGTGAATCGCATGGAGGTTGCCGAACAATCCAATTGTAGTTGGCAATCGAGGGTGAGATTATGGGCAAAATCGTCGATTTGTTGCTGCTGCATAAGAAAAAACGGCAGCGGCAACAAGCTCCGTGATCGCTGCGCAATTTCGGTCTCAAACGTTTGGGGTCGGCCTGGAACCCCTTGGCAGGAGAACAATGCACCAGCCACCCATAGGCAACCGGCGCACAATCATGTGAAGCTACGATCCCGGCACTTCAACTGTAAACGTAATCGTCAGCGGCGTCCCTGCCTCGCCACCACCGTCAGCCTCAGTGTAAGGCGTCGCCGTCAACGTATACGTCCCCGGCTCAGCCAGCCAAGCATGATAGTCCCCGTTGTCATCGCCCTTCAGCGCGTAAGCTGCCTCATTCTCCACCTTATAGCGTGGCTCGTCATCCAACCTAAACACTACACTCCCCACAATAGCCGGCTCCGTCTCCACCCGGATCGTGATCGTCTCCTCAGTGATCGTCTCCCCATCCTCAAGTGGCCGGATGTCCTCATCTGCATCCGCATCCACCAAGATGAAGCGGGTGATGGATCGCGGACTTGAGGCGGGCACAGCGATGACCGCTTCTGCATCTCCCTCAGAGGCCCACCCACCATAGATCAACTGCGTACCATCGGGACTCCAAGCGACTGTATATGGGCGACCCTCATAAGTGAGTGTCTCAAGCAGTTGCTCGGTGGTCACATCCCAAATCTCAACGCCTGTATCTGAATTGGCCACTGCCAATCGACGACCATCGATATTCCAGACAATATGTTCAATCCACCCAGGCGACGATAGGGTTGTGGTTGATCTTGTATTAACATTGGTGATAAGGATGTTGCCATCTTTGTCACTCGTAACAATCGACTGACTATCGGGACTCCAATCCAGCGAAAACACCCAATTGGTATGGTTGACCTGGAGCGTTTTGACCAGGGTCAAGGTCTGGGCATCCCAGATGTTGATGCTATCGCCTTTGTCGTGAGCTGTGGCGAGCAAATGACCATCCGGACTCCATTTTACCTCTGAAACAGGGGTTGGGGCTCCACCATCCAGGGGCTCAGTGAGCGTTCCGATTCCAGTCGTCGCATCCCAGATGTAAGCCGCACCGCTAGGTGATCTAGGAAGAAAAATGCCAGCGATACGTGTGCCATCTGGATGCCAACTGAGTGAATCCCCTCCTAGCCCACTTCCCTGCAATTCAGTGATAAGCTGTCCCGTTTTGACGTCCCAGATCATGATAGTCTCGCCAATTACGCTGGATACACTTGCTAACTTAGTCCCATCCGGACTCCAAGCTAGGCTCGATACAGGACAATTGTGTCCCAACAAAGTCGTGATTATCTCCGACGTCGTCCCATCATAGATCTTAATACCATAGCCCGTCTTGTCATCTAAGTTGCAGGGGGGGGTCCCGCCCCCAATAGCATATTGAGTTCCGTCTGGACTCCAAGTGATGATTGAGATGATAAATGGATCATACTCAACCTGGGCGGCCATGGTTATCCTGGAGGCAAATAAGCCCAGTATCACGATCAACCTGAGACCCACATTTAGTCGTTTCATTTTACGTGTCCTCCTGTTCCAAGTTATTGACATGTGTGATTCGAGCCGCTGTAGGCTGCACTGCCGGCACCATAGCCCCGACTTGCCAGAAAAGTAACGATGTTGGGAATGGTGTTGGCAGGCCAATCAGGTCCCAGTGTGTTGGCATCTTGTATAGCAAACATCGGCCCTGTTGATCCCACCCTATCTCCCAACAACGACCACTGATGGATATCACCGGCACTGAAGCCATACTCAGCAGCTTTGTTAAGTTGGTGCTGTTCTGCTGACGGAAAGTAAGGTCTAAACTTGCCAGAATGAACATCTGCCACTGCCTTCCGAAACATGAGCAAGGGATTGAGACGGAGGGCGGATTGACCGCTGAATGTGTCCTGATCGTATAGAAACATCTCCAAGTGCAGATGCGGGTCTGTTCCCGTCCCGGCTGTGCCAAGCACTGTGCTGGTACTCACACATGTTCCCACCGACACCGACTTGGTGGCCACATGGTTGTATGAGAGGATCAGGTTGGATAGGTTCGGTTTGCCATCGCCATCGGGGTCTGGTGGATCATCGGCAAAACAGTGGAGGGTGATCCCCAGCCCGGATGCGGTTGTGCCGCCACCACCACCCGTTCGTCCGCTTCTCACCACACCATCACACAGCGCATAGATCGGACGCGCCCTGGATGATCCTTGTGATAAGGACCAGCCATAATCAAGCCCGGTGTGGATGCCATGCGTGCCATTATACGTGGCCTGATGGTCGTAAGCATAGGCGTTGGCCCCATACCCTTGGGCCCAGTTGTAGTCTGCCGCTGCGACAGGGAGACGATCAAAGGGTAGCGGCAAGCCAATCTGACGGGCTAATTGATGAAAGGGCAATGCTTCAGTCGGTACATCCAAGCGCACAGGCAAGGGCGTGGGCGTGGCTGTCGGGGTCGGCGTGTTGGTGGGTGTAGGAGTTGCCGTCGGCGTCGGGGTTGGACGATAATCAGGATGAACCTCCAGACGACAAGCCTGCCCCTGAGCGTTGGCGAACCGGATCCACTCTGGATGCGTCGCCGTCACCCACCCAGCATACTGCTGCCCCTGATAGCGGAAGCGGATGGCGTACCACTCACCGCTGTTGTCTCGATACAGCGCCTCAATCCCTGTGCCCGCATCCACCGCCATGATCCCCAATAACCTGCCGTTTGGCCTGTCCAGATAGTATAGATTGGCGGCGATCAGCGTGCCATTGCAGGTGGTGGGCGGGGCAGCACAAAGCATGTCGTCCACATTGCTTAACAGAACACTCGAACACAGACCACCTCTGGGTGTGTCAGTCGGCGTTGGCGTCGGTGTCGGCGTGGTCGTGATGGTGGGTGAAGCCCCCCGCCAGTCAAGACGATCCAGCCGTTCCCACCGACCTTGCGTCAGGATCTGATTCCAGTCTTACTGAAAAGTCAGTACAAGTAAGGATACACCAGCCACCCACAGGCAACTGGCACACAATCATGTTCAGCTACGATCCCGGCGCTTCAACTGTAAACGTAATCGTCAGCGGCGTTCCCGCCTCGCCACCACCATCAGCCTCAGTATAAGGTGTGGCCGTCAACGTATACGTCCCTGGCTCAGCCAGCCAAGCATGATAATCGCCGTTGTCATCGCCCTTCAGCGCGTAGGCTGGCTCATTCTCCACCTTGAAGCGTGGCTCCTCATCCAACCCAAACACCACACTCCCCACAATCGGCGGTTCCGTCTCTACCCGGATGGTAATCGTCTCCTCAGTGATCGTCTCCCCATCCTCAAGTGGCCGGAGGTCCTCATCCGCATCCGCATCCACCAGGATGAACCCGATAATAGACTGTACCCTGTTCACAGTGAATGGATGTGTTTGAATCCCTGTATCTGATATTGGTTTCGAAAAATCTGGGGAAGTGATGTAGAATAATTCATAGCTTCCATTCGCAGAGGACCGAATTTCAGCGGAGTTGATAGCTTTCCCCGGAACCTCAATAAACTCTACCAAGTCGCCAGAGACAATATCCCACACTCGAATCTGACCATTATTGCCTATAACGACGATCAAAGAACTATCATCACTCCAATTTTGAATCCCAGCAGTATTATCCGGCCATGAGAATACACGAGCTATACGCGGCAAATCTGCATCAATAAGTGTAATTGAGGTTTCATCATCCCGGGCTAACAGATAAGTGCCATTGGGACTCCAGCTTAGGAACCCAATGCGACTTGTGCTGACTTTGAGGGTGTTGCGCAATTCACCTGACTGACTCCACAAGCGCACTGTGCCATCTGCAAACCCAGTGGCAATCAGATCCGAGTCAGAAGGATGCCATGCCGCTGACCACATCCCGGCTACAGACCAGATGGCTTCTGGAATACGAATGATTTCGTCTTGCAAGTACTCACCTGTATTCGCATCGTAGATGAACACAAAGCCTGTTTCGATGCTGGCAATTCGCTGACCATCTGGTCGCCAGGATGCAGAGAATAGCCCACTACTATCATTCATCCAAGCAATTTCCTGCCAGGTAGCAACATCCCACACACGGGTCAGATCTCTTCCCCTCGTTATTAAGCGTGACCCATCGGGACTCCAGATCGGTTGGGCTGGACATTGATGTCCATGCAGGGTATGGATGAGGGTGTCTGTCTCCATATCTATCAGGCGGGTTTCATAGTATCGCTCAACACCCTCCTCAAACAGACAGTTTCCCAGGCCGACAAAGACGGCCAGCGTCTTGCCGTCCGGACTCAAACTCATACTTTGCGCGTACATGGACTCAGCCAAATCTGTTGATTGAGCCAAAACTGTGTTGAACCCGATGATGACGAGGGAGACCAGAACCAGTCTCATGATCTCGTTTGTAGAATTGATTTTTATACGATCCATCGTTCAATTGCTCCTCAAATCTAAGGCTGTGGACGGCTATAAGCACATCGTGTGGTCAAATCAAGTGGGGTTCCAACCTGGAGATTGGTACAGGACACCCGTTCGGAGGTGGTGTAGAACCCACCCGGATAGAGAGTCTGCAGGTAAGTAGCAATAGCCAAGGGGCTGTTTCCCCGGCTGGCAAAAGCCGTGTTAGTTGAAAACGATTGGTCATGAATGTGAGGCCACTCCAGCCCATCCTGCGTGTTGACTTGAGCCTGCCAGAAACTATTGCGGGTCGTAAAACTCAGTTGTCCATGAACCGTAGCTGCCTGGATCTCACCCTCATCTATTCCATATGTAACCCTGGTATTTGGCTCGTTTTCATTATTAATATATTTCCCTTGAACAGAGTTGTAGACCATTGGATAATAGGGAATATTAGATGCTGGTTGGGCCCCCATGATTGTTCGAGACTGGATAAGTTTGGCGAGTGTGCGTTCAAACATCAGAATTGGGTTGATGCGAATGGATCCGATCCCATCGCGGAAACTGTGCAAGGGCGACTGCTCTTTTTGACCATTTATGAAAACCTCAAGATGCAGATGATGGCGATCTACCGGTAAACGGGCGTCTATAGTTCCGATATGTGTCCCCGCAAGCAGAACCTGCAATGTCGTATCATTATCACCAGGCGGATTGTACAAGCGCGTTGCCAAATGATTATACGTGACCACAACGTTGGACAAGTTGAGCAGTCCATCCCCATCTGGGTCGGTGCCCGTTGGTGCGAAACACAAGACACTCAGACCGAACCCCGGTTCAGCCGAGCCACCACTCCCCTCTCTCCGCCGACCACTAACAATGATCCCATCACATAGGTTGTAGACATTGGCTATTCGATTGCTACTAGAATTGAAGAAATCCAATCCTGGATGCAGTCCGAGCGTCGCCCCATAAGGTCCCTGTCCACTCCCTTTAGGGGCGGCATAACTGGAAGGACCATAGCCCTGAATCCCAATCAACCCATTGCCGTCAGCGGTTTGGATCGGCCATCGAGTAAACGGACGAGGCAAGCCAAACTGATGGGCTCTCCGATACAGAGGCATGGCTTCCGGTAGCACGTCACCTCCGGGCAAGGGCGCGGGTGTGGCCGTCGGGGTCGATGTGCTGGTGGGTGTAGGAGTTGCCGTCGGCGTCGGGGTTGGACGATAATCAGGATGAACCTCCAGATCACAGGCCTGCCCCTGAGCGTTGGCGAACCGGATCCACTCTGGATGCGTCGCCGTCACCCACCCAGCATACTGCTGACCCTGATAGCGGAAGCGGATGGCGTGCCACTCACCGCTGTTGTCTCGATACAGCGCCTCAATCCCTGTGCCCGCATCCACCGCCATGATCCCCAATAACCTGCCGTTTGGCCTGTCCAGATAGTATAGATTGGCGGCGATCAGCGTGCCATTGCAGGTGGTGGGCGGGGCAGCACAAAGCATGTCGTCCACATTGCTTAACAGAACACTCGAACACAGACCACCTCTGGGTGTGTCAGTCGGCGTTGGCGTCGGTGTCGGCGTGGTCGTGATGGTGGGTGAAGCCCCCCGCCAGCCAAGACGATCCAGCCGTTCCAGCCGACCTTGCGTCAGGATCTGATTCCAGTCTTACTGAAAAGTCAGTACAAGTAAGGATACACCAGCCACCCATAGGCAACCGGCACACAAAAATGCTTACGATCCTGGTTCCGCCACCGTAAACGTAATCGTCAGCGGCGTCCCTGCTTCACCTTCACCATCCGCCTCAGTATAAGGCGTCGCCGTCAACCTATACGTCCCCGGCTCAGCTAACCAAGCATGATAATCGCCGTTGTCATCGCCCTTCAGCGCGTAAGCTGCCTCATTCTCCACCTTGAAGCGTGGCTCCTCATTCAGCCCAAACACCACACTCCCCACAATCGGCGGCTCCGTCTCCACCCGGATGGTAATCGTCTCCTCAGTGATGATGTCCCCATCCTCAAGTCGCCGGAGGTCCTCATCCGCATCAGCATCCACCAGGATGAAGCGGGTGATGGATCGCGGACTTGAGGCAGGCACAGCGATGACCGCTTCTGCATCTCCCTCAGAGGCCCACCCACCATAGATCAACTCCGATCTGTCCAAACTCCAGGCGACTGTATAAACTCGCCCATCATACGCAAGGGTTTCAAGCAATTGGCTCTCAGCAACATCCCAAATCTCAATCCCAATGTCTGGTTTTGCCACTGCCAATCGACGACCATCGATATTCCAGACAATATGTTCAATCCACCCAGGCGACGACAGGGTTGTGGTTGATCCTGTATTAACATTGGTGATAAGGATGTTGCCATCTTTGTCACTCGTAGCAATCGATTGGCTATCGGGACTCCAATCTAGCGAAAATACCCGATTGGCATGATTGACCTGGAGCGCTTTGACCTTTGCCAAAGTCTGGGCATCCCAGATGTTGATAATATCGCCTTGTCTGTGGGCTGTGGCGAGCAAGCGACCATCGGGACTCCATTTCACTTCTGATACTGGAGTTGGTGCACCACCATCCAGGGGCTCAGTGATCGTCCCGATTCCAGTTGTCGCATCCCAGATGTAAGCCGCACTGCTAGGTGATCTAGGAAGAAAGATGCTAGCAATACGTGTGCCATCTGGATGCCAACTGAGCGAATCTCCTCCTAACCCGCTTCCCTGTAATTCAGTGATAAACTGACCTGTTTTGACGTCCCAGATCATGATCGTTTCGCCAATTACATCAGATGCACTGGCAATCTTGGTCCCATCCGGACTCCAAGCTAGGCTCGATACGGGACAATTGTGTCCCAACAAAGTCGTGATTATCTCCGACGTCGTCCCATCATAGATCTTAATACCATAGCCCGTCTTGTCATCTAAGTTGCAGGGGGGGGTCCCGCCCCCAATAGCATATTGAGTTCCGTCTGGACTCCAAGTGATGATTGAGATGATAAATGGATCATACTCAACCTGGGCGGCCATGGTTATCCTGGAGGCAAATAAGCCCAGTATCACGATCAACCTGAGACCCACATTTAGTCGTTTCATTTTACGTGTCCTCCTGTTCCAAGTTATTGACATGTGTGATTCGAGCCGGTGTAGGCCATGCTGTCAGCGGCATAGCCCCGACTTGCCAGAAAAGTAACGATGTTGGGAATGGTGTTGGCAGGCCAATCAGGACCCGGTGTGTTGGCATCTTGTATAGCAAACATCGGCCCTGTTGATCCCACCTTATCCCCCAACAACGACCACTGATGGATATCGCCAGCACTGAAGCCATACTCAGCAGCTTTGTTAAGCTGGTTCTGCCTCTTTGGATCAGGAAAGTAAGCCCCGAATAGATTGGATTGAGTATCTGCCACTGCCTTCCGAAACATGAGCAAAGGGTTGAGACGAAGGGCGGATTGACCGCTGAACGTCCCCTTGTCATCCAGAAACATCTCCAAGTGCAGATGCGGGTCTGTTCCCGTCCCGGCTGTGCCAAGCACTGTACCAGTGCTCACACACGCTCCCACCGACACCGACTTGGTGGCCACATGGTTGTACGAGAGGATCAGGTTGGATAGGTTCGGTTTGCCATCGCCATCGGGGTCTGGTGGGTCATCGGCAAAACAGCGGAGGGTGATCCCTAGCCCGGATGCGGTTGTGCCGCCTCCACCCCCCGTTCGTCCGCTTCTCACCACACCATCACACAGCGCATAGATCGGACGCGCCCTGGATGATCCTTGTGATAAAGACCAGCCATAATCAAGCCCAGTGTGGATGCCATGCGTGCCACCATACGTGGCCTGATTTTCATAAGCGAAGGGGTTGGCCCCATACCCTTGGGCCCAGTTGTAGTCTGCCGCTGCGACAGGGAGACGATCAAAGGGCAGCGGCAAACCAATCTGACGGGCTAATTGATGAAAGGGCAATGCTTCAGTCGGTACATCCAAGCGCACAGGCAAGGGCGTGGGCGTGGCTGTCGGGGTCGGCGTGCTGGTGGGTGTTGCGGTTGCCGTCGGCGTCGGAGTTGGACGATAATCGGGATGAATATCGAGGTTACAGGCCTGCCCCTGAGCGTTGGCGAACCGGATCCACTCTGGATGCGTCGCCGTCACCCACCCAGCATACTGCTGCCCCTGATAGCGGAAGCGGATGGCGTACCACTCACCGCTGTTGTCTCGATACAACGCCTCAATCCCTGTGCCCGCATCCACCGCCATGATCCCCAATAACCTGCCGTTTGGCCTGTCCAGATAGTATAGATTGGCGGCGATCAGCGTGCCATTGCAGGTGGTGGGCGGGGCAGCACAAAGCATGTCGTCCACATTGCTTAACAGAACACTCGAACACAGACCACCTCTGGGTGTGTCAGTCGGCGTTGGCGTCGGTGTCGGCGTGGTCGTGATGGTGGGTGAAGCCCCCCGCCAGTCAAGACGATCCAGCCGTTCCCACCGACCTTGCGTCAGGATCTGATTCCAGTCTTACTGAAAAGTCAGTACAAGTAAGGATACACCAGCCACCCACAGGCAACTGGCGCACAATCATGTTCAGCTACGACCCCGGTTCCGCCACCGTAAACGTAATCGTCAGCGGCGTCCCCGCCTCACCCTGACCATCCGCCTCAGTATAAGGTGTCGCTGTCAACGTATACGTCCCCGGCTCAGCCAACCAAGCATGATAATCGCCGTTGTCATCACCCTTCAGCGCGTAAGCTGCCTCATTCTCCACCTTGAAACGCGGCTCCTCGTTTAGCCCAAACACCACACTCCCCACAATCGGCGGCTCCGTCTCCACCCGGATGGTGATCGTCTCCTCAGTGATCGTATCCCCATCAGCCAGCGGCCGGATGTCCTCATCCGCATCCGCATCCACCAACACGAACCCAGTAATGGATCGTGGGCTTGAGGCAGGCACAACGATGACCGCTTCTGCATCTCCCTCAGAGGCCCACCCACCATAGATCAACTGCGTACTATCTGGACTCCAAGCGACTGTATAAACTCGCCCATCATACGCAAGGGTTTCAAGCAATTGGCTCTCAGCAACATCCCAAATCTCGACCCCGTCATCTGGCTTGACAACTGCCAGCCGAGTACCATCTGGACTCCACGTGATTTCTATGATTCTATTCGGCGATGACAGTCTGACAGACGAACCGTTATTGATATCGGTGATGACGATGTTGCCGGCATAATCACTGGTTGCTATCCGTTTGCTGTCCGGACTCCAATCCAACCATGAGATTACATTGTCTTCAACTGAAGGGGTTGTGTCTGTGTGCCGAACTGATAGCGACTTGTGGAGCGTTAGACCTTGTGTGTTCCAAATATTGATCACACCGCCAACTTCCCTTGTCGTGGCAATGAAACGACCGTCTGGACTCCATCCCAAATGAGAAATGGCGATGGGTGGAGCGCCATCAAAGGGTTCTCTGGTGATTAACTCCCAACTGGAGGTGTTCCAGATGTAGCCAGCACCGCTTGGGCCGCGGGGAAGAATAACAGCAGCCAGTAAACTGCCATCAGGATGCCAACTCAAGGAACCTGAGCCTAGTGCATTGATACCCTTAACTTGAACTTGTGAACCCTTTTCCACATCCCAGATGTAGATGGGTTCCCCTAATACGTCACTCCCACTCGCTAGTTGGGTTCCGTCTGGGCTCCAGGCAAGACTTGACACTGGACAAGAGTGACCAAACAAGCTTTTGACGACTGTGGATGTCTTGGTATCTCGGATTTCAACACCAAAAGCGCTCTTGTCGTTTGGGTTACACACAGGTGTCCCCCTTCCCACAGCATACTTCGTCCCATCCGGACTCCAGGCAAGGCTGTTTACAAGTTGAGGCCCATAATCTATCTGAGCATTACCAAGACTGACAAGTGTAGCAAGCACAAGCAAGCAACAGATTGCCCAACTTAATTTTCTGGCGTTTATCGTCTTCATTTCAAGGTCTTTCCTTACTATGAGCTTGTACATGTGTGATCAGAACCGATGTAGGGGGCACCGCCGGTTGTATAGCCGCGACTTTTGAAAGTGGGTATCAGATTAGGGAATGTATTGGCGGGCCAGTCTGGTCCGGGGGTGTTGGGGTCCTGTATGGAGAACATTTGCTCGCTCCCCCCTACCACATCCCCCAAGAGCGACCAGGCAGTGATGTCACCAACACGCAAACCATAAGCAGCAGCAGCATCTTTTTGCCTTTGACTTTCCTCATCAGGGAAGTAGCGACCAAACATGTGTGCGGCCACAGTAGCCTTGTCAAACATCAACAGGGGGTTCAGACGCAGGGCATCGTTGCCAGTGAAACCCTCGTACAGGAACATCTCCAAGTGAAGATGCGGATCTGTTCCCGTCCCGGCTGTGCCAAGCACTGTACCGGTGCTCACACACGCTCCCACCGACACCGACTTGGTGGCGACATGATTGTACGAGAGGATCAGGTTAGATAGGTTCGGTTTGCCATCGCCATCGGGGTCTGGTGGATCATCGGCAAAACAGCGGAGGGTGATCCCTAGCCCGGATGCGGTTGTGCCGCCACCACCACCCGTTCGTCCGTTTCTCACCACACCATCACACAGCGCATAGATCGGACGCGCCCTGGATGATCCTTGTGATAAAGACCAGCCATAATCAAGCCCGGTGTGGATGCCATGCGTGCCACTATACGTGGTCTGATGATCATAAGCGAAGGCGTTGGCCCCATACCCCTGAGCCCAGTTGTAGTCTGCCGCTGCGACAGGGAGACGATCAAAGGGCAGCGGCAAACCAATCTGACGGGCTAGTCGATGAAAGGGCAATGCTTCAGTCGGGACATCCAAGCGCACAGGCAAGGGCGTGGGCGTGGCTGTCGGGGTCGGCGTGCTGGTGGGTGTAGGAGTTGCCGTCGGCGTCGGGGTTGGACGATAATCGGGATGAACCTCCAGACGACAAGCCTGCCCCTGAGCGTTGGCGAACCGGATCCACTCTGGATGCGTCGCCGTCACCCACCCAGCATACTGCTGACCCTGATAGCGGAAGCGGATGGCGTGCCACTCACCGCTGTTGTCTCGATACAGCGCCTCAATCCCTGTGCCCGCATCCACCGCCATGATCCCCAATAACCTGCCGTTTGGCCTGTCCAGATAGTATAGATTGGCGGCGATCAGCGTGCCATTGCAGGTGGTGGGCGGGGCAGCACAAAGCATGTCGTCCACATTGCTTAACAGAACACTCGAACACAGACCACCTCTGGGTGTGTCAGTCGGCGTGGCAGTCGGTGTCGGCATGATCGTGGGCACTGGCCCCGCTGGCTTCCAACTGGGCAGCGTATCCCCATAACCCCCCGCAGCCACCGGGATCCGGCGCACCCGGCTCCCATTGGCCTGCATTATGTGCAGCTTCCCTCCTCGCACAAACACGATCTGCCCTCCATCCGCTGACCATTCGGGAGAACTATCGTAGTCAGCACTAGTCGTCAGCCGCACCACCTGCGTCCCATCTGGGTTCATCCGATAGATCTGATGCGCGTGCCTGTTGCTCGGATACGGTTGCGCTGAGAACACGATCTGTGCCGCCGGCGACCACGAAGGAGAGTTCGGGAAGCGCGGTCCCCGATAATGCTCCAACTGATCCGAAACTGTCAGCCGCTGGGTCGTCCCCGTCTGCCAGTCGTACTTGAACAGTTCCGTTACGTTCACCAACCGCCGGCCCCCACACCCGATACAGCGGGCATACACCAGAAATCGACCATCCGCTGACCAGTCCACGTCGCGTATCCAACCCGAACTGGTCACCCGCCGCACATCGCTGCCATCCGCCTGCATCGTGTAGATGTCCAAACTTTCCGAATGCCTCCCTCGATCCCGATTGGACAAGAACGCAATCTTTCCCCCATCTGGCGACCAGGCAGCCTCCTCATCACGAGCCAGGTTCTGTGTCAACTGCCGGGCGACCCCACCTCCTGACGGGATCACGTAAATCTCACGATTGCCTGCAACCGTCGCATCATAGGCAATCCATCTCCCATCCGGCGACCACTCTGGCCTCAGATAGAGGCTGTTGGTGCCCACCAACCATCTCAGATTGCTGCCATCGGCCTTGACCGTGTAAATGGCGTACCCATATTCGCTCATCCGCCGCCGAAAGGCGATCTCATTGTCTGAAGCGGCGGGCAGCACAGCCGGTTCAACGCTCAACTGGAGGCTGTTGGCCGCATCAGCTTGGGGGGCCGTATAGCCGCTGACATCCTCTGCTGGAACCGACAGGACAAAGTCATCCAACACATACGCGCTCCCGAACCCCCCGCCCATCCAGATCATCCCCGACGGCAAGGGGTCAGCATCCACCAGATGAAACATCAACCCGCCATCCACCCACACCTGAACCTGCTCGCCTCTGACCGTCACAGCCACGTCAGACCAGCGGCTCAGATCGAACCTGGCTACCTGCACCTCCTGCAAGACCTGCTCCCCGCGGCTCAAGCTCAGCCTGCCATCGGTCTGGATCGTCAGCCAATACGCGCCGCTGCCGCTGTGCCGCAAGCCGATCATCGCCTCCCCCTGTTGTGGCTTGAGCTTCATCTGAACGCGGAAGTCCGCCAAGTTGCCGATCTCCAAGAGGAGGGGGTCCTGCCACCCAGAATAGTGCAAGACGTGGTTGTCTGCCTGCTCAAGCAGGGGCAGTGGCCATCCCCAGAGCAAGCGTCCCCCCGTCTCAAAATCATCCGCAAACAGAACCGTCCAAGTCGAGGTCAACGGAGCGGTGGAAGTCAGAGGGCGAAGATCAAAGACAGGCACTTGGGACATCGGCTCAGGCGGTTGGCTTTCATCAGTCAAGTCAAAGACGGGGACAATCGCCTCATCGGGTTCGTCGGGTGGCTCCTCCTGAGCCATCACCCAGCCAAACGACAACAAGCTCCCCAGGATCATCAACATAAAAGAGCGAGTATAAAGGTGTTGAATCATAACTTATTCCTAAGAAACATAATACCATTATTTACATTGTATAGAGTGAAACTGGTACATCAAGTCATCGTAGGGGAAGCGTAGGGTAAGGAGTGGATCTGCCCGCTTGACAACAATACAGAACACACGTTCTGCCGTATGTTCTCCCAAATCCACTTTATTCAACTAAACTGAGACTGAGGTTGAACCTCTATGAACTTGCTGCCGACCAACTCACTTGGAGGCCGTTTTGACTGCCGATATTTTGCCATTTCCTGCCGGCTTTCCGCCGGTTCTCCGCCCTGCGTGTGCTACTGCGCGACAACGTACACCCTCAACTGGAGGCGTGCCTGCTTTCAAACCCGGACCACACGTGCATCCAATCTTGGAGACCGTTTTGACAGCCAGTTATTTGCCCATTTTCCCGGCTCTTCCGCAGCCGCAGCCACCCACCGATTTTCGCTGCTATTTCTTACCATTTTCCTACTGGTTCCCGGTTCTTCCGCCACTTATCCGCCACTTTCCGCGGTTTTTGCCGCAATTTTCCCCGGTTTTCCGCCGGTTCTCCGCCCTGCGTGTGCTACTGCGCGACAACGTACACCCTCAACTGGAGGCGTGCCTGCTTTCAAACCCGGACCACACGTTCACCCAATCACAGACACTCAAGCTGTATCGACGACTTGGAGGCCGCTTTGACTGCCGATATTTTGCCATTTCCTGCCGGCTTTCCGCTGGTTCTCCGCCCTGCGTGTGCTACTGCGCGACAACGTACACCCTCAACTGGAGGCGTGCCTGCTTTCAAACCCGGACCACACGTTCACCCAATCACAGACACTCAAGCTGTATCGACGACTTGGAGGCCGCTTTGACTGCCGATATTTTGCCATTTCCTGCCGGCTTTCCGCCGGTTCTCCGCCCTGCGTGTGCTACTGCGCGACAACGTACACCCTCAACTGGAGGCGTGCCTGCTTTCAAACCCGGACCACACGTTCACCCAATCACAGACACTCAAGCTGTATCGACGACTTGGAGGCCGCTTTGACTGCCGATATTTTGCCATTTCCTGCCGGCTTTCCGCTGGTTCTCCGCCCTGCGTGTGCTACTGCGCGACAACGTACACCCTCAACTGGAGGCGTGCCTGCTTTCAAACCCGGACCACACGTTCACCCAATCACAGACACTCAAGCTGTATCGACGACTTGGAGGCCGCTTTGACTGCCGATATTTTGCCATTTCCTGCCGGCTTTCCGCCGGTTCTCCGCCCTGCGTGTGCTACTGCGCGACAACGTACACCCTCAACTGGAGGCGTGCCTGCTTTCAAACCCGGACCACACGTTCACCCAATCACAGACACTCAAGCTGTATCAACGACTTGGAGGCCGCTTTGACTGCCGATATTTTGCCATTTCCTGCCGGCTTTCCGCCGGCTTTCCGCCGGTTCTCCGCCCTGCGTGTGCTACTGCGCGACAACGTACACCCTCAACTGGAGGCGCGCCTGCTTTCAAACCCGGACCACACGTGCATCCAATCACAGACACTCAAGCTGTATCAACGACTTGGAGACTATTTTGACTGGCGTTTTTCCACAGGTTCGCTGCTATTTCTCACCGGTTCTCTCGCCGGTTTCTCCACGTTGCTGCGGCCATTTTTTTGTTGCGCCGCCGCAGCCACCCACCGATTTTCGCTGCTATTTCTTACCATTTTCCTACTGGTTCCCGGTTCTTCCGCCACTTATCCGCCACTTTCCGCGGTTTTTGCCGCAATTTTCCCCGGTTCTTCCGCCGGTTCTCCGCCCTGCGTGTGCTACTGCGCGACAACGTACACCCTCAACTGGAGGCGTGCCTGCTTTCAAACCCGGACCACACGTGCACCCAATCACAGACACTCAAGCTGTATCAACGACTTGGAGGCCGCTTTGACTGCCGTTTTTCCACAGGTTCGCTGCTATTTCTCACCGGTTCTCTCGCCGGTTTCTCCACGTTGCTGCGGCCATTTTTTTGTTGCGCCGCAGCAGCCACCCACCAATTTTCGCTGCTATTTCTTACCATTTTCCTACTGGTTCCCGGTTCTTCCGCCCGGTTCTTGCGCCGGTTATCCGCCCTGCGTGTGCTACTGCGCGACAACGTATACCCTCAACTGGAGGCGCGCCTGCTTTCAAACCCGGACCACACGTGCATCCAATCACAGACACTCAAGCTGTATCGACGACTTGGAGGCCGCTTTGACTGCCGATATTTTGCCATTTCCTGCCGGCTTTCCGCCGGCTTTCCGCCGGTTCTCCGCCCTGCGTGTGCTACTGCGCGACAACGTACACCCTCAACTGGAGGCGCGCCTGCTTTCAAACCCGGACCACACGTGCATCCAATCACAGACACTCAAGCTGTATCAACGACTTGGAGACTATTTTGACTGCCAGTTCTCCGCCCATTTTCCCGGTTCTTCGTCCTTTTTACTTGGTTTCCTGCCGGTTCTCCGCCGTTTCTTGTCGTGTTCCTGCCCTGTGTACACCCTCAACCGGAGGCGCGCCTGCTTCAAATTGGGAACACACGTTCATCCAATCACAGACACTCAAGCTGTATCAACGACTTGGAGACTATTTTGACTGGCGTTTTTCCACAGGTTCGCTGCTATTTCTCACCATTTTCCTACTGGTTCCCGGTTCTTCCGCCCGGTTCTTGCGCCACTTATCCGCCACTTCCCGCAATTTTCCCCGGTTTTCCGCCGGTTTTCTCTGGCTCTCCTGCCAGTTCTCCGCTTTCCCTCTTGCCGCCGTTTTTTCTTGTGCAGCGGCGGCAACAAACCACCCCCCGCACCCCGCCTCATGCCAAACGTTTTGGGTCAGCCTGAGAACCATGCACCCGCCACCCATCGAAATCCCCGTTCAGCGACTATTTCGACATGACACTGAAGCAGGCCAAAGATGACTCGTTCTTCACAGCTTGGGCAACCAACACCAACGGGACGATGCCCCCGAAACAGAACACACGTTCTGCCGTATGTTCTCTCAAATCCACTTTTTTCAACTAAACTGAGACTGTGCGGGATTTTCAGATTAAGGGCGAAAAAGTCCAGTCACATCGTTCCAAAATCGTTGTCCAGTTTTGTTATCTTCCAGATCAACCAAAGGAAGGGGAAAGGTGTGTGAGATGGACAGCGAAACCCGGCGCATCTATGACCGGATGCGTCTCTATTTCATGATGCAAGAGCATCCGACCTGGCGGCCTGAAGCCTTGGCCGAAATCATCGGACGAACCGCACGCTGGGTTCGTCAATGGCAGCGCCGCTTTGCCAATGACGCGAGTGGGACACTGACCCTGTTTCTCAGTCGGTCTCGTGCCCCCCATTCTCGACCCAACCAGACTTCACAAGCAGTGAAAGTCGTCATCGGTCACCTCCGGGAACTGACAGTTCGCCGAACCTTGTGTTCGCTTTATCCGGGGGCGCTGGCAACCCGTGATCAGCCGGATGACTCTTCTGTCGCTTCAATATCTGTCTCGTTCGGCGGTTCCTCAGTGGCTTCAACATCTTCACCCGATTCTGGCTCTTCTGTAGTCTCTGTTTCGGGAGCATCTTCTACTTCTGGTTTCGGCAAATCCAGATCGGAAATCACCGAGAAGGTATTCAATGCTGTTGTCACATTTTCATAGGGTGAACCCGCCTGCAATGTACTCAGATCAACGCCGCCTTCGGGCAGTAAGGCCACCGCCGAATGTAGCATACCATCTGCACCGTTCAACAGCACTGCTTGTCCACTTTGTGCCTCGCCATCAGGTGTAGTATAGGTGTAATTGACTGCAAAGCCATCGCCACCAACACGGGATATCGCTTCAACACTCGTAACGACATAACCACTACGCAGCCCTTCAACCCAGGCAATAGCGGCGTCTTCATCAGCGATACTGCCTGAGCTGGCTTCTACCCGCACTAGTGTACCGTCGGGTGCAACAAAACTGGCGGGCTGTCCGACTGTGCCATCGGTCAATATCCAATCTGTGGGATGACGCAGGATGTAATGGTCTTCCACATCATAGTAGCCCTCCCACCCCAAAGGCGTGCCGAAGAACTGCTCTTGCGGCTTGAGTTCGGCAATCATCTCGTCTAATATCCAGAAGAGCAAATCTCTAGCATCTTGCGGTACAACCACCCGTACCACATAGACCCAGTTGCCATCTGACCAAGCGGCGTGACGCGCCAAGAAATCCTGCCCAGTCCGTGCAAGCTCAAAGTCAATCAACAGGCGATCATCTTCTTGGCGACGAGAAAGCTCATTCCAGGACGTATAATTGCTCCAGCTTGAACTCAACGTTCCGGTATCAAACTGGGCATTGAGATCATCTAACGTCGGGTTATCCACACTGGGACGGGTCACGTAGGTTTCAATCACACTAACCGCATTAGGGTTGGAGAGATTAACCTGCGCCTGTGCTACGTTATTGATGGGTGAATTGGGCGTCCATCCAGTCGGCACACCAATGGCAAACAGGCCAGAAGGATGCAAATAATCTTCATCAAAGCTGATCGTCTCGAAATTCGTAATCGGCGGGGGGAATGTCGGGATGGGCAGGGGTGTTTGTGTCGGGGCTTCCTGCTCAACAGGTGAACGCACACTATCCGGCTGCAGGGCGGGCAAGAACAGCGAGGACACCATCAAAAAAGCCATAAAAAAGCCAAAAGCGATACTCAAGCGCTGTAAATTTTTACTTCTCATTCCTGGGTACTCCGGCTTGTCGCACTAAACGCAGGGTATGATACCCCAAAACCGGGAGCATGTTAAGATGGCAAACACGCCGTGCATTCGGCTGCTTAAAGTATCCAGATGTTATGTTGCAAGAAAATCTAAGAGATAACGGTTGACCTCATTGGGGCGTTCCAGCATGAACCAGTGACTGGCCCCTTGGATTTTACGGTATTGCCAATCGGCATCAATATAGCGGTTGGAACTTATCATGGGTTCTTCTGTCAGATAATTGTCACCATTGCTCCACATTCTCAATACAGGGCATTGGATTCGAGGGGGCTGTAATGAGGTCTGAGGGTGGTGTGGGTTTCACGTTGGCGCGATACCAGTTCAATCCAGCGGTCAGAGCACCGGGCATGCTAAATCCTTGATATAATGTGCATAATCGCCATCCCCCTGAATCAAGTCGCGCAACAGCTTCCAATTATCATGTTGTAGCCAGGCCTCAGCAGTGCCCTCAAACTGGAAAAACAAGCATGTACCAGGATTTCTGCCATTGCTCCATGGAACGTCCTTCAGGCGACCAGGGATAACCAACTGACATTGCGACCAGTTGCTCTATGCGCTGCCTGCCAAGGACCAGGCAATCACTGCACCCCAATCATGTCCGATAACCATTGTTCGTTCAATTTCCAGGAAATCCAGAATTTTCACAACATCACCAAGTATTTCCCGCAAGCGATAAGCTGCAACATCTTGGGGCTTGTCTGCGTCACCAAAACCTCGCAAATCTGGTGCAATGACACGAAATCCGGCATCTGCCAATACGGGAATTTGATAACGCCATAAATAGCGCGAATCGGGAAATCCATGCAGCAGTATCAGAGGCATACCTTTGCCATAATCGACTACTGGTAAAGTGAGATTATCGAACGTTAGAGTATTGGTGTGGGCTTCGATTATTTCAACACACATGGTATGATCTCCTATGTTAAAAGCCAAATCTGTGCAGAGGTGGCTAGTCTGGATACGCCAGAACCGCCCCATCCACCGAGATATGAACAGACTGCCCACGTGTAAAGACATGGCGAGCTTCGGCACGGGCAATCAGTGGTGTGGCATCATCTAATCTCAAGCCGATGCGTTGATCATGCCCATAGAATTCGATCCACTGTATTTCTGCCGGGATCCCAACTGCTTCGCTGTGAAGGATCAAGTTTTCTGGGCGCAGCATCAATTCTACCTTGCCTCGTTGGGGTTCTACTAGGAGTAACTCGCCCAACACACAGCTTGCCCGTTTGCCATTGGCCTGGGCTGGGAGATAATTGGCCTCGCCCACAAATGAGGCGACATCACGGGTTGCAGGCTGCCAGTATACGGCCTGGGGCCTGCCAATCTGCTGAATGCGTCCATTGAACATAACCGCAATTTGATCGCCGAGGCTAAGTGCTTCCTCCTGGTCATGGGTAACAAACACGCTGGTGATTCCCGCTTCACGCAGAATCGAGCGTACTTCTGACCGCACCTGTGAGCGCAAAGCGGTATCGAGGTTGGAGAAGGGTTCATCAAGGAGGATGACGTGCGGCTGGGGAGCCAATGCCCGCGCCAATGCGACACGCTGCTGCTGTCCACCGGAAAGTTCATGCGGCATTCGCTTTTCCAGGCCAGCCAACCCCACCAGTTCCAGCATAGCCCGAGCATGTTCGGCTTTGGCAGGGGAATTCATTCCCCGCAGACCAAAATGAACATTCTGGATCACGCTCAGATGTGGAAAGAGGGCATAATCCTGGAAGACGAGCCCGACTTGTCGATCTTCTGGCGCCGTAAACACACCGTTCCCCGCCACCCGCTGGCCATCTAGCCAAATTTCACCCTTGTCGGGTTCTTCCAGCCCTGCCAGCAGCCGCAGCACGGTTGTCTTACCACACCCACTCGGCCCCAACAACACCAGAAGTTGCTCTGGATCAACCCTTAGAGCAACTTGATCAACTGCCAGCGTATCGTCAAACGATTTGGAGACGTTGTTAAGTATGAGGCTCGAATGACTCATGATTGTTGCCAATACGCATCAAGAGAAATACTGGGATCAGCCCCACCACGACGATTGTCAGTGCCGGAATTGCTGCTGCCTGCCAGAACGCTTCGGATGCGAGAAAGTAGGTCCACAAAGCGAGCGTATCCATTCCAAACGGGCGCAGCAGTAAAGTCGCCGGAAGTTCTTTCATGACATCGACAAACACCAAGATCGCACCTGCCGCCATGCCTACGCTCAAGAGTGGCATATGGACATGAAACAATACCCGTAGCGGACGCGCCCCCAATGTCCGCGCCGCCTGTTCCATGTTGGGCGTGACTTTTTCCATGCTTGAATCGACACTGTTAAAGCCAACAGACATAAAACGCACAATGTAGGCATAAACCAGTACTGTCATGGACCCCGTAAACAAGAGGCTACGGTCTGTCCTGCCAAGGTGCTGTTCGGCAAAATCGGTCAGCCAATGATCAGCAGGTGACACGAGCAGGAGCACCCCTGCTGCAATCACTGCACCGGGCATGGCATAGCCCAAGGTCACCAGGCGGGCGGTCATGCGCTGGAAGTGCCGTTTGCCCCCGGTGGAGGTTGCCCGGACGCCATGAACCACCCACAGCGATAGGATAATCACGGCAAAGGCCGCCACACCAGCCATCGTCACCGTATTGCCGACATAATCCAGATACACGTCTTGCCATGCACCGACAGTGGGTTGAGTCATTTCTTGTGCCGCCCACACCACAAGCTGTATTGCAGGTAGGAAAAAAGCGATGCTCAGCAGCCCTCCACACAAACTAACGGCTGTCCATTTTTTCCAGCCTGTCAGCGTCACCCACATCGGACGCCGTCCCTTCGAGCTGCCATTTTGAAAATATCTGGCTCTGCCGCGTAGTGCTCGTTCAAGAAAAATCATACCCAAGGCAAACAGCAAGAGTAAAGAGGCCAGTTCCGTCGCCGCAGCCCGATCAAAGCGCCCTTCCCAAATACGGACAATGCCCTCGCTCAGTGTTGGCACACTGAAAAAACTAACAGTGCCATAATCGGTCATGGCTTCCATCATCGCTAGTGCCGTGCCCGCCGCGATAGACGGGCGTGCCAGCGGCAGCACCAACTTGAAGAAGGTTTGCTTGCGGCTGTAACCCATGACACGCGCCACTTCGTAGGTACTCGCTGTCTGTTCGCGGAAGGCCGCCCGAGCCAGAATATAGACATAGGGATACAATACCAACGTCATCACGACGATCACGCCGCCAACCGAACGGATTTCCGGGAACCATACATCCCGTCCAAACCACATCCGAAGTTGCGTCTGGACGGGCCCTGCAAAATCAAAGGTTGCCATGAATACAAACCCCATGACAAAACTGGGCACAGCCAATGGCAGCAGTAAGGCCTGATCAAAAATCACACGTCCAGGAAAATCGTAGGCATTCACCAACCAGGCAAAGCCCACGCCCAACAAAAACGTCCCGGCTCCCACGCCCAACATCACCACCAAAGTATTCTGAATCATGCGTGGCAGAGTGTGGGTCTCCCAGAGTTGTTGCCAAAGACCAGCACTGGGGTGGAAGAGTTCCGTCACCAGGATGGCGATGGGCAGAACCACAGCCAGCGCAATCAGCGCCGGGATAAACGTTGTCCAGCGGAAATCAAGATGTTTTCTGGGCTGCATTGGGCGTGCCATACAATACCTTCGTGGTTATAAAATCACTTTACGTCTACCGAGCTCTACCCTTCATCAAAGCCGTAGCCTGTGTCTTCTAGCATGGTGACAGCAGCTTCCTGATAGGCACCGTACTCCCACAACGGATAATTCAAATCTAGATCAAACTCACCAAAGTCGGCGATGATCTTGTTGGGTTCTGCGTCAAAGTTTGCCGGGAATTCGTAGTTACTGCCAGGGAACCCCTGTGGCTCACCGGACTGTCCTTGAAGGCTGCTCATAAATTCGATAAAGGCCACCGCATTATCAGCGTTTTCTGCGTTGGCTGTGATACCAGCGCCATTCACATTGAAGAACGTACCGGTTGTATCTTGGTTCAGCCACTTGATTTGCACAGCCGCCGCGTCGGTCTCTTGGGCTACCTGCCGTGCCAAGTAGTAGTGATTGACCAGTGAGACATCGCATTCACCTGCATGGACGGCTTCGATATTGCGCGTATCGCTGTTGATGTAAGTGGGATTGTTGGCAACCCAGCCTGCCACAACTTCCTGTGCTTCCTCTTCACCGAGGTGATAGATCAGGCTGCTGACCAACGACACCGTGTAAATATGTGAAGCTGGGCGCAAGCAGAGACGTTCCGCCCACATCGGATCTGCCAGATCAGCATAGGTATTGAGGCTACCGAGTTCTTCTTCGGTCACGGCTTCCGGGTTATAAACAGCCGAACGCACACGCAAACTCAAAGCAAACCAGTGATTCTCGGTGTCCTTCATGCTCTCTGGGATGTTTTCATCCAGGACATCCGACTCAATCGATTGCAACAAGCCTTCTTCGGCAGCCAGCGAAAGAACACCGGCATCAATCGCTAGGAAGACATCGGCTGGTGTCCGATCCCCTTCTGCCCGCAGCCGTTCCAACAGCGCACGCGGCGATCCCTGTGAAACACGGACTTCGATGCCCGTGGCTTCTTCAAACGCTACAAATGGCGCTTCCATCGCACCATAGTGCCGTGCGGAGTAAATATTCAGGACGCCCGGATCATCGTCCTGCGCCATGATTGGCGCTGCCAGCAACCCAACGGCCACCAGCAAAACTAAATGTAACTTCATGCTTCTCAACTCCTTTTTGGTCAATGCCCCATAACAGTTAAAATGTTGTATAGTATTGACAGATATAGGAATAAATGTCCGATACCCATGACTGTCCAGGTCTGTGTCGGACATTTATGTTTTACCAGCCTTATCGGGATATATCTACGAGTGTGGTAAACTCACGCAGCATAACCTAGGCAAACATAGAATTAAGTCTGGCACGTTCCAGGTTATCATGTTGTGCAGACACAACTTGCCCCTGGTTAATTCTCAGTTTATGATGACGCAATAATCAAGAGGAGCACCGATTGAACACGGTCCTATTCATCGACATCGACAGCACCCTGATCGAAAACGAATTTAGTCCACACCTATTCAGCCAGATTGTGGATGAGATGGCAGCTGATACGGGCCGGACTCGTCAGGATATTCAACGGGCGATCTATCGTGACAACGAACGCCGCCAACGCGAAACCCCAAACGACCCGGCGACGATGGACTGGGAAGATATTGTTAATACCGTTGCCCAACAGCTGGGGAGTCGTAAGCAGTGGCCGTTTAGCCAAATGTGGCAGCAAATGGCAAAAGCCAATGACATCCGTGTCTTAGATAATGCCCTGGAAGTCATACAAAAACTCAAGCAGCCGCATCGTCAACTGGTCATCGCCACCAAGGGTCTGAGCATCTATCAGTTGCCCGTGCTAGATGCCGTTGGCCTGACCCCCTTATTTGATGATATCCTAACGCCTGATAAAACCGGCTATCTTAAGACGCAACCCAACTACTTCAAAGCCTATACACAGCAGAACAACACCCGTTTTATACAGGTTGGCGACCATTACTATGATGATGTTATCTGTGCCAAACGCAACGGCTTCCAAGTTATTTTGCGTGCGCCCATATTGGAGGTGAGCCGCATGGATGCCTTTGAACGTCCAGCGTTGATTGAGCGTTACAGCAGTGAAATCTCGACCTTCCCCAAAGATGGAACCGATGTCTACCCAGATGCCATCGTGATGAGCCTGGAGGAGATACCAGAGGTGGTTGCACACATGGAACGGGCCAATGCAAATTCGCAGCATTGATCCGGCAGAAATTGAAGAAATCGCCGGTTTTATCGCCGGCCTCAACATCGACCTAACCCATCGCATTGGTTATTTTGGCGAACATCCATCCGAGATCAAAAACACCCTGCTCAATATGATTCCACCCGTTGAGGAAGGGGCTCTGGTCGTGCGTGAACACGATAGGATAAGGGGCGTGATGGCTATTCACCTGGATGCGGTGCTGGGGCGGATGTGGCTGCATGGCCCGCTGATCAATGACGAGGACGAGTGGTTCCAGATCGCAGAAGAACTCTATCGCGCCCTCCAGCCACGCATCCCGCCGCGCATCAACGAATTTGAAATCTTCTGCTCACAGGAAAACAAGCGCTGTCAGGCATTTGCCAAGCGCAAACACTTCAAATTACACGGCGGCGCTGCCATCTATGCCTTCCCACGCAAGAAATTGCCTATCGTATCGCACATCACACTCCCTGAACTGATGCCACAGCATTACGACGATATGATTGCGCTGCAAGATCGGCTCTTCCCACGTTCCTATTATTCAGGTCGTCAAATTATCAAGCGCTTGAATGAACAAGGCAAGGTCTTCACCACCATTGATAATGAGACACTGACAGGCTATATTTACTGCCGCATCTTGCCCCAAGCAAGGCACGGTATTGTCGATTTTGTCGGCGTCCTGGAATCCGCACGACGTCAGGGCAACGCCAGCCGATTGCTGAGCGCGGCGTTCCATTGGATGTTTTCACACAGCGCGATTGATGCCATTAAGTTGACCGTGATGAAGCGCAACATCGTCGCCTGCCAGCTCTATGAAGCGGTGGGCTTTGACCTGATTCATCATATGCTGGCCTATCGCAAACGCTACACAGTGTAGATTGACACATCCCGAATTTATGTTCTACAATAATGCTGAGCTATTGATCATCAGAAGGGCTGTGTCGCCATGATTAAAAAGATTAGCGTTGTTTCACTTTTTATAACAGATTACGACCAATCCAAAGCGTTCTATACAGAAAAAGTCGGATTTGAACTGAGGACGGATGAAGCTTTCGGTGAGGGGCAACGTTGGGTTTCTGTCGCCCCGAAGGGTGCAGAAACAGAGCTTGTGCTTTACATACCCGATGACAATTGGCGGCATTATGAAGGTGTGATCGGCAAATCTCAGTCAATCGTCCTTGAAGTTGACGACATTCACCATACGGTGAACGAGATGAAAGCAAAGGGCGTTGAATTTGAAGTAGACCCTTTCGATTCACCTTGGGGCATGTTCGCCACCTTCATTGACCCCGATAACAACAAGCTGATGCTGGTTCAGAATAAATAGAGAACAGATCAATATTGATGAAATAACACAAGGGATTATTTCTCTTTTGCGTTTCTTGGTGTCTTCGCAGTGAACGCCCGGCCAGATAGTGTCTCAGCAAATCTTTGCGTATAAATAAGAAGATCAACAAGACCAAGAGGAACCCGGTCATATGGGCGACGGTGTTGACGCCCCCGCCAATTCGCCTTCACCGACGGCGGTCAGCGTTGGCAACAGATTACCCACCACAAACAACGCCAGTACGATGATCGCAGGGAGTTGAACCGTCCATTTCCATTCAACTCGCTTGCCAATAATCGACCCGAACAACCAGCCAACATGGCGCAACACAATAGCGGGGATCACAAACAGCGCAATTTCGCAAAACACTGGCGATAGACCACCATCATATGGCGGCCTATTCAGAAACTAAAGGCTAGCTTGTAGGGAGGAGCCAGTCACTCTCCCCACAGGCCCTAACTGGCACTCCGAACGGTTATCACACTAGATGCCTTCAACGGCCCTAATGTGTGTGGACCGCCAGGTCCCACAGGTCGAATATAGGCAATATAACGACCTAGAGGGACATCCGTCAGACTACCAAAATGACTACACCAGTCATTAGCTTTCTTACAACCTAGACGATTCATTGGGATCCTAAGGTGGAAACTTTTTTCAGGTCTGGTGGGGCAGTGCCAACCCAAATATCATAATGTGTTGCATATCGTACGGCTTGCCACTTTGTCTTTAATGGATAAGACAATGAGAGGGATGAAACAGCCGGAGGCATTATATTGGGTATTTCAAAATTCGCCCGTCCTACTGCGCCACTCCAAGTTGGATGGCCCTCAACCGATCCATAATTTCCAAATTGGCCATCCTTCAGATTTTTGGTTGGGGTTCCCCAGGACTGCATATATATCAGATAGGAACCGGTTAAGAAATTGACATGTGTGACATAGATTTCGCACTTTAAATCATTACATTCAACTTCGTGTCGCCATCCGTCTGACCCTGGCACCCTGCCTCCTGCTGGCAAATCGTCTGTACTCTTAGCATACCATTGATCCAGGAATATAAGCTTCGCTGCAGGATGCCAGATAACAACACGATACCAATCCGCACGCCGGTCGTTACGCCAGCTAATCGTCGGAAACCCTTCGCCAGGCTTCCCACAGATTTCCTGTGGTGCGCGTGGTGCACCAGTCAAAATACGAGGAAATGGCTTAATTTCTAGGCAACGATTCCGTGGAGGGGTAGCCCATCTTTTACCAAGTGGGGGTGCCGATTGTGGCAAACTGAACTGCGACAAGCTTAATTGTGTTGAAGTCAATGGCTCAGGAGGCGCAGACATTGTACAGGGTATCGTCCAATCCAGATCAATCTTTCCCACAAATTCAGCCACCTCGTCTAATGCTGTTAGGCCATCATTACACATCAGATACAGCCCTGATAACTGCTCAAGTCCCATGATCGTCTCTGGAATAGCCCCACTTAGGTAGTTGCTATACACCTGAAGGGCTGTTAGGTGCTTGAGCTGCCCCAGTTCCTTTGGGATAGGCCCCCTTAACCGATTGGCACTGAGACGAAGTTGTGTGACCACAGTCTTCCCATCTATGGGGTCACAGATGACCCCATACCAATGGCAGGGGGATAGGTCTTCATTGACGACACCCCAACCATAGTTTTCAATCCAATTGTCGCCATCTGTCTGGGTGTAGAATGCCCACAATGCCTCACACTCCACCTGCGAAATGACCCTTTGATCTTCGGGTGCATCACAGATGGATTGGGCCTAGACGTCGGGAGCACCAAACAACATGACACTAACAATGACAACAAATAGACTACTGAAATAAAGGGATAGCTTTTTCATGCTTTTGCATTCCTCGAAGAAAGATGAGAAACATAATGACATTCGTTAAGAATGTTATATGGATGATAGTATATATGTTTAAATGCAACTGCAACTATCCTTCACTTCCTGTACTTGCCGGAGGGGAAGGGGGTAGACTCCATGTCTAATCTATCCACCTGTGCTCTCGCTTCTTCCCCACTAGCAGAACGGTCTCTTCCTGGAAAGCCAGCCACTAGAGGGAACGCCCGGCCAGATAGCGTCTCAGCAAATCTTTGCGTACAAATAAGAAGATCAACAGGGCCGAGAGGAACCCGGTCATATGGGCGACGGTGTTGACGCCCCCCGCCAATTCGCCTTCACCAACGGCGGTCAGCGTTGGCAGCAGATTATCTACCACAAACAACGCCAGCACGATGATCGCAGGGAGTTGAACTGTCCATTTCCATTTAACCCGTTCGCCAATAATCGATCCGAACAACCAGCCAATGGCCCGCAACACAACAGCAGGCATCCACAAACAACGCAATTTTGCGCCAGGGAACAGAATCAGATAGGCTCCTAAAATACCGGCAATCGCGCCACTGGCCCCAACCGATGGTATATCATAAGTCGGTGAGGTCAAAACAGCATAGCCCATCGTCGCGACCATGCCAGCAAACACATAAAACAGCAAGAAACGCCAGGGGCCACACGCATCTTCAATCCGCCGCCCAAACGCCCACAGATAGATCATGTTACCGATCAAATGACTAAAGTTACTGTGCATGAACATGCTGGTAAAACTCGTAAAACCACCGATACTTGTGCCGTCCGTCAGATACACCTCACGAAAGCCATATGTCCAGGTCTTCTCGTAAAGATTAAACAGAGCGCTGTTGGCCTCGAACTCAGTTGTCGCGTTAAAGTAGGTAAACACATCCACCGATTGCCAGAAAACATAAATGCAGGCATTGACCACGATCAACGTGCCGGTCATCCAGGGAACCGTATTATAACGAACCATGCCATTGTCACTCATTGGGAACGGAGTGATGATCGAGTTGATAAGGATGCCAAACAACGTAACCAGAATGAAAATCAGGAGTGCAAGCATGCGCGTTTATTCCTCCGCCAACAGTTCAAACATCAAGCTCAAATCGGGTCTGACCGGATTAAGTAACAGACTGATTGACTGGCTGAACACGAGAGTAAAGGCTACCATCAACAGCACCGCCCCGACGCCACCTAAGACATAACGGACAGGCCCAGGGAGGGTTGGTAGTTCGGTTTGTTCTGCCAATGCGCCGCTGGCCTGCTTGCGGATAGGGAGCTTGCCTTTGCGCTTCGGCGGTTCCGTACCCCCTAACATGCTTGCGATGGGCACTTGCTGGGGTGATGAGGTTGCCGTAATCAACAAATACCCCCCTACTAGACTCAACAGCACACCCAACCAACGCCCCAAGCCCAGATGGAGCAAGTTCAGCCCTGCATCCTGCCATGCGAGCAACAAATAGGCCACACCGAAGCCCGCCGCCTCACGCATCGCCAACACTACACTGCCACGCTCACGATCTGTCAGCACAGGTGCGGATTGCGACAAGAGCTTATCGGCCTCGCGTCCTTCTTTAGAGCGCAGCCCGAGTTGTGCCGCCCGTTCCAGGTAGAAAGTCGCTTCACCCGGACGCCCCATCTTCTTCACCAAGTCCCCCATCTGTACCAGCATCTTCTGATTATCGGGGAACTTCTCGATGGCAGCCTTGAGAATAGCATGTGCTTGATCGTATTGCAGCGTCGCCAGATATTCATCAATCATCCGACTGATAAGCTTTTCATCGGCCTCTGGCATCCGCACAACTTTTTGCCGAAGTTCATCATAAAGATCAGCATCTTTTTCATGCTTGGCGATATCCATCGCCGTCAGATAAATCGATGGATGCTGTGTTCCGGCGTTAATCGCCCGCCAGACCAATTCCTTAGCATCGGATAAATAGCCCAGCTTAGAAAGGTGGACGACTGCATTGCGCATGGCTGTTTCATGATCCACCTGAATGGCCAGCACATTCACCCAGCATTCAATTGCGGCTTCAGCATCGTCTTTTCCAATGAATTGATCAGCCTTACGCAACAGCACCATAATCTGCTGGTTTTGCTCACGACTTGGCGCAGCTTGTCTCAATTCACCATTTGCCCCCACAGTGGCTCGCGAAGGTTGGAGCCGTTCGATCAGTTCGCGGGCTTTGGTATTGTCTGGGTTGAGATCAACCGCTTTCTCTAGGCAGTATAGCCGCTGCTTAAGATTATCCACATAGGTACGTGACAGCCACAACCACGCCAAGTCGCTGTTGGGGTTCAATTTGAGCGATTTCAGCAGCAGTCGACGGCCTTGTTCCAGGTCACGTCCATCACGGATCGCATCTACGCCTTGCCGATAAAGTGTTCGGGCATCCATTGCACAATCCTGCTCGTAGTAGGTGGGTTTTTATAGCTCTTAGTATAGTATAAATATACATTTTACAAGACAGAGATTCTTAGAGGTCGTCAGTATATGATCAACACAATCAAAATCATCCAGATTCAAATCTATCAATACCAATACGAAACTAAAAATCCCATGTCCGATAACTCTTACAATAGTTTCAACACCGTCTATAAACTAGGCGCAAAACTCCAGTGGACGTAAATATGCTCCTGGGTGTAGTGTGGTGAAAAGCTGGACCTCGAATTGGTTCCTGGACTAGAATCAATCCCAGCAGAAATGATTACGGCAATAGGAGATCACCCATCTGCCGCACGAGAAATGTTTTCACAGATGATAGCTCCTGCCAGTGATGTTCGTATTGAAGAAAAAGTGATTTTGGGCCCAGATGGCAAAATATCCATTGTCGTTTATCAACCCACTTAGTTTGCTTTTCCCCATACCTTTAAGCGTCCCTAGTTTAACATCTGCTTTTTAGTGTGTTGGCTGATTAAATCGCGCTCAATCTCAATCGCCGTTGAAAAAGCCATTGCTATCAGCTTAGATGGGATTAATTGCCTTTACCGAGTAGATGTTGATTTCCTTCTGGGATGCAATCGAGGGGATTTCCTCGAGCATTGAGCGCCCTAACCGAGACAACTCACTCAAAGGTATCTCAGCGATTTTTCGTTTCAAATCAAATTGGGTAGCGTTTGTAGTGTTTTTCGTCTTGATGGTGGCGCCGCCGATTTAATCCTGGGCCGCTCTATTCCAGCAAGGAGATATACAGCCATCACCCTGCAACAATTTCTTGGGTATAATAATGGGAAGAGAGCGTACACAATTCACAGGAGACATCCATCTGATGTCATTGGGTCAATACGAAATCATCGAGCAAATTGGCGCGGGGGGCATGGCGACGGTTTATCGAGCGCGTCAAGCGCGTCTGGATCGTAATGTAGCGATCAAGGTCATGCACCAAATGTTTGCGCAGGACGCCGATTTCGTCACCCGGTTCGAGCGCGAAGCCCGCATCATCGCGGCGTTGGATCATCCCAACATCGTACCACTCTACGATTATAATGAGCAGGCCGAACAACCCTATCTGGTCATGAAATTTGTCGAAGGCCAGACACTCAAGGAAGTCTTAACCGCACGAACCATCCCACTCGAAGATATCCGCCATATGATGGTTACTATTGCCGACGCCCTCACCTATGCTCACGAACAGGGCGTGCTACATCGGGATGTCAAGCCCTCCAACATCATCATCGACAACCAGGGCTATCCCTATCTGATGGACTTTGGGCTGGCACGAATCGCCACCCAAGGCGAATCGACCATGAGCGCTAACACCATGCTCGGCACCCCCCAGTATATTTCACCAGAACAAGCCAAAGGGGAGCGTGAACTCGACACTCGCACGGATGTCTATTCACTGGGCATCATCCTATATGAACTTGTGGCCGGGCGTGTGCCCTTCGTCGGTGATTCAGCCTATGCCATCGTTCATAAGCACATCTACGCGACGGTTCCGCCGCCTTCCAGCCTGAACCCAGAAGTACCGCCAGCAGTAGATGGGGTTCTGCTGCACGCCCTTGCTAAAGAGCCATCCCAACGTTATGAGACACCTAATCAGCTTATCAAAGCCTTTGAAGCCGCGCTCGATTCGTCCGGTATTCAAAAGTTGGATGAAAGCCGGGCTGAACGCGCCAGACAACGTGCCGAAAATTTATCCGATCATACCCCTGGCGGTGGACGCTATGTCACTGTGCCTGCGCCAATTGCTGAAGGTACACCCGAACCCACTTCATCTGTGGGCGACTTCCTCGACCAATTAGGGCGACGTGCACGCGAGCTTATTGATGATGTACTGGTTGAACTGGATGGTAACGAGGTCTTTGAGAAAATTGTATCAGGGGTGCAGGATGTTATCGGCGAGTTTTCCAGCACCACCAGCCGCCATGATGGGGGCGCACAGTCGCCGCGTGTCATCAAGATGATAAATAATGACTGGGGAACTGATGTCGAAGCAGTACGGCGCAGAGTCAACCGTCGTATGAATCGGCGCAGGGGTTTCCTAGCACATTTTGCGGCCTATGCTATTGTGATTACTTTCCTGTTCGCTGCTCAACAGCCGATACAAGAAGGCTTAGCCCAACTCTTTGCCGAACCTGGCTTTAGAGAAGAACTCGGCACGGACATTTCACTGGTTCCATTGGCAGACATCAATTTCGCTGGTGTTACTGCCCTGCTCTGGGGCGCGGGCTTGATCTCCCATGCCATGACCCTATTTTATGAATCTGGTAGCCGGCTGGAACGCAGGCGACGGAATTTCCTGCGCGACCTGAAAGCCTATCATGGCCCCAACTGGCCAGATACCATCAACGAACGCGGCTACAAAAAAACGCGAAACCACATCATCCGCCGTTTCAAACAGCACATCGGCCTGCTCACGCATTGCATCAGCTTCATGATGTGGAGCGTGGCAGCGTTCGTGGTGTGGCCGCCTATTTATGCCTGGTTGCAAACCATACCGGAAATTTCATCCCAAGCGTTCCTGACAGAGGAAAACACCATCCCCGGCATTTTTATGTTGTTCCTGGCGCTCACATTGGTCCTACACATGATCGGTATACTGGTCGACATGATCTTCGGTTCCGAAGCCAACGAGCGCACCATGCGCCGGGAAATGCAGCGAGAGTGGGAGCGTTCAGGAGCATACAGGAGCGCGAGTATCATCAAACCGAAGCACGATTCTATAGACAAAGCCAAGAATGTAGAACCCCGCGTCCGCTTGACACAAGATGGTGAGTTTACCAAGAGCTTCGTAAATGAAATCGAAACAGATCAGGTCAACGCTACCCGCCGCTAACCTGATGGATACTGATTATGGAGAGTTCACAACGAGGGAACAACTGACCTGATACAGTAGAACGGCTATCGGATTTTCATTTCCTATGCTCGCAATGACTTGAGCGCAGCCGGGGCAAGCTGGGCACGCGACATCGAAGTTGACATCACACATGCCCAGGCCCGCTTTAGCGAGGGTGACGTTACGCACACCCAAAAGACTTACAAATCGGCGACGGCATTCCGCGATCTCCCCTTTGATTTGATCTATCATGATTCCTGGCTACGGACAGAAGAACGCGAGGAAATCCTATGGGCACAAGTCATCCTGCCGCAACTACTGCTCTTGGCTGACCTAAGCCATATTTTGTGCTGATCTAAAGCAGAACGCAAAACTTTGCTTACCCTACTGCCAGACGACATCAGAAAACACGAGCAGGTCAGCACCCATCCAGAATATAAACTGTTCAACACTTGTTGAAGTGGCAAGCGTGGAGGCTGTGAACCATTCAACATCCAGGCAGAGATTAAATTAGAAGACGACACAGAACACATCATCGACATTGGCAAAATCCCCCAAAGACAATCTCGCCCTCGACTTGACCTCATTAGAATTGGACGCGGGGTACCGTTTAAGCTTGTATCTGGATGATGTATTGGCCTACACAGGCACATTTATTCCTTAGCCGACGTAAGTTCATCTCCGTTCAGACATGGGAACCAGACATGAAAGGCCGTGCCCTGACCTTCTTCACTTTCCACGCTAATAGTGCCACCGTGCGCCTGCACAATCTCTTTGGTAATTGCCAACCCTAATCCGGTTCCACGTGAGGGACCACGCGCCTTATCCACCTGATAGAAGCGCTCAAATATCCGGGAGAGTTCGTTCGCTGGAATACCCATGCCAGTATCCCACACGATGAGGCGCACCCCTTCATCTTCAGCCGCCGTGCGAACATAAACTTGCCCTTTGGCGGGCGTATATTTGATGGCATTACTCATCAGATTGGTCAAGACTTGTACCAAGCGGTCTCCATCACCCAAGATCAAGGGCATGGACGGGGTACGCGCTTCCAGCATAATGTCCTGATTTTCTGCGACCACTCGCAACTGATTAGCCACACTAGAGGCGACTTCGCCCAAGTCAATCGGTTTCATGCGCATCGAAAGCTTCCCCCCCTGCACCCGCGCCAGTTCGGTCAGTTCCGTTACCATACGAGTCAGCCGTGCCGCTTCGTCATAGATGATCTCTGCCGCCCTTGACGGGTCTTTCGTGGCACCGTCAACAATCGCTTGTGAATAACCCTGAATCGAGGTCAACGGTGTCTTCAAATCATGCGACACATTGGCGAGAAGACTACGCTGCGATTCCTGTGTGGCCTGGACTTCCTCTGCCATTGTGTTGAAGGCACGTCCCACAGATCGCACTTCAGTTGGCCCTGTCAACGGGACACGGCGCGTCAAATCCCCTTTTGCCAGCCCAGTCGCTGCTTCAGCCGCAGCTTGCAAGGGCGACGCAATCGTGCGGCTAATAAGCGCCGACAGCGCAACGGCCCCAATCAAACCAAAGACTGCCGCCTGCACCAACGGCGTGACCAGTGCTGGGCCAAAATCAAGTAGAACATCCTGCAACGAGATGCGGGGCCGTCTTTCTGCCACAATCTTGATTCGCTCATCACCGGTTGGCCCTGCCATTTCGGCCACCCCACTAAACAACCACTGCTCACCCTCTTCAACAAACGTACCGAAGATTTGCTCCTGACGGGCTTCCCGATAAGGATTCTGGTAATCATCCAGGCGAAAGCGGATCAGTTCGTTCTTTCCATCAAGCGTCCTATCGGTATCAAATGAGACCATCCCCTGCCAGACATCCTCCATGCTGTCGCGCACCTCAAATATCAAAACGCGCACAGCATCGTCCATAGCCAGTTTCAGGTAGGCCTCTTCCTCAGCAGTCAACCTATCCACTTCAGAATTTTGACCAATCGGAGGCGCAATCCCCTCACTCGATTCGTCCCTATTACTAGGAGATTGAATTTGGCTAAGAATAGCCTGCACTTCAACCTTAGTCGCCAGGGCCGATAGACGCTGATAGGATGGCTCGACAGGTGCGGGTTGGCTGGCAGTGGTCACAAACAAAGCAAAGGCAATACCCGCCAATGCAAAGGCTAACAAGAATAAATAAGATGTCAGTAAACGATCACGCAACGACAACACAGGTCTATCCCACGTCTATTTTGTAGCCGACACCCCACACGGTTGAGATACGTGGACGCATTTCCTTGAGCTTGTTGCGTAAATGCGCGATGTGAACATCAACGGTGCGTGTTTCGCCTGCGAAGTCATAGCCCCAGACTATTTCCAACAGTTTCTCACGGCTGAAGACCACACCCATATCACGCGCCAACGTCAAGAGCAGATCAAATTCCTTCAGGCGCAAGTCAATAAGGTCGTTGTCGACTCTGACCGTGCGCCGTTCTGGATCAACCGATAAATTATCGATCTGTATCAAAGCAGGAGGAGCCAAATCAGCCTGGCGTTCGGTAATATTGCCCCGCCGAAGAATCGCTTTTACTCGTGCCACTAGCTCACGTGGATTAAAGGGCTTGGTCAGGTAATCATCCGCGCCCAGCTCTAACCCGACGATTTTATCAACATCATCACTGCGGGCCGTCAACATAATAATCGGCACATTCGATTCTGCCCGTACTCGTCGGCAAATTTCCAGGCCATCCATTCCAGGCAGCATCAAGTCCAGAACAATCAATTGGGGCTGGTTCGCCTGAATCCATCTGAACGCCTCTGCCCCATCTGTTGCACTCGCCACATAGTAGCCTTCTTGCTCCAGGTACATTTGCACCAGATCAATAATGCGCTGTTCGTCATCAACGATTAAAATCTGATCCGCCATCAAATTGCCATTCCGATCATGTTATGTCATCATGTATCCATTGTAGCCCGTTTTAGCTTCTTGTACATTTACTATACACAGCAGCCTGGAAAAGCATGCATGACCCATAACTTCCAACTTGCAGACGAATTTATCATTTCTGACCTGGAAACCCTGAAAGTCCTGGCTGACCCAATACGATTAAGCATCATCCAATATCTGATTAAACCCGCGACGGTCAAACAAATTAGCCAGAAAATTGATCATCCCCCCACCAAGCTCTACTATCACTTTAATCTGCTGGAAAAACATGATTTGATAAAGACCGTCGATACGCGCATCGTTTCTGGCATTGTAGAAAAGCACTATCAGTCAGTTGCCCGTTCCTATCGCGTGCAGGATGGATTGCTTTCACCTGGTACACAAGCAAGAGAAGCAAACCTGGATTTGATGTTGACCAGTATGTGGAATGATACTCGATCTGTTCTCCAGGCCAGCCTCAAAGCCGGGGTCGCCTCCCCAGACGATGATGTACCCATGCACCACCGATTGATGGTCACACAAGGCCGCATGGCACTCAAACCGGAGCAGGCCAACGAGTTCTATGAAAAGTTGACGGCCTTGCTGAAGGAGTTTGGCCATCAATCCGAGGCTGACAATCCCACAGACGAGCATCAAATATTTCGTATTTTCATGCTGCTCTATCCCAGTATCCGGTAGTTTGAATCATCAGACACCGATTCGGGCCTGGAGCCTCCATTGAACCTTGGGGTCGCCCGCTAACCACCAGGCGGAACAGCCGGGACCTCGGTTGGATCGGCAACTGATGTCAGAGTAGACAGGGGCACAAGTGGCGGCAACGTTGGTGCAGCATCAACAGGAGCGTCGGGTTGATCTGGCACTGGGGTATCTAATGCACCCAAAGGCGATGTTGACTGTCCATTGGTTTCAGATTGTACGGCACGCTCATCAAAATCAGATGCGCACCGGAATCCCAGCCACAAAGCAGTAAAATCAGGCCGCTGATTCTGGCGATGCATCGAACGCGAAAAGAATGGCGGTGTGTCCCAAGAACCACCGCGAATGACTTTATCCGAACCTGATGCTGGCCCAGTTGGATTCAAACCGCTGGCAGCAGGCTGCTTATAGAAGTTTGCACCATACCAATCATTGACCCATTCAGCTGCATTACCCGCCATATCCCAAACCCCAAATGGGCTGATGTTCTGGGCGTAGCTCTGGATTTCAACCACGCCCACACCTAGATCAACCGGGCGGCTGGTACGTGCATAATCCGTGCTCCAACCCAATTCATCAGGCCAGGGATAGATGCGGTCATCTGTGCCGCGGGCAGCAAATTCCCATTCAGCCTCCGTTGGCAAACGACGCCCCAATGCTTCACAATAGGCCTTCGCACCATGCCATGTCACTCCCACAATCGGATGATTGATGAAAATCGAGGAACTAATATCATAGTTCAGACTGTCGAATTGGATCACGCTGCCTTCGTTTGTCGAACGGGTCTCCACACACTTGAAACCGCCACAACCATTCCCATGACTATTTGGCCCCATCGCGTTGAGAAATTCAACATACATCGCGTTGGTAACTTCGGTATCTTCGATAAAGAAGGGATTAAGCGTGACACTATGCGTCGGCGATGAATCTTCGCCCCATTCTGGCGCACACGAACCGCCATCGCGCTGTGTACACTGACGGGCCGCTTCTCCCACTTCCTGGGGAGTCGTCCCCATCATGAAGGTCCCCCCGTCCACCCGCACCATATTGCTCTTGACAACATCCAGGCGGGGCGAAATCCCTGAATCAGTGACGTTGGTGGTGTCCTGATTCAAAGCTTGAGTCTCGGCTGTCGGCGGATCATCCACAGGCTGTGTCGGCAGGTCAGTGGCCGTCGGGGCAATTATCTGCGGTTGCTGTTGTTCTTGCGTTGGCGAAGGCATCGCTGCGACTGTCTCGGCAACGACCACCGCCACCGTCGCGGCCACATCCGCCGTTGGCAGTGGAACATCCGTCGGCTGAAACACGACACTCGTGGGCTCAACAGGTTCGTCCAGACTCAGGACGCCAAATGTGAGTAAAGTCAAAACAAACACAGCCGAGCAACCCATTCCTAGTACCCCGCCTATAGTGATCCATTGCCAGGCAGCGCTACCAGAGCGTCGGCTTCTGCCTACTCGTCCATAATCAGGTCCACTCATCGAGAAATCTCCCTCATTTTACCTGAGTTGTACAGTTCTAAACGAAAATAAGTGAGAGTTCAAGGCAGCATTGATAACTGATGAAAAACAAAATCCCGCCAGACGGGATTCTGCTGTATGATTGCGGGGAAATGATGTGCGTTAGCGTTGGGTATCTTGCACCGCCACTATGATGTTGTTGAACATGTTCCCGATAGCTGGCCCTAAGACTACAAGTAGGGTCATCATAACAACACCAATAAAGATGAGCAGCAGAGCATACTCGACCAACCCCTGCCCTGATTCGGAAGCAACCAATTGATGATTGTTATTTCCCATCAGCCCATTGATCACACGGCGCAACCATACAAGTAACACTGAATAGAGCATGATTACCCCCTGAATAAATGACGACAAAGATGCGATTATAAAGCGCCCCACCTTTGTCCTGTATATAGGATATCATAATTGAGCAATGGTTGCCAACCAATCCAAATGAAATTCGTAAATTATTCTGTATTGAAATCTTGATGAAAAAGCGCCACTATCCGCTATAATAATTATACTTTCAACCGGGTAAGAAAGCCTGAAGGTCTTCTGATGGTGATCCACGCGAGTCGAATTGACACGACCAGTGGGATGCGTCCCATCAATCTACGCAGTGATCTGGGTCCTTTGGCCGACTTAATTGAGCTTGTCTTTGCAAGCAATATGGACAGCAAGGGACGAGCTACGCTGCGGGAGATGCGCTATTTGAGCCGTATGGGGCCAGGGTTGAACTTGTTCCGGCGCATTAACGACCTGGCGATCGGGGTCAGCATGGGTTATGTCTGGATTCAGGACAGACAATTGGTCGGTAATGTGTCTGTCTCACCTGCCGATTGGCCTCGTTCATTAGGATCAACCTGGATCATTGCCAATGTCGGTGTCCATCCGGATTATCAACGGCGTGGGATCGCCCGCCAGCTCATGAAAGCCAGCCTGCGCATGATCCAACAGCGCAGCGGCAAACGGGCTATTCTGCAAGTGGATGCGAATAACACGCCAGCCTTAAACCTATATAAATCACTGGGCTTTGAAATCGAACGGCAGTGGACGACCTGGCAGCGGCGTAATGCTGCCCGTGTACCTGCCTGGGGACCGCCCGATCATGTTTTTATCCGGCATCGGCGACGCAATGAATGGAAAGAGGAACTAGCGTTGGCAGAGCGCATTCGCCCACAAGCGCACGGTGGCCTGGGTTGGCTTCGCCCTTTGCACCCGGGACAGTTCAGAAACTCCGCGCTGGATCGGGTTACGGACTGGATCAACTTGCGCAGTACAGAACGGCTGGTCATTTATGATGAAGTGTCCTTGCAACTTCTGGCGGCATTGTGGATCGAGAGTATCTTCGCAGGCCGCACGCGCCTGACCTTATTGGTTGAGCCTGTGCTCCAAGGCGAATACGACGACATTCTGCTGGCACCGGTCTTGCGGCGGTTGGAAAGAAATACGCTCATGATTGAACATCCGAATGACGAAACCGCGACGGTTGATGTTCTTCGCCGCTATAATTTCACACCACATCGCCATACCGTCCATATGCGTTGGACACCCTAACAACAAAAATCACCGCATGGGCGGTGACTTTGCACGCTAGCTTCTACGTCCCCATTGTAGATTGCTTCATTAGATTCTATTGTACCGAAAAAGCGTTACTGAAGTATTAAGGTAGATATAGGAATTCTGTACTACATAGTGGAATCGTGGATTATAGCTTGATTCTTCATTTCCCTATTGTAATATACCCCTCCTGCAAAAGAGGAACTCAAGGTTCAGTGGGCTGCTATCATTAACATCGGATATCACCTGGTAAGTCAGGTTGGGCTTCTATGATATGAGTTGATGCCCCACAACTCTATCTCCTTATACCTCAAGATGAAGGAACATACTAATTCCTTATACCCCATCAAATATCAGGTTCTAACCACAGGTCACCTCATACCGTGAATTTTACGGAATTGAGCCATAATGTTACACGGCTCTTACCAGATCATACTGGTAAGAGATATCCCATCATTGATGGAATGACAGATGAATAGATGCAGACACCTTTTCTCGCAATTTGTCAAAATACGGCAATCCAGGTTGCGTAAAAACACAAAAGACGCAGCCAATTTTAAGCAAAGGTTTAGTCTATTCATGACAAAATATAATATCCTGTGTAAGCTGATCTTAATAATTTTCTCGCACCTGACCCTCTGGAATTGAGTTGCTGCGATTGCTTGACTCTAACCCATCATTGCGCATATGATGAAAGTAACAAACAAGTCGTTTGTTCGTCACAAGATCATACAGATAGGATTAAGAAAGCAGGAACTCACCCCCTATAAATTGAAGTTTAGAGAGCAAGTCATGACAACAGAATGGGCGCATATTCGGCACTATTTAGAGAACCCCCAACATTGGTGTCCACGTTCACAAGCTTATGCAGGTGTAGACAACCTGGTCAGCGCGCTGGACAAAGGCTGGAAGATCAATCGGCACGTTTATCGTCATGCGATCTGGCGTGGAGGCTCACGACCCGTTGTGATTTATTACTTTGAACTCCGTAATGGCAACAAAATTACAACGATGCCTGTCATCAGTAACCCCTATCTGCTGAAAGTTATTGCAAATGACAGCCTGGAAATTATTGATGCGACCCAGCGGCAATCTGTACACGCATAATCTCCCCAGGTGAGATCGCCCCATCTCACCTGCTCTATTCATCCCTCTGCTAGTCGATTACCCTATCAGGGCGCCTCACTAGCATTATTGGCCCAACTGATAGGCTCTGATTATGACGACCCATATCAAGGCTCGCCCTCGTCGTAAGGAAAATCCTCCGCCTTTCTCTCCCTTCTCCTCCCTGCGTCCCAACAAATTCCTTAAAACACAGAACACACGTTCTTCTAAAGGTTCTATTCTGTACTATAAATATCATATCCGCCCTTATACCATGCACTCCAACACAGCAACCGTCTTACATTCCTTTGGAAAAATTGCTGCAATCGCAACAAAAAAAGTAGTGTCGCCGCCGCAATAAACCGACGATCCATCCCTGACAACTCACGATTTTGTATGTCCTTGTTTTTCCTCATTCCCGGAGAGCTAACAGTATGACTACAAGTGTTTCCACGATGTGAAATATGTTCCTTGATGCAGATATTCGATATGTTCACGCTATACAAGAAATCATACAATATGGCTTCGTAAACCATGTGGAGGGCTCCATGTCCAAGCGTAAATTCCAAACAGCCAGGCAATTGATTGATGAAGGTCGTTATGCTCAGGCACGGGCAATCCTCGAAACAATTAACCATCCCAAAGCTGCCGAGTGGATCGCTAGGATAGATCGGATTGTGAGGGGCCAGGGCACGCAGGAACTCCCAGTTGCCCCCGAAAAACCGAGACGACGTACCCGCCTACAGACATCCACGCCACTGCATAAACCACCTCTTAGCAAGTATCCCGTCAATTCTGAACAGCATACACCAACAGCACACAAGCGTCGGAGCCAGCCCAAAATTGAAGCCAAACCGATGCCTAAGAGTCGGCGTGGATTGCTTTTGATCGTCCCCCTGCTGCTCCTTGTGCTTGTCGCTGCATGGATCATTGCCATACAGCAAGACGATGAACTAACCCCTGCCGTCGCTGACAATCCAACCGCCGAGCCAACGACTGAAGCGACTGACACTGCGCCCACACCAACAACAGTTCCACCAACCACCCAAACGGATACCCCTCTTGCCCCCCCACCAACACCCGCAACCATTGTCACCCTTGCCCCGGGCACAACTATCAATGTGGCGCGGGCTGTCAATGAATCAGGGCTGGTCTCTCTCGTCAACGGATTGAATGTTCAAGCAACCGATGGCGGACAAATAATCATCAATGCGTCGTTGGCCGTCCAGGCAGCAAACCAGACAACAGCCAGCACCTTGCGCCAGATCGCTATCGAAGCGTTGGGCATATCGGATGCTGAAACCCACTTCACATTAATCGGGGCAGACGAGGCCGCCATCGCCTTTCGTTGGATTGATGGCGGCTGGCAATCTGACATTGTCGTCACTGACGCAACCCTGAGAGCCCTTTATTCCCAGTTTCCACAGGTCGAAACCATTGAGACACTCGAACTCATCCTGCAAAACTTCGCGCTCACTGGCCACGATTATGCCATCAATGCCGTTATCACTGTGCCAATCAACACCAACTCACGTCAGCTTGCGGAATCCCTGCTAGAAGCCACCCTCAGTACACTGCAAACCCAGGCCATCACGCTGCAATTAAACTTCTTCACCACTGATGGGGCCGGGAGCGCATCATTCACCTGGATACATCCAGAAGGCTGGCAAGCCAACGCTTAGCCTCCTGAGCCATTCTGACCCTTTACAGTCTGGCGATCATGTATTAGAGTTTGTGTGTGTACTGCGTTCCTATTTGTGATGCCCTTCACAGGAAGAGTGAGAGAGTGATGTCAGCACTATCATCAGAGTTTATTGCACGACCCGCCACCCTCAACGATGCGGATAACGTGGTGACCCTGATTCAACAAGAACACATCGAAAAGTACGGTCAAAGTGCATTCACCAGTGAGAAGTTACTGCATGATTGGAAAACACCCGGCTTCTCAATAGAAAGCAGCACACAAATCGTTTTCACACAAGATGGTCAAATAGTGGGTTACAGCGGAATCTGGGACGTTGGCAAGACCCCTGTTCGCCCCTACGTTTGGGGTTATACACATCCTGACTTCCGCAATCGTGGTATCGGCACCTACCTGATGGATTGGGGCGAACGGCGAGCCCAAGAAGTCATCCCCCGGGTCCCAGTGGATGCTCGTGTCGTCCTGGAAAAGGATTGTCTCAGCACCGATGATACGACACGTCAACTTCTGACCCGCCATGGTTTCAAATTCGCCGAGCAAAGCTGGTGGCATATGCTGATCCAACTCGATACCGAACCATCCCAACCCACCTGGCCTGATGGCATCCGTCCTAGTACCATTGAAACATATTATCATCCTGAAAAAATCGCCCGCTGCGTTGATGAAGCGTTTAAAGATCATCGTGGGCATGTCGATGAACCCTTTGAATTACGCTATCCACGTTGGAAGACCTACTGGCTAGACAGCCCAGATTACGACCCATCATTGATGATCTTCGCTCTGGATAGCGATCAGGTCGTGGGAACTTCGTTGTGTAAAGCGAGCAACGAAACGGATCCAGAGGAGGTTTATCTGGATACACTGGGTGTCATCCCATCCCATCGCAAGCGCGGGATTGCGTTGGCGTTGCTACATCACACCTTCACCGAAATGTACAAACGAGGGCGCAAGCGGGTTGGCCTGCATGTTGATGGCAGCAGCCTGACCGGCGCACAACGTGTCTATGAACAAGCGGGTATGAAAGTGGCAGATGTTCACGATTCATACGAGAAGGAACTCCGCCCAGGAAAAGAACTCAGCAAACAAGACTAACAAGTGAGCAACTCAGTCATGACTAAAACCGAGATCATCATGCCCGATGGCTTCACAATCCGCCCCGCAGAATTATCGGATAATGATGCTGTTGTGGCCCTCTATAACGCCAACCGCCTCAAAACCATTGGCGAGGCGACTGTCGAAGCCGACGAATTCACCCGCGCCTGGTCAGAACATGGCTTTGATATCAACCAATCAACCCGAGTAGTCGTCACAGCGGATGATCAGATTGTGGCCTATACGGATGTATGGGACATGCTGAACCCACCCGTCAGCCCCTGGATCGGCGGCTGTGTCCACCCAGATCACGAAGGTCAGGGCTTGGGAACAGCCATCCTCACTTGGGCGATAGAACGAGCAAAACAAGCGCTCCCCCGCTGCCCACAACAAGCCCGGTTTTCTGTTCGCTCTGGCTTGAGCGAAGGCTATGAGCCCGCCCATCATTTGCTTACAACCTTCGGCTTTGGGGTTTCCCGCCACTGGTGGATAATGCGGATCGAACGTCAGAAAAACCCACCAACGCCGCTGATTCCCAAGGGGATCACCATTCGTCCCATGCATCACCCAGAAGAACTAGAAAAAGTTATCCAGGCCGATGACACCGCCTTCCGCGATCATTATGGTTATGTCGAGCATCCCTACGCTGAACTGGTGGCCGAATGGAAAGAATGGATTAAGAACGACAAAGAGTTCAATCCTGATCTATGGTTTGTGGCAGTGGATGACGCCACGAAGAAATTCGCTGGGATATGTTTGTGCCGCCACACCATCGACAACATCCCGCAGCGTGCCCATGTTGATTCGTTGGGCGTTGTCCCTCAATACCGCAAGCAGGGCCTGGGTCTGGCCATTCTTCAAACAAGCTTCAATGCCTTGTGGGCGTTAGACAAGCAAGAAATCACTCTCGGTGTTGATGCCACCAGCATCGCAGGGGCAACCCGTCTGTATGAAAAGGCAGGCATGTCTATTTTCCGGCGCTCCACCAGCTACGAGAAAGAACTACGCCCTGGCAAAGAAATGCGTCGCATATCGTGACATGCTCCCACAGCTAAAGTCAGGTTGGTCTTCTTCCGGCTGAGACAGGACGAAGTGATGCCCCAACTCAAGTGCGAGTTGACACCCTCAGATGCAAGATTTGATAGCCCCTTCTATCCAGGGGGTTACGGGGTGCCCTGCCCTACTCCTCATATCAGGCATTGGAATCGCCCAATGCCACTCGTTCTTCAAATTGTATGAGGGCATCCTGGAGCCGCTGCTGGCGTAAGCTGTGCGTCAGATCACCACGAGTCCGTTCTAACACACCACGCACCACGTCTGTCTGCCGACGCAGCCCACGTGTAACCGCATCGGGGAAATCAAACGTGACCAGTTGATCGTAAATCGCATCCATCCAGGCCAGCAATCGTTCTGCTTCGTCACTATGACCCTCGGCTCGGCGCATGATGTCGAGGATAAAACGGCGTAATTCCGTCGCCGCCTCTGCCAACCCCAGCAAATAGGCCGAGCCTTCTACCCCCAATGCTTCAACAGTAGGCAAGGGTTGGTCGCGGATAATGGCATAAGTCGAAAACGCCTCAACCACTTCTTTGAGCGCATCCTGGGTATAGCCCGTATGATACAGGTCAGGATAATCCGCCACTACAGACTTAATCGCGTCCGCGCCCTGCCGGATGAGGTCGAGTTTGGTATCAGCTGTTTCCCACTCACGGCGGTGGATTGCCCGGATACACTCAGCACAATGCCGAATCAACTCACGAGAGCGTGCAATGGCATCATCACGAGCAGCATTACGAACTGTAAACACTTCTCGAATACCATCTGCAATATTGTTGAGATCATCTATGGGCCCCATCAGCTTTCATCCTCTTCGTTGTCTTCGTCCTCATCTTCTGGCTTAACCGACTTAAACAGGTGATCCGCCAACGTTTGTGGTTTGGGTGGTGGAACAATCTCGCCGTGCGTCTTTTCGAAATTGTCCAGATTGGTCTGAAGCGCCTGCAGGAACGCTTTGGCGTTGGGCGGCGTCATCACAATCCGTGCCTGCACTCGTGCACGGGGGTCATTTGGAAGCATCTGGCTAAAATCAATGACAATCTCGCTATGGGTCTGGCTAATCATGGCGGCGTTAGAATAAACTCCCTTCAGGTCTTTGGGGATTTCCATTCTGATCTGTCGGTTGGGCTGGTTCTTTGGATTTTGTGCTTGCGCCATAAAGCGTCTACTCCTAATTGAGCGTATAATACTGAGGTTAGCCAATGTTACCGGACTGAGAATGAGCGCATTAGGACGCCACATAGGTTCTGTGATTGGTGTTCATGATGAGGACACAGCCATTTTCAATGTTGGCAATAATCCGCCGATACTCTGTCTTTCTCTAATGTTAGGAACGCTAATTGTAGCCGATTCATGTTACGATGGCGAGACTATATAGAGTAGGGCACAGGGTAATCGCTTCAAAACAAGTAAAGAGGATGCCCCATGTTAAATACAGCCTGGAAGAATGCTTAGGTGATTTACCGGATCCAAGAGTGCAAGGATGGTGCGACTACAAGCTACTGGGCATTATGCGGCGCTGATAGTCGGGTCGGTATTGACTGATCTCGCCAGTTTTTGGAGTTAAAAACCAGAATACCAACGCACGACACCTTCGGCGATGTGTTCGCCAACATCGACAGTCCGGCGTGACCAAAGCCAGGTTCAAGACGCTGCGCAAGAGCCATGATCGCGCTATCGGCAAAGATGCGATCCATATCATTCGAGGCAAACGAGAACGACGGGAGAGAACAGGTCACGCATGATACCGCCTACTACATCAGTAGCCTGAGCACTGATGCCACAACCTTGTTAGGCCCACCCTTGGTCGATTGAAAACCGTTTCCATTGGGTGCTCGATGGGACCTTCAATGAAGATGCCGCCCATATTCGTATAGAACTTGACAATTGGGGTAAGCTCTGATTGTTGCGATTATGGGCAGCATGAATATAGAACGCACGTTCTTCAAAGCCACCGGTTTCCAGGTAAACTGAAACTGCGTAGACTGAGGTTGAGCCGCATGAACCTGCTGTTGACCAGCCCACTCGGTACCCGTTTTTGCTGCAATTTCTCCACCAGTTGACTGTCACTTTCCCCTTGCCCCCGCAACAAGCCATGAAGTGACGATTTTGCCCCAATCTCATCCTTGATCGCCAACCCTGAATGGGACGCAAAAGGCAATTAAGGACTATCACCGCTGGATACGATACAGTTGGCAAATTAATGGAGTAGCTACAAAGAACAATACAACCTATCATCAGACCAGGCAAGGATATGATGATATATCCCTGTTTTGATCCCGTTATTAGACGAAACCATACCTATTGTCACAATAACACTATGAAAAAAGTTGATTCATTATGTTATTTTGGGTTATACTGTTATGAACATACGCTACTACAGAGGTAAAATGGCACAACTTACATCATTTTGGCCCTTACTTGAACAGCTTCGCAGCGGTATTGTGTTCGATCTGACCCATCACCTAGACCAAGGATTCCCTATTAGGGTTCAGGATATTCAAACGTTAGAGAATGATGGTGTGTGGTCGCAAGAGTTTATGATTACCAGGCGTTGCAGTACCCACATTGACTCACCTGCTCATCGCTTACCCGGCAAACCTACACTCGACCAAATGTTGACTGAAGACATGATCCTACCCCTGGTTGTCATTGACGTTCATGATCGCGTCGCCTGGAATCCAGACTATATGCTGACTATCGCCGATGTCGCCGCCTGGGAAGCCGAATTCGGCAGAATACCGCCGCGCTCGTTTGTGGTGATGCGAACCGACTGGGGCAATCGCTGGCCTGATGACCATGCTTTTCATAATATTGACGAAGATGGAATCTGTCATTGGCCTGGATGGGAACCCAATACAATCCGTTTTCTGGTCAAAAAGCGGGACATCGCCGTCATCGGGCATGAGACCATTAGCACAGATGGAGGCATTAAGACAGCAGAAGGCCACATGGATGCAGAGAAACTGCTCTCAGAATATGAACGCTATCAAGTCGAGTTATTGGCCCACCTCGATCAAGTTCCCCGCTACGGAGCTATCGCTATTGTCAGTGTTTTGAAGATCAAAAATGCATCCAGTTTTCCAGCACGGGTGCTGGCATTCGCACCCCATTCTGCTTGACTAAAACTTTTGCTGCTGTAACACAAGATCTTTGAGTAAGTTTTCCAGTTCCATAAAGCGTGGCAGCGGCTTATACAATAGATAATCGGCCTCTGCATAACCCAGGACATCTTGTTCTTCCTGGGGGGTTAGCCGATAAGCCGTCATGATAACAATAACCATATCCTTGAGCAGTTCACTCTGACGTAACCGCGCCCCAACATCTGGCCCGCTGATATAATCTGGTAGGCGAATATCCAACAAAGCAAGCTCGGGTATACTTCCCTTATAGCTACCGTTCTCTACCGATTTGATCCAGTCAATCGCGTCTTCACCACACCCGAAAGCGACACCACTTATGCCCATCATGCCATACATCGCCAGGATCATATCGTACAAATCAGGTTCATCTTCCAACAACATCCAAGTTGTCATTATCAGCCTCCAGAACTCGATTGGACAACAGATTCAAGAGGGTCGCTTAAACAACGGATAATGCTATACTGACAGCAGATCAATCACAAGTGAGGGTAAGGGTGTTCAAACGAATTTGGCCTATCGTCTTTTTTCTGCTTATCATTGGCGTGGCGGTAGGTGTTGGCTATCTACAAAACAATGTGCAAGTTGTTATCCAGGCCATTTATGATGGAACTTATGACGGTAGATCGTTCGTCTACTGGCTGCTCTATCTCCCACCTCTAGCAGCCTTCATCATACCTATTGGCTTCGTGATAATGGTCATCTTAGCCTTGCTTTATCGTAAGAACCGCACACTCCGCACAATGACCGGAATCATGTTCCTCATCACACTACTCTGGTGTAGCGTTTCTTTCATGCTCATCTCTACGCCCACATCCACCGGAACACCAACCCATCACGCTTCTGCCCAGATCGGGTCGATCAGCTATCACGTTGGTGTGTTGAAGGATCCGTTTGACGACCTTTACGTTCTCTATACCTGTGATCGTTGGGGTTTCGTCTGTCATGTAGGCTACCAAGAGCGCTCCACAAGCCCCAATCCCGCCAACATGCAACTATCCATCGGGACACAACCACCCTTGGTGATACTACAGATTGACGGCATGATCGTCTATACTGCCCGCATCGGCAGCTAACATCTGCCCCCTCACTGCATCACAACTCAACCCGCCCGCCCCTGAAGAAATTCATCCACTTCCTCCCGAGTTGGCAACCCTGCACGTCCACCCAGAAAACGACAATTCAATGCGCCAACCGCCGAGGCAAACCGAACAATCTGCGGCATATCCCAATCTTGCAACATGCCATACATAAAACCGCCATGAAAGGCATCGCCCGCCCCGGTTGTATCCACCACATCGATCGACAAAGCTGGAAATCGTGCAACGTCATCGTCCCAGGCCACCACACACCCGCGTTCCCCTAGCGTCAGGACAGCTATCTTCGCGCCCTGCTCATAAAGTGTTTTGACGACTGCTTCGGGTGGGGCATCCGGCATCCAATCTTGAGCAAACGACTCCGGCACAATCGGCACATCAGTCAACTTGAGTAAGGGTAGAAGGGTGTCATAGGGCTGGGATGGATCTAACACCACCCAAGTTTCAGATTCGTGTGCCCAGCTTGCTGCTGCCAAGGTTGCCTCATTAACACTATCCACAAACAAGATGTCTGCGCCCACTACCCCCTCATAGGGAATCTCATCCACACGCAGCGGTGACCCGGTAGGCCAACGCGAGACAAAACTGCGTTCGCCCGTTTGTTCATCAACCAGTACAGCCACCACATGAGAAACCGTATCCGGTTCGCTCAGAAGATAATCGGTTCCAATTCCTTCACGCTGAAGTTGATCTCGGATGTAGTGCCCTTCCTCATCATCACCCAGCCGGGAAACAACCTCACACGATATCCCCAGCTTTGCCAGCGTCGCTAACGCCGTACTGACCAATCCGCCTGGCTGCTTAATATGCTGCCCTGCTTTAATCGAAACTCCATCAATCGGCATATGGGGCACGGTGAACAAATAATCCACCGTACACACACCCATGCCAATGACTCCAGACAGCGCCTTATCGGTCATGCCCACTCCTCTAGCTCAAGAGACCATTGCCCTAACGAGGCCAACCCATTCATCCGCGCCCGATGATATAAGGCCGCTTGACCTACCGCTCGATTTGTAGATTCCGTTCTCCAGATTGCCAGCGGTGCACGTTGCAACGCCCGTGCGTAGGAAAAGCTCAATATCCAAGGATGTGGCCCCATCACATTCATCGCGTTGAGATGGGCCGTTGAATCATAATCCGATTGTCCACCAGAAAGGAAGGTAATTCCCCGTACAGCCGGTGGCACACAACGCCGCAAGCATTTAATGGTCATTTCAGCAACTGTCTGTTCATCTGCTCGCGTCGGGCAATCTGCGCCAGGAACCACCATATTCGTCTTCAGGATCAACCCCTCAAATTGAACCCGATGTTCATACAAGCGCTGAAATGTCCGATGCAAGAACAATTCCGTCACTTCAAAGCAGCGTTCAATTGTGTGGTCGCCAAGTCGTTCAGTTTCAGGTTCAACAATAGGTACGAGGCCAGCCTCTTGCGATAAAGCCGCGAATTGTGCCAGCACATAGGTATTGGCATCTAGAGTGTAGTGAATATCCTCACCGATGCGAATGGGCGCACGCCACTTGGTAAACTTGAAACCCATTTCATGATAATCGCTTAAGCGCTGGCGCAATCCGTCCAATCCTTCCGGTACAACTTGTCCAGATGTACCCGCTAGTTCAACCAATCCAATACTGGGTGAAAGACCCGGCAGCATCCCTTGTTCAACTACAAGTTGTGCAAACGGCACATCATCAGTATTCTCTAAGCGGGCCGCCTCATCACGCATAATGATGCCACTAATATGCTCAGCCAAATTGGGCGTTGTAAACAGCATATCCAGATAGTCCCGATACGTATTGGAATCTAACGATAAATTCAGGGCTTCTAATCGTGTTGCAAGATGATCAGAGCCCTGATCCGCCGCTAGGATGCCGTGTCCAGCCGACAGGAGTTGCTGCACAGTTGTTTCTAGAGTCATGTGATTCCCTTTGGGTGTGTGCGAAGTCTAAATATCCAAACGCAATTTTACCCTGTCTTGACCGATGTTGTCTTGATGCCCCTGAGTTAATCTCTTTCCAGGTGGATGAATCGATTCTGGGATGAGAGCTGTAAGTACAAAATGTAAAGCGGCATGAAACACATCCGGCGAAAAGCCTTTATTTGAGAGGTGGCGATTCAGCCAATCTACAAAATCAAGTTGCTACAATGCTGTTTCGAGCTCACTCCCTTGAATCAAGGAACGGCACACGGTGCATGGGATTACATCCTCCCGTCATGCCCCCCTGTCTTGATAAATAGCATCCTAAACGGTTGCGCCACGAGCGACCTTACAAAATACGCGCTGGGCGATAGGACCCGTATCGAAGCCATCATTAAAATACCAGGTGGAGTAAGTGTCAAAGACATGTTCAGCAACAAACCCATGCTGATTGACAAGACTATCGGCTAAACACAAAGCCATATGAAGCAGACCGCAGAGCGTTCAGATTGATAGGTATCATGTCAAACCTTCAGAATGATGAAGGGCGCCATTCTAACACACAATCTAAACCGTTATTTCCACGAAACCTAACAGAATAGATCTCTGAGACATCATCGTACAAAGGCTGTCATAGCCGTGTGAAGCGGGCGGGACATGCCCTTGAAGGTGAACATCATCCATTAGGACAGGCGTACTTCGGAAGCTGCGCGACTTTCGTCGTAGCAGAGCGTTACAGAAAAGGGCTGGGGATCGCCGCAGCAAACTTTCGGTAATGAAGCAGGCCGGAGCAAGCTCCGGCCTTATGTTGACTGTGACATACTCTCACAGTCAAAAGCGAGTGGGCTTCCGCCGTTGACACCGGAGACTGTGCTTTACGCACTAGTCTTCTTCCGACTGAGACAGTATGAGTCGATGTCCCAACTCAGGTTTACATATCATCCACAGGTGGCAGCAGAACGCTGTCGATGATGTGGATGACACCATTGTCAGCTATGATGTCGGTTGTGACCAGGCCACCACCATTGAAACCTTCACCTGTGAACTCAACAGCTGAACCTGCCAGTGTACCCACGAATACACCCATATCATCGTCCATCATTTCGGAGATACCAATGATGTCTTCAGCGGCCAGGTACCCAGGGACAACGTGGTAGGCCAGGATACCCGTCAGGGCCTCGGTGTCTGCTAGCAGTTCTTCAGCGGTCAGGCCGAGTGCATCCAGCGCTTCGCCGAAGGCTTCGTCAGTTGGGGCGAGAACCGTCCAGGGTCCCGGGCCAGAAAGGATTTCTGCAACTGAAGGATCAGCAGCCAACACAGCCGACAACAGAACGGTGAACTGCGGCTCGTCGCCTTCGGTACTGGCAACCACGATGTCGACAATGGTTCCCATTTCTCCCATCATGCCTTCATCCATGTCGCCGTCCATCATGTCTTCATCGGCTTCAGGAACCAGCACGGTGTCGATCACATGGATAACACCATTGGTGGCCTCAACATCAGTGGTAATGACTTGGCTCTCGTTAACGAACACCCCTTCATCGGTCACGTCCACGTTCAACACATCATGATGCAGGATCGTACCGAGGTAGCCATCATCCAGCCCAACAACCGTTTCAGCGGCATATGTGCCGGGAACCACATGATAAGACAGCACTTCGTTCAGAAGATCGGTGTTCGCTAGCAAATCTTCAGCGGAAACTTCCAGGGCTGCCAGCAAATCAGCGAAAGCAGCGTCGGTTGGGGCGAAAACGGTCCAGCCTGCAGCAGATTCGTTTGAGAGAACGTCAAGGAATATGGGGTCAGCAGCCTGTACAGCAGCCAGTAAAACGGTGAATTCTGGTTCGGCGCCTTCCGTGCTTTCGATGACGATTTCGGCGATTGTACCTACATGATCATCAGCCATCGAGGGGATGATCGCCAGCATCAGTAGGACCATCACAATAAGAAACCTACGCATTGCATTACTCCAATTCAGTGATTTACGATACGAGCAAAATTTGTTGACCGGTCATATGTTACAATCTTAAGAATGCGACCCTTGAATGAGAGGAAACCGAAGCGTTCTTTAATACATATTAAGAACTTGAGAGGTTTTCTGAACGCTGTATAGGTAACAGATTAATTGATGGTTAAAATGGAGCAGCCGCGTCTTTGAATACAAAAGGAGAAGATGTGGGGGTGGTGGGTTAGTTCCCCCGATTATTCCAGTTCGGACACAGGCTGCGCAGATCAATATCCTTATAGAAGTTGTTACGACGGGTCCAACACCCGCCCCATGAATAGCACGCTGCCCGTTTGGTCGTCATAAATTGTATAGATGAAAGGCCGATCTATAATAAACTGATAGGGTTCACTGGGCATCATGGATGTGAGTTCCATCATGACCACTGTTGCAGCCGCTGCTTCGGTTCCTTCTTCATCCACCTTGATGAACGCCTTGTGTCGTACATCACCGATGAACAGATTGGCGTCCACCTCATCTCTGTCATACATCCCACCAAAATCGGCATCCGGGTTAAATGCATCAACCATACCCAGTTCTTGCAGGATTTTGGATAAGCTGACACTGGCTTCATATTCAAAACGCGGTATCTGCACCTGTACCTGCTCAAATGTTAGATTCTTGACCACATCCTGCAAGGTACTGGCATCCCACTGTTGCTCAAATGCCTCGAAATTGCCCATATCTGGCAGCGTCACAATCATCGAAATATTGTCACCAAAGTATGGCAGTCGCACCGCTTGGAAGCCCTCGCTCTGCATATAGCCCAGCGTTTCGGTCTGGTTCATCATCGGTACACTGACTGTGCTGCCATCCAGCCGTGTAAAGTCACCATCTGTGGTCAGATTTTCGTCAAACAGGGTCAGCCAGTTGGCCTTAAAGAAAATGGCATTTGCCAACACCAAACGCATATCAGGTGTGATTGCGCCTGGTGGGATGATGTCTTCAATGCGGTCTGCAGTGGCGTCTGCAATCCAGTCGTTGATGTCCACTCGTGCGCCTTCAGGATCACCAACAAAATCCGTGATATTCAGCCCCGCGTCATAAAACTGATCGAGCGTGTGAATAAATGGCTCTGAGAACGGGAAGCCTGCCTGCCCCCAAATGGAATTGGCGATCTTGAGCGTGAAAGGTTCCGCTTCCGGTGGAGTCTCAACGCCCTGGTTCAGATCATGGGCTAGATCAACATTTCCCCTATGAAAGTTTTCTGGTTCCAACCTGATATGGAGGACCTCCGCCATTTGCTCGGCTGTGTTGCCTTGTGCGCCAGCATAAGTCATGGCCAGCGCCTGCGAAACACTATAAGGCGAAAACAAGAGATTGCCCTGTTCTGATTCGGCAATCGATCGATAGAGGTCAAAAGCAAAAGTTGTATTCCCTTCAACCAGGTCTTCTACAATCACGGTTGTCTCCTGCGCCATGATGCTTCTTATAAACAAACCAAACATCAGCAGTACGATCAAACGTATCCGCATGGGGTTCTCCTCATTCACTTGATACTGGTTATAGTGTAAACGATTATGCCTTACAAATGGTTCCCAGCACACCTGGTTCTGAGGTTAGTGCAATATCGTTTCACTAGTCCGAACAAGGTGATAGAACCAATCTACAAACCCTTCATCACCTGTTCCAATGATTGAAAAAGCATCTTGAAGCAATTTACGCAGAGTCTTCCAGCCCTCTTGCTTATACTTTTTTATAGAATTACTCAAGCCATCACCAAAGGGCTAACTAAATCAGATAGCGATTCTCCATTAATCGTGTCCAGACTAAGAGCGGCATAGTCGTGACTGCGTTCACGGGCTAATGCAATAGGAATAATATCAAGCTGAATTGGCATTTCCCCTTGAGCCTCTAATAGCCGAGCAACGACAAAAAGGCGTGCCATATCGCTGCTCAATTGGTCATCCCAAACGGCACCTCGACCAGTGGCAGCGACTGGGCTTGATTCTTTCTGGCAAATTCATACGCCCAGGGTATTTCACCAAGCGATTGCCGTGATACACAATATGCCAATCCAAATTCTTGACCAACCTCGGTCAAACGCATAATAGCTTGCTCAACATAATCAAAAGCCCGGTTATGACCTCGCATTTGGATATGCGTATCTGGAGAATCATCGAGACTAAGAGCAATAAGATGGACAAATTCGCAAATGAGTTCGAGCCGATATCCAGTAACAGGTGCGCCGTTCGAGATCAAATTCAGTTGATAGCCAAGGTCAACGGCATGAGACGCTAAGGCCTCGAACCCTGAATAAAGGAGCGGTTCCCCACCTGACAGACTCACCACTCGATAACCTTCATCCCACAACACCTCAAGGGCAGCAAGAACTTCCTCAAGCCCTAATTCGGTTCGTTCATGTGGCCCCGATGAACTGTAGCAAGGTTGCAGAATCGAGATGGATGAAGATGAATAACACGCGCAGGTATAAAACCTGAGCGTGCGTTCGTTTTATTTGTCATCAAGCAGTGAACTCAACCCCTTGCGATGGCATCAAGATCATGTTCAATACGGACATGAAATATATCTGGAAAGGGGATTCCCAAAGGGAAGACTTCGACGCGCCCCACTCGACCTTTTCCAACTTCGACAAGCTCCGGCAGGACTTCCCACCATTTTTCATGGTCAATTAGGTAGTCTAAACAGATTCCATACGTACAAACATCGATTCGACGAAGCGGAATATCCACCTTTGCGAGTGCATTTGCCACCTTCCGAACTACCTCATCATCCACACGTTGTTGTGCAATAGAATGTGCCAACACTTGATAGATTGCTTTTTCATCATTCATATGTAAATTCCTCTTCTATATTTTGACATCCTACCCCAATACACTTTATCATTCTATATCATTTAATGATAAATTTTAATAATTTTAATTAGTGAATTGTTTCTTTAATTATCATCAAAGGAGGGAGTCCCGCAAGTGACGGCGAACTGAAAGTTTGACCCTAACCAAAGGTTGGCCCCGCTCAAGGCGAACGCAAGGTTCGGATAGGATTGAGCCATCAGGTTCAGGGCTTCGAGTTTAATGGCGGCTGTGGTGTCTTCGTTTTCAGGTTCCTTCGATTTACCCCGCACCGATTTTCTATGGAAGCAAGCAAGAAATGCGTTACAATCATAGGGAGTTGATAAACGCTGGATAAGCAATCATGACCCAGACGATTCCCTGCAGCTGCCGCAAACCAATCGACGACAAAACAGGCATCCAGGTTTCCGAACACTTCCGCCGCTTCAACCAGAAGTACGACATGTTCAATCGTTCCATCTGGGATGACACCGTACGTTCAGATCGTGTGCGGGCTTTCTTTGAATCCTACTACACTGATCTGGCGAAATTCCGCAAAGTTCCAGGCTTTACGCATAAAGATTATGCCCTGCGCAACGCGGCCTGGTATATCGCCGACTTCACAGCCGATCTGCTGGAACAATCGGATGACCGCAAAGAGGGTTTCCTGGATTATTACACTATGTTCCGCGCAGGTGCCAAAACCCGGTTGAAAGAGGTTTCGCCGGAAGAAATGAATCAGGATATTAAGCACGTCGGCGAATACTTTGGTGCGGGCATGGTCGGTGTCTGTGACTTTGATGAACGCTGGGTCTACACACATAACTATAGCCGCAAAGACCAACGCGAAAAACCAATGGATTTACCCGACGGCCTGACCAGCGTCATTGTCATCGTCAATCAAATGGATCGGGAAACCATCAAAACTGTGCCTTCAGCCTTGAGTGGTGCAGCCACCGGCCAGGGCTATAGCGAAGACATCATCAGTGTGCTTTCACTCACTCAGTACATTCGCAATCTCGGCTACACAGCGATTGCCAGCCTGAACGACACCGCCTTGTCGATTCCGCTAGCCATTCAGGCTGGACTTGGTGAATATGGACGACACGGCTTACTCATCACCCCAAAGTATGGTCCGCGTGTGCGCATCGCCAAGATTTTTACCGATTTGCCTCTCCAGCCCGATGAGCCAATCAGGTTCGGTGTCGAAGAATTTTGTCAAGTGTGCCGACGCTGCACCCATGGCTGCCCACCCAATGCTATCCTCGATGGGGACCCGCAAGAATGGAATGATCGTACCTCCTATCTACCTGGCGTCAAAAAATGGACAGTTGATGCCGAAAAATGCTTCAGGTTCTGGACAAACCAGGGAACGGATTGTTCCATTTGCATTCGTGTCTGTGCCTACAACCGGGATTTCAGCAAGTGGTGGAATCGGGTGTGGCTGCGGCTTGCAGCGACCAATTTGCGCAGGGCGATGTTGTGGCTTGATAAAAAGTTGGGGCATGGTAAACGCATGAAACCCCAACTGTGGTGGCAGCGGTCTTAACCCAGCTACGCTACAATGATCGTATGAATAGGACAGCCGCATGACAGGACACACAACCAATGTCGCCGTTGATCAACTGAAAGATATTGTTGGGCTTGTACTTTATGCCACCGAAGGCAGTACCTTGCAACAAGTTCTCCAGCGCATCGCCGCAGCCGCTCGTGACTTGATTAAGGCCAAATATGCAGCGCTGGGTGTCCCCGATGGGCACGGCAGTCTGGATTACTTTGAAGTCGCCGGGCTGAGCGAAGAAGAAATCGAGCGAATTCCCCATCCCCCAGTTGGACGGGGGTTGATCGGTGAAATCATGCACCATCGGGAAGCGATCCGCGTCCCCCAGATAGAGGACGATGAACGGTCTTCAGGCTTCCCAGAACACCATCCCCCCATGACCTCAATGCTCGGCGTTCCCGTCCAATCCGGCACACAGCTATTTGGTATGCTATACCTGTGTGATCGGGAAGACGGGCACCCCTTCACCCTAAGCGATCAATGGCTGGCTGAAACCCTAGCTGGATATGCCGCCCTTGCCATCGCAGGTAGTCACCTGCGGGAACAAGAGAGGCGCCTGACGTTATTGGAAGAACGGCAGCGCATCGGCATGGAGCTGCACGATGGGGTTATTCAGTCACTTTATGCCGTCGGGATGTATCTTGATCTGGCGCGAAACAGCAACGATCTCAAACCGGAAAACCTGATGACTGCCATTGACAGCCTAAACGATGTCATCGAAGAAATCCGCACCTACATCATGGATTTGCGCACCAACACCTATACCAAGAAGACCATCCGCGAGGCGCTCCACGACATCCTGGCACGGTTGTATGTGCCAACTGAGCTTGATATCCATGTCGATGCGGCCGATCAATTCCCGCCATTCGATGCCAGCGACTTTGAATCCATCTGTTTTATCGCCCGTGAAGCGCTTAGCAACGCCATCCGCCATGCCGATGCATCGTTAATTGTCGTGACCTGCCAAATGGATCAAGATGTAATGACCTTAACCGTGCGGGATGATGGCAAAGGCTTTGACCCTAATTCAACCAACAGCCAGAACGGTCTCGGATTACGCCATATTCGTCAACGCACCCTGAAACATGACGGCGAAGCGCAGATCTTATCAACTCCTGGCGCAGGCTCAACCGTGATTATCGCGATTCCGCTAAAACGCTGAGCGCTATTTGACACCCAACTTCATGCCCAACAGCGTCCTGACCTATTTGATCCGTACTCATCAACTCAAACGCCCATTGTCGTTTCAAGTCGCCAATGTGACCCACCTTATTTTACTCCTCAAGGGGGGGAACCACCTTATTGATATTATGTTTAACCGCATAAATAGCGGCTTCGGCACGATTGGAGACGTTGATCTTAGACAGAACACTGCTGACATAATTGCGGACTGTGCCTTCCCCAAGGAAAAGCTTGACCGCGATCTGACGATTTGTGAGCCCCTGCGCCACCAGGCCCAGTACGGCAAGTTCCTGCTGCGTTAAAGAAGAAAAGGCGGACGCATCCTCGGCCTTACTGGCCTCGCGCACCCGCTGGAAAACCGCCTCCGTCATGGTTGGGTCAAGTGTGCCATCGCCTTGACTCACCCGTTCGACAGCCTTAATCAGCTCATCGCTGCCAATACGCTTGAGGACGTACCCCGACGCTCCAGCATCAATCGCTGACAACAAGAGCTCATCCTCAGCATACGATGTTAGAATGACCACACGACAATCGGGGACGGATTCCACGATCCGTCGGCAAGCTTCAATCCCCGATAACCCCGGCATCCGAATATCCAGCACAGCGACATCCGGGCGATGTTCCTGGCACTTTTTGATCGCCTCTTCACCGCTTCCGGCCTCCGCTACCACATAAAAACCGTCGCACTGTTCCAGCAATGCCCGCAAACCTGCACGCACCACCGCATGGTCATCTGCTATGAGTATCCGAACCATGGCTGTTTCCTTACTTTGCTTTTCCATTTTATTGTACCCGATTATGTGACAGGTATCATCGGTTTCATGTGACCATTGTTCGGATAAATGCGAGTATGCTGTAACTTGAATCGGACAAGAGAAGGAAGTGCGTCATGAACGTCGCCGCGATCATGACCCGAAAACCAGTGACCATCCGTAACTCTGCGACGTTGCGACAGGCACTCGACAAAATGCGTGAGGCCAACTGTCGTCATTTACCGGTGGTGAGCGGAGAGAATCACCTCATCGGCATCATCAGTGATCGCGACTGCCGTGTCGCGCTTAATTCACCCCAACCGCTGGACGACCAGATTATCGATAGTACCTTGCTCGATACAACCCGGGTTGGAACCGTCATGACGCCCGCCCCGATCATCGTCGAGCCGGATATGTCTGCTGCCGAAGCCGCACGTTTGATGCTGGCAAATCGAATCAGCGCCCTGCCTGTGATGCGGGGTGAAACACTCATCGGCATCATCACCACTTCCGATATTCTGGTTGCCTTTATGGTTCAATCCCGCAAACCCTACCAGCATTAGGCGCCCCTGTGGTTGCGAACTTTCTCAATTAGCATAACTTACCGTTTTGTTTGTGTGCCCTTTTCCTATACAATCTGCCTCATATAATTTAACGGAGGCAGGTCGTGATTCACATCCAGACTCCTGTATATGAAAACCCTATCATTAATCAACGCCTGAACAAACACATCTATTTCAAAATGGAATGCTACCAACCCACTGGGTCGTTCAAGGCGCGTGGAATTGGCTTCAAGTGTCAGCAAGCCGTCAAAGCAGGCAAAAAGCATCTGATCTCATCTTCAGGAGGTAACGCAGGCTACAGCGCTGCCTATGCAGGACGGGTACTGGGCGTGCAGGTGACAGTCGTTGTACCCAAAACCACCTTACAAATGGCACGAGATCGGATGCACGGCGAAGGCGCTCAAGTCATTGAACACGGCACAGTCTGGGATGAAGCCAATACCTACGCTAGCCAACTTGCAGACGAAGTTAACGGGGCATTGATCCCGGCCTTTGATGATGAACAAGTGTGGGAAGGTCACGCCACGCTAGTTGACGAAGCGGCTGACCAATGCCCAAAGCCGGATGTCCTGATTGTATCAGTGGGCGGCGCGGGGCTGCTCTGTGGTGTTCTCCAGGGAATGCACCGCAATGGCTGGCACAATATCCCTGTGATGACTATAGAAACGAACGGGGCAGATTCATTCGGCCAGACCGTCAAAGCAGGCCGGCTCATCACCTTGCCCGCCATCACATCCATCGCCAACACACTAGGATCGCTTAGAGTGACGGCTCGTGCGTTAGAATGGGCAAAACAACATGACATCACCCCCCAAGTTGTCACGGATAAACAAGCTGTGAATGCTTGCCTCAAGTTCGCCGATGACATGCGGGTGGTCGTCGAGCCTGCGTGTGGTGCGTCGCTATCGGTCATCTACGACAACCAACATTTGCTAGCAGGCTATGAATCAGCTTTCATCATTGTCTGTGGTGGCGCAGGGGTGACTTTGGCACAACTCAAAACGTGGGCAAGAACACTAGATTAACCCTTCTTGCCCGCAACATTATGAAAAAATATCTGCAAGCGCATCCTGTAAATAGAGAAACTGAAATTCAAATCCTTGATCTAATAAACGCCTTGGGATGCATCTTCGTCCGTGTAGGGCTAACTGTGGTTCAGTTCGCAATATCCATGAACCCATATGCACGGCAAATGCGGGTGCAGGCGGACTCCAGGGGCGTTTTAAGGTCTGGCGCAGGGTTCGCATAAATTCGCTATTCATAACAGGGTTTGGCCCCGTCGCATTATAGATACCCTCATATGCTTGCTCTTCAATGGCCCCTAGAAAAATACGGTTCATATCTTCAATATGAAGCCAACTCACATATTGCCTTCCATTACCCACCTGTCCTCCTACAAAAAAGCGTGTCAGATTAGCAAGCACCTCCAATGCCCCTCCATCATTAGAAAGTGCCAAACCAGTTCGCAACACCACCCGGCGTGTATGAGGTAAGTCATCAGCATAAAATGCCTCCTCCCATTGAATACAAACTTCGGGAGAGAAACCTATACTTGGAGGGGTTGTCTCATCGCAAATAATGTCTCCAGAGTTCCCATAAATTGCCAAAGAACTGACCTGGATAAGAATAGGAGGCGGTGTTTGGCTATTTAAAATAGCTTGATTAATAACAGCAACAGACTTTACACGAGAATTGATAATTTCGTGACGATTTTTGGGTGTATAGCGTGAATTGACGCTCTTACCCGTCAAATTGATAACAACTTGAGCCGCATCTATATGGGTCATCCAATCGCCAGGGGTTGCTCCATCCCACTTAACATGGTGAGGACGGGTGGGTGATCGGGTCAGAATAGTAACCTTGTAATTTTTATCCAAAAGAGCACGTTCCAAATGCTGTCCCAAAAACCCACGTCCCCCAGCAATAACAACTCTCGGATTTTTTAAGTTGGTCATATGTTCTCTCTTTCGGAATCTGACCTGCTACTATACCGCATTTTACCTGATGCCGAGGGTCATCAAGCACAAAATTAATTGCTGCAAGCCGTCACCCAACTATGCTACAACCTGGATACCCACAATGTTCATGGAAAAACCACCGGGGCATCGCCGATCCCCAGCACAGGTACGTCTACTTTCCGGTCAGGATGCTAGGAACAAGCATCTGTCTGTTGAGGGAATAATCATGGGCTGTTCCCACACCAATCAGAGAAACAGGATTAACCGCATTCGCACATTCTATGTTGTCATGGTGACACAAGTTCTCTCGATGTTGGGCACCCGCCTGACAAGCTTTGCCATCGGCGTCTGGGTATTTACGGAAACAGACAATACCACACCCCTCCTGCTGGTTCCATTTTTCATGATTCTGCCCACTATCACCCTCTCAAGCGGGGCGGGTGTCATCGCAGATCGCTTCAGCCGCAAAAAGCTGATTATCTTCGGTGATGGCGGACAAGCCCTCCCTACTCTTCTGCTGTTGTTGACTAGCAGGGCATCCGTTTGACTACTCCGGCACGACAAAAGGCGAGGCCACCACCAGCCCATAGGCCCACAACAACCAGGCACCAAAAGGCGCGTTCGCTGCGAGCTCCAGGTTGGGGAAGATGGTCTCGAAATACTGCACACTCAAAACATCGAGAAACATCCCTGGCATCGCCAGCAGCAGCGCCGCCTGATAACGCTGGTTGCTATCCAACTGCTGCCAGCGGAACAATCCTAACGCAATCGCCAGGATTCCGATCAAGGTGACACCATATAATCCCAACATGACGGGGGTATTATCAATCAGGAAAAAATGCTGTCCTGCCAACCGAAAAACGATGGTCGCCGCCAACCACACACCAAAACCAATACTGAAAAAGAGCAGCCGATTCATGTTGTTTTGCTCCTGGTTTCATCAACATCACAATTATGCCATCAATTAGATTTGCTCATACAGCAAGCCGTAGTGTTGCATAACATCACCAACAGCGGGCTGTGCCAGCGCTAACAGAACGGTCCCATCATGACCTGCTTTGTCGATCGCCAGATTGAGGGCAGAGCGTACATCCGGCACATAGACGACTCGCTCATGATACTGTCCAGAGCAAGCTAAAGCAGTGGCTGCATCGGGGAATGGCATGGTAATGTTGCGTTCGGTTTGGGTGATGATGAGTTCATCGCTGATGGTCGCAACCTGTTGATAAACACCCCCATAATCTCGATCCATTGGCACAGCAGCAACTGTAATGGTCGGGGCATTCAACAAACCGGCCAGACTGTCAATGAACAACCGTGCCGAAGTCGTGTTAATCGCCCCATCCACATACACCGCCGGATTGGATTGGAGTTTCTGGGCGCGTCCAGGCCAAATGACATTTTCCAGCCCATATCGGATGGACTGGATATACGCCTCCGAGCCATGCTTGATAGTACTTTGCAAGCGTCCATGCATGTTGCCTGCCCCCCATACCGCCAATGATGCATTGTCAATCTCATAACGCCCCAGCAGCGGCAGGTCAACCATTCCATAACGCCCCATCTTGACCTTTATGCCATCTGCCTTGTCCGTCAACCCCTGAAAAGTTCCGATGTCCTCGCATGTCAGCCAGGCAAACTCCGCCTCCTTTGCACTGGCCTGACGACTAAGAATGTCCATTACTTGGGGCGATTGTGGCAGCGAATAGGCATAGCTGCGCGGCTTGATGATGCCTGCCTTGTGCCATGCAATCCGTTCAACCGAAGCACCCAGATAACGGGCATGCTCGCGGATAATGGGCGTGAACATTGATAGCACATTGGGAACGACGGCATTATCATCATAACGTCCGCCACGCCCCACTTCGATCACGGCTGCCGTAACCTGATTCTCGTCAAACCACTTGAGCGCCATCGCCAGGAAAATCGCCTGTGGACTGAGGTATTGTCCTTCTCTCAACTGCGATTTGAGTCCATCGATAGCCGGAGCAAGATCATCAACGAGGCGAATCAGATCACCTTCCGAAATCATGCGCCCATTGATCCGAAAGCGCTGCCGATAGGTGAAAAGATGCGGGCTCGTCAATAAGCCCACTCTATGCCCCAGGCTTTGCAGCAATTTGGCAGTAATCGCCGCCACAGACCCCTTCCCCTTGCTCCCCGTCACCACAGCATACTCGCGCTGCTGTATGGGCAGATTGTTCATTTCCAACAGACGTTCCGCCAGTTCAGGGTTCCGCGTCTCTTCATCCAAGCCGCGCCTACGCCAATTGCTATTTGCAATCGACTCAAATACATAGGTGATAGCCTCGGTTTCGTCGTTAAAGCGCATGGGTGATACTTTCAGTTTGTGGCGAGCATACTATAATAGAAGCGCATTCGTCTAACAAGGGCAAGCTGATGCAGCGTTTGTTCATCCTGTTGGTTATATTGGGTTTGACTGCTTGTGGTTCCGATCGCCCACAACCAGTACCTGCGCAAACAGCGATACCGCCTCCGAACATTCAGGTAGCCTATGGGGTTGATGGCAATCTGTCAGTTTGGCAGCCAGAGACAGGAATTCAACAAATTGCCAGCGGCGGCGTAATCCAACCCATCATAGCACCCGATGCCCAAAGAATCGCCTACACCAGCGGATCAAACGGCTTACCGGAACATATCGGGGTAGTGGACATAAACGGCGGAAATCCACGCCAACTAGTCAACAAGCCCATTATTGGGCAGGTGGCATGGCTCAATGACCACACACTCTACTTCAATACGCTGGAGCTCGGTGAACTCGGCCTAACACCCCGCCTTGACCTGCATCGGCTGGATGTAGACAACGGCATAATTACCCCATTGCCTACTGGTGGCAATTTCAGTATTAATCCTGATGGCACGCACATGATCGTTATCAAACCTGGAACCTATGGTGAATCGTCCGGTCAGCTACTGGCACTTGATCCCAACGCTCCTGAGCACGCCGTCACACTATTAGAATTCCCTGCCGTCGCAACCGGCTCTCACACACCCTACGACCCACAGATCACCTGGCTCTCGCCAACAACGGCGTGGTTGGCGCTGCCTCATCCTGATGCGCTCTACAACGATTTCGAGGCAGATGCCCAGCCCTACACACTCTGGCAGTTAGACATCACAACCGGTCAGGCACAACAAACAGGTCAAGTACAGGCCAGCTACTTCGGTGAACCCGTCATCTCAGCCGACGGCGGTCAAATCACCTACCTCAAACGCAATCTGCAATCTCAGGGCTTCGACCTCATCAGCGCCGCTGCCGATGGCAGCAATCCCACCCTCGTCGTCAGCGGCGAGCAAGGTACGCTGCTAGCTCCCCAATGGCTAGGCCAGCAACTGATGTATGCCTATGACGGTGCATACTGGACAGCCGGACAGCGCACTGTTGAGATCAACCCCATCGCCATGACACAACCGCGCATAATCGGCACAACGGTTGTATATATCACGATTGACGAAAACAATCAATTCGATTTGCGCTACGCTCCAATCGGCGATTCATTTACCCTCTCAACCCGCATTGCCCAGACAGGCAACACAGTTCCCATGTTGGATGCTGTCGAACTTCCAGACTAATCCAATTGCAATGTGAAACAGAATGGGGCATAATAACAGCACATATGTTCTGAAACCAACAAGGGGAAATCATGCAGATTAGCCTCCAACACGCCCGCCACTTGATGATCGCATCACTGGGTCTTGCCCAGCATCCACCGCAACCCACCACCAAAGCTGATGTCCTGAAGACCATCCAGGCAATGAACATGCTGCAAATCGATACCATCCATGTCGTCGCCCGCAGCCCTTATCTCGTCTTGTGGAGCCGCCTGGGGGATTACAACCCGGTGTGGCTAGATGAACTCCTCGACGAGGGCGCACTCTTTGAATACTGGTGTCATGCCGCTTGCTTCCTCCCCATTGAAGACTATGCGCTTTATCGCGGTGTGATGCTGGAAGAAACGACCTGGGCCCATCAAGAAAGGCGGCGGAAATGGTTGGCTGAACATGCTGATGTCGTCGAGAGGGTCAAAAACCACATACAGGAACAGGGCGCCGTTCGCTCAGCCGATTTCAAGCGAGATAAAGCACAGCCCGGTGGCTGGTGGAACTGGAAAGATGAAAAAATCGTATTGGAAGCGCTTCATACGATGGGTGATTTGATGATTGTCCGCCGTGAGAACTTCCAACGAGTCTATGACTTCCGTGAGCGTGTATTGCCCGATTGGAATGATTCACAAGCTGTTCCAATCGATGCTGTGTGGCGTGAGTTCATCCAACGTACCATCAAGGTGCTGGGCATCGCTACCCAACGCTGGATCGCCGACTATTATCGGATTGGCAAAAGGGTTGTGCCCGCCCATCTGGCTGCGCTTCTGGAAGAAGGCGTCGTACATAAGGTGCAAATCGAAGGTTGGGATGCTCCTGCCTATGTGCATCGGGACAATGAGGACTTGATACAGAAAACCGTCTCCGGCAAATTGCAGCCACAGTTGACAACTATTTTATCGCCTTTCGATCCACTGGTATGGCATCGGGAACGGGCGGAAGACCTCTTTAATTTTGAATATCGCATCGAGTGTTATACCCCTGCTGCCAAACGCGTTTATGGCTATTTCAGTCTGCCTATTTTGCATCAAGACGCGCTAGTTGGTCGATTAGATGCTAAAGCCCATCGCAAACAAGCACGCTTTGAGGTTAAAGCCCTGCATCTGGAACCGGATGTTGAGCCATCGGCCGAATTAGCCGAACATATCGGCAGAGCCATCCGAGCCTGTGCTAACTGGCATCAGACCCCTACCGTCGATATTGTCGAGACAGCACCCAAACGCTTCCGGTCAAAACTCAAAAAACACGTTTAGCGGATGTCGGCCCCCAAGAAAGGCGAACGTAAAGCTCGAGGCGCTTGTCAGGCGACGCCTACCCCAACGGATTACGTTCTTGCCTGGCTGATGAAAGTCTGTCCCATCCGAGATCAAGCATGTCTATTGACCCTGATGATCTCAAGGCTTCGAGAAAAACGCCAATAACGCAATGCAGCATCACATTTCGATGTAAAATAGGATTAAGCCAGAGGCACAATCCAGCGCCTTACCTATCACCCTAAAGGCAGCAACTATGTCCGCTTTAGAAGACCTCAACAAACCCCAGTTCGCACCCCACTCCACCCTCGCTGACTTCGAGGTGTTTATCCAGCAGCCAGAAAATGATGACCAGATTTTTGAACTCATCAACGGGGAGATTGTTCCACTGCTTTCCAATCCATATGTTTCTAAGCTTGCTTTCAAACTCGGTTTCTTAATTCAATTATTTTTAATACAAAATAGCCTAGATGATCACATCACAGGCGAAGCAGCCGGCTACATCATCCAGGGCAACGTGTATGCACCCGATGTCGCCTACATCTCGCACCAACGGCAACCCACACTCCCCCGAAAAGGCTTCAATCCTGGTCCACCTGATCTGGCTGTTGAGCGGGCAAGAACAACAGACCTTGCGTCGCAAAGTCGTCGTCTATCTGGCGGCCAACATCATCGTCTGGGTGGTGGATGCCGAAGCCCAAACGATTGAGATTTACTCTCCTGGAGAACCCCTGCAAGTCTTGGGGATCCAAGACACCCTGACCGTCGAGAAGCTGCTGCCTGGCTTCAAATTGCCCCTAACCGATCTTTTTGGTAAGGATGAAACAGATTAAGACGTGCTTGCATATCCTGTACAGCCTGTTCACAGTTTGGAAATGAAACAGATTATTGCCTTGGGCGGTGGCGGCTTTTCGATGGAACCAGATAATCTCGCACTGGACCACTACATACTCCAACAGGTCGGCAACCAACGGCCTCGTGTTTGCTTTATGGGGCAGGCCAGTGCTGAGGACAACGGCTACATCGCCAGCTTTATGCGGGCATTTACATCATTGGGCGCATACCCCGATTGGCTTTCGGTCTATCATGTCAACGACCCAGACTTTGAAAGCACTCTGCTCAAGCAAGATGTGATCTACGTCGGCGGCGGCAATACCTTCAGCATGTTAGCCCTGTGGCGTGCCTGGGGAATTGACAAGATTCTGCACAAAGCCTACGAGGCCGGCATCATTCTGGCCGGCATCAGCGCGGGCGCGATCTGCTGGTTTGAGCAAGGCTCCACCGATTCGTTTGGAATGCCACCCCAAACGCTGGATTGCCTGGGGTTTTTACCGGGAAGTTGCTGCCCACATTATGATGGCGAGACCGGGCGTCGTCCCGGTTTCCAGGCGATGGTCGCCAATGGCGAAATTCTACCTGGATATGCGCTTGACGATGGGGCAGCCGCTCACTTCGTCAAGGGCAAACTACACAGTGTCGTCACCTCCCGCCCTCATGCCAATGGCTATCATGTGGGCAAAACAGATGGTGGCTTCATCGAAACTCAACTCGATAAACTGTATCTGGGTGGCTGAAATGCTCGCAGACCACGCCAACCTTGAGTAAAATCGCTGCTTGTACTAAAAGGAAAACTTCACATGCCACGCCCCCATATTGTCATGATTGACTGCCACGATCTGGGTCAACACCTGGGTTGTTATGCACAACCGAGCGTTGTTTCACCAAATTTGGATGCACTCGCCGCTGAGGGTATCCTGTTTGAAAACAGTTTTTGCACTGCCCCCCAATGCAGTCCCAGCCGTGCCAGCTTATACACGGGCAGACACGCCCACAGCAACGGCATGTTCGGTTTGGCACATGGCCTGTTCAAGTGGCGCCTGCATCATGACGAACTTTATCTGGCGAAATACCTCCAGCAGGCAGGTTATACGACTGCCCATATCGGCACGCAGCATGTCTCCGAGTACAGCCAGGCCGCGTTCCAAGCACGGGGATTCGATCATCGTATTGACGGCGACGCCTGGGCAAGAGAGGCTGGGCCAAATGCACAGCAGTTCATCCGCAACTATGATCATGATAAACCGCTGTTCCTCAATGTCGGCTTTGGCGAACCACACCGCACCCACAAAGGACAATATAATGTTGATCACCCGGAGGACAGCAAAGGTATCGAACTTCCCCCCTATATTCCTGATGTACCACAAGCCCACCAGGAATTCGCTGAACTCCAGGGCATGATTCGAGATCTGGACACAGCAGTTGGCCTGATTATCAACGCACTCAAGCAAAAGGGGCTATATGAAAACACCTGGATCATCTTCACGACTGATCACGGACTCGCCATGCCACGTGCCAAATGCACCTTGTATGAAGCCGGCATAAGAACCGCCCTTATTATGCGCTGGCCCGATGGCAACCTAATAGGCGGCAGACGCTTCACTGAGATGGTCAGTCATGTTGATGTGCTGCCCACTTTGCTAGAGGCCCTCGACCTCCCAATCCCTGAACGACTACACGGGCACAGCTATTGGCCTCTGACTCAAGGCAACGACTTCCAACCCAATGCACAAGTTTATGGCGAAAAGACCTACCATACATCCTATGAACCCATGCGCTGCATTCGCACCAAGACGCACAAGCTTATTGTTAACCTGGAAGTGGACATTGGCATCAATGTACCCAGCGACGTACAACACAGCCCCATCTATCCCCTCATGATCCACGAGATCACGCGCCATCGTCCCTATCTCGAGTTGTATGACCTGGTGAATGACCCACTGGAACGAGACAATCTGGCGGGCAAACCAGAAGTTGCCGAAATCGAGCATGACCTCAAACAGCGCTTGCTCCTCTGGATGGAATCAACAAACGACCCCATCTTAAATGGCCCCATTCCCTCACCCTATTATTATGATGCACTGGATAACCTGAAGAATAGCAGGGGATAAGCTAATTATGACACTCTGCTACAACTCGCGCTGGTTCCGCTCTTCCGATGGTTGGTCACGCCATTCGATCTGATAAATGAAACTGTCGCTCAGTTCACCATCTTCGGTCAAACGCACACGCGAAAAATCGCCCAGCGTGTTCTTGTTTTTGGGCTTCTCCACACCATACACCCGCCCACGTTCCCGCTTGATCTCGCGCTGGAGGGCGCGTTCACGGTGTTCGCGCCCCAGCCCATGCTCATAGTAATAACCCATCGCGTGCGCTACCAAACCAATGCCCCAACCCATCATCGGGTACATAGGCCACATATGACCCGCATCTGTCAGGGCCCAGATGCTCCATAACATCCCGTTGACCAGTACATAAACACTGGCATGACCATAAAATACACGGCGATGTGTAAGACGCCACTCCACCCGCATCCGAATGCCCTTTTCTTCCAGCAAATCCGCTTCAGATCGTGCTTCTGGGGGCAGGGGTGGAACCGGCGGTACAGGCGTCTTTCCATCCCACGAAGCAGTCAAGGGCGGCATCACATCTACCCGTTCCGGCAAGGGGACATAATGCCCTGCCAATGCAGCTTGATAGGCTTCCATCAGTTCAATTGGTGTGGCAAACCGCTCTTCTGGTTCCTTTGCCAGCGCTTTCAAGATAACGGCTTCAACCTTTTTTGTAATCGCCGGATTGATCTCACCCGGATTAGGCGGCGGGGTATGGATGTGATGATAGATCAGACCGTAAGAACTATCCGATGTAAACGGAACCTGACCCGTTGCCATCTGATAGAGCATCACCCCCAATGAATAGACATCAACCCGTGCGTCCAGTTCTTTGCCCCCACGAGCTTGTTCTGGCGAAATATAATAGGGCGTCCCCAACATAACATCAGCACTCATAGTCGATTCGCCTTTCCGGACAATCCGCGCCAAACCGAAATCCGTCAGATACACCGTACCCTGCGCATCAATCAACACGTTCGAGGGTTTCACATCCCGATGCAGAACACCCTGCGTATGGGCATGATGCAGAGCTCCCGCTATCGGTGTCAGGATCTCAAGGATCTGCCCAGAGGAAAGAGGCTGTTTAATGAGCAAATCTTTGAGCGTCGTTCCCTCGATCTGCTTCATGACCAAATAAGGCTGGTTGTTGTGTTCATCAAAGTCATAAACAGGGACGATGTTGGGGTGATCCAGGTTGGCAACAATGCGAGCTTCGCGCTCGAACCGCGCCCGATAGACGCTGTCCTGAGCATAGTTTACGTGCATCAACTTGATGGCAACATACCGCGCCAGTTTGGGATGATACGCCCGGTAGACCGTCGCCATCCCCCCAGAACCGATTGCCTCAATATCCTGATAAATCCCAATTTGCTCTGTCATTGGCGCTTGTGCTGCTCATCAATGAAACTGTCGGTCAATTCACCGTCCTCGGTCAAGCGCACGCGCAATTCATCATCTTCATCTTGATGACCAGCGCCCCGCCGCTTTGATTTTTCCACTATGCTGGTGCCATACATCCGTTCACGCTCACGGGCAACCTCACGCTCAATAACACGCTCCGTCCGTGCACGTCCTGGGCCATGTTTGTTCCAATAATCTGCAAAATGCGAAACAAGACCTATTCCCCAGAAGAAGGCCACCCAGGGATTGCCAATGATTACGCCATTGACAAAGGCGTAGATCACCAAATGAATAATCAGACCTTGAAATTCTTCCTGGCGCTTTTTGATGCGCTCTTTGACCTGCTGGCGGATGCGCTCCTCTTCCGATATCTTACGATTATTGACTTCCTTGCGGATTTCTTCCTGAATCGAGTTCTTGATCTCACGGCCAACATCCGCCAAACCAACGCCGAAACTTTCCATAATCCCAGAAAACGTCGGCTTCTCCTGTTCGGGCGATTGGGCCACCCTTGATGGCGGTGGTACAAACGAATCATGGACTGGCTGCAAGTTCAACGCTGCCCGATAGTCATTCATCATCGCAACAGGCGTGCCATAACGCAAATCTGGGTTCTTTTCCAACGCTTTCAGCAGCACCACTTCCACTCGTGGATCAATATCCGGCTTGACTTCACGAGGCGCGGGCGGCGGCGTATGGATGTGATGATAGATTAGACCGTAAGAACTATCTGATGTAAACGGAACCTCGCCCGTCACCAGCCGATACAAAATCACACCCAATGAATAGACATCTGCCCGACCATCCAATTCAGCAATACCGTTGGCCTGCTCCGGCGAAATATAGTGTGGCGTGCCCAACATTGACTCCATGCTCATCGTCGATTCACCAGCCTGCGCCAGCCGCGCCAGACCGAAATCGGTCAGATAAGCATGCCCACGCCGATCCATCAAGATATTCGAGGGCTTCACATCCCGATGCAGCACACCCTGTTCATGAGCATAATGCAGTGCCTTCGCCACAGGTTCCAGAATGCTCAAAATCTCTTTAAGGGAAAGCTCACCCCTGTCCATCAAGTCCTTGAGCGTAACCCCCTCAACATATTTCATGACAAGATAGGGCTGATTATCACCTTCGTCAAAGTCATAAACAGGGACAATGTTGGGATGATCCAGCCGTGCCACGATCCGCGCTTCACGCTCGAATCGCGTGCGAAATTCATCGTTGGCGGCAAAAATATCGTGCATCACCTTGACAGCAACATCACGCCCCAACTTGGGTTGATGTGCTTGATAGACCGTTGCCATGCCCCCGGCTCCAATGACATTCTGGATTTCATATACACCGAGTTGGTCTCCAACCTGGAGGGCCATAGCAATACTCCACTTTCCTTTACCGCTTCATATTGTACGAGGTTTGGCCGCATCTTTACAAGTGACTCTCCCACGCCGCACAAGGTTCGCAGGCTCAACCCCTTTTCTAGGGTCTAGCTATTCTGTTGGGGCTGCCTCTCATCAGGCATCAACCTGCCAGACCTGCAGATCATCATCATCCTCTGCCAACACGTCCTCTATCTTGCGCTTCAGATCAGGATTGATGTCCGCACTCGGTTCAGCATATTTGCGTTTAGATGTGTTCTTCACTGGCTCAGATTCTGTCCGATTTTGTCTCAATAGATAGTAACCACCACCCATCAACACCAAAGGCCACAACACCCCGCTCAAACCACCAAAAATCAGGAATTCAAACAGGAAAGCCAGACCCGCCAATGCCATCAAACCATAGCGCACCATGCCTTTACCTGTTTCGATATTACCCCGGTTATTGGAACGCTCACCCTCAAACTGCAAACCCAGACCAACAAACACTGGATACAACGTCCAGATATACGCCCACGATTCCCAATGTCCGGTCCAACTTTGATACAGCAAGATCAAACCCGTACCAGCGATGATTAGGCCAGGGAAGATCAGCCCAGCATTTTTACCAGATTTGTCATTCAACGCGCCATACAAAAACGGCACGCCTGGCAAAATAACGAAAAAGGGCCACAGGCTAATGCTGAAAATCTGTGTCAACAGGAAGAATGCACCCAGCCCAACCAGACCCATACCGACTTGTCGATTTCGCTCGCGCTCGCTCATGATCGCTGTTCCTCTTTGTGTTCTGTTTCTCTTGATAGGTAATACGCACTCAGCAATGGATGTGTTGCAAATCGAGAACCTGTGAACACCGACAACCCTCGTCCCAACCGCAGAATCTGATGAGATTAATATAAATTTGGGCGCCAATTTCCAATAGCGTTCGACAAAAGGAGTCAATTCAGGCGTGGATAAATAACGCTGAAGCTCAGATTTCTTAAGACCCGTTTCTGGGTTCAGGATACCTTTGGATTTACGGAGGCCGGATGTGCCATTCTTGCAGTCCCTCATCTCGCACTAATAATTCTACATTGATTGAAAGTATTGGAAAAACACGACAACCAGCAGATTTATTAGAAAATTTGTGCTATAATTATAATCGGCATATCACTTTAGATAAACAAAGGAACTGCAATGACACAGGCAACATCCTCTTTTTCCGTCATGGGCTGGGAAGAAAAAACCTGGAACGGCAAGCCAAGCAACGAAGTCGAAGGCGATAAGCTCACCCATGCCATCGTTCAGTATATCTATTCGGGTGATCTGGAAGGCACTAGCGAACTCCACTACCTGATGACCTATGGCGAGGACCGCAGCACACTCTTCATCGGACTGGAACACTTCACGGGCAAAATCAGCGGTCAATCTGGCAGTTTTGTCCTGAAACACGAAGGCAAAGATGAAAACGATGTCGTCAGCGCCACCTTTGAAATCGTTCCAGGATCCGCCACAGGTGAATTCGCAGGTATCACAGGTCAGGGTAGCGTTCGACTGGAAGGCCACCAGGAAAGCTATCCCCACACATTGAACTACCATCTACCATCAGCGTAGATTTGCAATAGGTGCCACACTCACTCAGTTTGAGTGTCTCGGTGGTGATTTTCTATGATTTCGTGGCAGGAGCTTTGAACTATGTTGAACACATGTTCTTCAATATATTCTCCTAATTGTCGCCACTAATCAGTGATAATAAGCACATGTGTCTATTTCTGTCTGTACGATTCTCATTTTCTCTGCGAACCTCTGTCTGATACGCTTCTTGCCGCCACTTTTTTCTTGTTGGCGGCAGCAGTTCCACTCTCAAATTGCACCCATCTCTGTGGTAAAATCCAACCCCAGCAACAAAGGAGCAGATGAGTGGACTTATTTGAGTACCAAGGGAAGCAGTTCTTCACACACTACGCCATCTCCGTACTACCTGGTGGATTGGCAACCACTACCGATGAAGCCGTCGCCAAAGCCGACTCAATCGGCTATCCGGTGGTGGTCAAAGCACAAGTTCAGGTCGGTGGACGGGGTAAAGCGGGGGGCATTAAAGTCGCCCACAACAGCGATGAATGCCGTGAACACGCCACCAATATCCTGGGCATGGACATCAAGGGCCACACGGTTCATCGCCTCTGGATTGAAAAAGCACTCGATATCGCCGAAGAATACTACGCCTCGTTTACGCTGGATCGTGGTGCAAAACGCCACCTCGGCATGTTGAGCGCAGAAGGCGGCGTCGAAATCGAGACCGTCGCCGAAGAAAACCCGGATGCCATCTCCCGTATTCACATTGATCCCATCCAAGGTTTGACCCGTCCGCAACTGAACGGGTGGGTCGCCCAAGCAGCGCTCAATCCACAAGCAGAAAACGGGGTGAAAACCATCCTCAAAAACCTCTATAAAGCCTATACCGAAGGCGACGCCACTCTGGTCGAGATTAACCCCCTGATCCTGGGCAAAGATGGTGGGGTCTATGTGCTGGATGCTAAAGTTACCCTTGATGACGCCGCAGCCGGACGCCACCCAGAATGGGAAGACATCGAACGCCCCCCGATTCTGGATGATCGTGAGCGCATGGCGAAAGAACTTGGCTTGCAGTATGTCGGTCTGGATGGAACCGTCGGCATTATGGCAAACGGCGCAGGTCTGGCAATGAGCACTGTCGATATTGTCCATCAGGTCGGGGGTAGCCCTGCCAACTTCCTAGATATTGGGGGAGGGGCAAATGCCGAACTGGTCGCCAATGCCCTGCGCGTCATCAATCGTGACCAAAATGTGAAAGCTATCCTCATCAACATCTTTGGGGGCATCACGCGAGCCGAAGAAGTCGCTAATGGCCTGATTGAAGGCATTAACATGGTCCGGCTAGAAACACCCATCGTGGTTCGGCTGGATGGAACCAACGCTGAAGAAGGTCGGGCTATCCTCGATTTGCAAGCACCGGATAACCTCACCCGCGTTGACAATATGTTAGAAGCCGCCAAACAAGTCGTGGCAATTGCAGGGAATAGATAGATATGGCAATCTGGTTAGACGAAAATTCAAAGGTCGTTGTACAAGGCTTGACAGGCAACCAGGGACGGTTTTACGGGCTGCGTAATCGGGACTATGGCACGAAAATAGTGGCAGGAACCAACCCACGCAAAGCGGGTACAGATGTCGGCGGTATTCCAATCTATGCCACCGTTGCCCAGGCAATTGAAAAAGAAGACGCAGATACCTCCTTTATTATTGTCCCAGCACCCTTCTGCTACGACGCCATTAAAGAAGCAGCAGACGCAGGCATCAAGCTGATTGTCTGTGTGACCGAACACATCCCCACCCACGACCAGGCGAAAATCTACAACTACCTCCAAAATAACTATCCTGGTACGCGGCTGCTTGGCCCCAACTGTGCGGGCATCATCAGCCCCGGCAAAGCCAACATTGGCTTCACCCCACCGAACAACGCACTGGCCGGCGGCCCAGTGGGCGTCATCAGTCGTTCTGGGACCCTCGCCTATCAAGCACTGCACGAACTCACACAGGCAGGCATCGGCCAAACAACCTGTGTCGGCATCGGAGGGGACCCGGTTCCAGGTACAAGCTTTATCGATGTGCTCGAAGCGTTCCAAAACGACCCTGAAACCCAAGCCATTGTGATAATTGGCGAAATTGGCGGCTCAGCAGAGGAAGAAGCAGCCACTTTTATCAAAGCAAACGTGACCAAACCCATTGTGGCCTACATCGCAGGTATCAGTGCCCCACCCGGCAAACGCATGGGACACGCCGGTGCGATTGTCTCTGGTGGCAAAGGCACAGCTAAAAGCAAAATGGAAGCCTTAGCAGCCGTCGGCGCTAAGGTCGCTCAGAATCCAACCGAAATCGGCGCGTTGGTCAAAGAAGTCTTGGGTCGATAGATATAAGAGCGACCTATGGAGTACAAGTCGCCCCATCATCCACCAAATGGTGGGGTCTCTTCATTACCACACAAAAAAGGAAACGGCTCTGTACATTCATTAGCAGGATCTGGCGCAACCGTTGGTTCCGGTGGATTGGTTGGAACAGGGGCAGTTGTATCACCCGTGTTCTCTCCCCCCCTATCATCACCTGTTCTACCACCTGCATCACTGGTCTGACACGTCAACGCATCAGGATTAGACTCACAGTCAGGTGTCGAAACGGGGGCAGGCGTCGTCGCAACCGGGCAGGCCACACCACACAGCACACACTTGCAAGCTTCTGCCGGGTCCTTTAAGCAAATACCCGCCTCACATCCAGGCGGTAATTCAGTTTCCTCCGGTGTCGGTTCACTGCTGAAATTGGGAGGCCCAGCGTTAGGATCAACGACGTTGTCCCAGACCGGTTCTAATTCAATCGTACAATCCGGTTCGCCCACGTCATTTAAGGGGCAGTTTTCACCGCCCAACGAGCTAATCAAATTATCACATCCAGGCAGAAACGAGAGACCACAAGGCGCTTCTTCACCCTGGCTTAATAGACCAAGAATCTGTAACTGAACATCTGATAGGGGTTCGGCTGGAACAATTTCCTCTTCCAATAAACTCAACGGCAAGCTCGGCGGCGGCTCAACGGACATGGGCGTGCTCGGCGGGCCAGAGGGGGTAAAATCATCACCCAACGGGCACATCACACCCGTTCCCGCAAGAACAGGCGACACCGAGCCTTCACAACGCACAGCCCCCGAACCTTCCAGCATTGTCACCTGGAATTCGCTGCTAGACGTCAAAAAGGCCGTTGATCCGATTGCCATATCCACACCGTTTACTGAGAACATCACCTCACCTCGTCCCTTTGGCGTCTGCACCAGCACACCATCCTGAGGCACTTCGTTACAGGCCGGATCAGCGACACCTGTCTTAAGGTAAAACGCCTGCATTGGACTGGCATCCGGGTTGTTCGGGTCAACCGCATTAATAACCTCAACATCACCAAACAGGAGGAAGGTCACGTTCTGCCCTGGCAGCGTGTCCGGCAGGTTGGCTTGCAACTGCATCAAGGTCACGCCCCACAGGTTTTCTTCTTCAATCAGCGGGCTCAGGCGCAAGCTTTGAATATTTTCAACGCTTTCAATATCGCCAATTGCATCAAACTTAAACTGGGCGGCATCAGGATGGGCTGATGCCTCTAATGAAACATTGCCATAACAAGCTTGATTGCGCCCTGTGCCAGAACAGATAGCGTCGAGATTGTTCAACACTTCGTTCACAATCGCCGGACAGCTACCCCCCTGGGCCAAAACTGGCCCAATACAGAGTGTCAACAGAAACATCCAAAATGATCTTCTCATAAGATATAACCCTCGCTACATACACAACTACAATCGACGCTCTTCAACAAAATCGACGGCCGCCAGCAGTTTCACAATCCCCGCAATCACATCACCTGTGATATGGAGGCGGAACACACGCCGTCCGTCCTGTTCCAATGTTTGATAATCACCCTCAGCCTGAGCATCACATAACACCCCAGCGCTATAAGGCATATCAGGAATTGTCACATCCTCTTTATGATCGGCGGTGAGCATGATGTATACACCATTACGTGGGCCGCCCTTGTGGAATTGCCCAGTTGCATGGAGATAACGCGGCCCAAAGCCAAGCGTCACGGCTCGCTTGGTCACATGCCGTAGCCGCCGGCGTACATGGGCCAATTCATTCATGATCGTGGGCGTTTGGGGTAAATAAGCCAGGAGTGCAATATAATCCCCTGCTTTTGTGCCGATGAACTGTGCCGCCAACAGTTCAGTACGACTCCTGCTGTCATAACCATGGGCCTTGCATAACTCCCGCAACGGCGCGAGTGTTTCCTCGCTAGCATACAGATCAATCGTCTCGCCGCTAATAATCGGCTCATGAATTGGCAGCGAGCCTTGTTCTTCATAGTGCTTCAATAGGCTTTTGGTGTTGTTCTTGCTGGTGGCATTGTTGGGTTCATCAAAGGGGTTGATCCTCAGCATTTTGCCCACGACCGCTGTAGCATATTGCCAGCGGAAGAATTCACCCGCCAGGGCATATCTATCCTCCAAAAGCAAGGTTACACGCGGATGGCCCGCCTCCCGCAACGCCCGGATGCCCGCGTCTAACTCGGAATTACTCGGGTCATCCTTGAGCTTGAGATAAATGAACAACCGATCCGTCACATAGTCGGAGGGTCGTCCCAAACTCGCACCCACAACAGGCAAAAAGCCAACGGCCTGTTTACCCAGGCTGGGTGCGACTAACTGTTCAATCCAATCCCCCATCCCTGCGATGGATTTGCTGGCATAGATGCAGATTTTATCCCGTCCGGCTTGCCCCAACGCACCGATGACCGCCCCCAGCGTTACACCCGGATTGCTCTCGGCTGGGATCAAGTCACCGCAGGATTTCATCATATTGTTCGCGCTTCTCCACAGACGGTCAATGTCGAGACCCATCAGCGCCATTGGAACCATGCCATAGTAGCTCAAAGCACTGTAGCGCCCCCCAATATCCAGCGGATTGTGAAAAACATCGCGGAAGCAACTGGCCTTTGCCAGTTGATCAAGTTTGCTATCAACATCAGTGATGGCAATAAATTGTTCACCTTTTCGGCCTGTTTTGGCATAAAAGTGTTTGAATGCCACGATCGTTTCGACGGTAGTCCCCGATTGACTGGAAACGATAAAAATCGTCTTAGCGATGTCAATGGTATTTGTAATCCGATTCATCTGCTGCGGATGGGTGCTATCGAGGATGAGCAATTCCGGGAAGTCCGCTTGCTTACCAAAGGTCTTCGCCATCATCCCCGGCATGATGCTGCTGCCGCCCATGCCTAACACCACCCCATGCGTGAAGCCAGCCCCTCTGACGCTGGCCTGTAGCTGTTTGAGTCGATTAATGTCGATAGTCCGGGGCACATCCAACCAACCTAGACGTTTCTGGATTTTGCTTAAAGTCGGACCATCGCTGCGCCACAAAGACCCATCATGATTCCACAAACGCGCATTGAAAAACTCGGCATCAAGCAATTGGATAGCCGCCTGCACCTGTTCAGCATAAATGCCCAACGCGAACTTCTGCCGCGATACAATATTGGATTCCAGCATCGCCCGTTTTGCCATGACTTGCGAAACGAGCTCTTCAAACGCTTCAATAAAGGCTTCCACACCATCATCTTGCAAGCGCTGCGTGACTTGCTTCATCTCCACGCCAACTTCCGCCAGCATATCCAGTATGTTAGGGGCCTTGTCGATGTCGTCCAGGATGGTTTCACCGGCAACTGTGCCATGCTCCCGAAAGGCCTTGAATGTGGCAGGTGGCAGCGTGCTAACCGTATCTCGACCAATCAGGGTATCAACATACCGGGTATCAGAATAAGCCGGGTTCTTGGTGCTGGTTGAAGCCCAAAGGGGCCGTTGTACCATTGCGCCTGCCCCACGCAGTTTGGCGAAACGCTCCCCATAGAACAAATTCTGGAAGTTCTTATAGGCAAGCTTAGCATTAGCAATTGCAGCCTGTCCTAATAAGCGATTGTTGGCATTGACCCGTCCGCCATCACCCTGAATCTGGGCCGCACGGATGTTGTTTTCCAGGATTTGATCAACCATTGTATCAATGCGACTGAGGAAGAAACTCGCTACCGATGCAATCTTCGTGATATCTTCACCAGCCTCCAAACGTCGCTCCAAGCCACCTATATAGGCCTCCGCGACCTGGATGTAGTTCTCGACGGCAAAAATCAGCGTCACATTAACATTGATGCCCGCCGCGATGCTTGCCTCAATTGCGGGGATGCCCTGCGGTGTCGCAGGGATTTTAATCATCACATTAGGGCGATCCACTTCGTCAAACAAGCGCCGGGCTTCCCGGATCGTTTGCCCAGTCTCACGCGCCAACAAAGGCGACACTTCCAAGCTCACATAACCATCAACCGCATGGGTACTGTCATAAATGGGACGCAGAAGGTCGGTGGCGTCTTGAATATCTTTGATCGCCAGCGTTTCATAAATTGCTTCGGGCTCGAGCTCGAGTAGATGGGAAATGGCATCGTCATAATCGTCTGAATTGCCAATGGCTTTCTGAAAAATTGCCGGGTTCGAGGTCACACCCAACACACCACCATCATCAAGTAATTTTTGGAAGGTTCCGTTATCAAGTAATCTACGTTGAATATTATCGTACCAGATGCTTTGCCCATAGTGCTGTACATCGACTGGGGGATTAGACATTGCACTCCTCAAATCCTCTTTGCGATACTCTACTTGAGTATTATAGCAGGCTATGCACGATTTGAGGCAGGCGATTGCATCAGGATTTCTTCACATTTGTACGTAGATACGCCTCGTGACGCTCTGCTACGACTGAAGTCGAACTTTCAGTTCGCTGCAGCTTCTACAGCACGCATGAGGAACCTCCCTCTACGTTAGGCTGTACAGACCCGTCCGATCTGTTTACTACTAATGCCCGATTGAGAATATTAATTGCTGCGTTGTGGTCTCTATCGAGCAAGAGACCACAAGCGCATTCCACCCAACGATCCGAGAGTGATAAGCCCTCGAAGATTGCACCACAGTTGGAGCAGGTTTGGGATGTGTAGGCGGGATCAACCAACACCACTTCACGTCCGGCACTTCCAGCCTTGTACGTGAGGTATTGTTTGAAAATATTCCAGCTGCTATCCAAGATGCTCTTGCTGAGGTGCTTGTTCCTGACCATATTGCGCACCCGCAGGTCTTCCAGCGCAATCAGATCGTAGTGCTCAACCAGGTGGGTACTCAGTTGATGCAGATAGTCCCGTCGTTGGTTAGCAACATGTTCTTGCTGACGCTGGACGCGCAGCAAGGCTTTGCGGCGGTTCTTCCCACCCTGTTTCCTGCGGGCCAATGACCGTTGCAGAATACGCAGTTTCGTTTGGCTCTCCCGGTAGTAGTTGGGGTTTTGAACCTTCTCACCATCGCTGGTTGTGACCAATGCGGATACCCCGACATCCAAGCCGACCTGTTGGCCTGTCTTGGGCAACTCAGATGGTTCTGGCATCTCAACGGAGAAGCAGGCATACCAACGCCCTGCCTTGTGGGTGATCCGCAGCGTTTTGATGTCGCAGGGCACAAAACCGCCAATATCACGATGCCAGCGAACAGGGATCCGCCCTACACCCGACACCTTCAGGCGGCGACCATCAATCTTGAAACCATTGCCGTACTGTTTGAAGCCCACGCTATGGAAGCGATTGCGTCCTTTGAAGCGCGGATAGCCCAGTGTTTCGCCATTCTTGATACGACGGAAGAAGGCTTGAAAGGCCTTGTCGCAATCGGCAGCCACCACCTGTAGGACATGACTGTGAACGATTTGTGCTTGTGGCAAGGTCTTTTTGTAGTGCTTGACATTGCGAAGCTGAACCGTTTTGCTCACACTGCGTTCTTCCAGTTGCCATGCCCATTTCCGTTCTTCTACACACATGTTGTAGAAGTGCCGAGCGCAGGCCAAGATTTGCCACAGATGGCGCTCCTGGCTCTTGCTGGGATACAGGCGGTACTTGTAGGTTTTGAGCATTACTTCCCTTTTTGTGCCGCAATATATTTTTGGATCGTATCTTTCGATACATTGCCTGCGGTACTCGCAAAATAGCTTCGTGTCCACAACGATGGTAACTTGAGCAGTTGAGGGTATTTCTTTCTCAATACCCTGGAAGTGACGCCTTTACATTGTTTAACTACTTCAGATGCTGCTACCGTTGGAAAAACCTGGACAAACAGATGGATATGATCTGGCTGTATTGCTAACTCAAGCACCTTTCACCCCTGTTCTTCGCATTTCTCTCGTATCAATTTTTCGCACTCAGATGCAACTGCTCCGACTAGCACTGCTTTGCGACGTTTCGGCGTCCAGTATTAAGTGGTATACGATCAAATGTACTCGATGTTCGTCTCGTTGATATTCCATAAAACTTGCCGATTTCCTTGTCGCTATTATACTGTTTATCGACAGGTATAGCAACTAAAAACTTCGGTTAAACCCCTGAAAATCGCCTAACCGCCACCATTAAAATCGAACCAAAGGTTCGCTGCAGCTTGCGGCGGGCTAAAGCCCGTTTGTCGTCATCATGGTCATCCATCTGGATTGATTGAGCAGGCAACGAAAAGATCATATCGCACTCAACAACGAGCAGGGGGGTTATATTAAGGTTTGTGTCTTCCACCAAGATCATCAACGATGCAGAAATAGTCATGCCAACATTAGAAGAAGCGTATCTATATTATGTTAAACATCGTAAAACCATTTAGGGTATTGAGTTCATTCGGCTCGTGTCAGGATGGTAAACCAGGGGGGCACAATCGCGGTGAAATGTTCCCAGGTTCCGGGTTCGCCCTCACTATTAACACTGTAGGCCCTGTCTTCGTGCAGCCGTTCAATGGTGAAACTGTTGCTGCGCAGCCCAGCCACAAGCGAACTCAAGGTCTGCCGAAATTCCTGCGGCGGCGCGATGCTTACTTGCGATTGGTCATAGACCCAGGGCTGATCCTCGTAAATGATCCGTTCCCCTTGCACATAAGGACGCCGCACGATATAGCCATCTTCATGCACATCTCGTTCGGTCATGCCCGCCACAAAGGGATTGGCACACATAAACCGATAAACTCCCCCTGGCTTGATGACCCGTGCAACCTGGGCAAAGACTTCAGCCGCATCCGGCACGAAATTGAGCGAGTAGGGCTGGTCAACGATATCAAAATAATTGTTAAGCAGCGCCGATAAATCCCGCATATCCCCCTGAACGATCTCGATTTTTACCTGATAATGTCTCGCCACCTGCTGATCGCGTTGAAGTTGTTCCCAAGAAAGATCAAACACCGTCACCTGGGCGCCGAGAAGGGCATAAGCCGCTGACTGCTTGCCCCCACCACCCGCCAGCAGCAAGACCGTTTTCCCCTTCAGTGTGTCATAATCGTTGCGTGCATTGACCATCCACTGGGCTGATTCAGCATCCAGATCAAGTGCAGGGCGTGTGAACAAAGCGTTGGCTGCAGCCAACGCTTGCCAACGTTGCGAATTGTATTGCGAAATGTCGTCCATCATTTTATCCCAGTGTCACCTACTTGTGGCTGAGATGGTATCAAAGATATCCACATCTTAAAACAGAAACCATCTGATCAAGCTAATGATTAGGAACACGACATGGTGCAAGGCGAGGTTTGATATATACATTTGAAGATATTCCAAAAGCTAGGGTACAAGAAGTTGACGAAGAAACATCACTTGCTATTGTTGGATGCCGATGATTTCTGGAATAAAACAAGGACGAGGTGTGCGGCTGATGACAGCTTTGCTATTACACTTCGAGTACTCCCTTTTGACTCTTACAACTTTTGGGATAAGTCAAAGAAGGTGATTTTGATGACTCAAGAGTTACTTCAAGCTATTCAAGAGAACATGAAAAATATAGTTCGCAAATCGGTAGAGATTGAGGCGTTAGGAGTTACCTATAACTTCGTTTCAAAACTGGAATTCGACCAGAAAGGTCGTATGCTAGGGCAAGTAGCCGATATTCTCAATGAGCGAGAAGTCGTGATTAATCTTGGCTCAAATTACGAGATTCAGGTCGGTATGCGCTTCGCAATTCTTGATGAACTGGTATATGAAGTCAAAGATCCTGACACAGGCGAAATACTAGGCAAGCTCCCTCCATAGAGTTGAAGTTACTGAGGTAGAACCTCGTTTTTGTGTTGCGCGTACCTATCAGACTCGTACTGTGAATGTGGGTGGGTCTGGTCCTGAACTTACGCTATCTACGTTTGCGCCACCTCAATATTCGAGTAAGGAGGATTGGCTAAATCGCTTCGCGCCGCCGTTGAATCTCCGGCAAAAGCAGCAGCGTAATCAGCCCATTCAGAACTACAATCACCGTACTGCCTTCGTGCCCCAGCACGCCCAGCGGCCCGCAACCAGCAGGCTGCTTATCTGCAACCCTCTGAGTCAATCAATTTTGATTAGGCAGCCGAATTTACGATGAAACGTGCAGTTTTCTGTCCAGTGACCCCTATCAACACCGGGAATGGAGAAAAGTGTATTTATAGATGCAACATGTCCAGAATGTTAAGTTCATAATACAATGGCAGGGCTAAATGATAAACTCAAGAATCCCCACTCCCCAACACCCCGGCCCGTGCATGGTCGACGATGTCATGTTATTATAGGAGGTAAATCATGCTGGATAATCTGGTCAAAGCATATGGTTAAGGCACTATCATTGTTTTCTGGTGGTGGCGGGATGGATATTGGGGCGCGTCAGGCAGGCTTTGAGATTCTGGCGGATGTCGAGAATGATCCTCATTGTTGTGCAACCTTGCGCTCTGTTCTGGAACGGGAAAAGTTGGATACTCGTGTCTATGAAGAAGACATACGGAATATTGATCCCAGGTGGCTAATGGTACAGTTGGGTCTGGAAAGTGGCGCACTGGACTTACTCTTTGGCGGGCCACCGTGCCAACCATTTTCCCAAATTGGAAAGCAACAAAGCCTAGATGACGCACGCGGCTTGCTTCTTTTTCAAATGGTGCGTTTTGCGGTAGTGTTGCGACCCAAAGCAATCCTGATTGAACAAGTAAAAGGTTTGCTCAGCGCCAAAGACAGGACAGGCAACCGGGGGGGGGTGTTTAGGGTGCTGCTGGATGATCTTGAAGCATTAGGTTATGAGGTGAGGTGGCAAATCATCAATGCTGCTGATTATGGCCTACCCCAATTGCGACAACGGGTGTTTATTATTGCCATGCAGGAACCGAATCCTATTCAATTTCCCGAACCCACCCATTCACCTAAGGACCAAAACAACCTCTTTTTCACCCTCAAACCTTATGTGGGAGCAGGTGATGTGATTGTTGATCTATCAGAACCATCTGCCAAAGGAACAGAACGTGAAGACAGTCATATTGATGTAACACCAGCGGGAGATAGAAACCGCATTCACGGTGTTCCATCCGGGTCTTATCTGGCTGCCCAATCTCATTTGCCCAAAGAGCAGATCAAGGGATTAACAAAAAAGGACACGACCAAGTTCCTGCGGATATCCACTAAGGCCCCTGCCAAGACCTTACGCTGTGGGGAAATCTTCTTTCATCCGAGCGAAGATCGTTACCTCACGCCCAGAGAGTACATGCGGATTCATGGGTTTCCTGATGACTATATCCTCAAAGGGCCTATTCGTGGACGGTCTGGAAGGGTAAGAAATCTGGATCAATATCGACAGATTGCCAATTCAGTTCCACCTCCTATTGCTCGTATACTGGCTGAAGCGATCAGAGAAGCGCTGGTATGTCGAAAATCTTTGAGCTATTCGGATACTCATTAACCGACAAGAGTGTCCAAGCAGAGCAAGGTAGAAGGTCAGCCTGGTGTCCGTTCATGGGGCTTCCATGTGATGGTGGAGGAAACCGCCCACAATCCAATCTGGATTTACATCAGCATCCTGAACTTGCGGCATATTTTCAAGATGCAGGTTTAACCACAGTCCCGTCAGGCGTTTGTTCCTTGCAATTACAGCTAAATCAAGCGCCCTGGATTGTCTGTCCTCGCCGACTATTGTTTCTCAGCAAGAACAACCAAGATCAATTAGCAGAACGTGGCTACCAACAGTTTGCTGAAAGCCTGCTGCTCAAACATAGCGATTATGATCCAGGAACAAGCGTCGGTGTTTGGTCAGAGGTCAAGTTAAAGTATTCAATTGAACAAAGATCATTTGATTATACCTTTGACTACATCCTAATGCCTCTTAAAAACGTACCAATTGCGGAGCTTCAGCAGGAAACGGGACTATCTTTACACCGTTTACGATCAAATCTCGAAGCAGCAGGTTATGCGCTGATCCAGACTGATGGCCAATATCTTATTCAGAATTTTCCTGTCGGTGTACCTGTCATTGTCGAAGTCATGACATCTAGCACATCAGGAGGGAATAAGCGTAAGCGCACGACGATCCCTATGGCATTTGAGGATGCACTTCTGAACAAGGATCATACTGCACCGGGCATCAATTATCGGCAAGTATGGGCACGTATGGTCAGCCAATTGATTGTTAAATCAGAAGTTGGTCTGGCTTGGGGCGGCAAGACGATCTGGATTTTGCAAGATCGTTTGGTGGATTACATTTCAAAATCAACTGCTTTAAATGTTTATCAGTTCTCAGCGGATACGACATCAGAAGTCAATATATTGGCCTTTGCTTATGGTAAGGATTTTGAGCCAGTCAATGGCATTATCGAACTAAAACTTGGCAGTCTTTATGCTGGACCAATCCAATCTGAAGCAACAAAACATGCCCCCAGCTTTCAAGATATGATCCGCATTGGTATCACACCACCACGTTCCACATTGGTTCGGCTATTGATCACAAGAAAACCATCGCTCATTTTGCAGACCTAAACATCGAAACAGGGCAAAGACATATTTATGCAATTGCCCCGTTATCGTTACGATGCCGAAGCTTCGCGCCGCCGTTGAATCTCCGGCAGAAGCAAGAGCGTAATCAGCCCATTCAGAACTACAATCACCGTACTGCCTTCGTGCCCCAGCACGACCAGCAGGCTGCTTATCTGCAACCCTCTGAGTCAATCAATTTTGATTAGGCAAGTGACCCCTATCAACACCCCAGCCCGCGCATGGTCGCCGATGTCGTGTTATGATGAATGTATGTACCTGAATGGGATAGCGTTGTATGTGGGCCTTACCTCTCGACAACCGAATATCGGAGCAGGATTATCTGGCGCTGGAACGCGACGCCGACGTCAAGCATGAATATGTAGATGGTCATATCTACGCGATGGTCGGCGCAAGTGAAAATCACATCGCCTTAACCGGAACCCTTCATTTCCTCTTGTATGCCAAACTGCGGGATCGGCCGTGCAGCGTGTATGTGTCAGATTTGCGAGTGCAGGTTTCCGAAACACACAACTACCTCTATCCAGATGTGGCTGTTGTCTGTGGTGAACGACAGTTTGTCAAGGATGAGACGATTGCGACCCTACAGAATCCAACCACCATCATTGAAGTGTTATCGCCCTCAACCGAAGCTTATGATCGAGGCAAGAAATTCCATGAGTATCAGCACATCAACAGCTTGCAAGATTATGTACTGGTATCTCAAACTGAACCCCGCATTGAACGCTTTTCCCGCAGCAACGATAACACCTGGTTATTAACGACTGCTGATGGACTGAATGCAACGTTGGCTTTATCATCGCTTGATGTGAGTTTGGCGCTAAGTGAGGTATATGAGCAGGTGATGTTTTCTGACGCATGAAACCTAAGTTTGTGGGATAGTTACAGCTTTTAGAGCCAATATTGGTCGCTCCCCTCGTTTGTACCGGGCCAGATGTTTCGATTGGCAAGATAGGCAATTCGATCACTATGATGAATCGTAATTGGCAGTCGCGGTGGATTCAAGGAACCATGATGAAGAAGTGTCAATGACAATACTGAATGAATTGCTTGTTCAATGGTAAACGGCGAGTAGGTTTTTATCCTGAGTGGCCGAGGTGTTCCTGCACCGAACGGAGGCGGAGATGAAACTACGATAGCTTCATCGCCACTTAAACGAAAAGCTGTGCCTTTTTGTGGTCTCGTAACTTCTCCGTCGAAACCGTAAAGTCTTGGAGGTGTCTTTTTCATGATTTCAACAAAATAAAATTCTGAATCAATTTCCGATCCCCATTGTAAGAGAGTTTCTTGTTCTTGTCCTCGGAACAGGCCGTCACGGTGAACCAAAACTCGTTTGTTAGCGAATTGGGAGAGTGGAAAGAGCGACCTTAGCTCATTAGGAGGAATAGTTTCTCCGTCTAATTGTGCAGCACAAATTGCGTAATTGATGAACTGACCATCATTTTGATAAAGTTGCAACGATGTGTCCAGCCCAAGCACTGGAGCCAAATTAATATTTCCATTGATCTCCAGGCACAGGGCTAGGGCAACTCTTACCAAGTTCTGAGAAAAACATAGATGTAATTGTATTGCCATGTGTCTTATTTCCACTTCTAACACTCAAATGAACTCCCATTTTGTATGCTAGATTTCGTGGTAGGGAAGCTATGCTAGATAAAACTAGCGTTTTCTTTGTTCGTGTAATTCCCACATAAAACAATCTGCGCTGCTCTTCTTTTTGGCGAAGCTGCTCTATATCACTTGCATCTTTGTCAACAGAATTTGGAATAAGACTTTGAATAAACCCGGTAACAATAACGTGATCTGCGCTTAATCCTTTGGATTTGTGCAAGCTCATCAAACGAATGAAGTCAACATCTGTAGGAAGCTCAGGTTGGGCAGTTTCGCTTAGGATTGTGTCAATAATATCTTCAAGCTCAGTGTCTTCGACGATTTCGCCAACCATTTCATAGAACTTAGCTGCCCATTCCTCGTTTTGGGGAAAGATACTTTGAAAAATTTCCTTCACAGATTTATCTTTAAGAGCATCAAGCCGTTCTAACAGCAATTCGTATCTCTGTTCAATACCTTTGGTGTGGCCTGAGATAGAGTAGTCGCCAGAACTCAGGTATTTTAAGTTCTCCAAAGGATCTCTTTGCTCTTGATAACAACCTTTCCAAAGCTGCCTGTACTCTTTCGCCCGCAAATCACTTGAATGACCAAATCCAAGCCAACACCTAAGAGCTACACGATCATTTGAGTTGGCAACCAAACGTAGCAGCGTAAAGGCTTCTTGAGACTGACACTCATCTAAATCTTGGGGTTTACCATCGAAAACTTCTTCTTGAAAGAAACTATGAGCGTCATGTCTCAACTTTTTGAGTTCGTCTCTAATGCCATAGGCGAATTGTCTCCGAGGACACAGTATCAATACTTTACCTGGATTGAATTCCCCAGATTTGATCTTTGAGCTAACGTATTGAGCTATCCCTTCTGCTTCCTGCTTCATGTTTTTCCACTGAACAACATGAATGTCGCCTTCGCCATTATCTGGAAACGGGGTTAGTTCTCGGAATACTCGTTGGGTGTTGTAGCTAATTAAGCTGTTAGCCATTTCCACAATTCTTGTGGGACACCTACGACACACTTCTAAGAGCATGTCTTCTGTATCTGCGTGGGTTTCATGAAACTGAGCGATACCTTCAGGGTGAGCGTGTCTAAATCTTTGATATATTGATTGGTCTTCGTCCCCAACAACCGTTAATGTACTTTGCTTTGCAAGCAGATCAATTAGACTTTGCTCTGCTCGGTTCAAATCCTGATACTCGTCTACTAAAATATGGTCAAACGAACTTAGTATTGGGCTGAGAGGGTTTGCTCGGAGGTATTTCAATGTTTCTGGAACCAACTCACTAAGTAGCATTGCCTGATGAAAACGAAGCCATTCCTCTAATTCTTGCTCAAAAGCTCTATCTATGGCGACCTCTGCTACTCCGGGAACCTGCTCATGTTCTCTTGCCCACATTGCTTCAAAAGCCTGTAGTTGCTTTTCGAGCTGCTTTATTTTGCCAAGGCCTTTACCCCTTAAATCCTCAAGTAGAAATCTCGTTTCATAGTTAAATAATATGCGTGGTCGTCTGTTTGTCTGAAGAAAAAACTCTGCTGAATGCAATACTTTCAAGCAAAATGCGTGTAGAGTGCCACTTTGGATTTTGTCTGCACCGGGAGCTTTCAGGCTTGTAAGTTCCTCTTTCAAATCAGTTGCAGCAGTTCGGGTAAAAGTAACTAGCAACATCCTAGAGGGGTCTGTATCGTCTTTTAACAAGCTCTCTATGTGCCGCATTAAGGTGTACGTCTTACCAGTCCCCGGTCCAGCCATTATTCTGAGAGCGCCCATTGTCATCAGCAATACTCCATAAGTTCAAAAAGTATTATAATCACATATACAGTAAATCAAAAGACATCACTGTATAAATATTTACTCGATTACTATTTCCGTCGCATAAAAGGTTGGGATGAGTAAGCTATCTAACACTTTGAGTAAACTGTTGAGAGTGTCAAGATAACGAACGAGCAGAAGATCATAGCAACATAGCAGGCAACAGACCTAAAGACGTTGCTTTGATCAGTGAGTTTCGACTGATCATCGAGACTTTATTCTGTCAGCTTGAGAAGATGGGTGTTCAACCCCTTGTCCAGCCTCCGTTTTATGTGCCACTGCAGGTGGGAGAACTGGCCCGCTCAGCTCGCTGAGCGAATTCCGCCGGGGTGCGGTACTCCAATGAACTATGTGGGCGATACCGATTGTATTCAATCCGCCAGTGATCCATGATGTACTGTGCCTAACAATCCAGGCATTCATACCACAGTATGCCAATATAGCGCTCTATGAAAGGGGTTTCCCAGGGATGACCCGGTTCAATGAAAATTGTCTGGTAGCCGTACTCTGTGATGTTAGCCTTGATGCCGGTTCTGGGCCGTTATCGCTGTGTAAATGCTCTGGAACGCCGTAGATGCTGAACAACCACTGCAAGATCTCCCAGACCCGTTTCGAGGGGATCAAGGTCGCCGCATAGAGCATCAACGACTCACGGGTAGATTCATCCATAACAGCCAATGTCCATATTTTCTGACTGCGTGGGGTGTGATCTTCGGTAAAGTCATAACTCCAGACAGGGTTCGCATAGGCCGCCCGCTGCTTGACATCCCCGCCTTCACCAGAGCGGCGTTTGGTCTTTTTGCGACGCAATAATTGCAAGCCCTCCTGCCGCCATAGGCGTTCAATCCGTTTGTGATTGACCTTATGACCATCACGACGCATCAAGGCCGTGATATGACGATAGCCATGCTGCGGATAACAATGGGCATAATTCCCAATATCTTCGATCAATTGGATCCCATCCCTGCGTCCATGAGCCTGATAACGCGCTGTTGCGCGGGCGATACTACGATATATATCTGGTGCTTCAGATTTAATGGCTGTGAGGGCATTCTGGACTGCTTGATGATCCTGCTTGCTATCGGTGACGATATACTTAGAACTGTATGCCCAATTACCCTTGAATTCTCTTTGTAGGCGATAGGACAGCTTGCCTCCTACTGTATTGATCTCGCCCCCAATTTCATCTATATCAACTCTGTACCCAGTTAAAGGTGGAACTGATTTGATGTTGATGGGAAATATCTCGATGAAGTATCTAGTCATAGTCGCACTCATATAAAATTGTCTATATAAAATAATACATAAAGTATAAGATGTCTACCAGGGCAATATTATCAGCAGAACAGTATGACCGAGCGATTCGTGAGATTTCTCTGGGGAAGTGAATTTAATGAGTTTGACAGGTTGAGTTTGATACAAAATAGAGCGAACACCTATTCATGCAATTGCCCCGTTATCGTTACGATGCCGAAGCTTCGCGCCGCCGTTGAATCTCCGGCAGAAGCAAGAGCGTAATCAGCCCATTCAGAACCACAATCACCGTACTGCCTTCGTGCCCCAGCACGCCCAACGGCAGGGGCAAATCCACCAGAAATGCGCCCGCAATTAACAAGATAATGACACCGATAGAGAACGTGATGTTCTGCCAGACCACCCGGTGAGCCTTCCGACTCAGATTAATGGCCTCCTCGATCAATTCCAGCTTATCGCCCATCAACACTAGATCAGCCGTTTCCAGCGCCACATCCGTGCCCGCCGCGCCCATTGCAATTCCGATATCGGCGGTTGCCAGCGCGGGCGCATCATTGACGCCATCACCCACATGCGCTACCGTACCGTGTTCTACTTGCAGCGATTGAATCGCAGCCACTTTGTCTTCCGGCAGCAGCCCCGCCCGATAATCGCTGATACCAACCTGGGCCGCAATGGCTTGGGCAACACGCTCGTTATCGCCTGTGAGCATGGTCACTTGAATGCCCTTGTGCTGGAGCACCTGTACCACCTCCGCCGCCTCTAAGCGGAGTTGATCGGCTAACGCAATCAAACCAAGCCATTCCCCTTCGCGCACGAGACCGATCACCGTTTTGCCATCCTGTTCCAGTCGCTCGAACTGCCGGGCTAGATGGGCAGGCATGACACTATATTCACTCAAGTAGGCTATCCGCCCCACCCGTACCCGTCGGCCATCGACCTGGGCCACAATACCTTTTCCAGCTATAGCTTCAAAATCTTCCGGTTCCTCAATGGGGATACCTTGGCGTTGTGCTGTATCCACAATCGCCTGGGCCAGCGGATGCTCCGAACGGCTTTCCACACTGGCTGCCAACGAGAGCAAGCCAACCTCACAATCACCACCCACCGGGACCACATCCGTAACTTCTGGCTTGCCTTCTGTCAGCGTACCTGTCTTGTCGAAAGCAATCGCTTGGACCGTTGCTAACTGCTCCAAATAGGCTCCCCCCTTAAACAACACACCGCCACGTGCGGCTGCTGCAATTGCAGAGATCAACGCTGCCGGAACACTGATAACCAGCGCACAAGGGCTGGCTACCGTCATCAAGACCATCGCCCGATAGAAGTTGCTGTTGAAATCGACACCGAAGAACAGCGGAGGTACAACGATGAACAACAGCACCCCACCAATAATCAGTGCTGCATAGAATTGCTCGAATTTATCGAGGAAGCGTTCTGTCGGGGCTTTGGCATCCTGCGCCTCTTCCACCAGTTGGATAATACGAGAAAGCGTTGTATTGGCTGCGGCCTGTGTCGCCCGCACATCCAGGACACCCTGCTTGTTGAGCGTCCCAGCAAAGACAGAATCGCCCAACCCTTTTTCAACAGGCATAGATTCACCAGTAATCGGTGACTGATCAACAGATGAGCGCCCACCCATGATCTCACCATCCACAGGGATGCGCTCACCGGGTTCAATTAGTACAATATCGCCTGGTTGAATGTCGCTCGATTTGACCATCATAATAGTTTCGCCGCGTTTAACCTTCGCCTCTTCAGGATAGAGCATAAACAAGCTGCGGATGGCGTTGCGGCTGCGACCAATGGCGTAATCCTGCAAAACATTGCTGAGCGAAAACAAAAACAACAGAATCGCGCCCTCATGCCATGCGCCGATGCTTGCTGCACCCAACGCCGCCAGCACCATCAGCATATCCACATCAAGCTTGCGCTCGATGAACAAGCTCTCCAGAGCAGTCCTGGCCCCAAAGATGCCACCTGCACCAAAGGCAATCAACGCAAATACGGTGTCTGTCCACACAGGAGCACCGATCTGATGCCCGATAAAACTGCCAACGAGGGCTAGCCCTGTTATGATGACAAAGCGCGGCTCGAGCCATTCCTGGCTCAACCAACGCGGTTGCTCTGCTGGTTCATCATGTCTGGTCTGGTTGATTGTTGCTGCGTTGGAAACCAAGATAATCACCTCAGTCAATTCAAAGTAACGCAATTAGATGATTCTATTTTAACCGAGGTTAATGAATAGGTCAACCACAGGTAGACTTGTTTTAATCAGCATTCATGATGTTTTAATGCAGGCGGTAAATTCGTTGTGACCGCTCACCCCAGGACGATTGTGGTCCGAATCAACTTGTTCTAGAATAATTGTACCCTTCTTCAATCCATGTCATAATCCTCGAAAATATTATCATCAGCAAATTTCTCATGGCTCAAATCTTCATCTCCTACAGCCGATCAGTTCATCCCCTTGCTTCGCCGTGTCTATGGCAATGATAGCGTGTGGTTCGATGATGACATCCATGGTGGTGGGGACTGGTGGCAAATGATCCTGAAGGAGATCGCACGATGTGATATCTTCGTTTACTTGATCTCCAACGAATCCCTTGAATCACCTTATTGTCAAGCGGAACTATGCGAAGCCCTGCGCTTGAGCAAACAAATTCTGCCTGTGATTGTACGCCGACTAGAAGCCAGCTTATCCCGGCAATATCGCCCCCGATCTGGCAGCCATCCTGCGCAAAACCCAATATGTCGATCTGTCCGGCGGCTTTCGTGATCCTGATACCGTTTCAAAATTGTATGCGGCGCTCAACCGCCTGTGCCCGATAAGAAAAATCTGACTCGAGGCTGCATGCCCCCGCCTATATCGCCGGAGGATTTACACTCACCACCGTGATAATTGCGGGTATCTTTGTGTTACAGCAGGGCCTACCTGCAATTAGAACTCCAAGTCTTCCGCCTCCCACCCCAACCAACACCCTATCCCCAGAGCAAATCGCCCGCCCCCTGTAACCGCCAACGCTGACTGGACGCCTTATGAACAGGAATTCAATGGCATGACCATGGTGCTGGTTCCGGCAGGCAGCACTGAAGGTGACTTAGACGAACAACCCGTGCACGAACAACACTTTGATATGCCCTTCTGGATCGATAAATATGAAGTCACCCGCGCACACTACCAGGTTTGTGTCGCTGCTGGAGCCTGTGAAGAAACGTCCCCTTCACAGTATTCAACAGAAGATAACCAGCCAATTAACCGCGTAACATGGTTCCAAGCACACGATCACTGTGAGGCACGTGGCGCCCGCTTGCCCACCGAAGCTGAGTGGGAATACGCGGCCCGCGGACCCGATGGTCTCGTGTATCCCTGGGGAAACGAGTATGATGCATCCAAAGTCATCGGTGCAGACGATCCGACATACGGTGATAAGAAAGTAGCCCCAGTGGGCAGCCGACCTGAAGGCGCATCCTGGGTCGGAGCGATGGATATGAGCGGCAATCTATGGGAGTGGACGAGTTCGCTCTATAAGGACTACCCGTACAGTGCTGACAGTGAAGATGATAGTAATAATAGTAACAAGCGTGTGTTGCGGGGTGGCTCGTTCGGCAATACATCCGGCGATCTGCGGGGTGCTTATCGCAGCTGGTTCGTTCCCAGTTATGTCAACGACTTCTACATCGGTGTTCGTTGTGCCCGCTCTTCTCCCTGACCATAGGTCAGGCTAGCTCTGGGCTCTGTTTTCTGTGGGCTGGCCGCAGGTCCGCTCTTGCCTGGCCAACAACTCCCTTGACTTCCAAACACAGAACACATCTTCTGCCTTATGTTCTCCCAAATCACCTCTTTTCACCTACACTCAGACTGTACCAACTGTTCTGGAGGCCTATTTTGACTGCCATTTTTTCTTGCCTAGCAGCATTGGAAACCTGTTTTTGCCGCTATTTGCTGCCGGTTCTCCGCCGGTTCTCACCCTCTCCCCCCGGTCCTTCCGCGTTGCCGCCGTTTTTTCTTCTGCAGCAGCGGCAACAAAGGAACGACTTGGCCCCGAAGCTCACCTTGCACCGACAACCCTTGCCTGATGTGGACAGCCCATCCCCATTCAGGGCATACCTTGCCTGGGGCCTCCCGAATAAACATGGTAGAATCAAGAGGAAGATTAAAGAAGCACAAGGATAACATGTGCGAAAGTTGATTTTTCGGGTACATGCTATTCAGAAGATGTTTGAACGACACATTAGTCATGATGATGTGCGTCATGTGCTTGAACAAGGAGAAGTCATCCGTGAATATGTTGATGATCAACCCTTTACCAGCCGGTTGATACTCGGATGGCGTGATCAACGCCCTTGCATGTTGTTGCTGCAGATAATGACCAGAATGAAACAATTATCATCACCGCCTATCGGCCAGACCCGTTAATCTGGGAGTCGAATTTTAAGAAGAAGAAGGAGTAGAGCATATGAAATGTGTGATCTGTAAGCAGGGTGAGACCCAGACAGGCACAGGCACAGTCACGCTAGAACGTGAAGGAACAACACTGGTGTTTAAGCAGGTGCCAGCCCAGGTGTGCGAAAATTGTGGTGAAGTTTACGTTGATGAGAGGACAACAAAACAACTTTTGAAGACTGCTGGAGCAGCTGTCAAGGCGGGAGTTCAAGTCGAAGTGCGAGAGTTTGCTGTATTGAAATAGTCGAGACTTAATCTGACACTCTGAGTAAACTATTGAAGGAAAGAGGAGAGTGTCACATGACGAACGAACAGAAGATCATCGCAACCAAGCTGGGCTTACTGAAGCTGGCAGAACAATTGGGGAACGTGAGCCAAGCGTGCAAAGTGATGGGCTATTCACGGGACAGTTTCTACCGCTTCAAGGAGTTATACGATCAGCATGGCGAAGCGGGACTGCAAGAAATCAGTCGCAAAAAGCCCAATCCCAAGAACCGAGTCGATCCTGCTGTTGAGGAAGCCGTCGTAGCGATGGCAACCGAGTATCCCGCCTATGGTCAAGTGCGGGCATCCAATGAATTAAAGCAACGAGGCCTCTTTGTTTCCCCTGGTGGGGTGCGTTCGATCTGGTTGCGCCACGAGTTATCCACTTTCAAGCTGCGACTGAAGGCATTGGAGCGGAAAGTGGCGGACAATCAGAGCATGGTGCTGACCGAAGCCCAGGTCGCGGCTCTGGAGAAAGCCAAGCAGGAGCAGGAAGCACACGGCGAGATCGAAACCGAACATCCCGGTTATCTGGGCGCACAGGACACCGACTCTGTGGGCACCATCAAGGGGGTCGGACGCATCTACCAGCAGACCTTCATCGACACCTATAGCAAAGTGGTCTTCGTCAAGCTCTATGACCGCAAGAATGCGCTAGTCGCTGCCGACCTGCTCAATGATCGGGTGTTGCCCTTCTTTGAACAACAGGACGTGTCCCTGCTGCGGATCCTCACGGATCGGGGCACTGAGTTTTGTGGCTCGCTGCAAAACCATGAGTACCAGTTGTATCTCGCCATCGAGAACATCGACCACACGCGCACCAAGGCGCGACACCCCCAAACGAACGGCATCTGTGAGCGCTTCCACCGCACTATCCAGGACGAGTTCTATGCCATTGCCTTTCGCAAGAAGCTCTACACGACGCTGGAGGAGTTGCAAACGGATCTCGATGAGTGGGTGGCCCAGTACAACCACGAGCGCACGCACACAGGCAAGCACTGCTTTGGACGCACGCCTTTGCAGACTTGCCGCGAGACCCAACACGTGGCACAAGCCAAACAATTGGATACGCTCTTTGAATGGCAGCAGCCCAAAACGGAGATCTCCGACAACAACACTTCAGATCTTGATGTTGTCGGTTAGGTCGCTTGTGTCAGATCATATCTCGTTTTTTACAGCTGTATTCTAAGCCAGAATAGCATAACCGTTCCGCCCTTGACTTCCAAACACAGAACACACCTTCTGCCATGTGTTCTCCCAAATCAACTCTTTTCACCTATACTCAAACTGTACCAACTGTTCTGGAGGCCTATTTTGACTGCCGTTTTTTTCTTGCCTAGCAGCACTGGAAACCTGTTTTTGCCGCTATTTGTCGCCATTTGCTGCCGGTTCTCCCCCTCTCTCCCCGGTCCTTCCACGTTACCGCCGTTTTTTCTTCTGCGGCGGCGGCAACCCTTGCCTGATGTGGACAGCCCATTCCCACTCACGGTTTCCTGGGGGCTGGCCGTAGCCCCACCTTGCCTGGGGCCTCCCGAATAAACATGGTAGAATCAAGAGTAAGATTAAAGAAGCACAAGGATAACATGTGCGAAAGCTGATTTTTCGGGTACATGCTATTCAGAAGATGTTTGAACGACACATTAGTCATGATGATGTGCGTCATGTGCTTGAACAAGGAGAAGTCATCCGTGAATATGTTGATGATCAACCCTTTGCCAGCCGGTTGATACTCGGATGGCGTGATCAACGCCCCTTGCATGTTGTTGCTGCAGATAATGACCAGAATGAAACAATTATCATCACCGCCTATCGGCCAGACCCGTTAATCTGGGAGTCGAATTTTAAGAAGAAGAAGGAGTAGAGCATATGAAATGTGTGATCTGTAAGCAGGGTGAGACCCAGACAGGCACAGGCACAGTCACGCTAGAACGTGAAGGAACAACACTGGTGTTTAAGCAGGTGCCAGCCCAGGTGTGCGAAAATTGTGGTGAAGTTTACGTTGATGAGAGGACAACAAAACAACTTTTGAAGACTGCTGGAGCAGCTGTCAAGGCGGGAGTTCAAGTCGAAGTGCGAGAGTTTGCTGTATTCTAAGCCAGAATAGCATAACCGTTCCGCCCTTGACTTCCAAACACAGAACACACCTTCTGCCATATGTTCTCCCAAATCACCTTTTTTCACCTACACTCAGACTGTACCAACTGTTCTGGAGGCCTATTTTGACTGCCATTTTTTTCTTGCGCCGCCGCAGCAACAAAGGGGCAATCTCGCCCCCATTCCATCGTGGTTCTATCCACCAAATAGCCGGAGTAGTTTCAGCGCAACCTGGAGATTCATGCGGGTACCTGAATCCGATAGCTGCACATCACAGATTTCAGCAATGCGTTGTAGACGATAGTTGAGCGTACTCCGATGAATATGCAGCTTTTCCGCCGTGTAGACGCCGTTGCCACCACTATCCAGATACACCTCCAGTGTGTGGAACAAATCGGCTTGCTGTTCATTGCTCAGCGTTGTGAGTGCGTCAATATAAGGGTTCCCCCGCAATGCCTCTGGCCCAGCATGATACAGCGCGTGCAAATAACCCAGATCATCAAAATAGACCACCTCACTGCTAGGGTACAAACGCGAGCTAATCGCCAAGACCTCGCCACATTCACCATAGGCGACCATCACCTCATTGGAACCTACATGCTCCGCGCTAACACCAACCCGTCCGATCATCTCTTCCGCCTGAATTCGCACTGCAAATGGAGGGACGGTATCAACCTGGATGATCATCACCACATGGCCTGCAAATTGACCAGCGATGGCGGCTTGCCCATCAATCAACTGATTAATCCGACGGTAGATCGCTAATTGTTCGCGGGTGGAAGTCCCTCTGTCATCAACCAGCATCATGCGATAGGGCTGGCGTAAATCTAAGCCATAGCGGAGTGCCTGATCAGTCAGCACAGCATCCCCGTTCGTCTCACCTTGAATCAACCGCGTGAGCAGACTGCCTTTAAGCGAAGCTTCCGCGTTCTGGATCGATTCTTGGTAGAGCAAGATCAAGGCCGCAATCATCGCGCCGCTTTCAATCGCCATGTAATCTAGGTCAGAAACCGGGCGGTCATCAGCAATGATCCATACATAACCGTAGATAGCACCATGGACCACAATCGGCGCCAAAATACGCTCCATTTCCAGGCCAACATACGGCATCTGTGGAATGAAGACCGGGCGCATGGTCTCACGGATCTTGGGCAGAATCTGATCTTCTAACGCCTCGACCAAGCGGGGATCCGTACGACCATACTGCTGCGTATAGCGGCGGGCTTCGTCTACGGGTTTGATGTTCACACTGGCAAGCGCTTCAAATCGAGCAGTCTCGATACTGACCGATTGGTTAATCAAGCCTGCCAGTGTGTTGGCCAATTCTACGACCCCCCCCCTCTCCAGCACAATCCGTGTTAGCGTTTGGTGAATGGTCAAAGCACGCGACAACATCGACAGATTGCCCTGGACGATCTGCTCATTGATGACGCGGGCAATATCCACAAAACGAGCCGTATACGGGATTTCGATCAGAGGGAAATTGTGCCGATCTGCTAGTAAACACAGGTAATCTGGGATGCGATCAAGCTTCTGTCCGATTGTAACCACCAAACCGACAACGTTGGCCTCAATCATCGCTTGCAGATAGGCAGTTTGTGCGCCTTCACCCTCTGGCATATTGATGATGGTCGTCAAGACAAGCTCACCGCCATTGAGCCAGCGAGCAGCGTCTGGCACACCAACCGTGTGTACCCAGTTGATAACCTGATCTAATCCACCGTCACCAGCAACCAACCGCCCATCCTGAAAGACTTCCAACCTCAAAGCTTCCCGAACTTTCAGCATTATGACCTCGATAAAAGCATGAAGAGTGCATTTTCGCTTTGCTCAAGCAATCCTGCAAGTGTGGGTTGATGGGTGCTCATCCGCCCTAACAAGAGTGTAATAACCGTCGTGTTATAGAGGTGGTTGTCGGTCCCATAGCGCGTGAGCAATGGTTCACACAAAGGGGGCGTCAAGTTCGTATGCATCGCTGCGATCACCTCGGCAGCATAGACAACATCAAATGGGGGGGCTTCACCCGTGTCCTTATAATGAACAAGGGACACTCTCAGGTTGTCATAACTATCAGCCAGGGCATCATATTTCCAGCCCAAATCCGAAGGTTCACAGACTGGCAATCCATCATCCAGAATATTGCGATTGTCAATGAATAGTGAATCCATCGAGGCATTCAGCGTTTGTCGAAGCGTTATGTGGTTGCGCACATGCAACAGTTCAGCATAGCGCAATGCATCTTCAGTATTCCCTGCGTTTGTAGCCATATCCAACAGATGAAAGAGTAACGCACTGAGATAAGTATGTTGATAAAACTGTTGCGCCCGTTCGCCTGTTAACCAGCCATCGGCGCAATCGGGTAGATCAAGCTTATCCAACTGGTTCAAGAATAAGCCATAAGCTGTGATCTGCTCAGCCGCACCGGGCAACGTGACGATCTGGACAAGTTGGCCGTCTAGTGGAATGAGTTGATTTACAATGGCGAAGCGTTGTTCAAATGTGCAGGGGTGATGATGGTTGGTAAACAGCCCAGCCAATACACCCAGCAAGATTAACAGGCGGATCATGATAATTTACTCTATGGTCGATTAGAGGTATTGTACTGCTAAACTGGTTGATTGAGGCGTGGGTCTTGCTGCCGCAGATGTTCTTCGGCTTCCTGAATCGAATTAACGAATTTAAAACGCCCGTCCAGTATGGATTTCATCACCATCAGGCCCAGATGTTTTAAGAAGACTGTATCAAATCCAATCAAATAGACCCAGCCCACTGCCGGGTGATTGAGCGTCTTAGCAATACGTTTACGAATGATTGTGAAGTTACGTGGATATTGGGTGACTGTCCGAACATCAGCAATGATATGGACTGGGGATTCACCTTTGTTTAGATATTGAGTAAGCAACTGCACGTTCAACCCGTCCATCTCTTCCAGAGTGAACGTGCCGAGCAATTCAGCCAAGACGATAAAATCTTCGGTGTGCCAAAATGCCTTACAAGGCATACTGCTCCTGTTCTAGAGCAGGGTTCTCAACTCCGGAAAGGGCGAATCGGGTGAACGATAACGGTTGGTAGACATCTGCCAATACCAGGTAGCGAGAATTTGATCGCGCAAACCCTCGACATACAGTTGTGTCAGCCGATTCCACTCTTCATCTTTCCAAACAGGCAGGTTAGCCTCGTTTTTCAGATAATCGGCTGTGGATCGATTTAGAAAGCGCACGCTGTTGTGCACAGCCTCCTCAAAGGTATAACCCCAGGAGTCCATCAAGACTGCTACCAGATTGAATCGTGAATTAAACCGCACCACCTCCTTCTCATAGGAGAACAGGTCATTGGCAAGACTGGCGAAGATCGAACAATGCCGCGACATCTTGCGAATGGTGGGGTGGTGAAGAATCTCAGTTGGTATCATCACATCGGTAGCAAATTCGATGAAATCCATCGTCGGATCCATCCCAGCGTCCAGTTCCCGGAGTGATATGTACTGCTCTACCATATCACACTCAGCTTCTACTATATCATCAAGTGAATAGGTCGTAGAATTAAGATGCCTTAGTAGTGAGGAGATAAAGCGCTTCATCCACATTTTGCTGGTGCTCAAGGTATTGAAGCGCATATGAAGCTCATAACAAATCGGGTAGACAAGATGGTGGTCTTCCGGCTGATAGCCTTGCATTATGATGCGAATGCAATTTTCAAACACTTTACGCAAGTAGAGTTCTTGCATAGGATTGGGTTTGTCCTTCATGTGGCGGTCATAAATGTCGTCAATGTAGTAAAGGAGGTTGTAGACCAGGCCAATCGACACGAGTCGTTCAACTGTTGTGCGGGGGAATAAATATGACGCCATCGTTGTATAATCCTGGAAATGTGGCAGCCAGATACCCGTTGATTTGCAGAGGTTCTCAATCAGATGCTCTGCAACTTCTGCATTTGGATTGACTTGCTTTTCCCCAATCACATAAATATCTGATAAGGTTTGCAGCCGAGTCTCAATCATTTTACCTCCCTATAGTGACTTTATAATCTTCATAACATCTTTACCTTTTTTATAGTTTACCAGTGTCGCTAATAATGTCTAGTTTGAAAATTGTTATAATTCTCTATTTACTATTATCTATACTGTTAATCTGATAAACTATAATATATTTAGAATATAGATAAACACGTAAAATGGCGAGTACCATAGATTATCATAATTTACGTTTTAATTTATATTAATATTTAATTAGATGAAAAAGGGGTTGGGGAATCCAGCCTATAATGGCCACGCTAGGGGCGGACCATGTGCGGTGTATCGAAAACGGGCATCGTGTGATGCCCGTTCATTGAAATTCATTGTACGTTCGCGCCTTGGCCTTCCACCCAACCCAGATTGGCGATCCCGCCCCTAGCGTGGCCATTGGGCCCAATGGCCCGGATATACAGCTTATACGCCCCTGGTTCAATGATCGGTGAGGGTAACTGATAAGTACAAGTTGTTCCATCACATGTTAAAGTCGATGAAGTTTTAAGCAGATTCTCGACAAAGATAACCTTCTCCAGACTCTTCGCTGTAGAAGGATCACCAAACCAGATCGAATAAGCGTTGGCCAGCGGGTCATCATCCCAGAGATAAGTCGGCGGATTGGTTGGTGGATTGCTACTAATTGGGCCGTGGAATTGCCCCAGTCCAGCTGTAACCAGTCCAGGCAGTGGCCCGCCTACATTGAATTCAATTGGGCCAACCCACCCCCCTTGGTGATTTTCACTCAGACCATGTGGCCCCCAACTCTGAACAAACGCCTGATAGTGGGTTTTGTCCTTGAGATCAACAGGCATTTGAAAGGCACAGGTGGTTCCTACGAAGTTGTTACAAAGCTGATCGCGGGGGTACCACTTCCAAACAGCGGGATTCTGGACGTTACCAGCCGCAATAGCGTCAGTTTCATGGACATATACCTGGAACCAACCCGAAGTCGCGGCATTCATATCCAGTTGCCAATTGATAGTCGGTCGCGTTCCGGTTATGTTAGTGACACCCCCTGGCGTAATGACACCTGTTGGTGGCGAGTCGATTTCAAATTCGTTGGGTGGCAGAATCCAACTAGACATGTTTCCTGGTTGTGGATTTATATAGAGCACATAGACACCATCCATCAACCAGGGCCAGTCTCCCGCATCTGGGTACGATGATTTCTTGGTCAAATCCACGCTGCATAGACTGTTCTGGCAGATATCTTGTGCACTGACCTGACCATAGAATAGCTCTTGTTCGATGTTATCTTTAGGAGCCAGGTAAAGCTCATAGGCAGTCACATCCTGCCCTTCCACCCAATAATAGGTCGGATTCCCGGTACTATTGGTCACGACACCTGTTGGTGACATGAGCTTGATCTGATTGGCTGGGACAGGGGTGAGGGCGGCGACTGTAATTGAGACCGTTGCAGGGCCAGCTTCCTGTGTGCCGTTGCTGATCTTATAGGTAAAAGTGTCGACACCTACAAACAGGAAATTCGGTTGATAAGTAAACGACCCATCAGCCCGGAAGGTCAATTGCCCGTTGCTGACATTGGTCACCAGACTGGCGGTCAGCGGTAGGTTATTGGGGTCGGAATCGTTTGATAGAACACCGAGGTTGGCTGCTACGTCCACTTTGGAACCAAAAGCTGTCGAGTAATCATTCGGTCTGATATTTGGATCAGAACTTATCGTAAATGTCCGTTCCAGGGATGGGAAACCATCATTTGAGCTTGGATTAATCGGTGTTACTGTCCAGGTGTGAGTAGCGGCAGCGAGATCGCTTCCTGGTGTATAACTACAAGGTGATTCCGAACAGTTGCTAATGATTGAGTCAATGACAGTTGTTGTACCCTGCTTGACGACCAGACGATAACGATTGGCATAGCGCGATGGCTGCCACTTAAAAGTTGGACGCGGCAATGTATTCATCGCATCCGCCGGGCCGATAATGACAGGAGTTGCTGCCGTCATATTGAGTGCAGCATCCACCTGGATACGAGGGAAGTTCAGGCTATTTCGCGTATCGTTGACGGTGACACCTGTGGTTTTGAAAGCGTTCAGAATATCTGCCACCTTTGCTGCTGGGTAAGCCTGACTCAAGATTGCCCATACCCCCGCCACATGAGGCGTTGACATTGACGTACCCTGCCAGCTTTCGTACTGATTGGAACTGCCAAAGGTAGCGGAATACACACATTGACCAGGCGCCAACAGATCAAGGAAGCTAACCGAATTGGAGAACGAAGAAACGGCATCATTCGTTATGGGGGTGTTGCATCTGGTTAGTTGCCCACTCGAAAGACCGTTGGGTGTATCGATCACCTGAGTCGAACCGACACTAATAGCATTGGCATGACAGGCCGGCCGGCCAATGCCATCAGAGTAGCCATTGTTGCCGGAAGCCACGATCACGGCGATGCCAGCAGCTGTCAGATTATCAATCACCTGTCCACGTGCGATGTCAGACGCCCGGCAGTCTGCTTCTGAGGAAAACTTGCTCCCGCCCAGGCTCATATTGACAGCGACGATGTTGTACATCTTGCGGTTATTATACACCCATTCCAGTGCTGCCGTCGTATCGGCAACAAATAGGGTTGGCCTCGTGGGAGAGGTTAGATTTTCGCTGGAGGCATTGATAGCGATGACATCAGCATTGGGGGCAATCCCTCGGAAACCGCCGGCAACACCATCATCCCCTGCAACGGTCCCGGTAACGTGCTGTCCGTGCGCGTGGAAATAGGGGCTGGCAACATCTGTCGGAAGGGCCGCACCTGTGCCGACGGCGGTAGACTTCCCACCAGGGCAGGTGACCTCATAGGTTGAGCTACCCACTGTCATGTTGGTAGTAAAGCAGGCTTCTGCCACGACAGTGACATTGTTGAATGCAGGGTGCGAAGGATCCAGCCCCTGGTCGATCACAACAACCACCTGACCGGAACCATCAAAACCAAGATTCACGGCATCATCCGCACCAATGTGAGTATAGGTCAAATCCGCGTTGGTGGCATAGACATATTCGCGTTCATCCAATTGAATACTGGTAACCTGTGGGCTGTTCTGGAGCGCCGCTAAACCAACCTCATCAACTTCAAGCACAGTAAAAGGAATGGAATGGAAACGGTTGGCTTCAACTACATAGCCACCACTTAGGCTCAACGTTTCAAAAATGTGATCTTGTGCCGCTTGGATAGCGGAGCGCTGCGCCATCACACTGAAACCATAATTGAGGTTGGTTTCCAGTTGATAATCTTTGACCTCCAGGCCGACAATCACCCGCATAATCTTGCCTGTGGGCACGTCAATTGGATCAATGGAGAAGACAGGCACCGCCGGTTCTGATTCACCCGGCTCCTCTGGTTCAAGTTCTTCGCCTGTCAGGTTAAATACCGGGATTTCAGCGGGCGGAGGTTCAGGTTCATCCTGTGCCAAGGCTGGCACAATCAGCAACAGCAAAAACAGCGCGAACACAATCTTGCGCGATTGAATAGCAAAACGCATAGTACGATCCTCAGTCTATATCTTAGTTGTCATTATAGCTGAATTTTCTAGACAGGATACATCTTTAAAGAATAAAGAGCGACGTCACCTCTTGGAGGTCGCGAGTCACATCCACGCCGGCGATAATCAGCATAGCAAGCAGCAGGAGCAGCAACCAGACAAAAACAGCAGGCCACAACACCCCCGCCAGGATGAAACCCCAAGGACGATTTTCGAACATGAAGATGAGAGGCTCAAACACCACCAATTCCAACACACGCTGGCTGCGAATGGCGGCCTCGTACTGTTGATCTTGGAGCCACTTTAGAAAATCATCGCCTAAAAGGGTACCGATGAGAAAGATAAAACCACCAATAAATACGCCAACAATTAGATAAACACGAAAATTCATGTTAAAAACTCCTTAGTGTCAGGATGAGCAATCTTGGATTGGGTAGAATCAAGATGAACTGCCACCCCTTCTAGCTTACGCGATTCGCCTGCAATTGACCACTGTATTAATGCCGCGAAAGGATAGACACGCCCTGTGCCATCAGCGATTGTTTTGCGCCGTCGCTGCCCAACAACACGATTCCATCTGTGTTTGTCCAGGCCATAAGCTGGGGTCAATCAGGGTGAACGTCAGTTCAGAGGCCGGCTGAATCATAGGCATGACTGAATGCAAAACGCATATCCCTGATCTTTGCATCAGACTGGATCAATGATTTTATTATAACGATGAGTTGGCAGGCGTAGAATTAACGTTACCTTCTCGGAAGATTTTCGTACAATATAAAAACAATCGCCACGATATAAGGAAAGCGTATGAGCGCAGTTTCAATCTATTCTAGAGGTATATCGAAGTACTAAACCTGGATACATTTCGCGGCTAAGGGTGGTGAGGCCATTGACATTTAGAGTTCATTATCGTCCCCTCCACTCTGGTTTCTGCTGAGTCAGCATGGCTTGAACACCTGTCTGAAAATCGTCGGTCTTAATCAGCAGATCCTGTGCCCAGGCTTCCAGTTCCAGGCCATGTTCAAGTGCCGTTACACCATTAATGACCTTTTTGGCATAACCCACCGCCAAAGGGGCAGCCTGTGTCAGTTCATCCGCCAGTTTACATCCAGCAGATGTCAATTGCTCGCCCGGAACAACCCTGTTAACCATGTTCCACTGTTCTGCCAGAGCTGTATCAAAGGTGCGCCCGGTCATGATGAGTTCTTTGGCACGGGCTGGCCCAATCAGACGGGTCAGGCGGGTTGTCCCCCCAACATCGGGTATCAAGCCAAGGCGAGTCTCCGGCAGGCCAAGCTTCGTACCCTCTGCCACAATACGCATATCACAGGCTAGTGCAAACTCTAACGCCATACCTAAACAATGCCCATGTAGTAGCGCGATGACAGGCAGATAGCTGCGTTCATAACGATTGAAGACATCCTGCATGTAGTGCGTGAGGGGCAATAGATTTGTTTGCCAATTCTCTCCGAAACGTGCGGCAATCTCTGGGAATCCCATTAGGTCGATACCAGCCGAGAAAGCCTGGCCCTCCCCTTTAACAATCACCGTTCGTACACCTTCGGCCTGTTCCGCCGCACGGATGGCTTCCGTCAGGCCATCCATCATCATTAGGTTCATGGCATTGCGTTTTTCAGGTCGATTGAGCGTAATCTCAAAAATGGTGTTCGTTTGCTGCCAGTTGACGGTCAAGGCTCTTCCTTTCAGGTATTAAGGCTCCGGCAATTTCCAGTTCAATAATTAACTGTGCACCCAAGCCATAGATATCGTAAGCGCTGCTTCAAAAATAGGGAACGAGATGGGCCTAGTTGTTGCTCTGATGCGATCGGCACCATCAGGGCCAGAATAGGCTTGTTTGCCTAGGGGTTTGATCTCATCACTGTTCATAATTTGTCCCGGCCTTCTGAAAGTAATCGATTGTGCCACCAAACTTGAACGTACCCGCCTCCGCAACAAAATACCGCATTACAGATTCGAGTAACCATCGATAGATGTCTTGCGGATTCTCACCGCATTTGGTGATGGCAGCCGTCACGTTGCTATGGGTCATCATATATTGGGTCAATGAGTCCGGCGTGAATGTGACATAATTAATGTAGTCTTCATGCTCTAAACAACTAAAGCTGTAGCGCCTCAGGTCATCATCGGTCAGGGGTTCATGATAACGGGCAGGTGCGGGATAGCACTTGCCATAGTGGTCACCCTGCCATTCGAGATACGCAGAGTTTTCCAGCATGTCGCCGCAAAAGCGGTTGTGATAGATAACCAGCCACGCCCCCGGCTTGAGCATTCGTTGGACTTCGGGCATGAAACAGATGCGATCAAACCAGTGGAAAGCCAGCGAGGTTGTTACCAGATCAATTGATGCATCCGTGATGGGCAACAGCTCCAACGCGAATTGACCCAGTTGATCTGTGTATCGGGTTGCGTTTGTGCCAACATATCCAATGAAGCGTCTAGTCCAGTGATCTGTTTGGCAATAGCTTTGAGGGCGACACAAGATTGGCCTGTGCCAACAGTTGGTTGAGGCCAAGGGAAGCGCGAATACGCTTGATGACTTGGGGATGAAAATAGGGTCGGCTGGCGGCGTAACGCTCGGCTACAGTAGCATAGTCAAAGTAATTTTTCATAGCAGTATTATAACGTTAGTTTTCAATGATGGGTTCATGGTATGCTAGGAATGATTTGTCACAACGCTTTAGGTTCATCATGCTAAAAAACCTATTCCTCATATTATGCTTCTACATGTTGCTCATCCCCACAAGCGCACAGGACATACCATACCAATGCCCTGCTGACTTTGCTGGTTACCTATCACCACAACAGATCATAGATGAACAATCCAGTACGACCACTCAACTTAATCTGCGGGGTGAACCCTCAACAGCCCAGGCACGGCTCGGTGTCCTGTTGGAAGGTCTGCTGGTTGGGGTGATGGATGGCCCTCGCTGCAACGAAGGTTATGTCTGGTGGCAAGTTGAAACGGACGGCCTCATCGGATGGGTAGCAGAAGGCCGTGTAAATGAATACTGGCTAGAACCACGTGGCGCACTCATCATGGTGGATGAGCGCCCCTATCTTATGGATAGCACGGGCAACGTGGAACCCGCCGGATGTGCGCGTCCGCCGGATGACTATGTTCAAGTGCAGTTAGGCTATGCTACCCTCAATCAACGCACATTGGCGATGCTGGATAATGCCCAGCGCATTTATGAAGCCAATGGTGGCGAATTCATCAATTTTCGGCAGGCCATCACCCAAGGCAGCTATAATCTGGGTGGTGTATCAGCCAGTTTCGGCACACATGATGGTGGCGGTGCGGTAGATATTTCTGTGCGCAGTTATATCGATTGGCGTGTGCTGACCGACGAAATTGAGCCGATGGTCGAGGCGCTGCGGATTGCGGGCTTTGCGGCCTGGTTACGCGACACAGGTGAGCTCTATCCCAATTCCCCTATTCACATTCATGCTATTGCCGTGGGGGATGCTGAGCTTTCACCGATAGCCCGCAAGCAAATTGACGGTGAGATGGGTTATTTGCGCGGCTTCAATGGACTGCCACAGGAAGAGGGTATACTCCCCATTGAAGATGGGCATGATGGCCCGGTGATTTGCGGCTGGATGCATGAAATGGGCTTTGATGATCTACGCGAACCTGGCCACTTTTTCGAGCGCGGGCAGATTTTCTTTCATCAAGAAGACTATCAGCGTGTCATAGAAAATGTCACGACAGCGATTGATTTGCTGACTGGAGACCCCCGATTTTATTCCGAATCACAATTCTACGCTCTACGCGGCGATGCCCATTATGAACTGGGTAATTTGGATGCTGCACTTGTGGATTATGAACAAGCTCTTGAACTTGATCTATCAGACAGCAGCCTGGAGGCAGCCATCAACGCCCGTGTTATAGAGATCAAAGGCCAATAGGCGACCCCCAGGTTTGTCTGATGCTAGTGTGTTTTGCAGGGCCAACCCTAATAGAAGATCAAGCATATCACTCCGGCTACAAATCCCAAAGACGATGCCATCACGACCCAGCCGTCAAATCCATGTTGTGCTGCCCCAGGTTTAAGTTCCGAATTTGTCCTCAAAGCTTTGCAACAATTGAAAGCGGCGCAAATAGCGATCTTGGTTAACGAACTCTGCTGAAAGAAACGCTTCCGCAATCTCTTCCGCCAGACTTGGCCCGATGATGCGTGCCCCCACCGCCAAGATATTCATATTGTCATGCTCCACACCTTGATGGGCGCTGTAGGTATCGTGACAGATAGCACAGTAGACACCCTTAAATTTGTTCGCAGCCACACTCGCACCGACACCGCTGCCACAGGCCAGAATGCCGCGTTCCGCCCGACCATCTAGTACCGCTTGGGCGACATTGGCAGCCGCATCGGTGTAATCGGCACGCACTTTGTCTGTATCGACACCTAGATCAAGCACATCATGATTCTGTTGGGACAAGTAACCAGCCAGATGTTGTTTAAGGGGGAATCCAGCGTGATCCGAAGCTAAAGCAATTCTCATTTGATGCGCGACTTTCGTTTCATCAGACGATCCATCATATCTATTTTAAGGTCAGGCTAATCGGGCAATGATCGGAACCCATCACTTCCGCATGAATCGCCGCTGTCTCGACACGATCTCGCAAATCATCGGAGATAAAGAAGAAGTCAATACGCCAACCGACGTTGCGTTGGCGTGCACCACTGCGATTTGACCACCAGTTATAGGCTCCTTCCAAATCTGGGTTGAGTTCACGGAAAATATCAACGTAACCCTGTTTGATCACTTTGTCAATCCAGGCGCGTTCTTCTAGCAAAAAGCCTGTTGTTTTGGTGTTAGATTTTGGACGTGCCAGATCAATTTCGTTATGGGCGGTGTTGATATCGCCACAAAAGATCACCGATTGACCCTGTTCCCGTAGGGTGTTGCAATACGCCAGAAACGCCTCTTTATAGCGCATCTTGAAAGGGACGCGGCTGTGATCACGGCTGCCATTGGGGAAATAGGCCGTCAGCAGAGTAAAATCATCATATTCTGCAACAATTGTCCGACCTTCATCGTCAAATTCCTCAATCCCCAGGCCAATCTGCACTGACTTCGGCTCCACCTTGCTATAAAGGCCGACGCCACTGTAGCCCTTTTTGGCCGCACTTGCCCAATAGGTATGATAGCCTTCTGGGGCACGTAAATCATCCGTCAGTTGTTCGGGATGGGCTTTGGTTTCCTGAACACCAAGAATATCCGGCTGGATGTTATTGAACCAATCCATCATGCCTTTCTTATAATTGGCACGAATACCGTTCACATTCCATGAGTAAAGCTTCAAGTGAGACCTTCCTTATTTTGGAATACAACTAACCCTGTGACTTCATCTCGATGGCAGCCGTCAGCAGTGCCCGTACCGCCCCGATGTGGATCTGGAATTCCTCGCTCGATTTGAACTTAATATGACGCAGCCGCTTGCCCGTCCCTTTCAGCAATCTTTCAGGATCGGGTAAATCTACGCCATCACTAAAGCCCAGATTGACCGAATCTTTCAGCGGTGCGATATAGGCAATCATGCCTTTCATCTGCCCAGCAGGTGTGCTGTAGTTTATGACTTTGTGATTGGTTGCGGTTTCAATCGTATCGGGCGGCATCAGTTCTTGCACAAGCTTGCGGATCTTGAGCACCAGGTCCCGAACCAATTGGGGGTAGTTCTCTAGCAATTCATCAACAGTCATAGAGCATTCGCCTGAGCAGCACAAATGATCTGCCGATTATAGCACAAATTTCAAACAGTGACCGCAATCAACGCATTGGCTTAGAGCCATTCTCATAATTGGGGCGATGCCCCGCCTCAAGCATATTCTATGCTGGGTTGTGGTCACGGTCTATGACCAAACCACAATCGCAGTGTAGTTCCTTTGTGGCGATCATTTATCGGCTGGACACCATCTTAACTCGCTAAAGCAGGCTCTTCGCCGCTTCGATGACCTTTTCGGCTGTCAGGCCATATTCCTTGTAGATTTTGGCATAGGGCGCGGACGCACCGTACTGATCAACACCGATGTTGATACCCTTCAGGCCGGTGTATTTCTGCCAGCCGAGCGTTACACCGGCTTCAATGCTGACTCGTGCTTCAACTTCACTTGGTAGCACGCTCTCTTTATAAACATCGTCCTGCTCCTCAAATAATTCCCAGCAAGGAATTGAGACTAAACGAACGTTGATGCCCTCGTTGATAAGGGACTTGTAGGCTTCGTGCGCAATGTGTACTTCGCTGCCAGATGACACCAGGATGACCTGGGGCGTGCCTTCACAGTCTGCAAGCGTATAGCCCCCATGTGCCACACCTGTATGTACCCATTCTGCATTTTCCAGTACAGGCAAGTTCTGGCGTGTGAAGATCAGCGTCGTCGGGCCATCAAGCGTCATAGAGGTGCGCCATGTAGCAGCGGTTTCAGTAGCATCAGCAGGCCGGAACACATAGAGGAACGGCATGTTACGCAAAGACATGACTTGCTCCACAGGTTGATGCGTTGGGCCATCTTCGCCTACACCGATGCTGTCATGTGTGAAGACATAAGCTGTTTTGAGCCCCATCAACGCCCCCAACCGAATCGCGGGCCGCATGTAATCGCTGAAGGTCAGGAAAGTCGCGCTATAAGGCCGGACGATGCCACCATGTAAGGCCAACCCATTCACAATTGCGCCCATCGCATGTTCTCGTACCCCAAAGCGCAGGTTGCGGGCGGCGGGGTTGCCTTGCTCGGTGAAAGCTTCGCCGTCAATGAGCGTCTTGGTGCTGCCTGCCAGATCCGCGTCGCCACCGATCATAGTTGGGATGTTTTTGGCAATGCTATTCAATGCTTTGCCAGAAGCATTGCGCGTTGCAACAGTCTGATCCACCGGGAACGAAGGCATGTCATCATCCCAGCCTTCCGGCAGTTCACCCGCCATCAGTGCATCCCACTCTTTTGCCAGTTCAGGATAGCCCGCCCGCCAGCCATTGAACATTTCTGTCCAGGCGGCTTCTTGCTGTGCACCTCGTTTGATTGATTCGCGGAAATGTTCAAGTGCTTCACCCGGAATATAGAAATCCTCATCAGGCCAGCCAAGCGCTTCTTTGGTTCGCTTGACCTCATCTGGGCCTAAAGGTGAGCCATGGGCGCTGCTGGTTCCAGCCTTGTTGGGGCTGCCATAGCCGATGATGGTCTTGACGATGATGATACTGGGCTTATCCGTAGTCGCCTGTGCTGTTTTGATAGCCACATCAATCGCCTCGACATCGTTGCCATCGCTGACGGCCTGGACATGCCAATTCCAGGCGTCATAACGTTTGGCAATATCCTCAGTAAAGGTCATGTCCGCCTTGCCATCAAGCGTAATGTCGTTGGCATCATAGAGGAAGATAAGCTTGCCTAATCCCCAATGACCTGCTAATGCCGAGGCTTCCATCAAGACCCCTTCCATCAGGTCGCCATCGCTGACCAGCGCATAGGTGTAATGATCGACAACCTGATGCCCACTGCGGTTGAAATAAGTTCCCAAAAACACCTCGGCCAAGGCCATCCCCACTGCATTTGAGCCGCCCTGTCCCAACGGGCCAGTCGTCGTTTCTATGCCAGGGACTTCACCATATTCGGGATGACCGGGCGTTTTACTGCCCCACTGGCGGAAGCTCTTGAGCTCATTCAACGACAGGTCATAACCCGTCAGGTAGAGCAGGCTGTAAATCAGCATCGAGCCATGTCCTGCGCTCAGGATGAAGCGATCACGATTCGCCCAGTGAGTGTTCTTGGGATTGTGGCGCAGGTGACGCATCCACAACGTATAGGCCATCGGCGCAGCCCCCATTGGCAACCCCGGATGCCCGCTATTGGCCTTTTGTACGGCATCCATCGAGAGCGTGCGAATGGTGTTAATCGCTTGCAATTGGAGTGTGGTCAAAATAAAATCTCCTTTTCAGGTTTTGCCGACGTGATTATAGCATCTAATCAAGACAAAACATCCTGCCCATCAAGCTGCAAAACCGCTGCCTTTACAGCCAAGGTCTGAAGCGTGGGTGAACGCCGCAAAAGGAGAGCCCGCCCCTCAAACATGACCTTGCCTAAGGTGATCTCGGTATCGGTTTCTTCGCTCAGGACGAATAAATCGTCAATCCCCGCCCCCTTAATCGAAAAGGCTGTGATTATATCGTCGCTATACAGGCGTTTCACCGTTGGAGTGGCTGTCTGTTCGGCTGCTAAAGGGAACAGTACGGCATCCATCCGAGCGGGCAATCTACGTTTAGTCTCCAGCGTCACATCCCAGGCTGGGAACTCGCCCTGGACGCCATACCAACCGCGTGCCGGGTTGGTCTCGCCCTTTTGCTTGCGGATGTCCACATGATCCCTATCCAGCGGCAAAATCGCCAGATTACCCAGTCCGGCGTCTTCTGTTATAATGCGGTTCGGTGTAATCGTCACCTTACCTGCTTGGATCGGTTGCACGCTGCCCAGATTATAGATGGGGGCAATCTTGAAAATTTGCTCTAATGTGTGGACCTCGTTGCTCTCGCCGGTTATCAAATCCGACAGAATCCAATAGCCTGGGGTCGACTCGGTGGGCTTAGCATAAAAGATAGCTCGGCGATGTGCAAACCGTTTATCGACTTCAACATCCAGGTTGAAGCGCTCACCTGTGTAGGGATTGGGCGCGAACCCTTCCAGATACTCGCTGCTCACAAAGTCAAATTCATCTTCACTCACCCACTCGTTCTGCCCTTCTGTGACGAGGCGGGCATCGGGGTTAACCCGCCGCGCTTGCCCCATACCATCAATCATCACCCCATTATGGGCCCGCGATGACCGGAAGTAATGAGTCAGTTCGGTCATGGAGTAGCTGTAAATGTTAGGATCACCAATCAGCAAGCGACCTTCGGCATAGAGCACAAAGTTGAGCTTGTCTTCATGTTGATGGGATGCCCCCCAGGCCGCCCCATCAAAATGGAGATATTGGGCATCCTCGCCCCATTTATCCCGCATTAGATACAAGCCAGCCGACTCCCAAGCGTGTGAAGTAGGGTCGGGTGAGGTGCCTTCTGCGCCGTGTGTTGCTGCCCACAAGAAATCATCGCGCTCAAACGTATCGGCAGCTGCTTTGAGATAGGGTGCAGGATCAACCGGGTTGGGATTACAGTCGTTGAACATGGGTAAGATATGGTTGGGCTGCACCGCGAAAACATACATCTCGTGGGCCTTTTCGATCAAGCTGGTGAACATCTGCGGCAGTTGTACGCCCCGTGCCTTTGCTGCCCGTACAACGGTATACATCGAACGCGTGGGGAAAACATGATAACTATGGGTCAATTCAAATTGGAAACCATCGTCATAATAAGCAAAACGATTGATCCACAGCAACCGCCGCATCGCCACCCGCAGATAAGCATCGGCGAGTTCGAGTTCTGGCGAGAACAAGGCCGCCACCGCTAACCCCGACGATTCGACCTGGAACCAGTTATTAGGATGGCCACAAAACGCCAACAGCCAGTGGATATGTTCTAGTCGGGAACGGCCGATCATGGCGTGCATCTGGGATGTAAACGGCTCACTATCCCCCAAAAGCCCCAAGACAACAGGCCACATATTGCATTGTCGAGTTCCCACTTCCAGCGTGCGCCAGGGCCCAAGCTGATTACGCTGCTGCCAATGATTGGGGATCGCCGTCTGATAATAAAACGAGCGCAGCAACCAGGCCGCCTTTTCGGCATAAGCGATATCATTTGTCTTACGATAAGCCGCTGCCAGATTGGGCAAGAACTGATGATGATTGAGACTCACTGTCGATTCAAGATCGTCGAATAAACGCAGATGCCAGTCAATATCGCTGCCAAACTGATGCCGCACCAACATATGCGCCCGCAATGTTACAATATTCTTCAGCAGCAAGTCAGCTTCTTTCATATCGGGTGAATCCAGAAGTTCCAACGCGATAGCATCCTTCATCCAGGGGCGATTCCGTAACAGGGTACCCACTTCCTCAATAGGGACAGGATCAGACATAAAGCTGGGATAGGCTACTTCCGAAACGTGCAGGCGTTCGGCCCGATCATGATTCAACCCGGCCCCAAACATGCGTTCGTTCAGGGTGATGAGGTCAGCCAGCACAGGCAGATTCAACTCATCAGCGACCCTAGTCACCACCCGTAGGCAGTCCACCAGGATCATATCATCAACGGCGGCCTTGCGCATATGGGCGCAACTAGCAACACGGGCACTGCCGACCATACGCCAGAGAGAGGCTGCCTTGTGCTGCCCTTCTGCGACATACCCACATAAGGCCAATGCGGTGCCATTCAACAGCATCGTGTCGCTTAGGCCGTCGCGCCCTAGGGTAGTAAAGGTCAGCAGATAATCCGCCAGTTCAAGCAGGTTCTCATCAACTGGCATCTTAGCCATTAAGTAGCCGAGGACACGACAGGCTGTATTCTTCAGGTTCCAATCATGATGGGGATCAGATGGCAAAATCTCCGGCGGCGCTTCCGATGGTGGTCGCATGGCATATGGGCTGAGTGGTTCGAGCAGGTCCCGCATGAATTCATCCCCTTTTTATTCAAGTAGGGATAAGTGTAACCAGAGGAAGGATGTATGTCGATTGAAGTAATGAGGAGTTCTGATTGATGCTTCCGAATTCTTGATGGCGGAAGGCAGAAATTTATCTGGCATATACCTCGCACAAAAGAACGCTTGTTCGCACAACGCGCAAGTTCATGCTATCATGGGCTTATCTACTTACCCATCCAGGAGCCATAATCATGAGCCAGGCGCCCGACGAAGTCCCTCTGGAAATCATTAATCTCTATAAACAATTGATCGATACCCACCCAGAAGTTGAACTGAAAGGGGGCAAGAAACTGCCTTACACCTCACTCAACGGCAACATGTACACGATGCTCTCAAAAGCGGGAAGATTGGGATTACGCCTCGGCAAAGCCGAACGCGAAGCATTTGTTGAAAGATACAATTCACAGCCCTTCACCAATTATGGCGCGATGATGAAAGAATATGTCGAAGTGCCCGCTGACCTGCTGCGCAATCTCGATGAACTCGCGCCCTATCTCGCCATGAGCCACGAATATGCCAAAACACTCAAACCGAAGAAGACCAAAAAGTAATTATGTGCCCCCACGACAGCATATTTTGACAGGTTTTGAACCCGCCGCAAGCCACGGCGAACCTCTGGTTCGATTTGAATGGCAGTGGTTAGGCGGGTTTCTCGTGGGCTTTAGCCCGCCAGATGTGAGGCTGGATTTTGCATCGGGAAACTTGTCGGGCAAAATAGGCCACCATCAGGCGTTTTGTCTGGTTTTAGTGTATAGTCAGACGCATAAATCAACGGGTGGTTTCATGGAATATCAGCGCGACGAACACCGAGTTTACCTCATTGTTTATCATCTCATCTGGACACCTAAGCGGCGTAAACCTGTGTTGCGCGATGCTGTTGCTTCGGACTGCCGTGAGTTAATCACGCAAAAATGCCAGCAAAAGGGGTGGGAGATAGTTAAGCTAGCAATACAACCGGACCACATCCACTTGTTTGTGCGTGTGTTTCCTACCGTGTCCGCTGCTGATGTGGTTAAAGAGTGTAAAGGTGTTACATCGCGCACACTCAGGAAGAAACATCGCCATCTGTTGAAACTGCCTTCAATGTGGACACGAAGCTATTTTGCGTCAACGGCAGGTAAAGTGAGCGCAGAAACAATTAAGCGATCTGTTGAGGCGCAAAAAGGACGATGAGTATACGCACCTATCAATTCGCGTGTCAACTTCCACAATCTCAAGCGGACGCGCTGAACATGGAATCAGCACGCATCTACACTGCCGTGATGGTGGAACACTGGCGTATCTATCGCAAAAAAGGGATATGGCTCAGGCAAGGCGCGGCTGAAAAGCTGAACGACAACTACGCTGCCGATACCGCAAAGTTACTTCATGCTCATAGCATCGACGCGGCCCAACAAGCCTTCTATAAAGCCGCACGCCAAGTTCATACCAAGCGCAAGCAGGGTGATGATGCGGTGCGATTCCCGTACAAACGCCGTCGTTTCCGTACAACGGTTTGGAAAGATAGCGGTGTGTACAAGGTCTATCAGGGGATCATGTATCTGTCTGTTGCCAGAGGCTTAGAACGAGTGGCGGTAAAACTTCCTCAGCATCTCAATGTCCTGCCGCAATCGTTTATCCGTGAAGTGCGGCTGGTGTTTAACAAGTCCACCTTTCACTATAGCTGGCATGTGGTGGTCGATAATGGGATGCAACCTGAGCCAACCGGTCAGTCTATGGCAGGGATAGACCTGGGAGAGATGCACCCCGCTGTTATCACCGATGGCGTTGAGGCCTGCGTGGTATCCTGTCGGGAGTTACGGGCGCTCAATCAAGGGCGCAACAAACGGATTGCCTCGATTGATGCAAAGTTGGCAACTTATCAGAGGGGGTCACGTCGGTGGCGGAAGTTGCAGGCGCGGAAGCGTCGGTTTCTGGCACAATGCGGCCAACAAAAGCGCGACATCGAACACAAAATTGCGCGGTCTGTTGTGGATTGGGCGCAAGAACGGGCGATTGGCTTGCTGGCGATGGGTGATGTGCGAGATCTAGCGGACGGCAAGCGACTGAACAAGAAGTCTCAGCAGAAGATCGCGAATTGGTCACACGGTACGATGCGCAAATACATCGGCTACAAAGCGGCTGAGGTCGGTATTGAAGTGAACGACAAGGTTTCAGAAGCCTACACCTCACAAACTTGTCCCTCCTGTAGGCAACGCCACAAACCCAAAGGGCGCATTTTCGCGTGTCCGAATTGTGGCGGTGTTTTTCACCGAGATGTCGTTGGCGCGGCAAATATCGCTTCCCGCTATGCGTTTGATGAATTAGGGCGCTATCCAGCACCTAAACCAACGTATCGTCACCCCATCGATGTATGGGGAAAGCGTAGTCCCGTTGGCACCGGGGAAATGGCTCGGCTGGTATAGCGAGAACCGCTTGCCGCTTTAGTCCGTGCGGAGTGTCACATCGGAGTTCATACCGTATTAAGCGTCATCCATCGGCAAGGAATCGAGGCGTGCCGTCCACTTTTTGACCATGTGCTGGTAGAGATCTTGGCTGATTTCACCATTGATGAGGCGTACATCCAACGCATCCAGCATCGAAAAGATGTCCTTTGCAGACAAGATCGTCGGGGTATATTTGCGTTCCGGCGGTATGGGGTCAGGCCAGGACTTTGGTGCTTGCTCCCGGACGATATCTAGTGTATTGCGTGTTTGCGGAACTTGCATATCAGGCTCCTTGGGGCGCGGAACCACGATTTCAAGATCCGGCAGTTGATCTAGTGCCCGCTTTGCCCGACTACGCACCCAATCACTCTCGTCATTTACATAGACCTGATGCAGTGGCATGACGGCATCTTGATGCTTGATGTTGCCCAAGATGGTTGCAACTGCACCCCGTATTGTGCTGTTAGGATCAGTGAGCGCATCGATTAGCATGGCTTGTATTTTGCCCCCCAACTGCACCAGCACCCCCTCAGCAGCATCACGAACATTGTCATCAAGGTCTGCCAGTAAGGGGATGAGCGCTGCCAGGTCAACTTCGGCATCGGCTGCCAACTGTCCCAAAGCTTGCACAGCAGCCACCCGCACATCGGCGCTACTATCTTTAAACAAGCGCAGGAGGTCTTCGGCAGCGATCGGATTGCTCAGTTGCCCGATGGCACGAGCAGCGCTGATCTTCACGGCTGAGTTTTCATCTTCTAGGGCAATCAACAAGGGTGAAAGCACACGTGGATCTTCAATTTGCACCAACGCCTCCACCGCCTTCTGACGGGCCCAATAGGCAAAGGCATGGTCGTTTCGATTTTGGCGGATGATGTTGCCCAGTGGGAGCACAGCACGAGGGTCTTTGAGGGGTGCAAGCTGTTCAATGGCAGCTTCACGCTTCTTCGGGTCGTTGAGTTGATTGATGAGATTGTCGAACTGTTCGTCAGTCATAACAGATCATCTCCTGGTTAGATGGGTCGCAACCCCCTGGCAATGGCAACCTCGGTTGCTTTCGTTCTACGGACAATACCACGCCGATACATTTGAAGCAACTCCTCCAATCGGACATTCTCTGTTTCACTTAAGGGTCGTTCCCGGTGACAATAGAGCAAATCGCGCATTTCAAGTTGAGCCGTCGGATCCATCTCAAAATCGCACAATAACAACACTTCAGCATCCGAAAGCGTTTCGACAGGCAAATTATCTGCATATTGATTGAGCCAATCGGCTAGGACTTCCTCAATATGGCGCCCCGATTGCTCAGCAAGCTCCAATGCACGGGCAACAATTTCCGGCTTCAGATGAAGTGTGACCTTCTTTGCCATCTAATCCTACTCACTCAGTTCAAAATCACGGGTACAGGGTTTCCAAGTGAACCAAGACTCTCATTTCATTGTAACCTGACAATGGCAACCCTTAACGTAAGATCGTAAAGGTAGTACTTTATTACCTGCTTGTGACATACTCCCACAGCAAAAGGCGAACCAGAAGGTTCAGTGGGCTTCTGCCATGAACGCCGGACACCGCCTAAATAAATCAGGGCGATGCCCCGCCTCAAGAATATTCTTCGCTGCGTTGTGGTCATGGTCTATGACCAAGCCACAAGCGCAGTTTAACTCACGGTCTTTTAGTGCCAGCTTGTGCTTCTGACCACAGCCAGAACAGACCTGGGTCGTCGGCGTCCAACGGTCTAGCTTGACCACCCGCTTACCGCACTTGAAGGCCACCCACTCCAGGATGTTCATCAACTGTGCAAAGCCCAGATCACTCACCTTGCGTCCCCACAAACGCTTCATCCCGTTGATGTTCAGGTCTTCAAAGCACAGGATGTCATACTGGTCACACAGCGCATGAGCCAGCTTGAAGTGGAAGTCGCGCCGCTGGTCATCAATCCGAATGTGACGACGAGAGAGGTGATGCTTCCCCTTCTGCCGATTGGCACTCCCTTTGACCTTCTTCGACAGCTGTCGTTGGATGCTGTGCAGACGGGGCAGATCATCCCGGTAGAACCAAGGCATGTCGATCTGTTGCCCTTCATCGCTGGTCAGAAACGTCTTGAGGCCAAAATCGAAGCCGCCGCTTTGACCCGTGCTGGCTTCCTTCTGCGCCACAAATCGTTCCACCACTGAGAAGCATATCCACAATCTGCCTGCTGTATCACGCTTGATCGTCAAGGTCTTTATATCGCCCTACATCGGGCGGTGATGCACAAACTTGTAGACTTTCGTGCCGATACAAACCCGACCATACTTCTGTTCGCTGTCCAGCAGTTTCCAGCCTGCTTGTTTGAGCGTGAATGATCGGAACTTCTGCACCTTTCGGAAGTGTGGGAGGCCGCCTTGCTTGTTGAAGAAGCGTTCGTAGGCTTTTCTTGTCGCTGCAATACCTCCTGGGTTGCCTGAGAGCCGAGTGCTCTTCATCCGCAACTTTGCGATGTGGCACTGCATCCGCGATAAGCCCATGTGTTTGCCTGTCAGCCGATAGGAGCAACGCTGCAAAGCCAGGGCATGGTTCCAGATCAGGCCAGCGACATTCATCTGCTGCTGCAGATGTCGGTTGCGCTTGGTGTTCTGGTACAGCCTCTATTTGTAGGTCTTGCGGACTTCTATCGACATGTTTGAAATACTCTTTCTCCTGCTCAAGCACTCTGAAGCCCCTTATATCCCACTGTTAAAACCTGGGGGCTTTACGGGGCAACCTGTAAAGATTAAGAGGCTCATTCAATTAGCCCCGTCCATTTCAAGGCCGCCATACAGGGTTCCAATCGAGCGCATTGTGTCTGGTCACCTGTTGAATCGTTTCACCATCTGCCGAGAAAACATAGATATTGAGTGGCCCGTTGCGGCTAGATGCCAGCGCAATCCTTACGCCATCCGGCGACCAGGCTGGGTCATTATCATCACGAAAATGTTGACTGAGGTTGCGCAGTTGACCCCGTTCGATATCCAACACAAACACTTCGGTGCCGTCTTGTCGATGGGTCACGAAGGCGATGCGTTTTCCATCGGGCGACCACTCAGGGAGATCGTTGACAGCTAGATCAGCCGTCAGGTTAATTAGCTGCGGATTCTCCAGATCAAGGATGTGAATATCATCAAGCGAAGTCAGCACCAATCGCGTCCCATCCGGTGACCAACGCAAGTCATGATAGTCCCGAAGCTCCCCACCATAGACATAGCGCGGTTGTTGGTCGCCTGCCACATCAATCAGAAAGATCCCCGGCTGGCTATGACGTGCCGAGACAAAGGCAATCTGTTTACCATCCGGCGACCAATGGGGGTCCCAATCCTGGAAGTTGTCATTGGAGAGATTCTGAAGGTTGCTCCCATCTACATACACCACCATCACTTCTCGTGTATCTACCTTCACCCCAATAGGTAAAGTTTCCTGGCTGCGATGTGATTCAAAGACCAGCCGCTGGCTATCTGGCGACCACGATGGCTTGCCATCTGCCAGATGATGAGGTACAGGAGACCAGAATTCACCGCTGCCCAGTTCCAGAATGTAGACGTCAGGGTTCCCAGTTCGTTCCGAAACGAAGGCCAGCATCGTACCATCCGGTGACCACACGGGTTGATAATCCGCCGCTGGATGCTGTGTTAGGTTGTGGTCAATCCGCCAACGTAGATCGACCACAAAAATATCGGTGTTTCCTGCTCGATTAGAGACAAAAGCCAGCATATCGCCCTGCCAGATCACACCAATCTGGGCAAATATCCAGATCCCCCCCAGGGATAGGATGATGAGAACAAAGCTGAATGCAACGACGAATCGAACAATCAAGACGTTCACTCACCCAATGTTGAGAAGCCGTTGATCTCACCCGCCAACCAACCAACATCACCCCTGGCGTTTTGCACCTGCCACCATTCAATATTGTCCAGATTAACGGGCCCTGCAAGAATGGCAACATACTCACCAGGCAGAACGCTACTCACCTGTCCGCCAGATAACCCCGGTTGATTCCGCATCCGCAGTCCATCAACCGATAATACGCGCAACTGCTGGCCTGGGATAAAACGGCTCCCTTCCACCACACCCGACGGGACAAAATTGTTACTGGCCGCAGGTGCGGCACTTCCCGGCGGTAAGCCGCCCCGTACCCAACTCACTGCACCACCGCCAACCCTGCCTGTGATCTCTTGCACAGTGCCCTTAATCGAGGCCAGATACTGTCGTCCATCGGCTGTCACCAGGACTGCGCTGCCATCCGGTGCCCAATCCACCCGCTGCGGCGGTGCGGAGCCAATGTCACCAGTGACAGCCTGTCCGTTTTGATTATAGATTCGCATTGGCCCGTTGCGCCCCCCTTCCGCTTCCGGTCGACCCAGCGCGAAGAACTGCCCATTGGGGCGCTGCACGGCATCCTGCGCCCACAATCCAATTGAGGAGGCATTCAACACAATCTGCTCACCGCTACCATCTCGATTAACTACACCGACAATGACCAACCCATCCGATCTGCGTCCACTAACAACTATCTGGTCGCCGCCCCGGGTCCACGATCCATAGTCATAGCGTAGCACAGGCGGCTGTATGCTGGCGTCTTGCCCCAATGAAAGGACAAACAACACACCCTGACCATCTGCCCAATCATCGGTCATGCGTGTCTGTGCCAGAATCACATCACTCTGTGGCGACCAAGCGATGCTCTCGGTTCGGCTCAGAAAGTCGCGCGTGCCCCCAGTCTGATAACCTGGATGCGATTCGTAAGGCGCATCGCGCAGCAGAGGTGTTGATTGACCCGTCGCTGGATTGTAGAAGTGAACACCATCTTCATTGGTCGGGTTGGAATGCTGACCTCCATCAATAATATAGGCCAGCAATCGACCATCTGGTGCCCACTCCACCTCAGTCACAAAGTATTGATTCTCCTGCGGTGAGAAGGCTTCGAACTCAGAAAACGGCGAGGTATTCAGACGCTGTGCCCCACCTTCATCTACCACATATAATGTCCCGGATGTATTGGTCAGGACATACTGCGCTGGATTCACCGGATTGCGGGCAAACAACAACACTGAGCCATCGAACAGGTTGAATCCACCTAGCGTTACATCGCCAGAGCCATCCGTCGTCAAGGCAAAGGTAATTGGCCCGGTGTTGTTACCAACAGGTGGCGAAACGGGCACATCTACCACTGCAATTGTTGCTGGAATCGCTATACTGATCGCAACTGTCGATGCGGGTGTGGGCGTGTTCGTCAAGATGAACTCCGGTTCAGACGTAATCGACGCGGGCACAGGGGTAAAGATACCCAGGTCTTCTGGCAGGGCCGTCCTGGCATCCGCCGTGACAAATGTCGGCGTCACATCTAACGTCGGCGGCGATGCTGTGGGGGGGTCTGGCACTTGCAGCTCAAAAAAGGCTGTCTGTGTCGCCCAGATCGATTCAGCAATCCGCGTGAAATCAGGTGATGGTTCCAACGGCCTATTGCTAGCGGTCAACGTCGCCGTGGGTGTCTGCGAAGGAGCAATTAAGGGCAGTGGTGTCGGCATAGGTAGAGGTGTATCCGTTGGTGGAACCGGCGTGCTGCTTGGCATCGGGGTAAGCGTCGGCGTGGGCGTTTCGCTTGGATTCGGGGTATCCGTTGGTGTCAACGTTGGGGTGAACGTTAGAGTCGGGGTTTCACTTGGATTTGGGGTATGCGTCGGTGGAACCGGCGTGCTGCTTGGCATCGGGGTAAGCGTCGGCGTGGGCGTTTCGCTTGGATTCGGGGTATCCGTTGGTGTCAACGTTGGGGTATCTGTAGTTGTAGGGGTCAACGTTGGGGTGAACGTTAGAGTCGGGGTTTCACTTGGATTTGGGGTATACGTTAGCGTAAATGTTGCCGTTGGCGTGAAGGTGGCTGTATCGCTTGGCGCGGCGGTGTCTGTAAATTGCAAAAGGGGCGTACGTGTCGGTTCGAGCGCAACGGCGGTATTGAGGGGCGTATTGGTTGGCCTGACCGTCGGCGTGACACGTGGGACACCTTCACTGCTACATGCAGCCAGGAAAACCAAAATCAATGCCAAGCGTGCGAGACGTCCCATTCAATCGCTACTCCTACGAAGACGGTACGCTACCTATTATGTCACAGGGAGACCAAATGGTGAAAGGATCATAGGTCAAGCGTATAAATCTGATCTGGACCGCAGAGTACACCAGGAACAAACAGCATCGGGATAATCCAACTTCGTTTCTCAAACTGTTGCCTATACCAAACCAAGAGTGATGAGCACCTGCCACATTATAGGTTTGCCCCTTATATCCCACCCCTGAAGGTGGTGGGATATAAGGGGCTTTCCAAGGGGTGTAGGAACAAGTTGTCAGGCACATTTGTTTAGATGCGTTCGCCTGTCAGCAAAGTGCTGCCATTGCTCAGACAAGAAAGCAGCCCGCGATTTGGCGACTAAGCGTGCATTTTGCAGTGCCCAGCGCGCACCGGGGACTTTCATCCGTTGACTGGCAATTTGCTTCACCCCACTTTCGATAGTACCTGACCCAATCTGATAGCCGTTAGCGCGATAGGTCGGATAGTCCATACGGAGACGATTATTGGTGTAGTAGGTGACCGCTTTTTGTGCGGGATCTTCTGCACGGTTCGGATCGACATGTTGGGCACAAGCAGCAATCACATCATCCAACTGACCCTCCCAGCGATCAGTTTTGACCTGATCGAGCCATTGTTTCTGCTCGTGCTGCTCCTTAAAAACAATTTTGGCAACCGGAGCGAGATATTCACAGGCGTGAAACCAGTCGACAATCTGGATCGCATGGGGAAAATGCAAGCTGACCAAATCCCAAATCCAACGGGCACCATCCCCCAGAAAGATCAATTCCAGCGCATGATGGGCATCCCGTTGTACACCAGTTGCCCACAGGATGTCGCCAAACTCATCGGCATGAGCAATATCAGCATAATAGGTGCTGTCCTGGGCTTGGATTGACCACTTCCCGTCTGGTTTCTTCGGTGGTTGTCCCTTGGCAGTAAACCAGGCCCCGACTTTGAGTTCGCGCCAGGGCTGTTCTTCACCTTTGGCGGCACGGGTCTGCACCCGCCCACCATCCAAAAGTGCCATATAAGCGAATGGGGCGTGGGTGTTGGCGGTTGCGGCGTCGTAACGCATCACCATCCATAGCTTCAGCCAACCATTCTCCTTCTTGTCTCTCAATTTCTCTGCCATAAGCTTGGGCCGCCTTTCCTAGACTGTGGTCACTCAAAGAAATAAGCGTCAATTCTTCAAATACATCGCGTCCCTTGCCGAAAGGCATCTGAACACCGACCATCCCCGCCAGTCGTTCGACCTCCGCACTCATCGCTTTAGGCCGCAAGCCCAATCGTTCATCCAATGGATAGTGTCCTTGATGACAGCTTGAACAAACATAATAGGCCCGACGACACCGCACATCTCCAAACAGGGTGATGAGTTTTCCCCAACGTTGGCGTTGATACACCGACTCCTGACTACAATGCGGACACGTTGCGGTTGGTGAATAATAGCGGGGTGTAAGCCACATAAGCCACAGATGCAATAAGATATTCCCCAATTTCTGAAGCACCTGACGCAGTGTATGCTCCATCTCACTCAAACTCTGCACCGACTCGGCTTTCTCAATTGCTTGCTGACTTGTCATCTCGCTGAATGCGGTATGATTGTTCATAGATGATGCCTTCTCCGCTTTTGTTGTTCAGCTTTAGCTTAGAAGGTGTCATCTACATTTCCACTGTCAACTTGTTCGTAGTCCCCTTTCCAAGTCTTGCGCCTTCAGGTGCAAGGGAGTATACTCCCATCTGAGTTGGGGCATCAACTCATACTGTCTCAGTTGGAAGAAGACCAACCTGACTTGCTCAGGCGGCATCCGGCGTCAACGGCAGAAGCCCACTGAACCTTTGGTTCACTTTAGCTGTGGGAGTATGTCACTAGATCATCAACACACAGATGAACGACAATACTGGAAATCAGCCTGGGAGTCAACAGCACAAGGGGACGCGAGAAGTCTTGATGATGGAGGTAGTCTGATACCTCATGGGAACTCAGTTTGGGAAGAAATTAAGGCGTTTTAGCTGCCGCTGGGTCATGCAGCCAAACCGTACAGCTATCCGCCAATACAGCAATCGGTTCTGGAGATTCATCTTGTGTTTTCAGACAGTCAATATGAACAAGTGGTTCATCAGACAAAGCAAGAATATCCTCCAGGGGTTTGTTTAAGTAGAATTCTCGTCCTGTGTAGAAAGCGATAACTTTTCCAAATCCCTGCCGTTTCTCCCAGTTTTCATTAGAAATGAGGACAGAGGTTGTTGGATGAACACGAGTGTTCATATAGTCGAGGGTTGCATCAAGCCCTGGCTGATGAAAACTCATCAACAAGATCACGAGAATAATTATCAATTGCGAAAATGTCACTAGAATTAGACCATCTATTATGCCACGAGTATGGCGTACATAAGGACGAACCCAGACAACAGATGCCGCCGACGCCAACGTCATTGATGGCAGCAGCCAAGACTTATAATAAACATGGATAAAGGCAGCATTACGAAAAAACATAAGATATGCTAGGCTGCCTCCTAGCAGCGCAACCACTATTCCCCGTCCACGATGGCTACTTCGACGCCACAATGATCTCATGCCGATGAGAGCCAGCCCAATAATGCCGATTGATCCAAAAATAAGGACATCCAGGCTATTTTTAGCAAGCCAATCCAGTGCCGTGAACGATTCCGAACCAACGTAGAGCGATGCGTTACTCGTACGCCAAACAAAAGCATCAAGCACACTCTCAATCGAACCTGGACGCACGATTTCATAATATGTCATCATGCTCAAAAAAGAGACTATGGCTAGCCCACCCCATCCAATAACGGTAAGACGCTGGGATATTGATCCCCGATGGAACACCAACGCACAAATGGCTGCGACCATAAACACGGCGGGCCACGCCGTCCACACAGCAAGAATTATCAGAATCGTCAGGGTTAGTGTGCGTAAACGAGTAGGGACGTGCCACCAGTTCATGAACACAGCACCAAATAACATCACAACAGCAAAACCAAGCGGATCATGGTTATGACCCGTCAGATAGTACGCCGTCATTGGTGTCAGTGCAAAGAGCAGGACCGCCCAAAACGCAAGCCGCAAATCAAATGCTCGTCTAGCAAACACATAGAATGCGCTCAGCGTAATCATGGTTGCTGCAACAAATACATAACGTATCCCCAATTCATGCTGGCTAACCAACTGGGTCAGCAAAGCCGGCAACCAGACAACAAGCGGGGGATGATGACTGTAATATGTGAGGTCTTGCGGATCATCAACAGGTGCAGGATTGGTTGTGACCATATAGCCAATCGTCTGCCCCCCATACCGCTCAAAGTTCCGGACAGCGGCAGGAATCCAGATTTCCAGATTATCTCGTAAACCATAATAGGGGTCAGATAACCTAAGAGTGCCGATGAACCAGAAAACGAATAACAAACCAATGAAAGGCCAGGGAACACGCTGTGTCATAGAATTAACGAAGCCAGAAAACACGACTAATATGAGGTAAGTATATCAGGCCGCAACCAAAAGACGAGTGGCCATACGATGGCAAAACCTAGAAAGTTGACCCTGGTATCTTGGAGCTATAACAATAGAGACGCAGGTCTAACAGGAGGCGGTCCCGCTTCAATCCGTTTGCACAAGGGATCGATATCCCAGGGCTTCCACAATTCATCCCAACCCCACCCCCGGCTCAAAGGGCTAATGTCTTCGTTCCACCAGGTTGCGCCTGCAGCAATCAAGGGCTGAACTTTCTCTGCCCAATCGGAGCCATCCGCGCTTGTCTGCCCGCCCATCACCACCTCAAACGGGGATTCGAGCGTGCGCCGTTGCTGGAGGTAATCCAGCATGGTACGCAAGGAGTCCGGCGTCCAGTCGCCGTCGAGGCGCCCTGGGGCCACACCATCATAACGGGCTGCTCGCTTGAAGGGACCTTTGTTGGGCCAGTAGCCACCCACCCAGATCGGAATCGGTGCGATGGGTTTGGGCAGGAACGTCATCGCCTCCAGGTGGTAATGGTTGCCTTCAAATCCGAAGGTTTCGCCTGTCCACAAACCCTTCAGAATCATCAAGCCTTCATCTAACTTTTCGGCACGAGTTTTCACATCCGCATTTTCATGGAAAAATTCGTACTCCCATTGAGCTGGATCACCCAACCCAACGCCCAAGATCAATCGCCCGCCAGAGAGGTTCTGCAAAGACACGCTTTCACGGGCCAGTTTCCAGGGGCGACGCCGGGGTAAGGCCGTGACCAACGTGCCCAGTTGGATCGTCTTGGTCTGCATGGCTGCGGCTGTCAACGCAATCCAGGGATCAACATGGGCGTTTTTGTCCAACTCACAAAACAGCAAATGGTCCCACAGAAAGAATCCATCCCATCCAGCTTCCTCCGCCATCACCGCAAGGTCAGCCAGCACCCGTGCATCCCCAAACGCGCCAAAATTCGGTAAATGAACCCCATATTTCATCAAGCAATTCCTTTCGTCCACTTACCATAGATTAGACCACAAACCTGACGCTCAACTCCCCAGAATTTGGGTTATTACCCACCCTCTGGCTATATACGGTAAGTAGACAGCATTTTTCCTCGCCTATAATACATTATCATCAAGACGTCCTCTGAGTGAATAGGGGCATCAGCGCCCCCAAATAAAGCGAACTTTCGGTTCGGATAGGTCTCCATGCCCATTTTTGATGAACGCATCAGCCAATGGTTTACATTGGAGCAAATCAACGAGGCGATAGAACAAAGCCAAGTGTGGGGAATGAAGATATCACACAAGCAGCAATGTCCTCACCAATCGTCTAAAAACCCTGGCGTCCGTAACGCTCCTCTTTGAAGGGATCGCCATAATTGTGATAGCCACCCTTTTCCCAGAAGCCCGGTTTATCCACTGCACTGAATTCGAGTGCACGCAGGAACTTAGCGCTCTTCCAAAAGTAGAGATGGGGAACCAGCGTGCGCACAGGCGCACCATGATCGGGTTCAAGAAGCTGGCCATCGTATTTATAGGCCAGCAGGACATTTTCGCGCATCATATCCTCAACGGGCACATTGGTGGTGTAACCGTAATCACAATGGGCGATGATATGCTGGCAGGTGGCTTTCATGCCAACCAGTTCGGCAATCTGACGAAACTGCACGCCTTCCCAGGTGGTGTCGAATTTGCTCCAACGGGTGACACAGTGGATATCAGTGGTGATGATCACAGTGGGCAGTTTGAGGAATTCGTCCCACGTCCATTTCATCTCGTTTTCGATTTCACCAAACACCCGGAAGTCCCAGGTTGCGGGGTTAAATTTGGGGTTCGGGCCATAGGTCAGAACTGGGAACTTCTGTGTGAGGGATTGTCCTGGTGGGAGCCGTCCCCGTTCACGCATGGCCTCTTCTGCTTCACGCCGTCCACGTATCCGTTTGAGTACCATCATCAAACCTTCATTCACTTACAATTTCTACTGGTTTCCATTATAACCAGAAAGGTGAGGAGAAGATAGGTTTTTGCGCCATCAGGTCAGGGTGATCGTACCAAATCTTTATCTGGTCCAGAATAGTTCACAACCTGGTGTCCCTAAAGGTGTCGTTCTAACATGAATGTTCGTTTTGAAGCGACTGCCTTGGCCCTCAGGGAGTGCTTGAGATTGGGGGCAAAATCGTCCCTTCATGGCTTGTTGCTGCAACACTGGCGAGCGAGGGAGAACCAGCGGAGAACCGGCAGCAAATTGCCGCAAAAATGGATGCTGAGTGGGTTGGTTAACAGCAGTTTCATACAGGTTCAACCTCTCAGTATAGTTGGAAGGAGGCTGGCTTTTGAGAACGTATGGTCTGTGTTCATGCTGCCCATGATCGCAACAATCAGGGCCTATCCCAATTGTCAAGTTCTATCCACGACCTTCAGCCCCCCTTATAACCATGAGCTTCCACGAGGTATGTTATAATTTGTGAAGTTCTGAACACATCAACGGAGTACAAGTGACAACCACACAAGACCCGCGTGGACTGATGGTCTATCCGCGTGCGGCATGGCGCAAAATTGTCTTTCGTTTTCCTCTTTTCATGTGGCGGCTGGGCTTTCAACCGATCCTGGGACGAGTTCTGCTTGTGCTCACACAGACAGGGCGTAAAACGGGCCGCCCCCGGCACACAATCATTGAGTATCACAGCGCTGCCAACGGCAACAAATACGTGGTCAGCGCCTTCGGCCGGCGTGCCCATTGGTACAAAAACATCATGCAGAATCCGCATGTCACCATCCAATCAGCCGATGGAACAGAATACGTCAAGGCACGACGTGTAACCGATGTGAACGAGTTGCTGGCGTTTTTTCGTGTGTTGAACCGGCGCAACCCGACCATGACGAACTGGTATCTGGAGTCGATTGGTATTCAGAACACCCCGGCAGACATTCTGAGCAAGCACGAACGCCTTTATGTGGTCAGTTTTGATCCCACCAGTGAACCAACCCCCCTACCCTTGAAGGCTGATTTGCGCTGGGTCTGGATTGGCGTGGTGGGCAGCCTTATCATCCGCAGGATGCTGCGCAATCGTTAAGTCTTTACGCTTTTCGGCATCTAAACCCTATACAATGAAGTGAAAAATGATCTGGGGGTTTGTCTGATGCAAACGGTACGGGTAGAGATGATGTCGCAGCCCAACGCAGTGAAACTGATCTGGGAACATGAGGTGGATAAAGCAGATGTTGCGGCTGCTTTTGACGATTTGTTGGCCTATCTGAACGCGGCACAAACTCAAGTTTATGTGTTTGTAGACATTTTGAGCAATCCGCAATTCCCCTTACGAGAAACGATCACCCATGCCCTCTGGAAGGCATTCCGCCATCAACAATTAGAAGAATGGTTGGTCATCGGGTCGAATCCACTGGCGAGTGCCATCGAACGGACACTTTCCGGCATCACACGCCGTAAGAATGTCATGTGGTTCAAATCCGAAGCCGAAGCATTAGCTTACCTCAAAAATAAAGAACATCACTTGAGCCAAAATTGGTCATAAGCTACTCACCCTAGGAACGCAGCCATGCCAGGCGAACACGGGATGACTGGGCATTATCTCTCTGAGCCGGATGAATATGCGACGGGGAACAGAGGCTGCTCGGCCAGACCATATTTGCATTTTGAAGTTCATGCAGGCAACGTCGCAGCAGTGGACGATTCATCCACGCTATATGTTCTCTGTGTGAGCGTATCAAGAAATTGTAAACCACTTAGAAATAAATTCTGAAAAATGTGACTCTGTTCTGCTTTCTCCCTTTATACTGGACATTGTAATGGAGAACAGGCCATGAACAATGGAGCCCACAGCAACACGATCCGACTCTCTGCCGATGTCTTGCGTCAATTGCGCGAGATGTTTGATGCTCAGCCCACCAACTTACCCGAAAGCCACCCTGGAGAACTGAAGCTTGTTGTTCAGGGCATTGCCGAACGCTTCCTCATCAAAGAAGGCTTTTTGCTGGTTTTGGGGCGTACTAGCCAGAGTATGAACGAGCAACCAGGCTATGATTTGTCGCCGTTCCAGGCGAAGAACTTAGGGGTCTCGCGTTGGCACGCCCTGCTGCATGTTGAGGACAATGCCCTGTATATCACAGACCTGGGCAGCACCAACGGTACATATCTTTCGAGGCATCAGCTTAGACCCAATGTTGCAACCAAAATCAACAAAGGCGAAGAAATCCTGCTGGGTCGGCTGCGGATTACGCCGCTGTTCCGCATGATGTAAGTTCGGTGTAGGTTGCTGAGGGTATCGCTTCTGCCTAATTGTATTCAAATTCTCATCATCTCCGCCATGTATTCCGTATAGCCCTCCAGATACTTGATTAACGCTCCATCACGTAGTTCCCAGATTTGACCACCTAGCTGCTGCATGAACCGACGATCATGTGAGGCTGCCAGAATGGGGCCAGAAAAGGACTGAAGTGCCTGTTCAAACTCTTCCAGGACATCAAGGCTAATGTAGTTGGTCGGTTCATCCAAAATGAGCATGTTGGCCTGCCCAGCCATGAGCCGCGCAATCTGAATCTTGCGTTCTTGTCCGCTGCTCAAATCGTCAACACGCTTTTGCAGGTCATCATAACGAAACAAACCTGAACTCAGGACGATCGCTTTTAGTTGCTGTTCGTTGCGATCCATACCAGCTTGGTAGGCTTCAAACAACGTTCGCCTGGGGTCAAATGCGCCCTGCTCTTGATGCAGAAAACCCACATCAACTGCTGGGCTGATGTGGACTTCGCCGCTATCGGGTGGCAGCAAACCCATGATGATCTTGAGCAGAGTGGATTTGCCCGCGCCATTTGGCCCAACTAGCACGACCCGGCTGTTAGTTTCCAATGAAAAATGTATATCACGCAGGACACAGCGCTCGCCAAAGGATTTATTGATACCAGATACAACCAGGGGCACTTTGCCACGAAAGAGTTGGGGATCGAAGTCTGCCTTGAAGCGCATCTTACCGGGTGGTTCTGGGATCGGGTCAGCTTCAATGCGTTTGAGACGCTCCTCAGTGCTGCGTACTCGTTTTGAGACAGTCTTCTCGTGACTGGCGATGTAATCATGGCGCATGAATTTATCGTTTTCCGTGCGATGGCTCTTACGATCATTAGAATTCTGGCGAGCACTGACCTTGAGCGCATAACGCAGCGATTTGATTTCTTCTTGTTGGGCAGCATAGTTGGCTTCCCATTGACGGTGTTCCTGTATTTGAGCAGCATGGTAGCTGTCATAGTTACCGCTGTACCGCTTCGCCAATCGGGTGTACTCGTCAATTTCGACTATGGCGGTAGCCGTCTTATTGAGGAAGAGTCGATCATGGGATACAATTAAGATTGCACCTGCATACGCCTGTAGATAACGCTCTAGCCAGACCAGCATCGGGTCATCCAGATGGTTGGTGGGTTCATCCAGCAGCAGGATGTCTGGCGCTTTGAGCAGCAGCAAAGCCAACCCAAATCGTGATTTTTCTCCACCGGAAAGTGTAATGAAGTCACGTTCATGGTCAATATGACCAACGCCTAAGCCAGTCATAATAATCTCAAGCCGATAATCAAGATCGTACCCCCCACGCCGTTCAAACTGTTCAGTAACGGCCCCATAGGCTGCTATGAGGGTATCCACCACATCCCTTTTGGCCTCTGCCATCAGGGCTTCAAGGTCTCGCATTTGGGCTTCCAGCGCATTTACATCGCTCAGGGCATCCGCAATCAGGTCAGCAACCGACTGATCTTCCACATTCTTGATAACTTGAGCCAGGTAGCCGATTTTTGCACCGGGAGTCAATCGTATTTCCCCATCGTCTGCCTCAAGTTCGCCGCTGATGATTTTCAACAGCGTTGATTTACCGACGCCATTTGCCCCAACCAAGCCAATCCGCTCGCCAATATTGACAGTGAAGGATATCCCATTGAGGACTTGATAATAGCCAAATGATTTGGTGATATTTGAGATTGATAAGGTCATAGCTACCTCCCACATGAACAAACACAAGGAATGAAGCAACACACCTTATGCTGATGGATGATGTGAGATAGTTGGAATCAAAACGACATGCACTAGCAAAGGAGGTGTTGAGTTAGTTCAAAATGTGCATGTGACGGCTCATTCGCTTAAGACCATCATCATTGTATTCACAAACCAACAGACTTGTCAAATGCCCCCAATTCGACGAATCCTTGCACAATTACTTATCCATCATGTACAATCTACAGGGTATCGTGAGCGTTCACATTGATGACGCTAACGTGTGAATATTCTTAACTCATGTTTTTTTGGTTGCAGTCTGTAATCTGCACGTATAAAATAGTGATGAGATCATTCTGGAAAAATAATCTTTATGGATTCAAGTACGATCCAACCAACTGATACTATTCTTGAAATTAAAAATCTCAAAACCTACTACTTTCTGGATAAAGGCACGGTCAAAGCAGTTGATGGCGTCAACTTTTCGCTAGGCCGCAAGCAAACCCTCGGCCTTGTTGGTGAGAGTGGTTGTGGCAAGAGTGTGACGGCACGCTCTATTATGCGCCTCATCAAAGAACCTCCTGGCAAAATTGTCGATGGCGAAATCCTGCTGCATCGCTCAGGTGGTCAGTACGGGTCAGTGGTGGATATGGCAAAACTCGACCCTAAAGGGAGTGACATCCGCCATATTCGCGGCGGTGAAATCTCCATGATCTTCCAGGAGCCCATGACATCCCTCAACCCGTTGTATACCGTCGGCAGGCAAATCTCCGAATCAGTGGAATTGCATCAAAACCTCGGCAAAACTGCGGCCTGGGATCGGGCGGTCGAGATGCTAGACAAAGTAAAAATCGCCGATCCGAGGCGCCGGGCTAAAGAATACCCACATCAACTCAGCGGTGGTATGCGGCAACGGGTCATGATCGCTCTGGCGCTCTCTTGCAACCCAACCATTCTGGTCGCTGATGAACCGACAACGGCACTTGATGTGACGGTTCAGGCACAGATTCTAGATCTGATGGCAGACCTGCAAAACGATTTTAATTCATCCATTATCATAATTACTCATAATTTGGGGGTCGTTTCGCAGGTCGCGGATAAGGTCGCCGTGATGTACTTCGGCAAGGTGGTCGAATATGGGAACGTGCACGACATTTTTCATAATCCCATGCATCCCTATACGCAAGGATTGATTGAAAGTATCCCTGTTCTAGGGCGTAAGAAGGAAATACTAGTTCCAATTGAGGGTATGGTTCCCAACGCAACAGATGATATTGAAGGATGTGCATTTATGGCACGCTGCCCGTTTGCGATGGACATTTGTAAGAAGCAGCCACCACTTGAAATGCCCCAAGACAAACGGGCGGGACACACTGTCGCCTGCTGGCTACACCATGAAGAAAAAGAAGCGGTGGCGAATTAATCGGGTATATGATCCGGGATAAGTTCTCGGTTACATATAGCGCAAATTTTGTTGTTTTTTGAAGGAGCAGATAAATGAAACAAACACCTTATTGGCGGAAGCACCTTGCTCTTGGGGTACTTTTGGCTGCGTTGACCCTGCTGGTCGTTCCAGCATCGGCGCAGGACGTTGTGGACCCAATTCCCTATCCAGAAGGGGTGCCCATTGGCGATAGCGCACCGGCTGCCCGATTCCCGCTGGAAGAAATCCTGACTTATGCTGCCCTGGATTCCTACAGCCAGCCGGAATGGATGGATGCGCTGGTTGCCGACGGTACAATTCCACCTGTTGAAGAGCGCCTTCCTGACGAGCCACAGATTCTGCTGTCTACAGCGATGAGCGATGGTCTGGGTGAATATGGTGGTGTGTGGCGCGACTATTCGGGTGCCAGCCGTCAGAACTGGAACCTGTGTGCAGGTCAAACTCAGGGTTGGTTCGGCATCAACTACATCTTCGGTGAGGCATTGGTAAAATCTGGGCCGATCTTCATGCGTTCAGATGAGGTTGAACCCTTCCCTAACCTGGCGAAAAGCTGGGAATGGAGCGAAGACGGTATGGAACTGACCATGCATCTGATTGAAGGCGCAAAATGGTCAGACGGTGAGCCGTTCGATACCGAAGACATTGAATTCACCTGGAATGACATCATCTTGGATGATAACGTCAACTCCTGGAAATCGCGCACAAGCTGGCAGATTGACGGCGAAGATGTTGAGCTGGAGATTATTGACCCGTATACATTCAAGTGGATATTCCCCGCTCCCTTCCCCGTTCAGAAATTCTTCGATATGGACTTCTTGGACTTCAACGTTTGCCCATCACACGTTTTGAAACCGCTGCATCCAACTTACAATTCCGATACAGATTATCAGGAATTCACGAATGCCCTGCCGATGGATGATGTTCCCCCTGTCTCGATGGGGCCATGGGTCGCCACGGAGTATCGTGTGGACGAAATTATGGTCATGCGTCGTAATCCATATTACTGGAAGGTAGATGAAGCCGGTAATCAGCTCCCTTATCTTGACGAAGTCACCTTTGAATTGGGTGACGCTGGTATCAACCGTACCCTGGGGACACTAGCTGGCTCGATTGACCACACCAACCTGGAGAATCCAAGCGGTTATGTGGAAGCCACCACCCGCTTGCAGGATGATGATGCCCACTTCTATATTGCATGGGCCGCTGAATCCCTGAGCTTTCCACTGGAATTCAACTTGTCCAAGACGCTCGGTGTTGAGGGGGAACGTGATGAAGCTCTGCGTGATCTCTTCCGCGACCAGCGTTTCCGCCGGGCAATTGCCCATGCGATTGACGGTGATGGGATTGCCCAGGCCGTGATTCGTGGGCCGTTCTTGCGTGCCTTCCCTGGTGGTATCGCTCCGGCAGCTTCAGAATTTGACATCGACTCAGTGGTTTACTATCCCTATGATCCTGATTCTGCCCGCGCTCTGCTGGCAGAAATTGGCTTCGAGGACACCGATGGTGACGGGGTTCTGAACTGGACAGATGGGCCATTGGCAGGTGAAAACCTGATCTTTGCCATCAACAGTGGTGAAGCCGCAATCGCCACCCAGCAGGTGGCTGAGGCCCTGGTTCTGTTGCTGGCGGATATTGGCATTCAGGCCAACCATCGTGTTCTCTCTGGCCCAGCCGATCAAGACGCCACTCTCAGTGGTACATGGGACACACGGGTAACCCGCAGTGGCCAAGAATTCACCACCCCGTTTACGCGCTGTGTAGATTTGGCCCCACTCAGTGACCAGACACCAGACTGGCATCGAACGGCTACAGATGTCGACCGTGAACTGCTGGACTTTGAGGTTGAGCTAATCGACATCGTGAACGAGTTCTGCGCTGAAGTTGACTCAGAACGTCGTGCAGAATTGATGGCAGAATACAACCAGATCTTTACTGAGAATGTGTATCACGCGGGTACAGTGATTGGCCGCTACGGCCTGGCATTGGCGAATCGCTTCAAGAACATCCCGGCTGGTGCACCGCCGTTCTTCTATCAATGGACATGGGGTAATGTCCAGCCCGATCAGGTCTGGGTGGCTTCAGAAGATCGTATTGGCGAACTCGCACCGGAAACCATTCCGATTTATGGTGGGTAGGGTTGTTGACTTGAAATGATGCAGTTTTAGAGATTGATAAAGCATGGCGGACATGCATCCATTGCACATCCCGACACACTCTTGGGTGTGTTGGGACACTGTCCGCCTTGATATATCGTATGTATTTGTGTAGAGGTGGCTTAGCTGCCTCTATCTTAAGTAGCACCCCAAACTATAAAGGTTTATCAGCGCCCCTTTCGAGTTCACGTTACCGCCACAAAACGGCGAGTAGGTCAGGGGACGTCAGCCTTACCGCGAAGTTCCTGCTTTTGGAGACTACTAGAAAGGAGAAGGGCATGTGAACCGAAGGTTCGATGGGGTCTCCATGCCCATTTTGGATGATTAACTTTATTATCCGGCGTCTTATTTCAGCGTTTCTTGTCCTGATTGTGATCGCCGCCGTATCGTTTTTTGTAATCCAACTGCCCCCAGGTGATTTTGCCACGGGCTACAAAACAACTCTGATTAATCTGGGGGGATTGACTGAACCAGAGGCTGAGGCTGCGGCTGACAAAATGCGCGAACGATATGGTCTGAATGACCCGATTCCCGTCCAGTTTGTCAATTGGATCGTTGGTATTGTAACCCGAGGCGATTTTGGTCAATCGCTATCGTACAATCGTCCGGTGGGCGACCTAATAAAAGAACGCCTACCGCGCACCATTTTATTGGCATTGGCTGCTCACACTATTTCCTCCCTTGTTGGGATTGGGATCGGAATTTATATCGCCACCAGACAGTACAGCATTGCTGATAACTTAGCGGCAGGCTTTGCGTTTGTGGCAACATCTATTCCACGCTTTGCAGCAGCGATGATCGTCATCTATTGGCTAGCGTTTGAAATGGGACAGGAACACATTCGGGCGCTTTATTCGCCTGAGTATGTATTCGCGCCTTGGTCATTTGATAAATTCTTGAACTTATTACAACATGTTTGGCCTGTGATCGTCATTGCAGGTTTCGGCGGCGTGGCCCGCAATATGCGTGTTATGCGGGGCAACCTGCTGGATGTCCTTAATCAACAATATGTGACAACTGCCCGTTCCAAAGGACTGGCAGAACCGGGCGTTATCCGTAAGCACGCTGTTCCGAATGCCTTGCACCCAATCCTGGCCTATCAGGGCGCCGTATTGCCCTTCATGATTCAAGGCGAGCTTGAAGTCTCCATCATATTTGGTATCCCTACCTTGGGGCCGATGTTCCTACAAGCGCTTAACAACCAGGATATTTACATCGCCGGAAGTTTCCTGTTGCTTTATGGTGCGATGCTGGTGATCGGCAATCTGATCGCAGATATCGCCCTTTCGTTCCTTGATCCGCGTATTCGTTATCATTAGTGTGGAACATCTCTATGGCTGACCGAACCCTAGACGACAGCATACCCTTTGCAGACGCTGAAGAAGAGAATCAATCGTATCTGAATCTGGTCTGGGAGCGCTTCTCCCGTAGTAAAGCCGCGATTGTGGGTGGCATGATGTTCCTGATGCTGATTCTCCTGGCAATCTTTGCCGAATTCTTCTCGCCTAGCGATTTTAATGAGAACAAACTCGCTGACTCAAATACGCCCCCTTCCCAAGTGCGGTTTGTGGATGCAGATGGCAATTTGCATCTGCGCCCTTTTGTTTATAACAAAATTATCGAGTTCAATCCGGTGACGTTTGAACCGATCTGGACAGAAGATACGGCTCAGCGTTATCCTGTTAAGTTTTTTGTAAGGAGTTGGGAATATAAATTTTTGGGTTTCATCCCAACGGATATTCATCTCTTCGGTGTTGATGAGGGTGGCGTTATCCACTTGATGGGCACAGATCGCTTCGGGCGCGACTTGTTCGGGCGGGCCTGTCTTGCTGGGCGAATTTCACTCTCATTGAGTTTGTTGGCGGCGTTTGTATCGGTCACCATTGGCTCAACTGTTGGGGTCGTTTCTGGCTATTTTGGGGGCTGGTTTGACAACCTGGCACAGCGTTTTGTGGAAGTTGTGATTTCGTTCCCGGCTTTGCCGTTGTGGATGTCCTTGGCCGCCATTATCCCGCGAACATGGTCATCTTTTCAGATTTTTCTGATCATGGCGATGATCTTCCCCTTGTTGAGTTGGGCGATTCTGGCGCGTGAAGTACGTGGAAAAGTTTTGAGCCTGCGTGAGAGCGATTTTGTCATGTCTGCAAAAGAGATGGGCGCACCGCATCGGCGTATTATCTTCCTGCATTTGTTCCCGAACGCCCTCAGCCATGTCATTGTGATCTTGACCCTGCAAATCCCTTCGGTCATCCTCGCCGAATCCTTCTTGAGTGTGCTGGGCATCGGTATTCAGGAGCCCCTGACGAGCTGGGGCTTTCTGATGAAGAATGCGCTCAATCTGGAGACATTGGGGCAAAACACCTGGATTCTCTCGCCGGTGTTATTCATTATTGTCGCTGTGCTTGGCCTGAACTTCCTGGGTGACGGCCTCCGTGATGCGGCTGATCCCTATTCTAATCTGTAAGGACTGCACATGTCAGACGATCATGTCATTCTCGAAATCAATAACCTCAAACAATGGTTTCCTATCCATGCAGGGTTGTTTCAGCGAGTAGTCGGTCACGTCCGGGCTGTGGATGGTATCACCTTCAAATTGAAGGAAAATGATGTCCTGGGCGTAGTGGGTGAAAGTGGCTGTGGTAAAACAACTTTAGGGCGTACCATTTTGCGACTGTATGATCCAACAGATGGCGACATTCTGTTTCGGACAAAGGACGGCAAACAGGTGAACTTCGCCCAACTTTCTAACAGAGAAATGAAATCGATGCGTCGAGAAGCACGGATGATCTTCCAAGATCCATTCAGTTCACTCAATCCGCGCTTTACCGTGCGTGACATCATCGGCGAACCATTGGTGATTCATCGGGTTGCCAAAGGCCGCCAATTGGACACTCGTGTGGCGGAACTGATGGAAGCGGTTGGCTTGAACCCCAGATATATGCGGCGTTATCCTCATGAGTTTTCGGGCGGGCAGCGCCAGCGCATCGGCTTAGCCCGCACTTTATCCCTCAGTCCCCGTCTGATCGTCGCGGATGAACCTGTGTCGGCGTTGGATGTCTCGATTCAGGCACAGGTACTCAACCTGCTACAAAATTTAAAAGATGAATTGGGTTTGACCGTCATCTTTATCTCCCATGACCTCTCGGTAGTCGAACACATCTGCGATCATATCGCAGTGATGTATGTGGGTAAGATGGTGGAGATGGCTCCGGCAGAAGAGGTGCTAAGCAGCCCTAAACATCCTTATACCGAGGCATTGGTTTCTGCTGTGCCTCCGGCTGACCCAGACATCAAAGTTGAGCGGATCATTTTACAAGGCGATGTACCCAGTCCATCAAACCCACCACCAGGATGTAACTTTCATCCACGCTGCCGCTTTGCTCAAGACATCTGCAAGAAGGAAGTCCCCCCCCTGCTAGAAAGCACCCCCGGTCATGTCGTGGCCTGTCACTTTGCCGAGGAATTGGAACTACAAGGAGTCCCCAGTGTCCCAGTCGAGTAAAATCAGCGCGTTTTTGGCCTATTTGCTGCTTGTGATTGGCTGGATTTATGTCCTTGTTGCACGGCGAGATGATCGGTTTGCGTTGTACCACACACGGCAATCGATTGCATTGGTGTTGGTGGCGATTGGAGTGGTAATTGTATGGGCAGTTGCGGCCTGGATTATGACCTGGATTCCCTTTGTTGGGCAACTGCTCGCTGCTGCATCATTTGCACTGGTCATGTTGACCTACATGCTGCTGTTCGTGTTTTGGCTAATGGGCATGAGACAGGCGTTGACTGCCAAAGCAAAACCTTTGCCACTGGCGGGGCGATGGACACGCTATGTGCCGCTGAAAGACCCGGCCTAATTCAGCTTCGCCATCACCTGTTCCACAAGTTCGAGTAGAAGTCGTGACACATCCGCTTCCGAATCAGTGAGAGGGAGAGGTGGGCCGCCATGAGCCTGCCGGATGAGATCAGGATGAAACGGTAAACTCGCTAATATGGGTGAATCACTATAGACCTCGCGCATTTCGTCCACAGGCGATGGATAGAGTTCAATCGGTTCGCCGCAGTTGGGGCAGATGACATGCGTCATGTTCTCGACGATGCCCAACACTGGCACAGCACGTTGACGTAAAAAGGTGAGCAGTCGTCCATTATCCAGATGAGCCAGACGCTCGCGTGTTGCGACGACAATAACACCATCAATCATTCCCGTTGCTGCGATGCTGGTCAGCGGTTCACCTGTTCCGGGCGGCATGTCGATCAACAGCACATCCGCACCCCTCCAATCGACCTGCCGTAGCATAAAGGTCATCATGTCGCCAACCACATTGACCTGGGGCTGGATGATCTGGGTATCCCCCACAAGCAAAGCCAACGACGTGAGTAAAATGCCATAACGCTCAAAAGGCCGTACTGGACGCATGGAGGGTGAATCGGCCTTGGCCTGAATTGTGACCATTGAGGTTGGATCATCAGCGACATCCTGTTTACGGCGAACGCCCAACAGAGCAGGGATGTTGGGGCCATGCACATCTGCATCAAAAATGCCGACTTTGAGGCCACAAGACACCATTGCTGCTGCCAGGTTGACGGTTGTCGTCGATTTGCCGACGCCGCCCTTGGCACTCACCACCATCACCCGCCGCTTGACACTGCTGACCAGATGCGAATTCATAAATGGATTTTGCATTGACCGCTACTCCCTTCATCTGTTCATGTTATTATAACGAGAATTGCTCATCCAGAGGGGCGAACTCATGCGATTTCCATGTTACCTATTGACAGTGATCTACCTGTTTGGGCTGGTGGTCCAACTACAAGCAACGGATGCCAATCAGGGAGATGCAGTACGAATCAAGATTGAAGCGGATGATGGTCTTACGCTGGTTGGCGATTACTTTGCACCGTTTGACCATGCGACCCCGGCGGTACTACTGCTGCATGAGCTGTATACTGCCCATGCGAGCTGGACACCGTTCATTGATCCCCTGCTCGATCATGGCTACCGGATACTGGCCGTTGACCTACGTGGGCACGGCGCAACGGGGGGCGGCATCAACTGGCGACGGGCACAAAGGGACACACAGGTATGGCTCAACTGGTTGTATGAGCAGCCAGGTGTGACTCCAGCGGCGGTGTTCATCATCGGATCCAGCATGGGCGCAAATCTGGCACTGAACGGCTGTATGGATGCTGAAACCTGTGCGGGCGTTATTGCTTTATCACCGGGGCGCAATTATCATGGCATTTCTACAGATGATGCTATCACTAGCGGCCAACCGACGCTGATTGTTTACGCTGAACGCGATTTATACCCTCGGCGCGATGTGCCACGTATGTTGGATTTGGCAGCGGAGCATAGCCTACCGGGAGAAACCATCACGGTGTTGTCTTTCCCCGGCAGAACACACGGCATGGATTTGTTTGATATATACGAAGACCTTCCTACAGACTTGATCAATTGGTTGAGTAGTCACAGGTGATTGCACTGACGCAAGGACGGATGTACTACGGCTGGTGGATCGCCCTGGCGCTGGCAGTCACTGAAACGATTTCCTGGGGCATCCTCTATTATTCGTTTTCGGTGTTCATCACGCCGATGGAAGCGGAGTTTGGTTGGTCACGCCCGGAAACCACCACTGCTCTATCATTGGCGCTGTTGGTGGCGGGCGGGATGGCGGTTCCTGTTGGGTACTGGCTGGATAAGTACGGTGGGCGGGCCCTGATGACAGTCGGCTCGATCCTGGCCGTGTTTCTGGTGGTCGCCTGGGCCAACGTTGATGACTTGCTGACCCTTTATTTGGTCTGGATGGGCATTGGTGTCACCATGTCCACTGTGTTATATGAGCCTGCGTTTGTGGTGATTGCCAAGTGGTTCGAGGCACGACGAGCGACCGCTTTGATGCTGATTACCTTCGCGGCAGGTTTTGCCAGCACCATCTTTCTGCCCCTCACCAACACGCTGCTGACGCAATTGGGTTGGCGTGATGCGATCCTGGTTTTGGCTGTGATCCTGGGCGTCGGCACGGTTCCGCTGCATGCCTTGATCTTGCGCCATCAACCTCAGAATTTGGGATTGGAACCGGACGGCATCTCGTCACAGATCAGGGGCACACCCCTGCAACGCAGCGTTCCAGCGGCTCAGGCGCTGCAAAGTCGGTTGTTCTGGTGGCTGAGCGCGGGCTTTTCACTGGCAACATTAGCAGCAATGGCCATTCGCATCCACTTCATTCCCTTCTTGTTAGAGGCGGGGTATTCGGCAGGCTTTGCAGCAGCAGCCACAGGCTTAATTGGCGCGATGCAGGTTATGGGGCGGGTCTTGTTCGGGCCATTGAATAGCTGCATCCCAACCCATCATACGGCGGCGATTTTGCTCTTTTTGCAAGTGGTGGCGATGGTCATTCTCATCATGGCGGATTCATCGGGCATGATTCTGTTGTTTGTGGTCGTGATGGGAGCAACCAATGGCGCGACCACGCTGGCCCGTCCAGTGCTGCTAGCAGAGGAATTTGGGCCAGCCGAGTATGGCCGGATCAGCAGCGTGATGGCGATTTTCATGACCCTGGCACTGACGATTGGCCCGGTTGGAGGCGGCATGATTTATGACTGGTGGGGTGGTTACGATGCGTTGCTGTGGATTGCGCTGGTCCTTTCTGGATTTTCGATGGTGGCGGTGCTGCTAGGGCGGTAAACCACTTGGTAAGGGGCCTTGCAGGTACGCAGGGTGAGCTTCGGGGCCAAATCATCCCTTTGTTGCTGTCACCAAAGGGACTCCAAAGTAAACGCAGGACACATGCGGTTGGCCGGGAAGAGCAGGCACAATCGCCTATAGGGTTCAAATCAACTCAGACAGGGACTCGGTCATCTAATCTGAATATGAGGCGCCGGGAGATTAATCCGAAGGTTGCCAGAACAGTGCCATGAATAAAGACCCATAAGATGTTGTTGCCAACCACAATATTCAGGAATACAGTCGTGCTCAACAGCGTTAATCCATTGATGAAGACAAATAGAAACAGCTTTGACACAGAAACAGCAAATGGGTGGTTTAAAAACCTGATATTGGGTTTGACGTTGCTTTCAACGAGGGCAAACAAGGACCCAATAGCCAGGCCCGTACCAAGATCAGCTCCTAATAGAAGCCAGGCTGCCAAGGCAATAGCGACTACGTAGACCATTATCCCTAAAACAGGGTGACGGGTTCGTCTTCCCTTGATAACAAATGCCTCTTTTGCTTGTGAAGCAAAAGCGACTGCGTTGGTCATTGCCCATAAAACAAGCTTATGTGGTACTGGACCAGCACGCGACCCCTTTGCTGCTGATTGGCTCGCGAGCCGGATCTTAATATTATATGGATCAAAGCCATCTTTATACCGTCGGACATGGTTCGCCCATGCAGCGCGAGCACGTCCTAATGTCACATCAGCGGCAACCAACTCCATGACGTAGGCATAACTATTGAGGCGGCCTAACCACTCATCACACTCTGGCCCCCACTCGCCATAGTCCAGTCGCTTGACATTGCCGAATAACTGTTTGGCTTCCTCAAACCGCATATCATTGGCCAGCCGCCACGCCTCCTGAAACTGCTTGACAAGGCCCTGGTTCCGGTGGACGACGTACATCAATGTCTTGATGCCGTTCCCAATTGATGGTGTCTATTGCAAGGTTGATTTGCTTCAATATCTGGGCTGGATCGCCTGTATAGATCAACCACTGCCCCCGCGCTGGCAGTTCCGACGGTAGGTCCATGTCATCAGGGTGGTCCAGTATAAAGGGTATAATCGGGCGCTGGCGATCACGCGCATAGCGCAATTCTGTCAAGCAATAGGTTGATTCGACTGACCGCTTGGAAGCGACAAAGATCAACACATCGCACCACTCGATGCGGTCCAAAATCGTCGCCCACCAATCCGCCATGATTGGAATATCCGCGTCCCACCAAACATCATGCCCACTAGCGTCGAGCAATTCAATGACTTGCCTAATTTCCTCTTTGACACTGCGCGAATAACTAATAAAAAACTGGGTCATAATATAATATGATTTACCATTTGACAGAAATGACCTAGATTATGGCTCCGATCGGAGCTCATTGCAACAATTTCAAGCAAGATCGCCTTAGGTATTGTGCAAGTTAATCGGCAAAGAGCGCATCAACCACAAGCTCAAAGTCCGGGATAACTGTCCCACCCTTTATTGTGTCGCCTGATTGCAGAATTTGAATGTCGGTGTCGGGTTGATAGACCTCTACAAGCTGCTTATCTGGAAAAATCAACCAGACCATGCGACAACCATTATTCAGGTAATAATCGGCTCTCTCACGCATCTCTCGGTATGTGTCGTCAGGGGATTTGATTTCAACAGTGACATCAGGCATGCCCACAACAGGTCCCTGTTTCACACGAGGCGCATCGGTATAACGTAGAAACACGTCGGGCATCCGGTCATTCGTTTGATCGCCAACCGGACGAAAGCGTGCCTCAACACCAAACCGACCATTGATTGCAGGGTGAAGCTTCAAATACAGATGAAACTCGCCTGCTATAATACCTGCGATGTGGGCATGTTCCTCAGTTGGCACTTTTTCAACAAGCTCCCCATGCACAAGCTCGAACAGCCGATCTGGATTGGCAGCGATATGCTGCTCGAATTCTTTGAGTGTATAGTGCGCAACTGCCATAGGTCATTTTGCCTTTGTCTGGTGCACTTGCAGCCATTGTAACACGCAATTTCTGAACAAAACCAAATTTCATCAAGGGTAGAGATAGCTTGACAATTGGAGAAAGCGTCCGGGTACAACCATGAAAAGCATTTATCAAGCCCAGACACAACCCCACCCGATTCCCCAAAGGTGGTTGACATACATCGTCTTTCGATGTATTGTATGGCTAGATACTTAGGAAATCGAGAGAGACGATGCCCAGCATCAACATGAAAGGCAGTCTGCCCTTGCTGATTTTGCATATCTTGACTCTTGGGCAGAATCATGGCTACCAGATTGCTAAAGAGATCAAAGAACAGTCGAAAGGCGTGTTGGATTTCAAGGAAGGCACGCTTTATCCAGCGCTGCATGGGCTGGAAAAGCAAGGTCTCATCCAATCGGATACACAACACATCAATGGGCGCAAACGCCGCTACTACCACATTACCGATTTAGGCCGTCGAGAACTAGCCAACCAGCAAGAAGCATGGATGCAGTTCGCGGGTGCTGTCAACAAGATTCTGGGGGTAGGCGGAGTATGATGAGAGCATGTCATGGCTTCCCGCGTTGGCTGCGGATTGCCACACGCGGGCTGCCAGAAGAAATCCTGGAAGTCATCGCCGACGAATTGACCGCGCATTACGAAGAGAGTTTGTCCGACTATCTACAAGCGGGGACATCGCACGAGGCCGCCCAACAAGCAGCCCTGGCTGATCTGGGGGATCCAAAAGCAACAGGGCGAGCACTGCGCACCATCCATGTCTCACGGCGCAACTACCTGCGGGCAGCTATCGCCCGCTTCGTGCCCAGTCTTTTGCTGATGGTATCCATTCCGATGTTGAATAGGGGGCAAGATTGGATTGAGATTATCTATGTGATCTTATTGTATGTCGTGCCAAGTGTGTGCCTGTGGTACATCATGGATAGGTTGATCTCGTTGTGACGGCTCACCCGGATAAATCCGGGCGCTTCTCAGGCTCCGCATGTGCCAACGCACTACGTTGTCGCCTGACGGATGCGTCCCATCCGAGAACTTTCGTTTCTCTCTTAAGTGCGATTCAGATTTTACGCGGCGATCTACTCGTCACAACCTGCTATCTGAAGTTGTTAAAAAGCCGCGTTAGGCAACCACCGGGCCTTGATGTCCTCATGCAGTCTCGGCCTAACCGTAAGATGTTAATTTTAGCACAGATATGCTGACTATGAAAGGAGGGCGGCATTCCCCCCAACCAAAGGTTGGCCCCCGCTCAAGGCGAACCGAAGGTTCGAGGGTGTCCCCTGCCGCGTTTTTATGGAAGACCAACCGCCCCTTGCAACTGCCCGCCCAACTCATTCGCTGGGGTGTCATTGGCACAGTTCTGGCAGATATCTTGTCGCTGGGTACACAAACCTCATTCAATGTGTTCAGCATTACGACTGACCCAACCCTATATTCCACCAATCTGCGTACTATCAGTATGCCAACACCCAATATAATTGGCATGTTGCTACTGCCTGTTGCCGCGATGATCGTTGGAATTGGTTGGATGATGCTGGCGATCCGGATAGCAGACAACCCAATGGTATACGGGATGTATCACTTTATCCGGACGCTGTTTCTGATTATAGGCTTCATCATGATAGTGCAGGTGATGTCAGTCATGACAGGACGCAGCGACTTCCTGGATATGAGTGCAATCCTGCTTGGCATATGCAGCCCAATCAAGGCGGGGGCGCTTACCTTGCTGTTTTATCGGGCGGCACAACGGCAACCACCCGTGACGTTTGCGTAATATAAGGAGAACATCTGATGGTTGCAATTCGCCTTGAAAATTTGACCAAAACGTTTGGACGCGGCAAGCGGCGGGTACAGGCTGTCCAGCAAGTTGACTTGGAGGTAGAGGCTGGGCAGGTTTACGGCTTCTTGGGCCCCAATGGTGCAGGTAAAACCACCGCCATCCGCATGATGCTCGATCTGATGCGGCCTAACGATGGCACCGCCTATATTTACGATGAGGATGTGCGCCAGAATCACAGCGTCTTGCGGCAGGTTGGATCACTAGTCGAAGGGGCGACCTTCTACCCCTATCTAACTGGACACCGCAATCTGGAAATCCTACAACGCACCTATGGCGACTACAATTCCGCCCGCATTGATGAGATACTAAAATTGGTGGGGTTAGATGACCGGGCAAAGCAGCGATTTCGTAAGTATTCACTCGGTATGAAACAGCGGTTGGGTCTGGCGGCGGCGCTGCTGCACGATCCTAAATTGCTGATTCTGGATGAACCCACCAACGGCCTTGACCCGGCAGGTATTCAGGAAATGCGGACGTTTATTCGCAGCTTGGTGGACAATCATGGCAAGACGGTCTTTCTTTCCAGCCATATGCTGAACGAGGTAGAGCAAATCTGTGACCGAGTTGCCATCATCAACCTGGGGCAAATTATCCGCGAAGGCGACGTCAAGACACTGCTCAATGAAAAAGCACGCATTCAAATCCGGGCGACACCCGTAGAAAAAGCACTGGTGATCATCAATGAACACTGGACAGTCTCGACCAGCCGTCAAGCGTTTGACTCAACATTCAGTGTGGAGACAAGCGAGGAACATGTGCCATTCATCATTCGCAAGCTGGTTGAAAACGACATTCAAATCTACGAAGTGGTCCACAAGAAGCAATCGCTGGAAGAATTCTTTCTCAAGGCAACAGGCGTCAAGATCACAGACACCGCAGAAGCCCGGCAGATAGGAGCCTAAGGATGTATCAATTGTTTCGGGCAGAATGGGAAAAGATCACGGGTAATCGCTGGACAACGGCTTTTTTCGTTTGGATCTTTCCGGTGGGTGTGAGTTTGTTTATCTTGGCAGCAATCTTCGCAGCACTCTTTTCAAGCGAATTTCGTGAAGAAGTCACCATTGGTCCTTGGGATGTGAACTTCCTTTTGCCTTGGAATGTAACCAACACACCCATCGCACGCTGGGCAGTGCTGGCATTTACTGCCTTTGTCTTTGCAGGGGAATATAAGAGCGGGACATGGAAAAATCTGACCATCTTACGTCCGCGTATTATGCTCATCATGAGTAAGTTTATTACCCTGGCTGTTTTCGTCACGCTAGCTTTTGTGCTGATGTCGGTTATACATGGGGTAGGAGTGGGCATTGTTGCCGAAATTATCGGGAGAGATTATGGTCTATCGACTGTGAATGATAAGATGGGTGCATTCCTTGAGGAGTATGCCCTTCAGATGTTTTCTGCCTTGACCGGGACCTTTATCATGGCTTCATTTGCAGCAATAGCAGCGATGATTACCAAGAACAACATCGCCAGTATCGCTGTCGCTGCTTTTATCAATTTTGTCGAAGGCGGGTTGGTCCTGGTCCTGTTTGCCCTCATAGATTGGCTATTTAACGTCGCCCTCTATCCAATTTATAACTATCTGCCCAGTTACAACCTTCTAAACATGACCTCGTGGATACAATTCGGCAAAGGAATTAACACCGAATTGGGTGATATCGTTTTACAGGCGCCGACATTGGCAGGTTCTATGCTCATCATTGTTTTCTGGGTTGTCGGATTAACGGGGTTGACGGCTTATTTCTTTCATCGGCAGGATATTACATCCTGATGTGTACGAGTATGGTGGGCTACTGCCATATGTTCGACACTGCACCATCATCCGCTTGACGCGCCAGCCGTGCATATTTCGCCAATACACCCGATTTGAATTTGGGTTGGGGTGGTGTCCAGGCTGCGTTCCGTTTCTCGATCTCAGCATCATCCACCAGCAGATTCAGGCTGCGGGCCTCAAAGTCAAATTCGATTTGATCGCCTTCTTTGACCAGTGCCAATGGCCCACCAATCATAGCTTCTGGTGCGGCATGGCCAATCATGAGGCCGCGCGTGCCCCCAGAGAAACGGCCATCCGTAATCAACATCACGTCTTCACGCAATCCTTGACCCACAAGTGCTGCCGTCGTCTGGAGCATCTCGCGCATTCCTGGGCCACCGACTGGCCCTTCATAGCGGATAATCACCACATCCCCCGCCCTGATTTCACGCTTTTGTACCGCTTCATAAGCCGCTTCCTCTGAATTGAAGACGCGGGCTGGCCCCCGGAAATGCCTGGGTTCATCGCCTTTGAGCTTGACCACTGCCCCCTTCGGCACAAGATTGCCCTTGAGGACGACGAGGCCGCCGCTGTCTTTCACAGGATTGTCGAGTGGGCGCACAACCTGTTGGCCTGGGCTCTCTTTGCCATGAGCTACCGATTCGGCGAGTGTCTGCCCAGTCAAGACCTGCGTGCTGCCATCAACATACCCCCCTTCCAACAACCGTTGCACAAACAAAGGCACACCGCCTGCCTTGTATAGATCAAGCGCCACAAACTGCCCCATCGGGCGCATATCGGCAAGGATAGGTGTTCGCTTGCTGATTTCGGCGATTTCTTCCAGCGTAAAATCAACCCCAGCTTCACGAGCAAAGGCCAGCGTATGCAGGATGGAGTTGGTGCTACCGCCAGAGGCTGTCGAAGCTGCCATGGCATTCACCAGCGACCGCTTGGTGATGTAGGTTGAGGGACGTCGATCTTCCTCGATCAGTTGGATGATGAGTTCGCCTGCCTGCTCAGAAACGTTGATTTTCTCATCGTCTTCGGCGGGAATGTCTGCCATTCCCATAGGGCAAATGCCTATAATCTCTGAGATCATCGCCATGGTGTTTGCGGTGAACTGGCCACCACATGCCCCTGGCCCCGGACATGCCAAATCTTCAATCTGTTGGAGTTGTTCAGCGTTGATTTCACCTGCCTGATACTGCCCAATGCCTTCATAGACGCTCACAATGTCTAGAGCTTTGCCGTTCAGATCACCGGGTCTAATGGAGCCGCCGTAGAGCATTAGGGAGGGGATATCCAACCGTAGCAGCGCCATAATCGTGCCGGGGATGGTCTTGTCGCAGGATGAAATGGCAATGACACCATCAAAATAATTGGCGCGTGTGACCAGTTCAATACTGTCGGCGATGAGTTCGCGGCTGACGAGCGAGGCTTTCATACCCTCCGTACCCATTGTAATACCATCGCTGATGCTCACCGTGTTGAATTCCAACGGTGTGCCGCCTGCCTGCTTGATGCCCTTCTTGATGGCAGCAGAAAGCAGGCGCAAATGGAAATTGCATGGGCCGACTTCTGTCCAGGTGTTGGCGATGCCAATCAGCGGTTTCGCTAGATCGTCGTCGCTCAGGCCAATAGCCTTGAGCATCGAGCGTGCTCCAGCCCGGTCTGTCCCGCCGACCAGCGTCCGGCTCCGTGCATTTAACGCCTGTATCGAATCACGGATTTCAGGGGTATCTGCCATAACGATCGTTCTCCTTATTTGAGACACACAACTGTAATCAGAGAGTATCACCAAGAATGGCGGATGTTGCAACTATGCATTGACCATTGCCGTATAGGGGGGTGTTAGATGGGAGGAGAGATGGCCTGCTTATGAATGCAATTGAGGTAACCAATTTACACAAATCCTATGGCGAGGTCGAAGTACTGAAAGGCCTGAGCCTTCAGGTTGAGCAGGGCAGCTTGTTGGCCCTGTTGGGACCCAATGGTGCGGGCAAGACCACCACCGTTCGTATCCTGGCAACCTTGCTTAAGTTTAATTCTGGCTCAGCCCGTATCTTTGGGCATGATGTCATCAAAGAAGCCCAGGCTGTCCGCAGCCGGGTGAGCCTAACCGGGCAGTTTGCCTCGCTTGATGATGAACTGACCGGGCTAGAAAATCTGGTGCTGGTGGCGCGGCTGCTGGGCTACTCCTGGTCTGGTGCAAGGACACGCGCCGCCGATCTTCTTCAAGCCTTTAGTCTAGAGGAAGCGGGCAAACGGCAAGTCAAGCATTATTCCGGCGGGATGCGGCGTCGGCTAGACATCGCCGCGAGTATCGTTGTAGCGCCTGATCTGCTGTTCCTGGATGAGCCGACTACCGGGCTTGACCCCCGCAGTCGTCGTTACATCTGGGATGTCATCCGTACTTTACGTGTTGCTGGAACAACTGTATTGCTCACTACGCAATATTTGGAAGAGGCGGATGAACTGGCAGACCGGATCGTCATTATTGATCATGGCACAATTATCGCTGATGGAACACCCACCGAACTCAAAGCCTCAGTTGGATCAGACATTTTAAGAATTCGGTTGAATAATGCTGAACAACGGACAATGGCGGAGCAAATTGTCACCCGAACGCTGGGAACAACCGCTCAACTTGAATCTGACCCGGCTGCCCTTTCCGCACAGGTTCCTGATACCGGACTGGTGGCAAACACCATCGCAGCGTTATCCCAGGCCCAGATTACCCTGACGGAATTCTCTCTCGAACAGCCTAGCCTAGATGAAGTTTTCCTGGCGCTGACTGGGCTACCCCTAGCAGACGATGAAACGACGAATCAAAAGGAGATTGCATAATGGATATGATCGAGACAGTCATCCCAGGAGCCATTGACCAGCAGATGTTGACCTCTATGAGAACTACAAGCAGCCGCCCCAATGCCTTTTCTGCATCGCTCACGCTTGGGTGGCGGGCACTGCTTAAGATCAAACATGTCCCCTGGCAGTTAATTGATATTACCTTATTTCCAATCCTGATGACGGTGATGATGACCTATATTTTCGGTGGGGCAGTAGCTGGTTCTGTCGAGCAATACGTCCAGCATTTGATCCCAGGTATTCTCGTCCTGACTGTGGCAATGATTAGCATGTACACAGCGGTAGGGCTAAATACTGACATCTCCAAAGGCATCTTTGACCGCTTCCGGTCCCTCCCGTTTTGGCGACCTGCTGTTTTAGTGGGGGCATTATTGGGCGATATGGTACGCTATGCAACTGCGTCACTGGTCGTTGTTGGGCTGGGTTTGATCTTGGGGTTCCGCCCGGAAGCAGGCGCCAGCGGTGTGTTTTTGTCGCTAGGGTTGTTGCTGCTGTTTGCCTTTAGCCTGTCCTGGGTTTGGACGACGCTGGGGCTGCTGCTGGATGACCCTGAAACTGTTACGATGGTGAGTTCTCTGACCACCTTCCCGCTGACCTTCATCAGCAATGTTTTTGTTGAACCAGAAACAATGCCCCAACTACTACAAAAGCTGGTCAGCATCAATCCTGTGGCCCTGATTGCCACTGCCACTCGCGGACTCATGCACGGGACGGTGACTGTTGATCAGATTGGTTCTGTGTTGTTATCATGCATGGTCCTGGTTGTCATCTTCGCGCCCTTGACGATGTATCTCTACAATAACAAGAACGCACACTAAGCAATCCGCAACGTTCAAGGGACGGATCATGAGGAGAATCAATTTTCTATGAAATCCGGTGTATTAGGAGAAAAAACATGAAAGCCATCGTACAAGCTCAATACGGATCACCGGACGTTCTGCAACTCCAAGAAGTGGAGAAGCCAACGCCGAAGGATGATGAAATCTTGGTCCAAGTACACACCGCCACCGCGACACCAGCCGATAGCGCCTTTCGTAAAGGCGAGCCCTTTATCATCAAGCTCATGTACGGCCTGCAGAAGCCCAGAAAGCCTATTGGTGGGGTCGAGTTTGCCGGGGAGATTAAAGGCTTAGGTCGTGATGTCACATCCTTCAAAGTGGGTGATCAGGTGGTTGGCATCAGCCCAGATAACTTTGGCGCGTATGCTGAGTACATGACGCTGCCGGAAAAGAAACCTGTTGTCATCAAGTCACCTAAGATGACCTTTGAAGAAGCGGTTGGAATCTGTGATGGAGCACTGACTGCTCTCACATTTCTACGGGATAAAGCCAACATCCAGCCCAGGCAAAAGGTGTTGATAAATGGTGCATCAGGTGCTGTCGGTATCTATGCTGTCCAGCTTGCCAGATACTTCGGCGCAGAAGTGACCGGGGTATGCAGCCACCGCAACATTGAGATGGTGAAGTCGTATGGAGCTCATTATGTCATTGATTATACCCAAGAGGACTTCACCCAGAATGGCCAGACCTACGACGTGATTTTTGATGCCATCGGCAAAAGCTCATTTACAAGGTGTAAAAACTCGCTTATATCGAATGGCAAATACCTCAGCACTGTACCGTCCTGGAACATCATGCTGAACATGCTACGAACGTCATTGTTCGGCAACAAAAAGGTGATCTTTGTGGCGGCGGGCTTGCAACAAAGCAAGGATAATCTGAACTTCCTCAATGCGCGTTTTGAGGCCGGGGAAATCAAGGCGGTCATTGATCGCTGTTATCCTCTAACACAAATCGCTGAGGCGCATCGCTATGTTGATACTGAACGCAAATGCGGCAATGTCATCATCAATATCCGTTAAATTCACACTGAGGAGAGACCCATGAAAGCAATCGCCATCACAAAGTATGGTTCACCAGATGTCCTTGAGCTTCAAAATGTCGAGAAACCCACCCCCAAAGACAATCAAGTCCTGGTGAACGTTCATACCGCAGCAGCCAACGCCGCCGACTGGCACATGATTAGGGGCGCACCGGTTATCATGCGGTTAGACATGGGCTTTCCCAGGCCCAAACATTCAATACCTGGCCTGGACATGGCGGGCGTAGTGGAGGCGGTGGGCAAAGACGTAACACGCTTCCAACCTGGTGATGGTGTCTTCGGCGAAATTTCTAGAAGTGGTTATGGTGCCTTTGCAGAATATGTCTGTGCCAATGAAGCTGATCTGGTGCTGAAACCCGACAGCATGACGTATGAGCAGGCCGCAGCCTTGCCCGTCTCAGCACTTACAGCGCTGCAAGGCTTGCGTCATGGGGAAATCAAGGCAGGGCAACGTGTCCTGGTGAATGGCGCGTCTGGAGGCGTTGGGACATTCGCCGTGCAGATCGCCAAATCCTTCGATACCGAGGTCACGGGTGTGTGCAGCACCGCCAAGTTAGCAATCACACGCTCACTGGGCGCTGACCATGTGATTGATTATACACAAGAAGATTTCACCCAAAACGGGCAACCCTATGACCTGATATTTTGTGCGGTGGGTAATCGCTCGGTTATGGCCTATGCACGGGCCTTGAGGCCAGCCGGGCGTTGTGTCGTTGTTGGATTTACCACGATGCTGCACCTATTCCATGTTATGCTTCTGGGCAGATTGATGTCAATGGGTGGGGATAAGAAAATCGGTATCTTGGGAACGGCGCAACCAAACCAAGAGGATTTGGAATTTCTGAAAGGGCTTGTCGAATCGGGTCAAGTCACGCCATTTATCGACCGACTTTACCCTCTGGCAGAGGTTCCTGATGCGATCCGTTATGTCGAGGCGGGGCGTGCTCGTGGTAAAGTCGTCATCAACGTGAAACAGGCTGATGAAATCTGATGCAGGCTTGCATTTGAACCCATAATTCTTAAAACTGGCCTACTTGATGCACTTCCAACCTAAAACTTGACAGGTAGTGGTGGCTAAGCTAAACGAATATTTTAATCATAGTAATCGGTTTGTTAATACTTTTTATTAATCGAAAATAGTTTAAATGGAGCAATGGAATATGAAGGTCTTAAACTTAAGTGATGATGCCCCTTGGAAACAACGGATGCGTGCCCCCATCGTCGGGAGGACTCAAGTCGCATTCAACAACCCGGAACGGGGCCTGGTAGTATCGAATCAATCGGGTGTGTATCAACTGCACACCTGGGATGTCAAGACGGGCAAACTACGGCAGCTAACCGATACACCCGCAGGAGAAGTGTTTGGTGGGATCAGCCCAGACGGGAAATATATCTATCGTTTACTTGATACAAAAGGGGATGAGATCGGGCATTATGTCCGCATTCCGTTTGATGGGGGCGAACCAGAAGACATCACACCGATGATGGAACCTTATGCCTCGTTTTCAATTAGCCAAAGCCTCGATAGCTCCCGTCTTGGTTTCACCACAGCCGATCAGAGTGGTTTTCAGATCTATGCCATGTCGATTGGCACACAGGGCGCATTGGGCACGCCAGAACTCGTCTACCATAGTGCAAGCCTATCCAATGGACCAACATTTTCCTATGAGGGTGATTATGCTGTGATCGCCACAACGGAGCGCAGTCAGCATAAAGATTATGCCCTGATGGCCTTCTATCTGAATTGTGATGAACAGAATCAAACCGTAAAAGTACTGCAGGATGAAGATGCCAGCATTCGCCCAATTGCGTTTGCCCCCTTGCCCGCCGATACGCGCTTGCTGGCGGTGACCGATGTGACAGGGTTTGATCGCCCGGTCATCTGGGATGTTAAAACCGGTGATCGGGTCGACCTGCCCTTGCCAGAAATCGAGGGCAATATAAGCGCCTGGGATTGGTCGCCAGATGGTCACAAACTCTTGCTCTCGTGTCTGAATCAAGCAACATATCAACTTTACACTTATGACTTGGAAACCAGCATCCTCACCAAGCTCGACCACCCCAGCGGCTCGTTCAGCAGCGGCTATTTTACCCCCAACGCCGATGAAATTTTCGTCAACTGGCAAAGCGCCTGTCAGCCTTCGCAAGTCATTGCCTTAGATGCCGCAACCGGGCAGGTGAAGCGGACAGTTCTGGCGGCAGGCGAAGCCCCAGAGGGCATTCCCTGGCGATCTGTCACCTTCCCATCAGCAGATCATACGCAAATTCAAGCCTGGGTCGCAACACCAGAAGGCAATGGGCCATTTCCAACCATTTTGCACACGCATGGCGGGCCATCTTCCGTCACCACCGAAGTCTTCAACACACAGGCACAGGCATGGCTCGACCATGGTTTTGCCTGGATGAGCGTGAACTATCGTGGATCGATCACCTTTGGTCGTGAATTTGAAAGTGCCATCTTCGGTTTGCTGGGGATTCATGAAGTCGATGATATGGCAGCGGGCTACCAATGGTTGGTCGACAACGACATCGCCCTGCCTGATTCCGTTCTCCTAACAGGTGGTAGCTACGGCGGTTATTTGACGTTGCAAGCGCTGGGACGACGGCCTGATCTGTGGGCAGGTGGCATGGCCATTGTGGCAATTGCCGATTGGACCCTAATGTATGAAGACATGGCAGAAACACTCCGGGGCTATCAACGTTCATTGTTTGGTGGCACTCCAGATCAATTGCCAGAACAATACGCAACGAGTTCGCCCATGACCTATGTTGATGATCTCAACGCACCTATCCTGGTGATTCAGGGCCAAAACGATACCCGTTGTCCAGCGCGGCAAATGCAAGTCTATGAAGAACGGCTCAAAGCTAGTGGAAAAAACATCACGCTTGAATGGTTTGACGCCGGACATGGTTCGCGGGCGATGGATGAGAACATCCGTCAGATGGAATTGATGCTGCGCTTTGCCTATCGAACATTGGGCTAGACCCTATTCATTGGGGTTGATTGAATAGCATCCCACTGTTAAAGCCTGTGGGTCTTACGGGGCGCTACTATAAATGGACTGTGGCAGCGGCGCTTCCGTTGATGTAAACTGAAACAGTTTAACTAAAGAGTATAATTTTATGGAGTCTCGATGGCAACAATAACAAAAGAGAGGTTACTTGACTGGTACTACCAGATGGTGTTGGTCCGTGAATTTGAAAATGCCTGTGATAAACTCTATCGAGAAAAGAAGATCACGGGTGTCTACTTACATTTATACAGCGGGCACGAAGCCTCTGGCGTGGGCGCGTTAGCAGCACTCGAAGAACGAGATCATGTGATAACAGCTTACCGTGATCATGGCATCGCGCTGATCCGGGGCATCTCTGCCAATAAATGCATGGCAGAGATGATGGGCAAGAAAACAGGCACAAGCGGTGGCAAAGGCGGGTCGATGCACTTAGCCTCTCGGGAACATAACTTTTGGGGTGGTTACGCTATCGTGGGGGGGCATCTGCCTCTAGCCACTGGAATCGCGTTGGCCTCCAAGTACAAAGGAACCGATGAAGTCACAATATCCTTCATTGGCGACGGCGCAACCAACAACGGCTACTTTCATGAAGCGTTAAACATGTCCGCTATCTGGGATTGCCCGGTGGTCTGGATCATTGAGAACAATTTGGTCGGCATGGGCACACGGGTAGAAGATGCTAGCGGTCAAACCGATCTGCATAAACGGGCTGTTGGCTATGGCATGAAAGATTATGGGCGGGTCGATGCCCAGAATGTGGTTGAAGTTTATGAGACAGCCGCCAAAGCGGTTGCTTATGCCCGCAAGAACAGCCGCCCAGTTTTAATCGAGCATATGACATATCGCTATAAAGGCCATGGCGTCTCAGATCGATCTTACGACCAGCGCTTTGAGGACGAACTGCGCGATTATATGAAAAATCGTGATCCCTGCACCATCGCCCGCAACACAATTATTGAACGCTTTGGTGAAGACGAAACACGTGACGAATTAGATCAAATCTGGACAAAAGCCGAGAAAGTGGTGGAAGAGGCTGTAGAATATGCCCTCAGCAGTCCTGACCCTGACTATATTGATTTAATCAGTAATGTCTACATCGAGTAGGAGTAAACACCATTATGGCAATACGAAATCTCCCGATGCGGGAAGCCTTACGACAGGCATTGAGAGAAGAGATGATCCGGGATGAGCGGGTCTTTGTGATGGGCGAGGAAGTCGGTGTGTGGCAAGGAACGCACCGCGTCACCCAGGGCTTGATGGATGAGTTCGGCTCTAAACGTGTGCGCGATACCCCAATCACTGAAATGGCGATTGCCGGAACAGCCGTTGGCGCCGCTATGAATGGTCTGCGTCCTGTCGCAGAGATGATGACCATTAACTTCGCATTTTTGGCGTTGGACGCTATCGTCAACCATGCAGCCAAAATCCGCTACATGTTCGACGGGCAGTTCACTGTTCCGCTGGTGATCCGGGCGGCGTCAGGATGGGGCAATCAGGCCACGGCTACCCACTCGCATACCCCCGAACCGATTTTTGCCCATTTCCCCGGCATGTATGTGGCTTGTCCATCAACCCCAGCCGATGCCAAAGGGATGCTGAAGACTGCCATCCGCGATGACAATCCTTGCTTGTTTACTGAAAGCATCGCCCTATACCCTAAACCCGGCCCTGTACCAGAGGATGAAGAACAACTGCTACCCATTGGCAAAGGTGATATCAAACGCGAAGGTTCCGATGTCACGCTCATTGCTTATGCACGCGGCGTAGAATGGGCATTGCAGGCCGCTCGTGAGCTCGCCAAAGACGGGCTTGAGTGTGAAGTGGTGGATGTGCGCTGGCTGCGTCCGCTGGATACCGACCTGATTTTTGAAAGCTTCAAGAAAACGAACCGGGCGGTTATTGTCGAAGAGTCTTTGCCGATGTATAGTTTTGGTAGCGAAGTTGCGGCACAGCTTCAGGAGCATATGTTTGACTCTATGGATGCGCCCATTAAACGTGTAAATGCTATGGATGTACCGCTACCCTATGCGCGTGAAATTGAGTTGATGGCATTACCCAATGCACAGAAGGTTGTAAATGCAGTCAAGGAGATTATCTAAATGGCTCAACCCATTACCCTGACAACCGAAGGTTTATTGCTGAATTGGCTGAAAGGCGTTGGTGATTCAGTGAATGCCGGGGATATTATTGCCGAGATCGAAGCCGATAAAGCAACTGTCGAGATCGAAGCCCCTACCAGTGGTATCCTGCTGGAACAAAGCGCCAATGTTGGGGATGAACTGGCAGAAGGCACGGTCATCGGTTCAATCGGTGCATCAGACGAGTCCGCCGCCCCTCTACCCGCCAGTACCCCTTCTCAACCAGAAACATCGGCTCCCCCAACAAGCAACGGCGCTGCCGCCGCCTCGATAACTCAAGATGGACGCATCAAAGCTTCCCCTGTGGCCCGCAAAGTCGCAGCCGAGCGCGGTATTCGTCTCAGTCAGGTCAAAGGCACAGGCCCCGGTGGACGGATCGTAAAGACAGATGTTGAAAACTTCACCCCCCCGGCTGCACCTGCTGTCGCTGAGCAAACCTATGGCAAGCTGCCAGAAGCCAGCGATCGCATCGAAATCATAGACATCAACCGGATGCGCCGGGCTATTGCCGACGGCACAATTAACAGTTTCCGCAATATCCCGCACTTCTTTGTGACGGTGGATATGGATGCTGCCCCTCTGTTAAAATTGCGTCAGGTCATGAACACTAGCCTGGAAAGCGAAGGGATCAAAATTTCAGTCAATGACATTCTAGTTAAGGCGACTGCATTGACTCTGCGCAAATTCCCAAATCTGAACTCCCATTACTATGGGGATAAACTTGTACGCTACAAAGACATCAACATTGGCATCTCCGTAGCGCTGCCCAATAACGGTCTGATGAACGTGGTCGCCCACAATGCTGACATGCTCGCTTTGAGCGAGCTTGCAGCACGAAACAAAGCCCTGTATAAACGGGCCCGTGAGGGCAAGATCAAGCCAGATGACCTAAAAGGAGCGACATTTACCGTGAGCAACCTCGGCCCATATCACGTCGAGTCGTTCTCAGCCATTATCAGCCCACCAGAAGCAGGTATCCTGGCGATTAGTTCGGCGATGCAAGTTCCAGTTGTGTTAGAAGACGGCACGATTGGCGCCGGCTCACGCATGAAGGTCACACTCAGTGTCGATCATCGTGTCAGTGATGGCGCAGAAGGCGCACAATTCGTCAACGAATTCCGTGATTTGGTTGAACACCCCATGCGGTTGTTGGTCTAAGAGACCATGTGGAAAGAGCGATACTAATAGAGATTTTGAGCCAAAATACAAGCCAATGAGGCTATACAAGCTGATAAAAGGCTGTAATCAATCTGCTGACCACATGGTCTCTAAGTATCTAATAGGTATATTCTGATTTCCTCCATTGTCGTCAAGCCTACCAAGAAGTAAATCCAACCCTTATGCGCTGACAAAGGCTACGATTATGACGACCCACCTCAAGCCTCGCCTTGCGTCCCAACAAATTCCCCAAAACACAGAATGCATGTTCTCCTAAATGCTCTAATCTATGCTATAATAAGAACATCTGTTCATATCAGCGAACCTGGAAAATCATGCCTTGCCCTTATACCAACCGCCTTGCAAGCAGGCATCCCCTCTCGAAACCCTCAAGCCATTGCCGCCGAAAAAAGTTGCGCGGCGGCGGCAACAACAAGAACGGTGAGACACCAGGCTATCCCCGTTTCAAGGGACAGCATCGCTTTCACAGTATCGGCTTCAAGATCAATGGTCGGTGCGCTGTCCGTTGGCATCAAGCCATCGGTGGGTTCGTTCCCTGCAATATCAAGATGCTGCAGATCACCCACAAGGCAGGTCGAAGGTAGAGGTGGGCGACTCATGCGTGCTGTAGAAGCTGCAGCGAACTGAAAGTTCGACTTCTAGTCGCAGCAGAGCGTCACATTGTATGAGGTCCAGTCGTACACGCGGTCTACCCACTCGCTACCAGCGCAGCAAACGAACACAGCTTTAGGGAGTATGTGATGGCCAGCCGACATCATCAACCTGCATCTCACCACTTATTTCACCGAAGCAATCACATGCCCAAAAATCTTTGCATCAGTTGCTGATGCCGCTGTAACCAGAACAGCATAAACAGCCCGCCCATCTTCAAGCATGATGGTTTGCTCCTTGCGTTCGACAAAATCTTTGGCATTCGGTGGCTGAACAGCCGTGTCATCCGGGTCGAGCGCCAGCACAATCACAGCCGTTTCGTCGGGTGAGGTGAACACCACCCAAGGGTCGGCGAAGGTGGGCGAAGTCACCACCTGCCAACCCGTTGGGAGGGCCGCAGAAAACGCCTTGGAGATGTAGCGATCTCCGGTCAACACGACCACTGGGCCGGGTGTGGCCCCCAGTTGGGATGGTGGCGTCGCCGGGGCAATTGGGCCACAGGCCACCAATGATCCACAAATCACCCCGATCAAGAACCGCGTCATGACAACACGAATGACTCGCCTGCTTCTAGTGTTTGCGAGTAAGCGCCGTCCGCAGGTCCATCAGTGAGTATTTGTCGCATGAGGTTTGTCCTTTGGGTCATTTACAATAAGCGTTTCCGTTTGTTTTCTTCCTGTACCCGCTGGGCTTCCATTTCGACTTGCTTGCCATTTTTGAATATATTTCTGTTAACTAGGTTTGAAACTTCATTCTATCACGGGGCACGGTTAGGTGCATCATCTCTGCGTAGCCCGCTTAAACCGGCATCGGAATCATCACAGGAGACAAAGCCCGACCAGCCCATTACCCGCCAATCATCCTCGGCAACTTCCTCCATCCGGTGATAGATACAAACTCCGGCAAAGCCTTGGCCCTCTTCATAGGTGGCAATCAGCGCAACATGATAAGTGCGGCCTTCTGGGATCGAACGGCGATACACCGCCGACATCAGATTGCCCCATTCTGGCGGCGTATAATCGTCAATACAAGCGGAGACTTTTCCATCAGGGCAGTTCTCAAGCACATAAGCTTGCATCTCACTGCTCAGGAGCGCAAAGGCAACATCGTCATCGCCCAGACCAGCTGCGTTCATAAAATCTGTCGCAGCGGCATAGGCAGGATGCATGTTTTCAGGGACAAGCACGATTGTCAGGGCGATCATGCCCGCGATGATGATGAGCATGACAATGACAATCAAAATGACAGGTCTGGATTTCATGGTGTATGACCTTCCTTTTGGGGTTATTCATACTCCCAAACTCAGGCGGAATCAAGCTTGAACCTTACACAATCTCGCAACTTGTGGTTCAATTTGTCAGCGAAGACTGGCCTATAAATAGACGGGAAAAATTACATGGATTTTAAAAACGATTATGACAATTTACCCATGCGTTATCCTGAACTGAAGGGCAAGGTCGCCATCATCACTGGATCGAGTCGTGGTATCGGACGCGGTACAGCCATGCGCTTGGCGCGTGAGGGGATGCGTGTGGTCATCACAGGATTAGAAGCAGACTTAACAGAAAATACGGCTCGTTCACTGCACGAATGGGGCGCACACGCCATCGGTATCCCCGGCAACCTGAAGGAAACCGCCCACATTGCCGACATATTTGAGAAGACGATGGCCGAATTTGGGCAGGTGGATGTGCTAGTCAATAACGCCGCCGATTTGCGCCGGAGCAACGTGCTGGATATGACCGATGATGTTTTGGATGCCTCGATTGCGATTAATCTGCGTGCGCCGTTGTTGGCCTCGCGTTATGCAGCTGAGATCATGAAAGAAGCAGGCGGTGGCAACATCGTCAGCATTTCATCGGTTGGCGGTCTGCGGGCACATAATCTGTCCAACCCTTATGATGCGACCAAGAGTGGCATTGATGGCATGACACGCGGTCTCGCCGTTGATCTGGCCGCCCATAAGATCCGGGTCAATGCTGTTGCTCCTGGCGCGATCATGACCGAGGCCACGTTGCGTTTCTTGTCTGAGCGTCCTGATGGTCTGGACGAAATCTTTGAGCGCATTCCGCTGGCACGCGGCGGCACAGTCTATGAAATTGGTGCGATGATTGCCTATCTGGTTTCGGATGATGCCGCTTACATCACCGGGCAGGTCATTTATGTGGATGGTGGGATCACCATGCAGCTCAGTCCGCCGGGACAGGCACTATAGCAATGCCTGGAAGCGCTTGACTGCTGCATGGTAGGCGGGGTGCTGAACATTGACGATGACCTTTAGTTGGAATGCGACACGCTTTGTCCGGTATGAAATGGCCGATTTGGTGCAAAAGATGAGCGGCTTTAGCATCCTGAATGCTCCGCCATATGACCAACTTGCCCATCAGGTAGATCGAGCCATCAAGCAGCGTAATGTTATTGTGATACGAAAGATCTAACTTGAACCAGATACTGCGCCCCTTTGCCCTCCTCTTGCTCGTCCTGGCCGTACTGGTTGGCTACTTCTGGATTCATAAACCCTTCTCACCTGCCCTAGCGGTATCCATAGTCGGTCTTGTCGCCGATCTGTTCACTGTTGGCGCATTCATTACACTAACAGGCGGAGTTGGCTGGCAATTTCTTCATCTGTTGGGCGTGGAACCATCAAGTCGCCTTGAACATGCAGCGTTAGCTAGCCTCGTCGGGATGGGTGGCTATAGCCTGATTGTGTTACTCCTAGGTCTGATCGGTCTCTATGTCGCGCCAGTTCTGTGGGGTGTGTTGATCCTCCTTGGGGCATTTTCCTACAGGGGATTATTCGCATGGCTGGCCCATCTACATTATGCCTTGAATCGCGCTATCACCCCCCCCAACAACCGAACACGCATCCTGGCCATTGTTTCATGGATTGCCCTTATCACGGCCGCTCTCTTTGCATTCGCCCCACCTGTGGCCTGGGATGCCGTTGCCTATCACCTGGTCGGGCCACAGCGCTATCTGGCGTCGGGCCAGGTCACGGCCCATCCCGACAATTTCTATCTGGGGCTGTCACAAGGCGTTGAAGTACTGTATGGCGTACTGATGGGGTTATTTGGACGCGATACAGTGGCGGCTCCGCTTCATATGTGGTTTGGTTTGATGACACTCCTGACACTCGCTGGCTTGACCCGTCGTTACACCAATGCCTTTGCAGGTTGGATGGCAGTCACCCTCCCTCTGACCTCGTTCAGCCTGTGGATGTTGATGGGCTATGCCTATGTGGATCTGGCGGTCATGTCTTATTCTGCGGGGCTGCTGGTCGCCCTGATTCATTGGCGTGAGGCAAACCACCCGCGTTGGCTCATCCTGGCTGGCATCTTCATTGGCCTTGTACTTGGTGTCAAGTATTTCGCCGGCATCTTGGCATTGGTAGCGGTCGTTTATGTTGTTGTCCGTTCGCGCAATCAGCATACCTCCCTCCAACTCATCGTCTTAATGAGTGTGGTTGCACTTCTAGTCTTTTTGCCCTGGTTCATTAAAGGGCTGCTCCTCTATGACAACCCGATATATCCTGTCCTAATGGATGGCCTCAATTGGGATTCCACACGCACCGGGTTCGTTAATCCGACCAACACAGGGCTCCTTAAACGCGGGGAGGGGTGGCAACTGCCCTTCATGCCCTTTGCCGCCACCATTTTCGGCGTTGAAGGAGGCGATGGTTTCGGTTTTACTACAGGCATCTGGTTATTGACGGCTCCTTTCCTGCTTATCTTTACAGGGCGCTATCTTAAGCCGGAGACCCGCACACTTGCCTGGGATAGCGTACTTTATGCTGCTCCCCTCATCCTATACTGGATGGTGATGGGCGCCCTATACGAAATCCATCTACAAACCCGCTTGATGACTATGCTATTTCCTCCCTTCATCGTGGCAGGGGCGCTGGCATTTTATGGGCTGGCACAATGGCCTAAAAAACCATTGGATATCAACTTCATCGTATGGGCGGTATTTGTGATGACATTAGTCCTGGGCACATTTGAAAATGTCCGGCAGGCAACAGGCAACAACGCCCTGGATTATCATATCCTGACCAACGTGGGACGTGACCAGTATATCCTCAACAATGGGCTGGTCGGGGCAGGTTACAACGCAATCCAATCAATCAAACGCCTACAAACCGAGGGTAAACTGCCAGAACACATTAATTTGAAGATGCTGTTTGAGGTTAAAGGTTATTACTGTCCTGATTCGATGACCTGTGACGCCGATGTCCTCATTGACCATTGGCGACACCCCATGACATTGGGCCAAACCCCCAACGTGGTGTTCCAGTCGTGGCGTGATTCGGGCACGGATTTCGTGTTGTTGTGGCATGATGGTCTCGAATTCATGCAGCGCGAACTCCCCGAACGATATCCTGGCATTGATCTGTTCTTGCCTGCTTTGGATAAGTGGATGACTCCCATTTGGACAGACGACAATACCTATTATACACTTTACGGGTGGCAATAGGGGGCGGATTATGCTGGGAACACTCAAGCCAATATTGAGGCCCGTCAAACGTTATGTGAAAAAGCTCAAGCAAAAGTTGGATGATCGGCGGGACGCGATGGCCTATTTCCGTCAACATCTGGCGCGGCATCTAGACTTTGAGAATGGGTTCTTTATTGAGTTAGGAGCCAACGATGGTATCCGCAACAGCAACACACTTGGGTTGGAAAAAACCCGAGGCTGGCACGGTCTGCTCATTGAACCCATCCCTCGACTTTATGAACAAGCAAAAAAGAACCGCCCTAATTCGATTGTGGTGAATTGCGCATGTGTGGCCTTTGATTATTCCGACGATACCATCTTAATAACGGACATTGACCTGATGTCTATTGTAGAAGGCGCACTGCCGGAGGCAGATCGCTTGCGACATATCAAGTCTGGCAAACGAGTTCAACGGATTGTGGACGCCCCACAGATCACGGTCCCGGCACACCCCCTGTCTTCTTTGCTGGATGCCCACCACATCAAACACGTTGATTTTATGTCGCTTGATGTGGAAGGGTATGAAATTCAGGTCTTAAAAGGGCTTGATCTAGCGCGTCATCAACCAACCTATATCCTTATTGAAGTCCATCTCGACAAAGATAATCTCATCGCAGACTATCTACACGAATCCTATAAATTTGTCACCCAGATTGACGAGAAAAATGCCCTCTACAAATCACGTTCATCCAGGCAACCCATCCTCAGCAATCGGCCAACTTCACAGGCTGAAGCAAGTTCTGATCAAACTGGTCGATCTGATCCTCTGCCAATTGCTCTAAAGTAGTCCGTACCCGGTATGAATCCGCACGCAAGGCGTTGACATTCACGCCTTGGCATTCATCTGGCATCATAGCCAACCACTGGACGCTGCGCATCAGCATTTTGTGTGCGCCACGATGATTACTACGCTCAATCTGATAATAGGCCACTCCAATCTGCAAGATGGCCCGATACAGATTGCGCACGGGGCCGTCGGTCTGCATCCATAGTTCTTCAAACAAATCGTGTTGTCGATAATATTCACCTGCATTGAACTGCTTGATGCCCTCCTGGGCTAGATCTGGCAAAGCTTCCTGGCATTCACAGGTAAGCTGCGTCATCTCTCCAGGGTCAGGGACACGCGCCAAATCACGGATCAAACGCCTGCCCTCATGTTTAAGATCAGCCCTTGACAACACCAGATCAGCACCCGACAAATGCGCCTCTGCCGACGGATCGTCCATAACGAGCAGCAACGGAATGCGCCGACTGGCGGGATTGCTCTTGGGTGTCGCCACCCAGAACAACCAATCATTCATCCGACCATCCACCAAGATCAAAGCCACATGCGAATCAACCAGAAGAGACACATACCCTGCCCGTTGATCGTAGCCCTGGATTTGATACAATTCAGGCAGAGTCAGCGGGAGGTCATCAGTAAACCCAATCACAACGAGGCTAATCATGTGGCACTCCTATTTTTGTGTATCATGAACTAAACAGATGAGCAATTTATGAACATCGTTGAACTGGAAGAAATCTCAATGCAGGCGCTCCCTGCCCTGGAAACACAGCAATATGATGGCTGGGTGCTGCGCTTTGCCAATGGCTATACCCGCCGTGCCAATTCGGTCTATCCGCTCTATCCTCATTCCATTGACCTAATAGAAAAGATCAAATTCTGCGAAGCCCTATTCAGCCAGAAGCAAATCCCGCTAAACTTCAAGATGACAGCAGCTGCCCCCGATCAACTGGATGTGTGCCTAGATGAAATGGGCTACATAAAGCGCGGCATCACCAGTGTACAGACCTGCCAGATTGCCGATCTCGCCCAGCCGCAACTGGATGGCGTTGACTTTATCCAGGATGACGCCCTGACCGACGTGTGGCTGCTGTGCTTTCTTGATCTCGCACCAACCATGCAGCATCACTCGACCACCATGCAGCAGGTTTTGGGTCGCATCCTCCCGGCAACCTGTTTCTTGCGTGTTGTTGAAGGAAAAACCGTAATCGGCGCGGGCATGGCGGTCGCAGACGGTGATTATGTCGGCCTGTTCGACATCATCAGTAGCCCACAAGCACGCGGACGCGGCATCGGGCGCGCCATTGTTCTATATCTACTGGCTTGGGGGCGAAGTCAGGGTGCAACGAAATCCTATTTGCAAGTAGTGGCAAATAATGAGCCTGCCCTGCGTCTGTACAGTAAGTTTGGATTTGAAGAAGCGTACCAGTATTGGTATCGAGTACAACTGTAAGCGCATAAGATAATGAACAGACCAGTTTAGGGGAGCAACGAGCAATGGAAGTGATTTTTCGAGATGATGTCAAAGCGGTGATGGATGTGCTGGCGGAAGAGATTCCAGGCGCGAAAGCAGGGAAATCGTTCGGGCATCCAGCCTATAAAGTCGGCAAGAAGGTCTTTGCCTTTGTCGGTGGGGATGGCATTGCCATCAAACTGCCAGAAGCACGAGTCAGTGAACTAGTTGAAACCCATACCGAAATGCACCCTTTCTATCCCACTAAGGGCACACTCTGGAAGGCTTGGGTTTCGATTATCCGTGATAATGCCGAAGACTATCGACAGGATATCTCACTCATGGAAGAATCAATTCAGTATATCACCTCATGACAGCCCAAAACCCGGTTCCACCAAGACACAAAGATGTGTCGGTTCCGCTCGAATCCATCATCCAATCTGCGAAATGGATCACATTGATGTTGCTACTCGTGCCGCTTGCGGTCTATTGGTTGCTGCACGGCTTCCAACACATGTTCAATTTTGGAATGCCTAGGCTACAAGTTGTGTTGATCCTGCTAGCAGCCTTCCTCATGGGCATTGTTATCCACGAGGGCTTACATGCCATTGGCTGGATGACATTCGGGCGCTTTTCCTGGCGCGAGATTCGCTTCGGCATTGATACAAAAACCCTTTCGCCCTATACTCATGCTCAAGTTCATATGACTGCGACAGCCTACCGCATCGGAGCCGCGATCCCCGGCATTATTACAGGGCTACTCCCGGCACTGGTGGGGATTGTGTTGGCTGATGGCATGGTTACGCTGTTTGGTGCGACCATGCTCTCGGCAGCAGTGGGCGACGTGTTGGTGCTGTGGATAATCCGGGATGTCCCTGGAAACGCGCTGGTTCTGGATCATCCAACCCAGGCAGGCTGTATGGTCAAAATTGGGAATGCTTAGCGCCAGTTCATCACCAGTGCGTTCCACCGTTTATTAATCACGATGTCATCGGCCTGCGGCTGATAGGCCACATCTTTAGGATAAACACGAAGCTGCATCTGCTTTATCGGTAGCCGTCCGTGCGCATCCCACTGGTGAATGAGGTGCATCAATTGTTTGGCTGGTGTATCATCTGCTCCATACAGGCGAACATACACCGGGAACTCATCGTAGAAATCACGCGCTTCAGGAACATCTATTCCTGGCGGGCGCATCAGCAAGGCCATACTATCTGAGCCAAGCACGCCCATTGTTGCGCAGAAGCCACCCGAACCATACAGGTAGGGCACGAGACCCTGTTCGACTGCATCCCCCACAGCAGTCAAAGTCACCCGACTGTCACCCTTCAATCCTAACCAAGTTCCCAGACTACTGCTCATGGAACAGGTCACTCCAACAGGTGAATCGGTATATGTTCCCTGAAGCCAGTGCAAAATCGCCTCAGAACCCATCGTGAATGTTGTCGGCACTTCAACCGTCAACCCATCCATTAATTTTAATTTCTGAACCTCATTGGGTGCGGTGAACTCGCCGCGTAGGGGCATGAAGCGGCACGTATAGACTGAACGGCTCTGGAGGTAGAGGCCATTCCAGACAAAGGCTACACTGACCTGAGTCGAAAAGACGGACAAGGGCAGAACCAACACGCCATCAGGCTTGAGTTGGTCGCGCCATGCAGGTGTAATGTCCCAAGCATTAACGGACAAGATAATCCGATCATAAGGTGCGCCACCAGGGAAACCAGCATAACCATCGGTACAAATGGCCTGAACATTCGTCACGTTAGCATCGGCAAGATGCGTGTTCGCATCTGCCACAATGTCATCATCAATATCTAGCGCAACAACGTTTCCAGCTTCGTCCACAATATGGCCGATGAGCGCCGCATTGTAGCCCGTCCCTGCACCAATCTCCAGAACATTATGCCCTGATTGCAGGTCAAGCTGCTCCAGCATGGTCGCCATAATGGTCGGTTGCGAAGAGGAACTGATGGAAAAGCCTTGCGCATTATACTTGGTGGCAAAGACACGATCTACATAGACGGCTTTAGGGTCTTCGTTGGGTAGGAAAATGTGGCGCGGAACGTCCAAGAAAGCTGACTCTACTGCGGCAGAACGAATACTGCCGTTCGCTTTAAGCTTCTGGACAAGTTGCGCACGCAGCCTAGCGGACATGCGTCCTCCGCAGATGGTATATTGATTCAATTATAACAGAACAAGACCATTAATCGCCTGTTGCAGCACGAGGCCGGAACGTCTGTCGTTCTTGCATCATCTGATAGCGGTCTTTGTGTGGCATAAAGAAAACTGCCGTGAGGATCACCGGCACAAACACCAGACTCATCAAGCCAAAGGTGATGCGCATCCCAAACCAGACAGCAATCGAAGCGCCCAACAAAGGAGCGATGGCGCGACCGGCCGCAACAACCGAGTTATCTAAGCCGTAGACTGCACCTTCTTCACCAGGATCGGTATAGCGGGCGAGCAACGCACTGGCAGATGCAACAATGCCGCCAGAAGCCAACCCGGTCATGGCTTGCAGCACAAGCAACTGCCATGCTTGGGTAACGAAGGCTTGGGGCAGAAACAGGGCCGCCGCCGCGATTGAGCTACCAATGACGATGTTGCGATGACCAATTTTATCACCCAGCCGCCCCAAATAGACGGCACTAGCGGTTGCTGTTGCCGAGGCCACCCCAACAACCAGCCCAGTATAAGTGTTCACGCCGGAAGCCCGCTTAAAGAAGCCCTCAAACATAGAGGGGGTAGGCAAAAAAGTCGCCTCGCTCAGGCCATGTGTAAGCAGCATAACCATGAACAAGGGCATAATTGGAATAACCATTGAACGGCTCAGCCCACTCAAGAAGCGAATGGCAAAGGTCTGGAGAACACCTTCCATCTGGATGACTTTGCGCATCCTGGCAAGCAAGCTAACTTTTCTGCCAGAGATTTTATCCTCTGGTAGGAAGGTCTCTTGGATGCCAAAGTGGACGAGGACCCCCGCGAAAAAGAGCATCGTTGCTGTAATCAAGAAGGGAACCTGATAGCCAAAGGCGTCCGCCAGCACACCACCGATCAAGGGGCCAACCGCAATACCACTCCACAACGCCACTTGCACCACACCCATCGCAAAACCTGTGCGCTCACGTGGGGCAGAGGCTGCCACCAAGGCATTCATCGCCGAGACAGTTCCAGTGATGAAACCTTGAATGGTGCGTATTAAAACCAGTTCTTCCGCACTACCGGCAAACGCCATCAAGCCAACTGTAATCGCCGCACCAAAGGAGGCGCGCTCAACCATGAGTTTGCGTCCATAACGATCCGCAATAGCTCCCCAGAATGGCGAAGCAATCATCATGGTGATGGCCTGTGAGGAAAAGACCATCCCCGCCCAGAATTCAATGCTGATATCGGTGTTTGTGCCGAGGTCCTCAACATACAACGCGAGGAATGGGAAGATGATCGAGAAACCAATGGCCGATGTCATCTGGGCGATAAAAGCAATCGCCAAGGTACGCTGCCATTGATTGCGGATTGAGATGAGCAAGATATATCCTAATCTCAGCTTGAGGCCCGACCTCAATCGTATCACAGACCAAGAGACCAATGCGGCAATGGTTATAAACCAATTGCGCAGGCAGGCTAAGCCTCTAATGTCGCCGTGCTAAATACCACATGGAACGGCTGGCAGTAGATAACAACACTTTGAATGGCCCCCAAATCCACATCTGTAGGAATTTCATAATTCTGATTACCCACGTTGCCCTTGAGTTGCCCCAAATCAACATAGTCGTCGCCAACTTCGGATCGGCTGCGTGGGTCAGCCGACGTTGTCAGGATGACATGCAAATCCGGACCGTTGGTTACGCGAAAGTCCTCAAAGCGTAGGACGCGGCTGCCATCGGGTAGTTCATAAATCGTGGCGGAACCCTCACCCTTGTGGATACGGTCAATCTCGATAAACTGCCCCATTGCCAACACCGCCGGCTCATCTGGCATCGTTTCTTCTGCCTGAGTATCATCTTCCATACGAGCCAGCGCCATGTTCAGTGCCATGTCTGCATCTGTCTCCGACATTTCAATGTATAGGGTCTGCTCTTCTTCTGGCAGTGCTTTAAAGGCCAATCTTTCGTCAGATGTAAAATCTGGGAATGCTTCATCGACCACATCGTCGACAAAAAGCGGACGCCATAACGGAAACGTGACAATACCCCCCACAACCACCAACAAACCGATACCCATTATCACACGATTACGCGAGAACATACGCATCTCCATTCAATCATTCATTCACGCTATAATAGTACGAGATGAAGGTTATGAAGAGATTACAAGCGTGATCATTATCGCAGCGAAATTATTCATCAAACCGGAAAAAGAAGCGCAGTTTCTGGTGGAAGCCCATAAGCTCATCAGCGCATCACAGGCTGAGGACGGTGTGTTGAGCTACAGCGCCAGTGAAGATATCATCGAGCGCTGGAGCTATCTGTTTATGGAAGTCTATGAAAATGAGGATGCCCTAAACACCCATCGACAATCTGAGCATCTGAAGGCATTCTTCTCTCATGGGCCTGATCTGTTTGCGATGCCCCCCCAGATCATGTGCTATTCTGCGGACGCAATCGACATTTGATGATTAGCCACAGAAAGGAGGTAATGAAATGGCTATACGCTTCAACTTCGTACCTCCGGTTTCTGGACAGAAGGCGAACGCGCTTCGGACGGGAGCGACTTTGTGATGCGTTCCAGAGTGGAAGACCTTGATCCGCTTGAGCAAGTTCTGACGCTCAAGTATTGGGCACAACGCTGGCAAGGAGAGCAGCTTATTGGAGAAGAACAATATATTCTGATATCAAACATTTACTTTAAGAACCAGGTGTGATGATGTCACTATTCAAGGCGGCTTTACGGAAGAGCCTGCTACCGCCGAACACCATGATCTGGTGTTCATCGCAAGGAAACCATCATAGGCTTTTCAGAACCTGGGGCAGAGTCACTTTCTGCCCCAATCTATCAGGCTGCGAGTTGCTCCGCCATGTGCGTTCGATACCATGCAAGCGTCTTGTGGATGCCCTCACGCAGCGGTGTGTGAATATCGCCAAAGACAGTAACAAATTTGGCATGATCAACGATGTAGGGCTTTTCCAGTTCGTAGCGCATCTCACGATATTCGCGGAGGATCGGGTGAGCCAATGATAGCACCTCAAACATGATCTTGGACATGGGTGAGAGCTTGAATGGCTGCCCCAACTCTTCCTCAATGAGGTGCAGAATCTCACGGGTCGTGACCGTTGGCGCATTGGGTACATGCCACACTTCGCCCCAGGCTGATTCGTTCTCACCCAAGATAACCAACCCACGTCCAAAATCACCGATATAGGTGTGGGTATGCGGCAGATCAAGGTTGCCGAGGGTTTGCGCGGCTTTGCCGTTCAGGATGTTGCCAAAGACCCGTTCGCCCAGTAATGCCCTTTCCACACCTTCACCATAGAAATCACTGCCACGTCCGATCACTGCCCGAATTTTGCCACTGGCATGAGTTTCCAATACCTCCGTCGCCATCTGCGCACGAGTCCGGGTTTTGTGTCCATGCGGTTTATACGGCAATCCCTCGTGGATGGGTGCGCCATCGGTATCGCCATACATATAAAGATTATCGCCGATCACCAAGACCGCCCCATTCTGTGCTGTGCCTTCCAGAATGGCTCGTTGCAGCGGCGGAAACTTTTCTGGCCATTGGGTATATTTGGGCTGCGCACATTGATAGACGACGGCTGCTCCTTGGGTGACCCTCTCCACTTGATCGACACTATAGGCATCACTGGCGACGACCTCGACGCCCATTGGGATGTTGGGATGACGCCTGCCACTACGATTCACCATGCGGATGTTGGTGTAGCTTGATTCACGCAGCGCCCGCAAAACGCTTTGTCCTAGTGGGCCTGTGCCAAAGATAAGGTGCAATTCGTGTTTGTTCCTCATGGTTTTGTCCTTCTGTTCGCGACAATCCTAAGCCACCCCAAATGGGTTATACACCGTTTACCCAACAGTGTCAACCAGCCACTCATGACGGTTGCGATCGCGGGTGGCCTGTGGGCGGCGACAGGGAAAACCGACGGAAAAATGGCGTAAATACTGGGAAATGTCAGCCAAAACAGTCTCCAGTGGGTTGGTGAACAGTCAATACAGCGGAGAGTTGGGTTGCTAACATCGGTGACTATTCAATTCCTAGAATGTAGTAGATGGTACCGTCTGATATGCAGTAGACTGTGTACATCTTGTTTGGATGAACAATGGCGTGGATGGATGACTCGGTAATAGGTTGTGTTGGTCTGATGACTGCTCCACCAAGCCTCAGGCCGTAACCCTGATCTGGGGATTCAAGCTCGACAACATGGGCATAGCCCTCTATGGATTCAACATACTGTGCATTGAGTTGATTTTGCAGATTGGTTACACCAATCTGCACCAACACACCAATCATCAAAATTGAACCAAGAAAAGCCATCGTGGAACTCATAAACGTGATGAACAGAGGGGTATTGCCAGATGTGCTGGCCATCAGCAGCCCCCCCATCCCACCTAGGAAAAAGAACGCTGCCAGACCACAAGTTGGATTAAACCTCAGCCTGGCACGCTTGATCTCCATGTTGCGGCGCTGCTTCACAGAAAGGACACCTCGGCGGTTCGCAGCGAGATCAGTAGCATCAAATTGGAACAATCGTTGAAGATCGTCGGACACGGTTCAACTCACCAGTGGCAGCCCTGCCCGTTCCCAGGCATCAATACCACCCATGATGTTCACGACCTCAAATCCATGATTTTGTAGCAGGCTGGCAACCACCATCGAGCGCACACCTCTGCCACAATGCACCATGATCTGCTGATGGCGGGGGAGTTGGTCGAGGCACTCCAGCACATACCCCATTGGGATGAATAATGAATCGGCAATGTGCAACTCATCACGTTCGGATTGTCCACGCACATCCAGCACCACCATGTTATCACCCAGCCGTTCCTTGACCGAACGGACATCAATTTGTGGTATGCTCAGATCATAGCTGTTCACTATATCTGGCGTAAAATAACCCGCAACATTGTCAATGCCAATCGCCCGGAGCGCGTTGACCAACCGCATCACGTCGGCTTCATCTGCAATCAAGACAGTAGATTGTTCATAATCAACATACCAACCCACATAGGTACTGAAATGGTCGCTGTCACCCGGTACATGAAGCGTACCGGGCGCATGACGCTCAGCATAGTCGGCAGATGCACGCGTATCAATTACCAATGTCGCCGGATCACTCAGCCTGGTAATAAATTCAGAGGCTGCAAGCCCGTTCACGGGTGGCAGCGTATCCAGAAGAGCCGCACCAATCTGATTGACAGCTTTCATCTGCGCAAAGTAAAAGGGGGGTTCCGGCTGACCTTCTAACAACCATTGAACAAAGGTGTCTTCATCTGGTTGATTAAAGCCTGGATTGACCAGTTTCTCGTAGCCTAACGTTGTTGAGGGAATTGCGCCGAGTGCTTTGCCACAGGCACTCCCTGCCCCATGTCCAGGCCAGATTTGCAGATAATCTGGCAAGCTACGAAAATGCTGGATATTCGTGTACTGTTGGCGGGCACCTGTTTCTTTCGTATTAGCGACTTTAACCGCTTCCTCCAGAAGATCAGGCCGTCCGATGTCCCCTGCAAACAGAAAATCGCCCGTAAAAACACCTATCGGTCCTGTTGCACCCATATCCGTCACTATGAGGCAAATATGTTCCGGTGTATGCCCCGGTGTGTGGATGACCTTGACCTGCACATCACCTATGACAATTTTGTCACCATCCTGGACATAGCGAACGGGTTCCTCATCTGCGAAACGATAAGCCAGATCACCCACGCCCATACCACTCAGATAAAGCACTGCACCCGTTCGCTGCGCCAGTTCACGTCCCCCGCTGATGTAGTCAGCATGGATGTGGGTTTCAGCGGCAGCAATGATCTGAAAACCGTTGGCTTCTGCTTCATCCAGATAAGCCTGAACATCACGGGACGGGTCAATCACCAGTGCCACACCCGCGCCAGGGCATGCCAACAGGTAAGACGCCTGTGCCAGCTTGCGATCATAGAAGTATTTGAGAAACATGCGTCACTTCTTTTCCTGAGCTATCCCTTCGACGATCTACTAATCGTATGTTAGCACCCATATGCTTAACAGGACAATTCTCTCATTATTTAACGGACCTCTATAGGGTACTGTTTTTCCATCCAGCCTTTGGTTCCAGTCACGAGATTGTAGATTTCCAAATAATCCAGGCCCACCGCCACCAGCATCTGGGCTGCCATCACGCTACGAACTCCAGTCTGGCAGACAATAACAATCGGTTTATCATCAGCAGCCTCTTCAATTTCGTCTGCGCGTTCCGCCACTTCGTCAACAGGAATATTGAGTCCACCACCAATTCGCACTTCTTCGTATTCGTCGGCACGACGCACATCTAGTAATAGATGCGGTTCGTCGCCATCAACAAAGCGCGTTTTATACTCGTTTACAAGAATATCTTTGTACATCGTCCTCTCCTTCCAGCAAGACGCCCATTATAGTCAAGCATTTCACCGGAATTCTAGGATGGTCTTCTTCCGACTGAAACAGGATGAGTTGATGCCCTTGCCACCTGAAGGTGCAAGATTTGATAGCCTCTTCTATCCCATTGTTAGAACCTGTGGGTTTTACGGGGCGCTGCTACGATGACTGGCGCCTATCTAACCTGCCATCGGCAGTGCCACAAAGAAACGACTGCCCCGGCCCATGGCGCTTTCGACATGAATATGCCCATGATGCTGGTCAATGATAGACTTGACAATAGATAGTCCTAATCCTGTGCCCTCAATATCACTATGGGCAGGCACACGGTAGAAGGTATCAAACAGATTGGGGATGGCTTCTTCGGGGATGCCAAGCCCAGTATCAGAAACCTCAATGAGCGCCTGACCTTCAACTTCATAGCCCGAAACACACACTTGTCCACCTTTAGGTGTATATTTGATGGCATTGGAGATCAAATTACTGGTGACACGCTGCATCCATCTGTTGTCTATTGTGACCGCCAAATCTGCTGGCGGTGGTCGAAACGACAACTTGATCTGTTTTTCAACTGCCAATATATCAAAGCCTTCTATCGCTCCTATTAAGAACTCAGCGAGCGCAACTTTTGCCCAATCAAGCTGCATCCCGCTTTCTAATTGAATCAGATCGAGCATGTCGCTCACCAAACTTGTGATCTGATTAACACCCAAACGGATCCCATTCAATGGCTCGTCAATACCGGGATTCTCACCATATTTGCGCTCCATAAGCTTGACATAGCCCAAAATGACAAATAATGGATTCTTGATGTCGTGGGTGGCTGTGCCGATGAAATTGTTCTTCATCTGGTTGATGACTTCAAATTCCTGGCGTTCGCGTTCAAGCAGTTGTTCGATCCGACGCCGCTGGTTAACGATGGTCAGGTGACTTTCTACCCGTGCCGTCACCTCTTCAAAGCGGAAAGGTTTGGTGATGTAATCAACGCCGCCAATCTCAAAGCCTTTGAGGATCACTTCGGAATTGTCCAACGCGCTAATAAAAATCACGGGAATGGCCTGGGTTCTGCAATCAGCTTTCAAACGTTGACACACCTCAAAGCCGTCCATTTGTGGCATCTGAATATCGAGCATAATCAGATCGGGAATTTCCGCCTGTGCAATTTTAAGAGCTGTTGGGCCATTGTCCGCGACGACAACATCAAAGCCATGCTTGCCTAAAACCGTCTTCAGAATCATGATGTTCATGTCCGAGTCATCAACTATGAGGATTCGGCTTGCTGGATGTTCCGTCATGAAATGCCCTTTGGTTTTCGTATTCAGTCACTTTTATTATAGAGTAATTGCAAAATTTGGGGGCTTGAGATTTATGCAGTTGAATATACACACAACAACCGTCATCGTTTAGAAAGGGCTATTCACGCAGAGTTGTGGATCGCCCTCCCTGCCGAATTGATCTTATGCCACCAGACGCAGCACACTCATCATATCCCGCACACTCGGATAGCGGTCTCCTGGCGCTTTTTGGGTGGCACTCCGGATGACCTCGTTTATCATCCGCTCTTGGTAGGTGTCTGGCAACGAAACTGTTGGCATCGGCAGTTGAATCTGCTTGACCATGACCTCAACAGCATTAGATGCCTGGAAGGGGCGATCCCCAACTACACATTCATACAACATCAGCCCCAGGGCATAGATATCCGTTTGTGGTGAGACAGGCTGCGTACGGATTTGTTCCGGTGCCAAATAAGCAGGCGTTCCCAGAATTTCACGCGATACAGTCAGATCGCTGTCCTTATACTTCACAATGCCAAAGTCTGCCAGATATGCCTTCCCCTGTTCGTCAAACAGGACATTACTGGGCTTTATATCACGATGGACAATCTGCTGGCTATGGGCGGCCTCCAACGCGATGGTCAGGCGCTCATAAATCTCAACCACACCCTCCAGTGGCAACGGTCCATCTAGCTTAAGCCGATCCTTGAGACTGCCACCACCAAGATACTTTAGTACCAGATATGCGGCATCATCTTCACACCAATAATCATACATCGGCACAACACAACATTTAGGATCAAACCGCGAAATGGTGAGTGCCTCGCGTTCAAAGCGAATCAGCCGCTGTTCATCGGCAAGGTTTTGTGTCGAAAGTACTTTGATGCAGACTTTGTGCGGGATCGCAGGGTGATGGGCCATATAGAGTGCGATGTTGTTGCTTTCTGCAATCTGCTCCCCAATTATATAGTCCCCGATTGTTTGTCCAGCCAGACCAATCACGTTTCCACCTCGCCCCAAGCTACTCCCACAAGTTAATCGTAACACAACAAAAACATAAATTTGTTAAGTCTATATACAATCATAACACATTTTAAAACTGAGACAATACCAACACTGTTATTATGCAGGGCGATTGCATCAAACATGATCTAGAACGTTCTGAAGATAAGAGGTGTTGAGAGCAGCTTTATAGCGTTTGGAGGATTATTGAGTGCCAGCTGGCGCAAGATCGCCATGTTATGAACAGCGTGTCTCACCCGTATCCGCGTGTCATCCTCCCGAAAGGTCTTGTTCAACACCCAATGCAAACTGCTTTCAACCGCCCAGCGAAAGCGGGTTGTAGTCAACAACTGTTCAGCATCTGCTTCCTGACTACTGCTGATGTAATAAGCGGTGTCCAGCGTCGTTTTGTCAGATGATGTCGATCAACATAAGGTTCACAGCGACCTTTCATACGCGGATCTGGTGACATACTCCCACAGCAAAAGGCGAACCAAAGGTTCAGTGGGCTTCTGCCGTGAACGCCGGACACCGCCTGAATAAATCAGGTTGGTCTTCTTCCGACTCAGACAGAATGAGGCGATGCCCCGCCTCAAGAATATTTCGCGCTGTGTTGGGGTCGCGGTCTATGACCAGCCCACAATCGCAGCTTAACTCCCGGTCTTTTAGTGCCAACTTGTGCTTCTGACCACAGCCAGAACAGGCCTGGGTCGTCGGTGTCTAACGGTCTAGCTTGACCACCCGCTTGCCACGCTTGAAGGCCACCCATTCCAAGATGCTCATCAACTGCGCAAAACCCAGATCACTCACCTTGCGCCCCCACAAACGCTTCATCGAACCAGAGGTTCGCCCCGTCCAGGTTCAGGTCTTCAAAACACAGCAGATCGTATTCATCGCAGAGCTTATGCGCCAACTTGAAGTGGAAGTCGCGTCGCTTGTCATCAATCCGAATGTGACGACGGGAGAGGTGATGTTTCCCCTTCTGCCGATTCGCGCTCCCTTTGACCTTCTTCGACACCTGCCGTTGGATGCTGCGCAGACGGGGCAGATCATCCCGATAGAACCAAGACGATGCTATTTGTTGCCCTTCATCGCTGGTCAGAAACGTCTTGAGGCCAAAATCGAAGCTGCTGCTGCAGATGTCGGTTGCGCTTGGTGTTCTGGTACAGCCTCTATTTGTAGGTTTTGCGGACTTCTATCGACATGTTTGAAATACTCTTTCTCGGGCTCAAGCACTCTGAAGCCCCTTATATCCCACTGTTAAAACCTGTGGGCTTTACGGGGCTACCCGTAACTCTTGAAAACCGACAATCAGATTAATGGGGTCTTCATTTGATATGGGAGCCTCCTTACTCGAGACCCCCATTATTCCTTGCCTTCTATTTTGATGTGTCGGCCTTCTTCGCAGGGCAATCGCCAGTTTGTGGATTGTGTGGAGGAACCTAACTCATACGGCCTCAGTCAAAACAGCCGAAAAACTGGTGTTTACCAAGGCAGCGGCTGACCATCCCATTGATAATAAAGGCCATTATTTTCTTCTGTTAGGCCATCAATCAGTTCAATCATGGCACCAACAGATTCATCCGTTGTCAGATGGGCATTGGGGCCGCCCATATCTGTCACGACCCAACCGGGATGTAACGCAATCACCACCGCACCTACCGATTGCAAATTGACCGCTAAGCCGCGCGTAACCATGTTGAGAGCAGCTTTGCTGGCACAATAGGCGTGTTCTCTGCCCTCGGTGCGTTGTTGTATTGAGCCACGCGACGACGAGATGTTCACTACTTTGGCCTGCTGGAGCAAATCAACATACACCTGCGCAATCATCAAGGGCGCAACCGAATTGACATGCAGCACCTCTAAGAAGGTCTCGGCGCCCATGTTGGGGAATTCTTGCTCATCCCCACTAGGATTTATGCCGGCATTGTTGATCAGAATATCAAGTCCACCAACCTGCGTTTTGATAGCAGCTGCTGAATCTTCAATTTGCTGTTGATCGGTGACTTCCAATTTTAGCAGAGTGACACGCCCTGGGTTGGCATCCGCCACCGCCTGAAGGGCATGAGCAGACCCTGGATTACGACACGCCCCAATAACATGAGTCTCCTCTCGCTTGGCGTACTGTTTGGCCAATTCCAGCCCAATACCTCGATTCGCACCTGTGATTAAAATCCGTTGCATTGCTCACTTCTCCTATACTTACAATAATGATAGGGGGATTGTGCCAACAAACAGCACAGAATGCAAAACTCAGCATTGATTTTCACACGTTATCTATCCATGATCCAAGTAGGAACCATCAAGGAGTTTTCGTCATGGCAAGTCTCATCATTGGCCTGTTCATCGGCATGGCAAGTATGCTCTGGCTGTTCTTCAAACTGCGTATGAGCTGGGACATCCCAGCGCGCCTGCGCGTCCATGATGATTTCGCCCAATATGATAAATTCTTCACGCGGCTTTGCATTGGTGATGCGCAGGTCGAGTTTCTGCAAGAAGACGGCACAAGCCAGGGACACTTTGTTCGCTTGCAGGTCAACCATGCCGACGATGACCAATTGGTCTTGGCACAAATCGACGACTACAGTTATCGTCCGATGAAGGATTATCCCTGGATGCCACCCATCCGAGTTGAGGCACGGATGCGCTTTTCATCCAATACCAAGCCGGGGGCGGCTGGCCTCTATTTATGGAACAACCCCACAGGGCTGGGCGCAGAGGCAACCAGCTATCGCCCCTTAAAGTGGATCGGCTTCTATCGCTCACCAGATTTCAACATCACAGGAATCCAAAGCGGCTTTCGTGCTTCAGTGGTCAACGGCAGCTGGCTGAGCTCTTTGTCGATGTTTGGTCTCAAGCTCGACGCCACCGAAGTCGCCCTGGATGACCAATACGACTGGACACAATGGCATACTTACTTGATCGAATACTGGAAATACCGCGTCGTCCTCTACATCAACGGTGAGCAACTGCTGGCTGCACACACAAGCATCAAAGGGCCATTGTCGGCGGTGGTCTGGCTAAATAACAACCACTCGCACATCCATAACGGTCAGTTCAATCCCAAATATGATAAGATTGATGCACCCGAATGGCTCGATATAGACTATCTAACGATTGAACCCATGACAGGAGATTTACCGTGACCCCTTGCCAATACTGTGGAACTGAACTGGCAGACACAGGCAAAACCACCTGTGACTGGTGCAACGCCATCATCCAGGAGGCCAACTGCCAGGGTATTTATCTGGCAGATGCCGCCAAAGCGATTGCCCAACGCGACGACCTGACCTCCCCCAGCGCCCGCCGTGAGGCTATCCAAACGAAACTCGCCGCCTACGGTAGGAAATAAGATCAGGCTCGCTATTTTTGCCAACAGAGTGACACTCTGCTGCCGATAAAGCGAACTTTGGTTCGGCGCAGCTTCTACAGCACGCATGAGGAACCTCCCTCTACGTGAGGCTGTACAGACCCGTCCGATCAGCTTTGCAAGGATATGAATTGCTGCGTTGTGGTCTCTGTCGAGCAAGAGACCACAAGCGCAGGCCACCCATCTCTCCGAGAGTGTTAAACGCTCGAAGATTGCACCACAGTTGGAGCAGGTTTTGGATGTGTGGGTGGGATTAACAAACACCACTTCACGTCCGGCACTTCTAGCCTTGTACGTCAGATATTGTTTGAAAATACGCCGAACCGAAGGTTCGCACCCACTCTCCAAGATGCTCTTGCTGCCTTTGGACGCGAACTAAAAGTTCGAGCAGCAGAGCTTTGCGGCGGTTCTTGCCACCCTGTTTCTTCCGGGCCAGTGACCGTTGCAGAATACGCCGTTTCATTTGGCTCTCTCGGTAGTAGCTGGGGTTCTCAACCTTCTCACCTGCGCTGGTCGTGACCCATGCGGATACCCCGACATCCAAGCCGACTTGTTGGCCTGTCTTGGGCAACTCGGATGGTTCTGGCATTTCAACAGAGAAACAGGCGTACCAACGCCCTGCCTTGTGGGTGATCCGCAGCGTCTTGATGTCGCAGGGAACGAACCCACCGATGGCTCGATGCCAACGGACAACGATACGACCCACATCCGACACCTTCAGACGACGACCAGCCATCCTGAAGCCATTGCCATATTCACGGAAGAAGGCTTGAAAGGCCTTGTCGCAGTCCGCAGCCACTTTGACCAGCCGGGCCATGCTCTCGACAGCTTGCTCAAGAGCATCCCCGACGATGAACTGTGCTCTGGGATCGTTATTTCGTTGTTGTATCAATTCGATATAGAACAGCGATGGGTGACGCTCTGCTACGACTGAAGTCGAACTTTCAGTTCGCTGCAGCTTCTGAAGTACGCATGAGTTCACCACCTCTGCGTTCTACCTTCAAGGGCGCGTCCCGCCCGTGTCGCACGGCTATGACAGCCTTTGTACGATGCGGACATGATCGCTATAAAACACCGTGCGACGCAACGCCTAACCGCGACCATTGAAATCGAACCAAAGGTTCGCTGCGGTTTGCGGCAGGCTAAAGCCTGTTTCTGTCAATGGCGACAACCTTGCTAGGATTAGCGTATTGTAGAACTGTCCCTGCCACAATGCCCGTACCCGCGCCAAAATCAAGCCAGGTCTGGTTCGAACCAGGGGACAAACTCGTTTGCTACCTGCTGGCTCCAACGTCCAACATAGCCTTCATACACTGCTGGGTTACTAACCTGATCGGTCATCGTCATTTCATCCTGGATGTAGAAAAAGTTTAAGCTCAATTCTACACTGGGGCGCGATTCGGCGCATTGGTGATACTTGCACTGGCAGGAGGTCACGACGTATTCTTAATACACGATGACAGTGAGCGATACCTACCGGGCAGACAGGCTTCTTCAGCCAGATTGCCTGTTTGGAATTAGGGCAGGATGTGGACGAAGTACCCAATAAAGGCAGTCCGCGTATTTGGCAGGAATTAGTCGGCGAGATTGAAAAATGTGTGTTGTGGTTCCACGCCTGTGAACTGCTGGCGGGGCAGCTTTACCTGGACATAACCTTTGAGAATTCTGGCAAAGGTGACGGCTCACCCCGCTAAAGCGAACCTTCGGTTCGAGGGCGCTTCTCAGGCTACGCATGTGCCAATGCACTACGTTGATGCCTGAAGGTCACGTCCTGGCCCACCTTATTGCTAAGCGACTGCAAGATCGAGGATATTCCGTGCAGCATTCACGTCTCGATCCGCCGTGAAGCCACATTCATCGCACCACACCCGTTGCATCGCTGCGACGTGTTCTTGGGGTTGACTTTCACGACCTCAACCCCGGCCTCGATAGCCTGGTAATCGAGGATTTGGTAGAAGATACCCAATGCAACATCGTGCGTGGCACGGGAGAGGTTGCCGTTGCGAAGCATAAAGCTGAGGCTTAGGTCTTCAATCGCAATCAAGCCATAAGTGTTCATCAGTTGGTGGACAACCTTATGCCACCAATCACGGCGCTGGTTGGCGATGTGTTCCAGTTCCTTTGCCAGTTGATGCACCGCTTTGCGGCGGCGCAGAACCCGCAGCTTCTTGAGCGAGGCTTTAAACCACTGCGGACTGTCAATCACTGTGCCAGCGCTCAGTGCCAGCGCGTGATGGATGCCGACATCCACACCAACGGCGGGCTTCTGCGATGGGGCAGGTTCTCTGAACTCGGCTTCAACCTGGAGGCAGACGTACCAGCCGGAGGGCTTACGCAGGATGATAATGTTCTTGAGCTTGCCTGCCAGCAACGGACGATGCCACCTGACCGAGATCAAGCCGACATTCTGCACTTACAGCTTGCCTGCCTTCAACTGCGATCCATCGCCTGGGACGTAGTTGACACTATCGAACCGGCGCCAGTTTTTGAAGCGGGGACGGCCCCGTTTGCCCTGCATGAACTCGCGATAGGCTTTGTCTAACCGGCGCAAGACCTGCACCCCAGCGTTCGCATTCAGCAGCCGAAGCGGATTATCTTCCGGTTCTTCGTTGCGCCACTGTTTCCACATCGCAGATTGTTCGTTGTAGGTGACGCTGTAGCGCGACTCCTGCCAGCGTTTGCGGCGATCAGCCAGACCCAGCAGGACAAACGCAAAATCTCGTTGAGCGTCTCTTGCTGCTCATCAGTTGGATACAGGCGGTACTTGTAGGTGCGGATCATGGGGTCTATTTGACCTTGCCCTCGGCCATCTCGGCCAGGAGTTCACTCATCGCCAACAGCGCTTCTTCATACAGCGTGACCCGTTTGATGCCGTCCTTGGGAATGCCTAACTGATCGGCAACCGTGTTGGCAACGTGTAGCGTGTCCTGCTCAAAGAGCCGGCTGAGTATCCAGCCAACTATTCATCACCTCGCTGAGATAAACAGGATTGCCCTGGTTGTCGGTTAGGATCTCGTCGCTCAAGGCCGGCTCCTTTCGTATCTCCTTGTTATAGTAGACGGCGGGGCAGCCACGCCGTGTTGCCGATAACACGCTACAGAGCTGATTTTCGATGGCGCGGGTTTTTGTTTGATGTTAAGCTAAGGTTGCCAAGATTATAATACAGAGAGTTCTCCATGAGCCAAGATGATGTGAAGATGCTGCATGACCGCGATGTCGAGAAGCGCAAAGCTGCCATCAAGCGGGTGGCAAAAGCCAAGAACAAGAAAGCTCTCAAGCAGTTGGCCCGTATGGTGGCAGATGACCCCGATCCTGAAGTGCGCTCATTGGCACGGAAGGCGGGTGTTTATATTCGTCAGCAGCTTGGTGAACTCCCCCAACAGCATCAGATCAAAGAGGGTGTGGTTTATGTCTCAGATAGAAACAAAGCATCCGCCCAAAAAGAACTCAACGAGGCGGTGACGCATCAGATCAATGACGATTATAGTCGGATGATGAAGAGTATGCGCAAGGCGTTGAAACTGAACCCCAATTTGCGTCGTGATTCCTATTTTCTCAACCTGGCCGAAAGCGCCACCGGGGAATCGGGTACGGTGGGGGTAGCGATGCTGGACGATGTTGAACGGCAAGAACGCGTTGAACGAGAGCAGGCACGCTTAAAACGCGATCAAAACAGCTCTGAACATTGGGGTGAGGTTAATGCCACAAGCTGGCAAGATGTCATGTTTGATTTGACCTTGTACTTTGTTATTGTTGCTGTTGGTACGATGCTTGCGCTGTTCATCATGATTCAAAGTGCGACGGCTTTCATTAATCGTTTGGACGAAAATTCGGAACTGTGGCGGACTAACGCGGTTGATGAAGAGGGCAATCCGATTAATCTGATTGAAGTGGAGCAATCATTCCGTGAGCTTGGTGAAACCCTCGAAGCAATCCCGTTTGCTTTCGTCTTTGGCTATGGTTTGGGCTACGGATTTAGCTCGGTGGTCACTTTGCTCATTATGGCGGCGCTTACGCATTTCACAGCTCAGATCATATTGAGTGGGACTGGAAGCATTCGATATTTGCTTCATCGCTGGACGACACTGTATTCGAGCCGAACAATCATCGTATACTTCCTGGCGTATATTGCTATTGCATTGGTGTTTAATGAAGGTGGTCTGGGGATTGTTGTGGTGCTGCCCAGTTTGGTGATTTTCATTATCACCCTGGCGACAATTTTCCAGTCGATCACATTAGTAGGCAACAGTTACAACTTCGGATTTGTAAAGAGTCTGGTGGCATTTGCGGTCGGTGGGATAGCTGTCATTATCTTGAGCAGTTTGATTACAGCAGCCACAGGGTTTGGCTCATTACCCAGCTAACATGACAATTCCAGCGTAAAAAATGTATGAAAAGGGAATTGCAAAGGAGGTAAGAACCTTTTAAACTCGTCCGTCTAGTATGTAGAGCACAAAATGGGAGAGTTGGAGCGCAAGTACAATGTCGTCGTGCAATGAGGAAAACGTCAATAACTTGCTTGGGTTGGTCTTTGACGCACCCCTGGATGAAGAAATGGTTAAGCTTGACTGCAACGATTACTGTGAGCAATTGGCGGAGATCGCAGAGCAAGTTGCGGGTGGCAAGTCGCTGACTGAACTGCTCCCTGATTGGGAACAACATATTCAGTATTGGAAAGACTGCCGCGAAGAATTTGAAGCCCTAGTGGCCATTTTGAAGGCGGAAAATGAACTACCGCCGAATTTTGCGCAAGATTAATCTACTTTGATTTATCATTTTGAATGGATTGAGGAAACATCATCATGCGTAAGACTCGTGTTGTGATTATTGGCTCTGGCCCGGCGGGATTCACGGCTGCGTTGTATACGGGCCGTGCCCAATTGAACCCGGTATTGATTGCAGGGAACATGCCGGGTGGTCAGGTCGCTTTGACCCATGAGATTGAGAATTATCCTGGTTTCCCTGAAGGCTTAAGCGGAGCAGAACTGGTCGAAAAATTCAGAGAACAGGCCGAGCGCTTTGGTACAGAAATCGTCTATGACGAGGTGATTGATGTGGACTTTAGCAATGGATCGCCTTTTGCTGTCAAAACCCATAACGAGACCTTTCTGGCGGATGTCGTCATTGTGACTATCGGCGCAGACCCGCGTAAGCTCAAAGTTCCTGGCGAAGGTGAAAACGTTGGGCGGGGTGTGAGCTATTGTGGAACCTGTGATGGTTTCTTCTTCCGGGGTAAGGACGTGATCGTGGTCGGTGGTGGTGATAGTGCTTTAGAAGAGGGCTTGTTCCTGACGCGCTTTGCCAACAAAGTAACGGTTGTGCATCGTCGTGATGAGCTGCGGGCGGGGGTACAGTTGCAGAAGCGGGCTTTGGCCAGTGAGAAGATGGACTTCATCTGGAATACAGTGGTTGAGGAGATCAAGGCGAGCGATGATGGCCTGGTGAATGCTGCCACCCTGCGTAACGTCAAGACAGGGGAAGTAAGGGACTTCCCGACGGATGGCGTGTTCATCTTCATTGGGCATATCCCCAATAGTCAGGTCTTTGGCGATCAGATTGCTACCAACGAAAGCGGTTACATCATCACCGACCAGCGGTATCGAACCAACGTCGATGGTGTGTTCGCAGCCGGTGAAATCCAGGATGAAATCTGGCGGCAAGTGGCGACATCTGTTGGTCAGGGGACATCGGCAGGCATGAGTGCTATCCACTGGCTGGAAGAACACGAAGAGGACCTGCAAGCCCTAGACGTGCAACTCGAAGCGACTTCATAAGGGCGAATCAGAGGCGGGCATGTGGGTGTGCGCCTCTTTAGATTCACCATACATCCACATCAAAATAGAATGGTATTGTCTCGAAGTCGCTGCGCTGGCGCCGTGCCTGTTCTGACAGGAACAGCATCATATACCAGCCGTCGTCTTCTCGGGGATGGCCTCGATTTCCAACCAACAGCTTGACTTTTGGTGTATGTGCCCAGCCGTGTTGGCTGTAGAAGCTTTCTAAATGGGGGGCAGTCTGCAACAAAGCGATGTCGGCTTGTGCCTGGATAGTGGCTGTCGTTTCTTTGACGATGCGGCTGCCACACCCCTGATTGCGATAGTCAGGGAAGGTCATGACCATGCTCAGTCCATAGGTAGTATATGTGTTGCTCTGCACTTTAACATCAGTTTGAACCACCGCTGCTGCGCTGATAAGGACCTCGCCATCTGCTAGCACAAAATAACGTGGTTGCCAGCGCGCCGGGTGTAAGGGCCTGTTGCCCGCCAATAGCTCGTCCATGTTTTTTACGTCCTCGCGCCAGACAAAGCGGTGAAAGCTCAGAATTTGCCAAAGGAGGTGGTCAGGTAAAGTGTCGAGGCTGTATTGGGTCAATATCGGCATATTGGGGTACCCTTCCATATCGAACCACATAATTGTATATTCAGGGTATGATGTAGATCAAGAAAGGCAAGCAAATGACCAGAGATGACCTGCTCAAAAAAATAGAGGAGGGCTTTCAAGATTTGATGGCTTATCTTGTCTCGCTATCCGAAGCTGATTTCATCACTAACACCGACGGTGCCGGGTGGACGGTGAAAGATCATACGATTCACCTGTCATTGTGGGAGACGTTTATCCTGGGGGTGCTCAACAAACAGTCGCCGCGTGAAGATATGGGTATCGATATAGCAACCTGGGAAGCAGGTGACTTTGATGCCATGAACGAGGTCATGCAGCAGAATTGCAAAGATAGGCCGTTGGCAGAAGTTTTCCAAACGCTGCAAGACACCCATCAGCAGTTGGTCACTCGGCTGGAAACCTTGACAGATGCTAATTTGGCGCTTCCTGTTTCAGAATATCTGGCAGCGTTTGATTCTGATTCGCCGATCAGCGATTGGATCGGTGGTGATACCTACGAACACTATGCCGAACATCGCCCCTGGATAGAAGCGATTTAGTTATAGGTTTGCCCCGTAAAACCCACCCCTGAAGGTGGTGGGTTTTACGGGGCTTTGAGTTGCTTTAGCCAGTCAAATATAGTCGAATTAAGGCATCTAATCTATTGTTTTTTAGCATATGAAAATAGAGCAACCCAACAAAAAGTATCATACTGCACAGAACATTGTCTATAGCTGTCAGTACCTGCCCAAAGTATCGAAGAAAGGTTCTAACCGGGGAGATTGAAACGCGCTTGAAGGAGCTTGTGCTTGAGAAACAATCAAAGTATGGCGACTTCGTTGATGAAATGGAAGTCATGCCCGATCATGTTCATCAAAGAGTACCCGTACATGAAGAAACGCTTACCGAGTTTGTGGACGCGCTCAAAGTTCATTTCAACGGTTGGTTCAGTCAGATAAGTATCGCCTCTATAGCACCAGCAGCCGCAACCGAGATTTGCATCAGCAGATCAATGTGGCGGGTTTGATCTGGAACCATGGCCTGGCAATGCAACGACGCTCCTATCGGCTGACCGGCAAGCATATTTCACCGGGGCGTATGAAGCAACAGATTGCCAAGCTACGGATGAAGAGCACTCGGCTCGCAGGATATGCTCGAGCGACAAGAAAAAGCCGACGAACACTTCTTCAACAGGCAAGGCGGCCTCCCACACTTGCGCAAGGTGCAGAAGTTCCGGTCATTCACGCTTAAACAAGCGGGCTGGAAATTGCTGGACAGTGACCAGAGGTATGGTCGGGTTCAGATTGGCAAGAAGGTCTACAAGTTTGTGTATCACCGCCCGATGCAGGGCGATATAAAGACGGTCACGATCAAGCGCGATACAGCAGGACGGCTCTGGATTTGCTTCTCAGTGGTGGAACGATTTGTGGTACAGTAAGGAAGCCAGCGCGGGTCAAAGCGGCGGCTTCGATTTTGGCCTCAAGACGTTTCTGACCACCGATGAAGGGCAACAAATAGAAGCCCCTCTGTTCTACAGTGATGATTTGCCCCGTCTGCGCAGCATCCAACGCCAGGTGTCGAAGCAGGTCAAAGGGAGCGCCAATCGGCAGAAGGGGAAGCATCACATCACCCGTCGTCACATTCGGATTGATGACAAGCGGCGCGACTTCCACTTCAAGCTGGCTCATGCGTTGTGTGACCAATACGACATGCTGTGCTTTGAAGACCTGAACATGAACGGGGCGAACCTCTGGTTCGATGAAGCGTTTGTGGGGGCGCAAAGTGAGTGATCTGGGTTTTGCGCAGTTCATGAGCATCATAGACCGTTGGACACCGACGACCCAGGTCTGCTCAGGGTGTGGTCAGAGGCACAAGTTGGCACTAAAAGATCGGGAGTTAAACTGCGATTGTGGCTTGGTCATAGACCGTGACCACAACGCAGCACGAAATATTCTTGAGGCGGGGCATCGCTTCATACTGTCTCAGTTGGAAGAAGACCAACCTGATTTATTCAGGCGGCGTCCGGCATTCACGGCAGATGCCCACTGAACCTTTGGTTCACTTTACCTGTGGGAGTATGTCACTTAATCTCCGCATGTAGGAATCTCTGCTGAGGATGGGCGATCTGAAAGTGTGACCGGAAGTTCAAAGGTCTCGCCCCCCCGTACAACCATGAGTTCAACAGTATCACCTGGGCGTGTATTCACCAACAGGTAGGCCACCAGATCATCCATATTCTGCACAAACTTTCCGTTAACGGCGACAATAATATCTCCCCCTACACAAACCGCCACTCCACGCATGAAGCGCTGGTCGTTTCCACCTTGCAACCCGGCGGTGTCTGCTGGTGAATCGGGCATCACGTTGGTAATCATGACTCCGGCTGTAACAGGCAATTCCAGTTCTTCCGCCAGTGCCGCCACCGACAGCCCCAGGTCAGGGGGGACAGTGTTAATGCCGATATAAGAGTATTCAACTTCGCCCGTTGCAATCAGATCAGGCACAACGCGGTGAATAGTATTGGAGGGAATGGCAAACCCGACCCCTTCAAAAATACCACTATCAGAGCGAATAGCCGCCGTTACACCGATGACCTCACCCCGACTATTGAGCAAAGGGCCGCCACTATTGCCTGGATTAATGCTGGTATCAACCTGGATGATGCGGGGATTATCGAATCCGGGCAGCACGTCATCATCAATCATCTCTGCCGAGCTTAGCTGACGCCCCAATGCACTGACGATGCCCACCGTCATCGAACTATTCAAGCCAAAGGGGTTGCCAATAGCAATCGCACGTTCGCCCACTTTAACTTGATCGGAATTGGTAATCACCAAGGGAATGAGGCGATCTGTCGGCGCATCAATTTTGATAACCGCCAGATCACTGAACACATCCAACCCTACTACCTCAGCAGTCGTCACGTAACCGTCATCAAAGGCAACAGTAATCTCTTCGGCATCCAGCACCACATGGGCATTTGTCACTACATGCCCGTTCAAATCGTAGATAAAACCTGAGCCACGCTCAATGTCGATAGTCTCGGTCTGACCCGGCACCTGAGCAACCACTTCAATCGCCAAGACGGCGGGCGAAATGCGCTCATAGATGTTGGTCAACAAGAGATAGTCAGCATCTGCTTCAGCAATCATCGCCTCGGACACGGGAGTTGGGAGTTGATGTTGGAATTGACGCATGCTGCTGGCAGGCAAATCTACGATGGCGGTGCTGGCAACGGCCCGTTCAGGAATAACATTTCGGTTGGATTGGCAGGCAACGAGTATCATCATCAATAGGGTTAAATAGCGCATAGAAGTTTCCTGGGCGGGATAGAGTGAACCTTTGGTTCGACGCCCCTACATTTTTCGGGTGGGATTCGTCGGGGCAGCTTGCTGTACAGAACACCCCATTTCATTCGCAACTGCATTATGCTGCCGGACATTACTCGAAGGTGGCGCGGAATTGAAGCGCCAACGCTTGCTGCTCAGGGGTGAGGTTTGTGGGTACGGTCACAAGCATCCGCGCATACAAATTGCCATGTTTTCCCTTCTTTCTCAGATCAGGCATTCCCTTGCCCGTGATACGGAACTTCCGCCCGGATTGGGTGCCTGCAGGAATTTTCAGTTTGACCGGGCGTGCAAGTGTGGGAACGGTAACTTCCCCCCCCAGCAGGGCGATGAACATATCCACCTGCACATCAACTGATAGATCATTCCCATCACGGTCATACAAGGGATCGTCATCAACTGAGACAATCAAGTATAAATCACCTGGCGTGCCATTGTCCATGATGCTTGCTTCGCCTTCTCCCCCCAGACGTACCTTCGTGCCGGTAGCCGCTCCAGCAGGGATGTTCACCTTGATGCGGCGATTCCCTTTCATAATCTGGCGGGTTGTCCCAGAATAGGCTTCACTCAGCGAAATATTGATATGATGTTCGATATCACGGCCTGGGGGGGCTTTACGGGTACGTGTCGTTCCACGCCCACCGAAACCGCCAAAAATGGACTCGAAAATATCGTCAAACATAGAATCATCCATATCAACATTAGAAAAACCGCCACTATTCCCCTGTTGATACTGGTTAAAGCCCTGTTGGTAACGGGCAAAATCCGGGCCAAAGCGGTCATACTGCGCCCGTTTATCTGGGTCACTCAAGACCTCATAAGCCTGGTTAATTTCTTTGAATTGTGTTTCGGCCTCCGGGTTATCTTGGTTGGCATCTGGATGATACTGCTTCGCCAAACGCCGGAAAGCCTTCTTGATCTCTTGATCATCAGCGCTTTTGTTCACGCCGAGGACACTATAATAGTCTCGTGCCATAGCGTTCCTTAAAGTTGCTTAATTTATCACTTTCATCATAGAATGGGCGTTCGTACAAGTCAACAAGCATGCCGAATTTCTTAGATAGATTTTACGCAATTTTCTATCTACGAGAAAAACAAGTACCGCTGGTATGATAGAGCCATTAGGAACGATCTGGAGCAAACACATGCGTAAAATCGGGCAGTTGGCGATGGTCATAAGTATATTAACAGCCTGTAACCTGAATGCACCTGCCACAGAAATCCCTGCCAACACACCCTTACCAACCGATCAGCCGACCCAGGCTGCAGCCGCAGCCACAACGACACCCTTACCAACCGATACTGCCGAACCAACCGCAACATCCAACCCGGGTGGTTGTAATATTCCGGTGGGCTGGGTGGAGCACAACGTTGCACGGGGCGAGACTCTTTCCATTATTGCTCGTCGCGTTCATAGCACTGTCACTGAACTAATCCAGGCCAACTGCATCAGCACCCCGAACATTATCCGGGTCGGCCAGATAATTTATGTGCCGAAGAATATCGACAAGACACTGGTTGGAACCAGCCGCCCCCCTCTTTCTCAATCACCACCGGATGAAGTTGGTACGGTGAGCGTCTCCTCATCCATCAGTGGTGACAGCGGAAATTTCGTCCTGTTGCATGACAGTGTCATCACCCTGACCTGGGAAGACGGGCCAAAAGATGCCGAATATGTGGTTTTCTGGCTGTTCCCGCCCGGATGGACGCTAGACCGTGCAGGAACCGATAACCCGCCGTTGGGACGTGATGAGGACGGCAGCGATGGCTGGTCAATCGATTGGACAGTCGAGCCGGGTATATTGGGTGAACTGGTCGTCTTTGGATATCAAGAAAATGAGGCATTACTTGCGGTGAATTTGTTCACACCGAGCATCTCGACCTCAAAGCCAGGATGTGAATTAACGGTTGTTGGTCCAGAATCGATTCCTCTGCGTCGTGCGCCAACGATGAGCAGCTCCGTTGATGGTGAACTGGCTCCTGGTGATTATATGCCCTATGTCGGGCGCAATTTATCTGGCTGGTATGCTCTTGACCCCACAGGAACAGGCGGGGTGTCACGCCTACGCTGGCTGATAATCAATGCTGAAGTTGAGACACGCGGGAATTGTGAGTAGCTGATGGCGCTAGTTGCGGTACTCACAATTGAGGCCGATGCTGAAGCGCAAGTTAGGACTGTATGGAGAGTGCTGGAGTAAGGACGGTCTCGCCACGATGGTCAATCGAGCGATCCAACCGCATGTTTCGTTAGGCGTCATCAATATGCTTGATGATGCATTTCTGGCCCAGTTCGATCTGCAACTTGAACCGATGCCCCTGTTGTATTATGACGTGTTTACAGGCGATCATCCATCGGGTGATGTTCTTCGACGTGACACAGCACCTGCTGGCAGTACAGTATTTATTCTTTGAGCTTGGGCAAGAAAGGCCAGTCAGGATAGGGGCAACTACTATGTTCCCAGTGTCACTGTGGTTTATGGTCTGCCAGAAACCAACTTTGCCCAGGCGATTGATGTCTGTCCCAGATTCCCCTTGCCCATTCATAACGAGTGATTGGCGATTCAGAGGAACTCACTGCCGTCTGGCGACATCCGCTAGCAATAGTATAAGAATCTTGCTAGATTTCTAAATCCCCGTTGACTATGGATTTTCCTTGTGCTATATTACTGGTCGGTTTTTAGCACTTGAAGATTGAGACTGCTAGAAATAGCGATTCAGTCAAACTTCATCCAAACCTGAAGTAGAAGGAGTAAAGTGTCACATGTCAATCAATATCCGCCCCCTAGGTGACCGCATTTTGGTCGAAACTGTCGAGCAAGAAGAAACAATTGCAGGTGGCCTGCTACTGCCGGAGACTGCGAAAGAAAAACCGCAGCAAGGCAATGTGCTAGCCGCTGGTTCAGGTCGTCTTGATGACGATGGAGATCGCATCCCAATGGATGTCAAAGTCGGCGATAAGATTCTGTTTGCCAAATATGCTGGCACAGAAATCAAACTCGATGGCAAAAAACTGCTCATTATGAAAGAAAGCGATGTCCTGGGCATTGTCGAAGACTAGTCTTGGCTCAGGTTCAATCTATAAATCAACAATTCAAACGGAGGAAATAGAATGCCAAAGCAACTTGTGTTCCGTGAAGATGCCCGTCGTCGTTTGCAGAGTGGTGTTGATGCTGTCGCTAATGCGGTCAGCACAACTCTTGGCCCCAAGGGGCGCAATGTCGCCCTGGATAAAAAATTCGGTGCACCGACCATTACCCACGACGGTGTAACCGTTGCCAAAGAAATTGAACTGGAAGATCCTTACGAAAACATGGGGGCACAACTTCTGAAAGAAGCCGCCACCAAAACCAACGACATCGCCGGTGATGGAACAACCACCGCAACTGTTCTGGCCCAGGCCATCGTCAGCGACGGTTTGAAGAATGTTGCTGCTGGAGCCAACCCAATGCTATTGAAGCGCGGTATCCTAGCTGCTGCCGAGCAGGTTTCTGGCTTTCTGCTAGAACAGGCCACCCCCATTGAAACCAAAGAAGAAATTGCCAACGTCGCTAGCGTTTCGGCCCAGGACGAAGAAATCGGTCACCTGATCGCTGAAGTCATGGACAAAGTTGGCAAAGACGGTGTGGTGACCGTTGAAGAAAGTCGTGGGCTGGAATTCGAGACCGAGTATGTTGAAGGGATGCAGTTTGATCGCGGCTACATCAGCCCTTACTTCATCAGCAACAGTGAAGGGATGGAAGCCGACATCGAAGAACCCTACATCTTGATCTATGACAAGAAGATCAGCGCTGCACAAGACGTCGTGCCCATTCTGGAAAAACTGGTACAAGTTGGCAAACGGGAGTTCGTCATCGTTGCTGAAGACATAGACGGCGAAGCCTTGGCTACGCTCGTCCTGAACAAACTGCGGGGTATGTTGAACGTTTTGGCTGTAAAAGCCCCTGGCTTCGGTGATCGCCGCAAAGCCATGCTGCGTGACATCGCCATCCTGACAGGCGGCACGGTGATCAGCGAAGAAACAGGCCGCAAGCTGGAAACTGTCACCCTGCAAGACCTGGGGCGTGCGGCTAAAGTCGTCAGCACCAAAGATGATACTGTTATCGTTGACGGGGCAGGTGAGGAAAGCGCCATCAAAGGCCGTATCGAAGAAATCCGCCGTGAAATCGACAACAGCACCAGCGACTATGACCGCGAAAAGCTCCAAGAACGTCTGGCGAAACTCAGCGGCGGTGTAGCCGTGATTCGAGTTGGCGCTGCTACCGAAACCGAACTGAAAGAAAAGAAACATCGCGTTGAAGATGCCCTGAGCGCTGCCCGCGCTTCAGTAGAGGAAGGTGTCCTGCCCGGTGGTGGTGTTGCCCTCATCAACGCCATTACTTCTCTGGACAAGTTCAAAGCTGGTGGTGATGACGAAAATACAGGCGTTGCCATCATGCGCCGCGCCCTAGAAGTTCCAATGCGTAAAATTGCCTCCAATGCTGGCAGCGATGGTGCAGTCATCATCGATACCGTCCGCCGTCTGCAAAAGAGCCGCAAGAATCAGCGTCTGGGCTTTAATGTCATGACAGGCGAATATGGTGACATGATTGAAGCCGGTATTCCTGACCCTGCCAAAGTGACTCGGGGCGCAGTCGAAAATGCGGCCTCCATTGCCAGCATGATTCTGACCACCGAAGCACTCATCACCGACATTCCTGAAGAAGCGAAACCGGCTCCAGCTGCACCCGATATGGGTGGGATGTACTAACAATGAATGGAAGGGCGGTCCACGGCCGTCCGCCGGACTTCGCGACGAGCGAACGCCTATAGCGTGTTTTCCAAAGGGACACATTCGTGTGTCCTTTTTTGGGGTTTCGCCATAAGCAAAATCCCCCAAATAGACTACAATACAACTTATGCTAGCAATTCAAACCGTTGATCTGACCAAACAATATTCAGGAACCTCGACACCCTCCCTCAACGAACTCAACCTGAATGTCGAAGTGGGTGAGATTTTCGGTTATTTGGGGCCAAACGGTGCCGGCAAGACAACGACCATCCGTCTGTTGCTTGACTTTATCCGGCCTACCGCGGGGTATGCAGCGGTTTTGGGGTGGCGGGTGGATGGCGACTCACGGGCAATTCGGCATGATCTGGGCAATCTACCAGGCGAACTTCGGTTGTGGAACCACCTAACGGGCCGCCAGATCTTGACCTATTTGGCCTCGTTGCGTCCTGGCTGCGACCTTGATTTTTCCTATGAATTGGCGGAGCGACTGGGGCTCGATCTAAACATTCGTGCCCGCAACTATTCCACTGGCAACAAACGCAAAGTTGGCATTATCCAGGCTATGATGCACCGCCCTGCGTTACTCATCCTTGATGAACCCACAACCGGGCTTGATCCGCTGGTGCGCAAAACGTTTAATGAACTGCTGTTGGAAGCCCGCGACAATGGGCAAACGGTGTTTCTCTCGTCCCATGTCTTATCTGAGGTGCAAGCTGTGTGTGATCGAGTCGGTATCTTGCGTCAAGGACAGCTTATCAAAGTAGAAAGCATGGCAGCTTTGCAACGTTCGCTGCGACGCATCGTAACCATCTATAGCAAAGAAGCGCTGCGCGTGGAGACCTGGCAGACCTTACCTGATGTGGTCGGCATTGAGTGTGGGCACAATTATGTACGCTTGCAGGTCAATGGCTCGATTGATCCGATCATTAAACATGCGGCACAATTTGTTGTGGATGACCTCCAGGTTGAAGTGGCACGGCTGGAGGACCTGTTTATGGAATATTATCATGATTGACTCGTTTCAGGATCAATCGAGCACCGCACCTGTTAGCCCCTTTGGGACGATGTCAACCCGACCTGGGATGATCTTTTCCCGTGCCTTGCGTGACTCAATACCAAGCGTCATCATTTGGGGCGTGGGCTACAGTATCCTCATCGCCACGGTTGTCATTCTCTATCCTATCCTAGAAAAGGATAACACACTCCTTGGTGTTTTGAACGGCCTGGGGGTGATTGATCTGGTTGCGCAGAATTATCCAGTAGATGTCAACGCCCTGGCGTCGTTTGTCGGGTATCTGGCCTTTGAAGCACTCGGTTGGGGGCCAACGTTACTCTCCATTTATGTTGTGCCCCAGACTCTCAACGCGGTGATGGGCGAAGAAACCGCTGGTACACTCGACCTGCTCATGGGCACCCCCATTACACGCTGGCAGTTCTTGACAGAAAAGGCGCTGGCAGTGGTCTGTTCGATTGGGGGGATTTTATTGATTAGCTGGCTGAGCCTGAACTTGAGTGTCTGGGTTGTATCGGGTGTTGAACTGAAAACGGCCCAGGCTAGTGCTGGCATCTGGCATATTTTCCCGATATTGATTGTGATTGCAGCCGTTACATTATTCATCTCGATGAGTGTGCGACATCCTCGGCTAGCGGGTGGGCTAGCCGCTATGTTTGTCATTGGCAGCTATTTCCTGCGCAGTATTGCTAATGCATCCAGTTCGACCCTCTTTGATGAACTCAGCCGTCTTTCGATCTACCATTACTATAGCAGCATCGGCGCCATGGTTGATGGGGTACGTTGGGATAACGACCTGCTGTTAATCGGCGCGGGATTTCTGATCTTTCTGGTTGCCTTGTGGCGTTTTCAACGGCGTGACCTGGGAGTGTAAGCTGCATGACATGGGTAAGACGAACATTTGAGGACATCACCCACCCTCATTTCGTGAAGCAGATGGTGTGGGTGGCAGCCTTCTGGGTTGTTGTCGTTGGCATTATTCTCCTCAACATTGACTACCTGAAAACACACTATCCCAATCCACCGCGCCCACCAGATCGCATCCTAGACTTGATCCCTGAAGCAGAAGAATTTATCGTCACTGGTGAACTATTTAGCATCTTGCAAGTGATCACTATGAGCTTCATTATGTGGCAATGGCACTTTCGACCTGCACCCAAGATGTTATTCTTGCTCGGCGTGATGTTCTTGCTACGCAGCTTTGTGATAACGCTTACACCCTTGGCCCAAATCCAGCCACCTAGCGAAAACTATGCTCAAACCCATCTCATTGCCCAAACCTTCTATCATGGCATGTACTACAGTGGGCATACCGCCAGTGCGTTCATTCAGGCATTTTATGTCAAAGGTCATCGCCTGCAACCCGTTGTGTTCCTGCTGGTCTGTGTTCAAGCCTTTGCCCTGCTTGCCAGTCACTCACACTATACGATTGATGTCGTTGGCGGCTTCTTCGTCGCCTATTTCGTCACAACCTTTGACTTCATGCAATTTGTGCCCAGGTTTTTACGTGAAGTTAGGTGGATGCCCTGGGTGGATACGACGACGATTGAAAATCAACAACAGGACACGCTGATTACACAGCCTACAAAGTGATGGGCGGGTTGGCGATCTAGGGATGAGATCATGGGCCAAATCGTGACTTTGTTGCCGCCGCCGTGGAAGAAAAAACGGCGGCAACGCGGAAGGACCGGGGAGGGGAACGGCGGGAAATTGCGGCAAAAACGGGTCTTCAAGTGTGTTGTTTGCTGCTGTGGCGCAACAAAAAAATGGCAGCAGCAGCAGAGGAGGCGGAAAACCGGCGGGAAACCGGCAGTCAAAATAGTCTCCAAATGTGTCGATACAGTCTCAGTTTAGTTGAAAAAGGTGGATTTGGAAGAACGTACTGCAGAATGTATGTTCAGTGTTTGAAAGCAGAGGCAAGTGCGCGTGCGGTTGACCGGGCAAGAGGGGAGGCACAACAACGACGGTACGCAGGGCGAGCTTCGGGATCAAATTGCCACTTTGTCGTGGCGGGTGGCAGCAGCAAAAATGGGTGGTGAACGTATGTTCCGGGTTTAAAAGCCGACATGCCCTGTCAGGTAAAGGTCATCAGGGTATGAATAGACCCCTAAAGGTTAATTTGAAGAATATCGTGATAATGACAGTGAATCTATATATTATTTTTAATATAATTATAAAAAGATACAATAATTCAGAAGGAAACTAACTAATATAATAAAAATCATTTTCTATATTATAAAAGATATTACGATATTCATAAAATGATTCGCTTGCTATAATCTCGATTGCCAGGGGCAACCGCGTTGACATTTACCAGTTGTTTTATGCTCGCCGCGTCATTGAGGTGGGATTAGTGAAGGTGGCTGCGAACATATCACCGATGAGCAGCTTGCAAAATTATGGTCTTGTGTCGAGCGCTGCCACCATGCTCCAGGTAATATGGATGTCTTTCATCATAGTAACGTGGAGTTTTGCCGAATCCACGAATAATCCTTTCCTGTGAAGCCAACCTGCGATATATGATGAGTGAGCTATAATGGATAGAAAACGGATACGCTATCAATGCAACGCGACCCTGAACAAACCGAAGTTCAATACCTCACACAATTCACAGATTTTGATAACGCCCACATCCTGGAAATCGGCACAGGTGATGGTCGGTTGACTTACCGTTATGCCCATATGACCCGCTGCGTCACCGCCATTGATCCTGTTGCTGGCCACCTCGTCAATGCCCTCGCTGTACAACCACCCGCATTGCGCGATACGGTCACCTTCTCCTGTTCTTATGCAGAACGACTGCCTTTTGCCAGCGGGACGTTCGACGGTGCTATCCTTGCCTGGTCATTATGATGAATTCACCCAGAAGGCATGGTTCATGCCCTGAATGACATCTGGCGGGTGTTGGTTCCCGGTGGCTATCTGATTGATTTGCGCCCCTTCATCGAAAAACCCCCTATTGAAATTGTCTGCGGCGATCAAGTGATTCAAGCTGGTGTCGTGGATGAGTCTGATTCGTTTCCCGATGAGTTAGCGGCTAACGCTGCCATTGAAAACGTAGTTGCTTTGAGACTATTCACCTTTGAACAAAGCACATCGTTTGAACTGTTCACCTACTGGGAATCGCCGCAGGCATTGAAGGATCATGTAGACAGCCGTGATTTTGGAAATGTCTCGGCAGAGACAGTAGCTCATGCTGAACATATCTTGGCAAACTGTGGCCCAGAAGCGAAGTTCCGCACTCACCTCCATATGATTATTGCCCGCTATCGGAAATCACCAACTGATGAGTGAACGTAGATCATGATAAAGCTTAAGCAAGTCAAATGGGGGGCACCACTTGACAGTTATTGCCTTGAGGTCGCCGTTACCTGCGTCCTACAAATGCGATGCCATAATGGTCATCGTATAGATATTTGTATTCAGTGGGAGACTGCGCCACACCCTCGAAGACTGGTTCGGTTACACCCGAAGCGTAGCGCTTTTTGCGGTCGAAGTCACGTGTTGTGCAAACATGAGTATGATAAGTGATCTATAGACTTAATTTTCTTCACTAAAATTAGTGTAAATGTGTCGCCTATAGTGCGTTATAATTGAGTAGATACTTCATTCACCGAGGGCAACAAATGGCAAATATTGGCATTTTAACAGCGGGTGGCGACACACCAGGTTTGAACTCAGCAATCCGCGCAATCGGCAAATCCGCGACAAATACTTACAATATGAATCTGGTAGGCTTTATTCAGGGCTTTCGGGGTTTGGTCGAAAACCGAACGATACGGCTGGAAGGCCCCACACTTTCTGGCATCCTAACCAAAGGCGGAACAATCCTGGGAACCAGCCGGGACAAACCGCACAAGATGCCAATGGGCGGCAAAACGCTAGATATGACCCAGGTCATTGTCGACAATTACAACAAGCATCATCTGGATGCGTTGATCTGCCTGGGGGGGGGCGGAACGCAGAAGAACGCTTATCGTCTGGCAAAGGCCGGACTTAACATCATCACCCTGCCCAAAACAATTGATAACGATGTGGCCTTGACAGATGTCACCTTTGGTTATGACACAGCGTTGGGCATCGCTGCCGAGGCGATTGACCGTCTGCACAGCACCGCCCACAGCCATCATCGTATTATTGTGGTCGAGATCATGGGGCACAATGCGGGCTGGTTGGCGTTGGGCGCGGGTCTGTCTGGTGGGGCAGATGTGATTTTGATCCCCGAAATTCCTTATGAAGTTGAGAAAGTGGCAGAGGCTATTCTTCGACGGAGCTATGGAGGATCACCGTTTAGTATTGTCGCCATTTCGGAAGGAGCGATGGCCAAGGATGTGGCGGATGCCCTGGCCGTAGCCAGGCAAAAGAAGACGGACGCCGAAAACAAAGAAGAAAAACAAGCCGCAAAAGAAGAAATCGCCCGCCTTGAGGCCGAAGAAACCAACAATACCGCCCGTGTGACGCGCAGATTGGAAGAACTCACAGGTCTGGAATCGCGTGTGACTATTCTGGGTCATGTGCAGCGCGGTGGGGCACCCTCAGCTGTAGATCGGCTACTGACAACTCAGCTGGGAACAGCGGCGGTTGATCTGGTGAACGACGGCCAGTTTGGTGTGATGGTGGCAGTTCGTGGCAGCGGGACAGCACCTGTGCCTTTGGCAGATGTCGCGGGTAATCGGCGGGTTGTGCCGCTTGACCATCCTTGGATCAGAAGTGGGCGCCAGATCAAAATTTGCTTGGGCGATGAGTAGTTCCACATTATGATCTTGCCCCGTAAACCCCACCAACTTTGATAGCACGTACTTGCCCTTTGTCGCAACATCTCCGAACGCCTGTTGAGTATCCAGCCAGCGTGTCATCACCTCGCTGAGATAAACAGGATTGCCCTGGTTGTCGGTTAGGATTTCGTCGCTCAAGGCCGGCTCCTTTCGTACCGACCTATTATAGCAGACGGCGGGGCGCGCCAATTCTATGTAAAAGTGGCCCCATTCTTCCCGTAGCTCTGGAACAGGGCAATATAATCAAAGCAACGGGCGCACATCGCGCCTTTTTCAATAATCGAAAGGAGACGGGGCATGCGAACGTCTGGTTCGACCCCCAACCAAAGGTTGGCCCCCGCTCAAGGCGAATTAAAAGTTCGATGGTGTCCTCGCGCTGATTTTCGATGGTTGGATGAATAGCCCAGGACATCGGCGGGCGATACTAGACGGCTATAATCAAGGGCATAAATATGCTGCTGTTGACCTGGTCAAAAATCCCAATTCACCCTATGGCACTTACTGGACAATGAACTTTGGTCATGTGTTTTGTTTTGGCGTTGACTGCGCCTACAGGCGCGATTACAAGTGGATATGGACATCCAATTTATTCCTGGAATGATATTGGCGTCAGTCAGTATCAGGTGTATGTCGCGCCGACCTCGAATATTCTAGTTGCAACGGAACCACCTGCGAGGTGGATTTATCCGATCTCGCAGGATTAGGGTGGCTGTGGGAACTCGTTGGGAGGCATAATTTAGACCTTCAATTAGTAGATTACTCCCATGTAGGTCTGCTGCTGGAAACGAGGCCACAATTTGCCGCAAAACAAACCCAGTGCCAGCCCGCTTGTTTGAGCGTGAATGATCGGAATTTCTTCAACTTGCGAAAGTGAGGCAATCCACCTTGCCTGTTGAAGAAGCGTTCGTAGGCTTTCTCTTGTCGCTCTAACACCTCCTGCACCGCCTGAGAGCCAAGGGCTTTCCAGAAGGCATACTTCTGGGTCTTCATCCGCAACTTTGCGATGTGGTGTTGCATCCGCGATAAGCCCATGTGTTTGCCTGTCAGCCGATAGGAGCAGCGCTGCAAAGCCAGGGCATGGTTCCAGATCAAGCCAGCAACATTAATCTGCTGCTGCAGATGTCGGTTGCGCTTGTTGTTCTGGTACAGCCTCTATTTGTAGGTTTTGCGGACTTCTATCGACATGTTTGAAATACTCTTTCTCGTGCTCAAGCACTCTGAAGCCCCGTAATTTCCATGTTTGTTATCCTATTTTGAACCGGGATCAAGTCTTTCTCGTAAAGAACATCAAACACAACTCACTCGATATGAGGGGTAATTTTGGGCGTACACCTCTACCGTATCTAACCCATCACCGAAATATCAACTGAGGGGCGTAATTCACCGCAAACTTCGAGGACCTGGTGAATGTTGTTGTTGATAAAATTATCCATCAGATCTTCATTGATCTTGGGTTCCTGATTCAATTGAGGGAAGGCCAATTGCTCCATGATATAGTCAAAACGAGGCGCCCACTTGCGTGCACCCAGGCGAGCAGTAGTTGAGCAATTGTCAATCATGTAGGCCACGCCTTTATAATCCATATAGGGATTCAGCGAGTCAACGCTCTCGATAATGGATTCGTTGGCGATTTCACTATAGGGATGGCCTTTTTCTTTGAGTAGATCAATCTGTGCCATCATAACAGCAATATAAAAGCCCGCCGCTGTTGGGTCAATCGGGATAGCATCAGGGTCGCGTTCGGCACGAACACGCTCCCCCACCTGCCACATTTCTGTTCCGTCGATTTTTCCCATCGGATAGCGTTGGTTACGTTCCGCCGCCTGGATGACGCTGCGGATTTCGTTGCCATTGGCGACATCTTCATAAATCTCCAGCAGGATTTCAAAGGCGGGATGATAAGCCACTGAATAAGCTTGCATGAATTTAGCCTTTTGTGCATCGTTCATCCCCTCATAGACAGCCAGGATACCTTGCTTAGAGATGGTCTTGCTAATCGGGCCGGTGATTGTCTCGGCGGAATGGACAAATGCCTGTTTGGGGTCCATCCCCCCCCCCTTAAAGTTGCGATACAACGCCTCGACAATGCCATGAATCGCTCCTAGCAGAATGCCGCGTTCGCCAAAAATATCGGATTTATATTCGGATTCGAGCGTGGTCTGGAAGATCGCGGGTGCACCAATGGCAATTGCCCATCCTAGGGCATAATCAGTAGCCTTGCCATTCACATCCTGATGGACGGCAAAACTGCTGTTGATGCCTGCACCATTGACTTCCTTGCCTTGTTCATACAATCGCCGCACCGACGGCCCCATACCCTTCGGGCAAACTGCAATCACATTGATATTCTTGGGGAAGTCCGCGCCAACATTGGTCAAATGGCCGAGCAAGAAACCATGCGATAGGCCGAGTGTGCTGCCCGGCTTGAGCGCAGCGAAGATCTGCTCGTAATTATTAGCTTGGGCTGCGTCGGAAATGAGCAGTATCGTCATATCGGAATGACGAATGACCTCGTACATTTCACCGAGTGTGCCATTTTCTTGGGTAAAGGCTGCTTTTTCGGCTTTGGGAAAAGACGCCGATCCTTCGCGCAAACCGACCACCACTTGAATGCCCGTTCCCTCCAGGGAATCACGCAGGTTCATGGCCTGGGCGGGCCCTTGTGATGACCAGCCGATCACGCCGATCTGCTGAATGCCTTCAAAAGCTTGTGGCAGTTTATTGAAAAGATGGCGTCCACCACGCACAATGTATTCTGTTGTGTTGCCGAGTGTGACCACCTCTTTTTCAAAGATTTGAGTTTGAAAGTCCACGTTGAACAACCTCTTTGTGTACATTGACAAAACAGTGGCTCATTATACCTGATGCAGGAAGTGACCGCATCCAGTAAAATGGGAAATCTAATTCATATCTTCCACCGTTTTTTGTACAAATCAGCATGAATGCCATCATCGGTTAGAACCAGGATGCGATCTGCGTTGCGGATGGTCGAAAGACGATGGGCGATGACCAGCGTCGTGCGATTTTGACTCAGCGTTTTCAGCGCTTCTTTAACGGCCTGTTCGCTCTCATTATCGAGGGCACTGGTGGCTTCGTCGAAAATCAGAATAGGCGGATTCTTCAGGAAAACCCGGGCGATGCTCAACCGCTGGCGCTGACCGCCCGAAAGCTTGACGCCACGCTGCCCAATATTGGTATCATACCCATTAGGCAGCGTCATAATGAAGTCATGAGCATGAGCCTGTGTGGACGCTGCTATGATTTCCTCCTGACTTGCGCCCGGTTTACCATAGCCGATGTTGTCGGCGATTGTCCCGGCAAATAGATAAGCATCCTGATGTACTAGACCAATGTTACTACGTAATGAGCATAAACTAACCGCCCGAATATCTTCGCTATCAATCAGAATCATGCCTTCGTCTATATCGTAAAAACGTAGAATGAGCGAACAGAGCGTTGTCTTGCCCACACCGGATGCCCCCACCAGCGCGATGTATTCACCGGCTTTGATCTCCAGCGACAGATTCTTCAGCACATAATCGTAGCCACCTTTATACTTAAAACTGACATCCCGAAATTCGATATTGCCCTCAATTTGTGTGAGTTCAATTCGATTGGCGGAGTCTTGAATATCGGGTTCAATTTCCAGAATATCCATGAAGCGATTGAAACCCGTGATGCCTTCCTGATACAAACGGGCAAAGTTGACAAGGCGCTGAATTGGCTCAATGAGGATGCCAACATACAACAGGAAGGTGAGCAAATCGAGCGAACCGTTCACAATGACGATGGTCATGAGTTGTGTGAAGGCAATCATCCCGCCATAGAAATAAGCCGAACTGAGATAATCGTCCCGGCGTGTTTGAATAAATCGCGTGTTCTCATAGGCAAACTTGTCGCGTTCGATGGCTTCATTGGCAAATGACTTGACAACACGGATGCCTGCCAGCGAGTCCTCGACCTGGGCATTGATGTCGCCGACACGCTCACGGGTCAATTGTAACGCTCGATTCATTTTGTGATTGAAGTGAAAGGCGTAAACACCCATGACAGGCATAAACAACATAATCATCATCGTCAGTTCGACATTGATATTGATGGCAATGAAAAACATGCCGATGAGCTTTAAGAGAGCAATAATCAGGTCTTCCGGACCGTGATGATAGAACTCAGAAAGGGAGAACAAATCATTAGTGATCCGACTCATAAGTTGCCCGGTTCGATGGTTGTCGTAGAAACTGAAAGAGAGCTTCTGGTAGTGGTCGAACAACTCTTGGCGCATGTCACTTTCCATCAACGCACCCATCATATGCCCTTGATAATCCACAAACAGGTTACAGAGAGTATGAATGGCAACCAGCACCAACATCAACAGGCCCATCATGGCAATTACGGTGAGCTTATCCGGCGAATTCCCTCCTTCAATATCTGACTTCATCCCACTAGGTCAACCCGTGCAGAGCATAACGGTTCGTCCCTATCGGATGGTACAATGCTTAATCACTCAATGATCTGGAGTGGATCGGCTTATGACCGACCAATGGGCACAGTGGTTCTTGAAACATCGGCATGGCGACGAGGGCAGTCTCCCGTTTTTATATGCGGTACGCGATAAGGTGTTGGCCAATTGTGCCCTGATGGGGGACGAAACGCTACTTGATGTCGGTTGCGGCGATGGGCTCATCGGCTTTGGGGCGCTAGATCAATTCGATGTTGGGCGTGTTCTCTTCAGCGACATCTCACAGGATTTGCTTGATCATGTAGCTGGGCTAGCTGCAGAGATGGGCGTGTTGGAAAGTTGCTCATTTATTCAAGCGAATGCCGAAGACCTCATTCCCATTGAGAACGCTGCGGTGGATGTTGTAACGTTGCGCTCGGTTCTGATCTATATCGAGGACAAGGCGGCGGCATTTGAGGCGTTTTATCGTGTTCTGAAACCAGGTGGAACCCTATCCTTGTTTGAACCGATCAACCGCTTCACCTATCCTGAACCAGAAGAGCGCTTGAGTGGTTATGATGTGGCACCAGTGGTCGATCTCGCGGCGAAGGTTAAGGCAGTCTATGCGGCGATCCAGCCATCGGCTGATCCAATGATGAATTTTGATGAGCGTGATCTATTGCGTTGGGCAGAAGCTGCTGGATTCCGAGAGATACATCTAGAATATGTGTGTGAGATTGTGCCGAATGATCGGCGTGTGGGCGGTGATTGGGCAGTGTTTTTGCAGAGCGCGGACAACCCCAAAATTCCCCCTATCGGCGAGGTCATCCAACAAGCGCTCATGCCTGAAGAATATCAACAGTTCACCCAGCATTTAAAGCCACTGGTCGAAGGATATGAAAAGATTTCGCGGCGGGCAATCTGTTACCTGTGGGCAGAGAAGCCACGTTGATGCTCAAGTGGTGGAATCTTGCCATTCATGAATTGCTAGCTGCGAATAGTGCATCATCTCATCAATCAGCCATAACAGCTTCAGTGTCACAGGTAAGCCATTGACTAAAGCGAGAGGAAATTGATTCGTTCCACACAGGTTGTATGCACCACTGGGATCAGGGTGTATATCAGTACATGATGTTGATTACGATTAGCTAGTTTCTGGTGCAAAAGTGTCCTGTGTGGTAAAGATAGGAGTTGGAAAAGACAACCGAATTCGATCCGTTGCGCGAGCTAGATCGTTTGTTCATGGCTGAACACATTGACTATCGGCTGTGCAGCGGCTGGGCACTGGATTTTACATTTGAGTGGGCGATCAAAGATTTCAAGATATCTGGGGTTAACCGCACCCATACGCCCGACATCCCGGAGAGGGTGTGGTTAGACGGCATGCTAAACTATCCTGTTCATACCGGAAGGCCACTGCGCCCCAAAGACCCGCGCAGCATCGCAGTAGATGATCACTCTGTGCAGTAAAACTGTATCTGGGATGGATGTGGGCAGGTTGCCGGCAGGTCTCCCTTCGACTCGATCTCCTAATATAGGTAGCAAAACGCATTACAATTCAGTTATATTGGTTGCCAACCAAGCCATATAAACAGTATGATAACCCAAAACTAAGGTTTAAGGGGGCTCACCCGTGCGAGACCCATATGCTGAATGGCTCCGTGAGGACATGGTCCAAATGATCGAAATGATCGACCTGACGGATTTGCAGCGTTATTATCTACGCTCACGCTGGTTGGAGCAGGTCGTCTGGATGGAGAACAAGGCGATTGAAGCCCGCAATCGGCATTATTTTCTGCGTCGGGTGACGTTGATCGGCGGGGCGCTTGTGCCGGCCCTGGTTGGTTTGAACGCCTTCACAGGCATCGTGGGTGATTTGGTCTACTGGCTGATCTTCTTCATCAGTTTGACTGTTGCCATCACTGGAGCATTGGAGCAGTTTCATAACTATAGCGAGCGCTGGCGACATTATCGTACCAGTGTGGAAGAACTGAAGGTCATCGGCTGGCAGTACTTCCAGTTAGCGGGTCGTTTTGTGGAATTTGAGACACACAAGCAGGGTTACATCACCTTTGTAAACGCTATTGAAGACAACATCCAACGCGAAGTCAAAATCTTCGTCAGTACCATCAACCAGCAGCCCTCCGACCAGGAACGCGAACAAGAAGTCGAGGCCAGGCGGCAGGAAAATGTGGTGCGGCTCGACAACACCGAACGACAGCTTATTCCGTTCGCTGATGAAGCATGATTGGTAAGGGGTATGCTGACACCTTTCTGATGAGGTTTGTTCCGATTGTCCAAACGGTACAGGGGCGGTCTCAGCGATATACATCCGACAACGGGACGAAAGTCACGCTGTTGGCGAACTCATAAATTGCACAATTAGTATTATGAAGTGTGCGATTTTGGGCGACGTGACCCTTTAGTCCCTTTATTAGACCCTGTTAGCTTTAGCCACAGGCGATATGGGCAAACCTATCTATCAAATTCACACCATCGCGAAGTACGCCCGCTTCTAAGGCTGCCTGATGCCATTTCTCGAGGTGCGTCCGTCAACCCCGGAGTGCACAGGTTCTACCATTCAGTCGTATCAAGACTGATTCTGATCAGCACAAACTATTTCAAGCTCCCACGAACATTAGGTTCACTTGCATATATGCCACACAATTATTCATTTCCTGATCGCAGCCCCCCTAGGGCTGTGAGGAGTTCTGTGCCACGCAAGCCATCTGCCACACGATCCAGCGCCTCTTGATAGGAAACTTCGATCAAACGTTGGTCATCGCCTTGATCAAAACGCAGCGATAATATAGCAGATTGCCCACCCGGCGGTGATTTGGGTGGGAACTTGCTCATGGCGCTCAATATATCTGCCGCACGATCGCCCAAGGCCGTCAGGTTAGTCAGGTTGTTGACATTGGCATTCACCGCGAAGAGTGATTCAACAGTCACATTGTCGATGCAGTCTTCTGTCTGCTCAGTAATCATGACACTGACAAAGGTATCTTTGATGCCCGCCGCATCAAGTTCGTTTTGGATTCGACCCGAAAGGTTGCCATCAAAGCTATTGAAACGCCCTGGCTCACAGATTCCCACTGCCAGCGGCACAGCAGCCATGTCATCGGCAAGTGTGACGCCCATCTCGGTGGCCGCCGCAACAATCGCCGTCGAGGTCAGTTCCGGTGAACCCGGTGTGTCGGTTTCGGTAGGGGCAACAAGCGACAATGGGGTGCGGGCGGATGGAGCCGAAGCCGGGTCACAAGCCACCAGGGGAACGACCAACAACATGAGCATCAGGGTAGAAAAACGGTACATACAGCACCTTACCTATTCAATCAATCATCGCCATACTATACCATTGAATCCGGGTGCTGCTAGAGACATGCTCAGGGCAGACCTCCATAGAAAATCAGCGCGAGGACACCATCGAACCTTCGGTTCGCCTTGAGCGGGGGCCAACCTTTGGTTGGGGTCGAACCAGAGGTTCGCGCGCCGCGAACTGAACGGTCGACCTCCTTTCTCACCAAACGAATGATTGTCTCTCTCAGAAGAACGTGTTATAATTTGTTTACTATGACTAATCAAACGCGACATGCTCATGATAACATCAACTCGCATCTGGTATGGTGTCCAAAGTATCGGCGACCTGTGTTGGTAGGCGATGTTGGTCCTGGAAGGTCATGTGTTGAACATGACCGTGCAAGACGATCATTTGCCTCGTTTCCCCCCAACGATGGCAATTAACCCAATCATGCACAGACTGCGAAAGGAATTCCCACACCTGAAATCCCGATTGCCTTCCCTGTGGCCTCGCTCGTATTATGCAGGAACAGCAGGTCACGTATCGGCTGAGACAATCCAGCGATAGATTGACGAGCAAAAGGGTCAGTAGGTGATAGATACACTGAAATACCGCCTGTATCCAACTGATGAGCAGCAAGAAGTTCTCAACGAAATCCTGCGCCTATCTTGCTGGGTCTTGGCTGATCGCCACAAACGCTGGCAGGGATCGCGCTACAGCGTCACCTACAACGAACAGTCTGCGATGTGGAAAGATTGGCGCAATGAAGAACCTAACAACAATCCGCTTGGCCTGGTCAATATGACCGCAGGGCAACAGGTCTTGCGGCAGCCTATCGGGAGTTCATGCAGGGCAAACGCGGACGTCCAGGTTCAAGAACTGGCGCCGGTTTCAGAGTGTCAACTACAAACCCGGTGATGGCACTGGTCTGAAAGACAGCAAACTGCGTGTACAGAACGTCGGCTTGATCTCGATCAAGTGGCATCGCCCTCTGCCCGATGGCGAGCTCAAAAACATTATCATCCTGCGCAAGCCCTCTGGCTGGATGGATGTCAGTATTCATCATGCGCTCGCTCTGAGCAATGGCACGGTTATAGTTCACAATACCTGAAAGCCTCGTTGGTACGCTTGCGCAAATTGCAGCGTAAAGTTGCCCGCCGAAAAGCGGTACATCAATTGGCAAAAGAACTGGAACAGATCGCTAATCAGCGCCATGATTGGTGGCACAAGGTTGTCTACCAATTAGTCAACAGCTACGGTCTGATTGCGATTGAGAACCTAAACCTTTCGTTTATGCTTCACAATGGCAACCTGTCGCGCTCTGCGCACGATGTTGCATTGGGTATCTTCTACCAAATCCTCGAAGACAAGGCTCTGGAGGTCGGAGTTGAGGTCCCCCAAGAACACGTCGCAGCGATGCAACGGCTGTGGTGCGATGGTGAAAAAAGACTTGCGTGTCCGTACGCATCAGTGTCTAAATTGCGGCTTCACGGTGGATCGAGACGTGAACGCTGCACGGAATATCCTCGATCTTGCAATAGCTTAGCAATCAGGTGGGCCAGGACGTGGCCTTCAGACGCTAACGTAGCCCGTTGGGGCAAGCGTAGCCTGAGAAACGCCCCCGAACCGAAGGTTCGCCCTTTCAGTTCGCCGAACCTTGTGTTCGCCGAACCTTGTGTTCGCTTTATCGGGCTGAGCCGTCACGTTTCACTGAGCATTCAATTTTATTCCCATGATTAAGTTGCTGATTTAGGTCTAACTAACGCTAGAAGCAACGCAGTTTTGAAACTGATCCAGGTTCGATGTGATTCTGCCTCGATATACACCCCGAAGCAGAGTTAAACGCTCAATATCGGCCCATGCGATAGCCGTATTTCTTGAGCACGAGGTGAATGACATCCTCACACATTGTGATGACTTCCATCCGGTCAGGATCATCTTCCGATTTGTGGCTTTCCAGAATCTTGAAAAGGGTCTGGAGGTTTTCGAGCTTGTTTTCATTGGGGATGAGGACGCGCTCATCAACTAACACACCACCTAGCACCAATGGAACATAAATCTCAACAAGATCCAGATCCGCTTCCGGGTCCCACAGCATATCGACGATCTGCGTAGCATATTCGTTGATCTGGTAGATTGTACCTAGGTTAACGTTGGTGAAGGTGTGCATCAGGTGAAAGCCATATTCGATGGCATCGTACATTAAATCGCCATATAGGGGCCCCACGAGCACATCAATTGGATGGGCAATAAAGCGTTCATCAAAATCCATGCGATCCAAAAATACCCGACACCAGCGTGGCAGTGGGATTGGCGTTCCATCGGTAGGCCAGGGCTTCTTCAGATTCTTGGCGATGTGGTAGACCTCAACAGCCGTAGAGCTTTGTGTTTCCCATGACATCTGAAGCAGGCAGATTATCAACTTGGCGATGTAGTGGGTTTCGATGTTGTCAATGTCATAGCCGCCAGCACGAATTCGTTGTTGAGAAATAATACGCAATGGCCTATAGAGATTTTCCTTCGTTAGGTTTGGAAAGACATGCGTCGTCAAAGTACGCTTGTGCCGTTCGAGCAGGGCACGTCCATCCGTGTGTTCGCCCATTGTCCACAGGCTGACCCACGACGGTTTTTTTTGTGTGCCTTTCCATTCTGTGCCCGGTTCCAGCTTAAAATTAATCTCTAGCGCCTTGCTGCCGAACAAGCCTCGTTTGGATCCGGTAAACGGTAACTGTTTGAGTTTTGCCATCCGGGACAACGTGGATTCGGATAGATAGAAATAGTAGTCTAAACTGCTGACACCTTTTGTGTCACGGATCGTTCTTGGTTTGCTTTTGGGACGCACATAAAACTCAACCGATAGCCGATAATCACCAGGCGCAGCGGTCAGCCGGCTGTTGATAGGCATGACAATGTAGCCGACCTCGGCCGGGTAGAGGGTGGTCTGGAAGGTGTTGCTAGTTGACTGGAATGGTTGATCCTCTTTGTTCTGGTCTTTTGGGGGTAACTCAACCACAGTGAAAACTTGAACACTGACATCAGTCAAGTTCTGGGCCAGCACAATGACCGAGAAGGCACGACCTGCTTTCACAATCTGAGGACGCACCGTGATAGCAACATCGACTACGTTTGAGATGATGTGTCGTTCGTTGTCACTGATATAGCCTAGGATATCAGGATAGTTGGGAAGTGATTGGTCGCCCATGTCAAATGCTGTTATGCTTAATTATGATCTCACTCCATTATAGGCCGATTTTTGTTACACGCCTACAAACTTTTAGATCAGTTGTCTGTTTATAAGGATCACACGCCATTTGACCATCCATTTGCAATCCCTCACCTATCGTTCCCCCCGCGCTGTCAGTTCGTTCCCGTCCAACGTGCCGATTATTCGTACCTTAACAGAGGTGTCATTTGAAAGCGAAATGACCTTCTTAGTTGGCGACAATGGTTCGGGTAAATCGACTTTACTCGAAGCGATCGCTGTCGCTACCCGCCTGCCCACTGTCGGCAGTGAAAACGCCAGCACCGACCCCAGCCTGAAGCCGCTGCAAGACCTGGCAAAATCCTTTCGGTTGTCCTGGAGCAAGAAAACGCATCGGGGCTTCTTCATGCGCTCGGAAGACTTCTTCGGTTTTATCAGGCGGTCGGCCCAGACCCGTGAAGAACTGCAACAAGAACTGAGCCGGGTTGAGGAAGAATACAAAGGACGCTCAACGTTTGCCAAAGGACAGGCACGCATGGCCTCCGCCGGCCAGTTACATCAAATGCAACAGCGTTATGGCGATGATCTGGATGCTCATTCACATGGCGAAAGTTATTTCACGCTGTTCCAAGCGCGATTTGTGCCCAACGGACTCTATCTGCTGGATGAGCCGGAAGCGCCGCTATCGCCCATGCGTCAGCTTTCATTTTTGTCGCTGCTCAAACTGATGATCGACCAGGACGCACAGTTCATCATCGCCACACATTCACCGATTATTATGGCTTATCCAGGCGCGACCATTCTGAGCTTTGATGGTGATTCGATTGAACAGGTCAAGTATGAAGACCTGGAACATGTACAGATCACGCGCAGCTTTCTTAATGACCCACAAATCTTCCTCAATCATCTAATCGGGAGACCACGCCCCACATGATTTAATGAGACACACCGACGAGTGTCTTGAGATGCTCTTGGTAGCTTTGGGTGATCTTGGCTAGGGTGAAGTCGTTGGCTCGTTCACGTAAGGGCTGTGGATTAGGTGGATGTTCTAATATGTTTGTAATAGCCGTCGCCATCGCCTCAACATCATTCATTGGCAGTAGCGGCGCAAGTGTGCCGTCCAGCAGAATCTCACTTGGGCCGGATGGACAATCCGTGCTGATGACAGCCGGCGCACATTGCATTGCCTCGATGAGGGCAATTCCTAAGCCCTCATGAATAGACGACAGCACGAACACATCACAGGCGCTCATATAGGCAAAAGGATTGCTTGCAAAACCGGGCAATAGAACGTCATCTTGCAGGCCAAGTTCCGCCACTAGTTTTTCTAGATCATCACGCAGCTCACCTTCACCCAAGATTAACAACCGAACTTCATGCTGTTTACGAACCAGGGCAAAAGCCCGCACCAAAAGGGAAAAATTCTTCTGCGAATCAAGCCGCCCCACACCCAGAACAACGGGAATCTCGTCTGCAAACCAGGGATGGTCAGTTGGTTGCTGTGCCCGTTCGATCAGTTCAGGTGTAATCACTGGATTATAGAGGGTCGTGATGCGATCCAGCGGGAGCTTGAGATCGGTATAGAGTGCCTGCCGGACGCCTTCTGAGACCGCGATGATGTCATCTGCATATGGATAGAGCAAACGGTTTAAAGTCGGGTAGAAACGTTCGCGTGGATTGGTCGAGTCCGCCATGTAAACGTTGGGCGGGTGGTGCATGGTAATGACGATCTGAGTCGGGGTCCGCGTCAGCTTTTTAGCAATAATCGAGACAATGTTCATTGGTTCCGCAGCCGCAAACAGGACATCGGGTTTGGTACGGCGCAAATAGCCCATCACCGCGGGTAAGCTGGTCAATGTACGCCATGCCTTGAGATCAACCACGTTCACCGCTGCCGGAATATCGTCCAGATAATCCCCGACAACTTGCAACATCACCAGATCAACTGTTTCACCCGCCTCAGCGAAACCACGTGCCAGATTAAGAAAAACGCGCTCCAACCCCCCCCCAACCAGTGAGGGAACCAACAAACTAATGTGCATACTGACCTCCGCCTATAATTATGCTATAGTTGCTGCCATATGAAAATTCTTGTTGTGTTGGATTACTATTTACCCGGATACAAAGGGGGCGGCCCCATTCGCACGATTGCCAACATGGTTGAATGGTTGGGCAACGATTTTGATTTCTATATACTGACATCTGACCGCGACCTAGGCGATACTCAACCCTATCCAGGCATTGAGTATGGCACATGGCATCAGGTTGGCAATGCCCAGGTACATTACCTCTCGCCAAAACAGCGCGTGATCGTCAGCTTGAAAAGCATCATGAAAGGGGTCGAACCTGATCTGGTTTATGTCAACAGTTTTTTTTCGCCTATGTGCGTTATGGCTATATGGACACGTTTCTTGCGTCGCACGTCCCGCATCCCATTTCTGTTGGCTCCTAGGGACGAACTAGCCCCCCAACGGCTGAAACTGAAACGTCTTAAAAAAGCAGGATATCTCAGGCTAATCAAACTGCTTGGTGTATATCACGGTGTGATCTGGCAGGCGACTAATGAACAAGAGCGTGAGGCTATTCGTAGTCACTTTTCCCGATCTCGGGTGTTATTAGCACGTAATATGGCGGCCAAGTCTCCCCCGCAGATCAACCCAATCCAGGACAAAGGACAGCCGCTGCGCGTGATTTTTCTGTCGCGCATTTCACGAAGTAAAAACTTGAGCTATGCACTGCGTATATTGCAGAAAGTGCAAACACCGGTCTTGTTTGATATTTATGGGCCACAGGAAGACCCGGCATATTGGGTCGAATGCGAGCAGTTGATGGGGCGGCTACCAGATCACATTGCGGTCCGTTATAAAGGGCTCGTAATGCCAGATACTGTGTTATCTATCTTTGCTGGGTACGACGCCTTTTTATTCCCAAGTCTGGCAGAGAATTACGGACATGTTATTTGGGAGGCCCTGTATGCTGGCTGCCTCCCTATTATCAGTGATCGCACGCCTTGGCAGAACATCCCCGGTTGGGTTCACTCACTCGATAGCCCAGAACAGTTTGCTGCATCGCTCGATGAACTGGCGGCAATGTCACCCCTTATCTATCAAAAACAACGTACCGCTGCCCACCAACATGCCTTACAGCACGCCCACAATACAGTGATTGTTTCAGAAAACAAAGCTCTATTTGAACAAACACTCGAAGGATAAACATCCCTATGGCCCGCGTCTTAATATTGAGTCTCTTTTTTTCGCCTGATGGACTTTCCACGGCGACGATTGTCTCTGAATTGGCTCACGATTTAAAACATATACAAGGACATGATGTCTCAGTCGTCGCTGCAATGCCCCATTACAATTATGATCCAGAAGCACATGCTAGACAACCTCTGCGTAAGCGCGTGTTTGGCTTATATCATACGAGTCACTATGAGGGTGTGTCGGTGTGGCACACGACTATTGGCCCGCGTCGTCAACGGGGTCAAGGGCGACTGTTGATCTATCTGATCCACAATATGGTCAGTCTACTGTTAGGGCTGTTTGCTGTGGGAACACAGGATGTCATTTTGGTTGTTTCGCCACCACTGACCAGTGGTGTTGTCGGATGGCTCCTCAGCTTACTCAAGCGTGCCCGGATGATCTACAATGTTCAGGAACTTTATCCAGAGACCTACATTGCAATGGGCGCGATGCGTGCGGACTCACTGACGGCAAAGATCCTGTTTCGTATGGAACTATTTGTTTACCGTAAGGCGCATTTGTTGACCCCGATTGGGCAGGTCTTTGCCCAAAACATCATCCAACAGGGTATTCCACCGGAAAAGATTCAAGTTATTCCAAACTATGTTGACACTGACTTTCTTAAGCCAGTTGAGAAACAAAATCCTTTGGCACAGGAGCTTGGCCTTGTAGGACATTTTGTGGTGTTATATGCTGGGAATATTGGACTATCACAGAGCTTTGACACCCTTCTGGAAACTGCCAACCAGTTGCGTGGCCAACCCGATATCGTAATTTTGATTGTTGGTAATGGGGTACGTCGGGACGAAATAGCAGCCAAGGCGGAGCAGTTGCCCAATGTCCGCTTGCTCGATTATCAACCACGTAGTGTCGTTCCCAATATCTATGGCACTGCTGATCTTGGTCTTGTTCCCCTGATGAAGAACACAGCACGCACAACACTACCCTCCAAGCTGTATACCATCATGGCTACAGGAACGGCAGCATTGGTTGCGGTTGATCCAGATTCAGATATCGTCCAGCAGGTGAAGGAGGCAAGGTGTGGTTATGTGATCCCTCCAGATGATACAGGCGCACTGACTGAGGCGATTCGTAACGCCTATGCTAACCAAGATGAAGTTGCGACATATGGTGCAAATGGACGGGCATTTGCGTTGACCCATTTCGCCCGCAATCAGATCGTCAATCGCTACCATGCGGTGATTGAGATGCTGAGTGAGTGAGACCCTGGCGAAAGCAGTCCAAACTCTGTACACTACGCCCTTGACCGGGCGGAAAGCAATGGGTGAAGCTGGACGACAGTATTTCCTGGCGAACTTCACCCGCGACCATCTGGTCGATCAATACGAAACGCTGTTTGAAGCAATTGTACGGGGGTAATATGCGGGTTCTCATATTGGGCGGAGGGGGGATGCTGGGGCACAAACTCTATCAACGCTATCGAGACCGCTACGATATCTGGGCAACCTTCCGTCGCAGCTTTGTCAGTTATGCCCACTATAATCTGTTCGATTCGAATCGCATCATCACAGGGGTCGATGCCTTTAACATTGATACCGTGACCCACACGATTGCACAGGTGCAGCCGGATGTGGTCATCAACTGCATCGGCATTATCAAACAGTTAAACGAAGCCAAGAACCCCATCATCAGCATTATGATCAATTCGTTGTTGCCACATCGTGTGGCGACGTTGTGCCGTGCAGCCGGGGCTCGTTTCTTTCATATCAGTACCGATTGTGTCTTTAATGGGCATGATGGCAACTACACCGAAGAATCCCCCTCGAACGCTGAAGACCTCTATGGCCGCAGCAAATTTCTGGGCGAAGTCACCTACCCCGGCTGCCTAACGTTGCGCACATCCATCATCGGGCGCCAACTGCGTACCACCAGCGGCCTGATCGAATGGTTTTTATCCCATCGCGCTGCCACAGGGGGGCAGGTGCGCGGCTTCACCAAAGCCATTTATACTGGCTTCACGACCCAGGTCATGGCGGACATCATCGCCGATTTGATTGACAATCATGGGAACTTATCCGGCATGTATCAGGTCTCATCAGATAAGATCAACAAGTACGACCTGCTGATGCTGGCAAAACAAGGCTACAACATGGATATCAACATTGAACCAGACGATCAGGTCAGGGTTGACCGCAGCCTGGATAGCACCCGTTTCCGCGCAGAAACCGGGTTCAGACCGCCCACTTGGGCACAGATGATCCAGGAGATGGCGGCAGACCCGACCCCTTATGATGAGTGGAGGTAATCAAATGATACTCGACGGTAAACGAATCCTGGTGACAGGTGGAACGGGCTCTTTCGGGCAGGTAGTCGTCAAACGCATCCTCAGTGGCGAAGTCGGACAGCCCGCTAGCGTCACCGTGTTTTCACGCGATGAAGCCAAACAACACTACATGCGTCTCTCCTACATCAATCAAGAAGCAGCGACAGATGAAATGATCTATCGCAACTTCCAACATCTGCTGCGCTTTATAATCGGCGATATACGGGATTATGCCTCGGTGTTGGGCGCTGTCCGCGAAGCCGACATTGTCATTCATGCCTCTGCACTGAAGCAGGTACCCACCTGTGAGTATTTCCCCAGCCAGGCGGTGCAGACCAACATCATCGGCGCAGAAAATCTGGTGCGGGCGGTGCGCGAAACCAAGGGGACAGTCAAGACCGTGATCGCGCTTTCTACAGACAAAGCCTGCAAGCCGATCAATGTTATGGGCATGTCCAAAGCGGTGATGGAACGCATCATCACCGAAGCCAATATGTGGTCGGATACGCGCTTTGGGGCAGTGCGCTATGGCAACGTCATCGCGTCACGCGGTTCGGTTGTGCCCCTGTTCCTAGATCAGATTGCGAATGGTGGGCCTGTTACCATCACCTCAACCGATATGACCCGCTTCTTGCTAAGTTTAGACCGGGCTGTCGATACTGTGTTTGCAGCGATCAAAAGTGGCAAACGCGGTGAGCTCTACATCCCTCAAGTGCCGGCTGCTCGCATCACTGATTTAGCAAAAGTCCTGATTAATGGGCACGATATTCCGGTTGAGGTGGTCGGCATTCGTCCCGGCGAGAAACTGCATGAGATTCTGGTCTCTGATGAGGAAAGCTACCGCACCATTGAACGTGACGGCTACTATGTCATCCGTCCCATGCTGCCAGAACTGCTTGATGACACATTGGGTGAACCGGCTCTCACCAGCGAATACTCGTCCTCAGTCGTTACACTTGACCATGCCAGCTTGCGCAACTTGTTGGAAGAATACCTGACACAACACCGCATGGGAGAAAAAGCCTGAACTATGAAAGTTCTGACGATTTTCGGAACTCGACCCGAAATTATCCGCCTCAGCCGGGTAATTGCCCTGCTCGATCAGTTCTGTGACCATACCCTGGTGCATACAGGGCAAAACTACGACAAGAACCTGAGCGATATCTTCTTCAGCGAGTTGGGCGTGCATGACCCGGATATCCATCTGGGTATTCAATCCACCAGCTTCGCAGACCAGGCCGGGCAGATCATCGCCAAATCGGGCGAAATCCTCGCAGAACATCAACCCGATAAACTGCTGATTCTGGGTGATACCAACAGTGGCCTCTCGGCCATCGTCGCCGCACGGATGGGCATCCCAGTCTATCATATGGAGGCAGGTAACCGCTGTTATGATGACCGCGTACCAGAGGAGATTAACCGCCGCATCATTGATCATAGCAGCGAAGTCTTGATGCCTTATACCCACCGCAGCAAGGACAACCTTATACGCGAAGGGATCGAACGGCAGCGCATTTTCGTAACAGGCAATCCCATCACTGAGGTGCTGGATTATTATGCTGCTCAAATTGACGCCAGTGATATTCTGGCCCGGGACGACCTGACAGCGGGCGAGTTCTTCCTGGTGACGATGCACCGTGCTGAAAATGTCGACCTGCCACAACGCCTACAGGGCTTAATTGATGGGCTACAGCAAATTGGCGAAAAATACCAGCAGCCTGTTGTTGTCAGCGCTCATCCTCGAATGCGCGATAAGATCCGACGCTTCAATATTGACACCGATTCTGACTACCTCCGCCTATCGGATCCGTTTGGCTTCTTCGACTTTGTACATATGGAGAAGAACGCACGCTGCGTCATCAGTGATAGCGGCACAGTGCAGGAAGAATGCAGCGTGTTTGGTGTGCCCAACGTCACGATCCGCGACGTGACAGAACGGGCCGAGACGGTTGAGGTCGGGAGCAACATTCTGTCAGGCGGAAGCGCTAGTGACCTGGTACGGGTAGTGGATATTGTGCTACACACATCCAACGATTGGTCCCCTCCCATCGAATATATAGTGAAAGATGTCTCACGGACGGTAATAAAGATCGTGCTGGGCTACTATCATAAACCGCTGTAGCACTCATCTCACTATTCTGCCAAGACCAATCGCTGCTGCTGGCGCTCGAATACGCTTGCAAGATAGACCAGCATCATGCCAATGATGCCGAGCAAGATGCCAATATCCACGACAATATCACCGAAGCTGGCCCTGTTTTGACTAACCTCAATAATGGGATTCATAATGTAGTAAGTCGGGAAAATCTGCTGCGTCCAAACAGGAATATCCGGGAAGATCGCCAGCAAACCGGGCAGATACAGCACGAATCCGATTGCCTTGATCGCAGCCAGTAAACCATTGACGCTATGGGTCAATGTGCCCATAATGACGCCAAAGATTGAAGCAGCCACAGAACTAAGGGCAAGCAGACTCATCAGCAAGACGGGGCTATTGCCAAAGGCATTGTTGATGATCAACACCACGACCCCCATCAAAATACTGACCAGAATGCCAATGATAGCCTTTGACATGTAGACTTCAAATAGGGTGGTGGGGGTCACGGTCAGGCCGATGAGGGTACGATTCTCCTTTTCATCAACCAGCGCCGAGGCAGGCAAGAGAACGCCACCCATCGTAACGGTCATGATAATCAATACGGGCAGCAAACGCTCAGGCCAGGTTGAAACATCAGCTTCACCCAGTTGATTCGATTCCAACCTGATGGGCAAACTGGTGTCGGCTACATCCACAATAGCAGTCTGAACAGCACTTTCAATCACCAGTTGATCGTTTGCCAACGCCTCCCCCCAAACAAAGCGTGTAAGTTCGGCTGTGCCATCAGCTTGTAGAGTCGAGTCGAAATCCGCCGCGATGACCAGACCAACAGCAATAACCCCATTCTCTGTAGCCCGACGCAAAGAGTCCCTGTCATCATAGAGACGCACATCTAACTGAGGCGCTTCCAATAATAACCCGGTGAGGGCAGACTCCCCTTCGTCCACAATGCCCAGACGGGCTTTCTGATCAAAAATATCGCCAAACACCAAGGTCACGAGCAAGGACAAACCAATAGGATAAACAAAGGCCAGAATGAAGAACAGATTACCTGCGCCATGCTGTAAGTCTTTTACAATCAAGACACCAATACGATCGAGACTCATGCGAGCCGCCTCCTTAATAAAGTGCTGCCCAACACCAGCAAGACAACACTCACGAGCAGAAGAGCCGTTAGATTCGGTGTGATGTCACCCCAGGTCGCCTGAAGGTTCATAGCACGATGAAGGGTGTCAACAAAAAAGTAAGATGGAATGATGGTTACAAAATCCGTTGTGAGACCGGGCGCGACGATGGTAATCGCCGGGACGAGCAAAGCGAAGATAAACAGGATGTTCCAGCCCATCGCCGTCATGTAATCCTGGGCAACGGACGCCACCAGAAAGGCAATCCCGCTGATGAACAAACCGTTGATGATGAGGGTCACCAAGATAATAACTGGTGCTTTGAACAAGCCACCAGTTACGATGAGCAACACAAGCCCTTGTGTGACCGCTAATCCAACCCCAAGGAGAGCCTTTGCGGTGAAGAATCGGCCTGTAGTGAGGGGTGTGATCAAGACGCCGCGTGCCGTGCCCTTCTCGATTTCTTCGACCAGCAGCCCCGCCAGGCCCATCATCTCGATGAAGAAAATTGCCATCACCAACAGGGGAAGCAAACGATCTCGCATGGGCGTTGGCTCTTCCAGGAAATCCGGCCCGACGATTTCGGTGGTCGTGGTGACTGTATAGGGTAGGTTCTGCCCGAACATCAGCGTCAACAGATCGCTGTAAGTATTGCGGACTGATTCGGTAGTTCCAGGGGCATAGTAAACCTGAATTGTGCCCTGTTCATCGGCTGTAACCCCTACACCAACCAAGTAATCACCCTCATCGACTGCTGCAATCAAGGCATCTTGGGATTCAAACAACTCAACCTCAACAACATCACCAAAAGCTTCCGCCATAGAGGTGAGTGTGCCCTCTTCAACATAAAATGCCAACGAGAGTGTCTGGTCAACATCGCTGGGCAAAAGCCAATAGATCGCGGCATACATCACCAAACCCAATGCTGTAATGAGCGCGATGAACTGGTTGCGGAAGAACAACTTGACGTCTTTTTCTATAAGCGCAGCAATCATCCCACCAATCCTCTCCCGGTGATCTGGACAAAGATGTCTTCAAGGGTGGCTTCTTTGCTGTGGAGCGTGACCACCCTTTCACCCTTAAGCAGGTCATGGACGATCTGCGGTGTATGGTCGTTATCCAGTTCGATTTCGCGGATCTCGATCTCGCCATTTGCAGTTTCGATTTCGGCTTTGAGACCCCGTTTGCCATACGCCCGCTTGAGGGTAGCAGGTATATCGAGCGCCACAATCTTGCCACTGTTGATAAACGCCACACGATCTGAAAGCTTGTCTGCTTCCATCATGTCATGGGTTGTCAAGAAGACAGCAGCCCCGTCATTGGCAGCCTCACGGATGAGTTCCTGAATGGTACGGGCCGAGACCGGATCAAGGCCATCCGTTGGTTCATCAAGAAAGAGAATGCGGGGTGTATTCACCAAGGCACGCGCCAGCATCAAACGCTGTTTCATGCCCTTAGAATAGGTGGCCACCCGTTCGGCTTCGCGTCCCCTAAGGCCAACTTTTTCCAGTAGAATCAGAGGGTCAAAGTTTTTAATGCGAAACAACCGCGCAAACAGCTTGAGGTTCTCAACCGCGTTGAGTTGCTCATAGAGATTAGTCGTTTCAAAGGAAACGCCAATGTGCTGCTGAATCTGGTTGGTCTGGGCAGTGATGTCTTGTCCAAGAAGCCTCGCCGTGCCCTCAGCAGGCCGCAGTTGACCCGTTAATATACGAACCGTTGTGGATTTACCTGCTCCATTGGGGCCTAAGAAGCCCAACACTTCGCCTTCTCTAACATCAAAGCTAATGTGATCAACGGCAATCGTTTCACCATAACGATAGGTCAGATCATGGGCAGAAATGGCGTAGTCACTCATGGTTTATGCTGTCCTTCCCCGCTTGTGGACTCCTTTATATAGTATACCCACAGTTATCCCCACGACCATGATGACATGGGGGCTTCTAGGGCAAACGCATGTGATTTGTCAATGGATAGAGTCCTCAAGCACAATGAGCAGGTCATCATTATCCCAGCCCGCCATTTTGCGCTTGGCTTTCATGCCAACACGAGCCGAGAGTTCCTGCTTGGGCAGATTGGGGGCGATATGGCGTAGTCGTGCCATGTTTTGTGGGCCATGATTTTTGCGCAGGCGACTATCATCTTCCCTAAACGCGACATCAAGTGCCCAATGGAGTCCATTTTCAATCTGCCAATGGTCACGAATTCTTTGCATGAAGTGGTGAGCATCCAGGGGTAGGCTCGATATGAAATAACGGTTGTTTTATCTGACTGAGTGCGAACAGTTATCAATTTGGCAACACGGCGTAAACTCTTCCATTGGTCACAGCCTCTCAAATAGTTGAGGTAGTCTTTCTTCTCAACCATCCAGCCATGCCGAATTGCTTCATGTTGTTTATAGACATCATAATCCACATCAAGGGAACCCGCAGCCTCAAACCCATCAAACAGCATCTGAAGATCGTCATGTAATCTGCTTTCTTGTCCACAATTTGCTCAACCTTATACACCACACCATTGTTTGATGGCCATACGCAGGTCACTCATCGTCCAAAATTGACAGAAATGGGCTTTAGCCCGCCGCAAGCCGCACCATTTTAATGGTCGCGGTTAGGCGATTTTGTGGTACACTCTACTTGTCGTACAGAAGCAGAATAGGCTCAGACGACAGGCAAGAACCAGATCGGACGGGTCTGTACAGCATAACGTAGAGGTAGCTAACTCATGCGTGCTGTAGAAGCTGCACGACTTCTAGTCGTAGCAGAGCGTCACCGCTTTCGATGCGCATGTTTGAAGCCAATACTTGATTGGGCGACGATTGCTGCAAACGCTGCTTGATTTCCGCACGCTGTTGACGGCTCAACTTCGCCGCATTCTGCCCATCCCAACCCGATTTCAAGCCCGCCAGACCTTGTTCACGATACTGGCGCACCCAGCGTTGAATGCTGCGCTGGCTACCCAAGCGCAGCCAACCCTACTGGGGCACGCTAAACGGCGCGTCTGTGAACCCTCCGGGCATTTATCTGTTGCTGAATTACGACGACGCATTCGTGCTCAGTTCAACCCATCTGCTCCGACATGACATGATCCATAGACCATCGTGTGACCAAGCTGGATTGTAGTCATCCGTAGGATGTTGGCTTAGATTGCGATTTTGCCCCGTAGCAAGATTGGCGTTGCGTAAGGAGGTATAGAGGGGGTTCTTGGCAGAGGCAGCAATGGGCAAGATGTCATCCGCCGGGTAACGACTCAAGTTAGATACTGCCAGAGTCTTGATGTTGACCAGATAGATATCACTGTTGTTGTCGTGTCGTGAAACAAAGGCCAGATGCAGACTAAACCGGGTGATAATCGTTGGCGGCATGACGGCTGTGCGTATCAATCAAGTGTATATCCCGTTGTCCCAGATGACGAGTAACAAGCGTGAGTGTGGATCGCTGCTGACCAATAGCAAGGGTGCTAGCTACCCCTAGCATCGAGATGATGAAAACAGACCGCAGGATCAAAGTCTATCGTATCTCCTCGACTGCCCAGTGATCGCCCATGGCACGGCGTCCCTGTGCCAATCCTGCACCTTCCGAGATTTGCCAGGTCAGACCATCGTGTTGAAGCGCCGCCTCATTGAGTTCAATCCCAAGCCCTGGCCCCGCTGGAATATCGAGACAACTGTCCTTCACTGTCGGCACAAAATTGCCCAGTATCTTAAAATAAGAGCGGTAGAAAGCGCGGACCGACTCGACGAAGAACAGGTTGGGGATGTGTGCGCCGAGGTGCATACACACCGCATGGCAAATTGGCCCGGCAACGTTATGCAGCACGACGGGTAAACCGAAGGTCTCCGCCAGATTCGCCATCTTACGGGTTTCGGCAATCCCCCCATTCCATACCGGATCCGTCATCATAATCTGGGTCACATGTTTTTCTAGCCATTCGCGCCATTGCCAACGGGTCATCAGCAACTCTGAACCGACCAGGGGGATAGTGGTTTTCTGGGATAAGGCTTTGATCTCATCGGGGTAAGTAGCGGGCAGGGCATCTTCCAGAAAGAGGATATTATAGGGCTCCAACGCCCGTGCGATCCGTTCCATACTGGCACGATTCCAGCGGAAATGACATTCAATGCCAATTTCCATGCGCTCTCCTACCGCGTCTCTTATCTGACGCACGGCGGTTAGTCCATCTTCTACATCCGTTAAGCTGATGTATTGCCCATGTGCGCGTTCGCTATACTTATCAAAAGGCCAAATTTTCATAGCATGGATGCCGTCATCCAGCAGACTTTGTGCCAACACACCAGCATCCTCATGCCAAGCCCGATAATCCTGGAATTGACCAAAACCGATGCAGGTGTTATAGGTGGGGATGGCATCCCGGACTTTGCCGCCCAGCAGATGATAGAGAGGGGCATTATAGTGCTTGCCCATGATGTCCCACAACGCGGCTTCGACGGCAGACAAGGCACGGGTTTCCGCCCCGGTATAACCATGATACATGATGTTGTCCATCACGAAGCGCCACAAGCCTTCGATGTCGAGTGGGTCTTGCCCGAGCAGCAGTGGCGCAAGCGTTCCATGGAGCGCCCCCTTCGCGCCATGCACTTTATCGACGGTTTCACCCAGCCCGATGATGCCATTATCGGTATGAACGCGCACCACCAGCAGGCGCGGATATTCTGCCCATTGGAGGCTTTCGATTGCTGTGATCTTCATCAGGGCAGGCTCCAGGTGATGATGTTGTCGCTGGTGCAGCCTTCTAATAGCTGTCCTCGTTGCACGAGCCGTTGCAAGTTACCATTGAAGGGAAACGTCAGCGCTTCGTTAGTTGTAGCAGGCCATGTGGCTAAGGGGGCGCCGACCTGCTCAATCGCCTCTTTAAGGGTGAAGGTTCCGTTCGCTGCAGCAAAATCCAGCAGCTTTTGTTCAATGAACAGACAGTAATTGCGGCTTTCACGCAGAAAATCACCTATTTCTGTGCCCCTCTGCACAGGCCAGTGTGCCGGTGAATAAGTGTTGATGTCCGTTGACATCAGCCGTTCCAATGTTGCCAGATAAGTATCGACATAACAGTATGTCGGCGGCAGCGCAGGATTCCAGTCTTGGTCAAGAATGGCATTCCACAAGGCCGCCTCCCCCGCGATCATCGTTTTGCTGTGCGGGTCAAATAGGGCAAGATGCCCCCAAGTGTGACCAGGTGTGTGGACAGCTTCGACGTACCAATCCGTACTGAGCCGAAATTCTTCGCCACCTTCAAGTGTTAGATCAATCAAGCAAGAGAGCGTATCTGCTTTGATAGCTGCAACAACCTCGTCAGGGGTGACAAAACCATGGGGGCCATCAAACTGCTTGTAGCGTCCGTTGATGAGGGCATCGGTGTTTTCGATCCAGGGGCGATCCAGCCGATGACAGATGACCAAGGCTTGCGGTGCAATCACTTTCATCGGTTGATTCCCGCCCTGATGATCCAGATCAGAATGTGAGACCAGAATATAGGTTAAGTCAGCAGGATCAAAGCCGATCTTTCGCATATAGGGCAGAATATCTTGCTGAGGGTTATGGGCACAGGCTGTATCAATCAATAGTGAGGCTTGTGTGCCAATCAGCAAGTGGACAAATACAATGCGTGTGCCACCGAAGATACAGGGGATTCGGTGAATGTTGGGGGCAATTTCCATGATAATTTTCTCCTCGCTGGATTCTGTCTCAATCTTGGGGTTGTTCGCCTTTGGAACTAAGGCCGCCGTCAACTTCATAGTTTGATCCAGTCACAAAACTGGATTCATCCGATGCCAAAAACAGGCAGACATTGGCCACTTCTTCGATCTTGCCGACACGACCAATAGGATGCATTTGGTCAAACTGCTTGCGTATAGCCACCGGGTCAGATTGGGCAGCGGCGAAATCGTGCAGCATCGGCGAGTCGATTGTCCCCGGCGAAACGCTATTGGTGCGGATGCCCTCACCGGCATAGTCGGTGGACATGGCACGGGTCAGGGCGATCAACGCACCCTTTGTCATCGAGTACACCGCAATCCCAGGCAAGCCCAATAGCCCGGTCACGCTTGCCATATGGATAATACTGCCGTGTTGTTGCTGAAGCATATCTGGGAGGATTGCCCGACAGACCAGATAAGTTCCGCGTAGGTTGACCGCCAGACAGCGATCAAAATCAGTGGGGTTAGTCTCATGGAGTCGTCCGGCTGGCATGACGGCAGCATTGTTCATGAGGATGTCACAAGAGCCAAAACGATCCCGTAATTGGTTCACCGCCTGATTGGCTTGGGTTTCGTCACTGATATCGGCAGCAATCGCTAATGCCCGACCACCCGCTGCCGTGATCTCATCCACCACTTGCTGGCACGGTTCCAGACCCAAATCTAGGACGCCGACCTGTGCGCCTGCTTGAGCAAAGCGCAGCGCGATCCCGCGTCCGATGCCGCGTGCCGCGCCTGTCACCAGGGCTACTTTCCCTTCTAATCGCATTGAACGCATTCCTCCTTACAAGACGTCCTCAATTATGATGCGCAAACCCGTTTTGTGGCTTTGAAGGGCTGCCTCAATTAAACGTTGAACACGAGCACCATCGTTCAAATCCGGGCGGGTCGCCTTATCATTGACGATAGCCGTGATGAATTGCCGGGTCATGACGTCTTCTTCTCGGAAGATGTCCTTATAGGTGTTGTGTACTGTGTCTTTGCGAACCTTTCCCCAGATTTGATCGGGCACGGGCAGGTCTTTGATAATGCCCTCTCCCTGACGAGCACCCTTGACCTGTTGCACCCTATCCCAATCCAAATCATGATAAAGTGTCCCCTCTGAACCGTGAAATTCCATATGATGAGTCTGCCCAAAGGGGGTGTCTTCATAGGCAACGGCGGTTGCATGAATCACACCATAGGCTCCATTCTCGAATTCCAGCGTCACAATCGCCATATCGTCGCCTACTTCATAAGGGGTCCCATCAAGATCAGTGTCTGGCCGCTCAATATTGTGGCCGAGTTGGCAGGACAGATGCTTAATTGGGCCATAATACCATTCTGCCAGATAAAGAAAATGCGATCCTAAATCGCCGAGAACGCCCGAACCCGCCTGTTCTACGTTTAGCCGCCACATGTAATCGTTGCCGCGAGCATAGCTGGAATAGTAGCGTAGGTTGAGGTGATAGGGTCTGCCGATATAGCCATCGTCAATCAATTCTTTGATATAACGTGCAGTGGGCATGAAACGGTAGGTGAAGGGAACCAGATGCTTCACACCTGTGGCATTGGCCGTATCCGCCATATGTTGAGCATCTGCATAGGACAAAGCAATTGGCTTTTCACACAACACATGTAGATTGTGTTTCAGCGCTTTCATAGTGATGGGATAATGTGTGTCGTTGGGTGTCAGGATAACAACAGCATCCAGGTCAGCCTGTTCAACCATTTTGTTGTAGTCGCTGTAGACCTGGGGGATATTCCAAGTATTTGCCATATTTTGGGCCCGTTCACGGTTACGGCCACAGATGGCTGCGACCTGGGCATTGGGATGATTCCGTAAAGCGGGAAGATGCATGGCATCCGCCCACCAACTTGTGCCGACCATGCCAACCGAAACAGATTCTATTGTCATACTGCCAAATCTTTCGTAAAATTGTTTCTCTAGGAAGTATTGTAGCAAGCAGTGCGTTTCTCGCAAAAAGGTTACATGAGCTTTTTTACCTCACGATTGTTTGAACGAATCCTGACTGTTATGGTTGTCGCAGGGGTCTTAATTGGTCTGTATGCGATTTTTAACGTGATCAACATCAACAACCAACTGAGCAACAACGAAGCCCATCGATTCCGCCAAAGCGGCCAAGAACTTGATGTACAAGCTACAACTGATGCACAGGCGCGTGGCCTGGTCGCGGCGGATATCGAACGAAGGCGTCTGGTCAAAGCGCGTGGTGAGATGCATGTTGCTGGCGGAATCAGCCTGATTCTTATTGGTATGAGTTGGTTTGGCTATGATCTGATGCGTGGACGACACAAGAAATTAGCAGCGAAACCTGCGTCTACTCCTGAGACTGCTTAACACGCCCCCTGTTCAGCACGGTGGCCTGAGTCAAAGCCGAGAGCCACTCCGTGACGCTCTGCTGCCGATAAAGCAACTTTGGTTCGGCGCAGCTTCTACAGCACGCATGAGTCGCCTCCCTCTACGTTTCGCTGTACAGACCCGTCCGATCTGGCTCGATAAAGCCTTGCAAAGCAAGGGCCTTGTTTTTGCAAGGATATTGCTTGCGGTATTGTGATCTCTATCGAGCCAGAGACCCCACCCAACGATCCTTGAGTGTTAAACCCTCCCATATCACACCGCAGGTTGAGCAGGTTTTGGATGTGTAGGCGGGATCAACCAACAGCACTTCACGTCCAGCACTTCCAGCCTTGTACATGAGATATTGTTTGAAAATACGCCGAACCGAAGGTTCGCAGCCACTCTCCAAGATGCTCTTGCTGCCTTTGGGCGCGAACTAAAAGTTCGAGCAGCAAGGCTTTGCGGCGGTTCTTGCCATCCCGTTTCTTCCGGGCCAGTGACCGTTGCAGAATACGCCGTTTCATTTGGCTCTCTCGGTAGTAGCTGGGGTTTTGAACCTTCTCACCCGCGCTGGTCGTGACCTATGCGGATACCCCGACATCCAAGCCAACCATTCGCTCAGTTTTTGGCAGCTTGGCTGGCTCTGGCAGACCACCGACCTGCCTTGTGGGTGATCCGCAGCGTCTTGATCTGGCAGGGAACGAACCCACCGATGGCTCGATGCCAACGAACAGCGATACGACCCACACCCGACACCTTCAGACGACGACCAGCCATCCTGAAGCCATTGCCATCTTCTTTGAAGCCGAAGCTATGGAAGCGATGACGGCCCTTGAAACGGGGATAACCCGGTGTTTCACCCTTCTTGATACGACGGAAGAAGGCTTGAAAGGCCTTGTCGCAGTCCGCAGCCACTACCTGCAAGACATGGCTGTGAACGATTTGTGCTTGTGGCAAGGTCTTTTTGTCGTGTTTGACATTGCGAAGTTGCTGGGTTTTGCTCACACTTCGTTCTTCCAGTTGCCATGCCCACTCGCGTTCTTCCACACACCTGTTGTCGAAGTGCCAGGCGCAGGCCAAGATTTGCCAGAGATGACGCTCCTGGCTCTTGCTGGGATACAGGCGGTACTTAGCATTATTTCCCTTTTGGGGCGCGATCTTCTTCCTTATCGACAATTAGATCAACGCTAAACTCTGGTTAAAACCCTCAAAATCGCCTAACCGCAACCATTGAAATCGAACCAAGGTTCGCTGCGGCTTGCGGCGGGCTCAAGCCCGTTTATGTCAACCTCAATTTATGCTTAAAGGAATGCGTTCTGCTAATTCCGGCAAAAACACCGGATTGTGTGGTGAAAAGCAAGATGGATACGATAGATAGTGCGATCAGTTTACGAAATTTGAACACTTTATTGCCTCCTGTTAGTTGAGCCTTTTAGATATATTGTATAGTTGGAGGGAAGGCTCTCGATATGATTTGAAGTTGAGCTCAACATATTCACTATACAATACATACAATCCAATGTCAAATTCAATATGGGTTATTGCTGTATATTATATAAACACTATGCCGATATAGATTTAATACTCTATATGCGTGGTTTGCAGGAATCACGTCAATTGTAAAGTGGAAAATCTGTCATATACTTTTCCGACCAGCGATGCTAAGATCACTAAATGTTATGCAGGTATGTAGTTGGCTTAATTTATCCAATAAATAATGTGCTAGCAGAATGAATTCTGCCCAATTGCTATGGAAATAGTTATTGAAAATTTGACGAAAGTATATGGTTCAATTCATGCGTTAAGCAATATTTCCCTTCATATTGGTCAAGGCACCTTCGGTTTGTTGGGGCCAAACGGCGCTGGAAAATCCACATTGATCAAGATAATGACGACTCTATCGCTCCCTACAAGCGGTGAAATCTACTCGGATGGCATCAATCTAAGAAGGAGACCCGAGTATATACGCCAAAGATTAGGTTATGTTCCACAGGTATTCGGTTTCTACCCGCGTTTGAATGCCTATGAATTATTGGATTATATTGGGGCAATGAAAAATGTTCCAAAACCGATGCGCAAACGCCAGGCCCATGAACTGCTGGATGAGGTCAATTTGACGCAAGACGCAAAGAGACCCGTTGGGACTTATTCAGGTGGAATGAGACAACGCCTAGGGATTGCCCAGGCACTAATGGGTGATCCAGAACTTTTGGTGGTGGATGAACCGACAGCGGGTCTGGATCCTGAAGAGCGCATTCGCTTTCGGAACCTGTTGACTCGTTTAGCGGGCAATCGTGCCATCGTCCTGTCAACCCATATCGTTGCAGACATCGAAATGAGTTGCATCCAGGTTGCCGTGCTCAATAAGGGACAACTCGTTTTCAATGGAAAGCCTGACGAGCTCCTCCGTTATGCAGAGGGGAGAATTTGGCAAATCGAGATTACACCTCAAGAATGGAATAGTATCGAGGCGCACCATAAAATAATCTCGAGTCGTCCAATCAATGATGGCAAGTTATTGCTCAGGGTGTTAGCCAACGCTCATCCCCTGGAACGGGGCTGGTCCGTTTCTCCTGTGTTGGAGGATGCGTACATTGCTGCGATTTCTTGACCCAGGAATCAGACGCTTCAAAACATGTTTTGTTTTAGAAGTTGATCTGCTTATGAGTCATTGGGGACTTTGGCTCATATTTGTGGCTTTTGTAGCGTACACTCTATCTTCTTACGAACAACTCCATAATCAGACGGCTGGCTCTCTTCTTATGCTTTCCTTAGGCCCCCAATCTAGCAGCCTACTGAGTATCATTGCGATGTATTTGAGTGGCTTTACACTCACTCGTGCCCAACGAACTCACATGGATACAATCGAGCAGAGTTTACCCGCTGGCCCTGAGGTCATCGTTGCCCGTTGGCTAGCAGTGGCGACAACGGTAGGGTTATTGGCATTCTTCCCTCTCGGAGTCGCGTTTATCGCTGGTCCCCTGAATTCTTTTTTATCTGTCTCCCCCATCTTCATGTTCGAGATCACACTTGTTATTCTCTTCTCCAGTGGCTTAATCTGGATGATCAGTATGATGGGATCAAACAGACTGTTTTACATTCTGCCCATCTTGTTGTGGATTGGGTCAGTCTTTATCCCTCCCCTCATTAATGATGAAAAGTCTATGTTGTTACCTGGATTGAGTTTAATGGATTTCTCCAGAGCTTTGCCTTTTGACTATACAGAAACTTGGGGAAGACTAACCCATAAAAACTACCCACAGTTGTTCAATATTTTTTATATAAGCGCCGTTTCTTTGTTGCTTGGAATCATGATCCATCGGCAACATCGGCAACGCTTTTTCAGAGCATCCCATGGGGTGCTCGCTTTTCTTACATTATCACTCATCTCGTTATTAGGTGTTTAGTCCCAGAGTATAGTGGTACAGTTTCCTCTATGACAACGGAGCAACTATGGGACAAGTACTACACGGATGCGTCACAACGACAGAGGCAGTCCGTCGAACAATCCAGAATAGTCAAGAGAGCATAAGGTCGTTGGCTGATTAAATCTCGTCCAATGAATAGAGCTATCCAGTTTCCTTTGCCAGAAACGGGTTAAGTACGGTTCAAAATCAGCCGAAGCCTTATTCAGCACTTCCTGCTCAAGTGCAAGTATTTTCATGGCAACTTTGGCTCTATATTGCTATTCATCTAAACTCGAGTATACCTTTATAATAGAAACGCCAGCACCAGGTAGTACAGATCATGGTATCCATAACCAACAAAACCGCCCTCGTTATCATAGACGTACAAGACGGATTAGACGATCCATCGTTAGGCCAGCGCAACAATCCCAACGCTGAGCACAACATGGCCCGGTTGCTGGCAACGTGGCGTGAGAAAGGGCGTCCGGTTTTCCACGTTCAGCATATGTCCACTCGACTGAACTCGCCTCTGCGCCCGGAACTTCCGGGCAACGCCATTAAGCAGATTGTTGCACCGAAAGCGGGTGAACCTGTGATCCAGAAGATCGTCAACAGCGCCTTCATCGGCACAGATTTGCAAGAGCGTTTACAGGACGCAGGAATCGAGTCACTTGTGATTATAGGGCTGACCACCGATCACTGTGTATCGGCGACAACACGCATGGCCAGTGACCTCGGTTTTGAACCGGTGGTCGTCGCCGATGCCACCGCCGCTCATGAGAACATCAGCTACGACGGGACCCACTACCCAGCGGAAACCATTCATGCGCTTGCCCTGGCCAATCTTCATCAGACTTTCGCCACCATCCTGAGCACCGAGCAAATTCTATGACATGACTATGCTGGCAACTCTCGACCATGCCTGGAAGTAGCTGGAAAACCCAGCCTGCCATGTGCAATGATGACACACCGCCTGCGAGTGGGCTAATCTGCCTCAAAAAGATCGGTTAGGGGCAATTTGAAGCCAGGCAGCAGCTTCTCGACGGTCAGGGTGTCTTGGATCCCCAAGACTTGCAGGGGTTCTCCAGGGGAGTAAACCTCAATCGTTTGGGCTTCGGCATCCACCACCCAGACGATGACATTGGCCGCCAGATAGACGACGACTTTGCGACGCAAGGTCTGTTGTTCTTGCCCATTGTTGGGATCAGAGATGACCTCAACAGCCAGATCAGGCGGCCCAGGATTGAAGCCTTTTCGGGGGAGTGTGGGTTGCCGTTGGTGCGAGATGTAGGCTGCATCGGGTGCATACACGTTGCCCTGGATGATGTAGCCGGCTGCTTCTCCCGTGACGTAATCGCCAAGACCACGCTGAATCAGATACATACGGATGGCAGTAATAATACATATCGCAATATAGGATACGTATGGATTAGATGGCACTGGAACAATCTCCCCGTTGATAAGTTCAAAAATCTGGTCATCATTTTCCGGCTGCTGGATAAACGCCTCGAAGTCGGCGAGGGTGGAGTGGGGTGAGATGGCGAACCGAGGATTGTTGAGGTCTTCTAAAGCGGACATAGGTGCTGCCTTTAGGGTGATGGGTGAGGCGCTGGATTGTGCCTCTGGCTTGATCCTATTTTACCACCTCTGGCTGTCCAGCCCGTAGGATGCCGCCTAGGGGCCTTGCTATCAACCGACTGCCCCTTCCATTTGATCCCATTAACCGCATGATCCGTTCAAAGATGCCGATTTGCTGCCATGGTTGGAACCGTTCATGCAGCACACTCCTGGAGGCTTTTGGGAACTGCTTTCCATTGGCAACCCGTCATGGGTGCTTGGTCACCTGAAAGTAATCGACATTTTTCGGTTTCTCAGTGTGATGTTTAAACAACGAGTTACACTAACTCATTTCTCGGATAGATACTAAGACTGAAAACCCACTTCGAGACCGTTTTGACTGCCATTTCCCGCTGGTTGTCCGCTGGCTCTTCCGCGTTGCTGCTGCCTCAAAATACAGAACATATGTTCTCCATAATAGCCGAATCCGTACTATAATAAAAACATCTGTTCATATCAGCTAATCTGGAATATCATGTCCACCCATACACGGCAACATCACCCTGACTGCCTTACTCACAGCCATCCCGGAACGCACCCTGTATACCTGGAAACGTCAGCGCCAACTGGAAAAATTGCCGCCGAAAAAAGTTGTGCGGTGGCGGCAGCAAAGCGAATGGATCGATACCCCACGTGCCTAACAAACGCCGCATGGCTTTGTTAGAATTTCATCTTGCGGCGGACTAAATGTCATATCGAACATTCGCCTCTCCTTTGTCCGGTTTCTATCATTTATAATGCAGAACGGGTTATTACCAGATAGGATGTGTACCATGTGTGGGATTGCAGGCATTGTCAGCAAGCAACCTTTAACTGATCTTGCCGAACGGCTCGAAGCGATGGCCAATATGATGCACCATCGTGGCCCAGACGATGGCGGTGTTTACCTCGCCCCTGCAGGTGACGTGGGGTTTGCTAATCGGCGGCTTGCCATTCGGGATCTTTCCCCGGCGGGTCACATGCCTATGACCAATCAGAAAGAGGACATATGGATTACGTTTAATGGCGAAATCTACAATGTCGATATGCTGCGGGTTGAACTGGAAGCCGAGGGGTTGCACTTCGTCTCTGAATCGGACACTGAGGTTATTGTGAAAGGTTATGAAGCTTGGGGGCTAGGGATTCTGGATCGATTGATTGGGCAATTCGCCTTTGCCATCCATGACCAGCGTCAAAATCAAACTCTGCTGGCACGCGATCATCTGGGAATCAAGCCACTGTATTATGCCGCTATTGATGAGGGGTTTGTCTTTGCATCCGAACTCAAGGCCGTCCTGCGCAGTGGCCTGGTCGATAACACCATCAGTAGCAACAATATCGTGGCTTATCTTCTCTTCGGCAGTATGCCCAATCCGCTGACATTATATCAAAACATACAGGCACTGGAACCTGCCCACTATCTGCTCATCACCCCAGATAATCCAACCCCGGCCCGTTACTGGCAGATTCCACAAACGATTGGTCCAGTAGCAAATCCTGAGGCTGTCAGAGAACAGGTCTCTGGTCTACTCAAAGCAAGTGTGCGCAAACGCCTGGTGAGTGATGTGCCTCTGGGCGCATTTTTGAGTGGTGGCCTAGATTCGAGCGCTGTGGTCGCCTTGATGCGAGAAACCGGCGCAGACCCCATCAAGACCTGCTCGGTGGTCTTTGAAGAGAAGGAATTTAGCGAAGGTTCTTATGCCGCATCGGTTGCCAAAAAGATGGACACAGATCATTATGAACGGGTCATCACAGCAACCGACATCATCAATGACTTTGACCACATCGTCATGCACATGGATCAACCAACCATTGATGGCATCAACACCTACTTTGTTTCCAAGATTGCACGCGAAGCGGGGTTGACAGTCGCGTTATCGGGTGTGGGGGGCGATGAATTGTTCGGCGGCTATCCGCGCACTTTTCAGGAAGTCCCTAGCTTGCAACGAGCCATTCAATCTGTTAAACGAGCCCCAATGGGAGCATGGGCAGCTAGTCGGGTTATGAATTACATGCCAAAGCCTCGACGCTGGCGACAGGTACAGGATGCACTCCGCCGCCCCCCGACTCTTGCCAATGCCTATACGATCCGGCGTGGGCTATATTCGACATCAGAAGTGAAGGCGTTGGTCGCCCCAGATATTTGGCAGACCGCCATTCAGCAATTCGATCTGGGTATGCATGTTCAGGAACTTGCTGGGGCCGAGAATGGCGACACGTTCGCCTGGATTAGCCGCGCCGAGTTACAGACTTATACGCATCATCAACTCCTGCGCGATGCCGACGTGATGAGCATGGCCCATTCATTGGAGGTTCGTGTGCCGCTACTCGATAAAGATCTGGTTGAGTATGTTGTTTGTTTGCCAGCCCACGCAAAAACTGATGCCACAGGCCGCCCCAAGCCCCTGCTGACCGCCGCTGTACGGCACCTCCTGCCGGAACTGGTCTTGAATCGTACCGATAAACAGGGCTTTATCTTTCCCCTGGAACACTGGCTACGTGGGGGGATGTCAGATCAAGTGGATGAAATCCTGCACAGCGGCCGATTGAACCAGTTCTTGCAACCGAGGGGCATCCAAGCCGTCCATCAAGATTATCAAAACCAGCGCATTCATTGGTCGCGCTTGTGGTCACTGGTTGTGTTGGGGGCACTGCTCGAGACATCCGATTCGTGATAAAACCCGCCATTTGGCGCAAGAAGACTGCCCAACACATCGTCTAGACTATGAAGATCATGATTTTACCGGGGGAATTTTATGGCGACGCAACACATTGAATTACCCGTCGTCGGCATGACCTGTTCAGCTTGTGTGCGCACCGTAGAACGCACCTTGAACAAGACCGACGGCGTAGAAGAAGCCGCGGTAAACTATGCTACTGAACGCGCAAGCGTTGATTTTGACCCGTCAGTGACCAATCTGGATACGCTCGTCAGCCGGGTACAAAAATCCGGCTATGACATCGCAATTGCTAAGATGGAACTCCCCGTTACAGGTATGACCTGCGCGGCTTGTGAACGCACCGTTAATCGGGCACTTAAGAAACCAGATGGTGTATTAGATGTGAGCGTCAATCTGGCAACTGAACGGGCTGTTGTGACCTATGTCCCCGGCACAACCACTCGACGCGACCTGATCGCCGCTATCGAAAAAGCAGGCTATGGTGTGATTGACACCTCTCAAACCGAGGCTCCAGCCGACGCCGAACAAGCTGCTCGCGAAGCCGAAATCCAACATCAGCAACGCCTGGTGATGCTTGGGGCAGCTTTCTCGGTTCCACTGGTTATTCTCGGTATGACACGGCACTTCATGCACAACATCCCCTTCTTGATGGAGGCGGTGCCTTGGTTGGCAGATGACATCTGGCTGTTTGCCTTCGCGGCATTAGCAACGCCTGTACAAGTCATCGTCGGCAGGCAGTATATCGTAGGAGCCTATAAATCGCTGCGTAATGGAACCGCCAACATGGATGTGCTGGTGGCAATGGGCACGCTGGCGGCCTATGGCTATGGTGTCATTGTGCTGGCGGGCATTATCTTTGGCTTCTCGGATGTGGTGGGCAAAGATGATTACTTTGAGTCGGCAGCGGTGATTCTGACGTTGATTACGTTGGGCAAGTTGTTGGAAGCGCGTGCAAAGGGCCGCACCAGCGAGGCCATCAAGAAATTGATGGGTCTGACGCCCAAAACAGCCAGCGTTCTACGGGAGAGTGGCGAGGTAGAAACCGCCATCGATCAACTTGAAATTGGAGATCAGATTGTTGTCCGTCCAGGTGAGCGTATCCCTGTGGATGCCATTGTGATCGAAGGGCGGTCTTCGGTGGATGAATCCATGCTGACAGGCGAGAGTATGCCCACCAGCAAGGCCGTCGGCAGCGAGATCATTGGCGGCACAATCAATAAACAGGGACGCCTGATCGCAGAAGCAAATCGAGTGGGTGCAGAAACAGCCCTTGCCCAGATTATCCGATTGGTGCAAGAGGCTCAAGGATCAAAAGCCCCCATCCAGCGCGTCGCTGATCAGGTCTCAGGCGTGTTTGTTCCGATTGTGATTGGGCTAGCCTTGCTGACATTAGTCGGCTGGCTGGTCATTGGTCAGGTAGCGTTTACAACCGCTATGCTCAACACCATTGCAGTGCTGGTCATCGCTTGTCCCTGTGCGTTAGGTCTGGCAACACCTACGGCCGTCATGGTCGGAACAGGGCGGGGGGCAGAGATGGGCATTCTCTTCAAGGACAGTGAATCGTTGGAAAACGCTCATCGGCTCCATGTCGTGACCCTTGACAAAACAGGGACAATCACACGTGGCGAACCAACTGTGACGGCCATTGTGCCGGCTAATAGCATGGATGAAACACAGTTGCTGATGCTGGCGGCCAGCGCCGAACAGGGGAGCGAGCATCCGCTAGGGCAAGCTGTTGTTGATGCTGCCAAAGATCGCCAGATTACGCTACTCAATTTAGAACAATTTGAAGCTTTATCGGGGCGTGGTATCAGGGCAGTTGTTGATGGACAGCAAGTGATCGTCGGTAGTCCACGCTTCATGAGAGAACATGGCATTGATCTGCCATCGCAGACAAACTATGATGCATCCACACTGATTCATGTGGGTATAGATGACATATTAGCAGGAACGATTGCCATTGCAGATACCATCAAAGATGGGTCGAAAGAAGCGATTGCTAGATTGAAAGCATTGGGCCTCAAAGTTGTCATGGTTACAGGCGATAACGAGCAAACTGGACAAGCCATCGCCCATGCGGTCAATATTGATCGCGTCTTTGCTGAGGTATTGCCTGCTGAGAAAGTCGCGGTCGTTCAACAACTACAAGACGAAGATCAGGGCAAGCTTGTGGGTATGGTGGGCGATGGCATCAATGATGCCCCGGCTCTGGCCCAGGCCGATGTGGGGCTTGCGATTGGTACAGGCACAGACATCGCCATAGAAGCCGCTGATGTGACGCTCATCAGTGGGGATTTGCGCGGTGTTGTGCGGGCTATTCAGTTAAGCAAAATGACCATGCGGACCATCTATCAGAATCTCTTCTGGGCATTCATCTATAACATCATCTTGATCCCAGTTGCCATGATGGGGCTGCTGATTCCAATGTTCGCGGCTGGAGCCATGGCCTTCAGTTCATTCTTCGTTGTGTCAAATTCTCTGAGACTGAGAAGCTCATCGTTACCGCTTGCTCAGGGTTCCGCTCAAGATACTGTTCAATCGTCTCATGCTGCTTCATCGGCACCTGCGGCTTAACTACTTTAAAATCCTTTCCTCGGAGTTGGGTGATTTTCTTGCGAATTTTCGCCCAACTTCGATGGGGCAATGCGGCACATAACTCAAGTTGGCTTGCACCTTGATCTAACATATTTTCCATTTTATCAATCTCCTCTTGTATCCAACGAGAACCACTTTTACGTGGGTGTTTCCAGCCTGTTTGTTCCATCCTTTCCAGATAATCGGCATAGGTTTCGTCTTCGCGTATAGGCTTAGGCGAGATTTGAAACGAACGTTTACCGACAATCTTATATGCTTTGATGCGGATTGCTCGCCAATTACGACTTGGTCACGCTACGGAAATTTCCTCTTGGGTAGCTTTAGCCTCAATCAGTTGAGCTAAGGTTTCAACTTCTTCAGGCAACCATAGCGTCCATGTTTTTGCTGACTTGAATTTGCGTCTCATCACGAAACAGCTGATCTTCTGCCTGCACTGCAACCACGCCAATCTTGCCAGTGATAATCAGGTCAAATAGGCGGCTCATGCCTTCACGCTCGTCAATGCGTTTTGCACCACTAACACCTTCATCCTCACCAATCAAAATGATTGTATTGGCTTGCCAACCCAATGTCGTAACATATCTGGGCAAATCAATCTGCTGCATATCCGTTGAGATGTTCCCAACTTGCGCCATTGATGATTGACGGTAGTAAACAGCGATAGGGCGGTCTAGCGGCAAAGCACCAGGTAATAATGGATTAGAAGCATCATTGCTCTGCGGCTTGTATTTTTTGGGGCCGGGCATGTGGTAAAATCCTTGTAGTCTAGATTATCAGTCTGGACAGAAGCCGGGTATCAGTTTCTCAGGCTCTCGCCCGGCTTCTTACATCACTGGTCATTACCAGTGCCGTCATCTTGAGGTTGCTCTACATCCTCATCGCTTTCGTGGCTCGATTTTCTGCGCCGATTTGGTCTACCTGCCTCGATCCACGCTTCTACATCTTCGCGTTTGATAATCCAATTGCGTCCAACTCGTTGTGCTGGGAGAAAGCCAGCCTCAATAGCTCGCCTTATCGTATCGTTATGGCATTCTGCTAATTCCGCAGCCTGCGCCGGACTCAGTAGCTCATCAGTCATAGAAACACCTACTTTTAGTGTTGTACGGAAATTTCCGTACATTGGCAATATTCTCCATAACTAAAGTCTACTGCTTACGGATGAATCTCACGACTGTTTTGTTGATTTCATTTTATTGCCTATTTGATGGTCTTCTTGCTGAACCGTTTCTGTTGATCGGATATAAGCACCAATCAGTAGACGATAGGCAATCGTTAGGTCGAAGTGTTCTGGGTTAGAGCTTACTTGGCTCTGTTTAGTTGTTTCAATTAACACTATCTCCTTCATTGTTTGTACTGTAATACTCAATGGCTTGCATCAGGAAATGCCGTACCAGATGCGATGGAGAAACATTCATCCGTTTCGCAAGCCCTTTGATTTCTTCGCGTTCAACCGATGTTAAGCGGACGCTGAAGATATGTTCCCGTTTCAACTGGGGCGACGGTGGACTGATTAATTTATTCATTGCATCACCTCTTGTTCTACATTTGTATTCAGGCTAACACATTGCCTCTTATTTATGCTGGAAAAATTCGAGTTTTGGCTTGGTAATTATTCAGTTTTCAGAAGCAGTTTTTCAGGTGATTGATTACATGGAAAATTTCGGATGTCCATCAAGTTGCATGTCCTTTTGTCATACCTTTACAAACTCAGGATAACAGAACCCGATGATCGAACATGGAGAGAATTACAGTTTTTGAATGGAAAATTTCATCGCTGGCTGTAATTTTTCAGGTATTGGTTTTCATAATCCTTATATTTAAAAAATTTGGGAGTTGCCCCTCAAGCGTATTGCGGAGATATACTATATACTTGGATATATTTCTGCACGGTGACCGTATATAAAAACTTGTTGGTAGAATATCACTATCGGCAAGTTTGCAGGGGATGTAATTGATGTTGGACTGGATTATTTGGCCCTTCAGAAAAATTAGAGTTTTTGCAAAGTATATTGCTGAAACCCCTATTGGGCATTTCTTTCGGACTCTTGTGGGCAGAGTTTTACTTAGTGTCATATACGTGGTTTTGGCGGTTATTTCGTTTTGGCTATTTTCCAGCCTAGATGAAGTTAAGTTGCTTGACGGATTGACTACAGAGTTTCTGGGCATGTTCTTTATTCTCTTAGTAATCGATTATTACAGAGATCAAGAAGCAAGAGAACGGCAAGAACGACGAGAACAAGAAGCACTGCAAGATTGTAAGGACAATTTGGTACGTCAGGCACGAAGTCGGAATAACAATAATGCTCTAGATGCGATTGATGTTATCCGAGAAAGAGGGTGGCTGGATGGCACTAAAGACGGTGTGAAATTACTTGAGAGAATAAGTCTAAAGAATGCCGATTTGAGCAATGCGGATTTAAGCAATGGGCAACTACAAGGAACTGAGTTTGTGGGTAAAGCCAAGTTAGACAAAGCGGATCTCAGTGGTGCTTTGTTAAGAAATGCAAAATTTATCGGCGCACAATTAAACGAAACTATATTTGTTGGAGCTGATCTCGTTGGTGCTGATTTTACTCATGCACATCTATTATGCTGTATTTTTCAAATAGATCAACCGACTGAGAAAAGAGAGGCTAAGTTTGTTGAATCAACTGAATCAGCAAAAGTAGTATTTGACAATGCTAATTTATGGGGTAAATTAATCAAACATGAGGATGGAAGCGAAGAAAAGAGATATTTTGATTTAAGTAGCCTCAGATTAAACGGGGCAAGTTTTGTGATTGCTAAACTAAACATGATTCGTTTTGATGGAGCTTGGTTACAGAAGTGCAATTTTACTGAAGCTACTCTTGATGATGTTTACTTTGATGAAGCACACTTAGTGCTGCATCCGATAAATGGTCTAAAATGGGGTATGCTGGTGAAAAATGAAAGAATGACAAATGGCAAAGAAATTAACGCTGCGTGCTTTCAAGGAAGGCGAAAAAGCCAAGTTACGCCAAATTAGTCGATCACGGACTGCGCCGCAACGAGCCGTTGAACGCGCACAAATCATTCTGTTGTTTCAAGAAGGCAAGCGAGTGGAAGACATTGCTCAACAAATAGGTCGAACAAGTGCGACAGTGTACTATCAAGTCCATCAATTCAATGATCGTGGCTTGGCATTCGTCGAGGATTTACCGCGTGAAGGTCGCCCCTTAGTTTACAATGAACAGCAGCGGGGTGAGATGGTGAAAGCCGCCAAAACCAATCCCCAACACCTGGAGCTTGGATTTGGACATTGGACACTCGATTTGCTGGCTGAATATGGCAATCAGGAACTTGAGATTGCCATTTCACGCAGTCAATTGGGTGAAGTGCTGAAGCAAGAAGGCTTGAAATGGTATCAGGAGAAGACTTATTTCAGTGAGAGTCCTGATCCTCAGTTCGTGGAAAAAAGGGCGCTATCGTGAGCTTGTATCGTCAGCCACCCGACGATGCTTACGTATTGTGTGTGGATGAAATGGGACCGACCTCTGCCAAAACCTATGGTGCGCCTCGGTGGGGTGAGAAGCGTCCCCATATAGAAGCCGATTATGGGAGACGCGGCAAGATTTGGACGTTTGGAGCCTTTGAACCCGCAACCGGGCAGGCTCTGACAAGCTGTTATCAGGGGCGAACGAGTGCTAACTTCGTTGCCTTCCTAGATGGGGTTGCGGATACATGGACTGGCAAAATGATCTACATCATCCTGGATAATCTATCCACCCACAAGACACTCGATGTCTTATTGTGGGCTTTGGCCCACCCCCAGGTCAAGTTTCTGTTTCAACCCACTTATGCCCCCTGGTTGAACCTGATCGAACCCTGGTGGAAAACTTTACGATCACTGGCTCTCAAAGGGCGTTGTTTTCAAGCTGTCGATGAGATTATACATGCTATTGCATGGGCAACGGATCATTGGAACCAACACAAGAAACCTTATGTCTGGCGTAAGGTCTTTGTCTAGTTACTTATCGGACGAGGCACTTAGAAGAAGCGAAATTTGTAACTATAGAAAGTGAACGCCCTCGATTTAGAAAAATAAAACTGATTTCTTTCAAAGAAGCGCATCTTCGTGGTGCTGATTTGAGAGGGGTCTCATTCATCGGAGTTAACTTTAGTGGAGCAGATTTATCTGATGCTGACTGCACTAATGCGTCTTTTAGTGGTGGAACAGATTTCCAAGGTGCGACTTTAGCTATGGAAGTTACTGGGGCGATATTTCAAGACGTTAAATTTAGTAGTAATACCGTATTTTTCAATGGCGATGAACTACAGTTATTGTGGGAAGAAAGCAGGAGTTCTGAAGGGGAAACTGATGAAAAAGCGTTTTTAAGTAAGATCAAAGAGATTATGAGATCGGAAAAAATAAAAACGCTGTCTGCGACTATAGAAATTGTTATTTACGAGGATCGTGATGAATTTGTTGGAACCTTGGAGGGCGAAGAAATTTACGAAACAAAATGGCAACCTACGGACAAGAGCCAAACTATAGAAGTAAGCTATTCTCAAAAACATTGAAAATATGGCTAATAGCAAATCGAGGTAACCAGTTTCAATTATAGGATATTATCATGCCTCAATTACGATTAACGATGCAAACCATTACACCGCTACTCATGTACGGTGCAGACAATAAGGATAGTCGAACCAATAATAGCATCCGTGCAAAACCCGAACTACGGGCGACAGCCATACGTGGTCTCCTGCGTTACTGGTTACGGGCAGTGCTAGGTGCTTATATTTCCTCTGTCAGCAAGGTGTATGAGCAAGAAAGTTCTATTCTCGGTAGTACAGATACAGGTTCGAGAATAAATGTGCGTGTCCAGAAAGGGCGTTCTATGCAAATAGCACAAAATCAAACTGTAATGCCACGCCAAACACGCGGATATTCTCTTACACATACAGGTTTTGTTCCTGGTAGCGAGTTTCGCATTACGCTCTCTACTCACCCGCTTGATAAAAGCGGGGTGTTGGATGAGAACGGCGACCTTGTAAAGGCTGTCTTTCTTATGACACATTTTAGTGGGTTAGGAAGACGCTCAAGGCGTGGTAGTGCAAATATGCGTGTTGTAGAGACAAAAGACTATGAAGGTGAACCACCGCTTGACAGCTTGCCTAAAAATCGGGATGAACTAGCACAATATCTCAGCACTGTTGGTCTCCATATTAGCCCACAAAGCCAAACTGTCGGGCGCAGACCAAGTTTCCCCGTCTTTGCATGGGACACGGTAGTTGTTCTTTTGGGACGAGACACACATCCTAACTATGAAGATGCGTTTAATGAACTCTGGAACTTATCAGGAGCCTATCATCATGAAGGCGGAATCTTTGGCGATGTGCGCCCACGTCGGGCTTCTGCAATTCACATGCGTGTAGCTACAACACACGATGGTTTTGTGTCTCAACAGACTATTCTTTACACTGGCAATGGTCAGTGGAGGAAAATGCAAGATTACATCCAACATTGTTTGGCAAATAGATTCGATGTCATTTACGGTACATGGGAGCACTGGCAATGAGCGCAATTATTGTTCTCACAATAGGACCGGTGCAGAGTTACATTAGTCAAGCACAGCGCACGCAGGATTTGTGGCAGGGTAGCCGTATTTTATCGTATCTTGCCAGTGCTGGTGTTCATCATGCGATGAACCAACCGCAGGCAGAGGTCATCTATCCGTCTATAAAACTTAATCAGACAGATAACATCCCGAATCGAATGGTCGTAAGATGGTTAGGCGATGAAAATGGCGCAAAACAGTGTGCCAGAGAGATGGAAAAGGCAATACGTGGTGCGTGGCAGACTTTATCCGCAAATACAATGCATTACTTTACCGAAAGCCTAATACAGGATGAGCGTGAGAATGTTCTGCGAATCTGGCAAAGACAGGAAAACACATGGCTGGAATGTTATTGGGTAGTTGTGTTGGAAGACTCAGAGCTATCGTATGATGAAAACATGCAACGTGCCAATGCCACAATGGGAGCAAGAAAATTATTACGAAACTTCCCCCATATTGAGGAATACGGGCGTAAATGTAGTATCACTGGCGAACATGAAGCATTACAGGTCATGGGTGATTATGTGGCATTCTGGAACGCCCGCAAAGCTGAACAGCGTAATCTCGCTTTAATCGGTAAGCATGAGCGTCTGAGTGCCATCAGCACGATTAAGCGTTTTGCCCATGAGAAAAAAGCAGGTAATGATGCACTACAATTCCCAAATCGCTTACCCTCAACGAGTAGTATTGCCACTGCATCGTTTCGTTATGATGTTTTGCGGATTTTAGATCGTCAAGATGTGGATGTGAGCAATCTCCGGCGTACATTACAAACCTATATACAGGCACTGCTCACACTCTTCAAAGAACCCTCTGATTTGTTCTTCACTCAGAACGGACAAAGCAATCCTGAATATTTCGGATTGATTGAGAAGAAAATTTCAGCAAATACTCTTCAAGACGAGCTTGTGCAACAGTTTCGTAGCATAGATGGCGATTTTCTGTTTGAGGATACACTGATCAGCAAGACGATTGAAGAGTATAGCGGGCAAATACCCAACGCTAAACAAATGAGTAATGTTCAACAAGCGCTTTCAGGATTATTAAAGGCAACCAGTGCATTGAACATTCCCCGCCCACAACCCTACTTTGTTATCTTATCAATGGATGGCGACCATATGGGCAAAACACTGGGTGTTCTGGATCAAGGTCAACATAAACTGTTTAGTGAAACACTAGCAAATTTTGCAAGGGTGGATGTCAAGCAGATTGTTGAGCAGCATCATTTAGGGCGTGTTGTGTATGCTGGCGGCGATGATGTACTAGCTCTGTTGCCTGTTCAGGATGCTCTACCAGTTGCAGAAAAACTACGTTCTGAATTTGAGGCGGTGGTCGATAACATCGCTATCAAGAATCACAAAGGTGAGCGTGTCACTGCCAGCACAGGTTTAGCTTATGTCCATCATACCCATAATTTGCAGGATGCAGTACACGCAGCAAATAATGCCCAGAAAATTGCTAAAGAACACTATGATCGTAATGCCCTCGGTGTAGAATTTCTACGTCGCTCAGGTGAACCACGTTCGATGGGGCATAATTGGCAGACAAACAGTAAGACAACGTTCAAATACATTAGTGATTTGACACATGCTTTTGGTGGCGAGTTATCTCGGAATTTACCTCATGATGTGGCACAGATTGCATACAGTATGGGTGAGCATGTTCCATTGGGAGCCATGAGACTTGAGCTAGAGCGTGTTATCAGAAGGCGTTTAAGTATCGAAAACAAAGATAAACGAAAAGACAAGGCTAAAACCCTGTGTGATGATGTCATGGCACTAAAAGCTAGTTTTACATGGCAAAACGTCCAAAGCTGGTTAGAACTAGCACGGTTCATTGTCCAGACAGGCGAAGTGGAAGGAATCTAAGATATGACATGGCTCGAAATTCGCCCACAGGATGTCTGGCTTTTTCGTGATGGCAAACCTTTCTCTGCCGGAGAAGATCATAGCGCACACAGCATGTTTCCGCCTACACCTCTAACTGTACAGGGCGCGATACGTCAGAAAATTTCGGTGAGTCTGGGTGTTAGCCTCTGGCAGTATAAAAATGCCAGCAAGGGCAAAACTTCGACACAAGAAGCGGAGCAGGCAGTCACCTACATCGGTAAACATGGAGATATGTCAGATTTCGGGAAATTTGACATGCGTGGACCGTTTGTCAGTCTACGAACCGATACAGCTACTATGCCTTTGTTTCCCGTGCCAGCAGATTTACTCAAACACAACAAGACACATGACTTTCGGCTTTCAAAGCCCGGTCAATCTTTATCCAGTGATATGGGAGATGATTTCTCCTTCCCTGAAGTAATTGAAGATTTTGAAAATTTGCCCGGATATTGGATGACTGGCGATACCTTTGAGGCATACTTAGACAACTCCGTGCCAGACAGCAGTAAATTCACTGAGGAGGGTGCATATCAAGATGCCCTTACAGCATATCAGGCGGGTAAGCATATCTGGCATAGCCAACTCGTTTACCAGAACGATAACCGCTTCGGCGTATCGACAAATGCCTTAACCAGTTTCCGTGAAGAGGGACAGTTATATCAAGTACAATTTGTTCGCCCACAGTCTGGCATAGGTTTGTTGGCTTCCATAAATGACGAGATTCCAGCGAATCTACTAGAGGGAACAATGACGATTGGCGGCGAACAACGTCAGGCTAATGCGGCTCTTGTTGAAAACATTGTTATACCTTCTCGCCCAATATCAAATCGCTTCAAAATTATTCTTTTGACACCGGCTTATTTTGATGATGGCTGGCAACCGAAAAATGGTGACTGGTCCGAATTGTTCGGGCATCCAGTTATGTTAAAAAGCGCAGTTTTATATCGCCCACTGAAAATTGGTGGCTGGAACAACGCCGAAAATCGTGCGCGTGCGATGCACAATTATGTTGCACCAGGTAGTGTCTATTATTTTCAGACAGAAGCAACATTTCCACCACCAGAAGCACTCACACAAGACCCGAATAACATTAACGCCAAAGCATTGGGCTTTGGGCAATATGCCATTGGTGAATGGTAATTATTTAGTTCAGAATAGGATCAATCATGGATGTGAAAAAACATATTCTCTATCTTTATGCGGAAACCCCGATGCACGTTGGTACTGGGGTGGGATTAGGTGCAGTGGACATGCCGATTCAACGGGAAAAGCATACAGGTTATCCCATCATACAAGCATCAGGGGTGAAAGGTGCTTTGCGTGATACTGCTGAGTTAGCTCTTGGGCACGATAGCCAGGAAGTTAAAAGCATTTTTGGCGGTGCAAGTGGGGATAAAGGTGAAGATTTCGCAGGAGCGATGTCACCGAGTGATGCTCGTATTTTGTTGTTTCCAGTACGTGCGTTAAACGGCGTATTTGTGTGGATCACATCGCCCACAGTGTTGGCGCGATTTAAGCAGGAAACTGAGCTTAATAATGTGCCCGATGTTCCTGAAATTAATCAAGGTGACCCGGCACAGGTATCCAGTGATAATCTGGTTATTGCAGGACAAATTATGCTGGAAGAATATACTTATTCATCCAAAGTCACTAATGAAGCTTCAGAATGGGCGAATTGTCTCGCAACAAACGTATTTCCAGATGCAGATAATTTCTGGCACAAGCGCATAAAATCCCATTTAGCTATCTTGCCAGATAATGAATTCCGCGATTTTGTACGTTACAGTACCGAAATTGTCACCCGAATTCACATTGACGATGTGAAAAAGACCGTCAAAGATGGACAACTATTTACACAGGAGTTACTTCCCGCTGATAGTCTATTGTACTCCTTTATTCATATAACAGATAGCCGTCAGCATATAGAAGACCAGAACACAGGAAAGTCAAAGACAGTTATGAAAGCTGATAATGTTATGGAAACTCTCAGAGATGCAATCAATAAGGGAAAAGCAAGTTCATCTATTCAGGCTTCCATACAGATTGGTGGCGATGAAACTGTTGGATGTGGTCGCGTGAGACTGAGTTCGCGGGAGGTGCTGTAATGGCAACGATACGACAGACATTAGAACAACAGAGAGCAAAACAAGCTTGGGAAGATATAGAAACCGTTAAAAGCGATCAGCAGGAAAAATACGGCACATTGGCACGTAGATTACCTGCGATGATGCAGATGAATGGTCTGGGTACGTCACTAGCTTTTCTTATGGCAAAAGGCAGGGGTAAGTCAGATGATGGTCACACTTTAATATTTAACCATCTGTCAGCATGGATATTATCAAAAATAGAGTCTACTAGCAAGCATAAAGATTTGATGGTACTGGTGCGGAATGTTGAAACGGATGTATATCGCCGTGCAACTACTGAAGCAATCGAATACAGCATCTGGCTGAAACGCTATGTAGAAGCAAAAGATTGGAGCAATGCTCAAAGCGGGCAAGGGATGAATCCATGACCAATCAAGCGTTACCCCAAAGATCACGACAGATGTTAAAGGAATACATGGATCGTTGCCAGAATTTGGGACTTATTTTGGATAAGTATGCTCCATGGGGCGATGATGAGCGTGGCAATTGGGATTTGACCATGCGAAGCACAGTTCGTCGGCGGGGACAGAATAAGATACAAACGCTAACAGGTGGTGAGGCGAAGGGTTTATGGCTCAACACCAGTCGTCGGGCATTAAACGGTGAAAGTCCGTCGGTGTTTGAGGTAGAACGTGCGGATATAGAGTTGCTGCAAGCGAATATTGAGCGATGGGGAACTATGGTACGAGAGAGCGACGGGATAGCCTTCACAATGACGACGGCTGAACGGCTGGTCGCAGGTTTGGGTGCGTCCCACGTTCTTGAAACAGCCCTGACACTAGAAAGAAATACAGGTTTACCTTATTTGCCCGGCAGTACTGTGAAGGGATTAGCACGGGCATGGGGGTTAATCGAAATTGCAGCGCAGTTAGAAGTAGCACTAGATGATAAGCTAGTTGACAAAGCTCTGCTCAATGTGATTGCGGAAACATTGGTTTCTGAACCAACTGAAACTCTTCTCCAATCCCTCCAAAAGCTACGCCCTATTTCGGAAGATACCGAAGCTTTTGTCCAGTGGTTTCGCTTTATTTTCGGCTGGCAAGGAGAATCTGGTGCAGTTTGTTTTGTAGATGCCAAATACGCAGGTAAACAGCCGCCGAAATATGTGTCTGATGTAATGACACCACATTACATCAGTTATTATACTGATAACGGTGGTAAGCCACCTACAGAGGATGATAATCCAAATCCAGTTTCATTTATAACTGTCGGTAGAGGTAATACTTTTGCTTTCGGAGTCGTTCCACGCCTTTCTGCTTTTATCATTTTTGAAGAGGAAGATCGAGATAACAAGCTTACAACAGCACTAGATGTAGCTGCTGACTGGTTGAGCAAGGGTTTATCTCAGTTGGGTGTTGGTAGTAAAACGACTGCTGGATACGGCTTTTTTAGTCGTAAATCATTTAACATTGTTATTGGTCGATAATCACGACCGTCTTGCTTGCTACACTAGGGCAGCGTCCAGAAGCCATTACGATGGCATTGGATGCTTTGCTTCCTCGGTACAGTTATATCGAAGTGCTTATTCTGCATACGGATCCAGAACATTCCGATGTTTCGAGTGCGTATGCAGAGTTGATGCTCGTTCTTAAGGCAGATTATAGTGACTTGAATGTGAGTAGCAAAACACTATGTTATGCCGATGGAAAACCTTTAACAGACATCAGCAATCAGCACAGTGCCGAATCTTATTATCACGCATTGCTCGAAGTTATTCGTCAGTATCGGGTACAGTTTATCCCCATTCATCTATTGGTGGCTGGAGGACGCAAAGCAATGAGTATTTATGCAGCATTGGCAGCAGAATTGTTATTCGGGGAGCATGATCGTCTGTGGACAATCCACACACCGAAAGATTTAATGCAGGTTGGTCTGTTTCATGCACCTGCTGGAATGCTGGATCGCGTGCAGATGATACAACTTCCAGTTAGTCCTTCGCGCTTGTTGCCCAGTGTACTTGCAGGAGAAGATATTCAGCATTTGCTAGAGCGGTCACGCACTAGCCCGCGCCAGATGTTCCTTCAATCGCTGACAGAAGAGGAAAGCAAGGTAGCCGAGACTTTGCGCCAACATCCCTACGCAAGTAATGAAGAATTGGGTGGCATACTTGGCAAGTCACCTAAAACGATTGAAAACCAGCTTCGCACGATTCATGGCAAGTTGTTCACCTATTTTGATTTGAACATTGAAGATAAACGCAAGCGTCAAGCATTGCTGGATGTACTTGCTGGTAGGTTTTAGTATATGAATCGAACTGATTTTTGGAAAGAATTTTTAGAACCTTCTCCTATCAAGATACTGATTTGGCTCGTAAGTTTTATGGTTCTATCGGTAGTTGGAGAATATATTTCTGTCTTGTTTATACAACCAGAAAGCCTGTCTACCTGGAGTCATATTCGGGTCTTAATCGCTATTACAGTAGGTATTGTGATTGCTTACATTCTCTGGCGATACCAACAAAACATCGTGTTCCGTTGGAAAGAAGGGGAGCCATCTCCACGTTATAAAGCCATGGTTGTTACTTTGAGTACACCGGGTATTGTAAAAACGTTGCTTGAGTATCATGGTGCGAAGTTAGAGCATATCTGGATCATCACTAACTTTAAACATCCGGCATATATGCACTTTATCAGTAACGAGTTGCCCAAAATAAAGACGAAACTAAACCTGCAATTTAATGATCATCCCATCCATTTTGAAGATGATGTTACATCAAATGCTCAAGAAACATATCATTCGGTTGTGCGAGCTATCAATGAAGCGGTGGCAAAGTATGATATTAAGTCTAACGAAATAATTATTGACATTACAGGTGGTACAAAAGAGATGACAGCAGGTGTCGTATTGGCATGTAGTTACTATAAATGGGCTATGTGCTATGTACGTAGTGAATATGCTTGGGATGATGGCTCGAAGAAAAACAACCGTATTGAAGGCAGTGAAAAAGTGCTTCAATTTGATGTGTCTTTTGTAGAAACTTTGTAACAAAGGGAAGTTACCGTGTCTCATATTTTCATTAGTTATTCACGGAAAGATAAAAAAGTCGTTGCACAATATGTCGAGAGCCTGCGTAAACAGGATTTTATTGTATGGCAATATGTGAGCAATATCTCCGCTGGAGAAAAATGGCATCAGGCACTACTTGATGCTATTGAGCAATCATCGGCGGTGGTAGTTTTTTGGACGCAATCCGCATATCACTCACCCTATGTTAACGAGGAAATCGACCAAGCCTTGAAACACGGAAAGCATATCATTCCGGTTTGGCTGGAAAGTGCAACACCATTACGAGACGGATTGAAAGAGGCGAATGCAGTAATCAGTAATGGATTCTCATCTACTGTTGCACAAAAAATCAGCCATGCACTGCTGGAAAAAGCACCACGCATCCAGCATCAGGTTAAGGACTTCAATACTAGCATACCAATGAATGCCCAAACAATTTCGGGAATTAGTCGTGAAATCGTCGGAAGCCGTGAATATATGGTTGTGCCTTTGATAACATCGGTTTACAGTTCAGCTTATGTCATTGCTGAAGCGGGAACAATCGTTCGGCAGGTAGGACGCATACAGTTAATTGTATAGAATACGGGTCCTGTTGATTACGCTGCTGTACGTGATGCCTTTAAAGCAATATTGGTAGCTGATGCCGAATATTCCGATGAAGCAGAACCTCTCGTTGGACTTTACGTGACAGGTGCAAAGAATCCAATGGACAGCACACAATATTGGGTTGATAACACTAACGTTGCCCACTATAGCGATATGGTTGACACAACCCGCAAGGCAATTTCTTCTATTACCAAAAACGCTGCTGACACGCAGATGTTCCAGATGTTTCAGAAAACGTTGGTAGATATTGCTTTTCTACTCGGTGTCAGTTTAGATCGTTGGCTACCCTTGCAACTTTATAAATGGGAAGGTGGGCAATATGTGCCAATTATCAATATCCCGCCACGCAGTCCGAATTAGCTGGATATTCAATATATAGTCGCCAACTATTCGCAAAAAAGATATGACTGGCGATGGTGTTCACCAGCCATTGAAACAAAAAGTTGCTTCTTATGCGGAGCAGCGATACGCTTTGCGAAGTTCTTCATGTGCCTTCCGTCGGTACATATGGATCATGTGCATTGGCAAGTTGAGTCGCGTTGCCATCGCCTTACAATTTTCATGTTCAGCCATGCCACACATGATTTCAACCATGCGATGTGCCTGACGACCTTTGAATTTATCGACCACTCCCCAGAATGGTGTTTCATCGCCGCCGATGAATTTCTTCTTCCAATCCAGTTTGGTCGGCACGAATACACCCAATAGTTCTGCCAGTTCTTCACGCATTGGCTTGACGATACTGGTCAACCACCAGCTCTTCTTCGTGCCACCTCGACCAGCTAATTCCGCCGCATCATCGGGTGTAACTTCAGTTGTGATGTAGTAGAGTGCAATCAGATGGGCGTGGCTGTCCATATATTTTTCAGCCATCTGCTGGATGACATTCTCAAAGTCAATGCGAATGTCGATAGCGCGTGAAAATTCGGAATGTTCGGTATAGTAGCGACCTTCATAACCTTCAATCACAAATTCTTCCGGGTCGCCACTGCGCGTCGCTAAGTCATCGAGATAGACTTCACGACTGACTGCTCTACGCACAAAATACGGTGTACGTGTGCGATCCAGTACCATTCGTAGCGCATCGCCCTTGTTCGCTTGCGCCAGCATATCTGGTTCCTGGCATAAGTCCCACCAGAAGCGCATGAAGCCTTCCTGAAGAATATCAGGAATATACGCTACTGGACGACGATAATAACGCAACAGACGATATTAGGGATCAGATTAGCATGGATTTCAGCGAAACTGAGTTCGCCTGCCCAACCAGTTTTGAAAAGCCGTTTGTGGCGAAATGGTTGAATAGAATCGCGGATAGTATTTGAAATAGCTAATTCGGACATGACGAAACCTCCTCATCACACTGGAAACCGTCCCGCACGGATGAGCACAACGCTCAACCCTGCGGGACAACGCAAAAGATACCGTCTTGAATCTCAAGGAGATTTGATGACTAAAATTCAGTTTTTGAGATAATTGGGGTCAAATGGTTGACCGGATTTCAAAATGCCATAAACCAGATGAAGCAGTTTCCGCATAACGGCGACGATGATCTCTTTGCCATTGAGACCCTGTTTTTCTAGTCGAGCTGCAAACTCCTTCAAAATAGGATTGTAATTTTTGGCTGTAATGGCGGGCATATAGAGGCACGATCGCAATGAGGCTGGCCCTGTTTTTGAAATACGACTTCGTCGAAACACGGTGCTACCAGAGCGATATTGTCGGGGGTTCAAACCAGCATAAGCAACAAGCTGACGGACATTATCGAATTCGGTTATATCGCGAATTTCAGCCAATAACTTTGCGGCTGTTAACTCCCCAATCCCTGGAATTGAGGTTATCAAGGATTGTCGTCTGTTCAGTTCCTCATCTGCCTGGAGATGAATACGGATGTGCTCACGGATGGATAGAATTTGCTGATCCAGATAATCAATGTGGCTATGGATATCTTCCAGGAGTGTGGCACTTGTTGCAGCATTACGACGGTTGAGCATCTGTTGTTTGACTTGTTCTAAATCGCCCAGATGCCGTACCAATGCTCGCAGTTCTAGTCCATACGCTGCTCGGTGGCTCCCACCTCCTTGGAGCTTGCGTCCTAGCAAAATCTGCAATGAGCCGTGCATCAACACGATCCGTTTTGTTGCGTTGTAGCTGACTGTTTGCATAGGCTTTAATGCGGGCTGGATTGACAATACTGACTTCGTATTCAAAGTACAAAGCAGCGGCATCCGAATAAATACCGGTTGCTTCCATGCAGATAGCTACCGGTTCATTTGAAGTACGCTCCGCTAATAAAATTGGCAATACCCTAATTTAGTGGAGTGCAAGTTTGTCTCAAAAATTGCATTTCATAATCAACTGGACTGAGGTAATCGAGTGCTGAATGTCGCCGAACTCGATTGTAGAATCCCACGATATACCGGAAGATTTCGGTGCGAGCGTGTTGGTGGGAATCAAAGATGTGATCTGCACATTCGCGTTTGAGCGTCGCCCAGAAACTCTCCATGGGTGCATTGTCAAGGCAATTGCCCGTGCGACTCATGCTGACAGTGATGCTCCTGTCAGTTAACATCTGCTGGTAAGTGGAACAGGTATATTGACTGCCCCGATCTGAATGGTGTGTCAGGGATGGATCTGGCTGTCGGTGACACAGTGCCATTTCCAGAGCGGTTTCGGTCAATTCTGAACGCATGTGTTCTGCCCTTGCCAGCCCGACAATTTGACGGGAATACAAGTCCATCACGCCAGCCAGGTAGAGAAATCCCTCGTGCGTTTCAATGTAAGTAATGTCAGTCAACCACACGGCATCCGGATGATCCGCATCAAATTCTTGATTGAGGATATTCGGTTGGGTCGGATGTGCCGAATCGGCTTGAGTTGTGCGTGGGCGACGTTTTTGCCCAGTGCTTTCATCAATCGGGCAACCCGATTCTTGCCTACCGCGAGCCCCTGAGCTTGTAATTCGGCATGAATACGAGGCGCACCATAACATTGCTTGAATTCCTCCCAAATTCTTATAATCCGATCCTTGAGGGTTTGATTGTCTTGCTCTCGCTGGCTTGGCTCATGCTTCAGCCACACATCATAGCCACTCGCTGACATGTCCAGCACCTCACACACACACGAGCAACCGGATATTCATCAGCACAGGCTTGAACATTGGCATAACTCATCGAGTCTGATCCTTCGAGAAGATACTGATAGTTTTTTTTAGAATGTCACGTTCCTGACGGGCAATAAGTAGCTCGCGTTTTGCATCGCGCAACTCGGCTTTCAGTTGCTCGATCTCACTGCGCTCTAGTCCGTTGGTCTCTTCATTGACCTGAGACCGTTTCTTCCACTGGCGCAATAGACCATGACTTAAGCCCAGGTCCTTCTCGATGGTACTCACCGATTTCCTGCTGGTTTCTTGCAGGCGAATCGCATCCCGTTTGAATTCTTCACGGTCGTTCTTTTTCTTTGCCATTTTGATTGCTCCTTATCTTGAAGTATTGTAAATCAGGAGACAACTTATGACTCTATTTTATCGGGGGAATACCAAACACAGCCAGATTGGTGTATTCTCAAATTGACTAGATTAGGAATACACTTCCAGCCGCGCCGCCACTTCAGTCATGATGTTGGCGGTTTGGTTTTATTCTGGATGGCACGCTCTACCAGCGTATGAATGCCATCTTCTGTCTCAATGCCTGCACCAATCGCATCGTGCAATAAGTCACCCAGATCATAGGGTTCTTTCTTGACACGCTCATACAGGATTTGCATCATCTGGATGTTGACCCAAAGTGCAATGACCGGCAGCTTCTCGATGTAATCCACCCGCCGCTGGAACATCTTGGTGAAGTGCTTACGACTACTGATTAAATCCTCCTGCTCATCGAGATACAGGCGTAGTGCTGCACGAACGATTTCAGCTTTAGCTTCATCGCGCATCAGTGCGATTTGATCCAGTCGTTCGCTCATTGCAGGTGTAATATGCAAACTGAGGCGACTGGTGTAGTGTGTTTTGTTTTTGTCGGACATGGTTTCTCCGTAAACGTGTGTGACAAATGGACGAAATGGTAATTTCGGACAGCTATGAGCGCAGTCAGCCATGACTCGCCATAGCTTCCAGCATCGGTGGCGCACGCGACCACTGCTGCTGGCGCGTCATCGCGGAGCGTGGCGCGATAAGCCTCTCCGGCACATGAGGAGCAAGTTGATTAAACTTGCTACCCCTACTGCGTTGAGGGTAGACTGTCCCGCCTGCATCCATACCGGATACAGGTAAGCGTCCCACAGGCGGGACAGGGACGAATGTGCCAGCATTCGTCCGAATGGATGCCACAGCATCCATTGGTGCAAGACCTGGTTGAACAATGCTCATAGGTCAATCTCCATGTCTTGTCGGACACTAGAATCAAGATCGTGGTCGATGTCGTCCTGCGCGGGTTCAACCTCACGTTGTAAACGCCAATCCAAACCAATACTTCGGTCAAGAATCTGCTCAAACTCCTGTCGAGCTATGCGATGCAAGTTGTCGTTACGATCCAATCCGCCGCGATCTGTACAGACTTGCTCACGGTTAACCCGATGGGACTGCCGTTCACCTAATCCGTTGTCAATTGTGCCTGCGATGAAGATGTGGGTATGCAACTGTTGCAAACCGTAATCGTCATCCGTATCCCTGTCATGCAAACAGTAGGAATACTCTGGCACTGCCAGACCACGCTCGATGTGCCAGGTGTCGATGGTGCGTTCGGTGACTTCTCGAACCACTTCTTGTCGGATAGCTTCAGGGAGCAGTTCCATGAGGTCGGGTGCAGGTGAGATGACCATGTGATGTGCCAGTACATACGGACCCGCGAGTTGTCCTGCGTTCTGATAGACTTCTTTCCATGAATTACCCAGACCACAATCCACCCAGCGCAGTTCAGGTTCCAGTGGTCGATGATCGGGGCTTTCTCGATGCGAGACGTATTTCAGTAGCTTTTTTAGCCCCTTGAAGCCACCTTTGGTCGGCTTCTGATACTTCCAGTTCGGGATGATTATCGGCTTACTCATGGCTGATTTCCCTCGAAATATCCTTTAAAAACGACACGAAATGCTCTTTTTCGGCTTTTTGTCGCCGTCTTTTTGCTTTCTGCTTGCACCGATTGGAACAGTACAATCGTCGTCTGCCAGCGTAGTAATTCGACTGTGTTAGTCTCGTGCCACACACCACACACCCCTCGTCACTCAGTTGCTCGCTTGATTGAGAGGTGCGCCGTTGCCGTTGACGCTCATTGCTAAAGGGCGAGGTTCTGCCTCCGCAACCTCCACTATCTGTTCTTCTGGGGCAGTTTCGATTAGAGGTGTGCTGTACCAGTTGTCGGCTTGTAGCTCACGATAGACCAATGCCCGCCAGTCACCTGTGTTTAATGAAGCCAATGCCTCTTTGCGGCGGCTATTCGCCTTCCGAATCGCATCGCGCAGGGCATTAGCATAGAACTGCATCCATCCCGGGTGACTTTCTGGATCAACGGCGGCTGCCTGCCAGACATTGATCGCTTCCTGATACGCCCGTTCATTGGCATGACGCATCTCGATGGATTCCAGCAGTTGTTCCTTCAAGACATAAGCGGTGCTGAGAACAAGTAAAGGTGGGGCAATCGCTTCCAGCCATGCAAAGGGACTGCTGTGATGTCCTGGTAATGCAACCTGTACGTTTCCAACTAGAGCAATAGCGGTAGCAATCCCCATGCTGGCATAAAGCAGTCGTCTTGCGCTCGGTGTTGTTCCTAGTGTTGCAAGTGCCAGTGAGAACACGACCTGTCCGATCTCAGCCGTTAAAACAGTTGCAATGCCAACGGCGATCATCGCCAGATTGTCTGGCACGGCTGCACCGAAGGTTTCTGAACCGATGACGAATAGACGAATGGCGGATGGTGTGAAGGCTGCCAGTAGCAGAACGATACAAAGGATGTTGATGAGTCGTGTCACCGATGGCGGATAACGCGAAGCCGTGTGACGGTCAAAGTTTTCCCGTAGGGGACGCTCTCCAACTTCTCGTACCACTGCTTGTTGTGCCAGCGTGCGGGCATTCTGGCGTTGTTCCTGCGTAAGCGGTTTGATCAGGTTCAACATATTGCTTCCTCTCTTCTATTGGTCTGAATCACAAGAAGCCGGGTCAGATTGGCTCGTATCGGCTGTTGATTGCGATATGCTTTTGTCAGTGATTGGGTTGGCTGCGCTCAGTTGAGCAACAAGTGTAAAACAGTTGGATTTGAGTGTGGCAAGGTTCAAACGGCGCAGACGATGGGGTTTCTCATTCTGAGGAATTTGTGGTGAGTAATTCGCTGCGGCTGAGGAGACAAGCAATCAGACAATAAAAGCAAAATCCTCGAATTGACTATCACCGCTGTGGGAAATTAGCCCCCATACAAACCTCAATCCCAGATCGAAGCCATCTGCCAAATATTCAGTGTTTCTACTCTGGCGTTGGAGCCAAAGAGCTTGACCTGATTGCTAATGGATGACTCAGGATAGATTCGTCTGGTCAAACTGGTACGTTCGTTAGCAATAATCTCAACGACAGAGTGGTCGAGCAGGATGCGAAGTCGTAGATTTTCGCCGATATCGAGGGCATGAGGCACTTCCAAGCTGTGGGTGGTCAGGGCCCCATTTGTTCTAGGAAAGACCTTATGCACAGTCAGGCGACTGCGTGACGCTTCGTAGATAATATCGATTCTTTCTGTATCATCCTCGGAACAAGCCAAGCTGAATCCAACATATCCACCAGGGCAGAGGTCAATTTCAGCTTCTATATCCAGCGCTAATCCATCAACATCAAGTGTCAACTTCTCAGAAATGTTCATTGGGGCAATAGAGACATGCGCTTGCCGTATACGCGCTAGCTCGCTCACAGGGGACATCCTTAAATGGTTTTGATTGTCGAGGGTTAGTACCCTAGGAGCCGATTGGACACCCGACCATCCTGCGAAACGCTGGTCAACCTCAGAACGTGCCTCACGAAGCCATCCGAACAGAATACGACGACCTGCATCGTCGACAAATGTTAGAGGGGCATACAGATTACCATAATCAAACACATCGCTGTATTCGGGTGTAAATTGATAATTGTTGTAGCTGCCGACGAAGTAAAAAACGGTGTCTGGTATTAAGCCAGAATGCGCAGATATAAGAAGCACCCATTTATCACCCAGTTTGAAGAAATTGGGGCATTCCCAGAGTGTACCGTGTTTTTTCTGATCACCCGTGAACAGCGGACCAACATAGTCCCAATTGATGAGGTTGTCAGATCGATAGAGGAAGACCACGCCCCCCTTATCCTTTATACTTGATCCCAATACCATGGACCAGCCATCGGCTTCTTTCCACACAAATGGGTCGCGGAAGTCAACGTTTTGTCCAGCCTCAACAGGCACATCCGCGATGATGGGATTGTGGGCATATTTGCTCCATGTAACCAGATTGTCTTTACTAGTTGCCAGTGATTGGACTTGTACCTCATGACGTTGCCCAGAAGTGGCGGTGTAAAGAATGGTGGGTTCACCATGATTATCCACACAACATCCTGAAAAGCACCCGGCCTCATCCGGACCTCCGGGGGTTGGGCCCAGGGCAATGGGCAAATCCCGCCAATGGATGAGATCTTCGCTCATGGCATGCCCCCAACTCATGTTTCCCCATAGGGGTCCAAACGGATTATGCTGGTAGAAAAGGTGATATTTCCCTTTCCATTGGATCAAGCCATTCGGGTCATTCATCCAATTCGTTGGGGGCAAAAAGTGATAAATCGGTCTATGATCGTCATTGAAGATTTGTTGTCGTGTGTCAAGGGGCATATCAATTCCTATCTATGTGATTTTCGTTCAATAAGTGGGCAGTCCATTCGTTTGATCGTTTCGCCCAATCCGCTATAGGTTGAATTTGTCATTTTCAGCAGTTTCTCCGCTGCCCACCAACCCATTTCATAATGAGGCAGTTCCATCGTAGTTAGCGGCGGGTGTAGCCCTTCAGCTATGATGACCTGATTATCATAGCCAACAATTGCGACATCATTCGGAATCTGTTTGCCTAATTCAGTCAGGGTGTTATATGCGCCCATTGCTGTGCGATCATTGACACAGAAGATGGCAGTAGGGGGATCAGCAAGCGCCATTAATTCATGCGTGAGTTGGTAACCATACAGGACTTCGCCTCGCCCAGATCGCTCCAATTGTTCGTCTGGGTTAACCTCAAACGCTTCTAATGCAGCCCGGTAGCCCTGCCACCGCCTAACAGATGCCGGGATTTGCGGGTCTAATGAACTGATGTTGATGAAGCCGATTCTGCGGTGGCCATTTTGTAGCAATAACTCTGTCGCTTGGTACCCCCCTTTAAATTCGTCAGGGACAACCGCCGGAATTTCAGGGCGGTTGGAAAAGCAATTCGCCAAGACAATAGGAACATCGCGCATATTGGACGTAATCTTGACTTCTCGGTGATACATCGAGGCATAAATAATGCCTTCAACCTGACGTTCGAGGAAAGTTTCCACGACCTTGTCAATCATGGTCTCGTCATGCCCGGTGTTGACCACCAGCAGAATCCGTTCTTGCTCCCAGGCGGCTTCCTGGGCCCCTAGAATAATATTCCCGGCATAGGGTGTCGTGGCAACTTCATCAGTTAGGAAGCCAATCAATTGGGATTTTTTCGTGCGCATGTGTCGTGCAGAAAAGCTCGGACGATATTCAAGCTCATTGATCACCTGCATAACCAGCTGGCGTTTCTTTTCACTCACATGGACATAATTGTTGAGTACACGAGAGACAGTGGCGGGGCTGACCCCCGCTTTTTGGGCGATGTCTTGAATGGTTGCTTTTCTGCTCACGGCGGTCTCGATAGTCATCCGCGGTTGATCTTCCCGTGGACGATAAGCAGCTAGCCTTTCACCCCAGTTGACGCAATGCTCTCGATAAAGGTACGTTGCAAAGACAAGTAGATGATGAGCACCGGGATCGTTAAAGTTGACAGATAAGCCATAATCTCACCCCATGCTGTGTCAAGCTGGAAGAAATATTGCACGCCAACCATCACAGGTCGAACTGCCTCCGATTGCACGACCATTAAAGGCCAAAGAAACTGATTCCACATGTCGATGATTCGTAGAATTGTTGCTGTCGCAATCACAGGCCCAGAAATTGGGATGATAATGCGCCAATAAATTTGGAATGAATTCGCACCGTCGATTCGCGCCGCTTCGACCAACTCTCGCGGTAAATCCTTGAAGAAGGAATAAAAGAGGAATATCTGGAACGATGACACAATCCAGGGAATGATTTGGACGTGCAATGTATTCAGCCACCCCTCAGTCATGGCGATGCCATCAACGCCAATACTGAGCCAGGGCAAACGGTTAACCAGAAGTAACAGAGGGATTGCTATCGTCTCAAAGGGTACGATGAAAGTTGCCAGAATAATGGCAAAAACCGTATGCTGTGCACGCCAACGCAAGAGGGCAAATGAGAACGCCGCCATTGAATTGACAACAAGACCAAGGAGAACCGTTGTTGCGGTTACAAAAACTGAATTCCCAATAAAGGTCAGTATTGGAACTCGTTCAAACGCATCTTCGTAATTTTTGAAAGTGAGCTCGCCTAGGGGTAGGAAGGCCCGTACCGATGATGTGTCCCGTAGGAGTTGTTCCTCTGGTTTGAGGGATGAAAACACCATGAATAAGATCGGCAAGATGAAAACCAAAGCGATGATACTCAGAAGAGTGTATCTTCCGATCAATGGATAGTCAACACGAGGGCTTTTTCTGGATTGGACTGCCATTAGTTTCTCTCTCGTGTTAGATATCGTTGGATTAAAGTAATTGACAAAACAATCATAAACAGAACAACAGATAGAGCAGAACCACCGGCGATGTTCTGTTGTTCATAACCTCTAATCACCGTTTGGTAGACGATAGATTGGGTGGAATCCAGCGGGCCGCCTCGTGTCATGGCTTGTATTTGAGCATAAAGTCCAAAGGCTTGCATGGTGATAATGATCAAAATGAAAACGGCTGTGTTGCGCAGGCCCGGCCAGGTCACATATCGAAATTGCTGCCAGCGGCCTGCTCCATCAATGGATGAGGCTTCATAGAGACTGCCAGGAATATTCTGAAGCCCGGCTAACCAAATGACCATATGAAAACCAACACCCTGCCAGACGGACATGGCCAGGATTGACCATAAAGCTGTGGAAGGCTCGCCCAGCCAATCACGCGGTTCAAACGCGCCGAACGTTAGGCCATGAAGCACAGAATTCAACATGCCATTCTGCCCGTCATAGATAAACCGCCATAGAAAAGAAACGACAATCAAAGAAGTAACAACCGGCATGAAGTAGATTGTTCGGAAGATGTTGATCCCCCGAAGCTTCTGGTTGATGAGGATGGCCAAGACAAGGGCTAAGCCAGCTTGCAGTGGCGCAACAACCACAACAAAACGTGTTGTATTGAAAAGCGCCTTCATGAAAACCACATCTTTAGCCAGCACAAATGTACGCGCATGACCACCGAAACTCAATGAAAACCATTCGCGTGTTCCATCCAATTCAGGGTACTCAGGATTGTTGCGGGTATATTCACGCAACCTAGGGTAAACCAGCTTGCCTTCCTCGTCTCGAACTGCCTCACCCGTTTCTTCATCAATGATAGGATTAAGAGTAAGCGCCCGAATGGTTAATAAGTTTTCAAAGTTGCTCCAGCCAACCCATTCTGTAGGATTGGGAGAAACAAGCCGTTGATTGGTAAAGGCAAATCCAAACGCCAGAAAAAATGGCAAAATCAAGAATGTCACTATCAAGATGAGGGCAGGGGCGGCCATTGCCCAACCTATCAGGGCCTCTTTGCGCTGGTATGCAGGCGCGTTTGCTGGAACTAAGAGGCGACTCCACCAGGGCGACTTATTGGGTCTGGTGTTCATAAGATATCATTCCTAAATTTTGTTTATGTGGAGATGTTCTATGGGCTGGCTATGTTGTCCAGCCCAATAGAATTATAATTGTGTGACATACTCCCACAACAAAAGTGAACCTTACTCGAAGCCGTAGCCACCGTTGGCTTCGATGTCAGCCTCAATCGCATCTACTGCTGCATCTAGGGCATCCAAAACATCGGCGCCATTGGCGATGTCTGCCAGGGCTTTCTCGAACTCAAGCGCCATAAATACGTAGCCAGGAGTCACTGGGCGGACCAGCGCCTGCTGGTTACTCAGTTCAAAGAAAACTTCTAACGCGCCACCTTCCGAATAATTTTCGGTCATACTTGCTGCCGATGGCGTTGATGGGATCAAACCAATACCATCAGAAAACGCCGCCAGATATTCGTCCTGGATAGCGAACTCAATAAAGGCATTGGCGCCCTCTGGATGTTCGCTGGTTGATGAAATGCCGAACTGCCAGGAGGCTGCCCCGATGATCGGGCCATGACCAAAGTCAGGAGCAGGGAGAAACAGCACCTCATCGTCTTCCACGCCTTCTAAGGTATTCACACCGGCCCAATTGCCGTTCCACTGAAGGGCATATTTCCCATCAATAAACCCTGTATCACGATCGGCCCCATCTTGTGATGTGCCAGGGACAAGTTCACGTTCAAACAGGCTTTGCCACCATTCGCCAAAGGCAAGAGCTTCATCACCATTCAAAACCCCTTCAGCCAATAGGTAAGTATCACGATCAATCATATCGCCGCCAAAGCTTTGAAGGAACGGAGAGAAAGCATAAGGGTACCATTCACCTGTCCAAGCCATTCCAAGATCGAGTGCATAATCAAACTCACCCGTAGCCTGAAGGGATTCCAAAATGCGATCGAACTCTTCAACTGTCCACGGCTCATCAAGCGTCGGGATACGAATGTCGTTGTCTTCAAGAACAGAACGCCGGGCATACATACCAACGGCGGCGTCCCATAGGCCAATGGAATAAAGCTCATCATTCCAGAAGCCCAGTGTACCTGGGAGGAAATCGGCATAGGCCTCTTCTGGGAGGGCCAGGGGCTGCATATATTCGGCCCACGCCCAGTTCGGCATGACAGGCCCATCGACATCAATGATATCTGGTAGCGAATCAGAAAGGGCTGCTGCGACAATAGATTCATTGTAGGATTCCTGTGGGAATTCTGCAATTTCAACGGCATACTCGTCTTGGGCTGCATTAAAATCTGCTACGATCTGATTAATGATTTCGCGCTCCTCTTCGTTCCCTGCGCCGTGATACCACATTGTTAGAGTGATGGCATCTTGCGCCGACACGGGTAAAACACTAATTACTAGCAAGAACAAAAAGATTGCAAACGTACGTTTCATCATCAAAGACTCCTTTAAGTTGTTTATATTATGAGGTTTGAAGGAGAGGATAATTGTAACTGGCAATAGGCAACTCCTTACTAACTTGACAACACTTTTTGAAATCGATTTCAAATTACCATCTTCTGTATATGTGTGTCAAGTAATTGGCGAATTTTAAAGGGCTAGAATCGTATTCAGGGGCCGTTTAGGAGAGAGCGCGAAGAACTGTAAGGCGTGCTTGTTCTAAGTGGTTGAGCAAAGCAGCATTGAGACGGTCTGGGGAACCGGACTCAATTGCATCAATAATTTGGAGATGATCAAGATGGAAAGAAGCAAAGTCAAGGTCTTCATGTTGGTGTGTTAACCTCATGATCTGGGTATGAACATTGGCTTGCTGCCAAAGCTTGATCATATTGGGCGTCCCACCACAGGCAACAAGGTGCTCATGTAAGGCACGATCCAATTCGAGGTAGGGTTGTATGACTCCTTGCCATCCATCAACTTGGGCTTGCGATGCCAAAGCATTCATCTCAAAACGCATGTTACGGAAAAAGTCGTAATCATATGGCGTTAAATACTTATGGAGACACAAAGCAACATAAAGCTCAAAGGCGCTGCGAATTTTGTAATCTTCTTCCAGCTTTTCTGCTGTGATACCCGCTACAAATGTTCCACGACGGGCATGAATCTCGATCAACCCTTCAACTTCAAGGCGTATCAAAGCGTTCTTCAATGGCGTGCGGCTGACCTGAAGATGATTTTCCATTTCCATCAGATCCAGTCGTTGTCCTGGGGTAAAATCGTACCTGAGAATCGCCTGACGCAGCCTGTCATATACAATTTCGTTCAGGTTTGGAAGATCAACCGGATCGAGCACATTCATTGACACGTCAGTTTTCCAACGCTCCCTCACATTGCACAATCTACTCGAAGTTCGGTTTCCGATAATAATTGATTCTCAATAAACTGTCAATTTGCCAACACAGCCTGATCCAACCCATTATTTTATTTGACAAACATCCAATCTGCGCTAATATCTCTGTATGATCCCATCTGAAATTTCAGATTTCAACATATACACCATGAGAAAAATTGGTATAGAAATATTTTACTGGATTGAAAATTGGTCGGACGATCAGATCACTTATTTCCCCAAGGCCCATGACTGCGGGTTTGATAGTGTGGAGATATCCTTCGTTTCTGGCCCAGAAACAATTGATGTTCCACGAATGCGATCCGAACTCGATCATCTTGATTTACAAGTTTTCTGTAGCACAGGTCTAAGCCAGGAAACAAACATTACAAGCCCTGATCAATCGATCCGTGATGCGGGCATAGCCTATTTACGCCAGTGCCTGGAGACAACTCAAAAACTGGGGAGCCCCATATTGGGCGGTGTGACTTATGCTCCCTGGCTCCTCTTCCCGCAGACCGAAGACTTGCAACCGTACCGTGAGCGAAGTGCCACCGCCCTAAGAGAAGCCGCAAAAATCGCAGATGACCTGGGTATTACGTTGACACTAGAAATCCTGAATCGATTCGAGACATTTATGTTCAACACAGTCGCTGAAGCGCTGGCGTTTTTACAGCAAGTTGACCATCCTGCCGTTAAGTTGCAGCTCGATACCTACCATATGAATATGGAAGAAGATAACTTACCGGATGCGATTCGTCAGGCTGGGTCTCAGGTCGGGCATTTTCATTGTGCTGCAAGTAATCGCAAGTTGCCTGGTCAGGGGCATATTAATTGGTCAGCAATTCAACAAGCACTCGATGATATCGGCTATCAAGGGCCTATAGTAATCGAAACATTTCCCAACCCTAACACGGAAACGGGTCGAACCGTCAACACCTGGCGTCCCTTAGTTCATCATTTGGATGACGAAGTCAAAGAAGCGCTGGCTTTCTTACGAGAACATGTTGCTTAATTTCTGCAGGAGGTGAACAACCAGTCAACCAAAGTGAAAACGGCATAGAATCATCAGAGAGCTTAAATTTCAGAGGAGATTATCAGTGTTTAGAACAAAACGTATCAATCGAATGGCTGTTATGGTGAGTGTCCTGCTCATGATTGTGGGTAGTCCAATGGTCGCTCAAGATGACATGATGGGTGAACTGCTTGGCGAAGTCCCCAGTTTTGAAACGTGGGAAGAGGTTTTGGCAGCCGCAGACGGCACAACTGTCAACTGGTTCATGTGGGGTGGTTCGGATAAGATCAATACCGACGTTGACAATGATATAGGCGCTCGCGTTGAAGAATTGTATGGGATCACATTGAATCGTGTTCCGGTTACCGATACGGCCGAAGTTGTTAATAAAATACTCGATGAAGCTTCGGCAGATGTGGCAGAAGGCGAGGGTACAGTTGACCTTATCTGGATCAACGGGGAAAATTTCCGCACGCTGAAGGATGCGGAACTGCTTTATGGCCCTTGGGCGGAATCGATTCCGAATGCGGCCTTTGTTAACTGGGATGATCCTGCCCTGGCTTTTGACTTCGGCTATGCTGTTGAGGGGTATGAATCCCCCTGGGGACATGCACAGTTCGTGATGGAATATAATCCGGATATTGTCGGTGATCCTCCAACAACCTTTGACGAACTCGCTGATTGGATTCATGAGAATCCTGGTCTGTTTACTTACCCTGCCATCCCCGATTTCACTGGTAGTGTTTTTGTTCGTCATGTGTTTTATCATGTTGCCGATGGACCAGAACCATTCCTTGGGGAATTTGATCAAGAAGTATTCGATGAATATGCACCTTTAGCCTGGGACTATCTCAACGACATTGAGCCTGATCTATGGCGCGGCGGCGAAACATATCCAGAAGCAAGCGTCATGGATGGTATGCTAGCCAACCAGGAAATCGCCTTTAATATGGGCTATGGGCCAAACGGAGCCGCCAACAATATTCAAGATGGGATTTACCCTGAATCAATTCGCACATTCGTATTTGATACAGGTACAATCTCGAATAATAACTTCGTAACTATTCCCTACAATGCACCCAATCCTGCGGGTGCGATGGTGGTGGCGAACTTCCTCTTATCGGAAGAATATCAACTCAAAATGGTTGATCCAACCCTGTGGGGTTGGCTTTCTCCAATTGAACCCAGTGTTTATTCAGAGGAATTCCAGGAAGCGGTAGCTGAAATGGAGCGTCATCCCGCCACCCTTTCTATGGATGTCCTGAATGCAAACACCCTTCCAGAGCCTAGCGGTGACTGGGTAACTGCTATGGAACAAGGTTGGATTGAGAACGTCCTGGAAAACTAGTTGCTTTTCACTTCAAGATGGCTGGGGAATGATCTCCAGCTATCTTCCGTTCAGAGGTTAGGATGAATCGGCTCAGATTAATCGAGAAATTACGCGTCCCTTTGATGTTATTTCCAGCACTTTTCATCATTGTGGTCTTATTTGGTGGTGGCATGCTGTTTGGTTTAGGACAAAGTTTCGGCTACTTCCCTTTCATTGGTCTAACCGATTTCACATTCGACTACTATTTTGACATTCTTTCTGACAACAATTTCTTTGAATCGCTGTGGCTGACGTTTCGTATTGCTTTCGTCAGCACTCTGGCCTCCTCCATTTTGGCGGTCGCGTTCGCCCTTGTGTTACGCAACACGTTTAGAGGCAGCCGCTTCTTAACCTTTATCTACCAGATTCCCATTCCTATTCCTCATCTTGTGGTCGCGACGGGCATCGTTTTGTTGGTGAGTCAAAGTGGCTTGCTATCGCGGACATCTGTCGCACTAGGTATCACACAATTTCCAAGAGAATTTCCTGCGTTGGTGTTTGATAAACCAGGGGTAGCCATCCAGCTCACTTTTTTGTGGAAGGAAGTGCCTTTTATTGGAATCGTGGTACTCGCTGTCCTGAAGAGCGTTGGCCCGCAATATGAAGAAATCGCACAGACTTTGGGTGCAAACCGATGGCAACGATTCCGCTACGTTTTGTTCCCTCTTATTTTGCCAGGCATTTTGTCAACGTCTATCATTGTATTTGCGTTCGTGTTCGCCAGTTATGAAATCCCACTCCTACTTGGTGTGCGGCATCCAACCACACTACCAGTTATGGCATTCCGAAGTTATCAAGACCCTGATCTGGCCCTTAGACCGCAGGCGATGGCAGTCAGTATCATTCTTGCGCTGGTCGCTATTGTGTTGTTGGTCGCATATAAGCGGCTGGCCAAATACGCGGTCAACCTTTAAGGAAAGTTATGGATAGATTGGTACGATCTCTGGCGTTTTTCACAATTGTTGTTGGCGTGCTGTTGCCTGTTGTTCCCCAGATTATCTGGTCATTTGCCTTTCGTTGGTTATTTCCAAACTTGCTGCCAACAGAATGGAGCATGAGTTCTTGGGACTATGTCTTTTCAGCGTCATCCCGGGTGGGCGAGGGCTTTATGAACAGCCTGGAAATTGCCCTATTCGTTTGCTTTTTGTCTATAGTTGTTGGATTACCAGCTGCCCGTGCGATCGCACTTTATGATTTTAAAGGTAAGGGCATTATCGAATGGTTGCTCATGGTTCCGATTATTGTTCCAGGGATCGTCTCGACAATGGGCATTCATCAAGTGTTCATCCGCCTGAGTTTGACTGACACATTTTTGGGCGTGTGCCTTGTTCATCTGATCCCTTGTATTCCTTATATGGTATTGGTGATGTCCAGCGTATTTGCTAATTATGGAACAGAGCTAGAGGAAACAGCTAAAACCCTTGGTGCAAACCCTTTTCAAGTGTTTTTCCGAATTACCTTACCCGGAATCCTGCCCGGTTTGACTGTAGCGACCATGTTTACATTCCTGATTTCCTGGGGGCAATATGTCACGACTCTGCTCATTGGAGGCGGGACAATTGTGACACTGCCGATGGTGCTGTTTCCGTTTATCAGCGGAGTGAATTATTCAAATGCGGCAGCAATCAGCCTTGTCTTTGTTGCCCCGGCTATTCTGGTATTGATCCTGATTTCTCGCCAATTGGGCCAGGATTCAGCCGTTATGGGAGGATTTGGGCGGCTATGACACAGGTAGTACTCAAAGATTTAACGCGGCGCTTCGATTCTGTGATCGCTGTCAACCGACTGAATCTCGAAATTAAGCCGGGGGAACTCATCGCGTTTCTGGGGCCATCTGGTTGTGGGAAAACGACCACACTGCGGATGATAACGGGCTTATTGCTTCCTAGCGAAGGCGACGTGTTGTTTGATGGTCGCTCTGTGATTACGATCCCCACTGAGAAACGCGGTGCGGTCATGGTTTTTCAAAAGCATCTTTTATTCCCAACTATGAACGTGGCGAAGAACGTTGGCTTTGGTCTCAAGATGGCTGGCGTGCCTAGAGCAGAAATAGACCGCCGGGTGAGTGAAATGCTGGAATTGGTGCGTTTACCTGGATTTGAGAAACGTCGGCCTCATGAACTATCTGGTGGACAGCAACAGCGAATTGCGCTAGCACGTGCTTTGATTGTGCATCCGAACGTCTTGCTGCTTGATGAGCCCCTGGCTAATCTCGATGCGAATTTACGCTTGGAGATGCGTGAACTCATCCGCAGCATTCAGAGTGAGCTAAATACGACAACTATTTTCGTCACCCACGATCAGGAAGAGGCCGTGATGCTAGCGGATCGTATTGCCCTGATGTTTAACGGTATTTTGCAACAGTTTGATGAACCCCTAGCCTTTTACGAACGGCCCAAATCAGCAGAAGTGGCACACTTTTTCCGAAATGACAACCTCCTACTGGGAGTCAAGAAAGATGATTTTGTAGAAACCGATCTGGGCAAACTCGAAATTGATCCTCAACATGTCAATCAGCCGAATGGTAAGGTGAAATTGACGGTCCGCCCTGAAGATGTTCATCTGGTGCCGAATGGCGACAGTAACCAGATTCAAGCGAAAGTTTTAACCCAGGTTTACATGGGCACTTATACCCAGGTACAGCTTGATGTCATGGGTCATACATGGTTAGCGCATGGCCCAGCGGATTTCAAGGTCAATATAGGTGATACCATTCCGATCCAACTGCCCAGATCCCGGATCTGGCTCTTCGAGAATTAGCAAATGGAAGACACACTTCTCTTTAAAAAGGTCTATGGATGTATGCTTGGTGGTGCAATTGGCGACGCGCTCGGTGGCCCAGTGGAACATCTGTCACCAGAAGAAATCCGCAAACGCTATGGTGGCAATCTGGATCGATATGTAGCCTATGACCGTGCCCCTGCCCATCATGCACACTTTGCCGAGGGAGACGCTATTGGCAATTATACGGATGACACGCGCCTCAAGCATCTACACTGTGAAGCCATTTTCCGCGCAGGCGGCAAGCCACGCCCTGGTGATCTTAATATGGTCCTCGCAAAAGCCTATCATCATGCCCCTGATTCATTGCACGAGGGGTTTATTGAAGAATACTATATGAAAACCATCTGGCGAGAAGACAAAGAGATCTTTGGTGGCGAACCAACCAATGGCTCGCTTATGGCGAATTCTCCGCTAGGGTTGATTACCGCCTGTCGGCCTGATGAAGCCTATCAACTGGGATATGAACTGGCGTATTTAACGAGTGGTTATGCCAGGAACAGTTCAGCGATGTTTGTCGCTGCTATAGCAGAGGCGATGCGGCCCAATGCGACGGTTGAGGGGATTATTGATACGACCAAAGAAGCCCATCGCCGATTTTCGCGGCGGCGGGAGGGCGACCACTGGCACAATACCGAATGGCGTTATGATCCCAATGTAACCTTCCTTGATAAAGCCCTGGAAGTTGCCCAGCATGAGCGGGATGTCTTTGCTATTGGGGAACCCTTAAGGGACATCCTCGAATGGGGACATCTTTTTTCTGAGGCGATCCATACGCTCGTCGTCGCGCTTGCGATGTTTGTTACAGCGGAGGGTGACTTTAAGCAGGCCGTTATGGGAGCCATTATGTATGGGAGGGATAAGGATAGTTACGCCAGTGTTGCTGGGGCACTTGCCGGGGCATTGAATGGTGTAGATGGCATCCCAAAAGAATGGATCCAACCGGTTATTAGTGGTAACCCAGAAGTCGATATGTATGCTTACTCGACCCAATTGACCGAATTGATTGCAAGCGATTATCAGCAAGCGCGTGTCCAGATCAATGATCTGGGTGCATTACTCTAATGCCAGGAGAACCTGTGGCCGAATTTCCCCAATTGACTAAAGCACAAATGCGTCAACAGCTGGAGCCACCATCAGGCAAGGTACGGCTGATTATTGATACAGATACCCACAACGAAATTGACGATCAGTATGCCATCGCCTGGGCGCTGCTCTCTCAGGAGATCTTGAAAATTGAGGGAGTAGTTGCAGAACCGTACTCATTCCGACATCATCAAGGTCCCTTATTAGAAGCGTATGATGTGCTCAAAGCGGATCTCAATGCTGAACTGCCGGGTATACTTGAACGCCATCAACGCTGGGCCGGGTTCCTCCTTTCTAATGGGATCAATCCACATGATATTCCCTTCGTCGGCCCGGATGAGGGGATGGAATTGAGTTATCAGGAGATCTTGAAAGTTTTTGAGCTTCTGGATGAAGACCCGACAGGCAAAGTCTTTCGCGGGTCACCCGCTTATTTACAATCCCTTGATCATCCCCTGCATACACCGGCTGCTGAATTCATAATTGAGCGGGCACTGGCAGATGATGAGCGTCCACTTTATATTGCCGCCATCGGATGTGTGACCAATATCGCCTCTGCAATTTTACTCGAACCGGAAATCATCCAACAGATTGTTGTCTTGTGGACAAGTTCATACCCTTCGCATGTTCGTCTCAACAACATCGCTTCGTTAAACTTGATGCAAGACCCCATTGCTTCACAATTATTGTTTGATTGTGGCGTGCCCCATGTTTACTTACCGGGCTATTACATTGGTGAACAACTTAAAATCTCTTTACCCGAGATGGAACGTTGGGTGAAGGGAAAGGGCAAGATAGGGGATTATCTCTATCATCTTTACACCCATAATCCCATCCATAAGATGCGGGGGATCAACGATCATTTTGGGCGCACGTGGGTGATCTGGGACATGATCAACATCGCCTGGCTGCTCAACCCAGAGTGGGTTCCATCCCACATAGTCCATTCACCCATATTAACAGATGATCTTTTCTACGAACAGAATGACAAGCGCCATTTGATGCGCGAAGCTTATGGTATTGACCGCGACGCAATCTACCGCGATTTCTTCACAAAATTGGAGAAAGCACCGTAACACAATCATGAAAATACGGATGCCTTACTTTCCTATTGGCTCAAGCTACTATCCGCCCACCCATGCCGCGTCTGATTGGGTCCGTGACATAGAAAACATGCGCGAGGCGGGTCTTAACATGATCCGCACCGCAGAGTTAATTTCAAGTTGGGACTATATAGAGCCGCGACCTGGACAACCAGAATGGGGGTGGTTGGATCAAATCTTTGCACTCGCGGCTGAAAAAGATCTTCAAATGGTACTCGGAACAGGCTCATGTAATCCTCCAATCTGGATGTTGGAACATTACCCTGATTTACAGCGAGTCTCGCGGGAAGGGATGAAATATCCTACTAATACGGTCTGGGGCTGGGCATGTGTCAATAACCCGGGCTTACAGAACGAAGTCACACGCTATTTAACCCTGTTGTTAGAGCGATATGCAGACCATCCTGCTCTATATTGCTGGCAGATTGACAACCAAATCGGACATATGACTGCGTTTACGCAAGCAGAACATTTGCACCCTCGTCGTTATGGTTATTGGTGTTATTGTGATCATTGCGCCCGGCTTTTCCGTGAGTATGTCAAGGCCAAGTATCAGACGATTGATGCCTTGAATTATCATTGGTCATGGGACCCTACTCATTATCGTTATTATGACTGGCACCAGATTCAACCACCACAATCCATGCCGGCTGAATGGGGCAATGGTACAGCCTGGTTGGATTTTCGAGTCTTCGTGCAAAAATCCATTGCGGATTTCGTTCGTTTCCAGCACGATTTGATTAAGAAACACGACTCTTCACAGATCACCATGCACAATCTGTACGATTGCCTTCGACCCGATTTGGGGGCACGCAACGAACCAAATCACTGGGATATTGGCGCCATCACTGACATCATCGGGCACGATATTTATCCTTCGGAACATGATTTCAGAAAAGACCCATCCTTTTCGTCGTGGTTCTTCGACTTCGCCTATTCGGTTGCTCAGCATAATAACAAAACCATGTGGGTTCCCGAACTCGAAAGTGGGCCAATTGGTGGTTTTTCTGCCGGGCCAAATTTTGCCACCCATGCCAAAGATATCAAACGATTTAATCTCAACTGCCTAGGACATGGGGCCAAATGTATGCTCTACCAAGGCTATCGAGACTGGAACTTCATTCCCCTTACCTGGGGAGCATTGGTCGATTTTCATGGCGAGCCAACCGAGCGTTTTTATGCTGCCGCTGATGTATGCCGAGTGGTCAAGTCATGTGAGGACTTTTTTCTGGACGCTTCACCCCCTGCTGCACAGATCGCCCTCTATCATAGCCATGAGAATGTCATCATCTTAGATGGACAGGCCAATGAGAAATTTCTGTATCGGGCACTTCGAGGTACACATACTGCCTTGTGGGAAGCAGGTTATACGCTGCAATTTGTGGAACCCCGATTCCTCAACACCAATACGGCCAATTACAAAGTCATTTTCTTGCCCTTCCTCATGCATTTACCCCAGTCTCATGCCGACGCATTGACGCAATTTGTCGACAATGGCGGGATATTAATCGGTTGTGCTAAGCTGGGACATGTTGATGAAAAAGGCTGGGCTTGGAATGATCGCCCTGGTGCAGGCCTCACCACCTTATTCGGTGCAAAGGAAACCTATATTGAAGTGCAGCGTGAACCCCATGATCGAATTCGGCTCAAAGCTGATCCATCAAGTTCACTATTTGATCGCGTTGATGCCGATTACATTGATGGATTCTGGCATCGGGAAGAATTCGAATTTGCAGATGATGTTGATGTCTTGGCGCATTTTGTGGACAACACACCCGCAATCATCCAACGGCACTATGGCAAAGGTCGGGTAATACTCATGGCAACCCATCTGGATATGGCCTATTGGGAGTACCGAGACCCAGCCCTGCGACAGTTTTTCGACAATTTAATGCAATCCTGCGGTGTAGAAAAAGACATTTTGTTAAACAGTGACCGAGGCGACTATATACAACGCTTTGCTGATGTGCATTTACTCTCTTATGAAGATCAACATGTAATCCTGGTCAACAACCAAGGAGCAGATCCGATTGATCTGTCTGTGACGGTTCCGGCTGCAAAGGCAGCGACAAGCGCAATCGAATTATTTTCTAACAAGGCTATTCATTTATGCCAAAACGCAGGGGCGCAATTTTCGATCCATCTGGCTCCAGAAGATGGCGCGGCAATTATGCTAACATAAAGGGTTAGGGCATATGGCGACAACATTTCGATCAATCATGCAAATAAAAGCCGACGAATGGCTAGAGGCGATGGAACTGGCTGCAGAAGATGTGCCCGATGTGGTTATTGTAGAAGGCAGTTGGTGGCGGGCACAGCGAACGGCATGGCGGCTCAGTTACCTGGATGATGTTCGTGAACTGAAGTTTCCTGACATTTTCTGGGGGCGTTGGCAAGATCGTAAGATTGCATTCTGCATGGCCTATGGCGCTCCGCGAACTGTTGAGATCATCCATTTGTTCGGTGTTTTAGGAACCCAATTAGCCATTCAAATCGGAACATGTGGCGGTTTGCAATCCCACCTCGAACCAGGCGATATTATCCTGCCAGAAGTGGCAATCTGCCGCGAAGGAGTTGCGCATATGTACGGTACACCCGATGCCGTACTCGGTTCGTCTAACTGGTTAGATCAGGCTCAAAAGCACTTGCAACAACGGAATCTCACATCTCATCGTGGGACACACATCACCTGGTCATCCCTATTTACTGAAACACCTCAAATGATGGAAGCTTGGCATCGGGCTGGATACCTTTCAGTTGAGATGGAAACCGCCACGACCTATGCTGTCGCCAACTATTTTGACATGCCCGCCATTTCAATGGTGGTTGTTTGGGATGATCTCACACGAGGCAGACGTTTTCTTGACCCATTACCTCTAGCCGGGCAAGAGGCATTGGATCATAGCAATCAAGCGGTCTATGAAGTTGCCTTAGAATTGGCTGAACAGGTGGATGTAAGCAGATGAACGACACATCCATATTGGTTCGTTCTGGGCAGATTTTTGAGATGATAGATCCCTAATTGAGCCGAAGCTAAAAGTGTGGGGTAAAGACTGGCGAATGAAAACATGGCGTATTTCCCTCGGCAAACGTCGTGCATTACAACGAACTACGACCCACGAGGGGTTGTTCAATATTCTGGCAATTGACCATCAGGACTCGTTAAAGCGGTCCTTGAATCGAGAAACACCAACCTGTGTCGAAGCTTCTGACATGATTGAATTCAAGCGGCAAGTGGTCAGCACCTTAATCAATGAGGTAAGTGGTGTGTTGCTTGATCCTGTCTATGGAGCGCTTCATGCTATTTCATATGGATATCTTGGGTCTCGAGGGTTACTCGTTGAACTGGAAAAAGCCGATTACCAGATGAAGCCCTTGCCATTGGATGTTGAGATTGATCCAGATTGGAATGTTGCCAAAATTAAAGGCATTCATGCGGATGGGGTCAAGCTCTTCTTCTATTATAATCCATTCAATGAAGAACACGCTCAACGGCAAGAAACCATCGTAAAACAAGTGATTGACGAATGCGGTCACTACGATATTCCCCTCTACGCTGAACCCATCGTCTACGATGCTTTAGATAAAACGCAGACAGTTGTTAAAACAGCCAGGCACATTTCTAAGCTTGGCGCAGATGTACTGAAGCTTGAATTTCCGGTTGATGTAAAAAAAGAACCAAACGAGGCGACCTGGCAAGCGGCCTGCGAAAGCATCACCCAAACCATCCAGGCCCCCTGGGTGTTGCTCAGTGCTGGTGTCTCATTTGAGCTCTTTGCACGCCAACTTGAAACTGCCTGTAAAGCAGGTGCTGCTGGGTACATTGTGGGGCGGGCATTGTGGGCCGAAGCCACGAAAATAAGCGATCCTGATGAACGCATTCATTGGTTAGACACTACAGGGCGCAAACGGGTCAGGCTATTGAATGCCCTGACCCATACCTACGGGATGCCCTGGTACAAGCGCATCAACCCTGGCTCGCTCATTACGACTTCTTCGTTCCGAGAATACCCGGATTTCAAGGAGGTCCAACATGACTAATCCTCCTGTTGTGGTGGGTGTTGGTCTAACGCCCTTTGCTTCTAGCCGCGATGATTGCAACGTGCGTGATCTGGCAACGGAGGCCGTCTTGAACTGTATGCGTGACGCGGGTCTCGATAACCTAGACGCAGTCGAACACGGCTTAACCAGTTATGAGAGCGATCACTTTAATCGGCAGATGACATTAGGCGCGATTTTGCACGACACCCTGGGTTTGAATCCAACTCCGAACGTTAGAATTGAAGGGGGTGGTGCAACCGGAGCATTGGCTCTGCGAACGGCCTGGGCGTATATCCAGAGTGGGTTATGTGATTCGATCCTGATTTACGGCTGCGAAACCAATGGCAAAAGCATTTCATCACAAACAGCTAATCAGCTTTTCGCTCTATCCGCCGATGTTGATTGGGAGATGATGGTGGGGGGAACCTATACCGCCTTTTATGCTGCGATGATGCGTGCCCACATGGAAAAACATGGGACACGGCGCGAACATTTCGCCCATGTTGCTGTGCGTAATCGGGCCAATGCTGCCGCTAACCCATATGCTCAAAGGCCCATGGACCTCCACATTGAGGATGTCTTGAACGCCCGCCCTATCGCCGAACCCTATACCTTGTTTGACTGTAGTCTGTTAAGTGACGGAGCCGCCGCTCTTCTTCTTTCAACGGAGCATTGGGCCAAACACCATAGCCCACGATATAGAGAAAGGCCGCATGTCGCATTCATCGCTACAGGCTGTGGAACAGACACGATGCGCCTGGGAGATCGCTATCCTAACCTGACGAACTTCGCTGGGAAACAGGTGGCCGCTCAACAAGCTTATCAAATGGCAGGTATTCAAAACCCTATGGAAGACATTGATCTTGCCGAACTATATGACAGCTACAGTGGTGTTGAAATTCAAGCAGTCGAGGACCTGGGTTTCGTGGGTGAAGGCGAAGGCGGTCCTGCAATTGCTGCTGGCATATTTGATCGTGATGGACGGCTGCCTGTCAATACAAGCGGGGGCTTACTCGGACGCGGTGCGCCCGTTGGCGCAACGGGCATCGCACAGGCCATCGAGATTGTCCAGCAGCTATGGGGCGACGTGACACCGGAACGACAAGTTCCCGATGCTCGGCGCGGCCTGACCGACACCCATGCAGGGATCGGTGCGATCTGTGTCGTGAATATTTTTGAATGTCAGGACTAAGTTATGAGTAAAACACAGGTCAGAAGCTTGATCGAGCAGAAAGTTGCTCAGCCGAAGGGGCTGGTAGAACCCGATGAATGGGCAGCGTTTCGCCAAATCGAAGTTGTTACACTTGAGCTCACCCAAACATACAAACATAGCTTGGGCAAATATTCGCGCTTTTATATTGAACTGGGAAACGGGCGCTTCTTCGGCACTCAATGCCCCCACTGCCAAAAAGTATTCACGCCGCCCCGCCCCCTTTGCCCAGACTGCTTGCATATAACTGACTGGCAACAATTAAACGGAACAGGTACAGTGAAATCCTTTTCCATTATGCACTTTACTTCAGGAGTCAATGGGGATGTTCAACAACTCCAAACCCCTATTCCGCTTGTTTACGTTTTGATGGACGGCAGTTCAACCCTCTTTCCACATCTGCTCCGAACAAGCACAGGGATCGTCCATAGCCAGATGCGAGTGAGAGTTGCCTACACCGATAGACCCGTTCAACATCCCATTCATTTGATGTATTTTGTTCCTTTGGAGGTATGATGGCCCCGCGCACCAAAAAACTCATCAATCAACCAGAAAACATCCTGAACGAGATGCTAGAGGGTATCGCTGCTGCCTATCCAGAGATTGTTACTTTAACCGAATCAGGCTTGATTGTTCGCAGCCAACCGAAAACGCCAGGGAAAGTTGGGCTGGTGATTGGGAATGGGAGTGGACATGAACCTGCCATGATTGGTCTGGTTGGACAGGGTCTCTTTGACGTCAACATTCCTGGAGAAATCTTCGCTGCTCCTGGGCCAGATCGTATACTGAAGGGCATTAAAGCAGCCGACCGAGGTGGGGGCGTTTTACTCTGTGTTTCGCATCACGCTGGCGATCTGATGAACGCGGAAATGGCATTAGAGCTTTGCCAGATGGAAGGCCTAGACAACGTAGAGATGGTCGTTTTGTATGATGACATTTCTAGCGCACCGAAAGGCCAGGAATCTGAACGGCGCGGAACGGCTGGTTTGTTCTTCACCTGGAAAATGCTAGGGGCCTATGCAGAGCAGGACGTTACCTTAGCACAATGCAAAGCCATGGCGGAAAAAATACGAGATAATACCCGCACCCTGGCTGTCGCGCTCACACCTGGAACCAATCCCATAAGTGGCGAAGTCATGTTTGAGTTACCGGATGATGAGATTGAAATTGGTATGGGCGTGCATGGTGAAGTCGGTCAAGGGAGGCAGAAGTTCATTTCGGCAGATGCAACAATAGATGCGATGCTCACACCCCTCCTGGAAGACCTCCCCTTTCAAGCAGGTGATGAGGTTCTCGTCTTTTTGAATGATAGCGGTAGCATGACCCAGATGGAGTTGCTCATTCTCTATCGGCGTGTGGCACGGCAACTTCAAGAAGCTGATATTCAGGTTTACAAAGCCTGGCTTGGCCCTTATGCCACAACGCAAGAAATGGCGGGTTTTGCCCTTTCGCTGTGCAAAGTTGATGATGAACTCAAAGCGCTATGGGATGCCCCTGCGATTGGCGCAACACTGAGGATTATTCAATCATGACGATCACAGCCCTTGACTTACGCGGGATGATTACAACGATTTCCCAAACACTTGACGCCCATCAATCCGAACTTAATACTTTGGATTCTGAATTGGGCGATGGCGATCATGGGACGGCAATTAGCACAGGCTTTGCCTGTAGTGTTGAACAATTACTGGAGGCGACTTCACCTTTCCAAGTCTTATACGTCACCGGTACAAACCTGATGAATCGCATGGGGGGATCATCTGGAGCGTTATTCGGGACCCTGTTTGTAGGGGCTGCCATGCAAGTCAAAGAAGCCCAAGCCTTATCAATGGAGCAATTTATCATGATGTGGGAAAGTGGATCAGCAGGTGTGATGAAACGTGGGAAAGCACAACCGGGCGACAAAACCATGATTGACGCCCTTGTGCCTGCGGTCAATTCTATGCGGCAAAACCTGGATAAGAAGGAACCGTTGGCAGCGATACTCCAGCAGGCGGCAGCTTCGGCGGAGCAAGGGGCGCGATCAACTAAAGACATGCAAGCTCAATATGGACGCGCCCGTTATCTCGGCGAACGATCAATTGGGCAGATTGATCCTGGTGCCCAATCTGTCGCCCTGATGTTTAGGGCAATCAATGATTATTGGAAAGGGAAATAACATGGCACGGTATAAGCTCAGAGTGGGATATGTTGGTTTATCCCTCTCATCCTATTTCGCAGAAAAACTGGGGTATCGGGAACGGACGATTAAAGGATTGGAGCATCTGGCATCGGAATGGGACTTCGAGCTCGCCACAATTACAGAGCCTGTTGCCAGCCAAGCCGATGCCATTCAAGCCGCAAATCAACTCCATAATCAAGGGATTGATTTTCTCCTTATCCAGAACACCTCCATTAGTATTGGCGAGCAACTCTTGCCCTTGGTTGATGTCGCGCCACGCATTGGTTTATGGTCATTGCCTGACCCGTCACTTGAGGGCGAAGTCAAATTACACTCACTGGTTGCCCTCAATGAACATGCCAGTATTCTCAAACGGTATCTTCGGCACAAGGATATTCCATTCAAATGGTTCTATGACCATGTAGAGACAGATATGTTTAGGCGAAGATTCCAGGTCACAGTAAAAGCCCTCACCGCGGTAAAAAACATTGAGAACGCCCACATTGGCTGGATTGGGGGGGTATCCCCTGGCTTCCATAATATGATGGTTGATCCACGACATCTCAACGAACGGCTCGGTTTACAGGTCGGCGAGCATGAAATGGCAGAACTGGTGGCTCGGGCTGAAGCACAAAAACCAGAGGCTGTCCATGCTACAGCGGCACAAATGCGGGCCGCAGCCACAGAAGTCACCGTCAACTCCAACCTTGCCTTTGAGCGTGTCACGCGGGTCTATTTGGCACTCAAAGACATGACAGAAGAACACAACTACGATGCGCTGGCAGTACAATGCTGGTCAAAGATTCAGGAACTGTATCGTGTCGTTCCTTGCATGGCCTACAGTTGGATGGGCAGCGAGGATGGGGTTGCTGTGTCCTGTGAAGGTGATTTGCAGGGTGCGATTAGCATGTATCTGTTGAACATCCTGAATAATGGGAACCAGTCGTCAACGCTCCTTGATATGGCAGCACTTGACCCTAAAACACGCAACATGATGATGTTTCACTGTGGAGTCACACCTCGCCATTTTGCGAATGATGATGGGATCAAATGGGTCGATCATGTGACTTTAGGGCGACATGCCGATGTGGAACCCTACGGTGTAGCAGGCGATCAAATCTTTGCACCGCAAGAAGACACGACGATTACTTATGTAGGCGATGATGGGGCCAGTCTGCTTGTCCTGCGTGCCAGCATTGTCGAACAGGAATTAAAAGGGTTTGACGGAACACGCGGTTGGTTCAATCGCTTTGAACTGAACCAAGAAGCGATTGAAATCTGGGACCTCATCAACACATTGACAGTCCGCGGCCACGAACATCACTTTGCGGTTGGCATTGGTGATGTCACTCATGAACTGATGGAGTTTGCCGCCTGGAAAAAGCTCAACCTTGTTGAGCGTGTCCCCTATGCAGATTATTTGCAACTGGATGGCGTGAATGCATAAGCAGGGCAAAATGAGCGATGCACCCTTATCCGGAATCCGAGTGATTGACCAAACACAGGCACTTGCGGGTCCCTATTGTACAATGATGTTGGGCGATTTGGGCGCGGATGTGATCAAGATAGAGCGTCCGGGTGTAGGCGATCAATCCAGACAATGGGGACCGCCCTACATCCAGGGACAAAGTACCTATTATCTGGCGGCGAACCGTAATAAACGAGATATTGCCCTGAACATTGCACATCAAGATGGTCAGAAAATTCTACACCAGCTTATCAAGACAGCCGACGTGTTTGTCACCAATATTGCTACACGCAGGTCACTTCAAAAATACGCAATCGACTACGATTCCCTCCGTCAAATTAATCCTCGGCTGGTTTACGCATCAATTAGTGGTTATGGTCGCACTGGGCCCAGGGCTGACCAGCCGGGTTACGATCTTGTTGCACAGGCAGAAAGTGGCACGATGGCATTGACAGGTGAAGTCGATGGCGCGCCCATGCGTTTTCTGAGTCCTATGGCGGATTTAACCTGCGGGTTATTTACCTTGATTGGCATTCTGGCTGCCCTCTACACTCGTGAACGGACGGGTGAGGGGCAGTTTATTGATCAATCCCTTCAGGAAGGCCAACTCACCTGGCTTGATAATTATGCAGGCGAATACTTTGCTACGGGGCAATCCCCCAAAAGAATGGGTAATCGCCATCCTCAAATCACCCCTTATGAAGCGGTTCAAGGATCGGATGGTGACTGGTTCATTTTGGGTGTTGGTTCGGATAATGTCTGGCAATCGTTTTGCCAGTTAGTGGATCGGCACGATCTGGCAAACGATCCACGCTTTGCTGAAAATGCCAACCGCGTCTTCAATTACGATACACTGATGCCAATTGTACGCCACATAATCAGGCAACGCTCAACTCATGACTGGCTTCCGCTATTACGATCAGCTGGGGTACCCGCTGGTCGGATCAGGACAATCGATCAGGCTCTAAGGGATGAGCACTTGCTCCAACGGGGCATCATCGTCGAACTGGAACATCCGGCATTGGGGTCAATCAAATCGATTGCAACACCCATCCATCTGTCTGAGACGCCTCTGGTCTATCGCCGTCCGCCCCCCTATATTGGCGAACACACCCGTGAGATACTCGCTGAGTTGAATTATCAATCTGAGGATATTCAAGCGCTTTATGACCGGGATATTATCGCTTAGAAAGACGTTCCGATTATGCAATCAACCCAATGACAAGGGCTGTAACCATTGTTTGAATGAGCGAGACGCAACTACCGAGAAGAAGGGATCGCACCCCGGAGTGCAACAGGGTGCGGAATTGAATCCGCATCCCAATAGCCGCCATCGCCACAACGAGCAAGAAATCACCGCTTGTGGCCACAGTGGCCACTGCCGCCGATGGTAAGAGGTTTAGGCTTGCCACACCACTCATCACAAGAAAACCCAGGATAAATCGTGGAAAATAGACTCCTGCCAGGTGGGTTCGATCTCCTCCTTGCTTTGTTTGTATCCATACCCCAAGCATCACAACCATCGGCCCGAGCATCAACACCCGTCCCATTTTCACAATTGTGGCGATGTTGCCAACATCCTCATTGACAGAAAAGCCCGCCGCCACAGCTTGACCAAAGGCTTGAAGTGTCCCCCCGATGAGCAGGCCACCTTGCAGGTCCGTCAGTGTCAGGAACTGAATCAGGGCAGGAACCAAAAAAATGCCAACTGTCCCCAACAAATTGACGACACCAATCGAAAGACCTGTCTCTGATTCATCAGCATCTATCGCAAGACTGGTTGCCGCTACAGCCGATGCCCCACAGATCCCATTACCTGCTCCCATTAATACACTAAAATGAAGAGAGAATCCAAGCAATGCGCCTATTCTAATGCTGACATAAATTGAAGTTGCAATCGAAATTACAATGATGAGCGCCGCAACTGAGCCCAGAGAAACAAGCGTCAAAAACTGCAACTCAACGCCCAACAACACAATGGCAATAGGCAGGAGTTTCTTTTCCGCAAACTCGAGACCCTGGATGCCAGTGTCTGGTGTGAGTAGCAGATTACCAACCAGCATTCCAAGCAAGATCGCAAGGGTCACGCTACCAAGACGGGGGATAAACTCGCTTAGATACCAACTGCTAAGCCCAATTCCTGTTGCGATAATAAGACCAAAAATGAGGGAGTGTCGGGAAGATGAGATCAATACAATCGACATTCAGTTGAACTACAGATAGACATCAAGACTAGCTAGATATTCGTCGATAACAACAGCCTGCCCACACTTAATCGATTCTTGAGCCGCTGCCGCAACGATCACTGACCACAAACCATCCTGAGCAGAGGCGGTATTGGTCGGTTTTCCCTCAATGTTGTCAATAAAATAGACATGCTCATAATAAGTTGCCCCGTTATGTCCGCTGTCTTCTATCCATGTCGGGTATCCAGGGTGGATACGGCGCGATGGTTGATCCTCACCCCGCATGACCTCCATATGACTCTGCAATTCGCCGCCAGGGAGGAAATCGATCTGCTCCCAGGCACGCAACCGCCCTTCATCTCCACAAACCACAAGTTCTTCATAAAATAGGGGGGCGAACATACAAAGACCAAAGTTCGCACGTACCCCATTTTTATAGTCAATGACAACAAAAGCGTTATCTAAAATATCGGACTTGTAGCCTTCGTATTCAAACTGTGTAAAGTTGACTGCCATACTACCCGAGCCGAACACACGAACAGGTCTTGATTGGGCAAAGAGGTTGAGCAGATCAAAATAGTGACAACACTTTTCGACCAGGGTATCGCCCGAATACTTTGCGAACTTGTTCCACTGATTAACCTTATCCAGAAACGGAATACGATGCTCCTGCATACTGATGAGTTTGATCTTTCCAACAGTCTTGCGTTGAAGCGCTTCATAAATTGCTTCAACGCTAATTGATTTATACCGATACTGAAGTCCTAACTGGAATACAGCCCTGTAAGACTCGGCGATTCGGGTGATCTCTAGCGCATCGGGCACAGTTGTGGCAATGGGTTTTTCGAGAAGGATATGTTTGCCAGATCGGACAGCCACTTTCGCAATTTCGAGGTGGGTATAATTGGGGGTGCAGATCAACAAGCCATCGACTTCAGGGGCACTGCACGCGGCCTCTAATGAATCATAGATCACAAGTTCATCTGTGGACCAACGGTGCTGGATTTCCTGAGCGGCAGCGATGCTCCGGGGATTTGGATCAAACACACCATGGATTGTTGCTCGCCCTTCAAGATGGGTGATGTTGATATGTTCCTGTCCATTATTCCCCACTCCAATCACATTGAACCTATATTTAGGCTGAGGGCGGGCCGCCAGGTATCGATCTGCTTCTGGCAAATAACGAAACTGAGGGCTCGTTTCTAACGCCTTAGAGCGAAATTCTTTACCTATTTTCATCAATGTACCTTATTCTAAGGGATATTTGTCCCGTTCGCCGCCGCGAGCAGGCTATACCACTCAAGCCGTGAAAGCTCAATATCATCTGCCAGCACACTGCCCGCAATCCGTTCAACCTTCATCGTGCCGAGTATGGGTTGGATGTTGGCTGGATGACGGAGTAACCAAGCCAAGGCAATTGCAGATTTCGAAGTCTTGTACTTGGCTGCCAAATCAGCAATCCCTTGTGCGATGGCTTTGACATTTTCAGGCGAATCGTCGTCAGGAGCCAGTATTTTTCCACCAGCAACAGGCGACCATGCTTGGATCATGATGCCGTTCAATCGGCAGTAATCGAATGTGTCCCGTGCGCCTGTGTACTGTGCAGATAGCATGTTCGAGAAAACACCATCACTTATCAAATCATTCTGTAAGATGTTGAGTTCAAGTTGATTGATGACGAGCGGATGATCAATGTATTTTTTGAGCAACTCAATCTGCATAGCTGTATGATTGCTGACACCAAAGTAACGAACTTTGCCACTGGTGTGTAAATCATCGAATGCTCGTGCCACTTCTTCTGGCTCAACCAGGGGATCTGGGCGGTGCAAGAGCAACAAATCTACGTAATCGGTATTGAGGCTGCGCAGCGTGTTTTCTGTTCGATTGATGATATGCTGATAGCTGAAATTATAGTGGGGTATTGCCCCCTGAAAGAGTTCATCTGGAAGAACAATACCTGTCTTGGCTTGCAACAACATCTGATCACGCAGAGCAGGATCGTTCTTGATGACCGCCCCCACCACTTGATCTGATTTGCCACGAGTATAGATGTCCGCTAAGTCAATCAACGTGATGCCGTGCTCTACTGCGGCATGGATTAAAGCATCTGCACGCTGCTTGCTTTCATCAGATGGGGGTTCGTTGTCCCATGAGCCACCGAGATGCCAGGTGCCATAAGCAAGCCGTGATGTTTCGAGGTTGGTGTTCGGAATGTGATAAGTTTTCATTAGGCCCGTTGCCCCAAACCGAGAGGTGTCGCTGGCATGGCACCCGGAACTCTGCCCTGTTGGATTGGCATAGAAACGGTTTCCAAATGGGGCAGTACCAGTTCTCCAAATTTCTTGCACTCATCCAGGTGCGGATAACCGGAAAAGATGAATGCTCGAATGCCCATATCTATATAACGCTGAATTTTATCGAGAATTTGCTGTGGATTACCGACGAGCGCCGCACCGCAGCCGGAACGTGCACGACCAATCCCTGTCCAGAGATGCGCTTCAACATATCCCGCATCGTCGGCTGCCTGTCGCGCTTCAGCTTGAAGGGCAACCCCTAATGATGTGGCATCCTGAGCGCGATTCCGAATCGCTGCGCCAACCTCATCATCCAGTTGAGAAACGAGGGTTTGTGCATAGGCACGGGCTTCTTCTTCAGTCTCGCGAACAACCATGTGAACCCGTAAGCCGAAGTCGATCCTCCGGCCATATGCTCTGGCTCGGTCACTTAAATCCTCCATGTGCCCCCGCAGATTCGCTTCTGTATCAGGCCACATCAGGTACACATCACAATGCTCAGCGCATAAATCTTTGCCATGAGGTGAATAGCCGCCGAAATATAACAACGGCCCACCATTTTGCTGATAGGGCTTCACAGGGTCTGCCCAATCCAGATGGATATTGTAAAACTCACCCTCAAAATCAATCATATCTTGAGTCCACGCTTGTTTAAGAATCGTGATAACTTCGCGTGAGCGCTGGTATCGTCCAGCAGAATCACGGTCTTCCCCCGGCATATTTGAAGAAATAATATTGACGGTCAAACGACCTTTAAGCATATGATCGAGTGACGCGATATAACGCGCCAGCATAGGCGGGTGATATTCACCACAGCGCACCGCAACGAGCAGATTGATGTTGTCTGTCAATGGAGCCACCCCAGCCGCAAAGCTCATGGTGTCCTGGCCCACCTGATATGAATTCGGGCACAAGATGTTACGGAAACCTAGTTCTTCAGCCGTTAGCAAAATGTTGGATGTATTTTGGAAGGTGCTCTTCAGGCTGTTGTCAGGAATGCCCAGATAACGATAGTCGTCACTACAAAGGGGGGCAAACCACGCCACTTCTGCACCAGTCAAATGGGGTGAACGAATCTCGATCATGAATTATCGCTCCTGAACGGGCGCGATAATGTGACGATAGGCACGGTTCCAATATACAAGGGGGGAGCCATTATCTTCAACGACTTTGCTTGCCTGCACTTCACCAATGTAGATCGTATGCGTTCCGGCTGTATGCCGGCTGTACACAGTGCAATCGAGCCATGCAATGGCATCTTCAAACACAGGCGCTCCTGTTTTGGCGGTTGTCCAATTGCCTACGGCGAAACGATCTTCATCAGAAAATGCGAACCGATTAGATACATCGTCTTGCCCTGCGCCCAGAATATTCACAGCAAAAACAGCATCACTTTGTTCAAACAGATCATGCGCTCTTCCACGATGATCAATACAAACCAGAATGAGCGGCGGTTGCGGTGAAACCGACGCAAAAGCTGAAACGGTTAACCCATGCTGTTGCCCGCCGGCTTTGACAGTCACAACCGTGACCCCTGCCGGGAATAATCGCAAAACATCTCGAAAATCTGCTGCTTGTATAGACATTAGTGTTCCCCCAAATCTATTGGACAATGTTCGTTCGTGCGTTCGCTTGACTATTAAATCATGAAATGCTATATTCGGCAAATATTTTTAGAGAGTTGTGGAAACCAATGGCCTCAGTTCGTGAAATTGCTGAATTCGTGGGTGTCTCCAAAAGTACGGTCTCACTGGTTCTAAACAATCGTCCGGGTGTTTCAGACAAAATGCGGCAGGTTGTGATGCATGCTGTTAACACTCTGGAAGCAAGCCATGCCGAAGAGACCCTAACGGACAAAAAGCGGCAGACCTACTCAATCATGTGCTTGCATCCGCCTGTGGTGCGATCCAGCTACGTTTTCAGCCAAGTATTGCAAGGCATTCAAAATGCAGCCGAACGCTACAAAGCTCAATTGCGCCTCGTTGTGAATGATCCGCAAGCCTCTGCACAGCATGTTTCGCACTTGTATCTGACTGACGAATGTTTACGCCCGGACGGAGTCCTTGTTTTTGGTGCTGAGCAGAATGAGCCATTACTCGAAAAAGTCGTAAAACAAAATATCCCATGTGTGGTGTTAGGACGCGAGGCGAAAAAGTATCAGGTGTCTGGTATTGAGCGTGATGAAACCTATTATGCCTATCAACTGACCCGGCACCTTTTGGACATAGGCCATTGCGCCATTGCATTTGTCGGGGGCGAAACCCGCTACGATTACACCAACAATCGCTTGCATGGATACCGATTGGCGTTGGAAGATGCTGGCCTATCATCTGATGAACACATCGTATGCCTTGGCGATGGTGCGGTGGCAAGCGCAAACATTCTTGATACTCACCCAGAAGTTACAGCCATCATATTTGTCAATGATAGCTATTTGATCGAAGGTCTATCGGTATTGCACAAGCGCGGATTGACTATACCGGATGACCTTTCAGTTGTGTCATTCGACAACACCGAAATCGCCCAGAACTATGAGTCGCCCATTACCTCGGTTGCCTATCATCATTTCCAGGAGGGGCAATGGGCGGTCAAAATGTTACTTGATCAGATTCAGCATCCATTTATTGAAAAGTCTTATCAAGTTTTTCGAGGCGAACTCATCATACGGGAGTCAACGGCTGCCCCATGTGAAAAAGTATCCTAGAAGGTCAGATTGGCATTTGGGCAATTTGCAACAAGATAGTTAGGTCATCACTAGATTCTTAATTTTAAACATTTCAAGACGTCTTGTTCCTCCGACTGCCAGCTACAACCCATTTGTAAGCCTACCTCGCTGTCTTGATTGATAGAGAGGTTGTTTGGTCAGTTATTTTTAGTAGAAAGGGATTATATCGGATTTGCTACTACTCATAGAAAATGGGCATGGAGACCCCATCGAACCGAAGGTTCGCCTTTAGCGGGGTGAGGAAATGCCGCGAACTGAAAGTTCGACCTCCTTTCAAATTTGATTGAATTATTTGTACCAGCACGGAGGATAGCACATGAATACCGTTGAACTAAAAACTGAACGCAAACAACAGATCGTTAATTTCGTGAGTGCCAACGTCGAAGAGCATGATCTTTCACCCACTCAAAAGCAGATCAGCGACGAGCTTCAAATCCCGGAGGGAGCGCTCAGACACCTCATCAGCCAGTTGGTCGATGCAGGTCAGTTGCTGCGCAATCCTCACCAGCCGCGTAGTCTGCGGCCACCCGAATATGCTGAGCCGTTCCAGGTTAATCGGGACTGGCTCAAGCGCACGCAGGTGGAAACCTACCGCCATCTCTTCGAGCAGGACGCGCTGCACGTTGCTAACACGGTTGCCGATCAACTGGGCATTCCCTCAGGTAGCGTCAGGCGTGTCACGCTGTATGAGTGGGTGCTGTTGGCAATGAGTGAACTCCTGACCGAGATGGTCGAGGGCAAGGTAAAATAGGCATCATGAAACTAACGGCCAAAATCAAGCTCAATCCCGACCCAGACACTCGCAAGCTGCTGCATGAGACCCTGCAACGGGCCAACGCAGCCTGCAACGCCATCAGCGAGGTGGCTTGGGAGAACAAGCTCTTTAGCAAGTTCAAACTCCATCACCTGTGCTACTACGATGTGCGCCAACGCTTTGAGTTGAGCGCGCAGGTGGTGATCCGGGCTTTGGGCAAGGTGGCCGATGGCTACAAGCTGGATCGCAAAACCAGGCGCGCGTTTAGAAAACACGGCGCGTTCCCCTACGATAATCGCATCCTCAAGTTCAGGCTGGAGACCCAGGAAATCAGTATCTGGACACTGGCTGGCCGGAGGCACATTCCCTTCCAGGCCGGCCAGCACCAGCTTGATCTGTTGCAACACCAGCAAGGCGAGAGCGACCTGGCCTTTATCCGGGGCGAGTTCTACCTCTTCGCCACCTGCGATATGGACGACCCCGCCACAGAAGATGTCAGCGACTATATGGGTGTCGATCTGGGCATTGTGAACATCGCCACCACCGACGATGGGGAACGCTACTCTGGAACCCACGTCAACCAGGTGCGTCATCGCAACCGCAAGTTGCGCCAGAAGCTGCAACAAAAAGGGCGAACCAAAGGTTCGACGAAATCGGCCAAACGACTGCTGAAGAAACGTTCGGGTCGGGAGCGTCGGTTTGTCAATGATGTCAACCACTGTATCAGCAAAGCAATTGTGAAGAAGGCAAAACGCACCGGGCGCGGGATCAGTCTGGAAGACCTGACTGACATCCGCAAGCGGGTACGGCTCCGTAAGCCGCAGAGAACGCAATTGCATAGCTGGTCGTTTGCCGACCTGGGCATGAAGATCAAGTACAAAGCTCAGATGTACGGTGTACCAGTGGTGTCGGTTGACCCGCGCAACACCAGCAAGATGTGTTCGGCTTGTGGGGGTGTGGATCGATCTAATCGCAAGTCGCAAAGTGTGTTTGAATGCACGTCGTGTGGTTTCTCTGCCCACGCGGACGTGAACGGTGCCGTGAACATTGGTGTTCGCGGTACGGCGTCAGTCAATGCGCCTCACGCGGTCACCGCTTAGCCGGTGAACTGCAAGCTCCCGGCTTGAGCCGGGGGTCGTTGACTAGTGAAAATACGGATAAATAGTCAGAGATAGGAGAAACAAATGAAAAAAATTGTATGGTTTGCGCTGATGCTCACGCTTGTCGGTAGTATCGCAATCGCTCAGGATGATATCATCGAGCTTCGATTTACCTGTTACCAGGATGGCGTAGAGTGTGATACCTATGCTGATTTGCTTGATGATTTTATGGCTGACAATCCCAATATCGTGATAGAAATCGATCAAGTCGAGTATCAATTCATTTTGGAATCGCTTCCGGTCAATGTTGAAGTTGGGGAAGGACCAGACATCGCCCGCGTGACGGATTATCCAGGATTCGCCGAGTTCTATCTAGACATGCGTCCTTACATGGGAGACCCATCAGTCCTTGAAGACAACTTCAGTTCAGTTCCGCTGAATGCACTCCGGGGAGAGGGCAACGAGGACGGTCTGCATGGTTTCCCAGATGCAGTAACCGCGACTGGCCCCTTTGTAAACGCAACACTTTTTGAACAGGCTGAAATCAAATTGCCCGGTGAAGGCGCAACCTGGGATGAATGGGCAGAAGCTTTAGCCGCCGTCCGGGATGCGACAGGCATTGAGTACGCATTTGCCATTGATAATCGTGGGCATCGATTTGCGGGCCCCGCAATGAGCATGGGCGCGCAATTCTTTGATGATGAGGGCGATTTTGCCCTGGCGGGTGATGAAGGTTTTGCAACATTTGCAGAGATGCTCAAAGGCTGGCTTGATGATGGCCTGGCTCCCCGCGAAACTTGGGCAACAGGCGATGCCTATTCTGCTGCAAACGAGTTCTTCATCAATGCCCGAACCGTGATGTACTTCAGCGGCAGTTGGCAAGTCGGCGGTTTTGCCAATTCGATTGGGGATGCGTTTGATTGGGTCGTTGCACCCAACCCAAGTGGCCCCGGGGGCAGTACAGGGGTTGCTGGAGGTGCTGGAGTCGTTGCTTTTGACTCAGGCGATGATGACAGAAACGCAGCCATCACGGCCGTTATGGAATACCTGATCCAGCCCGAGGTTTACGCTGAATACAGCGGCCGGACACTCAATATTCCGGCTCATGCGGGGGCAGTGGACTATGGTATTGAGTATCAAACTGATAATGAGCAGGTGAAAGCCGCTCTCGCACAATTTGCCAATGAAGCGGTGAAACTTCAGGATCAAGGCTGGACTGTTGCTTTCCATCCGTTCTCATTCGCCTATTTCTCGGCATCCAATACCCGTTTGCAGCAATACTTCTTTGATGAAATTGAACTGGACGACGTAACCGTTCTTATTCAAGAAGACATTGACGAAGCAGTCGCAAACGCAGCCAACGAATAGCGTTTCGTTTCGATTGGGGTGCATCTTATGTCTTGATGCACCCCAATAATGAGTATGGAGAGATTATAACAATGGTATCGACCCCTAACCGGATCGACACTGGAATTCGATCCGTTTTCCAATTATTTATTGATCTACTGGATCGTTTTTTTCTGAACTTACAAAGCTTAATCGGGATCAAAGGGATGGCCTATTTCTTCATCCTGCCCAATTTATTGATTTTCGGCATCTTTATTTTAGGGCCAATGCTGCTGAATTTCGTCTATGCCTTTACAGGGGGCGACAATCTTTTCTTGCACGACAGGCCCTGGGTCGGTACACAAAACTTTGAGACCTTGTTTACCTGCGAAAACTTCCTTGAAGCCAATACCTGCCGCGAAGATCTATTCATTCGATCCGTCAATAATACAGCCGTTTTTGTTGTGACACAGGTCTTTTGGATGATTCTTGTTTCATTAATAACAGCACTCATCCTCAACCGTAAACTTGTTGGACGTGGTTTCTTCCGTAGTGTTTTTTTCTACCCCGTTTTGCTCTCCCCAATCGTCGTGGGGTTGATGTGGCGCTGGATACTCCAAGAAAATGGGCTTTTGAACTCTGCTTTAGTCGCTTTCGGAAGCGATAAGATCGACTTTCTTTCAACCGCAAGTTGGGCGCGTTTGTGGGTCGTTGTAATTAGTGTCTGGTCGCTCATGGGTTTTTATACCCTCATTTTGCTCGCTGGTCTACAATCCATCCCCCATTCGCTCTATGAAGCGGCTTCAATTGATGGCGCCAATGAACTACGAAAGTTCTTGAGCATTACGCTCCCTTTGCTCATGCCAACCATGCTGGTTGTGATTGTGCTTTCGACAATCCGTGCTGTGCAGGTGTTTGATGTGGTTTTTGCCTTTACAGGAGGTGGCCCCGGCACAGCGACACTCTACATTGTTCACTACATCTTTAACAATGGCTTTGCCAGCGCAACCAAAGAAATTGGATTGGCCTCGGGTGCATCGCTGTTTATGGCCAGTGTTCTCATCGTGTTTACACTGATTCAACTTCGTTTACGTGGCGCAGATCATGTAGCATAAAGGGTAAAACTCATGACACAAAATAACACGACAGGCGCATTGGCCTTTCTGACCAGAACTCACGGCAAAGATCGACTTGAAATCACCGATGTACTCAGCTATCTGTATCTGCTTTTGGGCACACTCTTGATGTTTGGACCTGTCCTGTGGATTGTATTTTCGTCTTTCAAAACTGAGGGCGAACTCTATAAGTTTCCACCCCGCCTACTCCCCTATCAGCAAGAAACGATAGAAGTCGCTGGCTATGACGAGCCATTGCCTGTATTTGAAGTCACACAAGACGATGGGACAATCTTGAAATTGGCGCGTGTGCGGCGGGTCGGTTTAGAAGCTCAGATGGTTGATCCCGATAATCCTGACATGATCATCCGAGCCAACAATGCAGAAATTGTCCCCGTTGAGCGTGTCGAGTTCACGCTGGAAAACTATCAAGAAGGGATCCAAAGTTTCAACTTTATCCGCTATTTCATCAACAGTGTTGTTGTGACGACAGTGGCCACTTTTTTGACCCTCTTTGTCAACAGTATGGCGGCTTTTTCGCTCAGTAAATATCAATATCGGGGGCGTAATGCCATCTTTTTACTGATTATCAGCACCCTGATGGTTCCCATTTCCGTAATTTTGGTACCAGCCTTCTTATTGATAACCCAGGTTGGTTGGAACAACAACCTCTTAGGGGTTATTGTGCCTGGGGCAGCAACGCCAACAGGTGTGTTTCTGTTAAGGCAGTATATGCTAACCATACCCGATGAGCTTCTGGATGCAGCGCGAATTGATGGCGCAAGTGAATGGCGGATTTATTCCCAGGTTATTCTGCCGCTTGCTGGGCCAGCCCTGGCCGTTCTGGCGATATTTTCTGTGATGTGGCGCTGGAACGACTTCCTCTGGCCTAAAATTGTTCTGACGCGCAGCGAGTATTTCACCTTGCAGGTGGGTCTCAATGCATTCCAGGGTGATCTCCAAATCCAATGGCATCTCATCTTAGCCATGACTGTTCTCACCATTCTGCCCATTACGCTTGTCTTCGCTATTTTGCAGCGATATATCACGACGGGGATCGCAACAACGGGCATCAAATAATGATAGGCATCGTCTAATCTTCCACATTGCCCATTCCAGCCTCACGCGCCCGCAAAATAGCCTGTGCACGATCCACGACCTGGAGTTTACTAAAGATATTGGAAACATGATTGCGAACGGTTTTCAAGCTGATCTGCAATTGGTTGGCGATCTCTTGATTAGAGCGATGCCCAGCGATCAAATCCAGGATTTGACGTTCGCGTTCGGTTAATTCAGGAAAAGCAAAGGTTGGAGTAACTGCGGGCTTTGGAACTTGGGCGAAGTAGTTCATCAAGCGACGAGCGATGATCGCGCCGAAAATCGCCTCACCATTGGAAATCGAGTGAACAGCCCGCAGCAAATCTGCTTTGGTTGTTCCCTTTAACAAGTAGCCCCGTGCGCCTGCCTTTAATGCAGCAAACACAAAATCGTCATCTTCAAACATGGTCAGAACAAGAATGGCGATGTGGGGGCTGGTGTGTAAAATTTGGCGCGTGGCTTCCACGCCGTTGAGTTCCGGCATCTGGATATCCATCAACACCACATCCGGCTGCAAGCGGGCGGCCTGGGCAACGACCTGTGTCCCGGATTCCGCTTCACCAATGACTGCAATATCTTGCGCGGACTCTAACAATGCGCGCAATCCCATACGAAACGGTGCGTGGTCATCTGCGATCAGAATAGTAATTTTGTCCATCATTTTGTCCTAAAGGCAGTGTCACCCGGATTTGTGTGCCATCCTTGGGTATGGACTTGATCACACAAGACCCCCCAAGCTCTGCTGCTCGTTCATATATCGAATTTAAGCCCACACCCGCCCGATGGGTGACAGGCATACCGATGCCATTGTCTGCCACTTCAATTTCCATTTTTCCATTGACAGCCAGGCAGACTTCACAGGTGTGTGCCTGGGCATGGCGGGTTACGTTCGTCAAGGCTTCCTGAACAATGCGATAAGCGGCCACTTCAACGGCCGCTGGTAATGGTGGCAAGCTCTCTGGTGCTGTGACGGTAATCACCAAATCGCCGCCTGAATAGTGATTGGCTTGCTCCTGAATGGCCGAAATCAAGCCGAGATCATCCAATGCAGGCGGACGCAGTTCGTAGACAATTCGGCGGATATCAGCAAGCGTTTCTTGAGTGCCTTCGATGATTGCGTTCAGCAGCGTTTTGCTTTTCTCTGGGTTCTTGCTCAGCCATTCTTTGGCAGCTTCGGCTTGGATGGTGAGAGTCGCCAGCGCTGGGCCTAATCCGTCATGTAAATCACGACGCAAGCGACGGCGTTCCTCTTCACGGGTGGTCAGGATTTGTTGCCGTGACTGCTGCAAGTCGTCCGTCAAGCGCGAGGCATTCACCACATTACTCGCCTGTCGCGCTACATGCTCCAACACCAACCGATCGGCTGTATTCAGTTCTTCGCCGGGTGAGCGGGGCGCAACCATCAGCGTTCCGATAATCTGGGCATGAACCATTAAGGGGAAATGCTCGGTTTGCCTGGTCCGTTTGCCAGATGATGCTAATATCTGTTGATGACTGTCTTCGATGGCCACATAAGGCAACTTGAGCGTACTGGCGATGGTTTCGGCCAGATGATAGAGGGCTGCTTCCGCTGAAAGCATGGCTTCCAAACTTTTCCCCAATTCAGAGATAACTAACATCGGTTCATCACGTTTGCCAAACATCAGGCGGTTGATGGTTCGTTGCAGCAGATCACGCAAGGGTTGAAAAAGGACAGCAATCACACCCGTGCCAACCAGCGATATGGCAAAGTGACCTTCGTCTTGTATGAGCAAGCTCAATGCGCCAACGATTAGGGCATAGATACTGATGAGAATCGTCGTCAGGACACTATAAACCAGCGTGCGATTGATGATGATATCAATGTCCCACAGGCGATAGAACAAAATAGCAATGGTTACTCCGGCTGCAATAGGCAAGTAGAATCCAAATGTCGTCAGCGGACCTTCCAACAATTTGCCGATGTTTGGATCAACAAAAATAGAAAATCCAATGGTGGATGTCAGGGCAATACCATAGCCAAAGACCAGCCACTTGGTTTGAAGGCGCTGCTCAGTGGAATAGTAATAGCGATAACGATAGCCCTGAATGCCAATATGACTACCGTATACTAGAAATAACCACGCGCCTCTCATCAACGCCGACCAATTCAGGATATTCAACTGTTCAGGAGCCAACCATACGGCGTAATTCACCAAGAAGAGGAGGGTTCCAATCCATGTCCAACGGGGATAAACGCGACCATCGGGGAATGTTAGAAAAAAAAGCGATAAGGAAAGATACACGGGGAACGTTATGAAACCAGCCACAAACCCAACAAAATCGGGCACGTCGGTGTATGGTAGCCCGCTGATGATGGCAAAGGACGGCCCTCCAGCGGCGAGCGTAATCAACAAATAGGAAACCAACAAGCCATGCCAGTCTCTCGAACGGTAGCGCAGCACAAACAACCCAGCGCACCAACAAATTAGTGACATAGCAACAAAAAAGGCGAGATTGAATAGGGCGAAGGCGTGCAAGGAAATGCGGTAATCAGCCAGCCGTTCCACAACTTCCGGTGTCGGCTGTCCCCATGCTGGGCACTCTTCTGGGCTAACATCACACACCGTTGTCAACATGGTATAAACGCCGGGGATGCTCACCAGAAAGGTGAAGAATAGGAACACAATGAGGACATACCACAGGGCACGAACACGCAGCAACCATTGACTGGGGTTGGAGGAAGTGCTGAGTTGTGGTTGAGGCGTCATCTGATTTGCCTTGCTATTATGTAAAGGGCGGGGTCTGTATTGGCTCCGCCCCTATACTGGCGTTACTCAACAGTGAATACCTGCACCATACCATGGGCCATATGAGGTGCGAAGTCGCTGTTGAGATCGGGCAGGAAACAAGCTACAGCGTAGGTTCCTGGCTCCAGATCAATTGTCACCCAGGATTGCATGTCAGGATCAGTAGGCAACCAGTCAAATACTGGAACATAAGGAAGTCTCTCCGCGCTTTCTGGATCGAAAGACATCAGGATATCCCGCACGTCCGACGTGGTCGTGTCTTCATCAACCCCTAAGATGATAGCATGATGCCATTGTTCACCGAAATTCTGAATATTCCAAACTTGCGGGCCAGCAGGGATATGTGAAGGCACACCGAAAGCGAAATCGACCATCGCTAGGGTGATATCCGCTTCTGGCGCATCTTGTTCCATTGTCTCACCTTCAACCGCAACAAAGGGAATCAATTCTTCATCATCACAATCTTCGCAAGCATCAAACAGGACATAGTCGCCAGGAATCAATTCTGTGACGTAGCTTAAGCTTTCCCCTGCTGCGATGACACTGCCTCCATAGAGTGTAACCATAAGCAGGGTGTCGAGTTCATCCTCTGTTTCTTCGGCAGCCAGAATATCCACCATTGTTATGCCTTCATTAAGCCGGGCAATCACTGGCGAATAAACTGCCTCTGTGCGGTTGTTTTCAAAGGTAACGTTGACCAACCCGGCAGGCACTTCCTCCGGGAATTCGATGGCCTCATCGCTGGCAGTTCCCCTAACATTGGGGAATTCTTCCTGTGCCAACAAAGTGGCAGGTAATAATCCTACAACCATCATCAAAATCACAATAGAACGACGCATGTTTTTCTCCTTTTGTTAAGTGATCGCGTTCTACTGTTTACGATAGACTGGAACCTATCCCGTTGTCATGGGGCTTGTTCCTGGATGGTCGGGAACTGTTTGGGAATTAGGCAGGCTGCGGCTGTTGAGCAATGGGGCGATCCGCAATGGGTAAATGGACGAGGAAAGCAAAGACGCCCAGGGCCACCGCTGCCATCCAGATGGGGGTATAATTGCCGTAGGTATCGTAGATGCGGCCTCCTAACCAGACCCCCAGAAAGCTGCCAATCTGGTGACTGAAGAAGACAAGACCATAAAGCGTCGCCAGATAGCGCACGCCAAAAATTTGCGCAATTGTGCCACTGGTTAGAGGGACAGTTGCCAACCAGACAAAGCCAATCATCGCCCCAAAAATGAGGGCAGTGATGTTCGTTAGAGGTAGGATCAAAAATAACGATATGATGATCGCCCGTGCCAGATAGACACCGCTCAGTAAATACTTCTTCCGATAACGATCTCCCAGATAACCAAAAGTGAAGGAACCGATCATATTCGCCAGCCCAATGAGTGATAAAGCCGCAGCGCGTGCCCAAGACTCAATCCCTCCATCTTCCAAAAATGAGGGCAGGTGTGTCGAAATAAAGGCCACATGAAATCCACAGACAAAGAAACCAGAGGTGAGCAGCAAATAGCCCCGGTGTTTGCTGGCACGGGTCAGGGTTTTGGTTAATGATTCGGTGATCGGGTCTTGGGTATCGGAGAGGGTACTGGCACGGGCTGGAAAAGCAGAAGCCAGAGCAGGGATCAGCAGAATACAGCCACCAAGGATCACAAACGCAGACTGCCAACCAAAATTCGTTTCCAACGTTTGGGCAAAGGGGATCATCGTAAACATCCCGAACGAGCCCGCCGCTGTGATGATGCCAAAGGACAGGCTACGCTTTTCTGGCGGTACAATCCGGGCTACGGCCCCCAAGATGACGACATAAGTGGTACTACTCTGGGCGATTCCCAGTACGAGGCCCAACCACAGATACATGCCAGCCATTTGCATTGTGTTGGCGATGGCCACCATACCCACTGCATATAATACACCACCGAACATCAGGATAGCCCGCGGGCCAAAACGATCTGCCAAGATTCCTGCGAGTGGGACGCCAAGGACAATATTCTGGATAGCGATGGCCAGGCTGAAAAGCTCACGCCCCGTACCCAGGGTGTCCGTAATGGGTGTCAGAAAGATGCCAAAGGACTGCCGAATGCCCACGCTCAAAATGATAATCAGGCCACTGGCAGCAACGATGTAATAGGTATATCGGTTCAAAATCGGCTCCCTCCCAGTCAGTGTACGTCCGCCAGTATACCACCCTGATTCGCAAGTGCAGTGGTGAATGGCATGGATGTCTTGGGGAGGAGGCTGAGTTGGGGGCGAAGCGTCGCTTTGTTGCTGCTGCTGCGGAAGAAAAAAATGGCAGCAATAAGGGAGAAACGGCGGGAAGTAGCGGGAAAATGGCGAGAAATAGCAGCCAAAATAGACTCCAGGATAAACAGCTAGGTTCACGCTTAGTTTAGCTGAAAAAGTGTGGATTGGGAGAACGTATTGCAGAATATATGTTCTGTATCCCAGAAGCCGACAGGTCCCTGATTGGTGCTCCGCATTGTGGCGTTATATCCATAAAATTCAGCACTTCCGCCCAGGGAAACCATCCCTGGGGATAGACACCGCCCACGAACCCCTCTATGATTGACGCCAGTATAATCCTTGGCAGAAAGAGGCGCTTGATGCGCGTTTTAATAACAGGCCATGATGGGTATATTGGCTCCGTGCTAACGCCCATGCTGCTTGCCGAAAACTTCGAGGTGGTCGGTCTGGATACCTACTACTTTGGCGAAAACAAATTCGGTAACGAGACCGAAACCACGCTGGATGTGATTCGCAAGGATATTCGTGATCTGAAAGTGGATGACCTGCGCGGCTTTGACGCAATCGCCCATCTTGCTGCCCTATCGAACGATCCGGTGGGCAACCTTAATGAACAATGGACCCATGACATCAACCATGCTGCCTCGGTGCAACTGGCAAAACTTGCCAAAGCTGCCCGAGTCAAGCGCTATGCCTACTCTTCCTCATGCAGTCTGTACGGTATCGCGGGTGATGCCATGCTCACCGAGGCGGCAGAATTTAACCCAGCAACGGCCTATGCGGTATCGAAGGTCAAAACGGAGCAGGATGTCTGGCAACTGGCAGACGACAATTTCAGTCCAGTTTACTTGCGCAACGCGACAGCTTATGGTGTATCGCCACGCCTACGTATTGATATTGTCTTGAACAATCTTGTGGGATGGGCCTATACCACAGGTAAAATCCTGATGCACAGCGATGGCACACCCTGGCGCCCGATTGTCCATGCCGAAGATATCTCACGCGCCTTTATCGCCGTCCTGAAAGCACCGCGTGAAACCATCCACAACGAAGCTTTTAACGTGGGCATCACCGAACACAACTATCAAATTCGTGATCTAGCACAAATCGTCAAAGAGACTGTCCCCAACACAGCAGTCGAATATGCCGCCGAACCCGAGAGCGACTCGCGTACTTATCGTGTGGACTTCAGCAAAATCAACACAGTGCTGGGTGGCCACTTCCAACCCCAATGGGACGCCCGAAAAGGGGCACAACAACTCTATGCGGCTTATCAGCAGGTGGGGCTCACCTTTGAGGACTTCCAGAGCAAGCGTTATATCCGGCTGAAGCAGCTTGAATTTCTAATGGCAGCAGACAGGCTTGATGAGAGTCTACGGTGGAAATAATGCTAGAACACGATCTGCAAGAAGAAGCCAGAGCCTTCAGTGATCGCATTGAAGAACGTCGACAAGCGGGGTATCTGCCGGACCTGCGGCGCATGAAACGCAACGAGTATTTCTACCAAAGCTATTGGCGTGACCCGTATTTTGCTGATCTGGTCATGGGCGAAACAGTGCGAATCTTCCTCAACTGGCTGGCGGAACACAGCCAACCAGGGGCGCGGATTCTTGACGTGGGATGTGGCCCTGGGTATATCACCTTGGAACTGGCCCGCGAGGGCTATCATGTGCTTGGGATTGACGTGGCAGAAAGCGCTATTCAAGCGGCACAGGAAACCCTGGCAAGCAATCCCTACAAAGACAATTTCGGTTCACTGGAATATCGTGCCATCCCATTTGAGGCAGCCACAGGCACTTACGACACGCTGCTGTTTTCTGGTTCGCTCCATCATTTTGACGATCCAGAAGCCATCGTTCGCAAAGCCGCTAGCTTATTAACAAAGGGTGGTCTTATCATGTGTCATGAGCCCTTGCGAGACAAATGGCAAAAAACGGATGCTGCCCAGGCTGCGCTCATTCGTATGTTGCTGTCATTGACAGGGGTGTGGTATGAGCAACCAGACGAGGCCGATACTCATGTCAACCCCGATAAGCTGAAAGCATATATCAATGAGATACACACTGAGTATGTTGAGGAGCGTGACAAGCGGGAAGGGTTGCAATCACCACGAGATAACGCCTCTCTCAGTGAAGAAATTCTGACTGCCCTTAAGAACCACAGCGACGAAATTGAGTATCGTCCTGGCTTTGCTTATCTTTATCGAATGTTGGGCGGTTTACGTGGCCCGGATGACGTTATCTTCAAAATTGGCGATTTTCTGGCTGCTTATGAGAAATTGGCGCTGCGCGAAGGATATCTTTCACCAAGCACATTCCTCTATTGTGGGCAGGTTCGCCGTTGAAGCACTGCTTCATCAGGCGTATACTAGAGATGATGGTATCCTGATTTCGGTATGAACCCCCACCAGTTATCACTCATTCATCATGACATTGAAGAAGTGATCAGCAATATTGGTCAAGATGTGGAGCAGTTGCAGGGGGCACGCATCCTGATTACTGGCGCAAGCGGGTATATTGCCTCCTATCTGGTGGATACTTGCCTTTGGTTGAACGACCACCACTTGACAACACCCTGCCAGGTTCTGCCCTTGGTGCGCTCGACGATCACCCCCGATTCCCGGCTAGGGCATATCTTGAATCGGGATGATGTCACGCTGATTTATCAGGATGTGGCCACACACCTTGAACTCGATGGGCCTATCGAGTTCATCATCCATGCTGCCTCAAATGCGTCGCCTAAACGCTATCTTGCCTGTCCCATTGACACTATCGACGCCAATATTCGTGGCACACGACAGCTACTGGAACTGGCCCGTACCCATGACACCCGGAGCTTGCTGTACTTCAGCAGCAGCGAAGTCTATGGCGATGTCCCTGATAAATACTACCCGACACCGGAAGTTTACAACGGCAGTGTTGACCCGACGCATGCGCGTGCTTGCTACGCCGAAGCCAAGCGCATGGGCGAAACCCTCTGCATGACCTTCTGGCGTGAGTATCAAGTGCCAGCCAAAATCGCCCGGGTCTTTTCAGTCTATGGCCCGGGCCTCCGGCTGGATGATGGGCGGGTGATGGCAGATTTCATCAACAACCGTCTGGAAAATAAACCGATTCATTTATTAAGCGATGGCCTCGGTGTTCGGGCATTTAGCTACATGATGGATTCGATCACCGGCTTCTGGCAAATTCTACTGAGCGGTCATCATGGCGAGGTCTTCAACATTGGAAGCGACGAGACTGTAACAATCCGGGCATTGGCACAGCTTTTCAGCACCATCGAAACGCCCCACTTAGACGTGACCTACCAGGCCGAGCTCGAAGCCCATCTGCGTGGTGCACCGTCCTACGTTTGCCCAGATATTTCCAAAGCACGCCAGATGCTGGGGTTTAATCCATCCATCAACTTGCAAGAGGGCATTCAGCGGTCATTGACCTGGTATCGTGCAGGATTAGGAGATGAACAGCTATGATTGAACGCTTACAAACGGCATTTCGGGATGGCTCGCTAGAACGAAACGATTATTGGAAAGCCATCCAGGAACATCATCTACTGGTGGATCAGTATCGCAACCTCATTCAAGGCCCCTTGCTTGATCATATCGAGATTCATAAAGAGGACTTGCAGGTCGTGTTGAAGAATGGCCTTCGCTTTGTTTGGGATCCCCATGAGATCAGACAGGCATCAAGCGTGTTGGTCAACAATGGGGATTATGAAAGTGATGAGCTTTACACCGTGTTAACTCTAGCCCAGCACGCGACGAACATCCTGGATATTGGCGCGAACATCGGTTGGTACACTCTCCATCTAGCACAGGCGGTTCAAACACGCGACGGCATCATCTATGCTTTCGAGCCAATCCCATACACCTACGAGGTGCTGCAACGGAACCTTGCGCTGAACCCGGAGCAGGCTCAGCGTGTCCAAACCTATAATCTCGCCCTAGGCGAGACAACAGAATCTGTCGAGTTTTATATCCCGGCCTTTCAGGGCAGTGTTGCCGCCTCACGCAACACACTTTACCCTGAAGATCAGAATAAGGTGATTGAAGGACAGATGGTCGTCTTGGATGAATTTGCCAAAAGCGAAAAAATGCAGGCGATTGATCTACTGAAATGTGATGTCGAAGGGGCAGAACTCTTCGTGCTGCGGGGGGGGATGGGCTTGATTGAGCGTGATCGCCCCATGATTATGCTGGAGATGCTGCGCAAGTGGTCGGCCAAGTTCGATTATCATCCCAATGACATCATTCGTCTCTTGACAAAGAAAGGGTATGGCTGCTGGTATATGGAAGCAGGCCAGTTTACGGCACTAGAAGCAATGACCGAGCAGATTGAAGCGGTCAATTTCTTCTTTTTACATGCAGACAAGCACAAGACATTGACAAAAACGGGCTTGAGCCCGCCGCAAGCCGCGGCGAACCTTCGGTTCGATTTGAATGGCAGCGGTGAGGCGATTGTCGAGGGTTTCGACCAGAGTTGAGCGTTGATATAATTGTTGATAAGAAGTAGATCGCGCCCCAAAAGGGAAATGATGCTCAAGACCGACAAGTACCGCCTGTATCCAGGCAAAAGCCAGGAGCGCAATCTCTGGCAAATCTTGGCCTGCGCTTGGCACTTCGACAACAAAGAACGCAAGTGGTCGTGGCAGCTTGAGCAGGAGAGTGTGAGCAAAACGGCTCAGCTTTGGAAAGTGAAGCACTATAAGAAGACCTTTCCCCAAGCCCAGATCGTTCACAGTCATGTCTTGCAGGTGGTTGCAGCCGATTGCGACAAGGCCTTTCAAGCCTTCTTCCGTCGAGTCAAGAAGGGTGAGATACCAGGGTATCCGCGTTTCAAAGGCCATAATCGCTTTCACAGCATCGGCTTCAAAGAATATGGCAATGGCTTCAGGATGGCTGGTCGTCGTCTGAAGGTGTCGGGTGTGGGTCGTATCGCTGTGCGTTGGCATCGAGCCATCGGTGGGTTCGTTCCCTGCCAGATCAAGACGCTGCGGATCACCCACAAGGCAGGGCGTTGGTCTGCCTGTTTCTCCGTTGAAATGCCAAAGCCAGCCAAGCGGCCGAAAACCGAGCAAATGGTTGGCTTGGATGTCGGGGTATCCGCATGGGTCACGACCAGCGCGGGTGAGAAGGTTCAAAACCCCAACTACTACCGCCAAGCTCAGGCCAAACTCCGGGTTCTGCAACATTCACTGGCCCGCAAGAACCGTCGCAAAGCCTTGTTGCTCGAACTTTTAGTTCGCGTGCAGTGTCAGCAAGAGCATGTGGCTAATCAGCGCCAGGATTGCCTGCACAAGCTCAGTACCGATCTGGTGGAACAATACGATCTGATCGTGCTGGAAGACCTGCGGGTGCGCAATAGGGTCAGAAACCAACACCACAGCAAGAGCATTTTGGATAGTAGGTGCGAACCTTCGGTTCGGCGTATTTTCAAACAATACCTCACGTACAAGGCCGGAAGCGCCGGACGTGAAGTTGATCCCGCCTACACATCCAAAACCTGCTCAACGAGTGGTGTGATATTCGAGGGTTTAACACTCAAGGATCGTTGGGTGGCATGTGCTTATGGTCTCTGGCTCGATAGAGATCACAATGCTGCAATCAAGATCCTTGCGAGAGCAAGGCCCTTGCTTTCGCAAGGCTTTATCGAGCCAGATCGGACGGGTCTACAGCCTAACGTAGCGGGAGGTTCCTCATGCGTGCTGTAGAAGCTGCAGCGAACTGAAAGTTCGACTTCTAGTCGTAGCAGAGCGTCACAGACACAATAGCAGGCGCGAAATAATTATTGCATGGTGCCCTGCCTGTAACAACAACCGGAAGGTGATCAAAACTGATGAAAGCATCCGATTATATTGCCAAATTTTTAGAGAAGCAGGGAGTCACCCATGTCTTTGAACTGACAGGTGGCCTGATTACTTATATACTGGACTCCATCCATCTACACACCGACATTCAACTTGTCAGTGTGCATCATGAGCAGGTGGCGGCGTTTTCGGCTGATGCCGTTGGACGCCTAACCGGGATCCCTGGCGTTGCCATGGCTACAGGAGGGCCAGGAACCACCAACTTACTAACGGGGATTGGCAGTGCCTATTTTGACTCGTCACCTGCCGTCTTCTTCTCTGGTGCGGTCAACCGCCACGAGATGCGTGGTGACAGACCCATTCGGCAGCTTGGATTCCAGGAGATGGAAGTGATCCCAATGGTCAAGCCCATCACCAAAGGCGCGTGGCAGGTTCGCGTCCCTGAAGACATCCCGGAGACCTTGGTCAAGGCATTTGAAGTAGCACTGGAAGGTCGTCCGGGGCCAACACTGATTGATCTGCCTCTCGATATACAGTACGCCGATATTGATGTCTCTGTTGATGATATTCCAGTGGTGACAAGCAAACCACGCGCTATCCCTGCTCCCTTTGACTTCGATTTCAACGAACTGTTCGAGGCCATGAACCAGGCCGAACAGCCCTATATTCTGGTTGGGGGCGGTGTGCAGGCATCTGGCTCAATTGAACTCGTACGCCAATTTGCCCATCGAACGGGTATTCCGGTAATCTGCTCACTGATGGGTGTGGACGTTATACCCTATGATGATCCGCTCCGTGCAGGCTTCATCGGGGCCTATGGCAACCGCTGGTCGAACATGTCTATCATGGAGAGTGATTTTGTCTTGGTTCTAGGCAGCCGGCTGGATATTCGCCAGACTGGGGCTAGAACCACTGAATTCAAGGGGGATCGTGTCTTCTTCCAGGTTGATACCCAAGTAGGCGAGATGAACAACCGGATCACAGGCGTACGGGCGATTCATGCGGATCTACACGATTTCATGACTCGGGCGGTTGAAGCCGCACAGGGTCGCAAGTTCAAATCTTATGCGGCATGGTTGCAGCGCATTGACGACCTCCGCACTCAATGGCCCGATACCGCCGAACTCAAGGACATTGATGGCATCAATCCTAACCTGCTGCTGCACAGGCTTTCACAAGCTTCTCAAGACGCTGCCGCGTATTTGATTGATGTGGGGCAACATCAGATGTGGGCAGCGCAATCGATTGAGGTTCAACCGCATCAACGCTTCTTGACCTGTGGTGGCATGGGATCTATGGGCTTTTCGCTGGCAGCTGCAATCGGTGCAGCATTCGTCGTCTCTCCAAAGCCAGTGGTGGTGGTTTCAGGGGATGGTGGCTTCCAATGCAACATCCAAGATTTCCAGACGATAGTCCATCACAAACTACCCATCAAAATGGTCGTCATCAATAATCGCGCCCATGGGATGTTGCGTCAATTCCAGAGCAGCCATTTTGAATCACGTTTTCAGTCCTCTGTTTGGGGGTACAGCGCACCCGATTTCACAAAAGTCGCAGGGGCATATGGCATCCCTGGAGGGAGCATTGATAGCGAAGACGAAATTGCCGATGCCGTGAAGTGGCTATGGGATGATCCGGCTTCACCCGCGCTGCTCAACGTGAACATCAGCCTGGACGCCAATGTCTATCCCAAAATTGCTTTCGGGCGGCCTATCAGCGATATGGAACCCTATTTCAAACCGGTGCCCTTCGGCGAGGGCACATAGAATCTAACGTTCAGTACATATCATTCGCGCAACCAAGCAATGGCCTCTTCTTGCTGGCCCGGTGTGAAGATACGTGTTTGCAATTGGGGAAATGCACGCATCATCGTCTCGATCATAGATACCATGGGGATAGAAGGTAAGATCAGCGCAAGTTTGGTCTCGGATTGATTGCGGTTTGCTTGCGGATACTTTTTTATTAGTTTACGGGTGCGTGAAAAGATATGGGCGATTGGCTGCACACCAACCGAGCTGTCCATCAAGGTATGGATAACTTGGTCTTCTTCATAATTATCCATAAAGGACTCCATAATCTCAATATACTCATCAACTGCCTTCCGTGACGCTTCGGTCATCAGCAAGTGACGGATATTCGGTTCAATTTTGCTGTAAATGCAGCGTGTGTATTCCTTGATGTCGTGAATTTCTGCCATGGTCTGCATTCCTAACTTAGTTCGATAGCGATACTTTTAGTTTAGCACAGATTGGCTGAAAGATCATGAAATTTTTGGAAGTATATGGTATCATCAGGATTTAGCTGGTAAGAATATCTCTCAACCTTCACTTTACTTATTGAGTCATATGGATAGCATTGACATCACACGATTACCCGAAGAGAAATTGCTGGATCATCTTGGAACAGGGAATTGGCACATCGCCCTACCCAATGATAGGGCAGACATCATCTTTACACGTCAAATGCGTGAGGCGCTTTATGAGATTGCTGGAATCCGCTTTGCATGGTGGGTGATTAGCGGCGTGAGGTATACCCTTGATCATGGTCATGATCCGCCCTGGGATTCCTCTGGTTATGTGTACAGCAAACAGGCCGATCCGATGTTGCTCCTAACTCAATACGAGACCTTGCAAGATTGGGCAAATGACGAATATACTGGGAATAGCCATGCGACATTTGTATCGGGTATGGGGCGTTATTGGGAAACCTTTGCCGATGAAATTGCTGACGAAATCGAGCAGGAACTCTATAAGAAATTTGTAGCGTACTATGAAGTTGAACTCGATGATATCGTTGAGGACATCATACTGACGGTCATATTTCTCCAGTTCGCAATCCAAACAGAAGCTTTGCAGATGACTTCATCCGAAGCGTGGAAGCGATATGAGGGCACAGTACGGGGCGAAATCGAGGCGCAGCGGAAAGCTGCCGAGATATTCACCAAGAAATGCCAGATCGTTGATCAGTTCTGGTGGCAGTATTTTCCCCAGTTGATGGAAAGACGGATTGAGATGCCAGAATTTCGGCTGCTGAATCTTGAGCAGGAGATTGTCGCGGTTTTGGCAGATACGGATCCTGAAATTGTCCGTATGATTGTTGAAATCGGCGCACCGTTTCAGCATTCAAATCGGGTGTGCGAAATTATCGTGGAAGTCGCCCGCCGCGCAATAGCTAGGTGAATATCTCCGGTAATTTACTGTTTGCAGGAACGTCATTGATGCAATGGAAGCTCCTGAGTTTCTGCTCGTCTGCAAAGTGGCATGGTTCATCCCAAAATCAGCACACTGTCTGCTGGATGTCGTGGCACGGTGATAGGAACTGCAATGGATAGACATCCCCCGGCCAAGGAGATATTATCACGCAAAGATCTCTGGCAGGCGGATTTTGAAACCGGGCAGCAGTTCCCCGCCATCCAGCACAGAATCACCTGACAGTTCCATGCCGCGTTCTAAATCAGGCTCATAAACAGTAACGCGTTGCCTCTGTGAATCAACAACCCAGATGACGCGCACACCATCGGCAAGATAGAGCCGAACTTTTTCATTCACATAACTAAATGAATCATGGGGGGAAACCACTTCAATAACGAGATCGGGCACAATGTCTAGCGGTCTCTTACGCCATTCTGGGTTTTCAGCTTCAAAGGCGGCGAACCGTTCTGCTGTGTAGAATAACAGATCCGGGATACGCGATCCCTTCACCCAATGAGGATCGAAATGATCTGGAAGGATAAAAGTCATCTCGGCGAAAAGCTCTCCAAGACGATGGTGGATGACAAAGTGATCCAGCAAGCGAAATAGTAGGCGAATGATGTAACCATGGTCAGACGGAGTAGGCAAAATCTCTTTCCTTTCCCCGTTAATAAGTTCAAATTTGTGCCGACTGCCCTCACGCAGAAATGCTTCAAGCGGCATCCCTTCGCGCACAGATGTATCCACCTGTTTACTCCTGAAATCAACTGACCAGAAACGAGAGATGACAGGTTGCCACCGCTCAGTTCGAGTGTATCACACTTACTGTTCGAGTGTGCTGGTATCGGCAGGCCCATGGCCCGTGCTTTAAGCAGTCTTACCCGAGCAAGTCTTAGGGAACCCATGACTCCCCGCTAAAGGCGAACCTTCAGTTCAATGGTGTCGCCATCCCAATTTTCTATGAAGCAGTTGCCCTGATTGAACAAGATCGGCAGGGTCAACAAACGCTTCCATCCTGATAGCGATGCTAGAAGTTGAATATTTCTGGCAGACTGAGCTTGAAACCGGGCAGCAAGTCTTCAGCTTCCAACGCATCTTCCCCTGATAGTTTCAAAGGTGACTCAGCGTCCAGCGCATGGACAATAACCATTTCCCGTTGAGGATCGACAATCCAAATAACGCACACGCCGTCAGCAAGATAGGAATCGACTTTTTCATTAACGGCACTGAAGGAATCATTGGATGATACAACTTCAATAACTAAGTCTGGTATGAGGGGATATGGGCGCTTATGCCAGTTCTCATGCTCTGCTTTATACTCTGCCACTCGATCCCCGGCATAAAACATTACATCAGGTATGCGTGATCCCCTCACCCAATGAGGATCATAGCTATCAGGTAAAATGAAGGTCGTTTCGCTATATACCCTCCCAAGCTTTTGTGCTTGGACAAACATGAAAAGCGCAATAAACACCGTTTGGATTATCTCGCTGTGTATTGAAGGGGTAGGCAAAATATCCTTCCTCTCACCCTTGATGATTTCAAATTTGTGCCGACTGCCCTCACGCAGAAATGCTTCAAGCGACATCCCTTCGCGCACAGATGTATCCACCTGTTTACTCCTGAAATCAACTGACCAGAAACGAGAGCTGACAGGTTGTCACCTCTCAGTTGGAGTGTATCACACTTACTGTTCGAGCGTACTGGTATCCAGGCCCATGGCCCGTGCTTTAAGCAGTCTTACCCGAGCAAGTCTTAGGGAACCCATGACTCCCCGCTAAAGGCGAACCTTCAGTTCAATGGTGTCGCCATCCCAATTTTCTATGAAGCAGTCGCCCTGATTGAACAAGATCGGCAGGGTCAACAAACGCTTCCATCCTGATAGCGATGCTAGAAGTTGAATATTTCTGGCAGACTGAGCTTGAAACCGGGCAGCAGTTCCCCACCATCCAGCACGCCATCACCCGATAGTTCCATGCCACGTTCTAAATCAGGCTCATAAACAGTCATGCGCTGCCTCTGTGAATCAACAACCCAGATGACGCGCACACCATCAGCAAGATAGAGCCGAACTTTTTCATTCACATAACTAAACGAATCATGGGGAGAAACCACTTCAATAACGAGATCGGGCACAAGATCAACAGGTGTCTTATACCAATTTGGATTAGCAGCCTCAAAGGCAGTAAATCGTTGCGCTGTAAAGAACAAAATGTCCGGGGTTCGCGAACCTTTTACCCAACTCGAATCAAAGGTATCTGGTAAAATGAAGGTCATTTCAATGAAGACATCGCCAAGTCCGTGCTGAATAACAAAGTGATCCAGCAAGCGAAATAGCAGGCGAATGATAAATGTATGACCACCATTATGAGGCAACAGATCGACCCTTTCCCCATTAATAAGTTCAAATTTGTGCCGACTGCCCTCACGCAGAAATGCTTCGAGCGACATCCCTTCGCGCACAGATGGATCCACCTGTTTACTCCTGAAATCAACTGACCAGAAACGAGAGCTGACAGGTTGCCACCTCTCAGTTGGAGTGTATCACACTTACTGTTCGAGCGTACTAGTATCGCCTTCCGGCAGGCCCATGGCCCGTGCTTTAAGCAGACGACGCATGATCTTACCCGAGCGAGTCTTAGGGAGCGAATCGACAAATTCGATCACTGTTGGCACAGCAATCGGCCCAACCTCATGCCGAACATGTTGCTTGAGCTCTTCGACCAGTTCATCAGATGATGTTACGCCTGCTACCAGGATGCAGTAGGCGTTGATGGCATTGCCCCGCAGTTCATCCGGCACACCAATCACAGCCGCCTCAGCAACAGCGCTATGACTCACCAACCCGGACTCTACCTCGGCTGTGCCTAGACGATAACCACTGACTTTTAGCACATCGTCGATGCGGCCGATGACCCAGATATAGCCATCGTCGTCCTTACGTGCCGAGTCGCCCGCCAGGTACCAACCCTGTTTTTTGTATTCGCTCCAATACTGCGCCACATAACGATCCGGGTCGCCCCAGACGGTGCGCAACATGCTTGGCCAGGGATCCTTGATGACGAGTTTGCCGTCCTCGTTTGGCCCACAGGAGTTACCATCTTCATCAACCACGTCAACATTGATACCCGGGAATGGGCGAGTCGCGCTGCCCGGTTTAAGGCCAACGCAGGGCATGGGTGTAATCATGAAACCGCCCGTTTCGGTTTGCCACCAGGTATCCATGATCGGGCATTGTTCCTGGCCAATAACGGTATGATACCATTTCCAGGCTTCCGGGTTAATCGGCTCCCCCACGCTACCCAACAAGCGTAAACTGCTCAGATCATGACGATTGGGCCATGCATCCCCAAAGCGCATCAAGCCACGAATAGCCGTCGGCGCGGTATAGAGAATGGTTACGCCATAGTCAGCGACAATCCGCCACCAGCGATCTGGATAGGGATAAGTCGGCGCTCCTTCATAAATGATGCTGGTTGCACCCAAGATCAACGGCCCATAAACGATATAGCTATGGCCGGTGATCCAGCCAGGGTCAGCCGCACACCACCAACGATCATCATCTTTGAGATCAAACACCCATTGGAGCGTCGTTGAGGTATACAATTGGTAGCCGCCGTGTGTATGTAACACCCCTTTGGGCTTGCCCGTCGTCCCAGAGGTATAAAGGATAAATAGGGGGTCTTCGGCATCCATGACTTCTGTTTCGACTTGGGTTGTCGCAATCGGCAATCCCGTCAGATCGTGATACCAGTAGTCGCGTCCCTGCTCCATATGGACTTCTTGTTCAGTGCGTTTGACCACAATCACATGCTCAACAATCGGCGTTCGGCTGATGGCCTCATCAACTGTATCCTTCAGGGGGACGATCTTGCCACGCAACCATGCCCCATCACAGGTGACAACCACCCGGCTTTGCGCATCTTCAATGCGATCTGCCAACGCCTGCTCACTGAAACCACCATAAACGACACTGTGCGGTGCACCGACCTTGGCACAAGCCAACATCGCAAACACAATTTCTGGCACACGCCCCATGTAAATCGTGACCGTATCCCCCTTGCTCACGCCCATGCTTTTGAGGATGCTCGCAAAGCGATTCACCTCTTGCGCGAGTCGCCAATAAGAAAAGGTCTGTTTTTCGCCGTCTTCGCCTTCCCAGATGATGGCAAGCTTGTTCCGCCGCCAGGTCTTCAGGTGACGATCAACCGCATTGTGGACGATGTTGGTTTTGGCCCCCACAAACCATTTGTAGAAGGGTGCATTGCTATCATCCAGCACCCGATCCCATTTTTCATACCATTCTAGGCTTTCTTCGGCACGCTTCGCCCAGAATGCCGCTGGGTCGCTCATGGCTTCAGCATACAACGCCTCATAATCCTGGATATGGGCGTTGGCAACCACCCCTTCAGACGGATGATACCACTCATCAGTAATGGGTAAAAAATCTGACATCTATTTGCTCCTTTGAAAATACTATTTCCATCGCACCGTCGATTATAAATGTAGGGAGCATATGTTACAATGCGAGGCATTCAACACGAGGATCAACCAAGCGATACACCCTTGCCATAGGGATTCATTGTCGAGAACACGACATTCCCTATGAAATTACAGGCGAAGCCGTGCACATGCAACCACTCATAGAAAACCCTACATTAGCAATTAGTTGGGCGTGAATTCTGCTCTGACTGAATGTGTTAGCATGACGGGATAGTACCATCTATTGACGATTTTGCATAAATCACATAGGCTGGAATTAAGACAATGTGAATTTGTTCACAAGGAGTAACGATCATGAAACGCTTTTCTGATCCGGTTACAGCCCTGGTAGTTGCCCATCAAGACGAATTGTTGCATGAGGCGGAAGAACAATACTTGATCCAACTGGCACGCTGCAATCAGCCTTCTACCCAGGAAAAGATGAAGCGCTATATCAACAACATCCTGCGGCATCGTGGAGACAAATCTCGGCACGAACAAAACTAACAGAACACAATTGCGGATTACGCAAAACCTGCCATAATAATGCGTCATAGATTCAAACTATGAAAGGTACGCTGGCGTGGTTATGGCAGAACCATTTACTATTCGGCGGGCAGACCCCAGCGAAGCTGCCCTCCTCAGTGAACTCGCCCTCAAATCTAAAGCTCATTGGAACTATGCCCCGACGATTATCGAAGCCTCTCGCAATGATCTTACCATCACCCCGGAGTATATCGAAAACAATTTTGTGTTTGTGCTGGAGGCAGGCGATACGGTCATGGGTTTTTATGGCCTGCAGGATCTGGAAGATGGCGCGGTGGAACTGGAGTATATGTTCATCGCTCCTGATGCCATTGGCGGGGGGTTTGGACGCAAACTATGGAAGCATGCCGTCACGATTTCCCGCCAACACAGCTACCAAACCATATTCATCAGCAGCGACCCCTACGCTGAAACCTTCTATGAAGCGATGGGTGCCCGTCGGATTGGGCAAAGCGAAAACCCCATCCGTCCTGGCGAAATGCTCCCCTTGATGCAGTATCGTCTATAAGAAGGAGTTACGTTTTACTTTATGATAAAAGCTCGCCTGTGGTTGTCCAAGAACACTGTCACAGTTTTGCTGCTCATCATGAGTCTTTTACTGAACACTTCCCTAACTTACTCACAATCTGAGGAAGTGATTCCGCCTTTTCTATGTGAAGTATCAATCACAGAAGGCGCGGCTAAGGCCTGTGCTACTTATGCGATTTGCCTCGCTGATAGCGGTAGATCATGGGAATGTGAACAACAATTCTATGCTGATATGCTAAGCTTATCACAGAAGATTTGTACGGAAAACTGACGATTGAAGAATTACTCAACCTGCCTTCTCTATCAGAAGAGGACTAAACAAGCTGTATATCCAACCCTTCCTTACCTGTCACTCCACGATGAATCCCCAGCTGTAAGCATAAACTCGTCCAGAGGTTGCGCCGACTTGGAGATTGGCGATATGCACACCTGGTTCGATCTCTGCCGTAATGCACACCCGAACGGGTTCCAACACCTCACCATAGGTCACGTCAATCAGATCCGAACCAATAAACTGACTATCGACTGCGAGTTTGAGCGTTTTGTCAAACTGGGCTTGCAGAATAGCTAAGCTTTCGTTCGTCGAGATGATTGATGCGGGTTGGATTTCGACACAAGTCATAGGTAGGTTCTCACTTTGGACGATGAACTCTGGGGTCGGTGGGGTATCCGTCATCAAACTGACTGCTGTCAGTTCAATCCGGTTCGTGCTGGGTGCACACGCCGCCAGCAACAGCAACACAACGCTATGCCATCTCATAGTCAATTATCTCACCAATAGGGACGGCTATTCTACCTTACATACATTGAAATATAAATACAAAATAGTGCGCCCCGGATGAGGCACACCATTTGTGATTTTATCGTCACAACAGCTACTCGAGCTCTTCCATACCCTCTTCAAATGCTTCGTTGGCAGCTTCTTCGGCGATTGCGGCGGCTTCTGCTATGTCAACGCCACCTGTAGTAATGTCAACGATCATCGCTTCTACGGCTTCTGTCACATCCCCCGTATTGAGATGGATTGGCGGAACCCAGACATTGATATTGGGATCAAGCAGCGCTTCGCGGATCGAACTGAACTGTGGATTTGCGTCCAGGAATTCGGTTGATACACCTTCCAGACCAGAGTATGTAAAGGGCTGGTATTGTGCATGTTCTGTCCATATAACCTGCGACTCCGTTGACGACAGATGCTTGATGAACAACCAGGTGGCTAGCTGTTCTTCTGGTGAAGCTGTGATCAGCCCTAGGCTACGGGCAGACAGCATCAGGGTGCGGTTATCTTCGCTCCAAGGCACGGTGGTATTGATCCAATTTTCAATGCCACTTTCACTGTCTTCAATGTCTCCCTGGATAAACGGCACACCAACGCTACTACCCACAGCCATCGGGTTCAAACCAAAGGCAAAATCAGCCGTGTTAACATACGGGCCATCCGGGATATAGGCACAACCATCATTGAACAGGTCCTGGAAGAATTGCAGCACCTCAATTGTAGCATCATCAGTGAATACATATCGGCTTTCCGTTTCATCAAAGACAACGCCACCATTGGCACGGATGAAAGAGAAGAGGTCAAATGCAGCAATACGGATCGGGAAGCCCTGAACATCGCCATTGTCTGTTTCCAGTTCAGCAGCAGCACAGGCCACTTCGCGGAAGGCTGCCAGATCGGTTGGCGCGCCGTCGAAACCCATATCAGCCAACATATCCAGATTGACAGACATGACCACTGTCGAAAGGCCAATGGGCCATGCGAAAAGCTGATTATTGAAGGGTTCACCACCAATACGGTTGACATTCACCAGACCTTCATTCAGATCAGCCATTTCTTCATCAGTGAAGCCCCAAACCGGATGATTCATGTATTCATCTAGCGGGATCACAACACCATCCAGATAAAAACCCTGAACATTGTTTGCAAAGATCGCGCCCACTAGATTTGGTAGCTCGCCGCTGACAATACCCGCACTTAGTGAATCAAGCAATGGGCCAGTGCTGCCAAGCTGAACCTGCTCAACGGTAATGCCCCATTCGTTGTTGGCGTTGAAGGCATCGATGATAGCATCAATCCCTTCTTGTTGACGACCATCCCATTCGTGCCAATATTCGATGGTGATACCATCTGGCAGTTCATCGGGAATTTCAATCATTTGGGCGGTGGTGGTGGTGATGCTAAGCGCGGCAATCACCACCACCAGGGTCATAAATCGTTTCATTATTCGTTCACTCCTTATGTAATTCATACAAAAACGACTACCGGAACACCCCCGTCCCGGTAATCCCTAAAACAAACACCACGAATGCGGTGTGGGGGTCAGAGCTTAGCCTTTGAGTCCTGTCGTCGAGATTCCCTCAGTGAATTGTTTTTGCGTAAAGAAATACAGAATCACAATCGGCAAAATCATGATGACGGAAGCCGCCATCTGTAAATGGAATTCATCACCCGCATCCTGCTGCACAAAGCGTGTCAGGCCATAGGCCACTGGCTGCCAATCGTCGCCAGGGTCAATCACCAGCAAAGGCCATAACAGCGAATTCCAAGAACCAATAAATGAGAAGGTGACAACCGTCATAACGGGTGCCCGCGACAAGGGCAGCACAATCTTGGTCATAAAGCGCCAATGCCCTGCGCCATCAATCCGGGCGGCATCCCACAAATCACCAGGAATCTGGGCGAAGAACTGGCGCAGCAAGAAGATCGTAAAGGCCGACGCCATGAAGGGAATGGTCAATGAAGGCCAATTTCCTAACCATGCACCGGCTTCTCCAAAGATGCTCTCACTTAAACGGCTGATCCACACCACCGTCAGAAAATTTGGAATCAGCGTGACGATGTCGGGGATCATCATCGTTGCCAACATAACGCCAAAAAGGACATTGCGTCCCCAGAAGCGCATACGGGCGAAGGCATAAGCCGCCGGGATACAGAACAGCAGCAAACCCGAAATCGAGATAGCGGCAATGCGGGCGCTGTTCCACATCAGTTCATCAAACCCTGCGATTTCCCAGGCTCTGGTATAGTTACTAAAGTCTGGTTGCGGCGGGATGAACATCCCACGAGTGACTTCAATGTTTTTCATCAACGACCAGTTAAGCATCCATAGGAAGGGCAGTACTGCCAGGATCATGCCGAAAATCAGGATGCTATAAGTCAACACCTTGTTCCAGGGAAAAGGCTGCGATGGGCGTGTAACCAAAGTCGTAAGCGTTGCCTCGCTGGAAGCGGTGGTTTGGGTCAAATCAGCCATAGAACACCCTGCGCCCGACGATGCGATTCTGGATAAGGGTTAAAGTCAAAATGACAGCGAACAAAACAAAGGCCATCGCCGAGCCATAGGCAAAGTCTGGCCGGGCATCGCGTACCTCTTCATAAATAAAGATGTTGATAGTATCCACCGCATCAAATGCTCCTGGACGCCGCATCAAGAAGATTTGCGTAAATGCCTGGAAGGTGCCAATGGTACTAATGAGGATGAGGAAGAAGGTCGTTGGTGACAATAACGGCAGCGTAATATTGCGGAAACTTTGCCAGTTGTTTGCTCCATCAATTTTGGCAGCTTCATACAGTTCATTGGGGATGTTGCCCAGCCCTGCCAGGAAGATGACGGTGCTATACCCTGCGAACGTCCAGATACTGTAGATAATAATCACGACCAGCGCCAACCCAGGCCCTGCCAGCGCATCTGGCACAGCATCACCAAACATAATCTTAAAGATGCCGTCTGGTTCCAACAGCCACGCCTGTTCATCTAGTCCCAATCCAGTCAATAACTGGTTCGCAGGAGACCCAGAACGATGAGAAAATAACAGCGCAAACACAGTTGAGGTGGCGACAAAAGGTGTGATATAAGGCAGAAAATAAACCACGCGGAAGAACGATTTTCCTTTGATATTCTGAAACAGCAGCACGGCCAGCCCCAACCCAAACGTCAACTGGATAGGCACAGAAAAGACCGAGTACATCACCGTCACGCCAAAGCCCTGCAAAACATCTTCATCGGCTTCGGCTAGGGCACGTGGAAGCTGCGTAATCAGGAAGTAGCTCCCTACCACCAGGGCAATGGTCGCCAGACCCCTCAGCACAAACTCTCGGTTTGAACCGGCCTTCACCGTCTGTTGCCACAACCAGAGCGCGGCAAAGATCAGCCCTGCTCCCGTACTGATAAGGATGATCTGCACCCAGACCCCGGGTGTTTGGCCATCAGCGCGTGCATCTTCAATGGCAATGTTGATCTCGTCCAGCGTGAGCTGCATCAACAAACTACCAGCCACCAGCGCGACCAGTATCGTCACCGACAGGATCAAATATTGCAGATTGTCTTCCAATTTGACCCTCGTCTGGAAAAAGACGACAATCAAACCCGCCGCTATAATTAACGGTAGCATCAAATTGGCGGCTTCCAGCACATTTTCATAACGGAAACTAGCCAGAAACTCGTTCACGAATTTTTGCTGGGTGGCTTGCTGACCGAGGATGCGCTGGGGAATTGCCATGATAACGGGCAACAGCCGGAAGAACCAATCCACCCAAGCGAAAATCGCCGCGGTTACGATAAGCGCCGGGATGATGTTTAGCAATCCTAGCCGTTCGTCTCGTGTGGCACGCCACAAACGCCATGCCGTAAAGCCAGCAAAGGCCAATGCGCCCAACGCCAGCCAGAAAAAAGCAACAAAAGCCATGTTTCCCACTGCCTCGACATAGCTATCGAGACCTTCGTATTCTTCTGGGAAACGCCGCCATTTGTGAAGGCTGACGAAAAAAGCAAAGGCAACCGGGAACAAGCCAAACAGGAAGATAATGGAACCTGCCGGAGCCAGAAACAGATAAGCCGTCAGGTTTTCTTGGAGAATCCGACCACGACGGGAATTAAACCATTGTCTTTGAGAAAGTGAGCGCGTTGCCATTTAGTAACCAAATAAATTACAATCGGGTGCATTATACGCCTGCCATCTTACTTTTCAAGTGGATGTGGCAGGGTCTTAATCGACTCTTATCGTGATGTTAAAGGCAGACTATACCAGGACTCAGTAGTGTCATACAAATCTATCTTGCTCAGTCAGCATCCTAATTAGAGAAGCCAGGAAGAAGGATAGGGGCATGTCTGAAAGGGCCAGTGTAATAAGGTCATTTCCTCTCGGTACTCTAGCGGATGGCATCGTTATATGACCAGCTATCCAGTGAAGGTAATTCAATATCCTGGATACTCAACAGCGTGGCAATCTGAGAACGATGGTCAATGCCATGATTCACGGCTTGCATCAGCACAATGATGACCTCCGCATCATAGGTTCCACCATCAAGATGGAGGATCTGACTCAACTTGGCTTGCTCCGACATGGCAATCAATTCCTTGCCTGACCGTTCAGCCCGTCGCCGCAGTTCATCAAATCCAGCAAATTCAGTGTATTCTTTGAGTGGCAGGCGAGGAGCTTCGCTTGTGAAATTGAAGTGTCGTGCATACCCTTCTTCAGCCATAAAGATGTGCATGAGTGTTTCGCGGATACTACCATAGACACCTTTGCTAGTAAAGTCTAGTTGAGCATCGGTCAACTGGGAACACGCATCCAACAAGCGTCCATTTGCCCACAGATTATAGTGAAAAAAGTCAGTCAATCCTGTCGCCATGACGATCCCCTCCTCTTGAGATTAGAGCCCTATAGTAACATATGGCATTGCTGATCAAAATGTAGCAGTGGCAAAAATTCAGGGTGATCGCACCAAATCTTTTATCTAGTCCAGAATGGTTCATAACCTGTTGGTAGGGACACGCCGTCGCGTGTTCGTTTTTCAGGTTTGTCCCTATAGGTCTATTTTGAGCCGTTGTGACATGAATGTTCATTTTGAAGCGATTGCCCAGGGCAAAAATTAACGAGGGTTAGAAACAGTATCAATCCTGTTTTCATGCAGGTGCTTTGCCAGATACATTGCCCAGAGGAAGTTGCCTGCCTCATAAACATGAATGTAGAGATAAGCCGTGACAGCCGGATCATAGTGATGGGTGTGTGGTGCATTGGTATCAGCTTCCTCCATCGCCACTAGCCGTTCATAGATCCCCTGCTGGTTGGTGGGGTTACCTGGCAGAGTTCGGTCAACGCTTTGACGGTTTGATCACACTTGAGAATCCACTCAAAACCCACAGATTTCCCACAAATAGGTCACTTTCAACCATATCAATTAATTGCTACATCGTCGTAACACACGCTCCGTCCAAAACCCCATTCATTGGTTTACCAAAGTGGTTGGTACATCGTCCATGAAGTGTTCAAATTTGGGGTCAGCACCTCATTTACTGATGACGCGAACCCTTGGCACGCTGCCCATCCAATCTATATGGATGATCTGAGCAACGTGTTGGGGCTTGTTCTCTAGCTTATAGAACATCACCTCACCAACACTGATTCTATTATATCCATCTTCTCGTAGAATCTCGTAAATATAATCAATTTCAATGAATGTCCGGCGCGACGCAAAGATCATCCCCACACAATTATAGGAATAAGCCGACAATGAACGAACGATTACATTACCGCGTTGCCCCGTCCCCATGCCGCCGCAAATCATCATCCGGCAAATCAAGAATCATCTCTGGCATGGGAATTGTCCAGCCGGAACGAGCATAGACCTGTTTTTGATCCGACGGACGCATAGGCGGGCCACCAGACAATAAGACCCCGCATACCACACACTCCTTAGCGTAGATCCCCTTTATATTATTTTCCCATCAAAGCAGGCTGGCACAATCCGCACCAATCTAAACTAAGCAAAGTCGACTTTTAGGCCCCCCATGCGGACGCCATGCCATGCTAAGGCCGTCGCAATCACTGTGTCATCGTGCCTGCCCGCTGGCGCCCCATAGCGATAGCCGCCTGCCATACGTTCCATCCTATACGACACCAGTTCATTCGACAGCACCTCATCTGGCAGCAAGCGAATCCGCCCTTGCTCGATTGCCAGCGCCAAGCCTTCAATCAGTGGTCCCTTGCTGCGGACAGTCGTCTGGAAAGGCCGCACCGGGAGTCCCTCGGCTTGCAGGGCTTCAATATTGACCGATCCGATGCTGTTGTGCTCTGCCCAAATTGTCACCGGACGCCATGTGTCTGCCAGTGCCTTGAGCCGTTCCCGCTGCAACGACCACCCCACCTGGTTAAAACGATCCAACGCCACCATCTGCCCCGTATCAGCATCCACCACCACGATGCAAGTGAAGTCGTGTTCACGTCCCCAATCTACGCCCATGATGTAGCGATGTCCAGCGATAGGTTGGGCATGGGTTGGTGCAGTGGCGACTTGAGCGACTCCCCGAAAGACCTGTCCTGCATCGGCAATGAAATGTGCCAGATATTCCTCGCGAAAGATACGGTCTGGTGTGTCCTGCTGGATATGCACCAACTCTGACGGATTAACGAAGGGGTTGTCCTGCGACTGGAACTGGAACGACTGCCAATCCGGTTCTTCGGGATCAAGCCCAACCTTGAACAATTCCCAGAACCAGTTGTGTCCAAGCGGTGACGACAAGAACAATGCTCCCCCCCGATGATCTAGCAGCATAGGCCGCACAACCTGAGACCAAACCGCCGGCTCCATATGGGCCGCCTCATCCAGCACCACAAAATCCAGCCCCATTCCCCGTAGGTTGTCAGGTCGGGATGTACTTCTGACCTCAATCATGCCACCTTGCGCAAAGCGGATGCGACGTTCGCTTTCTTTAATCGTCAAACCGCGCAAACTGCGAAACATCGTCTTCAAAGATATCCACACCTGGCTCGTCATTGGATAGGTGGGAGCCAGCCACCAGCAGGTCGCGTGATGCTGCAAAATCTGATCCAATATCAGCAGCTTGCCCGTTTCCGTCTTCCCAAAACGCCGGCCGCAGGCTACCACCCGATAACGGGCCTTCGACTTCAATATCGTTATTTGCCCAGGGTGGGGCATCATGCAAGGAACCGTCTGGATATTGGTATTCAATCCGTATCACCTGTTCTTCTTCATCAACATGGGTCTGCGCGAGTAGTTTATCCAACTTGATATAACGATCTGTCACAACGCCAAGCGCCGACGTCAACTGGTTCAAAGGGGCATCATCCATTGCTGTGTCAATGGCCTCGGCAAGTGCTTGTGCATTGATGGCCAGCTGCTCTTGCAACTGGCATAGTTTGTCATAGAGTCGTCGGGTACGTTCGGCCTGTTTGTGCAAAGTCTGGGCGGAGACACCCGTTTGCGAGCAATGGTTGCTGTCGTTGGCCTCTAGCTGTGCCAGTGCTGTCTCTCGTTCGTCTGATGTATAGCGGCGCGTCATGGTTGACCTCCTGAGTTGTTTTCTGATGAATGGTATGTAGCGAATCAGCCTCACCCTCCGGCTAATAACGGCCTCCGCTGCATCATTCAGAGCCGCGGCCAAACGCTACATACCATCTAGTCTCATTATAGAACAAATTTTCTAATCTGGGTGAACATATGGGCAGCAATATGTTCTGTATGTATGGTTGATCTCATAAAACCCATCGGGATATAAGGATTTTCAGGTTTTGTGCTTTCAGGGACAGGGGCTATACTATGCTTCTTGATGATCTCACTATTCCTAAACCCATACCGCCACAAAATCCAGATGGTTACGAACTGCCCACGACAACCGTTGCCTTATTAAATTGCTAAACGCATGTCTGAGACCCTCTATCACTGGATTGCTCCTGTTGATGGCCATGAACAACCGCACACGGTACCGCTGTAGGGAATCTGGTACAGGAATGGGGTGCATTTTGATGGACATCCCAAAACCTGCTGGGCACGTAACTTAATCTACAACCCAAAGGTTGCAGTCCATGTTCCCGATTCCCAGGAGGTTGTTATCATTGAAAACGATGATATTGATGAGGCGACATAGGATATTCTGGATCGTACCTATCAAGCCAAATACAAGACGACGCAAGGTTCACCTAATGAGAGACCAGCGAGGGTGCTAGTCTTTGTTTTTTCTCGACATCCTCGCTACCGTAGCGCATGCGATCTGTTACTTTTTTCAGCTACGCAAACGGTGGTAGCAATTCCATCCGAAGTATGGTTCCTTCCGGACAAACGACAACCCGTTTGACCATCTCACACAACAGTTTCTTTTGACTGTCGCGCTCCAGCTTACTATATAGTATACCCACTTTTGAAATTATGGTGAGTGCGGTATCAAGATTTCCAACATGAATATCATTTTGAGTCTCAATTGATTTGAGTGCATGTCTGAGCGAACGCCTGCCATTCTGTTCACATATTATCCCAAACACGCTCGCTAATCTTGCCCATGGTGTACAAACGCAATGCACGCGCTTCTTTATCATCAACTTCTTTTAGCTTACGCTCAAGGTCTGCACGCTTATCAGGACGCATTCGTCCCAGTTTGTCACCCATCTCATCGGTATAGCTGTCGCGGATAAGTGGAATGAGATCAGGATCAACCTGATCAGATTTTTCCTCGCAGTTAATGTAGCCATCAGGTACTCTACCGACGAAACCACCGGAACGCAGTTTCACATGAAGACCGCCCCGCACACGTTGTCCCAGTTTGATTGATTCGCGGCGTGCCAGCGTAAAAGATAAGCTAACAAATATGTGATCATCCGGGTCTATTGGATCTAAATCAGGATAATCTGCAAAACGAATAGCGATACCTAATTTGTGCAGTTGATCAATTGCCACCAATGCTTCAGTGTCATTGTGACCAAAGCATTCTGCATTTTCCACAGCGACATGTGAGAACAGTCCAGCACGAGCATCTTCCAACATCTGCCGATACCCCGGACGATTGTTTGCATAACGACCACTCAGATTGTCCTGGATTTTGTGCTTCCTCACTGCTTGTTCGCAGATAGACTGCTAGGGGGCAATCTCTTTTTGTTCCGACGAGCCATATATATTGTTTTTCTAGCCCAACCCCCGGAAATAATGCTCCCAAAACATGACTTCCCCAATCTGCTATAATCCCTCCAGTATCTCAACCCAAACAAAATGGACACACCATGACCACCCAAGCACCGATTGTTGATACACATATTCATCTGTGGAAACTGCCGCGCACGGGCCCACCTATGAACGATGCGGGGGTTTTCCCCCCGGCGGACATCGGCTGGATGCACGTTGATTGTCTGGTCGAGGATTACATGGCGACAGCGGGTGGCGAACGGGTGGACAAGATTGTTGTCATCGAGGCGAGCGGTGGTACACCGGTCGATAAGATCATCCAGTCCAATCAATGGATGCTGCGACAGGTCAAAGCCAGCGAGAAGCTGCTGTCGGTGGTTGGGCGGCTGGATGTCACGCAGCCCACAGCGGACTTCACAGCCCAACTTGATCAATTAGCTGGGCCGACGTTTGTGGGACTGCGCATCGGCGGGAATGTCTTCCAGGCCGATGCTGAACCAGGTCTCGAATCGCTCAAGCCTGATGTTCTTGATAATCTGCGTGAGATGTCAAAGTGGGGTCTGATGCTGGATACATTGGGGATTGCGGCACATGGGGTGGCAGAGCTTGCTCATGCTGTACCGGAGATGTCGATTGTCATGAACCACTGGGCAGGCAAACCACAGACCTTTGAGGTTGAACGAATATGGCGGGCAGAGATGGAAGTTGCTGCGGCTGAACCGAACATCCACCTTAAAGTGTCGGATACGCATCGTCTGAGCACGACGGCAGTGGGGGGTAACTGGCCAGCGCAGTTCGCGGCGATCCCTGATCCAGACCGTTACGTCAGGGCACTGACATCTCTATGGAAAATGTATGGCGAGGATCGGCTGATGTTTGGCACAAACTGGCCTGTGAGTGAAGTGGGTGCATTAGAGACGAGCAGCATTGAACTGCAAATCAACATCCTGGAAACGTTCCTGGCGGATAAAAGCAAGGCCGTCCGCAGTAAAGCCATGCACGACAATGCCATGCGGGTCTATGGTCCGCGTGGGTAGGAAGCCAGGTTATGATCTGTCCGCATTGTCAACCAACAGATGGCGCAGGAGGGGGCATGAGTATATGGATCAAGATATGAATTAACACAAAATTACATCGGGTAGCGGGAAGAGATGTGTGATGTTATGCCCAGATAAAACCAAATGGGTCGGGTTGCCGTTAGCAAAACGGGCTGGGCGTTTGTCTTGCACGCTGGCAATTAATGTACCACAACACCAATCGGATCACTCTGCCTCCCGTCCTCACCAACTGCATAGATCAACGAAGGCGGTGTTCCGACTATCGTTCGCCATTGCACCGAAAAACCATCATCCAGGGTCCTATCGACACCAATCACATCGGGGCGAAGTAGCTGGGCGCTGGCACGATAAAACGTCACCTCGATCAGATCTGCTGGTGGATTAGGCCACATTATATTGACCGTCATGTTGCTTCTGACCTGGAGGCAACGACTACCCAGATTGGTACTGGGGACTATGGTGACGAAGTTCGTGCCAACGGAATCGCTTACTGGGCAAGGGCTTTCACCCGGCACACTATCTGGGATATATAGGCGCTGTCCACGATCCAATCGATTGGGGTTTGCAAGGCAGTTGGCTGTCGCAATCGCGTTGATAGTCGAGCCAAACGTCAGGGCAATGTTGGTCAGGTTGTCGCCTGCCTGCACCACATACAATATGCCAGCAGTATCCACAATACAGCCTGTGGATTCAATTGGTCGGGTTTGTGCCGGCGACAGACTGACAGCAGCAGGTGACGTCGTCCGTAAATTGCAGGCCGATGCCAGCATGAGAACCAATCCCAGCCGGATCATTCGCTTACTCATAGGCGCGGTGCAAGGCCATCTCACACCGCTATACGCTAGTTTACCAGGCATAGGCTTCAGGTGCAGGGCCACCTGGTCCAGGCCAAATTTCATCCAGGTGTTGCAGTTGCTGATCAGTGAATTTGATCTCCACTGCCCGCAAACTGCCTGTGAATTGCTCCAGTGTGCGCGGGCCAATAATGGGCGCAGCCACCACCGGATTGTGGATTAGCCATGCCAGGGCAACATTGGCGGCTTCTTCGCCCAATGCCTCACAAAATGCTTCGTACTGTTCGACGCTTTCTGATCGTTGTTGGCGGATCTTGGCGGCCCGTCCCCCCTGGCGACGCTGCCCCCCTTGTTTTGTGCCTGCTAACAAACCACCAGCCAAAGGACTCCAGGGCAGAATACCAAGGCCATAGGATGCGCAGGCTGGAACGACATCCATTTCGATGGTTCGTTCCGCCAGGTTGTAGAGACTCTGTTCACTTACTAAGCCCATAAAGTTGCGCTGGCGGGCGATCTCGTTGGCCTGTGCGATATGCCAACCGGCAAAGTTGCTGCTACCCACATACAGGACTTTGCCCTCACGAACGAGTTGCTCCATCGCCTGCCAAATTTCTTCCCAGGGCGTGTTACGATCAACATGGTGCATCTGATACAAGTCAATGTAATCCGTTTGGAGGCGCTTGAGGCTGGCCTCGCAAGCTTGCTTGATATGCAGTGCAGATAAGCCCCTATCATTCGGGCCATCACCCATTGGGCCGTAGAGCTTGGTTGCCAACACGACCCGACCCCGGCGTCTGCCCCCCTTGGCAAACCAATTGCCGATCACCGTCTCGGTGTGGCCCAGCTTGACATCACGCCCATAACGATTAGCCGTGTCGAAAAAGTTGACCCCTGCCTCTAATGCCGTGTCCATGATGGTGTGACTATCGTCCGGTGTCGTGATGGCTCCAAAGTTCATCGTCCCCAGGCAGAGCTTGCTGACCTGAAGTCCTGTTCGTCCCAAATGTACGTAATCCATCTATATCTCCTTGCGTTGTCAATTTAGTGGAGGAGCAGGAACTTCCCCTATGGATTGACTGTGTGGGCGAGCATACTGAACCGATTTATACCACGATAAGTGCCAATAGATCAAATTGTCACATAATGAGCAAAAGATGAACGCCCACTTGACACTATCATTTTCCCATGATAGTTTATCGAATGAACGTTCAATTTATCTGGGGAATAATGACTGGGCAAGTGGCTGTTGATAAACGTACCGCCATACTCGAAGCGACGCTTGATCTGATCGCGGAACGTGGCTTTCATGGCACACCGATGTCACAGGTTGCCAAATGCTCTAGCGTCAGTACGGGCATCATCTACCATTACTTCGGGAACAAAGACGCGCTGATTCACGATTTGTACAAAGAGATCAAAGTGCGTTATTCAGCAGCGCTGCTGGATGGCAATCCACAGGCTATGGCATGGCCTCATGATTTCGAGCGATTCTGGCTCAATGCCTTTGACTATTATGTGTCGAACCCAAAGGAAACTCAGTTCCTGGAGCAGTATGAAAACTCACCATTTAGCAAACAGACACACGCCGAAGCGTCTATCTCCGGTGGTGATGCAAATACCATCATCCTGATGAACTGGATGCAGCAGCGTTTTGCTGAGGGGGTTGTCCGGGAGATGCCGTTCATGGTGTTATATGAACTCACTGTGGGTGTCGCGGTAGGGCTGGCAAAACGTCAGATCAATGGCCTCATCAAGCTTGATGAGGCCACACTCAGAACAATTGCGATGGCTTGCCGTCGTGCTGTGGAAGTCGCGTAAGTTTTTTGCTGGCATCAAATGAACGTTCAACCAATTTTCTGTTTGGTAAGGAGTGAATCACATGAACAATCGTTGGACAACCCAAAACATTCCCAATCAATCCAGACGAGTAGCTATTGTTACGGGTGCAAACAGCGGCCTGGGCTATGAAACCGTGTTGGCACTGGCACAGAAAAACGCCACTGTCATCATGGCCTGCCGCAACCTGAGCAAAGGTGCAGAAGCCCGCGACAAGATAGTCCAGCAAGTACCTCATGCTCAACTCGACCTGATGGCACTCAATCTGGGTGATCTAGAATCGGTTCGTACCTTTGTCGAGGACTTTAGCAGGCGCTATGATCGCCTGGATATGCTGATTAACAACGCGGGGATCATGGCAATCCCTTATAGCGAAACGGCGGATGGCTTCGAGACGCAGTTTGGTGTCAATCATCTGGGGCATTTCGCCCTAACTGGTTTGCTGCTTGATAAGATCCTGGCAACACCAGACAGCCGTATTGTGTCCGTCAGCAGTACCGCAAATTATATGGGGCGCATCAACTTTGATGACCTGATGGGCAAGCAAAATTACTCACGCTATGGGGCTTATTCTCAGAGCAAACTCGCCAATATTCTGTTTGCCAATGAACTAAATAAACGGCTGGCACAGGCAGGGGCAAATACCATCAGTTTATCGGCGCATCCGGGTTATGCCGCAACCAACCTACAAGGTAATAGTTCGTCAAACTCTGGCGCCCTACTAGAGACCATTTTGTATCCCATTACCAACCGCTTGCTGGCTCAAAGTCAAGCTCAGGGGGCGTTACCCCAACTGTTTGCCGCCACTGCTGCCGAAGCTCAAGGTGGTGATTTTATCGGCCCGGATTTCTTACACACACGCGGCTACCCCAAGAAGGTCAAAGCGAACAAAGCTGCCTATGATCAGGATGCCGCGTTGCGGTTGTGGGAAGTCTCTGAAGAGCTAACCGGAGTACAGTATATAGCCCTAGAACAAGTTGCGGCATAAAAGGCGCGATTTTGTGGGCGTTGCCTAGACAGACGCCCACAGTTGAATGTGACATACTCCCACAGCAAAAGGTGAACCAGAAGGTTCAGTGGGCTTCTGCCGTTCATGCCAGAGGCCGCCAGAGCTGAACGAGTCAGGTTGGTCTTCTTCCGACTGAGACAGTATGAGTTGCTGCCCCAGCTCGGATGCAAGATTTGATAGCCTCTTCTATCCCACCGAATCCTAGGTTCGCCTCATCCATGTGACGGCTCACCCCGATAAAGCGAACACAAGGTTCGGCGAACTTTCAGTTCGGGGGCGCTTCTCAAGCTCCGCATGTGCCAACGCACTCCCTTGTCGCCTGACGGATGCAGCGGACTGATGAAAGTCCGACCCATCCGAGAACTTTCGTTTCTCTCTTAAGTGCGATTCAGATTTTACGCGGCGATCTACTCGCCACAACCTGCTATCTGAAGTTGTTAAAAAGCCGCGTTAGGCAACCACCGGGCCTTGATGTCCTCAGGCAGTCTCGGCCTAACCGTAAGATGTTAATTTGAGCACAGATATGCTTACTCTGAAAGGAGGGCGGCCTTCCCCCCAACCAAAGGTTGGCCCCCGCTCAAGGCGAACCGAAGGTTCGAGGGTGTCCCCTGCCGCGTTTTTATGGGTTTTATGGGGCATTGCTATAAAGCTGGGCAATCACTCCAACTTTAGGCCGTAGGGTGATGGCATTGAGCGAACTCTATGGGGACAAGGGGCGCACAGGCTCTTATTCTGGCTTTCCTGGAAGTACGGAGCAGTCATAGGGCCCACCCATACGCTATACAATACCCCATCAACTGCTGCGGACATGACCCGGTGCCATCCACAGCGCACACCCGGCGACCTCCTTTGGAAGATGAAACCGCAGATCGTTCACCCATCGGTAAGTTGTATGAACTCAATGGTTACGTAGATCATTGGAGCAATACCTCACTCCATCTAGCAGAAAAATGTGCCAACTATCCAGGCAAGAACACACTCAAAACAGGGAGCACTATACTGGTTGGTGGTTAACGACAGTGGGTGGAATACATACCTATGGCGATGATTTTGGGGCTATTGACGCGGCATTCGACGACGCTCACAACATTACTGTGAACCAGATCGCAGAGGCTGATGTCTGCGATTTGACTGGTAAAATAAGAGAATCATCAGAAAGAACTTGTTTCGATTGGCAATTTTAGTTTATGTATGTATTATCTAGTCATGAACGAAAACCCTTTACCTGTAAGCACGGACGAGGATCAATTTTTACGTTCTATTATGAACAGTGGGCGGGCAGTCATGCTGCGATTGGACCGCGAACTGGAAGTTGCTGATCTTTCTGGCGCAAAATTCTGGGCTATTGCGCAACTTAACCGGGAGCCGATTGTTCTCAGTGAGCTTGCACGGTGTATGAAGTCGGGCCGATCTAATATTACTCAACTGGTTGATCGATTAGAAGACGATGGCCTGGTGCGGCGTATTCCACATCCTGATGACCGCCGGAGTGTCTTAGTCGAGATAACAACCAAAGGGCGCAGGTGTTTTGAGGAAGGCCTTGCTATTCATCGTGCTGTCGCATGCGAAATAATGGAAACGCTGGGGCACGAAGAACGCCAGCAACTCTATCATTTATTACAGCGGGTTGCTGATCAAGCATCATCTTGAGTCTTTTGTTGCCCACTTAGTTTACAGACGAACATATTTCCAATTTTACAAATCATCTGCAATATTTTCTTACAGGTCTGTTTTTATTGTATATGGAGGGCAATGATGCCTGCAATTACAGGGGAAGATGTTTTTAAAGCTTATGGTGATGTGCAAGCTCTCAATGGGATCAGTATCACCGCCGAACACGGGAAAGTGCTGGGTTTGCTGGGGCCAAATGGCGCCGGAAAAACGACACTTGTCCGCATTTTAACCACACTACTTGCCCCCGACTCGGGTCGGCTGGAGGTGGAGGGAATCGATGTCGTGAAAAACCCCAGTCGCGTGCGCGAAGTGATCGGGCTTGCCGGGCAATATCCAGCAGTGGATGAGCAATTGACTGGATTTGAGAATCTGGAGATGGTCGGGCGACTTTATCATTTCTCGCGCCGTCAGGCGAAGGAACGAGCGCGTGAATTGCTGGCTCAATTTGATCTAGAAGATGCCGCAAATCGGCCTGCTAAGACCTATTCTGGAGGGATGCGCCGCCGACTGGACCTGGCTTCGAGTATTGTGGCCCGGCCACCCGTTCTATTCCTAGACGAACCAACAACAGGGCTGGATCCGCGTACCCGCCGCGGCCTGTGGGACACTATCCGCAAGCTGGTCAGTGATGGGACCACCCTGCTGTTAACCACACAATACTTGGAAGAAGCCGATGTATTGGCAGATCGTATTGTCCTGATTGATTATGGTCAGGTTGTTGCCGAAGGCACTTCAAGCGAATTAAAAGGGCAATTTGCAAGTGATTTTCTTGAATTACGTGTTGAAGTAATTTCTTCAACAGCACAGGCTGCGAGCTTAATTGCTCAAATTGGACAGGACGAACCCAAGGCAGATTGCACCACCGGGCAGATCACGTTGCCCGTGAATAATGGCGCAAAAAGCCTGATAGAAGCGGTACGAATACTCGACACAAAAAACATCAATATTGCCGACCTGTCTTTGCGCCAACCGACTCTCGATGATGTTTTCCTTGCATTAACTGAACAGACCGGAATCTTGAATGGAGCATCCAAATGACACAAGCAGCCCGATTCAACCGCATTGCAACTAATCTAACTGGCTTCCAGCGTATCTGGTGGAATATAAATGATACCCTGGTTATGACACGGCGCAACCTGATCTACTACACGCGCCAGCCACAATTAATTGTCTTCGCATCCATTCAACCCGTCATCTTCTTACTTTTATTCACCTATGTATTTGGCGGTGCTATCGCGTCGTCTAGCAGAGATTATATCAACTATCTGCTCCCTGGTATCATCGTGCAAACGGTCATATTCGCCGCCACCCAGACCACTGTAGGCCTGGCGGATGACCTCAATAAAGGAATGATTGACCGTTTCCGTGCCCTCCCCATGGCCCGCTCTGGTGTACTCGCAGGCCGTACCCTTGCTGATACCGTGCGCAGTGTCTTTACGATAGCCATTATGATAGCCGTTGGTACACTGATTGGCTTCCGTTTTCAGGAAGGGATTATATATGGTCTTCTGGGAGTCCTGGTTGCCGTCCTCTTTGGTTATGCTTTCACCTGGATTTCGGCTCTGGTTGGGTTGCTTGTCAAAAATCCTGAAGCAGCACAGGTCGCGGGCTTCATCTGGGTTTTTCCGCTTGTGTTTGCCAGTTCAATCTTCGTCCCAGTGGAAACCATGCCCGATTGGTTAAAGGTCTTTGCCGAAAATCAACCCATCTCAATTGTTGTGGATGTGGTGCGTAACTTGTTCTTACGAGGCACCACCGACGGGCTGCCACAAGCCCTCGCTTGGATCGCCATCATCCTCGCGGTTTTCATCCCCTTGTCTATTCGTCAATATCGCAAGGTGGTCTAAGGCAGCAGATCCCGTTGCCAGGTAGGGTTGATCTGGGTAACAATCGAATCAGTCAAATGTCACCCGCTGGTAAATCTTGGCTAGCGCGAGGGTACAATCCAGTGGTGGCACATCGATTTCACTCCCAAGACCCGTCACATATTGATACAACCACTGGCCAGATTCATGGCGCAGGAAGCGTTCAACTTTGGCATTGTCTTGAGATACCAGCAAATAGGCTTGCAGTGATAAGATCTGGAAATATTCTTCCAACTTTTCGTTTCGATCTGTCACGGCTGTGCTAGGGGAAAGAACCTCAACCAACACAATCGGATTGGTGATCGTATCCGTGCGTCCCTCTCGATAGGCGGGTTCACCACAAAAGACCATCACATCAGGATAACGATAGGCCCCCTTGCTTTTGATGTGGACCCGGACATCAGAACCAATGACGCTACAATTACGGTTACTCAGTTGATTGCCCAGATGGATTATGGTATTGGCAGTAATTACCCCATGCCGGACACTTCCCCCCGTCATGGCATAGACCTGCCCGCCGCTGAATTCGTGTTTGATTTCGCTCTCGTCTTCAAACACTAAATAAGCCGTTTCCGTCATCGGGTGTGGTTCTTCCGTTTGTGCAGCAACCATCAGCTCTCTATCCTTTATATTGTTGAGACAATCCAGGTAGCGATAAGGAGCGAATCAGTCAAATGTCACCCGCTGGTAAATCTTGGCTAGCGCGAGGGTACAATCCAGTGGTGGCACATCGATTTCACTCCCAAGACCCGTCACATATTGATACAACCACTGGCCAGATTCATGGCGCAGGAAGCGTTCAACTTTGGCATTGTCTTGAGATACCAGCAAATAGGCTTGCAGTGATAAGATCTGGAAATATTCTTCCAACTTTTCGTTTCGATCTGTCACGGCTGTGCTAGGGGAAAGAACCTCAACCAACACAATCGGATTGGTGATCGTATCCGTGCGTCCCTCTCGATAGGCGGGTTCACCACAAAAGACCATCACATCAGGATAACGATAGGCCCCCTTGCTTTTGATGTGGACCCGGACATCAGAACCAGTAACACTGCAATTGCGTTCACCCAACTGATTGTTCAGATGCGTACCAACATTCATCGTAATCACCCCATGCCGGACACTTCCCCCCGTCATGGCATAGACCCGTCCACCACTGAATTCGTGTTTGATTTCGCTCTCGTCTTCAAACACCAAATAAGCCGTTTCCGTCATCGGGTGTGGTTCTTCCGTTTGTGCAGCAACCATCAGCTCTCTCCTTATCATTGAGTCTTTCCGATGACGTCCTGCTGCGAACCAAGGGCCTGCAACACGCATGAGTTCAGAACACTATCTTCGCTGATACAGGTGCAAGGGTGTCAACTCATCCTGTCTCAATCGGAAGAAGACCATCCTGATTTATTCAGGCCCTGACTTGCTCAAGGGGCCTCCGGCGTGAACGGCAGAAGCCCACTGAACCTTCTGGTTCGCCTTTTGCTGTGGGAGTATGTCACAGGCTCAATCGCCCATCGCATGGACGCGTTGCACGATCTCGCGGAGTTGCGCCTCAAAGTTGGTTTCAGCAACGGTGAAGGCATCGTTGTTGATGACCAGCGGCGCACCAAACACGACAATCTTTGCCCCCATCTCCAGCGTTTGGATGGCCTGCTCAACGGATAAGCCACCCACCGCTTGCACCGGAATATCCACTGCTTCCAGAATACCGGGTAGATCATCGAGAGGGCTCAAGCCCTGAATCATGTTGCGCTCGTCAAAGCCTGTATGTGCGATGATATAGTCCACGCCCATATCTTGTGCTTGTTTCGCACGTTTGGGTTTATCTGGGCACAACATCACATCACACATTACCTTGCCATCGTACTGCTTCGCCATCTTCACCTGCTCGATGATACTCGCGTCATGTGCCTGCCCCATGACAACCACCATATGACCGCCTGCTTTGAACATCATCTCTGCTTCTAGGCCCGCGCCGTCCATCGTTTTGAGGTCAACCACGATCAGGTTATTTGGGAAACTCTTGCGGAACGCCTGGACCGCGCTTAAACCTTCCGCCAGTAGCAGCGGCGTCCCCACTTCTAGCCAATCCACACCTGCATTGGCGGCGGCCCGCGCCAGAGCAAGACCTTCGTCTAAAGTGGTGACATCCACCGACACTTGGATAATGGGCATCTATCAATATCCTCTTTATACAATCAAGCCCTTACTTTACCCTGTCTGGCTACTCTCGCCCACCACACGATTGCACCGGTAGTGTGCCGAAATCGGTTGAGATAAGAAAAGACGTGAGAATCCAGTACAGTTTTGTTGCGAAATGAACGATGTAGAGGAGATCATAACATACAAGATAAATCAAGCTGAGCCAGGGGTCAACTCATTCCTGAGCGATTTGAGGCAGAAATTGTGACGGCTCACCCCGATAAAGCGAACACAAGGTTCGGCGAACTTTCAGTTCGGGGGCACTTCTCAGGCTCCGCATGTGCCAACGCACTCCCTTGTCGCCTGACGGATGCAGCGGACTGATGAAAGTCCGACCCATCCGAGAACTTTCGTTTCTCTCTTAAAGTGCGATTCAGATTTTACGCGGCGATCTACTCGCCACAACCTGCTATCTGAAGTTGTTAAAAAGCCGCGTTAGGCAACCACCGGGCCTTGATGTCCTCAGGCAGTCTCGGCCTAACCGTAATATGTTAATTTTAGCACAGATATGCTTACTATAAAAGGAGGGCGGCCTTCCCCCCAACCAAAGGTTGGCCCCCGCTCAAGGCGAACCGAAGGTTCGAGGGTGTCCCCTGCCGCGTTTTTATGGAAGTTGGTTCAGTCAGAAAAAGAGACCAACTAGTCAGAGGGTTTCAGTCACTTGCCCGCATACGGCGGAAAATTCGGCTGCTCGTAGCATCAACCAAACAAAGCCAGCCATCAATATCAAACCGCTCGCTAATACAACCAGATATGAGCCACCGGAGACAAAGACATCATGGACGGTGCTGGCAAACAGATAGGCATAGCCTACTATCGCCATTCGGATCCCAACAACCAAGGAGGCGGCGATTGAGCTGGGCAAGTTTGAGAGTGGAATGGCAACACCTACTGCCGCACTGAAGCCCGCATCCAATACAGTGAATGCCAGGACACCTAAGGTCAAAATGAGGGTATGAAACAGACGAGCCGCTAAGGCCGCGTCATGATATGGGATACTGACCACAACGCCGACAAGACCCAGTCGCAGCAGGGCAATTAACAGATGATCGCCGTTAAGCGCCTTCAGCGATGCCCACCATTTGCCCCATACAAGCTGGCGTGCATCGATATGAGTCAGCAGCAGAATTTCCCAGGTATGATTGGTCCGTTCGCGGGTGATGCTGCGGGCAGATAAGCCCAAAGTCACTAAAGTCACCACAGCATATAACGCAATATTCATCACCAAGAAGGCCACTACCGCCAACGCTTCGGGATCAAAGTTACGGGCGTAAATGACGGCATAGGCCAGTGTTGAGCGCATGTTGTAGCCGAGGATGCCGTTGATGAATAAGCCAAATGAGGCTAGAATCGCAGGTGCAAGGATCATAATGGCAACGATAATCCAGCCTATTGCGGAACGACTGGTGGCGATGACATAACGTTGATAGCGGAACTCCGCTTGCGCGATAATATTATGATGGAGTTGCAGTAATATCATGAGGCCGAAACCCCCTGTTTATAAGCTATGAACTGTCCAAGACGCAGCATCCCCACAGTCAGGAATCCATAGAATGACAAACAAAGCAAACCAACCAGCAGAAATCCCCATCCAGTGCTATCGAGTGGGTTCGCCATCATGGTTGTATGCAGAAAACCATTATCCAAAAATGTGATCTGAATCCAGACGATAATCATTGGCAGGGGGCCAATGTCGTCTATATCAACAGGCGGCATGTATTTGACCAGATAATAGACCACCGGAACCATTAGGATGATGACAGGCAGCAGCGCCACCGACATACGAACAGCCTGCGCTATGACGACGTTGGTGCACCCCAAGAACGAAGCCATCACACCTGCCGCAGCCGTAAAGAGGCCATTGATCATCGTGAAAGCAACCATCAACAAAGCAGCAAAAACAATGTTGAATAGGGGATTGGCTGCGGGTTGACGATCAAACCACAAGATGTAGTTATTGTCAGCAGAAAAGATCAAGATGCCCAGTATCATGGAAGCCGCAGCCCGTAGGACGGCTAAAAATGCAAAGCGGCGCCAGGTCATGCAGACCACCGCCCACCACTTGCCCAGGACAAGCTGGCGCGCATCAATATCGGTCAGGATTAACGTGTCCCATGTACCAATGAATTTCTCCCGCAAGATAGTCGCTGAAGCAATAGCAAGTGTTCCAGAAAGCGTTGAAAAGTGTAGAATGACGGTAAAGAGGAAAAAGCCCATTGCCACACTACGCAGATTATGAGGTGCGGCGGTTTTGATGGAAAACAGCGCATGGCCAAGTGAAAAGAACACTAACAGCAATCCCAACACAACAATGCCGTATAGAATCGCCAGGAAAAGGCGACGACGCACTGGACGCTGAACGGGAGCCGCCCGAAGCAGATGATTGTGCTCGGCACGGGCGACAGGATTGTGAAGCGACAAATCTTGGGCTAACGACATGGGTGAATCCTTTTTGCTCTATTCGCGTGGTTGCATAACGTTAGTGGATATTTAGTATCGTCAACGGCGCCCCGCTCAAGGCGAACCTTCGGTTCGGGGGGCTCCATGCCGATTTTCTACGAAACGTGCCCAACCTCACACCGCTTTATCTTACTTTTATAAACACCGTGAAGAAATTTTACACTACGAAGCCCAAGGAGTATGGTGTCAGTCTTCAGACTCATCTTCCGGCAGATTTAAACTTCGTTGAAATTGGACATCATCAAATCCGAGGGCTTCTATAAACCCTTCTGCCATTTTTCGCATATCATCATTGTGGCTAAATAGTATCTCTGCACCATATGCAATCGCCGTAGCAATAATCATAGCATCAGCTTTAAGTGCTGCTCGTGTGGCGCTAAGTTTATCAGGATTGAGAAGGTCAATGAGTCTATTCTTGATGATGTGACTTCTACGCATTTCAGCGAATTTACGCGCACATACCAAATCAAACGGCACAATTCGATAGTCCCCTGCCAACTGTGATAAAACAGAAACATGATCTTCTGTGGGTACTGCGACAAGTAACTCAGATACAACGATGCTGGGCAAGATAACTTTATACTGTTGCTTTTCTATCCAATTCATGAAGTCATTGGCTACTCCTATAAGATGCTCATTGTTCTTTAGGAGGTTGTTTTACAATTGCCCAAAACAGTATCTGGGTATCTATACAAACAAGTGTCATAAGAAATTGTCGTCTTTTTCACGTAGTTCGGCAAAATAATCATCAACATCGTCAATGGCTTCCAAATGATGCCCGAATACATCATAGGAGTTAGCAATGGATTCAGTAATTGGGATGGCTTGATAGTCTAATAATTCATCTATTCTAAAATAGATGATTGACATGTCCCTTATATCCCAATGCGCAAGGCCTCTTACACCAATTTCTGTATATAATCTTTTTCCAAGTTGCTTAGCAACTGCGAGACTGTCTTTTCTAGTCACATTGCACTTGAGTCTTTGCCCATCAACCAATGTAATTTGTGCTTGGGGAGGGTCAACACCCCCTATGGATGTTAACTGGCCATATAACGTTGTTTCGCCGTCCATCGTAGGAACTTGCACATGTATGAGGGTGTTCGCCGATACTGAAGCGAGTTCAACAAACTGCCCATTTTGATAGCCAAATTGTGTTTCGGTACGATACTCACGCGAAATATTCCGTATGTTTTTTAAGGCTTCAACTGATTTCGGTGGCAAATTCTCGAAACTTAAACCATTAATTGCAGTAGCTGCAATCTCGTAAGCCGTTTTTACTTGTGTATCATACTGTGATTGAAATTGTACGCGATAACTACCAGGATACACCGCAGACAGGCCGATAGTCACCCTACTTTCGTCTAACGCTAATCCAGGATTATCACGCGCAACAATGGCGGCAAGCATCTGCTCGACGGAACCAATTAGTTTGGCAATGTGCCGTGAGCTCATTTTGTCTGGCCTTAATTCAGCGCTTTTTAGCCGAACTTCCAAAATAGATTGATCTGTCATCGCATCACATACCTATTAGCTCATACGCTCCATTATATTATATGCTCAAACTCACCCATTTTGCGACTGCTGAAACTCGTGCTACAGCATTTTAGATGATGACTATTCCCTTTATAATAGCACACATGTTCTTAAGGCGGTAATTTTGAGTTGTTCGTTCATTGGATATATTGATCTCACCCCACATTCAGTGCAGAATGATGCTGTACTGATAGAGCAACCAGAGCTTACATGATCGACAACCCTGCCCAGCGTGAACGCATCTACCGGCGCAATTTCTTTTTCTTTGCAGCCGATGGCATTTTGTTCATGGTGGCGATGGGCATCCTCAGCCCAGCTACTGTCATCCCAGATTTTGTCCGCCGCCTGACCGATTCCGAGATTCTGATTGGTTTGTCTGGCAATATGTTCGCCATTGGCTTTACGCTGCCACAGTTGTTCATTGCCCGTTACATCGTGCGTGCTGAGCGCAAAAAGTGGTGGTTCATTAGCCCCAACATCCCGGTGCGCTTTGTCATGCTAATCTTTGCTGGGATCATACTCTGGTTGGGCAAAGATCGGCCTGAACCGATCTTACTGGCCTTTCTCGTCTGCTATAGCATCGCAGCATTGGGAGATGGATTGGTGGGTGTGCCTTGGGCTGACCTGACTGGGACGAGTCTGAATGAGCGCTGGCGGGCGCGAATGTTCGGCACGATGTCGGCAGGGGCAGGCATCATCATGCTAGGGATTGTGCCTCTGATCGGTTTTGTTCTGGGCGATAGCAGCCTGGAATTCCCCAATAACTATGCGGCTTTGTTCGCCTGGGCAGGCATTATCTTTGCGCTCTCAATCCTGCCTGGTATCTTCATCCAGGAGTTACCCGGTGCAAAAGCGGTGGATAAACTGCCGCCCCTTAAGGAATTTGTGCCTGGGTTGGCACGGGTGCTGCGGCGTGATGTGCCGTTTCGGGCGTTGATTGTCACCCGTGTGTTTACCAACCTGTTCCTGATGGCTACCCCGTTCTATATTGGTTTTGCCACCGAACAACTCAATCTTTCCAGTGAGGTTGCCGTGCCAAATCTGCTGGCAATGCAAACGTTGGGCATGATTGGAAGTGCGCTGGTCTATACCTGGTTGGGCGCCCACAACAACATCCTCTATATTCGGGCGGCGCTCTTGGGCGCGGCTTTGTTACCGGCCAGTGCGCTGCTGTCAGGGACGGTTGGGCCATGGCCCTTATACTGGGGTTTTCTGCTGTCTGGCCTGGCGACGACCAACCTCAGCTTCAGCTATCAGAACTGGGTCGTTACCTATGCCAGGGAACATGATCGTCCGCTGTATGTTGGCTTGACCAACACAGTCACCGCATTGGTCTCATTAGGATCGCCTTTTATTGCCGGTACAATCGTCCAGCATATCAGCTATGAAGCGTTATTCAGTATGGCGCTAATGATGGCTTTGAGCGCCTTCTTCGTCACCGTGCGCTACATTCATAACGCTCACCCCCCGCAAGTCGCACCTGTTTCAGTTGGAGGGGATTAGATTTCGGCTGGTCAACAACCATCTGTTCAGGGCTTTGGGAACATGCCTAATCAAGTCCTTACTATATCGGGAATAGTTGACGCTCTACTACGACTGAAGTCGGACTTTCAGTTCGCTGCAGCTTCTGAAGTACGCATGAGTTCACTACCTCTACGTTTTCAAGGGCACGTCCCACCCGCGTCGCACGACTGTGACAGCCTTGGACATGATCGCATAAAACACCGTGCGACACAACGCCTCACCGCTCCTGTTGAAAGCGAACCAAAGGTTCGCTGCGGCTTGCGGCGGGCTCAAGCCTGTCCCATCAGCATACATCGCTGGCTGCCAACTGCGGATTTTGTCTATCGTGACATCAGTTTAACCAGCATCCAGAACCTTCACCACTCCCTTTAGGTGAGGAAGGAGGCAGAGCACACGAACCATCGGTTCGCTGGCAAGATGATCTAAATAAAATCATAATAAGTTACAAATGATTTAATATTTGCGAACGCCTATATATTAATATAGATACTATAATTTATGGGGAAGTTTAGGCTTTATTCATTCTGCCCCTTGAAAAATTGATGAAATTACGAGATATTATCATATGCTATCATATAATTAGTTTTGGGAATTAAGGCAAATGACAGGAGAACTTCAGCTTGATAATCCACCTACTCTACAAATGAAAATTTACACTATTACAAACCGCGACACTCTGAAGCTTTTCGTTGATGATCTACGGAGCCGAATTGTTAAGGCTGTCGCCAACGAACCCTGCACCATTCAACAAGTCGCTCATGAACTTGGACTGCGACCAGCCAATCTTTACTATCATTTCAAAATGCTCGTTAAACATGGCCTCATTCGCATTGTCATGACGCGCCGACTCACAGGGGCGATACAAGAACATTACTACCAGGCCGTCGCCTCAATTTACCAGGTTGATCCGGCAATCCTGACAATGGGGGATCTAACCAAAGAAGAATTCGCCCTAATTGACCAAATACAGCGAACACTTGGTCTGGCACAGGAAGACATATTTGCGGCCCCCGACGTCCGCTTACTTGAACATTACTATGTGAGTTTGTCTCCCGAACAAGCCACACAATTTGAGCAGCGGCTTACAGATTTGATCAATGAGTTCACATGCGACAGCCGCCAGCCAGAGGAATGTGCTTATGGTCTGATGGTAGCCTTTTATACGCAGGAGGCGAGACCTGAATAATCTAAGAACACCTTCATCTCTTCCAGGTCATGCATCTTTTGGTCCAAGGGTATAGTCTGAAATAATAGTCTTGCGCCATAGTCAATCACTTCTTGGATATTCCAGTGTAACTGATAGTACCGCAGCGCTATCTGGTTGAGATGCAGCGTGTTGGCTACCTCTTCATACCCCTCATAGACAGGCATTGATGGCGGCTGGTCATCGGCCCCGAAGTGCATTAGGTCGCGCTCTTTGGGTGCGAGAATGATGCCGTCCCAGTCGATCAAATAAACCGCATCGTCAACTGCAATCACGTTACCAATTGAGGGATCGGCATGACACAGGACATACGGGATATCTTCTACCTGTGCCCGCTGACCGTAGGCAACGAAATCATCCAATTCTTGCTGTAAACGTGGACGCAGCGGGAGCAGTAATTCTGCCAGTTGGCGACGATAGGGGTCAGGGCTGTGCTTTGCTTGTAGCAGCGCATTGAGTACCTGCTGATATTCGGCTGCAAAGGCCAAGGTATCAAAGGTCTCCACTGGGCAGTCCAGGTGTGCAGTGACGGTCTCAGTTGCACCATGTACCTGCGCTAGCATTCGGCCTAGCTCGGTCAGTTGGGCAGCATTGAATGGCCTCTCAACAGCGCTCGGACCCTCAATCATAGGATACAACAGCACATGAAAGCCTTCGCAGATGGGTATCTGGTTATCAACTGGCCCAACGGCACGAATACCCTGTTGTGCCAGCAGATGTGGCCCCCGGACAATGGCATCCCAGGCATAGTCATGCTCTTGTGGGTAGACCTTGAGAAAGTAGTCTTTACCCGACTGGGTATCGGTCACATGATACCCCCAAGTATCTTCGCCGCTGTTACCCAAATGGAGCGTGATATCCTCCAGATCATAGGTGGCTTGCACAAATGCTGCTAACTGGACATCCGTAAGATTGGGTTTTCCTTTCATAGGAGCTCCTTCGCAACAAGGCCAACGAAGCATGCAGCCTTCTCCGATGAGAAAAATAGTTCAGGTTCAATGAGTTCAAGTTTCATCAACTGGAAGTCCCCCTCCACCCATGCATAGGTCACATTGCCATCAATCATGGGCTGCGCCACTTTAAGACACTGATGGGCTTGTTCGATGAGATAGGTATCCGGTTCCTGTTGTTGGGTAGAGCCAGGCAATCGACCATCTGGATCGCCTCGAACCGTGCCTGATCATCCGGGCTGCCTGATCCTAGATGTTACCCTTTGATCATTCAACAGTAAAACCTTGCCATGCTGACCAGGGACCAATACTTGCCGGTGTATAGCCCTGCACCCGCCACAGATAGCTATCTGGCTGTAATGATAAGTCCGGTATAGTGACACTCTGCTGCCGATAAAGCGAACTTTGGTTCGGCGCAGCTTCTACAGCACGCATGAGGAACCTCCCTCTACGTGAGGCTGTACAGACCCGTCCGGTCTGGCTCGACTTAAAATGTTTCGTGCTGCGTTGTGGTCTCTATCGAGCGAGAGACCACAAGCACATTCCACCCAACGATCCGAGCGTGTTAAACCCTCGAAGATGGCACCACAGTTGGAGCAGGTTTTGGATGTGTAGGCGGGATCAACCAACACCACTTCACGTCCGGCGCTTCCAGCCTTGTACGTGAGGTATTGTTTGAAGATGCTCCGAACCGAAGGTTCGCACCCGCTATCCAAGATGCTCTTGCTGAGGTGTTTGTTTCTGACCATGTTGCGCACCCGCAGGTCTTCCAACGCGATCAGATCGTAGTGCTCAATCAGTTTGGTGCTCAGTTTGTGCAGATAGTCCCGTCGTTGGTTAGCAACATGTTCTTGCTGGCGCTGGACGCGCAGCAAGGCTTTGCGACGATTTTTGCCGCCTCGTTTTTTACGAGCCAATGACCGGTGCAGAATGCGCAGTTTCGTTTGGCTCTCCCGGTAGGAGTTGGGGTTTTGAACCTGCTCACCCGCACTGGTGGTGACCAATGCGGATACCCCGACATCCAAGCCGACTTGTTGGCCTGTCTTGGGCAACTCGGATGGTTCTGGCATCTCAACAGAGAAACAGGCGTACCACCGCCCTGCCTTGTGGGTGATCCGCAGCATCTTGATCTGGCAGGGCACAAAACCGCCAATATCACGATGCCAGCGAACAGGGATCCGCCCTACACCCGACACCTTCAGGCGCCGACCATCAATCCTGAAGCCATTGCCATATTCTTTGAAGCCGAAGCTATGGAAGCGATGGCGACCTTTGAAACGGGGATAACCCGGTGTCTCACCCTTCTTGATACGACGGAAGAAGGCTTGAAACGCCTCATCGCAATCGGCTGCGACCACCTGTAGGACATGACTGTGGACGATCTGCGCCTGGGGGAAAGTACGCTTGTAGTGCTTGACATTGCGAAGTTGGGCGTTTTTGCTCACACTTCGTTCTTCCAGTTGCCATGCCCACTTGCGCTCTTCCACACACATGTTGTAGAAGTGCCGAGCACAGGCCAAGATTTGCCAGAGATGACGCTTCTGGCTTCTGCTGGGATACAGGCGGTACTTGTAGGTGCGGATCATAAGGTCTATTTTACCTTGCCCTCGGCCATCTCAACCAGGAGTTCATTCATCGCCAGACATGTCTCTCACCTTGGTTAAAACCCTGAAAATCGCCTAACCGCGACCATTAAAACCGAACCAGAGGTTCGCTGCGGCTTGCGGCGGGCTAAAGCCCGTTTATGTCAACTGACAGGTGATGCCACAGGCCATATCACTGAGCGCATACCAATCGACATGAAGGGTATCACTTTCGTCTATAGAGGTGCGAATTTCTAGTTGATACCAACTAACCCCCCTTTCGTGTGTCCAGGCAAAAGTGAGTTCATCCATTTGGGCTATAGTCGTCGGTGTCAGTGGCGTCGGGGGCTGCAGGCGCCTCGCCGCGACCGTGAACTCGGCCTGCTCACTCCAATTGCCGAAGCCACCCGGCCCCCAGCCCTGCACAAACCAGGCATAGTCGCCATTGGGCAAAACTATATCCAGCTGGACAGTACACACATCTGTGCAGCCCAGATCATCTTGGATATACCACTCGCTATGTCGATTATCCAAATCAGGCAGAGTCCCTACCCAAACTCGATACCAAGTTGCACCTGTAACCGTTTGCCAGGATAGCAATGGTTGACCGCTTCCGAGTTCACTCGAATGGAGTTGCACTGGTCTAATGGGTGCGCCTTCCTCAATTGTAAATTCAGCTGGGCCGCCCCAACCATCGAAACCGCCTTCGCTATAACCACCAATGCCCCATGCCTGCACAAATATCTGGAATGTCCCGTTTGTTAGGATGAGGTTGGGTGTGAACGTGCAGAGCATCCCATTGCAGATGGCGGGCTTTTCATGCCAATCCAAATGCAGAATGCTACCGTTATCTTCACCAATGTAAACGCGATACCAAGCGGCTCCTTCATCATCATGCCAGGAAATCGTTGGTCTATCGTTGTCAATAGTGACGGACATCCCAGTTGGCGCTGCTGGGCGTGGGACAGCCACCTGAACAGTTAATGGCCCCGCGAATCCGCCCTTATCCCCCATACTCAAGCCACCCGGTCCCCAGCTACGTACATACAGGTTATAGTCACCATTGCGCAAGTCAACAGGCGACGGAACCGAACACAAGCCAGAATCATCACAATGGTCGCTGCGCTTGAACCAAGCATCAACTAACAACATATCGTCATCAGCCAACACCACCCGGAACCAGACTGCATTCGCCGCCATATTTGTCAGCCTCCAATTGAAGTGAGGTCGAGAAGTATCTGTTTTGGTGGCTACCGTTAACGTCGGTGGTGCTGGTGGAGCGGCGTCAAGCGTAAACTCGAAAGGGCCGGTCCATATACCCGGATTCTGGTCGTACCAAGCACGAATATAGACCTGATAATCTCCATTTTCCAGACGATAGGCTTCGTCCAAAAGGGTTACATCAGTTTGACATTCGCTCTCTATACAATAGCTTGCATCCAGAGCAGTGTGAATCACTTCCTGGTTATATTCGTCGGCAACAAAAAGTTGGTAGTGTGTTGCGTCGTCCATCTCATTCCAGCGATAAACTGGATTGCCATAACCATTGGTGATGATATTCTGTGGCGCAAGTAAGCGCAAAATATCGGTGTCATTCGTTAGCCCTATACTGTGCAGGCGGAATGTTCCACCTTGGTTGACATCACACATCGGCTGCACAAACATGCGCGAGACCGCCCCTACCCAGTCCAGTTGTTTAGTCATATCCACAAAATAAATATGCTTCGCGCCGTCAGCTTCAACCTCAAAATCAACCTGTATTGGACTATCTTCGGTCTGGAAAGAAACTCGGACGCAAGTGTTTTTACTGGACGCCAACTGTATCATCAGCATGTTCAAGCTGTTAGCCTGGACATCCTGCATAATCGGACTGGCAAGGAGAGGGGTGTTATCCATGATGTCGTAGGTTATACCACCCGTGGCATGCTGGCGTGGATTGGTGAGCCCACTCAGGATTGTCCAGCCTTGCGGACTGCTGATCATATCCCAGACAAAGGCCGTTGATGGACCATAGCACCCGGTCTGATTGAGGTTGAGTTCAGGACGATAATATAGCTCAACGTTATCCAGCAACAAATCTGGCGCATTATCAGCGTTCGGACGGATTTCTAAACGCGGAAGCGACCAATCTGTACCAATGCTACTGCGTAGAACATAGGGTTGCAGCGGCGTGTTCGGTGGGATGGTAAACTGGCAGCTAAACGAATCCTCACGATCATGGAGTAGGACATCCACCGTTTTGGTCAGTGGACTGCTATTCCCCAGATCTAAGACTAGTTCCAGCGTTGCGTTTGCGGGAACGGTATAAGGAAAACTATAGAAGACCCCCCCCTCGCTGCCACTCCCATCCCGCTTGAAAGCCATAACACCGTTGTGTAAGGTACGGGTGGCATCTCCAAAACGCAGCCAGTTGCCATAGCCATCACTAAAATCACCATTGCGCACGAGGTCCGTATTGGCAGGCATCGTCGGTAAGTTGGTCCTGCCGAGCATAATCGCTGCCGGATTATAATAATGATGCAAGATGGTTTGTTGATCCCCATCAGGTCGATCAAGCAACACAGGGGGCTGTTGAGCCTGGATTCGTTGTGTACCGCCATCAAGTTCGATCCGCCCCAGATTGTGAATCACATCGGGATAGAGAACGGTATCTCGCATAACCCAGCGGCCTGCATCGCCTCCATTCACGGGGATGGTCAGCGACGAATCCTTTATCATGGCATCAGTTATCCAACCATTGATGTTAGTAGTGAAAGTTTGTGCTTGAATGACAGAGGGCAACGACGACAACAAAAACACAATCGCAATCAAGCGCGATAATTTTAGCCCCAAGTTAACGACCTGCCCAACGATACATCGTATTTATTTTACCACATCTACCTGAAAGAGACACCACAACGGGAGCGGGGTCAGGGCGATTGCGCCAAATTCGATTTTGGGTTCTTAAAAGGTCATTATATATCACAAGTGACCACTCGTAACTACTATGATGTCTCTTGTGATCTGCAGAGAGCTATCTTGATACGAACTTTCATTTTGATGCGATTGCCCTGACCTTCTTATTGGGTTACGTTGAAATGTCAACACGTCCTAAGTTATATTCTCACATTGATCCAAGCGGCCGGATCATCGGACGTGCCTTGGACAACATAGTTGCTGACTGTCTTGACCTGGCGAGTCAGCCCATCGTAGACGTAGCGTGTCTGCATTCCGTTGACATCGGTGGGATAGAAGACCCACCCCTGATTGTCGTAGCTGGTGGCCGAGATCAGGTCTTGGTTGGAGGCAGTGTAGGCGCTCAAGTCGGGGTCAGCAGCGAGGTTGTAATCGGCTTGGCTGGCGGCCCAAGGCATCATAATCATAGAGCATGGTGTCCCAGACTTCAGACGGGCGGTTCTCCATGGTAAGTCGATATGTCTCTCTCTCTATCTGCATAATTTGCTGGAAAATGTTTCGTCAACTGGTTTCGACAATCCCCGCGAAGCCCCTTTGTCCTACTGTGGCTGCTCTCCTATGGTCTGGCCTGGTATGTCTTGTACATATATGAGATGCTTTGGTACGGCTGGTCTTTTGATCCATTTCTCTTCTGGCTGAAAAACTCGTCGCCAGGTCAATGGCGTGAGGGTCTTGTTGTTGGCTACTGTTTGGGTTAACGAGAGCATTAACCCAAACATGGCTTATTCGCCTACGTTATGGTTATGTACCGAAATTCTGGCGTGTAGCTACTATTCTGGGCGCGGCCATTGCTGGTCTCGGCTATCCCCGAGTTGGTCTGAGAACCGGAGAACATCTTTTAGGACTTAACTGGATGGGAGTTAATCACCCGCCGAGGACGAATAGCCTCGTAAATGATTTTCTTATCTGGTTTATTATGCTTGGTCTGTTTCAGGCAATCGTTATGCTACGGGTCAATCGAAAAGCCTGGCTCATAATCGTTGTTAGTGTACTCGCTGGTACAATAGCCTCAGTACCCTTACTCTATCCAAGACTGTTATTCGGCAAACCAATTTGGACATGGATAATGGGGACTATGGTTCAGGCATTTGGAACATGTCTTCTCTTTCTTTATTTCATGGCTCACCCACGAGCGGATGGAGTACCCAAATGTGACAGAAACAGGCTTGAGCTCGCCGCAAGCCGCAGCGAACCTTTGGTTCGATTTCAACAGGAGCGGTTAGGCGTTGTGCCGCACGGTGTTTTATGCGATCATGTCCGCATCGCTGTCACAGCCGTGCGACGCGCCCTTGAAGGGGAACGGTGGTGAACTCATGCGTACTTCAGAAGCTGCAGCGAACTGAACGTTCGACTTCAGTCATAGCAGAGCGTCACAAGCTCATTGGAATGAGGTTCTTGCAACAACACCCGTTATTCTGTTATGGGTAGGGATATTTTACCTGCATTCAGTATTGGTGATTGCTTTACCACAACTGTGGGCCTTCATGGTCTATTATTCACCAACAGCACTTTTTTACGGTCTAGATTTGGGTAGCAGCCGGGGTACATGGTATATGAGTGTTGTTTTCTTTGGGGCTATAGGCATCATCATCGCATTTACACAATAATGGTTAATGAAGAAACATAGTAACTTCTCAATCCTCGGCTGGCATAAATTTACTGTTATCGGGTGGATCCTCGTCGGTTTTTTTTGGTGGAGCTTTCGCCATGTATATCCTCGAACGGAACTAGTAAGCGCACTTTTGTTTGGCGGTTATTTGACGATACTGGCATTATTTCAAGCGGTGCCTATGAACCGGGTGTTCAGAGGCAGTTGGCTATGGGCTGTTGTGGGTATTTTAGCAGGGCTGCTTGCTGTGTACATCCGAGGTGATAGATGGTCGAGTATGCATAATTTCTATGGAATAACCTTTGCTGGGCTTGCCTTGTCATTTGCCACAGCCTTTGTTTTCTTCCGACTACAGTCTCAGCATGAAGAGACACAACCTGTGCTCGCTGAGGCAGAGGGTTCTTGAGTTTTCTTGGTCTGACTTTTTCAACGGCCTGCATTCAATCTGCACCAACGGGTGTAGGTGGCGCAATTCGGACGATGCTCGGCTCCTAGACGGTCATTTCACAGAGCAACTTGCTCAATAACAGGGCCCGGCAGTATGGTGCCATCTACAACAATGTGCCCGGTCAACTGGTCAATGCCGACAACAACTACTGGTGGCCCAGGGCGACCAGCACACAGACCTTTTTGCGAACTTTCACCACACGCTTCCGATTGAGTTTGTCCTCTCGCACGGCCCCCGTTTCTTTGAGCAAAGTCACCCAAATCGCATCCAGCATGACAATCGGTGGCACGCTTGTCAATGCAATTGCTGTCGATAGCACCACATTATTCACCGCTTGATTAAGGGTCGCTAATACCACTTGTGTCTGACTTTGTTGACCCAGTTCGACCTGTATTTGTCGTAAGCTCAACCCCCAATCTGCCCAGCGGCCGATTTGCATCAGCACATCATCCCAGATTTGTTGATAGGGGCCATAATTGAAAAGGGAACCTTTACACTCCTACCACAACCAGAAGGGGACGCCCCCTTGTTTGGTCACGATTTGGCGTTTACGATGACCATTACGACTAAACCGACGGGCTTCCCGGCTGCCACAGCCTTGACTGCGACGATCTACTCCCTTACGGCGCTCATGCGGGTCTCGATAGAGCCACCATATCGGCTTCCAGTTGCCTCTCTATTTCCGCTCGTACGACTTCACACAATTGCTCCGGCAAACCTTCCAAAAATGATTTGATCCCGTTGTCAACTTGATTTATCTTGTATCTCATGACGTAATCTCCCAGACAGATTTCGTTTCTTAACAAAACTGTACCGGGTTTTCACATCTTTTCCTATTTCAACCGATTTCCGTACACTACCCTGGATTGCCGGGTGTGGTCCCTTTGCTGTACAATGAGTATAATAGTAGTTTGAGAAGTGATGGCATCATGACGGCTCGTTTGGAACGGATTTTATACAAAGTTTCCCAACAACACGCCCCGATACTCACCCCACCCGGTTGGAACCAAACAGGCGATCCAATCAACCGCATTCAGAAGTTGGCACGTGCCCTCGCCGGGTATAACATCACAATCCTGGTTGGGGAGCTTGCCCCAGAATTGCTGCATCAAAAGGATCAGTATGTGCAGGAGTGGGTGCGGCAGTATGCTCTGATGTATCATCTGCTGGCGCAGGGCCTTTTCCCATCTTTTGGCAAGATCAACGCCCAGTACGCCGATGATCGGTTGCCGCCTGTGATCGTGTTTTATGGCGAGGCGACGCCCATCGTCAGTGTCTTGAGTGGGTATATCACGCCTTATGTTGCAGTGCGGCAGGCCACGGCAGCTTCTGATCTGGAATTACGCGGCCTAATGACTGTGATCCTGGATGAACTGGAAGCAGGCGATCTGCCACATGCGGTTTATGATGCGATGCTGGCGCAGGGTGTTAACATCTTGAAGCAAATGCTCCAATCAACTCTGCGGCATGTCTCCTTGACCTTGTTTGACAAACCCATCATTGAGACAATCCAGCAAACTCAGCGCGATACATCCCCGCCCAAAGTCCTGGAAGCGAGGCAGTTGAACTATGAACTGGAATATCTTCCCGAAGACAACAATCCACCGACACCCACTGAAGAGATGTTTGTGGTGAATGTTCCACTGCGTCAATCCAGTACACGCCGTCCACCTGTGCCCAATTTGCCAGATCAAAACGATTGAATGGTATGCCAACAAACCCACAAGTTGACTTACTACGCAGGGTACGGCTTGCGTTGCACGATGAGGATTTTGACAAGGCCGTTAATGCTCTGAATCAACTTGTCCAGATGGCTCATGATAAAGGCGATGTTGGGGCAGAAGGCCGACACTTGGGTAATCTGGCCCTGACCTATTATCGGTGTGGTGAACCCGAACGGGCTCTGGATTATTTTGGGAAGGCGTTGGTCTGTGCCCGTAAAGAAGGAGATAGTGTAACCGAAGACGGTCTGTTGGGTAATATGGGCAACATTTTGCGTGAGGTCGGGCGTTATGATGATGCGATTTACTACCTGAATCAAGCGCTCAAAATCGCCCAGACCATTGGTGATGTGCGTGGGCGTGGCATCTGGTTGGCCAATCTGGGCCTCGTCTATGATGACCTGGGGCAATCATCAACTGCCCTTGAACTGCATCAGCAAGCGGTTGCAGTGGCACACGAACTACAGGATCAGCGTGGGTTGGCAGCACGGCTGGGCAATCTGGGCAATACCTATGCATCAATGAACCAATTCGAGCAGGCGCTTGTCCATTTTGCAGAGGCTGAAAGCCTCTTCCGTGAGATGAACAATCAGAAAGAATTGGCGGGATGTCTACAGAATCTAGGGCATACCCACACCGAATTGGGTCGTCTGGCAGCGACCCGTGCCGATGCCCATGATCAATATGCTATTAGCCTGGAACTCTATTCTGAAGCGCTGGACATTGCCCAAGAACTGGAAGATCATCTCTCGCAGGCACAACTACTGCGCAGCATCGGCAATGTTTTGGGATTTGTGGCGCAGTTTGAGCAAGCATTCCAATACTATCAAGCTGCCAGACAATATTTCGCTCTGCTCGGGTTACAATCAGAAACAACCCAAGTTCAGCGGAGCATGAACCTGATAGGGAAACAAATCAGGCAAAAAGAGCAACTCTAATGGCACGAGTCCGGGGTCGGCAAAGCGAAAAAGTGCGTTTGCGGGGGTTGTTCGAGCGCTACGTTCTATCACGTATTTGGTATGTCCATTCACCTGTTATCTTGATGATTGGTGCGCCACCGGCCATGATCTTAAAGCGCATTAAGACAGCGGCTCGCCCCAGTACCAAACGCCTTGACCAACGCAACCTCTATGTACAAGGGCGTCGTTATCATTTTCGTCCCCAGGTTGGGGGCTTTCGGCTGACCACCACCAGCAAAGTCCGATGGCGCTATCGCAAGCGGACAAGTTCAACTAGTGTCCTGATGGCAGTGTACAATGTCGCAGGACACAACCTGACACGATTAGAACTCAAAGTACGCATTAACCTGGGTTATCTGCTTGACACCTTTTTGATCCCGGTCTTCATTGCCAGTATTGTCTACTATGTTCCTTGGCCTCAACCTGTGATTGTGGTCTCCATCATGAGTGTGTTCGGCCTGTCATGGCTAGGTCACCGTTTCAATGCCTCATTTGAGGCCAATGAGATGATTTGGTTTATTCAAAAAGTGTTAGAAGACCTGCAACCTGATGAGTATGTGGTGTTGGAAGCCACCACCGATCATACCATCCATTACAATCGAGATTTTGAAGTCGAATGGCAGCGTTTCTATGACGAACATAAGGGCCAAAAATAACGGAAGAAGACCAACCTGATGTCGTATCCGGCGTCAACGACAGATCATTCACTCCGTAGCGCCCGTGCGGGCAGCAGCCGCGTGAGTTTATAGGCTGGGTAGAGGCCCGCCAGGAGTGCCGCCAGCACCGCCACCATAAACGCCTCGACAAATTCCATTGGCACAAAATGGAAGGCCATCGTCCAGCCGAATGAACGCACATTGATGACGTACATCAGCACAAACGACAGCGCCAAGCCAATGGGTAGGGCCAGGATGCCGGCGACAATGCCCATCAGTCCGGTCTGAATCAGGGTAAAGTTCCACAGTTGGCGTGGGGTCATGCCATTAGCCCGCATAACACCGTATTGGCGGGTGTTTTCCAGTTGTAAGGCGAGCAGAGCACTCAGGATACCGATGAAAGCCACTACGGTCGCTAGAAGACGCAGCGCCACGGTGATCGAAAAGGCATTGTCAAAAATCTCGAAGACCCCTGCCCGCAGTTCACGGTTGGCCTGGATAATCAGGTCGTAATCGGCTAAGGCGGCTCGCATATTCGTTATGACAGTGTCTAGGTCAGCATCTGGCTCAATGCGTGCTGCACCCGCAGAGATGAAGGGATCACCAAAGGAGTTCCGGTAGACATCGTTGGCCATATAGACCTTGCCCTGATCAGTGGAATAGTCATAAAAGACCCCCATGATCTCGAAGGTCTGAGGGCCCTCGTCTGTCAACAAGGTGATGGTGTTGTTTTCTGGGGTGATGTTCCGTCGGTAGGCAAATGGCTCCGTCACAGCAACCTGACCCGCCTGGAGCGCCGCCGGATAATCATCGGTTGTTTTCCAGATGAAAGTGCGCGAGGCTGCAATATCAAAATCCACCACTTGCAAATTGACGGGCAGCATATCCGGGTAGTCTGGAGCACTGACCTGCACCTCACGCGATGCGGAAACCTCGGCGACACCCGCTACTGAGCGCATGATGTCGCGCACAGCTGGATCAACGTCAATGGAAGAGAAGGTCGAAAATTGAGGCGGGGAAACGAAAATGTCCGCTGCCAAGGTAGTGAGCAGCCAATCGGAAACGGTGGTGCGGAAGCTGGCAATCATCACACTCACACCGACAATTACACTGACTGCAATCGTCAGCGCCGCCACCGCAATCGCTGTGCGACTCAAGGATCGGGTCACAGCGCGCGGCGCCATCCGGCCCACTACACCAAACAGCCGATCCGCCAGCGGTGTAGAAACCTTCATGGCGAGGATCAATACAATGGGGGTGAAGAATGCACCGCCAACCACAATGGCAAACAAAGCCGTAAACGCTACTCGGATGTCATTAGTTGGCAGTTGCAGCAAGATGAGGCCAATTACATTCATGAGAATGGCCAGCACAGTGATGGTTGGCACAAGTTTACGGATTGATTGCTCCTGTTCGCTGCGACGCATAGTTCCAGCGGGGGGTGTGCGCGTTGCATTCAAAGCGGGCAACAGCGCCGCACCCACGCTGGCCCCCAGGCCGATGCCTGCACCCTTGAGCAGGGTAACAAGCGCCACGTTGACGCGCTGCACATTGACCGTGAAGTAAAGGTCGTTGATGGTCTGGGCAACAATGGCAACGGCAGCCCGCCCAAACAGGATGCCCAGGCCCACGCCCAATACCGCCCCAATCAATCCGAGCAGGAAGGCTTCACCCAAAATCAGCACGAAAATCTGCTGCTGAGTCGTGCCCAACGAACGCAAAATGCCAATCACCGGACGGCGTTGCACCACGCTGAAGGTCACGGTGTTGTAGATCAGGAAGACGCCTACCACCAGAGCCAATAAACTGAGGGCCTGTAAATTGAGTTCAAAGGCTTCGGTCATCTGCGAAAGGGTATCGTTGCCCTCATCAGGGGTGATGAGTCGTGTGCCTTGGGGTAGCAGTGCTCCAATTGAGTCCTTTAGGTTGCTCTCGGGAGGGAGGATGAGGTCAATGCGGGAGATGACACCAGGTTTGTTGACAATCTCCTGCACAGTGGCGATGTCTGCCAACACCAGATCATCCAATGCCTGCTCACTGACTTGATCGTCCGGCTCCAGAATGCCGATGATCTGCACGGGCACAGTCCGAGCGTTGGCTCGCAGTGTAATCGAATCGCCTTGTTGGAGACTAAAACGATCGGCTAAGGTGCGGCTAATGAGGACGGCATTGGGCTGGGTGATGAAGGCATTCAACGACTCAAAGGCCGTATCCGACTTGCCGACGGTGATCGCTGTCAAATAGTCACGGAAGGGTGGCTCAGCGAAGAGATCAACACCCAACAGACGCAAGGTTTGGCCGTTCAGTTCCAGACCGCGCACCCGTTCCTCGATGATGGGTGCACTCTCACGAATCCCCAAGCCCAGCCGAATCTCGCGGTACAGATCGGATGATAAGCCACCAGGGCCCCCGACAACCTGATGCGTTGCCCGCCCGATGACACTCTCGGCACTCAGGCTGAAGGCACGCTTGGCGGAACTATTGGCGATGTCGATGGCGATGATGACCGCCACACCCAGCGCCACACCCAGGATGAACAGCAGGCTTTGGAAGAACCGTCGATTGATATGCCGCCCCGCGAGGCGTAGGATAATGCTCATACTCATTCTCTATTTTGTGCATTTTATCACATCAAGATGGGGAATGAATGAATAGATGCTATTGGCGAATAGTGCATTTTGCCCATATCGCCTGTGGCTATTTGAAGACAAGTCTAATAAAGGGTCACGGTAATCCAACTCAAAGTACCATACCTTGACGAGCAGCCAACGCATATTCACGCAAATCGTCATCAATGTTTGGTGTCCGGCCCAGAAATTCATCAATGATTTTTTTGATTCTATCTCTATATGCGCGTGCCCAATGTCCTAAACCATGCAACGCCCCTTCCTGACATGCTATTGATTTAAGCTTGAGGGTTTGTTCCATGACATCCACACAGTATTCATCCAGCACTTCTCGATTGGCTTCACCAGATTTGCCGTAAAGGGGAATAATATCCCACCACATATAGCAAATTGAGTTCAATGGATTGACTCCAATCATGTCCTCTTTAGTACGATGTAAACTACTGATAGTCGGAGAACAACGCGGCGAGAATAGTTGCTCGTATACGGTGTACATAGATTTGACGACATGGATTCGCATGTCTAAAGGCACATGGTCATAAAACAGCGTGTACATCTCTGGTTGAATTTCACTAACGAGCAGCCACAAGCCCTGATTGATTTGAGCATCGGTATAGGATTGTAGATGCTCTACTGGAGATGCAAAGAGTCGTCCCATATATTCGATACACTGGTGTGGGTTGCCATCACAATCGTAGAATTCAGCATCGAGATCAAAATGCCATTCTGGATCAGTCACCGGATGGTCAAAGATATGCTGGATCCATTCCTCGAAGGTTGGATTGATGATTTCGTTATCAAAATTCAATTCCATTGAACTATTCTCACAATAAGACAAACTAGCAGAAAGTGGCAGCAAAAGCGGACGCCCGAACGGGTTGTGGATGTGACCGAAGGTCAAGAGCAAACTCATCCTCCAAACGATCTAACAGAGTTTTCATTTTACCACAATCAGAACGGACATTCTGAAACATGTTCTCCCAGATCAACTTTTTCAATTAAACTAAGGCTCTATCGACATACTTGGAGACCGTTTTGGCTGCTATTTCCCGCCGATTCTCCCCGGTCTTCCGCCGGTGTCTTCCGCGTTGCCGCTGCTACAAATGGCGGACATCCGTGCGATTCACCATCCCTCAAATTGCATTTAAGCTTGATAGAATTATAGAAAGTTGGCATCGTTTATCGGAAGCGCGCCCAAAGCCCCTGGATTTATCGATGCGTTGAGTGGAATGGAACCAGCCAGAAAAGAGCCTTTGCCCGCAAGCTCCGGATCATCCCGGAGTCAGAGTGGGTTGCCTGTGTAAGCTTGCCCGAAGCCGCGTCAGGCTGCGGATGGTGTACCATACCCAATCGGGAGAGCGCGATGGGCGATAAGAACCCCTATGGGGAGTTGTCAGCTTAAATCGCCTACACCAGCCGTTTGAACAGGTTTCACCGTCGCCATACTGACGACCGCCAACAGCCCCATCAGCAAACCTCCAAGCAAGAACGGTACAGTTGAACCAGCAGCCTGAAACAGCAAACCAAAGAACACTGGGGCTGCTGCATTAGCCGCACTGACAGAGGCTGCGCTCACACCCAATACACTGCCATAATCACGCTTGTCAGCATACTGCGTCAACAGGCTGTTCAAAGTAGGACGAATGAGGCCGGCCCCAATTGAAACCGGAATAATCGCCAGCAGTATCCAACCAAAGCCCAACAGACCGTTATTACCTTCATCTGGCAAATCAACCCGAATACTGCTGATGATAGCCTCGGTTGCACCTTCAGAAGTCTGCTGCGCCAGTTCATTTTCGACAATGCGCTGAACATAAAAAGGATGAGGCTGTTCTGGTGTGATGGCGACCAGCACCAACCCCACCGCCAGCAGACTCAAAGCCAGTGTCACCAGTTTGGCATCACCAAAACGCTTGCTCCATTTACCGATAAAATAGCCCTGCACCAGCACCAGCACAAAACCAACCACCAGAAAAATGACAGCGTTGCCCTGCCCCATGAGTCCCAGCCGGCTCAAGGTAAACAAACCCAGCAACGCCTCAAACCCAAAGAAGATCACTTGTTGTGAAAACACCAGCACCAGCAAAATGCCAATCCCTGGTTGACGCAGCATCCGCATAGCACTGAATACGGTGGCTGTGGGTTTAGCACCACGTTCTTCTGATGGCAGCGTTTCATCAAAGAAGAATAGCGTAATCAGGATTGAGCCAAAGGAGTAGGCTGAGGCAATCAGGGCAGGAATCCCCAGATCATCCGTAAACTCCAAAGCAGCAATCGCAATCACCGGGCCAATGATGAACCCCAACCCAAAAGCTGCTCCGATCAAACCCAGGGCCTTTGTCCGATTGCTTTCGTCGGTTAAATCCGTCAATGCCGCCTGTGCCGTAGCGATATTCGCGCCAAACAAGCCATCAATCACACGCGACAGCACAATCAACGCTAGCGAATTAGCTAGTCCAAGCATCACAAAGCTGACAAACGTCGTCATCTGGCTGATGAGAAGCAGCGGTTTGCGCCCATAACGATCCGAAAGCGACCCCATAACGGGGACGCCAATCAACTGACACAAGGGAAAGACGGCCGCGACCAATCCGATCTCAAGTGGGGTCGCGCCAAATGCCGTCGCGTAGAGGTGCAAAATCGGCAGTATGATTGTCAGCCCAAGCAGATCGACAAAAACCAGGAAGAAGACCGGACCAACACGCTTAAAATTGAGCTCCGATTCCATTCCACCCCCTTGAAGAACCACCCTGTATTGTAGCCTATAAACCTGAGATGTTGCAGATGAGAATCGTCATGTGTTCGTTGAATGCAAATTGAGGTCGTGATGACACTGATCACCTTCTACGGCGTTGATTTTCTTTCCTAGGCGAAGTGGTACAGGGGCAACCTTCTGGATCTTGAGCATTAGCATGGTTGTACGTACTCGCCTTTTGCCTCCCTATCTGGCTGTCGCCCGGCTTACAAATGGGGAATCCGCTGGCAGTGGCTTCATTCTTTTGGATGATGATTGGCTCTAATCTCTTGGGTTACCTGCACCAGCAGGCGTTTATAAGTAAACTCGATTGCAAGCGTGGCAGCAGGCGCCATCACTAAAATGGACATCACTGCTATCGCCAGGATGGTTTCGCCGTTGATCACCTTGTAAGTGATAACTAGCGGGCCAAGTGTCGCTTGCACAGTCGCCTTGCCCAACGTCGATAGACCAATAAACAGTTTTTCCTGGGGTGTGAGTTTACCGGACGTCATGTTGAGGGCAATATATGCACCCCCTATTCGCGCCATAACGCCGATCATGATGATAACGATTCCGGTCAAACCAACTTGCTTGATCAGACTCAAGTCAGAAATAGCCCCAATCGACACAAACAGCAAAATCGCCCCCACCATCCACAGTTTCTTGACCACATAACCCACCTGCCGAATGTCTGCTTTGGTTGTGTTCACAACATAAAGCCCAAAAACAAGCAAGGCCATCGGGCTGTTGATTGGCAGGATCTGGCCAGAGAAGAAGACAAACGCTGACAGCACCAGAAATACAACTGTTCTCAGCCAGGAAGCCGCACTTTGCAACAAGCGATCATAAAGATAAGTGACAACCACCCCAACGACACCGCCCCAAATGATGCCTAGGACAATCTGTCCAATGGCTGTACCCACGACGCTAGTCAAATCCCCACTGCCCAATTCAATGGTCATGAACACTAACCAGAGGATCACAGCCATCAGACCATCCAGATTGGTTGCCGCCAGTGCAATCACCGGTATGCCCTTGTCCATACCCCAACCTGTTTCCTTGAGCCGGATCATCGTCGGGACAATCACCGCAGGCGAAACAATCGCAATCGTGAAACCGAGGATACCGCCCTGCGACCAGGTAAAATCTAGGAAGGCCATCGCCGCAACCATAATGGCAAAACCTTCTAAAATACCTGGAATTGTCCCCACTAAGCCCACGACTGCCCGCGATTTCCACAAAGCTTCAATATCAATAGCAAAGACAGAGCTGGTAATCACGATCATGAGCGCCAACACGCTGATATTCGGTGCTTGTTCCAGGAACTCAACACCGAGCAGATCGAGGCCATCTGGCCCAATCAGAATACCGAAGATCATCATGCCCAATAAACCAGGCAAGCGCAGGCGTTGTACAAATTCACCTGACAGATAACCACCGACCAAAACCAGGGTCACGCTAAAGAGAATTGTCATGTGTCAACACGCCCCAATAAAATAAGGGTATCCGCTTGATTGAAACCGATCATGACGTTGTGGTCGACACCAGCATCAGACGAGGGGTATGGATTTTCTGGTTGAGCATCAAGTGGCAGCTCACCCCGCACCGTTCATATCTCGATCCGCCATGACGCCACAGCCAGGACACTGATGCGTACGAACATGCAAGTCTTTCTTCACAAGCGTACCACTCCATTGCCTCGTCGTCGAGAATTGACCCAAGGCAACATCCTACACTCCACTATATCCTATAGTTTTTATGTACACCCCACCTATGACGGCCTGAACCGCCTTCAACTCCATTCCTCAACCGCGACGCGCCCAGCCCTGTGGCTCTTGTGGTAAAAGTGGCAAACAAGAGCCACTGTGCATATAATATGGTCGCGTTACCTACCAATGCAGAGGCAGCCAATGGAAGATGCTGATCGCTTATTTGTGATTCGTCCGTTGGAAACAAGTGACCGAAACTGGGTCGCCCATTTTCTTGATGAACACTGGAGTTCGACCAAAGTTGTATCACGAGGCAAGGCGTACTACGCTCATTTGCTTCCAGGGTTCGCCGCCGAACTCACCGACGCACCCGATGATGCCCCCGCCGTTGGGTTAATCACTTACAACATTGAAGATGAAAATTGCGAAATCATTACCATTGATAGCCTACACTCGGAGATGGGTATTGGAACAGCACTGTTGGAAGCGGTGATTGCTGTTGCCAGAGAAGTCGGGTGCAAGCGGGTATGGTTGATTACTACAAACGATAACATCGACGCCTTGCGCTTCTATCAAAAACGAGGCTTCGAGTTAGTCGCCGTTCACCGGAATGCTCTGGCAGAAGCCCGCAAGCTCAAACCACAAATCCCCATCGTCGGCAAGGACTCCATTCCCTTGCGGGATGAAATTGAACTCGAATATCTACTCTAGATTAGATCGCCAGCCAGGGCCAGTTGCGCTTCGGCAGCACGAGCAGCATCATCCACCATATCCAGGTTTGTGAAGATCATCATCACCTCCTGCAACTTATGCGCTGCTGTTGCCTGTCGCCCGCGTGCACCCAGGCTTAAGGCATGAGCATACAAGGTGCGTGCGATCTCGGCCTCGGCGTTGATTTCATGAAAAGCGATCAATGAAAGGCGGAAATATTCATCCGGGTCATTTCCCAGCCGTTCATCCTCAATCTGGTTGATAATCAACGCTGTCACCACTTCACCCGCTGTTCGATAAACAATACCCCAACGCGGTGGCTGCGCACTTTGCAACGCCGTTTTCAAAGCCATGTGTGCTGCGTCGCAGGCAGCAGGCAAGTTGCTCTCGTACAGATAACAGGTCGCCGTCCCAGAATAGATTTCACACAGCAGCGCTGGGGGTTGTTCCAGGCTTTGTGTCCATTGTTCAGACAAAGCCAGTGCTGTTTCCAAGATGTCACGCGCTGCTCGGTCTTGTCTGGTGGTGAGCAGGAGCAGCCCCTCGTTGAGTGCTGCTATCGTACTCAGTTCAACGTTATCAAAATTTTGTGCAGCTTGGTAGGCTGAACGATACAAATAGAACGCCTTGTTGAAATCGCCCTTGAAGCGGTAATTCTCGCCCTGATTCAGGTCAATCACAGCAGCCCGGTGCCAATTGCCGACGCGCCTGTACAAGGCCCGTGATCGTTCATAGTGTTGGATGCTCGTGTTCAAGTTGCCGCGATAATGCTGAATACAACCGAGTAAATGCTCCACACGCGCCTGATTCGCCATATGGCCATCATCAACTGCTTGTTGCAGCATTCGATCCATCAGGGACGTAATCTCTTTAAATGGAATGTCGCCGTGTATCCAGATTCGGAGGGCATCTGTGCAGGTTTGGTCAAATTCTGGGATCGGCTCGCTGTCGACTGTCCGAACCATTGATAATCCTTAGTAGCATACGTCCGTCTGAGACAATATGCGGCGCGAGTATACACCCTTGTGCCTGGAGGTGCAAGACTGGAGCCCCTGGGGAAAAATAAGGGCATACAAAATCGTGAGTTGACAGGGGAGGAAGAACTGGATGGATACAGCATGTGGGCGGAAGTGGCGAAGAACCGCCAGAAAACCAAGGAAAAATGGCCTCCAAAGTCGATACAAGCACGCTTTTGTCCAGAATCTCTACCCTTGATCTCCAACACAGCAAAGGACTCGTGCAAACCACTACCTAGCCCCTTATATCCCACTGTTAAAACCTGGAGGCGCTGCGCTTAATATTTGCCTCCTTTATCCAGATGAGTATAGTTGTGTCATGTCGAAATCAATTGGTGAACAAAACTACGAACAATTCGCACGACGTTATGCCGAACGGACTATTAACAAACCCCACAACGCTCACTATGAGCGCCCGGCTACTCTGTCGTTAGTGCCCGATGTTCAGGGCCTCTCTGTGTTGGATGCAGGCTGCGGCCCAGGGCATTATGCTGAATGGTTGCTGGAGCACGGCGCACAGGTTGTTGGCTTTGATGTGACACCCGACATGATCAAGATTTCAGCGGAACGGTTGGGTAATCGGGTTGAATTGCACGTTGCAGACTTGAACGAGCCGTTGACTTTTGCTGCCGATGAAGCTTTTGATCTGGTCATCTGCCCGTTAGTTTTGGATTACATTGAAGATTGGGGAGTACCGTTCCGTGAATTCCACCGTGTCCTCAAACCAGGGGGAATCCTGATCTTTTCCTGCGGCCATCCAGCCGCCGATTTCTACGTCTATTTCACTGAGGGCATCTATTTTGATGTGGAATACTTTGAGACTCGCTGGCATGGTTTTGGTGAGCCAGCGCCACTCATCAAAGCCTATCGTCGTCCGCTGATGGCGATGCTCAACCCCCTGACGAAAAGTGGCTTTGTCCTCGATCATATCCTTGAACCGCAGCCTGTGAAATCGTTCAAAGCATTTGACCCCCAACATTACGATGAACTGATGCGTGGGCCAGGCTTCTTGTGTGTGCGTGCCCGCAAACAGGAGACAACATCATGACTATGCGGAAATTGCACCCACACCAGGAGATTGTGGGGCTGCACGGTTTGTGTGCAGAGGATTTCTGGATCTGGGCCTATTCGGATATGCTCGATAATACGGTGCGGAATGCCTTTGCCGAGTTCATCGTCGGCTTTATTCTCGGCAGATTGAGCAATCCCCGCCCCGGACAGGAAAGCTTTGGCTTTGTTTATCGGGAAAAGCTGGTTACGATTAAAGCAGCGTCTTATACCCAAAATAAAGAACAAAAGAAGAAATCTAAGATCAACTTTGACATCGCAGTCAGGAAGAACCACAAGCACTTGCTGGACGATTTTAATCGTGAAGAGGCTGTGCGCCCCAGCCATTGCTATGTTTTTTGCTTGTTTACCTATGACAACTTTCATGATAAAGACGCTGCCCGCAATGCTCTTCTGGATATCGATTGGTGGCGCTTTTATGTCATCCCAACTCAACTTCTGGATAAGTTACTGCCCGATAACAAGACAGTAGGTGTCACCTGGTTAGAGAATCATTGTGAAGGTGGGCCTGTCACCTATAAACAACTCAAGCAGCGCATTGATTATGCCCTCGGTTTTAGCGACGAGATGTAAACGTGAACAAAACGTTTGATCTGTTGTGCATGGGACGCAGTTCCCTAGATTTGTTTGGTGATAAAGTTGGCACACACTTTGACGATCAGACCGGATTTCGGGCCTATGTCGGTGGCAGCCCGACCAACATCTGTGTTGCGGCACAGCGACTTGGCCTGAAGACAGCCTTGCTGACAGGCATGGGCGACGACTATGTACGCGGCTTTTTGCTCAAGTTCCTTGATGGTGAGGGCATCAATACCCAATCGGTTATCTTCAAGCCTGGTCTACACACCAACACTGTCCTGGTTGCCTTGCAGCCGCCCATTGAGATGCAGTTTGTCGCCTACCATGCCAACAACGCCGATCTGGAAATTACGATTGATGATGTTCTTAACGCGCCAGTTGCTGCCAGCCGTGGGTTGTTGTTTACAGGCATGTGCTTGCTGAAAGAGCCCAGCCGCAGCGCTACCCAATATGCCGCTGATTTTGCCCGCACCAATCAAACCAAAGTCTTCATGGATTTAGACTATCGGGCTCCTATGTGGCCTGATGTGCGTGTTTATGGAATCACCACACGGATCACGTTGCCACTGGTGGATATTGCGATGGGGACAGTCGAGGAGGTCTGTGGCGCAGCCGGAACGGACTCGCTCGATGGAGCAGTGGAGAAATTGCTCAGATTGGTCAACGAAGCCTTGATCGTCAAACACGGCGAATCAGGTTCAACTGTCTACACTCTTGATGGTCAAGTCCATCCTATCGACCCATTTCAAACCACTGTGGTCAATTTTTTGGGGGCAGGGGATGCCTTTGCTGGTGGCTTTATCTATAGTTATCTCAACAGCAAATCCATCCCAGAAGCAGCCCGTTTTGGCAATGCATGTGGAGCCTATATCGTGGCACAACACGGGACAGCCAACGCCTTGCCAACATTGGAACAAGTTCAGGCGTTCATCCAACAATTTTGAAGTACATCTTACTAAGAGCAATCAAGACTCATCATCTGGCGGTTTGACGGCATTCTGGATAGCAATCGTCCGCATGACTTCTGTCAGCTTGGCATGGAGTTCACGGTGACTAATATATAATAGCCAGCCTAATCCAAGGATACTAAAATAAGTTAGCAGATCACTGCCACGCCCAACCCTAAGGAGTTGGGCTATATCCGTTGTTAGATCGGGTGATAAACCATCACCACACCGGCCACAAAAAGAGTTAGTAGGATCACTCGATCGTACAACCGTGCTCGAACACGTCGGAAATACACACTGACGATCAGAAGAAGGATTGCAATTAGGATGATTTTGATTGAAGTCATGACTAGTATTATATCATAAAGACAATCAAGGATATAGTTAAGCCAGTTTGGTGCGTGCCTGTGTCACATCAAAACACCCATGAATTTTAGCCTGCTTGGGCCATAACCTGTGCTTAGGCGTGAAGTGGAAGTCCAGTTTTCGTAAGGTGCGACGTGCCTCATAGAGAGCAGCAGGGGTATGTGTGTTGAGATTATCCAACACAACACGGATCCCCACGGCGTCGGGAAAATGAACATCCACCAAGTCCTTCATGCAATGGGCGAAGTCAACCTTCTTGCGCTGAGCAGTCGCCTTGACTTCACGCCATCCTGCCAGTGGCTGAGACATCATAAACAGGTTGGCTGTTCCCTGTCTTTTGTATTCATAATCGTAGCGTTTCACTTGTCCAGATGTCATTGGTAATGGTTCTCGGGTATCCCTGAGCAATTGAACGGGGCGTTCATCGAAACACACCACTGGTCGCCATGCTTGGAAGGGTTCTGCATACAAATCCAGCCCATCTTCCATGCACCCCTGTTGCTTACGCCCGGGTTGTCGTTCATTTTTTTCAAGGTGCGTCGAACGGTTTCATCCGAAATCGGTTCATCAATCACCTGCAGTTCCACCAATCGGTCTGCCAGCAATTGCATTGTCCAATTTTCGCGTCCATCCGGTGCATTGCTACAGGCTAACACGACTAAAAAGGCCTCTTGCTTACCATCTAGCTTTTTCTCGCGTCCCGGTTTTGGTTTATCACTGATGCGCTTTTCCTTGACCCAGTTTTCACCAGTTGTTGCGACTGTCAATGGTGTGACCCCATGGAGTTCAGCAATTTCAAGGTCGCTTTTGCCTGCATTGCTCCAGAGTAATGTTTGAGCGTGTCTTCTCATCCAGGCAGGCTGTTGACCTCTTTTGACGATTGCTTCTAGCTCTGTCTGCGTCAGGTCAATTGGATAGTTCTGATTACGTCCCTTCTCTCTCATCCTTTTTGACCGATAGTATACTCGCTTTCCTTAAATTCCTTTGTGGTCAAACACTAGTACATATTAGGGCTAATTTGATATAATCGAATAGCCCTTTTACGGAATTGAGTCAATAGATTATTCGATATATCTTCAGTATATATACGGGCTAGAAGATCAGTCTCAAATGAAAAATCATAGACGTATTGCAGACCGAAGAAGAGAACTGAAACTCAGTCAAGAAGAACGAGCCAGAAGCAAATATCAAGGTACGAACGTGGAGAAAATGATCCTACCGGAGATGTTTTGGTTAAATTGGCTAATGCGTTAGAGACAACAGCGGATTGGCTTCTAGGTCGAGTTGATCTCGAACCTTGGGAACTCGAACTACTTCAAATCATTCGTACAAAGTCATGGGATGAGCGTAAGAAGATATTAGATGTTTAGTCTGAGAGTATAGTGGTACAGTTTCCAAAAGCCAAAAGGATGATCTATGGGACAAGTACTTCACGGAAGCGCCACAACGACTGAGACAATCCGTCGAGCAATCCAAAATAGTCAAGAGAGCATAAGAGCGCTGGCACAACGGTACAATATCAATCCGAAAACCGTTGCTAAATGGAAAAAACGACCCCCTGTTAAAGATCATGCTATGGGACCGAAACAGAGACAATCAAGTGTTTTGACTAGTGACGAAGAAGCATTGATTGTTGCCTTCCGCAAACAAACTTTGCTACCACTGTCTGTCCTGTTTTTCTCGTACGGTTCTTGGTCAAATAATGTGCAAGAGATTGCAGAGAGAGATTATACTCCTGCAAAAATGAACTGTAAAAGTCGAGACATAATCTGACACAAGCGATTTATCCGACAATAGGAATAGGTGTAATCACATCGTTGTTGGTGTCAGACTCCTTTGCTTGAACTTGTCGATCTAACATTTTCTGGTAAACCAGATGTTTGGTTTCGCGCAAAGTTTGAAGGGGTGTGCGCCCGTCGCAATGGCGACCTGTATGCGTGCGTTCGCGATTATACCATTCAATCCACTCATCCACATCCTGCTGTAATTCCTCGACAGAAGAATAGACTTTTTTGCGGAATGCCATCTGGTAGAATTCATCCTGAATGGTGCGATGGAATCGTTCACAGATGCCATTCGTTTGGGGTGAGCGCACTTTGGTTTTAGTGTGCTCAATGCCCTCAATCGCCAAATAAAGCTGGTATTCGTGGTGCTGGAGCGTGCCACAATACGCCCGTCCTCGATCTGTCAAAATCCGCAACAACGGGATGTCTTGTTGCTCGAAAAAAGGCAAGACACGGTCATTGAGTACATCGGCAGCCGTCAGGGCAGTTTTGCTGGTATAGAGCTTGACGACTGCCACACGGCTGTAGGTGTCAATGAAAGTCTGCTGGTAAATACGCCCGATGCCTTTGACTGTCCCGACGTAGTAGGTGTCCTGCGAGCCCAAATAACCCGGATGCTCTGTCTCAATTTGCCCCTCAGCTTCCCGCTTTTCTTTAGCCCGTTCAAGCGACTGTAATTGAGCTTCGGTCAGGATCAGGCTGTCGTTAGCGGCGAGAATGACTTCAAGGGCTTTGATACGCTTTTTGAAGGTTTCTAAGTCATGGCGTAACCCGATCGAGCGCACACCACCGGGCGAGATGAAAATACCCCGTTTCTTGAGTTCATTCGATACACGCTTTTGACCATAGGCTGGATTATCTGTCGCCATCGCTACCACAGCATTTTCGATTTCTGGTGCAACACGATTCTTGGGATTCGGTTTACTGCGACTGATTTCCCGCAAGCCTTCTGATCCATGTTCTGAGTACAATTCACGAAAACGATAAAAGCTATCTCTGGAATAGCCCATGACACGACAGGCTTGACTAACATTGCCCAATTCCTCTGCTAATTTGAGCAATTCTAATTTGTTCTTGATGAGTTTTTCTTCGGTTGTCATCTTATCTGAACTCCTCTTGTAAAGTTAAACATTTTACTCGGAGTGTCAGATTAAGTCCTGATTATTTCAAATAAAGCTGTAACACCCTATCATCTTGGTCAACACGTTTTGAAGGCGGTTGATGGCTCAACCGCCCGATAACAAATTATTGTGAATTGACCTACTTGCTATCGTCCTCGACCTGGATTTCGACCTTCTTCTTGGGAGTAACTTCGATCATGTCATCGTCTTCAGTGACTTCGCGGATGATCTCGATTTTGACTTTTGAAACCGCTGCTGCGATCACACCAAGAACGGCCACCGGAACCAGGGCCCCGGTCAGGGCGAGTGCACCCCCTGCAACTGCACTCACGGTCAATGAGGTTTCCAACAAAACCCGGTCATCCGCACTCTTGATAACAACTTTGCGGACGTTGCCCTGCTTGATAATTTCCTGCACTTTGTCCACGAGATCACGCCCTCCAACTTCCAGTTCTTCCGAGAAAATGCCCTTACCTTTGCCCTCAACGGGTATGTTGTCTTCGTGTGTTTCTTGTTCTTGTGTCATGCTTCTGTTCCACCCTATAGGTAATCATCGTTTGCATTATACACTCCTCTATACGTACAATAGACGAAACAGGTTGCATCTGGAGGGTAAGCCATCATGCAGAAGACCAGATTATCTATCGTGGGTCTTATTATTTTATTTTTGATGACCATACCACTGTCTACACGGCATTCACAGGCGCAAGCCTTCGGTTCCTGGACAGCGCAATTTTATAACAATACCAATTTCGCCGCTCCCATAGCGGGAACGGCGGTTTATCAAAATGGCTTGAACTTTGTCTGGCCATCATTCCCCTTACAACAAGACAATATCACTCGTGTTCCGGGTGTGACAGTCCAGGATAATTTTTCGGTGATCTTCACCAGCACTGTGCCTCTCAACGCGGGTGTCTACACTTTCTCTGGCAACGCGGATGATGCGATCACCGTGCTGATTAACGGCGCACAGGTTTTCCAGTCGCCAGGACCACCCCCACAACGCCAATTTGCATTTGCCTATACTGTGCCAACTGCCGGACAATACTCAATTGTCATTCGTTTTATTGAATATCAACAATCAGCCACTCTGACCTTCACCTGGCAGCAAGGGACAGGTCCAACATCAACCCCATCCGGGCCATTTGCCAATGTCGTCAATGTACGTGGCCTCTCACTGCGGACCGGGCCATACCTAGGCGCGTCATTCATCGCCGTTTTACGCCCTGAAAACTCATACCCTGTCAGCGCCAAGAACACAACCGAGGGCGGTGGTTATACTTGGTATCGAGTCATGGCCGGCGACAAGCTGGGCTGGGCATCAGGCCGCTATCTGGTCGTCACAAGTGAGGGTCAAGTACCCGTTGCCACGACAGTGTTTCAGGAATTATCAAATCCAGCTGAGACAAGGGTCACGGCGATACCGCGTGCCATTATGAATTTGCGGCAATATCCAAGCCAACGTTCCCCCCTGTTGGATCAAATCCCCTGGGGTGCGGAACTCCCCCTCTATAATCGCACGATTCAGGGCGGGCGCAACCATTGGTTCCAAGTGAAATATCACGATAAGATCGGATGGATTTATGCACCCTACGTTGGCTGGCGCGGCAACATTGATCAGGTTCCCATTCGGTAAAACCTTTTCCCAGGGCAGGCCTCTTGGCCCGACATGGGCGATAACTTGGGACGGAAAGTCTCCTGTGGGCGTTAGTCCGACGAACCACGAGCCCAAGGCAACTGCGTCGTGCGTGAGCAGGCCTGGAGAGGAAGCCTGTAGACCTGACGGACAGAAATCACGTAAAGAGGCAGGATGTGTGGGGTAAGCTGGCGAGTGGCAATCAAGCCCAAACAGGACTGAAGTGGCATCCTGTAAACGTGGCAGGGCTTGGAGGAAAGTTCCCATACCTTATTCGGGGAGGTCTGCAAGAGTTTTTTTAAGGAGCAAGAACAGGCAAACAGTCGAAGCGCAAGGCAGATGTGGACGGAAGGCTGGAGAGAAGCAGATGGGACGAAGAGCCTGTTCGGAGCAAAATGATGTGTCTTTATTTTCTACCTGCTATGGCTTAAAGAAGCTAGTAGAATAATGATGACTATCAGTATACACTAAGCATTGGAAGCACTTTATGAATTCTTTAGTTGAGCCAGAATTTACAAATAGGTACGAGAGTGTCACTAAAGAAAAGTCTAGTGGTGCTACCTACACGCCAAAAATTCTGGCGGATTTTGTTGCGAAGAAAGTTATTGAAGCAGGAAGCTCTATTTTGAACAATGGCGTAATTCGGATTCTTGATCCTGCGGTTGGTGATGGAGAACTTCTCGTGAGTCTCCTGCAGCACCTAGATGATCACAATGAAGTAGAAGTCTATGGCTTTGATACTGATGAAGAAGCACTTAGGCGAACCGAGCATAGACTTAACCGCCTATTTCCAAATATATCTCTCCAATTAGAGCGAGAGAGTTTCTTGGATTATGTTCTGGGCAGTTTCAATGTCATGAATACCCTTCCTATGTTTGCCCGCGAAACCCCAAGCACCTTTGATCTCATCATAGCTAATCCACCATATGTGCGGACTCAAGTTATGGGCGCTCATCAAGCACAGCTCCTTGCTGAGCAGTTTGGACTAACAGGTCGTGTCGATCTTTATTATGCTTTCTTGGTGGCGATGGCTGCCGTCCTTGATCCTCAAGGGGCTGCGGGCATCATAGTGTCAAACCGCTTTATGACTACCAAATCAGGTGGTGCAGTACGGGCAGCGATTCTAGAGAGGTTTAATCTTCGCCATATTTGGGACTTAGGCGACACAAAGATATTCGATGCAGCCGTGTTGCCGTGTGTCTTGTTAGCTCAGGGTAAATCCGTTAATTCTATAGAGTCTCCTGCCTTTACATCGATTTATGAAACCTCTGATCTTGAGGAAGAGAATGCACATGATGCTATTGCTGCGCTGTCAAAGAGCGGCACAATTGCCTTGCCTAATGGTCGCAGGTATTCAGTTAAGCATGGAAAACTCGACACTAATGGTGACCCAGATGCAATTTGGCGTATAATCACCAAAGCGGGGGATGCTTGGCTTGCTATTGTAGAAGATCATAAATGGGGCGTATTCCGTGATATAGGAAAGATTCGTGTTGGAGTAAAAACGTGTGCAGATAAGGTTTTTATTCGAAAAAACTGGAAGTCCCTTCCAGCTAGCGAACGTCCCGAACTTCTCCACTTACTCACTACTCATCATGTGGCTAGAAGGTTTAAGGCGCAGCAATCGGAGCATAAGCAAATTCTCTATACCCATGAGATAGTGAAAGGTCGCCGCCAGGTTGTAAATTTAGATCAATATCCACGCTCAAAAACGTATTTAGAGCAGCATCGCTCCACTCTTGAATCCCGAAAATATGTCATTAAGGCAGGCAGAAAATGGTTTGAAATATGGGTTCCCCAAGACCCAGCTGCATGGGATGTGCCGAAACTTGTCTTCAGGGATATTTCAGAGAAACCAACCTTCTGGATTGACCAGCAAAAGACGGTTGTTAATGGTGATTGCTATTGGATGATAGCAGAAAATCCTGAAAATCAGGAACTACTCTGGCTAGCGGCGGCGGTTGCCAACTCGACTTTTGCCGAAGCATTTTATGACCACCGTTTTAATAATAAGCTTTATGCGGGCAGGAGACGTTTTATGACTCAGTACGTTGAACAGTTCCCCCTGCCAAATCCTCAAAACCCTATTAGCCGCGAGATTATTGATACCTCTAAAGTGATCTATAAATCTCTCGATGAAACCGAAACTGAGGAATTAGAAGCTAAACTAGATGCTCTTGTATGGAAAGCTTTCGGCTTAGGTGTCGAAGAAGTCTGACGGCAATGAGATTTGAAGTTTGTGGTTTAGTACTTTTCCTTGAAATTGTGGAAATCTTTTAAAAAAAGTCTCCCCGGTCGTAAGGAACAGATGCGTTAGTGTCACTGTATTGCCATCAGTATGACCATAAAAAATGGCATAGCGGACATCGCAATGCCGGATTTGCTGTCCATGAATTTGCGGAACGTCTAGAGGATCTGCGCTGTCGGGACGCACTAATCCTAAATCGATGGTTGGTGATGTCTGCAATTTTACTTCGAGCAGCTGATGTCTAATATCCGGGAATTGCCCGTCATCTTGGTATCCTACATAGCCAATCACTTCACATACAAGCCGATGGAGTTCAGCACCGCGGTTTCGCTCTTGGTCGTAGCCTGAATCTTTAAATTGCACTCCAACAAGTTGGCTGAGACGTTTAAAAAGGCTCTCAATAGTTAGAAGTTCACTGGCAGACGGATGACTAACAGGAGCTACTGTATGCTCTAAATCAACTGAAGGGTTTGTTAAAGGTGCAAGTAGTGCCGTATCTATGTTAGTAACTAGCTCAATCGCGTGTTCTCCTACAATACAACGCGCCTGGTACTTCTGTGTCAATCTGCCAGTGGTATCGAGTATTGCCAGAGTATCGCCCGTAATAGCCTTGACGCGAGTAATTACATTGTCACTTGATACCCGGGTAGCGCCTAATCGAAGCTAGCTCTTCATTCCAGACCTGCAAATTATTGCTTTTCTGCACATACGTATCGAACATCTGCCCTGGAAAACGAGGCTGTGTTTTCTTAAATGACTTGGGAACAGGATAACCTAGTGCATGACATATATGCTGCTTTGTTACTTTTGATCTTGTTCGTAGAGGCAACCCTGCTAGAGATGTATCTCTTAGCTCTCTATCTAAAAGTGCTTCCAATTCTGGTGTTGGTATCCATAGCTTAGGATCACCAATCTCGATAGGGTCATAGATTGTTAGTCCACTATTTCGAATCACATTGACAAACTGATCTATATCAGGGTTTGGGTTGGGCATCATCATCCGCCTTGGTCAAAAGTGTAGTCACAGGGACATCCAAAGCGGTTGCTAATATTTCGAGTGTACTCAGGGTAACGTTACGTTCTCCACGTTCAACAGAGCCTATATAGGTACGATGAAGACCTGCATGTTCAGCAAGTTCTTCTTGTGACCACCCCTGTAAACGCCGCAGCCTAACTACATTATCTGCTAGGATAACGTATTAGCTTGTCACTTGGTTTTCGGAGAGCCATCAGAGACATTCCTTGTCCCACGACATTAATAAAAACAGAGGTATTGTTGTGATGAAGATGCCTATGAGTCTACAGACTTTGAGTAGAGAATAAATTTTTTCTGAAAGGCTCTCGAAAACGAATGTTTACTGGAGACGCACAACTCCAGTAAAAGCGGTATATGGTCTCTCGTAATTATCTCTTGAAACCTATTTCTCTAAATCATAATTTGAATACATTTACGGGAGGGAAAGATGACACGTATAGGATATGCTAGGATTTCCACGAATGACCAAAACCATCACCTTCAGATTGATGCGCTAAAAAAGTCTGGTTGTATAAAGATATACGAAGAAACTGCTTCGGGAGCACGGAAGGACAGACCTGTGCTTGCAGAATTACTTGCCTATATGCGTCCTGGAGAAACACTCGTTGTTTGAAAATTAGTGGCAATCCCCTAGTTTAGTAGAGTATGAAGGTCTCTCTTGTGTTGTTGCTCAAATGCCAGCGGGCTAAGCTGAATGCCGCCGCTGGCGATTGTAGAAGCCCATGATGTAGCTGAAGATAGCGGTCCGAACATGAGCCTGTGAGGCAAAGACACCAACAGCACATTCACGTTTCAAAGTTGCCCAGAAACTCTCCATGGGGGCATTATCCAAACAGTTTCCGCTGCGGCTCATGCTGAGGGCAATGCCCGCATCCTGAAGGTGCTGTTGGTAGGCATGGCGGGTGTATTGGCTGCCTCGATCTGAATGGTGCAAGAGACTGGAAGTGGGTTGGCGATGCTGACAGGCCATGTCGAATGCAGTTTCGACCAAGTCGGTTCGCATGTGATCGGCCATCGGCAGTCCTACAATTTGGCGGGAGTAGAGATCCATGATGCCAGCCACATACAGATAGCCTTCTTTGGTATCGATATGGGTGATGTCAGTGAGCCAGATTTCATCCCTGCGCTGAGCATCAAACTCTCGATTGCGTCGGTTCGGTACAATGGGATGTGTCACATCAACCTGGGTCGTAGGTGGGCAAGGTGGACGCGCCATTTTCCCCTGAATACCCAACTCCTGCCTCAGGTGAGCCACACGATGCCGCCCAACACGACACATAATTCGGCATAGATACGCGGTGCTCCATAAAGGCCATGATACTGCTCCCAGTCTGAAACACCAAAGACCTCGTACTGGCGTATGATGGCTTCATACTTCATTTGAGTGGGTCCTTGGAGAAAATGCGCACCATTTTTTTCAGAATATCGCGCTCTTGCTGCATCACTTCCAGCTCACGCTTCACCAGGCGCAGTTCCAAGCTGTTGTCGCTCGCATTGATCTGGAACCGTTTCTTCCACCGACGTAACAATCCATGACTCAACCCTCGGTCGCGTTCCGACGCCGCCACTGTTTTTCCATATTTTATCCGGGGAATTCCAATTGAGCAAACCCATGTCCTGAAACTGACGCAACATCTGGTCGAGGAGTTGGGTGCTCGCATCATGGGTCAGCAGGCGTTGACGGAATTCACTCAGCACCGAGAAGTCAAAGCCTTCATCGGTCAATTCGAGGCTGAGGGCATACTTCCAATCAATGCGGGAGCAGACAGCATTGGCAGCCTGACGATCTGTGAGGTTCTCGGCAAATTGCATGACGCTGACCAGCGCCAGCCGCCAGGGCGCATAGCCAGGTTGGCCGTCAGCAGGATCAAGATCGGTAAACTGGTCGTCGGTGAAGAGTGTGCCCAGGGCATCGCGCATTTGCATGTAGACATTGCCACCTGGACCGTCATCTCGGGACTAGATGGGATGGCTTGGGGCTTGAGGGACATGACACGCACTTTCATCTTGGCGGGCAGATGGTTCTGAGTTTACCCATGAAAGTGTCTGTTGGCTGTTAGGTAAGCGACTTAATCTTTGCCTTCCTTTTGTTTAAGCGGCAAGGATTTCTCCAGTGACTGGATCCGAGCCAGCATCGTTGGAGCCATTTATGAATGACAACAGTTCGCCAACAGCATCTTTGAATGGTGTCGATCCCGAAGTTCTGGTCACTGGCCGAATGATCGGTTATTCGAGTTCAATGCCTAAGATCGCTAGCATCTCGATTGTGATCTGTGGTAGCAACACTGTATCGATGACATGGACAATGCCATTGTTGCCTTCAATATCTGCCGTGAAAACCGTCACATCTTCGTTGATGACCACATCACCATCATCCGTCACGCTTATTTCCAGTGTCTCTTCCTCTAGCAATGTTGCCAGACTTGTACCATTTAACGCGACGATCTCTTCGGCTGTCATCATCCCTTCCGCTACATGATACAACAAGATGGGCGTCAGCAGTTCTGCACCACCAATGTCGATGAATTCTTCTGCGGTCAAACCGATGGGTTCGAGCAACCCATCAAAGGCTTCGTTACTCGGTGCAAATAGCGTGACCGGATCTGAACCAATTAGGGCCATAAGAATATCTGCTTCTGATTCACCGATGATGCTAACGAGTGTGGTGAAGCCCGGGTCGCCGATAATAATTTCGGCGACTGTGTCGCCTTCGGCTTGCGTCATGTCTGTTCTGCTGCGAGAGCTTAATGAACTGCCGGCTGTGCTTGCTGGCTCAATCGATTCAAGTCCTTCACGCAGCACCGAAGGGAAAACAACTTGATCGATGGCATGAACGACACCGTTGGTTGCGTTGACGTCAAACGGACTGATGACATCTGCCACCTGGTTGATTGTAATTGTAGCGTCACTGCCTAACGAGAAACCGACGGCTGTGCCTTCCAGCAAGGTGGGGACAATGCCACCATCAAACGTTTCCAATTGTGCCGAGAAGAATTTGCCCTGCACCGCATGGTAGCGCAGCAAGTTGGTCAGTATATTGCTATCTGCCAGTAAATCTTCCAGTTCAATATCTAGGAAGGAGATCAGATTACGGAAGGCTGAATTCGTTGGTGCAAACAGCGTAATGGGGCCATCCCCGCCCAGTTCTTCCGCAATTGAGGGTTCTGCCGCTTCAATTGCCGCATTCAAAATGGAAAGGTTCGCATTCCCGGCGACAATATCCAGGATGCTGCCTTCCTGGGCGGTGGTTGGAGAAATTGAGAGGGCAAGCAGGCCCATCAAAGCTAAAATCAAAGCAACTTTGCGCATTTTCGTTCTCCTTAAACTCATGTTATGTTGTCTCTGGCACTTCATCAATTTCGGTTGTGTCGATGTCATCTGCCACAGGTTCGCCTGCGACTGCGTAGATCAGAACACCAACACACGACATGATATAACTCAGTATAATACCAAGTGCCTGTAAGCGCCCCAGGAAAACATCCCCTGTGATCGTGATTCCGTGTGAACCAAAACCCAACGAATCCGCTAGACCACACATGGGTGCGAGTACCAACCCTGTCAAGGCTAATCGCGAGCCGATCAGCTGGGCCAATGTCAGGGGTATACCTGCATAAAAGGCAAAGCGGACATAGATCATCGCTCCGATAATCAGTAGATAGAACCCGATCAATAAACCGACAATCTGAATTACGCCAACCCCAGGCGTGGGTGAAAGGCCTGTTACACCCGGAAACAAGCCCATGAAGGTAATCATGACGCCCAGGACGCCGATGGCAGTCCCAACCTGTGACAATCTAGACATCGGCTATTCCTGCACGCTCTGGCGCAATTTACGGAGCATATTGCCGCCCAAGATCGCGGCGACAGCAGCCTCATCAAACCCACGCCGCAGCAAAACCCCGTGCAGCCACCATAAATCGGCGATGGTGTCTATTTCGTGCGGGATCGCTTCTGCCCCAAAGCCACCATCGAAATCGCTGCCGATCCCAACATGATCAACGCTGCCCGTCACCTGACAGACATGATCAATAACGTCGGCAACACGGGTGATGAGCATGGTTTGTTTGCCGTCAGTAGGTCGCCAGGTATCATCCAGAAAGGGGTTATAAGGTACAATCCCCATAACCCCATCTCGTTCAGCTAGGCGGCGGATCATCGGATCCGATAGGTGACGATCTGAATTACAAAATTGGCGTGGGTTACTGTGGCTGGCGATGATTGGCCCTTCATACCTATCGACCGCCTCGAAAAATGCTTGGTCTGCCATGTGAGAAAGATCAAGAATGGCGTTCAGATCCATCATGACTTCTAACAGTTCAAAGCCTTCCCTGGTCAGCGGCCCTGGGCATCCTGTTCCACCCGAATAACGTGTGTTCATCCAGGCTGGCCCCAGGCTGCGCACGCCTAGTTCATACCATGCTTCAAACTGCTGGGGCTCTAGGATAGGGTCTGCACCCTCAATCGCGAGAACTAATCCTTGTTTACGTCCTGTGATGGGTTGATCGTCACCCCATGTTTCCAGCACCATATCCAGATCGGATTCCGTTTCAATCAGATGCAGGCGGTCATCCTCGTCCAGAATGCGCTGATAGTAGTCAAGTTGGCGTCTGGCGGCGCTGTGAGCTTCTTCGCTATCCCGATACAAGTTGTTGTGACAGCCAATAGGACGTTTGCTGTCCGGTTCAACGAAAATGGTGGCAAAAACAATGGCCACCCGCCCAGCGATGGCCTCCGGTAGGCCAAGGGTGGCCAATCCGTTGCGGTAGGGTGGCGCTTCTTGCCGTCGTTTAACCAGCGCCCCCTTGCGATAATCACGCCCAAAGCAGACGGCGTTATAAGCAATATCCTGATGGGCATCGACAATAAACATCCCGGTAGTTCCCCTCTCAAGTTGGGTAGATTGTATAGCAAAAGCTCAGGTCTAATCAACATGTAACCCAATTGTTAGCTTTGCGTTGTAGGATGCGTTGTAAGATTGTAAGGATTCTAAATGATGAACAACTATAAGCTGATATTCAACACAGCCATGCTGCTCGCCGTGATGCTGACCTTACCCCTGATTGGTATGTTTTATCTGGGCGATGCAGCCTTTGGCCTGCCGTTTGTGCCTTTTGACCTGTTCGACTGGCTGGCTCGTGTATTACCTGGCAACATCCTGACCAGCGGCATTGATGTCATGGTGGATGCCATCATCACGTTGAATCTGGGTGAAACTTCTAGCACAGCCAAGACACTCGAACATCTGATGGGACTCAGTTTGTTCACGTTACTTGGCACAGTTGTCGGTACACTCATCCTGACTGGACTTTATCATGTAGGTGATCACTCGTTCATGGCAATGGCGGGTGGTTTGCTACAAGGTATTGTGCTGGCTTTCATTAGTCTGGATGTGAACTTTACTGCTACGGCTGATCCAACCATCGGCCTGATCTGGATACTGGTAGTCTTCACGGTCTGGGGTATGACTTTGAACTGGGTGTATACGCGCTTGAATCAGACGGCGGAAGATGTGGTTCAACCCCTACCTGCCAATTTTATCCAGTACAAACAAGTGAATCGGCGAGAATTCCTCATCAAGATGGGGGCGTCTACCGCTACCTTGACCGTCGTCGGTGTGGGGTTGGGATCAGTCCTGGAAAATATGGGGCAGTCAGTGGCTGTCGTCCAACTCAATGATGCACCACCTCAATCAACGGTCAACACCAATCTGCCCAATGCTGATGCCGCTATCATCCCAGTTCCGGGTATACGCCCCGAATATACGCCGCTGCATGATCATTATCGCATTGATATCAGTTCGCGTCCGCCACGCATCGGTGAAACCGCTTATGCCCTAGAAATCAGTGGATTAGTCGAAGAGCCACTGAAGATGCCCTTGAGCGACATCCGCGATAATTATGAGCCGCTGCATCAATACATCACACTGGCCTGTATCTCGAATCGTGTCGCAGGAGACCTCATCAGTACGACTAAATGGACAGGTGTGCCCATCCAACGCCTGCTGGATGATTGGGGGGTCAGCCTACAAGCCACCCACATGAAAATTTCGGCGGCGGATGGTTTTGATGAGTTTGTTGACCTGGAATTGGCACGACAGGATGAACGGATGATGCTGGCTTATGCCTGGGACGACCAACCCCTCACCCAGGCACATGGCTTCCCGCTGCGCATCTATATCCCAGAGCGCTATGGTATGAAGCAGCCCAAATGGATTACCCATATCGAGTTTATCGATTCCTGGGGCGAGGGCTACTGGGTGCGGCGCGGTTGGTCGCGGGAAGCGCTCGTCAACACGACCTCAGTGCTAGATACTGTTGCTGCTGAACATGCCTATAGACAGGATGGTGTGACCATTATTCCAATGGGTGGCATCGCCTATGCCAGTTCACGCGGCATATCCAAAGTTGAGGTTCAGGTGGATAATGGCCGTTGGGTCGAGGCCGACTTACGCGATCCTATCAGCGAGACCACCTGGGTCATCTGGCGCTATGACTGGCCTTTTGAGGCGGGCAATCACCGCTTCAGTGTGCGCTGCACCGATGGAAGCGGTGAAGTGCAATCCAGCCAACAGCGTGGTGTCCGTCCCGACGGCGCAACGGGCATCCATGCTGTTGAGTATGAGATCAAATCAACTTGATGATGGCTACCAATTGACAGAAACAGGCTTGAGCCCGCCGCAAGCCACAGCGAACCTTTGGTTCGATTTGAATGGTCGCGGTTCGGCGTTTTCAAAGGTTTTAACCAGAGTTGAGCGTTGATCTAATTGTCGGCACGCCCCAAAAGGGAAATAATGCTCAAGACCGACCAGTACCGCCTGTATTCAAGCACAAGCCAGGAGCATAATCTCTGGCAAATTTTGGCCTGCGCTCGGCACTTCAACAACATGTGCATGGAAGAACGGAAATGGGCATGGCAACTGGAAGAACGAAGTGTGAGCAAAACGGCTCAGCTTTGGAATGTCAAGCACGACAAAAAGACCTTTCCACAAGCACAAATCGTTCACAGTCATGTCTTGCAGGTGGTCGCAGCCGATTGTGATAGGGCCTTTCAAGCCTTCTTCCGTCGTGTCAAGAATGGTGAGACACCGGGTTATCCCCGTTTCAAAGGCCACCATCGCTTCCATAGCATCGGCTTCAGGATGGCTGGTCGTCGTCTGAAGGTGTCGGGTGTGGGTCGTATCGCTGTGCGTTGGCATCGAGCCATCGATGGGTTCGTTCCCTGCCAGATCAAGACGCTGCGGATCACCCACAAGGCAGGGCGGTGGTACGCCTGTTTCTCCGTTGAAATGCCAGAGCCAGCCAAGCTGCCAAAAACTGAGCGACGGGTTGGCTTGGATGTCGGGGTATCCGCATGGGTCACGACCAGCACAGGTGAGAAGGTTCAAAACCCCAACTCCTACCGGGAGACCCAAATGAAACTGCGTGTTCTGCAACATTCACTAGCCCGGAAGAAACGGGATGGCAAGAACCGCCGCAAAGCCTTGCTGCTCGAACTTTTAGTTCGCGTCCAAAGGCAGCAAGAGCATCTTGGAGAGTGGCTGCGAACCTTCGGTTCGGCGTATTTTCAAACAATACCTCACGCACAAGGCTGGAAGCGCCGGACGTGAAGTGGTGTTGGTTGATCCCGCCTACACATCTAAAACCTGCTCAATCTGCGGTGTGATATTGGAGGGTTTAACACTCAAGGATTGTTGGGTGGCATGTGCTTGTGGTCTCTGGCTCGATAGAGACCACAACGCAGCAATTCATATCCTTGCCAAAGCTTTATCGAGCCAGATCGGACGGGTCTGTACAGCCTCACGTAGAGGGAGGTTCCTCATGCGTGCTGTAGAAGCTGCAGCGAACCCAAAGTTCGACTTTAGTCCTAACAGAGCGTCACATATAAGATGTCACGCGGCAAGTGCATCAGGAGTTCAAAGTGTTCTTGATTTGCTCCAGGGCATTTTGGAAAAGAGTATCCGCACCATTAATGAGTGTTTGCATTGCCAGGGCCGCCAGGAGGAGGCTCAAAATCCGGTTGGCCACCGCTAGCCCATCCGACGGTAGGTACTTGATGACACGATTCACCGACAATAACGCGATCAGGTTGATGAACATGACGACCAGCAACATGCCTGCCAACAGCAAGATGTCCTCTATTGAGATAGAGGATGTCGCTGAGGCCACCGTCAGGGTGACCAATCCCATCGGACTCGCCATAAGCGGGACCGCCATCGGGTAGATGGCCATGTGTTCAGCTTCTTGGTCTATTGTGTAGACTTTGGGGTTGCCTTCCGCTAGGATGGACTTAATCGCATAGATCAGCAGAATCAGGCCTCCTGCCAACTTCATAGCGATCGGGGAAAACTTGAACACCAGCATCAAGATGTTGCCAAAAAAGACAAACAACAAGCCCACAACTGTCGCAGCAGCCACCGCTTTGAGGGCGATTCGACGGCGTAGTGCCGGGCCCAGTCTGGCAGATTTTTCAGCAAATGTAACCAAAACCTTGATTGGCCCCATGGTCATAAAGATCATCGAGAAGATTTCAATTGCGGAGTAGGTGTCCACACATTGGCCTTTTGGGGTAAGGCCACCAACACAGATGGGCCTTACCCAGTTGAGATGTCATTAGGCTTCTTCGCCGAAGGCTACACGCAGACGATTTTCTTCTTCTTGAGAAAGATTCGAGCTGACGAGTTCAAAGTCAAAAGCCTTGAGTTCATCAATGACGCGATCTTCGACTGCGTTGGTTGTCAGCAGAAACAAGGCTGATGTGCCCTCGGTCACTTCGGATCGAACCCGTTTAATAAAATTGTCGTCAATGCCAATGTCTGCTAGACTGCCCGAAAGCGCCCCCATCGCCGCGCCGATGGCAACCCCAAACAAGGGAACGAAGAAGAGGATACCGAACAACATGCCCCAGAATGCACCGTTTACAGTGCCTGCCCCAGTCAGATTGTATAGTTGGCGGGTCCGGGGCTTTTTCTTACCTTCAGGCCAGGTCACAATTGCTGCGTCGATCAAAGTGATCAAAGATCGGGTTTGCATGTCCTTGATCGCTTCCAGCATCCCTTCTGCGCCTTCAGGTGTTTTGAATTTTGTTACGGTTAATGCTGCTGCCATTGGTTAGAGTCTCCTTAATGATTGGATATGTAATGACTTGACAAAGCTAGGGCAACTACCCCAGCAGGATGTCCATAACTACTGTTCGCGGATCCGGGTCCGATAGCTCGACATTTTGACCTGTGCTTCTTGCTTCTCTGGTGCATCGTCGGGCATTTTAGCGACCTGCCACGCATAGATACTGATTCCCGGTATTGCTGTGATGCCGTGCAGAAAGATACTGAGCAGTACCGTGACGATGATGGCCTCTTCGATGATGGGCTGCCCTTGAATGCCCGCCTCTTCTTTGATGAGGATCAATCCCAGCACGATAGAGGCCAACCCACGCGGGCCGAACCAGCCGATAAACATTGCAGATGAAAACTCGAAATGGGTTCCCATAAGGGATAGGAACACAGGTAGGATGCGGACCAATGTCAGGCTGATGAAAGCATACTCCCACAGGATGAGTCCCGCACTTTTTAAGGTAGTTGTGGCAACCATGCCAAACAGGAAGAACACCAGGAAATTGAGCAAATGCCCCCAGGCCTCGCTGAAATGCACCATTTCTTGTTGTGCTGCTTCAAAGCTCAACTTGGCCGCAGAGCCAGCGATGAACACCGAGATAAACTCGTTACCGCCTATTTCATCGGCAACAAAGAAAGATAGAAGTGCCAGCGTGAATAGGCAAAGCTGTTGGAACGATATCGTTACCCAGCCGCGTTTGTTGGCCTGTTCTAGCAACCAACCACCGGTGGCACCAATCAGCAAGCCGACCAGAAAACCGTAGCCGATTTGTTCTAACGTATAAGTGAGCCAGGTCGAACTCTGCAGGGTTTGTTGGTCTCGTGCCAGACCAATAAATAGCATCAGGAAGGGGATGGCGAGCCCATCATTTAAGCCTGCTTCAACGTTGAGCGCTTCACGGATACGGACTGGAACCCGCTGACTGCTCATGATGATTTGCCCCAGCCCCGCGTCAGTTGGGGCGAGGATGGTTGCCAGAATAGCTGCTTCCCACACGCTGAGTTCACCCAGAAGAAACAAGCCTACGATGGTTCCTGAAATCATCACCAATGGCATCGCAAGACCGAGCAAACGGCCTGGAATCGTGACACGAGTCAGAAGATCACGTACCCGCATATGGGTTGCGTCTGTAAACAACACCAGCGCCAGCGCCAACTTGCCCAGAATGGTGAAAACCTTGAGATCAAAGCCTAGATGTTGCTGCGATGGCAAGCTGAATCCCAAAATTATCCCCCCCAAAGTGAAGACAATCGGCCCGGTGATGATGGTGCGATCTAACAGTTTCGATATGAGGCCGTATGTAAAGAGCAGAACGCCAAATGCAAGAATGATGACCACAGGTAAACCATGCTGCTGACGAATACCAGTGAATTATCCACTATGGGTGGCAATCAGCCATCATTAGAAAAGCGTATCTTGCTACGTAAAAGTACGTAATCGGGATAGGGGACGAACTCGCCCCCTCCCACACCACCGTACATGCGGGTCCGCATACGACGGTTCGGTTAAGTTGGAAGAGTAGAAGGTGCAATTCCCATCTTCGAGGGTATAAAATAAAGTGTGTAAGTGGGATGCCCCTTATAGAGAGTAGAATCAGATAGGGGATCAGAAAGACAAGAACAATGGCATCCAAGACACCAAATGACAAACAAAAACCATACCTGCCATCGGTGGAAACCATCCAACAAGAACGGGGCAGCGCAGAAAGCCTAGACGACTTCTTCGGGCGAGAAGGGATATTTGCCCGCCTGTTTTCCAAGACATTGGAGGAGCTGCTGGAAGCAGAATTGACAGCCCATCTGGGTTATGAAAAATACGCAGCAGAAGGCCGGAATTCAGGCAACAGTCGGAACGGGAAACGAGACAAGAAACGCCGCACTCAGACCGGTGATGTGCAGGTCCAAGTGCCGCATGATCGCAAGGGGGAAGATCAGTCCCCCCTGCTGGGGCAGCACGCGACCAGCAATCCGCTAGAAGAGAAGATCATCAACTTATATGCCAAAGGCATCTCCACTCGTGACATCCAAGACACGATGCAAGACCTGAATGGCATTGAGGTGAGCGCCGCCACCATCAGCACGATCACGGATAAGGTCGGGTGGCGGCCTGGCAGAACCGCCCGCTGGAAGCCATCTATCCGATTATCTATCTGGATGGGGTGAAGGTGCGTCAGGACGGGAAAGTAGCCAACTGCGCGGTCTATGGGGTGATGGGCACCGATTTGGAGGGCCATCGGGACAGATTGGGACCATGGGTGAGCCAGGGAACCGAAGGGGCCAACTTCTGGTTGAGCGTCCTCAGTGACTTACAAGCCCGGGGTGTTGCGGATGGGTTCATCGCCTGTGTTGACGGCTTGCAGGGTTTCAAGGAAGCGATCCAGTCGGTTTTTCCCCAAGCTGCTGGTCAACGCTGCCTGGTCCATCAAATTCGCAACAGCCTCAAGTATGGGACTTGGGAAGACCGCAAGGCGGTGGCCCATGATCTGAAGCAAATCTATTGGGCACCCACACGCGAAGAGGCTGAAATCCAGTTGCTTCAGTTGTCTGAGACTTGGGGCGACAAATATGCCATGGCGCTGCGCTCCTGCGAAAACAACTGGGAAGACCTGGCGACTGATTTACACCACCAACGCCATTGAGGGCTACACTCGGCAGTTGCGAAAAGTGACCAAGAACAAGGCCGCTTTCCCGTCTGCCAAAGCGGTACGCAAGCTGCTTTTCCTGGCTAATCGCAATATCACCGCCAAGTGGACGATGCCCATACAAAAATGGGCGAAAATCCTCAATCCGCTCGCCATCCGCTTCGAAGGGCGTTACAATTTGACTGGGGTATATCCGGTTACACACTATACTTGACATTCTCACGTTACCGGGGCAGGGAAAAAACTGAACTCCAGTTTATCTTGACGGCGGCCGCCATTAACCTCACTCATGTCTTGAACTGGCACAACAGGAAACCACCTTCTAAAATACGAATAACGCGCTTCGGAAAACTTGCTGCTTAGACTTCCCAGGGTTCGCTAACCGCATCATTCTTGGGATCGGGTTTCTTGCGACTGATTTCTTGCAGTCCCGCCTCACCATGCTGGTCGTACAACTCCTTGAAACGGTAGAAGCTGTCGCGTGAATAGCCCATCGCTTCGCACGTCTGGCTCACGTTTCCCCGTTGTTCTGCCAGCTTCAGTAAGCCCAGCTTGGTTGCGATGATCTTCTGTTCATTGTAGCCCGCATGATGTCAATCGCCCGATCCGTGCCCGCTGCAGCCATGATCTGTCGGGCATAGCTGGGGGATCGTGCCATCCCTCAAATCAAACTCCATGATGACAGTGCGGGGCAGCCGGTGTAAGGGTCAGGACGGAAGTAGTTGTAGAAGTGTCGCAACACTGATACTCTATGCTAGCTTTTTCAAGGCACATATTCTGCTAAAAAATCAGCAATGTTTGCTACCCGCTTCATCATGAGAAACCTCATTAACCTTGATCGCTATTAAGCGAATTGGTAAAAGAGATAACAAGAAGAGAAGCCAGAGCTTTGACCACCAGGCCATCATTGGCTCATCCATGAAGTCACTGAACACCTCGGGCAAACGCATGTGATTTGTCAATGGATAGAGTCCTCAAGCACAATGAGCAGGTCATCATTATCCCAGCCCGCCATTTTGCGCTTGGCTTTCATGCCAACACGAGCCGAGAGTTCCTGCTTGGGCAGATTGGGGGCGATATGGCGTAGTCGTGCCATGTTTTGTGGGCCATGATTTTTGCGCAGGCGACTATCATCTTCCCTAAACGCGACATCAAGTGCCCAATGGAGTCCATTTTCAATCTGCCAATGGTCACGAATTCTTTGCATGAAGTGGTGAGCATCCAGGGGTAGGCTCGATATGAAATAACGGTTGTTTTATCTGACTGATGGATAAATGGATTAGGATAACCATAATCCACTGGGCGCATATTTGCGGATAAAGTTGGTTTCGAAAGGTGTATGATTCAAATAGTCTTCAAAATCCTCAATAAGTTGCTCAAAATTCCGATAACAATGATTATGACTGATGTGTTCACGAGCTTGTGCCCAAACATGTTCCTGTGGGTTAAGCTCAGGACACGCGACAGGGAAATAGATCACCTCAAATTGTTCTTGCGTGTCCGCTTGTGCGCCAAATTGGATTTGAGGTCAGTGCCGAGAGCGGTCGCCGCATTTTGAAATGGATGAAGATCAGGCTTAGCGGGGATACCCTACTCAGGATCGTCAAAAAGACTGTGGTCACGACCGATACCCATCCGCATATAGTCGGTTTAGATGACTGGGCAATTCGCAAAGGTTTCAATTACTGTAGCATCATCATTGATCATGAAACACGGAGGGTCATTGAGTTGTTCAGAGGTCGCTTAGCCGAAGATATTCAGCCATGGTTTGAAGCGCATCCAAACATCAAGATCATTACCCGTGATCGGTCAAAAGATTACAGAAAGGGGCTGACTGCCGCAGCATCACAGGCACAACAGATTGCAGATCGCTGGCATTTACTATTAAACCTGCGACAACTGGCACAACGTGTTGCTGCTTCAGCCTATCGCCGTCTCAAAAAGCTTCCAGTTCCGGACGAATTACGATCTAAACAGCCCATTTTCCTCAGGTCGGTCAGTGAGCAGAAACGTATGGCTGGCACACGCCAACGTCGTCTGGATTTGTACAATGAAGTTCAAAGTCTCAAGAGCATGGGCTTAACCGCTTGTCAGGTGATGCAACATCTGCGCCGTAATTACTACACGATCCGCTTACCTGAGTTTCCTGAGCGGATGCCCGGACGCTCACCACATAGTCACTTGACACCCTATTTGGATTATCTTGAGAAACGTTTTCTGGAGGATTGTCTTAGTCCAACTCAACTTTACCGGGAAAGGTTATCCTGCTAGCAGTGGCTTAGTTTCCAGATGGTTGAGTGCCCGAAAACTACTAGCAGGAGAAGATCCCGTTTCTGCTATGACTTCGCTACACATAACAACCACCAGTGCGGTAATTCCCTCGTCATATAAGCTTGCCTGGTTGTTAGTTCTTGAACTAGCGAAACTGTCTGAAGATGAGAAGCTTATGGTGCAGCATATTCAAAAAGATGATGACATCCATCAGTTCTACCAGCTTTCTCAGTCGTTCCGCACACTCATCAGTGAACGCTCAGTCGAACAACTTGATGCGTGGCTGAATATTGCTGGTGAAAGTTCACTCAAAACAGTACGCTCTTTTGCCAAAGGTTTACGTGCTGAGTATCCATCCATCCGTGCCGCACTGGAATACGAATGGAGTAACGGACCAACCGAAGCTCAAATCAATCGGCCGGCTCAAATTCATCAAGCGTCAGATGTATGGACGTGCTAGCTTTGAACTGCTACGGCAAAAAGTCCTTTACCAACCCGGTTCTACATAATTTGCGGAAGAGCCGAAATTTCATTCAATATTATAATGTTTCAGTGGTACCATGATATTACTTACTGAAGTGATATTTGGGATTGAACAATGTCAAGACACTTCAAGAGTTCCTTCCTTGGGGAACTGTGGGTTTTCTATCAGGAATCATTGATGAACGAACCCGCTTATTACTTATCAAACGAGGGAAAGATCGTGCGATGTCAAGCACCCGCTTTGCATGATTTTCTGAAATGTCCTAAGATTGTACATGTTCTGAACCAACTACATATTTTGCACTTCGGGCATCATTATAGAACATTTTCACCGTATCTAGTGAAAACTCATCTAAATCCTTACCCAATTTACTCAACTTAGCCAGAACATCGCTCGTCGCAGTAATAATATGACAGCCTACTTGGTCAGCCTGAACAACATTAAACACTTCACGAGGGCTTGCCCATAGCAATTCAGCCGTTGGAGTCTCCTTCAATATCTCCACCGCTTCAGCCATGATTGGTATTGGGTCAACACCAGCATCAGCAATACGACCTGCAAAAACAGACACGACAGAAGGCGCACCTCCCCGAAGTGACTCCCCAATCGCACGGATTTGTGCAGGTGTAAATATTGCGGTGACATTTAATTTTAGACCTTCACTGGAAAGCTCTTTAACAAGCGGTGCAGCAGATACACCTTTTGTATTGGTTACCGGAATTTTGACATAGACGTTATCACCCCAGCTATTTATGAGACGAGCCTGTGAAGCCATTTCGTCAAACTCATCACTAAACACTTCAAAGGAAATTGGCTTATCCGTGATGTGTTCTAAAGCACTGTGTGCAAAGGCTTCGTAATCATCCACACCAGCCTTACGCATCAATGTGGGATTAGTCGTAAAACCCTGAATATAATCCAGTTCATATAACCGTAAAATATCATCTAAGTTTGCGCCATCAGCAAAAAGTTTAATTTTCAAATCTTTTAGTTTCATTCAACGCTCCATAATGTATTCAACAAATGTGGGAAAATCAGCACATACCATATTCGGTTTACTATTTCCCTGTTTTTCTTTTGAGTATTCATAAGTGACAAGAGCAGTCTTACACCCTGCTCTTTGACCACATTCAACATCAGTATCCCTATCACCCACCATCCATGATACAGTCATATCTAAATCGTATTTTGATTGTGCATCTAGTAAAAATCCGGGATTTGGCTTCCGATACTCTGATTCACAAGTGTATTCCAGTACAATGCCATTTGGATGAGTATAACTGTAATAGAATTCTGCAAATTTTATGTCTTTTGCTTCCAATTGCCTTTGCAACACATCATGAATCTCACGAATGGCTTCTAAGCTTGTTTTTCCCTTTGCGTAGCTCGGTTGATTAGAGACCAAAAACAGCATCCAACCATTTGCCTGTAGTTTTTGTAGAGCAGGCAATACATTGGGGAACAATGTTAACACATCAGCAGAACGAGGAGATTCCCACTCACCCCAATCATCATAGTAAACAAGCTCGTTTAAAATGCCGTCTCTATCTATGAAGACCGCTTTAGCCATTATTCAGCGTCCAGCGCATTCACAAGTAAATGCCAAACAACTGCCTGCCATGATTCAGCATGAGGTGTGATACGTTCTTCGGCAACAACAGGAATAAGAATAGCTGCATCAGCAACCTTTGCAGCGTGGCCACCATCTCGGCTCACAATAGCCGTAACCTTTGTGTCAACCTCTTTTGCATAGTCCATTGCCTGCACAAGATTTTGTGATGTCTGTGAAGATCCACCACCAACAGAATAAATCATAAGCATATCATTATCATTTAACTTAGATGTTTGTAACCATTGGCTAAAAACAACCTCCCAACCCACGTCATTTGTCCATGCCGTTAGCTCAGACACGTTGTCGGTCGGGGCATAAGTCTCAATTCCACCAATCTTTCTGAAATCATTAACCGCATGAGATGCATTAGCAGCACTACCACCAACACCTAGTATGAACAAACGTCCGCCATTTGCTTTTAGCTCTCTTAATAAATCAACAACCTCTGCAATCTTTGAACGATCAATTGTTTGCACAATTTGAACGACTTCGTTCAAGTATGTGTCAATATAGCCTGTCATATCTTTCCCTACTAAACTAATTTTCAACTAAGAACCAATCATATGCAACACCTAATACTCGTGTATCACTATCTGGTGTGGTTGCATTAGGATGTCTCAAAGTTAATGAATAAACCTGTGATGTCTGAGGAATCTCTAGTGAGTATTCTGCCCATCCCGGCTCCAGTTCGATCTCACCAATATCAAGTCCATTTATCTCAACAACAACTGATTGCTGCTCATATGGGAATGCCCGAAAACGCAACTGATATTGTTCACTTGCATCAGAACCACATGAAAGTAGCGTTAAGTTAGCCACCTGACCAGTCCAACGTATACTTTCTTCCCATACTTCAGCCCCATACCATCCAGTTCCTATAGAACTTTCATCCATATACCCAATATCAAGGTAGTTTTGTGAAGATCTAAAAACAAAGTTGTGCAATAACAACCGATTAGACGTTTCTTCTCCCATATCATCTATGGAGTGTGTTATCAAAATATTATTTGTTCCTGATTTTGAAGTTAAGCACACGACCGTTGATTGTTCTACGTTTGATTGGATATCAATCGTGTCAAATAATGCTCCATTAACCACAATATGCATTTCCCCATCATAAGTGGCTTGATATTGCATATATATACCAATATTCTTTGTACCTGATGCAAGAAAACGAATACGTGTGCTTTCAGATAGCCAGCGTTCCCAGCCAGTTCCAGCATCATTACCCTGTAATGGTCCTAATCCCGTTGTTATCAAAGTGTTGTGAATATCTGGTGAAAGAATATCAGTAGCATCTAGCATCTGATCAATATCTTCGGGGGTTACCATATATAATTCAACTGTCCCAGGGTTACCTCCGATTTTTCTCCCTAGATCAAGTCTTGACAGATAGTTACGATTCGTTGACAAAACAACATATTTCGGAACGCTATCTGTTTCTACCCAGTAGTTTCTAGGTACGTTGTAATATGTTACACCTGACATTGCTACATGATTGGTATTTGATGATAGTAAAAATGCCCAATTCGTACTCAAAAAACCTACATAACCAGCAAAATCAGATACAACAAGATCAGGATCACGTATATTATCAAAAATATCCATCATATCTGCTTGGGCAGTTAAATCAAGCGATGGGTACCCAACTATATGAATGTTATTGACATTTGTATAAGTTCTTAAGAGTGGAATACATAATTGTGTTGCAATCCAAACAAAGACAAGACCATTAATCACCTTTGGCTGCATAACAAATCGAATAACAGTTGTTCTAGCCGCATTCGTATGAAAATCTGTATTCACCGGGATATAAGTGAATAGCAAAATCATTGGGAACGGATACCCCATTGTAAAGGCTTTTCCGCCCACCCATTCACGGCCTGTTAGATTCAGCACCAACCCACCAAGCCAAAATCCAATAGTTAGGGCAATCAAAATCTTGGATTCAGTAGATCGTCGTTTAAGAAATCCTATCAACACAACAGCGATTAAAGTACTGCTCAATATGATAGCAGCGAACAAGACAAACGCCTGCAAATAGGTGGGAAATTCATATGCCAGACCATGATACGGATAAATACCTGTAATACCGGTAAATATACTCTCACGATTTAATAGCCATGGGAAAAAATACGTATCCCATGGCATTCGATTTTGATCTATAGCACCAGATGATTGTAAAAATATGTGGTTCCATGTTGAAGAAATGCTCGCTAATTGAACCACTACAGCAATTGCCAAAGTCACAATATGCTTTAGAGAGCGGAACACTTGAACCAAATCACGGGTTTCTATTAGTCGAATCAAATAATAAAAACCAACACTAGCAAACAATATGGGTGTCATTTCAGGGTAAAAATTGAGTAGCCCCCCAAATGATAATCCTAACAGCAACCGTTCACGACTGAAAAGCCTATCAGGGTTGTTCTTCTCAAAAGTGACCCATGCAAACAATACGAGCAGACTTATCGGTATAACGCTAATCTGACTTAATGCGTCACTATCATTCACATATTGTGTCCAAAATCCAACGGTCATCACTGAAGCTAGAAGGATGATGTATTTTCGCTGCATTCGCAAAAGATGACCAATGGGTAACATGGTAAAATAGATCAATGTAATTAGTAGCAACTTATAATAATAATAGAAATTATAAACAGACACATCAAAAAGAGATGACAGCCATGCCAATACATACACAACAACAGGTCTTCCGATAGTATCAGGGTGTAGTAGGTGTGGTGCCATAACCACTATGTCTTTATGAGATGGAGGATTATCTATCTGGCTTAGTGAGAAATTTCTTGCATACCACCCCATAATCATATAATTCGTTGCATCCCAGGGGTTTGCTTGATAATGTTGGTACTCTTTGCCGCCAAACTGTGATGGCATCAATAACAACAACAAAACAATAATAAAACCGACCACGACAAGTTTAAATGCTCTTGTCATGGCAGTTACTTCATATTCGTTTTTGTGCGTTTGAAAATCACGTATAGCAAGCAAACCGCTAATGAGCAACACACCAACCAGTACTGGGATAGCAACATCTTTAATCGCAATATCTAACACAATGACCATTGCCACGAAAAGTAAACCAATACTGATAAGTCCAATTGTAGGTGCTAAACAAAGTGCATAGGCAATACGTTGGGAGATTGTGCGGGGCATTATCAATAAAACTGGCCCGATTCCAATGCCAAACAACAATATTAGACTACCAAACAATGCAAAAATATGTTGCAAATCCATGCAAACCCCTCTAATCAGCCAGATAATCTCGTAGCTCTTCAATACCCTGATGTGACCCTATTTCATAAAAACGGTCAGTTGTTTCATAACCCAGCAATTGTCTCTGACTAACCAGCTTCATATAAACATCTGCCAAATCAAATTTCTGATCATCTGGATAATTATCAAAGACAACCTTTCTTAAGAGACCAAGTCCATAATCAATATGGAGCATCTCTGGTGGCTGTTGAGTCTTATCATACATCACGATTTCCCCATTTTGGAATATCACATTACTACGATCAAATTGATTACTGTTACGAAACACGGTCATTAAACCAAGCTTGTAGTTAGCTGCAAATGTACGATAAACATCTTGATAATCACAAGTCAAATATGAATCACCATAGAGGATAAAGAATTCATCACCAAGTAAGGGTATGGCTTTCTTAATTGCTCCACCGGTTCCTAACAACACATCACCATCAAATGAATATTGCACCTCAATGCCAAACGCACTGCCATCACCAACCGTTTCTTGAATCATCTCACCAAGATTGCCAATGCACATCACAACCTTTTCAATGCCCTTTTGCTTTAATATCTCAAGTTGGTGAAAAATGAAGGGATGACCATTTATATCAATGAGTGCCTTTGGAATACTTTCAGTCAAAGGATAAAGACGTGTAGCTAACCCACCTGCTAAAATCGCTACAGGTGGTATTTTACCCGTCATTAATGACCACCTTTGAACCTTCAAACTCGAAGCGGAAACGTACCTCACGCAGGCCAGCTTCACGCATCACCCGCCGCAAACGCACTTTATCTTCTGAGTAAAACATCAGGAATCCGCCGCCGCCAGCACCAATTAACTTGCCACCAAGTGCACCATTTTCACGTCCAAGCTTGTACCATTCATCAATATTTGATGTGCTCATGTCTTTTGAACGTTTCTTCTTGTGTTCCCAATGTACGTTCATCAATTCAGCAAATTCATGCAAATTGCATGTCTCAAGGGCTTCACGACTTTTCTTGCCTAATTCCTTGATGAAATGGAGGTTATTAATCATCTCCCATTCGCCAGATTTACTCTTATCATCTTGTGTCTTTAGAATCGTCGATGCAGATCGAGTGATACCCGTAGAGAACAACAACAAATTATCCTCTAGATTATAGAGTGTCTCGTCATCAATATTGACAGGTTCTGCCTCCACTTTACCATTTGGCATAAAGCGGAATGCCGTAATACCACCATAAGCCGCAATAAATTGGTCTTGTTTGCCAACAGGCTCTTTTAAGCGATCAATTTCAATTTCGCAGGCTTGTTTTGCCAAGGTATGGGGGAATATCACATGCTTCTGATACGTGTGCAAAGCCTTGAGCAATGCCGTTGTAAAACTACCTGATGATCCTAGACCGGTACCAGCATGAATATCTGCCATGCTGGTAATTTCCAAAGATGGTGCTGGAACTTCCAGCATTTTCATCGCTTCACAGATAATTGGATGCTGAATTTCATCAACCGTTTTGACTCTTTCCATCTTGGAGTATTTGATAATCAAATCCTCAACGAATGTGCGGTGAATGGTGATATAAACGTATTTATCGATGGCACCAGCAATCAAAAAACCACTATGGTCTTCATAATAGGAGGGTAAATCGGTCCCTCCCCCACCAAGCGAAATCCGCAATGGGCTGCGTGTAATAATCATTACTTACTGACCTCATAAATCTTTTCCACTATCCGCAATGCCTGCAATGCATCGTCAAGATTAGCAGATGGCTCACGACTCAATTGAATATCCTCAAGAAATTCTTCAAACTCCAACCCCCAGGAATGGTCGCCTCGTGGATACTCCCAGATGGTTGTTTCTGGAGGTCCCATCTCGGGTAACATCTTATAGTATGTCAAGCGTTCTACACCATAACTACCGCCCAAACCATCAATCTGTATTTTGGCATTTTTGCCATAAATCTCAAAGGAAAACAGGTTCTTCCATTCGGAGCAACTCACATGTAACCAAGCTGTCTTCATATCCTCTGTGCGGAGCATCATAAAGCCATTATCATCAACAGGCATATCCCAGAAATAGGTTGCAGCATAGCCATCCACATTCGGGAAATTGCCCATGAATAAACGTGCCAAATCAATCAGATGCACACCCTGGTCAAGCAATTCACCACCACCAGAAAGTTCGGGGTCTGCCCGCCATTCACGATCATATCCAACACGTCCACCATGACCATAACGCCCTCGAATAAACATCATCTCACCTAAAACACCCTCGTTAAAAAGGTTCTGTACTTTGAGAAATGCGGGGTGGTAACGATGATTAAAGCCAACCCGTACCCGCACACCTTTTTCTTTAGCAGCGGCAATTAATGGTTCCAGTTCCGTTGCATTACGGGCGGCAGGTTTTTCTACAAGCACATGCTTGCCTGCATTAATCGCAGCCAGTGTAATCTTTGCTAACACACTATTGATTGTTGCAATAACCACAATGTCAACAGCATCATTAGCGACCAATTCCCGCCAATCACCATAAGCGACTGCACCTTCAAAATCTGATGCCATTGCCTGTGCCCGTACTAAATCAATATCAGCCGTTGCAATTAATTTGGCTCCAGCCAATGCTTTTGACCGTTTCTTACCAATTAAGCCACAGCCAACGATTCCTACATTCATCAGTCAACCTCACCCCAATCCATACCCCGTTCTTTTGGAATAATACGGCGTAAGGTATATATATCCCCTTCAAGATCATCCAGATGATTCGGAATATCTTTCCAATCATCCCAAAGGGCGCTAATCAGTTTACCTGTGATGCCATTGCTTTCCTCAGATGCAAGGAACACACATAAGGCTGCACCCTTTTCCATTGGTGCACCACCTTTTTCTTTAATAGACACCATACGTTCATGGAATTTTGCACCAACCACATCTGGCCCAGCAGCAATTACTTCGTCTAATAAACGGGTGTTCAATGCCCCTGGCGCAATCGCATTAACATCAATGCTAAATTCTTTAACCTCTAATGCGAGTGTTTCTACAAAGCGTACCACAGCCGCTTTTGATGCAGCATATGCACTAATTCTGGGTAACGGGCTGGTTGCACCACCACCGGAAAGCGTAATAATCTTACCGGAACCCCGTGCTTTGAAGTGTGGCAAAACCGCACGGCTGGTTAAAACAACACCATATAAATTGATTTCAATTGCCTTTGCCCAGTCAGCCCAGTCAACATCTTCAATCAAACCAAGTGGCCCATAAACCCCAGCATTATTCACCAATACGTGAATCTCGCCAAGTTGCTCAATTGCGCTATTAATCAAATTTTTGACTTGATCTGATTCAGAAACATCACATGTTTGTGCTAAAATCTTTTGTTCATCTTGAGCTGTAGCTGCGATTTCTGCCCGTGCTTGTTCCAATAATTCGGCATTACGGGCGCACATGAACACATTTGCACCAGCATCAACATATGCCTGTGCAAGTATTTTTCCAAAACCTTGGTTAGAACCAGTTACAATAACGTTCATTAATTACGATCTCCCCACTGTATAATATGCAATACGGGAATCTGCATCCAAAACATTACCCAAAAAGCGATTAGTATCTAAAACAAGTGGCTGCTCCATCGCATCAACAAACATATCAGCTGTTAATTCACAATAGTCTGGCCACTCAGTAGCAACAACAGCCACATTCGCATTTGTTAAGGCCTCTGTAGCAGAATCACAAAGTGTTACCTTGCGTGCTAAATCATCAGGCAACGATTTTACAGCAGGGTCATGTACCCGCATAGACACACCCACATCAGACAATTTATCAATCAATTCAACAGCACTCGAACGACGCAGTGTATCGGTTCCGGGTTTGTAGGTTAATCCCAAGATCGTTACTGTTGCTGATTCACCAGCTAATTCCATAATGCGGCGGAAGGCCCACATCTTATGATTTTTGTTGCTCATAAATACTGCATTAAACAGGTATGCAGGCAAATCATATCGTGAACTGAGTTCCTGCAAAAACATAATATCCCGTGCCAATGTGCCACCAGCAAATGCACCACCGGGTCCCAGATATGCTCTTGGGCCTATCCGTTGTTCGCTTTTTAGACCCCGTTCTACCTCTTTTGCATCTGCACCAACCTGTTCACAGATCGAAGCGATCTCGTTGATAAACACAACTGATGTTGCCAAGAACGCATTCAAAGCATGTTTGGTCATCTCTGCTGATTCTACAGACATAAATTCAATGCGGTCTGTAATCGGAGCGAACATCTCCCTGATTTTTTGTGCGTCTTCTTCCGTGCGAGTTCCAACGACCACACGGTCAGGGTTCATAAAGACATTAATCGCCTTGCCCAAGCGCAAATTTTCCGGTGAGTACGCAAAAGACACCTTTTTCTGCGTACCAAAATCGGATTCCAACTCTGCTGTGGATTTTACAGGTAATTGTGACGAAATCAACACAATCGTATCATCGGTTAAATACGGGAATAAACCCTTTACTTGCTCTTTGACAAAATCAACATCGGCAATATCATTCTCATCAACCAGTGTATCAAATGTCACCCATACAACATCGGCCTCTGCTAAAGCATCTTTGCTATCAGTTGTAAAGCGGAGTTGTTCTGCATCAATCCCCGCTTTTACCAAATCCTCAAGGCCCGGCTCAAATAACGGGGGATTTCCATTTTGTAAATCATCAACAACACCTGCATCAGCATCAAGACCAACAACATCATGCCCTGCGGATGCCAGACATGCCGCAGTAACTGTCCCTAAATGCCACATGCCAAATACACATATCTTCATCAGTCACGTTGCTCCAAAACCCATTGATTGTCTTGTAAGAATTCAAGTGTCTTAATCACGGCTTCTTGAATTGTCAGTTTGGGTTTCCATCCCAAAGAACGTACCTTTTTCGTATCTAAAAAGATAAACGGACTATCACCAATCCACCCCCGTTCACCACCGGCATAAGTAAATTCTGGTTCTAAATTCAAATGACCTGCAATCCATCCAGCAGAATCCTTAACTTCACAATATTCATTTGTCCCAAGATTGTAGATATTGATTTTGTCTTGTGCTTTTTCAATCACGGTCAACATGGCATCAATACAATCCTGAATATACAGGTAGGACTTACGTTGCTTACCATTACCGAGAATATGTAAGGTTGTCGGATCGTCAAGCAATTTCTTATAGAAATCGAAGACATGACCGTGTGTATAACGTTCCCCTAGAATTGATACAAAACGGAAGATATGACCTGTGAAATTGAAGCCTTCACAATATGCTGCAATCATTCCCTCACCTGCGAGCTTACTTGCCCCATAAAGTGACGTTTGAACAGGGAACGGTACATCTTCTGGTGTTGGGAACACAACATGCTCACCATAGATAGACCCTGTTGAAGAGAAAGCTATCTTGCTAATCCCATTGGCTCGCATTGCCTCCAACACATTAAAGGTCGCTATCGTATTTTGCTCTAAATCCTTATGAGGATGTTCCGTACCAAAACGTACATCAGCATTTGCAGCGAAGTGAAATACAAACTCACAGCTAGCCATTGCCTGCGTAAGTTGTTCTAAGTCTAGTGTGTCGCCTCGCACTAACGTAAAGTTTGGGGATTGTTTTGCATTTTCGAGGAATGATTCTAGTCCAGTGGAAAAATTATCATAAACGGTAACCTTATGTCCATCTGCGAGTAGCCTATCTGCAACATTACTACCAATGAACCCGGCCCCACCTGTGACAAAATAGTGCATATAAGTCTCCTCTAAACTGATTTTACATTGGCCTGATTCGTCACTTGCTTGTTAAGTGCAAAAAAGCGTCTACCAAAATGAAGTAAGCCAAGACCACCAATAATACTTGAAGTGCAATAAAATACGATGTACGCCACCAAAACAACGCTAAATGCTGTGCTATCTGTATAAGCATTTCCGAATGGTTGTACAAGAGCTTGTTGACCTGCTAGGTGAAATACACCTATGAAACCGGGACTAGAAGGTAATGAAATGGCCAGTGAGATTGCAACGACCAAAAATATGGATTCAATAACTGGGGACTGCGAACCAAAGGCGACAAGCACAAAGTAATAAAACCCAATCGAAGCAACCCAACCCAGAAACGAATAAACCAAAGCCTCTGTAGCCAATCGTAAATTCACTATCGGCTGCAAGCCTCGTACACCACTTTGCCATCGTCCGATGATGCGTTCTCTGGGAAGAAAATTTAGATGGTCAACGAAAAAGAGTAATATCCGATAGCCAATTTCTTGATAACGCACCATTAAAAATAAAGTGCCCAAGCCCAAAATCGCCACACTTGCAAACATCAAACCTGATTCGACAGCAAAATCTGGTACATTCATAAATGGCAAAATGCCAGCAAAAAAGAGCACAAGCATCAAAATATCGAGTAAACGTTCAACCACCACACTGGCTGTGATTTGGGTAAGTGATAAACCAGTTTTATCCCTTAAAACGAGAATGCGTACAGCATCACCCATGCGTAATGGAAGAATATTGTTGAATAGGTTGCCTAAACTGAATGCCCAAAACCCATCAACCTTAGTAATCTGCTTGTTTAGTAAAACAGCCCAACGTGGCCCACGTAACATAGTTGCTGCCACAACACAGACAATACCCGGAATCAACCAAAAATAATTCGCATGCTGAACCTGTTCCCAAAACTCAGAGAATGGTATATCTCGTACAGCTAGCCATAAGGTAAAAACACTCACAACAATACCAAGAAGCGTTCGTCGGTTCATATTTTTGCCTGCAAACGTATCTTAAAAATATCGATTACATTACGGATATTGCCGCTTAATAACTGTAAACGGCTGTCTCCGTCATCTCGCCACCGAACAGGCACTTGTGCAATATCATAGTTGCGCTTTCTAGACAGATATAAGATTTCCACATCATACATATATCCATCAATTTTCTGATGGGTAAACAAGTCAACGAAAACATCATGTTGGAAAAATTTGAATCCGCATTGAGTATCTTTAATGTTCGGTAATCCAACAATCAGATGCATAAATATAGCAAATCCCTTAGATCCAATTTGCCTATACCACGGTTGTTTCTTCTCGATTTGGGATCCTTCTATTGCCCGCGACCCAATTACAACAGCCAGTCCCTTTTCTAACAAAGGTAACACTTTATCGAATTCGGTTATAGGGGTCTTATTGTCAGCATCAGCAAAACCAACATACTTGCCTGTAACTAATGGTAAAGCACGACGAATGCCTAACCCCTTACCACCACGTTCTGGGCTACCGGTCACATTGACACGAGAAGCATTCATAGCAACAACACGTTCTCTTGTACCATCATCACCATCAGCAGAGACAATAATTTCAAATGTCACATTCTTTGATTCAAAATATGCCATCGCCTCATTGACAGTGTCAACAATTGTTTCAACTTCATTATATGCTGGGAAAATCAAGCTAATCATTGGTTGTTCGATCACAAATGTTCCTTATCGTTGTTGTTCCTTTGGAAATGCAGACACAATGACCGATGTTCCTATGGGGAAGGCTACATGTCTCTCAAAATTCAGAACACTGGCTAAGATCCGTCCAGCTAAGGAGGTTTCCCCTTGTTGTCCGACAGGATATGATTTACGTAGCAATTTACTGTACAAAATAGCTATTGGAATAAGTCCCATCGCAAAATATCGACTTTGGTCAACTTCAAAATAGGGTGAAAGATGTTCACGAATTAAATTTTTACTATAACGACGATAATGTCCAAGCATATCGTCATGATAGCCAAACAGCCATTGCATTGCTGGTACAGTTACGCAGAGCAAACCATTCGAAGTAATCATACTTCGCATTCGTTCCACAGTAACCTGAGGGTGTTCAATGTGTTCCAGTACATCCGTACTGATAATAATATCATAGGGAACTTCAGGTTCATGATTTTCTACACTAGTATGATAGACATTGACATTTTTCAGCCCTAGTTCTTCTTTCAACTTGTTAGATTGTTCAATCGCTTCTTCATCTATATCTATAGCATCTACAACCCAAGTTGGATTGCTCGCTAACAGCGCACTCATCTCTCCTGAACCACAACCTGCATTTAATACCCTCAAACCAGACTTTTTAGGCAACCACTTGAGTATGATTTGATACTTCGCCATTGCATAAGGGTCTTTTGAGCGAACATTGTAGTCCTGGTGTTTATATTCGATATTCTCCATATTTATTAATTCTGTCCCAAAACAATTGAGTTAAATATAGTGGCTTCATTGTCTTCTGTAGCATTTATTTGTAATCGCTTATAATCTTCGGAAAAGTAATCGTACCATGCCATTGATAAACGATAAATCCCATATGGGATTGATGGAAAGCGGTTTTCTGTAATCAAATAATTTTGTCCAATTTCCCATGTTTGTGTCACATCGGTTGGAGATCCATCTTGTTGAAAACGTTCTCCTGTTTCCTCATTGGTCAAAATCAATGAGTAATGATATTGGCTTGATAAGTTTTTAAGTGGCTCTGCAACGATTTGGATTACTATCTGCCCATCTTGCTGCATGAGTATATATTTGGACATCTGAATCTTGTCACCAAAATTATCTTCCGCCTGTTTTATCCGCTCAGCGAGAACTACCTCACTACCAGATGGTAATACCCATGAAAATAGATATTCTCTGTCCTGATCGAGTGGGATGTTTTGTCCTTCTACTTGATAGGTATCTGTATCTAGTAAGGCGTCAATTGTAGTTTGTTTGTCCTTATCAATATCGGTTAGTCGAAAAGTATATCCTTCACTTGTGTCAAGTGGTTTTTCTGCCATTAAATTAACACTAAAATCTGTATCATGAAGAATATCTATATCATAATTAACACGTTCTAATGACAATCCGCCCGAGATTTCTGCCATATATAAGTATGGCAATTTTAGAGGAAACTGCCCATGTGCCAATAAATTTGTCCATCCCGTATGGAAGCTATCATCGCCCCACATCTCACGTGCATTAATATAGAAAAAACTAATAAACACGATAATCACTAGAATCAGCAACCCCAGTCGCTCACGTTGACTAATTTTCCACTCAAGTGCAGGCAAGGTTTTTCTGGATAGCAAATAGAGGCTTAACGGCAGGCTTATGAGCAACACTAGCCAAACGGTTATCGGCAGGAATATGACATAAGATAGTGTATTCACCAAAAACAAATGAGCTAACAAGCCGATAGGAAGAGACAACGCACTTGCCGTTATACCATCATTGACCTTAGCGACTACTCGGATAATGGCTAATCCTAGTGACACCCACAACGCAATAATCAACAATAGCAATGGTAGTGAAGCAAATATCCAATTCATACATGTTTCCTAAATCATTAACATAGTCTTGCCCCACTTTGGTGGAGACAGGATAAGAGAATCTCAGGAAAAATGGGCGGTTTCAAAGGCCGCTGGACTGAGATAGCCCAGAGACGAATGTAACCGCTGGCGATTGTAAAACACCTCAAGAAACTCGAACACTGCTGTCTGCGCCTCGCACCGAGTGCAAAACCGTTGCAGATCGGTCAATTCGGCTCGCAAAGGGCTGAAAAAACTCGCCATCATCGCATTGTCATAGGGATCGCCTTTGCCACTCATGCTGACGTGAATACCGTGCGCGTGCAACAAAGCCAGATAGTCATCTGCCGTGTACTGGCTGCCTCGATCCGTGTGGTGGATGAGCGTCTGGGGAATGTCCCGCCGCGCCAATGCCATTTGCAAGGCGGCTGTGACTAAGGCTTCGTCGCGGTGAACGCTCATGGCCCAACCCACGATGTAGCGTGAGTAGGTATCCAACAACTGTAAAAAACGAGACTTGATCTGACACAAGCGACCTAACCGACAACATCGAGATCTGAAGTTGCGTTATCGGGGATGTCTGGCTTGGGTTGCTGCCATTCAAAGAGCGTATCCAATTGTTTGGCTTGTGCCAAGTGTTTGGTCTCGCGGAAGGTCTGCAACGGGGTACGTCCAAAGCAGTATTTGCCGGTGTGAGTTCGTTCACAGTTATACTGCTCGACCCACTCATCCAGATCGGTTTGCAGTTCCTCCAATGTTGTGTAGATCTTCTTGCGGAAGGCGATGGCATAGAATTCGTCCTGGATGGTGCGGTGGAAGCGTTCGCAGAGGCCATTCGTCTGCGGATGTCGTGCTTTCGTCCGCGTGTGGTCAATGTTCTCAATGACGAGATACAATTGATACTCGTGATTTTGCAGCGAGCCGCAGTATTCGGTGCCGCGATCGGTGAGCATCCGCAGGAGCAGCACCGCCTGCTGTTCGAAGAAGGGCAACACCCGGTCATTGAGCAGATCGACAGCCACCAGCGCCTTTTTGCGGTCGTACAGCTTCACAAATACAGTCTTGCTATAGGTATCGATGAAGATCTGCTGATAAATGCGTCCGACGCCCTTGATGGTGTCCACAGAGTAGGTGTCCTGTGCGCCCAGATAGCCCGGATGCTCAGTCTCGATCTCGCCATGCGCTTCTTTCTCCTGCTTGGCCTTCTCCAGGGCGGCAACCTGTGCTTCTGTCAGGATCATACTCTGATTATCGGCGACTTGCTTCTCCAGAGCCTTCAGACGTAATTTGAAGTTAGACAACTCATGCTGCAACCAAATTGAGCGCACACCGCCTGGTGAGACGAAGAGGCCACGCTTCTTCAGCTCGTTGGATACACGCACCTGTCCATAAGCAGGATACTCTGTCGCCATCGCCACGACTGCTTCTTCGACCTCTGGCGCAACACGGTTCTTGGGATTGGGCTTCTTGCGACTGATCTCTTGCAGACCCGCTTCCCCGTGTGCGTCATACAACTCTCGAAACTGGTAGAAGCTGTCTCGTGAATAGCCCATGACTTTGCAAGCCTGGCTGACGTTGCCCAGTTGCTCTGCTAACCTCAGCAGTCCTAACTTGGTAGCGATGATCTTCTGTTCATTCGTCATTGTGACACTCTCCTGTATCCTTCTCAGCGTGTCAGATTAAGTCTCGACTATTTCATTCATGCATTGAGCAAAATCGACTTTTTTGCGTGTTTCACTCGCTTTGACTTCGCGCCACCCTGCCAGTGGCTGACACATCACAAACAAGTTGGCTGTTCCTTGTCGTTTATACTCGTAATCATAGCGTTTGACTGTGCCTGTTCTCATTGCTAATGGGTCTCGTGTATCACTCAACAGTTGAACAGGTCGTTCATCGAAGCACACCACAGGTCGCCATGCTTGGAAGGGTTCAGCATATAAATCCAACACATCTTCCATTCGCCAAACAAAATCACTGCCTACACTGGCGATGCACCCCTGTTGCTTACGCCCGGGTTGTCGTTCATTTTTTTCAAGGTGCGTCGAACGGTTTCATCCGAAATCGGTTCATCAATTACCTGCAGTTCCACCAATCGGTCTGCCAGCAATTGCATTGTCCAATTTTCGCGTCCATCCGGTGCATTGCTACAGGCTAACGCGACTAAAAAGGCCTCTTGCTTACCATCTAGCTTTTTCTCGCGTCCCGGTTTTGGTTTATCACTGATGTGCCTTTCCTTGATCCAGCTTTCACGAGTTGTTGCGACTGTCAATGGTGTGACCCCATGGAGTTCAGCAATTTCAAGGTCGCTTTTGCCTGCATTGCTCCAGAGTAATGTTTGAGCGCGTCTTCTCATCCGGGCAGGCTGTTGACCTCTTTTGACGATTGCTTCTAGCTCTGTTTGCTCTGTCTGCGTCAGGTCAATTGGATAGTTCTGATTACGTCCCATCTCTCTCATCCTTTTTGACCGATAGTATACTCGCTTTCCTTAAATTCCTCTGTGGCCAAACACTAGGAAACTATCTTCACGAAGATTATGGATTGTTCGATTCTGCAGGGGGCACTAGCTGGCAAGATAAAAATCTTGCTTATGCAGGTATGCTTATAGGATATGGTATATGCAGCTTAACAATTTAATCATATAATAGCCCAACGTAGCGCAAAAGGCCAGTAGAGCCAGAAGCAAAGGCTTGTATGAAATCCCAAACAGCTTGCTTCAGAGTTTGCCCCTCATCACTGAACCGCTGAAGATGCAGGACATCTTGTCGCAGCCATCGCCAGAGTTTTTAGCCAAGAAGCATTGGATGGCTTTGGCTCGTGGCTGATCAGACCAATTGCCCGCTACTTGAGCCCAGAAAGGGGAGTGCTGCTCTTGCAAGCGTATCACGACATCGGGATGAACATGGACGGGCCCGTTATCTTGTGCCCCATAAATCACTTCAGCCGCAGGATAGTCGTCCCGGATTGCCGCATAAAAGTCTGATCGATGGTGGAGCTTGATTTTGTCATGTTGGCGATAAGTCACCTGGCCTGTGATGGCATTGAGTGCGCCAATCCCGCCAAATTGACGGTCTGTTTTGTAGCTGCGATAAGCCAAGGGTTGCTGATGACCACAAGCTCCATAAGCACGCTCTCGTGTCGGTTGACGATTGTATGTGACCTCATCCAAGTACAAAAAGACGTCGCGTTGAGGCTCATACCCCGCTCGCATTCGACACAAGGTTAAATAGCTGACTTTGGCCTCATAATCGGGGGCAGGCCTATGGACATAAGATCGAGCGCGTTTGAACCGCATCCCTCAACGCTTCAGCAGAGCCGACAACCCGCCGTGTGTTCTGAGTTTGAGCCAATCACAGGTGTCCAAAATGGCCTCAAGTGACCAACGGCTTTGCTGATGTCCCAACAGGCGTGGCTGACGACGTCCAACCATCAGGAGGGCTTCTTTCGCCCTCTGGTCATCCAGGAATTTAGGGGGAACAAGCGGCCTTGCGTCCCCGTCCTTGACGGATCATCAAGCCCTCGACCCCTTCTGATTGCTAGCGTCGAACCCAATTACAAACCCTTTGATACTGGCGTGGTTTCAACAAACCATGCAGGGCAACTTGGCTGGCTGACATGCCATCTGCTCCTTTGATAATAGCTGCCGCACGTTCGCGCAGGTAGGCTTTCGCTCCATTATCACGCAATTGCTCTAGTCCTGGTTGGCTTAATTTGATCTGAAGGGCCTTTGGCATTCTTCACCTCCACTTCCTATAACACCCCACCGCGATTTGAGTTATATGATTAAATTGTTAAGCTGCATGAGGCGCAAGAGGAGCTGGTTGTAGATGTGGGTGTATGTCAAAACTGTCGGAATTTAATCACCGCAATTAGGATGTTGTTCGCCGTGTGCTCGGTACCAGCCGCACTCCCACATAATCTGCTCATAGGCAGGGTTATTGGGTTGATTGCATCGTCCATCCCCCCAGCGGTTGCCAGAATAGCACCAATTCTCATCTGTCTGTATGAGTGGGGGGGTGTCGTCGGATATAACTTGTGAGATAGTATAATCTGAAATACACAAGCGTTGGCCTGTGTAGACCTTACTGATATCCGTGATGTTATTTTGGGCAGCCATTTGATTAACCGGCACACCATATTTCTGCCCAATCCGGAACAGAGTTTCTCCACGCTGGATCGTATGTATCATATCACTACACTCAACTGGATCCGGTATCTTGATTTGTAAACTGATTTCTTCTTGTTGGACTGTCTCAATGTTCGATTGTTGGACTGTTTCAATGTTGGAATTGCCGAAGACAAGAACATAGCTATGGCGTGTCCCATTGGTTGCCATGCCGATACCAACCTCCTGGAAGGTTGGATGAAGCAGATTGACCCGATGATCCTTACTCCAGACCCAGAAGTCCCAGACCATATCAGGCGTGGCATCAATACTCAGGTAATAGTTTTCGCCGCAACACCACCCAATAGGTTGATAACCAAAATCTTTTGCCCGTTGACTCGGGCCAATACCGCCTGGCCGAAAATGGGTGCGCATCCCCGTTGCAACCAGCCAATCTGCCTGATCTTGGGCCGCATGAGAAAGTTGTTCATTGATTATATAGGGGGGTAACCCATAGCGTTCACGATAGGTGGTCATCCGTTGGATCATGTCATCTATCAGGGAAGGATCAGGCATTGATATAATATTTCCATCGTCCTTCACCACTAAAGCATATATTATTATCATAATAAGATACTTCATTTCTGTCCCCTCCAGTTTGATATGCAGCTTCTAGCTGTTTTGCACGGTAATTCGTATTATACATGATAAATAAATATCGCGGAGCGGAAATTAGGAGGAGGTAGACAGCTAGTGATCGTGAATCATTTTTGTAGGAGGATCAGTAGGAAATTTTTCACACTAAGTTTTGCTGAACGTTCTTTATTTTATAATCTAATATTTAAATATATTAAATTACATAGAAGCCTGTGGTTTGAGCTTTAATTACCTTTAACAGCCCTTTAACAGCCCGCAAATTGCGAGGAATGTATATATCACAATTTGCGGTGGATTATAGTTGCATGAGTAACAGATGAGACAGGATGTTTGTAGTATGTTGCTGAATGAGGAATTAGGGCAGGTGGGATTCGAACCCACATGTCCGAAGACGGTTGATTTTAAGTCAACTGCGTATGCCGTTTCGCCACTGCCCCATTTGCTTGCAGTTTAGCACCAGCCCCTAAACACGTGACGCTCTGCTAGGACTGAAGTCGAACTTTCAGTTCGCTGCAGCTTCTGAAGTACGCATGAGTTCACCACCTCTACGTTCACCTTCAAGGGCGCGTCCCGCCCGCGTCGCACGGCTGTGACAGCCTTTGTACGATGCGGACATTATCGCATAAGACACCGGGCGACGCAACGCCTAACCGCTACTGTTGAAATCGAACCAAAGGTTCGCTGCGGCTTGCGGCGGGCTCAAGCTTGTTTCTGTCAACCGGGGAGATATGGCTCTACATAATAGACGCTGGCGTCGCCCTCTGCAATCCAGCCCTTCAGGTTATCAACGGCCACCTGATACCAGACATATCCGTCAGAACAGTTTGGCCCATCGACCACCCGGAACACTTCCAGGATGTCCAATGTTCGCAGAACAGACGACTGAGTTCCTGGCTCGGAACGTACATTCAGTACTTGGTCAGCCACAGCAGCAACTCGGCCAAACTCGTTGACAATGAGTTGGGTATCGGGTGTATCGATACAGGTTGATGTGGTGGTAGGAAGTGGTTCAGGCGGTACCACCGTCTGAATTCGGTTCGAGATGGTTGGTGCCAGAGTGGGGACGGACAGCGGTGTCAGGGAAGAGGCAGGGGGAACAGATATACGTGGTTGGCACGCAGTGATAACGAAGATCCCCATCATCAGATACAACCAACGGGTCAATTCAGCCTCCTGGTTAATAGTGTAGGGTTAACCCCCGATTTCCCACAAGATAATCTCTGGTGGACATAAAAACCGCGCACGCGGCGCCCCCATCCCTTCCAGACCGACACCACGCGAGGTATAAACGGTGACCTGTTCCAGATCATAGCGTCCCATTATAAAACGCATCCCGATTTGACTGCCAGAAAAGACCGCACCAATGATGGGAAAGCGTAGCTGCCCCCCATGGGTATGCCCGCACAAATACAGATCATAACCCACTTCGTCTGCTTCTGGCGCAACATCGGGCGCATGCGTTACAATGATGTTCGCATCGCTGTCGGGCGCTTCATTCATCAGTGCCTTGATCTTTTCCCTGTCGATTCCCAGATCATGAGTCGTAATCATGCCCAGGATGTTCACCTGGCCTGTTGCTGCCTGCAAAGTAACCCATTGATCCTCTAGCAAACAGAGGTTATCCAACCCTACCACAAATTCTCGGACTCGCTCCAATAGCTCGACAGTATGCGTACCGGAAACACAATAGACCCCCAATGGTGCAGACCACTCGCCGATGATTTCGCGGATATGAGCCAGCGTTAACGGATCGTTAGTGTAGGAAATATTGACGAAATCCCCTGAAAATACGATCACATCTGGCTTCAGGTCTTCAATCAAGGCGTTGAGCTTACGTTCGCGGCGGGTGATGCGTTCGATGTGAATATCCCCAATGTGTAGCAGCCGAACAGGAACGGTATCTGATTTGAGTGCTGGCACAGAAAGCTGCTGATAGGTTACCCCCAACGCAAACGGTTCAATATAGGTAGAATAATAGACGACCAGCAGGATACTCACCACAGCCACTCCAGCGATCCATAGAGGCATATGGAGCCACTCCAAAATCAACAGGAGAAAGCCTGTCAGCGTGGCTAGAGCTAGGGCTGAAGGGCGATCTGGGCCATAGCTGTAGCCAATATGGGGGAGCAGCCACAACATACCCCAGTTCACGAGACTGGTGATTAGAAAAAGCAAAGCCAATTCAGTTGTACTGACCCGGAAGATTCCCCAGGCAATCAGGGCAAAATAGATCAGGACGCCAACCGGGGGAATATTTTGGAGTTTATTGGAGCCAACAAGTAAATAATGCACGATATTGTGCGTCATCCGATCATCAAGCGTGTTCTGTTCCGTCATTGACAGATGGGCCCATTTATGTATGTAAGCAGCGGCAAGCTTACACAAAATGTACGGCCCTGTCCAACCGCACTGTGTACAGCGCTCTCATAGACGATGGGCAATCCTAGGCCCGTCCCCCTCCGCCCAACCAGACCACGATGCCGGATAATCTATTCCATGGGTGGCGCGCAGGACAATCGCATCAAAATGAAAAACTATGTCATTGCAGCTCTTTAAAGATTACAAGGGATATCGTAGCTGCTATGACTAACCGCTTGCGATACCTCTTGAACTTTTTGGAACCCGAAATCAAATTTGGTGCAATCACCCTGGGGTAGCGCGTCTTTGAGTTGCACAACCCATAAACAGGGAGCATACTATCTAAACAATTAAAGAGAATGATTGTGGAATCAACAAGCAGGCAAGGACGATATTGGTCAACGTAGACCATGCAACAGCGGAACAGCTTTCACTCGAGATTAATGAGCTACTTGAGCTTGACTCGTTTGAGGGGACTATGCCAGGAAAACAGCGTCAACCCGAATGAGTAGACTTTACGGCCAAGATCTTCCTTGTCCTTGGCCTATACTTGATGCTGGGCCTCCTGGGTTTACTTGCCAATATCTGGTGGTATAAACAAGCAAGAGACATTGAGAAACATATGAATCAGACCGTTTCTGGGCGCGGTGCACTGGGCTGCCTCCTGATTTTGGTAACTTTACCATAAAAACGCGGCAGGGGACACCCTCGAACCTGCGGTTCGCCTTGAGCGGGGGCCAACCTTTGGTTGGGGGGAATGCCGCCCTCCTTTCATAGTCAGCATATCTGTGCTAAAATTAACATCTTACGGTTGGGCCGAGACTGCATGAGGACATCAAGGCCCGGTGGTTGCCTAACGCGGCTTTTTAACAACTTCAGATAGCAGGTTGTGACGAGTAGATCGCCGCGTAAAATCTGAATCGCACTTAAGAGAGAAACGAAAGTTCTCGGATGGGTCGGACTTTCAGCAGTCCGCTGCATCCGTCAGGCGACAACGTAGTGCGTTGGCACATGCGGAGCCTGAGAAGCGCCCCCGAACTGAAAGTTCGCCGAACCTTGTGTTCGCTTTATCGGGGTGAGCCGTCACTATTGTATTTCGTTATCCTGGCTGTTCCCCTGATAACTTGACCATCACGCAAGCGTATCTTGCCACGAGGAGCATGTAGTTAGAGATGGTATGATAGTATCACTTCAATCCCCCATTCAACAGCAGGATAGTCATAAAGGCAACAACCATATCAGCTTTAGCGAACTTCAACGAACCTCAGTTCACCATCCCAATACACCCTCGCCGACTTCGAGGCATTTCTCGATCAGCCGGAAAATTATGATCAGATTTTTGAACTCATCAACGGGGAGATCGTACCTTCTAATCCCAAAGATTGCCGGACGCATTATCATTTTTATCGGCATGTATCTCATGCAAAATAACCTGGAAGATCATGTCCCTAGTGCAGACGGCGGCTACATCATCCAGGGCAATGTCTATGCACCCGATGTCGCCTACGTTTGGCATCAACGGCAGCCCATGCTCCCCCAGCAGGGCTTCGCCCGATCTGACCGTTATTGAAGTTTACACCCCTGGGGATTAAAGACATCCTCGCCGTCGAGAAGCTGCTGCCTGCCGATCTTTTTGGCGGGACGGATTGAGAGGTGCTTGCATATCCCACGCACCCAATCCCAAAACAGCCTATTCATGGTGGACAATATTGCTGCATGGAACTATTCAGATTTTGAAATCGAGACATTGCTGAAGTGCTGCAAATTGTGTAGACTTGCTGCAAGACTTGATTCAACACACAAAGGCGGCTTGCATGGCAACCGATTCGCGCAGATGGTTCTATAGCACACCCGAACCCCGGCCCTATTATATTGAAGAGCGCATCAACCATACCCTATGGAAAAATCGCTTGCAGGGTGTCTATATGAATTGCACGCAGGCGACCCCTCCGATTCTGATGGAGGGGAATTGGAACGGGATGCCCGTTTTCTTTGAATGGGAACCTGGCAGATATTTCATCTTACGGGCAGGGGACAAGCGGCCTGAGCTCATCGGCGTGATTCGCCAGATGTTGTTTAATCTTGTGCCTGTTTTTGAATATGAGAGTCCGGATGGGCTGTACGTAGTCGAATGGCACACGGATGGCGGGGTCGAGCGTTGGAAGCAAATCCAGGGTAACCCACGCTATCAGGGCCTGCGACGCATCGGCAAGCAGAAGCCACTCCCCCAACTTGAGGGATAAATCCTCATGAAGATTTACCCCATCGGCATGTGATGATGGGCAGCATAACGTCCGGTGACGAAATGCGAGAGTTGACGCTCGATATCGCCGAGTAAGCTGCTAGCGCCAAAACGAAACAAGGTGTTATCGAGCCAGTCATTGCCTAGTTCGTCTTTCATCAAGAACTGCCAGTTCATAGCGTCTTTTGCTGTACGGATGCCCCCAGCCGGTTTGAAACCAACCTTGTGCCCGGTCCTATCGAGATAATCCCGAATTGCGCGTACCATCACCAGCCCAACTTCTAAAGTGGCGTTGACGTTCTCTTTGCCTGTGGATGTTTTGATGAAATCCGCACCGGCCATCATACAGATTTTGCTTGCCATGCTGACGTTGCGTAGCGTACCCAGTTCGCCCGTTGCCAGGATGGTTTTGATATGGGCATCACCACAGGCCACCCGCATCTCACACACTTCGTCATAAAGCTGCTGCCAATTCCCTGCCAGGACATGTTCCCGCGAGATAACAATATCAATTTCTTTGGCACCCGCCGTAACCGATTCGTTGATTTCCTCGATGCGTTGCTTGTAGGGGCTTTGTCCTGCGGGGAATCCGGTGGAAACTGCCGCAACGGGGATATTCGTGCCCTTTAACGCCTTGACTGCATCTTCGACTCGGCTGTGATAGACGCAGACCGCACCCACTTGGATGCAAGCATCTGTCATTTCTAGACTCCCAATAAGATCATTCCGTAGGGGCGAACGGGCCTTGGCACACAGCCGATGAACGTTACCGGGGGTATCGTCACCAGCCAGTGTTGTCAGGTCAATGCAGGTGATGGCCCGCAGTAGCCACGCTGCCTGCCACTGTTTTTTAACAGAGCGCCGCTTACCCAATGTGGCAGCACGGCGTTCAACGGCGCTTCGGTTAATGTGCGTATCGCGTACCCAGTTCATATCAAGTGGCATACCTGGATTGCGCTGGTCACTCATATTGATTTACCTCAATAATCTATTTGTCTTAATTATAGCGTAAGATCGCCCATCAGTGTTGCATCTGGTCAGGACGGGAGTGGGGAACTTTGTGGATAGAACTTGACAATTTGGCGTGTCTGAAAATAGAATATACGTTCTGCAATATGTTCTCTCAAATCCACTTTTTTCAACTAAACTAAGGCTGTACCAACGACTTGGAGATCGTTTTGACTGCCATCTTTGGGTTGCATAGCAGCAACAACCAACACACTTGGAGACCTATCTTTGCTGCAACTTGCCGCCATTTTTTTGTTGTGCGGCGGCGGCAACATGCTGTATCCATCCACTTCTTCCTCTCCTCCTTGTTTTTCCCACTCCCGTCCGGATTTGTTTCGTGATGGTGTAGGACCACCCTACTGTCTGGCGTTTGTCTACACATCCCCGAGAGTCTGCCAGACGAGACACCCGTCAGCGCCTCCCAGTCAAATACGATCTGAAAAAGGACGCTGAGTCTGATATGGACGAGATTGTCGACCATGAAAGTATATCTAAAGCCATCGCTTCTCCCTGAACTTATTGCGTAAATTGCCTTCTACACCGTATCATTACGGTAACGACTTGATACGAAATTAACCATTATGAATACACTTCCAATTTCTCATGCCATTGTCCTCCCAGACCGTGATTTTCAAGATTGGTTGGCGCCTGTACGCCCCTACATGCAAATGTTCGAGCGTGTCGCTGTCATTCGGTCGCCCGCGGGTAATGACTTGAACCGCTTTCGTAACATCACCGCTGTGCAGGCTCCTAATGTCTGGTTTCGGGATGATGCCCTGCGTCATATCCGTCGGGCCTATCCGATGGTTGTGCGTGTGGACGTAATTCAAGCCAGCGATCCTTCCCAGTTGGGGGTTGAGCTGCAACGCCGTGTTGCTCAGAAAGATCGTTTTGGCCAACTGCGTAACGACCCCAAGCACATCTATGATCGTTTTACGATTGAGTGGCCTTCGGATGCCCGTCCAACGCGCATCTCCCGGCCTTTCTCCTCCATTACAGACCGCAACCTGGATACACACGAAGGCTTTGACATTGAGGTTCTCCCCGGAGCCAGCATTTTCGCTGGGGCAGATGGCGTTGCCTCACGGATTGTACCGAATGGAGACGGCCTGAATTATGGCCCCTATATCCAGGTGACCTCGATTCTGGAAGGTGAAACCTACATCGTGACTTATAGTGGCCTCAAAGACATCAAAGTTCATCTCAACGACAATGTAAAAGTTGGTGATGAACTGGCACGCGCCGAAGGCAATACTATCAAAATTATCGTGCAGAATCCACCGGGAGGTATGATAGGCTTCAAACTACCCAACGTTGTTGATCCTGTGTTGATGGTCTATTGGCAGGGGTTGCGCCTTCGGCCTATGGTGCGGGCGCTGCGTGTGCGCGATCATCCCAGCTTAGAGGGTGACATTATTGGAATGGTCACCTCATCGGATTTGCTGGAAACACAGGAGGTGCATGGGCGCACCCTGGCGAAGATTGGTGTCACAGGCCAATGGCTGCGCATCCGTCGAGCGGGAACTAACAGCGCTTATTGTGCGGCGTGGCATCTCACCCCGGTAGGTTTGACTGATCCAGTGGAAGCTTTTCCGGGTGTACCCGTCCCTGGCGTAAACCTTGACCTGGACTATCGTCAAGGAACGCCTGATCCTGGTTTGCTGAAAGGCCAGGGTTGGGTACGGTTGGTTTTTAATGTTTCGCTCAATCCGTCCTTGCATGAAGGCCATCCCAATCGCTATGGCAACACCGATGTCGACTTTACCTTCAATCGATATCGGCCGGTACTGGAACGTTATGCACGGGCGGGCAAGAAGATCATCCTGGTCATGACCCATCAGACCTTTGGCGAAGGCCAGGGCTATGTATGGCCCCAGATGGATCGGGGCAAATGGCGGGATTTGACGACCCGATATGCCGATGTTGTCCGGCGAGTGGCAGCCAAATTCGCGTCAACAGGCTTAGTCTACGCTTATCAAATCTGGAATGAGCAGGATACGCCCAGTGGTAAAGGCCGTGCGGCTGTGCCCATTCCAGCAGATGATTATGCCCATTTGCTGGGGGCAACCATCTTAGCTATTCGTCAGGTAGATAGGCGGGTGAAGATTATCACAGGGGGACATGTGGGATCGCCTGAATCTGGTGCAGAATATGCCCGACGCACACTCCAATTATTGCGGGGGGTTCGACCAAATGGCATTGCGTTTCATCCTTATGGTCGTGGTCCACAAGGGCACCCCTATAGCATTCACGGCTCTATCAATCATGCTGTCCGAGTGTATAGCCGTGTTCTGCCGAACACGCCCTTGTGGATCACCGAATGGGGCATTCTGAATGCCCAGGGGAACGATAGCATCGCCGGACAAGTATCACAGTATGCAACGGGGTTCTTAAATGAATTACGGGCAGAGTTTCGAGGCCAAATTGCGGCAGCAATCTGGTATGCGTGGGCCGATGGGATGGATAACGGTTACGGCATTGTCCGTTCCGATGGATCGCCACGCCAACCATTATTTAGTACCTACCTGAAATAGTCGCTTATTGACAGGGATTGTTGGCTATAAATTGAGCGATATCTTGTGAAAAACGACGAGCAGAGTCCATATGCAGGTGGCTTCCATCGTAGGTTTCAAGGTCGGTCTGATCAGTGCTGATCCAGATAGCACCACTCGTTTGTAGTTGTGCCTGGATAGCTGCCTCATCGAATCCGCCCATTTCATTTTCAATCCGCACAATTTCATTGAGGGCTGGCGGGCGCATGGCATAAACACAATAATCATTCTCATGCCAGACTTTTACTTGGTCTATCATTTCGTTGATGAGTTCCGCTGATACAGGTTCCTCATCAAATATTTCTTGATACAACTCAATGCCATGCTCTAATTGTTTTGGCTGGCGATAGGATGCGACCCATCCGTTTGGACGGGGTTCCTGGTAATGGATATCGTCTATAGTATCTGGGAAAAATTCATTCTGTAATTCTCGAATTGTGATAGGGTGGAAGAACCTACTCGATATGGGCAAGCGTGTTCCATCGGATTCAAGGATCGTATGATAGTGTGTATTTGGCGATGTTTTTGGAGTCAGAGATAGAGGTGAAACACCTAGCACCAGGATGCCCTTGCCGTTCGGATTGAGTTTCTGCTCAGCAACCTCATAGATTTCAGGATTTAGACCACCTGCTGAAAACCCGAAATTGAGGATTTTATGATCACTGAGTACTTTCTGCATTGATTCTGGGGATACGCCCCGATAAACTCGTGAATCTCCCAAAATAACAATGTCATATTGAGCAGGAGCATGTACTTTGTCGTTCCAAAACCAAGATGGTGTTTTTCCAGAATAGAAGTTCTCTCCTAGAACAGATTGCCGCAGAAAACCGGCACATATAATCATATATCCCGCTAATAGAAATGACTGAAAAGTTCGATCTCGAAACATGTTTCGACCTAAAACTGAAAATATATGAACTCTGATCCAGGACCTCTTAAGAATACGCATCCCGTAATTAACACTGCCACTGCCATATTCTGTGCGAGCCGGAGACTAGCATGGGGTTGTGGTCGAACGCCTACAAGCACTGCTTCAAAAAGTACGGCCAGTGTTAGCCAGATAACAAGGGGACCTGGTATTGGGCCTGAAATCTGACCCATGAACAGCGTTTCCAGAATGTAAAATGCCTGGTCAGTACTTGGTGAACGAAAAAAGACCCACGCAATCAGAACCATGACGTTCGTTATTAGAACAGAAATAATTATGCCAAGATAGGGAATCCGGCTTAAATGTTGTGACCATTTGGTTTCACGCTCAATACTATAAAAAAGGGCGTGAACGCTGCCCCATATGATGAAGTTCCAAGCAGCCCCGTGCCACAAGCCCGAAACGAGCATGACGATCCAAAAATTTAGATGTGTGCGAAAGCTGCCCTTCCGGGACCCCCCCAGAGGAATGTACACATAATCACGGAACCAGGTCGAAAGACTGATATGCCAACGTCGCCAGAAATCTTGTAATGATTTAGCAATGTAGGGATGGTTGAAATTTTGAGGGAATTGGTATCCCATCCAGTAGGCTAGGCCGCGTGCAATCCGGCTGTAACCAGCAAAATCATAGTAAATTTGGAAGGCAAATGCGATCATGATCATCCACCAAAGAGAGGATTTCGATATTTGGGATAGCGAACCATTGCCAGGCCGACTACAAAATCAACACAGCCACTTGCAATCAGCAGGAGGATATAACGCCAGTCCCACCATCCATAGAAGATAAATGAAAAGACAATAATGTAAAAAAACAGAACATTCTTGTTCTGTCTTGCTAGATGGTAAAAGAGGAAGAATACACTGATAAAAATGAGAAAGATTGTTGAGTTGAATAGCATTTTGATGTGAGTATTGGTAGAGAATATCTAATATGGAAGTATAGCATTAGACAAATGGCAAGTCGATACACAACATCTATAGGGAGTGGGGAAAAACAAGGGCGTACAAAATCGTGTGTTGATAGGGGAGGAAGAACTGGATGGATATAGCATGTGGACGGAATGGTCCCTTTGTTGCCGCCGCCACCGAAGAAAAAATGGCGGCGGCAACGCGGAAAACCGGTGGGGCGTGCTGGGAAATGGCGATACATGGCAGCAAAAGCGGTCTCCGAAACAGTCAATACAGCCTTAGTTTAGTTGAAAAAAGTTGATTTGGGAGAACATACTGAAGAACATGTGTTCTGTATTCAGGCACTCCAAATTATCAAGTTCTATCCACAAAATTCCCCTCAAAGAGGTTAGTTTATGAACGCCGATGCGATTGTAAGGATTGATGACCTGTTGCAAGCCATAAGATAGCCAAACCCAAATGAGCAGTGCTGAGATATTGCAGCCCAACAGTTTCAAAATCATCATGAGCGTATGCTACACTTGACAGGATACATTGCGCTTCAGTGTCTCGCGCATGAATCGTTGCTTGCGTGCTTTCAAAGGGGTTCTCAGTCAGGCCTTGCTGACACAGGGTCAAGTGTTGATCGTTGTAGTGCGGACGGAATGCTGGACACAACCAAAGGGAAGTATAGTAGAGTTGTGAAGCGAGAAAAGCATCAGCCAGATTTGCCGCGAACGCGACATCACCGAGTCGTTGTATTATAAGTGGCGCGATGCGTTCATGGAACAAGCCCCCAGCATCTTTGTTGACCAGCGTCGCCGGCAACAAGTCACGGATGAAAAAGATGCACCCATTGCCGATCTGGTTCAGCGCACACGAGAGGAGAAACGAGAGATGATCGCGGCGCTGAAAGCCGAGTATGCGGTTCAGGATTTGTGTGCCCTGGTCGGCTGCCCACGCAGCAGCTACTACTATCAAGCGCAGGCCAAAGACGAACGCGCCTGAACCCAGGCGGGTGAGCGGGCCGTGTGGCGCATCCTGCAACAGTTGGATCACTCACGCCAAGTGGGACGGGTCACGATCACGACCACCGACAGTTCACATCCCCATTGACGCTATCCCAACCGCATCAAAGGCTGGCATGCCAGCTCCCCCGATCAAGTTTGGGTCGTCGACCTCACACATATTCGCCTAGGACGACAGTTCATCTACTTGGCGGTCATTGTGGATACGTGTACACGCGCTGTTCGGGGCTACACCCTTCATCTTCCATTCCGATCAAGGATCGCAGTACACCGCCTGGGAACACACCGAGCAGCTCGCCGCTTTGGACGATGTCAGACAAGGGACAGCCTACCCAAAACGGGCTGGTGGAACGCTTTATTCGCACACTCAAGGAGGAACATGTCGATTACACAGACTATGGCAATTTTGACGATGCTTATCGGCAACTGAAGCACGGGTTGGAGGTCACTTACATGACCGAGCGTATTCATTTCGAGGTGGCAGTACTGGCACAGCCACGCTATCCTACCTTCAACCTCCGTTGATTTATTCCAGAAGAACCACCGCACTACACGTTGACACCTTATCCATTAAATAGCAATCAGGGTTAGGAGAGAGGTATTGCTCTAATAGACAGAACGCTCTATGTGAAATTAGAAAGCAAAATCAGTTGACCATTGGAAGGTTTGGACATCAACACCATAGCGAGAACGCAGGATATGCCGAAGCAAATGAGAGGTCACTTTGGCGATGACACGAGTTACCAGCCCAGTAACGGTCTTAGCCAGCAACCGTTCGATGTTACGTCCGGTATTCTGAAGTTCATGAAATACGCCTTCAATGCGTTCACGCACGCTGTTCAACAATTGGTCAAAGCCTTCCGGATGCTGAACTTTGTGGTGTTTGCGCTTCGGTGTGGTGATCGTATGACCTGTCTGTTCAAGCATCTGGGCTTGCCATTCGACCCCCAGGAAGCCTTTGTCGCCAATGAGATGAGCGTTGGTCATTCGATCAAGGACAGCTTCAGCCGCCGCTCGTTCATCCCTATTGGCTGCCACCAGGTCATAAACCACAGGCAACCCATCCAGGGTGGTAATCATCACCAACTTGTAGCCGAAGTAGTGCAATTTTCGGCCTACACAGTAGCCATAGTCGGCACTGCCCCGAAACTGACTACGGCGCTTGCTGCGTTTGTAGCCGACCACCGGGATGGGTTTAGTATCAATCAGATAGGTGGTCTCCTGGTTAATGCCCCATGCCATCAGCCAATCACACCGCATGGCTTCCACCAGATAACGCAGGTGACGCGCCCGCCGATTAAACTGGCTCTGATCGACCAACTTGGGAAACAAGTCACCGTGATTGGCGCGGATATAGCCCAAATACTGGGTCTCACCGGGATACGGGATATAGTCCTCCGCCACCAACAGTGTGATCAGTTCGCTATCGCTGAAATCCGGTTTCCGTCCGACTTTGCCCTTCAACAGATGCTGCCCCTTTTCTTGATACCAATCGTCAACTCCCACATAGATGATGGTCAACAAGGTTTCTATGTCTATACTGGTCATCAGGCTGGATTTCCTCGGATGGCTTGTTTTCTCACTTACCATCTTGGACTTCAGCCTCTTTTTGTCAACCTCATTTCACATCAGACGTCAGATGAAGTTGGGCTAATGTAAAATAGTTCAAGCCAGAGACGCAATTCGATGCCTCACTCGACAGCAGGATAGTCATAAAGGCAACCACCATGCCAGCATTAGAAGACCTCAACGAATCTCAGTTCGCCATCACACACCCCGCCACCCTGGCCGACTTTGAGGCGTTTATCGAACAACCGGAGAATGATGACAAGATTTTTGAACTCATCAACGGGGAGATCGTGGCCGTGCCTTCTAATCCGTATGCGTCCTCTATTGCCGGACAAATCTTTTTCTTCGTCCGTTTATTCCTGGAGCAGTACGATCTAGGTCGGCTCACAGTTCCAGATGGCGGATATATCATACGAGGGAATGTATACAGCCTACGTCTCGCACGAACGGCAGCCCACACTCCCTCGGCAGGGCTTTAATCCGGGGCCGCCCGATCTTGCGATTGAGGTCATTTCTGATCCCAGCAACGGGCAAGAACAACAACAACTCCGGCGGAAGATCACGGTTTATCTGGCAGCCGGCGTCATCGTGTGGGTGGTGGATGCCGAAGCCCGTGCGATTGAGGTTTATTGCCCTGGGGAACCCGTGCAAATCTTAGGGATCAAAGACACCTTGACCGTGGAGAAGCTATTGCCAGGATTCAAATTGGCGCTTACTGATCTTTTCGATGAGAAAGATGAGAACGAAACATAGGCGGCGATATATAGACAAGCTGAGTACTTACGCGGAGTGGGTGTATGCCCACTACCCTCCGACCAACGACTGTCTTGAATTCCGTTATTCGACCCATAGTTCGGTGTCAATCAGGATATGGTCCAGCCCGTTAGCCGTCGTCATACGCTGGAAATTCGCATCATACATGCCCGCGATGAGCGTGGCGGCTCCGGTGTAATCGTTGCTATTAAATTGCAGCGTGTGGGTGTCAATTATATACTCGCCTGCTATCCATGATGATGTCGGCCGTTCGGGTTGGGCGTCGCTTTGCGCCAGCAATTGACCGTCTGCGCTGAGTAGTTGCACAAACACCGTATAGTCGATATGAACAGGATTTGTTGGCTGCCATACTAGCGTCACCTGCTGGTGGGAGTCGGCTGTCAGTGTGGTTTCTTCTAGCGAAACACCAACCAGTGTGGCTATATCTGGTAGCAGCACCCCGACCTTGGTGTCTAGCTTTGGCTGAATAAACAAACGGGGCCTATTCAATACTGGGAAACTTGCCAGGATTGTGCCATCCACCGAAAGCCGTGCTTCTCCGGTGTTGCCCGGTGGTACCACAAACCGATGCCAGGAGAGCCCAGCGGTCACAGGTTGCTCTCCCTGCCAACCATTGGCTGTTAGGACAACTCGCTGCGCATCTTGTGGGATATAGAGTGTCACATCAAAGGGGAGACCTGCCTCAATCTGGTCACTTGAGGATGCCTGGAGTGTGGGTTGGGTAAGGGGAAGGGCTGCCCCTTGGGCGACGATGGTTCCAGTAAATGTTTTTCCGATGGGATTACCGGCTTTATCGAGCAAATCAAAGCCGGCGGGGAAAATAGGGGCATAGACACCGAACACGACATCATATTTGAGTTTGGGTACACCGTCTGGCAGCCTCAGCAGGTTGTAAGCCGATCCCTGATCAGCTTTGTGCCACAGACTCGTTCCTACATTGTCGCTGCGGGCGATTTGTGCATCACTGTGGGCAATTGGCTGTTGAAGGGGATTGTGCACTGCTGCCGAGACGTTGAGGTTGTCTCCATAAGATGCTGCATGTTCCCAGGTGGTACGGATACATGTGCCTGCTGGGGATGTGGTGTAATCGGCCCTGATGAAATTCACCATCTGATAGGTTGGCTTGATGGCTAAGGGCATGAACTGAATGGGTTGGATGTCATAGCGTTGTGTACTCAATCCAAAATAGAAACGGGGGTTTTCCAATTGACCGGTGTGGGCAGCGGTCAATAGGCAAGGGTACATGCCGCGTGCATCGGCAGGCAATTGGAACCAGGTCAGGAATTCGACATGGCGCGTACCGTCTGCTGCCAGGTCGTTGATGAGTGTAAGCACTGTCTCTTCATTGGCATACAAAGGCACATTGACGAACTGCGCCCGTATGTCCAGTACATTGGCATAATAATCTTGCAGTGCTCTTTCAACATTAAATGGAATCAGGATGACAGTATCTTCCGGCAGTGTTGCGTAGTATTCCGCCAATCCACGAAAGTCATCATGCTGATAGGAGCGCATAGTCGTGATTTGATGCAGGCTTAACCCGGCGATGAGAACAGCTACGACGCTTGTCCTAATATATAGGCGCCGCAGTTGGCTGATGGCTGCCACAAGCAACAGCAGGGTGCCTGCAGCCGAGGCGATATAGTAGCGGGGATGAAAGTCAATATGGGCGATGGTTATCAACAAGGTGCTGAAGACTGGAACGAGTAGGGCATGACTGAGCAGCAGCCCCATGCGCGATTTATCATCCCTGCGGCGCGTTAGCGCGACCCCAACGATGCTGATTGCTACTAGACCCAACGCGCCCACCCAGTTGAAGCCCACCGCCCGGAGTTGTGCAAGAACAGGTAAAAAGTAACTGGCCCAGATGTCGTGGGCTAGTGTTAAACTCGGTTGTGGTGGGGAGTTTAAGGGAGTGCCGGAGGGTGATTGAGTCAGCAGCCAGGGGGTATAAGCCGCAATCAAGACCAGTTCTCCCCCCCCCCAGATCAACATCTTGCGCCAATCTCGGCGCAGCAACCACACGATTCCTAGTGCCAAGTTCAACCACACGATTAAGGGGACGCTCAGGTTATGGGTATAGAGGCCGAGCAACTGCACAGAAAAGGCCATCAGCCACACCTGAGGCGGGACACGCTTTGCTTGTAGAATTCGATCTGCCACCATCAGCAGTGCCAATGCAATCAGTGGTACAGCCACGTAAGCCCGCACCTCCTGGCTGTATTCCCATAGCAGCGGTGATGTGCCCAGTAAGATACCTGACGTCAAGCCTGCCTGGTATCCAAACCAACGTCGCCCAATGTGCATTCCGAGCGCAACCGTGACTAATCCTATCAATACCGAGACATAGCGAAACGCGAGCGGACTCTCGCCGGCACCTAACCGCCACAACAGATGCCCGCTGAAATAGTAGATGAAGGGTGTGTTATCATCGGGTGTGGTAAAGGGGCCTCGCATTGCCCTGATACTCCAGCCTTCATCATGCCAGACTGATTCAGTGTTGAGATGCCACATCCGCAGTCCAAACGCCAGCAGCAAAACGGCAATAATAAGCAGATCACGCTTTGTCCGGGCAGACATCAGCGTTCCAGCGTCCCAAGCACAGCGAACTCTTCGCCTGAATCCAGCATCTGTACCTGGATACCCTCCGGTGTCCATAAATAGACCTTCACGCCGATGGTATAGGTTCCAGCGGGCAGTTCAGTCAAAGGGTTTGTCAGTTGTAGGGTATGTGGATCATAGATGACTTCTCCTAGTTGCCAGCCAGAAGTTGAGCGTTGATTGATGAAGGGTTGGGCGTCATCCTGTGCAACCAGTACACCGTTTTCATTTAGCAGGATGACGGACACAGTGTAATCGGTCTCCAAAGCCGAGGCTGTTGCCCAGAAGAGGTCAACACGCAGGAGTTCGGGCAGAATGTCAGCATCGTGCAGAGCCATCCCATTCTGAAAAGTGGCCAGTGCCTGGGCTGAGGATGGCAGCCGATCAAAGCGATAGACATTGAGGTCGTTGCCCAGCCAGTCCTCGGTCATAACGGCGGTCTGTGTATATCCGGTTTGTTCCAACGCCTCGAAACCACTGCGATCTTTTGACCAATGCATAAACCACACTCGATCATACTGATCCAGTAGTTCCGGCAAGCCATTGGCATAGGTGTGGCCTTGCTCGATTTGCCATTGTCGTAACGAACGAGTCTCGACGCCTTCCGGCATGAAGCGCTCGTAATAATACATCATCTGCCAATCACCGGAGGGAGTGATATGTGCCAGTGCCAGATCGCCTGATTGGGCATAACGGGCGGCAATTTGTCCGACTTCACGCCAAGGGGGACGGGCCACGGGAGTATCGTCGATGGCAATCCCATAGACAACGATCACCGCGACCAAAAAGGTACGAGTTGGCTGTGGGATGTTGCCCAGACCAAAGGCCACCAACAGGGCCACCGCCGGGGTTATCTGTGTGATGCGATAATCGATCAAAATGGGTACATGGAAGTTGAGCAGGTAGGTCAAGGCTACTGGCACAACTAACCATGCCACCAGCAAGAACGACACATGCCTGGGGCGACTCTGAGCGAGGCCTAGCAACGCCAACCCGATCATCAACGCCCATTGTTGTGTGAACCAGTTGATGCGATAGTGCCAGAGCGATTCCAATGTCGAGGGCACATGATAACCCGTACCGATGTTGTCCGTTTGGCCAAAGACAATGAACAGGAGCCAGGGTACGAACAAGACACCCATGAAGACCAGGGCACCGCTGGCCTGCAGGCGCGTTTTGCCACGCAAGAATAGCAGCACATACAGCCCCTGTACGATTATTGATGCCGCCCCGATGTAGTGTGTATACAGAAGCAGCAAGCTTGAAATCAGCCAGATCATCAGATAGCGGACGCCTGTGGTTGCCCGTTGTGTCCAGCGCAGGAACGCCCACATACTGACCAGCACCCACAACACATGCCAGGTATACATGCGCGTTTCTTGGGCGATGGACGTTTCCATATCCGCCAGTGCCAGCATCAACGCTGCCAATAGGGGGATGGCTCTGTTACCTTTTGGTCTGTGCCGTACCAACTCGCGGGCGACTTGATAGATCATCGCCACACTGAGAACACTGGGTAGTACCGAAAAATAGCGCAAGGTCAGTTCGGTTAGCCCCGTTAGGCCAGCCCAACCCCGCAGCGCCACAAAGTACAGGGGAGGGTGTACATCCCGGCGCACAACACCGAACAGGTCATCGTGTTGGATTGCCCAGTAGCTAAAGCCTTCATCCACCCACAGGCTTTCATCGCCGATGTTGATGAGGCGTGCAGCGAAAGTGAGGAGCAGTATGAAGACCAGCGCTAGATGTTTGTTGACGTGCATGTGCGTCATTTTACATAAACACCAGTCAATTGGTGACATACTCCCACAGCAAAAGGCGAGCCAAAGGTTCAGTGGGCTTCTGCCATGAACGCCGGATGCCACCTGAATAAATCAGGTTGGTCTTCTTCCGACTCAGACAGTATGAGGCGATGCCCCGCCTCAAGTATATTCTTTGCTGCATTGTGGTCACGGTCTATGACCAAGCCACAATCGCAGTTTAACTCACGGTCTTTTAGTGCCAGCTTGTGCTTCTGACCACAGCCAGAACAGGCTTGGGTCGTCGGCGTCCAAGGGTCTATCTTGACCACCCGCTTGCCACGTTTGAAAGCGACCCATTCTAGAATGTTCATCAACTGCGCAAAACCCAGATCACTCACCTTGTGTCCCCACAACCGTTTCATCGAACCAGAGGTTCGCCCCGTCCAGGTTCAGGTCTTCAAAACACAGCAGGTCGTATTGGTCACACAGCGCATGAGTCAGCTTGAAGTGGAAGTCGCGCCGCTGGTCATCAATCCGAATGTGACGACGAGAGAGGTGATGCTTCCCCTTCTGCCGATTGGCACTCCCTTTGACCTTCTTCGACAGCTGTCGTTGGATGCTGTGCAGACGGGGCAGATCATCCTGATAGAACCAAGGCATGTCGATCTGTTGCCCTTCATCATTGGTAAGAAAGCATTTGAGGCCAAAATCGAAGCCGCCGCTTTGACCCGCGCTGGCTTCCTTCTGCACCACAAATCGTTCCACCACTGAGAAGCAGATCCACAATCTGCCTGCTGGATCACGCTTGATCGTGACCGTCTTTATATCGCCCTGCAGCGGGCAGTGACACACCAACTTGTAGACCTTCTTGCCGATCTGAACCCGACCATACTTCTGTTCGCTGTCGAGCAGTTTCCAGCCTGCTTGTTTGAGCGTGAATGACCGGAACTTCTGCACCTTGCGAAAGTGCGGCAATCCACCTTGCCTGTTGAAGAAGCGTTCGTAGGCTTTTTCTTGTCGCTGCAATACCTCAACTTTGCGATGTGGCGTTGCATCCGCGATAAGCCCATGCGTTTGCCTGTCAGTCGCGACATTCATCTGCTGCTGCAGATGTCGGTTGCGCTTGGTGTTCTGGTACAGCCTCTATTTGTAGGTTTTGCGGACTTCTATCGACATTCTTGTTTCTCTCTGACCTGCTAAAGCAAGCTGAAAGTCCCTTCTATCCCACCCCTAAAGGTGGTGGGTTTTAAGGGACAAAAGAGATAAACTGCGCCGAATCCACCTTGCCCCAACAAATCGCCCAGTTCGTAGCCCTTAATCACCCACCCAGCTTCATAGCTCATGATTGGTCTCTCAGGTCGCAGCAAACACCATCACGCACATATTGTAATCTATCGCGTGGGGATTACAAAGGGGTTCCAGATAGAGCAATTACACCAAATAGGTTGCGATTGCCCTGACTTAAGGGCCAGCCCCCCCGAACCTCTGGTTCACAATGCCTTCCTCCTTTCAGCATATTGATAACTGGAACAATAGACCCCATGAAACTAACGGCCAAAATGAAGCTCAATCCCGACCCCGATGGTCGCAAGCTGTTGCATGAAACGCCATCAGCGAAGCGGCCGGGAAGAACAAATTCTTCAGCAAGTTCAAACTCCATCACCTGTGTTACGACGACGTGCGTGAACGCAAGGTGGCCGATGGTTATAAGCTAGATCGCAAAACCAAGCGTGAGTTTAGAAAACATGGCGCGTTCCCCTGCGATAATCGCATCCTCAAGTTCAGGCTGGCCAGCGCCAGCTTGACCTGTTGCAACACCAGCAAGGCGAGAGCGACCTGGCCTTTATCTGGGGCGAGTTCTACCTCTTCGCCACCATCGACGATTGTCATGTCGGATCAGATAATTGGAGTAAATCATCAAGAGTTAAAGCCTTGAATTGTGCGCGAACGCGTCGCCGCAGTTCAGCCACTGACAAGTCGCCGGATGGTTCACATACGCGCCGCTTGGCATGTCCCCAATAAGGGTCAATCGGGTTGAGCCAGGGACTACGTTTCGGCAACCAGTGAACCCATAAACGCACGTCATCCTCTTGTTTGGCCTGCTGGTTGTAAGTGCGCATCCATTCGCGGATACGCATAGAGCAATGCCACGGGGCGTTATCCCAAATCAAAACCATGACTGTCTTGCCGCGTCGTTTGGCTTGCCGTAGCAGGCGCACAATCACAAACCACATGTGTTCGCTATTGGGATAACCTTGAGCAAAATCCATCAGAATTTCTTTACTCTCTTGACACAACGCTCCAAAACAAGCCACAGCCTTGTCGGGTGTAGTGCGCTTGAAGGCTCGTTGCATGAGGTTGAGTGGATGGAGCCTGTCCGACCAAGCATAAGCATGAGGTTGAATGAAACGATGAAACCAACTTTCATCTTCTTCCAACAGCCACCAATCCTCGCCTTTTTGAGCTTGTTCTTTCAGCCAGTCGCGTCGCTTTTTTTGCGCGTGTACTGCTCATCTGGGCTTTGGATATGACGCTTGGCTTTTTTCCAATTCACACCCAACTGCCGCAAGGTCTCACTCATCGTATCTCGATGCACCAGTCGCTCAGTTAAGCCTTCTTGATAACTCACTTGTGCCAGCAAGGATAGTGTCCACACACTGCTCTCACAGCCGAAATCTCGCGGACTTTGATGAACAATTGAAAGCAATTGTTCTCGTTCAGCGTCTTTGAATGCCCTCTGGTCATCGTGGCGGGCATTCGACTTGGGATAAATAGCAGACAACCCTTCTGCATTGAAACACTCAATGACTTGACGCACAGTCTCATCGCTATAGCCGACACGCTTGGCAATCGCTTGGGCTTTCAAGCCTTCATCAGCACTCATCAAGATGATGGGGCTACGTCGCACTCCCACTCCCTGACTGGATTTCAGCTCGGTCTGTAGTGTTTTGCGTTCTTCTTCTGTGATAGTTCTTGCATAAATGGGTCTCATGTTTCTATGAAATCACAACTTGCCTCATATTCCAAGATACTGTTCCGCTATGACAGATGGGGAACGCTACTGTGGAACCCGTTTCAACCAGGTGCGTCAGAAGCTCCAAAAGATCGGGCGAACCAAAGGTTCGACCAAATCGGCGAAACGACTGTTGAAGAAGCGAGCAGGTCGGGAGCGTCGGTTTGTCCACGATGTCAACCCCTGTACGTGAAGAAGCCCTAAGGGCGACCGCACCGGGCACGGGATCAGTCTGGAAGACCTGACCGATATCCGCAAACGGGTATGGCTCTGTAAGCCGCATCGCAGCTATGCAGCGCGAACGCAATTGCACAGCTGATCGTTTGCCGATCTGGGCATGAAGATCAAGTACAAAGCCCAGATGTATGGTGTGCCAGTGGTGTCGGTTGATCTAATCGTAAGTCGCAAAGTGTTTTTGAGTGCACGTCGTGTGGCTTCTCTGCCCACGCGGGCGTCAACGCGGCGATCAATATGGGTCGCCGGGTGTCAGTCAATGTGCCATAATGGTCACCGCTTAGGCGGTGACCTGCAAGCTCCTCCGAACCGAAGGTTCGCCCTTTCAGTTCGCTTTATTTTGGGGCGTTGACGCAAAAGTGGTTACAATCCAGTTCGGTGTTTTTTCAATTAGCATAGGATAGTCGCACAATGAAATATGGAGAAGTTGCCGGCATCGACAAGCCGATTTCACGGTTGGCACAGGGTGTCATGATGCTAGAACGGGACGATAAAGAAGAAAGTTTCGCCATCTTTGATGAAATTCATGCCCTAGGGGGCACCATTTTCGACACCGCCCATGGTTATGGCACAGATGGATCGGTAGATCGTTTGCTGGGTGCATGGATGAACTCGCGTGGGGTGCACGAGAAGGTCGTCGTTTTGGGCAAAGGCGGCCACCCTTACAATGGCGTGGATCGCGTCACACCTGAGAGCATCACATCCGATTTGCATGACTCTCTGGAGCGGATGGAGTTAGATCACATTGACCTCTACATCCTGCACCGCGATAATCCTAGCGTACCCGTTGGTCCCATTGTAGAAGTTCTGAATGATCTGAAAAATCAAGGCAAGATCAGCGCCTTTGGCGGCTCCAACTGGGCCTATCAACGCTTGCAAGAAGCCAATGATTATGCGGCTGAGAAAGGTTTGACACCTTTTGTTGCCAGCAGCATCCAATACAGTCTGGCGGAGATGGTCGAAGAACCCTGGAAAAACTGCCTGAGCATCGGTGGACCAAATCAGACTGAAGCCCGGGCCTGGTACAAAGCCAATCAGATGCCCGTCTTTAATTGGTCGAGTCTGGCAGGGGGCTTTTTCTCCGGGCGCTTTAACCGGCGTAATCTAGATACCTTTGATAGCTACTTTGATAAACTCTGTGTCAAATCCTATTGTTATGAAGACAACTTCAAACGATTGGATCGCGCTCAACAAATGGCTGTCGAACGTGGCATGACGCTGCCGCAGATAGCGATGGCCTACCTGGTCAATCAGGAGGTGCGCGTTTTTCCAATCACGGGCTGCCGTAACGCCGAAGAATTTGCAGTCAATGCCGCAGCGCTCGAGCTGGAGTTGACACCAGAAGAACTGGGCTGGCTTGATCTCAGCAGCGACACAGTAACAGCCTAGATCATGTTGCCATTCGCCACATGGGGAACAATCGGTTCGTCTTTAGCGAGAGGGCCAACCTTTGGTTGGGGAATGACGGCCAGGATCAAACTCATACTACGCGTTCCTGTGCATATAGGCCAACCAACCGGCCTATAAGTATGGCAATATAAAGAACGCCTGTAATGGCTTCAATTGCGGCAAAGGCTTGGGCCCAGGCTGTAACAGGCAACACATCACCATAGCCCAGTGTGGTTAACGTTGCGTAACTGTAGTAGATCATGGTTTGCCATTGGATCGGTGTATCCGGCATGGAACTGACGATAAATGCGGCTGTGCCCGTCGTTAGCTGTGTAACGGATTCAAGCAGCATGAACAGCAGCGTAAAGGTATTGCCCAATACTAGATAAGCGGTGATAGCTGCATAGAGAACCGAGCGAGTGATCTGCCCTGCTGAAAAGATGTACTCCAGCAGAATCAGCAGTATGATCACTTCGGAAATGACAAGAACAGCATATGTCACGAGCGGAATACGATCATCTTGTGTATCAATAATCGAAGCGATGCCAATAACCAACGCAACGATCGTCACCAATACCGAGATGATGTAGCGGTAGCGGTTGACACTGGCGAAAAATACGCCAATTCCCAACAAAATACACCAGGCGATGAGGTAGACCGTCGCCATAAAGTCGTTGGCCAATGACACGGGATAGGTCAAGTTGAGGAGAATAACAATTGCTAAATAGAAGGAAACACGTCCTTGTAGTCGTTCTGCGCCCATCGTCAATCAGACCTTTAGATCAAGCTCAAAACAATCTACTTGATTTTCCAGCATGAGCCGCTTTGCAATCTGGATGGCCTCTGTTTCACTGATCAGACCATCGCCGACTTCACCTTGCAGCGCATAATACAACCAGCGACGGGCTTGTTTGGCGAAAGCAACGGACATATTGGGGAAGTGCGTATCCCCACCAAAGGCGAACAATTTATTAATAGGCACACTATGGATCATCTTACGCACGAAATCTGCGGCTGTGAACGGATCAATGCTCCACGCCCAGCACAGATCGACATAAACGTTGGGATAATGTTTAGCAACTGCCACCAGTTCATCGTTGTAGGGATAGGCAATGTGCATTAGAATGAACCTGGCCTGGGGATATTGCTGGAGCAGGCGATAAAGTTGCCCTGCCGGGATGTAATCTAGTGGCATCCGACCAGAACCTGCATAGTAGCCCGTGTGGATTTTGAAGGGCAGATCATACTCGATTGCCCCTTCGACACCCTGTGCCAGACACCAATCGCCCAAACACAAGCGTTCGGCCTCGGTTAAGGTCTTACCGGCCAACCGCTTTGCCAGAGCATTCTCAACAGCGGCTTCGTCGCGCTGCTCCCAGTGGAGTGTGCGGGCATAGGCATGTTGTGATTTCACCGCGACGGCAGGGGGGCCGTGTAGGGCGAATAGCCCTTCCATCGCTTGCCGCAAGGTGTCCAGATTTCTAACCTCAACGCCCGTTTGCTCATAGGCTGCTTGCAAGCTGATATTGTTCTGGTCGAAGCCTTCCAGTCCATTGACGAAGTACGTCCACGAGATGTCGTAAAAAATGAGGCCGTCATCCGCTGCATCTGGCCGGCATTCCCAGCGCAAATCATCCACCTGTACATGTACCAGCCGGCCCACGTCTTTGAGGGTACGCGCCCGTTCACCGGGACGCCGCAGTTTGAACAATGTCTTGTTGGCTTGTATCAATCCCTCGGGGGTGATTTCGTCCATCCCGTAGGCATCCTGCATCACCTGTTGGATAGCTTCGCCATAGCCTGTGTGTTGGCAAAACCGCCATGCCTGGGCTGCACCTGCCCAGCGCGCCGCGATGTCGGGGTTGTCCTTGTCGAACAGCAGGTGCTCAGCTTTGGCGGTCAATCCAGCGGCTTTCAGGTCAGTCAGGATGTAGTGACCGAATAACTCCTGCAAAATATCTGGGCCGTTGTGGATATAATCGTCTTCATGATAGAGGTGTTCATGGGTGTCCACCATTGGGGAATGTTGCATATGATGTTCAAGGTCGGTTGTCACGGGGTATCCTCCAGTTTGGAGGAGATTGTAACAGCATGTTGTGGTATTCTGTAGCCATGATCAGAAAACGCTTATTCATCATCTTTGGCTGCCTTATCACATCGAGTGTCAGCATCGGCCTGTTCACCTACACGCAACTGCGCAGCAACAGTAACGAAACCATCGGGCGCTGGTTCCGCGAACCTGGTTCGCGCCCTGCTTTGACAACATACAATGATTCGACTTGTCATGATGCACCGTTTTTGCTGCCATCCAGCGGCTTTATTGGTTTGCTCTATGGGGATACGGCTGCACCTTATACCCTCTGGCGTCGCCATACGGGACTCGACATTTTTGGTGATGGCAAGCCAGGGGAAGTCCCTGTTGTCGCGGTCTATGATGGGCACTTGACGCGGCTGGATGATTGGTTGTCCACCGTCATCATCCGTCATGATGATCCTCTCCAACTGGGGCGCACTATCTGGACCTACTACACCCATATGGCGAGTCAGGATGGGAGCCAATCCTATGTAGATACGGCCTTTCCGCCGGGAACTCGCGATGTTTTTGTGAAACGGGGGACACGGTTGGGGTATCAGGGCGAGTACAGCGGGACAGGGGCGCCTGTTGGCTTACATGTGCATATGAGTATTGTCAAAAGTGACACCGATGGTTCGTTCAAGAATGAGTCCCTCCTCTCCAACACCCTTGATCCATCGCCTTATTTTGGCCTGGAACTGACGATGAGCGCGTTCTCGGATCGCCCCATTCGCTGCAAATAAAACCAGGGCGACAAAATTGCCGCCCTGCATATTGGTCACGTTTAGGGTCTTAACCAGCCCGTGTCCAATCAGCGATATTCCACATTTCGGAATCCCAGTCATTGATCCAAACACCTTCCAGGCTGTTATTGTGGGCAGATACAGCGCCCCGGAAGACTAAGGGGATCAAGGCGCCATCCTGGACGATGATATCATTCATCGCTTTCACAATTTCTGCGCGGGCGTCCAGATCAGCGGTTTCTGCAAATTCTGCATACAATGAGTCATATTCTTGGTTGCAGAAACGCAGTTCATTGCGCCCTAACCAGCCGTTATCGGGGCCTGGCATTTGATCGCAAGTATAGCGAACGAGGAACCCATCCGGATCAGGGCCAGACATACCGCTGGTGAACATTTGAACATCAGCGAAGAACTTCTGATAGGTATCAGGACTGGCGGGATCACCACCAAAGAAAACCGCAGAATCCAAATTGCGCAGTTCAGTTTCGATACCAATTTCCGACCACCATTGTTTAATCAATGCCTGTGTCCCCTGACGCAGAGCGTTCGTTGAGGTTTGATAGAGGACAGACAACGCTACACCATCGAGTTCACGGATACCGTCACCGTCAGTATCAATGATACCTGCCTGGTCAAGCAAGTCATTTGCACCTTCAATGTCTTGAACCAAGCAATCCTCATTGGCAGTTGAAACGAAAGCGGCCGGTCCATTCACATAATTACAGGAACCTTTCCCCGCAAATCCATAAAGCTGGCTTGCAATCAGGCCGGGGTCAATCGCCATTGCCATTGCCCGCTTCACATCAGGATTAGTTAGGAATGGATGTGGGTTTTCGCCATCCATATACAGGCTGCGATCATCGCCCAGATCAGGATCAGGATTGCTTTGATTCAGCATCAAGCGTTCGACACTGGCCGTAAAGCCCGTCACAACTGTACCGTTTCCTGCATCTTCCATTGCCCCTAAAACTTCGGGGGCAATCTGGAGATTCCAAGCGTAGTCGGCTTCATTTGTTTCCAGAACAGCACGGGCTGCCGATTCAGCATCGCCCCCCCCTTTGAAGATGGCACTTTGGAAATATGGCTTCCCTTCTTCGCGGTAATTGGGGTTGGCGACAAAGGTCACAACATCATTGGCGCGGAATTCGTCAACCATAAATGGCCCAGTACCAATCGGGTTAAAGTTGGCATCAGTGCAGGTTGGGGCGGCTGCACCCAGGCAGCCTTCAAACTGGGCTTTCTGGATAATGGGCGCTTGGGCTGAAACAAAGGGATTATAGGGGAATGGTTTGGGAGTAGTGAAGTTCACCACAATGGTATGGTCATCAGTTGCTTCAACCGACTCAATATCATCGTAGAAATTCAAGCTCGCACAACCACCCTCCGGGTGTGTGCAGTATTCGTAGGAGAAGATAACATCTTCTGCTGTTACGGGTGTACCATCTGACCAAACAACATCATCCCGGAGCTTCCAGGTGATGCTCATCAGGTCTTCTGCAACCCCACCATTGGCAGGCGTAGGAACTTCGGCAGCGAGTTTGGCAACAAGCTCACCATCTGGGTTCCAGCCAGCCAGGGGCTCTAGCACCATTGATGAAGCGTGAATGTCTTTTGTACCACCAGATAGGTACGGGTTCATGGTTGAAACCGCCTGCCAATACAAGATAGTGACCGTATCATTTTGGGCCACCGCGCTGATGCTGAGTACGCCAAAGAGCATGACGATCAGCAGCAGCAGGCTGACAAGTTTAAATGTAGATCGTTTCACTTTTGATCTCCTTATTTAAGTAATAACGTAATTTCCAGCGTGAAGATTATAGCGTGAAGTTTATTTCGTGCCACTACTTTTGGATAGTCTATCGTATAAAAATCTTCTATTGATTGTCTAAACCCTATAAACGCAAGTCATGTGAGTTATTGAATTCTGAGTTGTGTTATAATGGGGTGTAAGATAGCATGAGGTCAATCATGGTTGTGAAACAACGCTTGTCACTTGATGAATTCGAGGCATTTGCTCATCAACCAGAAAATGACGATCAAATCTAATGGGGAAGTTGTTGGAGTGTCGCCACGGCGCACCCCTCATTCCAAGATTCCACTTTTAATTGGCAAGATGGTCTGGACCTTTTGCCAGAGAAAACAATCTTCCTTGCGATTTCACAGATGAGGCAGATTCATATGCTATCCTGTTGTACCTATAAGACCACGCTTTTGAAGGATGATTATCCAGAACCGCCACTTTGGGTTGTCGAGGTGATTTCACCTTCTGATCAAGCGTGAGCAATTCGGAACAAATGACAAATCTATCTTGATGCTGGGATCCTCCCAGACCGTTGATGTTTATATGCCAGGACAGACTATGCAGATTTATGGTGTTGATGCAATCCTGGATGTAGGCGATATCCTGTCCGGTTTTCGCAGTGGCTAATTTGACTCGATTTTGTGGTCATAGGGGTACTTTTGCCGCGGGTTTCACAAGTATATGGCTCTGTTAGACAGGATGCTTTTTTGTTTATCGCCGCCGCCGCAACAAGCCATGAAGTGACGATTTTGCCCATAATCTCATCCTTGATCGCCAACCCCTGATATCCATGCGATTCACCACTTCCGGGGCGCCGAGAGTTTAGGCCCATATACTCTTATCTGGTAAGATGGAGATGGTCACCCTAGTATTGAAGAGGAGTTTCTGATGACTGATAGTGTGTATAAAATTATTGAACTGGTGGGGACAAGCCCCACATCGTGGGAGGATGCCGCCAAAACCGCAGTCGAAACAGCGGCAAAATCACTAGATGACATTCGTATTGCTGAAGTGACCAAGCTTGATATGCGGGTGGAGAATGATCAGGTGGTGGCGTATCGAGCCAGGGTGAATGTGTCGTTTAAGCTGCGGGACGACATGGATTAGGTGGCGTCATTTGGAAGCAGGTATCTCACCTGATTACCGGACATATCGCTTTTGCCCTGGATTAGATATAACCGAGAATTGAACTGACGCTTTGAGGAGAAAACGAAATGCGTTTTGCTTTACTTCCTGTTCCATTAGATGATAATGCTCTGCGGTTGGCGGCTCAAATGGGTGTAACCGACATTGTGAGTGGACGTCCCCATGGCGACTCTGGCCCAGTGTGGGATTATTTGGCGCTGGTGCGCTGGCGTCAAAAAGTGGAAAGTGCTGGACTACGCTTGAGTGTGATCGAAAGCATCCATGTGCCTGATTCAATCAAGCTAGGTTTGGAAGATCGTGACCGTGACCTGGAACACTTCTGCGAATCGCTGAGCAATATGGGGGCGGCGGGTATCCCCATACTCTGCTATAATTGGATGGCAGGTTTCGGCTGGATGCGGACATCGTTCGATAAGCCCGGACGGGGCGGCGCAAAGGTCAGCCAATATGACCATGCTGTTATGGAGAACGCCCCGCTAACAGAGTATGGTGAAGTCCCCGACGAGACGCTCTGGGAAAACCTGGAATACTTCTTGAAAAAAGTCGTTCCTGTCGCAGAAAAAGCAGGCGTCAAGCTAGCACTCCACCCCGATGATCCGCCCCTGTCACCGATTCGAGGCATAGCTCGAATCATGCGGACGCCCGATGCCTTCCGTCGGGCGCTAGAAATGGTTGCTAGTGATAACAATGGCCTGACTTTCTGCCAGGGTAATTTCGCCGCGATGGGCTCAGATGTGGCGGCGGAGATTCGGTACTTTGGTGAACGCGGCAAGATTCACTTTGCACATTTCCGTGATGTACGCGGCACTGTGCCGACCTTTGAAGAGACCTTCCATGACGAAGGCGACACCGATATGGCAGAGACGATGCAGGCCTATCGTGATGTCGCCTTTGATGGTCCCATCCGCCCTGATCATGCCCCCACGATGGCAGGTGAGGACAATGACCATCCTGGTTATATGGTGATGGGCAAGCTCTACGCTGTTGGTTATATGAAAGGGCTCCTCGACGCGATTCAGACGAGGAAATCATCATGATGCCAATACTGCCCCTGCTGATTGTTGTGCTGCTGGGGGCATGTACAACCTTTCAGAGTGAAACGAGTCTGCCCCTGGCGGATGATAGACCAACATTATTGTTTTTCTATACCGACAACTGACCGCCATGAGCACGGATGCAACCCATCGTGGATGGGCTTCGACAAGAATTCGGGACCCAAGTCGAGTTTCTTAGTTTTAATGCCTTGGATGGTGCACAGGGTGAGGCAATTTTTGCACAATTAGGAATGCCTGGTCATCCGGGGATTGCTTTGTATACCCGTCGGCAAGAGCAAGCTTATTGGGCTGTAGGTGTTGCCAATGAAAGTGATCTGCGGCTCCAGCTTGATCTTGCCCTCAATGAATCAAAATAGCTGCAATGAACAATAGATCAACATCACAGCTGATTTTCTGTGACATACTCCCACAGGTAAACCTAGTGGGCTTCTGCCGTTGACGCCGGATGTCGCGCTTTACGCACTGGTCTTCTTCCGACTGAGACAGTATGAGTTGATGCCCCAACTTCAAATGGGAGTATACTCCCTTGCACCTGAAGGCGCAAGACTTGGAAAGCCCCTTAGATCCCACCCCTGAAGGTGGTGGGTTTTACAGGGCAAACCTATAAACTGTCTCGAATCTGTTCCACCAGATCAAACGGCGGAACATACATCACCGGATTAGGTAGGTTTGGTGAACCATAATCCCGAATCCAGGCAATCGTCCCATCAGCATCCACCAGGATGAAGGTGTGACTGGGTTCCCCTGTGCCAGCTGCCCATTGCAGCACATCGTACGCTTCAGAAACCTTGTGATCGTCATCAACCAGCAGCGGTACATCAACGATACCGTAGCTTCGGATAGCTTCTGCTTGCTCTGCTGCGCTGTCAAAGGCAATGCTAACGAAACGGACATCCAAGTCCTGAAAATCAGGGTCGGTTTGCAAATCCACGATTTGCTGAAGGCAAGGCGGTCAACCAACAGCCATATGGAAATACAGCAGCACGGGTTTGCCTTGAAAGTCCGCTAAGGAGACCTCGCCGCCGGCAGCGTTCGGCAACGAGAAATCGGGTGCGGTGCCCCCAACTGCAATGCCCTGCTTTTCATCACAGGCTGTCAACAGCAGGATGATGGACAGTGTCAATAATGAGAACCAGCGTTTCATGAGTTCCCTCTACTCAGCGGGCGGATACTCGATCTCAACCAGTTTGGCTTTGATCGCATCCCAGGATGCAGGCGAGCCCCATTCAATGGTGACTTGCTTACTTGATAATTCTGCTTTAACTGCCTGAACTCCCGCTACATCGTGGACTTCATTTTCGACCGTGCGTACACACCCATCACAACCAATATTGGGGACGGTAAAGGTCTTCTTTTCCATCTGGCACCTCCATTTTCTTAATCTATAAAAATTCTAAACGAGGCGCAGAACTTATGGAATGCGCTATTTGGCGGGTTCGCTCAGTTTTGTTTAGCGATTATGATGATAAAAAGGCGAAAAGGGGTAGACGATGGTCAAAGTATTGTTGGCGGAAGATCATAAGATAGTCAGGCAGGGGACACGGCTCTACCTAGAAAGCATGGGGGTCGAAATTGTTGGCGAGGCTACCAATGGAGGCGAAGCTGTGACGCTGGCAGGAGCCCATCAACCGGATGTTGTCATCATGGACATTCATCTGCCAGAGCTCAAGGGTATTGAAGCAACACGCCGAATTCGCCACGATTACCCGGCCATTCGCATTCTGGTCTTAACAGCCTATGACGAACCTGCCTATGTTCATGCGTTGTTAGACGCGGGTGCAGATGGCTTTATCTTGAAAACTGCGGAGTTATCCGAGTTGTATCAGGCATTACAAGAAGTGGCGGGCGGACGAAGAGCCTTTGACGCAGATATGATGGCGCGAACCAAGGCACACATTGCGGGGATGTCGGCTCAGGTTGAAATCCTGACAGATCGTGAACTTGAAGTGTTATCCCAGGCCAGCCAGGGGAAGACAAACAAAAGAAATCGGTAAACATCTCTTTATTTCTGATCGCACGGTCCAGGGACATCTCAAAAACGTGTATCAAAAGCTTGGTGTTTCCACCCGCACTGAGGCCGTCACGCTAGCGCTACAGCACGGTTTCATCACACTATGACCCATCTGGCCTTGTTTGAAGTCTGTTGTATTGGGGCAGCGCTTTTTGTCACCAGCAACCTGTGGTTCTATCTTCGTCTTCTCCGTCCCATCCGGCAGCTGGCATGTCAGGCAGATCGCTTGAGCCAGGGTGAGCTCGATTCGTTTGAACAGCAAACAGGGGGCATATCGGAAATCCGTCGGCTGCGGTGGGCGATGGCTGGGATGGTCGGGCATATCGGATGGGCACAGGAGCAAAGTCGTTCTTATGGGGTACAGCTTGCTAGTGGACAGGAAAATGAGCGCAAACGTATTGCCCGTGAGCTGCATGATGATACTGTCCAGTCGATGATTGGTGTGTCTCAAGGTATTGAACTGGCACAGCACTGGCTTGGGACGGATGTTGCCCAGGCCCAGGAGATGCTCACAACGGTGCGCGAACAAACTGTCGAGGCTGCGACACGTCTCCGTAACTTAATTGGAGGTCTGCGCCCACCTGCACTAGAAGAACTTGGCTTCATCCCCGCGCTTAAATTGCAACTGGAGACGATCCAACAGGCTAATATCTCACTCGCGATTAAGGGCGATATCCGCCGTTTAGATGAAGCTTATGAGTTGGCTTTATTTCGCACAGTCCAGGAAGCACTCAACAATATCGCCCGGCATAGTGAAGGCGATCAGGTCACAATTGACGTTGACTATCAGAGCCAGTATGTGACGTTGCAGGTGCAAGATAACAGGTGTGGGTTTGAATTGCCGTCTGATCTGGCGTCTCAAAATCATTTTGGATTGCTGGGCATTCAGGAGCGGGTTTCAAGCCTGGGTGGAACCTTAGCCATTCAGAGCCGCATTGAGCAAGGGACAAGGTTACACATTAAGCTACCGCTGGGCGTGCAGCAGCAGCCAGATGATCGCGTGCGCGATCCAGTTTGCCGCGCTTTGATTGAATCTCAGCAGGCGTACGGCAACGTCACCCTTCAGGGCAGTGTCTATTACTTTTGTTGCCCTGTCTGCCAAGGGGCATTCCAGAAAGACCCGGCACTCTACCTCGATTTCGAGTAAAGTCATAACAGCGTGGGTCTATAATCATCAAATGCAGCGGGCATTCCCATATTCTGCTACAACTAGAGACGGGCAAGCTCTAGGCGATTTATGAAAGGTCTGCTCAACGCGATTGAGCAAGTCTACCCCAATGCCTGGATCATCTCGCGGAAGGCTCGTTTGTAATCAATGGTGAAGTCAAAGCGAGGGCTACGGCGGATGGCGTCGGGTGGACGCGTTGGGCCAACCTGAGCAATGATGATGGGTTTGCGGTTGGCCTTGAAGAACTGCCACCCCTCGGCGAGGGCGTCCGCATCAATTGAAGCGGGCGACAACACATAAATCATACGATCACAGTCCTCCAAAGCTGGATGCACACCGCCTGCCCAGGCCACCTCTTCACTTTCATGTTCATGTAACCAGGGTTGAACGCCCACTTTCTCTAGGTCAGCCGCGATCTGCTGCGCGATTTTCTCGTCTGTTTTGGCGTAGATGATGTAGACCGTGCTAGGCGGGAGCCTGGGCTGCTTGCGCCGCGTGCTTTTGACTTGAACCGCAGCCGGACGTTCCTGCCCCTGGTGCAGATGCGTGCGTCCCATGCGGAAGATCGTCCCTCCACAAACCGGGCAAATCCCACGGGTGGCGGGCATCCCCTTGCGCGTCCAGACCGCTCTTGGCTCCTCTATCTCGCCCCTTTCTTTGCAGCGCACACAATATCCCTCAATCGGGTCGTCATCAAAATGATCGATCATGTGTCCTAATACTCCTGAAGCAGTTCCAGCAATTTCTGATCCAGTTTGTGCCCATACCAATCAACATAATCCACGTCATCGCGCTCGCTATCGAGGATGCCAAATTCACCGCGCAAGTTCCAAAGCGCATAGCCGATGTTATGCGACTTGAGAATTTCAAGGACATCCCGCAACCACTTCAAAAAGACATGGTGTGGCGTCTGATTATGACAGCCGCATTCACCACAATGAACGCCCACGCCCTGCGCAGCCAGATCTGCCCAGGCTTGATAATGTTTTTCTAATTTCTTGCGCGTCATAGGCTTGTCGAGACCATTTTGTTTTTTCTCAGGCCAGGACGGGGGTGGATAATCCATGCCACCTTCAGCCCAGGGCGCCAGGTAATGACTCACGCTCTCCGGTAAATAGCCGTGGCAGCTTTGGGCTACAGGCAGATCGTTCATATCCGGTACAGGTTCATTCCCCTTAGACAACGCATCGATAATGATCTGGCGGTTGGGATCAATCTCATGGATCGAAGCCACAGCCGCCCGGATCACCCGATCGTGGTCTTCAATCTTCATGATGTCATCACTGGGTGCAGGTGGCTCATTGACCAGATTAAAGCTCAGTTTCTCGGAAGAAATCCGTTTATAGCGCTTGGCAAACATCATCCAATGCCAGCAGAACGCATTTAAGGCGGCTTCGTCTTTCCAGAGGTTGAAGGGCTGCTCTAGGGGGACGATAGAATAGCCCGGTGCGTTGTGAAAGCTCAAGCAGATATGCAAGTTATAACGATCACCCAAATCAATTGCCCGGTCAATCATTTCTAATGTGGTTTCGTTAATCTGATAAACATCATCGCCTACTGTCCACAAACGATAGTTCATCGGGAGCCGAACAAAATCAAAGCCCCAGTCTGCCATCCACTTGAAATGCTCCTCGTTAAAATCTGCCTTCGTGTTCAACCAGAACAATTCCAACAGATTAAAGCCACGCCATCTTGGTAATGCTGCCATGCTATTCTTCTGCTCCCTTTTTCATATACAAAATCGGCTGTTCCTGCTTCACCAGCCTTCAAAGACCTCGGTCTTATCTCCCATCCACAAGCGTTTTACGAACCATCAGTTCGCCGAATTTTGGTTCGCCATTTGATCGAAGCCATGGCGACAAGGCTTCGGTTGCCTTGTGAAGCCTCATTCCCTCCTGCAAGATCTTGATGCTGGCGTTGTCATCTCGATCCCATTTAAGCCCACATGGGAAAAATTGGCCCATCTTGACCCCAATCGTTTGTCGTGGTTTGGGCAAAGTAGGTTGCTTGTTCAGGCATTGGGTGCAATCGAATCCGATCAGCGCAGATCATTTTCTAACACTTCCTTAAGGGATTGACGATAATTTCGTAAACCATACAAACGGTTACTGAAACAATGAAGAATAGTCATCAGGTCTTGAACCATTTCTTGTTCTGGCGACAGACTTTCACTATTCATTATCAGAAGCTCACAATTTGTACGGGCGCATAAATGCTCAATTAATGAGAACCCGAAGCGGGCCAACCGGTCTTTGTGAGCAATCACAAGCAGCCCAACCTCACCTGCAACAATTTGATCGATAATGGTTAAAAACTTCTTTCGTTTGAAATTCATACCACCACCCACTTCCTTAACCCACTCATCTACAGCGATACCTTGTGCTGCACAAAACTGTTCAAGCATCTGATGTTGGGTCTTAAGATCAGATTTCTGCGATTGACTCGAAACACGACAATACGCAATCGTTTTCCTATCCTTTTTAGGTAACTGGCCCAACACTTTCTGCAAATCGTCATCGGTATAATAACGCCGATTCGTCAGGGTCCGTTTCGCAACAAGGCGCCCCTCACGATCCCAACGCTGCAAAGTGTGAACAGTTACCCCAATCTTTTCTGCAAACTCAGATATTGTATACATATGCACATATTAGCACGCCTCTGTATATTCAATCAAGTTCTAGCATTGCTTCCCAACAAAAAACCCCTATTTATAGGGGCTAGTTTAACACACTTGATTTTTGGGTTATTCGGTTTCTTCTACCTCTTGCTGCTGTGCTATGGCGTCGATTGCGGACAGGCCAAAATGGTCTCGTATCTTATTCTCGATCTCATCGGCAATGCCCGGATTCTCACCCAGAAACTGCTTGGCATTTTCACGCCCTTGGCCTAAAAGACCATCGTTATAACGGAAGAACGCGCCCCGTTTTTCGACAATGCCCAGATCAGTACCCAGATCAATCAATTCGCCCGTCTTGCTGATACCATTTTCATAAAACATGATGTCGAACTCAGCTTCACGGAAGGGGGCAGACACTTTGTTTTTGGTCACACGAATGCGAGTGCGATTGCCCACGTTATCACCTGCCTGTTTGATAGCCTGAATTCGCCGGATATCCAGGCGGACACTGGCATAAAACTTCAGGGCACGCCCACCAGATGTTGTCTCTGGCGAGCCAAACATCACACCAACTTTTTCACGAAGCTGATTGGTGAACATCACTGACACATTGGACTGCTTAATGGCACCAGATAGTTTACGCAAGGCCTGGCTCATCAACCGGGCTTGCAAACCCACATGCGAATCGCCCATTTCGCCTTCGATCTCTGCACGCGGAACCAGCGCCGCGACACTATCGACTACCACCACATCCAGTGCACCAGAACGCACCAACGACTCGGTAATTTCCAGGGCCTGCTCCCCTGTGTCTGGCTGGGAGATGTAGAGCGTGTCTAGGTTGACGCCAATTCGTTCGGCATAAAGTGGATCAAGAGCATGTTCCATATCCACAAAAGCACATAAACCACCCCGTTTTTGCGACTGGGCGATCACGCTGAGGCATAAGGTCGTCTTACCACTGGATTCCGGGCCGTAGATTTCGGTGATACGCCCACGAGGAATACCACCGACGCCCAACGCAATATCGACTGTCAATGACCCGGTGGGGACGGTGTCCACTGACATGTGTTGCGCATCGCCTAGCCGCATAATCGCGCCATCGCCATAACGTTTGTTAATCTCACCCAGGGCCGCATCTAGGGCTTTGGAACGGGCTTCATCATCACCTTTGCCAAACAGATCAACTGTTTTTGGAGTTGAGGATTTTTTTCTTGCCATTTCTGCCTGCTCTTTTCCGCTACATGTAGAAACTATAGTGTAATTCAATTTACACGATTTGGGTATTTTAGCACAAAGGTTCTAATCAAGCAAACTTCATCAGCCTGGGGAGTGGTGAACCTCATGGAGGTCCCATTCGGGGGCGGCGGCAATGCGGGAGAATGCGGAAAAGGGGAACCAGTGGGAAATGGCAGTCAAAACGGTCTCCAAGTGTGTTGATACATCCTTAGTGTAAACGAAAAAGAGTTGATTTGGGTGAGTATTGCAGAACATATATTCTGTATTCAGCCGGGGTTACCCAAATTGTCAGGTGCTATCCACGAAAGTCAGTACTGCCTCAGCTTGACGCTGGACCAGGGTTATTCGTCAAATAGCCATAGCGGAGCAAGAAGGGCAAGGTTAGGGTGGTGGTAAGCGCTTTTTTCCAGGGGGGAAAACTCTTCTGCCACTCAAAATCGGGGCGAATTTCAAGCTTTTCGGAAAATCGGATTGGGTTGCCCAGAATCGAATGGCTCTGGACAAAATTGTTGGCATCAACTTCCAGAAAATCTGGGGGGGGGGGGCTTATATTAGCAAACTGGGTCATTCGCGTTATCTCGGCTAGAGGATTCATTACGAAATCTTCGTAACGCATCCTTATCTGGGGGCCTTTGAGCAATCGGGTGGTTTCCGCCCAAAAGCTTGTATAATCCCAGAGGAGGCTGGCCTTCCATACAGTTCGTTGGGCCAAATATTTCTCTTCATTTAGAACCTCTTTGCGCCGTTTCTTCCTTTGGCTAGAAAATGCCACCGCACGGCTATCCCGAACCCAATGAATCAAGTAAAGATCAGAAGCAGGCAAATCGTTCAGAAGAAAAGCATGTAAGGGGCGTTTGCTAGAATCAACCACAACCCGTCGGCCAGAAACTTTGACAATGGCAGGATAGAGGCGGCTCAAAGCTTCTTGGAGGAGGTGTAGGTCTTCTTTTTGACTGGCGCTTAAGGTTCCACTGGCGATCCGAAAAATGGTCGATTTATGATAAGTACGCCTCCAGGCAGGTTGAATTTCGCACAAAGGTACACAGTCAAAACTGCCATAAGCTTCTTCGACCACTGAAGGCCAGAAACTGCACTCAGCGTATTTTTCGCCACAACCGCATAGCAAGTTTTCTGAGAAACCATCACGCCATAGATTGCCAATTTCGCCAATATTGACCACATCACTGCGTTGTGCCAGTGTGATACTGGCAATGGTACTCCCACTGCGCCCCATACCCATAATAAACAGGATTTTGTAGTGATCGACCACTCTCTGCCTCATGCATTATCGCTCTTCAATGTTTCTAATTGTCGCATGGATCGCATCATTGAACCAGCGATACTTTTGGACCTATATGACATACCCCCACCGCAGAAGATTCAGAGGGTTGTTGACGTGAGAGAGATAGGATAAGTTGATGCCCCAACTCAGGTGCAAGATGTGGGGCACTGCTATAAATCAGAAACAAGGAACATCATCACCCGGCGACCAACATGCTATTGGTGTTGCTTCACCCATTTCTGCAAAGGGAACAGAATAGTCCCTTGTCAAACTTACTCGTTCTGATCGTTATCGTCGTAGTCTCCGTTGTGATAAACGGGTTCATCATAATCTGAGTCATGATAGTCATCATCCGCGAAGCGCTCGCCGTTTGCATAAGGCAAGGGACTATAGTTGTAGTCTGGTTCCTGCACTGGGTCGAGGTAATCGGTTACAGTATCCTCATGACGTTCAAAAATCAACTGACCGTTCAGTTCGTCAATGACAATCAAGTCACCCCTGTTGAAATCGCCGCGCAGCATCCGCACGCTGAGCGGATTCTCGACATAACGTTGGATCGTCCGGCGAAGGGGACGTGCCCCGAATTGCGGATCATAGCCTTTTGACGCCAACCAATGACGGGCTGGCTCGGTCAGGTGCATCTGGATGTCACTATCCATGAGCCGTTCGGCAATGCCCCGAATCTGTAAATCGACAATGCATTCCACGTCTTTCTGCTCTAATGGCGAGAAGATGATGATCTCGTCGATACGGTTGAGGAACTCAGGACGGAAGGTATCGCGCATCGCTTTTTCGATTTTCTGATGGTCCGCAATGGCTTGCTCATCATCAGGACGGACAAAGCCCAATGCCCCCCCCCGGCGTGCAAACTCTGTTCCAAGGTTGCTGGTCATGATGATAACAGTATTGCGAAAGTCGATTGTGCGTCCTTGTCCGTCGGTCAAGCGACCATCCTCCAGAATTTGTAGCAGGGCATTCCAAACATCTGGGTGAGCTTTTTCGATCTCATCAAACAGGATCACACGGTAGGGGCGGCGGCGTACTGCTTCGGTCAATTGACCACCTTGTTCATAGCCAACATAGCCTGGAGGTGCACCAAACAAACGGCTGACGGTGTGTTGCTCACGGTACTCGCTCATGTCTACACGAACGAGGGCGTCTTCGTCGTCGAACATGAACTCGGCGAGCGCGTTGGCAAGTTCGGTTTTGCCAACACCGCTGCTGCCTAAGAAGATAAAGGAACCGATGGGGCGGCGTGGGTCCTTCAGGCCGCTGCGGGCACGGCGAATCGCGTCAGAAAGGGCTGAGACCGCTTTGTCCTGCCCGATGACCCGCTCATGCAAGGCATCTTCCATGCGGAGGAGTTTTTCATTTTCGGTCTCCAACATTTGATTGACGGGGATACCTGTCCATTGGGCGACAACCTGTGCGATGTCGTCGGATTCGACCACTTCGTCCAATGTGTTTTCTTGTTGCCATTCATAACGGGCTTGCTCGTATTCTTCTTCAAGCTGAATGCGCTGCATCTTGAATTCTGCGGCAGATTCATAATCACGGGCCAGACCCGCAGCTTCTTCTTCGGTGAGCAAGCGTTCAACAGCATCCCGCATTTCTTTCAGGCGGGGTGGTTGGCTAAAGAGAGCAACACGCAATTTTGCAGCAGCCTCATCCAGTAGATCAATCGCTTTGTCTGGCAGTTTACGCCCAGTTACATAGCGATCTGCCAGCCGTACTGCTGATTCAATGGCATCATCGGAAATTGTGACGCGATGATGGGCCTCGTAACGATCTCGCAAACCATAAAGCATCTCAGTGCTGTCTTCAAGGCTGGGCTCTTCCACATAAACTGGGGCAAAACGCCGATCTAATGCGCTGTCTTTTTCGATGTGCTGGCGATACTCATCCAGTGTGGTTGCGCCAATGGTTTGTAGTTCACCGCGTGCTAGGGCAGGCTTCATCATGTTTCCAGCGTCAATGGCACCACCAGCTGCACCAGCCCCTACAACCTGATGGAGTTCATCAATAAACAAGATGATCTCGCCATCGGATTGATGGACTTCCTCAATGGCTGCTTTGAGCCGTTCTTCAAACTCACCTCTAAAGCGGCTGCCTGCCAGCATGCCACTCAAGTCTAGGCTGATGACGCGCTTGCCTTGTAGAATTTCGGGGATGTCTCCGCCAATAATTTTCTGAGCTAAGCCTTCGACGATCGCAGTCTTGCCGACGCCTGCTTCACCAATCAGCACTGGGTTATTCTTGGTACGGCGGCTCAAAATCTGAATCACACGCAAGATTTCGCTATCACGCCCGATGACTGGGTCAAGTTTGCCTTCGAGTGCCATGCGGGTCAGGTCGCGGCTGTACTTTTCGAGTGTGCGATAGCGGCTCTCGGCCTGGGGGTCGGTCACACGCTGGCCACCCCGTAAGTCCTTAATCGCGTCCATCGCCCGATCACGGGTAATGCCGCTATCCGCAAGGACTTTGGCTATGGGTGTATTGCGTTCAGCGAGGATTGCCACGAAAATATGCTCGGTGCTGATGTATTCATCTCGCAGGCGATTGGCTTCTTCGTTGGCCAGGTCAATCACCCGTTTCACACGGGGGGTGATGAAGACCTGTCCGGTTCCGCCACCATAGATGGCTGCTTTAGGACTAGCCTGCAAAATGTCATCCAGACGCGCACGAATTAAGCTCACCTCCACGTTCAGGTGTTCGAGCAACTGCGGCACAACGCCATCATTCTGTTCGAGTAGAGCCAACAGAATATGCTCAGTATCGACTTGATTATGCCCATAACGTTGCAAAATTTCATAGGCTCTAGCGGCGGCATCCTGTGCTCGTTCAGTAAATCGCTCGAAGCGGATCATATCATTTTCCAATTCGCTTGTCTTTCAGACTATTGTACACGCAATACCCAGAGTATACAGATTTTGCATTAGAAGGGTGTTGGTATCTTCCCACAATAAGGATAGGTTCTGTATCAATGGTCAGGGCGTTCGATGCGGGCACCACGCAGCTTGCGGCGGTAGCCTTCAAGTAAACTCGCCAGCATACTAAAGATGACTTCACTACCGGCAGTTGCCAGGCGTTTACGCCCGTTCGAGGCTTCCTCCAGAGCATCGGCTAAATCCCAGGGATTTTCTGAATAGCCGCCACGTACCATCCGCGCAATGGCGGTTCCACCCAGCACCAACGGTAAATAAACATAGCCTAAATCAGCCTCGCCATATCCGGCGAACCACTTCATTAAACGGTTGGCATAGGTCACTTGCTCCATTGGCGAACCCAAATCTTCCATAACATGATGTTTGATGATCTGGAAGGCAATCAGAACCGCTTCATATAAAATGCCTTCGAAGACATACTTGCTGAGTAGTTCGCCCCGTTCTTCGTCTACTAACGACGGGGTATGGGCCAAAACCTGGCACAATGATCGGAACCAACGCATATTTTCGATCACGATGTCGGGTTCTTTGGTTGGTGCATCATCAACGGTATAGGCCATCATCTTGGCAATTGCCATCGCCTCGCCCGGATGCAGCGGCATATCACTCGATGCGAACCGCTCCTCGACTTCATCCAGCAAAGCCAGATACAGCGTATTGGTTGGGCTGGGTCTGGCGATGCGAACTGCTTCATCGTAGTGCAGCTTGACCAGCCGAATTTCCTCCGCCATTTCACCTGCTGTCCACAGGGTTTCGTAACGCGGCTTTAAGGTCGGATGCTCGCCAGGGATGATCTTAGGGGCCAGATTAAAATAGACTGTCAAAATATCCGTCGATTCATTCCATTTATGCGAAATAAACTCGATCTCTTGCAACACCTGTAACTTAAAAGGCGAGGTACTCAAGACAGAAGGGGGCGAGCCACCGCCAGGAGGACGGATGGGATTGCCTTGCTTGGCACGATAACGAATGGCTACTCGCACCGGGAAATCCTTACCTGCTTGTGTGGGGGGATGGGCCACAATTGGCATATGCAGAACACCCACTTCGCCTGCTTTCAAGTTGATCGAGAGTTGCCCTTTATCGGTTTCCAGTACGACAACATTACCTTTGCGATCAGTCGTTGGGAGGCGAACCCCAATCCGTAGCTGTATTTCCGCATCAATCATATTTTGCAACAAGATAATCACTTCAATGGGCTGGTTGAGATAAGCCGTTTTGGGATGGATACCAACGGCTGTTTCCAACATGTCCATGTTGATGCGTGGCCCACGAGTAATTGCGCCTAAAACATCCGGGTAATCTGGTTCAAATGAAAAGGTGCTTTGATTTGAGTTCATAAGGTTCTGACTGTCCAATGATTCATATTTCCGTGATGGCTGGTCAGGACACGATCTGTGATCTTGACTATCATCTGATTCAGAACGTTCTGCTTTGCGGTTACCTGGCATCAAACACAAGCCGACCACCAGGGACACTTGCATTTCCTAACTCAATGGCCTTCAAAGCCATGTACCATTGAATCATACTACAAATCATCGAATGCCGCTTGCATGTTGTAGGTAATCATAATCTTGAGTGTTGCGGACACACTGTTGACCATTTTTCCGTATGAGATCGTTGCCTTTCTGTCTCTAATGGTTAGAATGTTGACGTAACTGGAATCCAACTCAACATGACCTATCCTGCACCAACACAAATCCTTCAAATTAATCCTGACCAACCTGATCCACAAATCATTGCGCAGGCTGCTACCATCCTAAAGCGAGGCGGGTTGGTGGCCTTCCCCACCGAGACGGTTTATGGTTTGGGGGCAAACGCGCTGGATGGGGCGGCCATTGACCGCATCTTTGCCGCCAAGCGACGCCCAAGCACTGATCCTATCATCGCCCATATCCACCACCTAGAACAACTGGATAAACTGACTCTGGATATCCCAACTTCGGTTGAAGCGCTGGCAGCCGCTTTTTGGCCAGGGCCATTGACACTCGTACTCAAGCGCTATCCTGGCGTGCCTGCCAACATCGCAGCTGGACGCGAAACGATTGCCGTGCGGATGCCGTCCCATCCGGTAGCAAGAATGCTTTTGCAGGTTTGTCGACTGCCCATCGCCGCCCCCTCTGCCAACACTTTCACCCGACCCAGTGCTACCTCTGCCCAGCACGTCCTGGAAGATTTGAACGGACATGTTGACTTAATCCTCGACGGGGGATCAACACAAATCGGGTTGGAATCAACCGTGCTGGATTTAACGGTGGAATCACCCCAAGTGCTACGCCCAGGCGGCGTAATCCTCCAAGACATTCAAACCATCCTACCGGATACACAACTGACTGCACGTTATGTCGATGAAAGCGAAGCGGCAACATCACCCGGACAAATGCTCAAGCACTATGCGCCGCGTGCGCGGATGCTGGTCTTTAGCGGGGAACCTGCCGTGACCATCAAAGCCATGCATGATGCTACCGATCAAGAGCTCAGTTTTGGCTTAACGGTGGGCGTATTGACGACGGATGATGATGCCAATAGCTACCCGCCGGAGGTAGAGGTGATGGCATTGGGACGCGATCTAGAAACGATCAGCCATCATCTCTTTGCTGCCATGCGTCGATTGGACGGGGTGGGGGTTGATGTCATCATTACACGCGATTTCGGGCGTCAGGCCTTGGGTGCAGCATTATGGGATCGTCTGGTGCGGGCAGCAGAAGGGCAGATAATCCACGTTGTGTAACACAAGTGACGGCTCACCCCGATAAAGCGAACACAAGGTTCGGCGAACTTTCAGTCCGGGGGCGCTTCTCAGGCTCCGCATGTGCCAACGCACTCCCTTGTCGCCTGACGGATGCAGCGGACTGATGAAAGTCCGACCCATCCGAGAACTTTCGTTTCTCTCTTAAGTGCGATTCAGATTTTACGCGGCGATCTACTCGCCACAACCTGCTATCTGAAGTTGTTAAAAAGCCGCGTTAGGCAACCACCGGGCCTTGATGTCCTCAGGCAGTCTCGGCCTAACCGTAAGATGTTAATTTGAGCACAGATATGCTTACTCTGAAAGGAGGGCGGCCTTCCCCCCAACCAAAGGTTGGCCCCCGCTCAAGGCGAACCGAAGGTTCGAGGGTGTCCCCTGCCGCGTTTTTATGGTAGCGGTTAGGCACTTCTCGCCTATGTCTATTCCAACCGATTACGTTAGCGCCGGGCGGGTGCGTCTTAGCCAACAATCTGTTATGATGAAGATGTAATTAGGTAGGAGATCAAATCATGGCCGTCCGCGAGCCCCACACTACCATTGAAGACTTCATTCACTTCGTCTTCCGTGACGAGAACGTGGAGCGGATGTTTGAACTCATCAACGGGGAGATTGTCGAAGTGTCACCCAGTCGTTCAGGCTATTCTGAAGTTGCCGTGTCAATTTCTAGTGCAATTTGGTTGTCCTGTCGAGAGAAGGGACTGCCCGGCCATGTCACGGGTGAAGCCGGCACGTATGAGGTGCTGGGCAACATCATTGCACCGGATGTCGCCTACAAGACCACCCCCACAGATAAGGTGAACTATCCTGATAGGGTGCCGCCAGAGTTGGCCGTTGAGGTCATTTCCCCGACGGACAGAAAGCCAGACATCGCCCGCAAGCGGCAAATCTACCTGGATGCTGGCATTCTGTATTGGGAGGTCTATGTCGATGATGAGCACATCGACGTGTACGCGCCAAGCCAGCCTGTGCGCTCATTGGGGATGGATGACACACTCGATGGCGGCGCTGTGCTGCCGGGGTTCACCCTGCCGGTGAAGGACGTCCTTGGCTTGTGGTGACACAAGCGGACTCTAATTTGATCGTGTGTTTCCCTCAACAAAATATATTTGGACACCAGATAGAAGCCGAAATCCTGTGGGGCAGAAAAGAAAAGGAAGGAGAAAACACCTTGGCCAGGAAACGGAGATTATTCCCATCAGCGTTCACCACGAAGATATCGTAGCCCCTATCATGATCTGAAGTGTAGACGATTTTTGTGCCATCCGGGACCATACAGGGAAATTATGTGTACGTGCCGGAAAATCGTCGGTGGCTATACGGCACGTACACCCACTCCTAACTTCCGACCACACACGCTAGGATATTGGTGGCCACTCAGGGTAGTTCGAAGAGTACCTATCGCTATTATCAAGGGGACTTGCTCCCGTCGGGGTTTACCACATAGAGACCTGCACCCTTCATGCCAAATATAATATAACTGACCTTATGCTCCATCATAATATGAAGTACACCTCCCGAAAATGAATCGTTCAGGTTATTCGCATCAGTAAAAATACCAGCAAGGTTTTGATCATTTTTGGAGGCGTCTCGCCTGAGTCCGACCCACTTCCACGGCGAAATATCCGTTGTAGTTCTTTAGATATGGGCTCACTGGAGGGGATAACGGCGGGGTCTATTTTCATTTCAAGGGTATCCCTAAGCTCGAGAACATAGAAATCGCAATGGGTAGAGGCTGGCCTAGTTCCTCACCAACCAAGGCTATGATAAACTATTTACCAGAAGCCGCCCGACTTCAGTCGGCCCGGAGTGTCATATACGTATAGATTTTATTGAGGAAGGCCAAATATGACTGAACATATCAGTAAATTTATCGTCAGCCTGGTCATGTGGATTGGAATTCTGAGCATTTCCCTGGCGACGCTGCTTAATTCCCAGACCATCGAAAGCTGGGTGGTCGCTGTTGTAGCGGTGGGTTCATTAATCGCAGGCACGATTGGCACGGCTGCTATTTGGTCGCCACAGGTCTTGACAGAACACCCAGGGGATTTCGAGAAAACCAAGCGACAAGTAGGGATATCGAAACTTGATCTGCTGATGGAAATGATGGACGATGACGAACGCCAAGCCTTCAAGCAGACACTCAAACGACAGGTTCTGACCGATATGCGCTTGAACGACGATGGAGAACTCCCTGATGGGGCTTCCAGACTCTGGGAAGAACACCTCTCCGATCAATATTAATCCATAGAATTTTGGGGCGGGGACACCATCGAACCTTCGGTTCGCCTTGAGCGGGGTGGGGAAGCGCCTTCTCCTTTCAAATGTGTTCTAATATACATATGGTACGCACACTCAAATTCCGCCTGTATCCCAGCGAAAAGCAACAAGAGACGCTTAACGAAATTCTGCGTTTGTCCTGCTGGCTCTACAATCGTTCCCTGGCTTACCGTCGGAAACGCTGGCAGGAGTCGCGCTACAGCGTGACCGACAACGAACAGTCTGCGATGTGGCGTGATTGGCGCAACGAAGAACCAGAAAACAACCCACTTCGCTTGGTTAATATGAGCGCAGGGCAACAGGTCTTGCGTCGCCTGGACAAAGCCTACCGGGAGTTCATGCAAGGCAAGCGTGGCCGACCCAGATTTAAGAATTGGAGACGGTTCGATAGCGTGACCTACAAACCGGGCGATGGTGCGGGTCTGAAAACCGGCAAACTGCGTGTGCAGAATGTCGGCTTGATTTCGGTTAAGTGGCATCGTCCTTTGCCCGATGGCACGCTCAAGAACATCATCATCCTGCGTAAGCCCTCCGGCTGGTATGTCTGCTTTCAGATTGAGATTGAAGCTCCAGAACCACCTGTTGGCATCGACGTGGGTATGCATCATGCCCTGGCTCTGAGCGACGGCACCGTGATCGACAGTCCGCAGTGGTTGAAAGCCTCGCTCAAGAAGCTGCGGGTTCTGCGTCGCAGCATTGCCCGTAAAAAGAAGGGCAGCAATCGCCGCCGCAAAGCCGTCCATCAACTGGCAAAGGAACTGGAACAGATCGCTAATCAACGCCGTGATTGGTGGCACAAGGTTGTCCACCAGTTGGTGAACACCTACGGCCTGATTGCGATTGAGAACCTAAGCCTTCAGTTTATGGTGCGTAATGGCAACTTGTCCCGTGCCACGCACGATGTTGCATTGGGCATCTTCTACGAACTCCTCGACGACAAGGCTATCGAGGCCGGGGTTGAGGTGGTGAATCCCAAGAACACGTCGCAGCGATGCAACGGGTGTGGTGCGATGGTGAAGAAAGACTTGCGGGTTCGGACGCATCATTGTCCTGACTGTGGCTTCACGGTGGATCGAGACGTGAACGCCGCACGGAATATTCTTGATCTCGGATGGGTCGGACTTTCATCAGTCCGCTGCATCCGTTAGGCGACAACGGAGTGCGTTGGCACATGCGTAGCCTAAGAAGCGCCCTCGAACCAAAGGTTCGCCTTTAGCAGGGTGAGCCGTCACAACGGGATGCTCCTATTTGATGTAATCGCCTTGGTATGGGCTATTTATAAGAAAATCGGCATGGAGACCCCATCGAACCTTCGGTTTGCCTTGAGCAGGAGGAGGACACATCTGTTACTTTTACATAGAAACCGCCTCTGCCCCGCTGTCTGCTATAATAAGTAGTTACAAAAGGAGCCGGCCTTGAGCGACGAGATCCTAACCGACAACCAGGGCAATCCCGTTTATCTCAGCGAGGTGATGAACCTCAAATCGACCAGCGCAAGGGCATACTCTACATGCGAGTGCAGCCCGACGACAACAACCGCCTGGGCAAGTGGCGCACTGAACATCACTTCATCCGCTACTTGGCCGCCATCAACCAAATTGAAAAGATCGTAGCTTAAACAGCTACGACCCCAAAACATACAGGGGGCGCGGGTCTTTGGCGAGAACACGCTCCTCACGACTAGGAGTATAGCATGAATACCGCCGAACAAACCAAAACCGAACGCAAACAACAGATCGTTAATTTCGTCAGCGCCTACGTCCAAGAACATGGTCTTTCGCCCACTCATAAGCAGATCAGCGACAAACTTCAAATCCTGGAGGGAGCGCTCAGACACCTCATCAGCCACGCAGTCTGCGGCCACCCGAATATGCTGAGCCGTTCCAGGTTAATCGGGACTGGCTCAAGCGCACGCAGGCGGAACCCTACCGGCGGCTCTTTGAGCAGGATGCGCAGCACGTTGCCAAAAACCTCGCCGACCAATTGGGCATTCCCATCAGATAGCATCAAACGGGTCATGCCTTATGAAGAAGTGCTGTTGGCGATGAGTGAACTCTTGGCTGAGATGGCCGAGGGCAAGGTCAAATAGGCACCATGAAATTGACGGCCAAAATCAAGCTCAATCCCGACCCAGACACCCGCAAGCTGCTGCATGAGACCCTGTAACGGGCGAATGCGGCTTGCAACGCTATCAGCGAGGTGGGCTGGGAGAACAAGCTCTTTAGCAAGTTCAAACTCCATCACCTGTGCTACTACGATGTGCGCCAACACTTTGAGTTGTCCGCCCTTGACTGTTAAGGGCATCATAATATATATTTAATATAACCTTAAACAAAATAGGCCTTGACTTCATGCTGAACCTATTACTGATTCTACTATTGTGCCTAATCTATGGTTATCTGAATGGTCTGCATAGTTCTGCAAGCGTTGCAGCAACGATGATCTCGTCGCGGGCCGCCTCCCCACGTATGGCATTCATTCTAGCAACTCTGGGTATATCGCTTGGGCCGTTTGTGTTGGGTGTGGCAGTAGCAAACACGATTGGTACACAACTCATTAGCGGTAATGCCACCACAGTTCAGGTCATTACCTCGGCACTGGTTGGCGCGATTCTGTGGAGTATGCTTACCCTCTGGCTTAAGATCCCTACTAGCCTCTCGCAATCCCTGGTGGGTGGCTTGATTGGTGCTGTTGTTATCGGCTATGGTCGTGATGCACTTTTGCTGCCGGGTCTTCTAAAGATCACACTAGCGTTGTTTCTCTCTCCCTTGCTTGGAATACTTGTTGGTTTTTTGCTGGTGCGTCTGGTTTATATTCTAAGTATGACGGCTTCTCCTTCCATCAATCAATGGCTTAATCGAGGGCAAGTCGTGGTTTCGTTGCTGTTGGCGATGTTCTTTGGGGCCAATGATGGTCAGAAAATCATGAGTATGGTCACGCTTGGATTGATCGCCACCGGCATTATCGATAATTTTGTTGTTCCACTATGGGTAGTTGCCTTCAGTACTCTCGCGATCAGCGTCGGGACATTTGTTGGTGGTTGGCGGCTGATCCAGACACTTGGTAAAGGCTTTTATAAGATTCGTCCGGTGCATGGTTTTGGGTCTCAGGTTGCTTCAGCCAGTGTCTTGTTCTTTGCCAGTATCATGGGTGGGCCAGTCAGTGGATCACAGATTATTACCTCTGCCATCGTCGGTGCAGGCAGTGCGGATCGCATTCAGAAAGTTCGCTGGGGCGTGGTGCAGCAAATTTTAGCAAGCTGGCTACTCACCATTCCCTTGTCTGCATCACTAAGTGGAATGGCGTATTGGTTACTCAGGACAATAGCATGATGTTGGTTAATACCGTCCGCCGTTATTTGACCAACACACCCAATCGCTTCATTAGCCATCTGAAAGAGCAGGCTTTCATTGTTTGTATTGGTACACATGTACTCAGTGAATACATGTTGGAACCCAATCGTAAAAACCAGCTGCACCTGCACCATCTAGAAAGCGAAGCAGACGACGTGCGTTATCGACTGATTGATGAACTAAATCGTACATTTGTTACACCCATTGACCGCGAGGACCTATTTGCCCTATCCCGTGCCATTGATGATGTCATTGATTTAGCTCACTCGATTATCAATGAAATGACAGTTCTAGATATCGTACCGGACGACCATCTTCGAGGAATGTCCGAAATCCTGTACCAAGGCGCAATCGAAATTCATGAGGCGATCAACTGCCTGAGCCGTGATTCGAGCCAGGCAACAACGAACACCCTGCAGGTGCGAACACTCGCAACACAAATGGAAACACTCTATGCTAAAGCCTTGTCCTCTTTATTTGAAACCACAGACTCGCTAGATGATATTGTCAATATCATGAAGTTGATGGAGATATATCGTCATATGTTCCGCGCTGTACGAAGTGTCAAACAGTCGGCAGACATTATTGGCGATATCCTGATCAAGTTTTACTAAGAATCTATCCGAATGCCAGGCTGTTCGGTTTGTTGTAGCAGCGGCGGCGACACAACTTTTTTGGCAGCAATTGCTTGAGGGTTTCGAGTTTACGCAAGTCCCGTAGGGTGCGTTCTGGGATGAATGAACAGATGTTCTTATTATAGCACAGAACAGGGCATTTGGGAGAACACACGTTCTGATTAGGGGTGTTGGGGCGAAAATCAAGCAACCTGACCCCAACGGTCAGGTTGCTTTGTTCTACTCTTGCTTGCAAGGATATGTTCCTAACTGAATCAACACCTCGCGTTGTTCGACACGGGGCAAGTCATTGAAATGTAGCACGAAGGCCGTCGCCCGACCCTCCGGGGTCAGTGGCTCAATGACCGCTTCATTGAGCGCGAAGTGTTCGTCCCAATCGTGACGACGCGGATGATACAAGAAGGTGGGTTCGCCCGATTGAGGATCGACAGCAGCGATGTTTGGCCCTTTGTGGTGATTACACATTGAGCAACTGTAGGCTAGATTGTTTTCAGTCGTTGGACCACCGTGCGACACGGCGATGATATGTTCGATATGAAATGTTACAGTGCCACCACTCTCCGGCAAGCGACAGTATTCACAGCAGGCATTGGAGCGCTTCAGAGTAAGCCGACGCAAATCTGAAGGGACGTAGGTCATGCTTTGTCTGTCAGCTTAAGCTGGGCTTTGGCTTTAGCTAAATCCATTACCTGCACAACCGCTAGAATTTTCTCCAGTTCGAGCTGTTCTTGGGGTGAGAGACCTTCCTCGCGGTTTCGTTCGAGAAGATCATCAATGTGGTGCTGGATGCTAGCCGATACTTTGTAGCTGGCGAGTGCTTTTAGGGTAGGCTGTGTGACCAGGAAATCGGCGAGTTCGGTATAAATGGCGTGTTGGATGTTGATTGTCATGGGGTTTGCTCCACCCGATATGTGCTAACGCTACTGCAGCCAAGAGAATCTGATGCAGAGGCGCGGCGAATCGTCAATGGTTGGAAAAAGGTGGAGGGGAAGAGGGGTCGAATGCGGGTGTAGGCGGGTGTGGTGTCTTTTTGATATTGTTGCCGCCACCGCGCAACTTTTTTTGGCGGCAATTGCTTGAGTTTACGCAAGTCCCGTAGGATGCGTTCTGGGATGCCTGCTTGCAAGGCGGTCAGGGTGACGTGTTGGAGTGTGTGGGTATGGGTATAAGGGCGAGACATGGTATTCTGGGTTCGCTTAAATGAACAGATGTTTTTATTATAGCACGGGTTGGAGCATTTGTGAGAACATATGTTCTGTATTTTGAGATTTGTTGACGCAGAGATGCAGGGGGAGAAATTAGAGAGGTGCTGGACGCCAGCCGATACTTTGTAGCTGGCGAGTGGGCTGTGTGACCAGGAAATCGGCGAGTTCGGTATAAATGGCGTGTTGGATGTTGATTGTCATGGGGTTTACTCCACCCGATATGTGCTAACGCTACTGCAGCCAAGAGAATCTGATGCAGAGGCGCGGCGAATCGTCAATGGTTGGAGGGGCAGAGGGGTCGAATGCGGGTGTGGTGTTGATGGATGATGAAGAGTGGTTTGAGGTAACTGCCACATCATCCGATTGAATCAATGGCATGAGCGCAGGCAAATCTGGATAAGCTTTTTCTAAGAACTGGGTAGCTTGTTGCACGGAATTATAAGACGATCCTGACCATAAATCACAACCCAGCCCAGTTGTTTGTGGGATAAGAGCCGATCCATAATCGGTGCAATCCGCTTGGGCAGATAGGTGTTTTCACTCATGTCGCTAATGATATGCACGAGCACTTTATCAAAACAATCTTTTCCAAAACCCTTAGACAGTGATATTAACCAATACTTGCTTGCAGCAAGTATTTGAATGTTGCACTGTATAGATATATACTTAATATGCTTAGCCTACTACAGAATAGATTTCTTATGTCAATTTTCTTCGATAACCACCCGGTTTTGAGTAAACCGAAGGCACTGCGCCCAGTTGCTCGAGGGTTCGGTCAGATGATGCGGCCTCTCTTCATGGCCCTAGATGCAACAGGCATGCTCACTGCTCTGCAAAAGCGAATGAATCGACAGTCCAACATCAATGACATATATAAGCCAGCATTCGGCAGCTACCAGCCGGACGAAAACGATGTGTTGGTTTGCACCTATACTAAAAGTGGAACGAACTGGATGCTCCAGATAATCTATCAAATCGTGCACCAAGGTGCAGGCAGCTTTCACCATATCTATGATGTTGTCCCCTGGCCAGATAGCCTTCCACTGGTGACCATCCCATTAGAAGATAAAGTTCCCTCGCCAACTGGAAAGCGCGTCATCAAGACCCATCTTGCCGAGGCGGCTGTCCCTTATAGCCAGGAAGCCCGTTATATCTACATCATACGCGATCCCAAAGATGTCTTTGTCTCCAGCTATCACTTTGCCAAAGATGTCGCCTTGGGGCCATTAATGCCTTCCGTAAAGTCCTGGCTGGAAACCTTCCTTTCGCCCGATTTTATGTTTAATGATTGGGCAGAACATGTTGCAGGTTATTGGCAACAGCGCCACCGCGACAACCTGCTTATCCTCACTTTTGAAGAGATGAAAGCCGACCATGCAGGTTGTGTCTGCAAAGTGGCGGATTTTATCGGCGTTAGTCTTTCGGATGGTGTTTTCGAGTCGGTGCTGGAGCAAAGTTCATTCCGCTACATGCAAAACATTGATCACAAGTTTTATCCTGGCCCGGTCTTGCCTACGGCCCCAGCAACAGGGCGCGTCATGCGACGCGGACAAAGCGGCACATCCGGTGACCTCCTCAGCCCGCAACAGCAACACCGTATCGACACCTACTTCAAAAACCGGCTGCAAGAACTCAATTGTGACTTGCCCTATGATGAACGATTTAAGCCAGCGTGATTCCGCTCATCTGTTCACCTATGTGGGAGAGGCGAGATTGTGGGCAAAGTCTGCTACTGCTGAAGAAAAAATGGCGGGAAGGGGCACGCCGAGGGGGGTTGTTAAATAGTAAATTCAGTTGTCAAGTATAGATGGTATTAGTTGCTCCTGCACAGCAGCGTGGTGAGCTTGTAAACCATCTGAAGGAAGCAGCTTGCCCCGACCATGGCGCAAGAAGATAAGGACATTGCAATTGCAACAAAAAACTTGTGCCGCTACTGCAACAAGTGATATAGGGCATTCTAAATGAACTAGACAAAGGCATTGATTCCCGTCAAAGTACGTCCAACTAGAAGTAAATTGACCTTGTTTGTGCCTTCATAGGTATAGATGATCTCAGCATCGGTCATCAGACGGGCGATGTGATTGTCAATGATGATGCCATCCGCCCCCAGAATCTCGCGTGCCAGTTGCGTGACATAACGCGCTTTGCGGGCATTGTTAAACTTCGCCATCGAGATAATGCCCTCGTTCAGTTTGCCTTGGGCCAAGGGAGTGGCCATCTGGAAGCAAAGGGTCTGCATCAGGGTGACTTCCGTTGCCATCTCCACCAATTTCTGCTGGATCAGCGCTTGCCAAACTGCTTACGGGTCTTGGCATATTCCAGTGCGCCTGCAGCTGTTCCAAGCGATTTTCCACTGGTACACGCACGTTCTTCAATGTGATGTGTGCATTCAAAACCGAGCGTTTGCCAATTTTGCCCTGAAGATCCTCAATCGTGACACCTTCGACATCCTGTGGTTCTTCAATGACAAAGCCACCAAACCTGCCATCGTCATCCCGCGCCCAGATGATGAGGATGTTGGCGATGCTGGCGTTGCCAATCCAGCGCTTTTCTCCGTTCAAGACGTAATGGGCACCCTCTTTTCTAGCTTCATCATATTTGGGAGCCAGCGTGCTTTTTGCTCTTCATTTCCCAACAATGCGATGGAACCAGCCGCCAAGCCAGAATGCACACCGTAGAACGTCGTGATAGAGCCATCCCCTTTGGAAAGTTCGTACATGGTCAGTCCCATCTCAATGAAATCCAGACCAGCTCCACCATAATCCCCGATGACCCCACCCATGATGGGCAGTTCTCGCAGCTTCTTGGCGATCTCCCAGGGGAATTCGGCCTTCTCCCAATACGGGTTGATTGTTGGTAAGACGTTGGCGTTGACCCAGGCGCGGATTTGGTCACGCAGGTCACGCTGCGTGTCGGTCAGTTGGTCGTCAAGATGGTAAAAGTCGATTCCAGCTAGTTCCTGTTTGGCGGTTGCCATATTCGATCTCGTCTAATAAGAATTGAATACCCATTTGATTAATTCTAAAATCGAGCCCAATCACCAACAGATTCTTTAATGTGATGTTCATGTTATAGCAGTGCCCCGTAAACTCTACAGGTGATAACGAGCAGTTTCTGCCTGCAACTCTAGCAGATTTTCGACGTATAAATGGGTATATGATCCGTTGCGAGAGGTGTACGATGCAGAGCAGATGGTTTCCCTTCATTTGTCTTGCTGTAATGCTGGCGTTTAGTGTCAATGTTTATGGGCAATTGCCGGATGAAGTGCCTGTGCATTGGAACGCAGCGGGTGAAGTTGATGGGACGACCAGCCCCATCATCGCAGCGGTCATACTGCCCTTGGTGGCCCTGTTGATGGTTCCGATGTTCAGCATTATCCGCGCTGTTGATCATGATGCACGCGACAAATTCGAGCGTACATTCTACCTGATTCGTAACCTGACCATCGTGTTTATGGCGGCCATACACGTCGCCATCCTCAGCAATGCTGCGGGTTGGGGATTCGAGATGGCCCGGGCACTAGGCTTTGGGATTGGACTGGTGTTCTTGCTCCTGGGTAGCACACTCAGCCGGATACAACCCAACGGCATGATAGGCATACGCACCCCACGCACACTATCCAATGATGCGATCTGGAAGCGCACGCACGAAGTTGGTGGTCGGGCCCTGTTTGGGATTGGTCTGGTCATGCTAGCAGCCTCCTTGACCATACCCGTTGCACTGATAATCCCGCTATTGTTGGTGCTTGTGTTGGGTTGGGTGGGTTACATCATCTATTACTCGTATTCACTGCCCCGTATGATATAAGAGAACGAGATGTAGGGGAGAGGATCGGGCGCAGCTATTCTGGTCAACAGGATACACACAATGGATCGAGTCGCAATTTTTGGGGACATTCACGGTAATCTCCCGGCCCTGGAGTTGCACCCAACGAAGTCATCAACCAGATTCGCACTCGTGAGATTCCTACCATTGTCGGCAATTACGATCAAAGCGTGGGCATTAGCAGCGATGATTGCGGTTGTGCCTACAAAACCAAAGAGGCCGAAGCCCTGGGCAAACGCCCACACGACTGATGAGAACAAAGCCTTCCTGCGTGAAAAGCTCGTCAAGCAGATTCGGTTGAAACTGGGTGACTTGAACATTCTGTTGGTGCATGGCAGCCCACGCAAAGTGAATGAATACCTCTATGAAGATCGGCCTGACGCCAGCCTGGAGCGTATCATGGACAGCATTGACACCGATGTGTTAGTCTGTGGACGCCAAATCGTGAATGCGGGCAGCATTGACAAACCCAAAGACGACAACCCTAAATCCTGCTACATCACCCTATCTGCTGAAGGCAAACAATTCAAAGTCGATTTTCTCCGTGTTGCTTATGATGTAGAAAAGGCCGCATCCGCCATTGAAGGAACAGATATGCCAGACGAATTTGCCCAAATGTTGCGCGATGGTAAAGGCTAAACTTGAATTGGTATTGTTATAAGTCTGCGTGCATTGCAATTCCCCGTTTGAACACACAATAGGTTGAATAGCTCGCTAATCTTGGTACCATCCTGAGATTCAATATTATCATACCAATTGGAAAAATCACTCGCGTATAAGGGTCAGGGTGGCGAACGCCCGATGAACCGCAAATCATTGCGAATGAATTGATGCAAGGTTGTTATTGATTAATTTGAGTGTGAAAACATACCTATTTAAAATGTCGTATATCACTGATTCCTTCTAAAGAAGTAGCAGTGAAATCTGGAAGGTTATCGATGGATGCTTGCCTATTGTTTCTATTTATCCAAAGCACAGGCAAATTCAACAATTTTGCACCTTTCACATCACTTCCAAGAGAATCCCCAACGTGTAATGGGTTCTAGCCCTAGCTTCAGTAAAGCTGTGTTCAACATCTCTGCACGTGGTTTATAAGATTTACAATGTTAGAGACCAAACAAATCGGTATCTTACATTGCGCAAGAACAGCCTTGCTTTCTGGAAAAATAGTGGGTTTAGCCCAATACTCAATAAGTATCTGGCTTAACCCAGCACTATCCAAATTAGCTTGGAAATGTTTGAGAACTTGCTCCAATGAATTGCGCTCTAATTCCCTTTGTAACTGGAAAGTGGTACCGAAACTTTGATTACACAATTTATGAAATATTTCACTCCAATATGAGCCAACTTCAGAGCTTGTGGGATTCCAAGCTGAAGCTTGAGTAATTTGCTGACATATCTTTTGGATATATGAATCATCTTCTTTGACAACAGTGCCATAAAAATCTAAAAGAATAGCTTGTGGTGAGAACATTCGTATAATTCGCTCTAGATATTGGATAGAGTTATTGCAGGTAGTTTATGAATATCTATCAGAATAGCAAGTACTAACCAACTCAAGTGAACAGATTGCAAATGCATCACAAATCTAGCCCATTCTTAGGGGTACCCTGTCACTGCAACTTCTGTAGGGTTGTGCTAGAAAAACAATACAGACCTATTCACCCTGGTTGAACTTGATTGAACCCTGGTGGAAAACGCTGCGCTCATTAGCATTGAAGGGGCGCTGTTTTCAGGTGACTGATGAAATCATACAAGCCATTCAATGGGCAACCCACTATTGGAACCAGCGTAAAAAACCTTACATTTGCCGCAAGGCTTTATAGTTACTTACCGGATGAGGCATTTCGATAGTGGTTTCTAAATCTATATTAGAAGCCACCCATTACACAATTGCCCCGGCAAAGTCTTAGGGCGATTTTTTGCCCTGAGCCGCAACCTCTTGCTAACGACGCTACTTTCCAAGGCGTTCTATGCTGGCAAGTCTTCCCATCGTCAGTGTGTTCGTAGATACGAGGATCATCCTGATGATTCTCTATCGCCACAATCCACCAGATCAAGTACAGTAGGGGGCATGTTCCGACAACTGCCCAACCTGGCGCTACAAGACCCTATGCGGCGTTTTCAGCTTTCTCTGGCGACGCTGCTGGTGTTAACTGCCTTCGCCACTGTCGGCTATATGGTCTTTGAAGGTATGACGGCGCTGGACGCTCTCTATATGACCATCATCACCGTGACGACTGTTGGCTTTGCAGAAATCCAACCCCTATCCCCTGAAGGCCGAGTCTTCACCATTGTCGTGATCTTGTTGGGCGTCAGTGCAGCCGCTACCGCCATCAGCAACGCCGTCGGTATGGTCTTAGGGCCGCAGTTATGGTTTAGTATCAAACAACGAACTATCAAGCGAGAACTCATGAAAATGAACCAGCATTATGTGGTATGTGGATATGGGCGCATGGGCCGTCAAGTTAGCAGGGATCTGCAAAAGCGTGGTGAAACCTTCGTTATTGTTGAAGCCAACCCGGAACGCGAAGTTTTCTTTGTCGAAAACAACATCCCCTATGTCATCGGCGACGCCACCCGCGACGAGACCCTGATCGAGGCAGGTATCAAACAAGCACGCGGCCTAGTCGCCGCCCTTGATACCGACCCAGATAATGTCATGACGGTACTCACAGCCCGTGAACTCAATCGGACTCTATTTATCGTCGCCCGTGTCAGCCGCAGCGAAGCCGAAACTAAACTCATCCGTGCAGGGGCGAACCGCGTTGTCAGCCCCTATGAAATCGGGGGGCATCGCATCGCCTTGGCCTTAATCCGCCCCGCTGTCAACGACTTTCTAGATAGCATCTTCCACTTTGAGCGCGGCCTCGACATCGATATCGGGCAGGTTATGATCTACGATGGGGCACCCTTAGCCGGCAAGACACTGGCAACCTCTGGTTTGCGGGATACCTATCGCGTCAACATCCTGGCGATTCAAAGTCCTGATGGGACAATTCATACCACCCCCATGCCATCCCACATTATCACAGTTGGCTCAATCGTCATTATTATTGGCCCACCGGAGGGCATTTATGCACTGGAGCAAGCCTACTTGAACCTGGGCAAGACTTCTACCGCGAGTAACGGTGGATCCGTCTCAAACTAAACAAAGTAGTGGCAGATGAACTGACAATTCCCCATGCCTTGAGGCATGGGGTTCTTATCGCCCAGCGCACGCTCTGCCGCTCTCCCGATTAGGTACAGTACACCATCCGCAGCCTGACGCGACTTCGTGACAAGCTTACACAGGCGACCCACTCTGACTCTGGGATAACCCGAAGCTGCCAGGCAAAGGCCCTTCTCTCGCTGGTTCCATTCCACTCAACGCTGCCTGGAGGAGCGTGTCCACACCCGACTATATCGCCCTGGCATGATCCGCGTTGAGCATATTGCCATCCACACACATCGCTAAAAACGCCCTGTACAGATCCAACCCCACACGCACAGTGATGCCAACGCTGCTCTTCACCATCGCGCCACAGTAATGACAGGGCTGGCTCAGTGTTGTCGTCCCCGTTGGGAACTCGTTGACCGCCATGCCAGCCCTCTCAGCCTTGCGTCGCAATTGCTCAACGAATATCCCTGGTGCTCTCATCCCCACTGACTTGCCAAACCGCCGTTGAAGGGCGCGGTACGATAACTTCTCTAACTGAACGACAGCCCCCATCCACATAATCTGGTTGACCAGTTTGCCATGCAGACTGCGGCAGATCGTGCCATCGGGGTTGCTGGCACGACGCTGCAAGCGCCGTATCTTGCATTGGCGCGATGTTAATTCAGCTATGGAGGTCATACTCTTGGAAGTTAACTGCTTTGGAACGGTGTTTGTCTTGACGGGGCAGGTTGTGGGCGTACTGATAGGATTTCGACTGGCACAGCAACATCAACCGCCGCTTCCAGGGCTTTTTCCGTCGGTGGGGCGACTTGCAACGGCAGTTCAGGCACAAATGAGGGTGCTGAACGCGGCATTCTGATTTTCAAGCTACTGCTTAATCGTTGCCAACGGTGCTAACGAAATACGAATTTGTCCATAAAGAGCGATAGAATACCAAACTATGGGGCAACTTCGCATAGCACATGAACAGGGTCGGCCAGCACGTCAAGTTTTAGGACTTCGCAGCGCAATTCATCAGCCACTTCTCGGATGATCTCTTTCAGACGTGTATCCACACCATTCACCAAGATCTTGCGCCGATATTGAGAACACCAGATCAGATGGTCTTTGCAGGAATACACGACATTGTTGCTCTTGAAGACCCATTTATACAGATTGTTAATGCCTCACATCGTTGATCAATCGATTATGGCACGTCTATATTCCAAACCGAGTTTATATAAAATTCCATCAGTATCATAATGTTAACCTGAGCGAGTAAGACGAAAATCATGTATACTTGAGAATTGAAACGTCGTTTAGTTATCACTTGGAGCATCTCATGGGTGATGCAGCAGTCAAAGAATCACGGCGAATCCTGCGCCTTGTGCAAGATCATCTGGCACAGGCCCACCTCAATCTGGGGGGGAAGCAGGAATCAGTCGGGTTGGTCAACGTAACCTTCCACCCAGAAAACAAACTTCCACAGTTGAATTATGTCAGCCCACGTCAGAAAACCGCCTGGGTTTCTGGCCCAGAAATTGCCAAAGGGCTGAAACGCCTGCAGGAACTGGGGCGGTTGCCCAGAGTGACCTATATTGAAGGTCTCTATCCGCCACTGTTCGCTAAATCATTGCGGGATTTAGGGCTAACGGTGGAACATGAAGTTGCCTTGATGACCTATAAGCCGGATGCCAAGCAGCCATTATCCTATCAACCGCTGCCAACAGGGATGAGTGTCTCCTTCCCGATCACTCAGGATGGTATTGGGATATGGTGGTATGTATGGCGGAATGCTCACTATGATGTCCATACAGGTGGGACTGATCCGGTGTATATTGGGCGTGATATGCGCGAAATTGCGATGGGCAATCAGATAGACATTATCTTGCACCGTTATTCTTTCCCAGTGGGGGTGGCCCGTCTAACCACCTACGGCAAAATAGCCAACATCAACGCGATTGCTGTCATGAAAGAAATCCGTAACGAGGATACGCTCAATCTGGTGTATCGCATTGCAGTTCGGGCAGCGACGGAACGAGGCTGTGAACTCGTTTTTACAACAGGCCAGAGCGAAGTCGAGCGTAGCGTCAGTCACAAACTCGGTTTTGCCGATTCGGGTAGTCTGGTGTCTTACGCTCAAGAACAACAACGATCCGAAGAGAAAACGGATGTGGTGGAAGAGCCTATATATCTCCTGCGATGACCAACAAGGGGTCGTTGGCAATCTGCAAAATCAGCTGACAGCCAGTGGGTATGAACTGTTTGATCCATTTGATGGTGTACCCGGCAAGCCTTACCCGCAGATTGTGCGCCTGTTCATCGCACCACCCCAGCAGGGTTGGATGCGCATTCTCGGCGACGTGGACCCGCAGTTCGCCACCAAGCTTTCTAACAATGGATTATGTCTTTTAGTTGAGTTCAACGCCGGGGCTAGCCAACTCACACTTTATGAATTGGGTGCAAGCCAGCCGGAATATAATGCTTTATTTGAGCATTTGGTCGAAGGATGTACAGCAGATCATTTGCTGAACACGCTTAATCCAGAATATACTCCTGATACTAGGACAACCCGGCCGAATGATGTAGCGATGGATTGGTTGCCAGATGATGTACAGCAGATGGCGGACAATCTTAACCCGAAGCAGGTCAACAGGCTATTCAATCGGTTTATGAACAAGATCACGGATCGGCTTGGTGCAGATATGAGCGAGGCCCAGGCATTACTCCGCAAGCAGGACTGGAACAGCCCTGGTGCCCGGCAAACGCAAGCAGTCATGGCCTGTCTGCCTATACCCAATTGGAACATGCCGGATTTTGTGACGTTGCGGGATGCGTACCAACTGCATCGGCGCTTGGAGCGCAAACCCAATGCGCAGCTTTTTCCTGGCGAAGCCGAGGCGCTGAGGGCTGTACCGGATGCACTAGGGTATCAGCCTGTATATGGAGGCAAACAAGACTAAAGGATTATGACGGCACAAGATCGTGTGCGATGGGACGACATCTATCGCAAGCGGACATCAAAACCTTACCCTGCGCCAGACCCACTGCTGTTTGATTATGTGCCGCCCGTCATGGATAGACGGCCCCAGCACGGGCTGGATTTGGCGGGGGGCTTTGGGCAGAATGGATTATGGTTGGCCAGCCAGGGTTACATCGTTGACATCCTCGATATCAGCCGCGTGGCTTTATCGCGGGCACGCGGCGAAATGGCGATGCGCAACCTACGGAATGTCAATTTGCTACAGGTTGATTTGGATGACTGTGAACTCGATGAGCAGCACTATCATATTGTGTGTGTGTTTCGCTATCTTAAGCGCAACTTCCTCCCACGTTTATTGGCCTCGATTGTACCCGGTGGCCGCATCATTTATGAGAGCCTCAACGTGCTTTACCTTGATGTCGTACCAGAGTTCAATCAGGAATTTCTGCTGAGCCTGGGTGAACTGGAAGCGATCTTTGATGGTTGGGGGGTTCTGTTTTATGAAGAGAACGACCATATTTCCCAGATTGCTGCCATTAAACCCGGTGATCCACTTGCAGATTAACCTGACGACGAGCGGCCTGCTAAATGCAGATGCCAGGGTTCCCAGCTGGTATTTGACCAGTATTCAAACAGGGGCATCCCCGTATTTTCATGATGGACATCGCAGCGGAAGAAGTTATCACATAATATCGACATCAAGGGAACGGGCGAAAACGGCACCTGGGTTGCCCAACGATCCCTGAAGGTTCTGGGGAGCTTCTCGACTTCAACTGGTAAACCAGAAGTATAATTGTCCGTGATTTCGTGCGGATGTGGCAACAGAGGGGGCGATTTCTCGTACCAATTGTGCGAGGGTAAGATATCTCAATCGGCGACATTGGTGAAGCCCTGCTTGCCAACGGCTGGCTGTTTTGTAACGTACAAAGTAATTGACGTGATATGACAATATATTGGCGTAAACGGCTAATGTGTTGCCCGTTTAAATCCTGTAAGCTAAGAATATATACAAATGCGTAGCTTGTAGGGAGTTTGAAATGGCTAGAAGAAAACGGTCGATTGATGAAAAAACCCGCGCTAAAGACATAAGCGGACAGGTTTATATCGTAACTGGAGCCAATTCTGGTGTTGGCCTTGAAACGACTAGGCAATTAGTTAAGCAAGGCGGCCATGTAGTAATGGCGTGTCGAAGGACAGGGGCAGGAGAAGAAGTGGCAAAGAGTTTCAGTGGGTTGAAAGGCAGTTATGAAGTCATGAAACTTGATCTCGCCGATTTGCAATCTGTAAGGAATTTCACCACCGAATTTTTAAAGAAGTATGACAGATTGGATGGTTTGGCGTGCAACGCAGGCATGGTGAATATGAGTTCTAATCCTGTGTATACGAAAGACGGATTTGAGATAACCATCGGCATTAGCTACTTCGGTCATTTCCTACTAACAGAATTATTGCTGGATATATTGAAGAAAAATGCGCTATCCAGAGTAGTTATTCTGTCATCTGTTGTTCACGCAGGAAATAAAAACAACCGTCCCAATGTGCATCTGGAAGACTTGGGCTATAAAACGCGAAGCTACAACAATTTTGCTGCTTATGCTGAGGCAAAAGTTGCAGTGATTTTATATGCCAAAGAACTTGCAGAAAGGTTGGAAGGTACGGGTGTATCAGTTTTCTCAGTTCATCCGGGCTGGGCAAGATCAAACTTTGGCTCAGGCGGTGGGGTGCTGATACGAATGGCTATGACACTCATAAGACCATTGACAAGATTTATGTCTGACAGTAACGAAGAGTCAGCCCAAACATCACTACATTGTTTGCTTTCTGATGATGCTCCTCACCATTCAGGGGCGTACTTCAGCCAGAGTAGTGTGCTTTATCGAGATAGAGAATGTCGTGATGGCGGTTGGCCTCTGACATCTCCAAATCCAAATGTCAGAAATATGGATACTGCTCGAAAGTTAGTGGATTTGAGCTACGACTTGGTTGGTCTTGTCAATTGACAAGAGAGTTGAAGGATCACCTATGAAAAAATATGTGCTAGAAATGGGTTGGCAAGCACAGGCGAAAGACATGGCAATTTCGCTCCAAGATGTTCTACGTTATGCTCAGTTGCCACCAGACCTCCTAACACGCACACCTCCTACCGTAACCGCAGATGAGTATTTTAGGTTGTGGAGAGGCATTGAGCACGTGATGAAGGACAACCCTGCTTTTCCCTTACATCTAGGGAAATCCATTACACCAGAAACCTTTAGCCCAACCCTGTTTGCCTGTCTATGTAGTCGCGACCTTGATACTGCACTCAAGCGGATTGCGAAGTACAAACCTCTCGTAGGGCCAATAAGCCTGGACATAGAGCAGGACGATGCGCAAACAACCGTAGAGTTTAGAGGGCTATCTAAGAACGATGAGCTTCCTAGTTCATTAGTTGCAGGTGAGTTAGTGTTTTGGGTTCAGATGGCTAGAATAGCAACTCGTGAACGAATTGTTCCTCAAGCAATTCGTACCACCTCAATGTTTCCTGAAAAGGAGCAATATGAGGAATACTTTGGCACTCGTGTCATACAAAGTCATTTCAACGGACTTACCTTTTCATCAATCGATATGCAAAAACCATTTTTGACCGCCAATGCCCAAATGTTGTCGATTTTTGAGCCAGTACTGGATAAACGACTACAAGACCTCACACAACAAGCAAGTTTTCGTGATCGCGTCCGTGCCTGTCTGGTAGAGATTTTGGCAAGTGGTGATTACTCGATGAGCGACGTTGCCTCTCGTCTTGCCATTAGCCCTAGAACCCTACAACGTCGTCTTAATCAGGAAAACACGAGCTTTCAGAAAGAGCTAGATAACCTACGAGAAGAGCTTGCTCATCATTATTTGTCCAATTCGGACTATACCTCTAACCAGATTGCTTTTCTGCTTGGGTATGAAGAACCAACTTCATTTTTTCGTGCGTTCAAGACATGGACTGGACAAACGCCAGAATATTCTCGTTTGGGTATCCAAAGGACTTAGGGGTTTTGCGGTATCTAAGCACCAGTCTCTCTTGATTGCTGTTGCTTTCAGGATTTTTTCAACAAGCTGCCGTATTGTGCGTCTATGCCCAGAATGCTAGAGTTAGACTATGCTCATTCAAGGTGAAGCACTTCCAGTCAATCAGGTTCCATTGTGGTTGCTCCGGTTTTTTCTGGCTGTTTTGTTGCTGTTTGGTTCCGAGATTCTGTTGTGGCGTGATCCACCAGGGCGCAATATATTGGAGTGGATGTTCTTGCTAGTGGGTTATGCTGCGCTGGCAACCCTCATTCTGGATATCATCGCCCGTTACCGGGTGCGTGGTGTCTATGACCTGATGATGGTGGCGGCGGTATATGGTTTGTTGAACGGCTTGCTACTCAATCCTGAAACTGTATTTGAGGATTTCCCCCGCACCCTGATGACGCGTGCTATTGGCGGACATACCCTATTGGGTATGGAGATGTTGGGTTTCTTCTTGGCCCTCATCACCGGACACCTCGTTCAGCGCTTTCGCCATGTGCTGCTGGGTTATGCGTTGTGGGTAGGCTTTTATTGGGGCGTCTGGGTGCGCTGGTCGCCCTCGCTAACGACATGGCTGACAGACGAAGTGCCCTTATCCACGATGTTGGTCGTCGTGGGTGGTGTGCTGCTGGCAGCATTGGTGCTGTTATACCTATTGACACAGCAAGCAAACAACTTCGTGCCACCTGATCTGCTACTTTCGCCCGCTGGCTGGGGCATCCTGTTGGTTGTGTTGATTGGGTTATTCATGGTTCAGGTTATACGAGAAGTCTACAACGAGGTCGTGGTTGGTATCTTGGCAGTACTGGTGATTGTGGCCCTATCCATGACGATTCTCTGGTTTCGGCGGGCCAACAAGGGGCGGACAGTGCTGGATGACAGCATCCCGCCAAGGGCTTTGCATCCGGCCTGGATTGGTGCAACTATGGTTGTTTTCGGCCTTGCTTGTGTGATTGCTTATCAACTGCCGTTGGTTACGATTGCGGGCTACAATCAGCTTTCGGTGATGGAACTCGGGTTTGCGGCGGTCGGTTTCCTCTGGCTTCCGCTGGTGGCGGGTGTCCTCGGAGGGCAAGCCTTCGATCGGCAAATGCGGAAGCTTAATCTGTGATCGACTGGCAGCAAATTCCGATTTTTCAGGAGGTTAACCCAGAACAACTGGAAGCCCTAGCACAGACCCATGAGATCGGTGTGGGGGATGTGCTTTTTGCCGAAGGCGATGCCGCTGATCATCTTTATATCCTCCTCAGTGGAAGACTCATGTTAAGCCGGGATGCAATGCCACTGGGGGAAGCACGACAGGGCGACCTGCTTGATCCGATTCCAGTGCTGGGTTTGCTTACCCATACGCAGCGCGCCATCGCCCTGACCGACTGCAATTTGCTGCGCTGGGATGTTACAAAACTGTTGCAAATCGCAACCTTCCAGTCAGCCGTTCAGCAATATCTGGCACAACAACTACTCAATGTACAAACTCACCTGACCGAACTTTCATCCCCGGCTCACTACGATGATGACAGCACCCAACCGTTCACCGGGCCGTTTGCCTTTCCCAACACGACAATGGTTATCGCGCTGTGTGAAGCCAACCTGGACTTTCTACGACCACACTTGCCGCATGATCTGAGCATCTTCCGTGTTGGCTGGCGCAAGCACGATTCAGTTTTTCTGGCGTTGGCGGCGTTTCAAGGTGTCCATCCTGATGTGCGGCCAGAGGCAACCTTCAGCTATACCGAAACGACGGTGTTTGTGCCTGTTCGCTATAAGCGGCAATTGGGCTTCTTCCCGGCTTATATCTATCCTTCGACTTATGAGCCGATTATGCTGGGACGCGAAATCTATGGCTTTCCCAAGCGCTTTGGCCTGACGACATTTGCCAAGGATGCCACCACGCTGGTGGTTGACAATGAAGTTCACTATCGTCTGAGCTATCACTTTGCAGAATCCACCAACGAACCGCGTTTGATCCGGGCGATGGGTGATTGGTTGGGGTTGGAGGGACGCGTGACCGAAGCGGCGTTTCGGATTGGGGACGTGTTGCTGGATACGGTGCAGGTCGGTTTGCATCGGCGTATTGGGGTGTTTAATCACAAGCGTGTGCTCTCTGCTACTGCTACTGGGAGCAAGCGCGTTTACGACATCAACCAATTGACCCAGGGCGTGTTTACAGTGCTCAAGTGGCAGTCCATTGATAAGTTACCAGATGCCCAGTTGCAGGTATCCGGCGGGCCGCTGCGCTCCGCTGAATTGCAACTGCGAGAAGCCTACCGCACACAACTTGACATGCGCTTGAGTACCGGACGTGTGCTGAAAGATTATCGAGATTAGCCTGTCATGGTCTCAACTGTGGCACTGAACACGGCTGCATCTAGATATAGGGAGTTGGCGGGGCGCTTGCCCGTCAAGGTTGTTGCTTCACCGGTGGTGATTTTCATAATTCCTCCTCGTCAGGATAATTCTTATATCCTTGTCTTATGACTCTAAACCCAGCGCATAGACATCACGCTTTTTCCAACCCGATTGGCTAGCGATCAGCTTCGCCGCGTTGGAAAGTGATTCGCCTGCTTCCAGCAGGTCATAGAGCGACGCATGGACCCGATCTGCGTCCCATTTTGTATCTTCTTGGGTTGATGCTGCACCTATGAGCAGAGTGATTTCGCCACGAGGGGGCGTCGCCTGAAAGGATGCCAGTACATCGGCTAGGTTACCCCGGTAGAAGGTCTCGAACTTTTTGCTAAGTTCGCGTGCAACACAGACGGGGCGATTGCCAAAGATATCCAGGATCAGTTGCAGTGTATCAACCAGCCGATTCGGACTTTCATAAGCGATGAGGGTGCATGATTCATCATGCAGCGATTCGAGCAAAGTCTGCCGGGCTGAGCGTTTTTTGGGGAGGAAGCCGATAAACAGGAAGCTGTTGGTTGGAAGCCCTGAACCGATCAGCGCGGGAATAATGGCATTTGCTCCAGGCAATGGCTCGACTCGAAAACCGTGTTGAATCGCTGCTTGGATTAACTCGTAGCCCGGATCGCTGATTCCCGGTGTGCCTGCGTCAGAGATGAGGGCGACATCGTCCTTTGCCAAAGCGTCCAGAATGGTCTCTAGCTTGTTGAGTTTGTTATGTTCGTGGTAATTGGTGAGGGGTGTTTGGATATTGTAATGCTGGAGCAGGATGCGGCTGGTACGGGTATCTTCGGCAGCAATCAAACTGACTTCGCCCAGTATGCGGAGACCGCGCAGAGTCATGTCTTCTAGGTTGCCAATTGGAGTCGGGACGATGAAGAGGGTATTCAAAAGCGAATTCTCGTCAATGTGTTAGTGTGTTACTCAGTATCGCACAAGAGAGGAACATATGACACCCTGCGAACCTCTTTGGTTGGAAGCCATTTCCCTAGTGTCAACGGGATGACAATACTGTTCATCTTGACACTCTCCTGTATCTTTATAGTTTACTCAGAGCGATGGTACCCCCCCAAATCTGCATACATCTATAGTTTAGTACAATATGTATTTTGGGCATATGAGAGGTATTCGGTAGCCGCCCAAATGAGAATGATGAAGGTCTACCTCTCAAAGTTTTCCGATCTTTGGCCTCGAACAATTATGCATCCATTGAGAAAGCTGCACACATCTGCCAATTCACCTCAACTCAGAAATCAAGAATAGATTTGCTCAAGGTTCTTCAAAGTACCCTTCCAAGTGACGATGAACGACTTAATGTCCCGTTTGACATGGTTTTATACATCACTCAAATCAACTTTATGCCTCTGTGAGCGTATAGAAGTCGATGGTTTAGTTCATTTTGTTCCTGTGGTATGATCTGCGCGAATTGACCTTTATCGTTAAGTGAATCACGGATTCAGAAAATGAAGCGGAAGTTGATCTTGGTTTTTGGTTTTTGGTTTATTGTTTCTTTGCAGTCGGTTCATGCTGGGTATGACGTGTCGGTGTGCGCGGGCACGGTTCCCAGTGAAGACATCGCAGAAGATTGCCTGGATTTGATGGAATCCTTCCCGGAGCCGACAGTTGTTCCTATTCGTGAAGACTTGGGAACAATCAGCAACTATAGTTTTTGGCGGGTAATGACCGAAGGCCCCAATGTCTATGATGGGCCGGGTGGGAATGTCCTACGGCAGATGGCAGCGGGGTACAATTTCGTCAATGTGGTCGAAACCAGCGGCAAGGATTGGGTGCAGATCGAAACGGGCGAGTGGATGCAAACCGCTGACCTGGATAACCGCACTCCCTCCTACTTTACAGGGGTTCGTATCCTCAATGGTTTGGACAGTCACTTTGCCTGGATCCTGGGCACGCACATCACCTCGCCTTATCCGGGCGCAGAACAAAGTGTGGAGACGGGACGAGTCGTATTCCGCTATGATCGTGTCAATATTTTTGCTGAGGCAGTGGATGATGAGGGCTGGATATGGTACATGGTCGGGCCGAATGAGTGGGTTGAGCAGCGCATGGTTTCGATGGTGTCTAAAATCGAGCGACCTGAAGATGTGGAGGGGCGTTGGGTAGCGGTTGATCTTTATGAACAGAATCTCGTTGCCTATGAGGATGATACACCTGTGTTTGCCACGATTATCGCTACTGGGCTGCCGGGAACAGATACAAACGAAGGCTTGTTTACGGTCTGGGCACGATTGGAACGCGATGGCATGTCAGGTGCTACAGGAGCCCCAACAGCCTATGACCTCCAGAGTGTGCCTTGGGTGATGTACTTTGATGACAGCATCAGCTTACACGGGACGTATTGGCATGATGACTTTGGTTATCGCCGTAGCCGAGGCTGTGTCAACATGACCATTAGTGACGCTGGCTTTGTGTATGAGTGGTTCCTGGAAGGGGAACCGGATGATAATGGTGCCCTCCAGAGTTATGTCTATGTGCATAGTTCCGGGGAATATCGCACCAGCGGCGCAGCCACGAAATAACAACAAACCGATCCAGAATGAAAATCCCCGGCCAAAAGTACATGACCAGGGATTTTCGTTTGAATTGGAAGTGTAGCAGAGATTAACCCAGGGCGTCGTAGCCAGGGCCATCGCTGAAGAAATCATAGTTGGGTTGAATATCCACTGTGAGGTCGATCACTTCACCCCCCTCGTATGAAATTCTCTGTTTAGATTCAAAGTCAATGCGTTCCTGTCCGGCGGCCATTTCGTAATCGGCGGGGACTTCTTCTTCAATGAAGATGGCTTCAAACGGGCATTCTGGGATGCAAGCACCACAGTCGATGCAGGTATCCGGGTCAATGAAATACCAGGGCCATTCATTTTCTGGTTGGCCTGGGATAATACATTCAACCGGGCAAACTTCGACACAAGCCCCATCGCGCAGGCACAGGCTAGTAATGATATGAGTCATGGGTGTTCTCCTGATTGTAGAGTTGAATTTACCTAGCATTTATACACGATAACATCCGCGTCGTCTGGAACTTTTGTTGGATTTCAATTCGATTTTTTAACTTTTCAGAAGATCTTTAACCTGGGTTAAACCATTTTTTTCTGAAAGATTCATGGATCTTCCTTAATTTTTTCACAATTTGCCTAGAATTGAGTTACAATGGAAACGGCTTAACACTTTACTCATTTTTGAGGTGCTTATCTATGGCCGCGGCAACATTAGAAGATGTCCGAATCGCTTTTTTTCATAGAACTGATTGAAACTTATTGATCCAGGACATGACATAAGTTAATCATAGTATAGGCAATGAAATGACCGCCCAGGAAAAACACGTCTTCACGGTCAAAGCGGATCAACAGAGCGCGAAACTTGTCAATCCAAGCAAAGGATCGCTCACTGGTGAAGCGTCGCTTGTAGATTTCTGGATGGAATAATCGCCTGCGCCCACGTTTAGGCTGTTTGCGGTTGCGTTTGTTTTCCGCGATGTTGGGGATAATCCCATGATTGAAACAGGTTTTGCGGGCGGCTTTGGTGTCAAAGGCACTGTCGGCATTGAAAAATGCCCCTTGGATGACCCAGCCTAACCGTTTCATGCTCTTGAAGGCCTGTTGCAGATTGGATTTGAGGTTGACGGCATCATGATGATTACCCGCCACAAGCGCCGTGGTCGCAACAATATAGCCTTGAGCATCCGTGATCGGCAGAATGTTCGAGGTTTTGGCTCGTTTGCGCGGTTGATAGGCGACGGCTTGACCGCCTTTCTTGGCAAGGGCATGACTCCCGTCCAAATTAAGTTCAGAAAAATCCCGGTCATCCTGAATGGTCAAAATGCTCTGTTGCCCCATGTTTTCCAGGCTCCCATCCCGGCTCCACTTGCGAAAATGATAGTAAACAGCATGAGGGCTGATTTCTTTTTTTCTGGATCGCTTGGGTCAGGATCAATGGGCAGGCGTTCCCATTGACAACCTGTATGCCATCGGTACAAGATGTAGTTGAATACCTTGTAAAGGGGTATTTTGCACTCATACCCCCGTTTTGCTGTCGTCAGATAGGGACGAACATGTTCATTCAACTGCATTTCGGTTAAACTTACCGGGATAGTGCTCATAGCTGTCTCGCTTTCTTGAACCGAAAAATGACACTATGATGCACTCTTTTTCAGATTAGAAAAGTTTCAATGACTTCATAGAAAGTGGGCATGGAGACACCATCGAACCGAAGGTTCGCCTTTAGCCGGGGGTCGTTGACAATCAAACATAAGGGGTGTACTTTCTCGTACACGCCCTTTTTAATTCGCCCTAAGGTTGAACTTCGTGTGGTGTGGGCATCGTGTTAGTTTCCGCCAAGGTTTCCAGCCCGGTGCGATCGGCAATATAAACCTGACGGCCTTCTTTGCGAAGCAAGCCCGCGTTCAGCAACCCGCGTAATGCCCGCCCAACGACTTCGCGGGTTGTACCCAATATAGCGGCAATTTCTTCTTGTGTCAGTTGGGTGGGGGTTTCGGAAATGTGGTCAGCGTAAGTGGTTTCATGTAGGAATAGCTTGGCGAGGCGCGAGGGGATGGTGCGGAAGGTCATGTCTTCCAGCCGCTCAATGTACTCCCGGTTGAGATGGGCCAGGCGCTGCACATAATTTTCGAGCAGGGTGCGCTCGGTTGCCAATAACTCAATAAGGCATTTATGGCTGAATACCATTACTTCGGTATGGGTGACAGCCATCGCGTTAAAAGGATTGGACGCCCCATCAATGGCGGCGACTTCGTTAAAGGTTGAAACAGCCCGCAGCAGACTCAAGGTATGCAGGCGTCCCTCAGCATTTACACGATAAATTCGTACCAAACCTTCCAGCACTATATGGAAACCAGCACAGGCCGAATCTTCGTTGAAAATGATTGAACCTGCCTGATAGATATGTCGGTGTGCTGTTTGTTCGATACGTGCTAGACCCTGTGGATTGATACCAGTAAAATGCGGGGCTTCACGCCAATCTAAATACATCTCACATCCACGCTAATTTGAATGGAGTCACTATACCAAACTACAAAGTGTTTGGGAACGTTATTGCACCATTTGCCCCTCTTCTTTCTTAGGGAAGATGGTTTTGGTCACAGGGGATATGATATCAGGCCAAGTCATTAAATGTCCAAGGAAAGAGTAGGAACGATGAAACGCGAACTCTTGTTCGCCTTGGGCGTGGTCATCCTGGCAGGTGAGCATCCACTATACGGATAGCGTCACAGAGTTACAGTGGCAGCAAGCATGAAGGGATGATCTTGCCCCAAAACCACAGATCTATGCGATTCACCACTGCTTGATGAGAACATGTTGCATTTTTGTAACCCTGTGGTCAAATGTACTTTAAATCAACTATCCTTATTAGCAGCAATAGGACAGTGATGTTATTCGTACTTTTCCGGAGATAGTTTGAGGATCACAAGAGCAGAAGCACGCACCTTCGCCTTAGCCACCATCGTGGGTACAGCAGCCATCTGGGACGTTGCCTTCAATTTTGGTGCTTATAATACGATTTTCTTTGACAAGATTTTCATCATCTGGGCGACCTCTTTGGCGGTTTTCTGTGTGAGCCTGGTACTGCCTAACGAACATATGCAAGTTCCTTGGTGGGGGCAAATCATCCTGGTTATGCCCGCTTTGTGGATTGTGTTAGCATTCTTGAACGAACCGCCAGCTAGTGAACACGAGGGTGTGATGTTATTCGTCGGTTTGCTGGTTTACTCAGTATGTTTGCCCTATACCATTTATATCATTACCCATATAACCAATCCCGAATTTTTCGCCTTTCGATCTCGCCGTTTGGGGATCGCGCTGGGGCTGATCTTGCTCTTTATCGGTATCACAGCCTTTCTCATCGGGCGGAACAACTATCGCTTTTTGAGTTGTGAAGATTTCAAGATTAGTGGCAACGACCTGCCGAGCAATTGTGTTTCGGAATCGCCCCTTGATGAGTTATTTTAGCTATAGTCAGAATCGGGGAGGTTCTATTATACTTTCTGTGGATTTTTTCACAAACTGAGGCGGGGTTCGATGCCCTTATTTGTTATCTTTGTCTTTGGGGCCGTGATTTTGGGTGCGGGCGCAATGCTGGCCCCGGCCTGGCCCACTCAACAACCGCGTGTGGCGCTATCCGCAGCTCTGGCATTGGCCATTATTGATGGTGGTGCGGTGTTTTATGGTGCGTTGGTTGAATGGGATATCCTGGTCGTGGACTATCTTTTGTTCACATTGATCACGGGTATTTTCCTTGGGGGTACATTGGCAGTCGGGCAGGCCCGTGCTGAACGCAAAGGTGAAGAATTTTCTGATGCTGAACAGGGCTGGCCTGGACCACAAGACTTGAGTGTTCTGTTCGTCATTGCCCTGATTTTCATCATTTGGCTCTTCATCCTACCTGTGCCATTTGGTGATGACGCACAAGAAGCCAGCTATCTTGCTTATGCCGTACGTGAAGGCGACGCCTTTAATACCCTTGCGCCCCACTACCCGGAACTGAACCACCTGTATGCACCCGGCTTCGGCGCACTGACCGCCTATTTAAGTCATCAACTGGGTCAGCCAATCTATATTGTACAGTTCGCTGTCGGCGTGATTCTGGCGATTATTGTTGTCTGGATGGCCTATGACTTGGGGGCGGAACTACGCAACAAACGATTAGGGCGGGCCCTGGCGTTAGCTATGTTGTTCGGTCTGGGTGTGTTGGGCATGATGCTCAATGGGCAGTTTATTGCCCTGCAAGGTCTGGTCTTTTGTATGGCTTTCATCATCTATGCCATTCGCTATTTGCTCCATGCTTATCCACTGGATGCGCTGGCTGCTGGTCTAATGCTGGGTGCAACGGTCATTACCTCACCCATGCTGACCATTATCGCTCTCCTGGGATATATACCCTGGTTAGCGACGATGTGGCTGGGCAATCCCCGGCCAACGCGCAGTCAATGGCTGATTTTGGCGTTGGTTGTGCCCATCATCGCCCTGTTTGCCGTTTCACCTTGGCTGTTGGATATTCGTAAGCTACTCAGTCTCGAGTTTGAATCGTCGTTTTCATACTCTGCCGATAACCTCCGTGTGCTGATCGAATACAATGGTATCTGGATACTGCCCCTTGCCTTGTTGGGGGCCTGGCTCGGCTGGCAGCGCCGTGACACTGTCAGCTTTTTAATGATGGGCTGGCTGTTCTTTATTGTGGATTTCTCGACGACAGGTGGGATTGCCCGCTTGTTCCCTGTTTTGAATCATTGGATTGATCCACAAGCCATCGCCTGGCATGGAGCCATTATTCCACTGACTGTTCTGGGCGGGATGGGCTTGTTGTGGATTTGGGAGGCACATCTTGGCCTGCGCATTGACGGCCTGAGTTATCGTCAGACTTATGTTCTGGCTGCTGCCCTTGGGACACTGGTCCTGTTGGCACTGGTGTTCAATCAACGCCTGTTGGCAATAAGCAAAAACCTGATTGACCATAGTGCCGCGACCTATGCCACCGAAGCCGATCTTGAGGCCATGAAGTGGTTGTATGAGAATAGCCCCGAAGACAGCCACATTCTGAATTTCCCAGTAGAAGGTACATGGGTTCCCGTCGTAACCGAACGAGTGAGTATTTATCCGCCGCTTTTACCTTTTGCACAAAATTGGACAGAGATGGAGCGAGAGGGGCGGCGTTTGTTGGCCTTCTGGCAAAGCCCTGCTGATAGGACCCACGCTGTCCTGCTAGAAGAGGCCAATATTGATTATGTCATCGTACCCCAAATCATCAATCAGCCCCAGGTGCTGGACTCGCTGTGGCGCTGGTATCCCCCTGAACTCGAATTTGAGATGACGTCCACTGTTGCCCAGGCGGATTATCTGACACTTGTTTATGAAAACGAGGGTGCAACCGTCTATCAAGTGCTAAAAGAGCGATAACTGTTTGGGGGGGTCTTCGTTCTGATCCTCAGGTAAGGAGGCCATCGTCCGCCGCCGCTTGACCTCCTCGACTACTTCTAGCAAGTGGCGAATGTCTGCTTCCATATCATGTCGCACCCCTGGATTGCGCAGCGCATAGGCCGGATGAAAGAGGGGATAATAGGCCCGGTTGTCTGCATATTTAGGTCGTCCGTGAATCCGGCTGATGCTAGCATTGGGAAAATAACGCGCCATACTGAAACGCCCCAATGTTGCCACCACCAGTGGATCAATAATCTCAAACTGACGATCTAAGAAAGCTTTGCAAGCGATGATCTCATCCGATTCTGGGTCACGGTTATTGGGTGGACGATGCTTAACAACATTGGTGATGAAGACCTGCTCCCGCTTCATGTCAATGAGATTGAGCAAATAATCTAGGTATTTGCCAGATCGTCCGACAAAAGGCAAGCCTTGGCGGTCTTCTTCTGCGCCGGGAGCTTCGCCAATGAACAAAATGTCCGCATTCGGATCGCCATAACCGGGGACGGGGTTGTTGGCTTGCTCATACAGACGGCAAGCCGTGCAAGCGCCTACTTCCGCTGCAATTGTTGTGAGTTGATCTTCGCTCATATTTGGTGACCTTTCCTACCCTATGATGCTAACAATTCTAATCGAATGCTGAGGCTGCGCCAAATTTCAGTAAGGGATCATCTGGACAAAGCGAACCCGAGGTTCGCCCTATAGTTTGGCTGTTTTTGAAAAGCTGAATGATCAAGAAACAGCGAAAACGAGCAGGTGTTTATATGTGACGCTCTGCTTCTCTTGGCAGGCTATCGTACCTTTGGTCTCGTCCGTGCCCCCGCTGTCCCGACGTGCTGGTGGCGTGGATCGGGTCGCTGGTCGTTTGCCACCACTTTGCTGCGCTGCTTTCCGGCACCCTAACACCGTCCGATTGGGTCGGAAAACGGGCTTATCTGACCGCGCTCAACAACAGCATCTACTCTGCCATGCGCTCTTGAGCCTCAAGGACGCCAGCCACCCGCAAGTGGCTGCAAAAAGTAAAGCTCACCCTAAACGTAAGCGTCAACGGTGTCCCCGCCTTACACTGAAGCGGCTGGACAGGGTGTCAGTCCCTGGTTCAGCAAGTCAGGGGGCAGTGTCATAACAGATACAGAGCCTGAGAAGCACCGCCGAACCTTCGGTTCGCTTGAGCCGTCACCTTTTCAGCGTTACAATTCTCCCTATCTTAATGCTTGATACAGGGAGTGAAGCATGACCAAGATCAAAGTTGGGGTCCAGTTACATCCACAGCATATTACCTATGATGCGTATGCCAAAGCCGTCCGCCGAACTGAAGCACTCGGCGTTGATTCGATTTGGAATTGGGATCATTTCTTCCCATTGTATGGCGAAGGTAACGACAATCATTTTGAAGGTTGGACGCTGCTCACCGCTATTGCTACGCTCACGGAACGAGTGGAAATTGGTACGCTTGTGACCTGTAACAGTTATCGTAACCCGACGCTGCTCACCCATATGGCAAACACTGTCGATCATATCAGTCATGGCCGTCTTATCTTGGGGATTGGTGCAGGCTGGTTTGAGAGGGACTACAACGAATTTGGCTATGAATTTGGCACAGCGGGCAGTCGCCTGCACGATCTACGCGAATCCTTGCCCATCATCAAGGAACGCATGACCAAAGAAATTCCTGCGCCAGTGCGCAACCCCATTCCCATCATGATTGGCGGTGGTGGCGAAAAAGTCACGCTCAAGATCACGGCGCAGTACGCCGATTTATGGAATGGCTTTGGCCCGCCGGAAACCTGGAGCCATAAGAACAAAGTGCTGGATAATTGGTGTGCCGAGGTTGGCCGCAATCCAGCCGAAATCGAACGCACAGTTTCGCTGAACCAGGATGACGTACCCGCTAATCTAGATGCCTATGCCGATGCTGGAGCCACTCATATGATCCTGGGGATGGCTGTTCCCGCCAATTATGACCTGATTGAGCAGCTTGTTTCCTGGCGGGATCAAGTGATATGAAAATCACCGATGCCAAGATGCACGCAGGCCGTCCTAGTAGATGGGCACGCCGCAACTGGTTGTTTATTCGCGTCTATACTGATGCTGATTGGGGAAGACCCCTTCCAAATTGAGATGCTGTGGCAAAAACCTTATGATTCGCCCCGTAAAACCCACCAGTATCAGGCGAACCTCGGGTTCGATAAAACACTTGTGGGGGCGCAAAGTGCGTGATCAGGGCTTGCGCAGTTGATGAGCATTCTGGAATGGGTGACCTTCAAACGCGGCAAACGGATTGTCAAGATTGGTCGTTGGACGCCAACCACGCAGGTCTGCTCAGGCTATGGGCAGAAGCATAAACTTGAACGCCAAGATCGGGAACGACACTGCTGGTCATAGACTGGGACCACAACGCAGCGCGAAATATTCTTGAGGCGGGGCATCACCTCATACTGTCGCAGTTGGAAGAAGACCAACCTGATTTCTTCAGGCGGCGTCCGCCGTGAACCCCAGGTTCACCTTTTGCTGTGGGAGTATGTCACCCCGATTGTCGTCGGGCCTCATACCACATTAAGCCTCGCCCTCGTCACGGGGAGGATCCTCCGCTCAATAAATTCCCCAAACACAGAACATGCGTTCTCACAAATACTCTATTCTTTGCTATAATTAAGAACATTTGTTCACATCAGCGAACCTGGAAGATCATGCCTCGCCCTCATACCCATACCCTTGCACGCCAACTTCCCCTCTTTTCCTGCAGATGTCAGCACAAATTGGAAAAATTGCGGCAATTGCTGCAAAAAAAGTGCTGCCGCAACAAGGGAGTAGTTGACAGAAACAGGCTTGAGCCCGCCGCAAGCCGCAGCGAACTGAACGTTCGACTTCAGTCGTAGCAGAGCGTCACAAGTGATTTCTCCAGCACGATGGGGTTAGCGTTGAGCTTCCCCGCTGATTGTGGCATTATACTGCCATGACACAACGCAGACTATCACCCGGCATCGCCCTTTTCTTCATCCTGACCAGTGCTTACATCCTGACCTATCGCGGTTTCCCACTCAGTCAGGACGGCCTGTTCATTTACGATTCAACCGAAAGCCTGGTCAATCGTGGAGATTTCAAACGCACTTATGAATTTGCCAAAGATAATATGGCTGGATCGGGCCCTTTTAGCGATCCTTGGGCCGCTCCCAATCAGGAGCCCTTGATCTCAATTTTACTCGCCCCTGTTTATCTGATGGGGCGGTCTTTCGAGCAGGTCGGGACGCTGCACATCGTGTGGACATTTAACATCGTCATCACAGCGCTGACCGGAGCCAGTGTGTTTGCTGCCGGGCTGCTGTTTGATTATACCGAACGCACGAGCTTTGCTGCCGGGTTGATCTATGGTTTAGCAACTCTGGCATGGCCCTATGCCCGTTTTCTTTTCCGCGAGCCGTTAATGGCGCTGTTGGTGCTTTGGTGTTTTGTGGCGGCTGTTCAAGTACAGGCCCGATTCAAATCGGATCGGCTGGCGCGGCGCTGGATTAGCTTAATGTTGCTCACCTTCATCGCAGCCTTCTTGACCAAAGCCATCAGCATCGTCATGCTCCCAGCGCTGTTCATCATGCTGTTACCGCCCCAGCGAAACCGCCGATTGTTGTTTAGTCTAATCGGACTAGGGGTATTGCTCATCTCCGTCATCGGCCTGACCCTGGCGCTTGATGGCCAACGCCTACGGTACTCACTCGATTTTTGGATCAGTGAAACTCGCAAGGTCTCGCCAAGCTTCTTGCTGGAAAGTCTGCTTGGCTATCATATCAGTTGGAGCCGCAGCCTCTGGTTGCATTCGCCCGTATTGCTAGTCGGCATTATCGGCGCGTGGCAGGTGTTCCAGCAGAAACACTGGCGACGGGTTTTGGGGCCCTTAGTGTTTCTGTTGTCAATGAGTGTCATTTATGGTATCGGTCATCAAACGCTGTGGTGGGGCGGCTGGGGCTGGGGGCCGCGTTACCTGCTGCCTGTTCTCCCGGTGATGATGGTTTTCTGGGTGCTGCCCGTCCTGCCTCATATCAACACACCCCTGTGCCAAATTGGAATGGGTGTGTTGATTGGTGTTGGCATCGCCTTGCAACTACTGGGCATGGCGGTGCCACTCCCCAACTACTATACTGACCTCAACTGGTCCGGACTATTGACCGATTTTGGCCTGGAAACCCAATGGGGCGACTACAACTGGACATGGAAATGGTCACCATTAAAATATCATTTAGAACGTTTGGAACTGAACCATCTCGATAGCGCATGGCATTGGGCAGATGTGGGGTGGCTGCCAGCACTCTTAGCTGTTGGTTTGCTACTGGTCAGTGGTGGCTTTAGCTGGTGGCTCATCCAGCGCGAACGTCCGACTTCTTTGCGCTGGCTAGGAACCCTTGGACTCACTGCTATGACCCTCATCACCATGAGCATCGGGGTTCATTCGCTGCGGACTGATGCCCGTTATATTAAAGACTGGACAGATGTCCATGAACTGGCGCAGATGCTCAACCAGCAGGTTACGGACAATCAAATTGTGTTCATTGACCGCGAACTCTACCTACCCATCTTCATGAACTATTTCAAACGCTCTGTCATTGTAGGCAGCTTGCCCTATTCGCCCGGCGAAAATTATGGTGACGGACCGGAGGTGGTCTCCGAGCAGGTTGATGAGCAAATCGGGTTAGATGCTTATGTTGCCATCCAATGGGCACAGGAGAATGTGCGCGATGTCTGGCTGGTTGCTAGCAGCAGCCCTTTTGAACCCGATAAACTCCGCCCAGTAGAACGCTTCCTAGCGACGACGGCTTTTCCGGTGGAAGAGATCACCATCAGTGATCGCGCCCGTGCCATCCGCTTTGATACGACGAACGTCTATCAGGTCGGCGAAAGTGATACAACGGACTTCATTTTCAACAACAATCTACGGTTGCTGGGCTATAACTTGCCGAAGGACACCCGCTACACACCAGGAGAGGTCGTTCCAGTGTCGCTGACCTGGGAACCCCAGGCACCCCTGAAAGACAATTACAACGTTGCCATTCACATCGCTACTACCGACGGCTTCCCCCTGGCACAGCGCGACGGACAACCACAGGGCACATTCGGTGCGATGACCCAATGGCAGCCCCAAGAAGCAGTTCTAGATCATCATGGACTACAACTGCCAGCAGACATCCCACCTGGAACTTATCACATACAGGTGGTGGTCTATCGCTGGCAGGATGGCACACGCCTGACCTGGGTTAATGGAGAGACCAGCGGCGATATCGCTCCTTTAGTGGAGATTGTGGTAGAGTGACATACTCCCACAGCAAAAGGTGAACCAAAGGTTCAGTGGGCTTCTGCCATGAACGCCGGACGCCGCCTGAATAAATCAGGGCGATGCCCCGCCTCAAGTATATTCTTTGCTGCATTGTGGTCACGGTCTATGACCAAGCCACAAGCGCGGCTTAACTCCCGATCTTGCAGTTCGAGCTTATGCTTCTGACCCCAGTCAGAACAGACCTGGGCCGTCGGTGTCCAACGGTCTATCTTGACCACCCGCTTGCCACGTTTGAAGGCCACCCATTCCAAGATGCTCATGAACTGTGCAAAACCCAGATCACTCACCTTGCGTCCCCACAACCGTTTCATCGAATCAGAGGTTCGCCCCGTCCAGGTTCAGGTCTTCAAAACACAGCAGGTCGTATTGGTCACACAGCGCATGAGCCAGCTTGAAGTGGAAGTCGCGCCACTTGTCATCAATCCGAATGTGACGACGGGAGATGTGATGTTTCCCCTTCTGCCGATTGGCGCTCCCTTTGACCTTCTTCGACACCTGTCGTTGGATGCTGCGCAGACGGGGCAGATCATCCTGATAGAACCAAGGCGATGCTATTTGTTGCCCTTCATCGGTGGTCAGAAACGTCTTGAGGCCAAAATCGAAGCCGCCGCTTTGACCCGCGCTGGCTTCCTTCTGCACCACAATCTGTCTGCTGTATCACGCTTGATCGTGACGTCTTTATATCGCCCCACATGGGGCGATGCTTCACAAACTTGTAGACCTTCTTGCCGATCTGAACCCGACCATATCTCTGTTCGCTGTCGAGCAGTTTCCAGCCCACTTGTTTGAGCGTGAATGACCGGAATTTCTGCACCTTGCGAAAGTGCGGCAATCCACCTTGCCTGTTGAAGAAGCGTTCGTCGGCTTTTTCTTGTCGCTCGAGCACATCCCGCACTGCCTGGGAGCCGAGTGCTCTTCATCCGCAACTTTGCGATGTGGCGTTGCATCCGCGATAAGCCCATGTGTTTGTCCGTCAGCCGATAGGAGCAGCGCTGCATAGCCAGAGCATGGTTCCAGATCAAGCCAGCGACATTCATCTGCTGGTGCAGATGTCGGTCGGTTGCGCTTGGTGTTCTGGTACAGCTTTTATTTGTAGGTTTTGCGGACTTCTATCGACATGTTTGAAATACTCTTTCTCGGGCTCAAGCACTCTGAAGCCCCTTATATCCCACTGTTAAAACCTGTGGGCTTTATGGGGCTACCCGTAATGGTTGATTGGATGTACCTTGTCGTCTTGATCCGATTGATATAGATTTCGCTTAAAAAGTTTGATTTTCATAACGAAACGACCTATTTGTGAAAATCTTTGCTACACTGTTACCAGAAAACGGAACTGCGTCGTGCAGATGCTGTTCTGGCTTAAGGTGACGGATGGTTGGTGTAAGTCGCCAAACTTGGACACCGACCATCCCCTACATGTGTGCTGATATACAATTAACGCCTTCGATATATTGTCCTTTCGTTTGTGGTGCGCTGGACACGCAAGCATCTATTCTTCTTCCTTCTCCTTACTAAACAGATCAGCCAGGGGGAGCTGGAACCCCGGCAACAACTTCTCAACGGTGAGGGTGTCCTGGATGGCCAAGAGTTGCATGGGTTCCCCTGGGGTGTAAACCTCAATCGTTCGAGCTTCAGCATCTACTATCCAGACCACTACGCCAGCCTCCAGATAGACGACGATTTTGCGGCGGAGTTGTTGTTGCTCCTGCCCGTTGGTTGGATCAGAGATGACCTCAACGGCTAAATCGGGTGGTCCTGGATTAAACCCCTTTCGGGGGAGTTCCGCTTGCCGTTTATGCGAAACATAGGCGACATCGGGCGCGTACACGTTGCCTTGGATGATGTAGCCGGCAGCTTCACCTGTGAGGCGTCCTAGATCGTGCTGCTCTAGGAATAAACGGATGAAGAAAAAGATTTGCCCAGCAATATAGGACACATATGGATTGGAAGGCACAGCCACAATCTCCCCGTTGATGAGTTCAAAAATCTGATCATAATTTGCCGGCTGATCGAGAAATGTCTCGAAGTCGGCGATAGTGGATGGGGGTACGATGGCAAGTTGCGGTTCGGCAAACTGATTTTCTAAAGCGGACATAGTTACTGCCTTTTTTCGACTATCCTGCTTGATCCTATTTTACCTTAAACAAGCTTGATCTGTCCATTTCTCTTCTATCGCAAACAATAATAATTGTCCTAACTACACGTTTTGATTTGGCAATGTAGGATGCGATGTAATCAGAGCGTTCACTATGCACAAATTTAATTACTTAAGTTAATTGTAGCACAGTTTTTCAAAAAAACAGTTCAAGAACCGTATGTAAACCGTTTTAAAACAATAGTTATGTAATAATACTTAACAGGATATACAAATATCGTAGCTCAGATCAATCAAGAAAGAGGCTGGTGCCGTCCCAGACGTAGATATACCACTCGTCGCTAATTACTTGTGGCTTTCCGCTTGAGATACTTTGCTCAATTTTCCAGTTGGTCCAATCAGAGAGGTGCACAGTTGGCAAAGGTATGTTGCACGATACTGCAACTGCTTTGCGTTCTGAACTGTACAGAGAAGGATTGTGCAGTTGTTGCACCCGCCTGTACAGCCACAAATTTTGTCGTTTAAGGTTGTATCTATCACTGCCAGTGTGGATGGCCGTGTTCATTGATGATAGCAATCATGTATGGCCTTGGAAGCTCGTTCGGTTTTATTCAGCATAAGGCGGGAATATTGCCGTGTTTGTGACGCTCTGCTGCGGATGAAGCGAACCAAGGTTCGGCGCAGCTTCTACAGCACGCATGAGGAACCTCCCTCTACGTGAGGCTGTACAGACCCGTCCGATCTGGCTTGATAAAGCCTTGCAAAGCAAGGGCCTTGCTTTGGCAAGGATATGAATTGCCGCGTTGTGGTCTCTATCGAGTGAGAGACCACAGGCACATGCTACCCATCTCTCCGAGAGTGTTAAGCCCGCGAAGATTGCACCACACTTGGAGCAGGTTTTGGATGTGTAGGCGGGATCAACCAACAGCACTTCACGTCCAGCACTTCCAGCCTTGTCCGTGAGGTATTGTTTGAAAATACGCCGAACCGAAGGTTCGCAGCCACTCTCCAAGATGCTCTTGCTGCCTTTGGGCGCGAACTAAAAGTTCGAGCAGCAAGGCTTTGCGGCGGTTCTTGCCACCCCGTTTCTTCCGGGTCAGTGAACGTTGCAGAACACGCAGTTTCGTTTGGCTCTCCCGGTAGGAGTTGGGGTTTTGAACCTTCTCACCTGCGCTGGTCGTGACCCATGCGGATACCCCGACATCCAAGCCAACCCGTCGCTCAGTTTTTGGCAGCTTGGCTGGCTCTGGCATTTCAACGGAGAAACAGGCATACCAACGCCCTGCCTTGTGGGTGATCCGCAGCGTCTTGATCTGGCAGGGAACGAACCCACACCCGACACCCTCAGACGACGACCAGCCATCCTGAAGCCATTGCCATATTCTTTGAAGCCGATGCTATGGAAGCGATGGCGGCCCTTGAAACGTGGATAGCCTGGGGTCTCATCGTTCTTGACACGACGGAAGAAGGCTTGAAAGGCCTTGTCGCAATCGGCTGCGACCACCTGCAATGAACGATTTGTGCTTGTGGAAAGGTCTTTTTGCCGTGCTTGACATTGCGAAGTTGGGTGTTTTTGCTCACACTTTGTTCTTCCAGTTGCCATGCCCATTTGCGTTCTTCCACACACATGTTGTCGAAGTGCCGGGCGCAGGCCAAGATTTGCCAGAGATTATGCTCCTGGCTCTTGCTGGGATACAAGGTCTTGAGCATCATTTCCCTTTTGGGGTTAGATCAACGCTAAACTCTGGTTAAAACCTTTGAAAGCGCCTAACCGCCACCATTAAAATCGAACCAAGGTTCGCTGCGGCTTGCGGGGGGCTCAAGCCCGTTTATGTCAACTGGGCTGTCTTTATAAGCGAAATCTGGCGCAACCACATGACCCGCAATGTTGTATGCGCCACCTTCTCCGCTGATCTCACATGGCAGACCATTATCATCACAATATATTTGTACCTTACTGATAATGCGTGCTGAGATTCTAGAATAACCTGACCGACCTGGCGACATCTCAACCAACTCCCCATCAATGAGTTCAAACCGCCGTTCCACATTTTCGGGGCGATGGACAAAGGTTACGAATTCCTCCAGAGCCAGTCGCTGTTTGATGACTATGCGACACCTCATTCCAATGACATAGCATAGCAATAGTATAACGGGCAATGGGGCAGCACTCAATCACCTAAAGCCGAAAAAGTTACGCGGCAGTGGCAACAACAAGTGACGAAAATCATGCCAATTAATGAGCTTATTCACTTCAAGGAAAATGGGCTTTACCCTATCATATAGGTAACTGAAATCGCACATAAACCAGGAGGTAAGTAGACATGACCTCCCAAGATGGACACCTTAACGAACTGAATCAAGTGTCCCGTGTGTTCCAGATGGTTGCGGCAATAGGTTTTCTATTTGGCCTGGCAACCCTGGCAGGAGATACCGCTTCCGATGCGGAATGGAGATATCTACTATACACCACCTGGTTTGCTGTTGCTGTCATCAGCCTGGAAGCTGTCATCCACAGGTTGAAAGTCGGCGTGTATGCCCTGGTGCTGGCAACTACGACAATCACAATTGTCGATGTCATATCTGGGGAAGCGACTTTAGGAGGCGCTAGCCTGGGCATACTGATACTCTATATCCTGCTCGTCTATCTGCGTCCATCCTGGACACACTTTGACTGACAGACAACAGCTTAACGTGACCTGGAGGGTGCATCAATGATGTACCCTCTCCCTTTTTGTATGACAAACTCACTCGGACACAGGAATGCCCCAAACACCAACTGATCCATTGCAAGGCTAAACCGTGATTCTCGTATCCCATATGTGAGGGTATGGCTAGAGAATTTGAGGACAGCGACATCTTCCTGCATCCCAGAAAATCAGGCCTGAGTTACACTCCTTTTGGCGTCCACAACTGGGCACGACTATAGCGGAATTCACAAGGCAGCTGACTCAAAATGTGTTATTTGAAGCACTTAGTATCTATCCGAGAAAGTAAAAAGGTCTTGAAGAAAAGTTGGAATTGGATGTGAGATTCTGGTGCGGCAGATAATCCAGGATCGGCTCGGGCTGACAGAAACGGGCTTGAGCCCGCCGCAAACCTTTGGATCGAGGTAAAATAGGCCCATGATCCGTACGCCTGTATCCCAGCAAGAGCTAGCAGCGTCATCTCTGGCAAATCTTGGCCTGTGCCCGGCACTTCGACAACATGTGTGTGGAAGAACGCAAATGGGCATGGCAACTTGAGCAGGCCAGCGTCAGCAAAACCCCCAACTCCGCAATGTCAAGCACGACAAGAAGACCTTTCCCAAACGCAGATGATCGTCGCTTGAAGGTCTATGGCGTCGGGCGTATCCGCACAGAAATAGCGTGAACGCTATTCATCATCATCGCCTTTAAAGCGGGAAATATCCGCTTCGATGTCATGCGGCTTCTGCCCAACGTATTGGTTCCACAATCGTTCTATTAATCGTGCCGGGTCATCTGCACCATCCACCCCATAGCGTGTAAAATAATCACAGACACGGGTAATGTCACGTTCCAAAATGAAGTAAGCTTGCGAATTAGCTTGTGGATCAATCACCTGTGGGAAATCAATCAAGACCATCTCGCCTTCCCAGTAGAGGATATTGTAGGATGAGAGATCGCCATGTACCCTGTTGTGTTTGAGCATCAGTTCAATGTTATCCATCACCTGCTCAAATAAGGCCTGTCCTTCCCTTGCATCTAGCTCAACCTCATGCAAGGTCGGTGCTGCCATATGTCCATCCCCCACATATTCCATCAGGATTGCGTTCTCGCCCGCCGCCAGTGGACGGGGTACAGCCGCACCGATGTTGTACAGGTGTTCCAGCGTGGTATATTCATACATCAACCAGGAGGTATGGGCGACCTGTTGACCAAAGCTGGTCTTTTTCCCCAGCGCTCGCATAATGCGATGGTCATTGTCTTTAACCGTTTTGCCATTGCCCTTTAAGACCTTGCGATTCTCGCGGTACAGCTTGTCGTTGCGCAGATTACGGAACTTGCGTGGACGGTAGACTTTAGCCGCCAGATAGCTTAATCCCATCGAGGGATGCCCCTCGCAGCGATAGACACTGGCTTCCTTGCCTCCCTTGACCAACGCTAACACATCCGTCAACATTTGCTGGTCATAAAACGGGCGCAGAGACGACAACAGCCATTCAGCCTCAAATAAGCTGGGAGTATAGGTTGTTTCAAAGCCACCTTCCAGCCCAGTTGTATCGGCGATCTCGTTAATGACTTCATGATACGCCTTCTTAGGCACATGCCTGGCTTTGGGTTTCCGCTTACGCCTTGCCTGACGGTCTGTTTGCATAGGATCAAATAGCGATTCATACTCTTCGTATTGGTCGTAGCTGTTCAATTTGATGTTCCTTTGTCTGGATTTTCCAGAATTCCTACCACCTGAAACCAAATCGGTTCGTCGTAGGGGTTACGTTCGATATCCATTCCCAGGCGTGTCATGACCGCCTGGGACGCCGTGTTGTCCTTAGTCGTGGTCGCCACGATTCGGCTCAGGTTCATTTGGGTAAAAGCATAGTCGATCATCGCCTGGGCTGCCTCGGTTGCATAACCACAGCCGCGATGCTGCTGCGCTAGATGATAGAACAAGCCCAACTCGGGTCGATTGTGGCAATCTTCATGCCCATTTCGCTTCACAAAGTAGGGGAGTGTCCCAAACGGGCCATAGGATGGCGCATATCCGATCAAACCGATCCCCGCTTGGCTGTTTTTCAGCGTGATCAGACGCTCACCATAAGCAGGTTGATCGAGTCGTTCATGAATTTCATAGTTCAAGATGTTCCAGCGTAACCAGGCCTCGTCAACTCTGTCATCAAGTATCTGGACAATCGCCTGATGATCGTCTGGTTGTATTTCCCGGATGATAAGGCGTTCGGTTGTCAACTCAGATAGACGTAAACTCATAGTTGTATCTCCGTTTGTTCGCGTGGAGTCCAATCCCCATCAATTGCCATGTCAAAATATTTGCGTGTAGACCCCGGCGTTGAAAGCACGGCGTCCTCGTTCTGCCATTTCATGCTCACTGCTGAACATAGCTGAGCCGAGCAAAGCAAGTGACACTCTGCTGCGGATAAAGCGAACCAGGGTTCGACGCAGCTTCTACAGCACGCATGAGGAACCTCCCTCTACGTTATGCTGTACAGACCCGTCCGGTCTGGCTTGATAAAGCCTTGCCTTGGCAAGGGCCTTGCTTTGGCAAGGATATTGATTGCTGCGTTGTGGTCTCTTATCGAGCGACAGACCACAAGCGCATTCCACCCAACGATCTTTGAGTGTTAAACCCTCGAAGATGGCACCACACCTGGAGCAGGTTTTGGATGTGGAGGCAGGATCAACCAACACGACTTCACGTCCGGCACTTCCAGCCTTGTACGTGAGGTATTGTTTGAAAATACGCCGAACCGAAGGTTCGCACCCGCTATCCAAGATGCTCTTACTGAGGTGCTTGTTTCTGACCCTATTGCGCACCCGCAGGTCTTCCAACGCGATCAGATCGTCGTGTTCAACCAGGTGGGTACTCAGTTTATGCAGGTAATCTCTGCGCTGATTGGCGACATGTTCTTGCTGGCGTTGGACGCGAACTAAAAGTTCGAGCAACAGAGCTTTGCGACGGTTCTTGCTACCTCGTTTCTTACGAGCCAGTGACCGTTGCAGAATGCGTAGTTTCGTTTGGCTCTCCCGGTAGGAGTTGGGGTTTTCGATCCGCTCACCTTCACTGGTGGTTGCCAGAGCAGAAATACCCATGTCCAAACCGATTTCTTGACCTGTCTTGGGCAATTGCGCTGGCTCTGGCATTTCAACGGAGAAACAGGCAGACCACCGCCCTGCCTTGTGGGTGATCCGCAGCGTCTTGATGTCGCAGGGGACGAACCCACCGATGGCTCGATGCCAACGCACAGCGATACGACCCACACCCGACACCTTCAGGCGCCGACCATCGAGCCTGAAGCCATTGCCATATTCTTTGAAGCCAAAGCTATGGAAGCGATTACGCCCTTTGAAACGGGGATAGCCCGGTGTTTCGCCATTCTTAACACGACGGAAGAAGGCTTGAAAGGCCTTGTCGCAGTCCGCTGCGACCACCTGCAAGACATGGCTGTGGACGATCTGCGCCTGGGGGAAAGTGCGCTTGTAGTGCTTGACATTGCGAAGCTGAACCGTTTTGCTCACACTGCGTTCTTCCAGTTGCCATGCCCATTTGCGTTCTTCCACACACCTGTTGTCGAAGTGCCGAGCACAGGCCAAGATTTGCCAGAGATGACGTTCCTGGCTTCTGCTTGGATACAGGCGGTACTTGTAGGTGCGGATCATAAGGTCTATTTTACCTTGCCCTCAGCCATCTCGGCCAGGAGTGTCTCTCACCTTGGTTAAAACCCTGAAAATCGCCGAACCGCGACCATTCAAATCGAACCAGAGGTTCGCTGCGGCTTGCGGCGGGCTCAAGCCCGTTTTTGTCACTTCTTCAGTGACTTGCGAATCAGTTGGTAGTTGTGATGGCGCAATTGACTGACTGCGCCGGCTTCAACTGCTTCCAACACGACACAGCCTGGTTCATGCAGATGGGTACAGTCAGCAAAGCGACATTGACCCGCCTGTTCTGCAAACTCAGGATAAAAGTGCACCAATTCATCCGCTGCCAGCCCATACAAACCGAACTCGCGGATGCCAGGCGTATCAATGACATAACCCCCATCACCAAAGGACATCATGTTGGATTGGGTAGTGGTGTGTCGCCCCTGACCAAGTGCGTCATTCACCGCACCGACCCGCAGGTCAAAGTCTGGCTGAATGGCAGCCAGAAGCGACGATTTTCCTACACCAGATAGCCCTGCCAGCACCGTCACTTTACCTGCTACCCATTCACATAAGTGCTTCATGCCAATGCCCTTGGTGGCGCTCGTGTGGATGATATGATAGCCGTTGTGTTGATAGGGGTACAGCACCTCATCAACCTCGGCTAGATTATCTGCTAGATCAATCTTGTTGACACAGATCACAGGTGTGATGGCATTTCGTTCGGCAGTGATGAGATAGCGGTCTATGAGCTCTGTCCAGATATGCGGCTGCCGCCATGCCGCAACAATGAGCAATTGATCAACATTAGCGACCAGCAACTGCTGTAAATGGGTGTAAAAGGGATCAGGCCGGGCGATAGAGTTGCGGCGTGGCATTACCGCCTCAATGATGCCCTTGCCCGCTTCAGTCGGTTGGATATCCACATAGTCGCCGATGGTTACAACATTAGTAAAGCCCGTTTGCTCCACCGTCAACGCACCGCGTAGAGAACACAATAGCACCTCGCCCTCATATTCTACGCGGCAGATGCCCATGCTGACCTCGATCACACGACCATAAGCAGCGTCCAGATCAGCAACAGAGGAAACCGCCGCATCATCTTCGCTTCGCTGGGCCTTGATGTGTGTTTCGACGGCCCGGCGTCGATCCCGTTCGTCCAACGGCATAATGCGCTCGAACTGCTCAATATCTTCATAATCGTCCACTACATCCCAATGCTTCTGGCGCGGGGCACGGTTGCCCCGGCTGCGCTTGAAGGTTTTGTTCTTTTGGAGTTGTTGTTTCCGTTTCGACTTCTCAAACGATTTATGGAAGTTCTTCTTGCTTGCCAACGCTCAATCTCCGGATTAATATAAACTGGTTTGCTTGGGGGCACTATTCATGACTCAACTTTGAGACTGAAACCGGACTGTATATTGAGGTGGGAATCGTCACAGCACACCTCGAACTTTATGTTCGAGTACGCCTGTGGATGTTGAGTTGTTTAGAGGGGGTGATTCAGAGAGGATCGAATCAGAATCACTCGGCAAGACTCACTACAGGCATACTCTTATATAACCGCACAACTTTTCTCAGTTGGTACATATAATCGAACACCTTTCGCTTGCCTATACATCGTATGGAGTATGGCACGAATCAAACTATTTGTCAAGAACTTCGGGAAGACAAGATAGGGCGATTGCACCAAATTTGATTTCGGGTTCTAAAAAGTTCAAGAAGTGTCGCAAGCGGTTATTCATAGATACTATAATGTCCCTTGTGAACTTTAAAAACCGCAACGACACGGTTTTTCATTTTGATGCGATTGCCCTGGAAGGAGGTATATAAATCCGGTTACATGGCTTGCATTTGTAACCTTGGCTACCCTACTTCGTCTCCTCTCTCTTCCCCCAGCTTCTTGTCGCAGTTCGCTCAGACCAAAGCTATAATTTGCGCTGTAACTATAAAACAATAGATTATGTTGTATTATGACTCAGTTTTTTATTGGTTATTCACGTAGCAATGTTGAATTGCTTGATGCCAGTGGACATGACGCCTGGTAGGATCCAGATATTCCAATCATGGCGGATCGAGTGGTGCGATGTGTTCATCTTTGTTGCCTCTAAGCGGTCAATGGTTAATCTATGCAGGCGATCCCGCCCAGATGTTGAAGCAGATCAACCTTGTGGTAGATCACATCAATTGGGAGCGACATCAGGATATATGATGTACGTCGTCCACCAGAACTGGGTCATAGTAGCCTTGTTAAGCAGTTTCAGGACGCCCGGCGGCTGGCTAGAGCCTTACGGTTTGAGGAAGCCAAACAGCTATTTGGTAATATTAAGCGACTGGGCTCTAACGAGTGGGGATCAGAGTGTGATGAGTGGTTAGGCCGTCGCAACAGTTATACGCACATCATGAAGTTGGTTGGTGATACCACAACCCTCAACCTTGCCAGAACCGAATAGGCGAACCACGTCCAACAGTATGGAGGCGAGTTTGATCCCCATCATATCAAGACCCGGGTAACCAGCCAGCCATCACTAGAAGGATCACCCATTAACAGGGAGAAACCAGATAATCTTGGACGTGTTGACATTTCAACGTAACCAGATCAAAGTACCGACAAAGTGCAAGAAACCAAAATAGGATTCATCAAGTTTCTCGAAGCGAGAAAAGATACGCCGAAAATGCTTGATTTTGTTGATAAAACACGCCACCAAGTGACGTTCACGATACCACCAGCGATCATATGCACGCGCCTGTTTCGCCAGTTGATGAGGTAGAATAACAGCGTCTATGCCTTGGGCAACCAACCAGTCCACAAAATCTTGGGCAGCATAGCCACGGTCTGCAATCAGTCGATCAAAGAGAAAGCCAGTCACCAGGTCTTCAGCTTGGGTGATGTCATGACTTTGCCCCGTGTTCAAGCGACAGCGCAAAGGATTACCCAACCCGTCAACGGTTATATGGATTTTGATACTTAAGCCACCACGACTACGTCCAATCGCTTGCTCCCCTCTTTTTTTGTGCGCCACAGGGATGAGCACGAACAAGGGTGCTGTCAATCATCCCATTTTCCATATCCGGGTCGTCGGCAAAATAGTCAAACATCCGTTGCCACACCCCATTTTCACACCAGCGCACGAAACGTTTGTCAATAGTGTTCCCCTTTTCGTCGGCGCTTGGGAGTAGTCGCCATTGTGCTCCCCTACGGCTTACCCATTTCACAGCTTCGACGAACAAGCGACAGGCTTGTTCGTCCTTCCCTCTTGCAATTCTCAAATGTCAACAGAACCTTGTTAGGGCATTTAGACTAATCTGCCGCCTTAAAGCCTTATTAAACCCAGTATCACGCTTTTGAACTACTCATCTGCCTTTTTTGCATCAGGATTGTTTCGATACGTTGTCATCAATATATCAATGTTATTGCTTGTGATTGTGTTCATACCCCGTTACTTATGGGCTGATGGTTTCATGTGGGTACTCCCAGGCGGCATTATTATGACAATCTTAAAATTAGCCTTTTGCGGCCTATTCAGATCACAAAGTAACTGTGTGATTTGCGCCACGTAACCGTACGGTCATTACGCTTGCTCTTCTCTTCTTTCTTCATTAAGAAGCGGTTCCCGCCAAGCCAGAAATGGCCAACACTTCCCCTCTTGCCGGTCAACCGCACGTGCACAGAACATACATTCTGCAATACGTTCTCCCAAATCCACCTTTTTCAACTAAACTGAGACTGTATCGACTACCTGGAGACTATTTTAGCTGCCATTTCTCGTCGTTTTCCCGCCATTTTTTGTTGCGCTGCAGCAGCAATTTCCCGCCGTTCCTCCCCCGGTCCTTCCGTGTTGCCGCCGTTTTTTCTTCCGCGGCGGCGGCAACAAAGGGGCGATTTGTCCTAGCCAACCACACCACGACATTCATGCGCTGCCTCGTCGAAAGGACAGTCTAGTCAGATGTTACACAAACAACTGCGTCACTGCGAACTGCTCGACATCAACTAGCCCCATATCTGTCAGCTTGAGCTTGGGGATAACCTCCAAGGACATGAAACTCATCACCATGAACGGATCATTGAGTTCACAACCCAGGTCGTGCGCCGCCGCCGTCAGGGCATCATATTGCGCCCGCACTTGCGAAATAGGCTCCTCGCTCATCAAGCCTGCTACAGGGAGTGCCAGCGTTGTCATGATCGCCCCATCTCGTACTGCTGCCAGCCCACCGCCCATCTCAATAACGGCATCAATCGCCTCGATCATACTGACGTCGTCTGCACCAATGACGACCAGATTATGATGATCGTGCGCGACTGTGCCCGCAATCGCACCCGATTTGAGGCCAAAACCTGTGATAAAACCCAGCCCGACGTTGCCTGTTGCCCGGTGGCGCTCCACCACAGCCATTTTGAGGATGTCGCGCTCCATATCGGCGACGGCGTGACCATCCACCACTTTTGCATCCATGATGAAATGACCAGTCATGATCTGGTCAGGAATGACGCCAATGACACGTATTTGCCGGTTTTCTGCTGGGATGCTCAGATTAAGTTTATGGCGGCGAATGTTCATTGTACTCCGCAGGTCAATGCTCCGCAGAGGCGGTGGCACAATCACCAACTGCCCATTCTCGGCGACGACCTGCCCACCTCGCAGTACCATCTCTGGTTGCAGATCGTTCAAATCCGAGAAGACCACCATGTCCGCCCGCTTGCCCGGTGCAATAACACCCAGTTGATGCAAGCCGAAATGCCGCGCTGTGTTGATCGTACCCATCCGAATCGCCATAATCGGGTCAATGCCCTCGCAGATCGCCACCCGTACCATATAATCAATCGAACCCTCATCAATCAGGCTGGCAGGCACGCGATCATCCGTGCAAAAGCAGATATGCTGATGATTCTGCGGTGTTATCAAGGGCAGCAGCGGACGGAGATTACGGGTAGCGGTTCCCTCACGGATGAAGATGGTCATGCCCATCCGCAATTTTTCCAGCGCCTCGTCGACAGTAGTGCACTCGTGCTCGCTCTGGATGCCAGCCGCGACATAAGCATTGAGTGCCTTTCCCGTCAAGGCAGGTGCGTGCCCATCCAGCGCGGCCTCGGCAAACTGCTCAATCTTCATCAGCATCCCGCCGTCGCCTTTCACCACACCAGGGTAGTTCATTACTTCTGCCAATCCCAACACCCAATCGTGATTGACAAGCTGCTGCAAGTCCTCTGCTTCCAACCGGGCGCCGCTGGTTTCCATATGTGTCGCCGGGACACAACTGGGCGCCATCACGTACATGCTCATGGGCACGTTTTTGGCGCGTTCCAACATGAACCGAATCCCATCCAAACCGAGGACGTTGGCGATCTCATGTGGGTCGGTGACGACTGCGGTCACCCCATGCTCCAACGCGACCCGTGCAAACTCTGGTGGTGTACACAGGCTGCTCTCAATATGCACATGGGCGTCAATGAAACCTGGACAGACATAGCGCCCACTCAGATCGACTTCGTGTTCGGCCTTGTAGTCTGTGCCAATCGCAACAACATACGAGTGATGAACGACAATATCCGTCAGGTAAATCTCGCCCGTGATAACGTTGATCAACTGGGCATTACGTAAAATTAGATGGGCGGGTTCATCACCCCGCGCAACGGCGATTCGCCTAACAAGTTTCATCATTGAACCGAAGGTTCGCATGCCTTGTTCACTACACCGTTCTCCTTTCTGGTAGCTTCCAAACGTGGGAACTTCACGCTTAAGGCTAGCGTCCCCTACCTCGTGGCAGGATTGAGTATAGGGGATATTATCCCATCTGGGTTGCACTGACAATGCAGTGCTTTAATCCCCTATATAGAAATTCGGATCGCTCGTCGCCGCTACACAGCTTGTGTCCACCGCCGCCATCGGGTCATTGAAGAACGCGATCACCATGCTGGCTGCGCATGTGCCCGCTGGGGTAGAAGTAAAGGTGATGCTGTGACCCGCGGTCGGGAAAACCACGTGCTGCCCGTTGCTCAGGCCCGCCAGTGCACTGTCGCCTGATTCAGGTGGCGTCACCGGATCAACGGCACCACTGACCAGCAACGTCGGCACATCACTGACCACTCTTTCGGCCTCAATCGAGTTAGCAGCCACCACACCCCAATCTTGGCATCCCTGCAACGTCTGTTCCACCGATATGATGAAATATTCACGCAGTTCAGCAGGAGCTTGTTCCGCCAGGGCATAAGCTTGATCAACATCATTCAGCGCATATTCTTCTGAGCAATCTACCGAGAAGTTCATGCCCTCGCTGTCGTCAATATCGCCCACCTCATCGAAATAAGCCATCACTTGATCGCTGTCCAGGATGCTTTCTGGCGCATTATCTTCCAAAGGTTCATCTTCATCCGGGATGTAAACGCCTTCAATGATCTCAATACCATCTAGATAGTCAAACTCCTCTTGCGCGTTGGCAATCAAATCCAACGCAAACGGCAGATAGGGGACGATTTCGCTGTTATACAAAGCTGAAATTAGCCGATCTGCCACATCCTCACCGAATAATTCTTCGCCGTCAATCTCAGCAGGATTATCATTCAACCGGGTAACCATCGCATAAAAGTCCGATTCCAGATTGGGGAAGGCCGCGCTGCATTCACCGTCCCTGCTACATAGGTTGAACAGGGCATTAATCGCACCCATGCGTGAGGTTGTTGTCAACGCTAGATCATCAATTTCAGGCGGATACACCGAGTCAATCGCGGCGCTGTGAATGTTATCCGGGAAATCGCGTAATACAGTTAAGGCCAGGCGCGTGCCATAGGAAATGCCATACAATTTCACCTCATCATATTCCAGGGCAATGCGCAAATCCTCTACATCCACAGCACTGGCAGCTGAATTGTACTGATTGAGGTCAACACCTTCTTCAATCAGGCGGGCACGGCAGTTGGAAACGGCATCCTCATCTTCATCTTCTTCCATCTCAAAACAGTTTAAACTTGGCAAAGAAAAGCCTGTACCCCGTTGATCGAACACAATCAGATCGTGTGTCTCCACCAGCGGATAGCGCATAAAGTCTTCAATGCCCAACAAGGCCGAACCACCCGGCCCGCCTTCCAGATAAATCACAGGTTCCGGGGCGACATTGGGCCCCGTTGCTTCAATGATGGCTACCGCAAGCTCAACCTGATTGCCACCTGGATTGCTGCGATCTTCCGGGACAATCAACCAGCCACAGACAACACCTTCGAGTTCAGGGAAAGGACAATCGCCTTCTTCAAAGAGGGGGGCATAATCCTGCGCGATGGTCGGCACAGCGACCAAAAGAAGAAATAAGAGGAGAGCGAGGGAACGGGCCAAGCGATTCATCAAAAGACTCCTTTGAATGGGATTATGATGAACCTATCATAGTCGAGATTGATGGATTGCGCTTACAAGTCTGCTACAATAGCCTTTGAGCATCGCGTCATTGGCGATACTACGCCCGCCGCACCGTAATCTGTTGCCCCTTGATAGTGCCCCCTCTCGCACGCAGCACTGCCTCGACATGCTGCTCTGGCACATCAACATATGTTTTGGCATTCCCAATGCTGATCCGTCCTAGCGACTTACCTGGGATCCTGGCACTGCTGGCAACAACATACACAATGTCACTCGGTTTGATGCCATTCTTGCGACCTGCATCAATTGTCAACCGCACCATCCCGGCTTCATGCGTGCGGGGGCTATGATTGCGCTTGCGACTATCGGATTTGCCACGCCCCTGAACATCGCGGATTTCCGCTACAGGTGAGGTGAACTCTTTTTCTGCCAGCATCTGGATAACAGCGGTTGCAATCTGTTCTGGCGGGAAGCCTCTTTGCATTAATTGTTCAACAGCATCACTGGGTTCTTTTGTCGCTTGAATGTATGTGACCAGCCGCTGCATAAACTCATCTTCACGCTTCTGAATAATGTCCTGGGTCGTTGGTAGCCTGGCTTTGGGGATGGGCCGATCAATATAGTCTTCGATAGTTCTGAGCAGCCGCTTTTGCTTACCTGTCACCAGCGAGATCGCCTCCCCGCTGCGCCCTGCACGTCCCGTCCGCCCGATGCGGTGGACATACTCAATCGGCATGTGGGAGATATCAAAGTTGATGACATGCGACACATCTGGAATATCTACCCCACGCCCGACCACATCCGTTGCCACCAGGATGTTCAATTGCCCATTGCGGAAGCGATTGAGGATGCGTTCGCGTTCGTTCTGTGCCAAGTCGCCGTGTATAGCTATGGCAGGAAAGCCCCGCACTGCTAACGTCTCTGCCAATTCTGCCGACCCGACCCGTGTCCGTGTAAAGATCAGTGTGTTCTGACGCTCCTCCGTCTCTAAAATGCGTGACAATGCCTCGACCTTATCTCGCGCATCAACTAGATAATAGCGTTGGTTGATGTCCTCGTTGGTCATCTCTTCGGCTTCAATGATCACTTCTTGTGGATCATGCATATAGCGCTGCGCCAGTTTGCGGATTTCGCTGGGCAGCGTCGCCGAAAACAAAAGGGTTTGCCGATTGCCAGCATCCGTCATGCTCAGGATAGCCTCAACATCCTCGACAAAGCCCATCTTGAGCATTTCGTCGGCCTCGTCCAGGATCAGAAAGCGCACATTGCCTAGTTGGAGGACGCCTTTCCTGAGCAGATCGAGTGTGCGCCCTGGCGTCCCAACTACCACATGGACGCCCTTTTTCAAGCGGCGTTCCTGCCGATCATACGACTGCCCGCCATAAATCGGCAGCACCCGCATTCCCAGCTTTGAACTATAACGATAGACGGCCTCACTGACCTGAATCGCAAGCTCGCGCGTTGGGGTTAGGATCAACATTTCCAGTTCATGCCCATTGAGCTGTTGGACTGTCGGTAACGTGAAGGCCGCTGTTTTGCCTGTCCCGGTCTGGGCTTGCCCCATCACATCATGCCCCGCTAATAGCAGCGGGATCGCCGCCACTTGAATCGGAGTCGGTTCAATATAGCCTAGGTTGTCCAGGGTTTCCAGCAAGGATGGGGACAGGCCCAGGGATCGGAAAGAGAATGTCATTTAGTCTCCACAACAGAAAACCCCACCATGTGTGGTAGGGCGCATTTCAATGATCTCCCACTATAGAACCAAAGCCAGGAAAAATCAATAGAGGCTTTTGACATGCACTTGTAAAGGGCAAAGACCTGGTTTGATACACAAACCATCCGTAGCGCCAACATCAAGACACTGGAACTACGGATGGGGTTGTTAGTGAATCTCGATCAGCTTCAAAGTTGTTCGGCGATCTTAGCTTCCGCATTGAGCATAAGAGCGCCACAGACAACTCCCTATACAATAATCTGGCTAGCATATTGGAGGCTGGTATACCCAGCCCCCTAACTCTTCTAGATTAGGCGAACCGAAGTTCGCCGCAGATTACAGTGGGCTAAAGCCTGTTTCTGCCAGACTGAATACTTACTTAATTATAAACTCAGTCAGCTTTTTCCAGCCGTTGCTAGTACTCGGGGCGAAGCCACCTGGCCCAAAACTGTTTAGCCACACCTCATATGTTCCTATAGGGAGACGGCTTCTATAACCCTCGGAAAACACCGGCGGTGACATGTATACACATGTGCTATTTCGCTTGACACAACCTAGACCATCCGCAGGCATCCAGTTCTGGAAGTGATAACTCGTATATTTGCCGTTGACTTGGGATCCGATCCACAATTGATACCAGAGCACATCATCAGCTGCACCCCATCTGATCGTCGGCCGAGCTGTAACCGTATTACCGACGGCAATTGTACTTGTAAGCGGATGTTTAGGTGCCACTGTGGGCAAAGTGAATTTGAACTTATTGAACGCATCAAAGGTCTCCCCCCCAAACGATGCGGTGCCACCCTTACTGAAGATGCCCTTTGTATTGGCCGCACCTGGGTTCCAGGCCTGCATCCACAGCTCATACTGCCCACCTGATAGATATATGCTTGGTGGCAATTCAAGCTTGCAAGATATACCATTACAACGCACTAGTGAAGTGGCTACTGAGGCGTATTGGACACTTGGCTTAGAATACCACACGTTATGGGTTACGGACTTAAGGTCTTTGAGGAAGATGAGGTTGTACCAATGGGCCCTGCCATCATCACTCCACTGAATTAGGGGTTGACCCTGGCGTGCGTCAACTCTGATGGTCTGTGGGGCATGGGGCGCACCATCGTTGCGTGGTGGGACGGCAGTCAGAGCAACATTCTTTATTGTCCCCGTGGCCTCGGCATCCGTAAGCGTACCTAGTGTTGGTTTGCTCAGTTTGACAGTAAAGGTCTCGTCCTGCTCCACATTGTGGTCCTTAAGGGTTTCGACCTCCACAGTTTTCTTGGTGTCATCCTTAGCAAAGGCGACGGTTTGATTAATTGCAATGTAATCAAGACCAGCGACCGCCGAGACATTCACAGTTTGGACGATGACAGTAGCTGCTACATCAACCTTTCCTCCACGTGTGATGGTAAAGATGATCTTATCACCTTCATTACCTTCCGCATCAGCCACACTGAACGTAGGGGCAGCTGCCTGGGCCGAAACCAACATGACAACTGAATAAACAAAACTCAAGACCAGCACGAATGCTGCTATATGAGCCCGACTAAAACGAAATGACATCAGATATTCCTCACTAGTTAATTTACCAGACATCCTGAGTATAACGTCCCACCAACTCTTAGTCAACTATTATTTTATCAGTTATTTTTCAATTTTTACTCGACTATCAGGAACATCACCCTGACCAAATATCCCGTTCATTACGCTCAATCGACTAAAAATATTGCTGAAACATCCTGAATACAGCATTATATCATATCTTAGTCAATGTCTATTCTCTTAATTTATTTTGAACGCTTAGCCCTTGCCTCGAGTATCTGGCTGATGGATATATTCTGACAAGGATGGACATTGTTTTGCTGGTCTCAAGCTGAGGGGTTGCGAGAACGCGGTGTAATCATCCAAGGTCGTTGTTGTGGCGTCAATAGGTTTCACCCTGACGTTCTGCTACGCCTCCCGGTGTCCAGGATACTTTGCTTTTGCTGGAGTGTTTGTTTTGTGAGGTTTTCTTACCTATTTTTTACACTAGTGTGGTAGAACTTATGTTGCAAAAATAGGGAAGATACAACAAGGGGATGATTCTATGTCTGAATACACTTTTCAAGCAGAGATCAAGCAGCTACTCAATATTCTGGTTCACTCGCTCTACACCGAACGTGAAATTTTCTTGCGGGAGTTGATTTCAAACGCTTCAGATGCACTCAGCCGGATGCAGTTCGAGATGTTGACCAACGATAAGGTGTTGGATGCAGATGCCGAACTCAGCATCCGCATCCAGGTCGATAGCGAGGCCAATACCATTACCATCAGCGACACAGGTATTGGGATGACGCAACAAGACATGATCGATAACCTCGGTGTCATCGCGCATAGTGGTGCGAAAGCCTTTGTCCAGGCGATGCAAGACGCACAGGGTGAGGGCGTGAGTGCCCAAGACATCATTGGTCAGTTTGGGGTCGGCTTCTATTCGGTGTTTATGGTGGCGGATAAAGTGGAGGTGATTTCGCGTTCGTATCTGATGGATGAATCAGCCTATATGTGGGAATCTGACGGCAGCGACAATTTCACCATTGAACCAGCAGAACGCGATCAACGGGGTACAGACATCATCATCTACTTAAAAGACGATGACAAAGAGTTTGCAAGCGAATGGAAGATCAAGCAGACCATCCGCCAGCATTCGGATTATGTCATTTATCCAATCTATGTGGGGGAAGAAGAAGAGGCAACCAACAAGCAACAGGCCATCTGGCGGCAATCGCAGAGCGAAGTGACAGATGAACAATACAATGATTTTTATAAGATGCTGACGATGGACTTTATGGGCGAACCCAAACATCGCATTCACATGCGGGCGGACGTGCCCTTGCAATTTTATGCCCTGCTATTCTTCCCGTCGACATCTGAGCCGAACATGTTCAGCCCGCGTAAGGAGCCAGGACTCAAATTGTATGCGCGTAAGGTGCTGATCCAGGATTATGCAAAGGATTTACTGCCACAGTATTTAGAATTTGTTCAAGGCGTGGTGGATAGCGAAGACCTACCCTTGAATGTCAGCCGGGAGAGCGTGCAGGCCAACCGGATGATGGCGAATCTCAAGAAGACTATCACCAACAAAGTCTTGAACGAACTCAAGCGGATGGCGAAGAAACATCCGGAAGATTATCTTGAAATTTTCCATGAGTTTGGGCGCTATATTAAGCAGGGAGCAGCGGTTGCACCAGAAGACCAGGACGACATCGCAGAACTGGTCTTCTTCCCCAGCACCCACATGGATGAGGCTGATGAATTCTGGTCATTGCAGGACTATGTAGGCCGGATGGTGGCAAATCAAGAGGACATCTACTACATCATCGGTGATGATTTCCAGAGTGCTAAGCGCAGCCCGCACCTTGATGCTTTCCGGCAGCGGGGCATTGAAGTGCTGTATATGACCGACCCGGTGGACAGTGCGATGCTGATGGGGTTGACTGATTATAAAGACCACAAACTGCGTAATGTCGATGAAGCAAATCTTGATCTGAGCAGCATTGGTGAAGTCCAGGCAGATGAAGAAACACTGAAGCACGAACCACTGAAAGACGCTGAGTTTAGTTCACTGGTCGATCGTTTCAAGGGGGTTCTGGGTGAACGGGTGCGCGATGTGCAGGAAAGCAAGACACTAACAGGTAGCCCAGCACGTCTGGTCAGCGATGAGGATGGAGCAGCACGCAACATGTTCCGTATCAACCGCATTTTAGATCGGGATTATGAACTGCCGATCAAAATCCTGGAGCTGAACCCACGTCACACATTAATGCACAACCTGAACACGATTGTGTCATCAGCGAACAACATGGAGCTTGCAGATGCGGTGATCGAGCAGATTTTCGAGACGGCCTTGCTGCAAGATGGCATTCATCCTGACCCAGCGGCGATGGCGACACGACTGAATATGCTGATGGAAGCGGCGACAGGGACATCAGCAACGGATATTGACTTTAGGAGTGCGCCTAGTGTACAAGCCCCCCCGGCTGAACCCGCCACTGAGACAGAGGATGGGGTGATGGACGCGGTTGATAGCGATGAATAAGAGACTTGGGGCGATACGCTGATGGTATCGCCCTGGCAGAGGAGAACTAGACCGCTGCAACTGCTGCTTGAACCGATATATCCACCACAAAGCTCTGCCGTTGTACCCGCAGACCAGGCAACCGGGCCATGATGCTACTGGTTGAGCCAGAGAGGACCCCTGTGCGGTTGGTATCTTCGAGGGAAGCGTGGCTATCCCAGAAGATGATGAGTTTGGCTTGATCACGGTCATCCACCTGTTCGAGCAGATGACCGGACATAAATCCGGGGCGGCCTTCCAGCTTGGGCAGATACTCGGTGGCAATCAGCTGTCGTAAATCCTGTATTCTTCCTATCGGAGTCGTCACGTCGATGATTTGAACAAACATTGTCTACTCCTCGATTACAATAGTTTTCTTAATTATACGTCGATTTGGATATAAATTTGGTAAGGTTAGAATTGTGATCGTTGATTGAATAACAATTGTGTGTTGATTGTTGCGATGGAGAAACGTTTTGACCTGTTTTGGTGTCGAGGCATCGCATATACTTTAGTGCAGATTAAACTTTTGAAATCGAGTTGAGAACAGCATTTGACTCACCATCCCAATCCCTTGCAGAGCCGTCAAGGAGCGCTGCCACATGGTGATGCCCCACCCGATAGCCCCATCTTTTGGCTGGAATCCAAACGGCTCCAATACGGACAAACGCAGCCGAAGCTTGTCGCCTTCAGCCAAGGCAGACTGTTTCGGTTTTTGGCAGTAGCGACAGGACTCTGGGCACTGGCGGTTTTCGCTATGATCAACCGGGAAGAAAGCTTCACCACTCTTTGGGTTGTGCTCGGTTGGTTGTTTATGGCGAGTTTCCTAGACAAATTCGTGCTGGATTTCATGGCAGTCAACGCCGGATTGGATAGTCTGCGCCAGGATCAACACAACAGCTTGTTTGATCTGATGTCGCTGACCAACCTCAGCAGCCAGGAGATTATCGCTGCCAAGTTTGCCATTGTCCAGATTCGGGTCTGGCGAATGATGGTCAACGTCATCGCTTTCCGGCTGACAATCATCTGGGTCGGTTTTTTGACACTGTTTGTTCTGCCGGTGTTCCTTTGGAACGAAAGCCAAATTTTGAACCTGTATCGTGATGTCCAAGAGGCTATTTTCATCAGCCTGTATTTGATTGCTTTCGCCATCACCGCCGCAATCTATGTGATTGAACCCCGATGGCGTTTGCGGACGTTAGCAGCAGGTAGTCTAGCGGTATCTTCACAGCTATTGGAGCCAGCCTTTGCTTTGCTATCGGCAATGGGCCTCATTATCGGTGTTTGGATTATGCAGATCTTCATGGCAGTGCTGGCAATGGTCGCCCTATCGTTCTTTGGATTTGCGTTCCTTACCCCCCTAACCGTAGGCTTCTACATCATCGTCTATGTCCTCGGGGTTGGTTTTGTGATCCGGGCGTTGTATCATAGTCTGGCGCGACGCTGGCTGAATAAAGCGTATCGGCGTATGACCCATTGGGGTAGTGTGCGATAAGCAGGGTATTGGGTAGGATACGGTCTATGATACACGAAGAACGCATGGTAACAAACTCTCCTCTGATTTCCGTCATCACAGCGGTTTACAATGGCGAAGCCTATCTTCAAACCCTTATCGAAAGTGTGCTAGCACAGGACTATTCACATTATGAGCATATCATCGTGGATGATGGCTCAACCGATGGCACAGTCGAAATCCTGAAGCGTTATCCGCATTTACGTTGGTGGAGCCATGAAAACAAAGGCCAGTATGCCACCCAGAATGATGCTATTGCCGCTGCTCAAGGTCATCTGGTGGTCGTCATCGCGGCTGATGATCGTCTGGTCACACCCAATGCCTTCCGTCAAGTGGTTGACTACTGGCGTCAACACCCCAATAGCGACATCATCTATGGGCAGACGCAGCGCATGAATCAAGCGGGGCAACCCATTACCAACTATAATTTTCACTGGTCGCCATCACCCTGGCTCATGCGCTACTATTGCTATGTCTTCCATTGTTCCATGTATGTATCACGACACTATTTGACCGAACACAATATCCTCTTCAATCCAGACTTGCGCTATGGTGGTGATTGGGACTGGCAAATCCGTCTGTTTGATTCAGGTGCGAACATTGGCGATCTCAAGAAACCACTATCTGTTGCCCGCGCCCATGATCAGCAAACCTCACGTATCACCTCCACACAGATTCAAGCCGAGGAATATCGCAGAATACGGCGGGTTTATGGCACAAGCGATTTGTTATTCTACGTTATCCGTCGCCTGATGATGTGGCGTGGGATGGCCCTAGTTGGGTTGGATAAGCTGCGAGGTAAACACGGCTGATTCATTTGAAACGCTCTTGGAGCCATTCGCTCCCCAATTACCATTGGATGACCTCATCCGACAGGTGAACCTCATCTTCCATAACATCGATGCCCCAAATTATGATCGTATCCACCCAGAGATTCACCAGCAACTACCGCCCATCTGGAAACAAATGCTGTCACAAATCGACACATCCCATCCACTGCGGGTTCTCAATTTTGGCTGTGGTACAGGCTTTGAATCGGATCAACTGCTCCAGAATATTAACACCCAACACATCAAACAACTGACTTGTTACGACCCATCAGCCGCGATGGTCGCCATTTGCCAAAGCAAAATCGGGGATCGCATTAAAAACAGTTATTTCCTGACTGACCTTGACACCACAGCCGAGTATCAACCCTATAACCTATTGCTGACCAACTCAGTCTGCCATCATCTGCCACTGGGCTTTGAAACCATCCATGAAATCGTGCCCTTATTGACGGATGATGCGATCCGGATCGCAGGGCATGAGCCGTCGGACTCCTTCTATACCAATCCAGTATGTCAAAAGGCCATCGTGAAGTATGAAAAAGAACTGCGCTGGCGGCGTTGGCTCAAACCAGGCAACTATTGGCGTCGGCTCAAGCGTATGTTGGCAATTGAGGTTAACCCCTGGGAACAGACAGCCCGCATCAGCTACGAAAAAGGCTACTTCAAAACGCAACCAACGATTCAAGTCGTTGATCGCCTGATTGATGTCCATGTCTCACACGCTACTAATCCATCACAGGCCAATCTCGGCTTTGATATTGACACGATTCAGGCGTCCCTCACTGATGAGTGGAAACTTATTTGGACAACATCATATAGTTTTATGGGCATTTACTTTGAAGGGGATTTATCGCCCCGCTGGGCCAAGATCGCAGCGGAGTTAAAACAAAAATACCCTAAAGATGGTGCCAATTTCGCATCCATGTGGCGTCGCAAATAGCAGTTTATTGCCCAGGAAAGACCACCTAATCCCGCCCCAATGCGCGGCATAGCAATCGATTCGATCCCTTCGGCATCTGCTAGACGCCGCATCTCTCGCAGGGACGTTTCAATGTGAGGATATTGAGCCCGAGAAGTTGATGTATTCTTCTGCGTGGCCAGATTGAACACCCAGGGCACATCAGCCGCTTTCCATGGGTAGTGTTCGCGCATCCCAATAGCAATCCCCGCACCCATCACACCGATACAATTACAACCCTGCGCCAGAGCTTGAACCTCGTGGACATTAACAAACAGATCACCGGCAACATATTGGATGCTCATATACTCAGGTTTAACGCCGCGATTTCTTCCTGAGTGGCATAACGCTTGATGACCCGCCATGCCCCCCAGTTCACCACTAGCGAAATCAAGGCGAACACGGTCAACACACTGACAATCGGCGGCACGATGAGGGCAACAATCACCACTGCCAACAAAATAAGCAAAACCAGCATGGTCCACAAAGGATGGGCGAAACTCATCTGGGACGACAGAATGACCAGACGACGCAAGGGCAGCCTAAACAACACCATCAAAGGCCACAAATAAATATTCATCATAAACAGGGTGAGTGCTACAAATAAATTGCCACTACGCAGCGGCCACAAAATCGGTGACTGTGGCATGGTGTTGATGACCTGGAAGTTGAAAACGACCAGATACAGAATAATCAGGTCAATGATGACGATAACCGTGCTTTTGAACCCATGTTTGCGCATCGCACCGAAGAAAGTGCGGAATATCTCGGTATCGTGTCCGCGTGCCCAGGGTGCAAAGGTGGCGATCAATCCAGCAGTCGCGGCTGGCAAGGGCAGAATAAAAGCCGCCAGCATAAACCAGATGATATTGCCCATTAAGAAGGTCGCCACTTTGTCCAGCGGAGAACCCGGTTCCGGCATGAGATGACTAAAATTCAAAACACGCTCACTTGCATTTCAGATCGTATATCAGAGGATACCACAGGAACAGCCAAAACGCTGCCAGACGGCTTTATCCAGATCCTGAAAGAGCTCGATGACGGCGGGTCTGTGCAGTGTTTTGCGCGAGAACTTGGCACAGGCTGGGTTGGTTGGAGATCAAGGCTGAGATTCGGGGTCACGTCATTGCTGCTGCCACAACAGAAAAAATGGCAGTCAAAGCAGGCGCCGAAAGGCTTGTTAAACAGCAGGTTCATCAATTTACCTGAGTTGAGTGAACGTGTGGTCAGGGTTTAGAAGCAAACGCGCCGCTGATTCATCGCCAGGTCAGCCTCTTAACCTTTACACAAGTTTCTGTATCATTGTATAATAAATTTGGAAATATCTATCAATTTGTACTACCTAAAGTGGGTGTATAAACAACTATGAAACTAATTGCCTCCCTACTCATCATTCTGTTGGCATTTACGATTGCATTGGCTTTTCCAACAAGCCCTGTGCAGGCCGCAACTATTACCCTTACCACGACTGATCCCAGGATCAATGACGGTGACGGACAATGTTCACTGATCGAAGCGATAGAAAATGCCAATGTGAATGCCGCCACTCACCCCGATTGCCCCGCTGGAAGTGGTGCCGATGTAATCAACATCCCGGCGGGAACTTATACTTTGATAACACCATATAATAGTACAACCGATAAACACAATGGTTTACCGCCGATTATCGATGACCTAACTTTGCAAGGAGAAAGCGCCAAAACAACCATCATTGAACGCGATGCAAACACCTGGGACTTTCGCTTAGTTGAATCCCGAGCCCATTTGACGGTCAACGATCTGACTCTGCAAAATGGGAATATGAATGCTTCCTCATGCGAGTGTGGCAGAGGTGATAGTGCCATTCTATCATCATCGCCTGGAAGAAGGTTAACTGTGAACCGCAGCAGTTTTGTAAATAATACTGGAGCTGCAATCTATTCTAAAAACTTCGTAGAGATTAACCACTCGCAGTTTACCGACGGCAATGCCAATAAACATCATGAGATTACATCTGCTCTCTTTCAAGGGGGGGGGATCGGCAATTATCAACAGCACCTTGTTTGCTAACAATTTTGGTGAGTATGTGATTTGGTTTGATACGGGCAAGATGACAATAAACAATAGTACCTTTAGGGACAACTCGTCGCTTGCAATTATGACCGCCTCGTACAAAAATTATATTGTCGTAAGCAATACAAAATTCAGCAATAATGATAGGGGTATTCTTCACTATGGTGGTGACCTTCAACTCTATAATACCATCATAGAGGGTACCTCTGAGGGTGCAACCCTTCATGCCGAAAAAGGCACGATCACAATCGATCGTAGTGTTTTTCAGGACAATTACAGCCCGGGGGCTTTTCCAACGATAGATATGGGTATGGCAGGTGCAATATCCATATATGGTGGGAATGAGAACATTAGCAGACGTATTTCTGTTTCTATATCAAATAGTGTCATTACTGATCCAGCCACAACTTTCTCAAGAAGATGTTGTAAAATGGTGGAATGAATGAGAACAAGAAGAAACAACCGGAAAACTGGCGAGAAGCCAGACGATTACAAGGCTGGAAGCAGCAAGATATAGCCGAGGGTCACCGAAGGGGCAGTCAGCCAATGGCTTAAAAAAGCCCGCGATGAAGGCGTGGACGGGTTGCGCCATCGCAAAGGAGGTGGGTCCAAACCCCGCCTGAAATCGGAGCAAGTGGAGCAATTGCCGACCGTGTTAAGTCGCGGTGCAGAAGCCTCTGGATTTGGTGGCGATGTGTGGACCCGTGCCCGTGTTGCCCAGGTCATCACGCAACAGTTTGGTGTGCAGTGTTCCCTCAGCCCTGTGGGGCGCTTGTTAGGTCAAATCGGTTGGAGCCATCAGAAGCCAATTGAGCGTGCCACGCAACGCAATGAGCAAGCGATTGAGCGGTGGCGGACTGCAACATGGCAGGAGCTTCAAAAAAAGCCGAACGTGAAGGACGAACCCTAGTGTTTATGGATGAAGCGGGCTGCTATCTGCTGGCAGCGGCAGTCCTGACCTATGCTCCCAAAGGCCAAACACCGCTTCTGCGTGTTCCCTTGAGGTGGGATCACCTTTCGGTGATTAGTGCGATCACGCCAGACGGCAAGCTCTATGTTCAGATGCAAGAGCAAGCCTTCAAGGGGGAGCCGATCGGGCCGTTTTTGAAGCATCTGCTCCGGCAAATTGCCGGCCCGTTGCTCATTATTTGGCCTGGGTTGACCGCTCATCGGGGACAAGCGCTCAAAGACTTTCGCCGGGCAGGCGCTGCCCGGCGTATTCACGTGGAGCAGCTCCCGCAGCTATGCACCCGATTTGATCCCCACCGAGGGCATTTGGCAGTATCTGAAGTACGTGGAGATGAATGAAAAACCTGTGCTGCCACACACTGGATGAACTGCGCGATGAGCTGCGCAAAGCCATTGCTCGATTACGACATCAATCTGATGTGATTCAGTCTTGCATTGACCGGGTTCATTTAGGACAGCATCTTTAATTTGTTATGATCGAATCAGTAAGAACAACACTGCTGGCAATGGATTTGGTAATCACGCGGGTGGTATCTCAGCAGAGATGTTCAGATTTGGCAGTGCCATCACTATCACTGATAGCTGTATCTTTGGCAATTCTGGTTCTGGAGCCGATATCGGAGTAGATTTCAATAATAATAAGCCCATTCAGATGCAAGCGAGCAACAATTGGTGGGGGCATGAGACAGGGCCATCCCATAGCAGCAATCCTGATGGTCAAGGTGAGACTCTCGCTGGCGATATCAACTTCTCACCATTTACAACCACCCAGCCTCGTGGTTGTCAGCGGATAGTGGATCATCCCGATTTGATCGCTCAGGACGATACATATAACACACAGGTCAATACACCTTTGGTTGTCTCAGCATTGGGTGTGCTGGATAATGATGTTTCGGCCAGGGCCCTACCCCTGACAGCTACACTGGTCAGTGATGTGAAGAACGGTTCACTGGTCTTCAATACCGACGGTGGTTTTGTCTATACCCCGAATACAGGCTATGCCGGGAAAGATCAATTCACCTACTATGCTGATGATGGAACACTTACGTCCACACCTGCTACAGCATCTATCATTGTCATAGCTTCAAGTCAAGATGTCGTAACAGCACAAGATGACAGCTTCAAGTATCGTGAAGGGACAACTCTAGTGGTTCCCGCGCCTGGTGTTTTGAGCAACGATATTGAACCGAACAACCTGCCGTTGACCGCCGTTTTGGATACCAACCCAACCAACGGCACGCTGACCCTCAATGCTGATGGCAGCTTTAGCTATCATGTCAACAACGGTTCCACCAATTCAATGCCAGCAACGGTCTCGCTATCGCTCAAGGTCCCGCCACAATCCGCCGACGATACTTACTCTACCGAACCGAATACAGTCCTCAATGTGGCTGCGCCCGGTGTCTTGGCAAACGATAGCCCTCCAGCCGCCCTGACGGCGACCAACCATAGCGATCCAGACCAGGGCACGCTGACACTCAATTCTGATGGCTCGTTTGTTTATACACCACCTGCTGATTTCATTGGTGAAACGAACTTTACTTATGTTGCCAACGACGGATTGACAGAATCACTTCCGGCCACTGTGACGATCCATGTGGCCGAGAACACCGCCCCTATTGCCATTGATGATGAATACTATGTGGTTGTGAACGGTGGTTATGGCTATCTAAACGATCCCATCGGCGTGCTTGCCAACGACCAGGATGCTGAAGACAATCCACTAACTGCGATTCTGGTTTCACAGCCCGAACGGGGCAACCTGGATCAGTTCAACGCGGATGGGACTTTTACTTATGTGATCGGTCTGACCACAACGGGTGGTAGTGAGCCTGGAACTGTGACCTTCACCTACAAGGTCTCGGATGGCAAAGATGAATCCAATGAAGCAACGGTAACCATCGAGATCGTGGATGTGCCACCACGTCCGATTCCTACCAATTTGAACATATCTGGCGGCATCATGACCCATCCCACCTTCAACTGGACACATATTGGTGATGGCCCCAACAACAGCCTCGTCCCTAATGATTGGTATCAGGTGGTGGTCTTGGGTGATACCTTTGTCCATGACCAATGGTATCCCTTCCTCAACCACTGTGAGGGAACCGCATGCTCGGTGACGCCTGATCTTGATCTGATCGACGGAACCTATAGCTGGTATGTACGCTCGTTTAGTATGCAGTCGCGTACCTTTACAGAAAGCAAACCTGCGACATTTGCCGTGGATACGGATGGTATCCCCGCGCCAGATGTTATCGACAAGGTCACACCGCGCAACGGCAATTCCTTCTCATCCGGCCTTGTGACGCTCTGCTACGACTGAAGTCGAACGTTCAGTTCGCTGCAGCTTCTGAAGTACGCATGAGTTCACCACCTCTACGTTCACCTTCAAGGGCGCGTCCCGCCCGCGTCGCACGGCTGTGACAGCCTTTTTGTACGATGCGGACATGATCGCATAAAACACCGTGCGACACAACGCCTAACCGCTCCTGTTGAAATCGAACCAAAGGTTCGCTGCGGCTTGCGGCGGGCTCAAGCCTGTTTCTGTCAAGTTTGAGTGGCTGCCGGATCAACATGCGCTCTGGTATCGACTGATAATTGTCAGTCCAACAAGCTTTTCGTTCGATCAGTGGTACGAAGGATCAAAGGTCTGCCGCACAACCTGTACTCTCTGGGAAGCATTGCCATCCGATTCATTCGATTGGTACATCGTCGGCTGGGGTGGCCCAATTACAGCGGGCACGCGCTTCAGTGTTGGAATCAATCAACCTAACATCGTGGTTCCCGTTTACCCGGAAGCCGATGCACTCCTAAAGGTGACTGACGGCATCCGCTTACAATGGCAGGTTGACCCCCATACGGCCTGGTATCGGCTCTACATCGCTGGGCCAGATGGCTATGAATTTGATAAGTGGGTGAGGGCGGGCGAAGCCTGTAATGGGACGGTCTGTACCTTGCCAACTCCCCTATACCTGACCAATGGTGTGTATTCATGGTACATGTTAGGGTGGAACGCTATTGGGATGGGGAGTTGGAACAGCGCAACTAACTTCAGCATCAACACACCAGCACCAAGCATCATCCAGCGCATCAGTCCATCAGGACACATCACTGAACCTGTGGTTCCCTTCCAATGGCAAGCTGATCCCAACGCAGGCTGGTATCGGCTCTACGTTCTCGAAGCCCAAGGCCGTGTCTTGGACCAATGGCTCCATGCGCCAGATGTTTGCTCTGGCCTGACTTGTACCTTTGACAAGGCCACCATTACAGATGGTACCCATCAATGGTGGATGAATGCCTGGAGTCCGGGCGGCGAAGGACAATGGGACTTGGATCTCATGGCATTCCAGATTGATCTTGATCCTACCGATCCCGTAACCCTTATGGCACCTGCTAACAACAGCACGGTTCCGGCGGGCGATACCATCATTCGTTGGCAGCGGGCAAACAATGCCGCCTGGTATCACATCAAACTGCAATCGGACAACAAGACAATACGTGACACCTGGGTTCATGAATCCCAAGTATGCAGTGGCGATCAATGCACAACCCAGTCGCCATTAAAGATCGGCACGATAACCTTGACGATGCAAGCGTGGGGCCGGGTGGATTCAGTACCCAAACAGAAATCGCATTTAGGGTGCAATAACGGTATAGTCATCAAGTGAAATCAGGATGACTATAGATGAAAATCAGAGAGATACGAGCCGTCGGCCTGCGGGGGCAAACCCCCACAGGCGGGTGGTCAGATGAAATTCAACCAGATGAGTGTGTGCATACGCTCATCTCGGTACTCACCGACGAAGGGGTCAATGGCTTTGGCAGCGTTTTCACGAACGATGGGTTGGCCAAAGCCGCGCTCAATGTGCTGGCACCCTTGTACAAGGGTGAAAACGCCCTAGAGCCAGAGCGCGTCAGCGAAAAGTTGCATCAAAACACCTTCTGGATGGGACGTGGCGGCTCCATCACCCATACCATTAGTGGCATCGACATCGCCCTTTGGGACATCCTCGGCAAAGTCACCAGGCAGCCCGTCGGACGCCTGTTGGGTGGGCGCTATCGTGAAAAAGTCCGTCCCTATGCCTCGATCCTCATGACTGAGCCAGAACCTTTAGCGGCGCACCTCACCCAACTAAAAGACCGGGGTTTCCGGGCCTTTAAGATTGGCTGGGGGCCATTTGGGCGCCGTAACAACCCCAAGCACGACGAGGCCATTGTCGCCGCTGCCCGCGACGCCATAGGCGATGATGGTTGGCTGATGGTCGATCCGGGCGGCAGCGATGCCTTTTGGCCTAATGGCTACAAATGGGCCATCCGCACTGCCAAGATGCTGGAAGATTACGACATTACCTGGTTTGAAGAAGCGCTCAAACCCGATGCCCTGGAGGATTATGTGCAGTTGCGCCGCCTGAGTGAAGTGCCGATTTCCGGTGGTGAAGTCCTCACCCGGCGGCAGTCGTTCCAGCCCTGGTTACAGGCCGGCGCTTTCGATATTGTGCAGCCAGATGTCACTAAAGTAGGCGGCATCAGTGAAGAGCGCCGCATCGGATGGATGGCGCAAGAAAATGGTGTCCAGTTCATCCCGCATGGCTGGAACACCGCCCTCGGCCTGGCAGCCGATCTCCAACTGGCTTCGGCCTTTGATAACACCGACTTTGTCGAGTATCTAATTGGTTCTCCCTATATTGATGATATCGTAGCCGACGCCTGGCAACTTGATGACGATGGGACGCTGGCTATTCCCGATGCGCCGGGGCTGGGTATCGAGCTTGATCTGGACAAGATTGCGTACTATGGTGGAGGTGAAGCACTCTTAGGCTGATAGCGATATAGGCAGCTCATAAATCACAACCAGGCCTACACGGGGGTATCATGCCATGCGGTTTACCTGCTCATATACAATTTCGGCCTACGAATACCGTGCTTCCAGTTCAAGCCGGATAACTCAGAGTTACGCTGGCTGGCAAAATTGATGGATTGTCGTCATCACCTGGTCTGATTCGTCGAGTGGCTGGGACTGTATCTAATCAAGATGCGGCTTCCTATGTGCATCAGGTTAGCGTAGGGTAATCACCCAGTTTGTACCTGGTCAAAATATGTTACAGTTAGCGTATTTCGAGCCAAGGGAAATTCGCCATGTTACACCGATTGTCTGTTATCGCCATTATCTACTTGCTCCTGGTTTTGTCATTCACCATCCAGGCCCAAGGCGCACCTGAACCCATTAATGATGCTATCGCCGACCTCAGCAACCGTGTCGGCACACCACTGACCATACGCCACCTAGATCAATGGCTGTGGTCCCAGGCAGGTTACGAGGCGGCTTGTTCGGATGGAACGCCACCCGACGCACCAGGATTTCAATTCCTACTGACTTACGGCGGTAACGTCTACGATTATCGTGTAACCGCAAACCGTGTCGCCGTCACGCTGTGCAGTGTCACCCCTGAACAAGCCAATGTCACACCCGAGCCCGCTCCAGCCGATCCTGAAGATCCACCTTATAGTAATCCACTTTGTCCCGCTCCTACAGGCGACTTGACTTATCCACCCACACGCCTGGCAGTTGAAATTCAAGCCCAGGTCCTGCCTGGACTACCCAACAATTTGCGTGATGGCCCGTCAACACAGGCTGCTGTTGTCGGTGAAACTCCAGGTGCTAGTCTCTTCAATGTGTTAGCTGGACCAGAGTGTGATGAAGCGGGTCGGCTTTGGTGGCAAGTCGATTTTGATGGGTTGGTCGGCTGGACAATCGAGTTCAACGGCGACTATTTGCTCGAACCATTGCCCGGTGCACCTCTGGTTGGTACCCGCTCACCCATCACCGCCGATACCATCTCTGCGTTGTTTGAAGCGTCCCGTTTGCAAGGCAATTTTGGCGGCGCATTCGACTTCGGGCCTTTAGCTGCCGACGGCACCCTCTCGCGGTTGGTGGTTGCGGGCGATGCTGGTTCTGAATTGATCTGGCTGTTCGATCTGGCTATGTTAGACGCCTCACCACGCACCCTACAGGCGCCCCAACGCATCACTCAGATAGATTTTGACCAGGAAGTTGACCTTGTTGCCCTAGGGGATGCAGAGGGTGGCATTCGTCTATGGGATATTGTGCCGGGTGCTCGTTTAATGGAGCGTGCTTTCTTACTCGGCCATGATGCACCCCTGACCATCCTTGCCTATGGTGAAGATGGGCTGGCGTCATCCGGTGGTAAAGCCTTTTTGAGCGAGGATATGGAAACCAATCAACATGCCGTGATCTTGTGGTCGGTTGAGACCGTTTCGCAGACCCGCGCTCTCCGTGGACACACCAATACCGTCACAGGCTTTGCCTATTTGCTACCCAAAGCCCTGACCAGCAGCCGTGATGAAACGGTGCGTCTGTGGGATTTGGAAACGGGCAGCGGTACGATCATTTTTGAGGCGGATGCTGCCATTCATGCGATGGCATATCATGCTGACTCATCGTTGGCAGCCCTGGGTCTAGACGATGGGACGGTCAACTTCATCAGTGTACCCGATGGGAATGTCGTTAGCAGCACCCAATTACATTCTCTACCTATCACCTCGATTGATTTCAGCCCGGATGGAACCTTGATTGTCGCAGGGAGCGAAGATGGGACAGCCACTGTCTGGCCGGTTAATGGGCTTGAGCCGCATGTGCTGTATGGGCATGAGAAACCGGTTCAAGCAGTGGGTTTTAGCCCAGATGGAACCTTAATTGGGACGTTAGGTGAAGACAATACGCTGCGAATCTGGCGTGTGATCTTGAGTGTAGGCTAACATCGATTGAACAACAGTATGAGGTGTGTTCAATGGCAAGAGAACCAGCACATCCGGCAACATTGGAAGACTTTGAAGCATTTATCGAACAGTCAGAAAATTATGACCGGATTTTTGAACTCATCAACAGGGGGATTGTTCCAGTGCCGTCGAATCCATATGTGTCAAGGATTGCTTATAAAATTGGTGTCTTCATCGGTCTGTATCTGATGGAAAACAACCTGGAGAATCACCTCCTGATCTTGCCGTTGAGTTTACGTCGCACTATTCGCACATGTTTCACCCGGCAACTCAGACCGTACGCCACCGCCGGGTCATCCAAGACGATGATGACTGCAAGTCCCAGCCCTTTCCAAACCACACGATCATCCTGCCAGCGGATACCGCTGGTAGTTGGTCTTGCCTTCCACCGAATCAAGTTAGCGATAGCCCTTGAAACGGGGTTGTCCACGCTGACCGAATGCAGACTGCTGCATCGCTTTGAAAGCGCGAGTCGCCGGGCCAGGAGTGTGTGAATCGGGCCGCGTAGGGATGCGGATCGTATTCCCAGAAGAACCGCTTTGTTGGCTGCCTGGAACGCTTTGGCCCGGCGGTTGTCTTGACGTGGCAGGCTGCAGGCGTACTGATAGGCGGCTTTCTTTCGACTGGCGCAGCAAAACCAAGCGTCGCAAGCTCTCATCCAGGGATGCGTTGTAGACCCGTCGCGCCGCTTCCAGGGTTTTCCCCGCTGGCGGGGCAACCGCGCATAGCACATGAACAGGGTCGGCCATCACTTCAAGTTCTAAGCCAGAAGTCAAAAATTCCCCAACAGAAACAGATTACTTTTGGCCAGTTTGAGGCGAGAACATGCTTATTCTTTTTGGATGTTTTTCCGTCAATGGCTTAGGATTTCACAGTGCAATTCATCAGCCACCTCTTGAATGATCTCTTTCCATCGTGTGTCCATAGGGTTCATCAGCACTTTACGCTGCTATTGAGAACACCAGACCGCATGATATTTGCAGGAATACACGACGTTGTTGTTGCTCTTAAAGACCCGTTTATTTGCCATATAATGCAGTGCCCGCTCAAAGCCTGCACCGTAGATATTAGTTCAAGTAACATATGGCTCTTCTCCGTGCTACCCCACCAGATTATCCTGGATATAATCAAAATTGATGTCCATGCCCAGGCCGGGGCCGTCGGGTACATGTACGAAGCCCTCATCGTCCATCGGATCACCGATTGCATTCAACCAGGGCGGCGGCACGTCATAATCAATGAAGGGATGCAGCAGGCCACGCTCATGATACTCGCCGGGGATACCCATCGCACACAGTACATGCAGGTTCGCCACATCCGGCCCATGCGATTCCATCTGCACACCAAATGACTCCGCCAGATGGACAATCTTCATCATCGGCGTGATTCCACCCACATCGCGCACACCAGCCCGTGTCATGTCGGCAGCGTTGTGTGCCATCCATTCAGCGCGGGTGAAATGCTTGCCTTCGGCGGTCTCTGGCCCGACGATGTGCAGCGAGGTGTTGGCGGTCAACCAGATGTAGGAGGACATGCTGTGTTCGGGCATGGGCTCTTCCATCCAGTAATAATCGAGCTTCTCCAGTTCCTTCGCCAGATAGTGCGCTTGTGCCCGCGAATAATAGTGATAAGGATCAAGCATCAACACCATATTCGGGCCAACCGCCTCTCGCACTGCAGCACAAGCAGCGATGTCACGTTTGGGATCAGCCGAATATGGTGGCTGCCAGGTATGCAGTTTGAAGGCGGTGTAGCCGCGTTTCTTGCATTGCAGTGCAAAGTGGGCATAGGCTTCAGGCGTATCTAGGCCGCCTTTCAGATCATCGCCACACATGGTACTAGCATAAGCCGGGACTCTGGTGCGTGTCGCACCCAATAACTTATAAACCGGCATGTTTGCTGCTTTGCCTGCCAAATCCCACAGGGCTACGTCCACTGCCGCCAGTACCTTATCAGAGAGAGTACCCAGGGCCAGACGCTGCCGCTCAAACAACGTGCGCCAGATTTTCTCGCGGTAGAGTGGATCTTCGCCCAAGATGATGTCCTTGACCAGCCCATTAATAACGGTTGCGCTACCCCCGAAGCTGTGCCCCTTGATTCCATCGTCGGTGGTGATGGTAAGCAGCGTTTGGGTGGCGCCGTGCTCCGGACCAGGGTGACCATGCCCGAATTCATCGCGCATGGATTTAGCTTTGTAGTGAAACGTTTCGATTTTAACATCAACTATTTTCATCTAGTTTCTCTTTCCCTACTAAATGCTGTATCCGGCAAATAGTCAAAATATTGATATCACAGAGTTCACAAGGCAACTGTCTCAAAATGCGTTGTTTCTTCCCATCTACCTGTCTTATGGTCATCCGACTCTCGATAGTTTGTTTGGAGACTTACCGGATAAAGCACTAAAGTGCGCTGCCAAAAAGATCAGTAAGCGCCAGTTGGAACCCGGGCAGCAGCTTCTCGACAGCCCGGGTGGAGTGGGATGGCGAACTGAGGTTCGTTGAGATCTTCTCAAGCAGACATGGTCGTTGCCTTTATGACTATCCTGCTGATGCAATTGCGCCTCTTATCTAAATATTATGACGCCCCAGAGACCTGCCGGATACATCCTAATCCTCTATGACTTGATTTTGGATACTTTCCCATTGTTCAATTGATGTTGGCCTACTCATCTTTTAATAACGGCTTAAAAATATCGCGCACGGATAATGAAAACCCTGGCAGCACTTCGCCACCTGTCAGGGTATCGTTCATTGTCAAGATTTTGGGAGCCACCCCAGGCGTATACACTTGAATTTCCTGAGCTTGAGGATAGACGACCCACACAACCGTCTTCGCAGCAAGATAATTGCCCAGTTTTATCAATGTGTTTTTCTCATGATCAGTAGCAGAAATGACCTCAACGGCCAAATCAGGTGCAACCGATACGTAGCCGCCTGTATAATCCTCTGGAAAACGGTCATGGCGGATGAACCCAACGTCGGGAATGTAACGCATCGCTCCAACCAGAAAACCGCCATCTGCTCCACCCAAACGCCCAATTGGATTTGTCATCAGGAAGAGTCGTAAAAAAGTCCCAATGACCTGGGCAAGTTCGGCAGAATCAAAATGCGAGACCATTTGACCATCCTCAGACACATTCTTCTCAACCACAAACCCATCAATCAGTTCAAACAACCGATCAACATTTTCTGGGCGCATGACCCATTCATCAAATTCTTCTGGCGACATACGCACACGGATTGGGGATTCCTTTAACATAGACATCATTTCCACATCATCGACAATCAAATTGTAGCACATGTGATTATCCGCTATGCGGACGCGAATCGACCTCATCCGGATCAAGCGAACATAAAGTTCGGGGGCGCTTCTCAGACTACGACACAAGATGACTGATAGTCCGTATACCCCCCCATATAGCTTGTCAGCATCCCATCCTTGAGTTCCACCACCCGATCCACAATCCGATCTAGAAAATAGCGATCATGCGAGATGGTGAGAATCGCTCCCTCGAACTCGTTCAATGCCTCTTCCAGGACCTCCGTCGAGGCGATGTCCAGGTTGTTTGTTGGTTCATCCAACAACAGCAGGTTCGGCTGCGACAGCATCAACTTCATCAGTTGCAAGCGGCTGCGTTCACCACCGCTAAGCGTGCCGATGGATTGGCGAGTCTGTTCATAGGTGAAGGCGAATTTCAGGAGTTGCGTTACGGCAGCACCTTCCGCCATCGGGCGCACATCCCGGATGAGTTCAATGGGCGTGCGTTTGAGCCAATCATTCAGTGTTTGGTGTTCCTGTGCATAATAGCCCACATAGGTGCTTGGCCCGATCTTAATTTCGCCTGCTAAGGGTTCCAGTTCACCCAAGATCAAGCGGAACAAGACCGATTTTCCCGCACCGTTTGGCCCAATAAGACCGACCCGCTCACCATGCTGCACCAGCAAATCCAGATCAAGCAGAAGCAAGTCATCATCAAAACCCATCGTGATGTTTGCAAGCTCGAGTGCTTTGGTGCTGCCGCGCCCCCCCTCCAATTGTAGGTTCATCAGACGACGCTCTTGAACCTTTTCGATGATCTCGCCATTGGCCTCCATACGTTCCAACATCTTGCGGCGGCTACGACCTTGGCGGACGGCCCGTTCGTTTTCAAACACCTTGCCCCAATATTCAAAGCGTTTGATGGCTTCTTCGATCCGCGTGATCTCTTTCTGCTGGGCGGCATAGGCTTGTTCCTGGCGCAGTTTGCGCAGTTCTTTCTCTGTGGCATACGCACTGTAGTTGCCTTGATACAATTCGAGCTTGCCGTTTTCCAGTTCAGCAATATGCTTGACGGTCTCATCTAGCAGGTAACGATCATGCGAGACGATGACCACACCACCATCATAGCCCCGAATAAAGGTCTCCAGGTGACGTTTGGCGCTTAGATCAAGATGGTTATCGGGTTCATCCAGAAGCAAGACATCTGGCTTTGCCAGTACCAGGCGCGTCAATGCGACCAGTTTTTTCTGCCCGCCGCTGAGTGTTTCGGTGGGGAGGTCGAAGTCATCCGGCGTAAAACCCAGGATATGTAAGATACGTTTGGTTGTGCTTTCCAGTGTGGGGCCGTCCAGTTGATCGTAGAGTTCGGTGGCTGTTTGCAAAGCTTCCATCACTTGTGCCAGTTGGTCTTCGTCTTCATAAACGTTCGGGTCGCCGAGGCGCTCTTCCAGGGCGGTAATTTCCGCTTCGACCTGTGCCAGACGGGGCGGCGGCAGAGAGGCCACCTCGTATAACGTTCCGGCAGGCAGGGTGATGTCCTGGGGCAGATAGCCCACTGTGACGTTTCCAGTCAGCACCACCGAGCCAGAATCCGGTATAACGAGGCCAGCGATTGTTTTGAGCAGTGAGGATTTGCCCGCACCATTTGGCCCCACTAAACCGACGCGATCCCGGCTGTCGATGACCCAGGTCAGATCGTTGAAGACCTCGTAACCGGCAAAGTTGACAGTGACGTGATTGATATTAACAATGTGCATGATGATTCCTTTTTTTACTGAGGCATGTGGCCAACCCGTGCAACAAAAAACGACTGCGGCAGGTGCACACGCAGTCGTTTTGATTACAAATAAAATTATGAAACGATCACAAGGCACACTTCTCCCTAGGTAGCATTCGATCAGATACTAGCGTGCCGAGGAAGGCCATTCCTATGTGTCGTGAAAATATCATAAGAGCAGTTTAGCACGGGTTCCGTGTTCTGTCTAGCAGAAAACCCAACACCCATCGGTGTAGACGCACGAGCCTGGCATTGAAGAAGGTCCTCCTGGTCTATTCAGCACGCCGATGGGTGGGAACGCCCTTTGGCCTGGCTCAGCACTCACAGGCAGTTGGAAAGCCGACCCAGTTTCATTGCTCTCATATCTTGGCGGATCCGCTCTAATATCAGATCAGGGGGCTTCAAGCCCCCTCCTGATTGAGTAAATCCTCAGCCATCGCTTGGACTTGAGTCAATTCAAGTAGTGCCTCTATGGTGATTAATTCGTTCCTGCGTAGGAAGGCCATGAGCGTGGCTACTTGTGGTCCATCCAGTACCATCACAATAGCCTCTTGTTCACCAAAGGGTTGTAGCTGCAAATTTGGCATAAAGCTGCGGATACTATGATAGTGTTCCGCAATTGATGTGTATTCATGCTGACTCGCATAGATTGAAATGGCATCTGATCCATTTCCTTCCAGGGCAACGAATGTGATATCATTGCCATTCGGCGCATATATATCGCGCATCATCATATGAAGCTCATCTGCCGACACGGTATAACCACCAGCGACCTTATACCCGTCTGGTAAGATTGTAGGAACAAGATCATCACGAGCAACTTCGTACGGTTTCTGTGGAAACTCCAACACGTCGCCTGCCATTGATGCAACTTGATCTTCAAAAATGTCCGATGTTTCGCTTTCGGCCTGGGCCGCTAGTTCAGCAGCCTGCCCACTCAAAGTGGCATAATCATGGGCAGCTTGGGCTTGCTCTACCAGGGCGTCCCGATCACTGAGGTCAAAGTTGGCAGCCAGGATGTCATACAGAATTTCGCCGTTAGCGACCCGCGGTTTCCAGTCGATCCCTTGAAGATCAAGCAGATGGCTGAGCACTGCGCCTGTGGTATAGAAGCGCCCAAATGCGTAGAGTTCCCGTACCCCTTTATCTCCATCGAACATGCTGAATTCACGACCAAAGTTGGAAAGGTTAGCATCACCAAGCTCCATCAACTCGCCTAAACGATGCTCAATATAACGGGCAGTCCCTTCGCTGGTTTCCTGGCGGTTGTCCAGGTCGGCGACTGCATCCCATTTTTCCATTCGCAGGTTGCGTACAGCCACAAATTGGTGGAGTGCTTGAGTGCGGGCAGCACTGTCTTCGGCGGAAAGGGCCGCAACTAGCAAATAGTTTTCTAGCAGTGCCAGCGTGATATTTTCTTCCACCAGTGGATAGTTGGCTATATCTTGCGTTGAAAGTGTCTCATTCCAGTTCGCTATCTGGTAGGCATGGAAGCCTTCATGAGCCACGAACAACATCCAATTATTGCTTGTCGGGCTGGAGAACTTATCCACCTCCGAGCTGGTGTACTTCATCATATACACATCGATATCATTGACAGGGAAGAAGAAGCTGAAGGACGGGTGTTTTGCCAGGATGTCTGCGTTTGGTAGCGTGTCCAGGCGATAGATAGGAGGTAGGTTCAACTCATTGGGGAGCTCGACCAGTTGCGCACTCTCGACGCTGATTGGGTCGGGATGATTGACGAGATAGGCGTATTGATCGTTTTCGCCATCAGAATGCACCAGCATGAGCGGCATCTGATCGAGACGATAGTCATCATTCCAGATTTGGTCGCTGGCTGTGCCAAAGGCCGCGAAGCCCTCGGCAAGCCGTTCAAACATTTCAGCATCGAGATCATCTAGGGCGCCAGCGTACTGCTCTAAAGTTTCCGATGAGGTTGCCTCCTCAGCAGGAAACTCGGGTACGGTCTCATTGTACAACCACTCGTCAAATAAGTCATCCAACTCTTGACCGCTGACTTCTTCGGCAACTGCAATAAAGTCCGCTGTGGTCGCATTATGACCTGCAAAGCGTTCATAGTATGTTGATAGCGTTTCGAAGAACGCTTCATCGCCAATTGCTTGCTGAAGCGCATATAGGGTCAGGCCACCCCACTGGTAAACACCAAGGTTGAAGAGCGAGTCTGGGCCAGGACTTCCCGGTGAAGTAATCTCCATCTCGCCCATCTGGTCCATGTCAGCTTCATCAAGAGCGAACATGCCAGGCAGCAACACACTTACCATGCTGTCTATAGTCTTGATGTCCAGCATGATGTCTGCTAGTGGCAAGGTTTCCACCAGATCAGCAAGATCTGTGAACGAGAACTCGACATCATCCAATGACAGGGTATTCAAAGCAACCAGCAGCGAGTCCCAACTCATCTCATCAGAGGGCAATCCCTGGAGGAAGTCGTCAATTTCTCCGTCTGTTATTGCCCCTTCGGGCAGAGCCTCTAAAAACGAACGGGCAGTCTCTGCTGAAAAATCTAAACCAGAGAAATCGAGGTGCCCTAATGCCTCGATAATAGCAGCATAGCTTGGTGCTGGCATTATACTCGCCATCTCAGGTGGTATTTCGTTGAGCATCTCCACCAGGGCAAAACTGGGTATCATTCCCGTCATATTGGAGGGCTGCTCATCACTATCCGGCGCCATCGCCCCAAAATCACCGCTTGCCACATCGTGCCAGTTATGAGCGGCGTGATCCAACGATTCAATATTGCCGACATGGACATCCCATAGGGCTGTGGCATAGACGGCAAAGCCTTCGTTCAGCCAGATGTCCTGCCAGTTGGAAAGGCTGAGGGAATTCCCGAACCATTGGTGGGCGAGTTCATGGGCGACAACACTTTCGGCATCCGGAGCAGTCGCCATCAATGCACCAAAAACGGACAGCGATTGTGTTTCCAGCGCGAAACCAAGGTCGCCCTCAACCACCAGCGCACCATAAGAGTCAAAGGGATAAGGACCGAAATGTTCACTGAAGAATTCAATTATTTCCCCTTGCTGTGCAAACACCGGAGCATATTCTTCGGCTTTGTCTGCCGGGAAATAGTTGATGATAGGCAGCCCATTGGGCCCTTCTGAAGTTTGAGCCACATAATCACGCACAACATTCAACGTGACAAGATAACTTGCCATCTGGTCATTCATCTGCCAGGTGTAGGTGACTGTGCCGTCCGGGTTGGTTACAGTATCTCCCAATGTCCCGTTAGCGACCGCCATATAAGGGTCATCAACCGTGACATGGAGCGTGTAGGTTGCTTTGTCCAACGGGTGTCCATTCACTGGATACCACATCCAGGCAATTGAGGGTTCACCAAAGATATGAATATTGCCATTCAGATTGTGCCAACCACCCGCAATGTTACCTGATACTTCGGCAGCAGCTTCCGGGTCACCATAATAGGCAACAACAACGGAAAAGATATCGCCATTGGCGATTGGTTTCACCGGGGTAACGATGAGTTCGTTTCCCTCTTGAGCATAGGCCGCCGGAGCATCGTTGACGATGACCGCTTCAATTGTTAGTGTGTTAAAGTCCAGATTAAAGCTGCTCAGATCCTGCGTGGCATATGCGTTGATTGTCGCTGTGCCCGAAACCTCATTGGCTTCAGTGTCAATGGCTAAATCAAGTGTATAGTGTTGAACATCATAACCACCGTTTCCCATTTCTGGGAAGAACGGATCGCCGATACCGTCTGCGCCTGGGGCTTGTGCATCGACAATGCTCAACGCAAACAACAGCATAAATAGGATGAGGATAGATTTTCGTAGCATATTGCTTCCTTTCAAATTTAGTGCAAGATTGCATCTCGTAGTTTGAATCTGTTGGCAGGCGGTTCAGTATTGAAATGAGTACAGAGTCTGCGCCATAATTCAGTCGGTGATAAGTCCCATCAGAGCAGTATCTAGCAGCGTCGGACTATGAAGGCTGATGATGACTTTAGGGCTTCCTTATTATATTAACAGCACTCAACTATCATAATCCCCCATTCCCCTGTTTGACATCGTACACACCACTTATAAGGCATGTATTTCAGGATTGCATTTAGTAACTATGCTCATTATTCAACTGTCAAATTCCATTAGGGCTACGAGGCGATTACAAGGCTGTAATCGGTTTATGTATGACCAAAGCGGGCAGCCGCCTTATCTTCTTGGCCGTTCGGGTGACGCTCTGCTACGACTAAAGTCGAACTTTCAGTTCGCTGCAGCTTCTACAGCACGCATGAGGAACCTCCCTCTACGTTAGGCCGTACAGACCCGTCCGATCTGGCTTGATAAAGCCTTGCAAAGCAAGGCCCTTGCTTTGGCAAGGATATGAATTGCTGCGTTGTGGTCTCTATCGAGCAAGAGACCACAAGCGCATGCCACCCAACGATCTTTGAGTGTTAAACCCTCGAAGATTGCACCACACTTGGAGCAGGTTTTGGATGTGGAGGCGGGATCAACCAACAGCACCTCACGTCCGGCACTTCCAGCCTTATCCGTGATATCTTGTTTGAAAATACGCCGAACCGAAGGTTCGCACCCACTCTCCAAGATGCTCGTGCTGAGGTGACCTGCTCTTGTTAGCGTTGAGCTTGCAACAAGGCTTGGCGGCAGTTCTTGCCACCCCGTTTCTCCCGGGCCAATGACCGTTGCAGAATACGCAGTTTCGTTTGGCTCTCCCGGTAGGGGTTTTGAACCTTCCCACCATCACAGGAATGCGCCCAACACCCGACCCCTTGAGGCGCCGACCATCCATGTGCTTCCTGAATTTTGGACGCTCCGTAAACCCGAGGGTAGGGCCCACATCAATCATGTCCCATGTTCATCCGCGATAAAGATCGTCTCATTGCCTCGTTGAAACACTGTCAATGCACCACCAAACGCCTGCTTCAATATCTCTGGTTGAAGCACAGCAGTCGGATCACCATAGGCGAGCAGCTTTTGCCGGAGAAGTAACACCCGGTCAAAGTCACGGGCTGCCCGTTCCAGGTCATGTGTCGCCAGCAAGATTGTGATGCCCTGGGCAGTTAGCATATCAAGCGTCGCCATGATTTCTTGCTCGGCTGCAGTATCAATGCCAGTGAATGGCTCATCCATCAATAAGATATTGGCCTCCTGTGCCAGGGCCCGTGCGATGAAAGTTCGCCGCCTTTGCCCACCACTGAGTTCGCCAATTTGCCGTCTGGCCAAGTCAGCCAGGCTCAATTGCTCCAGCAGGGCATAAACCCGCTCATGGTCAGCCCGCTGCCACCAGGGGAACCATTTGCTGTTTCGGGCACGACCCATCACGACGACATCATAAACCGTTGCCGGAAACGTCCAGTCAATTTCATTTTGCTGTGGGACATAGCCAACCAAGATGTGGCTGCTATGGCAATCCGCGCCCAATACCGAGATATCGCCATTGGTGAAGGGGATCAACCCGGCGATGGCCTTAAACAAAGTGCTTTTCCCCGCACCATTCGGGCCAATCAATGCGACTCGTTCCCCCGGCTGGATGCTGAACGTCAGGCGGTCAATCGTACGCCGATCTCCCCGATAACCAGCGCTCAGTTCACACACATCAAGCGCTGGAACCCCGCTCTGGAATTGCTGGTTCATTCTGTCCTTAATGCTTCAACAATTGTGGTTACATTGTAGCCCATATAATCCAGATAGGTACTGGCAGGACCATCTGGTTCACTGAGCGATCCACTATACAATACATAAATCTTGGCTCCCGTTTCATCTGCAATCTGACGTGCCATATCATCTGTAACAGTCGTTTCAGCGAAGATTGCAGGAATGTCTGCAGCGTCAATCAAATCGATCAAGGCTGCGACATCGCGTGTGCTGGGTTCGGCAACAGTTGAACCGCCAGCAATCACCGTCCCCACAACCTCAAAGTCATAGATCGCAGCAAAATACCCCAGCGAATCATGACTCGTCACAAGGATACGGTTCTGGGTTGGTAGGGATTCAACCAGCGGTTCGATCACCTCATGGAGGAGTGCTTCCAATTCGTTAAGATAGTCAGCTGCATTGGCGGTGTAGATGTCAGCATTGGCAGGATCAAGTTCGATCAACGTATCACGGATCATCAACGTCCAGTACATCACGTTGTGAGGGTTCATCCACACATGGGCGTCGCAGGGCTCTTCCGCACAATCCAACTCATAAAGCACGCCTAACGATTCGGTATCATGTTCATGGTCTTCATGCTCCTCTTCGTCATGGTCTTCATGCCCCTCTTCGTCGTGGTTACCCTCTTCGTCATGGTCTTCATGCCCCTCTTCGTCGTGATCACCCTCTTCGTCATGGTCTTCTTCTAATTCCGCGTCATGGTGGATGCACAAATCAGTCTGCGCTTCATGGTCGTGTTCCTCACCTTCATGGTCGTGTCCATGGTCGTGCCCAGTGAATGCGATGATTTCAACACAGGACGATACTGTGACGATGAGAACGTCATCGGCGACGTTTTCTATAGCATCCGCCAGCCCTTCCTCAAATCCAGCCCCATTAACAAACACCACGTCCGCCTCTGCCAGTATAGTTAGATCACTGGGAACCGGCGTGAAACTGTGGGGGTCTGCGCCAACAGGCATCGTAACAACGATATCAGCGGCATCACCCGCGACGTTTGCCACCACATCCCCTAGAATGCTATGACTAGCGACAATTTGTAGCCGTTCTTCTTGAGCGTGAACAGCCAACACCAACAATAGAATACTTGCAATCAACACAATTCCAGAGCGCATGAAAACCCCTTTATTGATACTATGTATCAATTAAACCATATATCGGTGAAAATTGCAAGAACAGCAAAGAAACAGGAGGGGCGAATTTTGTAAATCTACCTTTGTGCTCATTATTTTCAGGTAACACAAACCCAGAACACACGTTCTGCAACATGTTCTCCCAAATCAACTCTTTTTCACATACACTGCGGCTGAGAACTAGCTGCTTAACAACCCATTCGCCGTCCGTTTCTTGTTGCAACAAACAGGCACCCACAATCGCACCAAAGCGTAATCTCCTGTAATCCTAGGCACATGATTGCGATGAACCCATATGATGCGATAGCTCTGCCAATTTTCATAATACAGAACGTATGTTCTCCAAAAATAGAAAATATGTGCTAGTCTGGGTTTACTGATCAGTTTGTAACCCGCTGGAATAGTGAAAGGACAGCACCAACATGGACACGAATCATCTCTCCTTGCAAGAACGCATGACCCGCTTCCAAGCGCAGCTTGAGCAACTCCAGCAACGCTATGGGATGCACCAGACCCAACCCGAACAATTAGGCCAAGCCACCCCAACTGGCAGCCGATGACTACTGACAGCCTTCGCCAGATACTGCGCCAGAGCACGACTAAGAGTAAATAGGAGAACAAGCACATGACACAAACAACTCATAATGACAACCTGGTCATTGATGGCAGCCACGATGTGACCCAACTCACCGTTGAGGGGGCGGCCAACCAAACAACCCCATTACAAAAATGGCAAGATGGCGATCAAAGGGTCGTCGCGCAAATTTCAGATGACGGCTACTTCCAGGTCGGCGATGACTTAGACGCTTTTCGGCCTTCGGCTTTAGTCAATATCCGGCGGGATCGACCCGCACCCATGCAAGGTCTTTCCACCCAAGCCAGGTTTAGCGGGGCAATCAACACCGTCTTGCAATGGGTCAGCCATAAGCTGGAACTCTTAGGCGCCAATGGCGTCAGCCGACGAGTGTCTGCCTTGCGGGTGCAACTGACCCACAACAACAGCGGCCCCTCAACCGATGCAGACTTGCAAGCGGGCGACTTTGAGGTAGTGACACAGCAAAGTGCAGGCCAAGCGGTGGCGCTTCATGCCGCCGTGACCAACCAAGCTGGAGCCACCCTCACCAACGGCATCGGCGTGCAGATTGACCTCCAGAACGCAGGCACACTCACCAACGCCTATGGCCTCAAGATCGAGGATGTCGATCAGGCCACCACCAACTATGCCATCCACACCGGTCAGGGGCAGGTGGAATTCGGCGGAGATGTCGAAGTCAGAGGGCAGTTGAGAGCGCCGACCTTCACCCCAACAGCAGCCGGTCTCGTCCCCTCACCGGACGACGCAACCGGCCGCTTCCTCAAAGACGATGGCACCTGGGCAGCGATCCCCACAGCGGATGGCGGCCAATCCCCCTGGTCAACCAACCGGCGTGGCATTCACTACGACACAGGCAGGGTCGGCATTGGCACAGATAACCCCAGAGAGGACTTGCATGTAGTGGGCGACATCTGCATTGATGGCGACGCTGAGTTTGCAGAAGATATCGAAGTCAAGGGTGATGTGAGGATTGATGGTACCTTGAGCGGGCCAACCTTCACGCCAACTGAGGACGGTCTCGTGCCCAAACCAGGCACACCAACCGGACGTTTCCTCAAAGACGACGGCACCTGGGCCCCTGTTCCCACACCGCCCGCACCAACAATCCCGACCTTCACTTCCCAGGCGGCAGGGCTGGTTCCAAGTCCGGGAGATAGCACAGGCCGCTACCTGAAAGACGATGGTACCTGGGGGACAATCACCCCACTCCAGCTCTCGCCCTGGACCAAGACAGGCAATGATCTACACTATAATAACGGCAAGGTCGGCATTGGTGGAACACCAAGCAATCGACTCGAAGTCGTGGATGGTAATGTGTCCGTTAGCCAGCGTACCGAAGGGACATCCGCCTGGGCGCGTGTGAAGGCAAATGCTGCGCCTGCATATCTCCAGCTTGAAGATTCAAGTAGTGATAACCTATGGCAAATGGTGCATGATGGTGAGAACGCGAACAAGCTGAAGATCGACTATTTCGATGGAACCACAAAGACAACGCCCTTACAGATCGAAAAGTCAGCACCCACTAACAGCGTCTATATCAAATCGGATGGCAAAGTCGGCATCGGCACAGATAAATCACGTGCCCATTTGGAGATTTCCGATGGTCCAAAGTGGTCGGCATCCAATCTAGGACTTAATCTCTTGATAAGTGGGAAGAAAAACAATGCAATAGGGTTTCTCGATTTTAGAGGTGGTAATCCTTGGGCTATCTCTAATTTAGGTGAAAGGTTCGAGTTTCTTACTATGCCAGCTATTGGCAATGTAGCCATCGGTCGCTCAGCAAAGATGGTCATTCACAGGAATGGTAATGTCGGCATTGGCACAATAAAGCCAGCGAAACCTTTGCATGTGGCCAGTAATCAGGGTATACGTATTGGTAATTCAAGTCAGTATCTTGACCTATATACTTATGGTTATGGTGTAGATATCAAGTCCAGCCCCAACCATAATCTCTATCTGGGCAGTAGACTTGTACATGTTGGTTCGCATACACCTGGCTTGAAATTTCTAGTAACTGGGAATAGTCGTATAACCGGAAGTTGTACAGCAGCATCTTTCCTTCGATCATCGGATGAAAGTCTAAAGTCCAATATCCAGGACATCAGGACACCATTGCAGTTGGTTTCACAGCTTCGTGGGCGTACCTATACCCGTAACACTACCTCATCTCCAGAAACGGGCTTTATTGCTCAGGAGGTGCAACAAGCTTTACCAGATGCCGTTTCAGAAGACCACGAAGGGCAAAAGTGCGTGGACTACAGCAGCGTGATCCCCATTCTCGTAGAGGCCATCAAAGAGCTTGATGCCAAAATCGCGGCAATAACCACATGATCTAGCCAAAACTTACTTGCATCCAACAAACAAAGGCCGCGAGTCAAATCGCGGCCCCCTATCCCTCATGCTGAATTTCGTGAATATAACTTGACAATTTGGATAAGCCCTGTGTTTTGCCATCTTCGCAAAAACCACCTGAACACAAGTTCTGCAACATGTTCTCCCAACCGCCGGTTCTTCCGCGTTGCCGCCGCCATTTTTTTGTTGCGTGGCGGCGGCAACAAAATCTCGCCCTTGATCACAAAGGACAGGTGTTTTTACCAACTCCCCTCTATCAACCGCATGACAAACGCCATAACACCTTCGTTTTGTCCATATTCCAGGCTCAATTCCAGATCGTCTTCTGGCAACCGTTCCTGCAAGGTGTTCAAGATTGCCTCGATCCGCGCCATACTTGTGTAATCAGTGGATTGGTTCCGAATTGCACCGATGACTTGTGCGGCTGCAACCGTTTCGCCCATTTCAAGATAGAGTTCGGTGAAGGCAATCAACACCCGGAATGTATCAGGCATACTGCCTGTACCAAAGGTGATCTGAAGCGCCTGTTGCAGCAGCGGTTCAGCTTCCAATTCGCGTTCGGTATAGAAGTTTAACCGCGCCATGCTGACCAGGGCTGCGGGTAGTTCTAAGATGACTTCGATCTTGCGGAACAGTTCCAACGCCTCAGAGAGGAACACACGCGCCGTATCATAGTCTTGCTCCGCCAGCGCGACGCTGCCCAGATGCCCCAGATTCCGCGCTGTTTCAAGCTGATTGCCGATGGTTTGCCCGATGGCCAGGGCTTGCATAAAATAATCTCTGGCTGTGTTAAGGTTGCCTTGCATTCGAGCGACAATGCCTAAGTTGCTCAGATTGGCGGCGATGCCGGCTTGTTGGCCAAGTTCACGATACAATATCAAGGCTTGGTCAATATGTTCCAATGCGTCGTCCACTTGCCCTTGAAAAATGGCACACACACCTAATTGATTGTGCATCCGGGCTGTCGTCAGACGATCATCCAGACTTTCGGCGATTGCCAGCGTTTGCTTGAAGTAACGCTGTGCCTGCGGATAGTTCCCCCGCCCAAGCTCAATCATGCCCAGATCGCCGAGGCCGCGCATCCAGCCTTCTTGATGACCGAGCGCTCTAGCCAGATCAATACCCTCGATCACCCAAAATTCAGCCTGCGGCACATCGCCCATCAAACGAGTGGCTTCAGCAACCAGGAATTTCAGTGCCATCTTGGTCTCAGAGATTTCATCGGGCAGTTCGGCTAAACTATGTTCGCCCATTTCACGCACTTTCAAGAAATTGCTGACTGCCATCTCTTGCTCGCTGGCGATGACGGCATAATAAGCTTCTTTCTGGATGTCACCCGCTATCTGCCAGTGTTCGACCAACGCCATTGCATAGTCATTATCACCCGGATAGGTCGCTTCAATGGCTTCAGCCGCACGACGATGATACAGGCGACGTTCTTGTCGGGAGGTTTCATTGAGCAGCGCTTCGCGGAACTTGTCGTGGACAAAGCGCCACTGTCCATCGGTGACTTCCAGGATGGATGCCATCTCACACACCAGCAGCCAATCGTCAAAGTCTGTGCCTTCTTTCCTGGCGAATTGATACAACATATTCATGTTCAGGTAGCGTCCAAAGACGGCTGTTTGCTTGAGTAGCGGACGATAATTTTCCGGTACATGGTTCAGCCGCCGCGAGACAACCTGCTGCATTCCACCCGCAAAGACGGCATCAGGTAACGTCATCAACCCCACTTGATTGAGCCGCCCCGCTTCTTCTGCCAGGGCACGTACCACTTCGATCAAGAAGAAGATGTTGCCTTCCGTCTCACGTTCCAGGAAGTCAATGACAGGCTGCCGTGCCCCGGCTGCACCCAGCATTGATACACTCAGTTCAACAATACCTTTGTGCGAAAGCCGCTCCAGTTTAATGATCTCAACCTCTGGGAATTCATCAGACAGGTGGGGGCGTTCGTCGTCACGATAGTCACCAACAAAAAGCAAGGGTAGATGTGGAGCCATGCGGCTCAAATGCTTGAGCACTTCCAATCCCTCTTCTGCCCACTGCAAGTCAAACATGAGCAGGAGAACGGGTGCTTGCTCTGCAAGTTTATGAAGCCCTTCGACAATTGTTCGCACCAGCCGGCGCTGGCTTTCGGCCCGGTCAATCTCTGGTGCTGCTGGGATTTCGCGCTCCATCAGCGTATCCATATCAGGCACGATTTCCTTAAGGATACCCGCTTCCAGGTCGTTGAGTTCAACCGAAAGGGCTATGCGCCGCATGGGGTCACGCCAGATTTGATAGGGCAAACTACCCGTTTGTGTGCCCTCGCCACTCAAAACTATTGCGCCATCCACCAGCGCACGAACGCGCATTTCCTCCAGCAAGCGCGATTTGCCGACACCACTCTCGCCGCCAACCAACCAACTCGAACCAATCGACGCATCATCACTTTCGGAAATACGATTCTTTGACCAATTGATGATGCGATCCAATGAACGGATCAGTATTTCCAGTTCGCGGTCTCTCCCCACGAACTGTGCAGCCTGGAGAAAACTTTCGCGGATGGTTACGGATTCTTCCTTGATAGGTTGGTCAAGGGCTTCGGATAAATCTGTAATGACATGATCGGCATTGTTATAGCGTTCTGAGGGCTGTTTGCGCAGCAGTTGATCGAAGACATGGACAATGCGCTGATCAAGTTGAGAAAGATCAGCCAAGTCAGTCAGGATTGCACTGATGGTCTGTGTTGCTGTATTGTTCAAAAATGGATGTTTGCCTGTCATCATTTTATAGCCGATGACGCCAACAGCATATAAATCCGACGCTTTGGAGGCAGGGCAACTTTGCACGATTTCTGGGGCCATAAATGCGAAAGTGCCCACTACCCCCCTGTTTTCTAGATGCCCATGAGCTATAGCCAGACCAAAATCCAACACCTGTACTTTACCGTCTACCACCAGTACATTGTCTGGCTTGAGGTCACGATGGACGATGCCCCGCCGATGCAAATAGGTCAGTGCTTCCAACATCTGTACAATCAGGTCAGTTTGGATTTCAAAGGGTTGGTCTATGCCATAATCAACGATGGTCTGGGCATCTTCCAGCAGTTCCATCGTGTAGTAAGGTTGAATTTGCCCACCTTCTTCACCAGCATTAAAACCATAATCGAGGACACTGATGATGTTGGGATGCCGTAATGAAGCCAAAGTGCGGAATTCTTGTGCCAGTGCCAGACGAAAGTCAATAATGGCGGTGCTGGAGGCAAATTGAAGTTGCTCGCTGGGGACGGTCACGCGCTTAAGCGCAATCAGGTCGCCGGTCAAACGATCAGTTGCTCGGTAGACGACCCCCATCCCGCCCTCGCCGATCTGATTGATAATCCGGTATCGATTACCAATTGTTTGATTAATTTGTATGGTTGACATATTTTACTCAACAAACCATCAATTGTTAACTGACTTATGAACTCTTCCCTTAACTATAGTGTATGGTGATATTTAGCGCCATCTAGTTTGAGGCGATGAAATGTGCATCATCGCCTCAGTTACCTGCGGTATAATCAATTGACCGTTTACACTGAGCCGATCACAATCAACCTGAAACTCCCCCAATTGCTGGTAGCTGGGGAAATCTGTACCGCAGTGGTTTGTCTGGAACGTTTAAAGTAAGATCGTGTGGCTGTGCCAATGTTGCCACCTCAAACTCCCCTCGTGTGACCTAACCCAACGCCTGTATTGTTCAGCGAATCGTCACCTTATGAAGCCCCAAAATGGCGGCTACACGCCAACCGCTGCTCTGCCTCAGCCACCTTGATAGAAAGTTGGCATGGAGCCTCCCGAACCTCTGGTTCGCCTTGAGCAAGGAGTCGTTGACATAAACGGGCTTTAGCCCGCCGCAAGCCGCAGCGAACCTTTGGTTCGATTTTAATGGTTGCGGTTAGGCGTTTTCAAAGGTTTTAACCGAAGTAAGATAGAAACCACCTCTGCCCCGCTTTCTGCTATAATAGGTCGGTACGAAAGGAGCCGGCTTTGAGCGACGAACTTCAAATCCCGGAGGGAGCGCTCAGACACCTCATCAGCCAGTTGGTCGATGAAGACCAGTTACTGCGCAATCCCCACCAGCCGCGTAGTCTGCGGCCACCCCAATATGCTGAGCCGTTCCAGGTTAATCGTGACTGGCTCAAGCGCACGCAGGTGGAACCCTACCGGCGGCTCTTCGAGCAGGACGCGCTGCACGTTGCCGATCAATTGGGCATTCCCTCAGGTAGCGTCAGGCGTGTCACGTTGTACGAAGAAACGCTGTCGGCGATGAGTGAACTCCTGGCTGAGATGGCCGAGAGCAAGGTAAAATAGGCACCATGATCCGCACCTACAAGTACCGCCTGTATCCCAGCAAGAGCCAGGAGCACCATCTGTGGCAAATCTTGGCCTGTGCTCGGCACTTCTACAACATGTGTGTAGAAGAACGGAAATGGGCATGGCAACTGGAAGAACGAAGTGTGAGCAAAACGGCTCAGCTTCGCAATGTCAAGCACTACAAGCGCACTTTCCCCCAGGCGCAGATCGTCCACAGTCATGTTCTACAAGTAGTCGCAGCGGACTGCGACAAGGCCTTTCAAGCCTTCTTCCGTCGTGTTAAGAATGGCGAAACACCGGGCTATCCGCGCTTCAAAGGTCGCCATCGCTTCCATAGCTTCGGCTTCAAAGAATATGGCAATGGATTTAGATTAGATGGTCGGCGCCTCAAGGTGTCGGGTGTCGGGCATCGGGACATCGGTGGGTTCGTTCCCTGCCAGATCAAGACGCTGCGGATCACCCACAAGGCAGGGCGGTGGTCTGCCTGCTTTGCGGTTGAAATGCCAGAACCATCTGAGTTGCCCAAGACAGGCCAACAAGTCGGATTGGATGTCGGAGTATCCGCATTGGTCACGACCAGCGATGGTGAGAAGGTTCAAAACCCCAACTACTATCGGGAGAGCCAAACGAAACGGCGGGTTCTGCAACGGTCATTGGCCCGGAAGAAACGAGGTAGCAAGAACCGCCGCAAAGCCTTGCTGCGCGTCCAGCGTCAGCAAGAACATGTCGCCAATCAGCGCAGAGATTACCTGCACAAACTGAGCACCAAACTGATTGAGCACTACGACCTGATCGCATTGGAAGACCTGCGGGTGCGCAACATGGTCAGAAACAAGCACCTCAGCAAGAGCATCCTAGATAGCGGCTGGAATATTTTCAAACAATATCTCACGTACAAGGCTGGAAGCGCCGGACGTGAAGTCGTGTTGGTTGATCCCGCCTACACATCCAAAACCTGCTCGAACTGCGGTGCAATCTTCGAGGGCTTAACACTCTCGGATCGTTGGGTGGAATGTGCTTGTGGTCTCTCGCTCAATAGAGACCACAACGCAGCACGAAACATTTTAAGTCGAGCCAGACCGGACGGGTCTGTACAGCATAACGTAGAGGTAGGTGACTCATGCGTGCTGTAGAAGCTGCGCTGAACCTTGGTTCGCTTCATCCGCAGCAGAGCGTCACTTAGCTGAATTACGCATTAATGCGTATGCAAAGCAGATGGGGACAAGATTAAATTGTGAGCTTAGGAGCATTGACTTTAGTTGTAGTCTAAAAGGGAGAAATTTTATGAGACCACAATATGTCTCCACACTCCTCGCCATTGTCATCGCACTTATGTCGATGATAGGGACCCTGGCACAAGATGATGTCCCTGTAGACCCTGGTGCAGAACCAGCCTATGTGACAATCAATCTGGAAGCTGGCTTTGTGCTTGACCCCTTCGTGGTCAGCGTCAATGGCGGTGGTGATGTTGATGTCAGCGTACTGGGCGGTGACTGTGTGGGGTTTGTGAACCTCAATCCAACCGTTAAATTAGAGTGGACGGGTGAGGCTGATTTTATTGAAGCCTTTTTCTTCACAGATCATGACCCAGTTCTCGTCATTCAAACACCAGACGGCGAATTCCACTGCAATGACGACGCTAATGCCCTGGTACTCGATCCAGTCATCGAGATTGATGATCCACAGCCCGGACGTTATGCCGTGTGGGTGGGCAGTTACGCGCCTAATCAGCTTATTCCCGGCTTCCTTGTCCTCACAGGCAGTCCAGAAGTCAACATCGGTACATTTGATCCTGGTGCATTGGTTGCCCGTGAAACCATTGCCGAAGTGCTGAAAGAACGGGAAGCATTGAAGGCCGATATCCTGCTTGATCAATCACCTGGGCAGGATACTGTGCCTCTCATAACAGCAGATGCACAAGCAGTCTCTGTAGAACTGGTCGCACAAGGCGACATCGCAGCATTTGATGTTGATCTGGGGGATGTCATTTGCAACGGTTTCGTCAGTGAAACACCAGCCTACATCTTCCGTGTCAGTGAATCGACAGAAATGGTACGCACCTATTTTGAAGCCCAACAAGATACGACCCTTCTCGTCGAAACACCAGATGGTGAGTTTATCTGCAACGATGATGTGGATAGCAATGAAAACTTAAACCCATTGGTTGATATTGCCAAGCCAGTCGAGGGCGAGTATCGCGTTTACCTGGGTAGTTTTGACCCTGCGTTTGCAATCGAGGGCTCTTTGACTGTTACCGTGTCATCTGATGACATGCCAGACGTTTTGCAAGCCGAATAAAGGAGACACTTCCAATGACTAAACAACAGTTTCTCATTCTGTTCATGTTGGTGGCGTCCCTGAGTTTGTTTGGCGGTGTCCAGGCACAAAGCGACAACATCTGGACGATTGATTTCTATCCCAATACCACACTCACGCCACCAGCAACGATGAGCTATCAGAGTAACTTCATCAACTTTAATTGGGGCAGTGGCTCGCCCGGCCCCGGCTTCCCTGCCGATAACTTCAGCTTTCGTGCCGTCAGCGATGTCTATTTCAACACAGGAACCTATCAATTTTCAGTGCTGGCAGACGATGAGTTTCGCATCTGGGTTAATGGCGTCCTGGTCATGAGCACTTGGGAATCCGGAGCCCCTGGGAAAACATTTGTGAGCAATGTCAGCCTGACCCAAGGGGTATCCAAGGTCGAGGTTGATTTCCGCGAGTTCACAGGCCTAGCCTACATCACGGTCAACTGGACTCAGCTAAAAGCACCGCCGCCACCACAGCCGCCCACCACCCAACCACCACCATCCGCGACCAGTGTGAAAACACGCTATGGTGACTACACCCGCTGTATCCAGCAAAATTTGCATCAGGCACAGTGCTTCCAATCCGATGGCGCGTGGAATTCCCCGAATCTCGGTTCAATCCAACTGGAACCTAGGATTGTCATTTGGGGCAACTGCACACCCGGTCAACGGATTAAGCAGGTCACAATCGCAGGACAACCGGCCAAGATGACCCAGTGTTCTAAAACAGAAGCTGGATGGTTCCAGTCTGAATAAGTATCCAAAGGCCACGATCCAGACTGTCCATATTGGATCGTGGCCATTCATAATCAGAAAGGGGAAGAGATGATGCATTTACCCATTCAACTACAAGAGAATGAGACGGTTGTCAAACAGATAAGACGCCATCCAGTCTATGCAATATTGAAGATCGTGGGGTCTTCTGTTGTGCTGGCGATTACTATTCTAATCCTGTTCGACATTGACCCAGATCCTGGCCTGATCGGATCATTGCTTGAACTCGTGGTTGCCATTTTTGGGCTTAGCTCCGTTTTGGGCATCATCTCTTTCTGGTATCGTTATCAGAACGATCAGTGGCTTATCACCAATCAACGTCTCGTTGACTCGGTGCGTGCCCATCCTTTTCATCATCAGGTCAGTACCGCCAGTTTGCATAACGTACAGGACATTAGTATCGAGATTCACGGCTTTATGGCGACAATCTTCAAGTTTGGTAATGTGTTGTGCCAGACCGCCAGCACAGAAGGGTATTTCTTGTTCAAAGGGGTTGCCAAACCTAACGCAGTTATGGATACGATCAATCGCGAGCGAAACACCCTTCGTTAAATCCATAGAAAAATGGCGCGGGGACACCCCCGAACCTTGTGTTCGCCTTGAGCGGGATGAGCCGTCACATGACATACTCAATTCGTGCGCGTTGTGTCATGGCCACGCTTTCTAGGCAAAGAACGGCGTCAGCCACTCTTCTTCAATTTCCAGACCAAAACCGGGCGCATCGTTGGGAATCAGATACCCATCCTTGGGCACAGCCATACCCGGTAAACGCCGGACATCTTCCAATGGAATACCAGGATCACTACTGACGAAAGCTTCCAACCAACGTACATTCGCCGTACCAAAGCTGAAATGCTGACCAAAAGGTGTGAAACCACCTGCATGAAGAATAACCTCAGTTCCGCTGGCTTCGGCCAGCACCGCGATCTTCCTACACACCGAAAGACCACCAACCCAGGCAATATCGGGTTGCAGGATGTCCACCACCTGATGGCGCATCGCCCATTGGAAAGGCACGATTGTGTACCAGTGTTCGCCTGTGGTCAGCGTTTGCCAGGGCAGCCGTTTGCGCAAAGCCAGATGAGCATCCATATCTTCCGATTGCAGACATTCCTCCATCCATTTCAGCCGATAGGGGCGCAAAGCTTCTGCCAGCCGTACCGCGTAATCCACATCAAACGCCATCCAGCAGTCGAGCATCAGTTCTGCTTCATCCCCAATAGTCTCGCGGGCATCGGCGATAAATTCCTCATTCTTGCGGATACCCTCAAGCCCATCGGCAGGGCCATAAGGGCAGGCCAGTTTGAAGGCGGTAAAGCCCAGTTCTCTGTACCAATCCACATCATTACCGGTTGAATAGCAGTAGATTTTCTCTTGCGTTGGCCCACCCAGCAGTTCATAGACGGGCTTTTCCAGCAGCTTGCCATTGACATCCCACAGCGCGAGATCAATGGCGCTGACAGCATAAGAGGCCACTCCGGTTGAGCCATAGGGTTTCGTGAGGCGAAATAGCATATCCGCGATCTTGTCGGTGGCGAAACAGTCTTCACCAACCAGATTAGGGGCCAGATGATCTTCAATAATGGCGGCGGCGGCCCGTCCCAGTGTCGTGCTCCCCACGCCCCAGGTTCCATCTTCTACTGTCACTTTGCAAAAGACTTCCTCCCAGCGGGGTGTCCACAAGTTCCGATGCCGCTTGACTTTGGGGTAACGTGACATTGGGTTGGCAACTTCGGCATCTTTTGCCCAGGAACTGCGCCAAGGTTTGGATTTGGGTTTGGGGCGTGTCCAGTTCAAACGCATCACTTCTATTTTGGTAATTTTCATAGCAAGTTGGCATGGAGCCCCCTGCATTAGCGGGGCCAACCTTTCGCATGCCTTACTCCTTTCAACAGTTCGATGTATTGGTAAGGTTGTGAACGCTTACAAACTGGATAAGAAAACGCAGCGTCGTTTTACATTCTGGTTCGTTATGTCGATCCGCGCAATACCAGCCGGATGGGTTCTGTATGCGGTTGTGTCGATAAGAACAATCGTCCTTCTCAAGATACAGTCTCCTGTACTCGGTGTGGCTCCTCTGCCCATGCTGATTACAACGCTGCGATCAATATGGGTCGCCGGGCTGGTGTAAACTAGCCATACTGCTCGGATGCAGTTGATTCTGCAGCGCCAGAGCAAAGCTCCCCTGAACTTTCAGTTGGCCGAACCTCTGGTTCGCCTTGAGCGCGGAGTCGTTTACATGTTTAACTCCTGTAGTCTAAGCAAGTCTATTTTTTCTGTACAGGTGCATTAAGCGCCTTACCTTTGATGTCCCACAAGACCATGTCAACAGCGGTCAACACATCCTTGCCAACGATACCCATCATACCGAAGTGACATACTCCCACAGGAAAACGCGAACCAAAGGTTCGTGGGCTTCTTCCAACTGAGGCAGTATGAGGCGATGCCCACCTCAAGTATATTCTTCGTTGCGTTGTGCTCACGATCTATGCCCAAAGTTTAACTGCCGATCTTGCAGTTCCAATTTGTGCTTCTGCCCACAGCCTGAGCAGACTTGCGTGGTTGGCGTCCAACGGTCTATCTTCACAACTCGTTTACCGCGCTTGAAAGCCACCCATTCCAGAATGCACATCAACTGCGCAAACCCCAGGTCGATCACCTTGCACCCTCACAAGCCGAACCCGAGGTCCGCCTAATGCTGGTGGGTTTTACGGGACGAATCATAAAATGTGATGCTCGTCTGGCTCTATAAGTTCATCACTTTGACGGAACATTTCAGCAATATCTTGGGCAGATATTTCATCAATGAAGGTTACAACGATAGTGACGGCTCACCCCGATAAAGCGAACACAAGGTTCGGCGAACTTTCAGTTCGGGGGCGCTTCTCAGGCTCCGCATGTGCCAACGCACTCCCTTGTCGCCTGACGGATGCAGCGGACTGATGAAAGTCCGACCCATCCGAGAACTTTCGTTTCTCTCTTAAGTGCGATTCAGATTTTACGCGGCGATCTACTCGCCACAACCTGCTATCTGAAGTTGTTAAAAAGCCGCGTTAGGCAACCACCGGGCCTTGATGTCCTCAGGCAGTCTCGGCCGAACCGTAAGATGTTAATTTGAGCACAGATATGCTTACTCTGAAAGGAGGGCGGCCTTCCCCCCAACCAAAGGTTGGCCCCCGCTCAAGGCGAACCGAAGGTTCGAGGGTGTCCCCTGCCGCGTTTTTATGGGTTTATCGCCCAGACGTTTAGTTGTAATTGGCATTGGACGATTGCCCTCCTAGGTTCACTACGTCTATAACTCCAGGATACGTTCAGACTCCATTTCGTCCGACGGATAGAAAAAGATAGGGGCACAACACATTCAGTTTTGCAATCGAGCTGAACGCGCTATTATTATGATATCACAATCCTGTAGGTCGATTACATGAACGAAGCTCTGATTAATTCCTTGAACAGCGTGGTCGCTAATGCAACACCCATGGTCATCGCTAGCATTGGCGAAACCATCACCGAACGGGCAGGCATGATTAACCTCTCGCTCAATGGTAGTATCCTTCTCTCGGCGATGCTCGGATTTGTCGCCGCCAAATCGTTTGAATCGATTATCCTGGGTATCCTGGTTGCCATGCTAGTCGGGGCCGTCATCGCACTAGTTATAGCGCTGGCTTCTATCGAACTACGGCAAGATCAGGTAGCGGTGGGCTTTGTCCTGACCTTGCTGGCAGCAGATATGGCATCCTTCTTGGGCCAGCCCTATAACAATGCATCTGGTCCCACCATTCCAAATATGCCCTTACCCATCCTAAGCGACCTACCCATCGCAGGTAAGATCCTGTTCAATCACGATCTGCTTGTCTACTTCAGCTATGTTCTGGTGATCGGGTTGTGGTTCTGGCTGTTTCGGTCACGCCCTGGTCTGGCACAACGGGCCGTCGGCGAACATCCCCATGCAGCTTTCGCACGCGGCACGAATGTTCATCGTCTACGCTACATTTATACGGTTGTGGGTGGTGCGCTGGTTGGCTTAGCTGGTGCAGGTTATTCGCTCAGCCTCAAAGCCGGATGGTCAGCTAATCCCCCGATGAATGGCGATGGCTGGATTGCCCTCGCTATTGTCATTTTTGGTGGTTGGCATCCCTTCCGTGTGATGTTCGGAGCCTATCTATTCGCAGGATTGCGGGCAACCGCTTCGGCTATCCAACGTTCACCTGACATCGAGATTCCGTTGGTGCTATTGAATATGCTCCCCTGGATTTTGATGCTGCTGACTCTAATGATTGTCAGCAGGGGCAGCGGCCGAGTAACACAGCGATTAGGCGCATTGCTACCGCGGATGGTACGCGATCAACTCCAGACCATCCTCCGCTCTGATCCGCCAGCTGCTCTAGGAACCCGCTTTGAAGCCAACTAAAGGTTCGGTGGGCTTGTGCCGTTAGCACCGGATGCCCTACCAAAGCAGGGGCTTCTTCCAACTGAGACAGTATGAGGCGATGCCCCGCCTCAAGTATATTCTTCGCTGCATTGTGGTCGTGGTCTATGACCAAGTTTAACTGCCGATCTTGCAGTTCCAACAGCAATCAGGTGCAGATCACCGCGTGCTGTCGAGTTTGGATTGTTGAAGATCATACCTGAAATCTGGGATCATATGCCCGCATCATCGGGGTTCCCCTTTCCAGCCTACGAATAACATAGCCATCAATTGAGATTGACCCAGATACGGGTAAGTCCATCAAGCGATGCCGCAGGACATCTGCCCGATTCGTTTTGGTGACCGCGCTGGGTCAACAAATCCATCCGAAAGTCAGTTGGGCTGTCTCAAGCATGGTTGGATTTGTGCTGCATCTTGAGGAAAAATAAGCTTAAAGTAGCCTATGTTCCAGTGAATTTTACGTCATGGCCCCTCCAACAACGCCAAATCTACCTTGATTGTCAACCCCATTCTGTTGAGTTGTAATCCGACAGCGATTTTGGAACGATGTCACTGGTCTAAAATACCCTATTTTGCTCGGTCAGAGCAGGAGCGATAAATTCTGACGACTTGCCTATATTTGGGAAAAAGTATAGCGAGATACAACCAACGCAAATTTATAGAGGAGTTCTATTGTGGACACTATGCTAATGATTGCAATTCTTTCTCTCCTAGTCGGAATAGGGCAGCTTATCATCAGTGTGCGTAAGAAAGACTAGCGCGCCCAAAGCCCGGTTTCTCACCAAGCTCTGGGCGCGGTTCCGATAACACCATCTGGGAGAACAAACTCCATCACTTGTGTTGCTAAGATGTGTGAGCGCTTTGAGTTGTGTGTCCAGGTAGTGCGGGCATTGGGCAAGGTGGCCGGTAGGGACACAGAGCAACGAACCGCAGGTTCGCCGCACGTTCAGAAAACATGGCCTGAGTGCTGGCGGGTGAAGGGAAAGCGAACTGCGCTATTGATAAACCTGCTGAGGAGAAGGTTAGCGACACCGTGACGGCTCACCCCGATAAAGCGAACACAAGGTTCGGCGAACTTTCAGTTCGGGGGTGCTTCTCAGGCTCCGCATGTGCCAACGCACTCCCTTGTCGCCTGACGGATGCAGCGGACTGATGAAAGTCCGACCCATCCGAGAACTTTCGTTTCTCTCTTAAGTGCGATTCAGATTTTACGCGGCGATCTACTCGCCACAACCTGCTATCTGAAGTTGTTAAAAAGCCGCGTTAGGCAACCACCGGGCCTTGATGTCCTCAGGCAGTCTCGGCCTAACCGTAAGATGTTAATTTGAGCACAGATATGCTTACTCTGAAAGGAGGGCGGCCTTCCCCTTTCAAATTTGATTGTACTGCCCTACTCCAGGTTTACGGGAAGAATGGGGCAACTTTTACATAGAAACCGCCTCTGCCCCGCCGTCTGCTATAATAAGGAGGTACGAAAGGAGCCGGCCTTGAGCGACGAAATCCTAACCGACAACCAGGGCAATCCTGTTTATCTCAGCGAGGTGATGGACGGCTGGTACGATACACGTCAGGCGGCGTATCGTATGGGCATGACGACAAATGGAGTGCTTCGTCGCCTGAAACAAAAAACTATCCGTGCAGTACAAATAGGCTCTACATGGTACATCTCCCCTGAAGCTACCAAGGGGTATAGACCAGGGAAACACCTCACACCAAAAGATTAGTAAAAATTAAAATGTTCGTTTTAAACGAACATTTCATGCTATAATTAGAGTATCGAAAACAAGCAAAAAGGATACTCTAATGACCACAAATCTCACCCCCGCACCCCCCAACTGACCGACCTGATTGGCGCCCACATTGAGTACGTCTATGCCGAACCCTACGGCGGCTCCCCCATCGTCAAGACCGGCACCATCACCGAAATCAATTTCCACAAGGGCACGTTCTACATGCGAGTACAGCCCGACGACAGCAACCGCCTCAGCAAGTGGCGCACTGAACATCACTTCATCCGCTACCTGCCCGCCACCAACCGAATTGAAAAGATCGTAGCTTAAACAACTACGATCCCAAAACATACAGGGGGCGCGGCACTTTGGACGGTACGCGCTCCTCACTACTAGGAGTATAGCACATGAATACCGTTGAACTAAAAACCGAACGCAAAGAACAGATCGTTAATTTCGTCAGCGCCTACGTTGAAGAGCATGATCTTTCACCCACTCAAAAGCAGATTAGCGACGAACTTCAAATCCTGGAGGGAGCGCTCAGATACCTCATCAGCCAGTTGGTCGATGAAGGCCAGTTACTGCGCAATCCCCACCAGCCGCGCAGTCTGCGGCCACCCGAATATGCTGAGCCGTTCCAGGTTAATCGGGACTGGCTCAAGCGCACGCAGGTGGAACCCTACCGCCATCTCTTCGAGCAGGACGCGCTGCACGTGGCCAACACGGTTGCCGATCAACTGGGCCTTCCCTCAGGTAGCGTCAGGCGTGTCACGCTGTACGAGTGGGTGCTGTTGGCGATGAGTGAACTCCTGGCCGAGATGGCCGAGGGCAAGGTCAAATAGACACCATGATCCGCACCTACAAGTACCGCCTGTATCCCAGCGAAAAGCAGCAAGAGACGCTTAACGAAATCCTGCGTTTGTCCTGCTGGCTCTACAATCGTTCCCTGGCTTACCGTCGGAAACGCTGGCAGGAGTCGCGCTACAGCGTGACCGACAACGAACAGTCTGCGATGTGGAAGGCGTGGCGCAACGAAGAGCCTAACAACAATCCACTTCGCTTGGTCAATATGACCGCAGGGCAACAGGTCTTGCGTCGCCTGGACAAAGCCTACCGGGAGTTCATGCAAGGCAAGCGTGGCCGACCCAGATTTAAGAATTGGCGGCGGTTCGATAGCGTGACCTACAAACCGGGCGATGGTGCGGGTCTGAAAACCGGCAAACTGCGTGTGCAGAATGTCGGCTTGATTTCGGTTAAGTGGCATCGTCCGTTGCCCGATGGCCCGCTCAAGAACATCATCATCCTGCGTAAGCCCTCCGGCTGGTATGTCTGCCTCCAGGTTGAAGCCGAGTTCAGAGAACCTGCCCCATCGCAGAAGCCCGCCGTTGGTGTGGATGTCGGTATCCATCACGCGCTGGCACTGAGCGCTGGCACCGTGATCGACAGCCCGCAGTGGTTGAAAGCCTCGCTCAAGAAGCTGCGGGTTCTCCATCGCAGCATTGCCCGTAAAAAGAAGGGCAGCAATCGTCGGCGTAAAGCAGTGCATCAACTGGCAAAGGAACTGGAACAGATCGCTAATCAGCGCCGGGATTGGTGGCACAAGGTTGTCCACCAGTTGGTCGACACCTACGGCCTGATTGCGATTGAAGACCTGAGCCTCAGCTTCATGCTGCGTAATGGCAACTTGTCCCGTGCTGCGCACGATGTTGCATTGGGTATCTTCTACGAACTCCTCGACGACAAGGCTATCGAGGCCGGGGTTGAGGTGGTGAAGGTCAACCCCAAGAACACGTCACAGCGATGCCACGGGTGTGGTGCGATGGTGAAGAAAGACTTGCGGGTTCGTACGCATCAGTGTCTAAATTGCGGGTTCACGGCGGATCGAGACGTGAACGCTGCACGGAATATCCTCGATCTTGCAGTAGCCTAGTAGTAAGTAGGCCAGGACGTGGCCTTCAGGTGCTAACGTGGTTCGTTGGAACGTGCGTAGCCTGAGAAGCGCCCTCGAACCAAAGGTTCGCCTTTAGCAGGGTGAGCCGTCACTACATAGCGGCATACAGATTAAGTACAAAGCCCAATTATATGGTGTGCTGGTGGTTGCGTCGATCAGTCTAATCGAAAATCGCAAAGTGTATTTGGACTTTGTGTTTGCCGAACCTTCGGTTCGCCTTGAGCTATCCGGTGATTTGGCCCATTCACGTATTTTGTACGAAGAACTATGGTATTATCATGAGTGCGACGATGGATACCTCAAGGGAAGTTAATATGGCTAGAACTTATCCCCGGGTGGGATTGGGAACCGCCCCAATAGGGGGGTTATATGACGTTCATGTTTCTGATGAACAGGCAAAAGGCTTAATTCATTTTTGCCTGGACCAAGATGTGACGCTGATTGATTCGGCCCCACTCTATGGTGCGGGTGAAGCCGAGCGTAAGGTAGGGCTTGGGGTTGCCGGTGTGCCACGTGAATCCTACATGATCTCAACCAAGGTCGGACGAATCATCCAACCAGATCGGAGTCTGACGTTTGAATATTCCAGGGATGCGGTGATGCGCAGCATTGAAAGCAGCCGGGAACGCTTGGGGATCGACTATTTTGATATTGTGCATATCCACGACCCGGACGATCATTTTCAACAGGCGCTAGACGAAGCCTTCCCCACATTGGCTGAACTACGCGATCAAGGGGTGATTGGCGCGATTGGAGCCGGGATGAACCAGTGGGAAATGTTGATGGAGTTCGCCCGCAACGCTGATTTTGATGTGTTCCTGCTGGCGGGGCGCTATACCCTGCTCGAACAAACCAGCCTCAACTTTTTGAAATTGTGCCAGGAGAAAGCCATCAAGATTCTGGCGGGTGGTGTTTTCAACAGCGGCATTCTGGCGACAGGCAACGTGAAAGATGCCAAGTTCCAGTACGAAGATGCACCGCAGCACATCCGCGACAACGTCGACAAACTCAGTATGGTTTGTGAAGAGTATAACGTACCATTGAATGCCGCGGCGCTGCAATTTGTGGATGCCCACCCTGCCATCACCACCCTGGCAGTTGGTGCAATTTCCATTGCGCAAGTACAGAGCAATCTGGATGCCTTGCAATTCGATATTCCAGCAGCATTCTGGCAGGCCATCCGTGAACGTCACCTAATTGAAGAGGATGCACCGACGCCTGCGTAGGCTGTCCTGGATTAGTGTTGGGTGGGCTGCTTAAACCCTTCACCATAGGCCACGTGTCCCTGTCCAATCACAATAAAGGCCGCGGGGTCAATCTGAAGGACGACCTCGCGCAATTCCCGAACCTGCGAACGGGGAACGGTGACAAATAAGACATTTCGGGATTGGGCAGTATACATGCCTTGCGCTTCCCATCCAGTGACACCACGCCCGATATCATAGAGGATAACGTCGGCGACTTCGCGTGATTTATTGGTGACGATGGTGGCAGTGCGAACGACACTGGGGCCTTCCATGATGTAATCCGAAGCGGAGCCTTCCATCATCAGCGCAACCAGTGACAGTAGGGCGCTCTCCCAGCCTAGGAACAATCCTGTCAGAACAACAATGCCTAGATTGCTGTAGAGAAACGTTGTACCCAAAGGCATTCCATAATACTTTTGCAAGATCAGCGAGAGGATGGTTGTGCCGCCGAAGGTCGCGCCTGCCCGATAGACTAGCCCCCCTCCGACACCCCCAATCACCCCGGCGAAGATGGCATTAAGCAGATTGTCGTCACTGATCCCATCGGTGGGCAGTAGCGGCGCGAAGATGTCGATCATGGCGGTATAGACCAGCAGGATGTAAATGGTCCAGGCGACGGTTTGCCAGCCGCCGAGCATTCGCTGAGCCAGATATAATAGGGGAATATTGCCTAGTAGGATCATCAAACCGATGGGCAATCCCAAAAGATTGTTCAAAATGACGGCAATCCCGGAGACACCCGTTGGGGCAATGCTGAACGGTGCATAGAAGACGATAATGGCGATAGAACCGATCAATGTTCCGCTGGTGATTTGTAAGAAACGTATGATGAACGATTGCATAATCAACCCTCTGCCTTGCATGGTGACATGGCATTATACAGATAAGGGTTAGCAAGAAAAGGTCAGGTTTTAGAGGCGATTCACCAACACCTTATCGACCCGTTTACCGTCCATATCGACCACTTCAATGCGCAACCCTTCCCACTCGAATTGGTCGGCTACCTGGGGAATATATCCCAGATGAGACAGCACGAATCCGCTGAGTGTTTGGAAAAAATAAGCATCGTCAACAACGGTGACATTAAACAACTGCTCGAAGTCTTGAATAGGATACAAGCCATCAATCAACCAAGAACCATTCTGCCGTTGAATGGCTTGCGGGTCTTCTTGGTCGAGATCACCGACAATTTCTTCCAGAATATCATTAATCGTAATCATGCCTGTGATTCCGCCGAACTCATCAATGACGATGCCCAGTTCTTTCTGGGACTGTTTAAAGGCTTCCAACGCTTTGAGAATCGGTGCCATCTCAGCGATAAAGATCGGTTCGCGGATGCTGGGAAGCAAATCAAGCGGTTTCTTTTGCAGGGCGCGTTTCAGTAAGTCCTTTGTTTCGACATAACCGATGAAGTTATCCAAATCGCCTTGTGCAACGGGGAAGCGTGTCCGTTCGTTTTGAAGGATGGTCTGTTTGATGTCCGCTTCAGTATCTAGCCAGATAATCTCGGTACGCGGAATCATGATCGAAACCACGGGTGTGCTATCCATGCTCAAGACACCGGCGACCATTTCTGGCTCTGTGCGGGCAAATTCTCCCGTTTCTGCACCTTGCTGTAATATGGCCTGAATATCGGCTTCGGTGGCGGTCTGGTCATCTTCTTCGCGCAGCCGCAGCAAACGCAGAATGGCGGTGCTGGAAACACTCAAGAGCGTGACGATTGGGGCAGTTGCCTGTGCTAGCCCCAGCATCGGCCCCGCGATGTGCATCGCAATCTGCTCAGAATAGATCAATCCGATCCGCTTGGGGACAAGCTCACCGATGACGAGCGAGAGATAGGTGATGAACAGGACAATGATGGCAACAGACAGACTGGTGCTGTATTGTCCTAATATAGGAATCGGCTCAAGGATTTGGCTCAGATCATCGGAAAGGGTGACGCTGCCAAATGCGCCTGTCAGAATCCCGATCAGGGTGATGCCGATTTGGGCAGTTGCCAGGAATCGATCTGGCGATTCTGCCAAATCAAGGGCTTGACGTGCCTGATGGCTGCCCGCATCTGCTCGCTGCTGTAAGCGCAAGCGATTGACAGCGATGATGGCGGCTTCTGACATGGCAAAGACACCATTCAGGATCGCCAACAACACAATCAAAATAATGCCGATCATGGCGTATTTCCTCAATTATTTGATGAATGCGAGAGAAGGGGTCACGCTTCTTTTTTCATGCGTCGCATGGACCAGCCCAGAATCTCTGTGCGCTGTGCTGTGTTGACTACAAACGAGACCGTCACCGCCAGACCGACCATCAGGAATACCCAAGGATCGACTTGATCCCAGGCGTTGGCGGTAATGTTCTCAACCTGCTGTACTAGGGCGAACATGGGTTCTCTGGCGTTCAGGAACATATAGCTAAAACCATAGGCCGTGACGATCACGTTAATGTCAGCGATGCGAGCAGACCAGAAGCGTCCGCGTCGGGCCATCTTGCGATTGTCTTCTGCGGCTTTCCAGTCGGCATGAGATTGTGATTTGTTCATGCTCAATTGCACATAGGATTCACTAGTGATGGGCAGATTCTCAACCGTTTGAGTGAGCCCTTCGTATTGGGCGTGGAACTTGGCAGCCATTGCTTCGGCTTCAAATTCTTTCTTGCGATAGCTAATCACCAATTGGTCAGCAATTTGGAACAAGGCTGTAATCAGGATGGTGAACATCAAGACCATTGGTCCTTCCATCGGGGTTTGATCGAGCGAGATATAGGTGGTCAAGCCGTCAAAAATCAACGCGATACCCAAAGCAATTAACCAGATTGCAGAGAAATTCCCCAGTTCTTTCTGAAGCTTTTGCCCCAGCTTGCGATACCAGGGATCGTTGGCGCTATGATCAAGCCTGGCAGCCGCCAACATGGGCGCGACATTCTGCGAAAGATCGGCGAAGTAATGCGTCCATAGTTGGTCGATGCTGGCATTGCGATCTGAGAAGGTATAGTTCCCGGCGATGTGTTGCAGGCCGGAAGCGTTGCGGATGGTATCGATGAAGAGACCATACAAGAAGCGACGATCTTTATCAAAGGCTTCAGGATGTTGGTGCCAGCGTGGGAGCATGGTCTCCTGGATGTATTCGCTGGGATAACCGATTAAGCCATAGATCAGATGCCAGGCTTCTTCGGCGGTGATAGGTAAAACGCTGCTCTGAACCGCTTGTTCCGGCACTTCAATGACTTCGGTGGGGTCAGAGGCGACGATGGCACGTTCTGGTTCGATAGGTTCTTCCACTTTTGCTTCATCATATGTAACCAACTCCGCTAGTTCGGTGAATTGGCCTTCAAGGTTAATTTCATCCAGATCAACAACGAGTTGATCGTTGTCGTCATAATCCATGGCTAAATCAAAAGCATAGTCGCTTTCATCATCTTGCATCAGTTCGGGCTGGTTATTACCAATTTCCGCCAGGGCGTCGGCAAAAAACTGAATACTCGGCTCATAATCTGCTGGGACGTTCAAGCCCAACGTCGGCCCCAACGAGTACATGGCATATTTGACCTCGCTGGTATAAAAGTCTTCCAGGCTCAAATCATTTTTGCTAGCGTTGGTGATCTGGCTCATCATGTTGCTCAAGCGCGGCACGGTGGGGTCATGTTTGTTCTGACACCAGTAGGTGATGGCATGTGAGATGCGACGCAGCAGAATCGCCTCGACGAGATCGAAGTTGTTCAGCAGTTCATTTTCATATTCTTTGATGGGCTGGACGGCGACTTCAGCGATCAGGCCTTTGAGCCGCTTTTGTGAGTTGCGGATGCCTACTGATTCAAAGGATACTTCCAGGTATTTCGGGTCAATATTCACGACAAATGCGCTCGATTTCATTCTCCTTTCGGGATATTCATCTTACGCGAAAAGGGGATTTTTGTATATAGGCGCTCATGCTCAAGGGGCACAACGATCATGGTTTCTAAACGGAATTTGTCTAGGAATAGGTTAGCGTGTTATCTCAATAGGATCGATTTGCCCCGATACCCCTATGCTCGCTTCTTTAGTTTGACCGCCGTGCCATCGAAAATCAGCGCGGGGACACCATCGAACTTTTAGTTCGCCTTGAGCGGGGGCCAACCTTTGGTTGGGGGTCGAACCAGAGGTTCGCGCGCCGCGAACTGAACGGTCGACCTCCTTTCTCACCAAACGAATGATTGTCTCTCTCAGAAGAACGTGTTATAATTTGTTTACTATGACTAATCGAACACGACATGCTCATGATAACATCAACTCGCATCTGGTATGGTGTCCAAAGTATCGGCGACCTGTGTTGGCAGGCGATGTTGGTCCTGGAAGGTCATGTGTTGACCATGACCGTGCAAGACGATCATTTGCCTCGTTTCCCCCAACGATGGCAATTAACCCAATCATGCACAGACTGCGAAAGGAATTCCCACACCTGAAATCCCGATTGCCTTCCCTGTAGCCTCGTTCATACTATGCTGGAACTGCTGGTCACGTATCGGCTGAGACAATCCAGCGATAGATTGACGAACAAAAGGGTCAGTAGGTGATACATACCGCCTGTACCCAACCGATGAGCAGCACGAGATGCTCAACGAAATTCTGCGCCTGTCCTGCTGGTTCTACAACCACGCCCTGGCTGATCGCCGCAAACGCTGGCAGGAGTCGCGCTACAGCGTCACCTACGACGAACAATCTGCGATGTGGAAACAGTGGCGCAATGAAGAACCTAACAACAATCCGCTTCGGCTGGTCAACAGGTCTTGCGCCGGCTGGACAAAGCCTACCGGGAGTTCATGCAAGGCAAATGCGAACGTCCCCGCTTCAAAAACTGGCGCCAGTTCGATAGCGTCAACTACAAGCCCGGTGATGGCGCTGGCCTCAAAAATGAAAAACTGCGTATCCAGAATGTCGGCCTGTATAGAGTATTGAGGATAACTCCCGAATTGGTTTACCAAGATCGTGGCCTATGTTAGGCGATGGGGCAGTATAGGGATGTTACGGAATGTAGTGAGATGTTGTGCGGCGCTTACCGCTTGCTGTCGCGAGACCGACGTGTCTGCTCAAGCATGTGCTTAAGCTAGCCTTCGAATGCCATCGGATGACGGATCAACCCTCGGATTGCATGCTCTGCGACGATTGCCCCACCAACCAACAGTTGAAAAACGCCTTGCTTGGCATTGAGTAGAACTGCTATACGCTGCCTGGCATAGCGTTTACCAACCCGATAATCAGGAGGTCCAACAGTGACGCGACCACTCTGGTCCGCTCGCCGCCGGACAAGCTGGTTATGACAGTAGTCTCACCCGCGGTCAGGGTCGATTGTCTGTGGAAGATGCGGTAGCGCAAGTAGTTGTGGAAACGCCTCAGACGGCGGTCGATTTCCACATGCTAGAGACTGGTTCGCACGCTGATGGTTGTAGAAGGAGCGGTAAAGTTCCAGCAAGTCCCCGGCCTCGACCCAGTTTTCCGGTGGATCAACCCACAGACATTCATGCTTTAGTGTGCGAAATGAACAGGCTGGTAACAGCCATCGAAGTGAGATCGGGCTGAGTATCAACCCGGATGGAGGGACCGCGATCAAGAACGGTTAGAAACTCAACGGCATCACTAATCTGACCAAAGTCCATTTCCCAATGCTGCATTGGGTCTGGACGCTCGATGGGCTGATGGTAGCGCACTCGGGTTGGAATACGCCCGCCCTCCTTCAACACCTTCCAGATGGTGCGGGTTGATCGGGGAACAGCGAGGCCTTGTTGTTGCACTACAGGATCACGATGCAGATGCTAAAGAAGAGTTTTGGCGCCGACAACGCGACCATAACGCTCCTTCAAACTATCGCGCAAGCTCAAAATGGCGTCTCGCACAACCCGCACCACCTCACGTGGGCGGCGTTGCGCCGCACGTGAGCGACTTTTAAACATATCCAGTGCAGGCTGTTCAGCTTCACGGAAACGTTTCAGCCATTTCTTGACCCAACTCAAGCACCGTCCTACTGCATCTGCGAGCTGCTGCACCGTCCATTCTGGATGTTGACGCCGTATCTGATACAGACGGACCCGATCTCACTCCCATTCACTTTCCAGAGCCCATCTCCAAAGCAAAATTAAGGTTTGAAAGTGGTTATTCTACGGGGTTACGATGTGAGAAAGCTACCTCAGGAGTTATCCTCAATACTCTATACAGGCCGACATTCTGCACCCGCAGTTTTTCATTTTTGAGGCCAGCACCGTCACCGGGCTTGTAGTTGACGCTATCAAACCGGTGCCAGTTTTTGAAGCGGGGACGGCCCCGTTTGCCTTGCATAAACTCGCGGTAGGCTTTATCTAACCAGCGCAAGACCTGCACCCTAGCGTTCGCATTCAGCAGCTGAAGCGGATTATCTTCCGGTTCCTCGTTGCGCCACTGTTTCCACATCGCAGATTGTTCGTTGTAGGTGACACTGTAGCGCGATCCCTGCCAGCGTTTGCGGCGATCAGCCAGGGCGTGGTTGTCGACCCAGCAGGACAAGCGCAGGATTTCGTTGAGCATCTCGTGCTGCTTTTCGCTGGGATACAGGCAGTATTCCAGTGTATGTATCACCTACTGACCCTTTTGCTCGTCAATCTATCGCTGGATTGTCTCAGCCGATACGTGACCTGCTGTTTCTGCATAATACAAACGAGGCCACAGGGAAGGCAATCGGGATTTCAGGTGTGGGAATTCCTTTCGCAGTTGCACCTTTTACTCTGTGCATGATTGAGTTAATTGCCATCGTTGGGGGAAACGAGGCAAATGATCGTCTTGCACGGTCAAGTTCAATACATGACCTTCCAGGACCAACATCGCCTGCCAAAACCGGGCGACGATATTTGGGACACCATACCAGATGAGAGTTGATGTTATCATGAGCATGTCGCGTTTGATTAGTCATAGTAAACAAATTATAACACGTTCTTCTGAGAGAGACAATCATTCGTTTAGTGAGAAAGGACATCGACCGTTCAGTTCACCCCCCAACCAAAGGTTGGCCCCCGCTCAAGGTGAACCGAAGGTTCGATGGTGTCCCCGCGCCAATTTTCTATGGAAAAAACAAGATTTCCCTAGTTATTGATACAGCTGATCCTGTTGATCTCAGTGTTGAGTATATCTGAGGGACGCTGACAATTGGATATCTCTTGGGTACATTGGTTGCTACCCCAAAGCCGTGACCCTATCCGGTGGCGGCATTTCGGACAGGCGCACCGCCGAAACTATCGGCAAGCCAAAAGCATAGCACTTCAAGATGCGGTGCATCCCGTCCATGACACTGCCTTTAGGCGAGATGATAATGGGATAATCCAAATCGGCTGCCAGGATGCGTTTTGTATGGTCGCCGATGTCACGCCATAAGGGAGGATCGCTCAACGACCCACACTGGAAGTTATCATTCGTCCAATCGAAGCTCTCAAGCGGAACATGCTCAACTGGAAGCGGCTCCGCCAGTTTCCAGAGCGTTGTCGCCTTCCAGTAATATAGTGTGTCGCCATGTCGTTCTTCGTAACCGTGTTCCAGGTTATCAAACACTATTTCCTCGCCATCACTTTGGCTTGTAATGCAGTTTGAATCTCATAGATCGAACCGGTCCGGTCTGGCAGCGGCAGCGGGATGCTCACTGGAGCCGCGACCATACGTGGGCATTGAGTTGGCTCACCGCGCAGAATGCTCGCTTTGTAATCATCAAAGTTGGAAAAGCCTTGCAGTGGCCACGAATCAATCGAGCAATATTGGAACAGTAACAGGCGACGTGGGTTTGCTGAATGGTTCGGAGTCGAGGCGTGCAATATCCGGGTATGATGAATAGAGATGCCACCCGCTGGGAGGGTGATCTTTGCCACATCCATCGGATCATAATTGGGGTCACTAACTGCACCCACAAACACCCCATCTTGATGATGGCTCAGTAGGTCGGTCTTATGCGAACCCGGGACGACCATCAAGCAGCCGTTTTCCTCGTTCATGTCATCAATCGCCACGCCCACCGCCAGCAGATCATCATTGGTGTGTGGATAAAATGCCCAATCCTGATGCCATTCCACAGCACTGCCAAACGACGGGAGTTTCATGTTGAGCTTGTTGCCATTAGTGCGAACACCGGGGCCAATTAACTGCTCCACGATGTCCAGAATCTTGTTATGGCGGATGGTTTGTGCATAGACTTCATGGTGCAAAATCGGATTCTTCAAGCGTCGTAGGCGAGGCTCTTGTGGTGTATGCCCTGGCTCCAGGTCATAGACCTTGGTGTGTTCGATATGCTGGCGTGATTGCTCAACAAATTCGTCTGTCACGCGCCGCAATGCATCCAATTCCTCGGCAGAAAGCACATGCTCCACACCGAGGTAGCCGTTCTCATGGTAAAAATTGATCTGCTCTTGCGTTAACATGGTTGGTCTATTCCCTCAAATATCTAAACATCAATCAAAACCGAGACCCAACGATTCAAGTGCTGCCCGCAAATGTGTGCGGACCGGTTTAGAAACACGGCTCGCAATCGGTTGGCTCCAGGCATCATCAGGGGTGTCTCGTCCTAATAAACGGTAGTGTTCCGCCATCTCTTGATTATGCGCTTTGATTAAGTCATGTGTGTCGGAATTGTTGTATTGCTCGAAGTGGATCACCATTTCTTCAGGCAAACGGGGCTTCTGCTGCGGGCGACTGGCAGGCCAACCAATGCACAGGCCATAGGTGACGAATACACCGGGTGGCAAGCCCAATAGGCTTGCGGCCCGCATCGGATCATTGCGCATGCCGCCAATCATCACTGCACCCAACCCCATCGACTCGGCTGCAGAGGTCAACGACATCCCGACCAGGGCCGCATCAATTGTTGCAATCATGGTCAGTTCCAGGCCGGAAGATGGCGTTGTGTTGTGATAATCACAGACCTGATGTAGACGATTCGTATCGGCACACAAGGCAATAAATACTGGGCAGGTGATAATATGTTGTTGCCCCCCTGCGAGGTCGGCAAGCTGCTCTTTAATGGACTGGTCACGAACAACCACCATGCTGTAGGTTTGCATGTTAGATGAGGTGGGTGAACGTCGTGCTGCCCGCAGCAACGTCAGCACGGTCTCGCCATCCAAGGGGGTATCAGCAAAATCGCGGACGGTCACATGGTCAAACAAGATTTGAATAGTTTCGGTAGTCATGGTTCTTATCGATTGGTTTATCATCAAACATGGGCCGAGTATAGCGCATCGGGTCATGAAGTCACATCAGTTGGACTCAAAAGACGAGCCATACAGCCCGCCCGTATCAAAGCTATTCAATTGTGTGATGATCTTCTTGCCCTAGTTCATGACAACAGGGAGATCAGCCGCAATCCAGGCCTTGATGCCACCCGCCATATTGCGGGCACTCTCATATTCCATCAGGCCCAGCATAGTCGCTACAATCCCACCACGATAGCTACTGGCACAATAAACGACGATGTTGCTTTCTAGATCTTCAGGAACCCTATCCAGATTGGGCATAAACTCATCAATCCAGATGTGGGTCGCGCCTTCAATATAGCCTGGATCTTCCCATTCGCCTTCACTGCGCACATCAATCAGCATATCCGGCTCGGCCTCAAAAGTTTCTTCAAAAAAGCCAACGGCTTTGACCGCATTCCAACCCTGTGGAAGTTCAGCTAGATAACTTGCGACATGTTCCAGCAACAGCGGGTCAATATCTTCAGGAATGTCATCTGGCTCGACTTCGGCGGCTTCTTCAACGACGGGAAGGTCTTCACCAACCCAGGCTCCAAAACCACCCACCAGCACCTTTGCATTCTCATAACCCAGGACATGGAGTGCTGTCATGCCGATGGTCGCTCGGAAACCGGCCTTGCAGATCACGACAATTTCCGCTTCCAGATCGGGCAGCAGATCGAGGTTTTCGCCTAGTGTCCGCAGCGGGACATTGATCGACCCTTCGATAATGCCGCTTTCTTCGACCTCGGCCAATTCGCGGACATCCAGGATGATCAGATCATCATTTTCTGCCAACATTTCCAGGAAAGCATCCACTTTGATCGTACCATAGTGGTCGGGCAAATTGGCATTGTATGCTTCCAATCGTGGGATTACGATGTCCGCCACGACATCAACATCGGCATCCTGTGCAGCAACACCAGGCATAATCACCATCATCGAGAGGGTGAAGATCATCAGAAAAAGACGAAACGTTTTGTTCATTGTGTTTCTCCTACATTCTATGCTTGCGCTAAGCAAGCATCTCAAGACCTATTCTGGTGCTTCTTCCAGTATCACGTCCTGATTCGCCAACCATTCATCAGCAGCGACATCATCAGGTGTTAGGAAAACATCGTGATTCTCATGGCAACGCATACAGCGTTCAGATTGCGGTGTGATGCGTTGAATATTATGAGGTGTCGTATAAACCCAAGTCGGACGGGCGTCAAAGTTCGGTAACAGATCATCGCCGTAATAGCTGAACGAATCCCGATCTATGGGAACATGACGCACAGGCACATACTTGTATGGGCGTTCTTCCGTTCGCTCCGGGTTAAGACCGACATAAAAGCCCATAAAGTTGTCCTCAACCGTAAAGAACGGTGTGCCGTCTTCAGTCTGCTCCACATGACAGTTCACACAGTTGATATACGATGTACTGTGGCAAACTTGACAGGCCATGGTGTCCGGTTGATGCAGTTGATGTTGCCGGATGTCTGAGTCTGCGCTCATTGTGTTGGGATGGCAGCTTTCGCACGAAGGGTCTTGTGCGCCATCATAACGATGATTCACATCTGCCATGCCCATGCCATGCATGACTTCTTCAGTATGACATTCGGAACAGTCCATCCGCGCCCGGAAATGCACATCACTGGGTACACCTTCATTCGAGCCATAGAACTCGTTCTTTACACGACTGCCATGACAGGCAGTGCAGTTCTGGCTCATGGACGGCTTTGATACAAAGATATGGCCTTCCAGCAAGCCCCCCCCAACCGAACTCGGCTGGCTGACATGGCAATCACCACAGGAAGCATGACACGAATCACAATGATTGGCCTGCATCTCCTCAATGGTTTCGTGGTGTTCAGGTGCGCTGCGGGCGTACAGTGCAGTATCATAACCGCGCAACGTATTGTGCAGACTGTTAAAGGCAGGTTCGCCATTGTCAACGTGGCAACGCCCACACACAGTAGGGCTGTTGACGACCTTTGTCACCATGCCGTTATGTGCCTGCTCGAAATCATCAACAGCCCGTCCACCATGACATTCGGTGCAGTTGATATGACTGTGTACATCCTGTGCATACGTCTCAGCGTCAATCCAGACGCGCTCCCATGGCTCCACCGGAACCACCGAGCCACCTCAGCCAGGGCCAGATGAGAGCGCTTCTTCCAGTTGCTCTTCTTCGATAGCCGGGGCCAATTTTGTTAGGCGTTCCTGGTCTATGTGGCAATTCAGGCAAGTTGTGTTATCAGCAGGGTCATGATTCTGTGCCGGGGTCGCCCAGGCCGGCATCACCAGAGCAAATCCAAGTGAAACTATGAAAGTGCCCAGACCAAAACAAACCATACTCAGTAAGTGTTTGTTCAACCTGACCTCCTCCATACACCCTATTTGTCTGTAGTATAGATTGACCGGTGGGGCAGTTTTAGTGACAGGTGTCACAATCGAATATGATTTTGGAAGGATGGGTCTCATACTAAGGGACGGGATTCACCAGGGTGATCGCACCAAATCTTTTATCTAGTCCAGAATGGTTCACAACCTGTTGGTAGGGACACGCCGTCACGTGTCCGTTTTTCGGGTTTGTCCCTATAAGTCTATTTCTAGCTGTTGTGACATGAATGTTCATTTTGAAGCGATTGCCCTGCGGGATTCACCTCTTGACGCCCCTATTGACCTTGCTATAATAAAAAATCATCCGGGTCGTGTAGCTCAATTGGCAGAGCAGTTGACTCTTAATCAATTGGTTGGAGGTTCGAGTCCTCCCACGATCAATTCAGCGTGTCCTTCGAGGCACGCTTTTTCATTAACTGAGATGAGATATCCCAAACCAATAACTGAAGTGTGATAATCAAGCCTTAATTGGACTGAATCGATTTACCATCCAAAATGCTTGCTATATCCAGCCACAAATCAACCTCCCAACCCAGGATGTGCAATGATCGTTGCAACATCTTAAAGAACGCATCTGGATGTGGCTCATCAGGATATGCCGATTGAAGTGGTTCGTACCACTGGCTGATATACATGACCCAATCTTCAAGTGTCGTCATCGGTTGGGTTTCCAAACTCCGTTGAAGCTGCCCCCCTTGCACACCCCCCGGAATCACATGAAGCAGCTCCAATTGATACCGAGCAACGCTAACCACTATCAGGAGGGACCATGAACTATTTTCAAGGTGAACCCATGATTTGTCACATTTGTGGCAAGCTGGAGCAGTCTGACGCCAAACGGGAAAGCAATTGGCGCGTCATCGAGCTAGATACCACGTCATACTACGTGTGTCAGGATCATTTCCCCGACGATAGTGACAGCCCAAAGGCGTTTCAGCGGGCCTATGCCAAGGTGCTCCGCAAGATCATCAGGAGTAGACGATGACCCTTGACGATGCATTACAAGACTTCCTGCTTGCACTTGGTGCGGATGGGCGGACCGAAACCACAGTGACCTGGTATGCTTCCATCCTCTCACCCTTTGTTGCAAGTTTTGGGGAACGACCCATCGACACCATCACCACCAAGGAATTGCGGCAATACATCGTTTCCCTCCGCTCTCGCACACAGCGCTACGTCAACGCCAAACAGAAACCCACTGAGGCGGGCGGACTGAGTGACGCCAGTGTCACCAGTCATATCACCGCCCTTCATGCGCTGTGGAACTGGCTGGCGCTTGAATTGGACCTGCCCAAGAACCCCATGAGCCGCATCCGCAGACCACGCCAACGCAACCCCCAGCCCAAAGCGCTTCAATCGGCTGATTTCATCAAGCTGTTTGAGGCCACTGGCGACGATGACGCAGGCTGCCGAGACCGCGCTATCCTGACCTTCCTGGCCGATACCGGTTGCCGACGCGGTGGACTAGTCACCTTACAAGTGAGCAATCTGCACCTGGCTGACCGGCGAGCAGTTGTCTTTGAGAAGGGGGCAGTCAGTCGGGTGGTGGTCTTCACCTTCTACACCGCTCAGACGCTAGATCGATGGCTCAAAGTCAGACCGTCGCACTCAGATGCTGTTTTTACCTCGATGAACACGGGTCATGGTCTCTCTGAATCCGGCTTCAACCAGGTACTCAAGCGGCTCAAGCAACGGACTGATGTGCGGGGGCGGGTCAACCCCCACAGTTTTCGTCACAACTTTGCACGGGAGTATCTGCGCAACGGGGGGGACTTAGCGACCCTAGCTCGCTTGCTGGGGCACAAGAACATCAACACCACTGCCAGCTACTACGCGGTGTTCGACAGTGAAGAACTGGCGGCCTTGCATGAGAAGCACAGCCCCTTGTCCAGCCTGCTGCGTGATGGAAATTTGCTGCCTTTGGAGACGGATGCGCAGTGAACTCCGTTCACACCTACCTGGCTTGCAGATCAATGATCTGCCGCATAAGCCCATCAGTCGTGATAAACTGGATGAAATGATGAGGGATAGCGTATGGCAGTAGCACAACCAAATACCCTGTTTTCAGAGATTATTGACTTTATTGCTTCTACACCAACACCAGAGGATATCATCGCTTTCAAGCCATCTGACAGACTGGAGCAGCGCCTAAGCGATCTGCTAGAGCGTAATCGGCAGGATTCCTTAACGGCCGAAGGTCAGGCAGAGTTGGACGAGTTTCTGCGAATGAACCACTTCATGAACCTGTTGAAGATCCGGGCACGTGAGAAACTGACTGAGGCATGACCTATATTAGTGCAGAACTCCGCCGTCAGGTGATTATGCGGGCAGCGAACTGTTGCGAATATTGTCGCTTGAGCCAGGAAGACAACACCTTTTCTTTTCAGGTTGATCACATCATCGCAGAGAAACATGGTGGTGAAACGGAGTTGGACAATCTTTCCTGGAGTTGCCCGAATTGCAATGCATTCAAGGGGAGTGACATTGGTTCGATTGACCCCAAAACGGGGAAACTGACCTCGCTCTATAATCCTAGACAGCAGAAGTGGGATAACCACTTTCGTCTGGATGGTCCCATCATCAAACCCCTTACACCAGAGGGGCGTGTGACAGTTCGATTGCTCAAATTCAATCGGAATGAGCTTGTCAATGAGCGGCATAGTTTAATCACATTTGGCCGCTATCCCTGCGAATTGCTGCCAGAGAGTGATTAATGTCTACCATATCGGGGATGAACAGGCTTTGATGCACAGCAGGTGTGTTCCATAGCGAAGAACTGGCGGTCTTACATGAGCAGCACAGTCCCTTGTCCAGCTTGTTACGGGACGGCGACTTGCTGCCTTTGGACATGAATAACTAGACGCGGTTCGAAAATGGAGTATACTTTGGCATATGACCGCTTAGGCAAAAGGCAAGCAATTGTCTCTTAATCAATTGGTTGGAGGTTCGAGTCCTCCCACGATCAATTCAGCGTGTCCTTCGAGGCACGCTTTTTCATTAACTGAGATGAGATATCCCAAACCAATAACTGAAGTGTGATAATCAAGCCTTAATTGGACTGAATCGATTTACCATCCAAAATGCTTGCTATATCCAGCCACAAATCAACCTCCCAACCCAGGATGTGCAATGATCGTTGCAACATCTTAAAGAACGCATCTGGATGTGGCTCATCAGGATATGCCGATTGAAGTGGTTCGTACCACTGGCTGATATACATGACCCAATCTTCAAGTGTCGTCATCGGTTGGGTTTCCAAACTCCGTTGAAACTGCTCGACTTGCACCAGCCTCTGGGCGATCTCCCTCAACGCGATCCTCTGATAATGCCCATCCTGGATAGCCTGCACCACCGATAACGCTTCCTCAACCTGACCCGACTGGGCTAGCGTCTGGGCGATCTGGCTCAATGCTTCCGCCTGGTAATACCCTGACGGGATAGCCCGTGCCGCCGATAACGCTTCCTCCAGCACCCGCCCGGCCTCATCCTGGTCACCCAACTGCGCCAGCATCGGGGCGATCTCCCTCAACGCTTCCGCCTGGGTAGTCTTATGTTGGATAGCCTGCGCCGCCGATAACGCTTCCTCAACCTGACCCGCTTGCATCAGTGTTTGGGCGATGTCGCTCAACGCGATCCTCTGGTAATGTCCATCCTGGATAGCCTGCGCCGCCGATAACGCTTCCTCAACCTGACCCGCTTGTGCCAGCCTCTGGGCGATGTCGCTCAACGCGATCCTCTGGTAATGCCCATCCTGGATAGCCCGCGCCACCGATAACGCTTCCTCCAGCACCCGCCGCGCCTCATCCTGGTCACCCAACTGAACCAGTGTCTGGGCGATGTCGCTCAATACTTTCACCTGGTCAGACCCATCCTGGATAGCCCGCGCCACTGATAACGCTTCCTTAACCTGACCCGCTTGCACCAACATCGGAGCGATCTCCCTCAACGCTCCCGCCTGGGCAGTCTTATGTTGGATAGCCCGCGCCGCCGATAAGGCTTCCTCCAGCACCCGCCCGGCCTCATCCTGGTCACCCAACTGCGCCAGCATCGGGGCGATCTGGCTCAACGCTTCCGCCTGGGCAGTCTTATGTTGGATAGCCCGCGCCGCCGATAACGCTTCCTCTAGCACCCGCCGCGCCTCATCCTGGTCACCCAACTGCGCCAGCATCGGGGCGATCTGGCTCAACGCTCCTGCCTGGGCAGTCTTATGTTGGATAGCCCGCGCCACTGATAACGCTTCCTTAACCTGACCCGCTTGCACCAACATCGGGGCGATCTCCCTCAACGCTCCTGCCTGGGAATACTCATCCTGGATAGCCTGCGCCACTGATAATGCTTCCTTAACCTGACCCGCTTGCACCAACATCGGAGCGATCTCCCTCAACGCTCCCGCCTGGGCAGTCTTATGTTGGATAGCCCGCGCCACCGATAACGCTTCCTCTAGCACCTGCCGCGCCTCACCCTGGTCACCCAACTGAACCAGTGTCTGGGCGATGTCGCTCAATACTTTCACCTGGGCAGTCTTATGTTGGATAGCCCGCGCCACCGATAAGGCTTCCTCCAGCACCCGCCGCGCCTCATCCTGGTCACCCAACTGAACCAGTGTCTGGGCGATGTCGCTCAATACTTTCACCTGGGCAGACCCATCCTGGATAGCCCGCGCCACCGATAAGGCTTCCTCCAGCACCCGCCGCGCCTCATCCTGGTCACCCAACTGAACCAGTGTCTGGGCGATGTCGCTCAATACTTTCACCTGGGCAGACCCATCCTGGATAGCCCGCGCCACCGATAAGGCTTCCTCCAGCACCCGCCGCGCCTCACCCTGGTCATCCAACTGAACCAGTGTCTGGGCGATGTCGCTCAATACTTTCACCTGGTCAGACCCATCCTGGATAGCCTGCGCCACCGATAAGGCTTCCTCCAGCACCCGCCGCGCCTCATCCTGGTCACCCAACTGCGCCAGCATCGAGGCGATCTCGCTCAACGCTTTCGCCTGATCAGACCCAGGCTGGATACTATAGGCAGCTTCTCGAATTTCATCCCAGGGTACGAGATGCTCTCCTGGGTGTTTCTTGTGCCATACGGTCTGGATGGCCATCAGGCTGTTAAACTTTTTGTCTGCTTCTGAACGCAAACGAGCATGGCTCAAGGCTTCCGCTTCCCGCCCCACCCAGACCATCGCTTTCAATGTTTCATCACTGTAACGTCCGCTGCGATGATGCACCACATGTCGAGATGTATAGAGCTCCACCAAACGGCAAAGTGCCGGATAGTCCAACGGCTCGGTGTCGTTCTCAATCGCTCGCTCCAGGTCATTGACATAAGATGTGTCGCCCACACATTGCTTGAACTTCACGTGCATCCAATCCGGGGAACCTGTCAATAGTTCGTGAACGGCATCATGGCGTCCTGCTTCCTGGAGATGATACACCAGATAGAAGTAGAGATAGCCATCATGGGCGATTGTGGGCCAGGGGTGGTTGTCTGGGTTGTAGGCTTTCAGCAGCCGTTTGTGTTGGGCCGGAAGATCGGTTATCTTTCTTCGTACATAATCCAGTTGAAGATCGTGGAGTGTGAGGGTCGCATCCGCTTGGCTTTGATGCATCAAAGACCGCTCAACCAAGAGATCAATCGTCTTCACTGACGCTACATTCGTGTATCCATCAGCCTCCCACAAGCTAATGAGAACCTCTTCAGGGACTGCCACATCGTCCTGAAACAATGCAAAATCAAGGTAACATTTCTGAGCATCTTCAGCCAAATCATCCACACTCACCTGGATCGTATGCATGAGATTAGTGTAGGGGTAGGGCAAATCAGCACTAACCTCATCCAATTGTGCGTTTCTGAGCAACTCAAGTACGAAAGACCAGCGTTTATCTGGCTTCCCCTTCAACATCGCCCCTACCATCGCTATTGCCAGGGGCAACAAACCACACTCTGCAATAATATCCGGTGCTGTTGGGGGTAGCCTGTCACCTCGATATTCAGTCCACTTTTTCAGCAGATGAAGCGCCTGGTCTGGCTGGAGTAGCTGGACTTCGTATTCTTCACATTCACCGGGCAACATGTCCTTGTTGCGTGTGGTGATTAACATCCGTGATGCATTCTTGTCCAGTGCATCAAATGCCCGGATATGATCGCTTTCCCAGATGTCATCTAGGATGAGCAAAATGTTTTTACCCGCCAGAACCGATTTCAAGCGCTGTTGCCCCCTGTTGACTTCAAGAAAGTTCCTCCCTTCTTCACCAAACCATTCCCCCAATCTCCCCTGAAGTTGGGTGATGGCTGGATTCTGCCCAATCGTCAACCAGTAGATACCATCGGGAAAGCGCGCTCTTACTTCGGGAGCGCGGGCAACTGCTGCTGCAAGAACCGACTTCCCAATCCCACCCATGCCCCTTAATTGGGCTTTTTGTCGGGTGTCAGCCGACACACCATACAACAGCATCGCCTTGATTTCCTCTATCTCTGGTCGTTCCATATACTTGGGGGGCGGATTGGGAACGCCTATCAAGTTCCCTACTGGCTGCTTCTTCGATGGAAAACTAGGTGAAATGCTCGATTCCCAAACAGACCGGATCGTCTCAGTTGGGATCAAAAACCCCGCGTTGGCATCCAGGGCTTTGAAGGCCACCATACCCACAACCTCCTTCACTGAATCAACCCATACAGGCGCCCCACTAAACCCATGATCAAGAGTGAAAGGTCGGTCTCTACTGATGTCAACCTGCACTAATCCATCAGATCGCCTCCTAACAATTTGACCCACGACAGTGTAACCTCCAGGGTACTGCCCAGTCGAACTCGTAATTGTACATTCCAAGCCATCTGGTCTGCTCTCAATGAGAGTGAGGGGCTTGATAGCAGGGGGCGGTGATTCATCAAGGATCAAAAGAGCGACATCATCCTTGAATGCCCACCCTTTCACATTGGCAGAAAACGCTCTCGACTTGTGGTAGGGGAAATCAACCCGCACGCTCTGATTGGGTTTATCTGGACTGTCCCTGGCTATTCCTAGGGCATCCTGGACCACATGAACACAGGTCACTATCGTGCGCCGTTCAACCAGAAAACCAGCACCTATAACAAGGTCGTTCTTTTCCTGATCTTGTCTAAGAACTCGGACAAATGCATTCTCAAGTGGATGGCTCATGGCTTACTTTGACTGATTATTCCACTTCAAAGTCACTTGGTAATTGGCTTCGATGTTACCACTTGCGATGACAATTCCTGCTGTCGAACTTAATTTAAGCCCAAACTCCACTTCGACTTCATCGGCCTTCAATTCATTGAGTTGGTCTAATAGTAAGGTAGCTGTTGGTTTGATTTGCTTAATCGCATCCTTGAATGAACGATCCGCTTTGGCTGGGGCAGTATCCGCACTGATGGGGACAAGCCCCCCCTGAATACTGGTACTCTCCTCGACTTCAACCAACAGAGTTGTTCCATCGTCTAATGTGTACTCAATCAGCTTTTTTGGCATGATTACTTCCCCTTCTTAACTCAGACAAGTGTTCATTATATAATGTTATATATGAGTATCCAAAGGGATTGAGTACATACAGATCAACTAGTGTGTGGTTCGAGTCCTCCCACGATCAATTCAGCGTGTCCTTCGAGGCACGCTTTTTCATTCCCCCCCCAAACAACACCTAAGGTCACTGACCTCTGTCGTTAAATTGACAAGTTGGCGGTTAGCCTGGCCAAAGTCGCTCCTTGGTTGGGGCTGGTGGAGAAGAGCATCCCAAAAATATAACAGGTGTTCAAGACTCGCCCGAACCTTTGTGCTAGAGTGGTTGGGCAGGTTGGCCTGCAAGTAGGGTCAACTGAGCGCATATGCAAGTTGATCGTGACAAGAAAGGAGCGCGATGCAAGACCTATTCCAGCAGTGGCTGACGAACAGCTATCACCAGAAAGGAACCCCCTCCCAAGTAATCCACCAAGATGCCAGGAGGGGAACGGGCAGACGGGGGTGCCCCGTCCGTCGAATTCTTAATCAAGTCTAACAAATAGAAAGGATAGAGGAAACATGCCAATGGATGAAATGACCCTAGAAGATCGTATTCGAGGCTTCCAGGCGGGCCTGGAACAGCTCCAGCAACGCTATGGGATGCGGCTGAGCATCCAAACCCAACCCGAGCAGTTGGGCGAAGCCATCCTTGTCAAACCGATGCTTCAAGTGGTGCCGATGACAGATTGGCAGCCTGGGGAGCCAGCCCAAATGAAATCAGCAAAACCAAGAGACAACCAAGAAAAGGAAAGCAAATAATGGCAGAGACAAAATATACAGACAATGTGGTGATCGAGGGCAGCCGGGACCTCACCCAGTTGCGGGTTGAGGGCACGGCTGGACAGACCAAGCCGCTGCAACAATGGCAAGACGACGCAGACAGCGTCAAAGCCCAGGTCACCCACGATGGGCGTCTCCAGATCGGCAACGACTGGGAAGACAGCGCACCCACCGCCCTCATCGAAGTGCATCGAGACGACACTCCCGGCGACGAACCCACCCAGGGGCTGTCGGTCCTAGCGACCCTATCAGGAGCCGCCAGCCGTGTGCTGGAGTGGGTGGTGCACAAGCTGCAACTCCATGGCAGCGGCGGTGTGAGCAGTCAAGCGACTGCCCTACGAGCCGAGTTGACCCACAACAACACAGGCGATTCTTCTGCTGCCGACCTGAGAGGGGGCAGCTTTGAGGTCGTCAACCAATCCGGTAGTTCGGCGACCCCAGTAGGTCAAGCAGTCGGTGTGCGTGCGGCGGTGAGCAATCTAGTCAATGCCAACTTGAGCACCGGCATAGGGCTCCAGATCGCTGTGCAGGATGAAGGCACCCTGACCCATGCCTATGGTCTCAAGATCGAGGATGTCCAAGATGCCACCCACAACTATGCCATCCAGACGGGGCAAGGGGACGTGGAGTTCGGTGGAGATGTAGAGGTCAAAGGGCAGTTGACGGCCCCGACGTTCACCGTGACAGCAGCCGGTCTAGTCCCCAGCCCTGGAACCACATCAGGTCGTTACCTGAAGGACGATGGCACCTGGTCAACCATCGCATCATCTGCATCCTCACCCTGGACCAAGACAGGTAATGACCTGTATTACAGCAGTGGCAATGTGGGCGTTGGCGAGGCCCCAGATTCCGCGTACAAGCTCGATGTGATGGGTACGGCCCGCATTGGCGGTCGTCTCACCCTTCAACCCGAAAGCCAGAGTGTAGAGGGGGGACACCTGACCTTGATAGGGGCTGGCTCGAATCCTGCGTGGCATGTTGATGTCAATGGTCCGAACCTGCGTTTGTTCAATACCGCATCGGGGACGAGACAAGTGGAAATCTTCTCAGACCCAAGTATGAATCCAGGTGCAGAAGCTGGGCTTTATGTTCAAGGCAAGATCGGCATTGGCACAAAAAATCCCGCCACCAAATTTGAGTACTTGGAGGCGAACACCCACATCCAGATGCACCCCACACAAAGCACAGTCGTCGTCGGTTCAAATAATGGGGGATCAATCTACTTTGGTTCTGGTTCTATCACAGCTGGAAGAACAGAGCCTACAGCCGCCATTGAAACGTCATGGGGAGATGCATTGAACCCTCAAATCGGCATTGGTGTCATCCGGGATGGCCTAAAAGCCAACATCCTAATGGATCATGCCCGCAATATCTACCTGCGAGATGGGTCCAATGTCCGTATGCACATCAATCCTGCTGGCGATGTCGGCATTGGGAAGGTGTTGCTAGCCTCCGCCGCGAAACTGGATGTTCAAGGCAATGTCAGAGCGGACAACTACATCGAATACTCGGATATGTTCATAGGTGATGCACTGACTGCTGTCAAGTCAATCCGCCCCGAAGCCAGTGATGACCCAACCGATTTATCCACTGGGACTGGTTGGGTGACAGTGGATCATAACACACTACCAGAGGGTGTGAAGATCACCCTCATGGAAGAGCACTATGTCAACAAGCGCACCGGTGAACAGCTTGAGGCCGACAAAGTACCCGATCAGACGGAGAATCCTGAAGACTGGGAAAAACGATCTGAGGAGACCTTAGGGCGTAGTGTTGGGGCCGGGGTGCAGTTAAACCTACGAGCTATCCAGCAGCTTATTGAACAGGTTGAACACCTCACCGAGCAAAATGGCCAATTGCTGAAGCGCATCACGCAACTCGAAGCGAGTGCATCCTAAGCCAGAGGATCAAGCCCTCATAAAGTGGGACATCAGGCCACGGTGGTTCTCTTCACCCTATGACACAAAAACAGACAACAAACTGAGAATGAAGGAAAACAACATGACTCGGAGTAAACAACTGATATTTCGTGGTGATAGTGGCTGGAATGAGGCTTTCTCCGTCAATCAAGATGACCAGATCACCATTATCTCCCATACGGATCAGCCACCTCAACCGGTCTTTGTTCCAGCCAAGGTGACCGATGATACAGGCTTCAATACCGGAATCCAGGTCAAAGCAGGCCAGAACGTCAGCATTCATGCCTCAGGAACCTGGTACTGGAAGCAGCGTTGGTCCCAAACATTCAACTTTCGCGGTGCCCAAAGCCACGGCTGGAATGGATACATCGCCAACCTCGGTCCCAATGGCTGGCAACACGAACCCAGTACCTCACCCTATATACAGTTAAGACGAGTTCTGATCGCTACTCAGTTTGAACCAACGCAACTGACCCAGGTCAGTGTAACCTACTCACTCCAAAAGGGCCGAGATACTTATGGCCCAGGCAGCAAGGGGCAAGATTGGGCTTTTGTTGTCAATAATCGCTCAGATGCCAATACCAAGGCAGTCAATTATGACCATCCCATCATCACCTTTGCTCGCTTGCGATCTGTGACTGAGGCAGTCCAAAGGATTGACTATTCTCAGCTGGCACCAAGAGATCGGGTTGTCGTGGATATCATCTGTTCTAAAGTCCGGCCGAATCATCAATTATCTGGCAGTGTCACCGTCCATGAAGTGACAATTAAGGGCCTGGGGACAAATCCGTTTTGGGTTCATCGTACGGATTCGGCTCGTGTTGGGCCAGATGGGGATCGTTCACAAACCACAAACAACCGCTTCCCCAACTCAAATGCAACAGCCTATTCGCTTCTGGCCCGTGTTGGGATGAGTGGCGCATGGCAACCCATCGGTGCCAATGGCGAATTCACCCCCTCTGATGAGGGAACCCTCTACCTGGCGATGAACGACGATGACTATTCCGACAACGCGGGCAGCTTACAGGCGTATGTGGAGGTATCCGGGCGTACCGATACCACCATCCCCGCCTGTGATGCAGCCGAGACCCGCATCCATCCCAACCAGGCAGCCGATCGCCTCGTCTACCGAATAGGCACCAGCGGCAAAGGAACAATCATAGGCGGCGATCAAGTCGACTTCACCGCAGCTAGGGATGGTGTGCTGCGACTGACGACCAATGGCTGTATCACCAAGCGGGTCTCTGCTCTGGTTCTGGCCAATGCCCCCGATGATCCAGCGAACCAGAACCAAGCCTGTGACGATTGTGATGACGGCATCAATGCCGCCGGTCAACCCTGCTCATGAACCCAAAATGACCGGCGCTTAGGCACAAGCAATCGAAAACCGACCCAGACAGTGGGACATCAGGGCCGGATGGCTCTCTTCATCCCACCACACAAGAACATATGTACTAAATCAGACGACAAACCTGAAAACTAGGAGAACAACATGTCAGGTAAACGCTACGTTTTTCGAGGAGATAACGGCTGGAATGACCTCCTCCATGTAAAACATAATCAGCAAGTCACCATTATTCCAGAGCAGGCGGAACCAGCACCTCTTGCATTGGATGTACCAGCTACATCCAATCCCTTCGATACCGGTATCAAGGTGTCGAGTGGTCAAACATTGAGACTTCTAGGAAAGGGTCGGTGGCAGGGGGTTGATGACGGAAATTCGACTTCGTGCTGTGCGTTTAACTATTCTTGGCCTGATGTCTACCCAGTACCGGACGGAGTTATAGTTAAGCGCAAACCTCTCAATGGTGGAAAGATTCCGCTTACGAAAAAACCTGGACAGCCAATCAAATCTGTAGAAGATTGGGATGATATTTGGATAAACCAGTATATGCCATATGGGTGTAGTCCAATATCAGTATCAATTGATTACCAACGTTATACGAGAAACAGCGGTGGGGTGAGCATCTCTTGGTTGGATAGCCAGGGCGAATGGCGCACTGGTACTCGTTTAGGTTACCGTTTTGAGCGTCCTGAGCGGAGAACACTTACCTGGAACAACTTAGATCGAGAGGTAACCTATGGTCTTGGTTTCTTTGTCAGGTCAAGACAGATGGCGGTCTGGCGTACTTGGTCAACGACAGATGGAGAAAGCTGTAATATACCGATTGACGCTAACTTGGGCCTTGACACCCTGGTCGGTCCCGAAGGGGAACCGGGCAGCAGCGCACCGTCCGGCTTCAAACTGACCGCTGCCGAGAAATATGCCCTGCTCTATCGCATCGGCACCTCAGGCAACTGGACCAAGGTGGGTGCTTCCACCACCCTCACGCCCCAAACCAGCGGACGCCTCTACCTGGCGATGAACGATAACGACTATTCCGACAACGCCGGTCACTTACAAGTCTATGTCGACGTCATCGGCCGTCCCAGCGGCAATTGTGATGACCGCATCGACAGCAGCAAGCCCCCATCCACCTTCCTTTACCAGCTTCCACAAGTGGACGGAACCCAGTACGAGATCACCGGTCAACAGGTCACCTTCATCGTGCCAGATCCTTCGCCCAACCCCTCCACCGCACTGCAAATCACACGCAACGGGTGCGACACATCTCATTACGCGGTGCGGGTGATTGTCGACGCCCCCGATGAAGCGACGAACCGGAACCAAGCCTGTGACGATTGTGATGACGGCGTCAATGCCGCCGGTCAACCCTGCTCATGAACCAAAAATGACCGGAGCTTAGACACAAGCAACTGAACAACGGGAGAACCACATCGAAAACCGACCCAGACAGTGGGACATCAGGGCCGGATGGCTCTCTTCACCCCACCACACAAGAACATATGTACTAAATCAGACGACAAACCTGAAAACAAGGAGAAACAACATGTCAGGTAAACGCTACGTTTTTCGAGGAGATAACGGCTGGAATGACCTCCTCCATGTAAAACATAATCAGCAAGTCACCATTATTCCAGAAGCCATCGAGAGTGCGCCCGCACCCCTCCAGGTGCCGGCCACCGAAGAGGATGCCAACGGTTGGGACAGCGGCATCCAGGTGTCCACCAACCAAACGGTGAAGATGGTCGCCGAAGGCAAATGGCAAGGCGAGAACGCTACCGAATGGGAACACACCTTCCAGTTTGATACCCCCTCCGGCACCGATCCCCACACCACCTACGGGGATGGCGGTTGGCAACCAGAAGAACTCCCTGATTTGCCTAGACAGGCAAGCTATACGGCCAACACCTGCAATGGGAAACGGGGCTGGGCAACCGTCCCGAACACATATCAAGAGAATAATCATCACGATTTAACCATCATCATGGAGTTTGATGAGACCTTCATTACTGAAGTAGTTGTCAATTATGACATCTCTGGTGTGGGCAGCCCTCCTGCAGCAACAGGTCCTAACCTGTATACAGGGGGGCATGGTGGAACCCGTGTGGGTGGTATCCATGTAGCAGCCGCCAACGGCAGGAACCAAAAACTCACGTTGTCTACAGGCGTCAATGCAGATACCGTTTCAATGGATATTTTCACTGGATCGACCAGGGGCTGTGGTGTAGTGAACTCCATTACGATTAAGGGCAAGGGCACTAATCCCTTTGATCCTTTCAATGTGAGAGTTGACAGCAACCTGGTCGGTCCCGAAGGGGCGGTGGGCACCAGCGCACCAGCCGGCTTCAAACTGACCGGTGCCGAGAAATATGCCCTGCTCTATCGCATCGGCACTTCAGGCAACTGGACCAAGGTGGGTGCTTCCACCACCCTCACGCCCCAAACCAGCGGACGCCTCTACCTGGCGATGAACGATAACGACTATTCCGACAACGCCGGTCACTTACAAGTCTATGTCGACGTCATCGGCCGTCCCAGCGGCAATTGTGATGACCGCATCGACAGCAGCAAGCCCCCATCCACCTTCCTTTACCAGCTTCCACAAGTGGACGGAACCCAGTACGAGATCACCGGTCAACAGGTCACCTTCATCGTGCCAGATCCTTCGCCCAACCCCTCCACCGCACTGCAAATCACACGCAACGGGTGCGACACATCTCATTACGCGGTGCGGGTGATTGTCGACGCCCCCGATGATCCAGCGAACCAGAACCAAGCCTGTGACGATTGTGATGACGGCGTCAATGCCGCCGGTCAACCCTGCTCAGACAACCCCATCCAACTCAAAGATGGCACCAAAGTCCAGTCCTTTACCGATCTGGCGATCAATGCACCCAACCGTCCCCTAACCTTCACCCGGCGCTACAACCAAGCCAAGCTCAACACTATCATCCTCCCCTTCATGGGCGTGGGCTGGTCACACAATCATCACTACAACCTGACCCTCATCCCAGGCACACCCAACAAGGCCGAGATCACCCTCCCCGATGGGGGCACACTCAAACTGACCCAGACCGGCCACCTCTATCAGGCTGACGCTGGCTCAACCGCGACCTTCGCCCCTTCCGGCAGTCACTATGTCCTCACCTTGCCCAACCGCAGCACCCTGACGTTCAATAACAGCGGTCAACTCCTGCGACGATCATGGGCCAACGGCGACCAATGGACCTACACCTACATCAGCCGCAACCTGAACACGGTCAGCGATGACTATGGCAACCAACTCACCTTCGCCTACTACAGCGGCGAAACTGGCACCAATGCCTACAAAAACGGCCAACTCAAGACCATCACCGACCATACCTCACGCACCGTCACACTCGACTATCTCACCGAGAAGCTCAATGGCACTGTCGTCGATCCAGATGGCACCGGGCCGCTTCAACCCCGTCCCCTGCTGGCCGCCGTCACCGATGTCCGCGGCGAGACCTGGACCTATGACTACTACGGCCAGAATGCGGGCCAGTCTGACACCAATCAGCAAAGCTTCCTCACCAAACGACAATCACCCCAAGTCGATGCGGGCACAGCCGATGGCGTCATCAATCTGGAAGAACTCGGCTACACATTGAGCGGTTCCACCATCACCGACATCAACCAGAAGCGGGGCGATGGCCTGCTCGAAACCGACTTCAGCTTCCAGCCCACTTTCACCGAACAGGTCGCTGCCAAAGTTCATGCACTCAAAACCGTCCATCACTTCGCCAATGGCGTCTATGTGGGGGCAGCTAACCCCCTGGGACACGTGACGTCTCAAGTGATTGGGGATGATTATCGACCCGTGGCACAACAAGACGCCAACGGCAATTCCACCCAGATCACCTGGTCAGCCGACGGTCGACAGATCACCACTGTCGTCGATGCCGAAGGCAACCAGACCACCTTCACCTACGACAACCAAGACCGCCTCACCCGCAGCACCGACGTCCGCGGCTACACCACCACCTTCACCTACGGCACCGGCCGGCAGGCCACCGAGATCCGGGTCCATGCTGCCAACGACACCCTCCTCAACCTCCAACAGATGGATTATGACAGCCGGGGGCGCGTAACCGAGGAGCGCCTCCTCGACCCCGCCAATCCGGCCACCGTCCTGCGCAAGGTCAAACGCACCTATCATGCCACCAACGGCTTGCTGGCCAAAGTGGAACGCATTGGCGGGGCCGAAAACCCCACCACCGAATACAGCTATGACCCAGCCGGACGGGTCATCCTCACCCGACAGTCCTCCCTGACCGGCAACTGTGAGTATTCACACTTCGTCTATGATGCTGCCGGCAATGTGCTGGCCACCGTCTGTGGACGCCAGCAACTCGCTACCTCTCCCACCACCGTGGCCGCCGCACGCGCCGCCTTCGACAGCGACGACCCCGCCAAGTTCACCGTCACCGTCCATCAATACGATGAACTAGGCCGCCCCATCAAGACCATCACCAACGCGGGCAACCCCCTCGCCGAACGCACCCAACTGGTGGCTTATGACACCCTCAGCCGCGTGACCCGCGTCGTCGAGAATTATGTCGTTCAAACGGGCCTTGATCCCTACACAGCCGCCCACGCTGCCTTCGATCATGGCCATGAAGACAACCACAACCTCGTGACCGACATCGCCTACAATGAACGCGGCCTCGTCCGCCAACAGACCGATGTCCTGGGCAATGTCTCCCTCCTGGGTTATGACGCCGGGGGCCGCCTCATCAAAGTGATCCAGAATGCCGCCAAGCCCAACTACAACAACGCCTATCGCGGCACCTCCCCCGATCCCACCCTGGCCAACTATGGCACACCCAGCACCACACCCGACCAAGACCTCGTGACCGCCTATGCCTATGATGCGGTGGGCAATCGGATTGCCGCGGTGGATCCACTCCGCCGCGTGACCTACACCGTCTATGATCGCCTCAATCGCGTCGTCAAAACCGTCGCCAACGCCAAAGATACCGCCACCCTCGCCCTCCATCCAGGCGATACCAACTACAACCCCGCCAACGATCCCCGCTCCGATCACTACCTCCCCGATCCAGCAACTGATCGTGACCTCATCCAAACCCAGCGCTACGACGCCCTCGGACGCCTCCACTTCACCCAAGATGTCCTCGACCGCATCCTCCTCTCTGGCTATGATGACCTCAACCGACGCGTCCTCACAGTCGGCAACTACCTCGGCTCAGGACTCCACGACCCCGCACAACCCGACCTCAACCTCCTCGCCCAATCCATCTACGATGCCGCAGGGCAACTGGCGCGCTCGATTGACCCCCGCCACAACGAGACCCGCTACACCTACGACGATCTCGGCCAGCCCACCCAGGTCATCCGCAACTATGTCGATGGCGTCTACAACACGGCCGCCCCCGATCAAGACCTGAAAACCACCTTCACCTACGACGGCAATGGCAACCTCCAGAAGATGGTGGACCCAGCCGGCGTCGAGACCTATCATACCTATGACCACAATGGCCGCCTCACCCGCACCGTCCGCAACCACGTCCAACAGGGCACAATCTACCCCGATAGCTGGCGCTGGAACGCGGCGCGCAAACGCTGGGAATATGCCTCGAACTCGCAGGTTGACCAGGGAACCCAGTTCGACCAGAATTTAGTCACCGAGACCCTCTACGACGGGGCCGGACGTGTGGCCTCCATCCGCGATGAACGCGGCACCCTCACCCGCTTCGGCTATGACGTCCTGGGCCGGCGCATCAGCCTGACCCAGGCGGCCAGCACCCACATCACCTGCTACGATCGCGCCGGCCGCGTGCTGCGCACCATCCACAACTACCACCCCATCCCCGCCAGAACCGGCGTCCCAGCCGACCCAGCCGGCAACATCCTGCCCACCGCCCGCGACAAGGACGGCAACTGGTACTTCAACCCCCGCAGCCATGGCCCACGCCAAGATCAAAACCTCATCACCCGCTACCAATACGATGCCCTCGGCCGCATCACCCAAGTCACCGACCCAGCCGGCAACACCACCAAGACCACCTACTTCAAAGATGGCCAGGTCGAGACCCTCACCGATCCCAAAGGCGTCCAAACGCTCTTCCGTTATGATCAAGCCCGCCGGCGCAACCTGGTGGTCGCTGCCTATCGCAATACCACCCAATACGCTGACCCCGCCACCTGGCAATGGGACGAAACCGGCGGTCACTGGCAAGACGGCAGCGGCACCCCAATCACCCATGGCACGGACCGCGATGAGAACATCGTCGTCCAGGCCTACCACGATAAAGCCGGCCGCCTCTTCGCCCTCCGTGAGCCGCTCGGTCGCTGGTCCTACTTCGCCTATGACAAACTCAATCGCCCTGCCCTCCAGGTCCTCAACTACGTGCCCCAGCCCGCCGGCGGCCCCTACGTCACACCCGAACAATGGGCTTGGGATGGCACCCAGTGGGAGCTGCCCGCTGGCACCGCGGTTGACCATCACTCCGGCACCGGTCTCCATGTCCGCGACCAGAACCTCATCCGCAAGATGACCTACGCCAATGTCGGCCATGCCACCCGGTCAACCCTCACCGATGGCAAAGGCCTCACCACCACCCAGGACTATGACCGTCTCGGACGCCTCACCAGCCTCAGCTATGGCGATCCAACCAACACCTACGACGTCGATTTCGCCTATGATGGCGCCGGCAACCCCGCCTCGATGTCCGAGTACAACCACGCCAGCCACGCCACCGCCAATCGCCAACGCGAGACGACCTACCGCTACGACCATCTGCGCCGCCTGACCCAGGTGAACCAGCATGGCCAGACCGTCCGCTACGCCTACGACGCCGCCGGCAATCGCACCCTGCTGACGCTGCCAGACAACAACACCATCGCCTACCACTACGACGCCGTCGGCCAGTTGATCGGCTTAACCGACCCGGACAACCAGCACAGCGACTTCCACTACGACGGCGTCGGCCGCCATGTCGGCACCCAGCGCCCCAATGGCCTCCTCAGCGACTACGCCTACGATCCGGCCAGTCGCTTGCGCCGGGTGCAACATCACGCAGACGGCAGCCTCCGCGCTTTGTTCGCTTATGAGCTTGATGCCAATGGCAACCGCACCCGTGCCTATGAAAAAGTCGCCCAGTCCACGACCGTCACGGCCACCTACAATAAATCGTCCAGCCAGGTCACCTTCCCCAGAGGCACCTGGACCGACGCCGGCGACTTCAAACAGACGGCACAGTTCAGCGGCCGCATGCAGATCGCCTACACCGGTGACGAGGCGCTCCTCACCATCGGCACCGGCCCCGATCATGGCCAGGTCGATCTCTACATCAACGACAACTACTGGCGCCGCTTCGATGCCTACACCGCCCAACCCGGCGAGCGCGTCCTCCACCTCCCACAAGTCCCAACCCCACCAGGGGCGACTAGTGGCGTGGTCGAGATCCGCAACCAATCAGACCGCCATCATCGCTCCACTGGCCGCGTCTTCCGCTTCAAACAGGTGCAGGTGCTTGCCGCCACTTATCATGAAAGAACCATCGACTACACCTACGACCAGCTCCAGCGCCTCAAGTCCGCTCAGGGCACGCCCCCCTACACCTACACCTACGACCAGGCCGGCAATCGCCTCAGTGCGGCTGTCGGTACCAACACGACGACCTTCACCTACAACAAGGCCAACCAGTTGGTCTCCGATGGCACCAACACCTACACCTACGACCTCAACGGCAACCTCACTCACGATGGCACGAATGCGTATACTTGGAACCGTGCCAATCGCCTGACCCAGCGCGGCACCGACACCTACACCTACGACGGCTTCGGCAACCGCGTATCACAGACCGTCAACAACGCCACCACCCACTACCTACTCGACCTCCCCCTCGATACCATCCTGACCGCCACCACCGGCACTAACACCGATCACTTCATCCATACCGGCGCCGGCATCCACAGTCACAAGCAGACCAACGGCACCTGGCACTGGCTGCTCGAAGACGGACTCGGCTCCATCCGCTCCGAGATCGACAGCCTGGCAATGGTCTCGGCTGCCCAGAACTACGCACCCTATGGCGCGCCCTTCGGCACTGTCGGCACCTTCGCCAGCCCCTACGCCTACACCGGCGAGTACACCGACCCCAGCGGACAAGTCTACCTCCGCGCCCGCTACTACAACCCCGCCATCGGCACCTTCACCGCACTCGATCCCGTCATGGGTGTAGCAGCCGTCCCCATGTCGCTCAACGGCTACTCCTACGTCCACAACAACCCCGTCAACTGGACCGACCCCAGCGGTGAGTTCCTCCCCGTGATAGCCGTGATCGGTCTGGGCATACTGGGCGGTGCAGTCGGCGGCGCCCTCCTTGGAGGCGGCATCGAAGCTGGCTCGCAGTTGCTCAACAACGGCTTCGACCTCGGCTGCCTCGACATGGACAGCGTGGGCCGGGCAGCCCTGGAAGGTGCGGCCCTTGGTGCCCTCGCAGGTGGCGTTGGCGCAGCAGTCGGCGCTGCCGGCCTGAGTGGTGCAGCCGCCTTTGCCATCAGCGAAGGTGCCGACTTCATCGGCGGCTTCCTCTACGACATCGGCGTCAATGGGATGAGCCGGGAACAAGCCCTCATCAACGGTTTGATGGGCATCGGCTTCGGTGGTGCGATAGGCCTGCTCGGACGTGGTCTGTCCCGCGCTGCCCGCAACATCAACTTGCCCAACAACCTGCGCAGACAATGCGCTAGCTTCAGCGCCGACACCCTCATCGCCACGCCAGACGGTGACAAACCCATCTCCGAAATCGAAGTTGGCGACGTCATCCTGGCCTACAGCGAAGCCACCGAAGAGGTCGACATCTACCACGTCTCCGCGACCCACAACCAACGCCACGACTCAACCCTCGACATCACCATCGACGGCGAGACGCTCCACACCACCGATGAACACCCCTTCTACGTCATCCGCAACAACGAAGAGCAATGGGTCCAAGCCAAACACCTCCACATCGGCGACAGGGTGGTCAGTGGATTAGGTGAGATCGGCACCGTCGAAGACATCATCATCATCGACCAACCCCAAACCATGTACAACCTCACCGTCAGCCTCGTCGCCACCTACCTCGTCGGCGATGGCCAATGGGTGGTCCATAATCAAGACGACGACATTTACTATCGATTCTTCACAGAATCTGACCCAACAACTCTTCTACCTGATGTGTCACGAAGCAGATTGATTCGTCGAAGCCTAATTCACTTAGCAACACAATCGGAGGGCCTCACACGTCTTTTAGCAAATCTACACGGTGCAGGCTTTATCAGTTCATTCGGCATAAGTCCTTTCGTGTCGTTAGGGAACAATCTGGATGATTTACTCAGATCACCTAGTACGTGGCTTCAGAACATCATTTATGGAGCGTCAACCTCTGAGCTTCCGCCATATGTTTCTGTCCAACGAGCACCAAGTATCGGTGAATTCTTGATACCAGACTCCAAGATCGTCAAACCAACAACACCCATTTCCATTAGGGAAAACGAGGTGCTATTCTTAGGAGAAAACTTGGAAGAATATCTGGTTAAGGTATATGATAATCCATATAAGCCTGACGACTTGCTTGATCAATTGGAGTTGCCAGGCAATACTCCTATCTACAGATGTTGAGTGAGGTAAATGATGCAAGGAAAATCCCAATGCAAGGAAGTTGAATTGCTCATACACCACAATTGGGGCGATGCTTGGATAACTCTGGAAAGTTGGATTGAGTGGGGTCCAACGGAATATCCGAGTGGCGCAGCGCCTATAGCAGCTCGTTGCTCGGATGGGCATGAGTTGCGACTACGGGATGTTGTGCCATTGAGGTATCGTCACAATCTACTATCATACATCCTGATCAAATTAGGGATTCTCTCTAATCCCTGGCCTCAGTATAAGGATCTCTACTAAAGTCAGATCCAAACTTAACCCCTGGTCTAAACTGGGGGTTAGTCCTTTATATAAGCTGATGTCGCGAAGGTGTCATCCTCGGTGCTCTACTTGCCAGCGTCGGTGCAGCCGCCTTTGCCGTCAGCGAAGGTGCCGACTTCATCGGCGGCTTCCTCTACGACATCGGCGTCAACGGCCTCAGCCGGGAACAAGCCATCCTCAACGGTTTGATGGGCATTGGCTTCGGCGGTGCAATAGGCCTCCTCGGACGCGGTCTGTCCCGCGCCGCCCGCAGAAGCGGTCTGCTGGATCGCGTGCCACGTTCAACGCCTGCACCTTCTCGAATCTGCCCCGCCAGCTTCAGCGCCGATACCCTCATCGCCACACCCGACGGCGACAAACCCATCTCCGAGATCGAAGTCGGCGACGTCATCCTAGCCTACAGCGAAGCCACCGAAGAGGTCGACATCTACCACGTCTCCGCGACCCACAACCAACGCCACGACTCAACCCTCGACATCACCATCGACGGCGAGACGCTCCACACCACCGACGAACACCCCTTCTACGTGGTGCGCGACGACCAAGAACAATGGGTCCAAGCCAAACACCTCCACATCGGTGACAGGGTGGTCAGCGGTCTTGGCGAAATCGGCATCGTGGAAGATATCGTAATCGTGGACGAACCCCAAACCATGTACAACCTCACCGTCAGCCTCGTCGCCACCTACCTCGTCGGCGACGGCCAATGGGTGGTCCATAATGTCAACTATTGTCCAATGCCGGACCCTGGGGAGGCATTCCATGGTTTCAGTCGACTGAATATCAGGGCAATTGAACAGGCCATGAGAGATTTAGAGGCTCGGATTGGTGGTCAATACCTGTTGGGCCTCCGCACACGGGCACCTGGTGCAGCCGCTCTCGATGGGGTGGTGAGAAACAAGCCAAGCGGGGCTAAGACAGTGGAGAAGTTCAATGATGGGACACGGATTATCAGAGTTCCAGAAGTCGATCCCGCAGGAATAGCGACAGGGAATCAGATCAAGATGAAGGGCATCTCTGATGCAGATGTTGGGTTTGCCGCCCGACATGTCGGGGACGACTTATTTGAGAGTATACCTGACGATGAGTTCATCGATATGATAGTCGAATTCGGCATACCCCGACCGCGCCCAACTAGGGTAGCAGACCAATCAACGTATCTTGCAAATGCTATCAATGCCCGAAATGGCAATCCTGGTGGCCTCATTATGCATGGATCGTTGGTTTCAGGATTAGTGGGAGGCGTACCTCTAAGAACAAAGGATGTTCAGAAGATGTTCCTTCTCGAAGAGTGGTATGTATGGAGCAGTGCTGGCCTGATAGATGTGGGACAAGGGGGGCATCTAACCCAAAGATGGTTGCCTGGTGACTATAATATACTGGCTCCACAATTCGATCTAGACATGCCCTGGAAGAACATTGTAAAGCTCTTGAAAGGGTAGCACACATAACACAAATTAATCAGGGATGTCGATTGATGGCATCCCTGATGACATCCAATTCATAGAGGACTTCCTCCAGGTATTCGGTTTCAGCCCTGAAGTGAGCATATTTTGGGGGGAGGAGGTCCATTGTGTCCTTCACAGACATACGAAAGCCTCCACTTCCCAAGCCAATCGCACTTATTTCTATCTCTTTCCCACCTGAATTTTCAGCGATTACGTCGCCATCGCCATGATCGGGTCTGTCTTCGACATACATCTGCACACCTTCTGCTTTTCCGTACCACAAAAGGAGTCCGCCATACCGCAGAAGCCGTCGCATTTCCTCACTAGGGTGGTCAGTGTAATTGCTTGTTTCTTGACCAGCCCATGCGACACAAATCATCAATAGCCTTTCATGTATGACTGCGTCTGCTTTTTCTAATCTTGATACAAACACACCGTCTTCATTCCATTCAGTCCATTCGCTTTGTTCTTGCATTTTAATTCCTTTATCTGCGGATAACTTCATTTTACCACGAATCTGAGAACTTTTGTGCGAAGAGAACCATCAGGGAGCGCTGAATTTCGTAGATAGAGTTTGACAACTGGAGGAAGCCCTAATTGTTGCGATCACAGGAAGCACGAACACAGAACACATGTTCTGCGATATGTTCTCCCAAACCAACCCCTTTCCAGCTACACTGAAACTAGAGTACACGGAGATTGAACCCGCATGAACCTGCTCTTGACCCACCCATTCAGCACCCATTTTGCGGCAAATTGCTGCCGATTCTCCGCCATTTCCCGCCGTTTTTCCCCCGGTTATCCGCATTCTCCGCCTGGTCTTCCCGTGTTGCCGCCGTTTTTTTGTTGCGTGGCGGCGGCAACACGCATAAAGTTACGACCCAGCCCGGCCCCACTCCCATAGTCTGAGTACAACAGGGCCGGCGCCCTCCTTGGAGGCGGCATCGAAGCCGGATCGCAGTTGCTCAACAACGGCTTCGACCTCGGCTGCCTCGACATGGACAGCGTTGGCCGGGCAGCCCTGGAAGGTGCGGCCCTTGGTGCCCTGGCGGGTGGCGTTGGCGCAGCAGTCGGCGCTGCCGGCCTGAGTGGTGCAGCCGCCTTTGCCGTCAGCGAAGGTGCCGACTTCATCGGCGGCTTCCTCTACGACATCGGCGTCAACGGCCTCAGCCGGGAAGAGGCTCTCATCAACGGTTTGATGGGCATCGGCTTCGGTGGTGCAATAGGCCTCCTCGGACGCGGCATATCCCGCGCTGCCCGCAACGTCAACCTACCCCTGCCCCGCCAGCTACGCAGACAGTGCGCCAGCTTCAGCGCTGAGACAATGGTGGCAACACCAGACGGCGACAAGCCCATCTCCGAGATCGAAGTCGGCGACGTCATCCTGGCCTACAGCGAAGCCACCGAAGAGGTCGACATCTACCACGTCTCTGCGACTCATACCCAGCACCATGAGACAACGCTGGATGTGACGATAGACGGCGAGACGCTCCACACCACCGACGAACACCCCTTCTACGTGGTGCGCGACAACGAAGAACAATGGGTCCAAGCCAAACACCTCCAGGCGGATGATCGCGTTCTGGCAGCCGACGGTACGCTCGGTGTGGTCGAAGCAATTGAGATTGTGGACCAACCCCAGACCATGTACAATCTAACTGTCAGCCTCGTCGCCACCTACCTCGTCGGCGACGGCCAGTGGGTGGTTCATAATTCAGATTTCTGTTCTATAGACTACTACATAAGTGGATTGAGCGAACGCAATCAAACCGCAATGGTAGAAGCCATACGCCAGTCTGATCCCAATCTGATAATTGCAGCACGGCCACGCGCACTAGGCGCAGCACATCTCGATGGGACTTTAATGAACAAACCCGAATCCGCTGAAAAAATCTACAAGTTGGGTGCTGGCGCACGATTAATCAGCGTCCCGCAAGTCGCTGGGCTTGGTGGGGATAGATTGGGCACAAATCGAACGATGGTTGCTATCTCCGATTTGGATATTGGGTTAGTTGCTAGGAACACTGGTAGCGGCTTTACACACGTACCTGACGACCAGTTCATCTCAATGATCTATGATCCTGTAAGGCAACTCCGCTTACCTAATCCAAATGGTAGATTGCCTGGAAATCTGATCAATCGATTGAATGGTGCTGATATCGTCATGCATGGTTCGTTAGTAGATGGTCTGGTTAGAGATGTAGTGTCTTTATATGATCCTCGATTTCCACCAATGTTTGATGAAGAACTTTGGTTTGTATTTGGGGAGACCGGATTAATCAATTATGGTCTAGGACAGACAATGACCAATCAATACTTACCTCACATTTGGAAACAAATCCAAGTGAACGAGTAACCAATGAATTAGGAGTGCTAACTTAAAGCACTCCTAATATCCTCTAATACACTTTGAACATCGTCTAAATGATTATATCCTTTCCGGAATTTATCATACCCAGCAGGTAAAAGCCCGTAATCATCTCCTATGTGTACACTGAAAATACTTATTTCAGATTTCACTGCATCTTTCTCTTCACGGATAAAAATGGTGATGCCTATTAGTTTTTCATCAACCGCATTAAACACGTATGTAGCATCTTCGGGATCTGGAAACCGGAGATCATTGCATGGCACATTTTCAGATTTCCCATACCATAAGGTTAGATTGACAGTATTTTGCAGACTACGGAATAGCTTAAATCGGCGCATATTTTCATCTCGCTGGTCTTCACAATTATCGACGGATTGCCCGATCCACAGGTGACCGATCTCGGTCAGCTTGGCTTCCAATTGCAAACGCATCTTACCTGTTTCTGTAGTGGGGTTAGCTCGGGCTTTTTCCATGGCTTCGGTCAGCGGCTTCCTTTTATCACTCGGCATGATTTCCCTCTCCTTAAGTTAATCACAATAAATACATTTAGATTATACAGCGAAAGTCAGGCAATCTGAACACGTTCTCCCAACTCAACAACTTATCGGCTAAACTGGGCTTGAATCCACATGATTCTGCTGCCATTTTCTCCCGGCTCTCCAGAAGCACAAACACAGAACACACGTTCTGCGGTATGTTCTCCCAAACCAACCCCTTTCCAGCTACACTGAAACTAAGGACACCAAGGTTAAATCAGGATGAAACTGCTCTTGATCAACCCATTCAGCACCCATTTTGCGGCAATCTGCTGCCGGTTGTCCGTCATTTCCCGCCGTTTTTCCCCCGGTTATCCGCATTCTCCGCCTGGTCTTCCCGTGTTGCCGCCGTTTTTTTGTTGCGTGGCGGCGGCAACAAACATAAGGTGATGCTTTTGCCCATAATTGCACTTATGTGTTAGCTTATGATGATACTGCAACTTAACATCCAACGGCACCCGCACCGATCACTACATCGAAGCTAGCTTCGCCCACGTCGGCGCCGGCATCCACAGTCACAAGCAGACCAACGGCACCTGGCACTGGCTGATCGAAGACGGACTCGGCTCCATCCGCGCCGAAATCGACAACCTGGCAATGGTCTCAGCAGCCCAGAACTACGCACCCTATGGCGCGCCCTTCGGCACTGTCGGCACCTTCGCCAGCCCCTACGCCTACACCGGCGAGTACACCGACCCCAGCGGACAAGTCTACCTCCGCGCCCGCTACTACAACCCGACCATCGGCACCTTCACCGCCCTCGATCCCGTCATGGGTGTAGCAGCCGTTCCCATGTCGCTCAACGGCTACAGCTACGTCCACAACAACCCCGTCAACTGGACCGACCCCAGCGGCGAGTTCCTCCCCGTGATAGCCGTGATCGGTCTGGGCATACTAGGCGGTGCAGTCGGCGGCGCCCTCCTTGGAGGCGGCATCGAAGCCGGATCGCAGTTGCTCAACAACGGCTTCGACCTCGGCTGCCTCGACATGGACAGCGTGGGTCGGGCAGCCCTGGAAGGTGCGGCCCTTGGTGCCCTGGCGGGCGGTGTTGGCGCAGCAGTCGGCGCTGCTGGCCTGAGCGGTGCAGCCGCCTTTGCCGTCAGCGAAGGTGCCGACTTCATCGGCGGCTTCCTCTACGACATCGGCGTCAACGGCCTCAGCCGGGAGCAGGCCCTCATCAACGGTTTGATGGGCATTGGCTTCGGTGGTGCGATAGGCCTGCTCGGACGTGGTCTGTCCCGCGCTGCCCGCAGAAGCGGTCTGCTGGATCGCGTGCCACGTTCAACGCCTGCACCTTCTCGAATCTGCCCCGCCAGCTTCAGCGCCGACACCCTCATCGCCACACCCGACGGCGACAAGCCTATCTCCGAGATCGAAGTTGGCGACGTCATCCTAGCCTACAGCGAAGCCACCGAAGAAGTCGACATCTACCACGTCTCCGCCACCCACACCCAGCACCATGAGACAACGCTGGATGTGACGATAGACGGCGAGACGCTCCACACCACCGACGAACACCCCTTCTACGTCATCCGCGACAACGAAGAGCAGTGGGTAGAAGCCAAACACCTCCAGGCGGATGATCGCGTTCTGGCAGCCGACGGTACGCTCGGTGTGGTCGAAGCAATTGAGATTGTGGACAAGCCCCAAACCATGTACAATCTCACTGTGGCTCTTGTTGCGACCTACATGGTCGGCGACGGCCAATGGGTGGTCCATAATCAAAATTGTGATGACATCTCAGGTGCGAAAACTCGTATCTTGGAATTGTTTAGTGGGCCCGTACCACAAATGAACCGATCAATTCCAGGTTATAGACTTCACGAATCAACTGTCATAACGGCAGATATCCGCACATATGGTAACCCTCACATAATCGTGGCGGATGCAACCAATTTGCGCTTCCAAAGTGATTCATTTGATGAGGTTTTCTTCACTAATCCCTTTAGTGAAGGGCTTCGAGATGCATCGTTCGATGAACTAGAGAAGTTCAGAACACTAATATATAGTGAGGCTTCACGAGTCTTGGCCCCAGGTGGTCACTTGTTTGTAAGCTTTGCTGGGAATAACAAGTATGCTAAGATACTAGGTGGAAATGCCAAGCTCTTGCCTGAGTTTGTCCAGCTTGGGTTCAGTGTAGTTAAACCTTCAGTTCCGTATAAGCGAAGTGAAGTATATAGCATATTACATCCAGCACTGCGAGGTGGTAGCTTTGGAAGGCCAGATGGTGACGTGAATCTCGGAGGATGGCCAGATGAGGTTATGCGTACTTTAACTTTAGCCTTGGGAGGATAGGATAATGGATGAACATCCTTTAATGCAGTATCTTGACTTCACCTATAGTTCTTTTGGGCAACCAGAGTCAAGGGAGCGTATTCTGAAAGTGCCCGTTCGTGAATTCCATGTCGCTGAGGGGTTTCCCAACATTAGCCATGAAACCATTTTCAAAAATGGTTTTCTGATATTGGAAAATGTTCAAAGCTCTATACGAACAGTATATGAATATGCAACTACTGATCGGGATGAGTTCAAGCCCAGCTATACGATTGATGACGGCCCCTTTTCTGATGATCAAATACATGGAAATCTCTATGAGATAGATCTGAGTGGTCCTAGCTATGCCCCAGATGGCTGGGTTGAATGGGAAGTTGTCGCTGAAAATGTCAGTATAGAGGGTGGTGAAATTATTCGAGTATTCGAGTAGTTTCTCTTGATTTCGGTCTTGTTAATAACAACCTCGCATCCAAGCACACGCCTCATACTGAGGCGTGTGCTTACTTTGGAACTTTAGAGTTCTGAAGAATCATCAGTCTGTCAAGGGTCTGAACAAGCAATACTTAACGTATTATTCTCGTCCTACACAGAAAAACGGGGTGGAGTATCGAAAAAGAGATTGCAGAATATAACAGTATGACACGCTCGTCAAATTGCTCGACAATAGCAATCATCCAGCGAAAATCTTGTGCCTCCAACCAGGGGCGCGTCTGCTTTCAAACACAGAACGCACGTTCTGCGGTATGTTCTCCCAATTCGACAATTTCCAGCTACACTGAAACTAGAGTACACGGAGGTTGAACCTATATGAACCTGCTCTTGACCCACCCACTCACCACCCATTTTGCGGCAAATTGCTGCCAGTTGTCCGTCATTTCCCGCCGTTTTTCCCCCGGTTATCCGCATTCTCCGCCTGGTCTTCCCGTGTTGCCGCCGTTTTTTTGTTGCGTGGCGGCGGCAACAAGCATAAAGTTACGACCCGGCCCGGAATCTTACCCCCTACTCCTATAGCCTGAGCGGGGCAGCCGCCTTCTTCATCGGCGGCTTCCTCTACGACATCGGCGTCAATGGGATGAGCCGGGAAGAGGCTCTCATCAACGGTTTGATGGGCATTGGCTTCGGCGGTGCAATAGGCCTGCTCGGACGTGGCATATCTCGCGCTGCTCGCAGAAGCGGCCTGCTGGATCGCGTACCGCGTTCAACACCTGCACCTTCTCGAATCTGCCCCGCCAGCTTCAGCGCCGACACCCTCATCGCCACTCCAGAAGGTGACAAGCCCATCTCCGAGATCGAAGTCGGCGACGTCATCCTGGCCTACAGCGAAGCCACCGAAGAGGTCGACATCTACCACGTCTCCGCCACCCACAACCAACGCCACGACTCAACCCTCGACCTCACCATCGACGGCGAGACCCTCCACACCACCGACGAACACCCCTTCTACGTCATCCGCGACAACGAAGAGCAGTGGGTAGAAGCCAAACACCTCCAGGCGGATGATCGCGTTCTGGCAGCCGACGGTACGCTCGGTGTGGTCGAAGCAATTGAGATTGTGGACAAGCCCCAAACCATGTACAATCTCACTGTGGCTCTTGTTGCGACCTACATGGTCGGCGACGGCCAATGGGTGGTCCATAACTGTGACACCCGTCAGATTCTTGTGCTAGGAGAAGAAGGCAATGCGCCATATGCTAGGGATTTAGCTAGCATACATGATGATTGGGAGGTGTGGGGTAGTAGATATGGTGAGGGGATCAATAGCCCACAAGTGCTTGTTGAATCAGCTAGCAACTTCAGGCTGATCGATAATGTTGATGGACGGGAATTGTCTTCAGGCAATTTGACAGGCAATGAGTTGTTTGACGATATTGTTTTCAATGGCCCAAGAGCACATGCCCCCATCAATCCACAAACGCGCCAGACTGTCCACCCACAATTAGTACAGGACGTATTGAGCAGTAGCCTGGATGTCCTCAAACCAGGTGGTGCGGTAAGAGTCAGCAGTGGAGGAGGTATGCCAGCTATGTGGTGGTTGTCAGGTCTTGAAACAGGACGTACCCCAATTCCGAGTGGATACCGTTTCTTTGGGGGTAGAGGTGCAATGAAAAGGAAAGGAAGATCAGGTCTACAATTCTTAGAGGACAGGACATTTGGTTTACCTTCATATGTTCCAACTGCAAATGGGGGAACGAAGATACTCAGCATACCTCTAGAAGATATCAACTGGTATGTGTTCACCAAGCAATAGAATCATGACAGGCCACATGATGCACTGGGGGGTATAATACCCATCATGTGTCAACAGGCTCATTCACTCTAGTTTTGACTGGGACTATTTACGGGGCGGCTACCCTACGATATTATCTAAGGGTAGCAGTTGCCCTGTTAGTGTCCTTATTTTAGCAATGTAAACAAGAAGCGGGGAACATTATATGATTTCTGAACAAGGTAAGATGTATTATTTTACCTGGCACTTTTTAAGAGTGATCATGGATATTCAATATAATCTATTGGAAGATTCGGGTGCTTTCGCTTCAGAAAGATGGCCCTCTTCATGGTCATACGATTTTAATAAAGTATCGTCATGGGCAAATGAAGCCTTGGGCTTTGTATTTAACAATGAGGAAATTACCCACACAGAAATTGACAAAATTGACGAATTTCTTGTGCGGCAAGAGACTTCAGTATTTGAATTGATATACCCAGAATTAATTAATAATAAAATGAATGATGGAACAAAAATTGGGAAACATGATGATAACGAAAGACAGTACTACGCATATGTAAAATTGATAATGGATGTGTTGATACTATTTCGGAATTTATTGGAAACGGAAGATTTCAAAGCGTCAATATATTGGCAAGATTTTAGTCAAGTTGATCCAACAATAGTTCGGTTAATAGATCGCTTACAAAAGGAACTTCAAGATAATAGCGTCTTATCAAGAACCAATCATGATAAGACACGTAATCAGCTATCTGAGGTGTGGCTTGACGCAATAAAGTCAGCACTATCCACATATAATTGAGATGCTACGATCAGGCATATGTAGACATCTATAAACATCTAGCTAACCATCAAAGATATCGTTGTATTTATTCTGAACACCAGCCTGACACAAGAGATCAGTGAATACGCAGGCCCAGCAGCCACCACCCTGGAACACATTTGCCTTCAAATACAGAACACACGTTCTGCGGTATGTTCTCCCAAACCAACCCCTTTCCAGCTACACTGAAACTAGAGTACACAAAGGTTAAACCTGTATGACCCTGCTCTTGACCAACCCATTCGGCACTCATTTTGCGGCAAATTGCTGCCGGTTGTCTGTCATTTCCCGCCGTTTTTCCCCCGGTTATCCGCATTCTCCGCCTGGTCTTCCCGTGTTGCCGCCGTTTTTTTGTTGCGTGGCGGCGGCAACACGCATAAAGTTACGACCCAGCCCGGCCCCACTCCCATAGTCTGAGTACAACAGGGCCGGTGGCCTCAGCGGTGGCGGCCCGTTGACCGGACCTGTCCGAGTACCATTGAGTGTCCCCAATCCAACCCCGCCTCTTGTGACAGCAGGTGGTACACTTGTAGGGGGAGGGACAACCACAGGGGTAATCACCCTACCAGGGGTTACAGGTGCCGACCTGGTTGGCATGGGTCTAGGCTCAACCGTCCTCTTCTCAGATGCGAGCGGTGGTAGTCCTGACGACGACTTTTGGCAGGAACGTGATGACTGTGGAGGTGTTGAACCATGTGTTGGTTCACAGACTGGAGATACCGGTAAAAATGCCGAAATTCTTCGAAAAAATATGACCGCAGCGGGTAATCCTCCGCCACATACAGTCGGGTGGGCTGCGCATCATATTGTCCAGAGTACTCAAAAAGGAGCTGATGCAACGCGCTCACGCCGTATTCTGGCACGCTTCAGAATAGACATAAATGATGCTACAAATGGTGTATGGCTGAGACATGGGAGACCCCATCTTCGCTGGCATACTAACAGGTATCGTGAAAATGTCTTTGAGCGCTTACAATCAGGCTTAAGTAGGGATAATGTGATCCAAATTCTAAGCCAGATTAGAAGCAGAATCCTGAATAATATATTTCCACGCTAAGGAGGTAATTGTGAGTATTTGGACAGTTTCCGCTGATGTCAACAACTACTGGACAGTAGAGGTCATTAATGATCAAATGTATTGGGAAATGTTGACCTACGATGTCAATGGACAATCCCTGAGAAACAGATGGCCAAATCTGTCTGTGAGAACCTTACAGGAAGATAGGATAGGTGGGAATTTCCCTGGGATGTCAGGTTCGTTGCTCGTGGTGGACCAAAAAGCATATCAAGTCGTACAGAGTATTGTCTCGGAGTTTACTGAGACCCTTCCATTGACTTGTATAGACGACGGCTACGATGAGCTAGTCGCAATCAATGTGACTACAGTACTGGATTGTTTGGACCATGAGCAATCTGATCTCACTCGATTTAATGATGGGCGTGTCATGTGGGTTGATAAACATGTGTTTGATATGGAGTGTGTCAAAGGTGTTCCAATTTTTAAGATTGTTGAACATCGTCTGAATCGCATTTATGTTAATGACGATTTTAAACACGCCGTTGAACAGAATGGTTTAAAAGGTCTCATCTTTCAGCCCACCTAATTCGCCAGGAGTATCTCTATAAACACAACAGCCTCCGTAGTTGGAGGCTGTTTGTTGTACAGTGTCCATTTTTGCAGCCGCAGTAACAAACATGAAGTGACGATATTTGCATTGTTCGCAACCAGCTAACCACCATCGCCTACCACTACGACGCCGTCGGCCAGTTGATCGGCTTAACCGACCTCGACGACCAGCACAGCGACTTCCACTACGACGGCGTCGGCCGCCATGTGGCCACCCAACGCCCCAACGGCCTCCTCAGCGACTACGCCTACGATCCGGCCAGTCGCTTGCGCCGGGTGCAACATCATGCAGACGGCAGCCTCCGCGCTTTGTTCGCTTATGAGCTTGATGCCAATGGCAACCGCACCCGTGCTTTTGAGCGCCTAGCCACTGCCACCACCGTCACCAATACACTGACTAAAACAGACACTGCCGTCACCTTTACCAGAGGCACCTGGACCGACGTCGGCGACTTCAAACAGACGGCACAGTTCAGCGGCCGCATGCAGATCGCCTACACCGGTGACGAGGCCCTCCTCACCATCGGCACCGGCCCCGATCATGGCCAGGTCGATCTCTACATCAACGACAACTACTGGCGCCGCTTCGACGCCTACACCGCCCAACCCGGCGAGCGCGTCCTCCACCTCCCACAAGTCCCAACCCCACCAGGGGCGACTAGTGGCGTGGTCGAGATCCGCAACCAATCAGACCGCCATCATCGCTCCACTGGCCGCGTCTTCCGCTTCAAACAACTGGCCATCATCGACACCTCTTGTAATGAAAGAACCATCGACTACACCTACGACCAGCTCCAGCGCCTCAAGTCCGCTCAGGGCACGCCCCCCTACACCTACACCTACGACCAGGCTGGCAATCGCCTCAGTGCGGCTGTCGGTACCAACACGACGACCTTCACCTACAACAAGGCCAACCAGTTGGTCTCCGATGGCACCAACACCTACACCTACGACCTCAACGGCAACCTCACCCACGATGGCACGAATGCGTATACTTGGAATCGCGCCAATCGCCTGACCCAGCGCGGCACCGACACCTACACCTACGACGGCTTCGGCAACCGGGTATCACAGACCGTCAACAACGCCACCACCCACTACCTACTCGACCTCCCCCTCGATACCATCCTGACCGCCACCACCGCCACCCGCACCGACCATTACATCCACGTCGGCGCCGGCATCCACAGTCACAAGCAGACCAACGGCACCTGGCACTGGCTGCTCGAAGACGGACTCGGCTCCATCCGCGCCGAGATCGACAACCTGGCAATGGTCTCGGCAGCCCAGAACTACGCACCCTATGGCGCACCCTTCGGCACTGTCGGCACCTTCGCCAGCCCCTACGCCTACACCGGCGAGTACACCGACCCCAGCGGACAAGTCTACCTCCGCGCCCGCTACTACAACCCGGCCATCGGCACCTTCACCGCCCTCGATCCCGTCATGGGTGTAGCAGCCGTCCCCATGTCCCTCAACGGCTACTCCTACGTCCACAACAACCCCGTCAACTGGACCGACCCCAGCGGCGAGTTCCTCCCCGTGATAGCCGTGATCGGCCTGGGGATACTAGGCGGTGCAGTCGGTGGCGCCCTCCTCGGCGGTGGCATCGAAGCCGGATCGCAGTTGCTCAACAACGGCTTCGACCTCGGCTGCCTCGACATGGACAGCGTGGGTCGGGCAGCCCTGGAAGGTGCCGCTCTCGGTGCCCTCGCAGGTGGCGTTGGCGCAGCAGTCGGCGCTGCCGGCCTGAGCGGTGCAGCCGCCTTTGCCGTCAGCGAAGGTGCCGACTTCATCGGCGGCTTCCTCTACGACATCGGCGTCAACGGCCTCAGCCGGGAGCAGGCCCTCATCAACGGTTTGATGGGCATTGGCTTCGGTGGTGCGATAGGCCTGCTCGGACGTGGTCTGTCCCGCGCTGCCCGCAGAAGCGGTCTGCTGGATCGCGTGCCACGTTCAACGCCTGCACCTTCTCGAATCTGCCCCGCCAGCTTCAGCGCCGACACCCTCATCGCCACACCCGACGGCGACAAGCCCATCTCCGAAATCGAAGTTGGCGACGTCATCCTGGCCTACAGCGAAGCCACCGAAGAGGTCGACCTCTACCACGTCTCCGCTACTCATACCCAGCACCATGAGACAACGCTGGATGTGACGATAGACGGCGAGACGCTCCACACCACCGACGAACACCCCTTCTACGTCATCCGCAACAACCAAGAACAGTGGGTCCAAGCCCAACACCTCCACATCGGTGACTCAGTCCTGAGCGGATTGGGCGAAACCGGCACAGTCGAGGACATCATCATCATCGACCAACCCCAAACCATGTACAACCTCACCGTCAGCCTCGTCGCCACCTACCTCGTCGGCGACGGCCAATGGGTGGTCCATAATGTCAATAGTTGCTACTTTGATGGCTTAAGTCCCCGTAATCAAGAGGCTATCGTTCAGGCCATCCAACAATCCGATCCTAACCTGATCGTTGCTGCTCGTCCCCGTGCGCCGGGTGCCGCGTCACTAGATGGCATCCTCCCCAGCAAACCTGAAGGGGCTGACAAGATCTACGGCTTATGGGCGGGTGCCCGCCTGATCGAGGTGCCGCAGGTCGATCCACAGGGGCGTTCGCTCGGTACAATGCGAACGATGGTGGCGATTTCCGATCTGGATATTGGGTTGGTTGCCAGAAAGCGTGGAAGGAGCTTTGTAAGTGTCCCAGACGATGAGTTTGTCACCATGATGCACGATGCAGCATCGATGCTGCGCCTGCCGGATCCGGAGGGGATGCTGCCGGGGAACCTGATCAACCGCTTCAATGAGGCTGATGTGGTCATGCATGGCTCTCTGGTGGAAGGCGTTCTTAAACGTGTGGTTTCTTTGGAAGACCCACGTATCTTAAAAATGTTTGAGGCAGAACACTGGAGTGTATTTGGTGCTTCGGGTCTGATTGATTTTGGGCTGGGACAGAAGATCACCAGGGGTTACCTGCCTCAAGTGTGGAACCAGATCGAGCCTTCCTAATCTTATGCAGGACTTTGGGGATGTTGGCGAACAATGTCCCCAATTTCATCCAATATGGTGAGGATGTCATCCAGGTGATTGGTGCCTGTCCTGAAATTTAGATATTTCGGAGGCAACACCCCACAATCGCCCCCTATCTTGCTCATAAACATATTACCTATAAATATGCTGAAGATAGCTTTCTTAAACCGCCAGACATCTTCGTTCTTTTTGTCTCGAATAGTCATCCCAATCTGCATCCACTGACGATCCACGGTGTTGAGAGATACGGTTGCGTCTTCCCAATCAGGGAGGCGCCAATCATCGCAGGGGATGTCCACGGATTTCCCGTACCAGAAAGTCAAATTAACGAAATCTCTCTTTGTCTTTGGCGTGTACGGACTAACATATAGCTTAAAGCGGCGCATGTTTTCATCCCGTCGGTCTTCACAGTTATCGACGGATTGACCGATCCACAGGTGGCCGATCTCAATCAGCTTGGCTTCCAATTGCAAACGCATCTTACCTGTTTCTGTGGTGGGGTTGGCCCGGTCTTCTTCCATCGCCTCGGTCAGCGGCTTCCTTTTATCACTCGGCATGATTTCCCTCCTTCTTAATCTCATTGAGATTATACAGCAAAAGACTGGCAAGCTGAATTGCTTGACGGCCTCAAAATAAGGCCGCCTCGTCTACAAACGCGAACTCTTTGACTTTCAAACACAGAACACACGTTCTGCGGTATGTTCTCCCAAACCGCCATTTTCCAGCTACACTGAAACTAGAGTACACAAAGGTTAAACCTGTATGACCCTGCTCTTGACCAACCCACCCGGCACCCATTTTGCAGCAAATTGCTGCCGGTTTCCCGCCGTTTTTCCCCCGGTTATCCGCATTCTCCGCCTGGTCTTCCCGTGTTGCCGCCGTTTTTTTGTTGCGTGGCGGCGGCAACACGCATAAAGTTACGACCCAGCCCGGCCCCACTCCCATAGTCTGAGTACAACAGGGCCGGCGCCCTCCTCGGTGGCGGCATCGAAGCCGGATCGCAGTTGCTCAACAACGGCTTCGACCTCGGCTGCCTCGACATGGACAGCGTCGGCAGAGCAGCCCTGGAAGGTGCCGCTCTCGGTGCCCTCGCAGGCGGCGTTGGCGCAGCAGTCGGCGCTGCCGGCCTGAGCGGTGCAGCCGCCTTTGCCGTCAGCGAAGGTGCCGACTTCATCGGCGGCTTCCTCTACGACATCGGCGTCAACGGCCTCAGCCGGGAGGAGGCCCTCATCAACGGCTTAGCAGGTATCGGTTTCGGCGGTGCCATGGGTGTCCTCGGACGCGGCGTATCGCGTGCGCTCCGCAACACCAACCTTCCCACTAACCCGCGTGTACGCCTACCAAGAGGGACGGCTCCCAATCAGCTACGCAGACAATGCGCTAGCTTCAGCGCCGACACCCTCATCGCCACACCCGACGGTGACAAACCCATCTCCGAGATCGAAGTTGGCGACGTCATCCTAGCCTACAGCGAAGCCACCGAAGAGGTTGACCTCTACCACGTCTCTGCGACTCATACCCAGCACCATGAGACAACGCTGGATGTGACGATAGACGGCGAGACGCTCCACACCACCGACGAACACCCCTTCTACGTGGTGCGCGATGATGAGGAACAATGGGTCGAGGCCCAAGACCTCCACATCGGCGATGCCATCCTGAGCGCCCTAGGCGAAACCGGCATCGTGGAAGATATCGTAATCGTGGACCAACCCCAAACCATGTATAATCTAACTGTGGCTCTTGTTGCGACTTACATGGTCGGCGACGGCCAATGGGTGGTTCATAACAAAGGCATTTGTCCTCTACCTCACTACGCCGATTATGGCAAAACTGGACTGAGCCATCTAAATCAAGAGGCAATTGTAAAGGGGATAAGGGAAACCGATCCCAATCTGTATATCGCAGTGCGTGATCGTGCCATAAACGCAAGCAGGTATGATGGCAAGTTGCCATACCTAAGTAAACCTGAAGGTGCTTTGCCCGACTACAAGCCCAAAGCCAAGAACGATCCGCTTCGCACTGTTAGAGTTCCAACATACAATCCAAGTACTGGGCTACCAGATGGGGAGTGGACGGAAATGGTGGTGAATTCCGATCTGGACATCGGGCTGGTTGGCAGAGATACTGGAGGTCGCTACCTTGATGTGGTTTATGATGATGACTTCATCAAGATGATGATACATCCCAAACTCAGAATTCGTTTGCCAGATCAGAGCAATCCAACACTTCCAGGCAATGTTATCAACGACATCTATAGTCGTGCTCTTGGCTTAAATGCTGAAGTTGTAATGCATGGGTCATTGGTATCAGGCTATCTTCAGAACAAAGTTCACACCCCTTGGGGAGTTTCAAACAAAATGATGGCTGGTGAAACCTGGACCGTGTTCAATGCAACCGGGATCATACCCATGTTAGGTTCAGGATATGACTTGACCGGGGATTTATTCGGCGCGAACATGAGAAATCGCGTGGAAAAACTCGTAAACCAGCTTCCAGGCTTCACAGGATGATAGCAATCTATAATTGGTGAACTAATCAGGAGTATCGTAGTTGATACTCCTGATCTCTTCCAGTCCCCTAGTCATTTCCTTCGTGTTATTCGTCCCAAACTACCAGATACTTTAGCTGACCGCGTAAATCACGGATAACCCCTGTTAGTACAGCTTTCAAAGCCCCGCTGGGCCAATCCGCACCATCCAATATTACATCTAGGCGCTTTGTCATTTCAATTGCGTCCTGGTGGGATGTTATTTGTGCTACTAGGCCATGGGCACGTTGTATCGGTTCTCTTGCCATTAGGTTTTCGCTGAAAAAGTTCTCCTGGTAGCCCTGTGCATCAATGGTATCGACGATAGCTTGTAGTTCATCAGCAGCTTCTCGCAGTGCGTCTTTGTACTCCGGTATCTCTGTCCATTTGGTTTTAGGCCGAGTGATTGTTTCGGCGACAACTATCCGTGCATACCAGACAACCTCACCATTGACCGTGACTGTAAACAGATCACCATCCTCATTGGTAGTTACAAGGTCTTCTCTATACTCATGAACAAGTACAACGTTCTGCATCATCTTACGCGCTTTGTTGATTGCCTCTTGTTTGTCCTTAACCGGAAATTCTTTACTATAAGGATTGAGCTTGAACTCGCCAGTATCCGTTGATTGGTATGTGTTGATTTGGTACATGTCGTAGCTCCTACTACACTATCATTTCAATCATACCATGCCTTGTGCTGTACCAGGGCAGTTACGGCAAAGTGATGTTAGCCACCTGCAATTCCTTGTAGCGTACCTTGGGATCAAGAAGCTTATTGTAGAGGCGATCCGCCACTTGGAAGCCTCAGTTAGCGGTTTCCTTTTATATGGGTTGTACGGCATGGTTTCCCTCTCCTTAAGTTAATCACAATAAATACATTTAGATTATACAGCGAAAGTCAGGCAATCTGAACACGTTCGCCCAACTCAACAACTTATCGGCTAAACTGGGCTCGAATCCACATGATTCTGCTCTTGACCAACCCGTCCAGCACCCACTTTCGTTGCATTTTCCAGGAAGCACAAACATAGAACACACGTTCTGCGGTATGTTCTCCCAAACCAACCCCTTTCCAGCTACACTGAAACTAAGGACACCAAGGTTAAATCAGGATGAAACTGCTCTTAACCCACCCACTCACCACCCATTTTGCGGCAATCTGCTGCCGGTTGTCCGTCATTTCCCGCCGTTTTTCCCCCGGTTATCCGCATTCTCCGCCTGGTCTTCCCGTGTTGCCGCCGTTTTTTTGTTGCGTGGCGGCGGCAACAAGCATGATGTGATGGGAATCCCACCAGTCACAAGCAAACCAACGGCAACTTAACATCCGATATCGCCTACCGCAGCCAGATGCAGATCGCCTACACCGGTGACGAGGCCCTCCTCACCATCGGCACCGGCCCCGATCATGGCCAGTTCGATCTCTACATCAACGACAACTACTGGCGCCGCTTCGACGCCTACGCCACCACGCCAGCCGAACGTGTGATCCATCTGCCCAAGGTGGTCAAGCCAGACAACGAGCCGACAGGGAAAGTGGCCATCAAGATGCGTTCAGACCGCCATCATCGCTCCACTGGCCGCGTCTTCCGCTTCAAACAGGTGCAGGTGCTTGCCGCCACTTATCATGAAAGAACCATCGACTACACCTACGACCAGCTCCAGCGCCTGCAACAAGCCAACTACGACAACGGCGATAGGGTGTACGACTACAACTTCGACCTCGCCGGCAATCGTCTGGCAGAACTGCTCTCTGGTACCGGTGTCACCGCGACCAATCGCTACTTTGGCTACAACCAAGCCAATCAGTTGATTGCCGAAGGCGACACGCTGGATGGCAACGGCGATGTCATTGCCGACTATACCTACGAATACGATGCCAATGGCAATCTGCGGTTCAAGAAAGACACCAGATCTAACACGCTTGAGACCTACACCTGGGATCGAGCCAATCGGCTGAAATCGCTGGGCACAATATCCTACGCCTATGATGGCCTCGGCAACAGGATTCAGCAGACAGCCAATAGTGTAGTAACAGACTACCTGTTGGACTTGCAACCAGGACTCGTAAAGGTACTCAGACAGAGTGATGGGACAAATACCAACCACTTCATTCATGCTGTCAGAGGCATCCATGCACAATCCGACGGCACCCACTGGCAATACATCACCCAAGACGGTTTAGGCAGCGTCCGCAGCCTGATCAACACAACTCTAGGCGTTGATGCAGTCCAATCCTACAGCCCCTACGGCGTCCCAGACGGCAACTATGCTCCCGGCTTTGGCTTCACCAGTGAACAAACCGATGCCAACAATCTGCTCTTCCTCAGATCCCGCTACTACAACCCATCTCTGGGCGTGTTCAATTCACGCGACCCCTTTGAAGGCACAATGGATCGCCCCATGAGTCTAAACAGATATGCTTACGTTGGCGGGAATCCAATCCGCTTTACAGATCCATCTGGTCTCATCTTTGGGATTGACCTAACGGATATGGTTGAAGATGTTGAGGATTTTGGAAAAGGAGTAGTACGGGGTGCAGTGGACATCATTGATGATCCATTCCGGGATGTTTTCATTGATAGCAGATGGTCTCAAACTGTCCGAGATCACGAAGACGTTGCCATGATCGTTGCTGGCGGTGCTGCAATTGCACTGACAGGCGGTCTTGCTTGGGGTGCGGTGGGTGCATCGGGTGTATCTGCTATACAAAGCTGGCCTTTATGGCTTAAATTAGGATTATTGGGATCAGGCTCTGGTTTCACTGCTGAATCAATATCTCAAGCAATCAACAACATGAATACCTGTGGTATGGATGCTTTTAATGCTTTCTATCGTAAAAACTTGGATTGGGAAAGCATATTCAGAAGTTCTACATATGGATCTCTAGCAGGTGGTATTTTAGCTGTTGGTGGAGCAACGACAGCGAATGCCCTATTAGGCGCTGGAGGCTACACACTTGGCACAATCCTATATAATCGAGCGGTAGGCAACAACCCAGTTGAAGGTATAACATTTGAAAATCTAGCTCTAAATACCGTATCTGGCGGTATACTTGGGGGCCTCAATCAAGCGGTAGGGGGTATTAATGTGGGTGGAAGTGTTGCCCTACGAAATGCCCCTCGATACCTTCAAGCTGTCGGTTATAGTGTGGTTGGTTTTGGTGTAGTTACTACTCAGCACCTTCTAACGGACGACAACCCACTAGAATCACATGAGGAGACCTCCGCTTTAAGCAGTGGCTATCTCAACGCAGTTTCGATTGTCAGTGGAGATTTAGGTGTTTTCCTAACTTTATTGACAAACGCCATAATAACAGCATCTGGTCATTCTACCGATACATAATGTATAGTCAGGGTCTTGCTATAGTTATATCTATAATGCAAGACCCTATATCATTTAAGGAGAACTATGATGTTGATAAATATGATTTTGGAATCTTTTATAATAGCTATTGCAGTATTTCCTTTCTATTTGTTATTTGCAAGTTTTTCATTGGAGCATCACTCAAAAGCCCATGAAGCTTCTCAAGAGGCTATCCAAGCATTCTTAGATCAATTAAAATTCCCATTTAATTTCTTTTTTACCAATCCTCGATTTAATTGGTTTACCGCAAGATCTGGTAAAGCACCTGTAGAACATTTGACAACAAATAATAAAAGTAAAGTTGCACGAAATATATGTGCTGTACTAGCGTCCGCATTTATATTGACTGGTGTAGTTGGTATTTTTAACCGATCTGAAGATATTTGGATAATTAGGGATTCAGTCTTTATAGCAATTAATCTGATTGGATTTTATCTCTCGTGGCGCTTCGGGAAAAAGCTGATACTGTACGCTAAACCTTCCAATCAGGCGATTCACTAAATTGCTCGACGATCTCAATCAGCCGGCGACACAATATCGTTGGCTCCAGCGAACATCTTGCGCCTCCCCCAGGGGCGCGTCCACTCTCAAATCCAGAACACACGTTCTGCGGTATGTTCTCCCAAACCAACCCCTTTCCAGCTACACTGAAACTAAGGACACCAAGGTTAAATCAGGATGAAACTGCTATTAACCCACCCATTCGGCACTCATTTTGCGGCAAATTGCTGCCGGTTGTCCGTCATTTCCCGCCGTTTTTCCCCCGGTTATCCGCATTCTCCGCCTGGTCTTCCCGTGTTGCCGCCGTTTTTTTGTTGCGTGGCGGCGGCAACAAGCATAAAGTTACGACCCAGCCCGGCCCCACTCCCATAGTCTGAGTACAACAGGGCCGGCGCCCTCCTTGGAGGCGGCATCGAAGCCGGATCGCAGTTGCTCAACAACGGCTTCGACCTCGGCTGCCTCGACATGGACAGCGTGGGTCGGGCAGCCCTGGAAGGTGCGGCCCTTGGTGCCCTGGCGGGTGGCGTTGGCGCAGCAGTCGGCGCTGCCGGCCTGAGCGGTGCAGCCGCCTTTGCCGTCAGCGAAGGTGCCGACTTCATCGGCGGCTTCCTCTACGACATCGGCGTCAACGGCCTCAGCCGGGAGGAGGCTCTCATCAACGGCTTGATGGGCATCGGCTTCGGTGGTGCAATAGGCTTGCTCGGACGCGGCATATCTCGCGCCGCCCGCAACGTCAACCTACCCCTGCCCCGCCAGCTACGCAGACAATGCGCCAGCTTCAGCGCCGACACCCTCATCGCCACACCCGACGGTGACAAGCCCATCTCCGAAATCGAAGTCGGCGACGTCATCCTGGCTTACAGCGAAGCCACCGAAGAAGTCGACATCTACCACGTCTCCGCCACCCACACCCAACGCCACGACACCACCCTCGACGGCGAGACGCTCCACACCACCGACGAACACCCCTTCTACGTCATCCGCGACGACCAAGAACAATGGGTCCAAGCCAAACACCTCCACATCGGTGACAGGGTGGTCAGCGCCCTAGGCGAAACCGGCATCGTGGAAGATATCGTAATCGTGGACCAACCCCAAACCATGTACAACCTCACCGTCAGCCTCGTCGCCACCTACCTCGTCGGCGATGGTCAATGGGTGGTGCATAACACAAACGCTTGTGTTGTTTTTGGTGCAGGCGGAGATTTCTCAGAATATACTAACGATATTTTGAGTTTCATAGCTCCAGCATCACAGATTGCGGCTGTCATGCGCCGTTTCCCAGATCGTGGTATCATTTCCGTAGATATTGGAGCTGGTGGTATATCAGATTATCTAGGAAATCTTAGTTCTAGACCTATTACAACTCAGATGGCAAGTCATCTGAAGGTTGATTTAGGAATAGGGGATGCCAATCTGAATAACTTCTTGGAAGTTCGAGCTGATTATGCAAGGTTGCCTCTAGCCAGTGGTATCACAGATACTGCCATCGCATTTTATCCTAACCCTATGAGTTTCAAGGCTTTAAATGTAGGTGCTGCACATGTACTGGCACCAGGCGGGAAGTTCTACATTTTCGCAGATGTAGAATTGGGTAGCTTGATAGATAATTCATTGTGGTCAAATCATACCCTATCATCGTTATACATGCCATCCATTCGCGAGGGTCAAAATCCACTTGGATTAAGGAATTTTCACACGAATCAATACACACGTGTTCATGCCTCATTGATGTCGATATTAGAATTGTCACGACGCTAGAAAGAGCATCCTATGTCATATTTTTCAAAGGAAGAAGTCTTGGAGCGAATCAGTAATTTGCCTCCAGATGAAGCTATGATGGAAGTAGTTTCATACGCCCGGAATCGACTTTCGTCAGTAATAGGATATATCGATCTTCTATCGACTGATGAAACTATGCTGGAAGAAGCTATCGGCCCTATTCAAGAAAATTCAAAAGACCTTGTGAACATTGTGGAGGCAGTAGCAGACTATTGGATCAATCTTGATCGGTGAAGTGTCTTTTGATTGTATATGTTATGAGATGATAGCATACAATCTCTATAGAACAGCCAGCCTAGCGCTGGCTGTTCTGTCTTTAGTAATAAGAACTCACCTGCTGTTGTGCGCCAATGTACCTCTTAATATGAAGTCGAGGATGTAGCTCTTCCCTAGGATCTTGAAGGATGAACCTGCTGCCATTTTCTCCCGGCTCTCCAGAAGCACAAACACAGAACGTACGTTCTGCGGTATGTTCTCCCAATTTGACAATTTCCAGCTACACTAAGACTGAGTACATTGAGGCTGAATCTATATGAAACTGCTCTTGACCCACCCACTCAGCACCCATTTTGCGGCAAATTGCTGCCGGTTTTCCGTCATTTCCCGCCGTTTTTCCCCCGGTTATCCGCATTCTCCGCCTGGTCTTCCCGTGTTGCCGCCGTTTTTTTGTTGCGTGGCGGCGGCAACAAGCATAAAGTTACGACCCGGCCCGGCCCCACCCCTATAACCTGAGTACAACAGGGCCGGCGCCCTCCTTGGAGGCGGCATCGAAGCCGGATCGCAGTTGCTCAACAACGGCTTCGACCTCGGCTGCCTCGACATGGACAGCGTCGGCAGAGCAGCCCTGGAAGGCGCGGCCCTTGGTGCCCTGGCGGGTGGCGTTGGCGCAGCAGTCGGCGCAGCCGGCCTGAGCGGTGCAGCCGCCTTTGCCGTCAGCGAAGGTGCCGACTTCATCGGCGGCTTCCTCTACGACATCGGCGTCAACGGCCTCAGCCGGGAAGAGGCCCTCATCAACGGCCTAGCAGGTATCGGTTTCGGCGGTGCAATAGGCCTGCTTGGACGTGGTCTGTCTCGTGCTGCCCGCAACGTCAACCTCCCCCTGCCCCGCCAGCTACGCAGACAATGCGCCAGCTTCAGCGCCGACACCCTCATCGCCACACCCGACGGCGACAAGCCCATCTCCGAAATCGAAGTCGGCGACGTCATCCTAGCCTACAGCGAAGCCACCGAAGAGGTCGACCTCTACCACGTCTCTGCGACTCATACCCAACGCCACGACACCACCCTCGACCTCACCATCGACGGCGAGACGCTCCACACCACCGACGAACACCCCTTCTACGTCATCCGCAACAACCAAGAACAGTGGGTCCAAGCCCAACACCTCCACATCGGTGACTCAGTCCTGAGCGGATTGGGCGAAACCGGCATCGTCGAGGACATCATCATCATCGACCAACCCCAAACCATGTATAATCTAACTGTGGCTCTTGTTGCGACTTACATGGTCGGCGATGGCCAATGGGTGGTCCATAATGCATATTTTGACGAGGATCCAATTTTAACACCATATGTAACAGATGCGATGGGGATAGCTTGGGCTTATATGCAGAAGGCTACACCAGAACTCAGGGAGTTCTCACTCTCCAAATTTGTAGATGTTGTTACATTGTTTGTAGAGGAACCTGGCGATGCGCGGACAAACGCTTTTTTCATCGTACATGAAGGTCTTAGTAAGATCGCATTTAACAAAGAGCTTGTAAGTCGGTGGAAAACTGAATGGGAGGTACTTCGTAATTCAGGTGGATCGGATCTCAAGACTCTTTCAGTTGGCATACATGAAGGGTTACACACTGTACATTTTGGAGGCGCCTTGGTACATGGTGGCATGACAGTGGATGGCGGTATGAACTTTACGGACAGCAACGAGCTATATAGACATTTCCAGGACTTCTACCGTGTTGACAAAAATAGGGCGATAATCGAGTTTCTAACAGAGCGCAGAACAGGGGAAATTATCGACGAAGTGATGGTGGGTATGGAATGGTCTGCAAAGATATCAAAGGAACAACAAGAACGCGTTGTAGGCTGGATGCAGGTACTCACGCAACTCAAGGCCCATCAAAAACTCAAAGAACCTCAAGCAGAACTCTGGGATCAAATGATTCGCGGATGCAAACTGAAATGAGGTTTTTATGTCGTAGATTATAAGCCTGCCACTCAACACCCCCTCCTCTTTGGGAGGGGGTGTTCACCATGCTATATCTCTGACTTTTATGCTTCCTGCTTTAATGTCGCTCCCCCAGATCGGGATGCGTATTCCAAAAATCCTCAAGCCGGGCCATGTCTTTGCGCACACCACGGATCCATTCTTCCCTGAATTCACTTAGTGTATTTAGTTCATCAGCACGTGATTCACGCTGTGTTTCACGTAATTCCCATTGTAATTCTCTGTTAAGTAGCTTCTCTAGATACACACTGGTGTCATGAACACCATAATACCAATGTACTTGACTTAAGAACTCGTGATCATTTTGTAAGGCGTATTTCAGCCAGGCTTTTGCGTCATAGCCGAAATCCGCACCTGGGAAACGATGTTTCAGTCTGGCTACAATCAGTTCTTTGTCGTATTCGGAAACCGCCTGCTTATCTTCCTGGTTTTGCGTTCCTGAGATTTCAGGAAGAGTAAGTTCAACGCCAATGCTTTCTCCAATCAATTTGGACATATCTATAAGATACGCTGGTGGAGTATATGGCTCAATATGTTGCATTTCAATATTCCTCCATATATGAGCTGTATTAAGCTATCAGTACATTAACCACATCATACTATAAAATTACAAAGTTTTGTGCGATAAGACACACCATTTCAACAGCCTGGACATTGTACATAACCTTTTGTCTAGGTTGCCCACACATTGTGGACGCACTCAATCAAGACAACGTTCACCCAAATCGTCCCCTTACACAGAACACACGTTCTGCGGTATGTTCTCCCAAACCAACCCCTTTCCAGCTACACTGAAACTAAGGACACCAAGGTTAAATCAGGATGAAACTGCTATTAATCAACCCACCCGGCACCCATTTTGCAGCAAATTGCTGCCGGTTTCCCGCCGTTTTTCCCCCGGTTATCCGCATTCTCCGCCTGGTCTTCCCGTGTTGCCGCCGTTTTTTTGTTGCGTGGCGGCGGCAACACGCATAAAGTTACGACCCAGCCCGGCCCCACTCCCATAGTCTGAGTACAACAGGGCCGGCGCCCTCCTTGGAGGCGGCATCGAAGCCGGCTCGCAGTTGCTCAACAACGGCTTCGACCTCGGCTGCCTCGACATGGACAGCGTGGGTCGGGCAGCCCTGGAAGGTGCCGCTCTCGGTGCCCTGGCGGGTGGCGTTGGCGCAGCAGTCGGCGCAGCCGGCCTGAGCGGTGCAGCCGCCTTTGCCGTCAGCGAAGGTGCCGACTTCATCGGCGGCTTCCTCTACGACATCGGCGTCAACGGCCTCAGCCGGGAAGAGGCCCTCATCAACGGCCTAGCAGGTATCGGTTTCGGCGGTGCAATAGGCCTGCTTGGACGTGGTCTGTCTCGTGCTGCCCGCAACGTCAACCTCCCCCTGCCCCGCCAGCTACGCAGACAATGCGCCAGCTTCAGCGCCGACACCCTCATCGCCACACCCGACGGCGACAAACCCATCTCCGAGATCGAAGTCGGCGACGTCATCCTGGCCTACAGCGAAGCCACCGAAGAGGTCGACATCTACCACGTCTCCGCCACCCACAACCAACGCCACGACTCAACCCTCGACATCACCATCGACGGCGAGACGCTCCACACCACCGACGAACACCCCTTCTACGTCATCCGCGACAACGAAGAGCAGTGGGTAGAAGCCAAACACCTCCAGGCGGATGATCGCGTTCTGGCAGCCGACGGTACGCTCGGTGTGGTCGAAGCAATTGAGATTGTGGACAAGCCCCAAACCATGTACAATCTAACTGTCAGCCTCGTCGCCACCTACCTCGTCGGCGATGGTCAATGGGTGGTCCATAATGTCAATAGTTGCTACTTTGATGGCTTAAGTCCCCGTAATCAAGAGGCTATCGTTCGGGCTATCCAACAATCCGATCCTAACCTGATCGTTGCCGCTCGTCCCCGTGCGCCGGGTGCCGCGTCACTAGATGGCATCCTCCCCAGCAAACCTGAAGGGGCAGAGAAAATCTATGGCTTATGGGCGGGTGCCCGCCTGATCGAGGTGCCGCAGGTCAATCCGCAGGGGCGTTCACTCGGTACAATGCGAACGATGGTGGCGATTTCCGATCTGGATATTGGGTTGGTTGCCAGAAAGCGTGGAAGGAGCTTTGTAAGTGTCCCAGACGATGAGTTTGTCACCATGATGCACGATCCGTCATCCATGCTGCGCCTGCCGGATCCGGAGGGGATGCTGCCGGGGAACCTGATCAACCGCTTCAATGAGGCTGATGTGGTCATGCATGGTTCCCTGGTGGAAGGCGTTCTTAGAGGCGTAGTTGATATGCAGAGGCAACGGATTGCAGAGATGTTCTACGACGAATACTGGAGTGTGTTGGGTGCTTCGGGTCTGATTAATGTGGGCTTGGGAGGCAAGATCACCCAACGTTACCTGCCTCGGGTATGGAACCAGATCAAACTAGAATCTTAACCCATCAGACGTCAGGAGATGATAAAGGATTTTGGGGATGTTGGCGAACAATGTCCCCAATTTCATCTAATATGGTGAGGATGTCATCCAGGTGATTGGTACCCTTCTTGAAATTTAGATATTTCGGAGGCAGCACCCCACAATCCCCGCCTATCTTGTTCATCCATATGTTTGCTATAAGTATGCTAAGGAGAGGGGTCTTCTTCCTCCGCCTTGGATCCCTTTCGTCTATTGTGATATTAATTTCCATCCACTGATGATCCACGGCATTGAAATATGTAGTTGCATCTTCCCAGTGAAGGGTACGCCAATCATCACAGAGGACATCCACAGATTTTCCATACCACAGCTCCAAATGAACGGCCTCTAGCTTCGTACTAGGTTTGGACAACCTAACATACAGCTTAAACCGGCGCATATTTTCATCCCGTCGGTCTTCACAGTTATCGACGGATTGACCGATCCACAGGTGGCCGATCTCAATCAGCTTGGCTTCCAATTGCAAACGCATCTTACCTGTTTCTGTGGTGGGGTTGGCCCGGTCTTCTTCCATAGCCTCAGTTAGCGGTTTCCTTTTATATGGGTTGTACGGCATGGTCTCCCTCTCCTTAAGTTAATCACAATAAATACATTTAGATTATACAGCGAAAGTCAGGCAATCTGAACACGTTCTCCCAACTCAACAACTTATCGGCTAAACTGGGCTTGAATCCACATGATTCTGCTCTTGACCAACCCATCCAGCACCCACTTTCGTTGCATTTTCCAGGATTCACGAACATAGAACACACGTTCTGCGGTATGTTCTCCCAAACCACCATTTTCCAGCTACACTGAAACTAAGGACACCAAGGTTAAATCAGGATGAAACTGCTCTTGATCAACCCATTCAGCACCCATTTTGCGGCAAATTGCTGCCGATTCTCCGCCATTTCCCGCCGTTTTTCCCGAGTTGTCCGCCTAGTCTCTCGTATTGCCGCCATTTTTTCTTCTTCTGCGGCGGCAACAAACATAAGGTGATGCTTTTGCCAATAATTGCACTTATGTGTTAGTTTATAATAATACTGCAATTTAACATCTAACGGCACCCACACTGATCACTACATCGAAGCTAGCTTCGCCCACGTCGGCGCCGGCATCCACAGTCACAAGCAAACCAACGGCACCTGGCACTGGCTGATCGAAGACGGACTCGGCTCCATCCGCGCCGAGATCGACAACCTGGCAATGGTCTCAGCTGCCCAGAACTACGCACCCTATGGCGCGCCCTTCGGCACTGTCGGCACCTTCGCCAGCCCCTACGCCTACACCGGCGAGTACACCGACCCCAGCGGACAAGTCTACCTCCGCGCCCGCTACTACAACCCGGCCATCGGCACCTTCACCGCCCTCGATCCCGTCATGGGTGTAGCAGCCGTCCCCATGTCGCTCAACGGCTACTCCTACGTCCACAACAACCCCGTCAACTGGACCGACCCCAGCGGCGAGTTCCTCCCCGTGATAGCCGTGATCGGTCTGGGCATACTGGGCGGTGCAGTCGGCGGCGCCCTCCTCGGCGGCGGCATCGAAGCCGGATCGCAGTTGCTCAACAACGGCTTCGACCTCGGCTGCCTCGACATGGACAGCGTCGGCAGAGCAGCCCTGGAAGGCGCGGCCCTTGGTGCCCTCGCAGGTGGCGTTGGCGCAGCAGTCGGCGCTGCCGGCCTGAGCGGTGCAGCCGCCTTTGCCGTCAGCGAAGGTGCCGACTTCATCGGCGGCTTCCTCTACGACATCGGCGTCAATGGCCTCAGCCGGGAGCAGGCTCTCATCAACGGTTTGATGGGCATCGGCTTCGGCGGTGCAATAGGCTTGCTCGGACGCGGCATATCTCGCGCCGCCCGCAACGTCAACCTACCCCTGCCCCGCCAGCTACGCAGACAATGCGCTAGCTTCAGCGCCGACACCCTCATCGCCACTCCAGAAGGTGACAAGCCCATCTCCGAGATCGAAGTCGGCGACGTCATCCTGGCCTACAGCGAAGCCACCGAAGAGGTCGACATCTACCACGTCTCTGCGACTCATACCCAGCACCATGAGACAACGCTGGATGTGACGATAGACGGCGAGACCCTCCACACCACCGACGAACACCCCTTCTACGTGGTGCGCGACGACGAAGAGCAATGGGTCCAAGCCCAACACCTCCACATCGGCGACTCAGTCCTCAGCGCCCTAGGCGAAACCGGCACCGTGGAAGATATCGTAATCGTGGACCAACCCCAAACCATGTATAATCTAACTGTGGCTCTTGTTGCGACTTACATGGTCGGCGACGGCCAATGGGTGGTCCATAACGTTCAATGCTATCGTTTTGCCAACAAGGATGACCCGGACGATATGTTACCATCTATGCTGCGACAGAATCCAAACTTGCCATGGTATGATATAAATATGCTCCTTCGAGACCTCACCGGAAGTGATGAGTTTGATGTCCTCTGGAAGAAGCTTCAAGACATCAGTTTCTATCAAACAACGGATGATTGGATAAGGTATCATGTAAGTGGGGGACATATGGAGCGGCCAATGCCTACTCCATTCATATCAGTCACAATTGATCTTCGGGGAGCGCTGAACACAACAGATACTGAGTTTTTGCAACCGATGATCTACGGTGGGAAGGTCAAGGAGATTGCTGTCCTCGATATTCCACATGATCGTTTGATCCGTCCAACCCAGGCTCTGTCTATCGCGGAGGGAGAGGCTCTCTTCCTGGGAGACGATATAGCTCAATACATTGAGACCTGGATGCCCAATATGTTTATTGGGAGACTACGCTGACCTGCGGAGATGAAAACAATGAGAACAGAGACCTTTTTAGGGTCTCTGTCTCCCAATTTGTTTATATGCGATCTTAGGAGACTAGACATGTCACAGACAAATAATTGTTCGGAAATCATCGCTAGCATTGGGACTATGTGGGGGGGAGTTGACGTTCCCCTAACCTTCTGGATGGAGAACGGCCCTGGTAAAAAATGGTATTTGAGGCCTTATCAGGCAAAGTGTGCTGACGATGAACGGGAACTGGGGGTGTCCAAGATACCCCTGGCATATAGAAATAACGCCCTATCACAGTTATTGATCGCAGCCAAAGTCATTGACTACCCCTGGGATTTATCCATCCTGGAAAGTTTAGAGGTTGAAGTATCCGAGTTATCAGGAAGAAAAAGTGGACGTGCATTACTTACAGGGGATTTTTCGATCCAGGATGCTGAGAATTCAACACAAGTCATTAACTTTGTTGATCTCTCTGTTCCCGCCAACAACAAAGTAAAACCGATAATTGGGCAGATTTTCGCAGAAGATAGGCTGCTCTTATTCCCTAAAGGTAAACATCTGGATAAGACAATTGAACTTGATCGAGAGGACCTGGATGATTTTGTCATTTCTGTGAATTTCCTAATGGGTAGATACCTTGAAACAACGAGAGAATGGTTTATCCCGGATGAGAGTTTTTGCGATAACCTCTGCTATGAAGTGTGTGATGGTGACCCGGACACGCACTATGTTGAATGTGTCTCGTCCCAGCACGAGTGCTCGGTGGTTGTAGTCATTCATCGTGTCAGCGATTTCTACGGTGGAGTAGGGATACGCTATCTAGAATTGCTTGCGATTGGTCATGTAGATTCCTCAAAAGCATTACTAGATACACTGCTGGAAATTAAGAACTCTTATACCTATAAGAGTAGTTTGCCACCGCTAGATTGAACAGAATTTCAATCCAAATATATGCCAGGGTGGATGTACTCAATCAAGACGACGTTCTGTGACACGTTCACCCAACACGGCCCCTTTCCAGCTACACGGAGCCTGAATCCGCATGATTCTGCTGCCATTTTCTCCCGGCTCTCCAGAAGCACAAACACAGAACACACGTTCTGCGGTATGTTCTCCCAAACCACCATTTTCCAGCTACACTGAAACTAAGGACACAAAGGTTAAATCAGGATGAAACTGCTATTAACCAACCCATTCAGCACCCATTTTGCGGCAAATTGCTGCCGGTTTCCCGCCGTTTTTCCCCCGGTTATCCGCATTCTCCGCCTGGTCTTCCCGTGTTGCCGCCGTTTTTTTGTTGCGTGGCGGCGGCAACACGCATGATGTGATGCTTTTGCCCACAATTGCACGTATGTGTTAGCTTATGATAATACTGCAATTTAACATCTAACGGCACCCACACTGATCACTACATCGAAGCTAGCTTCGCCCACGTCGGCGCCGGCATCCACAGTCACAAGCAGACCAACGGCACCTGGCACTGGCTGCTCGAAGACGGACTCGGCTCCATCCGCTCCGAGATCGACAGCCTGGCAATGGTCTCGGCTGCCCAGAACTACGCACCCTATGGCGCGCCCTTCGGCACTGTCGGCACCTTCGCCAGCCCCTACGCCTACACCGGCGAGTACACCGACCCCAGCGGACAAGTCTACCTCCGCGCCCGCTACTACAACCCCGCCATCGGCACCTTCACCGCACTCGATCCCGTCATGGGTGTAGCAGCCGTCCCCATGTCGCTCAACGGCTACTCCTACGTCCACAACAACCCCGTCAACTGGACCGACCCCAGCGGTGAGTTCCTCCCCGTGATAGCCGTGATCGGTCTGGGCATACTGGGCGGTGCAGTCGGCGGCGCCCTCCTTGGAGGCGGCATCGAAGCTGGCTCGCAGTTGCTCAACAACGGCTTCGACCTCGGCTGCCTCGACATGGACAGCGTGGGCCGGGCAGCCCTGGAAGGTGCGGCCCTTGGTGCCCTCGCAGGTGGCGTTGGCGCAGCAGTCGGCGCTGCCGGCCTGAGTGGTGCAGCCGCCTTTGCCATCAGCGAAGGTGCCGACTTCATCGGCGGCTTCCTCTACGACATCGGCGTCAATGGGATGAGCCGGGAACAAGCCCTCATCAACGGTTTGATGGGCATCGGCTTCGGTGGTGCGATAGGCCTGCTCGGACGTGGTCTGTCCCGCGCTGCCCGCAACATCAACTTGCCCAACAACCTGCGCAGACAATGCGCTAGCTTCAGCGCCGACACCCTCATCGCCACGCCAGACGGTGACAAGCCCATCTCCGAAATCGAAGTCGGCGACGTCATCCTAGCCTACAGCGAAGCCACCGAAGAGGTCGACCTCTATCACGTCTCTGCGACTCATACCCAACGCCACGACTCAACCCTCGACATCACCATCGACGGCGAGACCCTCCACACCACCGACGAACACCCCTTCTACGTGGTGCGCGACGACCAAGAGCAATGGATCGAAGCCAAACACCTCCACATCGGTGACTCAGTCCTGAGTGGATTGGGCGAAACCGGCACCGTCGAAGACATCATCATCATCGACCAACCCCAAACCATGTACAACCTCACCGTCAGCCTCGTCGCCACCTACCTCGTCGGCAACGGCCAATGGGTGGTCCATAATCAAGACGACGACATTTACTATCGATTCTTCACAGAATCTGACCCAACAACTCTTCTACCTGATGTGTCACGAAGCAGATTGATTCGTCGAAGCCTAATTCACTTAGCAACACAATCGGAGGGCCTCACACGTCTTTTAGCAAATCTACACGGTGCAGGCGCTATAAAGCAATTTGGAATAAGTCCATTTGTGTCTTTGGGCAGTAATATGACGGATTTGTTGCGATCACCTAGTGCGTGGCTTCAGGGCATCATATATGGAGCATCAACGAATGAAATTGTGACACAACTTCCTGTTCAACAAGCTCCAAGTGTTGGTGAGTTCTTGCTTCCTGAATCCAAAATCCTCACACCAACAACAGACATATCTGTCAGAGAAAACGAGATACTGTTCCTAGGCAAAGACTTGGAAGAATATCTGGTTAAGGTATATGATAATCCATATAAGCCTGACGACCTGCTTGATCAATTGGGGTTGCCAAGCGATACTCCTATCTATAGATGTTGAGTGAGGTAGATGATGCAAAGAGAAGCTGAATGTACAGAAGTTGAATTACTCATAGAACACAATTGGGGCAAGGGTTGGATGCCAGTGGAGAGTTGGATTGAGTTGGGTCCAGCGGAATGTCCGAGCGGCGCTGCGCCTGTAGCAGCTCGTTGCTCGGATGGGCATGAGCTGCGATTACGCGATGTTTTGCCCTTAAAATACCGCAACAATCTACTGTCGTACACTCTAATCAAGCTAGGGTTTCTCTCAAATCCTTGGTCTCAGTTCCAGAACGGCTCCTAAATTCAGATTCAAACTAACCCCTGATCTAAACTGGGGGTTAGTCCTTCTTATGAAGCTTATACATGTAAGCTGATGTTGTGAAGGCGCAGCAGCCGGCCTGAGCGGGGCAGCCGCCTTTGCCGTCAGCGAAGGTGCCGACTTCATCGGCGGCTTCCTCTACGACATCGGCGTCAACGGCCTCAGCCGGGAGGAGGCCCTCATCAACGGCCTAGCAGGTATCGGCTTCGGCGGTGCAATAGGCCTGCTTGGACGTGGTCTGTCCCGTGCTGCCCGCAACATCAACTTGCCCAACAACCTGCGCAGACAATGCGCTAGCTTCAGCGCCGACACCCTCATCGCCACTCCAGAAGGTGACAAACCCATCTCCGAAATCGAAGTTGGCGACGTCATCCTAGCCTACAGCGAAGCCACTGAAGAAGTCGACATCTACCACGTCTCCGCCACCCACAACCAACGCCACGACTCAACCCTCGACATCACCATCGACGGCGAGACGCTCCACACCACCGACGAACACCCCTTCTACGTGGTGCGCGACGACGAAGAGCAATGGGTCCAAGCCAAACACCTCCACATCGGCGACTCAGTCCTGAGCGGATTGGGCGAAACCGGCACCGTCGAAGACATCATCATCATCGACCAACCCCAAACCATGTATAATCTAACTGTGGCTCTTGTTGCGACTTACATGGTCGGCGACGGCCAATGGGTGGTCCATAATGTCAATAGTTGTCCAATTACGATATTGGACTACAACTATGAGGCGATGGGCGAAAAGCTGGCAATCAATCGAAGGGAGCAACTTGCAATAGTCTATGCATTGCGCGATATGAGTCCCGATGGGCTTATTGCAGTGCGCCCTAAAGCTTGGGGATCCGATTTCCCCGAGATGGTGTATAAGCGTGTGAGTAAACCTGAAGGTGCCGTGGCAACTTACAAAGGAGGAAAAGGCTTACGAAATGTGAAAGTTCCGAAGTGGACTGCTGTAGATGGGGTGAAAACAGGCAAATGGCACACGATGGATGAGGTTCTCTCCGATCTAGATATCGGTGCCGTGACTCGATTGGTCAATGGTCGTCAACAGAGTATCCCTGATGAAGAATTTATAGCGATGACCTTAGACCCGTTCACCCATATTCGTCTCCCTGATCCCCAGGGTCGTCTCTTTGCCAACAGAATCAATGAGTACAATGGGTTCGATATCGCCATGCATGGTTCGTTGCTGGAGTTCGTCGTCAGTTCGAGAGCGGCTGCCGATGGCTTGCCCTATGGAGTAGCTGACAACTACTTCAATCATGAACCTTGGGCTATATTCGACTATGGTGGAGCCCGAGACATAATGACGGGGTTCAACTTCGTAGAGAAACATCTAGGACACTTAGTCGGACCATTGGAAAGAGGGCTACGCATGTTGAAGTAAACACAGGCAACCTCTCTTTGCAAACAATCAGGGGCGCTGTTCAACGGCACCCCTGATTGCCTCTAAGATCTGTAGGGCACTGTTTGTGTAGAGATGATTCTCTTCATACTCGAAACCAGCAGGCAAAATACCGTAATTGTCCTTTATTTGCATCTGAAATCGATATCCAAATTCTCCAAAATCGGTTGCGTATTTGATTATACGCACCGTAATTGTCGTCAATTTGCCAGTCCTTTTGTTTTCAAGAAACAGAGGATCCGTGTCGAAGGGGTCGGTTCGTTCAGGTATAAAGTCACTCCATGTCCCTCGCCCGAATTCCATTCTGACATGATTTGCGGTACCCTTTACAGTAAAGCGATTCATAACCTCGTCGGGGTATTCTTTGGAATTGTCTTCTTCCCGACCAAGCCAGGCCAAGCCAATATCGGTCATCTTTGTCCTGAACAGTTCACCAGCCTTTGTCCTTTCATTGTCCCAATTGCGCCAATCGAACTGGGACATAAACGGCAGCATTGGCGCCTGTCCCCCACTGTAGTCATTGATGATGCCTTGTTCTAGGAGTTGCCTCGCCAAATCGCGTGCCACTTTGGGTGCCTCAGCCCGTGCAGTGTCTTCATCTGAGACACTATAGTAGTCACTACCATAGCGTTCGTCCAAGAAGTCCCAGAAGTAGCCTTCACTCAGGCGAACGTGATAGCGCCACTGATGCCCAAATGAAATGTCATACACATGCGAAAGCTGGATCACAAACTCATAGCCAAAATGTTCGACATATTCCCTTTCTTTATATATTGTCATTGTTGCGCTCCTTTCAGGTGTTTTGTAACCACCTTTCAATCATATCATGCTTTGTATCATGTTAAGACAGGCGTGTCAAAGGCTTGCGTAAATGCAGGCGAGGCAGCACACATTCTGCGACACGTTCTCCCAACTCAACAACTTATCGGCTAAACTGAGCTCGAATCCACATGATTCTGCTGCCATTTTCTCCCGGCTCTCCAGAAGCACAAACACAGAACACACGTTCTGCGATATGTTCTCCCAAACCAACCCCTTTCCAGCTACACTGAAACTAAGGACACGAAGGTAAATCAGGATGAATCTGCTCTTGACCCACCCGCTCAGCACCCATTTTTGCGGCAATTTCTCCGCCGGTTGTCCGTCATTTCCCGCCGTTTTCCCGTGTTGCCGCCATTTTTTTGTTGTGTGGCGGCGGCAACACGCATAAAGTTACGACCCAGCCCGGCCCCACTCCCATAGTCTGAGTACAACAGGGCCGGCGCCCTCCTTGGAGGCGGCATCGAAGCTGGCTCGCAGTTGCTCAACAACGGCTTCGACCTCGGCTGCCTCGACATGGACAGCGTGGGCCGGGCAGCCCTGGAAGGTGCGGCCCTTGGTGCCCTCGCAGGTGGCGTTGGCGCAGCAGTCGGCGCTGCCGGCCTGAGTGGTGCAGCCGCCTTTGCCATCAGCGAAGGTGCCGACTTCATCGGCGGCTTCCTCTACGACATCGGCGTCAATGGGATGAGCCGGGAACAAGCCCTCATCAACGGTTTGATGGGCATCGGCTTCGGTGGTGCGATAGGCCTGCTCGGACGTGGTCTGTCCCGCGCTGCCCGCAGAAGCGGCCTCTTTGACGTCTTATTAAGTGGTCGCCAATTGACGAGCAGTGATATCAGCCTTCCACCGGACCTTTACTTTCCCAACAGACGGACTGAGAACATGCCAGAACTAGAATATGCGCCTGGGAGATTCGTCAGGGCGATAGAGAAACAATTTGGTGTAAACAGTCAAGAAGCAATAGAAGCTCGTGTGCGAAATGGTGCTGGCTGTGTTCCTCATAGCATTTGCATGATTGCTCCTAACGATTCTTCATTGAGCGATCCTGTTAGGGTTTTCGCAGCGCTGGAGAACCTCCAACTTGTATCCTACGATAAAAATAAAATTCCCCATACTATGGGAGTTCATCAGACTGATGCCAGGATACTGGTTCTGCGCTATGATGGGGAAGATGAAGCGCTTCGTCAATGGACGACCTAGCAGGTCCACTTGATTTGGCATTTATACATTCGGCAATTCGAACCCACTGCAGATCAATATGATCTGCAATCAGTTTGAGACTCCACATCTCTTGCTCGATCTCAAAAATGCGGCGTAGCATCTGGTCAATTTCTTCTTTTTCTTCGCTGGATATATCATCTTCACTGTAGACCATATATTGCCCTCTGGCTCCATGTCCAACTAGATACTGCGTACCAGATATGATCTGAGTCTTTGCCGATCACCCATCAATGCTTCCAGCGTTTGGTTGCGCCGTGTTAAGCGTGCTTCTAGGGCTAAAATGCGATTCTTTATTGCTCCTTGAACTTGTTGAAAGTTATGCTTCTTGTCATTTCCATCTCCTGATTAAATGAACGCCTTCTTTCTGGCGCAACATTAAATTGGACAATCGCGGTTAGGGTGTCTTCGAGGCAACAATGAGAATAAAATCCGGTTATAGAACAGATTGACGCTAGGAATTAGGGGCGCAAGAATCGGATAGATTCAAATGCAGGTACCACATACACTCAAAGCGTTGAGAAGGAGATGAGACATGAATACTGCCCCTACGACACAAATAGAGGTTGTCCAGGAGGCCGTTCAATATATTGATCAGAACTGGGAAGCCACGCCAACCCTAGATGATTTGAGCCAGCATATCAACGTCAGCCCTTATCATCTCCAACGCGTTTTCAAAAAGGTTATGGGCATCACGCCCAAGCAGTATGCCGAGGCACGACGAGTCAACGCACTCAAGGAGAAACTGCGTGAATTCAACAATGTCACGGATGCAATGTATGACGTAGGCTATGGTTCTAGCAGCCGCCTCTATGAAAGCGCACCAGGCAAACTGGGTATGACGCCTGCTACCTATCAGAAAGGGGGGGCGGGCGTTGAGATACGATATGCAATGGTGGAAATTCCACTTGGGGTGATGCTGGTTGCATCGACTGAACGGGGTATTGCCTCAATATGTTTGGGGGATGATGCTGAAGAACTCGAACGATGTCTCTTCGAAGAGTATCCGGCTGCGACTATTACCCACGACCAACACGCTTTTTGTGATTGGGTGATCGATATTATCACCCGTCTAAACGGCTGGCGTCCCCATCTGCAATTGCCATTGGATGCCCGAGCAACGGCGTTTCGTTGGCGGGTTTGGACGGAATTGATGAAGATTCCTTATGGCCAGACCAAAACCTACGGTGAAATTGCCGCCGCGCTTGGGCAACCGAACGCAGCCCAAGCGGTTGCTAAAGCCTGTTCGGAAAATCCACTCAGTATTGTGATTCCCTGTCATCGTGCCGGACGGCAGGATGGCACGGCGAGCTCATATTATGATGAAGAAGCCCGTTTTAGACGCGATCGACTATTAGAATTTGAACGGCAGAACTGTAAGGAACCACAATAATGTCAAACCAATTGATCCTGTACATTGGCAATGATGCTGACCAACTGCCATTTGATGGGCACCTGCTTGTGCCAGAGGACGTCATGGAAGCATTGGGCATGTACATCACCTTGTATCCGGAGGTGATTGTGCTAGATATGGTCCATGCGCCGGATTTTGCTTGGGAAGTCTATCATCATCTACGCTCGGTAGATGCCGACCCGATGGTGATCATCGCCTGCACGCCACCTTTAGACAACAAGATTGTGGCGCTTTCTGCCGATGCCAATGTGCAGGATGTGCTTCATGCAATTAACCATCAACTGAACCGACACTTACCAATCTAAACGCAAACAAGGGCCAGACAGCCACGTCTGACCCTTGTATAGAAGCAATTATTCGACAATGCCACATAATACTTCCTCAATCAAAGTCAGGGCAATGATGATGGCATCATTTACCCGCTTCCCATGAATAGGTATCAGGCTTACCAACTTTGAAGGAAGACCTTCATAAAGTTCCTTTACCTTTCGGATGGCAGCACACAGTTCGGTTACATTGATTTCCCTAATGGACATTTCTGCCGTTGGTTTATCTGCTAAGCTTGCATTTAAGCTGCGGAGTTGAGACTGGTTTGATTCAATCCACGCTTCTAAATCCTCCAGGGCTTGAAGATCGGCGGTACCCATTTGCTCAGTCATTTGCTCACTCCTTTATTTGTTTGAGCTTGTTTCTCTATCATAAAATCTACTTGCAATTGCTAAAGAATCACAAGTTTTAATAAACATTATATTCATATGATACTAAATACTAAAAGTTTGTTTAAAGTATCATTCTAAAATTTAAAATCTTATCAAATCATGATATCATAATTTTGACTGCGTGTCATTGTCGTCCACGCTGTGTAGCGTAATATAGATGGCCTGGCGTGAGTTTCCTTCAAATTGGAAGATTCCCTCTTGGGTTTCAACGCGAGGCTGTCTATTCGACACCATTTTCCACGACAAGTGATTGATTGTCGCTGATGCTCAGCGGGTAATCGCTGGTAGAGTCCATCTATCTTTGAACCCCACCATAGAACAACCAGATAAGTACCTGTTGTATCGGACCAATAACAATTTTCCTGGATTCTGGGCCATGAATTGTTCGTCGATTTAGACCTTAGCCAGACAGGCAGTCCGAGGGTTGCTCTTAGAGGAAATGGGCGTCCCTACTTTAAGAGGGAGCCATTTCTATATAAAAGTGGGTTAAGGCAGCGATCAATTCCCTACGTTTAGCAGACGTACTCGCTGCCTTTGCCCGTCTTGTGCTATATTGGGGGCAAAACATGATTACTGGAGCCGGTTTAGATGCCAGACGAACTTGATCGGGACGAGGGTGTCCCGTTTGATTTACCAGATGCTAACAACGACAAAAGCATTCACACTGATGACACGGATGAGATAGAAATTCCTGAAGATATTCCATCCAAACAGGAATCCACCGATGATGTGCTGATGTCTAACCCGGAAGGCGAGGAGACTGTACCCCATCAAATGGATGACGATGTGCCGTTTGATTTGCCGGCCACCCACGACCTACCAGCAGATAAGACAGGTCCCATCGGGCACAAATGGGTGACGTTGCCCAACCCCGCCACACCCAAAACGCACCACACCTTGTATAGTAGCGGTGGACTTGATCCGAACCCGGATTTTTCAGGCGGAGCTACTGTGCATGTGGGAACTGTTCGCCACAACCCGCTGGTTAAGACACAGCAACCTGCTCCCCCGCCTACAATGGCGCCCTCTGCGCCTGTTGGCCCGTCAAAGTCACTGCCCAAACGGCGCAGACGCCAGGGGAATGTGGGCTGTCTGGCGATGTTTATTGGCCTGACCCTCACCTTTTGTGGTGGGTTTACGCTGCTGTCGCTGATTGGGGGGGGGTATGCCTATGCACGTGTAGGGGAACTGCTCAATGAACGCATCGACGAGGTGGACCGCTACTCTCAGTTCCAGAGTACATTTCTATATGATCGGAGTGGCAAACCATTGTACGAAGTCTTTAATGAAGGGCGGCGTACTGCTGTCAATTTAGCTCAGGTTCCTCAATATCTGATTGACGCCACCATCGCCATTGAAGATGACTCATTTTATGACAATATTGGTATTGATGTGGGTGCGACCACCGTCGCCTTGTTGAAATTCATCGGCGCCGACCCCGGCGAGAAAACGCCGGGTGGTAGTACCATCACCCAGCAGCTTGTCCGCAATGTGCTGTTTGATCCTGAATATGCGGCGGAACGAACCCCCCAACGTAAAGCAGAAGAAATCTTGCTGGCTCTGGCCTTGAACAGCCGTAAGAACAAAAACGAGATTCTCGAACTGTATTTGAATGAAATCTACTATGGTAATCTGGCCTATGGTGCGCAGGCCGCCTCGAACGTCTTCTTTAACAAAGACGTGAACGAATTGACATTGGGCGAGGCTGCACTGCTGGCAGGTCTGCCACAAATTCCGGCAGAGCTTGATCCACTTAATCCTGATCCATCGATTCAAGCGGCGGTGGATCGACGCTGGCGACAGGTCTTGCAGGAAATGGTGGAAGAGAAGTATATCTCGGACGCTGAACGCAATCAAGCCCTCTCTGATGGCCTGACTTATACCCCGCAGGATGTCCCGCTGGAAGCGCCCCATTTCACGGTGTATGCGCAGAGCCAGTTTGAGCAACTGATGCTTGATCTGGGTTATGAGGTCGAGGAGATTGCAGCAGGTGGGTTCCATGTTTACACTACGGTTGACCTCAACTTGAACAATATCACCCAGCAGATCGCAGCGGCCCAAATTGTTGATTATGGTTCGCACCATAACATCAGCAACGCCGCCGTCATTATCCTCAAGCCCCTCACAGGCGAGATTATGGCGATGGTTGGCAGCATTGATTATTTCAAGGATGCGATTGATGGGCGGGTCAATGTCACGACTGCCTTTCGTCAGCCTGGGAGTACCATGAAGCCCTTTACCTATGCAGGCGCATTGGAGCGCGGTTTTTCAACAGGGGATGTGATCTGGGATACGCGGGTGTCGATTGGCATCCCAGGGCAGCAGGCATACGTGCCCCGCAATTATGATGGGGCATTTCATGGCCCGATGCGGATGCGGACAGCCCTCGCCAATAGCTATAACATCCCGGCAGTTCAAACCTTGCGTTCTATTGGTGTTGATTACTTGCTTCAACTCATGGCCCGGTTTGGTGTTGACAGCCTGGGAACCGATGCCTCCCGTTATGGTCTTTCATTGACATTGGGTGGCGGTGAGATCAGCCCCCTTGAACTCACCCGTGCTTATAGTGTTTTCGCCAATCAGGGCGTATTAGTTGATACGACGGCGATCCTGTGTGTGATGGATAACGACAACAACATTATCTACCAGTATGAAGGAGGGTGTCCTTCAAAGGGAACCATCAACGAAACGAGTGCGATCCGCGCTGGCCTAGGGACCCAGGTGCTAGATCCGCGTGTGGCTTATATCATCGGCAATATGCTCTCAGATAACAACGCCCGTACCCCGGCGATGGGTTCCAACAGTGCACTCTATACCCCCGGCATTATAAGCTCAGTCAAGACGGGCACAACCGATGACATCAAAGACAACTGGACCGTGGGCTTTACCAGTAACGTCGCAATTGGCGTTTGGGTAGGGAACAACAACGGCGATCCGATGGTAAATTCTTCCGGTTTGACAGGTGCCGCACCCATCTGGAACGAAACCCTCAACACCATCTATTCCAAGGATCATCTCCTGCGGCAGTTCGCAGTCGATAATCGACTACTAAACGATGAACCTCCCAATCCGGGCGGCATCAGCCTGCGCAATTGGTGTAACGTGCAACGCATGACTGACCCTGCCAATGGTTGTAACGGTGGACCTTATCGGGAATGGGCGCTGGATAGTCCAGCGGCTGTGCCCAATGCCAACGGTGAAATGATCTATCCACAACAGCCGATTGAAGTGGATGGCCCACCGCCGTCTTCGGGGTCGTATGTAGTGACAGTTGAACCCGGCATTTACCGCACAATTGCTTATCGTATCCCAGATGCAATCGCCGCAGGGATTCAGTTCCATGTTAGTGCAGGGCAACGCCAGCCCCCCCCCCCACGCTATTGCCGTGTACCGCTGGAATTGGCGGCGTCGCCTGGTGTGCAGGACCTCTGGTTTATTACGCCGCCGCTTGGAACTGATCAGAACAGTGTGGTCGAGGCGGAAGAATATGCCCATAGCCACAACCTACCCATTCTCCCCAGTATCGAATGCACTCCTGATCTTTTGCAGGCACAGCCCGCGTTGGCTGCTGGTTATACGGCTTATATTACTGCCCCTCAGCCAAATGCGACGGTGACTGAGGAGATGCCTATTATAGGTACAGCACAGTTCCCACAGACTGGTGAAACATACTACCGCGTGCAAATTCTGGGGGGCCAATGGAATAATTGGACAACTTTGGGCACGACACACCCTGTCCCTGTCGTTAATGGCCCGCTGGAAACACTCGCTCCCTTGCCATCGGGGACCTATCAGATTCGGCTGGAGATCATTGCCAATGGCAACAGTGCCATGACACCCTATATCGTGCCATTTATCGTGCCCTGATTTGCGGCTTGAGGACTTTGGGCACTCTATATTGCCATAGAAAAATGGCGCGGGGACACCGGGCGACAAGCGACCCAAAGCTGGCTAGCTGGAGGGAGGACTAAATGGCGCGGAGAACTCACGTTCTCCCAAATCATCTCTTTTTCACATAGATTAACATGCACATCTATCCCACCAAGAACACGGTTTTCGCTGCGCCCGCCCTCCGCTCCCTGGGTCTCAATCCAACCCAGCACAACAAATTCCCCAAAATATAGTATATATGTTCTCCAAAATGCTCTGTTCTATGCTATAATAAGAACATCTGTTCACATCAGCGAACCTAGAAGATCGTGCCTCGCCCTTATACCCATCGGCAACATCACCCTGATCGCACCCTATGGGACTTGCCTAAACCCTCAGCCGCCGAAAAAAGTTGCGCGGCGGCGGCAACAAATTGGGATCAAAGAACGTGCAACAACCCCTTCACGCGCTGGCGGACACGCACTCAACACCGTCTTCAAGATGCCGATTTGCCAACGTCGCCATGATCACCACCGTGGCCCCAACAACGGTAACACACTAAACTGGTCTCAAAATCTTACCCAGGACATTCGTTCAAAGCGGTCAGGATCGCTTCCTGTATGCGTTCAATCCGATTCTCAGGATTAGGATGCGTGCTAAAGAACTCAGGTTGACGTGCACCGCCATGAGCAGCTTCCAGCACCTCCATTACGGCAATCATTGCCTCTGGATCGTAATTGGCATCAAGCATTAAGCAAATACCAATAGTATCCGACTCGATCTCATCATCACGTCCATACTGCATATTCACAAGCTGACCGACCATTGCGGCTGTTTGGGCGGCGCTAGCTTCATCAGATGCCACACCAACTGCGCCAACTAAGCCGTTGGTCAACTCGCTTTTGGCAATTCGTTGTGCGCTATGACGAGCCAGAACATGCACAATCTCATGGGCCAGCACCCCAGCTACTTGATCTTCAGTTTGTAGCTGAGAAAGCAATGCGATGGTGATAAATACCTGCCCACCAGGTAAGGCAAACGCATTGATTGTGTTCCGATCATTCAAAACATGAAACTCAAATTGCCAGGGGGTATCCTGTGCTACGCTGTTTTGTATCAGAGTAGCCCCGATGCTGTCGAGCAATTGCTGAATCTGATTGTCAGGATATAGCCCACCAAACTGCTTTATCATCTCCGGTGCAGACTGTAACCCCAACGCAATTTCTTGTTCTACTGTTAAGCTGATATATTGTTTCTCTCCAGTAACTTCGTTATATTCCTGTGAGCTCAAGAATGATAGGATTGATAGGACAGCAATAATCAGACCAATAATAAGCCGTCCGGAGTTTGCTCCTCTAGTCTGTCTCATGGCGACCTCCCACCTCAAATGGCATATCATAATGGTCGAACAGTTCGTAGACGCCACCTGCCATCATCCCAAAGAGAATGTGGCTTATCACAAGCACCGGACTATTCATAGCGAAAAACCACTCGAACCAGACTGTAAACGTATAAAGATTGATCACATAGATCGCTAAGCCCAGTAAGCCACCGCCAATGATACCAATAAGCAACCCCCAACGATGGATCACAAATGTAATGATGAGGGTGAAAACAAACGACAAGATGTAGTGGACAATTATGCCAACGACTATGATGCTTGGACTATCGTCCAGCAAAACGTCGCTGCCAAGTAGCAATGATGCAAAATACCGCGGGATAATCGCTGCATTGACCTCAAGCATGATCTGAGTCAACAAGACGTGTATCACCAGAAAAACGGTTCCAGCTATAAACCCGGCAATCGGTATCGCACGCCAGGTTACATTCCTCCGAATGGATTGCCACATGAGCTTGTTCCTGATTGATTTGCTCCGTACAAGCATACCTCAGATCATGACCCAGACAAACTCCGGTTGAGCAGATCACAGTGTTTTTGGAAAGCTGGACCTCCTAACACTCAAGTATCAAATCGTGAACGATTGATAGGCAAGACAAATATGAACGCCACACACACAGATGGATAATTTACACAGGTACAACTAGGGCCTCATGGATCATGTTCTATCTGCTCCACAATTTTTGAACTTAACTAGCATAACAGGAGCAGGCCAGAAGCGGTACAATAGGACGAAAATACACGCCTTTAAGGAGCAAAGAATGAAACGGGTCTATGTCACACGCATGATTCCTGATGCCGGGTTGAATATTATCCGCGAAAATACGGATATGAAATTATGGGAAGGTCAACTGCCGCCCCCGCGCGAGCAAATCCTCAAGAATGTGGTCGATTGTGAGGGCATTCTCTCGCTGTTGACCTCTAAGATGGACGCCGAGATCATGGACGCAGCCCCGAATTTGAAAGTGATTAGCAACTTTGCAGTGGGTTACGACAACGTCGATATCGCCGCCGCAACCAAACGCGGCCTTCCGGTTGGTAACACACCAGGCGTCTTAACCGAAACAACGGCTGATCTGGCCTTCTCGCTGCTAATGGCAGCCGCCCGCCGTCTTGTTGAAGGGGAGCGTTATGTCAAAGCGGGCAAGTGGAAGACCTGGGGGCCAACCTTGTTGATGGGGCCGGATGTGCATGGCGCGACCCTGGGGGTGGTCGGGTTTGGCCGCATTGGACGGGCAATGGCGCAGCGGGCAACGGGGTTCAACATGCGCGTAGTATACACGGAACTATCTGAGATTAAGAATGATATGGGAGCCGAACATGTCAGCCTAGATGATTTGCTGGAGCAGAGTGATTTCGTCAGCCTTCATACGCCCCTCACGCCGGAGACCCATCACCTCATCAGCACGCAGCAATTAGCAAAGATGAAATCAACTGCGGTCCTGATTAACACGGCGCGTGGCCCAATTGTTGATCCCAAGGCCCTCTATGAAGCGCTGAAGGCAGGCGAGATCGGTTATGCAGCGCTCGATGTGACTGATCCAGAACCCATTGAAATGGATGATCCGCTGTTAACGTTGGATAACTGTATTATTATCCCGCACCTGGGCAGTGCAAGTGTGGCGACGCGCAATAAAATGGCGGAGATGGCAGCCGCAAATCTGCTGGCTGGCTTAAAAGGAGAGCGCTTGCCGAACTGCGTCAATCCAGAGGTCTATGGTTGATCCATCAGCCTCAGGCGAATCCTGGGATCGATGGGATTTGCGAGTCTTGCGCCTTCAGATGCAAAGGCGTATACTCTCTGAGGCATCAACTCTGTCTAGACCAACCGGGTTTGCTCAGGCGGCGTCCAGCGTGAGCTGTGGGAATATGCACGATAAAATGAGTGCTGAACTCAAAACCATTAACGCCAACGGTCTGATTTTTGCCTACCTGGAGGCAGGCAAGGGGCCGTTGGTGTTGTGTTTGCACGGCTTCCCAGATACGCCCCACACCTTCAGTGATATCATGCCTGCATTAGCTGAAGTCGGGTATCAGGTCGTCGCCCCTTTTATGCGGGGTTATCCGCCTACAACCCGGCCAAGCAATGGCGATTATGCCCCGCTGCGATTAGGGGAGGATGTGCTGGCGCTCATCACCGGTTTTGGGCGATCACAAGCCATCGTCATTGGGCATGATTGGGGGGCGCTGGCAGGTTATGCTGCTGCTAACATTGCGCCAGAGCGTATCACAAAACTGGTCACGCTGGCGGTTCCGCATCCCCGTGTGGTTAAGCCGACGATTAGCCAACTGAGGAGAGCGCGGCACTTCGTCTTTTTTCAAATTAGGTCGTTGACTCGTTGGTGGTTGCAGCGTCGTAACTTTTCCGGGGTTAACATCATTTATAAGCGTTGGTCACCTAATTGGGATGTGACGGAAGATGATTTACGGCCTATCAAAGAATCGTTGGCACAGCCTGGTGGGATTGATGCTGTGCTGGGCTATTACTGGTCGTTTGTGCGCGGTGGAACATCCAGCGAAGTCGGCAAGATTCTGTTCGCACCAACATCTGTCCCGACATTGACACTGGTAGGCAAAGCGGATGGGGCAATGGATTTGTCCGTTTTCAATCAGACCTCAGCGGCATTCAGTGGTCCCTACCAATTGGCATGGATAGGGAATGCTGGACATTTCCTCCATCGTGAAAAACCACAAGAGGTCATGCAGCATATTTTGTCGTTTTTGGATGAGTGATGATCGCAATAAGAACATAAGTTTGGAAAGTCGTTATGTCTGATTTGTTGAATGGATTAAACAAGCAACAGCGCGTTGCTGTGACCGCTGGGCCGGGGCCTGTGCTGGTCCTTGCAGGGCCGGGGAGTGGTAAAACGCGGGTGCTGACACATCGAATTGCTTTTTTGATTCAGCAGATGAACGTGCCAGCGGATGGCATCCTCGCGGTAACGTTCACGAACAAGGCAGCGGGCGAGATGCGGGCGCGGGTCGAAGCGCTGTTGGCGGGCAGGCTGCGCGGCTTGCAAATTGGCACATTTCATGCCATTTGTGCCCGATTGCTGCGACGAGAAGGCCAGAATACACCTTATGGATCAGACTATCACATCTTCGATACGGACGATCAAATTGCTGTTGTTACACAGGCCATGGCGGAACTCAACATTGATACCAAGAAGTGGTCGCCGCGCCGTATGCTAGGGGCGATCTCTAGCGCAAAAAACGAACTCATCCTGCCGCATGATTACAAAGCACTCGATTACTTTGGTGAATCAGTCGCACGAGTCTATCCTCATTATCAGGCTATTCTACTCGATAACAACGCGATGGACTTTGATGATTTGTTGGTGCAGATGGTCATGCTGCTGGAAGAAAATGATCCTCTCAAAGAGAAGTATCAACGCCTGCTAGAGTTCTTGCTGGTTGATGAATTTCAGGATACCAATCAGGCGCAGTATCAATTGGTTGGGTTGCTGGGCAAACCGCGCAACAACATTTTTGTGGTGGGTGATGAAGACCAGGGCATTTATGCCTTCCGGGGTGCAGATTATCGCAATGTCCTCCACTTCCGCCAGGATTATCCTGATTGCCAGGTGGTCTTGCTGGAGCAGAATTACCGTTCAACTCAGATTGTGTTGGATGTTGCCCGTTCCATCATCGACAAAAATCCCAACCGCACGCCCAAAGCCCTTTTTACTCAGCGCGAAGATGGCAGACAGGTCCAGGTGCATGAAGCCTACAATGAAGAGTTCGAAGCACGATATATCATTGAGGAAATAGAATATTTGCGCAAAGATCAAGGCCTGAACTGGTCGGATTTTGCCATTATGTACCGTACCAATGCGCAATCGCGTGCATTGGAAGAAGCCTGCATCCGCGAGGGAATACCCTATAAGCTGATTGGTGGTGTTGGCTTTTATAGGCGGCGTGAAATACGCGATTTGTTGGCATATCTGCGGGTCGTTAACAACAGTAACGACAAGATTAGTTTCCAGCGCATTATCAATGTGCCTCGGCGCGGCATTGGCAAGAAATCGCTCAAGGATTTTCAACTGTGGGCGGCGCAAAACTGCGAAAGTTATGATGACGCCTTACAGCGCTTGATGGCAGGAGAGGCCTCCCTATTAGCGGCGCGGGCAGGGCGATTGTTTGCTGAGTTTGGTGTCATGCTGAGCCGTTGGCGTGAAATCGCTGCCGAGGGCAAGCTGGTTCATCTGCTCGATACGATCATGGCGGATGTTGGCTACACCATCTATCTGAGCGAGATGAGTGACAGCCCAGAACAACTGGTCGAACGCGAAGAGAATATTCAGGAGTTTCGTGGCTTGCTGGCGAAGGCACGCGATGCCGAAATTGGCCTGGCCGAATTCCTCATTGACCAGTCACTGGTGGCGGATGTCGATGATATTGATGAATTGGCCGATACCATTACCCTGTTAACCTTGCACTCGGCAAAAGGGCTGGAATATCCGGTGGTGTTCATCACGGGATTGGAAGAGGGCTTGCTGCCTCACGCTCGTTCATTTGATGATGCGGATGGCATGGCAGAAGAACGTCGCTTGATGTATGTGGGCGTGACCCGTGCCGAGGATCATTTGTATTTGACCTATGCCTTTCGCCGGAGTATGTGGGGAAGTTCTTCTGCCAACACCCCCTCTCGCTTTATCTTAGATTTGCCGTCCAATTTAGTCGAAGGAATCACACCCAAATTACAAGCGCAGGGCGATATGCAGCATTTCCAGGAACAAACGCGCTGGTCATCCGGGGCGTTTGCTGGCGGAGGAGCGCAAAAGTCAGGCACAATAGGACGCTTTAAAGATAAGATTGTGCCCTTTCCCAAAGAGCGCTCGACCAAATTCAAGACACACGATCTGGTGATGCACAAGATTTTCGGGCCGGGGCGGGTGATCGAAAGCAAGAAAAGTGGTGGTATGGAAGAAGTGACCGTCGTCTTTGAAGATAAAACACGCGGCATCAAAACGATTGATGCCGGTTATTTATGGTTAATCCCGTAGAAATCCACAGACACAACCGCCAGCCTCGCTCGATTCGATTGAAGCAAGACCAACCAGCTCACGTCGGGGGCTCAATTTGATAGCTATTGACCGTACCCCAATTCAGCTGCCCGTTGACGATCTGCATTAGCCTGGCTCATGTTCCCAAGTAGATCGTGTATGGCCGCCCGGCCTTGATACGCCACAGCATCATCAGGGTCGAGTTCAATCGCCCGATTATAGTTTTCAAGAGCTTGCTCATAGTCCCCGAGTTCGTAATACTGATTACCCAGGTTGTGATAAAGATTGAGATAGTCTGGTAGCAATGTCCGTGCAATGAGATAGTCAGCAATGGCGTCTTCAGACCGCCCCATCTCGCTATAGGTAACACCACGATTATAGTAAGCCAGGCCAAACCCAGGCCAGATTTTGATGGCAGCGGCAAAGTCGTCAAGTGCCTTATCGTAGTTTCCAAGGTCGTGTTGAGTAACGCCACGATTGAGATATGCTTGGTGATAGCGAGGATAGAGATCAATCGCATGGCTATAATCGTCCAGCGCTGCGCTAAGATCACCCAACGAGGTTTGGACCTTCGCTCGATTATAGTAACTATTGTGATCGTGCGGATCGAGTTCAAGTGCAAGGCTGAGGTTGTCGAGGGCTTTAAGGTGGTCTCCCTGAGCATAGTAGGCTATACCACGGCTTGCGTATGCCCCTGCAAAGTCGGGGTCCAGCCCAATGGCTCGTTCAAAATCAGCAAAGGCCGCTTCATACTGCCCCAGTTGAGTGTACACATTGCCTCGATTGGAGAAAAGACTAGCCTCTGTAAGGTTATTGACGATGCCATCGTTATAAAAAGCGAGTGCTTGTTTGAACATGTGATGGTCGTTGTAAATGTTACCAGCAGCCGTGTATGCCCAGGCATAGCCAGGATCAAGTTCAATCACAGTCGTAAAATCAACCAGTGCTTCGCTGTACAGCCATAACTGCTTGTATACAAGCCCGCGATGATAGTAAAATGTTGCCCGTGGGGAAATAGCAATTGCCTGGGTATAATTGTCGATCTGTAATTCAGGATCATCAAGAACACGTGCAAGGTTATAGAACACCTCTGCCTGGGTATCATCCAGTTTTACTGCATGATAAGCCAGCTTTTGTGCGGCCTTAAGATCGCCCTGGTCATAGAGCAAACGGGCCTGCATCGAAAGTAATAGTGCGTTGTCTGGATCAAAATCAAGCACAGTTTCAAAGTCTTGGCTCGCGGCCTCGAAGTCCCCGGCGATCCGATGAATTGAACCACGATAGGCATAGGCTTCTCCATGGGTTGGATCAACCTCAAGGACCCGATTGAGTAGATCAAGTATCTCGTTGTTATCAGACCCATATCGCCAGTAGAGGTCTATGGCATCAGCCAGCAGATCATTGACCGTATCATCGACTTGCTGTGCTGATATGCCCAGGTCGGCAAACGACCAGCTATGCAATTGCGTTCGCGCTGCATAGCTGCGATGCGGCTTACGGAGCCATACCCGCTTGCGGATGTCAGTCAGGTCTTCCAGACTGATCCCGCGTCCGGTGCGGCCGCCCTTAGGGTTTCTGGCCTTCTTCACAATTGCCTTGCTGATACAGTGGTTGACATCATTGACAAACCGACGCTCCCGACCCGAACGTTTCTTCAGCAGTCGTTTGGCTGATTTGGTCGAACCTTTGGTTCGCCCTTTCTTTTGCAGCTTCTGGCGCAACTGGTTGACGTGGGTTCCAGAGTAGCGTTCCCCATCGTCGGTGGTGGCGATGTTCACAATGCCCAGATCGACACCCATATAGTCGCTGATATCTTCTGTGGCGGGTTCGTCCATATCGCAGGTGGCGAAGAGGTAGAACTCACCCCGCTAAAGGCGAACCTTCGGTTCGATGGGGTCTCCATGCCCACTTTCTATGATAGCGCACTCCATGCACGGTTCAGTGCGGCGATGGCTTCAACGGGGCTTCGCGCTGAGGCTGCTTGCCGGCCTTACCACGGATCGAGGACGTCCTTCACCGGCAGGGTGAACCCCGGCAGCACAGCGCCGCCATCGAGTGTGTCATCCATCCCCAATGAGCGCATGGGCTGCCCTGGCGCGTACACGTCGATGCGCTCATCATCGACATAGACTTCCCAATACAGAATGTCCGCATCCCGGTAGATTTGGCGCTTGCGGGCAATGTCTGGCTTTCTGTCCGTCGGTGAAATCACCTCAACAGCAAACGCCGGCGGGACAGGGTCAGGGTAGTTTACCCTATCTGTTGGTGTCGTCTTGTAGGCCACATCTGGGGCGATGACGTTGCCCAGCACGTTATATGTGCCGTCCGCGGCTGTGACATGACCGGGCAAACCCTTCTCTCGACAGAAAAGTTTAATTTCAAAAATAATTGATGCAGCAACTTCAGAATGACCTGAACGGCTGGGTGACACCTCGACAATCTCCCCGTTGATAAGCTCAAACATACGATCCACATTCTCATCACGGAAGACGAACTGAACGAAGTCGTCAAGGGTAACGTGCGGCTCTCGAACGGCCATGATGTGATCTCCTTTCGTACCTCCTTATTATAGCAGACGGTGGGGCAGAGGCGGTTTCTATGTAAAAGTCGCCCCATTCTTCCCGTAGCCCTGGAACAGGGCAGTACAATCAAAGTATGGGCGCACATCGCGCCTTTTTTTATTGAAAGGAGATGGGGCATGCGAACCTCTGGTTCGACCCCCAACCAAAGGTTGGCCCCCGCTAAAGGCGAACCTTCGGTTCGATGGGGTCTCCATGCCCACTTTCTATGAGTGGATTGTTGCGCTTCAAGTTTTTCAGGAGATCGTTTTTGGGGATCAGGCGGTAGCCTTCGGCATAACGAACACCAGTAAAGGTGCCCCAGAGTGTGGTAATGCCCTTTTCAAAGAACGGGAAGATGATGCTGTTGAGTTGGGCTTGTGTGGTATGACAGGCGAGGGCTTCGAGTTTGATGCGGCGAATATCACTCACATCCAGGAAATAATTGGGAGCCAACGTTGACGCGACGATATAGTCTGTCTCTGGTTCATAACGCGCTATGGCGTTGCGCACGATTTGGGCTGTTGCGATGTGGTCAGGATGAGCATAAGGCGTGATCCTTTTGTAAAACTCGAAGGAGACAATGAGATCAGGTTGGTGCAGGTTGATCTGCATCAGCATCCGTTCGACGCTGCTCTCATCACACACAACACCACGATCCAAATAGCCCATATAGATAATTTCTTTGACACCCAACATGCGGGCCGCGATCTCTGATTCTTGCAAGCGCAGCGCAATATAGTCATGGCTTTCTAGCTGGGCATGTTCTTCTTCCCAGACGCCCAGGTTGCCCCCGGCTACTACTACTGAAACCACCGGACGATCCAGTGTGTAGACCAGCCCAGCCGCAAAGCCTTCCAGATCATCGGGGTGTGGCGCAATAATCATAGGGCGCTGATACTGGGTGACATCTAACGTCCGCCAGGATCTCCCAAACGATTTCCTGGTTTTAGGGGCGGGTTTGGGGATAGGGGGAGGGGCGATGACACTGATCTGATACACCTCACCCGTTCTGCGTGTAATGTCCAGCGGCTGATCGGAAACGTGACTCAAGATGGTATCCACAAACTCCGAATGGACTTCAACCTGCTCACCAAGCAGCCATGCATTGCGGATATGGGAGACACCTTCAAAAATGGTGATGATGGCGATGTAGGTGGTGGAGAGCAGCAATCCGGCTACGCTGTACACGATCATGGCCAATCCGCCGAATAGGGCGATAACAGCCTCTAACAGCATCAAGCGTCGATAACGAATGGTTGTGTCTGCCTGGACGAACCCCCCTAGACTGAGAAGCCCCCGAAAGATCAACAGGAACCCGCCAATATGTCGTAAGATATCTGCCAGAAGCGTCACAGGGCCCAGCAAGATCAGACCTGCAATGGCCAGTTGAAAGGCCGCATTACCCAATTCCATCGGCGCGAGAGAACGCAAGATTTTGCCACGAATAACAGATACGAAGATGAAGACCCCGTTCCAAATGTACCATAAGCTCAACGCCACCAGGAGAACCTCTAACCATGCTGGATCGAATAGGATGACTGTACCCGCAATAATAGCGACTGCACCCTGGGCAAACCAGAACCAGGCGTTCTTGCGATAATGTTGATTGAGTTCGCCAAAGTACATGGTATTCCCCTAATATTTGACGTAGTAGGCGACTTGATCGTCGATATTTACATTCTTGAACAGGGTTAGCAACCGCTGGGGCTTCAGTTTGCGCAACATATAGAAGTTGACCACCAGCGGTAATCTGAATACCGAGACTCGCTGGTATCCCATTTTCTCAAAGACGCGCTTCATTGCCGGGTTGATGGTGATGCCCATGGCTTTCTTGCCCGCACTCAGATTTGCCTCTGTGACGATCTGAAGCAGACGCTTGCCCAACCCACGTCCCTGGAAATTCACAGCAACATAAAGTGGGCCGACTTCACTCCACTGGTCATTAATCGCAATCCAGGCGCCAAAGCCCGCACACTGATCACCCTCATAGAGAAAGCGTATTGCATTTTTCGTGATCATGGTTTCAACATCATGCCGGGTAAGCTTGGCAATAAAGCGGGTCTCATAAATTTCTACTAACAAGGTGTCGAGATCGGCTTCCCGTTTGACACAGTCGAGAATATGAAATTCATTTGCCATGCAGTTGATCCCTCGCCTCTACGGGCAGTCGATTTGACCGCGCCGACAGCGGACGTTTTCAACTGGAGCACCATTCACATAGTCGGTAAACCAATCCCGGAAGCGGACGCCGTTGGTTTCCAGATTGTAGAAGCTGTCGAATGCCAACGTGGTATGTAAAAAGCCGGATGATATATAGGCGTTGAAATTGGGCAGTTGAGACTCCAGTTCATCCAGATTGTGATGGAAGCGGTTAGGCCATCGCGCAATGTCTCCACCTGCAAATCCGTAGTAGGTGATCTGAAAGACATCGCTCCCATGCGAGAATTGCCCAAATTGTTGCTGGGGGAATTGTCGGGCAGTTTCCAGATAGAGTGTGTTGATGATATTGCTGTTTGCGCTCTCTTCAACAGCCGCGTTCATCTCTGGCGAAAGATGCTTGTAGGCATTCCAAATGACAGGCCCTTGCCATTCGCCTTCTGGCATCACCCCCACGAATCCATCACCAAAGTGTGTGACACGAGTAGGATCGTAGAACTCGAAGACTTCCTTTGCATGATAGATTGAGGCCAATGCACCAGCGCTGCTACCCGTCAACAGCACATGGTCAGGTGATGGATACTGCTCATATGTCCAATCAAGAACGGCACGGGCATTATTGTAACCATTATGATGCAGATTGCGCCGAATGCCGATCATATCTTCATATTCATAATAGGAATCGCCCATGTGCAGGTCAGCAGTACAGTATGATACAAACACAAAGTCATAATCAACCATCGGGTTTTCGGGATTCTCGAAATTGAAGATACCGTCATACCAGGACATTTCTCGGTGATCGACGGTGCCATCATAAACGAAACGCCGTGTCTGGCAGGTCTCGACGTTCCAACACGCGCCACCTGTCTGAAAATAGATCATGAGATGATCGCTTTTGCGTTCTTCTTCCGCCTGCCGGACAAAAAACTTATAGGGACTGCCGTCGATACATTCGGTCTTGCCACCTGGATAGATGGCTTGCCAGCCAGGGGGCGGGGCATCTTCTTGAGTGGCAATGGTGGTCGTATCCACTGTATTGATCACCAACCCACCGAGCAAGACCACCGTAATCAGAAACATGACTTGCTTTGCTAGCATGTATTGGGGATGAGGGATGACGCTTTGCTGTCGCATCCCCAACAGCCGACGCGGAATCGAATAGGGGACAATGAAGAAAAGAATAATGCCAAACGTTAGGGCAACCGCCGTTGCCGCCAACACCAACATTTCCAGGAACGGGTTGACCACCAGTTGGATAATATAGGAGCCTACAATGATGATGACTGGATAATGGATAATGTAGACTGGGAGTGCAATCTCGTTGAGGCGCTCAAGTCGTTGGTTGGTATAGTTGAAAAATCGTTTGCCGATATGCAGGCAGAATGTAACCATAGTCCAGGCATTGAGGCTGAGCAAGGTCATGACCAGGATGTACATTGGGGTTGAGCGTAGCGAACTTCGGATGGGGTCGGTGAAATAGCTGGTTGCGGTTTCCAGAGAGACCATATTAACCGTACCGACAAAGCTCCACAGACCTATGAAACTGACGGCAGCGAAAGCGAGTATGCCGATCACCAGCGCGATTCTACCATCTCGATCAAGCGCATCTATTCGTCGTTGATCCGAGAATATGAAGTAACCGTAGACATAAAATCCGAACCAGAAGATGAAATCCGCCCACCCTAAATAGTCAGGAAAAGGCAAGCGCAAAATGATTTGACCGAAGGCAATGGGTAGCGCCAGGATCAAAGTTGATCCTGGATGGCGGAACAACCTCCCCGTGAATTGTCGGTTGTCGATCAAGCGAAAGATGGGCAGAGCAATAAGAGAAAAAGTGAAAAGAAATGCCAGGAACCACAGATGCGACCCGGACAGCAATACAAATTCAAGATGGATTGCATCGTAGTCGGCTCGTAGTGGTGCGATAAGAAGCGCAAACAAGAGATAGGGAATGAGCAGCCGGTTGAAGCGCTCGCGGATGAATGTTGCACGAGATCGCTGGGAGGCAACAGCCCCAGAAATGAAGAACAGCAGCGGCAACACAATCTGATGCCCACTGCTGTCGATCAGGGTTGCGCTGACGAGCTTCTCGTCCGATTGGATGACCCAATCATCGAACGAATAGACTAGGGCAATATGGCCCACAAATACGCTCAAAATTGCAAAGATCCGCAGCCAATCTAGATAGTGTATGCGTTGAGAGGTTGATGCTTGCATGAGGGCTATCTTGCGTGAAAATCCGCGTCTAATCCCAGCAGTAAGAGAACCCAATCCTCTCGCCAAACAAGGCGCAAGGCCAGGCCGTTGAGAATGCAGGCCAGGGCAATCACTAGATACGCCTCAATGTTCAGGGGAACGAGCTCCAGAAACTGGGTAAGCGGTTCAAAGGTCATGACCATAACCAAGATCAACAGGATAGCGCTCGAGACCAACCACACCCGTTGGTCGCCCCGTAGTTCAACAATACTGACAAAGAAAGGGCTAGGTGGCGCTGCAAAAAGTACAACGACTGCACCAATCCCCATTGAGAACACAGTGAGCGCCGTTTGTGCATAAAACGTTGAGAGTTCGGTCAGTAGTTCGTCCTCGGTCTCAATGGCATAGTCAATACCAGCATAAGACTGATACTCTGCAACAACCTCTGGGGTGAAGGGGATGTCGAATGTACCTGTATAAACAGTAGCGTAGGCTATCACATAGACCAGCAGCCCGAATATTGCCGTCACCAGCGCACCAGGCAAGACAAAACGAAAAATCCGGGGTAAAAGACCTGAGACCTCGCTGTGTGCAGTCGTCGATAGGCTCAGTAAAAATGCTGGGATGGTGGCTGCCGCTGCTGCTGTCAATGAACTGTGCTTGGGTAAGTAAGGGAATCCCAGACCCATCATACTCACTGTTAAAATGGTGAGGACGATGAAAAATGAGCGAAGTTGATAAATCTGAAAACTCGTCAGCAAGCCGCTGATGATGCGTTTGCCTTCATCGATGAGTAAAGGCAGAGCCGTGAGTGAGTCGTCCAATAACACAATATCACTGACCGCCCGCGTTGTGGTGGTCCCAGAATACATCGCAATCCCAACATCAGCTTTTTTCAGTGAGAGTACATCGTTGACCCCATCGCCGATCATGGCGACATAGTGCCCTTCACGCTTGAGCGCATCAACCAGCTGTTCTTTCTGTTCAGGTGTGATGCGTCCAAATATTGTGCCCTGAGATGCCATCTTATCAAACGCATCATCAGGCATCTCAGCGAGTTCAACGCCAGAGACAAGCACCTGATTATTGGGAAAGCCTGCCTGGACTGCGAGGGCGGCGACGGTATCTGGGCTGTCACCCGAGATGACCTTGACCTGGACGCCGTTGGCAAAAAACGATTGGATTGCGGTTTCAACCCCTTCGCGTAGTTCGTCTTGGAAGGTCACGAGGCCAATGACTGCCAGATCGTCCGGCAAGAGGGGTTCATCATCAGCGCCGCGCAACGAGAAAACATCCGGCTTATGCGCCAGCAGAACCACTCGCATCCCTTTGGATGCCTGTTCCTTTGCCATTTCCAATGGCTTTTCTTTGCTTGATAACTTGGGTGCGAGAACTTCCGCCGCACCCAGGATGAAGGCACCAGGCATCACGCCGTCATCAAAAGCAATTGCGCTCCATTTGCGCGCAGATGAGAAGGCAATCTCATCGGTTACGGCCCGTTCACTGCCCACCAGCGCAGAGGCGATGGCTTCGGATGTCTTGTTGACAGCAGACACATTCTTGACCATATCACCCAATAGGTCTTGCATGAGCGTTTTATCCATATCAAGCGGATGGACGTCATGGAGGACAATTCGGTTGGCGGTTAATGTACCCGTCTTGTCGGTACATAAAACATCAATACTGCTGATCGACTCAACCGCGTTGATTTGTTGGATGAGTGTGCCTTTATCCGCCATACGAACCGCACCCAGGGCATAATTCAGCATAATTAGCCCGAACATGCCACTGGGGATTATGCCGGCGATGATGGCAGCAGTCTGGGCAAACCGAACGACGGGAATGTCGTAAATCATGGATGAGATAACCAGCATCACGGCAAACGAAATGGTGACAAGCGTCAGCAGACGAATGACAAAGTTGATACTGCGTTGCAAAGGGGTCAGCGTCACCCGGAATTCACGAGCACGTGCGGCAACTTTGTTGGCGAAACTATCCCTACCCACAGTGATGACTTCAACGATGGCACTGCCGGAAACACAGAAACTACCGGAAAGGATCTTAGCACCTTGTTCCTTCAAAATGGCATCGGATTCGCCTGTGAGTTGTGATTCGTCGACTTCGATCTGAGCATCATTGATAAGAGTGCAATCGACCACAAACTGATCACCTGCCTCAACATACATGAGGTCTCCCAGCACAAGCTCCGCCGCATCAAGTTTCCGCTCGTGTCCATCGCGAATGACCGTGACTTTCGGGCGAGCGAGCAGCGCGATTTGATCGAGTTGTAATTTGACACGAACCTCCTGCACGAGCCCCAATGTCAGATTGAAGATAACCGTGCCAACTGTCACCAACGCATCACCAGGGCGTCCTAGCCCAATCAAGGTTAGACCAATTAAGTAGAGGACCAGGTTGAGAGGGGCAAAGACGTTTTGTACAACGATACTGGCAATTGTTCGGCTGCTACGTGGCTCATAGTCGTTGCCCTGCCCCTGGTGTCGGCGCTGCTGTACCTCACCTTCGGTTAGCCCATGGAATTCTCTGATTGGAGGTGTAGATGTAGTCATTGTATTCCATTCTTGCAGGTTTATCGAAAAACAGCGCGAAGGCGTTTACTAGGCACCGATGACCTCGTAGATCAACCGGATTTCTAGTTTGGGTTAAACTTCTTCGCCGAAGGCTTCGCGCAATTGCTTTTCATCTTCCTCAGTCAAAGAAGTCTGAATGACGGCTCCCTTGAATTCGCTGATCTCTTTCAGGAATTTGTCTGGTGTCGAGTCGTAAATCAGCATGAAGATCGCTGAGTGACCAGGTTGAATGGTTTCACCAACCTGCTTAATGAATTGGTCATCAATGCCATAATCGCGTACCGCACCACCCAGGGCACCGGATACTGCGCCAACCGCTAAACCCAACCAGGGCATCCAAAACAATGTGCCGATCAACAGGCCCCAGAAACTACCGCTGAGCGCACCAACCCCTGCAAGATTGACGGCCTGTTTCACCTTCACTTTACCATCTTCCCGACGAACGACGACCACCACGTCCTCAAGCCCAACCAACCGAGCCGTCTGCATCTGCGCTAGTTTATCACGTACATCAAAGGCCGTTGTTTCATCGTCAAACGCGACAACTACAAGGTCACTCATTCTGTTGCTCCTCAATATGAACTGGGTACCCTAAGCGCACCCAGTTTGTTTGATACTATATCTGGCAGACACTCTGGTTGAACGGTGCATCCCTATTGCGGATCCAACCACCCGGATTGTCCATCTCACCTTGAAGCTCGTACCAGATTTCCCCATTAATACGAGTTCCCTTGATAACATTAAAGGTCGCACCTTTAGGGCCAACCATCCCGATCTGATTACCGTTGGGCTGATCGTAGAGTGGCGCATTCGCCCGAGCATTGACCGTACATTCACCTGGATTGAACGTTACCACAGGGGGTTGCTGGGGCGGTGGTGGCGATGGGGGGGGCGGTGCGCCACAATTGCCCTGCTCTAATGTATACCGGATGTTGAACTGTTGTCCGTTGGTAAATGTACGAAGTTCGTGCTGCTCATTGTAGTACACACTGGTGTTGACCGGGATCACAACGACGAAGTTCGCGCCTGGTGTCAGACTGGGGTAATTCCCAGAACCCGTATAGGTAATGGTACCTGTGCCGATATGGACATCCTGCAAGGTGACAGTACCTGGGTTGCTGTTGGCATTGCCCCTATTGGTCACATTAATATGGACGTTGAATGGCTCATTACAGACGGCACGCCCCCCCACAATCGACATACCGTTGATCGTTACGCTGGATGTTGGAATGGGCTGGGGAGGGGGGACAACCACAACTGGTGGAGGGGGATTTAAGGGAACAGGAGGGGCTATTATCGACACATTTGAGAAATCACCCAGTGGTGTAACCACTGTTGGTGAAACCCAGCCGCTGTTGCCCGTTAGCAATTGGATGTTATACCAACCTGTGCCATTTGCACTCGTTGCCAGAACATTCGCTTCTTGCCCCTCACCTAAGAAGCCGACCACCGGACAACGGTCATTATCGACCAGATCACATCGACGGACGTTGACGGCGTTGAGTCCTTCGTTTGGCGTCACACGTGGCGTTGGGTCTTCGGGTTCAGTCGGCAGTGGCAGTTCAACCGCAGGCTGTCCCGGGTCAATACCTTGTTCCAACTGAGAGCGAATATAATCCACTTCAAGGGCAAAGCGTTCATTGTTCAGCCGGATAGGACTGATAATATCTGTATATTGCTGACCATCAAGTGTATTGAGTGTCAATCGTAGGGCATAAAGGCCATCAACGCCATCACGGGTATTAATGGTTGCCAGTACATCATTCACAACCGGATCACTCATCCCGGCAGTTAATGGAATCCAGGGCGCTTCCGCGGGGATTGTCATCTGGTCATTGAGTGCAGCTGCTTCAATATAATAATAGGCCATATCCGCTACGTTCGCCGTACCAATGATGGGAATGACATCCCACACTTCCGAAACAGGGAGAGGCCAGGTGATCTCTGCACCTGTCTCAGCCGCGGCCACGAACGATGGCAGTTCATCGGTGTCCTGGGCAACGGTTACGAGGACAAGCGCCAACAAGGCCATTAAAGCTAATAAGAATCGTTTTAGCATAGTGTCTTCCTTCTAACAGTCTATTGATCTTCACACGATTGCAGGGTTGTGTCATACGCATATGCAAGGATTTGTGCTACGTAAATGTACGTAGTTCACTCCTATTCTGCTCTGGGTTGAGGTATAGTTCGGCTGATAAAATTTGGAGTGTATAATTGTGAAGAGACTCATTGCCCTTGTTGTTTTTGCGTTGCTGACAAGCACCTCATACGGCTCTGCTCAAGGCTATACACCTGTGTTAAGCGAACGAGAGTGCAAAACATATATTCCGCAAGGCGACATCGAAAACGAAACGATCTTCTGTGGTACGATGACCGTCCCGCAAGATCGATCTCAACCGGATGGTCAACAGATTGGGATTGCCTACGCGATTCTACGCAGCCGCAGCGCTAATTTTGCCCCTGACCCGATCTTGTTTCTCAGTGGTGGTCCGGGTAACAGTGCTATGCACCCCGCTGCCTTTGTTGAGTTAATCGCCCGTTTTGAGGTTTTACGCGCTAACCGAGACATTATCATGTTCGACCAACGGGGCGTCGGGGCATCTGGGCCCAGTTTTCTCTGCAGTCCTTCGCAGGCCGATGACCAGACCCTCCAAAACGAATTTGAAGCGCGTATAGGACGTGAATTAACCGAAGAAGATCAAGACGTGGTTCGGTGTGTCAAAGGATTTGAGGAACAAGGCATTGACCTCAATCAGTTCAATACAGTCGAAAATGCCCGTGACACAATGGATTTGATGCAGTCGCTGGGCTATGAGCAGTACAATCTATATGGCATCTCCTATGGCACGCGGCTGGAAATGTCGATCATGCACCATTTCCCCAACTCGCCCTTGATCCGCAGCCTTGTTCTGGATTCAATATTCCCGCTGCCAGAACCACCCTACAACGAATTCGTCGCCGATAATTACACTCAAAACAGCTCTTTATTCGAGCATGTATTCGAGTTATGCTCCAATGATACAGCCTGTAACCAGGCTTATCCTGACTTACGAAGCCGCTTTGATGCTCTGCTAGAAAAAGTCACCCATCAACCCATTCAGCTACCTGACGGGTCAACGCTGGATCGTGATGGCTTACTGCGTGAAGTTTTCCCCTATAATCAGGCCATTAATTATATTCCATATCAACCGCGTTTGATTACTGAATTGGAACGCAGCGAGACCGCCACTATCCAATTCTTGCGCAGTGGGGCGATTCAGCCCCAGCCGAGGCCCAACGCCTTCCGTACCAACGATCATATCGAGGCAGTTTATGATGGTTTTCTGAACTGTATTGCAGATGTTCAGGATATAAATCCCATCATAGAGCAGTTACGCCAGCTCTATGATGCTGAAATTCCACGTATCATTGAGTTAATCCAGGCCACCTGTACACTGGAGCAGGCAAATCAGCTTGTACCCATCATCCAGAACAATTTTCAGGTCGGTGACTTCAATCGGGTGATCCGCAGTTTGTATACCGCACCCTACTCGGGCAGTTCCAATAACCTTCGTCAGAACATCACCTGCCGCGAGGAGTGGTCCTACAGTGAACCCCGTGCCGTTTTTGAGAACAGCCTGCACAGCGCCAACCTGCCACAATTTATGATTGAAGAGGCACTCGGGTCCCATCAGCAAGGGGCCCGTATCTGTCCAATCTGGGGGAATGCCCCAGCAACACCAACACCCGAATCGTTCGGACAATATCCTACCTTGTTACTCAATGGAGAGTTTGACTTTGTGACCTATGCACCCTGGGCACAACAGGCAGCCCAACGACTGGAAGACAGCATTTATGTGCCACTACCCAATACCATGCACAGTATTCTCAATAACTATGGGGCGTGTCCAACGCAAATTACCCAAGCGTTCCTGGATGATCCGTTGTCAGCACCGGATATAAGTTGTACATCTGATATGCAGGTGAAATTCATCCTGCCAGATGCGCCACTACAAGCAGCCCTCTAATTAACAGGGCCTCAAGAGGTTGTATTCAATATCGGGAAGAACCCCTTGAGGCTGTTTGCCATCAACCCGAAAGCAATCGACAATAAAATGATCCCACCAACACGAGTCAGAATGTCTCGTCCTGCCGGACTCAGCCTTGAAGCCAATGGAGGTGAAAAGTAATGTGTCATCCATACAACAACAGCAAAAGCCACAACGACAACAGATAGCGCCATCAGGTCCGTGATATTTGTGGCAAGGCCTGTTGCCGAAACAACATAGGCAGCAGTTGTACCCCCAATAGACATGGGAAACGTCATTGGAATTGCTACTATTGAACGCCAATCTTGTTTTTCTCTGGATTCGATTAAATCCATCCGACTTTCCTCTTTGTTGCCGTCAGTCATCATAGGCATTCCAGCACGAAACAGCGCAACCGCACCAACCAATCCCAGGGCATGTGAGGTGACTCCTAAGATTTCGAAGATGAGTTCTCCGGCCCACACGAACACCAGTAAAATGACAACTGCATTGATAAAGACACCTCGCGAAATTTTAATCTGCTCTTCGCGTGGGAAATGATTAACCAGACCAGCAAAAGGGCCGATATTGGCGAACGGGCTAAATAGACTAAATAACGCAACAAAGAGGGTCAGTAATTGTTCGCCGGTCAAGGTCATAATTGATTCCACCTATTTCGCTCGATTTTCTGCCTGTTAGGGCGGTCAGGCCGCCCTTAGCATTAGACCTGGCATATATCCTGATTAAATGGTGCATCCGAATTGCGAATCCAGCCACCAGGGGTTTCCATCTCACCAGGGAGTTCAAACCACAGTTCACCGTTGATGCGGGTGGCACGCACCACATCAAAAGTCGCTCCTGCTGGGCCAACTTGCCCCATCACCGGACCATTGGGGTATTCGTAGATCGGTGCGTTGGCTCGACCATTCACCGTGCATTCGCCCCGATTAAAACTGACCAGTGGTGGGGGTGCCGGGGGCACAACAACAGGCGGGCGTGGAGTGCCCTGACCCAAGCCAGGAATCAAGAGCCGCTGACCATTGGAAATTTTGCCCGCATCTTGGAGATAATTGGCCTCGGCAATCGCCTCAACACGCATACCAAAGCGCTGCGATATAGAAAAGAGAGTGTCGCCAGACGCAACGGTGTAGACATTGCCTACAATTGATCCTGTTGCGCCGTTACGAGGGCCACGATCATAAATGCCAGGAGGACAACGATCCTGGACATTCAAAATCATACCCGATTCAATTTCATCAGGATTTTCTCCAATAATGCCCCGATTGATGTTGTAAACTTCCTGCCAGGTCATGCAGTACCGTGAAGCAATTTTGAAGAGTGTTTCGCCACTTTGGACGGTATGGGAAACGTACCTCTGGGCCCTGGCGGGCACAACTACCAGCAAGAGCACACAAGCGATGAATAGAATGAACTTGCGATTCATGATGTTGCCTCTCAGTTACTCAAGTCTTCGGTTAGGGTCAGTGTTCCAGTGACGATAGCATCTGGGCTGACGCTGGCGACAAACACATCATATTCGCCTGCAATTGGCCGTTCAATGTCTACCGCAGCACCATCACACAGGAATTCGCCATCAGGTGCAAGCACAACCAGTGAACTTTCCTCTTCTGTCTCGAAAATAACACGAACACCTTCCGATTCACCTGCCAGTGAAAAGCTGTAGGTTGGGACGACACTGGCAAAACCCGCACAGGCATCATTCCCTGTCTCTACTGTGCTGATAGCAAGATCACCACCACCCGCAGCGGGAACACGCACTGCATCAAAACCAGCTCTCAGATTATCAACACCAAACACGGCAACTTCCTCGATCTCCAACATCACAACATCTGCCACAGCTGGGTCTTCATCGCGCAGTAACAAGGGCATCAAATCCAGATCGTTCAGTTCCAGGCTGACCTCTGTCACAACAAGAAAACCGACAGTCGGCATGTCCGCTTCAAAGGCGCCCACCCACACCTTATATTCACCCGCGGCGGGTTGCTCTAGCGTCACCAATGCATCCAGTACGGATAAATCTGCATCATCATTACAAACAATATCGCCGCCTGGTATCTCAACAACCAGTACCATATCATCATCGCTATAAGTCAAGAGGTGAAGCTCGGCTGTTTCACCAGACCAATTCAGCGTGAAGTTCGGCTCAGGGCGGACAAACCCAGGGCACGACTCGTCTACATCAGCCGCTGGCATTGAACCACCGCCCAATACACGCACCAGATAAGGGTCCAGAACGAATCCAGCCTCCAATGTCACTGATGCAGTCGTCAAATCATCTCCAGGAGCAAAGTCTTGTGCTTGTACCGCGAAGGCCAGGAACAGCAAACTCAACATAATCACGATTAGGTTGCTTCTATACATAAACGTTCTCCAAACAACAAACCATCAAATAAGGCGTTTTGCGCCAGCTTTATGTTGCGCAAATCCAATCACTTTCACATACGCACTTTTACGTATTTGTGGCCTAAAAATTGCCTATCTTTGGGTAGAATACGCAATTTTGCTTAGGTTTGAACCTATCAGAAATCGGTATAGTCTAGGGGTTGGTTAGATAGGTTCATCACCATGCATCAGTTAGCTTCCAGATATTTGCACAAGACGCTGGCGACCCTGCCAGCCGAAGCCCTTGAAGGAGCGAACACAAAAGTATCGGAGGCAATCTTTGGCGAAGAATCCACCACACTCAAATACATCCGTTTTGTTGAAACCCTGAATAGCGTGAGCCAGGTCGCGGATGACCTTTACTGCGACAGTCTGGGCGAATTCGCAGATCGTTGGCAATCTCAGGATGCAATTTCTGGCTTTGAGCTACTAGTATTGGACTATCAGTCTTTCATTGAGTCCGGCATGGAAGCCCAGGTACGTGAAGTGGCGACTGAGTGGTTGATGCGAGCAATTGAGACACGAGTCAATGAAAAAAAAGGACTTCGAGATCATCTGGGCCTCGAAGAACACAAAGCGGAAAGTCTGCTGACTGAAATTGGTCGAATGTTCACCCATGAAACGCATCCCACTGAAATCAGCGTTGATCGTGAACTGGTTGAATTGGCTCGTAATGCGGGGCTGTTCTCAAGTAATCGTGATGAACGGACATTTACTGAATTAGAAACGCCTGAAAAGGTCAACCAGATTGTGGGTCCCATCATCTGGTCATGGGTGAATAAGTATTATGCGGCTTATTGGATGGATGAAAGTGCCCGCATTGCCATTCAAATTGGCAACCGCAGTATTGCAAACATCAACGATTTCGAGGGGTTGCCCCATTCAGCCATCAAACTTGGACTCCTCACCTGCATCGTCAGTGATCCACTCGAATCGGAGTATGCGCAGTATTGGTTCTCCAAATCCAGTCTAACTGTTGGCAGATTGATGCGCAGTTTGGGGCGCTTGGCCTTTGTGACGGCTGCCCTACGTCAACTGATACGGCCGGTGGAAACCCTTGACTCAGCGGTGATACAACATTTTCAAAAGTTCTTTGCGAATCTCACCCAGGGGGAGGCGGAGGAAGATCAACTAGACGTAATATTTGAGCAAGGGCTTCAAATGGAAACAGACTTGTTTGTCCGGTTAGCCAACAATCTGGTCTCAATCACCGAGGCATTAGATGAGAACGCCTTCTGGCAAGCCATGTACGGCATCATGGATGAGAACGCGGACCAAATCCCGGATGTTGAAGCCATTTGTGCTCGTTGGACAGAGACTCTCACCCAGAGCCTAATTGATGGTTCCCCGTTGCAATTTATCTAGGCTCTGTTGACATTTGAGAAAAGTCGATAAAATGGTTTTATGAGTAATGTGACCTTAACCGATGAGAACTGGACGAAAATTCGGGACTAGTTGAAACAAGACCCGAATGCTTATGTAGGAAACGAGGCCGAATGCCGTCGTTTCGTCGAAGCCATCCTCTGGGTAAGCCGGAGTGGGGCACAATGGCGTTTGCTGCCACCTGAATACGCCAACTGGAATAAGTGTTTGCCCGCTGGTGTCAAAACGGCGTGTGGGAGCGAATGTTGGACTATTTCGCGGACGACCCGGACATGGAAAACGGGATGGTGGGTAGTCCAATTGTCCGTGCCCATCCCTGTGCGGCTGGGGCACAAAAAAAGCGCTGAGCAAGCGCTGGGGCGCAGTCGCGGCGGCTTTTCGTGCAAAATCCATGTGACAGTCGATGGGTTGGGAAATCCCTTGCGCTTGTGCTTGACGGCTGGACAACGCCATGACATCACCCAAGCCTATCACTTGCTGGAAGGCTTTGAGTTTGAGCATCTGATCGCAGATCGTGGCTATGCGGCTGAACACTTCATTGACTATTTGCTTGAACGCGGTATTGAAGCGGTGATCCCGCCTCACCCAAGAGCCAAAGTCTTGCGTGAATATGATGAGTGGCTCGATCGGCAGCGTCATTTGGGCGAGTGTTTTATCAACAAGATCAAACATTTTCGGCGTGTCTTCTCACGGTTTGAAAAACTGGATCGCTCTTATTTGGGCTTCTTGCATTTTGTCAGTTCACTTATCTGGTTACGTTGAAATGTCAACACAACCTAACTAAGAAGGGGGTATTTCAGTGTGATCTGGTCGTGTCGTCACCTGTTGCTTACGACGCCGCATGACAGACCAGCCCACAATCGCCAGACCTATTGTGATTATCGCTAGGTTGATGAGGTTGATGTTGTTGCTGAAAGCCAGGATGCTGTTTTGGTCAACACCCAAACTACCCGCAATCCCCAAAAATAATAGACTCAAACCCATATGGATGCTTCCCATGATCCAGATGTGGCGGCGGTCTTTATCCAGTTTCACGCGGCGTAAAATGACGACACTGAGAATCGCCACCAGGAAGAAAATGGCAGCCAGTAGCGGCATTGTCACTCGGACATCATAGGGCAAGACCACAACCATAACTGCTGCCACACCAAGCGCCAAGCGACTCCCCACCAGCGACCACCGGTCCGGCTCTGGGTGCCGACGCAAAATAATAATCACATCAACGACAGCATCAACAGCCGAAACCACCGCCAGAATTTCCAAGACAAACAGGAACTGGTCACCACCATCAAGTAAACCGTACAAGCCAATCAGAACAACAAAGACACCCCGTATGGCCAACCACCACCAGGATTGCCCAGCGCGACTGATCCAATTTTCCAATTTTGGTTGTGCTGTATCCAAACTCATGAATGCTCTACCTTGATTGTTCCTTAACTATAGAGTGCTACTTCTGGGGTGGTTCCAATACGGCATTAATCACCTGGATCATGGACAATCATGTTAAATGAGGCGCTTTCGCCGGTTTGATTAAGATCCCAGTTCATCCGGTTGGTGGGAACAACGCCAAGCGCTGTAATGAATCCGTGTCTTTTTAACACCCTATGCCACCTCTGTTATTCGTTATGCCCACCTTGTTTTTAGCGAATCAACCTGACCTGCGCAACCGCAATTATACGTAGATTCCCTACCTTAAGGCCATCATAAGGTTGTGATGAGGCTGGCATAAAGACGCAGTATCCTCCCCTCCATTACGCTGAAACTATCAAATCAATACGAACAAAAGGAACCCACATGAACAATTTGAAGCTCAACGAACTGAACCATCGCGTTGAAGACGAAACCCTCTTCGTCAACGATCTACTAGCAGAGATCAATCAAGTCATTGTCGGTCAGGAACATCTGGTTGAATGTGTTTTGATTGGCCTCTTGGCAGATGGTCACGTTCTGCTGGAAGGTGTGCCCGGTTTGGCGAAGACTCTGCTGGTCAAGACGATGGCACAGGCTATGCACGCCGAATTCGCCCGGGTTCAATTTACACCTGACCTGCTCCCGTCTGACCTGATTGGTACCCAGATTTACGATCCACGTACCAGTACATTCAGTGTGCATAAGGGGCCGATTTTCACCAATCTGGTACTAGCAGACGAGATCAACCGGGCCCCGGCGAAGGTGCAGAGCGCTCTGCTGGAAGCTATGCAGGAACGGCAGATTACAATTGCTAGCGAAACTTTCCCGATGGAATCGCTGTTTATCGTGATGGCGACCCAAAACCCCATCGAACAAGAAGGCACCTACCCACTCCCCGAAGCACAAGTGGATCGTTTTATGTTGAAGGTCCTGGTGGATTATCCAGAGCAGGAAGCCGAACGCATCATGCTCAAACGGATGACCGCTGCCGAAAAACTGGAAACACGCCCAGTGGTCCGCCCGGAGCAGGTTCTTCATGCCCGCAAGACAGTCAAACAAATCTATGTTGATGAGCGAATCATGAGCTACGTCCTCAGCCTAGTGACTGCCACCCGTTTCCCGATAGATCATGGCCTGGAGAAAATCAGCCCCTTGATCGCTATGGGCGCATCACCCCGCGCTGGCATTGGCATGATCGAAGCAGCCCGCGCACACGCATTTTTACGGGGTCGTGGCTTTGTTACGCCAGATGATATCAAGCACATCGCACCGGATATTCTGCGCCATCGTATTGCCCTGACCTACGAAGCCGAAGCGGAAGAAGTTACCAGCGACGATCTGGTTCAAATCATCCTGAACGAAATTGAGGTTCCCTAATGGCCATTCTCAAACCTGACATGATGGCACAGATTCGCCAGCTTGAGATTCGTACCCGTCACCTGGTTGACGAGGTGTTTTCTGGCGAGTATCTCTCCGTCTTCAAGGGGCGGGGTATCGAGTTTGATGAAGTCCGTCAGTATCAATTTGGCGACGATGTACGGGCGATTGACTGGAACGTCACTGCCCGGACCAACGAAGTCCACATCAAACGCTACATCGAAGAACGTGAACTCACTTTGATGCTGATGGTTGATGCGAGTGGCTCGAACAATTTCGGCAGCGTTGAGCGCTTCAAACAAGAGGCCATCATCGAACTTGCCTCGATCTTGGCCTTTGCCGCAACGAACAACAACGACAAAGTTGGCCTGATGATCTTCACTGACCACATCGAGTTGTTGATCCCGCCACGTAAAGGGCGGAAACATGTCGTGCGTATCATCCGTGAACTGATGGCCTATCAACCACAGCACCAAGGCACAGACATTCAACACGCGCTCGACGCGATCAATCGCTTCCTCAAACGGCGCGGCATTGTCGTGCTGGTTTCCGATTTCCTAGAAGATCCAGGCGGTTATAAGAAAGCACTCACAATAGCAAGTCATCGACACGACCTGATCGCGGTTGATGTGAGTGACCCTATGGAATCGCAAATTGCTAATGTGGGGGTCATGGCTTTGGAAGATGCCGAAAGCGGCACACTTGTCGAAATCGATACGTCCAGCATGACCTGGCAGAAGGGCTTTAGGCAACAATTGGAGCAACGAGAACAAGCCAAAAAGCATGTGTTCAACAGCGCCAAAGTGGACCGGCTTGAGGTCAGTACGCCGGATGACAACATCCGCGTTCTGATGCAATTTTTTGAATACCGTTTACGCCGTCGGGCGAGGAGGTAACAGATGAAAAAACAACTTAGCATACTCCTCCTGCTTGGGTGCTTGGTGGTCTCCATCAGCAGCGTCCAGGCACAAGAGAAAGTCAACGCGGTTTTGAGATTCGACTCAGCCGCCACCTTAACCGTCGGTGATGTTGTGCCGCTTATTCTTGAGGTTACACATCCTGTGAACTGGCGCGTTGTCCTGCCTGATCTCGAAGCAGGCTGGGGGCAAATCGAGGTGAGGTCGCAATCAACACCAGAAATCATCAACAACAGGGATAGCACAGAAACCACTTCACAGAAAATCGAAATTAGCCTGTTCGCCCCTGGCGACTATCAGACAGATCCATTCATCATAAACGTGGTCGATACCAACGGGCAAAGTTCCCCTGTAGATGTTGATCCAGTGTCTTTGCATGTTACGTCCGTGCTGATTGAAGGGGACACCACTTTACGTGATATCAAGCCGCCGGTTGGTTTTACCCAGACCCTTGCTAATTCGTTGGTTCCTATTGTGGGGGCGGGCTTAGCAGTCAGCACCCTGGCGACACTCCTCATCATTTTCCTCATACGTCGCCCCACCAAACCGAAGGGAGACCCCCGCACTCCCGAACAGAAGGCCCTGGATCAATTGGATCAAATCGTTGATGCGAATTTGGTACAGCATGGCTTTGCTAAAGAACACTACGCACAGGTCTCAGCCTGCTTCCGGGCATATCTCGAAACAACGCTGGGGTTTCCTGCACTCGAGCATACGACCAGCGAGATCGCCACCGTACTCAGCCAGATTGGCATCACAGCAACCTATGCCTTTAACGTTTATTCGGCGCTGCACACCTGTGATCTGGTGGTCTACGCAGATTGTGATCCTCATGAACAAGAAGCCACTAAACTCGTCTCGCTGGTGCGATCCATGATCCTGACATCGCCATTTCCAAAGGAGGCAACCCCCTAATGTTTCGCTTTGAAGAACCACTCGCGCTTTTCCTCTTGGTGTTCGTTCCGCTGCTGATCCTTCTACCGATCTGGTTGCAGCAGCATTACCGTCCGGCTGGGCTGCGCTTTTCCGACATTGGTCTGGCTGCGCAGAACACCCTGTCCTGGCGCATCCGTTATCGCCCCCTTATGAATGCCCTGCGGATGCTGGCGCTAGCCCTATTGATCGTCGGTTTAGCCCGTCCACAACTTGGGCAAGGGCGCGAGATCGTCCAGGGCGAAGGCGTCGATATCGTGATGGCACTGGATATTTCCGGCAGTATGGCCTCGCTCGACTTTGAACCCCAAAATCGGCTGGAAGCTGCCAAGAAGGTCATCGGTGACTTCATTGATGATCGGACTTTTGATCGGATCGGACTGGTTGTATTCGCCAGCGAAGCCTTCAGCCAGAGCCCGATGACGGTTGATCACGAAGTCTTGAGTAGGCTGCTGGGTCAAATTGATCTGGCAACAGAGCTTGGCTTGCAGGACGGCACCGCAATTGGTATGGGCTTGGCAAATGCCGCCAACATGCTGCGCGAATCAGGAGCAGAGAGCAAAGTCATCATCTTGTTGACTGATGGCGTAAATAATGCGGGGCAGCTTGATCCAGTGACAGCTGCCGAAGCTGCTGAAGCACTGGACATCAAAGTCTACACGATTGGCATGGGACGACCTGGACAGGTTCCGCTTCCTGTCACCGATGTGTTCGGACGTGAGCAGGTTGTATATCAGGAAAGCACATTGGATGAAACCGTCTTGCAGGCTCTTGCAGATACCACCGGTGGACTTTACTTCCGGGCAGAAGATACCGACGGTCTGGAAGCCATCTATGACCAGATCAACGAACTGGAGACCAGCGAGGTCGAGGTGACCTTCTATGCGCAGTATCAAGAACTTGCCGGGTGGGTACTGTTGCCAGGATTGATGTTGATGCTGGCAGAAGCTGTCCTGAGCCGTACCGTCTTCCGGCGGATACCTTAGAGGAGTAACATAATGACATTTGGACAACCCTTTTATCTGGTTGGATTGCTGCTTGTTCCCTTGGCGATCTTCTTCATAATCGTCGCTGAGCAGCAGCGCCAACGCGCTATCACCAAGATCGGGCAGCCCAGCTTAATCGAACAACTCAGCCTGCGTGTCAATCGACGCGGGCGGTGGCTGCGCAATAGCCTGTGGATCATCAGCTTGATCGCATTGCTTATTGCCCTGTCACGGCCTCAATGGGGTGAAATCGACCATATGGTGGAGCAGCAAGGTGTGCAGGTGATGGTCGCACTAGATGTTTCCGACAGTATGCTGGCGGAAGATATGCGCCCCAATCGCCTGACACGAGCCAAGCTGGAAATCACTGATCTGATGACCCGCCTGGAAGGTGATGAACTGGGTCTGGTATTATTTTCTGGTGCTAGCTTCATCCAGTTCCCCTTGACATCGGACTACAACACGGCCCGCGCTTTTCTGGATACCGCCAACACCAGTATCATTTCCCGTCCAGGAACCGTGATCGGTGATGCCATCCGCACCGCCATGGGTGGATTTGATCCCAATCGCAACAGTCAGAAGGTGATTGTGGTCGTGACAGATGGCGAAGACAGTGAAACCGATCCAATCGCCGCTGCACAAACCGCAGCAGATGAAGATGTCATCATCTATACCATCGGCTTTGGTTTGGAAGATGGTGTGCCCATCCCAGAGTTTGATGCTTCTGGGCAGCAGATTGGTTTCAAGGTCGACTCGAATGGCGAAGTAGTGCTGTCACGAATCAATGAAGACATGCTGCGCGACATCGCCCAAACAACAGGCGGCACCTACTTCCGCACTACCGCCGACGGCAGCGAACTGGACGCACTGGCAGCCGAACTCAATCGTTTGCAACAGGGTGATATCCAGAGCCGCGAAACCATCAGCCGAATTGAGCATTTTCAACTGCTTGTCGCGGTTGCCATTGGCCTGATGATCCTATCCGAACTCATCCCAAATCGCGTCATTTCCCACAAGAAACAGCGCCTAGCACAAGGAGCAGAAGCGTGAAAAAAGTAATGACAGTTCTGTTGCTCATCGCAATGGTCGGCTGCACAACCAACTCAAGCACTGTGAGCGATGCTGGCCTGACCGCCTATGAGCAAGCAGATTACGCAGCAGCTATAACACAATACCAGGAAACCTTGGAGGAGAACCCCGAATTGGCAGAGGCCCACTATAACCTTGCTAATATTCAGTATCGCCAAGACGATCTTGAAGCCGCGTCCCAGAAACTAGCCGACGCTGCCCGTTATGCCGAGGGCGATCTGATGCAGTACATCCACTTCAATCAGGGCAACATCGCCTATAACAGCCAGGACCTGGACGGTGCAATCGCCTCGTATCAGGATGCACTGCGTCTGAATCCAGGCGATGAAGACGCCAAATATAACCTGGAACTTGCGCTCCAGCAAAAGCAACAACAAGAGCAGGAACAACAGCAAAACGAACAAGAGTCTGAGCAGCAGGAGAACCAGGAACAAGAACAACAGCAAGAAAATCAATCCCAATCGGATCAACAGGAATCCGAAGACGAGTCGCAAGCTAACCAGGAGCAAAACCAAGAAGAACAAGACGAATCACAAGCTAGTGACGAGCAAGACCCCGAACAACAGGAATCCGAAGATGAGTTGCAACCTAGCCAGGAGCAAAACCAAGAAGAACAAGACGAATCACAAGCCAGCGACGAGCAAGACCCCGAACAACAGGAATCCGAAGATGAGTCGCAATCTAGCCAGGAGCAAAACCAAGAAGAACAAGACGAATCACAAACTGGTGACGAGCAAGACCCCGAACAACAGGAATCCGAAGATGAGTCGCAATCTAGCCAGGAGCAAAACCAAGAAGCCAATAGCAGTGGTGGCGGAGAGCCAACCGATGAAGAACGCGAAGGGATGGCTCCAGGGCAACCAACGGAGATCATAGAGGGCATGACCGATGAGCAGGCCGAGCAACTCCTGGCTGCTGTGGGGCAGAACACCGAAACTTTGCAAGAACGCTTGCAACAATTCTATTTCGTACCCGGTCCGCCACCTGAGCAGGATTGGTAAAGGAGGAGAAGAACATGACACGCAGAACATTACGCATTGTGAGTGTACTTTGTCTGGTGGGGTTGCTGGCCCTACCCATCACAGCCCAGACACCCGCACCAATCCACGCCCAGGTAGATCGCACATCGCTCTCGACGGATGATGTGTTGATGCTGAGTGTGACAATTGACGCCACCAACGGCACATTCCCACAATTCACGTTGCCACCTTTGGAGGGCTTTATGGTTGTGGGAACAAGCACCGCATCACAGACCAGTATCATCAACGGTGTGACTAGCGCCAACGTTGTCTATAGCTATCGGCTGCAACCGCTGGAAGCAGGGGACTGGACAATCCCTGCCCTGAGCCTAAACGTTGGGGGTCAAAGCTATTCAACCCAACCGATTCAAATCTCGGTCAGTCAGGGCACGGGGGTATCAACACTCGACCCGACTCCTGCGCCAGGCAGCACCAACGACAGCAGCTTGCTGGTCGAGGCTGCTGTTGATAACCCAACACCCTATGTCGGGGAACAGGTACGCTATACCTTCCGGTTTTATCGAGCAATCACGTCGTTGGCCTCACCGAATTATGAACCGCCAGATTTTGCCGGGTTCTGGGCCAATGATGAGACTGAACAGAACGAATACATGGCACGCGCCGCCAATGGCCAAACCTATCGCGTGATTGAGCTATCGACCATTCTCTTTCCAACCATCGCTGGAGAGATAACCATTGAACCAGCGACACTGGATATTCCAGGGAGCTTTTTCAGCCGGGGAACCGTGCTGCAATCTGATCCTGTGACGCTTGATGTCCAACCACTCCCCACAGATGCACCTGCGGATTTTACCGGAGCTGTGGGCAATTATCAGATCAGCACAACGGTGGACAGCGATAATGCTACCGTCGGTGAACCCATTTCGCTCCAGGTTTCTATCAGCGGCGAAGGCAATATCGAGACACTGCCCGAACCCATCTGGCCTGAATCCGACCAGTGGCGTGTGTTTGATAGTAACACGAGCAGTCAGGTCAACGTTCAAAACGGCCTCATGACAGGTACACGGACCTATGAACGCCTGATGATCCCAACACAAGCAGGGCAGTTGACCATTCCAGAATTGAGTTACAGTTACTTTGATCCAGCAACAGCGCGTTATCAAACCGTCTCAACGGCCGACACGGTGATTGCTGTCGCCCCGGGCACCGGGCACACCACAACTTATACGGTTGACGACAACATGCAGACAGTTTCATCGGCTTTGACGGATATCAGTGGGCTGAAACCCGTACCGGACATACTGGTTTCTTCACCCGCGCTATTGATCAAGCAGCCTTTGTACGTGCTGCTACTGGTCGTCCCGTTAAGCGTGCTGATGGGTGATTTCTTCATCACCCTGCGTCAACACCATCTGGATCGCAACGCAGATCGTATTCGCTACTCAAGAGCCTATAAGAAAGCGCGTCGCGCCTTAAAACGTGCCCGCCGTACCCGAACAGATCATGACCTGGCAGCTCGCCGCATCTTGATCCAGTATCTCGAAGACAAGACACAGGAATCGGTTAATGGGATGACCAATCAGGCGATTGCCCAACTTCTGAGCCTGAACGGGCTATCAGACGATCTGGTACAGCGTACCCTCGCTTGTCTGGAAGAAACTGAGTACAGTCGCTTCGGACAGGTTCAAGTAGAAAATGGTACGAAAGCCTTGCACGTCACCCATTCGATAATCGCCGATATAGATAAGGAGTTCAACCAATGAAACGGATGAGTATGATCATAGCGAGCCTCATCGTCGTACTAGCAATTGTCATCGGATTGGCGTCGCTATTGGCACCGATCCAGGAAACGCAAACAAGTGCCCAGACCTTGGCACGTGCCAACCAACTATATGAAAATGGGCAAGCTCAAGACGCCGCCCAACTGTATACACAGCTTATCAATCAGGGAATCAACAGCAGCATTGTCTATTTCAATCTGGGCAACGCGTTGATGCAAAATGGCGATTACGCCAAAGCCATTGCTGCCTATGAGCAGGCAAAAACATTGGAACCACGTGACGAAGCCATCAGCGCAAACTTGGAACGGGCACACACCCAACTCAGTAATGTACCCCCTTCACCAGACTTTGTTGAGATGGCTTTGAACTTCTTTTCGGTCAATGAACTGGCAGCGGGCACGCTTATTTTGTGGACGGTGGTCATTGTCGGTGTTGTCCTGATGCGTCAGCAATTGCCGGGGGGCATCGGCCATGTCCTGAAACCCGTGACCATCATTGCCAGTACCCTGTTGATTGTCTGTTTGGCTCTGCTTGGGGGGCAATTGTCCACAAACGATACAGAAACCATAAACCAGATAACACCACCCGCCCAGCAGGTTGATGATCTGGCAAATAACGCTACCCCCTAAAGAAAAATGTGCCGGGATAGTTAGAGAAGGATCCCGGCATATCCTCACCTATTCTTCTAGCAGTTGATGAATGATGTGACGCTCTGCTACGACTGAAGTCGAACGTTCAGTTCGCTGCAGCTTCTGAAGTACGCATGAGTTCACCTTCAAGGGCGCGTCCCGCCCGCGTCGCACGGCTGTGACAGCCTTGGACATGAATCGCATAAAACACCGTGCGACACAACGCCGAACCGCTCCTGTTGAAATCGAACCAAAGGTTCGCTGCGGCTTGCGGCGGGCTCAAGCCTGTTTCTGTCATCAGTGAATGCGACCTGACCTCCGAGGAAATTCAACGCCTCAGTAACTTTCCCGGCCCATTCATGCTCAACTAACGCATGTGCCGGGGTTCAGGCTATCTTGCATGGTTTTGAGGTATTCTTCGCAACAGCCCATGTCCACCTGGCTAGCAACGACGCCACCTGCGGCAGCTCTGGCTGCTGCGCCAATGATGGCTCCAATCGGGCCACCTGCCAGACCAAGCAAACCACCCGCAATTGCACCAAACAGCCGCCCCTGATCTGCCCGAACATCGCCAGTTTCGTGCCAGGAGACTTCACCATTTGCGTCCTTGACCAGCACCGCAGCATTGCGAATGTTAGCAATAGACCGCCACCGCTGGAGTTGTGTAAACCACTTCAGCCCTTCGTGGGCTTTTTCTGTGTAGCATCACCAGTTCAATCTTGGAATCAGCCCAGCCGAGGCTGCGGTTAACAGGAATAGCCAGCAAAGCTTTGACCCGCTTCCAATCTAGCGATAAGGAACAGTTTGTCATCTTCAGCTTTTTGAATAGCAGAGACGGGCAGCGCGATGTCCGTTTCTCCACGCCAATCAAACGGTTGCTTCTACCACAGCACCCCGCTTCATTGCCAGTTGCCCAACTGGGATATTGCTTGTCTTATCTTCCCGAACAACAGTTGCAGTCGTCACGTAGGGAAGCATGTACCCTGTGCCAATGGCTGTGGGCGTTCAATATTGACGTAATCCGTGCCTACAAACAACTGGAAACTTGCAAATTCATCACGAGTGCAACTGAGTTTGATCTGGTTAGCCGATGATTCTGTCACAAATTTGACTGGAACAATCCGTTCCATACCATTGTTGCCCACTACCAGATAAGTGGATTGGGTTGTGATTAGATCGGCAATGATTTGCGTTGACTTGCCACATAGCCCGTCACGACAGACCACCTCCGCGCCCATTGAAATTGCTTGCATCCTGTACTCCTAAACTATAAATTTCGTATTCTATGGAAGCCAATCAGCAACCTTATCCAGCGTTGCATCAAGAACGATGCCCAAGATCAATGTTACTTCCGTGTTTCCAGAATACGTCGCAAGTTTTCTTCGGTTTCAGTCGGTAGGGTCGTATGCAGCACTGTGCCTTTATAGGGCTTCAGGGCTGCTAATGCTGGATTCGGGTCGGCATCACGCACAATAATGAACAGGGCCGATGTCCCTGGTTTCATGCTCTCAACGACTTCCTTGACGAACGATTTATCAACACCCAGTTCAAGCATTGATCCGACTGCGGCTCCGCCCATCGCACCAACAATCAAACTGGCCAGTGGGCCAGCAAACATGAAGCCGATGAGCAAACCTAGCAGACCGCCGACGCCAGCCCCAACTTTGACGCCTGTATCGGTTTCATGGCGGACAATGAGATTCTCCTCTGTATCTTTCGCGATGATAGCAGCATCATCCAATTGAACATACCCTTCGCGTTGACCTTCGGCCAGCGCTTTCCGAACTTTCGCTGCCTCGTCCTGATTGTCAAACGTCATGACGATGAGATCAGACAGGGGAGTTCCTCCAAAACGGTTATATGAGAATTACCATCGTAGCGAGGCGCCAGGATTTTCAGACTATAGCCTGACCTTGCCCCGAAAAACAAGAGAGTTAAACGGAGTTTACGTAATTATGCGTATGTGAACCTGAATCACCGCTATTACAATCAGATTGGTCAACGTAAGGTAAGGATGGACTGCATGATGGAAGGCTTCTTTGATGTCTTTGCCATTTTGTTTGTTACGATGGGGCCGATCAAAGTTCTGATCGTCTTTGCTGAAAAAACGGCTGGGATCGCCCACGAGATACGCCAACGTATCATCCTCAAATCCGTAACGATTGCCACGGTGATTGGCCTGCTTTTCATCGTAGGTGGACAGTTCTTGATGAAACTCTTTAAATTTTCGTTGGGATCGCTCACCATAGCAGGGGGTATCATTCTCTTGATCTTCGGTATCACGATGGTACTTTCAGAAAGTATCCACAGCGACCGTCAATACACCGATAAAGAGGCGGAAGACATGGCAACCTATCCCTTTGCCTTGCCGCTTATGGCCAGCCCAATGGGTCTGGTTGCATTGACAGTTTTCTCTGCCAATACGCACATTGTCTTCACGCAGGTTGTCGGGCTGATCGCTGCACTCTTGGTGGTGATGGTGATCAACTTGATTGTGCTGTTTTCAGTCGAAACAATTGTGAATCGTATCGACCCCCAGGCGCTCCAGATAGCAGAGCGGATTCTCGGCATTTTACTCACAGCGTTGGCTGTTGAAACGATCATGAACGGTTTGCAGACATTCGGGGTGGTATAAAAATGGCAGAGACACAGACGAGCGTGAGTTGGGGGCCAGCCCTAGCTACTACTTTGCTTATCTTTATAGTTTCGATGGACGCCACCGTGATGCCCATCGCCAGCAGCGCAGTTGCAGAAGAACTGAAGAGCGATGTTGGAATGGTACAGGCAGCGATCTCGCTGTTGTCTTTAACTGCGGCATCGCTGTATTTGACCATGAGCAAACTGGGTGACATTCACGGCAAAAAGAAGATTTTCAATCTGGGCCTGATGGTCTATTTTGTTGCATTGATTATCACCGTTGTATCCCCTCATATTCTTATCCTCATCGGTGGTTGGTCCTTTGTACGTGGTATCGCGGTTGCGTTGGCAGTTCCCGCCTCTGTCGCGCTGATTATTGCCAGTTATCCTGACGAAGGGCAGCGAGGACAGGCCTTCGCCATCTATGGCGTTGGGGGTGTCGCAGCTTCTCTGGTTGGTCCCTTGCTCATGGGTTATGCTGTTGACAATTTGAGTTGGCGTGTAACCTTCGCGATACAGGCGGTGGTTATTCTGTTGGCCTTGTTTCTCGTCCGCACCATAGAGGAAACCGAAGCCATTGAAGGGGCAAAACCCGATTGGGGCGGCACTCTGCTGGCATTTCTGGCGATTGGCCCAATTATTCTAGGGTCAATGCTCGGCGGGCAGTACGGTTGGTGGTTTGCACGCCGACCTTTCATGATTGGCGCTACAACCCTTAATCCCTTTGGACTGTCACCCGCTCCCGTTTTGATAGGGCTTGGCGTCATTGTCACTGTCTTTCTTATCAATCGAAATTATGTTCAAGAGGAACGAGGTAAAGAACCGTTTTTCAGCATGACATTGTTTGATAATCGTACCTTCCTCACGAGCTGGGCGATGGCTGCCGTCTTTTTCATCCTTATGGGAGCGCTACCATTTATTCTGCCCGTGTTTTTGCAGCAAGCAATTGGCTTCGATGGGATACAAACCAGCCTGGCAATGGTGGCATTTTCCACTGGATCAATCATTCTGGGCTTTGCCTCTGGCCTGTTGATTGAACGCATACAACCACGCACTCTGATGCAGTTATTCCTGGTGGTCACAGCGGTTGGGTTGATCTGGTTGGTTGTGGTTTCCAATGCAGATCTTACCATCGAGGATTTATTGCTCCCCTTGTTTGTAACTGGCATTGGCGTCGGGGTCATTTCCGCACAAATTCCCAATATTCAGTTGTCCACGTTGGCCGCGGATGAGCAAGGGGCTGGCAGCGGTCTGGCGGAAACCGGTAAGGAAGTTGGTATCGGGTTGGGAACAGCCGTCATTGGCTCATTGATGTTTAGCTTCGCGCTCACAGGTATGATCGACAATGTTGCCAGGCAGGTCAATGTTGAGCTAACCATCCAAGGGCGCAATGAACTTATCTTGGCAATTGAAGACGACGCACTACCCAAAGAAACATTAGACGAAATTTCGCGCCAGGTCCCTGATCTGGAACGCATCGCCACCGAAGCTTACGTTGAAGGGTTTCAGGGCGCCATCGGTATTCTGCTGGCGGTATTGTTCATTGCCCTCATCCTTTCCAGTTTTATTCCCAAGACCCATATAGAAGCCAAAAAGCAAGTTCCTACGAGTGCAAGTAAACAAGCATAAGGAGCAGAACAACATGGAAAGTCTTGTTCCAGAAGATCAAATGCCCCGTGTTTTGCATACAATCCATATGGCCGTCATCGGGCTAGTCGCTGGCATCATCCTATCCGCAATTTATTTTTGGGATGAGGTCCTATTCGCAGAATCAATCCCCTTGTTCATCGACTTGGATAGGCCACCGAACTCGGAGATATTTTCATTGGGCGGCATGTGCATCCTGATGAGTGCTGCCCTCGGCATGGCCTTTACGCTCATTAGCTACCGTCTCTTCGCACAACAACGCGAAGACCTCTCTGACTTGGAACGCCTGGCCTTTAAAGGGCGTGGGTTCTGGCTGGCACGGCTCACGGTAGGGTTGGCCATGACGGGCTTGGTCACGCTGGGCAGTTGGTTATTTTTCTTGTTGATTGGCAACATGTTTCTTAACGTTCAATTCAGCTACGTCGCCTCCGTTATCCTGTGTGGCGTGTGGTCGGCACTCGTTGGTGGGTTGGTCGCCTACTGGATGTCCGGTTTGACGACGACAGGTCTGTATATTCTTTCTGCCCTGACGATGTTCGTCGGTTTATCCACCGCATTTCTGTTGGCACGCAACCCAGAATGGTGGAAGCGATCTCTAAGCTATTTGGGGCATGACGCGGGTTCAAATAACGTCTTTAATCTGAGCATTATCAGTGTAGGAATCATTGCTCTTGCACTGTCGAGCGACTTACTCAACAACTTATCAATCTTGAAGCGTGCAGGGAACTTTCCCCAACGTAATTTCACGATTTTGCAGCTTGGCTTGCCTCTACTCTGTGCAATGGTGATTGGGATTGGATTATTCCCCACAACAATCTCCGAACTAAGCGATACACTGCACAACATCAGTGTACATGTTCTGGCTATTCTGGTGGTTTTCAGTATGCTAGGTATCCGATGGATTATTCCAGAAAACTTCCCGCCGCTTTTTGCCACGGCATCCCTGGTACTTGGCGTCGTCAGCATTAGCTTGTTCGTCGCTTGGGTCGTCCTGAGTATCATCAATTTCGTGGCTTTTGAAATCTTCTTGTTTATCACCTTTATGTCCTGGGTGTTTTTGCTCAACCGTTTCACGCGGCAATTCATCCGCAACCAGAATATTGAGGAAGTCAAACAGGCGTTAAAAGCTCATGAAGAAAACACGGTTCAAGCGAACACGACATAACACCCCCAGCAAAAAACGAGTGCGTGTTATTCTGGCGCAAGACCTCTTCACCCAGACTGGAAACCAACACCACACCAACGTTGATGATTGATATGGTTCTTTACAGTTGGTTGGCGATCAAGTCTAATGCTAAAGCTACATCCGGTGCAGAGGCAACAAGACTAAGACCGTCAACGTCATACAGACACAGCCCTTCCTGGGTTGCGGCATCTTCCCAGCAAACTGTACCACCCTCACTGATGGTGGAGGTGTCCGCTTGCATCCGTGTCGCGGCGAAGTTGGCGAATATCTGCCCGAATTCCTCCATATCGTCGTAGGTGTCCCAATCAAAGGCAGCAATCCAGGCGATTTCATCGGCATTGTCGTTGTAGTACAGTTGAAAACGGTCTCCTCCCCAACCTCCGCCTGCTTGCTGCGCAGTACGATCATCAAGCTGCGTTTTCAGGTATTCCACCAAATAAAACTCGCCCAACGTGCGCTCCATTTGCAGTTCCCAACCCGCATCAAACACAGCCGTCGAGTCCGCTAATATCACTTCAAGCGGCACGTCACCATCCAAATAACGCTGCGGATGCAAAATCTGTTCGGACGACACGGGCAGATGATCGAAGGCGGCGTTAATGGCCCCCCAGCCGCCTTCATCGCGCAGCGCCATCACAAATTCTAGACCTTTGAGATAAGGCATAGTCAGTTCATTTTCCAGAATCGGCGGAACACTTTCCGGGATTTCCCCCACACCAGATAGGCTCATGCCCAAAAGCGCCAACAACGCCCCTGGTTGCTCTGCCGCCAAAATGGTCAGGTATTCTTGCATGACAAGCGTGGCATCCCCTTCCACCAGTGCTAATGCCGCCATTTGCTCATCAGGTTCTTCGCTGATTTCCAGAAACCGATTCAGGTCGAAATATTCATCTTGCAGGGCATGGGCATATTCGTGGGCATAGATGGTTCTTTCCAGATATGGCAGCTCATCCCCCAACAGGTCGCCCGAGATCAATAGGGTATTCATGTTCTTGGTTTCAGGATCGTAGAATCCAGCAACCTGGCTTTCTAACAGTTCCAGATAGACATCCACCAAAGCAAAATCTGCCGGAATAAAGTCAAAACCACGATAGAACAACGTCTCACGAGCGGCGACATCATCAGGCAATTCCTCTCGAAAGCTTTCCTGGATGAATGCAGATACTTCCTCAGGCGTTGGGAAAACTCGGTTTACTTCGTTGTTCAATTCCAGCCCCCGTATTTCATGCACATGGGCTTCAATGCTATCCAGATCTTCATATAAAAGCGGGCTAATGACTGCCTCTTCCTGGGCGATAATGGGAAGAGCGAATAACACAACAACAAGGGTTACCAATAGTCGAACAACCATAAACAATCCTTTGAACTGGTTAACATAAACCATATTATAGTTGCAATTGTTGTGAGAGTGTATTGTCACTTCCCCCCAGGTTGTAGGGGTTTTTCCAGGTGTGTTCACGCAGGCCGAAGTCGGCGTTGATAAAACCGAGTTTTTGATAGACACTCTGTCCCAGATTGGATGACCAAATCCAGGTGTCAGTATGGCCACGCCTACGGATTTCCTGCATGATTCGATGTGTGATCGCGCCTCCAAATCCCTGTCTACGGAATTCCGGTGGTGTCGAGATGTCATAAACCACACCGCAACCCCCGGCATCCAGCAACGTCCCTGATGTAACAGGCGTCTCGCCTAGATAACCAAGATAGTGCAGCGAGTACGCGTCATCGCCATAGCCATGACGTGAATAAGCATCATAAAAATCGGAGAGACTCTCGCCAAAGCCCGCCTCAGACACTTTAATCCATTCCCTCATCATCCCATCATTCGCTACATACTTGATATGAAAGTTATTGGGAACATTTGGGCTATCGCCCAGTGTTGTCAGATCAGCCCATAGCCAGTTACCACCTTGCCCACCTGGCATCCCACGTGCTTCCAGGCGTTGACCAAGGTCAGGCGGTTGATCGCTAGGGAACACAAACCAGTCACATTGATCCAGATGCTGCCCCACGTCTGCTAGCAGCGCATCAATGCGAGCTTCGGCCTGGTCAGCAGGCCAGTTCGCCCGCAGAATGATATCGCCAGGGGCAGGTTTATTGCTGATGAACCAGAAAGTTTCTTCAGTATCGACTATCATCATTCCCGGCAGCCCGGCGAACAAGCGCATATAGACGATCATGTTTTCCTGAATTTGGCGAGGCAGTTCACCCTGAGATAGATTTAGCATGAACTCATTACAACTCATAAGATCAAATAAGGCGATGATAGCTCACAAGAGACAATTCGACCAGTGTGCAACCATTCGGGAGTGGTGAGCAATCAAGGAAGGATTGAGGCTGGTGTTCTGGCTTCCAGCCTGAGTTGGAAGCTGTGATATTCTGGGCCAAAGCACCACTTTGTTGCGGTGGCGACAAACAAAAAAGTTTGCTGCAATAGCAGAGAACGCGGAAGAACCGGCGGAAAAATTGCGGCAAAAACCGCGGGAAGTGGCGGAAGAACCGTAGGAAAATGGTAAGAAATAGCAGCGAAAATGGGTGCCGAGTGGATGGGTTGCTGCTGCGGCACAACAAAAAAATGGCCGCAGCAACACGGAAGAACCGGGGGAAGCGGAGAACTGGCGGATAACCGGCGGAAAAATGGCAGTCAAAATAGTCTCCAAGTGGTCGATACAATCTCATTTTAGTTGAAAAAGTGGATTTGGGAGAACGTATTGCAGCCTATATATTCTGTGTTCAGAGGCCAAGTGGGGGCAGGTGGTAGCCAAAGATGTATGAGTGTCGCTACATACTCCAGTCAGCTGTCTAATGACCTGTCGGGTCAGCAGGAAGCTATCTGGGGAGAGGGCTAGGGATGAGAGTAAACGCCATGCGCTTGAATTTCAACTTGTTACCAAAATTAGACAAATTTATCGGTAGGGTCAGTCAACTGGTAAATTTACCTATAATGATAATACTTTCTGTCATCCCACTAATTGCCCAATCTTATCAGCTGATTCTAATTGTCGATTCTTGGAAGACCACAATGACAGAAACGGGCTTGAGCCCGCCGCAAGCCGCAGCGAACCTTTGGTTCGATTTGAATGGTCGCGGTTAGGTGATTTTCAGGGTTTTAACCGAAGTAAGATAGAAACCGCCTCTGCCCTACCTTCTGCTATAATAGGTAGATTACGAAAGGAGATCACATCATGGCCGTTCGAGAGCCGCACGTTACCCTTGACGACTTCGTTCAGTTCGTCTTCCGCGATGAGAATGTGGATCGTATGTTTGAGCTTATCAACGGGGAGATTGTCGAAGTGTCACCCAGCCGTTCAGGTCATTCTGAAGTTGCAGCTTTAATTATCATTGCGGTCGGGAACTATTGCCGAGAGAAGGGTCTGTCCGGCCGTGTCACGGGTGAGGCTGGCACATACAACGTGCTGGGCAACGTCATCGCCCCAGATGTAGCCTACAAAACAACACCAACAGATCGGGTAAACTACCCTGATCCGGTGCCGCCGGAGTTTGCCATAGAGGTGATTTCACCAACGGACAGAAAACCAGACATCGCCCGCAAGCGCCAAATCTACCTCGATGCGGGCATTCTGTATTGGGAAGTCTATGTCGATGATGGACGCATCGACGTCTACCCACCAGGCCAGCCCATGCGCTCATTGGGGATGGATGACACACTCGATGGTGGCGCTGTGCTGCCGGGGTTCACCCTGCCGGTGAAGGACGTCCTCGACCTGTGGTAGAGCCGGCAAGCACCCTCGAACTTTCAGTTCGCCGAACCTTGTGTTCGCTTTATCCACAGCAGAGCGTCACATCAGTGATCCTGCCAACGCCCGCTTCGTGACCTACGCCAACAATGTTAACATCACAGGCAACGCCGAAGAAGGCACAGCGGGTGACATTGGCCCAGAAGGTGTGGTTTTCATCAGTGCCGAAGACAGCCCCAACGGTAGCCCGTTGCTAGTCGTCACGAATGAAGTCAGTGGCAGTATCGACCAGATTGACTAATCGCGTCGTTCGCGCAATCCTATTTCAGGCGGTGGGTTGAAGATTCAGCCCACTGTTTTTATTTTGTAGAATGGGATTAACCTGGCGTCAACATCTCAAGTGTATGGTTCCCGGCTTCAACACACACCGCCCCTACATAACCCGGATATGGTTCCAGATGATATAATTCCCAACACGCTGCATCATCCCCTTTTACCCGCAGGATACTGGGCAATTCATCAGGACGCAGTGACACATCAAAATCGCGTAGGGGCATCGAAAAGCCATCGCCTATTGCCTTGAGATAGGCTTCTTTGCGTGTCCAACAAGTGAAGAAGGCTGTTTGTTGTTGTTCGGATGGCAGGGAGAATAATACATGCTGTTCGTGCTGGGAAAACTGCTCGCGGGCCATCGTCGCCATCTCTGGGAGATAATGAATCTGTTCCACATCCACGCCAATCCGATGGTTGTGGACAACACCTAATATGACAACATCCATTGAATGCGAGAGGTTGAACTGAAGTGAGGGATTGTCCTTCAAATGTGGTTTGCCATGCCGACCATAACCGAATTCCAGGCTGGCAGGTGGACAATCCAGATAGAGGCTTAGCCCTTCCCGCAATAGTCCTCGTGACAGAATAAACTGTTGACCGACATCATCACTCAAGAAGCGGTTGGCGCGTGCCTGTTCGTCGGTTGAGAGCATTTTCTGATAGGCATAGAGGCGAGGAAGTAATTGGTTCAATCGTGCTTGCCACAGGTGAATGGTGTTGGATTTCAATTGCATCATAACACTATTAGAGGCAGGTCGAACATTGTGTTGGATGTCCCGACGATTATTTCAGAGGCGTATGTGGAGCTATCCGAGAAAAATAGTATCCAACTATGTCGTTGCAACCCCTTCACAGCAGGGTTGTGGTTGCTGTACGGATAGGAGTTTCCGAATAGGGCTGAGCACTGCGCCGACATCCAACTGGACAAAGGGGGTATTAACTGGACGTTCATAGTGTTGTTGTGTCTGGGCTGTCTGCCGGCGAATCTCATCTTGATATACACGAACCATTTCATAATTAATATAGTGCATGCTGCCCCATCCCTTATTTGTTTTATGGTGTTTTCACTATACTGGAATCCAGGGATGTGAATCTATCCGATTATTGCTGCAATTGTGCCTGTGTCATTGCCTTAATCCAAACGTTGTAAATACCAGGCAATGATATCCAACTGCTCCACATAATGCAGCAGCGGGGCTTCATCCGGCAGGTGAATACCATGCGCATCAGTCACCGTGTTGCGCTTGATTTCGGCTTCTGCACGTTGCAAAGGCCAGGGCACATGCTGAATCTCGCCGCGGAAGAGTGTGCCATCATGTGCCTGAGAATAGAGACAATAGCGCTCCGTCAGCCAATGATCAAGCGTGTCCTGTTCGCTCAGATAGATATCGGAGACCGGATAGTAACTGCCGATAAAATCGCCGCCGCCCGTGCGCCGATCCACCCGATGGCTGAAATAGTCAATGGTATGCTCGTGCTGGGTCAGGCGCATATCGGTTATGAAGTAGGGTAGATAGAAAAATCTCCGGGCGACTTCCACGCCGATGCGGTTGCTAGCATCTAAGCTAAAAAACCAAACACCAGCTTTATCATCCTGCGTGACATAGGTTCGCACGTTGAGTTCTGCAAAGGCCGACGTATACGTCATAGGCGGCAAGCCCCGCAACCGGATATTGCGCATATAAAACGGGACAACCCCCACCCAGGCACGCCCATCGAACGTATCCAACGTCAGGCCAGCTGGAATCAGCGCCTGGATAGTTTCAGGCGGGAAGGACCAATGGGCGAATAAGAGATTGTGCCAGCTTTGGGCCATCACCCAGGGCTTAGCCGGGAAAGGCCAGGGCCGATGGGCTGCTTGTGACAGGATATATGCAGGTGATTGTACAGGCATAATTGACCTCATGTTGGAACACCTTTCCTAAATTATACCTGTAACAAGTGACATACTCCCATAGCTAAAATGAACCGGAGGTTCAGTGGTCGCCTGAATAAATCAGGTTGGTTTTCTATCCCCCAGTTAAAACTTGTGGGTTTTAGGGGCGCTGCTATAAGTAGAAGACGAGCAGCCTTTTAATTTTGAGGATAAACGGTCATTTGGCAAATGTCCTATTTTTTGCTTTATCTCGAATCGGGGTCAAATATGTTCAAAAGCTCTTGTACGATAGGATCAAGCTCAGCTTCTTTCCCTCGCTTCAGAGCGACTTGCAGCTTATCTGACACAAGTGCTTCTTCAAGCCGCCACATCAGGTCATTGATCCAAAGTTGAACATCATCTATTAGGCTGGGATGATCCTGTACTAATCCAACAATCTCAGCGGCACGAGTAGAATTATCTACTTGTAGATAGCACCAGGCAAAACCGATTAGGCTTTCCAGAACAAGGGATATTTCTTGTAGAGAATATGATATAGCGAGAGATTGATGGAACGTCGTTGTCGCTTGTGCATCCTCCAAAAAGATCTGGGTAAATCCCAAAATGTTGAGGGTCCAAGCAGTAGCCAAAGGATTGTCAAGGGCTCGATAACTCTTCAGACTATGGTCCAAGTAGTCAAGCGCCTGATCGTAGAAACCGTAATACAATGCAAACCAGCCCATCCTCTGATAGGACCGCGCAATTCCCAGCAGGTCATTTCGTCTTTTACGCGCCGTGAGCCCATATAATAATTGCGTGCGGACATCCACAAAATTATCATCCATATCTCGAATAGCCAGACGAAAAAAGGTACGAATCTGGTCATAATGGCCCAGGTCCCCCGCTAAGGCTGATAGACCAATGGCAGCCCTAAAGATCTGGTTCTTATCACCCAGTTCTTGTGACAGAACCAGACTTTGTTGCCAATACTCCTCAGATTGAGCGTAATTGCCCAGATCATGAGCTATCATCCCCACATTACCCAGAGGCGGTCCTATACTCGCTTGATTGCCAAGTGTTTGAAAAACATGGATACACTCTAGATAATAGGCATGTGCTTCCTCAAGCCTATTCTCCTGATGGGCTAGCGCACCCAGATTATTCAATGTCTTTGCAATCCCATCATGATCCTTTATACTCCGTCGAATAGCCAGACTTTTCAGGAAATGGCTTTGCGCATCTTTTTGCCTGCCCTGGAAATACGCGGCTGAGCCTAGTTGATGGATACAATTCGCTACTTCATAGCGGTCACCAGCTTGTTGAGCAAAGAGCAATGTGTTCTCGGCGATCTCCTGCATCTTAAGATCTTGACCTTGCCGTCCATAACTGTCTGCTTGCAAATTCAACAAGGGGAGGCGTCGCGTGTCAGTCTTTGCCAGTGCTTGCAATCCACGCTCCAATAAATCCTGAGCGTAACCATACTCAGCGGTAATCTTAATCAGATTCTCAGCCACAGGCTTCAGATAATGTATTTCTTTATCTCTATCACCCGCCTGGTGCCAATGTTCCAGTAGAATTTCATGGTAGTTGGCGTCATCAGGATAAATAGTTTCAATCGCTTTAGCCACCTGCCGATGGCGTTCCTGACGATCTTCATAAACGAGATCAGCTAAGATCACTTCGCGCAACTTATCATGGATAAACACCCATTGACCTTCGCGAATTGTTAAGATTGCTGCATCAGAGCTATGGCGTAAGCAAGTATTGAGATCTTCCTCTGAAGTTAGACTTTGCATAATCGCTAAGTCCAATTGCCTCCCGGCTACGGCTGCGAATTGTAACAAGCTAAGATCGTCTGATGGCATTTGCTGGATACGACGCTGTAATAAGCTTTGCATCCCCTGTGTGGAAACATCAGTTGGCAAGCTCATACTCGTGATCTGGTCCAATTGTCCAGCCAAATCTGCCAAAGCACGCATGACCTCGACAATGAAAAACGTGTTGCCCTCTGTCTCTTGCATCAACAAGGAGAGTACCTGCGGATCATTGCCTTTTTCACCAAGTATCGACTGACTCAGTTGCTTCACTTCAGACTGATGCAAGCGTTCCAGCAGAAGAACTTGCGATCCTATTAATTCATCGGGTAAATTGGGGCGTTCATCGTTGCGATAGATGCCCAACACCATCAATCCTGAGATTTGATTCAAGGTCTTGAGCATCTGCTGCAAGACTTGTAAACTTTCAAGTGTCCATTGCAAATCGTCTAATTGCAAGAGCACTGGACTAGGTAAATCGCGTAGCAAATCAATAATGCTTGATATCAAACGTTGTTGATGCGCCTTCCCCTCCAGTTGGGGTACATCTGCGATATCTCGGCCCAGCAAAAGGGCAATTTCTGGCACAATTTCCTTCAGGATCCCTGCTTGTAAGTCATTGATGTCTTTCATCAATAGCAAGTGGCGAACGGGCTCACGCCATATTTGGAAGGGTAAGCCCCCGCCTTCTACCGCTTGCCCCTGCAAGACTTGGATGCCTTGAACCAAAGCTTGGACGCGAAGCTCATCGGCAAGCCGTGTCTTGCCCACGCCGCTTTCACCCCCCAACAGCCATACTTGGGTCTGGCCTGCTTGGGTCTGATCCAGAGCGGTCTTTAGTTGGGCTAATTCCGCTTGTCGCCCCACAAAGGTAGCTGCTTTTAGATAGCTCTCACGGATGATCAGGTTGTCCTGTGTCTGCTCGCATCCCAATGCAGCCTGCAGATCATCAATAGCTGACCGGGCACTTTGATAACGCTGCTCAGGGTCTTTCATCACGAGCTTTTGTAAGACAGGCTGTACTGATTCAGGCAATCCAAAATTACTGAAATCTAAGTCAACCCTCAAAATGCCGTTGATCATAGCAATGGCTGGGTTTAAAGGGAAAGGGTAACTCCCACTCAACATCTCATATACCATCAAACCAACTGAAAACAATTCACTGATAGGCGTCAGCGCTTGTTTGAGTAAGACCTCAGGTGCTGTGTAAGCCAATGTACCCCCTGAGGAGCCGTCCATTGTATCCTTTGTTGAGGTAGACAAACCAAAGTCTACCACTTGCACCTTATCCCCATTGACCAGAACATTAGCGGGTTTGAGGTCATGATGTAAGATATTGCGTCGGTGCAAATAAGCTAAGGCTTCCAACAACTGCAAAGCCAATTGCAGTTGAGCATCCACGCTTAAACCTCGAGCTACTTCGACAATGGTGCGTGCATTGGGGATATTGTCCATAGTGAAGTAAGGTATCTTCTCCGATGTAAAGCCATAATCCTTTACATTCACAATATATGGATGGCGCAAAGAAGCCATCTGTTGAAACTCGTGTGCTATTGCTAGACGATATTCTGTGGAATTATTGTTTGTTCTAGTTCCCACAATCTTAAGGGCAAGAGGATCTTGTGTGAGGCGATCCTGGACATGGTAAACTTTGCCCATTTTGCCTTCACCAATCTGTGACATAATTAAGTATCGCAAAGGAATACTATAATCTAGCCTCAATTTGATCGCTCTCCTTCCATTCTACCTGTGGCCCCTGTGTGAAAACTTACAATATCCTAATTTATCAAGTGTTACAATTCAAAGACACCCAGGGCGATTGTATCAGAGCATCCTCGTCATGGGTATAATCGACGGAGTCCGCCTTCAAAGTTGGTATGAACTGCTCGGCTAACCCGTTCTGGCGGCGCACGCATCAGAATGGAGAGTCAAGACCACCCGCATAGCGGGTGGCTTGGCCTAGCCCTATAAGGGCTTGTTACTTGCCGTACCTCAAGGTGCTCTAAGCCGACGCACCGATTACTTGGCTAACCCCTAAAGGGGTCTTCTGCTTTTTTTGGACTATCATCTGATCGTGTTTCTCTTTGTAGATGATCTTGCCTCGTGTCTGGTCGTGGCTTGAACACCTGCCATCTTACGCAGAGTGTCTTCTTGTTGGCTATCAGCACCGCATAGCGGGCGGTTTTCTGTTTCGCACCTGCGGTGCTCAACGCGCTAAAGCGTCTAACAAAAAAGGGACAGGCGTTGCGCCTGTCCCTGCAAGGTTTTAATGTGGGTTGCATTAATTACTCAATGAGGGTAACCGCGCTTGCCTGAAGGCCTTTCCGGCCCTGGGTGATTTCAAACTCGACTCTTGCACCTTCTTCAAGGGTACGGAAGCCCGAACTTTGGATTTCTGAATAGTGGACGAACAGATCGTCCCCGTTTTCTTGGGAAATGAAGCCAAATCCCTTATCGCCGTTGAACCATTTGACTGTACCTTGTGTACGATTTGACATTGTTTCTTTACTCCTGAAACATCTGGTATTGCCATAACCTGCTGTGTTAGATTGGAGACGCACATCGACAAATCGCGGAGGGCGAAGCATGTTGTATGATGCAAACTCGTGTATCTTTTCCGCTAAGGTAGTTGGGTGCTTAACCACTGCACCAATGTAGTGAGACAAATCATCTCTAACTGCTACATCGCATACTAAGAATAGCGTACTTTTTACAGGAAAGATAGTGTCTACTTAGAACTTGTGAGACACGAGGAATGGAGAACAAAAAAGGGACAGGCGCAACGCCTGTCCCTGCAAGGTTTTAATGTGGGTTGCATTAATTATTCAACAAGAGTAACCGCGCTTGCCTGAAGGCCTTTCCGGCCCTGGGTAATTTCAAACTCGACTCTTGCACCTTCTTCAAGGGTACGGAAGCCCGAACTTTGGATTTCTGAATAGTGGACGAACAGATCGTCCCCGTTTTCTTGGGAAATGAACCCATAACCCTTTTCGGCGTTGAACCACTTCACTGTTCCTTGGACACGATTTGACACTTTACTCACTCCTGAATAGTTGGGTTTTGCCACGTCCTACTTCTGTACACACACAAATCTTCAAGGAGCTTATGCGGTACTCGGAGAGAACCATCAGAGTACCACTTTGGGGGAACTCATCTTTCTCTGCTGAGGTATTCGGGTGCTTAACCACTGCGCCAATGCAGTGAGACAAACTGCCTCTCCCGGCTACATGGCTCTACAAGCTTAGCATATTTTGCTAGAATCATGGAAGGGGAATTTTCTTAATTATGAACTCATGAGCACGCTCAGTTGATACTTTCTGCACGAAGACAAGCCTGGAAAGCATTGATGAAGCCTGCCCCTGTTGCAAGATCATGGCCGTCTTGTGCTATGTCCCCTAAGCTGGTCGTTCCTTGAGTTACATCCGTTGCTGTATCGGCAAGGATGGATTTAATCTGATTAGGAGTCAAGTCCGGATTGATCGATAGCAAAAGTGCGGCAACGCCCGCAGCTTGTGGAGCCGCTGCTGATGTCCCAGAGAAAACCCCCCACCCCTTGTTACTCTGTGAATTGGGCATATTTTCCCCTTCAAGCTTACTGTTATTGGGAACAGGAAGCATGATGTGTCCTTTCAGAGGCGTAGAAGCTGAGGCCTCACCGACAATACCACATACATCTGGCACTTGACGTTGAGGATAGAGCTGGCTTGTAAAGGAACTGGCGTAACTGGAAGCCGCGAGTTGCCCGTTCTGAGCAACAGAGACCCCACCAATGGCAATAACTTCGGGGAAACTCGCCGGAAAAGCCCGATGCCCATTCCCGCCAGCAAAAATCATCACAACGCCATCATCAATGGCATCACTGATAATGTTCTCCACATCTCGAATTTCATTGAAGAGATTGGGGTTGAGTTGTCTAATTTCTTCTTTTGAACGCACGTCAATGTTCCATCCCCATGAATTAGTGACAATATGTGGATTCTGATCGAGCGCCATCTCAAGAGCCTCGGCTGAGTAATCATTATGTTTCACCCCAATAAATTGGCAATCAGGGGCAACAATCAGGGCGTTTGCGCTTTCTCCTGTCCCATGCCCGGATGTATCCAGGAGCGGATGTGAAGTCGTGGGTGTGGAAACGCGCACAATGTTATATCCCTGGCTGATGAAGTAGGGATGGTTTGCGAAACCTGTATCCGTCATTGCGATGCGAATGTTACGACCTGTCCATCCTCTTCTGTGGCAGGGGCCAACCTGAAGCACCCGCATCACATCCATCAATCGGAGATGATACACGCTCACATTGGGCGGAATAACAGAAAGCGAGAAGAACTCAGGTGGGGTGGGGATATAAGCAAAAGCAATCGTGTCTTGCAATGCTTCCGGGATTTCTAATTCCTTGTTGGGGCTGAAGTAAGTCTCTGCTGTTGTGTATGATGTTATTTCCGTTGTTTGTTCGACTTCGTTGAGTTGAACATTGAAGGTATTTTCCACATTTTCCATTGTCGTCATACATTCCAAGGAACTATGACGGGTAATCTTCGCTTCAATCCCCAAGTTGAGGGTTGACCGCAGAGCAAATGAAGCACGTTCAGCATCTGGTCTTAATTGTTTAGCCAATTGTGGTGTTATTGCATAAGTGTCAAGTGTTATTGATTCACCTGAACCCGTCTTTGGAACAAGCCTTAAACGGATCTGATCCGACATTTGAAACTCCTAATCTAGATAGAAATTAGTCAAAGAAAGAAGGTCTAGTTGGGAAGTAGACAGCATCTACATAGTCACTAATTTCAGCAGGCAGCTTGGGGTCTGTGGCAAATCTCTGGTCTGTTTCGGAAATCTGAACCTGACTATCAAAAACCTTGCCCAGCAGATCAACGGAGCCTTCAAAGTTGACCCCTCTTGATGAGACGCTCATCACCCTGAAACCCAGTTCACGCAGCCGGGAGGCATAGGTTTCTGCCAAGTTTTGATCGCGTATACTCAGTGCTAATCGTGTTCGTAAGGTGGTGTCGCTCATTGTTCGCTCCGACTATTTTAATGTACTTCATTAATCTACCTCATTATATCATTAGATTCAAATTTCTGCAAAGTTAGGCAGTGGTGAATATCATGGATGTCCATGAGACGGGTGGCCACCGACGCAGCGCATGACTGTAGTTTGCACGAGCCCTTGGAGATAGCGAGAAATAGAAGCCAAAATAGGTTCCTGGGTGTAGCCGAACAAGAGTTGATTTGTGGTGATAGATGCTTCCGATTACCATCTGTGGCGTTCCGTCACCACGACCAGGGCACAGTCCCCGTTTCGTCGATTTCATAGCCCCATTGTTGAATATAGGCCATGCCGGCACCAAACTCATCGTTCATCTCTGCCAATTTACGCTGGAGTTCGCTTTCTAGATAGGCTTGAATTTCAGTGTAGTCTGGGTTGTTTGCACGATTGGTCAGTTGGTAGGGGTCGGCTTCGTTATCATAGAGCAGCCAGGGGCCATCTAGTGTGCGGGCATAGGTGTAGCGTTTCGTTCGCACACCCCGATACTCGCGGCCTTCATTGGCGCGTGCCCATTCACCAAAGGGATGAAAACAGGCCAGCAACGCCGCCCCGCCTGATGGATCATCCCCCCCAGCGAACACCCCCGAAAAATCTGATCCTTCCACTGTATCCGGAATGGGCAGGCCACATAGCCCCAACAGCGTCGGCATGATGTCATGGGCGTTCATCATGGCGTCCATTTCACCGCCCGTGCTCCCTGGCAATCGAACGAGAAAAGGCACGCGCAGCGACTCATCCCAGGGGCGTTGTTTGCGCTCGTTGCCCTGCGAACCCAACATATCGCCATGATCGGAGGTAAAGACCAGGATCGTGTTGTCTGATAATCCGAGTTCGTCCAGTGTCATTACAATATCACCAACTGCCTTATCAATTGCACTGCAATGCGCATAGTAACCAGCGATCCATTCCCTAGCGCGATCTGCCATCTCAGATGGGACGTTAGGCCGGAGTTGGATGCTGGCCGCGTTGTAAAGCTGTTTGAACGCCTCTGGCGCTGTTTCATAAGGGTTATGGGGTGGCCCCCAGGACAGCACTAACAAGAAGGGAGTTTCCTGGGCATGATTACGCAGATAAGCTTGAGCATCGGTGGTCTGGGCGAAGACGTCGTACCCCTCCCAGATCAGTTTCTCGTCTGAATCCTGGGCATAATAGGCGGAGTGGTTGTAGTCGTGAGTGCATTCCAGCGCCTTAAAATAATCAAAGCCGAGCCGTCGCTCTGGTGAGATGTAATTGGAGCGCCCGCGTCCATCAATGTGCCATTTGCCAATATAAGCTGTGTCGTAGCCATGCTGCTTGAAAGCATCCCCCAAGCCCACCGCGTCGCTGCCAATGCCGACATCATTGAGGAAAATGCCGTGTGTGAGGGGATATTGCCCGGTGAGGAAGCTCCCACGATAGGGGCAGCAGACAGGCCAGCCCGCAACCGCATGGGTCAGTTTGTGGCTTTCGCTCGCCAGTTGATCAATATGGGGGGTTTTGACCTGGGGGTTGCCGCTGTAACCAGTGGCCTGCAAGCGCCATTGATCGGTCAGGAGAAATACGATGTTGGGTTTCATCATCATGTTCTTTCTGTTGAAGTTCCGATGATCTATGGTACTCGACACCGCCCAAATTTGCTGCCGTTTCCCCGTGTTGCAGCAAACTTTTTATTGTCGCTGCTGCACCATTGGAATCATCCGGGCAACAAGGTATGCTGATACCTGGATTAAAGACAGGAGAGAAGGATATGCACGGCTCACAATTACGACAGGCTTTCGGGCAAAGGCAGCGCGTATACGGCGTTTCGATGGAGGGCTATGGCACCCCGCGCTGGCCCCAGGGATTAGCACGTCTGGGCTTAGATTTCGTCTTTCTGGATAGTGAACACGCGCCCAATGACCGCGAAACGATTGCCTGGGCATCACAAGCCTACGCCGCCCGCAACGTCGCGCCGCTCGTACGCATCCCCGAAATCTCGGCAGCACACGCTTCCCAGGTGTTGGATGGCGGCGCACATGGCGTCATTGTCCCCTATGTCGAAACCGTCGAACATGTCAAAGCAATCACAGGTGCGGTGAAGTATCGCCCCTTAAAAGGTGAGGCGCTCCAAAAAGTCTTGAATGAGGGCGTGTTCCCCAATGATGAAACACAAGCCTATCTGCAAGCCCGCAACGCTCATGCCTCAACCGTGATTATGATCGAAAGCCCCACAGGTGTCGCCAATCTGCCAGACATACTGGCCTATGGCCATGTTGACGGCGTGCTCATTGGCCCACACGATCTTTCCACTTCGCATGGTGTCCCAGAACAATATCACCATCCCATTTTCCTCGATGCCGTCAAGACCGTCTTCCGCACCTGCGAAGACTATGGAGTCAGTGGGGGGATTCACTTCACCAATGACGCGATGGGCACAGCCGATGAGTGGCTTGAACTGGGGGCAACCCTCCTCGTCTATCGCAGCGATGGCGCCTTTGTCATGCGCGGTATTCAGACCGAACTCAACCCCCTGCGCGAAAAGTTCGATGGTCAAGCTCAGACTCAAGAAATCATCGGCGCATCAGGACATGGGGATTAAATGCCATCTTAATCCAGCATCCAGGTCGTCACGCTATAACCTGTGGATGAAAACAAAAACACCAGCGTGAAGAAACTCAACATGAGGGTGCTGGTCGTAAGAAACCGAATGGTGTTGTCCAGCCTCTGCCAGCGTTGGATGGTCTGGTAGAGCAGGCCAACACTAATTGGGACCAGCAGATAGGTCCCCAACACCAGCCAGAACGAAAATTGATAGAATGCTAAATGGCTTGGATCATATCTTCCCTGGTAAATTTCCTCAAAAGGATGTTCGTGGATTCCCAATGTATAAAAAGGAATCACCGCAAACCCGATGTAAAGCATGACCAGGGCAAAACCTAGCAAGGTCAATAGCTTGACACTTGTATTTTTCCCAAACATGGTTGTCTCCCTAATAGGTCTTAAACTTCGTTTCAAGGGTTGGATCAATCCCTACACCACAATTGAACGCTATTTCCTTATGATTTGTTTCCGCTCGATCTGTTTCCTCTTGATAACAGGCACGAAATGCTAGTATATTGTCTTGTGCTTCGTTGATTCCTGCCTCTAACGAAGCGGCATCCAGTACATATGCATCAAAAGCCTGGTTCAACCAGTCGTTCTCGATGAGGATTTCTAAACGATGATCAAAGAGTTGCAAGCTGGTTGGGAAATAAACGGCCTTTCGACTCCTTAATGCCTCAGCATAATGCTTGTAAAATGTTAGAATTTGGGTTGGCACGATTCCCTCCAGTGCGTTGATGGAGGTCACTTTTGCAGGAAGAGCCATCATCAACTCTGGTAGCGTTTCCAAATGTTGTATAAAGCGAAAACAACTTTCAGGATAAGGGGTTTGAAAACTCACATAGCCTGCACCAACATCATAAGATAAAGGCACGAGATGATCGTGTTCAGGGAATCCGATCATTTGGTATGTCGATGGCAGTAGATCAAGGTTCTCATTTTTGGTAAGAAATTGCTTAAACCAGAAATCGTCCCACCCATCCGCCTTCATGGACCCTGGCTGATCGACAGGCATAGATACACCACTCCCAAGTTCGGTGTAGAACATCAACCCATCTTTCGCCAAATCTAAGACATTCATGAGCGCGCCTGCATCGTTCAAATTGAGGGTCGGTGGATTTTGGCGATAATCGTAGATCAACAGACCCTGGCTGGCTGCCAGCATTAAGATATGCGTGTTGGCTGTATTCGCTGGTGAAAAGGCATAAGATGGATCATCTTCCTGCGAATATATTGCCCTCATAAAGTTGCCCCAGTCCCAGTCGAAGTCTAACTGAAGTTGTTCGGGATCATAGGTTACTACATTGGGGCCAATCGTAAGTGGGTAACCGAATACGTCATTGACATGACTCAAAAGATCAAACAGATGGGGATAATAATCTTCTGGGGCTGTTGAATCGCTAAGAAGTGGCGTGATTGGAAGCAAGACATTGTCCAATGGAATTCGATTCACAAGCGTACGGGGATAGTAGAAACAGTCCACTTCTCTTATCGCTTCTGCGGATAATCCCGGTAGATCAACGAATCGAATGTTGCCAATCCGGTTGTCTTGTTGAATGAACTCCTGCAATTTTGATTGGAAGAAAGAATCGTGCGGATCCATCAAGGCAGGTAAGAGGCCGAAAGTCAGTTCAATTTGGCCCGGTGGCAATGTGGGGGAAGCATCTGGGGCAGCTATTTGTTGCTCAGCTTTGATTTGCTTAATCATCGCCATGGCATCATCTGCATTCGTTTGGGCCTGGGCAATCACCTCTTCCACACTCAAGTTTCCACCAGCTTTCATCGCGTCGATTAAATAATGAGCATAGCGTACCTCCCCATGGGGGAGCATCTCAGAGATTAAATGAGTGTATCCATCGTCTGGAGGACCCCACTCGTTAAGCGGTTGATACGCATGAACATCTCCCATCAGATGCACGGCAACAGACTGCTGCTGTGATAGGTATTTGACCAGTTTGTAGGCCAATTCGGGATGATCTGTCTTGGGGTTGACAGCAAACCCCTGCGCACGCATTCCAACACCCTTACCTGGAAGAGGCGCTATTGCAAAGTCCGATTGTGTCGTCATGTAAAGCAGGTCCGTAAACATAATCGTCATGGGCGTTTTGTCAAAACGCTCACCTGCTTTGTTTGCCGGAGTAATGATGCCGTCATGTTCTAACTGAAGCCACTCATTCACTAAACCCTGTAACGCACTATCACCAAACGCGGGCTGTCCACTCTCTGAATAAAAACCTTTGCCATGTGAACTACGCAAAAGATAGGGGCGAGCTTCTCCAATCGCATCTAACGTAATGGCTGGCATCATAACCTTGCCCTCAGGGTCGAACGTCGCCAGTTGACGAGCAGCGTGTATCAGATCATGCCATTGCCAGTTCGCGTTTGGATAAGGTACGCTTGCCGTATCAAAAGCTTCTGGACGATAGAACAAGGTCAGGATCCGGGCGCTCACCGGCAGGGCCCAAACCCCACCATCCCACTGAAAAGCCCGAAGTAAATTAGATTGATACCTGTCCTCACTCATCGTTTTGTCAGCTTGAATTAAAGGCTGCAAATCAAGTAAATAACCCGCACGAGAGGTCTCGGCAGATATATGTCCAGAAGAAACATAGACAACATCTGCGGAACCGATATAATCGCGCCCTGCCTGCAAATGATCTTCAAGCGACATATATTCAGGCCCCAAGAAATCAGAACCAGACCGCTTGACTCGAACCGTTACATTTGGATGTGCTGCTTCAAATCCATCAAAGACATGACCGCCTAAATCAAGAGGTGGTTGCACCGTCAGGACAATTTTGTCACCCCTTAAAATGGGTAGGGAAGACCCAAGTTCATCAAAGAAGATGGCAATAGTAGCCATGAAAAGGATCGCTAAAAACAGGAAAATCTTGCTCAAATTTGGGTTCATATTCTGGGATTCTGCTCCATTTATAATGGAGCGGTGACATGGTAATAGCATGTCACCGCCAGATGAATATTCAGACTCTATGGACTAGTAGTTGCGTTTACAATATGCGTTGAGTGTGCCTTTGCCAGACGAGTCATGACAGTGAGCCTGAAAATGGGTTAATACCTTGAACCACTCGCCACTTTGTTTGGTGCTACTTAGAAACAAACCATAATAAGTCTTCCAGGTACCACCGTACATTGTTACAAAATCGGCATCACAATCAGGGCTGTGAAATCGGTTACTTGGATCACTACAGGTGACCTGGTCGGAGTTACTGTTCGGTGGCACCGCGCCATATGCCCAATAGGTCCAACCCTCTTCCTGCCATTTAACCCATACATTACTGCTACGGCTATTAATAATAAATCCACCTCTAGCGAAAACACTGCTTCCTGTTATAGCGAACAACAACACAACAACCAAGACAATGTACACGAATTTCGGACTCTTTACAATTGCTATAGACACTTTGTTACTCCTCTTGCTATATACGTCGTGTAAGTAGCTACTAAAGCTTATACTACACTACCAGTTATACTTTGTCTAGATAATCACTATATTCGTAGGACAAGCGTAGTTATAATATTGTGTTATTTGTAATTTGGGTAAGCCCTGATGAATCCAGAACGTACGTTCTTCCACACGTTCTCCCAAATAACTACACTTAAGGATGGATCGACTGTTTTTGAGACTGCTTTAGCTGCAATTTGCTGCCGTTCTTCCCGTATTGCAGCAAACTTTTTTGTTCGTCGCCGCCGCAACAAACATGTAGTTACGCTTTTGCCCCAAATCTCGCCCTTGAGCGCCTTTGGGGTTGATGCTAAATTGACCTGTTCCCAGAAGTCAGGCATACTTGTGCGATGAATGATTGAACTTTAAGGAATTCTATATGGCGGGGGTTGTTTTTCGATCTGAGACTCATCGCAGTTTACAGCGGGGCACACGCCAAATTGTCGATGCCATCCGACCTACATTGGGGCCGTTGCCGCGCACCATCAGTATCGCCCATTCTTTCAGCAATCGGCTGCCGGAGTTGCTTGATAACGGGGGTGTGATTGCCCGTCGCATCATTGAACTGCCCCATCGCGCAGAGAATACCGGCGCGATGTTTGTCCGCCATATGCTCTGGCGCATTCATGAAGGGGTTGGTGATGGCACCGCAACGGCTGCCGTCATTTTCCAGTCGGTGTACGATGATGGCCTGCGTTATCTGGCATCAGGTGGCAGCGCCATGCAACTGCGGCTTTATCTTCAGCAAGGGCTGAAGCATATCCTTGATCAACTCGATGCCATGACCATCCCACTATCGGGGCAAGCCATGTTGCAGCAGGTCGCACAGACAGTCTGCCACAACGAAGAAATTGCTCATGCGCTAGGTGAAATGTTCGATGTGGTCGGCCCCTATGGGCAGGTCGAACTGCGCGGCGGGCACTCAAGAAACCTGGAACTCAATTATGTTGATGGCTATTATTGGAAAAGTGGTGTCCATTCCAAAGAGATGATCCAAAACAAAATCCTAGGACGACGCATCCTGAAAAACGTGGCCATCTTCAGCAGTGATCTGACCTTAGAAGACCCCCACGATGTTGTGCCCCTAATCCGCGAGGGCGTCAACATGGGGGCGGAAGCGCTCGTGATGACTGCCAAGAGCATCAGCGATCCGATCCTGGGCCTGATGGCCCAGAACGAACGTCCTGGCCAATTCGAGATGATCGCCGTCAAGACACCGGGCACCACCACCAGTGAGCAAACCGCTAACCTCTATGATTTGACGCTGCTCACCGGGGGGCGTCGCTTCCTCCAGGCGATGGGCGATACCGTCACCAGCATCCAACCGGGCGACCTTGGCTTCACTCGCCGTGCCTGGGCGGATCACCAGTTTTTTTGCGTTTCAGCAACGGGTGGGGATGCCCATGAATTACGATTACACGTTGAACAACTGCAAGCCCAATACACCAACGCTGGAGATCTGGACGGCAAGAAAGAACGGCTGACCCGGATCGGGCGCTTAACAGGCGGGGCCAGTATGCTGCAGGTCGGTGGCACGACCAAATATGATCGAGATGATCGTAAAGAACTGGCACAACGCACAGCCGATGCGCTGCGTGGGGCACTGCTAGACGGTGTTTTACCAGGTGGCGGTGCAGCCCTGTTAAATTGTCAGAAGGTGTTGGTCCATGACAAAACATCCAATACCGATGAACAGGCCGCCTACCGCATTTTGAGCACTGCTTTGGCCGCCCCCGCTTGTCAATTAGTGACCAACGCAGGCTACGAGCATGTCGTCCTGCAAATGCACATCCGCCCCCCCAACCAGACCTTTGATGTCATCAAAGGGCAATCTGCCGATGCACTCAAGGTGGGCATCCTGGATAGTGCCGCCGTTGTCAAAACAGCGGTACGGACGGCTATCGTCGCTGCCGCCCAATTGCTGACTACCGAAGTCTTAGTTCAAGCCAAAGAGCCTAAACAGGTAACAACCCCTTAGAAGGAGCGTTCTGATGATTGAAGATACGCAAGATATGATTTATGCGTTCAGCACAAGGCATGGTCGGGTGTTGGTTGCGCGTCAGTCGGGGTTGTATGAACTCAAGGGCGACACCTGGGAATCATGCTATGATTCACTTGATTTGAACGAACCCCTGGCAACCATGTCAGTTGCGCTTTCGCCAGAAAACGACCAAACACTCCTTGCCGGTGGGCGAGGGGGGCTGATGCGCTCGGATGATGGCGGCTCATCATGGGAAGGCTTCCAGTTTCCACAACCGCCGTCCATCGTCACAGCGATTGTATTCTCACCCGATTATGTCCAGGATCACACCATCACCATCGGCACAATGGATGACGGCATCTATCATACACAGACTAGTGGTGAGACCTGGCATGCCAGCAACATCGGCCTGTACGATCGGCATGTGATGTGCCTGGCGGGGGGACATGCGCTCTATGCTGGAACGGATACGGGTATCTATCGCAGTACGAACATGGGGCGATCCTGGAACGCGCTGCCGTTTCCAGTGTTGCCAACCGCGCTGTTGAGTCTGGCTGTGCTACCAGATGGTGAAGTTTTAGCTGGGACAGAAGAAGACGGCCTGTATCTATCAACCGACTCCGGTCAAAGTTGGGCGCAAGTCGCACCTGACCTGTTGGACGAGGCCATCAATGCCCTGGTTGTCACTGAATCCGGCGTGCTGGCCTTATGCGCTGATCGCCTCTTCGCTAGCAAAGAGGGGCAATCCTGGCAACCAGTCGGCAATGATGGTGGCATTACGACGCTGGCGGTATTGGGTGATGAGTTATTATTGGGGCTGGCCAGTGGGGCAATCGTTAGGAAACAATCCATTTGACAAAATTGGAACCCGCCCAATCCACAAAGAAACATATTCGTGGTTCGACGATGTTATTTGGCGGACGGTTGATTTCGGTTGGGATGAAGTTCTTCCTGCAAATTCTGATTGTTCGCTATCTGGCGAAGGCCGAATATGGCGCCTTTGCCTACGCCGTTAATCTCGTTGAGATTGCAGCCATCCTCTCGCTCGTCAGTCTAGAAAAATCAGCTTCGCGCTTTATGCCCATCTATGATGAACAACAAGATTATCCTTCTTTATTCGGGTTCATGATGCTGTCGGTTGTGACGATTATTGGCATGGGCATAGCGCTCATTGTTCTGTCATTTGGCTTACGTGGGCTGCTGCTTGAATCCTTCATCAACGATCCACTGGCCATCTCACTCTTACTCATTATGATCGTACTCGCGCCCTTGCAGGCCTTTGATAGTTGGTTCCAGGCCGTATTTGCTGTCTTTGCTAGTGTGCGCGCCATCTTCTTTCGGCGTTATCTGTTATGGCCCGGGCTACAACTAGCGGCGATTGTCTTTGTCATTGCCACTCAATCCGATGTTTATGCTCTGGCCTGGGGATATGTGGTCGGTGGCGTGATTGGAACCACTACCTATGCCTACATGAGCTATCATCTCTTCAGACGAAGAGGACTGCTCCCACATTTTTCAATTAGGACGCTGAAATTTAACACACGGGTTATCTTCGCCTTCAGCTTGCCGATGCTGTTTTCGGCAGTTGTGTTTATTTTTCGCGATCAAATGGTGGTGGTTTTTCTGGGATTCTTTGGCGATTCGGTGAGTGTCGCCGAGTATCGGGCGGTTGCGCCTGTTGCCAGGCTGAATAGTGTCGTTTATGCCAGTTTTGGCTTCTTATATATGCCTCTATTAGCCCGGATGCTGACCCATAACCAAGAGGCCGGGATTAACGATTTGTTTTGGCGAACCACAACCTGGATTTCTATGGCAAGCCTGCCGATCTTCCTGATAACTTTTGCCCTAGCAGACCCCTTTGTGAGGCTCCTGTTTGGTCAGACCTATGCTAACTCTGGGATTGTGATGTCGATTCTCGCTGTCGGTTACTACTTCAACGCGGTACTTGGATTCAATGTCCATACCCTGCGTATTTATGGAACGGTGCGTTATTTGTTGGTGATCGACTTTGTAGTGATGATAGTCGCAGTAACGGCGTATGTTGTGTTTATTCCACAGTATGGGGCGATAGGGGGCGCATTGGCCTATACTGGGACACTGATCATCTACAATGTTTTGAACCACATGGGACTTATGCGCTACACAAAAATCAACATTTTTGATGTCTCATATGCCCTCATTTATATCATGATTGTTGGGGCAACACTCATCGTCTGGTTGATGCAAGCAATTGCCGCCCCCTCGTTGTTGATTAGCATACCTGTCGCTGTCCTGCTTTCGTTTGCACTGCTCTACCTCAATCGCGCCAAGCTTCAAGTCGGCGAAATCTTCCCTGAACTGTTGAAAGTGCCTATTCTGGGTAAGATTCTCCGTGTTTAGTTTCTCATTTTCCGGAAATGTCCCCCCACTAATTTGAGGAACGGCCTGGGGTCATCCAGCGAAAGCACAGAAAATACCTTGTGCTGGGCTAGGTAAGGTCGGACAAAGCGGCCCAGCGAACGATCTGAGTCACGGGTGACAAAGTTGGCAAGATCTGAAACGAGGTCGATCAGATAGGTGTTTGGGTGATAGGCCTCGACCTTGATTTGTTCATCATTCATCAAATCTTGATAGATCAAATAAGGAAAATCAACACCACTCCCAATCGATAAGGCATTACTGCGTGGAGCGCGAATATTCACCTCCATCAGCTTCAGGCTGTTATCACGCAGATCACGCTTGAATTCGACGCTGGCGAATCCTTGATAATCGACACCTTTGAGTAACCGCAGGGCCAGATCAACGACTTTGGAATTGGCTTCTGTGCTCTTGCCAACACGCATGACCCCATACATGGGAGGGGTCTGCCGGACTTTCAAGTGACAAAATGTTACAGCGACATCACTCTTGGAATTGATATACAGTTGGACACGTTCGAGGGTGAGATAATCCGACCCAGGTATGATCTCTGAGATCACAACGGCTTGTTGTGAGTCGAACGTGAGTTTAAAGCGGCTACGCAGGTCGTCAATTGTCTCACAGATGAACAATTTAGTATGAAAGATGCTCTGAAACTCATGAGAGAGAATGGGTTTCACCATCACCGGTAGTCTGATATTGGGAACAAGCGCGTCCAGTTCATCCATGCTTTGTGGATTGAAAATACCTGGATGGGGGACACCACAAGCATCGGCTAACTGGTAAGTCAGGTTCTTTTCCAGAAACTGTTGGGCGATTTCCCATTCTGGTGTGACTTGTTTGTAATACTGGCTCAAGCGGTCTTTATGCTTCGAGATTGCGCTCAAGTAGAAATCTGTCGTCTCATAGAGCATCGCCTCGGCCCATGCCTCGCCACGTTCCAGCAAGAAGTTGACCAATGCCTCGCTATCTTCTGGATGCGGGCACAGATGCCACTCGTCTAAATATCGAGATTTTAAACCGAACTCATTGGGGTCGTGGGTCACGCCGATGGTATGAATGCCATGTGATTTGAATGAACGAATCGCAGCCAGTCCACCGTGTTTACAACCCAGGATAATAACCTTAGACATGCTTATTCCTGCGATCTAGCTTCAACTTCTTGACCTTATCGAGCGTATGCCCGATGAATGGCTTCGGGTCTTTCAGCGATAAGGCCGCGAATGTCTTGTGCCTGGCCAGATAGGGCTTGATGAAGATTGAAAGACTCTTATTCTTGTCATGCCGGATGTAATGAGCAAAATCAAGTGAAATATCGATGAAGTGGGTATCATGATTGTACTCAGTAATTTGTGCTTGCTGCCCCAGGACTAAATCCTGGTAGATGAGCCAGGGGAAATCGACTCCGGCAGCCATCGCCATCCCCATCACACTCGGACAACGAATATTGATTTCAATCAACTTCAGCTTGTTATCGCGGGGATCGCGCTTGAATTCGGCATTGGCATAGCCCCGGAAGTTGGACTGTTGCATAAGGCGTCTACCATAGTCTTTTAGATCGTCTACTGGGCGGATGCTCCGGCCCACCCGCATAATGCCAAACATAGGTGGGGCTTGCCGCAACTTGACGTTGCAATACTCGACGCAGATCTCCCCCTGGGTATTGACATACATGTCCACACGCTCGAAGGTGTGATAGTCTGTGCCCGGGATAATTTCGGACAGTATGACCGGAAGCCGGGCATCGAGTGCCCGTCCAAAGTGAGTACGCACCCCCTCCATCGTAGTGCAAACAAATAGTTTCTCCTTGAACACCTGTACGAACTTATGGGAAAGAACCGGTTTGACCAACACAGGAAACTGAATCTCTGGTGCTAGGGTCTCAAGCTCGTCCATACTCTGGGGCCTGTAAAAGCCAGGTCGTGGCACATCACAGGCATCAGCTAACTGGTAAGTCAGGTCTTTTTCCAGGAACTGTTGGGTCAGTTCCCATTCTGGTGCGATGATTCTAAAGTGCTGGCCTAGTTTGTTTTTGTGTTTGGAGATGGCTGTCAGGTAGTAGTCGTTGGTTTCATACAGCAGTGCTCCATCCCAGGCTTCGCCATGTGCCATCAGAAAGTCCACCAAAGCTTCCTCCTCACGAGGATGGGGGCAAACATGCCACTCATCCAGAAAGCGCGATCTCAATCCGAAATCCGTTGGATCATAGGTCAAGCCAATCACATAAACTCCGCGTGGACCCAACGAACGCATGACAGCGAGGCCGCCATGTCTACAGCCTAAAATGATGACTTTGCTCATGTACCCCATTCCTTCGAGATCGTTGCTTAGCTGGCCTGACGCTCGGTTGACCAGCTGACAATTTTATAGCCTCGTAACACGTTCCAACTTGCTTTCGCTGCCGCCAAGTAAACTATACAGGCATAAGTCGGCAGGGCAATGAGTTTGGGTAGCGGTTGCCCCCGTATGCTCATTATCCATCCAATTGCGGCAGACCCCAACAGCATAACTTGCCCCAACAGCGTGAGTTGATAAAAGATTCCCTGCGAAACCAGGCCCCAATTTGCCATCAAAAGGATGACAATTGGGATATAGAGCAGGCGGCGAAGCAGTTTATGCGTGAATAACTGAATGGCATAAAATCCGTATTGAAATGGATTCAATAGGCACCCCATCATCAGGATGGCGTTCAAACCGCGTGTCATCACTCGAACCTTGCGCCCAAACTCACGTTGTTGATCTTTGGCGACATGTTCATAAGCAATCGCTTTTGGCTCAAAGATAAGTCGATACCCTTGCTCAATGACTCGGGTTGAGGTGACAAAATCGTCCGTGACCCCCACCGGAATAGGCTGGAACAGGCTGTGGCGGATAGCGTAGATCGCTCCAGTTGCCGAGATCGTGTTGCCGCTAGCACTTTCCCAGATTTTGAGTTGCCGATCAAAATTCCAATAATGGGTTTCGCCTGGATTGTCCTGTGTTTCTGCCGTGGAGATATAAACCTGATTGCCCGCAACACCGCCTACCTGCTCATCGGCGAAGTGTTGAACAAGCTGGCGAATTGCGCCGGGTTTATAGAGGCTGTTCGCATCTGAGAACACCAGGATTTCGCCCGAAGACTGAGCAATTGCAGCGTTGAGGGTATCCGCCTTGCCTTGGCGTGGAAGATCAAGCAATGTGATGGTTTCATCAACATGTTGGGCAACAACATCAGCTGTGCCATCATTCGAGCCATCCGAAGCGATAATAGCCTCAAACTGATCCGCAGGATAATCAAGTTGATGAATATTGGCGATCTTGGATTCAATTCCCTCGGCTTCATTATGGGCGGCAACTATCAGACTAACCGAGGGTGTGATGGGACTCTTTTTGTGAGGTCGGGGCCACAACAAACTGCGTACGAACAATATCAGCGGAAATCCAATGTAAGTGTACAAGATGATGCCCAACGACGACCAATACAGGATGAATGCAAGGGTCATGTGACGGCCTCCTGGAACAATTCACTGAGTAAGCGTGCATTTTCATCGAGGTTAAAATCACGCAGGATTTTCTCTCGTCCCTGAGCGCCCATGGTCTGGCGTAGGGCTGGGTCTTTTGCCAATGTTTCTAATGCGTTCGCAATGCCAGCGACATCACGCGGCGGAACGAGGACACCACACCCATCCCCATCAACAAGCTCTGGAATACCGGAGAGGTCGCTGGCAACAACCGGAATCCCAAAAGCCATGGCCTCCATCAAGGCAACTGGAATCCCCTCACGGCGCCCATCATGGGTCGGCACACTTGGGGCTGCTACCACATCCGCCTGGCTCAATAACCGGATAACCTTTGTCTGGGGGAGGCGCCCATGAAAAATTACCTGTTGGCTCAAGCCAGCCGTGTTGACCTGTTCCTTGAGCCTTTGTTCATCTGGCCCATCGGCTACCAAATGACAGACGAACTCAACATCACGCGCTTTCAGTTGTTCACATGCCCGGATAAGATAGGTTTGCCCCTTGACTTCATGCAACGTACCAATGCACACAATCTGTAGTGGCCCATCCGATTTCGACGATGGGCCAACAGGTTTGAATACTTCGGTATCCACACCACAATGGATGATGTGCAGATTATGGGTTTCGTTACATTGCTCGCGGATGACTTGCTCGTTGTACTGTGAAATGGCCACCACGAACTTGGCATCTTCGATCTTTTCGCATAGCATGTGCTTATCCCGATGCAGGTCAGAACCATGGGCGGTGAAACTATAAGGAATCCCTGTTAACTGATGCACAATGTAGGCCGTTGCCGCTGGAAAACTGGCGAAGTGGGCATGTAAGTGGGTGATCCCGGCTTTTTGCATTAAGCCACCGAGGTAGACAGACTTCGGAAAGAACATCAGCGTGTTAATAAAAAAGCGGCGGCTCCCCCAATTGGCTCGTAGAATGGTGAAGAGAGTCTTGAAGTAGGTACCTGGCTGCTGGAACATACGCCACAAATTATTGACCACAATTGACAATGATATATGGGGCGTGAAATGCGCTTGTTCGACCAAAGATACAGCTTCTGGATGCATAACAGATGTATGTTCGCGCATCAGTGGATAGATTTCTACCGGGATGTTGTGCTTCATCACCGCCAGCATTTCATAAAGGATGAACGTCTCCGTAATTTTAGGGAAACGCGACATCATATAGGCGACTTTGCTCAAATTGCTTTCTTCCCCAATCAATCAGTTCAAAAATCGGTTCATGTGGACAAACACCCCAAGCATCTGAGTCCGCACCAGATTGAGCGAGGTACGGCTGTCAACGTTGATCCGCCGCAGTAACAGAGGGTGAAAATCACGCAGATCGTTGATCCCTCGCTGTGTTGTAAATGCCATCTTAAACCCGGCATCTGCTAATCGTTGTGCAATTGTTTCATTCGCACCACCACCGGGATAGGCAAACACGGGTGGAATTGAATCCCCGAACCGTGTCCTCAGATCCTCCCATGACTTAACGGCTTCGGCCACAGCCCGGTCAACCGAGATACTTGTCAAAATCGGATGTGTGTGGGTGTGTGGCGCGAGAATCACCCCCCCCGCCGCCAATTGTTCTAGTTGGGCCCAGGTCAGGATGTGATTGTCAACTTCCGGCTTGACTTCTAACCGTTCACAGATTCGATCTACGAAATCCATCGCCTCATCATGTGGCATATTCTTGACGATGTGGCGTAACTCTTTATAGACATTGTCCAGATTCCCGGCAAGTTCAATATGGATGTTATCAAATGCTAACGTAGCATGAGCAGTTCGGTTGAGGGCATTGTAGAGTTTATCCCACCACAGAGAACGCTCTGGATGATCGGGATATGCGGTCGGAACGAACAACACCACTGGGATGTTGTACTGCATGAGCACAGGCCACACATGCTGCGAAAAATCATAGTAAGCGTCATCGAACGTCACCAGAACAGCTTTCGGGGGCAAGGGCGTCCTGGTTGTCAGGCAATGCAAGACATCTTGTATGCTAACAGGTTGATAGTGCGTGGACACATGGTGCATCTGCGCGGCGAAATTCGTTGGGGTTGCGCTTAGAATACTGGGGCTCAAGCCCGGCTGTGCATCAATCTCATCGACCCGATGATAAGTCAACACTCTCAACAAATAGGTATTCTGGTTCGTCAAACGCTCTAAACTCGATAAGCCCTGTCCAAAAACAGGGCTATCAATCATGTTGTGGAGGGCGTTCTTGACCATGTGTTATTCAGATTCTGGGATGGTGACGGCTTCTGTGACTGTGTAGTCGCTCGTAATGGTATTATATAGTATCTGGTCTTCGACTGAAACGGTGCGCACCGCAAAATAATAGGTCTTGCCTGGTTCCAAATTTTCGACAGTGTATGTCGTAATCAGCTTGCTCAAAGTGGCTCCGCTAGATGTGAACGGCCCATCGGGGGATTCACCATAGGCAACTTCATAGAAACCCGCACCCTGCACAAAGCTGATAGCATCCCAGAACAAATCGACACGGGTCTCGTGCATTGCGGCAACTTCCAAGTCTTCCGGTGGAACGGTTTGCGTCAATGACCAACCAGGATCACGGCTGTCGGGGAATGAGCGGGTTTCCGGATGAGTCGCAGTCAACCTGTTGTAGCTCAATTCTAGCGAGTTGGTTTCGGCTGGGGGCAGCAGCGGATCGAGTGCAGGCGGCGGAATCCGCGTCAACTGTGCCAGTTCAAGTGGGACATCTCCTTCTAAGATGTTGTTCTTCAGATTCAATGTCTCAAGCTCTGTGAGGGTGCCCAGTTCTGGCGGGATTTCGCCTATAAGATGATTCAGACTCAAATCCAGACGGCGCAGCCCCGTAAGTTGTCCCAGTTCTGGCGGGATCGTACCGGAGAGGTTGTTCTGGCTCAAGTCAATCTCTATCAGCCCTGTCAGGCTTCCTAGTTCAACCGGAATCTCGCCTTCCAGTCGATTAAATGACAAATCCAGGGAGGTTAGGTCGATCAGATTGGCCATTTCTGGCGGGATTTCTCCGGTTAGGGCGTTTTCTGCCAGGTTGAAGCTGGTCAGTTTCGTCAACGAGGTCAGGGCCGTTGGGATAGAAAACTCGAGTTGATTGGTGTTCAATGTGAGTTCTTCTAGGCTGTGCAGGTTACCAAGCGATCTGGGGATCTCGCCCGATAATTGGTTTTGTGCAAGCAAGAGTTTCTCCAGATTGACCAGTTCCCCCAGATTTTCGGGAATGGGGCCGGATAGTCCGTTCCTTTCCAAATCAAGGATGACAATGGTCTCTAGTTCAGCTACTTCGTTGGGGATTGGCCCTGTGAATTGGTTCGCCGAAAGATCAATTTCCTCAATTCGCGCCCAATTCGCCATGCTTGGTGGCAAAGGCCCGCTTAGGAAGTTATTGGAGACATCAAACTCCATGAGATTGACCATGTCACCATACTCGGCTGGTAGGGTTCCGTTCAGGCTATTCCCAGTTAAATCCAGGATTTCTAGATTGACCAGAGAACCCAGCACAGGGGGCAGATTGCCTGTCAAGAGATTACTAGAAACCCGCAGTTCGCGCAGTTGAATCAAGTTGGCTAGCCCGGTTGGAATGCTACCACTGATGTTATTGCTGTTCAGCCGCATGACACGAAGATTTTCTAGATTTTCAAATTCGGTTGGAATACTGCCGCCGATATCATTGCCTGACAGCCGAATTTCAGTAAGATCTGTGAGCATTCCCAATTCAGATGGTAGGGTACCCGTTAGCCGATTGTTTTCTGCATTCAAAATCTGTAAGTCTTTGAGTTGTTCGAATGATGTTGGGACATCACCGACAAGCTTATTGTCCTGTAAAAACAGGGATTTGAGTTTGACTAGTGAAGCGAGTTCAGTGGGAATCTCGCCATCCAGCTTGTTACCCCCTAGGTTGAGTGTTTCTGCTTGTAAAAGATTGCCTAGTTCTACTGGGATCGCGCCCGATAAATTGTTGCCTGCCAGATTGAGGGTGCTGATGTTGGCAAGATTGCCGAGCTCGGCGGGGATTGCTTCGGTCAGATAGTTCCCATCAAGGTTGAGAAGCTCCAGATTTTCCAGGTTTTCCAGTTCTGCTGGAATCACACCTGTCAAGGCATTACTATCGAGACGCAATTCCCGAAGTTCACTGAGTTGGCTCAGTTCTGTTGGAATTTCCCCTGTGAGTAGCAGATTATTCAAGTGCAGTTGGCGCAGGTTAGCCAGTTGGCCGATCTGGGTTGGGATTGTCCCGGTGATTTGATTGCCGCCCAGCCTCACAGATTCTAGATTGCTCATGTCACCAACGGCTGAATTGAATTGACCCGTAATCTCGTTGTTGTCGAGAATCAACTCCTGGAGGGTGACCATGTCATAAAGTGATGTTGGAATTTCACCGGTTATTTCATTATTGCCCAGGTTTATACTTATGAGGCTATTTAAGCTGGAAAGCGATTCAGGCAGTTGACCTATGAGGTCATTCGCTCTCAAGTCGAGTTCAATCACAGCGTCTAGGTTGCAGGTCACACCCTTCCAGGAGCAGACCATCTTATCAGATATCCAACCCAAACTATCACGCCAGCCGGAGCCATTGGTACTATTATAAAGATCAACCAGCGCCTGACAACTTGATTCTGGAACATCCGTTACCAACTCACAAGCAAATTCTGTCGTTGTAGTTAGTGTGTCACAGTCACCGTCCGCCGTGACCAGGTCTTCACGGATGTAGCCTGTGTTTTCCAATTGCCACCATCTAAAATCATCTGTGTCAATTTCAACGCCCGTGACCTTAAACTCGGAGCCGGCTTCCACAATACCCAGGCTATCAAATTGGGCATCTGGCCCTATACGAACATTGACCCGTACTTTCGTGGTGATAACACAGGATGATGCGGAGTCGGTCTGGGCGGTGGTGATGGCACTAAACCAGATAAGCGCACATAAACTTATTCCACACATAAATAAGCCAAAGAGAGGTAAATGCTTCATAGAATTAACATCCTACTGGTATAATAGTGTCTGGCATTGAATCGCATTATACACAATTTTCGTGAATGTGTGTGATTGCTCTACATTGGCTTCACCTATATTATAGACTATAGGTTGGGTTTACGTGGCTCAAGTTAGCACCACGAAACGGCGAGTAGGTCAGGGGATGCCAACCAAGGGGTGGCCCTCTGCTAAAGGCGAACCGAAGGTTCGATGAGGTCTCCATGCCCATTTTTGATGAATTATACGGAGAGCTCTATGGAAAGCCGACATCTTAAAATCCTACTGCGCTGGTCTTGGTTGCTGATCTTGTTTCCAATTATTTCAACTGCTGCTGGGTTCGTCGTGCTTCAGCAGCAGCCAACAGTCTATGAGGCGGAAGCCACTCTCATGATCGGGCCTGGAATTGATAGCCCCAACCCAGATTTGAATGCACTTCGGGCGGGCGAGCAACTCATGCAGACTTATGTTGAACTACCTGGTACCCACGCCTTCTTAGAGGCGATCATCACGAATCTTGGCTTATCTTTGAATAAAGGCCAATTGGATGACATCATCCTGATGCGCCCATTAGTTGGGACCCAATTAGTCGGTGTGATCGCTCGTGATGAAAACCAAGAGCGTGCGGTCCTCATTGCGAATGAAGTAGCAAATCATCTGGTGACACAAGGCCCATCTAGTGAGCAGAATGACTTCTTGTTTGATCGCATCCGCCAACAAGCTGCCCACATTGAAGAAGATATCTTGAGCATTGATGAACGGATTGACGTTCTCACGGCGCAGTTAGCCGTTGAGGATGATATTATCAATCAGAATTTGCTCATCCAGCAAATCAATGAAGAAGAACGTCGTCTATCTGAATCCAATAGTACCCTGGCTGATCTTTATCAAACCCTTCAAGAACCACTGACTAACCGTATCGCCGTTATCGATACAGCGGAAGAAGCAGTTGAACTGGGCAACCAGACACTTCTGACGCTCCTGATTGCGTTTGGCGCTGGTCTGGTGGTGAGTGTCCTGGTTGGCATTGGGCTAATTGCCCTGAACAACGATGTGTTAGACATTTCCACCGTCAATTCTTTGAACGGTTTGCCTATCTGGGCAACGGTGCGACCCAATCGGCAGCCTGCCCTAGTGACTGCCAAAGCGGACACAGCCCGTCAGTATAATCAATTAGGAGCGCAGATCCTCTCTGCCGAACAACAGAGTCTCCTGTTCACCAGCTTGAGCAAGACCGATCATGTACCCGAAATTGTCGCTAATATCGCGGCTGCGATTGCACGAACACAGAACCCAATCATGCTCATTGATGTCAATTTCCATGATAACAACATTGCCCGGTTATTTGGAATCGACAACGGGATGGCTTTAGCCAAACTGCTATCGGACTCAGGTCTTCAGGATGAGGCTTTGAACTTTACTGAGGTAGCACCCTATCTCAATGTGCTGCCCAGCGGATCTGGATTGACCGAAAGTAGCTTTAGTTGGCTGGCCTCGCCCCGGATGAACCAGATTGTCGCGGCCATCAAACAGGGACAGGGTTCCGATGTGCTGCTCCTGGCTGCTCCCCCGATTGCGGATGGCGAAGATAGCTTGCCTCTGGTTCATCAGGTAGATGGTGTTGTCCTTGTCCTGAAAAACCGCACCGTGACTGTGACCCGGATAAGAGATGGAGTCACCCAGATCGAAAACCTGGGTGGGCGGGTTGAAGGCATTATTCTGGTGCGATAGGAACTGGAATTAACGGAGTCAACGGAATGCAGCTGCCCTTAGGCCGGTTTGTGCGCTTTAGTTTGGTTTGGTTTGCAACCCTCTGTGTATTTATCTCTCTCAAGGCGGACGAGCATCTGGTTCTTCGATCACAGACAGGTGTATCGCGTGGTTATACCACCACGCCCCAAGAACTTGCAGAGATTAGCCGTAAAGCAGAAGACGGCCTAGAACCTTACGCCAGTGCCGTTGAGGCAGTATTACGCGAAGCGCAGAAACGCTGGGAATATCGTATTGATGCGGTAGAAGGCTGTGGTGGAGCGGATAGTCCCGGATGGATTACAGGCCAAAAGGGGATCAGTCGCTTATATGCCAGAGCATTAGCTTACCATTTGACGGGAGACCAACGTTACGCTGAAGAGGTCGTAATTATCCTGGAGCGCATCATGAGCGAGGCCATCCAAATTTCAATCCAAGCCGATCAATGTCGCTTGAATTTTTCGTGGGGAACACCAGAGCTTGTCGCATCAGCAGATTTGATCGAAGCCTACTGGCATGAGCAAACCTGTCGTGGGCCGGCCGGAACGAGCTACGAAGACAAGGCCATTATAGCCGGCAACTGCAAGCACCTGTTCCAAAACTGGCTCGTTAAGAATCCCTATTACCTGGTATCCCTGACAGCTGAAGAAGCACAGAATAACTGGGGGGCAGCAGCCACAAACACCCTAGCTCATATTGCTGACTATTTGTGGGATCGTCCTGAAATAACTCTCTATCATCGCACGCCGACACAGATTAATAACAGCGAAGATATTTTGATGTCTCCTGCAGAAGCCTTTGTCTATGCTAATCGCCTGGCTTTGGATCGAATGAATGGGTATCGTGTAGAGTATCGTAGCAATCGATCATGTGATACCTTGGCCGGGGCACAGCAGCAGCAGGGTCTAGAACCAATCAAATCGCAGATAACGCCCGATGGAATTATCCCAGAAGATGCCCGACGTGAACAATATTGCAACATCACCGCCTATGACGGCAACTATCAGAATTATCCCCAAGTGCATCTGGGCAACAATATTCAACAGTGTGAGCTTATGCTGCGACGCGGTGATCCCGCTTGCTATGACAACATTGACTTGCTGGATATACCTGATTTCGAGTTCGAGAGTCCTGATGGCACAACGCTTATCACTCACCTGTATCCTAGACGTGGCTCGATTGAGCGGGCGATTAATGCGATTATCATTGACTCGAATACGGAATGGCGGCATGACTCTGCGCTGGAATTGGCCTTCCGTTACTACTCCAGTCAGAATGGTGGTAACTTAGACTATACCGTCTGGTTTCAGCAGTTAGATCGCCCCAGTGCTTGTGATCAAGATGTCTGTTTTGGGACACTCACACATGGATTCTCACCGAGCGAGACACTCAGACCAGGAGTTGTTGTTGAAGCCCCTTGACCCCTAAAAGCTATGAAAAATATGTAAAAATTTGGAGGAGCACACCAGCTAGCATAAAAATGATCGTATAATGTCGAAAGAAGTAAGGATATCATCGGAACAGGGATTCTATGACGACTAATGCAACGACTCGTGTGCGGATGATGTTGATCTTTCTTATCGTTTGGGTTGTTGTCTTCTTCAATATCGAACGCAGCGAATTCTTAGCAATCAATATCCCATCTACCCTTTATATCTATTCAGCTATCTGGTTGTTATTGATGCTGTTGCTGTCATCAACGGGTCAGGTGCGCTCAGAGTATTCGTTACTGTTGGCATTGCCCATCTATGCTGGACTCCGATACTTTCACATTCTATCTAATGTTGAATTTACTGTTCCTGGTCTGATTGTCGAATGTTCAATCCTCTCGGCAACCATCTGGTTTGGACAACGAGTATCATCAAATCTGGAAAATCTTCAGATGGTGGTTGATGAGATCATTTATGATAATAAGAGTGGACGCATCCAGTCAATGAATGAAGGCGAAGATGCTGTCAACAAGGAATTGTTCCGCGCACGCAAGTACGAGCGCCCCGTTGCCATCCTTTATATCAAGATGCCCTCAGTCGGTCGGCTCCATAATCAGTATCCAAATGCACTCAACTATCAGCTTGGCCTGGAACATCGGTATATCCAAACCCGCATTGCTCGCATCGCCGAGTCATTGCTTTATCAGGTGGATTTGATGGTTTGGTATGGCAATGATCTGGTGATTTGCTTGCCAGAAACAGACCATAACCAAGCCACCAAACTGATTAAACAGATTTCCCAGACTGTTTATAGAGCCCTCAATGTCGAATTTCAGGCGGGCATAGCAACTTTCCCCGAAGATGGCTTAATCTACAATGACCTGGTAACTACTGCTGAAGCTAACCGCAAAATACATCGAAACAGTGAGGATGACTATGAGGATGATTTGGGCGATTCAGAGAAAATCATCGAGACCTTTCCAACGCTCCTTGATGCGGTGAAACTGGAACCTGAAACCGAATCACTGCCCATTATTGCCAGTATGGCGCATTCTGTCAAAGCACGCTGGCAAAGTTTGTTTGGCGATATTCGTATCGTTCCCCATGAGATGTTCAGCGAACAGAGCCCCAATATGGAATATCTCTACCATGACCCGGATTACTGGGTGAATCGTTTACCAGAGCAATCCGCTTCTTCGCGTTGGATTTACAACTATATCAAGCGTGTGATGGATCTGACAATTATCCTGATAGCAACCCCCATCCTGCTTCCGCTGGTTGGGATTGCAGCATTGTTGGTATGGGTAGAAGGTGGTCGGCCGATTTTCTATTCACAATATCGCACAGGACTCGGCGGGCGCAAGTTCAAGATGTACAAGTTCCGTTCGATGGTACGGGATGCTGACAAGCGATTGACGGAGATGGGCATTACTGTGAACGAACGCAACGAAACAGTAAACGAATATGGTGAAAAGCTTAGCCATGATCCCCGTATCACACGTATTGGTCGTATCCTTAGAAGAACCAGTATTGATGAACTGCCCCAGCTATGGAATGTCTTCAAAGGTGATATGAGCTTGGTCGGGCCAAGACCCACCTCCTTTGGGGTAGATAAATATCAACTTTATCATACCCATCGCCTCAGCGTAAAACCAGGATTGACAGGACTGTGGCAGATCCATGATCGAGGCGATACGGATTTTGACAATCGCCTCGTTTGGGACATTAAGTATATCGAAAAGCTTTCCCTGGCGATGGATATCCAGATTATTCTTCATACGGCAGCTGCTGTCTTGCGCAAGCAAGGCGCACGTTAACCTGCATGCTCCTTAATAAGAGAGAGACAGTCCCTCTCTCATTGTTGCTGCTGGTCGGTAGTGCCCTCTCGATTGTAGTCGGCGCTCTGGCATTGGAAGCACCGTTCTTATTGATTGTTAGCGCAATGCTGGGTATCGCGGGACTGATGAGCCTGTCCTATCCCAATCTAGCGACACAAGTGTTTGTTTTGCTACTCTATACTAACACACCTGTGATTGCTTCAAAATTTCACGGTCTACCCTTTATCGTTGCGGCTATTTTCCCACTCATTCTACTCGTACCGCTAACCTATGCGCTGATCCTCCGGCGTGAACAGATCATTATCACCCGCGAAATCGTGCTTTTGTTCGTTTTGCTTCTGGTGCAACTCGTCGGGTCATGGTTGTCAATTGATGTGGGTTTGGCAACAGAAACCTTGATGACTTTCGTGATCGAAGGCGTGCTGATGTATGCTTTGGTGGTCAATGTGATCCGAACCCGTGCCAGTCTACGTGCGACGATGCTGGCGGTCTTTGTAGCAACAATCGTGCTGGGTGTCTTCCCTCTATTTCAGTACATCACGAATACAACGGATCACAACTATGGTGGGTACGCCCAGATCAGCGGTGGGGCAGGTTTTACAACTAGCAAGACTTTGACGACTGTCACGAGGCAATTGCGCTATAGCGGGGCAATTGGTGAACAGAATCGCTTTGCCCAAACGATGTTTATGCTGGTGATGTTGGCTTTACCTCATGTTTTGAACCATGACTCACGCAACTGGCGGTTGTTGGCTGCGGTCACAGTAGGCGTGGGGAGCTTTGCAGGTATCCTGGCGTTTTCGCGTGGGGCTGCGGTGGGGATGGGGGTGATGTTTTTGATTGCCCTTGTCCTCCGCTTGTTTTCTTGGCGACATGTTCTGATCACCGTTTTAGCTGTTACCATCATAACGATGACTATACCCCAATATGTCGCTCGATTGTTGTCGCTGCAATCCTTACCTGTCGCCCTCGGCCTCCAGACGGAAAATATTGACTTTGTGGAGCCGGATGGAGCCGTCAAGGGACGTCTGACCGAAATGATGGCAGCGGGAATTGTCTTCGCAGAGAACCCGATTGTTGGTGTTGGGCCTGGAATGTTCAAGTATTATGCACAAGATATAGGCAATGAACTGGGTATCCGGCGTTTAGATCAAACCAGACGGTCCCATTCATTGTACCTCGATATTCTTTCCAATACGGGCATCCTCGGTTTGTTGTCGTTTACAGCCATTGTCTATTTGACCATCCGCAATCTGCTCAAGACCCGGGCCCAATGGCGCAATCGGGATGCCTTTCTTGCAGCAACAGCAGAGGGCTTTATCCTGGCGATTATCACCTATTTGAGTATTGGTATTTTCCTCCACTTCGCCTATGTCCGCTATTTCTGGGTGACAATGGCCATCGCAGGGGCTACCGTGTTGGTTGCCAGACAATATCCAATCGAGGCAGAATAAGTTAGCTATCCTCAGGTGGGAAAATAGTCTGCACTGGAAGCTCAAAGCCAGGGAGTACATCACCACCGTGAATGCTATCATTCATGGTGAGGAGTTCACGCCCGATCGGTGTTAAAACCTCCACAATTCGTTTCGTGGGATAGGCCACGATCACCATGCGCGACCCATGTTCAACGTAATAGATGGCTTTATTGAGCATAAGTTGGGCGCTCTGATTGGGTGATTGCACCTCGATAGCCATATCCGGCATGTAAGGCGCTGCCCCGCGCTTGACCAAAGCACCCCGTTCGTTACTCACGTAAGAAAAGTCAGGGATAACGGTGTTGTCTTCATCTCCTGGTAGACCATAACGCGCTTCTGGAAGAATATGCCCAATGGGATGCTCGCTGAGATAATGAGCGATGGCAAGAGCAATCAACATCGCCACCTTTGCGTGGTATTGTGTTGGCATCTTCTCATTTATCTCCCCGTTGATGAGTTCAAAACGTCGGTCTGGATGCTGCCGGACAAATGCTTCAAACTCGGCGACGGTATAGGTGCGATCTCGAAAGACCATTTTGTCTACTTTCTACGTCATGTTTTTACTCTATTATAGCCTGCTCTTTTCGCCTGCGGATCAAATCTTTATAGAAGTTCAGTAAGTCCTGATCTTGTTCATTACCCCATACCATTGGCACACGAGCCAGATGAAGTCCGCCATCCCGTGTGCTGATCTTTTGCTTCACACTCACTTCTGTGCCGTAGTAAATGATGGGCGGTCCCGGTAGCTGGAACTGCGCCTCAGCTGCCTGTTTGAGTGTTTGGTTGTCGTTACCCGTCACAAACGAAAAACGATCCATATCATGATTATCCAGGAAGGTCGGCATCACAAAATCGCTACCGAAGTAGACCTGTTGGCTGGCGATGAAACGCTGCAATCGCCCCTCATCCCAGACCTTCCAGGCGAAGGTTTTGCGCAACGCATCATTCAGGCTGAAGTCCAGGCTGCCATCCAGCCGTCCCTTATAATGTAGAAGCTTATTGGCTGCATCAATAATCTCACCAAACAGGAAGCAATCCGGCTTGGCCGCTTTGCACACCTTGCGGAAATACGTCCAGAAATCCAGCCCTGGCCCATGGGCATAATCCAGCCGATAACCGTCAATATCCATTTCAACGAGCCAATGGACGGCGTTGTCAACCATCCAATTGCGGGCATCAGGGAAGGCTAAGTTAACCTGGGGCATGGTCTTGACGCCGAAGAAACTTTTATAGCCCAGGTCGGAATTATCGAATGTAAACCAGTTTCGATAAGGACTCTTGGGGTTGGTCAGAGCATCAACAAAGTAGGGATGCTGGTCTGAGATGTGGTTGCAGGCCATGTCCAGCAGTACCCGGATTCCACGCTGGTGGGCCCCTTCGATAACAGCCCGCAGCGCTTCATCACCACCGATGCGGGGTTCGGTACACTCATAATCCATGACATCGTAGCCATGGTTACTTGGGCTGGCCCAGGTCGGGCTCAGCCAGAGACAGTTAATCCCCAGGCCCGCCAGATAATCCAGCTTATCACGCACCCCCCACAACGTCCCACCGCAGAAATCAAGGAGATCATCCGTTTGCAGCCAGTCCTCCCCATCGCCTGGGTAGAAACTATTGATAAAGATATGATAGATGATGGCATCTTTCGCCCATCCTGGCGGGCGAATCATATCAACCTGATAGTTGAAAATCTGTCCGACGTTTGGGCTGCCTGGTGTGAAGTCCGAGCTTTCTTCTTTATCATTGAAATAGGCCATCGCCGCATGTTGAAGTGTTTCGGCCGCATCAGGCCAATCGGCATAAACTTCACCTACATCCGACCACACACTGATAACATAGCGTACCAGTGTGTGATCGACTTGCGCGGGGATGATGGCCTGCCAATGAGTCAAGTAATCCCAAACGAGCGTGTCCCATTCTGTTTTGACTGGCTCAAACTGCACGGGTGTCCCATTGGTCGCAATGCCTTGGCTGCCGGCTGGTTCACTGCCATCCGTGGTGTAGTACAGTGCCACAGCATCCGCTTGGATTTCGCCATTGGTTATGATGCTGACCATAACACTCTCACCGGGAGATGGATCAAGCGGGGTGATATCATGTCGATGCTGGACGCCGCGTCGTTCGGCGCGATGGTTGGTAAGCTTGAGCTTATCGTTGCTGAGCGAACCAAATACAAAGTCCATAGATAGCCATTTCCTCGTTGCTTGATGAGCCTTGAACTTACCCCTTCACCGCCCCTGCCGTCAAACCACTCACAATGTACCGTTGCAGATACATATAGAGCAGGATGGCAGGCACACCCGCGATCAACGACCCCGCCGCAAATACACCCCAGTCATCGGTGAAACGGGCAGCAACAAAGTTGAACAGGCCAACCATCAGTGTCCAGCGCTCTCGATCTGTGATGAGGATACGCGCCAGCAGAAACTCGTTGAAAGTGCCGACGAACGCCAACATACTCACCACCGCCAAGACTGGACGCACCAGTGGAAAGATGAGAAGCCAGTAGATTTGTGTCGAGGTTGCCCCGTCTACCATCGCCGATTCATCAATATCATGCGGGATTGTGTCAAAAAAGCCTTTCATCAACCAGATGTTAAGCGCCATGCCACCGCCTGTATAGACCATAATAAGGCCGCCGTAGGTATTCAGACCAAGAAATGGAATGTACTCACCGATTTGCAGCAACATCAAGTAAAGCGCCACCATCGCCAGGATGTTCGGGAAGACCTGGATCAAAAAGATGAAGAGCAGCAAATTACGTCGAAAGCGAAAGCGAAAGCGCGAAAAGGCATACGCACTCAAAGCCGTGATGAACACAATGATGCCTGTTGAAACGCCCGCGACAAAGATAGAGTTGAAAATCCAGTTCCAGAACGGAACCTGTGGATCGTCAAACAACCGACGATAATTCGTCAAGGCTTCATCCACACTCTCAACACCACGCGGGATCAAGCTTTGATTAACCATGGATCCACTCGGGTTGAATGAAGCCGATGCAATCCAGAAGACTGGGAAAAGTGCAAAGACCAACATGAGAGCGATAATGCCCCAACGCAGCGTGAAGACAAGCCAATTACGGGGCATGACTCCACTTCCTCGAACCGCGCTGTTTGTCCCTGTCATAACGCGATCAGACATTTTCACTGACCTCCTCCCAGGTTCCTGTTAGCCGGAACTGGAATAGGGTGAGTACACCGACCATCATGAATATCAAGACACCCAGCGCAGACGCAATCCCAAAGTCCCGCTGACCTGAGCTACCAAACGCCAACCGGAAGGTATACGTGATCAGGTTATCGGTGTGACCAACCGGGGGCGCGGATGTCCCCGGCATCGGTGGGCCACCTTCAAACAAGGCTTCTATCAGTAAGAAATTGTTGAAGTTAAAAATAATCGATGCGATCAAAAGTGGCCCTAGTGCAACCAGTACCAACGGCAACGTAATTCTCCAGAATTTCACCCATTCTGTTGCACCATCTACTTGCGCAGCTTCATAAACGCTGGATGAAATTGATTGCAACGCACCACTGGCAATCAGCATGAAATAGGGTGCGGCGAACCACAGATTGACCAGCAAAATGGAGAACTTCGCCCAGAACGGATCCGTCGAAAAGGGAGGCGCCCAACCAAAGAGATCATTCATGATTGTGGTGATAACACCCACATTGATGTTTAGCATCCCCCGCCAGATCAAAATGCCGATCATGCCCGGGACGGCATACGGGATAATAAACAACGTGCGGATAATGCGTAGATGCAGACTGTTGCCATCCAGCAGCAGAGCCAGTAGAAGCCCCATAGCAAAGGCTGTGGAGGAGCCAACCAGAGCAAACCCACAGGTCCACAAGAAGACGCGCAGCAGCGGCCCCTGTGAAATAGAACTATTGAAGATGGTGTCAAAATTGCGAAAACCGACAAATACCCAGTAACCGATTGGAGCAACTACAGGGCTGCCTCTGTCATCCAGGACTGGGCGGCCTGTCTCCACATCGAATGCTACAAATTCTCCAATCTCATCGTCAGCAGCATAGACCAGACCGTCTTGCAGGTCGGTCAGTAACTCAGTTTCCTGATCATAAACCCAGCGTTGTTGAAATGCACCGGCTTCACTCAGATTCTGTATACCAATCGGGGCTTCTTCATCACCAAAAACGATGTCCTGTATCCTCTGCAACGCCTGGAAGCGTGCGCCACCGGTCAGCAAATGGTAGCCATTGTAGTCAAGTGGCACATCTTCACCCGGATTCTCAATCTCTTCAATCGATTCTCCGGGCCGTGCCCAGAAAACAGCGCCTTCAGTATCGGTTAAATACAGGGCATAATCGCCTGCCTCGTTCTGGAAGGGTTCCCAAGTATAGTTGACCTGTCCTTCCGGAAGAAAACTGCGCCGGGCCAGCAATTCAGCCGCTTCCCGCTTGGTGAAACGATGGCCATCACCAAAGTTAGTGAAAGCGATATAGACAGTGTAAATCAGTGGATACAGCGCCAGCAGGATGAGAAGCCCCAATGCAGGAGTCATCCAACGAACAGGGCGGAGGCCTGGTACGACAGTTATGATGGTGATAACGATGATCGTCAGGCCGATAGCAGCCGCAAAGAATGTGCCGCCATCATTGGCAATGTTGATGGCGAGCCAGATGCCGAAGACATCAACAATAGCCAGGACAATCAATTGGAGCAGATAAGGCCAATTGTACAAAGGGGCTGATCCCCCGCCTGGGGAATCAGCCATAGAAGATACTGCGGTCATCACTCACCTTCAGTGACAGTTAGTACGTTTGTTTCGCTTTCATAGATAAAGGTCACTTCTGCACCATCAGCAGAGACCGTGAAGGTGATGTTCTCACCATCGCGTACACCCTCTGCACCGTAGTTTTCATCCCAGGAAGCGCCAACTGTAACCTTCGCTTCATAATCACCAGCGGGGATGTCAGTTGTGGTCAATGAGAACGTTCCGTCCATGTTGTCGTTCAGGAAGCCGTCTTCACAGGTCGGATCCCAGTCCCCTGCACAGCCTAGAGCCATCTGGAAGTTCCCGGCGATAGAAACGACACTTGCCAGGGAATCCATCATACCAATGGCCTCTTCGATCTGTGTCTGGGCATCAGTCATAGCCGTTGCTGCGTCCAGATCACCCTGGATGATGAACTGAGTGGCATTGCCTGCGGGCGACCAGACCTGGGCCATAGCCGGAATGTTGGGCATAGGGATACCATTGACACCTGCTGCCTGGAATGCTTTGAGATCTTCGTCCTCTATACTTTCCAAGATTTCGATCAGTGCGGGTGGGCGGGGTTCCTGTTCAAACAGGGCCAACATGGTTTCTGGATTGGCGACGAATTCAGTAAGGAAGGCTTCAGCCAACAGTTGGTTTTCACTGAACGCGCTCATGTAGAAGCCATTACCACCCACAAAGGGAATGCCTTCACCTGCTGGGCCAGAAGGCAGCGGTGCAATCGCGTAGGAAATACCCGCTTCGCGGAAACGCGGCAACACCCAGGGACCGGTAATCAGCAGGGCAGCTTCACTCTGTTCGTAGAGGGATTGGCGGGTGTCATCATCAACACCAGGAACCACATAGCCCGCTTCTGCCATCTCTGCTACCCACTCGCCAGCAGCAACACCGCCATCATTGCCAAATCCGACATCACTCGGATCATAATTGCCAGAATCGTCCCGTCCGAAGACATAGCCACCGTACGCCGTCAGGATGGGATGGAAGTGATAGGCATCCGAATCTTGCATCATGAAACCGTACTGCGCTGTACCAGAGTCAATCAACTCAGCCGTGATTTCAGCTACCTCGTCCCAGGTAGTTGGAGGTTCCGGAACCAATTCAGGATTGTAGACCAGGGCCACATTTTCAGCAGCATATGGCATTGCATACACTTCGCCATCCCAAGTGAACAGATTGAGCGAGGTAGGCGTGAATTTTTCGGCCACATCACCCAGGTTCAAGGGGGCAACTACACCGTTTTCGATCAGTTCGCCGAGCCAGTCATGGGGGCCGACAAACAGATCGGGGCCTTCCCCTGCTGGAGCCGCAATACTAATGTTATTGCGGATGTCACCCAGTTCAAGTTCTTGAAGATCAATGATGATACCATATTCTTCTGCAAATGCTCCGATCAGGTCTTCAAGGGCTAATGAACGATTGTTATCGGCCCAAATCACCAGATCAGCGTCCTGTGCTGCCACGCTGATTGCTGATAGCAACAAGCATGACACGACAAGTACAGCGAGTAAAACTAACTTCTTCATGGAAAACCTCTTTCAATATGCAAATCGAGTTTTAGACACTCGCCAAAATTATAAATCTAACGAAGAAGGGTATCAACATTATAATTTTGACAAATTTAATGAATTTGCTATATTACAAATAAATCTTTGTGCAATTTAGCTGATTAATTAAGGTAGTAACGTGTCTGAAATTGATTTTTCCAACCTGAAGCGCCCACGTTATGAGATGCCAGATTTTGTCCGCGACACACTGGAACAAAGTGGCTTGATAGCTGCTTATGAAAGCCGGCCCGCTTATCAACAGAATGACTATGTCGGCTGGATCAACCAGGCAAAGCGCCAGGAAACCAAAGACAAGCGCCTTCAGCAGATGCTCACTGAACTGAAGCGGGGCGATGTTTACATGAAAATGGCCTGGAAGCCGAAGCGAACGGCATCTTAGCTGACCTGTGTAACCACAATCTTGACGACGCCATCAGAACGGGTGCGTACCATGTCAATGCCTGCCAAGAAGTCTTGAAGCGCTAATTGATGCGAAATGATCGACGAAGGATTGATCCGCCCGTCTTGAATCAAGCGGATAACATCAGGCCATATGCCGGGGCTGCCTAGCCTGCCGCGCAGTGTGATGTCGCCCACAACCAGCCGATCTAAATTGAGTGTCGCTTTTTGGCCTGCGAAAAGACCCAGTAAAGTCACGCGCCCGCCATCGCCTACGACCTCGATAGCCTGTTCTGCGGCTGCTGGATTGCCCGTTGCTTCAATGACAGCATCAGGTAAACTCCCATGACCCAGATCACGCAATACAGCTTCCACATCGGCTTCCAACGCCTTCACAATGGCATCCGCGCCGAGTTCGGCGGCTTTTTCTAAGCGGTTGGGCGTGGCCCCAACGACCACGACTTGGCTTGCACCGAACGTCTTTGTCACCAACAAAGTGAGTAAGCCGATTGGCCCATCACCAAAGATGACCACATAATCGCACGGCGTGACCTGTGTATGACGGACACCGTTAAAGGCAACCGCGGTAGGTTCCACTAGACAGGCCGTTGTATAAGGCAGGTCTTCAGGTAGTTTGTGCAGGAACATTGCCGGGAATGCCACATACGATGCTGTTGGCGAACCCTGGGAAGTCTAAGCAGCAAGTTTTCCAAAGCACGTTATTCGTGTTTCAGAAGATGGTTTGCCGTTGTGCCAGTTCAAGACACGAGTGAGGTTAATGGCGGCTGCCGTTAAGATAAACTGGAGTTCAGTTTTTTCCCTGCCCCGGTAGCGTGAACGACGTGCGCCCAGTGCAAAAACACCCTGTGAAATCGTGCCTTCAATCCCTGAACGTTTGCCGTAGACCTCATGCCATGCGGCGGTGTGCTGGTCTTGCTTACGCTGCTGTATCAGCTTAAACACGCCTTCTTCGTGGAAGGACAAGGTGCGTCGCGGATGCTTGGTGCATTTGTCGTGAACAGGACAGGGTTCACATTCAACCCGTTTGAATTTGACCCGGGTTAACTGGTGGTCACGACGATGCTCACGCATCGTCCTGGAGTTTGGCAGTTGAAGCGGCCCTTGAGGAGAAAACGAGGGCCGTTTTATGTATGGGATCAAATCAAGGACAGTCTCACCAGTCGCAATCAGGCTCAAGAGTGCATAGAAGCATAGATAGAGTTCTTGAGCGCGTCCATGAAATCTCGTTTTCTGACCCAATCATCCGGTATGGGTGTAAAGATGGGTCGGAAATGGTGCTGCCCCCAAAAAGCAGCGCGGAAGGCACGCAGCAAAGTAGCAAACGACCAACGCGGTGAGCCACGCCACCAGCGAGTGGGCACATCAGGGGCGCGAGCCAAACCAAAGGTGCGGTAGCCAGCCAAAAGCAAGAGCGAGTAGACCCAGACACTCCATTGAACTGACAGCACCGCCGCCTGGGGGTTGAAGCATTGCTTGTGACCCAAGCCAAAGGTGGTTTTCAGCTCACGGTGACAGACCTCAAGCTGCCAGCGTTGCCAAGCCCAGAATAACAAGGTCTCCAGCGGCAGGGGCAAGGTCCAATGCCCCTGCTCATCCTGAACCGCATTGACCAGGAACGGAAGCGGCTGGCGACGGTAGGAGCGTCCCTGTTTGCCGCGCACCACCAGCAAGATGAGAGGACGATCAGGCGCAGCTTTGCGCAGAAAAGGCCCCGTCACATGCACTTGCAGATGGCGTGTTTTCCCCCGCACATCCAGGATGACCTCACGCCAGCGGGTCTTCTTATTCTGCCAGATGGCTTGGGGAGCCGGGGCACGCTTGCCATACTTGCGGTTGCCATGCTGGGTCTCGTCAGGCAAGTGGTACAAGACACGATTCTTGGCACTGCGCGCTAGCAGGGTCACGCCCTGGGGTAAGGCACGCCACAGTTGCAGATTGTCGTAGCGCCCATCCCCCACCATCAGGATCGGTTGGTCAGGACGCTGGTGTTGGAACAATTGTTCCCCCAGCCAGATCAAAAACTGGACACAGGCTTGCCATTCTTGCTGCGGTTCCACTGTTTGTGGCTGCGATTTCTCAGTGAAAGCGGGCAACCAGCGCAGCGGGATCGCCCGACTGTAGCCCTGCTCCTGGGGCACAAGCCAACTGCCATTAAACCACCGCTGCGCCGCGTGGATGCCCACCATAAACGGGGGCGTCCTCAGATTGCGTAGCCAACCTGATCCTTCCATTTTTCGACTGCTACGCGGTGTTTGCGTCGCATCGCCCGCCACCACATACACCTCATCGGCTGCCACATACCTCAAGCTCTCTGCCAACAGGCCAGCACTGGCCGCTTCGTAGTTGAACCGTCCCTGGCTGAACAAACGATACCAGGCGCTCCAATCTTGGTCAGTCAATCCTAAACTCATCAGTAATTGGGTGATGGTGTGCCGACCAAATGTGAACACTTCTGCCATCACCAGCAACTCCAAGCGCTCGACTATGCGCTGCTGATCCGCGATTTCATCCTGCTCTGCTAACAACTCAAACAGATCCTTGAGAAGTTCTTCATTTTGAGGGATAGTTGACATGGGTGGAAGCTCTTTTCTCCTCGCTGGTTTTGGTAACTCAGCTTTTAACGAAAAGGCTTCCTTTTTTCAAAAACTGCCAAACTCCAGTATAGCTTTAGAAAAGCTATCTATTTCAGCAAGGTGAGAAGGGAAGGGTTGTAGTAGCGGGCGCGGTGGTATTGCAGGCCGTTGGCGTCGCGTGGTTCGCCGGTGAAGGCGAAACCCGTCATGGGTGTGGTTGGGTGACCGTAGGGGTCGTAGCTATGCGTCTGCACGATCTTCTGATCCTCATCCACCCAGGCGCGGACCGAGCCGAGGAAGTCGTCTAGGGTGTAGGTCCAGTCACCGTTGGCGGCTTGCTTGGCATGGAGGCCGCGGGGACCGTAGATGTAGCGTTCCGTACTGTTACCCGTCGTGGCTGCTAAGACCTTTGGTAAGCTGTCTGCCACGTCGAGGAGGTAGTCGGTCTTGGTTGTGTCGATGGTTTGTGATACCCGGTTGCCGAGGCCGTCGTAGGTGTAGGCCGTGTTGCCGGCTTGGGTTAGACGGTTGGCTCGGTCTAATCAGTTGTTAAGTTGCCGTTTTGATCCTATATTAACACATAATGCTTGTTGCCGCCGCCGCGGAAGAAAAAATGGCGGCGGCAACACGGGGGACCAGGCGAAGAACCGGCGGACAACCGGGGAAAAACGGCAAGAAATGGCGGCAACAAGGGGCGCTGAGTGGGTTGGTTAGTAGGATCATACGGATTCAGCCTTCGTGTGTTTCAGTTTCAGTTTAGCTGGAAAGGGGTTGGTTTGGGAGAACGTATCGCAGAACGTGTGTTCTGGGTTTGAAAGCGGACGCGCCCCTGGGTGGGGGCGCGTCTGATAGGGTAAGTCACAGATGAATAGAGCAGCATACAGTTACGAAACTACTACCCATCTATCACCGCAATAACCGCTTTTCTCACCCTTTCGAAAGTTGAGTCTTCTGGAAGATGCAATAAATTCACGATGATTCTTGCCATCTGCCAGAATATATGAGGAGAAGAACCTACTTCTCCTACAGCTGCACACTTGAAGTGAAGAATACCTGAACCTATAACATCTTTGGTTTCCTGTACTCCTTGGATTACACTATCAACAAACTCATTCGGCAACCCACTACGAACATTATCTACAGAAGATGCCAGAGACCAATCAATCAGACTGCTATTTGACTCAACCACATTCAGCTTCAACAAAAGTTGTGTGGAGGCCCTATCAGGGGTGAATTCAGCGCCTAACAGACCAAATCCCGTTTTTCCCCCTTGAGGTATGAGCAGTTCGATAGCTGCTAACTTCTGCCTAGTTATTGTCGTACGTTTAACCTCCATTGTCACACTTTCTTCTATGAGTTTGGGGGATAATATAGGCAATTCTCCTACCCATACCCGCGCTTTGCTATGTTTACCAATATCCAAAGAAATCATCGTTGAATCCCCCAGAAACGGAACCAATTGTCATTAAAGTACCTAGGCAACGACTGTATTACCTCTGGATGGTAAACGCTAAATGGTGATACTCGATATTTGTCCAATGCCATTTGGTGTGCAACTTCATATGGAAGTCCTCGTCCCATCATAGTCGCTTCACTTATCTCATGCAGGTAGAATACAGCATCAGCACTCATTATATCACGACCTTCATTTAGAGAATCCCGCAACCTTGCAATCATTGCAGGATTCTCTGGCGTATAATCGAACTGTCCTAGGTGAATTTCAACAATTCGGATTCCTCTTTCAGTAACATGGATTCTAACTCCATCTAGCTTTCCTAAACCAGCACCTCCTACTGCTGGTTCAAAGTATGCACCTGTCATCCGTAGAGACCTAATTCCCGTATTGACACTCTGGAGTGACCTTAGTGATGCAACTGTTATTACCGGTGCAAATGAAAGCAGGTCGATTGGCTGAAAATCTCCAGATAACCATGCCTTCCCTGTAGCAGCCCAATCTGCCGGTTCATAGACAATAGCTAGCCAGGTTTTGCGTCCTTCCCAAAGTGACTGCAAGTTCCCTAATGCCGTGTATCCATGAGGATTTTCCAATCCCTCTTGCCATGCGTCTGGAACTGCTTCAATAGGGCGCTCAAATCCATATTCTCGAATGAGATTAGGGATAATAGCCGCGTCATTCAAGCGAGCTACTGCTTCGAATGCAAGCAAGTCTTCGTAGTTGTCATTAACGAGATTTTCAAGCGGGATGTTATAACGCTTCGATATTGAACGAGCTAACTGACGGCATTGTGGTCTCAAGAAAGCGGGCTGTGTGTTGGAGCATAAACCACTTGGATCGCCATTCAGCACGACATTGCCCGCCGCGCTACTCACGGTTGCTGGAACCCCATGCACGAGGGGGCTCGTTGTCGAGCGCGTCTTCACCTCCGAGGCACCGGTTGTGCGGACAGGGACACGAGTGCGGACCGTACCGCGATTGCGAGTTGGGCGGCGAGTGCGGCGCGTGCGGCGCGTGCGGCGACTGCCACCACCGTCTCCTGGTGTCAGGCTGTGGGTGCGGCTGAACATGCCAGTGGGGTCGATGTTCATGACCGGGTTGCCGTTGACGTAGAGGTAGCCGTTGAGGGACATGGGGTGGCCCATATCGCCTTGGACGGGGTCGAGGGACAGCCAGCCGGCGAGGGAGGGATTGTAGTAGCGGGCGCGGTGGTATTGCAGGCCGTTGGCGTCGCGTGGTTCGCCGGTGAAGGCGAAACCCGTCATGGGTGTGGTCGGATGACCGTAGGGGTCGTAGCTATGCGTCTGCACGATCTGCTGGTCGTCGTCCACCCAGGCGCGGACCGAGCCGAGGAAGTCGTCTAGGGTGTAGGTCCAGGTGCCGTTGGCGGCTTGCTTGGCATGGAGGCCGCGCGGACCGTAGATGTAGCGTTCCGTACTGTTACCCGTCGTGGCTGCTAAGACCTTTGGTAAGCCGGCTGCCAGGTCGAGGAGGTAGTCGGTCTTGGTTGTGTTGACCGTCTGCGATACCCGGTTGCCGAGGCCGTCGTAGGTGTAGGCCGTGTTGCCGGCTTGGGTTAGACGGTTGGCTCGGTCTAATCAGTTGTTAAGTTGCCGTTTTGATCCTATATTAACACATAATGCTTGTTGCCGCCGCCACGGAAGAAAAAATGGCGGCAATGCGGAGAATCGGGGAAGAACGAGGGAAAATACGGGGAAAAACGGCAAGAAATTGCGGCAACCGGCGGAGAACCGGCGGAGAACCGGCGGCAAAAGGGGGTGCTGAGTGGGGTGGTTAATAGTAGGGTCATACGGGTTCAATCTTCGTGTGTTTCAGTTTCAGTTTAGCTGGAAAGGGGTTGGTTTGGGAGAACGTATCGCAGAACGTGTGTTCTGTGTTTGAAAGCGGACGCGCTCTCGTTTGAGGGCATCAAACAATGCAGTCAGCTGTCCAATTAGAAGGGTAAGTGTACATTATTTGGAATCTTCGATTTCTGTGATACGTTCCAAGATATAATTTTCAGGTTCATTATTATTCTGATTCAACAGCTCAATATATGTATAGTAATCATCTAGTGCAAGCATTAGATTACCTAAATCATAGAAGGCATCGCCTCGTAATAAATATGTTTCGGCGAAGCCTGGATTACTCTCTATATACTGACTCAGATCATTAATTGCTTGGTTGTAATTGCCGAGTTTTTTATGAGCAAAACCTCTATAAAACAACGTGCTGACTTCATTAGGAGACTGTTGCGACCCCCTTGTGAAATCTTTAACAGCTTCAGTATAATCTCCATTTTCAAAATACAGTATTCCTCTTTGAAACACTATATCAGCGTCATCCGATAGCGTTAAAGCTGATGTCAAATCCTCAATTGCCATAGTGTAATTTTGATTTTGACGATGTATATTTGCCCTAGCTACAAAGGCTCCAATCAATATTTCAGGGGTTGGATTCAAATCGATTCCCTTGTTAAGATCTGATAGAGCAGCTTCAATTTGTAATATGTTCTCATGAGCAATAGCTCTATAGACATAGTATTCGGCACGAGTTTCATCAAGTTCTAATGCACAATCATATAGTAAGATCGCTTCAGAGTATTCCCCTTTATTTATTAGATCTAAACCGATTTGAAGATAATCCTTGCTTGAGTTGCATTTTGTTTGACCAATACCTAGCTTCGTTATCAAAACCATCCAAAATACCACGATTGTTAAGGTGATAATGATAAAAGTTGATTTTTTTCGCATGTTTTCTCCCTACTTTGACAGTAGGATCTCTATGTTTGAGATCCTACTGTTTAATTTACTTTACCTAAAGAGATTCAATGATCAACATACGCCAAGTTGCCGGCACAAATTGCGCTCATACAGCTCCTCGTATATGTTGTACGGATTGAAACCTTGTACGAAGCCGCCGAGCATGGTTTCGCCGACCTCTTGGGCTGTTTGACCAAACTTGTGGGTCAGTCCGAGTCGTTCGTTAGCGCCGAAGAAGATGACCACACCGAGGCCTAGGGCCGGATGAACTGACATCGCCCCAGCCTCAATCCCCAATTGTAACAGCGTCCAACCCGCTCCTTGCCAGTCGCCATCACCGGCTTGGCAGGCTGCCTGCGCGATTGTCACTCCATCCATCACCGATGAAAGCTCACTGACACCCGTCCGAAGGACCTGCGTCCATCTCGGGGAGAGCCGCAAGGCTTGCTTGCTCCCTATGATCTGCGCCAATTCTTCGGCATTGGTATACTGCGGATTGGTTGTTAACTCAACGATCCATTCGTCATATCCAGCCAGAACCGCTTCGACTTGATGATCCCATACTGCTTCGGCACCCCCTCCTAGGGCGACAACAAATCCCACGTCATTTGCGAGACCAGACCCAACCAAACTACAGGTGATATCAACGAGAGATGGGCGATTACGAGGAACAAAGTAGGTTGGTGGTGGTGGCGGTTCTGTCGCTGTTGGTGGTAGTGTGGGTGGTGTGGGTGCTGGCACAGGTGTGGGATCCCCAAACACGAACACGGGCACTCCGCACACGAGGGGATTCTTTGAGCGTGGCTGGACTGCTGAGACACGGGCCCTGCGGATGGGGTTGCGAGTGCGGGTCACGCGGGTGCGGGTCACGCGCGTGCGGCGCGTGCGGCGACTGCCACCGCCGAGGCCGGGTGTCAGGCTGCGGGTGCGGCTGAACATGCCAGTGGGGTCGATGTTCATGACCGGGTTGCCGTTGACGTAGAGGTAGCCGTTGAGGGACATGGGGTGGCCCATATCGCCTTGGACGGGGTCGAGGGACAGCCAGCCAGCTAGGGTTGGGTTGTAGTAGCGGGCGCGGTGGTATTGCAGGCCGTTGGCGTCGCGTGGTTCGCCGGTGAAGGCGAAACCCGTCATGGGTGTGGTCGGATGACCGTAGGGATCGTAGCTATGCATCTGCACGATCTGCTGATCGTCGTCCACCCAGGCGCGGACCGAGCCGAGGAAGTCGTCTAGGGCGTAGGTCCAGTCACCGTTGGCGGCTTGCTTGGCGTGCAGTCCGCGCGGACCGTGGATGTAGCGTTCGGTGCTGGTGCCGGTAGTCGCGGCGATAACTTGCGGTAGGTCGGCTGCCACGTCGAGGAGGTAGTCAGTCTTGGTTGTGTTGACCGTCTGCGATACCCGGTTGCCGAGGCCGTCGTAGCTGTAGGCCGTGTTGCCGGCTTGGGTTAGGCGATTGGCGCGATCCCAGGTGTAGGTGTTGCGGACAACCTCCGATTGTCCGTTGGATATTAAGTTGCCGGTGGCGTCGTAGGCTAACGTACGGGTGCCGTTGGCGTCATAAGTCTAGATTGTTAAGTTGCCGTTTTGATCCTATATTAACACATAATGCTTGTTGCCGCCGCTGCGGAAGAAAAAATGGCGGCAATGCGGAGAATCGGGGAAGAACGAGGGAAAATACGGGGAAAAACGGCAAGAAATTGCGGCAACCGGCGGAGAACCGGCAACAAAAATGGGTGTCGAGTGGGTTGGTTAATGATAGGTTCATACGGGTTCAACCTTTGTGTGTTTCAGTTTCAGTGTACCTGAAAAAGGGTGATTTGGGAGAACGTATCGCAGAACGTGTGTTCTGGGTTTGAGGGTGGACGCGCTCTTGGTCGTAGGTATAGGTGTTGGTGTCGTTAGATGTTAAGTTGCTGTTGTCGTTTGATTAGAAGGTTTGGTGTTTAGTCGTTTCAATAGAACATAGCGTGTGTAGAAAATTACAATTAATCCTGAAAAAACACCGGCAAGCCAAGATGAGAATAGCTGGTCTCCCCAGGGTGTATCGAAACCTGATGCTTCACTCGCAAACATACCTGACATTTCAGCAATTTTCTGAGTATTGTCAATGGCGACAACTATCATCAAAAGGAAAAAAAAGAGTAGGCTAACTATCACAATTCTGTATATTACATACCACTTCTCACCTATGGACCTTCTAGAAGATGGATGCTTTGTAAATAACAAAAAACATAATGACAGAATAATGTATGGACCAAGAATCCAGGCAAAAATCATCGCTGGTAATATCCACAATGGCATATTGCCGAACAATATTAGTCGAGAGAAATGAGAACAAATCACGCCCGGGAAACATGCAATCAATATGTATACTATCAAAGTTATCGGAAACGGTAGAATTCGTAATTTCATGGTCTTTTCCTTAGTGTTAATTACGTACAGGCATCTGAAATCAGATACCTGTACTTGCGAAATATACACTGCTGAGCAAGAATTTCCTGAATTCTCTGATCAACCAAAATCAACCAGGGTAAGGTACACTTGGCTGGCAGTTGTTGAAACGTCCAGGTACTTTACCAAACTTGTCCTTTGCAATTTCACAGAATTCAATCCAGGGATATTCTTGCGGATTGGCTGAATTACTGAATGGTGCAGGTTGAGATAATACCGTTCTTATCCAATGCCCTATTTCATTTGAGTCGATGAGGCCATGATTAATACCGTATCCCAAAACCATTCCTGCATATGCCAAATTGTCGTCCTGCCAACTAGCCCCACTACCAAAGTCAGGAAGACCCAGATCCTCATGAACGTAGTTACCAAGCATGCCACTACCACCTCCCATAAGATCGCCCCCGCTTGCATATGTAGCAACATAAGGAACAAAATGGAATAACTGATTTTGGTTATCCTCATAATCGGGATGCAGGCCGCTGCCGGCTGGATTGCGCAGATTGCCGAACGGGGTTTCTTTCAGACCTGTGTTGATTGGTGGGGTTGGTTTCCCTCCCACAATGGCTTCGTACGCCGCCACAACCAGCGCCGAACTCCCGCTGGCATCAGCGAAAATCCAACTCAGATCATCAGCGATCTGACGAGGGCTTGCACCCAGAGTAGCTGAGTAATCCGCTGTCAGGGCTAACAGGTCAAAATCGGTTATAAGGGGTTTATCATACTCCACGATGGCGTCTCTTATCCTCGTCGCAAACTGAAGCACTTCCTCACGCCTGTAACCGTGTTTGTGAAAGGATCTCCAAGCGCCTTCTCGGGACAGGACAGCCTCCATATCAGGAAGGTGACAATAGGTTGATTCAGTAACCGAGCCATCCCAATGCCAGTTTGTATCTGTCCCGGCGTCCCACCCCGGAGGACAACCTGAGGGATTAGCAGGCGATGGGTCTTTACCCGATCTGGGTTCTGAAACAACTGCCTTGTCATTCGCGGCTGCTGGAACCCCACGCACGAGGGGGCTCGTTGTCGAGCGCGTCTTCACCTCCGAGGCACCGGTTGTGCGGACAGGGCCACGAGTGCGGACCGTACCGCGATTGCGAGTTGGGCGGCGAGTGCGGCGCGTGCGGCGCGTGCGGCGACTGCCACCACCGTCTCCTGGTGTCAGGCTGTGGGTGCGGCTGAACATGCCAGTGGGGTCGATGTTCATGACCGGGTTGCCGTTGACGTAGAGGTAGCCGTTGAGGGACATGGGATGGCCCATATCGCCTTGGACGGGGTCGAGGGACAGCCAGCCAGCTAGGGATGGGTTGTAGTAGCGGGCGCGGTGGTATTGCAGGCCGTTGGCGTCGCGCATCTCGCCGGTGAAGGCGAAACCCGTCATGGGTGTGGTCGGCTGGCCGTAGGGGTCGTAGCTGTGCGTCTGCACGATCTGCTGATCGTCGTCCACCCAACCACGGACCGAGCCGAGGAAGTCGTCTAGGGTGTAGGTCCAGTCACCGTTGGCGGCTTGCTTGGCGTGGAGGCCGCGGGGGCCATGGATGTAGCGTTCGGTGCTGTTACCCGTCGTTGCAGCGATGACTTTGGGTAGGCTGTCTGCCACGTCGAGGAGGTAGTCGGTTTTGGTTGTGTTGACCGTCTGCGATACCCGGTTGCCGAGGCCGTCGTAGGTGTAGGCCGTGTTGCCGGCTTGGGTTAGACGGTTGGCGCGATCCCAGGTGTAGGTGTTGACTCCATCGGATGTTAAGTTGCCGTTGGCGTCGTAGGTCAGGTTCCGACTGCCGTTGGCGGTTAGTTGGTTGGCTGCATTATACGTTCTTGCTGTGCCGTTGTTGTCCGTCAGGTTGCCGGCCAGATCGTAGTCGTAGTCGTAGTCCGTCCCAGGCTCGTAGTCGGCTTGTTGCAAGCGATCCGCTCCGTCATAGGTGTAGGTCACCTTGGTGTGTGGGACGGGCCGCCTCACACTCAGGATGCGGGTGCCCTCCAGTTGCTTGAAGCGGAAGACGTGACCTGTCGACCGATGGTGGTTGTCTGAGCGCACCTCGATGGCCACTTTGCCGGTCGTCTCGCCCTCTGGCGTCACGACCCGGGGGATCTCGATCACTTTCTCGCCGATGGTCTCCTCATAACCGTTGAAACTGCGCCAGAACCAGCCATTGATGCTGATGTCGATCATGCCATGGTTGGGGCCGGTGCCGATGGCCAGCCAGCCGCGCTCGCCTGTGTAGGCGATCTCCATCACACTGCCCCACTTGGCCGTCTGTTTGAAGTCACCGGTATCGGTCCAACTACCTTTGGGGAAGCTGACGCCGGGGGTCGACTTGCGCTGCGTGACGGTGTCGGTCGTGTACTGGATGAAGTCCTCGTCCACTGAGTAGCGATCTCCGTTCGGCTGCACGATGCTCTTGAAGCTGGCCAGCACCCGTTTGAACTTGGGCCGGTGATACACGCCCCACAGGTAGCCGTCATTTCGGTGGTCGTATTCGCTCCAGAGACCGTTGGGGCGGAGTGCCCAGGTCTGTTGGCCGGCTTCATTGTAGTAAAACCAACTGGCCCGGGGCTGGTCAGACCAGTCCATCAGGCGAATCAGCCGTCCTTTGGCATGGATGTTAAGTTGCTGTTGGCGACTCCGTAGTTGTAGGGAGTGACGATCTAACCGCACCTCCATACAATACTACAAGGCAAAATCTAGCTTCAGAACAATGACCTGTTTCTTGTCATGATATGCTATTGATAAGAAGTCAGAGTTACCGGAGAGTGCCACGTCCAATGAACGGCTATTCTGATTATCCTTATCTTGTAACATCAAATTCCCCAACAAATTCCCGTTTCGCACATCATAAAACTGGAGCGCGTTATCCGGTCTGTATATAACCAATTTATCATCAATCAGCAAGAGCCGTGATCTGGACCTCTCTTGCATTTCCCACAGAGGCGTTCCCGTTGAGATGTCAAAAGCTCTCACATCTTCCCCATAATTAATTAGCAAAATGTCTTCATATCTTATAAAACGCCAATAAGATAGTTTATACGGAACCTGGACGCTCCAAATCGTTGCTTGTGTCTCCCTATCAAGGACTTTGACTGTGGTATCAACATTCCTGATCAGGACATCCGAATAAACAGCCATGACGTCTTCAATTTCAATATCCTCTAGATTCTTACCCGTTTGAGGGGACCGAATATGCCGAATTCCTCCACGTCCTCTCGGTATACACAAAAAATCTTCGCATGGAATGATCGTCCTGGCTGTACGAGATGGAAACTTGTATCGCCAAATCTCATCACCATCGGATTCGACGCGCCTTACAAATGAGTCGTTAAAAGCAATAATATATGCATTATCCAAGCTTGCGATCTGGTCCGTGCTTTGGGAAGATATATCCCATTGTTTCTCGCCACTAAAGAGATCGTATGTAATAACAACATCACCCAGTAAGAATCGCTTACAGGGCAAAGCAACTAGGTTGTTTAAGATACTGGTTGTCCCATTCAAATTTCCCAGTCCTCTATTCAAGCATGGAACCGACTTTTGCCATAGAATTTCAGCATTGATCCCACTCTGTTCATCAATTTTCCAAACATCTATGGAAGAGATTGGGGTAGCATTTCCCATTGTTTGGACCAAGATTACTACAGCGGCAATCATAACAAGAAAAAACATATAGTAAACAAAGTTAATCCGCCTTTTCCCCGAAAACCTCTTAGCAACAAATTGCACTCTGAAGCCCTCCTTTGATAAGGGTCCCCTGTACCCATGTGATACAGGGGACAAACAAACGTTAATCTCGTGTTCGATCCAGAAGCATATCACCCCCCTTTGAACGGACAGTCTGTGACCCTCTTGTTGTACATTCTTGCCTTATTTACGGCATTGGCAGCTGCTATCCCTCGAGACCATAGAACTGATCCTCCAACCCCATAAAGGGGACTGAATGTTCCCGACAAGATATCTAACTGGAGACCTTCTATATCGACTTTACAATCAGACTTCAGATACGATTTCGTTGACCCAGAACCATTCGCTTCGTAGTAAGTCAGAGTGCCTAAACCGGCTTGAATTGAAGGTTCTAGGCTAAGACCCGCAGAAAGGAATATCGAATTGCCATAAACCGGGTCTTTCATACCTAGTGGTGAATGAAAATGAACAATACCTCCGCCAACTTTTGCGATCGGAGTCGATGCGCTCAGTGAACTGAATACGAAATCCCCAGTATATTGTCTTCTAAATTGCTCAAAGAGAACACTGTCTTGTGGATGATTTGCGTCAATAAACTCTTCGTGAGGTATTGGCTTAAATCCTTCAACGTGTCCGACATATCCTGCTCCACTTATAGACCCAAGGGCAGCATACCCCCCCCCACCTCCATAAGCGAACACCATTCTTTGGAACGTGCTGAAGTTCCAAACCACTTCAATTCCAGTTTGGTCATTACTCGTCCCATATGTAATCCCACCGACGGCCCCTTCAATGTACCCGTCAATATCTCTGCTGATTGAAAAGTTAAACATTGAGCCGCCGAAATCGATTGATTCTACTAACTCGTCCGCTTGATCAGGCCAGAGGAGTTCAGCTGGTAGTACCGTTCCATTTTGACGACAAGACAAATATCCTGATGAATTGATACCAGCTTCTTCCCACCCCTGAGGACAGTAGCTAAATCCCTGAACACTCAAGCACACTGCATAATCTCGCCATTGACCTCCTAGAACGAAAGCTGAGCAAATTGATCTGTCTTGTTGACCCAAATCAATCGGTGTTAGATCCGGCTCGATCTGCATGACTGGGACGGTTGCCGGAACCCCGCACACGAGGGGATTCTTTGAGCGTGGCTGGACTGCTGAGACACGGGTCCTGCGGATGGGGTTGCGGGTGCGGGTTGGGCGGCGGGTGCGGCGACTGCCACCACCGAGGCCAGGTGTGAGGCTGCGGGTGCGGCTGAACAGGCCAGTAGGATCGGTATTCATGACTGGGTTGCCGTTGACGTAGAGGTAGCCGTTGAGGGACATGGGGCGACCCATGGTGCCTTGGACGGGGTCGAGGGACAGCCAGCCGGCCATGCTGGGATTGTAGTAGCGGGCGCGGTGGTATTGCAGGCCGTTGGCGTCGCGTGGTTCGCCGGTGAAGGCGAAACCCGTCATGGGTGTGGTTGGGTGACCGTAGGGGTCGTAGGTGTGCGTCTGCACGATCTGCTGATCGTCGTCCACCCAGGCGCGGACACTGCCGAGGAAGTCGTCTAGGGTGTAGGTCCAGTCACCGTTGGCGGCTTGCTTGGCGTGCAGTCCGCGCGGACCGTAGATGTAGCGTTCGGTGCTGGTGCCGGTAGTCGCGGCGATAACTTGCGGTAGGTCGGCTGCCACGTCGAGGAGGTAGTCGGTTTTGGTTGTGTTGACCGTCTGCGATACGCGGTTCCCCAGCCCATCGTAGCTGTAGGTGGTGTTGCCGACCTGCGTCAGGCGGTTGGCTCGGTCCCAGGTGTAGGTGTTGACTCCATCGGATGTTAAGTTGCCGTTGGCGTCGTAGGCTAACGTACGGGTGCCGTTGTTGGTCAGTTGGTTGGCGGCGTTGTAGGTGCGGGTTGTGCCGTTGTTGTCGGTCAGGTTGCCGGCCAGATCGTAGTCGTAGTCGTAGTCCGTCCCAGGCTCGTAGTCGGCTTGTTGCAAGCGATCCGCTCCGTCATAGGTGTAGGTCACCTTGGTGTGTGGGACGGGCCGCCTCACACTCAGGATGCGGGTGCCCTCCAGTTCTTTGAAGCGGAAGACGTGACCTGTCGACCGATGGTGGTTGTCTGAGCGCACCTCGATGGCCACTTTGCCGGTCGTCTCGCCCTCTGGCGTCACGACCCGGGGGATCTCGATCACTTTCTCGCCGATGGTCTCCTCATAACCGTTGAAACTGCGCCAGAACCAGCCATTGATGCTGATGTCGATCATGCCATGGTTGGGGCCGGTGCCGATGGCCAGCCAGCCGCGCTCGCCTGTGTAGGCGATCTCCATCACACTGCCCCACTTGGCCGTCTGTTTGAAGTCACCGGTGTCGGTCCAGGTGCCTTTGGGGAAGCTGACGCCGGGGGTCGACTTGCGCTGCGTGACGGTGTCGGTCGTGTACTGGATGAAGTCCTCCTCGCTGCCTGGGTGGGTCACCCGTGTCGGCCGTTCCGCCCGATCATAGTAGGTGATCGTGCTGAGATTGAGCGACGATTGGATGGGCCTTTCTCTGAGCCTGACGGGCCGTGGAGCGTCCCAATTCTGGATGGTGCCCCACACTTTGCCAGCTTTGTCTAGATAGGTGTAGGTATAGGTTTCCTGGCTGGATTGGAAAGCATGGCCAGTGGCGTAGTGGCGGCCCATGGCATCGAGAGCCAGCAAGGTTTGGGTGCCGCGGACATCCACCGCCATATTGAGGCGGGCGGGCGGATTGGAAGGGACTGGTCTGATTGGCCTAATCGTCAGGCCAATCATGGCATAGTACCCAATTGGAAAGATGTCCGGCATTTAGAAATTACTCTGTTTGAGTAGCCTCTATAGCTTCCTTTTCTTTTCTTTTTTGGTCCCAAAGCTGAATTGCACTTCGAATATTGTTGTCATCGTAAATAGCTGTATCTGGATCAAGCGTAACAAAATACCGCAAGTATTGACCCATCATATAACATTGGTCACTGTCGAAAAGTGAAACTTTAGCATGAAAATGCTTTTCACTTTCTTTTCTAAAGTCTCGGAGAAGGACTGGATGAGTCAAGTTATAATGTGTTGTGTTCCAGAGTATATCCGCCTCAGGTAAGTTTTCCAATGTTCTTACCAAAAATGCTGGTAATAGGTAATAAAACCACTCTGGCTTTAGTCCAGCTAATAGCTCCTGATGCTCACGTACTGTTGAAAATGACAGTTTGTTCCAATGATCAACTGCAAACTCCTTTTTGGCTTGATCAAGTTTGTAGTATGTGTCCCAACCCTCAAGCAGGATTTCTGAATCGTCGGGTGCAGCGACCTCTTTGAAGGCCTCGTGGATAGATTTGATAAGGGCTTGTTTGTCCATAGAAATTCAGCACTGGAATGTGCTAGCTCCTTTCAGAATAAAGTGTCGATATAGCATCACCAACTCCATATATAGTCTGAAGTTGGTGATGTTTTATGTCAGTGTTATCGGCTAGTTTCTAGCCAGTAACACTAATCTAGGCTCTTGGTCTGATAACCACCTTTCCCATGATTGCTATCAAACTATAGGATATGTTGACAATCCCATGTTACTAGCTTACACAATTGCTGTAATACTTCTTTTCACAACTGCGTATGGCATTTTCCACTTGATGACGTGCTCCTATATGACGCTTATCATCAACACCGCCAAAACAAACATCTCGCATGTTAATACGAGCATTACGACATGCGACGTTCTTAGCATGGTTCGCCAAAATTAGATCACATGCCCTGGATTTTCCAGGTTCAGTCTTCGGAACCACAATACCCTCGCAAGTCCTCGGTGTATCACAGAGTCGAGTTTTGGCTGCTTCCAACATATCAAGCATATCATCATCACAAGTTTGACGGTCGCCATACCTTCTAGTTGATGGCTGGCTCTGCGTGTTTGAAGTGCTGCTGGCAAAGGTGTTGATCAGATTGCCCACGCCTCGAATCCCCTGAACGAGGGCCCCTCCTAACCGTTCGTAGTCATCTTGATCCAGACCCAAGGTCGGATCAATCGGCACATTCGGAAATTCAGGCGGCTCTTGTGGCCACATATAGCGAATGGGCGGGGCCATGGTGGTTGGCCCATAGGGTAGAAGGCCGGACTGTGCCCCTGCCGGCACCGGCAGAGGAGAAGGTGTACCGCCAAGCGGCAAGAGACCACTCAGGTCAATGTCTGGCAAGTGCAGGTTGATTTCTGGCAGGCGTAGGTTGATTTCTGGCAGTTGGATATCACCCAGTAGCTGCACTGCTTTCACAACCCCTGCAACCGCACTGGCGGCAGCACCACCGACACCGACCACGACCAAAGCAGCACACACTGCATCCCCCACCGGGAACGGGCCATCACCGAGAATGAACGTCAGACAGGCTGCTGAGACTCCAGCTGCGCCTCCCTGCACGGCCACAGGCGCCCCGTGCACGAGGGGGGTCGTCGTTGAGCGCGTCTTGACTTCGCTTGCCGCGCTACTCACAGCTGCTGGAACCCCATGCACGAGGGGGCTCGTTGTCGAGCGCGTCTTCACCTCCGAGGCACCGGTTGTGCGGACAGGGCCACGAGTGCGGACCGTACCGCGATTGCGAGTTGGGCGGCGGGTGCGGGTTGGGCGGCGCGTGCGGCGCGTGCGGCGACTGCCACCACCGTCTCCTGGTGTCAGGCTGTGGGTGCGGCTGAACATGCCAGTAGGATCGGTGTTCATGACCGGGTTGCCGTTGACGTAGAGGTAGCCGTTGAGGGACATGGGGTGGCCCATATCGCCTTGGACGGGGTCGAGGGACAGCCAGCCGGCCATGCTGGGGTTGTAGTAGCGGGCGCGGTGGTATTGCAGGCCGTTGGCGTCGCGTGGTTCGCCGGTGAAGGCGAAGCCCGTCATGGGTGTGGTCGGATGGCCGTAGGGGTCGTAGCTATGCGTCTGCACGATCTTCTGATCGTCGTCTACCCAGGCGCGGACACTGCCGAGGAAGTCGTCTAGGGTGTAGGTCCAGTCGCCGTTGGCGGCTTGCTTGGCGTGCAGGCCGCGGGGACCGTAGATGTAGCGTTCGGTGCTGGTACCGGTTGTGGCTGCTAAGACCTTTGGGAGGCCGGCTGCCAGGTCGAGGAGGTAGTCTGTTTTGGTTGTGTCGATGGTTTGTGATACGCGGTTGCCGAGGCCGTCGTAGGTGTAGGCCGTGTTGCCGGCTTGGGTTAGGCGATTGGCTCGGTCTAATCAGTTGTTAAGTTGCCGTTTTGATCCTATATTAACACATAATGCTTGTTGCCGCCGCCACGGAAGAAAAAATGGCGGCAATGCGGGAGACCAGGCGGACAATCGGGGAAAATACGGAAAAAAACGGCAAGAACCGGCGGCAAAAATGGGTGTCGAGTGGGTTGGTTAATGATAGGTTCATACGGGTTCAACCTTCGTGTACTCAATTTCAGTGTACCTGAAAAAGGGTGGTTTGGGAGAACGTATCGCAGAACGTGTGTTCTGTGTTTGGGGGTGGACGCGCCCCTGGTTGAGAGCGCGTTAGGTTACAGTTGTCTTATGCAGTCCGCGCCCTGTTTAGGGGCAACTACGAAACTATGTAAACCCAACCACCAGCCTGACTCGCTCAGACCCATGAAACTCAGCTAATGTTTTCATCAACGCAAAGATCAGTTCCCATCCTCCCGTCAAGTCAACCTTGAAATCAGGTTCCACCATCAGATACCTCTCTGTATAGGGGTCATCATCTACCGCTACTAGTCTTTCCGACCAAGTAAGATGTTCAAGCTCTTGCCAGTAAATCCAACTATGGCCACCACCTCGTTCTGCTTCTAATTCTTTATACTCAGGAGAGGCATCATCAGGAATACCACGTTTCCCGGCAAGAGCATCTTCGTAAATGAATTGGACGGAAAACAAAAATATATTCATCCCCTGGTTGCGATCATCAATCATTAATTCAGAATCTACTTTTACTGCCCCTACCCACACGTCGTCTAAACGATCCTTGATCTCTATCCATCCATAAATGTCGAGACCCATATGATTACCTTTCTGTTCTTTAGGAAGAACAATCATAGACTTACATCTCAAGGTCAGGTTATCGATGGACATAAGCACGACACACCTATGCCCATCGATAGAACTTCTCCGTAACACTGCTAAATGCACGCTACCGTTAGATTAATGGATTGGTGTCAACTCATACCCCCGACCTCCACTTCCTAAATAGCGTCCTACAAGGGCGGCACCACTCGCAGCCGCAGCAACTCCAAGAAGTTTCACGACTCCTGACAAATCGCCGTAACACGTTCCCTTGTTGACCCACAAGCACGCTTCATATGATGGCGATGGACTGAACGCCGCAGGGGCTTGCGGTTCTGGGACTTCCACTGGCTCTCCCGGTTGGGGGAATTGAATGACTTTGCCCGGTGCTATCGGCTTGGGCCAATCCTCATCTTTGCGATCATCCAGTTTTGGTGTCTCAAATTCATCCATGAGCGCGACCCTAGGGATCTCTCGTCTAGCTCGCTCAGTATTCTTTTCATGCCAATAGACAATGACGCCTTTAACAGGCAGACCATTCTCATATCGTTGTCCAGCATACCAAGACCTGTTGGTAGCAGGATCGGTGAAAAGAAACTGTTTAGGCGGATAATCGACACCGGGAATCCAGGTGTGGTTGTTCCAATCATAATCCAGTCCGAGTGGGTGCATACAGGAGTGTTGCCTGCTCACACAACTCCTTTGGCTGAATCGCTCTCCACTTATGTTATAGGGGATCCCCGATTGTTCGAGATTTCGAATAGCTCGATTAGCCTTCCCCCAATCGTTGGGATTATTGGGTTTGACCTCCCAATATCGTATCTGACTGAGTGCATCATCCACCATCATAAGATCAATATGGGGTGTATGGATTCTTCCTCCATACGGATAGGTTACCGGATATTCTGCATGGACATTCGGATTGCCAACGGCCTGAGCTTGAATGACAACACCAGCCAACTGTTTTGTCTCTATATTTTCAAAGTCTAAGGACGGTTTCCGAAACCTCTTACTCTTCGGCAGCCACCAATACTTGCCAGTTGGATCCACGCGCATGATGGGATTGCCTTCGACATACGAATACCCATTCAAGCTCATCGGGTGATCTATCATGCCCTCCACTGGATCGAGGGACAGCCAGCCGGCGAGGGAGGGGTTGTAGTAGCGGGCGCGGTGGTATTGCAGGCCGTTGGCGTCGCGTGGTTCGCCGGTGAAGGCGAAACCCGTCATGGGTGTGGTCGGATGGCCGTAGGGGTCGTAGCTGTGGGTTTGTACGATCTGCTGATCGTCGTCCACCCAACCACGGACACTGCCGAGGAAGTCGTCTAGGGTGTAGGTCCAGTCGCCGTTGGCGGCTTGTTTGGCGTGCAAGCCCCGCGGACCGTGGATGTAGCGTTCGGTGCTGGTGCCGGTAGTCGCGGCGATAACTTGCGGTAGGTCGGCTGCCAGGTCGAGGAGGTAGTCGGTTTTGGTTGTGTTGACCGTCTGCGATACCCGGTTGCCGAGGCCGTCGTAGGTGTAGGCCGTGTTGCCGGCTTGGGTTAGACGGTTGGCACGATCCCAGGTGTAGATGTTGCGGACAACCTCCGATTGTCCATTAGTTGTTAAGTTGCCGTTGGCGTCGTAGGCTAACGTACGGGTGCCGTTGGCGTCGTAGGTCTAGATTGTTAAGTTGCCGTTTTGATCCTATATTAACACATAATGCTTGTTGCCGCCGCTGCGGAAGAAAAAATGGTGGCAGCAACACGGGGGACCAGGCGGACAACTGGCAAGAAATGACGGCAAGCGGCGGACAACCGGCAGCAATTTGCTGCAAAAAGGGGTGCCGGGTTGGTTAATAGCGGGTTCATACGGGTTCAACCTTCGTGCGCTTCAGTTTCAGTTTACCTGAAAATTGGTGGTTTGGGAGAACGTATCGCAGAACGTGTGTTCTGGATCTGAAAGTAAACGTGTGCCCGATCGGAGAACATCAAACAAGGCAGTCGGCCGTCTGATTAGAAGGTTTAGTGTACAGACATAATTTTTCATTTTGATGCGATTGCCCTGATATCAGTCTTCTGAATCTAACAACATTTTCGTAATTTGTTTACGTTCTCGTAAGCATTGGTTTACAAAATCGTGATATTTTTTTGCACTTTCCAATATTATTTTTATAATTTTCCCTTTCTCTTCTTTTGTCATTGTTATTTCTCCCAGAAAGTCTTGCTGAAGCATCTCGGCAGCGGCAACAATTATTCCAACCTCATGTATGCCGATGCTCGTTAATGCGCTAAGGTGCTCAACTTCAATATCATTAAGCTGCTTACTTTTCTTCACGATTTTTTGTCCTACAAGCCACTTTTGACATCATATGTTTGTTTTAGATTTTTACTGATACTTGTCTAAGCTAACAGGGAGTGCTGAATATCGTAGATACAGAATTTTCGATCAAGCGAAAGTCAGCTACTTTATGTCACCACTCCCAAGCTAACACGTTGTTTAGGGCATCGTACATACTTCTGCTAGAATTAGATTGGCGTAATCACTGTCCCCGAATCTAAACACATTATCCGGTTGCCAGATACAATTCTGGCCAGATCCATTAACTGCCTGTTTGAAATCTTCCAAAGTACGTGGGTTATCTGTAGAAATGTAGATTTCCGTCCCAGAGTCTGATTTTGCGATACGTCCTGCACTATGCCCCATACCAAAACCGTAGTCGATACCTACTCCTTGATCAAGAAGTCCTGGCCAGGGTGCAATCACATAAACGATATCAGCAATATTGCTCTCAATATCTGCATTAGCAAGTGGTTGAGATGGTTTATTGCCAACGATGATTCCCAGTCTTTGAGCTTCTCTGAAACCACGAAGTATTTTATGAGCATCCAGATTACCCTGAATCTGCCCTCGATTATCAAGCATTTCTAATAGCTCGGTTAGAGGTTCGCTATGTTGGTTGGTTGCATACATCTGCCAACCTGGATGTGCTCCCTTATTCCGGATCGCATTAGTGTACATTCCTGCCCCAAGTTCGACTACCACTTTCGGTGTAGTGGTCCGTGTGGGAGTTGGTACCGCTGTCGCTGTGGGCTGTGGTTGCGGCTTCGTTCCGGGTGTCGGTGCTGGGGTCCCACTCGGATTGGGGTTTGACAGATCGTAAGGCGATGGGAACGGCAACCCCGGCGTCGGTGTCTTGGGCGGCGGGCTGGGTGCTCGTGTTGGCACCGGCGTCCAGATCGGCGGGTTCCTCAGTGGATTGACGTCAGGATAGTATTCCCGATCCGGATCAGCTACACCGGGTGGATTTATTACACGATTTAGGGCGTCAAAAGGCGCCAGACAAACATCCTGTACGGCATTAGCGAGAGCATCACAATCTGCCCGTCTGTAGTTTGGAGAGGTACAGGGATTGGCCCAGGCAGAGAGACCTGCCGCAGCAGCACCTGCCCCAAAGTAGACAGCTGCTGTTGTACAACTGAGCCACCCAACAAATGGAACAAAGCATAAGGGTGTTTTTCCGCTTGGGTCTGTATTCATGACCGGGTTGCCGGATACATACAGATACCTATTCAGACTCATTGGCCGCCCCATGGTGCCTTCGTATGGGTCGAGGGATGGGAAGATGGCCAGGGAGGGGTGGTAGTAGCGGGCGCGGTGGTATTGGAGGCCGTTGGCGTCGCGCATCTCGCCGGTGAAGGCGAAGCCCGTCATTGCTGTGGTTGGGTGACCGTAGGGGGTGTATGTGTGGGTTTGTACGATCTGCTGGTCGGCGTCCGTCCAGCCGCGGACCGAGCCGAGGAAGTCGTCTAGGGTGTAGGTCCAGGTGCCGTTGGTGTCGTATGTCAGCGTGTTCGTGCCGCCCTCGTCAAATTAATCAAATTAGACCCATCTATATCCATTGTCCAGATATCAGTACCTCCTTCTCTGTTCGAATCAAATGCTATCACGTCTCGTGTTGGTGACCAACTAGGATTTGTGTTCCTAGAATTGCTATTCAAAGTTAAATTTGCCAATCCTGTTGCATCAACATCTACGACCCAGATGTCGACCTCACTATTACTTACTGACGATGGTGAAATATCTCCCCCTAGATTGGGTAATACCTCAAAAAGCAGCGAGGTCCCATCAGGTGCCCATGTAAAGTTAATAATCGTATCAGGAAACTCTGGTGTAAGACTTGTCAAATTTTGCCCATCTGCTTCTATTAAATATAGTTCACCGTTACTCAAGTCTATAAAAGCTATTCTATTGCCGATCGGAGACCATGATACATGGAATGAAGCAACGTCTGGATGTATGATTGATTTTTCCATAGTATCTACATTCACTGCCCAGATTCCGGGAGACTCAATTAAATCCACAGATGAAAACGCAATTTGTTTACTATCTGGGGACCATGTTGATGTGATATAAACGCCATTCAAATCATCCGTTAGATTTTTGGAAGACATATCTTCCAAATCTATCAACCAAATATCAGCGATCTCGTTTGTATTTGAACTGAGAGAGATATATTGCTGGTTTGGTGACCATGAGTGTTGATAGTTGAAGTGATTAGACAATTCTTCAAATTGCCCTGTAATATTCCTGTCAATTTTCTTATCCCTATGAACAATCCAAATATCAGATAGCAACCTTTTTTTAGGGTCAATTGTAAAATCTCTGATATATGCAATTTGCGTTCCGTCAGACGACCAAACAGGAGAAAAATCATCAAGATCACTATCAGAGGTTAGATTGATAAGATCAGTTCCATCCTCATTCATAATCCATATATCCATATTTCCCATGCGATTAGACGCAAATGCTAAGGAATTTCCATTTGGAGACCAGGCAGGTTTCTCATTAGTTGTTGTTTGTAACAACTGTGTAGATAAAAAGCCTTGGATCTTAGTATAGCCAAAGCCCCACATGATAACAATCAATAAGAAAGTTATGAGCGTTAGTCTTTTTATTTTTGAATCAAACATAGGTCAATACCTCAATCTTTTGTAAAGATAAAATATCTGTAGGACCGATGCTTTGGTCCCACAGATCATTGCCGCCACATACTTATTTAATTGTGCTTATACCTGTTTCGATATTGGTACATCCTTTCAAGATAGTCACAGCCATGCTTCTCAGAGTGAGGACTTCTCCTACTAGTGGAATTTCGTTTACTACATTTTTCAGATTATGGATACTGATACCAGCTGATATACAAGCTCCACTAGTGTCTGCAACTTGATTGACTGCTTCGTCTACTGATAAGCCGTCAACTAAAGCATTTTTCAACGTTTGGAAGATGCTGTTTCCACACGCTGTAGCCGCTGGTAAAACTCCCCAGCCTGGTATAAAACTTGCTATATCGAAGCCAAGGCTTATCATGTCATCAACAGTCAAATCACCACATATGAAGAATCGAGTCTTAAATACCTCAATACCCTCACATACCTTGACACAATTCCGGTAGATTTGGGTTGTATCATTATGACCCTGATAACAGTTCTCACCTGGGGGAATTACAAAGCCTTCAAAGCTCCTGAAGCTGCAGGGACTTGCAAAGCACGCCTGACGACAGGTTTCACTTGGGATTGTTGATGGCGATGTAAACGACAAGGTCGGCGGTGGGTTATCAGAGCACGGATTAAGCTCTCCCAAGATATCAGTTGGGATCTGTACCGGCCCGACACCGCCACCCATTGACGGCCAACTGCCACTGTCAACTGGCGGAACTCGTGTATGCCTCACGCTCTGGCCCGTTCCACCTCGCACGCTGCCACCCGTTGATGGCCAACTGCCACTGTCAACTGGCGGCACCCGGGTATGCCTCACGCTCTGACCCGTTCCACCTCGCCTTCCCATACACGCTCCGGCTCGATTACGCGGCAAACGCAGCCGATCACCGGGGAAGATACGGCTTGGACTTTTCAGATGTGGGTTCAGCGCTGCGATCCGCTGCCAGGCAGCCCGACGTTGACTAGCCGTGGCAGTGGGACCCACAGCGCGCCCATTGCCCAGATAGACCCCGACTTGAAGGGCGATCTTTTCCAAGTAGTCCCCAGCTTCAACGGTACAGGTCGAAGTATCAAACAGACCAGTGGGATCTGTATTCATGACTGGATTCCCGGATGCATACAGATACCTATTCAGACTCATCGGTTGTCCCATATCGCCTTGGACGGGGTCGAGGGACAGCCAGCCGGCTAGGGTTGGGTTGTAGTAGCGGGCGCGATGGTATTGCAGGCCGTTGGCGTCGCGCATCTCGCCGGTGAAGGCGAAGCCCGTCATGGGTGTGGTCGGATGGCCGTAGGGGTCGTAGCTGTGGGTTTGTACGATCTGCTGATCGTCGTCCACCCAACCACGGACCGAGCCGAGGAAGTCGTCTAGGGTGTAGGTCCAGTCGCCGTTGGCGGCTTGCTTGGCATGGAGGCCGCGGGGACCGTGGATGTAGCGTTCGGTGCTGGTGCCGGTAGTCGCGGCGATAACTTGCGGTAGGTCGGCTGCCACGTCGAGGAGGTAGTCGGTCTTGGCTGTGTCGATGGTTTGTGATACCCGGTTGCCGAGGCCGTCGTAGGTGTAGGCCGTGTTGCCGGCTTGGGTTAGACGGTTGGCGCGATCCCAGGTGTAGGTGTTGACTCCATCGGATGTTAAGTTGCCGTTGGCGTCGTAGGTCAGGTTCCGACTGCCGTTGGCGGTTAGTTGGTTGGCTGCATTATACGTTCTTGCTGTGCCGTTGTTGTCCGTCAGGTTGCCGGCCAGATCGTAGTCGTAGTCGTAGTCCGTCCCAGGCTCGTAGTCGGCTTGTTGCAAGCGATCCGCTCCGTCATAGGTGTAGGTCACCTTGGTGTGTGGGACGGGCCGCCTCACACTCAGGATGCGGGTGCCCTCCAGTTGCTTGAAGCGGAAGACGTGACCTGTCGACCGATGGTGGTTGTCTGAGCGCACCTCGATGGCCACTTTGCCGGTCGTCTCGCCCTCTGGCGTCACGACCCGGGGGATCTCGATCACTTTCTCGCCGATGGTCTCCTCATAACCGTTGAAACTGCGCCAGAACCAGCCATTGATGCTGATGTCGATCATGCCATGGTTGGGGCCGGTGCCGATGGCCAACCAGCCGCGCTCACCTGTGTAGGCGATCTCCATCACACTGCCCCACTTGGCCGTCTGTTTGAAGTCGCCGGTATCGGTCCAACTACCTTTGGGGAAGCTGACGCCGGGGGTCGACTTGCGCTGCGTGACGGTGTCGGTCGTGTACTGGATGAAGTCCTCATCCACTGAGTAGCGATCTCCGTTCGGCTGCACGATGCTCTTGAAGCTGGCCAGCACCCGTTTGAACTTGGGCCGGTGATACACGCCCCACAGGTAGCCGTCATTTCGGTGGTCGTATTCGCTCCAGAGACCGTTGGGGCGGAGTGCCCAGGTCTGTTGGCCGGCTTCATTGTAGTAAAACCAACTGGCCCGGGGCTGGGCGGCCCAGTCCGTCAGGCGAATCAGCCGTCCTTTGGCATCATAAGCATAACGCAAGGTCTTGCCATCTGGCAACTGCAAGTGTGTGCGCTGGCCGCCCGGACCGTAGCTGTAGCGCAGCGTCTCATCCACCGTGCCGTTGCCGTCTTTGTCGAAGCCGACGCTTGACAAGCGGCGGGCGGCATCGTAGCTGTAGGTGGTCTTGCGCTTGAGGTTGGCGGCGACGTGGCGGGTGTTGTTGTATTCGGCCATCGACACCCGGTTGCCGGCGGCATCGTAGCTGAAATCGACATCGGGGGTGTTGGCCGGATCGCCATAGCTGATCTTCTGCAAGCGACCCAGGCGGTCAAACTCACGGGTGACATCGTAGCTGCCACCGGCATCCAGGCCTGGATAGGTCTGGGTGATCTGGGTGCCGCCGCTGCTCAGGTCAGTGTAGGCGGTTGACCACTCGTTGGCGAGCGGGTTGGTGTGCTTGGTGCGGCGGTCGAGCCCATCGTATTCGTAGGTGGTGCGGTTGCCGCGTGGATCGCGCAGGCTGGTCATGCGGCCGGCCAGGTCATAGCTCGCCTGGACGATGAGGTTTTGGTCGTTGTCTGTGCCATGGTCAATGGGGGTGCCCGTGCTGGTCTCATAACGGCTCGCATTCCACACCCACTTGCTGGGGTCTTCGTCGTTGGGAACGTAGTTTTGGACGACCAAGTTGCGGCGGCGCAGCCCATCGTAGCGGTAGGCGGTCGTGTATTGCGTCACCCCGTTCCCCTCTACCCAGCGATCTGGTCCCCGTTCGCTGGCCACCTGGCCATCCTTGAAGTAGGTCGTGGTCGTCTCGCCCATCGCCGAATGACTGGCTTTGATCTGCCGACTGGCCCGATCATAGCTGTAGATCTTGAGGGTGTTCAGCGGCGACCGGATGGGTGTTTTTTTGTGCCTAAACTCTGCGTCCTTGTGCCAATTGTCTGCCGTGCCCATGACCCGCCCTCCTTTATCGTAGTAGGTCCAGGTGATCGTTTGTTGGTCACTCTCAAAAGCATGGGCTGTCAGGTAAGGGCGGCCCGCTAGGTCGTTGTAGATGGCGGTCTGCTTTCCTCCGGCATCCACCGTTAGGACGGCCCGCGCCTTGACGTTGGTATAGGTCCGGGTCATCAAGTTCTGGTCGTTGTTGTTTCCATGCCCCTCGCTTATTTCCCAACGATTTTTGTCCATGTTCCAGTCCCACAATCCTGGGGGGATATGAGTGTCTACTGGATCCGGTTCTTGACCGTCCCCCTCGTCCTCATTCGTTGCATCCGAGGCGGTCTCACTGCTGCCATAGTTGCGGATAGTCTTGGTGCGTTGACCCAAGCGATCATAGAAGTAGAGGGTCTCGTTCCCGGCTGCATCCCGCGTCGCCATCACCCAGCCGACCCGATTATAGTCAGTAGTGGTGATTTGGTTTTGGTCGTGCTCGGTGCCATGCGCCACCACTTGGCCGGGGCTGTGTTCCCAGCGGCTGTTGGCCGCGCTCCAGACCCAAGCCGCTGGGTCAGATGTCCCCTGGGGCAGATAGTTGTGGATGGTCTTGATGTTGCGTCCGAGCCGATCATAGACATAATAGATGACCTTGTGCTGATTGTCGATGCGTTGTTGTACGCGCCCACCTGCCTCGTAGATTGTTTGGCTGATGATGTTTTGGTCGTTGTCTGTGCCATGCGCCACCGCCTGGCCGGAGCTATATTCCCAACGATTGTTGGCCATGCTCCAGACCCAATCTGCTGGGTCGGATATTCCCTGGGGCAGATAGTTGGCAATCTCACGGATTACCCGCCCCCCACTATCATACACCATATGGGTGAGGCGGCCTAGGTCATCTCGTGTTTGCTGCACGCGCCCGGCTGCGTCGTAGCTGGTGTGGGTGATGGTGTTTTGGTCGTTGCCGTCTCCATGGCTGACAGCGGCGGGGGTGGGCACGTCTGCGCTCACTGGCTTGACCTCCCAGCGGCTGTTGGTCTCACTCCAGACCCAGTCAGCAGGGTCAGATGTCCCCTGGGGCTTGTAATTGCGGATTTCCTTCACCTGCCGCCCGGCCCGATCATAGACGTAGCGGGTGACGTCCCAGTGCCACTTATCCCTATCCGTGGTGGGATTGTCCACCAAGCGCCAGACACTCTCCACTTGGCCCTCGGCGTTATAGACCTTCCCCTCCATCAAATCTTGATCTGGGTCTGTTGACGCGACATAAGCCGCCATAGATGGATCTGAGGTTTTCGTGCGGCGATAGAGGGGCTGGCTGGCATGCTGGATCACCTTGACCTGGCGACCCAGCCCATCATAGCCATACAAGGTGGTGTCCCATTCTTGGTCTGGGTGATTCAGTTGCCCATCTTTATTTTTATCAATCCGATTTTCCAGCAGTCGATAGGTAGTGCTGACATGGCCTCGTGCATCATAGTCGGTGTATTCAATCAGGTCTCGATCCGGCTCCGGGCTGGGGACATAGTCCTCTGATCGGAGATCGTTGGCGGCCACATAACCGGGGTCTCCTGGGTTGAGGGCGATGTTGGCTTCTGCTTTGAAGTTACGCACGGTCTTGATGGGTCGGTTGAGCCCATCATACAGCGTGAACTGCGTCTGACCCGAGGCATCGACCTGGCCATTCACGTTGCCATTGGCATCATACGTCGTGACATCAATCAGGTCTTCATCCACCGCTCCATGATTGGGCACATAGGCGTCTGATGCGGGATCGTTGGCGACCACATAACCGGGGTCCCTTGACTTCCGTTTGATGTCGGCCCCCTTTTTGAGGTTGCGCACGGTCTTGATGGGTCGGTTGAGGCCGTCATACAGCGTGAACTGTGTCTGGCCGGAGGCATCCGCCTGGCCAATCAGGTTCCCATTGCCATCATACACGGTAATCGTGATGATGTCCTGATCGGTAGGCGCTGGGGGTGGCTCCGGATATTTGGCCAAGCTTGGGTCTGCGGTTTTCGTATGAAAGTGGTTGTCATACTTCTCGTTGCTGGCGTTCTGGATGGTTTTCAGCAGCCGCCCAGCTTCATCATAACCATACAGCGTCACGTTCCCCAAGGGGTCCCGTTGAAAGCGCAATTGACCCAACGAATTGTACTCGGTGTATGTGATCTGATTCTCGTTTTTATCGGTGCCATGGCTGACTGGGGCGGGCGTGGGCACGCCTTTGCTCACTGGCTCGACCTCCCAACGGTTGTTGGCCGTGCTCCAGACCCAAGCCGCTGGGTCGGATGTCCCCTGGGGCACATAGTTGGCAATCTCATGGGTCACCCGATCTGCCGAGTCATACATGGTGTAGGTTGTTTGCTCATGGGGGGCGGCAGCATGGGTGGTGGTGGTTATCCGGCGTCCGAGGGTGTCATAGCTGTGGGTGGTGACGGTGAACTTGGTTGGGTCCGTCGCGTCGTAGAGCGCCCGCGCCGCCGCCACCGTCGTCGGGATGGTTGCACTCTCGCGGCCACAGACCGTCGCCAGGACGTTGCCCGCCGCATCATAAACGGTGTAGGTGAACTGGCAGCTACCCAACAGGCTGCTTTTTTGGGTTTTGATGACGCGGCCGGCGCTGTCGTAGGTGTAGCTCAGCGTGGTGGTGTTTTTGGCATCCTGATGGTCTGTTTGCTTCACACTTTTGAGCAACCCATTCTCATCTTTTGCCGTCCAGTAGGTGCGGGTTGTCGTCTGCAACGCCGTCGCCCCCGCCTTATCGGCCGGGTCAAGTAGCTTCTCTTCTGTCACCCGGCCTTTGTCGTCATAGCGGAAGGTCTGCCAGCGCAGCACCGTCGTTCCATCCCACACCTTGATGGCCGTTGGCTGCCGTTTGGTGTCGTCGTAGGTATACTCGGTCCGTCTCCCCAGTGCATCGGTCGTGCTCGTCAGCCGCGCTTTGTTGTCATAGCTGAAGAGGGTCTCATTCTGCAGCGCATCCTTCACCTTGTTCAAGGTTTTGCCATTCGCACTCCATTCCATTTGGGTTCTGTGCCCCAGCCCATCCTGATAATCCAGGGGGCGGTAGCTATCGGCCACTTGCTGCCCATGCACATGGTCTGTGGCATCCTTGGACCCCACATAGACTCCCCCGTCAAAGTAGTGCTCTGTCTTCAGCGATTGGTTTGAAGCTAAGGCATGATGTTCCTCCGTGACGTGGTAGGTCTTATTAAAGCGCGCTGTTGAACTGATGGCGTGCTGGGGGTCTCGATCCTTAAACACATAGTAATAGTTCAAGTTGGCATTGACTGAGTTATCAGCGTCAACCTTGTCCACCCCGATGAACTGATCGATCCGCTCAATCTTACCGCTGCCACTGGTGGTGTAACGCAGCATTTTCCGATTGATGGACTTCTTTCGCAGGGGCGGTGAATTGATCTGCTTGAGGAAGTTGCGTTGATGGGGATTGCTTCGATCCGTATACTGATAGGTCCAGGTCTGGCCTCGAACGTCTGTCACGCTTGTTAATAAAGCCTTCGGAGCATCCCCCCCATCGCTTTGATAATCAAAGGTCACATAACGCCCGGTTGGCGCATTCCCATCTAAATTCTCTGCCGTTTGATCGCCCACACGCCACAATTGACCGTTTTTGTGGGCATGGGCTCCAGTTAGACCGGTGTAGTAGGTAAACTGCAGCTTCCGACCATAGCCATCAGTCACTTCCTTCAGTTTGCCTGCTGTCTCCGTTGTTGAGTAGTAGTTGTATGTCCACACTTCGCTACTTGACCACTGACGGGATTGCAACTTGTCACCCTTGTAGGTGAAGGTCTGATCATCCGTCTTTAACTGATATCCTGAACCAGTGGTGGCGATGGATGATGTTCCCCCGGCCACTGCCTGGAATTTTTGGGTCGTGACGTCATATTTGAATTCGGCCTCACCCCCATCTGGCAACGTCGCCCAGATAACGGTTTGATCCGTCGGAACAAACTTGAGCACAAAATGGTGATTGTGGGACCAGCCCCGTCCCATGAGGAAGGGGCTGGTTTCCAGCTTGCTCTGGCGGAAGGTGCGCGTGAACGCCAACTCGCCCGCTGGCGTGTTCAGCGCCAGATCCGTCACCCATTCTTGTTTTTCGCCGGTTCGGAGATTGATTGGAAAAGGGCCCGTCGTCTGCCCTGGCAAACGGGAGCTAAAGTATTGATCGCCCTCATGGACGCCCTGATCACAGTTTTGCCCGGTGTTAGCCGTCGCTGTTCGTTCTGACAAAGACTGATCGGACACCATCACGTTAAACGAACCCAGATTATCGCCAAAGGTTCCCGTCAGATCATTGACTGCCAGATAAAGCCTGCCGGTTGTACTCGCCCCTGCGCTATAGGAGGATCCCACTGGAAATGGGGTACCTCGGCTGCCGATCTTGCCCACCAGCGCCATAAAAGCAGCAGACGGGCAAATTTCTCGGGTGTTATCACTCAGGTCATGGCGACCATCTGGGCTATTCCATATCGGATGATAATAATTGAGAGTGACGAAACCGCTGGCGCGCATGTTGAGCGCTTGGCCTCTATTCACGCTAATCCCGGTGTCAAACCATTCCACGTTAGCTGGTACATTGACTTGATAAGTTGTCATAGTCGACCTCCTTATTGATCGTTTCTGTTCGTACTCAGAGCCCCCCGCAGGGGGCGTTTTTATTAGCTTCGTGCTTCGAGTTGCTCTACACGCTTCACTAGTTGCTCATTTTGTTCAATGAGTTGTTGGATGGCACGCAGGTTCAGCTGCACCCCGGCCCCCACACTGCGGCCGAGGGTCTCTTGAGATCGCTTTTGCCACTCCTCTGGGTTTTCTGTCTGATCAGGGAGTTTGTTGATTTCAAGCTGTTCACCGGTGCGCTTGTTGACGTAGTGTTCTTCTTGGATGGTGACCTTCACACCCACTGGCAGCGTCTCATGATCCACCGCTGTCCACCCTGTTGGCGGCGTTAAATCGCTTGGCTTATCGTTGGCTTCGGGACGGATTGACTTGATGGCGGCGAGCGCATCTCCAACATACATGTCTGAATATTCGATGTAGTCATTGGCTCGGATCGTGCCGGCCACATCCAGTTTTTGGCTGGGTTCAGCATTGCCGATGCCAACCTTGCCCTCAGAGGTTACCACCAGGTGATGCGCGCCTTGGTGTTGCATTGCAATCTTCCCATTCAGCGGGGCATTGAGTACCGTCTGACCGTTGCCCCACCATAGAACGAAGTCATGCTCTCCTGGTCCAAACCAGATGGCTTTACGACCACGGAGATGGCGTCTTGGATATGGATCACGGCCGATGGACACCCCATTGGCTGTCAGGTTGCCGGCAAAGTGGGCTGCACCCGCCACATCGAGCTTATACGGGGAATTTGGGGTCTTCCCGACGCCGATATTGCCATTTTTGCCAGAAATGAAGCCCCCAGTAGAGCCGAGCTTGATCGCCCCTTGGGTTGGGACTGTCTGGCTTTGAACGCCCAGCATATGGGAAACATTTATATCCACCACCTTGGCATCGTTTCCTACAAACAGAACGTCACCCGACCCCTGGGTTTGGGCATAGATCGCACCCCTTATTCGGGCTGCACCCGCCACATCGAGCTTGTAGGCGGAATCTGGGGACTTCCCGACGCCGATGTTGCCACCGGCTTGAATATTGCCATCAACAACCAGGTTGGTGCTAGCGTTAGGGCCATCTGAAAAAATGTCAACTTGACTCTCGCCCGGTGCTCTATTGAAAAAGCGTAGGTTATTTCCCACTGTATCGATATGCCAGTCAGGATGTGTGCCACCAGCGCCCTTCAAAGCTATGTGTGCCCCTTCTATCCCTCCTTGATTTTCCGGTTGAAGAGTGAGGCGGCCGCCTATATTCATAGCCCCGGAAATCCGTCCGGCACCCGCCACATCGAGCTTGTAGGCGGAATCTGGGGACTTCCCAATGCCGATGCTGCCACCCGCCTGAATAGTGCCTGTCGCATGGATATTGCCTGAGCCATAGTTTGTGCCGTTGGCTTGCTGACCCACCAGCAGCGATCCATTAGGGATTTGGAAGGGATGCTGGACGCCACCGTATGCCCGCAGACCCCAGCTTTCACCGAAATATACGTGATCTGTCCACTTTATCTGCAAAGTATGACTGTTAAACCTCAGGTTGCCGGCAAGGCGGGCTGCGCCCGCCACATCGAGCTTATACGGGGAATCTGGGGTCTTCCCAACGCCGATGTTGCCATCTTTGCCAGAAATGAAGCCCCCAGTAGAGCCGAGCTTGATCGACCCTTCGGTTGGGGTTGTCTGGCTTTGAATGCCCAGCATATGGGGAACATTTATATCCACCACCTTGGCATCGTTTCCTACAAACAGAACGTCACCCGACCCTTGGGTTTGGGCATAGATCGCACCCCTTACCCTGATGTTGCCGTTACTGTAATGTAGATCGTTGCCTGTCTTGGTCCAGGGTGAGAGGGGGATCATCCCCCAGCTGCCGTCGTCTTTCAGGTAACGACCAGATGCAGTGCCTGGATCTGGCACTAACCCAGCCACATCTGCCGAGAACGGCTGCGCCGTCAACTGCCCTTTGACCTCTACATCTCCACCGAACTCCACGTCCCCTTGACCGGTCTGGATGGCATAGTTGTAGGTGGCATCCGTTACATCCTCAATCTTGAGACCATAGGCGTGGGTCAGGGTGCCTTCATCCTGCAGGTCAATCTGCACGCCTATCCCCCTGCTCAAGTTGGCATTGGCCTCGTTGCTGACCGCTGCACGCACCCCCACCGCCTCACCGACTGGCGTCGCCGCACTGCCGGACTGGTTGACCACCTCAAAGTCTCCCCCCCGCAGCTCTGCACTGGCCGATGGGCCGCTGTTGTTGTGCCTCAACTGCACCCGCAGAGCGGCCACACGCTGGCTGACCCCACTCGCTCCGAGCAACTCCAGCTTGTGCACCACCCACTCCAGCACACGGCTCACCTCGCCGCTCAACTTCGCCCGTGTCGACACACCGCTCACGGGTTCTGTTCCCGACGCTGCCTCCCGGTGGACCTCCAGCAAGGCCGTCGGCGAGGTGTCTTCTAGGTCGTTGCCGATCTGCAAGCGGCCATTGCCCGCCACTTGAGCCAGGACCTCTTGACCGCTATCCTGCCACTTCTGCAGCGGCTCCGTTTGGGTGCTGTGTCCTTCAACCGTCAACTGCGTGATGTCGCGGCTGCCATCTATGACCACATTGTTTATGTATTTTGTTTCTGTCATTGTCTGCTTTCCTTTTCTTGGTTTTCTCTTGGTTGTTCTTTAGGCTGTGACGGGGTCAACCGCCCCATTGTTGGCCATCGTCTCTGTGGGTTGCCCATCTGGGACGGGCAGCACCTGGATGATGGGTTTGACCAGAATGGCTTCACCCAACTGCTCGGGTTGAGTTTGGATGCTCAGACGCATTCCATAACGCTGCTGTAACTGCTCTAGTCCGGCTTGGAAGCCGCGTACTCGTTCTTCTAGGGTCAGCCCTGACCCTTTCTCATCCATTGGCATGTTTCCTCTTTCCTTTCTCTTTGTTACACTGGATTAAGAATTCGACAGATGGGGCACCCCCGTCTGCCCGTTCCCCTCCCGGCATCTTGGTGGATTACTTGGGAGGGGTTTCCTTTCTAGCGACGTCGATTAGGCTTTGCAGACGGGTCAACACACCGCGTGTGTTGCCATTGGTCAGCAACTGCTGCAACTGGTCATGCAACACCAACATCTGCCCTTCTAACTGGTTCAAACGCTGCGTCACTCCTTCCATCGACTTGGATACCTCTGGCATCCCCTCGATCTGATACTGGCTCTCCACCAGTTCCATCTTCAGCCGAAACACCTCCTCTTTGGCCTCCAGCAACTTCTGGGTCGTCTGGCTCAACTCTTCCTCTAACTCATCCGCGTGCTGATGCTCTTCCAACAGCAACTCGTTGATCACCCTTTGCGTCGCTGTTTCTGTCCTGACCCGTGACTGCCTCATTTGCACATACATCACGCCTGGACCTAACACGATCAGCGTCAGCAGAACCCCCATCAGACCGTACTGTTCATACACTTGCTGAAATAGATCTTCCATCGCTCTCCTTTCCTTCAACCACACTCGACTTCCAGGCTAGGTATGCCCAACCTGCCCCATCACTCTAGCACAAAAGTTCGAGTGAGTCTTGAACACACGTTATATTTTGGGCAGCCATCGCAGACTGCGATAATTGCGGTTTCATATCGCTGTCGATCTGCGCCATGATCGGGTGTTGTCCTTCTTTGAAGGAGCAGCAGTTTGTGGGATCGCTACGAAACCAGGAGTATCAAGTGTATCTAGCGTGAGAACATTGACCCCAGTCGTACCAAATCTGTCCGGGCTATAGTGAAATCATCCGATTTGAGCCGTTCCATCAATTCAAAGTTCTGTTTAATTTGTTACTGCAGATCGCCGATTGGGTCATCTCTCGTTTTGAGTTGGGTTTCATAGTCTCGAATCTGCTCTTGGATGGTGGCAATATTGCGCCTTTTTAGGGGATGCCCAAAACTCAATCACATGACGAGTAACACCAGGATAAGATGAATGCGACAAAAAGCGCCTGGTGCGTTAGTATTTATGAACAGGAGGTGACACAATGGCCCGTGAACGGATAGAGGCACTACTAGTAGAAATCCGTGCTGTACGAGATGAAGTGCTGAAGGAGTTAGTGGATACTTCCACTGATGAATTTGGCCATTCTACCCAGATGAACCGCTGGGATGATTTGCGGCGAGTACTGCTCCGTTTTGGCGATCACATCCGCGAACATAGCAACCAGATTGAGGATACGCGTCGCCTGATTGACCGTCAGCACACCATGCCGCAAATTATGCTAGCAGAGGCGGAGCTTGCCTGGGGCAAACTGTTAGGCACGCTGGTTGGCCTCACTGATGAAGACATAAAAGCCAAGCCATCCGATGAGGATTGGTCAGTAGAAGAGGTGCTAGAACACATTCTGCAAGGCGAGAAGAATTATCTGGAAGCCACTCGCCGTGCGCGCTCTAGAGACCGATAGCAGGCAGAAGAACCTCGCTTGATGACTTATCCGAGAAATCCAAAAGGTCTTGAGGAAAAAGGGGAACTCGTTGAAATTGGGGGCAACACCGCCTTACTAATAGGCTCCTGTGTGAAGTCGATTCCCAGTTTAGCGTCCATCGCTTTGTGAAGCGCGTCAAGGGGTGTAGCTGCCGAACGCTCAGGCAAGAGTTTGGCTGGCTCACCCGCCGACTACCGATCTGATGGACAAATTCGTATTTCGTTAGCACCGTTGGCAACGATTAAGCAGTAGCTTGAAAAGCAGAAGGGTGTGTAGATGCCGCGTTCAACACCCTCATTTGTGCTTGAATTGCCGCTGCGAGTTGCCCGCAGTCGGAGAAACCCCTGGAAGCGGCTCAACAGGTCTACAACGCTGAATTAGCATCGCGCTAGCGCGAGATACACCGCTTGCAGCGTAAGTTAGATCGGCAGTGTCGTGCCAACAACCCGGATGGCACGATCAAATCCGGCAAGAAGACGTGGCCCCCTTCAGGGCGTCAACGCAAGATATGCATGAAGTTGCATGAACTTGGCCGCAAGCAAGCAGCCCACTGCCGCAGTCTGCACGGCAAGCTGGTCAATCAGATTATGCGGATGGGGGATGGAGTTCAGTTAGAGAAGTTATCGTACCGCGCCTTTCAACGATGGTTTGGTCGCAGAGCGCCAGGGATGTTGGTTGAGCAATTGCGACGCAAGGCTGAGAGTGCTGGCGTGGACGACGACACTGAGCCAGACCGGTCATAACTGTGGTTGAAGCCCAACGCGATCTGAACAGTGCGTTTTTGGCGGCAATACGCTCAACGTGGATCATGCCAGGGCGGTAAGGCCGGGTGTGGACACGCTCCTCTGGGTGGCGTTGAGTGGAATGGAACCAACGAGAGAAGGGCCTTTGCCTGGAAGCTTCGGGTTATCCTGGAGTCAGAGTGGGTCGGCCGTGTAAGCTTGTCCGAAGTCGTGCTAGGCTGCAGATGGTGTACCATACCCAATCGGGAGAGCGCGATGGGCGATAAGAACAGTTATGGGGAGTTGTCAGAAAAATTCCTGATAGGCGAAGCCATTGACGGCGTGGAGGAATTTCAGCATGATTGGTGCCAGCACCATGGCGTCGTTGTCAATCGACGGGGAATATAAAAACAGCTAGATCAACAGATGTGTGTAGTCTACTTGATGAATAAGTTTATGGTAACGGCCCTCTATTGGAAGAAGACCTCTGAACCTTCGGTTCGCTGTGGCTTACGGCGGGCTCAAGCTTGTTTTTGTCAGGTGAAATCCTGTATAGTGATGCCAAAGAAAGCCGAACCTTATGGTCACAAAACAGCACTTATCAATTGAAGACTTTGCAGCCTTTGTCCATCGTCCTGAAAATGTGGATCGGACATTTGAACTGATGAACGGGGAGGTGATTGAGGTGTCGCCCAGTCGTTCTGGCTATTCAGAAGTAGCCTTTACAATTGGCTTTGCGATTAAGACATTTTGCAAGGCCAGAAATCTCCCTTGTCATATCACGGTAGGAGATGGCACATATGACATTGAAGGGCATGTCATCGCACCGGATGTAGCCTACAAGCCAACACAGACAAACGTCTTAGATTATCCTGACCCGGAGCCACCGCTGTGGGCGGTTGAGGTTATTTCGCCAACAGATGCGGCGGCTGATGTTCGGGCGAAGCAGCAAATCTACATGGATGCCAGGATATATTATTGGGAAGTATACCTCAAATCACAGCGGATCGATGTCTATGTTCCTGGCGAACACAGGCAGGCATATGGGATAGAGGATACACTAGATGGAGGCAATTTGTTGCCGGCATTTACGCTGACGGTGAAAGCGGTCTTTGAGGATGTTTTTGGTTGAGCACACTGCCACGAGCCACATGACGAATAGATGCTTATGATTGATTCACTTTGCGTCGGTCATTGTCTGGATATATTCGCTAGATTATAGCAGACATCTAATCGGATGCATTGGTATGAGGAAAATAGCGCTCGCGGATGCCATTAAACAGGAGGATCGCCAGCACCAAAATGCCTTGTAACACACCCGCCAACGATTGATCCAGTTGCAGCAGGACTTTGACGCGGGTGCTGCCTGCGATGACGGCGGCGAGCGCAAAAGCCACAATCGGAACCCATACGCCCCGAAACGACACTAACAGCACCACCAGCAGCGCCAAGAAACCAATCCCACCTGCAGGTGAAGGCCGCAGCGCACTGTAGGTGTGTAGGACTCGATATGAACCCGCGATCCCAGCCAGCGCCCCGCAGACGACAAAGGCCGAAAGGGAGGTGCGTTCCGTTGGAATGCCCAGGAGCAGTGCCGAACGGGGATTTTTGCCCGTCGCTTTGAGCATCAACCCCCAGCGAGTTGCAGCCAGCAGCACGCTCATGCCGATGGCAAAGCCGAAGCTCAGCACAAGATAGAGTAAGCTGACCTGAAAATCGCCGCTGATATAGCCCAATTGGGCCGCATTGGGGAAGGGCGCGGAGGTTAGCGAGGTTTCGCCTTCAGGCCGCCAGGGATCAGAAATGAGGTAAATGGTCAGGTTGGCGGCGATGAAGTTCAGGGCAACACCACCAAAAATCTCATGCACACCGAAGCGTGTCTTGAGGGTACCCGCCAGCAAACCCCACAACAACCCACCCAAGGCTGCCAGCACGATGCTCAACGGGATCAAGAGGACATGAGGCAGATCAACAAATTGTGCAGACCAACTGGCGAAGACCGCACCCAACACCATCTGACCTTCAATACCGATGTTCCACAGCCCCGCCCGGAAGGTGATGACCAGGCCGATGCTGGCTAAGGTCAGGGGAATCCAAAAGTTAAAAACACTGGCGATCCGTTTCTGGTCGCGGAATGCGCCGTCCCAGGTGGTTTCTAAGACTTTTATCGGATCTTTATCAAGAAGTGTAATCAGTAAAGCGGTCAAGGCCAGGGCCACAATCACTGGAACGAAGATCAAAACAGCCTGAAGAGCAACGCGACGTAAGCTCATTGCGGGAATTCCCCTCCGATATAATGTCCCAGATCATTGACATTGACGGCGTCCGGGTCATTCACAATGTAAAGTTGTCCGGCAAAGCACACGATAATACGGTCACTATACAGCATAATCTCATCCAGGTCAGGTGAACTGAAGACGATGGCCGTACCGTCTTCGCGCCGCGCCAACAACTGTTCCCAAATCCAGTGAGCAGAATCCACATCAAGGCCGCGTGTAGGTTGCTCTAAGATCAAAGCATGGGCGTTTTCGGGTAGGATCGCCATCAAAACCCGTTGCTGATTGCCCCCGGAGAGCATCTCCATAGTGTGTTGGGCTTGTCCGCGCACGTTGTAATGTTGGATTTGTGAGTCGGTATATTGGCGGATGCGCTGCCAATCAATCATCGTACCGGTTTCGTGGATGAGTGCCATATGTTCGGTGAGCGTCAGACCCGCAATGAGACCTTCTTCCAAGCGTCCCGCAGCACCGAAGATAATGCCTGCTTTCATAAACAGACGATAGGGCTGTCCAGTCATTTTGAGGCCGTTGACCAGCACATCACCGCCCTGTGTTTTTTTAAGGCCAGCGGCAGCCCGCATCAACAATTCTTGCCCACTGCCGTCTAACCCCGCCAGACCAATGACCTCACCCCGCTGTATGTGCAGGTTGGTGTTGGGCATATCAAGCCGCGAATCGCTCAGATGAACGTTGCGCAGTTCCAGCACAGGGGGTACACCCTCCAATTTGGAACGTTCACGCGGTTCCAGAATCATCGCTTGCCCAAACATCATGGTGACCAGCTCTGTCTTGGTCGCTGGCATCTGCCGTTCACCAACTTTAACACCTGCCCGCAGCACCATCACCTCGTCACAGAGTACGATCACATCTTCCAGCTTATGGGAAACGAGTAGGATGGTCATGCCGTCATGATGTGCCAGACTGCGCAGCGTCTCGAAGAGTAGGTCTTTTTGTTCGGCGGAAATACCTGTTGTTGGCTCATCGAGAATTAGTGTGGTGACACCCAATGCCAGCAGGCGCACAATCTCTAACTGCTGCCGTTGGGCAATCGTCAACTGATTGATAAGCATGTGCGGTGACAGATCAAAACCGAGGCGTTGACAAGTCTGTTGGAGGTGGTTGCGGATTTGTGCCCGGTTGAGCATCAGGCTGCCCACCGCGCCATAAGTAAAATTTTCTAGGACAGTAAACGCCCCCACATCCAGAGGGTCTTGCTGCAACATGCCGATGCCGTGTGCAATCGCAGCCAGCGGCCCAGTGTAATCCACCGCTTGATCGTTGATCCAGATTTTGCCGCTGTCGGCAGGCTGAAAACCAGACAGGATCTTCATCAGCGTGGATTTGCCCGCACCGTTTTCACCGAGGATGCCGATGATCTTGCCTTCACCGAAGGTATGGTTGATGTCATTGTTGGCATGAACCGGGCCAAAACGCTTGTGGATGTGGCGGAGTTCGATTTTCAAGGTGGTGTATCCTTACACATTGTTGACGAAATCCTTGCAGGCTTTGCCGAAGATGGCTTCTAGTGTTGTCATAATCATCAAGCAGCCCTTATCCAGCCATTCTTTGGCCTCATCTGTTGATTTCACCAGAACGGACGAGGGGACGCCCTTGCCATGACAGGCTTCAATGACGCTGTTGGTGGCTTCCATCACAGTTGGATGCGTCGCCTGCCCTGGAAAGCCATACGACTGCGATAAGTCCGTGCGCCCAATAAAGAGTACATCAACATGGGGAACATCTAAAATCGCATGGATGTCGTCTACCGCTTCTTTTGATTCAACCTGTATCAAGGTAAGCGTTTCATTGTTGGCTTTGCCCACATAGTCCGGGAGGTTCATCTTTTGACCATAATTTGCTGCTCGTGAACCCGCCAGGCCGCGTGAACCACGGGGATAAAATTTCACCGCATCAATCGCTGCTGCACATTCTGCACCCGAATTGACCTGGGGGACCATGACGCCTTGTGCACCTGTGTCCAGATACCGCAAGATGATATGCTTGGCATTGGTGGTAACACGCACCAGTGGCGTCACATCGCTAACTTCCGCGGCCCGGACGAGTTGCTCACACTGGAATGGGGATAGGCCGCTGTGTTCGCCATCGAGAATCAGGAAATCAAAGCCTTGATAGCCCATGAATTCAATAATATACGGATCGGTACTGCGGGTCATCACGCCAAACACGGGTTCGTTGTTGCGTAACTTGGCGAGGGCCTTATTAGTAAACATCAATTGACTCCAGGCGTATTGGATAATGCCACAAAGCATAACAATTCTTAGCCTGTTCTTCCATATCACACAACCGGAATCGGACATAGATAGCTGTGAAGATCCAAAATCTTGTGCTGTTAACTCACGCAGTTGATAATTCGGTAGAGGCTCATCTTGTGAGGATACAACAATACCTAACAGCATTGTTGCCACAACAAAAAGATACTTCATATGCACTCTCCAGCCGCTCACAAGTGAATGACATCACGAAGGTTGTGCAGCTACACAAAAATTATTATGGGGACTTGGCAAACGCATGTTGCTGAGCATGGATAATGCATAAGATAGTACGTTGTCTATCACTTGTATTAAACTATTTTAGTTTATTGTTCCAAAGCGACACGGAAGCGCGCCGACGTACCCGAGATAGACACACGCACCTCAAGATCACCTTCGGGTAACCACTGTACGTAAACATCATAGATGTCCTCAACGCCTTTTCGTAAAACCTGAATTGTCTGAAAATTACGTAGATCAACCACGGTGTTATCTGTGCGTAGCCAAGGCTTAGGCGATGTCGTTAATGATACCCAATCGTCAATGCCCAAACTGTCGCTCGTAGTAAGGACAACATCTATGCTGGAATCATCGTTGAACGTAATTCAACGAAGAGATGGAGGAATATGATCATTGATAACACTGGCCTCCCTTCACCACACGATCTGATCTGTCGAGTAAACAGGGTATACAAATCTGTGAAACATACCGTCTTCCACATGCATGATTGCGACTGAAAAATTGCCGGGGGTTCCCCCGTACTTTCCCATGAGCAACACGATATAACGTCCGTCTGGAGAAACACTGAGGATGTTTTGGATATCGCCAGTGAAAATCTGGTGCTGCGTCAATGTTCTGGCGTCATAGCTGTAGAGGGTGGCCACAGTCGCCGTCTCACTCTGGACTGTCACATAGTAAATCGTATCACCATGACGATAATAAGGCGCCGTTTCCATCTCAAATGGCCCGCTGCTCAAAATTAAACATTCGTACCCGAATTCCAGGTCAAGTAGTTGTTCCGCATCGTACACCGTCAGCGTACAAGGAATGTGGTCTGGGCCTGAACCACCCATAATCGAAGCAGCATAATTTTGCGAGAAGAGAGAAACATAACGTGAGGGATTATCAATTTGAAAGGTGTTCGCACGCCAGCCATTGAAGGCAAGCACGAGGCTGTCTGCTTGTGTAACGTCAAAAGCGTAATATGTTGTTCCTGGCCACGAACGGTAAGTATCCGGGGCGCACAACGCCCCCTGTGTGTTGCTGACCCACCCACACATATGAACAGTCCGATCTAGATCACGGCTGGCTTTGCCAAGCAGGGATAGCTCGTCCGCGTCTAGCCTATATGCGAAAACCAGGAAATCGCCATCCGAATTCCAGTCCATGGCTGTCAAGACAAAATAATGACCGTTAGGCGACGGGAAAAGGCGCCATGCATCTAGGCCGTTTGGGAGAACATCACGTATCTGCCCCGTTCCAGAGTGGCATAGAAAAGTATCTTCGCTGTTGTGCCCTATAACCCATTCACCTGTTTCACCGGGCATTGCTTTGATGACGTTTCCCTCACATACCATTGGGGGATGTACATAGGTACTTGTTTGTGGGTCTAGGAGCCAAACATTTTCCGGTCGCATATTGTCGCCCAGTCGAGATAACATAACAACGACCATACCATCAGGCCTTAATGTGGCATCACCAACAGAATCCACATTGGGTGGATAGGGAAACGAGTGCCATTCATCCCCGTCAAATACTGCAATCACCCTATTTTGGAAATCCACCCTTGCCTGTGGCGATGTATCAGTTTCAATGCGCGTCCAAATGACCCCTTCTACGAAGATATTGTTCGGGTCAATCATGGATTCATCTGTTTGTGCCTGAGCAATGAATCCCACCGTGAGCATTATCACAGCCAGCGCTGTTCGGGTTATATGCTTCATCGTATGAAATCTCCTATTGGATGTACGGTTTGCGTTTACCCGGCCCCATGAATTATATTTTGTAACCTCAATTTGAGTGTATCAACCCTTAACTTTTTTTCTGGATAGGTGGCAAGTACAATGAGTAGATGGTTGAGGATAGTAAACGTGCCTGATATGAACTACCGAGCCTGTACCAATGATGACCTGGCCGCTCTGTACGCATTGTATGGTGTGCAATCGTGCGAGATCTATGGCGGCTATGCGCAGCGCTTTGAGGATTTTCGGGGTGATATGCTGCTGTTTGGTTTCGACCCTACTACTGATCTGTTTGGTGCATTCACGAGTGAGGAGACGATGGTCGGCTATGCCGAATTTCGGATTGTGCGTCAGCCGCCTGTTCGACCTTATCTGTATGGATATACGCACCCGGATTATCGTGGCCGGGGTGTCGGCACACGATTGATCGAAATGGGATTGGAACGGGCGCGGCTGGTCTTGTCTGATACCCCAGTGGAAGCGCGGGTGGTCGTGCAGTTATTCACGCCACTGGATGATGGTGTTGTGTTGTTAGAAAGCATTGGTGCAGCCGAGACCCGCCAATCTTACATCATGAATATCCTACTCGATCAACCACCACCGGAGCCAATCTTACCGGAAGGCTATCGTATTCTGACGATGGCAGATGGGACGACACTTTCTGATATTGCCCAGGCGCATCAAATCAGTTTCCGCGACCATCGTGGCAGCCAGGATGAACCGTTTGAGGCGGTGCTGGCGCGTTGGGAGCAGATTGTTCAGGCAAGCAGCCATTTTGACCCGGCGTTGTATGCGGTGGCGAAAAGAGGTGATGAAAATGCTGCCATTCTGATCGTCCTGCCAACGACAGAAGAAGATGAGACGATTGGTGAGATTGATATTGTGGGTGTGCTGCCCGCCCATCGGCGTCAAGGGTTGGGGTTGGCCCTGCTCCATTTTGCTTTTCGTTCACTTTATAAACGAGGGAAACGGGGCGCGATGCTCAATGTAGACGGCAGCAGCCTGACCCATGCGACACGTCTTTACGAACGCGCCGGAATGGAAGTCACAACGGTCTATCACGCCTTTGAGTATGAACTGTGTCCTGGTGTTGAAATCACGCGTCAGGGCTGATTGATAGAAGAGAGCAAGACGATGCAATCATTCATTCAAAGTCATCCGCGCCTCGCCGCCTGGTACAGCGCCACTCGTCCACGTATGTTTACGGCGGCCTATGTACCGATGGGGGTGGCGGCTGCGGTTGCCATCCAGGATGGTGTCTTCCGCTTGATTCCGTTTGTACTGGCGTTGCTGGGCGTGGTGCTGTTGCAGACGGCTGCCAATCTGATCAATGAGTATTTTGATTATGTGCGCGGGGCGGATGAACTCAAAGAGGCCGGACAGGGCATGATTATCAAGCAACAAATCCTGACGCCACGAGAGGTATTGACGGGTGCAATTGCTAGCACGGTTGCTGGTTCGCTCATTGGCCTGTTTCTGCTGTCACAAAGTGGCCCTTTACTGTGGGGAATCGGCATTGGCGGTGTGCTGGTTGCCATCACCTATACAGCAGGGCCGTTTCCACTGGCTTATAATGGCCTGGGCGAACTCATGGTTGGTATTTTTATGGGGCCGATGATTGTCGTGGGCGCGTACTACGTGATGAACACGAACGTCTATGTTGATCTGATCTGGATTTCGTTGCCCATTTCGTTCATGGTGGCGGCAATCCTCCATGCAAACAATATCCGTGACATCAAAGCAGACCGGGCCATCAATAAGCGCACATTGGCTGTTATGTTTGGCATCAAGTTTGCCCGCTATGAGTACACGTTCCTGGTAGGCGGGGCCTATATTGCATTGGCTGGATTGGTGCTGGCGGGACTGGTTCCACCACCTTCACTACTACTGGTCTTGATCACCGGACCAGAAGCCTACCGCCTCAATCAAATTTACTCTACAAGTACTCAAGTGGCATGCCTGCATCAAGCCCAAGGCCGCACCGCCAGACTGCACGGGCAGTTCGGCTTGTGGATGGTGGTCGGTTGGCTGCTATGGCTGTTGTTATTCGGATGAACCCAATCTAAAGCCATCAGCGATATCATTTGAATTGCGTAAGTTCAGTTCTGGCTCTGGCTTTGGATAACAGGGCAGCACATCAAAGCATTGGTCACGTATAACAGGGGTCATCACCTCAAACCCGGAATTGGTAATGTAAAGTTCCACTTCTGGTGGCTCGAAACGATAGAGGCCATGATCTGGGTCAGGTTGTTGCCAGGGCGCCTCAAGAAATAATGGGATGGCATTTACCATAACAAGCGCGGCGATGGCGATAATGCTCCAGCGCAAAATCTTTGTCTTTCGCCAACGGATGTGATCCATGGTGAAAGCCAACGCACCCACACATAGAATCCAGTAGGATGCGCCCAGAAAGCGTAATGAAGGTGCAGTCATAAACCAGAATACAATTGCTACAATTGCACTCCCCAAAAAGCCTAAATAAAGTGGGTTCATTGGTTTGATCTGCCTGCGTCGGCCTGGTGATGCAAGGTGAAACACATAGATAATGATTGCCAGGAGCAATATGCTGGTTGGAAATCTGAAAGCGAATTGCTGCTTGGCCAGATGATTGATCCAGGGTGTGCACCACTCCTCTAATGCTTCCCCATTGGGTAAATTTGCATTTCGTGCCCAGATGGTAATGGTCTCGGCTTCAAGTTCGGCCTTTTCAGCAGGAATACGCCAATCAACCGCAAATGCCCCCATTGTCTGGGGGTATAATGGATAGCCGGTCATAACCACGGAACGCGCCATCATAGGGATAAAGACAAACCCGGTGGCTATTAGGGATAGTCCAAATGCTCTGAATACCTGACCGAGATGCTTCCAATAAGTAGCGATTGTTAGTAAGGTCATGCAGCCACCCAATGCAGCAAAACTAAACTTAATGGCGACACCCACCGAAGCCAACAATGCGATATAGAATACGGGAAACAGCGAAGGCTGTTCTTCGTCGGCTATTATTAGATGGAGAACTTGCGAGGCGATGATGATGCCTACTGATCCAGCCACAACTTTCTCAAGAAGATGTTGTAAAATGGTGGAATGAATGAGAACAAGAAGAAACAACCGGAAAACTGGCGAGAAGCCAGACGATTACAAGGCTGGAAGCAGCAAGATATAGCCGAGGGTCACCGAAGGGGCAGTCAGCCAATGGCTTAAAAAAGCCCGCGATGAAGGCGTGGACGGGTTGCGCCATCGCAAAGGAGGTGGGTCCAAACCCCGCCTGAAATCGGAGCAAGTGGAGCAATTGCCGACCGTGTTAAGTCGCGGTGCAGAAGCCTCTGGATTTGGTGGCGATGTGTGGACCCGTGCCCGTGTTGCCCAGGTCATCACGCAACAGTTTGGTGTGCAGTGTTCCCTCAGCCCTGTGGGGCGCTTGTTAGGTCAAATCGGTTGGAGCCGTCAGAAGCCAATTGAGCGTGCCACGCAACGCAATGAGCAAGCGATTGAGCGGTGGCGGACTGCAACATGGCAGGAGCTTCAAAAAAAGCCGAACGTGAAGGACGAACCCTAGTGTTTATGGATGAAGCGGGCTGCTATCTGCTGGCAGCGGCAGTCCTGACCTATGCTCCCAAAGGCCAAACACCGCTTCTGCGTGTTCCCTTGAGGTGGGATCACCTTTCGGTGATTAGTGCGATCACGCCAGACGGCAAGCTCTATGTTCAGATGCAAGAGCAAGCCTTCAAGGGGGAGCCGATCGGGCCGTTTTTGAAGCATCTGCTCCGGCAAATTGCCGGCCCGTTGCTCATTATTTGGCCTGGGTTGACCGCTCATCGGGGACAAGCGCTCAAAGACTTTCGCCGGGCAGGCGCTGCCCGGCGTATTCACGTGGAGCAGCTCCCGGAGCTATGCACCCGATTTGATCCCCACCGAGGGCATTTGGCAGTATCTGAAGTACGTGGAGATGAATGAAAAACCTGTGCTGCCACACACTGGATGAACTGCGCGATGAGCTGCGCAAAGCCATTGCTCGATTACGACATCAATCTGATGTGATTCAGTCTTGCATTGACCGGGTTCATTTAGGACAGCATCTTTAATTTGTTATGATCGAATCAGTAATATGGTCAGGGGCGGATCATTGGAGATACTGGGTATACTACGAGGTAAGAGCATCACCCGCAGAATCACCGGAATCATGATGAAATCAAAAGCGTTTGCCCCTGTTGGCTTTTTGAAAACTTGCCAACCTTGCCATACAAACTGCACCAACAGCACAGCAAACAACAATCCAGATGTGACATGGTAGGGACGATCAAACCAGATGCTTGTATTGAGGGTTGCCGGATAAAGAAAATAGGAACTGCTGAAACCAAGGCGAGTGTGCAAGTTCCCCAGTCCAGGTACAATCGGATAGGTTGAAGGCCATTGCACAGCATTGAGGTGATAGAGCCAGGTATCATAGTTGTCGGGGAGGAGAATCGAGCGATTAGCCAGCCAGATGAGCAATAGTATGATGAGTGCTACCATCCGCCAGGGCATGTTTTGAACTGCTTGATAAAGTTTGCGCCGATTTAATCTTAGGCCGAAAAGTCCAAAGGCAATCAGTAAAATACGTGCGAGATGGTTGATCGGAAGAACGAAGTTCCAGATTTGGAGGATGGCAATCGTGAGTGCAAAGCCTGCCCAGAAGGCCATGAAACCATAGTTAAGCTTATTCATTCGCAATCCAAATCTGGACAGAACAACGGCTCCAATACCCAACAGGGTCGGGAAGATGATGGCCCAGGTGAGTAGGATTAGAATAATTGCTAGCAAGATTGTGTGTCTTTCAGTTTAGAGATTGACTAAATTTCAACAGGGCTGACACTTACTCGGAACAGCCCACAAATTGTACACGACAAATCGTACAAAAGCTTGTGACGAATCATTAGGTGATTCAACCTTGCGATTCCCTAGCCCCCTATTAAACTAAACTCATCAGCGTGTTGCAAAAATAGGTAAGTGGGTTAAGGTGACGGTGGTGCTGACCTGCCCGGACTTCAAATACATCACAAGGGGTCGATAGCGGTTGCACGCTTCTATATGTGTCCTTTCTCGCTCAAGCAAACTCAGGTCAGCTGATTCCCTTTATTCTGTATGCCGAAAGCGGTAAGGTTGTAGGGATAAGATTTCGGCAGAGGAGATATTTATGAGCGACCAGCGCCCCAATATCATTTTCATGATCACTGATCAACAACGTTTTGATACCATCAATGCCCTGGGCTTCCCGTATATGGACACCCCCAATTTAGACCGCATGGTGAATGAGGGCGTGAGTTTTAACAACTGTCATATTACTGCGCCGTCGTGTGCGCCCGCCCGAGCCAGCCTGTTTACGGGCTACTATCCCCATGTGACGGGCATCCTCAAAAATGCCGACCTCTGGCAACATTCTTGGGTCGAGCAACTTGCCGACAGTGGCTATCATTGTGTCAACATCGGCAAGATGCACACCCAACCTTTTGAGACTCCGTTGGGCTTCCATGAGCGTTATGTCGTTGAGAACAAAGACCGTTATCTGGAAGGCCGCTACTATTTCGATGAATGGGATAAAGCCCTGCAAGCACGTGGCTATGTCAAGCAGCAGCGTGAACTCTATCGTCAGCGGGAGGATTACCGCGAGAGCATGGGGGCGTTCGATTGGGAACTGCCAGAGGGGTTGCAATCCGACATGTTCGTGGGTGAGATGGCAAAGTGGTGGTTAGAAAGTTACCCCCAGACCGAGCCGCTATTCCTGCAAATCGGTTTCCCTGGCCCGCACCCGCCCTATGACCCTGTGCCACGCTATGCCGAATCGTATATAGAGCGTCACCTGCCCAAAGCCAACGTCACACCGGAAGACATTGAAGGCCAGCCAAGTTTTTTCAAAAATCTGCGTGAACACAATTTCCGCATTGATCACGATTCAGTCGTCCATCTAGATGAGCCGAGCGATAAACAGATTCAGCGCTTGCGGGCTTATTATCTGGCTAATGTGACCATGATTGATGAAAAGATTGGCCAGATTCTAACTGTCCTTGATCAACAGGGCTATCTGGACAACGCCATCGTGATTTTCACCTCGGATCATGGCGATTGCCTGGGCGATCACGGTCATATCCAAAAGTGGACGATGTATGACATTATCACCCGTGTGCCACTGATCGTCTGGTCGCCGGGGCAGCAGATTGCCAAGGGCAAACAATATGATGCACAATGTCAATTGATGGACATTGGACGCACCCTTCTGGAACTGGCAGGTGTGAAACCGCCGGACGATATGCAAGCTGAGTCGCTACTCCCAGCGCTCAAAGGCAAGGCGTGGTCTGGGCGTGAGTATGTTTTTGCTGAACATCCACCTGATGGCATTTATGAGGGCAACTTCATGACAATGGTGCGTAGCCAGGACTGGAAGCTGGTCCATTTTGTTGATAGCGACGAAGGCCAGTTGTTCAGCTTGAAGGATGATCCTGATGAATGCCATAATCTATGGGCAAGTGAGCTTGAACAACGGCAAAAGTTGCTGAATGTGCTGCTGAATTGGCGCACCAACAGCATCTACCAGACTAAGAATCGGTTTGCACAGCACCGATGAATTTGTTGTGGACCGTAGGGTGGGCTCAAGCTCTTTTCTGTCAAGTCGTGGCACAGAGTAGGTTGACGGCTTCCAGAAGTTCACGCGTGCCAACAGGTTTATGCAGGAAATAATTAATCCCAAGCGCTTTGGCCTGTGCTTCATCATCCGGAACTCCGCTGCCTGTCACCATGATGATCGGCAGTTCCTTGATTTTGGGATGGGCGCGAACTTGCTCCGCCAGTTCAAGACCATCCATCTCTGGCATCTCCAAATCAGAAATCAACAGATTGACCTGTTCTTGTTCTAACACATCCAGCGCCTCGACTCCATTATTGGCATACAAGGTGTCATAGCCGCCCCGTCGCAGAATATGGGTATAGAGGCGTTGGTTAATCATATAATCATCAACTATCAGGACTTTTCTCATACATGTATTCCATAAATTACGGTATATACATTATTTACGATTTTTGGTCTCTTATATGTTAAGATTGGCTGTTGGGCGTGGTACTTAGGGGCTATTCTGGGGGAAAGACACGGGCACATCTCAAATTATCACACAGGAGAGGAACGAAAAGGATGTGCCCGTTATATCAAGGAGATGAACTTATGCCATGAACATTTGCTCACTTACAGTATATGCCTAGATCGTAATTTGCCGCAATACTTCCAGCCCTTTATTTACCTATTTTTCATAACTCATGCTTAAATATCTTAACCTTTTCCTCCTATTCGTTATTGGATTTACAGGTATCGATGGCCAAGCCGCACAGCCTATCCGCACGGCCATCTGGAGCCATTCCGGCGAATTGCTGCTGACTCTCGGCGAAACAGCCCAGGTCTGGGACCGGGCAGGTAACCGTCAGACCGAACTCATCTACGAACCCGGCATCTTGCTGGATGCGATCTGGAAGGCGGACGATTCTCAGATTATTACATTGGCCCAGGATGATACCGCCCATGTTTGGGAAGTGGGGACAGGGGAACGCTTGATGACCTTGCGCCATGACAACACCAGCGACACACCCGGTCCCGTATTGGGTGCGGCTTGGAACCAAACACAAGACTTCATCTTGACCTGGACGGAACATGACCCAGCAGCTCGCATTTGGGATGCTACAACAGGGGCGTTGGTTCATGCTCTATCCCATGAGAACCCGCCGATTCTGGGCGCAGCCTGGAGCCAGGATGGTCATGAAGTCCTCACCTGGGCAGCAACCGGCAGCGCCAGCCTGTGGCATGTGACAGGACACCTGGCACGGCAAGTCGCCCATTTCCCCGCGCTTGGTGGCACCCATACAGGCGGTGTCGTCTGGAGCCCTGATGAGAGACAAATTATAGTCTGGGCGAAGTCACCCCCTTTCTGCAAAGGCTGTGCGTCGTTTTCGGAAATCCATATCTGGGATATCAAGACAGAAACATTGGTTCACTCCCTGACGCATGAGTATCCCATCCAAACCGCCCTTTGGCATCCTGATGGCCACCGCATCCTTGCCATACCCTTTGACCAGCCCCCGCGTTTGTGGGACAGCCAAACCGGGGTCGAACTCGTGCGTATGGTAGATACCGTCCACAGTGTGAGTTGGCTCGATGACGGCAGATTAGCAGCCTTATTCCTACGGGATGGCTCGTTGCAAATGTGGGACATGAACCGAATTGAGATTGTCTGGCAGCGCCAATTCGCTGCGCCGTTGCTTGGTGTGGACTGGGCGGAGCCGCTGGCTGCTGCTTACTCTGACAAGACCATTACCATCTTGAATCAAGCTGGAGAAGACCTCATCCACTTCGAGCCTGACCGTCCAATCTCGCAAGCGATTCTCAATCGTGATGGCACACAAGTGACAGCATGGCAGTTTGATGAGAGTGGGGCGATCACCTGGCAAATACCCCGAATTTTGCCAGCCGCAGGCGGTATCCAACGGGCACACTGGAATCCGGATGGCACACAGGTGGCCCTGTGGGCAAGAAAGGATCGCATTCAGATTTGGGATGTGGCGACGGGTCAACAAAGCCTTGAACTCCCCTATGACATCAGTCCCATCTCTGATGGGCGCTGGAACCACAACGGTACCCAGTTGCTCACCTGGTCATGGGACAACACGACCCGTATCTGGAATACGATCACAGGCCAGGAGCAAATGCAATTCTATCACGACTACCGTATCAACGAGACAGACACCCCGATACAGGTTTATGGCGCCGTCTGGAATGAAGCTGAATCACAAGTTTTGACCTGGACATCGTTTTCCAACAGTGCAGCATCAGTTTGGGATGCCGCCACTGGGATTCGTATCTTCCTCCTGCCACATGGGCGTGATAACGCCGTCCTGGGCGCAAGCTGGAATCGGCACGAGACACAAATCTTGACCTGGGGTACGGATGGCACAGCTCGCATCTGGGATGCCCTAACAGGCGAACCACTGCATGAACTCATAATCCAGGATGCGTTGATCTATGATGCCCAATGGAACGCTGATGAAAGCGCCATTCTGATGCGTGTTAATGTCGCCTCGTTTTGCTTTGGCGATGACTGCGCAGCCTTTCATAAGTTGTACATTTGGGATGCCACAACAGGCGAACCCATTCGCACCTTTGACCACGATGGTTTGGTTCAAAACGCTTTCTGGTTGGATAACCGCCATGTCCTAAGCTTGCCAGAAGACCGGGAGCAGGTCTATATTTGGGCTGTGCAAACCTCTGTCCTCAAGTTCCGGCTGGGCGAAGGTCCCATCAGCGCTATCGCCCTTTCACCTGATAGTATTCACCTACTTACACATAGGGCCAATGATGGTTTGATTCAGATTTGGAATGTGCATACAGGCCACGAGGTCATTCACCTTGAGGATATGCCGGCCTTTCATGAAGTCCGCTGGCATCCTAACGGGCAATTGATCGCCACCTACCATCACGCTGGTGATCGGGGCTATGTAATTGACTTGCGCACAGGCGACATCGTACAAATCATCCAGCATAACGATTCCATCAGCGGCATGGCCTGGTCACCGGGTGGAACCCACTTGCTGTCGTGGTCAAGCTTGGGGGATTCCGCCCGGATTTGGAATATCAACGTACCATAACAGGCGTCAGGATTGATGTATCGCCCAATGGATTACCGTCAGTGTCTGCAATCAGGAGGCGCACACCATCCAGCAGGTTGTACATCACCACACCAATCTGATATTCGCCGGGCGGGGTATAGTCCATAATTTCAAAGCGGTAAGTATCGCGGATGATCGTATTTGGCTGCCAGTACGTCGTCGGCAAATTCCAGTTGAGGGGTTCGCTATCCTGCTGCCCCCAGAGTGGATTATCCGTCATAACATTCCAATCGCCCAGTGTATACACTAGCACCTTATAACGATCCTTCAGCACGCTATTGGTGCGCCAGTAAAGCGTTACTGTGATTTCATCGCCAGCATGGAAAGAGGTGCTGTTAATGTCGTAACCCAGCAGTTCAACTTGCTCACCAAGCTGCCAATCCAGTCGATTTGTAACGGCTGCTTCATCGGCGTAGACATCCCCCATCAAATTGACGACCTCGAGTTTTGCCAGTTCTATCGGCGAATCCTGCATCAACTGTAGGCGATAGGTTCCAGCGGGCAAATCAGGGGGCAAGGGGACGCTGATAGCCTGTCGAATGACGCCCTGTGTGACCTGGGGCACATCGAACTCAAATGTTTGTTCGTCTGAATCGCTGACCAATTCAATCTTGACCGATTCAGACGGTGCAATCTCCCAATACAGAGCGAAATGCACATCATCGCCCACTGGATAGCGGCGCAGCGGTGGCTCGATGGCTATCAAGCTTGTGGCTCCGTCAATTTGCTTGGGCGGAATCGCACCGGCCAGATCGTTCAGCGTATCGACTCGCTCTGGCACACGAACATAAACCGAGAGCAGGTTCTCATTGTATTCCCAGGTTTCTTGATGAATAGCGTGGCGGCTCAACCAATTCTCAATCTGATGGTTTGGGTCACTCACGAGCGACCCCGGATGCTGCACAACCCATACCGCATCTGACTCAGCCCAAACGGGTTCTAAGATCAAATTGGCAAAAGCTTCATCCAGCACACTTTCGTTCGGCACTTTGACCCAAGCGCCATCGTAGTTGTTTTCAAACAGAGGCCATGCCCAATCATCATGTAGCACCACGCTGTCACCCGGCTGACGATGCGCTGTCAAGGTCTTGGAGAGGGCCGTATAGAGATCACGCCGTACCTGCCCTTTATGTGTCTGTGCTAGTCCTGCCGCTGCCAGTCCAACCAGCAAAATCAGAGCAGCGATGGCAAAGACAAGATGGCGCTTCGCCAGTATGATCACCGTCCACGCCCCCAACACATAGAATCCAGGCGCCAGTAGCACCAGATAACGCGCCGCCAACGGACGACCCAGGTTGTGAAATGGTAGCGTCAACAAAAACACCACCAGAACGGGCGAAAAAACTGAGGCGAGCAGCATAGTTAGGTTATTGATCTGATGGTTGTTTTTTAGTCGTCGCCCTGATTGATAAATCAGCACAGTTCCCGCACCCAGCAACGCCAGCGCTGCAATTACCCAGGGGATGAACGAATCCCAGAAGGTAGAGACTCCTGTGGTCAACACGACAAAGTAAACCTGCAAAAAGAAAATGAAGGAGGTGTCCTGTTCGGCGCTCCAGCCATGCATCCGTGTAATGGCATACAACACCCAGGGCAAAAACAAAGCCACCGCTGCAATCTGCAAGCCCACCCAACGCATGAACAACACACGGTTGAAAGTGTGCTGTTCGCCAAGACGCCATAACCAGATAATCAAAAACGCCATGTTCGCCGCTAGAGGGAAGACCACCGCCAGATAGAAACTATAAAGTGATCCTGCCGCACACAGCACATAAATCAGTGCCGCCCCGCGCCTGTTAGGATTCTGCCAGAACCGCAGGGCCGACCACATGCCCGCCGTCGAGAAGACCATCGCCAGGACGTGCATCCGCATTAGTTGGGCGATGTCAATGTTGGCCCGAATCATGCCCAACAACAGCAGCGCCAGTACACCAACCCAATAACCGCCGACCTGCTTGCCCAGCGCAAAGGTCAGTGCCATTCCCAGCATTCCTAGCAACACAGATGGGAACCGCATCACAAATTCACCATCACCGTTGATAATGTTGTTGAAGCGCAGAAGTAGATAATAAAACGGGGGGTGGACATCGCGGGCAGTGGTTTCGATCATCTCGCCAAAGGGCAGATGAACGATCCAATTGGAATAGCCCTCATCCCAATTCATGTTGAAGTCATCCAGCGCGTATATCCGCAACCCAAAGCCAACAATCAGGATAACAACGGGCAACAACAGCTTGATGCGGTTCGCTCCCATACTTCTGTACTTTGCGTCTACCAATTCGTGAAAGAACCATCCTCGCGCTGCAGGTAAGTGCGCTCATAGATTTTGAATTCGTACTTGCTAGCTGCGTCCTGGTCAAATGTAATACCGAGACCGGGCTTGTCTGATGGCAATACATAGCCATCTTCCCATGTGATCTGTTCTGGGATGACATCTGCCAGGTGTTCACCGGGCATGCGGGGTTGTTCCTGTACGCCAACGTTGGGCGAGGCCAGATTCAGGTGTAGACAGGCAGCCGATGACACCGGCCCCAGCGGGTTGTGGGTCGCCAGTTTGATGTAGTGGGTTTCACACCAGCCCGTGATCTTCTTGGCTTCGGTAAAACCACCGACGATGCACAGATCGATGCGGGCATAGTCAATCCACTCTTCCTCGATCAACTGCCGGAATTCCCACTTGGAGCTAAATTGTTCTCCGGCTGCCAGTGGTACGGTAGTCCGTGGGCGCAGCGTCTTAAACGAATCAGGGTTTTCCGAGCGCAGTGGGTCTTCGACAAAGAAGGGATCGAACTGTTCCAGTTCACGACACAGCCACACCGCATCGGGCAAATCGAGCCGAGTATGAACGTCAATACAAATTTCAATGTCCTTACCAACGGCTTCGCGGATGGCCTGCATCTGTTGGATCGCGGTTAGGACGGATGGGCGCGGTTCAAAGATTTTACCATTATGTGGCAGACCGTAGCGCACAAACTTCCAACCTTGTTCGACTTTCGCCTGGGCTGCTTCGACCATCGGTGTGATTTCCATACCATGTCCGCCGATATGAGGGTAACACACGACCTTATCCCGTGCTAAACCACCCAGCAGTTCATAGATAGGGACATTGAGCGCCTTGCCTTTGATATCCCAAAGTGCAATATCAATGGCGGAAATGGCGGCGGTCAGGATGCGCTGGGCAGGGAAGAAACCACCTCGAAATAGTATTTGCCAGATGTGTTCGATGCGGAAGGGATCCAGACCAATCAATAAGGGTTTGAAATGCTCAAGCGCACCCATGATGGCTTTTTCACGCCCAGAGATACCCGATTCACCCACGCCGTAAATGCCTTCGTCAGTATCAACCACAACGAAAAGGTAATTCTTCTTTCCATCAAAAATGGGATAGGGGGTGATGTCGGTAATTTTCATAACTGTTCTTCCTTTTTTTCAAGTTCATTGGCTTCTTGCCACAGCATATCGGCGTAACCTTGCCATTCTGGGCCATAGTCGTACATGATTTGTGCATATTCACGCAGTAGGGGAATGCTGCGTCCAGAAAGAACGAGCAAGCGTTCATAGGCGGGGCTCTTCATTTGCACGGGGAGTGCGTTGTGCTTGTCTAATGCCAGTGCTGCCCGAATATCATGCACATCGTTAGTGCGGATGAGCGCCTTTTGGAATTGTTGTTCCGCACTATCGAAATCCTTTTGGCGGGCGGGTTGTTTGAACAGGCCCAGATAGTGGTAGGTGACATCGGCAACTGTGGGGGGAGTGAATTTCTTCGCCATGAGCATGGACCTTTCATTGCGAACATTCGTCACTCATTGTCGCACAAATTTCGGAGATGTTAATGTCTGATATAATTGTTGTGTCGCAATAATTTAGGCTGGGTCTTGGGTGGGTTTCACACGGAGCGAATCCAGGATGAATTGCATTCGGGGCACCAGCGTATTCCCCGTTGACTCGGCAGTGTACATTTCCATGATGACCAGATCATGCTCTCGTTGCATCAAGAACACATCTAACTGACCTGATTCAATCCCTCCCAAACGGCGGGAAAGGATGGGGTTCTGAATATTAGTTTTCGGCCGGGTGAAGTAGTAGCTTCGACGGATTGTACCGTCCTCCGCTTCGGCTTCATCCAGAAAATGAAATAGTTCCCGTTCACCATAAGTACGCTGGATGTATTCATCGACAGCAGCGCGGAAAACAACCGGATCATCGTTCAGTTCTGCGTCAAAGATCGTCAGGCTCACGAAGGCATTATGGTTGTCTTCACGCCATATATTGCGCAGGACTTTCCCTTCCGAGTGGTCGAGCCGGAGCATAGGCGGAATCCAATCGCTTGGTATAGAAATGGTGTAGCGTTCCTGTGTGATGGTATCCGCACGCGGGAAGGGCGTTGGAATCGCGGGTGGTTGGTCATTGACAACAGGTTCAGGGGGAGGTTCTTGTTGCGTCAAGATAATGCCAAGAATCCCACCCCCAACAATAATCACCGTGACCAGTAGAATCGTGATGAGCGTCCCTGTCGAAAGCCCACGTTTGACCTCTACCGGCGGGCCAGTCTGATACAGAGTACCCGTTGGCGCTTCGATTGCGCCTGTTTGGGGTTGAGCTTGCATGATTGGTGTCGGCGCAGGTTGGGTCGGTGCTGCAACGGTATTATGCAAGGCCATAATATAGGCTTCTGCCATTTCGCCTGCCGAACTGAAGCGGTTATCAGGGTCTTTAGCTGTGGCTTTGTCGATGACGTCTTCGACGGCTTCTGGCACATCTTCGCGGAAGCTTCGAATCGAGGGGACAGGCTCGTTGATGTGCTTGAGTAGAACCGCCATTGGTGTTTCTGCCTGATAGGGTTCTTTGCCTGTGATGAGTTCAAAGAGCACGATGCCCAGCGCATAAATATCGGAACGGGCATCAATCGCCAGGCCGTTCGCTTGTTCTGGGGACATATAAGCAGGCGTGCCGATAATCATACTACCCGTCAGGTCACTGCCAAGGACCCGTGCGATTCCGAAGTCGCTCAAGTAGGCGTTCCCGGCTTCATCCAGCATGATGTTGCCTGGTTTCAGATCACGGTGGATGATGCCCTGTTGGTGAGCGTAATCTAGCGCTTGTGCGATCTGACGCAGGGGTTTTTGCAAATCATTGAGATCGGGCAGACCACGCCGGATTTGTTGTTCCAGGCTGCCGCCCCCCAGGAATCGCATGACGATGTAGGGGACACTTTCGGCCTGGCCGTAGTCATAAATAGGCAGGATGTGTGGATGCTCTAGGTGGGCGATGACATCCACTTCGCGCTCGAATCGTTCGTAAAACGTCGGATCATGGAGCAGGTTGCGCGGAAGTACCTTGACCGCTACCGTCCGGTTCATGGACTGTTGGCGGGCACGATAGACTGTTGCCATTCCACCCCGGCCTACCTCTTGCTCGATTTGATACTGCCCCAATACCTTGCCGATCAGATTGTCTTGTGGTGTGTTTTCGCTCATCATCAGCCAATTTTGGTTGTTTGTGTTCCATTATCTATCAGCGGTTGACACGACGCAAGACCCATCGAATTTCCCAGATTGCCCTGTTGCGACGTGTTCTTGGGTCTTGTCTTTGAACTGGGGGGCGGCCCCAGGTGAGCTTGTGGGCAGGATCGTCCTTTTGTTGCCGCCGCGCAACTTTTTTCGGCGGCAATGGCTTGAGGGTTTCGGCAAGTCCCATAGGGTGCGACCAGGGTGATGTTGCCGATGGGTATAAGGGCGAGGCATGGTATGCTGGGTTCGCTGATGTGAACATTGGAAGAGCCGACAATTTTCAATAAGTAAGTAACGATCAATCTGTGACTTCTTCGTCTTCCAATGTCTGTCCTTCCATGTTTTCGGGGAAATACTGGACAATCTCATGGGCCAATCGTTGTTTGTTACCAATCATAGCGGAAGTTGTTCATGCACAAGAGAGCATCCTATTTTAGGATAATAAGTATAGCCTGTGTCAAATTAGCCATTGACTACAAAACAGAAAAAATTACAGGCGTTACTCCGAGATTTACGGAAAGAGGCAAACTTAAGCCAACAGAACCTAGCCGATTAAGCCACAGTTGTTTGTAAGTAAATATGAGTCTGGCGAGCGAAGGCTTGACATTCTTGAGATTCGGCAAATTTGCCTCGATCATGAAAGCTAATCCAAAGTTTCTGCAACACGACAAGCAATTCTGGGCGAATGTTCGAACTATAGGGCAAGAGCTTGGCTACACTCGAAATGGACAGGTACGAGTTTATCATGTGGACGATCTCAAGCTAGCGATGACCAGAGGCCATCTGAAAACAGATCATTTCTTCGATCCATCAGGCCGTACTTCGGAGTTGGCTGCCGGTCTGATTGAATACTTTACCTATCAGGCCGAGATACTCAATAATTATGTAGAACCCCGACTTATGGATGCAAGTCGGGCGGAAGACCTATTCAATCAAGTTGCCCGATTCCGATGAATAAGCAGAGAGGGGATAAGAAACGGGTAGCATACCTGACAGCCCTGGTGAACATGATAATTGAAGCGAATTCGCAAAATTTGCCATGTGATTACGATCCAAGAGAATTGACGACGATTACTCAAAATGATGAGCCACTCCGTACCCTGGCTCGAAGAGTGGATGGTTGTTTTCCCAGTTGTGTCAACCCAATTGCTATTTGGGAGATCAAGGAATATTATTATACGACTACATTTGGTAATGGACTTGAACTTGAGGAACTAAGAGATCATGAAAAGGTCAATATCGAGCATCTTCTGATTGTTGACGCATATCTGACTGGGTGGAATATGGGTAAGTCATATTTATGTCGAATGATTGATATGCTCAATATGGGTTATGTGGATGAAGTTCTATTTGGCTATGAAGTAGTTGAAAGGCTGCCGGCGATTGTTGACTCGTGGGTTGAACGGTCCTGATGATTTGTTTTGTAATCTACGCAACGCACCTCATTTAACCCCCAAGGTGAATGTGCGTATCAACAATCGGTCTGTTCTGTATTCTTCCCCAAATAGTCAAGTTCTATCCACGCCATTCAGCTAGCCAGCTTTGGGTGGCTTGTCGCTGGCTAGCTGGCTGGTGCTCCCCGCGCTGAATTTCTGGGAGCAAGGCGAAAGGAAGGTGCTAATCCCCCGTCAACGACCCCCGGCTCAAGCCGGGAGCTTGCCGTTCACTGGCTAAGCGGTGACTGCGTATGGCGCATTGACTGACGCCGTACCGTGAACACCCCTGAACCCTGGTTCACGTCCGCGTGGGCCAGAGAAGCGACACGACGTGCATTCAAAAACTTGCGATTAAACCGATCCACACCATCACAAGCCGAACACATCTTGCTGGTGTTACGCGGATCAACCGACACCACTGGCACATTGTACATCTGAGCTTTGTACTTGATCTTCATGCCCAGATCAGCAAACGACCAGCTATGTAATTGGCTTCGCGCTGCATAGCTGCGATGCAGCTTACGGAGCCGTACCCATTTGCGGACATCGGTCAGGTCTTCCAGACTGATCCCGCGTCCGGTGCGGCGCCCTTAGGGCTTCTGGCCTTCTTCACAATTGCCTTGCTGATACAGTGGTTGACATCGTGGACAAACCGACGCTCCTGACCTGCGTGTTTCTTCAGCAGTCGTTTGGCCGATTTGGTCGAACCTTTGGTTCGCCCGATCTTTTAGAGTTTCTGGCGCTGCGATGACACACCTGGTTGACGTGGGTTCCAGAGTAGCGTTCCCCATCGTCGGTGGTGGCGATGTTCACAATGCCCAGATCAACGCCCATATAGTTGCTCACATCTTCTGTAGCAGGGTCGTTCATATCGCAGGTGGCGAAGAGGTAGAACTCGCCCTGGATAAAGGCCAGGTTGCTCTCGCCTTGCTGGTGTTGTAGAAGGTCAAGCTGGTGCTGGCCGGCCAGCACCAGCGTCCAGATCGACACATTCTGCGTCTCCAGCCTGAACTTGAGGATGCGATTATCGTAGGGGAACGCCCATGTTTTCTAAACTCACGCCTGGTTTTGCGATCCAGCTTGTAGCTATCGGCCATCTTGCCCAATGCTCGTATCACCACCTGGGCGTTTTCACAACGTCTCCGAACGCTCCCAGTTGCTTCTAACCCATCACAAAAGCTGCTTGCTGAGTATCCATCCCGCTATTCATTACTTCCGATTTCCAAACAGGATTGCCCTGGGTATCGGTTAGGATTTCGTCGCTCAAGGCCGGCTCCTTTCGTACCGACTTATTATAGCAGACGTTGAAGCCAGCACACCGTGTTGCCAATAGTACGCTGCCTGTCCAGCAAATTTGAAAGGAGATGGAGCATGCGAACTTCTAGTTCGACCCCCAACCAAAGGTTGGCCCCGCTAAAGGCGAACCTTCGGTTCGGGGGTCTCCATGCCAATTTTCTATGAATGATGGTTTATTCACTAATACCAGACATGCCTTCCAGCAGTTGCGGCAAATACCAGACATCTTCCAGCGGCACGTCTTCACCATCAGCGGCATATTCTGTGCCGTCCTGGAGGTTGAGAGGGCCTGTCCACAGGAAGATGGTATCGGCATTGGCTTCATCCAGGGCGTAGGCGGTCATCTCATCAATGAAATCGGTCAACTGCTCGGTGGCTTCCTCGCTCAGACCATCACCAAGATCATAACCTGTCACGTTGGAGTCTACATCGTCTAAGTCTTCAAAGTTTGGTGCAACCCAATCCCAAGATTGTTCCCAGGCTCCATCTATGATGCTCTGAACCAATGGCGCATAAGCTGTACCCCAGTGATAGTAAACCACACCTAGGCAGCTAGCTGGTGCTTGTTCACAACCCGTCCGTAGGTTATAGGCAATTGCGCTGGCGGTTTCGCCCTCTTCTGAACGTTGGCCTGCAACCACCACCATTTCAGTCGTATCCAGACCGGAGATCACAACATCAAAGCCGCGATCATAAAAGGAGTTAATTTCCTCAGTGGTGTCTAGGGTGACGCCGGGAATCTGGAACCAGAAGCCAATCCAGGTGATGGCAAATTCTAGATCAGCCGCGTCCATACCCCGGTAGTTTTCCCAGCAGTAGCGTGCACCCAAGAAGGAAGAAGCCGCTACACGACGAGTCTCAGCATTAATCAACGGTCCAATGTAGCCAATCTGACCCGATTCGGTGGTCAGCGCCGCTGCACAACCCGCCGCCAGACGAGGCCATTCACTCATCGCCATGACGTTACCAACATTTGAAGGCGCTTCACCCGTCAGCACATCATCACCGGAAACATTGATGAAGGTTACATCAGGGAATTCTTCTGCAACAGCAACCGTATCCTCTTCAAAGGCGTCAGAAGTTGTGAAGATGACTGTTGCACCTTCTTCAACAAACAACGACACGACATCAGCTAAGGTTGTTTCTGGGGCATCAGCGGGATTCAGGCTTTCAAAAAACAGCATGGTCGTGCCAGGAATAGTCTCTTCAACGTAGCGTCCTGCCTCGTAATGAGCCTGACTCCAACCCCGATCATCGCTGGGGCCAACCAGCACTACACCAAATGTCAGTTCATCATCTTGGGCAAGGCTGCCCGTCGTCAGGAATAATGTTGACATCAGCACAATTAAAATCTTTAAGTTCATCTTAAAACTCACTCCTTTATGTAGCGAACGACGCCTTTAGTTTAACGTAAATTTGGGCAAGGGGGAACTTTTCGAGGCAATGGTATGCTTCCCAGCAACACCCCCCAAATATCTTTATGAGTCGGCTGCCCGACTGCATCATGATCGGGTTGTGGCGAGATTTTCCTGGATCAAGGCGCGGGCCTCTTCAAGAGTATCAACCACGAAGAATTTCTTGGGCATGAACGGGAATATCCGGGTCATGATTCGGGCGATCAACCCCACCATTTTCTTGTCTGAACTGACATTCACGGTGAACGTCTGATTTTCCGGCATGTGTTTGGCGGCTCGGCTGAGGTGTGGAAGGGGATTGCCTTTAGGGCTCACAGCGCCAGGGTGCCGCAAGTTGATAACGGCAACTTCATGGTTGACTCCACGAACGAGCCTCTGGGTTTCGCCTAGTGCGTGGTGGTATTCTTCCCATGTCCAGTGTCCGCTGATTTCGGTACGGATGACAGTCTTTTCCTCATTATCCCATTCTACTGTGATGGTCATGCTGCCCTCGCATCAATATAGCTACTTTCTCTTTTAAATATATTACGAATCTGGATAGTCGAGAGTTAAGGTTTTGAGGTACTGACTATCAAGTTGCTTTGTATATTCTGATAAACGGATAAAAAGGCAGTACTATATAGCTTGGTGTGAGACTATAGCATCTGAGGGGAGATTAAATTGCAGGCTAGCATTGTTATATTTTATATAAGAGATAGTGAATACTTATAATGGTAATTGATGAAAAATTGATCGGATCTTACCGTACAGTTGTTGGAAATACCCTGGGGAAATAACTGCCATTAGCCTGCCTACTACTTATTGGAGTAACTTCAGCAGGCTTTTCCGCCGTTGTGGTGTGGTAAAGGCAGCCTCGATAGCATGACGAGTGAATTGCAGCAGGTTGGATTCAGAAAAACCGAGTTGATGGGCAATCTGATATTCGCGCCCAATGGTGGTGCCAATCCGTACCGGGTCATCAGTACACAAGGCGACTGGAATATTCCAGTCGACAAACCGACGCAGTGGGTGTGCTTCATAAGATTTAGCCACGCCCAACACCACATTACAGGTTAACGAGCACTCGATGGTAACGCCACTGGCGGCGACCTGCTCCAGCAGATGTTCGTCATATCCTGCATAAGTGGCGTGTCCGAAGCGCGTGAGTCCGGGTAGCTTGAGTGCTGCCTCAATGTTAGCGGATGATACTTCGCCGACATGGATGGTGATGGCCAATCCTGCGTCTGCAAAGCGCCGGACAATAGGAGTAATATTTGACCAATCCGCTTCTGTGTGATAAGGGGAGGTCAGAAAATCGACCCCATAGATTTTGCCATCTTTGGCAAATTGGCTATAGCGTTGAATCATGGTTTCGATGCGGTCTGGTTCCAGCCACATGAGGATCACAGGGATAGCTTCTGCATGAAAATTAGGATATCTGGACTGGACCCGGCGCTCAGCTTCATGGAAAAGATCCAGAAAATTCGGGCGTTGTTCCAGGTCTTTGCCGAAACGAGCCTCACAAAGTACCGCACCATCTGCTGCTGATTCTTCTAGTAAATCTTGAATCCGCTGGATAGCATTCTCATCGACTTGATCCAGAGGTTCGAGTTCGTTAAAGGTGATGCCAATATGTTTGAGGCGCTCGTTTCCTGGTGGGTTTGAGGTCATCAGGTTTTGTGCCCATTGACGCCAATCGTAGCCAGGACGACCTTTGCGCCGGGCCAGAACTCGATCTAAACGTGGAGCCCATTCGGCGTGGATGTGGATGTCGGCTTTGGGCAGTGCGGCAATATGGGGTTCAATAGAAATCTCATCTAAGGGGTGGAGGATGTGTGGCATGACTCTCTCAATTGCAAAGACTTTAAGATAATATACCCCCAAAAAGTGTAATCCCTGTCTCTCCTTTCACAATTGTAAGAATTTCTCCTCTACAATGTGGGCATCAATCACAAAAAAGGAATGAGAGAGATGCCAATTCTAGCGAACTACAACGCATTTGATGGACGCCACTATGAAACCGGAACCATACACAACGCACTGGCGTACCAGGGAATTCAAGCGCCACATACAGGGAATCCTTATTCCGAAGCACTGTTGATGGGTGTGAGTGGTGGTGCGGCTTTCGGTTACTTCACCTTCCACTATACCGGGTATGATCCACAATTGAACTTGATTACGCGCAACACCTTTGATCCGATGGAGACGCTATTTGATCGTCTCGCCATACCCAGGGAGGTTTTGCAAACCAGCAGCACACAGAAGGGCGAAGAAAATCTCATTGATGTGCTGGAAGATGGGCAACCGGCCATCGTCTGGGCGAATCTGGTGGGGCTGCCGTACAATGGATTATCTTTTGCTGAGGATGAATACTATGTCCTGCCGATTCTGGTGTATGGGCATGAAGACGGTACAGTCTACATTGCGGATCGTTCTAAGCAGCCTTTCACCGCCACAGCCGATCAATTGGCAACCGCCCGGAGCCGTGTCAAGAAAGACAAGCACCGCATCATGACCCTTGCTGCGCCGGATGAAAGCAAGTTGGCAGCCGCCGTCAACAAGGGCATTTGGCAGAGCATCGCCCTTTATACCGAAGCGCCGCCCAAAGGCGCCAGGCACAACTTTGGTTTTGAAGCCTATAAGCATTGGGCGAAGATGCTCACGAATACGCGCAACAAGAATAGCTGGGAGCGCTATTTCCCGGCGGGGCGCAGCCTTTACTCAGCGCTGCTGTGGGGGTATATGTGGGTGATTGACTGGGGGGCAGGTGAGGGCTTCGAGCGTCATCTTTATGCTGATTTCCTGGAAGAGGCCGCCGTTATCCTGAGCAACGATGATCTGCAAGGTGTTGCTGACCAATTTCGCGAGAGCGCCGCTGCGTGGTGTGAGTTTGGAAGGGCCATGCTGCCGGACAGTGTGCCATTGCTAAAAGAAACACGCCATCTGATGACACAGCGGCGTGAGATTTTCATTGAGCAGGGCGACACGGATGAGCGTATCGCCGCCAAACAACGACTGGATGAGATCAAAGAGACCATTCGTGAAAATTTCCCCATGACAGAGGCTGAGGTGATGGACTTCAAGGCGGGTTTAGCCGAGCATGTGATGACAATTCATGATATTGAGCATCGTGCCATTGAGGACTTGCAAGCCGCGATGTCTTAGAGGAGCAAGAGGCTTTGGGGGGTGAGGACATAGCACTCACTTCCCATGTGATCGAACGGGAACCCAGGATAACTGGGCTAGGTGGATGAGCATGTTGAAGAGCAAAAGATCAACGCATGAATGAGGGATTACCCGTATCTGGTGTGTTTCTTGTTCACAAGCAAACCCCAATTGATTGTGTGGTTGATGCTCTAGAATTGATCATTCTGAATGGGATGGTGCAATTCATTATGTGCCATCGTTTTCAATCAATCTGAGCATTACTGAAACAAGTTCATCATGTAGTCAGTGGAGAGGCCTTGGGCTTCCAGGTGGGCGCGGAGTTTGCGGCGGGCATCGTGTAGCAGCTTATACAGGGCGTTGCGGTTAGTTTCCATTTGTTCGGCTACAATGTCCATCGGTACACCACGCAGTGCAACCGCCGTCAACGCTTGATACTGGCGTTCTGTCAGTGCTTCTTCTAGTGCCAGATTGATACGGGTCAGCACGTCTTCGCGCTCCACGCTCTTTTCGGGGCTGGGTGGCGAACTGGCATTGCTGGTTATCGGCAGGATTTCGCCATCCGCTGTCAGATCATCCAGGCTAAAGTCTTTATAGCGGGCACGACGCAAGTCGCTGATTGCCAGCCGGACTGCGATCCGATTGGCCCAGGTTGTGAATTGGCTTTCGCCTCGAAAATTGTCGAGGTTGTCCATCACCCGCAGCGTGGCGTCCTGTGCCAGATCATCCGCCATTTGTTCGAGTTCTTGACCGGAAAGATGACGCAGATCGCTGCGTTCTTGCCCTAGATAGTATAGGATGCTGCGCTTGAGCCGCAGTCGCAGGTCTTCCAGTGCGGCGGCCTGTCCTGTGCCGTCTGTGCGGAGATCGGCTAACCATGCCTCATTATCTCGTTTGTGTACCATGAGCGGATCGGATTATGCACGTTCAAATGTGATGCGAACTGTCAGGTGTCCTAGCCGTACATCATCGCCATCACGCAAGACACGCGGTTGGTTGGGGACGAGCTTTTGACCATTGAGAAAGGTTCCGTTGGCACTGCCTTTATCAACCAGATAGAGCGACCCGTCTTTACGGACGATGGCGGCATGACGACGGGATACCCCTTTTTCTAATGCTTCATGATCGGAGAGGTTGACTTCAGGTGCTTCGCCTGTTTTGGGGTCGCGCCGTCCAAAATAAAGTTCGGTAATCTGGTCTGCATCAAAAATTAAAGTGCGGGCTTCACCATCAATACCGATGACAAGGTTGGTGCGTGAATTAAAGCGGGCTGATCCCCATTTTGGTGTGCCATCTTCGTAATCTGTGTCATCCAATGAGCGTGTGGATGATTCGCGGGTAACATCAAATAAGGGGGCACCGCAGTAATCACAGATTTTTTTGTTTTTGTCGTTCTCGTTTCCACATTCAGGGCATGTAACCACTTTGATCATCCCTCCGGCTGAGCTTAGCCTAATTGTAACACGATCTGAGAGCATATGCTTGGGTGATTGCAGCAAAATGAACATACATAATCATAATGGCCTCAAATAGACTTGTAAGGGCTGACCCAACAGAGGGTTTTATGTGTCTCTTATTCAATTTGTGGTAGGATACTTCTTATTGACCATCGCATGTTTGACCGTTAAGATCAAACTGCATTACTGTAAGTAAGGTTTTCTGGAGATGCTTTGTGAATAACAGACCACCAGAATCGCCCCAAAAGCCCGATGACAGCCATCATAATGGGGGTGGCGCACCACCGCCAAATCCAAATGCGCTGCGCATGTGGTTGGTCATTGGCGTACTGGCCTTTGTTGTTTTGTTGTTTATGCTTAGTGGTGGTAACAGTCTTTCATCCAATAGCGACTATCCCATCAATCAACTGGTGCGTGAAATCAGTGAGGAGAGGGTCTCATCTATTAATCAAGAAGGGGATACCAAAGTCATCGTGGAGTTTGTCAATGGTAGCACACGGACCATGAATATTCCGTCGAATACCGATATCCTGGAAATTCTGCGCACATCGAAACTATCGTCGGAGCAAATTGATCGTGCCAATGTCAGCTTCCGTGGAGGTGATAACACTAGCACAATTATTTCCCAACTGCTGATTGCTGTCGTGCCGACCATGCTGATTGTGTGGTTGTTGTGGCGGATGATGCGTTCGGTGCGGATGGGGCAGGATCAGGCGATGAGTTTTGGTCGTAGTCGTGCGCGTGTTGCGCGTGATATGGAACGCCCCCAGGTGACGTTTTCTGATGTGGCTGGAGCAGAAGAGGCCAAGGAAGAACTCAAAGAGATTGTTGAATTCCTGAAAGAACCAGAGAAGTTCATCCGTTTGGGGGCACGCGTGCCGAAAGGTGTCTTGATGGTCGGCCCGCCCGGGACAGGTAAGACCTTGATGGCGCGGGCTGTCGCTGGTGAAGCAGGTGTGCCCTTCTTCAGCATTTCTGGCTCAGAGTTTGTGGAAATGTTTGTGGGTGTGGGTGCATCGCGTGTCCGTGACTTATTTGAACGGGCAAAATCTGAAGCACCTGCCATCATCTTCATTGATGAGATCGACGCCGTTGGTCGGCATCGCGGTGCTGGCTTGGGTGGGGGGCACGACGAACGGGAACAGACGCTCAATCAAATTCTCGTTGAAATGGATGGTTTCGAAACGGGAACCAACGTCATCATCGTGGCGGCGACCAACCGCCCAGACATCCTTGATCCTGCCTTGCTGCGTCCAGGGCGTTTTGACCGAAAAGTCATCATGGATAACCCAGATGTCAAAGGCCGCCATTCCATCCTTAAAGTCCATGCTAAGGGCAAGCCATTGGCGCCTGATGTTGACCTGGAACGGATTGCGCGGATCACGGCGGGCTTTTCTGGCGCTGATCTGGAGAACCTGATTAATGAAGCGGCGATCTTGGCAGCACGCCGCAACTTGAAGACCATCGGCATGAGCGAACTCCAGGAAAGCATGGAACGGGTGGTCATGGGGCCAGAGCGCAAGACTCGTGTGATTTCTGAACGCGAAAAACGCGTGGTGGCCTATCATGAGGCAGGGCACGCTATTTTGTTCCATTTGCTGGACCATGCCGACCCAGTACACAAGATTACGATTGTGCCACGTGGTGGCGCGGGGGGGTATGTGATGCCACTGCCGGGTGAAGATACCACACAGGTCACGCTGGAGGAATTTGAGGACCGGATCACGGCTGCAATGGGTGGACGGGCTGCGGAACAAATTATCTTCAATCAACTCTCTACCGGAGCCAGCAACGATCTACAGCAATCCACACGCTGGGCGCGGGCAATGGTGACGCAGTTTGGCATGAGTCCGCTGCTTGGCCCGCGTTCGTATGGTAGTGGTGGGCAGCAGGTGTTTCTGGGGCGCGAACTGGCAGAGCGGCGCGACTACAGTGAACATTATGCTGAAGAGATCGACAATGAGGTTAAGCGGATTTTGCAATCGGCCTATGAACGGGCACAGAAAGTCCTCAAAGACAATCTGAATAAGGTGCATGAACTTGCGGCGTTGTTGATCGAACATGAGACGATGGATCGAGAGCAATTTGAGGAAATCATGGGCGTGCCCAAGAGCACTGCCCCAGATTTACCTGATCTGCCGAATCTGGGGCCAGCGCCGGCTACGTTTAGCAACCTGGATGATATGGAGTAATTGAGATGAATATTAGGGGGGGGTAGAAATGTCGGGAAGTTTTCGCTTATAGTTGGGTGCGTTTCAGTGTGCGTCTGTCAGTATGGTTCGTACAGCTATCTGCCTAAAGACTTCTTTTCCAACGTTGAAAGTGAGCAGTGTGAGGTTGTGTTAGGTGAACACAATTTACCCATTGATAAGGTTACGACGCCCTATACCTGTTTCTTCATTGATACAGGAGCACACAAAGTGATGGTGGATATTGGGGCGGGGCCCTGGGTAGAGAGTGTGGGTAAACTACCGGAGAATTTGCAGGGGATCGGCGTTCAACTTTCGGATATTGATGTCGTCATAATCACACACGCACATCTCGACCATGTAGGTGGAATGCTGGACGGAGCAGATCAGCCTGTTTGCTCCAATGTGCAATTCTACATCTGGAAAGTGGAATAGGATTTCTGATTTGGGAACGATGCTGATGAGCAAGCACCAGAATCACATGTCATGCTAGCCCGTAGGAATCTGGAGCCTCTTCGGGATCGCGTGACCTTATTGGATGGTGCCGGTGAAATTCTGTGGGGAATCAGTTTGATTGAAGCGCCAGGGCATACACCGGGGTATATTGCGCTTGAGATTGAATCAGAGGGGGAACGGTTACTACATATTTCGGATACGGTGCTACATCCCTTGCATCTGGAATACCTGGAATGGCAGTCACAATACGATGTTGTGCCGGACAAACAGAGAGGCAGCCGCAAGGTCATTTGTGATCGTGCAGCAAACGAGAGCTTATTAGTCTTTGCCCATCACTTCGCGCCGTTTCCTAACCTGGGACATATCGAGAAAAAGGGTTGGCGTTGGCTGCCACTTGGGTAGACCGATTTGTTTCAATAAAGTGGGTATTGCACACAACGTCTTAACTTAATAGGCATGAACCAGTCGATTGCCGGCCAGGGAATCACGTTGTGTTGTGTCTTGATCGAAACGGGCTTGAGCCCGCCGCAGGCCGCAGCGAACCTTTGGTTCGATTTCAATGGTTGCGGTTAGGTGATTTTCAGGGTTTTAACCAGAGTTTAGCAGGGAAATAATGCTCAAGACTTATAAGTACCGCCTGTATCCTAGCAAGAGTCAGCAGCATCATCTCTGGCAAATCTTGGCCTGTGCTCGGCACTTCGACAACATGTGTGTGGAAGAACACAAGTGGGCATGGCAACTGGAAGAACGAAGTGTGAGCAAAAACCAACAAATGTGGAATGTCAAGCATTACAAAAAGACCTTTCCACAAGCACAAATCGTTCACAGCCATGTCTTGCAGGTGGTCGCAGCCGATTGCGACAAGGCCTTTCAAGCCTTCTTCCGTCGTATCAAGAAGGGTGAGACGCCGGGTTATCCCCGTTTCAACGGCCGCCATCGCTTTCACAGCATCGGCTTCAAACAATATCTCATGTACAAGGCTGGAAGTGCCAGACGTGAAGTGCTGTTGGTTGATCCCGCCTCCACATCCAAAATCTGCTCCAAGGGTGGTGCAATCTTCGAGGGCTTAACACTCTCGGAGAGATGGGTGGCATGCGCTTGTGGTCTCTATCGAGCCAGATCGGACGGGTCTGTACAGCCTAACGTAGAGGGAGGTGACTCATGCGTGCTGTAGAAGCTGTGCCGAACCAAGGTTCGCTTTATCGGCGGCAGAGCGTCACGAAGTGGCTCTCGGCTTTGACTCAGGCCACCGTGCTGAACAGGGGGCGATTACAGCCCAGACTCGTGATCAACCGTTGGCACAATGGCCCATCCAGCCAATAATTACTTGTGCCTAGACCATTCAAAGCCGTGTCGTGCGCTCCCTTTTGGATTGTGATGTGAAGCGGCTCATGCAGGAAGTTTTTCTCCTCAGCACAGGATTGACAGTTTTGATGACAATACGGCGCGTATGGTTAGCACGCCACTGGACAAGTCGGCTGCTATCTGGGTCATTTGTGCTGCTGGCGCTCATCGCCTTTGCTGCCAGTAGCATCTTCTACTGGTACTATCATCGCCCTCGCCCGGGAAATCTCCAACAAACACTTTTCCCTGGCATTGAGTATGTACGCGATGTCCGGAATGAACCCCGCCCGCTGACCATCCACATTGTCACTGTTGACCTCGATTCGCCCGACATCAGCTTTCTGGTCACCCCACCGACCATCCAAGATGAGTATGTCCTGTCAGCACAGACCGTTTCCGGATTTCTGCAAGACCATGATCTGCAACTGGCGATCAATGGCGATTTTTTCATGCCCTGGCATTCATCCTCACCATTTGACTACTATCCACGCTCTAATGATCCAGTCAATGCACGTGGGTACACCGCGTCTCAGGGTGATTTTTATACACAAGGCTATTCACATCCGTCGCGATTCGCAACCTTGTACATTAATAAAGACAATCAAGCGTCAATCGACAACCCAATTGGCAGCATCTATAATGCTCTCTCCGGCAAGCCAGAGCTTCTAGAAAATGGACGGCGATTACGCAGGCTCGGCAACAACAGCAGTGAGTTCTACCAGCCCCAGCCACGAACCGCCGTTGGTATTGATGAAGACAACAACACCTTGATCCTCATTGTTGTCGATGGACGCCAGCCCAATTATAGTGAAGGGATGACATTGGAAGAACTCGCAGGACTGCTGTTGGAATACGGGGCAGAAAGTGCCCTGAATCTAGATGGCGGCGGCTCATCAACTCTGGTGATTGAAGGCGACGATGACAAACCAAAGAGACTCAACTCACCCATCGACAACCGCATCCCTGGCCGAGAGCGTCCGGTAGCCAATCACCTAGGGATTTATGTGGATCAATCGTAAGCATCTATTCGTCATGTGGCTAGTTCAGGACAATGATGAGTACGGACACTTAAGTCTTTTTTCACAATTGCACCACACCCACCGCCCCTCTGTGACGTGTTCTCGGGGTTCACCTTCAGTCGGCAGGTATCTTTGCTGTTCGCCTGTCGTTTTCTGCTACAATTGAAGCACATCAGGTAGGAGATCGCATCATGACCGTCCGCGAGCCACGCGTGACCATTGAAGACTTCATTCAGTTCGTCTTCCGCGACGAGAACGTGGAGCGTATGTTTGAACTCATCCATGGGGAGATTGTCGAAGTGTCACCCAGCCGTTCAGGTCATTCTGAAGTTGCAATTGCAATTGCTTTTGAAATCAAACTTTTTTGCCAGGAGAAAGGAATGCCCAGCCATGTCACGGGCGCAGACGGCACCTATGATGTGCTGGGCAACATCATCGCCCCCGATGTCGCTTATAAGACAACACCAACAGATAAGGTGAACTACCCTGATGCTATGCCACCAGAGTTGGCTGTTGAGGTCATTTCGCCCACAGACAAAGCACCCGATATTGCCCGCAAACGGCAAATCTACCTGGATGCAGGCATTCTGTATTGGGAAGTCGATGTCGATGATGAGCGCATCGATGTCTATGCACCCGGCCAGCCCATACGCTCATTAGGTATGGACGACACCCTCGATGGCGGCGACATCCTGCCAGGCTTCACACTCCCCGTCCAGGACGTTCTTGCCCTGTGGTGAGATGATGCCTGCGGAGTGCGGCCTGATCCTTCAGGCAACCAGCGTTTTGCCTGTCGTTTTCTGCTACAATTGAAGCACATCAGGTAGGAGATCGCATCATGACCGTCCGCGAGCCACACGTGACCATTGAAGACTTCATTCAGTTCGTCTTCCGCGACGAGAACGTGGAGCGTATGTTTGAACTCATCCATGGGGAGATTGTCGAAGTGTCACCCAGCCGTTCAGGTCATTCTGAAGTTGCTGCATCAATTGTTGGTGCAATTTGGTCGTATTGCCAGGAGAAAGGAATGCCCAGCCATGTCACGGGCGCAGACGGCACCTATGATGTGCTGGGCAACATCATCGCCCCCGATGTCGCTTATAAGACAACACCAACAGATAAGGTGAACTACCCTGATGCTATGCCACCAGAGTTGGCTGTTGAGGTCATTTCGCCCACAGACAAAGCACCCGATATTGCCCGCAAACGGCAAATCTACCTGGATGCAGGCATTCTGTATTGGGAAGTCGATGTCGATGATGAGCGCATCGATGTCTATGCACCCGGCCAGCCCATACGCTCATTAGGTATGGACGACACCCTCGATGGCGGCGACATCCTGCCAGGCTTCACACTCCCCGTCCAGGACGTTCTTGCCCTGTGGTGAGATGATGCCTGCGGAGTGCGGCCTGATCCTTCAGGCAACCAGCGTTTTGCCTGTCGTTTTCTGCTACAATTGAAGCACATCAGGTAGGAGATCGCATCATGACCGTCCGCGAGCCACACGTGACCATTGAAGACTTCATTCAGTTCGTCTTCCGCGACGAGAACGTGGAGCGTATGTTTGAACTCATCCATGGGGAGATTGTCGAAGTGTCACCCAGCCGTTCAGGTCATTCAAACGTTGCTGCATCAATTGTTGGTGCAATTTGGTCGTATTGCCAGGAGAAGGGGTTGCCCCACTATGTCACGGGCGCAGACGGCACCTATGATGTGCTGGGCAACATCATCGCCCCCGATGTCGCTTATAAGACAACACCAACAGATAAGGTGAACTACCCTGATGCTATGCCACCAGAGTTGGCTGTTGAGGTCATTTCGCCCACAGACAAAGCACCCGATATTGCCCGCAAACGGCAAATCTACCTGGATGCAGGCATTCTGTATTGGGAAGTCGATGTCGATGATGAGCGCATCGATGTCTATGCACCCGGCCAGCCCATACGCTCATTAGGTATGGACGACACCCTCGATGGCGGCGACATCCTGCCAGGCTTCACACTCCCCGTCAAGGACGTTCTTGCCCTGTGGTGAGATGATGCCTGCGGAGTGCGGCCTGATCCTTCAGGCAAGCAGCGTTTTGCCTGTCGTTTTCTGCTACAATTGAAGCACATCAGGTAGGAGATCGCATCATGACCGTCCGCGAGCCACACGTGACCATTGAAGACTTCATTCAGTTCGTCTTCCGCGACGAGAACGTGGAGCGTATGTTTGAACTCATCCATGGGGAGATTGTCGAAGTGTCACCCAGCCGTTCAGGTCATTCAAACGTTGCTGTGTCAGTTTCTAGTGCAATTTGGTCGTATTGCCAGGAGAAGGGGTTGCCCCACTATGTCACGGGCGCAGACGGCACCTATGACGTGCTGGGCAACATCATCGCCCCCGATGTCGCTTATAAGACAACACCAACAGATAAGGTGAACTACCCTGATCCAGTGCCACCAGAGTTGGCCGTCGAGGTCATTTCGCCCACAGACAAAGCACCCGATATTGCCCGCAAACGGCAAATCTACTTGGATGCGGGCATTCTGTATTGGGAAGTCGATGTCGATGATGAGCGCATCGATGTCTATGCACCCGGCCAGCCCATACGCTCATTCGCTATGGACGACACCCTCGATGGCGGCGACGTCCTGCCAGGCTTCACACTCCCCGTCAAGGACGTTCTTGCCCTGTGGTGAGATTTATACTAACGGTCCGCCATCTGCTTATCACCATTTAGAAAGAACAAACACAACGAAAACCAACGTTATGGTCATAACTACCAGGATTATGACCACTGCGAACCGAAGACTTTATTCTTATTCGTCTTCGTCGTCTGTTTGGAGTGTGTCTTGGTGTAATTGGGCCGATCAAAGCAATCAGAATGTTCGGTCACGGGGCGATGAGCAGGAGCTCATGGAATTTCTTATGTGACAGGACATATTGTGTCGGTTCAGCAGCCTCAATCACGTTCGGTTTGTATTGACGCAAGATGCCCAACAATTGTTCTTTTGTGGGAATCCCGTCGTCACGATAGGAAATCACCAAGATGCTGTCCTTATGGCGTTCAATAACCTGCTTGAACGCCTCGGCTATCCTGGATGACGTATTCCAGGGCGATTTTTCCGGTTGTAGGCGGCGATGTCTGCTTCGATAGTCGATCCTGCCTTCCCAACTATCATAATTTACCAGACCTTCCAGGAAGTGGTAAAAATCATGGTAATCAACGCCTATGCCCTTTGCATTCAAATAGGGGGGGTCAAGATAGACCAGATCGAAACCTGTGGGGGTGTCGAGTGCGTCGCACTGGAGAGCAGAATTCTCTTGCTTATTATCGAATACGGACTGATTTGCTTCCGCTATAAAGCTGCGAAAATGAGTCTCAAATGGGGTATCCCATGTTTTCTTGTTCCCGAAGGAACGTTCTACCTCGGCAGTTCGCATGTAAAGATTGGCGCGATGAAATAGATTGTAAGGCCGCTTAATGATGCAAGCCTGGAACAGAGCAAAGCGGGCAAGTGCCCGTTTATATGGATTCAAGAGCAGATGGTCGATATTATAGACAACGTAATCAAGCCAAACGTTTTCATCATCAGTGAAGTAAATGTTCTGGAAGGTCCGTTGAATAAAATCAGGATACGGAATGCTTTTGTCTCGTGTCAGGATGAGGTTTATCTCATCTTCCATAAGGATGACCTCTCGGTTTTCGATAAGTCCCAGGCCGATGTTGTAATTGAAGGTCAGATAATCGTTGTAGCTGACCTGCTTACCCGCATTCTTGAATAAATGACTCACAATACCTGTGCCGCCAAACACATCCAACACGCTCTCAAATTCTAATTGATAAACTTGCTCCCAAATCCACCCGACACGTTTACGTTTACTACCTTGATAACGGGTAGCAGGAAAAGGGAAATTGTAGGGACGTGCATGGTCGAGTGTACAGAGAGGGAGTTGTTGAGGCCGCATATCAAGACTCTTATTGCTTATCCTATGCTCTAAGCCTACCGATTCCATGCCCCTTTGTCCAACCTCAGAGCGATCGCCCTGTTACAAAAGGCTCAACACCCCCTTCACTAAAAGCTTTGCCCCCTCAATTGGCACAATCTGCCTGAACCGTGTATCTTTCTAAGATGACATAAGGGATGTGCAATGACTGAACAAAACAAGCTGGAATGGTACAAAGTCGCGGATGTGGGTAACCTTGAAGAAGGGCATGTCACCACCGTCACAGCAGGCATGAAACCTCTCTGCTTGGTTCATTACAAAGGTAGCTACTACGCACTGAACAATCACTGTCCACATCAAGGCGGGCCGTTGGGTGAAGGGCTGATTGATGAACGGGGGTATGTGCGCTGTCCCTGGCACGCATACGAATATCACGCTGCCACCGGCAAACCCCCGCCCGGATTCGATGATGCGGTGGATGCCTATGCCGTCGAAACTCGTGATGATGGCATTTACGTCGGTATTGAACCTGTCCTCCCACAAGATACGATCTCCAAACAGATGATGGAGGTCGCTGCCGATTGGGGCCTCACCCATATCTTCGGCATGGTTGGGCACTCCAACCTAGGTGTCGCCGATGCCATCCGTGAGCAGGAAGAAAAAGGCAACATGACCTTCATCGGGGTCCGGCATGAGGGCGCGGCAGCATTCGCCGCCAGTGGATATGCCAAGCTGAGTGGGAAACCCGCCGCCTGTTTAGGAATTGCCGGGCCAGGTTCAACTAACCTGCTAACTGGGCTGTGGGACGCTAAAGTCGATCGGGTACCGATTATTGCGCTCAGTGGTCAGGTCAATACCCAGGTACTCGGCCCCGGCGCCTTCCAAGAAGTTGATCTGGCGGCGGCGTTTAGCTCTGTCGCCGAGTGGAGCCAGACGGTTCTGGGCAACGATAATGCCTCCAACCTGATGGCACTGGCAATGAAGCACGCCCTTGTCAATCGAGATGTCGCCCATTTGGTCTTTCCAGATGAAGTCGCCTTTGCGCCAGGCAAACAACCCCGTCCAGCCGCGCCACGCCACGGGCGTATCTCCACCACCGAGATCGCACCACCCCAAACCGAACTCAATGAAGCGTTGGAGACCATGCGCGAGGCCAAACTGGTCACCATCATTGTCGGCAAAGGGGCACGCCCTTTCTGTGATACGATCATGGAACTGGCAGAATTGATCGAAGCACCCATCCTGACCACCTTCAAGGCAAAAGGCATCATCCCAGATACACACCCATTGGCCTGTGGCGTCTTAGGACGTTCCGGTTCCATCGTTGCTAGCACCATGATGGATCGTGCCGATGTACTGCTGGTGTTCGGGGCATCCTTCTCCAATCATACCGGCATCGCCAGCTATAAGAAGACCATCCAGGTCGATTTTGATCGCATGATGCTGGGCAAGTTCCATGCGGTCGATATACCCCTGTGGGGTGATATCGGGGTAACCGCCAACGCGATGGCTGAGGCATTGCAAGACAGCACCTACAACCGCGATTATGTCCGGCGCGAAATCGCCGGACGCTGGGCACAATGGCGTAAAGAAAAGAATGAGCGGGCCGCTGCGGATGACAGCGAGGGAATCAACTCCGCTTTGATCTTCCACCACATGAGCCAGATCATCCCAGAAAATGCCGCCATCGCTGTTGATGTCGGCAACAATACCTACTCCTTCGGACGCTACTTCGAGACTAAATCCAACCAGGATGTCATCATGTCCGGTTATCTGGGCAGCATCGGCTTCGCATTCCCGGCAGCCATGGGCGCTTATTACGCCGCACCAGACCGCCCCATCTGGGCTGTGGCGGGCGATGGCGGCTTTGGACAATATGCCATGGAATTCACCACCGCTGTCAAATACAACATACCCATCAAACTCGTCCTGCTTAACAACAGCGAAATCGGCAAAATCAGCAAAGAACAACGGGGGGTGTTGCTCAATGTCTGGCAGACTAGTCTTGTCAATCCAAACTTCGCCGAGTTTGCACAGTTGTGTGGCGGTTGGGGCCGGCGTGTGACCCGCAACGATGATCTCCGCGCTGGCATAGAAGCACTATCTGCGCAAGATGGCCCTGCCATCCTGGAAATCATCACCGATCCACTCAAGATATAACATCCTGAGGCATTATCCCGTATCCACCAAAACAGGACGAGACGAACTTGTTCATCGCAACAGCTTCATTGGCATTCTTGTGTAGACGAATTGAATGGTTAGGATGATGGTTATACATCCTACAATCCATCACTGCTCTATACCCAACTGTCATAGCATTACGTTTCACTTCAACATCATGATACTGTAGAAACCTTCGCATCCCACCGGGAATGATCAGACTCCAAGTCCTGCGCCAACCTCCATGAGCACGTAGGAGGCTGATATTCCCTTGTCCATCAGTAAGTGCCCTCCGTTCACCAGCATAATTGGCGAACATAACTGCTCCCCTAACGTTTGAATGACCTAGACCTAGTAGATGAGCCGATTTCGTGCAGAGCTACGGTTTCGAGATCGAATTGGTTGGCTCCATGACTGAGCCCCCAGACTTCTGTGTCATCAAAATGGCATGTGCCAGTGTATTCCCTACACCGTCGAAGGCGGCGTTATCACCATGATCCCCAACATGGCTTGTCGTTGCTCCGCAGTTACATTCTCGAATCTGTAAGTCAGAGTCAATATGTTGTAATTACAACCTCGTAGCACAAAAGCTCCACCTCCATCAACGTCCGGCACACCACAACGGTGTGTTTCCATTAAAGTCGCGGTCTCTTTATTCAATTCCCCTGATGGCTCTAAGCTATAATTTGTTTGGTATATTTCAAGGACAAGAGCTGGCTTTGCGGGTGTTTTCGTAACGAGAACTTGGCATAATCAATGTGGTTTGAACAGAAAATGACCTTCGTAGATTGGACCCGCTTATCCGCGTCCATCCTTCCCTCGATAACCGTCGCATGTACTGACACATCTGCTAATTTGTGCACATCTCCATCGAATCATACCGAATTCCTAGATCACTGCCTTGGGGATATTTTCCGCAGTATTTGGCTTTATCCTGCAACGGACCTACAAGATTGTGTATATCAATATCGTTTGACATTTGAAGTTGCCTCCTTTGAACGTATTTGCATATCTATATGCTACCTCTATTATAAAAAATATGCAATGTTTATACTACGATAAATCATCCTAAATTTCGTAGATAAAACTTGACAACTGAAGTAAGCTCCGATTGCTGCCATCATGCGGAGCATGAACATAGAATATACGTTCTGCCATACGTTCTGCCAAATCAACTTTTTTTAGCTATACTAAGACTGTATCGACTGGTTTGGAGACCGTTTTGGCTGCTATTTCCCACCATTTTTACCTGGCTTTCCCCTCGGTTCTTCCACGTTGCCACCGCCATTTTTTCTTCCACGGCGGCGGCAACAAACACTCCGATACTCGCCTCGCGCACATGGACATCCACGCCCGACCATTTGTGGAGAAGCCCAATCCGGCTTAAGATTGCGATAGTGAATCAAATGGAAGAGTATGAGATGACGAATTATGTGGAAGTCCTCAAAACCAGTGAATTAGAAGACGGACAAGGGACGACAGTCTTTGTCAATGAGAATGACCTAGCGCTTTATAAATATGAAGGTGATTTTTACGTACTAGACAACACCTGCCTGCATCGCGGCGGGCAGTTGGGCGATGGATGGCTGCGCGGGGCAAACGTCATCTGTCCCTTGCACGGCTGGGATTATGATGTCCGCACAGGGGTGAGCCGCTGGAACCCAAAAGAACGGGTGGCGGTCTACCCCGTGCAAGTTGAGGGGAATCGGGTCCTGGTCGATGCGGATGCTGTGCCCCCTAAACCGCGTTATTCAGGTGAATATCTGGGATTATGGGCGCGCCGCGACGACCCCCTTGAGGTGGAAATGCACGACATCCACAGCTACTCCAAGGGAACCCGCGAAATTGTTGAGCCGATGGGCAGCCCACGCCGCCCCACCCCTAACTTTGAAGATATTTATTTTCTCCCCGGCCAACTGAGTGTCTTGCCCTTGTTGGATGACGAGGAAGTCCACACCGAAACCATTATCGGGCCAAAGACCAACAAGCCACTGAAACTCAAGGCGCCACTTTACGTCAGTCATATGAGCTTTGGCGCCCTCAGCCGCGAGGCCAAAATGGCCCTGGCCCAGGGCACAGCGCTCTTTGGCACACTCATGTGTTCGGGTGAAGGCGGTATGCTCCCACAATCACGCCAATTGGCAACCCAATATATCTTTGAGATGGCCTCTGGTTATTTTGGCTGGACAGAAGAAAACATCAACAAAGCCGATGGCATCGAGATCAAAATGGGACAAAGCGCCAAAGCGGGTCTTGGCGGTCTGCTCCCGGGTGAAAAAGTTCAAGGCGAGATCGCACAAGTACGCGGCCTGGACGAAGGCCAGGAGGCCCGCAGCCCCTCACGCTTCCCCGATATCAACTCAATTAAGGATATGAAAGACCGCATCAAATGGATTCGCTCGGTCAATCCCGACATCCCGGTTGGCATTAAGTTCGCTGCCAGCCGCATTGAGCAAGACCTAGAAGCCGCCTGCGATCTGGATGTGGACTTCATCACGCTAGATGGTCGCGCAGGCGGGACAGGCGCCGCTGGGAAACATGTTAAAGACAATATCTGTGTGCCAACGGTTTACGCCATCCCACGCGCCCGTCAATGGCTGGATGACCATGCCCGGACGGATGTCACCTTATGTGTCACGGGCGGATTTAGAACCTCCGCCGACATCGCCAAAGCACTGGCGTTGGGTGCAGATGCCATTGCCGTCGCCACAGCCGCCATGATGGCAATTGGCTGTCAGCAGTACCGGGCATGTAGCAGCAATAACTGTCCGGTAGGGATCGCCACCCAACAGATGGAACTGCGCCAACGCTTCGATCAAGCAACCTCCGCACAACGTCTGAACCACTGGCTAGAAGCCATCACCGAGCAAATGACAGACTTTGCCCGTATGTGCGGTAAACGCAGCTTACATGACCTCGGTTATGACGATCTCGCAACAGTCAGCGGTGAGATCGCCAATCACACCCCCATCCCACACGTTTAATTGAGCGAGTTGAATAGCGATAACTCATAGGAGATGATAGGGATTTACCGGTGTTTGCACAGGACATGCCACAACAACCCATCCGGTACCCATAACAGCGCTCGCTCACAAATGGCGGAAGGCTGGATGCGCCACCTGGCGCCCGGTCATTAGTATGGGCAGTCACCTCACCTTCATTCATCCTCTTGCCACCAAAACCTTGGGCAAGATGGGGGTCAATATTCAGCAGCAACAAGCCCAACACATCAGCCAGTTCATCCACCAGGAATTTGACACAAACGGGCTTGAGCCCGCCGCAAGCCGCAGCGAACCTTTGGTTCGATTTGAATGGTTGCGGTTCGGCGATTTTCAGGGTTTTAACCAGAGTTTAGCGTTGATCTAATTGTCGATGAAGAAGATCGCGCCCCAAAATGATGCTCAAGACCGACAAGTACCGCCTGTATCCCAGCAAGAGCCAGGAGCGTAGCAAATCTTGGCCTGTGCTCGGCACTTCGACAACAGGTGTGTGGAAGAACGAAGTGGGCATGGCAACTGGAAGAACGCAGTGTGAGCAAAAACGCCCAACTTCGCAATGTCAAGCACGACAAAAAGACCTTGCCACAAGCACAAATCGTTCACAGCCATGTCTTACAGGTGGTCGCAGCCGATTGCGACGAGGCCTTTCAAGCCTTCTTTCGGCGTATCAAGAACGATGAGACCCCAGGCTATCCACGCTTCAAAGGCTGGAAACGGTTCCATAGCTTCGGCTTCAGGATGGCTGGTCGTCGTCTGAAGGTGTCGGGTGTGGGTCGTATCGCTGTCCGTTGGCATCGAGCCATCGCTGGGTTCGTTCCCTGCCAGATCAAGACGCTGCGGATCACCCACAAGGCAGGGCGTTGGTACGCCTGCCAGAGCCAGCCAAGCTGCCAAAAACTGAACAAATGGTTGGCTTGGATGTCAGGATATCCGCATGGGTCACGACCAGCACAGGTGAGAAGGTTCAAAACCCCAACTCCTACCGGGAGAGCCAAACGAAACTGCGTATTCTGCAACGTTCACTGGCCCGGAAGAAACGGGGTGGCAAGAACCAGCGCAAAGCCTTGCTGCTCGAACTTTTAGTTCGCGCCCAAAGGCAGCAAGAGCAGGTGGCCAATCAGCGCGAGATTACCTGCACAAGCTCAGTACCGCTCTGGTTGAGCACGACGATCTGATCGCGCTGGAAGACCTGCGGGTGTGCAATAGGGTCAGAAACCAACACCTCAGCAAGAGCATCTTGGAGAGTGGTTGCGAACCTTCGGTTCGGCGTATTTTCAAACAATATCTCACGTACAAGGCTGGAAGCGCCGGACGTAAAGTTGTGTTGGTTGATCCCGCCTACACATCCAAAACCTGCTCCAACTGTGGTGCAATCTTCGGGAGCTTAACACTCAAAGATCGTTGGGTGGAATGCACTTGTGGTCTCTTGCTCGATAGAGACCACAACGCAGCAATTCATATCCTTGCCAAGGCAAGGGCCTTGCTTTGCAAGGCTTTATCGAGCCAGATCGGACGGGTCTGTACAGCTCACGTAGAGGGAGGTTCCTCATGCGTGCTGTAGAAGCTGCAGCGAACTGAAAGTTCGACTTCTAGTCGTAGCAGAGCGTCACTATATTATAACAGTCTGTGACCGGGCCCGCAAAGTTTGCCCCAGTTCAGGCTATCAAATTCACTGGGGATTGCCTGATCCAGCCGATGTCATCGGGGAGCAGACCTACACGCATTGAACACCTGATCTACGCTGAATCCGGTCTCAACTCCACAATCAGGCCATCACTCCAACCATATTTATCATCCATTAACTGGCTAATCTGCTCGGCTAAGTTTGGTTCGGATTCATTGTCAATCAGGCGGCCTCGACCCGTGTAGATCTGCTCGTCAATTCGGAAGGTGATGACAGGGTTGTGTTGGATGTTCTGCACCCAATGTGAACGCAAACGCTTCTCGGCAATCAGATAAAAGGCGTCGCCGTGTGGGACATACCAGATTTCAATTTCATGGGGATTGCCACTGCGATGGCCTGTGGTCGTCAGATAAAGGTAGTGCACCTATCAGGCTTCTTTTGCAGTCTCAAACGCTTTGCTCAGTGCCTCTTTCGTAGCAAAAGGGCCGTCTTCTTGATTGAGGATGACACTTTCAATCTGGATTTGGTTGGCTTCTATCACTTCATGGGCTTTGCCCCGATCCTCGAGGGGATAAAAATACTCACGGGATTGCTCCACACGCGACTGAATCCGTTCTTGAATTCGTTGCACATGATCCGGTTGGGTGAAAATGACAAAGTCTTCCTGGTCAAGATGCCCGACAACATCTTCAGCAGACCCATACTCCCGTACTGAGTTGACAATCATCAAAGTCAAGGCACGCAGCACATCGTCCGCCGCCACAAATCCATACATTTCCCGGAATTTGTCTAGCTGCTTGATCCGTACATTCAGTAATGACCAGGGGGTCTCTTTGCCTACCAGGGCTTGTACATGAGTTTCGATCATATCGCCTTCTGGCAAATCAGTGACCGGGTTAATCAACTTCTGTTGGCTAGCGCGGTTGATGGCATTCCGCACCCGCAGCCGTAGTTCTTGAATGTCGAATGGTTTGGTGATGTAATCTACCACACCCAACTTCAGCCCTTCCAACCGATCAACACGATCTCGTCTTTCTGTCAAGAAGATAATGGGGATTTCCTGAGTCCGGCGCCGGGTACGTAGTTGCCGGCACACTTCATAACCATCAATATCAGGCAGGCGAATATCCAGCACAATCAGGCTGACATCATGTTCACGACTGATCTGCAAAGCTTCCTCGCCCCAGGCTGCCGTCAGTACATCATAGTTTTGAACCTGAAAATAGGAATTTAGCATTTCCGCTAGATCAAGATCATCTTCGACGATCAAAATTTGCGGTTTATCCAACGGTCATTCCCCCTATCGGGGCTTTATGTACCCTAAAGACATCACGTTCATCTCCCATCGCCCGACATTCGGTTTCATAAACATGGTATTCAGCACCCTGCGATGACCAGCGCATCCCTTCCTGAATCATCCCTGCCAATGCATGACACACCGGGCGATCTGCTGTACGTCCCCAGGAAAACGGGCTGGCCCCGGCAATAAACAGATGAGCCGTTTCTTCTTCCTCAATGCTACTCTCTTGATCGGTAAAGCGCGTAAACACGGCTGCTAACGCATTCAGTCCCAGCTGGGCTCGTTTTTCCAGCGGTAGTGCAACAAATGTTGGGGATGCCATCCCTGCGAGTGCGCCGAAATTCTTAATACCCAAAGAAAACGCGGCTCGACCAATCTTCAACGCAATACCCCGGCCACCACGCGGGCCATACATATCTTCTAGCGCCTGGCTAAGCGCCGCTAAATAGACGAAATCAAACTGATTGGCCATATCTTCTGGTGGTAATTGATCAATGTACTGGTCCAGATTCGCCATATTCAGAATCGTATTCAAGCCATGAAGACCCATCACATCTTCCATAGCTACCAAAAACTGACGCGCAAAGCGGTTCGGATAATACAATCCGCTTGGTTCTAGCACGGGTTCGCACTTCTTTCAATTTGAAGTTCACATAAACTAGACAATTTGAGTAAGTGATTCGACTGTCCGATTGACATCCAGAAAGATGAGACCTAGCTTGGCATCCTGACGCGCCAAGACCGTCAACACCGCTTCTTCGCCCACAGCTGTCAGAATAACATAACCACTTTCCCCTTTGACCATGACCTGTTCCAGTTCACCACGACCCAATTCCGATGAAATCCGTTCACCCAACGACAACATCGCCGCCGACATCGCCGAGACACGATCTTCTTCAATGTCGGCTGGCAAGGATGACGCCATACTCAGACCATCCACACTGACAATTGCCGCCGCTTCTACATCCCCAGAACTGGCCTGAAGATCACGGAGTCGGTCAACCAGTTGTTCGGTACGTGACTTTGACAACGTTTATCTCCTCTAGTATTCGACGTGCTTTAGGGAAATTGTACACTAGAACGGAATGCCACGCACATGCAATTCCTTAACTGCTCAGGGTGATTGACAATCCCCAGGAGCGGAAGCGGATACCACTTGGTGAGGGTGAGAGTGATGACGCGCAGGTTGGCGATGTCAAGATGGGTGCGAATGCGGGTGTAGCGGATTGTGGTGTCTTCTTCTTTCTCTTTTTCATGTTCCTTGCTTTATCAGGGGTCTTGCGCTTGAAATATTGTTGAACCAGTTTGATTGGGTCCACCTTGTCTGACCAAGCATAAGTCTGGGGTTGTACGAAACGATGAAACCAGCTTTCATCTTCCTCCAATAGCCACCAATCCTCATGCTTTTGAGCTTGTTCTTTCAGCCAGTCGCGTCGCTTTTTTACGACTGTATTGCGCATCAGTCGCTGGGCTTTTTCCACTTTACACCCAGTTGACGCAAGGTCTCGCCCACTGTATCGGGATGTACGAGGCGATCTGTTAAGCCCAGCCGATAACTGACTTGCGCCAACAGCGATCGGCTCCAAACACTGCTTTCAACATCGAACTCTCGCGGGCTTTGATGCACCATCTGCGTCAACTGCTCACGGGCCGCATCTTTGAAGGCTCGTTGATCATCCCAACGCACATTCGACTTGGGATAGATAGCTGACACACCTTCCTGATGAAATCGTGGGATGACTTGGCGCACTGTTTTATCACTATAGCCTACTTGCTCGGCGATTGCTTGCGCTTTCATTTCATCATCAGCACTCATCAAGATGATCTGGCTGCGACGCACGACTACACCATTACTAGACTTCAATTCGTTACGCAGGCTCTGGCATTCTTCTTCTGTGATTGTTCTTGCGTATATGGGTCTCATCTTTCTATAAAGTCATAATCCATCCTATATTCCAAGTTACTGTTCCGGCATGACAATAACAGACGGCATTAGTTTTGGCTGTGGATGAGTATATGAATTTGTAATTGCCCCTCACCCCTTCCATAATCTGCTCTGGTAAGCAGGAGGAAACACCCTATGAAGGCAATTGAAGTGCGTGGCGCATACAATGTCGTCTATGGCAACATCACGACACTCGATCCCGGACATGGCGAGGTACTGGTGCGGGTTCGTGGCACAGAAGTGGAGATCGTCGAAGGCACGATGCCCTACTTTACGATGGGCATAGCACAATTCCCCGTCATCCCTGGACATGAATGGTCAGGTGAGGGTGTGGTCATTGTTCCGCGTGTCTGGCGGGGAACTATCATCAATGCCCCTATTGGCAGGAAACGGGGATCCGCAATTTGTGGAAAAAGGGGGCGATCGTGAGCTTGTATTGCCGCCCGCCGGAGGAGGCTTATGTATGGGATCGATCTCTGCTAAAACCTATGGGGCATCACGCTGGGATGAGAAGCGCCCTCATGTAGACCCAGACTATGGCAGGCATGGTTGATGAAGCCATCACCGCCATTCAGTGGGCTATTGGAACACCTTACGTTTGGCGCAGGGTGTTTTCATACTTACTTACCGGATGAAGCACTTAGTGTTTCCAGGATACTGGGATGTAGATTGTTCTGGAGATGTTGGGTGTGGAGGATTGCCTGTTGGATTACGGTTAGGGCCACGTTGATGTTGGAATGCCTGGTCGACCTGAGCCTGGAGCAAGCGCAATGATGACAGAATTTCTTGATCTAAACGCTGTGCGAGGCGCTGGCGTTCGGCTTCAATTGTTACCATAACGAGCCTCCCAAGCTGTCGCCCTATTGTGGCATAAGTCTCATGGCGCGACAACGACAGGTGAAGGGGGATTCCCTGGTTAGATTGACAGGACACTACTCTTTGAAAGGCGGGCGTTTTTTGTGGTGTTCCATCATTTGCCGGAAGGCACGCTGCGCCTGGGGTTCGTTCTGCTCGATTTCAATGCGCAAGGTCTCATTGGGGAAGAAAATCTGCACGAGTTTGAAGCGAAACAGGCCGCTGGAGCGCAGCAGCTTCATGAATGGTGACATCGGGCCAGCCCCTACTTAACTGTTCCAATTATGCCGTGTGCGTTGTTGGCCTGTCAAATCCGGCATTAACTCATCGGGCGTAAGCCGACAGGGTTCCCTTCGGTATCCACAATGAACACCACGAACCAGTTCTTAGTTCGTCTTGGGAACCCGAATTGTGCCGCCAGCGGCCTCGACACGATCTAAGACCTGCTGCAAATCATCGCTCCCATTGATATAAACAATACTGTCTGTTTTGCTAGCTAACATGAGTTTTGTTTAGTTTGAGACGAGGGCATTGACAAACTCCAGGTTCAAGGATGGTTTCTTGGGCTGATGACAATAGGCAATCAAGCCGCCGATGACAGTAAGCCTGAAGCCAACCAAACTGCGGTGTCGTGAATGCTCGATCTGTGAAATGTTCTTGAGCTGATCGTAGATGGTCTCAACAATGGAACGCTTGCGCAAAAGAAACTGTTCAAATTCGTTCAGCAGCCTGGGTTTCATATTGGAGCGAACTTTAGTGATGAGTTCAAGCGCATGGTCTTCCATTAACTGCTCGACCCATGGTTGTGATAGATAGCCTTTGTCGCCAAAGAGCTTGCCCCACAGATGACGCACGAGTTGGGGAACAGGCCGACGATCATCAACGTTGCCTGCGGTGACACAGCAACTGAGCAACTCGCCCCAGTCATTGACCACCAGGTGCAGCTTAAAGCCAAAAAACCAGTCAACTGAGGTGCGACCTCGCTGCGCGATCCCATCGAACACCTGCTGCTGGCTGATGCGGCGATTATGGCACACAGCCAGTGCAGTCGAGTCGATCAAACGGATGCCTCTGCAACGCCCATAGCAGCGGCGCAGGTACGCACACAAGCCGACCAAGATACGGGGCACGAGTTGAACGAAGCGATTGCAGCTGATCTGTTTGGGAAACTCACCACGCAAATGATCTGCTACATATTCCGAGTAGTACGTTTTGAAATCTCGATACCGTTTCTGATGAAAATGCACCACGATAGTCATCATTTCGCTCATACTCATCACCCCTTGTCGCACCCGTTGAGAGCCAGTTGTGAGCAAGGTCTCATGCCATTGCGGTTCAAACTCCTGCCAAAAATCGTTGATATGGCAGTACAATTCAAGTAAACTCATGGGGACTCGCTTTGCTTTTGGGTTTGGTTACCTTGAAGCTTATCGCTTCGGGCAAAGCTGTCCCAACTTTATCCAAAACTCAGGTTAGATACATAATCATTGTCCTTGACCACTGCGCCGCCAGTGTCACTGAGTTCCACTGGAAAAAGGCATCAGGAAAAGCCGCTATCATTTGTGATCGGTACATCGAGAATGGTTGTCGCGAAGAACTCGCCATTTGAAAACCTCATCCATAACAGATTGAATGTTCTGATTACACCTAATCGAGGCAGGCTTCGCCCTTACAATATTGAAACATCAGTTCTAGGTGTGAAATCTGGGGTAGGGCACTATAATGACCTCGATGAACGCATTGATGGTCTACGCACACCCTGAACGCCAATCATTTGACGCCCAGATGAAGGCTCATGCGCTAACGGTGTTAAAGGAACAGGGCTACTTTGTTCAGATTTCTGATCTGTATGCGATGCGGTTTCGTCCGCTCGTGAGTCACCTGGATTATATTGATCGCGCAGACGACAGCTACTTCGACATCTTCACTGAACAGCGTCACGCCTCTAAACACGGAACCTATGCTGTTGATATCATGCGTGAGCAGCAGAAGCTAGTCTGGGCGGATATAGCGATCTTTCAGTTTCCATTATGGTGGTATGCTCCTCCCGCTATCATGAAAGGCTGGTTTGACCGTGTGCTGACCCATGGGTTCGCCTATGGTGAGGGGCACAGCCTCGCAGGGCGGCGGGCGATGCTGGTGATGACGACAGGTGGGCCGGCACGGGTGTTTACACAGGAGATGCGGGATACACTTAATGACATTCTGGGCTACATCCAGCAGCATACACTGGCATTCTGTGGGTTTGAGGTATTACCTCCGTTTGCGGTGTATGGAGCTGCCAGCGCCACACCAGGGCAGCGCCAACAGTATCTCGAACATTATACGGAAGTCCTACAAACATTAGACCGTATTGTTCCGTTGAGTTTTGATTAACGACCACGAGTTGCATCCGCTGTGAACCTTGCGGCCGTCTCAAGCCCATTTCTGTCCGTTCCATAATTGCTTTTTTCAAGAAGTTGCGTCACCATATCCTATCATTCCACTTTTAATTTCAGGGATCGCTGAGAATAAGGAGCGATGAATCACATGGATGTATGGTGTGTGCGAGGCTGGGTTGGCGTGAGCTTGCGGGCAAAATAGGTCTCCAAAACAGTCGATACATCCTCAGTGTAATGGTTGTTTATGCTGGTTTTTTCTGTATTGTCGCGTTTGTTCAGGATCAATGTACCAATGCGCTATGAACTGAGGTTGTATTCTCGAAGCCCGTTACCTCAAAGATCGGCAACAAGCAGCTTGAAGCCTGGCAGAATGCTCTCAGCGGTGATTGTGTCAGTGGAGTGCCATGCCCTCTCTTGGCTGATGAACCTCCACCGTCTCCACCTCAGCATCTACGACCCAGACGATGACGCCGGCTGCCAGATAGACCGATACTTTACGGCGCAAGGTTTGTTGTTCTTGGCTATGACATCAACGGCCAGATCGGGTGGCCCTGGACTGAAGCCTTTTTGCAGGATGGAGTGGGGTGTGATGGCGAACTGAGGTTCGACGAACTCAAATGATCCTGATGCGTGCCGATGAACACCTCAAAATGAACGAGATGGGTCGGCGGGTAGGATGTCAGGGTCAGGCGGTGCAGGTCACCGCCATCCATGCCTTTTATGAAAAGGGCTGGCTTGCCTGGAAATGAGCAGCCATGCCCGACATGACGATCAACCAGCGTTCGATGCTGCTGCCCGCCACCAGCTACGAGAGCTGATCCAACATTCACCACACGATTATGATACCAGTCTGTGGATACTCGATTTGTTGGCACGAGCCAGCTTTGAGCACGGATTGACCGAAATGCTGGTGATAGGTGAAACTGTACGAGCCACGCTGGAAGATATGGGCCTCTGCTGGCAACGAGCCAAACACTGGATTACCAGTCCTGATCTAGACTACGGCGACGGGACTAGTTGAGAGAGCAAGCCAATACCCATGAGGACTAGTTGCTGGTGGGGGAAGATGAGTGCTGGTTTTCGCCCTTTGCCCAGCCGCAAGCGGAGCATGAAGCCTTACGACTGGTCAAACGTGATCCCCCACGCAGCGACAAGCAGAAGGCCATCGCTTGTTTTGGAGCCTTACGCCGGGACTACACATGAGGTGGTGCTGTATTTCAGTCATGGTCAGCCCAACGGCTTGCAGCAATGAATGTTTATTGTGGGCTTGTTAGCGATTGCACGCCAGGATATTCGTTGGGCAAAAGCCGCGGGAGAACCGCATTTACTCACGCATTTGCTGCCTCATAAAGACTCCTTGGTTCAATCCGATTGAGGCCCGCTGGATCCATGCCAAACATGGTGTCTGCGCACCCGATGGTACGTTAACACCTGACGAGCTACGCCACAGATTGGGTACACATTTCGATACACAGCCTGTCTGCGACATTTCATGCCATGAGGTCTGATCTTGCACTAGGCTACCAAGATGGTGGACAGCATTGAAACTTTACAATCTTCATGAAAATCAGTCTCCATTATTTAATTTGACCAAACAGACAACAACTCCAGAATTTACCATACCCGCCCCGGGGTGACCGTGACACCCATAGCCCTTGGTGGTGCGCCGAGAGCAACAATGAAATGGCCCTTTTGTTGAGGAGTATCCCTTTTTATAACAATTAACACCAATCATAATTTTTTTAAGTAGAGACATCTGGATTATATTAATTAAAACTTTACAATCTTCATGAAATATCCGTTTACAATGTTCTCAGATGGTTACTTATCCAAGGAGTTCATTTTGTTAAAACGGCTACTTTTGATTGGCCTGATTGTGATTGCTGTCGGTATCGCAGTCAGCGCCCAAGAGAGTGTCACCTATCTCGAAGGGGATTTATCGGTGACACACATTGATCCTGCACCAGGTTCTGGTGGCCAGTATCAGATGCTCACCATGCTCATCGACGATGCGGGCAGTACCACCCAGTTGGAGATTCCCGCAAAGATGATCCCTGAGCAGGGTGGACGTGTTCGTGTGTTTGGCACGTTTGTCGAATCACCCCAGAGTGGGTCATCTGTATTCGCCGTGAGCCAAGTTGAAGCCCTGTCCTCACCCCTTGAAACGCCCCAGACGACAGGGACACTGAATTACCTGACGCTGTTGTGTCGGTTTTCGGATTCAACCGATTATACGCCCTATCCCACCACCTATTTTGATGGTCTGATGGGCAACACCTACCCTGGTGTCCAGCACTTCTGGTCTGAGGTTTCCGAAGGTCAGCTAACGGTTGTTTCAACGACAGTGAGCCAATGGGTCAACATGACCAAACCTCTGTCGGGTTACAGTTATGTGGGGCAGGCATCGCTTGATAGTCATTGGGATATGGCCCAGAACTGTGCAGACATGACGGCCCAGACCCTCGGCATCAATTACAGTAATTATGATGGTCTAACGTTGATATTCAATCAACCTTATACAAATGTCGCCATTGGAAAAGATGCCCACGAGATGACGCTCAACGGTGTTACTCGCACCATTCGGGCAAGCTGGCATCCGCCCTTCAGTTATGAAAATGTCTACATTGCCTCCCATGAGGTTGGTCATACCTTCGGGATCATGCACTCGGGTGGCAAGCCTGGTCACAGCCGTTATCCCTATGATTCCTATTGGGATGTGATGAGTGGGGGGAGTAGCGATAATCCGCTTCATGCATCATATGGTGTTGTACCAGCCGGAACGGTTGCCTATCATAAGGATAAGATGGGCTGGATACCGTCCTCCCGCCGTGTTGAGGTTAGTCCAGGTCAAGCTCAGACCGTTCAGTTGGAGCAGCTACACCAACCTGTTTCGACCACTAATCCCTTGATGGTCAAAATCCCTATTAGTGGCTCAACCGATTTCTACACGGTAGAGGCGCGGTTCAACGGGGAATATGAGGATGGCACACCAGGTATAGAGGAAGTCGTTCTCATTTACAAAACCCACGATAATCTGGATTCTCCTGTCTATGTTGTCGATAGCGATGGCAATATTGATGCCAACGATGCGGGGGCGATGTGGACAGCAGGTGAAACCTTCACCGATAGTGCCACTGGGATTAGTGTTCAGGTGATCAGCAAGGGGACTTCCAGCTTCCAAGTGTGTGTGAGCAACAACGGTGGAGCATGTGGCTCCAATCCTAACCCCACCCCAACAGCCACCACACCTCCCGGCACAGGGGTCGTCGCCAACGACGACAACTACACTACACCCATGAACACCCCCCTGAATATCTCTGCTAGCCAGGGTGTGATGGCCAATGACACTGGCAACAAATACGGCGCCTACATCGCTCAGTCCACTACCTCTGGCAGCGTGTATCTGCATACCGATGGCTCCTTTACCTATACGCCCAGAACCGGCTTCCAGGGCACCGATATCTTCATCTATCAGGTCCATGATGGCAGCACCATGAGCAACACCGCCACTGTCACTATCATGGTCGGCTCATCTGAGACACCCACACCCGGAGCAACTCCCGTCGCCAACGACGACAGCTATTCAACCTCAGCCGATCAAAAGCTGTCGGTCTCGATTGCCGATGGCATCCTCAAAAATGACACCGGCAACAGCCTGATTGTGACCAGCCTGATGTCCAGGGTCTCCAATGGCACCCTGTATCTGTATGCTGATGGCTCCTTCACTTATACCCCCAACACTGGCTTCGTCGGCACTGATTCCTTTAGCTACCAGGCCCATGATGGCTATCAGCACACCAACACCGCTACCGTCACCATTGCGGTCAGTGATCCGGGGACTGGCGGAGGAACTGGTGGAGGAACTGGGACGACCCCACAAGCCCCACCACAGATGTTAGAGGTGCTTGGATCACTGGACATGGCTCCTATCAAGCCTTCGTTCCAGTGGCAACATGAGACCCAGGCCGGGCAGACCACCGTACCCGGAGCCTACTATCACTTGGTTGTCAAGCAGGGCACGACCATGATCTTTGATGAATGGTTTGAAGCCTCTACCATTTGCACTGGCACCACCTGTACCGTCCCCTATCTTGAGACAGCATTGGGGGTCTTCGGCAAGACCATGCCCTCGACGGGTCTGTTAGCTGGCGATCACAGCTTCTATGTCGAATCCTACATTGATAACGACACCCCCATTGAACGCAGCCAGATGAAGACCTTCACCGTCAGCGCGGCACCTCCACAGCTGCCTGCCAATTTCAGCGTTGATAACAACATCTCCCCGGCGCAATTTGTGTGGACGGACGATGCCAGCGCGCTCTATTACTATGTGTATATCGGGGATGGGATCAATGCACCGCTGTTCTTCGACTGGGTGGAAAAGACCACTTCCCTGTGTGATGGATTGACCTGCCGGTTTACCCCACCCACCGCTGTCCAGCCAGGCGTCTACCTCTTCTTCATCCAGTCCTGGGGACCCGGTGGCCTCACATCCGGAGGGTTCCAGAACCTGGGTTGGGATGGAGCCCAGGTGACGGTTGGACCCGGCTTGGCAACCAACATGTCTAGTTCATTGGCCGGCAACACCGCCACCTTGTCCTTTACCGCTGCCTCTGATGCCGACAGCTATCGGCTTTGGGTGGGAACACTCAAGGGTGGCATTGCCAACGAAGCCTACTTCCAGACCCATACCGCAGCGGATCTGGGCTGTACCACAGCGGGCAGCACCTGTACCTTCACTCTGGATATCTCCTCGTTTGCCCCAGACACCTACAACTGGTACGTTCAAGCGAGTGGACCCATTGGCATCAGTGCTGCTGGCAACCTGTTTGGCTGGGCGACGGGCATTCCCTTCTTCGTCAACTAGCCTCCTACTCAGCACGGGCACCCAGTCGGGTGTCCTGACAACATCTCTCTTTATAAGCGAGCGACCCAAACCAGGTCGCTCCTTTTGATTCACAGGGCACACGCACCCCAATCCAGATTGCCATCTCAATAACAATTTTCAGAGAATTATATTAACGGAAACTTTACTATGTTCATGAAATACCCGTTTACAATGTTCTTAGATGATCATTTATCCAAGGAGTTCATTGTGTTAAAGCAGTTACTTTTGATTGGCCTGATTGTAATCGTTATAAGTATCGCAGTCAGCGCCCAAGAGGGTGTCACCTATATCGAAGGCCAGATCACCGTTCTTCACCTTGATCCGGCCCCCGGTTCTGGTGGCCAGTATCAGGTCATCACCTCTCTCTATGATGACAACGGTCAGCGAACGGAGCTTGATCTACCCGCTGGGATGGACGCTCAAAATCTAGGTCGTGTCCGGGTACATGGCACATTTATGCCCACACCACAGACTGGCACTCCGGTCTTCTCCGTCCATTCGATTGAAGAACTGACATCGCCGTTAGAAAGTCCGAGTTCCACCGGGACACTCCAATACGTAACGGTGTTGTGCCGCTTTAGCGATTCAACGGGCGACCCACCAAAACCTGTTAGCTATTTTAATGGTCTGATGGGCAACACCAATCCTGGTGTCCAGCACTACTGGAACAAGGTGTCGTTGGGGCAAGTAAATGTGGTCTCAACCAACATTGGCCAATGGTTCACGATGTCTAATCCCATGAGTGCCTTCAATTTCGGAGGTACTGATCCGGTAGCCGAACACACCCGGATGGCGCAGGATTGCATTGATGCCGCCAACCCACATTTTGATTTTAGCCCCTATGACGGTTTGAACATGGTCTTTGATCGTGAATATGTCAACGGCGCGTTGGGTGGTGTGGCAAGGTTTACAATCGAGGGCGTGCCCAATACATACAAGAAAACAACCTGGACCCCTCCCTTCGGCTATGAGAATGTGAGAGTAATGGCTCATGAAGTTGGGCATACACTCGGTCTCCCTCACTCCAGTGGTAACACTAGTGATTGGGATTATCCCTATGATTCAGAATGGGATGTGATGAGTGGGGGGGGTGATAATCGGAAAGTTGTTGATCCGAATTATGGTCAAGTTGGCCCCAATACCATCGCCTATCATATGGATAAGTTGAACTGGATCGACAGTCGTCGGGTGACAGTCTCGACAGGGCAGGCACAGACGGTGACATTGGAACGCATGAGCCAGCCCGTTTCGTCTACTAACCCCCTGATGGCCAAGATTCCAATCAACAATTCCACCACCAACTTCTATACAGTCGAAGCCCGCTTTGAGAACTCTGGTTATGATGCGGCGCTTCCGGGGACGGGGGTCATCATCCACCGTGTCGATACCAGCCAACGGGAACATGCGCGGGTTGTCGATAACGACGGCAACACCGATGTCAATGATGCGGGGGCGATCTGGCTGCCGGGTGAAACCTTCACCGATAGTGCTAACGGGATTAGCGTCCAGGTCATTAGCCAGGGGACTTCCAGCTTCCAAGTGTGTGTGAGCAACAACGGTGGAGCATGTGGCTCCAATCCTAACCCCACCCCAACAGCCACCACACCTCCCGGCACAGGGGTCGTCGCCAACGACGACAGCTACACCACGCCCGCCAACACCACCCTGACCATCTCCGCCAGTCAAGGGGTGCTGGTCAACGACACCGGCAGCAACCTCTATGTGTCTAGCCTGATGACAAACGTCTCCAATGGGACGCTGTCTCCCCTTACCAATGGCTCCTTTACCTATACCCCCAACGCTGGCTTTGTCGGCAGCGATTCCTTCACCTACCAAGCCAGTAATGGTCAGGAGACCACCAACACTGCTACCGTCACTATCACGGTCGGGGCCTCTTCAGCTGGAGCCGTCGCCAACAACGACAGCTACACCACGTCTATGAACACCACTCTGACCATCTCTGCCAGCCAGGGGGTGATGGCCAACGACACCGGCAACAAATACGGCGCTTACGTCGCACAATCCACTACCTCTGGCAGCTTGAGCCTGAATACTAATGGCTCCTTCACCTATACCCCCAACACCGGCTTTGTCGGCAGCGATTCTTTCACCTATCAGGTTTATGATGGCAGCACCATGAGCAACACCGCCACTGTCACCATCACGGTCACGTCAACTGCAACCGTCGCCAACGACGACAGCTACACCACGCCTGCCAACACTGCTCTGACCATCTCTGACAGTCAAGGGGTGCTGGTCAACGACACCGGCAACAACCTTCGTATCACCCACATGCCAACCTATGTCTCAAGCGGTACCCTGTACCTGTACGGCAATGGCTCCTTCACCTATACCCCCAACGCTGGCTTTGTCGGCAGCGATTCCTTCACCTACAAAGCCTATGACGGCCAGCAGTACACCAACACCGCTACCGTCACCATCGTGGTTGGTTCCTCCACATCTGGAACATCAGCCATTGCCAACGATGACAGCTATTCAGCCTCAGCCAATCAACAGTTGTCGGTCTCGATTGCCGATGGCGTCCTCAAAAATGATACTGGCAATAACCTTCGTGTCACCCACATGCCAACCTATGTCTCAAGCGGTACCCTGTACCTGTACGGCAATGGCTCCTTCACCTATACCCCCAACACGGGCTTCGTCGGCACCGATACCTTTACCTACCAAGCCCATGACGGCCAGCAGTACACCAACATCGCTACCGTCACCATCACGGTCACTGATCCGGGGACTGGCGGAGGAACTGGGACGACCCCACAACCCCCACCACAGATGTTAGAGGTGCTTGGCTCGTTGGATACAGTCCCCGTCAAGCCCTCGTTCCGCTGGCAACATGAGACCCAGGCCGGGCAGACTACCGTACCCGGAACCTACTATCACTTGGTTGTCAAGCAAGGCACGACCATGATCTTTGATGAATGGTTCCAGGCTACCACCATCTGCAGTGGCACCACCTGTGCCGTCCCCTATCCTGAGACAGCATTCGGGGTCTTCGGCAAGACCATGCCCTCGACGGGTCTGTTAGCTGGCGATCACAGCTTCTATGTCGAATCCTTCATTGATAACGACACTCCCATTGAACGCAGCCAGGTGAAGACCTTCACCGTCAGCGCGGCACCCCCACCCACACTGCCTGCTCGGTTCAGCGTCGATAACAGCGCTTCCCAAACCCAGTTTGTGTGGGCAGACGACGCCAACGCACTCTACTACCATCTGTACATCGGCGATGGGGTCAATGAGCCGCTGTTCTTCGACTGGGTGGAAAAGACCACTTCCCTGTGTGATGGGTTGACCTGCCGGTTTACCCCACCCACCCCTGTCCAGCCGGGCGTCTACCTCTTCTACATCCAGTCCTGGGGACCGGGTGGCCTCACATCCGGAGGGTTCCAGAACCTGGGTTGGGATGGAACAAAAGTGCTGGTTGGACCAGGCCTGACCACCGACCTGAAGGCTTCAGTGGCCGGCAACACCGCCACCTTGTCCTTTACCGCTGCCTCTGATGCCGACAGCTATCGGCTTTGGGTGGGCACGGTGAAGGGGGCAGATATCACCGAAGCCCACTTCCAAACCTATACCGCAGCGGATCTGGGCTGTACCACAGCGGGCAGCACCTGTACCTTCACTCTGGATATCTCCTCGTTTGCCCCAGACACCTACAACTGGTACGTTCAAGCGAGTGGACCCATTGGCATCAGTGCTGCTGGCAACCTGTTTGGCTGGGCGACGGGCATTCCCTTCTTCGTCAACTAGCCTCCTACTCAGCACGGGCACCCAGTCGGGTGTCCCGACAACATCTATCTTTAATAAACGAGCGACCCAAACCGGGTCGCTCGTTTTGATCCACAGGGCACACGCACCCCAATCCAGATTGCCATCTCAATAACAATTTTCAGAGAATTATATTAACGGAAAGTTTACCATGTTCATGAAAAATCCGTTTACAATGTTCTTAGATGATTATTTATCCAAGGAGTTCATTGTGTTAAAGCAGTTACTTTTGATTGGCCTGATTGTGATCACAGTAGGTTTCGCAGTCAGTGCTCAAGAGGGTGTCACCTATCTCGAAGGGGATTTATCGGTGACACACATTGATCCTACACCAGGTTCTGGTGGCCAGTATCAGATGCTCACCATGCTCATCGACGATGCGGGCAGTACCACCCAGTTGGAGATTCCCGCAAAGATGATCCCTGAGCAGGGTGGACGTGTTCGTGTGTTTGGCACGTTTGTCGAATCACCCCAGAGTGGGTCATCGGTATTCGCCGTGAGCCAAGTTGAAGCCCTGTCCTCACCCCTTGAAACACCCCAGACGACAGGGACACTGAATTACCTGACGCTGTTGTGTCGGTTTTCGGATTCAACCGATTATACGCCCTATCCCACCACCTATTTTGATGGTCTGATGGGCAACACCTACCCTGGTGTCCAGCACTTCTGGTCTGAGGTTTCCGAAGGTCAGCTAACGGTTGTTTCAACGACAGTGAGCCAATGGGTCAACATGACCAAACCTCTGTCGGGTTACAGTTATGTGGGGCAGGCATCGCTTGATAGTCATTGGGATATGGCCCAGAACTGTGCAGACATGACGGCCCAGACCCTCGGCATCAATTACAGTAATTATGATGGTCTAACGTTGATATTCAATCAACCTTATACAAATGTCGCCATTGGAAAAGATGCCCACGAGATGACGCTCAACGGTGTTACTCGCACCATTCGGGCAAGCTGGCATCCGCCCTTCAGTTATGAAAATGTCTACATTGCCTCCCATGAGGTTGGTCATACCTTCGGGATCATGCACTCGGGTGGCAAGCCTGGTCACAGCCGTTATCCCTATGATTCCTATTGGGATGTGATGAGTGGGGGGAGTAGCGATAATCCGCTTCATGCATCATATGGTGTTGTACCAGCCGGAACGGTTGCCTATCATAAGGATAAGATGGGCTGGATACCGTCCTCCCGCCGTGTTGAGGTTAGTCCAGGTCAAGCTCAGACCGTTCAGTTGGAGCAGCTACACCAACCTGTTTCGACCACTAATCCCTTGATGGTCAAAATCCCTATTAGTGGCTCAACCGATTTCTACACGGTAGAGGCGCGGTTCAACGGGGAATATGAGGATGGCACACCAGGTATAGAGGAAGTCGTTCTCATTTACAAAACCCACGATAATCTGGATTCTCCTGTCTATGTTGTCGATAGCGATGGCAATATTGATGCCAACGATGCGGGGGCGATGTGGACAGCAGGTGAAACCTTCACCGATAGTGCCACTGGGATTAGTGTTCAGGTGATCAGCAAGGGGACTTCCAGCTTCCAAGTGTGTGTGAGCAACAACGGTGGAGCATGTGGCTCCAATCCTAACCCCACCCCAACAGCCACCACACCTCCCGGCACAGGGGTCGTCGCCAACGACGACAGCTACACCACGCCCGCCAACACCACCCTGACCATCTCCGCCAGTCAAGGGGTGCTGGTCAACGACACCGGCAGCAACCTCTATGTGTCTAGCCTGATGACAAACGTCTCCAATGGGACGCTGTCTCCCCTTACCAATGGCTCCTTTACCTATACCCCCAACGCTGGCTTTGTCGGCAGCGATTCCTTCACCTACCAAGCCAGTAATGGTCAGGAGACCACCAACACTGCTACCGTCACTATCACGGTCGGGGCCTCTTCAGCTGGAGCCGTCGCCAACAACGACAGCTACACCACGTCTATGAACACCACTCTGACCATCTCTGCCAGCCAGGGGGTGATGGCCAACGACACCGGCAACAAATACGGCGCTTACGTCGCACAATCCACTACCTCTGGCAGCTTGAGCCTGAATACTAATGGCTCCTTCACCTATACCCCCAACACCGGCTTTGTCGGCAACGATTCTTTCACCTATCAGGTTTATGATGGCAGCACCATGAGCAACACCGCCACTGTCACCATCACGGTCACGTCAACTGCAACCGTCGCCAACGACGACAGCTACACCACGCCTGCCAACACTGCTCTGACCATCTCTGCCAGTCAAGGGGTGCTGGTCAACGACACCGGCAACAACCTTCGTGTCACCCACATCCCAACCTCGGTCTCCAATGGGACGCTGGCCCCCCTTACCGATGGCTCCTTTACCTATACCCCCAACGCTGGCTTTGTCGGCAGCGATTCCTTCACCTACAAAGCCTATGACGGCCAACAGTACACCAACACCGCTACCGTCACCATCGTGGTTGGTTCCTCCACATCTGGAACATCAGCCATTGCCAACGATGACAGCTATTCAGCCTCAGCCAATCAACAGTTGTCGGTCTCGATTGCCGATGGCGTCCTCAAAAATGATACTGGCAACAACCTTCGTGTCACCCACATGCCAACCTATGTCTCAAGCGGTACCCTGTACCTGTACGGCAATGGCTCCTTCACCTATACCCCCAACGCTGGCTTCGTCGGCACCGATACCTTTACCTACCAAGCCCATGACGGCCAGCAGTACACCAACATCGCTACCGTCACCATCACGGTCACTGATCCGGGGACTGGCGGAGGAACTGGGACGACCCCACAACCCCCACCACAGATGTTAGAGGTGCTTGGCTCGTTGGATACAGTCCCCGTCAAGCCCTCGTTCCGCTGGCAACATGAGACCCAGGCCGGGCAGACTACCGTACCCGGAACCTACTATCACTTGGTTGTCAAGCAAGGCACGACCATGATCTTTGATGAATGGTTCCAGGCTACCACCATCTGCAGTGGCACCACCTGTGCCGTCCCCTATCCTGAGACAGCATTCGGGGTCTTCGGCAAGACCATGCCCTCGACGGGTCTGTTAGCTGGCGATCACAGCTTCTATGTCGAATCCTTCATTGATAACGACACTCCCATTGAACGCAGCCAGGTGAAGACCTTCACCGTCAGCGCGGCACCCCCACCCACACTGCCTGCTCGGTTCAGCGTCGATAACAGCGCTTCCCAAACCCAGTTTGTGTGGGCAGACGACGCCAACGCACTCTACTACCATCTGTACATCGGCGATGGGGTCAATGAGCCGCTGTTCTTCGACTGGGTGGAAAAGACCACTTCCCTGTGTGATGGGTTGACCTGCCGGTTTACCCCACCCACCCCTGTCCAGCCGGGCGTCTACCTCTTCTACATCCAGTCCTGGGGACCGGGTGGCCTCACATCCGGAGGGTTCCAGAACCTGGGTTGGGATGGAACAAAAGTGCTGGTTGGACCAGGCCTGACCACCGACCTGAAGGCTTCAGTGGCCGGCAACACCGCCACCTTGTCCTTTACCGCTGCCTCTGATGCCGACAGCTATCGGCTTTGGGTGGGCACGGTGAAGGGGGCAGATATCACCGAAGCCCACTTCCAAACCTATACCGCAGCGGATCTGGGCTGTACCACAGCGGGCAGCACCTGTACCTTCACTCTGGATATCTCCTCGTTTGCCCCAGACACCTACAACTGGTACGTTCAAGCGAGTGGACCCATTGGCATCAGTGCTGCTGGCAACCTGTTTGGCTGGGCGACGGGCATTCCCTTCTTCGTCAACTAGCCTCCTACTCAGCACGGGCACCCAGTCGGGTGTCCCGACAACATCTATCTTTAATAAACGAGCGACCCAAACCGGGTCGCTCGTTTTGATCCACAGGGCACACGCACCCCAATCCAGATTGCCATCCTTGGCAGCGATTTTTATACCGTGCCTACAGGTCATCCTGTGCAAACTAATTCCCTGTACCAGTGGGCGCTTCTTCCGTCCCCTCTGGAACGATCTCAATAGTTTCTGGAACGTCAGGGATCTCCAAATCCGCTTGGGCTGGAGGCAAATCCTGAATGCTGTTAAAGTCAAACAGGAATGGACTGTTTGATGGGATCAATGCGAGGTTCACCTCATCCAGGTTCTGGATATATTCATACTGGATCAACAGTGGGTTGACTGCAAGCTGTTCGCTGACCAGTCGTAATGCCTCGGCACGCGCCTGAGCCTCTAAGATAATGGCCTCAGCATTACCTTCCGCACGACGAATGGCAGCATCCCGTTCACCTTCAGCTTTTGCAACAAGCTGATCCGCCTCTGCCTGACGCTGTTCAACCTGACGGCGGGCACGTTCAGCTTCCTGCTGCGCGACAACGGCCTGCTCAATTGAACGGGTAAAGTCTTGGGAAAAGGTGATATCGCGCAGAAGCAGATCAACCACTTCCATACCTTGTTCTTCCATCAACACGGTGATACGGTCTTCAATTTCCTGCTCCATCGAAGCACGGGCTTCACCATAAACTTGCTCCGCTGTGAAACCCGCCACCACTTCACGGGCAATACCACGCACTGTCGGGCGGATGAAATCGTCCTGATAACGCTGCTGCAAGTTCACATGCAGCGTATTCACCTGGCTGGGGCTGATGCGATATAGGACAGTGATATCCATGAAAATTTCCTGACCATCCTGGGTACGACCCCGTACCGCATCATTACCCGATACCTGACCTTCCGATGGCAGACCAGACATGGTGTATTCCTGTTGCTCAATGGTGTAGAGTGTCGCATCTTGCAAGACCGGGATGACGATGTGCGTACCTGCACCTCGTGGTTCTTCCAATTCACCCGAGATCGTTTGGAAGACGACAGCGACCTCCTGAGGGGGAACAACAATCACGCCCTGGCTGATCACACTCAACAGCACGCCACTAACCAAACCAATCAGGGCAATCAGGATACCGCTTCGCACCGGACGCCCTTGTGAAGCGGAGACGACCACCAAGCCGATACCCGCCAGAAACATAAGAAATCCCAGCAGCGCAATTGCACCGAGGATCGAACTGATACCGCCACCCATAACAGGCTCCTTCATAATCGTCAAAATCAACTTATCAGAGGATTATAACATGTCTCCCACTACCTGGTATGGGACACCCCAGCAATTGGGGGTGACACGACACGGTTCATATAATCTTCTTATGATCTTGTACAGAGTTTCGCTGTTGCCGCCGCCCCAGAAGAAAAAACGGCAGAGAACCAGCGGGAACTGGTAGTCAAAACGGTCTCCAAGTGGGTTGGTCAAGAGTCGATACAGCCTTAGTGTAAACGAAAAAGAGTTGATTTGGGTGAAGGTGTTGCAGAACATATATTCTGCTGACTAGAATAGAGGGTATAATTATTCCATAGGTAAGATGAGCAAGGTGTTGTGATGACCACAGTCAGACTCCAACTACCACAGTCTTTGACGGCTGGAGAGATCGTCGCTATTGGCGTAAGCGACGAGGCTTATATGAAACATTATGCCGAGACTCACCATGAATGGATCGAAGGTGTCGTGATTAAGATGTCCCCTGTTAGTTCTATCCATGACCGGCTCACAACCTACCTCAAGGATTTAGTACGCGCTTATTTTCTATGGAAAAATAAGCGCGGAGACACCATCGAACTTTTAGTTCGCCTTGAGCGGGGGCCAACCTTTGGTTGGGGGTCGAACCAGAGGTTCGCGCGCCTTACTCCTTTCAATAAAAAAGGCGCGATGTGCGCCCATACTTTGATTGTACTGCCCTGTTCCAGGGCTACGGGAAGAACGCCGCAACTAGAATTGGCGCGCCCCGCCTTCTGCTATAATAAGGAGGTACGAAAGGAGCCGGCCTTGAGCGACGAAATCCTAACCGGCAACCAGGGCAATCCTGTTTATCTCAGCGAGGTGGTGGATGGCTGGTACGATACACGCCAAGCCGCTTTTAAGATGGGCATTCCCTCAGGTAGTGTCAAGCGTGTCACCTTGTACGAGTGGGTGCTGTTGGCGATGAGTGAACTCTTGGCTGAGATGGCCGAGGGCAAGGTAAAATAGGCACCATGATCCGCACCTACAAGTACCGCCTATATCCCAGCAAAAAGCAGCAAGAGACGCTTAACGAAATTCTGCGTTTGTCCTGCTGGGTCTACAACCACGCCCTGGCTTATCGCCGCAAACACTGGCAGGAGTCGCGCTACAGTGTGTCCTACGACGAACAATCTGCGATGTGGCGTGATTGGCGCAACGAAGAACCAGAAAACAACCCACTTCGCTTGGTTAATATGAGCGCAGGGCAACAGGTCTTGCGTCGCCTGGACAAAGCCTACCGGGAGTTCATGCAAGGCAAACGGGGCCGACCCAGATTTAAGAATTGGAGACGGTTCGATAGCGTGACCTACAAACCGGGCGATGGTGCGGGTCTGAAAACCGGCAAACTGCGTGTGCAGAATGTCGGCTTGATTTCGGTTAAGTGGCATCGTCCTTTGCCCGATGGCACGCTCAAGAACATCATCATCCTGCGCAAGCCCTCCGGCTGGTACGTCTGCCTCCAGGTTGAAGCCGAGTTCAGAGAACCTGCCCCATCGCAGAAGCCCGCCGTTGGTGTGGATGTCGGTATCCATCACGCCCTGGCACTGAGCGCTGGCACCGTGATCGACAGCCCGCAGTGGTTGAAAGCCTCGCTCAAGAAGCTGCGGGTTCTGCGTCGTAGCATTGCCCGTAAAAAGAAGGACAGCAATCGCCGTCGTAAAGCGGTGCATCAACTGGCAAAGGAACTGGAACACATTGCTAATCAACGCCATGATTGGTGGCACAAGGTTGTCCACCAGTTGGTCAATAGCTACGGTCTGATTGCGATTGAGAACCTAAGCCTCGGCTTTATGCTGCGCAATGGCAACTTGTCCCGTGCCACGCACGATGTTGCATTGGGTATCTTCTACGAACTCCTCGACGACAAGGCTATCGAGGCCGGGGTTGAGGTGGTGAAGGTCAACCCCAAGAACACGTCACAGCGATGCAACGGGTGTGGTGCGATGGTGAAAAAAGGCTTGCGTGTTCGGATGCATCAGTGCGATGAATGTGGCTTCATGGTGGATCGAGACGTGAACGCTGCGCGGAATATCCTCGATCTTGCAGTAACTTAGCAATAAGGTAGGCCAGGACGTGGCCTTCAGGCGCTAACGTAGCCCGTTGGGGCAAGCGTAGCCTGAGAAGCGCCCATCGAACGTTCAGTTCGCCGAACCTTGTGTTCGCCGAACCTTGTGTTCGCTTTATCGGGGTGAGCCGTCACATCAAAGCTGTCGGGCGATGTTCTCATGGCTCCTTAAACCTATATGGACGGCCCAGCCGACATTTGCATTGAAGTCATCTCTCTGGGAACGGGTCGCGTTGACTATGGTGAAAAGTTGGAAGAATACTGGATCATTGACCCACAACACAAACGCTGCCTATTCCATTGATTACATCACACCGCTGCTGCCTGGCTTCCGGTTGCATGTGCCAACCTTGTGGCAAACAGAACTACCCGACATTGGCGCAGTCTGGCAGCTGGTTCAAGCAATGAAGTAAAGAACCCCACTGGAAGCGTTGGCGGAATCTGTTAAGTCATTCGACTTCAACCAACTTGACACGAAAATCTTGTCTTGTATGGGATTTGCTTCTTCTTGTCATTGGGTCGGCATGTTTGCTGGATCAACGGGTTCGAGCAGCCAGGTTACCTGATGACGGTAGCCGCCGTGTGAAAGGGTATGCTTTTCAGCAATGATGTAGTAATTGGCGCTATGTCCGGTGTCGGAATCAGTAATGGTGATGGCATCAAACAGACCCAGGCTGAGCGCTTCGTTATAATGGCTGCGGTTGCCCAAAGTGATGGATTGCACCGCGCCAAAAGGAGCAGCAAAGGCATCGAGTTTGGCTTGGGCAAACTCTTTAGCATCGGCAGTCGTTCCTAACACGGACAAATCAATCATCAGGCTATTGAGACCATAGGCCAGGGCACTGGGGAAATTAGTCTGTTCGATGAGCAGTGAATCCCCCTGGATCAAGGGCGTCCCGCGTAGTCGTGTCTGCGCGAGTAGATAGGCATTCGAACCACTGGTGTTGCACACATCCAGAATGACGGCGCTGCCCCGAACTCCCTCGGTGGGAATGGTCATGGTGAACTGTGCGGTGACATCGGCTCCACTGCCATCGGCGGCGGTATTGGCCCTGTAATCAGTCCTCTTCACAGGTGGAATAACTCTAATCACGCCAACCGGATTGCCAGACAAATCATGCAGATGGGCGGTGAAGGTCACACACTCGCCTGTTTTGACCCTCTGCGGTGTGCTGAGTTGCCAGATGACCGACCCGGCTGAGCCCACCTGCCGAGGTCGCACCCGTACCCGTACCTGATTGATGAGGGCATCGCCATACACATAGGTCAACGCTTCATAATCGTCTACAAAGGTGGCATCAATCGCCGGCGAGGTATCCAGGTGGTTGCGATCATAAAAGATCACCTCCCCCTTTCGATTTGAGAAAAAGCGCCCGCGTTCAGCCTCGACAACATGTGCAATTACTTGATGCGCCCGGATGCCATCTGACCAGGTATCCCCCACATAAGCAAAGGTCGAGACGCCTGTATCTAGGAGTCGATTGAAGCGATCCAAAGCAGGTTGCGCCAGTGCTGCTTTGATCACATCTTTGGCGCTGCCATTGGTAATGAGGGGCATTGCAATCCGATGGCGCTTCAGATGGTCTTCTGGTCCGATCAAATGAAGGGCAGTGGTTCGCCCTTTTGGTTCGACCCGATCAATCAAGCCAGTGAACATCACATAGGTCTGGCTGTTATGGGTCATGCGTACCCGCACGGGTGTTCCTGGATTCAACGATATCCCCGTGTGTTCGGGTGCATAATCGCCATCATCGTTTCGCAGCATAATCGTGCCTCTTGTTGGTGCGGAGACGACATCATATGCCCGTGCAAAACCCAGATTCCAGTCCATTGTCAGCACATCCGAGGTGATAAAGTCATCCAGGTCACTGGCGGCCCCCGTGTTGAATCCATCTGGCAGCGTTGTCCCAATAACGAACAGATAACCCGTTGTCTCGATTTTCATAGCAGGATGTCCCGCAGGTTTTTCCATCGCAAAGTAAACGTGGGTGTCGTTCGCTCCGGTGGTCAATGTGACGGTTTGCCGCGACCATTCGGTGATATGCCCTTGCACGGACGATCCAAGCTGTATCGATGTCTGATTGAACACCCGTAGTGTTAGGGGATAAGCCGTGTAATCGGTTATTCCCCGTACCCACACACCCAAGGTATAGGTGGTGTTGGCACGGACTGGAATGGTGTTGATTGTCGTGCCGTTCTTACCTAGGTGATGAGCACCGATGTTTAAGCCAATATAAGTGATGGCAAAGACCTGAAGGCCATAATCCGTTTGCAGTGCATCGGTAGCTGCCGATGCACTCCCCGTCACTTCAAACGTCAACTGCGCAAGGTCAAGCGGTTCCGGCAGTTGGTTAAGAGGATCGCCCGCTTTAGCATCCATACAAATGAAGCCATCACCATTTTTATCCAGTCCGACCTTGATCATATCTGTACCACCCATACATGCCGGAAGGCACAGCCGTGATAGTCAACACCACCATAGGTGTAAATTCCTGGTTCCACCCGCACCGTTGTGGGTTCCAGCAAACGCCCATTCAAAGTGACTTCATCGCTGAGCGCGGTAAAATAATTGTCGATCAGGTCAATCAACACTGGGATATGCTGGCGCTGCCCCACATCCGAATGAATGGATGCCACCAACAACAGATGCGTCACGATATAGGTCACGGTTCGGGCACCATCACTAAAGGCTATCGCCTCAAAGCCTCGGCTGCGCTCAGAAAACAGCTGACGATCATGAGTTGTTTCCGTTTCCATCGGCAGCACAATCAACACGGGTAGCTGTCCCCGGCTGAGCGTTTCAGGGATGGAATCAACATCATAGTTGACGCTGACACCTGTGACAGTCAGCGTTGCCAATTCGGTTAAAGCTCTTCGGAACATGGGTTATCCTTTCGGTTATTGAACAAATAAAAACCCCGACCAGTTATCAGCCGGGGAGTAGGGGAATGCGTGTGTGGTTGAGATTTAGGGGGTAGGCGTTACTGGGGGCATGGGTGTAACTGTCGGCATACCTGCATCAATGATCGCCCGGATCGAATCATGCTTGATAATGACTGTGAGGTTTTGTGCTTCGTCATGAACCAGATAGCCATTGGTGAGTTCAGAAATGATAAGAACAGGCTCAGTAATGAGTGTTTCACTGGGCGCAATAGGAAGCGGCAGGAGCTCTGCATCTTCCTCACTTTTGAGGATAAATATCGCTGAACTTGGTTTCCCGCCCCCAAGCGATTGCGGAAATAAGGGGTAAATGATCGTTGAAAATAACGATATGATGATAATCGTCATAACTAAAACCGACATGACGAGCCAAAAAAGGGTTCCTGGTTTTTGGGTAAGCACAACTAACGTTCGCCTATTGATAGGCTTTGCCTGCCCATACAACACATAATACAAACGTATGAGAACGCCACCGACCATGGGGATCACCGCTACCACCAGGAGAGCTAGAATATCTGCAACAGGAATAGGTTCTAAATTAAGAAAAGCATCAATTGAAAGGATCAAGTTGAACAAGGGGTCGTGGAAGCGCCAAAGCCCTATGTATAGCACAACTGCAATCACAGTAGCCAATACTTCGCGTCCTCGACTCATTCGCCATCCAATGGCAGCAGGGCCTAAACCCACAAGAGCCGCAACACCAAACCAAAAGGAAGCGGCTAGGTAACGTCCTGGTATGACAGAGAATCCTTGGATCGTGCCGAATTGAGAAAGGGAGGCGTTTACGATTAGGAATCCGGCAGCACTCAGCAACGCGCCTGCTGCAACGACAATACCAATTAAGTTCCGCAGCTCACTGAATTTGAATTGTGATTGCAAGGTTTCAAGGGCATCATTTTGTGTGGGTGTTTCCTCTTTTGCCATATATATGATCTGTATTGGATAGATAATCAAAGAATTAGTATATTATAATGCAATTCATTGACTAATACAGGAAGAAGCCAACATGCTATCAGACGAACAAGATGCGATGGGGCATCTACTCAAGGATTACCTGGAGACTGGTTCTTCATTCGAGGTCATTGAGCGCGACGACGGCTATATTAACCTGAGCGCAGGGGGTGAACTCTACTTCAGCACGTTTGAAGACTGGCCTGAGATGTCGCAACAGGTCATCCAGTATGCAAGAGGGCGCGTCCTTGATGTGGGTGCGGGGGCAGGACGGATGGCACTCTATCTACAGCAACAGGGACATGAGGTTGTCGCAGTTGATAACTCGTCGCTGGCGATAGACGTCTGTAAAGCGCGAGGCGTGCATGATGCACGAGTCCTGGGCATCACCGAAGTTGATGAAAACCTGGGCACATTTGGTTCGATTGTGATGATGGGCAACAACTTCGGCTTGTTCGCCAATGCAGAACAAGCACGTACCTTGCTCCATCGCTTCGCCAAACTGACAACAGGTGAAGCCCGCATCATCGTCGAATCAACCAATGCCACTGCCACAGACAACCCGACACACCTAGCCTATCATGAACGCAATCGCCAGCAAGGGCGAATGCCAGGGCAGATTCGGTTTCGCGTCCGCTATTTGCAGTACACTGGCCCTTGGATGGATTATTTGTTGGCCTCGCCAGAGGAGATGCGCCAACTGGTTGAGGGGACGGCCTGGTCAGTGACAACCATCCTGGGCAATCCCAATTTCCGTTATGCGGCGGTGTTGGAGAAATCAAGGGAATAATTAGGGTATCACACCCAATAAATAATGGAGAACACGATCTATGGCAGATACTGTTGAGGAATATATCTTGGCACAATCCCCACCTCTCCAAGATTGTCTACAGCGCCTTCGGGCCATCATCCGAGCCGAAGTTCTTGAAGCAGAGGAACTCATTAGCTATAAGATTCCATGCGCTGGTTGAGAGCATGAAAGCGGAAAAAGCCGCACAAAAAGGCAAGAAATAGCCCTCACATATCACAAAACCGTTTATTCTTCGTTGTATTTGCGTTACCTTGCTTGACTCCAACCACGAAGACTAATATCATTATTTTTAAAAGTTAACGCTATTAGTCTTCAGGGGATCGTCATGACCATGACCGCAACTGAACCCACCCATCAAACAAGCACCGTTTCACCTATTAGTGTTATGCTCCGGCTGGAAGGGCTGACCGTCCTCATGGGCTCAATCTTGGCTTATACTCATCTGGGCGGCAAGGGCTGGCTGTTTGCGCTGCTTCTGCTGGCACCTGATCTATCTGCCTTTGGGTTGCTGGTCAACAAGAAGGTGGGGACCTGGAGCTACAATCTTGCCCATCTTTATACGCTGCCGGCTTTGCTGCTAGCACTCGCCCTGATTGGTGGCTGGACGTTCGGTGTGCAACTGGCCCTTATCTGGTTTGCCCATATCGGCCTAGATCGGTTGTTTGGCTATGGGTTAAAATATACCCTTGATTTCAAAGACACCCATATCACCCGCCTATGAGTCCCTACCCAGCCCAACTCACCCGCGACGAATTGATTGAAACTGCCTGGGAACTGGTTGAAGCCAATGGTTTTGACCAGCTTTCCTTGAGTAAACTAGCAGCGGAATTTGGTGTGAAAGCGCCCTCGCTCTATCGGCATGTCAAAAACAAGGCTGCTCTGCTCAAGGCCATCAACGAATACACCGAGTCCCAGTTGTATGAAGTGTTCCGCATTGCATTGAGTAACACACCTGATGACCCATCTGAGCAGCTACAAGCTATCGTTCATGGCCTCCGTCGATTCGCCCTGGCACATCCGATCACCTATACGCTGATGTACACCACCCGCACCCCCGCCTCCCGCCCCGATCCCACAACCCAGGAACAGGCCATACTGCCCTTGCAAGCGCTCATGGCCCAGATCAGTGGCGAGGTCTCTTCGCTCCATGCTCTGCGGGGATTGTTCGCATTGGTCCACGGCTTTGCCATGCTGGAAATCAACGAACAGTTACGACGTGAGGGCGACATAGGCGAAGCGTTCCAGCGCTCCGTTGAGGCTTATCTGCGCGGCTGGAATGCAGATGAATAGATAAGGGACCCATGCAACTCTCTCCAGATGAAGGGACAAAATGACCTGCAAAACTGGGCAAAATCGCTAATAATCTGAGCCTGTTGTGCTGAGTGTACATGATCCCTCTGCATGTGTATCCTCCGATACGCAGACCTGTCATCAAGCCGTCCCAGTTGCCAGATTCGGTGATCCCAACGACTATCACCCACTCAAGGAGACATGAGCAAAAGACTTGACACAAGGCTGTCGTGGGAGTCCCCTCCCAGTGACGAAGGAATGTGAGGGAGAAGACTAAAACCCCTAGCCCCTCACACCCACGCGCTGATACCGTTGCAACTCACGTTCAAATTGCAGCGGCAAGCCACCATCCAGCATGGCATCCGGCTCACGATAGAGCCACGCCGCCCAACGCAGTACCAACATAACGATATCCAGTGCAGGCTGATAGATTTCGATCAACGCCCCCAGATTATGTGTCGTCGTTGTTGTCCCATTGGCTCCGCGAGTAACCGTGAGCGTATCCGCACCCCGCGGATTAATCGTCACATCCAGCACCCACAAGTATTCGTCGCCAATGCGGAGCAACTGCCCCACTTGAAAACGAGGGGATTCGTTTTCACTATCTGCGCCATCGGCCCGTTCTACCGTGAGCCTGATATCCTTGGCTTTCAGTGTTGCGGTCACCCCATCGGCACTATCCCGCCATGCTCCTGTCCAATCGGTATGCCAGCCCCAAACACCCGCCACTATAGTTGACCGGATAGGGCTATCCTGCCAGGTAAACGTCAGTCCATTGCGTAGTTGCAACACACTGGTTGGCTTATCCCCCGGCAACAACACAATCTCGGTTGGGTCAATCGCACTGCCATCATAATGGGTCACGCTGGTGAGTTCTAGTAGGTCATCATCCAGCAACAGTTCCGATGGCAGATAAGGGATGACACTGTGGGCGCGGGCAGCCACTCGTGGGCAAAAATGGCGATTCGTCCGGCGCTCGATTTGCGCCGTCACTATTTGTAAAGTTGCTAGCAATCGTCCATCATCCACACCAGGATTAACTCCCAGATACTGCCGGAAACGATCTAAAGTTGCAATGGTATACACACGATTCTCCTTTTCAAATGTATGCGGTTTGCGTTAAGATTGGTCACATATAGTCGGGGTAGGACATAGAGACATGGACAGATCACGCATCGTTGACACGCTCGGTTTGGTTCCAGGGGGGAGCTTTGCCATCACCGATATACAGATGGTTCAGTGGGGGCGTAATCTGATTTTTGAATGTGTTTATCAGACGGCAGCCATCGAGCTCGCCCCAGATGCCCCTGTCCTATTTCGCATCATCTTCCACGACTGCCGAGAAATCCGCTACAAAGTTTATGCTCACATCAGCATTCACGAGCAAGGTCAGGTCACGCCGACAGCAGACATCGCGGAACTGAATCTCGGCCAGGGGCAGCATCGCCGCGACGCCAGTATCCTGACCAACCACTTTGGTGTCACCATCTCTTATGGCCAAGTCCGGGTGGAAATGGACGATGAGTATTTCAACTTAAACCAGAGCTAAAGTCCATCACCCAATTTTGAACCCTTCCTGGATCGGCTGCGTAGTATCTGATAAGTCAGGAGGACAATCAGCTTGGTTCCCGATCATGAGGCGGAACGTGAACTGCTCAAGCAGGCGCAAACAGGCGATTATGGAGCATTCGAGTCTTTGCATATCCTGCTAGAACCCGCCGTTGCTCGCTTTGTCCGTCGTTTGATTGGGCCAGGAGAAGAGGCCGAAGACATCGTGCAGGAAACGTTCATTGCCTTCTATATGAACCTGGCACGGCTCGACCCACGAGAGAAAGTACGGCCTTATGTCTTTCGGATCGCACGGAACCGCTGTTACGACCAGATGCGGCGCAACGGACGCTATGAGCAACTCTCGTTGGATGATGAACCAACTAGGGTACGCATCTCGTTTGATCTGGATGCTCAAAACGGCAAGCCACCGGATGAAGTCGCCCATTGGCTACTGTTGCATCTAGAAGTACAAGAAGCCATGGAACATCTGCCGGAAGTCCAGCGGCAAACGCTCATCCTGTACTGTGAGGAACAGATGACCTATACCGAAATCGCGCAGATTATGGATGTCAGTGTTGGCACGGTCAAATCACGCTTGCATCACGCCAAACGGAATCTAAGAGGTCATCTTTCACCGGAGACGCTGACCGCAATTACTGAATCATTAGCCAGTTAGGAGAACAACTATGGACGAAACAACCTACAACCAGCTTCAACGGGCAAAGGCCGCCTTAACCGCCTTGCAAAAATCAACGCATCGTTCGTTGGTGGAACGCTTGCACGAAGGAACCAGCAAAATGAGCATCAAGTCCTATCAGAGTTTGCACAGCCGTATTGCTGAGCTACTGCCCGATGACTTCTACATCACCAATGCACTGGTGTTGGATGTTCTAGAAGAATATGATGAACGAGAAATGGTCAGCCAGATTCACATGGCAACCAGCCAGCTTTCAGAGTATCTGGACAGTATTCTAAAGGACAACTCGGGTAAACAGAAAGTGGGGGGTATGGATGTTGATGACTTGGCGGGATTAGGCCGTCATATTCAGGATCAGATCCTGAATGTCACCAAGAATACGCTGCGACGGGCCCTGACCAACATTGAAATCGACACACCGGGCGGCATCACAAATTTGAGCGAGAGCAATTTTTCTGGCAAGCACATGAGTGGTGCCGACATGCACAAGAAAAACCTGCGCGGTGCGAACTTTTCCGGTGCAACGGTGACCGAATCGGACTTCCGCAAATCAAATCTATCCGACGCCAATTTCTCTGAAGCCAACCTCGCCGGTTGTGATCTGCGCAAAGTCACTGCCATCAATGCCAACTTCGCTGGAGCCAATCTCACCGACGCTGACTTAACCAAAGCCAATTTAACCGATGTCAACCTCTCTGGGGCGCGGCTGGGTAGCGCTACATTGACCGCAGCAACGTTGGCAAAGGCCAACTTGAAAGCCGCTGGAATGCAGGATGCCGACATGGAGAAAGCTAATCTCAATCATGGTGACCTGGAAGACAGTACCATGAACGAAGTCAATATGGCAAAGGCCAGTCTGGTTGATGCTAACCTGAGTGGAACCAATCTGACGGGTGCCAACCTGGAACGGGCCAATCTCTCAAATAGCAATCTGCGTAGTGCGGACCTGAGCGATACCAACCTGACACGCGCCACCTTGCGCAGCACAAACCTGTCTGGGGCTGTCCTCGCCCAGGCCAATCTAGAAGGTGCCAATCTCAGCGATGCTAATCTGGAAGCCGCCAATCTGGTTGATGCCAACCTAGAAGCCACTACCTTACGGACTGCCAATTTCAGCGGTGCAGTGCTAGCAGAGGCCAATCTGGAAGGCGCCAATCTAATCGACGCCAACCTGGAAAGTGCCAATCTGAACGGAGCCAATTTGGAGCATGGCAATCTTGCAGGAGCCAATCTGCGCAATGCTGACCTGACCGGGGCTGAACTGGAAAATGCTTATCTGCGTGGCGCCAATCTGACCGATGCGATCCTGCCCGACGGCACAATATACAGCTCGGAAAACAGCGATCTGAGCCGCTTCGGGATCAGCACCACCCGCCCCCAGACACCACCGATTCCACCTGTGCCTCCCGTTCCACCTGTGCCACCCATACCATCAACCGGCAAGAAGAAAGTCCACATTGTCATTGGCCACGACGAAGATGCGGACATGCAAGGCAATATAGACACCAACACAGACGACGACATCATTGTCTAATCGATAGAACTTAGAGGGGCGCACACAGGATACGTCCCTCTTCAGCGCAGATCATCTACCCTTCACCATTTCCTTCCAGATAAAATAATACGTACTGTTTATTGCGTGGAACCGTTGCATACGGACTGAAAATCGGTGTCCCAAGGTCGACACCGCTATTCAAGAAGTGAATCAGATCACGATTCTCTGGCTGCATAAAAATTGCTACGTCACCCCCGCGTGGTAGGCGGTTGGGTCGCCGAATGTACATTTCAAACGGATGCAAAACCTGAAGATTGAGATCACGCTGCCAATAGCGTTCCAGGCTCTCGAAATGCTTCAAGAACACCAGTTCATCCGTAAAGAGCAAGACGTGTGTCCCCTCTGGGAAATCCCTGATACGCCACGCCATATCTTGATGATCTTTGAAGGGACGCGCCTGTTGATTAAATAGGGTTAGGTGCGGGCCAAAATAATAGGCAAGCTGCACACTCAGGAACACCACCATCGCCGGTAACATGCGTCGGTTTGGCATAAGTAGCACCCAGGTTGAACGAAGACCAACCGCCATAATGATGGCCAGGGCGGGCAACGCCACGACAAACCGCGCTGACCAGTCTGGGTCATCAATCAGACTATTACCGATCACCGTCAACGCCACAATACTGACCAGCATTAACTGACGCCGCCATAAACAATGTACAACACCCAAAATGAAAAAAGGCACAAGATAAGGCAGGATCAAGCCTGTCGCCCCGCCATAATATTCGGCTCCATCAGGGTGTTGGATCAAGTGATAAAAAGCCGGATTGAACTGGTCACGCAAATAGTCGCTATCCAATAACAAACTCGTATCACGCTCAGCTTTTAGGCGCGGCAAATAGGGCATACCCTGTCGCTCTAAAGAAATCGCCAATGGCATTACCACAATCAACATTGCACCGATAAGCCTGTAGAGGCGTGATAAATCACGGAAGCGATTTATCACGCCCAGCCCCACTACAACTGGGAAGATTAACTTACCGCCTTCATACCAATACTGTGTCAGACCAAGGGCAACGCCCGCCAACACGAACTGATCGCTACGGCCCGTTCGCATTGCCCGCGCCAATAACAATAGTGCCAGCATCCCAAAGAATGGATCGGCGATATTGTTCAAAGCTAGACGACTGAAATGAATATGAGGCGGAAACAGCGCCAACAGCAGCGCTGCCAGTAATCCAGTCGGACGATCAAACCATTCCCGGGCCAGGCCATAAACCACCGGAATAGTCAACGTACCAAACAAGACGCTGACAATGCGCAGACCTGTAAAAGTCGCACCGAAGATCGCTACTGTATATGTTTGAAGATACGCATAGAACCAAGTGAATCCTGCGATCCCACTCATGTGGGACAAAAGCGGCTGGTTAGGATTATCCCACAAGTTTGTCACGCCGTCGGTGAAGTGCATTTCGTCCACAAAGATGTGAACACTGTCTTCCAGGTTAACAATCCGCACCAGAAAAGCCAGCAGAATAATCACCAGCAGTATCCACTCATAAACGGAAACATTGTAGACATGTGTTATGCTGTGCCCGTTGGAACTTAATCCCATCCTTACCAACACAATCCCCACACAAAACAGTGCAAATTGCAGATGAATATGCAGTTTCAACAACGCCAACAAGAGCAACAATCCGATCCCAAACAGCACCCTTGCTCCATGCCGCCATCGATAGATTGATTGTGACGGTGCAGGTTGTGAACCAAAGCGAAGAAGCGCTGCGCCCCCCATCCCCAACGCCATTACCTGAGCGATGACCGCCGCCAACATGAACAAATCGCCAACTGCGGCGGCTGGCGACAGGGGACTATAGAAGAAAGCTGCGCAATAGGCCAGCACTAATGCCACAGCCGTTGTGACACGCGGCAAGGTCACGTCAGGATTTTCCCCAGCACAGTTGCCGTTCCCAAGGCATGAAGAGGCTTGTTCAGATCCGCAGTTCCGGCTAATATCTGTGCTCCATCGTCAAGCAGTTGACCAAGGGTTGGCTTCTGGACAGGTGTGTTGGCGGCCTGCTGCCGACTCAAGGTAAATACCGCAGCAACTTCTGAGGTTTGTAAGCGTAATAGCCCCGGCTGCAACTGCGCTTGATAGATAATGAGGCGGTAGATTGCGCCTTCACGGGGCGAGCCGGGCGGATGAACCATCTCATATAACGCTAGTGACGGCTCACCCTGCTAAAGGCGAACCTTTGGTTCGAGGGCGCTTCTCAGGCTACGCACGTTCCAACGAACCACGTTAGCACCTGAAGGCCACGTCCTGGCCTACTTACTACTAGGCTACTGCAAGATCAAGAATATTCCGTGCAGCGTTCACGTCTCGATCCACCGTGAAGCCACAGTCAGGACAATGATGCGTACGAACCCGCAAGTCTTTCTTCACCATCGCACCACACCCGTTGCATCGCTGTGACGTGTTCTTGGGATTCACCTTCACCACCTCAACCCCGGCCTCGATAGCCTTGTCGTCGAGGAGTTCGTAGAAGATGCCCAATGCAACATCGTGTGCAGCACGGGACAAGTTGCCATTGCGCAGCATGAAGCTGAGGCTCAGGTCTTCAATCGCAATCAAGCCATAAGTGTTCACCAACTGGTGGACAACCTTGTGCCACCAATCACGACGCTGATTAGCGATGTGTTCCAGTTCTTTTGCCAGTTGATGTACCGCTTTGCGGCGGCGATTGCTGCCCTTCTTTTTACGGGCAACCTTCCGCTGCAATTTGCGCAGGCGTATCAGCGAAGCCTTGAGGTATTGCGGACTGTCGATCACGGTGCCGTCGCTCAGAGCCAGGGCATGATGAATACCCACATCCACACCAACAGGTGGTTCTGGAGAGGGGTGTGGTTCTGGAGCTTCAATCTCAACCTGGAAGCAGACATACCAGCCGGAGGGCTTACGCAGGATGATGATGTTCTTCAGTTTGCCATCCGGCAACGGGCGATGCCACTTGACCAAGATCAAACCAACATTCTGAATGCGCAGTTTGTCGTTCTTCAAACCAGCGCCATCACCGGGCTTGTAGTTGACACTATCGAACCGGCGCCAGTTTTTGAAGCGGGGACGGCCTCGTTTGCCTTGCATGAACTCCCGGTAGGCTTTGTCCAGGCGACGCAAGACCTGTTGCCCTGCGCTCATATTAACCAAGCGAAGTGGGTTGTTTTCTGGTTCTTCGTTGCGCCAATCTTTCCACATCGCAGACTGTTCGTTGTCGGTCACGCTGTAGCGCGACTCCTGCCAGCGTTTCCGACGGTAAGCCAGGGAACGATTGTAGAGCCAAGACGACAAGCGCAGAATCTCGTTCAACGTCTCTTGCTGCTTTTCGCTGGGATATAGGCGGCATTTGAGCGTGCGTACCATATGTATATTATAACATATTTGAAAGGAGAAGGCGCTTCCCCACCCCGCTCAAGGCGAACCGAAGGTTCGATGGTGTCCCGCGCCAAAATTCTATGGACGAGGCTCATTGGTAACATCCACTTGTTTTGCGGATCGATCATGTGACAAACACCAGGTTGCATCAGACGCGATGATGTCGATGGTTGCGCCAATTTCCTCATCTGCCTCTCGATAAGCACAATCAAGCCAAGATTCGCCCGATTCTAGATGACCACCTATGCCCGCAAAATACAACGCATCTTTGGGATGTTTGTCGCGTGTACCTAGAATACAAAACACATAACGTTCACCCTGCATCAACGCCAACCCCACCCCAGTTTCTACGTCCGGCGGGGCGAAGTCTTCAATCCTGGTGATCTCAGTCAAGCTGTACCTCACTTTCTGCGAAGTACATCCAATATAACCCATCCACTGTTCCATCGTCAGGGCTCAGAAACGGCCCTTCAACGGCTGGGCTCGCTTCCAAGATATCGAGCATGGCGGTGTTTTCTGGCGAAACAAAGAAGGCATAGTTGCGGTTCGGTATCAGGTTATCGAGCAAGTCCAGCAGATTATCGTCATTAGCACGATGCCGGTTGATAAACACATTATCCTGATGACGTTCAAAGAAGCGCATCACACTATAGGAATCGGTGTCGAACTGTGGTGTATTCGTGTACCACTCGACATAGGTATAGTCAGGCAGTTCCATCGCCCGTAACCGAACATCATCAATCTGTGTGCTTTCAAGAGATTGAAGTGGAAAACGGGGCACATGTACACCAAAATAGTAGGCAACCTGACCGATCACAAACACACCCACAAGCACAGTGGCAGCATAACGCCAGCGCACCTGCTGCATCTCAAATCTTGCCAACAGTCGCAGCAACGTACTCCATCCTAGCCCCATCGCTAACGCAATCGCCGGGAATGCCACCACAAAACGCGGCGATTCGGTCTTTTCCACTAGCAGACTATTCCCAGCAATTGTCAGCAGCAGCCACAACCAGATGAAGTGACTCTGCCGCAAGTGTAACAACCCTAGAATCATAATCGGCAGTAGAGGGAGCAGAATCAATGGTGTCTGCCCACCATAAAACCAGCTAGAATCAGGTACAGTATAGAACAATCGTGCCGCCGTGTGCATGTTATCAAGCACCAGGTTGACCCCACCCGGGAAGCCACTGGCTATCACGTTTTTCCAATAAAACGAGGCATGGACGGTATGGTCCAGGCGTGGGGTTAGCGGGAAGTCGCCTATGAACAATATCACATAGACAGGCGCAGCCACAATCACAGCCGCGAATCCAAACCGCAGCCAGTCACCAACGGTCATCTGCTTGCGACACACTATCATCGCCACCAACAACACCAACACTGGGAACAGAAGCCGTCCACCTTCATAGAAATACTGCGTCAATCCCAGCATCACACCCGCCAGCGCATAACGCCCGCCAAACAAAAAAGCCAGCGCCAATGTACCAAACAAGGGATCAGCGATATTGTTCAGGGCTATACGGCTGAAGTGTATGTGCGGTGGAAAGACCGCCAATGCCAGTGCTGCCAACAGGGCCGTCAGTCGGCTAAAGCGGATCCGTGCCAGCAGATAAACTGCTGCCACCGTCAGCGTACCCACCACACCACTTAATAGGCGTAGGCTCATCAACGATGGCCCTAGCACATCCACCATCAGATGTTGCCCATAGCCATACAATCGGGTAAAGGCTGGCACACCCTTGAACGGCACAAGTAACGCTATCTGCGGATCATCTTGCAGTTCAACCACTGACGTTGCCGATAACACCTCATCAACAAACCTCCGCATACCGTTCAGATTAACCACCCGCAACACGAAAGCCAACAACAGAATCAAGCCGATAGTTAGGGTGGGATGAAATGCCCAATCCCTATCTGTAGACGTGGCATACATCGTCCCTACAGAAATCCGCCATTCCCCACTCACACCCACCAGCAACGCACCCATAATGAACAGCATCACCTGTATTGCAATCGACTGTGCGGGCGCTGCCCCCAAGTTGATGAACGTTAATAGCACCAGCAAGAGAATACCGCCTGCCCCCAGGAGCAGACGCAACACCATTGTGACCCAATGATGGCACAGCGCATGATAAAGTTGCGCGAAACCAATCAAACCGGCCGCTGCCAGCAAACGAGGCAAGCCTACCACTGGGCGGCGATCCGGTTGTTGATTCTGTATCCGATACCAACCAAAACCAGCCGCCGCTAAGACAACGCCGCCCATCAACATCCAACTTAATTCCCCGCCATGGCGACGATTACGCGGTGCAAAGTCCGTCGGCGTGCTGAATTGAACAGGCTCCAGGAAGTAAAAAACATACTGTTGATAATCTGGAACATCTGGGTTGCTGCTAAACTGCGGATCAGTTAAGGGGGAAGTCCACCGTTCAATCAGATCAAGGGTCACCTGGTCATGTGGAACGAGCAAGAAACCAGTCGACATGTCATCCCGATAATCGGCGAAGGTCATCTCATCAATTGCCTCGTTATCATAGGTGATGATGTGGACTCCATCGCGCAGATAACCCATCAAGTTGGCGTTAAACCCAGCATCCCATTTGCGCTCCATGATGAAGTAAATGCGCGTGCCTGGGGGCGAGTCTGCTGCACGGAAAATGCCGTCCTCCAGATCACGATGGTTGCGTGCATCCCGATACTGCACATTGAAATACGGGATGTGGAAGAAGAAGTAGTACACAACCTGCATGATCGCCACCACCAACGCCAGCCAGATCATCACGCGACGCCGCCCCATACGACCAATCAGCAGTTCCACCGTGTAGTATAGACCTGCCGCGATTACCAACGCCAACGCCGGGAATGCCATGATATAATGCACGCTCACATCACTTTCGACCAGCAACACATTCCCTAACGACGTACCTAAAACCCAGATCAATGGCAGCATTGACGGGGCATGTCCGCGCAAGCCCCGCCAGAACAAATGCCAAATTCCCAGCAAAAAAAAGGGAACCAGGAAAGCCAAGATCAAGGGTTGTGTCCCGCTGTATAGAATGCGAATCTCAGGCCAATTGACATAAAGCGTAAAGGTTTTGACAACCTGTTCTAGAAAAGTACGCAGTTCCTCAGCCGAAGCACGCCCCAGCACAAAATCTAACCAATAATCAGGTGAATGCCCAGATGACTCCAGCCGTGAATCAATCTGCCAGTTGATCGCATTCAACCCATAATACGCCGGGAAGCCCACAATAAACCCGGTCACAAACAGGTTCAGCAGGTTGTTGCGCATTTGCCAACCAAACACGATAATCCATACCAGCAACACTGCCGGGAACAGCAGTCTGCCCCCTTCAAAGAAATATTGCGTCATGCCCAGCATCAAACCAGCCAGCACAAAATCACGTCGGGCCCCCGTCTGCCATCCCCGTGCCAAAAACGCTAGCAGCGCTGTACCGACGAATGGATCTGCGGCATTGACCAAGGCAATCCGGCTAAAGTGAATCTGCGGTGGAAACGTCGCCAGCAGCAAAGCCGCCAACAGCGCTAAAGATCGGTTATAGAAGTGGCGTACCATCCACCAGACTGATACCACTGTCAGGGTCCCCATCACTGCACTGACAGCCCGCAGCCCTTCCAGATCACGTCCAAAAAGCTCGATTGTCCAGGTCTGAAAATAGGGAAACAGGCGCGGGTATGGCGAGGTGTTCGAGATGGGACTCAAGATCGGCACATGATGATCATCCCAAAAGGCTAGCACGCCAATAATCGTGTGCATTTCGTCGATCAACACACGGATCTTCTCACCCAATCCCCAGAAGTTCAAAAACAGCGACAGCAGCGTGATCCCAACGATGGTGAGGCCTTCCTGCCGATTGATCCGCAAGCCCCCCCCTTGCCCCGGCCCCATCATACCCCACACGACCAGCACCACACCCACCAACCAAATGAGGAACTGAATATGATGAGAAAGCTGACTCCACTCTTCCGGCACATAGCGACGGACCGTTATTTCCGCAGCAAGCAAGAGGAGCATCACACCAACGGCCATCATCAGGTGATGATGCCAACCGCGCCGCAACACAGCAGTTTGAAAACGATCAACCTGAGGTTGATCTGTGCCCTGTTTGGCGAAGAACAATGCCACCCACAACAAGACGCCCCCCACCACCATCAACCCAAAACCTTGACCCACCGCAGCGTTCAGAGGGTCAGGGTTTCCGCGTGGTATCCAAGCAATGGCACTAGCAATCATCAGCATCATCGCCCCAGCACCCAAAAGCACCTGTGGGCGGGTTAAGCGCTCCATCGCACCACTCGACAAACCCCAAACGCACCGATAACCATCACCAACCCAACGAATATCCGTCCTAATTCATCCTGCTGCCGTTGGTTCTTTGGCACAATGTTTTTCTGCATTCTCTCGGCATCGCCCGCCAGAAAGTAAAACGCATACTGCTTTTCACGGGGTACATCCGGGTTCAAGCTGAACTGAGGAGGGGGCAGCGGCGGTGTCCACTGTTCAATAAACTGAATCGTTGTCTCATCATCTGGCAGCAGCAAAAATGCGGTTGGTATATCCGGCACAAATGTGGTCACATCCACATCCCATTGATAGTAGGTTGTGATGCGCAGACCATCCGCAAAGAAATCCAGCAAGTGCTGATTAAAGGCTGCATTCCATTTATGTTCCATGACAATATGAATCTGCGTCCCTGCAGGCACGCTTGATGCCCGCCAGATCGCGTCCTCCAGATCACGATAGCGTACATGAAACCGTGAAATATGAAAGCCAAAATAGTAGTCAGTCTGGAGTAGCGCTGCACTCACAACAATCATCCCTGCCAGATATAAGCGTAAGCGGGGGATACTGACCAATAATTCAAGTGTCAGGTTTATTCCCAAAGCCGTCACCAGCATCAATAGCAGAATATTGCCAAATGACGTCCCTAAAATCCAGATCAACGGCAGCATTGACGGGGCATCTCCACGCAAACCCCGCCAGAACAAATGCCAAATTCCTAGTAAAAAAAGGGAACCAGGAAGACCAGGATCAGCGGCTGCATACCACCATACAATGCTTGACCATCCGACCAGTTAACATAGATCATAAATGACTTGACAACATGCTCATAAAATGCATGAATTTCATCACCCGAAGCATGTCCCAGGAGCAAATTGAGCCCGTGTTCCAACGAATGCCCAGACAATCTGATGCATGACTCCATCTCCCAATCAAAGGCGTTAAAGGCATAAACAACCGACAAACTGACAAGAATAGCTGTCACGAACACGCTCACCAGATGACGCAGAGGCAATCGGGATTGAACCTGTGCCCATAAAAACCACACAATCAACAACCCTGAAAACAACAGCTTGCCGCCTGCAAAGAAATACTGCGTCATGCCCAGCATCAGGCCAGCCAGTACAAAATCGCGTCGGGCGCCCGTCCGCCATCCCCGTGCCAAAAATGCCAACATTGCCACCCCAATCATCGGGTCAGCCGCATTCACCAACCCAATCCGAGTAAAATGAAGCTGCGGTGGAAATGTCGCCAACAACAAAGCCGCAATCAAGGCTGAAGTCCGATTAAAGAAATACCGTGTTAGCCATCACAATGCCACCACCGTCCCGGTTCCCATGGTCGCACTAACCGCCCGCAACCCAGCAAAGTCACGCCCCAGCAATTCAATTGTCCAACTTTGAAAATAGGGAAACAGATGTGGATAGGGTGATGTGTTCAAGATAGGGCTGAAGAGTTGCACCACAGGCGATCTCCAGAATTTAGCCACCCCAAGTCTGGTGTGCATCTCATCAAGTGATACACGGATTTTGTCCCCCAACCCCCAGAAATTGAGAAATAACGACAGGAGTGTAATTCCAATGATGGCAAGCCCCGCACTTGTTCTGTCTGGTGGGGCCCTGCCATCCCACCCACAATCAGCACCACGCCAATGAACCAAATCAGAAACTGAACATGATGGGATAGACTACTCCACACCAAGGGAACAAAGCGATGTGCTATGATCTCGCCCACAAATACCAACAGGAATACACCCACTACAACTATCCCATAGTCGGACCAAGGGAGGGCTAAACGAATGGGCTCGGATAAATGCGAATCCTGTTGAGCATACGCTGCCCGCAACAAAAATTCACCCACCAGCATTGACCATAGTCCCTGACCAACCGCAGCGTTCAAGGGGTTGTCATTACCGCACGGTATCCAGGCGATGGCACTGGCAATCATCAGCACCACCGCTGCAACACCAAAAAGCGCCTGGGGTTGGGCCAGACGTTTCATCGTTCCCACTTTAACACAAGTTGGTATAATACACTCAATGAGACAAAGCGAGGGAAACGGTTGATGCTTGAACTTCAAATCCCACCTGAGGTTTATGAACGTGCCCGACAGATTGCCAACGAAAGCAATCGCTCAATTGAGTCGGTTTTGTTGGATGGGTTGACCTTGTTGTTTGGTAATCTGCCAGACACCAGCCTACGACCTGATGCCCTGTCAGATTACAGTGATGAACAGTTGTGGGCGATTGTCCATCAGCGCTTAGCATGGCCTCAGAACAGCCGCCTCCGTGAACTCATGATAATTGGCAAACAAAACCAATTAACTGAAGATCAAGAAGCCGAAATGGAACGCCTCATCGGGCTGGTCGATCATCAAATGCTCCTGCGTTCTGAAGCACTCCTCCTCCTCAAACAACGCGGTCACGATGTTGAGCAAACCCTGAAACTTGGCGCATAATGGCCCGTATCTCGGCAGCACTCCGCCAACAGGTGATCGAACGAGCGCGTGGACGCTGTGAATACTGCCAGACTCAGCAAGGGATCGTAGTTGAAATGGAAATTGACCATATTGTTCCCATTTCAGCCGGTGGTGAAACCACACTGGACAATCTGTGTCTTTCATGTGTGGGCTGCAACGGGTTCAAGCTCGATTATCAGGTTGCAATTGATCCTGAAACAGCCCTGTTTAATCCTCGTACACAATCCTGGTCAGATCATTTTCACTGGAGCGATGACAGCTTGTGGGTTGTTGGCCTCACCCCAATAGGTCGCGCAACTATCACACGGCTGCGTATGAACCGGGAGCTTGTTGTCAATGCCCGACGACGCTGGGTAAGAGCCAGTTGGCACCCACCATCAGACACCAACTAATCCATCTTCTCACCTTGCGAAAAACATCACAAAACACCGAATCTGTGTATAATGATTCTGAGCAAATTGTCACTTTGACTGAAAGGACTGCACATGCGGAAATGGACGCTTCTGTCCATGCTTCTGGGGCTGATGTTGACCTTGATGGTCGGCTCAGCACAGGCTACACTAATTGATGAACGCCCCAGATTAGCAGAGTATTATCCTGAAGATACACTGGCTTATCTGACCATGCGCACCGACGCAGGCTACATCGAAACGTTGGATGCGGTGTTGGGTCAGGTAAATGAGAATATAGGTGGCGACATCATCCCACCCGATCTTTCCGTCGCTGATCTGCTGGACTTCGCAACCTTGAACTTTCTTGGTACAGATTTTGACAGCAGCATCGGGGCATGGCTTGGTGATCAAGCTGCCATCGGCCTGCTCAGCCTGGATATGACCCATAACGAGCCAGATGCACTGGCTGCCATCGAAGTTACCGATCGGACCGCTGCCGTCGAGTTTCTCGGCGCTGCCTTCCCCTCCTGGACAGCCACTGATGAAGACGACTACACCCTCTTCAAAACTTCTGGTATGGATGTTGGCCTCGTTAGCAACGATGTGATGCTCATCGGCAACCAGACTCAACGCGCCTACGAGGGTTATGAAGTCAGTCTGGCAGAGGCTGACTCCCTCCATACCGTCACCGCCACCCTCCCTGCCGATAATTACAACATCTTTGCTTACCTCAACAGCGTTGAGATCAATACGCAATCGGCTGCGATGATGGAAGCGCAAATGGAGATGCTGGGATTTGAACTGCCCGCTGAAATTGCTGATTTGATGACGGCTGGTTCCCCAACAAGCTATTCTGGCTTTGGCTTTACGATACTTGATGGTCGCTCATTGGTGCTTGATGTTGTCTCAGTGGCCGAACAGCAAGGCCTGAATTCTGCGCTGGCCGGAGCAGACGTCAAGCAAGATCCAGTTAACCTCGACTTTGCAGCACATATCCCCAGCAACGCCCAGTTCGTTATGCTAGATAATGGCCTATCAACAGATTTCCAGAGCGTCATTGAACTACTCAATCTATTGGCTCCGCTTGCCAATGAACTCATCCATCTTAGTGTCGACATCGCCGTTGATTTCGGAGACAGTAACAACATGGACGAAAAAGAACAGATGGCCCTTGATCTGCTCAACATGATCAACATCAGCGGGATCAACGTCGGTGGTATCCTGGTTAACTATGTCAATCAGCTTTATGCAGGGTTCACTGGTTTGAACTTCCAGAAAGAGGTCATCGGCTGGATGTCTGGTGATTACTCCTTGCATCTGAGCCTGATCAATGTCGAGAGTGACCTGATCATCAGCCTAGACGGGGGTATGAATGTGGAAAATACCAATCCGGAGGCTGCTGCCTATATGCTAGAGCGTCTGACCCAGGCAGCGAACCTCTACCGTCTAGAAAATAACACTGAATCCATTGGTAATGGCCAAGCACTGGTTGTCCCAGCCCTACTGCGAGCTATTGCGCCGCTGTTGGTGGATGACCCTGAGATCGTTATCAACACACCAGAACTCGACTTCCTGGTTGGCCTGGACGACAAGATACTGACAAGCGCCTCACGTCCATCAGCCGAGGCTGCACTCAATCCGACTGAGGGCGAAACCCTGCTCAACCAGGAAGCCTTCAGTTATGCTGTTGATAACCTCATTCTCGAAGACTCGATACTGGTCTGGTACATCGGACTACCACCCCTGGTCAAAACCCTACACAGCATGGACACGCTTATCCCCCAACAAGAACTGAACCAGATTGTATTCGCTCTGGGCCAGGTTGAAAGCCTGACGATGAGCGGCAACTTGCCCTCAAACGAGGCGATGATGATCCGCTTCACAGTAACATTGCCCACAGAACCCCCTGTCCTATCATCAACAACCGGGATAGTCTCATCCGAAACTTTAGCCCGTTATATCAATGTGCCACAGGACATAACAGAAGAAGGTTTCCCAGTTCTCGGTGACCTAGATGCGCCTATCGTGGTCGAAGGTTACTTGAGTTTCGGCTGCCCCCACTGTTTCAACTTTAATCAGCAGGCAATGGATACCCTCATCGAAATGACAAGCGCCGGTGAGATTGCCTACATCTATAAACCCATCGCCGCTGGGCCAATGGATAACATTCCCGCTGCCAATAATGCCGCAATGTGCGTGGTCGCCAGCGATGTATTCTGGCCCTATCACGACACACTCTACTCGATGCAAGAAACCCATACGGCATTCATTGATGGTGATTTGATCGAAATGGCAATGGAATTGGGCGTCGATTCAGAGGCGCTTGCTGCCTGCCTTTCGACAGAGGGCACAGCATTATCCGATCTTGCATTGACACAATTCAGAGAAGCAGGTGGAACAGGCACACCCACCTTTGTCGTCAACGATGAGCGTGTGGACGGTGGTTCACTTGAAGCACTGCTAGCAGCCATTGAACAAGCAGGATCATAAAGGAGCAACAACTTCATGAAGAAACTGATTGCAATTTGTCTGGTTTTGTTGCTGGCTGTCACAACAGTTTCAGCAACACCAGTTGATAAACTCACCCGTCTGGCAGATTATGCACCCGCTGGCTCTGCTGGCTTTGGTGTAATCCGTACTGATGCAGGTTATGTTGAAACAGTGGATGGCCTGTTGAATTCAGTCTTGAGCAAATTCCCGCCAGATGCAGGTATCCCACCTATCAATGCAACGACACTTCTCGAAGAGATGGCAGCGGGTGCGTCGGATGGCGCAATGGACTATGCTACCCTCTTTGGCCCCTGGCTGGGCGATAGCGTTGCCCTCATCCTGCCCTCGACTGAACTCCTGTTAGAAAATGAATTCTCAACAGCCGTCGTGTTCGATAGCACAGACCAGGACGCCGCTGTCGAGTTCGTGGATATGGTTCTTTCGGATGAAATGGAACGCCGCGACTACGAGAAAATCAAGCAGGATGATGGTTCCATTCGCTATGAACCCACCGTTAATGGGCTGTATCCTTATCTGGTAACAGATGATGTGATCGCCTATGGACTAGTGGATTTACTTGTCTATCCAGATGATGATGCTACCAGTCTATCAGAAACAGCAATCTTCAGCGAAACAATCGAAGCCTTGCCCGAATCAGATTACAACATCCTGGGATACGCTGATCTCCCAATCGTACTCGAATCTATACTGGAAATGGCTCCAGCCCAACTGCCTATCCCTTTTGATCTGATACAAATGGTCGGGCAATCCGCCATCGGCTTTACCATCATAAACGAGCGCTCGTTAGTGGTAGATAGTGTCAATACACAGACACTGCCCATCGAATTCTCACCCATCGATTATGACCTGCTGAAGACTGTCCCGGCTGAATCACCCTTCGTCGTCGAAAGTAACGGCATGGGCGATTTGATCCAGCTTGGTTTCGATGGCTTAAACACGCTCGATGATGTACTTCGTGAAGAGAACATTATCCCGATTCAAGACCTCGGGACCTTCATTCGGCTCTCGCTAGAAGGAAGCTATATGATCGACTTGGATGAGACACTGGCATGGCTCAATGGTGATTTTACCGCCTTCCTGCGTCTAGATAAACTCGAAGAGCCGCCTCATCCACTGCTTACCATCTTGCCCGAATTTGCTCTGGTTGTCAGCACAGACAATCCCCAATCCTCGACTGAATTGGTCTCCGGTTTAGCGCTCATGGCGGAGAATGCCTTCTCTTTCACCCGCTTTGAAGAGGGTGCCCTAACTATACCATTGGGTGAATTGATCTCATCACCCGATCTGCTCTCGCTAACAGTCACTTCCAACCACGAGCTATTCGTGGCAGGAACAACCGACAGCGTCCAGTTTGCCCTAAGTGGCACAGAGAACAACATCGTTAATACGCCAACCTTCAAGGCCGAATCCGAACTTTTCCTGGACGATGCCTTCTCGCTATTCTATCTGGATATGGCTCTTGTGCGAGAGGCCGTCACCGCCTATCTACTCGCTCATGGTGAAATGCTTGACCTCGCCCCCAGCGATACTGAATCATTGAAGGCTGTGTTAAGCCTCGTTGATACTAGTTCCGTCACAGCGTCCCAACGTGAAGAAGGTCTGGTCGTCCGCATGACACTCACATTAGGCGAATAGAACAATCTACAGGGCGATCCTTCGGAGTCGTCCTTTTTTGCTTCCCTCAATCTACAGGCCTGGATCGTGCGTGGCTCCTCCTGTCCCATAAAAATCCAGATCCAGTCAATTCACACTTGGCCCACCTCAACCGTGACCACCTCGCACCGGCTTGCATCTACCTCCGCATACGCATAGGTCTTGTTATGCCACAACCTGCCCGGATTGATGATGTGTGTCTTGCCAATTGTATCTACTCCAATCGCCTCATGGATGTGGCCAGTAAAACAGATCAAGGGTTGCCGCTGTTCAATGAATGTCCGCACCGATTGGCTACCCACATGCTTGCCACGCACTAGATCATTGAGTGTATTCACTGGGGGCTGATGACACACCAGAATCGGGGCTGTATTCGGATCTACATCCGCTGCGCTTTGTTTAAGCAATTCTGCCAGCTCCGGCTCCTCAAACACAAACCGCCCATAAAATGGCAACGCACCCCCCACACCCATAAACGTCACATTGTCGATTGTACAACTGCTGGTGTGGATGTTGATACCCTGCTCAATCAATCGCTTGTCAATGGGTTGGGTATCCATGTTCCCCGGTACAGCCAAGATATTCGTGTTATGAGCCGAAACAGCATCTAGCACTTTTTCGAGTTGCCCCAGACTACCATTTGTCAAATCCCCAGGCAACAGCACCATATCTACACCAGCCAACACCCCCCCAATCGTATCAATATAATCTATCCGACCATGCAAATCCGGCAGCGCCACAATCTTCATTCTGTACCCTCTGTATTAAATATCGGATTTCAGAGTATACTATAGACATGACGACTCATATTAGATAGGCTCACAATCACCTGAAAGGTCAACAAATTATGGTCATTTCTTTACCACAACCCTTTGAAGTCGCCCACGAATGGACATGGGATAACTATGCACCCCATTTTCAAGCACTTGCCGATACCCACATCAACACCCAAAACGTTGATCAATGGCTGGACGATTGGTCAGCACTCTACAGCACCTTTGCCGAAACTGCCACCTGGCTGCACAATTTGAGCAATCTGGACACCAACAATCAAGAAGCCGATACCAACTTCCAAGTCTTCATGCAGGATATCTACCCACCTGTCCAAAAAGCCCAGTTTGAATTACAAACCAAACTGCTCGAAAGTGGCCTAACGCCTGTGGGCTTGGATATTACACTCAAACAGATGCGGGCCCTAAATGATATCTTCTGCGAAGATAACTTGTCGCTGCAAGTCAAAGAAACCGAAGTCTCACGCAAATACGGGCGCATTTATGGCAGCCAGAGCGTCGAATGGGGCGGCGAAGAAAAGACGCTGATTGCAATGCAACACTTCAATGCCTATCCTGACCGGGCTCTCCGCAAGAAAGCGTGGTGGGCAGTCGCCAAACGCCGCCTACAAGATCGAGAAACCATCAACAACATCTGGGTCGAGTTAATGGATATCCGCAAACAACTCTATGAGAATGTCGGCTACGATAACTTCCGGCAATACGCCTGGAAAGCACACCAGCGCATTGATTACACCCCTGAAGACGTGATGGCTTTCTGCGAGGCCATTGAGCAGGTTGTCGTTCCCGTTATGGCAAAAATGCGCGAAGAACGCCGCCTACAACTCAATGTCGAGAGCCTGCGCCCCTGGGATACCATCATGGAACCACACGATATGGCCCCAGATTCGAATGATCGTCCATCCGGCCAGGTCTACGCCAATGGTCAAGAACTGGTCGAAAAGTCTGCCGCCATCTTCAATCAAATTGATCCTGAACTGGGTAGCTTCTTCCAGACCATGCGCGATAAAAGCTGGCTGTCCCTCAATAACACCAAAGGCAAGCGCCCTGGCGCATATTGTGCCTCGTTGCCTGTCTCCAAGGGTGCGTTTCTTTTCGGTAACGCCACCGGACAGACCCCAGATATCAGCATGGTCTTGCATGAGGCAGGCCACGCCTTCCATGCCTTCTACACAGGCGATGAGCCACTAATTGGCACACCTAAATATCCTCTAGAGTTTGCCGAAGTCGCCTCAATGTCAATGGAATTGCTGGCGCTGCCCTACCTGACAGAAGATAAAGGCGGCTTTTTTAAAGATGAAAAACAACTAGCCCATTATGTTGTCAACCAGTTAGAAGGTCAGTTACATAGCTGGTCCTATCAGGCTGTTGTTATCCTGTTCCAACACTGGGCCTATACTCATCATGATCAGGCGTCATCGCCTGCTGAATGTGACAAAACCTGGACAGACCTCTGGCTGCGTTTCAGCCCCAGCATTAATTACACTGGATTAGAGGATTGGCTCGCGACAGGATGGCACCGCAAACAACACATTTTCGGTCTCCCTTTCTACTATATTGAGTATGGTCTGGCACAGCTTGGCGCAACGCAAATCTGGGCCAATGCACTCAACGATCAACCAGGTGCATTAGAGGCATATCGCGCCGGGTTAAAGCTCGGCAATCGGGTCTCGCTGCCACAGCTTTACAACGCAGCCGGCGCAAAACTAGCCTTTGACTCAGCGACATTACAGCAAGCCGTTGACCTCATCGTTGAGCAGATGGAACACTGGCAAGCTCGCTTGGCCTAGCAACCCCCAATGACTCAGGATGTGTGCTATTTGAGCTTGATGTATCCTAAACAATAGGGAAGGTATGGAGTACAACCCCATGAAATCCGCAACCAATTTTGCACTTGACGTCAAGCGACTGGCGCTAGCACATAACGAACATTTCCAGGCTATTTCTGAGGATGGCGTGATCGATTACGGCGAAGCACTCAACACCCGTGAATTGCTTCATAGCTACCACCTAAATTTGCAAGAACTCAAACGACAAATTGGTGAAGCCATCGACAACTTACAGACCCTCTACAGCGAGAAGATTCTGGTCGCCCAGCAAAGCTATGCAGGCCGCGAACGTGCCCAACAGATGCAAAAGTTGCGGCAGGAAGAGCAGCAATCCGTCGCACAGTACGAAAGTATCATCAAGCGAATTGAGTTTCTACAGGTGGGCATCCCACAGAATCAAGGGCTGATCGAGAATCACATCACAGAACTCGAAACCGAAATGAACCAGACGCTGGTGTCGTTTCAAGACATCACTTTCGATCCTGTCAGCTTTGATCCGCCTGATCCCATCAAGGAGGTCCTACTGCGGGTTCTCTCCAACTGGCATGCCATCCAAAACAACATCAACGAACGCCAAAACCAACCACAAACACCCCAGCAAAAAGCCTACGACACGGGCGTCGAACGGATGCTGGAAACAGCCATCCATGACATTGAAGATATCGTAAAATTGCTGGACTGACATAATCTGTGAATAGATTGCGCCCCCGCTCACCCAGACGAAAACGCGGCTATCTATCTGTCATCTTTCTGTTGATCGGTGCAGCATTCGGCTGCTGCCTGCTCAGCACGGTGGTGTATCTGCTGCTGCCACCGCCCCCGGTGACTGTCCTTGTCCTAGGAGTCGATGCCCGATTGGATGAAGGCTACGCAACACGCACTGACAGCATTATGTTGATCGGGATTCAACCGAATAGGCTGCGAACTAGCGTGTTGTCGATCCCACGTGATTTGATAATCCACACACCATCTTACGGCTTCCAACGCATTAACGCCATCAATGTACTCGGCGAGATGGAACGCAAGGGCTATGGCCCAGAACTCCTGCATGAAAGTATCGCCCAGAGCTTTGGAATCGATCCACCCGATCGCTATATTCGCTTGAACTTTGAAGCATTTGAAGAGTTAATTGACGCAGTGGGTGGGGTGACCATTGACATTGAGCGTGCTGTGATTGACCATGCCTATCCCACCGACAACTACAGCACAATCACCGTTCGATTTGATGTTGGGCGCGAACATATGAACGGCACACGCGCCCTGCAATATGCACGTACCCGTCATAGCGACGATGATTACCACCGGGCCAAACGCCAACAGCAGGTGGTGGCGGCTTTTTCACGCAAGTTGTTGAACCCACTCAACTGGCCTGCGGTGACGAATGTAATCGTGCGTCATACAGATACCAATCTGTCACCTCTTGATCTGGCCGTCATCGCGCCAACTCTGCTGCTCAGTGGCGGCGAGATTGACCGAATGGTGATTGACCGCGATCATATCACACCCGTAAAGGGCGGTGCTGCACCAGACTACGAAAAACTGGCCCCTTGGATGACAGACCGATTTGACTATCCTATCCACACAAGCTGTACAAAACACTCCAGACCATGTTCACGCACCACACTCTGTCTTCATTATCGCAGGGCAAACACCAACTACTACTTCCGCCAACGATTGAAGAAGGGAACCCAATTGGCCAAACGACTGCTGAAGAAGCGAGCAGGTCGGGAGTGTCGGTTTGCCAATGATGTCAACCACTGTATCAACAAAGCAATTATGAAAAAGGCCAGAAGCCGTACCGGGCGCGGGATCAGTCTGGAAGACCTAACCAACCAACATCCGCAAACGGGTACGGGCCCACGCGGTCACCGGTGAACTACAAGCTCCCACGAACCTGGTGTTCGCCAAACCTGGTGTTCGCCGAACCTGGTGTTCGCCGAACCTGGTGTTCGCTTTATCCGGGAGTCGTTGACGTAAAACTGCTGGATTGAATTGAAAAGAGGAACACAAGTTCGGTGTTCCTCTTCACATCGGGACTTTCGATAGCTTATCTAGCCGTCATAGGCCAGCACTTCCCGCAACGTGATTTGAGATGCCCGACGCGCCGGGAAGAAACTGGACAGTAAGGCCAACAACACCGCCAAAACCAACCACAAACACCCCAGCAAAAAGCCTACGACACGGGCGTCGAACGGATGCTGGAAACAGCCATCCATGACATTGAAGATATCGTAAAATTGCTGGACTGACATAATCTGTGAATAGATTGCGCCCCCGCTCACCCAGACGAAAACGCGGCTATCTATCTGTCATCTTTCTGTTGATCGGTGCAGCATTCGGCTGCTGCCTGCTCAGCACGGTGGTGTATCTGCTGCTGCCACCGCCCCCGGTGACTGTCCTTGTCCTAGGAGTCGATGCCCGATTGGATGAAGGCTACGCAACACGCACTGACAGCATTATGTTGATCGGGATTCAACCGAATAGGCTGCGAACTAGCGTGTTGTCGATCCCACGTGATTTGATAATCCACACACCATCTTACGGCTTCCAACGCATTAACGCCATCAATGTACTCGGCGAGATGGAACGCAAGGGCTATGGCCCAGAACTCCTGCATGAAAGTATCGCCCAGAGCTTTGGAATCGATCCACCCGATCGCTATATTCGCTTGAACTTTGAAGCATTTGAAGAGTTAATTGACGCAGTGGGTGGGGTGACCATTGACATTGAGCGTGCTGTGATTGACCATGCCTATCCCACCGACAACTACAGCACAATCACCGTTCGATTTGATGTTGGGCGCGAACATATGAACGGCACACGCGCCCTGCAATATGCACGTACCCGTCATAGCGACGATGATTACCACCGGGCCAAACGCCAACAGCAGGTGGTGGCGGCTTTTTCACGCAAGTTGTTGAACCCACTCAACTGGCCTGCGGTGACGAATGTAATCGTGCGTCATACAGATACCAATCTGTCACCTCTTGATCTGGCCGTCATCGCGCCAACTCTGCTGCTCAGTGGCGGCGAGATTGACCGAATGGTGATTGACCGCGATCATATCACACCCGTAAAGGGCGGTGCTGCACCAGACTACGAAAAACTGGCCCCTTGGATGACAGACCGATTTGACTAATCCTATCCACACAAGCTGTACAAAACACTCCAGACCATGTTCACGCACCACACTCTGTCTTCATTATCGCAGGGCAAACACCAACTACTACTTCCGCCAACGATTGAAGAAGGGAACCCAATTGGCCAAACGACTGCTGAAGAAGCGAGCAGGTCGGGAGTGTCGGTTTGCCAATGATGTCAACCACTGTATCAACAAAGCAATTATGAAAAAGGCCAGAAGCCGTACCGGGCGCGGGATCAGTCTGGAAGACCTAACCAACCAACATCCGCAAACGGGTACGGGCCCACGCGGTCACCGGTGAACTACAAGCTCCCACGAACCTGGTGTTCGCCAAACCTGGTGTTCGCCGAACCTGGTGTTCGCCGAACCTGGTGTTCGCTTTATCCGGGAGTCGTTGACGTAAAACTGCTGGATTGAATTGAAAAGAGGAACACAAGTTCGGTGTTCCTCTTCACATCGGGACTTTCGATAGCTTATCTAGCCGTCATAGGCCAGCACTTCCCGCAACGTGATTTGAGATGCCCGACGCGCCGGGAAGAAACTGGACAGCAAAGCCAACAACACCGCCAACACCAACCACAACACCGCCCCAGATACATCAAAGCTGTAGGTCAGCGGAGCGTTACTGAATGCATTCCCAACCCCATCACTCAGCAGACGGCTGATGGGCAAGGCCATGATGGAACCAAACATCCAACCAATAATCCCAACAAACACCGCCTCGACAATAAATATACCCAGGATTTGATAATTGGCAGCGCCCACAGACCGCATCACGCCAATTTCCCGCATCCGTTCCAGCACATTGATACTCGTTGTTCCAGCAATCCCAAGACCACCCACAATCGCCAACAGACCCGCCAGCGCCAGCAGCGAAAACACCAATGTGTTGAAGCGCAAGTCCAGACTCGTTTCCAAAGCAGCACGAGTCTGTGAATCCTGCACAAGAATGCCCTCATCAGTTAACGCAGCACTCAAACCCTCGACAATCTCATTCTGCAACTCACCATCACTGACCTGTACCCGAATGATTCGCGCTTGGTCCCTTTCGCCAATAACACCCGCCAACGCAGCAAACGGCGTCCAGGCGTTGTTCTCAAATGAGAAGATCGCACGGGCTATACCCACAACTTCCCAGCTTGTCTCCTGGCCACGAACAACCAGCGAGATCGTATCACCAACAGCAACATCGCCCATCTCCAGCACCAGGTTGTCATTGATAACCACAACATTTGTATCACCTGGTTCCAACCAACGTCCTTCACTGATGATCGGTGTTATCATCTGCGACCCAGGTGGCAAACCCAGCATCGCAATGTCCGCGCTTTCTTCGCTCTCCTGATAACGTCCAACAGCATTTGTCCAGGCTTCGGCACTTGCTACACCATCCACTTCATAAGCCACACGCATGAGATCCGCAACCGGATAGGCCCTATCCAGATCAAACGTGACATCATAAGCATCATACCCCAGTGCATCATCCAACGTGGCAAAAAGCGAGTTGCGCACCGTAAATACCGTCGCAAAAATCGCCCCAGCCAGCGTCAACGTCACAATCGTCAATGCCAACCGCCCCTTTTGGCGGAATGTATTGCGGAAAGACAACATGACCGGACGCGGCAAACCAGAGAACCGCGCCAGCACACGGTCAATCAGACCGTTGTTCCCGCTGCCAATCCCACGCGAATCCAAGGCAGCCCGTACACTAACCCGTGTACCAGAAATGACTGGGATCAATGCCGCCACAACCGGTACGATCAGACCAATGGCAATCTGCAAGGCAAACACCCACCAAGGAGCCGAAAAGTCGGTAATCTGGTAGTTGTTGAGTTCGCCAATCAAGGTCGCTAACCCGCGGGCACCCAGAAACGACAAGGGTAAACCTATCACCAGAGCCATCACACCGAAAATTCCCGCCATACCCAGATACATCCGGATAATCTGACCAGTGCGGGCACCAACCGCCTTCATAATCCCAATCTGACGGGTTTGCTGGGCCAGCAAGGCCGAGAGTATGTTGATAATCAGGAAACCACTCAAAACAAAGGTCAATGAGCCAATCACGCCCAAAACCAGCAGAAGCGCCACGATAAAGATGAAACCCGGTGGCTCACCCGGTACAGGTACGACCAGACTAAACACGATCTGACCCTGGCTTTCCATCAGGTCACGCACGCTGTTAGCAACCGTGTTGATATACACCTCATCATCAGCATTCTCGCTGACCAGGAATTGCAGCGTGTTAAACCCAGAACCCCCAGCCAATTGTCTCATCGTGTTATAAGATACATAAGCATAACCCACATCCAACACCGTCGCCGAAGGCTGACTCAGGTCATAAGCCACACCCTCAACCACATAGGCCACGGCCTCTCCTGTCGGCAGAAGCAGCGTCAGGGCTTCCCCTTCCACAGCACCGATCAGATCAAGGGCGCTCCGTTCAACCAGTAAGCTGCCATCCGCCGGAGGCCAAATACCCTGTTCAGACGTGATCGTATTCAGTTGCATCGCTTCATAATCCGGCACGCTGAATAAACGGACATCCTTGAACTCACCCGGCGCAATCTCAACACGAACATCTAGGCTCCGTCGCACTTGAACCACCTCGACCTCTGCAAGGGCTTCCACCTGTGCCACCAGATCATCCCCAAATGTTGTCGAGACAATGGTAGCACTTGCCGGATTAATCCCTCGCCACAATTCTTTACTCTCACGCTCCAGGATTGCGCCTGTCCCAGCAATCGAACCAATGGCGAAAATACCCACGACTATCGACATCACCACCAGCGCAGTTCGGGTCTTGCTGATCCACAGATCAGCCCAGATTTTGCGCCAACGCGGGCTAAGAAGCATATGCCACCTCCGCTGCCTGATGATGACCATTACCGCTACGCCGGGCAGGAACCACCTTCTGGTCACGTTCGATCAAACCATCACTCACGATCAGATCACGCGATACACGCCTGGCAAGATCGTTGTCATGTGTCACCATCACTATTGTCTTACCCTGACTGACGAAATCCTCAAATAGACTAAATACCGACTCGGCTGTTTTAGAGTCCAGGTTTCCTGTCGGTTCATCCGCTAATAGCAACGGCGGGTCATTGGCTAAGGCACGCGCAATCGCCACTCGCTGCTGCTGACCACCAGAAAGCGTCGATGGAATCTTATAAGCTTGATCAACTAAACCCACCTGATCCAGCAGATGCAAGGCCCGTTCAGGCCGTTCTTTCTTGTTATAAACATTGCAAAAGTCCATCGGAATCATCACATTCTCAATCGCCGTCAGTGTCGGCAACAATTGAAAAAACTGAAAGATGACACCCAGGCTGCGCCCACGCCACCGGGCAAGCTGACCTTCCTTTAAGTTATGGATCACTGTGCCATCCACAATGACCTCACCCTGAGTCGGGCGGTCAATGCCTGTAATCATGTTGATGAGTGTGGTCTTGCCACTCCCTGACTTGCCGATGATGGCAACGAATTCTCCCGAATCCACTTGCAGATTGATCCCACCTAATGCCAGGAATTCTCCAGCAGCCGTTTTATAAACTTTGTGAACATCCTTCAGTTGAATGAGTGCTTGACTCTGCATTTTCTCTCCATATATTGCTCGCAGGTACTCAACGGAAAGTAGCAGCGCCAGCTTAAAGACAGGTGAAATCTTATCACTTCATCAGGAAAAACTTATGTCACACTCAAAATGGCAGTTTCTTCTTCACCCACATGAGCTTTTGCCCGTCGTCTCAAATCTCGCAACGAGCAAGAGGCCGCTGTGAATTCGGTAGATCTGATAATTGAAACCACCCCTCTTCATCATCATGGGAGTGGAGAAAAGTGTGTTTATAGATGCAACACGTCCGGGATGTTGAGTTCACAATACAATAGCAGGACTAAATGGTAAACTCAAGAATCCCCACTCCCATCATCACTACCATCGCCTACTTCCGCCAACGATTGAGGTATAATGAGTCCATAGTTTGCAAAAGTTGCTGAGGCGCTCAATGGCAGTTTCTTCACCTAATCCGACCCCATCCGACGAAATTCTCGATTTTCTCCTGTCCGCCCCCACACCCCAGCAAGTGATTGCCTTGCGTCCGTCCCAGGCTACACAAGAACGCCTGCGTTACCTGTTGGACGGGAACCGCAACGAAACACTCAACGATTCCGAACGCGCCGAACTCGAAGCCTATCATCAAGTGGACCATTTTGTCCGTCGTCTCAAAATCCGCGCCCATGAAAAATTAGCTCAAGACGAATGACCTACATCTCAGACACTCTTCGCAGACAGGTCTCGCAACGGGCAAGAGGCCGCTGTGAATACTGTCGATTGCATCAAGATGACGCGCTCTTTACCCATGAAATTGATCATATCTACGCTGAAAAACATGGCGGAGCTACCCTAGAAGCAAACCTCTGCCTTGCTTGTTTTGACTGCAATCGGTACAAGGGAAGTGATTTGTGTTCAATTGACCCTCACACTCAAGAGATCATCTCATTGTTCCACTCTCGCCATGATTTATGGGGTGAGCATTTTCGACTGTTAGATACCGGAATCATAGAAGCTCTGACCGCAAACGGGCGTGTCACTGAACGAGTGTTGAAGTTCAATCGTCTTGATCTCGTTGCAGATCACGCCAGATTAATTCACCTCGGTAGATCTGATAATTGAAACCACCCCTCTTCATCATCACTACCATCGCCTACTTCCGCCAACGATTGAGGTATAATGAGTCCATAGTTTGCAAAAGTTGCTGAGGCGCTCAATGGCAGTTTCTTCACCTAATCCGACCCCATCCGACGAAATTCTCGATTTTCTCCTGTCCGCCCCCACACCCCAGCAAGTGATTGCCTTGCGTCCGTCCCAGGCTACACAAGAACGCCTGCGTTACCTGTTGGACGGGAACCGCAACGAAACACTCAACGATTCCGAACGCGCCGAACTCGAAGCCTATCATCAAGTGGACCATTTTGTCCATCGTCTCAAAATCCGCACCCGCGAGAAGTTGACATGACCAACAAAGCAATTCAAGGCATGACCTTGCCAATGGATGCCATTCGTGCTTATTGCAAGAAGTGGGGTATCCTGGAATTGGCCTTATTTGGTTCGATCCTGCGCGAAGATTTTAGTGAGAACAGCGATGTTGATGTTCTCGTCGTTTTCCACAAAGATACCCACCCGACATTCTTTGACATCGTAACCATGACCGATGAACTGGAAATCATCTTTAAGCACAAGGTTGACTTGCTAACCCGAAAAAGTGTCGAAGATAGCCAGAATTATATCCGGCGCAAAGCGATACTCGATTCAGCCAGGGTGATTTATGCGCAATGACGATGCGTTGCTGTTGGATATGCTATTGGCAGCCAACAAGATTCAGCGTTTCATCCATGAAATGACGCAGCAAGATTTCAATAACAATGAGATGGCACAAAGCGCCGTCCTACGTGAAGTTCAAGTTATTGGAGAAGCAGCCCGGATGATCTCGGATGAACGTAAAGCACAACTCACAAGGATTCAATGGCATGCCATTTCTGGGATGCGAAATCGTATCATCCACGAGTATTTCAATGTCGATCTCAACATTCTATGGGATACAATCTGTGATGATATTCCAGCACTGATTAAGCAGTTAGGGCAAATTGTGCCCCCGGAGAATAAGCAGGTTGATGTGTGATTAACATATCCTGAACAAGATCAGACCGGGATGCGTATATCCCGGCCTTCAGTTGGCCTACACCGTCACGTTATGCAGCACACTCGCTACATCATCATCAAAGTTGGCAAACGCTACCCGCACTGTCGCCGTCATCTGGTAGGCATCGTAATACGGCAGATAGTCCACACTCACCCCAATCCGGCGACGATAACCCACCACCCAACCCGGACGATAGACACACAACGCTGTGCCCTTGTCATTCGTCTCACCAAGGGTGACTGCACCATCCACGTTGGTCAACGGCATCTCCGCGCTCAAGAGCACTGGAATACCATCCACAAACCCAATCTGCCCCGTCATGGCCGTCGCCTGGGCCCCAGCCTTGTCCATCGTCAAGAATTGCTCTAAACCCAGCAACTGCGCATAGGTACCACCATCCACAATCCAGGCCAGATCACCCGGACGAGCCGCGTACTTACTTGCCATCTTAAAGCGCGTCTCGCGCATTTTTGCCAACGTCGGCACATCCCCCATCAAAACAGAGTTGGCGACGGCCGTCACCAACGGCAGTTTGCGCAGCCCATCAAAGATCATGAAGCGATCCGTGCTTTGCGGGGCCGCTTGATCCGTGTTGATGTTCTGAGCATTGCTCCCCTCCGTATCGCCGTTCAACAACACAAAGTCGATGCTGTCCGCAATCGCACGCACCGCCTGCTCACGATAGATATTCAACACAGGCACAATCGCATCTTCAACCAGCTCCGCACTAAAGCCCACCCGCAACGCCAGTTTTCCCGCGTTCAACTGCACCTTGCCCGATCCAACCTTGCTCTCCGGGATAGGATTGCCACTGCCCAATGAAAGTTGCGCTTCCTGCGTTGTCTCTGGCACAAAATACACGCTTGGGTCAGCGCCTTCAATCGGGAGCTCAAATGGATTGGACGGCATTTCGATCTGGCGGAACAACGGCAAAATGACATTATCCTGGCGCGCTTTCTTCCAAATTTCGCTGCTCCACAAGTCAGGAACCCAATCATCCCCAAACCCAGTGACAATTGTGCCACTCAGATCACCCGTGGCTTTGGTCGCTGTCAACCCACCCCGCACCACTTTATCGGCTAGCGCATTAGCGTAACGTTCGCTTGCACCCCGGAATGACTTCCCCGCTCGCATCATCATATACCCATGTAGCAAGTCCATTGCTTCCAAATCATCATATGGGCTGGTCACTTCCAGCCGCGTTGTTGTCTTCATCGCGTCCTGTGGATTTGCTACAGGCAATCGCTTCCGATGCGATGTATTGTCATTCTGTATTTCCATTGTGTCTCCTGTTATCCTATCATGCTTGCCGAGCCCCAGCCGACCCACATCCAGACCCAGCACACCATATGCACTCTTGATGGTCCGCACATCTGTTCGGCGGGGCTCCGCCGGAGATGGCGTGAGGCTACCTTCAACTATAGGCCACTGTTTGATGCACCCATCGTCCGCCACTTCCACTAAATGGGGCAAACTGCCAGATGACCAACTCAAGATGCCTCGGTCAATGAGTTTCATCACCGCCCGCACATACCGTTGATGCACATTCAACTGGGCCTCTGCCCATAAGCCGATTTCATCCCGGTGTAGCCTATCAATCACACCCAAAATCGTTGATTTCAGGTGGGTATCCTGCCCATGCTGATACAACACTGGACGCTGGGGATACCAGTCCAGCCCCAACTCTGTCGCCTCTGTAAAATATTCGCCCTGCAAGTCGTGCTGACCACGATTGCCCCAGATCACCAAATACCCACCAACACGGCCTTCTTCCGCGTCTAATGCTTTTACCTTCATCTTCGTCCAGGTACCCCCCTCCTTTCAGGATTTTGTTCTGGTTATGCTGCCTCGACGAATCCACACGCGGCTGGCTTGAATGGTGCAGACCGGGGCAGCCATAGAGGTTACGACCGCAACCGCTGTTAAGCTGCATCACTAGAATTTATCATAGAATAAATTTTCTGATGTGGGAGAACATACCGCAGAACGTATGTTCTCTATTTCGATTGGACTTTGGTACTACTTATTGACTCTTAACCTATCATCTAGCTTATCATAAACTGAGGGAAGAACTGCAACTAAAGGCAAAAACATGTGGCCAATGTTCCGTCTTGATCAACAACACACTGCCGTCATCGGCGATGCCGACATCATAGCCCCCCCCCAGGTCCGCTGGCAAATGCACCTCGGCAGTGTCGTCGAAACATCACCTGCCGTAGTCGATGGCATGGTCTATGTGGGTACATACCAAAATGGGCTGTTTGCCCTCAATGCAGATACCGGACGCAAACTCTGGCAATTCCGGGTCAATGGTCTGCTGCGGGCTTCGCCAGCCGTCGTCAATAATACCGCCTACTTCGGGGCAGACGACAACCGCTTCTATGCAGTCGATGTTTTGCATGGGGGCGCACGTTGGTCATTTCCATTAGGATTCGGGGGTCTCCAATCATCTGCCGTTGTTGCAGGCGATAGAGTCTACTTCGGAGCCTACGACCACAATGTCTATGCCTTGAATATCCGCGACGGGACTGAACGCTGGCATTTCACCACCAGAGATAGCATCCTCTCCTCCCCAGCGATTACGCACGGCTTGCTCATTATCGGTTCCCTAGATGGTCAAGTCTACGCGCTCGACATCGATACCGGCCACATGCGCTGGGGCCATCTCATGGGAGGACCCATCTTTTCATCACCAGCCATTGCCGATACGACTATTTATATCGGCTCCGACGACCACTGCCTCTCTGCCCTTGAACTCAATACCGGTTTGCAAAAGTGGTGTTTTGAAACCAAAGGTGAGGTCTTTTCATCACCCTCGATCATCCATAAGATGGTTTACGTCGGCTCATACGATGGACACTTATATGCCATTGATGCCCAATCTGGCAACGAACTCTGGCGAACCTATCTCAACGACCGTCTCATCGGGTCACCTGCCGTCTCCAACCACGTCGTCTATATCGGCTCCAGTGATAAACACATGTATGCCCTGCGGCGGCGTGATGGCGCAATCCTCTGGAAGTTCAAAACGCCAGATCGCATCTGGTCCTCCCCCACATTAGTCAATGGAGTCTTATACTTCGGCTCCCATTCAGGTCAGGTGTATGCCCTTGAAAATCCCAAGTAAACCCAGGACGTCACCATCCTCAGATAAACGGAAGAAATATATACCGTCTCGTCAGGTTGTGGTTTACAATGTCTGCCAACTAACAAAGCAACGAGAGTGTTTAACCATGCGGCTTGGAATCATTGGATTGCCCAACAGTGGCAAGACCACCATTTTTAATGCCCTGACCAGGCAAAATTTCGATACGGCAGCTGTCAGCACCGGACAGTTCGAGGTGCATACCGCTGTCGTCAACGTCCCAGACGACCGCCTGACTCAACTGAGCGCAATGTATAGCCCAAAGAAGACCACCTACACCACCATCACCTATGCCGACATTGCCGGGCTAGACAAAGGAATCTCCGAAGGTGGCCTAAAAGGACAGTTCCGCAACGAACTCTCACAAGTCAATGGCTTTGTGCATGTGGTACGTGCCTTTGAAGAAGAAAGCATCCCTCATCCCTATATTGATGTTGACCCACAGCGCGACCTGCAAATGATTGACACCGAATTTCTGCTTGATGACCTGCTGACCGTCGAAAATCGCCTGACGCGCATCAATGACGAGATTCGCATCAAAGGCAAAAAGCTGGAGGCGCAATATCATGACGAAATCGAACTGTTCAAGCGTATGAAAACTCACCTGGAAGCCGAGCAACCCCTACGCAATATGGACCTGACTGCTGACCAAAAGAAAACCCTCCGCGGCTTTGGTTTCCTCACGCTCAAACCCGTCTTAATAGTGTTGAACCTGGGGGATGAAATCAAAAACCCTGCTACCATCCTACACGACCGGGCGGATGTCGTGGCACTCCAGGGATTGCTCGAAGCTGAGATTGCCCAGCTTGAAACCACTGAAGACCAGGAGATGTTCATGGAGGAATACAACATCGCTGAACTCAGCGCCTCGCGTGTGATCCGCCTGTCGTATAAACTCTTGTCGATTCAGTCCTTCTTTACAGTTGGTGAGGATGAATGCAGAGCCTGGAGCGTGGCGGTAGGGGCTACTGCACCCGAAGCCGCCGGAACCATCCATACCGATTTGCAAAAGGGCTTTATTCGTGCCGAAGTCATGCACTATCAAGACTTGCTCGACGCAGGCACTGAAGCAGCGGTCAAGCAAGCAGGCAAAATGCACCTAGAAGGCAAAGAATACATCGTCCAGGATGGCGACATCCTCCATATTCGCCATAGCAGCTAATCAAGCTGACGCACATCCCCCTCAAGACGAACCATGCCAACTTTCTATGAAGCAATACCCGCCGGACACAAGCGGGTCGGTCTATTCGTTCATGCCGCCACCCATAATCGACGGGCTTTTGTTACGCTATTTCCACTTAATTGTGCAGCCAACAGGTTGAGTCTCGGCGGTGGCAGGGGCGGTGCCAGCCAGCACCGCGTCAAGTGCATCGCGCAGATAAGTGGCCTGCACTTCGTCCGGCTGCTCATAATTGTCATCAATAGTGCCATGATAGGCCAGTTGACGATTCTTGTTGAACACAAAAACTTCCGGCGTGCGTTCCGCACCATAGGCACGGGCGATTTCCTGTGATTCATCACGCAAGTAGGGAAACGGGAAACCTTTCTCGGCAGCGTGGGTTTTCATGTGGGGAAGGTCGTCCTGGGGATGAGTCTCGGCGTTGTTTGCGCCAATCAGAATAAACTGCACTCCTCTGGCAGCGTATTCCTTCTGAATGGCGATCATCCGGTCTTCCCAAGCCAACACATAAGGACAATGGTTGCAGCTAAAGACAACCGCAACTGCATCTTTACCACTATATTGATCCAAAGAATGGTTGTTATCATCCACTCCCAGTAGGTCAAACGCAATCGCTTGATCTCCAATATTCATTCTGTCTGCTCCTTAACATTCCTGAACAAATCAGGTCGGGCTTTTTCCGACTAAGGCAATGCCCCAACTCAGGCGCGAGTTTACACCCTTGCACCTGAAGACGCAAGATTTGATAGCCCCTTATAAAAGCAGAGGGGATTACCGGGCGCTGCTATAATGCTGAATAGCGCGGCGAATCACCTCCGGTGATGGCAAGGGCGTAATCCGTCCATCATCCTGTTGATAGGCACGACAACTCAGACTGTAATCCGCATCTTCTGGCACCGGGACAATATCCACACCCTCAAAACGAATCGTGGGCGATCCAATAAATTTGAGCACCTGCGCCTGTTCGTACGTTTCAACTTTGATAACCGTTACCAACTCATTGACACCTTCTTCAGCAAGCACCTTACGCAGCCGATCCAACGCAACTTCATGGGATGGACAATCTTCATAATAGTAAAACTCGATTTGCATATTTCACCCACTATTCCCCTTTTGATCGTCAATATATCAAGCCTATCCTCAAAAAAGCAACCACAATCTCAAAGGACCTTTAGCTTTCGCCTCTGCTTATCTCCCAGCCAATTCCTAAATTTAGAACATATGTTCAATAATCGCGAGAACATTCGTGCTAATATAAGTTTGCCCTTTTGCCCTATAGATAAGAGGAAAGTTGGAGAAGAGACATAAAAGATAATCCAATCAGAAACAAAGAGCTTATCGCTGAACTAATCAGTTCATAATCCTATAGAGCATAAGGAAAGCACGTACGTGGACTCAAAGACAACTGTGCAAGAACGCATGACGGGCTCCCAAGCTGAGCTTGAGCAACACTATGGGATGCAATTGAACATCCAGACCCAACCCGAACAATTAGGCCAAGCCACCCTCGTCAAGCCCGTCATTCACATGCCCCCAATTGGCAGCCGATGACTGCCGACAGCTACGGTGTCGTAACGCCCGAACACGACTAAGCTGCTCAAACTCAATCAAAGGAGAACAAACAACTCATAATGACAACCTGGTCATCGATGGCACCCGCGACGTGGCACAACTCACCGTTGAAGGCCATATCGTCCAGACAGCGCCATTACAACAATGCCAAGATGGCAATACAAATTTCAAGTGATGGACGCTTCCAGATCGGCAACGACCTGGAAAACACCGCACCTACTGCACTAATTTAGGTCCAGCATGATGCCCTGACAAGCACAGAACCGACCCAAGCCAAGTTCAGCGGGGCAATCAACACTGTCTTGGAATGAGTCGCCCACTAGCTGGAACTCTTAGAAGCCAACGGGGTGAGCCGTCGAGTGTCGGCTTTGCAGGTGCAACTAATCCACAATAACAGCAGCATATCCTCAGACGCTGGCAACTTTGAAGTGGTGACTCAGCAGAGTGCAGGTAAAGCCGTGGCTATCCATGCCACTGTGACGAACCAGGCTAGGGCAACACGGGCATGCAGATTGACCTCCAGAACGCAGGCACCCAAACCAGGCAGCCGCTTCCTCAAAGACGATGGCACCTGGGCAGAAGTCACATCAGAGCAATCCCTCTGGTCACAAAATGGGGATGACATCACCTATACCAAAGGCAACGTCGGCATCGCCGAAACGCCAAACAATCGACTCAAAGTCGTGGATGGTAATGTGTCCGTTAGCCATCGTGCCCAAGGGACGTCCGCCTGGGCGCGTGTGAGGGCAAATGCTGCTCCTGCGTATCTACGGCTTGAAGATTAGTAATCTATGGCAAATGGTACACGATGGTGAGAGCGAGAACAAGTTGAAGATCGACTGTTTCGACAGAACCGTAAAGACAACGCCTTTACAGATCAAAAAGGCAGCTACCCACCAATAACCTCTATCTCAAGTCGAATGGCAACGTCGGCTTTGGCACACATGCCCCCACCCAAAAGCTGGATGTGAGAGGCAATGTGACGCTCTACTACGACTGAAGTCGAACGTTCAGTTCGCTGCAACTTCTGAAGTATGCATGAGTTCACCACCTCTACGTTCACGTCCCGCCCGCGTCGCACGGCTGTCACAGCCTTGGACATGATCGCATAAAACACCGTGCGACACAACGCCTAACCGCTCCTGTTGAAATCGAACCAAAGGTTCGCTGCGGCTTGCGGCGAGCTCAAGCCTGTTTCTATCAGAGCGGACCACTACATCGAATACTCCAATGTGTTCACAGGTGATGCGCTCACTGCTATCAAAGCCAGCCGCCCTGAAGCAACGGATGCCCCAACCGAATCGGCCGCGAAATCAGATTGGGTTGAACCGTTGGTAGCGTCCAATGCTCCGCAGAAAATGATAAATTTGCTATCAGATCATTACTCATTCGGCACATTCACACAATAGATACACGGCATTTTGCACAACACCCCCTTTCAGTCCCCTATTGTTGTTGATACAATGCAGGCAGAAGTTAGTAGGGAGGAATCATGTCCAACACAGCGGATATTGTTATTATCGGTGGCGGTCCGGCAGGAACAGCCGCGCTCTGGGCCCTCAACCGCGCTGAACCCAGCCTACGGATTACATTGATCGAACAGAACGACCATCTGGGCGGCGGGAGTTCGGTGGCGTCGTTAGAGTGTTACCGCTCATGTTGGTCTACGGCGTGCATCGCCCAGCAGATGCAGCGCAGCATTGCGGTCTTCTACAACGCAGACCACTATCTTGGCGACGGGGCAAGCGATTGGTTGGGTATCCGAAAACATGGTTATCTATTCTGCGGCTTTACCGATCAACACGCAGCAATACTCAAATCAGATGTGGCGCATCTCCATTCGATGGGTCTCGATCATGTTGAATATCTCGATACTGATGAAGTACATTATCGCTTCCCCTGGCTTGGTGAACGCGCCATCGCTGCTAAGTTCGACCCGATGGCAGGTTCAATCGACTCAAATGCGCTGGTACAAGCATATGTCCGGCAGGCAGCAAATGCGCAGATCGTGCTCAAAGCCCCAAATGTACAAATCTGTGTAGAAAACGGAAAAGTAACAGGGGTCCAGACTGCAGACAGTACAATTACAGCATCGAGCGTTATCATTGCTTGTGGCGCAGGTTCGTGGCAGGTCGGGAAAACAGCCGGAGTCCATTTACCCGTCGTCGTGCGACCTCGACAAAGCTTTACTACCCCTTGGCGGCATGATGCAATCCCAGAAGATGCACCTATGATTATCGGTAGCCATCCCTTCCCTCACTTGAAACCAGAAGCCCGCAGTGGAGCAATCTTCGGCTGGGAATACCATTGGAATGCTAAAGCTGCCGAGGCAGGTCACGACCACACTTTGCATGATGCCTTGCGCAAACCCGTCTATCCAGCAACACAACTCAAAGACCCACGTTTTCCATCAATCACGTTAATGCTCTTGGGAAAACAGTTTGGGCACGATTTTGACGCGGGATTCAACGACAGACGCTACTTGCGCAGTATCCAACATAACATCGGCTATTATGTCTACCGAGATGCTTCGGCTGCTTATCATACCAATACCCAAGAACCCTACATGAGCGAACGCGCCATCATTGACGCCCATCCTGATGTCGATGGGTTGTTCCTGTCGATTGCGCATAGTGGACATGGCATCATGACTTCCCCAGCGGCGGGCGAGATTATCGCCAGCAAGGTACTCGGATACGACCTGCCCCATCCCAATTACGCCGATTTTGGGGTTGACGTACCCTGGGTTGCGCATGATATGAATGCACTTTAATTTGGCAAGGAGACAGTTATTATGTTACGTGAATACACCTATGAACGGTTAACTGATTTCAGTGATCCATCGAATGTTGCCGCTTTCCAGACAGCGCTACAAAAAGTCAAAGCAGAAATTGGAGAGACCTACCCACTGATAATCGGCAATGAGCAAATTGAACTGAGCAATACCTTCCCCTCAGTGAATCCAGCACGGCCTACCGAGGTGGTTGGATATTTCGCCAATGGAACGGCTGCCCATGCTGACCAAGCCGTCGAAGCAGCGACAACAGCCTTCGAGACCTGGAAATTTGTCCCCGCTCAAGAGCGTTCGCGTTATCTGGTGTCGGTGGCCGCAGAAATGCGCCGACATAAACATGAGTTCAGCGCCACAATGGTACTAGAAGTCGGTAAGAGTTGGGTTGAAGCAGATGCCGATACAGCTGAGGCCATCGACTTCCTAGAATATTATGCCCGTCAGATTTTGCGGTTGGTCGATAGCAGCCACTTGCTAGCTGAACATCCACCAGAAGAAGTCACACTGGAATACATTCCACTCGGTGTCGGAGCAATCATTCCACCCTGGAACTTCGCCACTGCCATCCCAACGGGAATGATCGCCTCTGCCATTGTATCCGGCAACACAGTCGTGCTGAAACCCGCCGAACAAAGTCCCTGGTGTGCTTATAAAATGGCGCAACTTTTCTGGGATACAGGCTTGCCACCTGGTGTTCTGAATTTTATCACTGGGCCGGGTGAAGTCGTTGGGGCACAGATGGTCGAACACCCCAAAACCCGTTTTATCTCCTTCACCGGGTCACGCGAAGTCGGCACACAAATTTACGAAAAAGCCGCAAAAGCCATGCCCGGTCAAATCTGGCTCAAGCGTGCCATTCTAGAAATGGGCGGCAAGGATGCCGTTGTCGTGGATGAAACCGCCAATCTGCAAGCCGCTGCAAAGGGAATCGTTGCTAGCGCCTTTGGCTTCCAAGGACAAAAATGCTCGGCTGGCTCCAGAGCCATTATCGTTGATGTTGTTTATGATACAGTTGCCAATCAAGTCGTGGAATTAGCAAAAGAACTGAACATCGGTGCAACGGACGATGGACCAGACGTGAATCTCGGCCCAGTTATTGATCCTGACGCAGTCAATAAAATCACAAACTACATTGAAATTGGCACAGACGAAGGGAAGCTCCTTCTCGGCGGAAAGCGGGTCGACAACGAAGCAGGTGGCTATTTCATTGAGCCAACTATTTTCGGCGAGGTCAGGGGGGATGCCCGCATCGCACAAGAAGAAATTTTTGGCCCCGTGCTGGCGTTAATCCGTGCTAAAGATTACGACGATGCGCTGCGTATCGCCAACAGCACCGAATATGGCTTAACCGGCGCAGTCTACAGCCAGGACCGATCTCGCCTGGAACGGGCACGACACGAATATCATGTGGGTAATCTCTATTTTAACCGGAAGTGTACAGGCGCGTTGGTCGGTGTACACCCCTTTGGCGGTTTCAATATGAGCGGTACAGATAGTAAAGGGGGCGGGCCAGACTATTTGCTGTTGTTTACACAGGCCAAGAGCGTTTCCGAACAGCTTTAATTGGGTGTCTGAACTTGGAGGCCGCTTTGACTGCCATTTCCTGCCGGTTACCCGCCATTCTTGCCTTTTTCTCCGTTTTCTCCCACGTTGCCGCCGTTTTTTCTTCTGTGCGGCGGCAAGCGAATAACCACTCCCAGTGGTTATTCGTAGTTGTAAACTTCGGTACGAACTTCGTGCAGGCGTGTGGGCACGCCATACAAGGGCAGACCTCAATCTCAACTCCCCTCTCTAGAATAGTGACGCTGGCGCACCTATCTATGCTATAGCTGATGGCGTTATTACCTCATCAAAGCTAGAGGGGGGCAGTTGGGGTTGGGTGATTGTGATTGAGCATCAAGATGATGATGGCAACCTTTTTTACAGTCGGTACGCTCATGTCAACCACCTTCAATTTCCGGTGGTGCGGAAAAATGATCCTGTAACGATTGGGCGTGTCATTGCTCATATTGGTAATGCGGACGGTATATATGGCAGTGGTCATCATTTACATTTTGACATGAGTCATACGAAAGTCTTAAAGTCCCAACCAGGCCATTGGCCCGGCGATGTCTCTGAAATGACGATCCGACGTAATTATTCTGAACCTTGTCGCTTCATTTTTGAACACCGTAATGCGACAGCACCTGTGTTTCCAAGCAGACCATCCCTCAAGCGTGTGATAGCAACACGCCTAAGAATTCGACCACAGCCAAACACCCTTGAACCGGAGATTGCATGGCTGTCCTATGGCAATCAGGTAGAAGTCAGTGGCAGCATTTCTGGTAGCGGGTATCACTTTGCCCAATTACACACTGTCAACCGTTTAGTCCTGACAATGACGAAAAGGGATATGTGGCGCTTGAATTTTTGGAGCCATGATTTTTTGCACGAGCTATTTAGAATCTATTCAAAAGCGATGCAACATGCGACGCAGCGGGCTGAAAGAAGGCTCATTTTTGTTTGTATGCTATCAACCTTGTAGATTTACCTACGCCTGAAAGTCCAGAGCATTATCGAGCATCTAGAACACCACCTCAAATTAGCCCAATTAACAATAATTGAGATCTGAAATGCAATCGTTCCGCTATTCGCATTTATAGCCATAACCGATTATCATTGTCTACGTACTTTTGAGGAAACGGATGGACGATCAGATTGAACTATCTTCCACACAGGATAATATCTCACGGCTTACACGACTTGGTGCGCTGATCTTTACCTGGGGATTGGCTTCAGGTGTCAAAATCCCCTTTGTTGGCAAGCTTGAAATGACACCCAACTTTCGGCGTGTCGCCATGCTTTCTGGTCTGCTCATGATGGCTGTGGAGTTCCGTAATACCCTATTTCCCAGCAGAAGCAATTCACCCGGTTTGAATCCCCCGCATCAAGCTGCAGAGCGTCACAGCACCCGACCAGTCTGACCAAGTTTTGCGAACATGTCCAACGCTGCCTGGTTTTACACCAGAAATGGTTCAATCTGGCAATCGCATAGCAAGCAAATTGTTTAGTTAACTCAATCGGGCTTCAGGAATACCGCACCCCTGAAGTGCCCTTCCCGGTGCGGCGGATAGCAATCTAACCGCTAGAGCATGGCACGAAAGGAAACAAGGTGCCCTTCCCCATTGCAAACGATGGGGGCCGCGCCAAATTGACTATGAATATTATCCACGAAGATACCCCTACACATGACCTGATCTATCAGATTTTTGACAACGGAATCCATCGGTTTCACGTCACGAAAATGGCACGCCAAACAGTAGATGCTCTGGTCACTCGTGTAATGGAAATTGACCAGACATGTCACCAAACCGATCAACATGCTTGTTTCCTATATGTTCTAGGAGATGTTCCGGTAACATCCTATCTTGTGCACAAAGTCATACAGATTGTACGCAACAAACCTGAAGATCTGCGTGAATCATCCGCAGTTGTTGCCAATCATTACATTTTAAATCTATTTCGTACATTAGTGGGCTCCCGCATATCCGAGAAAGCCCGCCAATCAACCCAGCTATTTAGTGAAGAAACGAAAGCAATCGCTTGGTTAAACAAGCGTATAAACAAAGAAGAAACCCTCACCAGACGTTGAATCCAGCACTGTTCAACAAGTCGCCAGATGACGCTGCCCAACAGTTTCAAAATCATCATGAGCGTGCCTTGGGCGTGTTGCATTGGACAGCCCGTTCAGCGTGTCACGCTTGAATCGTCGCTTCCGTGCTCGCATTCAACCAACTGCTGACACAGGGTCAAGTGTTTATCATTGATACCTTGCCCATCGCGGTCTGCAAGTGGGTGCAATCTGACCACCGCCACTGTGCCAGCAAGAGCGCGTACTTCTTCGGCTGGCATTTGCATCTGGTCTGTGACCAACAGGGCATTCCAGTCTCCTCTGATCCGCTCTAACATTTGCTTGCTGCTTTGCCTGAGGGCACTCAAGTTGTGGCGGACAAAGGCTACATCGGTGACCTTGATCAGCCGTTGGCTTACATTCATGGGGATATTCGGCCCATTTCCCGACAACAGCGCAACATAGTAGGCAATACGCCCGATGATTTACGCTTGATCCGGCGTTTTCGTCCCCGGATTGAGACACTTTTCACTCCACTGGAGAGGGCATTCAACGGCTTCATGCTCGCACCAATGAGGGGCTGGTTGTCAAAGCCCTGGCTTCTCTTCTTGTTGTCACTTTCACCAACTCGCTTAAATAGCAATCAGGGTTAAAGGGTTTTGAAATACTTGTTTTATAGAACAGAAAAACCTGTCAATTTACGCTAAGTAAACTATCTGCCAGCTCCTATATGTTATACTATAATATAATGAAAAGTAAAAAGATGGCCTCTTGAGTAGAAAAGGTAATAAAGTTTAACAAAAGAAATCTGATGAAGAAATCAGAGATTATTGGACTAAACAAAGGCAGAACGTCCGTTAGAAATTAGTCGTCCGAAAGAAGAGCGGAAAGAAACAAACCAATTAGATGAATCATCCCCATCTGACGAAGTAGCTGGCGAATACGCGCCACCCGACAATTAGTCAAGATACTAGCTGCAAGGTTGCTCAACCACAAAATAAGCTAGAAATATTCTGGAGAACACAAAAATGGTACTAAACCACAAGTATTATCTGCTGATGAAGTTGAGGCAGTTAGTCAATATTGGCCGGAAAACACTCTAGCCAATACAATACCTCTTCCTAAAGTTTATCTGAAATAGTCAGGACTTAATCTGACACTCCATGTAAAATCAACAACATTACAAGAGGAGTTCAGAAAAATGACAACAGAAGAAAAACTCACCAAGAACAAATTAGGTTTGCTCAAGCTAGCAGAGCCATTGAGGAATGTTAGTTCAAGCCTGCCACATCACGGGCTACTCATGCATGCTGTAGAAGCTGCGCTCAACCTTGTGTTTGCTTGATCCACAGAGCATCATAGAAGGGTCAAGTCGCCATTATCTCTGTTTTTCGTCCTTAGGGCACTGGCCCGCCAAGCCGGGTGACGGGCAGGAAATAGTTGATGTCTTCTGGCACGGGCGTCAGCAAGTAGACATCCTCCCACCCCGCCCAATGCTCCCAATCATGATCCTCATAACCTAAGTCGATCCAATAGGGATTGTTGCGCGGAGCGCCTGTATCCGCCGCAAATCCAACTCCATACCCTATAACATACATTTGGGAATAATAGGGGATGATGTTTGGATTGACCCCAATCACGCCCTTGCGCAGAATCTCACCTGTCGCCGTAATATTGTCACCATCTAATGCAGCCGGATGATAACTGGTCGTATAAACGCGCAACTTACGCCAATACTCAACTGGGCCCTCGGGTGTATCTAAGGTACGGATCACGATATTCGTACCATAGTCAATGAGTTGATCCTGGGCCTGGCGCACCTGAACCTCGGCCTCAAGACTACGACTGATTTCAATGTCATTTTCATAACGGACGCGAAACGTACGCTTGAACTCGCCATCCTGCCCTACCTGGAAAATACGCTGCGAATCCAAGTCTATCTCCGCATTAGCTCGATACACCGTTTCAAACGGGATTGTCTCCGTCTCTTCTAACAACTCCTCTCGTACCCGAATAACCCGCACCGACATCCCAGAGATAATCTCGGTGGTTTCGCTAGGAATAGTATAGTCTAGTCCGATTAGGGGAATATCAGCATCTACCAACGCATCAAATACAGTGTGTCCGCCTGTCCGCAGGTCTCGCACCTCACCATCGACGATAATAGTCAGTTCTTTAGATCGACTGATGACGATTTTCATACCTGGGATAACGGACGCACTGACATTTGGCATGACCGTATCCGTCAGAAAAAGATCAATCCCAATTTCAAACAAGACCTCACCGACAGTACGGCTCAACGTGATGTGATTGATGGTCAATTCATCCTCTATAACCGTGACAGGCACGGCACTGCGAATGATAATTTTGGAAGCAGGGTTAGGCCAAACTAGCAGATCAATCAGGTCAGCCGATGTACCGTCCACCACAATTTTGTCTGCATCGGTGACTTCAATACCAACCGACCGAATAATGTCCTGCGGATTGTCAAAAACCGTGCGCAGGATGCTTGTACGCCCATTGTAAGTCAAAGAGACGGTTCGGGCACGATTGATCTGAACTATCATGCCTTCTTCCAGGCGTGTCGCATAATCCTGTGGCAAGACCATATCATCTGCTTCAACGACGATTTCTTGCTCTTCCAACAGTTCAGCTACGTCTTGTGCAGAAGTCATTACCGGATAAGTCACGCCACCAATGTCCAGCATCACTGAAATTGGTTTGTTTTCTGGCAAGGGCACAATGAAAAAGAGGGCAATTCCGACCAATAAAAGGATGAAAATAATACTGAAGGCACGGCGGACAAAGCGCTTTTTGTGATAAATGGGTTGTGTGTCATCCGGTTGAGATTGTTGAGGGAGTATATTTGTCATGAATTCCGCTGGGTCTTATAGTAGCGCCCCGTCAAACACACATGTTTTAACTGTGGAACAGAAGGGGCTATCAAATCTTGCACCTTCAGCTAGCGAGGATGTCAACTCATCCCTGATTTGTTCAGGCGGTCTCTGGCGTCAACGGCAGAAGCTCATGGGAGTATGTCACCAGCAGAAAAAGTTATTGCCAGTTCACTCAAACCAGGTTAGCCTGCGGCACCCAGGAGGGTCTCCTTAGTGCTGCTACCGTCAGGTCCTGACACGGTTCGGAGTTCCTGCCGCGCAGGACCCAGTTTGAGCAGACTGGCAACAACTGTAAAAGTCTGTTTCAAACAAGTTTTTTCTAATAAAGTGGAGGTGAGTATAACATGAGCAAAAATGAGAGTCAACGGAATTCAATCGGCCCTGCTATAAGGTTTAGTAAAACTTTAACCTGATTTAAACGTTTGCTTATGCTTTGCTTGATTATCTGGGTCGGAACCCAAATAGAAGAAACACCCACCCAAACTCAACTACTCTACATGTACAGAACAAGGTAAAGGTCGATATTTTCCAACACTTCGTAATAACTCTTGACCAGAAATTCAGTTTTTTGCACAATCATATCGAGGTGTCCTATTATAACTTGATGGATTCATGCTCAATTACCTCAGACAAAGATGGTATTGGACCCCAGTCTGGTCGTTGGTGTTCTTCCTCATTAGCTTCACTGTCATCCGCCTTCAATCAGAATGGCCTATGGGTGATATTCGCTTCATCTATCCCCTCCGTTTCTTTTCCGATTTGATGTGGTTCTATGGCGCACGCTGGGTGTTGTGGCTGGTTCAGGTTTGCCTGTTGATTGCACCCGTGATGTTTACAGTGTGGTTGGTCTTCCTGACCAATCAATTCCTCAACGATCATCGACTGGAGATTATGGCAAAATCGTTTCAAGTTTATACTGTACTGACCATCGTTGCTATAATTGGCCTATTCTTCGTCCTGCCTGCGCCCAGCCTACCTGAAAAATTAGATCACGTCTCCACCCAGACATCCCAATATCGTCTTGATAAGCACGCTTTCTACACGATTGAGATCGTCTATCTGCTTGAATGCGACAATACAGGCATTTTGTGCCGCCATGTGGCAAGCAGCACAGGCTGGGAAAATGACGATCAGGAGATCATTCGGCTTTCTACCAATGGTGATAACGTTCTGGTTGAAAGCGAGCACGAAGTCCTCTTCATCTACTCGCCCTAATAGGCCACCTACTACCGTTGAAACAACTGCCACTTGTACTAAGCTTACTCCATCGGGTATTTGAGACCCCATTGCGTGCGGATTCGATCAAGAGTCTCCATAATCGCCTGAGTCTCAGCCAGTGGAAGCACCTCGCTCTGCGTCTTACCTGCTCGCAAGCAATCCCCAACTTCAATAGCCTCGTAGTTATAGCCGTTGCCCTTGAAGGGGACTTCGATGGTCTCTGGCTCCCCACCCGAGTGATACAGCGTAAGTGTTTTGGGAATCCACCACTGATTGTGAATATCAATCCGGCCTTCCGTCCCAATAATCGATGCGATCTGTGGAGACGCGGTTCGGACAGCCGACCACAGCATCGCCATCTCACCCCCTGCATAACGGAACACATAGCCACTTTGTTCATCTACACCTGTCTCGCCCAATTCCGCCAGCGAAGCAATCGCTTCTGGCTGTGCACCATAGACCATTGACGCCAGTGAGATCGGATAAATGCCCACATCCAGCAAACCACCACCACCGAGTTCCGGTTTGAACAGGCGACCTTCAGGGTTGAAACGGGTACGGAATCCGAAATCAGCCTGTACCATGCGAATAGCGCCGATTGTACCTTCTGCCAGAATTTCACGAACACGCACCATCGCCGGAATGAACCGCGTCCACATTGCTTCCATCAGAAATACACCCTTTTCTTGGGCAACAGCGCTTGTCTTCACCGCCTGCTTCGCATTGATCGCAAAGGGTTTTTCCACCAGAGCCGCCTTGCCGTTTTCCAAGCACAGAATCGCGTTGTCCATATGATACGAATGGGGCGTTGAGACATAAACTGCGTCTACCCCAGGATCCGTAACCAGGGCTTCATAGCTACTGTGTCGTCTCGGTACATTGTACTTCTCAGCAAAGGCATCAGCATTTTCTTGAGAACGAGAACCAATGGCAACCAGGTCAGCATCATTGACGGACTGTAGCCCGGTAGCGAAGGCGTTCGCAATCTTTCCCGTGCCGATGATGCCCCAACAGATATTACTCATGGTATTGCTCCTCACAAGTTAAAGGCGAGAGCAATCCGTCTCGCCTGGGTAATTAAGGATTCTATTCGATTTTAAAAATAGGATGCTACATACTAGGTGGTGGGCCAGCTTTCTTCAAGTGCTTCAAATTCAATAGTGATGATTTCTTCTACCATCGCGGACAACCCAGTATCGAAGTCAGAATAACGAACCGATTGGATTCTCGCTCCAACAGTCTTCCAACGACGAGTTTCTACGCCATCATCCACTGCGACAACTGTCACTTCACGAGTCGGACGGGAAATACCCCCTGCTGATTCCACGGTCTCACGCAGCCATTGATTAAAGGTATTGTTGCCATCACGCTGTACCATCTTCACCAGTTGGAACGGTTCATAGGCGATGCCATCATTCCTCCAGTTGTAGGTCATCAAGCCAGAAACCCGGAAAATGCCCATTATCTTTTCACCGTCAATCTCGACTTCAAACTCGTTTGCTACCAGACTATCAACTGCGACCAACGTTTGCTCATCCGACATCACACATCCTCCTTGCCGATCAACCCTCCCAAGTATACTCGACGCTGGCTGATTCTGCACGCCATGAGTATACTGGGACGTGGGGAATCGCGTGGATGGCCATATGACGGGCGAGCTGAGATTCGGGACAAAAGGGTGACTTCATGGCGTGTTGTGGCGGCAGCAAACAAAAAAGTTTGCCGCAAAATAGGAGGAAAAGGGAAAGTTGCAGCAAAAACAGGCGTCGAGTGGCTTGGTCAGTCGTAAATTCATACAGATTCAGTTTAGCTGAAAAAGTGTGGTTGGGAGAACGTCTATTCGGTGTTCAGAAGCCGACAGGCCCTTGATGGGAAGCGAGTGGGGTTGTGTCTGGGCCCGATTCATAGTTGCACCCGGGCGCTTCCTCCAATTGTCGAGTTATCTCCACGAAATTCACCACTCCCGTATCCTGTGTTTCAATGGAACAGAAGGGTTTTGAACTGTGTTTCGGTGGATTGTCGCCTGTGTTCTAGTGATCGCGGTGGGTTGTGCACCCGCACGCCTAGAACCCCAACAAGCCCCCCTGCCGACTTTATTCCCTACATCCACGCCTGAATTTGGTGATCCATACGAGCATGAGCGCATTGCCACCGAATTCCTCCATCACTGGGAACAGGGCGATTTCGCCGCTATGTATAACCTACTCAGTTTTGCCAGTCAGCAGGCCACCAACTTCGAGGCCTTCCGTGCCGCCTACGAAGATGCCCATCGGGTCATGCGGCTCGAGAACCTGGACTACAACTTTATCGCGCAGATACAAGATAACTACCGCGTCGCAGAATACATCTACGATGTAGCCTTTGAATCAACTATCTTAGGCACATTCTCAGATACGAACCGCATCTTAACACTTGTCTTGGACGAGGATGCCAGTGGAAAGTGGCGCATCGCCTGGTCGGCAGGCACGATCTTTGCCGAAATGGAAAACGGCGGTCAGTTACAATTCCGGTCTTATCCACCGCGCCGTGCTGATATATATGATCGCAACGGCAACATCCTGGCAGATATGAACGGCAACATTGTCGCCGTGAGCATTGTTCCTGGCGATATTCCTGATCTGCCCATTTGTATGGATACCTTGGTAGCAACATTGGATGAGCCCATCGATCAAATCCAGGCCCGAATTGCTAATTTCGGCCCAACGCAGTTGGGCGAAGTGGGTGAAATCTCACCAGATGAATTGAATGCATCTCAGTCTGATCTGGAATTGTATTGTGACGCTCGTTTCGAGAGCCGCCCGACCCGTCGATATCTTTATGGTGACCTTGCCCCCCATATTATCGGATCAGTTGGCTATCCTACCGAGGCTGAGGTTCCGGAGGTCGAGTTTGCTGGCTTCCCACAAGATGCCATCTTAGGACGCAGCGGTGTCGAAAAATCATGGGACGCTGTACTGCGTGGACGCCCTGGCAGCGAACTATGGCTGGTGCGCCCCAATGGCGAACGGCTGCGGCAGGTCGCCCAACACCCACCTGAATATCCCCAGAGCGTTTATCTGACAATTGACCGCGACCTGCAACTCTTCGCGCTCAAACGGCTCATACAAGCCTTCGATGAGGGTACGGGGGGGTGGGCAGAAGATTCAAAAGGTGGCGCCTTAATTATTCTGGATGTCAACACTGGGTCAATCTGGGCGATGGTCAGCTATCCAACGTACGATGGCAATGCCTATACACCCTATCCCTACATGGGTGAAGAACAAGCCCAGGCCCTTATTAAGGCAATTGACGAGGATATCCGCCGTCCCTTGGTCAATCGTGCCTCACAGGGGAGTTATCCGACTGGCTCCACCATGAAAGTTGTGACCGCAATTGCTGCATTAGAAAGTGGTGTCTTCGATCATAACGAGCACTTTGTTTCAGTAGGCGTGTGGTCGCGGGACATCCCCCGCTATGATTGGCGCAACGGTGGACATGGTAGCGTCACACTATCGCAGGCACTCACCGTCAGTTGCAACAGTTGTTTTTACGAGGCGGGCTATCGGCTTGATCAGCAAGACCCCTATTTATTCTCATCATATGCCAACAAACTTGGATTGGGCGTCTCAACTGGGATCGCCGACATCGCTGAAGTCACGGGGTTGATCGGCACACCTGATAACAAGCAGTCGTATGAACCAACTGGTATACCCTGGAATTTCAGCGACATGGTCAACATCGCTATCGGTCAGGGAGGTGTCCAGGTGACCCCCTTGCAGTTAGTACGAGTTTATGCTGCAATCGCCAATGGAGGCAAAATGTACCGTCCGCAGTTGGTAGAAAAAACAGGCTTGCTCAACGAATTTTATTATCAGATGCAACCCGACTTGATGAATCAGGTACGCATTTCCCAGGCCACTCTTGAATCAGTTCGGCAAGGTTTGTGCAATGTTACCACAATCCCAGCCGGAACCGCGTCCCACATCTTCACCAGATCACGCTTATTGGAGCTTGGGGTTTGTGCCAAGACCGGAACGGCGACCTCCGCCACCGGCAATGCCTTCCCGCACGCCTGGTTCGCGGCTTATGCCCCCAGCGAGAATCCAGAAATTGCAATTGTGGCTATGGTCGAAAATTCTGGAGAAGGATCAGGCATCGCCGCGCCGATTGTACGCGATGTCCTGGAGTATTACTTTTATGGCGAAGACCTACCCTAGTGCGTTAAACACCTTTGGCGCAATCAACCACACCAGCAGCCCTTGCAACCTATCCGGATGAAACAAGTCAATCCGGGCCAGCATTCCTTTCTTCATATGAACTCGTGCCCCGGTGATCTGCTCAATAACAGCACTCATCGTCGGCTCATGCCCCACGAACATAACACCATCCTTTGCACTATATGGGCTGATTAGCTGCTGAATAGTATTCAGACCAAAGCCAAAGTTCACTCCATCACTGACTTCAACCTGCATGTCCAGCGCCTTCGCCACAATCTCGGCGGTATGAAAGGCTCGAATACGCGGACTGCTATAGATAACGCTCGGCTTGAAGAGGTTCGATATAACCCCAGCCGCTGTTTCTATCGTCTGGATGCCTTTGGGAGTAAGTTCACGGTCATGATCGTTCTTGCCGATGGCAGCTTCGGCCTCGCCATGGCGCATGAGATAAAGTTTCATAGTAAACCTCTCCTTCCTGGCAAAATATCCTGCTCTACTACAATCCATGAGTTTCTTCAACGCCCCACCGAGGTTGGGCCATCTCACCCTGCCCACGCGACTGCTGCGCCACATTGGGGTCATGATCCTTGCCATTCGGCCTCCTAATTTAGCTCTATTATAGAAATTTCATCAGCCTTCTGCACGAACCACATAGTCCACTTCCTCACTGATTAAGGGCTGTCAGATTTCATTCGTAGGCGACATGACAACTGATGATTGCTGATGCCCACTCTGCCTGACATGACCCAAACTTATCATGTTGAAGCCGACTACATTCCTTGACTGAGGCCAGCCAACGGTTTGTTTTTGCCTGGAACCAACCCCAACTATCCGGCTCATGTCTTCCAATTCACCTCTCCCTCTTCTCCTCTCCCTCGAATTGGCGAATTTGGAGTGTCTGAATACAGAACATACGTTCTGCGATGTGTTCTCCCAAATCCACTTTTTTCAACTATACTGCGGCTAAATCAACGACTTGGAGATCGTTTTGACTGTCGGTTTTCCACCCTTTTTACCTGGCTTCCCGCCAGTTTTCCCGCCGGTCCTTCCGCGTTGCTGCGGCCATTTCGGGGTTCGCGGCGCCCCCTCTTCAGCAGATCATGCGCCAGCCACAAGCAACTGGCGCACAAAAATGCTTACGATCCCGGTTCCGCCACCGTAAACGTAATCGTCAGCGGCGTCCCCGCCTCACCTTGCCCATCTGCCTCAGTATAAGGTGTCGCCCTCAACCTATACGTCCCCGGCTCGGCTAACCAAGCATGATAATCGCCGTTGTCATCGCCCTTCAACGCATAAGCGTCCTCGTTCTCTACCTTGAAGCGCGGCTCATCATCCAACCCAAACACCACACTCCCCACCCTCGGCGGCTCCGTCTCCACCCGAATAGTGATCGTCTCCTCAGTGATCGTATCCCCATCAGCCAGCGGCCGGAGGTCCTCATCCCCATCCGCATCCACTAACACGAATCTGATGATAGCTTGGTCAGTATTTCCAGTTGCTATGGCAGGAACATCTGCATACTGGACAGTGGCGGGTTGTCCCCTGTTGGGAACGCCCCCATACACAAACTGCGAGCTATCGGGCAGAATGTCAAGACCAAATACCTGACCATCATACTCAATGCTCTCGATAAACTCGCCCGTTTCTGCGTTCCAGACATGGATGAAACCTTCTAGACTACCTGTATAGATATAACGATCATCAGGGGACCAGCCGTTTTCAAGAATACTGCCCAGCACGAGGTTATCAGGAATGTTCAGTGATCGGACTAATGCCCCCGCCACGCCATCTCGAATATCAAGAGATCGTTGGCCATCCACGATCCCAACACTAATCGAAAAGAATTGATCTCCTGTTGAATTCCACACAGTTCCAATCTCAAAGTTACCTGTCTCAACCGTCAAAATCTTGAGACCCGTTTGTGTGTCCCACATCGTCAGTTCTCGAATACCACCAACTAAGAATCTAGCATCTCCCGGATGGAGAGCAGCGCTGTGAACTTCGCCTATACCTGATGGGATATCCAACGTTGTTTGACCGGACGTGATATCGAGTATCCGTGCCCCATTCTGGGCCAGAGTTGCCAAGATACGATTGTCATCACTAAACCAATCCAAGCTCATGACGGCTCCATGTCGTATGAAATGGGATGCAATGCGTTGTTTTGTGCTGACATTCCAAATCTCAACTTCACCTTGTCTATTGCCACTAGCCAACCATGTGCTATCAGAGCTCCAAGCGAGCGATTTTACACCTTCCCCAGTTTCAGCAAGCCGAAATCTGGTCTTAGCCTCAGTTGTATTGTCAATAATCAGTAGTTGACCATCTGAGTATCCAACGGCGATCAATGTCCCATCGGGACTCACCTCAATTTCGTTGATTAGATGTGCGGCTGGTTGTCCAGAGAGATCAAGCGGTGTATAGGCGATGCTCAGTCCGATCAGGGCATAGAACATCACGCTGATTTTACGAAAGGTTTTCATGAGAATCCTCCTACCATCCTTGTTGAGTGAAGATGTCGGTTATCTGTTGTTGGGTCCAGTTGAAACGGGCATCACCTGGGTTGTGTGAATCTGGACAACCCGTAGCAATCTGGTTGCAATATTGACCACTTGCTGATCGCATGTTGGGTTTCCAACTGGCATTGGCGAACCCGCCCAGATTTTGTGACCTGAAGACCCAATTTAAGAATAGATCTGCAGCTGTCTCTTGTGTTCTCAAATCCAATGGCGTCAACGATCCAACCACAGCATGAGGCGGTGGATTCTGCTGGAAATTTGTGAAATTCTGTTGATCCCGCCTGGCACACTTGTCACTCTGGCCTGTTGCAGGTCTATAGAGAGACCCAGGGCCACTCCCCCAGCCCCGTTCCCCACGCCGCCAGACACGGTTATCTGCCACTGTTGGATCACTGAAGACATCATCACCAGGAAAACACTCAGTGAATGTCGTTCTCCCCATCACCCAACCCCGTCCATCGGCAAGGGGGGTGTCAGCGACCCGCGTGCTCAAGCGCTTCTGACCATTTTGAGCACTTTGATTATCAAAGATGTGTCCGAGTTCATGGACGATAACGTATCGGCTGAGCGCACGCGGTTGACCATTGGCATCCACCAGATGGCCACAGGTGATCGCTCGTGGCAGTTGATTTAAGTTGCTTTCGCAGTAGGGAGTGGTCGTGTTTCGGCGCAGGACAATCGTCCCACGACCCGCTACGTTGCCTCGTGTATCGACACCCATCACCCCGCGAAACAACGCAACATTAGGAGCTCCGGTACGCAGGGTCACCAAAGCATTGCCGATAGCCTGGACACCATGCAAGGCTTCCTGCAATTCGGTTTCACTCCAGTCTTCAGCGCGGTCTATGACCACTCCATACGCTGCTAATTCGTTAATGATGTTTTGCTTGGGATCACTTCCGGGAATGGCAATCGGTGCTTTGAAAGCACAGTCTGGGTTGGTGGTGATGGGGTTCTGGCTCAGTTCAGAGCCGAATGTCACCTGGCTGCCATACTGATTGACGTCCGCTGGAACCGTCCGTCCGCTCCAGTAGTTCTCTCTGGCATCCACCTGGGCCGCATCTTGGGTCGAGATTTCGTCTGTAGTGGGGTTGGCGAAGGTGCTGTGACGGATGGTGGCGGTGCCGTCGTTGTGGACGAGCAAGGCACTAGCATAATCACGAACCTGAGTGGCGTGGTGGGTGTTACCCTGGAAGAGGACGCAACTGAGGGTGGCGGTGCCGCTCATTTGGATGCCTGCCCCACCCCCCGCTCGATTGTTCACAAAGTGCGTTCGTTCGATGGTCAAAGTCCCGGTGCTCAAAATAGCCCCACCCCCATGCCGGACGTGATTGCCCGTCATGACGCTGTCCTGCAGGGTCAGATGACCGGAATTGCGCATCGCGCCCCCATAGTTGATGGGCGGCTTGGCATTGCGCAAGGTCACATGGGATAACAGCAACTGGCCAGCCACACTAAACAACCGATTGGCTCCCATGCCATCGAGCACACTCAAGGTGGCACCGCGTCCATAGATTTCAACGTGACCCGTGACAGACAGCGTATGGGTGAATTGGAAGGTACTTGTCTGGTCAGCCAGATAGATAATGTAGGGCGTTGTGCTGGCATTGGCACAAGCGACGGCTTGATCGAGTTGGGTGAAGGTGGACACGACAACCGGGCTGTTGGCCAAGCGATCAGGGCAGGTGGTCGCCTGGAGGAGGCTATCTGCCAGAGAGAAGGGCTGCATTGCACCAGGGGGCGGAGTGGGCAGGACCTGGACGGGCACAATAGGAACGACAGGGACGGTCTCCTGGGGTTCGGCGGGTTCGCTGGCGTCTGAACCCGTCAAGTCAAAGATGGGAACAACCGCCTCATCGGGTTCGTCGGGTGGCTCCTCCTGAGCCATCACCCAGCCAAATGACAACAGGCTCCCCAGGATCATCAACATAAAAGAGCGAGCATAAAGGTGTTGAACCATAACTTACTCCTAATATACAGAGTATCACTACTTATATTGTATAGAGTGAAACTGGTACATCAAGTCATCGTAGGGTAATCGTCAGGCAATCGTCGGTCAAGCGTAAGGTAAGGTATGGATCTGCCCGCTTGACAACAATACAGAACAAACGTTCTGCGACACGTTCTCCCAAATCTACTTTATTCAACTAAACTGAGGCTGTATCAACGACTTGGAGACCGTTTTGACTGCCAGTTATTTGCCCATTTTCCCGGTTCTTCCGCCGGTTCTTGTCGTGTTCCTGCCCTGTATACACCCTCAACTGGAGGCGTGCCTGCTTTCAAACCCGGACCACACGTTCTCCCAATCACAGACACTCAAGCTGTATCGACGACTTGGAGACCGTTTTGACTGCCGATATTTTGCCATTTCCTGCCGGCTTTCCGCCGGTTCTCCGCCACTTCCCGCGGTTTTTGCCGCAATTTTCCCCGGTTTTCCGCCGGTTTTCCCTGGTTCTCCGCTTCCCCTCTTGCCGCCGTTTTTTCTTCCGCAGCGGCGGCAATCCATCCACTTCTTCCTCCCCTGTCAATTCACGATCTTGTATGCCCTTGCCTTTCCCCACTCCCCGTTGATAGATTTTATAGCGTATTTAATGTATAACGGGTGTTGGTCATCGGCAAGAACAAGGGCTGGAAACAGGGGATCAATGTGGGATGTTCCGAGCCAGCAAGGGGAAGTCCATCAATGCCGACGTGAATGGCGCGTACAAAAAAGTAGTCCCAAACGCCTTTGCGGGCAATGGGATAGAGGGTACAGTACTAAAGCACCGATACACTAATCAGACGGATATAACTACGAGAAGGGAAAAGGCGTTCGACGCCGATTTTTTATGAGCAAGCGCAAAGTTGTCCTTACAGGAGCTTCCGGCAAAATTGCCGGACAATTACTTCCATTTCTAAGAGAGCGTTATGATCTCACCTTGTTAGATATCAAATCCACTGACCGCGAGGACGTGCATATTTGTGATTTACTGGAAAAAGACCGGGGCAAGTACCGCCACTTCTTCCGAGGCGCACATGCCGTCATCCACAGTGGCTGGGTACGAGGCAACCGCGATGATGTCGATGATTATTTTGATGCCGAATATGCCAATATTCGCATGGCCTATAACGTCTATCAAGTGGCATTGGAGGAAAATGTTCAGCGTGTCGTCGTCATGAGTTCAAACCATGCTGCCGACTACTATGAGCGTCTCATTTTCGACAAAAAATGGGATTATGTCACGACAGATATGAAGGCCAGATCAGATAATTATTATGGCTGGGCGAAAGATGTCTATGAACATTTAGGCTTTGTTTTTGCCTGTGGTCAGGAAACAGGCAAACCACTAGAAAATGTGCAGATTCGCATTGGTGGCCCACGCGAGGACGACCTTGAGCGTGCCGAGTTGGGCGATTTACGTCGTGTCCGCCGGGGATTGGCAGTTTATTTGAGTGAGCGAGACATGGCCCAACTCTTTATCAAAAGTATAGAAGCCGAGGACATCCGGGATGAGTTTGGGGTTCCATTCCAGGTATTTTATGGCATCAGCGATAACTCTCATGCCTTCTGGAGCATCGCCAACGCCCGCAGAATTATCGGCTATGAGCCGGAGGACAATAGCGAGTATAAGTTCCACGACCTCATTCAAAAACACATTCAGGCAGCCACCAATTAATTTGCCTCATATTCCTTCCAAGCTTTCAAGATTTCCGCTTCGCGCTCAGGGCCAAGTCCGGCTTTGAGCGCTTCATCTGCTTCATGACTGTGATTGTACCAAGTCAACGTCGCCCGCACCGTATCACTCACAGGGCGGAAGGTCAAACCATCGTTGATTGCCTTTTGCACACTTACCTGCGACATACCGTTATGCGTAACGGGCAACCATAAGGGAAGATCAGTCCAAGGGTGGACTTCCTCCTCGGTCAAGAACTCTTCGTTGACCACCACAGGTGTCGCTGCATTGTTACCTACTGCGGCGATACATTCATGGATGAGTGTCTCAAAGGTCAAGGCATAATCTGGGCCGGTGGCGTTGTAATCACCTGTATTGCCCTCTTCAACCATGCGCAGTGTCCATTCTGCCAGGTCACGCACATCAATATATTGCGCAGGTGAATCCAAGGGTGGAACGATCATCTCACCGCCTCGTGCTGTCCGCACAGGCCAATACGAAAAGCGATCCGTCATATCATATGGCCCAACAATCAAACCAGGGCGAATAATCAAGGACCGATTGTGAAAACCAACGTCCACCACCTCTTCACACAAAACCTTGAGACCTCCATAGGTCTCAGCCGTGATTTCCTCAACCGTTTCATCTTCGAGATACACTACCGGCCCCTCTTCATCAGTGCCCGGTTTGGTATAGACATCTTCAGAATAGACTGAGATCGAGGAGATAAAGGTGTAGTGATCAACACTCTCCTTGAGTGCCTCAACCGATTGTTCAACCACACGGGGGAAGTAACCGCAGGTATCAATTACCCCATCCCACTTGCGCCCTTTGAGTGCCTCCAGATTGCCATCGCGATCACCTTGCAGTTTCTCCACATCCGGGAACAGTTCTGGGTTGGATTTTCCTCGGTTGAACAGTGTGATGTCATGTCCATTTGGACAGGCCGCCTCAACTATAGCCCGCCCTAAGAATTGTGTACCTCCAATTATCAATAATTTCACTGCTTACTCCCAATTCGTTTTTTGTGCTTCAGATTTTACGTGGTGATCTACTTGCTATCTGAAGTTGTTCAAGATCCCCATCGGGTCTTGATGTCTTGGTGCAGTTTTAGCCTAAGGGTAATAAGTGTATTCTAGCACACATATACTTAGTTTGAAAGCGGTAGCCTACGTTCATGGCAGCACATGAATGTCGCGTTGGTTGCTGCTGCACAACAAAAAATGGCAGCAGCAACACAGGAGAAAGCGGAGAACCGGCGGCAGGTGGCGAGAAATAGCAGAAATTTGTAGCAAAATAGATCTCCAAGTGGGTTGTTAAGCGTCGATTCGGTCTCAGTATAGCTAAAAAGTATGGTTTGGGTGAACGTATGGTAGAACGTTTATTCTGTATTTTCTTGATGGGAAGTGGTGGTCCTGCGGCAATTTTCTATATGTTAAGATATGGTGTTTGAACTATATGGAGGGGAATCTTCATGTTTATCCTATCTCATCCCTACCAGAACAAACATGACTTGCTCAAAATGCAAGCATTCACAGCACAAATGACAGCGGAATATGGGTCCTGTGGAATGGTGCATGTGGGCGATATTGCGCACCGTATTTTCAATGGGATGAGCATGACGAATCCAACCGATATTGTCCGCTTATGGGAAGATGACACAGGTGAGTTGATCGCCTGGGTCATTAGCCAACCACGCTTCACTGGGTATGATCGTCTCATTCACCCGAAGTATTTTGATACGAAAATCGAGGCAGAAATCATCGCCTGGGCAGAGCAAACTACCCGGAGTCAAACTAGTCATTTTGAACAGGTACACAACTATGGTGTGGACGCTTTTGATTGTGACACTCGTTGGATTGGGTATTTGGAGAATCGTGGCTATACGCGCAACCCCGACAACATGTTTTACACTACCCGGAGCCTCGAAACCATTCCCCAGCCTAAGTTACCCGAAGGCTTCACTATTCGGCCAACGACAGGTATTGACGAAGTAGAGAAGCTGGTTGAAGTGCATAACGGTAGTTTCGGGCGGGGTTGGTCAGTTGAAGAATATACAAACGTCATGTTGTCCGATGGATACGCTACTGGAACCGAGATGGTTGTTGAAGCGCCGAACGGACGTTTTGCGGCGTTTCTGATGTATTGGTCAGATCCAATCAACAGGTGTGGATTGTTTGAACCTGTCGGTGCCCATCGTGATTTTCGCAGGATGGGGTTAAGCAGTGCATTGATGATTCATACCATGCACCGAATGTGGGACGAAGGTTTGGAAACTGCTATTGTCTGGCATGAAGGTGACAATGAAGCCGCAACTGCACTTTATGCTTCGCTCGGTTTTGAACGCAAGTACATCGTATATGGGTATCATATGCCTGCAATCGAGTAAGACTGTGTCAGGTTGATACGTCCTGTCATTGGATGGAGGAGTCGGCTATGTATCATTATGATCCGTATTACTATGATGAAGAGGAAGAAAAGCGCTGGTCTCGACGACGGATCTTCATCACCGTCATTGCACTTTTCTTGTTGTTGGTGTTCCTGGCCTATACCGTCCTACCTTTGATCCAGGTGATGACGCGACCTGCTCCGCCCCCACCTACACCAGGCTCCTTGATCTAGAAGCATTATTCAGTTCATCTTCGTCACCCCGATCCATTTCCCAATATGCTTGTGCGTTGTTACCCGCCCTTAGGTGGGAGTACAGCCCTAGGCTTGCTACCCTCTGTCGGTGGACCAACGATGCCCTCAGCTTCCATTGTGTCAATCATCCGGGCTGCCCGCGTATACCCAATACGTAGACGGCGCTGAAGCAAAGATACAGAGGCTTTATTCAGCCTACGAATGAGTTCTATGGCTTCTTCGTAGAGTTCATCTTCATGCTCACTTCCATCATCGTCTGCTTTGGCATCATCATCCCAGAAGGCTTTTTGTGTGCTGGGTGGTGGTGGCGTATTGAAGCGTTCACCACGCGGCATGGCTGAACGACTGATTGGTGAATCGTCAAAGCTCATTGAGGTTAATGAACTCTGCCCCTTATCCATTGGGGCCTGGGCTTTCCAGAAGCGGGTAATGTTCTGGATTTCCATGTCCGAAACAAACACCCCTTGCAAGCGCAACGGTGCAGGCGATTCGGCACTCATGTACAGCATGTCACCCCGTCCAAGCAGACGTTCTGCACCTGGCTGATCGAGGATAACACGGCTATCGACACTCCCCGCCACTGCAAACGCGACGCGTGCCGGGAAATTGGCTTTAATCAGACCTGTGACAACATCGACTGATGGGCGCTGGGTAGCGATCACCAGGTGGATACCAGTTGCCCGTGCCAACGCTGCGATACGGGTGATGACTCGTTCCGTTTCATCCGGTGCCAGCATCATCAAATCCGCCAATTCGTCAATGATGACAACGATGTAGGGCATTTTCTCTGTGCCCGCATCTCGGTGCTCGTTATAGTCCACAATATTGCGGGCTGCTGCATTGCTGAACTTCTTGTAGCGCTCGTCCATCTCGCGTGTAACCCATTTCAGGACACCAACAATACGCTCAAGCTCAACCACAACGGGTGCAACCAGATGCGGAATACCATTATATCCAGTCAATTCCACACGCTTTGGATCAATCATGATAAAGCGCACATTTTCAGGGGTATTCCGCACAATTAGGCTAGAAATAATGGCGTTGACCAACACAGATTTACCTGCACCGGTTGTACCTGCAACCAGCAGATGGGGCATGGATGTCAGGTCTGCTGCGACGGGCGTACCATCAACACCTTGCCCAAGTGCAATGGCAAGGGATGAATCGATCTTTTGGAATTCGTCGGATTCCATCACATCACGCAAGCTGACCAACGAGGCCTGTTCGTTCGGCACTTCAATACCAACATAACCTTTGCCAGGGACGGGCGCTTCAATACGGATGGATTTTGCTCCCAGGGCAAGCTGTAAGTCCTTGTCAAGATGGGCAATGGCACTCACCTTGACACGGTTCTGTTTACCGCCGCGTGCAGTCAGATAAGATGGCTCAACACCGAACTGCGTAATCACTGGGCCCGTGTTGATCTCAACCACACGACCAGGCGCGCCGAAACTTTGCAAAGTTTCCTCAATAGTTCGGGCACGTTTCACCAACGATTCACGATCAAAGTCCTGTTCAGAACCTGATGACAACAGCGTCCGAATATTGGGGAGGTTATACGAAGGGTTGGTGGCGCTTCGTTTCGGTGGTGGGGCCTCGGCTACGGTCATAGGCTTGGCTTGCTGTGCTGGATTAATCAAGGGTTCAGCATCTTCTGTAACACTGGCAGCAGCCTGTACGATCACCTCTAGGGGTTTTTCAGGATCTGTCCGCGTGTCGTCTGGTTTGCGGAAAGGCGATGGGCTGGGCACTTTCGTCACTCCACCGAATGGGTCCACAGCTTCCATGTGGGGCGCCCTATCCTCTGGAGCAATAGCCTTATCATCATCGCCAAAGGGGATGGCATCGCCGGAACGGATCGCATTCAAGCGGTTTAAGCGATCTGAGATGGGGCTTGATACTGTCTCTTCAGGCTTCCCCTCTTCTTTTTCAGCTTCAGCAGCGTCATCCGTAGGCTTAGTCCCCTCATCAAAACGTGCGCCAAAATCCTCGGTAGTCTGTGGTGCAGCCACAGACGCAATAGGCTGGGTTGTATGGGGATCCGATAATGAACTACCACCTGTTGTTGTCGCAGGTGATTTGGGCATAAACGGTGACGAGGCAATCGGCTCAACAGTTGGGGTCTCGTTGTTATTACCAAGCAAGGCTCCAAACGTTGTTGCGGCAGCACCAACATTTTGTGTTGCAACAATGGGTTCTTCTGGTTGGACCGCAACGGCAGGGGTCTCCGGCTGTTTTGAGCGGGAAGGTAGTGCGCCCCGTAACCGCGAAGCAAAACCACCTCCTCTACCATTGGATGCCCTAGGCATCATCGCCGCTGGTTGCTGCTCCTGGTTGTCTGCTGAGATCATTTGCCCACCCATACGAATTGGGATGGCGCGTTCTTCAATAGGAAGCACCCCCGATCCGGACGTTGGTGCAGGTAAAGCGCCACTTGCCGACCCTGCGCCAATTTCCACTGGAGTTGGGGTTTGTACCCTGATACGGGTTGCTTCTTCCTGGCGCCTCTGTTCGGCCTCGAGTCGTAAGGCACGTCGCCGTTGGGCACGATGCCGCATTGAAATCTGGAAGCTGCGCCAGATGCTAATGACAAAGATGGCAAGTTCAGCCGCACTGGTTCCAGTGGTCAACATAAGCGCGACCACCATCCAGCCAATCATAAAGACGATAGCGCTGATCTCGCCAAAGTTCACAAGTAGTGCGGAGTAGATTTCACCCCCGACCAGACCGCCACCACGTCCATTAGCGATGGAGTGTTCAACGAAGAGATAGAATTCTTCTTGAGTTGCCACTGAATATAACGGGTGGAAGGTCTCGATGAAGGTGAAGGCCATCAAGCCACCAATATAGAGCATGATAACGCCACCGATTTTCACAGGGTCAATCTCAGGCGCATTTTCTCCAAAATGGCGCACAATCAACCACAGGCCAATCGCCGCCATTGTTAAGGGGACGCCAAAGGCTCCCCAACCGAGTATCTCGGTAAATAATCCATTGATCAAACCTGTCACCACACCCTGTTGGCCAGATAGACTGCTGAGGAACAACACCAACGCGCCAAAAACCAGGCTGACGCCCAAAATGTCAAGCTTGGCATCAAGAGTGAGACCTGCCCCCTCTTTAACCTGTGGGGCTTTGCTGGCGGCCTTGCGGGTCTTGCTAATTTTAGGCGGTTTCTTTTCTGCACGACCGCCGAAGGGCAAACGCGCCGTCAAGCCACCTAAGATACCCGATGTTGTGGCAGCATCCTTGCTGGCTGCGACCTCGCCTTTCTTGGTTGAAGGCGTTTTACCTGCTGCTTTATCCCGCCCAAAGGCTGATTGCTTAGCACGACCACCGCCCGCTGCTTCCTTCTTGACATTTTTATTGGACTTGCTGCCGGACTGGTCATCTTTCTTGCCCCGTCCGAAACCACCAAAGCGCCCAGCATTGAGTCCCTTGCCACCACGAGAGGGTGCGGATTTCGCTGCGGGTTGCTTAGCATCATCTTTTTTGCCCTCCCCCCGTCCGAAACGCCCAGCGAGACCCGCCGCTGCGCCACCGAGGGCTGCTACCGCCCCGCTGCTGCTGCCAGAACCTTTTTCGGCAGCGGGCTTTTTAGTGGCATCCCCATCTTTCTTGCCCCGTCCGAAGCGTCCTCCCAGACCTCCAGACTTGCCCGCATCTTTGTTGTCCTTTTCGGCAGCGGGCTTTTTAGTGGCATCCCCATCTTTCTTGCCCCGTCCGAAGCGTCCTCCCAGACCTCCAGACTTGCCCGCATCTTTGTTGTCCTTTTCGGCAGCGGGCTTTTTAATGGCATCCCCGTCTTTCTTGCCCTGTCCGAAGCGTCCTCCCAGACCTCCAGACTTGCCCACATCTTTCTTGCCCTTTTTGGCAACAAGCTTCTTGTCATCACCTTGGAAACCCTGCGATCCTAATGAAGGACGCTTATCACTGCGAGAACCAAAAGACGAGCGACCGCTGCCTTTATCATCGTCTTCATCTTTACGTCCGCCACCAAACCGACTGCTATCTTTGTCGTTGTCATCATTATCGCGGCTACCAAAACGAGGCCGTCCACCGCCGAAGCGGCTGCTCGATTTATCACTATCGGCCTCTTTTTCTTCGTTATCCTTTGCACCAAAGGGACGAACGCCGAGCCGACTGCTGGCGTTTCCTGGTGAGCGGCGGCTACCGAAAGCCGAATCACCAGAATCTTCATCCTCTTCATCATCATTATCGGTGGCACGGCGCCCACCGATGGGACCGCTTACACGTGGGCCTGCACCTGTGTTGCGGCTTCGGCTAGAGAACGGGCTATTGCTTCCAGACGAGGATTTATCGTCATTGCGGGAACCAAAAGAATGCGTTCCAGAGCGACTCGAAGCACCACCACCGCTAAAACGTCCACCTGTCGCGCCGCCATCGGTGGGTGATTTGGGGCGATCTCTGCCGCTTTCATCGTCACCATCTGATGTTGGTGATAAACGCGAGGCAAGGCTATCACGCAGGGATGAACCGCCACTTACACGGTTGCGTCCTGGTAAACCACTCCCACCAGAGGCAAATGGATTTATTGCCGATTTACGATCAAACCCGATCTCTTCATCATCATTATCGAGATCATCGTCGTCATCATAATAATCGTCGTCGTCATAAAAGGCCATGAGTGTTCCCTATTAGATTGACGATGTTACATCAATCATACCATAACAAGCGCCTGAAAACTATAAGAATAGCACAAGGGTTCTATGAAATAATATAACAATACCGCAACACGAGGCTAGATAATTTGTGTTTGGATGAATTTAAGTGGTGGTGTCCTGCTCTGAAAGAAGGTGAAGTTCTTCAAGCAGGATTTGGCCTTTGCGCAAGGCAATTAGGGCAGCCGAATGACGATCTTTGGCTTTGAGCTTGTTCATGATGACGGCGATGTGCTCGATTAAGGCTGGCAGCGATATATCCAGCTTGTGGGCGATGTCTGCATTTTCCAGACCCGCCCCGACATAAAGCATGATCTGTTGTTCGATTTCATTGAGTTGATCTTTGCGTGGTTCGTCGATTAACATGCCTGTGACGATCTTTTCGGCGACGCCACGACCTAGAACCAGTTGATTATCCATGACGCGCTGGATAGCATCAATCAGGTCGCTTTCTTCGGAAGCCTTGAGGATGTAACCATGGGCACCAGCACGCAGTGCCCGAATAATATAGCCATCTTCTTCACGCCCTGTCAAAACTAAAACCTTTACCGTCGGTGCTTTTGAACGAATTTCCGGCAGAATGTCAAGGCCGCCTTTGACGGGCATATTCAGGTCAAGTATGAGTAGATCGGGTAAGATTGTGATGGTCTGTTGGAGGGCTTCCTCACCGTTCGAGGCTTCGGCAACCACGACAAACTGTTCGTGAGTTTCCAACAGACTAGCCAATGAGCGCCGCAGCAAGTTATGATCATCCGCCAGGATGACACGCAAGGTCGCATCACGAGGCTCGGGATCGTGTAGGGTTTCGACTTCGGGAGAGGGATGTGACGAGGTAGCATCTTCGGTTCCGACTGCCCCTTGCGGTTGAATCACGACCCTCATCGCTGAGGCGAGTGCTGCACACGATTGGAAACGGCGTCCTGGGTTTTTCTCCAAGGATTTTAGAATCACATTTTCTAGCGCGATGGGCAAATCAGAGACCACCAGACGCGGGGGAGGTGGCGGTTGTTTGACTTGTTGTAGCAACAAGGCACCAATGTCGTCAGCATTAAAGGGTAGTTGCCCCGTTGCCATTTCGTACAGCACAATACCGAGCGAGTATATGTCGGTACGATGATCAAGCTTTAGCCCCTGGGCTTGCTCCGGTGATAGATAAGCCGGTGTACCGATTACCATTCCATGTGCCGTTACCCGGTTGGCATCACGCGGCAAAGCCAGACCTAAGTCCATAATTTTGATGATGCCTTCCGGTGTCACCTTGATGTTGGCAGGTTTGATATCGCGATGAATGATTTCGCGTTCGTGAGCGTATTGTAGCGCAGTCGCAATCTGTATTCCTAGATCAACCACCATTTCCGGACGCGAGGGCACATAGTGCGAGAGTGGTACCCCTTCCACATACTCTACGACCAGGAAGAGACGATCATCCTCTTCATCAATATCATGAATAGCCATAATACCAGGATGGTTGAGTTGGGCTGCAGCAGTTGCCTCTTGAACGAAGCGTTTGCGGGTGGTATCCCGCACATAAGGCAGGAGCATCTTGATCGCAACCTCGCGTCCCAGGCGGGTATCCAGGGCCTTGTAGACTGTTGCGGTTGAGCCGTCCCCAAGATGATCATTGACCTCATAGCGATTGTGGAGTTTTGTTCCGATCATAACTTAATGCAAGCCTATCTGGTTTATGGTGATTAGGATACCACAAGCTGCATTTACGCGCATACTTTGCTAGTCTGCCGGGAGTGCTGAATTTTGCGGAGAAGAAACAGAACATACGTTCCGAAAATGGTCTGATCTATACTATTCCCGTCAGCTAACCTGAAATATCATGTTTCGTCCTTAGACCGATGCACCCCAACATCACCCTGACTGCCTTCATCCCTCTTTTCCTGGAGACATCAGCATAAAAAGTTGTGTCACTGCCACAACAAGCATGAAGTTACGATTTTGTCCCGAATCTCACCCTTGATCTACCTGACATCCATGAGATTCACCACTGCCAGTCTGTCAGCGAACTGGTAAAAGAAAAGCCATAAAGTGTGAAACCGGGTGATTTTATGCGCAGTGTTAACTCATGTTGTTCAAAGGCTGGGTTGCGGATCAAGTTGTACATTCGAGGCCGATTCACCAACACCCGGCCATCATCCCTTACATCCCGACCGCGTAGTTCCTCATTAATGGGTTTATCATCTTGCCAGATCTCGACACTTACAGGCTCAGGATTGAGTATCCGTTCAACTGTATCAGCATGTGGGCTGAAGACAGCGTTGACTTCAGCGGCTTCATAGGGCACCCGCACCAAACCTTCATTTGTTCCCTGATACATCAGATATTGTGTAGCTGCCTGCCACGCACCCGCCACATAGAATTCACCTGGATGCCGTTCGGAGGGTAGACTATAGACAATGGGCACACCACCCGCATAGCCCTCTGGGTTGCCTAGGGCCCCTTGCCGCAACCCAACCCGTAGGCCATATGTAGCTTGATAATGACGGCTGTCGGCATAGTCCTCTGGGCGAATGGGCGTCATGATGGGAGGCAACTCCACATTGGAGTCAATCTCGCGCAGGGCCCTTTGAATATCTGCTTCTAGCTTTTCGTAGTGTCCTTCGCCATAGTATCGCGCCCGGATTGCACCACGAGAATCAATCAAGTAACGGGCAGGCCAGTATTCGTTTTCTAATACATTCCAGGTGGAAAAGTCGTTATCCATCAGCACCGGATAGTCGATCTGGAGGTCATCAATTGCCAGTTCAATCTGTGTGCGTTCACGCCCAAAATCGAATTCAGGGGTATGAACGCCGACGACAGCCAAGCCTTTTGTCTTGTAACGTCTGTACCATTCGCGGACATACGGCAGGGTTCGCAAACAGTTGACACAGGTATAATCCCAAATATCCAATAGCAGCGCCTGCCCGCGAAAATCGGTCAATTGAAGTGGATGTGGGGTGTTCAACCACATGCCCCTTGCCAGGATCATCGTGATTATCTCCTATTTAAACTCTTAGCGAGCCGCAGAACCCCGGGCAGCATAGAACCTCGGCATATTGTTGCGATAGACGAAGACATGACCGAAGAGAGGGCACCGCCAAGCTTTCTAACATCAGAGGGTGTTTTCACCCAGCTTGATATTGTTCTTCCGTTAAAAGCTCAATGCTCATGGCATCTGCGATATCAAGAGCATTACCTGCTGGATTGATCCCTTTATGGCGCTTCATGCTTTCCTCAAAACGGGCCTTCAAAGTTCTTAAGTAGTTCTTCACCTTGTCCTGCTGACACCTCTTTTTCTATTTCAATCTTTGATGCTTTGGACATTGATTTTTTCACGTATCGTCCTTCTGCTTTCCTTTGAATTCAGGTATATACACGAGTTTATCTCTTTTGTCCCGTAAACCCCACCAGCATTAGGCGAACCTAGGCTTCGGTGGGATAGAAGGGACTTTCAGCTTGCTTCAGCCAATCAAATATAGTATATAATCTATTGGTTTTGATAGATGGAAATAGCTGGACATGAGAAAAAATACCGTACTTCTCACAATATTGTCTATGGCTGTCCATATTACGTCATTTTCTGTCCAAAATATCGGCGCAAGGTATTGACTGGTGAGGTTGAAACACGCTTGAAGGAACGCATTCTTGAGAAGCAAGCTGACTATGGGTCCTTGGTTCATGAGATGGAAGTCATGCCCGACCCCGTGCATTGGGATCAACAAAATTGTGGGGCAGATGAAGGGGTCTACAGCCCACACGATGCGCAAAGAGTATCCATATATGAAGAAGCGTCTTTGGAGTCTCTGGACGCGCTCAAAGTTGATAGGTTCAGTCCCATCAGAAGTGGTGAAACAATCCATTGCAGATCAGAAGAACGTATAAGTACCGCCTTGATAGCCAGAGCAGACACAACCGACATCTGCAGCAGCAGATGAATGTCGCTGGCTTGATCTGGAACCATGCCCTGGCTTTGCAGCGCTGGTCCTATCGGCTGACAGGCAAACACATCTCACCTGGACGTATGAAGCAACATATTGCAAAGCTACGGATGAAGAGCACTCGGCTCGCAGGCAGTGCAGGAGGTGTTAGAGCGACAAGAAAAAGCCGACGAGCGTTTCTTCAGCAAGCAAGGCGGCCTCCCACACTTCCAACGCTGTGTTTTGAAGACCTGAACCTGGACGGGATGAAACGCTTGTGGGGACGCAAGGTGAGTGATCTGGGCTTTGCGCAGTTCATGAGCATCTTGGAATAGGTGGCCTTCAAGCGTGGCAAGCGGGTGGTCAAGATAGACCGTTGGACACCGACGACCCAAATCTGTTCTGGCTGTGATTGGAACTGAAAGACCGAGAGTTAAACTGCGCTTGTGGGCTGGTCATAGACCGTGACCACAATGCAGCGCGAAATATTCTTGAGGCAGGGCATCGCCCTGATTTATTCGGGCGACGTCCGGCGTTCACGGCAGAAGCCCACTGAACCTTTGGTTCACCTTTTGCTGTGGGAGTATGTCACAATAGATAGTGCCCATCGCGTTATAAGGGGGTATTTGCTATTATTAAGGTGCAATTACTATGGAGAGGAGACATATGTCGAAGCAAATTAGAAAGATAGCCACCATTCTTTTCGTTTGGATGGCGGCGACGATGCCACTCTTGGCTCAAGAAGAGTCGTCAAATATTTTTGCAGGTAGGCCAACGCTCTGGATTGCCATCATTATTGGCATTGTTGCCACTGTGATGACGTCGATCTATGCCTATCGAATGCATGGGGGGTTGATTGGAACAGCGCTCAACTTTATGGTGGGTGGTATGTTCCTGGTTGTGTTGGGTTTTCTGGCAGTGGTGGTTTCATGGGCAGATACTGATATGCAGGCGTTTGTGCATGATATTTTGTTTATTATTGGCTACTTGTTGATGTTAGCGGCTGCACTGCAACTCCGGCAGATGACCGTCTAGATAGTTATTGGCGAAATGTGGCAGGCAGGACAAGCCTTCGGGTGAGTAGGTCAGGGGATGCCAGCCGTGGAGCCAGTGTGCGAACAGGGTTCGATGGGAAGTCCCGTCGTTGACAGAAATAGGCTTGAGCCCGCGCAAGCCGCAGCGAACCTTTGGTTCGATTTCAATGGTCGCGGTTCGGCGTTTTCAAAGGTTTTAACCAGAGTTTAGCGTTGATCTAACCCCAAAAGGGAAATAATGCTCAAGACCGACAAGTACCGCCTGTATCCCAGCAGAAGCCAGAAGCGTCATCTCTGGCAAATCTTGGCCTGTGCTCGGCACTTCGACAACATGTGTGTGGAAGAACGCAAGTGGGCATGGCAACTGGAAGAACGCAGTGTGAGCAAAACCCAGCAGATGCGGAATGTCAAGCACTACAAGCGCACTTCCCCCAGGCGACGATCGTCCACAGCCATGTCTTGCAGGTGGTCGCAGCGGACTGCGACAAGGCCTTTCAAGCCTTCTTCCGTCGTGTCAAGAAGGGTGAGACACCAGGTTATCCCCGTTTCAAGGGCCGCCATCGCTTTCACAGCCTCGGCTTCAAAGAATATGGCAATGGCTTCAGGATGGCTGGTCGTCGTCTGAAGGTGTCAGGTGTGGGTCGTATCGCTGTGCGTTGGCATCGAGCCATCGGTGGGTTCGTTCCCTGCCAGATCAAGACGCTGCGGATCACCCACAAGGCAGGGCGGTGGTACGCTTGTTTCTCAGTTGAAATGCCAGAGCCAGCGCAATTGCCCAAGACAGGTCAAGAAGTCGGCTGAGATATGGGCATCTCAGCCCTAGCAACAACGAGTGAGGGCGATCAGATCGGCAACCCCAACTACTACCGCCAAGCACAGGCGAAACTTCGTATCCTGCAACGGTCATTGGCTCGTAAGAAACGGGGTGGCAAGAACCGTCGCAAAGCGTTGTTACTCGAACTTTTAGTTCGCGTCCAACGCCAGCAAGAACATGTGGCCAATCAGCGCAGAGATTACCTGCACAAATTCAGCGCCCAACTGATTGAGCACGACGACCTGATCGCGTTGGAAGACCTGCGGGTGCGCAACAGGGTCAGAAACAAGCACCTCAGCAAGAGCATCTTGGATAGCGGGTGCGAACCTTCGGTTCGGCGTATTTTCAAACAATATCTCACGTACAAGGCTGGAAGCGCCGGACGTGAAGTCGTGTTGGTTGATCCCCCCTACACATCCAAAACCTGCTCCAACTGTGGCGCAATCTTCGAGGGTTTAACACTCTCGGATCGTTGGGTGGCATGTGCCTGTGGTCTCTGGCTCGATAGAGACCACAACGCAGCAATAAATGTCTTGCATCGAGCCAGACCGGACGGGTCTGTACAGCCTAACGTAGAGGTAGGTACCTCATGCGTGCTGTAGAAGCTGCGCCGAACCTTGGTTCGCTTCATCCGCAGCAGAGTGTCACACTTTTGATGCCTGTTATTTCAACAAGGAGACGATGGAAACAGGAAGACCAGTTGGTCGAAATTCAGAAGACAGTGAATACTCTAGCAGAACAGAACAAAGTCATGCTAAACATGCTTAATCGAATGTCACCACAGCCTGTCGAAACAGAGGAACTGCCCAATGTTGAAGTGGTGATTACAGAACCAACAAGCTAACTTCTTCCTACCTCTAACCATATCCGATGTGCTGGGGGTGCTGGCTTACTGTTCTAAAGCAAACACGCCCTCATTTGAGAGCGCATCTTGTTACACGTTTTGCATTGTTACTTGAAGAAATCAGGGTGCAGAAGTCAAGAACTTAGCATCCGAAAATTGGCCAGCCTGTTGAAGAATACATTACGCAACATTACATTCTCCCAAGTGGAGTAGCTGCCGACATGCCAGAACTCAACACAAGGCGAATTGAAGGTCTCGTAACCTGCTGTCAATGGGTGATGTTGGAGTATTTTTGCTTGGTTTCCCCTTGAGAAGCTCCTTGATATTCTGTCCTGCTGCTCGGATCATGCCTTCCATATTCACTTTGTGAAGCCCTCGTAATCGGAACCGTCGGCCACGATGCCATTGTTTGATCTCGCCAAATCGCGGTTCAATCCACACTTGTCGTTTACGCATCGCCTTTTGATAGGCCGCAGTCTGCTGATAACGCGCTACACGATCAATATAATCCTGAAAGAAGGATCGGCTAATAGAGCGACCATATTTCCCCGTTCGACAATCTGAAGTGACCGGACACACATCACACACCCTCTTCTTTGCACGGTAGCGATGGATTTGTGAGCTATTGACGGAATGCTTGTAGGATAGTATCTCGCCTTGGGGACAGATGTAACAATTGTTTTCGGCATCAAAGGTGAACTGGCTATGATGATAGAGCTTATCGCGCTGGCGGGGGCCCTGGTCATGGGGTGGCGTGTCAGCCCGTATGCCATCATTTTCGAAGCCAACGATATTGTAAGTGCTGCCATAGTGAGTATCACCGACTGCAATTGGTGGACGAAGTTGCCAGCGAAAGCGTATCCAGCGAGCCAGGTCGAGCATTGGGGTATTGTCCATGACCGAAGCTGGGGTTACGAGCGCCGCCAAGACAATCCGTGATTTTCCACCATCGACCACATAGTGAGTATGATACCCAAGACGTGAATAACCAGTGAAAGCAGGTTTCATGGGGGTCGCATCGGGATCAGTGGCACTCACCATATAATCGGTGATGCGCCGATAGCTGGGTGTTGGACCTTGTTCAGAAAGACGATCCCCATTGTATTTATCAATCAGCAAGCGGCTATGCGTTCTGTTGTCAGGCGTCGTAAGGGGATCCGTATCCGCTGGATCGACTTGAGTAAATTGCGCTAAGAGATGGGGCTGCACACGCGGTACAAGACTATCCATACTGGCATTGCCCAGCACTTTTGTGCCATCGCAGTACAGTTCTTGTCCCCAGACTAATCCTGCTTTGATACACTGTTCAACAATCTTTTCGAAGAAACGCTGGAAGATTTCAACCCCATAGCGGTCTCGAATGCGGCTCAAGCTGCTATGGTCAGGCACGGGTGTATCCAGGTCATAGCCTATATACCACCGATGGTCGATCCGCATGGCGACGGTATCCATCAATTGACGCTCAGAGCGAATGTCTTCAAAGAACATAATCCATTGTAGTTTGAAGAACACCACGGGATCGATGCCTGGTCTGCCAAACGGCTTATAGAGATGCTGAACCAAGTCACGGAGAAAGCTCAAATCGAGTTTTGTGTTGAGTTGACGATAGAAATTATCTTCGGGCACAATCGCTTCCAACGAGACAATTTGAGGTGTGAACACACGCTGCTTTTCGCTCATCATCTTCACTATTCCATGCTGTTGTGTTTTTGAAGAAGTCTACCCCAACTCCCGTATACAGGTTACTTTTTCAACAGGCTGCATCATTTACATACTCAGATTTTCTCTAGCACGACAGGCTCGGCACTGCGCTGACGTCGTTGGTGAGCATAAGGTCTTCCTTCAAAAAGCGCGATATGCTGCCATACTATCTGCCCTGTTTAGAAAAGAATGCTCCCTGACCAATTCTAACAAGTCAGGGAGCTGTTGGTTAGTAAATATTGAGGATTGGACTGGTCAATGGAGCAGTGACCTCAGTGTTGTGAGGCTACTGTTCTTGTCGTACTTGATTCAGATATTCCTCAATAGTGGGAATAATCTCAGTTACTCCCACATTAGTTTTATCTGTATCTCCCTTCTCAATATGCGAAAGATACACAAGGTATTTACCGGGATGGTCACTCCATATCCTTACTGACGTTTCTTTTGCAGGCACTTCTAAGAACAGCATAGCGTGCGAAGTACCCGGTACAACATCAGAAAATTCAGGGTAATCCCATATTCTTGGAATAAGCGACATCATTTCTTTTGCATGTCCGTCATATCGCGTGCCCAAGAATAGATTTTTGTACGTATTGTAGACTTCATCCCAACTTCCGTATGACATTTTCTATCCTCCTACTTAACTCAGGATTTCGGCGATTCTGGCAGATGCTAATTCCGGCGACAACTCAGTTCTGACGCCACCTTCAAAGAGGTAGTAATCTGCCTTTTCTGCATACTCGGTAGAGATTTTGCGTAGCTCCCAAGTTGTAATTGAATTGGGTTGGGTATTGTCCATACCGGACAACACAAACTTCATTCGACCATCTGGAACTACTGCAAAGTACCCTACCATTATAGCATCGAATGTTCCTATAAATACTTCACGCTGCATAATAGGAATCATGTTTCCGTCGCTGTTGGTAATCATCCAATCAGGCCAGTCTAGCCATGCAAGTGCGGGTCGTTCTCCCTGTGTCGCAAATGATGCTGCAAATGGAATGACGAATACATCCCTTCCAAAAGCTAAATCGAAGCCATCACTGTTTTCTGTACCTGACCCTTCTTGTGTATTTGACTGCGAACCTATAGTCGATTGTGAGTTAGATGATGCTAATGGGAGTGGCGCTTCACACCATCCTCCATTGTAGTCAGATAAGTATCCTGTATCATCCGACCCATTACCTAGAATTCCCTCTAAGAATTCCGCAGCATCACGTCCAAGACCAGTCTCAACAATTTCTAGGAGAAGTTCTTCTCCACAGGCTGCTACACCCAAACCACAACTAGCGGCATCAACAACAAACCCAATGCCTACAGCATTATCAGGGACAAACGCAATTGAACCCATACACGAAAGGGCTGAAACCCAGCAAGAAAGCGAAGGTGCATACCCACTTGGGTCTGTTGCGTTGGGGACATTACCTTCAACCCAGCTATAGCTGTTCAAGCTCATCGGCCTACTGGCCACTCCTTCAAATGGGTCGAGGGAGGGGAAGATGGCCAAGGCTGGATTGTAGTATCTGGCTCTGAGGTAGAGTTGGCCATTGGCGTCGGTTCGTTCGCCGGTGAAACCAAAATAGCTATCTGTCGGTGCAGTACCGATGTAGTTGCCGTATGGGTCGTAACTGTGGGTGGTGTCTACGCCGAGGGTGCTGTTGATGAGGCTGCGGACGGAACCGAGGCCATCTTGGGTGATGTATTGCCAGTTGCCTGTGTTGTCCTGCATGGCGTGGATGCCGCGGGGGGCGTGGATAAAGTGGTCAGTGGCTGTGCCATCACTCTGCCTGAGTACCTTCACCAAGCCTGGTTGCAAGTCCAACAGATAGTCTGTCACAACACGATTGGTCGTTTGCTGAGTACGATTGCCGAGGCCGTCGTAGGTGTAGGATGTGTTGTTGGGTGCAGTGAGCATCCGGTTGGCGCGGTCCCAGGTGTAGGTGTTGGTGCCGTCGGATGTTAAGTTGCCGTTGGCGTCGTAGGTGAGTGTGTGGGTGCCATCGTTGGTCAGTTGGTTGGTGGCGTTGTAGGTGTAGTTGGTGGTTTTGGCAGTGACGCCAGTTCCGCTCAGGGCTTCTTGGATGCGGTTCCCGGCGATGCAGAAAACATTACGTATCAGATCAACCACAAGTAAGGTATTCGCGTGCATAGCTGGGAAGATCTCCAATCAGGTCTTTCGTTCGATCATCTACATAATTCCAATCTCGTTCAATTGTATGGTGATCCTCAAAGCTGGCTGCGGTCACTAGCTTCCATGTGCCCTCCTCATTAACAAAAACATAGAATTTCTGGAAAATTCTGTTTGGTAGAGACCTGATATACTCCCCTTCCAGTGTTACTTCGTTCATGTCTATAGATCCGCAGCCTATCGCTTTGATCTGCATGGGCGTGTATTCAAGCACATGAACCTCTCGTAGATCAAGATCGACCATGATATGAAACGTATCTAGGTGTTGGGCAGCCATACGTCTTTTGAGCAGATCTCCTGTCATTACATTTGACAGGATACTTCGATCTAACCTAGCCTCCAATGATCTAGAAGTGCGTTCATAATTGCTGATGATTGAATATACCTCTGTACCATAGGCAATTGTCAGGGGGCTGGGAGTAGGAGGGGGGAGCTTCACCTGCTCGAACACGAAATTTATCAAACGACATGCGCTGAACATGCTCACAAGCAGCAAAGCCCCAACAACCCCTACTTTTCTCACCTGATTCGCTCGCTTTTAGCGTTATCTGTTGAATACAAACTCATCTACGGCAGGCCCGATGCCCTGTCGTACTGCAATAAGCCAAATATCCTGGCTCATGTATATCTGGACTCCAACTCGATGTTTCACCAAAGACATCCAAAGCAACCGGAATATTGGTGACCACAAAAGCCGCATGTCCACGAGGATCATAATTATATTCAGTGGCTACGTTCCATTCTTCAATCTCAGACTCGCTTTGTAGACTACGAATGTACCAGGTGACTGAGTTGAAGGCCGTGGGGGTCAAGCCTAGCTTGGCTGCTCGCAAAGCTCCCTGTTCTAGGATTGCAGCAACATATTCAATTGCAAGCTCGTTTTGAAGCAGGTGCCCTCTTATCTTTCCATAGGCTCCCACTTCCGAGGTGGGACCGGCAACACAATTACCACCAAAAGTACAGACCGTGTCTGTGAACGGATCAAGCAGCTTCACATCAAAACCAAGCATGTTTCTTGAGACAAGTGGACTTACCTCTACGTTGGTGCAATCACCGTAGAAACTACAGGCTTGGCCTCTCCATAAACTTGCGGCCGCTGGCAATTTAACATTGCCTATACCTACTGAAGCATAGGCATAAATGGGGTCATCATCAGGTATGGTTGCGTTAGTGAGATATTGTAGCAGGAGGCCATGGTTACCAGACTCATATGCTTTAAGTATGTAGTCACCAGATACAACACAACCAAATGAAGCTACCAGGTTTTCCAGGTTCCGATTACGCAATTGCTCTGCTGATACCCCTGCTGTTCGCCAACGTCCCTCAGCCTCAATAACACTGGCTATCAAAGCGGCAAAGCCCGCATCATCCATATTCGGAAGTCTGTTGTGACGCGCTGCACTTCTGAGGAACGCATCTTTCAAGCTATGTGCTTGTCGTGCAGAGGCACATTCCCATTGTCCTGGCCCACTTTGACTAGAGCATGAGACATTGTTTGTATACGCCCAAAACTCATCCTTCGAGAAGAGGTTACTGACACAGTCTTCATAGCACGCCTGCATACCACTTTCAGCATATTCGGGATATTCACCGCGCCATTGTTCCCAACAACACATCTCGCAATCGTATTCGGTCACTCCAACACATCGCCCAGTTGGATCCGTTTTGTTCAGAACATTGCCTTCGACGTAGGCGTAGCCATTGAGGGACATCGGTCTACTGGCCACTCCTTCAAACGGGTCGAGGGAGGGGAAGATGGCCAACGATGGGTTGTAGTAGCGGGCGCGGTGGTATTGCAGGCCGTTGGCGTCGCGTGGTTCGCCGGTGAAGCCGAAGTAGGTGGTGGTGGGTGCAGTGCCGATGTAGTTGCCGTAGGGGTCGTAACTGTGGGTTGTGTCTACGCCCAACGTTGCGTCAATCAGACTGCGAACACTGCCCAAGCCGTCTTGGGTGGTGTATGACCACACACCTGTGTTGCTTTGCATGGCGTGAATGCCTCTGACACTATGGATGTAGTGGTCGGTGTTGGTGCCGGTTGTGGCTGCTAACACTTTGGTTAGGCCGGGTTGCAGATCGAGGAGGTAGTCGGTCTTGGTTGTGTTGACCGTCTGCGATACGCGGTTGCCGAGGCCGTCGTAGATGTAGGATGTGTTGTTGGGTGCGGTGAGCATCCGGTTGGCGCGGTCCCAAGTATACGAACTCGTCCCGTCGTTGGTGAGGTTGCCGTTGGCATCGTAGGTGAGGGTGTGGGTGCCGTCGTTGGTCAGTTGGTTGGCAGCATTGTAGGTGTAGTGGGTGGTTTTGGCAGTGACGCCAGTTCCGCTCAGGGCTTCTTGGATGCGATTGCCAGCGAGGTCAAAGTTGTAGTCATAGATGCGCTGGCCTGTATTGTAGTTGGCTTGTTGCAGGCGGGAGAGGGCGTCGTAGGTGTAGTCGATAGTCCTTTCATTATAAGTGGCATCTATCACCTGCAACTGTTTGAAGCGGAAGACGCGGCCAGTGGACTTTGCGTTTCGACGCAACATTATATTTGTTGTTGCTGGCTCTAGTCTTGCTTGGATCAAATTTTTGACATCCTCAATCTTGTATTCTCTTCTGAGATGAAGTTCGCTAAGGTCTTGATTGACTACACATAGAATCTATACGATTACTCCCAAGTCTCCTAGCTTTCTGAAGACGGCACCCAACCTAATATTTCCATCTGAGGCAGGACAGAGCTGGATTCATATATGTTCGCAAATTCTAACGATGTAGTATCTAAGATCAAAATCATAGATTTTTCTCGCTCATGATCAATCTGTGCAAGGGCATAGAAATCGCCCTCACTGCTCCACCCTGCTGTCCCTGCATTAAATGTGACAGCAATAGTGATCTCCAGACAAGTGGATTTCAAGATACCATCATCCAACAACATGAGACTAGTTACAAACTGCCCTTGTTGATCATTGACAGCTTGAAAAACGGATCTATCTGTATCAGAATGAATTATAGGAAATTGCAATATTCCTAAGCTACCTGCATCGGTAATTTGTAATATCTCATGAGTAGTAATTTGGATTTCAAACCAATCTGATATCCCCGCTCTAATCCAGAAAATATCTTCTGTTGGATGCCATCTGTATGCACGAGCTGCTCCGACCCAGGAAACTGGTGGAAGATTCTCTATATCAAGCTTTTCTGAATTCTCTACATCCCATATTTCAATAGGTTCCGCTGGTGTTCGGAAATCAATAAATACAGCATGACTGAAATCCTGACTGAACTTAATATCCCAGTCTCCAAATGAACTGCCACCTCTTACATCTCGTTCAGGGATTGGAATGTTTGCATTTCGAGTTTGAAAAGAATGCTCACCAATGTTTACGATCGTGTATGCTTGTTCTATCGCATTGCTTACGAAGCCCAATTGGGTTTCACTAATCCAACGCAGATCAATTAGTTGGGGAATATTTGCTACAGTCGAACTAAGAATTTCCTCAGTCTGACCTGTGAATAAATCCAAGAGCATGATCCTTCGCGAAGCAACTTGCCCATTGTATAATAACACATATGCTACTTTGGAGCCCGACGGGTCTAATATGATTTGGGAAGCATCCAAAGGCAGAGTAAACTTTGTCGGGATAGCTAATTGATCACCAGATGATGACCTCCATATCTGGATTGTTTCCTCATTTGGAACCATAAACAGCAAATGTGTAACTAGGTCAAGCGTAATTGGTAGTTGATCGTTTACACAATCACTCTGAGGCTGAACGAAGCCGACAAATGACATAAGCTGGATTGATCCAACGATGAAAAGCTCTCTAATCAAGCGCATAAGTCGTATCTCCTATCTAAATGACAATATAGCATTTGGGACAGCCTCACGACTGCCCCAATACACTTCATTTTCTAACCTATACAGCTGAATCCTGTCGACCCGCCACCATCAAAAGTAAGGGTAATGTACAGATAACCCTGCGCATCTGCGTAGGGGCTACCGGCGTTACCCGGGATGGCTGCAATAGGCCAATAGCCTCTGTTCAGACGTTGTTTAACTTCATCTGAATTCGCCACGTCTAACTTGGTTGAACTAAAGTTAAACTCCGATTGTAGGATACCAAGCGTTGGATTAATAATATTCTCCCATGTTGCTGGTCTCCCAACCTCAAAGCCATTTGAAAATTGTCCTAGAGCCTCGTTTGCGTCCCCAACAAATCCCTCCCAGCCAGATATATCGACAGTGACAGATTGATAGTTATTGGCACTGCCTAGATTGGAATTTACATACAGTGATTCAACGGTGCCTAACAGGCAAATGAACCCGAATACGTCTGGAGCAGTGAGACTACCCACTCGTTGTGAGAGTAGCCTAGCTCCAGCTTCTTTGGCAAGATTCCACATAGTTTGTTGATTCGGTTCAAATGTACTGTTAGCGACAGTATTGCCTGGTTTGAGGAAGCCAAGTTCCTTACGATATATTACTGCAAGAATCTGACTCCAAGTCAGACATCCATTGCTACCATATTGCTCCGCTATTTTCCTGTACACTTGAACACCACATGCGTCTCTACTCGAACTTCCCCTACCACACTCCTTATCATAGCTAAGGATGCGTGGCGGTCCATCAGGACAGGCACTATATGTAACATTGACAGGCACCATACTTCTGTTATCGCAACAGGGTGTGCCCGTCGCTGTGGCCACAGGACCGGGTATTGGTGTCGGCGGCTGTGGAGCATCACATGGAGGAAGCAAGCTAGGACAAAGTGGACGGAGAAATGCCCAACAACTACAATCATTCTGTTGTGTCCCCGCACTACTACACAAAGATGAATTCAACGTATTTGCCAACGTAGCAGTTTTACCGCTGAGGTCTACCATGTTGGGCGTATTGCCTTCAACCCAACTGTAACCATTCAAGCTCATCGGCCTACTGGCCATTCCTTCAAATGGATCAAGCGACGGGAACACACCCAGAGATGGGTGGTAGTAGCGGGCGCGCAAGTATAGCTGCCCTGTTGGGTCGGTCTGTTCACCAGTGAAGCCGAAGTAGGCGGTGGTGGGTGCGGTGCCGATGTAGTTGCCGTAGGGATCGTAGTTATGGGTTGTGTCCACGCCGAGTGTGCTGTCGATTTCACTGCGAACACTGCCCAAGCCGTCTTGGGTGGTGTATGACCACTCGCCTGCGTTGGTCTGCATCGCGTGGATGCCTCTGGGACTGTGGACATAGCGATTACCGTCACTGTCCCCGATGACTTTGGTCAGGCCGGGTTGCAGATCGAGGAGGTAGTCGGTCTTGGTTGTGTTGACCGTCTGCGATACGCGGTTGCCGAGGCCGTCGTAGATGTAGGATGTGTTGTTGGGTGCGGTGAGCATCCGGTTGGCTCTGTCCCAGGTGTAGGTGTTGGTGCCATCGTTGGTGAGGTTGCCGTTGGCGTCGTAGGTGAGTGTGTGGGTGCCATCGTTGGTGAGTTGGTTGGTGGCGTTGTAAGTACGGGTGGCACCGTTCATGTTGGTCAGGTTGCCGGCTAGGTCGTAGCCATACGTATATTCAACTGTCCCACCATCATAGTTGGCTTGTTGCAGGCGGGACAAACCATCATACGTATAGTCGATGGTTCTTTCATTATAGGTGGCATTTATCACCACGAGTTGTTTGAAGCGGAAGACGTAGCCGGTGGAGCGATGATGGCGATCTGAGCGATTGCGAATCTCGATCACCCCACTAGTCGCCCCTGGTGGGGTTGGGACTTGCGGCAGATGGATCACGCGCTCGCCGGGTTGGGCGGTGTAGGTGTTGAAGCTGTGCCAGTAGTTGTCGTTGATGCTGATGTCGATCATGCCGTGATCGGGGCCGGTGCCGATGGTGAGGAGGGCTTCGTCGCCGGTGTAGGCGATCTGCATGTGGCCACTGAACTGGGTGGTTTTCTTGTATGCTCCGTCATCGGTCCAGGTGCCTCTGGTGAAGGTGACCTGGGTAGCTGACTTGTTGTAGGTGGCTGTGACCGTTGTGGATTGGGCTAGGCGCTCAAAAGCACGAGTGCGGTTGCCGCGTCCATCGACGGTGTAGTTGAACTGCCCCCGTAGGCTGCTGCCTGCGCGATGGCGAACTCGGCGCAGGTGGCCGGCTGGGTTGTAGGCGTAATCACTCGACAGGCCATTGGGGCGCTGAGTGGCCACATGGCGTCCAGCTTTGTCGTAGTGGAAGTCGCTGTGTTGGTTGCCCCAGGCAGAGAGGCCAATCAAGCGGCCGTTGGCGTCATAGCTGTAGGTTTCAGTTGTTAAGTTGCCGTTATCGTCCTATGTTAACACATATAGGCGATTGTAGGCAAAAGCATCATCTTATACTTGTTGCCGCCGCCACGCAACAAAAAAATGGCGGCAATACGGGAGAACCGGCGGAGAGCCAGGGAAAATACGGGGGAAAACGGCAAGAAATTGTGGCAAATGGCGGAGAACCGGCAGCAATTTGCGGCAAAATAGGGGTCGGGTGGGTTGGTCAAGGGCAGATTCATACGGGTTTAACCTTCGTGTGCTTAGTTTCAGTGTAGCTGAAAATGGGTGATTTGGGAGAACGTGTTGCAGAACGTGTGTTCTATGTTTAAGAGTGGACGCACCCTTATCCGAAAAGGGACATTTTCAGACCCGAACTCAGTATTGAGGAAGCAGAGCAAACACCACAATTCTGTGCTTCCCAATTTGGGAGGCTGTGAAAATGAATTGGAACAATGCCAATCCAATAGCATCCTACCAAGCTCCAGTAAACAAGGTCATGTGTCTGCAAAACGTTAGTCACATCCTACAAGATAGGTCAAGACCAGTCAGCGTCAGGTGAATGATCATTCTTGGATTTTGCTTTGTTTGTGTTGAGCCTTTCCCCAGCCAATACGGCGGATTGAATGATAGCGCAAAAAAACAAGCCGATTACGATAATTACAATCCCCATGAAGGGAAGCCAGAACATCAAATCAGGTGAAACTGTAGTTCCAATCAAAGTTAGGATAAAGGGTGTGACAACAAGTAGACCACTGAATACGACTACACTGCCAAAAATGCGAGCTGTGAAGCCAGTGACCTCCGTCACAAAAACTGGAGATCCCGCCGTTCTGCCCCCACCTATTCCAATTCTGGCACTTTGACGTATCAATATTGATAGTCCATATACTGTGAACACCGAACCTAGAATGAGATGTCCCACAACGTCAACCATTTTTCGTCTACGCTCCCAAATAAAATGAGGTATCAATTACATGATACCTCATTTCTCGTTGTTGTGGCTTATGACTTTAGCACGCGCAAGGGTTTGTGGTAACTGAGTTGTTGTATTGGATTGCTAGTTGTTCGGCTATCATTGCTGCCTCTTCGCGGAACCCCTGTAATATATCACCAGCCAAGGGTAAGTCTGCTACTAGGCTGATAGTACCACGTCCATAGAGAATATCTGTCGTTAGTTCCATGACGTTAACCTTACCATCAACGGGGCTGATGTACGATTTCTCTGAACCGTAAACACGCCTATAGGTAACTTTTGAATACCCTATATCCAGACCTGAACCAATTGACAGATATAGACCCGCGCCTTGGATAGAGCCATCAGGCGAATGAAACTCTACACCGCCTCCACCTCCATACAATGCTGCACCAACATTATTGACAATAAACGTGCCTTTATACTCATTGGTAAAATGAGTATACGGGTCACCTTTGCCACAGTGTTTATGCGGTGTAAAGCCTTTGATGAGACCAGCATAGTTACTCAAGGAAGCTCCAACTTCTAAACTCAGTTTCTTCAGACCTTGAAGCAAATTCCCAAAAATACCGCCATATCCTTCATAGATAAAGCGCATTCGTTGGAAGGTTGCAAAGTCATAGGTCAATTCAATACCGGCCTGACCACTTACCACCAGTGCTGATGCTGCGGTTGCCCATCCTTCCGCATATCCATTTAGATTTAACCCCAGTGTAGAGTAGACAGCCTGCAAACCGCCAGAAGACGTAGATGGAGTATAGTTATTCCTGTATTCGTCAATTGCCCACTGAATTCTTTGAGCGCTTGCCATACCATCACTCGCCGCTTGACGCAAACCTTGCTCATAAGCTTCGGGGCGAGTGCCCAACCCGCTATCCATCGCACAAGAGTAGCAATACAACACTTCTTCAAATGACGGCATTTGTAGAGTAGAGTACAGTGTATCTTGGAGTTTTTCGCACCAAAACCATGCACTAGGATTATAACCATCTGTTCCTGGTGCTCTATTCTCAAGGGACTCACACTGCATTCCACTGGGGTCTACCATGTTGGGAACATTGCCTTCAACCCAGGAGTAGGCATTGAGGGACATGGGGCGAGCCATGGTGCCCTCGAAGGGATCAAGTGACGGGAACACACCCATGCTTGGATTGTAGTACCGCGCACGCAAGTACACCTGTCCAGTCGAATCCACCTGCTCCCCAGTGAAGGCGAAGGGGGTATCGAAGTTGCCGACGGTGCCGAAGGGCTCGCCGTAGGGTGCATAGTGCTGAGCGGCACCGACCATCAGAACTTCATCGATCTCACTTCGGACACTGCCCAGACCATCCTGGGTCATGTAACGCCAGTCACTGGCATTGTCTTGCATGGCATGGATCCCACGCGGACTGTGGACAAACCGATCCGTAGCCGCGCCAGTGGTCTGTGCTAGCACCTTGACCAAACCAGGTTGCACATCCAACAAGTAGTCCGTCACAGTCGGACTGGTGGTACCAACCGACATGGAGACCCGGTTGCCCAGACCATCGTAGGCATAACTGACCTTCTCAGCCAGTGTGCCATTATCAACCGACAGCATCCGGTTGGCGCGGTCCCAGGTGTAGGTGTTGGTGCCGTCGTTGGTGAGGTTGCCGTTGGCGTCGTAGGTGAGTGTGTTGGTGCCGTCGTTGGTGAGTTGGTTGGTGGCGTTGTAAGTACGGGTGGCACCGTTCATGTTGGTCAGGTTGCCGGCTAGGTCGTAGCCATACGTATATTCAACTGTCCCACCATCATAGTTGGCTTGTTGCAGGCGGGACAAACCATCATACGTATAGTCGATGGTTCTTTCATTATAGGTGGCATTTATCACCACGAGTTGTTTGAAGCGGAAGACGTAGCCGGTGGAGCGATGATGGCGATCTGAGCGATTGCGAATCTCGATCACCCCACTAGTCGCCCCTGGTGGGGTTGGGACTTGCGGCAGATGGATCACGCGCTCGCCGGGTTGGGCGGTGTAGGTGTTGACCCCGTCGGATGTTAAGTTGCTATTGTTGTCAACCTCATAGATGAATTGTGCCCGCCCCTGGCTGCCTGCCCGACCAAAATAAATCAGACACTACCTACTATGCATACTCTCCAAAAAGATGTCCCATCCGGAATGTCCTTGCTGCATATCGCCAACCCGTATAAGATCAACAATTATTGTTGTCTGATTATCTCCTATGCCTCGAGCCTCCACCAACCCATTTATACAACAAACTCCATAGCCTGCCTGCCCCCTATTGTCATGATAATAGGGGATCGGGGTTCCTGATGTGTTTCTTGCTATAATCTGACCACGCGAGGAAAACTGTGAATCAGTTGTGCAAAATATACCATCTGTTCCGAATACCACCTCAATAACATCCTCCTTTTCCTCAAGTGGAACACCATCTTTACACTCATATTGAATGGCGATCCAGCCTTCGTATTGATCTGGAATTATATATACCCAGTCAACGTGATTGACTGACACAAACGAACAACCCGAAAAAAGCCCTATCAACAGGATAGCATTTGTAAAACATCGAAAAGATGTATAGAGTGTTTGGTGCTTTTTCTTTGTACTTATCTGTAGATTATTCATTCTAGCCCTTTCGGTATATTTACCCAATATGTTGAAGCCCCCACCTTTATGATGATATAAAGGTGGGGGGCTTTCTTGCCTCCTAGTCCGGCTTACATAGACACGCATTTCGTATTGGAAGACCCCGGCATGGAGGTGGCGGTTGATTTCGTGATGACCTACACGGCCCATCAGGCGGAAAACTTCCAATATTTGTGAAGACTGAACGAAGACTTGGGAATGCTAGGTCTGCTGGGGTTTTGAATGGCCCTGGAGGCGACTGCTGCAATTGAACAACTGATACACCATCAACAGCAATGTGAAGTTCATGCCAAGGATAGCGATCAATATCTCTAGTGACATTGATTTTGCCAGATTGTGGCATGATTAGGATTGAATAGCTTATTTCGATTGGTGGTGCAAAGGGAATCAAAGGATTCTTCGCATTTTCCTCTATTTGCACCCACACATCGTTAAGGATGGATGAGTCATCTGAGTCAGGCCCGGTACACTCAACCGTAGCAGGATCTGGCATTGGTGCTTTACGCTGAGAGGTATAGACGCCCAATACACCCCCGTATGTTACACTAGTTTCTCCTGTATCAGCTCGAGATATCGCTGTAGACAGATTATTCGTGTCAAACCGAAGGCTCCACCACGCTTTTGAGCTAGGAGGCGGGTCGCTACCAAAATCGGCTAGAGTGTGCCAAGAACGCCCATTACCGTTCCAATCCGCCTTTGGATCAGCAGCGAACGAAAATTGAATCGTGTCTGGCTCGATAAATGCTGCTACCCATATATCAACCATAGCCTTACCGCTTGGATCAGTATTCATGATTGGATTGCCTTCGACCCAGCTATAGCCGTTCAAACTCATTGGGCGAGCCATCGTGCCTTCAAACGGGTCAAGCGACGAGAACACACCCAGAGATGGGTCGTAGTACCGGGCGCGCAAGTACACCTGTCCAGTCGAATCCACCTGCTCCCCAGTGAAGGCGAAGGGGGTATCGAAGTTGCCGACGGTGCCGAAGGGCTCGCCGTAGGGGTTATAGGATTGGACTGCATTGACGCCGAGTGTGCTGTCGATTTCACTGCGGACGCTGCCCAGACCATCCTGGGTCATGTAACGCCAGTCACTGGCATTGTCTTGCATGGCATGGATCCCACGCGGACTGTGGACAAACCGATCCGTAGCCGCGCCAGTGGTCTGTGCTAGCACCTTGACCAAACCAGGTTGCACATCCAACAAGTAGTCCGTCACAGTCGGACTGGTGGTACCAACCGACATGGAGACCCGGTTGCCCAGACCATCATAACTGTACGTTGTTGTACCCAGCGATTTCAGGCGGTTGGCGCGGTCCCAGGTGTAGGTGTTGGTGCCGTCGTTGGTGAGGTTGCCGTTGGCGTCGTAGGTGAGGGTGTGGGTGCCGTCGTTGGTGAGTTGGTTGGTGGCATTATAGGTTCTGGTCTTGCCGTTGTTGTTCGTCAGGTTGCCGGCCAAATCGTAGGCGTAGTCGTAGATGGTTGTGCCGTCGTCGTAGTCGGCTTGAGTCAGGCGGGACAAACCATCATACGTATAGTCGATGGTTCTTTCATTATAGGTGGCATCTATCACCGCGAGTTGTTTGAAGCGGAAGACGTAACCGGTGGAGCGATGATGGCGATCCGAGCGATTGCGGATTTCGAGTGTGCCGGATGTTTCCCCTGTTGGCGTGGTGACTTGTGGGAGGTGGATCACGCGCTCGCCGGGTTGGGCGGTGTAGGCATCGAAGCGGCGCCAGTAGCGGCCATTGATGTAGAGATCGAACTGTCCATGATCGGGGCCAGTGCCGATGGTCAGCAGTGCTTCGTCGCCGGTGTAGGCGATCTGCATCACGCTGGCGAACTGGGTGGTTTTCTTGAAGTTGCCCGCGTCGGTCCAGGTGCCTCTGGTGAAGGTGACTTGGGTTGTCATTGGAACGGAGGAAACCTCCCTAACCAACCATAGCAGATTAGGGAGATATAGCTTCAACTCACGTCTTCTCAGATGCACGCTACAGTATCGTTTAGAAATCCGGCCAACAGGTGTTAACCAGAAGGATTGTCCTATCCTCTGGCACTTCAATACCTGAGAGATGTTCTTCAAATGCTGGATAGTCTACTAGGTCAATGGAGCGGTAAACCACGGCATCAAAGCAATACGGCAGCCTGAGTTCGTACTTGGGATTGAGTGTTAGTATTGCGGTTATGTACAGTAGTTCATATCCCCAGTGCTCTAAGCTTCCAAGGAATCGATCATAATATATTACATCTTTGCCTTGAGCGCTTTCATCTACTGGTGGCATTGCCAGTCCTCGTGAATCATACCAACTTCTCACATCCTGGATATTGGCTGGGACTGTGTAGACCCTAAGCAGGCCGCGGTGATACCCGTCTTTTTCGTACTCTACCTCTGCAATGAACTCACTCTCTTCTGGGATCGAGATGACTTGCAAACTAGCCCATCTCCCGGCATTCTTTGAGTAAGCCAGGGCAGCCAAATACCCCATAACCACCATTACAACGAGACCCAAACAACCCGCTAAACAGCCTGTCCTCAATCTCTTTCGAGTGAACATCAGCATCCTCCACACTTATGCAAGAGCAATGTTTTCTTTGCATCATCATCAGCGGGGTTGTCAGGATCATTCGGATAGGGCAACTTCAAAGGATCATCATTACACCCACTCTTACCATCTGACTTGCGGAATGTTCCAACCGGGCTGGCTTGCAAGGCTGTAAGCCATGAGGGAATACGGCTGGCATCTAGCGGACCCTGACACCATCTGCTTAACGCATCAGAACGATCTACGGGTAAAAATCCTGTGTTCTCCAGCTCTCTAACCGTGTCCTCTCTATAGATTTCCTTGTTCGCTTCGATATCCCAAATGACATCACATTCGGAAAGGGACGCAATCTCAGACATCGCACTCTTTCCGAATTCAAGGTGATTTCCTTGGGCATATAATCGATCCCCTAACCCTGCCTCTTCCAAGGTCTGGGCAATTGCAAACGCCATCAAATAGGAGGGCAAATCTTCGACAGAATACCCTGATGTCCGTGCAATAGGATTCCAACTGCCCTGTTCCTTACTTTCAAATTCCTGGACTAAGTCACTGTAGATGGACCAGGCAACACTTTGCCACGTATCAGTCAAGTTACACGGGATGAGATACCAAGGGAGCTTATTTCCACCCTTGAACGGACCGTATAACTCAGCACTTGATGTCCGCATCTGATAGCCTGTCCAAGTTTTGAGGGTGGTTTGAAAGATAAAGCCGGTGCAGGTTGAATCCGTCTGACAGTCTGGATGGGACATGGCATTCTTAACGGTACGGATCACATTCATCGGATGGATCGGATTGGCATGGTCCCAATCAATCCAGCCACAGTTACACGAATAGCTCGTTTTGCCTTCCTGAATCTTACCCCAGTCAACAGCCTTTCCAGATGGGTCGGTGTTCATGATTGGATTGCCTTCGACATAGGAGTAGCCGTTCAAACTCATTGGGCGAGCCATGGTGCCTTCAAACGGGTCGAGGGAGGGGAACACACCGAGCAATGGGTTGTAGTACCGCGCACGCAAGTAAACTTGACCATTGGCGTCAGTTTGTTCGCCGGTGAAGGCAAAGGGACTGGTGAAGTTGCCGACGGTGCCGAAGGGCTCGCCATAGGGTGCGTAGTTCTGGACAGATGAGACGTTGAGGGTGCTGTTGATGAGGCTGCGGACGCTGCCCAAGCCGTCTTGGGTGGTGTATGACCACACACCTGTGTTGTTCTGCATGGCGTGGATGCCTCTGACACTATGGATGTAGTGGTCGGTGTTGGCTCCGGTTGTGGCGGCCAGGACTTTGGGCAGGCCGGGTTGGAGATCAAGGAGGTAGTTGGTCACAACACGATTGGCCGTTTGTTGGATGCGGTTGTCGAGGCCGTCATAGGCATAGGATGTGTTGTTGGGTGCAGTGAGCATCCGGTTGGCGCGGTCCCAAGTATACGAACTCGTGGCGTCGTTGGTGAGGTTGCCGTTGGGATCGTAGGTGAGTGTGTGGGTGCCATCATTCGTCATTTGGTTGGTGGCATTATAGGTTCTGGTCTTGCCGTTGTTGTTCGTCAGGTTGCCGGCCAAATCGTAGGCGTAGTCGTAGATGGTTGTGCCGTCGTCGTAGTCGGCTTGAGTCAGGCGGGACAAACCATCATACGTATAGTCGATGGTTCTTTCATTATAGGTGGCATCTATCACCGCGAGTTGTTTGAAGCGGAAGACGCGGCCAGTGGAGCGGAAATGCTTGTCCGAACGCACCTTGATGCTGAGTTTGCCGGTGGTTTTGCCTTGCGGGGTTGTCACCTCTGGGAGGTGGATCACGCGTTCGGCTGGGGTGGTGGCGTAGGCATCGAAGCGGCGCCAGTAGTTGTCGTTGATGTAGAGATCGAACTGTCCATGATCGGGGCCGGTGCCGATGGTGAGGAGGGCCTCGTCGCCGGTGTAGGCGATCTGCATGCGGCCGCTGAACTGGGTGGTTTTCTTGTATGCTCCGTCATCGGTCCAGGTGCCTCTGGTGAAGGTGACGGCGGTGTCTGTTTTAGTCAGTGTATTGGTGACGGTGGTGGCAGTGGCCATGCGCTCAAAAGCACGGGTGCGGTTGCCGCGTCCATCGACGGTGTAGTTGAACTGCCCGCGTAAGCTGCTGCCTGCGCGATGGCGAACTCGGCGCAGGTGGCCGGCGGGGTTGTAGGCGTAGTCGCTGAGGAGGCCATTGGGGCGCTGAGTGGCCACATGGCGTCCGACTTTGTCGTAGTGGAAGTCGCTGTGTTGGTTGCCCCAGGCGGTCAGACCGATCAGGCGGCCGTTGGCGTCATAGCTGTAGGTTTCAGTTGTTAAGTTGCCGTTATCGTCCTATGTTAACACATATAGGCGATTGTAGGCAAAAGCATCACCTTATACTTGTTGCCGCCGCAGAAGAAGAAAAAATGGCGGCAATACGAGAGACCAGGCGGACAACTCGGTAAAAACGGCGGGAAATGGCGGAGAATCGGCAGCAATTTGCAGCAAAATAGGGGTCGGGTGGGTTGGTCAAGAGCAGTTTCATGCAGGTTCAGCCTTCGTGTGCTTAGTTTCAGTTTAGCTGAAAATGGGTGATTTGGGAGAACATATCGCAGAATGTATGTTCTGTGTTTGAAAGTAGACGCGCCCCTGGCCGAAGGAAAAAAATAGATGGCGAATGGGTTGATAAGCAGCAGAATCATACATATTCAGTCTCAGTTTACTGTAGTACGCCCACGTAATTGACCAACACGGTGTAGCAAAATTAGGGCATGGTGCATCATCACCTGTGAATCTAAACCAAAAGCAGCAGGAATGGGATTCGCTGCTGCTCAGGTCATGCGAATATAGAGTTGTAGCGGTTTGGGGAATACCATCTACATTTTATTGCAAAACGCATTACTATAATAGGCATAAGATCAAGATCTTACCTGTCGCTGGAAACACGGTTTTTGCTGACGGGTTAATCATTCTCAACCGAGTTCAATTCATCCCAATCAACACCGCATTTATTCCATGACAGTTGCAAAGAATATATAGGTGTCAAAGTATCATTGATAAAAACGGAAAAATCCCCAAATTTTTCCGCATCCCCTTCACAGATGTGTTGCTGACGACTTGGATAATAGGAGCATATTGCAACAGCGGAATAAAATTGTAATACGTCATCTAGTGAGGAATTAGGATCATAAACATACTCTAAGATAGTAGCACTTGCATTGTTCAATACTTCTATGTCCGATATGAGAGAAGAACCGGGGTAAACAGGGAACTGTGGAACGGCAGTTTCTCTAAGGTCACAATCTTGTACACTCTGCACTGGAAGGTTTGATATGATGCGCTGGCACGAAAAGGATAAAGGTACAAAAGCCACCAAAACAAAAATGAGTAGTTTGTTTCTCATGCAATTCCTTCACTTCTACAAACGTAAATGATTATATGGAGTACACCTATGAACCACAAATTCCTCAATAGCGTACTCCATAATTCGACTATAGAACTGATTCTAAGGCGACACTGGTGTAGGTGAAGGCGGTGGCTCAGGATAACTTAAGGTATATACGAACACCTCATACAAGTCATCGCTTATCTCACGAGAAGTTTCTGTTCTCAACTGATTATTTCCACTTTGCGAATATTCCATACCTTGCCACCACCACCTGCCGCCGACCTGTGGCTGTACGCGCATTGCTGACAAATCGGTGAGCATTGTAGGGAATACTCTAGTTTGTCTGTTGCAGATTCCCCTTTGATTGTTACGATCCAAGTCAATTGCGCCATTACATGTCAACAAAAGCAAATATCGTGGATACCAAGTTTGCCACCCTGATACCAAGCTATCCCCATTGCCATACGTGTTGTGGTATACATCTATTGATCCTTGAATACCAAAACCACCACACGCTCTGCGAATCTGTGGCTTTAGTTGCTGTAAACCCACCCCCGGATTCAAATACCTTTGTATTCCGATATACATCCCAATCAGGTTTGAAGGCAAATCTTCTTCAGAAAAAGCGGAATCTCTGAGTGTAGGACGAAGAATGCCTAGAGGCGAATCTAATTGCGCTTGCTCAAATAACTCATCTGAACTCATCAAAATGCTTACGGCAAGGGCGATACGGTCATCCGATGATAAGAGTTCTCTACCCGGAACTACGGCTATATCATCGAATAAAGTAACAATTAGATAGTCGATCACTGGCACTGCCGCCCCTATTTGTCCTCGTTTTCTGAATCCCCAATATCTCTGAGGATCAGGAGTAGCATACGGGCTATCTGAACCTGAATAGTTGGCTGCTAATTCCATATTACTCAAAATGTCAAAGGCGGGATCGCCCTGACCAATGTGTGACCAATCCAACCATCCACAGTGGCAAGAATACTCAATGTCTCCACTACGAATTTCATCTTCGCTTGCAAAATAACCACTAGGGTCAACTCGATTCTCCACATTGCCTTCGACGTAGGCGTAGCCGTTGAGCGACATAGGTCTACTGGACAAACCTTCAAATGGATCCAAGCTATTGAACACACCGATACTTGGATTGTAGTATCTGGCTCTGAGATACACCTGTCCATTGGCATCTGTTTGCTCGCCTGTGAAGCCAAAACCTGCACCGTAGTTGCTGTCTGGGACGCCATAGGGGTTGTAGGATTGGACTGCATCAACGCCCAAGGTGGAGTCGATGAGGCTGCGGACGGAGCCGAGGCCGTCCTGAACCGCATAAGTCCAATCACCGGAGGTGTTCTCCATGCTGTGGATGCCGCGGGGGGCGTGGATGTAGTGGTCGGTGTTGGTGCCGGTTGTGGCTGCTAACACCTTGGTCAGGCCGGGTTGGAGGTCGAGGAGGTAGTTTGTCGCGGTTGTGCCAACGGTTTGTGATACTCGGTTGCCAAGGCCGTCGTAGGTGTAGGATGTGTTGCCGATCTGTGTTAGGCGGTTGGCTCTGTCCCAGGTGTAGGTGTTGGTGCCGTCAGATGTTAGGTTGCCGTTGGCATCGTAGGTGAGTGTGTGGGTGCCATCGTTGGTCATCTGGTTGGTGGCGTTGTAGGTGTAGTTAGTGGTTTTGGCAGTGACGCCAGTTCCGCTGAGGGCTTCTTGGATGCGATTGCCAGCCAGGTCAAAGTTGTAGTCATAGATGCGCTGGCCTGTGTTGTAGTTGGCTTGTTGCAGTCGGCTGAGGGCGTCGTAGGTGTAGTCAATGGTGGTGTCGGCGTAGGTGGTGTCGATGACGGCCAGTTGTTTGAAGCGGAAGACGTGGCCAGTGGAGCGATGATGGCGATCTGAGCGATTGCGAATCTCGATCACCCCACTAGTCGCCCCTGGTGGGGTTGTCACCTCTGGGATGTGGAGGACCTGCTCGCCGGGTTGGGCGGTGTAGGTGTTGAAGCGGCGCCAGTAGCGGCCGTTGATGCTGATGTCGATCATGCCGTGGTCTGGGCCGGTGCCGATGGTGAGGAGCGCCTCGTCGCCGGTGTAGGTGATCTGCATGCGGCCGCTGAACTGGGTGGTTTTCTTGTATGCGCCGTCGTCGGTCCAGGTGCCTCTGGTAAAGGTGACGGCGGTGTCTGTTTTAGTCAGTGTATTGGTGACGGTGGTGGCCGTGGCCATGTGCTCAAAAGCACGAGTGCGATTGCCGCGTCCATCGACGGTGTAGTTGAATTGGCCCCGTAGGCTGCTGCCTGCACGGTGGCGAACTCGGCGCAGGTGGCCGGCGGGGTTGTAGGCGTAGTCACTCGACAGGCCGTTGGGTCGCTGGGTGCCGACATGGCGTCCAGCTTTGTCGTAGTGGAAGTCGCTGTGTTGGTCGTCCCAGGCGGTCAGACCGATCAGGCGGCCGACCTCGTCGTAGCTGTAGGCGATGGTCTTGCTGCCGGGGAGCGTCATCTGGGTGCGATTGCCGCCGGCGTCGTATTCGTAGCGGACGGTTTCGTCCACGGTACCGTCGCCGTTGCTGTCGAAGCCGACAGAGGTCAGGCGACGGGCAGCGTCGTAGCTGTAGGTTTCAGTTGTTAAGTTGCCGTTATCGTCCTATGTTAACACATATAGGCGATTGTAGGCAAAAGCATCACCTTATACTTGTTGCCGCCGCCACGCAACAAAAAAATGGCGGCAATACGAGAGACCAGGCGGACAACTCGGGAAAAACGGCGGGAAATGGCGGAGAATCGGCAGCAATTTGCGGCAAAATAGGGGTCGGGTGGGTTGGTCAAGGGCAGATTCATACGGGTTTAACCTTTGTGTGATTAGTTTCAGTGTAGCTGAAAATGGGTGATTTGGGAGAACATATCGCAGAACGTGTGTTCTGTGTTTAAGAGTGGACGTGCTCCCTCAATCGGGAGCGCGTCTGGTTCTTCTCTATAAGAGATACTCTTCCAAGTCCTCTCGGGTCGTGTTAGCTGTCAGTTCGATAATCACATGGAGACCCTCATCGAATAGGAAAAGCGGATATTGCTCAGATATGATGGTACGATGCCAAAATGCGAACTCAATTAGATCAGATCGACTAGCCGAAATTGTGATCCCTCTCCCATCTGTTCTTAAATTGCCTATCGGACCCGCATCATTAGGATTGCCAATTTCCCAGTAGAGGCAGTAGACACCTGCTGACTCAGTGATGTTGATAGTTGTCCATCTCTCTCTCAGTTTCTCGGCATACTCCGCTGGATCAATCAGATAAATCCTACCCTTAGCTTTATCCTCAGGATGCTCTGAAGTCAGAAGAAATGTTGTCATGGCTTTCCACCTCACGGCATATATACGGAAAATGCATCAACATTGGGAGTCAGACCATATAGAGGGAAGCGAGTTAGGAAATAGTCCCGTGAAACTTCAGTATTCGTGCGTATTTCCAATCCAACAGCTTGGGAATCTGGTGCATCTATAGCTAATGCATATCGCCGAATCTCATCATCTGCAGTGTCAAGTATTTGGAAAAACCCTGCCGCACTCCAAGTGGGTTTGTTGACATTCCTATTATGCTTTGCCTCAAGGAAGCGACAGGTGTTGGGATCGGCACCATCAGCGTCAATCATCTTACCTGTTCCTGTTGGCACCCTCTTTGAAGTTCCCATTGTGCCTACCCCACGAGCTACACGTTCTTCGTACAAGTCAAAGTCCTCTGTACCTCCTGTCGGAGCACCAGGTAGACCGTTCCACCAATTGGAAAAGGCTTGGGGGTCACACCCATCTTCTTCAGTAGCAGCGGGTGTTAGCACTCGGGTGGGTTGCGGTTGTGGTTGCGGCTTCGTCCCGGGCGTCGGTGCTGGGGTCCCACCTGGATTGGGGTCTGACAGATCGTAGGGCGATGGGAACGGCAACCCCGGTGTTGGTGTCGGCGTTTTGGGTGGCGGGCTGGGGGCTCGCGTTGGCACTGGCGTCCAGATTGGTGGGTTCTTCAGCGGGTTCCCAGGATAGTATTCTCGGTCCGGATCAGCTACGCCGGGTGGGTTTATTACCCGATTTAGGGCGTTAAAAGGCGCCATACAAATATCCTGTAAGGCCTGAGCCAGAGCTTCACACTCTGCCCGTCTGTAGTTGGGATGGCTACAGGGATTTGCAATCATTAGACCAATCCCTCCGGCTACAATCGTCGCAATGCCGATGCCGATGGCAACACCGATACCGATAAATTCCCCACTCGGATCGGTATGCATGATCGGGTTACCTTCGACCCAGGAGTAGCCGTTGAGGGACATGGGGCGTTGGGTGATGCCCTCGAAGGGATCGCGTGAATTGAAGACACCGAGAGAGGGGTGGTAGTAGCGGGCGCGGTGGTATTGGAGACCGTTGGCGTCGCGGAGTTCGCCAGTGAAGGCGAAGGGGGTATCGAAGTTGCCCACACCACCGAATGGCTCGCCATAGGGTGCGTAGTTCTGGGCTGCTGACACCTTCAACAGGCTGTCGATTTCACTGCGAACACTGCCCAAGCCGTCTTGTGCCATATACGACCAGTCACCAGCATGGCTTTCCATCGCGTGGATGCCTCTGACATTATGGATGTAGTGTTCTGTGTTGGCTCCGGTTGTGGCTGCTAACACTTTGGTCAGGCCGGGTTGGGTGTCCAGCAGGTATTGGGTCACGATTGGGGTGGTTGTGCCGATGGACTGGCTGATGCGGTTGTTCAAGCCGTCATAGGCGTAAGCAGTCAGGTCGGCGGGTGTGCCGTTGTCCACTTTGGCCAGACGGTTGGCTCTGTCCCAGGTGTAGGTGTTGGTGCCGTCAGATGTTAGGTTCCCGTTGGCGTCGTAGGTGAGCACATTGGTGCCATCGTTGGTGAGTTGGTTGGCGGCGTTGTAGGTGCGTACAACCGGAGGTTGTCCAGTGCCGTTGTTGTTGGTCAGGTTGCCGGCTAGGTCGTAGCCGTAGGTGTACTCGACTGCCCCACCATCATAGTTGGCGGTTAGGAGGCGGGAGAGGGCGTCGTAGGTGTAGTCGATGGTGGTGTCGGTGTGGGTGGTGTCGATGACGGCCAGTTGTTTGAAGCGGAAGACATGGCCGGTGGAGCGCCAGTGCTGGTCAGCGCGGACCTCGATGGTGAGCTTGCCGGTGGTTGTGTCGTCTGGCTTGACCACCTGGGGCAGATGGATGACCTGCTCGCCGGGTTGGGCGGTGTAGGCATCGAAGCGGCGCCAGTAGTTGTCGTTGATGTAGAGATCGAACTGGCCGTGATCGGGGCCGGTGCCGATGGTGAGGAGGCCCTCGTCGCCGGTGTAGGCGATCTGCATGCGGCCACTGAACTGGGTGGTTTTCTTGTATGCGCCGTCGTCGGTCCAAGTGCCTCTGGTGAAGGTGACTTGGCTGGCTGACTTGTTGTAGGTGGCGGAGACCGTTGTGGATTGGGCCAGGCGCTCAAAAGCACGAGTGCGGTTGCCGCGTCCATCGACAGTGTAGTTGAATTGGCCCCGTAGGCTGCTGCCTGCACGGTGGCGAACTCGGCGCAGGTGGCCGGCGGGGTTGTAGGCGTAATCGCTGAGGAGGCCGTTGGGCCGTTGGGTGCCGACATGGCGGCCGACGCCGTCGTAGTGGAAGTCGCTGTGTTGGTTGCCCCAGGCGGTCAGACCGATCAGGCGGCCGACCTCGTCGTAGCTGTAGGTTTCAGTTGTTAAGTTGCCGTTATCGTCCTATGTTAACACATATAGGCGATTGTAGGCAAAAGCATCACCTTATACTTGTTGCCGCCGCAGAAGAAGAAAAAATGGCGGCAATACGAGAGACCAGGCGGACAACTCGGTAAAAACGGCGGGAAATGGCGGAGAATCGGCAGCAATTTGCGGCAAAATAGGGGTCGGGTGGGTTGGTCAAGAGCAGTTTCATGCAGGTTCAACCTTTGTGTGATTAGTTTCAGTGTACCTGAAAATGGGTGATTTGGGAGAACATATCGCAGAACGTGTGTTCTGTGTTTAAGAGTGGACGCACTCTTGGTTGGGGGAGCGCGTGCTTTTTGCTTTTCTTGCTCATCTCGTCAACTCTTTTGCTCAGGAGCTCGTCTCAAACCGTTTGCAAAGAAGGTTTAGTGTTCAGACAATACCGACACGAGAAATGTGTGTGAAAACAGTCTTTGATCTACTTCTTGATACCTGCGGTTTATCAGTTATCAGTAGGAGTGGGGGGCAAATCGAATAGCGCTGGCGAATTTATTTCGCATCTCCATTCTGATTTTCCAGTCTCTAGAATGCAAACACTGTATCCGTAGCGCTCCACCGTCAAGACATAACCAAGTGTATAGTGGTTGGAATCGTCAACATGATATAACCATCCCCACATAGATTCAGGTTCATTCAAATCAGTAATGTAATTTGGTATTAGTTGATCCAACGTCTCAGGAAAGTAACCATTCTCTTCAAAAAATGTATCAAGCGCTTTTGCCAAAATTAGACCATTGTTTCGCGTCATACTGCCTACAGGAACAACACAATGAGCAATTACAATAGTAAGGACACCAAGCACACCTAACATGTAGTAGATGAATCTTTTTGTCATTGTGTTTCTATCTCCGAATATCATTATATATTCCGCAAATCAGCAATCGTAGGATGGGAAGACACTCCCCCATCCTACTAGATTAGACGAACATTTATGGATGTGTCAATATCGTCAGAGTGCTAGGTATTTCACTAATCATTAAATCAGCATGTCCTCTCGGGTCTTTGCCGAATCTATTCCAAGTTCTGGCTAATTCCTCAGCAGTCTGTGCTGAGGCGATATACCAGAGTACAGCGTTATACGCACTAGCATCCAATCCAATTTGAGCGGCTCTTAATGCGCCAGTTTCTAAGATTGCAGCAACATACTCAATGCTCTTCTTGTCGTCCAAAAGCTGACCCCTGATGTTGACGTAGGCTTCAGTATCAGAAAGTGGAAGCTTAACTGAAAGTATCATACCCGGTTCGCGGAAAGACTCTACCAATGGATTATCAAGATTGACTGTTCCCCTCCTTGTGTCTATTTGGAGTGGAGATACGTCTACTGACAAACAGGTATCAGATGTGAAATCTGTGCAGGCTTGCCCCATCCAAACGTTACGCGCTTTGTTTAGCTTCACATTGCCTATACCTACAGATGCCAATACAAAAGTATCGGTTAAGCCATCAGATGCTTGGGGTATATTCATGTTGGTTAGATACCCAGCCAGCAATCCCACATCCCGTCTATCAATTGCATCCCTGATAAATTCGCCTGACACTATACAACCTAGTTCAGCTGCCATATCCTCTCTTCTGTTATCACTGCGTTGGTTGGGGTTATCTTGTGTCTGAACTCGGCTAATTCTACGTTCTCCGGCGATTACGTTAGCTATCAACGCTGCAAATTCTTCATCAGTCAAGTCGGAAGTTGCATTATGTCGTCTTGCACTAGCAAGAAAATCATCTCGCAACAGGTCAAGGTTGTTTACACCTTCACAGTCCCACAACGTGCCGACAGGGCAAGATAGACCAATTAAATTGACAACCTCACAATACTGAATACATGCCGTTTGCTCCACTTCACCAACTTTTGTACTCTGGCAATGTTGGCGGCACTCATTTGAAGGATTCAAACCATTTGCATCGGTGAGATTGATGACATTCCCTTCCACCCAAGCGTACCCATTCAGACTCATCGGGCGTTGCATAGTTCCTTCAAACGGGTCAAGGGATGGGAACACACCAAGCGATGGGTTGTAGTATCTGGCTCTGAGGTAGAGTTGGCCATTGGCGTCGGTTTGTTCGCCGGTGAAGGCGAAGCCAGTGCCATAGTTGCCGTCTGGGACGCCGTAGGGGTTATAGGATTGTGTGGTGTCTACGCCGAGTGTGCTGTCGATGAGGCTGCGGACGGAGCCGAGGCCGTCTTGGGTGGTGTATTGCCACGCACCTGTATTGTTCTGCATCGCGTGGATGCCTCTGGGACTGTGGACATAGCGATTACCGTCACTGTCCCCGATGACTTTGGTCAGGCCGGGTTGCAGGTCAAGGATGTATTTCAGGGTGTTTTGCTGCACCCGATTCCCCAGACCATCATAACTGTACGTTGTTGTTCCGAGCGATTTCAGGCGGTTGGCTCTGTCCCAGGTATAGGTGTTGGTGCCGTCGTTGGTGAGGTTGCCGTTGGGATCGTAGGTTAGCACATTGGTGCCATCGTTGGTGAGTTGGTTGGTGGCGTTGTAAGTACGGGTGGCACCGTTCATGTTCGTCAGGTTGCCGGCTGGGTCGTAGGCGTAGTCGTAGACGGTTGTGCCATCGTCGTAGTCGGCTTGCGTTAGGCGGGAGAGGGCGTCGTAGGTGTAGTCGATGGTGGTATCGGTGTAGGTGGTGTCGATGATGGCGAGTTGTTTGAAGCGGAAGACGTAGCCAGTGGAGCGACGATGGCGGTCTGAGTGGTTGCGGATCTCCAGGGTGCCGGATGTCTCGCCTGGTGGGGTTGGGACTTGTGGGAGGTGGAGGACGCGCTCGCCGGGTTGGGCGGTGTAGGCATCGAAGCGGCGCCAGTAGCGGCCGTTGATGTAGAGGTCGAAGCGGCCGTGATCGGGGCCAGTGCCGATGGTCAGCAGTGCTTCGTCGCCGGTGTAGGCGATCTGCATCTGGCCACTGAACTGTGCCGTCTGCTTGAAGTCGCCAGCGTCGGTCCAGGTGCCGGTGGTGAAGGTGACCTGGCTGGCTGACTTGTTGTAGGTGGCGGAGACCGTTGTGGATTGGGCCAGGCGCTCAAAAGCACGAGTGCGGTTGCCGCGTCCATCGACGGTGTAGTTGAACTGGCCCCGTAGGCTGCTGCCTGCGCGATGGCGAACTCGGCGCAAACGACTGGCCGGATCATAGGCGTAGTCACTCGACAGGCCATTGGGGCGCTGGGTGGCCACATGGCGTCCGACTTTGTCGTAGTGGAAGTCGCTGTGTTGGTCGTCCCAGGCGGTCAGACCGATCAGGCGGCCCGTGGCGTCGTAGCTATAGGCGATGGTCTTGCTGCCGGGGAGCGTCATCTGGGTGCGCAGTCCGCCGGCGTCGTAGCTGTAGCTGACGGTTTCGTCCACGGTGCCGTCGCCGTTGGTGTCGAAGCCGACAGAGGTCAAGCGGCGTTGATCGTCGTAGCTGTAGGTTTCAGTTGTTAAGTTGCCGTTATCGTCCTATGTTAACACATATAGGCGATTGTAGGCAAAAGCATCACCTTATACTTGTTGCCGCCGCCACGCAACAAAAAAATGGCGGCAATACGGGAGAACCGGCGGAGAGCCAGGGAAAATACGGGGGAAAACGGCAAGAAATTGCGGCAAAATAGGGGTCGGGTGGGTTGGTCAAGAGCAGTTTCATGCAGGTTTAGCCTTCGTGTGCTTAGTTTTAGTGTAGCTGAAAATGGGTGATTTGGGAGAACATATCGCAGAACGTGTGTTCTGTGTTTGAAAGTAGACGTGCTCCCTCAATCGGGAGCGCGTCTGGTGATGCGATTTGCATGGTTACGTCCTGACTGTTCGCTTGATTGATGCTTCAATCGTAGCAAAAAATCAGGCATGATTGGAAGGAAATGGATTCATAACCAAAAGGGGTGGGACAATATTGGCGGCCCTTTCCAACCGACAATCATTTACATCAATCACTTACTTTGAACACAGTGCTTCGTCTTGGTGGAAATGGCTTAGTCATTTTCTCTCCTGAATTCCTCCGAGTAAGCTAATGATTTCACTAGGTTGAAAGTCATTTTGTGGTATTTCATTATATTCGGCTAGATTTGTTGATAGGTAAGCACTTCTGTCTCCAGAGACAAAGTTTACAGTAATTTCCACGTTTGATCCTACTGCCGCTATATCCTCCGAATTTGCTGATCTAATGCTACTGGCAACTTCATCCAAGATGGTCAAGAAGTTGTCATTATCTGCACTCACGAGACCATCATCTTCAACCCATATCTTGACCCTGTTTGACACTGGAATATATGTATCACATTCATTTGCATTCCAGACAACAGATACAAAAACTTCCGTTGAAGACTGAAAATTGCGCTGTTCCAACACCCTATCAATGTTTTGCGCTACGTCAGGGAGTTGCCAGAAATCAGCCACTAACCAGCAGGCGGGAGTCGGTTGAAAGGGATCAATGGTTGGGGTTGCAGTAGTAACGTATCGCACAGCCTCATTGAATAATATTTCTGCATAGTATGGAGTTGCCGACAGTGCGGCATCAGGTTGAGTAGTTAATTGTAGTAGAATTTCCCGCTCTGCCTGTATTGTTGCGTCAGTTGGTACGACGCCACCTATGTTTTGCACACTTTGCTCTGTATCACCGTTAGAGCCTCCGTAGAGGTAGATAAGGAAAACGACCAACAACAAGACAATGACAACCACACCGATTCCAAGAAATATCCGTAGATGTTGCTTCATATAATTCTCCAAGTATTGCGAATTCAATATGATTTGCAGATTGATGCAATCTATTGAATCTAGATTGCATCAATCGCTGATTACATGATTAAGCTATGGAAGCTGCTGATTATCCATGAGCTGCAACATATATGATAGTTTCTCTCGGTTGTCCGATTGGTTAAGCAAGTCCCACAACACATGCTCATCGAATGAACCATCACCTAAGTATAGTGAAACGGTTGCCCCTCTGCCTATAGCGGGTGCAACAAGATCAATTACAGATGTACCTCCTGAAACCCCAAATTGCATGACAAAGTCACCCTGTAGGAGTGCAGAAATCGGATTCTGACCAACATTTTCAGGAGAAAATGACACAGCAGCAGGTCCCAAACCGAAGTTGTAACTTTCGGATATCAAGTAATCTCCTTGGTTGGGCCACTGGTTCCATGCTCCGATTTTACCGCCTGCGTTGCCTGTAGCACTCCCAACATTGAAGGCATCTAGATTAAAGGATGTGCTTGCAACCCAACCTTGGCGACCACCAAGAGTTTCCGTATACCACTCAAATGCAATACTCAAGTTGTCGTAGCTTACACTTGGGTTCAAATCTAAAATGTCATTGATCGTTATCTCCCCACCACCATAAAACCCTGTCACCAACATCTTAGTATCAGTTGGATTTGTGTAGGGTGCCTGCTGTCCACATGTGTTTCCAGATAATCCACCACAGCAGAACTTGTGCTCGTTTCGACGACCAGTTGCAATAATGCCAGAGCGCGATCCGAAGACATCTGGAATTAGTATCTGCTTACCATAGCAAATACGATCACTATACACAATCGGTTGAGGTGACACAAAAACTGTGGTGGACATACATACGTTATTTAGGGTCTGAGGTGGCAAATTTACCATGGCTTCAACAGGATTGTACGTGGTCTGATACGGTCCTCCAATTTCACTGCAGAAATTGTTTAATGTCGGTGGGTTGGATAGGACAGAATCATCGCGATATAGTGAGTTGTTGATCGCCTGAACCGCGTAAAAGAATGCCTCAAATTCATTTGGGGGTATTTCTGCCTCAGCAGCAATACAGCTCAGTGTATCATCCTGTTCAATAGTAAACGTACCCCAGTCGAACATACCAGTAGGGTCTACCCTATTGATAGGATTATTTACAACCCAGCTATAGCCGTTGAGAGACATGGGGCGAGCCATGGTGCCTTGGAAGGGGTCGAGGCTTGAGAAGGTAGCCAAGGCTGGGTTGTAATATCTGGCTCTTAGGTAGAGTTGGCCATTGGGATCGGTTTGTTCACCGGTGAAGCCGAAGTAGGCGGTGGTGGGTGCAGTACCGATGTAGTTGCCGTAGGGGTCGTAACTGTGGGTGGTGTCGACGCCGAGTGTGCTGTCGATCAGGCTGCGGACGGAACCGAGGCCATCTTGGGTGATGTATTGCCAGTTGGTGCCGTCGGATTGTGCATGGATGCCGCGTGGGGCGTGGATGTAGTGGTCGGTGGTTGTGCCTGTTGTTTGCGCCAACACCTTCACCAATCCCGGTTGGGTGTCCAGCAGGTATTGGGTCACGATTGGGTTGGCTGTGCCGATGGACTGGCTGATGCGGTTGTTCACGCCGTCATAGGCGTAAGCTGTCAGGTCGGCGGGTGTGCCGTTGTCCACTTTGGCCAGACGGTTGGCTCTGTCCCAGGTGTAGCTATTCGTGCCGTCGGATGTTAAGTTGCCGTTGGGGTCGTAGGTTAACTGCCTGCCATTGTAGGTCATCTGGTTGGCAGCATTGTAGGTGTAGTCGGTGGTTTTGGCAGTGACGCTTGTTCCGCTGAGGGCTTCTTGGATGCGATTGCCAGCGAGGTCAAAGTTGTAGTCGTAGATGCGCTGGCCTGTGTTGTAGTTGGCTTGTTGGAGCCGGCTGAGGGCGTCGTAGGTGTAGTCAATGGTGGTGTCGGCGTAGGTGGTGTCGATGATGGCCAGTTGTTTGAAGCGGAAGACATGGCCGGTGGAGCGATGATGGCGGTCTGAGTGGTTGCGGATTTCGAGTGTGCCGGATGTCTCGCCTGGTAGGGTTGGGACTTGTGGGAGGTGGATCACGCGCTCGGCTGGGGTGGTGGCGTAGGCATCGAAGCGGCGCCAGTAGCGGCCGTTGATGCTGATGTCGATTATGCCATGGTCTGGTCCCACACCCACTGTTAACAACGCTTCGTCGCCGGTGTAGGCGATCTGCATGCGGCCACTGAACTGTGCCGTCTGCTTGAAGTCGCCGGCGTCGGTCCAGGTGCCTCTGGTGAAGGTGACTTGGGTGGCCGACTTGTTGTAGGTGGTTGTGACCGTTGTGGATTGGGCCAGGCGCTCAAAGGCACGAGTGCGGTTGCCGCGCTTATCTACTTCGTAGTTGAACTGCCCGCGTAAGCTGCTGCCTGCGCGATGGCGAACTCGGCGCAAACGACTGGCCGGATCGTAGGCGTAATCGCTGAGGAGGCCGTTGGGGCGCTGGGTGCCGACATGGCGTCCGACTTTGTCGTAGTGGAAGTCGCTGGGCTGGTCGTCCCAATCCCGCAGACCGATCAGGCGGCCGTTGGCGTCATAGCTGTAGGTTTCAGTTGTTAAGTTGCCGTTATCGTCCTATGTTAACACATATAGGCGATTGTAGGCAAAAGCATCACCTTATACTTGTTGCCGCCGCAGAAGAAGAAAAAATGGCGGCAATACGAGAGACCAGGCGGACAACTCGGGAAAAACGGCGGGAACTGGCGGAGAATCGGCAGCAATTTGCTGCAAAATAGGGGTCGGGTGGGTTGGTCAAGGGCAGATTCATACGGGTTTAACCTTCGTGTGCTTAGTTTCAGTGTAGCTGAAAATGGGTGATTTGGGAGAACGTGTTGCAGAACGTGTGTTCAGCGTTTGAAAGTAGACGTGCTCCCTCCCAATTTGAGAGCGCGTCTGGTGTTGTGATTTGGATTGTTACGTCTTGACTGTTCGTCCGATTGATGCTTATATCGTCGCAAAATCAGGGGGTCGAAGTCAAGAACTTAGCGTACTAAAAACGACATTTACGGACGCTATCTGTATCCTCATGAGAGTATCTCACAGGCGTGACAGATAACACGGATTTGTCGGAAACCTAGCTCAAAAATCAGATACATAGTAGCTAAAAATGATTAAAGTCCCATAATCAGGAAGTGTAGCGAATGCTGATGGAAGCTCACTGCGTCTAAACTGAGATGGTGAACTCACTGGGAGTCGATAAAACTCAGATTGGCTCACATCTACAAGTGCTACCGAAACACAGTCATAGCGATTCTGATAATCACATAGATTTCCATGAACCCTGTATGTACTCTCTATTTGTTCAAGCTCTGTGTTTTGGCTTTCTAGCAGCCCTATATACCACATCCCGAATTCATCCTCACTCCGGGCAAGGTCTGTCGTAAAGCCTTCATAGTAATTTCTGACCTCATCTATAGGGTCATCAATCCAGTAATAAATGCTCCGTTGTGCTGTACTTCCCCCGTAGATTGAAAGGTCTTCAAAGAGGTGTTCAGCATCTTCAATAATCTCCAATCCTTGCTTAGTTCTCCACTCTTGGACAAAAGGAATGCCAACCAATATACTAAACGGCGTTATACACGCTATCGCTAACAGCCCCAAAAGCATGAGTAAAACGATTTTCCGTTTCTTCATTCGGGCAATCCAATTAAGCATATGAGATATTCCTTTCCGTTAACTTTGTCCGATAAAGCTCAACAGCCTCTAAAATAGAGGCTGTTGTTGAAGTTGTGAGAAAAGATGTAGGATATTGATTATATCAAGGCAGACCTATTTCTTGAAGGTGTTGCCTTTCCTGATTTGTCATTTCAATGTATCCACCGTCAAAGAGACTTCGCAATTCAGGCCAAAAGTGATGGGTGTTATCTCTTACCCCAGCCACTGCTGCTGCCCAATCATAAGCTCCACCGGGCGATGCCCATTCGCTTAAATCATAGAGTGTTTTGTCTGATTCACTCCAAGCTACTTGTCCAAGTGCAATGATGTAAGCAGAGACTTGATTTTCTGTATCGTCTACAATACGGGGATTGCCCCAACTTGAGACATCGTTTTCACTCCTGTAGTTTCTTACTCTGTCGGCTGCCTGCAACATTGTAACGGCTAACCATTCATCCCATGAAGTGTGACCGTCAAATGAGTTCATTTCGATGGTTGCACGGGTACTTGGAGTGGATACAACGGTACAACTCTGAAAACCAAACATTGATGGAATACACTGTGTTACAATATCGTCGTCATAGATTCCACTGTCGAAAATACTTGTATCGAAGCCAAGGCATGAGGCATTTTCTTTCCACCATTCTGCTGCATTTTGTGCTTGCGCCAGAGGAATATTACCCGGCCCATAGGAAATCTCACCTTTTAACCCAATAGCCTCCCAAACGGTTCTGAATACTAGGTCGATTCCAGCGCCAGAAAGCCCCTGATTTAATAACCCTTCAGTAGAGTTAAATCGAGTCGCATCCTCAAAGATGAATTTCGCAGCTATCATAGCAGCAAAAGCCTCATCAGACATATTTGTTATGTCTGGATTGTTGTACTTGCGTGCTGTTTCCATCCATTGGTCTGCATATAGGCAAATCACCTCACACTCTGAGCCTTGAAGATTGCAATTACTGAGAGCTTCGCTACTACAGTCTCTTTCCGTTTGCTTCCCACTTGGGTCTACTCTGTTGGGTGTATTGCCTTCAACCCAACTGTAGCCATCGAGGCTCATTGGGCGTTGCATCGTGCCTTCAAATGGATCCAAGCTATTGAACACACCAAGCGATGGGTTGTAGTATCTGGCTCTGAGGTAGAGTTGGCCATTGGCGTCGGTTTGTTCGCCGGTGAAGGCGAAGGGGGTATCGAAGTTGCCGACGGTGCCGAAGGGCTCGCCGTAGGGTGCGTAGTTCTGGACAGATGAGACGTTGAGGGTTGCGTCGATGAGGCTGCGGACAGAGCCGAGACCGTCTTGGGTGGTGTATTGCCACGCACCTGTATTGTTCTGCATGGCGTGGATGCCGCGGGGGGCGTGGATAAAGTGGTCAGTGGCTGTGCCATCACTCTGCCTGAGTACCTTCACCAAGCCTGGTTGCAAGTCCAACAGATAGTCTGTCACAACACGATTGGTCGTTTGCTGAGTACGATTGCCGAGGCCGTCGTAGGCATAGGATGTGTTGTTGGGTGCAGTGAGCATCCGGTTGGCTCTGTCCCAGGTGTAGGTGTTGGTGCCGTCGGATGTTAGGTTGCCGTTGGCGTCGTAGGTGAGGGTGTGGGTGCCGTCGTTGGTGAGTTGGTTGGCAGCATTGTAGGTGTAGTCGGTGGTTTTGGCAGTGACGCTTGTTCCGCTGAGGGCTTCTTGGATGCGATTGCCAGCGAGGTCAAAGTTGTAGTCGTAGACGCGCTCGCCTGTGTTGTAGTTGGCTTGTTGCAGTCGGCTGAGGGCGTCGTAGGTGTAGTCGATGGTGGTGTCGGTGTGGGTGGTGTCGATGACCTGCAACTGTTTGAAGCGGAAGACGCGGCCAGTGGAGCGATGATGGCGATCTGAGCGATTGCGAATCTCGATCACCCCACTAGTCGCCCCTGGTGGGGTTGGGACTGCTGGGATGTGGATGACCTGCTCGCCGGGTTGGGCGGCGTAGGTGTTGAGGCGGCGCCAGTAGCGGCCGTTGATGCTGATGTCGATTATGCCATGGTCTGGTCCCACACCCACTGTTAACAACGCTTCGTCGCCGGTGTAGGCGATCTGCATGCGGCCACTGAACTGGGTGGTTTTCTTGTATGCTCCGTCATCGGTCCAGGTGCCTCTGGTAAAGGTGACGGCGGTGTCTGTTTTAGTCAGTGTATTGGTGACGGTGGTGGACTGGGCGACTCTTTCATAGGCACGGGTGCGATTGCCGCGTCCATCGACAGTGTAGTTGAACTGGCCCCGTAGGCTGCTGCCTGCACGGTGGCGAACTCGGCGCAGGTGGCCGGCTGGGTTGTAGGCGTAATCGCTGAGGAGGCCGTTGGGGCGTTGGGTGGCCACATGGCGTCCGACTTTGTCGTAGTGGAAGTCGCTGTGTTGGTTGCCCCAGGCGGTCAGACCGATCAGGCGGCCATTGGCGTCGTAGCTGTAGGCGATGGTCTTGCTGCCGGGGAGCGTCATCTGGGTGCGATTGCTGCCAGCGTCGTAGGCGTAGCTGACGGTTTCGTCCACGGTGCCGTCGCCATTGCTGTCGAAGCCGACAGAGGTCAGGCGACGGGCAGCGTCGTAGCTGTAGGTTTCAGTTGTTAAGTTGCCGTTGAGATCGTAGTGGTAGTTGTTTGTATCATGCCAGTTTACCAGATTATGGGCAAAATCGTCACTTCATGCTTGTTGCCGCCGCAGAAGAAGAAAAAATGGCGGCAATACGGGAGAACCAGGCGGACAACTCGGGAAAAACGGCGGGAAATGGCGGAGAATCGGCAGCAATTTGCAGCAAAATAGGGGTCGGGTGGGTTGGTCAAGAGCAGTTTCATGCAGGTTCAGCCTTCGTGTGCTTAGTTTCAGTTTAGCTGAAAATGGGTGATTTGGGAGAACATATCGCAGAACGTGTGTTCTGTGTTTGAGAGTGGACATGTCCCTGGTTGGAGAACGTCAAGCAAGGCAGTCGACTGCCCGATTAGAAGATTAGTATACAAAATACCTTATGATATCTATAACATTTTCATAGTTTTCACTTAATTTGCCAATCGTAATGGCAGATTCAAACCGCAAATGAGCAATGCTCACAAAACGATTCATAAAGGGTAGCTTCCTAGAGTAAATATCTGTATAGAACATACTTTCCTCAATTCGAGTTATATCTCCCCATTTTATAAATATATCTGTCCAGATGAATCTCACTAATATCCCATTCTCGTATATGAATAGGGTTGGGTTACTGTAAATAAGTACGTGCATATTCAATATCCAACCAACACAAAGCACAAAAAGCCATGAGTAGTCTAGACGGTTTTTAGGCAGGTAGAGCTTAGTCCATACCATCCAAATAATTACTATAGTTAAAATAATAACTGATAATATCCATATCACCCTGAGAATTCGATTGGGTCGAGATATAATTGGCAGTTCGTTGTTTTTTTTCTTCTCCATTATAATACTCCTCCTGCTTTATATTGTCCGACCTGAGAATGTCAGATAAAGAACAGATTTGTTTCTCTCCTTAACATCTAATCTGACAAATTGCAGCTTTCCGGTCTAGTTTGATAGACCAGAAAGCTATTATATGATATTACATTCTACGATAGCATCGTTTGACACCTTGTTTGATTTCTAACCAAATGATGCTGATCCTCCGCGTCTATCAGAAAGCCAGTTACTATCAAAAATAACCTCGGTTCCAGCCACTGACACACTAACACCAATTCCGGGCGGCTGGATACCACCACTTCCTGTGAATTCGGGACATTCATTTCCGCCTATACTACCTGATGCAGAGAAGATAAAAAGTGATGCCGATGCATTAACGGAAACGCCCACGAGCTCGTCCAACGAGGATTGAGAATATACACGAGCACCAAGAGCGGCTTTACCACCCAAACCACCACCCAATTCCAATGAACCAATTATCACAATACGATCTGTATCATCTGTCATCACAGCAACGCTACCACCGCCACCAATAATGCCGTAGAGTGATAATCCAGCAAGGTAACCTTCTGACTTCCATCCTTGTGAGAAGACAGAGGGGCATTTGGGGGGATTGGCTTCTCTCTCCTTCCCAAAGCACTCAGCAACACATGCTGTCCTCTCTGGTGTACCCTTCACTGTAGGTGATGGTGGGCATTTTGTGAGACAATCCATAAGATCGAATGGTTCAGGAGGAGGCGGTTCAGTCGGTATTGGCTCATTGTGACAGGGATCATGTTGAGTCAGTACCTGCAAATCTCGTTGTGCTCCTACCGGGGCAGATGTGCCGCTCGATGGACCAGAACCTTCAGGAGGTGGGGTTGGTATCGAGTTGCAACTGATTCCTAAATTGATCTCAGCCTGTGCTAAGAGAAGCGGATGAATATTGAGCGGAGGCCAAGATGGATCAAGAGGCTCGCCTGCATTCTGATTTAGGCCAGAAGGACTTATCCCTTTAGTAACCACCGGATGTCCTTCATTCTCTTGCCCAAGTAGTTCCATTACGAATTCAAGACCAAGGTCAAGCACAGGAGAGTAGATTTCACCTAAGGTATCTCCCTCTTGAATCTCCCCTGTACACCAGTCAAACATGCCTGACGGGTCACGACGGTTGATTGGATTGCCAGATACATACCCATAGCCGTTGAGGGACATGGGTCTACTGGACAAACCTTCAAATGGATCGAGTGAATTGAAGACACCGATACTTGGATCATAATATCTGGCTCTTAGGTAAACTTGACCGTTGGAGTCGGTCTGTTCGCCGGTGAAGCCGAAGCCAGTGCCATAGTTGCCGTCTGGGACGCCGTAGGGGTTATAGGATTGGACTGAATCGACACCCAACGTTGTGTCAATCAATCCACGGACGGAGCCGAGGCCATCTTGTGCCATGTACGACCACTCGCCTGCGTTGTTCTGCATGGCGTGGATGCCTCTGGGACTGTGGACATAGCGATTACCGTCACTGTCCCCGATGACTTTGGTCAGGCCGGGTTGGAGGTCGAGGAGATAGTTGGTGACGGTGTTACCAACGGTTTGCGATACTCGGTTGCCGAGGCCGTCGTAGGTGTAGGTGGTGTTGCCGACTTGCGTCAGGCGGTTGGCGCGGTCCCAGGTGTAGGTGTTGGTGCCGTCGGATGTTAGGTTGCCGTTGGCGTCGTAGGTGAGGGTGTGGGTGCCGTCGTTGGTGAGTTGGTTGGCAGCATTGTAGGTGTAGTCGGTGGTTTTGGCAGTGACGCTTGTTCCGCTGAGGGCTTCTTGGATGCGATTGCCAGCGAGGTCAAAGTTGTAGTCGTAGACGCGCTCGCCTGTGTTGTAGTTGGCTTGTTGCAGTCGGCTGAGGGCGTCGTAGGTGTAGTCAATGGTGGTGTCGGTGTAGGTGGTGTCGATGACGGCGAGTTGTTTGAAGCGGAAGACGCGGCCAGTGGAGTGATGATGGCGATCTGAGCGATTGCGAATCTCGATCACCCCACTAGTCGCCCCTGTTGGCGTCGGGACTTGTGGGAGGTGGATCACACGCTCGGCTGGGGTGGTGGCGTAGGCATCGAAGCGGCGCCAGTAGGTGTCGTTGATGTAGAGATCGAACTGGCCATGATCGGGGCCAGTGCCGATGGTCAGCAGTGCTTCGTCGCCGGTGTAGGCGATCTGCATGCGGCCGCTGAACTGTGCCGTCTGCTTGAAGTCGCCAGCGTCGGTCCAAGTGCCTCTGGTAAAGGTGACGGCGGTGTCTGTTTTGGTCAGGGTAGCTGAGACCGTTGTGGATTGGGCTAGGCGCTCAAAAGCACGAGTGCGGTTGCCGCGTCCATCGACGGTGTAGTTGAACTGGCCCCGTAGGCTGCTGCCTGCACGGTGGCGCACTCGGCGCAAACGACTGGCCGGATCATAGGCGTAGTCACTCGACAGGCCATTGGGGCGCTGAGTGGCCACATGGCGTCCGACTTGGTCGTAGTGGAAGTCGCTGGGCTGGTCGTCCCAATCCCGCAGACCGATCAAGCGGCCATTGGCGTCGTAGCTGTAGGTGATGGTCTTGCTGCCGGGGAGCGTCATCTGGGTGCGATTGCCGCCGGCGTCGTAGCTGTAGCGGACGGTTTCGTCCACGGTGCCGTCGCCATTGCTGTCGAAGCCGACAGAGGTCAGGCGACGTTGGTCGTCATAGCCAAAGTGGGTGATACGGTTGTCCGTCGTGCCCGTGCGCTCCGTCATCTGAGTGCGATTGCCGGCGATGTCGTAGGCGAAGGCCACGTCCGGTGTGGTGGTCGGATCGCCATAACGGATGCTGGTCAAACGACCCAAACGGTTAAGTCGGGGGCGAGGTCGTAATTGCCCTTTCATTAATATGTCGTGTCGATCACTTGTAATTTTTTGAATCCTATATAGTATCACTATATTGTATATTAATATTTGATCGTCAAATTTTTACCAAAGATGAGATGAGATATGGATCATCACCTATTTCGTAATTGCTAATAAATTTCTGTAATGAAAATCATTTGCAATCCGTCCTAGAGCTATTGGAAATATAGATACGATATAGGGTTTCGTAAGTTCCTTGAGCATTCCGAAAATCTGAGGTATTCATTCCAAAGGATACCATACTCATAGCATCAAGTACGGGGGCGATTATTACCTTAGTTTTATCATCTACTACAAAAACACCTCTATCCCCTTCAGTTTCATACCAATCCTTCCCAGCTAGCTGTTCCCTAAAGAATTCAACTACTTCAGTATTTGGATTGTCAACACCATATAAATCTAGGGTGTAAATTACCCCACAGTTAATTGATCCTGTAGCTGGACTAAGCGATCCTTTATTCTGAAATATCAATATGCTGTTTGGATAAGTCATTATCTCATTACGAATGCTATCTAATCGACGATTTCGTAATTCAGACTGAAATATTAGTAGTAGAATTGGAATGGTGATAATTATCACCATTCCAATTCCAACAAAAAGCGGTCGTCTTCCCTTCAAAGTAGGGTAATCCCTTTAATCTAGAAATACTTGTTGATAGTATTCTAGATAAATATCAAGTTGATTTGCAAATTCAAGTCCCCAAATGGGTTCACCTCCAGCCCTAAAATTGCTGTCATCATTGTAGTCATCACCACCAAAGCAAGCACCCAGAGCGCAATGATAACCAATAAATACAGCTCTCATATCGTCAGGACTCAGGTTTGTATGGCCTATCATCTGTCCTGTACGAAGATCAGTAAGACGGCGCAACTCAGCAGCAACATACCTGATATTACCTTCATCAGAACGTAATGTCATCAATCTTTGAGCATTCTGTTGATTCCATCCGCCTGAATAGTTAGGTAGATAACCTTGTCCAGCGTATTGAGCATTAAAGTAATCCTCCGTCCTTCGTGCAACACCTGCATGAATATTTCCGATACCAGGTGCAGAACCATATCCGAACCCTAATCCCTCTAGATAAGGGGCAGCACCCAAATATTCATGAAAGCCACTTAAGACTAGGGAACAAGCATCTCCGATAAGACCACCCAAAAATGGCGTATGGTATCCAGCTATTGTAAGTGTCCCCACTACATCTGTTGACGCATCATAGATAGTATTGATGAAGTCAGTATCAAAAACTATCTCTGCTGCTAGCACAGATGCTAGGAATTCTGGTGGTAATCCAAATCGATTTGCTTCCTTAACAACAACGGATAACTGGCTTTCCGACAATGGAACAAATAGCCGCTGATTTTGCCAACTTTGTTCCCATAAAATGCTTGCTAGCTGACCGACATTGCTATCGACATTTACGCAGTAGGGATTCATTCCATGAGCGCTGGAAGGCTGTACAGAAACATGTCCAGATGGACAGGGATTTAGATTGTTGCACGCAAGACATTCAGTATAACTCGCAGCGTCAGTGCCATAATACTGACTACAGTCAACACTGACATAAGGTGAGCAATCGCATAATTCATTTGATTGTCCAATCTCAGAGCAATAATCTCTACCGGATGGGTCAGTGTGCATGATTGGGTTGCCTTCGACCCAAGAGTATCCATTCAGCGACATGGGACGTTGGGCTGTTCCTTCAAAGGGGTCGAGGCTTGAGAAGGTAGCCAAGGCTGGGTTGTAGTATCTGGCTCTGAGGAAGAGCATATCGTTGGGATCGGTCTGTTCACCAGTGAAGCCGAAGTAGGTGGTGGTGGGTGCGGTGCCGATGTAGTTGCCATAAGGATCATAGTTATGGGTTGTGTCTACGCCGAGGGTTGCGTCGATGAGGCTGCGGACGGAGCCAAGGCCGTCTTGGGTGATGTACTGCCAATCGGTTCCATCGTACTGTGCATGGAGGCCGCGTGAGGCGTGGATGTAGCGTTCTGTGTTGGCTCCGGTTGTGGCTGCTAACACTTTGGTCAGGCCAGGTTGGGTGTCCAACAGATATTGGGTCACGGTTGGGTTGGTTGTGCCGATGGACTGGCTGATGCGGTTGTTCAAGCCGTCATAGGCGTAGGCGGTCAGGTCGGCGGGTGTGCCGTTGTCCACTTTGGCCAGACGGTTGGCGCGGTCCCAGGTGTAGGTGTTGGTGCCGTCGCTGGTGAGGTTGCCGTTGGGATCGTAGGTGAGTGTGTTGGTGCCGTCGTTGGTCATCTGGTTGGCGGCGTTGAAGGTGCGTACAACCGGAGGTTGTCCAGTGCCGTTGTTGTTCGTCAGGTTGCCGGCCAAATCGTAGGCGTAGTCGTAGATGGTTGTGCCGTCGTCGTAGTCGGCTTGCGTTAGGCGGGAGAGGGCGTCGTAGGTGTAGTCGATGGTGGTGTCGGTGTAGGTGGTGTCGATGATGGCGAGTTGTTTGAAGCGGAAGACGAAGCCGGTGGAGCGGCGATGGCGATCTGAGCGCACCTTGATGCTGAGTTTGCCGGTGGTTTTGCCTTGCGGGGTTGTCACCTCTGGGAGGTGGATCACGCGTTCGGCTGGGGTGGTGGCGTAGGCATCGAAGCGGCGCCAGTAGCGGCCGTTGATGCTGATGTCGATTATGCCATGGTCTGGTCCCACACCCACTGTTAACAACGCTTCGTCGCCGGTGTAGGCGATCTGCATGCGGCCACTGAACTGGGTGGTTTTCTTGTATGCTCCGTCATCGGTCCAGGTGCCTCTGGTAAAGGTGACGGCGGTGTCTGTTTTAGTCAGTGTATTGGTGACGGTGGTGGACTGGGCGACTCTTTCATAGGCACGGGTGCGATTGCCGCGTCCATCGACAGTGTAGTTGAACTGGCCCCGTAGGCTGCTGCCTGCACGGTGGCGAACTCGGCGCAGGTGGCCGGCTGGGTTGTAGGCGTAATCGCTGAGGAGGCCGTTGGGGCGTTGGGTGGCCACATGGCGTCCGACTTTGTCGTAGTGGAAGTCGCTGTGTTGGTTGCCCCAGGCGGTCAGACCGATCAGGCGGCCATTGGCGTCGTAGCTGTAGGTTTCAGTTGTTAAGTTGCCGTTATCGTCCTATATTAACACATATAGGCGATTGTAGGCAAAAGCATCACCTTATACTTGTTGCCGCCGCCGCGCAACAAAAAAATGGCGGCAATACGGGAGACCAGGCGGAGAACTGGCGGAGAACCGGCAGCAAAAACGGATGCTGAGTGGGTTGGTCAAGAGCAGTTTCATGCAGGCTCAGTCTTCGTGTGCTTAGTTTCAGTTTAGCTGAAAATGGGTGATTTGGGAGAACATATCGCAGAACGTGTGTTCCGTGTTTGAAAGTAGACGCGCTCCCTCAATCAGGAGCGCGTCTGGTGTTGTGATTTGCATGGTTACGTCCTGACTGTTCGCCCGATTGATGTCTACATCGTAGCAGCTAGCAGGGGGTGAAAGTCAAGACTTTTGGGGTATGTAAATGGAACTTTTCAGACACTTTCTGTATCTGTGTAAAGGCGAATCTTCAAACCCAACGAGCCTTTGCAAAATCCGAATTTTCAGACACTACATGTATTGATGGGGCTGATGGGATTGCCATAGGCAGTGTAGGTGCTTGGAAAACATAGCGATAGTTGACTTGTATATTGGGGAATTACTGAATGTATTTGGTAGTAGCTTCCCAGCTGGGAGGCAGTAATGTGGCAAAACATAAGCTGGCAATCTGCTACCATGCTAACAGAATAAACACCTTACTTTGCTGACTGTCTTCTTCGATAACAATTGTGTAACCTACATTTTTTTCGACACATTCTCCCCCCTTTACCCTCTCCCATTCAGGTGTAAACCAAGAGGGCTTCTCATATAGGCTACTCTCAAGATTGAACGTATAGTCAGATTCCAATTCATCATTACCTAAGCACAACGTATTGACAAAACTATCAAGAGCTATGCTCGGCAGTTGGAACGTAACATACATAAATCTTGCTTGACCTTCGCCAACATAATGCGTTGAAATCTCTTGAGCATCTTGCGGGATTTCAATATACTGTTCTGCAAGTTCTAACTCATTTAGACCTTTTTCACAGCCCGACAATGGAAGAATCATAAGCGCAGTCAGAAATGTGATGATAAGTTTCAAGTGAGTCAAGCCATTCACTCCTGTACTGTGATTGACAGTAATCAAACATTGAGAAGGATATCTGGGAAAGGCCAAACTCAGCCATGACCTTTCCCAAAGGTATTGCAAATTACGTATTATGGAACCACGCAGTTGCAAACTTGTGGTTCCATAAAGAGTCTAATCGGCTCAAATGCTAGATGAACTATCATAGTGATAAGCTGAACGTGTCACATCTAAAGCTAGACACACCCAATATATCATATTCTCTTGCAGTGCCGAATAGATGCAAGAAACCAGGCTCTGTATCAGGTACAGTGATTAGACCAAAATTGGCGTTCAATTCGGGATGCCAATCATATCTGTCATACAGATTAACAACGTAACAGACATTGAGTGTGAAGTTATTCTCATCTATTGGTGTGATTGATATTGCGCCAGAATAGCCATAGTAGAATGCACCCAAACCATAGAACCAATCCGCTATTGCGCCTGAGCTATTTTGTCCTGCATAGGTGTTAAAGTTCTTGACCCATCCGTTTTCTGTACCTGAAACGTTTCCAAAGATGGAAGGCTCGAACAAAACTTGTTGACATGATGTTCCGTCATAGATTTGACGGGCAATCTTCTCAATCTCTGGCTTTATCTGTCCGTCATAAGAATCACTGACCCTACTTGCAATTTCAGGAACATCTGATAACAACTGGTCAACATCAACAAAACGAGGCTCTCCTGTTCCATCCAAATAATGGAGCATGTGACTCGCTGCCATGTTCCGCCCCATCATAGCCATTACACCTGAACCTAATCTGAACACCGATTCATACCAGAGTGTGTACATCATCTTGAGAAATAGACGATTGCCAAGTGAGTTGTACTCACCCATTGCTGCATCTGGGTCTATTTCAGGTGTACTAATCGGATACATGAATGTATCAGGAATAAGAAGGTTTGCCGATATTAGGTCATCAATGCTAGAACACTCTGGTTGAGGCTGTGAATTGCACAAGTCCGAATTCAACCTATTCGCCAAAGCTGCGTCCATACCAGTTGGGTCTGCCATATTGGGCACATTGCCTTCAACCCAACTGTATCCGTTTAAGCTCATTGGACGCCCCATTGTGCCCTCGAAGAAATCGAGTGAATTGAATACACCCAAGCTTGGATCATAGTATCTGGCTCTGAGATACATCTGACCATTACTATCCGTTTGTTCGCCGGTGAAGCCGAAGTAGGCGGTGGTGGGTGCAGTACCGATGTAGTTGCCGTAGGGGTCGTACGTGTGAGTAGAATCCACGCCGAGGGTGGAGTCGATGAGGCTGCGGACGGAGCCGAGGCCATCTTGGGTGATGTATTGCCAGTTGGTGCCGTCGGATTGTGCGTGGATGCCTCTGACACTATGGATGTAGTGGTTAGTGTTGGTTCCATCACTCTGCCTGAGTACCTTCACCAAGCCGGGTTGGAGGTCGAGGAGATAGTTAGTTGCGGTTGTGCCAACGGTTTGTGATACTCGGTTGCCGAGGCCGTCGTAGGTGTAAGATGTGTTGTTGGGTGCGGTGAGCATCCGGTTGGCGCGGTCCCAGGTGTAGCTATTCGTCCCGTCGTTGGTGAGGTTGCCGTTGGCGTCGTAGGTGAGTGTGTTGGTGCCATCGTTGGTCATCTGGTTGGCGGCGTTGTAGGTGCGGGTGGCACCGTTCATGTTCGTCAGATTCCCAGCTAGGTCGTAGCCGTAGGTGTACTCGACTGTCCCACCATCATAGTTGGCAGTTAGGAGGCGGGACAAACCATCATACGTATAGTCGATGGTTCTTTCATTATATGTGGCATCTATCACCGCGAGTTGTTTGAAGCGGAAGACGTAGCCAGTGGAGCGACGATGGCGGTCTGAGTGGTTGCGGATCTCCAGGGTGCCGGATGTCTCGCCTGGTAGGGTTGGGACTTGTGGGAGGTGGATCACACGCTCGGCTGGGGTGGTGGCGTAGGTGTTGAAGCTGCGCCAGAACCAGTCATTGATGCTGATGTCGATCATGCCGTGATCGGGGCCGGTGCCGATAGTGAGGAGGGCCTCGTCGCCGGTGTAGGCGATCTGCATGCGGCCACTGAACTGGGTGGTTTTCTTGTATGCTCCGTCGTCGGTCCAGGTGACCTTCCCAGAGGTCATCTGGATTGTCATTGGAACTGAGGAAACCTCCCTAACCAACCGTAGCAGATTAGGGAGATATAGCTTCAACTCACATCTTCTCAAGTACATGCCACAGTATCACTTAGAAATCCGGCCAACAAGTGTTAACCAGAAGGACAGTCCTATCCTTTGGCACTTCAATACCTGAGAGATGTTCTTCAAATGCTGGATAGTCTACTAGGTCAATGGAGCGGTAAACCACGGCATCAAAGCAATCCGGCAACCTGAGTTTGTAATTGGGATTGAGTGTTAGTACTGCGGTTATGTACAGTAGTTCATATTCCCAGTGATCTATGCCCCCATAAACCAGATTATAGTGTGTTATATCTTCTTGAGTGCTTTCATCTACTGGTGACATTGACCATCCTATTGAGTCATACCAGTTTTTGAGGTACCAGTTTCTCACATCCTGGATACTGGTTGGCATTGTGTAGAGCCTCAACAGATTATGATACCCATCTTCTTCGTACTCTACCTCAGTAATGAACTCGCTCTCTGCTGGGATTGAGATGACATTAGAACTTGCCCATCTCCCTGCATTTTTTGAGTAAACCAGGGCAGCCAAATATCCCATAACCAACATCGCAACAAGACTCAAACAGCCTGTCCTCAATCTCCTTCGAGTGAACATCAACATCCTCCACACTTATGCAAAAGCAATGTCTCTGGGTCAACTACATCAGCGGGGTTGTCAGGATCGTTCGGATAAGGCAACTTCAAAGGATCATCATTACACCCACTCTTACCATCTGACTTGCGGAATGTTCTAACCGGGCTAGCTTGTAAGGCTGTAAGCCACGAGGGAATACGGCTGGCATCTAGCGAACCTCGACACCATCTACTCAACGCACTAGAACGATCGACGGGTAGAAATCCTGTGTTCTCCAGCTCTCTAACCGTGTCCTCCCTATAGATTTCCTTGTTCGCTTCGATATCCCAAATGACATCACATTCTGAAAGGGTCACAATCTCAGACATTGCGAGCTTTCCAAATTCGAGGTGATTTTCTTGGGCATATAATCGATCCCCTAACCCCACCTCTTCCAGCAATTGGGCAATCGCAAACGCCATCAAATAGGAGGGCAAGTCTTCGACAGAATACCCTGATGTCCGTGCAATAGGATTCCAACTGCCCTGTTCTTGGCTCTCAAATTCCCGGACTAAGTCACTGTAGATGGACCAGGCAACACTTTGCCACGTATCAGTCAAGTTACACGGGATGAAATACCAAGGGAGCTTATTTCCACTCTTGAACGGACCGTATAACCCAGTGCCTGATGTCCGCATCTGATGACCTGTCCAAGTCTTGAGGGTGGTTTGAAAGACAAACCCTGTGCAGGTTGAATCCGTCTGACAGTCTGGATGGGACATGGCATTCTTAACGGTGCGGATCACATTCATCGGATGGATCGGATTGGCATGTTCCCAATCAATCCAGCCACAGTTACACGAATAGGTCGTTTCCCCTTTCTCAATCTTACCTAAATCAACAGCCATTCCAGATGGGTCGGTGTTCATGATTGGATTGCCTTCGACATAGGAGTAGCCGTTCAAACTCATTGGGCGAGCCATTGTGCCTTCAAAGGGGTCGAGGGAGGGGAAGATGGCGAGGGATGGGTTGTAGTAGCGGGCGCGCAAGTATAGCTGCCCTGTCGGGTCGGTTTGTTCGCCGGTGAAGCCGAAGCCAGTGCCATAGTTGCCGTCTGGGACGCCGTAGGGGTTGTAAGATTGGACTGAATCGACACCCAACGTTGTGTCAATCAATCCACGGACGGAGCCGAGGCCGTCTTGGGCAGTGTATGACCACTCGCCTGCGTTGTTCTGCATCGCGTGGAGGCCGCGGGGAGCATGGATGTAGTGGTTGCCATCGCTATCGCCAAGCACCTTGGTCAGCCCCGGTTGGAGGTCCAACAGATAGTCTGTCACAACACTGCTGACAGTTTGCTGGATACGATTGCCCAAGCCATCGTACTTGTAGGTGGTGCTGCCCGGTGCGATGAGCATCCGGTTGGCGCGGTCCCAGGTGTAGGTGTTGGTGCCGTCAGATGTTAGGTTGCCGTTGGGGTCGTAGGTGAGTGTGTGGGTGCCATCGTTGGTCAGTTGGTTGGCGGCATTGTAGGTGTAGTTGGTGGTTTTGGCAGTGACGCCAGTTCCGCTCAGGGCTTCTTGTAGACGGTTGCCAGCGAGGTCAAAGCTGAAATCATACACCCTATCGCCATTATCATAATCTGCTTGAAGCAAACGAGATAAGCCATCGTAGGTGTAGTCGATGGTTCTTTCATTATATGTGGTGTCGATGACGGCGAGTTGTTTGAAGCGGAAGACGCGGCCAGTGGAGCGATGATGGCGATCCGAGCGATTGCGAATCTCGATCACCCCACTAGTCGCCCCTGGTGGGGTTGGGACTGCTGGGATGTGGATGACCTGCTCGCCGGGTTGGGCGGTGTAGGCATCGAAGCGGCGCCAGTAGTTGTCGTTGATGTAGAGATCGACCTGTCCGTGATCGGGGCCGGTGCCGATGGTGAGGAGGCCCTCGTCGCCGGTGTAGGCGATCTGCATGCGGCCGCTGAACTGTGCCGTCTGCTTGAAGTCGCCAGCGTCGGTCCAGGTGCCTCTGGGGAAGGTAACGGCGGTGTCTGTTTTAGTCAGTGTATTGGTGACGGTGGTGGCCGTGGCCATGTGCTCAAAAGCACGGGTGCGGTTGCCGCGTCCATCGACGGTGTAGTTGAATTGGCCCCGTAGGCTGCTGCCTGCACGGTGGCGAACTCGGCGCAGGTGGCCGGCTGGGTTGTAGGCATAATCACTCGACAGGCCGTTGGGACGCTGGGTGCTGACGTGGCGTCCAGCTTTGTCGTAGTGGAAGTCGCTGTGTTGGTTTCCCCAGGCGGTCAGACCGATCAGGCGGCCGTTGGCGTCGTAGCTGTAGGTGATGGTCTTGCTGCCAGGGAGCGTCATCTGGGTGCGATTGCCGCCGGCGTCGTAGCTGTAGCTGACGGTTTCGTCCACGGTGCCGTCGCCGTTGGTGTCGAAGCCGACACGGGTCAGACGGCGTTGGTCGTCATAGCCAAAGTGGGTGATACGGTTGTCCGTCGTGCCCGTGCGCTCCGTCATCTGAGTGCGATTGCCGGCGATGTCGTAGCTGAAGGCCACGTCCGGTGTGGTCGTGCTGTTGTAGTCGATGCTGTTCAGCCGGCCCAGCCGGTCAAACTCGCGGGTGACATCGTAGCTGGCGCCTGTCGCCAGTCCCGGATAGGTCTGGGTGGTCTGCGTGCCGCCGTTGCTGAGGTCGGCGTAAGCTGTGCGCCACTCATGGGCGAGTGGATTGGTCAGCCTGGTGCGGCGGTTGCGTTGGTCGTAATGAACATATGATTGATGAACACAGTGTAGCAGAATTGGGGCATGGTGTATCATCTGAGAATGTAAATCAAAGGCAGCAGGAGGATCGTTGTACACTCCATAACCTAAATACTTTTAGTGTTGACAACAACGAACTTATGGCCAAAACGCCATGCTAAGTAAGAGCCTATACAGCAAAAGATAAAAATCATTGAGGCAGTGATCCTACCCTCTTTACTACTTTGCTGAAGTAAACCATAACCAATCAAAATCAGAATACCAATAATTACTAAACTGCTCACATAGCGTAATACCTGTGCATTCCTATATTCAATTTTACTTAGGTATTCAGATGCACCATCAGGTTTTCCAGTAGGTAACAAACCTACAATTCTGTCCATTGGAAATTTAAGATTCGTGAGAAAAACACGTAAATCATTCTGGGATGGACGGTATTTAGCAACATAAAAAGTAAGGGAAATCCCAGACAAAGCGAAGTAAATGCCAGAAAAAATCAAACAGCCAACTATACCTTGAGCAATAGCATGTAACATTTGTTTTCCTTTGCGATTAATTTAGGAACATATACAGAGACTAAATCTAGCCTCTGTATATCATTTATTGATCTATACCGGGTGTAATACCTGATCAATCGATGCCTGCGCTCACAGTTTCTTTAACAAAATCGATAATGAGTTCTAGTGTTGTACCGATTTTGCTGTCATAAGCAGCGATAGCATTAGATAATCCTGATAGTGATTCGAAAAGTACTCCAGCCGTAGATAGATCATCTTCTGTAGTAGCATATTCGACAGTTGCATAGAGACTACCAACCAATCCAGCAAACATCGCTATGTTAGTGTTAGGGTTTCCTGCGATTTCCAACTGAGGTATAAAGTACGCGTTTAGTCCTGCTAAAATCGCAGCAGATATTGCACTTTGCCCAACAGTAATCGGAGATACTCCCTCTAATATATTGCCTTCATCGTTTATGAGATTGTGAGTCACTGTCCCTCCAACATACGTCCATACTCCCAGCCTTGCTGCATTTAGCAATTGAATTACTTTCGGAGTAGCTCCTGCAAGCGAGGCGGGATTCCCAAACGAAACGACAATTGACCATCCTGTGAATACAGCTTCGCTCCCTCGCCTGACAGGATCAGCGCGAACATCCTGTGACCACTGACTGTAGACCATGTTGTCCATCCACCAAGAGTAAATCTCCCACGGGATACCACTAGGAGTATCTGCTGGTGGTGAAATAGGTTGGGAACATCTGTCTCTAAGCAAACGATCTAGTGTGCCGCCAGTAGCACCGACAATTCCAGGATTCTGAGCACGAAGAGGCAAGCATTGTTGAAGGAGTTGCCTCCCAAGGGTACTTTGGAAAGCGGCTGAACCGACCAATACTGGATCAAGACATCCGAACGTGCCACCAAATACATTCTGACTGCACTGAACATTTTGAAGATAATTGAATGGATCATAACTGTTCCGCCTGTCACTAATGTCGATACCATTGGCAAACAGCCGCAGCCAGAGTTCCCAATTCAAGTATTCTTCGCTTCTCCCTGAGTTCTGTAGCTGACACCTATAGGTATTGAGTTGTTCGATGAGAAGTATGAGAGCCAAGTCCTCTGGGTTCGCTGTTTCCCTGTTGATTAATCCTGCGTTATGAACCAAATCGGCAAGATAACTCGTAAAGTTAGGGAAATCGAAAGCCGCATTCAATAGTGACGGTGGGTTTTGTAATGCATGATTCCAGTCTACTGCTTGGAGTCCACGAGGATCACGACGACTGACCGGATTGCCTTCGACCCAGGAGTAGCCGTTGAGGGACATGGGGCGAGCCATCGTGCCTTCAAAGGGGTCAAGGGAGGGGAACACACCGAGTGATGGATTGTAGTAGCGGGCGCGGAGGAAGAGCATATCATTGGCGTCGGTTTGTTCGCCAGTGAAGGCGAAGGGGGTATTGAAGTTGCCGACGGTGCCGAATGGCTCGCCATAGGGTGCGTAGTTCTGGACAGATGAGACGTTGAGGGTGCTGTTGATGAGGCTGCGGACGCTGCCCAAGCCGTCTTGTGCCATATACGACCAGTCGCCTGTGTTGCTTTGCATGGCGTGGATGCCGGGCACATTCGAGCCTTGGGGAGCGTGGATGTAGTGGTCGGTGTTGATGCCGGTTGTGGCTGCTAACACTTTGGTCAGGCCGGGTTGGGTGTCCAACAGGTATTGGGTCACGGTTGGGTTGGTTGTGCCGATGGACTGGCTGATGCGGTTGCCGAGGCCGTCGTAGGCATAGGATGTGTTGTTGGGTGCAGTGAGCATCCGGTTGGCTCTGTCCCAGGTGTAGGTGTTGGTGCCGTTGGATGTTAAGTTGCCGTTGGCGTCGTAGGTTAGCACATTGGTGCCGTCGTTGGTGAGTTGGTTGGTGGCATTATAGGTTCTGGTCTTGCCGTTGTTGTTCGTCAGATTCCCAGCTAGGTCGTAGCCGTAGGTGTACTCGACTGCCCCACCATCATAGTTGGCAGTTAGGAGCCGGGACAAACCATCATACGTATAGTCGATGGTTCTTTCATTATAAGTGGTGTCGATGACGGTGAGTTGTTTGAAGCGGAAGACATGGCCAGTGGAGCGATGATGGCGATCTGAGCGATTGCGAATCTCGATCACCCCACTAGTCGCCCCTGGTGGGGTTGTCACCTCTGGGAGGTGGATCACGCGTTCGGCTGGGGTGGTGGCGTAGGCATCGAAGCGGCGCCAGTAGCGGCCGTTGATGCTGATGTCGATTATGCCATGGTCTGGTCCCACACCCACTGTTAACAACGCTTCGTCGCCGGTGTAGGCGATCTGCATGCGGCCACTGAACTGTGCCGTCTGCTTGAAGTCGCCAGCGTCGGTCCAGGTGCCGGTGGGGAAGGTGACCTGGCTGGCCGACTTGTTGTAGGTGGCTGTGACCGTTGTGGATTGGGCTAGGCGCTCAAAAGCACGGGTGCGATTGCCGCGTCCATCGACAGTGTAGTTGAATTGGCCCCGTAGGCTGCTGCCTGCACGGTGGCGAACTCGGCGCAAACGACTGGCCGGATCATAGGCGTAGCCACTCGACAGGCCATTGGGGCGTTGGGTGCCGACATGGCGTCCGACTTTGTCGTAGTGGAAGTCGCTGTGTTGGTCGTCCCAGGCGGTCAGACCGATCAAGCGGCCCGTGGCGTCGTAGCTGTAGGCGATGGTCTTGCTGCCGGGGAGCGTCATCTGGGTGCGCAGGCCGCCGGCGTCGTAGGCGTAACTGACGGTTTCGTCCACGGTGCCGTCGCCGTTGCTGTCGAAGCCGACAGAGGTCAGGCGACGGGCAGCGTCGTAGCTGTAGGTTTCAATTGTTAAGTTGCCGTTATCGTCCTATGTTAACACATATAGGCGATTGTAGGCAAAAGCATCATCTTATACTTGTTGCCGCCGCCACGCAACAAAAAAATGGCGGCAATACGGGAGAACCGGCGGAGAGCCAGGGAAAATACGGGGGAAAACGGCAAGAAATTGTGGCAAATGGCGGAGAATCGGCAGCAATTTGCGGCAAAATAGGGGTCGGGTGGGTTGGTCAAGGGCAGATTCATACGGGTTCAACCTTCGTGTGATTAGTTTCAGTTTAGCTGAAAAACGGTGGTTTGGGAGAACATATCGCAGAACGTGTGTTCAGTGTTTGAGAGTGGACGCACTCTTGGTTGGGGGCGTCAAGCAAGGGAGTCGGCTTGCAGTCGTTTACTCTGAACCCCCATCTTCAAAGTTAATTCGGTATGCAGATAGGATGTGAGTATCTCCAAAATAAACTGCGACAATATCATCAGTGGCAACCAGCTTACTACTGCCAATTACATGTCCACTATTTGAGATGTTTCTCGCTTTCTCATTGGGAGGGGCAAACTGAATCGTCTCTAAAACCTGGCCTGAACTTGTCTCTAACACAGATAGTTTTGCATTCACATCAAGAAAAAACACCCTGTTATCTACCACAGCAAAATTAGAGACCACATCATCCTCTGAGAAGCGCCAGAGTAGTTGACCCCTTTCTCGATCCAGAGCGATTATTTCACTTACAAAACGCAAGAGGATCAAGTCTGGCAAGACTTCGACCTGTTCCAAACAGCACTGTGTTAACCCTTGATATTCAGAACGCCACGGTGAATTGACAAATTGTGAGTCTCTTGCAATAAGCTGACCATTGTATACCTGCCAGAAATGTTCACCCCCGATTACAAAGAAAGTATCTGGCAAAGATATATTTTCTCCAAATTCACCCGTATCTGGATTGACTTGAACAAATCTCCTTGATGGTATATATGCAACAAGATTACCTTCAGATAGAGTATATGGTATGATTCCCCCGCGCTTCCCCCTCAGTGTTTCATTTTTCCATACCTGTTCCCCGGCTTTGTTCAAGGCTACTAATTCATTATTTCCTAGTATATAGACATAAATATATCCCCGTGTAGAATCTGCGGAAATACGTTTAGGGAATCCATATGAATATGTCCACGCATTATCACCAGATTCTATGTTAAGGGCAACAACTCGACGGCAATCTCCGTCTGAGAAGACTACGAGATTATCTATCGATTTCACAGCACCTTTAGCGATAAATGATGTTTCGAAGTCCCACAGGTGTTCGTAGTTTACGCTAGCTTCAAGAACCTTGCGTGCTTCAGAAGATTTATTTACATCTGATGAACACTGGATCTGTACAAGCAATGATGGGAAGAGGCCAAATACGCTGCAGGGGATCAGAATGGATATGAAACCAACTACAATGATCTTGTGGGTAAAAGAGTTAGATAATATGGCTTTGAGCATGAGCAGTCTCCTATATCCAAGGAGCAGCCAGCAAGATTTCACTGGCTGCCCCTTAGAATTATGGCTTAACAATCCATATGCCGTGTTACACGGGGATCAGGATATGGGGGTCTACCCCCCTTTTCGCAATCTGTACGGGTGTTGTAGATTTCTGCCCATTTCCGAGCAGTCAGCGACATTCTATTTCGCATTACAGCTAAGAGGGTAAACAGTTGAGGAAGAACCACTTCAGCCCGAATTGGGCCAAGTATCTGCCCTGTTATCCATCCGTTTTGCACACTGATCGCAACTTCATCAGGGACAACATATTTGCCTTTAACAAAACTCTCAACATTTCCTTGAGCTTTATACTCTGTTTTGTTGACTGAGGCGCCAGCAATTAAATCCTCAATAGAAAGTCCTATGGTTGCCGCAGCATAAGTGGCGTAAATCCAAGGATCCGAGCCAGCAGGTGAGTTGAACCCGCCAATAGCTAAGCCAGACGCAAGAGCCAAACCAACGCCCCCCTCTCTTCCTTCGAATCTTCCGGCGTATTGTTCATCTATTCCTGTCTCTCCATTGCGTTCAAATCCTCCGCCTACACCAGCATACATTCCGAGACTCGCCCCAGCTATCGCTCCTCCTGCGAAACCGCCATAGCCGAAGTTTGAGACTTGCATATTGGCGAAATCCCAGACCCTTTCCCATCCGCCAGTTGGAGCAAATACTAAACCAGCACTCACGACTATACCTTCAACATAAAGACCTCCTTTGTAGGGTTTGGCACAGGGATTATCAGGAATGGGTTCTGAAGCGCCTGATAGGATTTGATCTACAATGCGAGCTATGAGTGAACCCTTGTTACCACCTTGGAAGGTATATGGTGTGGATTTACATCTGGATAGACAGTCAAGGTATTCTTGAAACCGATAGGATTCAGGCGGGAAATTAGGATTAGCGCCTACATTCACCTGATTGTGTCTGCAAATAAGTTGTCTGCAAGCAGCACAATTGTCTCCATCATCTTCCGGCAAAACGTATGAACAATTGACTTGCTGTCCAGCTGGGTCAGTATGTAGGATGGGATTGCCTTCGACGTAGGCGTAGCCATTGAGGGACATGGGGCGAGCCATCGTGCCTTCAAAGGGGTCGAGGGAGGGGAAGATGGCCAAGGCTGGATTGTAGTATCTGGCTCTGAGGTAGAGTTGGCCATTGGCGTCGGTTTGTTCGCCGGTGAAACCAAAATAGCTATCTGTCGGTGCAGTGCCGATGTAGTTGCCATAGGGATCGTAAGTGTGGGTTGTGTCCACGCCGAGGGTTGCGTCGATGAGGCTGCGGACGGAGCCGAGGCCGTCTTGGGCGGTGTATGACCAATCACCCGCATGGCTTTCCATCGCGTGGATGCCGCGTGAGGCGTGGATGTAGTGGTCGGTGTTGGCTCCGGTTGTGGCTGCTAACACTTTGGTTAGGCCGGGTTGGAGGTCGAGGAGGTAGTTTGTCGCGGTTGTGCCAACGGTTTGTGATACTCGGTTGCCGAGGCCGTCGTAGGTGTAAGATGTGTTGTTGGGTGCGGTGAGCATCCGGCTGGCGTGGTCCCAGGTGTAGGTGTTGGTGCCGTCGTTGGTGAGGTTGCCGTTGGCATCGTAGGTGAGGGTGTGGGTGCCATCGTTGGTGAGTTGGTTGGCGGCGTTGAAGGTGCGTACAACCGGAGGTTGTCCAGTGCCGTTGTTGTTCGTCAGATTCCCAGCTAGGTCGTAGCCGTAGGTATACTCGTCTGCCCCACCATCATAGTTGGCGGTTAGGAGGCGGGACAAACCATCATACGTATAGTCGATGGTTCTTTCATTATAAGTGGTGTCGATGACGGCCAGTTGTTTGAAGCGGAAGACGTGGCCAGTGGAGCGGAAATGGTTGTCCGAACGCACCTTGATGCTGAGCTTGCCGAATGTCTCGCCTGGTGGGGTTGGGACTGCTGGGATGTGGAGGACGCGCTCGCCGGGTTGGGCGGTGTAGGTGTTGAAGCGGCGCCAGTAGCGGCCGTTGATGCTGATGTCGATCATGCCGTGATCGGGGCCGGTGCCGATGGTGAGGAGGGCCTCGTCGCCGGTGTAGGCGATCTGCATGCGGCCACTGAACTGTGCCGTCTGCTTGAAGTCGCCGACGTCGGTCCAAGTGCCTCTGGTGAAGGTGACCTGGCTGGCTGACTTGTTGTAGGTGGCGGAGACCGTTGTGGATTGGGCCAGGCGCTCAAAAGCACGAGTGCGATTGCCGCGCTTATCTACTTCGTAGTTGAACTGGCTGCGCAGACTGCTGCCTGCACGGTGGCGAACTCGGCGCAGGTGGCCGGCGGGGTTGTAGCTGTCAGTTGTTAAGTTGCCGTTGAGATCGTAGTGGTAGTTGTTTGTATCATGCCAGTTTACCAGATTATGGGCAAAATCGTCACTTCATGCTTGTTGCCGCCGCAGAAGAAGAAAAAATGGCGGCAATACGAGAGACCAGGCGGACAACTCGGGAAAAACGGCGGGAAATGGCGGAGAATCGGCAGCAATTTGCAGCAAAATAGGGGTCGGGTGGGTTGGTCAAGAGCAGTTTCATGCAGGTTCAGCCTTCGTGTGCTTAGTTTCAGTTTAGCTGGAAAATGGTGGTTTGGGAGAACGTGTCGCAGAACGTGTGTTCTGTGTTTGAGAGTGGACGTGGCCCTGGTCGTATGTGTGAGTGTCAGGTTGCCATTACACATATAATTATCTATCCCACTGTAAAAACAGAAACTCCCTGTTTTGCCAGCAGTAAAACAGGGAGACACATCATCGGATTGTAGCAAGTTAATCGATATTCTTGGGGTAGTTGCTATTTCGAATCTTCACGTATGATGTAGGCATTACTTGCTATTACCTCTACAGCGCTATCTTCAAGATCTACCCTATATAACCTCATTCTAGATTTTTCGCGCAAAGAAGGGTCATCTAGGATCACCTTTGCCCGAACTAGTTTCTCCCAACACTCCTGTACAGAGCCTAGCTTGAAGTTAACTCCAATCCACTTGAATGGTCCAGAAAAATATCTAACGTCTACTAGGACAATGTAAAATAGATCTCTGAAAGCTGATGTTCGATTTCGGACAAGAATCTTCAACTCTGAGTGTCCAATTTGATAAGCTCCAACCAAGCATTCATATTGTGATTTGTCCTGAATTTGCTTCAATTCATCGAACATATGATCGTCTTCTCTCGCTAAAATCTTACCTGAACCCTATAGACTAACTATGATAGGAGAGATACTCCCATTATCATAGAATGTTGTCTTGCCAAGCATAGTAGGTTGTTCATGTACTAGATAGCACAATTCCCATTCAGTTATAGAATACTCATCTGGTCCAACCCCTACCTGACTCCAGTCGCATTTTCCGGCGGAGTCTTTAGGAAAGTTATAAACAGCTTCCATATATGTGGAATGATTTCCTTTCATCGGGTCTAGGAAGCCCTCAAGATTGAAATGAGTCTGGAGCGTTTTAGGATGCCGCATCACTGCTTCAAACTCATCAGGATAATATGGATATGCTGCTTTGTTTATCATAGGCACACCATCAGGAAAAAAGAAGCCTACATGCCAAGTTCGCCATTCATAAACTAAATCTCCATGTACCTGCTTTAGATTTCCAACAAACAAATCGTCTGCCCCTTCAATAGTCTCAAGGTATTCCGAATATCCCAAAGCAATGTGATATTGAGGTACCGGTGTCTGCTTCGGCGTTAGCACTCGGGTGGGTTGCGGTTGTGGTTGCGGCTTCGTCCCGGGTGTTGGTGCTGGGTTCCCACCTGGATTGGGGTCTGACAGATCGTAGGGCGATGGGAACGGCAACCCCGGTGTTGGTGTCGGCGTTTTGGGCGGCGGGCTGGGTGCTCGCGTTGGCACTGGCGTCCAGATCGGTGGGTTCTTCAGCGGGTTCCCAGGATAGTATTCTCGGTCCGGATCAGCTACGCCGGGTGGGTTTATTACCCGATTTAGGGCATCAAAAGGTGTCAGGCAAATATCCTGGACGGTCTTGACTAGCGCATCACATTCTGTCCGTCTGTAGTTGGGATGGCTACAGGGATTTGCAATCATTAGACCAATCCCTCCGGCTACAATCGTCGCAATGCCGATGCCGATGGCAACACCGATACCGATAAATTCCCCACTCGGATCGGTATGCATGATCGGGTTACCTTCGACCCAGCTATAGCCGTTCAAGCTCATCGGCCTACTGGCCACTCCTTCAAATGGATCAAGCGACGGGAACACACCCAGAGATGGGTGGTAGTAGCGGGCGCGGTGGTATTGCAGGCCGTTGGCGTCGCGTGGTTCGCCGGTGAAGCCGAAGTAGGCAGTGGTGGGTGCAGTGCCGATGTAGTTGCCATAGGGATCGTAAGTGTGGGTGGTGTCGACGCCTAACGTTGCGTCAATCAGGCTGCGGACGGAGCCGAGGCCATCTTGGGTGATGTACTGCCAGTTGGTGCCATCGGATTGTGCGTGGATGCCTCTGACACTATGGATGTAGTGGTCGGTGTTGGTGCCGGTTGTGGCTGCTAACACCTTGGTCAGGCCGGGTTGGGTGTCCAACAGATATTGGGTCACGGTTGGGGTGGTTGTGCCGATGGACTGGGAGATGCGGTTGCCGAGGCCGTCGTAGGTGTAGGATGTGTTGTTGGGTGCAGTGAGCATCCGGTTGGCGCGGTCCCAAGTATACGAACTCGTGGCGTCGTTGGTGAGGTTGCCGTTGGGATCGTAGGTGAGTGTGTGGGTGCCATCATTCGTCATTTGGTTGGTGGCATTATAGGTTCTGGTCTTGCCGTTGTTGTTGGTCAGGTTGCCGGCCAAATCATAGGCGTAGTCGTAGATGGTTGTGCCGTCGTCGTAGTCGGCTTGAGTCAGGCGAGAGAGGGCGTCGTAGGTGTAGTCGATGGTGGTGTCGGTGTAGGTGGTGTCGATGACGGCCAGTTGTTTGAAGCGGAAGACATGGCCAGTGGAGCGGAAATGCTTGTCCGAACGCACCTGGATGCTGAGCTTGCCAGTGGCTTCGTCGTCTGGGATGCTTAGTGTGGGAGTGTAGATCATCTTTTCATTCTGCTTTGCAGATAAGGATTCCCTGATCCAGAAAAACAGATCAGGGAATGTGGAGGTTGCAATTGAGGAATTTGTCAAAGTCTGGACTGCAACTTATTCCTCGATTTCACACACTGCTATGCTGTGTTCCCCTAAGTTCTTGTAGTCTTCACCTACATGCGAGTAGACACTTATTGTGACCTTCCCATCTTGTGGAGCAATGAATGTTGTCGTTGCTGTACCTTCATCCATAGATGTGATGACCTCATCATTAATCAATGTTCGGTCAATTGACGCGCTAAGTCCAATGTAGATAATTGGATGTAACTCGTCCTCTGTTTTCACCGTTATCTGATACTTGGTCTCAGGTAACAGGGTGGCATCCCAGAGATGACCCGCTTCTCCCCTCAGAACAAAGGTCACTGGTTCACATCCAACAGAGGGTAAGGGTGAGATTGTATTCATATTCACGTTCCCATAACACGCCAATATTGCAAGGCATATCATCAGGACAGGAATCCACACCATCGCCTTCGCCTTGTCTGCCGTTTTTCCGCGTGTATAGTCTTGCATGGGTCCCCTTTTACTCCTATGGATAGTATTCGACATTATCTGTGTTCTCACTCGTATGTCTGGGGCTGTAGCCCGCTGTCCCAAGAGATACTGTGATAAAATCACTTTTACCTGGCGGATTGACACACTCAATACTGCTCTCATAGGTATAGGCACCTAGAGGTGTGTTGTTCGCACAATCGATGTTACAGTTTTTCACCCGAACGTTATAGACAATGCTGCCATAAAGCGTATAGGGTTTTGCCAGCCTGAGCTTTGCCACTGATTGGAGGTCGCTTGCAACCATTCCAAACGGGTGGTTTCCCTCAGCCGCAGGGTCAGCGTGATCAATCCAATCATAGTTGTCCCAGAACTCCAGTTGTGTCGTGAATATGAGATCATTCCCTTCTGCCTGCACATTCACCGAGTCAGAGTATGGGCCGACAGTTAAGGTAGCAAAGGCATGTTTTAAATCAGGAGTCTCCTCTGGATTAAAACCCACTCTGAAACGCCAGTCACCGTAATCAATCGAGTATGATGAACCGTTGTTATCCTTTCGGGCAAGCGCCGTTTCAAGTAGACTAGCACCCCCTGTATCTAATGCCTGAATACCCGGATCAATGCTCCCACATGCTGACCGATCCGACTTCAGGACACAGTTGACAAAATTGGTCTGTAGAGCATTTCTAACGGCAGAAGAAGCATTCAAGGCACGACACATATTGACGTATCTTGCTTCACCCAGTCGCCAGGTTTCCCGGAAAAGGCTCCCGTACCATCCTAGGTAATTTAGCATGAGATTACCCGCAAAAGCCCACGATTCATCCGCTGCTTGGCGTAGTGTTTCATTCTCGATTCCAATCAGATCAAATAATGATGAGTAGTCGGAATCTTCTTCAATAAACATCAAAGCAGCTTCCTTTAAGAGTGTGCTAAAGCATAGTCCTTTCCAGATACCCGGCTGGCTACGACAAAACTGTACAGGAGCAGGTGCATCTGATCCTGGTTCAGGAGAATCACCCTGAAAACCGCTTGGGTCAGTAAAATTGACAGGGTTGCCATTGACATAAGCGTAACGATTGCCCACTTCAAACGGATCAAGCGAACTGAATATACCTATACTCGGATTGTAGTACCTCGCCCTCAGGTAAACCTGACCATTGCTATCAGTTTGTTCGCCGGTGAAACCAAAGTAGCCGTTGGTGGGTGCAGTACCGATGTAGTTGCCATAGGGATCGTAGTTATGGGTTGTGTCTACGCCTAACGTTGCGTCAATCAGACTGCGAACACTGCCCAAGCCATCTTGTGCCATATACGACCAGTCGCCTGCGTTGTTCTGCATGGCGTGGATGCCGCGTGGTGCATGAATGAAGTGGTTGGTGTTGGTGCCTGTTGTTTGAGCGAGGACTTTGGTTAGGCCGGGTTGGGTGTCCAGCAGGTATTGGGTCACGGTTGGGGTGGTTGTGCCGATGGACTGGCTGATGCGGTTGCCGAGGCCGTCGTAGGTGTAAGATGTGTTGTTGGGTGCGGTGAGCATCCGGTTGGCGTGGTCCCAGGTGTAGGTGTTGGTGCCGTTGGATGTTAAGTTGCCGTTGGCGTCGTAGGTGAGTGTGTTGGTGCCGTCGTTGGTGAGTTGGTTGGTGGCGTTGTAAGTACGGGTGGCACCGTTCATGTTGGTCAGGTTGCCAGCTAGGTCGTAGCCGTAGGTGTACTCGACTGCCCCACCATCATAGTTGGCAGTTAGGAGCCGGGACAAACCATCATACGTATAGTCGATGGTTCTTTCATTATAGGTGGTGTCGATGACCTGCAACTGTTTGAAGCGGAAGACGCGGCCAGTGGAGCGGAAATGCTTGTCCGAGCGGACCTCGATGCTGAGCTTGCCGGTGGTTGCGTCGTCTGGCTTGACCACCTGGGGCAGATGGATGACCTGCTCACTTGCTGTCTCGGCATAGGTGTTGCAGCGGCGCCAGAACCAGCCGTTGATGCTGATGTCGATTATGCCATGGTCTGGACCCACACCCACTGTTAACAACGCTTCGTCGCCGGTGTAGGCGATCTGCATCTGGCTGCTGAACTGAGTGGTTTTCTTGTATGCTCCGTCATCGGTCCAGGTGCCTCTGGGGAAGGTGACTTGGCTGGCTGACTTGTTGTAGGTGGCGGAGACCGTTGTGGATTGGGCCACGCGCTCAAAGGCACGGGTGCGATTGCCGCGTCCATCGACAGTGTAGTTGAACTGGCCCCGTAGGCTGCTGCCCGCCCGGTGGCGTATCCGGTGCAGGTGGCCGGCTGGGTTGTAGGCGTAATCGCTCAGCAGGCCATTGGGTCGTTGAGTGCTGACATGGCGTCCGACTTTGTCGTAGTGGAAGTCGCTGTGTTGGTTGCCCCAGGCGGTCAGACCGATCAGGCGGCCCGTGGCGTCGTAGCTGTAGGTTTCAGTTGTTAAGTTGCCGTTATCGTCCTATGTTAACACATATAGGCGATTGTAGGCAAAAGCATCACCTTATACTTGTTGCCGCCGCCGCGCAACAAAAAAATGGCGGCAATACGGGAAGAACGGGGGAAAACGGCAGCAATTTGCTGCAAAATAGGGGTCGGGTGGGTTGGTCAAGGGCAGATTCATGCAGGTTCAGCCTTCGTGTACTCAATTTCAGTGTACTTGAAAATGGGTGATTTGGGAGAACGTATTGCAGAACGTGTGTTCTGTTTTTGAAAGTGGACGCGCTCCTGATTGAGGGAGCGCGTCTGGTGTTGTGTTTTTCATTGTTACGTCCTGACTGTTCGCCCAATTGATGACTCAATCGTAGCAAAAATCAGGGGGAAGGGGTCAGGACTTTGCGTCTATAAAGGAAGTGTAGAGACACTTTCTGTGTCCTGCATTAGGACATTTACAAACTCAATTTCTGCCTATCGTGTAGCACATACTGACTTCACTCGTCCTGAACTTGCCTACCTTATGTGCTGCTTGAACGCATCATGGTAGTTTCTGAACTACTTTTTCTCCTTGTTCAATAAAAACGACACGATTGATTGATTCTGTCGGGAATTGAACAGTATCGCTGTCAGACCACTGGCAAGTAGGAAACCAACAGCAAAAAAAAGTACGGAATTACTTGACAGCAAAGACTGTAAAGAAAGAGAAATAGCAGCGCCAAGAACCCCGGAGCCACCTACCAAATACAGAAGTCTAGTGTTGTGCCAACCGACCTGATTTGGTAAATATCCTCCTCTAGCAAGTTTCCATATCCACGTCCACTCATAAACTGCACTCAACATAGCTAATAGGCCGAAAAATCCAAAGACAACGTAGAACCAGTCCATATGCACCCTCTTTTATTCAACGAACTTCAGACAATTCAATTCAGTACCTTGTTCCGGAGAATCCATTTCTCCGGAACAAATTTAGTACATTAGAAGGGCAAAATCTCCGCGCAAATCCAGATACATCATTCTAGGAATTATACATCAAGTTTACATGAGCATGGGTCTCCACCATATTTCCTGTCGAATGCTATGGCCTTCGATTCTGCGATGCGAATTGCTATTGTTCGAGCAGCATTCAGAATAATCTGACTACCTGTTCCACCGATTGGTGAGCCGTAACCGTACTGAATGTCATCCCTTAGTTCATCAATTTTGACTTTGCAATCTCGGTTGATATACGATTTTCTGTCTCCTTGAGGCCAGTATGTCAATGTCCATTGTCCTGCATCGACTCCCCAAGACTTACCAGATCCTATATAGACTGTATTGCCACTAACTCCCGGATATTTGCCGTCTTGTCCCCAAAAGTACGTTCCACCATATCCCAAAGGCGTGTTTGGAATGCCGAATCCCGTTGGTCGAACGGTAAAATTCCCACTGTATTGACCAAAGAATGCCCCTCCTTCAAACTTGCTTGGAACTTCTTCAACGAAACCCTCAACTCCACCGTAGTATGCAGAATATCCGCCTGTGAGCAGTGTCCAACCATGTCCACTATATGCGAAAGTCGAACGTTGGAAGGTGGAGAAATTGTAAACAATTTCACGACCAATCTGAAGACCACCTATTACGCCAACGCCACCACCTATGCCTTCAAGGTATCCTTCGTTGCCCCAGAATATATCTTCTGGCACAATTTGGGTATCATAACCTTCGAAGGAAGCAATAGCCCTATCAATTGACTCACGACTAGCATATTCATCAATGAGTGCTTGCTCAAGGGCCGCTGAATATGCTTCGATAGTTGGTAATGAGGAAATATCAAGTACACAAGGATAACAAGCATACACTTGTCCCCATGTCGGTGTTCCTCCATTGGCAAGCACATCAAATAGAATTTCGCACTGTGACCAGCGACTTCCACCGTAATTGCCTGCCCCCGGCTCAATGCCTCTAGCTGGACAATCTACTTGATGTCCAGTTGGGTCTATATTCATGATCGGATTCCCTTCAACCCAACTATACCTATTCAGGGACATGGGGCGAGCCATCGTGCCTTCAAACGGGTCGAGGGAGGGGAACACACCCAGAGATGGGTTGTAGTAGCGAGCGCGGAGGAAGAGCAGGTCGTTGGGGTCGGTTTGTTCGCCGGTGAAGGCGAAGGGGGTATCGAAGTTGCCGACGGTGCCGAAGGGCTCGCCGTAGGGTGCGTAGTTCTGGACAGATGAGACGTTGAGGGTTGCGTCGATGAGGCTGCGGACGGAGCCGAGGCCATCTTGGGTGATGTACTGCCAATCGGTTCCATCATACTGTGCATGGATTCCGCGTGGTGCATGGATGTAGTGGTTGGCGTTAGTTTCGGTGGTTGCAGCGATGACTTTGGTCAGGCCGGGTTGGAGGTCGAGGAGGTAGTTTGTCGCGGTTGTGCCGATGGACTGTGAGATGCGGTTGCCGAGGCCGTCGTAGGTGTAGGATGTGTTGTTGGGTGCGGTGAGCATCCGGTTGGTGTGGTCCCAAGTATACGAATTCGTCCCGTCGTTGGTGAGATTGCCGTTGGGGTCGTAGGTTAGCACATTGGTGCCGTCGTTGGTGAGTTGGTTGGTGGCATTATAGGTTCTAGTCTTGCCGTTGTTGTTCGTCAGGTTGCCGGCCAAATCGTAGGCGTAGTCGTAGACGGTTGTGCCATCGTCGTAGTCGGCTTGCGTTAGGCGGGAGAGGGCGTCGTAGGCGTAGTCGATGGTGGTGTCGGTGTAGGTGGTGTCGATGACGGCGAGTTGTTTGAAGCGGAAGACGCGGCCAGTGGAGCGATGATGGCGATCTGAGCGATTGCGAATCTCGATCACCCCACTAGTCGCCCCTGGTGGGGTTGGGACTGCTGGGAGGTGGAGGACGCGCTCGCCGGGTTGGGCGGTGTAGGCGTCGAAGCGGCGCCAGTAGTTGTCGTTGATGCTGATGTCGATCATGCCATGATCGGGGCCGGTGCCGATGGTCAGCAGTGCTTCGTCGCCGGTGTAGGCGATCTGCATGCGGCCACTAAACTGTGCCGTCTGCTTGAAGTCGCCAGCGTCGGTCCAGGTGCCTCTGGTAAAGGTGACTTGGGTGGCCGACTTGTTGTAGGTGGCTGTGACCGTTGTGGATTGGGCTAGGCGCTCAAAAGCACGGGTGCGATTGCCGCGTCCATCGACGGTGTAGTTGAACTGGCCCCGTAGGCTGCTGCCTGCACGGTGGCGAACTCGGCGCAGGTGGCCGGCTGGGTTGTAGGCATAATCACTCGACAGGCCATTGGGGCGCTGAGTGGCCACATGGCGTCCGACTTTGTCGTAGTGGAAGTCGCTGTGTTGGTTGCCCCAGGCGGTCAGACCGATCAGGCGGCCGTTGGCGTCGTAGCTGTAGGTTTCAGTTGTTAAGTTGCCGTTATCGTCCTATATTAACACATATAGGCGATTGTAGGCAAAAGCATCACCTTATACTTGTTGCCGCCGCAGAAGAAGAAAAAATGGCGGCAATACGAGAGACCAGGCGGACAACTCGGTAAAAACGGCGGGAAATGGCGGAGAATCGGCAGCAATTTGCGGCAAAATAGGGGTCGGGTGGGTTGGTCAAGAGCAGTTTCATGCAGGTTCAACCTTTGTGTGATTAGTTTCAGTGTACCTGAAAATGGGTGATTTGGGAGAACATATCGCAGAACGTGTGTTCTGTGTTTGAAGGCAGACGCGCTCTCAATCGGGAGCGCGTTTGGAATATAGACCAAGCAACCTCATCCATTTAGGATGGTTTTAATCCCTACGGCAAACCTAGAATTCCCGTTAAATGCATCTCAAAGAAACTGATTGCTCTATCAAGTTTCTTTGTGTCTTTGCCAGCGTGAACCAAAGCGGGCCTTCGCCAGTGAAGATAAGTTGGGATAAACCATGTAAGCTCCACAAAACGTTTATCAAGCTCTTCGCCTTCTGGCAATTCGATTGCTTCCAGTATGTCTTTAACACGTTGAAATCCCTCTTCGTCAAAGACATCAACTTTTAGCTGCCCAAAGAAACCCGTTAAGTCTACGAAATTCCACTCTGCTTCTAACTTCTCGATAGCTGTGGGGATATCCATAGCAACCTCCATCATCACGTTCAATCGATAATTGCCTGCTTCGGAATACAATCTAGCACAAGTACTTCCTGATGTGCTATGGCCGCATTTCGGTTCATTCCTCTGCTTGGCAAACCTTGAGCTGCTGACAAATCAACCTTGATTGAAGGAACCAAAGCCAAGTTAATTGTAACAACACCCTGTCCACTGGTATTGTATTTATCATAGGCTGTTTGTTCAGATTTTGATGTAGAAATCCATGATGTCTCAAACCGCCCTGCATTATGACTCCGGGGACTGACATATCTGATGCCGGGGCTTCTAGCAATTAAACCTCGTTCTGGATTCTCTCCAACTGCAAGTCCTCTATAAACGATTCCCGAAGTGTAGCTAAGGTCATAATCGGAAATATGGGTCGGGTCATCAAAGTTAAAATTGTATCCCAAAGTTTGATACTGTGAGCAATCAAATTCTTCATCGCTAGTATCGGTATTGGTTTGCGTCTGCGTTTGGGTCTGGGTAGATGAAGACGACCCTGTAATACCCGTAAACGGTGTACCGATTTCGCATGTACCAGAGTTAAAGTCGGGGACACTTGAACCTCCAGGTAAGAAGTCGTCAAGAAAATCTGCGGCAATATCTCCAAGTATGTCTGCGATAATATCGAGTAATTTGGCTCTGCCACACGAAGTTGCTGCACTGGTACATAATGCGCCATCAACCAAGAATCCCACACCTGCCGCATTATCAGCAACAAACACAAGAGATCCTGCACATGCAACAGCAGCCACTCCACAAACCAAATCGGAGAATGGGTCTAAACCTGTCTCGTCTGTGAGATTGATCGGATTGCCTTCGACGTAGGCGTAGCCATTGAGGGACATGGGGCGAGCCATCGTGCCTTCAAATGGATCGAGTGAATTGAACACACCTATGCTCGGATCATAGTATCTGGCTCTGAGGTAGAGTTGGCCATTGGGGTCGGTTTGTTCGCCGGTGAAGGCGAAGGGGGTATCGAAGTTGCCGACGGTGCCGAAGGGCTCGCCGTAGGGGTTATAGGATTGGACTGAATCGACACCCAACGTTGCGTCAATCAGACTGCGAACACTGCCCAAGCCGTCTTGGGTGGTGTATGACCACACACCTGTGTTGCTTTGCATGGCGTGAATGCCTCTGACACTATGGATGTAGTGGTCGGTGTTGGCTCCGGTTGTGGCTGCTAACACCTTGGTCAGGCCGGGTTGGAGATCGAGGAGATAGTTGGTGACGGTGTTGCCAACGGTTTGTGATACTCGATTCCCCAGACCATCATAACTGTACGTTGCTGTTCCGAGCGATTTCAGGCGGTTGGCTCTGTCCCAGGTATAGGTGTTGGTGCCGTCAGATGTTAGGTTGCCGTTGGCATCGTAGGTGAGTGTGTTGGTGCCGTCGTTGGTCAGTTGGTTGGCGGCGTTGTAGGTGTAGTCGGTGGTTTTGGCGGTGACGCCAGTTCCGCTCAGGGCTTCTTGGGTGCGATTGCCAGCCAGGTCAAAGTTGTAGTCGTAGACGCGCTGGCCTGTGTTGTAGTTGGCTTGTTGCAGGCGGCTGAGGGCGTCGTAGGTGTAGTCGATGGTTCTTTCATTATAGGTGGCATCTATCACCGCGAGTTGTTTGAAGCGGAAGACGCGGCCAGTGGAGCAGAAATGGTTGTCCGAACGCACCTTGATGCTGAGCTTGCCGGATGTCTCGCCTGGTGGGGTTGGGACTTGTGGGAGGTGGATCACACGCTCGGCTGGGGTGGTGGTGTAGGCATCGAAGCGGCGCCAGTAGTTGTCGTTGATGTAGAGATCGAACTGGCCGTGATCGGGGCCGGTGCCGATGGTGAGGAGGGCCTCGTCGCCGGTGTAGGCGATTTGCATCTGGCTGCTGAACTGGGTGGTTTGTTTGAAGCTGCCGGCGTCGGTCCAGGTGCCGGCTGTTAAGTTGCCGTTGAGATCGTAGTGGTAGCTGTTTGTATCATGCAAGTTTACCAGATTGTGGGCAAAATCGTAACATCATGCTTGCCGCCGCAGAAGAAAAAATGGTGGCAGCAACACGGGGGACCAGGCGAAGAAATGGCGGACAACCGGAGAAAAACGGCGGGAAATGGCGGAGAAATTGCAGCAATTTGCCACAAATTGCTGCAAAAGGGGGTGTCGAGTGAGTTGGTCAAGAGCAGGTTCAGCTTGTTTGCAAAGAAGGTCTGGTGTTCAGTCAGATAGTCTCTTCATAAGCCATGACTAACTTGTTACATTGTCCTCACTTTCATAGACGTAATCAGCATCATAATCCCATGTATTGGATTGTATCAGATGCTTTGGTCGAGGAGAAAAGAATATAGGTCTCCGGTGCTGTATCAGGTTTTTGAACTGTCCGTTTTCAATATGATTGACATAATCATCCCAATTGATTGGTGCAATGAAGGTTAACTGTGCATTTCCTCGTGTCAAAAAGAAGAAATGCCTTGCAAGATAGTGGTTTTCTACATTGTTTTTGTTGAAAAGCTCTTCAATATGATCCATGACTAGAAAATAGCCATATTTCTGAGTTTCCTGAGTAAGCCTTGGAACAACCATATCCCAATCTTCGTTGGATACTCCAAGTGTAAGCAATTTCAATGTATCTACAGCGTACAAACGTTTTCCAACATTTTTAAGCATCGCTTTCTTGAAATCATCAGGAGTATAACGTTCAGAAAATGTGTATGAAGTTTCCAGTTTGTAGACTTCAACCAATTGTAACAGTTTGTTAGTCATAGCCTCGGCATCTTGCATAAACAATGCCAGTGAGCTAATAAACCTATTGACATAGCTGAGGTCAGAATCGACTAAGAACATCGAGTTCATCGGAGATCTCAGATGAAGTAACAAGAAATCTAACAGTGGCTCAGCTGATGAACGCCGAGATTTCACAAATATTTTGCTATTGGAGATTTCTACCATATTCTGGCGTTCTTCCTCAACTTTGGCAGCCAGATCATATCCAATTTGTGGCAATAGCGATTGCATATTTTACTCCTTATCATTTCTAGATGGGTTCACTGGTGTGCCAACACTATAGTTAGCACACCAACTTTGAAAGTGTTATGGAAACAGCATCCAAGCGCCTATTATACTTCCATCAAAATCGAGCAAAGCGTATGCGTCAATATGTTGGACATCAATACTGAGGAATACTACCTCTTGAGTCTGGGTAACCTCATTAGGAATTGGTATTCTTGCTTTATTGTAGGCATCAACTACATCGTATCCTGTGCCGGGATTGTTTATTCTGTAGATATAGCCAGGGTCGCCACCTGCGCCAAAACCTGCAGCTTCTTCTGGAAATCTTGCCGTTGATACATACATCTCTTGACCGTCTGTATTGGGTTCACCAGAGACATGACTCGTGATTTGCAACGGATGTCCGTTCCCCCCAGATCTTAAAGCCCTAAAACCTTCGCTTTTAATCTCTCCAGGGCTTCTTTCATCTCCTCGGTATACGTAAGGAGCTTCTTCTGCACTAACCCGTCGAGTTTTATCGTTTTCGCCGCCTTCCCCACCACTCGCATCTGAGAAGAGGATGGTTGAGCCTAGACCTACGCCAACCAGGTCGGCGCCTGTGATCCCGGGTAGGGTGATTACTCCTGTGGTCGTCCCACCACCGACGAGCGTGCCGCCGGCTGTCACAAGGGGCGGGGTTGGATTGGGGACGCCCAATGGCACTCGCACCGGGCCGGTCAAGGGGCCGCCTCCACTGAGACCACCGGCTGCTGAGATCCCAGCGCCGATGAAGTTACAGGGGTTGACATCCCGGTTGCGGATCATGTCCGCGATGGAGGCGCCAGCACCTACTCCGCCGAGTGCGGCAGCAGCGGTACCTGACCCCACCACAGCCCCCAGTCCCATCAGGGCCAGGGTTCCAGCACCACCAGCCAAGGCTCCCCTCTTGACTGTCTCCAGGAAGTCCATGTTTTCAGCCAGACATTTCATGCGTTCCCCACAGGCGCCTGAGAGGGCCAAGGCGCGCATCCCGACGGCGCCGAGGGCGCCAAAGGCTGCACCGCCGACCACGGCACCAATCGCCCCCAGGATGGTGATCTGGCCGCTGGGGTCGGTGTTCATCACGGGGTTGTTGTGCGCATAGCTGTAGCCATTCAAGCTCAGTGGCTCATCCATCAGCCCCTCGAAGGGATCGCGTGAATTGAAGACACCGAGCGATGGGTTGTAGTATCTGGCTCTGAGGTAGAGTTGGGCATTGGCGTCGGTTTGCTCACCGGTGAAGGCGAAGGGACTGGTGAAGTTGCCGACGGTGCCGAAGGGCTCGCCATAGGGTGCGTAGTTCTGGACAGATGAGACGTTGAGGGTGGAGTCGATGAGGCTGCGGACGCTGCCGAGGCCGTCTTGTGCCATATAGCTCCAGTCGCCTGTGTTGCTTTGCATGGCATGGATGCCGGGCACATTCGAGCCTTGGGGAGCATGGATGTAGTGGTTGGCGTTAGTTTCGGTGGTTGCAGCGAGGACTTTCACCAACCCCGGTTGCAGGTCCAGCAGATAGTCCACTGTTTTGACTGTGTCGTAGTACTCGTCATAGGAATCCCACTCCTGATGTAACTGACGAACCCGGTTGCCGAGGCCATCGTAGGTGTAACGCATCTGCTGGAACCCCATTTGCTGTCCATAGACAGCTTCCGTGTACTTCAGCAAACGGTTGGCGTGGTCCCAGGTGTAGGTGTTGGTGCCATCGTTGGTGAGGTTGCCGTTGGCGTCGTAGGTGAGTGTGTGGGTGCCATCATTGGTCAGTTGGTTGGTGGCGTTGTAGGTGTAGTCGGTGGTTTTGGCGGTGACGCCTGTTCCGCTGAGGGCTTCTTGGGTGCGATTGCCAGCCAGGTCGAAGTTGTAGTCATAGATGCGCTGGCCTGTGTTGTAGTTGGCTTGTTGCAGGCGGGAGAGGGCGTCGTAGGTGTAGTCGATGGTGGTGTCGGTGTAGGTGGTGTCGATGACGGCCAATTGTTTGAAGCGGAAGACGCGGCCAGTGGAGCGGAAATGGTTGTCCGAACGCACCTCGATGCTGAGCTTGCCGGATGTTTCCCCTGGTGGGGTTGGGACTGCTGGGATGTGGATGACCTGCTCGCCGGGTTGGGCGGTGTAGGTGTTGAAGCGGCGCCAGTAGCGGTCGTTGATGTAGAGATCGAACTGGCCGTGATCGGGGCCAGTGCCGATGGTGAGGAGGGCCTCGTCGCCGGTGTAGGCGACCTGCATGCGGCCACTGAACTGTGCCGTCTGCTTGAAGTCGCCAGCGTCGGTCCAGGTGCCTCTGGTGAAGGTGACTTGGGTGGCCGACTTGTTGTAGGTGGCGGAGACGGTTGTGGATTGGGCTAGGCGCTCAAAGGCACGGGTGCGGTTGCCGCGTCCATCGACGGTGTAGTTGAATTGGCCCCGTAGGCTGCTGCCTGCACGGTGGCGAACTCGGCGCAGGTGGCCGGCGGGGTTGTAGGCGTAGTCACTCGACAGGCCGTTGGGTCGCTGGGTGCCGACATGGCGTCCAGCTTTGTCGTAGTGGAAGTCGCTGTGTTGGTTGCCCCAGGCGGTCAGACCGATCAAGCGGCCGACCTCGTCGTAGCTGTAGGTGATGGTCTTGCTGCCGGGAAGCGTCATTTGGGTGCGATTGCCGCCAGCGTCGTAGTTGTAGCGGACGGTTTCGTCCACGGTGCCGTCGCCGTTGCTGTCGAAGCCGACACTCGTTAGGCGGCGTTGGTCGTCGTAGCCAAAGTGGGTGATACGGTTGTCCGTTGTGCCCGTGCGCTCCGTCATCTGCGTGCGATTGCCGGCGATGTCGTAGTTGAAGGCCACGTTGGGCGTCGTCGCGCTGTTGTAGTTGATGCGGCTCAGCCGTCCCAACTGGTCAAACTCACGGGTGACATCATAGCTGCCGCCTGACCCCAGTCCCGGATAGGTCTGGGTGGTGCGGGTGCCGCCGTTGCTGAGGTCAGCGTAGGCTGTCGACCACTCATGGGCGAGCGGATTGGTCAGCCTGGTGCGGCGATTGCGCCCGTCGTATTCGTAGCGCGTCAGGTTGCCGCGGGGATCGCGCAGGTCGGTCATGCGGCCCGCCAGGTCGTGCGTCACCTGGACGATGACGTTCTGGTCGTTGCTGGTGCTGCCATCCTTGTAATAGGTGCTTAGCTGCTTATCCATTGCTTTGTGACGAGAAGACTGCTGGATTGAGAGCGTCAAGCAATTTAGTTGATTGTTTGATTAGAAGATTGAGTGTATAGTCTTTACTAAGGCGCTTCAACATGAAACTCCCATGTGTGAATTAACTCTTCACCTGAAACAGTATCTAACTCTATCTTTACTTTATGTAACCCTTCATCCCATTTCCTATACAGACAATAGTTCCAATATCTAAAATCCTGATTTGGGTGATTAGTACCAATCGGTGTAACAGGAACTAACCTACCACTCTCAGAAATCAAACCTGGAGAGATTACTTCATCATCAACTGTTATTATAACCTCTGCACCTTTCAGATAAGACCACCCCTCAAGCCAACTAAAAGTATAAGACCTCATCATTTCAAAGCAAATCTCATTGTGAACAAGGTTATACTCCCCATCTTTAGAGATCAAACCCACAACCATCAAAGGGAAATTGTTTATCGGATTTATGTAGTTCACACCTAATTCGGAACAAGGAAGATTAGTAGTTTGACATGCATCACCCGGCTGGAAGAACTTAACCTCAAATAGTCCTGAGTTCACTTCAGTAACAAGGATTTGCTGTATTCCACGACTATATGGCTGACAACGATTCCCATAAAGTAGATCTGTAGTGTTAGGCGAGAATGAGTAGTAGGTGAAATTAGACATTTTGATCAAATAACTATTATTTATAGGTTGTGACATATTTTCTGCATTAAAGGGATTATAGCCTTTATGAAGATTACCATTACAGATATCCTCCGTAAACATCGAGACACTTTCAGATGGTATAAGGAAGGTCAGGCTTATTTCCCCTCCTGACCTTCCCTTCTCTGCATGAAATCCGATTTCCGTAGCTGTTTCTGGGATATCAATACCTAAGTAATCCTCCAAATCATCAATATCCCATTCCGAGTTTTCGTTGGTGCTATAAAAATTAATAAGCAGCAGTGATAACATGAGCAAACCTGATAAAATACTAAGAATCAACCTAGAATTATGCTTATTCTTGTATTTTTCGATTTTGGTCATAATTTCCCAATATCCTTTGTCCACACGCATATGAGGCTAGTAAAACTAGCCTCATATGCTTTCTGATTGATTACTTCTCTAGTGGAAATCGTAGTGCGGATGTCCGGCAGACTTAGGAGAATAAGTAGGATGTGTCTTGCTATTGAAATCAATACACGTCACTAAACTTGTTACCCCGCTTATCGGATAATGCTGACCATAGCCTGTACCATCTAATATCCCCATTTGATTGTCCGAAGCACCTGTTCCTTCGTTGGAATACCATGCATAGTAGTCTTCAATCTCTACCCTGAAGCACACAACACCATCATTGGTTTCTTCGTCAATGACTGCACTAATACCCAGAGAAAAATGGAAGCTGTTCATAGAAAGGAACCAATCTAACTCATTCAGATGAGGATCGCCTTCACCTATGTTCAGAAGCTCAAAATACGTAGCTGTGTTATCGACATTAGGATATATGTCGTAAGTTGGGAAATTGACTGGACTTCTCTTCCCAACTTGAGTCCAAGGATTCGTATTATAAGTCCACAGACGACACTTGGAATATGGGTGATCAAGCAATCGTGAGCTATCCGTTGGACTGCCGGGGCCGTGATTGTTGACGGCTGACCATACACTACTTCCCAATACATCATGAATTGCGTATCTTAACTCAGGCAACTCTGATAGCATCTTGTCAACTGGATAATTGCTCATGGGAGCGCCACTGTTACCCAAGAAGTGCAACAGGTTTCTAGAAGCATCATCTAATCCTTTCTGATCAGCATTCTTAGCCAATTTCGTTACTGTAAGAGTAAGAGCATGATAGACTTGGTTTCCTGATCCATCAAAGTAATCCAGATAAGGAGCCATTACCGTCTCATCAATATAGCTATCATCACGCGGCGCACGAAGCGGATTCGAAAATGGCAAATGTTGAACTGCTAGAAGGAAATCACAAGAAACTGGAGTTTCCTGACACGATGGAGTTCTACCACTCGGATCGATTCTGTTGGGCGTATTGCCTTCAACCCAACTGTAACCATTGAGACTCATCGGGCGTTGCATCATCCCTTCAAACGGGTCAAGGGATGGGAACCCACCCATGCTTGGATTGTAGTACCGCGCACGCAAGTACACCTGTCCAGTCGAATCCACCTGCTCCCCAGTGAAGGCGAAGGGAGTATCGAAGTTGCCGACGGTGCCGAAGGGCTCGCCATAGGGGTTATAGGATTGGGTTGTGTCGACGCCTAGGGTGGAGTCAATGAGGCTGCGGACGGAGCCGAGGCCGTCTTGGGTGGTGTATTGCCAGTTGCCTGTGTTGTCCTGCATCGCGTGGATGCCTCTGGGACTGTGGACATAGCGATTGCCATCGCTGTCCCCGATGACTTTCGCCAAGCCGGGTTGCAGGTCGAGGAGGTAGTTGGTCACAACACTGCTGACGGTCTGCTGAATTCTGTTCCCTAAGCCATCGTAGGTGTAGGCGGTCAGGTTGGCGGGTGTGCCGTTGTCCACATTGGCCAGACGGTTGGCGCGGTCCCAGGTGTAGGCATTGGTGCCGTCGTTGGTGAGGTTGCCGTTGGGGTCGTAGGTGAGTGTGTTGATGCCGTCGTTGGTGAGTTGGTTGGCAGCGTTGTAGGTGTAGTCGGTGGTTTTGGCAGTGACGCCGGTTCCGCTTAGGGCTTCTTGGGTGCGGTTGCCAGCGAGGTCAAAGTTGTAGTCGTAGATGCGCTGGCCTGTGTTGTAGTTGGCTTGTTGCAGGCGGGACAAACCATCATACGTATAGTCGATGGTTCTTTCATTATAGGTGGCATTTATCACCGCGAGTTGTTTGAAGCGGAAGACATGGCCAGTGGAGCGATGATGGCGGTCTGAGCGATTGCGAATCTCGACCACCCCGCTAGTCGCCCCTGGTGGGGTTGGGACTACTGGGATGTGGAGGACGCGCTCGCCGGGTTGGGCGGTGTAGGCATCGAAGCGGCGCCAGTAGTTGTCGTTGATGTAGAGATCGAACTGTCCATGATCGGGGCCGGTGCCGATGGTGAGGAGGGCCTCGTCGCCGGTGTAGGCGATCTGCATGCGGCCGCTGAACTGGGTGGTTTTCTTGTATGCGCCGTCGTCGGTCCAGGTGCCTCTGGTAAAGGTGACCTGGCTGGCTGACTTGTTGTAGGTGGCTGTAACTGTGGTGGATTGGGCTAGGCGCTCAAAAGCACGGGTGCGGTTGCCGCGTCCATCGACGGTGTAGTTGAATTGGCCCCGTAAGCTACTGCCTGCACGGTGGCGAACTCGGCGCAAACGACTGGCCGGATCATAGGCGTAATCGCTGAGGAGGCCGTTGGGGCGCTGAGTTGCCACATGGCGTCCAGCTTTGTCGTAGTGGAAGTCGCTGTGTTGGTTGCCCCAGGCGGTCAGACCGATCAGGCGGCCATTGGCGTCATAGCTGTAGGCGATGGTCTTGCTGCCGGGAAGCGTCATCTGGGTGCGCAGGCCGCCGGCGTCGTAGGCGTAGCTGACGGTTTCGTCCACGGTGCCGTCGCCGTTGCTGTCGAAGCCGACACTCGTTAGGCGGCGTTGGTCGTCGTAGCCAAAGTGGGTGATGCGGTTGTCCGTCGTGCCCGTGCGCTCCGTCATCTGAGTGCGATTGCCGGCGATGTCGTAGGCGAAGGCCACGTCCGGTGTGGTCGTGCTGTTGTAGTCGATGCTGTTCAGCCGGCCCAGCCGGTCAAATTCACGGGTGACATCGTAGCTGGCGCCCGTCGCCAGTCCCGGATAGGTCTGGGTGGTCTGCGTGCCGCCGTTGCTGAGGTCGGCGTAGGCTGTGCGCCACTCATGGGCGAGTGGATTGGTCCGCTTGGTGCGGCGGTTGCGTTGGTCGTATTCGTAGCGGGTCAGGTTGCCGCGGGGATCGCGCAGGCTGGTGATGCGGCCCGCCAGGTCGTGCGTCACCTGGACGATGACGTTCTGGTCGTTGTCCGTGTTGTGGGCGATGGCGGTGGCATCGGTGGCGGAGCGTTCCCACTTGCTGCGGGTTTCATGCCAGACCCAGTCGGCAGGGTCGGATGTCCCCTGCGCCACGTAGTTTTGGATCACCCGGTTGCGGCGGCGGAGGCCATCGTAGCGGTAAGCTGAGACTGTGCCTTCGGCGTCGGTTGTGGTGTCTATGCTGCCATCCTTGTCGTAGGTGGTGGTCGTGACGTTGCCGGCTGGATCGGTCACTTTTGTCCGGCGCCCCGCGGCATCGTAGGCGAAGGCCGTGATCAAATCCCGGTCATTGCGGCTGCCGTGACCGCGTGGGTTGAACTGCCAAGTGCCGTCTGGTCTGCGCGCATCCGGCGAGATGCGCGTCGCCTGCCAGTTCTGGATGGTCCGCAGCACGCGGCCGGCTTTGTCGTAGCAGGTGTAATTGGTCGTCTCCAAGTAGGTGCCGGCGGCCTGCGTCACCGTCAAGCGGCGGCCTGCAGCGTCGTAGCTGAAGGTCGTCTTGGTGCCACGCGCATCGCTGGTCTGGATCACTTGTCCCGCCTTGTTATACGTCGTCTGCGAGATGAGGTCTTGGTCTGGGTGGGCGGCATCAAAGACGCCATCGACATAGTTGTGGACGGTCTTGATCCGTCGTCCCAGCTTGTCATAAGTATAGCGCGTTTCGATCCCAGCGGCAGCGCGGGTCGCTCGGACACGTCCAGCCAGGTCGTAAGTGGTGTGGCTGATGGTGTTCTGGTCGTTGGCTGGGCCATGATCCACCGCCTGACCCGCACTGGACTCCCAGCGGTTGGCAGTCGCATTCCACCTCCAGTCTTTGGGGTTGGTCGTCCCTTGAGCCACATAATTGCCGATGCGGATGATCTGGCGCCCCGTCTCGTCGTAGAGATTGTAGCTCACGTTGCGGCGGCCATCAATCGTCTGCTGCACCTGCCCTTCATTATTATAGACCGTCTCGGTGATGGTGTTTTGGTCGGCGTTGGTGCCGCGGGGGATGGCGGTCCCTGTGCCATCTTCCCAGCGGCTGTTGGCCGTGCTCCAGACCCAATTTGCTGGGTTGGAGGTGCCGGATGGGACGTAGTTGGCGATGCGGCGGATGGGGCGGCTGCTGGCATCATAGACTGTGTAGGTCGTCCGGCCCAGGACATCACGGGTGGATTGGACGCGGCCATCGCTGTCGTAGACCGTCTGGCTGATGTGGTTTTGGTCGTTGGCTGGGCCATGTTCAACGGCGACATTACCGGTGCTGGCCCGTTCCCAGCGGCTGTCGCTGGCATCCCAGACCCAAGCGGCGGGGTCGGACGTGCCTTGGACGACATAGTTATTGACCGTCTTGACCTGGCGATTGAGCCCATCATAGACGTAGCGCGTCTGTGCCCCGTTGACGTCGGTGGGGTAGGAGACCCGTCCTTGATTGTCGTAGGTCGTCGTCGAGATCAGGTCTTGGTCGGCGGCGTCGGCGGCGGTGTAGGCGCTCAGGTCGGGGTCGGCGGCGAGGTCGTAGTCGGCTTGGCTGGCGCTGCGGATCACCTTGACCTGGCGACCCAGGGTGTCGTAGCCATAGAGCGTCGTCTCCCAGATTGCGGATGGACGGTTCTCCAGTAGACGCCGGGTGCGGATCACCCGACCCAGGGCATCGTATTCGGTTGCCTCGATGAGGTCCCGATCCGGGTCGGTGCTGGGGGCATAGTCGTCTGAACGCGGATCGTTGGCCGCGGTAGCGCCTGGGTTGAGCGTGCTGCTGGCCGCTGCTTTGGCGCTGCGGATGGTCTTCACGGGGCGATTGAGCGCATCATAGACCGTGAAATGGCTTTGCCCGGATGGATCAATCGTCTGCACCAGGTTGCCGTTGGCGTCGTAGACCTGCTCGGTGATGGCGTCTTGATCGGGGTTGCTGCTGGCGGGGTAGGCGCTCAGATCCGGGTCGGCGGCCGTGCCGGTGTAGTCGTTGTTGTAGCTTGGCTGGCTGGCCGATTGGATGGTTTTGACCAGGCGGCCGGCGGCGTCGTAGCCTATGAGGGTGACGTGGCCCAAGACGTCGGTCTGTGAGCGCACCAAGCCGCGGGCGTTGTAAGCCGTGTCTGTCACCCGATTCTGATTGGCATCCGAGCCGTGATCGAAGGCGCTGTGAGCGGCGGTGGCCGGGTTGGGCACGCTGGCCGAGGCCACATAGTTGTCAATCGTACGGGTCACGCGATCCAGCGCATCATAAACCGTCCGGGTCGTCTGCTCGCTGGGGCTGCCCGCCTGCGTCGTCGTCTGGGTGCGGCGACCCAAGGCATCGTAGGCGTGGGTGGTGACGGTGAACTTGGCCGGGTCGGTCGCATCGTAGAGTGCCCGTGCTGCCGCGACTGTCGTCGGGATGGTCGCACTCTCGCGGCCACAGACCGTCGCCAGGACGTTGCCTGCATCGTCGTAGACGCTGTAGGTGAACTGACAACTGCCCAGCAGGCTGCTCTTTTGGGTTTTGATGACGCGGCCGGCGCTGTCATAGGTGTAGGTGGTCGAGATGTTGTTGGCGGCGTTGGTCAGATCGACTTGGGTGACACTTTCCAGCAGACCATGACCCGTGCCGGATGTGGCATAGACCCGTGTGGTTTTCTGCAACACCGTCGTGCCATCATCGGGGTCGATCACGCGCTCCTCGGTGGTGCGGCCTTTGCTGTCGTAGACATAGGTCTGCTGGCGCAGGTGTTGGTTGATTTCCACACTATCGACATAGAATTCGGCTGCCCCACCGGAGGACAGGAAACGCAGACGGGCGCCTGTCTGGTTGCTGGTAGGCCCATAGACAAAGACCAAGGTCTCCCACTCAGCCGTCTTGGTTGTACTTACCGCCTCCAGTTCTGTTGCGCTGTTGTCCACCAACTGCATTTTAACCGTCCCGCTGGCGGCATAGACACGACCCACAATCAGGTAAGGTTGGTTAGCGCTCAGATTGAATGTGGCACTCTGGATGCCCTCGTTAGCGGCAGCTGTCTCGACATGACGGGCGTAGCTGCCCGCATCCACTTGAGTACCGCCTGTGCCATCCACACGCGCATGGGTGGTGGGGGTACCGACAGCGCTCCAATTGCTATCCAACTCCATATCGCCATTGGTCGGCAACGGTGTACTCAGCGGGGTTGAGATGAAGATCGCCTTGGGCTGACGGGGGGCAGTGACGCTCTCATACTGGTAGATGGTGCGTCGATTTTGCGCATCCACACTACGGTAGAGCGTGGCGTCGGCGTTATAGCCGAAAGCAGAGACATGACCCGCTGCATCCGTGACTTTCTGGAGCGATTGGCCATCGCTATCCCATTCCAGTTCCGTCTGGTTGCCGTTGGCATCCTGTTGCGTCACTGGGCGGTAATTGGAGGCCAAGGTTTGCAATGACAGATCGCCCCTCGGATTTTCTGGCCCAGCGTAAACGCCACCAGCAAAATAGTGAACCGTCTTCAACTCCTGTGCATCTCCTTCAAACAGGATTTCCTCCGTGAGGTTTTTACCATTGGGTTGGAACTTATAAGTCTTTTCCAACAAGGGGCTGCTACCATCATCGCCTAAGGCTTCATCCACCTGGCTGACGGTGGCTCCACTCACCTGATAGCTGAGATGTTTGCGCGTGATCGGGGAGCCGTTGATGGGGGGAGATTTCACATCGACCAGGAAATTGGATTGATGGCGGTTATTCTCGCCACGGGCCTTCCCGTAGTATTGATAGCGCCAGGTCTCACCCCGTACATCGCGCACCGTTTCTAACAGGGCGTCTGGGTTAGCGGCGACGGAGCCGTTTTGGTGTTCTTCCACATAGCCAAACTCCACATAGCGGCCCGACGGGGTGGCGGTATCCAGGCCAGTGGCAGTCTGATCGCCCACACGCCACAACTGCCCATTGTCAAAGGCGGTGTTATCAATGTAGGTGAATTGGAGTTTGCGGCCATAGCCGTCGGCCACATTGTCCAACTTGTCGTTGACATAGGTATATTCCCACGCTTCGCCATTGGACCAACGCCGGAAACGCAGTTTCTTTTGATTATTGAAGACGAAGGCCTGACCCGCGCTCTCCAGGGTATAGTATTCGTCGGTATTCCCACTATTGACGGTAATTTTGGATGTCCCACCTGCAGCGGCTTTGTAGTTGCTGCCATCCGCTTTGAACTTGGCCCGTCCACCACCCGGCAGATAGGCCCACATGTCGGAGCCGGATACTTCCAAATACAGGTTGTGGTTGTGTGACCAGCCCAAGCCCATGAAGGTGTGGGTGGCCAGTTTATTCTGGCGGAAGTTACGAGTAAAGGCCAGTTCCCCTGCTGGAGTATGGACAACTAGATCGGTGACTTTCTCTTGTTTTTCGCCTGTCCGCAGGTTGATCGGGTTCGCGGTTAGGGGATTGTCACAGGCATGAATACCCCTTTCACAATCACACTCTTCATGCTCAGGGGGGGGCAAAGGAGAAGGCAATCCCCCATGTGTTACTGAGACCCGAAAACTACCTGAGTTGTCCCGATACTGGCGTTTTGTATCGTTGCTCGTCAGGTAAAGTTGGCCGGATGCAACAGCTCGCCCAGTATAACGGGACTTGATGGTAAAGAGCTTGTTACCGATTTTCCCGATCAGTGCCATAAAGGGTGCTGGTGTATAGACCTCATGATGCGGGTATTTCCTGATGCTATCGTTCCCATTCGGGGTCACTTTCGGCGCCCCTCTCCAGGGACGTATTGTGCCACTGGCCGTTATTCTCAGGGGGTCGCCCTGCTTGACCCAGATGCCGGTAGCCGTCCATTCACTTTTGCCACGGACGGTGACCTGTTTTGAATAAAGTTTCATATTGTTTCTCCTTCGTGTTTAGTGTGCTTGCCAGCACTAATGTTCTTATGAATTAGGGTGAAGAGAACTACCCCACCTGGATCTCTGGGTCGGTTTGGGGTGTGGCTCTTGTGTTGTTTAGGTTTATGAATGAGACAACGATTGTTCGATCGGGTTGACCTGTGCGCTCAGTTCTGGGATGGCTTTGATGCTTGGGGCAATCAACTCACTGGAGCAGAGACCATATAGCCTCAAAGTCCCTTTCACCCAACACCCCCATCAGACCAGACTGCTCATACACCTGTTGAACCCAATCTTTCATCGCTCTCCTTTCCTTCAACCACTCTAGCACAAAGGTTCGGGCAAGTCTTGAACACCTGTTATATTTTTGGCATGGGCTTGGGCAGCAATCGCAGACTGCGGCATCGCGTGTGGTCAATGTGTGAGATGTGTTTCAATTGATCGTCTTGATAATCGACCGTCGCTTGAGCAAGAGCTTGTCATAGAGAGACATTAATTGTGGTTTCATAATGCGTCAGGCTCTATGATCGCAAGAATGTCCTGGCGCTGCCGATCTGCTCCATGACCGGGTGTTGCCCCAATAGGCTGTACCGCTACTGTGGATTCTCACGGATCGTGGTACCGAGTTCTGTGGCTCGCTACAAAAACCACGAGTATCAAGTGGAGCTGACGATTGAGAACATCGATCCCAGTCGCACCAAAGCACGGCGCCCCCAAGTGAACGGCATTTGCGAATGCTTCCACCGCACCATCCAGGACGAGTTCTGTGCCATTGCCTTCCGCAAGAAACTGTGCACGACGCTGTAGGAACTGCAAACTGATCTCGATGAGTGGGTGGCCCAGTACAATCATGAGCGTACTCACACCGGCAAATACTGCTTTGGCCGTACACTCTTGCAGACCTTCCGCGAGACCAAACACTTGGCACAGGCCAAACAATTGGATACGCTCTTTGAATGGCAGCAGCCAAAGACAGATAACCCCGACAACGTAACTTCAGATCTTGATGTTGTCGGTTAGGTCGCTTGTGTCAGATCAAGTCTCGTCTTTTACAGTTCAGGCGAATAGCTTAACAGCTTTCACAGGGCTCACAGCTTGTGAAGTTCACTTTTACTAAATTTCAAAAATTTACCCCCCACTCAAAAAAGCCAAACAAGTTGCAAAAATGGGTTGTGAAGATTGTGAAACCTGTGAAGTAGCTTGTCTCTATAGAACACCCTTTCCTCTCGCACACCATCGCCCGTGCGATTTTACAACGCAAGGGAACCCACCCTCAAGCACCATCAGGCGGTACGGTCGCTGCCTATGGTAGCTAGTCCCATTTTGATACTCAAAACGGGACTACTGAACCACCTGCCTATCTGCTTCACAGATTGCTTGACGATACCCCCTTGTATCTTGGAATTAGGCTATAAGATTGTTTTAGCTGAAAAGGCTTGGTAGGTGTGAGCTAGTGCATCCCCCCTGAAGCTAAAAGCTTGTCGCAGAGATTAAGCCCACCTTCCATATATCCAGATCCGTGTGAGACCGAACGGTATCGGAAGCCACTTCGGAAACGATTGTGAGGTGATCAGAGCTTGTGTTTCCCTCCAAAGCTGAAGCTTGAGCAAAAGACACAGACACACCTGTCATTGCCTCTAATGAGTGCCCCGAGATGAGCTTGTATGTCACAAGGTAGGTTGCGAGCGGCTGGTCGGACGAAACAAGTGAGAGAGAGGATTCGATATGTATTATCTTGGAATTGATGTATCAAAAGCAACACTGGATGTGTGTTTAATTGATGCTCAGGGTGTGTTGATGGGTGAAAAACAGGTTGAGAATCAGATTGCAGGGTTCAAGATCATACAAGGTTTATTAGCGGAGCGTACTTCAAATGAACCGGTAGCTATCTGCATGGAAGCAACCGGTATTTATTCGGATGCCGCTGCTTTGTACTTTGAATACGAAGTCAGTATTGTCAATCCAGCCCGCATTAAAGCCTATGCAAACAGTCAGCTACAACGCAACAAAACGGATCGTGTTGATGCACGGCTCATTGCAGATTTTGCTAGGACGCAAGCTCCAAGGAGGTGGGAGCCACCGAGCAGCGTATGGACTAGAACTGCGAGCATTGGTACGGCATCTGGGCGATTTAGAACAAGTCAAACAACAGATGCTCAACCGTCGTAATGCTGCAACAAGTGCCACACTCCTGGAAGATATCCATAGCCACATTGATTATCTGGATCAGCAAATTCTATCCATCCGTGAGCACATCCGTATTCATCTCCAGGCAGATGAGGAACTGAACAGACGACAATCCTTGATAACCTCAATTCCAGGGATTGGGGAGTTAACAGCCGCAAAGTTATTGGCTGAAATTCGCGATATAACCGAATTCGATAATGTCCGTCAGCTTGTTGCTTATGCTGGTTTGAACCCCCGACAATATCGCTCTGGTAGCACCGTGTTTCGACGAAGTCGTATTTCAAAAACAGGGCCAGCCTCATTGCGATCGTGCCTCTATATGCCCGCCATTACAGCCAAAAATTACAATCCTATTTTGAAGGAGTTTGCAGCTCGACTAGAAAAACAGGGTCTCAATGGCAAAGAGATCATCGTCGCCGTTATGCGGAAACTGCTTCATCTGGTTTATGGCATTTTGAAATCCGGTCAACCATTTGACCCCAATTATCTCAAAAACTGAATTTTAGTCATCAAATCTCCTTGAGATTCAAGACGGTATCTTTTGCGTTGTCCCGCAGGGTTGAGCGTTGTGCTCATCCGTGCGGGACGGTTTCCAGTGTGATGAGGAGGTTTCGTCATGTCTGATTTTCGCTTTAACATTTGTCCGTTTCCCCGTATTGCTGTATATCCCACTGGTTGGGCTGGTAATTTGACCTTCGCTCAGATCATGGAAGATTGCTCACCATTGGCAGCCACTCTGATGCAGAAACGTCACATTGATAACAAGGACATCCCAGATGCACTACAACGCGGTTTCATGGTGTTCTGGGAACGACTGGTGCAAAACCCGCAGATGCTCGCCGAAGAATCGAAATATGTCGTTGCTTTCATGGTTGAGGCAAACTGCCATCAGAACTACTGGAAACGGCACAGTCGCCATATCAGCTTGGATAGATTGGAAAGTAACGACACCGGCCATCCTGATGAATGGATGCTAACCGGGCTGGGGGCGAATCACAGTGAGCGTTGGGCAGCATGGGCGACAGCAACCGACATGCGCCTGGACATCGAACGTGCTTTTGCCCAACTGGTCGAAACATACATAATGCTGGCTGATCCAGAATCTACCCGTTTACTGGTCGCACTGTACTATCTCACGACACAAGTTGAGTTGAAAGATGCCGCGCTCATAGCGAGTATCAACCATCACTACCTGCTGGACAGCTATGTAAGCATCGTTCGCAAAGACGTGAAGCATGTATTCGGTGATTTGTATCGTCCGGGGATGCGCTGGATTGAGAAGTACAAACGCGGTCATCAAGAACCTGCACTGCTGGTACTGGAACGCTATGCTGATAATCCGCGCATGACCTACGCCATTCGTACTTTACTGGAGGAAAAACCAACGACAGAGGCTCGACTCAGTTGCCCGTGGCCCAATTACAATCGCTTCTGCCAATGTGCAAAGCAAGCCTTACTGAAAGTCTACAACTGCTCTGCATAACGAGCAGTTTTTTGTTTCTGAGGCTGGTGAATGTTTACAGACACATTCACCAATTATTTTTTGCAACATCTTTATCAGCAGATTAATACTACATTCTTCCACAAATAAGACACAGAGCGAATAACTCTGTGTCTTCACAATATAATGGGATCCGAAAAGCATTAGATGATTTCGGCATCATTCAGAAAATTGATTTTGGCATTTTTACCGAGAGTTCTCACACGTTTAATATCTGCCTGATTAAGCGGATAGAAACGTATATCGTCCTCATCTTCACCAACGACTTTACTTAGCTTACCTTCAAGCGTAATTTGCTCACGATCCGTGATGTCACATTCAAAAACGCTGTATTGGGCACGCTGTCCGTAGCTTTCCATAATTTTGACGATTTTACGACGACGTTTATCGCTAGGTGTATCATAGCAGATAATCCAGAACATTAGCTTACTCCTATTGACCCTATACGCCCGGCAGATGCTTCACCAGCTAAGGTATCTGCCAAAGCATTTTCCTCTCGTGGGAGTGAAAAAAGGCGGGCAAGCTCACAAGCCTGCCAGTGATATTGTTTTAACCGATGACTTTTTACAGCAAAATTACCAAGCATCTGGTTTATAATTACCTCACTGTCCGCACGGATTTCCACAAGATCGGCTTTTAGGCGCGACGCTACATGTAACCCAAGAGTTAGTGCGGCATATTCTGCCTCGTTATTGGTTTTCGTATCTAAACGCTTGTTTTGTAAGTGCAGGAGTTTGCCGTTCATATCCGTGACGACCACTCCAGCGCCAGCACCTTCCGGTGTTAAGGAACCATCTGTATAGATGACAAGGTTATTAAAAGGAAAGGCTTTCATCATATTCCACTTCCTTACCACTACGAATAGCCATGCTCAACTCCTCAACCTCATAACGAGTAATCACAACCATCCCGTTGTCGAAAATAATCAGTGAACGCTGTGGATAGCCATAGGTCATATTGATGACTTTGTTAGTTTCGCCATATTTTAACAGACGTTTGATAGGAGCTGACTTTAGCGACGCAATCATCAATACACGTTCTGGATTGATACTACCACCTGCTCCCATCATAATGATATTAGGCATCTTTGCCCCCTATCGTAATTGTACGGTTTCATAATTCATTGCTTTGCCTTCGACAACCCAGCGCATTTGTCGTGCCTGATTTTCAATGACGTTACGGTATGCAGTCTCACCCTGTACCATCGGGTGGAAAATCTTCTCGGAGAGCCGTTGTTCATAAGCGGCGATGAGAACTTCACGCCCTTCTTTGGAAAGATACACAGGCATTCCGGCTTCATTGGTTTCTTCAAAGTCAGCCAGTGTGATTTGACCTTGCAATATGAGTGTCAGCACTACAATATCGCAAATTGAGGGACGAAACTCTTCCATTACATCTAAAGCCAATGATGGACGGTTATTCTCCAATGCATGGAAGAAACCAAAGGACGGATCAAGCCCGACAAGTTGCAAGCGGGTTTTGACATCCTTCAACATCAAGGTATAGGCATAACTCAGGAGTGAGTTAGCGGGATCGGGTGGTGGGTAATATTCACGTTTCTGGAAACGCCATTGGGATGGGAAAAATGTTCGTATCCCATCAAAGTAATAGGCTGCGGCTTTACCCTCAAAGCCACGCAATTGGTCAAGGTCACGGGATTGTTCTACCCGTTTGAGCATATCCAGCATCCCCGTGAGTGCTGTTGCAGCACGACGTTGCAGAACAACACGCTGATTATTAATCTTGCCCACAACAATTTGACGCGCAATCTCCATGCTTCTTTGAGGGTTATTGCACAGATTAATCTGTTGCCGCCGTAATTGAGCAAACTTCGTTTCTGATTTATCATAGCGATAATTAAATGTTCCAGTTGTCGTCAAGAACACAACATCAATGCCCTGACTGACCATGTATTTGCCTGCTTGTGTGGTGACCTGCACATTGCCAACCAGCACCAATTGTTCAATTTTCATCAGAGGCAATTCTTTGAGAGTATCTTTGCCTTTCATAATCTGGAGTAATCCGCCTTTCTTGCGAACGACAGCCCCTTGTTCATGCACATAAACCTGCATGGGATTAGCCTTTCTCTACTTTGTTTTCGTAAAATTGGTAGCCAAGAAACGCGAAACCTTCATTGAAGTGAACGATGCGCGTTTTCCGCATGTTGAGCTTGAGTTTGAGATTTTCAAGTGATCGGCGTGCGACATCCAGACTCCATACAGCAATCTCTTCGGATGTGCTGAGCGTGATGAAGTCGTCGGCAAAACGCACCAGTCGGGATTGCGGCAGGGATGCCAGCATCATCTGGTCAAAACGATGCAGATAGAGATTCGCCAATAAGGGTGAAATAACTCCGCCCTGTGATACTGCCGCGATTGAATGCGCCTGTTTATCTATCGGGGTATAAAGCCACTGTTCAATTAGATGGACAATTACTTCGATAGACACAACGCCTTTTACTTGTCCCATCAGCAGATCAATATCAATCGAACCGAAGCAATCACTGATGTCAGCATCCACAACCCATATACAGCCAATGTCACGAAAGGCGGTGACTGCATCAACGGCTTGTTTGACCGATTTACCCGGACGGAAGCCATAGCTACAACCCAGAAAGTGACTTTCCAGAATGGGCGTAAGGTAATCGACTACCACACGTTGAGCCACTTTGTCACGGATCGACCAAACCTGTATCGGGCGCAATTTGCCAGATTTCTTCGGGATGAAGAACTGATTGACAGGTTGTGGCTGATACGTCCCGTTAATAATCTGCTGGCGTAAACGGTTGAGTTCATGATTCAAGCGGGCTTCAAACGCATCTAAAGTCATGCCGTCTGTGCCTGCTGTTTTTCCACTGCGCCGAACCTGATTCCAGGCACGGCGCATGGCATTCATGGAAAACAAGCACTCCGGTGAATCATCACTTGCGAACAGGTTTCCCACTTTCACGATATAGCCTCCAGATTTGTGGCAAGACTTCTTTGCAGATGGGGGGTGGAGTTGCACCTGAATAAATGGCGGTGGCATACCCAACGAATAGCGTTGTTAGCGCATTGGTAAAGCGAATACGACGCTCAGGGTCTTTTATCGGCAGACGTTCAATAAAATTGCATGTGTAGTGGCGTGTGGTCTCAATCAATGTTTCCAGCGCCACTTTATGGGTCTCGAATTGCTGACCATTACGACCATATGCCGCACAAATTTGATGAGATAACTGTGCCTGAATAGCGACGGCTTCATTGCTGTTGTTTGTGTTTAGGCTGTCGTCAATAGCGGTATCCATTAAATTTCGCATTAAAGGTGAACGGAAATGAGGGATATGTGCCGCTAAAGCCAACCCCATTGCCGGGGCAATACGCATGGTGGTGACAACAAATTCTTGCCGTGCTTCATCTAGCTTATCTGCTGTGACAGTCACGACAGGCAAGCCGATGTATTGTGAAAATTGTTCGATCTTCTCTTGCTCGCGCCGTTTTATGGGGACATAAGGCAACAATACCAGCATCGGGATGCCCAATTGCTTTAAAAGATTGAGCCAGCGAACCATATCTTTGCTGATATGCCGTGATTCTTCGGAGACAACGACAATCATATCCATGCCGTCCAATTCGTACAGTTCGTTGCCTGCGATACGTGGATTACGGGGCAGGGAGATGCGCCGTACAATCGCGGATTGACGCGCGTCCTCATTCAACAGAGCAGGTAGATTTGCATTTTCCTCAACGCTGACAAGTGCAATCTGACTGAGCAGAGCCTTACGAGCAGGATCAACTGATTGATTGAATGCCTTTGCCCCTGTATAAGGAATGGATGACATTGTCTCTGCCGGAGGATTCATCACATGAATGTCAATACCAACATCATCGAAACCTTCTGCTTCTTTGCGGAAAAAATGGGGAATTGAAACCATTTCTGTTCTCCTAAATGCTTGACGTTGCTTTTAGGATGGCAGAAGTGCGCTTATAAAAAATCTGGATAGAAACGGGGATATACCCGAAATCATTCGGGTATCAGGGTTTTATTGAGGTGTTCCCATATTAAAAGTTCCCCGTAGGGATGAGCCACCGCGATGACGTGATTAAACACCTTTGTGCTCGCTCTCGATAAAACACGTTTCAGTTCCCCGTAGGGATGAGCTACCGCGATAACGGAGGAGATAATGGAATTATTTTCGGTGGAGTACCCAGGTTTCAGTTCCCCGTAGGGATGAGCTACCGCGATAACCCAGTCATGCTAACAGCCTTCAGGCACTGACTCAAAGTTTCAGTTCCCCGTAGGGATGAGCTACCGCGATAACACAAGCATTTTCGTTGACACCCACACCCGTGAACTCGTTTCAGTTCCCCGTAGGGATGAGCTACCGCGATAACAAAATGGCTTGCAATGTAATGTTCGTACAACCTTTGTTTCAGTTCCCCGTAGGGATGAGCTACCGCGATAACCTGGTATCGGGTGTTTGCCCACACTTCAGAGACAAGTTTCAGTTCCCCGTAGGGATGAGCTACCGCGATAACGCTCATTTGACTTCATAGTCATATCATATGCTGTTCGCCCCAAAAACACAAGCGATTGATGTCATTTCATTTTACTCGCGGGCATTACAGGAAAGAAACGTAAAACGGTGGGATTGGCGGTTTCTGCATCATGTTCAGACAGGGTAAAAAAGGGGGTGATCTCGTCTGAGCAGGTTCAAATCACATCAGATGCACCTTTTGCGACCTCGTGTCACGTTTTGAGGTCATCTGCAAGGGATTTAAGCCTATTATATAATGCTTGATAAATAGATAAAGCCCTTTCCCAAACGTTGCGCTGGGAAAGGGAGTAAAAAGTCTTTCTCCATGAGGGAGGATTTAGGATGAGGGTTAAATAGATGATTGCTTTACAGGATATGCTCCAGGGACGCACCCATCGGGACTTAGAATTGATTGCCCGCGCTCACAAATTACCATTCACCCGACGAGAGCCAAAAGCCAATGGCTTGACGAAACTCACCAAGGCTTTGCAGGATGGAGTTTATCAAAAGGCGTTTAAGGGTTTGACTTCAGAGCATATTACCGCTTTACACGCGCTGGTCGTGGGTGGTGGCTGGCTCCCCCTGCCTTTATTCGTGGCACATTTTGGTGAGATTCGCCTCTATAAGCCATGGCATATTTCATCTTTTAATCGCTTTGAGAATCAGAGAGAGAATCCGCGTCATCCTTGGCGTTACCCGGCTTCGGTTGCGGAGAGATTGTATCATCTGGGATATATTGTGATTCGGGATGGGGAGATGGTAGGCATTGTCGATGAAGTCAAGGCAATGTTGCCACCTATACCACAGGCAGAAGCAAGTACGGAAATGTCGCCTATAATGAATGATAACCGTCTGGCACTTTTGCGTGATATAGCGGCATTGCTCGGTGTCCTATTACGGATAGATACTGTTCCCCTTCATGGACGCTGGTTGTCCCTGTCAGTTATGCGTGAAGTCAATGACTATTTGCAAGTTCGGGACGGTCTGAATTCTGTGCGCTCTGAATTGCAGTCGGGACGCATTCGCTGGTTACATTATCTGGCGCAGGTCAGTGGCTTAGTGAGTGTGCAGGGCGGGATATTTAAACCAACGGTTTCAGCATGGCAGTGGCTGGATGCACCACCACAATTTCAATGGGACTGCCTGCTGCAGACGGTTGAGCATGATCTGGAATCACGGGAACGCCTATGGGATGTCTTCCGTTTCCCCAAAGTCACGGCGCAAACATGGTGTGTACTGCGGCATACACTGGATAATTTATCAGCGAAAAAAACCTATCGAGTAAAAGATGTTCTGGCAATGCTCAAACCATATCTTCTGCCCGATAAACTCTACAACATCGGCTATCTTTTGCGAGATATGTTCGCGTGGAGTGGCGTATTGTTGCTCACACACGGGCGGATTTTTGTTCATGCTCAGGATTTCAATGTACCGCTAACACTAAATGTCGGCAACGAACTAGAATTCCCATTACCACAAACAGCATCCCCTGCATTTGTAACGTTGTTATCCTTCGCTCAGGTAGAAAACAACATGGCAACTATCAATCAGCAGGCAATCAGCGATGCAGTTAGGCAAGGTTTAACCACGTCGGATATTGTGCAAACCCTGAATACACTGTGGGGTAAACCGCTTTCTAATGCGTCACAGAAACAAATTCAAGCATGGATAAAATCTGCAAACAAGCTCACACTCAAACCAATGATGATCCTGTATGCACCCAATGCGGAAACTATCCAACAGGTGCGCTCAGATTGGCGACTTGCAGGGCATTTTGCAGAACGTATCTCACCCAATCATCTGGCAGTTGTGGCGGAAGATGCCCATCAACTTCTGTACAGGCTCAAGCGTCGGGATATAAGCTTCACGTCATTTGTACGTCCACAATCAGAGCGGCATATCACGGAGATACTCAACCCTGATATGGCGGAATATTTATTGCTGGCGGCGCGTACCTATCAAAAACTGCATAATCGCTTAGATGCAACTGTTCGTATCCCGAAGGCACTTACACACTGGCTGGCAACACAGGCAGCTGACCCGGCAAGCATCGAAGCGAGTGCTGATGTGCTGGTCGAAGCGGTGCAGAAACAAGTTCCAACAACACTCCCTAATGAGGAAGTACAGGATGAGCAAAGTATTCAGCAGTGGGTGACTTTTGCCTATCAGCGACAAGAGCCACTCACCATTGATTATTTCAGCCCCTCCGGTGAAGGTAAAACAACCCGCACCATCATTGTTGATGAAATTTATGAAGCGAACAGCTTCACCTATGTGGATGCCTATTGTCATCTTGACGATAAGGTGCTGACTTTCCGCATGGATCGCATCCTGCGTGTGCATGAGACAGCCTTCACGCAGGATATTGCCGTTTAGAGCTTACGCTCAAGCAAGAGTTCCGGGTGCTGTATGAACAAGCGCGTTAGCCAGTGAATCAATCGGTAGCGCGTACCGTGTTTATCCGGGCAATATTGGATCGTCCGCTGGAATTTGCTAAAAATCGCGGTCAGATGCTCGGCAACAACCTTCGGCTCAATGTAGAGCAATTCGGCAATTTCCTGATTGATCAATCCCTGTGAAGTCAGCACAGCAACATCTTTCTGGCGTTCGGTCAGGCTTTGGTAAAATCCCAGCATATTTTCAAGCTGTTTCATCTGTGAATCCCCATTTTGTAACAAATATTGAAGCATCATGCTGGCTTGAAAGCTACTTTGGGAGTAGTAGTGCAGGCAAGCCATCAATGCGAATTGTTCCACATTGTCCTGTTGCTTCAGTAACTGTTGTGTGCTGTTGATAGCGTGTTCCACATCAGTGTTCAGCAGATGGTGAACCTCATCCAGATAATCGCGTACAAGCTGTCCTACTGTCAGCCAGTAGTCGATATGTTTGTGCTGGTGGCAGTCTTGTGTCAATTGCGTAGGGTACGCTGGTTACAATCACTTCCAAACCCTGTACAAAGGGTAAATTGAGTAATTGGTGACATTGTTCTGTATTGTCAGCCTTCAACAAAAAAGGTGGTTGGATGTCTTGCTGGAAGAAATCTGTCCAGTTCCATTCGTATTTCATCAGGTACTCCTCAAGAGCTAATCGCTTTTTGAAGCACCTGGCGCCAGATGCGTGTCTCAGACACTTTTACCTTACGATGCTGGCAATCCAGAAACAATCACATTCACAATCCAGAAAAATGGATTTGGTCAGATAAAATGATTCTTGCGAATAAACAAATCACATTCTATAAACCGAAACAGGTCAGCACAGCCATCAACGAAGGTATCCGTGCGATTGCTGAAAACCATGACGGCAACATTCAGGCGGCAACAGATCACTGTCTGGCGCGAGTTAAGGGACTCACCGAAGCAAAACTCACACGCAGTCGCGCTAAAAATCCGCCACGTTATACCCGTGATGGTCAATCTTTTGTTACCCTGATCTGGGTCTTACTGTTCGATGGCTTATTGCCGCATCGTCAGCCTGTCGCAGTGCGTGAATGGTTGCTTAACGTGATAGAGGCAACAGATTTATTTGAGGGCAAACTTAGCGACGGTGATTTACTGACACTCATAGAAATATTCGTTCAATCAATGGCTTTTCAAGAAGGCATATCTGTTCCGAAAGCAGAGACAATTACACGCACATTAAAGCAGATATGGGTTGCCAATTCACCTGCTATTGATGGAAATTCACGCCTGATGCCTATTTTGAATCGACTATTTATCGGGCGTGAGCAAGATTTAAAGGCAATTTATGCTCGTATCGGTGTTGAGGATGAATCACAACGCCAACACTTGACGATTGTGCGCGGTTGGCCCGGAGTTGGCAAAACTGCGCTAATTAATGTGATTGCCCATGATGAACAGGTCAAAAATGCTTTTGCAGAGGGTCTGTTGTGGGCAAGTCTAGGACGCAATGGGGATATATTTAGCACTTTCCAAAGCTGGGCGAAACAGTTGGGTGCATTGCATCTGCTACAGATACAAAATCTCGGTGATTTGGTTAATGGTTTGCGAATGGTGCTAGCGGAACGCGACCTATTTATTCTTGCCGATGATGTCTGGACAGAAGAGCAAGGGCTTTACATCAAACAGATCGTTGATTTAAATGCCAATACCTTATTGATGACAACGCGCTTCACGGACGTAGCCAATCAACTCAAAGACTTACCCGATGATATCTACGTGCTGGAAGCTCTCTCAGAAGCACATTCTGTTGAATTGCCCACAGTTCTGGCTCCCGAACCCGCCCGAATCTACCAGCAACGCTTGCCTCAATTGGCGAAAGTGCTGGAAGGCTTACCGCTCGCCTTACGTGTCGCAGGTCCCACCTTGCAACACTATCACGAAATGCACTTCGATCTTGATGAACTGCTGGATGAGTTTGAAAATGATTACAATCGCCTTCTGGCTTCAGTAGCCCCTGCTGACCGTTTTGATGAAGAAACCGGGCAAACCCCGACAATTGAATTATTGTTCAAGCGCAGTGTCGAGACATTATCACCGGAAGCACAATTAGCATTTATGGGATTAGGCGTGTTCAAGCACAAGCCCGCAACATTTGATGCCGTTGCCCTGCAATCTGTATGGGAAGCGGATGATCCCAAAGTCCTGATTATGACGCTCATCGGACGCGGTTTGATGGATACGACATCAGATAAGCGGTATCGGGTTCACCAGACACTTCACATGTATGCCAATAAATTGCTAGATAACTATGATGATGGCGAAGCAATCTAATCCCCCAATGTCAATTCTTCGTTGGTATTAACAGTTTCTACCATGCACTGATTTCCCAGTTCCGTATAAATACGACGAGCTTCTGCATAATGCACTTTAGCAGGCTCTCGTTGTTCCAGATAAGCGTAAACAACACCTAAATTACTATGCCAATGAGCGATATTAAGTTTGTCACTCATTTTTTCCGCCTGTGCCAAAGCCTGCTGATAATAGCCTGAAGCAGTCTCATATTGATTGAGCGCATAATAACTGTTGCCCAGATTACCTGTAATGGACGCAATCACCCGATGTCTTTCGTATTTGGTAGCAATGTTCAGTGCTTTTTTTAGATAGTCAATGGCTTGCTCTATCTGCCCAGTGGCATTGTAGATATTGGCAATATTTCCAAGATGTTGACCGATACTCCATTCGTCATCCAGCGATTCGGCAATAGTAAGTGCCTGTTGATGATGGCTGAGTGCCTGCTCGTATGCTTTCGCTTCATATAGCACCAGTCCTATTAAGCCTAATTGTTGTTGTTCACTATTTTTATTCTGGTTTTGTTGCGCGATAGCTAAGGCATGTTGATGATAGCCAAATGCCGCTTTCAGCTCATTCATCATACGGGCAGTATAGCCCAAACCACTGTAAGCCTCCAGTTCATAATTTGGGTCTCGTATCGCCTGATTCAGAATCAGCATATATTGATAAGACTGCTGGCTCTCGTGGTAATTGCCTAATATGCCCAAGATATTTGCGATGCGACTATATTCAAGAAGTTGTTCTGGAATGTCTCCCAACTTTTCAAAACTTTTGAGCGAACGCTGGTGCATTCTGAGCGTATCCACATAGCGACCCTGTAAACTGAGGCTTGCCGCCAGATTCCCTGTGGCATGAGCAATCATGAATTCATCACCTAATTCTTCAGCAAGTTTGAGAGCTTTGGCATGACAATCCAGTGCTTCAGTCAACCGCTCCAATTTGGAAAGCACATTGCCCATATTATCTAGCGTATGAGAACTGGAACGTTTATCGCCAACTTCAAGATGATGCTTGAGGGCTTTCTGATAATCCAATCGCCGTGCATGAACAGTCGCCAGATTACCAAACCATAATCCGATACGACAGTTATCTTTGAGTTCAGTGGCAATTTTTAGCGCAATAGAGAAGTGTTCCTCTGCTTTCAGATAATCTTCCATATCAAGATAGACATTACCAAGATTACCCTGCCACAATCCTTGTAGCTCAAGGTCATTCAGTTTCTGTGAGCTTTGAAGGGCCGATTGTAAGCAGTTGATGGCAGATTCAAAGTTATTCAATTGACGATGAACTATGCCGAGATTGCCATAATGGACACTCTCTGCACGTTGTAATTGCAGGCGTTGTGCGGCTTTTAACGCTGTATTCAACCACTTTTTATAGCGTTCCAGCGGGAGGCGAAGCAAGAGTAAATCTGCGCCCCAATCCGCAAAGTCTTCGACCAGTTGGGCAGCCTCATCATTCGTTTCAGAATGACTAGATGCCCATGTTTGCGCTTCCTGCATCTGATCGAATTCCGTGTCAAACATGTCTATGGATGCCGGAATAGCATCACCACCCATGAGGTACTGAATATTCAGTTCATTCAGGAGCTTCAGGTAATGATTGGCATGTTTTTTTGCAATATTAAAGCGCAAATTCATATCTTTTTCAGCCTGTTTAGATGACAATTCTTCGCTCCTTTTATGTTACCGTTTTTTGTTTCACAGACTTTCTATATCGTGTGAAAGTGAATATTCGAGAATTAGGGGTTACCCCTCAAGTCAAAATTCTATTTCCAGCGTGCATTTCAGATTTTTGGTACTCAAGCGATTTTTGCCCAAAGCTTATCAAAGTCTCGTCCTAGAATAGCTGAACCGAGAACAATCATGCGATTGGCGTTGCCCTCTTCCCAGCGCATGCCAGTGCCACAAAGTCGTTGCTTGAATTGCTTCATTCCACTTTCAACTGTGCCAGAGCCAATCGGTAAGCCTTCTTCCCGAAATTCAAGATATTGCATGCGTCGTTGGTGGCGCTCAAAATAAGTTGCGAATTGGGGGACATCGCGTTTATGCAGGACGGAGATTATCGTCGCAATGCGCCCCATGGAGAGGTGGTTCTTGTAGATTTTGAACCAGCGTTGTCGTTTAGCAAGGTCGGATTCGTTGGGGTAAAGTGCCACTGCGGCCTGATGGAGATGTTCAACCGCATGATACCAGTCCAGCACTTGTTGTCCATCAGGACAGACATCCTCCGCCACATCCCCAATCCATCAAGCCCCATCAGCCACCACACTGCGATTGCGGGCAGTTGGCAAGTCATGCCCAGAGTGCTGGCGTAAAATCATCTTTTGATCCTAAAACTGCCGTGTAGTGGACATTGACCCCATGCGCCATTTCATCCAATTCTTGTGTTTGTGGATTGCGTTCAAGTCCTAATTCAACGTCGAAAACCGTCCCCACTTTGAGTTCACGCCATCCTTGTTGGCGAATATTGACCATCCCACCATCTATTGACAACCCTTTGCGTTGCTCATGGTCATGTTTGACATCTGGTAACTGAATGCGCTCCACGCTCACTTGCTCACGCTCATGTACCACGATAGTTTCCAGTTGACACCCATAGTCCTGCACCATGCGCCATGTCGTACTGGGTGAGATAAAGCGTTCCCCAATTCGTGCCATCACTTCCACACTGTGAGCAAATGGCACTATACCACTGAGCCAGACCATCTGTTTGGCAAAGGCAGGGCTAAATCCACTACGGGGCAATGCTAATTGCTCATCAAGGGGGAAAAATACCTTTGCCACAGTCTTCACATTGGTAATAACTACGTTCTAGGTCGGTCTCACCACGCAAAGTCACCAGCCGTTTGCTATGCTTGCCTTTGTTTCGCAATTTGCCCCCCACAATCAGGGAAACGGAGCGCTGGCTCTTCTTGCTCACCCAGCACTTCTCGCAAAACTCGCTGGCGAAAATCTATTTCCATCTCACCTATGACATCTTCTATCGCTGTCATTGTCATCTGCTCGCTCATGCGCTCATCTAATAACATCCGTTCGAGGGAGGCTTCGGCTTCTGATAGTAATTTGGCTTTCAACTCATCTTTTCTTTTTGACATTGGGCTACTCTTTCTCTCGTTGCCTAAAGTTTAGCTCCATCTGCCAAATTATTGAAATGCACGCCTATTTCCAGCTATACTTGAAAGAGTAATCCAGTCTATGGGGATAAGTATGTCTTATTTGTTGATTGCAGAAGTAGACAAGATACAGTCGTTTATCTTTCAGTCATCAAAACTACGGCAAGTTGTGGGTGCTAGCGCGATGCTAGAGAGATTTGGCGAAAATGTAAAAAAGAAGCCTCGAGAATATCTAGGGGTCGCTGATGGACAATCTTATGAGATTATTTCAGCAGGCGGCGGTAGTTTTCGTATCCGCTTTGATAATGTAGAAGATGTCAAAACGGCAAAACAATTGCTATGGCAGAAATTCACTGAAGAAGTGGGTGGGAATATCACCCTCACCTATATTGAAATAACTAACACGCAATCTGAGGTTAAAGACGGTAATGATGCGCTCCACGTAGCAAAGACAGCAGGACGTGCGCCTATCGCTTTGTGGCATTTGCCCTATCATGCACTCTGTCAATCATCGGGTAGCGAACTTGCAACAGAGTTCATGACTGAAACCGATTTTGCAGATGATACAACAGAAAAATATTTGGGTGCGACAACCTTGCAGAAGGGACACTTTCGAGACGAAGAAAATCCAGTGTTGGATAAGATGCTTACCATCTTAAATGATTATGCACGTGAAGAATCGAATGATAGTCAGGTGACATTGCCCCACAAAGCCACCGATGCCGAAACCTATGCCTGGGATGGTCGGCAATATGTCGCTTATTTGCTGGCAGATGGTAATGGCATGGGTGAGGCTTTCAATGCCTGTACGCCTCAACAAGCAAGCAAGATGTCAGAGGCTGTTGCTGATATAACTTATAAGGCACTCGCAGATGCCACCTTCGGGCTAATGTCGGTACAGGATCAAGGCGAGTTAGAGATGCCTATCTTACCACTTATTATGGGTGGCGATGATGTTTTTGCCCTGATGCCTGCAAATTGGGCATTAGATGTAGCATGGCGTTATGCTCAGAATTATCAGAAAGCCATGACTGCGTTCTGGAAAGATAACGGGATAAAAGTGGCGATTGAGAAGAATCGTCGCGCAGAAGGCAACAACAAAAAAGCCATTGCAACACTGGGTGTAGCCATTGTCATCTGTAAGGTGAGCTATCCTTATAAATCAGCACATGAATTTGGTGACGAACGACTAGCTCAAGTAAAGAAGCAAGCAAAGGAACAATCCCCACCGAATTCGATGCTGGACATTAGTTGGATAGTGGGGAGCAGTGTTGCCAATACACCTGATTTCACGCCCATAACGATTGGTCGCTCTATGGAATTGATAGAGGCTCGCAAGTTATTAAATGATATGCCATCGCGCACCCGTGAGCAGTTACGAAACACAGTCGAAATAAGAGATTATGCACGGATTGGCCAGATACTTGAACGTTACAAAAAACTGAAGTCTGATGATGACTTTGCCAATCTGGAACGAGGTCTCGAAGTATTAGGAGACGATTTTCGTATGCTGGTTTCATTGTGGGATTTTCTGCTGGATAGCAATGAACGCGAAAGTACCTATACACTAGGAGCGCGTCATGTCAGTTAAACTCACCTTTACCCTCACCTTAGAATCAGACTGGCACATCAACGCAGGTTACGGACTTGGCTCACGGATAGATGCCATTCTCGAACGCGATAGCCAGGGCAACCCGGTAATTTCTGGCAGTACATTGAAAGGTTTGTTCCGCGATGCACTCTATGATCTTCATACGATAACAAATTCTTCTTCAGCATATAAAAAGCCAGAGCTTGGAGAAACACCCAAAGAAGCAGGGCTGGCAGGGCGTGTTCTCGGCTATCCTGGCATAGAAAGTCACTGGACATTTTCTGCCGCAAAACCCATTATTGAACAGGGCGGCAAAGAAGCGGGAGTTGATGGTACGACGGTAGCAACAGGGATTCGCGTTGATCCTACGATACGGCGTGCCGAAGCCAACAAATTCTTCACCCGTGAAATGGGAATGGCACAGGTATTCACATTCACGATTCTTAATCAAGAAGTTGCTGATGCTTTAACCGATGATGTAATGTGGCTTGTGGCGGCGGCAAGTTATATTCGACGGCTCGGTGGTCGGCGGCGACGTGGTGCTGGGCGCTGTACTATCCAACTGAATGAAGATGGGAATTTACATGAGGCACTCCTCGAAAATTTTGGGGCAACTTATGGTAATGTGGGACAAGTAAAGCCCGTCCAATTGCCAGACAACACGCGCACCAATAATACGCCAGATAAGACTATTGCAAAACGTTTTCGCATCTGGATACATGCCAAGCGCCCGATTGTGATTTCTAATCATCATGAAGCAGGCAATACGTATCAGGGTCGCATGGACATACCGGGAAGAACATTACGGGGCGCACTAGCTTATGCGGTTGCCCCCGCAAAGCGTGATAGTGATGATTTTCGAGAGTTATTCGTGCTGGGTGGTTTGCATTTCACGGATTTACACCCACTCATCAAAAGCAAAGCCTATACTGCTTTGAGCCTTGATTCTCCGCTTGGCTTACAGCAAGAGGAGAATAATTCTGACAATTACCGTTCGGTTATGGTGAATGCCCCCATCAAAACAAAAGGTTACAAGGGGCGACATTTACTTGCAGATACTTATCCATCGGCAAAAAGTCTGGATAATGCGAAACTCCAAAGCGAAACACACATGCATCCCCAGATTGATCCACAAACAAAACGCGCACTGGAAGGTAATCTGTATGCTTATGAAACACCACCATCGGATTTGTTTTATGTCGGAGAATTAACTTTACAGAACGATGTTACTTGGGAAACAGTCGCAAAATTATTAGGTGTTCATCTGGAAAAACCTTTTGATTTGAGTATTGGCAAAGGTCGGCGACGCAGTTACGGAACAAGTACCGTATACATTGAGACACTACAGGCTAATGATCCTCCGATGTGGATGCCGCTTCCTCTGGAGGATCGCCTTGAAGCAGATAATACACGGCAAAAGAGTACGATAACACTGACTCTGGCAAGTGATGCCATCCTCATGGATACATGGGGGCGCTATTTACAGAATTTCCAGACAGGTAATTGGCTTGCTAGATTGCTTGGTATTCATGATTACGAAATTACACGCGAGATTATCCGAACAACCATCATCAAAGGTTTTGATATGCGGGCGGGTTTACCACACTGGCAAGACATCGCCTTGATTGCTGGCTCATCTGTGACAATTCGGCTCAAATCTGACACATGGGACGCAGATAAGCTGCGACAAATCGAAAGGAACGGGATTGGTTTACGACGCAGTGAAGGCTATGGTCGTGTTGTATTCAATCATCCAGCCCATAGTGGTATTGTAGAAGGATTCAAGACGCTACAAATCCCATCAGAACTTTTGCCAGCAGAAGAACAAGCGACACAAAAAGAGTTTCCACGTTCAGGATTTTACAAAGTGTGGCGTGTAGAATTGGAAAAGGCTTTACCTTCATCCTATGACAAAGAGGCTGATACGATGCAAGCCCTCAGTCGCTTGCTAGTAGAACATGCAGACGATGCAGATTTAACCAAGCATATCAACGCTTTTGGTGCATCGCCTGCGCCAACGGATAAAGAAGCACGCTTAAGTGATGATGCGAAACAAGCTTTCAATGATTTAATCGAAAAGCTAGACAATAAATATGCTGGACACAGGCGACAGGGCATTATTATATTGGCAGAAGCACTGATGCAGAGGAGCAAGTCATGAAGATACAATCTTATATACTCTCATGCAAGACAAGCACAGCTCTGCATATTGGCGGGCAGAAGCGCCCTGATGATGTCAGTGATAGTATGTTTCGCCGTACAGCAAACGGCCAGATTGTCCTGCCCGGTACAAGTATTGCAGGGGCTATCCGCAACCATCTGACACGCATTATTCCGGCTATGAATGGCGTTACTTGTGATGCACTCACAGGCGTTGAAAAGCGCGATAGTAACGGTAATTTGCTACCCTGTGCTTGTATTCTGTGTCACTTGATGGGGGATATACGTCCTCTCAATAACACCGAACCGGATAGGGATATGGGCAGAGCATCACGCCTTATTGTCAATGATGCCATCCTAAACTCCCATGCCACCCATATTCGTGACGGCGTAGGCATAGATCGTATTTCAGGGACAGCTTCACGTCAGGCGCAGGCGAAATTTGATGTGGAGACAGTGCCCGCGAATGTTCCTTTCGAGCTTAGCTTAGAACTTGAAGATTACAATGACTTTGATGCTTATCTACTTCAACTGGCTTTACATGAATGGCAATCGGGGCGTATTCATGTAGGTGGCAATAGTAGTCGCGGTATGGGTCTCATCGCTATCACGCATGTCCAGGAAGTCACATATGATCTAGCAAAACCAGCAAACCTGCTTGCTTATCTCAAACGTGATACTTCATCCGCAAAAACTTATCAGAATGTTCCTCCACCTAAAAGACATTCAACTTACTTTACTCACTATCAAGTGCAAGCAAATAGTGTACAACACTGGCTAGATATCACATTTCAATTAACGGCATCGGGCTTCTTCCTTACGAACGATACAACACAAGCTATAGCTGATAATGTTAACCACTATAGCAACAAGTTTATTCCCGGTTCCAGTTTGCACGGGGCGATTCGCAGCCATGCTGAACGTATAGCACGAACAATGGCGAACTGGCGAGCAGGTAATGAAGCGGAGTTTCTAGCAATTTGCCCGGCATCCGACCCCCTAGTCATGCACTGGTCACATCATGACACAGGCTTAGAATCAACTACTTCGCGCATTGACCGTCGTAAGACATTGAATCCTGAAACTAAGTTAAAACCGCCTAAACAGTATTTTGACCTTGCAGAACAACTATTTGGAACAACATTACATGGCAGTCGTTTACGGGTGGAAGATGCCCAACTCAGTGGCAAAGCAATCTGGAAAAAGATTGACTTTGTTGCGATTGACCGCTTTACAGGAGGAGCGGCTGATAAGATGAAATTTGATGCTTATGCTTTGTGGCAACCCACATTCGCTTGTCGCATGTTTTTTGAAGCACCGGAAGCATGGGAAATTGGCTGGCTGTTACAGGTGTTTGAGGATATGAAAGCTGGCTTAGTGCCTGTTGGATTTAGTGCAGCAAAGGGATTCGGGGATGTTCATCTGAATAATCTTGAACTCAATCTCGGCTATGCTCATGCTGAGGTGCTACCAAAGCTCAAACCTGTAAGTGATAAAGATGATTTTTTCAAGGTTACAACATTAGACAATCATCAGCACTACATTCAAGAGTGGCGTAAGAAGGTGGAGGCATTCAGGGTTCATGCTGACTTGCCCCATAACCTGTTCAAAGACCCGTATTGGTCAGGTGGAATAGCGACCCTGTATCCACGTAACGGAGGACTCAATCATGATTAATTTGATAGGGGGTATCTGGTCAAGTTCAGATACAGAAGTGATGTACACAGCACTTTCCAGATTGATACATCCCAATGCTGACATGCCCTACTGCATTATCCAAACGGTTGAATCGGGTTTGGCTTTCATTAAAACAAAAGCGGCAGGAGGCAAGCTGGAAAACGAGCAACTTTTACGCTTGCATCTATTCGGCGAAGGTGGCGATTTCACGCTACGTTATGATGATGGCAACTATCTCTGGCACTTTGTCGGCACTGTATTGAGTCAGGAGCAATTAGGTGGTGATGCTTATCCGGGCAGATTGGCTATAGGTACAGAGCAACACGCGCTTTTATGGGGTGAGTTTGATGCTAATCGGCAACGCTGGTATGAGACTATCGTTGGTAGCGCACAACTGACTTATCCCATTGCAGAAAAACATGAACGCCTTACCATTCATGCCCGATCTGTCATTGATCCAGAAGGGGAAGTTGTTGCCTTCTGGACATACAAACTCGCAGAATATATCCCACAATAAGAAGAGAAAGAGCTAAACCTATGCCACGCTTTTTAAATCCCTATAACTTTGTCCGTCCATTGGATAAAACGCCCCAGATTGAACGTCTGGAACAAAAATATCAAGACTCGCCAGAACATCTGACCGCAGATGAAGCAAAACAACTGTTGCTGTGGCGTTGTCCACCCCCACCCCATGACCGCTTTACCGGGCTGAGTGGCAAAATTACCTGCCGTATGGTGGCTAAAACTCCCATTTTTGTTAGCGATGGTGAAGGTGTGCAGGAAGATGAAAACGGACATCGGACATTTCGCTTCTTCAAAGTGGACGGTGAGGACGTTATTCCAGCTTCGAGTCTGCGTGGTGCGATCCGCAGTGTATTTGAATCTGTGACCAATTCATGTTGGACAGTCTTTAATGACCAAACGATGAGTTATCGATTAATCCCGAATGATGCACTTGGACTAGTGCCGGGATTGTTGCATTATGAAGTAGAGAAACAAAAGTGGGCATTAACCTTGTTGAATGGCCGTAGCATCATTGACACCCAAAACAACTTTAAACCGAAACTACGCCCAGATGAGGGAAGAATCCCCGAAATGTATGCCGCGTGGCTACCAATGTATTATGATCAACCTCACCGCAACATTAATCTCAGAGGGTTACAACATGGAGACTATTGCTTCGCAGTGCTATCGCGTCAAGAGTATCATGATAGGCGAGGAAATCTAAGATTCTACTATCAGCGGGTAGAAGCTGTTGCTGAAGATTCTCATGATCCAGAATTGTTGACTATCAAAGATGAAACTGGTGGCTTCATTACGGATGGTTTCTTATGTATTACAGGATATGGCGAGAAGAACATCAATCGCAAACATGATGAACGCTTTTTCTTTCTTAGAAGCGAAAAGCAATATACTACATATGTTGATGATTGTCTCATTGAGGATTACAACTATTCTCTACTAGAGGCGCGAGATTTTCATAAAAAATCGCGTACCACCGATGTTAAAAGCCGTCACCTTTTGGCAACTCAAGAAGAGGAGCTAATCCCAGTTAAACCAGATGACAGACACCAGAGAAATTACATAATATATGTGAAGATTAAAAACATGGGTAAAACTAGCCTCGAAGTTGAATACATTGCCCCGGTTTCAATACCCCGTGTTCTCGAAAAACGGTCATTTTATGATGTTATGCGCGATGTAGGTTATGACTGTTTACTGCCTGCTACAAACTATGACGAACTTAGCCTTGCTGATCGTGTATTTGGCTGGGTTAGTCAGGATGCAAATAACGATGATTTCGGAGACAGGGTTGCTTATAAAGGACGTGTTCGCGTCAGCCACGCTTGCCCGGATGGTAATGTTGAGCGACTCGAAGATATGAGATTGACTATACTATCAGCCCCAAAACCGACAACTACCCGTTTCTATGTAAAGCCACGAGAGGATTTGAATCGAGGGGTCAATGCCTCTAATCAGACGAATACACGCTGGCAAAATTTTACCGATGAAAAATTGCGCTACAGCAAGCCCGTAAATAAGTTGCGAGGACGCAAAATTTATCGTCATCATAAACGATTCAATCGTGATGAGGCAACGAGCACCACTCAATCTAATCAGAATCGAACCATTGTAGGGACTCATGCAGAAGGCACAGAATATATTTTCACAATCCATTTTGAGAACTTGCAAAGTGTTGAATTGGGGACATTGTTGTGGACATTACAGTTGAATGACAACTGGCAGGGCTATCATCGGATTGGTTATGGTAAGCCACTGGGGTTTGGCAGTACCACAATTAAACTTGAAAAGACTGAATTCCATGACAGCCAGCGATACATGGGTAACACTGATCCGGTCACGATAGATACCGATGCCTGTATTCAAGCATTCAAAGATGCAATACGTGCGCTTTATGGTAAACCATTCGATCAATTGGAAAATATACAGGATCTAAAAGCTTTGCTCTCAGAACCACCTCTGGAGGTCATTCACTATCCGCGCAGTTCTCATAAAGACACAGCAGGGGATAAGAATTACGAATGGTTTATGAACAATAAACGCCATAACCGGAATCCAAACCAGCGTGGACCAAATGTTGTATTACCCTATGCTTCTGAAGATATTGAAGGCTTGCCTTATATCCAACGCCAGGGACACGACATTACTGTAGATTGGTAGGCATGGGGTTAGAAACATCATGGGATGGGAACACTATCATGTCCAGGATAGTCCCAATATGAATCAAGAGGTCTTTTGATGCACGAATTAATGGCGATTGAAATGAGCTTGAAGCCACGTAAATTCAACCATATTCCACGCTGGCAGGGGCATGCTGCACAGGCTTTATTCTATGCCACGCTCCATCGCATTCACCCAATGCTTTCGGAGACAATCCACGACCTCTATAAGTGGCATTCACGGATGCCAAAACCCTTCACCATGAGTAGTATGGTTGGCGCAGTGGAAGTGGATGATCTTATTCAACTGAAGCCAACTGAAACAATCCAGCTACGCTTAACAACACTGCATCCTCATCTCACATCTATTGTGCAACATGGTGTGCTACCTATCTGGTTACGTGAAGGATTTTCACTTCATGATCAATATTTAAAAGTTCTCAAAATCACGCAACATACGCGCCTGCACTATAGCAACTTATTGCATCAAGCGAGTGATGCCCCACAGATATTACTAGACTTTACATCGCCAACATCTTTCAAAAAAACGGAGGGTTACTACTATGCTGAACCAAACGTTGAACTCATATTTATGAGCTTGTTCAATCGCTGGAATGCTTTTGCATCTGAGCAACTGCCTGATGCTGTATGCAAAACGATTACGAAGCGAATTTGTATTGTCGATACGGGAATTACTCACGATGTTCTATCCTTTGCACGGGGAACGAAAGGCATAATTCCGGGATATTCTGGTAAAGTTCGACTTATTCTTGATGAACCTTCGGCTTCTCTGCGAAAGATGATTAACGCCCTCGCTGATTTTGCCTTCTTTAGCGGTGTGGGTGTTAAAACAACAGTCGGTATGGGTCAGGTTCGGGCAATCTGAGCGTCTTTCTCGCCACATTAGGTCAGCGATCAGAAGCAATTACGATGGCACTGGATGCGCTGTTATCACCTTTTGATTTGAATGTTGAAAATAAACGCAAGCACCGGGCATTGCTGGATGTACTGACTGGTGGGGTATACTAGGATGTGTTGACATTTCAACGTAACCCAATCAGTGTGCCGACAAAGTGTAGGAACCCAAGATAGGAACTATCCAGTTTCTCAAAGCGCGAAAAGAGACGCCGAAAATGCTTGATTTTGCTGATGAAATTTTCCACCAGATGCCGTTCTCGATACAACCAGGTGTCGTATTCACGCGCTTCTTTGGCTCGTGGGTGCGGTGGAATGACCGCTTCGCCCCCTTGCTCAACGACAAAATCAACAAAGCCCTAGGCAGCATAGCCCCGATCTGCAATCAGGCGCTCAAAGTCGTAGCCATCGATCAAGGCTTGGGTGATGGCATGGCGTTGTCCAGCGGTCAAACGAAAGCGCAACGGGTTGCCCAAGCCATCGACAGTTCCATGAAGCTTGGTGCTAAAGCCACCGCGACTGCGCCCCAGGGCTTGTTCCCCGCTTTTTTTGTGTGCCTGCGGCACAGGGATGGGCACGCACAATCGTGCTGTCAATCAGCCCGTTTTCCATGTCGGCATCATCGGCAAAGTGGGTTAACATCCGTTCCCATACACCCTGCTCACACCAGCGCACAAAGCGTTTGTAGATGGTGTTCCACTTCCCATACTCGGCAGGCAGCAAGCGCCATTGCGCTCCACTACGGCTTATCCACATCACCGCTTCGACAAAACGACGGCAATCGGCCTCATTTCCAACATAAGCATTCGGGTCTTGGTTCAAATAGTCCTGAATTTTCGTCCATTTCTCATCAGGTATGGTCACATCACTCATGAGACCATTTTATCGACTTTTCTCAAATGTCAACAGAACCTAATGAATGTAAGAGATTCGAAATCACTTCACACACTAAAGAGCATAGCATGAATGAGGCACTGGGCATTGTTACTGATGTCTTCGGTATCATTGGTTTTATTGCGGCTACTATTGCTGCTTTTCAATCATGGCATACAAACAGAAAATTAGATAAAGAAAATGAACGTTTAGACAAGAAAATAAAAATAATCCTTCAAAATGGCGGAAAAACTATAGAACTGCCATCTGACATTCAACGACGTGATCTCACCCGAGCAGAGCTATTAGGGCGTCTAGGTATGATAAAACCAGCAAAACGTTTTCAGCTTGAGTCTTTAAATACCAAAAAATTCTTTGATGACTTGGATGCTATCAAAAAAGGCGATCAAGAGATGATTTTAACTATATCTTTGACTGATAGTGACTACCAACAATTTGTAGAAGAATAATTTCAATAAGATTAGGATAAGTAAATGTCCCACATTTTTGTCAGTTATGCACGCAAAGACATCAATACAGAGGATGGTATTGTACGCCGATTGGTGGCACGCTTACGCCGGAATTTCAATATCTGGTTGGATAAAACTGGAATTACTGCTGGCACAAACTGGCAGAATGCGTTGGAAGATGCTGTCAAGAGTGGTAGCGCACTGGTCTTTATTCTTTCGCCCAACTCCGTAGACTCCGATTGGTGCAAAGCGGAAATTGATGCGGCCCGTAATGCGAAAATTCCGATTGTGCCGTATGTGTATCAGAAAACTGAATTTCCCTTTGGCATGGATCAGATTAATGCGCTTTTTCATGAGGATGATCCACAAGCCGCAGAAAAACTTGAGGCTGCTCTCCGTGAACTTGCGCCATCTGCTTATATCCACACAGAATCGTCACTTATTACGAAAAACTTGCTCAATAATCGAGAAGTCACCTTCGCACAAGCCGCAGAACAAATCTCAGACCCGAAGCGATTTTTTCTCTCTATAGATGATACAGAAGTTGAATTACTCGGATTGCCCTTATTGCCAACTTCTTTTTGCACTACTTACCTCATTGGCAGAGCAGAGGATTCACTAGCATATAAGCCCTGCATCCAGCTCGCACTACAATTTTCCGGCCCTTATGAATCAGCTGATTTCCCAGTGCGGATTGCCCGGCATTTTTTGGCAGAAAATCGCCACTTTCCATTACGGATGTTGCTAGTACGTGGGCCTGCTCAGATTACCTATAATGAACGCCGCAATAGCAATAGTCTGAGCTATATTCTTGACCTACCATCAGATGACGAAAACCAATGGGCAGATGCTCTACATGCCACTCATGCTGCATTGAAGTTGCTTCATAAAAATCGCCAGAATCCTGCCTTGCAATTATTTGTACAGGGTCCCGTTGCCGGGATTACCTATGAACTTGGTGCAGAGCATCGTAGCTTGCTCTACAAAACTGAACATTACCAGTATGATCGTGATAGTCAGCAATATTATGGTGTGCTTGGGAGTATTGATTAAAAATCAGGTGAGCCTATCTCGTCCAGATAAGGATAAACTTATAGGTTTGGCAACCTGCGAAGGCATGGAAGACTCCGATTTCAAACAGCGTATGGAAGAACTGCACAAGATGCTGGAACTGCTGAGCGCAAAAGTGCATGAACTCGAAGCGCGTATCACATATAATATGTGTAAACTGTAGGATGGAGATTGAGAATGCCACCGGATTATAACATGCTGAAAAAGGCATTTCAGAACAAAACCTACATTATGACCGTGCATGGCTCAGATCGCGCCGTCAAACGTAGAATACGCAGTGCTGAGATAGAACAAGCGATTACATCGGGCGAGGTGATCGAAGATTATCCAGACGACAAATATGGACCAAGCTGTTTGATACTTGGTAATACTTAAAGATAAGCGACCACTTCATATTCAGGTGAGCTACCCGACGAAAATAAAAGTGATCACCGTGTACGAACCGTCGCTTGATGAATGGGAAGAAGATTTGAGGACGAGAAAAACTGATGAATGATGAATGCCTGTACTGCAAAGGACAATTGGAAGAACGCCTTGTAACCCGTGTTCAGGAGTTTGAGGGATACTGGTATATCATCGAGAATCTGCCCGCGCTGGTGTGTCGTCAATGTGGAGAAACCTTCTATACGCCAGAAGCTCATGACAGCGTGCTTGACCTCATCACTGGAGGGGCAGAACCAGTACGCATGGAAGCAGTCGCGGTGATGGATGCGAGTAAAGCCTCATGAGCAAAGCGACTGCACCCATTTATCAGATTAAAATCACGCTGAAAGATAGCAAGCCACCGATATGGCGACGCGTGCTGATTTCCAGTGAAACGACTTTGCCTAAATTGCATGACATTATACAGGCGGCGATGGGATGGTATGATAGCCACTTGCACGCCTTTGAGATTCAAGGCAAATACTATAGCGCACCTTCACCCTATGACCCACACTATTTGGAAGAAATGGGCATGAAAAGTAGCAATCGCGTCAGGTTGAACAAACTCATCACAACAGAGGGCGAGAAGTTTCACTATGAATATGACTTTGGTGACGATTGGCAACACGAGATTTTGCTGGGAAAAATCCTGCCTGCTGACCCCAAGCAGAAACGCCCCTATTGCATCAAGGGAAAACGTGCCTGTCCACCGGAAGATGTGGGCGGTGTATGGGGTTATGATAGCTTTCTTGAGGCAATCAACAACCCCAAACATCCTGAACATGCAATGTACAGCGAATGGATTGGTGACGACTTCGACCCGGAAGCCTTTGAGCTTGATGAAGTGAATGAGCGACTAAAGCACGTTTGATGGATGGAGATTAACAATATGACCTTGACTAACCGACTCATTGAGCAATTCAACAAAATGGATGAAGCACAACAACGCCTCTTGAACTTTGCACGAATTCTGACCCGAACACCTGCACTCAAGGGGGAAGCTGGTACAAGCATTGTGAAGGCAACAGGCTTTTTTGACACACACTCGCTGGATGAAGTGGTAATATGTTCGGTACACGGTTTCGCTGATAACAAGAGTATCTTGATACGCTTGCACGAACTGTATTGCCTGAAATCTTGCTCCCAAACCCTGTAAAACTCCTAAGCAAAAACAGGTAAAATTTCTCGGTTTCCAATCCCCTCTTTGATATGCTGGTTACATCGTTAGACATCGGGTTTTTCACCCAAAAGTGACCAGCATTTTCTATGAATCCCAGAGCAAAATCGACTTGGAGTAAATTTACATTCAAAAACCGTAATTTTACGGCGATTGCGGTGTGGTGGTTTGATATGCTGGTTTCATTGAGGTTGTACTACAAGGAGATGCACATATGAAACAGCACAGCAGTACCCTACCGCCAGAGCCTCAGCCCAATCGAGAACGCATCTTTTCCATGCGACTGACGGATGCTGAACGTCAGGCAATTGAGACATTGGCGAAACGCTTAAATCTACCCGATTCAACACTGGCTCGACATTTTGTTCTGGAAGCAGTCGCGTTCCATAGCCAGCAGTCACTGGAGGATGTGATTGAAACACAAGCATCAAAATGAACACCCTACAATTGAAGATGGAATCAACCTGGTTGCTGCGAGCAAAACACTGCTACGGGTTATTGCGAATTGGCAACAAAGCGAGTACACTGAAGCTAGTTCGACCCAAAACGGACGACAGGCCGAAGTGGTGCTCACGATTTGCAACGGATTTCTTTGAGGCAGTCTGCCAACCGCGTGCAATCCAGTCTGAAAGCCACTCATTGATACCGCGTGAGACATATTTCGAGTCCGTATAGATAGTAGCGGTCTGATTCACTGTTTTGAGTGCTTGGTCGAGAGTGTCTACGCCTCGCAGTCCGTTCACCACTGCTGTCAATTCCATTGTGTTAACGGTTGTGTCTGACGCATTGCCAGTCAGAATCTTGCGGTGTTCACCACAACATAGGACAACTGCCTAGCCGCCAATTCGTGTTTGTGTCAGACACGAACCATCTGTATAGATCGTGATTGTCTTCATACGCACCTCGCGTAATTATTTTTGTAATGTTAAAATCAAAATAAAAAGTTGGCTGATCACCGACTCTTGTAAACTTCATCGATATACTCGAAACCAATGCCATGATATTCCGCTACTTTCTCCAGTATTTCCACTAGAAGGTAGCGGTGGCAGTGTCTCGTCGTATCATGTGTATCCCGAAAATAACAACAGACAATGAGTTCACTGCTGTTCAAGGCTTCGAGAAATGCCCCTTGGGACGCTGAATACCGTTGGCGCATCAAGGCTGTGTACTGCTCCCGATACTCGTCCCAGCTGATTTCGTCCTGCTTGGACTGCATGACCATCTTCCATGTCGGTGCAAATACCGCACCTAAACCTGAACCGCTTTTGATCGTCGTATTCAGCACAAGCTGTCCATCTTGACCACGATAGTCAATTCGCGCTGTGCCAACACGACAGATATGATGCTTCGTATCAGTCATCTAACCTCCTGACTGTTGATGATTGAAAATATTGTAGTAAATCCCGCCTATCAGTGCGAGACTCACACAGTTGTGATGCTGCGTTCGTCCGTTTATCACACGCCTGGATGCAGTCCCCAGTTGCAAAAGCAACACACGAACTGTTTTTCCAGTCTGATGAGGGCGGATATATCCGTTCACAACTCACCAGCATCCACGACGGCTGTAGCACCACCCAACAACGGGTCTTGATCCGCAGTGTTGAGGACGGGAATAGCATATCTGATCAGTGCGACTGTCTATAGGAGATCATCGGGGCACAATGGCTGCGGGAAGATTACGACGCGCCCTTTCGAGCGAACGCGGCCTGACTAACAGTTCATCCGTCTGGTCGATGATACGATATGCTTTTGTAAAGCTGCATTTCTGCACAGGTCATACCACGCCGGGGTTCCCCGCTGCTCACCTAAGGGGCGGCACGGATTTGCTCTGAGCGTAGCGGCACCAGCCAAAAGCAAATCCGTAGCCGTACCTGCTTGCAGGTATGAGGCAGTGGGGTGAGGTGGTACTGTGCAATGAGAAATGCAGCAAATGCAAGATACAGACACAGCGAGGTAGGCATGAACCAAGGATGCAGTGATCCAATTGCAAGTTAGCTTAGAGGACATCAGGTTGAGTGAGCAACTCGCATAAAATCTTCATGAGTAAGAACCTATCATGCTTGTGGGTGCCAAAAAGTCGGTCAGACCTCCATTTACGGTCAGGCAACCCGCCGATAATCATGGTGTGGGCCACCTAACACCAGTCGCCCGAATACTTGCCCACCCTTCTCCACAACTCTGCTCTTGTCTTCGTCAAGTCGTTGCCCAATCCCCTAATGGGGACGTGCGTGATCATACTTGCTGTCATTGTCTCGGATTAGGAACCGAGGGCCTTCCTCATACGGCGTGGCTTCTCTCACCTGTTGCGCGACCCAGAAGTCACTCGGATGCCTGCTCACGCCATAATGGACGATCCGTCGGGTGCCCAATTCGATGATGACGTACACGAATACCACGCGAAAGAACACATCGTAGGTCTGCAGAAAATCGCATCCGCACGTCTCCCTTGCATGATTCTTGAGGAACGTCGCCCACGTCTGACCTTGATTCCGTGCTCGATTCATGTACTTCTTGACCATATCTTTGTCGATCACGATCCCTAACTTCAACAGCTCCCCTTTGATCCGTCCTGCTCGCCACGTGTGATTGTTGATCGTCATTTCCTCTATCAGCGCAATGATCGCTGGCGATGTCGGCGGTCTACCTATCCGCTCCTTTGCCAGCCCAGGAGTGTGTCTGGTTTCACCACAACCAATGCTTCGCGCCAACCTCGAACCCGACTTGCCAATAGCACCAGGATTTGCCGATCGCGCTGGGTCAGCTTCGGTCGCTTCACTTGCCTTTCCAAGACGATCAACTGCTGCCGCAGGAACATATTCTCGGCGACCAACTCACTCCGACTGCGTTTCAGGTCAGCCGCCAGCGTATTCATCACCTGACCTCTTATCGCTGGCTTTGTCCACTGTTTGAACCGCGACTCAAAACAAGCCATGCGCTTCGACATGACCTGCTTCAACTTCTTGAATGCGGTTTATGCTATCAATTTGAGTTCGACCTTTGTGAGGAAGGCATGATGCCTATTGCTGCTCAACCAAAGGCAAAATCTTACCCTACAGAGCTCTCGATTCCACCCCGATCTACTTTTTGGCACTCACAGGTGTTGCCCTCTATCTCTTCAAGAAGAACTCCGTCGTAAACAGTCTTCGACAATAACTTTTCTGCGCTGCAATCCACAACGACTTCCGACTTCACATACTGTCGCAGGTTTGAAGCGATTGCTCTAGAATTTCATCCGAATCTGCTGACGGATTTGCTTCCATAGTTTAAGTGTGATAACATCATTCATATATCTTATCTTTGTTATCATATATCTTCCAATTCTTGTATACATGGCAAGCATGACATACTCATGTTGTCGCTCGTTTTTCAGCTATAACATCATATTTGGAACTCAACTAAGTAAGAAGGAGGGATTATTGGGATAGATCAACACACTCTCATCAAATTGGTTTGTAATTTTCACTTAGGATCACAGAGTTTTCACGAATCAGCCTAATACACAATCCATAATTAAGGAAATAACCATGCACAAAAGAACAACTACTTTTATTATCTTGATACTCGCCACAACTTTGCTGCTTACGGTTGGTGTCAATGGCGTATTCGCTCAGGATGAGCCACAAGATGGCGGCACACTGAACTATGCTTACAGTCAAAAGCCGCGTAACTTTAACCCACTGGACGGCGTACAAGGCGTTCAGTCAGAGATCATCCGCTACGTCTATAACAGTCTGATCAAATATGATGTTGGTTTCTTCACCGATCCTATTCCCGAACTGGCAGAAAGTTGGGAGATCTCTGATGACGCCACAACATTCACATTCCATCTGCGTGATGATGTTGTTTGGCATGATGGTGAACCATTTACCGCTGACGATGTAATTTTTACCCTGACTGCGGCTGCACATCCCGATAACCCGACTTACTACGGTAATCAATTGCAGAATTTTGTTGGAGGCGAGGAATTTGCCAGCGGCGAAGCTGACAACATCGTCGGTCTGGAAAAGATTGATGACTATACTGTTCAGGTCTCAGTGAACGATCCGTCGGTTGTATTGCTAGACACAATGGCTTTCATGGGTATCTTGCCAGAACATATTCTTGGTGATGTACCATTTGCAGACCTGAAAGAGAATGACTTCTTTTTGACCAGCCCAATTGGAACCGGCCCATTCAAAGTTGTAGAAGTTGCCGAAGATCAGTTTGTTCGTTTCGAGCGCAATGAAGATTACTTCCGGGGCGCACCACATATCGAAGCCATCAATATGCTGTTCCCAGATGGCTCGACCATCCCCGCTGGGCTTGAAACCGGTGAGATTGATATGGGACGAGTGAGCGCAGACGATCTTGAACGGTTCCTCGACAATCCTGACTTCAACATCTTCTGGCAACGGACGAATGTATTCTGCAATGTCTCCGCCAACACAACCCGCATTCCGAAGAAGGTCCGCCAGGCCATCTCCTTTGCGATTGATCGTCAAGCAATCACAGATGAACTCTATCTTGATAGCCAGCTTGCCGTCCCCTTCTACCATCACTTGGGTCATGACTTCTTGCAACCCAACCCGCACGAACTCGACTACTCCTTCAATCCAGACACGGCTCGTGGCCTGATCGAAGAAGCGGTTGCCGATGGCGATTGGGACCCCGATCATGTGATTGACTATGTGTTCAGCGGTGAAGAACCTGGCAATGATATGTTGTTTGTCGTGCAATTCTTGCAAGATGTTGGGCTAAATATTGAACTGCGTGGAGCCGGTGATCGAGCTGCCTACAACGACACCGTTCTCGTACAGATGGACTATGATCTGGTTGCTATCTGCAACGCCTTTGGTCCCGATCCAGATTCAGTCAACATCTACTATGCTAGTGATTTCACCTTCAGCGATGGTGGCTTCAACTTCACAGGCTTCTCCAATGCCCGTGTTGATGAAATCCTTGAATCAGGACGGTCTGAAACTGACCGAGCGGCACGCGTTGAACTATACCGTGAAATGCAGGGTATCCTTGACGATGAAGCTGCTATGATCCCGATTCGACTGGGCAATAATGCCTGGATCATGACTTCACGGCTCAAGAATGCCACACCACAGTACTATGGGCATCTTCCCAACTATAATGCAATCGAAACCTGGTGGTTAGAGAGCGAATAAGTCGATACGAATAAGATATACTTTACGGTCAGGGGGTTATCCCCTGACCGTGGAATATTGTTGAAAGGACACATTTGGTGTATCAGATCGTAATTCTGGCGCTAAACATCTCATGAGTACCTACGTTATACGACGGCTTTTGCTCGCAATACCCATACTATTGGGAATCACACTTATAGATTTCACCCTGGTGAACCTCGCGCCAGGGGATCCAATCACGGCAATGATTGACCCGGCTGCTCCACTGAATGTGGGGGAGTTAGAAGCACTAAAAGAGTCATTGGGCTTAGACCAACCTTTTTTCGTTCGTTACTTCCTCTGGCTCAAAGAGGTGGCAAGCGGCAACATGGGCTATTCTTATGTTCATAATGTCCCTGTTCTAGAACGCATCCAGAATCGACTCGGTCCCACATTACTATTGACGATTTCTGCCTTAACTATCTCAGTGGTGGTTGGAATTCCACTTGGTCTAATCTCTGCACTGAAACAATACTCAAAACTGGACTACTTCTTAACTTTCTCAGCATTTGCCGGCATTTCCGTCCCGAACTTCTTTCTAGCAATGGCTGGTATCTATATCTTCGCACTCAAGTTAGATCTATTGCCGCCATTCGGGATGATTAGCCTGCGCTCCAATTTACCCCGTGCAGTGGATACAGCCTATCATCTAATTCTACCTGCGACAGTCCTCGGTTTTGCGAGTATGGCATCCCTCATGCGGTTCGCCCGGACAAGCTTGCTCGAAGTACTCGATCAAGACTATATCACAACCGCCCGCAGTAAAGGCTTGCAACAACGCAGAGTCTTATCAACTCATGCCTTGCGCAATGCGCTGATACCGCTCATCACCGTATTGGGGCTACGATTACCTGGACTTTTTGGTGGCTCCGTTATCATTGAAACCATATTTAGTTGGCCTGGAATCGGTCAGCTCGCCATCGAATCCATCACGGATCGAGATTACCCGCAGATTATGAGCTTGCTTTTGATAACAGCAGTCCTTGTTCTACTAGCGAACCTCTTGACGGACATGATTTATGCCTATGTGGATCCCCGCATAAGGTATCAAGAAAAATAATCTCTAGATCTCTACGTTTAGTGGATAAATACTATGAGCCAGAAAATTATAGAACCAGATACTATCCTCGCTAACCTGAAGAACGAACGAGAGACCAGGACATTTTTCCAATCACGATTTTGGCTACGGTATCGCCGCCATCGGCTTGCTTTGATCGGCACGGTTATTCTGATCATATTAATCTTCATTGCGATATTTGCGCCGGTTATCACCTCCCACGATCCATTGACAGTCAATATTCGTGCAACCAAAGAAGGGCCTAGTGCAGAGTATATCCTGGGCACTGACACCGCCGGACGCGACATGTGGGCACGACTAGCTTATGCCAGTCGCATTTCACTCTCGGTTGGAATTGTATCAGTCTCGATTTACATCACAATTGGGACAGTCTTAGGTGCGGTTGCTGGATACTATAGCGGCATGGTCGATGCACTGATTATGCGCTTTACGGATACTGTCATGAGTTTTCCAGGCTTAATCATCATTATCACTGTCGTCTCTTTCATCGGCCCAAGCATCTACAACGCAATGCTTGTTATTGGCTTGTTAGGTTGGCCCGGAACCTGTCGTTTGGTACGGGGACAAGTATTGCTACTGCGCGAAATGGAATTTATCGAAGCATCGCGCAGCCTGGGGATACCTACAAGGCGAATCATCCTTCGTCATATCCTGCCAAATGTCGTTCCCTATCTCATTGTTGTCGCAACGTTAGGAACGGCTGGCGCGATTCTCACTGAAGCAGGGCTTAGCTTCCTGGGCTTAGGTGTTCAACCACCAACTCCAAGCTGGGGGAATATGCTGAACAGCGCTCGTCAATTAACGCTTATGGAAAAATACCCGCATCTTTGGTTGCCACCTGGATTTATGATTGCCATCACCGTACTCAGCATCAATTTTATTGGCGATGGGCTACGTGATGCACTCGACCCTCGGATGACTCTTTAACGAAAGAACACCTTATGAATAATGCAATTAACCTGCCACTTGTTGACCTGGCGCAGGACACTCATCGTCAAGTTATCGTTGATCGTGAAGACGGACAATACCTCGGTCATGTGACAACAGTGTTACTTGAAGATGGCAAAACGATGTATGCAACCTACCCCAAAGGCCACGGGAAAGGTGCAATCATCCTGAAGCGCAGCCTGGATGGTGGCTTAACTTGGTCAGATCGTTTGCCAGTGCCAGATAATTGGGCTACTTCTCTGGAATGTCCCACCTTGTTCCGTATAGTTGATCCAAACGGTACGCGACGAATTGTCCTATTTTCTGGCTTGTATCCTATTCGTATGGCTGTTTCTGAAAATGACGGAGAAACCTGGTCTCCTTTGGAAGCAATTGGCGATTTTGGAGGCATCGTCGCGATGGCCTGTATGGGACTATTGAAGAATGGCGATTACATGGCGCTATTCCACGATGATGGACGCTTTTTACACAGAGACGGCGCAAAAGACGGGAAACCACTAAGAGTATTCAAGACTGTATCGCGTGATGGTGGTCTGACATGGAGTGATCCGGTCATGCTTGTTCAGCACACTGAAGCAGATTTGTGTGAACCGGGTTGGATACGATCACCTGATGGCAGGAGAATAGCTGTCTTATTTCGTGAAAACAGCCGAAAGTTTAACTCATTTGTTGTTTTCTCAGATGATGAGGGGGAAAACTGGACTGACCCGGTGCAACTGCCGTTAGCGTTGACAGGTGATCGACATATTGGACGTTATGCACCAGATGGACGCCTATTTATCACCTTTCGTGACGAAGCCGCTGGTAGTCCGACGATGGCGGATTGGGTTGGATGGGTCGGCACATTCGACGATATTGTTACCGGACGCGAGGGACAATATCGGGTTCGCCTCATGGAAAATTATGGGCGGAATCGCAAAGGGGATTTTGTGTTTGGTGACTGTGCCTATCCCGGTCTAGAATTGCTACCGGACGGGACATTTGTGACCACCACCTACGGTCATTGGACAGAGAACGAGCAACCATACATTGTGAGTGTACGGCTTAAGCTAGATGAGATTGATGCACTGGCAGCGCAAAGCTAGCACAAGCCAAGCGAAGGGAAATACGTCATGCCTTCTTCAACTACTAAACCACTTGCCCCGTTTTTTACTCAGCCAGCTTTCATAAATGGTTCAGAGGACTACGCCTGCTATCGCATTCCGAGTATTGTCCGTATGGGAAACAACGATCTACTTGCTGTGGTCGAGGGACGATTGTCAAACTGTGGCGATCATGGCGGAGTCATCCGAATTGTAGGAAAAATCAGCCAGGATAACGGTTTAACCTGGGGATCGGTATTTGAGATTGCCCACAACGTCATCACAGATGGTAGTGAGCATGTTGCGCAGAATCCTTCGCCCGTTGTTGATCTATCTAATCCAGCAAATCCACAGGGAAAAGTCATCATCGTTTTCAACAAAACCGAGTATGGTGAGAAAAACATCACAGAAGGGATGGGTGTAAGGCGAGTCTATACCATTGAAAGTATCGATCATGGGCGAAGCTGGATCAATGAAACAGATATAACGGCACAAGTTCATAAGCCCTTAAATCCCACCTATACTGCCGTCTATGCGGATGCCGATACGCGCTATAACAACCCGGAAGATTGGCGCATGAACTTCCCTGCTACCGGACACGGCATTCAGTTACGTGGTGGACTCAATCACACTATGACCAAAGGACGCCTTTTCTTCACCGGGAAACTGACCATAGGCGATGATCCAGTACTCAATGGATTGAACTATGCCTATTGGAGTGACGATCACGGTGCAACTTGGCAGATTGGCGGTGTGGGCAATATCTTGGGTGCGTGCGAAGCAATGGCTGTCGAACTCGAAGATGGCAATATCATGGTGAACTTCAGGAACAACACGGCTGATAACCGAGCTAAAGTCAAAAAGCGTGGCGTCATGATTCATCGGTTCGATAATGGGGGATATCTTTCGATGGCAACCTCACATATTGATGATGATGCGCTACCGGAAGCAACCGTACAGGGCAGCATTGAACGCTTCAGTTGGAGCGACGCACATGATCTCGGTGGCAAAAGCCGAATTCTGTTTTCAAACCCCAATAGTACAACCGAGCGTGAAAACATGACTGTCCGCCTGAGCTATGACGAAGGGCAAACTTGGCCTGTCAGCCGGGTGATAGACAGTGGGCCAAGTGCTTACAGTGATCTCGTGGTTACAGATGATAAGCGTATTGGCCTGCTCTACGAGCGCGGTAATTCTGGCGGAATCGGATTCGCCAACTTCACGTTAGATTGGCTGACGAACGGACAGGACAACCCATTATAGTCACTGTGAGGGTACATTTTTATGTACAGCGTGTTTGATGCTTTTCGACTGGATACCAAAGTAGCCATCATCACTGGCGGGGCACGTGACCTGGGCTATGATATGGCAGAAGCCCTGGCTGAAGCGGGAAGTCATTTGATTATCACTTCCCGCGACTTGTCTCGCGCACAGGCTTCTGCCGACAAATTGCGCGCCAATTTCCCCATAGATGTACTGCCTCTGGCTCTCGATCAACGAACCTTCTCCCAGATCGAAGAAATGGGGCGGGCTGCGCAGGATTGGAAGGGACACATTGACATTTTGATCAACAACGCTGGAGGTGGTTCTGGTCAAGGTGCAACCCATCTTTTTGATCGTCCCACCGAAGTTATCGCGGATATGATTTCCACCAACTTGATTGGTATGTTGCACTGTTGCCAGGTGGTTGGGCAGGTGATGGCACAGCGAAAACAAGGAAAAATCATCAATGTTGCGTCTATCGCAGGACTGGTGGGTCGTGATCGGCGTATGTACACCCGTACTGGGAAAAACGGTCAACCCGTTGATTATGCAGCTGCCAAAGCCGGGGTGATTGGCATGACGAAAGACCTTGCTGGACTACTTGGCCCGATGGGTATCCATGTCAACTCAATTTCACCCGGTGGCTTTTCCCGCCAACTCTCAGAGGACTTTGTTCAGGCATATAGTGATCGCACCCCGTTGGGTCGCATGGGCCGTGATGGGATTGATCTAAAGGGTGCTGCGTTGTTCTTGGCATCCCCTGCTTCGGATTACGTACACGGTCACAATCTGGTGGTCGATGGAGGCTTCAGCATTTGGCAGTGAAGAAAAACATCATTGTTGTTGGGCTGGGGTCAATTGGTTATCGACACGCTCGGCTGTTGCGCAAACGATCTGAGCTTGAGGTTGCTCTCTGTGACTCTAATATGGCGACACTAGAGCGTGCCCAACAGAATCTGGGCATATCGTCCATATATACAACTTTCGAAGCCGCTCTTGACGCTCAACCCAATATGATGGTTATTGCAACACCCCATAACCTTCATGTTCCACAGGCAATTCAGGCTTTGGAGGCGGGAATCCATGTCCTATGTGAGAAGCCGATAAGTGATAGTTTGGAATCGGCTTACCAATTAGAAGCCATAGCCAATCGCTCAGACAAGACGTTGGCATTCGGATTTCATTTGCATTTTCATCCTAGCCTCCAACGGATCAAGCAATTGATAGACGAGGGACACCTCGGTCAAATTCTCCACGCTCATTGTCATGTTGGATCGTACATCACTTTAGAAAACTCGGTTTCTCGCTATCAGAGTCATCTCTTTGGTGCGTTACTGCTGGATTATGCACACTTACCAGATACGCTCAATTGGTTACTGAACCAACAACCATCCAGCGTTCATGCCCATGCCCTTCAAGATGGAGATATGGAGCTTCTGGCTAATCCAAACGTTATACTTGTAACCTGTGAGTATGCAGGCAATATGTTATCAACCATTCACCTCAATTATGTGCAGACGCCAGAACGTCATGAGTACGAAATCATTGGGGACAAGGGCTGGATTGTACTCAATGCAAGTACAGGCCATATTCGTCATGGTGACCGTGCGACAAATAAAATCTTAGAGGAAAACATTCCTAGTGAACGAGACAAATGGTATATAGACGAACACCAGGCATTTCTGGATACTGTGGCAGGAAAGCGCCAGCCGGAAAGCCCGATTCAAACTGCTATGGTTTCAATGGAAATTTACGATAGTGCTATCCAAAAACTGGCGTAATTGATCGCAGTAAGTGTGGAGTCGATATGACTCATCCAGAAAACGACAGAAGAAGGTCATCATCACTTTTAGCAAATCTGGAAACACACTACAACAAACTTTGAAGGTAATGGGATGAAAATTGGGATTATCGGTGCTGGATCATTTGGTACACAACATGCCGAAGCCATCTCTGCTCTAGACAATTTACAGTTGGTAGCCGCTTGCCGAACCAACGAGGTCGCACTTCGAGAATTTGTGCAGCGTTATGGGGGTACACCCTACACAAATCATCAGGATTTGCTGAAGGATACGTCGATTGATGCGGTTGTCATTGCAACACCCCATCACTTGCATACCCCTATTGTAGAAGCAGCTGCCCAGGCTGGTAAGCACATATTGTTGGAAAAACCGATGGCACCCAATTTGGCAGAATGCGATCAGATTCTACACGTTGCCAAACATTGCAATATCACGCTGATGGTCGGATTTGTCAACCATTTTATTCCGGTCTATCAACAGGCTAAGCAAATCATCGAGTCCGGCAAACTAGGGGAAGTCGTCCTGGGTGTCAGCACCATGTCCAAGTTCTGGTTTGAATCCAATCGTCGGGATTGGCATTTGGATCGCACTATAGGGGGCGGCATGTGGCTCACTGCTGGAATTCATTGTCTGGATAGGATGACCTGGTTGATTGATAGTCATGTGAGGCAGGTTTCGGCGCAATTTGACACACGTCTTCACGATCAACAAGCCGATGACACTGGTATGATCTTTTTGAGATATGCCAACGGAGTCGCAGGGACTGTGTTGAGTGTCGGATACACTGATGGTGCACCCAAACACCTAACTGAACTGACTTGCACCAAAGGTATGATGAACATTGATTACACGAATGGCATCACAATTGGACGCAATGGCATTTGGGAGACCCTCACCCCTTTACCACAGGACAATTGGATGCATCAGGGTCTGGTAAGTGAATGGCGTGCCTTTGTAAATGCTGTGAAACAAGACACAATCCCAGCGGTGAGTGGTGAGTATGCTCGTCACATTATGTCAACCGTGTTCGCTGCTGAAGAGTCCTCTAGAACTCAACGTGAAGTGGTTGTTCCCCGATGAGTGAACACCCGAATTTTCTTATCTTCATCACCGATCAGTTCAATCCAAATTGCCTGGGGTATGCAGGACATCCTCTGGTACAGACTCCTCATATTGATCAATTGGCCGCTGAGGGCGTCACCTTTACCCGAATGTACACACCGCAATCGTTGTGTATGCCAGCGCGGGCCAGTCTGTTCACCGGACGTAATCCACGTGGTCACGCTGTTCGGATGAATGGCATTCCCCTTGACCTGTCAATTCCAACCTCCCCTGCTGCTTTGCAAAATGCAGGTTATCATACACGCTGCTGTGGTAAAATACACTTACATACTAGCACGCCTCCGAACGGTGTTCCACTTGACGAAGTGAACCCGATTGATTTTCCTGAATGCCGCCCATTGTGGTTAAAGGACACCATTACCGATCTCCCCCTACCTTTTTATGGTCTGGCGGGTGTCGATTACGCAAATGGGCATGGACATAATACCTATGGGCACTATGTTCATTGGCTAAAAGACAATCATCCGGTTGAAGCAAGTCTTTTCTTCGAGCAAACGCCTCTCGAAATGCCTTCACCTGCTTATGACTTATTCAATAGAAGCTCATACAAATGGGCACTTCCCGTAGAATTGCATCCAACGACCTGGATCGCAGACCGTACCATTGATTTCTTGAACACAGCCAAAACAGATGAACACCCTTATATGCTGATGTGCAGTATTCAGGAACCACGCCCACCATTCACACCACCTACACCCTATTGCTATCACTACGATCCGACTGACGTACCACCACCGCTAAAACGCGAAGGTGAGTATGAGACTTTTCCGCCACATTTTCGGCAAATGTATGAAACAAACATCCAAACCAGTGGCAATCACAGCCAGCCGATGAACGCCACCACACCTTACTACGCGGAATGTGCCGCGCATTATTTTGGCTTAATTGAGATGCTGGACGACCAGGTGGGACGAGTGATGGCTGCTCTGCGTGCCAATAACCTGGATGAAAATACAGTTGTGATCTTTCTCTCTGATCATGGCGAAGCGCTGGGAGACCATGGACTGTGGGGTAAAGGCCCGTATCACTACGATAGTGTCATTCGGGTACCTTTCATCGTCCGTTGGCCTAGCAAACTCACGCTGGGTGAGCATGATGGTGTGGTCAGTCTGCTGGATTTCGCCCCGACGATTCTCGATCTGGCCGGTGTATCAATAGTTACACCGGACCGCCCCGAAACGGTCATTGCTCCCCCTGCTCTGCCAGGTAACAGCTTACTTCCGATACTGATGAAAGAAGACACTAACGAGGATAGCTGCACTCTGGTTGAAATGGACGAGGATTATCAGGGCTTCAAACTACGTACTCTCGTAACACAGCGCTACCGATTGACGGTCTACTCTGGTCAAGCATATGGCGAGTTATTCGACCTGCAAAAAGACCCTCAAGAATATCACAATCGTTGGGATGATCCAGCCTATCGTCAACTCAGGGATGAACTACACGTCCAACTATTGCACCAAATCATCCAAACGGATAGTCCACTTCCCCGGCAACTTGCGCGAGCATAATCTAGATTGAGGATAAACAGATCATGAACACCCCGCGACTTATACGACAGCTTGATGAACTTCATATCATTAATCAACACGCATTCTCATCTCCTGCTCCTTCCCCAGGAATAGCATCCTACTCGATCTGTTTTTGGTTCTGTGCGGAGACATTCAGCCATCGGCAAGTTATCGCTCATCAGGGGAGAATTGTGGATCGTCAACCGGGTTGGCAAATCTTTATTCAAGATGGCCTGCTCCAGGTAGAACTGATTGGAGATGACTTGACCCAGACTGATTTTGCCACGCTCCTAGATTCAGAGGCACGGTGGCATCATATTGGTGTCATCCTAAATCGCGAACAAGGTCGTTTGCAGGTCTATGTCAATGGTGAACAAAAAACGCTGCACACGCCCTTAACAGATGCAGATCTCAGCCTGGATTCCCCGGTGATCATTGGAGGATACACTGATCCAGCAGGAGGCCACTTCGACCATACCTTTGGTCGGGAGGGTTCTGGACTTGTAGATGATTTTCGCATCTATGACTGGGCACTCTCCACCAAAGATATTGCCTCATTCATCAAAGCTGAAGCGCAACCTTTGGAGGCTCGTTTCACGTCGGAGATTGTTAACAATAAAGCACCCACCTCGATTAAATTTTCCTCCGAGATGTCTGATAATGTCCTTGCTCACCTGTGGGATTTCGGCGATGGTTATACAGGATTTGGTGCAAGCATTGACCATCAGTATGAATACGGAGGAACCTATATGGTCAGGCTGACGATGATTGACTATGCCCATCGAGAAGTAACAACCACTAAGCAGATTTCACTGGATGGTGCGAGAAATCCACTCCAGATGACACCTGTTTTTATCAATGGTGAAGAAGGTTATGGCTGTTACCGGATACCCGTCATTGTCCGCGCTGCCAATGGCGATCTCGTTGCATTTGCCGAGGCTCGTCTCGAAACGTGTAGTGATGCTACTGATAATATCCATGCGGTCTGCAAACGCAGCACAGATAACGGTCAGACCTGGGAACCGTTACAAATCGTGGCTCGTAATCCATTACGTGGCAAAATCTCGGTTGTCCAAAATATCTCACCAGTTGTTGATACGGTACATGGCACAGGCCGCATCATTGTCCTTTACAACAAAGCTGAATACTCTGAGTGGGACATCACGGCTGGGACAGGGGTTATCCAGACCTATTGCATATTTAGTGATGATAATGGTGTCACTTGGCATAGCGAAACAGATATTACGATGCAGGTACACAGACCTTATGTCCCGGAGTATGTCGATGTCTACCCTGATGCTGCACTTCCTGAAAACCAACACCACGATTGGCGAATGCACCGCCCAACGCTGGGTCATGGCATTCAACTTCACAATGGTCGTCTGTTCTTCGTCGGCTCGATAACTCAGGGTAATCTGAGCGTGTTTCAATCACAGAATATCGCGATGTGGAGTGACGACCTAGGGGAAAGTTGGCACATTGGTGGGATTTTGCCCCGGATTGGGATGAACGAAGCAATTGCTGTTGAACTGGCAGATGGTTCTGTCATGATGAATACACGAGCCTATCACAATGAGAAACCATTGGGGCGGCGTGCCATTACCATTGGTCGTTTCAATGATTATGGCACAATGGCTTTTCAAGAAACATTCGTCGATGAAACCCTGATCGACTCAGCAGTGCAGGCATCAATTATTCGCGTTACACCCAACGAGTTCTCCAAATATGATGGCACAAGCCGGATCGTATTCGTCAACCCTGCCCACCCGAATGCACGCCGCAATATAACTGTTCGGTTGAGTTATGACGAGGGAGATACTTGGACAGTCAGTAAAACCATTGACCCCGGCCCCGCCGCCTATAGCGACCTAGTTATTCAGCACGACGGACGTATCGGATTGTTATATGAACGGGGCAATCAAGGCGGACTGTGGTATGCCAGTTTCACACTGAATTGGTTAACAGATGGGAACGATTCGTGCGATTAGCAACATTCATTGTCAATAATCAAGAACGTCATGGGTTTGTGCTAAGTCATCCAATAAGCGGCGATGATTGGTTATTTGACCCCACACTGGTTGAAGCCCGCCTCAATCTTTACGCATCGCGTCCCACATCCCCCTTTTCTATCAGTAAACCACCTAAGAATGATCTAGGCTGGGGGATTTCCTTAACAGAGTTTCTGATAACAGGCAGTGCTGGAATGGACGCTCTACGTCGCCTGGAAGATTTCCTTCTACGCTTCCTTGAACAATCTGACCCATATATTCTGCAAGGGGCAAGCTGGTCTATCAATGATGTAAAGCTTTGTGCCCCGATTCCACGCCCCCGCCTATTCTTCGGATTGGTGCAGAACAGCCCAGCAGCATGGCGTCATAACTCAGCGAGAACACATCTGAATGTCTATCCTATGGGGCACCAACGCCCCCAAGGATCAGTGCTTGGCCCCCGTGATCCCATTGTTTTTCCACCCGTGAATCCGATTATGGGGGGATGGAATCCTGAATTGGGTGTGGTTATCGGAACCGGAGGGCGAGATATTCCTGTATCAGAGGCGATGTCACATGTTGCAGGCTTAACGATTGTGTCCGATGTGACGTTCAATTATTATCGTCAGTTGGTATTCGAGCAGCCCGAACCGTATGATTGGTTTGAGGATGCCATGAGTTCGTGGGGAGATAAAAAATCTGATGCACGCACCCCAATGGGTCCGTATTTGGTCACAACGAACGAAATTGGCAACCCATATGATTTGATGATCTTCACCCGACAGTCGGGTCAATTACGAGACCGCTCACATACTGGCGCAATGCACATCGGCATTGAACGCACGATTAGCTGGCTATCATCATTCCGAACTTTGTATCCAGGTGATGTCATTCACATGGGCACCATGGGCTATGATGGTTCACCCATGTTAAGTGAAATTGTCCCCACTGAGGAAGACTACTTTGAAAGCGAAATTGAACGGGTTGGCGTTTTGCGAAACCCTATTGTTTTTGCAGATAGTGAAGCCGATTGGCGTGATCCCGACGATGTGACCCGAAAAGTTCATCCTGCCCCCGCTGTCCGTCACACAATCAGCCAGAACGCAACCCAAATCCATCAATGGTCGGTTTCGGAGGCACGTCATTTTTGGATGGTGTTTGAGAATAGCCAACAGTCAGAATCTGCCCTACGACCCTATCCTCGTTTCTTAAATGCACCAGCAACAGCACTGGCTTCTCATGGACACAGAATCGAGATTCCAGCACACGCTCATACTTTGACTCTAAGCTGTGAACTGGCTTGTGTAGTTGGGAGATTGGCGACTCAGGTAGATGCATCTGATGCGGATCAGTACATTCTGGGCTATACAGTCATGGCAACAATCCAGGATTCGTCGTTTATGGATTGTGTCATTGAGCCGGCCTCAGCACAGGAACGTAACCTTCCTGCTGTTTATGCACGCTGGGCTGACGGCTTCAATGTGGTACAAGAAACGCTCAAGCCTCTGCAATCTACCGAAACGCTAACTTACGATTGGAAACTCGCAATTGAGGGAATGGGTGAAGTACAAGGCAATACACAGGATTACCTGATGACCGCTCCAAAAATCTTAGCGTTTATTTCACGGTATATCACTCTTTTCCCCGGTGATATTGTCGCTTTAGGTCCGTTATCAGGATCACTGACCATCCCGGCTAACACCATGATCCTACCAAACATAACAGGACATGCTGAAATCGAGGACGTTGGTCGAGTTGAATTTGAGCTAAATGACCGACGAATAACAAGCTAATTCTACATACTCACAAGATCGTCAAAGTCGGTCTGGTCTAGTTTTTGAAATAGCCCAAGGCACTCATCTTCACTGATGGGTAGTCGTGGCAGGCGCGGCACTCCACATGGAAAACCCAGGCGCTCCATAACCGCTTTTAGCGCTCCCATGAAGCTATATTCGACCATGATGGCAGTCACACCATTGGCACGGATTTGTAGGTCATGAGCAGCAGGGTAATCACCTGCACTCAGGTTATTGTGAATGGCTTTGTACACACCCGGCATAAAATTCAGGGTCGAACCAATATTACCGGATGAACCAGCCATTGCTGCATAAACACACTGCTCATCCATTCCAGAAAACATTGTCCAGCTCCTCTCGCCCAAATCAATTAATTGCCGGAACTCAAACATGTTGGAGCCTGTGTACTTGGTTCCTGCCAGATTTGGGATGTGCATGGCACGCTTCAAGAGCACAACCGTATCCACTTGTGGGTTGAGAAGATACGGCAAAAAAGCTATATCTGAAACTGAAGCCGCGAGAGACTCGAAATACATGATAATACTGTCAATTGTGTCATAAAGCGGTGGCAATATGCTGCTGACACCCGATGCACCATGATCTCTGGCATGTCTAGCAAGGTCAACTGCATCATCCAGAATCATACTACCAGCATGGACAATCACTGGAACACGACCACTAACCTGATTCATGACGATCTCAACAACTAACTTACGGTGAATATTTGGCATAAAAACACCCTCACCCGTTGAACCACCGACATAGAATCCATCTACGCCTTTATCAATGTGATAATCGACCAGTTGACGTAGTACGTCGATATTGACTTCATTATCATCTGTTTGTGGTGTCAGCAACGCCGGCCACACCCCGTTAAACATCTGCATCATCGTCTCCCATTTTATCAAGTAAGGTTAAATCATCTCGATCACTGATGGGCACATACGGCTGCCCCTATTAATCCTGCATTAGATCCAAATCTGGCAGGCAGAATTGGAGTATGAGCAATGGTAGAGTGCCCGTAGTGTGTAAGGCTTTCTCGAACAGCCTCAAATAATAGTGTACCGATCTGAGCGACACTCCCGCCTATGACAACACACGACACATCGTACATATGAAGTGCATGGGATAATCCAATACCCAACCACTTGCCCATAATTTCAACTGCGGCTTGCGCCACTTTGTCTCCTTCTGCGACTCGTTCCGCCACTTCCAACCCGCTATTCACACGGCTAAGTGCATTTTCGTTGTAAAGCAGCGCAAGCCCTGGCCCACTCACATAGGTTTCCAAAGGCACATAGAGTTCACCGTTCGATGAAACCTTCATTTGACCGATGCTCCCAGCCAGACCATGCATTCCATGCTGTAATCGTCCGTTAAGAACCAAGCCACCACCCAGACCCGTGCCAATCACGACACAGAGCACTGAATGATGTCCTCTACCTGCACCATAACGCGCTTCAGCAAGCGCTGCGGCATGTCCATCATTTACGACAGTTGTAGGTAAGCCAAAATGACTGTGGATGGTCTCTTTGAGTGGAAAGCCAATCCATCCAGGGATCATGTCCGTGCCGCCGACAATTTCACCATCCTGATTGATCTGTCCCCCGCTGGAGATGCCAATTGCGTTCGGCGCTGGCCCTCTATAACTTTCGAGCAATGACTCGACAACGGTAATCATCCTTTCGGCAATGATCGGCCCACCTAGCTGCGTAGGCGTTACCACCTTGTCCTGGATCAGCACGTCTCCTTGATGATTGACAATCGCTCCGGCAATCTTCGTTCCACCAATATCCAACGCAATGACGTGTCCTTGATTGATTCTAGTTGCTGCTGCAAAGCGTTCTGTGATGATATGTGGGCGCGTAATCATGGAACCGACCACCACTGAAAAGGCTCCGGCTTCTAATACGGCTCGAACATCATCTGGGGTATTAATGCGGCCTTCACCAATGACGGGAATATCAATCGCTTGGATGAGTTCGCGGATCAATTCAATATCTGGCCCCGACTGCTTGGGGCTGTCATCGGTATAACCTGAAAGGGTTGTACTCACGACATCAGCACCAGATTGCGCCGCAGCTATCCCTTCCGCCAATGTCGATATATCTGCCATAATCGGCACATCAAACTGCGCTTTGATGTCCTTGATAAGCTGGTCGATTGACTGACCATCAGGTCGAGGGCGATGCGTTGCATCCAATGCAATCATGTCAACCCCCTCCACAATCACAGCTTTGACTTCCGCCATTGTCGGTGTGATCCGTACCTCAAAACCTTCATAGTCCTTCTTGTAAATTCCTATGATCGGTACATCAACCGATTGTCGTATGGCCCTGATGTTTTCAGGAATGCTGGCCCGAATCGCAACGGCTCCTCCCCATACCGCCGTTGCTGCCATTGCCGCCAGGTGATGCGGATGATTCAAGGGAAACCCTTCCTCCGCCTGACAGGAAACAATCAGGTTGTGGCGTACGTATTCAAGCAGATTCGATAAGTCCATCACATCATGTCCGATAGGGTGTATAGTCATGCAAAGCAATTGGGGCGGGCCTGATAAAGAGGTTTCGCATCCAATCCAGAAGTGGATCATCGGTTTGCGCGGCTATGGTCATTAGCTGTTGCTGGAACTCGCTGACTTTCGGTTGATAACTATCCATATGGGCCAGGTTATTCATTTCCCAGGGATCAGATTCAAGATCATAAAGCTCATCAATCTCTGGTGCATTGAACACGTATTTATACTGTCCGTCCGTCAACATTCTCGCTTCATAGCTGAAATGATGTCCATTGAAGGTGCAGTAGGCATAGTCATTCCACTCGACAATTTGATCCTGCTCGATTAGGGAAGCAAAGCTCCTTCCGTCTAGATTCCGATCAACCTCGATCCCAGCTATATCCAAACAAGTTGGCAGAATATCCACATTGGTAACAGGCTGACTGACATGATTAGGCGCATCTTTGCCTGGAATGTGGGCAATCATCGGAATATGGTAAGTTTCCTGGTACATCATTGAGCTTTTGTCGTGTATACCACCATGCGCCCCACAATGGTCGCCATGATCGGTTGTGAATATCACAACGGTGTTTTCATCCAAGCCAAGTGCTGTTAACCCATCAAGAATTCGACCAATTTGGGCATCGATCATGGTTACAAAGCCATAGTAGTTCGCTACCCAGGTTGACCAAGTATCCCAACTCCGCAGTTCCGCCCCTTCTCCAAGCAGTGAGTCGCGGTAACGACGATGTGCGTGGGGCTTACCTGCAAAGGTATCCTCAAAGTTCTTCCAGGGTGGAATATCACCGGGATTGTACATTGAGGCATAAGGTTCAGTAGGCAAATAAGGTGCGTGTGGCCCCCAGAAGTTGCAGAAGAGCAAGAAGGGGTGATCGCTTGTACGGTATGTTTTCAACCGATCAATGGTCTCTTCAGCCAGAAAATAGGGAACGGAAGCTTCCACTGGCCCGGTAATCATGCCATTCAGCAGAATGTTATTCCAACGACCCAATCCTAATGGTACAACCTCACCTTGTTGTAAGTTATTGCGTTCGAGGTAAGCCTGATATTCTGCTGTCTGTATTCCTGCCCCATAGCCGGGAACATCCATACCCTCAAAGCCAAAATCGCTAGGCAGATGCTCTGTTCCACAATGCCATTTGCCGATAAACCCACAGGAATAACCTGCTTCATGGAAATCTTGTGAGATAAGGCGCGTATCATCAGCAAACTCGATTTCGTTACGGATCAATCCATGACGGTGAGGATATAAGCCGGTATAGACAGAAGCACGCGCTGGTGTACACAGCGCACACACCGTATATGCCTGGTCAAATCGGGTACTGGTTTCAGCCAGACGATCAAGTGCTGGTGTTTGACAAATAGAACTGCCATAGGCACCAATGGTATCAATACGCTGCTGATCGGTCATGATGACCAGGAAATTCGGTGTCGTCATGCCTCTATCCGATAGGTTTTAAGGAGCGGATCATGGGTATCCACCATCCAATCATCCAAACGAGTCCGGCGTGTCTTCAAATTATTCGCGTAATCTGGATTGTCAATCAAATTCACTAATTCATACGGATCACTTTGCAGGTTGTACAGTTCATCCTGATCTTCGTAATTCCAAACGTATTTGAAGTGATTGTCCGTCACAAGACGCCATTCAACCGTGTTGTGCCATGTTCCCAGTGGCTTGTGTTCAGAAAAACGGTAAGCATCGGTTTGAAATTCGCGACCACTCTCGAATGCGAGGGAGAGATCACGCCCCATCATATCATCAGGGATTTCATCGCCTACAAGTGATAGAATTGTTGAAGGAAGATCAACTAACGAGACATTGGCAGGACTACGCAAGCCGGGGGTAATCATTTCAGGAAACCGCATGAGCAGCGGTACTCGAATTGCCTCTTCATAGGGCATCATCTTATGCCAGAGGCCATGACTGCCGAGCATTTCGCCATGATCGGAGATGAAGATGACAAGTGTATTGTCTAAAACACCCTCATCTTCAAGCGCACTGAGCAATCGTCCAAACAACATGTCCATCATGGAGCAATATCCCCAATAGACCGCCATCGAGTCTTTCCATGGTTCCCATGTTTCGCCATAGTCTTTCCACAATTGATGATAATAACTAGCGGTATTGGCACGGGGTTTATTGGGTTGTGGGCCGAAATTAGGAGGCTCAGGAATATCCGCTGCCTCATACATGCTGAAGTATGGTTCTGGAATCAAGAACGGCGGGTGTGGGCCAAAATAACTGGTCACGAGGAAGAAAGGATCATCCTTCGGGCGTTCTCGTAGAACGCGTAGGGCAATGTCTGTCACCCAGGCATCGTAGGTATGATCAGGGTGCATCTCCTGGCGTTTGGGCTTGGGTATCGACATTGACGGTTTACGATGCGTTCGTACATCAGGGTCAGAAACCGTCCAACCATCTGGTAGGCCGTTTTCTTCGCACCAGACAGAATAATCATACGACCCCTGCCCCTCGGCAATATCAAACCAACGATCAATCACACGCTGGCCCTTTGGGGCTGGTTCTCCACCGTGAACGCGATCCAAGCCCAGTTCTTTTTCTTTGCCTCGGAAAGCTTTTGGCTGACCGGGTGGCTCTAAATGCCATTTTCCAGCATAGGCTGTGTGATACCCTTGTGCTCTTAGACGATCAGTCAACACAGGTGGTTCCTGTAGAGTATCACTATTTTGCATCATGTTAACTTGATGTGGATACTTCCCTGTAAAAACTGAAGCGCGTGCGGGCAAACAAAGCGGACTAGAGCATAAGGCATTGTCAAAAGAGATTCCCTCGTGAGCCAGTCTATCAATGTTCGGGGTCTGGCAGGGAGTCTTATCTCTAAAACCGAGCGTATCGGTTCGTTGCTGGTCGGTAATGACCAGTAGAATATTGGGCTTCAGTTTAGTCATCATTTGCATCCATCAGGTGACAGGCAACCATGTGCCCTGGAGCATACTCCTTGATCACAGGTTCCACATCAAAACAGATGTCCTTGGCAAAGGGACAACGGGTATTGAAATTGCAGCCTTTCGGTGGATTTGCTGGATTGGGAACATCTCCTGTCAGCGTAATACGCTCACGTTGTTCTTCTACGACGGGATCGGGGATAGGAACAGCGGAAAGCAGAGCCTGTGTATACGGATGTTGTGGGTTCTCATAGAGCGTTATACGGTCTGTCAGCTCAACGATTTTGCCCAGATACATCACTGCAATCCGATCACTGATGTGACGAACCATGCTGAGGTCATGAGCAATAAACAGATAGGTCAGGCCGAACTCAGCTTGAAGTTTCTGTAGGAGATTCACAACCTGGGCTTGAATGGAGACATCCAAAGCAGAAATTGGCTCATCACATACAATGAACTCTGGTTCAAGTGCGAGCGCACGTGCGATTCCGATGCGCTGGCGCTGCCCACCAGAAAACTCATGGGGGTAACGAATAGCAAATGCTGGATTTAAGCCAACTAGCTCCAGGAGTTCCTTGACGCGGGCTTCCTTGTTGGCTTTGGGCACGATGCCATGATGCACCATTGCCTCACTGACGATATGCCCGACTGTCATACGTGGGTTGAGTGATGCATACGGATCTTGGAAAATGATTTGTAATTTTGGACGAACATCCCGCAGGGCTTTCCCGTCTAGCTGGGCTAAATTGTTTCCGTTGTACCTAACTTCCCCCGACGTAAGTGGGTACAATTGCAGAAGTGTTCGCCCGGTTGTGGTCTTTCCGCACCCACTCTCACCGACTAACCCCAATGTTTCCCCTCGAAAAATATCAAAGCTAACATCGTCGACTGCTTTTACATCACCCACATGACGCTGAAGGACTAACCCCTTTATAATCGGGAAGTATTTCTTCAAGTTCTTTACCTGGATGAGGACTTCGTGATCTGCCACGTCATACGTCCTTTCCAACTTTGATGTTTTCTTTTTCCCAACACGCTACATGGTGTTGCTTGGTTCCAAATTGTTCCAATCTCGGATTTTCAGTCATGCAACGGTCAACTCGGTGACTACAACGTGCTGCAAATGGGCAGCCTTTGGGCAAGGCAAGTTGATTCGGCGGTTGCCCAGGAATGGATACAAGCTGTGTGTCGGGTGCATCGTCCAACCTGGGTAACGAGGCCAATAAGCCCAGCGTATAGGGATGACCAGGGTTAGCATATAGTTCTTTTACTGGCGAATCTTCAATGATATATCCTGCATACATGACTACTACGCGCTCAACCAGCCGGGCAACAACACCTAAATCATGTGTAATCCAGATAACCGCCATCCCTAGTTCGTCTTGAAGTTGTTTGATCAAATCAGTAATTTGTGCCTGGATTGTCACATCCAAAGCAGTAGTTGGCTCGTCAGCGATCAGAAGCCTGGGATTGCAGGCCAAAGCCATTGCTATCATGGCGCGCTGACGCATTCCACCAGAAAACTGATGTGGGTATTCATTGAGACGTTGCTTTGCATTCGGAATCCCTACCATTTCCAATAGCTCTTGTGCCCGGCTTTTGGCTTGACGATCTGACAATCCGAGGTGTTCTTGCAGTACCTCCGCAAGTTGCCGCCCAATCGTCAAAACGGGATTCAAGGATGTCATCGGGTCCTGAAAGATCATGGCAATCTCACGACCTCGTATGCGGCGGATGGTCTCTTCTTCGAGCTTCAATAAATCATCACCATCAAATATCGCTGTACCTGCTTCGATTTTCCCAGGTGGATCAGGGATGAGTCGCATGACTGAGCGCATACTGACACTTTTGCCACAACCACTTTCTCCTACAACCCCAATGATTTCCCCTTCATTGATCGCAAATGAAATACCATTAACCGCGTCAACCACACCATTCTGAGTATAGAAGCGCGTTGTCAAGTCTGTTACTTCAAGCAAAGGTGTCATTTGCTACTCTCTCATTAATCAACAATTTGCTTGGGATCAAAGGCATCACGCAACCCATCACCGATGAAGTTGATGCACAGGATTGTCACAAGGGTGAAGACCGCCGGAGGAATCCACATCCAGGGCCGATTTTGCAAAATTACCAGATCACGAGCAGCTTCCATCATATTGCCCCAGGTCGGTGTTGGCAGTGGGATACCCAAACCCAGAAAACTTAGCCCAGCTTCAGATAGAATCGCAGCGCTGACTGCAAAGGAGATACGAGCCATCAATGGTGCGATAACGTTGGGGAGGTTGTGGCGGACGATGATTATCCAATCTGGCATACCGGTTGCCCGCGCTGCCAGTGTGAATTCTTGGTTTTTTAGCGAGAGAAATTGTCCACGAATTAGGCGGGTGGTCGCAGGCCAGCGCAAACCACCGATAATGAGAATCACATTGACGATCCCTGAACCTGTAATGGCAGCGACGGTCATCATAATGATAATAGGCGGAAACGTCATCATTACATCGGTCAACCGCATCACAATAGTATCAACAAGGCCACCAAAATAGCCCGAAATAGATCCAAGAAACACACCGATGATGGTGGAAATAGCAGCTGCAGCAATTCCTACCGCCAGCGAGACACGTCCACCATAAATTGTACGCGTCCAAATGTCCCGACCCAGGGTATCCGTACCCAAAATATGATCCGAACTAGGGGCCTGGTTCATCACTGAGAGATCCATGCCAACAGGCTCGTATGGTGTGAACAATGGAGCGCCGAAGGAAAGAATCATGATTCCGATCAATATCAGCGATGCCACCACAGCTAACTTATGACGCCGAAAACGCCGCCAAGCGATCTGTGACGGGGTTTCAAAGGTTAAATCAGTAACTTCTGACTCAGATTGTAAAGCGATTGAATCGGTCATAGTCTATCACTCATAACTGATACGCGGGTCAACAACCGAATAAGCAATATCGGTTAGCAAGTTCGCCGCGAGAACCATCACAGCAATTACCAGATTTGCACCCATAATGATCGGGAAATCTCGGCTAATCACTGCATCGTAATATAGTGTGCCCATACCGGGCCAAGTGTAGATTGTTTCCAAAAAAACAGCCCCAACAACCAGTTGTGGTATTGACAGCCCAATCACTGTGATGACTGGCAAAAGTGCATTTCTCAAGGCATGACGGTTGATAACAACTCGACGTCTCATCCCTTTGGCTGTGGCAGTCAAGACGTAATCTTGATTGAGCACTTCCAGCATGCTGAAGCGTGTATAGCGCATGATGCGCGCCATATGCATGATGGCTAGAATGACACCTGGAAGAATCAAATGATGTAATAGATCGCCCAGCGCTTCAACACCTGGTGTACGCATCCCGCCTGCGGGGAACCAATTCAGCTTCACCGCGAAGATATACATTCCAACAATACCGGAGATAAAGGCAGGTACAGACAATCCTACAAATGAGAAGCCTGATAGAGCAAAATCAGCAAAAGAATACTGTCGCAAAGCCGTGAAAACACCCAATGGAATGCCCAGTATGATCCCCAGAGCCAACCCCGTGCCCATCAAGATCAAACTATTCCCCATGCGACGCCACAAGAGATCGGCGACAGGGTGCGATTCGATATAGCTGAAACCGAAATCACCCTGGGCTAACCTACCCATCCATTTGACGTAACGCACAGGCGCAGGGTCATTGAGGCCCAGCCGTTCTCTCATCTCATGTAAGGCCTCTTCTGTCATATACTGCTCATTCTCATCGTTGATGAAGAAATCAACCATGTCACCGGGAGCAATTTCGACCAGTGTAAAGACCAAAACGGTAACGGCAAACAAGATCGGAATGTTGATCAGGATTCGCCGCAGGATGTATCTACCCATAAACAAAAACCCACATAGAAAAGTATGTTTGAATATTTAGACTTTTATCATATCCAGAAACAGGATCGGTCATCAGGGGCGAAACACACCCCACCCCTGATGTTTCATTAAGCGGTCTAAACTAGAAGTTATCCAGAGATTTCCCACTCATGTGCATGATCGTAGTATGGGCCACCACCGCCAGCCGGCTGCCACCAGAAGTTAGCAATACGGTTGCTTGCCGCACCATAACGATTACCAACCCACAATTGTAGATCAGGTAGGAGTTCGTTGTGCAATGAGCAGAACTCGGTCATGGCTGAGAAGTATTCGTCGGTTGTTGGTGCCTGGCTGATCTTGGTCAGTGCATCTTCCAGACCAACTGCTGCCATGTCATACCCTTTGAAGTCACCGCCCTGGCTACCACTATTCGCCCATTTCGATGCTGGATCAGCACCATAGATGGGATAGGCCCAACCACGATAACGGAATGTCCAGGGGCCGTCCGCACTGTATGTCTCGCGGAAGGATGGAATATCCAGGAACTGATAAGTAATCGTGTTGGTAACACCAATTTCCGCTAGAAAGGCTTGTACAGCTTGCAGGGCAGAGTTATGAATAATGTTGTCATAGCCTGCATGTCCAACCCATTCCATAACGATGTCAGACGGATCTACCCCAGCCTCTGCCAGCAGTTCCTTAGCGCGATCTGGGTTGTATGCGAACCAATCGACATCTTCGGGCCACAGGTCTGGGAACGGAACAGGACAAGGAATTGAGTAGTATGTATCTTGCAGAATCTGCGATGTGATAGCTTCGCGATCAATCGCGTGCATGAGTGCTTGACGCACACGAATATCTTGCCAGAATTCGGGGACATTCTTGTAATTAATGTCCAGATACACAATCACAGTCGAATTGTTAGAAAATACTTCATAGCCATCACCCAGGACTTCCAGGTCGGTTGGATCGACATAGGTAAAGTCAATTTCACCAGCCGCCAAAGCCAAAACCGCTGCTGTGATGTCGCCACCGAAGTAGCGAATCGTGATCTGATCTAGTTTGGGTTCACCTTCAAAATAATTGGCGTTCTTCGCCAGGATTAAGAAGGCATCGCGTTCATATTCTGAAACCACGAATGGGCCAGACCCAACCATCCGTGCCGGGTCACGGAACCAGTCAGTAGTCAAATATTCGGATGGACCGAAATCAACCGCATGTTGAGGCAGGATATAGGTACGATATTGGTTGGCGAAGTGGCGGGGGCTGGATGCGGTCAGCGAATATTCAATAGTATGATCATCAATGACCTGAACGCCTGCCAGTTCATCCGCATCACCAGCCCTGGCTTCTTCAAAGCCAACTGCATCAGCAAAGGCGAGGCTGAGGTGGGCGGGCTGATCGGTATCAAAATCAGATGCTGTAACAAGATCAGCTGTAAACTTCCAGTCGTTCGCCGTCAAAGGTGTACCATCACTCCACAGAATGTCTTGGCGCAGATGATATGTCCAGACGGTGAAATCATCGTTGGATTCCCATGATTCCGCAGCATAGGGAATGATATTGGTCAAATCTTCATTAAAAATTGAGGGGGTAACGAACATCTTGATGTGGGTTGTGTGACCAGCGCCCCCTGTCCAGGGACGACCATCTTCATCACCACCAGGGCCAACGCCAAAGCCCGCATTGAGTATCTGCTCATCTTGAGCAGAACCAGGGACAGCAGCAACAACAAGAACGCCAACCAATAGCGTGAAAACCAGAATTCGAGATAGTTTTCTCAGATTCATTTTTTGGAAATCTCCTTCGTAAATGATTGAACTCAGTTTTTGACTTGGATTATTACTTGATTTTGTCTCAAATAGTCAGTTTCATGCCTCCTGTCTAGTTGTCATTATCTTTTCCAGCTACCTTGCGCTTCTGGTGGCGATCAATGATTTCTTGAATGCGCTCCTGGAAACCCAAGAATTGTTCATGTAGCATCTTCTGAGCCAGATCAGGGTCACGTTGCTTAATAGCATCAACCACATTCTGGTGTTCCCGAAGTACACGATCAAGTTCAGGTGAATACATATCAGATTCTTTAGAGGACTTAAATGCAGCCCAGAATGTGGAGAATAACTTCAGTAATGTTTCGTTTCGTATTGTTCCTAGAATGATCTGGTGGAATTTTTCATCGTACTCAATGTAGTCTTCACCTGATCTCAATGCCCGTTCCCATTGCAGCATTAAGATGTCAAGTTCCATGATCTCATCATCGCTAATTCGTTCTACACATTCGCCAATAACAGCCATCTCTAGCCATTTTCGGACTTGGTACAGCTCAGCAATTTTCTGTGGACTCACACGGATGCCAAATTGAAAGTTTTCTAACAGAGGATCAAAGTTCCACTCACGAACAAACAAACCTTCTCCGTGTCGGACTTCGATGATGCCCACCGATTGCAACGCTTTTACTGCTTCTCGAACAGGACTGCGACTTACGCCCAAATCAGCAGCGATCTGGCCTTCTGGTGGCAGCGCATCCCCGGCTTGCAGATCATTTTCTACAATATGGTCTTTGATATAATCTTGGACAGATACATTCAGTGACCGCCCCTGCTTCTTCAATTTCAACAATCAGCTTCTTTCAAGTTATTGACGTTGACAGATATATGATAATTAAAATAAGATATATGATGTATTCAATAGTTTATCTGATTGTTCGCTGGCTGTCAACAAAATTGCTCAGAGGGAGAAGCAATGAGTATCCCAACCAATTCCGCCCAGGCCCACAGGTTTCATATCCAACAAACTGAAGATTGCCCGAATATATTGTTGTTGATGACCGATCAACAGCGTTTTGATACGATTTGTGCTGCAGGTTATGATTTTATGCATACGCCTAATCTTGATCGGCTGGTGGCTGAAGGTCGGCTATATCGCCATGCCTATTCACCCAATCCCATTTGCCTAGCGGCACGTCATAATCTCATTACCGGATTGACAGCCCGCCACCATTGCTTCCCGGATAACGTACATGAAGTCACGACCCGAGCCGATCTGCCCACCCTACCGCGTATTCTTGCCGACAACGGATATGAAACTCGCGCAATTGGCAAAATGCACTTCCTTCCAGCTCGTCGCCACAATGGATTCGACAAAATGGAACTAATGGAAGAATTACCCAATTACCGAGAACAAGATGAATATGCAATGTACCTCAAAGAGGCGGGATTAGGACACATCCAGAACATTCATGGTGTCCGTAACCTTCTCTACATGCTTCCACAGCGATCACTTATACCAGAAGAACATCATGGAACATTCTGGGTTGGTAGGCGAACAGCGGATTTCATCCGCACCAACAATGGACGACATCCCTTTTTCGTGTGGGCTAGCTGGATTGCGCCGCATCCCCCTTTCGATATTACGGATCGATTTGCTGAATTGTATGAGAATGCTGATTTACCAGAGCCTCATGTATCCCAAACGCCCTTGCCTTCACTAACGGAAGAAAATCGGATGTTAGGGGACTTACCCACACCAGAATATGTCCGTCGGATGCGGGAAGTCTATTGCGCAGCAGTCAGTATGGTTGATGAAAGTATTGGCGAGGTTCTGGACACACTAGAAGAAACAAATCAGCTTGATAACACGCTCATTATCTTTGTGAGCGATCATGGCGAGCTACTAGGAGACTATGGTCTGTATCAAAAATGGCAACCCTATGATAGCTGTGCTCGCATCCCATTCATTGTTCGCTATCCTAAACGGACCGCCCCTGGAAGTGTGTGCAATGATCTCGTTGATCTGAATGACATTCTTCCCACCGTCCTTGATGCAGTCGGGCTTGATTATCCTGGTGACATACCCCTTCCTGGTGAGTCCTTGCTGGCCGAACAGCCAAGCAAAGATCGGAACTGGCAATATATAGAATATGCGGAGGGCAATCGACGCTGGATCAGCATTCTGAGTCAAGAATTCAAGTACAATTACTACTATGGTGGCGGTTTTGAGCAACTCTTCGATATGCAGTCCGATCCACACGAAACGACAAATCTACTTGCCAATGACTTTTCGCACGAAATCGAACGCATTCGCACCGAACATCGACAGAAACTCATCCAGTATGAGCGTGAGTATGGGTTAGAAGGCTATGTTGATGAGGACGATCTTAAGGTGGGTGAACCCTACATTCCCCATCCACAACGGAACGAAGCATTTCCCCGTTTTCCCCTCAAACTGACTGGTGAAGTCGAGAAGTCTCAAATCAATACCCTGTATGATGAAATCCTTGACGCAATCGCTAAGGAACCTATCGTCAAACTCGATGAACTCGATTTGGCTGCATGGCAACAGAATCTGAATGTTCCAGATGAAGTGGTTCAGGCAATGCTAGAAAGAGAGCGGCAACGACACAAATAAAGTGAGAATGTCAAATGTCACATCCTAATGTCCTGTTTCTATTCAGCGATCAGTTCAATACACGCTGTTTATCCTGTGCTGGACATCCTGACGTCAAAACACCTAATCTTGACAGACTAGCAGCAGAAGGTATGCGGTTTGAAAATGCCTATGCCCAGAGTCCCATCTGTACCCCCAGTCGGGTAAGTTTTCTATCAGGGCTTTATCCCTCTACACATGGTTATTATGGCCTGTATGGGCGTGAACCCGACCAGCCTATGACCAGCCTGTTCAACCATTTCAAAACGCACGGTTATCGAACCGGCGCACTGGGGAAACTACATACCCCACGATACTGGATTGAACGTGACTGTCAGTTTGTTTATGATGAATTTATCGAGTATCCCAAATACCTGGAAGGTGCTGGATACTATGACAAGAATGACAACCGTCGTTTTACAGACTGGCGTGATGGTGGATCTTCCGCAATTCCGCTTAACCTTTCCTGTGAGGTTGCACTTGCTCAGCAAACCATCCGATTCTTACGTAACGAAGGTGAGCCAGCAGATCGTGGGTCAGCCGATAGCCCCTGGTTTGCCTGGGTCAGCTTTTCACGACCCCACAGCCCATTAACACCATCTGAACCTTTTGCATCCATGTATCCGCCCGAATCAATTGACCTCCCGCCTTCGGCTGATCCCGACATATTGGAGCAGCAACCCCACCGTATTCGCCAGGTCCCTCGCACACACCTACCCCCCAACCGGGAGGATATTCGAAAAATGGTCTCGGCCTACTTGGGGCTGGTCAGTCAAGTAGATTATGCCATTGGATTGATTATTCAAGAATTGGAGCGACAAGGGTTACTCGACAACACAATTATTGTCTTTTCAGCAGATCACGGTGATTATGCTGGTGAGCATGGATTATGGAGCAAAATCGGCGGAATTAGTTCACGCGCTATTACTCGTATTCCATTGATTGTGAAGCATCCCACTTCAACTCAAGTAGGTTCAGTGTCTCATGCAATTGTGGAAGCCATAGATATGTTTCCAACACTGTGTCAAATGGTCGGCTTACCACTTCCCAATCATGTACAAGGACGAAGTTTCAAATCACTGTTGGATGGCAAGCGAGAATCAATCCGTGATAGCGCCCTCACCGAAAATGCTTACCGCAAAGCACTCGCTACGTCTCAGTGGCGCTATGTTGCCAACATCGAGGATCAGCCAGATGAACTTTATCATCAACAACAAGATCCCTGGGAAATACACAATCTGATTGATGATCCTGACTATGCAGAAGTCGCACGGGATATGTTACGAATGCTAATGAACAGGGTTGTTCAGGCACGCCGCCCTGTGACCATGTTCAACGACGGTAAATGGCGTCATGACTACGATCAAGATGGGCGCGCCCCATTACAGCCCCTCTATGACACGTCGGATGTCCATCTATGAGCTTGCCTTTTTCAGCCAATTAATCTGATTGCTGTTGGGTAATCTTGATCTGCTCCAATGTTTTCCAGGCTTGCAATTGCATTCTTGGCATATGGAATGGCCCCTTCCAGAGATTACCTTTGATCGGACTGGAAATCCGACCATCACGATGTAAATAACCAAACCACTTACCATAGTCTGGATCAGGGAAATGTTTGTAGGTCCAATCATGAATCATCTGATGCCACGCAGCGTATTTTTCGTCACCTGTTGCTTGATATGCCATCAATATAGCAATAATAGTCTCATTTTGTGGCCACCAGAATTTCATATCATGCCAGTATTCTTGTACGGGTAGACCTTTGACATCCCTATAATAAATGATCCCACCGTACTCTTCGTCCCAACCATGCTGCCACATCCAGTCCAAAATGGTTGTTCCAACTTGAACAAGCCTCTGATCATCACCACGATATTGCGCTTCCTGCAAAATAAACCACGCCGATTCAATCGCATGACCTGGACACAACATACGCCCATCAAAATGATCGATCACTTCACCATTGAGACCAACGGTTTCCATTACCGCACTGAACTCCGGCTTCATGAAATACTGCTCGATCTCCCGAATCTGGTCAGTAATGATCTGAGTGTAAACCTCTGGATCATCCACAATTTCGCGTAGAATCTGTGCAGTGACAATCATTTGTCATGTCGGATCAGATAATTGGAGTAAATCATCAAGAGTTAAAGCCTTGAATTGTGCGCGAACGCGTCGCCGCAGTTCAGCCACTGACAAGTCGCCGGATGGTTCACATACGCGCCGCTTGGCATGTCCCCAATAAGGGTCAATCGGGTTGAGCCAGGGACTACGTTTCGGCAACCAGTGAACCCATAAACGCACGTCATCCTCTTGTTTGGCCTGCTGGTTGTAAGTGCGCATCCATTCGCGGATACGCATAGAGCAATGCCACGGGGCGTTATCCCAAATCAAAACCATGACTGTCTTGCCGCGTCGTTTGGCTTGCCGTAGCAGGCGCACAATCACAAACCACATGTGTTCGCTATTGGGATAACCTTGAGCAAAATCCATCAGAATTTCTTTACTCTCTTGACACAACGCTCCAAAACAAGCCACAGCCTTGTCGGGTGTAGTGCGCTTGAAGGCTCGTTGCATGAGGTTGAGTGGATGGAGCCTGTCCGACCAAGCATAAGCATGAGGTTGAATGAAACGATGAAACCAACTTTCATCTTCTTCCAACAGCCACCAATCCTCGCCTTTTTGAGCTTGTTCTTTCTCCACTACGCCTAGATGCCTTTTTGAATGGGAAACAGAAAGCTGTTGTTGTCGATTCTGAAGTGCGTTCTGTATGTAATGATCTGTTTTGTAGTCTGTTGTTATGGATTGGTCCGTTTTGGCCCTTTCCATTGGGTCTTCCATCCAGGCAAGAAGCTGTTTTTGCGTCGTTTCCAGATGATCCGCGAGACATTTCAGGAACACACCTCTGGCCAAGCGATAGTGGGACGTCGGTACACCATTGGCTTTCATGATCTTGCGGACGATGCCAATTTGTTCCAACCGTTTAGCATTGTGTACACGCTTGATCTGACTGCACGACAGTCCGCATTCGGCATCCCAATCACGCCACGATTTATAGACCCAGCCTTCGTCATTAGTGGATCGTGGAAACCAGTACAGAAGCTAGACACACATCAGGGCTGCGTTTTGATTACCAAGTAGTTTTGTAAGTAAGGTCTGTACCGATGTGATGTCACTGCGGTTGAGGTTGTGAACCAGGTTCTTGAGTTGTCCGAGAAGGTCAATCGCCCGATCCGTGCCCGCTGCAGCCATGATCTGTCGAGCATAGCTGGGGGATCGTGCCATCCCTCAAATCAAACTCCATGATGACAGTGCGGGGCAGCCGGTGTAAGGGTCAGGACGGAAGTAGTTGTAGAAGTGTCGCAACACTGATACTCTATGCTAGCTTTTTCAAGGCACATATTCTGCTAAAAAATCAGCAATGTTTGCTACCCGCTTCATCATGAGAAACCTCATTAACCTTGATCGCTATTAAGCGAATTGGTAAAAGAGATAACAAGAAGAGAAGCCAGAGCTTTGACCACCAGGCCATCATTGGCTCATCCATGAAGTCACTGAACACCTCGGGCAAACGCATGTGATTTGTCAATGGATAGAGTCCTCAAGCACAATGAGCAGGTCATCATTATCCCAGCCCGCCATTTTGCGCTTGGCTTTCATGCCAACACGAGCCGAGAGTTCCTGCTTGGGCAGATTGGGGGCGATATGGCGTAGTCGTGCCATGTTTTGTGGGCCATGATTTTTGTGCAGGCGACTATCATCTTCCCTAAACGCGACATCAAGTGCCCAATGGAGTCCATTTTCAATCTGCCAATGGTCACGAATTCTTTGCATGAAGTGGTGAGCATCCAGGGGTAGGCTCGATATGAAATAACGGTTGTTTTATCTGACTGAGTGCGAACAGTTATCAATTTGGCAACACGGCGTAAACTCTTCCATTGGTCACAGCCTCTCAAATAGTTGAGGTAGTCTTTCTTCTCAACCATCCAGCCATGCCGAATTGCTTCATGTTGTTTATAGACATCATAATCCACATCAAGGGAACCCGCAGCCTCAAACCCATCAAACAGCATCTGAAGATCGTCATGTAATCTGCTTTCTTGTCCACAATTTGCTCAACAATTTCGGTTTGTGTGCCCAGCGCAGCGACGGTCACAATACATTCTTCAATGTCCAATAATTTGAGCAAGGCAGGGATCGCGCTGATCGCGTTGGATTTGTCATGTCCTAACAGCACTCAGTTTTCGCTGGCCCAGGCGCTCACCATCCAAATCCCCACCTTTTTAGGGGTTGTGTCCTTTGATCGACGCAGCATTTTCCCGTCAAGAGCAACTATTTCACCCTTGCTGAGTTGACTGATTGCTTGTGACCAGGTAATGAAGCTGGCTTGAAATTGATCCGGGTCAAGCCAACGCAACACCCGCCCAAATGTATCATGCGATGGAATTCCCATCTTCAAGTTGCGGAAGCTACTCAACCCGTCTTCTTTTGTCTTCCTGCATCGTTCAAGATCAACCCAACTATCTGCACCGCTGATGACCCCGCATATAGCGATTGTTATGATGTTGATCAGAGGGTGGGTCTCCTGATTACCGGATCATCCAGATCGCTAAAATATTGGGACACGGTGTACTCCTTTTTCGCCATTATCCCTCCATTCCCTTCCCTTAAGAATTCACATGCGTTTGCCCTAGTGGGCTTCTAAGCCGGGAACACACGTTCACACAACACGGCCCCTTTTCAGGTACACTCTAACCTGCTTCTGCTACTTACCAGCGAGTGCTGAATTTCGTGGATAGAATTTGACAATTTGAATAAGCTCCGAGTTTTGCCATTATCAGAAGCCCTGCCTGAATACAGAACACACATTCACCCAACCCACACTTTTTCAGCTAAACTGAAGCTGTATGAATTTACGACTGACCAACCCACTCAACGTCTGTTGTTGCAGCAATTTTCCCCTTTCCTCCCTTGTTGTGGCTTCGCTGCCGCCGCCGCAACAAGCCATGAAGTCACCCTCAATCAGAACGCATGATCTGTCCTTCTGTGGTATAATTTGTGTTCAGTTGGGCTAAATTAAAGGATCATTCATTGGACATCTCTTGGCATGGATTAAGTTGTTTTCGCATTACAGAGCGCGGGCGTATTTCAGTCGTGACGGATCCGTACCACGACTCGATTGGGCTGGCTCCGCTTAAGCTCAAAGGCGACGTTATCACCATCAGTCATGACTCGCCGGGGCACAGTGCTGCCGACAGCGTGAAGGGACAAGCTTATACCCTGGCAGGGCCGGGTGAATATGAGATTGGCGGGGTTTTCATCTATGGTGTCGCCCTGCATCATATCGGTGAAGATTCGGCTGTTGAGAATGTTGGTTATGTCATCCAGTACGATTCATTGTCGGTGCTGCATCTGGGTGATCTGGCCCACGTACCCGATCAAAGCACAATTGAGACATTGGGGGAAGTCAATGTCGTGTTGGTACCGGTGGGTGGTGGGCGCAGCCTGAAGGCCAGTGAAGCAGCCGAAGTCATCGCTATGATCGAGCCGAATTATATCATCCCCATGCACTATGCCCTGCCGGGATTAAGCGTGGAACTTGAACCAGTAGATAAGTTTTTGAAGGAGATGGGCGTCAGTAAAGTACAGGAAGAAGAAAGTTTGCGGGTGACGACCAGCAGCCTGCCAGAACAACCGCAGGTAGTGGTGCTAGAACCCAGCGAATAAAGGACCGTGAATGAACGTTAAGCTACTGATGAACTGGGACATTAAACCCGGACGCGATCAGGAATATTTTGAGTTTGTTGTGCGTGAATGGGTTCCTGGTGTCAATAGATTGGGAATCGAACCAGTCGCCGCCTGGTACACGGTTTACAGCCGAGATAACACCCCTCAAATTCTGGCCGAAGCGCTAGCGAATGATTTGCCGACATTGCGCACCATTCTGAAAAGCCCAGAATGGAATGAATTGCACGAGAGCCTGTTGGAATACGTGAACAACTACGAACACAAGGTTGTTCGCATCACAGGGGGGTTTCAGCTATAGATATTGGACATACGAGCCACACAGATAATTAGGCAGAATCGCTGCTTGAGGTGGTCGTTTCTTTTTTGGCAGGGTTGGATTCAGTGGGTTTTGTTTCCGATTTGGTCGTGTCGGACTGGCTCTCACTGGTCGTATTGGTTTCTTTTTCGGACGATCCATTTTCATTCGATATAGGGCTTAGGCTATGCTTTGACGCTTTCTTGCTATCATTGACATAAAAGCCCGATCCCTTGAAGATAATCCCGGTAGCATGAACAATCCGCGTGACCTTTTGCCCGGTTTCAGGATCAATCATCAGCGGATCATCGGAAAATTTCTGGCGAATGGTGAATACTGTGCCATCTTCGCGTCGATATGAATATTCAGGCATAGAATTCCAGCCTCATCTCTTACAGTTGCACACCCCCTATCATACTTCAGGTCAAGGCGTCATTCTACTCTGATTCTCGTTTCTGATAGATTTTTTACGCCCGATAGAACCGCTTCATAGGATTTTGCGCCCGATACGGCGTAGTCTGCGTGCTGCATGACCAACAAACGGAAGATGCTCTCAATATAAGAGCAACCATGAAGAGCAACATCGAAAATGGTATTTCAAGGCTGCTTAGTTTTACTCAGTCGAAAAAGGGCCCGCATCATAAATAAGCAAGCTCTCTCCACTTGGCGGGGGGTCACAATCCACCTCTATGTTCGACGTATAGTAAGCAACCACATGGATATTTAGCGAGAGCCAGATGGTGCGTTCGGTACGTGGATGATAAACTAACATACCCGCCGCGGATTGTGCTAATATGCATACTGGCTCTGACTGCTGTGTATCACCCTGGCGGATGCCAAAATCGTCCAGGTTCTCATTGTTACTCATCGTGAACTGAATGGGGATTGGTTCACCACCACCAAACATGCGGGGAACCAAACCATACACATTCTGGCCAAAGGTTGCCCCCACATACAAAATAAACATGAATAAGGCCAGAAAACTTGGCGCAACCTTGACCACATCCCCTAACCAATTTGGGCCAATGATGCGCGGCACATAGGTCGGTAAGTCGCGCAGCAGCCACAGGAAAATGGCATTGACTGTGAATGTCCAGGCGATGTTATCCAGTTCAAAGCTCTGTTGAATGACACTGTTCAGAAATCCCAATAAGAAGAGAACAAGGGCTGTCCACCGTAGCGGCAATCCACCTTTCAGATTATGCCCCGATAATCGACGGTAACTTTCCCGGATTGCCGAAGCAATAATCAGTGTGATAACTGTAGCAATGGCGATGAAAACCATAAAACCCATGCCTGCCGCGAGGAACTGAGCAGGCAGTATTAAGTAGTTGAACAGGCGTGTGTAGCTCAATATATAGGCGTTAACAATAACGAAGCCACTCGCGGTCAAAATCCCGGTGAAGGCCAGAAGCGAACCGACGGTTTGAGTTGCCAAGCTAAAAACCTGAGTAAGATCTGGCGTCTCCGCCTCATGTATACTCTTATCAGATGCTTGTTCTGAACTCATTGATTAGGACCTACTTTGATGCTTCGGGTTGGGCAAACAGCCCTTCGTTTACAAAACTCGCTTCTGGAACATTGGGGAACGGATCGCCACCTCGCAGTTTATGGATCAGGTATGTGCCGACTTCTCGAATGACTGCCATAACGGGCACAGCGAGCAGCGCTCCCAAAAAACCACCTTGCAAGGTAAAGATCACCAGACCGATAATGACAATCGTGACCGGGACATCCGCACTCTTACCAAAGATCCGGGGCGCAACAATGCTGTTTATCAAACCACCCTGAATAATGGTGTAAACACCCCAAGTGAGTAAGCCTAACAACACCGGATGCAGATCAATCCAGTATGAACCCGTTAGAATTGCACCGAAAAACACAATAAATCCTGCAACATACCCGCCAAAGATGGGGATGAACATAGCAAGCGCCGATAATACCGACAGCACAAAGGGATTTCCAATTCCCATCGCTACAACTTGCAGATAGGTGGTCACGCCACCAATGATCGACACAACCACAATGCCATAGAGGTAACGCCCCCATAGTTTGGCACTTTTGTCGAGCAAGATCGATACCTCGCGTCGATGATCGCCTTGCAAGTTACCAACCCAGTGGAACAGCATAGGTAACTCCAACATCATGTAAAAGGCAAGTGTCAGAACCCCTATCGTCAGCAAAATGAACCCCCCAAGGGAACCTGCAGCTCCAACCAAGCTCGAGGCAACCCTAGAGGCAATTGGGCCCAAACCAGCCGGAATTTCACCTGTTTGGACGATTTCGCTCAGCGGCTCTAGAATAGGATTGAGGTTGAGAATTTGTGTGCCATTGTTATCAACTAACCAACCTTGGTCGGGCGTGTATTGTTCAAGAAAACGGATCATTTCTTCGAATAATGTCCCCAGATTGCTGACAAATTGGACAACGCCCCGTGTCAAGGGAATGCCTAGTGCCAGAATCAAGCCAAATGAAATCAGGAGAAATGAGACGAAAACGATAACCACAGCCGTTCCATAGGCCAGTCCTGTTCTATGAGTGACAAAGCGGGTTGGGAAGTACAGCCCATAGACAATGAGCAACGCGATCAATGTAACCTGTAGCAAGGGCAAGAACAGCATTGTGCCAATAATGAACGCGAAAATCAGCCCAATGAAAACAACACGGCGCGAAAGGATTCCCCAGTCCGCTGGGTAATCCGTGGACATTGTATTCGAATCCGTCATTTGGTTTCAAACCTTTAATAATTATTCAGTTGAATTATCCACTAATGCCTCTGCGCCCAGTTGCATTAACGTCTCAGAGGTCATGGGCTCGTTAATCACAATCGTGCCGCCTGCTGCAGCAACATCTTTGTGCAAATTCATCATCCAGCGATGCTCAACCAGCGCATAAACAGCAGCCGTACCAGCCGGGAACTCGTCCATAAATTCCCGAAAGGCTTTCTTGGCAAAAGGCAGATCGAGCAGGCTCTGGGCAGACGCACCCCGCATCGCACCCTTGATGGCACCCTTTTCGCCTCCTGCACCCATGCCAATCAATCCGCCCAACAGCGCTCCGATGTTTGTCGCGTCATCTTCATGTAATTGGCTGGTTTCACCAACATGTATTTGACCGCTGTCATCCTTGACCAATACCAGGGCAGAGATCAAACGAATCACCCCCTTGTTGGCCTCTTCAATTAAACGGTTGACGGCTGCAACCGCATCTTTACGGGTCTGATAAGTCAAGCCCAGTTGCTGAATTACCCCAAGTTCCATAATTTACCTTCTTCCCTCTTCGTTCCTTGCCTGTCTTCATCAAAAGCGGTGGTGATCATATTAGAATCCCCAGTCGTCATCATCCCCCAAAAGATCATCTGCAAGATCCTCTATGTCATCTGCAGCGTCCTCATAGCCAGAGATATAAGCATCTTCAACTGTATCACCAAGCAAATCAGATGCAACAACATCTTCAAAAAAGCGATCCGCTCCAGTAATGCTATCCACCAGATTGTCGATACCGCGTGTCAGGAACACGCCGCCTGCTATTCCAAGTGCTGTCTGGGCTACCCCTTCCAGAAATCCGCCTCCACTTTGTTGCGGTTGTTGCGGCTGAGGGGGTACGCTGGCCTGCGCTGATTGTCGATTAGCAAGCTGTTGTTCTAGTTCAGCAATACGGGCTTCTGCCTGCCGAACAGCTTCACGCTGTATGATGATGGTCTGTGCCATGTAGTAAGCGGCTCTGGGTATGCGCTGCATATGTTCGGTAATAAGAGTTTCGACCTGTGCATCCCGCATTCCAGACTGAGTTGCAGCCTGTTGTATCTTGGCAAAAAGTGCATCGACGAGTTGCTTTTCATTGCTTTCCATTGATCATTCTCTTTCACTATGACATTAACTTGCAGAGTCAGCGTTTGTTCCTAGGCCCACCCATTTGGAAAGATTGCTAAACTGCCAGCCCAGGCCAATCACACTGAGTACAAGCCAAATCGCCAAGGGACCAATATCGCCATCACGTATTAAAGTCCGATCCACGATCGTCAAATCGGGCAAAACGAGGCGAATACCGTCCATCAGCATCGCAGACCCTGTGATGGCCGATGCCAGGATGATGAGTGGATCAAAGGCAAAGGGAATGAGCATCGCGCCTATAACGGCAAACACAACCCCAAGAATGACGGTGACAAGCCCGCTTGTACCTAGAAAACCTGCGATAGATAAACCGACTAACGCGCCGAGGAAAATCCCCACCAGAGACCGTCTCACATGTTCTAAAATCAATGCGCTTCCTGCGAAGAGAACAACCATGACAATCGCAATAATGAATTCAACAATACCCGGTTGAGTGAACTCATTACCCGTCAGTAGATACCCTAAGAAGAAACCTACCCCCGCGCCCAACATGCCATAAAACAAGGGCAGGAGGGTATAATAAACCAAGAGTCCAAATCCCATCAAACCGATGCCCGCCAATATCGCTAGAATCCCAAGTGCAATATCCATTAAGAAACTCCTTTCTTATTCGCGGAAAAGCCCTGATGTTGCAATTGCGCGTGCATATGCCATCGTGTCCGATACTTCCTGCTCAGTACCGGATGCAAACCAGACAATCACCAGATCACGCAACGGCGAAACATAGATACCTTGTCCGCCGTAACCACCTTTGTAAAAATCACCATCCCCCCAGACCACATCCCACTGATAGGTGTTATGAAGGGGGCGATCATATTCCGGCAACGTGTTAAGGCTATTACGCCCCAAAGCGCCTTTATCGAATATTTCGGGTCGTCCCCCATTTTGAATCCGTTGGATCATAGCATCTGACACGATCTTTTCCTTGCTCACAACAGACCAACTGGGGGTAAAAAGCAGACCGTAACGTCCCTTGTCTCGTAGGATGGTATTCATCATGGCATGACTTCCTGGCGCACCATAATGAGAGACTGCCATCAGTGCATCAGATTCAGCGCCAATCTTTTGCCAGATCATCTCTGATACAAGCTCCGCATACGGCATCTCAGTCACTTGTTCAACAATCCAACTCAGAACAAAGGTATTCACCGAAGTATATTCAAATGCCTCACCACTGGGTCTTAATCGTGAGAGGGTCTTAACATAATCATAGGTTGAAGCCATGGTCTTTGTGGTGGGTGGCATAATCCCCAAACTGGCCTCGAACAAACCGTAAGGACTGTCTGGATGGGTATAAGCTTGTGGATCGTCAGCTTCCAGGCCTGCCATGCCACTTGCCATATCCAGCACATCAATGACGGGTGTCCTCGCCCATTCAGATAATCTCAGTTCCGGGATGTAGGCTTCAACCGGACGATGAACATTGATGCGGCCTTCATCTTCTAGAATACCAATGATCGTCCCCACAATACTCTTAGAGCTTGACCACCAGATATGTTTATCATGCGGCCGCATCCCCGGATATTTTTCATAGGCGATCTTTCCGTGATGAAGGACAAGCCAACCATCAATTGGCGCAAATGCCATATAAGACTCCAGGGTGTTTTCACCGAGTGATGTCACCGCTTTCGTACCGGTGATCCCGCTGATAGGGGCAACTTCTAATGGGCAGACCCGACCTGCTCGATGAATCCAAGCATGGGGAAAAAACTCTGGCGTATGCAGAAAACTGTAATGTCTGGTTGCGCCGCCCTTGTGCCAGTTATCAAGACTGAACTTGCGGTGTTGCTCATGAACATCTGAGACCGTATACTCCGACATCAATTCTAGTTCCTTGCCTCATTCAACATAGACAATATTCAGACTTGGCACACATCCTGATTGGATGGTGCGTTACGACTTCGTACCCAGCCACCCGGTGTTTCCATCTCACCTGGAAGCTCAAACCACAACTCACCATTCGTACGAGTTGCCCGCACCACGTTAAAAGTTCCGCCTGCTGGCCCAACATAGCCGATCACTGCCCCATTGGGGAACTGGTGCAAGGGTGCATTGGCGACAGCGTTCACAGTGCATTCCCCAGGTGCAAAATCACGCGTCACGGGTGGGCTGGGGGGTTGGGGCGCAGTTGGAGGCGCTGCGCCACAACTCCCTTGTTCTAATACATAACGGAACCGAAGTTCTTCGCCCTCATTGAGGGCCCGAATCTCATGCTCTTCGTTGTAGTAAACGTCAATGTTGACGCTCAACATCGCCGTAAATGACTGGCCTGGAGCCAATGATGGATAGCTGGAAAATCCAGTATAAGTCACTTGCCCGGTCCGTAGATGGACATTCTGGACTGTCACTGTACCTGCTGGCGATGTACTTTCACCTAGATTGCGCAAACCAACCTGCACCGTGAACGGCTGCTGGCAAATTGCACGGCCCTCACCAATACCCAGGCTTACAGGGGCAACTCGTGCTGGCTTAGGGCGGGGTGGCAAGGGTTGAGGCGGGCCAATCCGGGGTATGTTGCTGAAATCGCCTCTTGTTGTGACCACTTGCGGCGCTATCCAGCCGGAGTTACCTGTATTCAGACGGGCGAGATACCAGCCTGTACCATTGGCGCTAAGACCCTGCACTTCAGCGGGACGTCCTTCTATCAGTAGACCAACACGCGGACAGCGTTCGTTGTCCACCAAATCACAATAACGCACATTAGCGGCTCCTGTTCCAGGGGCGGGCATCACATACGGCGTATTATCCTCTGGAATAGGTGGCGGGGGCGCTACACGGTCCGGTTGGTCATAGGGACAATTGGGGATGTCGTTATTGACACGAATCGGCGCAACAACATCATGGAGCGCTGACATCTGCGCATCATTACTAACGTTCGCTGTCAACCGCAGACCATAAACCCCATTGGGAGCAGCCGTCGTATCAATCGACACCAGAACATCCACAGAGACGGCGTTCTCATTCACGCCCTGATTGAGGGGCATCCAACCCGCATTTTCGGGCACAGACAAGTCTTCATTCAACTCAATGGCTTCCACCATCCAGTCAACCAGATTCGGAACGTTGACCGTGCCATAAATATCAATGACGCCACACATCTCGGTAATGGGTGGCGGCCACAGGATCTTGACACCTGTCAGCGCAATCTGATCGTTGCCTGTGTCATCCTGCGCCAGGGTAACACCCATTATGAGCGAGAGCAAACAAAAAATAACGACTAAGCTTGATCTTTTCATAGTCCTATAGTCCATTCCTTATCTTTACCCTGTGACTGGGATAACGGGCGAATCGAACACAAGAAACCCAATCGAATCCAGGATGAGTACCAATGCAAATACACTAAGCAATAAGAAAATCACACCCTGCCCCCAAGTCCCAACAAACTGACTGGCCCTTTCGACCATTTGCACATAGCGATCAGGGGCATAGGTCGTAAAGCCAATCAGGGCGACAAGTGGCAAAATCATAATGGTGTTGTAGTATCCGATTGCGAAACTAATTTGATCTATGCCAAGCCCTGTCTTAATCATCTGGTCAAGCGCGGCAAAATAAGCAAATGCGCTGGGCAAACCTACTGCCTTGGAGACAAATCCCAAGACAAAACTGCCAATGACACCCACCTCCTTGTCCTGATCATTCCCTGTTAAGCCGCCTGTTTCATTGTCAGGTTGGGTCCGCAGTTTGCAGTAGAGCCTGTAACTGAGAAACAATAAGCCAAACGCAATCCCTATTTGCAGGACATAATCAAACGGCGACGGATTCAGAATAGCATCGAACAACATAACATCCAGGAAATTGATGAGACGTTCCAGTGAAATAACGATCAATACCCCAGTGCCAAATGATGCCACAAAGAACCCCACAACATAAAACCATGCTCGAAGCCTGCCCTGCTTTCCCCCTAGAAGCGTCAACAAAAGCACCGAATGCGTTGGAATCAGCATAACCATATCGAACATGGCCATCGGCGTAATCAAGGCAAGCAGCGTCAGCACGCTGGCTAACCTGCTTCATTGTTATCAGATTCCTCAATGGTGAGTGCCTGGGCCACCTCCTGAGCAAATTCATGCCGAATAATTTCTGCGCCATACCCCAATAACACAGGCACAATTTCATCCCCCCACTCGCGGGGAACGCTGGCGATCAAGGCAGAAGTATTTGGTTTCATCAGAGCATTGACTCGCTGAAGTTCCTGATCTTCATCACTCAAGCTGACGACTTTATCGTTCAGGCCAAGACGGGCAGCCGCACCACCCAAAAGGATCCCAGCAACAGGTGCACCGACAAACATCCCCATGAAACCACCAATGATCGCGCCGAAAACGGTCGTTACAGTGGTGTTGACAGGTGTACTTACCCGCAATTGGCCTTCAATTGTCTTGGTGATAGCGGTTGCGTTCTTGTCGCCTGTAAAGCGTACATCATCGCGTGTTTTCAGTTCATCAAGTACCTCAGCGGCGCGTTCTCCGCCTTCAAATACAGCAATCAGTAGTTCTGATGTTTTTGTCATGATTTCAAACTTCTAGTTGACAAATTTGTCGCCGCGCCTACTCTCCATTACAAAAGCTTACTTTGAACCAAAGAGACAAGCATCAGAAAAAGAACGTATCCTTTTCTACGTATTAATGCGTAGATAGCTCCAGCGCTCTACAAGACGTCCTAGTCAGCTCATCGCGATATAAGGTCATTGTTGGAGGCTATCACCAGCGCCCGGTTGATACATGCTATAATCGGGTATGGGCAAGTAGGTGATGCATAGGACAACTTCAGACTTCTACAATGAAATCATATGAGTTTCTTCTTGAAGTGTCGCGGGCTATGTCTGATATGACAACTTTGAGTGATAGCCTACAATCTATTGCTCAGTTGTTCGTAACATACTTTAATTTTTATGGCGCGAAGATAAATCTTTATAATGCAGATCAAACAAGTACCATAATAAGTGTTGATTATTGCCAGGGGGATGGTCCCAAAAGCGCTTGGATTGGCGATCTGCATGAAATCTTTTATCATCGCCCGATTTGGGATGACCAGATTGTCGTTATTCGTGATGCCCCTCATGATCCTCATCTGGTTGGCTATAAGTATCATGAAGATATGCTGGCTGGGGGCATACGATATATCATCCTTGTCCCTCTTAGCTCGAACGGGATAGGCATCGGTTCTATTGTCTTGTGGGCAAAGGATGAGAATTTTTCATACAGCGCGGCTGATCTGGCCTTACTGCGAGTCGCTTCCCGTCAAATTGCAGGGGTCGTTAGTTTGGCGCAAGTGTTAGATATCGAACGAAAATCACGCCAGCGACTTTCGCAATTTGTTCGTTCATCCGAACTGTTGACACAGCATTTGCACGTTGGCAAAGTGATGGACAGCATCGTCTCGCTCGTGTTCGATTTTATCCAAAGTGATCGTGTTTTGCTGTATCTGATTCGGGAAGATCATCTGACACTATCCCGCACAAAAGGGACAAATGAACACTTGTTGGAGCAAGATGAGATCGAAATTGATCCTGAAACAGAAAAACGCCTGTGCAATCAAGCCATTATGGTATTTGTCCATTCTGAACAAACCATCGAAAACGTTCGCATTGGGGTTCCACTGGCCGTTGCCGACAATCCTGTTGGCCTATTGATCATCAATCAGCCAGCCGGCCACCTCTTCGAGCCAGAAGATTTACAGGTTATGCGTACCTTTAGTAATCAAGCCTCCAGCGCCCTTTACAATGCACATCGGTACGAATATGCCCAAAAAGCAGCCATTGATAATGAACGCCAGCGACTTGCTCGCAACCTTCATGATTCTGTCACCCAGTCTTTATATGGCTTAACTTTGCTAGCAAATGGTTGGAGTAGGATGGCTGAAAATAACCAACTCAATGACCCGGCCTTTTGCATCCGAGAGCTCGGTCTCTTAGGCCAGCAAGGTTTGAAAGAGATGCGGCTGTTAATTCATTCATTGCGCCCACCTGAAGTTGAGAAAGTTGGCCCAGTCGCCGCGCTCCAACAACGTCTAGACGAGGTTGAACAGCGGGTGAATGTCCAAACATCCCTCGAGACAGACACCAATTTGCGTTTCTTGCCCTTGGAGATGCAGGAACACATTTTCTATATCACCCAGGAAGCCTTGAACAACTCCCTCCGCCATGCCATCGCTACATTAATTAGCATCCATATTGAGTCAAATTCTCATGCTATCACTATCATGATAGAAGATAATGGACGGGGGTTCGACACCAGTCAAAATAGCCTCGGTATGGGGCTGGGTAATATGCGAGCACGGGCTGATCTGATCAATGCAAACTTAATCATCAAGTCGATACTCTATCGTGGCACAACCATCATGATTTCTATTCCTTACCCCCCCATAACATGAGAATTCCGTAAAAAATGGGGTGAAGGTGAGGGTCATGTTTTGTAATGAATGATACACTATCAACAGGTTTCGGCACAATAGAATGATGCAAAACTCGCTAAGTCGTTATCTATCCGAGAGACCACCACATTAAAGCCTACGCGATGTATTGCCAGTTAGTACATCAAAGTCACAACCTTCTCAGTTAAGGATAGGACATCATGGCAGATAAAATCAGGGTAATGATCGCAGACGATCACCCAATCGTTCGGCAAGGTGTGGCCGTCATGATTGGACGGCAAGCAGACATGGAATTGGTGGCTGCTGTGAGCGATGGTGAAGAAGCTATCCGCAAAGCACATCAGCTACACCCCGATATAATCATCATGGATATCAAGATGCCGATTATCGATGGTCTGACAGCTATTGAAGAGCTAGCTGCTACTGACATCGAATCCAAAATATTGGTACTTACCAGCTACCCTGATGATGATAACGTCCTCCGTGCCATAAAGGCTGGCGCTATGGGTTTCTTGCTCAAAGATTCATCACCAGAAACTCTCATCGAATCGATTCAGATGGTCTGTAAGGGTGAGAGCATATTACATCCCACAATCGCCCGGAAACTTATTCAGGAGATCAAGCGTCCCCCTGATCTTGACCCAACCAAGGAACCCTTAACCCGGCGCGAGGTCGAGGTTTTGAAATGTCTTTCCAAGGGCTTATCAAACCGTGAAATTGCTGTTGAATTAACGGTCTCCGTTCGTACTGTTACGACCCACGTCCGCAATATTCTGGATAAACTCCACTTGGCCAATCGTACACAGGCCGCTCTCTATGCTGTTCAGCACGGCATTCCTGCACCAACAGATAACTAAATACGGAAAATTACGTAGACATCCTACGCCTGAAGACGTACGTAAATCAAAAAACAGTGCGTTAGAGTCAAACGTGTTAGATGGGTTAGCATGTATTAGGATTAGGTTTGTGTCAGACGGCAGTATCAGGTTAATCATCATCGCCCCAACTTGGCTCCAGCCTTCGTTGGCAGTTTTACTGGAGGTAGACACCGATATATTGTTGCTTGCCACGTTCAAAAGCATTGGAGCCTATTTATCGTTTGACGTTCCTGCTGATATTGTGCTTCTATACGCGAGCAAAAATAATCATCTAGTTTCTGAACAAGTCAAACGGGTTCTATCAGTTTCCGAGCAAATACGCTGTATCGCCGTCATCAATGATCCACGTCATACAGACATGGTCATTGCCAATGGAGCAAGTGAGGTGTTGTTGTTTGGCGTTTCACCCACGACAATCCTAGAGACAGTAAAAAATGTCTCCAGAAGTCCATAGGTTCATCGTTGATTGAACCAATCTACAAGACACCATATTTGTCATAAACTTCGCGTAAGGTCGCGCCATTACGGAGTTCTTCCCGCGTGATGTTTTCGCCATCAACTTTTTCCACAGCGCGTGTAATAACCTCATGGGCACTTCCCTGGGGAATGACAACAACACCATCAAAATCACCAAAAACAAGGTCGCCAGGGTGGACATTGACCCCGCCACAGTTGATTGTGGTGTTGTAGTTAATTACCCTACCCCGCCCTGCCGAATCGACTGGTTGCATACCAGACGAGAAAACCGGAAACTTCATCTTCTGAATCATACGGGCATCCCGTGTGTAACCATCAATAATGGCTCCATTGGCTCCACGAGCAATGGCAGCCGTTGACAGCAATTCACCCCAAAGGCAGGTTCGCGTCGATCGTTGAGTCGAAGCGACCATAACATCACCTGGAGTCAGACTGTCAACCGCTGCGATTTCATGCTCGTAGTCATTTTCTTCAGATTGGTATATATCAACTGATTGTAGAGTTATGGCCCGACCAACAACCACTGCATCCGGGTAAACAGGACGAATATCGGCTCTCATGGCCTGTTCCCGAAAACCAACCTGGTCGAGCGCATCAGATAATACCGCCGAATAAAGTTGAGCCTTCATCATATCAAAGAGTTTGAGGTCATCATCAAAAGGCAGAATAGTCATAGGATTCTCCATATTGAGTGGGCAAATACCAATCAGTTTGATGTGTTACTGACTAGTCTGGAATGTGGATCGTACGGACTTTGAGAACTGCCATGATAGGGCAATTATCGCACAATACACCGTACGAAACAACGCCTAACTGCCACGGGAGTGGGGAATAGATAGTTGATGATAGACTTGACAAAAACGGGCTTGAGCCCGCCGCAAGCCGCGGCGAACCTTCGGTTCGATTTCAATGGCAGCGGTGAGGCGATTTTCGAGGGCTTCAACCAGAGTTGAGCGTTGAGATAATTGTCGATAAGAAGGAGATCGCAACCCTAAAAGGGAAATGATGCTCAAGACCTACAAGTATCGCCTGTATCCAGGCAAAAGCCAGGAGCGTCATCTCTGGCAAATCTTGGCCTGCGCCCGGCACTTCGACAACATGTGTAGTGAAGCATTATAAAAAGACCTTTCCCCAGGCGCAGATCGTTCACAGTCATGTCTTGCAAGTGATGGCTGAGGCATTTCAAGCCTTCTTCCGTCGTGTCAAGAAGGCTGAGAGGGTTCAAAACCCCAACTGCTACCGCCAAGCCCCGGCCAAGCTCTGGGTTCTGCAACGTTCACTGGCCCGCAAGAAACAGGGTGGGAAGAACCGTCGCAAAGCCTTGTTGCAAGTGCAGGTGGCCAATCAGCGCCAGGATGGTCTGCACAAACTCAGCGCCCAACTGATTGAGCCATACGATCTGATCGTGCTGGAAGACCTGCGGGTGCGCAATAGAGTCAGAAACAAACACCTGAGCAAGAGCATCTTGGATAGTGGGTGCGAACCTTCGGTTCGGCGTATTTTCAAACAATACCTCACGTACAAGGCTGGAAGCGCCGGACGTGAAGTCGTGTTGGTTGATCCCGCCCGCACATTCAAAACCTGCTCAACCTGCGGTGTGATATTGGAGAGTTTAACACTCAAGGATCGTTGGGTGGAATGCGTTTGGGGTCTCTGGCTCAATAGAGATCACAATGCCGCAATCAAGATCCTTGCCAAAGCAAGGGCCTTGCTTTGCAAGACTTAATCGAGCCAGATCGGACGGGTCTGTACAGCCTCACGTAGAGGGAGGTTCCTCATGCGTGCTGTAGAAGCTGCAGCGAACTGAAAGTTCGACTTCTAGTCCACAACACATACCCAATCCCATTCAACACTGCTCTCACAAGGGGGCGGTACTTGAAAGTAGTCGACATTCTTCGGTTTCTCGGTATGATGGTTTGTTGACACCAATTTCAACGAGTTCCCCCCCTTTTCTTCAAAGACCGTTTTGACTGCCATTTTCCCTGTTGCTGCCGTATTTTTTTGTTGTGGCAGCAACAAACGGCGGACCACTTGAAATTGCCCTCATGCTGTATCAAAATATACACTGTACTATAAGGGAAACACAATGCTTAGAACAAAACGGCTCATCGTGGTAATCGTGTATTGGCTGTTGATGGCCCCGGCTATGGGACAGGCTCCCCAAACCGTCCCGGCGGCTGAACACAATGCGCAGATCGCCAATGATTGGATGCGGCTACTTTATCAACTCGTGCGTGACGAAAACATCAACGCGCCCGCTGCCTCACGATTTTATGGCTATGCAGGGGTCGCACTCTATGAAGCTGTTGCGCCCGGAATCCCTGGCAATTACTCTGTCGGTGGACAGCTCTCGGGTTTACCACTCCTGCCTTATCCGGAGGAACACCTAGAGTATGACTATCCGGCGATTGCCAACGCTTCGCTTGAAACGGTGATGAGTTTCCTATTTGAGCAGGCCGAGGCCAGTGGCGAAACCTTCGCCCAGATTGACGCCCTGCGCGAAGAACAAACCACACACCGCTTAGAAGAAGTCGAGGCGGAGGTGGTTGAACACTCCTTGGCGTTGGGTGATGAGCTGGGCACAGCATTGGTGGAGTGGATCAAAAACGACGGTTATGAGGATATCAAAGACCGCCCCTACGATCTGGTGATTAACGCCCCCTCCGGTTGGGTTCCCACTGCTGAAGGCATGATAGCGCTCGAACCCTACTGGGGCACGCTGCGCCCCTTTGGTCTGTCTTATGCTGAACAATGCCATGTTGAGATGCGGATGCCCTTCAGCACCGACCCTGATTCGACTTTCTATCAGCAGGCCAAAGAGGTGCTTGATACCAGCGATACACTTACCGAGGAACAACGCGAGATCGGGCGTTTCTGGATCGACACACCAGGTATCACAGGGGCGCCGTCAGGCCATTGGGTCATGATCGAAACTCAGCTTGTCGAACGGCTTGACCTCAAGCTGGATCGTAGCGCAGAGATGTATATCCTCGTTAACACCGCACTTGCCGATGCCTTTATCTCTGCCTGGAACTTAAAATATCGAGACAACCTGGTACGACCTGTCACCTACATTCAAGCCAATCTCCGCCGAAATTGGACCCCTTACCTGGAGACACCCCCATTCCCAGAATATCCTTCAGGTCACTCAGTTGTATCCGGTGCAGCAGCCGAAGTCTTGACGACCATGTTTGGTCAAGTGGCCTTCACAGACCGCACACCCATCATCAACGGCCATGAAAACGTAGCCCGTTCATTTACATCTATCGAAGCCGCAGCAGCCGAGGCCGCTATTTCCCGCCTTTATGGAGGCATCCATTATCGTGCCGCGATTGAGAATGGGCTACGCCAGGGCGAATGTGTGGGACAAGCGATTCTGATCAATGTTCGGCTGCGTACGATTCCACAAGGAGAATAGGTTATGCTGATATGATTGACCTAGATTGGGGATGATCTGTGCGTATAATTTTGAATCAGTTTCTCGGCATCAATCCCTTACTACACAGTCAATTACAGACTGAGGGAGGCTGGGACAACTTTCATGTCAATCACATCTCGGATTTAACGCGCTTCCTTCAGCGTGATCTCCGTCCATTGGGTTATCTGGCACAGACCGAGCAATCCTTGCAAATCCGCAGGCGTGATGAATCTGTACGGCAGCCCGAATCCGATGTGACCTTATATGATCCACAACAGCGTCCACCACCTGTAACAACTTTAGGGGGGGGGCTAGCCTATTCGGTTCCTGATCTGTTGGCCCTGGTTGAGGAAGAAATCGCCACCTACCGCGCTATTGGCATCTATCAAAAAGATACACAGGACAATCGAGGGGAGGCAGTGGCATGGATTGAACTGCTATCGCCCGCCAACAAGCCGGGTGGACGCCATTTTGCTCCCTATCATGATAAACGCACCGCTCTGCTGCAAGCAGGTCTGGTCTTTGTTGAACTGGACTATCTCCACCATCAACCTGCCACAGTTGCTGTACCTGCCGGGAGCAGTCCTTATCGCATCCTCGTCATTGATCCACGTCCGAACTGGTTACAGGGCGAAGGACGTATTTTTCCGATCTACATTGATGAGAAGATACCCACGTTGGCTATTCCTTTGAATGCCGGAGATGTGTTTCAGTTTGACTTTGACGCCCCCTACCAGCAAACTTACGAAGCGCTCTTCTTTGGAGATGAAATCAACTATAACAATCTACCGCCTTCCTGGGAACGTTATGAAGCAGATGATCAAGCGCAGATTCTGTCTCGGTTGCTCCACATCCGAAATAATCCACCAGAAGAAGGTACACCCCCACAACCGATTGAACGTCTCTCGCTAGAAACAGCCCGCCAACAATGGTAGGAAAATTCACACCATTTGACGTTCAGCGTGCTATGATGGAGGCAGCCATCCACAACAAAGGAGGACAGCATGAGCCTATTCCAATCACTCGCACCACAAACTTGTCTACAATGTGGAACACAACGCTCCTTTTTAATCTTGGAAAACCGGGTTGAATGCCGGGTCTGCGGATACATAAGCGAAGCACACCCAGCCACCGCCCCTGCTGCAAAACCGGCCATCTCCCCGCCCACCCATCTGCGTGCTTCCTACCGGACAACCCACATCGGTGAGATTGATCGTTGGGCCCATGCTGCCTTTGATACCGGGCAGGACTATATTCGGCAGGAAAAATGGGCAGAAGCGGTCAAAGCATTTGAACGCGCCATTGATAATCAACCGGATTTCGTTGACCCGCACCTGTGGATCGCCCAAATTGTGAGCGATCCAGCCGTTAAACGCGATCACCTGGAGAATGTGCTGGCTTCACAACCGAACCACCTAGAAGCCATGCGCGAGCTAATGATTCTTGACGGACGTTTATCTGCACAGGCGGCTTTGATGACCGAATTTACGGAGCCCCAGATAGTACAAGCGGGGGGCGCAGTCGGTGTTGAGACACAGAACATTCGCTGCCCGCGCTGTGACTCGTCTGACTTGGGCACAGATGATGTAACTGGATTGGTTATCTGCAACTCGTGTGGCTATGCACAACCCGATACCAACAAGCAGCCCGTCGGCGAGGGTAACTTGACAATAGCCCTGCTGGAGCACCGCGCTCAGCCAGTGCAGTGGGTGGTGGGTGAGCACTGGCTCGAATGCGATAGCTGTGGCGCAAAACGCACAATTCCTACCCAGAAACTGTCGAATCGCTGCCCGTTCTGCGGCTCGACACACGTCATTGAGCGCGACGTGCTCGGATCATTCCAGCAACCGGACAGCCTCATCCCCTTCAGGATACGCCCACAAAAAGCTGAGGCTCTGGTCCAGAAGCGGCTTGGAGGGTTTGGCGAACGGCTGCAAAGCCTTTGGGACAACAATCAGATCAAGGAAACCACAATCGAAGCCGTTTTCCTGCCTTATTGGGTGTTCGATACGATTATTGAAGTTCGTCGTACGATCATCCATGACGCACGCTCATGGGAGAACCAGCGGATGCTGAATTTCCAGCCCTATCAGACGGAAACGCTCGCTGACATGATGAACAATGTTGCTGTGTGTGCTGTTGATTCACCGCCGCGTTTGCTCACTGGGCGGCTGGGTGATTATGATATGGAACGCACCATCCCCTACCAGGCTAAACTGCTGACCAAAGTACAGACTGAACTCTACAGTATGAACTTCGACAAGGCCTCGTTGGAAGCGCGGGCAATGGTCTCTGAAGTGATGCGCAGCAAATATCAGATACCTCAATCTGGCGCACAGGTGAATATATTCAGCAGCATCAAGCAGATGTCGTTCCAACTCGTCCTGATGCCTGTCTGGATTATCACACTCTATGAGGCCGATGGCGACATCCGAACGGCCCTAGTCAACGGGCAATCCGGGCGGGTTGCCATCGGCAAACCTCATAAAAATCCCGAACGTCATCGATAATTTTATACCAGCGCCCCGTAAACCCCACCGGTTTTAATAGTGGGATCGACCAATGGGGCTTGCTCAGGAGTTAGGGAGAGCGAGAGCTTGTCAATCAAAAGTGCCTGGTCACGATCTCCATAATCTTGCGCGTCTGAAACGTATCTTCATCTTGAATTTCAGGGGAAGTCGTTGGTTTAATGGATAGTGTTTTGCTCATAGGGGCCTCGAATGCATTCAAAACTTGCAAAAATAATGACATTTCCGTTATGATGTAGATACTCTATTGTAAGGTAGTTAAAGATGCGGCTTTTTAACGTCCTTGTGTGTGCTTGGGTGGTTGTCAGTATCGTCACCGCACAAGATTCTCCATCAAACCTAGCAACAAAAGGACAATTGTTCAGTGTGCCTGTCACCCCGACGTATCAATGGGACGCGCACATAACTTCAACGGGCACATTGCAGCGGGCTGCTTGGTATGAGCTTGTCGTCCAAAATGCTCAAAATCAGACGATCTTCCGCAAGTGGTACACTGCACCAGAAGTCTGCCAAGATACAACCTGCTCAGTTCAACCGAACAGCACCGGATACTCCTTCCCTTGGACAAACGGAATCTATGGTTGGCGTGTCCGGTCCTGGCTACCCGGGTCAGGTATGTCTGATTTTAGCGACGATCAAACATTCCAGATTAATCATCAACCCCCGAATGCACCCATGTCTTTACAAGTAGATACCAGCCTAGGATCGCTACGTTTACTCTGGAACAACGATCCATTTGCAAACCAGTTTCAAGTTTGGATTGGCACAGCCACGCTCGACAAAGAATTACACAATGCGATTTACACCCACACCCCCGAGATGTGCGACACCATCCAATGTACACTGCTTCCCAATGTTACGCTGGAAAATGGTGATTATTTAGTATATCTGCGCTCCTCCGGTAGCGGAGGCGATAGCCAGGGGGGACTGAAAAATTCCGGTTGGTCGTTCCCTGTTAAGGTGACACTTGATCTGGCCTCACCTCCTCCCCCAAGTGGGTTGATTGCCCTCTACACCGAATCGGGCAGTCCAACATTCACCTGGGCACGGACACCCAACGCGTCCTGGTATCAAATTTGGATTGCCCGTAACGTTGACAACAACTATGTCATACTAGAGAACAACTGGTATCCAGCAAACCAGCTAGATTGTCAAGCCAATACCTTGTGTACCATTACGCCTGCCTCACTGTTCCTGAACGACAATGATCAGATTTTTTGGTCAGTTCGTGCCTGGGGACCGGGGGGAACCAGTACTGGTACTGATACAAACGGTTGGGCACAGCCGCAATCCTTCACCGTCAATGCTGATAACGTCAATCCACCGACACAACTCATCGTCACTAACACTGATAGTTATTTCCCCAGCTTCCACTGGAACCACAATCCACAGGTCTCTTGGTACAATATCGAAATCACCGCGCCACCCGATGTGGCCAACGTCGTGGGTTGGGCTGCCCAATCGGAATGGCTCCCTGTTGAAGCTCTGAACTGCCGTGATGACGGCTTTTGCACCTTCTTCAGCCGGAATTGGTCGTATTATGATGGCACTTTCAACTGGCATGTTGCAGGTTATGGCCCTGCCTGGACTGGGTATGAATGGTCAACTCGACAGACCTTTGTCGTGGATGTTGGCTAACTCCACTCAAACAAGTTCATATTTATTGAGCAACACCACAGCTGACGAATTCCCCTTCCATGGTCGGGCCATATTCAGTCAAAACGTCACATAGTTTAAAGAAGTTTTAGGTCTTCTTTGATGTAATTATCCTATAGTACTAACTGCCAAAGTTGCAAAAACCGTTACTAGTGTGTTAGATTCGGTCCTCAATCTGCCCATAATTACTGATATGAACGATCATGTGCCGATACCTGATTCTCCTTTTGCACACATCCTTGCTTGTTCTGTCGTTTCCGACAATCGCCCGCGCTGCTTCTACCAACGTTGTTATTAGTCAGATTTATAGCGGAGGGGGCAACACAGGCACAAACTATGCCAATGACTACATCGAATTGTTCAACGCAGGAAACGCTTTGGCTGATCTAACTGGTTGGTCAATTCAACATTCGTTTGCTGGTAAACACTCATGGCAAAAAGTTGACCTCAACAGCGTCATCTTGCAAGCTGGGCAGTATTATCTGATCGAGTTGAATGCAGGTATAAAGGGTGGTCATCCCCTACCCACACCTGACCAAAGGGGTAAGATGAGCATCGCTGGTATGTCTGGCAAGGTCGTATTGGTAAACGATCAAATAGCACTCATTGGCAAGAATGTGTTGGGAACGGCCTCAATTATTGATTATGTGGCATATGGTAGGGAACCCATTTATGTGGGCAACGGCGCAGCACCAACTCTCGGCGATTCAATCGCTGTCTTTCGTAACGATGATGGCTGTGCCAATACCGACAACAATGCCAACGATTTTTCGGCAACCTCCCCCGCACCACGCAACACCGTTACGGCACTCAACCCTTGCAATGCTGCCAACACAGCACCTGCTGTTGACAGGACCATACCTGCTGCCAATGCAACCGATGTCGCCACCGATACCCCTATCCAGATTACGTTTACAGAACCCGTGAACGTATTGGCAGGCTGGTATGCCATCGGTTGTACAATCAGTAGCGTGGGCACGGCAGCGGTCAGTGGTGGAACAACCACCTATACCCTGACATTGGATTCGACGTTCATAGATGGCGAGACCTGTACTGTGACGATTGACGCCAGTAAGGTTGAGGATCAGCAGAACGAGCCAATGGCAGTCGACTACATATGGAGCTTCAGTATCGGCAGCGAATCACCGCATGTTAAAAGTACTGTCCCAGCCAACAATGCGATAGATATTCCAACGGGAGTCCACCTTGTCGTCACCTTCAGCGAGGCAGTTAGGCCATCAAGCGATTGGTTCACCATTAACTGCACAAGGTCTGGTAGAGTCTCGGCAACAACTTCTGGGGGGCCAGCCCAATACATCCTTGATCCGACGAGCAACCTGCAAGCGGGCGAGGCTTGCACTGTGACCATCGTGGCGACACAGGTCAAAGATACTGCTGATAACATGATGGGACTTGACTACAGTTGGGATTTTGTCGTGGTGGCAGGGGGCGATGATGTTCCACCTTATCTCGTTCTGTCACGGCCTCGTCATAACGCCAGCAAGGTCGCGTTGGATGCCACTATTTCACTGATCTACAACGAAGATGTATCGGCGCTGGCAGATGCCTATGATCTGACCTGCTCGGAATCGGGGCCAGTGACATTTAACCTGACAGGCGGGCCAAACAGCTTCGTACTGGACCCAACGGTGGGTTTCGTAGGTGGTGAAATCTGTGTTGTCCGTGTGATCGCCACCAAGGTTAACGATCTGGACGGCACACAAGACAACATGGCAGCCGATCACTACTGGTTGTTCACCACCTTTGATCCTGATGCTGACATTGCGCCGATTGTCACAGATACAACACCAACGAATAACGCCAACGATGTTGCGGTAGGTGCGAATCTGTCGGTTAATTTCAGCGAAAATGTGATGGTTGGCGATACTTCCTTGACGATTATCTGTGATAAGAGTGGAGCGCATACCGTAATTACCAGTGGTGGGCCAGCGAATTATGTCTTTAACCCAAATACCGACTTCAACAATGGCGAATCTTGCACAGCAACCATCATCGCAGATCAAGTCAAGGATCAGGATGGCACAGCGCATTCCCTGGAAGAAAACTATGTCTGGTCGTTCAACACCCTAGATGTCGCGCCCTCAATTACAACCACAATTCCAGCAGACGCTGATATGGATGTGGCCCTCAATGCCAATCTAAGTGTAACCTTCAGCGAGGATGTAACTGTCAGCCCTAATGCGTTCATATTGAATTGCACCACTAGCGGGGGACACGTCCTGATAGTCCATGGCGGCCCTGTAATTTATGTGCTTGATCCGATAGTTGATTTTGCCCCAACCGAGACCTGTACAGCAAGGGTTGTGGGTGCAAATGTCAGGGACCAGGATGGGCAAGAAGTCAAAAGGATATCTGATGACATGGTTTGGACATTCACAACTGTAGACAATGCGGCAGATACGCCCCCCAGTGTCGTCAACACCAATCCAGCCAATGGCGCGACGGGTGTAGCAGTCGATGCCAACATCAGCCTGAGCTTTAGCGAGGATGTGGCGAACCCCACCAACGCCTTCGTGCTCAACTGTAACACCACGGGTAATCTGACCCTTGCTCTAACTGGCGGACCGCAGGACTTTGTGCTTGATCCAACCGAAAACCTAGGAGCCAATGACACCTGTTCTATGACTGTACTGGCATCTAAGATCCATGATCTGGGGCCAGCACAAAAGGGTATGACTAACAACTACGTATGGGCATTCTCGACTGCACCCGCCGATCCCAGCACCATTCCACCTTTTGTAGACAGTACACTACCAGATAATCATGCCACCCATATCCCTGTAACAACGGACCTCAGCGTCAACTTTAGCGAAGACGTCACTGCCAGGGGTGATTGGTTTACCATCAATTGCAGCAGAAGCGGTCTAATCGCCGCACAGGTGACAGGGGGGCCACAAAGCTATACACTGAATCCCGATCAGGACTTCCAGCACGACGAGACCTGTACCGTGACCCTCATCGCGGTGCAGATTGTCGATCTGGACGACCAGACACATCCGATGGATGAAGATTATGCCTGGAGCTTCTCGACAGCGACGGATATTGGTCTGTGCGATACAGCCTATTTGCCGATCTTCACACTGGCCAATGGCGACGTGATTACGCAAGGCGTGGTCACAGCTGACTTTGAGGGCGATACGCCTGATACGCTGGGCGGTTTTACGCTCCAAGATTTGACTGGGGACGCTGATCCTCTCACATCCGATGGGGTGTTTGTCTCCAATCCGGGCGTGGATGTGGTCAACGCAGGCGATGTAGTGCGCGTGGCAGGGAACTATGGCGGTGGTCAGATCAGCGGTGATGTAACGGTTGTGAATTGCGGTCAAACAACACAGACCACGCCGCTTCCGCTGATTCTCCCTCTGATCAATAGCCATCAACTTGACCGATATGAAGGGATGCTGGTGAGTTTCGCTCAGTCCTTGACTGTCACCCAAAATTATTGGTTGGGGCGCGATGGTCAGGTGACGCTTTCTGCCAATGGGCGTCTGATGCAGCCGACCAACGTCACAACATCGGGGCAATCAGCACAGAATCTGCTACAAGCCAATCGACTTAATCAGATTATATTAGATGACAGTAGTACGGCGATTTTTCCTGATCCAACACCGTTTCTACTGGATGGAACACTGCGGGTGGGCGATACCATCACAGGCTTGACGGGCGTTGTTCTGGATGGTCGGATTCAGCCTGCTGCTGTGCCGACCATCACCCGCAGCAATCCCCGTCCTTCTCTGCCAGCCAACCCCGGCGGGACACTACGAGTCGCCAGCTTTAATGTGCTAAACTACTTCAATGGTCCCAACTATCCTACTTCGCGGGGGGCGGATACGCCCGAAGAATTCGCCCGTCAGCGCGACAAGATCATCACAGCACTCCTGGCCCTGGATGCAGACGTTATCGGCCTGATGGAAATCGAAAATGATGGCTATGGGCCAGACAGTGCTCTACAAGATTTGGTCAAAGGGTTGAACACAGCGACTGCACCAGGAACCTATGCCTTCGTCACACCTGATTTTGGTCTGGGGAATGACGCCATCAAGGTTGCCTTTGTCTATCGACCTGCGTTTGTTATGCCCTTAAGTACGCCTGCTACTACCACCGACGCACCCTTCAACCGACGCCGTCCATCCCTGGCGCAGACCTTCCAGCAAATCAGCAACAAGGAAGCGGTGACAGTGGTCGTTAATCACTTTAAGTCAAAGGGATGTAGCGGTAACAGCAGTGAAAACGGCGATCAGGGCGATGGACAGGGCTGCTATAACAAAGAGCGCACCGAAGCCGCGACCACACTGGCAAATTGGCTGGCAAATGATCCCACCGGGACAGGGGAACAGGACATCCTCATCATCGGTGACATCAACGCCTATGCCCTAGAAGACCCCCTACAAGTATTTGCCAAAGCTGGATATACGAATCTCATTCCCCTGTTTGAAGGCACAAGCTCCTACAGCTATGTGTTCGCAGGGCAGTCAGGATCGTTGGATCATGCGCTGGCGAATGCAGCGCTGCTACCACAAATCACGGGTGTGACGACCTGGCACATCAACGCCGATGAACCGACCATTCTTGACTATAATCTGGAGGATAAATCACCTGCTCAGCAGAGCCTGAATACAAGGACACCCTTCGCCTCCTCCGATCATGATCCAATTATCATTGGCTTGAATTTGCAACCCCAGATCACTTATGCGCCGGTGCTCAGGCTAATCGCACCCCCAAGAACTGTAACCGATCATGACGGTTATCTCTCGTTGGTGTGGTCACGGTTGCTCGACGCGACGGAATATCAAGTTTACCTGGCACATACGGATTTTTCATCACAACCTGTTCTTTATGATGTATTTGAAGATAGTGATTTTTGCCATGCTAATGCAACCTGTTCCTCCGTTATGCCAATACTGCCTGAAGGGTCTTATACTGTCTATCTACGTGCCTGGCTCAAGGGCATACCAGGCAGGTGGGAAGGGCCATTCTACTTTACGCTGCAAGCCGATCCTCCAACGCCTGTTCTGCTTGGTGAGGTCACGGACTTGCAGCGCTCACGAGTCCGCTTTCATTGGCAACTGGATGACACGGCAGATTACGCCAGTTGGTTCCGGGTGTATGTTGCGCCCCAAGTCGATAGTCTCAATGGCCTGATTGATCGCTGGCTTCCTAAAACCGAAGTGTGTGTTGACCGCATTTGTTCACTGCAATCAGATGTCGATATGGTCAATGGAATATACAACCTTTTCATTCAGAGTTGGGGCGCGGGTGGTACAAGTACTGGCGGGATTGAGGGGAGTGGCTTTGTCAGGCGAGATTTCACGATCGCTGCTGATACGCCTACCCCACCCAATGGCCTGACAATTTCAACCAATCAAGGGCAACCAACCCTCACTTGGCCTGATGATGTCCATAGTTCATGGTACGAAGTTTACGTTGGCTATTCAGATGGAAGCAACATCCGCTATCAGAAATGGTATCACAACACAGCCGACTTATGCGATAGCGCAGTCTGTCAATTGACGCCGGACATCATCCTGCCTAACGCTAACTATGACGCGGCCGTGCGTGGTTGGGGGCCTGCAGGTTTGGGTAAATGGACAAATCTAGCGAATTTCAAGCTTGATTTTCTGCCCCCTGCTGCGGTAACACCTCTGACGGTGACACATCTGAATAGGGGCAGCCCGACCTTTAGTTGGAAAGGGGTAAAAGGTGCAACATATTATCAACTATGGATTGGAACCTCGGACTTTAAAACCCAGCATCTCCAGTGGTATGTAGCGGCTGACCTGGGATGTGCAGCGCCTGAGGTGTGTCGGAGTACACCCCAGATATACTTGCCCAATGATTCCTACGTCTGGTATGTGCGAGCAGCCGGCCCCGGCGGAACCAGCCCGGATTGGTCGGCTGGGATGGGCTTCCTGATGGCTGCTCCACCCGCCGGACTTCCTGAACCGGGCACACCCAATCGGACTATCGGCACAGATACACCAACATTTATATGGCAGCATGTTGACGGTACAACCTGGTATCAAATTCGGATCGAACGCACAGCGGGCGAGAAGGTCTATCAAGGTTGGTTCAACACATCACAACTTGTCTGCTCAACCAGCTGCACATTGCATATCCCCAAACTCAGCCTAAACAGAGGTGATTACGTTTGGTCATTGCAAGCTTATACCCCAGCAGGCATTGGTCGTTGGTCAAGCGAACAATCCTTCACAGTGGACAGATAGTTGAGAAACTCACGTTTGATCAGGATGAGGAAGAAGAGTCCAGCGTATCGCATCCACATCAGACCATTCGCTGCCACACGAAAGAGCAGGGCATGACGGCTCAGCCCGATAAAGCGAACACAAGGTTCGGCGAACTGAAAGGGCGAACCTTCGGTTCGGGGGCGCTTCTCAGGCTACGCACGTTCCAACGAACCACGTTAGCGCCTGAAGGCCAGGTGTATAGAGTATTGAGGATAACTCCCGAATTGGTTTACCAAGATCGTGGCCTATGTTATGCGATGGGGCAGGTTCTCTGAACTCGGCCTCAATCTGAAAGCAGACATACCAGCCAGAGGGCTTGCGCAGGATGATAATGTTTTTGAGCTCGCCATCGGGCAGAGGGCGATGCCACTTGATCGAGATCAAGCCGACGTTCTGTACACGCAGTTTGCTGTCTTTCAGACCAGTGCCATCACCGGGTTTGTAGTTGACGCTATCGAACCGGCGCCAGTTCTTGAACCTGGACGTCCGCGTTTGCCCTGCATGAACTCGCGGTAGGCTGCCGCAAGACCTGTTGCCCTGCGGTCATATTGACCAGGCCAAGCGGATTGTTGTTAGGTTCTTCATTGCGCCACTGTTTCCACATCGCAGATTGTTCGTCGTAGGTGAGGTGACGCTGTAGCGCGACTCTTGCCACCGTTTGCGGCGATCAGCCAGGGCAGCAGGACAAGCGCAGGATTTCGTTGAGAACTTCTTGCTGCTCATCAGTTGGATACAGGCGGTATTTCAGTGTATGTATCACCTACTGACCCTTTTGCTCGTCAATCTATCGCTGGATTGTCTCAGCCGATACGTGACCTGCTGTTCCTGCATAATACGAATGAGGCCACAGGGAAGGCAATCGGGATTTCAGGTGTGGGAATTCCTTTCGCAGTCTGTGCATGATTGGGTTAATTGCCATCGTTGGGGGAAACGAGGCAAATGATCGTCTTGCACGGTCATGTTCAACACATGACCTTCCAGGACCAACATCGCCTGCCAACACAGGTCGCCGATACTTTGGACACCATACCAGATGAGAGTTGATGTTATCATGAGCATATCGCGTTTGATTAGTCATAGTAAACAAATTATAACACGTTCTTCTGAGAGAGATAATCATTCGTTTAGTGATAAAGGACGTCGAACGTTCAGTTCGCGGCGCACGAACTTCTAGTTCGACCCCAACCAAAGGTTGGCCCCCGCTCAAGGCGAACCGAAGGTTCGATGGTGTCCTCGCGCTGATTTTCGATGGAAGATCAAGCAAGAACGCATCACAGCACCCGGATATCTGAGTCATCTGAAAGGAGTCAAACCTATTGTTCCAACCATAGTCCGCATAGTTGCACACGATGAAATACTGTTTCTCTCTTAATACATCCCCTCCCACTATAATCATAATGGACAAAAACAGAGTGTTGATACGGGCGAGCAAAATTAACCCTGTCATCTCCAATGGCATAAGGTTTTCCCCCAGTCGGTAGACTAGGAGCATTTAAGGTCAGTTCTTGTGGCATCTCTAAACTCCAGTTGGTTCATAACATGTATTTCCAATCTCAATGACTCTGATAGTCAGCAACGTCATCAATCTTGCATGGCATTTGTTGGTTACTCAACTCAAGATCAACACCGATTTGACATGCTCCCCTGCTTCCATGCGGGTAAAGGCTTCGTGCCAGTCGTTCAGCGCATACCGTCCACCGATGATGGGATCAAGATCAATCTGACCAGATGAAAGCAAACTCAAAGCACGTTCCCAGGTAGAATAAGTATGGCTGAACGAGCCTTGCAGCGTAGCGGCCTTTTGCACCAGCGGATCAAGGTTGAAGTTCAAAGGCTGTGGCCCCCAACCAATCTTGGTGATAATGCCGTTAGCACGCACCAAGGCCATCGACTGCCTGAGCGCAATACTCACACCCGTGCAATCCACCACCAAATCTGCGCCAAAGCCATCCCCTAGCGAATTGACCAGTTCCACCGGGTCTTCTTCCTCAATGTTAAGGACATAGTGTGCGCCAATTGCTTTGGCAACTTTGAGTCGGGTGGCGTCGCGGCTGGTCCCTAGCATGATAATTGTGCTGGCTCCGCGCAGCTTAACGATGAATAAGGCCATCATGCCGATTGGGCCCGGCCCCTGGATAACCACTGTATCCCCCGGTTTGATGACAGGTGTCTTTTCTACCAATGCATTATACGCCACACAGATTGGCTCAGTGAGCGAAGCATGATGAAAGGGTACATTCTCTGGGATGTGATGCAAGATTTGAGGCCGTGCTTTGACATAGCGGGTGAAAGCACCGTCAGCCAACGCGCCATATCCTAAACGATTCGGACATAAGTTGTAGTTGCCACTCAAGCAGTAAACACACTCACCACAGACTGCCGCCGCTGTCTCACAAACAACACGATCCCCAAACTTGAACCGGCTCACATGAGAACCCACATCCGCCACCACACCACAAAACTCATGCCCCAATACCAACGGCAGCTTAATCGTCCAGCTATGATGGTCACGCCACATGTGCAAATCACTGCCACAAACCCCCGCCGCCCGCACCTCCAAAATAACATCATCCGGACCGGGGGACTGTGGTTCATCTATATTGCGAATCTCGACCTTTTCATCCCCATCAGCATATTTGACTAGGGCATCCATTTGTCTTCACTTTCTGTTAACCAATCATGCCACGCAAAAACTGGAGGGAACGCTGCATTTCCTCCATACCATTCATACCATCTTCGATACTGATCCAGCCATTATAGCCGCTTTCCTTCAGAATACTGAAAATCTTGTCGTAGTCGTTCAGCCCTGCCCCAATAACGCCATGCTTAAGATGGGGCGAATAACCAATTGTGCCGTCATGCTGTAGCAGGTCTTCCAGCGTCACATCACCATCCAGATAACGGTCACTGGCGTGCACACTCACCACCCGATCTTTGACCTGTTCCAGCAGTTCGATGGGATCATCACCCGCGACAATGGCATTCGACGGATCATACTGCACACCGAAATACTCCCGTTCCGGCACAGCCTCCAGCACACGAAGAAAAACAGCCTGCTTCTGGGCAAACTCAGGATAGTGCCAGAAGCCATCTTTGTAGTGGTTTTCCAGTCCCAACACAATATCATACTCACGGGCTGCTTCAAGTACCTGCCCCAATGCCTCGACCACATATTCCAGACCCTGCTCACGGCTGACTTCCGGGTAGCGCTGCCCCGTCAACACCCGACAAACCGCCTTTGCCCCACCCAAGCGCCGGGTGACGCGAATCATCTCGATTTCATGTTCAATGGCTTGCTTGCGTCCCTCAGCATCAGGATTGGTAAAATCAGGCGAACAACACAGCATCGGCATCTCGAAACCAGCCGATTCAATCGCCTCGCCCACTGTGTCAATATAACCATCATCCAGGCGGATGAAAAAACCCTCATACATCTCCAGACCATCAGCATCCAACGACTTTGCCATCTCAATCCACTCAAAAACCGTCATGATTCGATCACCCGCGATGGCCTCAAGGTAACATTTAGGAAAAGCAGCCAGTTTCATATAAATAAACCTTCCTCAAATCAAAGCCAGACTAAGTATACCCCAGTGTATGGTGCGCAAACCGTCACAATTGCACCAGCCCTCTAAAAATAACTTAAACTAACAGTTAGGATAATTATACACAAATATATTGTAATTCCCTCAAATCAATGTTATAATCCCCGCCATTGCTATCAGATTTCCTTAATGAATGGTTCAGACCTCCATATCGTATAATTTTAAGATCCTAACAACAGCCGTGATTATCCTTGCCATGATTCATATGGTGACTTTGATGATCCAGCAGAGCGTCTGTGCAACTAGCACAGTGGTAGGAGCAACCCAAGTGCTCGCCCTGTCACTAAAGGAGGAAATCGGCCGCACCCCTGTGGCCACCAACGTCGACTGGACACCTGTTGAACAGGAATTCAATGGCGTAACCATGGTGCTGGTTCCGGCAGGCTGTTTCATGATGGGCGGCGCTGAAGGCAGCACCAATGAACACCCTGTTCACAAGCAACACTTTGACACTCCATTTTGGATCGATAAAACGGAAGTCACTCGCGCACAGTATCAGGCTTGTGTCGCTGCCGGAGTCTGTGAAGAAACACCCATTTCAGATTATTCGACAGAAGATGACCAGCCTATCAACCATGTGATGTGGGACCAGGCACAAATCTATTGTGCCTGGCGGGATGCCCGTTTGCCCACCGAAGCAGAATGGGAATATGCAGCTCGTGGACCCGATGGCCTAGTGTATCCCTGGGGCAATGAATATGATGGGTCTAAGGTGATCGGTTGGGATGACCCAACATACAGCTATAAAAGTACAGCCCCAGTTGGCAGTCGTCCAGACGGCCAATCCTGGGTGGGGGCATTGGATATCAGTGGCAATGTGTTGGAATGGGTCAGTTCACTCTACAAGGATTACCCCTATAAAGCGGATGATGGACGAGAACTGAGTGAGGGAATGGCTGTCCACGTATTACGGGGTGGCTCGTTCGTCAATTCAACTTTTATCCTGCGGGGTGCTTATCGCTATTTGAATTATCCCAAGCATGATTACTACAATTACGGCTTTCGTTGTGCCCGCTCTTTCTGACCGCAGATCAGCCGTATTCTCGCCATTTTAGACATCTATGCAAACCACTACCAACCCAATTGTGATGAAATAGTTACAGGTCTCCCAAGATCAGTGTCAATTTGTTGTCTCATGACTCAAATTTTCATCGTGCCCATTCCTCACTCTGGCCCTAGGTCAGCCGTGTTCTCGCCACCACAGCACGCCCCCTTTGCCTGGCCAACAACCACCCCGTTAGCTTCTGAACACAGAACACACCTTCTACCATATGTTCTCCCAAATCAGCTACACTAAGGCTGTACCAATTGTTATCGACTGTTTTGGAGACCTATTTTGGCTGCCATTTGCTGCCGGTTTTCCGCTGGTTTCTCCGCGTTGCCGCCATTTTTTCTTCTTCTGCAGCGGCAACAAAGGGACGACTTTACCCCGAATCTTGCCCTTGAACGTCCCTGGTGTGGACAGCCATGCCATAGGCTATAATAAGCACACCCATGTCCATAATATAAGGAAACAGATTAGACTATGCGTGTCGCAATTGGACAATTTCGAGAAATGACCGACGAGCGCCTGACCTTTGCCAAACAAATTGGCGTCACCGGCGTGCAGATGAACAATCCCGCCTTACCGAATGAGATGGGTTACTGGCGAACAGAAGACCTAATACGAATCCGGGAAAAAGCCGAGAGCTACGGCCTCAAACTGGAAGCTCTAGAAAACGTGCCCCGCACCTTCTATGATAAAGCCATGCTCGGCTTGCCGGGGCGCGATGAGCAAATCGAGAACTATCAAAAGACACTGCGCAACATGGCACAAGCCAGGATTCCCACCCTCGGTTATAACTGGATGCCCAACAGCGTCTGGTCAACGGGCCGCCTTCCCAGCGGGCGTGGTGGTTCGATTGTACGTGAGTTCGATATGGCGCAAGTCGGTAGTGCGCCCCTAGTCAATGGCCTGGAAGTTGTTCCCGGCTTTGAAGGCCGCACGCTCAACCACGAAGAAATGTGGGCAAACTACAAATACTTCACCGATGCCGTCATCCCGGTGGTTGAAGAAACAGGCATGAAGCTGGCCCTGCACCCCGATGATCCGCCTGTGCCAGAATTAGGTGGCATTGCCCGCCTGTTTGATGGTTCAGCGGGTTTCAAGAAGGCGATGGAAGAGGTTGCGCCCAGCCCCAATCATGGCATGGAGTTCTGCATGGGCTGCTTCAGCGAGATGGGTGAGGATGTAATCAAAGCCATTCATTACTTCGGCTCGCACGGCAAGATTTTTTATGTCCATTTCCGTGATGTGATCGGCTGTGTGCCCAAGTTCCAGGAGTGTTTCTTAGGGGAGGGCAATTTCAGCCCAGTGGACGCCATCGTCGCCTTGAAAGAGACCAACTTTCAAGGCTTCATCATTGACGACCATGTGCCTGAAATGATCGACGATTCACACTGGCGCCATCGTGGACACGCCCATGCAACGGGTTATATCCTGGGTGTGGTCGAGGCTGTGGAGACATTGCACACGGCTGTGTCATAACAGTTATTGGCGGCTTATTAGGTGTGTTTCAATCGGAGAAGCAATCATAAACTATCGGCTAGTAGACCAATCTTCATTTGATGAGATCATCGTCCAGCACGGGTTAGATAAGTACAATCACGACTTCGGTTATGGAGCCTATACGACACTTATGGCTGATGTGCGAGATGAGGCCGGGTGTATTATAGGTGGCGTTTATGGCGAGTTGGCGTTTGACTGGTTGTATGTCGATCTATTGTGGGTGGATGAAGCATTTCAAGGCCGGGGGTACGGTCGGCGTTTAATGCAATCCATTGAGCATGAAGCACTTCAACGGGGCACAGGGGTGTGTTACCTGGCAACGACAAGTTTTCAGTCGCTGCCATTTTACCATCATATCGGCTATCGATTGTTCGGTGTGCTGGAAGATCGTCCACCAGGCTATCACTACTATTTTTTGCACAAGCAGATTGAGCCACAAGCCCCTGACCTGCATGTAATTGATGACCCAGAGCCGCCAGATATAGAAACGATCCGTAAAGGATTATCGGGTCATAATGAGCGCAAAGGCGTGGTTTCGCAAGGCAAGCGGCTGGCGGTGTTTTTCCAGGATGGGACCAACGGGGGGATCATCGCCGCAACGTATTGGGGTTGGCTAGATATTCAATTGATGTGGGTGCGTGATAGATGGCGTGGGCAAAGACATGGTACCAAGCTCCTGCAAATCGCAGAAAACGAAGCGCACGCACGCGGTTGCCTTGGTGCCTATGTTGATGTGATTGATTTTCAGGCCGTCAGCTTCTTTGAACAACATGGCTATCGTACATTTGGTATGTTGCAAGACCGCCCTAAAGGGCATGTGACGCATTTTATGCAGAAGAACCTGAATCAACTGTTGCGTTGATCCCATAGTTGACGGGTGATGTGGACATGCCCAACATGGGTTGCCATATGTTCCATCGCGTGGAGAAAACACCAACTGACTGATACCTGGGTGGTACGCCCCTGTTTCATGTCTTCCAGTGTATTCATTGAATAGCGTTCCATTGTGTCATGAATGTAGGTTATGTTGTCCTTGAGTACCTGCTTGAGAGTGGTTTCATCAACGCCGGAGGTTGTAAATTCACCATTACGGTCACGTTCAGATCTATCGCCGAGGACAAGATCTCCTATAAGATAACGGGTTGCACCAACACAGTGCATGACTAAGGCTGCAATCGAATTCATATCGTCGCCAGGAACCCAATCGAGGGCTTCCTGGGGCAGATCGCTGATGGCAGTTTCCAATTCATCATGTAAGTTCTGCATGATGTCGGCATAAGTTTGAAAGAGTAAGTGCATGGTGGAGTTCTCCTTACGACTATGCCCCCCTGTATGAGGCTTTGGAGTGGCTTTAGCAAGGGAACTGAACAGTGATTCTACCACAATTTTAATGTCATGGAAATACTGCTGCAAAAGTCGGTAAATTCTAACCTAAAAAACTGTACAAATTAGAACTTTTGTTCTATCATTAGAGTGTGAATCTAAACTGAGGATAAGACCGCGATGGCAAAGCATTTAATCAACTTCACAGGCCCCAAAATGCAGCAGTACTTGAAATCAAAAGGGATCGAGGCACGACAGGTCGTACAACGACGCACTACGGGCTACTATGTGGCAGAATTTTATCATCAAAAAATGGAAGAACCGATTCCCTCATCGCAGCAATGGGCAGATGCCATCGAAACCTGCCTGGAAGATTCCACTATCATCGACAGCTACGATACGGTTGCCGATTGGCGTCCGGGCAAGCCTGTCGTCTGGGCGTCGGTGACGTTCAGCCTCAAGAAACACTAACACCGCAAATTTCCTGCCATCTCCTCCATGCTAGTGCCTGCCAGATTGGTGGGCACCCCCAATTATTCGGGTGTTGCATCATATTGTCTATTTTTCCGGTATAATAACTTCATCCCTTTGTCTGGATTAGGTTGAGGTGCTTTATGAATTTTTTTGATCGTATAGAAAGAAGCTGGGAATTGGTCAAGGCGAGTTATAACGTCTTGCAAAAAGACAAGGAATTGATTTGGTTCCCGATTATGTCGTTGTTCGGCGTGGTTGCTGTCACCATCGCATTTGCTATACCCTTATTTACTACCGGGCTTGCTGAAGCTATCTTCGCCGAAGAAGGTGCAGAAGGTCTGACGCAGAACCAGCAGATCATGGGTTTTGTGCTCGCTTTTCTCTTCTACTTTGTGATGTACACGGTCATCATCTTTTCTAATGTGGCCCTAGTCGGCGCGGCGATGATGCGCCTGCGCGGTGAAGACCCAACGGTCCGTGATGGCTTCCGTATTGCATCGGAACGGATCGGTTCAATTATCGGATACGCGGCGATTTCGGCAACCGTCGGGATGATCCTCAATGCCATTCGTGATGAAGACAACCTCCTATCACAAATCTTGGCAAGTATCATCAGCACGGCCTGGAATCTGGTCGTCTTCCTGGTGATTCCAATATTGGTGATTGAAAATGTTGGCCCGATTGAAGCCATTAAACGCAGTGGCAACTTGCTGAAACAAACCTGGGGAGAGCAGGTCATCGGCACTTTCAGCATGGGCATCATCTTCATGTTGATTTCGTTGGCAGCTGCGATTGTGGTGGGTATCCCAGTGATGGCGATTGCTTCTGCAACCGGTTCCGCGATTGTCATCGGGCTGGGTATCGCCATTGTGGTCTTCGTGGTGATGGCAATTAACTTGGTCGGTTCCGCGATGAACGGGATTTTCCAGGCTGCGTTGTATAATTACGCCACCACAGGCCAAGCGGGTGAATTCTTTGAGGAACGTATGGTTGCTGGGGCGTTCCAGCCAAAATAAATTTGTCGGGTTCATGGGTCAATGAGAGAAGCGCTGGGCGTTGGTGGCTTCTTGCTCCCGGTTTTTGGGTTGTGCTTTTGTTTCCAGCGACACCAGCAGCTTTTGAGTAGCATCTGCGATTTCATCCACCGCCAGTAAGAAAGCATCTTCGTTGACCTGTGACGGCTTAGTGAAGCCGCTGACCTTGCGCACATATTGTAGGGCGGCTGCCTGCACTTCATCCTCAGTGGCGGGTGGTTCAAAATTGAAGAGTGTTTTGATGTTTCGACACATTTCTATTCTCTGGTTGGTTCGTAGATAAGGGCTGCAACACCTGAACTAAATGATTGTATTTGGACCAATTTGAGTGTTGCGGTTGTACCTGCATGAAATAGCTGCCTGCCCTTGCCCAGAACCACCGGATAGACCAGCAGCCGATAACGATCGACCAGATCATGCTGGATCAGGGTCTGGACAAGCGTGGCGCTGCCATGAACGGCGATGTCCTTGCCATCTTGCTGCTTGAGTTTGGTAATTTGCTCTACAATGTTGTCTTTGATGAGGATCGAATTGTTCCAGTCGACAGTGTCGAGTGTGGTTGATACGACGTACTTACGAATGTTGTTGAAGTAAGCTGCGCCTTCGTCTTTACTCTCAGGCCATGACGCTGCAAAGCCTTCGTAGGTGATACGCCCCAACAGCAAGCTATCACTGACCTGGGTTTCTTCGTCCTTGAACTGGGCGATTTCATCATTCCAGTAGGGCATTGTCCAGGCAGGATTTTCCATAACACCATCAAGTGATAGGAATTCGGTGACAACGATTTTTCTCATAGAGGGTTGCACTCCATTGATTAGCTATACTGCTCCATCTTAAGCCAATTCTTGAACAAAAACGATACCTCACACAAGCCGTGACATTTTGGTGCTTGACAGCACAATATCTTTATCGTAAAATTACGATCATGGAAAAACAGTACGACGTATCAACTAAACTCACGGCCGAAGAAGAACGTTTGGCACAGATGATGAAAGCACTTGGTAATCCAACTCGTTTGTGGATTGTCCGTTACTTGACTGAGAATCCTCACTGCATTACCAACGACATTGTTGTCATTACACCCCTGGCACAGGCGACGGTCTCGCAACACCTTAAAGTACTGCGGGAAGCCGGGCTCATTTGTGGAATCGTGGAAGGCCCTGCCATGAGTTATTGCATTGATGATGATAACATGGCCTGGTTGAAGGAAAAAGTCAATGTTGTGCTGTAGTCTCTTTTTTTTGCCAATAACATCGTAAAAATACGATCAAGGGGAATCTCATGTTCAACGAACTAACCCAAATCGCCGATTTTATCCTGGAAGCTTTTTTGCATACCTGGCCTTATCTCGTTTTGAGCATCCCCTTAGCAGTCGCCGTTCGCATGACCGATGCCAGCAGCTACATCCGACGGGCATTTGTTGGGCACCCGTTGAAAGCGATCTTATTAGCAACAGTGATTGGTGCATTCAGCCCCTTTTGCTCGTGCGGGGTCATTCCCCTTATCACCTCGCTGTTGATTGCGGGTGTTCCATTGGGGCCAGTGATGGCCTTCTGGATTGCATCACCGTCCATGGATCCAGAGATTTTCTTCTTGAGCGTGGGCATGATCGGCTCTGAATTGGCCATTGCCCGCGTGATCGCCACCTTCATTCTCAGCCTGTCTGCGGGCTATATCGCCCATCAACTGGAGCAACGGCACTACTTTGCGGGCGGCCTCTTGCGCGAACAACGCCGCAATAGCCGATGGTCATGGAGCAATCTGACCCGCCCCGCGGTCACTCTACTACGTAGCGTCGTCGTCCCAATACAACCCCCATCTATAGGAGCAGCTATTACATTATCTGCAATTGAGCGTGTTAGTGACGCCAACCCCGTTTCAAGCTCAGCAGCCGTATCATCATGCGAATCAGACCCAGCAGCCGTCCCTGATAATACCATGATAATCCCCGTAGAAACGATCAGTTGCTGCGGGGATGCTGCTGAGCTTATCTCCCCAGCATCTTGTGAAACAAGGACATGCACACCCACAAAATCAACATCGCGCTGGAACGATCTGTGGGAAACTACTCGTAATACAACGCTGATGATCACCCAGTTCATGTTGATTGCCTATTTGTTGGAAGCGCTGATTACCCTATATGTTCCACAAGAGGCCATCATCAATCTGCTAGGTGAGGGCAACCCACTAGCAATCGGCACATCGGCACTGGTTGGTATTCCAATCTACACCAGCAACCTGACCGCACTCCCCCTCATCGGAGGCTTACTCAATCAGGGGATGATTCCGGGGGCAGCGCTGGCATTTTTGATCGCAGGGCCGACCACAACCTTGCCAGCCATGACCGCCGTCTTCGGTATCGCCAAACCGCGCATCTTCGCGCTATATGTGGCGATCTCGCTGGTTGGTGCGATTGTTCTGGGTTACGGGTATCAACTCACCTTGATGCTAGGAAAGATTTAGGATGAGAAACCAGGGCACAGAGGTGCCAAGTTAAGGGAAAGGACACGCCCCAACTCCTGGTGTGTCCATGCTTCCAGATGCCAATCCCAGTTGGTCAAAACACCGCTTGATTCAACCAGAGCGCTGATCAAACTCTTGGCGCAGCAGGCCAAATTGCTTAATATCGACAAAGCGCCCATGCTCCCAGCAACTTTCTCGCCAGATCCCCTCGACCTGGAACCCACATTTGAGCAGCACGCGTTCTGATGCAATGTTCCCTACCGTGCAATCGGCTTGAATACGATGCAAATTCAGGTTCTCAAAACTCCAGCTCACCACCGCGTCACAGGCTTCTGTCGCATAGCCCTTGCCCCAATGCGACGGCACAACATGATAGCCCACATCAATTTTACGGTCATCCCGATCCCACATATAATTGCCACAAGTTCCAATCAACCGATCATCCGGGTCATCCTTCAGCGTAATCGCCCATTGCACCGCCTCGCGCTTCTCAAATGTGCCGTTGAGCCAGTCAATTAGGCCGACGGCTTTTTCGTGGGTATCTGTCGGTTCATGATTAAGAAACCGCAGCACCTGCGGTGAACTGAACAACTCGATCATGGCATCCGCGTCATCATGCCCCATCTGCCGCAGTCGCAGCCGTTCAGTGATGAGGGTTGGAAATATCGAAAAATCAAAGATGTCGGTCATTTAATGTCATCAATTAACCAAAATTCAGGCTAAATTTGGAAAATACTTACCCAATTAGCTTCGTAAGTAACTATACTAGAAATTGAGCATGGCAAATTTACTCGTCAATCAGCAACTATGTTGCGATGACCCTGGAAAAGGTAGGCTACACTGCCCAATCAAGCAAATCCAGCGCTTGGAGGCTGGATTTGCTCGCAGATCATACACCCGATCGATTCTGTGTGACATCATGCTACCAGACATCAATGGCTATGAAATATTAAAGATCGTTCGATCCAATAACCAAACCGCCACGCTACCATTTGTCTTCATGACTGGTCGGAATTCACATGCAGATATGCGAACGGGCATGGAACTGGGTGCAAACGACTACCTGACCAAACCATTTACACCCCAAGAACTGATTTCAGCAGTGCAGGCGCGTCTAAAAATTCAGGATGCACACGAGACTCATCTGGACACCACGCCGAACGGTTTGCGCAAGAAAATCAGTTATTCCATTCCTCATGAACTACGCACACCATTGATGATTATTGAAGGTTACGCTGATTTACTAACTACCGATTCGTTTGCGGCAGATCGGGCTGACATCCAGCGTTTGAACCGGCTGGTCGAAAATTACATCATCTACACACAGATTCAAACGGCCTTCCAGATTCCCCAGGAGCTAGACGCCCTCCGCAACTTCATCGAACCCAATGCTGCCGAAATCATCAGCAAACAAGCCCAAAAGATCGCACAAGTCTATAATCGTGCCGATGATCTACCGCTTGAAATTGATGAAATCGCTCTGGCGATTTCACCCGATAACTTGGAGAAAATTGTTATGGAACTCACCGACAACGCCTTCAAATTCTCCAGACCAGGTTGCCCCATAACCGTAAGGTCAGTTCGTGAAGACCGAGCCTATACTCTACTATGTACAAGACCAGGGGTACGGCATGACTGCAGCGCAAATTCAGAATATGGGCGCGTACATGCAGTTTAACCGTGAAACCTTCGAGCAGCAGGGCGTTGGGCTGGGTATGTCTGTTGCCCAGGGGTTAGCCTCATTGCATGAAGCTAGTATAAAAATCAGGAGCAAGCCCAACAAAGGCACGATTGTCGCCATCCGCTTCCCGATATAGCCAACGTTTTCAGACTTTGGATTCCACCCAGTTGTGACGCAATTCAAAGCCGAGAGAGGCATAAAGATCACGCGCCTGTTGGGTTGTGTGGCGTGTTATTGTACCGATGGTCGATAATAATCTGCACATCATCCACAGCCGCCAAACGGATCGAAATGGTCTCAGACATGCGTTTCATTCCCAACTGCGCTGCTCGTTGAGTTCGATCTTCTTGTAGAAAGCTGCTTCCAGGTCAATATCGAGCATCGCCGCCAGATCAAACACATTCCACACCACATCATGCAGTTCCAACCCTAGCTGTTCTTTAAGCTCGGTCAGGTCGGCGTTTGGGTTACGATCTTGCTCAAAGGCGATATCCAATGCTTCCTGTGCAACCTCTGTCATTAAAAACATAACCCGCCGTTCCAACGTGTTGTCGTTAAAGCGGGCGCTCAATCGCTGGACATGTTCAGCAAATTCGTGACGCTCTGCTGCGGATGAAGCGAACCAAGGTTCGGCGCAGCTTCTACAGCACGCATGAGTTACCTACCTCTACGTTAGGCTGTACAGACCCGTCCGGTCTGGCTCGATGCAAGACATTTATTGCTGCGTTGTGGTCTCTATCGAGCGAGAGACCACAGGCACATGCCACCCAACGATCCGAGAGTGTTAAACCCTCGAAGATTGCGCCACAGTTGGAGCAGGTTTTGGATGTGTAGGGGGGGATCAACCAACACGACTTCACGTCCGGCACTTCCAGCCTTGTACGTCAGATATTGTTTGAAAATACGCCGAACCGAAGGTTCGCACCCGCTATCCAAGATGCTCTTGCTGAGGTGCTTGTTTCTGACCCTGTTGCGCACCCGCAGGTCTTCCAACGCGATCAGGTCGTCGTGCTCAATCAGTTGGGCGCTGAATTTGTGCAGGTAATCTCTGCGCTGATTGGCCACATGTTCTTGCTGGCGTTAGACGCGAACTAAAAGTTCGAGTAACAACGCTTTGCGACGGTTCTTGCCACCCCGTTTCTTACGAGCCAATGACCGTTGCAGGATACGAAGTTTCGCCTGTGCTTGGCGGTAGTAGTTGGGGTTGCCGATCTGATCGCCCTCACTCGTTGTTGCTAGGGCTGAGATGCCCATATCTCAGCCGACTTCTTGACCTGTCTTGGGCAATTGCGCTGGCTCTGGCATTTCAACTGAGAAACAAGCGTACCACCGCCCTGCCTTGTGGGTGATCCGCAGCGTCTTGATCTGGCAGGGAACGAACCCACCGATGGCTCGATGCCAACGCACAGCGATACGACCCACACCTGACACCTTCAGACGACGACCAGCCATCCTGAAGCCATTGCCATATTCTTTGAAGCCGAGGCTGTGAAAGCGATGGCGGCCCTTGAAACGGGGATAACCTGGTGTCTCACCCTTCTTGACACGACGGAAGAAGGCTTGAAAGGCCTTGTCGCAGTCCGCTGCGACCACCTGCAAGACATGGCTGTGGACGATCTGCGCCTGGGGGAAGTGCGCTTGTAGTGCTTGACATTCCGCATCTGCTGGGTTTTGCTCACACTGCGTTCTTCCACACACATGTTGTCGAAGTGCCGAACACAGGCCAAGACTTGCCAGAGATGACGCTTCTGGCTTCTGCTGGGATACAGGCGGTACTTGTCGGTCTTGAGCATTATTTCCCTTTTTGAGCCGCAATGTACTTCTGGATCGTTTCTTTTGAAACCTTACCTGCTGTACTTGCAAAATAGCTTCGTGTCCATAAGGAGGGGAGCTTGAGTAAGTGGGGATACTTTTTTCTCAGCACCCGTGAAGTAGCGCCTTTACATTGTTTCACAACATCAGAGGCGGAAACAGTTGGCAACACCTGTACAAACCAATGCACATGGTCTGGTTGAACAGCCAACTCCAACACACCCCATCCTTTTTCTTCGCATTTGCTTTTTATCAATTGCATACAGTCTTCTTTCACACCATTTACCAAGACTGGCTTTCTCCGCTTGGGCGTCCAAACAAGATGATAAACAATCAGATGTACGCGGTGTTCGTCTCTTTAGGTATGCCATGCCTAACCTGTTGATATTATACCATGTATCTATAGGTTTAGGCATGGCATAGCGCCTAACCACTGCCATTCAAATCGAACCAGAGGTTCGCCGTGGCTTGCGGCGGGCTAAAGCCCATTTTTGTCAATTGTCATCTGTATTTATATCTCATCCGCAGCGAGCGGTATCCAGAAACCAAAGGTGCTACCTTTGCCATACACACTCTCGAAAATCATCTCGCCTTTGTGTCGTTCCACAATATTCTTGACAAGATGCAAACCTAACCCAAGCCCGCTAATCTGTTTGGTCTCTTCGCTCGTTGCCCGGAAAAAAGGCTCAAATAGACGATTCTGCTCCTCTTCCGGTATGCCATAGCCCGTATCTTGAACCGTCAACTTGGAACTATTACCCACTTTCAAAAGCATAACCGTAATCGTCCCTTCGGGCGAATACTTGATGGCGTTGGTCAACAGATTGGTCATCGCTTCATATAACTGGGTTGCATCACCCATTACAAACAGGGGTTCATTGATTGTCTCGTTACTCAAATCCAACTCAATCAAGCGCTGTTTGGCCTCTTTCTGAAACGCCCGCACCGCCCGCCGCACGACCTCCGTCAGATCAACGCGGGTCGTGAATTGTTCCTCCGCCATCTGCTCAATGCGCTCTAACGACAGAAGATCATTGATGATCTTCTCCATCCGTTCCAGTGCCTTCTCAATCGCCTCTATATACTCGATCTCGGTCTCGGTCATGTGCTCGAACGCATCCAACCGCAGCATCTCAATATAGCCGCTGATGATCCCAATTGGTGAGCGCAGGTCATGCGAGGCAATGTTTATCATGTCCGTTTTGAGTTGCTCCAACTTGCTGACTTTCGTGTAAAGCTGCTGATATTCCTGAATCTGGTGCTGAGACATATGATAAAGACGGGCGTTATCCGCAGCAGCGGCGATGCGCGTCGTGACCAGTTTCAAAAATTCAAACATCGCAAAGGTAAAACGATCTGGGTCAGTTGTCTCCAGATTGAGAACTCCCATCACCCGATCTTGCGACACAATCGGTATAGCGATTATGGCCTTTGTCTCTGGTTGATCAGCAACATAATCTGGGTCGTTCTGAACATCCAGAATCAGTTCCGGTTGCAGGCTGTTCATCACCCGCCCCGTTACCCCATAGACTCGATAGGTATCAGCGGGGATGCTGACCATATAACCACCATACTTATGGATATACTGTGAACCATCATCGCTCATAACCAGCAAGAAACCCGAATCGGCCCTGCTAACCTGTGCCGCCGACTCCAGGCCGATTTTGAGTACCTCAGCCATATCCAGCGTGCTGCTGACCCTGGAATCGATTTCTCCCATCAGCGCAAACTCGCGCACACGTTCTTCTAACTGACGCTCTGCTTCCTTCAGTTGGGTAATGTCATGATTGACGGCAACCGTCGCGTTCGGCAGACCATCGTGGTCATACAGTAGGGCGATGGAAGCCAGAATATCGACGCTCGAGCCATCCTTGCGTTTTTGTAATACTTCCCCTCGCCAGTAGCCATCATCAATGGAATATTGCTGCTTGACCGTATCGTCATACTCCGTCGCAATCACCTCATTGAGCGTCTTACCGATGACTTCATCAGCCTTCCAACCATAGATGACCTCTGCACCTTGATTCCAACTGATGATGGTGCCATCCATCGTTGCTGAGACAATCGCATCGGAGACTTCATTGAGTAGGCGGGCATCATATTGCAGCTGTTCCAGATTGCGCTGACGTTCAGTAGCATCCTGCGCCACTAACACCATCCCATCCTCTAATTGTGCTGTTGAAAGTGTGACTGGAACCCGCTGTCTATCATTTGTCGCAAAGGCATAGTCCTTGTTCACCACAGGGCCTAATTCTTCAAACTTAGGTGTTGGCCGTGAACTATCACGGATGTCGTCGATTGATTGACCAATCAGTCCACTTTCTTTATAGCCTAGTCGATCCATCACAGCCCGGTTCACTTGCTGAATGACACCAGCTTGATCGGTTTTCAACAACATATCTGGCAGTACCTGGATCAAAGCCTCAAGCTGATCCTTTTCCGACCTCAACTTCGACAGTGAACGACTAGAATGTTGTGTTTCTTGCCTAATTTGGTTGAGGTGTTGGGTGCGGCTTGCCAACAGATAAAGACTCATACCCACAAAGATCAACACCGCCACCCAGGACTCCACCATCATCCCCATAATAACAGCGATTAGTATGCCGATCAGCATAATTGCAAATGATGGTGGTTTCTGCGGCAATATCATACTTTAATCCCAATAAACGCACTGGTACCCTAATCATATAGAGATTTTAGCAGGTTCACCATCCCGCACCACTTGTTAAGTTTTTTTCAAATGATAGAATATCTTCAAACATACAGAATAAAGGAGTTCAACCGGATGGCACAAACACGAATTCGCAATCGTAGTGAAGTTGATGATTGCTACAAATGGAACGCCCCCAGTGTTTTCGCAGATAAAGCCGCTTGGGAAACCGCCGGGCAACAACTACTGGACAAGGTTGCCACTATCCAAGAATTTGCCGGACAGCTGGGTGCGGGTGCAAGTGTCTTGGCAGATTATTTGGAATTGGTAGAAGAGACCGAAACCCTGCTCGGCAAAGTGATGGTCTATCCGAGCATGGCGGCGGCTGTTGATGCCAACGACCAAGAGGCCAGCGCCATGCTAGATAAAGCCCACAGCATCGTTGGTCAATTGGCGGCTGCCAGCGCGTTTATGGATCCGGAACTGATTGCAATTGGTCAGGATACCTTAAGCCAATGGATAAAAGAGGAACCCCGCCTTTTGATTATGGAACAGTATCTTGATGATCTCTTTCGCCGTCAGCGGCATGTTCGTTCGGCAGAAGTCGAGCAAATATTGGGCCTATCGGTTGAATCCTTTACCTCCGTCAATACTATTTACCAGATGCTGACCAGTGCCGACATGAAATTTGCCCCGGCAGTGGATAGCGATGGCAACCCACATGATGTCGGCCAGGGCGCCTACGACTCCATGCTTCACCTGCCCGACCGGGAACTGCGTCGCACAGCCTATGAAAGCTACACCGACCAGTATCTTGCCCACAAGCACACCATAGCCACGACTTTGATGACCAAAATCCGACAGGATGTGTTTAACATGCGCGTACGCGGCTTTGAATCGTCGTTAGAAGCCTCGACCTTTGCCAATAACATCCCGTCCGCAGTCTTCCAGAATTTGATCGACACCTTTCAGAATAATATTCCTACTTGGCACAAATACTGGGCTGTGCGGCGCCAAGCGTTGGGCTATGATGAGCTCTATCCCTATGATATCTGGGCCCCCATTGCCAAAGAATCACCCACCGTATCCTACGAAACCGCCGTCGACTGGGTATGTGAGGGCATGAAGCCGCTGGGCGACGCCTATGTTCAGGTCATGCGCAAAGGCTGTTTGGAAGAGCGTTGGGTGGATGTCTATCCCAACATCGGTAAACGGGACGGGGCGTTCTCCAATGGGCATCACGCGACCCATCCCTTCATTATGATGAGTCATGATGATGGCATGAGTGGTATGAGCACGCTAGCCCATGAACTAGGACATAGTATGCATAGCTATCTTTCGCGCAAAAACCAGCGTGTTTTCTACTCTGACTATTCAATGTTTGTGGCGGAAGTCGCCTCGAATTTTAATCAGGCCATGACTCGCAAGTATTTACGTGAGGCCAAGAAAGATGACGCTAATTTCCAGATTGCCCTCATTGAGGAAGCCATGGGCAATTTCCACCGCTACTTCTTCATTATGCCCACGCTTGCCCGCTTTGAACTGGAAATTCATCAACGAGCCGAACGTGGAGAAGGTGTTACCGCCGATGATATGATTGAACTGATGACCGCATTGTTCCAGGAAGGCTATGGCGATGAGGTGATCATCAACCCGGAACGGGTGGGCATCACCTGGGCGACCTTTGGGCACCTCTACATGAACTACTATGTCTATCAGTATGCGACGGGCATCAGCGCGGCTCATGCCCTGGCGGATAAAGTTCAACAAGAAGGCGGGCCCGCAGCCAAACGCTACGTCGAGTTCCTGAGCACGGGCAGTTCTCAATATCCCTTGGACATTCTACAATATGCGGGGGTGGATATGCTCAAACCAGAGGCCGTAGAAACCACCTTTGGCGTGCTGGCAGATATGGTGGATCAACTGGAAAAACTGACAAGTTAGTGGTGAATAGTGGTCAAGCACGGTATAAGCCACAGAAATCTCGTGAGGTGTCACACAAGAAAAGGGGTGCGCAGCATACAATCGAGCACCCTCTAATCAAGCAAGGGCGATACAGCCATAACCTGTTTCTTCATTGCTGGAACTCTATTGAGCCTAAAGTGGCCTGAACACGGGCGGTGATAGATCCTGGTTGTTTTTCGCCAACGAGTTGAAAAGCCTGGAGCATTTCGATAAAAGTGCTATTTGCTTGACGTACATCACTGATTTGGTGACATACTCCCACAGGAAAACGCGAACCCGCGGTTCAGTGGTCTTCTTCCGACTAAGACAGCATGAGGTGATGCCCCACCTCAAGAATATTTCGCGCTGTGTTGTGGTCCCGGTCTATGACCAAACCACATTTGCAGTGTCGTTCCTGATCTTGGAGTTCAAGTTTATGCTTCTGCCCACAGCCTGAGCAGACCTGCGTGGTTGGCGCCCAACGATCAATCTTGACAATCCGCTTGCCACGTTTAAAGACCACCCATTCCAGAATGCTCATCAACTGCGCAAAGCCCAGATCACTCACTTTGCGCCTCCACAAGCGTTTCATCGAGCCAGAGGTTCGTCCCATCCAGGTTCAGATCTTCAAAGCACAGGCTGTCGTATGGGTCACACAACTCATGAGCCAACTTGAAGTGGAAGTCGCGCCGCTTGTCATCAATCCGAATGTGGCGCCGAGCAATGGGATGTTTCCCCTTCTGTCGATTGGCTCTCCCTTTGACCTTCTTGGACACTTGGCGTTGGATGGTACGCAAACGTGACAGATCATCTCGATAGAACAAGGGCAGGTCGATTGAGTTGCCCTTCATCGTTGGATTGTCTTCATATGGCCCCACAGGGGATGGTGCTGCACAAATATTGTAGACCCTCTTGCCGACGCGAACCTGGCCATACCGCTTTGGGCTATCCAGCAGTTTCCAGCCAACCTGTTTGAGCGTGAATGACCGAAACTTTTTCACCTTGCGAAAATGTGGCAGGCCGTCTTGCTTATTAAAGAACCGCTCGTAGGCTTTCTCCTGACGTTCCAACACTTCTTGCACTGGCTGGGAACCGAGAGCCTTCCAGAAGGCATACTTCTGGGTCTTCATGCGCAATTTCGCAAGGTGTCGCTTCATCTGTCCTGATGATATGTGCTTGCCCGTCAATCGATAGGAGCAACACTGCAAGGCCAGGGCATGGTTCCAGATCAAGCCAGCGACGTTGATCTGCTGGTGCAGATGACGGTTGCGTCTGCTATTGCTATAGAGTCGGTACTTAATACGTTGTTCTGATCTTCAATGTATTGCTTCACCACTTCTAATGCGACTACTCCAACAGTTGAGATGAATTTTGAACGTGTCCACAAACTCGGCAGTCGCTTTTTCATGTGCGGGTATTCTTAGCGAACCTAAGGTTGAGGAGTATTCACGGCAATTTCCTATTGTGCCCCACTCCTCCCGCAACAGGTGATGTTCTGTGTGGCTATCCGCCAGATCCCAGCGAAAAGCCAATCTGACCATCAAACCGATATAGATTCTCGGTTTTGATGACTTCGTAGCCATCCGCATCCAATTTTTGCATCAGTGCCAACACATTGCCATATTCAATCACAGGACCAGGCAGCACGCCCTCTCCGGGCGATTGGAAGCGGCAGCGCCAATGGTCGGTGTTAAATGGGTCTGATGAGCCGTCAGGCCATGCCATCTGCCCACGATTGGAGATAAACTGCAAATCGAATTGCTCGCCTGCGATGGCGGTCAGCTTCTCGCCCAGAATGGTTGGATCGCGATGGTCGGCTGTCCATTCGATGAACACATCACAGCCCACCAGTTCCTTCTTGGTTCGTTGCACATAGCTCGGTTGTACCGCACGCGGGATATTGCTGCCAGCCGAATAGGTCACGGCATGAAGCATGACCGGGCGCTCACCCAACCGTTTGATGACCGCGTTGGTAAACACCGCGGTATTGACCCGCTGTTTACTAATCTGTTCAGTGTAAATGTCACCTGTATGAATACCATCTTCAATGGTCTTGAGCCATGCATTATGGACTTTTTCAGCGGCTTCATTCTGCCCGAGGTGATTCAACATCATCACGCTCGCCAGTAGCAACCCAGATGGGTTGGCGATGCCCAGCCCAGCAATATCCGGTGCGGAACCATGAATGGCCTCGAACATGGCGACTTTCGGTCCCATGTTGACAGATCCTGCCAAACCAACTGATCCGGTTAACTGGGCAACAATATCTGAAACCACATCGCCATAAAGATTGGGCATCACAATCACATCAAAGCGTTCCGGCTCTGTTGCAACTTTCGCTGCGCCAATGTCGATGATCCAATGCTCTTTCTCAATTTCAGGGTACTCTTCGCCGATTTCATTAAAAACCTTATGGAATAAGCCATCTGTCATCTTCATAATGTTGTCTTTGGTGAAGCAGGTCACTTTTTCGCGTTGATTGCGGCGGGCATATTCAAAGGCATAGCGTACAATGCGCTCGCTGCCAGGGCGTGTAATCAACTTAGTGGCTTGATAGACCTCGTTGGTATGGCGATGTTCAATGCCTACATACAGGTCTTCTTCGTTTTCACGGATCACAGTGACATCCACTTTGGGATGTTTGGTCTTCACAAAGGGATGAAACGACATGACTGGGCGTACATTGGCATACAACCCCAGGGTCGTTCGCATGGTTACGTTGATACTCTTGTAGCCGCCACCCTGTGGAGTGGTGATCGGCGCTTTCAGGAAGACGCCTGTCCGCCGCAGTGATTCCCATGCACTGGGTTCAATACCCGTTCGATTGCCACTCAAATAAACGTCTTTGCCCGCCTCAATCACATCCAGATCCAGCTTAGCACCGGCCTTGGTCATAATCTTCAAACAGGCCTCCATGATCTCTGGCCCGATGCCATCGCCATAAGTTACGGTAATCTCACGTTTTTGAGTCATCAAATTGCCTCCTGAACCAAAGTATAGCCTGTCCCCGCGCCGATTTTCTATGGCTCTTCGGCAGCCAAGATTTTTTGTACCGCTTTCACCATATGGTTGTGGCGTGTGCCGTTGGTGACAATGACCCCCAGATTTTGCAAGGATGTGCCTTCAGAGTAATCCAGCGGCGAACCATCCACATCGCTGACCTGGCCTCCAGCCGCTTCAACCAGGGCCGCACCAGGAGCATGATCCCAGATGCTGTGAGGGCGGGTGCTCCCCTTCCGTGGTAATCGGAGATAGAGTTCAGCGTCGCCCACTGCGATGCGACCATATTTTTCCATGCTGTCGGCGCGTTCTACCAGGGCCTCATCCATACCCGCTTCAATCCGACACTTTGCCATTCGGCTGTGGCCGGCATGGCTTTTTTCCACACTCTCGACTCCGCGCCACATATGGACTTCTGTATTATCCGATACATGAATCTGCTGTGGTGTGCCCCCCCCTAGGGGTTCGCTGTATGCTTTACCATCGAGTGCATGGAGTAGACGCCCGCCGCCTGGGTATTCTGGGGCAGAAATCACCGCACCAATTGGCTTGCGATCCAACATATAGCCGACGGCTACCACATAATGGCGCTGCGCCAGGAAGCCCTTTGTGCCATCAATGGGATCAATCACCCACATTTGGCTGGCTTGTTCGCTCTTGCCATGATCCAGCCATTCGGCAACGATTTGTTCTGTGACGCTGGTATTGAGAATACGCCCGATCAACTTGACAATTTGTGCCCGCTGCTCATCGGCAACCAGCGATAGGAATTGTGTCCCGGCCTCTTCGGACATGACCGCATCATCAGGAAAGTGCTGCTGGATTGCACGGCAGATGATGGCCTGTGAGCCATAGTCGGCAATGGTGACGGGTTCGTGTCCACTCTTTTCACTGCGGACGATGTGTTCTTGTTGTACGGTCTGGCAAAGGCGAGTAGCCTGCCGGACAGCTTCAGAAATGGGGGTTAAATCCATCGGGTTTGGCTCCGTTGTTTCTGCTACAAGTGTTATGGCTGTTCGGAAGAATAACAAGCCTCAAAGTATAGCAAATACCCAACCCGACGACCCCTCAGAATTAACAATGATGTCTACGGGGTTTTCCTGAGATACAGATCATCACTTTATTGTTAGATTTTCCCGGTGTTGATTTTAGCAATTGATAAAGGATATAAATATTGATGGTAATATATAAATTAACATTATACATTATTAGATTGTTTACTCGTAGCATGTTAACTTTTCCTAGACAATACCCCGCTATCCCTATTGCATCAGTTGCCCACATTATTGTTGCTCTGTTTTACCGATATTATGTTGGAATGAGTATCACCATACATCCTGTGGTCAACAACTGGGATATTTTTTTTCAAACTGCGCCGTTAGACTTGCTGCAGAAATCCCCAATACAGACAATACTGTATTTCCATGCACAACCCCCCCTCTACAATATCTTAGGGGCCATACTGGGCAGGCTGTTTTACCCAGCACATCTCGAAGCCCTGTATACCCTCTATATAATTTTCGGCGCGTTGATGGTACTAATGAGTGGTGTGATCTTGCTTCAGCTCATTCCCAAATCAGGTCTTCGCAATATCATACTTGCCTTCATTGCCTTTTATCCTTCCCTGTTTGTTTACGAAACCTATATTCTCTACACACAGATGACAGCCTTTCTTGTGGTTGTTTGTGTTTTCTGGGTTGCGTTTTATCAAAAGACACAACAGATCATATACCTGTATCTCTTCATTTTTAGCTTGAATCTTGTTGTTCTGACCCGGAGCTTTTTTCATCCGGTTATTATCGTAGTCGCAGTGATTGTTCTTCCGTTGTGGGTAACCCATCAGCGGCGACGGGTTGTGATTGTTTCGTCCTTTATCAGCTTATTGACTATCGTGGTGTTTGTTAAGAACCTCGTTCTGTTTAGCTTTTGGGGTTTAAGCAGTTGGTCAGGAATGAATCTTTATCAAAATGTCATGCGAGGCTACGAACAATCGGAACTTCAGGCACTCGTAGCAGATGGAATTATAGATCCAATGGTAGTAGAGGTTGCCCCGTTTAAGACGGCCTCAGAGTACGAAGCGTATGGGTTTACGAAAACATCAGAGATTCCGGTACTCAATAATAACGACCGCAACAATATCAATTATATTGAGATCGCAACTCAGTACGGCGATAATGCGATGACATTGATTAAACATGATCCATTAACCTATCTAAAAACGATCAAGCGGGCATATTTTATTTATAGCTTACCTTCAAATCGGTTTTTCCATGTCATTGACAACGCAGACAAAATGGGGCTTCATGGGCAAATTTATAATCCTTTTTTGTCCATCAAGCCGAAGAGTGTGATGTTCTTAGTTCATGGGGCTATCATCCCTATCATCATGGTGTTATATATTCTTTACATTGTCCGTCAAGCCCACTTCTCATGGAGAGGTTACATAGCTTACTTACGCCAAGATAAGGTTTTGCTCACGATCTTCGGATTTGTGATCTACGGCCTCGTAGTTGGTACAACTATGGAATTTGGCGAAAATTATCGGTTCAAATATCTGACTGAGATTCCCTTGATCTTGCTAACAGGGAAGATGATTTATCAACCGTTTGCTCCTTCAACAGGACCAAGCTAATGACTTTAACCAGTCGATTCGGCATGGAATCGGAACAAGCCGTATCTGGTCCCCATCTAGGTTCAGATCATTTGTTGGTGATGGCTACGATTGGTTTGCCCCGATTTTTGTTTTATAGAGGTTAATCGTCGCTATACGGAACAGGCACCCTTCGCTATAATGCTTCCGATCATAACGAGGTGCGTATGAAAGATACCCAACCCATTTTAACCGAGGGGCCACCCCTGTTGAACGAACAATCATCGGATGCAGGCGGGCCGGGATGCTTTATATGGGGTTTGATGGTAGTGTTTGGCGGTGGGTTATCTGTTTTGATCGTGGCGTTGGCAGGGACGGCAGGCTGGACAGCGGGGGAGCACGAAGCCAATATGATTGCGACGACCACGCAGGAATATCGAATCGAGCAGCAGTTGATTCGTATTCCTGAAGATGTCGTGGTGGGTAACACCTACAACCTAAAAAAGCGTCTCAACTTTCTGGAAACAGAAGTGCCCCATATCCCGGTGATCCCACAACTGCGCGATACAGCCACCGCTGTTTATCTTGATTTGCTGCCGACAGTTACACGAACCCCCACCCAGACTTATACGCCGACGGTTGAAGCATCACCGTCTGCTGTGTCAACAGAAACTTCAGACGCAACTGAAAGCCCTTATGATCTGATCGGGTTGTTGCAGTCAGCCCGGGATGCGTTGGCGCTGGGCAATAACGAGGAAGCCTATGAGACACTGGATGCGATTATCCGCATTGACCCGGACTTTCAGCGGGCAACAGTGCGTGGGTTGATGTTGGATGCCCTGACACGTCAGGCGAATCTCCTATTCCAGAATACTGATACCTTAGCTGAAGCGATCCGGTTGACTGATCTGGCGGAGACCTATGGGGACATTGATGATTTGAGCTACGAGCGTTTGCTAGGTGGGTATTATCTTGATGTACAACGAGCGATAGGAGCCGGCGATCATCTCTCGGCGATCAATATCTTAAATACCATGCGCAGTTATCAGACGAGCTATAAAGGCCAGAATTTGAATCGCCTTTTGTTCAATGAGTTAACGGCCTATGCCCGTGCGTATGAGGCGGGTGCAGAGTCCTGTCAGGCGGTGGTGCATTATAACAGTGCTCTGACCTTGTTCGTGGATAACAGTGTGATCGCGCTGCGAGACAACGCCCAGGCGATTTGTGAGCAAGGGACCCCAACACCGATTGACGGTGTCTCAGCAGATGGGACGGTTCTTCCTGGCCAGACGCCTCTTGCTCCCGTTGGTGTGGGTAATTAAGGTCAGTTACTGCTCTCATTATATTTTAATGCTAAGTTCATGTAGAGCTTAGCTTATACTCTTAACATTTATCGAATAGTATGGAACTTGGTCGGGTTGTGTTGATTCCTCTACATATCGTTAACCAGGTTCTGAACATTTAATCACCCGTTGTGTCCCCCCTACACGGGTGATTTGCGTTTCTTGTAACGCCCTCTATGCCGGCTGCTTATAGCTTGACGTTACATATAATGGCTGAGTAACCCAACAACTACGCAAAGGTATTTCAACCATGCTTGTCTACATCAACAGGCAGATTCCAGCCCCATTCAGTGTTCCACCGGGCTGCCTGAGGGAAGAATCTTGCCCGGATACCGTAAGTAACCAGTGAGCACAGGTCACATCATAACATCTTAATTTATCTATTAATAAAATCTATTAAATAAATAATAAAAAATACTTCTAGCATTCATATCAAAATTGAGGTATATTCACCACGGGAGTAAATATTTTACAACGAATTGAAGAAAGTCTTTACATGTCTATTAAAGCATTAAACTGCATATGAGGGAATATTATGATTAGAAAAATTGCTATATTGATTGCTATCGCGGTCGGCTTGAGCAGTGTGCTATATGCTCAGGAAGGGGTCACCTATCTGGAAGGTGAGCTTTCAGTGATGCACTTTGATCCGGCGCCTGGCTCAGGGGGAGAGTATTATATGCTCGTCACCCTCATTAAGGATGATGGCAGCACAACCGAGCTTGAAATTGCCCCTCATCTAGTGAGAGGCAATGAGGGGCGTGTCCGGGTGTATGGGACTTATATCGAAACCCCCCAGAATGCCTCATCTCGCTTTGTCGTAAGCCAGATCGAAGTCATAGCCTTGCCCATCGAGACCCCCCAGCGGAGCACAGGCACATTGAACTATCTGACGCTACTGTGCCGGTTTAGTGATTCGACAGGTAACCCACCGAAGCAACCCAGCTACTTTGACGCCTTGATGGGGGATCAGTATCCAGGTGTACAGCACTTCTGGCATGAAGTTTCCGGCGGGCAGTTAAATGTTGTTTCTACCACTTCCAGCCAGTGGTTCACCCTGTCAAAGCCTCTAAGTGCCTATACGATGAGCTTCTCTCAGTGGAAACAGAGCGGAAAGAAACATAGTGATATGGCCCAAGACTGTGCGGACGCGGCTGATGCGACGGTGGATTTTAGCCCATATGATGGGATCAACTTCATATTTGATGATTCATACGCCAACTATGCTGCAGGTACAACAACACCCTCCCCTATAGTAGTAGATGGTGTGAAACGTAAGATGAGAATTACTTGGAATCCGCCCTTTTCCTATACCAGTCGAATATTCATTACACATGAGGTTGGACATACTCTGGGGCTGCCGCATTCTAGTGGTAATAGAGATACTCCTTATGATTCATGGTGGGATGTGATGAGTACGAGTGAGGTAGGAACCATTGCGTTTCATAAAGATCTTCTGCATTGGATTCCTGCATCACGTAAAATCGAGGTGAATCAAGGTCAGTCATGGACGGGGCATCTGGAGCGCTTGAACCAGCCTGCTTCCCTCACTAATACCATGATGGTCAAAATTCCCATTAACGGCTCAACCGCCCAGTTCTACACAGTCGAGACCCGCCTTAAGATCGGGTATGATGATGCGATACCCGGTGAAGGTGTGCTTATCCACGAGGTTGATGCCAGTCACTCTTTTAGTACTTCACCGGCGCTAGTGGTTGACGGTGATAGTAATAGTGATGTCAATGATGCTGGGGCCATATGGTTACCCGGTGAGGTTTTCCGAGATACGCAGCATAATATCTCGGTTGAGGTCATCAGTCGGGGGGCATCCAGCTTTGAAGTCAGGGTCTCTAATGCGATTGGCTCTGGAGTGACAATCCCAGCGACCCCCGTGCCCCTGGTGACGCCTGTGCGCCCTGCAACCCTGGTGACGCCTGTGCGCCCTGCAACCCTAGTGCCAGCCATGCCAGAGACTTCTTTGAAGGCTCTTGATGCAACGGAAAAGGACATTTTCGGTCAGAGTGTGGCGATCTCTGGCGACACCGTTGTCGTGGGGGCGCCTGGGAAAAGCGACTTTGCGGGTGAGGTCTATACCTTTGCCCGAAGCGGGACTCAATGGAGCCAGCAATCTGGTCTCTTAACCTTCCTTCCTCAACCATTTGACTACTCCGGCAGGAGTGTGGCCCAGTCTGATGACACCATTGTCGTGGGTGCGCCTGGGAAAGACGACTATGCAGGAGGGGTTTATGTCTTTAGCTGGGATGGGTCTCGATGGAACCGAACCGAGTTCGATGCCCCAGCAGATAGCAGCTTCGGCAGGAGTGTGGCCATCGTCGGCGACACCATTGTTGTGGGCGCGCCTGATGAAGCCTTGAGTTCCGGTGCAGTCTATATCTTTACGCGGGATGCAAGTGGCACATGGAACCAAACGCCAACCAAACTCACCGCCTCCGATGCAGCGGATAATGACAGTTTCGGTCAGAGTGTGGCCATCTCTGGCAACACCATCGTCGTGGGTGCTCCTGGGGTAGACAAAGACCAAAACACAGGTTTTTCCGGTGCAGCCTATGTCTTTACGCGGGATGCAAGCGGCACATGGAACCAGTCCGTGACCAAACTCACAACCCTCGATATAGTGGAGAATGACAGTTTCGGCAGCAGTGTAGCCATCTCTGGCAACACCGTTGTTGTGGGCGCGCCTTATGCCGACCGCTCGGCTGGGGCAGCTTATGTCTTTAGCTGGGATGGGACTCAATGGAACCAATTGCCAACCAAACTCAATTCATCCAACCAGGCAACTAGCAACTTCGGCGAGAGTGTGGCCATCGCCGGCGCCACCGTCGTGGTGGGGGCACCTTCTGCCGACAACTTTGCAGGGGCAGCTTATGTCTTTGCCCTAAGTGGCAGCCAATGGAGCCAGAAAGCCTATCTCAAAGCCGCTGATGCAGCGGAGAAGGACCATTTTGGCCAGAGTGTGGCCATCGCCGGCAACACCGTCATGGTGGGGGCGCCTGGGGTAGACAATCAAGCTGGAGCAGCCTATGTCTTTAAGCTCCTCTCTGAGTTCAGCATCAACGATATGCAGGTCAACGAAAACGACGGAACCGCGACCTTTACTGTCACCCGCAGCGGCCTAATCACCAATGCTGTTAGTGTTGATGTCATTACAGCCGATGGCACAGCCAAGGCGGGCGAGGACTATACTGCTCTCACCACGACACTCAACTTTGCCATAAACGAAACGACCCAAACAGTTGAGGTCAGGATCAATCCCGACACCACGGTTGAGCCAGATGAAACCTTCTTCGTCAAGCTGTCCAATCCATCAGCAGGGGCTGTTATCCATGATGGGGAGGGGCTGGGCACCATCATGAATGATGACATCGCTCCATCGCCCACACCGGTGAAACCCACGCCAATGACCCCCACCTCCACCCCCGTGGGCGACGCACCTCCTTGCTCAACGGTACCAAGCGTCTCATCCCGCCCTGATGGCGTGCCTCAAGCCCCTCAAAATATCTGTGTCAACCTGCGTCAAGGACAACCCCGCATCGTCTGGAGCCATGACCCCAAAGCCCAGTGGTTCAACTTCTTCATCGTCGGCCCCGATGACAGCCTGGTGGTCAATGATCAGTGGTTCTCCATATCGATAGCGCCCTTGACCAGACCAGAGTTATCCCGGGTTCACTGTTATCTGGAGACGTGTATGTTTGACCTGCCCGAGGCCTACCCGCTGATCGGTGCCGGCGAGTATGAGCTATGGATGCGCGCCTGGGGGACCCCTGACGGTGACGTCAACAAGGGTTCTCTGAGCAAGGGCGGCACAGCACAAATCGATGCCACAATCTATGAGCAGTTCAATCGTCTGGTCTTCAACATCCCCGCGACCCAACCCAAACACCCCACGGACATGACGATCGCCAATGCCAACAAGGAAGAGCCCAGTGTGAGCTGGCAAGCCGCCGATGGTGTGATCTGGTATCAGGTGTGGATCGGTCGACAGTTGGATAAGACCACCTATGTCAACCACCATTTCATGAACTGGACGTTTGCTGGTGATCTGGGGTGTAGCGAACGGGGCAGTCGGTGCGAGGTGAAATTGCCTGTGCCGCTGTCGGATGGGTCAAACCGCTTGCCAGCGGGGACGTATCAGGTCTGGGTGAATAGTTGGGGGCCGGCCGGCTTTGCCGAGAACGACGACCCCAAACTGCAAGGCTGGAGGAAAATCACCGAGTTCCTGGTAGAGGGTGAGTAATGTGGGTCAATTTACTACAGCAATTGCATCCTCTACTGAAGTTATCAGTCGATTAAGGAGTTTAAATGTCACATAATCGTTTTCAAAAACAGCGTATTTTGATCATTTTTCTTGCCTTTCAGTTTCTTATGTTGGGGGGTAGCGTGTTCGCAGCGCCTTCTGTTGGGCAGTTACAACAACAAAATAATTCGACAGAGACTACTTTGACAGTGCCCGATACCATGTTACTAGGCAGCAGTGTGGCCATCGAGGGCAATACCCTCGTGGCCGGGGCGCCTTTGGAAAACAACGGTGAGGGCGCAGCTTATGTCTTTGTCCGGGGTGCAGACGGTGCATGGAACCAAGCAACCACCCTCACAGCCCCCAATGCTCAAAAGGAGGACTCTTTCGGCAGCAGCGTAGCCATCGCCGGTGACACCATCGTCGTGGGGGCGCCTGAGGTAGACAAAGACCAAAACACATTCGATTCTGGTGCCGCCTACGTCTTTGTCAGAGGTGTAGGCAGCACATGGAGCAGCTCACCAACAACCACCCTCACAGCCCCCAATGGCGCAGCAAATGACAAGTTCGGCAGCAGCGTAGCCATCGCTGGCGACACCCTCGTCGTGGGGGCGCCTGAGGTAGACAAAGACCAAAACACATTCAATTCTGGTGCCGCCTACGTCTTTGTCAGAGGTGTAGGCAGCACATGGAGCAGCTCACCAACAACCACCCTCACAGCCTCCAATGGCGCAGCAAATGACAAGTTCGGCAGCAGCGTAGCCATCGCTGGCGACACCCTCGTCGTGGGGGCGCCCTCTGCCAACAACTTTGCAGGTGCAGCTTATGTCTTTAAGCGGGATGCGGGGCAATGGAACCAAACGCCAACCCAACTGGCAGTCCCCACATATGGCGGCCTCGGCAGCAGTGTGGCCATCGCTGGTAACACTCTCGTCGTGGGGGCGCCTTCTGCCAACAACTTTGCAGGTGTAGCCTATATCTTTTCCCAAAGTGGGGGGCAATGGAACCAAACGCCAACCCAACAACTCACCGCCCCCAATGCTCAAGAGACGGACTTTTTCGGCAGAAGCGTAGCCATCGCTGGCGACACCCTCGTCGTGGGGGCGCCTTCTGCCAACAACTTTGCAGGTGCAGCTTATGTCTTTAAGCGGGATGCGGGGCAATGGGACCTACAAGCCTCTCTCAAGGCCTCTAATACAACGCAGGGTGACTATTTTGGCAGCAGTGTGGCTGTCACGGGCGATATCTACGTCGCTGGGGCACCAGGCAGAAACCAGGGTGAGGGTGCAGTCTACGTCTTTAAAGGGTTACCCTCCCCTGGATTCAGTATCAATGATATGCAGTTGTATGTCTCTGAAGGCATCGGAACTGTGACCTTCATTGTCACCCGCAACGGCTTAATCGCCAATGCTGTTAGTGTTGATGTCGCTACAGCCGATGGCACAGCCGAGGCAGGCAAAGACTATACTGCTCTTGCCACGACACTCAACTTTGCCACAAACGAAACAACCCAAACAGTTAAAGTCACGATCAATCCCGACACCACGGTTGAGTCAGACGAAACCTTCTTCGTCGAGCTGTCCAATCCATCAGCAGGGGCTGTTATCCATGATGGTCGGAAAAAGATGACGATCATAGATGACGATTCTCCAACTTCGGTGCTGTCTCCAACACCCCCTCCAACTCCGGTTCCGGTGAAGCCTCTAACATTTACAGCAACATCGTCAGGAACTCCTTTGATGATTCCCAATACCCAGAAGCTCGGCAACAGTGTGACCCTGTCGGGCAACACCCTCGTTGTGGGGGCGCCTTGGGAAAACAGCGGTGCAGGCACAGCTTATGTCTTTGTCCGGGGTGCAGACGGCACATGGAGCCAATCAGCCCAACTCATAGCCCCAGTGGGCGGCAGCTTCGGATGGAGTGTAGCCATCATCGCCGCTGACAGTGTCGTCGTGGGTTCACCTTGGGAAAACGGCGGTGAGGGCGCAGCTTATGTCTTTGTCCGGGGTGCAGACGGCACATGGAGCTCACCAACCCAACTGGCAGCCCCCAATGCTCAAGAGACGGACTATTTCGGCAGCAGTGTGGCGGCCATCGCCGCCGACACCGTCGTGGTGGGCGCATCTGGGAAAAACAACAATGCAGGCGCAGCTTATGTCTTTGTCCGGGGTGCAGACGGCACATGGAGCCAACCACCAACCCAACTGGCAGCCCCCAATGCTCAAAAGGAGGACTATTTCGGCAGCAGTGTGGCGGCCATCGCCGCCGACACCGTCGTGGTGGGCGCATCTGGGAAAAACAACAATGCAGGCGCAGCTTATGTCTTTGTCCGGGGTGCAGACGGCACATGGAGCCAACCACCAACCCAACTGGCAGCCCCCAATGCTCAAAAGGAGGACTATTTCGGCAGCAGTGTGGCGGCCATCGCCGCCGACACCGTCGTGGTGGGCGCATCTGGGAAAAACAACAATGCAGGCGCAGCTTATGTCTTTGTCCGGGGTGCAGACGGCACATGGAGCCAACCACCAACCCCACTCACCGCCCCCAATCCTCAAGAGAAGGACTATTTCGGCAGCAGTGTGGCCACGGCTGGCAACACCCTCCTGGTCGGGGCACCTGGGGAAAGAAACATATCTATGGGTTCAGCCCATGTTTTTGTTCGGGATGCAGACGGCACATGGAGCCAATCAGCCAAAGTGGAACCCCTGGTGGTAGGTGGCAGCTTCGGCAGCAGTGTGGCCATATCTAATGACACCCTCGTTGTAGGGGCGCCTGCGGAAAACAACGGTGCAGGTGCAGCTTATGTCTTTAAGCGGCCCCTCATCTCTGGGTTCAGCATCAATGATGTGCTGGTCAACGAAAACGACGGAACCGCAACCTTTACTGTCACCCGCAGCGGCCTAATCACCAATGCTGTTAGTGTTGATGTCGCTACAGCCGATGGCACAGCCGAGGCGGGCGAGGACTATATCGCTCTCACCACGACACTCAACTTTGCCGCAAACGAAACAACCCAAACAGTTGAAGTCACGATCAATCCCGACACCACAGTTGAGCCAGACAAAACCTTCTTCGTCAAGCTGTCCAATCCATCAGCAGGGGCTGTTATCCATGATGGGGAGGGGCTGGGCACCATCATGAATGATGACATCGCTCCATCGCCCACACCTACACCTGCGCCCCCAGTGACAGCCGTGACAACTACGGCAGGAACTTCTTTCAAGGCCCCCAATATCCAGAGGCTCGGCAGCAGTGTGGCCATCGAGGGCAACATCCTCGTTGTGGGGGCGCCTTGGGGAAACAGCGGTGCAGGCACAGCTCATGTCTTTGTCCGGGGTGCAGACGGCACATGGAGCTCACCAACCCAACTGGCAGCCTCCGCAGGTGGCAGCTTCGGCAGCAGTGTGACCATCGAGGGCAACATCCTCGTTGGGGGGGCGCCTTGGGAAAACAACGGTGAGGGCGCAGCTTATGTCTTTGTCCGGGGTGCAGACGGCACATGGAGCTCACCAACCCAATTGGCGGCCCCCGCAGGTGGCAGCTTCGGCAGCAGTGTGGCCATCGAGGGCAACATCCTCGTTGTGGGGGCGCCTTTGGAAAACAACGGTGAGGGCGCAGCTTATGTCTTTGTCCGGGGTGCAGACGGCACATGGAGCTCACCAACCCAACTGGCAGCCCCCCCCCCAGGTGGCAGCTTCGGCAGCAGTGTGACCCTGTCGGGCAACACCCTCGTTGTGGGGGCGCCTTTGGAAAACAACGGTGCAGGCACAGCTTATGTCTTTGTCCGGGGTGCAGACGGCACATGGAGCTCACCAACCCAACTGGCAGCCCCCCCCCCAGGTGGCAGCTTCGGCAGCAGTGTGACCCTGTCGGGCAACACCCTCGTTGTGGGGGCGCCTGCGGAAAACAACAATGCAGGCGCAGCTCATGTCTTTGTCCGGGGTGCAGACGGCACATGGAGCTCACCAACCCAACTGGCAGCCCCCGCAGGTGGCAGCTTCGGCAGCAGTGTGACCCTGTCGGGCAACACCCTCGTTGTAGGGGCGCCTTGGGAAAACAACGGTGCAGGCGCAGCTTATGTCTTTGCCCGGGGTGCAGACGGCACATGGATCTCACCAACCCAACTGGCAGCCCCCGCAGGTGGCAGCTTCGGCAGCAGTGTGACCCTGTCGGGCAACACCCTCGTTGTAGGGGCGCCTGCGGAAAACAACGATGCAGGTGCAGCTTATGTCTTTAAGCGGCCCCTCATCTCTGGGTTCAGCATCAATGATGTGCTGGTCAACGAAAACGACGGAACCGCAACCTTTACTGTCACCCGCAGCGGCCTAATCACCAATGCTGTTAGTGTTGATGTCGCTACAGCCGATGGCACAGCCGAGGCGGGCGAGGACTATACTGCTCTCACCACGACACTCAACTTTGCCATAAACGAAACGACCCAAACAGTTGAGGTCAGGATCAATCCCGACACCACGGTTGAGCCAGATGAAACCTTCTTCGTCAAGCTGTCCAATCCATCAGCAGGGGCTGTTATCCATGATGAGGAAGGGCTGGGCACCATCATGAATGATGACATCGTCCCATCGCCCACACCGGTGAAACCCACGCCAATGACCCCCACCTCTACCCCCGTGGGCGACGCACCTCCCTGCTCAACTGTGCCAAGCGTCTTACCCCGCGACGATGGCAAACCCCATGCCCCCCAGAATATGTGTGTCAGCCTGCGCCAGGGACAACCCCGCATCGTCTGGAGCCATGACCCCAACGCCCAGTGGTTCAACTTCTTCATCGTCGACCCCAATGGCAACTGGCAGGTCAATAATCAGTGGTTCTCCATAGAGGGCGCCCTCTTAACCAACTCAGAGTTGTCCCTGATTGACTGTGACCCCGGGAAAGTTTGCACGCTTGACTTGCCCAAGACCTTACCGCTGATCGGCCCAGGACGCTATGAGCTGTGGATGCGCGCCTGGGGAGTTCCTGGTGGCAAGGGCTCTTTCGAAAGTGGTGCTTGGGGTACAGGTGGCCAGACCTATGACCAGTTCAACTTGGTCGTGTTCGACATCCCAACGACCCGGCCCAAACACCCCACCAACATGACGGTCGCCAATGCCAACGGGGAAGGGCCCAGCGTGGGCTGGCAAGCCGCTGACGGCGTGATCTGGTATCAGTTGTGGATCGGTCGACAGTTGGATAAGACCACCTATGTCAACCACCATTTCATGAGCTGGGCGTTTGCTGGTGATCTAGGGTGTAGCGAACGGGGCAGTCGGTGCGAGGTTAAATTGCCTATGCCGCTGTCGGATGGGTCAAACCGCTTGCCAGCGGGGACGTATCAGGTTTGGGTGAACAGTTGGGGGCCGGCCGGCTTTGCCGAGAACGACGACCCCAAACTGCAGGGTTGGAGGAAAATCATTGAGTTATCAGTGAAGGAGTAATCATTTCAACTCGGCATGGGCTTGTTCTATGAACAAGCCCCCCCACCTACAGGAACTCGGTAATGTCGCGTGCGCCAGCATATCTGGCTGATCGCTTTCTCGCTCCGCAGCTCTTCCAACACTGGACTGCGGGGCACATTGTTTGCGTTTCTTTCTCATGCCGAGTTCCTACCATATTTCCTTTTCGCTGAATCTATTCGTTGGATGTGCATGGCTTATCGGATAGATACCACAAGGCCTGCAACTCCACTGCTTCATCAAGAATGGGTGTGGAGACCTGATCGAACTTTGCGTTCGCAGAACCGAAGGCTCACCTCCAGCGTGGGGCCAAGCTTTGCTTGGGGGAAGCGCCACCTGGCCTGGTGTGTCACCTACAGATCAACGACCAGTCGCGACTTCCACTTCAACTTGCTCAATTCATAACCATCCTGGAATGGGTGGTCAAGATTGATCGTTGGATGCTGGCGACACAAGCACAAACTTGAACGACAAGATCGGGAGTTGAACTGCGCTTGTGGCTTGGTCATAGACCGCGGCCACAACGCAGCGCGGAGGTGGGATATCGCCTCTCTCATACTCTTTCAGTCGGAAGGAGACGTCGAGGGGCGTTCGGCATTAACGGCAGAAGCCCCTAGAACGGGAGTATGTCACAGACCGAGGGAATCCATCAAAGCTTTGGCTTCTTCAGGGCTGAGTTCGGTTGCACCGTCAGGTGCGTTGATTTCAAATAGTGTATTCAGATTGGTCACGACAACTTCAAAGTCAACCTCAACCACAACGGGCTGCATCGAACCAGGAGCAGCACCCATCAGGGAACTGAGATCCATTTCAAAGTAGACATCGGTACCCAGACCCTGTACCATATCGCCGACAACATATTGTGTTGTTGACAGTTCACTCACAACACCTTCCAACAGCATGGGAATCATCGCCAGGCCCTGTGCAATTGAGGGATCATCACCGGCCAAGCTATCTGTCATTTCCAGGCTAGAGGCAAATTCAGGCGATTGCAACAGCGAGGTCAAATCCAGGGTAAAGACGAATGGTGAAGCGGTCATGCCCGCTAGGTCAACGTCATCCCCCCGGGTATAGGTGAAGTATTGCTCAAAATCGGTCAGGGCTGTGCCCATACCTTCTGATCCAGCCATCAGATCACCGATTGATCCAGCCGTCATGCTAGAGGGATCAACCAAAACCACCCCCCCTGTAGCACCACCCGCAGCAGAAGTCAGGTCTTCAGCATCTAGCGGGATACCCACAATGCTGCCATCTTGGGCAAATGGTCCATACATAAAGCCGTTGCTAACGGCAAAAGGGAATTCGGAAGAAACCTGCATGGTGGAGCCAGCATCTGCATCAACAGTCATATCCAGGTACATTTCAAACGGCATGTCGCTATCTGGCACAAACTGGAAGGGGCCAACGCCTGTAACATTAAAGGTGACCGTTTCTGGCAAGTCTGGGAGGAGCATTTGTAACGCACCCAGATTGCTCGCTACGATATCAAGCTCAAAGGCCATATCAAATGATGTGATCGAATTGGAGTTAGCGGATGCAGCTTGGATAACCGCGCAGTCATCAGCGGAAAGATCAAAGCAGCCGGGTTGCTGGGCACTCACAAGTGAAGTCAGTGAGAGTGCCAAAACGACGACCAGAAAGAGTGCCATTAAACGCATTTTCATTGGCTGGGAAACTCCTCAATAAAGTTAGACAGAAGGTTGGGAAGGGCATTATAACGTGCTCTTCCTAACTGTAGATACGTAAAACCCGTCGCGTGGGTTTCTAGTTAACATTATAGGGGGAGGAGCCTGGCAACACAACCAGCAAGAGTAAAAACTGTATTAAAGCCCCAGCAAATCTGCTGCTAGTAAGATAATGTCCTCGCTAATAGACGCTTTACTCGCCAGATCAACCAGACGTTGACCGCCATCAGCATCCAAAATCAAGACCTGGTTGGTATCGGCCTGGAAGCCCGCATCCTTGGCGGTGATGTCATTGGCAACCAGCAAGTCCACACCCTTGCGTTGCAGTTTGGAGCGGGCATTGTGGAGCAGATTTTCGCTCTCTGCCGCGAATCCCACCACAATGCGGGGATAGCCTGTGTTGTCGCGCTGCGCTTTGACATTCATCAAAATATCATCTGTACGCACCATCCGTAACATCAGTCCCTCGTCCGAATCACTCTTCTTTTTGATCTTCTGTCCTGCCACTGTTATGGGGCGGAAGTCCGCCACAGCAGCCGCCATCACCAGCAAGTCAGCATCCTGGCCGTGTTCTAAAATTGCTTCCAACATGGAGGCCGCCGAACCAACGGGAACAAATTGTGCCCCTACCGGAACGGGTTCTGTCACCGAAGCGGAGACCAACACGACATCAGCTGCCCCCGCATCAATGGCGGCCTGTGCCAGGGCGTAGCCTTGCTTGCCGCTGGAATGATTGGTGACATAGCGCACCGGGTCAATATCTTCGCGGGTTCCACCTGCACTGACGACCACTTTTCGCCCTTCCAGGCTACCGTGCCGTCCCAGCAGTCGCCGGATGTGCCCGATTAAAGTTCGTGTTTCTGGCAAACGCCCTAACCCGACCAACCCCGATGCGAAGCGTCCCTCTTCCGGCTGTGCCAGATAAGCCCCACGCTCAATCAACAATTGGAGATTGTTCTGCACCGCATCATGGGCATACATCCCGCCATCCATCGCGGGCGCGATCATCAAGGGACAACGTGCCGCCAACGCCGTGACCATCAACAGATTGTCTGCCATGCCATAGGACAGCTTTGCTATGCTGTTCGCCGTTGCGGGCGCAACCACCAGCAAATCCGCGCCTTCTCCCAACCCTACATGCGCAATATGAGTCGGCAGGCCCTCACCCCTCGTCGCCCACATATCCGTATAAACCGGGCGACCTGTCACCGATTGAAACGTTAGAGGTGTAACAAAACGTTGCGCAGCGTCTGTCAAGATGACATCCACCAACGCCCCAGCCTGAGAAAGCTTGCTGGCCAGGTCAATCGACTTATAACAGGCAATGCTGCCCGTCACTGCCAGAATAATGTGTTTGCCATTGAGGATGGTTATGGGTTCCATCAGCTTTTAGATCAGCTGGGCTAACCCAATCAGAAACACGAACAATGCCCCTGCCAGAATGCCCATATTGCGCAAATCAGACAACACATAGCTATACTGCTCTCGCAGTTCGGCCTCGCTCACTTCTTTGGTGGGGTTAGCCAGCATCTGATTCAACATCTCATTAGTCAATTCTACATTCTTGACGCGAGTCCGCTGGCTGTATTGGGCTGTTTCCAGTTGATTTCGGCGCCGGGTTTCCCGTTCTTGCCGACGGCGGGCAGCACGATGTTCCTGGCGATTAGCGGCAGGCTCCGCCATCGATTCGACCCCACCCTCTGCCTGCTTGCGGGCACGCTCTAAGGTTGCTTGAGGTAAGTTCGGGGCAGATTTGCGATTTTTACGCTTGGACATTTAAGTTTCCTGTCGTTTGGCATAAACAATGTAACGTTGGGTATTTTGCCCATAAGGATAGCACGAAATAAGCGTACTCATAGCCTCGCCCTTGCCGTCCATGACATGGACCGCATCAGGATCAACAACTTCTGTGCCCGTCACCATATAGGTATACACCCGAGTCTGAGTGCGGATGTCGAAGCGATCTCCCACTTGCAGTTGATCGAGTTCACGGAAAATCTCACCATAAATGTCGTTGTGTGCTGCTAACACCACATTCCCTATGGCATCATCGGGTGTATAACCATTTTGTACCTGACCCACGCCTTGCCGCAGCGCTTCCCAGTCCGTGCCTTGCACGATGGTCTCCTCTTTGTTCAGGCGGGGGATGTTGATGCTGAGCGCTGTTTCTATCGTCTTGGGCGGACGGTCAATTTTGGGTGGAAAGACCTGTGCGGCGACTGCGGCCTGCAAATGGCTTGGAATCTCGGCGAAATTAAACTGGCCTTCGCCTGTTTCTTCATCACGAATGTGACCACCGGGTAGCACAATCTGATCCAACCGGAGCATGGGCGTCGGTTCCAAGGTGGGGATCGCGGCAACGCGGGTCGCATTCGTGATGGCCTGGGCATCGCGGGTTTCATCTTCCAGCGTGCCAATCGCCATAAACATCTGATAGCCGATGAAGGCCAACCCAATTACCGCCGTCACTTCAATCATGAACAATACCCCATTGACGAAGTTCTTCCAGGTTTCGTCATTCTCTTCGGGGATGTCTGGCAAAATAGCTTCTGGGTCATCCTCAAAGTGGGGCATATCCGCCCTTGCCCGCACATCAGGCGATTTCTGTGGTGCAGCCGTTTCGGAGGATTTAGAGACCGCCGCTTTGACGGCACGCGGCTGGCCATTGAGGATGGGTTCAATAACCCGCCCGGTGCGTTTCATCCGTTCGAGTTGCTGCTGGCGGGCTTCGCGCCGTTTGATTGCCAGCACACGCTCTAGCTCCTCAACGGAGAGTTCGTCTACAGGTCGTTTATCTCGCATTGATTTCATCAATTCAACAAACAACCCCAATTGTAAAGGGAAGCGTAGAATTCTGGCAACTCTGAGTTCGTCAGGCACTCTACTCTTCTTGACAAGGCGTAGGGAAACCGCACAGATAGGCCTGTGCCCAAACATGACTCCTATTATAATGCAAACCTGTGCCATCTGGGCGCCAATGGATTCATATTCAGGATAGTGATTCATAAAAATCGACAATCACCTCCTATCCTCTTTTGATAGGGTCTTCAGCGCCGCGATACCAGGCATAAAGAAATAAGCCCCGGCCCGGACAGTCACATGGCGTTTCATTTTGAGTGCACGGCGCCGCAAGGGTTGGCGTTGGATGGTTGTATCAAATGTTTCATTATGGTCACCTACAATAGGATCTTTATCGTTGTATAGCTTGTGACGGCTCACCCCGATAAAGCGAACACAAGGTTCGGCGAACTTTCAGTTCGGGGGCGCTTCTCAGGCTCCGCATGTGCCAATGCACTCCCTTGTCGCCTGACGGATGCAGCGGACTGATGAAAGTCCGACCCATCCGAGAACTTTCGTTTCTCTCTTAAGTGCGATTCAGATTTTACGCGGCGATCTACTCGTCACAACCTGCTATCTGAAGTTGTTAAAAAGCCGCGTTAGGCAACCACCGGGCCTTGATGTCCTCAGGCAGTCTCGGCCGAACCGTAAGATGTTAATTTGAGCACAGATATGCTTACTCTGAAAGGAGGGCGGCCTTCCCCCCAACCAAAGGTTGGCCCCCGCTCAAGGCGAACCGAAGGTTCGAGGGTGTCCCCTGCCGCGTTTTTATGGAACTTGGGGTTGTTTATCCATGTCTGCTGGATAAATTCAAATTGACGGGCGATATTTGCGTTAATTGCAAAGAATAGCAAACCTCGTTCCTTCCCATCATCCTCCCGGTTCGGTTTACTCCCGTTTGCCATGTGCTCCTCAAGTAAATCGAAGATAGATGACTTACCGAATGACTCTGCATAGAGTGGGCCATAGGACTTTCCTCGACGGATAATCAGATGTCGATTTGCGGTGTAAGGTTCCTCACAAGGTTCGCCATCTGAATGCAAGTTACGTGGATTAGCACGTCTCATATGTGCCCCCTTTGGTGTACGATACCCTTGAGGGTCACAATATAGAAAGTCATTGACCTTGTTTCGCTCTATATAGGCTGGGTCATCCCTGTCGGGGGTGCGGGCAAGAGGAGCTCTGCCGGGCCAACGTCCGACAAATTTCGAGGCGACCCCTAGCAACTTTTCATAATCGGTTAGGCCTCGATTGCTCTTACCATCGGGAATTTGCTCTGCAACATAGTTCCAAAACGATGCAACATCCTGTTGAAGTTTACAGAACACCAAAAAGCTACCGTTCTTCCCAATTTCTACATCCTGCAATTTAGGGACAGAGGCGATTTTTTTAGGCTTATCATGTGTGTATTCGTTCCTATATCCAAGCACAAACTCGCCATCCTTGATGATTGGCCCATGAGGTAGTTTTTTATTGGTGATAGATTCCAACCTGGGTTGCACAATACCATCCCGAAAACCAAAATGCTCGGTATATCCTGGTAGTGTTTGACCACACTCAACCGCCCGAACTCGATTCCCTTCAAATTTTTCGAATCGTTCACTCTGTGTCTTTATTAGGGCATGGAGATTTTGAAACCCATCATCACCAATGTTCCATTCGCCGATCTGCCAGTTCTTTGGTTCACTCTCTTGATGGTCGCCCAGAATGTGCGAGCGTCGTTCACTATGCATACCGTCCACATAGGCAAAGGGTAAATTCTTAAATTCATCTTCAGCAGATCCCAATCGCAGCAAGCCATAATAGGTCAAACCTAAATTATAACAATGCTTGGGCCTTTCCTTTTCGCCCGCACTATCGAGCGACCACCGTGTACCTGGTATAATGTCATCAGCGACTTCCCCAAGCCAACTGCAACCACTTGTCTTACTTCCAAATTGCAAAAACAGATAAGCGGCATAGTGCAAATGACCAAAACCACTTATTATGAGACCTTGAATATCATCTAGTTCGAGTGACATCGAAAAGCCCTCCTACAATCGGCTTAACAACTGGCCGAGTTTTGCATTTTCGAGTGTTTCTGCGATCACTCGATCGTTGAGAATATTGAACACGGTTAGAGAGGGCCACGAGTAAAATCGTGGCCCTTGTTCATTGGCTGCAATCTCGATTGCAGGGGAGAGCCAAACCGACGGTTATTGTGCTTGCGCTTCCAGTTGCTCAAGCCGCTTGGTGATTTGCTCATTATGCGCTTGAAGTTGCTCGTTTTGTTCGATTAACTGCTGGATGGCGCGCAGATTCAGTTGAACGCCTGCACCGACACTGCGTCCCAGTGTTTCTTCAGTACGCAGTTCCCAATCGTCTGGTGCGTCGGTTTGGTCGGGTGACTTATTGGCTGCAAGTTGCTCGCCTGTGTGTTTGTTGACGTAGTATTCTTCTTGGATGGCGATCTTCACCCTGTCTGGTAAGGTGGTGTGATCGACTTCTGCCCAATCCGATGTTGTACTCAAATCGGTTGGGGCATCCGTTGCTTCAGGGCGGATGGCTTTGATGGCAGTCAGAGCATCGCCTGTGAACATATTGGAGTACTCGATGTAGTCGTCTGCTCTGACATTGCCTCTCACATCCAGCTTTTGAGTGGGGGATAGTATGCCAATGCCTGTGTTGCCTTGAACATAAAGACCAGTTTTTGCATCTGGCACTGAGTATGAGAAGATCTGAACCTGTCTCGTCCCTGGTGCGGTATTGTACAAACGCAGGCTCGGCCCAGCGACATCAAAGTTCCATGCAGGATGAGAGCCAGCACCTAACAGGGTCAAGTGTCCTCCCTCCCCTAGTTCTGAAGCTGCTGGTTGAAGGGTGAGGCCTCCAACATCCACAATTCCTGTAAACCGACTTATGCCCACCACATTGAGCTTGTAGTCGGAATCTGGGGCCTCCCCGACGCCGATGTTGCCATCTTTGTCGATGCGCATAGCTTCAACATTATTGCCCGATGCCAGGACTAGTTCTGCCCCAGTAACATGTGATCCGATGCGGAATTGATCAGCATCATAATTCCACTGGGCTATTGCGCCTACTGCGTCTGACGGTGAGCCAAATATAAGGTTCGTATTGCTGGCATCAGGGGCTAGGATGCTAATGCCAGCATTCGTACTATTTTCGATGACCAGATCGTCCGCATTAATGTTCGGCGTGATCTTGCCACCAGACCCGGAGAAGACGTGCAAAAGGCCATCAGGTGAGGGCGTCCCAATGCCCACATTGCCGCTGCTGTAGTGCAAACCCTTGTCTATCCTCGTCCAGGATGCGGGTAGGGTGATTGTTCCCCAGGTGCCGTCGTCTTTCAGGTAACGACCTGATGCAGTGCCTGGATTGGGCACGAGTCCCTTTTGTGTCGCGGTGAAGGTTGGCGCGGTCAAGGTGCCTTTGATCTCCACATCCCCACCGAACTCCACATCTCCTTGCCCCGTCTGAATGGCATAATTCTTACTGCTGCCTTGATTCACATCCTCAATCTTGAGACCATATGCATTTGTCAGCGTACCTGAGTTTTGAAGGTCAATCCGCACTCCTATCCCATCCGTGAGGGTGGCTCCAACCTGGTTCGTCACAGCGGCACGGACAGCTAGCGCCTGGCCTGCACTTTGCTGTGTCACCACCTCAAAATCTCCGGCTCGCAGGTCTGCGTCGGTTGACACGCCGCTGTTGTTGTGGGTCAGTTGGACCCGAAAAGCCGCCACCTGACGGCTGATGCCGTTGGTTCCTAAGAGTTCCAGCTTATGGACAACCCACTCGAGGACATTGCTGACAGCCCCACTGAGCCTAGCCTGGGTCGAAAGCCCCTGCATCGGTTCTGCGCCTGTCAGGGCATCACGCTGCGCCTCAATCAGGGCAGTAGGAGCGGTGTTTTCCAGGTCGTTGCCGATCTGGAGGCGTCCATCACTTGACTGCTGTCTTGCCATTGTTGTAGAGGCGCTGTCTGGGTGGCAGAACCCTCAACAGTGAGTTGCGTGCTATCGCGACTACCACCTTGATTGCTAGACAAGTAGATTGGTGAAAGCCAGAGCGATAAGAGCAGCTAAGACTTTCAAAGCAATGCCTGTGTTGGTACGAGCGTGAAGCCGTTGCAGGCCCATTTTTTCAAGTTGACTGTTAACCGTTTCAATCATGCGACGGTGTGAGTGAATCAGTTGGCGATCTTCAGGGCTGTTGCCACGCATATTCTTGCGCTGTTTGGCAAGGAGCCGGATATCACCGTCCAGATAGGCCAGGATTTCATCCTTGTAACTGATATAGCCTTTATCAGCAACAACGACCGAGCCAGCGGGTAGATCAGCGAGCAGATGCTGAACTGGAACCAGTTCATCCCATCAAGCCGGAAGCAATTCAAAGCTGATGGGGATACCATTGGCATCACAAACCAGGTGCAAGTGCCAACCGAAGAAGTATTCTTGCTTGGCGGCACAATAGCCTTCATAGGCTCTTCCTTGTACCTTGCGACAGCGCTGACGACGAACCCGCTTGCAAGCGGGGATGGGCATGGCATCAATGATAAAGACATCCAACTGGTTGAATAATTCGCCAATCAGCATACTCCCTTGCCAGAATCAATCGTGTAAGGCATGCAAACGACGATTGAAACGCGACAGGCTAAAGCGTGGGACATAGCCCACGCTCGACAAGACATCTAAGGCCCGTTCATGGTGATTCTGAAAATACTTGGCAGATAGCACCGCTACTGTCAAGATTTCAGCCGCACTCAGGCTGGCTCGACTATCATCTTGGTAGTTCATGACTTGTAATAGGTCATCAATCATCACGTAGACGGTTACAATATAGGTGTCGTCCATGCGGTTCCCTCGCAGAATAGTGTTTGACAGCTTTATTCTAACGGGTCACTCATGGACGGCTTCAACTAGCAATCAAGGTGACTACCATCAATGACAACATTATCGTTATGCGTTACTTGTGTCATGCTGTTATTTTCCTTACGTTCTATTTACTTGAATTGAGCTAGAGCAGCTTAGTCGTGCTCGTGCTCTGTGGGGTCATTAGCTGCCAATTAGGGATGGACATAACTTGACAAGGGTCGCGTCGCCTAACTGTTTGGGTTGGGTCTTGGATGTTCAATTGCATGCTATAGCGCTGCTGGAGTTGCTCGAGCAGTGCTCGGAAGCCCGTCATACGCTCTTGCACGGTCAGAGACGATTGTGCATCATTCATGGTTGTCCTTTCATTTAGTTACAAACTGATTGATTGCATCACTTGTTAACGCAGCTTACTTTGTTTCAATTGATCTCCTTTTTTGTTTTATCGTGCAAGCTCAGAATAGCACAAAGGTTCTGACGAGTCTTGAACATACGTTATATTTTGGGGATTGGTGGGGCAATTGCACGTAATCAGAGGATTGCGTCAGATATTGGGAATCTGGAGGTTATCCATAAAAGACAAGTGCGTCCTATCCTGGCAGATGCTACAATAACTACAAGCCACGATTCATGAGGGGGAACGGGATTGATGGTAGCCAAACAGATGTTTAGAGTGACCACGCACCTATCCATTTGGACAGAACCTGCACTCACCGGGCAACGACTGCCCAATGGCTTGCTTCCAGGTGCAGAAATCGAAGTGGATCCTGCCTCCCGGCGCGAAGCCAATGGCTATATCTGGTGGCGGCATGCCGATGGTTGGTCTGCCGAACGCAGGTTAGATGGCACTGCCATCTTCATGGTAGCCATCTCAGCCGCAAGCAATCCCAAACTCAACATAACCGAAGACCCGACCCGCTTCACCGTCATCCAGTATCTGTCGGTGCGGACACAACCTGGCCTGAGCAGCCCACGCCTTACCAGTACCCTATTGCGACCAGGCACAATAATTGAGGTCAATCCTGGCTCCCGGCGCGAACTCGACGGTTACATCTGGTGGCGACATGCTGAAGGCTGGTCTGCCGAACGCAAGTTGGATGGCAGCGCGATTTTTCTGGAAGCGATCAGCACCAATCTACCTAAAACACCCGAATCGCCCGAAGAAGCCTCGAGCCGTCGCTTTAGCGTTCTCAAGCCGCTATCAATTCGATCAGCACCCAGCCTAAGTGCTCAGCAGCTGGGGAATGGCTTGTCTGTTGGGCAGATTATCAAGGTTGATGCCAATTCACGCCGAGAAGCTGGTGGTTATATCTGGTGGCAGCATTCACAGGGCTGGTCTGCCGAACGCAACACACTGGATACACTGGTCTTCTTGGGAGAGCCACAAACAGCGTCACCCCACAATCCTGATGGCTCAATTAATGTCGACGGTTTACCGCATCGAGATCGTCTGTTTCAACGGCTGCCTGTCGATTTCCACCGGGTTCAATGGGTACAATATTTCGGCAATACCACCTTCGCCTATGAGAATGGGCGCGAGAGGAATTACCACACATTCTCTCAAGGGCTCCATGCTGGCATCGACCTGGGCAACACCAACCCGGCGGGCATCCCAGTCTATGCCGGCATCAACGGCACATTCATCCGCAACTCGCATTTCGGCATTGGGGTCCACAGTGGAGAGTATGTCGTTATCTACCGCCATTTACATAACGTCCTCTATCACAAGGACGATATCGTCACACCCGATACCGTCTTAGGCGAGATGAATACCCTTAATCATTTGCATTTAGAAGTCCGCTATGACCTGGAACAGTGGATTGTCAACCCGCTGCTGCTCATGCCCGCCAACATACGCGATGGCATCATGACCCGCTTTTCAGATTATAATGAACACTTTCAATCCTGGTACGAATGGCGTACCCCCCTAGATCAACCTGTGCTTCAATTGGGGGGCCCAACGATTGGGCCAACAACTGCCTAAAACAGCATTCCAGGTCGTTCACGCAGCGCTCGGATGATCTCACGGTCTGCCTTGCCAAAACTATACTGATCAAAGTCGGTTTCCGTTACCCAGGCAAAATCATGAACTTCACGCTTTTGGGGCGGCCCGCTGACATATTGGCATTCAAAAGCGTGCAAGGTAATCTTGAAATGTGTGAAGCCATGTTTGACCACAACAAATACCTCATCGACTATAACTTCAATTCCAAGTTCCTCTCGCAGTTCTCGTTGAAGCGTTTCAGGTAAGGTTTCGCCGGATTCTTGCTTGCCACCAGGAAATTCCCACAGGCCACCGAGCAATCCATTCAGTGGACGCTGTGCAATCAAAATGCGTCCATCGTCATCACGGATAATCCCCGCCGCCACGTCATAGTGCGGTGTCGGCGCTTTCTTCTTTTTGACGGGTCGTTCCGCCTGTGTCGCATTTGCCCAGGCCAAACAATCCGCCTGCAACGGACAATCGCCACAGGTCGGGTTACGGGGTGTACAAACCGTCCGCCCAAGTTCCATCAAGGCCTGATTGTAGTCACCTACTCGGGTATCCGGCAGCCAGGCCTCGGCCTGCACCCAGAGTTGATTTTTCACCTTTGTCTGGCTAACATCGACATCCAGATCAAGCAAACGCGAGAACACCCGGATCACGTTCCCATCCAGCACAGGTGCACGCTCGCCATAGGTAATGCTGGCAATAGCTCCAGCGGTGTAACGTCCGATTCCAGGCAACTGCTGGAGTTCGTCGACGCTGGATGGGAAAATACCGTCCAGTTCTTCCGAGACAATCTGAGCCGTCTGATGTAGGTTCCGTGCTCGGCCATAATACCCTAGCCCTTCCCACAATTTGAGGACCTCATCGAGCGAAGCCGCTGCCAGAGCAAAAATATCCGGGTATACTTCCAAAAAGCGCCTATAATAGGGTACAACTGTATTGACCTGGGTTTGCTGCAACATAATTTCGGAAATCCACACCCGGTAAGCATCCGGTGCGGAAGACCGCCAGGGGAGCGCAGCAGCCGTTTGGTCATACCATTCGAGTAGCTTTTGTGTAAACATCACATGACCAATCTACCTGCACATCATACGTGTTTCAACATTCAATTTGATAAAGGGCATACGGCAAAAGCGGTGCGTATTCCATCAAAGGCCGATCCATCCACCGCGCTTAAGCTGCTTGGCCTGGAGCAAAAACGTCCGGTGATCTTCGTTAGCGGTGGTGCTTCCAAAATGGATGAACAAGACCGCCGCCTCATCCGAGATATGATCAAAACCGTTGCCCAATTCGCCGATGAGCACAACGCCATTATTGTAGACGGTGGAACAGAAGCAGGCGTTATGCAGCTCGTTGGCGAAATCCGAGCCAAGAACAACCTGACCTTTCCCTTGATTGGCGTTTCACCGATTGGCAAAGTCGCATGGCCAGGCCATCAAAACGCTGGCAGCGACACCCAACTAAACGACCTTCACACGCATTTTATCCTGGTAGATGGAGATAATTGGGGCGATGAATCCGAGACGATCCTGCACCTCAGCTACAAAATCTGTGACGATGGCAAACTGCCCGCTGCCGCCATCCTGATTAACGGGGGTAAGATCGCACTATATGACATGTATTTGGCCTCGACCACCCAGTATCGTTTGTCCATCATTGTGCTGGAAGGCAGCGGACGAGCTGCTGACGAAATCTCGATGGCTTTGCGTACCGGTAAATCCACTCTTCGCATTGTCCAGGCCATCCTCAAGGGCGGTGATATTCAGCTTGTCGCCACCACCCAGGGGCCAGATATGATGCGTCAAGTTTTGAATGATATTTTTGAAAAACGGAAAAAGAAATGAGTGTTGAACTGTGCGCTATTTGACTGTTTTCATTCTTCTGTTGATCGTTGGAGTTCCTGTTGTCGCACAAGACACGCCAGCAGAACCATACGATCCCCTGATCATCCTCAATACGGCTGAGGCTGCTGCCGGGCGGGCAGAAAACGCCGCTCTGCGGGCCGAGGCTGCCCTTGCCGAAACGGAAACACAAGCCCGACGCGCGGGCGACGCATTTTCGACAGCCAACGAAATGTTCAGTTTATTTGAGGCCATGGCTGGAGCGGTTGGTCTGGTCGTTCCTGTTTTGGCAATTGTTGCCGGGTTTCTTGGGTTTCGTCGTCTTGAGTCAGCCCAGGGCGAACTACGCGACGCTCGCGAACGATTCGAGCGTGATATGCAAAGCCGCGAACAGGAACTGGATAGCCTGCGTGAACAACTGGAACTGAGCCTGAAGCAGCAGCGCGAGAACGCTTCTAAAGCATCGCTGGCGTTGGCGCTCCTCCCATTGGGTGAACGCCAATACCGCGCCCAGGACTATAATGGCGCGTTGGATACCTACCAACGGGCGCTCGAACTGGACGACAATAACCCCATCACGCATTATCGCATAGGCTATGTCTACACCCAAAGCGGCAAATTTGAAGAGGCTATGCGCTACCTGACACGTTCGCTCGAACTTGATCCCGGTTTTGCGCCTGCCCTGGCTTCGCAGGGCTATGTCTACCGTCGTCTGGGCGACCAGATGGATAGCGGCGTCGAGCGCGATCTGATGTATAACCGTGCCGAAGAAAACTTCCTGAAAGCTTTGAACAAATTCCCCAAACTGATTGACGAAGATGGTGAATCTTGGTGGGGCACGCTGGGCGGACTTTATCGTCGCCGAGGGCAAATCCAACAGGCCATCCATGCTTATGAACGCTGCATCGAGGTCACACCCAAATCATCCTATCCCTTCAGCAATCTGGCCTTGCTCTATGCTGAAGCCAACGAACGAGACAAGATGCTGTCGATCTATCAGCGTGTCGAGCAATTGGCCTGGGGCGAGGTCCAGGCCGATGTTGACAATTATTGGGCATATGCCGACCTGATTGTGTCTCGGCTCGCATTGGGCAAGATCAAAGAGGTGGACGAAATACTGGAATCGGCTCTTAGTACCGCACCGCCTGATGCGGCCTACGCCCTGGAAGCGCTGACGGACACACTCAAACGTTTAGAGGCTACCCTGCGACCAGAGGAACGCCCGCCCGTTGAACACGTCATCGCCTCTATCGCTAGCTTTCGTTCACGCCGCGCCGCTCGCCTGCAATCTAATCATTAATCGAGAAAAAATCGACACGACCCAAACGATTGTCGGCTAGGCGTTCTGATCTGATGTGGCTGCCCATCGCCTGGCTTAGCTGGGCAAGCGCGGCCCGTTTTGCGAAGGCTATCCGTTCAACAAGAGAGCAACCGCGCTTGAATCGCGAACTTCATAAGGCATCATCACTCACAACGGCTTCGCCTGGATTGGTTTTATCGGTGGGTTGGTTCTCTCCTGAAGGCGGGTCCTCTTCTGGGGTGGCAGTCGTGGTGGTAACGGCTGTCCGCAAGAAATCTGCCAGCACACTTTCAATGTCTACTGTCAACCGATTATGAAAGGCGGACACCCCTTCACCCGTTCGTTGACCAAAGATGGTGAAAGTATAACTTTCGTTGATACGCTTGCCGACGACCATCATCTCTGGCTCCCAGTAATCAAGTTGAACGGGCTGATCATTTTGACACTCATGCAGATCAAACATAATGCGAACATCGCCGTGCCGCCCTTCCAGGCGAATATCAAGCGCAACCGGGAGCATCATGCTGCGGCGGATGAGCTTTTTCTTGAAAGAGCGTATCAAGCCCTTGGCCACCGGGCGCACCCGCTTGCGCAACTGTTCTTCATTTAGTTGATTTGACCTACGGATTACGCGATTGAGGCGTGCGACCAGTTTACTGGGTGCCAGGATTTGTGTTCGAGAAACGCGCCCATACATGTCGTATTGGGTCATCCGCATAGCTATGACCCGCCAGCCAGAAAGATAGCGTCCATCCATGCCCATCAATATCTTGCGGGCATGATAGCTACCCGGACGGCAGGGCATGGGGACAACGTTGTTCTGGGCGTGTTGCTGCCATAGCTGGCGCCTGCCATAAGTCGAATTGGGGTCAAGCGGCGGGATGGTTGCGTAGGACGGCTGCCAGTTGCCGAAACTCGGTTGACCACTAAAGACCAAGCGCAGAATGACCACAAGCAAAATCAACATCACCAAACCAGTGATCATTATGCCCGCCAGGATCAGCATTTGGATGGTGTCGGTAGTATCGACTTCAATATCTAAAAGCGGAACGGAGAAAACCCCGTCATTTGCCTGCTGTGCATTAGGTACCTCTTCATATTCAGGGATCTCGACATTAATCGAGTCAATGTTGTTGAGGATCGTGTCTGAATCTTCTGGTTCAATATCGCCAATACCCACAACGATTTCCAGCGTATGCTGGCTGCCCGGTTCAAATTCACGCACATCAACACGGAGTTCTAAATCGCTTTGGCTGTCACCATCGCCATCCAAGGCACGGACTCGTGTGCGGGCAATTTCCTCGCTGCTGCTGATGTCACGCAGTTGAACAATTGAGGCGCTTTCAGCATTGCCCCCTGTGTTGTAGACGCCAAACCGAATGATTAAACTCTCATCATCCTCAGAAATCTTATAACCTAGGATTTTCACTCGATAGTCTGGTGGGTCATCTTCCTGCGCCCAGGCGGGTGCAATCAGCAGCAATAGGGTGATTAGGAGTACGAATTTCCTCGGCATGGTTTGTCCTAGGGTAATAATCGCTATAAGAAATATAAGTGGAAACCGCATTCTTTCCAAGTCAATTATCCAACGTCTGGCCGATTCTTACTTGAGTCCGAATATTGTCCTTTTTAAGACCTCCTTGTGTCGATCTGACCGGCGCTTTTTGCGATGCTGAAACCATCGTTCGATCAGCACTTTGGAGGCGCAAGATGTTCGGCCCAACACCCGACCCGGTTCCCCCGGCAGTCTAAAAACAACAACAGCCCACTGAGCATGTGGGCTGTTGTTTAATCGTACCTCACGGTGCGAATTGTATTCATTCATCAGGGGACAACTGCTTCAAGTCCATGTCATTTTCAATAGCGCTCATCAATCTTTCGATCTTTCCACGCCGAAACTCACGCATCTCGCTTTCAGGGAATGTATCCAAAATATCAGCACAACGTTTCAGACGGTCAATCGCCGTTTTCTTTTTGTCCATCAATCCTTCAACATAAGCCAACGAATGCTCAGCGTGAACCTGGTAGCTGATTTGGCCTTCGAGTTCAAAAATTGCCACCACATCGTTCAAGATATCATAGGCTTGGTTTAATTCACCCCTATATCCGAGTGTCATTCCAAGCAAATGACGAACATAAGTCAAATGAATCAGGGAATCGGTAGCAGCACACTCATTCACAGCCAATCGCAGCCATTGCTCGGCCATATCATATTCCTGGGAGTGGCTATAAATTGCACCGATTTCACCAGCCACAACACAATATTGAAGCGGATAGTCTGTTTTGACGAAGTGATCGGCAGCAAACTCCAGCCATTTCAAGGCCGAGTCAAAGTCGTGGCGGCCATGATAGGAGCAGGCGATTGCATAGGCGGTCAGGGCTGCATCAAACCGGATTATTGGGTCCTCTAGATCATGGGTCTCCCAATAATCAAACGAAAGACGTCCATAATCATAGGCTCTTTGATAATCATGACGACTGTTATAGATGAAGGCCAGCGTTTGATAGAGTTTGTGATTCAGATACGGTTCGTTGACAATCCGGGCAAATAACAGCATGTCATTCACTTGCTCCGGTTCCAAACTGGTTGCTTTGTGATTCATAACAGTCATCGTGAGTGCCAGATAAAGCTCAAACATCTCGCGGCTTTCGATGCGTTCACGCCGTCTGCGATTGGTACGAGTTGGACGCCGAGGCTTTTCACGCTGTATTACCATATACATTGTGGGCTTGATGTCATCCATTTCCATCAAGTTGGCAAAGGCCTTCCGCAACAACACCCCCCACCGAGTCACATCGGTCCGGAGACACACCACTGGCATCAATAGGAGGAGATTCTCAATTGAGGAATGGAGAAAATCTGGTTTATCCAGACGACGGTTAATCCCCTTGTACAAGGTTTCGATATTGTTATCTAGCCAGTCTGGGTCTTTATATTGCTTGGGTAGTTGGTCAATTAATGCACTTCGCGTCACCATAATCTTGCACCTGAAATGTTCCGTTATATTCCTAAAGTCAATATACAGCAAAACCGTCAACTTTGCAATAGGAGATGGTATCACTAATAAATGCCTAATCTCTATCACAATTGGAGTCTGACTAGGGATTGTAACATGTTTACTGTAAATTGCGACTCATTTTATTAAGTTTTTACAATAGACAAATAAAAAGGTAACTACCTGGCCAGGAGTAGGAGCGTGCCATAGCAAGTGGCGCCTCCAAAATAAGCAAGAATCACAGCTGAGGCGATGTTGAGCCATCGATAAAGGCGCGGTGTCATAAACTGGCGACTATAACCAATTAAACCCGCCACAAAGAAGCACCAACACACCTGAGCGAACATAAAACCCGTGAAAAAAACCAGCAAATGCATTGGCTCTGGGTTCAAAAACCCCAGGCCAATCACAGTTCCACTCATGCCTAGCCAGAAGGTGAGGTTTTGTGGGTTCGACAGAGAGAGCGCGGCTCCAGTTGCAAAATCACCTCTGATATTAGCCTGAGGTGTACTGATTGTAAAAGTCTCATGAGAGGTTTTCCACGCTTCCCAAGCAAACCGCAGTAACAAGTAGCAACCCAACATGCTCAATACAAGCGAAATAAGCTTGTTCTGAAATAAGACCGAAACGCCAATCCACGCCATCAATGCCCAAGTGGCATCCCCTACAAGCGAGCCAAACTCGATTTGGAGTGCAGCCCGCCAGCCTCGTTGTACACCCCGGCGAATAGCCTCAAAAGTGATCACGCCGGGTTGAGCAGCAAAAGCAATCGACATGCCAAAAGCAGAAATAAACAGTTCTTCCATACCCTACATTATAACAGTTGATCATTCGCTTGAGGGGAACGGTGCAGCTTGTGTCAGACACCGCACTGTCGGGTGCATCTCTAACAGAAGATTGGGCAATACTACTAGGGTCTCCCTTCGGTGATCATGCCTGTTCCGGCAAATCCAAATCGCACCGCAGTGATATTCAGCAGAAGCTTATTGAGTTGGAAAACAATGGCACACGTCGTTATCCGACCTCTGATTTGATCCCTGTCAAGAAAACAATGGCACAGATACTGGGAGGTGACATACTCCCACAGGTAAAGTGAACCAGAAGGTTCAGTGGGCTTCTGCCGTAAACACCGGATGCCGCCAGAATAAATCAGGTTGGTCTTCTTCCAACTCAGACAGTATGAGGCGATACCCCGCCTTCGCTGCGTTGTGGTCACGGTCTATGACCAAGCCACAATCGCAGTTCAACTCCCGATCTTGCAGTTCGAGCTTATGCTTCTGTCCACAACCAGAACAGACCTGGGTCGTTGGTGTCCAACGGTCTATCTTGACCACCCGCTTGCCACGCTTGAAAGCCACCCATTCCAAGATGCTCATCAACTGTGCAAAGCCCAGATCACTCACCTTGCGTCCCCACAAGCGTTTCATCGAACCAGAGGCTCGCCCCGTCCAGGTTCAGGTCTTCAAAACACAGCAGGTCGTATTCATCGCAGAGCTTATGCGCCAACTTGAAGTGGAAGTCGCGCCGCTTGTCATCAATCCGAATGGGGCGACGGGCGATGTGATGCTTCCCCTTCTGCCGATTGGCGCTCCCTTTGACCTTCTTCGACACCTATCGTTGGAGGCTGCGCAGATGGGGCAGATCATCCCGATAGAACCAAGCATGTCGATCTGTTGCCCTTCATCGGTGATCAGAAACGTCTTGAGGCCGAAATCGAAGCCGCCGATTTGACCCGTGCTGGCTTCCTTCTGGACCACAAATCGTTCCACCACTGAGAAGCATATCCAGAGCCGTCCTGCTGTATTTTGTAGACTTTCGTGCCGCTACGAACCCGACCATACCTATGTTCACTGTCCAGCAGTTTCCAGCCTGCTTGTTGAAGTGTGAATGACCGGAATTTCTTCACCTTTCGGAAGTGTGGGAGGCCGCCTTGCTTGCTGAAGAAACGCTCGTCGGCTTTCTCTTGCCGCTCGAGCACATCCTGCACTGCCTGCGAGCCGAGTGCTCTTCATCCCTAGCTTGGCAATATGTTGCTTCATACGTCCAGGTGAGATGTGTTTGTCCCTCAGCCGATAGGAGCGACGCTGCAATGCCAGGGCATGGTTCCAGATCAAGCCAGCAACGTTGATCTGCTGCTGCAGATGTCGGTTGCGTCTGCTATTGTTATAGAGGCGGTACTTATACGTTCTTCTGATCTTCAATGGATTGTTTCACCACTTCTAATGTGATGGGTCATAGTGAAGCGATGCCGCAGCCAGCTATGACCTCAAACTCTATGAAGCCACTAGAACATTCAGATTGTGCTCGCTAGTAGGAAAATGGTAGGCTATTCTGCCGGATTATTGCCATCAACATTGACGAAATACACCCCGACCTCCTCGACTGCCAGCCCATTGACGGCTTCCGCCTTAAACTGAACGCCCTTGATCTCAACCGACGCACCCAGTTGCGGTGGTAAGGGCATATTGGCGACCAACAAGCCGCCGATGGTGTCGATGCCTTCTGCTCGTTCGACATCCGAGAGATCAACGTATTCGGCCAGTTCATCCAATCGGGTTGTCCCCAAGACTTTCAAGTCGCCATTTGCCAATATGGTAATCGGATCATGCTCATCCTGGTCAAATTCGTCCCGCACTTCGCCAACGATCTCTTCAACCAAATCTTCTAGCGTGACAATGCCCGCTGTACCGCCGTATTCATCAATCACAATGGCCATATGAATGTGCTGCTGCGTCAACGTGGTCAGTACATCCTCGGCAGGCAGTCCTTCCGGCACAAAGGGAATCTCATGGAGCAGGCTATGTAGATCATACGGCGTGTCGTCTAGATGATTGTGAACCAGGTCTTTCAAGTGGATAATGCCGATGATGTGATCCAGGTCATTTTTATATACGGGCAGCCGATTGTGGATCGAAGTGAACATGGTGTTGAGCAAGTCTTCCTGGTTGATCTCAATGGGTACAGCCTCGATCCGGGGGCGCGGTGTCATGATCTGACCAACGCGCACCTGGGCAAAGTCGAAGATATTTTGAAGGAGTTGCTCTTCCTCTTCTTCTACCAGACCGCCGACTACACTATCCGAGATAATCAATTCCAATTCATCTGGTGTATGTAAACGCCCGCCTTCTTCCGGTGGTGGGATACCAATCAACCGTAGCGTGATCAGGCCGATTCGATTGAGAATAGTAATCGCCCAAGAGAAGATGCTCTGCATGATGAACATGGGTGTAGACAATGCCAATACCAGCCGTTCCGCGCTTTGCAAGGCCAACGACTTCGGAACCATTTCACCAATCACCACATGCAGATAGGTGATGATGCCTAAGGCGATAAAGAACGACACTGTATGCACTGCATTACCACTCAAGCCGAACCAATCATGCAAGGGCGGTTCGATCAGATGAGCGATGACGGGTTCGCCGTACATCCCCAGGCCGAGACTCGCCAATGTGATGCCAAGTTGTGCGGAGGCGATGTAACGATCAACTTGTGCCGGGTTGTCAAGTATAGCTTTAACTCGCCTGGCGGTGGGATGGCCCTTTTCCACGAGTTGTTGTATACGGGCGGGACGGACACCAATAATCGAGAATTCCGCTGCCACGAACATGCCGTTCAGCAAGATGAGAATGAAGATGATGAGAAAATCAAGCAGAACCGTCATGAATGGGTGGCCTTGTCGATTGTCAGGATAACTTCCTCCACGGTGTGCTCTTCCACTTTACTCACGCGCAGCCGGACATTGCCTAGCACGATTTCCTCGCCTTTTTCCGCTACATGCCCCAGTTGGTTGAGCAGGAACCCGCCGATAGTATAGGCACTCTCCGCCTCTAGTGAGACCCCCAATGTATCGTTAAGGAAGGCAACAGAGACATCGCCACGCACCCGATACCTTTGGGAATCCAGTTTGCGGATGGGGCGCGTCTCAGCCTTATCAAATTCGTCCTGGACTTCGCCAAACAACTCTTCGATCAAGTCCTCACGAGTAATCAAGCCGACTGTGCCGCCGTATTCATCAAACACAATGGCCAGATAGGATTGTTCTTCGTTGAGCGTGTTCCAGATGTCATCCAGGTTATTGGTCTCATGGACAAATGTGACATCACGCAAGATGCTGCGGACATCGTCCGACTTTTCCTCATACGATAGCTGGAACAACTCCTTCAAATGAACAAAGCCAATAATGTGATCGAGGTCATTTTCATAGATAGGAATGCGACTGGTATCGGTGTCGGCTGCCAACCGCAAAATGTCATCACAGAGCGCTTCGACATCCGCCGCGACCATCTTGGTGCGTGGGATGGTGATGTCACCTGCCCGTAACTTGCCGAAGCGAAAGGCGCTAGCCAACAAGCGATGTTCCTGTTCATCCAACAGGCCCCCCGCGTGGCTCTGGGATACCAGAAATTTGATTTCTTCCGGCGAATGGACATGTTGATGGCCTTCACTGTGATTGAGGCCCATCATGCGCAAGATCAGTGTACCGCTGCCGTTGAGCACGATAATCAACGGACGCAGGATAATATCGGCTGACCAGCGCATGGGCAAGGCAGTTAACAGAGCCGTGCGTTCAGGATATTGCAACGCGATAGATTTAGGTACGAGCTCGCCTAGAATGACCTGCAAGGTGGTTAGGAAGATCAATACTAACGTCGCCGATAGCCCGGCTGCTGCGACCTCTGTAGCACCTGTTATGTCGGAGAGCAGAGGCGCGATGAGGGGCGCGATCTGCTGTTGGCCATAGATACCCAGGACAACGCTTGATATGGTGATGCCAACCTGACTGGCGGCAATATAGTTATCCAGTTTGTGATGATCTTCCATGACGGGGAGTAGCATCTTTGCTAGTCGATTGCCTTCCTGCGCCATCTGGGTAATCCGCGACTTGCGAGCACTGACGGTGGCGAACTCTCCCGCGACATAGAGCGCATTGAAACCGATCATCAGCACGATCATTATGATCATCGTAATGAGTGTAATCAGCATGGTGTCCTCTGGGTGACGATTCTACCCCTCTATAATAGTTTCACCTATACCCATCAGGCAAGCCAGGAGTGTCCTATCGAGGTTGTTTGGTGCATCAAGTGACGCTCTGCTCCGGCACTTCCAGCCTTATCCGTCAGATCTTGTTTGAAAATACGCCGTTCGCATCCACTCCCCAAGATGCCCTTGCTCAGATGTTTATTGGGCACCTGCTCTTGTTGGCGTTGAACGCGAACTAAAAGTTCGAGCAACAAGGCTTGGCGGCGGTTCTTGCCACCCGGTTTCTTCCGGGCCAATGACCGTTGCAGAATACGCAGTTTCGTTTGGCTCTCCCGGTAGGAGTTGGGGTTTTGGACCTTCCCACCATCACAGGAATGCGCCCAACACCCGACACCTTGAGGCGCCGACCCTCCATCCTGAAGCCGATACTGTGGAAGCGATTGCGCCCCTTGAAACGAGGATAACTGGGTGTTTCACTGCTCTTCACTCGGCGGAAGAAGGCTTGAAAGGCCTTGTTGCAGTCCGCAACCACGACCTACAACATGTGACTATGGACGATCTGGGCTTGACATTGCGAAGCTGAGCGATTTTGCTCACGCCTTGTTGCTCAAGTTGCCATGCCCATTTCCGTTCTTCCACACACATGTTGTCGAAGTGCCGGGCGTAGGCCAAGATTGGCCAGAGATGACGCTCCTGGCTCTTGCTGGGATACAGGTGGTACTTATAGGTCTTGAGCATCATTTCCCTTTTGGGGCGCGATCTCCTTCTTAATCGACAATTAGATCAACGCTAAACTCTGGTTAAAACCCTGAAAATCACCGAACCGCCACCATTCAAATCGAACCAAAGGTTCGCTGCGGCTTGCGGCGGGCTCAAGCCCGTTTATGTCAATGGCTAGCCCGCAGAAGGAGTTCATCGCACAGTATCTATACCATAACTATTTGGGTCGTCCAGACCAAAGATTGTGATTTCCTTGCTGTCCATGAAGAACGAGGGCGCACGAACCAAAGATTGGCCCCACGCCGTTTTTCTATGGGGCCATCAGTGGCGGCTTCTTCGCAATATTATTGATCGGCAATTGGAATGTTGCCATAGTCAATATCCGCCGGGATAACGGTGAAGCGGGCACTCACCCAACCGACTGTGTTGCTGTACCGGATTTTGAACCATGTCCCTGAGAGGTTGCGAGCAACAATCTGTGCACTGTGCCCCTGCGCGATTTGCCCCAACACCGCTGAGCTCACCGAGGGCAGCGCATGAATATTGAGGTTTGTCGAAGTCGTCAGCACGAATGAAGTCACCACTGGGGTCGGGGTCGGCACAGATACCTCGGCAATCATAATCGGTACATCCCTCGTTCCCTGGGCATCAGCATAGGCCGCAGAAATCCAACCACGAATACCATTGACATCAATCAACCACCAGGTGCCTTGTGCATTACGCCCCAGCACCGGATAGACCTCATCCTGATTGATCTTGGTCAGGATGATGCTGTTGATAGCCGTCGGTAGATCACGCACATTTAACCGAGCCGTTGTTATAGTCACTGTACCAAAAGTATTAGGTATGACTTTGGTAGGGATCACTTTGTTGAGAGTATAGTCAAGGAAGGCATCGCCCCAATCTTCGTAGAATTCAACCACCACTTCATGATCACCGGGGAACAAGCGGAACACATTTGATGTATAGACTTCATCCTTGCTGCCGTGCCATTCATCAATATGGAGAATACCATCCACAAATACCCGCACGCCATCATCGGCTTTAATCGTAAACTCGTACAAGTTGCCGTCAAAGGTCTGTTTGCTTGTCCAACGCACAGAGAAATCATCCGGCGACATGTCTGTGATGGGCGAGCGTGTGCCCCAATTCTTTGAGGGTGAGGCTTCGGTCCGGGTAATAAGTGGATCACCCTTAAGATCAGGATTGGTGAAATATTCGGCTGTCCAGGGACGGTTGTTCACAGGAATCCGCTCGCCTTCAACCTCTCCCTGATCCGTGATCCCTGGCACACTAAAGCGCGGTCCCAGCATATTATCTGATACTCGTTCCCAGTCCAGATAGACATAGGCATCATCCCCCAATTTCTGGAAGTCAAGCTGGATATGGGTCACGCCACTCACTTCAATGTCAGCGGCCAGGATTTCTTTGGGCTTACCTTCATCTTCGTCAATCGTGTTGAGATAAGTTTGAAAATCCACCGCCACCGCTGCCCGGTCATTGGCCAGCAGATAAAAGCGATAGGTTCCAGCCGGGAAGTCGTAATCCGTCACAAAGCGAGCAGAAAAGGCATGGTCGGGGATGCCCTCGCCCGGTGCAAGTGTGCCCCAATTATAGGCGACCTCCCCCGACCTAACTGTCATCACCGGATCGTCGACAAGATAGGGGTTATCATAGAATGTACCCGTCCAACTCGCGCCATCCTGCGCCATAATAGGCACAATCAACACCAACAAGGACAGGATCAAAAGCAAACGCTTCATGAATTATCATCTTCCTCAAACTAAGCAATCAACTTCATTCTATTATACAGCCATTTATCGTTACTTATGAATTTTGTATACGCCTCCTAACACTCATCCACTCTACGATTCCCATACGATTTGTTGCTCTAAGCAAACCCCTTAATGGAGAGACATTTTAGCCGAAGTTTGCGGGTTTGTCAGGCAAATGGCGATTGCGGGAGTGGTGAATCGCATGGTGGTCCATGAGGTTGGCGAACAATCCAGTTGCAGCGGCAGCGACACAACTTTTTTTCTCCAATTTTTCCAGTTTGTGAGGAGGCGGAAAACCAGCGGGAAAATGGTGTGGCAGTCAAGATAATCTCCAAATGGGTTGGTCAGCAGCAAGTTGATATGTAGAGTCTCGAAAGAGAGTAAAAAAGAGTGCTATTCAAAAGATGCCAAAACAACATGATTATGCCTTCAATGAAGACGAGTTAAAGCAGCTTCGCCAAGTGATGAAGCATCAGGATGCCCGTGTAGCAAAGCGTGCAACGATTATTGATGGTCTCCATCTGGGCAACTTCCTCTGGGGAATAGCCCACCCAGATGCATGAAGTCAGTTTAACAATGGTCTATAATCACTTTAATCGCTGCAAAACGGAGGGGGTTGCTGGCTTACCGGATAAAGCAAAAAGTGGTCGTCCGTCGAAAGCAACACCGGAGTACATAGCTTTGCTTGAACAACTCCTAGAAAGTGATCCAAAGGAGAAGGGATTTGCCTTTACGAATTGGACCCAGGCCCGTCTCCGAAGCGATCTGCCACAGGCCACGGGTATTGCTCCAGCACTCTCATCGCCAGCTCTTCAAACGTCGAATTGGCAAAAATGGCGCGATTTCAGGGAGTGCTGCTGGATGCCGACAAGCGCATCTTTCAGGTCTTGCATCGTAGCACGATCATTCGGGAGCTAGAAATTCAGGGATTAATAGGTGGTCAACTGATGACGTTTCAGGATTACGTAACTCGTATGGCTGCTAACTAACCTTCATCATTCATCCTCACAGCACAAACCCGCTGTTCGCAGGTCACGATGTCACGACCTCAATTTGGTGGATGGCAAAGAAAAACCATACAGCTTCCGATGATGGCAAAACTCAGGGCTTATCCAAATTGTCAAGTTCTATCCACGAACTTCAGCATTCCCTACCACTGCATTACAGTTGTAGGACTCGGGGTATGATGGCATAATTTGACAGCATCAATATTGGAGAAAGTAGAATCCCTGTGGATGATGAAAACACAAACGTTCTGATTGCTTCGCCTTATGGCGCAACCAGTCAGGCGCTCACAAAACAATTGGTCAAAGCCAGTTACACCACTTATACCATCGCCACCAACAGTCAGACCGCGGCTGCTCTCCGGGAGATTGGGGGTATTCCCATCTTTATGGATATGACGCGGACGGGTGAACTGGCGAGTAATCTCAAGATGGCAAAGGCCCATGTCCTGATTAGCTTTTCACCTTTAGTCCAACTGCTGCCATTCTCGACCAAGCAAACCACCACCGCTGAGAGCATCGCAACCGCAACCGCCGCCACCCTTGAAGCAGCCGAAGAAGCTCGTGTTGAGTTCATCATCTTTGTCAGTTCGACTTTGCTCTATGGCGCTTCAGCCGGAGTCGTTGACGAGTCTGTTGTTCTTAAAGACGCGGGGCATCCCCTACTCAAGGCCGCCATCACTGCCGAAAAGCAGGTATCTGCATCATTGATCCCCCATTGCATAGTTCGGGCAGGTTATCTCTATAGTGCTGATTCGCCAGGATTGAGTGAACTCGCCCAAAAACTCCCAACAGGTCAGATGTTTCCCAGTGGTGATCCACATCACCACGCGGGTTGGATTCACAGTGATGATCTGGCTTCGGCACTGGCCCAAGTGGTCAACAAACGGCCTGAAGGTGAAGTGTTCAATGTTGTCGATAACGATCCAGCGTCGCCCTATGCCTTCCTGTCCCATTTTGGTAAGGCTCTTGGCGTCAGCACCTCTTCCCCTATCCCCAATCCAATTACGATGCTGTTTCCATCAAAGGGTGCGGCCGATTTGTTAGGGTTGAATGCACAACCTTCCAATGCTAAGGCCAAAGAACAGCTCGACTGGTCGCCCAAATTCGCTGGCCATCAAGACGGGATCGAGGATGTCCTGTTGACCTGGCGTGCAGCTATGAGCCAAGAAGTTTAGATCGGCCCATATGTTAAAAGCAATTCTACTTGACCTAGACGATACACTCATTGATTGGGCGTATTTTTTGCAGAATTGGGAAACCATTGAAGCAAAACATCTACCGGGTGTTTATGCCTATCTGGAAACCCTCGGCAACCCAACGCACGATGTTCAAACCTACATCGAGGAATTCAGCCGGCGTACACGTAAAGCCTGGGCAGAGGCCCGCCATACCCTCGTCGCCCCCCACCTGGGTAGAATTCTGGTCGAAGCGGGTGTTGCTGTTGGCATCGAGGAGGATAAGATCAACCAAGTGACTTGCCTCAAGCATTACAACTGGGGCAAGGTTAAAGGGACAACGGTGTTTCCAGATGTGATCAAGGCGCTAACGCTACTACGTCAAAAAGGGCTAAAACTGGGCCTTGTGACCAATGCCTTCCAGCCTATGTGGATGCGCGACATCGAAATGGAACAGCATGGCATCCGGTACTTCTTTGAAAGCTGCCGCTTCTCGGCTGCCGATGCAGGCTTTCTGAAACCTCATCCGACCATTTTTGCCAAGGCGCTCACCTGCTTGGAAACACAACCACAAGAAACCATCTTCATTGGCGATAATCCAGTAGCGGATATTGCCGGGGCCCAGGCCGCCGGGATGCGGGCGGTCATGCGTGTGAATTATGGCAAGCAGCCTTTGACCAGTGGTCTCATTATCCCTGACGCGACCATTGGCAGCCTGCTAGAACTCCCAGACATATTGGATCAGTGGTATCCAGGATGGGGGCAGTCATGATTGGAGCACCGCTAGGGGCTTCAGATCGCAACTTGATTCTGACAGGCTATATTGGACCGGATATGGCGCCTTTAGGACGTCAGATAGCGGAAGCCATAAGCCAGCCATTTGTCAATCTAGAAGCGCTCATAGCCGAACGGGCTCGGCTGACCATTGATGAGATTCGGACCTACTTTGGTGAAATCCGCCTCAAATCCATCGAAGCCGAGATCGTCCAGGAAACCGCTTTGCGCCGACGCACGGTGATCCTGGTCAGTGGGCGCACGCTCGCCCAGGCTGATCATTTCAATCGCTTGCAAAAAACCGGGCCCATCATCGCCCTGACGATTGCACTGGATGCGATGTTGCAAACCCTGCATATGAATATGGGCGCACGCTATCATGATCCGCGTAAACGAGCAAGTGCCATTAGCCAACTCAAGCAAGAATGGGCTATATTAAAGCAAAAGGGTCTGCATAAAATCAATACAACCTATATGACACGCGACGAGATTGTCCAAACCTGCATTCATACGTGGCGTGATCTGGCAATCGAACGGGCATAGAGAAGGTTCAGGAACATGGCAAAATTAATCATCAGCTTGGCACAGATGCAAATTGAATTGGGTAATGTGCGCCGCAATTACAACATGATGGAAAGGATGGTGGCTGAGGCCACCAAACGTAATTCACATGTGGTGGTGTTTCCGGAACTGTGGTCAACTGGATATGCGCTCAACCAAGCCGATGAACTCGCTGAGACGCTTAATCATGGCATGTTCACCCAGATTTCAAAGGTCGCCACCCAGAACAAAATCAGTGTGCTCGGGTCTATCCTGGAAAAGCGTGGGACCGAGGTCGCCAATACAGCCGCCTTTTTCGCCTCGAATGGACGTTTGATGGGCGTTTACCGCAAAATCCATCTCTTTAGCTTGATGGACGAAGACAAACACTTGCAGGCGGGTGCATCCCCCCTAATTATGAACTTACCCTGGGGGGATAGTGCCCTGGCGATTTGTTACGATCTCCGCTTCCCTGAATTGTTCCGGCGCTATGCAGTGGAAGGAGCCAGGCTCGTTTTTGTCCTCGCCGAATGGCCCCGCTCACGGGTTGAGCATTGGCGCTCATTAATCATCGCCCGGGCCATTGAAAACCAATACTATATGATTGCCTGCAATACCGTCGGCGAAGTCGGTGATACCACCTTTGCTGGGCATTCTATGATCGTTGATCCCTGGGGCAAGATTGTCGTTGAAGCAGGTGAAGAACCCTTCCTGGTCACTGCTGAAATTGAGCTAGATCGTGTGGAAGAAGCCCGAAGCAAGATCCCGGTGTTGGATGATCGCCGCCCGGAAATCTACGAATCGCTAGACATCGGCTTCTAAATCATACTGATAGAGATTGCACATGATCTCTCAACGCTTTTTTTACACTTTTTAGACAGAATTCCTGAAAAATTTGCAAAAGTTGTCGTATACTAATTTCTAAGTTGATTATTTGGGGATGTTAATCATCATGCTTATCGACAGACAATTCATCCGTGATGCTTATGAGCACTACAATAATGGGAATCACATTGAGGCATATCGGCAGGTTCGGGCTATCTTAAAGATGAATTGGAAGAACACCAGCGCCTTGATGCTCTATGCGGAGATCATCAAACCTCATCAACCCGCGCAGGCGCTCAAGATTCTCAAACAGCTACAGGTCATGCAGCCACGTTGGGAACGGGTGGACATATTGGTAAGCGAGCTTGAAGAGGCTCTGGTAAACTAAGCTGGTCAGCCCAATTGCTCAGGCTGACCTCGTGTCCTTATTCCACGCCCACTTCTTCGCCTGTCACCACATTCCAGTGTTGGATACCCAGCACACTGGTTGTTTCGACGATGCCCTCATCCACAAACCGAATCGACTGGATGAGGGCATCTGGCCCATGATGTCGGTAGACCGGATCACGATCATCAAGTTCTTCTGGCAGATTGTGTAAATCCCAAACACGGATCATATTTCGCGCCATGACGAGGTAGCGTTCGTCCGGGCTGAGGGCAGCACGGTTTCCGATGAAAGATCGATTGGGTAAATCAACATCCAGTCGTACATTTTCCAGCGTGTCCAGGTTCCAATATCCATCACCACCAAACAGATAAGTGTTATCATCTGATATACTGAAGCTTCCTATATACTCAAATTTGTGCCGTTCTATTCCTGTTTGCATATCAAAGGCATAAACCGAACCCAACCCCTCAACCAATACCTGACCACGCTCGTAATCCCAATAAGATTTTGGATAGCTATCGATCGAACCACCATACTCTGAAGCAAATGTGAGCAGTTTTGATTCTCCCGTAACCAGGTTAAGCAGGAAACGACCATTGGCAGTCTGCACAATCGCACGAACGCCGTCCGGGCTCCAGAAAACATTTGACGCCCGTCCCCATGAATAAGGATTAGGAAACTCAGCAAAACGTATCCCAGTCTCAACATCCCATATAACAACGTCTTCACTCAGGTAATCACGATAAATATCATCCAATGGCGCATCATCGTATGGAACATCAGCATTACTCACTACATGAACCTCACCCATGACATAACGACAATCAGGAGAAAGTGAAATCTGGTCCGTATAGTTTAGATCTGTATCGAGAACTTGAAAGGTTTCAAGCGTTGTCTTGTCTCGAAGAACTAGCTGTCGTGAAACTAAATCATAGTTTGGTTCGATATCACACAAATCGTTTCTCCAATTTGATCGACTGTAACCAGATGTTCCATCCATTTGTGCCGCTTGCGAAGCAATGGCTTCCAAACTGATGATGTCACCTGTCACAATATTCAATTGCCAACTGGATGTAAAAGGGGACACTACAGTTACATTGTCTACAAAACGAATTGGGTAGAATCTACTGGTATCATGTTTATATAATGGGACATCGATTGAATTGGTTAAATCCCAGACAACCACAACTGTGCTATCACTCGCTACAAGATGTTGATGATTTGGTGCCAACTCTACTCCACGTTTCTCTGGCGACCAACGCAGGTGATCGTCTGTTTTGATGACAGATGCAGCAGATGTATTTCGATCCCAAAGGACGATAGCATCTGCTGTCAACATCAGAAGATAATTCCCATCAGATGACACCTCAAAATCAGAAAAGGACCTCTCATCATCTGGCAATTCGTATAAGGCAATCTGTTGTCCTGTAGTCGCATTATAGGCTTGAATAGCGTTGGGGTTATTGACGGGTATAGCTAACAGTTCCTGTCTAGTTTGATCCCATACCATTTTGTCAAAGCTCGCAATTCCTGATGCACCAGATAGCGCCACCTGTACATGGTCAGTTAGAAGGGTGTGGGTGTTTGTTGGCAAATGCCATAGAAACGCACCATCCCGTGTTTCGATTACAAGCGTATCATCTATTTCTGCCCAATGGATCGGATGCATAATTTGCCTTGCATCAGGGTACACGTCAACACGACGATTTTCGATAATATCCCAAACAACTGTATTACTTGCATCCTGACCTGGAATACCCAGAGATGCAGCAAAGTAGCGACAGCTAGCCGACCATCCCCGGAACTGAAACCAGGACGCATTCACATCAGCCTCGATGACTTGGATTACCTCGCCAGGTTCTGGGTGGTCTTCCAAGACAAGGTAAATTGAGTTTGTTGTGGGGTTGAATTTGGGATAGATTCCAGGAATTACCATCCCACTTATAACGAACCAGTTGCGATAACCATATCGATACCCACTCTGACATGGATATTGCCCCCCGCCTATGACAATCGTTCCAAATTGCTTTTGGGCTTTAGGGACAGAATCTGTCTGACCTGCCGCCACAGTCTCTTGCCCGGTGTTCAGATCATAGACTGTACGGCCACCCACTGCGAAATTGGCAATGAGTTGATTATGCGTGGCGTCCCAACGCAGCCGACTGAAGTTGCGTGTTGTGGCAGGATCAAACGAATCGGTAAGTATGACCTGGGTGTTTGCAGGAACGTTCCAGAGGATCGCACCGTTGCGTGTTTCAACCACCAGATAGCTCCCCGGTCCCCAGGTAATAACATGAGGGCGTTGATGCGCATCTGGTACAGCCCCAATACGAAGGTTGTCCACCGTGTCCCAGACGACGGTATCCATACTCTCGACTGATCCCACTGCTACTGCTAGATAACGACAATCCACTGACCAACCGAGGATGCGCGTGTCTGGCAAGTCTGTACTGAGAGTCATCGCCTCGTCACCCGTTGCCCAATCGACCAGCAGTAGACGACGATTATGCGGTTCATAACGTGGAAATAAATGAGGACGGTAATGTGCGCCATAGCGATGTTCACAGTTGTCGGGGATACCATCGTTGGCTTCACCCATCAACACTAGAAAGCCAACAATCCCCCGCAAAATGATCATATACATCTTATCTGCTCCAAGATTTTTATATTTGAACTATTCTGGAACAGAAGGAAGGAATAAACTCAATGCACGTATGACGCTTGACCTGCGCTTAACCTACGGGAGCAACATGTTCGTGTTGATTGAGATGTGAGCGCAGCCCCAACGGACTTGTACCGAATCCAGGCCAGACACGCACCATCCCCAAGCCGCTACGTAGCAGCATCCACAGCCCCGTTACCAGCCACAGCAAAGTAAAGGCATGACCATTGCTGGGGTCAATCAAGAAGAGACCAACCGCTCCGATGAAGCTGGAAGTCAGCATGGCGTTACGCATAAAGGCATAATCCCCTGTACCCCAATGGATGCCATCGGTCACAAAGGCCAACGCCAGCAACGGCTGCATCAACGCAACGATAACCCAGGCCGAACGAAACACGGGCACAACATCATCCGGTACAAGCAGCGCGATGATCCAATCCACACTAATCAGCATCAACGCAGAAAGGACAATACCTGTTCCGACTCCCCAACGCACACTCAGATTGGCAACCCGGCGGGCAGTGGGCAGTGTATCTGCACCCATGAAGAAGCCTACCAGGCTTTGCGCAGTCACGGCGAAGCCTTCCATTGTCCATCCAGAAAGCATCCAGACGGTGCGGATGGCTTGATGGGCTGCGCCTGCCTCTGCCCCAATTTGATTGGCGACACGGGTGGAAATCAGGAGAAAACAGGCAAGTAACCCCGCGCGGATGAACAGATCACTGCCGACACGCAGAATCTTCAACGCATCTTGTCGATCTGTGTGATAGACAAAACCAAGCTTACGATAGACCACCACAAACGTCCAGATCGCACCAATCCATTGACTGATCGTACTGGCAAGTGCCGCGCCACCAACACCCATCGCTGGAATTGGCCCCAAGCCTGCAATCATAGGGCGATCCAACACAATGTTAAGGAGGTTGATTGTCACAGCAATCCACAAGGGTGTCCTCATATCTTGTATACCCCGCAGCGCACCAAAGCCGACAAAGGTAGCGATCATAATGGCGGGCGCCCCCAGTAGGCGAATGCGCAGGTAAATCATAGCCTCTTGCTTGACATCTGGCTCTGCACCTAATAGTGAACTCACAACGCCAGCTGTCGGTATGAATACCGCCATCACCACCAGGCTGAAAAAAGCCGCCATAAACAGGGCCAGACTGGTCAGTTCAACCGCACGAGTTCGATCTCTACGTCCTAAGGCATGAGCGACTTCTGTCTGTGTACTGATGCTCAGAAAGCTGAACACCCAGAATATCGTCGATAAGGCTGTTGCCCCAACACCCAACCCCGCCAATGGAGCCGATCCCAGGTTGGAAACGAAAGCCGTGTCAACCATGCCTGTGATGGGTTCTGCCACCATAGAAATTGTCACTGGGATTGAAAGTGTGATGATAGTACGATGTGGTTTGTCATAGAAGGGATGTGATTTCATAAGGGATTATGTTACCTAAAAACACAAAACAGAACCAGCCTTGGTTGGTTCTGTTTTTGGTGACATACTCCCACTGAGATAGGATGAATTGATGCCCCAACTCAGATGCGAGTAGCCCCATCTATCCCCTTGTTAAAACCTGTGGGTTTTACGGGGCGCTGCTATCATTGAAAGTGGGCATGGAGACCCCATCGAACTTTCAGTTCGCCTTTAGCCGGGGGTCGTTGACTGAAATACGTGTGCATTTAGTATCTATCCGAGAAATTAAAAGGGTCTTGAAGAAAAAGAGGGAACTCGTTGAAATTGGTGTCAACAAATATCATACACAGAAACCCAAGCATGTCGATTCCTTTCAAATTCCCTCCCCCCAGCCTCTGCGTCAAAAATCCATCCAACCTCGCACCCCTAATAGAAGGGTGCATTCGGAAAAGGGGGCAAGATAGGCTAAAGTAAAAGAAAAACGGTATTGAGTGAGCCTATGTCACTGGATAAAAAAGCGTTGAAAGCAAAGTTGTTAGAGCAGTACCAAACGCATTTGGATGAGGTGTTGGATCAACTGGATGAGGGGCATCGCTTTCACATCAGCGAAATCGAAGATCTGGCTTTAGATTGACGTCAAGAGGTGGGTGAAGATGTGACAAGGGCGTTGACCTACCAGGAGAGTCGGCAGACGGATGTCGCATGTCCACGGTGTCAGCAAGGGATGAGAGCCAAAGGGAGAAAGGCGAAATGGGTCAAAACCCGAACGGGTGAGGTTCGTGTGGGGCGTCCATATTACTACTGTGAAGCCTGTGGCAAAGGTCATTTTCCCCCTGGATGAAAGTTGAGAGTTGGATGCGCGTGGTTACAGTCCCAATTTGAGTTATCAGTTGGTCTGGCTAAGTGGTTTAGTCCCCTTCGCCCAGGCCCGACAGATTTTAGAAGAGGTCGGTCAATGGCAGGTGGCAACGACGACCTTATGGGAGCAAGTACCGGATCATGGGGAGCGTCTGCAAAACCACGTCGTTCAAATTCAAGCGCATGTGAGTGTGGAGCGAACACGCTGGCAGAGTGAGAACTATGACCCGAAAATGACCCGCTGTGTATCGATGGATGGTGGCATGGTTTGTTTACGTGACGCAGGGTGGCAAGAGAAGAAAGTCGGCCTGGTGAGCGATCCGGCCTGTGTCAAACTCATTGAGATGGATTATTGTGCCGTGATCGGGGATCTGAGCACATTTGATCCGGCGTTGTGGGCATTGGCGGTCAAACATCATGTACCTTACGCTGGGCGATTGGTTGTGGTGTGCGATGGCGCGGCCTGGATTTGGCGTTTAGTTGCTGATTTGTTCCCTGTTTGTCATCAGATTGTGGACTACTATCCTGCCAAACAACAAGTAGCAAAGCTGGCACAGGAACTTTATCCCAACGACGATGCTTGCGCTCACACCTGGTTTAACGAGATGAGCAATGCCCTTTCAACGGTAAAATCTTCAAAATTATCGCTGATTTACAGGCACATCATCTCAAATCCAGCTACTTCACCAATCATCAACGACGGATGCAGTACCCACAGTTTCGTGCTGAGGGGTTACCAATTGGATCGGGTGGTGTCGAAAGTGCCATTAAGCAATTTAAACATCGGCTGACAGGCGTAGGGATGCGTTGGTCACGCCAGGGGGCAGAGCGCATGATGACCATTCGGTCAGCTATCCTGGCGGATAATTTGTCTGACCTTTGGCAACAGGCAGCATAAACTCGCCCCTAATCCCGAATGCACCCCATATAGAATATATATTTTATCAAATGGCCTGTTCTGTGCTATAATAAAACATCTGTTCACATCGGCTAACCCAGAATATCATGTCTCGCCTTTTTACCCTCGCACGGCAACTTGACTGCCTTCCCGGAACACACCCTGTATACCTGGAAACGTCAGCGCCAACTGGAAAAATTGCTGCAATTGCAGCAAAAAAGTTGCGTCGCCGCCACTGTAACAAACAAAAGAAATATGAAAAAGAGAATGAAAATGAAGAAAACACCACGGCCGTCTACACCCGCATTCGCACCTAACCAAACCCACTAGGTCGCTCAATCCCCCTGGCAGGCAGACTGATATCTAGAAAATGATTTTTCGGATAGGTTTGTTTTTAGCCGAAGCGCCCAGAAATGTAATCAGCCGTTTCTTGTTCCTCCGGGCTCTGGAATATCTTGGTGGTATCGTTAAACTCAGCCAGTTCGCCCCAACGGATTTCTTTGCCTTCCACTGTTTCTTTGCGGATGTTGAAAAAGGCGGTGTAATCTGAAACGCGAGTGGCCTGCTGCATGTTATGGGTCACAATAACGATGGTGAAATTGGCAGAAAGCTCGTGCATTAACTCCTCAATACGTTGTGTCGCAATGGGATCAAGTGCCGAACAGGGTTCATCCATCAAGATAATTTCAGGTTCAACGGCGATGGTACGAGCGATGCATAAACGCTGTTGCTGACCTCCGGAAAGATCAAGCCCAGATTTCTTGAGATCATTCTTGACCTCATCCCAGATGGCGGCTCCTTTCAGGCTGGATTCAACAATCTCATCCAGTATCTTTTTGTCCCGCACACCCAGAATACGCGGACCATAAGCTACATTGTCATAGATGCTCTTGGGGAAGGGATTCGGCTTTTGGAACACCATCCCAATCCGGCGGCGTACTTCCACTGGGTCAATATCAGGTGCATAAAGGTTTTCACCACGAAAGCGAATCTCGCCTTCGATGCGTGCGCCGGGGATCAGGTCGTTCATACGGTTGAACGCCCGCAAGACGGTACTTTTCCCACAGCCAGATGGCCCAATAAAAGCCGTGATCTTGTTGCGTTCAATGTCCATGCTGACATTATGTACGGCCCGGTAACTGCCGTAGAAGATGTCCACGCTCTCGACTTCCAGGGCGAGTTCTTTACCATTCGAGCTCACGTTATTATCTCCTCTGCGAACTCTGATTGCGCAACACAATGGCCAATGAGTTCATCGTCAAAAGTAACGCCAGCAGCACAATGATGGCTGCAGCAGCCGCATTCTGGAATTGTGGATCAGGCTGGGATGTCCAGTTGTAAATCAAGATGGGCAATGCAGTGAACTGCGAGAATGGCCCATCCGGATTGACGTTGATAAATGTCGCTGCACCAACCACGATCAAAGGAGCTGTTTCACCAATCGCACGCGAGAGCGCGATAATCGTCCCAGTCAGAATACCGGGTAGTGCCGCCGGGAAAATTTGCCTCGAGATCGTCTGCCATTTGGTGGCCCCCAGCCCATAACTGGCCTCACGCAGCGCATCCGGAACAGCGCGAATGGCTTCCTGTGTACCAGCAATGATGATAGGTAAAATCAGCAGGGCTAGGGTCGCAGCAGCCGAGAGGATTGTACGTCCATTGGCACTTTCTGCACCAAACAAAGAACCATTTGTAAAGCTCCCCAGCGCTCGTACAAAGATCGCCAGCCCTAGCATCCCGTAAATAATGGACGGCACACCCGCTAAATTGCGGATGTTAATTTCGATCATTTTGTTATACCAAGCATGACCAGCATACTCTTCCAGGTAAAAGGCCGCGCCCACTCCAATCGGAAAAGCGATAGCAGCCGTCATCAATAACAGCCAAATTGTGCCCATAAAGGCTGGGAAAATCCCTGCATTACCCGGAATACGCGAAAGCGACGAACGAATGAAATCCAGGCTAACCCAAGAACGCCATTGGAGTTGGGCGCTGGGGTTTTCGATATGAATATCATCAATCAAATGCTGGTCGATTTCACCACGATCCAACACACTCTTAGAAAGCGTCCAACTTTCCAATATCTGCTCACGGACAACATTGGCGAAAACAATATCGACCATCTGGGATGAATCCAAGTTGACCGCTAAGAGTTGGGCCCGTTCTTCATTAGAAAGATCATTGATCGGGCGTTCTGCCCAGCCTTCTGGGATGATTGCCCCGGTGATGGATTCACTTAAAGGGACGCCACCCATAGCCCGTATTTCGCCCAAGGGACTGAGGTTTTCATACACCAGCGTTAACAGTTGACCCGGATTGTGTTCAACGATGAGGCCAGCTAGTTGCTCACTGCTTAATTCTGCAAGAGGCTGCTCAGACAAGACATCCGGACTGATTGCAAAATCGACGGCTACTAGCCCGAAAGCGCCATCAACAATATTGGCCAGCAGTGCAATCAGAGCAGCAAACGCCAACAAGAGCGATGACATATAAAATGCCCGCATCCGGTTGCCACGAGTATGCCGCGACGCGACCCGCGTTCGATAGACTCCAGTTTCGATTCTTGTCGCCATATTAATAACGCTCCCGGAAGCGATCTGTGACAAAGGTACTGATGAGGTTAAGGATCAAAGTCATCATAAACAGCATCAAGCCAATAGCAAAGATACTGTTGTAGTCAATGGAGTTATAGCTTAGATCACCACCACTGATACGGGCGATGTGACCCGTCATTGTTTCTGCGCCTTCAAAAATGTTAAAGGTGAAGTTCGGCCCAGAACCTGCAGCAATGGCAACGATCATCGTCTCACCGACAGCACGCGATGCTGCCAGAATAAAAGCAGCAGCGATGCCGGATACAGCAGCTGGTAAAACGACCTTGACCGTCGTTTCCAGTTTGGTTGCCCCCAGGCCATAGGATGCTTCCCGCAAGGCACGCGGTACAGCCCTCAGCGCGTCTTCACTGAAGGAACTAATGTAGGGGATCAGCAGAATACCAATGACGATACCTGCCGAGAGTGTGTTCTGGAACTGAACTTCTGCCCCTAACACGGAGCGCAATAACGGAGACATGAACGTCAGCGCGAAGAACCCATAGACTACTGTTGGGATCCCTGCCAGCACTTCCAGGATGGGCTTTAACACACTCCGAACCCTAGACGGTGCATACTCACTCAGATAAATAGCGGCGCTTAGTCCCAGTGGGATAGCGACCAACAGCGCAATCGCGCTTGTAATCAGGGTTGCGTTCAGCAAAGCCCAGATACCAAAATCACCAATTTGTGGTTGCCATCTAGTCGTGGTCAGAAATTCGCCCAGGCTAGCTTTTTCTGCCAGGGCAATTGCACCATCATTGGCTTCATGATCGCGTGCTTGTGTGTCCTCGATACCCCGTTCAACAGTTATTGAATCGGGTGAAATAGCCGTCACCTGCATGATTTCTTGGTCCAATTGGATCATATCGCCAACAGTGAATCGCCGTCCGAAACTGGGTTCAAGTTCGATAACAGTTGATTCGGCTGCAACATCAGCGATAGGTTTGATCTGAACAGCCCTCATACCGAAGATTGTGTCATCGGCAGCGTGCTCTATCGCAATTGTGCCGTCCATCCCACGCTCGACCTCAAGTGTGGTGCGTCCGCGTTCAATGACTCGCACAACTTCACCACCAATCGTCAAATATTGGCGGTTGGCAAAGGGGATGCGATCTCCGTCAAACGCAAGCTGCAAGGTCTTGCTGCCGGCATCAACATGTGCCCCAAGAATAACGGTTTGCTCCTCGTTGATAACCGGAGCCTTTGCAATCACAAAGGCTTTGGAGTCGAAGAATAAGAGCGCTTGCTCAGCCAAAACATAAACGATACCAAAGGTAGTAAAAATTGAGAGAATGCCACAAAAAAACAACACGACCCGGATAAACTCATCCATAAATCGCCTTTGCTTTTTGAGGGAGCGACTACCCGTGACCGATTCCGCCAACGATTGGGGTGGGGCTGCAAGATGGTTGGTTCTAGCCTGTATGGTTGATTCCATTGAGTTTCCCCCATAGATAAACAACATGAGGAGAGACCTCTCGATTAATGGAGAGGTCTCTCCCAGATCATCATTGTCACCAGATTTTTGAGTAAATTACATTCCCATGTCTGAGCCAGTAGCAGCACGAATGATGAACTTGGAAGCGTTCAGGCCAAATGGATTGGCAGGGAAGTAACCCACTTCACCGATCATGTCATCAACGTTGGCCAAGTAGAACTTGATAAACTCGCCAACCTGTGGTTTTTCGGCGATGATTTCGGCATCGCTGTAGATGAACAGCGGGCGGGCCAGCAGGTAGCTGCCATCTTCCACGCTGATGGCGTTCGGCTCCACAGTGTCAATGGAGATCAGTTTCAGAGCGTCCTGGTTCTGATCATAGTAGGCATAGCCGAAGAAGCCGATAGCGTTGGCATTATTGGCGACGCCCTCAAGCAGCACGTTATCATCTTCGTTCGGGTTGCCATTAGCTGCATCCAGAATGGGCTGGGAGTCTTCGTCAAATACTTCTTCAACGAAGAAATCAAATGTACCGCTATCTGTACCAGGGAAGTAGCGGATGATTTCTTCATCGGGGAAGCCATCACGAACATCGGCCCAGGTGGTGGCAGTGGAAAAAGCCAGTTGCAGTTCTTCAAAAGTCAGGTCATCAACAAAGTCGTTACCCAGGTTTACGACAACGGCGATCCCATCGGTACCGACGCGGAATTCAATCGGGTTGCGACCAATGGCATTGCAGCTTTCAACTTCGCCATCTTTGATGCCCCGGCTGGCATTTGAAATATCGGTTTCTCCTTCAACACAGAAACGCTCGAAACCAGCACCAGAACCGATGATGGAGTTGTTGATTGTACCGATGAAGCCTTGGCTATCGTAAACTTCCTGGATGGCTTCGCTCAAAGGGCCAACCGTGGAGCTACCAGCGGTCACGATATTCCCTTCGACAAAGGCCGGGTCTTCAACCTCAAGCGTCTGGGGTGGGATCAGAACGGTGTCGATTACATGGATCACACCATTGCTGCCTTCGATGTCGGCGGTTACAACAGTTGCGTTATCAACCATCACCCCCATATCATTGACGGCAATAGTCAATTCATTGCCCATATCCATTGAAGTTGCTGCCATGCCATCGCTCAGGTCACCACTCATGATGGCACCATCAACGACATGATAGAGCAGAACCTGTTCCAGAACATCGGGGTTTGCCAGCAAGTAATCAACTGCGACCTGCGGCAGAGCAGCGAAGGCATCATTGGTGGGGGCGAAAACGGTGAATGAGCCATCACCAGCCAGGGTATCAACCAGGCCAGCAGTTGTAACTAAATCGACCAATGTGCTGAAGTCTTCATTGCCAGCGGCAATATCAACAATGGTTTCGTCCTGAGCAAACACTAACCCAACAACGCTGATCAGAATGACGATCATTGCCAGAACGCGCACTTTCATCTCTTTTTAGGCTCCTTATCTGGTAGAGTTGTCTATATGTATCTTAGCGGCAAGTTTTTAAAATTCAGGGGCAGGTACGTTAATTGACTGAGGTATCGTTGTTAAATAACGCCCCTAGTCTAGTTAACATCTCTTAACAATTCTTCTGCTCAAATACCACAAAATTTGTTCAAGAATATCTCGCCCATGAGGGGCAAATTTACTGGGAAGTAACCGGAGCAGGTAATGGAAGCGGGGCGAAAAATCAAAGCAAGTATGCTATGAGCCAATGATAATCGCCTGAAGCATATGTCGAAATCGTGCCCCACTTTACCGCACCCGTCCACTGCTATCTTTAGGCTGTAGACCTTTAGAATGCATTTGCTTATTGTCTTGAGCATGAAAGGGAATAATCTTGCTTTACACTTTGGTGGTATAGTCCGTAAACTCCGCCGGGAATCCGATCTTTCACAGGAGCAGTTTGCTCATATTTGTGGGCTTCATCGAACGTACATCGGTGCAATCGAACGAGGAGAAAAGAACGTAACTCTCGAAACAGCCTTAAAAATCACGGATGCACTTGATATCAAGCTCTCACAGGTCATTGCACTTTTGGAGGATGAACTTGATGCCAACAAGAGTTGATGAGAAAGCCTACTTCACAATCAGGACACACTTCACACAAAATCCAGATCAGATGATTGAGCTTGAACAGCACTACATCGCGTCTCTGGCAACTGCCATCCAAAGTGTTGCGGACAATATCGCGGATGATTTTGCCAAAGCAGAAGAATTTCTTCCATTTTGGATCAATTATCCGTCCTTACAGCGTGGGAGAGCGCCAACAGGTCAATCTATACCTTGGCTTGAGGTTGGAGAAACGGTCATTGGTGTACATGTTATATGATCCAGGGCAGATAGATATGCGACTAATGACAAATGATGCCCTTATTCACCTAGATATCAAAATCACCGGGCCAAATGATCGAGCAGATGAAATCGTCGCCAGTCCCAATCAAATCTCAGGCGATGGCGCTGATTGGGACAATTAGGGCATCGTCAATTCTCCTGTTGAGATTATCGGTCAACGCGCAACAATGGTATTTCAACCGGAATTGCCACCATTATATATGTGGAAATGTCAGCCCTTACCCTGTCTGACCTTCTTTCTCAAGGGAGCCTATACTGTTGCAGGATTAGGTCATCAACCGCTCGAAGTCCCTAACGGCCTATTGGCATTTACTGAGCTAGACTACAATCGTTTAACACCAGGGCTATATATTCCTGGAAAAGACAAAAAAGCACATCGCAAAAAGCGAGTCCGGGTCAGGATGGAACCGTTGGCGTCACTTGGTAAGTGGAGACGCCACAAAATATGGGAACGGAATAGACATTAGCTGAGATCTAGAGGTAGTTGTTCGACTGCATATTTGGCCTTTTCTTCCGCAGTTGCACAGTTTTTCCGCGCCAATTGAACATACTTTCCAAGTAGCTCAATACCTATATAATGTCTTCCTTCTTGAATGGCCGCAACACCTGTTGTGCCGCTTCCCATGAAACAAGCGAGAACGATCTCATCTGGCCCGGTAAGCAACTTAATCACTCGCCTAGCAAGTTCAAGGGGAAATTTTGCTTCATGGTCATTATTCGCTCGAACTGACCGGATATTCCATACAGCACGAGACCCCCATTTGCTCCACTCCTGGCGTGAGAGTCGATTTCGATCAACGATTGTCGTACCAGGTTTCCAGAAAACATAAATGTACTCAAATTCGTCAACTGCACGATAGGATAATGTGTGCCACTTGGAGTTCTGCCAGGCGGGGTCTTTGACCCACACACGACGATCATATAAATAGAACCCCGCCGTTGAACCTATCTCCTCAATCATGCCACCAACCAGATGAACACGGGTTTATATGGTGTATTTCCCACCTCGGATATTATTGCCGTTCAGTCAACGATCTATGGTCTGTTCGCTACAACCAAGTAGATCGGCTAGTTGATAACGATTACATTCTGGGTATTTCTCCATCGCTTCCAACACTTGCAGTCGAGTGACTGAACTACGCTGGCGACTCAGATTCTGTGCCTGAATGCGGGGCATTGCCGGGTCAGGAAAGGCTAAAATATCAGCGATGTTAATTGCTAGAAAACCACCTGGTTTGATAATCGGATAGTGCAAGTGGATGATTTCCTGCAAGAGGCTTTTCCAGTCTTCATAGGACAAATATTCCTCATATTCTTTACCCAAATGATTAGGGAGGAGACCACAAACTACAGGCGATAATGTCTGGCTCAATCTGCTGCAACAATGTTCGTGCATCACCATGATGAATTTCGTTGACAGCTAATGTCATCTAACACTCCTAATCTCTACTTAAAGATAGCAAATAGCGTCCTGTTTTACCAGCTGAAGCCCTCCCGCAATTTCTCAGCCTTTTTTGAAGCTGAGTTCCAAGTGCGGGATGAGCCAGGTTCTGAGGTCATCATCGTGCTGTGTTCAGGGTCTGCATAGTGGTGTTGAGGACAATCCAATTGTTGCAAGCCGCCAGATTGCCTGTTTACGCTGTGGGTCGATTAGATCTTGATCAAGTTCCTGATTGACGTGTGAAATCTTGGTGAATGTAAAGAACAACCCACGCTTTGAGGGCGCTGGTGGTGCGCAGGCGCACCACTTGATCTTCTTCAAGATAACATTGATACAGGTCGTCCAGCCATCACAATGTCAATCGTCTGTCCCAAAGAATTTGCTTGCTGACATAGATATTATTTCTCGCGTTCAAAGGGTTGGCGAATGACAGTCTTCATCTTCTCTGGAGCGACTTTGCGTGGATCACTCAGGTAGATTTCGTGGTGGAGTTTCCCCAGTGACCAGCCATTATCCTCAATGTGTTGGTGCAAACGAGCGACGGTTGGCCCTTCTTCACTATAGGGACCAATATGCATGATCTGTACTGCTTGGCCTTCATGGTAGGTCTCAAAGCGGACATCATCCAACGCCAAAGGGGCATCCTTTTTCTGACGCACATTTTCTCGTGCTTGTTCCACAATTTCGGGCGTGATACTTTCAGGTTGTAAGATCATCAACGTCCAGACAAAACGATCTTTGTCGGCATCAGCTAGGCTGAAGTTTTCGACCTGTTTACCCTCAAACGTCCACAAGCCTTCAAGGGGCATAACTGTAAAGGTTTCGCCTGCTGCTTTGCGAAGCCCCCGGATTGCATAGGCCAGATTGTACAAGGCCTTAACCGCTTGTTGATAACGGGGGGCTGTACTTGGATTGCCCTCGCCATCAATCATCAGATAATTCATTGGTTCAACATCCACTATGCTGATTTCTTTTGCCGAAGGCCGATAGAGATGTTTGAGTGTTTTTTTCATATCGAGATGAGTCATTCTGTATTCTCCATAGAAAGTTGGCGGGAGGACACCCTGTTTGTGCGCCTTACTCCTGCCAATCCTAAACGAATAATTGCTGCGCAATGGCAATGCGTACGAGGTTGCTTTGGGCAGGGGAGTTATCATTAAGAGGCAGAACGTCAGTTATTCATATTCTTGTGGAGCTTTAGGGATCGAAAGTGGGTTAATATACTGGCGTTCGTAGTCAGGATCCGGATAAACACGGTCCATCAGGAATAAGACCGCGATCCATAAGCCTTGGGCACGGCGCGAAAACGCCCACATGAGGATCAATACACTCGGTATCCCCACCACAAACTGTTGCAGCAGCGAAAACGAAAAGACCAAATGTAACCCAATAAACCCAACAATCGCCAGAATTTCGACAAAGGCCATGTTCAAGTAGACAGCTCCAAACATCTCGCCGGGGGCATGCTCAAAACGGCTGTGGCAATACAAGCAGATTGACCGCAGTTTTCCATGCTCATCCTGGAGCTTGCCCAGTTCACAGTTTGGGCAGCGACCTGCAAACCCAACCCGAAGTTTCCGTAGTTTATAAAGCACAAATCGGTCTCAACTATCTACGTTGTCATTGTACCATCCTTTTCACAAATTCATATTTGCTGATGCTGCCACAGATCAATTGGTCTACTTCATTCATTTGCGCTAAGAGGTATAATACCAGCAGAGTCTGGCCATTGAGGAGAAAATCGCATGAGTTCTGTCGTCTTTGAAATTAAACAGTACATGGTCATCTGGCGTCAATTAGAAGTGCGCGATTTTGACGGAACAGCAGTACAAATCCGGGGCATGGTACGCTGCATTGGTGATGAATACAACATGGATGTCCTCTTCATCGCGCCGGATAGCCCCGCCCCAGCCCCTATCTTCAATGAGGAAACGAACAAAGGCTTCATGTTCCTGCCCATTTCAGATCTTTCGGCTTTTGTCGATACCCTTCGCAATGAAAAGCCCATCTTCGGGCACCTTCGCAATGACCGGCCCGAATGGACAAGTGTCACTACATCACAGGAACCTGTTGGTGAGGGCGAAGCAGATTAGAAAACGCAATTTAGGGTTAACAATCGCCAGCAGTAACAAGCCCAGAATGCTTTAGGGATGAATGGGGGCATGGGGCAAATAGAAAAATGCCAGCGCAAGCATAACATAAACACCGAGCAGCATCACCCCTTCAAGCCAGTTAGATTCACCATCTTGGGCAATAAACGCTGTCACCACTCCGGTAGAAAACAGCGCAATCAACTCAAACTCGCTGAACACCAGCAGCAAGGGTTCCTCGCTCATGAACAGGCTGATAAACACCAACAGTGGCGCTACAAACAACGCAATCTGCAAACTCGACCCGATGGACACCGCCATGCTGAGTTCCATCTTGTTTTTATAGGCTACCTGAACAGCAACCAGATGTTCTGCGATATTGCCGACCAGTGGAATGATAATAATACCGAGGAACAGTTCAGTCAGTTCGAGTTCTTCAGTGACATGCTCAACTGCTCCGACCAAAAGCTCGCTCATAAAGACAATGCCAATCGTCGCGGCAGCCAGGACCATTAGCGAAGTCTGTACACTCCACTTCGCCTCATGATGATCGGGTTCTGGTTCATGCGAGGAAACACTGCCTTGGGTAAAAGAGTAATAGACGCTTAAGCCATAAATCAAAATCATGACGACTGCCACACCTTCGCTCAAGCCGAGTTCAGCCGCCTTATCTTCTTGAATTGCCACATCAAACAACGAAGGGATAATTAAGGCAACAATCGCCAACAGCAGCAAGGTCGCGTTCATACCCGCATTTCGCTTGTCAAAGGTCTGGAGTCCATTTTTGAGGCCGCCCAACAGCAGGCTCAAGCCCATTACCAGCAGCAAATTACCAATAATCGAACCCGTAATGGACGCCCGCACCAGTTCCAGCAACCCCTGGCGAATGGCGAAAATGGTAATAATGAGTTCGGCTGCGTTGCCCAATGTGGCGTTGAGCAGGCCACCCAGCTTTGGCCCGGTGTGGATGGCGAGTTCTTCTGTGCCTTCACCAATAAATTTTGCCAAGGGGATAATAGCAGCAGCAGAGAGAATAAAGATCAAAACTGGATCGGCTTCCAGCACAAAATCAGCGATCAATGCAGCAGGGACAAACAACAACGTCCCCAGTAAAATGTTTCGTAGCACAACAGGCCCCCTTCTTTGCCCAATAGCTCGCCATTATACCAAACCTACTTGGTTTGTCGCATCACATAGCCCAGAAAGCCAGCCAAACCGACCAACCCAATTGTGCCTATACTAGAACCACTCAACACCAGCCCCAGCACAATGCCGATGAGAATCCCCATCCCTAAAACAGGGTCGATGTGTTGCTTACCAAAGCTCATTGTCCGTCCTTCTGGTCTCGGATAATATCCATCCACAGCAACAAACCGCGCCAGCGTCCGTAGGGTTCATAGTGCATCTGGATCTGTGCATCCGTTGCTTTTTCGCCATGATTATATAGTCGGGCGAACCGTGCGCGCGCTACAGAGTCAATACCCAGACGATCATGATGACCGAGCAGCCGCATCATGCTTCCAGCAGCATATTCGCCAAAACCTTTGAGTTCAATGATATGCTCATATAGTTCGCCGCTGCTCGGCGCACGCCAGCTTTCCACATCCACTACACCAGACACGATCTGCTGGGCTAGGTTATGCAAAAAGGCCCCACGATACCCACAGCCGACATGTGCCGTTAACGAGGCGACATCCCTTGCAATCACCTGCTGAGGTGTAGGGAAAGCATAGCCAAACGGCGATTTATCGCCGAGTGTCATCAGCTTCTTAACCATTTCTACCGTCTGGCTCCAGATGGTGTTGGTCGTCAACAGTATCTTTGTCAGGTCTTCCCAGATCGAAGGCGAACGCAGCAAGCGTCCCGCACCCCGTTCCTCGACCCATTGATAATCCGAGAGCGAGTTGGTTAAGGCATAAAACGCGCCCAGTTTCCAATCCATACACAACATATAACGCACCAGGGTTTCAATTTCTTGGCTGTCGACTTCAGTGACATGACCTTCGGTTGTCACCAGCAACCCACCCCCTTCCCGATGCTCGACATGCATCAGTGCGATCCGCCCATCTTTAAGGCGCTGTATCCGTGATAGGACCCCATGCTCGCGGTAATAATCAAACGGGTCAAGTTGATACCAGCCATGACTCTCCACCGTGGCTACAAAGTTAAAGGTAAGATCGGTTTCAATTCGTTGTGTTAACACGTTTACCCCTGGCTTTCCAGACGTTCATTCGCCATTTTCACGTAATCAGGATTAAGCTCAAACCCAATAAACTGACGATTCAAATTCATACAGGCAAGAGCTGTTGATCCACTGCCCATAAACGGATCGAGAACGATGTGCCCTTCAAGCGTGACCAACTGCACCAGGTATTCCAACAATGCGACAGGCTTCTGGGCTTCGTGTAACCGTGCCTCATCTTTATTAAACCAGAAATTCAACACATTTGTTGGGCTTTTCCCGTTGATTTGCGCAGCTTGTGTATGAATCGCCCCGACTTCGTTTTCCAAAACGACATCTGTAAGCGTGCGGGCATAAGGTTTGAAGAACCACACAATCGGCTCCCAGCGGGGTGCGAGATTGCCCAACCGCCAGCCATCCCATTTGTCGGCTTCCGCTTGCAGACCGCGCCGTTCCAAGACAACGCACATTCGTTGGGCACGATTGTGAGCGCTCGGTTTTTCCCATGCCAGCACATCTTTCAGCAGAAAACCACTATCCTCCAACGCCACCATCGCCCGATGAAAGGTACGCCGCGCTCCAAAAATGAACAAACTCGCACCGTCCTTCAGCTTAGGATAAAGTAAGCTTGCCCATTCTTCGCACCAGGCTTGGTACTCGCGTGGAATTTCGCGGTCTGCGGTGCTCCAACCGCGAATCGGTTTGCCCCGGCGTTTGAAGCCTGTTTTGCCTTTTTGTGCGGGGGATTGCCCCAACAGGGCCGAGTTGGTATTGGCGTGCAACACGTCCCAACTATCGAGGCTGATGCCATAGGGAATATCAGAAACAACACAATGCAGGCTGTCATCAGGCAATTGAGGAATCAGGTCGGTACAGTTACCCGGAGTGATACAGTTGAGAAAGCGATTCATGAGCATGACGATCCAAACATACGTTCTTACTATTGTATGCTTGAAAGAGGGGGCGCGCTAATTTGAGGAACAACCTTCCTATGCCTGCTGTCAACTCGAGTTGACAGCAAGCGTCAACGACAGGTTATGTTCGATGGCTTACGAGTTGAAGTTGCCCAGCAACGTGACCAAGGAAGGCGGAATTATAGGCGATGCCCAGAACCACCAGGAGAAAGAAAATGGATGCCCCATCGCCCAATACCAGGGAAAACAACAAATAAGGAATGACGACAGCAACGCCGATGAAAAACTGCCCAATCATCAGAAAGACGATAGCACTCAACGCGGTTGAGAAATTCGCCTGGATGAATCGGAAGCTGTTGACAGGGTTGACAGCTTCCACGAAAGGTCGATTTTGTGCCAGTAGACCGAACATCGGAACCATAAAGACGACCAGAACCAGTATATAGATGATCACCAGCGGGTTGAAGCTTACGATGGCTCCGGTTGTTTCATCAACGGTGATTGGGAAGAATGCCAACGGGATCGACCAAATAAAGAGGACAATAAATATCTTCGTTCCATTGATAATGTAGAGAATGATCTGTGACCAGTTCGCCAGGGTTTCTTCTTCTTGATAAATGACGCGGCGGGCAATTTCTACTGACCAGCCGAACAGTGGAATGATGCCGATACCAGCCGAAACGAAAAAGGCAAAGATGCAGCCAATGGCGATCTTTTGTATCCAGTCTTTATCTTTGAAAACGAACGTCAAGGCCTCAATATAATTCAATGGCAGCTCCTCTTGATGATAACAACCGTGATTGTACCGCAAAAAAAGCTGTTTTTCTGTACTAGGGCAAGGCGTAGGCAGGGCAATCGCATCAAAATGAAAGTTCGTATCAAGATAGCTCTCTGCAGATCACAAGAGACATCATAGTGGTTATGAGTGGTCACTTGTGCTATATAATGACCTTTTGGGAGCCGAAAATCGAATTTGGCGCAATCATCCTGAAGGCGTACGGAGCAAACGTGGCCTGTGCCCCATCGAGAATTTATAGCATCTTCATCCCCAAGGGCATGAGTGGCCTGCTGATTTTTTCTTACTCAAGTTGTCCGATGACATCTGCATCTGGCGCTTTGGCTATACCCCATCCTTTGATGGCTTCACCTTCTTTGACGGTGGCGAGCTGCCACGGCGTTATGCCATTGTCGTCTTGTATGGTCTTATCTGCATGATGTTCAAGCAGGAGTGCAACGATGTCTGTCGAGCGCTGCCATACGGCTTGATGCAGGGCAGTCATGCCGTTGTCTGCCTGGGCATTGATCTCTGCGCCTTGCCTTAGCAATAGTTCAATAATCGATGGATCTTTACCCATCACTGCACCATGCAGGGGCCTTTCGCCGTGCCGTGTTGGGGCATTGATATCCGTGCCGTTGGCAAGGAAATACTCAACTGTCTCTTTGCACTGCCAAAACGATGATGACCACAGTGGAGACCAGCCTTCATGTGAGTCTTTAGTTCCAAAGTGAACCGAGCCTGGGTCTTTTTCAACGAATGACTTCACAAGGCTGAGTTCGCCATAGGCGGCTGCCTGACTGATATTGATTCTGGCCCCCTTTTCAAGGAGAAAATCAAACATTTCGTTCTGTCCATTTTCGCCTGCCCAGCCAATGGGCGGTGCATCATAGGTTTCGTCGTAGAGGTCAATGTCGGCTCCGTAAGATAAGAGCAGCCCAGCGATTTCCTGATGACCCGACCACGCGGCATAGTGCAACGCCGTTGCTCTGGCAGCATCAGGACGCTCATCTTTAGCCTGGGCAAGTCGGGGGTTGCGTTCCAGCAATTGATTGAGCTTAGAGAGATCGCCTTGTTCAGTCGCCTCAATCACTTCAATCACCTCTTGTACAAAGCGTTCATCTTTTGATGGACGCTTTTGCTGTAGATTGTCTTCGACCATTTGAATCATCCTTTCTCGTAGATGGGTACGTGCGGTATGCAGACGGCTTTTGACAGTTGTGATGGGTACGTCCAAATAGGCGGCAATCTCGGGCTGGCTGTAGTCCCCAATGTAAAATAGCAAAGTCACTTGACGTTCACGCTCTGGCAGCGAGGCAATCACCTGCTGTACCGTTTCTTGGATTTCACGTTGTGCCATTAGGACGAGTAAATCTGTGTCTGGAGCGGGAAATTCAGGCATGACATCTATTGAGACCGTTGTTAGGCTTTTGCGCCGTGTCAAACGGTTTGTCTGCCGCATAACGATTGTGCGCAGCCACGCCGGAAACGCAGCTGGCGTTTCGAGTTGTGTCAAGTGGATGTAGGCCTCCAGAAACGCTTCTTGCGCCACGTCTTCGGCTAACTGCACATTGCCTAGCAAAGTGAAGGCTGTTGCAAAAGCCATATTTTGAAAGCGCGTTACCAGCGTGCTGAATGCTTCAAGATTTCCGGCTTGGGCCGAGGTCACGATTGTCTCTAGTGTCTGCATTACCTATTCCTGATTATAAAGAAGACCTTCTATATATAAGTGCCTGTTCTGCCTCAAATGGTTGATAAGCCTCTACGAGTAGCCGGGTGCTATAGTATCGGGCGTTGCCATTTTCAACGGTGCGTCGCTCTAATTACACTGTCTCTTGAACAATTGGCCTAGCCTCAATAGACTTATGATCGTTTATTTTGAGGGGCAAATCCCGTGCAGGCAATGGTCATAATTGTTGCCACCTGGTTGATGTTGATTGGGGGACTGTGTGGTGTAGGGACGCTGCTGCCACGAGCTTTTGGAGTCAGACTCGTCACCATTGATAGTTGGTTTATGGCCTTCTGGGGCGGTTTTGCTCTGGTGATCGCCTTCCTACAATGGTGGCATTTTGCCTTTCCAGTCAATGATGACAGTCGTGTAGGGGTTATGCTGGTGGCAGCCCTGGGCCTTATGTTAAACCGCCACACACTTTGGACGATCATCCGGCGACAGCGGCGTGTGGGCTGGGTGTTTATTGGGCTGGTGCTGCTGTTCGCTTTCTGGCTGGCGAACCGTTCACTGCCTGCTTCAGAGTTTCATGATACGGGCATGTATCACCTCAATGCGGTGCGCTGGACCTCGACTTACCCAATTGTACCAGGATTGGGCAATCTGCACTCGCGGCTGGGGTTTAGTACGGGCTTCTTCCTCTTTACCTCATTGCTAAATGCTGGCCCCTGGCTCGATAAAACTTTCCACATTACCAATGGTGTATTGTATCTGGTACTCATGGCCCAATCTGCCTGGGCGGTAGTGCCGATGCTGCGTTCAGGGCACACTGACTCGTATCATTTTCTACTATTCCCGTTCTCGGTTGTCGTCTGGTTTTTGCTGCTGACAGGCACGATTATTCCCAGCATCTCGAATGATCCCTCGATCTTTGTGCTGGGCGTGGTGGTTGCGGCGCAGATCATCTACCTGATTGAAGCCCCTCATCTTTCAAAGCAGCAGACAACGTACCGTGTGATCTGGATTGTCCTGTTGTCTTCGGCAGGTGTTGCCATCAAATATAACTTTGCAGTCATGGGGGTGGGGTTCTGCTTGATGGCACTTTATATCTGGAATCAGCGTTTTGGCAGTTGGTGGCTTATACCCGCACTAACACGCTTGGGCGTAATCTCGATGGTCGCCGGGGTAATCATCTTGCCGGCGATGGCACGCAGTATCATCCTCACGGGCTATCCGGGTTATCCACTGACAGTTGCCCCTGTGGCAGTGGAGTGGCGCATTGATGAGGATTACGCCCATCTGGAAACCGAGTTCATCCGTAACTTTGCCCGCAATCCACAGCGCGCCTTTGGTAAGCCCCCGCCAGGATGGGGTTGGCTGGGGATTTGGCTCGACCAGCGGTTTCGTCCCAACTACCTGCGCGATCATATTTACTTCAGCATTCCGTTTGTCACATCTGTCGGCGCAGCGGTTTTGCTGGGGGGGGGATTATCTCGGCACAAACGAGTCAAGGTTATGCGCTGGGTGTTCTTTCTGCCCCTTCTGGCGTCGTTGGTTTTCTGGTTTGTGGTAGCCCCCGCACCACGCTTTTCCGGGGCAAGCATCTGGCTGTTGTCGATTGGCCTCATCACGCTACTGTTTGAAAAGATCGGCTGGGGGCAGCACCGCTGGCACATTCATCTCATACTTGCCGCTCTCATTGTGGCTACGCCTATGCCGTTTGTTCTTTCCAAATCAGTCAGGCCCTGGATCGAACCTGGCCCAGTCAATGGCTTGTATCGGCTGCCTAAGCCGATTCTAAACCCTTATGTGACTGAATCGCGACTGTTTGTGTGGACATCCGCCAAGAACAACCAGTGTTGGGATGCGCCACTGCCATGTACGCCGTATCCACATCCCAACTTGCGTTTGCGGGTGGAGGATGACATCAGCCAGGGGTTTGTACTTCCAATCGGGCCAGATGATCCCCCACAGATTATCGATTAAGTATCTATCCGAGAAATCAAGAAGGTCTTGAAGAAAAAGGGGGAACTCGTTGAAATTGGCGGCAACAAACACCCCAAGCAACGGGTTCGAGGGCATCATCAAGAAGTGTTGAATGGGATTAGGTTGTCAATGCAAAGTGGTTCACGTCGTCAAGTTAGCGGTGCCAGCCAAACGGATTGTGGCAAACAAGCCGCAAAGTTGCACCGGTGGTTTGCCGCTTGCGGTTGATGTCCTGGGTGCTAATGAACAGGTAGATGATCTGATTATGACGACCTACATCAAGCCTCGCCGCCCAGGGAAAAGGCGGAGGACTTTCCCTAAGGCAAAGATTCACCCCAATAAATTCCCCAACACAGAACATGCATTCCACTAAATGCTCTATTTTGGACTATAATCAAAACAACTGTAACCTGGAAGATCATGTCTCGCCCTTCTACCCATCCACTCCAACGCGGCAACGTCACCCCCATCCTCTTTTCCTAGAGACGTCAGCACAATGCTGCAATTGCAGCAAAAAAGTTGTGTTGCGGCGGCAACACAACGAAAATGAAGAAGACACCACGACCCTCTACACCCGCATTCGCGTCCATCTCATGCACCCTGCGCGTCATTCAAACGGAACAAATCTGATTGAACGGCTAGAGAGTAAAGTAACCCTGGAAAAAGATAACAAACCCGGTACAATACCCGCACTTACGTCCGGGAATACATGAGGGAACAAAAGGAATGGCATCGTATCACGGCCCCAAGGCCAAGACGCAACGCCGCTTCGGGGAAGTGCTAGTCCCCCGGCAAAAATATGCAAAAATTATTGAAAAGCGCCCCTATCCGCCAGGTGATCATGGGCGGGAAAAGCAATTCCGTTCAGGGCGGCGCAGTGACTATGGCTTGCAGCTTGATGAAAAGCAGAAATTGTCTTTTATCTATAATGTGCGCGAACGGCAACTGCGCAATTACTACAAAAAAGCAGACAAGATGCCGGGTCGCACGGGTGAGAACCTGTTGATTCTGTTGGAACGTCGCCTGGATAATGTGGTCTACCGCGCCGGGTTTGCGGCTACAGTCTGGCAGGCACGGCAATTTGTGGGTCATGGCCATCTTGATATCAACGACCAGCGGCTGGATTTGCCGTCCTATCAGGTAAAGCCAGGGGATGTTGTTAGTATCTGCGAAAAGATGCGCAAGAACGTACATCTTGTGGAACTGCTGGAACAGGGAGTAAATCCCCCAGTTTATCTCAGCGTTGAACCAGACAATTTCAGGGCAACGTTCGTGCGACTGCCCGAACAGGCTGAAATCCCTGTTCCGGTTGATATTCAACTCGTGGTTGAATATTACAATCGCCTGACCTAATCCATACCCTATCATGTGGCATGATGGGGTATTTTGTCTAGGCTTCTGCACATATTATTGCACACTTTCCCTTGTCTGTTACAATGAGGTTAGTTTTTATCTGTCATTGTAAAAAAACATTATGGGCTACATAGTCATTCGGCGTGGACCAAATCAGGGTGAAAGGTATCGTTTAAACAAAGAAGTCGTCAAGGTAGGACGAGGACATACCAATGATATTGTTATTGATGACAATGAGGTCAGCCGAGAACATCTTGAATTCCTCGAAACAGTAGGTGGATTTGAACTCCACGATTTGAGTTCTACTAAAGGTACCTTTATCAATGGGCAACCAGTGGATGGGGTATGGCTGCTGCGTTCGCATTGTATCATTGAATTAGGCGATACGATCACGATGGAATACTATCCAGGTGATCCGGTTGATCCACATGTTGAAACAGGCGAACTAGAAGAACCCGATCAGCCGTATTACCTGATTGTCGTGACAGAAACGCAAAATGAACCCGCGATCTATCCTTTGCAGGGCAAAGACATCCATATTGGGCGCTCCACTTCTAATGATATTGTGATAGTTGAACCAGAACTGAGTCGCCAGCATTTCAAACTTACACGGACAGCCGAAGGGTATTCGATCGAGGATTTGAACTCGACCAACGGCACCATTGTGAATGACGAATTGGTCACGAACGATAAGCATGTCGTCTATAATGGTGATATGATCTCAATCGGGACATCCGTCACCATTCATCTGACGACAACGCCGGATAAGTTTACCAATACAAACATCATTAAAACAGACACACTTAAAAACATTAAGTATTCAGCCCAATCTATCAAGCGGAAGACCTCTCACGAGGAGATGGCGGGGGTTGCAGGCATGATGCAAGAACGCCCTGACCCAACAGATGTGGGTACAGGCGTTCACCAGTCAATAGAAGATCAGATTTTGATTACCTATGTGCGTGACGATTGGGAACCCATTGTTGCGCCTCTCATATACAGTCTCTTTAACGCCAACATTAATGTCTGGGTGGATCAATATTTGATAGAAGGCAGTAATGACTGGATTATTGCGACGGAACAGTCGCGTTTGGAATGCTGGGGGTTAATTGTTGTAGTATCGTCGGACGCGATGGAATCGGATTTGGTGCGCAAGAATTGGCGGCATTTCCACAATCGGGAGAAGCCGATCATCCTGTTGGTTAAAGAGCCAGTGGAACGGCTGCCGATCGGTAGCAAGAAATTACCCCGGTTTGAGTTCAATCCAGGTGTGCCTGACGTCGCATTTAACCAGGTTGTTGCCGAAGTCAATCGATTGCGCCCAACAACCTAGTTTTGCGAATTTTTTCGGATTTCCTGACGGTGGTTTCTATACACTAGAATAATATTGTACAGACTAGACTTAGTTGATGGTCATGGAAGACGAATTACCTTATTCTGCGCTATATAAGCTGGCACGTGAATTACACCACCATCATCGTAACGCACGAAAGATGATGCAAATAACCCTGACCCATATGGGTGAGATGGTCGGTGTACATCACGGTTGCTTGTTAACCTTTGACAAAGGCAACGCGATCCGCAGTGCTTATGTTCTGAGTGCTGATGATTGGGTCATAGACGGAACAGAATTGTGGGAGACCCTGCTGGCGGTGGGGGTGGTGGGTTTTGTCTATCAATCGCAACGAACGATTGTTATCCGCAACCTCGCGACGGATCCCCGCTGGCCTGAGTTGCCATCGTTACTGCGTGAAGGGTCGGCTATCGGGATACCTCTGATGCGGGATGATGAGGTGTTCGGGGTTATACTGGTCCTTCATCCTGAAGTGGACTATTTCAATGACAAACGGGCTTCCATTCTGGAAGAGATCGCAACGCTGACAGCGGGAGCTTTAGGCAGTGCGCTGGATTCTGAAGATATTCCCAGCCCACAAAGCAACATCGCCTCCTTGCTGGAGACGGGAATCGTTCCAATGCTATTGACTGACCTGAGTGGTATGATTCTGGAAATGAACCACATGGCAGCGAATATGCTTAGCTATGATGTGCATGATCTTCAGCGCCAATCCATCACCACTATCCATGACCTCAACATTCACACCATTGGCGAAGTCGGTTTGGGTGGGATGCAGCCTCATGAAGAAATGATGTTCCGAACCACAGCATTGGCAGCCGATGGACAATCTGTTCCAGTGCTGGTTCGCTTACGGCGGCTAGAGATCAACGGACGCGCCATCATTGAATGGATTGAGCAAGACATTACCCCGCAGATGGAGTTGGAGCAATTGCGGCGCGACCTAACAGCAATGGTTTACCACGATCTGCGTGGGCCCTTACAAGCGATTCGAGGTAGTATCCAGAGGCTAGCAGAAGTGCTGGCGAATCATGAAAATCCGGCTGTGAGGACCTTGCTGCATATCGGTGTTCAGAGTACGCGCCAACTGCGTCGCATGATTGATAGCCTACTGGATGTCCAACGATTGGAAGAGGGGAATGCCATTCTCAACCGGAGTTCAGTGGAGATGCGTGTGATTCTGGTTGATGCTATTCAGTTGATTCAACCCTTAGCAATGGACGCCAAACAACGGATTCGCTATAAATTTGAGGACAATCTCCCAGTGATTGATGCGGATAATGATATGGTGTTGCGGGTGATTTTGAATTTGCTAGAAAATGCTATTAAATACACACCGGACGGTGGCACGATCATGCTGGGTGCTGAACTTCAAGATGATCGTGTGCAGGTCACTGTCACTGACTCCGGGCCGGGTATCCCCGAAGAGATGAGGGACAAAATCTTCGATAAGTTCAATCGGGTCAAGTATCGGAACGCGCCGCAAGGTCTGGGCTTAGGGTTAGCCTTTTGTCGCTTAGCAGTCCAGGCACATGGCGGCGAAATCTGGGTAGAAAGCCAAGAGGGTAACGGTTCCACCTTCTGCTTCACTTTGCCGATCGAAGTTTCTCCAGCCAATCATGCGTTTGAAGCGTTGGTCACTGCTTAGATGCCATCAGGACTGTCCACATCCCTTTTGTAACCGTTTTGCCCTCCTGATTGATAATACGCGTATCCAATGTGACCGTTCCCCCACCCAAGCGACGGGCTGCTTTGAGTTCCTTGACCGTTAACTCGACATGAATTGTGTCACCGATAAAGACGGGTGCGCTGAATTTCATCTCGAATGATCGGAACGACAACACCGTTTGATCCAGAAATCCGAGTTGATAGGCTTGCCCAACAGCGTAGCTAATCTGTAACATGCCGTGTGCAACGCGCTGCCCCATCATATGAGACAGCATGTAGTTGTCATCAAAATGCATGGGGTTGAAGTCACCCGTGAGCGCACCAAATTGCACAATATCGCTCTCGGTAATGGTCCGCCCCCGTGTTATCATGGTCTGGTCAATTTCAAAATCTTCAAAAAACAGCCCGACGGGGCGGTTGGGATCAATTGACATTTTTAGCTTCTCCACACAAAAAATACACCCAGACTATAGACATTCCCCAACGAATCTGCCACCCATGACAAGCGTCACCTATGAGTTGTGACAAAGATCACTATTGAAAGATTGTAAAGAGGTGGATACTTGAAGTCAGATACAGTTGAATGCTCAATGGAGTGGCTGAGTCTCATCTCTCTTTGTTAGAATACTTTTTGCCCCAGGACTTTATCTCGACCCAGATAAAGTCCTGTTTGTTGCTTCTCCCCTGCGTTTGCTCGAGGGTCTCTGGACAAGGCGCCCGATTACAATAGAATGGGTCTATCTGAAAGTAACTTGGATGATGGCGATGCCTCGATTGTTGTTGCTTTTGCTGCTTTTCATTCTGTCTGATTCGAATTTTGCGCAAGGGACGCCCGATGATGTAGTGGGTGATTTTCTGGATGCCTGGAACGAGAGCGATTATGCCCGGATGTACGGGTATCTTGCGCCACAGAGCCAGGAGAGCTATCCGTTACCTGTCTTTGAGAGCCGCTATGAATCGGTGTGGCAGATGACGCAAATGACGGGGCTGAACTACAAAATCCACGATATTCAGTTCCAGGGGGAGACGGTGGCTGTCTCCTATGATCTGGTCATGGAGTCTACGCGCTTTGGTACAATTGACGATCCAGGACGCATCATGCGGCTAATAAACGTAGGAGATAGCTGGCGGATCGCATGGTCGAGCCTCGATATTTTTGATGCACTGGCGGGTGATTCGCAGATTCGGGTGGATTCACGGTCTCGTGCACGGGCGGCCATCTATGACCGCGACGGTCTACCGATTGCCACAGAGGGCAACACCACAGTTGCCCTCTACAGTACCCAGAACCGCATGAATGGGGTTAATGAATGCCGCAATCTGTTAGGTGAAGTGACCCGTGAGTCGATCGTGTATATCGAGGAGCAGTTCAACAGCAGAAATCCAGAGACTTACTTCTTCCTGGGTGAACTGCCACAGGAGGATTATCAACTGGATCAGCAAGTCCTGTTTGAAATCTGTGGCGTGACACCGAATGTGGATTCATATACCAGCCTGCGGACGCATCGCGTTTACTATGGCAACAACGCGATGACTCATGTTACCGGTTATGTCGGGCAAATTGCAGCGGCGGAACTGGATAGTTACCTTGCACGCGGATACAGTGCAGGTGAGTTGATTGGCAAGACCGGGATGGAGGAAGTATATCAAGATGTGCTGGCTGGTCAGCCGGATGTGGTGCTGCGCATTATCGAGCCGGGTGGAACTGTGTTGCGGGAAATCGCCGGAGCAACAGGCACAGAACCAACGCCAATCCAACTGACGATTGACCGTGAACTTCAACTCATCACGGCCCAGGCCATCTCCGACGCGTTTAACTATGCCCGCCCCAATTGGGGTGATCCGAATATTTCGCCAGGCGGAGCCGCTATTGTGTTGGATGTGAACAGCGGGGCAATCCTGGCGCTGACGAGTTATCCGCTGGTGAATCCCAACGCTTTCAATCCTGATTCAGCTGTTGATGACCGGGTGCTCGCTATCCAACGGATTATCGCCGATGGGCGCGACCCGACGCGCAACCGTGCCATCAGTGAGCAGTTGTCTCCTGGTTCTACCTACAAGTTAGTCACAGCTGCTGCTGTTCTTAATGAGGAATTGGTTTCACCTGATGACACATTCTACTGTGATTTGTACTGGTATGGCCAGGACTATGGCGATACGTTAGAACGCCGACCTGATTGGCGTGCATCTGATCCAGAAATTAACACAGCCGCAGGTGAGATTTCCCCAGCGGAAGCGATTATGGCCTCTTGTAATCCTTTCTTCTGGCAGTTTGGTGCGGAACTTTACGATCAGATTGGCCCCAGTGCAGGAATTGATTATGCTCAGCGCATGGGCTTAGGGCAGGCATATGGGCTGAACATGGGCTTCCCGGAAGCATCAGGTTCGTTGGCAGCACCTGCCTCGGCGGATGCTGCGATTTCGGAAGCAGTAGGTCAGTTGAATATTGCGCTGCCACCGCTGCAACTGGCGGTGCTAACCGCTGCCATTGCAAATGGTGGTACAGTCTATGAGCCCTATGTTATAGAGCAGGTTGGTGGGTTTGACGATTCTGCATTGACCTTTCAAAGGCAGCCAGAAGTTATCAATACATTGGATTTTAATCCTGGGGTGCTGGAGACAATCCAAGAGGGGATGTGTGGGGTCACGACGGTGAAAGACTTGGGCACGGCCTATATCCGCTTTGGCGACCCCACTGCCGAATATCACCCCCCAACAAACTACTCTGTGTGTGGCAAAACGGGCACAGCACAGACCGCCCGCTTCCCCAATGCCTGGTTCGTGGCCTATGCTCCAGCACAAGACCCAGAGATTGCCGTTGTCGTTGTGGTCGAGCAATCCCTTGAAGGTTCGCAGGTCGCTGCGCCGATTGTGCGCCGCATCCTTGATGACTACTTTGGCGAGAGCCGGACAGATTTTCCCCCTTGGTGGAACAACGAGACCTATGTCCCGTTGACCGTCCCAGAAGGGGGCGGCGCGGCGTAACTTTTTAGTTTCTATCCGAGAGGTCTTGAAGAAACTCGTTGAAATTGGGGGCAACAAACATCATGCCCACCAACCGAAGCATGTCGACTCCTTCATGTTCCCTCCCCTCCCAGCCTCTGCGTCAAAAATCCATCCAGCCTCGAATCCCTAAAATACAGAACGCATGTTCTCCCAAATGCTCTAATCTATACTATAATAAAAACATCTGTTCACTTCAGCTCACCCGGAATAGCATGGCTTGCCCTTATACCCTGACCGCCTTACTAACAGGCATCCCAGAACGCACCCTGTATACCCCGCCAACTGGAAAAATTGCCCCAATTGCCGCCGAAAAAAGTTGCGCGGCGGCGGCAACAAAAGGACTATGAAAAAGAGAACGAAAATGAATGAAGAAGACACTACACCCACCAGGTCGCTCAATCCCCCCTCGCAGGCAGACTGCGATCTAGAAAATTTCGGATAGGTTCTTATTTTGTGTGCTTGATATGATACACTCAACAGCTAGAAACCCTGGATGTCCTGATACAGATCAGGCTAGATGATAGAGCAATTGTCTAATCACATAAACGATGCTAGTATCCCAAATGAATTGTAGCCTGAAAGTTCTTCAATGACTGAACAGTCCACGCAACGCGATGCGCTCTTGCGTTCATTTGAGGAGCGTATCATCGAAAACCCTGATCTTGATAGGAGTCTGGTCAGTTTTCAAGGGAACAAGCAGATTCCTTTCTATAGTTGGTTCAAATACAAAGAAGGATTCTCCAGAGAGCTAGTTCGCTATCTATTGCAAAACCTCACAATGAAGCCTGGTGTCTTGCTTGACCCTTTTGCTGGTACGGGCTCGGCTTTATTTGCAGCCGCTGAGCTAGGATGGAAAACATTGGGTATAGAAGTATTACCTGTTGGCCTATACGCCATCCAGGCTCGTCTGGCAACGCTTCGTGTAGATAAAGCCAACTTTGGAAGAGAAGTCTCGACGGTTATCGCAATTGATTTCGCTGATTACTACGACGAGAGATATGGTTTCGACCATATTGCCATTACCAAAGGGGCCTATCCAGAACGTGAAGAAAGGGAATTGATCGGTTATATCGCCTATTGCAATACACAAGTTCAACAGGAGGATGTGCGTACTCTAATGTTGTATGCTGCCTTCTGTATTCTTGAATCAATGAGCTTTACCCGAAAAGATGGGCAATATTTACGTTGGGATGCGCGGTCTGGTCGGTCTCAAGGAAAGACTTCGTTCAATAAAGGAACGATTTTCCCCTTTCGGAGTGCGATTCAAGAGAAGCTCAATCAAATCGCCAATGATCTGACAGAGCCAGTCGAACAGTTGCCCCTATTTGAAAAATTGCCGCAGATTAAACAGGATATAGGTCGTGCTATAGACATTAGAGGTGGCTCATGTCTTGATCTTCTGCCAGCAATACCGAAGTCAAGCATTGATTTTGTGCTGACATCTCCCCCCTATGCCAATCGATATGATTACACTCGTACCTACGCATTGGAGCTAATTTACCTTGGATGCGGCGATGCTGATGTCAAGGCACTGCGCCAAATGATGCTCTCGTGTACCGTAGAAAACAAAGAGAAGCGGGTGCAATTAGAAAAACTCTATACGGATAGGGGTCGGCAAGAAGATTTTATTAAAGTTGATGGGACATTCAAACGCCAGCAGGCTCTGCAAGAAGTTCTTTCACTTCTTAATAACTATAAAAAGGCTGGGAGGCTAAATAACCCACATATCGCACGGTTGGTACACAACTACTTTTATGAAATGAGCTTTGTTATCTATGAACTTGCCAGAGTGCTACGACAAAATGGAATCGTGGCAATGGTGAATGACAACGTTCGATATGCTGGAGAAGAAATACCTGTTGACCTCATCCTATCGGACATAGCGGAGAGTTTTGATTTTACAACACGATACATCTGGACATTGGGCCGTGGTAAGGGTAATAGCAGCCAGCAAATGGGGAGTCATGGACGCTCCGAAATGAGAAAGTGTGTGTATGTATGGCAAAAGAACTAAGCCCTACTGAAGCCGAACTTCTTGCAGAAGCAAACCGCATCAATTATCGTTTGAGATCAACCTTCTTCTATCGAAAATTGAAGGAATATAACACGCTTTCATTTCCAGCAATTGTGAGTGAACTCAAATCAGTTGACCATTTGTATTGTTGGGCTGAACATGAGCGCTGGGGGATCGGACAAGATGCATTTATCTACATCAATACACATGATGAACTCCACTTGTTTCAGGTATTCTGCCATCCAAAAGTTTTGAGAGAACATCCTCGCTTGGTGGCTTACTATCGAAATATAGCTGCCTTATCCCAGAAGTCTGTTGGTTATCTGGTTGATGTCCGAGGGATTAACAGCAATCGAATCAGAAAAATTGAAACGGATGAAGAGAACACCACAGCTTTGAATCAGGATCAAGCGCTTGGATTATCCCAGCTTTTCAATGAACATATCACACTGATTATCGAAGCCTCGATTCAAACCCTAACTGAACGCGAGCTATACGGAATCTTGCTGGCCTCAACTGGTGCACAAATTGACGGCTCTTGGCGAAATGCTATTGGTGAGGAAGCCGAGCACGTTGTCCAACGGTTGCTGTTAACCCAAGTTAAAGAGCGTGATTTGTTGGGCGCCTTGATTCCACGAACCGGAGCAACTCATGAAAAATATGATCCTGAACTGCTTGACGACCAATTAGGCAACATTTATAAGTATCGGGGGATGCTTCTGACCAATAAGCGATCTATTGTATTTTCAAGCGAGCCAGATATTTCTCTGCTTGATACAAATGGTGAGACCCTATGTGTTATGGAGGTGAAAGGTGGTGCGGATCCAGCTGGGGCATTAGAGCGTTATGGTGCTGCAAAGAAATCGCTGGAGGAATCCAGGCGTGATAATGCCGAAGTCACCACCATTTTCATAGCCAGTTGTATCACAGCAGAAGTTCGCACACGTATCCAAGACGATCCATTAATGGACGTATTATAACTTGACCGAATTGCTCCGAGATCGATCAACAACTTATAACACGTTCATTAATCAGGTGTTCTCTTTTCTAAGAAAAATAAATGACTGATTTTTGGAAAATGGATACTGATGGCTTTTGCATGACGAGTTGAGTGTGTCAGTAATGGGTAGCGTTTCAAGGGGTGTGCAGGGCATGTTTCCAACCTGGAACACATTGAGCGGGGTGATTAGTCTAAATGCTCCAATTGTGCGCCGCATCCCCTTGGTGGAACAACGAGACCTATGTCCCGTTGACCGTCCCAGAAGGGCGCGGCGTAACTTTTTAGTTTGTGTGCCTGACAACAGCTAGAAACTCTGGATGATAGAGTAATTGTCTAATCACATAAATGATGCTAGTATCCTATGTAGCCTAAAAGTCCTTCAATGACAGAACGTGGGCTTTAGCCCGACGCAAGCCGCAGCGAATCGAAGGTTCGGCGACCTTGTAGGTCGCCTTCAGTCGTCACAGAGCGTCACAAAAGTGGAATAATTAGGAAGGAACCCTATATGCGTACCAAATTGTTAATTGGACTCATTGTTGTGCTGTCCATCATGGGCAGCGTTTTCGGCCAAGAATCGCTTGATATCGGTGACACCATCGTCGCCGAACTCACAATCGGCGAGCGCACTGAATATACGTTTGAAGCCCGCGAAGGCGATCTCGTGCAGATTGATCTGGAATCAGATGATTTTGATGCCTACCTTTATCTGCTTGATAGTCAGGGTAATGAACTGGTCTATGATGATGATGGCGGAGATGGTCTTAATTCGCGCATCAGTGGCTATACTATTCCAAACGATGGGACCTACACCATTCAGACTGCCAGCATCAGTGACGGGACGGGCGGAGCCTACACTCTTTCTCTGATGGCTATCGAAAATAACATCATTGAGTATGGTGAGGTCGTTACAGGTGAGGTCGGTGATGACATTTCGGTTTTTACTATTCCCATGAGTGCGGGGGATGTGGTGATCATTGACCTATACGACACACAGAGCTATGATACCAACATCGAAATGCGGCCACCGAGCAATACCTATTCGGAATACGGCACTTACATCAATGAATTGCATTCACGCCTTGGCCCCTACACCGTTGAAGAAACAGGAGACTATACTCTAAATATAACACCAAGCGGCACATATACACTCGCAGTAAACTTGGTGGATGCAGAGCCACTAACTCTGGGTGAAACAGTTACTGCCACATTCGAGGAAGACGTGAATGTCCTCTACTTTGCCATCGAGAATGACACCACGAGCATTGTGGACATCACAGTTGACAGTGGTGGTCTGCTCGATACAAAGATGGAACTGAGCAGCGCCTGGGGTTATGTTGAGCATCAAATCGACGATACAACAACTTCATTTGATCCCGCCCTTTCGCAAATCCTGTTGGATCAATCAGAAACCTACTATCTGATTATCTCGCCGGCAAAACCAGCCGCTACTCTGCTTGGGGATATCACTGTCTCCCTGACTGAATCACAGCTACCTTCGCTGAATGATGGCCCGGTGACGGCCAGCTTTGACTCCGAAACCTACGACCAGATTTTCACCTTTGAAGGCACAGCCGGAGAAACCGTGCGCCTAACGGTGACACTGGAATCACAAGAAGACTGGTCAGCACCCGCCATTAATTTCAGCCAGAATAATGAGACCTTCGCCACCATCAACGGTTGGGGCTTGAAGCAGTTCACAACGCAAATCGAAGTCCCAGAGACGGATACAGTCAACGTGATTATTAACGCCTACTCTACCGTTACCATGACCCTAGAACTCGATCGTGTCCTTGAATAACGTTCATTCAATTTTGATGCCGTCCTTTCTTCAGGGCGGCATATTTGTTTCATGAGCTGGATCATTCAGTCAATATAGTCATTATACGCAATTAAAATACGTTTGTCTCTGCTTCATAATAGTATCCAGTTATTTGCTGATTCTTCATCGGCCTTTAGAAAATTCAGAAAAAATTCAGACAATACGAGGGATTGGGAGTTATAATCTTTTATATAAGTTATCGTTAGCGTAATATGCTGGGTTTCATCATTTCTTTGCAACTTTTTTCACTTTGAATTAAGGCGATCTATGAATTACAAAATTTGTCTCAAATGTGAGACACATAACCCAGCCAATGCACTGGTATGCAGCCATTGTGGTTCCACTTTTTCCCCAGGTTCAAAGACATACAAAATCAAAAATGAGAGCGCAGCGCCCTCATCAGACATCTTGGAACGAGCAGAAAAACTCACCAGCGTCTACAGCGATTCGTTCGTTCTGTTTTTTGTTGGTGATGAGCGCCCACTTTTCATTGATCGTCAACAAGAAAATATCACCTTTGGTCGACTTGTACCCGGCGAAACAGAACCGACGGTCAACTTAATGGATTATAGTGGTGGTCTAAAAGGTGTCTCGCGCCTCCATGCCGCCATCAAGCCCATTGAGAAAGGTTATGTCATTCAGGACTTAGGTAGCACCAACGGAACCTGGTTGAATGAATCTGCTCTGCTGCCCAGTGCCCCGCAACGTATTCACAATGGCGACAAAGTGCGGATGGGGCAACTGGCCTTCTATATCTACTTCAGCAGTGATGAGCCAACCGAGCGCACCATCTTTATTAAAGACACCCACAAAGCAACAGAAGAAATGGTTGGTGTCTACCAACTTACACCTCACACCCTCATAACGGACGTCAGCAGTTTTCTGAAGGCACTTGAGGATATTCAGGTAATCGTAGATGATATGACCAACCAATCACACTACGAAATGGGCATTAATTCCATCGTCGCGCCGAAAGAAAATCGCAGTATCAGTATCAACCTGACCAACATTAATAAGGCCATTGATATTGTTCGAGAGGTCATCGTGCCTTGGAAACGAGAGCATGCAGATGCCATCCACAACATGGATACGGGTCTGCGGATACACCAAAAAGACCTTGCGGAGGAGATTATCAGTTTTATTGATCTAGATGCACCACAGGACAAACGTGATCAGTATGCCATGAAGCTTATCCCCATCATTCAAGTATTTACCTTTAACCCGATGATGCTGATTGAAATGACCTTATCCCACGAATTAGCTTAGATCAGCGACCTGCTCACTATAGTAGGTATTTTTGCGCATAATTGTTTCATACAACCCCTGAGCGCAACGGCCAATTCTGATTACGATGACCACATCTGAAGATCTTGGTGAACTATGTGTTATGAACTCGCGGCTAAAAGCAAACGGGCTTCTGCCGTTAATGCTGGATGCCGCCTGAGTTAATTGGAAAGTGCATGGCCGGATAACCTCTTATATCGCTGAAACCTGTGGGTTTTACGAGACGTCGTTATTCTGGTAACCTCAGGATCGCATCCTACACACCAGCCACGACCCGATGCGGGCAGTAGCGGGGTCGCTCTCACGAAAGCGCCTGAGCCACTTCTTCACCCAACTCAAGCAGCGTCCACCTAGGGCCTTGATGACACAGTTGATACAATTGTATGGCCGATACATTCGATGACTTATCGCAGCAAGCTGCCTAACCTTACCCCCAATCTCGGATGCACCCCTTTTTTTGCTGCAATTGTGGCAGTTGTTCCAGTTTGTTATGACCAGATATTTTTATTATAGCCCAAAATAGGGCATTTTAGGACTCATGTTCTATACCTGGGAAGTTTGCTGGGATGCAGGGAGGAGAAGGGAGAGAAAGGCGTAGGATTTTCCCTGGGGCGACGGCGAGGCTTGATGTGGGTCGTCATAATCAGATCGCCTGCCTGTTCATTGGCAGCGGGGATATGAACCGCAAGCGGCATCTCGCGTTTGCCCACCAACCGATGCAACTTTGCGACTTGTTGGCCACGATCCGTTTGGCTCCTTTCCAGAGGGGCTGGCACCGACTTAGTTAAGCTAACTTTGACCATGTGAACTGCTTTGCATTGACGTCCGGTCCACAACCCATACCCATCCCATGCAACACTTCTCGATGATGTCCTTGATCCCGTTGCTTGGGGTGTTTGTTGCCACCAATTTCAACGAGTTTCCCTTTTTCTTCAAGAACTTTTTGATTGCTCAGATAGATACTTAATCGAATGTTGCCCAACCCGCCAATTGACCCCGTCTCACAAACCTACTATCTACTCGATTTCAGGTTTTCTTGCGTAGGAAAAGTGTCACCTCTTTGCGATTACTGACCAACTGGCGCACACGGATGATTTTGTATTGCTTGCGCAGCAGACGAAAGCTATGATCCATCACCCGACGCCGATTGTGTTGTCGCAGCTTGAGCGTCATAATGGCGATCCCATGTGGGCGCAAGTACCGAGCATAACCCACCATCAGCCGCGCCGAGTCCTGTGCGTCCAGGATCATGTCATTAACGATGAGATCGTAGGTGGCGTCGCAGATTGTCAGATAGTCCTCTGCTGTCATCGTATAGTTGCGGACAGCCGGGTCATCTTGAAGCCAATCATACATTGCTGTGGGGGCAACAGCTGTGATCCGCAGGTGTCGGCGGCGTAGCATCTCCGTCCATGCACCAGGTGCTGCACCCAGATCAAGCACATGATCGCCAGAGCGTAGTTGAATCTGGAATGTGTATAGGGCTTCCAGTAACTTGAGCCCGGCACGGTTAGGCATAGATTCAGCAAAATAAGGACGGCCTGTTGGCCAGGGCGAGAGATTCTCGTGTGCCCAAGAGGAACCAATATAAGCACGGCGGTTAGCAATCAGGATCGATAGGACACAACCCTCCGCTGCGACCTGTGTCGTCTGGATGGGATTGATGCTGTATTCAATGTCTTGGGCGGTATAGGGCGCATGGCCAACAACCCGTACTTGAACCACATACTGACCTGGAAAATGCAGCCTAATGTGCTGACGCAGACGATAACAGTCGTCCAGTGTGTTGTGTAATAAACGCTGTTGCTGAACAGGAAACAGATGATGCAGGTAAATGGGAAGCCGCTGCCGCCAGGGTTGGGCCAGTTCAGAGAAGGTGCAGTTGGTGTAGATGAGATGGTGCTGGGTGGAAAGCTTATTAACGAAATGGACTTGCGAGTGATGACGGCAGAGTTCGTTGAGGGCTAAGCTTGCGAAATCCGGCGAACAAGTAAGAACAGCATAGGTCATAACCTCCTGTGTGGGGCCACTACATCCACGTTGCGTGGCAATCAATTTTCAGATAGAGTTAATTTCTTACTGATAGATACACCAAACGAGTGTCCAGATCGAGACTTCCTAGGTATCCAACCTGAACTTCAGGATGCGACTATCAAAGGGAAACGCGCTGTGTTTTCTAAACGTGTGCCTGGTTTTGCGATCACAGCATGTAGCTATCGACCACCTTGCCCAATGCCCACACCACCATCTGCGCGGTCAACTCAAAGCGTTGGTGCACATCGTAGTAGCACAGGTGATGGAGTTTGAACTTGCTCAAGAGTTTGGTCTCTCAGGGCCACATTCGCCCGCTGAAGGGTTTCATGCGGCAGCTTGCGGCTGTCTGGATCGGGATTGAGCTTGATTTTGACCGTCAATTTCATGCGCCTATTTTACCTCAATGAGAAAGGCATTGCGAACTGAAAGTTCGGGGGTCTCCATGCCAATTTTCTATGAAACACCCGCGGTTGGGCATCTAGCCTAACGCCAATCAACCTGCTCCTTAGCGGACTGGTCGCTTGTGCACCCACTGAAATGGTGCCAAGGCTCAAGAGGGGAGCCTTGGGTTTCCCCTCACTTTGGTTGAAACCCTGACAAAAACAGGCTTGTGGCGGTGAGGCATTGCTTCGCACGACGTATTGTGCGCTAATTGCCTGGTCACACAGAGGCTGTCACAGCCGTGTGAAGTGGGTGGGACGCACCCTTGAAGGTGAACGTAGTCCGTTGGGACATGCGTTCTTCAGAGCTGCACCAAACCGAAGATTCACCTTCTAGTCGTAGCAGAGTGTCACAATCCATGTTGGACGGTGCGCTAAAGCCCTTTTCTGTCAAATCATACACAAGATACGGTCAAATGGGTCAACGGCGATAAGAGATTTGGCTTCATTTCTCAAGAGAACGGGTCCGTACCCTTGAAGAAGGTGCAAAAGTGGAGTTTGAAATCATCTGCGGTCGGAAAGGGCTTCAGGCAAGCTCGGTTACAATTAATTTAACCCGTTAGTTGTACCAGTTGTACCAACGCTTCCGCAGATTATACACCCGTCCAATGGGGGTATACGGATTCCGGTAATAGAGCCACACCCAGAACAACATCAGGAAGAAAATGCCGCCAATTGCCCCAACAACCAGCCCCATCAATCCACCCATAGTGACATCGCGGCCTTGTTGCTCATGTAAATACGCCGTGCCAAAAGAGCCTATCGTTCCCCACACAAGCGCCCATAATAACCAGCCAACCCAAATCATAATTTTCCCTCTATCTGGACTTCATCTATTCTTAATTATACCAATAGGCAATCTCTTTTTCCACTGGTTGATGATTCGGGGAGTGGAGAAAAGTATATTTATAGATGCAACACGTCCAGGATGTTAAGTTCATAATACAATAGCAGAGCTAAATGATAAACTCAAGAATCCCCACTCCCCTTGAACAGGATGAGATGATTCTCATACTGGATAGCAAGCTGTCTGGTCCTATAGGGGCGACCTACAAAGCCCTGATCTATACCCCTCGTGTCGGGGGCATCAACGCAGAATGCCATCGCTATCTAGCTCATCTCATTGATTTGCCTGTCCGTGATATTCATCACTCCCCTTGTTGCGGCAGCACACAAAAAAGATTGCTGCAATAGCGGAGAACTGGCAGCAAAAATGAGTGTTGAGCGGGTTAGTCAGCAGTTTCAGTTTAGCTGAAAAAGTGTAGGTTGGGAGAACGGATGGCAGAACGTGCGTTCTCTATTCTTTAAATCCTGTAGGAGAAAGAAATGACCACCTTAGTTTACCTGAAAAACTATGGAGTTGAAGGCATTTAGAGAAAGCTAATTAGAATGAGTTCATCATCCTGGATTTTAAATGAGTAACGCTGAGATTTTGGCTGCCCAGCAATTTCAGAACCATCATGAGCGTGTGAGCCAGGGCGCATATTTCTTGAGTTGGCATCTGGTCTGTGATCAACATGAGATACCTGCTCGTTGGGATCCCTGCCAACATCTGTTGGCTCCCTTCTGCCCGATTTCGGCAGGTAAACTTAATAGGTGGTTGAAACTTAGATTTAATACTTGCAAGTTGTCCAATGCCCACAATTCTGTTGGTAACTTTGTCAACTCCATGCCTGATGACATACTCCCACAGCAAAAGGCGAACCAAAGGTTCAGTGGGCTTCTGCCGTGAACGCCGGACGCCGCCTGAATAAATCAGGTTGGTCTTCTTCCGACTCAGACAGTATGAGGCGATGCCCCGCCTCAAGAATATTCTTCGCTGCATTGTGGTCACGGTCTATGACCAAGCCACAAGCGCAGTTTAACTCCCGGTCTTTCAGTTCCCATTTGCGCTTCTGTCCACAACCAGAACAGACCTGGGTCGTTGGTGTCCAAGGGTCTATCTTGCGCCTGCGGGGCCCATCCTACACAGAGCACCAAAACCAACATTTGTAGTATCTTCATCATGATTTACCTGAATTTTTGCTGATGCTTCCCCGACGCTTTACATGCGGGTGATATCGGAGCTTTAGCCATCTAAAACAAGCCCACGACTTTGCCGTTTTCGTCAATATCGACCTGCATTGCGGCTGGTGTTTTGGGCAGACCGGGCATGGTGCGCATGTCACCACATAATGGATAGATGAAGCCTGCTCCGGCGGATGTACGAACTTCAGTAATGGTAATGGTGAAGCCCGTCGGCGCACCCTTCAGAGCAGGATTATCGCTGAAGCTCAGGTGTGTTTTCGCCATACAAATGGGCAGGTGGGTAAAGCCATTGCGTTCCACGGCCGTAATCTGGCGATCTGCCAGGGCGGTATAATCCACACCATCCGCGCCATAGATTTCAGTCGCAATGGTCTCAATCTTGCGCTTCGCGTCCCAATCATCAGGATACAAAAGCTTGAAGTCGTTCGGTTGGTCACAGGCTGTCACCACCATTTCCGCCAGTTCAACCGCACCCTTGCCACCTTTAGCCCAATGACGAGCTTCCGCCACTCCTACTGCGCCGTGTGCTTGGGCAATCTCTCGGGCAGCCGCAATTTCTTTGCTAGTGTCATCAGAGAAAACGTTGATCGCTACCACCGGATTCACGCCGAATTTGCGCATATTTTCCAGATGACGGATCATGTTGGCTGCCCCTATCTCAACATCGGCGACATTTTCCTCGGTTAAGCCAGGATCAAGGGGTTTGCCAGGGATGATCTTGTACTTGTCTGTGTGGGCTTTGAGCGCCCGGATGGTCACGACCAGCACTGCCGCGTTCGGCTTTAGCCCAGAGGCCCGCGACTTGATGTTGAAGAATTTTTCTGCCCCAATATCGGCACCAAAGCCGCTTTCGGTGATGACATAATCGCCGCATTTCATAGCGATCATATCAGCGATGACAGAGGAATTGCCGTGTGCGATGTTGGCAAACGGGCCACAGTGCACGAGTGCTGGTGTGTTTTCTAGTGTTTGCATCAGATTGGGCTTGATGGCATCCATGAGCAGTACGGTTGCCGCACCCGCTGCTTTGATGTCTTCGGCTGTAATTGGTTTGCGATCCTTGTCATAAGCCACCACCATCCGCCCAATGCGTTGGCGCAAATCCTGGAGCGAGGTCGTCAGTGCCAGGATCGCCATAATCTCGGAAGCAACGGTGATGTCAAAGCCTGTCTCACGCGGCACACCATCCACGCGCTTGCCCAGACCGACAATTACATTGCGCAGCGCCCGATCATTTAAATCGACCACTCGCCGCCAAGGGATGTTGTGTTGGTTGATGTTGAGGTCGTTGCCATGATACAGATGCGCGTCAATCATGGCGGCGACGAGGTTGTGGGCCGCAGAAATAGCATGGATATCACCTGTTAGATGCAAGTTGAAGTTCTCCATCGGCACAATCTGGCTGTAACCACCACCTGCCGCCCCTCCTTTAATACCAAAGGTTGGCCCCTGCGAAGGCTGACGGACGGTGACGATGGCATTTTTGCCGATGTACTTCATGGCCTGCCCCAAACCAACTGCCGTGGTTGATTTGCCTTCGCCGAGTGGTGTCGGTGTGATTGCCGTGACATCGACATATTTGGCGTTGGGGCGATTCTGCAAGCGTTCTAGCGCCTCTAGATTGATCTTGGCGATGTGTTTGCCATAGTGTTCCAGGTCAATGTCAGGATCGAGCCCCATTTGTTCAGCGATTTGGTTGATGTGAACTAAAGTGGCATTCTGGGCAATTTCTAAATCAGAAGGGATCAACATGCCTTTTTCCTACTTTGATTCTTAACACCCTTTAGTATAAGTATTCTTTACCTTGCTGACCAGATGTTGCCGCCGCCGCGCAACAAAAAAACGGCGGCAGCAACGCGGAAGACACCGGCGGAAAACCGGGGAGAATCGGTGGGAAGTAGCGGGAAATGGCGGTCAAAACGGTCTCCAAGTGTGTCGATACAACCTGAGTGTACCTGAAAAAGAGTTGATTTGGTTGAACGTGTGTTCTGTATTCAGGTGGGGCTTCCGATGATGGCAAAGAAAAGCCATACACAGGGCTTATCCAAATTGTCAAGTTATATCTACAAAATTCAGCACTCCTGTTGCCAGGCAGGGAAATCCAACTCGACAGGTTCTTTCAAGACTCACCTCATCTTCTTGCCTGAATTCGGGTGGTCGTGTCAAAACCTGGTATACAATAGAAGTATCTCGAAAGTAGAATTTATTGGGAGATGATGCGATGGAGGCTACCGCAAGATTACGAGACGTGCATTTTTTGAGGACAACACCCGAACCCCTGATTCATCAGCTGGCAGCGGCCTGCCGCGCGGTTGAACTGGAAGCGGGCGACAATCTCTTTCGACAGGACGATCCTGGCGACAGTTTCTATATCATTGAGGATGGGCAGGTTCATGTGACCCGGCATTACGAAAACGGTGAAGAGCTGATTCTGGCCACGCTCGGTCCCTATGAAGTCGTGGGCGAGATGTCGATGTTAGCATGTGAAAAACGGGGGGTCTCTGTTGATGCGGTGGGTGATTGCAGCCTGACGGCCCTCGACAGCGACGTTTTTTATGCCACAATGGCAACTCATCCCGAAATGGCAACTCAGGTCCTGACATCCATCGGCAAGTATCTCCATAGCTTACATCGCAACGTCCATGAGCATTCGATCTGTGATGCGGAGGTGCGGTTGGCGAGTTTGCTTTTGTTGATGGTTGATCATGCTAGTGGCATCGTGACAGAACGGATGCACAAACGCAAAATGGCACGGGCGACAGGTGTCGATACCGTCTGGTTAAAGCAAACACTGCGGCTCTGGGAGGAACAGGGCATCGTACAACAAGTTGAGCAGCAGCTTCGAGTCGCCAATATGGCTGCCTTGCGCGAGATTGCGCGGCATTAAGGCAGTGCTGTTCGTTCAGGGGAGCAGCTGAGTCTCCTCCCTCTTCGTTCTGACGGGCTACCGCACCTTCGGCCAGGCTTGTTCCCCCGACATAACCAACTCGCGCCCCCGATGGCCTGTCTTTTCATGACGGCTCACCCAACTAAAGGCGAACCTTTGGTTCGAGGGCGCTTCTCAGGCTACGCACGTTCCAACGAACCACGTTAGCGCCTGAAGGCCACGTCCTGGCCCACCTGATTGCTAAGCTATTGCAAGATCGAGGATATTCCGTGCAGCGTTCACGTCTCGATCCGCCGTGAAGCCACATTCATCGCACTGATGCGTACGGACACGCAAGCCTTTTTTCACCATCGCTTTTTTGGGTGATAGTGTCACATTTAGTATGGGCGTCAACGATAATGAAACCTGGGTTAATCTCGTATCTGAGCAGTTGCCTGATGTCTATGTGGTCAATGCTGGATTGCCTGGATACAGCAGCGCTGATGTCATCACGCGGCTGCAACAAATCGAAGCGGATGGTTATATCTATCTCATTACCTCAAACGATGCTGATCCCCCCTTGGAAACTGATGTAGATGATGACGAGGGGAGTACACCTCGCGCCATCTTGACCTACATGTATGTCCTGGACAAGATACAAGGCCGAGTCTCAGGGCAGGCAACAGAGCAAACTGAAAGCCGCTTTGATCAGGATATTGAATGGCTCAAGACACATGACGATGTGTTGTTAGTTGGGTTTGAAGGGGAGGCCCTGGCAGAGCGTGCGGGTGCAGCCACCATACCAAGTTACACCAGCCGGATTAGTGTCAGTGATGTTCATGCAGACGCGGTAGGTAATATTGAGATCGCAGAGGCAATCACACCATTGGTGGTTGCGTTTGCTGAACAGCAATGCCTATGACCAGCCGGCCAATACATTTTACGGGCAGTGCACGTGTGGGTTGGACACGCCCTGCCAACTAAAGGCGAACACAAAGTTCGGCGGAAGCCACTTGCCCTGTGCCAGCTGTAGCGCTAATCATCCTCCGGTTCCACCAACACGATACTGCGTGGCACGCCGGGTATCCGCTTGATATGCCCCCGCCCTTCCAGCATATCAATATAACGGGCCACATTTGAGCGTACCGTTAAACACCCTTCTGCAATTTCATCAAAACTAGGCGAACGCTTCTCGGTCTTGATATACCATCGAATATAATCAAGAATCCGCTGTATCAAATCCTCGCGCTGTTGCACTTTTTGATTCAATTTATGTTCTGACTTTTCATCCATGTACCCCAACCTCCCGGTTAGATTAGATATTACAGAAAACAAACGCTTCTCCGATAGATATTACCACAGAATAGAACAAATTTTCTATTCCCGCAAGGTTTGATTTTCCTTTGAACTCGGTCTGGACATTTTGGCTATGGCGCTAGCTGCATGATGTCTTTATTCTTGATATGCAGGAGGCCAAAATGACACAATATAGGGTCGAGAACATCCTATTAGCGACGATTCTCATCGTTTATCTGATTCTTGCCGGGCTGTATGCCGTGCGGACTCCTGACTGGCAAACACCTGATGAACCCGCCCACTACAACTACATCGCCCAGATCGCTAAGACTGGCACCACGCCCATTATTGAAAGGGGTGATTGGGATCAAGCCTACCTGCAACAACTACTCAACCAACGCTTTGCCCCTGAGTACCTCGACAAACTCGACAGCGTGCAGTACGAAGACCATCAACCGCCTTTGTATTATCTTCTGGCAACGCCCATTTACCTGCTCAGCGATGGCGATCTGACGACCTTACGTTTATTCTCTGCCATGTTCGGTCTCATGATCATCCTGGCTGCCTATTCAACAGGTTCCATCCTGTTCCCCCAGCAGCCCTGGTTAAGTTTGAGTGGAACCGCTTTTGTTGCTTTCTTGCCCCAACATCTCCATATCCTGGCCTCTGTCAACAACGACGCGCTGGGCTGGGCGGTTGTCGCTTGCACCCTTGCAGCGATTATGGCTTATCTCAAAGACATCCCCTATCAGGAGCACTCCGTTCAACCTTGGCATTTGGGTGTGCTGGTTGGGATCGGCTTGTTGACTAAATCCACAACCTACTTCATGGTAGGAATCGTGATATTAGCGATCGTCCTCAAGTGGCTGAGTGCCCATCTTCAGGCTGTCCACCAATCTGCAGAAAATACCTTCCCGGAAGAAACCCGCCGCGATACCTACAGCTTGCCATTAGGCGTGCTGCTACGTCGTTGGCTTGGCTTTCTTCTTCCAGCATTGGTCTTAGGCAGTCTGTGGTGGCTGCGGAATTTCGACAGCTATGGCTTCCCAGATTTCCTCGGTCTGGCGGCGCATGATTTTGTTGTTGTTGGTCAACCCCGTACTGCAGATCGTATAGACCTGCTCGGTTTTAGCGGATACCTGCGTGAACTGATGCAAACGACCTTCAACAGCTTCTGGGGACAATTCGGTTGGATGGGTGTGCCCATGCAGCCTTGTATCTACACGGCGATAGGTCTGCTAGGGACGGTCATCCTTTCTGGCCTAGGCATCAATCGCAACTCCCCCCAAACCATCACATCAGCCCAGCGCAACTGCTGGCTCATTCTGCTTAGCACGATCTTGTTCTCCACGTTGGCATTCCTCTACTATAACACCGAATTCCAACAGTATCAGGGCCGCTACTTGTTCCCCATGCTGATTCCTCTTGGTGTCCTGTTTGCATTGGGCATGGACGCATGGCGGCGCCTCATTTCCAACATTCTCGCCAAGTACATCCCCGTCAACCATGAGCATCTACTGGTTCATTCGCCCTGGTTGCTTTTGATCCCGTTTATGTTGGTCCCCCTCTTTGATGTTTGGCTGCTGTGGCGGGTCATTGTCCCCAATCTCCAGTAGATTAATCCTTGCATAAGGAACTTGCTGGCTTGTATAGTGGCATCTGCAACAACAACGACAAAGGGAAGTCGTCCCAATGAATATCGCTGTGATTCCTGTCGCCGGATTAGGCACACGTCTGCTACCCACCACTAAGTCACAACCCAAAGAGATGCTCCCCATCGGGCGCAAACCCGTCGTTCAATACATTGTCGAGGAACTGACTCGTGTTGGCATCAATCAAATTCTGTTCATCACTGGCCCCGGCAAGGCCTCCATCGAAAATCACTTTGATGTCAACAACGAACTGGTCGAAGCGCTGCGTGAAAAAGGCAAAGAAGAACTACTGGCAGAACTCTCCTTTGACCGTTTCCACGCCCGCTATTTTTACACCCGTCAACGGGAATTACTGGGTCTGGGTCATGCCATCTCTTGTGCGCGAACTTTCGTTGGCAACCAGCCCTTCGTTGCCGCGTTGGGCGATTCAATCATTGGCATTAATGCCGAAAGCGATATCGTAGCCCGGATGCAGCAGTGTTTTGAAAACAACAACTGCGCGGCGGTCATCGCCTTTGAGCAAGTCCCCGACAATGAAGTCCATCTCTATGGCATCGCCCAACCCCAAAGCGATCATGAATTCTTTGAGCTAGAAGACGTTATCGAGAAGCCATCACTCAAAAAAGCGCCCAGCAACCTCGCCATCGCTGCCCGCTACATCTTTACCCCCAATATCTTTGACGCCTTAGATCGAACTCAACCCGGCCTCGGCGGCGAAATCCAACTGACGGACGCCATCCGGCTGATGATTCAAGAAGGCAAAAAAATCTATGGTGTGCGCCTGAATACCAACGAACGGCGCTACGACATCGGCAACTTTGATGCCTACTTCCGCGCTTTCGTTGAGTTTGCTCTGGCAGACGAAAAACATGGTGATTCGCTGCGTGAATATCTCCAGACCTTGATGGATAAAGGTTAATCTTGTGGAAATCATACGCAAACGGGTCTACGCCCGGGCCGGATTGCTCGGCAATCCCTCCGATGGCTACAACGGCAAGACCATCGCCATCAGCGTGCGCAATTTCTGGTCAGAGGTCGTCCTCTATGAATGGGACACGGTAGAAATCGTCTTGGCACAGCATGATCGGGCCCGCTTTCGCTCTATCTATGATCTGGCCAACGATGTACAACTCCATGGCTACTATGGCGGCATCCGCCTGATTAAAGCCACCATCAAACGCTTTGTTGAATATTGCCAATCACAGAACATCCCCCTACATAAACAGAACTTCTCCGTCCGCTACGAATCCAATATTCCCCGTCAGGTAGGCTTAGCCGGATCAAGTTCTATTATCACCGCTACGCTTCGCTGCCTCATGGCCTATTACCATGTCGAACTCCCACTTCCCATTCAGCCTAGCTTTGTCTTGAGTGTCGAAACGGATGAACTGGGTATTGCTGCGGGCTTGCAAGACCGGGTGATACAATCCTATGAAGACATTGTGTACATGGATTTTGACACCAACCAAAGGCGTGAAATCAACGCCATCACTTACTATGTTTACCAAAAGCTCAACCTCGGCTACCAACCATCCTTATATGTGGCCTATCATACGGACCTCAGTGAACCCACCGAAACCTTCCATAATGATATTCGTGGGCGCTTCCAGCGCGGCGACGCAGAGGTAGTCAATGCCATGCAGCACTTCGCCCAACTCGCAGTTGATGGACGGGATGCCCTGCTCCAAAACGACATGAACAAACTAGGGGCGCTTATCAACGAAAACTACAATACCCGCCTCAGTATTGCCCAACTCCCCGGTTGGCAAGACTTGATGGTTCAAACCGCCCGCCAATGCGGCGCAACGGCCAAATTCGCAGGCTCAGGGGGTGCAATCGTCGGCACATACCATAGCGATGCCATGTTCAATCAACTCGTTACCGAAATGGGTAAGATCGGCTCCATTGTCATCAAACCCCAAATTTATGCCAAGCCATGATGCAGTCCAACAACTTATGACTGCTGGTAAGCCCACGGTAAATGTCCTCATCTTTGTGCTGTGATTGAAGTGGCGGAATAAGCCCTTCATACTGCGATCAGGTCGCCTCATCTGGGGGCGTGCGCGGCGGGTGGCCTCTAGATAATTCTTCTCGCCTTGCAGAATGTGTTCTAGCACCTCTTCGACTGACCAATCCTCTCAGACGTCATTTGTTTGCTCTTGGTGTCAATATTTCATTTGACACTAACCTCATATAGTGTTATCTTACCTTCGGAAGGTGTAGCGAATCAACACTGAATACCGCTGCTTTTCATTTCATCCCACCCTTCATTACAATCATCGTGAACACCCGACAACTTTTTGTCTCAGTTCTTCTTAAGGAAAGAATCATGTCTATCAAATTGATTGGGTTGGTGTGCCTTTTGCTGGCCCTTCTCGTCGTGGGGCCTGTTTCTGCGCAAGAGGATGAAGCCCCTGACGATCCCTCACTTGCAGAGCAAGAAGGCACTGGGTCTGAGTTCGTTCCCTCCGTCTATACCAGTGAAGTCTTAATTCTTCCATTGGTCGGACAGGAAGTAGTTGGGGAGGATATCCCTTATTTGATGAGCAATCCAGCCATCGCTTATGGTCTATCAAGAGTAAAATTTCAATATCTTTTATGGGCCTATGGTGACGCAGAAACTGGACTACTTGATCATGTGACAACCCATCTTGAGACCTGTGCCAGAGTTATAAGCTTTACCAAAAACAGCAAGGTCATAGCGGAGACTCAAACATTACAGTGTGATATGAAGACAGGCGGAGAAAAAAAAGTAGATACTGTATCGAGTTTTCAGAGACATTGTAGTCCAATTGATATTTACGCGGTCAAAAGTGAACATGCGGTCTTTAATACGCTCAGACAACTTATATCTGTTGGTGAGACCGAGGTAAGTAGTCCTCGAGGCAAATGCCCTCTCTAATTAACTTCACAATATAGATATTCCGATTAGAGTATCTATCTCTAATTTATAAAAAGGCAACCAATGACAGTCTTTATAAAATGGGATTATCTATCGACTAGGTTGAGTGGAGCAGTATTTGTATTTCTAATCTTAATTGGAATGTTGCTGTTCCCCCTTCGGGGGCAGGCAGAGGGTCAAGATCCGTTATCTCCTCTTCCTATTACCCCTGTTCCTGGGGATGCCTTCTGCTGGGATGTATTCGCTTTAGGTTTGCCTACACAGGGTTTACATGAGCAATGGAAGGAAGTCTCAGAGGGTCATCCCCGATTAGCGACAGGCAATGCTGCTGGTATCCACCCTGATAATGTGATTCCCTCTACCTTTCTTGGTGTTGGAACCTATCAGATTCAGCCAGAGCAGGAAACCAACGTCACGTTTGAGTTCATTTATGGCGGTTCGTTTGGGAACCATCCCGTCCTGGTACGATTCTTGGCCCTCCTTGACGAACACTTGCTAGTGGATGCCATTGAGAACACCCCAGGCGCATTTTACAATCAGTTGGTTGAACCTGGTGAGTTGGTTACACCGACATTTCAGATTCCCCCTTTGTCCGAAGGGATACATGATCTGATGATTATTGCCCTGATCGGGATTGATCAAGAGCGCGATGATGATCTATGGGGTGTCTCACAGCGAGCAACTCTGATTGCAGGCGACTCCCTGCCGTTTACTCCTGAATACATCGAGTTTGAACAAGACGTTCAGATCATGGGAATCCTTGATCTGCATTGGGGTGATGCGAGACAATCCTGGGACTATTCGGATGAGCCTGTCGCCATGAGTGGAGAGGATGATTTATCATTTCATATTGATGTAGCTTATCAAGGCAATGGCAACGCAGGTGCGAAACACTTGCCAGATGCTGAAACCATGCAATTTGCCCTGGTCACCCTGCTGGATGATCAACAAGTTGATGTTTTTCCTCAAGTTGAGGGGGATGTGTTCTACGGAACGATTGAACACGACCAATCTGCACGTATCCCGGTGACTCTGCCCCAACCGGAATACCCTGGTGAACACACTTTCACGGCCATCCACATCCCGTATCCACGCGTGCCCATGTGTCATCTTGCCGGGCCACCCGATGGTTATCGGTTTCCTTTTGAAGTCGAAATTACAGCAGGCATGATTGAAGTCGTCGAATAAGCCCTTCATACTGCGATCAGGTCGCCTCATCTGGGGGCGTGCGCGGCGGGTGGCCTCTAGATAATTCTTCTCGCCTTGCAGAATGTGTTCTAGCACCTCTTCGACTGACCAATCCTCTCAGACGTCATTTGTTTGCTCTTGGTGTCAATATTTCATTTGACACTAACCTCATATAGTGTTATCTTACCTTCGGAAGGTATAGCGAATCAACACTGAATATCGCTGCTTTTCATTTCATCCCACCCTTCATTACAATCATCGTGAACACCCGACAACTTTTTGTCTCAGTTCTTCTTAAGGAAAGAATCATGTCTATCAAATTGATTGGGTTGGTGTGCCTTTTGCTGGCCCTTCTCGTCGTGGGGCCTGTTTCTGCGCAGGATGGGGTCATTCCCCCTGATCCAGAGAAGGATCAATATGACTGGTATGTTGCCAGTGAAGGAATTATCTCATCATTTATTGATGAAACGGGTTCTGATTCTCTAGAATATTCACCTGTGACACCTTTAGAGGGAGGATATGCTTGGGGGCAAGCCAGCCTCTATAGTAACGAAGGCAAAGCCAGAACAGGTCTTACGAGCGGCATCCATAAAGAATATAACGTTTGTGCGGCTGTCGAGTGGCTCAAACGGGGCGACAAGGTCATTGCAAGCAACAAAGAGCTCGAGTGTAAATTTACAGCAGGCGCTAATGAAATATCCAGAAAAGCATCTGATGCTTTTGAGGTATTCCCAGCAGTATATAGCACACGTACCCGTCATTTTGTCACTGGTCATGGCTTTTTATGGGACGAAAATGACGAGGTCTCCAGTTAGATCAAAACCGGCTTAGATATATCAGAGAGAATCTGCGATTATTGCCTCAAGTTCTCTCTATCTTAATGGATCGGATCAGATAGAGCGTATTTTGTATATAAAGCGATCAATTCTCTCTGGCATGATAGGGGTTGCCTTGTTTGCCGGTTGTTCGGATACTAACCAAGAATCTTCCCCGGCCCATCGATCTGGCATTTACGCAGGGCTGCCCATTACACCACGCCCCACAGAAGATGGACTGTGTTGGGATAAGTCACAAGTCTTTGGCCCGCTAAGTGCCTGGGAGCAAGTAAAAAACGAAAGGCCAATGCGCTCTTCAGGCGGATCGCGTGTGTTGCATGGTGTGGGGGCTGGTGATGTTTCAGCAGGTATTTACAACAATAGCATTTATGAGGTTCCACCTGATACAGCCTTTGAGGTCACCTATCATCTGCTCTACCTCAATGATGATGAACCGGAGGCTGAACAGCATGTCCGGCATATTGTTCTGCTTAATGAGCGACAGTTGTATGACGCCATCAATGCCCAAGACGGCCCATACTATGATGTGACCTTGAAATCAGAGGATTTATCGACGCTGACCATTGAAGTACCACCGCTCAAGCGTGGTGTAAATGAACTAGTTGTTCTCACTCTCATCAACCCCATTGAGGGGGATCCTTTTACTCTTGATTTCTATGGTTATCGTGAAACGCTTCTTGTTGATGAACCCGAACCCGTATTTGCCAGGCCCTATCAGCTGCTGCCACCCGCAGACCATGACCTCACGGTCTGGCTTAACCTGAGCTTGGATGAAATACATAAAGATTGGAACTGGCCTGAAACATATTTAGCCGTCGATAAAGGGTCGGTATTGGATTACAATATTGAAGCAGGCTATCTCTCCGTAGAAAATGGAGCCATGCCCGACCTACCTCCCCCTGAAACCGCCCGATTTGCTATCGTTACGTTTCTCGATTATGAGCAGATTGAGGTGATGGAGAATACACCCGTTTACTATGGCGAGGTAGCCACTGATACGGAGGTTGCACAGATCAAGACCCAATTACCCATTCCTGAAACAATTGGAAGGCATCACATCCTGGTCGTTCGCATTGACAACCCTGGTGTGCCAACTTGCTTGCTGCAAGGCCCATCCGATGGCTACTTTTTACTCTTTAGTGTTTATGGGGATCAGGCTGCAATCGAGGTTCAATAACCTGAGGTAAAAAATTAGGGACAACGCATGAACACGGCTACGAAACGATTGTACCTATGGGCTGGGGTCATCCTCAATTAGCGAGAGGCGATGCTGCTGGTATCCACCCTGATAATGTGATCCCCTCTACCTTTCTTGGTGTTGGAACCTATCAGATTCAGCCAGAGCAGGAAACCAACGTCACGTTTGAGTTCATTTATGGCGGTTCGTTTGGGAACCACCCCGTCCTGGTACGATTCTTGGCCCTCCTTGACGAACACTTGCTAGTGGATGCCATTGAGAACACCCCAGGCGCATTTTACAATCAGTTGGTTGAACCTGGTGAGTTGGTTACACCGACGTTTCGGATTCCATCTTTGTCCGAAGAAACGCATGATCTGACGATTATTGCCCTGATTGGGATTGATCAAGAGCGCGATGATGATCTATGGGGTGTCTCACAGCGAGCAACTCTGATTGCAGGCGACTCCCTGCCGTTTACTCCTGAATACATCGAGTTTGAACAAGACGTTCAGATCATGGGAATCCTTGATCCTGCGATGGGGTCAGGCGCTTGACTACTCACAGGATAGATACACGTTCACTGGTCCCTGATGTATTTATTGTCGGCCTTTTTATCAAAGGGGTATAATGTCGTGTTGGCAACAAACCTGAAGGCGACCTAATGACGACCAATTTTTATATCTTTCATGGTGAAGATGACCTGGGTATTGATGAAGCCGTCGGCAACCTACGCGAGGGCATGGGTGAAAATGCTGATCTGAACACCTCTGAGTTTGATGGTGCAGCTAGCAGCCCGGCGGAGGTGTTGGGAGCCGTGTCCTCATTTCCGTTTCTATCGGACAAGCGACTGGTGATTGTACGTGGGATGCTGAGTTGCTTGACGCGGCGCGGCGCCGGACAAACCGGAAAAGATGGCATCAGACTGTTGGCAGACAATCTGCTCGGCCTGCCAGAATACGCACGGTTGGTGTTTGTCGAACGGCAACAACTCAATAATAACCATGCCATCGTCAAACTGGCACAAGGGGCTGATAACGGCTATATCAAAAACTTTTCTACGCCACAGGATATGACAGGCTGGATCATGAAGCGCACCCGCGAAGTCTATGAGCGCGAGATTGACAATCGTGCTGCGACTGCACTGGCAGCTGTCATCGCCAATGACTTACGCCGTGCTGATAATGAATTGATCAAACTGGTAAGTTATGTTGAAGAAGGGCAGCCGATTGCCGAAGACGACGTAGCGGTGTTGACGCCCTACGTGCCCGAAGCTAACATCTTCAAAATGGTGGACGCCATCGGCGATGGACGCGGGCAGGTTGCGCTGCAACTGCTACACCGCTTGATGAGTGACAAGAATCAAGATCCCTTTAGTCTCTATGGCATGATTGTGCGTCAATTTCGGTTGTTGTTGATGGTCAAAGAGCATCTGGCTACTGGGGGAAGTCCTGGTAGTGTAGCGAAAGCCGTCGGTGTACGGCCATTTATTGCCCAGAACTTAGCTCGCCAGTCACGGGGCTTTAACCTGGATGATCTAGAGCGCATTTACCGTAACCTGCAAGACACCGATTTTAAGATGAAGACAGGACAAATCCCACCCAATTTGGCGCTGGATTTATTCGTTGCGAGTATCGCACGCTAGTGGCGCCTGTTGAAAAAGTCCTTGTGTCCTAACAAGAATACAATCTGGTTACTGGTATAATCTGAATTGGATAAATAATTTCTTCCTACAAACTTATCCGGCTCTTTCTGAAAATGCGTGTTTTCCTGGCTGAGAAGACGCTGTAGGGTTCTCGTACTCATTAAGAAGTTGGGCGCATGAGAGTCGTCTTCTTAATTGGCGACTTGAGGCGAGTAAGGTTTCGATCTGGTTGTTGGGTGGCAGGAAAGAGATTCCCTTTGTGATGGGTGAGCATCAACGCTATCTGCTGCAATTTCAGTAGGGTGAGGGCGTATCTGGTCTATTGCAAGGGTGAGTTTTAACCTGTGATGTCCCTGATGATGCGCCAATTGATCCTGAAGGTTGGCTGGGTGTTGCCAACATCGTTGTTGATAATGGCGGCACGATTAAGAATGTACGCTACCGCGCAGTGCACAATGGGTGCGCGCTGTCGCCTGAAGAAGTTGGCGGGTGAAAGAAGCACGATTTGCCCACCACACCAACCCTGTTATCAGCAAAGGCATTGTGGAAAAGGCTCAAGGCACTCTGTACGGAATTGCCCTAGAAGATTTGAAGGGTATCCGTGAGAGGATAACGGTTAGAGGTCAGCCGAGAGCCACTTTACCCAGTTGGGCATTTAATGATCTTCGCAACAAAACCGAATATAAGGCTATCTGCCTTCTCAAGATACGTTCTCCTGCAGCGCCCCCCAACTTTCAGTTCGCTTTATCCGGGAGTGGTTGACCATGAGAGGAATACGTGTCAATAGGTCTGGCGCATACCCTAGTACATCGGGCAGGGAAAGATTCATATCCACAGCATCGAGTGATACCCATATCTCGGCAAATCCCCCAGCCTAGTATGTTGGGGGATTTGCTCTGTTTAGTTACTAGCGAGGCCGACCATCTCCAGGCTAGCTTCATAAAGTCTCTCAGCTTGTTTCTTATCGTGAGCATTAGGGTTTGGGGATGACATGGGCCATCCACCTGGTCGGTTTTCTCGATTGGGATAGAGAACACTGTTTTGACTGTAGTACTCGCCGTTATGCTTCGGGACATCGTCATCAAGAAGACAGTGAAGCGTCGTCTGTGCCCCTTCATGTGGGGTCATAATGCCACGGGCCCATCCTAGTATGACGCTGGACCCAAAATTCGAGCGTATCCAGCCCGGGTGAACCGAGACCGATGTTACACCTGTACCTTCCAGTCGATGGGCAAGTTCTTTTGCATGAAGCAGGTTTGCCAGTTTCGATTGAGCATACGCCCCCATTGCGCTATAAGGCCGCTTCTCATAGTTGAGATCGTTGAAATGGATCTCAGCAACTCTGTTCCGATTCCCAACATGCACGACACTCGATAAACAGATGATACGAGATGGTGCGCTCGCCCTGAGGATGTCAAGCAACAGTTCGGTGAGTAGAAAGTGACCGAGATGATTTGTGCCAAAGGAAAGTTCAAAACCGTCTTTTGTTTTTCCTTCAGGGGCCACACGACCTGCATTGTTTACCAAAGCATCAAGACGATTATGTTTGTTGATAAATGCTGTAGCAAAACGCCTGACGGACTCAAGACTGGCTAAAGCCAACTCCATGATTTCGGAGGTACCCTGCAGGCTGCTAAAGCGAGCAAATGCCTGTTTACCTGCATCCACACGACGGCAGGCACGACAACATGGGCACCCTAGCGCACCAGTTGTTCGCTGGTTGCGAGACCAGCACCGGAGTTCGCCCCGGTTACGACATACACACGACCACTTAGATCCTTTTGCAATAACTTGGGATCACACATCAGGGTTTTTGGCATAGTAATCTCCTTTTGTGTCAAAACGACGTTCACTGTCATTATTACATCATTCGTCCCATTACCCAATCCAAAGTATGATCGCCCAACCATTTGCGATGAAGATCAGTGGACGTGCACGGGTATCTGGTCGACGCGGTTTGATAGCACTTGAGATCGATGGATAGAGGTACTGCTCGCTGTTATCGCATGTATGCCATATTGATATCAAGCTGGTAGCGTGCTTCTTCCAAAAGAGATCTCCTCCCTATCAAGGTTTTCGTTGTCTCTACCCAACCAGATGAGTCGCCGGTGATGAGCACGATTTCTTGCATCCTTCACTGTTTTAGCGTCAAGTCATTGATTATTGTGGGCAATGTGCTATGATGTTTCTACGTTGTAGAGATACAGGGAGCAACCATGCTTGCCAAGATTCAAAAGTGGGGGAACAGTCTCGCGTTGCGTATCCCTAAAGTCTATGCGGATGAAGCTGGATTAGGCAATAATAGTCCAGTCGAGATCCAGGTTGTCAATGGTGAAATTCGCATTATACCCGTCCATAAACCGTACTATGAACTGGATGATTTACTCGAAGGTATGACAGATGATAATCTGCATAGCGAAGTTGATTGGGGTAAGCCGGAAGGAAAGGAGGCCTGGTAATGAGCTATATTCCAAAGCGTGGTGATGCTGTCTGGCTGCAATTCGATCCACAAGCGGCCGGACATCGGCCTGCCCTGGTGTTGTCGCCACAATCGTATAATAGCCGAGGTGGTTTGATGCTTTGTTGTCCAATTACCAGTTGGGTCAAGGGATATGCTTTCGAGGTTCCGCTGCCAGATGGCTTGAATGTTCATGGTGTTGTGTTATCAGATCAGGTCAAGAGTGCGGATTGGAAGGCACGACAGGCAGATTTCATCTGTGAAGCCCCCGAAGACGTTGTGAAACATGTGCTAGCCAAGCTCAATACGCTGTTACGTTAATTATCAGCGCCATCCCGGTTGCTGGCAGTTCGATTGAGTCGCAAGTGCAGATGAAGCCCACTCCTGCCCCGGCTAGTGTAGTGGACTTTTTCAATGTGGTGCAACCATTGGCCTCCCTATTGCGTATATTAAAGCAAGAAGATAAACGAGAATAGAGGAGTTCAAAATGGGCGGTGTAGTGTTTGCTGTGATGGGCATTATTGGGGTTCTGGTATTGTTTAGTACCATCATGAAGATCGCATTTAGCTTGATTATCCCGCTCCTGCTTGCCATGTTCATTGGTTATCTGGCGGGTCAGGTTATCCGAGGTAAAGGCTATGGCCCGATTGGGGATATCCTGCTCGGTCTGGGTGGTGGCATTGTCGGCAGTCTTGTGTTGGGAATGCTTGGGGTTGGCACAGGTGGCTTGTTTGGTGGTATTTTCGCAGGTGTAATCGGTGCGGTGCTTGTGGTTTATGCTGTGCGTCTGGTTCATGATGAAGGTTTTGCTAAATAGTGGCTATTCGTCCACGATTCGATCTGCCCCAACCACCACGCCACCGAACATAAGCAACACAAATGCGATACCCATACCGCAACCACAGATGTAGGTTGCGGTTTCTTTTTGTCCACCGGTAACAAAAATCCAACTGATGGTCAGCGTGATAAAGCCGATCAACATAATCAACCGGGCGAATTGACGTGCGGGTGTCATGGATTATCCCCGGCAAGTGTTGACGGTATGCAGAGTGACAGGCTTATCAAAGAAGGGCCAGTTCACTTGCTGCCGGGTGATGTTGACGAGTTCTAGATCACCGGGGCGGCCTTCGGTGGTGATGTGTTTTTGTAGGCTCATACCCAGGGGCTGAGATATGATCAAAGCCAACATCACCAGCAACATCGTCCAGGAAATCCGATCTAGCGACAGACGTTGATTGGTGCTGCGTAGGCCAATCCAACCTGCCAAGGTTGCCATCCCCGCGGCAGTGACAAGATTGGTGCCACAGTTGGGATGAACCGCCAGATTGGCCTCGCCCTGCCGTAGCCGATGCAAGGCTTCTTCAACAGCACTTTCCAGTTCGGATGTTTCCACATGCCCCAGGATTACAAAGCCGCTGTCTGTACTACGACCAGAAAGCCGGGTGCGTCTGCTGCGTCTGGTGAGGACATGGATGGTCGCATGTTCCAGAGCATGGTTACGGCGGGTACGCCGCACAATCGAGAAATTCAAAAGCGGTTTGATCTGTTCCGCAAATTGTTCAATCATCCGATAGGTCTCTTCTGTTGTCTGCGCTTCATTATCTCACACGGTCAGGCTTCGTACAACAGGCGTCAGGTAAGTGTAGTGTTATCGGGGGGATTTGACAGGTTGGCTTGATTGTATAATTATAGCACTTGAATCCATCGATTGAGGACGTAACTCATGAAAACTCGGCTAATTGTAATCGTTGTGATTGTCTTGTTGCTGCCCATCAACGGTATATGGGCCCAGGATGAAAATATCAGCCCACTCCCCACCAGCTATAACCTGGATGGGTTTACCTATCATGCCCAGTCATGGAACAACTGTGGCCCCGCGACATTGACCATTGCGCTGAGCTATTTTGGCTATAACGAAACCCAACATCGCGCTGCCAACTGGCTCAAGCCAAATAATGATGATCGGAATGTCAGTCCTTGGCAGATGACGGAATTCGTCAACACCCAGGTTCCCGAAATTCCAGTCTACTCGTTGCAGCGTTATGGTGGTGATCTGGATACCCTCAAGATGCTCATCTCGAACGATTTCCCGGTGGTGATTGAAGCAGGTTATGATCCACCGCGTGCTGCCCAGGGTTGGATGGGACATTACTTGTTAATGAAGGGTTACGATGATGGTCGCCAGCAGTTCATCACGCATGATAGCTACGATGGCGCAAATTTAGCCTATACTTATGACCACATTGAGGAGTTCTGGCAGCACTTTAACTATACCTACATCGTCCTCTACGATTTTGACCGCGAAGCTGAATTGCTGGAACTGCTAGGCGAAGACGCTGATGAATATGGCAACTATGTTCGTGCTTATGAAAGAGCGCGGGAAGAGGCCAACGCCAACCCCAATGATCCCTTTGCCTGGCATAATATGGGCGCGATGATGGTCGAGTTGGCGGAGGTGCTGGATAATCCTGAGTTCTATGAAGGGGCTGCTACCATTTTTGATCAAGCTCGCAACGCAGGTGATGGCTTGCCCTGGCGGATGTTATGGTATCAATTCTGGATGTATGAGGCCTATCTGGCAACCGAGCGCTATGAAGATGTCATTGATCTGGCAGGTCGCACACGAAACGATGGGGGTGGCAAGTCCGTTGAAGAAACCTTCTACTATGCGGGTCTGGCACGCGAGGCGATGGGGGAAACCAGCCGGGCCCTCTCCAACTATCAGGCGGTGATTGCGTTCAATCCCAATTTTGAACCTGCACAGGAACGGTTGCAAGCCTTGCAGGAGTAAACGACTCCTTATATGATATGATGGATGTACACCTAGCTCAGTTATGTGAACGTAGTGGAGAGTCAGAATGTTTAGAATATCCTCCGTTGTTATCCTGGCAGTTGCGATGACACTGCCAATGATTGTTGTAGCCCATGGGGATGATGAGGAAACCGTACAAAACGAAAGTTCAATTGAAATCTTGCAGCCAAGCAACTATGCCATTGTCCCCCCCACATTTACCCTAGTCTTTTCAGAACCAGTAGATGAGAAGACCGCTCATTTGTTTCTCTTGATTGATACTGATCCTGTTGACGAGGGCAAAGTGATCTCTGAAGATGATAATCACATTCGTCTCAGTTCTAGAAAAAACGAACACGAACTCTCACTACCAGAGGGCGAACACTGGCTTTTGCTTCAAGGAGCCGATGAAGACCACATTGCACTTGGCGATGCACAAACTTCACAAGTGATTATGGTCAATGTTGTTGAAGATGCTGCACCAAGAGGCATCTATATCGTCAATCCGATGGATGGCGCAACTGTTCCTCCACATTTTCCTGTCATCATTGCAGCGACGGGTCTCATTTTAGATGTTGGTGATACAACAGCAGATGCCCATCCACATCTATATGTATCTAAGGCAGAATCAGACAATCATGAACATATAGAGCCTTCACATGATTCAGGAGGCATGATAGCTGATCATTGTGACACGATAATAGAGCATCGTGATGGTCATGATGATGAAGCAGAGGACGAGCATGATCACGAAGATGAGCATCATGATGAGGCAGAAGACGCGCATGATCATGATGATGAGCATCATGACAAACCCAAAGAAATCGCAATTGATCGGTTTGATACGCCTACGTGCGTAATGTTGTCCCTTGGACCAGGTGAGTATACGCTGCGGCTTGAAATCGCTGACAGCATTCATATGGCAAGAACCGGGGAGGCGTTTCAAGATGAAATCACTGTTTATGTTGCGGATGAATCATGATCCCAACATGAGCAAGATACGCCTGACGGACGCTGAATTCTTCTCTAAAAAAATTGATACCATCCGCCCTGGCCTGAAAGGGATCCCAGATGCGGTAGCAGCGGGTGATTTTGCTTGAGCACGCAAGCTATTCTCAGCAGAAGTTCGGGCTAATTTGAACCCGGATCACTACTTCGGTGCGTTGCGAGATCGCAAGCGGGTCAATCCAACATTCATGCATCCTGATGAGACAGAAGCCGAGGCCGCCGAGCGCGTCCTGAAACTAGAACTGATTTCGTGCGGCGTGGCCCATCAATTTGAAGACGATGTCGATTGGTTCAGCAATCCCACCTTTAACAAATACAAAGAATGGACATGGCAGTTGTTGGGTGAGCAGTATCAGGCGACAGGTGACGAACGCTATGCTGAGGGCTTTGTCCGCTTGTTCAACAGTTGGGCCAATCAGGCCGTTGTACCCGAAGATGAACCTGGCCCCGCCACGCGCTGCTGGCGCACAATCGAGACGGGGATTCGCATGGGGCAGACCTGGCCTCGTGCTTTGCACTATTTCATCAACTCACCCCATTTCACGGATGATGTGCTGGTCGATTGGTACAAGTCTTTGTGGGAGCATGGCTGGCGGCTGCGCAACTTCCATTGGCGCTACAACTGGCTCATAGAAAATGGGCATGGAGACCCCATCGAACCGAAGGTTCGCCTTTAGCGGGGTGAGGAAATGCCGCGAACTGAAAGTTCGACCTCCTTTCAAATTTGATTGAATTATTTGTACCAGCACGGAGGATAGCACATGAATACCGTTGAACTAAAAACTGAACGCAAACAACAGATCGTTAATTTCGTGAGTGCCAACGTTGAAGAGCATGATCTTTCACCCACTCAAAAGCAGATCAGCGACGAGCTTCAAATCCCGGAGGGAGCGCTCAGACACCTCATCAGCCAGTTGGTCGATGCAGGCCAGTTGCTGCGCAATCCCCACCAGCCGCGCAGTCTGCGGCCACCCGAATATGCTGAGCCGTTCCAGGTTAATCGGGACTGGCTCAAGCGCACGCAGGTGGCAACCTACCGGCGGCTCTTCGAGCAGGACGCGCTGCACGTTGCTAACACGGTTGCCGATCAACTGGGCATTCCCTTAAGTAGCATCAAGCGTGTCATGCTGTACGAGTGCGTGCTGTTGGCGATGAGTGAACTCCTGGCCGAGATGGCCGAGGGCAAGGTCAAATAGACCTTATGAAACTAACGGCCAAAATCAAGCTCAATCCTGACCCAGACACTCGCAAGCTGCTGCATGAGACCCTGCAACGGGCCAACGCAGCCTGCAACGCCATCAGCGAGGTGGCTTGGGAGAACAAGCTCTTTAGCAAGTTCAAACTCCATCACCTGTGCTACTACGATGTGCGCCAACGCTTTGAGTTGAGCGCGCAGGTGGTGATCCGGGCTTTGGGCAAGGTGGCCGATGGCTACAAGCTGGATCGCAAAACCAGGCGCGCGTTTAGAAAACACGGCGCGTTCCCCTACGATAATCGCATCCTCAAGTTCAGGCTGGACACGCAAGAAGTCTCGATCTGGACACTGGCTGGCCGGAGGCACATTCCCTTCCAGGCCGGCCAGCACCAGCTTGATCTGTTGCAACACCAGCAAGGCGAGAGCGACCTGGCCTTTATCCGGGGCGAGTTCTACCTCTTCGCCACTTGCGATATGGACGACCCCGCCACAGAAGATGTCAGCGACTATATGGGTGTCGATCTGGGCATTGTGAACATCGCCACCACCGACGATGGGGAACGCCACTCTGGAACCCACGTCAACCAAGTACGTCATCGTAATCTAAAACTGCGCCAGAAACTCCAACAAAAAGGGCGAACCAAAGGTTCGACGAAATCGGCGAAACGACTGCTGAAGAAACGTTCGGGTCGGGAGCGTCGGTTTGTCAATGATGTCAACCACTGTATCAGCAAGGCAATTGTGAAGAAGGCCAGAAGCCCTAAGGGCGGCCGCATCGGGCGCGGGATCAGTCTGGAAGACCTGACTGACATCCGCAAGCGGGTACGGCTCCGTAAGCCGCATCGCAGCTATGCAGCGCGATCGCAATTGCATAGCTGGTCGTTTGCCGACCTGGGCATGAAGATCAAGTACAAAGCTCAGATGTACGGTGTACCAGTGGTGTCGGTTGACCCGCGCAACACCAGCAAGATGTGTTCGGCTTGTGGGGGTGTGGATCGATCTAATCGCAAGTCGCAAAGTGTGTTTGAATGCACGTCGTGTGGTTTCTCTGCCCACGCGGACGTGAACGCGGCGACCAATATTGGTCGCCGGGCGTCAGTCAATGCGCCTCACGCGGTCACCGCTTAGCCGGTGAACTGCAAGCTCCCGGCTTGAGCCGGGGGTCGTTGACTATGGAGATGAATGGACTGGCGCATATCAGCATCCTCTATCCGCAGTTTATTGATGCAGCAGAATGGAAAGCCTACGCCATCCAAACCCTGATTGATGAATTGGCGACAGGCTATCATCAGGTCAACATTCGCAATTACCAACTGGTCTGGAATCTGATAGAAGCCTATGGTGAGACGATCCCTGACCAATTCCGCACTGTTCTGGAGATGATGCACGCTGCCAACACCCGCTTGATGATGCCCGATGGTAGGTTGCCTGACCTCAACGATGGCAATTGGGCGGAGGTCGCACCGCTGATGGCGGATGCCGTTCGCTGCTACCCTGAACGCGAGGATTTCAAATGGGCCCACACCAAAGGCGAAGCCGGTCAATCACCGGTTGAAACATCACTGGCATTTAAATACAGCGGCCTCTACGTCATGCGGACAGGCTGGGAGAGTCCTGCGGTTTGGGCGTTGTTTGATGGCGGACATCTGGGGTTTAATCATCAGCATGAAGACAAGCTACAACTGCTCATTTATGCCTATGGTCAATTACTGCTGACAGAAGGTGGCAATTACGCTTACGATACATCCCAGATGCGACGCTATGTTTTGAGTACCCGTGCCCACAACACCATCCGTGTTGACGGGCTGGATCAAAATCGTAAGAGAGACTTCCGCAACATGTTTTTGCGTTGGTCACGCGATGAGATTATCCAGGCTTTGAACACACCCAACGAAGCCATCTGGCAGATAAGCACGGAGAAAGACATCGCCGAGGCAGTCTACGATGAAGGGTATGGCCCAGATAAGCAACAACTGGTGACCCATCGCCGCAGGGTGATGTTCGTCAAATCCCCTGAACCTCTATTCGTTGTGGTCGATACCCTGACAGCGTTAGCCGTGCATCAGTATGAAGCGCTCTGGCATTTCAACACCGGCTCCGCCGAAGTCTCGCCCGTCAACTCCTTGACCAGCCTAACCTAACGATCCTATGCACGGGCGCTGAGTCGTTGGAAATCATCACTGGGCAGGAGGACGAATGGCAAGGTTGGAAATCGTATCGTAATATACAAGGAGCCTATGCACCTGCGCCGACGGCTACCTATCGCTGGCAAGCAACAGGCGAATCGCGGGTTGTGACGGTCTTATATCCAACGAGGTCGGGTGAGGTTTGCCCAGTAGAGCGTATCACGGACAATGACGACAATGTAACCCTACATCGTCAAGGGGGCGACACGCAGGAAATCTCGTTAGACCTAGATAGCTGAACGTCAGGTTTCTCTGGATGAAAAGATCAAACTTGCTATCGTGTTGGCACATATTGGCCCAATTGGGACGATAACACAACCCCCTGCATCCGCAACCGTTGAATTCGATAGAGAAACGCCGCCCCCTGCATCATATGTTCAGCAATGTCGGCAACATGACGATTCTCATAGGCTTCTAGGTAACTGCCCTTGGCCCAGGCGTTGAATGCACCCATCGCTGGCCCACACCAGATTTGATAATCGAGTTCACGGCCTTTTTCGCCCGTGTTTGACCAGCGGGACGACAGCCCAAGATACCAGCGGAAGATCAAGGCCATTTTGCGCTTGGGATTGTTCTCTGCCCGCTTGATCTGATCGGGGTCGCGTTCCATAAAGTAGCTGACCGTATCTTGCCAGATGTCCTCCATAGGCCGTTGGAAGACTTGTTTTTCCAGTTTGATGCGTTCTTTAGGATCAATGGTGTTGATCGAATCATGGGCAACATACAGTTCATATAAACGTTGTGCCCGCATCGGAAACATGGTTCCACGCTTAAGTAACTGCACCTTCACGCCCATCTCGAACATATCCGCCGCTGGAGCCATCATAACATCTGCCATGTCCGCCTGCGCCAGCAGCTTTTTGGTATGTTGCGACGATCCTGCTTCCTGGACCGCCTGATTGATGGAACCTGTAACAATATACCCCGCGCCCATCATAAATGTGGCGAGGGCGGCTGTCGGCGTTCCGATTCCACCGCCCGCCCCCACCCGAATGGGTGTGTCATAGTTGTATTCTGCCTGGATTTCATCACGTAGCGCCAGGATCGAAGGCAGCAGCGTCACCAAGGGGCGATTGTCGGTGTGTCCACCGCTGTCAGCTTCACAGGTGATGTCATCTGCTACTGGGACGCGCTGCGCCAGTTCAGCTTGCTCAGCCGTGATAAAGCCTTCCTGTACCAGCGGTGTCAGCAACCGTTCTGGCGCAGGCTTCATAAACAGTGTAGCCACTTCCCGCCGAGAGAGTTTAGCGATAATCCGATTACCGATGTTGACGCTTCCATCAGCGTTCTGCCCCAGACCAGCAGCACGATACCAGACAACATAAGGCGTCAAATCAAGGAAAGCGGATGCTTCGATTATTTTGACGCCATATTTCAGATAGAGGGCAACTGCATCGCGTTCCATCTTTTCTTCACTAGGACTGTGGATCAAGTTGAAGGCATAGGGGCCATTGGGCAGCGCTGCCTGCACAGTTTTGATGGCTTCTTCCAGCCGAGGGCCGATGATGCCTGCTGCTCCAAACGATGCCAGCATATTCGCTTGCCCCATGGCAATCACTAGATCAGCCGAAGCGATGCCGTTTGCCATTGCGCCTGTCATATAACTGTATTTGACCCCATGCGCCTGCCGGAAGGTTTCATCACCGAATTGTGAGGGGGCCAGCGCCGCAACCGAGGCCAGTACATCCAGGCCCGTACCCTGTCCAAGTGTGCCATCGGAGGCAACGCCGATATTCGTGCCATCCTGCACCACATAACATGGAGATGATAAGTCCTGTAATTTCGCCTGGATTCTGGCCGCATCAAATGCGATCAAACTGCTATCTCCTGACCACGTTTGCCCAGTGGGATGGCCATTGAAGTGAATGAGCATGAGTTATGCCTTTTGTGTCATTGGGTGTCCGTTAAATTCTAAATTCACATCCTTTTTGCAACATCAATCATGCTTCAATAATCGAAAGCGCGATGTCGGTGACTTCGTAAATGCGCAGCGTATCGCGCCAGAGGCTGGCATCAGCATAAATTGTGATCCTGTCTGGTGTACGTTCGATGCGTTTGATGTTGGCTTCTACATGCGACTTTTCGCTGTTAGAAAGAATCTGTCCGCGATACTTCCAGGTGGTTGTGTGTTCGTCGTCGGATTGGGCAAAGCGCGGATAACTAAATTCATCGCCTAATCCTGTCTGGATGGCATAAGCCTGCATGGCCTGTAAGATCGTTTCTACGCCAATTGAACCGGGCATCACCGGGTCTTGATAGAAATGGGCGGAAAAAAACCAGGCTTGTGGTCTGATGATGGTGTTGGCATAAGCATAACCCGCGCCATAGGTACCGCCATGTTCTATCACGATGATCTCATCGGTGAATTCCAGCATCCCGTGTGCCAATTTAAGATAACCTTCACCGTATTCCGAACGGGGATTGATGCGTGTGATCTGTGATTCCTCTACTGCCACCGTATCCAGCCAGCGTGGAACTTGTTGACCCGCGTCCAACCCAGCCTGACTGGAAAGGGCTTCCAGGGTGAAGTAGCCGAAAGTCGCCTCGCCTTCATAAAATAACTCGTCACCATTATACAGATGAAAATCGAAGCTTTGGATGATCGTACCCTGCAAAGTGGTGCTGCGCAGCAACGTGACGTGATTAGTGATGGTGCGTCCGCGCATGTCTACATCTCGATAGAGCTTGCCATAGCCATCCAGGTTGCGGAAGTAAAAGTCAATATCAGGATAATCCAGCGTGGGACCGTGATGCGCCGAGAGGAAACCACAGGGTTGCAGCGCGACTTCCATATAGACTGAATAGGGCATGACTGGATAGGGATTATCCCGATAGAACCATTCAGCTGCCGGAACATCGTATTCTGTGTGGATACTTGTGCCCGGTTGTGTGACGAAGCGCTCGCCCTCAATCCTGATAACACGATTCACCAGCAGCAAATCACCGTTGGGAATGCGGGGCGCACGCCGATTATCGTAGATGGTATATCGATCACCAAAACAATCGGCGACCCGGCCTTTGGCGAAGGTTTCTACCAGATACTGATTGTATTCTGGTTGGATGCTTTGAATCACCGACGGAGCCTGGGATGGTGTGGGTGGCGGAACGGGTGGCAGGCTAGGATGCGGGGGTGCTGATGGTGTAATGCTTGGAGCAGTCACAGGTGCGGTTGATTGTGCCATTTGCATCTGGATCATTTCGCTCATTTGACGCAGTGATTCCCGCCGCGATTCCAGGAAATCCGTATGGACTTGATGAATGCCTTCAGGCAGTGCCGTCTGGGTTTGCATGTTGATGACGGGGGCAACAGTCCCATGCCCGAATTGTGTGCGAGTCGCTTCATTGACCACCGTTGCATAGATGTTATTACCACCCAACCGCACTGAACGTACCAGTGATTTTCCCTGAGCATCGTCAACGCCCGCAAACAAAGGCGACAAATCCAGCGGGACGCGATGGCTGACCAATTGTGCCAGCATCCGCACAATCGAGGTGCGATCATCGGCGCTCAGATTATCAATCGAAACGGCCAGATGATCGCGCTTGCCCAGTGATTCGTTGATCCAGCGGGCACAGGTGCTGCGCGGTCCCAACTCAATGAAGACCCGTGCGCCGTCGTTGTAGGCTTTCTCGATCAGACGTGGGAAGTCAATCTGCTTACAGGTCATCCGGGCGATGCTGGTCGCAATGGTTGTTTGATCAAGCCGGATCGGTTCATAATCTGCGGCAGAATAAAAGCGAATGCCATCCACTGGATGTACTGTGATATCATGCAACCGTCGCATCTCCTGATATTCGCTCAGCATGGCCTCGTTATGAATGGCGGCACTAAAGGGCGCTTTCATGCTTTCTGCACTGATCGCGTCAATTACGCGCTGGCAGGCGGCAGGATCACCTGCGATCATGACTTCGTTCGGTGTGTTGATGTGCGTCAGATACACTTTATTTTCGTGCTGGACGGCAGCTTGTACGGTCTCCACCGGAGCCGCGATAAAGTGTGCCGTCCACATCAAGTGGGTATCCACGTCAGAACGGATGCCCCAAGCTTCGCGGACACTGTTCATGGGGCCAGCCAGCCGTTGTGTGAATAAGGGGGATTGTCGCAGCGCTTGGCTGCCTGCATCGCCATCGCGCCAGACGCCCATGCCCCACATCATGCTGCCTTCACCCAGGCTGTAACCGAAGCCCACCCCAGGCTGCACTTTGAAGGTGTCTTGCATCACCTGGGAATAAAGTAGCGCGAAGCTCAGGCCATTTTCAACAGTAGCGCTCAGGTCTTGGCCAAGCCTGTCTTTCATTTGGCGAGTGAGGCGGGGGCCAGGTTTTTCAAGGGTACGAGGATAGAGCAGGTGCTCGGAAATGGCGTCACCCACATCTGCTTTGACCTGTTGCAGCGCGGTATAGATCTTGGGAAACAATTGGAATAGATCGTAGCCCATCTTCGGGTAGGAATTAAAGGCACCCGGATAAACAAAGGCCACATCCCCTGTTTTGCCTATAGGCCGCGCTGTGAAATAACTGCCTGCTGGTGTGGACCATGTGCCGTCGGTGTTGATGCCAGATTGGGCTTGCTCAGCTTGTTTCAGGAGTTCGGCTTTATCGCGCCCGATAAGGCACAATGTATAAGCTGTGTCGACTGAATAATGAGCAAAGGTCTGGTTGGCGATGGTCTGTAAATCCGTATCAGATTGGAGATCACGTTCCAGTCGTGCCAATCCTGTGCTGATGTCATGTACGGTGGAGCCAGCTATCGGCAGCAAATAGGGACTGCTGGTCTGTAGATAGAGGCTGTGACGTTCCGATTGGGGGGCACTACCCAACACAATATGCGATGCAACGCCGTCCAGACCTATCCCATTGATAGCGGCGTGACGCTCATCCGCGAACCAAGTACGGGATTTGTTGGCAACCCAGAAGGCCGTGCCATTCCATTGATCGGGTCGTTCTGGGCTGTTCCAGTTGGCAACCGCCGGAATATAACGATGAGCAACACTCAAGGCTGTCTTAATCAAGCTTGCCATTCCCGACGCCGCAAAGGTATGCCCGATCGTGGCTTTGACCGTGCCGACGGCAGTCTCCGGTGATGCACCCCGATAGACGCGGCTTAACCCCATAATTTCGGCCTGATCTTCCGCTTCAATGCCGCTACTGTGCAATTCAACGTAGCCGATGTCCTGGGTTGAGACCCCGGCTTGTGTCAGCGCTTGTTGGGCGGCCTGGGCGATGTTTTCCGCCGACGGTGTGATGGGCAATCCATCCTGACTACTGCTCGCCTGAACGGATACCATGCTTTTGATGAGAGCGTAAACCTGTCGCTGATCGGTTTGTTCTGCTCGCTGCAAGACAACCGCCCCTGCCCCTTCGCCGACCACCCAACCATTGGATTGTGCATCGAATCCGGCGACGGGTTTGCCCTTGTGCAAAGGAGCAAGGTTGTTGCGCCCCAGGACATTCTCAAAACTACCCGCCAGATCAACCGCACCCACAACCACCGCCTCAACATCACCATCGGCTAAGAGCAGTTGCGCCACTTCCAGCGCTTTGAAGACGCTGTGTTCCTCCGATGAAACCGTCATCGCTGGGCCAGAAAAATCCCATAACGACGAAACGCGACTAGCGGTGATGTTGCCGATATAGCTGGCATAATGGTTGACTTGGGCATGACTCAGGATGCCGCTTTTAGCGATTCGTTTGAGTTCTTCAGTCTGTTCGCTATCGAGGGTGATCCCGGCGTTGTTTAGCGTTTGCTCGATCTGCCAGTTCAGGTCAGCCCGACCCCGATAACGGTGCAGGGCCAATTCTATACCCAGTGCTACGATTACCGCCACGTTCTGACCTTCGTTTAATCCAGCATCCCGGACAGCATTGTCGGCCACCTTGAGCAAGAGTAACTGTTGGGGAATTGGCTCATCTTCGGGATTGGGTGGGATGCGATACTTCATAAAGTCGATGTCGAACCTATCAATATAGGCTCCTTTGGGAACATCACCTTCCAGCCCCAACTGCTGAAGCACATCTGGGTGACGGTCTAGCCCTTTCCATCGATCCTCTGGCAAGTCAATAAAAGCTGCTTCGCCTTCATACAGTCCGCGTGCGAAATCATCTAAGCTATTCAACGGGCCAAAATGGGCGTCCATGCCCGTAATTGCCAATCTTAACTGCGGTTGTTGAGCCACCTGTCTATGTGATGGTTGTGTCGTTCTCATATCCTGTTGTTCGTTTGCCTCTAATACCAAATGTGCGCTGACGCCACCAAATCCGAACGCATTCACCCCAGCGCGACGCGGGCGACCATCCGGCTGCCATGCCTGTGTTTGCGTAATGATAAGGGCGTTGGAGTGTGTTTCGGGTAAGGAAGTCAGCGGTGTTTGAATGTTGATGGTGGGGGGTAACTGCTGATGAGCAAGGCTTAGAATGACTTTGATCATGCTTGCCATCCCCGCCGCTGTCAGCAGATGCCCAACATTCGATTTCACGCTGCCGATAGAGGGATGATCATCACCATAAAACGCCGCCATCGAACGCAACTCAGTCTTATCGCCGAGCGACGTGCCACTGGCATGGCATTCGACATAATCTAAGTCTGCAACGCCTGCCAGCGAGAGCGCCAAAATCTGCCCTTTACTGTTGGGAGTTAGAACATGTTTGCCGCGTCCATCGTTGGCAAGCCCGATGCCATTGACCAGGGCATAGATGTGATCGCCGTCGCGCACGGCATCGGCATGGCGTTTGAGGATAAACATGCCTGCACCTTCACCTGCCACTAATCCATCGGAATCGGCGTCCAATGGCAGACTTTGTTTATCCGGTGTGGGATACCCCCCCAGGTGAGCAAAACCCATGTTGACGAATACAGGATCGGCTGCACTGACCGCACCTGCCAGCATCATGTCGGCTGCACCACTCGCCAGATACTTGCAGGCCAATCCCACTGCATACAACGACGACGCACAGGCCGCGTCTAGTGCAAAGTGTGTACCACCTAATTTCAGCAATGATGCAACGACGGCGGCAGGATGTCCTGGTGATAGCATGTTATCGATTGATAGCCGCTGATAATCCTGATACCTCGGGTGGTAGGCCGCTTCTACTGGCGCGATCTGCAAATCGTTGCGCTGGAATAGATCGTCCAAAGCGTGGCTCATGATCGCATCATATACCGAGCGATAGAGTACGGTAGAGAGTCGTGTTGGGAATGATAAACTACCCAGAATAACGCCTGTCCGCTCTAAGATTGTTGTATCAAGATAGCCACTATCGGCGAGCGCGGCCTGTGCAACAGAATACGACCACTTATACGCTCGATCTAAGTCTGTTAAGACAGTGGGCAAATCATCTGGTTTGAAATCTCTTATATAGCCGCCATGCAAAAAATAGGACGTATCCGGGTTGGTTCGATCCAATCCAAAAAAGTGTGCCGGATCAACACCGAGTTCTGCTGGAGTCGCGTCGGATGTGGTACGCTGACCATTTTGCAGCACGCGCCAAAAGGCGTCGGGTGTTTGTGCGCCGGGGAACAGGCAGGCCATCCCGATAATTGCGATCTTTTGCATAAGGCCTATCCCAAGGGCTGTGGCAGTCGGTTCCGTGTGAAGAGGTCATTCAGGCGCTTGCTGATGGTGATTTCGCCATGAATGACCTTCATATAGATGTTGCCATCGGCATCGTGAATATACAGCGTAGTATCCAGCCCAACATCGCTGGCTCTATGGATTTCTAGCGAGACATAGAATTGTGCCCCCCAGGGCACATCGGCGTAGTGTTCGCCACCGCCCGCCCGCAGTGGCAAACTACCCGCACCATAGAAATACTTGGCGTAAATGCCCATGCTCTGGAAACCAATATCGGTCATAAAGTAGTTATACGACTGCACCGGGAACTGCCCTTGATAAGATGGCTTGACCACAGGCAACCGACACGCCAACGTGACTTTTTCTTCCTGGATGTTCAGAACACGCTCGACACCCTTAAAAGCATAGCCATGAAAAAGTGTGTAGTCGTCATAGAATTGGTTACCGGGTATGTTTTCACGGACGGTTAAGTCTACGTTTTTATAGACCGCCTGTGTTGGCAGCTTATCCATCAGGAACAGACGGGCACTATAATGAAAACGCGGCAGTTTGGCATGGGCGGGTTGACTGCTGATTTTAGCATCCAGTGTGATGTTCTGGGTGTCTTTGCTAGCTTCTTGTAGTTCGAGTGTATATTCCTCTGCTAGTTCATCATCAAAGATAATGCCCTTGAGGACGCGATAGTCTTCAAAGCCAAAGGCTAAGAAACCAGGATATATTTGCTCAGCCGCGTTTGCCATCCAGGACATGGCGCTGACCATCGGGATAACAGCTTTGCCATCCACCACATGATCTTGCAAGAAGGGGTTGGCTTCGAGTATCAGTTTACGGCGGAGATGGTGCATCTTGAGCGTTTCACCTGGATCAATTGCGGGTCGGCTGAGGCCACCACCAATGATGACCTGTACGGCATGGTCACCAGGGATTGATTCAAGCTCTTCAATGAGCATATGTGTGCCTACCTCCACCGGAATGACTTTGATGTTGTTTTGCTCGAAGTAAGCCTTGAGTTGTGGCGTGACCATGCCTGCATCCCAGGGTCCCCAGTTCACGGACACCACATGGCAGGCCGGATTTTGCTGTTTATAGATATGGGCAGCTTTGTTCAGAACTTCGTTCGCGATGGCATAGTCCGCCTGTCCCACATTGCCATAAAACCCTGCTACCGATGAAAACAGCACCAGATATTGCAGTTGTTTGGTTGGGATTGCCGCCAGCATGTTTTCTAGGCCATGCACTTTGGCAGCATAGACCATCTCAAAATCTTGCTCGGTTTTGTTCTCAATAAGCTTATCTGCCAGGTTGCCTGCCCCATGAATAATACCAGCGATTGGCCCCAGGCGGCTGGCCGCGTCATCCAGTGCTTGCTTCACTAATGTAGTATTGGTGATGTCCACGCTATGATATTCAGCTTGGCCACCATTGGTTTGAACGGTTGTCAATGTGCCATTGATTTCACGCTGCGATAGAATGCCCTGGCTCATGCGCTGAACCGAAGCGGGTGTTGGCTTTTCGTCCAGGCGTTTGAGTTCTTCCATCGCCGCTTTTTTGAGGGCAGGTTCGTCGGGTGCCGTCGCCGCCCACCCCGGCTCATTCTCTAACCTTGAGCGCCCCAGCAGGACGAAGCGACAACGATAATAATCAGCCAGACGTTCAACGCAGCGGGCTGTAATCCCTTTTGCACCGCCACTGACAACAAAGACGGATGATGGTGTGATACTTCTCATCAAATGCTCCGTTTATGCAATAAATAAGGGCGGGAAGTATCAATTAATCCCCGCCCAGAATCGTAACCTATCAGTTGGTGAAGCGCTACCTCAGGATGGCATCCGCCACCAATGTTACGCGCTCTTTGCCATCAAACCCCACCTCAACCAACAGACGATTAGGGTCTTGCAGTTCACAAATCAACTGCTGTACGGCAATACGATCAGATAGGTCTTCTGCCAGGTCAATCCCTCGGCAGAAGACGTTAGGCCATTCCAGGTTCAGTGTCTTCACAAGCCCAAACAAGCCACCTGCGATGGCGCTGTGATCAGCTTCACCCGATATGCCCAGCTTGCCATTCAGACGGATGACTGTCATAAAGGCGGCAAAACCTGACTTTGCGGCCTCGTTGAGCGATGTCTTTAGGTGCTTGGCAATCAAGAAATTGTGCTTGACCAGTGCCTTTTCCCGCTCAATGAACAGTCCGTTATCGTTATCGGTTGGATTTAGATGGATAAATGCGCCGACTAAGCCGATACGGTCCAGCGTCGCCTGGAGTTGACCTTCACTCATATCCGGCAGTTGCACTCGTGAAACGTCCGCAGGTAATGCACTTTGTCCAGCGACGACATCCCTTGGGAAGTTCAGGACAACCACTTGCCAACCAATGACTTGGAGTTGACTAACAACTTCGGTAGTTAAGCTGCTGCCGTCGTCAGTTACAACACAAACGTGCCCATTAGCCAGTGCAACATCAACCCTATCGGGTACAGGCAGATATTTGAGAGTTGCAGCATTGCGCGGGATGTCATGATCGAGTGTGGGCAGGTGTCCATTGCTCCGGACATCTTTGGCAGTTGGTGGAGCGACGGGTGTCGCCTCAACTGTGCCCCTCCCGTTACCCCCAGCCGTGCTAGAGGCATTCTCACGCATGTACTGAACGATCTCGTCAAGGGTGCGCAGTTCGGCCAGTTCTTCCGCTTTGAGTTGTGGCAGATCGGGGAACTGCTCACGCATAGAGCCGAGGATTTCGACACGCTTGATGGAGTCGATCCCAAGATCCGCCTCAATGTCCATGTCGAGATCAAGCATGTCTGTTGGGTAGCCCGTCTTCTCAGCGACGATAGCGAGCATCGCTTTCGACAACGCTTCCAAGCTGATGCCATCTGCTGCCAGTGCCGTGGACTGAACCGGAACTGGTGCTGGTTCAGCCATTGGAGCCACTGGTGGAGCGACGGGTGTCGCCTCAACTGTGCCCCTCCCGTTACCCCCAGCCGTGCTAGAGGCATTCTCACGCATGTACTGAACGATCTCGTCAAGGGTGCGCAGTTCGGCCAGTTCTTCCGCTTTGAGTTGTGGCAGATCGGGGAACTGCTCACGCATAGAGCCGAGGATTTCGACACGCTTGATGGAGTCGATCCCAAGATCCGCCTCAATGTCCATGTCGAGATCAAGCATGTCCGTTGGGTAGCCCGTCTTCTCAGCGACGATAGCGAGCATCGCTTTCGACAACGCTTCCAAGCTGATGCCATCTGCTGCCAGTGCCGTGGACTGAACCGGAACTGGTGCTGGTTCAGCCATTGGAGCCACTGGTGGAGCGACGGGTGTCGCCTCAACTGTGCCCCTCCCGTTACCCCCAGCCGTGCTAGAGGCATTCTCACGCATGTACTGAACGATCTCGTCAAGGGTGCGCAGTTCGGCCAGTTCTTCCGCTTTGAGTTGTGGCAGATCGGGGAACTGCTCACGCATAGAGCCGAGGATTTCGACACGCTTGATGGAGTCGATCCCAAGATCCGCCTCAATGTCCATGTCGAGATCAAGCATGTCTGTTGGGTAGCCCGTCTTCTCAGCGACGATAGCGAGCATCGCTTTCGACAACGCTTCCAAGCTGATGCCATCTGCTGCCAGTGCCGTGGACTGAACCGGAACTGGTGCTGGTTCAGCCATTGGAGCCACTGGTGGAGCGACGGGTGTCGCCTCAACTGTGCCCCTCCCGTTACCCCCAGCCGTGCTAGAGGCATTCTCACGCATGTACTGAACGATCTCGTCAAGGGTGCGCAGTTCGGCCAGTTCTTCCGCTTTGAGTTGTGGCAGATCGGGGAACTGCTCACGCATAGAGCCGAGGATTTCGACACGCTTGATGGAGTCGATCCCAAGATCCGTCTCAATGTCCATGTCGAGATCAAGCATGTCTGTTGGGTAGCCCGTCTTCTCAGCGACGATAGCGAGCATCGCTTTCGACAACGCTTCCAAGCTGATGCCATCTGCTGCCAGTGCCGTGGACTGAACCGGAACTGGTGCTGGTTCAGCCATTGGAGCCACTGGTGGAGCGACGGGTGTCGCCTCAACTGTGCCCCTCCCGTTACCCCCAGCCGTGCTAGAGGCATTCTCACGCATGTACTGAACGATCTCGTCAAGGGTGCGCAGTTCGGCCAGTTCTTCCGCTTTGAGTTGTGGCAGATCGGGGAACTGCTCACGCATAGAGCCGAGGATTTCGACACGCTTGATGGAGTCGATCCCAAGATCCGCCTCAATGTCCATGTCGAGATCAAGCATGTCCGTTGGGTAGCCCGTCTTCTCAGCGACGATAGCGAGCATCGCTTTCGACAACGCTTCCAAGCTGATGCCATCTATTGCTGATGTGGTTGACTGGACGGGAACGATTGTTTCAACTGGAGCGGTTGGTGTTGGTACGACAGGTGTTGGGGGAATAACTGCGGTAGTCTTTAGCCTTGTGTTTTGTCCGCGCATGACCGCCAATAGGGATTGTGTTTGCTCCGATTGACGCTTCAGATAAGTCTCATGAACCTGAAGCGTCTCAGCCTGATGGGTATGGAAAGCGTCCATGCTGCGTGTCAAACTCTCTGCTAATTCCTGTGTCATGGCGGCTTGCTGCTGTTGGGCGGTCAATTGCATAAAGGTTTGAATGTACTCAGCCTGATTCGCCAGATATTGCTGATGTGTCTTCAGGATTTCGCTCTGTTGCTGGCTAAAGAGTGCCAATGCATCTTCAAGAGAGGGCGCACTTTGCGGCGCACTTTGCGGCGCACTTTGCGGCGCACTTTGCGGCGCACTTTGCGGCGCACTTTGCGCGACTACCATATCTGATGGAGCGGGAACCTCTACTGGAACTTCCTTAATGATCTCTTTGACCACTTCCTTGATGATGGTCTCGCCACTGCCTTTGATCTTGAAGTCATCGTTGAGTGCGGCCTCCCGTTCTTTGCGCGTCTTTTCACTAACATAGGCGGCTGCGCTGATCTTGACGTTCATTCCCTTGCGGCGTCCGGTTTTTTCCGGTTTGATAGGATCAGACGCATACGGGTCAATGTTGCCCAGTTGCAAGCCGAGGACCCGCAGTTGTGTCAAAGCTTCACGCAGTTGACGGTCACTCCCTTTCTTACGGCTGCCATTGAGCGCAATTGCTATATGGGGTTTGTCACCCAGAATATCCTTAACCAGATTGGTCAGGGTAGCACGTGGGCCAAACTCAATGAATAAATAGCCACCGGCGGCATAAATGTTCTCGAGTTCTTCGCGGAACTTCACCGGGTTCAGGATATGTTCTTCCAGGATGCGGCGAATCTGTTGCCGATCTTTTGGGTAAGGTTGGGCTGTCGTGTTGGAATAGACTGGGATGTCTGGCTTGCTAAAGCTCACATGGCTGATGGCGCGTGCAAACGGGCGTTGAGCATGCCCGACCATCGCGGTGTGAAAAGCAGCAGATACCTCAATGGGCACGACATTATAGCCCTTGCCCTTTAGAGAGTGTGCCGCCTGTTCCAGCTCTTGCGCTTTGCCTGCGATGACCACTTGTTTTGGTGAGTTGATGTTTGCCATGGTTACAGCCGGGAAACCGTTTAAGTCCGCTTCCAGATGGCTGACATCGCCTGTCACCGCCATCATGGTTCCGGCATCAAAGTTGGGGTCGGGCGGCGGAGCCATCGACAGACCGCGTGCCTTAACCAGCTTATAGTAATCTGCATCCTTGAGGACGCCGCCCGCCCACAAGGCCGTGAGTTCGCCGAAGCTGTGTCCTGCGACATAATCCGGTGCAAATCCAGCATTGCGGAACATGGTATAGAGACCTGCGCTTAATGCACCAATCGCGGGTTGTACATAATCAGTGCGTTTGAGCATATCTGATTGTGCTTTGCGTTCTTCTTCTGTGAAAGCGGGAGATGGGAAGACAAACTTACTGACAGGTTCCATGTCTTCCTGTTCAAACAAGCGGTCAATCTGGGCGTAACTGTCCCGGATTTGTGGGAAGCTCAGCGCGATCTCTCGTCCCATCTCAACATACTGTGCACCCTGCCCGCTGAAGAGGGCAACCACTTTACCCTGCAAATCGATGGCACTGTTGCGGTAGAAGATGCCTTTGGGATGATGCCATTGGTCAACATCCCCTCTGGATTGCAGCAGGCTGTCACTGATTTTGAGTAGTTCCAGCGCCTCTTCCATTGAACCTGTGACAAAACCCAGACGTGAATCACCAGCAGGAATTTGTACTTCGCGTGATTCCTGGAGCAAGTTGAGCCAATGTGTGTCGGATTCTGCGGATTGCAGCCCAATCATGACCTCTTGCACCCGTGCTTGCAAGATATCCTTAGAGACGGCATGAAGCAGGATGGTTTCATTTGTATGGTGCAGGCGATAATTGCCTGTGTGATCGTTAGTGTGTTCTTCCAAAATAAAGTGGAAGTTTGTACCCCCAAAACCGAATGAACTCACACCTGCACGGCGCGGGCCATTGGTTCTGATCCAGGGGCGTGTTTGCGAGTTGATGTATAACGCCGAGTCATCAAGGTTGAGTTTGGGGTTGGGATTGTCAACATTAAGGGTGGCAGGCAGCACTTTATGATGGAGTGCGAGTACCACTTTGATAACGCCTGCAATCCCAGCGGCTGCTTTGGTATGCCCGATTTGTGATTTCACACTCCCCAGTGCCACTTGACCTTTGGCCTGGGTATGCTTTTCAAAGAAGCGTACCAACGTGGTCGTCTCGGTCAAATCGCCTGCGGCTGTACCTGTGCCATGTGCTTCAATCATACCAACAGTATCTGGGGCGATTCCGGCGTCTTCATAAGCCCGATCCAACGCTCGTTCTTGGCCTTCACCACGTGGCGCGTAGATACTCTTGTAGCGTCCATCGCTCGATGCACCAATGCCACGCAGGATAGCGTAAATGCGATCCCCGTCGCGTTCTGCATCCTCCAGCCGTTTCATAACGACCATACCAACACCTTCACCAACCATCATGCCATCCGATTTTTCATCAAACGGACGGGGCAGATCGCCCTGTGTGAAGGCCGGGGTTTTGCTGAAGCTCATATACATAAAGATAGAATTATCAGTATCAACACCGCCTGTAATCATCATGTCGGCACGCCCAGCAATCAAATCGCTGACCGCCAGTTTCATCGCAGCCATTGAACTGGCACACGCCGCATCCACCACGCAGTTCATCCCACCCAGATCAAGGCGGTTGGCGATGCGTCCAGCGATAACGTTGCCCAACATGCCGGGGAAACTGTTCTCTTCCCATTTAACATAGGCTGTCTTCATCTTCTCAATGATGGTTTCAACATCCTCTTCAGCTATACCACTACTTAACAGCGTTTCACGCCAGACAGGATATTGAAGGCGGTTGGAAAGCGGTTGGAAGAGCTTTTGTCCCCCACCCACACCCAGCACAACGCCTGTTCGATCCCGAATTTCTTGTGCTGCGCTGCCATAACCTGCATCCAACAGGGCATCACGAGCAACCACCAGACCAATCATCTGTGAAACATCCGTCACTTCCAGGATGTTTGGCGGCAGACCAAACTCCATCGGGTCGAAATCAATCTCTGGTAAAAAGCCGCCTCGTTTACAGTAGGTCTTGTCGGGCGTGGTAGGGTCAGGATCGTAGTAGTCGCTGATTTTCCAACGATCTTCGGGTACGTCGGTGATACAATCAAATTTTTGGACAATGTTGTTCCAGAATTCGCGGATATTTTTCGCTCGCGGGAAAACAGAAGCCATCCCGATAATGGCAATAGGTGTCTCGTGTAGTTTCATAAGCTTAACCCCATGACGACTCAATGACATACATCCCACCCTATAAAACCCGCAAGACCATGAGATCGTTATGGTATTGAGGCAAAGTGACGCTCTAGTTTAACACATCCATAGAAAATTGGCGCGGGGACCCCCATCGAACTTTTAGTTCGCCTTAAGCGGGGGCCAACCTTTGGTTAGGGGTCGAACTGGAAGTTCGTGCGCCTTACTCCTTTCGATTATTGAAAAAGGCGCGATGTGCGCCCGTTGCTTTGATTATATTGCCCTATTCCAGGGCTACGGGAAGAATGGCACCACTTTTACATAGAATTGGCGCGCCCCGGCGTCTGCTATAATAAGGAGGTACGAAAGGAGATCACATCATGGCCGTTCGAGAGCCGCACGTTACCCTTGACGACTTCGTTCAGTTCGTCTTCCGCGATGAGAATGTGGATCGTATGTTTGAGCTTATCAACGGGGAGATTGTCGAAGTGTCACCCAGCCGTTCAGGTCATTCAGGCGTTGCAGCGATGATTATTGGGGCGATTGTCCCTTATTGTCGAGAGAAGAAATTGCCCGGTCATGTCACAGCAGCAGACGGCACATACAACGTGCTGGGCAACGTCATCGCCCCAGATGTGGCCTACAAGACGACCCCTCTTGATATGAAAAACTACCCTGATCCGGTGCCCCCGGAGTTTGCCGTTGAGGTGATTTCACCGACGGATAGGAAACCAGATATTGCCCGCAAGCGCCAAATCTACCTGGATGCGGACATTCTATATTGGGAAGTCTATGTCGATGATGAGCGCATCGACGTGTATGCACCAGGCCAACCCATGCGCTCATTGGGGATGGATGACACACTCGATGGTGGCGCTGTGCTGCCGGGGTTCACACTGCCTGTGAAGGACGTCCTCGATCCGTGGTAAAGCGGGCGCACTAGCAATCAGGGTTAAACAGCACCTTGCACACGGCAAAATGACCACTACCCGGATCACTGCCCACGAATGTCACCACACCTGTACTTGTGTTCATGGCATAGTTGGTGGTATGGGTTAACTTTGCCCCGTTGTTCCAGATTTGCAGATGGTTGCCGTCGTCAGCAGCCGGGGCGTTGTCGAGGGTAAAGGTTTGGTTATTGTTGCCATTACCCACATAGGTGTGGTAGTAAACAGGCAGCGGTGACCAGTACGGATCCGACTTCCACGCTTGTGTGACGCCATAGTTGTCGTTGGTGATGGTTTCGCCCCAGGGTAGGACCCCGCGTTCGTTAAACACCAGGCGATGCGTGTAACTGTGTGGCGTACTCTGCGTCTTCTGAGCCACGCTCAGTGGTTGGGCGTAGACATACAGATACTCCTCAACCTGCCAGCCATCTTCTCCAACCGATCCGGCTTCGTCACTCTGGGCTGGGCTGTTGATGACGATGAAAACGGGGGAAAAGGCATAACAACGATTGCTGCTCAAACTGATGTCATGTGGACCTTCCGCTTTGATGACCCGGCCTGTAACGGCAACGTCGAAAATCTGAGGGAAGCTGCCAAAGGCCATGTTGCCACCTGGTCCATCGGTAGGATTGGTGATAAATGTCCCTAGGTTGCCGTTGTCGCCATTGCGTGACACAAGCGGTGCTTCGGGCGTGGTCGCGCTCAGGTCGGTGATGCCAATCAGCCGTCCCGCGCCACTGTCCTCCCCAGCGGTAAGTGAGCCGTTGGTCCCAGTGATGTAATTGGTTGATGTACTATCCCAGAGTGCGTAGAAGGCATAGCGCATCCCTTGTGCGCCAAATTGATTTAAGTTGTTAGTCACGGTTTAATCCTCAGTTGATTTATCGTTAGAAAAGCGTTTGTTGGGCTTTGGCTTAATGTGCTGATCCAACACGGTCAGGAGTTCCGTTCTAAGCACTTGTCTGTCGCCCAGCCATTTGTCCAGCACTCGAAAATAGTAGCCCTCTTTGAGGGCGACAGTGGTGTTGTGGCGACCATTGACGGCCTGGCCTGTTCCGGCACACACCTGCGGCGTGTAATGCCCGTGCCAGCCAATCCGGTTATCGAATGGTTTATGTTCAATATTCCCATCGAAAATCAGCGCGGGGACACCATCGAACCTTCGGTTCGCCTTGAGCGGGGGCCAACCTTTGGTTGGGGGTCGACCGTTCAGTTCGCGGCGCGCGAACTGAACGGTCGACCTCCTTTCTCACTAAACGAATGATTGTCTCTCTCAGAAGAACGTGTTATAATTTGTTTACTATGACTAATCGAACACGACATGCTCATGATAACATCAACTCGCATCTGGTGTGGTGTCCAAAGTATCGGCGACCTGTGTTGGCAGGCGATGTTGGTCCTGGAAGGTCATGTGTTGAACATGACCGTGCAAGACGATCATTTGCCTCGTTTCCCCCCAACGATGGCAATTAACCCAATCATGCACAGACTGCGAAAGGAATTCCCACACCTGAAATCCCGATTGCCTTCCCTGTAGCCTCGTTCATACTATGCTGGAACTGCTGGTCACGTATCGGCTGAGACAATCCAGCGATAGATTGACGAACAAAAGGGTCAGTAGGTGATACATACCGCCTGTACCCAACCGATGAGCAGCACGAGATGCTCAACGAAATTCTGCGCCTGTCTTGCTGGGTCTTGGCTGATCGCCGCAAACGCTGGCAGGAGTCGCGCTACAGCGTCACCTACGACGAACAATCTGCGATGTGGAAAGATTGGCGCAATGAAGAACCTAACAACAATCCGCTTGGCCTGGTCAATATGACCGCAGGGCAACAGGTCTTGCGGCAGCCTATCGGGAGTTCATGCAGGGCAAACGCGGACGTCCAGGTTCAAGAACTGACGCCGGTTCGATAGCGTCAACTACAAGCCCAGTGACGGTGCTGGCCTCAAAAATGAAAAACTGCGTGTACAGAACGTCGGCTTGATCTCGATCAAGTGGCATCGCCCTCTGCCCGATGGCGAGCTCAAAAACATTATCATCCTGCGCAAGCCCTCTGGCTGGATTGATGTCAGTATTCATCATGCGCTCGCTCTGAGCAATGGCACGGTTATAGTTCACAATACCTGAAAGCCTCGTTGGTACGCTTGCGCAAATTGCAGCGTAAAGTTGCCCGCCGAAAAGCGGTACATCAATTGGCAAAAGAACTGGAACAGATCGCTAATCAGCGCCGTGATTGGTGGCACAAGGTTGTTCACCATCTGGTCAACAGCTACGGTCTGATTGCGATTGAGAACCTAAACCTTTCGTTTATGCTTCACAATGGCAACCTGTCGCGCTCTGCGCACGATGTTGCATTGGGTATCTTCTACGAAATTCTCGACTACCAGGCTATCGAGGCCGGGGTTGAGGTGGTGAAGGTCAACCCCAAGAACACGTCGCAGAGATGCAGCGGTGTGGAACGATGGTCAAGAAAGACTGGCGTGTTCGAACGCATCAGTGTCTAAATTGCGGGTTCAGGGAAACAAAAACAGGAGGTGGTTTGCCACCCCCTGTCAGGATCATTGCTGCACAGAATAACGTGTTATTCTATGCTTACGTTGAAGGCGCCAAAGCCTTCCCAGGACTGCTCATATGACTGATAGAAATCGAACGCTGTTGCAAAGACTATGTAGCGCCCATCTGCCGGGAGTTCAACCGCTTCGATTGTTGAGAAGAAAGTGGTTCCGTTGTCATCATTAACGGCGATGCGGTTACCATCAGGATCAAACAGGTAGAGTAGCGTGTCCACTTCTTCCCCGTTGCCATCATGTGAGGTACTGATAGTAACAACATCACCTTCTGAACCAACGAGGGTCAGGTAGAAAACAGGCTCATCAACTGTGATAGTCACAAGGTTTGCAGAACCGTCACGCTCAATCTTCCCCGCCCGATAATCGGGCTCATCCTCGGTGTTGGCTGTCATACCGCTGACCACGATTTCATAGAACAGCGGTTCCGGCTCTGTTTCATCTTCCAGCAACAACACCGGATTGCGTGTGCCATCGAACGAGGTCGCGAGCACAAAGTAGGTTCCGTCTTTAGGGAGTTCAAAGTCCTCGATCAATGAAGACAGGGGCACGTCACCATCATCATCATTGGCCGCATAAACCTGCCCCGAATCACCCAGCAACACCACGTACGGGTCGAGCTGGCCGCCTTCCTCTTGCACCATGCTGATTGTGATTATATCATTCGCCGATCCCTGGAAGACATATAAATGGGCGTTCACATCCCCTTCAAATACATTAGAAAACGGTACACCGTCCTGAAGTGTCGTCAGATTGATCTGCTCATCGTCTTGGGCTTGTATCAGGTTGCCCACCGAAAATATCAAAAGTACAATGAGTACCCACCGTAGTTTCATTGTAGTCCTCTCTACTTTGCTCCAATTATAACTGATTTGTAACAAGTCAACATGACGGAAGGTATACGATTATACCCTGTTGCTAAAATCGTCCGGTCATGGCCTGAGTATACCCTGTCAACTCAGCGTAGCCATAGCCATTAAAATCGCCTTTAACCTGGACAGCCCCTTCCCAGTAAGCGATATTGCCCGTGTTGAGTTCCTGGTCAAGAACGAGCGGCGTCAAATGGAGTTCAATGATGTCCGCTTGACCAAGGACATCTGCCTCAATTGTGATCGTCCAACCAGAAGGATAAACCGCATCTGTGTGTTTACTTTGCCAGGTGTCAAGCGCTTCAATGTTGAAGGTATCTGCTGCTAAATAGAGTGTATTGCCTTCAGGATCAACCAGCAACCCCCCAAATATGGGGGAAACCGTCTGATCCGTGTTGCGGATTTGCCCGACCATCAGTTCATAGCCTTCATCGAAGATCAGCCCGAACCAATCCCAGCCCTTGGCATCCTTGCCTAATGCGCTGGTTGAAAATTCGTGATCCATCCAGGTAAAGCCCTCGACAGCATAGGCTTCATCACCAATAATCATGGTTCCTTTGGTTATGAGCCGAGTAAGCGAGTAGTAGTAGCTGGCATTACCAATCGCAGTACTCTTGCTGCTCAGGCCTTTATCACCCTGAAACGCAGGGGGTTTGGTCTGTTCTAGTGTGAAGTCGATGGCGAAATCATCTAAGGCTGCCCGCATCTGGAGCAGGGTGGCATTCTCATTAATCGCTTGAACTTCCCAGTCTTCCAACCACACCCGATACAACGGATCAACCTCGGCGCCTGCCAGCCCTGCGCCACCACGACTATAACGTTCACCATGATAGAATTGTTCGGCTTCGATATCGCTGACGGTGAAATGCGCCATATAAACCTGATTGCTGCGCCATTCGGAGTTGGTTGTTGCCAAAAGCGGTTGGAGGGCACGCCGAAACACCGTGAACTGGAAGCCAAAGCGCCTGCCATCCTCGGCAGCGAGGTTGCCTGTGTAATACCACCATTCGGTTTGGAATTCGGGGTGTGTGCTATGATCGCGCGGGAACTGCCAATCCCAGGGTTCAATCGCCTGAGCATACTGTGCGAGGTCGGTTTCTGGGAATGCCATCACAACATTAGCGGAAATCTCGCCGTCGTTGACCTCAATCAAGCTCAAGCCTAGACCAACCACCACCACACTGACCACTGCCAATCCAACAAAACGCCACATGGCCTCATCACCTGCTTTTGTTCATTTCGTCACAAGCGTACACAAGTTGGATAAGAACTAGCTTAGAGCAGTACAGTGTCTAGGAACAAGATATAGGAGAATAATCGGAGACGAACAATATCTTGCTGAGATCAATGTCCTGATACTCAATATAGTTCGGAAAGCCATATTCAGAATCAAATTCAACTGCACAAAAGTGGCTACATGTTCGCGCTTTTTGAAACAGGATAGCTACCGGGTCTGTCTCACAACTTTTCGGATTCATAGTTGTTCATTGACTCGAACGATCCTGTTATCACAAACTTCAAACGTTATCGTTACTCCAGAAAAGTATAGTTCATGAGGCAGTCTAAGTCATCACTCCCGTATTGGTTCCAAATCTGTTGATGTGTGTTTGCACACGACAATTGCGGCAGGATACAAGCAACCAAGCAAATACTAAGCAGAATAGCAGGTGGCAAGAGCATCCGTCGACAGCAAGGAGAATTTCTTGTCTGTTCTATATTATACCCCTATGTCTTGCTACACTCACACATGCAGAAAGATAGATTGAGCAGGCTTTTCTTTGCGAATCCTTGTGATCTTAGCACCTTTGCGTCAGATTTTCGAGGTCTACTGTCCTAAATCCAGGATCGTATGCAAGAGGGCATTGGTTCCATCAACAATATGCTGCCATTCGGTGAATTCGCGGGGGCTATGGCTAATACCGTTGACAGAAGGGATAAAGATCATGCCAGTAGGGGTGAAGTCGCTGAACATCTGGGCGTCGTGTCCAGCGTAGCTAATCAGGTGGAGATAGTCGAGTCCCAGGTGTTGACAAGCGCGTTCAGTGGCATTGACTGCATTCACCGACATGACCGCTGCGGGCATATGTTGAACACGCTGCACATTAACTGAAATCCCATGATGCGAAGCCTTTTCACGGGCCAACCGGATCAAGGCACTTTCCATATCTTCCAGACGCCCCTTGTCGGCATGACGACATTCCATTGTCAGCACTGCTTTATCGGGGATGATGTTGAAGGCCCCCGGCGAGACCTCCAGATTGCCACAATTATAGACCCCTTCAGAAAAGTGTTCACGCGCCAGATAATACGATGCACAGATATAATCCGATGCACCCAGCAACGCATCGTGGCGGTCTTTCATGGCCGTTGTACCACTGTGCGAGGCCTCCCCATAAAATGTCAGTTGATACGTGGTGCGGCCTACGATCCCGCTGACAATACCAATGGTCGCGCCCTGGCTGTGGAGACGATACCCCTGTTCAATGTGCAGTTCCAGATAGCCAAACAAATCATCAGGATTGCGCTTAGCCTTATGAACATCGGACGGGCGGATTCCAGCACGAAAAAGCGCCGCACGGAATGACCCATAATTGACGCTGTGCTCTGATGCAAACGATTTGTCGATGTGTCCAGTGATAGCACGGCTGCCAAAAAGCGATTGCCAGCAGCCTTCCTCATCGGTGAAGTCAATCGCTTCTAGATGAAAGGGCAGCGAAATCCCCCTTTCTCGAATCGTTTGCAGACACTCCAGACCAGCTAAAATTCCTACTGAGCTATCATAGCGCCCGCCGTTGGGTACACTGTCCATATGTGACCCAATGAGCAGCGTTCGGGCATCCGGGTTACCAGAGGGTAGAATCCCGCTGAGATTGCCCGCGTCATCATCGCGCACCATTAGCCCAACTTGCTCGAATTGATCTGCTAACCATGCGCGTGCCTCCAGGTCTTCATTCGAGAGTGCTAACCGACTAACACCGCCATCAACAGTCGCGCCGATGACCGCCAATTGATCGAATGCTTCCTGAAGGCGTGCGGGGTTTATCTTAAGGTCTGCCAAGTCCATCACCATACCGTCGTAAGCCCGTAAAATGCTTAACGGATTTACGATCCAATTATAGCATTCTCATAAACAAATGCGATATTTCTTTACATAGTTGGTCATTTTCAATCGACCAAGGCTGCTGATGGAGTAGGCGGTATCCTATGTGACCTGTTCTCCCTCCTGTCGTTCTCGTTTGCCCCCAATGCCGAATTTCGATGCGCCCGGTGATGTTGTGAAAGTCCACCTGCGTGTCCGTGAAATCCTGCTCATTGCCCTATTGGAACCGCTCCAACAATTCAGGAAGGACGGTGATTTCGTTTGATTTGGTATCTGTGTTGCGTTGCCCCTGGCCCAGGCATTGACCAGATAGGATCGCGTCTTTGCCGATGGCGCGATCCTGGCTCCTGCGCGGTGTCTTGCCAGATCGCATTTTTGAAACGCCGGGCTGTCGATGTTGACGAACACATCGCCGAAGGCGTCGTGCGAGGGCATTCCGGTTTCTAACTCCAAAAACTGGCGAAACCAGGCGTCTTTGGCCTCAATGCCGACCCGACTATCAGCGCTGCATAACGTCCAGGAGTTGGAGTTTAGGCATCCGAAAAATAGAACTTGACTATTTGAGGAAGCCCCGTCTGAATACAGAACATATGTTCTTCAATGTGTTCTCCCAAATCAACCCTTTTTCAAATACACTGAGGCTGTATCGATCCATTTGGAGACCTGTTTTGGCTATCTTTTCTCGCCATTTTTCCCTAGCTTTCCGCCGGTTTTGCTGCAAACTTTTTTATTGTTGCCGCCGCTGTTTTTTCTTCTGCGGCGGCGGCAACAACCGACAGCCATGCGACACATAGCTTGAACAATTGGCACTGACCCCTAAAGGCTAGGGGGGCACAAGCCCGAAAATTGGCGCATAATAGGTAGAAAGAAAAGACAGGGATATACTGATGGATATTTTTACCCTTAATCCTGCAACAGTTGATACCAACCTGGTCTACTTAGCGTTGGTCACCAGTCTATGGGTTGGCGTTACTGCCGCCTATGTACCTGGGACCGGCTTATTTGAGTTTATAGCAACGGTCAGCTTTATTGGCAGCCTGGTTGCCATCTCTCAATTGAATGCTAGTTGGCTGGCAGGCCTGATGATCGTTGTTGGGATCGCAGCCTTCATGGTGATGCCGTTTATCAAGCACCAATACGCTATGTTGGCAGTGGGTGGTCTGCTGCTGCAAACTCTGGGCGGCCTCTTCCTATTCAGGGGCGATCAAGCTGTTTCGCTGCTCGTTATTGTGGTCACGGTGGCGCTGCCGTTAGTGTATCATCAACTAGTGCTCATGCCCATGCTCAAGCAGGTGGCCAATCAACCTGTCGCCAATAAGGATGAACTCATCATTGGCCTGATAGGACGTGTCACAAAAGATCTTGATCCCATCGGTACTGTTTTGGTCGATAGTGAATCCTGGACGGCCACCAGTGAGACTCCCCTCAAAACCGGGGACACGGTGGTTGTGGTGGAACGCAACGGCCTGCAATTGATTGTCGAAAAAGTGAAGCAAAAGCTGCACGAAAACGATCTGGCCGAGACTCCATCCTAGTTTAAACGCAAAGAAAAGAGAAAGAACAAGGAGATTTAGATGGACTTACCCATTCTTATAGCGATATTTGCCGTACTGTTTCTCGTCTATGTCTTTACACGGGCGATTCGGATTGTGCCCGAATATCAACGGCTGGTCATCCTGGCGTTGGGGCGTTACTCTGGGACTCGGGGCCCTGGCTTCCAGTTTGTAATCCCATTCCTAGAGCGTGCCATCATGGTTGATATGCGTGAACGCTTTCTGGATATTCCCGCCCAGACTGCCATCACACAAGACAACGCGCCGATTGCGATCGACTTCCTGGTCTACTATCGTGTGACCGATCCCAAACGTTCGGTTCTAGAAGTCGATCATGTGGTCAATGCCGCCGTCAACATCGCCACCACGACGTTGCGTGCGGTGATTGGTGATATCGAACTTGACGATGTACTGTCCAAGCGTGAGCAAATCAACGATACACTGCGCGTCAAGCTGGATGAAATCACAGAACGTTGGGGCTTGAAGATCACCAGCGTCGAAATTCGCGAGATTGAACCACCGCGTGATGTTCAAGACGCGATGAACCGTCAGATGACGGCGGAACGTGAACGCCGTGCTGCTGTAACCAGAGCCAGCGGTGAACGCGAAGCAGCGGTGACAGTGGCGGAAGGTGAAAGAGAATCCGCTATTCTGCGGGCGGAAGGCCGCAAGCAGTCCGCTATTCTGGAAGCCGAAGGTCAGCGGCAGGCCCAGTTACTCAAAGCGCAGGGGTTTGCAAAGGCATTGGAAGCGATTTACAACGATGCCAAAGAGATCGATGACAAGACCATGATCCTGCAATATCTGGAAGCACTCAAAGAGGTGGGTAGCAGCCCATCGACTAAGTTCGTGCTACCGATGGAAGTCACCGATATGCTGCGCCGTTTTTCAGAAACAATGGCCACCAGCAATAAGCCGCAATAAGCTTGAGGCTGAGAGGGAGACATGAAGCCACAGGTTGCACAAGATCTACTAATTGAGGTCGGTTTGGTCATTGTGGCGGTTGTTATCGCCTCAACCGTGGGGGGAGCACTGCTTCTATCGCAAGCCGCAGCGAACCTTTGGTTCGATTTCAATGGCCGCGGTGAGGCGATTTTCAGGGTTTTAACCAGAGTTTAGCAGGGAAATGATGCTCAAGACCTACCAGTACCGCCTGTATCCCAGCAAGAGCCAGCAGCATAATCTCTGGCAAATCTTGGCCTGCGCCCGGCACTTCGACAACAGGTGTGTGCTTGAAGAACGAAGTGTGAGCAAAAACGCCCAACTTCGCAATGTCAAGCATGACAAAAAGACCTTGCCACAAGCACAGATCGTTCACAGTCATGTCTTGCAAGTGGTGGCTACGGACTGCGACAAGGCCTTTCAAGCCTTCTTCCGTCGTGTCAAGAAGGGTGAGACACCGGGTTATCCCCGTTTCAAGGGCCGTCATCGCTTCCATAGCTTCGGCTTCAGGAGGGCTGGTCGTCGTCTGAAGGTGTCAGGTGTGGGTCGTATCGCTGTCCGTTGGCATCGAGCCATCGGTGGGTTCGTTCCCTGCCAGATCAAGACGCTGCGGATCACCCACAAAGCAGGGCGGTGGTCTGCCAGAGCCAGCCAAGCTGCCGAAAACTGAGCGACGGGTTGGCTTGGATGTCGGGGTATCCGCATGGGTCACGACCAGCACAGGTGAGAAGGTTCAAAACCCCAACTCCTACCGGGAGAGCCAAACGAAACTGCGGGTTCTGCAACGGTCACCGGCTCGTAAGAAACGAGGTGGCAGGAACCGCCGCAAAGCTCTGTTGCTCGAACTTTTAGTTCGCGTCCAAAGGCAGCAAGAGCATCTTGGAGAGTGGCTGCGAACCTTCGGTTCGGCGTATTTTCAAACAAGATCTCATGTACAAGGCTGGCAGTGCCGGGCGTGAAGTGCTGTTGGTTGATCCTACCGACACATCCAAAACCTGCTCCAACTGTGGTGCAATCTTCGCGGGCTTAACGCTCTCGGATCGTTGGGTCGAATGCGCTTGTAGTCTCTCGCTCAATAGAGACCACAACGCAGCAATTCATATTCTCTATCGAGCATTAGCAGCAAACAGATCGGACGGGTCGGTACAGCCTCACGTAGCGGGAGGTTCCTCATGCGTGCTGTAGAAGCTGCAGCGAACTGAAAGTTCGACTTCAGTCGTAGCAGAGCGTCACAATGCCCTTTATTAGCAGCCTTTCTGCTTCCACTTCTTGCAGAAAAACGTAACTCGCTGCCTTACTAGCGATTTTGGAACTATTTGGCTGGGATCACTATCACAAGCAAAATCTTTGTTGCACAGATATCGAGCCATAGGCGGTCAAAAGGTCTTCAACCACACTATAAGCTGTTACAATATAGCCTGCATGAACCTCATGAACTTGCAGGGTGTTGTCAGATCAAAACCGATCAAACATAGAACGGCTACGAGACCTCTAACTTGTGCAGCGCTTCTTGGATGGTTGGCACAAGATCAGCTTTGAAGGGAATCTGTATCTTGTCGAGTTGGCTGGAAAACAGACTCCAGAAGCCTAAGATGCTGTGCCCGGTTCCGATTACGATCACGCGATCAAGCTGATGAGCCATCGACAACGACCAGACCAGGGCATGGATGTTGTGTCCTGGCTGTCTATTGACCCAGGTGTCGCTGCTAATATCGAGCAGTAAATCAACCGGACAATCACTTGTCCGCATAATTTTGAGCGCCTTTCCCAAAACAGAATGGAACGCCTTCCAATCCCATTCACCGTCACAATGTAACCATACACTCGGATGATCGTCGTCTTTATGTTCATGTAAGATAATCACATCCCATCCTCTCCAGAATAAAATCATTTGCTGTGTCTATCTTCATATTAAGCATAAGAGCCGTGTCTTCACAGTAGGAATCTATGAAAAAAACATGAAGAATTATCCTAATTGCTATTGAAGCGACAGCGAGAAGAGAAGCCAGGACTTTGACGGCCAGCCCCTCATTGGTGCGAGCATGAAGTCGTTGAACCCCTATCTTCTCCTGTTGAGTGAAAAGCGTCTCAATTCTGGGGCGAAACCGCCAGATCAAGCGTAAATCTTCGCATCTATTGCACCGTTGCCAGGGAATGGACCGCATGTGCCCGTGAACTGCTGATCGGTGTCAACAGTCACCAAGACTTAACTGAGAACCACGATTGAAGCGTGCAATGTATCCTGCCAGGGCACGTTCATGATGATTTTGAAACTGTTAGGCTGCTACTATCGTCAGATGGTTTTTGCTTAACTCATTCTAACGAGGCTTTTCTGGACGCTCTCAACTAGAAGTGGTAACGATCACATAGATGACATAGAGCGCATATTCGCCCAGCAAGGCATGGCCCTCCTACCGGGTGAGTTGCCGTCCAGTATACAGCACACTATAGAGGATGATAGTCGTCACGCTGAGCAGAAACATTGCCTCAATCAGCCCTTCAGTCCCCACATGGACAGGCGATGCAATAAATAGCAACGTTAGCATCCGGGGCATACCCAGACCAACCAGTACATCAAAGATATTGGAACCAATGGCATTGGCAATTGCCATTGAGCCCCGTCCGTCGCGGGCTACATCAATCGACGCGATCAGATCAGGGGCGGATGTCCCAGCGCATTCGATAGCACCACCGCGTTATCAACCAGCCCATAGCTGAGCGCAGCAATCGCCAAAATCGAGACGATCATCGCTCGCACATAGCTTGTTGCAGGATCACCTGTGATTAGGCCAAAAACGCGGGCAATAGCATGGGATAATTGCCCGAAGAAACCTTTTGCCCGGGGGGTATGATGCCCGCCAATGGTCTCCTCAGCGGCTTCTTCTGGATTCGTTCGGCTCCAATACCACAGCAAGGCCAGATAGCCCACATAAGCCGCGATCATCAACCCTGCTTCTTCCAAAAGACAAATAGCAGAATGGCCACGCTACCTAGGTAAAAGATCACATCGTGTTCCACCAAACCGCGCTTGATTATCAATTTGCCTGCCACCACCGCGGATGCACCTGTAATGACCAGAATGTTAAAGACCGCCGAACCAACGATGGTTGCCACACCGACATCACTGTGTTCACCACCACGCACCAACGCAATCATAGCAATAAACAGTTCTGGCGCAGACGACCCCATTGCCATGAAGGATGCTCCAGCAACATCAGAGGGCAGCTTGAGCCGTTTGGAGGCTTCATCCAGGCTGACAACAAAAAATTCCTCGGGAATGATAGCAAGTAAATAAATTGACCCAATAATGATCAGTAAAGCGAAAAGGGCATCCATAGAAAATTGGCGCGGGGACACCATCGAGCTTTTAGTTCGCCGAACCTTGTGTTCGCTTTATCCGGGTGAGCCGTCACGCTTCGCTCTCTTGTTCCAACCAAACGCGATTACCAGTGTAGCACAATTATCGGAATGACGAGATCAAGCGATAACCCTACAGTTAGCAATGTTACTAAAATTGATGATGTGACCTATCGCTTTCTGATTCAAACAGAATGGTTAACATAACCTTATCCAAATGAACCAGCGTAGTCACACGCTCAAGGAGAACAAGAGGCAATGACAGTAAAAATCCTGGACTGTGTAGCCAGCCATAGGCCAGGACTGCCTCTGCCAGCAAGTAAAAGCCTGTCTCATCTAATAAACACTATCGTTCGTCCTTCACGTTCAGCTTTTTTTGAAGTTCTTGCCATTTCTCAGCCCGCCCTTGATAGCTTGCTCATTGCGTTGCGTGGCACGTTCGCTAGGCTTCTGACGACCCCAACCCATTTGCTGCAACACGAGCGCGTGCCCACACATTCCCACGAAATCCATAGGCTTCTGCACCTTGACTGAGCAATTGGGGCAACTGTTCAACTTGCTCAGGCTTCAGACGTGGTTTTGGCCTGCCACCTTTGCGATGGCGTAAGCCTTCCACACCTTCTGCGCGGACTTTCTGTTTCCAGCTTTTTTGCGATAATTCCCAGGCTTGCATTCGTCTGGGCTTCACGCCAATCTTTTGGTTGCAGTTTCTTTTTCCTATCCATCCCTCTAGAAAGTTGTGGGTGGATCAGTAGATCATCTGCTGGTGCAAGCCGTCAGCTTTGTCAACCCCTGTTGCCAAATACATCTATAGTCGGACTATCGCAAACGCGCCCAGTGGTGATTATGCCAGATACGGATATGAACACCGCAACGCGTATTATGGCGGACAGTGTTTTTGGGTGTGTGGAGCAGCGATGCCTGGCGGCGAGTGTGGCGATGCTAAAAACACATTCACCGAGCAAACTGCTGATGCTGCGATCTCGTCCAAGGTTGGTTATGGGTTGGATGAGGATACTGAGATGGGGGCCGTTATCACCAGCAAGAGCAAAGGACGGATTGAGGGGATCGTTGCGCAAGGTGTTGGTGGATGGACGGACTCACAGTGTGAATGGCTATGATGGCGGCTACTGGGTCTTCCCCACCATCCTCGATAACGTATCACTAGAAAGCGACATCGCCCAAACCGGGATTTTGGTCTGATGCACGTGGCAACAGTTAACGAAGTGATTCAATTGGTGAACCAGCGCGAGTTCGGCAACATGACCTGTGCCTTCACAGCCAGTGGCTGGAATGCAAGCTTCTTTTAACTACGCCTATCCAGGGATAGCGGTCAGCAAAATTTTCCTCCCGCCTGAAGGCTCATGCACCAGTTCGAGTGCCGTATTTAAGCCTACTACGGTTGCGAACTGCCAGAAGTCGTCCTTTTGGCGTCGGTAATCAGTGTAGGGTTCAGAAGAATGTCGTGCTCCTCATCATCCAGTCTGGGTTGCTCACAAACAATTGTAGTGTCTGGGTAGACATATCAACCCCTTGTGGGGGTTCGTACTTTCATATCCGAGGGGTTGCCCCTGCAACGTCTGTTGTGTAATTGGGGACGGAGAGCAGCTCCTGTGTTGAAGGCAATCCCATGATGAGGTTTGCTTGCGCCACTCATCGCGAAGATGTCGCCATCAATGTATTCATACTGTATTGCACTGGCGTGTTCAAAGGCCAGGTATTCGGCCTCTGTCATTTTTCCTTGGGGGACTGTTAAGGCAGACATAGGCTTACTCTCAATTCTAGGTATGTGTGATCACATTACTCGTCTTTTTCCAGAACGAAGACCGTATTGCCGGAAACTGCATAGATCAAATTGGTTCCTGCTGAGCCGGGGATGACGGTCACTGATTCCAGTAAGTCAAACTTGCTTTCGTCAAAAATGCGATAGTTATTATGATATGTTCCACTGAAGGACGTTTCATAAATGCTGCGCCTGCCTTGATGTGTAACGTAAATACTCTGGGCGGTGACGGTATCATCAAGGTACATGGCCGTGGCGGATTCAAGTTCCTGGCCTGTTGGGAAGGCAGAAAAACCAAAGGGGGTCGGTTTTGCCGCCAGCCACTTAAAGACAATGCCCTCTGCATACAGGATATAGACATTCCCCGGCCCGTCGATTTCAAGATCAATGGCAGTGCTGAGGCCGGGACGGTCCCGTTCTGGCCCACCGAAATATACAAGCGGGGGTTCCAGATACCCCCCACCTGTTTTGTCATAGCGCCAGATTTGCCCGGTTCCGCTGCTTGGATCCAGAATATAGATGCGGCTGTTCCAGATGGCGATGGCGTTTGGATTAGACCACAGTTCCCAATCGACCAGCCGGGAGGTATTGCATTGGTTAAACTGTGGAGTACATTCCACAACGAAGCCGTTGCGATCTAGCACCACGAGTACATTGGCATCGACATCATAAACGATGTCGATGATGTCGCCGATAGCAACCCCATCAATGAAGCCCCCCGTACGAATCAGGGGTTCTGCTGGTCCAGCAGTTGCAAGGCCATCACCGCTCATACGTAGTTTGTAAACAAGCCCATTGGCTTCGTCCAGCACATACAGGTTTTGCCCCTGAGACACAATGCGTGTGAGGCGCGCTGCCTCCAGCGAGGCAAGGTGGCGTGCTTGTAACCGAGTCAGATCATTGAGGGCGTCGAGGACAGTCTGTGCTTCGGTGCGCAGATCATCAAGTAATCCGGGACGGAGTTTGTCACAGGTGATGACTTTTTCCAGCGTATTTTCCCAGGCTTCAATGACAGTTGCACGGTTATTGTTGGCAACACTGCGGGCAGTTTCAGCCCGATTATGGGCATCTTCCAGGCAAATATCCAATTCGGTTTTCCCAGTTTGCCCCAACCACAATAGGATGACCAAACTGACCACAATCAGCGGGACCAGCACCACTATGCTCGCGCCGAGGGGGGCTGACCACCAAGGTTTGTCGTCTTTAGATGGGGGGCCGAAGAAGCGATCAAAGATTTGATTTAAGATTTTTATGCCATTCCCCAATCGCAGCGCTGTCAGGCCAACGCCTCGTGTGGCACGACGTTGGATTTCCTTGGAGACCGTTTGCTCCTGTTTGCGGGTAGCAGTTGGGGCTTCTCCAGTGCGGCGTATCCGGGCGGCTTCACGCGCTTTCTCCGCAATTTGCACTGTTGATTGTCCGGAGGGGATCATCATGTTTTCTGGTTCATCAGGTGGCACCAGTTCAATTGCCAGCAGGGTCAGTTGAAGCTTGGCAAGCGCCTTGAATTGCATCAAAACAGCGGCGATGTCGGCTGCCATCAGGGCATGACGGATCGATTCACTCTCCAATTCGGATAGATGGTCATCGCAGAATAGAATCCGTGTGCCGCTGGTGACCTGGTACTGTGTCATGTGGGTGTTGGGAATGGGGTAAACGCCTAGCGGTGCGGTATAGAGGGCGTCATCATGGGCCAGTACCTCTGGGAAGGTGCGTGTTGTCCCGTTCTGTTGGATGACTGCGATTGTGCTGCCGACCCTGCCCACAAACAGATCAGACCCATGCAGCACTCCACAGATAATGTTGGCTTCATAGGGTGTTTTACCCCTCTCGTCATGATTAAAGAGATTCTGATTCAGGCTGGTGAAGACATTGCGCAGGCCTGCTGTGATGCTACCGCTAGTGTTGAAGAAATGAGAGGCAGCGGTTTGGGCCATCTCCGTATAAAAGGCTGCGGTAGCGATGTTTTCGCCACAAGGCAGAACTAACACAAAGAAGGTGTCTGTTTCGCGCCCTCGGGCGGTTTGTTTAGGGGCGACTTCCACCAGCGCGCCCGGTGGAGCCGTGTGGATGGCACGGCCGCTGACAACATATAAATGGCCTACTAACGCCTCGTATGCAAACGCCATCAATCCGCTTCACACCTTTGTTAGTCATCATGAATGCTATTGTACAACAGGTACAGACGAGACGCATCAGGCAGCCTTGGCAATAGGACATCCGTCTATGTATTTCACTCTCGGCAGCATGGATGTCCAGACGGGTCATCAGGGCTTCGTGTCTCCGGTCAATATACGGGTTCTGGGCAAACCTAAAGGCTTTCAGGCGCAGCCCATGAATGTGGTTTGCGTGCGAACTTTGGTTAGGGCGAGATCTGCTACGGCAGCAGCACGGGATGCAGAACGTGTGTTCTGTATTCAGGCGGGGTTTCCGATGATGGCAAAACTCAGGGCTTATCCAAATTGTCAAGTTATATCTCCCCACTCCGCAACATTTTGATAACTGGAACAATCGTTCTGCATGAAACCCTTCAGCGGGCGAATGTGGCCTGGGAGAACAACTCTTGAGCAAGTTCAAACTCCATCACCTGTGCGCCAAGGCTTTGAGTTGTCTGCGCAGGTGGTGCGGGCATTGGGCAACCCATAAACTCACGAATTCAACCGACCATCTGTCGGCGAGACTTCGTAGACCGCTGCCCAGGGGAGATAATGCGTGAAGATGTTGATCTCACTGACAATCTCGCCATTGATGTTACGCACCGTTCGTTTGACGTTCACATCGGCACCCTCGGCAGCATAATCCACCTGAAGAATTTGCCCCGCTGTCAAATCCTGATTGGCGATGTACTCCGTCGGTAAAGCAGGCTCAAGATTACGAATAGACGGTTCCTCCACCTCGATCATACGCCCAATATGGGTGCTATAAAGACGGAATTGAATACTGTTGTCTGCTGGATAAACGGAGGTTTCGATCAAGAGGTGATAAGGTGTGTCGTTCTGGAAACGGAAGTCACGCTCCGGCGACCAGATGGCCGCGTCTAATCCAGGCGGAGCATTGAGTTCGTAGTATCCCACACGATAAGCATGCGTGTTGCGCTCAATAATAGGAAATCCACCGTAGAAAGCGGCTCGGAACGCGGTTGTACTCACCTGACAGATGCCCCCACCAACACCATCAACGGTACGACCCCCAACAATCACTTTCCCTTCAACAAAGCCTGCCTCCACACTGATGTCACCCAGGTTGTCATTGAACGAGAATTCCTCTCCTGGCCCAATGATAACACCATCCAACAACGCCGCCCCGTGCGAAATATTATGGCGGCGGTTGCCTGAAGAACCATTGTAGTAGGTGGTCGCTTCGGCGACCATTTCGGTGATTCCTAGTTCAGATGCCACCACCCCATCATAATAGGTTGGCAAGGTGTAATCGAAGGCCATCGGCACACTCCGCGAGTCATAGCGAAACACCGCCTGTTCTAATTGTAAAAGCGTCTGCTCTACATTCAGTTCGCGCCCATTCACAGCAGGCCGCAAGACGATCAGTTGCCTGCTGACCTCATCAAAATGGAAGCGGGCATCCTGAGGTGCGGCAATCAATCCTGGCGCGAGTTGCTCCAAAAAGCCAGCAAAGGCACTCATATCTATATCGACCTGATAGCTCTGTGTACCATCACCGTTGTCACGCAATTCTAGATTGAGCAAAGACTTAATCTGATCAACGCTCATTATCCAGGGGCCGAGCCGTTCACTGTCTGGGCTGTCGGCATACAGTTCCAATGGGCCAGAAAGGGCCGCCTGAACCTTCCCGGCGGCTTCATCCACATTCCAGACTGTCGGCGCAGCTTCATAGACATACAAAGGGATATCGCCGCTGGTGTGCAAAGCCAGGATGTAGGCGTTCAGATTCAAGAGCGTCCTATCAACATCCACCAACCGTCCAACCTGACTCGGTGTGATGAGAATGTTTGTTCCTTCAATAGCTAAGGTCGCGTTCTGGGCGGGTTGGTCGAGTTCGGCACGAATAGCCTGGAGTTGTGCCAACGCCACATTTTGATCATAATGAACAATCGGTGTAACAGCATAACCATTGAACCACGCCATTGCCTGATCGAACAAATCGCTAAACGGGTCGTCATCCGAACTCAAAGCCATCGCCTGATCAATGGTCGCCACAGCATCAAAGGTCACGCCCAGTTCACCTGCCGTCATTGACCAAGTATGATCCCCGAATTGAAGCCGAAACACGGCGTCGTCAGGATAGGTAAACTGCTGATCTAATACACGGACTGCCTCATCACGGGTCAGACCACCCAGATCAATGCCCAGCGCCGAGACGCCCGGTGTAATCTTGCCTGCATAACTGATATAAAACGCACCAACCAGTGCAATTAACAAAACGGCAAGCAGCAGCATCCCCAACATCATCAGGATCGGGATACGGATGAGCCAGGGATTGAGCGCACGACGGCGCGGTTGCAGGTAGGGGTTGTTCATAGAAAATTGGCGTGGATACTCCCCCGAACCTTCGGTTCGCTTTAACGGGGGCCAACCTTTGGTTGGGGGTCGAACTTTCAGTTCGCACGCCCTCTCCTTCCTGGTAACTGTATCCATCGGATTGATGTAAATGTGTGCAGTAGCGATAGCTGACACCTTGAACTGTTCCGTTACGAGTAGCTATATTGAAACGCCCTGAGCGTCGCACAGCTACTCGTCCGATGGAGGTTCCAATCTTCTTTCCAGAAGTGACGATTGCCTTGACCATGTCGCCTGTCTGAAACCCTGTTTCGATTTAGTGCGCGGGAAACCGTATTGATCTGGTCTGCACATCTGACGTGATTGATGGCCTGTTGCTTTAATCAACAGAGGTGCATGATCCAGATTTGCAAATACCCGCCCCCCGGTTTCGCCAACACATGCAGCGTCTAGCCAATGTGTTTTGGGATACGCTTGTTTGGCCCGGTTGAACTTGGTACCTCCGCCGGTGCCAGTTTCTAAAGGCAAACCAAAGGACTTGAGAACTTCAAACAGCTTCCAGCGCGTCACGTTGACTGCTGCTGCATCTTTGAGCGACTTCTTAGCTTGTGTCTGAATACTTGGAAATCCGAATTCCTCAGCGGTCTGACTGCCTTTGCGCTGGTTGCAGTCGTTGCAGGCCAGTGTCAGGTTTGAGACACGATTTGAACCGCCCCATGATTTGGGTATGATATGCTCAACTTCCAAAGGCGCATCAACCAGACCGCAATCTGCACATTTCCTGCCCCCCTTTTCGAGTAGGTACTCCCGTATTTCGTAGCCCTGCAACTGACCTTGCTGGTACTCGACGCCTCCGATTTCAGGATTCTGCATAAGCTGAGTATCAAATCTGACCAACTCCATCGCCAAGTGCGTGACGGGTGCAAATTTCTGTACCCGTTTTACCCAAGCTGCAATGTTATAAACACGGCTCATCAAGGATGGCGAAAGCCAACCGGGTTGGCGCGGCCGATTGTCGAAGCGTGGTTTGCGGTCACGTGTTTTCCTGCCGCGTCTCCCTCTACGAAGTTGTCTTCTCTTGAGCAAGCCAGCTCGGATTGCAAAGCCTCTGTGAGTAAGTTCTGCTGCCCAAATGCAGCGAAGACCACGATCAAAGTTGGCAACTAACGTCAGTCCTGTTGTTTGGGCGCCAGGGTCAATCTTGACCTGGGTATCTTGAGTTTCACCACCCTCACGATCTCTCATGATGATGGTGAATGGGTAGCGCCGATACACTGCCGCACGCCCTGCCTTGAGCAGGGTTCGTGCCCTGGCTGGATGCGTGGGCATGAGTGGTTCCTTGTTTTTATCTCGTACAAATACTCGTTGCATGAGTTACCTCTGTATCTCGCCCGAAGGCGGTCAGGTGAACCTCGTCAATGTTATTGGGCGGTTTCTCGATAACGACACGGGCTGAGCACCCTCAGCCTGTTTAATCGTTCTCCGCAGAGTCCCAGGCTGGTTCAGTCACCCCAGAGTGCCTCTCCATTCGCCCATAACGTAGTTCCGAAGAACTGAGACTGGTCAGCATGAGCTTTGACTAGCTCCCTCGAACCGGAGGTTCGCTTTATCCGGGGGTCGCTGACAGTCGACATACACGAGATGATATGTTGCCTATTATAGCTGGTTTCGCAAGCTGTTGTCATCACTGGTAAAATGGATGCGAAACGAATGATTAAGGCATTATCTACATGAGCAGCTCACGCGACACGATTTTGAACACCCTACGGCAAGCCCGCAGTCCCTTCGCAGACGCTGAACCTCGCCCTGCCACATATCAACCCGTTACATCCATTGAAGACACTTCGCCGGATGGACTTTTGGCACGGTTCAAAGGAGAAATGGAACGGCTCAATGGCGAGGTATTTGAGGTCAAAGGCGACGCTGCTGCGCGTGCCTGTGTGCTGGATTTGCTCAAATCGCACCAGACCAGGCGCGTTATGTCCTGGCAGTTTAAGCACATCCCGGTGGAAAGGCTTTACACCGCCATCCAAGAAGCAGGCTACACTATCGACTACCCCAACATCCATCACGAAAATACTGATGACCGCCAGGCTGAAATCGCACGCCTGGAAACCGCCGAAGTGGGCTTGACCAGCGCCGATGCTGTTGCTGCGACCACTGGGACGCTCATCGTCTCAACTGCCCAAGGAAAAGGTCGACTGCCAACAGTCTTGCCAGCTGTGCATATCGTCGTTGTGCCACTGAATCGCTTTGAAGCACGGATCGAGGATTGGCTGGTAAAAATGCGTCTGACACCTGATTCGTTGACCACTACCAGCAATATTTGCTTTATTTCTGGGCCCAGCCGCACCGCCGATATTGAAAAGAAGCTGGTATTGGGGGTGCATGGCCCCACACGAGTACAAGTTGTAGTCAAGAGGTAGTCGCCCATGGCAGGGGTGAATAGCATGGAGGTTCATGAGGCGGGTCATCCAGCCGACGCATCTTACGATTGTCGCGTTGGCGGTCAGGGGTGAGCTTGTGGGCCGAATCGTCCTTTGTTGCCGCCGCCGCACAAGAAAAAACGGTGGCGGCAACAGGGAAGCGGAGAACGGGCAGGAGAGCCAGGGAAAAACGGCGGCAAATTGCAGCAAAAACCGCTGGAAGTGGCGGAAGAACCGGTAACCGGTAGGAAAATGGTAAGAAATAGCAGCGAAAATGGGTGGGTTGCTGCTGGGTAACAAGAAAATGGCCGCAGCAACGTGGAGAAACCGGAGAACTGGCAGAAGAACCAGGGAAAACCGGCGGAAAACCGGGGAAAATTGCGGCAAAAACCGCGGGAAGTGGCGGATAAGTGGCGGAAGAACCGGTAACCAGTAGGAAAATGGTGGGAAATAGCGGCGAAAATGGGTGGGTGGCTGCTGGGTAACAAGAAAATGGCCGCAGCAACGTGGAGAAACCGGAGAACTGGCAGAAGAACCAGGGAAAACCGGCGGAAAACCGGGGAAAATTGCAGCAAAAACCGCTGGAAGTGGCGGATAAGTGGCGGAAGAACCGGTAACCGGTAGGAAAATGGTAAGAAATAGCAGCGAAAATGGGTGGGTTGCTGCGGCGGCGCAACAAAAAAATGGCCGCAGCAGAGGAGGCGGAGAACTGGCAGAAGAACCAGGGAAAACCGGCGGAAAGCCGGCAGGAAATGGCGAAATATCGCAGTCAAAGCGGCCTCCAAGTCGTTGATGCAGGCTGAGTGGCAGGCGCGCCTCCGGTTGAGGGTGCACGTTGTCGCGCAGTAGCACACGCAGGGCGGGAAAACCGGCAGTCAAAATAGCCTCCAAGTCGTTGATACAGTCTCAGTTTAGTTGAAAACGTGTGATTTGGGAGAACGTGTTGCAGAACGTGTGTTCTGTATTGTTGAGGGTATCCCAATTGTCAAGCGGGCAAATCCATGCCTGACCCTACGCTTGACCGACGATTGCCTGATGCTTACTCTACGATCACTTGATGTACCAGTTTCGCTCTATACAATATAAGTATGGGTACTCTGTATATTAGGAGTAAGTTATGGCTCAACACCTTTATGCTTGCTCTTTTATGTTGATGATCCTGTTGTCGTTTGGTTGGGGGACGATAGCTCAGGAGGAACCGCCTGATGAACCTGATGAGGCGGTTGTTCCCGTCTTTGACCTGACCAGCACTGATCTAGTTGAACCCGTTGGTGGTGATGGCGATACTCATGTGCCCGTCTTTGATCCGAACGTCCCGCTTGGCTTGTCCACTACTTTGGGACCTCATGACACCCGGTTTGCCTTCAGCCAGGACTTTGACGACCCCGCTTTCTTGGATGGCCTGGTCTTCAACCTGAGCGATTGGACACCAGCCGGGCGGACAGGCAAGGGTCTGGTGGTGTCCCCAGGATTTGATGGGGTGCCCTTGCAGTATGGTGGGGTGCTTGATCTGAAACTTCAGGTGGACCTTGCCTTAGATGGCAGCCCCGTCCAACTCGTCGTCAAACGGAGTGAAAGCGGGTCATACCAGGTGACTTTAGCGCCGGATGGCTGGTTGCGGCTGTACAAATCCACCCAACTCTTAGCTGAGACCTCATTCACACCGGCTGAATGGCTCAGCCTGAGCCTGCACATCCAGGGGGGTGAGGTTGCGATTGGGGTGGAGGGACACCCCGTGATCCAAATCACCGATCCTGAGCCGCTGCCACAGGGGGAGGTCGCGTTTCTGACAGACAACGAGGGTGGGGGTCGCTATCGTCTGGATAACGTGCTGTTCACGGGTGTCATTCGTTATCCGCCGCCATCTGAGCGGGTAACCGCTGGTCAAGCGGAGAGCCTGGCACTAGCGGCGAACCCGCCAATCGAGCCGCGTCTGCTGCTGGCCACCTACAACAGCGTGACGACACAGCATGATCTGTATACTATTCGACCCGATGGGACGGGTCGTCAGCAGGTCATGCGCAACGTCCTCCACGCTCGCTGGTCGCGGGATGGGCGCAAGATCGCGTTTGTTGCCATCCGAAATGGCTCGCGCAACCTATTCGTGATGGATGCCGCTGGGGGCAATGTGATCCAGGTGACCAATTCGGTCAGTCTGGAACTGGACTTTTCCTGGTCGCCGGATGGTCGGCAGATCATCTTCATCCGCGATGGCAAGATTTGGCGGACGCCAAGCACGAGGTTGGGGGGAGATACGATCCTGGTTCAGACAAGCAACCGGCTGCTCTCGCCGACGACCCGGCAAGTATATCAGAGTGTTGGTCAGGTGGATTGGTCGCCGGATGGTCGGTGGATCTTGCTTGGGGGTCAATTGCTCACATCCATGAGAACGGCACGAGGCTGGGTGGGTGAAATCCAGAAGAGCAGCTATATCGTGGATGCGACAGGGCGGACGGGTCGTCAGGTCTCGACGGCTGGGGTTGGGGGTCGTTGGTCACCGGACAGCCGGCGGATCCTGCTGGCGATGACGGCGGGTGAGCGGGCAGTGTTTCCGAGGAAGGTGTTTATCATGGATTTTGCCACATCAACCTGGGTGACGCTGACGTTGTCGGCGCCGATAGAGCACAACTGGAACCAGGCGTGGTCGCCAGACGGGAAGGAGGTCGTGGTGGCGTTGAACAAGCGGCAGGTCACGCGGGTGAACGCGCGCACGGGTGCGGTGATCGGGCAGGTGACAGCGGGCAACATCGTGAACATCCTGGATTGGCGCGGAGGGACTGTGCCTGCCCCGTCAACGACCATACCCGACAACGCCAACACATTGCTGTTTACCTCGATTGTCTCGCCGCCTGCTTCCCATTTGGCAAGGGCGAGCCGTTTGCTGCGAAACGCGAGTACGTCAACGCTGAATCGAGTCTCGTTGTCCCGAAATCTGTATGGTGCCTGTAATTCGAGCCACAAGTCTGTGTGTGCCAAGTACAGCTATCTGATGTTCTATGGCTTCTTTGTCGAGTATACGGGGAGAGCACCGAGCCTGTGGGATTTGTTCTCGGCAGTCTACAATGGGGAATTAGGGACGTATCAGGGGTCACAGACATCGTTGCAGGCGTTCGTGCGGAACTTCTTTGACCTGCAATCGGGTGGGTGTCGATATGGCGGGGGTGGGTATAGCTGCACCTACGATCAGCTAGTCGGGTGGTTAGCCACGAGCCAGTTTTGGATAGATCGGGTCAAGCCATCGGGCACACAGATGATCGTCAATGTGCTTGGCTTGACTGGAGAGGATATTCCTGGACAAACTTGGAATGACATCAGAAGAATTAAGCCTGTTGATACACAAAGACTACACAATAGAATCAGAACTGGAGGCATGTTCAATTATGATGTGAAAATCAAGGATGCGATCATGGGTAATCTCACTACTTGGCGTTCGGGTCAAAGCCCCAATCATCCCTCAGCTTGGGGCAACACTGTCCTCCCTGCCGGCAGCACCACCTACCCGGCGTTCAACAGAAACGAGCAGTATGATCTGGTCATCACCCATGTGTTCAGTAACGGCAAGACAACAATGGGTTTCAACACCAACACCAATACCACTTGGGGAGACGACGCGAATGAACGGGTTGTTGGCCTACCCTTAACACCACCTCACTGTACCTATATCTCAGTTATCACCACCACTGAAGGGCGACTGGGCAATCTCAGTGCCTGTTAAGCATAAGGAGCAAATCAATATGACAATCTATCGAGGTTTTGTATTTGTGGTCTATCTCGTTCTTCTTGCCACAATGCCTGCTTGGGCACAAGACGGGCTGTTAGATGGCAAGATCGTCTATGAGGACATAGAAAACAGAATCGTAATCTACGATCCAACCACCAATCAAGAAGTGGTGTTGCTAGATGATGGTCACTACAACGTATCACCTGACCTCTCACCGGATGGCACCCAAATCGTCTTCCTCTCTGACCGTGATGGTGATCTAGAACTCTATGTAGTGAATGTGGATGGCACAAACCTCCGGCAGTTGACCTATAACTCAGTGCGCGACTCTGCTCCAGTTTGGTCACCTGACGGAACCAAGATCGCCTATATATCAGAGGTTGGGAGGTCAGATGATCTATTCACCATCAATGTAGATGATTTATCAATCTATAGTCTGACACAAGGTGTGGGTTTTGTCCGATATCCGACATGGTCTCCTGACGGACAAAGGATAGCGTTTATATTGGATCAAGCTGGGCGAGATTACACGATTGTAAGTGTCATTGATGCCGATGGTCGCAACCGAACTCAACTAACCGATGATGGCAAAATCTATACAACACCTGCCTGGTCGCCGGATGGAACCAAGATCGCAGTTAATGGGCCAGAGGAGAATTACTATTACATGAATGCTGATGGCACGGGACTGACACGTATCATTATTGATGAAGAGAGTACAGATCGAGGCTACTTTGCCTGGCTCAGCAATGATGCCATTGTGTTTGATACACCGCAGCAAGACTATCGCATCAATATTGATGGGTCAGATCGGACACCGATTAATTTGACTTTGCCTCAGGAAGCACAAGGAACCGCGTTCAGCCGCCTGATCACACCTCTTGAGGGTCAGGCAGTCATCTCCTTTAGCTTGGTGGATGCCGCTACTGATGAAGACATTTATCCCCTATACAATGGGTATCCAACCAGCCAGCGTAACATCACGATTCGCGCTAACACCGAGCCGCCGAGGGTGGGGAGTGTGGTGTTTGGGTTGGATGAGGAGCCGCGCTACAAGGTGGAGAATGAACCCAACTATGCGCTGGCTGGGGATCGAGATGGCGATTACTTCGTCTGGCAAGCCGAGCCGGGGACGTATACGTTGACAGCCACGCCTTATACTGAAGCGGATGGGCGGGGTGAGGCGGGGACACCGTTGACGATTACGTTTACAGTTGAAGCGCCGGGATCGTAGCTGAACCTGCTGGTGCGCCGGTTTCTTGCAGGTGGCTGGCGTGACTTTCAGTGATGACAACCATTAAAGCTGGAACCAGGCGTGGTCGCCAGACGGGAAGGAGGTCGTGGTGGCGTTGAACAAGCGGCAGGTCACGCGGGTGAACGCGCGCACGGGTGCGGTGATCGGGCAGGTGACAGCGGGCAACATCGTGAACATCCTCGACTGGCGCGGAGGGACTGTGCCTGCCCCGTCAACGACCATACCCGACAACGCCAACACATTGCTGTTTACCTCGATTGTCTCGCCGCCTGCTTCCCATTTGGCAAGGGCGAGCCGTTTGCTGCGAAACGCGAGTACGTCAACGCTGAATCGAGTGTCACTATCCCGAAATCTGTATGGTGCCTGTAATTCGAGCCACAAGTCTGTGTGTGCCAAGTACAGCTATCTGATGTTCTATGGCTTCTTTGTCGAGTATACGGGGAGAGCACCGAGCCTGTGGGATTTGTTCTCGGCAGTCTACAATGGGGAATTAGGGACGTATCAGGGGTCACAGACATCGTTGCAGGCGTTCACGCGGAACTTCTTTGATCTGCAATCGGGTGGGTGTCGCTTTGGCGGGGGTGGGTATAGCTGCACCTACGATCAGCTAGTCGGGTGGTTAGCCACGAGCCAGTTTTGGATAGATCGGGTCAAGCCATCGGGCACACAGATGATCGTCAATGTGCTTGGCTTGACTGGAGTTGATTACAGAACGTGGGACAATATTAGGGCAAATAAGCCTATTAACACATCAAAATTGCATAGAGATATTCTCAATGGAGGCATGTTCAATTATGACGTGAAAATCAAGGATGCGATCATTGGCAACCTTACCACCTGGCGTTCTGGTCAAAGCCCCAACCATCCCTCCGCTTGGGGCAACACGGTGCTGCCAGCAGGCAGCACCACCTACCCGGCGTTCAACGGAAACGAGCAGTATGATCTGGTCATCACCCATGTGTTCAGTAACGGCAAGACAACAATGGGTTTCAACACCAACACCAATACCACTTGGGGAGACGACGCGAATGAACGGGTTGTTGGCCTACCCTTAACACCACCTCACTGTACCTATATCTCAGTTATCACAACCACTGAGGGACGGCTGGCTAATCTCAGTGCCTGTTAAGCATAAGGAGCAAATCAATATGACAATCTATCGAGGTTTTGTATTTGTGGTCTATCTCGTTCTTCTTGCCACAATGCCTGCTTGGGCACAAGACGGGCTGTTAGATGGCAAGATCGTCTATGAGGACATAGAAAACAGAATCGTAATCTACGATCCAACCACCAATCAAGAAGTGGTGTTGCTAGATGATGGTCACTACAACGTATCACCTGACCTCTCACCGGATGGGACTCAGATTGTTTTCGTCTCTGATCGAGATGGTGACCAAGAACTCTATATGATGGATGTGGATGGCACAAACCTCCGGCAGTTAACTCACAATTCAATACGTGACTCCTGGCCCGTCTGGTCACCAGATGGGACACAGATTGCCTATCTATCAAGTTCTGAAAATAACGTTGACTTGATAGTCATCAACGCCGATGGTTCGTCTGTACGTAACCTCACGCAAGGTGTGGGTAACAATCGACAACCAGCTTGGTCGCCGGATGGACAGAAGCTCGCATTTCTCTCAGTACAGTCTGGTATATATCATATCAGCGTCATTGATATAGATGGTAATAACCGGATTCAGCTAACAGATGATGACGAAGTTTATACGAGACCAGATTGGTCTCCTGATGGGACAAAAATAGCATTTACATCAGGGGAAAACTATTACTATATCCATGCAGATGGAACTCAGTTGACCCAGTTCACCGATGAGGTCGGTGATATAGGGTCTTTTGCCTGGCTCAGCAATGATGCCATTGTGTTTGATACACCCCAGCAAGACTATCGCATCAACATCGATGGGTCAGATCGGACACCGATTAATTTGACTTTGCCTCAGGAAGCACAAGGAACCGCGTTCAGCCGCCTGATCACACCTCTTGAGGGTCAGGCAGTCATCTCCTTTAGCTTGGTGGATGCCGCTACTGATGAAGACATTTATCCCCTATACAATGGGTATCCAACCAGCCAGCGTAACATCACGATTCGCGCTAACACCGAGCCGCCGAGGGTGGGGAGTGTGGTGTTTGGGTTGGATGAGGAGCCGCGCTACAAGGTGGAGAATGAACCCAACTATGCGCTGGCTGGGGATCGAGATGGCGATTACTTCGTCTGGCAAGCCGAGCCGGGGACGTATAGGTTGACGGCGACGCCCTACACTGAAGCGGATGGACAGGGTGAGGCGGGGACACCGTTGACGATTACGTTTACAGTTGAAGCGCCGGGATCGTAAGCATTTTTGTGTGCCAGTTGCTCGCGGGTGGCTGTTCCAGGCTGACCCAAAACGTTTGGGCACGGGGGAGAGATTGGGGGCAAAATCGTCACTTTGTTGCCGCCACCGCACAAGAAAAAACGGCGGAAGAACCGGTAGGAAATAGCAGCAAAAATGGGTGTGGAGTGGGTTGGTCAAGAGCAGTTTCCTATAGATTCAACCTCTGTGTGCTTAGTTTTAGTGTACCTGAAAACGTGTGATTTGGGAGAACGTGTGTTCTGTATTATTGGAGCTTACCCCAAATTGTCAAGTGAAATCCACGAAATTCAGCTCTCGTTTGGCATAGGCATTGCCCGTTCCAGCCATGATTAGCCAACTGGCATCTATTCGGTTTATACTGAAAGCAGGGAGGGATGCCATCATGGATGACAATTCGGACAATGAAAATCCGTTCAAAAAACCACTGACTAATGCCGAAAAAGAACAGCTTCGTTATTTGATCCGCACGCTTATCACAATCCTGATTTTTGTGTTTATTGCGGCGATTGTGGCCAACGTCGTATCGCACCAGATTTTCTAAGGATACAGGAGCCTCAATTGCTGCATCAGCGGCACGTCTTCTAGCAGATTGGTGCTCGTGCTGAACTGCTCAACAGACCCCATCTGTGTGCGCTGAGCAATCCGTTTAACATCGTCATTCTGAATTTGCTCGATCAGTGCCGCCGCAAACCGATCTCCCCAAATTACCTGGAACGGACGCCCGAAGAAGGATTCGGTTTGTGTTGCCAACGGCTCGGTGATCTGCAAAGCATTGTGTTTTTCTGCTACAATGCTGTAGGCTTGGGCAAGCTGTTGATCGCGTTCCTGCCACGTTTCGGCAGACAGGACAGCATGTAGAATCGGTGTAAGCTGTAGGGCTCCATCCAATTGCTTAAAGGCAAAACCAAACCATTTGCTGTAGGGGGCGTACTGCCTTTCCATCAAGAAACACAGATTCATCAGCTTATGCACCAGCCGCGCCGCCAATAGGCGCGATCCAAGTTCGCCATCGACATAGCCCGCCCGTCCCATGAGATGCTCTTCTTGCCCAATATCCGACCACAGGGCGGCCATCAAATACACCCAGATATCATATGGATAGTAGGCTAATTTCTCGCGCAGGCGTGTCAGTTCGCCTATCCCATCATGATAAATCGCACCTGCGGTCATGGTACGGAGTTTTTGTGAGGGGATCGTCAACCATTCCTGAGGCGTCAGGTCGTCAGCCGGGTCAATGCCTAAATACCAGCCGCAGTAATCTTTGAGTGTGTCAATCTCAATGCGATGATTGACAGGGCCGCTATCAATATCCGACAACAACTGATTGCCCGCATCGGCAGGGTTAGGGGGGGTGAAATGTGTGGAATACCCCCGAAAATTGTAAGGCAGTCGCTCGCTCATGACTGTCTTGATGCGCTCTGCATGGGCATCGAAATCAGCCTGCAACAAGAACATCATCAGGCGTGGCCCCCAGTGATGGTCGGTAGACATCTGCGTATCAAAACCCAGAATCTCCGATCCAGAGCCAATCAAAGCCGCTGTATAGGGCAGGTTTGGGAACACGTCTTCCAAGATAGGCTGCACAATCTCCTCATGAAAGAGACGGCCCAGCATCAGGCCGGGTATGAATTTATTTGGTCGGGACATACTCCTCCCGCAACTAAAGTGAACCGAAGGTTCAGAGGGCTTCCGCCATTGACGCCAGATGCCGACTGAGACAGGATGAGTTGATAGCTGCTTCTAATCCCACTGTTAAAACCTGTGGGTTTTAGGGGGCGCTATTATAAGTCTATTCTAGTGTGTCCATCAAGACCATACGAATCGGAGCCAGTATCTGGCGCGGAGATGTGTAGTTGGACGTAACCCATTGCTTGTCTAACTGCAGCAGATAGGTCGCCATCAATAAAACCCCAAATACCGTCAATGCACCACCCCAATATAGATAATCGGGTTCATAGCAAAACTCAACCACCAGCGGCAAGGTATCTGATTCAGGTAACTGAACTGCAACCAACTCGCCCACCACTTCCAGGGATGCATTGATACCGTTGACGCGAACTTTCCAACCGGGGTAAGCCACCTCGGTGATGACCAGATACGAGCCAGGAATGTAGTCATCGAGAGTCACGCGCACTGAATCAATGTTATGTTCAAAACTCTCAACAGGTGTGGTCAGATCGCGTGTTAGTGGTCCCTGCAACCGGATGAGTCGGTTGCGAAGGATGGTATAAGCATAAGTTGGTGGTGTCTCACTTTCCCACAAGATGGAAGTATAAAGATCCGGTGTGGTGGCGAGCTGACGGTAGGACGAGTCGATTTCTGCAAACGGAATATCATGGGAACTGATGACATATTGCGGATAGTAATTGGTCAGGGCTTTTGTTCCCACAGTGGGTGGCAGGCTGCCCGGTTGGTAATCCGGATTACCAAAGCTAGCACGAGCGAGAACTTCATAAAACGGAAAATAATCGCTGAAGTAATACCAGGTCATGATAGGGAGAAAGTCTTGCGGATTGTTGGCTCGTAAATAGTAGATCAGCGGTGCATTGTAGCCCGTCTCAGTCTCGGCTCCGGTGATGCGTGACCAGTTGCCCATGATATATGTACCCGCCCCGTAACCCGCAAACAACAGAATCCAGGCTACGACAACCATCGGGAACAAACCGCCAGCGCCAAGCTTCTGAACAGCACCCCATACATCATCAAACACCAGTGCTACGATTAGCGCCAGCAAGGGCGCCCCCGCCGCCAACATCCGCGAGACAAAACGCCACTCAGCAAAAAATGGAATCGCCCCGTACAACCACACGAAAAAGGGGGTCTTTTCCTGTGACCAAACAACATAGAGGACAATGAGCAGCATCGCCGGAACTATAAGCCGCCAGCGCGGGGATGGCAGCATGTCTGGCCTGCGCCAGCGCAGCAGGGCATACACCAGAATCAGAAAAACAGCAAACACAGGTGGCAGGATGAAGTGATAGAACAGTGAACGTTGGCCGGGGATATCCTCCGTCACAAAGTAAAGGTCTAGCATCGAAAAGAAGCCGAAGGTATTATCTAGTGTTTCCCACAGATGGTCGACAAATTCACGATGAACATATTGAGGTAGCAGGCGCACTGCTGCAACCAACATAATCAACACTCCAGCCCATAGCAAACGCCGCAAGGCTACCCAATCAACTCCATTGCGACGGATAACCTGGAAGCCAGCCAGTACCAAGCAACTGATCGCCGTCGGCAACACATACCAGAACGTACCCGCGAACAACATCAACACTGTTGCCCCTACCAATACACCAATTGTCCAACGGGAATGCCTGCATTTGATCGTCCCAAGAAGACCCGCCAAGACCCAGGGAACATACGCCTGACTCAAGCCCATCTGATAGAATCCCAGGCTGATGGCCCCCGCCATACTGCCATTACCACCCAGAAGCAACGCTAGCAGCAACCGCCCAGGCCAGCGCAAGCCGATGATATAAGCCAACGTCCAGCCACCCATCGCACTCAAAACAATATGAAGCAAGACGCCGACTAATGGCCCGTGGTTCGCACCAAAGGCAAAGATGGGCAACACCATCAAGGGGTTAAGGACATAGGAAAATGGATTCTCGATCAGCGGTTCGCCACGCCCGATAAAGGGATTCCAACGTGGAATTGCGCCTGTCTCTTCATAAATTCGGGCGGCAATCACCCCACTGTTGATAAGATACGATGTCTCGCCACCTTGCAAATGGGCAAATTCAGAGAAATCGCGCAACGTGGGTGTGAATAAAAACACGACCAGCAGCACCAGGATCCATTCGAGAATATGGCTCCGAAATTTACTTAGCTTATTGATCAAGAGTGACAACCTGCAATTGATGTGCTTGGGTGAAATACTGTCGATAGGTCAAATAGGCTGCGATCATGCCGGTGAAGGTGGCCGCACCCACCAGCATATACATCACAATAATCTGTAGCTGCACCGCTTCAATAGGAGAAGCGCCCGCCAGGATCATGCCCGTCATCGCGCCCGGTAGTTTGATGACACCAACCGTCTTGGTTGTATCGACAATGGGCGAGAGGGCGCTGCGCAGATTATCCCTGAATTGGGCCAGCGATGCTTGCCGGGAGGTCGCACCCAACGCCAGCATCGACTCAATCAGATTCTGCTGGTCGGATAAATCCTTTGCAAAACGCGTTATCATCAGCGTGGCAGTGGTCATGCTGTTGCCAATAACCATGCCGCCGATGGGAATAATGTCCTGCGGCACAAAGCGGAATACCCCCAACCCAATCAGCAAGGCAATCGTCAGGGCTGAACCGCCTCCAATCGAGGTAGCAGCGATCATTTGTGCTTGGGGAATGCTGCGAGCACGATGCCCCGTTGTTCGTGCGGCAATTGAGGTCATAATCACCAGTACCAGCAGCGTCCACAGAGGATTATCCTGCTCAAAGATGATTTCTAAGGCAAAGCCGATCAGGATGAGTTGGAAGAAGCTGCGAAAAGTGGCAATTGCCAGGTCTCTTTCGAGGTCTGCCTGCTGCCAACGCGAGACACCCATCGCCACCAGAACGAACGCAACCGAGAAAATGACACGAGTCAAACCATCCAGGTCGTTGAAAAAGTCCATAGTTTATGCCTTGTACAAAATTCATTAATAAAGGTTGCTAAAAGGCAAAGCGTATCCTGATCAAAAAAAGAAAACAATCGCAAGATATAGCCATATGACCATATTAATGAAGACATAGGGAGAGCGTAGCCATCCAGACAACTATTCCGACGGTATAGCGTGCTTCCATATATCAATAGTATCATCGGCAAATACCTTTATATAACTTTTCGAGGTCTGATGTAGAGGTGAGACCAGCGCAGGATAGACCCCTCTGTTCATATCTCGTCCTCTCTTCCGCTGGCAAAAGCCAACGCCCGTTTATCGCCTGTTTCGGGATCAAGCATGGCATCCACACTATCCACCCGTATGACCCGGCCTGCATCCAACAGCAAAACTCGATCCGCCACACGACGCGCCTGCTCAATCGTGTGCGAGACCCACACCTGGGTTAAGCCGAGTTGTGATTTGAGCCTGTGCATAGATTCCTCCACATGTCGGGTCGCAATTGGATCGAGTGATGAGGTCGGTTCGTCGAGCAGCAACACATCCGGCTCATTGGCGAGGGCACGGGCGATTGCCAATCGCTGTTCCTGCCCGCCGGAAAGTGCATGGGCATCTTTATGGATAAGTCCCACCTCTAGCGAGGCCAGTTCCAGTAACTCAAGCACACGATCTTCACTCAAACTTTGGCCCCGAATGCGCGGCCCATAGGCGATGTTATCGCGCACAGTGCCCTCAAATGGCGCAACTTTCTGGAAGATCATGCCCACTTTGCAGCGCAAGTCAATCACAGGCAGCGTTTTTGTATCCACTCCGTTTAGCATGATCGTCCCCTTTTCCCAGTCATTCAGCCGATTCAGGCAACGCAGCAAGGAGCTTTTCCCACTTCCGCTTGGGCCAATGATGATCAGTGTTTCGCCGGGATCAACATCAAAGCTGATATCATGCAGCACCGCGATGCCCTTGCGACGTAGAAATAGATGATGTACCTGTATGATGGGCATCGGTTTCCTCCTGGTCAAATTCTACCCAAGTGCAACGAGCGATAGTACAATCACGTATGGCTTATAACAACTATAGGGAGCACCAAGCCATGCGAAACCTCATTTTATGGACCATCATCAACGCAGTTGCCATCGCCATGACCGCCTTGATTTTGCCAGGGATTCATGTGGTGAACAACGACATCGGCACCTATCTTATCATCGGTCTGGTTTTTGGCATCGTCAACGGGGTTTTGAAGCCCATCATCACCTTCCTCACCTGCCCGTTTGTCATCCTGACTTTGGGCTTATTCATGTTTGTCATCAACGGCTTGATGTTGTGGATCACCGCGGAACTCCTACCGGATCGCCTTGTGATTGATAGCTTTGGCTGGGCCGTCCTCGGTGGTATTATCATGGCCATTGTCGGCGCATTCTTGCAAGCGATTGTCTTCGGCTCGGAGAACGACAGCCAATCGACCACCGTTATTATCCGAAGATGAGCATTTCATCAAGCTCTCAGCTTTGATTGAGCCAGCCATAAGGTTTGTGGCGTATCATCGCATCAAGTTATGATGGAGAGAAACGCAATGGCTATTGAGCTTTTCTGGGATAACGACGAGCAAACTGTCATGCTGATGGTGTTTGAAAAGGGGTGGGCATGGGAGGAGTTGTTCGAGACGCTGAACACCGTCAAGCAGGTTACGGCAAAGCGCGATGACCCCATCGGTGCGATCCTTGATCTGCGGAATGGGTTCAGTATACCGGGTGGCTCCATCTTCAGTTTTGAGGCGCGTAACCAGGCCCAAAAGATGCTGGAGATGAGCGATGGCAGCAAAGGGCCAATGGCAATTGTGGGTGCAGGTCCCGCCCTCAAAACGCTGATACAAGCCTTCAAAATGATTGATAAAAACGCACTAAATGATGTTTTCTTTGTCGATACCATGACCGAAGCCCAGCAGATTATGGAACAGTTTCTCACCCCTCCGATGCAAAAAGTTCTTGCTTAATCGCTCTCGGCCATGTAGTTGCAGTGATAGCCTACGACACATCCCACAAATAAATCAAGCCATCTTCTGTGCCGATAGCCAATGTCAAGCCATCAGGCGATAGCGCCAGCGATATAACTGGGCTATCGTACTGTACAACGGTGATAAATCCTGAGCTTTTTATATCCTCTCGGTGTACAACACCATCCAGCGAGGCTGTAAACAACACGTTCTGGACAGGATCATATACAATTGCCGTCACCCAATCATCGATTTCTAGCACACTAGATACAACAGGATCAGAAACATCGCTCATATCCCAGAGTACAATCTGTCCTGCCGTCGTCCCTACAAACAATTCCTCATCTGTTCCAAAGGTTGCACTTGTGACGGCTCCCTCATAGCCACTCAGTTCAGCGAATCCTGTCTCGTCCTCAAGTGACCAAAGCAGCAGCCCATCGTCTGGGAAGCCCGTCGCTACGACCAGATAGCGTGTATCGGGGGTAAAGGCCAGCGCTGTGATCCGAAGGTTGTCAACGGGGATTGTTTGTTGAGACTCTAACGAGAGGGCATCGGCAATCATGACGGTTCCATCCCCCACACTGTAGGCCAGCAGGTCACCCGATGGGCTGAAGACTAGTTGTTCAATCACGGCGTCCTGCGGAGGTAATGTTTTTTGGACGGCTAATGTACCATTAGCTGCGACATCATAGGTGATGACGCGCCGATCCCATGAGGATGATGCCAACTGCCACTCATCCACCCTTGGGCTAAATTTCATGCTCTTCACAAATGAGCCATGTTCATAAGATTCGGCGACCTGAGTCATCGATTCAACATCCCACAGGCGCACACTGACATCGTCCCCAGAGGAGGCTAATAGAGACCCATCCGGGCTGAATGACAACCCCGTGACTGCCGTGATATGTCCGTCCAGAATGCCCATTTCAGATGGTTCCTGCTGTAAGGGGATATTGCTTTCGGACACCCCGTTGGGCAACAAGACAAACACATTCAACGCCAGAATAAACACCAACCGCTTCATGTTATCGTGACATACTCCCACAGCAAAAGGCGAACCAAAGGTTCAGTGGGCTTCTGCCGTGAACGCCGGACGCCGCCTAAATAAATCAGGGCGATGCCCCGCCTCAAGAATATTCTTCGTTGCGTTGTGGTCACGGTCTATGACCAAGCCACAATCGCAGTTTAACTCACGGTCTTTTAGTGCCAGCTTGTGCTTCTGACCACAGCCAGAACAGACCTGGGTCGTCGGCGTCCAACGGTCTAGCTTGACCACCCGCTTACCGCACTTGAAGGCCACCCACTCCAGGATGTTCATCAACTGTGCAAAGCCCAGATCACTCACCTTGCGTCCCCACAAACGCTTCATCCCGTTGATGTTCAGGTCTTCAAAGCACAGGATGTCATACTGGTCACACAGCGCATGAGCCAGCTTGAAGTGGAAGTCGCGCCGCTTGTCATCAATCCGAATGTGACGACAGGAGATGTGATGTTTCCCCTTCTGCCGATTCGCGCTCCCTTTGACCTTCTTCGACACCTGTCGTTGAATGCTGTGCAGACGGGGCAGATCATCCCGATAGAACCAAGGCGATGCTATTTGTTGTCCTTCATCATTGGTAAGAAAGCATTTGAGGCCAAAATCGAAGCCGCCGCTTTGACCCGCGCTGACCTCCTTCTGCACCGCAAATCGTTCCACCACTGAGAAGCATATCCACAATCTGCCTGCTGTATCACGCTTGATCGTGACCATCTTTATATCACCCTGCATCGGGCGATGATACACCAACTTGTAGACTTTCGTGCCAATCTGAACCCGACCATACTTCTGTTCACTCTCGAGCAGTTTCCAGCCTGCTTGTTTGAGCGTGAATGATCGGAACTTCTTCACCTTGCGAAAGTGCGGCCATCCACCTTGCCTGTTGAAGAAGCGTTCGTAGGCTTTTCTTGTCGCTGCAATACCTCCTGGGTTGCCTGAGAGCCGAGTGCTCTTCATCCGCAACTTTGCGATGTGGCGTTGCATCCGCGATAAGCCCATGTGTTTGCCTGTCAGTCGATAGGAGCAACGCTGCATAGCCAGAGCATGGTTCCAGATCAAGCCAGCGACATTCATCTGCTGCTGCAGATGTCGGTTGCGCTTGGTGTTCTGGTACAGCCTCTATTTGTAGGTCTTGCGGACTTCTATCGACATGTTTGAAATACTCTTTCTCGGGCTCAAGCATTCTGAAGCCACTGTTAAAACCTGTGGGCTTTACGGGGCTACCCGTAATGTCAATTGACGTGGATACTCAGTCAGCACATCCAGCCCCGATTGAGTCACAACTACGTTGTCCTCAATCCGCACACCGCCCAACCCCGGAATGTAGATGCCCGGTTCAATTGTGAAGACCATACCCGGTTCCAAAACATCCACCACGCCTGCGGCAATCTGGGGGAGTTCATGGATTTCCAAGCCCAATCCATGCCCAGTGCGATGGGTAAAATACTCACCATAGCCTGCTGCCTCAATTACGTTGCGGGCAGCCTCATCAACTACACCACAGGCCACCCCTGGCCCTGCTGCGGTTTGGGCCGCCTTGTTCGCTTCTAGCACGACATCATAGATTTTCTGCATCTCGGCGGTGGGTGTACCCAGACAAAACGTCCGGGTGATGTCGGCAGGATAGCCTCGTGCCCGCCCACCAAAATCAATCAGTAGGAAGTCATTTTCACCCAGTTGCCGATCACCAGAAAAGCCATGAGGCAGGGCACTGTTCGCACCGACTTGCACCAAGGGCTCGAATGACTCGCCAGAACTTCCTTCGGCTTTGAGCAAGCGTGAAAGTTCGCGACCCATTTCAAGCTCAGTCATGCCCGGTTCCATCCACTGAAGGAGTTTGTCAAGTGCCCGTTCACTGAGTCTGATCGCCTCGCGCATTGCTTGCACTTCTTCGGCTGTCTTGCGGGCGCGGATGTCGAGCAAATTCTGACCAACATCCAAGATGTTGGTTGCACTACTTTGCTGAAAAGCCAACATTTCAAACACTCGCATGGTCAATCCATCCAAACCAAGTGTTGCCTCGTCCAACCCCAGGTCTTTAACAGCGTTGGTAAATGCCTGCTCAAAGCCCTCGGCATCGCCCCAACTGAAGATATTGGCTTCCAGATCGGGGTGATTGGTCAATTTGATGACTTCCAACTCCGGCACAATGAACGACACACCCATTGCGCTAAAAATTCCGATTACCGGACGCTCTGAGAGGTGAAATTCCAATCCTGTGAAATAGAACATGTTTGCACCGGGGACAATGGCCACCGCATCAACCGTGGTAATGTCTTTGAGTTTGGCTTGCCGTGCTTCAAAATCGTAGTTCATGAGCATTCTCACATAAAAATGTAATCTTTGTACACTAGAGCTATCATAACAGAGGGGAGGATGGGCTGCCATTATCAAGTGTGTATAACGGTTGACAGCCTCGCCATAGTCACGAATGGAAAAACCAGTAGCCATGTTGCCGACACAAACCTTGACGGCATGAGTCGGTGCGATCTGGCATCAACTCTGGCTGGACGTCGTCTGAAGATGTCAGGTGTGGGTCGTATCGTTGTGCGTTGGCATCGAGCCATCGGTGGGTTCGTTCCCTGCCAGATCAAGACGCTGCAGATCACCCACAAGGCAGGGCGGTGGTCTGCTTGCTTGGCCGTTGAAATCCCAGAGCCAGCCAAGCTGCCAAAAACTGAGCGACTGGTTGGCTTGGATGTCGGGGTATCCGCATGGGTCACGACCAGCGCAGGTGAGAAGGTTCAAAACCCCAGCTACTACCGGGAGAGCCAAACGAAACTGTGTGTTCTGCAACGGTCACTGGCCCGGAAGAAACGGGGTGGCAAGAACCGCCGCAAAGCTCTGTTGCAAGTCTATGTGGCCAATCAGCGCAGAGATTACCTGCATCAACTGAGTACCCAACGGGTTGAGCACGACGATCTGATCGTGCTGGAAGACCTGCAGGTGCGCAACAGGGTCAGAAACCAACACCTCAGCAAGAGCATCTTGGAGAGTGGCTGCGAACCTTCGGTTCGGCGTATTTTCAAACAATATCTGACGGACAAGGCTGGCAGTGCCGGACGTGAAGTGCTGTTGGTTGATCCCGCCTACACATCCAAAACCTGCTCCAAGTGTGGTGCAATCTTCGCGGGCTTAACACTCTCGGGGAGATGGGTGGCCTGCGCTTGTGGTCTCTCGCTCGTATAGAGACCACAACGCAGCAATTCATATCCTTGCCAAAGCAAGGGCCTTGCTTTGCAAGGCTTTATCGAGCCAGATCGGACGGGTCTGTACAGCCTCACGTAGCGGGAGGTTCCTCATGCGTGCTGTAGAAGCTGCAGCGAACTGAACGTTCGACTTTAGTCGGCAGCAGAGCGTCACGAAGTCTTAGAATGGTGGCGGCGAATACAAGTTGTGAATGGCTTTTATAGTCAACCTCAAAACATCAAAGACCAAATCTGTGATGTTGAACAGATTGATTACTACCTTGTGCAACTGCCCGAAGAGCAGGTACCAAGTAGCTTCATCATGGAATATGAGGGCTATTATTTGATTCCTTGCGGAACGCGGCTCACTGATGCGTAATATACCTCACTTTATCCACTCTAAACAGAACGCTTGCACTCAATATCACCAATCCCATAGCAACGAACACCAACGGTACAGAGCGTGTGCTGATGGCCCCATAGATGGGGGCGACGGTGGCAATATACAACTGCATGAACATGTTTATGAGCGAGAGCGCTGTGGCACGGCTTTTACTTGAAATCATGGTGTTTTGATAGGCCGAAACCAACGGTGCACGGATGTCGTTGGTGGCATACATCCACACGACCATGCCCCATACCCAATAAGGCCCGGTGATAAGCGCCAGCACCAGATACGAAATCCCCGGTAGTAGCGTCAACATCGCTAACCCCCAGCGCTTGCCCAGCCATTGTTCGATCCGATAGGCGTTGTGCTGCATCACCGCTGCAATCAAGCTCCCAGCAGAAAGCGCCAGTCCGATCAGGGTCGGGGGTACCTCATTGTGATTCATATGTGGTGCGGCCAATACACCAATCAGGGTGCCTGTGAATGGGGCGGTCAAGATAATAACAAGTACAAAACGCTGCAGTCGGGGATTACCCGCTAGGGCAGACCAACCCTCACGCAAAATCCCCATCATGCCCTTTCGCCCTGTCTCCCATCCTGTTGCCGGCTCTTTGAGTGTCAGGGCGGTTAAAAACCCGATGAACAAGACCGCCACTGTGAGCATGATGCTGAGATCAAACTGCCAGGGCTGCAAATCAGTGATGATGAGACCACCCACAATCGGTGAGAAAAAAAACGCGATTTGCCCCCAACTGGTGTAGCGTCCCATTGTGCGCTTCATGCGTTCTTCCCGATTATCTTCCGGTAAGCTATCATAAATTAGCGACTCCATTGCACCCGAAACAAAAGCAAAGCCTGTGCCTGTCAAAGTGGCGATGAACAGATACATGGGGTAACTGCGACTGAACAAGAACAAGAACTCCGCCATCATCAAAAAGACAACCGAAGTGGTCACTGACCATCTGCGTCCGATGCGATCTGCAATCACCCCTGTCGGGATTTCCATCACAAAGATAGCGCCAATCACCACTGACTCAATCACACTGATTTGTAGCAAATTAAGGCCACGCCCGATAAGGAGCAGCGAATAGGCATGGATATACAGATGGAAGCGGGTTGTAAAGTAGACGAATATCGCTCGATTGACCTGACTGAACATAAAATCCCCTGGGAATTAAAAAACGCCACAAGGATTTCCTTGTGACGCTGTTTTTCTCAAAAATTGCTACTGACACTATTATAACCTGAAGTAGTAAAATAGCCCAGCAGGCATCGGGAGTGGAGAAAAGTGTGATTATAGATACAACATGTCCGGGATGTTGAGTTCATCATACAATGGTAGGATTAAACCATAAACTCAAGAATCCCCACTCCCCAGGCATCTGAACCAGTGGCATGCCCTTACCAATTAGAAAAGTTTAAAAGAACCGGTAAAAATCATTGTACAATCAGTAACATCCTGCTATAATTAGTTTACTAAAACTATTAGTTACTTATGGAGTATAGATTATGTCATTTCGTTTCAGTCGGGCTCTTGTGGCAGTACTTGTGCTGGCCTTGAGTGTTGTTTACTCAATTATCATGATGGTTTCAGCGCAAGCTGATCCCCCCCTTACACCTATACAGGTAGCCTACTTGAAAGCATCGAATACGAGTGAATTTGACCAATTTGGTGGCGCTGTAGCTGTTTCAGGCAATACAGCAGTTGTGGGCGCAGTCTACGAGGGTAGTGACGCCCGAACGGTCAATGGGGATCAAACGAATGAGGAAAGATCAGCATCAGGGGCTGCTTATGTGTTTGTGCAGGATGCTCAGGGCAATTGGAGCCAGCAGGCCTATCTCAAAGCTTCAAATGCCGATATCAACGATGGGTTCGGTGCAGCTGTCGCCATTGACGGTGATACAATTGTGGTAACTGCGCCAGGCGAAGACAGCTCAGCGACTGGGGTGAATGGCGACCAAAGCCTGAATGATGCGGACGCTCGAGGGGCGGTTTATGTCTTTGTCCGGGATGGATTGGGCGATTGGAGCCAACAAGCCTATCTCAAACCCGGTCCCACAGGCCCATATGGGCGGTTGTCAGTGGCAATAGACGGCAATACCATCCTTGTTGGTTCTGATACCGATGGCTATGAGACAGAGGTGGGAGGTGATCCTGATAAGGTGTTTTCCGGCACTGGTGCTGTTTATGTTTTTGTGCGTCAGGGTGATGATTGGCAATTCCAGCAGCGTCTTGTAGGTGGAAACACTGAAGGTGTAGGTGAGGCATGGCTACAAGGTGATCAGTTTGGGGCTTCTGTAGGAATCTCCGGCGATCTTGCTATTATTGGTGCTCCAGGTGAAGACAGTAGCGCAACTACAGTTAATGGGGATGGAGGAAACAATGAAGTAGATAATAATGGTGCTGGTTATATATTTAAGCGTAGTCAAGGTGTCTGGACGCAAGTGGCCTATCTAAAGGCACCCGAGAGCCAGGTGCGTATGCTGTTCGGTTTATCGGTTGATATATCAGGCAATACGGCTGTTGCGGGCGGCTCACCAGGGGGAAATGCTTATGTCTTTGTCGACGATGGCTCAGACAATTGGAGGCAACAAACACACTTCAGTATGCCCAACAAACAATCAACTGGCTTTAGTAATCCAGTAGCAATTGATGACAATATGATCATTGTAGGGGCACAGCAGGAAGCAAGCAGTTCCCCTGGCGTGAACGGTAATGAGGGAGACACTAGTATGTATAATGCTGGTGCTGCCTATTTGTTTATGCGTGATAGTCAGAATAACTGGAATCGATTGGCCTACCTCAAGGCATCCAATCCTGATGAGAGCGATATTTTTAGTAGCTCTGTAGGAATATCCAATGGAGTGATAATAGTTGGTGCTTTATATGAAGATAGCATTTCAAAAGGTGTCAACGGTGATCAAGGCAACGGTACCTCAAATGAAATGGCTGACGATTCAGGGGCAGCCTACATCTTCACCTTAACCTCCCCCTCCAGCCTGACCCCAACCTTCAGTGTGAATGACATCGCAGTGAGCGAAGGTGCTGGGTACGCCCAGTTCACCATCTTGCGTACAGGGCAGATCAATATACCCGCTAGTGTTAAGGTCAGTACTGCGGATGCCGAAGCAGTTGCTGGCGAGGATTACATCGCCCTCTTTGCAGAAGTCAATTTTGAAGCAGGTGATGTCTCCCAAACAGTGAGCGTCGAGATCCTAAACGATACTGTAGAGGAACCGGACAAGGTCTTCTTCATCAACCTGAGCAATCCATCAGTGGGTATTATCCTAGATGGTGAAGGCGTGGGGACGATTGTGGATGATGACGGTTTAGTAGCAACAGAGGAGCCGGAGGAGCCAGAGGAGCCGGAGGAGCCGGAGGAGCCACCCACACCGACCCCTATCCCACCCCGGGCGGACGGCGCGCCTTATGCCCCACAGAACATCGTAGTCATTCCACGCCAGGGTCAACCCCGGATCCAGTGGAGTAATGATGCCAATGCTCAGTGGTATAATTTTATCATCTTCGGTGAGTCAGGTAATCCCACCCTCCATAACCTGTGGTATTCCAAGCCTGGAGCCTTCACGACTACAACCGACTATGCCAAGGTGAAGTGCGGTGAGGTCACCTGCACGCTTGACCTCCCGCGAGGCTATCCATTGATAGGTGGTGGGCAGTATTGGCTGTGGATGCAAGCCTGGGGTACACCTGATGACACGTTCGCTTCTGGCCTGTGGAGCAAAGGGGGCACGGCTTCGTACAAAGGGGTGATATATGAAACCTTCAATGCTGCCTCCTTCACTCTGTTCACTGCACGACCCCTGCAGCCGAGTTCGGCTGGTATCGAAGATGCTAATACTGGCCGCCCGAAAATCATATGGCAATCAGCGGCAGGTGTGGTCTGGTATCAGGTCTGGATCGGGGACATCAAGGAGGGGGAAATGATAACACATCACTTCCAGGACTGGACGTTCGCGGGCGATCTGGGTTGTATCAATCCAGGAAGAGTGTGTACATTGTCGCTGCCATCGACGCTTTCTGATGGCTCGACCCGCCTCCCTAAAGGGAGGTACCGGGTGTGGTTGAACAGTTGGGGGCCCAGTGGCTTTGCGGCGAATGGTATGCTGGAAGGTTGGGAACCCCTGATTAAGTTTAGAGTAAGGGGTTAGCTCCGCTTGTAGGATGTAAGCGGGAATAGCCTGCAGGAACAACAAGTCCAAAATAGTTAGGGTGGGGGATGCCCCACCCTGATTTTATTGTTTATTGCTAACTGAGGGTGTCCAGAAAACCATCTGCCGAGGACTTGGTATGAACGCCGCTGCGATTGTAAGGGTAATTGATGACCTATTGCAAGCCATGACAAAAACGGGCTTGAGCCCGCCGCAAGCCGCAGCGAACCTCTGGTTCGATTTGAATGGTCGCGGTTAGGCGATTTTCAGGGTTTTAACCAAGGTGAGAGACACTCCTGGCCGAGATGGCTGAGGGCAAGGTAAAATAGACCCCATGATCCGCACCTACAAGTACCGCCTGTATCCAAGCAGAAGCCAGGAACGTCATCTCTGGCAAATCTTGGCCTGTGCTCGGCACTTCGACAACATGCGTGTGGAAGAACGCAAATGGGCATGGCAACTGGAAGAACGCAGTGTGAGCAAAACGGTTCAGCTTCGCAATGTCAAGCACTACAAGCGCACTTTCCCCCAGGCGCAGATCGTCCACAGCCATGTCTTGCAGGTGGTCGCAGCGGACTGCGACAAGGCCTTTCAAGCCTTCTTCCGTCGTGTTAAGAATGGCGAAACACCGGGCTATCCCCGTTTCAAAGGCCGCCATCGCTTTCACAGCATCGGCTTCAAACAATATGGCAACGGCTTCAGGCTCGATGGTCGGCGCCTCAAGGTGTCGGGTGTCGGGCGGATCCCTGTTCGCTGGCATCGAGCCATCGGTGGGTTCGTCCCCTGCGACATCAAGACGCTGCGGATCACCCACAAGGCAGGGCGGTGGTCTGCCTGTTTCTCCGTTGAAATGCCAGAGCCAGCGCAATTGCCCAAGACAGGTCAAGAAATCGGTTTGGACATGGGTATTTCTGCTCTGGCAACCACCAGTGAAGGTGAGCGGATCGAAAACCCCAACTCCTACCGGGAGAGCCAAACGAAACTACGCATTCTGCAACGGTCACTGGCTCGTAAGAAACGAGGTAGCAAGAACCGTCGCAAAGCTCTGTTGCTCGAACTTTTAGTTCGCGTCCAACGCCAGCAAGAACATGTCGCCAATCAGCGCAGAGATTACCTGCATAAACTGAGTACCCACCTGGTTGAACACGACGATCTGATCGCGTTGGAAGACCTGCGGGTGCGCAATAGGGTCAGAAACAAACACCTCAGCAAGAGCATTTTGGATAGCGGGTGCGAACCTTCGGTTCGGAGCATCTTCAGGCAATATCTGACGTACAAGGCTGGAAGTGCCGGACGTGAAGTCGTGTTGGTTGATCCTGCCTCCACATCCAAAACCTGCTCCAGGTGTGGTGCCATCTTCGAGGGTTTAACACTCAAAGATCGTTGGGTGGAATGTGGTTGTGGTCTCTCGCTCGATAGAGACCACAACGCAGCAATCAATATCCTTGCCAAAGCAAGGCCCTTGCCAAGGCAAGGCTTTATCAAGCCAGACCGGACGGGTCTGTACAGCCTAACGTAGAGGGAGGTTCCTCATGCGTGCTGTAGAAGCTGCGTCGAACCCTGGTTCGCTTTATCCGCAGCAGAGTGTCACGATAGCTGAAGCCAGATGAGTAATGTCGAGATATTGATGGTAACTGCTCAACAGTTTCAAAATCATCATGAGCGTGCCCGGTCCATCGCCCCCATTCCCGTCTGCAAATGGGGGCGATCTGATTGGTGTCGCAAGCTGGCAGGCCAGGAGTTTGTGGACTACTGTGCCAGCAAGAGCGCGTATTTCTCTGGCTATCCTTTGATCTGCTGCCTGCTCGTTGGAATGAACTCAATCCCCTTCAGCACTTGCTGGCCATCTCACCTGAAGGCAGCCAGATGATCGCAGACAAGGGCTATATTCACGAGCATATTCGTCTCATCCCTCGGCAACGCAACAATATGGCGGAAAGACCTGTGCTTGATCCGACGCTTTTCAGTCAACTGGAGAAGATGGGTGTTCATAGTAATCAAGGTATGCCCTTTTAAATATAGTTAATGTAAGTAAATTACTAAATATATAGTAAAATTAAGATTGATTAATTTGTGTCTTTGATTTATAGTTAAAGTATCTGATTGATTATTTTTTTTGGGTATATCTTAATGTCATTTCGCTTGAGTTGGGTTCTTGGAGTAGCATCCGTGTTGCTCTTGAGTTTTATTTCCTTAGATGTCAAGCTGGTTTCAGCCCAGGATGATCCAGCCATTATTCCTGTGCCAGAAGCCTACTTCAAAGCGTCAAATACAGGCGCTAGGGACCAATTTGGTGACAGTATAGCCATTTCAGGCAATACAGTTGTCGTTGGTGCGCCCTATGAAGATAGTGTGGCCCGCGGGGTTAATAATGCGAACCAAGGGGATGGGGATATAACAAAAGCGCAAGGCGATTCAGGGGCCGCCTATGTATTTGTGCAAGACAGTCAAGGTCTTTGGACTCAGCAAGCTTATCTCAAAGCTTCAAATGCCGATCCTGGGGATAAGTTTGGTTCTGCTGTAGCCATTTCAGGCGATACGATTGTGGTAGCTGCACCAAAAGAGGCCAGCTCAGCTACCCGGGTAAACGGCAATGAAGACCTGAATGATGCGGAAGGTCGAGGGGCAGTTTATGTATTTGTCCGTGATAACATGGGCAATTGGAGCCAACAAGCTTATCTCAAACTAGACGGACCTGGAAACCGATTTAGATTCCTGTCAGTCGCAATAGACGGCGACACCCTCGTTATTAGTTCTCCTACCGAGGCTGATGGCGCTCATGTTTATGTGCGGGATGAATTGGGCAATTGGAGTTTCCAAACACATCTCAAAGACGAACACATTCAATCTGGCAATGACTTCGGAATATCTGTGGGGATCTCCGGCGATTTTGTTATTATCGGCGCTCCGCATGAAAGTGGGAATTCTGCTGGAGCCTACATCTTCGTGCGGGATGATGAGGGCAACTGGAGCCAAGAAGACTTCCTCAAGACGCCTGAGTTCCAATCCTTCGGTCAGGTGGTTGACATTTCCGGTGATACGGCTATTGTGGGCTCAAATACGGAAACTGCCTATGTTTTTGTGCGTAATAATACAGGTGATTGGAGCCAGCAAACACGCCTTGTAGCAGCAAGAGGAGTCTTACATGACAGGCAAGGGGGTGACTTTCGCGATCAGAGTGACAATTTTGGTACATCAGTCGCTATTGAGGGCAATCGGATTATTGTAGGGGCATCCCATGAGGATAGTGCTAGCAGGCAAGTGAACGGCGATGAAACAGACAACAGTGCAAGAGCAGCTGGTGCAGCCTACATCTTCGTGCGGGATGATGAGGGTAGCTGGAGCCAAGAAGCCTATCTCAAGGCATTCAATTCCGAGGCAGGAGATTTCTTCGGGAATAGGGTGGCAATCTCTAGTTATTCAGCAATAGTCGGAGCCAACTTTGAAGATAACAATGCGAAAGGGATCAACAAACAGACTGACAATGGAGTCGCCACCAATTCGGGCGCAGCCTACGTCTTTAGCCTGGCTCCTTACTTCAGCGTGAGTGATGGGGGAGGGGAGGAAGACAATGGTGTTATCTCGTTTACCATCACGCGTAAAGGGGTGACCAACATACCCGCCAGTGTTGAAATCGAGACCTCGGATGGTACAGCAATTGCTTCTGATGATTACACTCCGAGCAAAACGACTGTTAACTTCGCAGAGTATGAGACCAGAAAAACGGTAAATGTCTCCATCCTGCCAGATAATATAGTTGAGCCGGATGAGACCTTCTCGGTCAACCTGAGCAATCCATCAGCCGGTGTCATTTTGGATGGTCAGGGCGTGGGGACAATCCTGGATGACGAGGTGCCTGAGTTCAGTGTGAATGATGCACAGGGGACTGAGGGTGAGAATATCGTCTTCACTGTTACACGTGGCGGGAATACTGCTGTACGAGCTACTGTTGATGTGAACACCGTGGCAGACTCAGCGACTGAGGATGTTGATTACAGCAATGTCACAGGGCAAGTCGTTTTCGCAGAGAATGAAACCGAGCAAACAGTGACAGTTGCGACCATTGACGACGACGACGTAGAGGGAGATGAGACCTTCTCGGTCAACCTGAGCAATCCATCAGCCGGTGTCATTTTGGATGATCAGGGCGTGGGGACAATCCTGGATAATGACGACCCACCAGAGCCAACGGTAGAAGCCACCAAGGAAGTGACGCCGGAAGCCACTCATGAACCGACGGCAACGGCTACGCCACCAGAGCCAACGGTAGAAGCCACCAAGGAAGTGACGCCGGAAGCCACTCATGAACCGACAACAACGGCTACGCCACCAGAGCCAACGGTAGAAGCCACCAAGGAAGTGACGCCGGAAGCCACTCATGAACCGACAACAACGGCTACGCCACCAGAAACACCGACCCCCCTCCCACCCCGGGCAGATGGCGCGCCGCACGCGCCGCGAAACATCGTGGTCGTTCCACGCCAAGGTCAACCCCTGATCCAGTGGGATGATGATGTCAATGCCCAGTGGTATAACTTCGTCATCTTTGGTGAGCCAGGTAATCCCACCCTCCATAACCTGTGGTATTCCAAACCCGGCGTGCCTCTGACCACAGCCGACTATGCCCAAGTGAAGTGCAATGAGGGCATTTGCCTGCTTGACCTGCCGGAAACCAAACCGCTTATTGGAGGTGGGCAGTATTGGCTGTGGATGCAAGCCTGGGGTACGCCGGACGGCACGTTCGCTGCTGGCCTGTGGAGCAAAGGGGGCAAGGCCCAGTACAAGGGAGTGATGTACGAAGCGTACAATGCGACCAGCTTCAACTTGCCCGCGACACAACCCCAGCAGCCAGATCCAAAGGGGATCACCGTCACCAATGCCGACACAGGTCAGCCGACCATCGGATGGCAAGCCGCCGATAATGTGATCTGGTATCAGGTGTGGATTGGAAGCCAAATCAACGGCGAATACACAAGTTATCACTTCCAGGACTGGACATTCGCGGGTGATCTGGGTTGTATCGATCCGAAGAGCCAGTGCACATTCGCGCTGCCATCACCCCTTTCCAACGGCACCAGCCGCCTCCTTGCAGGAACATATGAGGTATGGCTGAACAGTTGGGGGCCGGCTGGCTTTGCGGTGAGTAGTATTCCGGATGTGCCGAACCATCAAGGCTGGGCCAAGCTGACTGAGTTGACAGTGGGGAGTTAGATCCGCTTATAGGATGCAAGCGGGAGAATAACCCTAAGGAACAACAAGTCCAAAATAGTTAGGGTGGGGGATGCCCCACCCTACAATAAAAGTAAGACTTAAAATAACCAAATAAGTATTGACTAATTCATAATAAATAGTTATGATGCGTTACCTAAACTACTCGTGTTTGTGGGGAGTATTTTATGTCATTTCGTTTTAGTCGATCTCTTGTAGCAGTGTTCGTGCTGGCCTTGAGCGTTGTTTACTCGGTTGTCATGGTAGCCTCTGCACAGGATGATGGGTTTGATGATGCTGTAAACGGCAATCCAGATTTCAACTCGGATGTGGCCTCCTCCTCGTCCTTCAAGGTGTATGTGAATGATGTAGTGGTGGATGAAGGGGCTGGTTTGGCCCACTTCACCATCTCACATGATGGAACCAACACAGCCTTTACTGTTTATGTTTCGACTAGTGACTTCACCGCAACTGCCCCAGATGATTACACTGCGTTCTCGCAAACCCTCAGCTTCACAGCGGGTGAGACTAGCAAAACAGTGTCCATCCCCATCATTCCCGACGACATACCGGAGTTAAGCGAGACCTTCATCATCAGAATAGAGCCATCAGTCATTACAATTTGGGATGTCTGGGGCAAGGGGACGATTGTAGATGATGACAATCTGGGAGAGTTCAGCATTAATAATGTGCGTGTCAAAGAAGACACCGCAACGGCGACTTTCACGGTCTCCCGGAGTGGGAAAACAGATGGCAGTGTTAGTGTGGATGTGGCTACAGTTGATGGCTCAGCCAAGGCAGGCCAAGACTATACCGCTCTTATCAGGACCCTCCACTTTGGGCCAAACGAAGCGACCAAACCTGTGACGATCATGATCCATCCCGACGATGTGGTTGAGCCAAACGAAACCTTCTTCGTCGAACTGAGTAATCCATTATCGGGTGCTGTCATTGATGATAAGCAGGGGGTGGGGGTGGGTACCATCGTGAATGATGACACCCAAAGTGAGTTCAGCATCAATGATGTGTCTGTCAAAGAAGACATCGGAACGGCGACTTTCACCATCACCCGTCGTGGTAGAACGGACAACATTGTCAGTGTAAATGTTTTCACAATCGATAAAACAGCCAAGGCAGGCCAAGACTATACCACTCTCAACACGACCCTCCACTTTGGGCCAAACGAAGCGACCAAACCCGTGACAGTCACGATCCATCCAGACGACGTGTTTGAAGAAGACGAAACTTTCTATGTCAAGCTGAGCAATCCATCCGCCGGTATAATTCGAGATGCCCAGGGGGTGGGTACCATCGTGAATGATGACACTCAGAGTGAGTTCAGCATCAATGATGTGTCTGTCAAAGAAGACGCCGCAACGGCGACCTTCACCATCACCCGTCGTGGCAGAACAGACAACATTGTCAGTGTGGATGTGGCTACAGTCAATGACACAGCGGAAGCAGACGAAGACTATACCACTCTCAACACGACCCTCCACTTTGGGCCAAACGAAGCGACCAAACCCGTGACAGTCACGATCCATCCAGACGACGTGTTTGAAGAAGACGAAACTTTCTATGTCAAGCTGAGCAATCCATCCGCCGGTATAATTCGGGATGACTGGGGCAAAGGGACGATTGTGAATGATGACACCCAGAGTGAGTTCAGCATCAATGATGTGTCTGTCAAAGAAGACGCCGCAACGGCGACCTTCACCATCACCCGTCGTGGCAGAACAGACAACATTGTCAGTGTGGATGTGGCTACAGCCGATTACACAGCTAAGGCGGGTCAAGACTATGTCGGTCTCACCACCACGACGCTCCACTTTAGGGCAAACGAAACGACCAAACCTGTGGCGGTCACGATCCATCCTGACGACGTGTTTGAGCCAGACGAAACTTTCTATGTCAAGCTGAGCAATCCATCCGCCGGTATAATTTGGAATATCTGGGGCAAAGGGACGATTGTGGATGATGACAACCTGGGTGAGTTCAGCATCAATGATGTGTCTGTCAAAGAAGACGCCGCAACGGCGATCTTTACTGTCACCCGTGGTGGGAAAACGGACAGCAGTGTCAGTGTGGATGTTTCTACAACTGATGGCACAGCCAGGGCAGGAGAAGACTATGCCCCGCTCAACACGACCCTCCACTTTGGGCCAAACGAAACGACCAAACCTGTGGCAGTCACGATCCATCCAGACCATATGTTTGAGCCAGACGAAACCTTCTATGTCAAGCTGAGCAATCCATCCGCCGGTATAATTTGGAATATCTGGGGCAAAGGGACGATTGTGGATGATGACAATCTGGGTGAGTTCAGCATCAATGATGTGTCTGTCAAAGAAGACGCCGCAACGGCGATCTTTACTGTCACCCGTGGTGGGAAAACGGACAGCAGTGTCAGTGTGGATGTTTTTACAACTGATGGCACAGCCAGGGCAGGAGAAGACTATACCGCTCTCAACATGACACTCTATTTTGGGGCAAACGAAATGACCAAATCAGTGGCGGTCACGATTCATCCTGACGATGTGGTTGAGCCAGACGAAACCTTCGTTGTCAGGCTGTCCAATCCATCGGTTGATATAGTTTGGGATGTCAAAGGCGAGGGGACGATTGTGAATGATGACGAGCTACCGCCACGCGAGGACAGTGCGCCCCATGCCCCACAGGATATCAAAGTCTATCGACGCCAAGGTCAACCCCTGATCCAGTGGCGCGATGATGTCAATGCTCAGTGGTACAACTTCGTCATCTTTGGCGAGCCAGGTAATCCCACCCTCCATAACCTGTGGTATTCCAAACCCGGCGTGCCTCTGACCACAGCCGACTATGCCCAAGTGAAGTGCAATGAGGGCATTTGCCTGCTTGACCTGCCGGAAACCAAACCGTTTATTGGAGGTGGGCAGTATGGGCTGTGGATGCGTGCCTGGGGTACACCTGATGGCACGTTCGCTTCTGGCCTGATGAGCAAAGGTGGCACGGCCCAGTACAAGGGAGTGATGTACGAAGCGTACAATGCGACCAGCTTCAGCTTGCCTAACGGGCGACCCCAACAGCCGGATCCAAAGGGGATCACTGTCACCACAAATGCCGACACAGGTCAGCCGACCATCGGATGGCAAGCCGCCGATAATGTGATCTGGTATCAGGTGTGGATTGGAAGCCAAATCAACGGCACCTATGTGGCTTATCATCTTCAAGACTGGACATACGCAGGTGATCTGGGCTGTATCGACCCGAAGAGCCAGTGCACATTCTCACTGCCATCCCCCCTTTCCAACGGCACCAGCCGCCTCCCCGCAGGAACATATGAGGTATGGCTGAACAGTTGGGGGCCGGCTGGCTTCGCGGTGAGTAGTATTCCGGATGTGCCGAACCATCAAGGCTGGGTCAAGCTGACTGAGTTGACAGTGGGGAGTTAGCCCTGCCTATAGGATGCAAGCGGGAATAGCCCGCAGGAACAACAGTTAGGGTGGGGTGATGCTCCATCCTACGATAAAGTAAGACTTAAAATAATTAAATAAGTATTGACTAATTCATAATGAAGAGTTATGATGTGTTACCTAAACTACTCGTGTTTGTGGGGGTATTTTATGTCGTTTCGTTTTAGCCGGACTCTTGTAGCAGTATTTGTGTTGGCCTTGAGCGTTGTTTACTCGGTTGTCGTGGTGGTAGCCTCTGCACAGGATGATGGGTTTGATGATGCTGTAAACGGCGCTCCAGATTTCAACTCGGGCGTGGCCTCCATCTTCAGCTTCGATGTCGTCAACCAGTTCATCATCTTAAAAGTAAGTGATGTAGTGGTGGATGAAGGGGCTGGTTTGGCCCACTTTACCATCTCACGTAATAGAACCAACAAACCCTTCACTGTTGATGTTCGGACTAGTGACGGCACCGCAACTGCCATAGATGATTACACTGTGTTCTCGCAAACTCTCAGCTTCGCAGCGGATGAGACTAGCAAAACAGTGTCCATCCCCATCATTCCTGATGACATACCGGAATTAAGCGAGACCTTCTACGTCGGAACAGATCTATTATGGGGCACCTGGGGCAAAGGGACAATTGTGGATGATGACAACCTGGGAGAGTTCAGCATCAATGATGTGCGTGTCAAAGAAGACGCCGGAACGGCGACTTTCACGGTCGCCCGTCGTGGCAAAACAGACGGTAGTGTCAGTGTGGATGTGGCTACAACCGATGATACAGCCCAGGCAGGCCAAGACTATACCGCTCTCAACACGACACTCCACTTTGCGGCAAACGAAATGATCAAAACGGTGACTGTCACGATCCATCCTGACGATGTGTTTGAAGAAGACGAAACCTTCTACGTCAGGCTGAGCAATCCATTATCGGGTGCTGTTATCGATGATAAGCAGGGGGTGGGTACCATCGTGAATGATGACACCCAGAGTGAGTTCAGCATCGATGATGTGTCTGTCAAAGAAGACGCCGGAACGGCGAGCTTCACCATCACCCGGAGTGGCAAAACAGACGGCAGTGTCAGTGTGGATGTGGCTACAACCGATGATACAGCCCAGGCAGGCCAAGACTATACCGCTCTCAACACGACACTCCGCTTTGCGGCAAACGAAATAAGGAAAACAGTGGGGGTCACGATCCATCCAGATAATGTGGTTGAGCCAGACGAAACCTTCGTCGTCAGGCTGTCCAATCCATCCGCCGGTATAATTCGGGATGACTGGGGCGTGGGGACGATTGTGAATGATGACACCTGGAGTGAGTTCAGCATCGATGATGTGTCTGTCAAAGAAGACGCTGGAACGGTGAGCTTCACCATCACTCGTGGTGGCAATACGGACAACAGTGTCAGTGTGGATGTCGCCACAGCCGATGATACAGCCCAGGCAGGCCAAGACTATATCGGCCTCACCACCACGACACTCCACTTCGGAGCAAATGAAAGGAGGAAAACAGTGGCAGTCACAATCTATCCAGATAATGTGGTTGAGCCAGACGAAACCTTCTTCGTCAAGCTGAGCAATCCATCCGCCAGTATAATTCGGGATGCCCAGGGGGTGGGGACAATTGTGAATGATGACACCCAGAGTGAGTTCAGCATCAATGATGTGTCTGTCAAAGAAGACGCCGGAACAGCGACTTTCACCGTCACCCGTGGTGGCAGAACGGACAGCAGTGTCAGTGTGGATGTGGCTACAGTTGATGACACAGCCAAGGCAGGCCAAGACTATGTCGCTCTCACCACCACGACGCTCCATTTTAGGGCAAACGAAACGAGGAAAAGAGTCGTCGTCACGATCCATCCCAACGACGTGGTTGAGCCAGACAAAACCTTCTTCGTCAGGCTTAGCAATCCATCCGCCGGTATAATTTGGGATGACTGGGGCGAAGGGACGATTCTGAATGATGATGAACCGGGTGAGTTCAGCATCAACAATGTGCGTGTCGAGGAAGATGCCGGAACGGCGATCTTTATTGTCGCCCGTGGTGGAAAAACGGACAGCAGTGTCAGTGTGGATGTCACTACAACCGATGGCACAGCCAGGGCAGGAGAAGACTATACCGCTCTCAATATGACACTCTATTTTGGGGCAAACGAAACGAGGAAAACAGTGGCGGTCACGCTCAACCCCGATGATGTGTTTGAGCCTGACGAAACCTTCTTCGTCAGGCTGTCCAATCCATCGGCTAATATAGTTTGGGATGTCAAAGGCGAGGGGACGATTGTGAATGATGACGAGCTACCACCACGGGAGGACAATGCGCCCCACGCCCCACAGGACATCAAGGTCTATCGACGCCAAGGTCAACCCCTGATCCAGTGGGATGATGATGTCAATGCCCAATGGTATAACTTCGTCATCTTTAGTAAGATAGGTAATCCCACCTTCTATAACCTGTGGTATTCCAAACCTGGAGCCCTCAATACCACAACTGACTATGCCCTGGTAGAGTGTAATGGCACAACCTGTTCACTTGACCTGCCGGAAACCAAACCGCTTATTGGAGGTGGACGGTATGAACTGTGGATGCGTGCCTGGGGTACGCCTGATGGCACGTTCGCTGCTGGCCTGATGAGCAGGGGTGGCACGGCCTCGCACAAAGGGATGAGGTATGGAGCGTACAATGCCGTCGGCTTCAACTTGCCCACGACACAACCCCAGCAGCCAGATCCAAAGGGGATCACCGTCACCAATGCCGACACAGGTCAGCCGACCATCGCATGGCAAGCAGCTGATGATGTGATCTGGTATCAGGTGTGGATTGGAAGCCAAATCAACGGCACCTATGTGGCTTATCATCTTCAAGACTGGACGTACGCAGGTGATCTGGGTTGTATCGATCCGAAGAGCCAGTGCACATTCGCGCTGCCATCACCCCTTTCCAACGGCACCAGCCGCCTCCCCGCAGGAACATATGAGGTGTGGCTGAACAGTTGGGGGCCGTCTGGCTTCGCGGTGAGTAGTATTCTGGATGTGCCGAACCAAGGCTGGGCCAAGCTAATTGAGTTGACAGTGGGGAGTTAGATCCGCTTGTAGGATGCAAGCGGGAGAATAACCCTAAGGAACGAGAACTCCAAAATAGTCAGGGTGGGGCATCCCCCACCCTACAATAAAAGTAAGACTTAAAATAACCAAATAAGTATTGACTAATTCATAATAAAGAGTTATGATGTGTTACCTAAACTACTCGTGTTTGTGGGGAGTATTTTATGTCATTTCGTTTTAGTCGATCTCTTGTAGCAGTATTCGTGCTGGCCTTGAGCGTTGTTTACTCGGTTGTCATGGTAGCCTCTGCACAGGATGATGGGTTTGATGATGCTGTAAACGGCGCTCCAGATTTCAACTCGGGTGTGGCCTCCTCCTCTGACGATGTCGATCCGTTCTGGTTCACTAAAATAAAAGTGAGTGATGTCCAGGTAGATGAAGGGGCTGGTGTGGCCCACTTCACCATCTCACATGACAGGGGAACTTCTTATAAAGCCTTCACTATTAATGTTCGGACTAGGGACGGCACCGCAACTGCCCCAGATGATTACATTGCGTTCTCGCAAACCCTCAGCTTCGCAGTGGGTGAGACTAGCAAAACAGTGTCCATCCCCGTCATTTCCGACAACATACCGGAGTTAAGCGAGACCTTCTTCGTCACAGCATCTTCATTATCCTCTGAAACTCACGGGGGCCAGGGCAAGGGGACGATTGTGGATGATGACAATCTGGGTGAGTTCAGCATCAATGATGTGAAGGTCAAAGAAAACGCCCAAAATGCGACTTTCATTGTCACCCGTGGTGGCAGAACGCACAGCAGTGTCAGTGTGGATGTCGCCACAGCCGATGGCTCAGCCAAAGCAGGCCAAGACTATACCGCTCTCAACACGACGCTTACCTTTAGGGCAAACGAAACGATCAAGATAGTAACGGTCACGATCCATCCAGACGACATAGTTGAGCCTGACGAAATCTTCTTCGTCAACCTGAACAATCCATCATCGGGTACTATTATGGGCGATGAGCGGGGGGTGGGTATCATCGTGAATGATGACACCCAGAGTGAGTTCAGCATCAATGATGTGCGTGTCGAAGAAAACGCCACAACGGCGACCTTCACCATCACCCGTGGTGGCAGAACGGACAACATTGTCAATGTGGATGTTGCTACAGCCGATGGCACAGCCCAGGCAGGCCAAGACTATATCGGTCTCACCACTACAACGCTCCACTTTGGGGCAAACGAAACGACCAAACCAGTGGCGGTCACCATCCATCCCGACGATGTGTTTGAGCCAGACGAAACCTTCTTCGTCTGGCTCAGCAATCCATCCGCCGGTATAGTTCGGGATGCCTGGGGCAGGGGGACGATTGTGAATGATGACACCCAGAGTGAGTTCAGCATCCACAATGTGCGTGTCAAAGAAGATGCCGCAACAGCGACCTTTACTGTCACCCGTGGTGGCAGAATGGACGGCATTGTCAGCGTGGATGTCACTACAACCGATGGCTCAGCCCAGGCAGGCCAAGACTATACCGCTCTCAACACGACGCTCCACTTTGGGGCAAACGAAACGAGGAAGACAGTGGCGGTCACCATCCATCCTGACGATGTAGTTGAGCTCAACGAAACCTTCTTCGTCAGGCTGAGCAATCCATCCGCCGGTATCGTTTGGAATGCCTGGGGCAAAGGGACGATTGTGGATGATGACAACCTGGGTGAGTTCAGCATTGATGATGTGCGTGTCGAAGAAGATGCCATAATGGCGACCTTTACTGTCACCCGTGGTGGCAGAACGGACAGCAGGGTCAGCGTGGATGTCACTACAACCGATGGCTCAGCCCAGGCAGGCCAAGACTATATCGGTCTCACCACTACGACGCTCACCTTTGGGGCAAACGAAACGACCAAACTCGTGACGGTCGTGATCTATCCTGACGACATAGTTGAGCCAGATGAAACCTTCTACGTCAAGCTGAGCAATCCATCTGCCGGTATTGTTTGGAATGCCTGGGGCAAAGGGACGATTCTGAATGATGACAACCTGGGTGAGTTCAGCATCAACAATGTGCGTGTCGAGGAAGATGCCGCAACGGCGACTTTCACCATCACCCGTGGTGGCAGAACGGATGGCATTGTCAGCATTGATGTCGCTACAGCCGATGGCTTAGCCCAGGCAGGCCAAGACTATACCGCTCTCAACACGACGCTCACCTTTAGGGCAAACGAAACGAGGAAGACAGTGGCGGTCACCATTCATCCTGACGATGTGTTTGAGCTAGACGAATTCTTCTTCGTCGAATTAACTCTACCAGCCCGTATAGGTCAGCATATCTGGGGGGGCATGGGGACGATTGTGAATGATGACGAGCTACCGCCACGCGAGGACAATGCACCCCACGCCCCACAGAACATCAAGATCAAGCCACGCCAAGGTCAACCCCTGATCCAGTGGGATGATGATGTCAATGCCCAATGGTATAACTTCGTCATCTTTGGTGAGCCAGGTAATCCCACCTTCCATAACCTGTGGTATTCCAAACCTGGAGCAGTGCTGACCACAACCGACTATGCCCTGGTGAAGTGTGATGGCATAACCTGTTCACTTGACCTGCCGGGAACCAAACCGCTTATTGGAGGTGGACAGTATGGGCTGTGGATGCGAGCCTGGGGTACGCTTGATGGCACGCTCGCTTCTGGCCTGTGGAGCAAAGGGGGCACGGTCCAGTACAAGGGAGTGATGTATGGAGCGTACAATGCCGTCGGCTTCAACTTGCCCACGACACAACCCCAGCAGCCAGATCCAAAGGGGATCACCGTCACCAATGCCGACACAGGTCAGCCGACCATCGCATGGCAAGCCGCCGATGATGTGATCTGGTATCAGGTGTGGATTGGAAGCCAAATCAACGGCACCTATGTGGCTTATCATCTTCAAGACTGGACGTACGCAGGTGATCTGGGTTGTATCGATCCGAAGAGCCAGTGCACATTCGCGCTGCCATCACCCCTTTCCAACGGCACCAGCCGCCTCCCCACAGGAACATACGAGGTGTGGCTGAACAGCTGGGGGCCGTCTGGCTTCGCGGTGAGTAGTATTCCGGATGTGCCGAACCATCAAGGCTGGGCCAAGCTAATTGAGTTGATGGTGGGGAGTTAGATCCGCCTGTAGGATGCAAGCGGGAATAGCCCGCAGGAACAACAAGTCCAAAATAATCAGGGTGGGGATGCCCCACCCTACAATAAAGTAAGACTTAAAAATAACTAAACAAGTACTGACTAACTTATAATGAAGAACCATGATGCGTTACCTAAACTACTCGTGTTTGTGGGGAGGATTTTATGTCGTTTCGTTTTAGTCGATCTCTTGTAGCAGTGTTCGTGTTGGCCTTGAGCGTTGTTTACTCGGTTGTCATGGTAGCTTCAGCGCGAGGTACTGGATTTGATGATGCTGTCAGTCCAGATTTCAACTCGGATGTGGCCCCCACCATTGACGATGTCGATCCATTCTGGTCTAGCATAAGAGTGAGTGGTGCCGAGGTAGATGAAGGGGCTGGTTTGGCCCACTTTACCATCTCACGTGATAGAATCAACGAACCCTTCACTGTTGATGTTCGGACTAGTGACGGCACCGCAACTGCTCCAGATGATTACACCGCGTTCTCGCAAACTCTCAACTTCGCAGCGGGTGAGACCATCAAAGTAGTGTCCATCCCCATCATTCCTGACGACATACCGGAGTTTAATGAGACCTTCTTCGTCAGTGTACGTCCACCAGGCGGCGGTATCGGTATACCACCTTGGAATATCCAGGTCAAGGGGACGATTGTGGATGATGACAACCTGGGTGAGCTGAGCATCAACAGTGTGCGTGTCAAAGAAGACGCCGCAACGGCCACCTTTACTGTCGCCCGTGGTGGCAGAATGGGTGGCATTATCAGTGTAGATGTGGCTACAGCCGATGACACAGCCCAGGCAGGCCAAGACTATGTCGATCTCACCACGACACTCCACTTTGCGGCAAACGAAACGAGGAAAACAGTGGCAGTCACGATCCATCCAGATAATGTGGTTGAAAAAGACGAAACCTTCTTCGTCAACCTGAGCAATCCATCATCGGGTGTTGTTATCGGCGATGAGCAAGGGGTGGGTACCATCGTGAATGATGATACCCAAAGTGAGTTCAGCATTGATGATGTGCGTGTCAAAGAAGACACCGGAACATTGACCTTTACTGTCTACCGTTATGGCAGAACGGACGACAGTGTCAGTGTAGATGTGGCTACAGCCGATGGCACAGCCAAGGCAGGCCAAGACTATGTCGATCTCACCACGACACTCCACTTTGCGGCAAATGAAAAGAGGAAAACAGTCGTGGTCACGATCCATCCTGACGACGTGGTTGAAAAAGACGAAACCTTCTTCGTCAACCTGAGCAATCCATCCGCCGGTATAATTCGGAATGACCGGGGCGAGGGGACGATTAAAGATGATGACAAACCAGGTAAGTTCAGCATCAATGATGTGTCTGTCAAAGAAGACGCCGCAACGGCAACTTTCACCATCACTCGGAGTGGCAGAACAGACAACATTGTCAGTGTGGATGTGGCTACGGCCGATGACACAGCCCAGGCAGGCCAAGACTATGTCGGTCTCACCACCACGTTCTACTTTGGGGCAAACGAAACGAGAAAAACAGTGGCAGTCACGATCCATCCAGATAATGTGGTTGAGCCAGACGAAACCTTCTTCGTCAGAATATTTCTACCAACCAGTGGAGGTTGGCATGTCGCCCAAGGCGAGGGGACGATTCTGAATGATGACGAACCAGGTGAGTTCAGCATCAATGATGTGTCTGTCAAAGAAGACACCGGAACGGCAACTTTCACCATCACCCGGAGTGGCAGAACGGACAGCAGTGTCAGTGTGGATGTCACTACAATCAATTACCTAGCCAGGGCAGGCGAAGACTATGCCCCGCTCGACACGACACTCCACTTTGGGGCAAACGAAACGACCCAAACGGTGGCGGTTACGATCCATCCTGATAGCATACCTGAGCCAGACGAATTTTTCTTCGTCGAGATAACTCTACCAATCAGGATGGGGTGGCGTCCCCAGAGCGTGGGGACGATACTGAATGATGACGGGATACTCCCCACACCACCCTACGGGACACCATCACCACCCCGCGGGACACCACCCCACGCCCCACTGAACATCAGGGTCAAGCTACGCCAAGGGCAACCCCTGATCCAGTGGCGCGATGATGTCAAGGCCCAGTGGTATAACTTCGTCATCTTTGGTGAGCCAGGTAATCCCACCTTCCATAACCTGTGGTATTCCAAACCTGGAGCCCTCAATACCACAACTGACTATGCCCTGGTAGAGTGTAATGGCACAACCTGTTCACTTGACCTGCCGGAAACCAAACCGCTTATTGGAGGTGGACGGTATGAACTGTGGATGCGTGCCTGGGGTACGCCTGATGGCACGTTCGCTGCTGGCCTGATGAGCAGGGGTGGCACGGCCTCGCACAAAGGGATGAGGTATGGAGCGTACAATGCCGTCGGCTTCAACTTGCCCAAGGGACGACCCCAGCAGCCGGATCCAAAGGGGATCACTGTCACCACCAATGCTGATACAGGTCAGCCGACCATCGCATGGCAAGCAGCTGATGATGTGATCTGGTATCAGGTGTGGATTGGAAGCCAAATCAACGGCGAATATATGAATTATCACTTCCAGGACTGGACATTCGCGGGTGATCTGGATTGTATCGATCCGAAGAGCCAGTGCACATTCTCACTGCCATCACCCCTTTCCAACGGCACCAGCCGCCTCCTTGCAGGAACATACGAGGTATGGCTGAACAGCTGGGGGCCGTCTGGCTTTGGGTTGAATGATGCCATTATGCCATACGGTTGGGCCAAGCTGATTGAGTTGACGGTGCGGGGCGATTAACTGTCCCCTGATAGAATCCTCCACAGCGAGGTCTGAAAGAAGACCTCGCTTTTTCTTTTGACCATGTCATGTATACTCTGTATCAATGCGCTATTTTGATTTGCTAGAACGCTTTGAACAGTCCGGCTGTGCTGTTTGCAACCTGACTCAACGGGATGTGGATCGCTATCTCGATGCGTTGCTCTATGAATATGTCAATAAAGTGCCAACGCATCAGGCCATCCGTGCAGGACGTGGGCTGTGCAACCCGCATACGTGGCAGCTACTCAACACACGCAAGGGCAATGTCATCAGCATTTCGATCTTGTATCGCGCAGTGTTGGACGAAGCCGAAGAGATTGAGCGCAAACACGCCTCCAAACTTGGATTCTCACGTCTTTTCAATCGACAATCGCTGGCGGACGATCTGGAACCTGTTGAGATGTGCATGGCTTGTGACAAGCAAAATGAGTCCGAAGCGATGTATATCCATATGGTCGCTGAACACTTTCATGAAGTGCACGTCCAGGAACTTTATCGTAACTCTGAGGGGTTGTGTCTGCCCCATATCCGGTTGCTTCTCCGTGCCATGAAGTCGGCTGAACTGACCAAAGCCTTTCTGAAGATGCAGCGCGAACATTGGTCAAGATTGCACGCCCACCTGGATTCATTTATTCACAAGTTCATCGAAGATGACGACCATGAAGCCGTTTGGCAGCGTGCTATGCGTTTGCTGGCCGGACACAAGGATATGTTTCGCCTACGCCGCTGAGCGTGTTATCATCGCTGCGAACTCAAGGAGAAACGACACATGGCCCCCAATATTCTGGTCTTTCTGACCGACGATCATGCGCAATGGGCACTGCCTAGCTATGGTAACAGCGAAATTTACGCGCCTACCCTCAGCTATCTGGCAAATACAGGCGTACAGATGGCAAATGCCTTTACGCCGACCCCCGTCTGTTCGCCAGCACGCGCATCCTTCTGGACAGGCTTATACCCCTCCCAGCATGGCATCCACGATTATTTGATGGAACATGATGAGGAAATCGGTACACGCAACTGGCTGGGGAACGCACAAACGCTGGCGCAATATCTACAAGGCGCAGGCTATCAGACCGGACTATCAGGCAAATGGCACTGTGGGCGCGGTGATATGCACCATCCTGGGTTCGATTATTGGTATAGTACCTCACGCAGCACCGCCCGTTATGATTCAATCACGACACGCTACAGCGATCATGGCAAGCTCCTGGATCATGATGGCTATGAAACCCAGGTCATGACCGACAACGCAATAGATTTCCTGCGCAATCGGGACGAATCCAAACCCTTTTTCTTGTTCATAGGGTATTGCACCACCCACAGCCCCTGGTATGGCAGGCCAGAACGCCTCGTCTCACACTATCGCAAAGCCACCTTTGCTGATATTCCTGATGATAGAGTCTATCCCTTCGGCAGACTGGCAGGCGAGTCCAGGCTGCCCTCTCGCTTTAATCAATGTGAAGCTCGCGCCCAATACTACGCGGCTGTCACCCAGATTGACGAGATGGTCGGGCGTGTTATGGACGAACTCGATGCGCTTGCCCTCCGCGATGAAACACTAGTTGTTTATACCGCCGATCATGGCTTGAACGCCGGGCAGCATGGTGTCTGGGGCAAAGGCAACGGCACCCGCCCCCTCAATATGCTAGAAGAATCGATCCGTATCCCCCTGATCTTCAATCATCCTGGTGAACTGTTTGCAGGGCAGATACGCCCGGAAGTCGTCAACCATACCGACACCTTTATGACGTTGCTGGATTATGCAGAGGCCTTACCAGAAGACACAACCCCATATCCGGGGAGAAGCTTTGAGCCTATGCTCACCCATGCCCAGGGCATTGCCGATTGGCCAGATGTCTCCATTGGTGAATATGGCAACTTGCGAGCCATCCGCACCAACACGCATAAACTGGTCCGGCGCTATCCCGATGGCCCCCACCAACTGTTTGATCTGCTCCGTGATCCGCGTGAGACAACCAACCTGTTCGATGATGCAACTTATGCTGATCTGATTAATACACTCACACAACGCATCGACACGTTTTTTGCTCAATACGAAGACGAAACCAACAGTGGCTTGAATGTGCGCAACATCCCGCACCACAATCCCGTGGAAGCCTGGCGCGGGGAGCAGTCGTAAGAGGGCTAGTCCACCAGCACTCCCAATTGTTGATAAAGTCAATTTAGGTCAATGACTCCTCGCCAAAGGTTCGGGGGTCTCCATGCCTATTTTCGACGAAAAAAGCCCTCATGTGTAGGCATCTTGTGATCCGAAGTCTACATTTCTAGAGCTAATTCTTTTTAGATAGTATAATCAAAGATAGATATATGTTGGATGATTAAATAATTGTAGCTGCTCCATGACCAACAGATAAGCCTACGGTGAAGAAAGTCTTGAGCGTTCGGACCCTGATGGATCCGAACTGCGTCACCACGAAAGGAGCTTTAAACAATGGATACTGCTGGATTTGAGATTTACGATGATCGCTTTAAACACTTACTACTGCCTGATTCCAAGCTAGCAAAACTGGCAGATGGGTGCATCTGGGCAGAAGGCCCGGTCTACTTTGTCAATGGTGATTATGTCGTCTGGAGCGATATCCCCAACAACCGCATGATGAAATGGTCAGCAAAAGACGGTGTATCCGTCTTCCGGCAGCCATCCAACTATTCCAATGGCAATTACCTCGACCATGAAGGTCGTCTGATTACCTGTGAGCATGGCGGCCGCCGCGTCAGCCGAACCGAACCCAACGGCACAGTCATTGCGCTAGCAGAGTATTACGAGGGCAAGCGTTTTAATTCACCCAATGATCTGGTCACAAAATCCGATGGTACCATTTGGTTTACTGATCCACCCTATGGCATTCTGCCTAACACTGAGGAGGGCTATGCCGCCGAGTCTGAGATTGGTGGCTGCCACGTCTATCGACTGAATGGGGAGACAGGCGAGATTACAATGGTCGCCGATGACTTTGATAAACCCAATGGTCTTGCTTTTTCGCCCGATGAAACGCGCCTCTATATTTCTGATACTGGTGGTTCCCACACGCCTAACGGCCCCCATCACATCCGTGTATTTGATGTCGTTGACGGCAAGCGCCTGGAGAATGGTCGCTTGTTTAAAGATATCGAGCCGGGATTGTCAGACGGTTTTCGCTTCGATAAGAACGCTTACCTCTATACCAGTTCTTACGATAGCATCCAGGTCTTTACTGAATCAGGGGATTTCCTGGGCAAGATTCTCGTGCCAGAAAAGATCGCCAACTGTACCTTCGGCGGGCCAAAGAAGAATCGGCTGTTCATCACCGCATCGACTTCGCTTTATGCCATTGATTTGAACACGCAAGGGGTACAGACACCATAGAATAAGCCGGCCACATTCTGGGGTTGGTTAGAAAGGTTGTAGCTTCCCTAACAATGGCGAATGCGGTTTGGCAGGTAGGCCAGTCGATAGGAGCAGTAAATCAATGCTAGTCTCTTCCAGGAAACCATTAAGCTCTGATGGGTTTATATCGAATTTTGCATATGCCCACCCGACAAGATTGTGGCAACTGGGAGGTAATTTGATCTGAGCCATGTCTTCAATGCCGCCCAGCGTTTGGGGATCCATAAGGGACTAATGATGGACCGGATAACCTTGCGGCGTGGGATGAGGTGTATAAATCTGCTGGCAGGGCCTGGATTTGTAGCGCTGACTACCATACTTTGGCTTGGTTTTCTGCATCTTAATAGTGGGGGCATTTATTCATGAACTATACTCTATCTGCCATTATTCCCCCTTGCAGGGCAATCGCATCAAAATGAAAAACCATGTCGTTGCGTTTTTTAAAGTTCACAAGGGACATCATACATATCTGCGAATAACCACTTGCGACACTTCTTAAACTTTTTAGAACCCGAAATCAAATTTGGTGCAATCACGCTGTTCCCCCTTGTGACGCACTGCTGCCGATAAAGTCGAACTTTCAGTTCGCTGCAGCTTCTACAGCACGCATGAGGAACCTCCCTCTACGTGAGGCTGTACAGACCCGTCCGGTCTGGCTCGATTAAGTCTTGCAAAGCAAGGGCCTTGCTTTTGCAAGGATCTTGATTGTGGCATTGTGATCTCTATCGAGCCAGAGACCTCAAGCACATGCCACCCAACAATCCTTGAGTGTTAAACCCTCCAATATCACACCGCAGGTTGAGCAGGTTTTGGATGTGTGGACGGGATCAACCAACACAACTTCACGTCCGGCGCTTCCAGCCTTGTGTGTGAGGTATTGTTTGAAAATACGCCGAACCGAAGGTTCGCACCCACTCTCCAAAATGCTCTTGCTGCAGACGTTTGGCTCTCCCGGTAGGAGTTGGGGTTTTGAACCTTCTCACCTGTGCTGGTCGTGACCCATGCGGATACCCCGACATCCAAGCCAACCAGTCGCTCAGTTTTTGGCAGCTTGGCTGGCTCTGGCAAGCGTACCATCGCCCTGCCTTGTGGGTGATCCGCAGCGTCTTGATCTGGCAGGGAACGAACCCACCGATGGCTCGATGCCAACGGACAGCGATACAACCCACACCGGACACCTTCAGACGACGTCCAGCCATCCTGAAGCCATTGCCATATTCTTTGAAGCCGATGCTATGGAAGCGATGGCAGCCCTTGAAACGGGGATAACCCCGGTGTCTCGCCATTCTTGATCCGCCGAAAGAAGGCTTGAAAGGCCTTGTCGCAGTCCGCAGCCACCACCTGCAAGACATGACTATGAACGATTTGTGCTTGTGGAAAGCTCTTTTTGTCGTGCTTGACATTGCGAAGTTGGGTGTTTTTGCTCACACTTCGTTCTTCCAGTTGCCATGCCCATTTGCGTTCTTCCACACACCTGTTGTTGAAGTGCCGGGCGCAGGCCAAGATTTGCCAGAGATTATGCTCCTGGCTCTTGCTGGGATACAGGCGGTACTGGTAGGTCTTGAGCATCATTTCCCTTTTGGGGTTAGATCAACGCTAAACTCTGGCTAAAACCCTGAAAATCGCCTAACCGCGACCATTGAAATCGAACCAAAGGTTCGCTGCGGCTTGCGGCAGGCTCAAGCCCGTTTCTGTCATGACGCTGTTCCGCAATCAAGCGGACGGCAAGGCATCAACTACCCCGTGACGGCTCACTCGGATAAAGGCGAACCTTCGGTTCGGGGGTATCCCCGCGCCAATTTTCTCTGGATTTTGGCCCGCAAACCCACCCGACTATGCACGCCCCAGGACTTGCGGGCCTCCTTTTTTGTGCATCGGCTGCATAAAGATGGGCGCGGACAATTGTGCTATCAAGTATCCCATTTCCTATGTCGGCATCATCGGCAAAGTGGGTCAACATCCGTGCCCACACCAGCGCACAAAGCGTTTGTAGATGGTGTTCCACTTGCCGTACTCGGCTGGTAGCAAACGCCACTGGGCTCCGTTGCAGCTTATCCACATCACCGCTTCCACAAAACGGCGGCAATCGCTTCAATGTGAACCATTCTGGATCAGATAACAGATTGGGTGCGATCACCCTGTCACTGCCCACTCTCGCCTTCCTGTGCTTGTTTGTTCTCTAGAGAACGCGCCAGGTAAATAATGATACCTCTGTTGGATTCTGGTTCTAATTCAGCACTGTCGTTGTTTATCATCCATGTTACAATCACCGCTGCGAGTAGGGTAAGGATGATGGCGATGATGATCCACATCGGCGGACGTTTTGGCTGATGGATGGAGGCAGGTTCAGATGCATCTCCCCTCGCCTTCTCTTGAGGCGGTGGCATGACAGGCATGGGCTTGGCTTTGACCTCGCCTGGATCAGGCAGCGAGGGTTTTTGGGGCTGGGGCGCCGCGATGGGTTCAAACTCTAGCGGTTCCCCAGTGATGCGCCAGGTAGAGGTGACTTCGCGCATATCATCAGGATCATGCCACTTTTGAGGACGCGCCAGCACTTCGGTTGATTCGGCGGGTGTATTGTTGGCGATCTTGCTCTGCTCCATAATCTTTGCCGTGTTCAGCAGATCTTCTAACTGCATTTTGAGCTCAACCAGGTCAGATAGGCGCTTGTCCGGGTCTTTTGCCAGCATCTGCTTGATGGAATCCGCCAATGTTGGTGGAATTTCGGGGCGATAGCCGAGTAAATCAGGCAAGAGATTTTGCGTGATGTTTTGGGTTGTGGCTTCTAATGTTCGGCCTATGAAGGGGTGATGTCCGGCTAGTGCTTCATACATAATCATTCCCAATGACCATATATCGGTGGGAGAGTCATAGGACTCCCCTCGACACAGTTCAGGGCTCATGTAAACAGCCGAAGCGCTGAAGTCACCCAGCCCGATGAGGCCAAAATCTAACAAGCGGGGTTTGTCATCGGCAACGATGAGGATGTTTTCTGGGCAGAGCAGGCCATAGACTGTATCGTTCTGATGGGCATGCGTAACGGCGTCCATCAGATCAAGTGCCAATTGTAGCAGGAGATTAATCTGTGGTTTGGGGCGCTTTGCCAGCGAATGCCGGAGTGTGTAATCCGATATAAAGGGCATGATCAGGTAGCTTTCTTCTTTGACCACCAGCGCCGAATCCACCCAAACGATGTAATTATGGGATAGCTGCTGAGACAGATTAAATTGTGCCGCGACAGGCTGTGGCATGTGCTTGACGGCAACCGTATTACCTGTTTTGGTATCTGTCGCCTGATAAAGTATGCCTGTACCACCTGTAATAATGATGTTGTTCAGGTCGTATCGTCCGTCAATCAGTGCCATGTGATACCTGTCCTTCACAAGTGAGTTCATGAACGCCAATTGTAGCCACTGCCTCGAGATTTTGCAGCCATGTACAGACCTAGTATGACCATCATCAGATCAAGCCACTGGTCCAAGCGCAGTCTCATCAGTTGTTGGCTATGATCGCTACGCAAAAAGCCAATGACAAACAGGCCGAGCGACAGCAAGATTAACATCAACCAGAACGACAAGGAACGCCGCCAGATCAACCAACTGAACAGGTTGAGCACCAATAAACCAAATCCCAGCAGCATACCTAATGGCTGTGTAGCATAACGCGGCAGGATGATGTTATTGATATCATGTCGTTCCCAGGCTAGCCATGCCGGATACCGTGAGAGATTGTCGACCTCTGTACCAAAGGCACAATGATTGGCTCCGCATCCCCACCATACTAGGAAGACCATGATTGGCAACACAACCGTGATGTAATGGAGTAGAGCGTTTAGGTTGATCTTGCGCAACCTCGCCATGATACTCATAGCCAGCAGTCCGCCGATGACCGCACCGTGCCAATTAAGCCCACCCGCTTCAATGAAACGAATCTCGCCAGGATGCACTGCAAAATAGGTCCAATTGAGTACGACATGGAACACACGCGCTAGAAAAACACCCCCTATCAATCCGGCAAGGCACACATCCACCACATGACCAATCGGCGTTGCAAAACGGAAGCGATAGGCTGTGCTAGCATAGACAATAGTGACGAACAACCCAACACCTAGCAAGAGGGTATATGTATGGGTATGAATTGGCCCGATGAGGGTGAATGGATGTGGCATACAACTGAGACTTGTGAATTAGACACAGACAAGTACCGCTGACTGTTTCGATTATACTTTCCGTAAATTCTTGCACAAGCGCAAATGTCGCATTTTGATAACTCATATCCAACGCATACAAGAATTCTAGCAGGCGTTCACGTTCTTCCTCAGAAAGGAGCAGGTAGTTGGTCAGATCACTGTAGTATACCGTGTCGTTTGAAGCGAGTGCGGATGCAAAATAGAATGCGGCCTGTTCCGCATCTTCAGCATAACCTGTTTGTGTTGACTGCTTGATGGTGTCTGATCAGACACCATTCAGGCTTAAGAATAGACAGAGACTGGGTGTAATTAGCTTGATGAGGGATTGTCGCCTCGGCAGTATCCAAGTAAATCCCTCTTTGCAAACACCATCAAACAAAGGTGTAAAGCACGGATGGTACAGTCATCACATCCTGAAAAGCGACAATATTACCCTGATTGTTGGTCAGAAAGTCGCCGCCAATGCCCCGTTCTTTAGTATTATGAACGGGCTGACCTTGGGTATGTTGGACACCCAAGCAGTTACTCTTCTTCCTTATTGTGACCAAACAGATCGGCCAGGGGGAGTTGGAACCCCGGCAGCAGTTCCTCGATGGTCAGCGTGTTTTTGATCCCTAGGAGTTGCACGGGTTCCCCTGGGACGTAAACCTCAATCATTTGGGCTTCAGCATCCACCACCCAGACGATGACGCTAGCTGCTAGATAGACGACGACTTTGCGGCGGAGTTGTTGTTGCTCTTGCCCGTTCGTTGGATCAGAGATGACCTCAACGGCCAGATCGGGTGGTCCTAGCTTAAACCCCTTTCGGGGAAGTGAGGGTTGCCGTTGGTGCGAGATATGGGCTGCGTCGGGTGCATACACATTGCCCTGGATGATATAGCCAGGTGATATAATCCCCTAGGTTATTTTGCATTAGAAACAATTGGATGAAGAAACTGAGTTTGAGGGCAATATAGGACACATACGGATTGGAAGGCACGGCCACAATCTTCCCGTTGATGAGTTCAAAAATCTGATCATAATTCTCCAGCTGATCGAGCAATGCGTCGAAGTCGGCGATAGTGGATTGGGATCTGGTGGCGAACTGAGGTTCGTTGAAATTTTCTAAAGCAGACAGAGTTGCTGCCTCTATGACTATCTTCTATCGTGCGTGCGAGGGCAAAGTTGCATCTCTGCTTGATCTGTCCATAGAAAATCGGCGCGGGGTCAACCTTTGGCTGGGCGTCGAACCCTGTTCGTGTGCCTTAATCCTTTCTTACTAAACGGATAATTGTTTCTCTCAAAAACATGTATTATAATTTGTTTACTATGACTAATCAAACACGACATGATCATTATAACATAAACTATCATCTGGTATGGTGTCCGAAGTATCGGCGGCCTGTTTTGGCTGGTGAAGTTGGTCGTAGGCTTTCTGAGTTGATCCCACCAATCGTTGAGGAACTGGAAGGCAATGTGTTGAACTTGACAGTACAAGACGATCATGTTCACCTGTTTGCATCGTTTCCCCCAACAATTGCAATTAACCAAATCATGCACCGAATTAAAGGCACAACTGCCTATCAACTGAGAAAGGAATTTCCACACCTGAAGTCGCGTCTGCCCTCTGTGTGGACTCGCTCGTATTATGCTGGAACTGCTGGTCATGTATCGCCTGAAACGATCCAGCGATATATTGATGAGCAAAAGGGACAGTAGGTGATTCACTGGTTAACATGACCGTAGGCCAATAAGTCTTGCAAAGCCTACCGGGAACTTATCTAGGGCAAAAGTGGTCGCCCCAAGTTCAAGGACTGGCGGCAGTTTGATAGCGTCAGCTACAAACCCGGTGATGGTGCTGGCCTGAAAAACGACAAGCTGCGGGTGCAGAATGTCGGTCTGATCTCGGTCAAATGCCATCGCCCTCTCCTGGATGGGAAGCTGAAGAACAGCATTCTCTTGCACAAACCTTCTGGATGTGGGCATTCATCATGCGCTGACGCGAGCACAAGTCCATGACGCTTGCCGTGTACAAAAAGCCTTCTTCGGTTTCGGCATCGGACTGAGTGGTGCGTGGACGCCGTTTCTGCCCGCCTTTCCCCGAACTACCGAAAACGGGCGACGCGATCTGATAGACCTGAGCTTGTAGTTCGGCATGGATACGCAGCGCACCGTAGCGCTGCCAAATCATCTGGCTTCGTGCTTTTAGGATCTGGGTTTGTTCTGCTCGCTGGCTCGGTGAGCGATTCTTCCACGCATAATAGCCACTTTCCGACATGTTCACCGCCGTGATACCGGGAATTCTTCAGCGCAGGCTGATCCCTCGAGAAGATGCTGATAGTTTTTTAAGATGTCACACTTTGCCTCACATCCAGCGCCTTCACCACTCCTTCGGTAGATTCTGATCATGATGCGGGCAGCAGGCGATAGATTGCGCCCCCCTCTTCTCCCACCGTGCTGAAATAAAGACCGCCCTCTGGCCCGATTGTGATGTCAATACGGCACTGAGCCGCCGCACCGATAGGGAGCTCATAGATGGCTTTGGCCTGTGTGCGCTGCTCGTTAAGTATCATGCGGTAGATTGTACCTGTGTTCCAGGCGCAATAGAACACATTCCCATGCCATTCAGGGATGCCTTCATGATCATAAACCACGATACCAGTCGGCGCGATGGTGGGGGTATAGGCGACCAACGGTGGCATATAGAACGCCATGTCTGTGCCGTCGGCCACCCCACCACAGGTGTAATTTTCGCCGGCACCATAATTGAATTGGGCAAAGACCACATTGACTTCGTCATCACATTGATCGCCATTTTCCACCGCGAAGATACGGGTGCTATCACTGAGCGGATCAATGGCAAAGTCATAGGGGTTGCGCAGGCCATAGGCATAGATACTGCTGTCTGCAAACGGGTTGCTTTCGGCAGGAACAAGGCCATCGTCGGTCACAGCAAAACGGTGGATGGCTCCCTGGGGGGTGTCGAGATTCTGGGCGTGAGCAGCGATTTCCATATTGCCCACTGAGATGTAGAGGTCGCCGCTGGAATCGAAGCCGATGTTGCCACCCATGTGAATCAGCGCCTTGTTTTCAAGTGGAATCGAAAACATGACTTCTGGATCATGGCCCAGACCACTTTCCTCAACAAAGCGCACCAGATTCAAGGCGGCGTAGTCGCGGGGGGTTGCTTCCCGGACGTGCATCAGCCAGATATGACCGTTGGTTTCGTAATCGGGATCAAGCGCAATGCCCAGCATGCCACGCTCGGCTAACGCGCTTGTGGGGAGATTTAATACGGGCTCTGGGTGTACTTCACCATCCGGGCGGATAACCCGGACATTCCCAGTGTTTTTCTCGGTATAAAACAGCCGGCCATCGGGAGCAAAGGCCAGCGCCACTGGATAATTCGCCACGGTGTAGCGCTCGACGATGTAGGTGACACCGGATTCAGGATCGGTGATTGTTTCCTGTGCATGGGCGAGCATGGTGACGAGTGCGAATTGAATGAGGAGTATCAGGTTCAACCAAGGTTTGATCATGTTTGAGCTTTCTTGGAGCGTTCAATGAATGCGATAGACCAACATTATACTCGAATGGTCCTCATGCCTTCATACGCCGGATCGCCAATCCCAGCACATAAGTGAAGACACCGAGTACGCTCAGGCCGTTCCCTGTTTCTTAAAGGCTACACCAATACCCGATCCACGATGCCAATGAAGGAAATTACGATCTGTCGCCAGAGCAAACCGGAGGAGTTCATCGGTCACTTGGGAGTTATCCCCTAAGATAATAGCGTTCTCAGTGAGTTTACCTTTGATGATTCCGTATTCGTTGGCCTCATAAGTAGCGGAGTGATCGCTGTCGTTGATGAAGAGATCAATGGGCTGGGCAAATTTCTGGAGTGACTCAATCGAATCGCCATAGAGAATTTCACCGTAATCGGTGTAGGGAGTTTTGAACAGATAGCCAGCCCTCGGATTGATGTCTGTGCCATAATAATAACCTGCATGTCCCTCAGCTTGGTTGCGCATTAGGGCAGCGGTCAACACACATGAGCCAAGCCCCTTGTCGATGCCTGTCTCGATGATAACAGCGGGTTTCATGGCTCGGACGAAGGCATACCAGCCTACCTACCCTACGCCCATAGCGTGCTTCCGGGTCGTTGGCACGATAACGCTGCTCTGCCGTGAGGCTTCGGACATGCTCCCGCAAATCCTGGTCGCTCTCAATCTCGTTAATATAGGCGCGGATTAAGTTGAAGGGCTGTTCGGTGATGTGGGCAACCAACGACGCCAAATAATCGACGTTTGTTGGTTTCAGGTTATAGGTCATGTTGGTGACTTCGTGCGAGGAGAAAAACCAGTGCCATACCAGCCTAAGTTCGTTCATCAGGTGACGGTTCATCAGGTACAGTTGGGTGAGCCAGGGAAAAGTTAGCCGTCTCCAGATTCTTACTAGAATGTTCATGTGGTGTGCCTTTGTGGGATGTGTACCAAGCTTATTGTATCACACGCCGGATCGCCAATCCTAGCACATAAGTGAAGACACCGAGTACGCTCAGGCCGTTCCCAAACACCCAGCCCTGATACAGGGGCTCAAGCAATGGGCGTGTCTGGATAGGATTCATGTTCAGCAGACCGCCCAGATAAACCTGTACTAGGCCTGCACCCGCCAACGCTAATCCACTGCCCATCACACCCCCACCTACCAGCCAGAAGGGAATGAGGCCCGTAACACGCCGATTCTCGTGCCGCATTTCGGCGACGGCTTGATTGATAATGCCGAACAGCATCATCAACACCGCCAATGAGAGAAAGCGAGATTGTACGTCGACCAAATGGGTGGCCTGTACCCAGTGATTGACGTTGGGCAGAGCGAAAATCGTTCCCAACAAGCCAGCGCCGAGCAAGTATAAGATCAACGAGAGCGTGAGCCAGTGCGCCACCAGTGTCCGCGTCGGATTGCGATCCCAGAGCGCCCGGTAGCAATGGGCAGCATACAAAATGGCGACCATCGGCAGTACCATAATGCCGGCTAATGCGATGCCACGTACCCAACGCAAATCTGTTTCACTATAGAAAGGCGATGCAGTGAGGGTGATGCCAGCAGCAGTCATAATCCCAGCAATGTTGAGGACACTGGCCTCTGCCCATTGTGGTGTGATGTTGCTCAAGCGGTGCATCAGCCAAAAACCCAACGCTGCCATCATCAAAATGAACGCGATATTTTGCTGCACCCCAAGTATCACCCTGTCAGGTGAAACAGACACCAAACACACACAATACAGGCCGATCCCCGCCGTCCATACCGTCTGAATCGCGCTCCAATTCTGAACACTGCGGAGGATCAGAACAGATAGGCTTGCTACCAGAATCAGCATTATCCAAGCGAAGATGACCGACACCTGCCAGCCGAGCGTTACAAACACAAGTATCAAGCCGACAACTCCTAGCCAGGCATAGACGACGTACCGCGCTTCACGTTCATGCCTTAAACACCCATCATGCCTTTCCGCCAACACAATATACAGTCCACCGGCCATGCAGCCTGTGATTGAGGCCAAATGCAATGATGCGGTTGTTAGTCCCTCCACTTGTGCAAAGAGGGGTATAGAGTTCAGAAAATGAGAGGAGCGGATCAATTCGGCGATGACGTGTATGAGTGCCAGTCCCACACAGGTCAGCAACAAGATATAGGCGAGCCATTTGCTCTGAGTCATGGACGACCACCTGATGGTGAAGTAAACACCCCCCTATTATAACTCCCCTATGTTGACCGTGCTGCACCGCACCGCTATACTGTTGTAGGATAGGCGAGAAATGAGGATTCCGACAATGAGTGATGCACCCCAAATTGACGCATCGTTACTTGAGATTTTGCGCTGCCCGGTGGCCGTCCATGAGAAAGACCAATACGGTGATGACCCCGGCAAGCTGGAACTGACCCGCGATTACTGGTTGGTTTGCAACGACAACGGCTATAAGTATCCGATTGTCAATGGCATTCCCGTGATGCTGGTGGAAGAAGGTGAAAAGTGGAAGGACACCGCCGTTGAAGACCTGCCTGTGCCACCGCCTGAGATGGCATAGATTTTTTGAGTGATCGGCACAAGTTGGATTAACCCGTGCCGATCACATTCACCGCAAATCCAGCAGCCCCTCAACTGTTGATCCAGGTTCCATTTCGTTGTGTCCAGGATTTCGTCCGCACTACAAGGGAAGAGTTCAAACGAGAAGTGATGCGACTGATGAAAGCAGTAGTAAACCTGTTGCCCGTCAATGCCAACAACCTGTATCGTTGGCGCGGGCAATACGGGAGTAGAGGCAGCAGCCGAAGTGATTTGAAAGTGGGACTGAAACGGATGACTATCTGGCATTCAGGTCAGCATGAGTGATCCCTACGACAATGTTATGATTTCCTGGGGCCACACTTGCCATTGGGCCGCTTCTCATGTATTGCAGTTGATCCAAGGGTGATGTCGGGTGCGATTAAGGGCTATTTCCAGGCAACTCATGAGCCTGAGATTTATATCGTCAAATGGTCGCGCCAGGAATACTTGGGGGCATAACCCAGCAGATTGCGTGCTTTGGTGATGCTTAACAAGGTTTCGTACTCGCCCACGCCTTCATACAGCGGTACATCAGGGAATACCTCTGCCATTAAGTCTTTGTTAGGACGAGGCATACAGGTGTCGGCGGCGGCAATTAAGAAGACCTCTGCACCTTGAAGGTCCGCTTCCAGGCTAAGACGGCAACTTTGGGCAACATCACGGGCATCGACATAACCCCATAGGTTCCCCTTGCGTTTGTGGGCATCATCCCAGAAGCGCTCAAAGTACCGAGTATAGTCATGCGGCTCCATGATGTTTGAAAAACGCAGCCCAACAATTGGAATCCTATGCCAACGGTTGTACTGACGGGCCATCTCTTCCATCAGGACTTTGGAAAGGGCATAACTCGATTCGGGATACAAGGGATGGTCTTCATCAATCGGCGCATAGGCGGGTTGTTCGCGTTCAAAGGGGAGGCCAATAGTGGTTTCGCTGGACGCCCAAACGATGCGCTTTATGCCAAGCGTAACGGCACCCTGAAAGATGTTGTAGGTCTGTGCCATGTTGGTGTGGAACGTGACCGCTTCTGTAAAGCGTCCTGGTGCAGGGATCGCCGCCAGGTGCACGATGGCATCGTAGCCTGCCAGCACTTCGATAGTTTCGCCGTACTTGGTTAGGTCAGCGGTCAGATAGTTACCCTGCCGCTTTTCTGGTGCGACAATATCAATGTTCAAGACTTCATAACCATGTTCAAGCAGTTCAACGATGGTGGCACGTCCGGCTTTGCCGCTGCCCCCTGTAACCACAATTTTCTTCATGATAGCCCTAACTGTGCATCCAACCGTACTCTCAACATGCTTGTGGGGATGATTACGCTTGATCCGGTAAATTATTTCTGAGTTCATGGTAGGCTTCGCGGAACCAGGGATGAATGACTTTGAGTTGATCACGTATATCCCACAAGTATTGCAGATAAACGATGACGGCGTTGTCTAGCGATTGCTCTAGCCCCTTGAGCATCTCATTGAGGTAAGGCGGTGCCCCCGGTTGATCCCAGGCAATTTTATCCGCGATGAACACCACTTTATCCAGTGTGCTAGCATTAGGTTTGAGGGTCGTATGGCAGCCAATAGCGCTGAGAACAGATTCATTGGTCATGGCGAAGAGGTCGCGGGCCAGGACTACCGAAATCTTCTGATGCACAATCATAGGATAGGTTTCTTCTTCCGGTAAAATGTCGATACCAAACGACTTTGCGACCTGAAGGCATTGTTCATAAGGGAAAATAGCGCTGACATCGTGCAGCCAGCCAGCCGCCTCGGCCTCGGCCACAGATACGCCGACCCGTCGGGCTATCTGCCGGGCTTCACTGGCGACATCGCCACAATGTTCAGCAGTTTTGGGATGGCCATGCGTACGCAAAAATACGGGAGCATCGGCGGCAACCTGCCCTGACGATGTCCACCCTTTGCGCAGAGTTTCTAGGATTGTGTGCATTCTCACCTGACCATTGCATGGCATGTCGTTCGCAACATTTACAGTATCATCATTAGGCTGCAAACTCAAGCGTGCTTATTTGACCCCATGTCGGTTCTAGAAGACCTAATTGGGGCTTGAAAACTATCATCCGTTGATAATTCTCAACTCCTAGTCAGTTGAAACAATTGTTATCCTAAAGAAAGGTGCTTTATCCCAAACTTGGGATAAAATTGGGATATTTGGAACAGTTTTCTAACTTAAATCCATCGGTTGAGCCGAACCTGGCGTTCTGGTGTATGCTGAACCAGGAAAATAAGGAGCGCATAGAGCAAATGAGACAAGACGTAAGTAGCTATCGCCCCCTGGAACAACTGATCCCCACGTATTGGCAAGATGCGACGATCACGACGCCCGACGGCGCACAATTACACTATCATTGCATAAGCGGCAACAAGCCGATTCTGCTGCTGTTACATGGTATTCAGGTTGCAGGATTGTCCTGGTTGCGGGTGGCACAGGCACTCGAAGCCGATTACAACCTCGTGATCCCCGATGCACGTGGACATGGGCAGTCCAGCCGGGTTGATGTGGGCTTTTCCCGCGATCAAATGGTGGACGATGCCGCCTATCTTATTCGCACCCTAGGACTGGGTCAACCACTCGTATTGGGGCATTCGATGGGTGCAGAGACAGCGGCATACCTGGCAGCGACACATCCTGAGCTGGTGCGGGCGGTCATCCTGGAAGACCCAGCCTTGCGCGTGATTCCCATGCCCGATTTTGGCAGTGAAACGCCACCCTGGATGGCACGGCTGTTCGACAACTTGCGCAGCCTGAAAACGCAATTACACGCTGAGCGGATGCAAACCGGACAGGGATTACTCCCTCCAGGTATGACGATTGAAGATGAACGCGACTATGTGAGTTATGTGGACACGATGGCACAGTTTGATCTTGAAGTCTTCCGCTACTTGATGAACGCCGAGCCAAATCCACCATTGGTGGAAATGATAGGTGACATACAGTGTCCCTTACTGTTGTTGATGGCGAATCCGCAGCGCAGCCTGAGTGCAACACCGCAACTGCTGGAAACCGTACAGGCCAATTTTCAGGATGGGCGGCTGGTGGTCTTTGATGACTCTGGGCACTTCATACATGGCGAGCAGTTTGAGCATTTTATCAAAACGGTACGTGCATTTTTGGCGGCGGTGTAATCATACAGCAATACGTTGGAAACATCTGCGGTATGATGAGGCCGCTATCGTCGGTTGCTTCTGGCTTGCAAATTGCCTTGAATCAGGCTATCGTACTCGCCACTCATCTACAGGAGACAATTGATTGGGCGAACATCTGACGCTTGAAATCGCTCTTCAAAAACGCGAGGCCATCCGGCTGGCGGGGCAGGCATTGGTCTTTACCAATGGGCATTTTGATCTGCTGCATGTGGGTCATCTGGACTATCTAGAGAAGGCACGTGCGTTGGGTGATGCGTTGTTTGTTGGTCTCAACGGGGATGCCAGCAGCACACGACTGAAAGGCGAAGGGCGTCCGATTGTCCCCGCTGTGGAACGGGCACGCATCCTGGCAGCGCTGATTCCTGTGACAGCCGTCATCATTTTTGAAGTGGAGACCGCCACGACTCTGCTGGAAGTGCTCAAACCGGACATTTATGTAAAAGGCGGTGACTATCATCATAAGCTGTTGCCAGAACGCTCAACTGTCGAAGCGTATGGCGGACATATCGAACTGATCGACTATTTACCGGGTCATAGTACAACGAATCTGATTAAGCGTATTCAAGAGTTGTCATGACCGCCTCGGAAATCGTGATTGAGGAACCTGACCTAAACCCAATTGACCACCATGAAGGTGTTGCTCGTGCAACGGGTGTGCTGGCCTTGGGTAATATTGCCAGTCGTGTCCTGGGTTTGGTGCGTGAGATTATGCTCACCAACCTGTTCGGCGCGACAGCCGCGGTGGATGCCTTCAACGTGGCCGTGCTTGTTCCTAAGGGCTTATACGACCTGCTGATTGGCGGGCACGTCAATGGTGCAATTATCCCTGTCCTAAGTGAAGTGGTCGCACTGAAAGGGCGTGATGAACTGTGGCGGCTGGTTTCCGTTCTGCTGAGTATGTTGACGCTGTTGCTGGCAATGCTGGTGGTTGGTTTGGAGATCGGCGCGCCTGCTGTGGTCAATGTGGTCGGTGGTGGTCTGGATGAACAAACTCAACAGTTGGCAACATCGCTGCTACGCTTGACTGCTCCAGCGCTGCTGTTCATGAGTGGATTCGCCATTCTAAGTGGCACGCTCTATGCGCTACATGTGTTTACCTGGCCTGCCTTTGCCACGGCAGTCTTCAATGGGTCAATTATCGTCATTACGCTGCTATTTGTGCCGCCGCCTCGTTTTGGCATTGCACTCGATGGAACCTGGACGTTGGCGCGACCTGCCAGTGGGATTCGGGTGGTAGCGATTGGCTGGTTGATCGGTTCAATGGCCTACATGCTGCTGCAAGTGCCGGGACTGCGCGGCGCGAATATCCGCTTTACCCTGAATTGGCGACATCCGGCGATTCGTCAGATCGGTTTGCTTTATATCCCGGTGATGTTTTCTTTAGTGATGGACACACTCATCATCCGCCCATTCAGCTATAACCTTGCCAGCCAGACTGGTGAGGGTAGCATCGGCATTATGATCTGGGCAACGACTTTGATTCAGTTCCCTCAAGGGTTGGTCGCAACAGCCATTAGCATCGCGATTTTGCCCACCCTCTCGCAACAGGCAGCACGAATGCGCCAGGGAGCCAAACAAATCAATACCTATCGAGATACATTGGGGTTGGGAATGCGACTGGCTATTACGTTGATCCTCCCGGCGACAGTCGGCCTGTTTGTGCTGGCGTCGCCTATTATTGGTTTGTTGTTTGAGCATGGGGCGTTTACAAGTGCTGCCGCAGACACGACGACCAGTGTGCTGCGGCTCTATCTGATCGGGCTGCCATTTGCGGCGGTGGATCTGTTGCTAGTCTATGCCTTTTATGCACATCAAGATACCCTGACTCCGGCGCTAATTGGGTTGTTCAGTCTCCTGATTTATATGGTGACGGCCTGGTTGTTGATCCCTGCACTTGGGCTATTCAGTTTGATGATTGCCGATAGCATCAAGCACATTCTCCACGCAATCATTAGTGGCGTATTGCTTTATCGTAGGATGAATGGGCTGGGGCAGCAACGACTCGTGCTGACTGTGTTGCAAACAGCTCTGGCTTCGGCAGGGATGGGCATTGTCGCCTGGGGCAGCCTCCTCATCTTTGCCAAAACGATTGGTACAACGGGATTATTTAATGAGATTCTGTTGGTGGCCGTTTGTGCCGGTGTTAGCGGGGTGACCTTTGCCATTCTGGCTTATCTGCTCAAAATTGAAGAGTGGCGCTGGCTGCTTAAATTAGTATCATCGCGCCTACTATAGGGAACCAATTAGAAACAAGCCCCTGCATTCGGTTTTATGTTACGATAGGTGCTATCTAATTGTCATGACATTCTGCTCAATGCGCTTTTGTCTGTTTATTCTCATCATGAGCCTGCTGGTGGGCTGCGATCACCATGCTGATCCAACAGGGGTGGTCAATCGCCCTGATGAAGCACTAGCCGACCATTCCGAACTCACCGACGCCCATGTGATTATGCATGTTCAGGGTGTTGAACTGAGTGTGCCACGCCCCCATGACTGGGAGCATTATGAAACGGAATATGGCATTGTCCTAGCAGAAGAAATCGGTTCAGTGGCTACCGATGGCAGGCTGAATGGTTTGCTGACCCATGTCTTTGTCCATCCCCTAGAGGAGTTCAGCAGCATCCTAGGGACCCAATCAAGCAACCTTGCTCATGAACTACTGGATGCCATCGTTCATAATCCGGATTATGTGGGGACGGCGCATGTCACCGCACCTGTTGCTTTCGATTGGAATGGTCTTGATGCAGCTTATTACCTGATGAAGAATCACGATGGCAACGTGACTATTGTGATTGGCGTAGTCGCGCCCAATTCAAACCAGCTGGTTGCCACCAGCATCAGCGCCCCGATAGAGCAAGCGGCACGACTGGGGAATGAGATTGCGCAGTTGTTACATGGGATGATGATTAATGAAGTCGCATTGAATGGTGCGGCTCTGGATGTACTGCTTGATCCCTTCCAGTTCCCCTCAACCTAGCGCATAACCACCTAAAACGATTTATCGTGATCTGATAAGGCCATGACGCTCTGCTACCATTAGAAGTCGAACTTTCAGTTCGCTACAGCTTCTGAAGGATGCTTGTCTCAACGGGCTACGTTATCTCTTTTGTCCCGTAAAACCCACCAGCATCAGGCGAACCTAGGGTTCGGTGGAATAGAAGGGATTTTCAGCTTGCTTCAGCAAATCAAATATAGCATATAATCTATTGGTTTTAATATATAAAAATAGCTAGACATGACAAAAAATAAGGAACGCATTCTTGAGAAGCAAGCTGACTATGGGTTCTTGGTTCATGAGATGGAAGTCATGCCCGACCCCGTGCATTGGCTTCTGGATGTTGACCCGCGCATTGGGATCAACAAAATTGTGGGGCAGATGAAGGGGTCTACAGCCCACACGATGCGCAAAGAGTATCCATATATGAAGAAGCGTCTTTTGAGTCTCTGGACGCGCTCAAAGTTGATATCACCTGTGGGTTCAGTCACATCAGCAGTGGTAAAACAATCCATTGCAGATCAGAAGCACGTATAAGTACCGCCTCGATAGCAAGAGCAGACACAACCGACATCTGCAGCAGCAGATGAATGTCGCTGGCTTGATCTGGAACCATGCCCTGGCTATGCAGCGTTGCTCCTAAGGCAAGGTGGATTGCCTCGCTTTCGCAAGGTGAAGAAGTTCCGGTCATTCATGCTCAAACAAGCAGGCTGGAAACTGCTCGAGAGTGAACAGAAGTATGGTCGGGTTCAGATCGGCACGAAAGTCTACAAGTTGGTGTATCACCGCCCGATGCAGGGCGATATCAAAGACGGTCACGATCAAGCGTGATACAGCAGACAGATTGTGGATCTGCTTCTCAGTGGTGGAACGATTTGTGGTGCAGAAGGAAGCCAGCGCGGGTCAAAGCGGCGGCTTCGATTTTGGCCTCAAATGCTTTCTTACCAATGATGAAGGGCAACAAATACCATCGCCTTGGTTCTATCGGGATGATCTGCCGCGTCTGCGCAGTATCCAACGACAGGTGTTGAAGAAGGTTAAAGGGAGCGCCAACCAACAGAAGGGGAAGCATCACCTCTCCCGTCGTCACATTCGGATTGATGACAAGCGGCGCGATTTCCACTTCAAGCTGGCTCATGCGCTGTGTGACCAATACGACCTGCTGTGTTTTGAAGACCTGAACCTGGACGGGGCGAGCCTCTGGTTCGATGAAACGCTTGTGGGGGCGCAAGGTGAGTGATCTGGGTTTTGCACAGTTGATGAACATTCTAGAATGGGTCGCTTTCAAACGTGGCAAGCGGGTGGTCAAGATAGACCGTTGGACACCGACGACCCAGGTCTGTTCTGGTTGTGGACAGAAGCATAAGCTCGAACTGCAAGAACGGGAGTTAAACTGCGATTGTGGCTTGGTCATAGACCGCGACCACAACGCAGCGAAGAATATACTTGAGGCGGGGGCATCGCCTCATACTGTCTGAGTCGGAAGAAGACCAACCTGATTTATTCAGGCGGCGTCCGGCGTTCATGGCAGAAGCCCACTGAACCTTTGGTTCGCCTTTTGCTGTGGGAGTATGTCACTGGTTAAAGAAGCGTTGGTAGGCGTTCTCTTGTCGCTCCAACACATCTTGAACTGCCTGCGCTTCCAGAACGCATACTTTTCGTGCGCAGTTTCTCAGTATAGCGACACTACAAGGTCGGGGCATGATACGAGATCACCCCCGCGACGTTGATTTGCTGATGCAGATGGCGGTTTGTGGTATCCGTACGTTCTTCTGATCTTCAGTGCGGAGTGTAACCTTTGATCTGGCTCACGATTTTGTTAGTCTGCTGGCTTCTCAAGCGGGTAGATCTAGTAGGCTCCCTGTCGTAACAAAACACGGGGCAAGGTCATCATCAAAATCTGCACATCAAGCTTAATCGACCAATTCTCGATGTAATAAATGTCTAGCAGACACATTTCGTCAAAAGGCACATCACTGCGCCCACTGATCTGCCACAACCCGGTCATTCCCGGCATAATTTGTAAACGCTGCCGATGCCAGGGTTCGTACAATTCAACCTCTTCCGGCGTGGGTGGGCGTGGCCCAACCAGGCTCATATGGCCTCGGATGACATTAATCAAGTTCGGTAGTTCATCTAGGCTCATTTTACGGATCAACTGGCCGACTCGGGTGACGCGCGGATCGTTGGGAATTTTCGGATGGCGTGGATCAAGCTGATGTTGGTCGATTAGTTCCTGACGTAGATTGTCCGCATCTGGGATCATGCTGCGAAACTTGATAATGCTGAACAGCTTGCCATTTTCCCCCACCCGTTGCTGTTCATAGAGGATGGGCCCAGGCCCTTCCAACCGGATGGCCAACGCAACCAGTACAAACACGCACACCCACACAGGCAGCGAAATCAAGATCAACCCCAGATCAATTGCTCGCTTCAGCAATCGATTGGACGCATAAAACTGGACATCACCACCAACGCCTAACAGCGGAATACCATCGAGATTCTCGACCTCGACCTGACGTAAATTGAGTTGGAATACGTCCGGCACAATACGGACACTGGCCCCGGTCTGTTGTGCAGCGCGGATAAGACCGATAATCCAATCATGCTGCATCCACTTGAGCGTGATAACAACCGTATCCACTTTGTGTGCCGAAATGACCTGGGGGAGATTGTTGATGTTGCCCAGTCCTTTCAAACGCCCCAGATCAACGTTGCCACGATTCGGATTATCATCCAAATAACCCACAGGCAAATACCCCAGTTCCTTGCGGGCCAACATCGTACTCAAAACGGACTGTCCTACCTCGCCTGCACCGATAATGAGCACGCGTTCGACACCAATTCCTTTACTGCGTAGATTGGCCTGTACAATACGCTGGATTGCCCGGGACAAACTGAGCAAGATGACTGATATGGCAGCAACGTAAATGAGCATCAAACGGCTAAAGACGACGGGTTGTAAGAAGAAACTCAGGGCCATGACGATCAGGGTCGCGTTCGTTACGCCATTGATGACGAGATAGACCTCTTCTAACCATGGCCTCCCTCGAACAGGTGTGTAGAGGCCGCCACCACGATAGTTCATGTACATCCAGGCAATGTAGACACCAATATAGGGCAAATAGGGGCTAAAGGGCGCAACGTTCTTCTCAAAGACGGGCCGTAGCACTTGAAGTTCGTAGCGGATGTAGTAGGCCAAAGCAAACGCACAGAACACCAGAACTGCATCTAACAGGGGCATGGGCCAGCGCGAATGAAAAATGGGTGAATTCATCAAACTAATATCTTCTGATAACTGGTAACTGTTTGGGTTGCTGTTTTGAACCAATTATATCGCCGTGCTCCAAGTAGTCCACGTTCTCGTACTTCTTCACGCCATTGGGCATCTTGGTAAGCCTTATGGAGCGCCTCTACCCAAGCTGATTGATCAAATGGCGGCAGGCATAGCCCCGCATCCCCCGCGACTTCTGGTAACGACGAGGCATCCGATGTAATCACCGGTGTCCCACAAGCCATTGCTTCTAGGACGGGGAGGCCGAATCCTTCGTAAATAGAAGGGAAAAGGAACACCTCGGCGCTATTGTACCAGAGGGGGAGGTCTTCGGTTGGGATGAATCCCATGTAGAAAACCTGAGGCAACTTATCAATTCGGGCCATGATTGGCTCGTACATCCAACCCTTATCCCCACCAATGAACAAAGGCAGCCGCTCATAGGATGGCAGTTGAGCATAAGCATCCAGCAGCGTCGCCAGATTTTTACGCGGCTCCAAGGTACCCAGATAAAACCAGAAGCGTTTGGGGAGATGGTGTGCCTGACGAAAAGCACCCATGTGCTCCTGTGGCAGCGGGATATAACGCGCTGTGTCATAGCCTCCGGTTGCCACATCAATCTTGTCTGGGCTGATGTTGAGGTTCTCCTGAATATCTTGCGCCGTGCTGTGAGAAATGGCGATCACCCGCTCTGCACGACGGCAGCTTAAGGCTGTGAACAGGCGCAGATACAGCCGACGGGCCAGCGTGAGACCTTCTGGAAAGTGTAGAAAGCTCAAATCATAGACCGTCACGACACTCGGGCGATTCAGCAGCACAGGTGACACAAACGCCAATGCATGATAAAGATCGTATTGCCCTAATGACCAGGGCTGGATGGCCTGTTCCCAGAGGATACGACGTACGGGTGCCTCAGTGACGAGGGGGCCAGGACGTCTTGTCATGCCTTGAAACTGATGAGGATTGCCTTTACCCACCATCGCTGTAAAACGCCAATCTGACGGGGCGGCCTTGGGCAAATGGTGTAGCAAATTATAGATATAGCCATGAATCCCGGCAGCGCGATAACCCTTTTGCCCAGATAAGAGATGGGCGTTCAGTCCAATGTGCATCGGCGATCTCGGCGAATAGACTTTAGGGGGTGTCCCCTACTGCATTCCGTTCGGAGTAAATGTTCATAATTCATAACGGCCCACAACCCATGTCCAAGAAAAAATCAAATTATACTCGCCTGTAACGTGAGGGTAAATGTGCTATGATTTGAGAATATGGTACTGGTACGAAATGAGGAAATCTCATGCGGGATATGATCTCGGTCAAGAATGCACACCGCCTGACCTTGCTGTCTACAGTCAAGATTGGCTGGATTAAACAGATTGGCTGGTCAGAAGATGGCACAATTCTAGGGGTAGCAGCGGGTGAATCGATCGCCTTATTTGCTGGGGAATTTGGTTCTAAACCAACTGAGATCCTTGAAGGCCATAGTGGGCCGGTGAATGCCATTGCCTTTAGCCCTACCCAGGACATCCTAGCATCTGTTAGCGCCGACATGATCCTACGACTGTGGGATATCTCTGACCTCAGTAATAGTGTCGAACTAATCGCCTCACTTGAAGGTCACAAAGATAGCATCCACGATGTTGAATTCAGCCCCGACGGATTGGTCATCGCTACTTCTAGTGGGGATGGCATCATCTATTTGTGGGATGTCGAAGACCAAAACCGGCGGGCTATTTTGGAAGGTCACCAGGGCGAAGCAACTAGCCTGGGTTTTGCACTGGGCGGGAACATCCTGGTCTCTGGTGGACGCGACAACAAGGTCTTGCTGTGGGATGTGGGCGCAGAAACTCGTGGCACAATTATTGGTGAACATGATGATTGGATTACCGAAGTACAGATCAGTCCGCCGGGAACAATGATTGCCTCCGCCAGCAAAGACGCAACCGTTCGCTTATGGGATGCTCTGTCTGGCGAACTTTATGCCATCTTGCAAGCGCATCCACCGGGCGCACAGGGCATAAGCTTTAGCCCTGATGGAACCCTCTTGGCAACGGGTGGACGCGATCATTTGATCCGCTTGTGGTATATACAGAAAGCCATCAGTGATGGTGCGGCAGAACGTCGCAAAGCCCTGATTACATTAGACGGTCATGAAAAGCCTGTCATGAGTGTTGCCTTCAATCCGACTGGAACGCTTCTGGCTTCTGGTGGTGGTGATCACACTCTTTGTTTGTGGGCTGTGGGCGAAGGCGAAGACATCGAAATGCGTACCACCGCCGAGATGTATCAAGTTGGATCAACCTCGATACTGAGAAAGCAACCTGAGTAGGGATTACACCCACAGGACTCATGGTAATATGCTGGAGGAACCGGGTATTCAGGATACGGCAATCCAGACATGTTTGCAGCAGGTCTATGGACTATCGATCAATCGGGTGGAATTTTTACCGCTGGATCATGATCGCAATTCGGCGGTTTATCGTGCGGAAACAGAAGACACAACCTATTTCATCAAGCTGCGGCGCGGCGACTTTGATGCGATGACCACCCAAGTCCCTAAACTGCTCCATGAGCAGGACATCCAGCAGATCATCGCGCCCCTGGTCACGCAATCCGACCCACTTTGGGCAGATATAGGTGAGTTTAAATTGAGTGTTTTCCCCTATATCGAAGGCCTCAACGCCTATGAAGTCGAGATGGAAGATCACCATTGGGTCGCGTTTGGGCTGGCGTTCAAGAACATCCATAGTGCAGCGATACCCACTGAAATCAAGAGCCAAATCCAGCAGGAGACCTTCTCAGATAAGTATCGTGTGCGTGTCCGTGAGTTGTTGCAGTTTGCCCAACAACTAAAATCTGATGATAGTCTATCCGACCAATTAGCAGCCTTTTTGTGTGAACGCCACAACGACGTATTGCATCTGGTAGAGTGGGCTGAAACATTGGCGGCTGTGTTGAAAACACAAGCATGCCCTATTTGTGTTGTGCCATGCCGATATGCATGCCGGCAACGTCCACATGAGCATCAGCGGTGATTTGTACGTGGTCGATTGGGACACAATGATTATGGCTCCCAAAGAGCGCGACTTGATGTATCTAGGCGGTGGCCAGTTTATGAATAGACACACACCAGAGGAAGAAGAGCGCCTATTCTATGAGGGATACGATGAGACAGAGGTTGATCCGGTTGGAATAGCTTACGGGTAGCCCCGTAAAGCCCACAGGTTTTAACAGTGGGATATAAGGGGCTTCAGAGTGCTTGAGCCCGAGAAAGAGTATTTCAAACATGTCGATAGAAGTCCGCAAGACCTACAAATAGAGGCTGTACCAGAACAACAAGCGCAACCGACATCTGCACCAGCAGATCAACGTTGCTGGCTTGATCTGGAACCATGCCCTGGCATTGCAGCGTTGCTCCTATCGACTGACAGGCAAACACATGGGCTTATCGCGGATGCAACGCCACATCGCAAAGTTGCGGATGAAGAGCACTCGGCTCTCAGGCAACCCAGGAGGTATTGCAGCGACAAGAAAAAGCCTACGAACGCTTCTTCAACAGGCAAGGCGGCCTCCCACACTTCCGCAAGGTGCAGAAGTTCCGATCATTCACGCTCAAACAAGCAGGCTGGAAACTGCTGGACAGTGAGCAGAGGTATGGTCGGGTTCGTATCGGCACGAAAGTCTACAAATTTGTGCATCACCGCCCGATGCAGGGTGATATAAAGCCAGTCACGATTAAACGCGATACAGCAGGATGGCTCTGGATTTGCTTCTCAGTGGTCGAACAGTTTGTGGTGCAGAACGAAGTCAGCGCGGGTCAAAGCGGCGGCTTTGATTTTGGCCTCAAATGCTTTCTTACCAATGATGAAGGGCAACAGATCGACCTGCCTTGGTTCTATCGGGATGATCTGCCCCGTCTGCGCAGTATCCAACGACAGCTGTCGAAGAAGGTTAAAGGGAGCGCCAACCAAAAGAAGGGGAAACATCACCTCTCCCGTCGTCACATTCGGATTGATGACAAGCGACGCGATTTCCACTTCAAGTTGGCTCATGCGCTGCGTGACCAATACGACATGCTGTGTTTTGAAGACCTGAACCTGGACGGGGCGAACCTCTGGTTCGATGAAGCGTTTGTGGGGGCGCAAGGTGAGTGATCTGGGTTTTGCGCAGTTCATGAGCATCTTGGAATGGGTCGCTTTCAAACGTGGCAAGCGGGTGGTCAAGATAGACCGTTGGACACCGACGACCCAGGTCTGTTCTGGTTGTGGACAGAAGCACAAGCTGGCACTAAAAGACCGTGAGTTAAACTGCGATTGTGGCTTGGTCATAGACCGCGACCACAACGCAGCGAAGAATATTCTTGAGGCGGGGCATCGCCCTGATTTATTTAGGCGGTGTCCGGCGTTCATGGCAGAAGCCCACTGAACCGTAGGTTCGCGTTTTCCTGTGGGAGTATGTCACTCATCACAGGGAGGTGGAAACCTGGTATGCTGGAACATAGGGATGTTCTGGCACGTTTAAGTAGTGTAATCATGAGGTACGGGTCACATGACAGCACAGGCAATTCATCAACAGCAGCTTTCCAACTTGCTCACAGGCTGGGATCGTCGGCGCCGGCTGATGACGATAATCCAATGGTTGCCGCGTGCCATCATGATCGGATCGTTCGCTGGCATCGCCGCCGGGGTCGTCTCGCGGCTGCGCCCTTTCCTGACGAACAATGAAGTCGGCTTGACAGGCTTGATCGGTGTCAGTGTATGCCTGGCTGGGCTTTATGTTATTGTCTGGCTATGGCCTCGCAAAGAGATCGATTCCGCCCGCTATTTTGACCTGACCTTTGGCCTTAAGGAACGCATGTCCACCGCTCTCGAGCTCAGCACTGGCCAAATTCAAGCCAACGATCTGTTGACCAGTGGCCAGCTTGAAGACGCCTATGCTAATGCCCAAACCATCCAACCTGCAGAACGTTTGCTCATTCAAATGAACCGACGCGAATGGGGGGGGGTGGCTGTCATGATCGCTGCTTTGCTGTTGCTCGTCTTCTTGCCTAACCCGCAGACCCAAGCCCTCACACAATCCACAGCAGCTGGTTCGATTATTCCGGCAGCAGCCGATACGGTTGGGGATGCTATTCAGGAGGTTGCCGCTGATCCATCCCTCACCCCAACGGAACGCGAGGAGCTACTCAATAGCCTGGAAACCAACCTGGAAACCTTGCAGGACGAAGACATTAGTGAAGAGGAAGCCCTGGCAACCGTCAATGATGTCGAGGATTTACTCAGCGAGCAATCGTCCACGCTGAACGAGGATGCTCAGCATCAACAGGACGCGCTTGAAGCCGCTGCTGAAGCCTTAGGTGATCCCCAGGAGCAGACCAACAACCACGATCAGCAACAATCCGCCAGCAATGCCGTTGAATCGTCAACTGAATCCATCGAGACGATGATGGAAGGGATAGAAAACGCCACACCCGAGCAAAATGCTGCGATGGCAGATACGCTGGATGCCGCTGCCACTGCGTTGGAAGCCACTGCGCCCCAAGCAGCAGAAGCACTGCGCGAAGCCGCCAATGCACTGCGCGAAGATGATATCCAGGCCGCCCAGGAGGCCCTGCAACAAGCCCAACAGGAATTGCAACAGGCCCTGCAACAGCAAGAAAACACCCAACAGTCCGCTGACCAGATGCAGGAATTGGCCGATCAGATGCGGATTCCACAACAGCAACTCGGACAACAAGACAGCCCACCACCACAACAAGGAAATCAACAGGGACAGTCCGCTGACCAGCAACAGCAGGGTGAGCAACCAGGGCAACAAGCTAATCAAGACGGGCAGCAAGGCCAGCCCCAACCATCCAATCAGCAAGGTGACCAACAGCGATCCGGTCAGAATGGGCAAACGCAGCAGGGTCAAGGCGAAACCACTAACGGCAGTTCTCAAGAAAGCGGCGCGAGCCAACCACCCAATAGCAACAGCAACCGTGTCGGCGAGGCCCCTGGTAGTCAAGCCGGAGATACAACAGGCGGAGAAGACACCGGACAGGAACAACAAGGTGGAGGCGAGGCAGGGGGCGAAGACCAGTTCGAGGAAATCTTCGCACCGCGCCGGCCCAATGTTGAAATCGGGGATACCGAGATCATCCTGGAACCGGATGCAGGCGATGTCCCCCTAGCCGAAGGTGACTTTACTGACAATCCCTTTGGCAATGTCACCGTGCCTTACAATCAGATTTTCCCACAAGCCTATGACCGCGCCAACGAAGCACTCGATCAGGATTATATTCCCTTGGGGATGCGTGATGTGGTCCGTGAATACTTCACCTCGCTAGCTCCTCGCAGCAACGACACAGGCGAATAATACAAACAGAACCTAGGATGTGTTGACATTTCATCGCACCCAGACAAGCGAACTAACAAAATGGAGAAAACCCAGATAAGAAGTATCGAGCTTATCAAAGCGAGAAAAGATGCGTCGAAAATGTTTGATCTTGTTGATAAAGCATTCGACCAAATGGCGCTCTCTGTAGAGCCATTCATCGTACTCACGCAGGACTGTGGCACACTGATGGGGCGGGATCACCGCTTCAATGCCCCGATCAAACAAATAGTCAATGAAATGTTCTGCCGCGTCGCCACGATCTGCAATCAAGCGTTCAAAGTTAAAGCCTTCCAGCAAGTGATAGGCTTGGGTGATGTCATGACGCTGTCCGGCTGTCAAGCGCAAACGCAAGGGATTACCCAAGCCATCCACAGTCCCATGGATTTTGCACGAAAAGCCACCTCGACTGCGACCCAACGCTTGCTCACCTCTTTTTTTGTGCGCCCGCGGCACAGGGATGAGCACGGACAATCGTACTATCCACTCGTCCGTTTTCCATGTCCGGATCATCCGCGAAATTGTCCAGCATCCGCTCCCACACGCCCGGTCTACACCAGCGGGCAAAGCGTTTGTACACCCTATTCCAGTTCCCCAATTCAGTCGGCAACAAGCGCCATTGTGCCCCACTCCGACTTACCCAGAGCACGGCTTCCACGAAACGACGGCATTCGGCCTCGTTTCCCACATAGGCATTCGGGTCTTGTTTCAAAAAGTCCCGAACCTTCGTCCATTTCTTATCGGTTAAGGTCACATTACTCATCACCCTATTCTATTCGTTATCTCAAAATGTCAACAGAACCTAGTTTTCGTTTGTTAATTCTCTGATATATTTTGATCCTGAGCTATCCCAAATAACAAGTCCGGACTAGTCCTGATATTTGCAATTTGCAACCTGCTTTATGATCATTATAGTAGACAATAACTAACTGATTGATATGTTATTTTAAGGGTCATAATCAATGCCGTACTCAACAAAGTGGTATAAACAATCTCGTGTACTTCACCTTCGCATTTGGGGTAAATTGGACAAGGATGGCTTGGCCCATATGTCTGAAGAACTCAAAACTTATTTAGATGCAGGAATCGCACCAATCTATCTCATTGGAGACGATAGTGACGTCACCTCAATCCCAGGAAGCATTGGTCAACTCAGCAATGTGCTAACGTTCATGAAGCATCCTAAGCTTGCCTGGATCATTGCCCTTGGAGAAGTCAATCCGATTATTAATTTCCTCATACCTGTTGTTTCTAAGATTCTAGGTGTCAACTTCATCCGCCGAAAGAATTTCGAAGAAGCAATCCACTTCCTGAATAAACATGAACCAACTCTCATCACATCTGAAATCTCGACATAATCTTTGCCTCAGATAAACATATCATACCCCTAGCGCCGAAGCTTTACTTCGGCGCGCCATTTTCCTATAAGTAGGGATTCTTGAGTTTATCATTTAGTCCTGTCATTGTATGATGAACTCAACATCCCAGACATGGTGCATCTATAATCACACTTTTCTCCACTCCCGTTTAAGAAGCGCCTCTTCCGACTCTGCATAAAAGTCAGGTATTATAGAGAATGCGTACCTGTTGGATCGTAAGCCGAGAAGGAACCCTCATGTCAGATTCAACCCAAATGAGTATTGAAGAATTTAGCCGAATCGCCCAGGCCGTTGAAGCCGAAGTCGAACGGGTCATCGTCGGCCAGAAAGAAGTCATCCGCGATGTGTTGATTTGTATTTTAGCCGGACGCCACGCCCTACTGGAAGGTGTACCCGGTTTGGGCAAGACCCAGTTAGTTCGCACATTGGCAGATGCCCTTGATCTGGATTTCAGCCGTATTCAGTTCACACCAGACTTGATGCCGTCCGATGTTACGGGCACAAACATCATGGAAGACACCGAAGAAGGGCGCAAAGCTTTCCGCTTCCAACAGGGGCCAATCTTCGCCAATTTGGTGCTGGCAGATGAAATCAACCGCGCTACCCCCAAAACTCAATCGGCTTTGCTGGAAGCCATGCAGGAAAAAACCGTCACCATCAGCGGCGAGATGTACAAATTGCATCCGCCCTTTTTCGTGCTGGCAACACAAAATCCGATTGAGCAAGAAGGCACATATCCGCTGCCGGAAGCTCAGCTAGACCGTTTTATGTTCAAGATTACCGTTGACTATCCCTCTATTGATGATCTGGTGACCATCATCGAACGCACCACCGGAACACACAATCCACAGGCGAGTAACGTGGCGGATGGTGCAGAAGTCGTGAACATGGGCTTGTTGGCGCTAGATATACCTGTCGCCACTCATGTCAGCCGTTATGTTGCCGAGTTAATCGTCGCCACGCATCCTGAAAATGAAACCGCACCCGATACCGCCCGCCGCTTCCTACAATACGGCGCGAGCCCGCGTGGTGCACAGGCCTTAATTATGGGCGCGAAGATCAATGCGCTGCTTGAAGGCCGCTTTAACGTGTCATTTGATGACATTGAAGCGGTGGCCTTGCCTGCCCTACGTCATCGACTACTACTCAACTTTGAAGGCTTTGCCGAGGGAATCAGCCCTGATGAGGTCATTCGGGATTTACTCAAATCGGTAGCGAAAGTCACCGCTTAACAATGAGACGTGATGAGCCTCTGCTGCTGGACGAAGCCTCTCGCCGCAAACTCGACCAACTGATGCTAGTCGCCAGCAAGGTGCGGGCCGGGGCAATTAAAGGCGAACGCCGATCCACCAAACGGGGCACAAGTATCGAATTTGCCGATTATCGTAACTACACACCTGGGGACGACCTGCGTCGAATGGACTGGAATGTCTATGCGCGGTTGGATCGCCCCTATATTAAGCTGCTAGAAGATGAGGAGGATTTAGCCGTTCATATCTTGCTGGATACATCAGAAAGTATGGACTGGCCTCACGCTACATCGGAGGGCATTGATGACGGCGAAAAGCACAATAAACTGACCTTTGCCCGGCGGTTGATGGCGGGGATTGCTTACATCGCACTCAACAGCAACGACTATGTCACCATTACCAGCCTGAACGCTACCCCAAATGACCAATTTGGCCCGGTACGTGGACGGTCACAGGGCATTCTTATGCTGCGCTTTGCCCATACACTCAATGCCAGCGGCGAAACAAACTTGAACGAACGTCTGCAAAACTATGCGGTGCGTTCACGCCGTCCTGGACTATGCTTTATCATCAGCGATATGTTCTCTCAAGATGGCTATATCGAGGGCTTGAATGCTCTGCTCAGTCAAGGGTATGAAGTTGTCTTGCTCCATGTGCTATCGGTTGATGAAATAATGCCGCCAATGGTCGGTGACTTACGTCTGCTCGATACTGAAACAGGCGTGGCACAAGAAGTCAGTTTGGATAGCGACATGCGCCAGCGCTATGAGGAACGGGTTGAAGCCTGGATGAACAACATCCGTGCAGAGTGTTCGCGGCGTGGAGTCCATTATCTACCCATGACCACCAACATCGCCTGGGAAAAAGTCATCCTGTATGATCTGCGTCGGATTGGATTGGTAAAATAGTGTCATTAAGTCATCAAACCGTTGAGACTTGCCTTCTCTTGGGGGATGAGGGCTGGCATAACAATCAAACGCTGTCAGACGATTTTTCATCCGTTATCCCGCATCCTGGTCTGCAAGGACGACCCGCATGAATTTTCTTACGCCGGCCGCGTTTATCGGCGGCCTGATCGCTCTCCCTATCATCCTGCTCTATATGCTGCGCTTGCGCCGCCGTGAAGTCATGATTTCTAGCACCTATCTGTGGCGGCAGGTCATCCATGACCAGGAAGCCAACACGCCCTGGCAGCGCCTGCGCCGCAACTTGCTGCTGATCCTGCAATTAATTATCCTGGCATTGTTGGTGATCGCGCTGGCACGTCCCTTCGTCACCATTTCTGCCGTCAGTGCCGGACAGGTGACGGTGTTGCTGGATGCCTCTGCCAGCATGAACGCGCTGGATGTTGCTGGTGGCAGCCGCTTTGAACAGGCCAAATCCGAAATCTCAGACATCATCAGCACACTGAGTGCTGGCGACCGCATGACGTTGATTCGTGTCGCTGAAGAACCTGAAATCCTGGCCTCATCCACCACAAATCGTACCCAATTGCGTAATGCACTCCGTAGCGCCGAGCCATCCATGGCACAGGCTGATTGGGAAAGTGCCCTCAATCTAGCAGCCGCGGGCAGCGCCAACACCGACGATTTCGAGATTGTCATTGTCAGCGATGGCGGCCTCCCAAACGACGCTGGATTACCTGGTGTTATCGGCGATGTCATTTATGTCCCGGTTGGTACATCAAGCAACAACGTCGCCATAACTGTCCTGGCAACGCGGGCCCTCCCTGGCGAGAAACCGCAACTCTTCGCCCAGATGACCAACTACAGCGATGTTGAAGCCCGGGTCATCTTCACAATTTGGATGGATGGCAAACGCCTAACAGCCATCAATGAGACCATCCCACCCAACAGCGCCCGCATCATTACATCGGAAGCGCTGCAAGATGATTTCACAACGCTGGAAGCCACGCTTACCCAATCGGTTAATGCCATTGGCGAAGATTATCTCTCGATTGATGACGCAGCCTACGCCGTGTCTAATCAGAGTGGAACCCGACGCGCTTTACTGGTGACACAAGGCAACATCTATATTGAGCAAGTCCTGCGCAGCTTACCCGGTTTAGAAACGGCCCGCACCCCCGCGCTGGATAATCTGCCGGAAGGCTTTGACATCTACATCTTTGACAATTTTGTGCCCAAGACTCTGCCAGAGGGCGACCTATTCTTCATTGACCCACCCGACAGCACGCCCCTGTTTACGCTCGGCGAAGAAAACCAGAACACAGGTCATCCAACCATTGCTGAAGACGATCCTCGCATGACTTTCGTTGATGTTGAACAGATGAACATCTTCGAGTTCCGCGATGTCTCCAATGTCGATTGGGCACACACGCTGCTAGAGGTCGAAGGCGGCCCAGTGTTATTAGCCGGCGAAATCAATGATCGTCAGGTGGCAATTCTCCCCTTCAACCTGCGCGAGTCTGATCTGCCCCTACAAATCGCATGGCCGATTATCATGTCCAACCTCATCGAATGGTTCACACCCCGTTCAATTGTCACCAAGGCCGACAGCTTAAACGTGGGCGAGCCATTGGTTATTCGGCCACCATTTGAAGTTGATACAATCAAAATTACCTCCCCCGAAGGCGACGCCCAAACGCTGCCCGTTGCCCGCGACACGGTGATCTTCATTGACACTGATACCCCAGGTCTGTATAATCTGGAACTGCTGGTCAATGGCGAGGTTACCAGCCAACAACCATTTGCAGTCAATCTTTTCAGTCCATTGGAAAGTGACATCACACCCATCGCCGAAACAGCCCTCACACTGGAAGGGGTCGAAATCAACACCGACCTGACCGAAGAACAAGGTCAACAAGAATTCTGGCCTCCCATCGCAGCCCTGGCGCTGGCTGTCCTCCTCATTGAATGGTACGTCTATCACCGCCGGCTGCGTGCCCCGACGATATTCACACCCTTGCGTCGGCGGCAAGCTTCCAGGTGAAATACTATTTTCATCAAACAAGCCCTATTCCAGGAGAGAAACCACATGGACTTCATCAGTGACAGCCTGTCTGCACCCTTTATCTGTATTGGTTGGATCATTGTCGGGGCGATTGCAGGTTCATTGGCTCGTTCAATTATGAAATCCAGAGATGCACCCCTCCTCAGTGATCTCATTCTGGGGATCGCTGGCGCGTTTGTCGGTGGCTTGCTAGCAGGCTTGCTGGGAATAGCTCCCGGCGGGGATTCAAGTGGTCTTAGTCTGGTCATCATTAATCTGATTATCGCCACAGTGGGTGCAATCATCCTGATCATAGTACGACGCGCCCTCTTCAGATGATGGGAGGATATCATGGGGCACTCTGTTGTCGGAGCATCGAGTTGGCTTGATGATTCAATCTGTGACCCGACTTTGCTGGCCTCCCCTAGCAATGGTCAAACGAGCTTACCCGGCGGTTGTTATGTCGTGTGGATCAACAGCCCAGAATGCCGAAGTAAATGCCTGCTAATGATCGGTATCATTCAAATGTCATCAACAGCCTTATTAAAGCAGGTTGGTCAATTGTAAAAGAGCAACACTCGATTGCGATTGGACGTAACCCGGATGATCTACGTCGGCTATACGTAGATATTGCTGCTCAATCACAGTCATCGCAAATTGTGTTGATTGAGGTAAAATCACTGGAGAAATCGCCTGTTCATCAGTTCATGAACTTGGTTGGGCAATATGTAGTGTATCGCACCGCCCTTGATCTGATTGGTGATGACACACCACTATATGTTGGAATTACAGAATCAGACTACGAATTGATGGTAGAACATCCAATCGGGCAACAAGTGATCTACCACACCTTGCGAGAACCGATTCCTTTCTTGATTTATGATCCGATTTTAGAGGAGATTTTGCAGTGGATACCTTCACTCTAAAGCAAATTCTGTTGGAAGAACTACAAAAGTATACAGGCAAAGGGCTGAATGACGTTGCCTATCTCACAACAAATGAGTCAGCACAGATTTACAGTGTGCTTGATATTGCTGTTGTCGGTGAAACACGCATTGTTGCAACTGTTTTGGTTGCCCGATTGGTAAACGATCAAGTCATTATTGAAATAGATCGTCATGATAAAATGCTGGTAGATGCACTGTTAGAATGTGGAGTCCCAGAAGATCAGATTATCCTGGCTTATCGTGGTGACAGCGTTCCAGCTTAAGCCACCTATCAGTTTCGCTACTCTACCACGACCTCATCAAAAATCACATACTGGCAATTGGCATCATCGTCACAATCAGCAGCGGGGATGTTCTGAATCTGAGTAAAAGCCTCATCCAAGAAATAATAGACCTGCACCCCAACACGATACGTTCCGAGGGGCAGTCCCTCGGTTGAGATGATATGACCATCATAATAGGGACGGTCTGGCTCCCAGGTGGAGGTCAACGAGCGCCCATCAAATGGGCGACTATCATGAGTCAGGTTTTGGTCTGGCCCGAACAGAATCACCGAGATAGTGTACTCTTGCGTCGGCGTGACCAAAGGCGACCACACCATATTGACCACCACTTGACCAGGCTGGCTCGTGGCCTCAGCATGGATTAATTGTAGTTCTTCACCAAAAGTGGTCAGATGTTCACCTGTTAGCTGGCGATCCAAGCGCCACAGCAATATAGGCCGATCAATATGCAAGCCAAAATCTGCATACGCCGGTGCGCTCATCACAAAACCCGACGAGGCCAGTTCCGGGCGAATATCCACCTCGTCTTCTAACCCAGGCCATCCCAGTTTCCCCACCCAGATTCCGGCTGCATCGGTAAGCGTGGTCTGCATCAACGTTTCATAGTCACCAGGATGGAACTCACGAGTCGCTTGCGAATGCACATAGAAGGCATCGCGTCCCAACTGAGCCATATAGTAGGCTGTTGAGAACACATCGGTGTCAAATTCGAGCAGAATCACATCTGATTCTGTTGTATGGCTAGTCAGGAAGTCTGCAATTTCGTCCCAGGGCGCCCGTACCGCCGGAGTCGCGCTAGTCGTGCCCAGGCTGAATATCACCACAAACACCACCACTACCCCCAACTCACGGTCCCGGAACTGGGCCAGACCATGCGCCGCTAGCACCACCCCTGCCGGGACAATCACCGCCAGCGCCCGGAATGAAAGCGTAGGATACTGTGCGTTCAACAGCACCGACAACACAGGCGTCAATACCACGATCAACATCGGAGCGAGGGTCGCCGCTGAAGGTCGCCACTTCATCGCGCCATAGGCCCCCATCGCCCCAACCAGCATCAAGATAATCCACAGCCATTCCGGTCTGCCGAAAAGCTGAAATGCCAATACTTTGTACACCCAAAAGGTGTTTTCTAAAGCATGCGGCAAGCCGCTCGGACGTTCTAACCTAATCTGATGGATCAAAGCGGGCAGCCAAGGCAGAAACAGAATGCCAACTCCGGCAAAGGCCATCAGAAACGAACGCCATTGAGAGCGCTGTGTCAATAAAGCGTGGAGGGCCAGCGCTAGCAGCACAAAACCACCCCAATAATGCGTGTACAGCAGCAGTGTCCCAGCCAGCACAAACACAATACCGCGTCCCCATCTAGGTTTCCTCCAGAAACGCCAATAAAACCAGAGGGTCAATGCCCCCATCAACATCTGCTGTGGATAATGGCGGACTTCTTGCGTGAGGACATTGACCAAATCATGCAATGCATAAAACAGGGCTGCCAACACACCTGCCCGCTGACCAAACAACACCCTCCCCATCCGAAAGACAACCGCAATCGCCAACATAGAAAGCAATACCGAGTAATAACGCAGCTCAAGCAACGAATCGCCCGTTAACTGTCGCCAGATCCTCAAGCCAACGAAGAACAAGGGCGGATGCACATCCACCGCTACCCATTCGGTGATGACATCCATTGGCTTATCTTCCGCCGTCGCCGCAATCGTCCAACCTTCATCCGCCCAGAGGACCTCATCGAGAATGCCCGTCAACAGAAGAGTGAATCCCAATAACATAATGACGATCAAAGCCATTAAGACCCATGATGATATCGCGTGATTTCGTATGGCCTTCATCAATTGCAGCATAAGAGCGAAAGTTTATTTTTCTTGTGGGCGCATCCGCCCCAACATATCATTCAAGGGCTTCAACGCTCAGCAACAAGCCTGTATAGGGCGCACGATAGAGCACATAAGGGCGATCATGCTCGAAAATATCAAAAGCTTCTTTGGAGACAAACACCTCCGCATCCCCCACCCGTATCATGTAATTAACCACACGCCGCGTTACAGGCTTGATGACTCGTTCCACCGACCCTTGAGAGATCATAACCCGCTGCCCACGAATGTCAGCCGTCAAACGCAGCCAATAACGACCAAAAATCGCTGCTAACGCTGCTGTGCATAGGGTCATGCCAATGCCCAACATCGCCAGAATAGTCGAACCATTATCCCGCGTGCCCAAGAAGATCATCAAGGTGGCTATGAACGCCACCACGATTAAAATGACCACACCAAGGAAAATCGCCTGACGCCGCCGCACTCGCAGGGTGTAGTGTTGCACCTCGCTTAACTGTCCGCTGCGATTGGCCTTCAGATCCTCTTGATTGAAACGGATCTCTTGCATCAAAGCGCCCGTTGAGCTATCCATTGACCTCATCCTGCTGCCCAGTGATATTTTCATCCGGCTGTAGGGGGGCAGCCTCCGGCTTTTCATGCATCTGGCCCTCAAGCAGCGCTCGCTCCTCAGTGGTAAGTTCCGGTTCAGGCTCCGCTTGCCCCTCATGAACGAATAGGTCTGAAAGGTTCTCAACATATAGCGAGGTACTAGGGAAGGCAATGCTCAAGCCCAATTCTTCCACAATATCCATAATCGCCAGAAAGACACGCTCTTTCTCCGCTGTAAACTCACTCCAATCGGCAATCATGAAAAAGCAACGGATCATTACGTCCAACGAGCTTGCACCCAAATTGGTAAAGAACACAACGACAGAGTCAGGATCAACGCCTTCCTGCACTTTCATAAATTCACGGATCCGATGCAATAAGACGCGCATCTCACCGCTGGATGTATCATAAGTGATGCCTAAAGTTAGATCAAAGCGACGCTTTTCCAAGCGTGACCAGTTGAGGATAGCGCTGTTTGCTAGCTTGTTATTAGGGACCGAGACAAGGGCTTGATCCAACTGCCGGATACGTGTCGACCGCAACCCAACATGTTCGACCACACCCTCTACATCTGGTGTCTTGATAAATTCGCCCACATCAAACGGGTTGTCGCTGACAATGGCGGTAAACCCAAACAAATTCGAAACGGTATCTTGGGCCGCCAATGAAAACGCCAGACCACCCAACCCAAAGCCAGCGATCAAACCACTGACATCATAGCCCCACTCTTGTAGGATAATGACCAGCCCAAGGGCGATGATGATAAACTTGATCCCTGTGCGCACAAACGGCAACAGACGGTCTTCAATCTCCAGCCCAGTGAGAGCAAACAATCGATTACTGCTGGGCGCGAACAAATCCACCAGCCGGAAGATAAGTAACAACAAGGCGAAGATAATCATCGAACGAGCAAATACCCGGATGACTTCATCAATGATTGTGCCTGTTGCCAGGATTTCAACACCAAAGATGATGGCAAAGGCCAACGTCAAATAACGGACAGGAACCAGTACCACCTTTAAGATAATGTCATCTGTTCTGAGATCACTGCGGCGGGTCAACATGCGCAACGGATGAATCAACAACAGCGCAACCACATGGCGCAGGAGCCACGTCAACAGTAGCACGATCACCACCAATAACAAACGGGCGATTAGTTCACGAACACTAACAGGAAGATCATTTAAAAAATCAATATTGTTGAGCATGAGATACGTTCAAATTGCTTACTTCCAGCCGCCTCTATCATGCCAGATGTAAACTAGAACCGCAACAGATCATTGTTTGCCTTGTATTTCCCATTCTCGCGACCAAGCAACCGTCTTGTGGATACCCTCTTCCAAAGGCGTTTGTGGATCATAGCCGAGGAGTTCTTGCGCCCGTTCAATATTGGCAACATAATGCGTGACTTCGCCTATACGTGGCGGTTCAATTGTCATGTTCGGCTTCATCCCCAACGCATCGCTGATATACTTGGCCATGTTCACCAGGCTATTCCCCTGGCCATACGCCAGATTGATCGTCTGATTGGAGATGCTGCCCTTGACTAAGCGTTCAATGCCAGCATGAATACCCGCCACGCAATCATCAACATAGGTGAAGTCCAGCACCTTGTCCTCGCCATAAATGGTAAGAGGATCGCCCGCTTGAATCTTGCGGATAAACAACGGAATCACTCGCTCCATGCGTTCAATGTCATTATCGTAGCGTCCATACACGTTGCTAAAGCGGAACACCAGATACGCCATATCGTAGCATTGGGCATAAGAATAGATCAGCGCCTCCCCAGAGATTTTGCTGGCGGAATAGGGGCTTTCTGTAAACGAGAAATTAGCATCTGTCTCGTTGGTAATGTAGCGATGAATATCACCGTACACCTCGCGTGAACTACTGAAGATAATTGGCAGATTGTTCTGGCGGCAAAACTCGGCAACGTTGAAGGTCATAGTGATGTTTTGCAACGCACGGTCAGGATGTACCACCAGTTCATGCACTTTGGCGTTGGCGGCCAAATGCACCACAACATCCAAATCTTGAGGATATTCAATGTAGCCAATCCCACCTTTGTGATTGCTATATTGAACACTCAAGTCCTGCTGCAACATCGGGATTTGATCCGTCCAGGTATTGGTGCGGATGTCCACCCCATAAACCCAGTGCCCCTGGCTCTGTAACAACAATGCCAGGTTCGTACCGATCTGCCCACTTGAACCCGTTATGAGAATACGCATCTCATTGCCCCCAGTGTAGCGATTGCTTTCGCGCCAGATACTATAGCGCAAAGCCCCATCATGGTCTACAGTCAGGTATGCCGTCGGAGTGTAGAACTTGACAGAAACAGGCTTGAGCCCGCCGCAAGCCGCGGCGAACCTTTGGTTCGATTTGAATGGTCGCGGTTAGGTGATTTTCAGGGTTTTAACCGAAGTAAGATAGACCCCGCCTCTGCCCCGCCGTCTGCTATAATAGATACGAAAGGAGATCACATCATGGCCGTTCGAGAGCCGCACGTTACCCTTGACGACTTCGTTCAGTTCGTCTTCCGCGATGAGAATGTGGATCGTATGTTTGAGCTTATCAACGGGGAGATTGTCGAAGTGTCACCGGGTAGAACCAAAAATTCAGGCGTTGCAATTTTGATTGCTAGTGCAGTCAATTTTTACTGTCGAGAAAAGGAAATACCGGCTTATGTAAGCGGCGCAGACGGCACATACAACGTGCTGGGCAACGTCATCGCCCCGGATGTGGCCTACAAGACAACGCCTTTGAGTAATGTCTACCCTGATCCTGTGCCGCCAGAGTTTGCCGTCGAGGTCATTTCACCGACGGACAGAAAGCCAGACATTGCCCGCAAGCGCCAAATCTACCTCGATGCGGACATTCTGTATTGGGAGGTCTATGTCGATGACGAGTGCATCGACGTGTATGCACCAGGCCAGCCCATGCGCTCATTAGGGATGGATGATACACTCGATGGCGGCGCTGTGCTGCCGGGGTTCACCCTGCCTATGAAGGACGTCCTCGACCTGTGGTAAAGCCGGCAAGCTGCGCCGAACCAAGGTTCGGCGCAGCTTCTACAGCACGCATGAGGAACCTCCCTCTACGTTTCGCTGTACAGACCCGTCCGATCTGGCTCGATAAAGCCTTGCAAAGCAAGGCCCTTGCTTTGGCAAGGATATGAATTGCTGCGTTGTGGTCTCTATCGAGCAAGAGATCACAAGCGCATTCCACCCATCTCTCCGAGAGTGTTAAGCCCGCGAAGATTGCACCACACTTGGAGCAGGTTGTGGATGTGTAGGCGGGATCAACCAACAGCACTTCACGCCCGGCACTTCCAGCCTTGTACGTGAGGTATTGTTTGAAAATACGCCGAACCAAAGGTTCGCAACCACTCTCCAAAATGCTCTTGCTGAGGTGTTTGTTTCTGACCCTGTTGCTCACCTGCAGGTCTTCCAGCGCGATCAGATCGTCGTGCTCAACCCGTTGGGTACTCAGTTGATGCAGGTAATCTCGCGCTGATTGGCCACATGCTCTTGCTGACGCTGGACGCGAACTAAAAGTTCGAGCAGCAAGGCTTTGCGGCGGTTCTTGCTACCGCGTTTCTTCCGGACCAGTGACCGTTGCAGAACCCGCAGTTTCGTTTGGCTCTCCCGGTAGGAGTTGGGGTTCTCAACCTTCTCACCTGTGCTGGTCGTGACCCATGCGGATACCCCGACATCCAAGCCAACCAGTCGCTCAGTTTTCGGCAGCTTGGCTGGCTCTGGCAGACCAACGCCCTGCCTTGTAGGTGATCCGCAGCGTCTTGATCTGGCAGGGAACGAACCCACCGATGGCTCGATGCCAACGGACAGCGATACGACCCACACCCGACACCTTCAGACGACGACCAGCCATCCTGAAGCCATTGCCATATTCTTTGAAGCCGAAGCTATGGAAGCGACGGCGGCCCTTGAAACGGGGATAACCCGGTGTTTCACCGTTCCTGATGCGACGGAAGAAGGCTTGAAAGGCCTCGTCGCAATCGGCTGCGACCACCTGCATTTGCTTCTGGATGTTGACCCGTGCATTGGGATCAACAAAATTGTGGGGCAAATGAAGGGGTCTACAGCCCACATGATGCGCAAAGAGTATCCATATATGAAGAAGCGTCTTCTGAGTCTCTGGACGCGCTCAAAGTTGATATCACCTGTGGGTTCAGTCACATCAGCAGTGGTGAAACAATCCATTGCAGATCAGAAGAACGTATAAGTACCGCCTTGATAGCAAGAGCAGACGCAACCGACATCTGCAGCAGCAGATGAATGTCGCTGGCTTGATCTGGAACCATGCCCTGGCTTTGCAGCGCTGGTTCTATCGGCTGACAGGCAAACACATGGACTTATCGCGGATGCAACGCCACATTGCAAAGTTGCGGATGAAGAGCACTCGGCTCCCACGCAGTGCAGGATGTGCTCGAGCGACAAGAAAAAGCCGACGAGCGTTTCTTCAGCAAGCAAGGCGGCCTCCCACACTTCTGACGCTGTGTGACCAATACGACCTGCTGTGCTTTGAAGACCTGAACCTGGACGGGGCGAACCTCTGGTTCGATGAAACGCTTGTGGGGACGCAAGATGAGTGATCTGGGTTTTGCGCAGTTGATGAACATTCTAGAATGGGTCGCTTTCAAACGTGGCAAGCGGGTGCTCAAGATAGACCGTTGGACACCGACGACCCAGGCCTGTTCTGGCTGTGGTCAGAAGCACAAGTTGGCACTAAAAGACCGGGAGTTAAGCTGCGCTTGTGGGCTGGTCATCGACCGCGACCACAACGCAGCGCGAAATATTCTTGAGGCGGGGCATCGCCTCATACTGTCTGAGTTGGAAGAAGACCAACCTGATTTATTCAGGCGGCGTCCGGCGTTCATGGCAGAAGCCCACTGAACCTTTGGTTCGCCTTTTGCTGTGGGAGTATGTCACCAGAAACTATTGGTAACTTGCCATTATGTAATCTCAATGTGCGCGATAATCAACTGAACACATTGCCGAACAGCCTGGGAAGGGCTGTGCAATTAGACCCAAACCTTCTCTGCCGAGACCCTCACAGTGAAGGCAATCTCTATTTGTATGGCAACCCTTTGGAAACAATCCCGCAATATGTGCTCACACGCGGAGCACCAACCATCCTGGAATATCTTCGGGATCAAGGTCAAAGAGAAAAATAACGGCGACATATCGCCATCGTCGGTGGAATAGGGTTGATTATTTTGGTTATTGTCGAGGTCAGCTGGCGCATACATCGGCAAAATCAGGCGCTTTGATCCAGCAGATGACGATTGATCAGACTACTTTAAGGCTATGGGGTTGCCCGTTTGTCGTCAAACTGCCATTCGCCAAGCACGGGGTTATAGGTCAGTTCAAAGTAAGGCGTGTTATCCATTGAAGAACGGTCTTCTGAAGTCATCACGTAGAAGATCTCAGCATAGACCACTGCCCGAACTCCTGCTTGCGATACGGTGCGAACATCGCCCAATTCCACATGATCCACGCTGTTCCACCAATCGACATAGCCCGTGTAGTTGTAGTGAGGTGCACAGCAATTAAACTTCTGCTTAAAGGTATCTGTCAGCAAAGGCCAGGTCAGGTCATATCGCTTATGACTGACCAGGCGATAGTAATTGCGCACGGTGTCGGTTGGGGCAGTGGATGCTGATAAATCCGTCGGTATAGATGTGGGAATAGGGAGCTGCGTTGGAACACTCACACTATTCACAAGTCGCTGAGTCGGGACAGCGGTTCCGTCTTGCCGAACCGGAACTGTCGTCGGTTTTGGGTCGTCTGATGATCTGGGTGAGGCGACCCAGCGCAGGCCCACCGCTGTAACCACAAACACGAGCAGACAAATGCCCACCATACCCATTGCAGCGCCACCCAGCGCAAACCAGACAGGTCGAATGCCAGACCCCGGGTCTTTTGTCATCCGTTTTAAACTCGCCGCATACGCCGCACCGCCAACACAACCAGCACGGTTGAAATCACCAAATAGATGATCGTAAAGCTGAGCCAAGGAGAAGCCAGAGGAATCGTCGAGCCATCACTGCTCAAGGTCGCCGTCCAAAAGCCGAGTTCGCGCTGGTTAATCAATAATTCCTGGGAACTCAAGGCTGCAATGACCGGGTTTAGGCTGGCCAGCAGTGCACCCACATAAATCAAGCCTGCCTCAATGATGGGTGAATCTGTGACTCGTGTGCCTGTGCCATTGAGGGCATTGTTGAAAATGTTGATGAAAAAGCCCAATGCAATCGGCACACCAATTGTAACGATAAAGGCCACTGTATACGCACGCACACTGGCCGTCAGGGTTCGATCCACCATCGTTGAAAAGTACAGACCAACTGTTCCAAGTGTGATAGCAGACACGGACAAAATCACAAACGCTAGCAGCAGTTCCAATTCACTGATGCCGCCAAAGAGAAAGGCGATGCTCTGTAAGGGAATGGCTGCCAGCAGCAGCAAGAAAATATAACTTAATGCCGATTCAAGCTTGCCGATGATGAAAGCAGGCTTGGGCAGTAGCGTAATTTGCAGCAGGTCATAGGTTTTGCGTTCCCGTTCGTTGCTGACCGCCCCTGCGGTGAATGCTGGTGCAATAAAGACAATTAACAGCAGTTCAATGCCAACCACACCACGAAACAATACACGCCCCAATTCACCTGTAACCGCTGAGCCGTTATCTTGCACAATACCGCGCTGAAGCAGATAGAGCAACACGGCAAAGCCACTCATCAGTCCCAGATAAATGGAAATAACGACAAAAGCCCGTGCCCCGCGCATTCGTTCACGCAGTTCCTTGAGCATCACCGGATTGACCCGAAAGCCACGCACATCACTGATGACGATGCCACCTACCGCGAAAAACGCCACTAAGGTGATTGATGCAGGTGTAAACCCAAACCACAAGAACAAGATCACATTCGCCGTCGTTCCAGCTATCAACAAAAATAGCGACCAGAGTTCCTGTGCCAGAATGCCAATCATCGTAACCAGAAGCAGGCTAACGTTTGCCAAGATCATTAGCACAATGGCGATCACAGCGATTTCAGGCACATTGGAAAAACGAAACAGGAAGACATCGCGTAGCGTCTGATAGAGACTGTCGTTGTCGGTTATTGCCGAAACCACCCCCATCAGTAGGATCAACAAAGCCAAGGCTCCGTTGATGATCGCGCCCACCATGAGTAGGTTACCTGCTCGATGTTGGCGCGCCTCACGCGGCGTTAGCGCCTCGGTATATTGTGCCATCAATTGAATATCAGTTTCTTGCACCATATCTAGTACTTGGCTCGGTAGCGTTTGGATTTTCGATTCTACTCATGGAGTGGTATTTAGACAAGTTAAGGCAGTGGTGAATATCATGGAGGGCTTGTGGGCCGAATCATCGCTTTGTCGCTGCCGCAGAAGAAAAAACGGTGGCGGCAAAGCGGAAGACACCGGCGGAAGAGGGGTGAATTGGCGGGAAGTAGCGAGAAATAGCAGTCAAAACGGTCTCCAAGTGTGTCAATACAGTCTGAGTGTATATGAAAAAGAGTTGATTTGGGAGAACGTGTGTTCTGTATCAGAAAATTGTGATGCTCTGCTACGACTAGAAATCGAACTTTCAGTTCGCTGCAGCTTCTACAGCACGCATGAGGAACCTCCCTCTACGTGAGGCTGTACAGACCTATCCGATCTGGCTCGACTAAGCCTGGCCCTTGCTTTGGCAAGGATATGAATTGCTGCGTTGTGGTCTCTGTTGAGCGAGAGACCACAAGCGCAGGCCACTCATCTCCCCGAGAGTGTTAAGCCCGCGAAGATTGCACCACACTTGGAGCAGGTTTTGGATGTGTAGGCGGGATCAACCAACAGCACTTCACGCCCGGCACTTCCAGCCTTGTACGTGAGGTATTGTTTGAAGATGCTCTTGCTGAGGTGTTGGTTTCTGACCCTGTTGCGCACCTGCAGGTCTTCCAGCGCGATCAGATCGTCGTGCTCAACCCGTTGGGTACTCAGTTGATGCAAGTAATCTCTGCGCTGATTGGCCACCTGCTCTTGCTGACGCTGGACGCGAACTAAAAGTTCGAGCAGCAAAGCTTTGCGACGGTTCTTGCCACCCCGTTTCTTCTGGGCCAGTGACCGTTGCAGAATACGCAGTTTCGTTTGGCTCTCCCGGTAGGAGTTGGGGTTTTGAACCTTCTCACCTGCGCTGGTCGTGACCCATGCGGATACCCCGACATCCAAGCCAACCCGTCGCTCAGTTTTTGGCAGCTTGGCTGGCTCTGGCATTTCAACGGAGAAACAGGCATACCAACGCCCTGCCTTGTGGGTGATCCGCAGCGTCTTGATCTGGCAGGGAACGAACCCACACCCGACACCCTCAGACGACGACCAGCCATCCTGAAGCCATTGCCATATTCTTTGAAGCCGATGCTATGGAACCGTTTCCAGCCTTTGAAACGGGGATAACCCGGTGTCTCACCTTTCTTGATACGCCGAAAGAAGGCTTGAAAGGCCTTGTCGCAGTCCGCTGCGACCACCTGCAAGACATGGCTGTGAACGATCTGCGCTTGTGGCAAGGTCTTTTTGTCGTGCTTGACATTCCGCTTTGCAGTTCGCAGCGATCGGATGTCGTTCGGCATGGGTTATCGCCCGGCAGCGAATTGGTCGGATAGTGTTGGTTAGCTCCCTGCCAGGAACCGTGCACCATGGATCACACCAAGCTTCTGATCGGCTTCGGTCTCATCGTAGAAGGCGTCTTCCAGTTCAATGCAAATTGCACCACCATAGTTATTATCTTTGAGGATGGTGAGGATGGTGATCCAATCGGACAGGCCATGGCCCGGAATGGTATAGCGCCAGTGCATGGAACCATAGGCAAACTTCTTGCCAAAGGTCGGTTCCTGATAATTTCCATACTCGTACAGGTTATCTTCCAGGATCATACAGTCCTTCCCATGCACATGATAGACACTGCCCACAAATTCCTTCAGGAACCGGATGGGATCAATGCCCATGCGTACCAAGTGCGAGGGATCGTAGTTGATGCCCATCGCCTTTGAACCGACTTTTTCGATAAAAGCGCGATAGCCTTCCGGCGTACAGGCCAATGCGCCTGGTCCAGGCCAGCCTTCAATCACAAGATGGGCGTCATTGGCTTCAAATGTGGATGCTAGTTCACCATAGCTCTCCACCATGTAGCTAAAATTTGCGGCCCGGGGCAAATCCTTATTTTCGGGAACCATCGCAATAAAGAAATTGCGCACCCCTAGCGCTGCACAGTTCTTGATGTATTCAGCGTTTTTGGCAATTGCATCTTGGCGCTTGCCCGCATCAGCCGAAATCATCTCGTTCCACACAGTCATATCAACTGTGCCAACACTCAGGCCGCCATCAATGACCTGCTTGGCGCTGACATCACCATCACGTCCCAGATCAACCACACTGAGATCATTTTTCTTTGCCCATTCGATCATCTTTCCTAGGTCTTTTTCCCAATCAAAATTACGTCTGCGCCAACCCAGCGGGAAGTTACCCGTGCGTGTTTTCATTTGCCCTGTCCTCGTAAAATAAATAGTCTGAGTCGATTATCTCAGATGGTCTGCTAAAAGAAAATACACGCATACCAGAGTTTACGTCCAATCAAGCTCAACTGATTAAGCAATCCATCATCGGGGGGCAACCCATCCAGCCTCACACTCACATTCTGCCCATTGGTACCCCGCATCGACCAGGAGGCGACGCCAGCGTGTTTGTCAGTGTATGGTGAGCGTTGATGTTGCTGCCCACCCAATCAGGATGATGTCCCCCAGTCCCGCTACCGTCGTAACGCAGCCTCCACAAAGACCAGTTTCTCTAATAAGGCTCCCATAATAGTTGTCACTCGTTTGGGTATAAGCGAGTGCATCCCCCTCTCTGCTCCAGGCCAGTGGGGAAAGCTGCTTGGGCCAGAGATGACAAGAGGGTGGCTGCATCCGCGAGGCAAACCCCTGCCAGCATTATTTGCTAATGATATGACAGCTAGTGTTGATTGAGGAGCACGTCGATTACACCGAGTACACGAATTTTCACGACGCTTACTGGCAACTCAAGCGCCTACATGACCGAGTGCATCCACCAGTCGCTGGGATATGTCACACCGGCGGAGTTTGAGATGGCGGCGTTGGCACAACCGCGCTATCCTCTCCTAAACTCCGGCTGATTTGTTCCAGAAATACCACCACGGGAGTGGTGAATTGCATGGATGTCCGCCGATCAATACAGCCGAATCGTCCCTTTGTTGCCGCCGCCGCACAAGAAAAAACGGCGGCGGCAACAGGAGAAGCGGAGAACCGGCGAGAAACAGCAGTCAAAATAGTCTCCAAGTGAGTTGGTCAGCAGCAAGTTCCTAGAGGTTCAACCTCAGTTTCATTGTAGTTGAAAACGTGTGATTTGGGAGAACATATCGCAGAACGTGTGTACTGTTTTTCTGTCCCCACTAGAATGCTGAAACGGCGCTCCTGGCGGTGGTCTCTTTGCTGATCCTGATGGGATTGCCAGGGAGGCTGCGCTTCGACAACGACACGCGTTTTGTGGGCAGTGGGTGAGCAAATGGCTTCCCTTCACCCTTGATGCGCTTCCTGCTGTGCATCAGGATTGAACCTGACTGGGTTGAGGTGGGCAAACCCTAGACTGGATCGCTGCAGCAGGTCTTCTGGACATCTACCGCAATTTCTACAACCACGACTGTCCAGAGATGATTGATCCAGCTGGCTCCAGCACTCTCATCGCCAGCTTTTCAAACGTCGAATTGGCAAAAATGGCTCGATGCACGATCATTCAGGAGCTAGAAATTCAGGGATTAATAGGTGGTCAACCGATGGCATTTCAGGATTACGTAACTCGTATGGCTTCTGAAGCTCGCACGGCTGCTAATTAGTTTCTGGTGCAAAAGTATCCTGTGTGGTAAAGATGGGAGTTAGTGAAACACTCACTTCACCCACAGGATCAGAAGTAATGCTATGTGACAGGTATGAAATCGACAAGTTTTGGGTTTTAGATGTCGTTTTCTGTGCAGATTATGTCCCTTACGGGGCTTCAGAGTGCTTGAGCATGAGAAAGAGTATTTCAAACATGTCGATAGAAGTCCGCAAGACCTACAAATAGAGGCTGTACCAGAACACCAAGCGCAACCGACATCTGCAGCAGCAGATGAATGTCGCTGGCTTGATCTGGAACCATGCCCTGGCATTGCAGCGCTGCTCCTATCGGCTGACGGACAAACACATGGGCTTGCAACGCCACATCGCAAAGTTGCGGATGAAGAGCACTCGGCTCCCAGGCAGTGCAGGATGTGCTCGAGCGACAAGAGAAAGCCGACGAACGTTTCTTCAGCAAGCAAGGCGGCCTCCCACACTTCCGCAAGGTGCAGAAATTCCGGTCATTCACGCTCAAACAAGCGGGCTGGAAACTGCTGGACAGCGAACAGAAGTATGGTCGGGTTCGTATCGGCAAGAAGGTCTACAAGTTTGTGAAGCATCGCCCCATGTGGGTTGATATAAAGACGGTCACGATCAAGCGTGATACAGCAAGCAGATTGTGGATCTGCTTCTCAGTGGTGGAACGATTTGTGGTGCAGAAGGAAGCCAGCACGGGTCAAAGCGGCGGCTTCGATTTTGGCCTCAAGACGTTTCTCACGACTGATAAAGGGCAACAGATCAACATGCCTTGGTTCTATCGGGATGATCTGCCACGTTTGCGCAGCATCCAACGACAGGTGTCGAAGAAGGTCAAAGGGAGCGCCAACCAACAGAAGGGGAAACATCACATCTCCTGTCGTCACATTCGGATTGATGACAGGTGGCGCGACTTCCACTTCAAGCTGGCTCATGCGCTGTGTGACCAGTATGACCTGCTGTGTTTTGAAGACCTGAACCTGGACGGGGCGAACCTCTGGTTCGATGAAACGCTTGTGGGGACGCAAGGTGAGTGATCTGGGCTTCGCACAGTTGATGAGCATCTTGGAATGGGTGGCCTTCAAACGTGGCAAGCGGGTGGTCAAGATAGACCGTTGGACGCCGATGACACAAGTCTGCTCAGGGTGTGAACAGAAGCATAAGCTCGAACTGCAAGATCGGGAGTTAAGCTGCGCTTGTGACCGCGACCACAATGCAGCGCGAAATATTCTTGAGGCGGGGCATCGTCTCATACTGTCTCAGTCGGAAGAAGACCCTGCGAACCTTTGGTTCGCCTTTTGCTGTGGGAGTATGTCACTATCGTTATGAGCGCATTGTCCAGGATGTGGACAATGCGAGCCAACAGGCGTCACGGCCTATGCCTATCGTTCGGAGGAGGCCTTACCGGAAGCGTTGCAGGCGAAGCCGTCTGATGATGTAGATTACGCGGGTACTCATTGGTGTGCAAACCATTCCTGTACAGGATGTCCATCAGACACTGATTGTTCGCTGCTCACGATTATTGCCTTTACGTCATATCTTCTTCTTCAACACCCGTCGCAGGGTCTCGCCATCTATGTTGCCACCACTGACCACAATCACTGTTGGGCGTTCATCGGCTTGCAGCACATCCCCCAAAAACGCCGCTACACCAACAGCCCCGCCCCCTTCAACAATCCAACCCTGTGCATCGACTAGCCAGCGCATAGCCTCCGCGATTTGGGTTTCTGTCACTAGAGTGATGGAGGAAACATACTGCTTTGTCATGGGGATGGTCATGGAGGTGGCCTCAACTGCACCGGAGAGTGCTTCTGCCAATGTGTCGTAATTTTGTGGCAGGTCTTCATCGTAAAATTCGTTGTACAGTCCGGGGGTCGAGATGCTCGTCACACCAACCACCTCAACGGAGGGCTTGCTCAATTTCATCGTCATGGCAAGGCCAGAAATTAACCCGCCCCCACTCACCGGGGCAATCACCCGTTCTACCTTTGGCTGCTGCTCCAGAATTTCCAGCGCAATGGTACCTGCGCCTGCGATGATGGCGGGGTCAGCATAGGCTGAGACAAAGGTAAGGTTTTCATCATGTTCCAGCCGATGGGCTTCGGCTTCAGCCTGATCGTAGGTTTCGCCAAAGAGAACGGCCTCCCCACCATAGCGCCGTACCCCATCCACTTTGCGCTTTGGCGTGTGGCGCGGCATCAGGATGTGGGCACGGACTCCGGCAATATGGGCAGCATAGGCTAACCCCTGCGCATGATTGCCTGACGAAGCCGTTACAATACCGCGTGCAATTGCCGCTTCATCCAGTGATAGCACCGCATTGAGCGCGCCCCTAATCTTGAACGAATGCGTGCGACTGGTGTTCTCCAGCTTGAGCCAGATGGTATCATCCAGACCAGCCGATAGTTCGAGTAGAGTTGGGTGGAGATAAGGGGCGATACGACGGCGTGCCTCGTTCACATCTGCAAGAGTTATCATCGTGATTCCATAGTTGCGTAAATACCCGCCTTAGTATAGTCTTGATGGAAGTTTTCCGTTGTGGTTTTTACCAAATTGGACAAGCCAATGCCAGCAGTAAACGACCCAGAGAATGTGCGCCATCATTATCAAACCGCTGATGCGCTGCGCGTTCGTCAAGAAATTCATGACACCTATACCGTTCCTAAAGTCGATTTTGTGGATTGGGCGATCAATGGCATAAATTGGCGTGGTGATGAGTCTGTTCTGGATGTGGGCTGTGGTGCTGGTAATTACTATGGCAATTTGAGGGAGATCGAACCCAATGTTCAGTATCAGGGGCTCGATTTTTCGCCTGGTATGTTGATGAAGCACCCGGCCACTCATAGTCTGGTCCTGGCCAGTGCCACCCACATTCCCTATGGTAACGATCAATTTGATATCATTATGGCGAATCACATGCTCTATCATGTCCCCAATATTGACGAAGCCATCGTTGAATTTCGGCGTGTTCTTAAACCCAGCGGAGTGGTAATGGTTGCCACCAACAGCATCCAGAATATGCCAGAGCTTCAGGTATTGATGCGTCGGGCGATTCTGTTGCTGACTCGTGCAGGTGGCACACAAATCCAACCACCCAAGCCCGCCAGCGATTGGTTTGCGTTGGAAAATGGCTCCCGCCAATTGGCGCGTCACTTTTATGCTATTGTCCGCCATGACCTGCCCAGCAAACTTATCTTTTCTGAGATTGACCCCATTATGGATTATCTGGAAAGTACACGCGGTATGCGCGAACCGCAGTTGCCGGAGGATGTTGATTGGGATGATATGATGATGATTATGCGCCAGCAGATCACTCATTTGGTCAATCATCTGGGTGAACTGGTGGTCAATAAGCTCAATGGCGTAATTTTCGCCAGTGATCGCGGTGGCTTCATTGAGGAGTTTATGGGCTACAAGCGATAAGCAAAGGGTAGCCTAATCTGGACGGTAGCATCGTCATCAAACCGACACATCATCTTGCATAAAGCCATAGCGCCCAACTAAAGGCACAAATCTGACGGGCGTAGAACGCTTGATTTTGAGTTTATCGCCCCGACGTTTAATGATGTGGATACACTGTTTGGATTTGTTGCCCACTGGAATCACCAGCCGCCCCTTGTTAGGATCAAGCTGCCAGCACAACGGGCCAGGGACAACAGGGGCAGCCGCCGTCACAATAATGCGATCAAACGGCCCCATATCTGGCAGGCCCTGACTACCATCCCCCACATGTATATCGACATTGGAGATGCCCAGCGCATGGAGGACCCGATCTGCTTCGGCAGCCAGTCGTGCATGACGTTCGAGCGTATAGACATAGCCCGCTGTCGCACATAACACGGCTGTTTGATAACCGCAGCCTGTTCCAACTTCAAGAACCCGTTCGTGTCCTTTAAGCATGAGCTTCTGGGTCATAAATGCGACAACATAGGGCTGTGAGATGGTCTGGCCTTCGCCGATGGGCAAGGCACTATCTTGATAAGCATAGCTTTGTGCTTTGTGGGGGACAAAATGATGGCGTGGGATGTGGCCCATAGCTGCTAGTACACGGGAATCGGTGATATTCCGAGCGATCAATTGCTTCTCGACCATTTGTTCTCTCATTTGTTGGAATGTTTTGTCTGTTAACATCACAATCCCCTATATTGTCTGCTCATCAATTATCGGAATGTTTCTATTATGGCAGAAAATCTTACGAGATGCGAATTGATCGCGTAATGAACTGCCGGACACAAAAAGTGTATTTAGGATAGCATAGTTGAGGCGACTTCCAGGCAGCTGGTTGAAGCGCGTGAATGCAAGGTGAGAAACAGCGGGATCGTCGGTTTGTTGCGGCGGCAACACAACTTTTTTTGCTGCAATTGCGGCAATTTTTCCAGTTTGGGCCGACGTTTCCAGGTATAGAGGGTGCGGATGGGGATGCTTGTTTGGAAGACGGTCAGGATGACGTGTTGGAGTGCATAGGTATAAGGGCAAAACATGGTATTCTGGGTTCGCTTATATGAACAGATGTTTTTATTATAACACAGATCAGAGCGCTTTTGAGAACATAAGTTCTGCACTTCGAGATTTGTTGGTTTGTTCTAGCCTTGCTTGCAGAGATATGTTCCTAACTGAATCAACACCTCGTGTTGTTCGACGCGGGGCAAATCATTGAAGTGCAGCACGAAGGCTGTCGCCCGACCCTCTGGGGTCAGTGGGAAGTGTTCGTCCCAATCGTGACGACGCGGTTGACAAAAAGAGGCTAAAGTCGAAGATAGGGAGCTTATCACCCTGCTGGTGGCAGAGGAGTAGATCCTGTATCTGGGTGAGAGCCAGTATTTGGGCTCTATCCAGGCCAATCATCACGGTATCGGCGCAAAGTGCTGGTGAACCCTGTGGATACACGTCTGAAAGAGATCATTCAAGAGGTGTCTGGTGAATTGTGCTGTGAAGTTCTGGAACTGGAGGTGATGGCCGACCCTGTTCATGTGCTATGTGAGGTTGCCCCGCTGGCGGAGAAAACCTTGGGAGCGGCACGACAGGTCTACAACGCCTGCCTGGGTGAGTTGCTGTGCCAGTCGAGAGCCTATCAGTACGCCCGCAGCCTGCCCCGTCAAGCCAACCGCCGTGCCAAAGCGGTTGGCTTTCGGGAATACGATTTGCATCACGACCCGAGCTTTCAAGGGTTATCGTCAACTCGATTCGGTGGAAGGCAAGAGCGGTACCAGTGGTATCCGTTGGCAGGATGATCGTGTAGTTTGGAAAGGGCTGGACATCGCCCCGTCAACGCTGGATCGGCAGTATCGTGCCAACAACCCAGACAACTACAATCAGGACGGCACGATCAAATCTGGCAAGAAGACATGGCACACTTCAGGGCGTCAACGCAAACGGGCGGCCCACCGCCGCAGTCTGCATGGCAAGTTGATCAATCAGATTGGCTGTCGTTCAGTTAGAGAAGTTATCGTACCGCGGCTTTCAACGGCGGTTTGGTCGCAGAGGGCCGGGGACGACGACACTGAGCTAACTGTGGTGCGGTGTTGAAGAAGCCCTGGCATCATTGTGCGTTTTTGGCGGCAATGACGCCAGGATGTGTACACGCTCTTCCGGGTGGCGTTGAGTGGAAAGGAACCAATGAGAGAAGGGCGTTTGCCCGGGAGTTTCAGGTTATCCTGGAGTCAGAGTGGGTCGGCCGTGTAAGCTTGGTTGTCAGGATCCAGGTATTGGTGGACAAGGTTCGCCAAGCGGTTGCACGGTATCCTCACGCATCCAGCCTTCAATGACATTGTCTAGATAGATGGTGCGGACTTTATACCAGACAGATCCTTGTGGACTTGGTTCTTGGATTAGAACACTGAGTACATGATTCTGTGGCAACTGGACCATCTGGGTCGCTCTTAAGGTGGGCTGTGGACGCACCCGCGCACCCTCGACTAAGGTCTGTACGGTGCAAATTGAGATCGGTGTTGGCGTGATGGAGGGGGTCAGCGTATAGGTTGATGTTGCTGTGAGCGTTGGGCTGGAGGTTGGCGTTGGTGTGTGGGTTGGTGTCCAGGTATGTGTCGGCGTTTCGGAGGGTGTCACGGTCAGCGAAGGTGTCACCGTCCAGGTTGCTGTTGGCGTATGGGTAAAGGTCAACGTCACTGAGGGCGTCGGGGTATCGGTAGGTGTATGGGTCGCCGTCGCGGTATTGGATGGTGTGGCTGTCACCGTTGGGGTGAAGGTGTTGGTCGGCGTCAGGGTTTGGGTTGGCGTGGCTGTCGGTGGTGGGAAGATCACCGGAATCCAGGAACTGCGGGTGAGTAATAAGGCCACGGCCACGACAATGATGACCCCCCCCACAACACCTGCAAGGGTTGAGCGATAACGCTGACGCTCCTTGCGCAGTTGCGATTCGAGACGTTGGACTTCTGCTCGGCGTCCCATCGAACGGAAGGGTTCTTCGCGCAATGATTCTAACCAGGTCTGGGCCTCGCCCAGATTGCCCTCTTCTAGGGCAATTTCCGCCCGTTCCAGATAACGTGAGAGCAGGTCATTGACGACAATGCGGTAGCGTTCATCCTGAGCATAATCACGCAGTTCTGCCAACATGGTGCGGGCCTGTCCGAGTTCTGAATCAAAGTTCTGGGCCACGAGTGCCGACGCTCGTTCAATAATTTGCCGGGCCCGCTGCATGTCGCTAGAAAGGGAGCGTGCCTCGGCTGTCAGATCAGAAAAGCGGGTATCGCTGGGATCAAGCTCGACACCCAGTTCGAGCAAGCGTAAGGCCTCGCTGCTGGTGGTCAGGCGTTCGTCAATAGAGATGGCATTTTTTGCACGGGTCAACGCCGATTGGGATTGTTCGTAAATCTGTGATTTAAGCGCCGCCAACCGATTGTTGACATCGGTTTGTAATTGGGCAATGCGCTGGCTGTTGGGCAAGAGTTGACGAACCCGTGCGATCAGGGCGTTGACATTGTGGAGTTGTGTCACCTGTTCACTTAATGAACCGCTGACCATGTTCAATTGTGCCGAAACTTGATCGGTTTCTTGCATGATACGGCGGACATTTTCGATGCGATCTTCAGTAGTGGGGTCATTGGGTACAACGCGCAAAGCCCCGTCATATTTACGCAATGCTTCTGACCAGAAATCAGTCTGGAGCAGACGGTCCCCTTCGCTGACCAATTCACGTGCCAGTGCTAGGTCTTGAATATCGAGCATGGCTTGTTCAGCATCTTTCCAGTTGAGGATGCCGTCTCGTTCCGCCAGTTCGCGGGCTTCACGATAGAGGCGCTCGGCTTCTTCATAATTGCCAGCGCGGACGAGCGAATTTGCTCGGTTGTATGAGACACGGGCATCAAACGGAATGCGGTGGTCGGGCACAACACCACGAATCAAGTTGTCTTCGGCTTTTTCACGATATTCGAGGGCCGTTGGATTGCCCGGCTGCATCTCCAATACGCGGTTAGCGATGTCGACTGTTTGTTGATATTCACCAGAGTAATAGGTCTGGGTCAGGGAGACCAGTAATTCATCGACCTCATTTCCGAGGTAAAGTGGTCGCAGCGACGCTGATTCTTGCGTTTCGTACAGGTTAGTCTCCGGCGGGTTATAGCCCGGTGATGTGGTGTAGCGTGGGGGGGCGGGTATGGTTCCAGGGTCGGTTTGGTCGGCTGATGGTCGGTCAACTGTTTCAGAGACCTGGGTCTCGCGGATGACAGGGTCATCAATCTTGTGTTGGGAAAATAAATCGCGGACTCTTTGGGCGGCCTGGGGAGTCTGGCTGGCAGCTTCCTGCAACAAGTTGATGACTTCGGGATGGTTCGGGTCGATCTTGACTGCTTCGACCAGAAGGTCGATGGCTTCGTCAATGTCGTCGTCGTCGCCCGCAATTTCGATGCGGATGCGGGCACGACGGAGCAACCCGCGAATAGTCGCGGCAGTGGGCGAAACGGTATTGGTTTGCTGGGCGAGGGCCGCGAATAGGGTTTGGGCTGCTGCTTCCTGGGGTGTGTTCTTGGCATCCGTCAACAGCTCGCGGGCATCCTGTTCGAGTTGGGCGAAAGCATCTACGACATTTTCGTTGGTGCTTTGGTTGTTGAGGTGATCGAGTTGTTGTTGTAATGCATCTAAGCGCGTTTTTAAATCTGCCATAAGATCAGCCCCTTGATTCTGAGTACACAAAAAGTACCCCAATCCCGTGTTACAGACAAGTGTGGGTAGGTTAGTGTATCATATGCTACAATCGCAGTTTATGAAGCAAAAAGGCACAGCATGGCATCAGCGCAAACGTATCGGCTGCTATTAAAGTACAATATCCGACTTGATCAACAAGAGAATTACTATCGTTATATGATTGGTGAGTTTGTGCCGATGATGCAGGATATGGGACTGACGATGCTGTTTGTGTGGCAGGTCTATGGCGACAATTATCCTGAACGACAGGTGGAGTTTGTTTGTAATAGTCTGCTTGTGATGCAAGGCATTATCGCCAGTGACAAGTTCCTTGAAGCGGAGGCTCGTCTGAAAGATTTCACTGATATGTATTCTCGCAAGGTTGTGCGTTTCAAAAATCGATTTCAGTTTTGATATGAATGGGCTTGAGCCCGCCGCAAGCCGCAGCGAACCTTTGGTTCGATTTGAATGGTCGCGGTTCGGCGAACTTCCAGTTCACTAGCTGGAACAATCGTTGTGATCGAGTTCAAATAGGCCCATGATCCGCCCCGACAAGTACCGCCTGTATCCAAGCAAAAGCCCAGAGTGTAATCTCTGGCCAATCTTGGCCTGTGCTCGGAACTTCGACAACATGTGCGTGGAAGAACGGAAATGGGCATGGCAACTTGAGCGGGCCAGCGTCAGCAAAAATGCCCAACTTCGCAATGTCAAGCCCTACAAAAAGACCTTTCCCCAAGCGCAGGTGGTTCACAGCCATGTGTTGCAGGTCGTGGTTGCGGACTGCGACAGGGCGTTTGCGTTTCAAGCCTTCTTTCGTCGAGTCAAGAGCGGTGAGCCTCCAGGTTATCCCCGTTTCAAGGGCTGCAATCGCTTCCACAGTATCGGATGGAAACGGGTTCAGGCTGGATGTGGGTATCTCAGCACGAGCAACAACGAATGATGGCGATCAGATCGAAAACCCCGACTCCTACCGGGAAGCCCAGGCCAAACTCTGGGTTCTGCAATGCTCCCTGGCCCGGAAGAACCGACGCCAAGCCTTGTGCGATTTTCACATGTAGCGATGCGCAGGTGATTCACTTAATCTGGCAGTGGCATTATTTTATACGAAATGCAGGGACTTCGCGGGTTAGGCAGTGAACGGCTCCACCGCCATTGGCCCCTGTTTTGCAGTCGATGGGCACAATCTCATAATCCCGCATCACATCTTCATAAATGTGCAGCGCGGTCTCATCCTGCTTGATGCCATAGGTCGGGACTAGTACTCGCCCATTCACCGTTAGCGCGTTGGTATAGCTGCGCCGAATGGGATAGGCGAACCAATTGACATAAAGGTTGGGAGTCGGCAACTCCACCACGCGATATCGTTCACCCGCTGCATTGGTTTCATTCCTTAGCAAATTACCGGTTGCATGGAGTTGCTTGGCAGTCGAGCGTGATGTTGGCGCGGACAATAGAATCGTATTGGCATTAACCAACTTCATTATTAGATCAACATGGCCTGTTTCTTCCAGATTCAAGCGTGGGGTGATGATGAGCTTATGGTAATTGAACACCGTATGTAAATATGCTTCCAACGATTCGCGGTTGAGGTCGGGGTTTTGTATCAAGACTTGCCGCGACATAATCAACGTACCCGCACCATCCGTCCACAAGTTGCCCCCTTCACTATGTAAGTCGAGTGTACGGAGGGGCAGCCCATCATGCGTTGCCCAGCGTGATGGCATGGCATTATCCAACGTCTGTGGATAGAATGGCATGTGGTCATAGCGTAGATCAACTGCCACCCGCTGTCCTGCCGCATCATAGCCGAGCAGGGGACCGTAATCTCGTATCCAGATGTCATCTGTCGGCAGCACGAGGAAGTGTACCCGGTCAATCGAATCCCCCAGTTTTTCGCGTAAAGTTAGTAGCAACCAGGCAGCATGAGCGTATTGCTCCGTTGGAACCACGACGACCACATCTGCGACAGGTGCAATCGTCTCTGCTATTTCCGCATGTAGCGACCATAAGGGCGGATAGAGCACAGGCCAGGTCAGCATGATGGCTTCCATGGGTTCCCATTGTGCCGGGAGTCGAATTAAGCCCTCTGCATGAGCTTGTGGCTGTTTGTCGAGGACATGTTCAATCTGTGCCTGACTGTTCAACAGCGCCGTATGAATCGCTTGCAGGCTCAACTTTGGGAACAGGCCGAACCGCACCAGATAATCTGCCATGTTAGCGGCATCTTGAGGTGGATTCTCATCAAATGCAACTGGATACATCCAACGCGCCGCCATTCTGACCAACGGCTTGACCGTAGGCAGCCAGTAGCGGCGCCATAGGGGATAAGGGACGTATTCAAACCGCAGTGGAAATGGCATTTTTTCGTGGATCCTGTTGATTACCTACAGCGGATAGTATCATGGTGTTGTCCCACATTCCAGCCAGGTTGGGCAGTATTAAGAGTGTCATTCTCTGGCGCAAGCCCTTGAAATGTCGGCGATTGAACATACATCGCCTTTGATGGTGCAACAAATCTAAGAATTGGAAAGCTCTGATGCAGTTTGCTTGCTCCTGGCCTTGCTTTTTACAGGCAGGTTCTTAGAATTAAATTTACAGCATTTCCATTTCTAGAAAGATATCTCAATTGGCTATAATGGGCAATGACAAACACAAGCGTTTGCTGCGGTCAATCACATTTGCTTTGATGTCACTGGCAGCGATGAGCATGGTCATTCAATTTATGACTAACTTTTCAATATGGTTGGATGAAGCCGCACTAGCAAATAACATCGTAGGACGCAGTTTCAGCGAACTTTGGGAACCTTTAAGTCATAGACAGGCTGCTCCTATCGGCTTCTTGCTCTTAAGCAAACTCATTTCGTCATTTCTTGGTACCAGCGAATACGCCCTCCGTCTGCTGCCACTGATATTTGGTTTATTGTCTATCTGGCTCTTTTACAATTTGGGAAATAAGATTTGCCCACCAGCCTTGGTATTTGGAATGGCATTACTGGCCACGTCGCAGCTTCACTTGCGTTATGCAGCCGAATTCAAACAATACATTGGGGATAGTTTCTGGGCACTCCTTTTAACAACATTAGCATTTCAAGTCGCTGATAGCAACCAGCCCCGCTCATTCATGATTTTCACCTTCTTCGGCTGCGTTGGCGTCTGGTTTTCATATCCCATAATTTTCATTCTTGCTGGTACTGGCTCTGTACTCTTTTGGGAAGCACTTTTGCAAGGGAAATACATCCGAGCCAAAAAGCTCGGTTTAGTTGGTGCTCTGTGGGTTGCTAGTTTCGGCTTCGCTTATCTATTGTATTATGAACCTTCATCTAATAATGAACATTTACTTAAGTTTATGCAGAACTATTGGCATGACTTTTTTGTTTATCTCGACCCAGAATCAATCATTCGAGCGATTCTAGAGTTAATGATTTGGGTTGGTGGTCTGTTTCAACCCATCCTCCTTATATTGAATATTTTCGGTCTGATTCTGGGGATTCGCTACCTAGATATGCGCTCTATCACGCTACTGCTTACACCTCTAGGCTTCATGATGATTGCTTCAATGCTGCAACTTTATCCAGTTGCCAATCGATTGATCCTATTTCTCATACCTAATATTATGTTGATTGTCTCCGTTGGATGGTGGCGTATGACCTCGCAAATCATTTCATCAACTCCACGAATCGGTTGGATGGTCTTTTCGTTGCTGTTATTTGTCCTCTTGGCACGCATTGATTTACCATTTGAATTTCCCGACATAACAGAAGCACGGGAGGCATTACTCTGGGTTGATACCGTTCGTTCGGATGATCCACTCTATGCAACCGAGCGCATGGCCATCATAGCAACATATTATAACCATGAAGTTCACCGTATCCACGGCAACGTCCAGAAGGATGATCGTTATTGGATTATCGCCGAAGAAGATAGTAAAGAGACATTGACGTCATCAGAACAAAACCACATGATGTATGAGTTCAGAAATGCATGGGTAATCTGTGTGACAGAAGATACGAGTGATTGTCCACAGACCTAGAGAACCCCATCTCTGCTATAATTGGGGGAACAATGAAACAAGGGATCAGCGATGACGGTTGAAAATGACAAGGACTTGTTGGGGATGATGGCGATTGGCCGTATTTGTGGAGAGGCTCTTCTACACATGGCAGAACATCTGGAAGCGGGCATGACCACTGCCGAACTGGACGCCATCGGTGCTGAGTTCCTGGATGAACACGGTGCCGTCTCTGCCCCGATCACTGCCTATAAATTTCCCGGGCACACTTGTATCAGCATCAATGACGAGGCCGCCCACGGCATCCCAGGGGATCGTGTTATTCAACCAGGTGATCTGGTCAATATTGATGTTTCCGCTGTCAAGGATGGCTACTGGGGTGATACAGGCCGCAGTTTCCCCATGCCACCCGTCAGCCCAGAAATCGAGAAGCTTGTTCTCTCAACTGAGAAGGCACTCGAAATTGCCATTGAACATTCAAAGGCTGGGGTTCCTGTCAATAAGATTGGGCGCGAAGTTGAGCGCTTCGCTCGCAGGCAGGGTTACTACGTGATCGAAGAACTCGGTGGGCATGGTGTCGGACGGCACATCCACGAGAAACCCTCGATTCCGAACTTCTACAATCGTCGCAATCGGGATCGGCTCAAAGAAGGGATGGTTGTTACATTGGAACCCTTCCTGACCACCGGGGCCCGGCATGTCAAGACAACGGACGATGGCTGGACACTCAAAACCCGCGATGGCAGTCTGTCGGCGCAGATAGAACATACTGTCATCATCACCAGAGAACGCCCAATTTTGGTCACAGCGGTATGAAAACCCATCGTCAAGCTGATCAAAACGATGTTCCAACGCAACGCTCATCCAGGATTCTAACCTGATGACCATGCCCTTTCAGCAGTTATCTTCTACTCTGCCCCATTGACAGCAGGCAACATCACAGGCTTGACCATACCCTTAAGGATGCGCTCCATCGCCATTGTGTTGCTGCATACGCCATGACTCTGAAAGTAAGGATTGTCACATGCCCATTGGCCGTTGTCATAGCGGATTTGATGGGCATTGTGTCTACCCTGGAAACTGGCTTCAAAGGAAAGTACCGTGATCCGTTCGGTTTTCTCTTCGGCATAGCTAATTGATTTTTCAACATCACTAACGACGTTCTGGCCCGTGGCATAGGGCAGTTTTTCTCGTTTGAGCATGGGTGAAAAGATGCGTTCAAGCGTCATGATATGGGGGCAAATCGCATATTTCTGAAAGCCTGGGCAAGTACAGTGCCAGCCCTCCGGCCCCAATGTGACGCTATAGGTGTTGTTGTTACCACGAAATTCAACCGAGAGGCTGTTAAACGTCACCCGTTTGGGTTCTTCGGCATAGGTTTTGGCCTTTTGAATCTTTCCAATCATGCTGTAATCCATTGGTGGTTTCTCCTTATACTGTTACGTCTATGAATCAAAAAGCGCATGGCAGGTTCGACCTTAGATGCCATGCGCATTAGTTTTGGTTGATAGTAAGGGTTGTACTCTCATGATGTTGGATGCCCCCTTCTAACATACCAATAGTTTAAGCCAAGTTTAACCGAGTGTCAAATAAAATTTACCCAATTAAGCATGTCTCTAGAGAGGCCAGTTTTGATACCCAACGTGGTGAGGGTTCGCCCTGAGCAGGGTGAGCCCTCACACTCGTAGCTTACTGAAGGTGTGCTGTTGGTTAGCGTCAGTGGCTAATTCTGTGGTGCGAGCGAAATCACACCCCGAACTAGCGCTGCCACATCATTGGGTACAGATACAGTCAGTGACAAGCCATCAAACAATGCAGCCGCTTCAGCCGCCAACTGGTAATTCATCCTCAGGTCAGCCGCTTGCTGCTGACGACGTGCACGATCATCATTAAGGCGGTCTTCCAGGTTAGCAAGATCAGGCACAGGTGTTGCTTCGTCATCGAATGATTCAAGAATAGCCTCAAAGACCTCGCCGACCTGCTGCCCGCCAATGGCTACAAAATCAAACAAGGTGTTGACACCCGACTGACTGATGTAGTAAATACCGCTGGGCGATTCCAAGAAGTAAGCAGAATTGGCCTGATAATGTGGGGCACTGGCAAGGCTGTCGCCACCTGCAAACACACCTTCAACCGCGCCCTTCGTCCCAAAGACAACCAAACGATCATCGGTTGCGACTGCCAGTTCAATGACCCGTACCGATGGTGTGAATGTGCCTGCATCAACCAACGCATCATAATCATGATCGACTTCGTCGCGTACTGTCAAGATCAGAGCGTCGGCACTTCCCATCGTCGTCCGCTCAAAATTGGCACTTTCCATGTCATCTTCGACGACGACAAGATCTGGCAATGATTCCGCCAGCACATCAAAGACTGCCCGCGAGCCCGCAGGATTGGTGGTTTCAACAACGATGCCGACCTCGGCCCCAAATGGTATCTCGATGCCTTCGAGTGCATGATAATACTCAGTAAACATAGAAGGGGTGTTAGGGCCGACGCTTGCCCAGGCAAAAGCAGCATAGTCACCTTCTAGCCAGGTCAACACATCATCCTGCAAGCTTAACCCGGTCTCAGCTTTAAATTCCGTTTCAAATTGCGCAATGGCTGCATCCACCGCACCTGTGGCTCCAGTTGGATCCATTGATTCGAGTACCTGCCCACTAGCAATCAAGTTGTCATAGACCCCTCGCAAGTTGGAACCGTGAATCAAGAAGGCGGTTTCTGGCGGGAGGTTATCGGCAAAGTCCGGTTGAATGGGCTGATATGCACCAGTGAGTGAACCCAGTGTTTGTAAAGGCAAACCCATCTCCTCTAGTCCAGATGTATCGCCTGCTTTTTGAACGACATCTACCACAAAGCTGCGACCATCAATCAAGGTGAAGCCTATCGCCTGCTGACCAATTGCCGAGAACAAGGCATTGACCAGGCCAGCCGTTGCTTCATCCGGCATTGGGGTCTGGGGCAAGGTAGCCTGGAAGAAGGTATTGGCGTTGAGGTAAGCTTGAATATTATAGTTTTCGGCGGGAAGCTGGCTCATCGTGTCGTTGAAGTCCGGGTTATTAAGAAGCGAATTACTCGAGGTTACATCCGCCACACCGGCGTTGATCCCGACAATCAGCACGCTATCGTTCCACATGATCGTGGGAGCAAACGGAATATTGCCCGCGCTCAAGACGGTGAACCCTCCTTCGGATGATTCCTGATAAGCCTCCTCTAACTCCATCATCGCCAGAATAGTATCAATCGCCGTTCGCACTTTTGCACTGTCGGTAATATCAGCGGCCACAACGATCTTGAACTGGATATCGTTGTTGCTATCGTCATCCATCATTACCGCGATATCAGACATGCCCATAACGACCCGCTGCCCCAACCAACTACGAACGGATGTCTGGAAATCCGCCCCCAAAAACTGCATAGAAAACTGGTTGAGAATGGTGTCAACCGACATTTGCGAGAGTTCTGGTGGAACCATTGCGCCAACGGTAGTCCCAGAGAGAGCGTTTAGAACGTCTGCATACACCCCATCTAGCGTCTCAATATAACCATCATCAACACGCAAGCTAAAATACACATCCGAATTGGCAGGAAGATAACTCTCTAAGGGAGCATCATCCTGAGCCCTGTTGAACCCAACAGCCAATATCAATAATGTGGCAAGTAGCACCGCCCGAATCGAAGTCTTGTACATTGTGGGTAAACTCCTTGATCTCAATACAGTTTCTTCTGAGAAGTGAATCATCACATTCATTATAGAACAAAACGAGATCAACGTGGCAAAAACACCTGTAATGCGCCTGTATTGTCTAGTGTTTTCACACCGACAGCCAGCCCCAGCCGCCCATCCGGCAGTTGGATCGCAGCGAGATTGGTGGTGATGACACTATCGAGTGGGATTGACCAACGTTCCTCGGCTGTACCCTCAGCCGTATGAGCCAGACCGACTAAAGTGTTCAAGACCTGATTGGGCACGACAATTTCCGGCTGACCATCCCCATCAAAGTCTCCTGCAACTGCCATATCAAGGTTGCGAGAGCCAATGGCATGAGAGGAATAACCGTGCCGTGTGGCATCAATGACCAAACCATCACCCCCATCATAATGATAGAAGCCCACAACCCCGCCGATGTGGGGGGTGAGTACTTCTACCAGTTCATATTCTCCTAATGGACCAAAAGCCGCCCATGCCAGTTGATGCCGCCAACGATTGCTTGAACCGATGGCGGCACCACTTGCCAATAGTGATCCATCAGAGGCACGATACACTCGGATTTGCGCACCCCCGCCACTGAATGAGACTGTGGTGATAAGGTCCTGGATGCCATCCTCGTCCACATCTGCCCAGATGGGACTCAACCCCTCAAAGACTTCGTTGTCATCGAGTTGTGTAATGACAGGAACTTGCGCATCTTCCAGATTGACGACCATCAAGGCCGCGGCCTCAAGCGAATCGCCCATAATCCCATGCACATAACGTTGATCGGTTGCACCAATATAAACTGCGATCTGTGTCCCATCCGCATTGAGTACCAAGCGGGCATCTGGCAAGGCCCCAAATGGCAATCTCCCTATTTGCTCTCCTTCGTCATCCAGCACTACCAGATCACCATTATCAGCAACGTAAGCCGTCCGATCTCCAGAAGTGACCGGGTTGGAGAGTATTGAAATATCATCGGGGAAGGTCTGCACGGGTAAGGCGCCAAAATCGTCTACCAGAAAGACAGGCGGCATCTGGCCAGGAAGGAGTTTTTCCAACACAGGCGAAACCGTAACATTGCCATCCAAATCCTGGAACGTTCCCTGAACGCTGCCATCGGCAAAGACCACCGCCCACGACGGCGGCAGGCCATTATTTGCCGCAGCCCCGACCACCCACATGGGGATGTCTTCCAGCGTCAGCGTGGTCATCTGGACATCAGGGAACGTCCCCGTCCCCGCAATTATGCGGTTGCCATCTGCACCATGATGAGTATAGAAAAACTGCGGTGGGGTGTCTTCGTCTTGCTGCGCCAAAAGAGGTGATACGATGAGGGCTACAAGAAGGATATGAATGTGCCGAATCATGATTTTGTTCCTGAAACTATCATCTTATAATAATCATGTTTTCGCTCATATTGGAACGTTCGGTTTCCAGGTTCAAGCGCTCAAGTGATGGATAAGAGTACAGCCCGATGCGAATGATTGGTTTCGGGTTGGCATCTGGCGGAACACTCAGTGTCCAGGTTGTCTGCCACCGCGTATCGCTGTTCCAGGTTGTGGTTGGATAGTTTGATGCGGGTTCTGCGTCGATTTGAGCTAGCAAGGTGTCACTGCTTTCATCCAACAAGTGAACAAAGGCGATGTAATTTTCCGTTGGTGGTTCAATTGCTCGCCAGTTCAGCTTGATGGTTAGTGTATCACCGGGCTGTAGAGCCTCAAGTGAGGGCGTTATAGTCACAGCCTCTAGCGCAATCTGATGACCAAAAACCCCATCAAACGCAATATCCCCCGGATTGACAACCGGAACATCCCCCACAATGACCCGCTCACCCAGCATCCGTTGATGCAAACTAGCGACCTGCTTAGCATGGGAAAAAGGTTGTGATTTTGGCCCTGGATGCACTTGAACTGCCAGGGCTACTCGATAACCGCCATCGGGTGTTTCTGGAAAAACAGTCAACCAGCGACGCTCGACGAAAACCTGGCCTGGTGTCCATAGGGGCGTCGGAGCAATAAACTCGAAGATATGGCTAAAGTTATCATCTTGTTTGCCCCAACTGCGTCCACTCGTGTCCCAAAGTTGGACATTGACGAAATAGTCTTCTCCAGCTTCTCTGCGCAAACGCCAATAAAGCAAGACCTCAACCGTGGAACCTGCCATCACCTGATCAGGGACAACCATATCAAGTAATTCAAGATTATGGTCAAAGACAGCGATAGGTTGTGTGCCCTTAGATTCACGGTAGCGGACTTGTGTGAGGGGGTTGTTCATTGCATCGACTGCAAGCAAATAACCCAGGTCTTGCAATTGCTCACCTTCATTGTGTAGCTGCTCTTCTAGCTGGGAAGAGCCCTTGGCTGATAGTGGAGGTAGGATGACGATTTCCCCGGTTTCCGGCAATAGCAAAGCAAAGCTCGTCGTGGGGCGCTGAAGCAAAGGTGAGCCATATGTACCATCTGTTGGCAAAAAGATGATGCCCTCAGGCAGGGGTTCGCCTTGATAAGCGCGTGTTTTTGGATAAGCTTTCGGGCGTAAATAGGCCAATGTTGTTCGATAATTCAGATAGTCTAGGGGCATATAGAGAGGTGTATCTGAGTTGAGCACGAACTCCATCTGCCGACGAATGGTCACAAAATATACGCGATCATCGCCACGCCAATTGTCATAATGATCCTGGAAACGCCACCAGGTATAAATCGGACTAAGAAAAAGCAGGCAGATGCCCACAATCCCCACCCATTCCAATCGCCTGCGAGCAAACCACTGGTACACGATTCCGCCACCAATCCCCGTCATCACACCAAGGACGCCAAACACCCCCATGTAACGCACGGCTTCTTCAGGTGTTATCGTCAACGCTGGCGGCATCAACATACCAATACCAATGAAGATAGGGGCGGCATGGCGAGGGCGGTTCAGACGCAGCAGGCAGATGGCCAATCCAAACAAGAACAAGAGAGCCAACGCTGGATTAAGAAAGGCGGTTGTGCGTGTATTATACATCAACGGCCCACTGTTATGGGGCATAAATATCATGCCGACCGCTACTCTCAGCTGACTGGCAAACTGAGCCGGGTTAGAAATTAGGGGCAGGCCCTTGCCTGTTAAGTCATCCACGCGAATTAAGAGCCAGTCGGGTAGTGTCAAGAGGAGATAGAGCCAGGGCAGCAGCATAACGCCGGTTATGAAAAAGCCCCCGGCCAACCAACGCCAATTGTGCCGCAGATCACGCTTGAGAAAGAACATCAGTACAGCCGTGCCATAAAACACAGGCGGCAGGAAAATTCCGCCCGGATACATCATGGTTCCAGCACCCACTGTGGCTCCCATGGGTAGATAGTAAACGGGTTTGCGCCAAGCATGGATGAGGAATGCAAATGACAGCATGGCCGTCGCCGCCATCCAATTTGCCCGATAGATGGCGCGTCCCAAGATAACATAGGCTGGGATCACCGCAACAGTCAAGCCTGCAATCAGCGCCATTTGATTCCGCCGGGGATGTGTATGCCATAGGGTGCGCGTCGTGGCAATCGTGGCGGCAGTCGCAATGAGCGTGAGGTACACGCTAAAAAGGCGCATTGTTATCGGGTGGATGCTCACGAAGTAACCGTAGACACCACGAACAATGTAATCAAAGGGTTCTGGAGCTTCGTTAAACACCAAGGGATGACCATAACCATTGGCATAGCGCCAGAAGCGCAATAGATTCAACCCTTCATCAAAGTGAATACCAGGTGGGATAGATGCAATATAAGCAAACCGAAGGGTGAAAGTAATAAGTAGAACCAGAACAAATAGAAATAGCCCCATCAAGCGGCGCATGAACTCAAACGTCCCTCTAACCCATATCCTACGCTTGTTACATTAGAAAATGATTTAAAACGTGCCACGTTGTTCAACGCCCATGCGTTGAACGGTCAAGGAACCGCCGAACACATCATCACGAACAATTTGAAGTTGAACCGCATTTTGTGGGCCGATGAAACGCTGAATCGACGAGCGCTCCGGCGTGCGCAATGAATCGCGTAGGGTAATGGTTTGTTCGCCTTCCAGTTCCAGCGGAACCCATTCTTCATTTGTCCAATCCCAGATGGAAAAGGCCTGATTGGAGAAAGCGCTGCGATTGCGGTCTGCGATGATGGTGAGTTCTTCCACTTCTGACAAAACTGCATCGGGGAGGGGTGTAAAGCGGAACTGTAAGAGACTATCCTGGAATAAACGCAAGTCTGATGGCCCGACATCATTGATACCCTGCCGATCTAGACTCACCCAGGTAAACTGATCACTAGAGATGAGGACATCCTGGGTCTGGTTAGGGTCGCGTTCGACCTCGATCTCGATAATATACAGGGTGGTATCAACGACTTCAAAACCGATGTTACCCAGGTCTTCGGTGGTCGGGGTATCCTCTGCCCAACCAACCAAGAACACCCGATTACCACGTGCGGAGGGAGAATACTGATCGAGAATGAACGAATCAAGGAATGCCTGCCTGCGGGCGTTTTTTTGTGTCTCGGCATTATCGTTGAATGACACACCAAAGTTAAAGGTTTGATAGTTTTCTGCGCCGAGAATGTCGCGGGCGGTGTCGTGGGTGGCCTCTGCTCTGGAGCGCTGCACACTAAAAGACAGGCCAGTGGTCGAAAGGAAGGGATTGGCTTCGCCCGCAGCATATTCCAATGATGAGGGAGACGCATCATACACACTAGCTAGCGTCAGTTCATCGTTTGTAAACGTCAACAGATCACCTGGCTTGAGCGCATCACCCAGATCATAGGTCGTACCGCGTGCTAGCAGCACAGGCGATGTCAACAGGATGTCACTTTCATTACGGATCGAACCCTGCAAGATATCGGTTGGCTGCTCCCCACTGCTCGATGTCAGCACCAACCGCCCGCTGATATCGGGTTTGGCGGTTGTGCCTTTGGTGCTGAATCCCGCGATAAAACTAGCATCTACCGGGAAGTTTGCCGCCTCAAATCGGGACGACTGCCGAATATTGGTGTTGGAAGCCAGCCGTCCACTGAGGACATTAGCATTCAAGCGTGATTCGGTAATGGGGCGCAACATCCGGTCATCTTCCATTCCCAAGTTGTAATCACCTCGACGTGGCGCAAGCAGACCGATGAGCTGATCAAGTTGGGCCTCTTCGCTATCGGGCCAGGTCTGCACGACGGACAAGCGGCTTAAGGTGACATCATTGCCCCGGAGTTCAAACCCCACTGACCACGCCAGCCCACTAAAGATAACGATCAAAATTGGGATGGTAATCCAGGCCCATTCCAGACGATTGATCCGGTTCAGAATCACATAGTTCAGGGGGCCGATCAGAAAAATGTAGAGCCCCAAAAATACCATCAAAGCAAAGGCAGCAGGCAACAAATCTAAACCAGGCAAAATTTCAACAGCGCTGGTTGCCCGAACCCAATCCGAAAAGCCAAACGCCCATGCTGGACGCACATTCGTTGATGTCACGAGCGTAAACCACAAATCGGGCAAGTCTGCCCAACTCCGCAGTGGCTCACTGTTGGGGTCAAGTGTCAGATAATCGGCTGTCCCATTGCCCAAAAAGCGCCGCACCAGCAAAGGCGTTCCGTCTTCTGTTTGTGCCATGACTTGTGCTGAGTCGATCAGATTGCCGACAGCATGGACACTCTCGCCCGCAAGGGGTTCATCATAAGAACCTGCGACTTCCGCCAAGCCACCAAAATCGGCAATTGTCTGGCTGTTGTTGGGTACAAGTGGCAACAGTTCGCGCAGGCCAGCCGCAGTTGGTTGCCAGTTTGATCCACCACCGACAATGATATGTCCACCACCCATCACATATTCACGGATAGCCTCTTGCTGATCGGATGTGAGCATGCTCGTATCAACATCATTGAAGATAATGGCAGTCAATGGATCGAGCGCACCGACTTGATCGGGGACATCCCCCACGCGCCAATCAGCTTGGAAAGCCCGGTAGCCCCCGACTGCAACTGGAGCAAGATTAACCATGCTGGTAGGAGCACTAGAAACCACCGCATACATTTGGTCGCGGGGTGACACATCCAGCACATTGACATCGGTACTGGCGACAACAATGTTATCCTCGTTTAAGAGATCGACTCGTAAGTTCGAGGCGTTGGTTCGGGCGGTGATATAGAGGAAGAAAGATTGGCTGCTGCCGCGAGGCAAATCGACAGGGGTACTGAAGGTATTGGGCAAACCACTACCGGAAGTTTCTGGACGGAGGACGATGTGGCCTGTTAGGTCACTTCCCTGGTTTTCGACATTGATTTTGACGGGCATCCACTGATCAGGACGGAAACGTCCATCAAACCCCGCATCAGCCGAAATGCTAATCAAGTCGGTAAGCTGGCCAGCAGTTGGTACGCTAAAAACGAGGAACGATAACACCACCAAGACACAGACCAGCACAAGTCGCTTACGTTCCATCACCATCATCCCGACATACGCACGTTCCAGCGGCAATTGTATCACGCTCTATTGGAGGTGCGTAGAGGTATTGATGTGGGAAGGTGGCACCGACACAGCTGCCACTATAAGCACAGTTTCTAAACCTGGAGGGTGGGCATGGCCTTACCCGTCTCAATATAGTGCTTGAGTCTATCCAGCATTTATGTCATGATCTCGTGATTCTAAAGATAGTCCAGCGAATCAAAAGGAGCGACCCAAAATGGGTCGCTCGAAAGTGTCTCTCCCCAGGAGAGGCTAATTGACTATGAACGGGCTACCCTCAGCCCAGCCAGACAGGGTGCCAGCGGCACTGATGCCAATGGGTCCACTCGCTTGAACGTACCAGTTGTAGGTGTCTGGGGCAAACGAGGAGATATCCAGAGTGAGGGTACAGGTGCTGCCCACTGTGGTACAGCCCAGATCCGCTGCGGTATGGGTCTGGAAGTAGGCTTCGGTGATATCTACCCCCTTCACCGTGCCCACCCAAAGCCGATAGCTGTCGGCATCAGAGGCAGCAGTGAAGGTCAGGGTTGCTGTACTGCCTGCCAATGAACTAGACAAGTTGGTTGCCAAGCCGGGTCCAACCGTCACCTTGGCTCCATCCCAACCCAAGTTTTCGATACCGCCTGGCGCGAAGCCACCCGGTCCCCAGGGCTGGACATAGAAGAGGTAGACACCCGGCTGGACAGCGGTGGATGGGGTAAACCGGCAGGTCGACCCATTGCACAGGGAAGTGGTCTTTTCCACCCAGTCGAAGAACAGCGGATCATTGACCCCATCGCTGATGTACAGACGATAGTAGAGCGCATTGGTGTCGTCTGTCCATACAAATTGGGCGGGGGATGCATTGTTATCGACAGCGAAACCACTGGGCAACGCGGGCCCTGGCAGATTGACCGTGAATTGCTTCTCGACACTCAATTCTAGGGGGGTGTTGCCATCAATGTAGGATTGGACATAGAAGCTGTGTCCACCCTTGACAAGACCCCAGGCGGGCATCGTTTTGCCAAAGGCGCCCGGTGTTGTCTCAGGATAAGACAGCGTACAAACAAGACCTGAACAAATGCTGGATGCTTCGAACCAGTCGTCATAGACTAAGGTCTGATCCTGGACAACTATCAGACGATAGTATGTCCCTGGAACAGCGGTCTGCCCGGCCTGGGTCATATGTTGCCAGCGGAACGAGGGCTTGACGGGGATGGTATCCAATGATCCAAGCACTTCTAACAATTGTGGCGCTGGTTGCGGTGTAATTCCAGTACTCGTATCATTGACCGTGATGGTGACGGTGGCGGTGTTGCTCATGGTGCTGCCATCATGGACCTGATAGGTGAAAGAATCGCTGCCGACAAAGTTGGTGTTGGGGGTATAGGTGAAGGAGCCATCGACATCCAGTGTCAATGTGCCGGAAGACGTTGTTTGTACCAGGTAAGCGCCGTACTTGTTGCCGGTGTCGTTGGCCATTACCCCTTGACTAGCGGAGATGGTCAGGGTGGTGTTGGTGGGTGTGGTGTAGTTGTCGTCGTTGGCGACAGTTCCTGTGTTGGGAGGTGTGGTCGGTGTTGGGGTGGGGTTAGGATTGGAGCCACATGCTCCACCGTTGTTGCTCACACACACTTGGAAGCTGGAAGTCCCCTGGCTAATGACCTGGACACTAATCCCAGTGGCACTATCGGTGAAGGTTTCACCCGGCAGCCAGATCGCCCCCGCATCATTGACATCGGTGTTGCCGTCGTTATCGACAACCCGCGCATGTTCCCGTTGGCTGGTATCGACACGGTGGATGATGACCCCTGTCCCCGGAAGCGCCGCATCATAACCAGAGTTCTCAAAGCGGGCTTCGACTGTATAGAAGTTGGTGGTGGAATTGTTGATTGGAATCTTGGCCATCAGCGGGTTAGTAGACGAAACGGGCTGGCTCATGCGTTCCAATGTCACCGTCTGTGCCTGCCCTGTCGAGACTGTCACCCGACGACTGTCGATCCAGTTCAACTTATCCATATGATAGGCGATGGTATTGGGGCCAACTTGACCATAATTCGGATCAACAACTTTCCGATTATCACCCCCCCCACTCATCACATCCCATTCTGAATCATAGGGATAATCCCAATCACTAGTGTTACCACTGGAGTGAGGGAGACCGAGTGTATGCCCAACTTCATGAGCCATTACTCTCACATTCTCATAGCCGAAGGGAGGGGTCCAGGTTGTTTTCTTGTATGTATTGGGCACGCCCTCGATTGTAAACTTTGCCACACCACCCAACGCGGCATTGACATATTGACGATCAAAGACCATGTTCAAACCGTCATAGGGGCTAAAATCAAAATGTGGGTTGGCGGCATCAATGCAATCCTGCGCCATCCGGTTGTGTTCGGCTATCGCTGTCGATTGATTGCTGAAGTTGAAGGCGCTCATGGGATTAGACATCGTGAACCATTGGCCAATGTTGGTTGAGACCACATTTACTTGCCCCAACGACACCTTGTTCCAGTAGTGCTGGACACCAGGATTGGTGTTGCCCATCAGACCATTAAAATAGCTAACAGGTTTTGGTGGGTCGCCCGTTGAATCGCTAAAGCGGCACAACACCGTTACGTATTGGAGTGTTCCAGTGGAACTCGGACTTTCTAACGGCGATGTCAGTTCTTCAATCGAATGGACGGAGAAGACCGGAGTGCCAGTCTGTGGTGTGGGCATAAATGTGCCATGTACCCGGACACGACCTAGATTTTGAGCGTCCATCCCAGCGGGTAGATCAAGCTCCGTTCGCTGACCGTTGTCATCATAGAGAGAGGTGATGACCTGATACTGGCCACCAGAACCGGGGGCCGGATCAAGGTGAAGAACGGTGATCTGGCCTTCGATATAGGTGACACCCTCTTGGGCGCTGACTGCGATACTTACAACGATTACAATCAGGCTAATAAGAAGTAACCGTTTTAACACAATGAACTCCTTGGATAAATGATCATCTAAGAACATTGTAAACGGATATTTCATGAAGATTGTAAAGTTTCAATTAGCATACTTTTCAGCATAAAAGTCGTTGTCAAGGATGGCAATCTGGACGGCGATAGGCACCTGGTGTGGAATCAAAAGGAGCGACCCAAAATGGGTCGCTCGAAAGTGTCTCTCCCCAGGAGAGGCTAATTGACTATGAACGGGCTACCCTCAGCCCAGCCAGACAGGGTGCCAGCGGCACTGATGCCAATGGGTCCACTCGCTTGAACGTACCAGTTGTAGGTGTCTGGGGCAAACGAGGAGATATCCAGAGTGAAGGTACAGGTGCTGCCCACTGTGGTACAGCCCAGATCCGCTGCGGTATGGGTCTGGAAGTAGGCTTCGGTGATATCTACCCCCTTCACCGTGCCCACCCAAAGCCGATAGCTGTCGGCATCAGAGGCAGCGGTGAAGGTCAGGGTTGCTGTACTGCCGGCCAATGAACTAGACAAGTTGGTTGCCAAGCCGGGTCCAACCGTCACCTTGGCTCCATCCCAACCCAAGTTTTCGATACCGCCTGGCGCGAAGCCACCCGGTCCCCAGGGCTGGACATAGAAGAGGTAGACACCCGGCTGGACAGCGGTGGATGGGGTAAACCGGCAGGTCGACCCATTGCACAGGGAAGTGGTCTTTTCCACCCAGTCGAAGAACAGCGGATCATTGACCCCATCGCTGATGTACAGACGATAGTAGAGCGCATTGGTGTCGTCTGTCCATACAAATTGGGCGGGGGATGCATTGTTATCGACAGCGAAACCACTGGGCAACGCGGGCCCTGGCAGATTGACCGTGAATTGCTTCTCGACACTCAATTCTAGGGGGGTGTTGCCATCAATGTAGGATTGGACATAGAAGCTGTGTCCACCCTTGACAAGACCCCAGGCGGGCATCGTTTTGCCAAAGGCGCCCGGTGTTGTCTCAGGATAAGACAGCGTACAAACAAGACCTGAACAAATGCTGGATGCTTCGAACCAGTCGTCATAGACTAAGGTCTGATCCTGGACAACTATCAGACGATAGTATGTCCCTGGAACAGCGGTCTGCCCGGCCTGGGTCATATGTTGCCAGCGGAACGAGGGCTTGACGGGGATGGTATCCAATGATCCAAGCACTTCTAACAATTGTGGCGCTGGTTGCGGTGTAATTCCAGTACTCGTATCATTGACCGTGATGGTGACGGTGGCGGTGTTGCTCATGGTGCTGCCATCATGGACCTGATAGGTGAAAGAATCGCTGCCGACAAAGCTGGTGTTGGGGGTATAGGTGAAGGAGCCATCGACATCCAGTGTCAATGTGCCGGAAGACGTTGTTTGTACCAGGTAAGCGCCGTACTTGTTGCCGGTGTCGTTGGCCATTACCCCTTGACTAGCGGAGATGGTCAGGGTGGTGTTGGTGGGTGTGGTGTAGTTGTCGTCGTTGGCGACAGTTCCTGTGTTGGGAGGTGTGGTCGGTGTTGGGGTGGGGTTAGGATTGGAGCCACATGCTCCACCGTTGTTGCTCACACACACTTGGAAGCTGGAAGTCCCCTGGCTAATGACCTGGACACTAATCCCAGTGGCACTATCGGTGAAGGTTTCACCCGGCAGCCAGATCGCCCCCGCATCATTGACATCGGTGTTGCCGTCGTTATCGACAACCCGCGCATGTTCCCGTTGGCTGGTATCGACACGGTGGATGATGACCCCTGTCCCCGGAGCCGCCGCATCATAACCAGAGTTCTCAAAGCGGGCTTCGACTGTATAGAAGTTGGTGGTGGAATTGTTGATTGGAATCTTGGCCATCAGCGGGTTAGTAGAGGAAATGGGCTGATTCAAGCGTTCCAATGTCACCGTCTGTGCCTGCCCTGTCGAGACTGTCACCCGACGACTGTCGATCCAGTTCAACCTATCCATATGATAGGTGATGGTATTGGGGCCAACTTTACCATAATTCGGATCAACGACTCTCCGGTTATCACCACCCCCACTCATCACATCCCAATGTGAATCATAAGGGTAGCGTGAGACGGCTGGATTACCTGCTGAATGTGGCAAACCGAGTGTATGCCCGACCTCATGCGCTATCACGCTCACGTTGTTGTAACTGAAAGGGGGGTTCCAGGTGATGCGGATAAACTTACGGGCACCTTCAATGGTAAACATCCCCGTCCCTCCCAGCGCGTAGTTAGTATAAGATCGATCAAAGATCATGTTCAAACCATCATAGGGGCTGAAATCAAACGATGGATCGGCGGCATCAATACAATCCTGTGCCATCTGGTCGTGGTTGTCATTCCCCTTCATATCATAAACGCTCATGGGATTAGACATCGTGAACCATTGGCCAGTGGTGGTTGAGATCACATTCAACTGCCCCAGCGAAACCTGGTTCCAAAAGTGCTGGACCCCTGGGCTTGTGTTGCCCATCAAGCCATCAAAATAGCTAAAGGGATGAGGCGGAGCGCCTGTTGAATCGCTAAAACGGCACAACACCGTTACGTATTGGAGTGTCCCGGTGGAACTCGGACTTTCTAACGGCGATGTCAGTTCTTCAATCGAATGGACGGAGAAGACCGGAGTGCCAGTCTGCGGTGTGGGCATAAATGCGCCATGTACCCGGACACGACCTAGATTTTGAGCGTCCATCCCAGCGGGTAGATCAAGCTCCGTTCGCTGACCGTTGTCATCATAGAGAGAGGTGATGACCTGATACTGGCCACCAGAACCGGGGGCCGGATCAAGGTGAAGAACGGTGATCTGGCCTTCGATATAGGTGACACCCTCTTGGGCGCTGACTGCGATACTTATAACGATCACAATCAGGCCAATCAAAAGTAACTGCTTTAACACAATGAACTCCTTAGATAAATAATCATCTAAGAACATTGTAAACGGGTATTTCATGAAGATTGTAAAGTTTCAATTAGCATAATTTTCAATGTCTCCGACCCATAAAAAATTCATATCCGGCTATACCCAGGATCAACATCTGTAAAACCAGGGCAGCCATCAACAAGGGGGGCGTATTGTTGTTGTTTTCCGATGTATTGATGGCGCGGTTGGGTGGTGTCGCAATCTGCGCAACAATAATAGCTGTGGGCGTCATGGTGGCCACAGACCAGGCGGGTGTGGTGGGTTCAAGCGTGGATATTGGAGGCGCTTCATCCTCTAGTGTTGCGACAGGATCAAGTGAAGCGGCGAGTTCGGGGGAATCCGTCGGAGTCAGCGTGGGTAGCACCGTATGAGCAGGTGCGGGGGTGAGTTGTTCAGCAGTCCTTTCCAGAGTGGATTGTACTGCGCCAGGAGTCGGGGTATAGGTTCCATCCCAGGGCGGGATCAATATCACCGCACCGATGCTCAACTTCCGGCCTTCGGTTTCTGTCATTTCGTTCAAGTCGCGGATGAACTGCAGATCATCCCAAGTATAGCCGTAGATCAAGGCAATTTCGCCCAGGGTTTGTCCGGGCTGAATCTCGTGCATGATGTTACCAGTGTTATCTACCCCTACTACAAACGATGGTCGCTCATCACTAACGTTACTGCCGCTGGATGAAGCGTTGCTCGCCGGAGCTTGCCAGCCCGTGGGACTACCAAAGACCAACACATAAGCCGTTCCGCTACTGCCTGTTGCCGATGCAATCCCCACTTCTGTATAAATAGCATTCGTAATGCCACGATAGTGGATGGGCGAATTGAGCCACCATTGCCATGCAGTTGCAGCCGTTGTGCTTGATCCCATGTAGATGTTTTCACTGACAGCCGATGATGGATACCCCTGGGCAGCCGCACGGCTACGGGGAGTGGAGCCGTCTGGCTGTGTATGGCTGATCTGGCCTGTATTCGCCATCCAATTCGCTTGATTCTGGGCAGCCGCCGTCAGGGCGCTGTTCAAGGTATAGCCATGCAAACCCAAAGATGCCCGCAGTTGGTTAATGCGGTTGATAAGATCACTAGCGGCGTCCTGTCCTTGTACACCTAGGGTGATGACCAAGGCAATGAACCAGCAATAGAGTAGTGTGCATTTTACTTCCATCGTCTTCTATTTTAGCATGATGTCGACCTCACATACCTGGCTTTTCCCCGACGAACCGATCAATCAGCTTATGCGATATAATGTAACTTTTCGGGCCGTTTTGCGTAGTAGAGTATATTAGGATGGAGGAGCCTATGTCTGAAGATACACGCGCATCCATGATTGGCGCTTTGTGGTTTTTCTCGACAATCGCGCTAGTAGCCTTGTTCATCAGTGCCGGGATACAGGGCGAACTTACCCTTTGGCACGTTCTACTGGCCTGTGTTATCTTGGCTCTGACTGTCGTCGCTACGCCTTTATTGTTTCGCTGGACGGCGATTCAAGTCGAAGAGGGGAAATCCAAGCGGCGCACCCTCAATATGATGCTAAACGATTTGAATGATGACGAATTGCTCGAACTCAAACAGCGGCTGGACACGGCTGACACGTTCGATTATGTGGGTGATGACGGCGAATTGGTCTTACGAGATTAGTGACGGCTCACCCCGATAAAGCGAACACAAGGTTCGGCGAACTGAAAGTTCGATGGTGTCCCCGCGCTGATTTTCTATGGATTGAAGATCAGAGCACCTTGATCACATTATAACGGACGTTCCAGTTCTTCAGCACGTAAAAAATATTGCCCCCAATAAGTTGCCGGATGTGGCGATTTATCAGCGTGGCAACCAGATAATCACTTGAATAGTCGTTGGATTCAGCATATGGCTATTTTGCGTGGCAGTGTTGATGTTTGAATGAGACTATACGGTAGACAATCTCCCTGAAATACATATAATAAGACCATACGTAATAAATACCTCTACCTTGGGTTTACCACGAAATGGCGAGTAGGTCAGGGGGTGCCAGCCTTATCAAGAAGTCCCCACTTTTGGAAGCTACCAGAAAGGAGAGGGCAGGCGAACCTTCGGTTCGATGGGGTCTCCATGCCCGTTTTTGATGATTGATCGACGTGAGTTTCTTCGCAGAGTCGCTATCGCTTCAGCAGCACTTCCTGCTCCCATAGTTGCGGCTGCACCAGAAGCCCTCCCAAACAATGTCGAAATGAATCTGCCGGAAGTTGTTGTTGCCTTTGAAGAGTATATCAAAGCACGCCCTGGCAAGTTTTCTTGGGCAGTACACAATGAGTTGCGCCATCTCTACCTTGCTTTTAATGAAGACTTATCGCGCAAACATGCCGACATCATTTTGCAGCATATCGTTATGGATAGTTACACGCTAAACACATTGAGTGATTGGCATTTTGCCCATGAGAATCCGTATGATGGCATCGCTGTATTGACTAACACTGCCCATCAGTATTCTCATTATGAGCATCTGTACGCAGCCTGTCTGGCACGGGCAGGGATGGAATATCACAAATATACTTTATATCCTGAAGCAAATGACCTCTTCCAGCGAGTACTAGCAAAGAGAAACTATGCTCATTTGGTGACTTCAACTTTGCGACCTTATCATGCCCTGGCAGAAAAGTTTATCACGATGTAGATTTGCTCAATCTATTTCAAATCTGGATTCACAGCAAGGATAGATAAATTATTGAGGTGCATCAGTCAGCGTGGAGTGTGGGATAGTTGGAGCCAAATAGGATGAGCGCCAGCTAAACGCCCATCCTTATTAGAAGAATACTATGGCAGATACCTTGATGGTGTTCAGCCAGACATTGAGACAATCTCACCAGCCAGGACAGGTGTGCCCGGACGCGGATCAAAGCCCTCGGTGGTATTGCCATCACTTTCCAGCGTAATCACAACCGCATCATAAGGGCTAAAGTTATAACCAGAAACGTGGAAAGTCAGCGTCAAGTTATCCGTATCATCCGCCGCCAGGACACCCGTGCTGAAGGCATAGGGCGCGCTTTCAACCAGAGCATCAAAGTCCGCTTCACCAAAGGGAATGCCCCAGATTTCATCATCATCGGTTACACTGGTTTCGCCAGGGCCGCCGTCCAGGCCTGCATCAACCAACCAGCCTTCCAGCACCGCACCTTCAGGCAATTCTGCACCGTTTAATTCAACATTGATTTCAACCGTAGCATCATCTGAATAGACCAGCGCACTGCCGGAGATGCCTTCCAGATCGGCATTAGCGGCGAGGGGGGTGGTTTCCAAGATGACCTCGATACTTTCTATATCGGACATATCTCTGTCTACCGTGCTCGCATCCACCTCTTTGTTAGCAGGCTCACCCTCGGCGATTGCACCAGCAAAGACGGGCGTACCAGGACGCGGATCAAAGCCCTCGGTGGTATTGCCATCGCTTTCCGCTGTAATGACCACCGCGTCATACGCGCTAAAGTTATAGTTGGGGATGTCAAAAATCACTTCCCAGGTTCCGTCATCATTGGCATGCAACACACCTGTACTCAAGGCGTAGGGTGCAGCTTCTACCGCAACATCAAAGTCCGCGTTGCCAAAAGGTACCCCATAGATTTCATCATCATCAGTGACATGCGATTCGCCAGGACCACCATCCAGGCCAGCATCAACAACCCAACCTTCCAGAACAGTTCCATCGGGTAATTCTGCCCCGTTGGCATCAAGTAAAATGTGAATATGACCCAAATCAGAAACTACATGTGCCCAACCTGTAACCTCTGCCAACCCTGCACCTTCGGCAAAGCCTGTCGCCTCCAGTGTAACGATAACATCTGGCCCCTCTACCCCATCATCTTGAGCAGCAGCGCCCAATGTCAGCAGCAACACGATCATCAAAACTATGTTAACTTTCATTTCATCACTCCTGTATATAGTAAGCAGCCTCTATAATATCCGCTGAAATCGTTACCGACAAATTACGCAAATCTAAAGAAAGTCTTACATTGCGAGGGGTCTGTTCCCTACCATTTATCGTAAACGACATGGTAAGCATAGCACTAAGCGAGCTATGAAACAATAAAATGTAATATGGAAAGGGCTTTACCAAGGTAGCAATCATCGACATGCCAATAATAGTTCGATGGCACAAAGAGAATCCCAAAATGTTGCACATTCGAGTTTATGGACGTTGGGCTGTTGGGGAATATCTTAAAAAATTAGAACAGATTGAAACACTTGATCACAAAGCGGCGCGATACCTTGTGATCGAATATGATTCGCTGGGTGGCTATCTCCCACCAGGGCTAGTATCGAGCCTGTATAATATTGCCCCCTATATTGAAAAATACAGCCAGACCTTTGAAGGAATATATTTTGTTATCCATAGTCAGCTTTATGAAATCATAAAGGATGTTTTCCTGCGCTTATTCCGGCTGGAAAACACCTATTATGTCAACAGCATTGAGGCGATGATGGCACATTCATCCAGCAGTAAGAATGATCTTTAGAACGTCTTCGCGATGATGGCCTCACTATCCACCCGCTGATCTTTGAGCAATTGCAACACACGCGGTAAATGCCTGGGGACGCATGGGAAGCTCATAATTGCAATTTCTTGAAGTGGAAGGTGTTGGCATCAAAACTGATGGTAGCACCTTCTCCATATTCAATACCAATGTAACTGACAACGGCGCCAAAATTCATCACCAACATGACATCATTCAAGGTATAGGGGGATGAGATTGTTGCCCGATCTATACCACCTTTGCGGAAGTTGATCTCGTTCAAGGCTTGGGTGAGTTCGGCGCGTTTGCCACCGGAACGATTCACAACCTAGATACCAGCAACACCTTGCATCTGGGCTAGGGATATTGACGTCAAACCGATTGGTCTCAGGCCGATCACCAAACAGGATTCATGGGCGAGGATGTACTCTGTTTCCCCGCTCTGTAAAACCACTCGGTCACCTTCTATGGCCCAGAGCATCCCGTCACTAACTACTACGATGTCGCCCGCAATTTCATGCCGTTGCTTGTGAGTGTGCGATATGCATATCTGTTCCACAGATGCCTTGACCTTGACAGAAAAAGCCTGCGGCGAACCTTCGGTTCGCCTTCAGTCCTAGCAAAGCGTCACATTACTCAAACCGCCTTTTTCCGTTCACTTTCTGCCGCATTCCAAACTGGTCCCGATTCAGAGGAGACCTAATTAAGAGAGAGGTATACTGAGATAATGAGCAGAAAACGAACGAGATACAGCAAAGAGTTCAAGCGAGAAGCAGTGCGCCTCTCTAATAGAACAAACCCTTGATATTTCCCAAACATTGTATGGATTTCCCAAGAATTGCGTAAAAATGCTGTTGGAATTCTAGTAAACATTGGTTTATGATGTGGAGGGGGCTTACGTGTTCATACTCACCATGGTCCTGACTGCGGCTTCACGGCGGATCAAAACGTGAATGCCACATGGGACATCCTGAGTCTTGTGCTCAGTTAGTCATAAAGCGGGTGGGACGCACCCATCAGGTGCTCACCTGGTTTGTTGGAACGTGCGTTGCCTGAGATTGTCCCGGGGTGAGCCGTCACTGAGCTGACACTACTGCCGCTGCTGGAGTAGAATCGGTACAGACAGAAGCCCCTATAACGTAAGGAGACTAGCTAGAATGTACGCGATTCAATTATCTGGCTCTGTGCAGATGTCCGAACCAGACTACCTCGCATTCGATGATGAACAGCTTGAGAAATACGAGTGTTGTGGTGGCTCTGTCTATGCAATGACAGGTGGGAGTGTCCGTCACAATGGGGATAGCACACACCTATCAAATCTCTTGAGGAATACCCAAACGAATTGCAAAGATGGCATAGGCAAGTCCACTGGGTGCTGGCTTAGCTAGAGCTAGCAAAATACTACCATTGCCAAATGAGGAGACGTCCATGCGCGTCCGTATCGGAATGGCGCAAATCTACCCCAGGCTAGGGAACGTTCCTGCCAACCTGGAAAAACATCTGGCTTATGTCGAACAGGCTGGCCATGCAGGCGTTGATCTGTTGGTCTTTCCAGAACTTTCTCTGACAGGCTATCAGGTGCAGGATTTAGTGCCAGAAGTCGCCATTTGTGCCGAAGACGATGACCCAGTGTTTGGTGCGTTGCTCAAGGCCAGCCGCTACGTTGACATCGCCTTTGGCTTTGTCCAACGCGATGTACGCAACCGCTTTTTCATCGCCTCTGCTTATTTGAGCAAGGGTGAATGCGTCCACATTCATCACAAGATCTATCTGCCAACCTATGCCATGTTTGATGAAGCCCGTTACTTTGATCAGGGCGAAGGGGTTCAAGCCTTTGATACTCGCTTCGGGCGGATTGGCATGTTGATCTGTGAGGACTTCTGGCATATATCGCCCCCTTACCTGCTGTGGCTGGATGGGGCAGACACGCTTTTGTTGATGAGTAGCAGCCCCAGCCGAGGACTTGATTCCACTGATAGTTTGATGTCCTCGCGTTGGGTAGAATTGGTCAATCAGGCTTATGGCAGCATGTTTACCAACTATATTGTTCATTGCAACCGAGTTGGCTATGAAGATGGTAAGAATTTTTGGGGTGGCTCATCAGTGGTCGATCCTAATGGAGACTTTATGACACACGGGCAGTATTTCGATGAAACCCTTATCACCCAGACAATTGACTTGAATCAAGTGCATCGTACCCGCAGCCGGTTGCCTCTGCTACGGGATGAGCGCCCTCATTTGATTCTACGTGAACTGACTCGCATCCTGAATGGAGACGAACGCTAATTATGACCACGCAAACAAACAACGATCTGGCGCGTCTTTACGGCGAATGTATCCTCTATTGGCTGTTAGAAAACGCGGGCGATGGTCGCTACATTGAAGACTTTGAGATGCAAGACGGTACAGGGCTACCTGATTTGGAGTTCACAATTGGTCTGGAATGGTTGGTGCAGCAGAATTTCCTGGATCGTCACGAAGAACTCTTGCACTAATTAATGAGCCTACAGGTCTTGATGCAGACGAAGGTGGGGCGGCGCTTCGCTGGTTTTCTGAAGACATTTAACACAGGCAACCCGGATGCCATTGAGCGCTTCATCGCCGAATACAGCACTGATGAAGCACTCGAAGCAAACTCACTTGCTGAATGGCGAACGGAACTGAAGCGGGTCCATGATGCGACGGGCGGCCTACGTGTCCAGCAGGTATTAGCAACAGATGAATACCGTATGGTTGTCTTGATGGAAGCCCGCACCAATGGCATGTTATATTTAACGGAGATGGCAATCTCTGAGGGCTATCCACACAAGATTGCTGAGTTTAGCCAACAGCCAGCAGGGTAACCCGCTTCAGCTGTCTGAATTTTGGTTGATTGATATGAGACAATCATCACCGAAGCGTATTTCCACTAGCCGACTGCACCAAGGATTAACCATGACCTTACCGGATATGCTCCATCGCCTGGACATCAATACCGATCTCGCCCGCAAGATGATCAGTGGCTTCATAAAAGATCAGATCGAAAAGGCCGGGATGAAAGGGACAGTCCTGGGCCTTTCCGGTGGCATTGACTCGGCCCTGTCCACTTATTTGAGTGCGGACGCCCTCGGTGCAGAAAATGTGCTGGCAGTGCGGATGCCCTACAAAACCTCGTCTGAATCCAGCTTGATTGATGCGGAAGCTGTCATTGAAGACTTGGGATTGGAAAGCATCACCGTACCCATCACCGGGATGGCAGACTCACTCATCGAGCAATTCCCCGACATAAACCGACTCCGCGCAGGTAACATCATGGCACGGGCACGCATGATTGTTCTGTATGACCAGAGTGCGGCACGAAGCTTGCTGCCAATGGGCACGAGCAACAAAACCGAGTTCTTGTTGGGCTACTCGACTATTTATGGGGACAGTGGCGTGGCACTACAACCCATCGCCGATCTGTACAAGTATCAGGTGCGGCAGCTTTCACGAGCAATAGGTGTCCCCAGTCAGATCATCAACAAACCACCCTCCGCCGATCTATGGGAAGGCCAAACCGACGAGAACGAACTGGGCTTTACTTACAATGATGTTGATCAAATCTTGTACCTAATCGTGGACGAGCGTTTCACGGTTGATGAGGTCATCGCCGAGGGCTTTGATGCGACCTTTGTCAATGATGTCTGGCGACGGGTCAAAGCCAACCACTTCAAGCGAACCATGCCCAACATTGCCAAAGTCAGCAAGCGCACCATCGGTCACGATTTCCTCTATCTGCGTGATTGGGTCGGGCGCTAAGTTTGATGACACAAACGGGCTTGAGCCCGCCGCAAGCCGCAGCGAACCTTTGGTTCGATTTCAATGGTCGCGGTTAGGCGATTTTCAGGGTTTTAGCCAGAGTTTAGCGTTGATCTAACCCCAAAAGGGAAATGATGCTCAAGACCTACCAGTACCGCCTGTATCCCAGCAAGAGCCAGGAGCATAATCTCTGGCAAATCTTGGCCTGCGCCCGGCACTTCGACAACAGGTGTGTGGAAGAACGCAAATGGGCATGGCAACTGGAAGAACAAAGTGTGAGCAAAAACACCCAACTTCGCAATGTCAAGCACGACAAAAAGAGCTTTCCACAAGCACAAATCGTTCATAGTCATGTCTTGCAGGTGGTGGCTGCGGACTGCGACAAGGCCTTTCAAGCCTTCTTTCGGCGGATCAAGAATGGCGAGACACCGGGGTTATCCCCGTTTCAAGGGCTGCCATCGCTTCCATAGCTTCGGCTTCAAAGAATATGGCAATGGCTTCAGGATGGCTGGACGTCGTCTGAAGGTGTCCGGTGTGGGTTGTATCGCTGTCCGTTGGCATCGAGCCATCGGTGGGTTCGTTCCCTGCCAGATCAAGACGCTGCGGATCACCCACAAGGCAGGGCGATGGTACGCTTGCCAGAGCCAGCCAAGCTGCCAAAAACTGAGCGACTGGTTGGCTTGGATGTCGGGGTATCCACATGGGTCACGACCAGCACAGGTGAGAAGGTTCAAAACCCCAACTCCTACCGGGAGAGCCAAACGTCTGCAGCAAGAGCGTTTTGGAGAGTGGGTGCGAACCTTCGGTTCGGCGTATTTTCAAACAATACCTCACACACAAGGCTGGAAGCGCTGGACGTGAAGTGCTGTTGGTTGATCCCGTCCACACATCCAAAACCTGCTCAACCTGCGGTGTGATATTGGAGGGTTTAACACTCAAGGATTGTTGGGTGGCATGTGCTTGAGGTCTCTGGCTCGATAGAGATCACAATGCCACAATCAAGATCCTTGCAAAAGCAAGGCCCTTGCTTTGCAAGACTTAATCGAGCCAGATCGGACGGGTCTGTACAGCCTCACGTAGAGGGAGGTTCCTCATGCGTGCTGTAGAAGCTGCAGCGAACTGAAAGTTCGACTTTATCGGCAGCAGTGCGTCACACCTTTGATGATGAAGCAACAGCCTTGACTCAAATCGTAACATAAGGTTATGCAATTATACCCAACTCCTTGCCTACCCTCTGGAAGGCTGCCAGTGCTTCCTCAAGGTCAGCTAGTGAGTGGGCAGCGGTGTTCATCACGCGGATACGAGCCATGCCTTGCGGGACCGTCGGGTAGCTAATAGCCATTGCAAATATGCCTTGCTCGAACAACTTGCGGCTGAATTCCTGTGCCAGTGTTGCTTCGCCCAACATGACCGGAATGATAGGTGTTTGGGTATGTCCGGTGTTAAAGCCTAGGTCGATCATGGCCTGCTTGAAGGACTCGCCATTGCGCCACAGCCGTGCCACCAATTCATCCGATTCTTCTAACATATCGACAGCTTCCAGGCAAGCCGCCACATCAGGAACAGTCATTGCGCTGGAAAAGAGGAAGGGGCGTCCGCGTTGCTTGAGCCAGTCAATGATGACCTGTTTGCCCGCGACGATGCCACCAACGACACCAAAGGCTTTGCTCATCGTGCCAACCTCAATATCGACTTTGCCATGAAGATCAAAATGATCGACGATGCCGCGCCCGCCTTTGCCGAGTACACCCTCACCATGCGCGTCATCAACCATCAGCAGGATGTCATGCTCACTGGCGACTTCGTAGAGTTCCGGTAGTCGGGCGATATCACCATCCATGCTGAAGACACCATCGCTGATGATGATGCGGCGATTGTACTCGGTAGTCGCGGCGATTTTCTGGCGCAGGTCGTCAATATTGTTGTGTTCATAAGCTACAATCTGTGCCCGGCTTAAGCGGCAGCCGTCAATGATGCTGGCATGGTTGAGGCGGTCACTAAAGATCACGTCGCCACGCCCAACCAGTGCTGGAATGGTGGCGAGGTTGGCGGTAAAACCACTTTGCAGCGTAATCACCGCGTCCGCCCCCTTGAATTCGGCAAGACGGGCTTCCAGTTGGTCGTGCAGCCTCATGGTTCCGGCGATGGTTCGCACGGCCCCCGGCCCGACGCCATAGATATCGATGGCGTTCTTGGCAGCAGCTTTCAAGCGCAGATGATTAGCTAAGCCCAAATAGTTATTGGCGCAGAAGTTGAGGAATTCCTTCCCGTCAATGACAATACGGCCATCCATCGCGCTGTCGATGGTGCGGATGGTGTTGAACAAACCCTCATTTTCGAGTTCTGCGATCTGATTGGCCAGATATTGTGTTTTGGAATCAGTTTCATGGATCATCAATGCAACCTTTCTATAAATGACGGGTCGAGTTTAACGTGACAGCTCACCTGGCTCAAGCGAATTTTGTGTTTGCCTTATCTGAGTGCGAGACTCAGGATATTCCAGGCGGCGTTCACCCCCCGCTTAGAGTTGACGCTCTCGAACCAGCGGCAGTTAGTTCAGTTCTGCCACGCCAAAAATCTCGTTATAGGTGCTGTCAAAAATCACCACGCTGCCATAGTCATTGACGTCCACTGGCACACTATGGAAATTCATGTTACCTGTGTTCGCGGGCAGCGCCCCCAGATCAAGACGTAGGTTATCCGCCAGAATTTCCTCCCCATTCAATGGATCAGGTAATCTAGACAAAAGCACCCGCAAATTCGGCCCCCGATGCACATCCAGGCTGTCGATATGCATAAATTGGCTGCCATCGGCATATTGATAGACCGTCACCTTGCCTGCCGTTCCATTGAATAAAGCATGAAACGGCGAGGGTTCCCGTTCATCATCTTCTGGCAACACCACCGGGGCAAATTCCCCTGCCGCGACCACCACTGCACCATCCGTTGAGAGGGAGTCCTGCTGTTCCGGCGGCAGCGCCACATCCGGGCGCAGCCTTGCACGTACCATATCTTCCGCCATAATCACATTCACATCGCGCATCTGGAGATAGACTCGCTGGTCGGCTGCGGGCAGCGCCTGAAAGCCCACCAACTGCGCAGCATTCAATGCAGGAAAGATCACCGCCTCTTCCACCCCTGCCATCGGATCAGGTCGCCACAAGGGATAGGTGTAAGTCACAACCACCACCACTGCACCCATCAACATAATTAAGATTCGTAAACGACTACCCATAGACCTATGACAGTTTTGCCGAAAGACGTACAATATTCTAAGTGTAACGGATCAGAATCCAAATACCGGACATGGCACATGAGTGTAATCACACCACCCACTACATCATCTACCCCGATCACGGGACTTACCCAGGCCGAAGTACATGAACGAATCAAACGCGGTGAATCCAACGCCTTTGAACTGCGCGTCACCCGCACCTATTGGCAGATCATCCGGCATAATGTTCTGAATACATTTAATGTCGTTCTGTTTATCATGTTGCTCATCGTCTTGATCTCGCAGGATTATGCGACAGTGTTCTTCGCCGGGTTCAGTGTCGTCACCAATGCTTTAACCGGAACCCTTCAGGAACTCAATGCCAAGCGCAAGTTACAAAAACTGGCCCGCCTGGCTGCGCACACAGTCAAAGTGATTCGGGAGGGTGAACCACAAACTATCAGCGATCAAGAAGTGGTCAAAGATGACATCATCATTATCCGACCTGGAGACCGACTAGTCGCGGATGGTCAGGTGGTCGAAAGCAACGAACTGGAGATCGACGAATCCCACCTGACGGGTGAATCCGAGGCGGTTGATAAACACCCGGATGATGCGCTTTACTCCGGCTCATTTTGTCTGGCTGGTTCCGGTCTAATGCAGGCGACTCGCATCGGGGCAGAAAGCACAGTCAACCGTCTATCATCAATTGCCAGTGCTTATAAAAATGTCAGCACCCCCACCCAGAAACGAGTCGCTGCCATTGTGCAGATGACGCTGGTTGTTCTGGTTATCTTTGGGCCCATGCTCTTCCTGGCGGGCTATCGCAGCGATCTTCCCTTATTAGACATGGTGCGCAACACTATTGTCTTCTCGACCAGCCTCGTTCCACAGGGACTGATCCTCGTTATTACCGTATCGCTGACCATCGGTGCGGTTAACATTAGCCGCCACAAAACGCTCATTCAACGTGTGAATGCCGTCGAATCGCTGGCGAATGTGACCGTGCTGTGCTTCGATAAAACTGGAACAATTACCGAAAACAAGCTGGCGGTATCTCAGATCGAACCTTTAGACGGGTGGAAACAAGACGCCATCGAGCAAGCCTTCCACACCTACCTGAACAACATCACGAACCACAACAGCACAGCAGTTGCCATTGCTCAATATCTAGGCACCCCCCTCGATCCCATGCCCGCTAATCTACACGAAATCCAGTTCAACTCAGCCCGCAAATGGGGCGCAGTTATTGAGGATGATCGCACCCTCATCCTGGGTGCGCCAGAACGCATCTTTGATCCAGACAGTGATCACTATGCCCACGCCAATGCTTATGCTGCCCAAGGGTTGCGCGTATTGGCCCTGGCACAACTTGAAACACCACCAGCCCCCACCAGCCCCATCGAAAATGCCCAACCGATGGCCTTGATCACCATTAGGGACCGCATCCGGGACGACATTCAAGATACAATCCACGCTTTCCAGGAACAAAACGTTCAACTCAAGGTCATCTCCGGCGACAACATCGAAACCGTCCGCGCCACCGTCCAGCAGGCAGGCCTGAACCCCACCGAAATCCGTGTCGGTAGCCAACTCAAATCCCTATCCGATGATGAACTAACACTTGTGGTCAGAGATACAGAAGTCTTCGCCCGCATTGAACCCACAACCAAACAGCGCATCGTCAGTGCACTGAAGCAGCAGGGGCATCATGTGGCAATGGTGGGAGATGGTGTCAACGATGTGCCCGCCCTCAAAGCCGCTGATCTCGCCATTGTGATGAACGATGGCGCACAAATCAGTAAGGACATCGCCGATATCGTCTTGATGAATAATGCCATGTCCACACTGCCCAAAGCCTTCTACGAAGGCCGGGAGATTACCCACAAAATCTATGGCACGACCAAGATGTTCTTGACGAAGAACGTCTACAATACCGCACTCTTCATCTTCGTGATGTTTATGGCATTGCCTTTTCCCATCACACCCATTCAGATCAGTTGGGCAGCGTTTGGGACGATCAACATTGTCGGCGGCCTCATCGCGTTGGGATTAGTCCGAGTAGCACCCATCAACAACTTCCGCGATGATGTCATGGATTATGTGATTACCGCTGGCCTGACTGGGGCCGTAGCGATGGCGATTATGTATGTCGTGGCGTTTTATGCCACCAATGATGTGCGGGTTGCTCGCAGCGCCATGACACTGTTTTTCATTCTCTATAGTATGATGAACACCTGGCATGTTCACGGTGCAGATATCACCCAGCCACGGACCCTGGTGGATAATCCCAACATTGTCTGGACGACAATTCTGCTCACAGGCGCGGCATTGGCCACAGCAACCCTGCTCCCTGATCTTTTTGAGTTCACATGGCCCCCAATAGAAGTCTTGATCCTGACATTGAGCCTGCATATCCTGGCGATACTGATTACAGCAATTGGGATGCGCAATCGGGGCTTACTGCATCAGCTTTACAAACTTATGCGGAATTAATAAGAGGGACTTTCAGATTTGGTTGAAAGTCCCTCTAACACTAGGGAAGAAAGAGGAGATCAACTCCTGCTCACATGAGAGACGGCTGTGGGCAGGGGAATTATCGTTGTCGTGGAATGAGGCGTACCTCCAGGTCAAGCTCCTCTGTGCCATCGCGCAGCACCGAGAAGGTCACGGTGTCGCCTGGGGAGGTATTACGAGCCAGATACGCGATCAAATCATTCATACTGTTCAGGTTGTACCCATCAATCGCGGTGATAATATCGCCTGAGAGGATCTTGCCTTCTTCATCAAATTCAGCTGCGAGGAAGCCCCCACGATCTGCCGGGCTGCCTTCTGCGACTGTCGAAACAACAATACCTTGTGTATTGTTCACAAGTTCTAGCTGTTCAATCACAGACAGGCTGATGTTGCCGCCACTAATACCCAGGAAGCTGTATTCAACATATCCCTGCTCAATCAGCAAGTTTGTCACACGATGAGTTAAGTTACTGGGGATGGCAAAGCCAACGCCAGAGTTGCTGCCCGATTGCGATTGAATCTGAGCATTGACACCCACCACACGGCCTGCCAGATCTAGTAGAGGCCCGCCACTGTTACCGGGGTTGATCGCAGCGTCCGTCTGAATGACACTACCAACAGAGAATTGGGTCAAGCCTTGAATAGTACGGTCAACCGCACTGACGATGCCACTGGTCAAGGTCCAGCGCTGCCCAAATGGACTGCCAATTGCTAGCACAGTCTGACCAACTTCCAGCCTATCCGAGTCCGCGAATTCTAGCGGAATCAGTCGCTCAGTGGGCATATCAACCTGGATAACTGCCAAGTCGGAATCGGGATCAGTACCAACCACCTTCGCCCGGACCTGGGTTCCATCCAAGAATGCGACCTCAATCCGGTCTGCGCCATCAATCACATGGAAATTCGTCACGATATGACCGTCAGTATCAACCACAAAGCCTGTGCCACCGGCTGCGAAGGGCTGCTCTTCACTAGAACCCAATACGTTGATGGCAACAACGGACGGACTAACCTGATCATAAATGTCCATGAATAACTGTGTTGGGTTCGCCAATGGCTCATCATTAGCCGAGACCATTGGCATAATAACCATACATAACATCAATGCCAATACAGCCACAATTGACATTCTTTTGTGCATCATCATTCCTCCACAAAACAAGCTATTGAAGATAGGATAAATGATGAATCTCGGCGCAGACTTTACAACAAACTTATCGTGACCTTATGATAACCTTAAGCTCTAACGCTGCCGTGGTGTCAGCCGTACCTCCAATTCGATTTCTTCTTCGCCGTTACGGAGCACAGCAAAGGTTATGGTATCGCCCGGTGACGTATTGCGCGCCAGATAAGTGATGAGGTCGTTCATACTCCGCAGGTCTATGCCTTCAACCCCGGTGATAATGTCGCCTCCAATGAAATTGCCATCTTCATCAAAGTCGAGCGATTGGAATCCGCCCTGCGCCGCTGGCCCATCTGGCTGGACAAACGACACCATAATCCCTTGGAAGTTATTCGGCAGGCCAAGCTCCTCAATTATGGTTAAGGTCACATCCCCACCTCGAATACCCAGGAAGCTGTATTCGACTTCTCCGTCTTCAATCAGCAGATTGGCAACTCGCTTGGTTAAGTTACTGGGAATGGCAAAGCCCACACCAGAGTTGCCGCCTGTATCCGTGCGTATTTGTGAGTTAACACCGACCACACGCCCAGCAAGATCAAGTAAAGGGCCGCCACTATTACCGGGGTTGATGGCAGCATCCGTCTGGATAACACTCCCCACTGAATAGAGTGTTAAACCAGGAATCGTCCGGTCTACAGCGCTTACAATACCACTGGTTAATGTCCAGTGTTGCCCAAACGGGCTGCCGATTGCTAGCACGGTCTGACCAATCTCCAATGCGTCCGAATCCGCGAATTCCAGTGGGATGAGGTGCTCAGCAGGGAGTTCCACAGCAATTATCGCCAGATCGGAATCGGGATCAATGCCGATGACCTCTGCCTGGACCTGCGTACCATCAAAAAAGGCGACCTCAATCCGATCGGCATTATCAACTACATGGAAATTGGTTACAATATAGCCTTTAATGTCAATCACAAAGCCCGAACCGCCCGACGAGAAGGGGATATTCGGGATACTGCCTTCTACCTCAGGGTGGGATTCCATACCGCTAACCTTGATGGACACAACTGATGGACTGGCCTGATTGTAGACATCCGTGAAAATCTGTGTCGGGTTTGGCAGAGGATCATCCTGTGCGCTGATCGGAACAACCAAAACCAACACGAGCAGCAAAACTAGATTACGTAACATTGTTTTACCTATATTGATCTACACATTCATCAGTTCGATTCTAACACAGACCTTCATGAAAAACCGTTGAGCATGAACTTGATTACACTCAAAATCGGGCAGGGGCAAGTTGATCAGTCGGGCGAGTCAGTACGGTTGACTCTACCGCCTGTTTCTGCTACCTCCTATCAGGATGCGCAGATCAGCACCTATCGAACCCGCAGCGATTTCAGTAATCAACCACCGCTGCGCTTAACATTACGGGCCCGCTTTGAAGGTAACATCCAAGGCACAGCCGGATTTGGCTTCTGGAATCACCCCTTTTCACCTAACGAGCACAATCTACGCTTGCCAAAGGCCCTGTGGTTCTTCTATGGATCGCCCCCCAACAACATGGCTTTGGCAAAAGGCGTACCAGGGCACGGCTGGAAAGTGGCGACATTCGACGCGACGGGTTGGCCTTTTCTGGCGCTGCTGCCTCTCGCACCATTAGGCTTTCTCTTCATGCGCTTTCGTCCCCTATATGAGCGACTATGGCCTGTTGCTCAGCATACCCTGAGGGTAAGTGAGTGTGAATTAAATGAGGCGATGATGCAGACGTGGCACATCTACACACTTGATTGGCGCGAAGACAGCGTGACCTTCAGCGTGGATGGTAAAATTGTTCATCAGACCCACCATTCGCCCCGCGGGCCACTCGGCTTCATCGCCTGGGTTGATAATCAATATGCTATCGTCACACCCCAGGGCAAATTCAGCTTTGGCTTTGTGCCCGTGCCAGAAGAACAATCTTTGCTCCTTGAGACTATTCGGATTACAAGACCGATGTAAACTACTGATAGCTGGAGAGCAACGCGGTGAGAATAGTTGCTCGTATCCCGAACGTGTTGTGGATGTAGAGCAAACTCATCCTCCAAACGATCTAACAGAGCTTTCATTATTATCACAATCAGAATATAAGTTCTGCAACATGTTCTCCCAAATCAACTTTTTTCAACTAAACTAAGGCTGTATGCGACTTACTTGGAGACCGTTTTGCCTGCTATTTCCCGCCCATTCTCCCCGGTTTTCCGCCGGTGTCTTCCGCCGGTGTCTTCCGCCTTGCTGCCGCCGAAAAAAGTTGCGCGGCGGCGGCACCATTCCGCCCACATAAGGAACTTTTTGATTTCACTTCTAAGAGTCTTTGGCTTAAGCGTTAAACGGATGGTATGATAATAGTAAGTTACGGATTGTCTATAAGAGTACATGTATCTCTGGGAAGAGTGAAATGGAACCGATCATCCAGGCCATTGTATTAGGTATTGCGGCTGGATTTAGACCAACGGCTGAGCAGGCTGTCAAAGATGCTTACAACGGTCTGAAAACCTACATTCAAGATCGTTATCAGATCAGTCTTGCTAATTTGGAAGCTGATCACACATCAGAATTGCGGCGAGAGAGAGTGTGCAAAAAATGCTCTCTGAAAAGGAAGCCGACAAAGACCCCGAAGTCATCCAACTTGCCGAGGATATCACAAAAGCTGTTGAAACACATGCCAGCGATGTCCCTAGGGCAATTGGTATTGATCTGGACGGTGTCAAAGTTGGTATCGCCCGCATAAAGCAAATCCATGCTAAAGCAGGTGCGACAGGCTTCAAGGCAAGAGATAGTGAATTTGAAGAACTCAATATTGACGAAATCAACGCCGGAGGTCCCTCAAAAAACTAACTGAGGCAGTGGAAGACGGGCCATCTTCTACTGCCCTTGCTCATTTTGATGAATCACCCGTCCGGAACTTGAATATCAACCTTGGGGATTCCAGGCAAACTATAAAAACGGAACCTGTGCCGAAAGTGCGCTCTTCAGGGACGCTGCCACAGACCTTTGATAAAGCCAAGCCTTTTTATGGGCGCGATAAAAAAATTGAAGAGATTTCGGACGCCATTCGCAAAGGCACACGCCTCATCACCATCTCTGGACGCTCTGGCATCGGCAAAACTGGCTTGGCCTGCAAAGTGATCGCCAAGTTGAAGGACCAACAAACCATTGATGACTTTGTATCTCTGACACCTAGTGATAGCTTTCAAGAAATCGGTGTGGATCGCATTGTCAATGAATTTGCAGAAGTTTTTGACAGGAAATTCGTCAATCCTCGTGCCTCGTCCTCCGATAAATGTGCCAGCCTATTCGCTGCCTTGGACGGAGGCAAATACATCCTCTTCCTGGATAATTTTGAAAGGCTGCAAAACTCCAAAACGCATCGCATCAAAGACTCTGACCTGGAACATTTAGTCAATGAGACGGTGCACAGAGGTGGGTTGACGATTCTGTTCACAACCCAGTATCCCCTGAACTTGGATTCACTTGTTGCTGGTCATGTAGGCCCTTTCCCACTTGATGATGGCCTGAGCAGGCAGGATGCTATTGACCTGCTCAGGTCGCTTGACAGCGAGCACAAGCTTCCCTCAGAGGACGGGCCACTTGATAATTTGATAAAGCGAACACTGGGATTCCCCCGTGTATTAGCAGCCGCAATGGGCCGGCTGACCAATGCGAAAACCGAGAGCTTTGACGATTTACTCAAGCGGTTAGAAGACGTTGTAACCGAATATATTGTCAAACTGGCGATTGATAGCTTACCCCCCATCATGCAAAAGGTGATGAAAGCCCTAGCGGTCTATGACAGGCCAGTTACCAAAGAGGCCATCGCGTTCATGCTCGAAGCGGATGACAATATCCATGACGTATTGGAGCGATTGGTTGCCTCCCGCTTTGTCCTTTATGAACAGCAAACCCGAAAATTTAGTTTGCATCCGCTTGACTGGAAATACTGTGATGAACGGATTCCGGTCCAAACTGAGCGTGTCTGGCGACAACGCGCGGTTGACTTCTTTGGAACTCAACCCCTACCACCAGAGGGCCAACGGCAGGATGTCGAGGTATTGAGGGCAAAAATTGGCTATCTTCTCCGTCTAGGGGAACACAATATTGCTTCTGAGGAAATGATAGGAGACCTGGAGGAAATGCTGGGGATTGTGCGGGAGATCGGGGATCGACGTTTGGAGGGGGGTGCTCTACTAAATCTTGGTGTTACTTATGGCCGTCTGGGTCAGACTGAGGAAGCGCTCGGCTCCTTTAAGGAAGCGTTGGAGATTGTGCGGGAGATCGGGGATCGACGTTTGGAGGGGCGGGCCCTAGTAAATCTTGGTACGATCTATGGCCGTCTGGGTCAGGCTGAGGAAGAGATCGGCTCCTCAAAGGAAGCGTTGGAGATTGCGCGGGAGATCGGGGATCGAGCTTTGGAGGGGGATGCTCTACTAAATCTTGGTGATGCTTATGGCCGTCTGGGTCAGACTGAGAAAGCACTCGGCTCCTTTAAGGAAGCGTTGGAGATTGCGCGGGAGATCGGGGATCGAGCTTTGGAGGGGCGGACCCTACTAAATCTTGGTACGATCTATGTCGAACTGGGTCAGGCTGAGGAAGCGATCGGCTCCTCAAAGGAAGCGTTGGAGATTGTGCGGGAGATCGGGGATCGAGCTTTGGAGGGGCGGACCCTACTAAATCTTGGTGCTGCTTATGGCCGTCTGGGTCAGGCTGAGGAAGCGATCGGCTCCTCAAAGGAAGCGTTGGAGATTGCGCGGGAGATCGGGGATCGAGCTTTGGAGGGGGATGCTCTACTAAATCTTGGTGATGCTTATGGCCGTCTGGGTCAGACTGAGAAAGCACTCGGCTCCTTTAAGGAAGCGTTGGAGATTGTGCGGGAGATCGGGGATCGAGCTTTGGAGGGGCGGACCCTAGTAAATCTTGGTACGATCTATGTCGAACTGGGTCAGGCTGAGGAAGCGCTCGGCTCCTTAAAGGAAGCGTTGGAGATTGTGCGGGAGATCGGGGATCGAGCTTTGGAGGGGCGGGCCCTAGTAAATCTTGGTACGATCTATGGCCGTCTGGGTCAGACTGAGGAAGCGCTCGGCTCCTCAAAGGAAGCGTTGGAGATTGCGCGGGAGATCGGGGATCGAGCTTTGGAGGGGCGGGCCCTAGTAAATCTTGGTACGATCTATGGCCGTCTGGGTCAGACTGAGAAAGCACTCGGCTCCTTTAAGGAAGCGTTGGAGATTGTGCGGGAGATCGGGGATCGAGCTTTGGAGGGGCGGACCCTAGTAAATCTTGGTACGATCTATGTCGAACTGGGTCAGGCTGAGGAAGCGATCGGCTCCTCAAAGGAAGCGTTGGAGATTGCGCGGGAGATCGGGGATCGAGCTTTGGAGGGGAGTGCTCTACTAAATCTTGGTGCTGCTTATGGCCGTCTGGGTCAGACTGAGGAAGCGCTCGGCTCCTTTAAGGAAGCGTTGGAGATTGTGCGGGAGATCGGGGATCGAGCTTTGGAGGGGCGTGCTCTACTAAATCTTGGTGATGCCTATGAGAGTCTGGGTCAGGCTGAGAAAGCACTCAGCTCCTTTAAGGAAGCGTTGGAGATTGCGCGGGAGATCGGGGATCGACGTTTGGAGGGGAGTGCTCTACTAAATCTTGGTGCTGCTTATGGCCGTCTGGGTCAGGCTGAGGAAGCGATCGGCTCCTTAAAGGAAGCGTTGGAGATTGTGCGGGAGATCGGGGATCGACGTTTGGAGGGGCGCACTCTACTAAATCTTGGTACGATCTATGGCCGTCTGGGTCAGGCTGAGGAAGCGATCGGCTCCTTAAAGGAAGCGTTGGAGATTGTGCGGGAGATCGGGGATCGACGTTTGGAGGGGGGTGCTCTACTAAATCTTGGTGATGCCTATGAGAGTCTGGGTCAGACTGAGGAAGCGCTCGGCTCCTTAAAGGAAGCGTTGGAGATTGTGCGGGAGATCGGGGATCGAGCTTTGGAGGGGCGCACTCTACTAAATCTTGGTGCTGCTTATGGCCGTCTGGGTCAGACTGAGGAAGCGATCGGCTCCTTTAAGGAAGCGTTGGAGATTGTGCGGGAGATCGGGGATCGACGTTTGGAGGGGCGCACTCTACTAAATCTTGGTACGATCTATGGCCGTCTGGGTCAGACTGAGGAAGCGCTCGGCTCCTTAAAGGAAGCGTTGGAGATTGTGCGGGAGATCGGGGATCGACGTTTGGAGGGGCGGACCCTACTAAATCTTGGTGATGCCTATGAGAGTCTGGGTGAGACTGAGGAAGCGGCCAAATACTATCAACAGGCATTGGACATTTTTCAAGATATGGATGATAGCGAAAATGTTGAGTGGATTAGGGAAAAACTGAACAAACTCAATGATGAGCAAGATCACAATTAAAAGACTCACATGAACTACCCATCGCTTGCCCATTATCGTCATACCGTCGCCGAGCATTATGCGGCGGTGCGGGCCAATCCTGACCCGCATGACGCCTGGTTGAAGTGGCGGGCAGCCCGCGACGATCTCATCCGCACCCATCCGTTGTCGGTGCTAGAAGATCATGAACGGGATACGTTCCAGGGTATCCCCTATGCCGACTACGATCCGGCCTGGCGTTATGACCTGCCGATTGACTTTGATGTGGAACATGACGAGATCAAGGGCGAACTGCCGGAGGGCACGATTCGATTGGTGCGGGCGGGCAAAGTCTACCTGACGCTGCCATCGGGAATGGATGCTGAATTGACGCTATTGTGGATTCAAGGCTATGGGGGGGGGGATTTTCTTGCCGTTTCGGGATGCAACCAATGGCAGTACGACCTATGGCGGTGGGCGTTATCTGTTGGATACGATCAAGGGGGCGGATTTAGGCATCACGGCGGCGCGTGTGGTGCTGGATTTTAACTTTGCCTATCATCCATCGTGCTTTTACAATCCGAAGTATATCTGTCCGCTGGCTCCGCCGGAGAATCGGCTCCAGTTTCCGGTTCCAGTGGGGGAAATTCATCAGCAAATGGCTTATTGCGCTTCTGGCTCTTGATACCCCAGCTGAGAAAGGGCTTCAAGCGCGGCCTCGCGTGTTTTATCGCTGGAAGCCGCCACCAGCATCAGCAGGGGTTCGATAGCGCGTGAGTCGCCCAATTTGCCGAGTGCCTCTGCTGCATGGAGGGGTGTTTTAAATCCTGGTGCATCTAGGGCACGGATCAAGGGATCAACGGCGCGTGTATCACCCAATTTGCCCAGCATAAGCGCGGCTCTACCGCGTACAATCAAATCTTCCTGATGATCCTGTACCGCCCGCATTAGCGCCCGGACTGCTTCGTCGCCACCTGCTAAGCCCAGCTTCATGACTGCTGTACGGCGCTTGTCTTTGTTGATGTCTTTGAGTTCAACCAATAACTGTTTGATTTCGTTGGAATTAACCATCATCGCTTTCCTAACTCTAGGCTTGAATATCCGCCGTCAACGTCTGGTTGTGCGTGATATTCAATTGACCTTCGTGTATCCGGCACACGCGATCTGCCAGTGGCACAATTTCGGGGCTATGAGTGGCCATGATGAGTGTCTTGCCCGCGTCGCGTGTCAGTTCTAATAAGAGCGATAGAATCCGTTCGCCTGTTTCTTCGTCCAGATTCCCCGTTGGTTCATCTGCCAATACTAACATAGGCTCATGCAGTAATGCACGCGCAATTGCCACCCGTTGTTGTTCGCCACCACTGAGCTTATCTGGGAAGGCGTGGGCCCGGTCTACTAAGCCCACCCGTTCCAGCAGGGCACGACCTTTCTTTTCAACTAGGCGCCGCTTCTGACCGCGCAGTTCCAAAGGCAGCGTGACATTTTCCAAGATAGTCAAAGTGGGGATCAAATTAAAGAATTGAAAGACAATGCCAATGTGATCACGCCGGAAGCGTGTGAGGGTGGTTTCGTCCAATGTGGTGATGTTGGTATCGCCGACGACAATCTGGGTGGATTTGGGGTTATCGGCTTTATCAATGCCGCTGATGAGGTTAAGTAGAGTGGATTTGCCACTGCCGCTTTTGCCCAGCATGACGAAGAATTCACCCTTGGCGATGTCCAGTGCGACGGTATCCAGTACACGCCGCATCTTGCCCCCTTCTTCATAGGTTTTGCTGAGGTTCTCGATGTGAACGATGCCACTATAGGGTGTGGAGCCGTTTATCGTGCTCATCTCATCTCACTGTTATCATTTTAAATCGATTACAAATCAACCATGTACATTTTGAGGATCATTCCCCTAATTCTATTTGTTTATATCTCCAGTCTACCACAGCTTGGTATAGTTGAGGATTAAGCCCCGATGTGAGTAGGGCAAACGCCGATTTTGTTGTCAAACGTGAACAAGTGGATTATATTTTGTAAATTATAATATCATAAAAATAAATTTAGTTACTCGATGTATTAGTATAATTTATCGTGGGTCATTGGTTAAGCAAGGGCGCAGAGGAGATAAGAATAGCCATCGTTGGGGGCGTGATCGGCAGTATACACGTAAACGATGGGAAGCATAAAAGCATAATGATGAAGCTGCCCGAAAATATAATCTAGGACAATCCGACAACCGTTATTATCATGTGGGGAGATATAATGTCTTACTGCTGATTATCTTGGATAGTGGATTATCAACTATCTTTACTACAAGTTCTTCGGGTTGCAGCTGATTGATTTTGTTGATCTTTACCGGAACCGCGCCCGAAGCTCCTAGATTTATCTATTTTGTGCTTGAACTGCCGCTGCGAGTTGCCCCGCAGGCGGAGAAAACCCTGCAAGCCCGCCTGGAAGCGGCGCGACAGGTCTACAACGCCTGCCTGCCGAGAGCTTGTGGCGGTTGATGTTGCTGCGCCAGTCGAAAGCCTATCAAAAGACAACCGTCGTTCCAAAGCATACCAAGAAGCTAACAAAGCGGTTGGCTTCCGGGAGTATGACCTCCATCACGATGCAGCACGGTTCACGCATTCCTGGTCCGGCGAACCGCGCTTTCAAGGCAGTGCAGTGGTATCCGTTAGAAGGATAATCGTGTGGTTTGGAAAGGGGTGGAACTTCCAGCCCTCATTAGACCTGGACGACCCGGTGGTGGCGCACGGTCTGAGTTGCCGGGTGAAATATGTGCGAATAGTCCGCCGCAAACTCAACGGCAAACCGTGCTTCTACGCTCAACTGGTTTGCGAAGGTCAGCCCTACCAGAAGCCGAAGAACCAGCCGGGACAGGGCTATGTCGGACTGGACATTGGCCCGTCAATGGTTGCTGGTGTGGGTGAGACCGATGCCTTTCTCAAGCAGTTCTGCGTTGAATTAGCATCGCGCCAACAACCCAGATGGCACGATCAAACCCGGCAAGAAGACATGGCACACTTCAGGGCGTCAACGCAAGACACGCACGAAGTTGCATGAACTTGGTCGCTCAGTGGGGATGAGGGCGCCGGGGATGTTCGTTGAGCAATTGCGACGCAAGGCTGAGAATGCTGGCGTGGACGACGACACTGAGCCAGACCTGTCATAACGTATGGTGCGGTGGTGAAGAAGCCCTTACCGTAGCGTTGATATCACTGTGCGTGTGGTGTTGAAGCCCAGCACGATCTGTACAGTGCATTTTTGGCGGTAAGACGCTCAACGCGGATCATGCCAGGGCGGTATGGTCGGGTGTGGACATTCTCCTCCGGGTGGCGTTGAGTGGAATGGAACCAGCCAGAGAAGGGCCTTTGTCTGGGAGCTTCGGGTCATCCCGGAGTTCAGAGTGGGTCTTGTCCGAAGTCGCCTCAAGCTGTGGATGGTGTACCCTACCCAATCGGGAGAGCGCTGGGCGATAAGAACCTCCTCGCTAGTTGTCAGTGGAGTCTTGATACATGTGTTATGGCACCGACGTTGTGACCAATGTTGCAACAGTCGACGTACGGGCACGGCGGGATGCTTTGGGCTTAAGGGTACTGCCGGGAATTGTACGACTGAACTGGGGAGGCAAAAACGGCGTCAGGTTCGCAATCACCGCGTTCTCGGCCGTGAGAATCAAGATTATAAGTGTTCCCCCAAGCGTCGTTCTGTGCCATCTAGTAAGCGCTGAATGTTGCCCTTAAACCGCAGTATCAGGAGGATCGCAATAAGTGTTGAATAGACAATAACCCATGACTCAAGCTGTTGTTGCAATGTTAACACCATCAACCAACCAATGGCCAGTGAAAATGCAGCTAGTACTGCCAACGAGACATAGCGCGTCCGTGCGACGACCACCCCACCGAGGAAAACCGCACCGATGATGACATAAGCCGGGGCAATCATTAACAAGGTGCCAAACGCAGTCGCGGCCCCTTTGCCACCGCGGAGGGTCCCGGTGAACAGGGTTGCAAACAACGACCAGTTATGTCCAATAATGACGACAATGGCCGCGACGGTTGTGGCGGCTGCTTTGCTACTATCAACCATAATCATGCGGGCGATCACAATCGCAACGATGCCTTTGATAATGTCAAACACAAGGACAAAAATCGCCCAGCGTATCCCTAGGGTTCGGGCGACATTGGTTGCGCCCATATTGCCGCTCCCCTTTGCAAAGATATCAATACCGTGTAGTTTCCCAATCAGATAAGCGGTTGGGATTGATCCCAAGAGATAACTGACGACAACAACAAGGAGAACGCTAATGTTATATGATGATAGACTCATGTTTGGCATGTCTCCCAATGATAACCATATCATGTACCTACTAAAACCCCGTCAAAGTAGATAGTGACGATTGTCGAGAGATTTTAACACAATGTAAAAAAATTAGTTTTATATTGGGAAGAAAAAAGCCCGGTTCGAGATGAACCTGGGCTGTGCCAAGGGGCAGACTTGAACTGCCGACACCCGCATTTTCAGTGCGACGCTCTACCAACTGAGCTACCTTGGCCAGAGACCGAGCATTGTACCGGTATCGTTCTACGGTGTCAAGAGTTGGTATAGGGAATGCCTACAGAATCGGGACCAGTGAGGGAACCAGTTCCTGTTTCTTTATAGTATCCAACAGGGGAACGAGTATCCTTTCACGGAAGTGTATCCAATTCGGTTCTGTAAAATGCTCATCAAGGAGCACCTGCAACCGGTCAACCGCCACATCAGGTTTACCCATCTGAATGTCCAAATAAACTAATCCACAATCAACGTAAGCCTGCTGCTGTGGTTCATTCAGTTCAGTCCAGATATGCATAGCAGAATCAAGATGCTGCCGGGCCAGGTCGTACTGATCCTGACTAGCGTAGGCCAGCCCAATATGATGATGAGCAGTGGCTCTGTGGCGTGGGCGGTTATATAGTGCTAACTTGTCCAGAGCACTCACCAGAACTTCTATCGCCTCGGTATAGGCTTCATCTTTGATCCAGACTCCTCCCATTTCGGTCAGGACAACAGCCTGCTGCTGTCCATACCCCAATGCATTAAATGCCGCTTCTGATTCCTTAAAGTAAGACATAGCAACTCGTGTATTGCCTCGTATGGTCAAGCCCATTATGTAAGCGCTGATCGCTTGTTCTAGGACAACGACATGCCGGATTTGATCTTGCTTATTCCAGTATATCAAGGCTTCATGGGCATAATCACTGGCGGTTTGTAGACTGCCCCATTTGATATACACCATCGCCAATGATTGATAAAGCTTGTAATAGTAATATGGTAGGTTGATTGCTTGTACTAGATCAAGAGCAGCATGCACATGTGATTGGGTAAAGTGGTCAGGGTGATACGAAAAGAGGACCATGAACAAAGCCAGATAGCTCTCAGCAAAATGACGACCGTTCAAACGATGGCGTGGGCGGCGGTGGCGTTTGCGGTAGGGTGTGATGGAGGGAAGTGGTTTAGGGACTTCTTGTGAACACAAGACGAAGATATCACCGATGATAAAAGTAGGCTGGCCTTCCAACAATCCTGATGGTTCGATGGTATTGACTCGATGCACAGATGATGTAATCATTTCACCCCACTGTTTGAGTTCAGGATGATCGAGCAAATAGGGGAAGATGAGGAGGAGAATTTCAATCGCCTCGGTTTTCAATTCTGGATTCGGAAATGCCAACGAAACCAGTTCAAATAACGTATCTGCATTCTCATGTACCCAGGCAGGATTACTATAGTTTTGGTAGATTTCTGTTTTCAGTGTGCTGTCCATGTTACCTTCTCAATTTACATACCTTGCAAATTTTTTCCAATTGTAACGCATTATTGTGTAAAAATCGAGGGAATAATTATTGTAAGACCGTGACCTAAACAAACTGAATACACCTAGTCGTTAATTTGTTTCGGATTTCAGAAATGCGTATGTTATTATAGAGGGTGGCAATTACCGTAGAATCCGTCGATTTACTTTCAAAAATAAGACGCTTGAAGTCATCTCAATGAGCGAAACTAGAGCTGCCCACCACACCTTCACTCAACTTCAGGTAAACTTGAACCTGCTGTTGACTTTTGACCATCCGGCACCCGTTTTTGCTGCAAACTTTTTTGTTCGCCGCTGCTGGTCAAATATAGTATATAATCTATTGGTTTTGATAGATGGAAATAGCTGGACAGGACAAAAAATACCGTACTTCTCACAATATTGTCTATGGCTGTCCATATCACGTCATTTGCTGTCCAAAATATCGACGCAAGGTATTGACTGGTGAGGTTGAAATACGCTTGAAGAAACGCATTCTTGAGAAGCAAGCTGACTATACTTGGTTCATGAGATGGAAGTCATGCCCGACCCCGTGCATTGGCTTCTGGATGTTGACCCGCACACTGAGATCAACAAAATTGTGGGGCAGATGAAGGGGTCTACAGCCCACATGATCTGCAAAGAGTATCCATATATGAAGAAGCGTCTTCGGAGTCGCTGGACGCGCTCAAAGTTGATATCACCTGTGGGTTCAGTCATATCAGAAGTGATGAAACAATCCATTGCAGATCAGAAGCACGTATAAGTACCGCCTTGATAGCAAGAGCAGACACAACCAGCATCTGCAGCAGCAGATGAATGTCGCTGGCTTGATCTGGTAACCATGCTCTGGCATTGCAGCGCTGCTCCTATCGGCTGACAGGCAAACACATGGACTTATCGCGGATGCAACGCCACATCGCAAAGTTGCGGATGAAGAGCACTCGGCTCGCAGGCAGTGCAGGATGTGCTCGAGCGACAAGAGAAAGCCAACGAGCGTTTCTTCAGCAAGCAAGGCGGCCTCCCACACTTCCGACGCTGTGTGACCAATATGACCTGCTGTGCTTTGAAGACCTGGACCTGGACGGGGCGAACCTCTGGTTCGATGAAACGCTTGTGGGGACGCAAGATGAGTGATCTGGGCTTTGCACAGTTGATGAGCATCTTGGAATGGGTCGCTTTCAAACGTGGCAAGCGGGTGCTCAAGATAGACCGTTGGACACCGACGATCCAGGCCTGTTCTGGCTGTGGACAGAAGCGCAAATTGGAACTGAAAGACCGGGAGTTGAACTGCGCTTGTGGCTTGGTCATAGACCGTGACCACAACGCAGCGAAGAATATTCTTGAGGCGGGGCATCGCCCTGATTTATTCAGGCGGCGTCTGGCGTTCATGGCAGAAGCCCACTGAACCTTTGGTTCGCCTTTTGCTGTGGGAGTATGTCACAGTGACGAAGCCTATATTGCAGATATCCCTGATTTTGAGATGTGTTCGGCTCACGGTGATACACCACAAGAAGCACTACAGGAAGTATTAGTGGCGCGATGAAAGCGAACGTCCACAACCACGTTACCGTCCTGCAAATAGCCCCTAGTCCCTGTCTGGCGTGGGGGTGATTACTGCTGCGGTTAGTGCCATGTGGGTAACGGTGCTCAGCAGCCGATCATAGACCACTGTTGAAACCCCTTGAAGCGTGGCTTCATACTCAGCAGCCTCGGCAGTACTTTGCGGAATATAAGTTCCCTCTACACCAGCAGCGATGGCTGTTGCTGTTTCCACCAATTGCACACGCCCTTTCGTTGGCATATGGGGGATCGTCGCCTCGAAGTGGGTGGCTTCTTCAGTCGTGCGGGGCAGCATCCCATCAATGAAGGAGTTACGAGTTAGGAAAATCTGCGTTTCTGCCCCGGCAAATTCATCCTCTGGTGCGACGGCAATCCCCGACCCCACCAGCCATAGCCCAGCCACAAACATCAACAGCACCAATCCGATCAGGGCAATAGCAGTTTGCTTGTTGGCGCTGCGTCGAGAGGGTGTTAGCGGTCGGGGTATGTTGGGAGCCGAGAGTTCATCAATGCGCTGTAAAAGCTGAGTCATACTATCAGGTTGCTGAAATTCAATGGGCTGCAAATGAGCGATGAGATCAGGCAGCACCGGCGTGTCAACCACGATCGGGATGACGTGTTGCTGCTTGTCTAGCGCATTGATGATGGTTTCCTGCACACCTTGATCCGATGACAGAACGATCACCAGAATGCCGTCGTCGGAAAGGGCTTTACCAGCCCTTTTCAGGTGGTTGCGGATGTACGCGCCAATGATTTCGTCTTCAGGTGCATAACGAAGTGACAACATCAAATAGGCCTTTCTAATGAGCGTAGGTAGTTGACCACATCCCAACGCTGAAAATACGACAAGTCCTGGATACAGGCGTCAAGGCCGCGCCATCCATCCAGTAGGGCATAATACAATTCTTCATCGCGTGCACGCGGCAAGCGGGCGACCAAGGCATCAAAGTCGGATGAATCGCCCCAGGTCGGGCAATTCGCCTGGAAAAATAGAAGCCCCCGGTTGAGCGATGCTTGAGACGGCAGCACGCCATTGACCACCTCTGGCGGCGGATTAAGTGTGTTGGCGTATTCGGTGCGCGTTTCTTGCAAAAAAAAATAGCTGCCAGTTAGGGCTACCAGCGTGATGCCAGTTGCGCCTAGTGCGACCACTATCGTTGCAAAATCGAAGTTCATCCAAGCAATCAACTGCCTGAAGGGATGATAGAGCACAAGCCCCATGGCGATGACGACACCCGCCAGCGCCACCAGATTGCCCCAGCGAGGATCAACCGATTCGATGACGGATGCCTCATCGCTGATCGACCAGTCAAAGGCTATACGGGTGGTATGACCGTCCGGCAGCACCATGTTCATCAAAGTCCACCAGCGCCCAGCCTCATCAATTTCATCACCTGCCGCCACATATAACCCCGGTTCCACTGCTTCAGCGGGCAGCCAATCGCCCCGGCGATCACTGGCTGGATGCGCTTTGCTGAGTGTGATGTCCAGGTTTGGGACTCGTTCACCATCTCGTGTGACGGTTGTGTCGTAGGTGTTCACCCCCGGCCCACCAGGAAGTAGCGTGAGGACAATTGTCAGATCATCCACGATCTGCACGGATGTTGGTGCTTTGATCTCTTGCTCAGAAAATTCAGGTGTTGGGACGGGAGTTGCGCTTAGGATGCCAACAGCTACCAGAATGACGATAACTAAGAGCGCTTCCAGGCGCAGCGACGGCAAGAAACGGTCAAAACGTTGGCTAATGGCCTGGAAGCAGGCATATCGTTCTGGACGCAGGGCGATATGATGGGCCATCCCAAATCCTAACAAAGCGAGTGTCAAGATACTTTTGGCCGCCAATATACCCCCAAAGGGCGTATCCAGGTCAGATGGAGTATAAAACCAGTTGGAGGCGTTGTAGATGCCTGTCGCAATCACCAGAAACGCCGCTCCAACGATCAAACCGGAGAAGCGCTTCAGTGCCACGAGTAGGACAGCGCGACGGGCATCGCCTTGGTAGGGCTTGAGTGCAACGGGTAGCACCAGGATCAAAGCGACCAGACTACCTGCCCAGGCACCCACGCCCAACGCATGGAGCCAGTCCACCGCCATGCCTAACCAGGGCCATAGCAGCGACCCAGCAGCATGACTCAACACACTCAATGTACCCAGGATCAAGGCCGTCATCCAGATGTTAGCTGCCCAGAATGCCCGTACCATCTGCGGATACGCCTTTTTGACGTAGAAGCTCGCCAGGAAAAGCAGCCCCACTACACCTAGAAACAGGAGCCGCCAGTTCCAGATGTCCCCAAAGCGGGAGCCGATGCGGACCAGTGACCAGAAATTAGATTGGAGTGCCTGCACAAAACCGATGTTGAAGAAGGTCATCGTCTGTTGAATCAGTGCCAGGATATTGCCAGCGAAGGCCAGCAGCAAACTGATGCCTACGATGAGGTTGAGTCGGTGCATCACACGCGGTGGCAGTGACCCGCTGGGATAACGTGGATTGCCCCAGGCTGGAACCAGAACCCGATCATAAATCAGCAGAGTTCCAAACAGGACTATCGTGCTGACCAGCACGATGGTGCGCCAGGCAACTTCTAGTGGCACGGCGCGGGTGGTTGCACCTGTACTCGCCACGCCTCCAATTGTCTCGCCGATAAAGAATACCCGACTTTCGGCGAGGACATGTCCATCACTGGCAAAGGCAGGCCGCAACTCCACGACATACGCGCCATCTGCCAGATCAGTCGGCAGCCGCACTGTCATCAAGGTGTTATCATGCTGCGTCACCCCCCCCGTAACGATGATGTCACCGTTCTGATCACGCACATTCAACTGGCTGAAGTCTGTTTCTAGTGCTTCGCTAAACCAGTATTGCAAGCGCGTTGGGGTGTGTTCTAAGACCGCACGGTCTTCGGGTATAGCCCGAACAATATAGCCGTGCGCCACTGTTGGTTGGCTCCACAACAGGATAGGCAAGAGGATCAGCAGAAAACGACGTTTATTCGAGGTTGATATGATTGAGGTTCTCGTCAGATTCCACCTCATGCGATGGCTCATCTTTCAGTTCCAGGCTTTGGCTGCGAACCCAACTCATGCCCATCATCACCACAAAAATAACGGCAATACCAGCATATACAAGTTCGTCATATCGCCCCAGTGCCCCATGTGCCAGGAGAGGCCAAAGTTCCATCGAGTTTGTCCATCTGAATTATTTTCATTATAAGCCGGAAACAGAACAGTGACGAGGGGTATTGTTCAGTCTTTCACGAACAACTCATGCTGCCTGATGTCGGCAGCCGAATCGGTTACTGCGAACAAAAAAGTTTGCAGCAAAAACGGGCATCAAGCGGGTTGGTCAGTCGTAAATTCATACAGATTCAGTTTAGTTGATGGCTAGACATATGTTCGATGTTCAAAAGCCAACAGGCCCCAGGGGGAAGCCTGCGTTAATTACAATTGGCGATGTGGCAATCAACGCAGGCTGAGTGGTTTACAGATAATCCCGCAGTTGGCGGCTGCGGCGTGGATGGCGCAAACGGCGCAGTGCCCGGCCTTCAATTTGACGAATGCGTTCACGGGTTAGGCCGAATTTCTTGCCCACTTCTTCTAGCGTGTAGCTGCGGCCGTTCTGCAAGCCAAAGCGCAGGCGCAGGATACGGGCTTCGCGGGGTGTGAGGGTGGTCAATAATTCTTCGATCTTTTCATGGAGCATTTTGTCAAAAGCACTTTGGGAGGGGGTGGGCGTAGAGTCGTTTTCAATGAAGCTGCCCAATTCACTGTCGTCATCTTCGCCAACCGGATGTTCGAGGCTGAGTGGTTGCCAGGAAACACGGAGCATCCATTGGACTTTGCGCGGTTCCATTTCCATCTCCTGGGCGATCTCTTCGAGGGTCGGCTTGCGACCATACTCCTGCTCAAGTTCGCGCACTGTGCAATACAGCCGACGAATACGATCACTCATATGCACGGGTACACGGATGGTGCGGCCCTGGTCGGCAATAGCACGGGTGATCGTTTGCCGAATCCACCAGGTCGCATAGGTACTAAAGCGATAACCCCGGCGATAATCAAATTTCTCGACGGCCTTCATTAGCCCCAGGTTGCCCTCTTGAATCAGATCAAGGAAGGGTACGCCACGAGTCATGTACTTCTTAGCGATGGAAACGACCAGACGGGTGTTGGCCTTGATGAGATGTTCACGTGCGTTCTGCCCATCCTGAATCAGCATCCGCCATTCGGTAGCCCGTTCATGGTTGGGGTGTGCTTCCAGCTTGGTTTCGGCCTCTAGGCCCGCTTCCAGCCGCATCGCAAGATTGACCTCTTCTTCCGTGGTCAGCAGAGGAACCCGTGCCATTTCTTTTAGGTAAAGGCCGACGGTATCGCTTGATGACAGATGGGTTAAGTCATAATTTTCTTCTAAATCATCATCATCTTCAAGATCTTCCTGGTCAAACTGGATATCACCTTCATAGAGGTCCATCGAATTGCCTTCAGACTTGCTGCCAGAATAAAATTCAATATCAGCAAGTTCTTCTATCTTGTCACCATAATTATAATCAGACACCATTTCTCTCTCCCCGAGACTACAACGAATATTGATTACTAATTGAAATCGAGTAACTGCTTTAGGACCGCAAAACGCGGATCGAGGTTATCTAGTTCGCACTCGCAAGTTTCGACATTACGTTTGATCCCGCATTCAGGGCACAACCCCTGGCATTCCATCTGACACAATATCCCGTGTTCTTTCTGGATGAGAACTTCAGCACGCAGGAGTGGAGCAAGATCAAGGATTCCATCTTCACCAATAAAGAACTCAGCGTTGACGGCGTAATCGGTTGCGAACAACTCTTCAAGCTCAATAGTCATGTGATGCTGGATGGGATCAAGACATCGATAGCACTCATCATCCAGAACCGTATCGAGTGTGGCTTGTACAAGCACACCTTCTTTGGTACAACTAAGGCGAATTGGTCCTTGGACATAACACAGAGTCAAATCATCAGCGACCTTGACGATGGGTAAGTCTAAAGTTGAATTGTGATTATGGCCGGGGCCTGAGGTTAAGAGGAACCCGATATTGAGCTTCAGCACCCTATTGTGTATATAATTTTTAGATAGATGGGTCATGTGGATAGAGCCTTGACATTACAAAAAAGAAACAACAAACTCATCTTATCTTTAGGATACAATCGAATTATATGAAGATTCACGAGTCAATGTCAAGCAGTTCACCTTGAGATTTACCCAAAATTAACCAAATTGAAACATTTATCCCAACATTTATCCCAATTCTTCGTTGTTACATCCTTTTAACCTTCCAATTGGAAGATAATTAAGTTGTGCTATCCTTGAAAAGATAACAGGTAGGAGGTGGTATTCTCGTGGCCGAATTACTTGAACATCTTGGGAAGGATACCCTCCCCCGTCAACTCGTCAAGGAGTTTGTAAATTGGTGTGTCTTTGAGCAAGGATATCCTGCGCTCTTGCTTGTCCTAGACAAAACCATGATGACTGAAGTCGCTAGCAAACTGCGTGAAACCACTGATTTAGACACATTATACAAATTGGGGCAGGAGGCGAATCTGCTCGCAAAGGAAGCGCGCGAACGCACGGGTCCATTAGGGCTTTCGGCGGCAGAAGCGGCTGCGAACGAGTTTACCAAAATGATTGAGGCTACCAGCGAACCCAACTGGGATGCGGAAGGTGTGGCCTTTTTTGCCTCCAGAGTGTATGGTTGGGCAGGTTGGGCAGAAACTGATTTCGCAGACCCCATGCAAAAGGCTATTGCGGAGAGACAAGCCCGCAAAGCCCAGGAAGCTTGCTTAGAAGAACTATGGCGGCGGGTTTCTGGAACCTAAACATCGCTTAAGTGACCTATGAAAATTCACGCTGCTTCCACACAGAAGCAAGGGGGAGGGGCATGGTCTTGACTTCCCCTAGAATAGACAATAGGGGCTGTCTATGAACCGTGTATTTATATCCTATTCACGACGAAACAAAAGTATTGCCGAACGAATTGCTCGTGATTTGAGCGACGCCGGGATGGATGTTTGGGTAGATTGGCGTCAGATTCAGGCAGGCGAATTCTGGCAGGATGAAATCTTCCGGGGCATTGAACGCTCGGAGATTGTGGTGGTCTGTCTCTCCCCCTCAGCAGTCAAAAGTGAATGGGTCCAACGCGAAGTCAATACCGCTAATGACCAGGGCAAAATCATCCTCCCGGTTATGATTGTTGATGCCTACAGCGAACTGCGCCAAACCGAGAATATGAAGTGGCTGGCGAATCGACATTGGATTCATTTTGAAGGCCGCTATGAACAAGCTCTCCCGGAATTGCTGGGAGCCTTACCAGGTAAACACAAAATCAGCACATTTGACGTCGTTGATGTGACTAAAATCCCCAATCCCTTTAAGGGTCTGGAAGCCTTCCAGCAAACCGATGCTGATTTCTTCTTTGGACGTGAACGTCTGATTGAAAAGTCACTCCAACGGCTCAGACAAGATCGTCCCTTTCGATTTTTGGGCGTGGTTGGCGCGAGCGGCAGTGGCAAAAGTTCCTTAGTGCGGGCGGGTGTTATTCCGGCGCTGCGCGAGGGGAAAATGCTGCCTGGTAGCGAACACTGGCGCATCGCCATGCTGACCCCGAGCATGAATCCTGTCGATGCTTTAGCACGAAGATTAGCCCCCCTCATTGAGGATCGAGATCAAGACACGATTGAAGCCGACCTCCGCAGTGACGCCGCCAACGTGGATGTTTTAATCGCCGACGCTGCTGGAGCGACCCGCTTGCTGCTGGTCGTTGACCAATTTGAAGAAGTGTTTACTCGGGCTAGTCAATCAGAGCGCGACCTCTTCCTTGATATGATGTACCGTATCATCACCTCGCCGCAAGGGCAGGGCATAGTCCTCATTACGATGCGGGCGGATTTCTTTGACCATATCGGACATTATCCCGCCTTGGCCGAGGTTTTCGAGCAGGAGAACATGGTGATCGTGACTGAGATGCGTGGGAGTGAACTGCTGCGCACAATCGAAGGCCCGGCTCAGGCTGTTCGCCTGGAATATGATCGGGGGTTGCCACAACGCATTCTGGAAGACGTTCAGCGCCAGCCGGGTTCATTACCCTTGTTGCAATATGCTTTGACCGAACTGTATAAACATCGGGAAGGCAATCGCCTGACCACCGGGGCCTATAACTGGATTGGCGGTGTACAGCAAGCGCTAGCCAGTCATGCTGAGACCATCTACCTGGAACTTGATGCTGCCCAACGCGGGCTCCTGCGGCGTATCCTGCTCCGCCTCATTGAAGTAAGCAGCAGTGGCGAGGCCACCCGACGACGGGTGGCACGGGCTGACCTGACGTTTCAGGACATATCTGACGGGGCTGTTCAAGAGGTGCTGGATTTAATGACGGCGGCTGAATCGCGCTTGTTGATGACCAGTCGTGAAATTCGAGCCAGTGATGACGACAGCGTACCCACCATTTGGGTTGAAGTGAGCCATGAAGCCTTGATCCGCGAATGGGATCGCTTCCAGGATTGGGTTGCTGTTAATGTTGAGAGTTTGCGCTATGGGAGCGAGTTGTTGCAATCAGCCCAAGATTGGCAGCAGAGTAACCATGATGTAGCCTATCTACTAACAGGTAATCGGTTGGTACGGGCAGAACACTGGCTGGCTGATGCCGATGCTACCGATTTGCAAGGGCTGTTTATCCAGACCAGTCTGGAAGAAAACGAAAAGAATGAAGCCCAACGACAGGCACAGATCGAACGTGAGTTGCAACTGCAACGTCAATCTACCACTCGCTTGCGCTATTTCGTGGCGGTGCTGGTGATCGCTTTGATTGTCGCCGTTGGGTTGACCGGATTCGCCTTGACCGCCCTGAACCGTGCCAATGAAAGCGAACAAAATGCCCAAAGGGCGCTTTCTGACGCTGAGATTGCTCGGGCCACTGCTGTCGCCAACTCCGAACAAGCTCGCAGTTTGGCCCTGGCTGCCAGGGCCGACCGTGCCCTGCGTGATTTCGATGGGGATCTTGCTCTCCTGCTGGCGGTGGAGGCCAATGAAATATTTGAACCGCCAACGCAATCGCAGCGGATTCTGTCAGAAGTCGCTTATGCACCCGGTACACGGTGGATCCTCGATGGGCATGAAGCGGCGGTACGGGCGGTGGCGTTCAGCCCAGATGGATCAATGGCGCTGTCGGCGGATGGTAACGTGTTGATTCTGTGGGATACACGCACGGGTGAAATGATTCGGCGGATTGGTGAGGGCGACATGAGACACCAGGCCACAATCAATGTCATTGACTTCAGTCCGAACGGATTCCATGCTGTCAGCGGCTCGGATGATGGTGGTTTATTCATGTGGGATATCCTGACAGGCGGCCTGATTCGTGAATTTAGCGGGCACGAGGCTGGAATTACTGCGATGGACTTCAGCCCAGATGGAACCTCCTTTGTGACAGGCGGCGCGGACGGTTCTGTGATTCAATGGAACATTTTGAATGGAGCCGAGAATTGGCGTGATGAGAGTCATGCCGAAGTTGTCAACAGTGTTGCCTTTAGTCAGGATGGTTTGCTGTTGCTTTCTGCTTCTGATGATAACATGGTGCATCTGCGGCGGGCCTCGACGGGCGATCTAGTGCGTATCTTGACCGATGACGAAGAAGCGTATGATTTTACAGCGGTGTCCTTTAACCCCACAGATTCCAATCATGCCGCTATTGGTTCGGATGACAACATCATCCGTTACTGGAATTTAAACAATGGTTCTGTAATCCGTACGATGGAAGGCCACGTTAACCCGATTACGGACATTGTATTCACGCCCAATGGTGAGTTTATCTTGTCATCATCCAATGATCACTCGGTAGTCCAATGGCAAACCTCCAATGGTAACTTTGTCAATGCCTATGAAGCACACACTGCGTCGATCCCTGATATTGATGTGGCCAGTACCCAACTGGCGTCTGCTTCGTTTGACGGCACGGTACGTGTTTGGGATTTGGAACGAGGAGAGGAAATCAGTGTCTATGAAGGTCATTCGCAATCGGTGGTCGGTGTTTATGGCCCGGATGACCTGACAGTTTTGTCTGGTTCATATGACAACACGCTGCGGCTGTGGAACACAGAAGCGCAACTCACACAGCAGGAATTTCAAGGGCATGAGGATCGTATTTCTGCAGTGGACATCAGCGCAGATGGTGGGCAGGCACTCTCCGCTTCGTGGGATGACAGCGTTATCTTGTGGGACACTGTTACCGGGGTGCCTCTGATGACCTTGACCGGGCATGAGAGTAATGTCCAGGCGGTTCAGTTCATCGCCGATGACACCCAGGCGATTTCAAGCGCATCCAACGGCGGTTTGATCCAATGGGATTTAACAACAGGTGAAGTTTTGCAGCGGTATGGTCCAGCTAATGACAAAAACGACCCAAGACATCTGGACCCAGTCTATGGGTTTGCAGTCAATGTTGATGAGACTCGTTTGCTCTCGGCTTCTGCTGATGACACGCTGATTCTTTGGGATATGACCAGCGGCGAAGTGCTGGATACACTTGAAGGCCATCTATCTGATGTTCGGACAGTTAGCTTTAACGCCGATGGCACACAGGCCGTCTCTGGTGCATCAAACGGCAGCATCATCCTCTGGAATGTGGCGAATGGCTCTGAAATTCGTCGTTTTGAAGGTCATGATCGGACTGTGTTTGATGTTGCTTTTGCCCCAGATGATAACAGTATCGTATCTGGTTCGCTGGATAACACGATTCGCCTGTGGGACATCACCAATGGCTTTGAAATCCGCCGTTATGAAACTGATAGTGCTGTGCGCAGCGTTGATTTTAGTCTAGATGGGCGCAAACTGCTGACAGGCATGGTGGATGGGACACTGCACGAGTGGCGCTTGCTGACTGAACTGAATGATTTGCTGGCCTGGACGTTTGCCAATCGGGAACTGACAGAACCGACCTGTGCCGATCGCCAGTTGTTCAATATCACACCGCCTTGTGATGCTGATGGTACAGTTCTTGAACGCACACCCTTCCAGATGCCGACGGCGACACCCACCGCTGAAATTTCACGCTTGGGGATTGGGGTGAACGCACTTGTCAATACAGACCGGGATGATCGCTTGGTGCTGCGCTATTTACCTGGGGTTGCCAATCAGGAAGTCGCCAAGTTGAACGATGGAACCGCTGTTACGATTGTGGATGGGCCGGTGCAGGTCGATGGCTTTACCTGGTGGTTGCTCCGCACCGATGCAGGGGAAGAAGGCTGGTCAGTCGAGAGTGTACCACAGCAGGGTATTCAAACGCTGGTCACGCGCCAATGATTATAGCAGCGCTTTGTAAACTAAGGGGGACAGGGCGATCTTTTATCTGATCCAGAATGGTTCACAACCTGTTGGTGGGGACACGCCGTCACGTGTCCGTTTTTGGGTTTTACGGGATGCCACTGTGACATACTCCCACAGCAAAAGGCGAACCAAAGGTTCAGTGGGCTTCTGCCGTGAACGCCGGACGCTGCCTGAATAAATCAGGGCGATGCCCTGCCTCAAGAATGTTCTTCGCTGCGTTGTGGTCGCGGTCTATGACCAAGCCACAAGCGCAGCTTAACTCTCGTTCTTGCAGTTCGAGCTTATGCTTCTGTCCACAACCAGAACAGACCTGGGTCGTCGGTGTCCAACGATCAATCTTGACCACCCGCTTGCCACGCTTGAAGGCCACCCATTCCAAGATGTTCATGAACTGTGCAAAGCCCAGATCACTCACCTTGCGCCCCACAACCGTTTCATCGAACCAGAGGTTCGCCCCGTCCAGGTTCAGGTCTTCAAAGCACAGCAGGTCGTATTGGTCACACAGCGTCGGAAGTGTGGGAGGCCGCCTTGCTTGCTGAAGAAACGCTCGTCGGCTTTTTCTTGTCGCTCGAGCATATCCTGCACTGCCTGTCAGCCGATAGGAGCGGCGCTGCAATGCCAGGGCATGGTTCCAGATCAAGCCAGCAACGTTGATCTGCTGCAGATGTCGGTTGCGTCTGCTATTGCTATCGAGGCGGTACTTGTTCTTCTGATCTGCAATGGATTGTTTCACCACTTTTGATGTGACTGAACCCACAGGTGATATCAACTTTGAGCGCGTCCAGAGACTCAAAAGACGCTTCTTCATATATGGATACTCTTTGCAGATCATGTGGGCTGTAGACCCCTTCATCATATCAAAACCAATAGATTATAGACTATATTTGATTGGCTGAAGCAAGCTGAAAGTCCCTTCTATCCCACCCCTCATGCAGCTTAACAATTTAATCATATAACTCAAATCACGGTGGGGTGTTATAGGAAGTGGAGGTGAAGAATGCCAAAGGCCCTTCAGATCAAATTAAGCCAACCAGGACTAGAGCAATTGCGTGATAATGGAGCGAAAGCCTACCTGCGCGAACGTGCGGCAGCTATTATCAAAGGAGCAGATGGCATGTCAGCCAGCCAAGTTGCCCAGCATGGTTTGTTGAAACCACGCCAGTATCAAAGGGTTTGTAATTGGGTTCGACGCTAGCAATCAGAAGGGGTCGAGGGCTTGATGATCCGTCAAGGACGGGGACGCAAGGCCGCTTGTTCCCCCTAAATTCCTGGATGACCAGAGGGCGAAAGAAGCCCTCCTGATGGTTGGACGTCGTCAGCCACGCCTGTTGGGACATTAGCAAAGCCGTTGGTCACTTGAGGCCATTTTGGACACCTGTGATTGGCTCAAACTCAGAACACACGGCGGGTTGTCGGCTCTGCTGAAGCGTTGAGGGATGCGGTTCAAACGCGCTCGATCTTATGTCCATAGGCCTGCCCCCGATTATGAGGCCAAAGTCAGCTATTTAACCTTGTGTCGAATGCGAGCAGGGTATGAGCCTCAACGCGACTATCCTGCGGCTGAAGTGATTTATGGGGCACAAGATAACGGGCCCGTCCATGTTCATCCCGATGTCGTGATACGCTTGCAAGAGCAGCACTCCCCTTTCTGGGCTCAAGTAGCGGGCAATTGGTCTGATCAGCCAGGAGCCAAAGCCATCCAATGCTTCTTGGCTAAAAACTCTGGCGATGGCTGCGACAAGATGTCCTGCATCTTCAGCGGTTCAGTGATGAGGGGCAAACTCTGAAGCAAGCTGTTTGGGATTTCATACAAGCCTTTGCTTCTGGCTCTACCGGCCTTTTGCGCTACGTTGGGCTATTATATGATTAAATTGTTAAGCTGCATGAGGTGGTGGGTTTTACAGGACAAAAGAGATAAAAAATGTTAATGTGGTAATCGTTCATTTACGCTTCTTCTCTCTAATTGCCGTCAAACTTCAGGACGCAGGAATTGCCGGACCTAATCAGGCGAAGCCTGATTAGGTTTGTTCGGCTGAGATGACTCCCTGTAATGCGACTAAGCGTAAAACCGAACACGATAATGACATCGAATTTGACGTTTTTCTGACTGTTGACAATCTGCTGGTAAAGCTTTCGTTTCTTGACCATAAGACCCAGTTTCCCAAGTATTATACATCGAATGGTGAGGTGTCCAATCGGTACATATAGCTATATTCAGTCTGATGGGGAACATGTTATGATGAGTGACATTGAGTGAGCAAGGTAAAGCAAGTGGACGTACTCGTCATCGGTGCGGGGCCAGCCGGAATCGCCTGTGCCTATGCCCTGGAAAAAGCAGGATTGCGCTATAAGATCCTTGATAGAGCGAGCGAAATCGGCTCGACCTGGAACAGTTTGTATCCCTCGTTGCGGCTGAACACGTCCCGCTTTTTTTCCCACCTTCCCGAAAAGAAATTCCCCCTCCACTACGGCATCTTCCCCACTGGCAAACAGTATCACCACTATCTGGAGGCATATGTACAAGAACGAGACTATAACATTCATTTGGGTGTGAGTGTCCATAGTATCGAGCCAGAGGGAGCGGGCTGGCGGGTGGAAACTGACCAGGGCACAGAATGGTATCCAGCGGTGATTGCCGCTACTGGACGTTTTAATTCGCCCATCTGCCCACAAATTCCTGGTATGGCACATTTCAGGGGCCAGATCATCCACGCCAGCACCTATTTGGGGCCAGAGCCGTTTGTCAATAAGCGGGTTATGGTCGTCGGGAATGGGCCAAGCGGCCTTGATATTGTGACTGAACTAGCAGATTACGTCAAAATACCTGCTCTGCTCTCACAACGAACGGGTGTCTACTTGAAGCCACGTTACCCCTGGGGTCTGCCCAAACATCTATGGATGATTATCGCAGAGAAGCTGCCAGAGTTCATCGGCAAACCGTTACTGGAAGCCGTCAGCAAACAAGGCTATCCCAAGTCGCTGCTAAAAGGTATCAAAACACCCCAGACGGGTGAGATGAGCAGCGCCGCCGGGGGTACACGCGGACGGGGCTTCATTGATGCAGTGCGGGCAGGCAAGATCAAGTCAGTCGATGGCCCGGTGGAATTCTGCCCGGATGCGATCATTTTGCAGGATGGCTCACAAGTTGCGGTAGATATTGTCATCATGGCAACGGGATATCGCCCGGTGATCTTCCAGTATTTTAAGAAGCCAGTGGCCATCAACGCGCACGGCTGGCCTGTACGTGTTAATGAACCGCCCAACGTTTATTGGCAAGGAGATCGTCAGGTGAAGGGCTATCCAGGACTGTATCTGGTCGGTGTGTATTATCAGGGCAAAGGTGCAATGTACAACTTTAACGTTGAAGCCGAAGCCGCAACACATGAAATTATCCAACATTTGAAGCAAATCAAACGGCCTAACCCAACAGAAAATGCGTATAGCCCTGGTCTCTGATATTCACGGTAATCTGATTGCTTTGGAGGCAATTTTCAGGGCACTTAAGCGCCATGCCCCTGAGCAGATTATCTCACTGGGCGATGTCGCTGGATTCGGCCCTGAACCACATGAAGTCATCGCCATCTTACGAGAACATCAGTGGCCTACTGTTGTGGGCAATTCAGATCATGCTTTACTCAATCCGACGCTAAACCCTGATGCCGAAGGGCTATCGCTTGCCTTCCAAGAAATAAAACTGTGGGGCAGTGAACAACTGACGCTTGAAGATAAAGCTTATCTCCAAACTTTCCAACCTACAGTTGAAATTGAACTGGATGGAACCGCTCGACTCCTTTGCTATCATGGATCACCGCACAGTTTCCATGATGAAGTATTGCCCACAACACCAACAGAGCAACTGGATGAATGGTTCGGGGGGCAGGAAGCGATCTGTCTGGCAGGTGGGCATACACACCAACCTATGGTCAGGCGATATGCGGGCAGGGCAATTATCAATCCAGGGAGTGTTGGGCTGCCCTATATTGAGTATCCAGATCGAGTACGTAATCCAGCCTGGGCAGAGTACGCGCTACTCGATTGGGATGATGGGCACTTAAACATTCAGTTATGCTGCGAGCCTTTTGATCTGGATGCTCTGCTGCAAACCGCACGCGATAGTGGAATGCCACATGTTAATTTGTATTGTCAGGATTGGGCGTAGATCAATCTCCTGGTGCAGTTGCCACATCATGGCTGGGTTTGTTATCCAGCTGGCAGACATCCGGCATACCTTGAGAAGCATGGCCACCCCGATGACCCGCATCCCCCACAATAATGTCGGCCTCACCCTTCAAACGACGCAACGCAACCATGATGGGAATGCACAGAAGCGAGGCGAAGCCACCCAGAACATAGCCCTCGCCAATGCCCACATTCTGGCTCAAACGCCCTAACCCGATCTGGCTGATGATGCCGCCCGCGCTACCAAACATCGAATCAACCGAGATGACGGTTGCCCGCTGCTCCGACGGAACAATATGATGGATGTAGGACTGGCGCACTGGGCCAAGCACACCCATTGTACTAGACGCCAGCAAAAACAACCCCACTGCCACGATGAAAGAATCGGTCAAACCGACCCCTGCCATACCCAGAGAGAATACCGTGACCGCGCCAATCATCAAGGTGGTGCGCTTGCCGTCGTGATGCGTCGTCCACTCGACAAACAAATTACCCGCAATCGTCGCCAACGAAAGGGCGGCAGCGACCACACCCGCAATCCAGACCGCATTGGGATCCCCATAGAGTTCAAGGAAATAAGGCTGCCAGGCATAAAACGCCCACATCATGAACCCATACTGAATAAACGAGGCCAGCATCAACAAACGAATGTGGGATTCCTGCCAACCGTATTTCATGCTTTCACGGGCGACTCGGCTCATCTCTTGAGGGATCGCACCCAGATTTAAAGCACGCCTCTCATAACCGACATCGTGCATATGGTAGAAAGCAAAGACAAACACCCCCACCAGCAGCACCGCCCGCGCCACATAAGGCAGTGCCAGATCAGTCGTGCCGATGATGCCCCCTCCCACCGAACCAACCAGCATCGCCGCACCCGTCACCATCGAGCCACGTGCAAAAACGTGGTCGAGTTCCCCGTCATAGCCTGTGGTGTTGAGCGCATCAACCAGCCATGCTTCTACCGCACCGGAGTAAAAGGTGAAACCCAGCCCCAACAGCACCGACATAAAGCTGAACATCACCACACCGCCCCCTGACTCGCCGACGACAACATAGCCGATGGTCGCCAACAACACAATCACAACGCTGATGAGGAACGAATCACGTCTACCCCGCGTATCGGCGAGGACGCCTGTTGGAATTTCAAAAAGGACCATGCCAGCGGTATAGGCAGCATTGGCAACGAACACCTCAGCGATGTTCAGCCCAGCACCAAGCAGAAACAGCGTGTTTACCCCCCAAATCAATGACGCCGAGAGCGTGTAGATGCCGGCGATGACCAGATAATTGCGAATGACTTGCTGTGAGCTGAGCTTTGCCATAACAGGGTTTCCAACCATCTACCATATCTCCTGTTTGTACAATAGACTCGCTTTATAGACGAGACATACTCATCAGATTCTCTAGTTTGACAAAAACGGGCTTGGCCCACCGCAGGGGAGTCATGAATCGGACCAAGATACAATTCCCGCCCCCATCAAAGGCCTGTCGGCTCCTGAATACAGAACACCCATTCTGCTGTACGCTCTCTCAAATTAACGTCTTTCAACTATACTGAGGCTGGTTTACTGAACCCACTTGGAGACCTCTTTTGCTGCCTTTTCTCGCCATTGCTCGCCACTTTCCCTTTTCCTCCCGTGTTGCTGCGGCCATTTTTTTGTTGCGCAGCAGCAGCAACAAGCTAACAGTCTATATGGGCGAGAGACGGCCTGGATTATCGGCTGGCAACAGAGTATGTGCGCTTCGGTGGCGTGGCCGGCGAATATCAAAACCTGACGATTCCCCTTTGATCCATTTGGCATCAGTGAGAACCATGTATAATCTAAGGCAAATGGTTGTGGATTGCATGATGCACAAACTTCTTAGATTGATCTTGGTTCTCTTGTTTACTTCATCTATGAATGCCACGTCGACCAGTGAGTTACATCACACCGGAAAACGCTCACCACCTGGAACTTGTCAGTGTTTTGGGACGAGGTACAACTTACGCAGTTCGATATCCTGATATGAATACCATTACGACAATCAGCATAGGGGGCATCTGGAATTATGATGCTCGGCAACTAAGTACACCACCTCAGTGGATCCCGCTGACTGAAAATGAACGCTTCAGAAAAGGCGGTTTCAATTACGCCAGTGCAGACGGATCAACCGTTGCCATATTCGAGCGAGACAACGACAAACCCGATGAATTGTTTATAGAAGCTTATCAACAGGTGATTATGCGCTTAACATTTTTGCCAGATGAACGGGTCAGTCATGTCGCCTTCAACGATAATGGATCACGCATGGCGGTGGCGGGTACGATGAGACTGCGTTCACCCTGGGATTATGGTCCCACTACTATTTCAGTTTGGAATGTCAGAACGGGTGAACGTATCACCACGCTCAATTACGATGATCTAGTACGGGACATGGTGCTTTCTCCTGATGATCGCTATCTCATTGTCTATGCGTCATCTTTCTACATTGGAACTGGATCCATTAAGTTGTATGATGTAAACACCGAACGGGTACTCCTATCTATTTCAAACGACCATTGGCGGGAGGTAACGGGTGCGGCGTTTAGCCCAGATAGTCAGCAAGTTGTCCTGGTGTATGCCGATGGTCGTCTACAAATTTTTGAAACCTTGACAGGTGATCTCATCGAAGAAACGCACGGTTATCCCGGCTATGCAGTGGATGCTACCTTCACAGAAGATACCATTATGACAACAAACGACGAGGAGGCGGTGTTTGTTTGGAATATACACACTTTTGAGGATGTTGCTCAATATCCAGGATGTACATTGGTGGCGTATCATGAAACACGCGATATTGCCTTATGCAGACGTGGCGGGTTCTTAGGTCAGAGGACCGTGTTGCTCCACCTGACAACAGGTGAAGAGATTGCCCCCGTTCCAGTTGGACCACTGGACGATGAACAGCCGATGGTCTTAGCAGCAGCGTTTCATCAAGAGGGCGATCAAATGACTGTGATCGATTCGCAAGGCCATATCCAGATACACGATACAGCTACAGGCAACGCGATACACACGCTGGTAGGTGAAGGATCGTGGGATTATACCCTTGCTGTACAATATACTCAGGATGGGCGTTATCTGGCGGCAGGTGCGGCGGGCACAGTTTGGGATTTGCGAGATCATACTGTGATTGTGCAACCCCAAATCGAACCATCGTGGCACAGTAACTTATCAATCAGTGAGGCGGGTGATTGGTATGCGCTTCCGTGGGATGCCTGCCACGCCAGAAACAGCCTGGGCAACTATACCTCTGGCAACATTCGCTGATGATCCCTCTGATTTTCACGGTGGTATGGTGTTCACTGCTCCCAGTCCAGATGGGCGTTTGCTCGCGATAAGTGATTGGGGACGGCTACAATTGTTCGACACTGAGACCTTCGAGCAAATACATGAGCTTCCCAGCTCTGGCAATCTGCTCCGTTTCAGCCCGGATGGGCGTTTGCTGATATCGGGCGAAGGATACTGTTACTGTGGGGCGGCCGACGAAAGCTATCAGGTTGGCTTTGCCAGCGTGTGGGCGGTACAATGAAGCAAGCGAAAAATGGAGTATCAAGCCGATGGCAAGTATATCCATGCTCGAATTCATGGATGAAGTACTGGATTTCCTGGCTTCCACGCCGACACCACAGAACATCATCGACTATCAGCCGTCGAAGGCATTGGCGGAGCGTTCCCATTATTTGCATGATCGCAATCGACACGATGGGCTGACGGATGCCGAACGAGGTGAATTTGAAGAACTGCGCCGCCTTGATCATTTCATGAACCAACTGAAGATTCGTGCAAGGCTGAAAAGGATCAGTAGCACCTACATCAGCCTGGAATTGCGCCAATTTGTTTGTGGGCGAGTAAGTGGTTGTTGCGAGTATTGCCTCATTCATTGCTCAAGTTGCCACGACCATTTGAGTTTGGGTACCGTCGGTCTTGACCATCAGGGAACCCGGCCCCAATTGAACACCCCTGCTGCAATTCTGGCTGAGAGCAGTTGGCACACCCAACACCACCGGTTCGTGAAATAATTCACAATCAATGCTATAATGCAACTAAAGTCGTGGAGCAAATCATGAACCACTTCATTCCTATCATCACAGTTATATCGAGTGCGTTTAAAACAGCAGGCATTGCTTTAAGTGGGTTAGTCATCTTTGCATTACCGTTAGGTGGCCCATTGATTTTGCTCTATTATTGGGCATTTGTGATGTTCTATTTTTTACCCGTTGTGTTGCTGATTGGGGCGCTGATTGGTTGGATTTCGTTATTTCTACCGAGAGCGGATTCTGAGCAAAAGAAAGCGTCTACAATCTCATGGAGGCCGATTTCTATAGTTGGGGTTTCCCTCTTTTTTTATTGATAGTTAGCTACACAGCATTTCCTTATTCTCATATCAATCAAAACGAAGGTGTCGAGCATGAGGCAGCATGGTTATATGTTGGCCCCTATGATGAAAACCTGGCAATGACTGAGCGCTCTCGTGAAAAATGTGATATTCAGCTCGTTCTGTTTGTGCTGGATGAATACGATCATCAGGATGTTGTGTGTGACCAATCTCTTGTGGATTATTTAGAAACAGTTCAACCAGACCGTGTTCGTATGACGTATCGTGTGACTTATGATTTTGACGATCCACGCTCATATCAACTCACTTCAATAGGACCTGTACCCATAACATGGGATGCCTGGGTAGCATCCTGGGGTGGATGCGGGGGGCTTTACAGTCACCCATGCAATAACCCTCAAGCGCAAAGCGGATCACACTTAGTCGAAAGTACATGGGTGGGCGAGTAGTTAAGATAGTCTGAATGACTATCATATTCATGATCGCGTGTTACCCTATCAAAAAGGGGGCGCCGCATCATCCCCTAAGATCAGAATTACATCATGTCCGCGTGGAAGGTGTTGGCGGCTTTGATGGGCACTGGGCAGTTAACCACGAAACCGTTCGGATGTGAGTCAGGCACGCCGTTGTACAAGTTTAATGTACCATCGTCAATCAAGGCACGAATTTCTTCGCTGTTGGTCAGCACACGGGCAGCGCTTTCATCCACCCACTCAACGGTGAAATGATTCCAAAACGGACTCCAGATCGGATCACCAGCCGAATTATCAAAGATGGCAGGTTGGAAACCCATCACACCGCTGCCGGGGATGCCATTAGCAAACACCCAGATTTCGTCGGTTGCACCAACATCCATCAACTGCTGAGTGGGGCCAGAGGCTGCAATTGCCATCATCGGAGCCATCGGCACAGCAGAGGTATCGGTGATAATATAACGGCTGCCTGGGTAGCACTCATGCAGTTTGAAGGTAACTCGCATGTTGTCCGTATCGACGGGAGCAATCAAGGGGCCAGTGCCCAGATAGCCAACCTTTTCGGTATCTTCCTGGAGTTCGCCATCGGGCCATTTGACGATGGGATAGTTTACGACGATATTCAGCGCCTCAACCGTGACATCACCCGCATCCGCTGCTGCTTCGATTTCGGAAACTGAAGTCAATGGGCTGGGGTCACCATTAAAGGTAACGACATGAACCTGCCACGCCGAACTGAAATTCTCACCGTCAGAGGGGGTACGCCCCACAACAGGATATTGTTCATCCGCCCCGTTGGCGAAGGTGTACACCGGCGAAACGGCCGATTCGGTAGCCAGCGCTGCGTTCAATAGCGGGACATGCACCAATTTGTTTTCTGTCGCAAAAGCTTCGTCGGAAGCATCGGTACGAATGTAAAAAACATCCTGACCTTCATACCAGGCTTTGTGTAGTTGGAATGTGACCCAGCCAAATGCACCCTCCCATTCATCGCTCGTCAGCCCAAAACCAACGACATCTCCAACCAACAATTCAACGTCCGGTGTTGCCGCCAAGTCGCGGGCAAGTCCGGCCTGTCCATCCTTCGCCCATGCCAGGGGCAACCCGGCATTGGTTATCAGTGCTGTGCCTGCACTGATACCTAAACTCTTGAGAAACCTACGACGAGAAAGTGCCATTCTACGCTCTCCTTGATTCATACTATCGTCTCTAAGCATAGACAATATGAAAATCTCCAACTGTTGCCTGGACAACAATTTCATGAGGAGATTTTGAATACAATGGAGTTGGTGTTTAAATTGTGTTTCTCCTCCCCAGAACATCAGGGGCGTAGTATAATCATTACGCTCCTGGATGTTTTTCGTATAGGACTAAACAATGAAGTTCAAACACTTGCCTTTTCTCTTGTTGATTTTTGCCCTCGCCGCCTGTGGACGGACTACTGAAGAACCTTTCATTCCGACACAATTTGCCCCACCTCAACCATCATTGACCCCTATTCCAACCACTACACCAGATATTCTGGCTGGCAACAATCCATCAACACGATTTGAGACCTTGGTCCGTGAATGGGGTGATCCGGCACAGGGCGAAATCCTATTTAACACCCACCAGGACGCGGTGGGATTTGCCTGTGCGACCTGCCACAATCATCAGAATGAAGAACGCAAGATCGGCCCCGGCTTATTCAATCTGGCGGAACGCACCACAACCCGTGTTGCTGATCAGAGTCCTGAACTTTATATCTTCAATTCAATCATCCAGCCAGATGCCTATGTGGTCGAGGATTATGATGAGAACTTGATGCCTAAAAACTATTGGGATATTTACTCTACTGCTGAGATCAGCCACATCACAGCCTATTTATTGACATTGGAAGGGGAGCCGCCTGGGTCTGCAGATGATGTTGGGGCGGCTGTATCAATTATTGCTCTACCCAACACAGCCGATGCTGCCCAGGGCGAAGAATTGTTCAATACCCATCAAGTTGATGCAGGTTTTGCCTGTGCGACCTGCCATCATGTCGATACAGAAGATCGCCTCATTGGGCCCGGATTGCTCAATGTAGGTTCCCGTGCCGAAACTCGGGTTGAAGGCCAGAACAAGCTGGAATATATCTTCACTTCGATCATCAACCCAGATGCTTATGTCGTTGAGGGTTTTGATGACAACTTGATGCCGGAGAACTGGCGAGAAATCTATAGTGAAGAAGAAATCTACGACATCATGGCTTATCTGCTGACTTTGAGCGGTGCCCAAGATACTAACCAACCGCCGTCGGTTGATACCGCCACAGTGCCGTCGGACATTCCGGTAGCATTATTGGAAAGTGCTGATCCAGCGAATGGCATGGCGCTGTTCACCACCTTCCAGGTAGATGCCGGCTTTGCCTGCTCCACTTGTCATCGCACCAACACTGAAGACCGCCTGATCGGACCAGGGCACCTTAATATTGGCTCGCGGGCAGAAACACGAGTGGAAGAGCAATCTGCAGTGGAATATATTTACACTTCAATTGTCAATCCCGACGCCTATATCGTGCCCGACTTCCCGGATGATCTCATGCCGGAGAACTGGGCAGCAATTTACAGCGACGAAGAAATCTTCGATATCATCGCCTACATGCTGACTTTGGGTGATGGCGGTTCCGCTGCCACGCCTGCTGAGGACACTGAGTCGGACGAATCCAACTCAACACAGGGCACAGGTAGCGTCGTCGAACCCCCTGCTGACCTGCTTGCCAAGCTGGAAGCAGCGGATGCAGAGAAGGGCATGACACTCTACACGACCTTCCAATCGGATGTGGGCTTTGCCTGCTCCACCTGTCACCTCGCTGATTCAGAGGATCGCTTAATTGGACCAGGGTTGCTGAACATCGCCTCCACTGCCGAGACTCGGATTGAGGGCATGAGTGGCCTGAAGTATCTGTATCAATCCATGATCGCGCCGAATGATTTTCTGGTGATAGATTATCCCGGTGAATTGATGCCTGAATGGTCAGCGGTTTACACAGAAGAAGAAATCTTCGACATCATCGCCTATCTGCTGACCCTGGGCCAATAAGCAACTATGGGACGGGCCCGCGCAGTTTCACTCAATTATGAAGTTATCTTTAACCCAGGCCGCAATGGCCTCCCCCATTAGCTGTTGGCCCGCATCGTCTAGATGACGGTCAGTACCCAGATAGGGCGAAAGCCCGGTTTCCATAACATACTCGACAAAAATGTCCGTCAAATCAAGATAGGGGATGGACGATTGCTCGAATTTCTCAATGAGCCGCTGGTTGGGATGACGTAAATCCCAATCAATCGCCTGCATTTCAGGGTCGTTGGGGATAAGTTCATCAAACGTTTCTGGGAAAACCTGATAGCTCTGGGGTAATATGATGACACCAAATTTTGATCCCTGATCTTGGGTTTCCTGTTGGATCATATCCAGCAACTTGAACGTCAATTGATAGGCTTCATCCTACCAATCATGGGGTAAGGGATAATATAGACCATATTTTTCCACAAACGTCCAGCCAGTATGGGAACGTCTTAAATTACTCCAGATTCCTAGTGAATCCATAATCAGGCGATATAAATATGAGTTTTGTTCAAGTGCAGTTGCTGGGTCTCGGAGTAGATCTGCGGGTGGTGTGATCCCAGGATAATCTTGTTGATACAACGTTCCGTCTTCCGCTAAGTGGAAATACTTCTTGCCGTCAATCCCATTCGCCCAGCGATAATTGGGGTCTAGGTTGAACGAATTATTGGCAATGTCATTCCCCATATACATCACCAGCAGAACAATCTGTGGATCGTAGTTTATGCCAATGTTCTTATAAAATAGCCATTCTTGGTCAGTTCCCCATCCACTTATACCAGCGGTCATGACTTCAACATCTTGGGCAGTAATTGGATCAAGAAGTTCCTCTATACGTCCTTGTGCGCACCGTTCAAATACGGTCTGGCCACAATTGACGAACGAATCCCCCATATACAAAATGCGAAGGGTATTCTCTGGTCTCTCTAAAGTCACATCATCATGAAAACCTAATGAGTTCAACCGAATGTCATGCTCATAGGTTTCGCCATAGTCCGATTCAAATGAGACGGTGAAGGTTTCGTTTGCTGTCTGTTTCCATCCAGTGATTTCATCAGGAATCATGTAGTGTATGATCAGGAGGCCACACCTCTACATCACCAATACCAGTGGCACGGATGAACAATTCAACACCGACTAGTGTCAGGATAATCGTAAAGAGACTAATTTCGATAGCAGTGACTAATTCTCGTCTGGTCATACCACACTTTGACCTATTTCCATATCTCTATTCATTCTATACTAAATTCGAGAGAGGGGAATTGACATTTGGGCCAATCGAACAACCCAATCCTGTGAGCGCCCCACCCAGATGGTGAAACCTCCGTAGTAATTGTATACTTGGCTTATGTTTGCACACACAGGAATTCATTGCTATGAGGCAGACACACATCAGCCCTGTTGGTATGGGTTGGGCACGGACCGCCGTCAATGCCACTGTTTATCGTCGTAATTCAGTGGTCAGCGATGAAACCTATCAATACGTCGCCTATTATGATCCTGACAAGCGCGTCATCCTGGCACGCCGCGAACTCGGCTCGGATGCGTGGACCGTTCAGCCCACCCAGTACAGCGGCAACGCATCCGATGCACACAATGGGATCAGCATTATGGTCGATAGCGCGGGTTATCTGCATATGGCATGGGACCATCATGTCCATCCCCTGCGCTACTGCCGCAGTGTCGCCCCTGGCTCGCTCGAACTGACTGACAAACTGTCCATGACTAACCAGAAGGAGACCCACGTTACCTATCCGGAATTTTATCCGCTGGCGGATGGCAACCTACTCTTTCTGTATCGGGACGGGGCATCTGGGCGTGGCGACTTGATGATGAACTACTACGATACTGAGTCGCAAACTTGGAGGAAAAGGCAGGATAATCTCATCGGCGGCGAAGGGGAACGCAACGCCTATTGGCAAATGGCAATTGACGATCAGGGCACGGTTCACCTGTCGTGGGTGTGGCGGGAAACACCGGATGTCGCCACCAATCATGACATGTGCTATGCCAAATCGAAGGACAACGGCGTGACATGGCAGCAGTCAACGGGCGCAACCTACACCCTGCCCATCACCCAGGCAACCGCTGAATACGCCCGTCGCATCCCCCAGAACAGCTTCTTGATGAACCAAACCGCAATGTGTGCTGATTCACAAGCCCGCCCCTACATCGCGACCTACTGGCAGCCTGATGGTTCGGATGTCCCACAGTATCACATCATCTATCATGATGGTGAATCCTGGCAGACCCAGCAGGTCACGCAGCGCACAACACCCTTTGATGTCACGGGAAGCGGGTCAAGGCGTGTGCCCTTTTCCCGTCCACAAATTGTGGCGGATACACGCGATGAGCAAGACAAAGCTTACCTGATCTTTCGGGATGTCGAGCGTGGGAATCGGGTATCGGTCGCTATGTGCAATAACCTCCAAAGGTGTCGTTGGCACATCGAAGACCTCAACGACACATCGCTCACTGTCTGGGAACCAAGTTATGATACCGAACTGTGGAAGCGTGACTACAAGCTGCACCTGCTCATCCAGAACACAGAACAGGGTGACGGCGAAAAAGAAGTGGACTTTTCGCCGCAGCAAGTTTCAATCTTAGAATGGACACCTTAGCTAGGTTCTGGTGCGAAACTCAGAAATAAGCAGAAAGGTATCCGTTTTTCGCAGGAGGTCTTCAAGTTGATGCCTTTTTCGCCCGATAATCATCAGATTATTGGCAATGATGCCCCATCCGACCCACCGTGTGAAGCCATCTTCGCCATGATTAAGACAGCGATCCAGGCCATGTTTGCGTTTGAGGACACTTTTGCACCAGAAACTAGGCTAGCCTAATCTTTGTGTTCGTTCTTGCCGAAGTCACTTTTTATCATATAGGCTGAGGATATACAGAAAGGGCTTGAATGGATAATCAAGACAAACAGCGGCAGGTACACCAGGTCCTAACCATCACACTCTTCCTTAACTTGCTAGTAGCCTTTGGCAAGATTATCATCGGCCTGTTGAGCGGTGCATTGGCAATCACAGCCGATGGGTTTCACTCCTTGTTGGATGGGACATCCAACATCATCAGCCTCATTGCGATCCGGATTGCCACCCAACCACCGGACGATAATCATCCCTATGGTCATCGCCGCTTTGAGACATTTGCCGCTCTTGTCATCAGCATGCTCTTGATCCTCGCTGCCTGGGAAATTGCGATGGGTGCGATTGATCGCCTGCAAAGCGGGAAGCAACCCGAACTCACCCTCTTGACCTTTGCCTTACTCATCGGCACCTTAGCCGTCAACATCGGGGTTAGCACCCATCAAATTCAGCGTGGCACCCAGTTGAATTCGGAGATCTTGCTAGCAGATGCTGCCAACACCCGAACCGATGTCTACGTCACGCTCTCTGTACTGGTTAGTATGGGCATTGTCTGGTTAACCGGTTGGGCATGGGTGGATGTTGTGGCGGCGTTGGTCGTTGTCGGGTTGATCGTCCATGCTGCCTGGCGTATCCTAAGTTCGACAGGCGTCGTGCTGGTTGATACTGCGCCTTATATGCCCGATCAAATCGAAACTTCGTTAGGGCATCTGCCTGCTGTTAGTCGCGTGCTCCGTGCCCGCAGCCGAGGGCCTCTGGATGCCGTTCATATCGATGTTGACTTACAGGTCGCACCTCAAATCACTACCGATCACACCGAGGCCATAACCCAGGTAATCCGTGAACGCCTTGATAAGAATCTTGGCGGAATCGTGGAGGTTGAGGTTCATTTTGTGCCAGATGCCACCGACACAACAGATTATGTGCTGGGTGTACGTGCTGCCGCTGATAGGTTGGGGTTGGCAACTCATGAAGTTGCCGTAATTGATACAGATCATGGCAAAGTGTTAGAAACACATGTCGAGGTCCCGAACCACATGACATTGACGGAAGCACATAGTCTGGTGAGCTTGCTGGAACGCAACCTGAAGGAACAGAATTCCGAAATTAGCGAAGTCATTACCCATATCGAACCGACACAGATTGATGATGGACGGATGGAAATTGAGAACGTGATCTTGCGTGATCAAGCCCTGACCCTACTCCACAAGGCATTTCCCCGAATCAATTGGCACGATCTCCGCTTGTATGATCGGGCACATGGCTATAACCTCACCTTGCACGCAGCACTCAAGGCGGATGTAACCGTTGAAGCAGCGCATGATATGGCGGAACATGCCGAAACCATCTTGCGCTCCCAATTGCCTCAATTGCAACGAGTCACCATCCACACCGAACCCCACGACCATCTTTAGTGCTCGCTTAAGTGAACGTGAATGGCAACTAACCCTGCCCTTAGAGGCCAATAACAGTTTGTTGTATTCGGTCATTTTTGCTTGATAATAAAATTACAAGCAAAGGCAGGAGCGTCACACCATGAGCAACAATGCAAACAAAATCATCGTGATTGGCAGCGGCTTCGGCGGCCTCGGTGCAGCAATCCGATTGGCAGCACGCGGCTATGATGTTGAAATCTTCGAGAAACGTGATAAACCAGGCGGACGCGCTTACGTCTATGAAATCAATGACTTTAAGTTCGATGGGGGCCCAACTGTTATCACAGCTCCCTTTATGTTCGATGATCTATGGGCAGCCGCCGGAAAACGACGCGAAGATTATTTCAATATGGTTTCCTGTGACCCCTTCTACCGGATTTTTGATCCTGACGGCGACAAATTCGACTACAATGGCGACGAGGACTTCATCGTCGAGGAGATTCGCAAGCGTAACCCTGCCGATGTCGAAGGCTATAAACGCTTCATGGCCACTACCAAACCCATCTTTGAAAAAGGGTTTCTACAACTATCAAATAAACCCTTCCTCAAGTTCACCGATATGCTCAAGGTTGCGCCAGATTTAATCAAGATGCAGTCCTATTTGAGCGTCTATCAATATGCCTCCAAATTTGTTCAGGATGAATTCCTACGACGCTGTTTTTCCTTTCATCCTTTGCTCATTGGCGGCAACCCGTTTGATTCACCCTCAATCTACGCCATGATTCACTACCTGGAACGGCAATGGGGAATCCATTATGCATTGGGCGGTACCGGCGCAATCATTCAGGCAATGGTCAAGCTGTTGGAAGAGCTTGGCGGGCAAATCCATCTCAATACATCAGTAGACGAGATTCTGGTCAATGATGCAAGCCACCAAGTTACGGGTGTGCGGCTGGAAGATGGGACAGTCCATAAGGCGCAGGCAGTCGTATCCAATGCCGATGTCGCCTTCACCTATAAGCATATGATTCAGGAGCAGTATCGGCGCAAATACACGAACCGCCGCATCAATAACTACAAGTATAGTATGTCGCTGTTCGTGATCTACTTCGGCACCAAACGCCGTTACACCGATACCAACCTTGCCCATCACAACATTATCCTGGGCAAACGCTACAAAAGACTACTTCAGGACATCTTCCAGAAGAAACACCTCTCAGATGATTTTTCTTTGTATCTCCACATGCCCACGCTGACCGATCCATCCATGGCGCCAGAAGGCCATGAGGCATTTTACGTTTTGTCGCCCGTCCCCCATCTCGGCTCTGGAACAAATTGGGAACAGGCCGCCAAACCCTACCGTGATTCGATCATGCAATTTCTGGAAGACAATTACTTGCCCGGTTTGCAAGAAGATATCGTCGCGGAGCATTCGATCGACCCGCTACATTTCCAGAACACGCTCAACAGCCACATGGGCTCCGCCTTTTCGGTTCAGCCCATCTTGATGCAATCGGCCTGGTTCCGTCCCCACAATCGTTCAGAGGATTTCGGCAATCTATATTTCGTCGGCGCAGGCACCCATCCGGGCGCAGGGCTACCGGGCGTCCTGTCTTCTTCGATTATTGCCGAAAATCTGGTACTGCAAGACCATCCGCTGAGTCGAACCACTTTCAACACAGCCTCCATTCCAGCAGTCGGCACTTGATCTTTTGTTGGTATTCACCTCAATCCTAGATAGGCGATTAAGCCCGCCATCAGGGTTATCCATGCTGCGATGTCGCGTGTGGTCGCTGGTGAGATTGTGGGCAAAAGCGTAACCTCATGCTTGTTGTGGCGGCAAACAAAAAAGTTTGCCGCAAGCTACTGCAAAAAGGGGTGCTGAGTGGGTTGGCAAAGAGCAGGTTCAACCGCAGTATACTCAGTTTCGGTGTAGGCGGCGTTGAATGTGTATTGATCGGAGATATCGTCACCCACACCCTTCAGGAGGGGAAACATTTTCGCAAATTGGAAAAATTGCGGCCATTGCAGCAAAAAAGTTGTGCCGCCACCGCAACAAACCCAACGAAGAAAGTATGAAAAAGAGAACGAAAATGAAGATACCACAGCCGTCTACACCCATCTCATGCACCCTGCGCGGTATTGCTCTCATCTGCCAGGAGGCAACTAGGGGACTCTAGAAAATGATTTTTTGGATAGGTTTTAAATCAATCTCGTGACTGAGGCAGGTAACAGATTGTTGCCTGCCTCAGTCCTTATGGTAGACTCAACGAGAAATGACAAGATTGAGAGGATGCCTAGGAGAAGTATGCAGCCTCATCCGAGGGCTAAATGAACAAATCAATCGACGGTTTTATCTTTGACCTGGATGGGACGGTCTATCTGGGCGAAGAGGCGATTTCAGGCGCAGTTGAAACCATCCAACACCTGCGTAACCTGGGTAAAAAGACGCTTTTTGTGAGCAACAAGCCCCTGCAACCGCGCACAGCCTATGCCAAAAAGCTCTCTCAGCTGGGTATCCTAACATACCCGGATGATGTGATTACATCTGGGTATGTTATGGGCTACCACCTGGCGCTCTATGAACCGGATCTACGTCTGTATGTGATTGGGGAGCAGGCACTCCACGACGAACTGCGCAGTCATGGCTTGACTATTCTTGACGAATTTGCAAACCAGGATGAAAAATCTGTCATCCAACCCCACCAAGTCGATGCGGTGATCGTCGCTTTTGATCGCACTCTAGATTATCGCAAGCTGAACACAGCATTTCAGGCATTGGTGAACGGCGCGAAGTTCTACGCCACCAACGCCGACAAAACCTGCCCCATGCCAGGAGGCGGTATCCCTGATGCAGGCGGTACAATTGCAGCACTGGAACACATGACCGGGCGCAAACTTGAACTTGTGGCAGGTAAACCCTCACAATTGATTATTGACGTTGCCCTGCGCAAACTCGATCTGCCACCGGAACGTTGTTTAATGGTTGGGGACCGTCTGGAAACAGACATTCATATGGGGCAGCAAGCAGGCATGGTAACCGCTGTTGTCTTGACCGGAGCCAGCACTGCCGCGCAAGCACACAGCCATAAACCGCCGCCGAGCTATGTGCTGAACACTATCGCCGACATTCCCCAAGCAGTGTTGCAATAAGATCTTGCTTACGGCGCAGTTTTACCCCTTCATGATCATTTATTCTGCCTCTGAGCATAGCAAACTCGCCCTACCTTGAGTAAACTCTGCGTGTAACTAGGAGCAAAATACGATGCCTCTTTTATTTGATATGCCCTTTGAGGAACTCGAAACTTACCAGGGAACCAACCCACGACCCGACGATTTTGATCTTTTCTGGGATGCTTCTCTAGTAGAGATGAAGGCGGTTGATGCTAATATTAAGCTTGTCCCAGCAGATTTCCAGACCAATTTTGCCGATTGCTTTCATATGTACTTTACAGGAGTCGGCGGTGCCCGTGTTCACGCCAAGCTGCTGCACCCCAAACAAGCCGATACACCACATCCCGCTGTCGTCATGTTTCATGGCTATTCTGGCAATTCCGGTAGCTGGGTAGATAAGCTCGGCTACGTGGCTCAAGGCTATACCGTCGCAGCATTGGACTGCCGGGGACAAGGTGGCCTCTCGCAAGATGTAGGGGGGCATCTGGGGACGACACTTCGCGGTCACATCATTCGTGGTTTAGACGGCCCAGCAGAGAATATGATGTTCCGTAACATCTTTCTGGACACTGCTCAACTTGCTGGTTTAGTCATGGCGATGAAGGATATCGATGAGACCCGTGTGGGCGCGACAGGCGGCAGTCAAGGAGGCGGCTTGACTTTAGCCTGTGCTTCTTTGGAACCCCGCATCCGTTGGGCTGCACCGACCTTCCCCTTCCTCACGGATTATCAGCGTGTATGGGAAATTGACCAGGACAAAAACGCTTACGAGGAATTACGTACATATTTCCGTCACTTTGATCCCAAGCATGAACGCGAACAGGAGATCTTCACCAAACTCGGCCATATTGATGTCCAGCATCTTGCACCACGCATCCAAGCTGATGTGCTGATGGGCGTCGGTTTAATGGATACGATCTGCCCACCCTCATCCCAGTTTGCAGCCTACAACAAAATCACTTCTAATAAATCACTTGCCATCTATCCTGACTATGGACATGAGAATCTGCCCGGCCATCCTGAAACAATTTTCCAGTTTATTTGTAGCAACTGACAGAGAAGATTGAAGCTACAGGGTTAAAGTAAACGACGATCGGGTTCAACCGGCGTCACGTCATGACCCTGAAGATACCGCTGGAAAGGGAGGTCACAGCTTGGTTACAACGGGGCTATCATGAACGTCGCACCGGCGGCAAATGGCAACCCAAGGCAATTGTCATCGCCGCCGTCAGATGGTGATATGCTTTGGGGTGGCGCATAGGGAGCGGCCGTCTGCATCTTCAATTGTGCAACCGTATCAACGGCATGAACCAAACTGGAGGCACTTATCAACGCAAGCGCAGATTGCTCCTGTTTGGTCCAGAATCTCGCCACACAACCTGTTGATGGCGCTCTCCAGATGTATAATCACCAGATTACTTGCCGCCTATTCAAAACGAGAGTGAGTTATGCTCAATCACCCAACTGCCAAACACAAGGCCATCCAATGGGCACAGGATATGCTCAAACAACATGCCGTTATTATTGACCTAGAAACCACCGGGTTTCATGACGCCGAAATCGTCCAAATCGGCCTCATTGACATGCAAGGCCAGATCCTAATGGATACCCTAGTCAAGCCCGTCGGGAGCATTCCGCCAGATGCCACACGTGTACACGGCATCACTGATGCGATGGTGGCGGATGCTCCCGATTTTAAAAATATTTACAGCACACTCAGCGCCAAACTCGCGGGGCAGGTTGCCATCGCCTACAATGCTTCCTTTGATGAAGGTATCTTGAAAGGTGTATGCCAACGGCGCAACTTACCCATGCCCCGTGCTAAATATTGGTCGTGTGCCATGAAAACCTATGCTGCCTATTATGGTCAGTGGAACACACGCCGTCATTCCTATAATTGGCAAAGTCTAGAGAAAGCTTGTAGACAACAGAAGATTGAAGTCGCCAAGACCCACAATGCAACCGCTGATTGCCAGCTGACACTGGCTCTAATCCAAAAAATGTCTGAATTATTACAATAATTTCATGACGATTGCCCTCCGGTGATTGCATCTGAGCCTCATCATGTGTAATATTAGCAAGAGCAGAATTAAAAACAAACGGTCTAAACGAGGAATATACGTGACACCAAACAATGCACCCACGAGAACCGATAATCAGTCCACAACACAATCCGGCGTCTTACCGCGTCCTGTAATAATTGATCAAGTGCTTGAACGTGACCCCCCCACCCCCCCCACCCACAGCGAATGGTTGGGGGAAGCCAGTCCCCTAATGGCGGTTGAAGAAGGCGAAGACAGCAGCGCGGTGCGCGATGATGACAAGGGCTGTGCAGGGTGATGCCCATCTCCCCCGCCCCTTCCAACTGATCAAAATCATCGTGCCTTCCCTATAGGGCATGATATGGAAACCCTTCTCGTTGCCCTAACACTCGTTGTGATGGCCGGTGTTTTGGTCCTTTCTCTCATACCCTGCATCCCTGGCCCAGTTTTGATGTGGTTGGTAGCGCTGGGCTTTGGTGTGTTGGATGACTTTGATCGGTTGCCCTTGTTTGTTCTGGCAGGGATGACAGGGGTCATGCTCCTGGGCAGTACCACCGATCTCTGGACGCCACGCCTAGGGATTCGGTCCGATGGTGTGTTGTGTTTAGGGATCGTTGGAACATTTATGATACCTGTTCCCATTTGCAGTACTGTTCTCGGGGCGGTGGCATTGATCTTCTTGTTATTCCTAGGTAGCCTGTATTTCACAAGCTAAGGGCAGATAAATGTGGAAGCTCGTGCCTACCCCAACCTCGCTTTCAACCTCAATCGTACCCCTATGGGCATCCACAATGTGCTTGGCGATTGATAAACCTATGCCCGAACCACTGTTGGCGGGGCGATGTTCGTCCCCCTTGTAAAGACTCTTAAAAATATAGGGAAGTTGATCCGCCTCAATGCCACGCCCTTCGTCTTGCACCTCAATGCACAACTTATCGTCTTGTTGTTGTAGCCTGACTGTGACTTGCCCACCCCTGCCTGAGAACTTGAGCGCATTATCGACCAGATTTATTATAACCTGGCTGATCATCTTGCGATCAAATGTCACAATGGGTAAGGTCGGCATGGTCACCATCTGAAGTTTGATATCTTGCGCCTGGGCAGTTTCTTGATAGGTTGTCATAATGCCTTCAATGACTGGCTCGATATGCCCTGTGCCAAATTCAAAAATATAACGCCCCGGTGTTTCCAGTTTCATCAAGAGCAACATGTCCTGAACCATCTTCGTCACACTATCAAGTTGCTCCTGCATCTTGGTGAGACGATCCCGCTGGCGTTCATCAGGGTAGGTCTTTTGCAATAAGTAAAGGCTGGTGTTCATAGTGGTGATAGGAGTCATCAGGTCGTGGGATACAATATCAATGACCTGGCGCAGGACATGGGTGCGATTGCGCTCCATCTCAAGATCATGACGATCACGCTCGGCCAGCTTTTGTTCCGTAATGTCATAAGAGATGATTTGTGCGGCGTAGACCTCACCATTGCCTGCGATCACCGGTTGGATACTTGACCAATACCAATAGGTTGTGCCCTCAAATGTTGTCAGCTCATCTTCAACCTGCACAGCCCGATTTGATTGCATCACCTGACGAATATGGGGCAATAACGAAGCTTGCATTTGTGGCACGAATTCGTGTAACTGATGACCAATACATTCTGTAATAGATCGCCCCAAATTGCGGGCCGCGATCTGGTTGAGTATCAGGATTGTGCCATCACCATCAAGCAACATAACCGGATTGATTGACCCTTCAAACAACGAACGATACCGCTCTTCGCTTTCGCGCAGGTCATATTCAGATTGCTTGCGCTCGGTTATGTCTCGCACATAGGCAATAATGAGCTTGCGCTCATCGTAATGTTCAAACCAGTTGGCACGAATCTCAACAGGGAAGGACTCGCCGTTTTTTCGGCAGTAAGTGGCTTCTGCAATATCAGGAAAACCATTCCCCCTATATTGCCCTGAACCATCCATCACTTTGTCATGCCAGCGCACATCAAAATCAGCAACATTCAACTTGATGAGCTCATCGTATGTATAACCCAGATTGTGGCAAGCTTCTTGGTTGACATCAACGATTTGACCCAAGGTATCATGAAGAATAATTGCCTCCGATGCCTGGTCAAATAGATTGCGAAAACGGGCTTCACTTTCTCGTAATTCAACTTCTGAATTCTTTCGCTCAGTGATAACTGACAAGGTGGCCAGGATTCGGGCTGGCAGACCATTCTCGTCGTGAGCTAAGATTGTTTTACGACTTTGTACCCACTCCCAACCCCCATCGAGATTCAGCACACGATATTCCATGATATCGTAGCGCATGTCACCCTTTAGAACAGCCTGGGCACCCAATTGAGTCTCTTCTCTGTCATCAGGATGCACAAAATCAATCAGTTTCCCTTCTTCCTTGAAAATTTTCATGTCAACTGCCAGAAATTCATCGCGGTTGACATAGAGGGGTTTCGTTGACTCAACATCGACAATCATGATGACATCGGGCGAATTTTCCGCAAGTTCACGGAAGCGGCGTTCACTTTCTTGTAGGGCTGCTTCAGAGCGTTTCTGTGCGCCAATATCGCGACTAATGATGGCGATGCCATCACCGACTGGGATCACTTGTTGATAATACCAGCCTGGCCCAATGCGCTCCATCGGGGTATGATATTCTTCTGTGATGTTTTCTTTAGAGTTGACCACTTGTTTGAACTTCTGGAAGAAGCCTTGTGGCCCACTCTGTGGGAATAATTTTTGTAGTTGGGCGCCCACCATCTGATCATACGTTAAGCCTGACCGCTTTTCGGCGACAGCGTTAACCTCCATAATACGGAAATCAACAATGTCATCTTTCGCATCTCGAACGCTTTCCATCAAATAGAACGCATCCAGACTGTTCTGCGCAGCCGTGCGGTAGCGGGCTTCGCTCTGCTGAAGAAGAACGACGGTATCCTCGAAATATTGGCGCAAGCCTGTCGCAACCATAATCAGTACGGAGTATATCGCCAAGAAAAAAGTGACAAACAATACTTCGTCCATCGAGGCAATCTGGGTCAAGATCAAATAGGCTGCTAGACCGCTTGAGATGACGATCAAGAGTATGGTTTGGTGGAAGGAGTAGAAAAAACTGGCGAGTAGAATCGGAATAAAGATGAGTGCGATTTCCGCCGGATTCCAGTAGAATACGATAACGGCAAAGCAACCCAAGAACGCCGTCATAATCAGAAGGTTGGCTCCGTCGGCATAGCGCCTGGATTGGCTCAGGCGATAAGTGATCAACAGCACGCCTGCGCTTATGAGTGTTATCATCTCAAGTATGTCAAATGGACCGCGTATTATCTGGATGATAAACGCCGGGATGACCATCAGTAACAAGGCCAATGAAACGCCCGCTAACAGCTGTGCCCGATACGCTTCGGCCTTGTTTTTGAAAGGATATGGGGCGGTGATTTGGGCAAGAAAAGCAGGAAGTTGAACCTGGAAGAAGCGCCTCATTGTCCCTCCCTCAAATATCTTAAACCGATCTTTCATTTAATATTATACAGTAAAGGTTATAGAAGTACCATTAAGTTGTTTATGATTTCTCAAGTAATTGGAGTGACGTTATCTTTGCTACTATACTCACACTATGATGCGGTGTGTGGTGTGGTCGATGCTTTACGTTATCCGGTAGATAGTGTAGAAACCCGGACGATTGCACGCGGTTATGATGACTTTGGTCTTTTCCGTACCCGCTGGGAAGGCAATCATGTTGGGGTAGACGTGGCCTTCCATGAACAAGGCAGTCCCGTTTATGCAACAGCACGCGGACAGGTGACATACTCCAATATTGAAGGTTGGAGTACAGAAGGGGGGGTGGTCATCCTAGAACACGTCCTGCCCGATAACACGATCTACTATAGCGTCTATGGCCATGTGCAAGAGGCCAACACCATCACCTTACCTACTGTGGGGGATTGTGTGGAAATGGGGGATACAATTGCCGCAGTGGGCTGGCCTAAGAGCAGCGCCCCGCATCTTCATTATGAGATTCGCCGCTTCCTGCCAGATGACGGTGGTCCCGGTTATATTGATGGCAATCCGATTGATGAGGGCTGGCATCATCCCTTGGATTTCACGCTGTTCTGGCAATCACGACTCAGAGATCATATCCTCCATTATATCACCTTGGATACTGCCCCGACATTGCCTCCAGTTCGATTAGAAAACAATACCTGGGCTTTTGCCAGCGATGACGTGATTACGGTGTTGGCTCCGCCTAATACAGTGCTGTGGCGGGTGACATTGGATGATGTTGTCAGTGGCCTTGCAACCTTACCCGGCAATCGGGTGGTGGCACATTCCCGCAGTGGGCAGGTGGCGACGCTTGCCAATGGACGTTATGGAACATTGTGGACCACAGATACCCACGACATCCCTTTTGTCGTCTTTGATGACCGCTTGATCTTTGTTCGGGGCGATGGGGGATTGGCGGCCTTTACATCCAACGGTGATCCGCTCTGGCGGCTCGATCTAGCTGGTACCCCACGCCCCTTTGCATCCGACCTACAACACAATAGAAACTCTGTCGCTCTATCATCCGGTGTCTCCTGGCGAGCAGTTGATCTCGAAGGTAGCATCCTATATGAAGCCACTTTTTCTGAGCCACCCCTCGTCGCTCCTTTGAATCAGGATAGTTGGATGGTGTTGGGCGATGGCGAACTACGGCGCATCAACTCAAATGGCACTGTACAGTCTACGACGACAGTTGATATCCACCCAGGGCGAACCGCCCAGATGGTGGTTGATCTTGTGGGTAATGTCTATCTGTTCGTCGGAGATCAAGACAATACTCTCATCGCCTGGGACGTGCACGGCAGTGAACGTTGGCGCATGAGCATCCCCAGCTTGAATACGATTTTATTGCCTCCCTTGCTCGAACTTGACATTGGATGCAGCTTATTTAGTTTAGATGAAAACGGTCAGTTGACGGTCATTAATACCCAAGATGGAACGGTGGCCCATCAGCTTCAGTTATACGCAGGGGGCGCTTCAAGCAGGCGGCCCGGCGGAAGATTATTACAAGGGCAACCCGATGGGACGCTGATATTTGGGGCGGGATTCCTCACAGTGGTAACACTTGATGCTACAGCACTTGCCAGTTCATTCTGGGATCAATGTATCCTGGGTTAAAGTTATGCTACACATGTCCTGGTTGCCGATTTCCAGCGCATAAGACACATTTCACTCAATCGCAGGGAGCGAAAAAGCTCGGGGCGTTTTTAGCACCAAAGCAAACGTCAACATGGCAAATAAGCCCATACCACCCCAGAAGAGAAAAGGCATACTGGGCCCATAGATGGCTAAACTGTTACCCAGCGGGGGCGAGAGGGTTCCACCGAGACTACGAATCATGCGGCTAAATCCCATAGCGGTTCCAGCATAGAGATAACCCACACCCTCCACCTCGAGCACACTGGCATTATAGATTGCCATGAACGCATCAAAGACGATGCCCGTAAGTGCCACCACAACCAGGATCATGCCCCCTTCTACAAAGGCCAACGACCCAATACCTACTCCCAAAATCAGGGAGGCCACTGCAAGAAATCCCCGTCGAAGCCGAAACCGATCTGACATCATGGATAAGGGAACAACAAACAATAAACTAGTAACAAAAAAGGCCGCCAGTGCTCTGTCTGCTTCCAGATCAGCCCAACCAATCGTCTTAAGATAGGTCGGAAAATACCCTGTAAAACCATTGAAACAGGCCATAATCCCCATACCACCGATGCCCAGAATCCAAATGTCACGCAGCCCAGCTATATGACGCAAACGCTGCCCCAATCCCAATGAAACGTGCTCGGTTTCTGCTTCCGCTTCTGGCTCAGCAGGATGGATGACGAACCACAACAAACTAAATGCTAACGCAACTAGACCATAGAAAACAAGCACTTGCCGCCAACCGCCCAAAATAGGCACTATCACACTGGTACTAAGCAACGGACCAGCCATCAAGCCCGCCGCAAAACCAGCCGAAACAACCCCGCTTGCCATCCCCAGTTGTTCATCGGCGATCCATTGGCGAATGACCTTAAACAACATCATGGGGATGATGGCTTGGGCAAACCCATAAAGCAAGGATGTGATAAGCAACGTGGCAAAATCAACGGAGAGACTGCGCAAGAGACCCAATACACCAGTCAACAGGCAGGTTGTCACCAGTGTCGCACGGGTGCCAAATCGATCTCCCAATGTGCCGCCAATAATGGCAAAAAAGATGCCTGCCAAGGATACAATCCCCCACACCGACCCCATCTGAACTAAGGTCAAATTGAGTTCCTGGCTAATCGTTTCAAACATGGGCGGCAGCGATAGGGTGGGCAGCGTCACCACGAAGGGCGGCGTAAGTGCACACAACGCCAGCATGACCCAACGATAACGGCTTGTGGTATAATTCAATGCGATTGGCTATGTTTTAGAATTGATAAGTTAAGACTATAATAGAGCCAATGGTTTTATTTCACAATGGTTGATTTATGCGTCGTAAACTGATTATCGCTGGGCTTGTTGGCGTCGTCGTGATGGCCGCCGGGTATATCGGAGGCGGGTACGTTGTGTATGATACCCTTACCCGCTTGAGCCGCAAACATTGTGATAAGTGGCAGGATAACACACCGACCAACTTCGTCGCCGATCTAGCCGATCAAAATGTTGAGGTGGATGAAACACCGTACCTTATGCCAAATTACCAAACGGTGCAGTTTCCCAGCCGCGATCCTGATGACATCACACTGGATGCCTGGTATGTCCCCGGCAAAGACGTTGCCCCAACACTCATCATTGTGCATGGACTGGATAGCTGTAAGCGTAGTCCTTCCCCCCTGCTGGTCGCTGGGATGCTGCACAATGCAGGTTACAACACGCTCTTGATGGATATGCGCGATCACGGTGATTCCGAAGTTGAGGACAATCGCTATGATGCCGGAACAGTAGAATATCGGGATGTACTGGGCGCATGGGATTGGCTAGTGAATGAGCAGAACGTTCCTGAAGATCAAATTGGTCTAGCGGGCTTATCTCTAGGGAGTGCAGCTGCGCTGATTGCAATGGGCGAGGAACCCCGCATTGAGGCGATCTGGGTCGATAGTCCCTATGCCGATCTCAATGATGCCATCACGGCAGAACTCAAACGAATGAGCTTGCCTGTGTTCCTCAAAAATGCTGGGATAAAAGTGGGGCAGATTGTTGGTGGCATTGATGTAACCTCACGCAGCCCGATCCAGGCGATTGACCATCTCAACAGCCGCCCTATCTTCATCACGCATGGCGAACAAGATGAGCGTTTGAGCGTGGAATTTGCCTATCAACTGGAAAAGGCTATCATAGATAATGGAAGTGAGGTTGGATTTTGGATCGTTGAGGGATCAGGTCATATTATGGCTTTGTTTGAACACACCGAGATCTACGCTCAACGCCTCGTCACATTTTTTGATGAGGTATTCCAACGATGATGCTTGATAGCACAGGCGGGGCTTAACCACCATGCAACTCCACTTTGAGAGCCAGCGCCATGACCTAACTGACATCCGCGAGTTTCGTTCCGCCTATGGCCTCTCAGAGACTTTCGGGGTGGCTTTGTTTGAGCCAAAAGACTTCACAGGGTTGGCAAGCATCGAACACGCCGGCATAGAACTCAACACCGTCCGATCAACCGTTTTAGATGCCATCCCCAATTCTATGCCACTCATCGCCTTGATGGACTTTCTGCCGCAACTGCGCAACCTCTTTAAAAACAAACTCTATGAAATCAACAACACAGTCAACCTGAAAGACATCGAAATTGACTTTGCTGTCAATGGCTTCGATATGGTCAATCAGCAATTGCTCTATGCACTGGGCCAAGGGCGCAAGTCCGGACAAATACCAACGTTTTTCCAGGTGTATCAAACCTGGCTAGATGAATCAGTGCGGGTATCACAGCGCATTCATGAATACATCCATAACAACACCATCTGGGAAATCCAAATTATCAACTATGCCTATGGTCGCTGCGGGCTGGTTATCAATACCAGTCATGACATATATTTTGTCCGGGATGACATGTTGGCGTGCCCAGCGGAGGGCTTCATGTTTAATCTACTACGCGACACCGCCAACCAGATCATTGCAGCTGTGACCCATGCCTAGATAAACCGACACAATCACCCGATGACCTCATCCCGCGCCATTTCAAACACACTACGTATGCTATCCATATCATCTGCCAGCAATAACCCCATCCTGACCTCAAATGCCAGCATATCTGGCACGGTCTTAACTTCAAACGACTGGGAATCGCTTTTGCCCAGCCGCTTGAGGGTGAAACGCTCCCATTGGGCGAGTTCATCTAGGATAGATCGGCTGTTGTCCGCTTCAGGCAGGGTGATGATTTGGGGGGTGTTCTGGGGTTCGTGCTGCGCCCCAACGGGCCTGTGACCCCAATCAACAGCTGGCAGATTGTAATATTGCTGCCGGATCTCGTTGATGCTCAAGACCGGGGAGGCCGTGCGGATTTCTTGCAGCCGTGTTTCTGTGTCTGTCGGGCGGATGTCCTCGAAGACAGCGACGTGGTCACCAGGCCAGAACGGGAGTATCGTCTGGGTGATTTTCTGGCTTATTCGGACCAGCTTAGGCCACAACGTCCGTTCAATAAAATAGCGTTCGGCGACTTTGGCATTGGCTTCGGTGGCGTTCTCGTGGATCAACCCCAGCGGAATACCGAAGACACTCAGGATGTCTTCGCGGTTGGCTTTGCGTCCCTGCAAAAAGTCCAAGTCAGTGTGGCTTAGGCCCATGTTGCGCCATTCAATGCCGCCTCCCCGCAAAAACGCGGTTCGACGCTGTGGCCCGCCATAACTTGCCCGCCATTCTCGTTTGATGCGCTCAAAATCGGAGTCGCTGACGAACTCAGTGATGTTGACGATGCCCGCTGGAATGCCGTTATTCTCGCTAAATGTGTTGCGATTCCATTCCGCCATAGCCCGGTCAGTGATGATGGGCGTGCGGGCAGCTTGCAAGGCCGATAACCCATAGTAATCATTGGTCGGATGCCAGCGCTTAAAATGCACGACCTCCACAGCTTCTATTGGGATGTGCTGACCATCAATCTCATAAACATAGCCCCGCACATAATCGCTTGAGTCAGGTATAATGCTGACGCGATCCGGGCGCAAAGGCCAGATTTCTATCGGAACCCCCTCGGCATCACCACGCAAAAACCAGTAGGCGTTCCCCGTCAGTTCCAATGCACCCACAGTCTGCTCAAATAATTCAAAGCGGCTCAGATAAGGATTAGGATTGTCCAGCAGCACTTCCAACGGATGATGGCTGACGACGATCTGCTGATTGTCACTTACTCGATAAACATTGAGGGGAACCAGCGCAGCGGCTTCGGCGATGCGATTGACAGCGACATAAACCCAGGGCGACTGCCGATAAAGGTTAGATTGAACCGCCGCTTCCTGTAGATCTGCCCACACATAGCGATTGTGTTGGGCGACGGGCGCAATGTGTGGCGGATGGGTATGGCGGCGTCCTGAAAATAAGGATGATAACCAGTTGAACACATGACTTCCTTTTCATTTTCGATCATCTATAGTTTATACCTCTTGCCCATTACCTTAGAGAACATACCGCAGAATGTCTGTTCATCGTTTTCTATCTAGCTTACAATGGACTCTTGTGGTCATAGAGAGTGTGACGAATATGAATGAAACCTACACACCACACAGGGAGTTCCTGGCGGGCATGAAAGATACGATTCCCCTCATCGTTGGTGCGATGCCGTTCGGGATTATCTTCGGTGCCCTGTCACTTTCAGCAGGCCTATCGACTGTGACGACCATGAGCCTGTCCCTGTTTGTGTTCGCGGGTTCCGCCCAATTCATCGCTGCCGGGTTGATCACGCAAGGGGCATCCATCGGCATCATCATCCTGACGACCTTCATCGTCAATTTGCGCCACGCCCTCTATAGCGCGTCGTTGGCTCCATACATGAAACACCTTTCGCAGAAATGGCTACTTCCGCTGGGCTTCTGGCTGACAGATGAAACCTACGCTGTGGTCATTCGCCGTTACCCAGAAGATGACGAGTCCCCCTATAAACAATGGTATCACCTGGGATCTTCCCTTCTGATGTATACCAACTGGCAACTCTGTACCTTCATCGGCATCATCGCCGGACAACAACTCGATAACTTGAAAGAATTCGGTCTCGATTTTGCACTGGTCGTCACCTTCATCGGGATCGTCGTCCCGCTGATTGTCTCGCGCCCTATGCTGATGTGTACGGCAGTTTCCGGGGCGACAGCGATTCTGGCTCGCGGCCTGCCCAATAACCTCAGCTTGATGGTCGCGGCGTTGGCTGGGATTGCCGCCGGAGTCCTTACTGATGTTTACTGCCAGACTGAATCATGACCCCAACACAGGAAATCATCATGATCTTTGGCATGATGCTCGTGACTTTTGGGGTGCGTTATCCGGTGCTAGCCATTATGGGACAACTCGAACTGCCACGCCAGGTGCTAAGGGCCCTGCGCTTTGTGCCTGTTGCTGTCCTAACGGCGATCACGATCCCGATTATGCTAGCCCCAACTGGCATAACCAACATCACCCCAACCAATGCTTATCTGGTGGCGGGTGGGTTTGCCATTGGGGTGTCGTGGTATAGCAAGAACCTGCTGCTGACGATTGTGTTAGGAATGGGGATGTTCTTTCTCTGGCAGATATTGACGGGGTGAAGACTCCTGACCATCTGCTTGTTTTACTGATGGAGAGAATAAAACAGACACAAATGATGTAGAATAGTGTTATGGCAAAAAGACAATTTCATCTCAACAAAGAACAAGTGAAGGAACTGCAGGGTTATGAGCAGCAGTCGAAGCGAACTGCAGAACTCAAACGCTTGCAGGCGGTCAGGTTGTATGGCACAGGACATGCTCTCGTGGACATCCTTGAAATAGTGGGATGTGGTGAAAGTAGTGTGCGTATCTGGGCAAATGCAAGATCGGGAAACAGGTGCGACAGCGTTGCTGGCAAACTATAAACTGAGTTCACAGAATGCGCGTAAACTCAGTCTGGCAGACGAACAAGATTTGTGTGAGCAATTATCAGAGTATCGTCCTGCGCAAGTCATGTCACAAGATGCCTGTTATGGAACCGCTGAGTTTTGGACAGTAGAAGATGTGAAAACAATGATCTGGCAGTGGTATGGTAGAAAGTTTCGAGATGCGAGTTCGTATCGCAAGTTATTGCATCGTTGCGGGTTCAGTTATCAGAAAGCCGAACAGCTCTACAAATCACGCCCGTCGCAGGTCACAGGTGCCGATTTTAAGCTGGAAAACCCGGATGGTGTGGTGCTGGCAATTGACCAGATGAGTGTTTATTTGCAATGGAGTCTTTGCCGGGTCTGGTCTCCAGTCGGTCAAACACCATTTGTTCGCAGTAGTCCGCAACGGAATAGTCTCAAGTTCTACGGCGCACTGAATGTCGAAAGTGGGACTGAAATCGCCTTGACTCTACCCAAAATGAACGGTGAAAATACCATTCACTTTCTAGAGCATATTTTGACCTGTATTCCTGATGTGCCTCGCTTACTTTTATGGGATCGTGCCACATGGCATAAGGGCATTACCAGAGAATTTGTTGAAGCTCATCTGCGATTGGATATGCTCTATTTTCCACCTGCATGTCCTGATTTGAACCCACAGGAGCATGTTTGGAAACTGACACGGGATCACGTTGGACATCTGCATGATTATGCTCACTTGAGTGATTTACGACACGCTTTTCAGGCTTTTTTGGACCAAACTCAATTTCGTTTTCATGGGATAGAGAAATTTTTCCCTATCCCATCATATACATCCGTTTTCATTTAACCATTAGTACCGAGGGGAACTCGTTGAAATTGGTGGCAACAAACCACTCTGTGTAAACATAGAAAATGTCGATTACTTTCAGGTTCCCAGCATCTGTGTCCACAGAACAGAATACAAGTTCTATTAAATGCTCTGTTCTGTGCTATAATAAAAACATCGTTCATCTAAGCTAACCTGGAATACCATGTCTCGCCCTTATACCCATACCCACCTACTCCAACACGGCAACGCCACCTTATGGGACACCCTCAAGCCATTGCCGCCGAAAAAAGTTGTGCAGCGGCGGCAACAAGAGGAAAATGAACAAGGAGACACCCGCATTCGCACCCATCTCATGCACCCTGCTCAACACCACCAACCTGCGCGCAACCTGCGCGCAACCTGCGCGTCATCTCTCTCACCCACCTCAAGCTCGTGCCTCTCGTTCAACCAGGTCAAATGATTTTTTGGATAGGTTCTTAACTGATGGAAGGCCTGAAAATCATGACGTTTAACCTGCGCGGGGCACGCGGCGACCAGGATGGGGACAATGCCTGGGTGCACCGCCGCGAGTTGAACGTCGCGACTATCAAAAAGAATGATCCTGATTTGATCGGATTCCAGGAATATCAAGTGGGTAATCAGATGGTGTACGACCTGGAACTGCCAGAGTATAACTACCAAATGAGCCAGACAGCCTCCCATGATGGCGAACGGGCTGAGTATACGCCCATCTATTGGCGCAGGTCGCGCTTTGAGAAGCTAGATAGTGGTACATTCTACCTCAGCCAAACCCCCAATGTCTGGTCAATAGGCTGGGATGCCGCGCTACCACGTGGAGCATTGTGGTGCAGATTGCGCGAATTAGAAAGTGGCCTGGAGTTCATCTACCTCAACACACACCTGGATCATGTGGGTGAACAATCGCGGGTTGAAAGCGCGAAGATGATCGTTAACCGCATGAACGAACTTCGGACGGCGAGTGATTGGCCCGTCATTGTTACGGCGGATTTTAACTCGCATGTGTATGATGTTGGCAGCAAAGCACTAGCCCAATTCAACCAGCAATTGCCGCCAGCGGGCACTGTCCACAAAGTCTTCACGGATGCAGGCTATCAGGATACGTTCTACAGCGGCGGCAACATTGACCACCCAACCACCAATACCTTTCATGGGTTTCATGGCGTCAATTTCCCTCCAATTGCACTCCGAATTGATTGGATCCTAACACTGGATGGGGCCCAGGTCTTCGATGTAGATGGGTGCAGTATCATCCGCGATGAATCACCACCTATTTATCCCAGTGATCATTACCCCGTCGTGGCACAGCTTAATCTGGATTGATTGCGTCTTGTCGTCAAATCGTTTATCTCACTGAAGAAGTTTATGATGGTCCGAATTTTAGCAGTAGTTTTTGTTTGCTGCGTTCTCTGCGCTGTCAGCGCCCCCCGGATAAAGCGAACCTTCGGTTCGAGGGAGCTAGTCAAAGCTCATGCTGACCAGTCTCAGTTCTTCGGAACTACGTTATGGGCGAATGGAGAGGCACTCCGGGGTGACTGAACCAGCCTGGGACTCTGCGGAGAACGATTAAACAGGCTGAGGGTCTCAGCCCGTGTCGTTATCGAGAAACCGCCCAATAACATTGACGAGGTTCACCTGACCGCCTTCGGGCGAGATACAGAGGTAACTCATGCAACGAGTATTTGTACGAGATAAAAACAAGGAACCACTCATGCCCACGCATCCAGCCAGGGCACGGAAGTTCCTCAAGGCGGGTCGTGCAGCAGTCTATCGGCGCTCCCCATTCACCATCATCATGAGAGATCGTGAGCGTGGTGAAACTCAAGATACCCAGGTCAAGATTGACCCTGGCGCCCAAACAACAGGACTGACGTTAGTTGCCAACTTTGATCGTGGTCTTCGCTGCATTTGGGCAGCAGAACTTACTCACAGAGGCTTTGCAATCCGAGCTGGCTTGCTCAAGAGAAGACAACTTCGTAGAGGGAGACGCGGCAGGAAAACACGTGACCGCAAACCACGCTTCGACAATCGGCCGCGCCAACCCGGTTGGCTTTCGCCATCCTTGATGAGCCGTGTTTAGAACATTGCAGCTTGGGTAAAACGGTTACAGAAATTTGCACCCGTCACGCACTTGGCAATGGAGTTGGTCAGATTTGATACTCAGCTTATGCAGAATCCTGAAATCGGAGGCGTCGAGTACCAGCAAGGTCAGTTGCAGGGCTACGAAATACGGGAGTACCTACTCGAAAAGGGGGCAGGAAATGTGCAGATTGCGGTCTGGTTGATGCGCCTTTGGAAGTTGAGCATATCATACCCAAATCACGGGGCGGTTCAAATCGTGTCTCAAACCTGACGCTGGCCTGCCCAGCGCAAAGGCCGTCAGACCGCTGAGGAATTCGGATTTCCAAGTATTCAGACACAAGCTAAGAAGTCGCTCAAAGATGCAGCAGCAGTCAATGCCACACGCTGGAAGTTGTACGAAGTGCTGAAAGCCTTTGGTTTGCCTTTAGAAACTGGCACCGGCGGAGGTACCAAGTTCAACCGGGGCCAAACAAGCGTATCCCAAAACACATTGGCTAGACGCTGCATGTGTTGGCGAAACCGGGGGGCGGGTATTTGCAAATCTGGATCATGCACCTCTGTTGATTAAAGCAACGGGGCATCAATCACGTCAGATGTGCAGACCAGATCAATACGGTTTCCCGCGCACTAAATCGAAACAGGGTTTCAGACGGACGACATGGTCAAGGCAATCGTCACTTCTGGAAAGAAGATTGGAACCTCCATCGGACGAGTAGCTGTGCGACGCTCAGGGCGTTTCAATATAGCTACTCGTAGCGGAACAGTTCAAGGTGTCAGCTATCGCTACTGCACACATTTACATCAATCCGATGGATACAGTTACCAGGAAGGAGCGGGCGTGCGAACTGAAAGTTCGACCCCCAACCAAAGGTTGGCCCCCGTTAAAGCGAACCGAAGGTTCGGGGGAGTATCCACGCCAATTTTCTATGATAGTCAAGATGGTTTGTACAGTGCAGAGTGGTAAGCAACTAAGTTGAATATCAAAAACCCAGATGGCGCGTCGCCAGTCTGGGTTCTGGGGGTATTATAGAGACGCCCCATAAAACCCACAGGTTTTAACAGTGGGATAGAAGGGGCTTGAGCGAGAAAAACAGGACTTTAGATGGGTCGCAAGACTTACAGGCTGTACCAGAACAGCAAGACGCACCCGTCATCTGCACCAGCAGATTAATGTCGCTGGCTTGATCTGGAACTCATGCCCTGGCTTTGCAACGCCACATCGCAAAGTTGCGAATGAAGACCCAGAAGTATGCCTGCTAGAAAGCCCCTGGCTCTCAGGCGGCGCGAACGGCAGATGACCACTGAACCGCAGGTTCACCTTTTGCTGGGGGAGTATGTCACGTTGAATGCAAATGTAGGGGATTGATGAAACATGATGACGAGAGGCTTCAAAGCAATAACCGAATCAATGCGGGATGAACTGATTGCCCGCCGCCGTGATTTGCATCAACATCCTGAACTGGCCTTTGAGGAAGTCCGCACATCCAATATTATCGCCGAGGAATTGAACAAACTGGGTCTGGAAGTGCAGACAGGCATGGGCAAAACGGGTGTCGTGGCCGTGTTGGAAGGCGACCATGACGGCCCAACAGTAATGTATCGTGCAGATATGGATGCGCTTCCTATTGAAGAAGAAAACGATGTAGATTACCGCTCAACCGTACCAGGTGTCATGCACGCTTGTGGGCATGATGGGCATGTAACGATAGCGTTAGGCGTGGCCAAGCTGATGTCACAGTATCGACAAGATATCAAAGGACGAATCAAGTTTGTGTTTCAACCAGCCGAAGAAGGCGCAGGGGGTGCGAAAGCCATGATCGAGGATGGTGTGTTGCACAACCCAACACCTGAAATTGGATTAGGTTTACACATCTGGAATCCTCTGCCCGTCGGCAAGGTGGGTGTCACCGAAGGCGCGATGATGTCTGGTGCCTCATCGTTTCATATTATGATCCAGGGACGAGGTGGTCATGCTGCTATGCCACATACGGCTGTTGATACGGTGGTCTGTACCAGCCAACTCATCCCAGCACTGCACATGATCCCAGGACGCCGCTTAAATGCGCTGGATGGGGCGGTGGTGCTCTCCGTTTCGGGTGTAAAAACCAGCAGTTTCGCCCATAATGTCATTCCTGAATCAGTTGAAATCACCGGGACATTCCGTACCCTCAATGCAGAGGCAACAGATCAGATCGAACGGCATATTCATGATGTCTCACGATCTGTGTGTGTAGCAGCAGGCTGCACAGCAGAGGTAACCGTGCGCCACCTAACCATTCCGGTCATCAACCATCCCGATGTGGTCAAAAGGGTGCGGCGCGCTTTTGCCCGTGTCGTTGACCCAAATACGGCTTTTGATTTCCAGGTGCGAACGATGGCCTCTGAGGATGTGTCCTATTTGACAGCCGACATTCCCAGCATGTACTTCTTTGTGGGTGGCTCTAACCCAGAACAAGACTTGATCTATGGACATCATCATCCCCGTTTCGATTTTGATGAAAATGCACTACCCCTCGGCGTCGCATTGATGGCGGCTGCACTGGCAGAATATGTGCTACCGCTACCAGAAGAGGCCTCCTAAAGCCTCTGTGAGACGAGGATGAATAAGAGCTGCTCGCTAAGATCGACAGGTTGAGGAAAATCGTTGCTATCAGCATTCTAGCAAATCTGGTGTTGTCTGCTGGCATGGTGTTTGCAGGAAGTGACCCCCGGTGATCCTAATGGGAGTGGTTCAATCGACATGACTCTTAACCCTGGACAGGAAGAAATCTGTTTTGAGCTTGAGGTCGAGAATATTGCTGCACCAACCCGAGCCCATATCCATAATGCACCTGCTGGTCAAAATGGTGGTGTTGTGGTGTTCTTCTTTGATATTGTGATCGGCAATCCAATTCCAGTCACCTTTGAAGGATGTGTCCGGGCAGACCGTGATGTGATCCGGGACATTATACAGAATCCTGACAACTACTATGTAAATATTCACAATGATGAATATCCAGCCAGTGCAATTCGCGGTCAACTATCTAAGTAACATCTTTCACTCCGTCAACAACGATAAGCCGACAGAGTGTAGACGGTCAGGAGAAGGTTGATTCCACTGCGAGAACCAAATGTCTACCGCCTCTTGCTAATGCGTCGTTTCTTGTTGCAGGTGTAGCCCATCACAGCCAGAGGGCCTTTGGGACTCGCGCCATCGTGGGACGCCGATAATACCTGATAAAGCAACACCATAGTCTCTGGAACCGCCTCAATGTACCTGCTGAGTTTGAGGGCATAGGCCGGGACATAATCCCAGCCCCGTTTGTAGGGTAGACAAAACGTCGCAGTGTGTACCAAACACAAGCTAAGGTGCGACCATATAACCCATTGACTGCTTGACGAATTCGCGCCAAATTCCAACGGCAGGGCTAATAAGATTGGCTACTTCAGTCTGAGCGTGCGGGGCTGGCTGAGAGGCAAAAAGAGGCTTTGTGTCCGCGCCCCTTTCAAACAGACCAAGCTGAAATGCCTTCCTTGATCCAAGGACGCACCGTTTCAGGTTCATGGCCTATGAGCAAGCCTTTTTCAGCGTCTTCTGTCATGGTCTGCCCGTTAGCAACCTTAGCCACACACAAGGTTTTTTCCAGATTGCCTTCTAAAAGTGTTTGCAAATGCGTTCAACGACTGATATTCATACTTTCCCTGTATTTTCTTTTTCCATTTCAAGTAATTTTGCTTTGCGTTCAATACCCCATCGATAACCAGCCAACGAACCATCCTTACGAGTGACGCGATGGCAGGGAATGACCAAGGGCACCGGGTTCGTGGCACAAACCCGGGCGACTGCCCGTACAGCCGTTGGCTGGCCAATACTTTCGGCAACTTGGCTGTACGTGCGTTGTTCACCATAGGGGATCGTCCGTAACTCATCCATCACACGGCGTTGGAAGGCTGTCATCCGTATATCAATAGGCAAATCCAGGCGTGGCTCTTCACCATCCAGATAGCGCAACAGCCTGGTGATGACCTCCCTCGTTGGTTCAGCAGCCTCGGTAATGGTGGCAGTTGGATACGCTTTGTGAATAAATTCAATCAGTTCATCGTCAGAGTCTGATAAGCTGACCCCGCAGATTCCACGCTCTGTCATACCCACCAACAAACGCCCCAGTGCGCTGTCTACGATGCTATATCGAATATGCACGCCTTTGCCTCCTTGTTGATACTGCGATGGGGTCATGCCAATCTGTTCAGGAACGCGCTCATACACGCGGCTGCTAGAACCATACCCGGCGTTGTATAGCGCCTCGGTGATGGATTCACCTGCCCTGAGCCGATCTGTAAAGTCATTCACGCGGCAAGCATCAATATATTGATAGGGCGTAATTCCCAGGGTCCGTTTGAAGATGCGGTGCATTTGCGAGGTACTCAGGTAAACTTGACGACTCAATTCTGCCAGTGAGGGTTGGCGTTCATTATTCGCTTCAATGTAACGGCAGATTGTTTCTGCTATTGCCAGTTCGTAGTCGCGCTCATTCGGGCGGCAACGTTTACAGGCGCGATAGCCAGCAGCTTCGGCCTCAGAGCAGGTGGCGACAAACGAAACGTTCTCACGCTTGGGCAAACGGGCCGAGCAGGAAGGCCGGCAATAAATCCCTGTCGAATGGACAACGGTTATGAAGATACCATCATAACGCCGATCCGAGTCACAAACGGCTTGCCAGCAAGTGTCTTCAGTAAGTGTTTGAAATTCAACCATTTGTTTCATCCTTTTGCTTGACTATTCTAGCCTAAAACAAACGGTTGACGATTGCTATCTGAATCTGTGCTTAGAACTAGCGCCCCGCGTGCAGGGTATCTTGGATCATCAGTTCAATAGCGCGTGGATTGCCCCCAGTCAGGCGTTCGACAGGTTGGCCATTTTCGAACATGATAAATGTTGGGATCGATTGTACCTGAAAGGTCATCTGGGTGCGCTTGTTCTGATCAATATTGAGTTTAGCAACTTTGATTTGCCCGGCGTACTTTTCTGCCATCTGCTCCACAAATGGCGCCACAGCTTGACACGGCCCGCACCAATCCGCCCAAAAATCGACCAAGACCGGTTGCTTGCTCTTGAGGACGTCCTTGCGGAAAGTCATGTCATTGACATGAAGTGCTGCGCTATTATCTTTGCTGCGCTTTATGTTATTTTTTCCTTTGGATTTTGGTTTGTTTTCTGGAAGAGGCACATCGGTCAGAAGATGATTAATGTGCGTTCGCAAGTCAGCTGGACGAATGTTTTCCGCACTGGATTTGATACTGCGCCCAAAGAACGCTTTTGTCAGCGTAACCAGGGCAGGTGTTGGCGGTTGATTGTATTTGGCATAACTATGGGGGCTGTCGTTCACATCCACCTGGATGACGAGCAGGTCATGGGCGTTGCGTTTTGCCTCGCGCTTGAGGGCACTTTCTAGCGGTTTATCTTTTTGGTTGCTGTCATGAAAGACGATAATGGCGGGCTGCTTCTGCCCTAGAACCTTCTTCAATTGTTGGTCGTTTGCTTGGATTAAGGCCATGAATTGTGTGCTTTCTCTACGATGATTATGTTGCTTTTCTGACGCTTATCATAAGCGAAACATTACGGGCTGATGTCTCACATGAGGGAGTGGTGAGATGTGGCCGATATCGTGCTGCTGCTTGTTAAACAGCATGAGAGACTCATTGCAGGGAGAAAGGCGTGTGTTATAATTCACTTGTTTCAATTTAAGAAAGGTACTGTCGTGAGTTCTCTTGTCCTGACCGTAACGGAAACGTTACGTTATCGGGGCGCGATTGGGCAATGGAGTTGGGTACTCCATCGGTTAACCGGCCTCGGCGTCTTGCTCTTTTTTTGTCTTCACGTTGTCGATACATCTTGGTCAGTTTTTTATCCCACATTATACGAAAAAGCCATAGCCATCTACCAAACCCCCCTGTTCACATTGGGCGAGTTTGGTCTGGTCGCTTGTGTGGTTTATCATGCCTATAATGGCCTGCGCATCTCGATTTTTGACAATCGTCCTTCACTCTGGCGTTATCAGGGCCGGGCGGCGGTGGCTGTGTTGGGCCTGACGGTGATTACGCTGATCCCTGCTTTTATCTTGATGTTTTCCCACGTCATTGACCATTACAACCATGATCCGTCTATTCTGCCGATTACTGAAGTCCTGGCAGAGCAGATTCCTTTCGCCGTCGGTGCGGCAATCGCCATTGTTGCCGCGATTGTGCTGGCTGCTATCACGGGGGTGATTGCTGGCGATGAAACGTCAACCCCCATGTCCGGGCGTGGTGGTAAGCTAGAGCGTTTCTGGTGGTCGTATATGCGCGTCAGCGGCCTGTTGATTGTGCCGCTGGTTTTTGGCCATCTGGTCTTGATCCACATTATTCAGGGGGTCTTCGATATTACAGTCGCTGGTTCCACTGTTGTTGGAACAGATATGATAAACGAGAGCGGAACGGCCGTTGAATTCGTGAAACATCGCTGGGATCATTTGGTGGCGAGCGTAGCGGTCTGGCGTATCTACGATATTGGGCTGCTGGCCTTTGCTGGCATTCATGGTTTTAATGGTCTGCGTTATGTGCTGACGGATTACACAACCAACAGTCCACTGTTGCGTCGCGCTTCAGTTTATCTGTGCATGATGGGTGCTGTTGGTCTGCTGATTGTGGGGGGGATAGCCCTGTTAGGTTCCATCAACAACGACGCTATCGAACTAGCAATTGAAGCCCAGGCTAAGTTGCTGGAATAGGAGTTTTTCGCCATGCAAACACATCAACATGAAGTTGTTATTGTCGGGGCAGGTGGGGCCGGATTGATGGCGGCGCTTTACGCCAGTAATGGTGGAGCCGATGTCGCCGTCGTCAGCAAACTCTATCCGACGCGCAGCCACACAGGGGCAGCATTGGGCGGTATCGGCGCAGCGCTTGGCAATCTGGAAGAAGATAGACCCCTCTGGCACGCTTACGATACGGTGAAGGGTGGCGACTATTTAGCCGATCAAGATGCGGCGCTTGTCTTGGCAGAAAATGCGGTGGATGCTGTCATCGAACTGGAACACATGGGATTGCCCTTTGATCGCACCTCCGAAGGTCGCATCAGCCAGCGCCGTTTTGGTGGACACACCAGTAATTTTGGCCAGAAGCCTGTCCGTCGTGCCTGCCACTCAGCAGACCGCACCGGGCATATGATCCTACAAACGTTATATCAACAATGCATCAAGAACGAAGTTAACTTTTTTGATGAATATCATGTTGTTGACCTTATCATGAATGATGGCAAACCAGCAGGTGTTGTTGCTGTTCAACTCAGTACAGGCCAGTTTCATGTTTTCCATGCCAAAGCCATTATGTTCGCCACAGGTGGTTGGGGCCGTGTTTGGCAGATTACCAGCAACGCGCATAGCCTGACAGGCGATGGGGCAGCTATCCCCCTGCGGCACGGCATTCCCATGCAGGACATGGAATTTTATCAGTTTCATCCAACTGGATTGTACGGCTTGGGTGTGCTGCTGACCGAGGGTATTCGTGGTGAAGGCGGTGTGTTGATTAACCGTCATGGTGAACGATTCATGGAGAAATATGCACCACGCATCAAAGACCTTGCCAGTCGTGATGTGGTCAGCCGTGCTATTTATCTCGAATTGCAAGCAGGTAACGGTATCCAGGGCAAGCGCTATGTTCACCTGGACTTGCGGCCTGATACCGTGAATCGTTATCTGGCAGAAGCGGGTGAAAGCCGCCGCATTGACAACGACTATATCCGGGCAAAACTGGCAGAAACACTGGATGTCTGCCGTACTTACGCGGGTGTAGACCCCCTGACAGAAGGGATGCCCGTCCACCCCACCGCCCATTATGCGATGGGGGGGATACCAACTAATGTGGATGCCGAGGTTGTGATAGACGAGAACTGGACGGTATTGCCGGGTTTGTATGCCGCCGGCGAAGGTGCCTGCGTCAGTTGTCATGGCGCCAACCGCCTTGGGACAAACTCGTTGGTTGATCTGGTTGTGTTTGGTCGTCGGGGGGGCATCAAGATGGCTGAGTACGTCAAGCAAGCAGATTACACACCGCTGCCTTCCAATCCAATAGCAGAAATCGAAACCGAATTCAAGCGTCTGCGTGAAAGCAAAGGTGGAACCAAGCCCTATGAACTGCGCAACAAGATGCAGCAGACTATGATGGATAATGTTGGTGTGTTCCGGATTGAAAAGGGTATGAAACAGGCTGTCGAAGACCTCAAAGAACTGCGAGATCGCTATATGAACGACCTGCAATTAGATGATGGGGGTTCTCAGTTCAACACCGACTTGCTCGAAGCATGGGAACTCGGTTGTATGCTTGACCTGGCAGACACGACGGCCTTGAGCGCCTGTAACCGCAACGAAAGCCGGGGCGCACACAGCCGCGAAGACTTCCAGAAACGGGACGATGAAAATTGGATGGTACACACCTTGGTCTATCGAAATGAAGGGGGCTTGCAGGTCAACGAGCCAACCTATCGTCTGAACATCAAGAAGAAAGTGGTCATGATGTTGGCGGAAAAGGACGAACACTTCATGCCCAAGGAGCGGGTGTACTAGAGTATTGTTATGGATAACCTGGGAGAGTCTTTCAGATGCAAGTAACCTTTAAAATTCGGCGCTTTAACCCTGAGATCGTGGGCAAAAACAGACCGCACTGGCAAGAGTTCACCTTGCACGATGTGGAGCCAACCAATCGTGTGTTGGAAATGCTGCATCGAGTCAAATGGGAACAGGATGGTACGCTATCATTCCGTCGTTCATGTTCTAGCGGCATTTGTGGCTCAGATGCCATGCGCATCAATGGACGCAATCGCCTGGCCTGCAAGCTTTTGATTCGGGATGTGGTTCAGGATGGTGGCACAATTCAGGTGGAACCGATCCTCGGCTTGCCCGTCCTCAAAGATTTGATCGTTGATATGGAACCCTTCTTCGAGCATTATCGTGAAGTGATGCCATTCTTCATCAACAATGATCCGGTGCCAACCGATGGGCGTGAGCGGCTGCAATCTGAGGATGATCGTGGCGTTTTCGACAATACCACCAATTGTATCCTGTGTGCAGCCTGCACGACATCATGCCCAAGCTTCTGGGGTAATGGCAAGTATGTTGGACCTGCTGCCATCGTCCAGGCCCATCGCTTCATTTTTGATAGCCGGGACCAGGGGGCGAGGGAGCGCCTTGAAGTTTTGGGGGATCCTAACGGTGTCTGGCGCTGCCGCACGATCTACAATTGTACGCCAGCTTGTCCACGCGGAATCGAAGTGACACGGGCCATTGGTGAAGTCAAGCTTGCCATTCGCAAGGGGAGCCCGAAAGGGGTCATTGACCCCAACGATCTACCAGCGGCCCACCATGAGTAGACCAACCGCAGGGCGCAGTAGAATGGTTTTGGCAGGGTAACTGCGCCTATTCTAGAAATTCTCTACGCTCGATGGTCATGGGCCCCAGACCGACCTGCACATCTTGACCCCCATCTAAGAGCGTGACTCGCAATCGACCATCACCAAATGTTGCCAGACTAATCCACCAATTCTCAACCTTTGCATTAGGGGGTAGGGATAATCGAATTTGATCCTGTACAATCTGGTCATCAGGCCAGCAGGTTGTGGGATAACGTTGTCCTTTGCCAGCTTGTTCGTTTGGTTGCCAATCGACCGCTTCAGTGATTGTACCATCCGACCCAACAAGAAACGCCCCAAACCAGTAAGCTCTATCCATAGGTTGCTGGGCCTGCCAGTGCAGGGTCAGTTCAACTTCAGCGCCTATAGGCTCAGCTTGCCAGCCCACCAGTTGGAACAACGGCTCGTTCTCGGTGAACATCGCTCTCTGGGGATTCATAGTTTCAACTGTAATTTCGGGTGGTAAAGGCGGACGTGTGAAGTCTGTGCCAATGACGGCCAGATGAGCTGTCATAGCGATGAATAGTGTGGCTTGTGCAGTCAACAGCGTTATCCATGTCCGTTCATTGAGTGCTTTCGATAGCGTTTCATAAGCTGAGATCAGAACAAATGGCGACAAGAACAACCAGATTCGCCCCGATTCGCCTTGGGTTGTACCACTGATCGTCATCACGAGCACAGTCAACAGCAGCGCCACGCTCAGAACAGGCATAGTCCGCTGCCGCCAACAGCGGACTATGCCTGTTAACCACAACATTGAAATGATCGCGCCTGTGAACACCGTCCAATCCCAGACATGAAACCACACCCAAAACCAGTAGGGTCGGTCTAGATCAAGATGATAGTCTAATGAAGCCGACATAATGGCGAAGAAACTACTGCCGCCTATTAATTGGAAGATCAACCAGGGGAGAACGAACCCAAGTCCAAACCACAACCCCATCACAAGCGGATTCCGATCACGCTGTGTCCACCAGTGCAGCAGCGTATAGAATCCAAACAAACCCAACAGCGGAAACAAAGCAAAGTTAATGAACAGGGCCGCGCCCGTGCTCAACCCTGAAGCAACCATCCACATCTGACTTGCCTGCTGCTCGAAACCCAGTAGCAGAAAGTAGAAGCTGATAAGCCCCAACAAAGGGAAAACCGTACTCCAGGAACCCGCAAATGCTGCCAATCCAGGAATAAGCGCCCACCAAACCACGACTTTCCGCGCATCATCTTCAGCTATGCGGCTTGCTACGCCATAAAGTGGCAAGATTGCTAATCCTGCCCACAGGGGCGTCAGGATGCCGAACCAGGCTGATGCCCACTGGGATGCAGTATAATCGAGCAGGGCATAGTTGTGGCATTGGTAGAACTGGAGTGGCGCACGGAGACTGTCAGCAATTGTATCTGAAGCCCCCAGCAGATCATTAGTCAAGGCAAACAACATTGGCAGTCCTGGCGGGCTCGTGCCCAGATGCCCACCCAGTCGTGCCATAGCGTTTGTCCAGTCTCGCCATTCGCCACGTTGCCAATCAACTTGCGTCGCTGCCCAGTGCTGCCCAGTGGTCAAACCAGATGTGGTGCGTGTAAACAGAGCATACAACGGATCATTTAATTCATCTCGAACCGTCGCCACCGTTATCGACAGCGCTACTGTACCAAGCAGGGTCCAAATCAGTACAGGCCATGCCCGCTTCGTTTGTCGCAAAAGAATCACCGTACCAACAATATAGATGCCTGCAACGACAGTGAGTCGCAGAAGATCAGCCAAAGAAGCTGAAACATAAGGCCAGCGCCAGCCATAACCGCCTCGTACCCAGGGTGTTAGGTCAAGCGAAAAAACAACCGCGAGTGCCAGTGCAAACGCGGTCAGCAAAAATGTGAAGCGATTGCATGTCATGTTAGTTGGTGAAGCGGTATTTGATCAGCGTCCACAAGGCAATTGGGGCGTCCGTCCATTTAATTTTTTTGCCTTCTGAAAATTCGCGCCCATTGTAAGAAATCGGTACTTCGTAGATGCGAACACCAGTTTTGAGCACCTTTGCAGTGAACTCGGGTTCAAATTCAAAGCCCCGGGCATGAATGACCATGTCCTGTACCACCTCCCGCCGGAACACTTTGTAACAGGTTTCCATGTCGCTCAAGATGGCGTTATACAAAATGTTGGTTACCAGCGTCAGAATTTTGTTGGCGACCATATTCCAGAAGTTCATCGCCTTGCGCGGCCCACCAAGGAAGCGTGAGCCATACACAACCGGCGAAATCCCTTCTTCGATTGGTTGGATCAAGGCGGGATAATCGCGTGGGTCGTATTCTAGGTCAGCGTCTTGGATTAAGAAAATATCCCCTCTAGCATGCTGAAACCCTGTCACCAGTGCTGCGCCTTTACCTTGATTGCGCTCATGGAATAGGATCTGTAAATCCTCATGTTCTTCGCCCTGCAGCCGCTTAAGAATATCGCGTGTCCCATCGCTCGAACCATCATCTATAATGACGATCTCATCGACCAGCTCAACAGCTCGCACCCGTTCAAGCACAAGTTCTAGCGTGCTGGCTTCGTTATAACATGGGATAATCACGCTGATTTTCAGCGTTTTCTCAAATGTTCGTAAGGACAATGGCCCAGTTTGAGGAATCATAAATTATCCTGATCTGATGCTGTATATAGATGCGCATTATAGCATGAAAGGATTTTGTCTTAAACTGGGGCCTCTTGGCTGCCATTTTCCCTGGTTCTTCCCATATTGCAGCAAAAAAAGTTGTGTCGCCGCCGCTAGATGGAAGAAATGACGGCGAGGCACAGCTTTGGATAACGAAAGCTTCCTGCACATGCCCATAAGCCCCCCACACCCTCTCTGGGTTGGCTACCAAGCAACATCGGTCGTAGGGTGCCCCAACTCCGGTTGGGGCACCGTCATTGATCATCTGATTCGCGGCGTTGAATGTGCGCGTCGTGCCGTTGTTGGTCAGGTTGCCCGCCAAATCATAGGTGTAGGCGATGGTCGTGTCGGTGTCGGTGGTGTCGATGACGGCCAGCTGCTTGAAGCGGAAGACGTGGCCTTTGGAGCGATGATGGCGGTCTGAGCGGTTGCGAATCGCCATATTTGTTATATGGCGAACACAGGCGAAAAAGGTATCAACCTGAAGACCTACTGCGAAAACCGGATACCTTTCTGCTGATTTCCGAGTTTCGCACCAGAAACTAGCCTAGACTTTACGTGCTGTGATATTTGGTATAATTTGAGGTAGAGAAAAGGAATTTATTCATGAGCGAAAAATACTCTATAACGCGTGATCTAAAAGAAGCGGAAGCAATGGTAAAGGCGCTTTCGGCCTATGTTCATCAAGATGCCCTTTATGGCACGGTTGGGGGCGGGATGTTTTCCAGCGGGATGCCTGCTTTGACAGTAGGAGCGTTGTTGCTGCGGTTGCGCCGACTAAACGCCCTTCGGGAGCATCTCAGCGAGAGTGATCGGGAGCGACTGCAACAGATAATAGCCCGACATGAACAGATTCGAGAGGAGTGGTGCGTACATTATCAGAACAAGGTTGTTCGTGAGGCCAAGTCACGGCTAGACGCGATGAAACGCTTTTTTGAAGAATGTGCTGATGATCCTCGTCTGTGTGCCAGTGCCTATCAACCAGAGGCTTCTCGGCGTACAATTGTGCAGGAGATTCTGGCGGCATTTAATGAACTCAACTTGGAACAAGACGATGAACTGACGCACAAGCTCAATGCGTCAGACGGTGGTCTCAGGCGGTATACCCAGCCGTCCAATTTCGTCTGGGATGCAAGCCTGGAAGCGGTTTATCCTCGGCAGGATTTCTGGTGGCTTTATCAGCATCCGTCGCAGCCTAAGAAATAATGCGACGCACGACTGCGATCTTCCTGCCTGGGGGGGTGCTGCTGGCAGCGTTCTTTGTCATCGCGGTTCATCTGGATAAAGAGAGCCTCTGGTATGACGAAGGCTGGACAATGTGGGCGATCCGCGATGTCGCCCCGGTTTGGGGTGTTGCGCCGCGTGACGCCGCTGTTGGCTTGCTTCAGAATGTAACGGAGACTTTGGTACGGGTGCGCGGCGATGTGCATCCGCCATTTTATTTCTTGCTGCTAGATGGCTGGTCATTATTAACGGGGCAATCGGTTTTTGCCACTCGGCTGCTTTCAGCTTTTGCTGGAATGATCGCGCTGGCAACAGGTTACAAAATCAGCACCGCATTGTTTGACAACCGAACAGGACTTATCACATTGGTACTCATGGGGACTGCCAGTTTCCAGATATATTATGGTCGCGAACTGCGGATGTATAGCCTAGTGCTGGCCTTGTCGTTGCTCTCGATGTGGGCATTTATACATTGGCGTGGGCGTTCCTCTTGGCGCAGCGGTCTGGTCCACACGTTCATCCTCATCGCCCTAATTTACACACACTATGCTACTGTGACAATCTTGGCGGTTCAGGTTGCCATTCTACTGTTTGAGGCCAGATCATTCGCTTTGAAGCGGTTCTTGCCATATGCTGTGGCTGGTTTAAGTTTTGTGCCCTGGCTGCCGACATTGCTTGATCAACTACAGGCTAACCCCAATGGGCCATTGGCGTTTCCTGTTCCCACTAATCTGAATAATGTCCTCGACCTGGGGCGCATTTTGTCAGGGGGGGGCTGGTACATCTATTGGCCTTGTGTGTTGATTGGTCTGTATTTACTGCGGCGGCAGAGATTTAGGGTGCGGCTCTTGGCATTATGGTTGGTCTTGCCCCCGGCGGTTTTGTTCATTCTCAATGCTAGTGTCATAGAGATTTATCAGGTGCGTTATACGATCTTGATTTTGCCCGCCTGGATTATGTTGGCGGCCTATGCCATTAGTTGGCTAGATTGGCGCGTTGCAACTGGAATCGTCTTAGGTATGTCGGTGGTTCAATTGACGAGCTACACACCAATCTGGGGACATAAACCCGATTGGGAAGGGCAGGTAGTGGAGTATGTTGACAACCGGCCGTTGACCGAGCCCGCTGTGACTCATATCGTGGGGGAAAGTGTATTAGGCTACTACGACAGTCAATATCGGCTCAAGCGGGGTATCTCGCTCGATTTGTCGTGGCGCGAGAATACCTTGGCGCAGGTGGAAACGATGCTGATGGCGTTGCATGATGTCCCGGCTGTGTGGATGGTGGGGCCAAGTAATGTCGCCAGCACATGGTATACTGCAGCTTGGCTTAGTGAGGACTATGTGCCGACATATGCTGAGAATGTCTTGAACATCCTCTTTTATCGTTTTGAACGTGCAGCAGGTGATGGATTACACTTTCGTTTTGGTGATGTTGTGCGCTATGATGGTCTTCTGATGACCACTTATACTACCCAACCCGGCGCTTTGCTCTGCATTGATCCAATTCAGTTGACGGCTTTGCGTGATATCAACGATGACTTTTCTGCCGGAGTACATTTAGCGCAGGATCATCGGCTACCGATCAGTCAATGGGATGGTGGTTTAGGAAGGTACGAGCAAGGCACCACCTTTGAATGGTCCCAGTGTCTTGATATTCCAGCCGACGCCCAGCCCGGGCACTATCCCCTGCGTTTAGGGGTCTATGACTGGCGAACAGTCCAGAATCAGGCGGTGATTGCGGATAACGTGTTCTGGGGAGAAGCATTGATCTTTGGAGCAGTCGAAATTGTGGGAGCGTAAAGCAGGTGGCACGCTTATTTGTCGCAATTGAGCTCTCTGACGACATCAAAGCCCAACTCAATCGCTTGAAGACCAATATTCCAACTGCCCGCTGGAATAAGCCTTTCCAGATGCACATCACGTTGCGCTTCATTGGGGCTGATGTGCCCGAAGCGCAGGTTGAACCAATCAGAGCAGCTTTAGCAGATGTTTCGTTGAAGCCTTTCGACCTGCAACTCAGTGGCGTGGGCACATTTCCAAAGGGGCATCGCAAACCGCCTCGTGTCTTGTGGGCTGGTGTGAAGAAGCAACCCCAATTGCATCAACTCCATCATCAGGTTGAGGCGGCCTTGGAAAAGGTAGGATTCGCGGCGGAAGATCGTGCCTTTTCCCCACATATCACCCTCGCTCGCTTTAAAACGCGCAAATCACTGGATCAAGTCACCCAGTTTTTAACTCGTCATCATGATTTTCAGCTGGATGCTTACACTATTGATCATTTTGTGCTGTATCGGAGTGAACTTTTATCTGAAGGCCCCCAATATATAGAGGAGCAAACATTCCCTTGACTCTGATGCGAACCCTCTGGTTATCGATCATTTCGTTGTTAGTGGCTATTTCCTATTATGCTCGCCACATTGAACCGAATTGGCAGGAAGTCAAGCGGTTTTCTGTGACACTGCCTCGACTCAGTTCGCCATTTCATAAGTATCGAATTGGCTTCATTAGTGATATTCATATTGATGGCAAAGCATCGTTGCGACGATTGGAGAAAGCCATGCACAACCTCCATGCTGCCAAGCCCGATCTCATCGCTATCACCGGAGATTTCTTTTCCGATCATTTTGAAGCTTATGTAGATGACCTCATTACCATCTTGAGCCAATTCCATGCTCCTGATGGGGTTATTGCCGTTTCTGGAAATCATGATCACTATCATGGGCGGATCGCCCAGCTGCATTATGTTTTGCATGCGGCAGGCGTGACCGAATTGAATAATCAGGTGCATACCATCTGGCGTGGGGCGTACTGTTTTCATATCGCGGGGGTAGATGACCCCATCAGAGGGCAAGCGCGATTGGATCAAGTCTTGGAGCAGATTCCACCTTATGGTGCGGCTATTCTCTTGGCCCATGAACCCGATTATTCACTTGTGGCTGCGGGTACGCGGCGGTTTGATATGCAGCTTTCCGGTCATACACACGGTGGTCAAATACGATTGCCTTTCCTGCCTCCGTTGCGAAACGTGACGTTAGGACTTAAGTTCAACCGCGGCTTCCACAACGTTTACGACAACATGTATTTGTATGTAACACGCGGGATTGGTATGGTGAATAAGCCGCTCCGTTTCTTTTCTCGCCCGGAAGTTGTTATCATCACGTTAAAGTCCAAAAAACGTCAAAATTCATGGCAGCGTTTAAGGGCGTTGTGCACAAGATCAGGGAGACACATCTAATGATTGATCCACACATCATCAAATTATTGCAGAGCGGCGACATAGAAAAGCGCAAAAAAGCGGTCATGGCACTGGCGCAAACCAAAGACAGTGAAGCGCTGCCTTACCTTGCGCAAGTCTATCAATCCGATAAGAGTGGTGAAGTCCGTCAATTAGCTTACAAGGGCGGCATCTATATTAAACGACAAATAGAGCAAGCTGTTACTGTTGTTGAAGAAGAAAGTTACGACGATGATGACTATAACAGGCCCTTCTATGATGCCCCGTTGCTTTCTGAGATTAAGGTTTCAGCAGGGGATGAGAAGCGGGCGGCTGGCTACATTGATCAGGCGATGGATTGGAACATTCGCGGCGACAACGAAAAATCGGCGGAATTGATTAATCGTGCGCTGCAGATCAATCCACACCTGATGGATGACTCGTACACGGTTAGTCTGGCATCAACAGTAACCGGGCTGGATGGGCAAGCTGCGATTGATCTGCTCAAACCGACAGATGAGGAACTGAAGAAGAGAGCAAAGAGCAACAGGGCGGCGGATAATCCCATCCAGCAGGTGTTCGGGTTCATAACTAGTCTGGCAGGTTTGATTGCGTTGGTTAGTTTTCTGTTGTTCCCCTGGCTTGATGTGTCGTCTATGCCGACAGTATTGAATACAGAAGGTCAGATAGGGACGCTGGACGATATCGTTGATATGTTGAAAGACGAAATAAACGTGGAGGGGCTTGAAAATATGCCGCCAGAGTTTCAAGATTTTATCAACGCCATCCGTGCGCTCACGCTTGAAGTAAATGGCATAAACACAGTACTGGTAGCCATCGGGCAGAAGAACACACTTGATGTGACGGGTTTCACTAGGTATCTTGAGGTTCTTTCTAGTCCAATGTTCAGCGGGTTGTTGGGTGAAGAATTGGGGGATGTCGATATGATATTCAAAGAAATGGAGAGTTTGACCCCTGATCCTTTGAATTATTCGTTGGTGATGGTTCCGATTGCCGCCCTTCTGGCGATGATTATGGGTCTCATTTTCTTACGCCGTCCGAGTGTATCGGGATGGTTGATGATGATTGTCTTGGGCGTGATGGGCGTTGCCCCCATGCTTTATTTCTATGCTGAGGGCGTTAATACGGTGCTGAATCCGGATGTTGACATAAGTCTCGAACAATACGACCTCAGTTCTTTGGTTATTCCAGATATGACAACTTTCTTGGGGTATGGCTTTTGGGTGTCGCTGGGTGCGATGCTGGCGGTGTTCTTGCTCCCGTTTGTTGCCATGCTCATTATGCCCTCTGCACCCAAAGAAGGAACAGCCTAGTGCGTCAATGGAAGACGCTTCAATCCATCTATCTTGCGCAGCATCCAGTCGTCAATCTGCGGCAGGATAGGTGTGAGCTCCCTAATGGTCGGGTAATTGATGACTACTACGTTGTTGAAGAACCTGATGTGGTGCTGGTTTTTGCCCTGACCACATTGCAGCAGCTTGTTGTGGTTGAACAATATAAGCACGGCATTGGGGAACTTTGCCTGGAGATCCCCGGTGGCTACTTGGATTCGGCGACAGAAGACCCACTCGAAGCGGTGCGGCGTGAACTGGCAGAAGAAACAGGCTATACCACCGATAAGATGGACTGGGTTGCTACCTTTGTCAGCCAGCCGACTCGCTGCACCAACCGCACCTATCTTTATGCCGCGACCAACGCCCAGCGCACCACCGAACCGCATCTTGATCCTAACGAGGAGATCATCATTCATCTTCTGGATATGCCCACAGTCTTTGAATATATCCAAACCGGACGAATCAACGTCGCGCTGTCGGTTGCTGGAATCTATATGGGCTGGAACTTTGTCTCAGGATTGGGATGATTGGTGCTGATCTTGAGAGATGATTGCATTGATTGTTCCTTGGCCTCTTGTTTCATCCCCATCGAACTCCGGTGAATCTTGTGCAAGATATTCGTTCAAGCGTTGCGAGATGAATAAGGCGTAGTCGTCGGGGACATCGCCAATAATTGTTTTTTGACCCCCATCTTCCATATCCGCCCACACTCGAAAGCGCGGCAGATCGTAGCCCTCTCGTTTTGAAATGGCTGTTTCTTCAAATTGAACGGCTCTTACGCCGGATAGGTTCACCTTAGTGGGTTGTGTGAGTGGATTGGGGATAGGCTGACGTGATACAATAATCTGCTCATTCTTGACATCAATGTGTGTTTTGTTATAAACCATCAATCCGAGCAGATAGGAGGCAAACATGGTGGCGAGGGCGAAACCGAAGGGAATGAGGAAGGGCACATCATTTGCACGAGAGCCGTAGGCCGTTAACAGCATGATAAATGTGAAGGTAACACTTACGATGGAAATGCCAATGAAGTCTTCATTCTCATTCAAACGAAAGTTGGTGCGGAAGTTCATGTGAAGGTTGTCTTCGTCTTCACGCAAAGTCAGGTTCTTGGGTTGTTTGATTTTGCGCCGTTTAGACTTGGCAATGGGGGGATCAAAAGGGAATAATGTGTCGCAGCTGGGGCACACCGCCACCATCTGCTGAATGTTGATGTGGTTGGATGTGATCGCTTTGGTGCAGTTTGGGCAATTGAGTTTCATGCTAAACCTAGATGTGATCTCTTTAAGTATAGCACGGACGCGGACAGAGTGATTGCACCGAATTTGATTTCGGGTTCTAAAAAGTTCAAGAAGTGTCGCAAGCGGTTATTCGTAGATACTACGATGTCCCTTGCGAACTTTAAAAAACCGCAATGACACGGTTTTTCATTTTGATGCGATTGTCCTGCGGACGCGGATTGGTTGTATTCGCATCTATGCAGGGACGCGGTACAATTTATTCTGTAGTTCAGAAAGGGGGCGTATGCGCAAATTATCATGGATTTTAATGATTGTGTTTGGGGGCATTCTCTCTCTGTTCTGGAATGATTCAGACGTGGTCTTTGCCCAGACCTTTGTCACGAACACGCCACCGCCACCTGATCCGTTGAGCATCGGGGCAGATGCCCCGATGGATCAATATGCCCTTCGTCTGTGGACAGAACAAGACTTGCTGGATGTGTTGAGTAGTCAACTCAACCGACTGGCCGGCGATCAGATGGAGCAAGCGTTGGCAATTCAGCTGACACAATTTGAACTAGAAAAGCGATTTCCCGGCTCACCGCGTAATTTGGTCGATCGGGAACGCATCCTGAATCTGATGTTGGAAGTGCCTCGTGGCACGGTTGATATGCGCTGGGTTGTGCGCCCACACATTGTGACAGAGCTCAATAACCTACGCGATACAGCAAATGAAAGTACATTGATGATTGATGGCTTCCTGGTGCAGATGGTTCCCTTCAATCTGGATACGGATGGTATCGTTGATGCGTTGCTAACCGTGCGCTTTCCGGCTGATGCTGTCACACCGAGTGAACTGCTGTATAAGGACTATTGGGTGGTGCGCGGAAGAGAGGATGGCGGCTTTGAGCAGGTCGAAAGCTTCCCTCATTTCCCGGTTACGCCGTTCAACCAGATTGAAGACATTATCTTGGTTAGGACAGGTGACATCAACAGCGATGGTGTGGACGAGGTTGCTCTTGCTCTTGATACAGGGGCAGTCAACAATGAAATCCTGATTTACGGGTGGCGCAACGGTCAAATTGCTAACATTGTGGAGCCACATGAGCGAATTCTTTATGGCGAATTGGTTGGTTGGCCTGAAGGTTTATCGACGCTGATGGTGGGCGAGTACCGGGTTGAATCATCTCAGTGGGAGTGTCTTGCTAGTTTACAGATCAATTGGGAATGGGCGAACAATTTCTATCGGGCCGATGTCGGCGACAATCCGGCTTACCAAAATCTGCCAACTGTTGGTTGTGCCCTCCACATGGCTGGAAACCTGTTTGCCCTGCCACCGACGGAGGCGACTGTGCTAGTCAAAGCCATATTAGAAGATTCTGGCTTGGATCAGCAAGGTGCTAATCGTGGTGGGATGGCATTGGCGATGCTTTACTATTTGAATAACCAGCCGAACGCAGCAGAAGAGCAAACCGCTCGCTTGTTAACTGCTGCCGAATCCGATCCCTGGTTAGCCCGCCAGATCGATGCTTTCTCGCGGGCAGTTGGTCAAGGTGGATTAACGCCAGCGCAAATTTGTGCCGCACTGATCCTGGAAGAAGAGGGGGCTTGTGATGTGGATGGGGTCATTGCCCAGATATTGAATAATCATCCAGTCATGCGGGTTGGTGACCTGGTGGAGCAGTTGGAAAACCAAGGCTTGCCTGTGCAGGATGTTGTGACAGTTGAGCAAGTTGGGCGGGCAACTCGTCAGGTTGTCAATTTTGATCTGGCAGGCTCCAGTTGGTGGTCATTCGCGCCGACTGATCCAGATTTTTACGTGCCAGAACCAGTCGCACCACCTGTTGCAATCGCCGATGTTCAGGTGCCAAGCGTATTCGTCACACCGCCGCCAACAGCCTATGATCTACTGTTCGAAAGTGGTGAACCTGCGTTTGTCTTAAATATCATTGATAATGCCTCAATGGATGCTGCGGATGTGCCGTTGGCGCCGTCCACCCGCTACCTGTTGGCATTGAGCCTGGATTTGATGGGTAATCGTGAGTCTGCACGCGAAGCCTACTATGATCTTTGGGTCGAGGATGGTGGAGGATTATGGGGGCAACTTGCAGGTGCACATCTTGAAAAGCGCTAGTCAGCGACTCCCGGATAAAGCGAACTGAAAGTTCGAGGGAGCTTGAAAAAGCTCATGCTGACCAGACTCAGTTCTTCGGAACTCCGTTACGGCTGAATGGATAGGCACTCCGGGGTGACGGAACCAGCCCCGGACTCTGCGGATAACGATTAAACAGGCCGAGGGTCTAGGCCCGTGTCGTTCTCAGTCGAGGTTCACTTGACCGCCTGCGGGCAAGAAACAGAGGTAACTCATGCAACGAGTGTCTGTGCTAGACAAAAACAAAGATCCCCTCATGCCGACCCATCCAGCCAGGGCGCGCAAGCTACTCAAATCGGGACGAGCGGCCGTCTATCGGCGCTCCCCCTTCACGATTATTCTCAACGATCGTGAGGGCGGCGCAACCCAACAGACCCAGGTCAAGGTTGATCCTGGGGCAAAAACAACGGGCTTGGCGTTGGTGGCTGACTGTGATCGTGGCTTGCGCTGTATCTGGGCAGGAGAACTTGATCACCGAGGGTTCGCCATTCGAGAGAAGTTGCTCAAGCGGCGACAAATGCGGAGAGCGCGGCACAACCGTAAAACGTGCTACCGCAAGCAGTGCTTTCTCAACCGAGCAAAACCGACGGGGTGGCTTGCACCTTCGCTGATGAGGCGCGTCCACAATATCGAAACCTGGGTGAAGAGGTTGTGCCAGTTTGCGCCTGTGACCCATCTGGCGATGGAGTGGGTGCGCTTTGACCCTCAACTTATGCAGAACCTTGAAATTTCAGGGGTTGAGTATCAGCAAGGCCAATTACAGGGTTACGAAGTGCGGGAGTATCTGCTGGAAAAATGGAATCGGACGTGTGCTTATTGCGGAGCGAAAGGCATTCCGCTTGCAATCGAACAGATCGTTCCCAAGTCGTGGGGTGGCACGAACCACGTCAGCAATCTGACAATGACGGGCTTGAGCCCGCCGCAAGCCACGGCGAACCTCTGGTTCGGTTTTAATGGTCGCGGTTCGGCGATTTTCAGGGTTTTAACCAAGGTGAGAGACATGTCTGGCGATGAGTGAACTCCTGGCCGAGATGGCCGAGGGCAAGGTAAAATAACACCATGATCCGCACCTACAAGTATCGACTGTATCCAAGCAGAAGCCAGAAGCGTCATCTCTGGCAAATCTTGGCCTGTGCTCGGCACTTCTACAACAGGTGTGTGGAAGAACGGAAATGGTCATGGCAACTTGAAGAACGCAGTGTGAGCAAAAACCAGCAAATGCGCAATGTCAAGCACTACAAGCGCACTTTCCCCCAGGCGCAGATCGTCCACAGTCATGTTTTGCAGGTGGTCGCAGCGGACTGCGATGAGGCGTTTCAGTCGTTCTTCCGTCGTATCAAGAATGGCGAAACACCGGGCTATCCGCGTTTCAAAGGTCGCAATCGCTTCCATAGCATCGGCTTCAAAGAATACGGCAATGGATTTAGATTAGATGGTCGGCGCCTCAAGGTGTCGGGTGTCGGGCGGATCCCTGTTCGCTGGCATCGAGACATCGGTGGGTTCGTTCCCTGCCAGATCAAGACGCTGCGGATCACTCACAAGGCAGGGCGGTGGTCTGCCTGCTTCTCCGTTGAAATGCCAGAGCCATCTGAGTTGCCCAAGACAGGCCAACAAGTCGGCTTAGATATGGGCATCTCAGCCCTGGCAACAACGAGCGAGGGCGATCAGATCGAAAACCATCAATACTACCGGGAGAGCCAAACGAAACTACGCATTCTGCAACGGTCATTGGCTCGGAAGAAGCGCGGTAGCAAGAACCGTCATAAGTCCTTGCTGCGCGTCCAGCGTCAGCAAGAACATGTTGCTAACCAACGACGGGATTACCTGCACAAGCTGAGTACCGAACTGGTTGAGCACGACGATCTGATCGCGTTGGAAGACCTGCGGGTGCGCAACATGGTCAGAAACAAACACCTCAGCAAGAGTATCTTGGATAGCGGGTGCGAACCTTCGGTTCGGAGCATCTTCAAACAATACCTCACGTACAAGGCTGGAAGCGCCGGACGTGAAGTGCTGTTGGTTGATCCCGCCTACACATCTAAAACCTGCTCCAACTGTGGTGCCATCTTCGAGGGTTTAACACTCAAAGATCGTTGGGTGGAATGCGCTTGTGGTCTCTCGCTCGATAGAGACCACAACGCAGCAATCAATAGCTTGCATCGAGCCAGACCGGACGGGTCTGTACAGCATAACGTAGAGGGAGGTAACTCATGCGTGCTGTAGAAGCTGCGCCGAACCAAAGTTCGCTTTATCGGCAGCAGAGTGTCACCTTAGCTTGTAGCGACTGCAATCAGAACAAGAATAGTCAGACGGCTACTGAATTTGGGTTCCCTAATATCCAGTTTCAAGCTGAGAAATCACTCAAGGCTGCTGCCGCCGTCAATACAACCCGCTGGAAACTGTTGGTGGCTCTCAAGGCGACTGGATTACCCGTTGAAACGGGCACAGGCGGGCCGACTAAATTCAATCAAGCCAAACAAGGGTATCCCAAAACACACTGGCTGGATGCGGTCTGTGTGGGGGCCAGTGGCGGAGCGGTTTTCGTCCTGCGCCATCATGCGCTCCTGCTCATTCGAGCAACAGGTCATCAGTCCCGCCAGATGGGCCGGGTGGATCCATACGGATTTCCCCGTACCCAATCAAAACAAGGCAAAAAGCAAAAGGGGTTCCAAACGGGGGATATGGTGCGACGCTCAGGCAGCTTCAACATCAGCACCCGCAACAGAACCGTGCAGGGGATCAGCTATCGCTACTGCATACCTCTGCACCACTCGGATGGATACAGTTATCAGAACGGAGCAGGCGTGCGAACGGAAAGTTCGACCCCCAACCAAAGGTTGGCCCCCGTTAAAGCGAACCGAAGGTTCGGGGGAGTATCCACGCCCATTTTTTATGATTTTGAATGTAAAGGAAAACAAGCGGTATGAAACTGGTAACATTCACTTATCTGCATCGCACTCGCGTGGGCGTGTGGGTTGATGATCGTATTCACATGACAACCTGGAACTATGACATGCTGAGGTTGATTCATTCTGGCATCAAGCCCCAGGTACTCAATGAGAGTGTGCCTGTGGCCGATGTCGAATTTCATGAACCGTTTGTTCCGGGGCAGATGTTTGGGATAGGGCGCAATTATGCCGCTCATGCCGAAGAACTCAACAACGCCATCCCGGAGCGCCCCCTGATCTTCTCAAAACTGCATACCAGTGTGATTGGTCCAGATGAGACGATCAGCTGGTCGAACGAAGTCACTGAGCAAGTGGATTATGAGGGTGAACTGGCGGTTATCATTGGCAAGACTGCCCGCAACACGAGTGAAGGGGATGCGCTTTCACACGTCTATGGGTATACCATTGCCAACGATGTCAGTGCCCGTGATCTGCAAGACAGCGATGGTCAGTGGGTGCGGGCGAAAGGGTTGGATACCTTCTGTCCGTTTGGCCCATGCATCGTAACTCGTGATGAAATTCCTGATCCTCAAGACTTGACCGTGCAGACAGTCTTGAACGACGACGAGATGCAAAATGGTAGCACGGGTTTGATGCTGTTTAAGATTGCTTATTTGATCGCCTATATGTCAAAGGCGTTTACCTTGCAGCCAGGTGATACGATCTTGACGGGTACGCCCAAAGGAGTTGGCAAAGCCCAAAAACCCCCACGATTCCTCAAAACAGGGGATATCGTTCAGATTACGATTGACCCCATTGGCACGCTGAGGAATACCTGCCAGGAAGTCTAAGCGTCCAAGCCAGTCCAAATTGGACTGGCTTGGCATATAGTTAATCTCAAGATAGCGATTTTGAGTTATACTGGACTCTGTTGAACTATTGTGAGTATTTGGAGAGAGCGCCTTGAACTCCCCTTCGTTATCGGTGTCCCTGGATCGTGATGCTGAGGAACCTATTTATCGACAACTGATTCGCCATATTAGGATGCAAATCGAAAGCGGCGAACTCCCGGCTGGGTCACGTTTACCCGCAAGTCGTGATTTGGCTCATCAACTGAACGTCAGTCGTATCAGTGTCGTCAATGCCTATGCCGAATTGAGGTCAGAAGGTTATTTAAGTGCCCATGCCGGGCGTGGGACGTTTGTGGCCCGTGATAACAACAATGGCGCAACAGCCGAACATCCTGCTATTTCACCACAGGCTGATTCATCTTCTCCGGATCGTTCCATCCGTGACATGATGCGGCTAGCGCGTAAACCGGGTGTGATTAGCTTCAGTGGTGGGTCGCCTCCTTCTGAGTTTTTCCCATTTATGAGTCTGCGTGACGCGATTAATGTGGTATTGGATCGAGATGGTGCAAAGGCCCTGGGTTATGAAGTACCAGAAGGCTATGGCCCGCTGCGCTCGTCTGTGCGTGATTACGTCAGCGCATTGGGGATTCAATGCAGGCCCAATGACATCCTCATTACGGGGGGAACGCAACAAGCACTTGACCTCGTCATCCAGGCCCTCTTGGGCGAGGGAGAAACCCTTGTTACAGAGAACCCGACTTATATTGGCATGGTCGATATTGCGCGTACCCGCCGCGTTCAGATTCATGGCATTCCAACAGATAAAGAGGGCATTCGGCTTGACCATCTTGAGAATTATGTTATTGACCATCAACCCAAACTGATTTATGTGATGCCGTCATTTCAGAACCCCACCGGGCATGTGATGCCATTGCATCGTCGTCGGCAGCTTATCAACCTAGCAAATGATTATAATGTCCCTGTTCTGGAAGATGCGGTCTATCATGAGTTCCGTATAGAGGGGGAAAACTTGCCACCCCTAAAAGCGTTAGATGAGACCGGAATGGTCATTCATGCCAGCGGCTTTACCAAGATGCTGTTGCCGGGGATTCGCATTGGTTATGTCATTAACAGCGGTGGACATCAGCAGCGTTTTGTTCGGGTGAAGCAAGCAGCGGATATTTCGACACCGGGGCTCAACCAGCGGGCGATTCATCTAATGCTAGAAATGGGATCGTTCTCTGGTCAACTGGAACGCAACAACCACGAACTGATGCGCCGGCGTGACGCGGCTATAGATGCGGCAGAACGATACTTCCCACCTGGAACACACTGGCTTGTGCCGGCGGGCGGCCTGTTCATGTGGGCTAAACTGCCGCGTTCTGGGCCAACAGCGGCCGAACTTTACATCTCGGCGATTCAGCAGGGTGTGGCCTATGCCATTGGTAACATTTTCTATACCAATGGGGAGGGCAGTTATCGGATGCGCCTGAATTATGCGTCTCATCCGCCAGAAATTATCGAAAAGGGCTTCCGTCGCTTGGGTAGAGCGTGGCGTGAACTGGCCTGTGACTATAACGAGATCGACAAGTCGCCATTGCTTTAGAGGATACCAATGACGCCCCATCGTTCTGGCTTCAAGACCTGGGGAATTTCGCAACGCCCCTAATCGCGTGTTCTGCCGCCCTCGCCGCGTTAGGTCATGCAGCCTTTGGAAGCGGTTCCTCGGTTGATTCTCTGGCGGATTGCCGAACCGCCAGTAGAAGAATAGCGCCTACGAGAGGTAGGATACCGATGAGGACAAAAGATGTTTTGAGGCCGACGGCTTGAATGACAAACCCAGTGAGGGTGTAGCCGACTGTTCCTGCAATCCACTGGGAAGATGTATAACGCGTCAGGATTCTGCTCAGTTTTTCGGTAGGTACAATATCTGTGATGAGGGCTGAGCCAATGCTGATTGCACCACCACCAAATGAGAAACAGTGCGATTCATAGATGAATCAGATGCCCCGGCTTGGTTGGGGGTGTTAGCCCGTTCAACGACTTGATCCTCAAGCATCTAAACCTGCCAGCACTTGAATTGCCCAGGTTGAGGCAACAATGGTGAACAAGGCAGTAAATCCCCAACGTTCAACGATGGGACCAGATGTGGAACCACCGATAATTTGCGCCAGGCCGCCTGCCGAGCCAATGAGTCCAAAAATACTTCCCCGATACCGCCGATTCAGCGTACATTCCAGTGAGGATGCTGACCATACCTGTCGAAACACCGCCGAGAAACCAAACAATCATCGTGAAGACAGAGAGGAGAAAAATGGTGTCCACCTGTCCCATCATCCAGCCAGCAGGGAGGCATAAGATCGCTGTGCCGGTTATCATTTGCTTGCGGCGTTGAAAACGATTCGACAGCCAGCCACTCATGAGCGTACCGATGGCAAGTGTGCCAAATGACATGCCCAGATATAAACCTGCGATGGCTTCATCTGCACCCAGTTCGATAGCATAGACAGGTCACAAGGCCAAAAGCGAATTACCAACAATATAGGGGATTAAGAAACAGACGAACAGTGCGCTGAGTTGTTTGAGTTTCATGATGTCGTCCAGGCTATGTATAGATATCAAGTATAGTGCAAAAGTGTAATTAAACACCTGATGAAGCCTCTCCCAATTTGCCAGAGTTGCCCACTCTGCCCATCTCACTTTGTTTGCAAAGAAGGTTTAGTGTTCAGAAAAATCTAGTAAACGGGCGCTATCCTTCTTCCTCACCATCTGCCAGTGCGGTGAAACGCATAAAGGCGCGTTCCTGTGGGGTCATATCCAGTGGATATTCGGTTTCGTCGTAGGATTCCAAAATACGATAGCCTTCTTTGACGTAGCCACGAATGGTATGGAGACTGATGCCCATCTCGTCAGCGGCCAGATGCGCTGGCATTCCTTCAACTACACACAACTGGATCGCTTGACGGATGCGATCTGTCATTTCCGGATATTGGCGTTGTTCAGGTAAAACCTCGGCCCGGAAAATCCGCCCATTGAAGAGGTGCTGGCAGGGTTTCACGATGCCTTGTGTGATGACAAATTCATGATCCAGTGAATAAACAATTGCCCAGGCAATCTGAAGACGCAGCTCCTGTTTGAGTAGATAGGCATGAGCCCGCATACTAGCCGCAACCTCCACCAGCGAGGGATCAACAAATTGTGCCAAACAGATGATGCGAACGTTGGCGATGTGTTCCTGCAATTGACCGACAACACGGCGTAGGCCGGCCGCCCCACCAAAATGGTCAGCATCAATGACCACCACATCCGGGAGTTCTGCTTCCGGCGTGTGCTGGATATATTCCCATATCTGTTCTAATGTCTCTGTCATGAACGTCACTCGTGTACGACGATCCCATGCCAAATAGCTGTTGATAGCTTGCAGTGCATAATAATCAGAGTCAAACAGGAGGACTTTAAGGTTGACTAAACCAATTCCTGACATGATGCGAACCCTTTTGATTGCCCGCTGATCATGTCAAGTTTATGCTGAATCCGGGATGTTCGCAAAGAGATGGTATGCGGTACACTTTTGAAGGTATTGAAATGACACAAGAACAATGACCCGAAAACCCGTGTTGATGCTCACGCCCTATTTGCCCTATCCGCCCGTGAGTGGGGGCAGGAGCCGAACTTATAATCTGGTCAAACACCTATACCATGATTACGAGATTACGCTGGTGTGTTTTGGGCGACCTGAAGAACGTGCCTTTGATTATTCAGTATTGGCAGCGTATTGTGAACCCTTGGTCGTTGATCGGGATTCGAGCCCGGGACCGTTGCAAGCAGCATTGATGAGTTTGACGTCTCTCAGGCCGATTACCATGCGTATTTATAGCAATCAGGCCATGCGCGAAACGGTACAGCAAGTCATTCAGCAGCAGCAGCCCGTTATTGTCCATGTTGAATCGTTTTATATGTTACAAAATATCCCTGAAAATTTGGATGTACCGGTGTTGCTTTCTGAACCAGCGATTGAATACATTGTCTGGCGTAAGCACGCACAGGTGGCAACCCCCTCATATACACGCCCTGGTGTTGCCATTGAAGCAGCCAAAATGCGCCGATGGGAACCGCGTGTTTGGGAACAGGCCAATCTTGTTGGTGCAATGTCTGAAGCGGACGCCAAAATCATCAAGCAGGCCACGCCGAAAGCAAACGTCGTCTTGACACCGAATGGCGTTGATGTGGATTATTTCTATGTTGATGAGCGTGTGCAGCGCTCCAGCCACACTGCAATGTATATGGGTGACTATAAGTATTTCCCGAACACCGATGCTGTTGTCTATTTTGTTGAAGACATCATGCCGCGCATCAAAGCCAAGCGCCCCAGCTTTCACCTGACATTGGTGGGCAAAGACCCAACCCCAGCTATGTTGGCATTGGCTGGAGATGATGTCACTGTGACGGGACTGGTGGAGGATGCGCGCCCTTATTTGCAAGAAAGTGCTGTATTTGTGTGCGCTTTGCGTAGTGGCAGCGGCACGCGCTTCAAGCTCATGGAAGCCCTAGCCTCAGGCTGTCCGGTGGTCAGTACATCGCTGGGTTGTGAAGGCCTAGAGGCGGTAGACGGTGAACACATGTTGATTCGGGATGATCCGCAAGCGTTTGCCGATGCGGTACTGGAACTGCTGGATAACCCAGATAGAGGGAGTGCTATGGGACAAGCAGGGCGTGAATGGGTGGTGCATAAACACGCCTGGGAGCATAGTGCTGGGCTGGTGCGGCAGGCTTATGAACAGATCATATTAGGGAGGAACGGTTAAACCATGCAGTGTGTCCTATGCACAAGTCGATAACCAAGGAACAAACAACATCATGACCCGCCTTGCAATTCTTTCCGATATTCATGGTAATCTCCCTGCTTTAGAAGCAGTGATGGCCGATATGGCACAGTTTGTAGTCGATCATGTCATTGTAGCCGGAGACAGCATCAACTGGGGGCCGTTTTCCAGAGAGGTGGTTGAAACTGTGTTGTTGAACAATTGGGCGGCGGTACGCGGCAACAATGAGCTTTATCTCTTGGATTATAGGTTTGCCCCGTAAAATCCACCACCTTTAGGGTGGGATATAAGGCAGGGTGATTGCACCAAATTTGATTTCGGGTTCTTAAAAGTTCAAGAAGTGTCGCAAGCGGTTATTCATAGATACTATAATGTCCCTTGTGAACTTTAAAAAACCGCAACGACACGGTTTTTCATTTTGATGCGATTGCCCTGGATATAAGGGGCTTTGAGTTGCTTTAGCCAGTCAAATACAGTAGAATTAAAGTATCTAATCTACTGTTTTTTGGCATATGAAAATAGAGCAATCCAACAAAAAGTATCATACTGCACAGAACATTGTCTATAGCTGTCAGTACCATGTAATCTTCTGCCCAAAGTATCGAAGAAAGGTTCTAACCGGGGAGATTGAAACGCGCTTGAAGGAGCTTGTGCTTGAGAAACAATCAGAGTATGGCGACTTCGTTGATGAAATGGAAGTCATGCCCGATCATGTTCATCTCCTGTTAGAAGTAGACCCGCGTTTGTGGACCCGCTCAAAGTTCATTTCAACAGTTGGGTCAGTCAGATTAGAAGTGGTGAAAGAGTACATTGAAGATCAGAAGAACGTATTAAGTATCGCCTCTATAGCACCAGTAGCCGCAACCGAGATTTGCAGCAGCAGATCAACGTGGCGGGTTTGATCTGGAACCATGCTCTCGCTTTGCAACGACGCTCCTATCGGTTAATAGGCAAACACATTGGCTTATCGCGCATGAAGAAACACATTGCAAAGCTGCGCATGAAGACGGAGAAGTATGCGTTCTGGAAAGCACTCGGCTCGCAGGCAGTGCAGGAGGTGCTCGAGCGACAAGAGAAAGCCTACGAGCGTTTCTTCAGCAAGCAAGGCGGCCTCCCCCACTTCCGCAAGGTGCAGAAGTTCCGATCATTCACGCTCAAACAAGCGGGCTGGAAATTGCTGGACAGTGACCAGAGGTATGGTCGGGTTCAGATTGGCAAGAAGGTCTACAAGTTGGTGTATCACCGCCCGATGCAGGGCAATATAAAGACGGTCACGATCAAGCGCGATACAGCAGGCAGATTGTGGATCTGCTTCTCAGTGGTGGAACGATTTGTGGTCCAGAAGGAAGCCAGCGCGGGTCAAAGCGGCGGCTTTGATTTTGGCCTCAAGACGTTTCTGACTACCGATGAAGGGCAACAGATCGCCATGCCTTGGTTCTATCGGGATGATTTGCCCCGTCTGCGCAGCATCCAACGACAGGTGTCGAAGAAGGTCAAAGGGAGCGCCAATCGGCAGAAGGGGAAGCATCACCTCTCACGCCGTCACATTCGGATTGATGACAAGCGACGCGACTTCCACTTCAAGCTGGCTCATGCGTTGTGTGACCAATACGACATGCTGTGCTTTGAAGACCTGAACATCAACGGGATGAAACGCTTGTGGGGACGCAAGGTGAGTGATCTGGGCTTTGCACAGTTCATGAGCATCTTGGAATGGGTGGCCTTCAAGCGTGGCAAGCGGGTGGTCAAGATAGACCGTTGGACACCGACAACACAAGTCTGCTCAGGGTGTGGACAGAAGCATAAGCTCGAACTGCAAGACCGGGAGTTAAGCTGCGCTTGTGGGCTGGTCATAGACCGTGACCACAATGCAGCGAAGAATATTCTTGAGGCGGGGCATCGCCTCATACTGTCTGAGTCGGAAGAAGACCAACCTGATTTATTCAGGCGGCATCCGGTGTTCATGGCAGAAGCCCACTGAACCTTTGGTTCGCCTTTTGCTGTGGGAGTATGTCACTATCAAGGAATTCGAGACACAGCGATTGTCGCTCTACCCGTATCGCACCTGGCTGGCGCAGGTTCACCCCAATGAACCCAGTTCGTTGGAGTTGATGCAGCAGTTCCTTTCGCTTGATCTTGAACCTTACATGCCAGAGACGTATCAACTCGCCAATCTGAAGCCATGACCCGGATATTGATGATCTCCAAAGCCTGCATCGTCGGCATTTATCAGCGTAAGCTAGAACTCATTGCCCGGCGGGGGATTGATCTGCATGTGGTTGTGCCGCCTTCGTGGAAAGATGAGCGCGGCGAGATGTTACTAGAACGTGCCTATACCGAAGGGTATTGTCTGGATGTCCTCCCCATCCGCTGGAATGGCAACTTTCATTTGCATCATTATGTCAATCTTGGGGCGAAGATGCGCCAACTCCACCCAGACATCGTGCATATTGATGAAGAACCCTATAATCTGGCAGCATGGCAGATATTGTTTCATGCTAGAAGAGCAGGGGCGAAGACCGTGTTTTTCTCTTGGCAAAACCTCAACCGTAACTATCCGCCTCCGTTCAATTGGGGCGAGCGTTGGTTTATTAAGCGAGTAGATTATGCCATCATGGGAACAGAGAGTGCGGGGGATATCTGGCGTGAAAAAGGCTATACAGGCCCATCTGTAACCACCCCACAATTCGGTATTGATCCTGACCTGTTCCAACCTGCCCATACGCGACCAGATCGCCCGTTTACAATTGGGTATATTGGACGGCTCGTAGAAGAAAAGGGACTGCATCTCCTACTTGAAGTTGTTGCGGAGTTAGAAGGGAATTGGCGTTTAAAGATTCTGGGCGGTGGGCCGCTGCTGGAGCAATACAAACAACAGACGGCGCAGCTTAGGATCGAAGCGTCTGTTTGCTTTGATGGTCAAGTGCCGTCAATTGAGATGCCAGACTATTATCATGCCTTGGATGTTTTGGTTTTGCCCTCTCTAACGCGGCCTAATTGGAAGGAACAATTTGGCAGAGTATTGGTCGAGGCTATGGCGAGTGGTGTGCCTGTCATTGGTTCAGATAGCGGCGCGATTCCTGGCGTCATTGGTGAAGCAGGCTTAATCTTCCCGGAGGGTGATGGTACGTCGTTATATAAACGGCTGAAAAGATTGCAGAAAAATGCTGGCTTACGACAGGCGTTTGCAACAGCGGGACGGGAACGCGTCTTGAAGCACTTTACACATCAACAAGTTGCCGACGAGACCGTAACGGTCTATGAGAAGGTCATGTCGAAACTTTGACGACAAACGGGCTTTAGCCCGCCGCAAGCCGCAGCGAACCTCTGGTTCGATTTTAATGGTGGCGGTTAGGCGATTTTCAGGGTTTTAACCGAAGTTTTTAGTTGCTATACTTGTCGATAAACAGTATAATATCAACAAGTAAATCGGCAAGTTTTATGGAATATCAACGAGACGAACATCGAGTACATTTGATCGTATACCACTTAATCTGGACGCCGAAACGTCGCAAAGCAGTGCTAGTCGGAGCAGTTGCATCTGAGTGCGAAAAATTGATACGAGAGAAATGCGAAGAACAGGGGTGGAAGGTGCTTGAGTTAGCAATACAGCCGGATCATATCCATCTGTTTGTCCAGGTTTTTCCAACGGTAGCAGCATCTGAAGTGGTTAAACAATGTAAAGGCGTCACTTCCAGGGTATTGAGAAAGAAATACCCTCAACTGCTCAAATTACCATCGTTGTGGACACGAAGCTATTTTGCGAGTACCGCAGGCAATGTATCGAAAGATACGATCCAAAAATATATTGCGGCACAAAAAGGGAAATAATGCTCAAAACCTACAAGTATCGCCTGTATCCCAGCCCAAGCCAGAAGCGTCATCTGTGGCAAATCTTGGCCTGTGCTCGGCACTTCGACAACATGCGTGTGGAAGAACGGAAATGGGCATGGCAACTGGAAGAACGCAGTGTGAGCAAAACGGTTCAGCTTCGCAATGTCAAGCACTACAAAAAGACCTTGCCACAAGCACAAATCGTTCACAGTCATATCCTACAGGTGGTGGCTGCCGATTGCGACAAGGCGTTCCAAGCCTTCTTCCGTCGTATCAAGAAGGGTGAGACACCGGGGTATCCCCGTTTCAAAGGGCGTAATCGCTTCCATAGCTTCGGCTTCAAAGAATATGGCAATGGCTTCAGGATGGCTGGTCGTCGTCTGAAGGTGTCGGGTGTGGGTCGTATCGCTGTGCGTGGGCATCGGGACATCGGCGGTTTTGTGCCCTGCGATATTAAGACACTGCGGATCACCCACAAGGCAGGTCGGTGGTATGCCTGCTTCTCCGTTGAAATGCCAGAACCATCCAAGCTGCCGAAAACCGAGCAAATGGTTGGCTTGGATGTGGGGATCTCAGCCCTCGCAACAACGAGTGATGGCGATCAGATCGAAAACCCCAACTACTACCGCCAAGCACAGGCGAAACTGCGTATTCTGCAACGGTCACTGGCTCGGAAGAAGCGCGGTAGCAAGAACCGTCGCAAAGCCTTGCTGCTCGAACTTTTAGTTCGCGTCCAGAGCCAGCAAGAACATGTGGCCAATCAGCGCAGAGATTACCTGCATCAACTAAGTACCGAACTGGTTGCGAATTACGACCTAATCGCGCTAGAAGATTTGCGTATTCGGAACATGGTGAGAAACAAACACCTCAGCAAGAGCATCTTGGATAGCGGGTGCGAACCTTCGGTTCGGAGCATCTTCAGACAATATCTGACGTACAAGGCTGGAAGCGCCGGACGTGAAGTGCTGTTGGTTGATCCCGCCTACACATCCAAAACCTGCTCCAGGTGTGGTGCAATCTTCGAGGGCTTAACACTCTCAGATCGTTGGGTGGAATGCGCTTGTGGTCTCTCGCTCGATAGAGACCACAACGCAGCAATTCATATTCTCTATCGGGCATTAGTAGTAAACAGATCGGACGGGTCTGTACAGCATAACGTAGAGGGAGGTTCCTCATGCGTGCTGTAGAAGCTGTGTCGAACCCTGGTTCGCTTTATCCGCAGCAGAGTGTCACATAGCCCACAGCGAACCGCAAGGCTCGCCTTCACTCGTCACAGAGCGTCACGAATTTGCTATTCTGGCGTTTTCTATGGATAAGGAATTATGGTCCGACGTTTCTGGGGACATCTTGTCATTGTTATTTTGCTCACGCTGCTGTGGGCGTTGTTTTTCTGGCGCCTGCTGACGCCCAATCCAATTGATCGGGTGGTGTTCCCAGAAGGCGATTTTACCCAACACTACTATGCCTTCAGCTTTTATCAAGTTGATCGGCTGGCGGATGGTGATTTTCCCCTTTGGAATCCTTATAATCATTCCGGTGATCCCTTTGCGGCTAACATTCAGTTTGTAGCCTTCTATCCACCACGTCTGATCGCAGCTGCTATAGCTGGCGATAACTGGTCGTTAGAAGCCTATCAGTTAGAAGTCGCCGCCCATTACTGGTTGGCGAGCCTGATGATGTATGGTTTCCTGGTGACGGTGTTCCAACGTAAAACCGTCGCGTTGATTGGCAGCGTGATTTATGCCTATAGTGGCTATTTAACTGGGTATCCGATGTTGCAAGTTAGTGTGTTAGAAAGTGTCGTCTGGCTGCCACTCATTATGTTGGGGGTGCATCTAAGCATCACTCGTGCGGGCATACGCTGGGTTGTGTGGGGAGGTGCAATTGCAGGTGTTGGCGTGGCGCTGTCGTTTTTGGGTGGTCATCCCCAAACCACCATGCAACTGATCTATTTGGCGTTGGCATATCTGGCCTTTATGACCTACCACACCGGGCAAAGCATCACAGCATTCGTGATCCGTGCCGGAGTGTTCGGGGCGATTGGGGCAGGGCTTTCGATGATTCAACTGCTACCGGCTGCCGAATTCACGCGATTGTCCTATCGCGTGACCCAGCTAGGCTTTGAGGACAAGGCCAATGGCTTCTTGGCAGGGCAACTTATGCAAGTTGTTTGGCCTGAACTGTTTGGTGTGTGGTCCCCCCTATATATTGGTGTAGCTGGTTTGCTGTTGGCGCTGGGGACGTTGCTTCGGCTTAATCGGCCGTATCTTTTCTGGTGGGGTGTGGTTGGCCTGGGCTTGTTTTTATCAATGGGTGGCAACAGCATCGTCTTCGATTTCTTCTATAACGTTATTCCTGGTTTTAGCATCTTCAGGCAGCAAGAACGCATCGCCTCGGTTATGATCTTCGCGTTGGTTGTCTTGGCGACCTCACAGTTAGATTGGTTCTATACCACCGACACATCGCATACCCACTATCGCCTATTTGTCTATGGTTACGTTGGGTTTCTGTTGGTTGCCTATATGGGTGTGACAGTCGTCACGCTCTTACAGAATGCAGCAGAATCGACAGTTACCGATGTCTTCGGCTTTACGGCGATAGTAGGCATTGGCTATGCAGCTTGGGTCTATTTCATGGCTTCTGAGAGCAGGAAACGCTTATCTGTTCATCTGCTCCCCTTACTCCTGCTGATTGTGATTGACCTATTCACAATCGGCACACGCTCGGAGAATTATCTACCGGATGGACCCGAAAACCGGGTTGAGCTGCTCCCTGAATTAGAAGGGCTACAAGTTGAGCCAACCGGCCTCCGTTGGCGTGTAGATGGAGCTGCCAGTTTGCAGGGCAATGGCGTATTGTTCTATGTCCCTGATATATATGGAACTGGGCCATTCTCACTGTCGTCTATCGAGGAACTGCGGCAAATTCCTGTTGATCGTTTCTGGGAGGTCCTGGCGGTGCGTTATGTAACGACGTTAGAGGAACCTCCCACGACGGTTGATCTGGAACTGCTGGCTTATGATGCCAACTATTCAGGTGATGAATACCGTTTGTTTGAGATTCAAGATCCGCGTCCGCTGGCTCATCTGGTTTATGATTATCATGATGCGCAAGGCAACCCTGAATTTGCCCGCCAGATCATGTCGGATAGTCGGGTTGACTTGCGTGAAATGGCGATAACGCTCGATCCATTGCCCTTTGGACTCCCTGATGGGCGGCCAGAAATCAGTGAGATTGTTGATTTTCAGTTTGTTACACCCGAACATATTAAGATGACGGTTTCCACAGGCACAAACGGGCTGCTGACACTTGCCATGGTCAACTATCCGGGTTGGCGAGCCTACGTAAATGATGAGCGGGTTGAAATTGTCGACACTTACGCCGGGTTGATCGGTGTTCCTATTCGATCTGGCGAAGGGCAGCAGGTGCGGCTGGAGTTTGTGCCGGACTCGGTGCGGCAAGGGGTGATTGTGACTGTGTTCACTGTGATTGTCGTGATGGGTGCTTCAATCTGGGTTGTCATCCGACGGGGAGAGGATCATGGTTCTTAATGGCCGTGCCCTGCCAGATATGTGTCTGCAAGATTTTGATGATCGCTTCCAGGTTGGCGAGGTTGCGAATAGGCAGGAAATCGTCAATATGCGGCAGCATGGCCTGTGCGCCGTGGGTCAAGGGTTCATAGGTCGGCGATTCGAGCAAGGGATTCAGCCACATCAAACGATAGCAGGCACGATGTAAACGGGCGATCTCCTTGCTGAGTAAGGTTGTATTGCCACGATCCCAGCCATCTGTTATCAACATCACGACTGCCCCACGCCCCAGCACACGCCTTGACCACAGATAGTTGAAGGTTTCCAAAGCTTCGCCTGTCATTGTGCCACCACCCCAGCCCTTGAACTTCGTTCCGACTTCTTTTAGGGCAATATCCACTGACTTTTGCCGGATCCTAGAGGTGATTCGGGCTAAATGGGTGCTATACACGAATGCTTCAACACGGTACATCCCGGCTGCCAGTGTGTGGATGAAATGCAGCAGCACCCGCGTATAGCGTTCCATGCTGCCACTAACATCACAGATCAAAACCAGCGGACGTGGCTTAATCTTGACACGACGCCGGGGCAGATCCATTACTTCGCCTCCCTGACGAACACTTTGCCGCACAATCTGCCGCAGATCAACTTGGGGGCCTTTGCCGCGTTCAAAGCGACGGGTACGCCTCAGACCCAAAGACTGCGGTAGTTTTTCCAAGATACGCTTCGCCATCGCCAGTTCTTCCCCCGTCATTTCGGCGAAGTCCTTATAGCGGAGGATACTGTGTTGACTGAACGTTGGAACAACCGCAACCAACGATGGATCAATCGGTCCATCACGATCTGTTCTGATGTCAGGTTGTGAATCCAGTGGCGGCAAGAACTGAGTCTTACGTTTATGCCGTTGTTCACCTAACGAGGTCAAATTGAGCGTTGTCCAGCCATCTGAAGGGCGTTGCCAGAAGAGATCAAAGGCTTCATCGAAATAGGTAAAATCGCGAGGGTCGGTTACCATTAGGGCGCGCATGGTATGATACACGTCTTGCTTGTGTCCGATGTTAATATGCTCCAACGCTCGTGCCACTTCGACCATACGAAAGGGCGTCACGGTGATGTTAAGTGCACGGCAAACCCGACCAAATAACAGGATGTTATGAAGTAAATGTCCGCCTTCATAGGGGCTTCCATCTGGGCCAAGGTAGATGCTCATCGAGAGTCAAAATCCATGGGCGGCTGCTCGAACCGCCCAAACATAGTTTACCCAATTGCTGCCCGAACAGCACGTTTCAGGTAGACGCCGGCCATCGCCCGACGATATTGTTCGGGGTAGCTCATGTCATCCATTAAGTGCCCATCAATGTCGCTCATCAGGGCATTTGCGGCTGCATCCAGCGCATTTTCATCCAATGATGACCCGGCAAGTGCTGATTCTGCACCAGAAGAACGCATGGCATGAGTGGTCGCACCACCAACACCAACACGAGCGCTCTGGCAGATTGTGCCGTTCATATCCAACACAACACAGACCCCCACCACTGCATAACGTGAGGCCGGATGGAGCAGTTTGGCATAGGCACTCCTCTTCGCCCCCAGGTTCGGTATTTCCACATGGGTGATGATCTCGTTGTCTTGTAAAACAGTGGTGAACAGGTCGGTGAAGAAGCTTTCAGCTTTAACCTGCCGTGTGCCACCTGAACCCTGAATATGAACAGTTGCATCACAGGCGATCAGTACCGTCGGTGGGTCAGATGCTGGGTCTGCATGGGCGATGTTGCCGCCCAGTGTTCCGAAGTTGCGCACCATTTGATCGCCGATGAGGCCAGCCGCTTGTGCCAGGGCAGCACAGTGATCGTTGACTGCCTGATGGACCGCAATGTCATCGTGAGTTGCCATCGCACCGATGCTGAGTGAGCGGTTGCTGGTGCTGATGCCTTTCAAATCAGCTATCCGCCCCAGGTCAACCAGCGAATCGGGTTCGCTCAGCCGCAGTTTCATGGCGGGCAATAGGCTATGACCGCCCGCTAGCAACTTTGCCTCACTATCAGCAGCAATCAACCGCAGGGCTTCATCCACAGATGTCGCTTGATGGTATCGAAACTCTTTAGGCCACATGATTAATCGCCTCCTCCATTACTACCGGACTGAATAGCTTGCCAGACTCGTGCGGGTGTAAGAGGCATGTCGATTTGTTCCACGCCGAATGGTTTGAGCGCATCAATCACCGCGTTATACAGGGTGGGGGTGCTGGCAATCGTGCCTGTTTCACCCACACCTTTGACCCCAATGGGGTGATGCGGGGAGGGCGTAACTGTATGATCGAGTTCAAAAGTGGGGAACATATCGGCACGCGGCATAGCGTAATCGAGCATGGAACCGGTTAACAATTGACCCCCATCATCATAGATGACGCCTTCACAAAGTGCCTGCCCCAAACCTTGCACAATCCCACCATGAATCTGCCCTGAAACAATCAGCGGATTGATCTGTGGGCCACAATCATCCACCGCAACATAGCGTTTTAGGTCAATATGCCCCGTTTCAGCATCAATTTCTACTACCGCAATATGGGTGCCGAAGGGATAAACGAAATTCGGTGGATCGTAAAACTGGGCTTCTTCAAAGCCTGGATCCATACCTTCAGGCAAATCCCAAGCGACGGTGGACATCAGGACAACATCCTGAATGCTCTTGGCTTCGTCAGGTGAGCCTTTGACGAAGAACTGCCCATCCTGATATTCGATGTCCTCCACAGATGCTTCCAGCAAGTGCGCGGCCATCGCTTTCGCTTTATCCTTCAGTTTGCGGGTTGCCTTGACCAGGGCTGCACCTGCAACAGGCGTTGTCCGACTGCCATAAGTGCCCCACCCCATCGGTGTGCGGTCCGTATCACCATGCACGATATCGATGTCTTCAACTGGGAAGCCGAGTTCATCAGAAATGATCTGAGCAAAGGTGGTTTCTTCACCCTGTCCATGGGGTGATGCACCAATCATGGCCTGCACCTTGCCTGTGGGGGAAACACGCACAATGGCACTTTCCCATAAACCCGCCTGGAAACCAATTGCACCCGCCACCTGGCTTGGTCCTAGCCCACAGATTTCGGAATAGGTGGTGACGCCAATGCCCAGATAACGGCCTTGTTGGCGTGCTTGTGCTTGTTCTTTGCGGAAGTCCTCATAGCCGACCATACCCAGGGCTTTGTTGAGGGCGGGTTGATAGTCACCACTATCATAGGTGATGCCGATAGCAACATCGTGCCCGTCTTCAAATTTAGGAATCAGATTTTTGCGCCGAAGCTCAACCGGGTCCATCCCCAGTGCGTCTGCCATTTTGTCCATCAGACGCTCCACCAGGAAGGTCGCTTCGGGGCGTCCTGCCCCACGATAAGCGTCGGTTGGTGTTGTATTGGTAAAGACACCGATGCTCTCGCAGCGGATGTTGGGGAAAGTATAGGCGCCGCTGTACATCAAGCCATGCAGAATAGTCGGGATGCCAGGGCCAGCGGTAGAAAGATAACCCCCCAAACCGGCGTAGACTGTGCCACGAATGCCTGTGATTGTGCCATCACTCTTGGCTGCGAGTTCAACATATTCAACATGGTCACGCCCATGAATCGTCACTTGATAGTTTTCGCTGCGGGATTCAGCCCATTTCACAGGTAATCCAAGACGCATAGTTGCCCATGCGGTCAGTGCTTCGTCGGGATAGACCGGAATTTTACAGCCAAAACCGCCCCCCACTTCTGGCGCAATCACACGCACTTTGTGTTCCGGAACACCCGTGACACCACTGATGATAAAGCGATGGATATGCGGGTTCTGGCTGGTACACCACAAGGTGAGTTCTTCGGTTGCGCTGTTCCATTGGGCCAGTGCTGCGCGGGCTTCCATTGATGTCGGCATGAGACGTTGCTGAACGATCCTCTCTTTGACGACGGTATCGGCTTCGGCAAAAGCCTGTTCAACCCCATCATCACCGCTGCTAGCAACCCAGCGAAACGCAATATTATTCGATACATTGTCATGGAGTTGTGGCTGTCCATTGGTTGTGGCTGTTTCTGGGTTGACGACTGCATCTAGAACATCGTATTCGACCTCGACTAAATCGGCAGCGTCCTCTGCAATATAGCGGCTCTCCGCAATCACCAATGCCACCCCATCGCCGACATAGCGCACACGATCCTTTGCTAACGCGGGATGATCGGGTGTCTTCAGATCGGAATCGGGGATTAACCAGGCACAGGGCATGGGTGCCAACGTAACATCTTTGCCTGTGAACACCGCGACCACGCCATTCACGTTTTCTGCGGCGGCCATGTCAATGCTGACGATCTTGGCATGAGCATGAGGGCTGCGCACGATAGCCATGTACAGCATTCCAGGGAGCTTAAGATCATCAGTATACTTTGCACGTCCAGTAATCAAACGGGGGTCTTCACGCCGCTTGATTCCAGAACCAAAAATCCGGGTTGTCATTAGTCACCTCCTCCCATCTTCTGTGCTGCCTCAGTGACTGCCGCGACAATGTTCTGATACCCTGTACACCGGCACATGTTGCCTTCAAGCGTGTGCCGGATGTCTTGCTCGGTTGCGTTCGCGTTCTGGGCAAGATAGGCACTGGTAGACATAATCATGCCGGGGGTACAAAAGCCACATTGTAGGCCATGCTTTTCCCAGAAACTTTCCTGAACAGGGTGTAAATCGTCAGGTGTGCCAATTCCTTCAATTGTGGTGATTTGCTGACCATTGACCTGAACAGCCAAACATGTGCAAGATTTCAAGGCTTTGCCATTCAAGTGAACGGCACATGCCCCACATTGGCTGGTGTCACAGCCAATTTTCGTCCCAGTGAGATCAAGTTCATCTCTCAGGAAATGTGCCAGCAGCATCCGAGGTTCGACATCTCTTTCATATACGGTTCCGTTGACTGTAATCGATACTTTCATAGAAATCTCCTCTCGTATAAGTGAATATGATCTTCTTGGGGGTTGTTTTGTCTTTGGCCCTGCACCTCCTGACATGTCACGAATGACTCAATAACAGAGAGAAAGTTTGGTGAGGAATTGGTATCATATGAATGAGACAAGTAGCTATATTATTAAGAAATATTGGATTGCGAGTACAGTATAACATGGAGATGGGGGTTGGGCAAAAGCTACTCAAACTGGCGGAATGACCGTATAATTAAGAGAAGCATTCTTGGGGAGTTTCATCATGTTAAACCACATTCTGATCCCGCTGGATTTTTCACCACTAGCCGAAAAAGCGCTCAAATACGCCCTAGAAATCGTCGGTAATGACGGCCAGATAACACTTTTGTCTGTGGTTGAGCCACAATTGGGTGATGCTTACAGCAGTATGACGCCAGGTGTCGTGGGGGCAATGGCTGAAACATCATTTGAAGATCAACAAACACGAGCCACCGACTATCTGAACCAGATTGCACATAATCTGGCTAAACCGCATCCGAGAGTCGAAATCAGTGTACAGCTTGGGTCTCCGGCTGATGTCATTGTGGATACCGCCAAGAGCTTTGGTGTGGATGCCATTGTAATGTCGACGCATGGGCGCACAGGCTTAAGTCGTTGGTTGTTCGGGAGCGTAACGCAGAAGGTTCTCGGCGCCACACCTTGCCCAGTCTTTGTGATTCCAAGTAAGGCCGAAAATGAAAGCGACGTTTCATAAGATCAATCAGAGGCCGCACGAGTTGATGACGTATGATTATACTCCAACATGATTCAATTCATGCTGATTCGACAAATGCGCCTGTTACGGCATTGAATGCCGTCTGGTATGGGGCGTTGACTCGAAAGATGATCCTGCCTCAACTGAATCACCTGTTTCTCGTCTTCCCAATGGACGAGATGGTTGTATCCTGTACTGGCACAACTCTAGATAGCCACCACTACCTCCTGCTCAACAGCCAACTCTCTTCTTCGCCAATTGTTGTGGACAACCTCCACCATGATGAGTCACATTTTCTCCTTCTGCTCATTAGCCCGGATTTTGTACATGAGATGGCGACATTTTTGGGCGTTCCGGCAAGTATAGGTGATTTGTTCCATGCTGTACCTATGTCTCAGGGGGATATGATTTCTCGTTTGTTAGAGATGTTGGCGCAAGCGAGTCGTTGCGATGGCGATACCGAGGAACTCTTTATGGAAGTGATTGGCCAAGTGCTGCGCTTGCTTCGGTTACGGCATCAGACTTTAGGCAGTCTCTCTCAGCATAAGCAGAACACAACCGATGATTTGCTCCCTCGTTTGATGCACGCCCGTCAATTCATCGAAGCGAACTATTTGGAGCCAATTAAAACCGAGGATGTGGCTGACTATGTGGCATTGTCTGAGTTTCACTTTGCTCGCCTGTTTAAAGCTGCGTTCGAAGTTACGGTCCATCAATTTGTACTGCGTCTGCGATTGAATGAAGCACGTCACCTGCTGGAATCGTCGCAGCAGAGTGTGACGGATGTCTCGTTGGCAGTTGGCTATTCCAGCCTGAGTGCCTTCATCCGGGCTTTTCGTCTACAGTTCGGCATGACACCGACTACATATCGCGCCCGTTTCCAACAAAATTAGCAGAATTTAGCAAGACAGCCTGTTGGTATTTTCCTATACTGATGATGAATATTGAACAGCACATTAAGGAAAGTCAAATGGAAACTATCAAAGCCCAGAACGTTAACCATCCTGATCATACTGAGAATCTCAATCGAGAAAAGTACAACCTCATTCGAGAAGCGATGTTAGCTGCTTTGCCAGCATACGACAGCGGGGAAAGTATGACCTTTTCAGAATTGGAAGATCATGTCCGGGCCTATCTGGAGAAAAATCAAGTTCCAAAAGCATTTTTCCCCAAGCCCGGTTCTGCCCGCTGGTATACAAAGGCAGTGCAGCTTGATCTTGAAGCCAAAGACGAAATTGAGCGCTTACCCAATGTAACGCCCATGCGCTTACGTCAGCGAGCAGATAGCTAAATCGATAGCACGCTGAATTTCGTGAATAGAACTATAGAACTTGACAAATTGGGTAAGCTCTGTGTACGGTGCATTGAGATCATCCCCCAATAATACAGAATACATGTATCGACTAGTTTAATAACCCATTTCCCGCCTTTTCCCCAGTTCTCCGCCGCAAGGCTCAGAATCCCGCCCTCATGGACATCCATGTTATTCACCACTGCCGCTTCTTAATACTATTGAAATACTCATAGTGCAGGCAGTATAATATAGCGTGATGGTTGGCGGCTGATTATTCCCCCCAAATCATCACCTTTCGCAAATTTGTTATTGTGGTTTACCCATCTGCGGTGGATTAGGCTTGATCCCACGCCTGCAACGGATCATTTGAGCAGGCCGAGTGGCTGTGTGAACCCAGGAGTCCAAATACAATGGGTACAGTTGATTTCGCGTCCCGCATCGTCGGGCTATTTGTGTTTACGTTTATCGGATCCAGCCTAGGCGTTGAAGCAGCAGAACCCCTGGGTTTGCCGCCTGATGTCACCTCACTTATCTTTGGCTTGGTTGGTGCGTTGTTTGGGTTGGTGCTGACACCTTGGATATCGGTACGTCCTATTCAGATGGTTAATCAGGCCATCACTGAACTCCCTGCTGAAACTTTCCTGATTACGTTGTTTGGCGGGTTTATCGGGTTGCTGTTAGCATTTCTCTCCGCTTATCCACTATCTCTTTTGCCCACGCCGTTTAATCGAGTTGTCCCGGCTGTGGTCTCAATTGCCGCATTCTATATTGGTGTGACAATTTTCCGGCTTCGAGCACATGAATTATGGGAGGTTATCGGTGGTCAACGCAGACAAAGTATGGGAGCCCAGGCAGATCGCCAACTGTTGTTGGATACGAGTGTTTTGATTGATGGTCGAGTTGTTGATATTGCTAAAGCGGGCTTTCTGGGCGGAACACTCCTGATCCCACGCTTTGTGATGTCTGAACTCCATCAGGTCGCAGATTCATCCGACCCCCTCCGGCGTAATCGAGGACGGCGTGGTCTGATCAAGGTCAATGAATTGCAACGCAACAACATGACACCAGTCAAAATTATTGATGACGACTTTGACGAGATTGCCGAAGTTGATGATAAGCTGGTGGCCTTAGCCGTGCAATTAGATGCTGGCCTGATGACGAATGATTATCCTCTGAGCAAGGTAGCAGAAAGCCAGAACGTCAACATTTTGAATGTCAACATTCTGGCGAATGCTGTGCGTTCGGTCTATATTCCTGGCGAAACCTTCCCGCTTCACGTTATCCAAGAAGGTACGGATTATGGGCAGGGTGTGGGCTATCTGAAAGATGGGACGATGGTCGTGGTTGAGAACGGTAAAAAATATATGGATCGTTCAATCGAGGTTGAAGTGACCAAACTCATCAACAGCCCAGCGGGGCGCATGATCTTTGCCGTCCCAGAATCGGAAGCCAAGCAAAACGCCTCAAGCTAACGACTTAGGTGATGCACCATTCCTGGAAGCTGACTTCGATTATCCTTATCTTGCTGGTGGGTGCTGCTGTGCGCTTCCATCAATTGGGGGCACAGTCGCTCTGGCATGATGAAGGTAATGCCTATGTTCAGGCGACTCGCAGTGTTTCGGCCATTGCAGACAATGCCGCCCGTGATATCCACCCGCCGGGGTATTATTGGTTGTTGGCAATCTGGCGGGTCTTAATAGGTGAAAGCGAATTTGCACTGCGGGCGCTTTCGGCCTTTGCTAGCCTAATAAGCGTGGCCCTAACTTATGCTCTCGGTAGACAGCTATCTGGGTCGGTTGCTGCCCTAATCGCCGCCCTGAGTGTGGCACTCAACACCTTCAGCATCTTCTATGCACAAGAAGCCCGTATGTACGCGTTGCTGGCGCTGTGGAGTGTAGCAGCTATGTGGGCGTTTGTTCTGCTACTCAAACGCAATCAACGAACGTGGCTTATCGCGTTGGCGCTTTTCAATGCGGCTGGCTTGTGGACACACTATGCCTTTCCATTCATGATGCTGACGCAGGGGGCATTGGTCATGGGCTGGTTGCTAATTCCATTGGCAGATGCTCGGAAGAAACGACCAACCTTGCAGATGTATATCCTTGCCAATATCTTGACGATTTTGATGTTCTTGCCTTGGCTGCCGACAGCGTTTGACCAGATTATCCATTGGCCCAGTACAGGCGGGGGAGTTGCTCTTTCTGAGGCTTTATCAACTATCCTTGGATACTTGACCTACGGTATCACCATCGACGGCGGGATTAGCACTGCTGCGGCCTTCTTTTTGTTGTTTGGCTTACTGCATGACCGACAACGAAAGGTTCAACGTGGCATCCTGCCAATGGGGTGGCGAATATTACTCCCAGTGATATGGGGGGTAGTGCCCGTTGGGTTATTTCTGGGTTTTGGTCTCTATCGAGAAGCCAACCTCAAGTTTTTATTGTCTTCACAGATTGCTGTTGCCTTATGGCTGGGACGCGGTGTACAAATGCTGTGGCAAGTGGAAGTTCGTCGCGAGACACAAATACTAAAACAACTACCAAAGTTCGCGGCAGGTCTCGGTGTTGTGGTGATGGTCAATGGCCTCTGGCAGGGCGTAGTTTTGTTGTATCATGATGCAGCTTATCAAAGAGATGATTATCGGGCCATCGTCGCTGCGATCACGACATCCGCACAGCCTGACGACGCGATCATTTTGAGCGCACCCAATCAGCAGGAAGTGTTTGATTACTATTACAATGGTGAAAATAGAGTGTATCCGCTGCCGCGTGGGCTGGGCGGTGATGACACCGCCTCGCTTACCGAGGTTCGGCAGGTTATCAAGCAGCATCCGCGTTTATTTGCCGTTCTCTGGGGTACGGATGAACGCGACCCCAACGACATAATTGAAAACACACTCGATAGCGAAGCCTATGAAGCCAGTAGTGAATGGTATGGTGATGTTCGATTGGTGCATTATGTGGCGCCGGTTGCATTCGATAGGCTGACGGATGTCGATGTTCAGTTCGGCGAACACATCAACTTGTTGCGCTACGGCTTGAGCGCTCAAACTATGCAGCCAGGGGATGTATTGCAACTTACTCTGGAATGGACAACCGAATCAAGAGTTGACCAGAACTATAAAGTGTTTGTGCAGTTATTGGATGAAAAAGGGGCACTAATGGCCCAGCGAGACGCTGAACCGGGTGGTGGACAGCGCCCGACAATCTCCTGGCAAACCGGGGAAACGATCCACGATAACCACGCCTTAATTATGCCTAATGATTTACCCGCAGCTAATTACACCCTCATTATCGGTCTCTACAATGCAGATGATCCGAACGAACGACTAAACGTTGATGTAGCCGAGGAAGATTACCTCCTGCTGAAGACGATCACATTGGAGGGCAAATCATGACTATTCTGGTAACAGGTGCTGCCGGGTTTGTCGGCAATAGCACCGTGAAACGACTCGTAAAGGCAGGCAAACCCGTGCGGGCGATGGTGCGTAACCCGCAAAAAGCCAAACTCCGCCTGGGAGCAGTCGCCGACAAAATCGACATTGTAGCAGGTGATGTAACAGATCGTGGTCGTGTAGTAAATGCCATGAAAAATGACACAGATGCCGTGATCCATACCGTTGCGATTTCGATGGAAAAGGGTGGGCAGACCTACGATGAGGTGAATTATCAGGGGACGATCAATGTTGTTGATGCTGCCGAAAAAGTGGGTGTCAATCGTTTTATCAATATCAGCCAAAACGGTGCTGATAGCTCTATGCCCTATCGCTTCCTCCAAAGTAAGGGTAAAGCCCAGGATTATGTGGCAGCATACGCGACCAATTGGACGGCAATTCGTCCGTCGGCAATCTTTGGTCCCCAGGATGAGTTCTTCAATACCTTTGCTCGTTTGCTGCGGGTAACGCCCATTATCTTCCCCTTGATTGGCGGTGGCAAAGCGCAATTCCAGCCTGTGTCGATTGATGATGTTGTTGAAGCGACAGTGCGCAGCCTAGATGATGACGCAACTATTGGCAAGGAACTGGTTGTTGGTGGCCCAGAAGTGCTAACCTTGGGCGAGATTGAGTCTCGCATTATCAATGCACTGGATACATGGCGAATCATGGTTCCAACTCCAGTTGGGTTGCTCCGTCCGGTGGTCTATGCTATGCAAGCTCTCTTGCCAGGCTCACCTGTTTCGACTGGCTTACTGGAACTGCTGGCGGTTCCCAACATCGTTGAAGACAATGCCCTTACTCGCCACTTTCAGATTGATCCCATCCCCTTTTCGGGTGAGCATATTCAGTATTTGAACAAAACCAGCGCAGGACAGGCCGTGCGCAAATTCCTAACGGGGGCGACGGTCAATTAAGCCCTTCCTATTGCGCAGCATAACGCCTATGATGCTTTTTTGATCATCTGGTGGGAAACTTACAATTCGTCCATGACAACACGACCCATTTTATTCGCTGTCATTCTATTTTCGTTCGTTGCTTCTGCACAAGATGATGTCTTTGGGACCTTAGACGTCGAAGTTGTCACCCGTACCGATGCCTTTGGGCAAGATATTCAGATCATTGAAGGCATGCTCATCAACAACGACGATGTGGCTTATGCCAGTATCGATATTTTTGCTGATGTATTAAATGAAGAGGGGGAGGTCATTGGTGAGGGATATGGTGGGTTGGTGAATGCCTGTGGGACAGGGCTGCTTGATGTGACTTTGCAACCAGAGCAGTCACAGTTGTTTCATCTTTCAATCGAGCTATTTGCAGAAGCTGAGATCGATTCCGTCGAGATATTTCCGCGGGGCACAGCGGTTGATCCTCCGTCTATGAATAAACTGGATGACATTGACGGAATTGAAGAAATCAGCCGGGAAGAGGTGGTCGCGGTAGAATGGACAGACGACGGCATGCTGATCTATGGGGCAGGCTGTGATGCGGATGTATTCACTCGTCTGCGCTGGCATCAGTACGATCGTGCAATCAATGTCAGCAGTATGATCGCTCATCCTGATGCCGTGCGGGTAACGGAAGCGCTGCTGCAACAAGTTGGTTTAACCGATCCCCTAATCTTCAATCGCTCCTATCTCACCTTCGCGCCGACCAGCCGCCGAATCGTTTATCAAACCGACGTCAATACGGTGTTGACTGCCGAGCCAGATGGCTCCTTCAAACGCTTGATCTGGGATGATCTATCGCGGCGTAGTTTGCATGGCCTCATCTGGTTGCCGCAGGGACGGTTTCTCGCCTATTATTATGGCGCTTATGGCGATGAAGTGACTTACTTTACTGCCAGCGTAGAAGGGCAGCGCATCAGTGCGTCGATTCACGATGCCCGTCCATCTATGACGATTCCTGGCCCTTCGCCTGATGGTACACGAGTCGTCATCACGACAACAGTTGATGAGCAGCCAGGATACTATCTCAAGCAAACTGCTTTTAATAGGATTGAACTGTTGTTTGAAGTTGACGAATTTCCGGGTAACAACTGGCCCGCACCTCTCCTAATGACCCAGGAAGACGGACAATCAATTGTCTATGTGATCCGTCCTGTGAATGACATCCCGGTCTTACAATGCTTTGATCTGGAAACAGACAATCTGAGTACGCTGACAGGTGTGCCCCTTGATCTGACAATTGATGATCGTGCTTGGTCTTGGCTTTCACCAAAAAGAGACACAATTGCGTTGGCTGCCAATGGGGTTGCAGGTGGCTTGTGGCTAATTGATCTGGAGACATTCGGTTCGTGCAAATAGTCAGTTTCGACTATACTAGGTAGGTCATGACCGACCATCAGTTTCCAGATGATATTGAGCTCGTTCGTTTGATTCAACAACGGAATCAGTGGGCGCTGTCTTTGCTGTATAATCGCTATTCGACCCGGGTCTATGGATTGGCCTATCGCATTCTGAGTAACAAATCTCTGGCGGAAGAAGTTACACAGGACACTTTCCTAAAGCTGTGGAATCATCCTGAACGTTGGGATTCGAGCAAGGGGCGCTTTTCTAGCTGGTTTCTAACTATTGCCCGTAACACCTCGATTGACCTGCTGCGAAAGGAACGGCGTCAGGCAACACCCAACATCACACCTCTCGACAAGATTGCCGAACCCCATGCAGAATCCGGTATCCCACACGATGCACAACGGGTAGAGGGTCGCTTGATAAGGCAGTTATTGAGTCAGTTGCCACCTGAACAAGCAACGGTGATTGAAATGGCCTTTTTTCTTGGCCTGACTCATCGAGAATTATCTGAAAGGCTCAATCTTCCGTTAGGAACGGTCAAAACTCGTGTAAGATTGGGATTACAGAAGCTCAGAGCCATGTGGGTTGCACAAGAAAGGGATTGAATACATCTGCTGAGCGTTATTTGAACGTTCATTAAGTAAAAAGTAGTGAATTGTCATGGAAGATCAACAGCCCAACACGCAAGAAGACTTGCTTCCAGCCTACGCTTTTGGCATCACGGACCCAGAAGAATCCCAACAGGTCGAGGCTTTATTGTTGCAATCTGCTGTGTTTCAAGAGGAACGAGATAGTTATCAGGTGCTGGCCAAGGCGATGCTGCACAGTGCCCCACCGATAGAACCACCGCCTGAACTCTGGCAGCAGATTTTAGCTTCTACTAATAGGCAGCGTTGGATCTTGCCGTTAATGGCCGGAGCGGCGATCGTGCTATTGACTGCAATCAACATCATCACGGTTCAACGAATTGCTAATTTGCAAGAAGGTCATATAGACCTAAACGAGCAGCTCAACACACAACTCGACCTGCTGACCATTGTCACCAACGACCACCATATCCGCTTTGATCTGGTGAATGCACAAGCTTTCTCAACTGAGGCTGTGTCTGGGTTCATCGTCTGTCATCCAGAAGAAACGGCGACCTTCATGCAAGTGGAGGCCTTACCTGTGCTTGATAAGAACATGGCCTATCAGGTTTGGTTGGTCGCAGAAGATGGCACACGCGACTCCGGTGGACTATTCCGCGTGAATACCCAGGGAGAGGCCATCTATGTATTTGATGCCCCCCAGACGATGGACACATATGCCTACATTGGCATTACTGCCGAACCGCAAAAGGGTAGCGATGGCCCAACCTCTGATCCAGTCATGCGTGGGACGCTCTATGATGACGATAAAGCACTGGATGAGTTCTATTTTGAGGAGGGCTAGATAATCTCTAGCAGTTCGCCGTCCTCTGTCCTTATGTAGCGCGATTCATCATTCTTGCGTTTCTGTTTCTCAATCGTGACAGTTGAATGATGTCCCCGCCAGCCGCAAGCCCCTGCTTTGAACACAAAGAAGAAACCAAACAGGATGAGCCACCAGGGGAGGATGCCGAACAGCACAAGAGCAAATCCGATTAACATGATCTTCCTTGGAAAGTGTGAGTGATGCATGAGTTGACCTCGAAACTATGTTCCCTTTCATACAATTACGTAGATTATACTCAATAGGTTGCGGCAAGCCGTCGTTCTCTAATGTTATAATTGTAGTGGAGGTGGAAGCATGAGCGAAAAACTCAAGGTCGCCCTTATCACAGGCGACAAAGGTTATGATGTACCCCCGTTTCAGGACATGCTCTTGAACATCCCATCAGCAAGCTGGTATATCCAACACATTGATGACTTTGCCCGGAACTATGGAGGTTACAATTCGAGTTATGATGTGTTCTTGTTCTACCATTGGACACAGGCTACGCCTACTGATGAAAAAACTATCGCTGCCTTCGAGCAACTCGGTGAGACGGAACAGGGGATCTTGGTCCTCCATCATGGGTTGGTGGCCTTTCGGAAGTGGCAGTTCTGGTCGGATTTGATCGGCCTTTATGATCGAGACGGCGACTTTGCTTACAGTCATGACGAATGTGTCCGCATTGATGTTGCTGATTCTGAACATCCCATCACGAAAGGCTTAACTGGTTGGGAGATGATGGATGAAACTTATAAGATGGCAAACGCTGCACCCGACAACACTATCTTGCTGACGACCAATCATCCCAAAAGCTTGAAGACCATTGGCTGGGTACGCCAATTTAAACAGGCACGGGTCTTCTGCTTACAGGCAGGGCATGATCATCAGACCTATACCGATCCGAACTTTCAGATTTTGCTGGAACGGGGTGTTCATTGGCTTGCACACCGTATCTAAGGTTCGCTACCGATCCGTTCCAGCGTTGATTGTATCCGGTTTAAGCCCTCGACCAGCATGGAACGGGGACAGGCGAAGTTAATTCGGGCATAGCCTATTCCCGGTTCGCCAAACATACGCCCATCGTTCAACGCGACTTTCGCTTCATTCAGGAAAAACGGGTCAATCCAGGAGTGACTTTCTTCATCAGATTGAGCCAGATACTCTGGTGTAATGTACTCGCGGCAGTCTAACCAGGCCAGGTATGTGCCTTCCGGTTGGGTAATACTGACACGGGGAAGATTCTTTCGCACGAAATTGACTAGGTAATCTCGATTGACTTTCAAATACGTTAAAAGCTGACGCCGCCATTCCCCGCCATCACGATAAGCGGTAAGCGCAGCCGTGTAAGCCAGGATATCGACACCAGGAATGGTATCCATCTTGGCGGCATTAAATCGTTCACGCAGATTTTCATCCTGAATGATGGCAAACGAACAATGCAGCCCAGCCAGATTAAAGGTCTTGCTAGGAGCCATGAGCGTAAGGGTTCTGCGGGCGATTTCCGGTGAGAGCGTGGCAATTGGAATGTGCTGGTTGTCGTGGAGGATTTCACAATGAATCTCATCTGAGCAAATGAGTAGGTCGTGTTTTTCACAAATTTCCGCCATGCGGGTCAGTTCGTCACGGCTCCATACCCGTCCCACTGGATTGTGTGGACTGCACAACAGGAAGGCTTTTGTCTGCTCGTTGATGGTGTTTTCCAACGCATCAAAGTCAATCTCATAGCGCAGGATGCCCTTGTGTTCTGTCCGAATGAGTTCGACCTGGTTTGGGGACATGCTAATCCCACCTTGGGCCCGTAGAATCGGTGGGTAGGCAGGCGTCTTTATCAGGAACGAGTTGCCCGGATCACCCGCAACCCTCAATGCATAGTTGAAAGCGGGGATGACGCCGGGAATGAACACCAGGTCTTCGGGGGTTATCTTCCAGTCATATTGCAGTGCCATCCGCTCTACGAGAAGATAGTTGAGTTCTTCTGGCGGCATGGTGTAGCCAAAGAAGCCGTGATTGATCCGCTGGCGTAAGGCAGCAATGACCTCTGGTGGCGATTGAAAATCCATATCAGCTACCCACATTGGCAGCACATCATCAGGGAACATATCGTGCTTAGCACTATAGGTCCCGCGCCGGCTGTAAACAGTATCAAAATCGTATAGGGTTGTTGTCATAAATCCTAATTTCTAATGGGTTGCTTTTTCACGCTTTTTGGCCAGTTGTTCCGTCTTGCGCCGCATCCGATTCCAGACTCCAGTCAAGCCCATTGCCTTTTTCATCTCATAAAGGGTCATTCTGGTTTCTTCACGGATTTTCTCTGTGCCAGTGACAATGATTTCCTCAATCATACCTGTTTGATCATATTTTTCACGACGTTCGCGCATGGGTTCCAGGAAGTTATTAATGGCCTTCGCCAAACTTTCCTTCACTTCAACGTCACCCACCGTACCTTCACGATAACGTCGTTTGAAGTCCTTGACCTCTTCCTTGTTGGGGTTAAAGGCATCGTGGTAGTCAAACACTGGGTTGCCTTCTATTGTACCGGGAATATTGGCGTGAATACGGTTGGGATCTGTATACATACCGCGCACTTTTTTCTCGACCTGTTTCGCATTGTCACTGAGGAAGATGGCGTTATCCAGACTCTTGCTCATCTTGGCCTGACCATCTGTACCGACCAGTGTCGGTACTTCACCCACCATGCTATCAGGCACGGGGAAAACCTCACCATAAAGATGATTAAAACGACGGGCGATCTCACGGGTGATCTCAACGTGGGCGATGTTGTCTTTACCGACAGGCACAAGATGGGCTTTGACATGTAGGATATCTGCCGCTTGCAAAACAGGATATCCCAATAATCCATAGGGCATTTCGATGTTGGCGTCGCGTGCCATGTCCTTCAAGCTGGGTAGCCGTTCCAGACGGGGCACAGAAACCAGATTCTGGAACAGGGTATAGATTTCGTGCATTTCGGGGATGGCAGATTGCAGATAAAAGGTGACGTTCTCTGGTTCGATGCCCGCCGAAACCGCATCAAGAACGAGATGGCGGGCGTTTTCATTGACCAAGGCGATGTCTTCAGGGTTGTGCCTGGTCGTCAGCATGTGTAGATCAGCGATGATAAAAATGCTGTCATATTCATGTTGCAAGCGGATGCGATTCGCCACCGTGCCGACATAATGGCCCAGGTGTAGTTTTCCTGTGGGGCGATCCCCTGTGAGAATGCGTTTTTTTTCCGTCATTGTCAAAAAATCCATTTGCCGAAATTCAATCTTCTAATGATAGCACACGACCAAACAGCAGCAAGCCATCATACGCTGTAAACGGGAAGCTTGTCCGCAGTTCATCCACTGAAACCATTTCATCATGAATAGCTTCACCCGTGAACCACAAGATCACAGCTTCCTGATTGTCGATCTGATCTGCGATGTGTTGAAAGGCAAGCGCATAATCCGGGTTTGCCTCCTGGCTCATGACATCATATTTTGCTGGCAACCATTCCAGCGGAAAATCGGGCAATGACTCATCTGCGTAGTGCATAACCAGCACTGTACCCACCTGATTGGAATAGATGTGCGTGTTGGCTGGCAAGTTCCGCAGCACATCATAGTGTTTGGGTTTGAGTTGGCTGTTTAAGCCGATGCCATTCTGTGTGTTCTGGATGAGCCGCTGCACTCCAAATATCAGAAATCCAAATAGAACAAGCGCGAATAGGCCAATGTAAAGGCGCTGATGAAGAAGGGACGAGAAAAACCAGGCCAGAATGACCCAACCGAAGAGCAGCACGGGCGACAGAATGCGTGAGGTTAAGGGCGTGCTGAAATCGGCAAAACTAATTGAAATGATCATAAAAACGCTGTAGATCAAACAAAACATGAAACTGAAGCGAACCGTTGGTGGTGGACTCAATGTGCTGAGCCTGTCGCGGTTTGACCAGCCCAACACAAGCATCAATCCCACCGATGGCGCGAACCAGAACCGTCCGCCGAGCGTCAGAATGCCCTGCTTGATGTGTTCGAGCGAGATGGGATGGAAAGCAATGGTCCGCACGGATTCAGCCCCAACCAGCATACCGCGCAGCACCCATAGGCCAAGCGGCAGTATGGCTACAATGCCGAACACAAGTGCGAAGCGCCCGTCTTCCTCGATATATAAATAAAGCATACTGGCTGCCACAATCGTGAGACCTGCATAACGCTGCATTGGGGCAAGGGCCACAAAGACCACAGCCCAGCGGTAGCGTTTGCTGATGAGCATAATCGCCGCCAGTTGTAAAAGCAGCAAAAATAAAGGTTCGCTCATGATCATACTATGGCGGAAGATCATTTCGGGAGCCAGCCCAACCACCCCAATGACAGGCAGCGCAATCCAGCGTTGAACATCAGCCAAATGGAGCAATACGCTAAATGCGAATACATTCGCACCGAGAATCAGCGTATTGAGCCAGATCATTGCATCTACATTTTGATTAAATGGCAGCAATGTCAGGGCAGGCAAGGGTGGGAACTTGGTCAGTGTGATTGACGGACTCGACAGACCATCAACCCGTAGCTCGTGTGCGCCTTGCAAGAAGGCAAACGAATCAGTGTTGAAACCAATCCCATGTTGGCTGGTGGTAATGAAGACCGTTGAAGCGATGAGCAGAGCCAGCAGTAGACCTGTAATCGGATAGCGTTTCACTGTATTTGCTATGTTTCAGGAAGTAAATCAAGATTACCAAAGAGAGACAGTTCGCCGTATGCTCGATATGGTGTTAAGTAATCGAATAGACTAATCGACAAAAACAGAAATGATATATAGATCAATATGTGTAGAGCCGCAATTTTGACGAGAGGGGGAACATCTAATTTGAAATGCCGCCTATTCAAAACAAAACCGAGCAATGCGAAACAAAATATTGGTAGAGACCAGAATGCTAATGTCTCTAGACCCATCTGAATATGATTTTGCGATATCAGGTGTAGATGGATATCACGCCCGGCATTTTGGGCGATAAGCGAGTTACGAAGAAACCATAACCCAATTGGGGTCGATGCAACCCCCAAAAAAATCAGCCCTTTACGGAAACGCCGCTGTGAGAATAAGTACAGGCAGCAAGTTGCGATCACAGTGAGGCCCGCATATCGTTGTAGAGGAGCCAATCCTGCGAATACAATGGCCCACGCTAATCGATCCTTTACTGTCATGAATAAGGCAAGTTGAAGCAATAAGTAAAATACGGGCTCACTCACTACCATTGAGTGACGATAAACAATATCTGGTGTGAGGCCAACAACGAAAACAACGCTAACGAGGATCCAAGGACGGACATCCAGAGTATGCAGCAGATAGGTAAAGACAACCATATTTAAACCAAGCAACAATGCATAAGCCCAAAGAATTATGTCAAGGTTAATAGAAAATAATACAAGTAAAATAGAGGTTAACGGTGGAAAGTGTCTCAGGGTATTTTCTACAAAGAAGCCTTGGTCACGGATGATTTCAGCATCTCGGATATAGTCTGGGGAATCAGCCTGAATACCAATACCATATCGTGAAGTTGTAAACACAATGACACTACTAAATAGCAAGCCAATCAGAATATATGGGGTCATAGTGCGAGTCATGCGTTTAATTGCCTATAATAGCCTTTTTTGTGATGAGGTCGTGCCTTTTTTAGAACGGGCTTCATCCAGAATCTCAGCCGCACTCTGACGACTGCCTTCGCCCGTCGCCCCTAGCATATCGGAGAGTTCCCTGATGCGGGCGTCGTCGGTAAGAAGTTCTTCGACGATGGTGGCGGTGCGGTCCCCGTGCATACTCTTGCGCACATGGAAATGACGATCCGCATAGCCCGCGAGTTGTGGCAGATGCGTGACGACGAATACCTGATGCCCGCTGGAAAGTCCCCACAACTTTTGACCAACGACGCCGCCAACACGCCCCCCAATACCTTGATCGACCTCATCAAAAATGAGGGTTGGGGTGTGGTCGGCCTGGGTCAGAACGCGCTTGAGGGCCAACATGATGCGGGCGGCTTCACCCCCAGAGGCGACTTTCGCCAGAGGCCGCATGGGTTCGCCCGGATTGGCGCTCATCATAAATTCAACATGGTCAATCCCGGTTACATCAAACGCCAGCCGCTTTTGACCGACGAAGCAACCATCGGGGTCTTCGGTCTGTTCTAGTTGCACCTCAAAGCGGGTGCGTTCCATCCGTAGGTCTTTGAGTTCAGTGACAACTCGTTTGCTCAATTGCTGGCCAATTTGCCCCCGTGCTTTGCTGATGCTCTGGCTGAAATCGCCAATTTGTTTGAGCAGATCGGTTTCCTGTTTCTGGAGTTTCTCCAATCGTTCTTCACTGTGCTCAATGTTTTCCAGTTGAGCGCGAGCTTGTTCGGCATGTTCCAGCACCAACTCAATCGTCATGCCAAAACGCCGCCGCAGCGAATTGATGAGCTCCAGCCGTTCTTCAATTTCGTTCAGGCGCTGTGGGTCATACTCAATATCATCGACATAGCCCGACATTTCAAGCGCTAGTTCCTGCGCTTGTGCGCTGATGCTCTCGGCAATTTCCTGTAAGTCTTCCAGTTCCGGGTCAATTGCCAGCAGCTTATCCATGTGGGTTGCCACGTTCATCAGCAAGTCAACAGCGGGGGATTGATCGTCGCCGTCGTCGCCATTGAGCAGTAGGATAACTTCGTTGGTCAGGGTCGCCAATTGTTCGCTGTTCGCCAGCCGATTGCGCTCGTTGCGCAGTTCCTCGTCCTCATCCGGTTGCAGGTTGGCGGTATCAATCTCTTCGACATCGCGGCGCAAACTTTCGGCACGACGCTGCAACTCAGCTTCGTCTTCCATCAGACTCCGCACTTCTCGCCGGACACTCTGTAAGTGTGTCACCACGGTTAGCAAGGTCTCCCGCATTTCTAAGAGATCCGCATAACGATCCAGCATATCCAGGTGATTCGGCGGCTGGAACAGGGACATGTGTTCACTTTGCCCGTGAATGTCCACCAACGGATTCGCCAGTGATCCTAGGATGTCCAGATTGACCGTGATGCCGTTGATGCGTGCCGAAGAGCGCCCGTTGGCACGGAGTTCACGGGTGATGGTCACATATTGGTCATCATCAACAATCAATGCTTCTTCATTTAAGATTGCCAGCACAGGATTGCGAATAGCACCCTGGAGTGAAAATACACCTTCAATGACAGCTTTTTCTGCACCAGCCCGCACCATTGAAACATCCGCTTTTCCGGCGAGTAGCAGCTCAACGGCATCAACGATGATGGATTTACCTGCGCCTGTTTCGCCCGTAATGACGTTGAGGCCTTCGGCAAAGTTGAGTTCGAGGTTGTCGATAATCGCAAAGTTTCTGATGCGTATTTCTTCGAGCATGTTTACATTTTAACCCGACTGTAGGCCGTCATAGCCGTCACGATGGCAAATACGATGAGGCCAATCGAGAGGGTGTTTTCTGTGATATAGGTCGAAAGGGTTGGGAAAACATCAAGCATTGCCGGTGATATTTGCTGTCCGGCTTCTCGTGCGATCTGATGAATCTGACGGGCTTCATCAGGATAGGTGAAATAGGCGTGAAGGGCACCACCCAAAAATGATCCGGCCGCGATTGCGCCCGCGACGACTTCACCACTATAGCGCCCACGACGATGGTCTACTACCCTGAGCACCCCCTCACTGATGACACCACCTACCAGTATACCCAAGAAAAAGGCAAACAACAGAAAATTGTTCAATACGCCAGTAATGAATCCACCCACGATTGCAGCTATGAGCGCAGTGCCAGCGACAATAAGGTAATCGGCATCTGTGCCCTTGAAGAACTTGTCTTCAACCTGGCGCACGCACTCCCGGCAGCGGTAGCCAATAGGGGTTTGCACCGCACATTCGGCGCACATCAGGCGTTCACATTTATTGCAGCGTAAGCCTGTTTCCCGGTCTGGGTGGATTTCACAGTAAGTTGTTTCATTAGTCATGACTTCCTCCAGCCATTTTATTCTAGTCGTTTTGCTCTTGCATGTAATCGTTGAATTCGGGGTTCCAGACGATCCAACAGGGAACGATAGAAATAGTTACGCCCACGCAATCGCACAAAACGGGCTTCATGGTCGCTCACTTCAATGTGAATTCGGTCATCTGGCTCGACGTTGCACAGGCGCACGCCATCAGCAGAAACTACCACCTCACCGTTGCCCGTTGTCTGTGCCAGGATATCAACCTGTGCTCCTTCTGACAGCACAATGGGACGATCCATACTCAAATGTGGAGCTGCGGGGATCACTAAAATATTATTCAGTTCTGGCGGCAGGATTGGCCCACCACAGGCAAGTGCATAAGCTGTTGACCCAGTAGCGGTTGCTGTCACCAGGGCATCAGCATGAGTAGAGGTTGCCCAATCACCATCAATATAAATATCAACCTGGATCATCCGTCCCACTGCGCCACCACTGACGACAATATCGTTGAGTGCTTCGCCTTCGGCAACGACTTTTTTATTACGCAGGATCGTCGCGTGAATTAAGCTGCGTTTTTCAACCCAGTAATCATCTGCTAAGACTGCATCAAGCTGGCTTTCCCAGTTTTCGGGATTAACGATCTCGGTCAAAAACCCTAGATAGCCCATGTTAACACCCAGCACCGCGACGCTGTATTGAGCACAGACTCGTGCTGCTCGCAACATTGCCCCATCACCGCCAATGGCAATCACCAAATCAGCCTTCTGGACATCTTGAATCACATCCTGTTCTTGCCAGCGTTCATATGACCAGATTCGCATATCAGGGGTTTTCGTGCGCAGTTTGTCCTCGATTTCCTGCACAACAGGGAAGGTGCGGGGACGCAGCGGGTGCGCCAGAATACCAATACACTGCATAATTGCGAGTCCTTTGTGTGGCTGCTCCGGCAACCGCCAATAGTAGCACAGATGTTTGTGTCCTAGAAGTGTTATCTTGCCAAAGTCACATAGAATTGGCAATCACCTGAATTACGCACCTGTAGGAATCAAAAAGCGAGGCCCATCGCCCCGCTTTCAAAGTTCGGCTGTGATAGATTGCCAAGCTCAGTTCAACGAAGTGGGGTCAACCCGAACTCCTGGCCCCATCGTTGGTGAAAGCACAAGACGGCGAATGTATGTACCTTTAATGCCAGAGGGTTCCTGGCCTTTAATAGCCGTTATAGCAGCCTGCGCATTTTCTAGCAGTTGTGTTGCTTCAAAGCTGATCTTACCGATCGGAATGTGCAGGTTGCCGGTGCGGTCATTACGAAACTCGACACGGCCCGCCTTGAGTTCCTGGATGGCCTGCGGTAAATCGTCTGGCTGGACAACCGTGCCTGCTTTGGGGTTGGGCATCAAGCCACGCGGGCCAAGTATACGAGCGACCTGACCGACTTTCTTCATCATGCTGGGGACTGCCAATGTCGCATCAAAGTCCAGAAAACCCGATTTCTGAATGGATTGAATGATTTCATCATCTGCCACAATGTCGGCCCCAGCGGCTTCGGCAGCTCGGGCATCTTCCCCTTCGGCGAAGACCAACACCCGCACACTTTTACCAGTACCGTTGGGCAGCATAACCGTGCTGCGGACTTGCTGATCGCTGTGGCGAGGGTCAATCCCCAAGCGTAAGTGCAGTTCTACCGTCTCATCGAATTGGGTTGAACCCAGTTCTTTGACCAATGAGACAGCTTCGTCCATCGGGTAGTCTTTATCACGGTCAACTTTTTCCCGAATTGTGTTATAACGTTTTCCACGTTTAGGCATCGTGTTTTTCTCCTTATGTGGTGATAACGGGCGGGATACCCTCCCACAATGACGAACAAATTTATTCTTCGGCGACGCGAATACCCATCTGACGGGCTGTCCCTTCAATTTGACGCATCGCACCTTCAATGTCCAGTGCGTTTAGATCACTGAACTTTAATTCGGCGATTTCCTTCACCTGCTGGCGCGATAGAGTGGCAACATGTTCTGTCGCCGGGTTGGATGCGCCCTTATCAACGCCAGCCGCCTTTTTAATCAGGAAGGATGTGGGGGGGCTTTTCAGGATAAATTTGAATGAACCGTCCTGAAAAATGGTGATTTCCGCCGGGACAATTTCGCCGATTCGGTTGCTCGTTTTGGCGTTATATTCTTTGCAGAACCCCATCAAGTTAATGCCATGCTGCGCAAGTGCTGGGCCAATCGGTGGGGCAGGGTTGGCTTTACCGGCTGGGATTTGCAGCGTGACAATTGCTTTGACTTTTTTGGCCATGTTCGTTTTTACCTCGTACAGTTTTTTCTAAGCCTTCTCAACTTCCAGGAAGTCAAGTTCTACAGGTGTCTCGCGTCCGAAGAAGTTCACCATGACACGCACCTTTGATTTATCCACGTCAATATCAGCCACCTCGCCAATGAAATCGTTGAACGGCCCATCAACAATGCGTACTCGTTGCCCAATCTTGAACGTGACCTTGATCTTAGGCGATTCATCCGACATGCGATCCATAATCTGTTTGACTTCTTCCTGGCGCAAAGGGGTTGGTTCGTTTCCCATCCCCACAAATCCGGTGACCCCTGGGGTATTGCGGATGACATACCACGAATCCTCGTCCATTTTCATCTCAACCAGAATATAACCAGGGAAAACACGCCGTTCGATGGTGCGGCGCTTGCCATCTTTGACTTCGATTTCCTCTTCAGTCGGGACGATAACATCAAAGATTTTATCGGTCATTCCCATTGATTCGATACGCTGCTCAATGGCGTGGCGGACTTTATATTCGTGGCCTGAATAGCAATGAACAACATACCAATGTTTTTGGGTGCCTTCGTCTTCCATGAGGCTATCAAGTAATGATGTACCCCCGTCGTAGTCGTCATGATCAGGTTCGTCTATGTAGACGGGCTCAGGATCATAATCATTTTCAGGTTGGAGAAAGTCATCAGACATGGGTGATGGTCCTCAAAATAAGCTTTTAATAAGGAGGGGGGGTACCTCTGCCAGAGAAAAACCGAACATACCCGAAGTAAACGGCAGCAACGGCGGCAAAGAATACCAGGAATATGATCGGATTATCTTCGTTCAACCCGAAAATGAACATTTCGGTAAAGAAGAAGGAAATTACACCCAGAAAGATTGCCGAAAGTGCCATGACAATCAGAACAGTGCGCGTCAACCGGATCAGTTCCGGCCGGTCAGGCCAAACCACTTTGCCCAATTCATCCTGTACCCCTCTGAAGTATTCGCGGGTATCGTTGAATATATTCGTAATGAAGTTACCGCCGCTGCTAGCTTGTTCTTGTGCGCGACGTCCGGGCGTTGCCCGCCCTTTGGGCGCGGTGATGCTGCGATCTTCCACGACTTCATCAGGAATGTCTTCTGCATCTCTGTTCCGCCGTCTTCTGCGACGATTTGAATTATCTTCTACAGCAGACATTGCTACTCCTTAAAACAATCCTCTCATGTAACGAAACACCGTCTCATAGGACGGTGTTTCGAAGATCAAGTGCAGGGGTGCCAAGAATCGAACTCGGAACCTTTGGTTTTGGAGACCAACGCTCTGCCAGTTGAGCTACACCCCTGGGTCTGGTGATTGCGGCTTATTTCGCCTCTCGATACACCACATGTTTACGGACAATGGGGTCATACTTGCGCAGTTCCAACCGACCCGCGTCATTGCGTCTGTTTTTGCTGGTCATGTAGGTATGGCCACTTTCAGTGCTGCGCATTTTGACAACGATCCGATTACCTTTTTTCGCCATATTCTTGTCCCTCCAACATGAAAAGCCTCTGACGAGATTTGAACTCGTGACCTCTTTCTTACCAAGAAAGCGCTACTACCACTGAGCTACAGAGGCGTCAGAATGGGCCAGGTAGGACTCGAACCTACGAAGGCTTGCGCCAGCGGGTTTACAGCCCGCCCCCTTTGCCGCTCGGGACACTGACCCCTTTACTTACCGGACAACATTATCATGATAAAGTCGCCGTTCGTCAAGAGCCACTGATGGGATTCGAACCCATGACAACCTCTTTACAAGAGAGGCGCTCTGCCAACTGAGCTACAGTGGCGAACAGATCTATTATAGCATTCGCTACCCGACGATTTCAAGATGGAGTTGGGTCGGCAATGGTGAATCGCATGGATGGCCGCCGCCATAGAAGAAAAAACGGCGGCGGCAATGCGGAAGATACCGGCGGAAGAGGGGAGAATCGGCGGGAAGTAGCGGGAAATGGCGGATAACCGGCAGTCAAAACGGTCTCCAGGTGTGTTGATACAGTCTTAGTATATATGAAAAAGGGTTGATTTGGGTGAACGTGTTGCGGAACATATGTTCTGTATTCAGACAGGACTTCCGATGATGGCAACACTCAGGGTTTATCCCAATTGTCATGTTAGATCCACGAAATTCGGCACTCCCGGTGAACTCACATCAAGCCTCGCCCTTGTCGCAAGGAAGATCCTCCGCCATAAACACAGAATACATGTTCTGCAAATGCTTTATTCTGGGCTGTGACATACTCCCACAGCAAAAGGCGAACCAAAGGTTCAGTGGGCTTCTGCCATGAACGCCGGACGCCGCCTGAATAAATCAGGGTGATGCCCCGACTCAGGAATATTCTTCGCTGCGTTGTGGTCGCGGTCTATGACCAAGCCACAATCGCAGTTTAACTCCCGATCTTGCAGTTCGAGCTTATGCTTCTGTCCACAACCAGAACAGGCCTGGGTCGTTGGTGTCCAACGATCAATCTTGACCACCCGCTTGCCCCGTTTGAAGGCCACCCATTCCAAGATGCTCATCAACTGCGCAAAACCCAGATCACTCACCTTGTGCCCCCACAAGCGTTTCATCGAACCAGAGGTTCGCCCCGTCCAGGTTCAGGTCTTCAAAACACAGCAGGTCGTATTCATCGCAGAGCTTATGCGCCAACTTGAAGTGGAAGTCGCGCCGCTTGTCATCAATCCGAATGTGACGACGAGAGAGGTGATGCTTCCCCTTCTGTTGGTGGCACTCCCTTTAACCTTCTTCGACACCTGTCGTTGGATGCTGCGCAGACGCGGCAGATCATCCTGATAGAACCAAGGCATGTCGATCTGTTGCCCTTCATCGCTGGTCAGAAACGTCTTGAGGCCGAAATCGAAGCCGCCGCTTTGACCCGTGCTGGCTTCCTTCTGGACCACAAATCGTTCCACTACTGAGAAGCAAATCCAGAGCCGTCCTGCTGTATCACGCTTGATCGTGACCGTCTTTATATTGCCCTGCATCGGGCGGTGATACACCAACTTGTAGACCTTCTTGCCGATCTGAACCCGACCATACTTCTGTTTACTCTCGAGCAGTTTCCAGCCTGCTTGTTTGAGCGTGAATGACCGGAACTTCTGCACCTTGCGAAAGTGCGGCAATCCACCTTGAAGCGTTCGTCGGCTTTTTCTTGTCGCTGCAATACCTCCTGGGTTGCCTGTCACGCTGCAATGCCAGGGCATGGTTCCAGATCAAGCCAGCGACATTGATCTGCTGGTGCAGATGTCGGTTGCGCTTGGTGTTCTGGTACAGCTTCTATTTGTAGGTCTTGCGGACTTCTATCGACATGTTTGAAATACTCTTTCTCCTGTTCAAGCACTCTGAAGCCCCGTAACGATTTTGCCCCGAATTCAGCACTCTCATAAGGTAGCGGACGGAACCAATTTAGGGGGATTTACGATTCAACATCCGGGCGTAGGGGATGGTCTCACGTACATGAGCCAGCCCACAAATCCAGGCGACCGTGCGCTCCAGACCAATGCCAAAACCTGCATGAGGTACAGAGCCAAACTTACGCAGGGAAAGATACCAGTCGTAATTTTCTGCCGGGAGGTTATGTTCTTTGATCTTCTGCAGGAGCAGATCATGGTCATAGATGCGTTCGCTGCCACCTGTAATCTCGCCATAGCCTTCGGGTGCAAGTAGATCAACGCTGCGGCAGACTTCGGGACGGCCTTCTACGGGTTGCATGTAAAATGCCTTCACCTGGGATGGATAGTGATAGACAAATACAGGCTTCTCGAACATTTCTGCGATAGCCGTCTCGTGGGGACTGCCGAAGTCTTCGCCCCATTCGATGCTCAGTTCCGCCTTTTTGTTTGGATCGGCTTCGTCATCGGCACGCTTTTGCAAGCGTTCGACAGCCTCATCATAGGTAATGTGGTTAAAGGGTGAGGTGATGGCTTCCAGGCGGCTCAGATCACGCTCTAGAATCTCAAGTTCGGGTTGGTGCTTTTCTAGGACGCAGCCGACAACACGGGTAATCATCGCTTCTTGCATGTCCATCAATTCTTCCAAGTTGAAGAATGCCATCTCGGGTTCCAGCATCCAGAACTCCATCAGATGTCGCCGTGTTTTGGATTTTTCTGCTCGGAAGGTTGGCCCGAAGCAATACACCTTGCCAAATGATCCGATGTTGGCTTCGTTGTAAAGTTGGCCTGTCTGGGCAAGGTAAGCCGGTTCGCCAAAGTAATCGATTCCAAACAACGTGGTTGTGTCTTCCCCAGCAGAGGGGGTAATAATTGGCGTGTCGACCAGCAGATAACCGTTGTCATCCAGCCAGTTCCGCATAGCATTGATAATCGTTGCCCGAATACGCAATATTGCCCATTGTCGGTTAGAACGTACCCAGAGGTGGCGGTTATCCATCAGGAATTCGACACCATGTTCTTTAGGCGAAATCGGATATTCTTCGGCTTGCTGCACGAGTTCAATTGATTTGACGCCAACCTCGAACCCGCCCGGGATCCCTGGTGCACGGTCATCGGCCCGCACTGAACCCATGATGATGATGCTGGATTCCTGTGCTAGATTGCGTGCTGTCTCGAACTGCTCCTCATCCATTTCTTTCTTAAACGCGACACATTGGGCGATCCCTGTACCATCGCGCAGTTTGATGAATTGAAGCCGACCTTTACCCGTTCGGTTATAGACCCAACCGCGCAGGGTAACTTCTTCGCCATCATGCTGTGCAATATCTGCAATTTGAATCAGTTCTGTCACTGAAAAATCCTCTGTCACTTAACAACCGGATTATAGCATGGTTGTCGACAAGTAATGAAAGATTGGAGCGAGGATTGACTCTAGTTGTTAAACCATTTTTAATCCGAACCGGATATAATAGGTTGATATGGTGCAAGTGCAAATCTAAGGGACACAAAATGATTAATGAAAACATTACAAATTTTCATGTAGAATATATGGATGTCACTCAGCATTGGAGTGAAAAATCAGAACAATTTGCCGGGGCAGATAGCCTTTTGACGATGTTATATAAGGGGTGGCAGATGAAAAAAACAGCCAGACGAGAAGAACGCTGGTTTGCTGGTAGCCGTCTGGTTTATATTTACTACATTACGCTTGAACGTGCTGGTGAAACCATCATTATGCCTGTTGTACATAATCCCTTTGTGAATCGGATGATTGCCCAACACCAGATTGAAATTGTTCCACAGACTGCAGCAGACATGAAATAAACGCTTCGACTAACCATAGAAAGCTGGGCATCTCGCCTAGCTTTTTTTGATTCCGTTGGGCAATCGTCACGCAGCACTGTCCAAACTCGTGTATGGTTGAATCCAATTTGGAGGATTGACCGATGAAATATGTAACACTGTTTTTCTGGCTGGTCGCGCTGGCATGGGGGGGCTGCGTCATGCTGCTGACTTTATCCCCCGGTTATATGCCGGTGGTGCATCATGCAACGCTGGTATTTGTTGGTGATACAGCCCAGGCATTGGGGCATATTGGCTTATTTGCCAGTTTAACGCTGGTCTTATGGGCGGCGCTGCGGACGTGGATTTCGGCCCACCTTTCACTCCTGTTGGCGATGGGGATAGCGATTTTTCTTGGTACAGCGACAGAGCTGTCTCAAGGGTACATTCCTTATCGGGGGGCAACGCTGGTTGATTTGTTTGCGAACTGGCTAGGCGCATTCTTCACAGGTTTTTCTATTGCCTATACGCTTTACATATTAGAGAAAATGAAAAGTGCCCGGTGGGTTTTCACCAGGCACTCATAAGGAGGGGGTATGGATTGCGCTTGTCTAAGTTCTGACCACAGCAGATGGTTCTGACTTATGCAACTTTGCGCTGTTCTTGTTGATTGCGATTAGCAGCTGATCCTAGAGAGTATCAAGTTTGCCTGTGATTTGATAAATATGGTTGACTTGATTGGGCGAAGGTGTTTGTTGCCCACCGAGACAGTGTAGGGTCTCTTCCATCGGCATCACCTCGTTCACTACTGCGCTACGATTCAGTAGACGAGTGGATTTCCCAACTTCATACCTCAGTCAACATAAGAAATGTCATAGAATCTGCGTGGTGCTGATTTCACTATCATCGTCGTCGAAGTATTCGACATGGACGAGTTCGCCGTCATCGCCTATGGTGACATGGCGCTTGGGCTTTTCAGAAGATGGTTCTTTCGATTGGTATGTTGCCGTGCCAGGGATGATCTCACCCTGGAAGTTGCGCATGTTATCCCAATCAATGTTGGCGGCCGCTTCCCGTAATCGGTTGCCAATGGTACGCCACACGACGAAGGCCGTGATAGTCGTGGCGACGGACAAAATAATGATGCAGGCTACAAATCCGATAAGCAACGCACCAAGAATTCCTAGGATACTACTCATAACACTTCCCTTTGATGGTGTTTTGATACAGTATACGTCAAATTGTTGTCGCCGTTTTTTCTTCTACGGTGGCAACTCATAAGAACACATGCTCTATTCCTGTTGTCGTTAGTTCACCGTCATGCAGGCCATCTGGTTGGTGAGTGTGTTGGCGACGTTCACTCTCGGACGATTTACTGAATTGTTTGATGGTTTCGATAGGGCAAAGTCCCATCTTACGATAGCCCAGATGAGAACGATGCATGGAGCCAGACATCGAAATCAGCGTGTAACTCATCCACGCTGGTGTAGAGCTTATGACCAAAAGCCAATGTGAAGAATTCTTCCTTCTGTTGGATACCTATGACGCCGATTTATCGGACTTTCAACGGCTTTAGAGTCCACTCCCAAATCGGACTCTAGCTTCAAGCGATGATCCTGTGGTGTAATAACGGAGGGCGGCAGCTAGGTCGCTGTTGGTGTGGAGCCTGCATGTATCACCCGGATATTGACAAACACCTGAAACACAACTTCATCGTCAATGTGTTAGATGGCGCCTTTTTTGGTTTGGCGATGGGTTTTGCCTCCATGGTGACGATTGTGCCGTTGTTCGTTGCCTCCCTGACTGATTCGACTATCCTGATTGGTCTGGTGGGGTCAGTGCATATGATCGGCTGGAATCTGCCGCAGATTTTGACTGCAAATTGGGTTGCTAAGCTTAAGCGTTTTTTGCCGATGGTCATGTGGATGACGTTTCATGAACGCTGGCCTTTCTTTGGCTTGGCGGCGATTGCCTTGCTCGTGCCGGCCCTTGGTTCGACGGCAGCCCTGCCCCTGACGTTTTTGATGTTGGCCTGGTTTGCGCTTGGGGGGGGCTTCACTGCGACAGCATGGCAGACCATGATCGGCAAAATCATGCCCATTCAGCGGCGTGGCTTCTTTTGGGGAACGCAGTCCTCATTGGTGGCGGTTGGCATGGCAATAGGGGGCTTTGTTGGTGGTGTGTGGTTACAGGTGAACGAATATCCCCAGAATTTTGCTAGCTTGTTTTTTATCGCAGGCGTGGCGATGCTAGTCTCGATGATCTTCCTCGGTTGGACACGAGAACCAGCGATTGAAGTCAAAGAGCATATCAAAGGACGTAAACTATCATTGCGCTATTTTGTCGATATCTGGAACCGGGATCGTAACTTCCGTTGGTTTATCGTGATGAGGGCGCTCTCGCAGGTGGCCCATGTTGCCATTTCGTTCTTCACAATTTATGGTGTTCGGCAATTTGATATGTCAGAGGGGACAGCAGGGGCGATGCTGGCGGTGATGACGCTCGCCCAGACGGTTGCTGCACCTATGCTCGGTGGGCTGGGAGATCGCATCGGGCACAGGTTAGTGTATGCCATGGGTGCAGCGTCACTGGGTCTAAGTGTTGTGGTGGCGATGCTGGCCGCTGATGTATCTTGGCTCTATATCACCTTCGCACTTGGCGGTATTGGGCATACAGTCTTCTGGACAACGGGCATGACCATGACAGTTGAATTTGGCCCGGAAGCCGAGCGTCCATATTATGTTGGGTTGGTGAACACGCTGATTGCACCCGCAAATTTCGCTGCACCCTTCATTGGCGGTTGGCTGGTTGATGCCTTCAGCTTTGATGCGATGTTCGTGTTTTCTGGAGTAGCCAGTTTGTTGACGGTGGTGCTACTGTTATTGGTCATTCATGAACCAGAACAACGCCAACAGGTTACCAACCCAGAATTAGTTGTGGTGGCTGGGGATTAAGTAAAGTGATATGATTTACCGGAACCGCGCCCAAAGCCGCTAGATTGATTGATGGGGATGTAGGGAACGAAACGCCGGATGGCAACAATCTGTATAATGGATACATGGCAAATAAACGGGTCTTCAAGAGCAACAACGTCGTGTATTCCTGCAAAGACCATGTGATCTGGTGTTCTCAATATCGGCACAAGGTCTTGGCGAATGGTGTGGATACATGTCTGAAAGCGATCATTCAAGAGGTGGCTGATGAATTGTGCTGTGAAGTCCTAGAACTTGAAGTGATGGCCGACCCTGTTCATTTTTCGTTAGCACCGTTGGCAATGATTAAGCAGTATCTTGAAAATCAGAAGGGCGTCTAGATACCGCGTTCAACACCTTCATTTGTGCTTGAACTGCCTTGCCACAGGCGGAGAAAACCTTGCAAGCCTGCCTGGGTGAGAGCTTGCAAGGTTGATGTTGCTGCACCAGTCGAAAGCCTATCGGTACGCCCGCAGCCTGCCCGTAAAGACAACCGCCGTGCCAAAGGCGGCCCACCGCCGCAGTCTGCACGGCAAGTTGGTCAATCAGATTATGCGGAAGGGGGCTGTCAAGAGGGTATCGTACCGCGCCTTTCAATGGTGGTTTGGCAAGTCAGTGGGGCTGTTTGTTGAGCAATTGCGACGCAAGGCTAAGAGTGCTGGCATCGTGGTCAACGAGTTCCCGACGGGGACGACGAAGCTGAGCCAGACCTGTCATCACTGTGCGTGTGGTGAAGAAGCCCAACGTGGATCATGCCAGGGCGATATGGTCGGGCGTGGACACGCTCCTCCGGGTGGTGTTGAGCAGAATCGAACCAGCAAGAGAAGGGCGTTTGCCTGGAAGTTCCGGGTTATCCCAGAGTCAGAGTGGGTCGCCTGTGTAAGCTTGTCCGAAGTCACGTCAGGCTGCGGATGGTGTCGCGTACCCAACCTAGGGCGCGATGGGCGATAAGACCCCCCTTGCTTTAGCTATAGGGGGTTGTCAGGGTAAGGCCGAACGACACGATGTTGCTGGATTGGGGCATCAGTCCACTTCACTTTTGGTTGTGGGAGTATGTCACAAGGGGTTGGTGGGTGTCGTGAGTTGCTGCTTGATGGGGATTTTCAACGTGAACGTGCTGCCTTCTCCCAGCCTACTTTCCACCAGCACCTCACCGCTATGCAATTCTGCAATCATCTTGACGATACTTAGTCCCAGGCCCACGCCGCCAGAGGTTGTAGAACGCGCCTGATCCTCCCGGAAGAATAACTCAAAAACACGCTCTAAGTTATCAGGCTGGATACCAACCCCTGTATCCTCTACGATAACACCAACGACTTCATCATCATGATAAGTACCAACCCGGATTGTTCCAGCCATCCGATTATAATTTTGTGCGTTTAAGATCAAATGGCGAACTGCACGAGTGAGCGCCCCCCGATCCATCGGAACTTCTGGCATTTCATCATCCAATTCGATGATCATATCCAGCCCACGCTCCTTGGTAAAAGCCCCCTGCTGTATAACGAGATGATAAACGATCTCATTCAGATTGACGGGTTTCTTTTCAAGATCAGACAATGAGGCGATGTCATTCAGATTATCCAGTTGGTCGCTCACTCGTCCGATCTCAGCCTGAATATTGTTCAGACGGGGGTACACATCTTCAACATTAGAGCCATGTTGCAGATTGCGCTCGACCAAGTAGCGGCTGGTTTCAATGCTGGAAAGCGAGGTGCGGAAATCGTGTGAAATCGCCGCGACAAACTGCTGCACCCAAGCGAGTCGTCCCTGTTCAAACGCGATCCGTAAATTTTGCTCCTCAATTCGTTTTGACTCGGTGATGTCTTGAGCAACAGCATAATAGCGCACGAGATCATCAGAGGACTCAACCCGATGGCGCTCAATATCCAGCCAGATTGGATCGCCCTTTTTCGTTACGAGTCGATATTCACCCTTTGTTGTCGATTTATGAAACAAGCGAAAGATATCTTCTACGGCTCGCTGGTTGTCATCAGGATGAAAAACTGAAAAATTAGGAGTATTCAGTTCTTCTAATGTAAATCCAGTTAAACGCTCGAATGAATCGGTAACCCACTCAACGCTCTTATTATGATGCCGGTCAATCATTCCTGCAAACGCAAAATCCGAGATCATCTCAGAGATAAATCGATAGCGTTCTTCACTGAGGCGTAAGGCTTCTTCGGCCTGTTTTCGTTTAGTGATGTCCTGGGCCACCCCATAATATCGGACGACACGTCCCTCGTTTTCGTCCCAAATCGGCTGGCGAGATAATTGCAGCCATCGCAATTCGCCATCCTTACGAATCATCCGATATTCGTTCGTAATCGGTATATTCCCTTTGACCATTCGGTCAAAATCTCCTTTGGCCAGTTTACGGTCATCTGGATGATAGAGGATAGGCTTGGCCATTAAGGGATCGAGGTTATCAACTGTATAACCCGTCACACGTTCAAATGAGGGCGATATCCACTCAATTTCGTGGGATAAATCAGCGTCCACTCTGGAAGAAAAGGCATAATCTGAAGCCGTCTCAGTAAAGATACGATACCGTTCTTCATTTTCACGGAGTGCCTCTTCGGCCTGTTTGCGTTCAGTAATATCTTGCCCCACGCCCAAAAAACCGACAACACGTTCATGTGTTTCGTCCCAGATTGGTTCGCGATACATGCGAATCCAGTGAATTGTGCCATCTTTGCTGAGGTTACGATAATCATGAACGCTCGATTCTCCCTGAAGCGTTCGCCGCAGGTCTTGTCGTGCCCGTTCCAGATCATCAGGATGATAGCGTATGGGGTGATCTGATCTGGACTGAAGTTCCTCTACCGAATAGCCACTGATACGTGCCAGTGATGCATAGGTAAACCAATCGTATTTCACTGTCCCATCATCATTGATTCGAGCTGAGAATGCGTAGCCTGAGATGAGATTCGTTAATGCTTTATAGCGCTCTTCATTTTCGTGCTGTGCGATCTCGGCTTCTTTTTGATCGGTAATGTCTTGTCCTACGCCCAAGACACGAATCACCTTACCCTGCTCACCAAACATCGGGCTGTAGGTAACCCGCAACCAGCGTTTACAGCCATCTTTAGTGAGGATTTGGTAATCACCTATCGTTTTCTTGCCCTGAACTGCATGCTGTATATCATCGGTTGCACGCTTAAAGTCATCGGGGTGATAAAGAGAGGCTGCTGCTGTTATGTTGCCCAGTTCATTGGGATGATAGCCCGTCAGATCAATGAATGCGTCCACCGTGACCCATTCAGGTATGATGTGTCCATTTGCTTCGATCTGCATTGAGAAGGCGTAATCGGAGACCAATTCAGATACATGCTGATAACGCCGTTCACTTCGTGTTAGGCGCTCACGCTGCTCATGCTCAATTCGCCGTCGATTACTGGTAAACAAGACTGACATAATGAGTGATAGAGAAGTAAACATCAAAGGACCAGGGATAAGATCCTTATAAACAACATATTCATTGACGATCGGCATCAAAAGTATGCCGATACTTTGAACGGTGAAGAGCAAAATGAGGCTTGGAATTGATAAAAAGAAGCTAGAAAAGAACAGTAACAGAGAAAAATAATATAAGTTGAAAAGGCTATAAAATCCTGGGAAGAAGAAGTTGATTCCCAGGATTATTACCGATATATACCATACGACAAACAGGAGAGCTTGGCGATACCGCCCACGAAGAGATAAAGAATAGCTTAATGTCAAAACACCAACCGCACTGAGGCGGATTGTGATTCGGAGAAATTCAGCCGATGTGAAATTAATAAACAACAATCTGAATATGAGTACAAACAGCGTAATCACGGCCCCGACGAGCATAATCGATGCTATTGTCCGCGCATTTTCTCGTTCGGTTTCGTCTATCAGGTCTTGATTTGGCTCAATACTATTCATCCACATTCGGATGAAACGTACAATAATGGATTGTTGATTCACGTTATGACCATACATGGCTTACTCCTTCCAAACTAATTTGACCCCTGTTCGTACATGTGTTCAAATTACCAACCAGATTGTATGAGGCAATCATTGGGTCTTGAACAACTAACTTCAGATCGCAGGTTGTGGCGAGTAGATCGTCACGTCAAATCTGAATCATACCCACGAGAGAAGCCGACGTTCTCCGATGGGGCGCTAATGTTGGCCCGTACATAGCCTGAGAAGTGCTCGGTCTATCTGGGTGAGCTGTCACATAGGCAGTTTACCATCCCTTATTCTATAATACCTCCATATATTTTGAAATAATTCGTGAAAGGTGGGTATTTCCCATGCAAAATCAATATTTTGTTAGTACGCAATGGCTACAGGATAATTTGAATAATGGTAATTTAAGAGTTTTTGATGTGCGTGGGCATGTCATTCCTGCTAGCGAGCCGCACCCGCATTACTTTGCCCACCAAGAGGCATATAACGAGTCGCATATACCTGGTGCCGTCTTTATTGATTGGCGTTATGATATCACCGACGCTGACAGTGCCAATGGAACCCAGGCTGCATCACCAGAAAAATTCACGCAGCTCATGAGTGCATCAGGTGTTGATCAAGATACCTTCGTTGTCACATATGATGATGCAGGTGGATTGTTTGCTGCTCGTGTGTGGTGGATGTTAAATTACTATGGGCACAAAACTGCCGCTATCCTCAACGGCGGCTGGAACAAATGGATAGCAGAATTCCGCCCCGTAACGGCCAAGAAGGCAGACATCCCGCAGCGTTCATTTATCCCCTTGCCGGATCCCAGGCTACGTCGCACCATTGACGAGGTAGCCACTGCCACAACTCATGGTAGGGTCTTGCTCGATGTGCGTTCCTCACAAGAGTTTGCTGGCGAATCATCACGCGCCAGACGTAAAGGGCATATCCCTGGCGCGGTTAATATTCCCCGTAAGTCATTTCTCAACGAGAACTTGACTATCCGCCCTGCTCATGAAATCCAGGAAATTCTCTCTGCCGCCGGAATCGACAACCCAGAAACGGAAATCATCGTTTATTGCAATGCTGGGGTCTCTGCCAGTTACGGCATGATGGCGCTGCAATCAGCAGGCTATCACAATGTCTCAGTCTATGATGGTTCCTGGAAGGAATGGGCAAACAATAGCGATCACTCAATTGAGTAGAGGGGGCGTAACATGATCTTTCATTCCAAGAATTAAACGGTACGGGTTAAAGTTGGCAACTAACGCCAGTCCTGTTGTTTGGGCGCCAGGGTCAATCTTGACTTGGGTATCTTGAGTTTCACCACCCTCACGATCTCTCATGATGATGGTGAATGGGTAGCGCCGATACACTGCTGCACGACCCGCCTTGAGGAACTTCCGTGCCCTGGCTGGATGCGTGGGCATGAGTGGTTCCTTGTTTTTATCTCGTACAAATACTCGTTGCATGAGTTACCTCTGTATCTCGCCGGAAGGCGGTCAAGTGAACCTCGTCAATGTTATTGGGCGGTTTCTCGATAACGACACGGGCTGAGACCCTCAGCCTGTTTAATCGTTCTCCGCAGAGTCCCAGGCTGGTTCAGTCACCCCGGAGTGCCTCTCCATTCGCCCATAACGTAGCCTCTGCTTCAAGGCTGAGACTGGTCAGCATGAGCTTTGACTAGCCCCCTCGAACCGAAGGTTCGCTTTATCCGGGGGGCGCTGACTAATTTGTTAATCTGCATAAACGGGGATCATTGACCTATTCTGACTCTGTTTCGTCAACAAGAAGCAAACTATCATGACTGAGGTCGATGAGGGTGTTCGCCCATGTGTCCTGTACCTGGACATAATACTCAGACTCGGACGCGCTCAATGCATAGTCAGTGCTTCCCTCGATCTGTGGCCCAAGTTGCAGTGTATAAATGTGGGTAACGGTTTCAGCAGTTGCCCCATTGCCGTCATTTGGTTCTGGCGTGACTTCCGCTGCATTATTCTCAACCTCAACCGTCAATGTGACAGTAGCAAGGGGTTCGCTCATATCAAAGTCCTTGCCAATTGGACGAGTCATTCTGACATTAGCAATATTGGTAAATAACGAATCAATACTATTGGTATCAAAGGTTTCGCCTTCGCCGATGCCCTGGTACATCCATTCGCCACCTTCTTTGATGAACTCAAACACACCGTTACTGTTTTTAACTGTCACCTCGACAAAATTGGCACGCGGTTGTGTGAAATAAGTCGTATCGACCCAGTGCGAAATGGTGGCGGGTACGTTCCAGGCTGTCAGACTATCCGTCAGATAGACGGTATTATCGTCATCTAACCGAACGTGGGTGGCACTGGCTCCGGCACTACTGCCAACATAGATCGTATCGGTCTGGTCGCCTTGTTTGAGGGTGATACGACGCTGGAAGCTATCATCTTTGACCTCCAGACGCCTGTGACTCGTTGGGTTGCGTGCAATAAGTCGATCCGTTGTGATTCCGGCAATGCCGTCAAGTACATCTTCAATATTAGAGGCCTGCGCTGGATAGTTATCGGCCTCGGCCATGACCCATCCGCCGTCCATCTTTGCTAATACAACCTCTACTCCATTGTTATCTGTAATCTTCACCTCATCCACGGCATCCACCGTGTAACCAGCTAGAAGCGGGCCGCTACTACTATTTACAGGGTTTTCCGGCAGGTTGAGGCCAATAGCTAATGCCACTTGTGCGATGAGTACAATCAGTAAGAGTTGATTCCAGCGTGTCATGGCTTAGTTATCTCCTTGATATGCAGGTTTCATGTCAACAGGCTGGGCATTGTCCTCTGGTGGGATCAGTTCCAATGGACGCTCGCTTTGTTTGCGGATCCGCCAGATGATGCCCAGGATGACTACCGATACAATCGCAAATACATAATTCAGGATTTCCCAGCGGGTTTGTTCAACTTCCGAAATCGGGTCCAGGACGCGAGTCGCGGCACCGCCACTGCGAATGCTTGTTAGTGAGTTGTCTTCAACGAACCAGTCGATACTGTTTTGAACAAGCCGCAGGTTGTTCAGGTATCGATCCCCTGTGATGTTGCTGGATAACTGTAAAACAGTATCATTCAAAAACTCGGCACTGCCGATGACAATTAACTGGGCATTGCTGGTTGATGTTTCAATCAAACCGATTTGCTCAACGGTCTCTTCTGTGCCCGTCTCCTCAGCTATTTCAAACGGTGAGGGGGAATCTTTGAAGAAACTTTCAAATGTTCCCTGAACAGCGACTGCTAGCAGGTGTGCCTGCTGCTCACCTTCAAGGGGGAAGCCCAGTACAGGAGTCGTATTGAAGTTCGGGTCAACTGCAAGGCTGGTTGTCGTCCACGATTCGCCACTCGATGAGAACAGAGGTGTGACCGTTCGCGCTGCGTTCTTCTCTTCATCTACCGTGACGGGTGATGACCATGCTAGCGTCAGAGCAGGCAAATCCGAGGTGATGGGAACATCACTGTTATCTGGACGGACATCAATCAAGTGTGGATAGTCCACCAGATCGAACGAGCCAAACTGCTGCATAGATGGCACGAGGAATGGTTCGTTCTGTGTATCGAGTACCAGTTCCTCGCCAACGTTGATGCCATAATGCGTGAGCATCTCACCGACACCGTTGGTATTGCTTTCCAGTGCTAGCCCCCCCGTGCTTGGATTGGCAATAAGGTGATAGCTGCCCCCGGCAATCATGACTGAACCACCCCGCATCAGGTATTGGTCAATGGCGTAACGCTCCACATCGGTCATTTCGTGTGGAGCGATCACCAGCAGGGTGTCGATGTCTGTTGCAACCTGCCCATTGGAAAGATCCACTGTGCGAACATCATAGTTTTCACGGAGGGTGTTGGTGAGAATGCTGTACTGTTGCAAGTCTGGCATTTGCTGTTGAAACTGGTTTGGGTTTGCAGGTGAAGCAGGTGTCCATAGACCAACGGTAGTCAAAAAACCAGGTGCAGAGCGTTTCAGGGCACTCTCGATCGTATTGCGGACTTCTGCCTCGCTCAGTTCTCCGATTGGATAGATAGTCTGAATGGTGTTGCCTGCATCGACAAGCGTATGCAGATAAAATGCTTCGGTTGAGAAGAAACCGACTGGAATGGGCTGTATCTGGTATTGGTCAAACAAGGTTTGTGGATCGACAGGTGAATCTTCGGCTTCAACGTTGACGATCTCAAACACCAGTTTGCCATCGCTGGCGGCTGCCATCTCTGCAATGACCGAGATCATCGTGTCCTGAGTTTCCTGGAGATAGTCTGGCAGCGTGTTAGGGCTGGTATACAAGGTCAGTTGTGCAGGTTCTTCCAGTGAAGCCAGCACCGCATCCAGACTCTGGAAACCCGATACCACACGTTGAATGGATTTGGTCAGATCATATTCGAGATTGCGCAGGTTGATGTCTAAGCCAGAGCCGGTGTTTTGTACCTCAATCAAATCGCCAAAGCTCAGCCCAACGCTCTCATCACCATAGCGGACGAGCAAGTCAAAATACACATTCTTGAGTGACATGCCGCCGCGATCCTGAATTTGAACGGGCGTTGGGCGAATCCCGTAAGTTTGGGTTGCCTCGCGTTCAATCTGAGGATCAGAGATCGGATCAACAAATTCAACTTCCATGTTGCCGTTCGAGGCGATGACATATTCTTCCAGTGTATCCTTCACCTGTGGAATGAGCGGCGATAAGAGGGGGTGATTGTCTTCACTAAAATAACCACGCACCAACAGCGGCTCTTGAAGGGTCTTCAGAATATCGTGCGTTACAGGTGATAGGCTATAATCTTTGTTTTCTGTCAGATCAAGGCGTAGCCCGGTGACAGGATAGAGCAGCACGTTCAACATGACCAAGTTCAGGCCAATCAAGGCAACCATGCCCAAACTGTTATTGCGGTAGTTGCGTAGCTGTTGTCCGGTACTCCAACGTTTGCTATCGAGTGATAGGACATTGAGCGCCAAGAAGAAAATAGTCAATGACAAGTAATAGACCAGATCACGCAGGTCGATCACACCGCGTTCGATACTTTCAAAGCGGCTGCCACTGCCAAAGGCACGCAGTACCTCACTCATGCTGACACCGAAGAAATCGGTGATCGTAGGCGAACCGATCAGATACAGTGCGCCACAGACAATAGCCGTCATGATTAAAGCCACAATCTGGTTATCCGTCCGGGATGATACAAAGAGACCGATGGCGATGTAGGCCGATGCCATCAAAATGCTGGCGATATAGCCACCTACAACAGGTCCTAGGTCAAGATTGCCCGTTTGACTGACGGTCAATGGTAAGATGAGGGTCAGCAGCAAGGCGACAATGACTAATGCCAGCACCGAGAGAAATTTGCCCAATACTAGATGGATGAAGCGCGTTGGCAGTGTGAGTAAAACTTGGAGTGTACCCGTTTGCTGCTCTTCACTCCACTGGCGCATGGTCAAAGCTGCAACCAGAAAAATCATCAGGATCGGCATCCATTCAAACAAAGCGCGGACATCAGCAATGCCGCGTGCAAAAAACGAGTCAATCCAATAGAACGTAAAAAAGGTAATGCAAAGAAAAACACCGACAAAGATCAGGGCCATGGGGGAACTGAAGTAGGAGTCTAGTTCCTTCCGGGTGAGGGAAAGTGCCTGTCTCATCATTTCATCTCCTGTCTAGGTTGTGGTTGCCAGTTCATTAAAGACCGTTTCGAGCGTGACAACATCCCGTCGGATTTCGCGCACGGACCAGTTTTCATGGCGAGCAATTTGGTATATATCTGGTGCGATGTCCTGATGGGAGACCAGACGAAATGCTGGATAACCATCACGGGACGGGAACTGCTCAACATCCACAATATCTTGAACGGCAGCCAGCCGCTCATAGATACCGGTGTGTTCTTCCTGAAGAACCAGGATGACATCGCCTGTTTCATTCAGTTCATCCAAACGCGCATCGGCTTTCACTTCACCATTGATGATGATAATGACTCGATCACACACTGCTTCCACTTCAGAAAGGATGTGGGATGAAAACAGAATGGTGCTGTTCTGCGCCAGATGCTTGATTAAGTGGCGCATATCAACGACCTGGGTGGGGTCGAGGCCGATGGTTGGTTCATCCAAAATCAACATGCGCGGACGATGAAGAATAGCCTGTGCTAGCCCAACACGCTGCCGCAAACCTTTACTCAACTGGGCAATGGGACGGGTGAGATAATCCTGCATGTTGGTGGCATAAATGGCTTCTGAAAGCAGACGGAGTTGATCTGCTTGTGGGACGCTGCGCATATTGGCCATCAGTCGTAGATAAGATTGGACTGAAAGGTCAGGGTACAGCGGTGTGTTTTCCGATAGATACCCAATGCGTGTTTGGACTGCACGGGTTTCGGTGAGTACGTCAAGCCCATCAATCTGAGTCGTACCCTGATCGGGGTGAAGAAAACCGGTTAGAATCTTGATGATTGTCGACTTACCAGCACCGTTTGGCCCAAGTAAGCCGACAATCTCACCTTCGTTGACATCAAAACTGACACCGCGAAGGGCTTGGATATGACCATATGACTTGGTAACCTCATCCACATGTATCATCGTATAACCTCTTGCTTTTTAAAATGTTTTGTGCAAAAAGACAGCATCGTGTTGCTCCTTGTTTGATTGGCTTAAAAGTTTATTCAGACAAAGCCAAGACCTTATTTGCATTCATGATATTGCAAGCTGCTCCAGCATTGAGGGCATGACTTGCCGTGGGAATGCATTAATATTGTTCTTGAATTGGTGTGGGTTTTGCTCAATTGTCGGACTCGCCAATCTATCCTGGATCAGCTTTGTTACCTGGCTAAAACGCAGAACCAACCTATCTATCAGTGGCGGATCATCATCGACGGGTTCCACGAACTCGTTTGGTGACATACTCCCATTGAACCTTCGGTTCAGTGGGCTTCTGCCCTTGACGCCTGAGCAAGCCAGGGCCTGAATAAATCAGGATGGTCTTCTTCCGACTGAGACAGGGCGAGTTGATGCCCCAATTCAGATGCGAGTTTACACCCTTGCACCTGAGGGTGCAAGATTGGATAGCCTCTTCGGATCCCATTGTTAAAACCTGTGGGCTTTATGGGGCGCTGCTATAAGAACCAGAGTCTACTCGTGAGTATGGGACGGGACCGGGTGCGTTCTCTTGGGCAATCGTCGTCGTTGCTAACAACAAGAACATGACGACAAAGATCAGAATTGCGATTGCAGGTTTGTTGAACATGATTGACCTCCAGTGCAAATTGTTAAAAATCAAGCAATCTGTAATGAGCCTCGCTGGATCTCCAGCAAAATGTAGTAGATGGATTGGTCAATCAATTATCCGTTGTTGAGCATGATCTCCTTTCGTCATCTGGTTCACGCGCTAATGGCAACCGCCTGCGTTACGATTCTTTGCTGTTGCTACTCGGCGACTGTTTGAGCAACAGGATACCATTTTCCAATGAGGTAGCCGATTTGTCGATGTGGAGAACGCCGATCGCTTTAGCAGACCATTCTTTGGTCAGGGGGCACGACATAGATGAACAGGCTATCTTACAAAACGGCGAGGGCCGAGTTCCGTTAACTCGGCATAACTTACCGCGCCCAAAGCCCCTAGATTGATTGATGGGGATGTAGAGCATGATATAGGATTTGAGTGGAAATTGCATTATATGTCAATAAGTTATATAATAGATACATGGTAAATAAACGAGTCTTCAAGAGCAACAACGTCGTGTATTCCTACAAATATCATGTTATGCGGATGGGGGATGTCGTTCAGTTAGAGAAGTACCGCGGCTTTCAACGGTGATTTGGTCGCTCAGTGGGAATGAGAGCGCCAGGGATGTTGGTTGAGCAATTGCGACGCAAGGCTGAGAGTGCTGGTGTCGTAGACAACGAAACTAAGTGCTTCATCCGGTAAATGGTCAAAATAATGAAATCATAGAGTTCACAAGACAACTGACTCAAAATGCCTTGTTTCTTCCCATCTACCTTATCTTGTGGTCGCCCAACTCTTGATAGTTTGTTTGGAGACTTACAGGATGAAGCACTTAGATGGCTATTTTGAAACAGATTATGCTTTCAGCTATAGTTGTACTCCATTCTATGTTCATGTATCTGCGGAAGGCTTCCAGCCCCAAACCATGACTTTTTACCTGCCTGTAGACGAAGGGTGGCCTAACCCACTCCCGGATGAGATCATGATTAAATTGCAATCTACTTTGAAAGGACATTAACAATCATGACCGAAATCAAACGCACATATCTCCCCAAACCAGAAGCAAGCGAATTTCCGTCTTATGCCAGCATGTATATCGACTTAATCCCGGATGATGGGCGTATATTGGAACATCTACGCGACAATATGACAGTTGTCTATGAACATGTAAAGTCAATGCCGTCAGATAGACTCAATACACCTCATGCTAAGGGTGAATGGACAGTCAAAGAGATTCTGATGCATATCATGGATGATGAGCGTATTTATGCTTATCGTGCCCTGCGCTTTGCACGGGGCGACTCCACCGAGTTACCTGGTTTTGAACAGGACGATTACATCATACCCTCCAAAGCCAATGATCGAGATCTGGATGAGATTATCCAGGAGTATCAAACCATCCGTTGGGCAACGATTATGTTGTTCAACTATCTTGATGATGAGGCTCTCCTTCGTGGCGGGGTTGCCAGCGGTAACTATGCCAGTGTTCGGGCACTGGCCTATCACATTGCAGGTCATGAGATACACCATCTCAACAGTATTAAACAGAATTATGGGTAGGTCTCTCGATAGCAGCATTCCGCTTGTTGCCGCCGCACAAGAAAAAATGGCGGCAACAGGAGAAGCGGAGAACCGGCGGGAAACTGGCAGTCAAAACAGTCTCCAAGTCGTTGATACAGTCTCAGTTTAGTTGAAAAAAGTAAATTTGGGAGAATATACGGCAGAACGTGTATTCTGTGTTATTGGGGGTGCTGTTTTTCTGTTTCATCTCCTGATTCTACTTCCTCACATCGTGGCTGCGTTAAAATCTCCAGTCATCTGAAGCTGGTTTTGGAGGTCAACGGACATGGAGAGTGAATGGGAATTAGATCGTATGCGTCTCTATCAGCCTCGAACGGCCCACACCGACTGGATATTGCAGCAACTGGCGCACACGATTGGACGTTGCTTGAGCTGGGTCAAGAAATGGCCCAAACGGTTTCGAGAGGAAAGAAGACCATCTCTGGCAATGTTCAAGAGTCTGTCGGGTGTGTCCCAGACAAATTGTGGCGGCAGTACGGGAGGCGATCTGAGGTCTGCGCGATGAGTTGAAAACAACTTATGGACAAGTCGTGGGTCCGAAAACAATCCTGTATCATTGGCATAAGGATCGGCTGCTTCAGTCCCAAGGCAGCTATCTGCCACGCTCAACCCGAACCATCTGGCGAGTCCTCAAAGAGGGTGGCCGCATTCGGACCCGAGTGCGAGACCATCCCCCCCTCCAACGACTTGAGCCGATGCAACACTGGAAGGTAGTTGACTGGGGCAGATCCATCTTGGTCAACACACAAACCCGACCCCACTAGAATGCTGAAACGGCGCTCCTGGCGGTGATCTCTTTGCTGATCCTGATGGGATTGCCAGGGAGGCTGCGCTTCGACAACGACACGCGTTTTGTGGGCAGTGGGTGAGCAGATGGCTACCCGTCACCCTTGATGCGCTTCCTGCTGTGCCTTGGGATTGAACCTGACTGGGTTGAGGTGGGCAGATCGCTGCAGCGGGTCTTGTGGCCATCGTCCTCCTGACGAAGCCTTCCCGAACTGGCCTTCGTTACCCTCTATCCCGCAGATGGTGGATCCCGATGCGTGGCTCCAACATTATCATTGCCAGCTCTTCAAACGTCGAATTGGCAAAAATGGCGCGATTTCAGGGAGTGCTGCTGGATGCCGATAAGCGCATCTTTCAGGTCTTGCATCGTAGCACGATCATTCGGGAGCTAGAAATTCAGGGATTAATAGGTGGTCAACCGATGGCGTTTCAGGATTACGTAACTCGTATGGCTGCTAACTAACCTTCATCATTCATCCTCACAGCACAAACCCGCTGTTCGCAGGTCACGAATTCTTTGCATGAAGTGGTGAGCATCCAGGGGTAGGCTCGATATGAAATAACGGTTGTTTTATCTGACTGAGTGCGAACAGTTATCAATTTGGCAACACGGCGTAAACTCTTCCATTGGTCACAGCCTCTCAAATAGTTGAGGTAGTCTTTCTTCTCAACCATCCAGCCATGCCGAATTGCTTCATGTTGTTTATAGACATCATAATCCACATCAAGGGAACCCGCAGCCTCAAACCCATCAAACAGCATCTGAAGATCGTCATGTAATCTGCTTTCTTGTCCACAATTTGCTCAACAATTTCGGTTTGTGTGCCCAGCGCAGCGACGGTCACAATACATTCTTCAATGTCCGATAGTTTGAGCAAGGCAGGGATCGCGCTGATCGCGTTGGATTTGTCATGTCCTAACAGCACTCGGTTTTCGCTGGCCCAGGCGCTCACCATCCAAATCCCCACCTTTTTAGGGGTCGTGTCCTTTGATCGACGCAGCGTTTTCCTGTCAAGAGCAACTATTTCACCCTTGCTGAGTTGACTGATTGCTTGTGACCAGGTAATGAAGCTGGCTTGAAATTGATCTGGGTCAAGCCAACGCAACACCCGCCCAAATGTATCATGCGATGGAATTCCCATCTTCAAGTTGCGGAAGCTACTCAACCCGTCTTCTTTTGTCTTCCCGCATCGTTCAAGATCAACCCAACTATCTGCACCGCTGATGACCCCGCATATAGCGATTGTTATGATGTTGATCAGAGGGTGGGTCTCCTGATTACCGGATCATCCAGATCGCTAAAATATTGGGACACGGTGTCCTCCTTTTTCGCCACTATCCCTCCATTCCCTAATTATGTTATAATGGAACGGTTCAATTGAAGTAAGCCCAAGGTTGGACTCATGGTCACCAAACCGTCCCTATCGATTGATGAATTTCTCGCCTTTGTCCACCAGGAAGACAACCTGGAGCAGATGTTTGAACTCATCAACGGGGAGATTGTCCACGTGTCACCCAGCCGAGCCAGTCATTCTTGGGTTGCCTCAATAATCATATGGGCAGTTATGTCTTACTGTAAGGAACATGATCTGCCGCCCTTCGTCAGTGCCCCGGATGGCACATACAACGTGTTGGGGAACGTGGTTGCGCCCGATGTGGCCTACAGAACGACCCCCTTCAGCGACGATTACCCCGAACCCAATCCGCCTGAGTTGGTCGTGGAGGTGATCTCACCCACGGATACGAAACGGGCCGTCGCCCGCAAGCGCCAGATTTACCTGGATGCAGGCATCCTGTATTGGGAGGTCTATCCAGCAGACAAGCGGGTGGATGTGTATGCGCCGGGTCAGCCGATGGAATCCTTGGGGATCAAGGACAGGCTGGATGGCGGCGAGGTGTTGCCTGGTTTCATGCTGCCCGTGCGGGACGTTCTGGGAGCTTAACTAAAGCACAGTCAGGTTACGGCCGGCCTGGTAACGTTCCCTGAAAATGATAATACACTTGAGCAGGGCATGAACCCCCATGAGATTGTGAAGTATCAAGTGGCTGTCCACAAGCCCAACAGTCAGTAATTATGTTATAATGGAATGGTTCAATTGAAGTAAGCCCAAGGTTGGACTCATGGTCACCAAACCGTCCCTATCGATTGATGAATTTCTCGCCTTTGTCCACCAGGAAGACAACCTGGAGCAGATGTTTGAACTCATCAACGGGGAGATTGTCCACGTGTCACCCAGCCGAGCCAGTCATTCTTGGGTTGCCTCTTTAATTATTGGCCCCATATGGTCTTACTGTAAGGAACATGATCTGCCGCCCTTCGTCAGTGGAGAGGCAGGCACATACAACGTGTTGGGGAACGTGGTTGCGCCCGATGTGGCCTACAGAACGACCCCCTTCAGCGACGATTACCCCGAACCCAATCCGCCTGAGTTGGTCGTGGAGGTGATCTCACCCACGGATACGAAACGGGCTGTCGCCCGCAAGCGCCAGATTTACCTGGATGCAGGCATCCTGTATTGGGAGGTCTATCCAGCAGACAAGCGGGTGGATGTATATGCGCCGGGTCAGCCGATGGAATCCTTGGGGATCAAGGACAGGCTGGATGGCGGCGAGGTGTTGCCTGGTTTCATGCTGCCCGTGCGGGACGTTCTGGGAGCTTAACTAAAGCACAGATCGAATGAATCTACCAGCACTTTGGCAGTGGCGAATAAGAGACCATCGATCAAGTCCTGGATTTTGTCGATCTCGCTATCGAACCAATCGATAGAGGCTTCGTAAAACTTGATGAATGGTTGCATTGCCTCGTAAATCTCGATAATCAAATTTACCAGCGTTGCCAATCCATCCCCATATCCTTGCCAGAAAGTCAGGTCTTATGCTACCAATATCTCGAAAATGCCCACTGCACCAATTCAGCATGTCCACATCCCAAGTGATATTAATCAGTCGTGCTCGATCTCATTCTGTGACATAACACCCGATTTTGGCGATCTTTTGTAATATGTTGGTAATTTCCAGACATTATAATAACGCTGTACTTGATCGTTAATTCAAAGGACACACAAATGACGATGGAAGTTGCAACATTAGGTGGAGGTTGTTTCTGGTGTTTGGAAGCCATTTATGATGATCTCAATGGCGTGACCGATGTGGTCTCCGGCTATTCTGGCGGTCATGTTGTCAATCCAACCTACCAACAGGTCTGTGGCAAACAAACAGGTCATGCCGAAGTCGTTCAGGTGACATTTGACACCAGCCTGATTGCATTCAAAGATATTCTCAACGTCTTCCTCACCATTCACGACCCAACGACGCTGAATCGCCAGGGCAATGATATTGGCCCACAGTACCGTTCTGCCGTTTTTTATCACTCAACCAAACAAAAAGCCACTACCGAAGCCATAATCAAAGAAGTGGAAGCGGCTGGCCTGTGGTCAAATCCGATTGTGACGGAGGTTACCGCCTTTGACAAGTTCTACGCAGCCGAGGATTATCACCAAGAATATTTCAAGAATAACCCTGACCAGGGTTACTGCCGCGTGATAATCGCCCCCAAGGTCGCCAAATTCCGCAAGCAGTACATGAAACAACTCAAGGCTTAATTCCCGTAAATCCGGGGGCACTCCAAGCGGCATCATCAAAATCTTTGCTCTATGGTAGACTGGGCGAAGTTGGCTACTCGATAATCATGCTCAACCAGGCATGCAGTCTTTCGCTTTTTCTAGTTCAGCAGCCAGCAGTTCCGGTGCATTCCGCTTAATGACAACAGTATCCGCCTTATTATTGAGCCAGTCCGGGGAAAAACGCGCATAACAATAACGTCCGCAGTAGGTATGCCCAAAACCACAACCTGCTGCCGAGTATTCACTCAGATAACCCATACTGGCTACTGAGCAGGCGTATACTGATGCACATCATAACCATCAATCTCAACACCTCTATCGTCATCTGTCAAGCAGATATGCCATAGATCAGCAATCCGCTCACCATCCACACGTACGCTGTAACCTGTCTTGCGTGGCATCCATTGAACGCCTTTCACCACTGGATTCTCGGCAAAGGGCGCGATCACACTCAGGAACATAACAGATTCGGCCTCAACCCGCCGCAGGATCAACGACAGGGTTTCTGAGGCCGGGTTGGAGGGCGCATCAGTGACAAGTGTGTGCGTATGGAGGGGATTAAACGCCCACATCGCTGAACCAGAGCCACCTACCGTCCGCCAGACAGCATTCCAGGTGGCGTCGTATGATTCGTGGATGTTGCTCAGATGAGTATAGCCTGTCTTGCCCAACATGATTCTGCTCGGCACAAGGCCACCCATTTCCAATGTTCCGGTGTGATGCCATGCCAAATCAATCAACCGCTTTTTCGGGCAGGTGACCCCTACCAGATCAATGAAGTAGGCCTCTTTCCACAAGATCACCCGCCGCATCTGTACATTTTTGTAGGGTTCATCTTCGCCCTCATCCCAGGCCACGTTTGCGTCCACCACATCAAATCCATCCCCGGACGGAACAAACTTCAGCAACCGACCGGTTGCCTGTTCCTGGGGTTCCTCATCCAACAGTACAGTGTTGTGGCTGAGCGTATGCCGATACCAGGAACGGTTCATGGCGATACCATACCCCGGCGTGCCTAGATCAGGCGAAAGTCGCTGTCCATGACCCCACAGCACCAGGGCTAACTTGTCAGGATGTCCATGTCCACCGCCATGGGGGCCGTACTTCAGCAGCAAGTCACAATCTACGCTCTTGAGAACCGTGTAGCCACTGTATTTATGGACAAAGCTGGCGGGTTCTGCTGGGGTCGGATCAGGCAACGTCTCTGGGCCAAAGATCAAGGCATCCTCCAGGTCACGTTCACGGTAATCCATATAAATACGCGCCAGAACCTCAGCATGATGCTGGCTACCCCAAAAGCCATGAACCCGTTCCAATACATTCGCATATTGCGCGATTCCACCAGACAGCGAGGTGTCGAACCAACCATCGTTCATGGCAGGCACGCTCAAATCAGCACGCAGCATATCCAGCGGCGCTTCAAACATCCGCTTAAAACGTGGCAGCTCCAGCAGTTCTGGGTGCTGATAACGCACCGCCATCGCTAATGAAGTCATGGCTTGGGTGGTATAGAAATGATAGTGGGGCGATCCTTCCCACCACCAGCCATCTTCCAACACGCCCTTATTGATCTGATACTCAAAGCCGTAATCATCACGGAAAATAGGCTGAATGTACTTTTCTTCACCCAATACCACACCCAGCGTCGCTAGGCCTGCCTGATGCCAGCATTCGATATTGTGGATGACTGTCCACAACTGCGTCAGCAAATGCTTACCCAGGCCAATCAGTAACTCGTTTTGAATGAGCGTCTCCTGCTCCTCGCTCAGCGCATCTCGAATGATGTCAAACGTCCAGGCAGTGGGAATCGACCAGGCAGCTTCTGTAAGCGATTGTCCCATCACCCGCCCCTGTCCGGCGTGAGTGCCATGGACCGGATAGTTGTCATAACCTTGCGCGTATTGGGTCAGGATGGTGGCGGCATGATCAAGATAAGGCTGTTCGCCATTCATTAACCATAACAAGGCAGCGGCATAAGCACTGCGGATGAGTTCGTTGTTACGAAATGCCCGCCACGCCTCGTCATAGACACCACCTGTAAACATCGCGCCATCCACATCACAGACATGCTCTTGCGGTTTATCGCGGTTATAGCTCAGCCGAGTGGCATGGTCAGGACAAGTGTAATCATGTATCCAGCCCGCGCCTTCATCGGGGATGTCCAGCGGATGGTTCATCTCACGTTGGGCTGTGGCTTTCAGCTTAGCAATCACCCCTGCAAATGCTGAATTGGTGTAACGCTGCTTGATGCGGTCAATATCCGAATCAGTTAAGAGCTGCATGGGTCAACCTTCGTCTCATGTTGCAAAAATTAGGTTGAATTATACCTTGAATTGAGGGAAGCGGGCTTGGTCGGGTTAGCGATGATAAACGTGTATCAAGAGTGCTGAATTTCGTGGATATGGCTTAACAATCAGGAATGTCTGAACGCGGAACACATATTCTCCCAAACCACACTCCGTTCTCCGCTATTGCAGCAAACTTTTTTGTTTGTCGCCGCCACAACAAAGGGATGCCCCATGACCACCGATTGTGGATACGCACATTCGCCTTAGGATTCTAGCACTGTTGTTCTATTGTGGAAATTTTAGAAAAGTCATAAGTCAACTATAATCAGTTGACAAGAGAACGAGACGTGCTATGAATAAGCAACTAAAACCAAGCGGCAGTCGAGGAATTGAGTGGACAGATTTCACCTGGAACCCGGTACAGGGTTGTCAGCATGGTTGTCGTTGGGAAAGGCCTGATAGCAGCATCGCAGAGTGTTATGCAGAAATCATCGCCAAACCGGTTGCACAACGTGCCTATCCGCACGGATTTGAACATCACTACTGGAATCTGCAGAAGCTGGAAGAACCACTGAAGATTGTTGAGCCATCCCGCATCTTCCTCGATAGTATGAGCGATCTGATGGGTCATTGGGTTCCGGATGATCAGGTCGAGCAGGTGTTGGAAACATGCCACGAAGCTCCCTGGCACACCTTTCAATTGCTCACAAAAAATGCACCTCGTTTGCTCAATTTCGACTTTCCAGCCAATATCTGGATTGGGGTCAGTGCGCCCCCCACACATATGTTTGGTAAGGTCTTGACGTTTCATCAGCAGCAACGCATGGTCTCGCGCCAGATTGATATTCTCAAGCAGATTGAGGTGCCAGTTCGTTGGATGAGTATTGAACCCCTGTCGTTTGATATCGCCCCCCTACTTGAGGATAGTCCTTTAGAATGGGCGGTGATTGGGGCTGCTAGCAACAGCAGAAAGACTTATCAACCCGAACCTGAATGGGTACAAAATGTGCTTGATGTGTTGGATGTGCAAGATACCGCTGTCTTCTTCAAAGGCAACTTGGAATGGTCGACTTGGCGAGAAGAATTCCCTCCAATTATTGAAACTACTTTGGAAAATGCACGTTGACCTTTCCTGCGAAGGTAACCACACCCTTTCGTTTTGGCCGTTCATCTGCTGGAGGATCAGCCACAAGTTGCCTCAGGGCCTCTTTGTAATTTGGCGCAATATAAGGGGTGTCAATATTGTGTAGTTCGTAAATTTTCTCCATTGTCAACCGCCTTCCTGCGAAGCAGTTCAACAAAGACTTTTTTAGATCGCTAATTGGCCGGAAAAGGTATAAAAGGGGTTATCGTTCAGAAGCGGGATTGTATTCAAAGGAAGCAACACCTTCATGGGTTTCAGAACTCTGCTTCGCCATGACTTCCTTCATCACTTGATCACCCTTAAAGTGTTTACTCACAAAGATCAAGTGATGGCTTGTCCGACTTCCAGCTTCATTCCTAAATCGAAAAGGTAGCACATATTTCCCCCCTAGATCACGTAATGCCTGAGCAATTTCGTTAACAATCGTGAGCTCACGATCTTCAGGTGTTAAACTAGCTAGGCTGAATCTGGCTGGCTCGATCTTTGCCAAATAGGGCGTCCATGTGGTGTTCTACTTTTTCGTTCGCCAGTCCCATGCTGATACGATTATAATTGAAGAAGAAGATACAGTCACAACCCCAGTTCTTAAGGACAGAGTTAATCAACCGGAGCGAGAGGCCCTTGTAGCCCCAAGGATCAACGAAGAATAAGGTTGGAACTAAATTGACCTCCTCAAACATCTTTACAATATTTGCACCTACCTCATAATTATATATCTGAGGTTTATACTTAAGCCGATCAATAATACCAACAAGCTCATTGATTGCAGTCTCTAAGGAGTTGGTACTGTCCTTATTTGCGTCATTGAAAATTGTCACCAAGCGCTCACGCATATTGGAATCATCAATTGCCTTTTTTAGCACCAGAATAGGTTTGGATACAATCAGAGCTTTAATCCGAGACTGGTCAAAACTCTCATCGAAGAATTTGTTATCTGCTATTTTTCCTCTCCTAACAAGATTTATCAACTTATAAAGTTCAACTATGCTTTGATTCACTTTATCTTACCATTTATAAATTCTCAAGGTTGAGTAACTCTCTGATGGGAGTGCTGAATCTCGTAGATAGAGCTTTACAATTTGAGTGCCCCTAATCGTGCTTGCTTTTTAGCAACCTCTACGGGAAACCACGATCAGGCAATACAGAACACACGTTCTGCCATGTGTTCTCCCAAATCACACGTTTTCAACTACAATAAACCTGAGGTTGAACCTCTATGAACTTGCTGCTGACCAACTCACTTGGAGACTATTTTGACTGCTATTTCCTGCCGGCTTTCCGCCGGTTCTCTGCCTCCGCCATTCCCCACCAGTTTCTCCGCCTTGCTACCGCCGAAAAAAGTTGCGCGGCGGCAACAAATCGTCAATTTTCCCCCAATCTCACCCCTGAGCGCCAACCACCAACGCCGCGACTGGATTCTTCGGCGACCACCATGCGAGTGTACGCTGAAACGACATGGGTTGATATAATAGCGATGTTGGTGTTTCTAGAAGGATAATAGAATGATCCAGAGAGTGGATGTTGTTGATGAAAAATCGGCAGGGGCAGTGCGGTTTACTGCCAAGACCTTGAGCTTTGTTGTCCTGTTTGCTGCCATTCTCATTAGTGGCTATTTGAGCTACCTTAAAATTGACACAAGCATTCAAGCAGTCTGTGTCAAAGGCGGTGCATTTGATTGTGGCACAGTGTTGAACAGTGCCTATTCTGAAATTGCGGATATTCCCATTGCGTTTCTAGGGCTGGCGACCAATCTAATTATGTTGACTATCTTGCTGCTAGAATACCGCCTCCAGTTCTTCCAGGAATATGGCCCCGTGTTGATGTTTGGTGTGGTGCTGTTTGCATTTATGTTCTCGGTCTATCTGGTCTATGTCCAGGCATCTATCATCAAAGCCTACTGCCCCTGGTGCCTGACACATGAAGCTTTGATAACCATTGTGTTCGTGTTATCTATCTGGCGGTTGCGTCAATGGTACATCAAAACTGCCTGACACAAACGGGCTTGAGCCCGCCGCAAGCCGCAGCGAACCTTTGGTTCGATTTGAAGGGTCGCGGTTCGGCGATTTTCAGGGTTTTAACCAGAGTTTAGCGTTGATCTAACCCCAAAAGGGAAATGATGCTCAAGACCTTGTATCCCAGCAAGAGCCAGGAACGTCATCTCTGGCAAATCTTGGCCTGCGCCCGACACTTCGACAACATGTGTGTGCTTGAAGAACGAAGTGTGAGCAAAAACGCCCAACTTCGCAATGTCAAGCACGACAAAAAGACCTTGCCACAAGCACAAATCGTTCACAGCCATGTCTTGCAGGTGGTGGCTGCGGACTGCGACAAGGCCTTTCAAGCCTTCTTCCGTCGTGTCAAGAAGGGTGAGACACCCGGTTATCCCCGTTTCAAAGGCCGCCATCGCTTCCATAGCTTGGGCTTCAGGATGGCTGGACGTCGTCTGAAGGTGTCGGGTGTGGGTCGTATCGCTGTCCGTTGGCATCGAGCCATCGGTGGGTTCGTTCACTGGCCCGGAAGAAACGGGTGACAAGAACCGCCGCAAAGCCTTGCTGCTCGAACTTTTAGTTCGCGTCCAAAGGCAGCAAGAGCATTTTGGAGAGTGGGTGCGAACCTTCGGTTCGGCGTATTTTCAAACAATACCTCACGTACAAGGCTGGCAGTGCCGGACGTGAAGTCGTGTTGGTTGATCCCGCCTACACATCCAAAACCTGCTCCAACTGTGGTGCAATCTTCGAGCGTTTAACACTCAAAGATCGTTGGGTCGAATGCGCTGGTGGTCTCTTGCTCGATAGAGACCACAACGCAGCAATTCATATCCTTGCCAAGGCAAGGGCCTTGCTTTGCAAGGCTTTATCGAGCCAGATCGGACGGGTCTGTACAGCCTGACGTAGAGGGAGGTAACTCATGCATGCTGTAGAAACTGCAGCGAACTGAAAGTTCGACTTTAGTCGTAGCAGAGCGTCACGCTAGAGGCTCAGGACATAGGCGATCAAATCTGCTATGTCTTGCGGTTGAAGCCGATCATCATATTCGTTGTACATCGCGTTGCCATATCCGTCAACAACATGCCTCCAGGGTTCGACGATGCTGTAGAAGGTGTATTCGTGTGCATTCTGTCCCTCAACGCGACTCCCAGCGATCTCACTATACCTCTCTAGCAAAGGTGATGCATTCGCTTCCTCGTTATGGCAACTTGAACATGGCGGTAAAGGGCTAGCCAATTCATTGTAAAGTCGTTCACCTCGCACTGGGTCGCCTTCAGCAGGCAGAGCAGAATAGGGAATCTTGCTCTCAGGCTCATTGCTGCATCCAGCAGCCAACACCACCAACATCAAACCGACCAATACATGCATCGAGTTTCCACTTCCATATCATCTCGCCCCGAAGGTTAGCATTGTTGACGGGTGATTTCTAGAGTGATCGACTGAGATTGCTTTGCTTGTGTACGGAATGTCGACACTTCAGATGTTTGATGAACCATACTGATTCGCCCATCACGCCACCATCCAAGGGGTGACCAACCCCGACATGGTGGGGACGAGCGCTATCCGCATAATCTTTCAACCTCCCTTGGTAAACGCCTTTCAAGTCGTTCATTTGGAGGCTAGAAATAACACCTCCAAATCAAATGAAAAGCCCATGATAATCTGGACACTGTGCAGACGGTGGGCTGCCTGTTGAGTATACATTTTGAAGCCGCATTGCGTGTCGCACACCTGAATTTGCAGCAAGGAGCGAACAATCGCGTTGAGGCCATTGCTTAGGATGCTGCGTAGAATGGACTTGTTGGCGACTTCAGCCCCTTCGGCTGCGCGTGATCCGACCACAACTTGGAAACCATCTTTATACTGAAGAGAGTGCTGAATTTCGTGGAGATAACCCGAATACAGAATATACGTTCTCCCAAATCCACTTTTTTCAGATATGCTAAAGCTGTATCGACTACTTGGAGACTATTTTGACTACCATTTCCCACCGGTTTTCCGCCATTTTCCCCTGGCTTTCTGCCGGTTCTCCCGCGTTGCTGCCGCAGCAGCAACAAAGTTACGATTTCCCCCCACCTCAGTTCAGTCAGGGTAGACCAGATAAGAATGGCCTCCCCGCAGTTAGCTTAAAAAGGGCTCCAAACTGGGGAGCCGATGGCCCACAGAGGAAGAAAAGAGGCCGTTATGTGGGGCGGGTAGCGAAGCGCAGCCGAATCGTATCGGTCCTGTACTTACGTCCAACAGCGCAGATTGCCCCCTTAACGAGTGTTGTATTGAGGGAACCCAATCATCTGCGGTTGGAAGTCGAGTGTGGGTCTCAGACATCCATTTCACAAATAGCCCTCGATTTGCTACCATATGTCCACACCAGCAGGCCGAAAGTCATGTTCTTATCGGATCGTCTGCTATGCTGAACAGGGAGCAAAAGACGACAGTCTCTCCTCATGAAGAAGCGGCGCTGGTTTCGAGTAGAGTTTGGCGTTCAAGGAGTTGAAGTTCAAGATGGATCACAATATACAGGCAGCGCATCAAATCAATGGTTCCTCAGCACGTCAGCGCTTTTTACCCTTTCGCAATATCCGTCATGTTTTGTCACTTCATGCCAAGACATCACCTCGCAAGCCCTTTATGATTCACTATGATTCTGAACACAATCGAGAAGAATTGACCTATGCTGAGTTCAATGCACGGGCTCATCAAACTGCGAATTTCTTACACGATGACCTAGGTGTCAATCGAGGGGATCGCGTAGCGGTTATGACTTATAACCATAGCGAGACCGTTCTGGTCTATTTTGCCTGCTGGATCATCGGTGCAGCCGTCGTTCCCCAAAATATGTCGGAAGATGATCGTCGCATTGCTTTCATCTTACGCAATTCAGAAGCGAAAATCTGCCTGGTACGCAGCGACTATATTGACCGGGCACAGCACATTATCTATGGCGATGATGAGGAGATGGGCGCATCGAACATTCAAACACTCGTGACGATGGGCGGCAAAGCACACCACCAGTATCCTCACTACAATACGCTGGTTAAAAATCGTCCTAATACCTATTTGGGTGAGGAAACGACCTCAAAATCGGACGATGATGTCATCGTGCCCACTTCTAACACGCCCACACAGGATGACGAAGCGTTGCTCGTTTATACCAGCGGCACGACAGGAATGCCCAAAGGTGTTGTCTTGACACAATATAACTTGATGGTGGATTCCTGGGCGATTGCCCAGGCCCAGGCCATAACAGGCAACCAGCGCATGATGTGTGTTCTGCCAATTCATCATGTCAACGGTATTGTGGTCACGTTGATGACACCGTTAATGGTCGGTGGCTCAGTGGTATTGAACCGGGCCTTTTCGGTGTCAGTCTTTTGGCATCGGATCATTGAAGAACGGGTACACATCGTCAGTGTTGTGCCAACCTTACTCCAATTTCTGCTGGAACACGCCCATGAACAACAGACTGGCGGATCCACCATCTTTGGTGAAAATGTCCATCGGCGTGGCCTGACTCACTTTCGCCATTTCATCTGCGGGGCAGGGACATTATCAGTAGTGTTAGGGCAGGTGTTTGAAGACACCTTCGGCTTAGCCATCTTGCATGGCTACGGTCTGAGCGAGACCACCTGTTATAGTTGCTTCCTGCCTTTTGAACTGCCCTGGAGTGAGCATCAAGGCTGGATGCAGCAATATGGTTATCCGAGCATTGGCGTGCCTATTGCTGCCAATGAAATGGCGATCTTCTCAGCTGATGGCAGCGGTCAGCGGCTCGGCACGAATGAACGGGGTGAGATTTGCATCCGAGGCCACAACGTTATGAAGCATTACTTCAAACGAGATGACGCCAATGCCGAAACCTTCAAATTTGAGTGGTTCCGTTCAGGGGATGAAGGTTTCTATATAGAAGATAAACAGGGCCGTCCCTTCTTCTTCATCACTGGGCGCATCAAAGAACTCATCAACCGAGGGGGTGTCAAGTTTAGCCCCTTTGATATAGAAGAGGTGCTGCTTGCTATTGAAGGGGTTAAGGTCGGCTTAGTGGTTGGCTTCAAGAATGACTATTACGGTGAAGAGGTCGGAGCTTATGTTGTACCCAAAGATGATGTACAATTAGATACCGATGCTATTCTCCGGCATTGTCGTGATTACCTGACCTTTGAAAAGTCCCCCAAAGTAGTCGTTATCGGGCATGAGATTCCCGTTACATCAACTGGGAAGTATCAACGCCTCAAACTGCATGATCAGTTTCTCCAATGGGAACATACTCAGTTCAGACAAAGCAAATAATCTTCGCACGATATCTTCATAATGTCTAAACAAGTTTTGCCTAATCTGATTTCAGATAAGACAAACGAACGGAGGTTATTCAATGAAATCGTTCAAGAAACTCACAATCATCGCAGGGATGGCTCTAGCTTTTGGTGGCAGCGCCGCAGGAGTTCTGGCCCAGAACACCATTCATCAGCACCCCCGCCCACCCATTGGTGTCAATCAAGGCCAGCGGTTAGAGCGTGCGGCTGAGATGCTGGGAATGAGTGCCGAAGAACTGCAAGCGATGATCGATGAGGGCAAGACGATCAAAGAGATTGCGGAAGAGTTGGGCGTTGAACTGCCAAGACGCCCAGGGCAAGGCCAGCGGTTAGAGCGTGCGGCTGAGATGCTGGGAATGAGTGCCGAAGAACTGCAAGCGATGATCGATGAGGGCAAGACGATTAAAGAGATTGCGGAAGAGTTGGGCGTTGAACTGCCAAGACGCCCAGGGCAAGGCCAGCGGTTAGAGCGTGCGGCTGAGATGCTGGGAATGAGTGCCGAAGAACTGCAAGCGATGATCGATGAGGGCAAGACGATTAAAGAGATTGCGGAAGAGTTGGGCGTTGAACTGCCAAGACGCCCAGGTCACAACATCCGTCCAGGACGTGGCGGCTTTGGTGGGCCAGGACGGAGTGTACCACCCGCTAACAATGGCTAAGATTTGTGCCAAAAGCGTGATTGATGTCACGCTTTTGGCATGTATCCTAAAAGGGGAGGTGATGATGACAAAGACAGTAATGGTCGTAGATGATGAGGAAAGGTTGGTCTCGCTGGTTCAGGCTTATCTTGAACAGGCGAATTTTCGCGTTGTAACGGCACATGATGGACGTGAAGGCCTATTTCTCGCCCGTCAAGAAAAACCTGACCTGATTGTTCTCGACATTATGATGCCCGAAATGGATGGATATGAGTTCATCCGTTTGCATCGCAAAGAACGGGACACCCCCATTATTCTCCTCACCGCTAAGATTGAGGAGAATGACCGCGTGCTTGGGTTGGAATTAGGTGCAGACGATTATGTTACCAAGCCCTTTAGCCCCCGCGAATTGACCGCACGGGTCAAGACGGTTTTGCGCCGCGTCGGTAAGGAGCACGATTCCGGTGGAGATGTGTTGCGCGCAAGCGATATCAAATTGGATCGAGAAGCTTATCGTGTCACCATTGCCGATCATCTAGTTGACCTGACGCGCTCGGAGTTTGATCTGCTGGCTGTCCTGATGTCTTCCCCCGGACGAGCCTTCACACGGGCGGATTTGCTCGAACGTTTGCAAGATGGTCTTGTGGTCGAAGGCTATGAGCGCACAATCGACGTACATATCAAAAATTTGCGGGGTAAGATCGAAGCAGACCCGAAGAATCCACACTATATAGAAACTGTCTATGGTGTCGGCTATCGCTTTTTAATAGAGTAAAATTTGATGCGTTCCATTGCCTTCAAACTATCGTTCGCGTTCCTACTGGTGAGTCTGGCGGGCATTGGCGTAACAGCTATACTCGCGGGCCGCCTGACTGCAACGGAATTCAATAGTTTCGTCGGGGCACTTTCACAACAAAGCGTTGTCCGTCAATTGACCCAATTCTATGAGGTGCGGGGCAGTTGGCAAGGGCTTCAAAATGTCCTCAACCGCCAAAACCGGGGACGGCTGCGCGAACCCGAACCATTCGTTCTGGCCAATGTCCAGGGCGAAGTCATCGTCGGCGACCAAAATCATCGCCCCAGCACACGCCTGAGCCGTCAGGAAGTTAACGATAGTGTTACAATTGTGGTCGATGATGAAGTTGTTGGCTATGTCTTCAGCCCTGTGCTTCGGGTGACGCCTTTCCTGAATCGTTTCCTACAACAGCAAAGCAAGGAACTGGCAGAAAATGAACGCGCATTCATCCGTTCGGTCTACCGAATTTTATTTGTCGGAGCGTTAGTCGCCGGGATTCTATCGATAACGCTTGGTCTATTGCTTGCTCGCTCATTAACCCGTCCTCTCAAAGATTTGACTGAGGCGACTCATGCTATTGCCGAAGGCGATCTTGAACAAATGGTCCCTATTCGTTCGCAAGATGAATTTGGTGAACTGGCAGAATCGTTCAACCAGATGAATGCACGACTGGCTCATGCCCGTGAGACACGCCAACAGATGACCGCCGACATTGCCCATGACTTACGCACACCACTGAGCATCATCCTCGGTCATGCCGAAGCGCTCAGCGATAGTGTTTTGCCCCCCACACACGAGACATTTGATATTATCCATGACGAAGCCAAACGCCTCAACCGGCTGGTGGATGACCTGCGGACCTTATCCCTCTCCGAAGCGGGCGAACTCCCGCTCAATCGCCGCCTTTATCCCACTCAGAAGCTATTAGAGCAAGTCGTAACATCTTATGCGCAACCCGCCCTAAAAGGTGACATAGACATCAAAACCAACTTCGCTCCCGATTTACCTGAGATTAACATTGACCCAGATCGTATGACTCAGGTCTTTGACAATCTGCTCAGCAATGCCCTGCGTTATACCCCAGCAGGTGGCGTGATCACCTTGGCAGCACGTCACAACAATGGCAGCGTCCGGATGGCGGTACGTGATACTGGGGCAGGTGTCTCACCGGAAGAGTTACCCCACATCTTTGACCGCTTCTATCGTGCGGATAAATCCCGTAACCGAGACAAAGGGGGGTCTGGGCTGGGCTTAGCTATTGCTCGTTCAATCGTTGAAGCCCACGACGGTACAATCAATGCCCGCAGTGAACCGGGTAAGGGACTGACCTTCGTCATTGAACTAGCCTACTGAACTCGGTTTCTAGTCCATATTGTACACATCGTGACATACTCCCACAGCAAAAGGCGAACCAAAGGTTCAGTGGGCGTCTGCCGTGAACGCCGGACGCCGCCTGAATAAATCAGGGCGATGCCCCGCCTCAAGAATATTCTTCGCTGCGTTGTGGTCACGGTCTATGACCAAGCCACAAGCGCAGCTTAACTCCCGTTCTTTCAGTTCGAGCTTATGCTTCTGTCCACAACCAGAACAGACCTGGGTCGTCGGTGTCCAACGGTCTATCTTGACCACCCGCTTACCGCGCTTGAAGGCCACCCACTCCAGGATGTTCATCAACTGTGCAAAGCCCAGATCACTCACCTTGCGTCCCCACAAACGCTTCACCCCGTCCAGGTTGAGGTCTTCAAAGCACAGCAGGTCGTATTGGTCACACAGCGCATGAGCCAGCTTGAAGTGGAAGTCGCGCCGCTTGTCATCAATCCGAATGTGACGACAGGAGATGTGATGCTTCCCTTCTGTTGGTTGGCACTGCCCTTGATCTTTTTGCATACCTGTCGTTGGATGCTGCGCAAACGCGGCAGATCATCCCGATAGAACCAAGGCATGTCGATCTGTTGCCCTTCATCATTGGTAAGAAAGCATTTGAGGCCAAAATCGAAGCCGCCGCTTTGACCCGTGCTGGCTTCCTTCTGCGCCACAAATCGTTCCACCACTGAGAAGCAGATCCACAATCTGCCTGCTGTATCACGCTTGATCGTGACCGTCTTTATATTGCCCTGCATCGGGCGGTGATACACCAACTTGTAGACTTTCGTGCCGATACGAACCCGACCATACGTCTGTTCGCTGTCCAGCAGTTTCCAGCCTGCTTGTTTGAGCGTGAATGATCGGAACTTCTGCACCTTTCGGAAGTGTGGGAGGCCGCCTTGCTTGCTGAAGAAACGCTCGTAGGCTTTTTCTTGTCGCTGCAATACCTTCTGGGTTGCCTGAGAACCGAGCGCTCTTCATCCGCAACTTTGCGATGTGGCGTTGCATCCGCGATAAGCCCATGTGTTTGTCCGTCAGCCAATAGGAGCGGCGCTGCAAAGCCAGAGCATGGTTCCAGATCAAGCCAGCGACATTCATCTGCAGCAGCAGATGTCGGTTGCGCTTGGTGTTCTGGTACAGCCTCTATTTGTAGGTCTTGCGGACTTCTATCGACATTCTTGTTTCTCTCTGATCTGCTAAAGCAAGCTGAAAGTCCCTTCTATCCTACCCCTAAAGGTGGTGGATTTTACGGGACAAAAGGGATAATACCCAACCCTATGCTAGCAACATTTAATAATGATCATCAACGATCGACATCCTGCTCGTTAGGTTGCCTGTTCGGCATCAACATAAGTTGGGACGTCTTCTTCAGCGAAGGCCCTATCAATCTCAGTACGATCGGCCTCACTCAAGCGCCAATCTGCTGCCGCAACATTTTCTTGGAGCTCATGCTCATTGCGCATCCCAACCAGTCCAACGGTAACAGCCGGATTCCCCAATAACCACGCGATAGCTAACTGAGCAACCGATTTGTTGTACCTTGCCGCCAGGGCTTTTAAGCGTTCAACCACCTGTAATTCCTTGAGAAAGTTTTCTTCGGTGAATAGCGGCAAGCCAAACGCTTGACCCTTGCTGCGCCAATCCCAATCGACAAAAGTCGTTTCAGGAGTCAATGCACCCGTCAGCAAGCCGTATCCCAAACTACCATAGGCCATAAAACCAATACCCTGTTCCAGGCAGTATGGCAGCACTTGGGCCTCCATTCGACGATCAAACAAATGATAGCCAACCTGGTTCGCCGTCAAATGCCCAACTTGCTCACACGCCTCCATCATAGCAACCGTGTAATTGGAGACACCATAGTGTCGAATCTTGCCTGATGCTTTGAGTGCTTCCAACGCCCGGATCGATTCTTCATGGGGTGTTTTGTGGTCAGGCCAGTGGATCAGGAGCAGATCAAGATAATCGGTATTAAGCCGCTTCAAACAACCTTCGGTGCGTTCGATGATATAATCGGCAGCCGCGTTACGGCCTGATACAGCCGCATTGCCACGCAGGGTAGGATCATCATAGTAGGTGAAGCCAACCTTTGTGACCACAATCACCTCTTTGCGACGATCCCCTAAACCTTGTGCAAGTAGTTCCTCTGATGTGAATGGGCCATAAATCTCAGCCGTATCGAACAGGGTGATACCATAATCAATTGCCATCTGCACTGCTCGCACAGCATCCCGAATGTCAATCTCGCCATACTGGGTCGTGCCCATTTCCCAGGTTCCAAAACCCAGCGCCGAGCAAGATAAATCTGTATTTCCAAAGTTACGATGTTCCATAAAAACGCGGCAGGGGACACCCTCGAACCTTCGGTTCGCCTTGAGCGGGGGCCAACCTTTGGTTGGGGGGAAGGCCGCCCTCCTTTCAGAGTAAGCATATCTGTGCTCAAATTAACATCTTACGGTTCGGCCGAGACTGCCTGAGGACATCAAGGCCCGGTGGTTGCCTAACGCGGCTTTTTAACAACTTCAGATAGCAGGTTGTGGCGAGTAGATCGCCGCGTAAAATCTGAATCGCACTTAAGAGAGAAACGAAAGTTCTCGGATGGGTCGGACTTTCATCAGTCCGCTGCATCCGTCAGGCGACAAGGGAGTGCGTTGGCACATGCGAAGCCTGAGAAGCGCCCCCGAACTGAAAGTTCGCCGAACCTTGTGTTCGCTTTATCGGGGTGAGCCGTCACGCCAAAGTTCCTTACTACCAACTGGCGTATCTGGGTTGCTATGATACCCTTGGGATCTTTTTTAGCAGGCCGAAACGAGATATAATAGGTTGCGTGCGCTGAATGGTCGCCCCAAAGGAATTCTAACATGCTGGCGGAAGTGCTACAAATTCGGACTATTTCAGTTCGCTGAACCTTGGGTTTACGTCTTGCTGTGGGAGGATGTCACCAGACCAATTCTAATGGACTCATTCATGAACTTTTTCACGGAACCGCTGGCCTACGCCTTCATTCAACGTGGGCTGTTGGCTTTGATCCTGGTTGGCAGTGTCAGTGCAGTCATTGGCTGTTTTGTGGTGGTGCGTAGTCTATCATTTTTTGGCGATGCCCTGGCCCATGCTGTATTGCCCGGTATCGCTCTATCCTATACTGCCAGCGGTGGTGCTGTTGGCAGCAACCTCTTCATTGGCGGGCTTGCCGCAGGTATTGTCTCGGCATTGGTTATCGCCACACTAACACGAGACAAACGTCTGAAAGAAGATACAGCAGTGGGGGTGGTCTTTGTAACCATGTTCGCACTGGGAATTGCCATCATCAGTACCCAAGGAAGCTACAGCATCGACCTCTCACATATTCTGTTTGGTAGTATCCACGCCATCAGCCAGACCGACCTGAGCATCATGGCAGGGATGGGTGCGCTGGTAGTGGTCATGATTGCTATATTTTATAAACAGTTCCTCATCATCAGCTTTGACCTGAGTCTGGCCCATACGCTCAAGCTGCGCGTGGAGTTCCTACGGGTGCTGCTGCTAATTTTGATCGCGGTGACGATTGTCGCCAGTTTGCAGGCAGTGGGGATCGCCTTAATGCTGGCGCTGCTGATCACTCCAGCGGCGACAGCACGTTTACTCACCCAGCGGCTGCACACGATGATTGTGGCGGCGGCGGGCATCGGTATCGTAAGTGGGATCGCCGGCTTTTACCTTTCATATTACTTAGATGTGCCGTCGGGCGCGTCGATTGTGCTGACCATGAGTGCCCTGTTTGCTTTGGTGTTTGGGGTGAAGTCCGTGGGGAAATGGACAGGGTAACGTCTTCACTTCCGGCCCGTACCCATACAACAGCGCAACACTGGCAAGCCCCCTTCCCGAAACGTATCGAAATCCAGTAGTTGTGGAAAATGAAACAAGTGGCTTTCACAGCGGCAATCGGATGCGCCGAAGCGCGGCACAGGCACATCAGCATCCGGCATTGATCCCAACATGATCGCCCACTCATGTTCATAGCGCGTTTCATCCAACAGATACCATACCTCGCGCAGTTCTGTCGTCTGCCGCAGATAGTCAATGTGCCAATGTGGTTTTGCCGCTATCTTGAGATGATGGCTGATCCTCCCACGCACCCCCCCTGATCCAAAGGCACTACCCACATAGGCATAGAACCCGGCGGCAAAGTCGAACCCCCCGCGCTTGCCGATAGTCAAGCGTGTGGGTGAATCTAAATGGAGAATGAGGATGTATGTGCCTTTACGGGTGGTATTCCAACGGTACATCGCAAATATCTGGGCTGTTTTGCTATCAAAATATCCACAAACAGATAATCATTGCTCACTTTCCCGGTCCTTCACCAGGTCATCAAAAATCATCTTAACTGAAATTGTGCCGGTTGATGTGGGTTCCAATATTGAAATGAGCGAACTGGTGGCAGGCAAGCTGAAACCGGATAACGCTTCTTCAAGTTCAGTTTCGCCAGAGGAAAAATCAAGCCTAATCGTCGCATCTGTGTTATCAATTTGCTGCATTGTGGTCTTCTCACCTTCACCAATCGAACGAGACCGCCGGAGAGCTTGGCGTGGCTTCCTGACTACTGACCGAAAAGCACGTCAATAGTGTGACACTCATACCAATCAAAATAACAAACCTACGATTGATCAACGTTCGGATGCTCTCATCCCGACTGTACGCTACCATCAGTATAGTATTATTCTACTCGGATGACGGTTGACTGAACAGACCATAGATCATCCGGCAGAGACCCGAAAAACCGTGCGAGTGTTTCTCGTAGTTACACTCGTGATAATGTGGGGGGTTATTTCTTTTGGATTCCATAAGATCTATTGGCTCTTTGAAAACTGGCCTGACACGAAAGAACTCGCCATGGATAAACTTGTAAGCTGTATTGAAGCCCCACCCAGCAAGATAGATATGATGTGTGGATATATGCCCTGTTTAAACGGTATGAGGTAAGCCCTGGCAAATGGTGATACGTATGTCATTGACCGCCTCTGGTACAACCAGGAGGATTACACCACTACTCGGGGTGGTCATGAGATAACTATGGACATTGAGTTTTCTAGTGGCACCACATATTGGATACGCTGGTATGAGGGAACTATAGAAGAATGTGGCGTAGTGCCAGAGTAGAAGGTCAATCGACTGACAATCATCACGCCTGGGCCCTGAGTTTCATCCACCAGTGCTTAGCCCCACATATGGTACTGACCCAATTGATTGAATGATCGACCATGACTGAGCAACAGCCTGATTTCAGCAAGAGAGATATCAAGTGGTTGATAGGATGCGTTGGAACAGGTTTGCTCTACTTCGCATCACTAAAATTACGCCCAGACTTTCCTTACAATTATTTCGGGCAGGTTATCTATCCGATTCTGCCAATAGGAGGAACTTGGTTATACTACTGCACTGTTGCGCTTATCATTGTCATAACTCTGGCATTTGCTTCACTACACACAGAATCACATAACGGGTTATTTACACTCCTCTGGATTGGAACATTTTCAGTAAGCTGTGGCCTCTCTTTTTTGGCCTTTTTTAGTAGTTTCTTGCTCCCACATCGAAACTACTCGACACAACGGGGACATCTATCATAATCGGCTATAGTTATGGGGCTGAGCGTGAGTTTGACTATCATCTCTATGTCTATATCGTATACAAATGTGACAGATTTGGCATTATCTGCACCAGAGTCAGTGAACCTTACTCCAACACGCTAGTACCCGATGACCCAGATCAACTCGATGTGCATTTCGTCGTAGACGAAACCAGCAATGAACTCTTTGTCAGTGTCGATTCAAAGTTACAGCCTGTCCCGACCAACCCGCCACCATGAGCAACATCAGGTCAGAACGTCATGGCGCCACCGTTCTGACCGCCTCCAACATCGTGCGGAAAATCGAGCGTAGCGTCCCGTGCCGCGCGAGCTGTATCGTCGATCATAAGGGCTTGTTTTGTGCTCAGTTCATCTCGTCCAGCCATCGAGCAGCATCTTTAGCAAAATAGGTCAAAATCATGTCGGCTCCCGCACGCTTGATGCTGAGCAAACTTTCCAGAGCACAGCGGCGTAAATCCAGCCAACCGTTCAAGGTGGCGGCGTGTAACATCGCATACTCACCACTGACCTGATAGGCCGCTATCGGCAAGTTAAACTGATCGCGGACAGCGGCCAGAATGTCAAGGTACGGCAGCGCAGGCTTGACCATCAGCATATCCGCACCCTCCACCACATCTAAAGCAACTTCTCTGAGGGCTTCACGTTTGTTGGCAGGATCCATCTGATACTGGCTGCGATCCCCAAATTGCGGCGGGCTCTCGGCTGCATCACGAAACGGCCCATAAAAGCCACTGGCATATTTGGCAGCATAACTCATGATGGTGACGTGCTGGAAGCCATTGTTGTCTAGCCTGTCTCGAATTGCGCCGACCATACCATCAATCATGCCGGAAGGCGCGATGATGTCGGCCCCTGCCTGGGCATGAACCACCGATGCCTCCCCCAGGATTTCGAGTGTTGGATCATTGAGCAAGTATCCTTCCGGAAGATGCGGCACGTAGTGATCGTGCCCTGGCTGGTTAATGATGCCACAGTGTCCATGATCAGTGTATTCACACAAACACATATCCGAAATGACGACCATATCCGGTACCGCCTCTTTAATCATCCGGATTGCTGTTGGCACAATCCCGGTGGTACTGAAGTTGTCACTACCACAATAATCTTTCTCGTTCGGGATACCAAACAGAATAATGGCAGGTACACCCACAGCCGCCACTGCCTTGACCTCACCAATGACCTGATCGACTGACCATTGATACTGCCCCGGCATAGATGCAATTGGGTTCTGGATGTCTTTTCCAGGCCGCACAAACAAAGGATAAATCAGGTTATCCGGCGTCAGCGCCGTTTCGCGGACCATCCGTTGTAGGGCACTTGTCCGGCGTAGGCGTCGCGCTCGGATGATGAGCGGTTGGGTTGTGGTTTCTGTTTGAGTGTTCATTGTTGAGGATATCTCCCAACTGATACGGCGATAGCGTTCAACATGCCTTCCAGTGTGTAGGTTTCCGGTACCATCACCAGACTAAAACCCAAATCCTGTGCAGTCTGGGCAGTCTTGGGGCCAATGCAAACCACCATCACCTCATCAAGCGGCGGTCTATTGCTCTGTGTCCGTTCCACAAAGCCCTGGACTGTGGAAGAACTGGTAAAAATGATGATATCTAATGGCTGGGCATAGAGATCAACACCGCCCGATCCGCACACCGTCTGATAGGCAACAATCCCATCCACATGAACGCCACCTGCCATTAACTGTTCCCGCAAACCTGGCTGCGCAATCCCCGACTCAGGGAGAAAGATGTGCTTCCCCCCTTCGGCCAAAACCACCTGGGCGAGTGCTTCTGCGATATGCTCATTCGGTATCAAATCAACACTTAGACCCAATTGATCCCGTGCTGCCTGCGCTGTAGATGGACCAATCGCCGCTGTTTTGAATGCCCCGCTGTCTGCCAATGCCTGCGTGTGCTGCGCCAGACTATAGACTGTGTTGGCGCTGGTCAACAGTAACCAATCATATGCACCAGACACTAATCGCTCCAAGGCCGCATCAAGTTCAGATGGGTCATTGGGCGGTTGGATGGCAATGCAGGGAAACGACACTGGAATCCCATCACGTTCTCGAATGAGACGATCCAACGTCTCAGCCTGATGCAGCGCTCGCGTGTTGACAACATACTTCCCAGTCAGCGTACCCCTCATTCAATTGTCTCCAAAATATGAGCTGCCCCTTCAAGAATGGCGGTTTGTGCCAGATCAGCACCCACCTCTCTGGCGTCGTCCACACGATCCACACTGAAGCGCGTCTCGACTTCAATTTGATGTGTCCCATCAACCGCGCATATCCGCCCAATGAGATGATATGCACCTGTTGCTTGCTTGTGGGCATAGGCTGCTACAGGTACACAACACCCGCCCCCCAGCGCTGCCAGAAACGCACGCTCAGCACAGACAGCAATAGCGGTCTCTTGATGGCCAACAGGCTCCACCAGACGCAGCCATCCACCATCGTCGCGGCATTGTACCCCCAATGCACCCTGGCCAGGAGCCGGCAGCATCACGCTGAATGGCAGGGCCTCGCTGATAACATCATCCATACCTAACCGTGAGAGCCCAGCCTGGGCCAGCACAATCGCATCATAAGGGCCATCGCAATCAAGTGCCTTGCGCACCCGTGTATCAATGTTGCCACGAATGGCCTGGATCTTTAGGTCAGGGCGTTTGCACAGCAGTTGACCAGCACGCCGGATACTGCTGGTTCCAACGCTTGCACCCCTCGGTAACGTTTCCAGTGTATAGTTTTTACGGCTCACCACCACATCCGCTGGATCAGCCCGTTCAGGAATTGCGCCAACAATCAGACCATCGGGGTCTTCAATGGGCAAGTCCTTCAAGCTATGGACCGCAATGTCGATCTCACCGCTGCGCAGGGCGGCTTCTAACTCGGCGGTGAACAAGCCCTTACCACCCACCAACGGCAAGGGCGTATCCAACACGCGATCACCCTGAGTGGTGATGACAATGGTTTCAATGATGAGATGGTGATGGGATTTTTGCAATAAGGTGGCGACGTGGCTGGTTTGCCAGCGGGCCAGATCAGAGCCGCGTGTCCCCAATTTGACATTCATAAACCTGGCAGGCCTCCGCCCTCATTCTAGCCTATTCAAACCGAATAATTCCGAAATGGCCTGGGCATAACCATAACCCTTGCCCTCTGCTGCCTGACCACGCAGCCGCACCGTTGGCTCATGTAGAATTTTATTGACCAGGCGATGCGCCAAGCGCTGGATGATCTGCGCCGTCCGTTCGTCCGTCTCCCCCAGTTTATTCAATGCCTGGTCAACTTCGGTCTGGGCAACTTCTGCCGCCCATTGCCGCAAATCTTTGACCACAGGGATGACTTCCCGGCTGTGATACCACTGGGTAAAAGTGTGAATCTCCTGCTCAATGATGGCTTCGACCTGGGGTACAGCCGCTTGCCGATAGGCAATGTTGCCGTCGACAATGGATTTGAGATCGTCTATGTCGTAACGCTGCACATTTTCGATCTGGCCCACCGCGACTTCAATATCACGCGGAACGGCGAGATCCACAAACAGAAGAGGACGCCCTTCCCGCTTGAACAATTGCTGTTCCACATCGCTGCGACAGATGATGGGGTGGGATGCACCTGTGGCGGCGATAACGCCATCCGCCCAAACTAGCGCTTCGCCTAGCTGCAGCCAGCTCAAGGCAGTACCACCGATGTCATTTGCCAATGCCTCGGCACGGCTGTAGGTGCGGTTGATAAAGGTTAGATGCTTAACCTCATGTTTTTGCAGCGCCTTCGCCGCTAACATCGCCATCTCTCCCGCACCAATCACCAGGATGTTCGGCATAGTGAGCTTATCCACGACCATCAACGCCCCAGCATGACTCACTGAGGTCGTAAAACGGCTGATATCCGTATGAGTGCGGGCACGCTTGCCGGCATGGACCGCCTGCGACATCAAGTTTGATAGAACCGGACCAGTCAGGCCCCTAGACTGGGCAGCACTAAAGGCTCGCGTGACCTGCCCCAAAATTTGGGTTTCGCCCAGAATCATCGAATCCAGTCCACAGGCAACCCGCATTAAATGGCGTGCCGCCTCCATCCCTTCATGATGGTATAGGTGAGGGAGGACTTGCTCTAACGAGATGTTTTGCAAACCAGCGATGAAGCCGTCTATAGATGCCCAACCCGCGTCCACAACAGCATAAATCTCCAGCCGATTGCAGGTTGAAAGGATCACAGCTTCATAAACTGTCTGGTGTTTGGATCGCAAGCTTTCTAGGGCCCTCTGGAGTGAATAGTCTCTTAACACCAACTTTTCACGTAATTGGAGCGGGGCAGTTCGATGATTTAGACCAACGAGAATAATCGACATTGTTAACTGGAAACGACCTCACAGATTTCAGGATCATAAGCACAAAGCACCACATCCGCCCCTAGAATAGCAGCATTATGCATTTTGGCGAAGAGTGGACTATCGTTACCTATGCATCTATCCGTTGATCTGCCGATCATGGCTGGGGGAAGTTCCTGTTTCTGCGGTGTTGCCCCAGATGAGACAGCTTTGCTAGACATGCTCCCAGCTCAGTTATTGCGTCACGACTGGCGGCCAATCTGTTTGGGGATCCATAGTTCGTTTCAATATGAAACCTAAAGCGGTGGGGGTGTTTCCACACATGATTTTAGGCCAGATTAATGGTCCCCCTAAGAAGAGTATGCGCTAAATCGCTTGGTTGTAATTGTATTCCTTTAAGACTTAGGATGGAGTCTGGAAATACATGCCAATCTGCTTTTCCCCAATCAATTGATGGATCAGTACTCATTAAATACTCAATGACTTTACCCAGAGATGTAAACGATTTAATGCGCAATTTTATGTATTGCTCGGCACTTTGAAGCATAGGCTTTGGAAGTTCAGTTTGTTCTTGAATGATTAACGACCATTCTTGCTTCGTAACCGATCTGGCCGAGTAAGACGTCATCTCTGTCTCCCCCCCTAACAAGGGGCTGCTATCCTCAGAGTAATTTGTAATACAATAAACCATACTATGAGGGCTAGCTTTAAGCATAGCATAGACGTCCCTCGTACTTTGAACAATATCACTTTCGGTAGGTGACATGAGAAAATCTAGGAACGCAATTTGATTTCTAACGAACCACAACACTTGATATTTCATCTCGATAATCCTTATCTGTTAACAGCCTATATCGAACGAGCCAGCACGTTTAGCTACTGTTTTCATGTAATAAAGTAGTAACTAAAGAATGCGCTTCACCAATTGTCTCCGAGAATTTCAACTCAATAGACGGGATTTTGTGCCGCGCAACCATCAAAACCATATTAAACACCGCGTTGATCATCGGCCCCGCGCCTAAAATTACAACCACAGAAAGGTGCTTGTGCTGTGTAAACATCCCGAGCATATTGGGAATATTGGCAACAACTCCTTGAGGTAACCAATTCCTATCTTCAAATTCAATCATCACACTAAAGGGATGGTCTATGTGATCTAGGAGGCTGTGAATATCCGGCTCAGCAAGAAAGACCTCATCCCAACTCCAGTGTCCCTCGAAGTAAGCATGAATGGTTGTCTGACTTTCGTCATACCAATCCAGTTTGATAGTCATAAGGCCTTATCTCCTTCAACGTTAGCAGCGGCTTTTTAAGAACGACATCGGTAATTTCCCTTTGTGGTTGAATTAGCCTGCATATGTCTTTACTGTCTTTTATCATGAATGAAATCTGAAAAAGATAACATCCGTATAATCCCGTACTTGCCTATTTGCTTACAGGCGATTGATTTTGAAGCAACCATCTTGTGCTAAAATATTTGTAGCATTCTTAAATTTATGTCATAATCACAGAAAATATTATCATCATAAGCAAGTTTCTCATGGCTCAGATATTCATCTCATACAGTCGATCTCCAACTCGTTGAGCAACTCTACCTGCACCTGTAACAAATGCAACCTGCCGACACCAATCAAGCACCCCATGGCCTCTAACGAGTCGATTGAATCCAAATATTGTCGGGTTGAACTGACTGAAGCCCAGCGCCTACAAAAATCGATTATCATCATCCAAGCCCGTGACCGCACACAATTGGTCGAGGACTTGCAGGACATTCACTATGTTGATATGAAACATGGCGTGGATGAGCCGGAAGCCATTGCCCGGCTCATCCCAGTCAGGTTCAATCCCAAGACAGAGCAGGAAGTGCATCAAGGGTGAAGGGAAGCCATCTGCTCACCCACTGCCCACAAAACGCGTGTCGTTGTCGAAGCGTAGCTTCCCTGGCAATCCCATCAGGATCAGCAAAGAGACCACCGCCAGGAGCGCCGTTTCAGCATTCTAGTGGGGTTGGGTTTGTGTGTTGACCAAGATGGATCTGCCCCGGTCAACTACCTTCCAGTGTTGCATCGGCTCAGGTCGTTGGAGGGGGGGATGGTCTCACACTCGGGTCCGAATGCGGCCACCCTCCTTGAGGACTCGCCAGATGGTTCGGGTTGAGCGTGGCAGATAGCTGCCTTGGGCCTGAAGCAGGGGATCCTTATGCCAATGATACAGGATTGTTTTCGGTCCTACGACCCGCCCATAAGTTGTTTTCAACTCATCACGCAGACCTCAAATCACCGCCCGCACCCTATTGCCAGAGATGGTCTTCTTTCCTCTCGAAACCGTTTGAGCCATTTCTTGACCCAGCTGAAGCAACGTCCAATCGTGTGCGCCAGTTGCTGCAATATCCAGTCGGGGTGTTCTCGACGAGGCTGATAGAGACACATACGATCCAATTCCCGTTCACTCTCCATGTCCGTTGACCTCCAAAACCAGCTTCAGATGACTGGAGATTTTAACACAGCCAGGATGTTAGGAAGTAGAATCAGGAGATGAAACAGAAAAACAGCACACCCACAGTTACACAAAAACGGTGAACAAAAGGCATGGACGGATTGAAATCCGACCGTGCTGGGCTATTGGTCACCCCCTCGCCTTTGACTATATCCGCAACTCTGATGGTTGGCCTGATCTAAGCACGATTGTGTGGATGCAGCAGGAACGACACTTCACCAACAAAATAACCCTGGACACCGCTTATTACATTAGCGGCAGTCGAGATGCAGATGCTGAGTAGTTGTTGTCGGCTACTCGTTTTCACTGGGTGGTTGAAAACAGTTTGCATTAGGTGTTGGATGTGACCTTTCAGGAGGGTGACGCTCGGACACGGGTGGGACATGGCGATCCTGCGCCAATTGGCTCTCAACATACCTTTCAACGGACAGTTTGCGTCCCAAACGCTACAAAGCCGCGCTCGATACCACATATCTTCAGAACATCCTAGACCGACCATGTTTGATGCAATCGCCCTGCCTTTACTCTATGGCGTCCTTGCAATCATTTGATAACAATGCTAGACTTGTAAAAGCGCTTTTACAGATTCTGTTTGGATAAACATGGCGACCACAATTTTTGATGTTGCAGAGCATGCTGGTGTATCGATCGGGACAGTATCCCGTGTTTTGAATAATCGTGACCGTGTACATCCTGACACTCGTGAAAAAGTATTGAATGCTGTTAGAGAACTAAATTACCAACGCAATTCGCTCGCCGAGAGTCTTGCCAAGCAACAAACCAACATTCTTGGGTTGGTTATCCCGTTGGTTAATGATCCATTTTTCTTCGAGATTGTGCGTGGTGTCGAAGATGCGGCTAGCAATGCTGATTATGGGTTGCTGATTGCCAATCACCCGCGTCCCTCCCGGCCCCATCATTATGGCAGTTTGTTTCGGAAAGGCTACATTGATGCTATGATACTCGTCGCAGTGGATGAAATACCAGAGGTTGAAATGAAGCGTGTTTTGCAAGAGGAGGTCCCAGTTGGTCTGATCAAACAGCGTATGGAAAATGTTCCGAGTTTTGTCGTAGATAATTATGACGGTGCACGGCAAATGGCACTCCACTTGGTTGGACTGGGATACAAACACATTGCTTACATTACCGGTAGTGATGTGACAATTGACAATTCAGAACGGTTGCGTGCTTTATCTGATGTTCTGAATGAACATCATCTGACTCTACCAGATGAATATATTGTTGCTGGAGATTATCTGCCTGGTAGTGGTAAGACTGCAATGAAAATGCTTCTTGATTTACCGCATAACAATCGTCCCCAAGCCATATTCGCTGCAAATGACCAGATGGCAATTGATGCTATTCAAACTGGACAGACATGGGGCTTAAAAATTCCTGATGATATAGCTGTGGTGGGTTTTGATGATATTCTGCCTGCTCGTTATATTGACCCTCCTCTAACGACCATTGCACAACCCGCTTATGAACTAGGGTATCAGGCGGCGGAATATGTATTGAGTTGTATCGGACAATCAAAAAGGGGGCATCATAATCCCTTAGTCAAACTTCCTACGCACTTAGTTGTCCGAGCATCGTGCGGAGCAAAAAAGATTGTTTAATCTTTTATTTGCTTCTTTGTAAAAGCGTTTACACAAAGGAGTTTCTTTCATGATACAAACTTGGTAAGCCCTCAATAATTTTAGATTTCAATGGAAGAAGCCTAATTTAGGAGATCTACGATATGAATCATAAACTTTTGACTTTAGTTTTAATACTCGGGCTATTCTCGGCAACACAGGCCCAGGACGTTAAGCCAACCGATAGTATTCGGGTTTCGGTTGTTGCAGGTGCAATGCAGGAAACTATGCAGCGTATCGCCGATGACTATATGGAAGCCCATCCTGAAGTGAGCGTCACACTAGAACTGGAGCCTGAGGGTGGGCAATTCCAGGCAATGATTGCCGCAGGGAATCAGCCCGATATCATTATCACCTCATTCGGCCCACAACTAGGCACACTGGTTGCCGATGAAGTTGCGGTGCAACTTGACGAATTGGCAGGTGCAGAAGCATTATTCAAGCGTATTGTACCAGAAGCAGTTGCTCAGATTGGGGGTGGCAGCTACTATGTCCCTCTTGGTGCTGATGTGACCCTCATGATTTATAACAAATCACTATTTGAAGAGGCGGGGCTTGATTCTGATAGTCCTCCTGAAACATGGGATGAATTTCTGACTGCGGCAGAAGCGATTGATGCCCTAGGGGACGATATCTATGGTACTGTATTCTGGAATGAAGCCTTGTCTTGGGGAGGGTGGTATTGGAATATGCTTCAGCCTATATATTTAAATGCTAACCAAGGGGAATGCCAGTTAATGAACCGCATTGGCACGAACATTGTCTTTGATGATGGCGAATGTTCATTGGGCAATTTCCTGAGTTTCTTGGATGCTGCACAGGAGTTTGCGCCTCCCACCATGGAGACCAACTTCTTCAGCCGTCGCATTGGTATGTGGCCGCAATATGGTTACTCTTGGGAACCCAATCTAGAAAGTGCCGCTGATGAACCAATGGTTATTGGCGAAGATGTGGGCGTTGCCCCTATTCCTGTTCCCCATACAGGGGATACTAGCTTCACAACTTATGGAGGTCGTGCCATGATGATCCTGCAAACAACTCCAGAGCGTGAGGCACGTGCCTGGGAGTTTGTTCAGTTTGTGATGGAAGATGAGAATAATTACACCTTCATCACTGAACTTGGGTATTTGCCCGTACTGGAAAGCCTGAAGGATGATGAATACTTCCAGGATGTCCAACGCCAGACTTTCGTCGAAGTCTCACAGAATGGCATTTTGCCGGAGCAATTTGCTGCTGCCGAAACTGTAGCCATCGAGATTCAAGCGGTTATTCATGAGGCCGTCGTTGAGGATACCCTTGCAGATGAGGATGCAGCATCCGAAGCGGCTGAGCGTGCACTGGAAGCCCTGGCTGAATAGCATTTGGTATTTTCTACTATAACTTGGGGGTGTGGGGGACTCACATCCCTACCCCATAGTCTTGAGGCCATTAAATTATGTCTGATTTGAGTTCAACAAATACTGTATTACAAGTCTATCATGCCCAGAATCTGCATTCAAAGAGTATCCTCCAGCGGATGCGCGAGGGATGGTGGGGGTATGTGTTTGTTTCGCCCTGGTTGCTTCTATATACGGTCTTCGGCCTTTACCCATTGATCTTATCCTTCTTTTTGACCTTTTATGATTATTCGTTTGTCCGCCCTGAAGCACGCACCTTCGTCGGCATGAAAAACTGGATTGATGCATTTACTGACCCTCTATTCTGGAAAAGTGTGGGAAATATTCTTTACAATCAGGGTATTTTCATCTTTCTCAAGAACTTCCTGGGCCTGGCTGTTGCGGGGCTGATCTTCCAGGCCCGTTTCGGCGGGCGTTTTTTTCGGATGATCTACTTTCTACCCGTCATTACCTCGGTAGTTGTTTTGATGACAATCGGCGAATACCTGGCCAGTCCAGAAGGCCCAGTTCAGGCCCTTCTCATCGGCACAGGTGCGTTGGATAGCTCGGTATTCTGGGAGTCATCGCGGGTGCTCCCTATGCCCATCCTTGCTGTTATCAACACATGGAAGTGGTTTGGCATTAGCATGGTGATCTTTCTAGCTGGTATGTATAACATCAGCCCCATGCTATATGATGCCTCGTCAGTTGATGGTGCAAATGCATGGCAGAAATTCCACTTCATTACGCTGCCACAACTTCGCCCCCAGTTTTTGTTCTTGCTTACAGTTGATTTGATCAATGGTCTTCAAATGTTCACCGAGGTGTTTGTGGCCTTTGATATTCAGGGTGGCGCGCATAATCAGGCATTGACTCCCGTTCTTTATCTCTATGGAGAAGCGTTTGATCAGAGCAATATTGGTTATGCCTCGTCTCTTGGCCTGGTGTTGGCGTTGATGATTGCTGGGCTCACTATTTTACAGTTTCAAGTATTCAAAGACAACGAGTGACATCATGAAGGAACTGACAGCAAAAATAAATTGGGTAGAGACGATCAGTGGTGTTCTTCTGTTACTTGGCTCTGTTGTTGTCTTGTATCCCTTCTTTTACATGGTGATGAATTCCGTCAAGCCAGGCCGTGAAATTATCCACAGTCCGCTTGCTTTACCATCAGAAGTTACGTTTAGCGGCTACATCAATGTCATAGAGCACCTGGATATTCCACGACTATTCCGCAACTCGCTCATCCTTGCCGTGTCGATCACACTCATCAACACATCACTGAGCGCCCTGGCATCGTATGCGCTGGCAAACATCAAGTTTCCAGGTCGTAACCATATATTCGCCTATATGCTGGCAACCATGATGATACCTGGTGTGCTTTTCCTGATCCCGACTTATGTTCTGATTTACAACATCGGCTGGGTCGGACGTTTTGAGTCTTTGATAATTCCTTCTGCGGTCAGTGTCTATAACATCTTTTTGATTCGGCAGTTTATGGTGGGCATCCCAGATGAGTTATTGGAAGCAGCACGAATTGATGGAGCATCTGAGTGGAGGATTTTCATACGCATCATTTTGCCCCTTTCGCGTCCTGCCCTGGCAACAGTATCTATTCTAAATTTTATTGCCAGTTGGAATGATTTTTTCGGCCCCCTACTTTATTTGAATCAACCCCAAAATTACACACTGCAATTGGGATTGCAGCAGTTTAAAGGCACAGTTCCAGGTGAGAACATACAAGAAATCTGGGCAGCAACCACCCTGATTACATTACCTTTGGTTGTGGTGTATTTCTTTATGCAAGAACAGTTTGTCAAAGCATTTGCGAATGTGTCCTTGGAGAAATAGCCATGCCCGCGTCACAATTGATTTCAGAAAAATCAAAGCTATTGTATAAACTTATGATTGCATCCGTTCTGTTTATTGGAACCTATGGACTAGCCTGGTACGATGCTTTGTTGCTCACAAGGCGCTACCTGGATGATGCAACGACTAGCTACGACGCTGGCGAATATCTCACTGCCCTGACAGGGTATGAAGAATTCAACGAAGCAAAACAGAAAAACGTGTATTATGGCGGCTATGCCCAGGTGGTGTCGATTTGGCAGACGGACTATGCTTACCCAGTTCCAGAACTGGTGGCAGAAGCGGAAACACGAATCAATGAAATTATCGACCAACGCCTCTCTATTGATGAAGTCGAGGGGTTTGTTCAACGCAATATTGGTCGGAGTAATCCGTACATGGGGCGAATTTATTTGCGTTGGGGTGAGCTTTACCAGGAGATTGGTGATGTGCAAGCCGCTGAATTAATCTATGAAGAGGTTATCGAATTTTTCCCTAACGATATTGACTTACTTAGACAAGCCCAGCAGTACCTTGATCAACTCCCAACGGAAGAGGAATAGAGGTAAAGGAAAACCTTCAATACTTACGGATATTTCAAGGGAAGAGTATTGAACGGGTAGGTCGAAGATATCAGGTCTTGATCATTGATTGAACCATTTGCCAGACTGTACCATAGTCAGGTAGTGTACCTTGCCACAAAGTTGGGATGTGGAGCTTGAAACCGGGGAGCAGGGGGGTGGTGTAATCACCTGATTCGCTTAAGGGTGCATCTGTATAGAATGCCTCGTCATTGAGACGATGGAATAAGCATCGTTTGCGTTGTGGATCAACAATCCAATATTCATGTACACCGCCCATTTCGTATTCACCTAGCTTTTCACCATAATCGACACTAACACTCCCTGGCGACACCACCTCAATGCAAATATCAGCAGGGCCATCCATGTAAGTATCCTGAATATTTGCTTGATTCTCACCCAACACCACTTGCAAGTCGGGTTGACGACGTGAATTGGGCAGGCGCATGACGAAGGGATCACTCATGAGGTTACTAGGTACATTGGCTGCGGAGAGAAAAGCAAACAGCAGGTTGCGCAGGTACATCACGATCTGGTCATGATTGAAACTCACAGGTGACATTTTAACCACAACTCCTTTGACCCATTCATGATGGCTTTCTGCATACGATTCCATATAATCAGCTTCCTTCACATCAAACGCGACGATTTCCCCAGAGGCCAACGCTTGGGGGAGTTTCAGGTTGATTGTGATCGGTTCAGCCATGATGTCATCCCGTTCGGTATAAACTGTCAATTGATTATACCGCATCTGTTTGCGACCGCATCTGTTTGCGACCGCATCTGTTTGCGACCGCATCTGTTTGCGACCGCATCTGTTTGCGACCGCATCTGTTTGCGACCGCATCTGTTTGCGGTACATGGGCAGTGGTGAAAAGGTCACTCATACAAAGACATGAGGAGGATAGTTGAGTGTCGAGTTGTCATCTTGGATGATGCCTGCTTTGCTTGTCCACTGTTTTTTGAGATGAGAGGCCCAGAGAACGGCAGGAAATTGCAGCAAAAATGGATGCCGAGTGGGTTGGTTGCTGCTGCTGCGGCACAACAAAAAAATAGCCGCAGCAACAAGGGAGGTGGAAAACCGGAAGGAAATCAAGTAAAAAGGACGAAGAACTGGGAAAATGGGCGGAGCACCGGCAGTCAAAACGGTCTCCAAGTCGTCGATACAGTCTCAGTTTAGCCGAAAAAGTGGATTTGGGAGAACATATGTCAGAACGTGTGTTCTGTATTGTTGGGGAGCACCGTCCCCCTGGTGTTCGTTGCACAAGCTGTCCTGTTTTTCTGTTTCATCTCCTGATTCTACTTCCTATGAAGATAGTTTTGGAGGTCAACGGACATGGAGAGTGAATGGGAATTGGATCGTATGCGTCTCTATCAGCTTCGTCGAGAACACCCGGATTTGAGGGGATGTACAAGAAAAACAGGACAGATGGCGTTTCAGGATTACGTAACTCATATGACTTCTGAAGCTCGCACGGCTGCTAACTAGGTGTTTAGTCTGAGAGTATAGTGGTACAGTTTCCAAAAGCCAAAAGGATGATCTATGGGACAAGTACTTCACGGAAGCGCCACAACGACTGAGACAATCCGTCGAGCAATCCAAAATAGTCAAGAGAGCATAAGAGCGCTGGCACAACGGTACAATATCAATCCGAAAACCGTTGCTAAATGGAAAAAACGACCCCCTGTTAAAGATCATGCTATGGGACCGAAACAGAGACAATCAAGTGTTTTGACTAGTGACGAAGAAGCATTGATTGTTGCCTTCCGCAAACAAACTTTACTACCACTGGATGATTGTCTCTATGCCCTACAGGAAACGATCCCGCATCTCACCTGCTCCTCATTGCATCGATGCCTACAACATCATGGTATTAGTCGTTTACCCGACACACAGGATAAAGCTCCAAAAAAGAAATTCAAGAAATATCCCATTGGCTACTTCTATATCGACATTGCTGAAGTGCGGACAGACGAAGGTAAACTTTATCTGTTCGTTGCCATTGACCGCACGTCAAAATTCGTCTTTGCTGAATTATACGATCGCGCCACCAGACCGAATGCTGTCCAGTTTCTACGTCACTTGATCGCTGCTGTTCCCTACAAAATCCACACGATACTGACTGATAATGGTATCCTGTTTGCAAATCGCAGAGGTGACACATACGCATTCAAATTGTTATTTGACCGTATCTGTGAGCAACATGGGATCGAGCATCGATTGACAAAACCGAAGCATCCCTGGACGAACGGACAAGTTGAACGCATGAACCGTACTCTGAAAGAAGCGACGGTTTATCACTTTTTCTACGACACTCACCAACAGTTGCGTGAGCATCTGGAAAACTTATCTCATGGCATACAATTTCGCCAGACGGCTCAAAACGTTGAAAGGATTAACACCCTACGAATTTATCTGCCAGAAATGGCAACAACAACCTGATCGCTTCTTATTCGATCCGTCCCATCTCACTTTGGGACTGTACACCTAGCTAACAATAGTATTTGAACATCTTCTAGCGTGTTCGACAAAAAAGCGACCTCCACAGCAGCCACTGATGCTGAACCACGATAATGAAGAAAACAAACCCCAAACCACACTGAAAACACCCAACCCCGCGTCTTCGAGATCGGCACGACCACTCTTGTGGAAGATAAAAGCATGTTGGGACTTGAACCCGATAAGACCCAATCCGAACATCCCCCACAATACAAAACCGCATTTTTTCTCCAGCAACTGATATTTCCTCAGAGCGCGATACTTGCGCGTCTCTCGAACAAACGCTGATTTGGCTTTACGGTGAAATGAGGGAGACACACTCCTCCCCCATCGCACCTTGAAGTACCGTCGCGGAGGCAAACGGCACTCCCGTCCCATAGCATATCACGGGTTGGCAGTTCCTTGTTTTCGCAAGCGGTTTTGTTCAATTAACTTCAGTTTGCGGAGGAAATATCTATCATGACTCGTTCAATCGTACTAACGAATCATAAGGGCGGTGTGGGGAAATCCACATCTGCAACGAATATTGCATTGGGATTGGTGCATGTCTTGCGCCATATCAAAGCGAACAATTCTCGTGTGCTTTTAATCGACACAGACAGTCAGGGACATGCGTCACTGGTGACTACTGGTCGCAACGACTTTGGCACAGATAACAGTCTGTACACCGTCCTGATGGCAGATCGCAAAGAAGCATCGCGTGTTCTGGCGGAATGTATTGTTCCCAGTGAATGGGATGCTGACTTACACGTTTTGCCTGCATCCCCTATGCTGGAAGGTGCAGAGCGTGAGCTAACAGGTACAGCAGGCGCACCCTATCGGATTGCCGACCCCCTTTCAAAGATTGCCCCACACTATGCGGCAATTGTCATCGACACCCGACCCTCATTCTCCTTGATGACTGAAATGGGATTGCTGGCAGCTACGGATGCCATCGTACCAGTTGAACCTCGTTATCTGGAAACCGTTGGTTTGCTGAGCGTCATCAACAAAATCAATGACATTCGTGAAGGCTGGCGACATCCAAATCTGCGCGTTAGTGGCATTCTTGTCACCAAAATGGATAGTCGTATCAAGGGTCACAATCAACTGCTGAATGAACTCAAATCACATAGTGTTCTGGGTCAGCTTCTTTGCGGTGTGATCCCCCAGAATGAAGCCGTATCCTATTCGCATCACAATCACCTGAGCGTGTTCAATTATGATCCCAAAGCGCCTGCAAGCAACGCCTATGCCGAACTGGTCAGCAACCTTGTGCGACAGATGGCACGTCGGAAGGTGGTGTAACTCATGGCACGCAATAAACGCGCAATCAACACCAGTTTATTGGATAGTGTCACTGCTGACATGCTCGGCGGCGATGACATGGAATTCTTTCAGGATGACAGCCTTCGAGTCGAACGCATCTTGCTAGAACTTGTGCGACCTGATCCATTGCAACCACGACGAGTTTTACCAGATCGCATTTATCAGGCATTTCATGGTGATCGCATGACACCCACTCAAGCACTACGTGAACTCATCCAGACTGCTCAACTTGCGGCACGTCAGCAGGGACGACCCTTCAATAATGTGCTGGATTTATTGGGGAATCCTGATGATGAGAGTGAACAAGAATCACAACCCTTATCGCCTGAAGAACAGCTTGTTCATGATCTGGTCAATCTGGCGATCACCATTCGCGATGATGGGCAGGTTAACCCCCTGACCGTAGTGGATGTATCAGAAGGTGTGGCACGGCAGTTCCGAATTGAAACAGGTGAACGTCGCTACTGGGCAACGTGGCTTTTGCGAGATTTCATCTCTGGTTATGAGAGCGATGGCATGATTCCTTGCATCATCATCCCTCACGAGTCCGCATCTGCTTTTCGTCAGGCAAAGGAAAACACCGCCCGCTCTGGTTTGTCTGCAATTGCGATGGCAAGACAAGCCGCCCTGCTTCTGCTTTATGTTCATGGATACGAAATGCCAACTGGACCTGTGCCAGTCGATTTCTATCGACAAGCACTTGAACTTGATCTCAGAGGAAAACGGGAATACACATCAGCAATTTATGCAGCTATGGGAGGACTTGATAAGAAAAGGTTTAGCCGTTACAAAGCTCTTCTTCGTCTATCTGACGAAGCATTTGAGCTTGGAGATCGGCATAACGTGGATGAGTATATTCTGCGGCAAATCATAGATATGCCTGCGGAAGATCATGCTGAGGTTGTGCGGCATGTTATCAATTTTGGACTCACAGCAAAACAAGTCAAAGAGATGTGTCAAACAACTCAGGAACCAAATAGCGTCCCCTCAGATTTACCAAAACATACACGACAACTGGTCAAGCTGATGAAATCTATAGGTTCATCATCAGCACAGGATATTGCTCGCGGTCTTCTTGACCAAGAGACTGATGTGAATGTAGCAAGAGCACGTCTTAGTAGCCTTAGAAAATTACTGGATGAGGCTGACGCTTATCTGAATAGCTAATCAAAGTGAAAAGGTCGCCGTACGGCGACCTTTTGGGAGGTAACTATGTTTAGTAGAAATCGTTCACCCCCATAAAAATGGAAATGCCCACTCGAAATGTGCGGGTGGGCTGGGCGAAGGTGGTATATGTTTAAACTGAACACTTAAACTTTATCACAGTCTCCAGCCGTCTGCAACCGAATTACATCGCTTTTTTGTCATGTTTTTGCATGACTCTGGTTTAACTTTGCCTGGAGACAAAATTATGAACACCAATTTATTGCAACTAACCCCGAATGATGCTTATGCCTTTAGACGAGTGCTGTCTAAGATGGATGTGCCTGATGATCTGGTTTTGAGTCCGCTTGCCAGCTTATTGCTTAAATCGCTCGATCCGCAGAACAACCCTGCTGGTTGGCAAACACTGCAAGATATCGCCACACAGAATCATGAGATTATGCAACAGATCATGTACATTGACCCTAAAAGCCCGCCACCGAAAACTGAGACAAAGGGCAATGATGAACTCTATGTTCCACCATTGCCTACCAACGCACAACTTAGCGATTCTCTCATTACAGATGCGTATAAAGTAGGGCGTTTCCATCGAGATTGTGCCGAGTGGCTGAACCAAAAATCACCCATGACTCCCCGTATCTTTCTGGAATCCGCACCGCTTTGGGCTGTTGGCTTAGCGATTGCCCGTCGCTGTGTGCTTCGCTTGAGTTTCGATGACATTCATCCCAACCTCTATTTTCTATGGGTCGCCCCAACGACCTACTATCACAAAAGTACCGGATTGAAGGCAATCACAAAGCTGGTTCGTAGTACGCTCCAACATCTTTTACTACCTGAAACTACCACTCCGGAAATGCTAATGGCGAAGCTCGCTGGACAAAAGCCTGCTAATTATGAACAACTCCTACCCAATGAAAAGAAACTGGAAGATCAGGGTATTCGCTTTGCGGGTCAACGGGGCATGAGCATTGATGAAGCCAGCAAGATTCTCATCCCCAAGAAATACATGGAAGGACACGCTGAGGCACTCATGCAGTTATTTGACGCGCCGGATCGCATGGAACGTGAATTACGTGGCGACGGCAAATTGATTATCTATAACCCCGCGCTTTCGCTGATTGGCGCAACGACACCCGCGATGCTGGCACGGTATCTAAGCGATTCAGAATGGGAGAGTGGTCTGATCGCACGCATTCTGCCCCTGACACCATCTGAGAAGGATGTGCCTTATGTGGTCAGTGATCCATCTCCGGAACTTGTCCAAAAGATGGAGGCTTTGAAATCACGTTTACTACGCATCCACAATGCCTTTCCTTCACCACCCGACTGGGAAGCCCTCTACAGTGCTGACGAACCCGTCCACTTGCCAATGGTAGAAGCCATGATCGAACCAGAAGTGATGCAGCATTTCAATGCTTATTCCGAAGCGATGCATGAATTGACAGACCCACGACGGGGATTGGACGAGCGTTTACGTGGCAATTACGGGCGTTTTCCTGTCATGGCGATGAAGATTGCTCTGATTCTCACCGCGATGGATTGGGTTGAAGATGGTGCAAAGGACTCACCGCGTATCTCGTTAGCACATTGGGCAAAAGCACAGTTACTCGTAGAAGAATATCGGGCATCCGCACATCGACTTCTGGCAGAACTCAATGTCAGTCAGGATGTGAAGAATGAGCAGAAAATTCTCGATTTCATTGCTCGTGTTCAAAAAGAGCAACCACCAACTAAACGGGAAATCCATCGCGGGACTGGCATCAAAAATCGCAAAGAGGCATATGCCGCTGTGGATGCGCTCTTGGATTCAGGTGTCATTGAAGAATTAGAACGCAAGACCGGAGGTCGTTCTGCCCGTGTTTATCGACTAAATGAAACGTAAATCAACTTGTGGCAGTGGATCTGTCGAAAGTTAAAACTTTTGACATCTGACATTTGGCATTTCCACTGCCGAAAGTTTTACTGAAAGGCAAAAGACCATGATTGATGTTGAACGAATTAAACAGAATATGGATTGTCGTGATCTCATTGAACACGATTTGGGAAAGCCAAAATACAGAGGACGAAACTACAGCACGTATAAATGTCCGCTTCATAATGAAGAGAAGGGCTATTCCTTTGTTGTTTATGAAGATCACTGGGTTTGTTTTGGGAAATGCGGTCATGGTGGAGATGCCATTTCATGGCTGATAGAATATCACAATCTTTCTTTTCAAGAAACGTGTGAGAGGCTGTCATCTGGGGATTTGCCAAAACTTCAACAGCCAATGGACAAACGCAAAAATACCGTTCCAGTCTTATCTGAACCACCAGACGCTGAATGGCGATCCAGAGCTGAAAAGATTGTGAAACAAGCAGAATTAAATCTTTGGGGTGAGCAGGGTAAACAAGCTTTAAATTACCTGAAAGAACAACGGGGATTAACTGAAACGACTATTCTTGAAGCAAGATTAGGATACATTCTCGGTGATTATAGGGAATGGAAAACCCTAAACGGATTGACCGTGCCATGCGGCATTACGATTCCCTGGTATGCAGATCAAGTGCTATGGGGTATCAAAGTGCGTCGTGCGGCTGGACATCAACGTTATCAACAAGTCAGTGGAGGTAACATCAAAGGTTGTCTATATCTCGCAGATACTATCCAACCAGCACTACCGCTCATGATCACAGAAGGCGAGTTTGACGCACTAATTGTCAGACAGGTTGTGACCGATCTGGTCAGCACAGCTTCAATTGGTAGTGCTGCGAATAAACGCATCAACTCGCGCTGGTTTTCAAAGTTTATCACTGCGCCTAGCATCTTCATTCGGATGGATGATGACACGGCGGGGCAGGGGGCTTCAGAAAACATTGCTGGGTTATCGCAAGCGACACAGTGTATTCAAGTGCCACAAGGCAAGGATGTGAATGATTTTTACCTACTTGCAGGACACGATACCGTACATAGCTGGATTATTGAGCTTATCGGAGAAATGAAAAATGATGAACATCCATGACCATGAATTAACAATCGTCAGATTGAAATTTTATCCTTTATCTATGATTACCAGGCGGATTAAGGTTTTGTTCCCAACATCCGTGAAATTTGTGAAGCTACTGGTATCCGCTCGACATCAGCAGTAAGCTACCAGATCAATCGTCTTGCAAGATCAGGGTACATCAGAAGTATCTCGTGGCATGATTCTAATGGCTCCCGCTTATGATGTGATAGGGAAACAAGATCCCGATGAATGTGATTTTTCAATGTTGCGTGCTGAACTATTTGCATTACGTTCTGAGAATAGGCGTATTCGGGAACAATATGAGGCTCGTGTCAAAAATCTGGAACGCGAACACAATCAGCTTTCACAGACTTTGACTATGCTGAAGTATCGGGTTATTGAGCAACTTGAGAACGTTTTTGAAGAGGAGATAGCTTCATAGTTTCTACAATTACCTTTCCATTGCAACTAACTCAAAAGGATATTTTCCAGCTGCTTACGAATAGCAGTGATTGCTTTTGGCTGAATTTTCAACCACGGGGTAAGATTACCGTCCTCTAAATCATTCTATACAGTTCCAGTTTAACAGAGGTGAGATTCTTCCAAAGTAGAAAGCGCCGATGTAAATCGGCGCATCTTATATTAGTCTATATTGAAGCTCCTACTCAATTCAATTATTCCATCCATGTCTTGCACCCATATGTCCTCTGTGATTCTGCCAAGTTTGGTTACTTTGTGATCCAAACCCCATCATTCCTCCATGCATCCCATTCCAACCATAATTGCCCATCATTCTTCCCATTGAGCAGGGGCCAAAACCCGTAGTTGAGAGCATAGGCATCTGTGCGACATTATCGCGCATCCAATTTAGTTGCACATCTGCTTGTTCTTGTGTGATGTAGCCCGCTTCAACCATCGAATTCATATGCTCAGTCATTACTACCAGCACCGCATCATAGACATTCTGCACATCCACGCCATGTGCTTCGGCGATTTGAGTGAGGGTGCTACCTGATTGGAGTTCAGCGAGGAGGATGTTCACGTCGATGCCAATGGCGCTTGCAATCGACGTCCACATCGTCTCGTTCTGCCAGTTGCTCCACATCATACCATCCATATTCCAACCTAATCCCATCGTGCCAGTTGAATATGGAGTGGGAGGGATATCATCATCGTTCTGTGCTAGGGTACTGGATGCTTCTACAGCAACCGCAACGACTAAAATAAGAGTTAAAGCTAGTCCGAGTAACCGTTGTTTGATTGTCATGAGAAATTCTCCTTTAGTCAAATTCATTACTAGCTATAGGATGCAACCGATTCATGTATCGCATATGCTGCAAGTGTGAGATTTGTGTGAAGTTTCTCAGGATTCTAATTTGGAGCAAAACGTACTTAGCGTTTCTTTCGAAGTGCACGGCAATTTCGAGTGTAAAAAACTTCTCGTGAGAAATCGAGACGTGATTTTTAGGCTAGCTGTACAGTCCCAATGGTATATGAGGAATTAATTCGGAAAAGAGCATAGACAATTGTAATCCACTTTTACATGAGGGGAAGATGAACTACAAATCGGGCACCATGATCTATCTGGCTTTCCACAAACACTCGACCATGATGGGCTTCAACTAATTGCTTGACGATAGCTAATCCTAATCCGGATCCGCCAGTGGCTCGATTTCGGGATTTTTCTGCTCGCCAGAATCGTTCGAAGAGATGCGGAATTTCTTCTGGTGGAATCCCTGGGCCATTATCAGCAATAGATAATTCAATGTAGTCTTCTATAGGGTGTGCTGCAATGACAACCTGAGAGCCATTTGTATTGTAACGAATGGCATTATCCAGCAGGTTGGTGATAATCTGCTGAAGTCGTGTCGGGTCAGCTTTGATTCTGAGGATATCGGATACAATATCAGTTTCAAGAGTGATGTTTTTTTCTTGAGCACTCAGTTGCATTCTATCTGCGACCTGTTGAATCACTACTCCAGGGTCGATAATTTCCTTTTGCAGGTTCAGTTGCCCGGACTCTGCCAATGATAGAGTACGCAGATCAGTAATAAGCCGATTGAGAAGCAATGATTCCTGATGTAATGAAGTCAATTCTTCCTGCGATGTCGGTAACACACCATCAATCATGGCCTCAAGATTGCTTTGGATGATGGAGAGCGGTGTACGCAGGTCATGCGCGATGTCACCCATCATATTGCGCCTTTCATCAGCGAAATGCTGCAAGGTTGCTGCCATATGATTAAACGCTAGTGCAACCTGACCAATTTCATCATGACTGCTGACCTGCACGCGCTGGCTCAGATCACCGTCCGCGATTCCTTGTGAAGCGATGGACAACTTCCTTAGGGGGCGGATGATTTGAATAAATAGAATGGAACCCACAATGAGAGCCAATCCACCTGCTACAATTCCAGCCAGCAAAGCAGATTGATTGACTGCTGTGAGAAAATCGGCTGCAGGAGTATCCAGTGAATCCAGTGACGTGATGATGAGCGTCCCAATTAGCTGGTTTCCTACGCTAATTGATGCACCTTTCGCCAGATCATTAGAGTCTATTTGATTTCCAACCAATGAACCACCTGTATCTACCACAACAGTTCCATCTGCTTGTGCGAGGATAATACGGTCAGTTGAAATGATGCCCATACCGTCTGTCATCATATTGCCCATCATACCCTCGTTCATCATATTGCCAGACCATCGACTTCTATCACCCATCATACCGCTCATGTTGCCGGATGACATGGTGTAGCTCCATGGGTTACGTAACACGGTGTCAATACCATTCCAATTACCGGTGCGTGCGTAGTAATCAGCAGCAACTGGTGCTAGTTGAGCAGCACGTTGTTGTCCTGTTTGCGTTGTATATAATTCAAACTGGCTAGCCGTTGTGCGACCTATTAGAAATACGATCATGCCCGTACTTACTAAAATAATCAGTACGAAAGCCCCCATCAACTTGATCCAAAGGCTGTTCTTCATCTTTTAGTCCTCAGTAAATTTATAGCCGACGCTCCGCACAGTCAAAATGTAACGTGGTTGGGCTGTATCAGGCTCGATCTTTTGGCGCAGATTCTTCACATGCTGGTCAATGGTGCGGTCGTATCCCACATAGCTTGTGCCTTGAGTGATCTCAAGGAGTTGAGCACGTGTGTATACCCGACCAGGCTGGCGCATCAGAACAGTTAGCAGATCGAATTCATTGGCCGTCAGATCGACTGGTACTCCTGCGACAACTACACTACGCTTCTGTAAATCTGCTCGAATGTCAGAGGCTTCGACAATCTCAAGTGCGATTTCTGGTTGTTCAGTTCGACGCAAAACTGCTCGCACGCGAGCGACTACTTCGCGTGGCGAAAATGGCTTGGTGATGTAATCGTCTGCACCTAATTCAAGCCCGATGAGACGGTCTGTTTCTTCAATGCGTGCTGTGAGCATAATGATAGGAGTATTTGAATCACGTCGGATCGCCCGACAAACATCCAGCCCATCTAACTCTCCGGGTAGGTTTAAATCAAGAATCACAAGCGTTGGTTTCTCGTGACGAAAAGTGGCTAAACCTTGAGTGCCATCCGATGCCCACACTACCTCAAAACTACTCTGTTCAAGATAGAGCCTGACAGTACGAACAATTTTCGCCTCATCTTCAATAATAAGAATCTTTTTACCCATGAGAATACCCTGTAAATCGTGATGACAGCGCCAGAACCACTGGCGTATCTATGTGCAAGTATATGTGTACAATGTGTAGTCAGTGTGAAGCAAGTGTGATTTACCCGTAAGAAGCACAATTGTTTATCGAAAACCACCTGAGTATCTAGACTTAATATGCCTTCCGAACTATTCCAATGTCATCTCTCCTGTTTCTCATCTCATCTGTTCCGTTCATTGGATGCACAGATGCGGATTGACGAAGCCGTTAGATCATTATATCATCATTTACTGATATAATGATATGGAGATTGCCTTATGTTCATTGCTTCGGAGCAATTGGAAATAGACTTGAAAGCTAAATTATTTCGCGGATTTGGTGATCCATCACGTTTGTGTATTCTGGATGCGCTTCGTGTTACTCCGCTCACCGTGAGCCAGCTTGTAGAAGCTACTGATCTTACGCAATCTAATGTGTCTAACCATCTTGGTTGCTTAAAGGACTGCGGATTGGTTATGTCACAACAGTCTGGACGCTATGTGACCTATCGCTTGAGCGATGACCGTGTAGCAGAATTGCTTGAGTTATCTGAATCGTTTCTGGCAGATATAGCTCGTGGGATTTACGAATGCACGCGCTACGATATGCAGGATGATGAGAGTGAAACTACTCTAAAAGATTAATAGGTTAAAAGTATAGGATGAACATGCTGGAACCCAGCCAACCGTGCAAGCCATTAAATCATAGGATTAAACAATGGATGAATATTTAAATGTTTTAGGGCTGGCAATCCTGCCTGCCCTAGGCAACTTTATAGGAGGGGTGTTGGTTGAAGTTTTCGACTACTCGAATCGATTCATAAGTTTATCTTTGTATGCTGCAACGGGCATCCTCTTAGCCATCGTGGGAGTGGAGTTGATACCCGAAGCTCTTAATAGCGAAGCGATTTGGTTAGTTATTTTATTATTTATAGTAGGTGCTATATTTTCCGTTATTTTGGACAAAGTTATCGAGTTTATTCATCGGCGCACAGATCAAGCTGATGATAGTGATACAACTCCGCTCATGATTTATTTCGCTACTGCTGTAGATTTATTTGTTGATGGTTTGATGATAAGTACAGGACTTAGTATGAAACAGCAGTTAGGGATTCTGTTAGCGGTTGCTAATCTCCCTTCGAACATACCTGAGGGTTTTGCAACAATTGTTTCCTTTAAGCAGAAAGAGGTAACACGGTGGAAGCGCATACTACTTTCAGCTTCTTTTATTGTTCCTGTAACAGTGGGCGCGACAGTAGGTTACTGGATCATTCGGGATCAATCTGAATTAGTTAAGTTGAGTTTGCTGGCATTCACTGCTGGAATTCTGTTGAGAGTGGCCATTGATGAAATGCTTGTACAGGCGCGTAAGTTTCGTATAGATCAAGACACTGAGGAAGATCCTCTCGGTGTCTTGATGCTAGTTATTGGTTTTGCTCTTTTTGCTCTTATCACAGGATACTTCGGTGGATAGAGAACATTAACGATTAAAATCGTACAACGCCATTGATTTTAAGAAAATGATGTGATTAGAAAGTGATGAAAATGAAAAACATACAACTTGATGTGTACGTGGGTAATCTGGACTGCGAGCATGATGCCTCAACAATTAAGCGAGGACTTGATAATAGCAACGGTCTAGTTGAGTTAAAAGTCTATCCCAAGTCCGCAAAGGTGTCACTAACCTATGATCCCCTAAGAACATCATCGGATACTTTGCGCGAGAAGTTGGACGAACTCGGTTTTCCCCCACAGGAGGGACGTGCCGTTCCACAGCAACCAGAAATCTGGCGAAATCCAAAAGTCATTACGGCGGTTGTCGCTGGTGTGTTGCTACTGGTTGGTTGGCTTCTGGGACAAGCCGGAGTAACGCAGATCGTCACTTATGGCATATACATTTCAGCCGTTGGGATTGGCGGATATTACTTTGGGCGTGAGGCTCTTGAAGAGCTGATCTTCGAGCGAGAAGTTGGGATCGAACTTCTCATGTCTATCGCAGCAGTCGCAGCCCTGTTGTTAGGCGAACCTGCTGAAGCAGCTATGTTGGTTTTCTTGTATTCTATCTCGGAAGCGGCCGAGGGCTATACCGAAGAGAAAACTCGATCAGCAGTTCGAGCGTTGATGGACTTGACCCCCAAAATGGCGTTTGTTCGGCGAGATGGGCGTGAATCCGAAGTGCCTGTTGAAGAACTTCTTGTCGGGGATGTATTCATTGTGAAGCCGGGGCAATCCATTCCAACCGATGGCGTGGTGATCGCTGGCGAATCGAATGTTAACCAAGCGCCAGTAACAGGTGAAAGTGTCCCTGTGGAAAAGCAACCGGAAGATACTGTATTTGCGGGCAGTATCAACGAGCAGGGTGCACTGGAAGTGCGTGCTACGAAAACTTTTGCGGACAATACCATTGCACGCATTATTCATATGGTCGAGGAAGCACAGGAAAAGAAAGGTAGTAGCCAGCGTTTCATCGAGCGTTTTGGCAAGGTATATAGTCCGCTAGTGCTGTTAGTCGGTATTTTGTTTGCACTGTTGCCTCCCCTGCTATTCAATGGTGCTTGGGAGACATGGTTGACAAGATCCGTTGTGTTCATCGTTGCGGCTGCTCCGTGTGCGCTTGTTATCTCTATTCCCATCACAATGGTTGCAACACTCGGAACAGGAGCACGCAAAGGTGTTTTGATTAAGGGCGGCAGATATGTCGAACAACTTGCTAAAATTACAGTTGTTGCTCTGGATAAAACGGGCACTTTAACCCATGGTGAACCAGAAGTGACGGATGTAATTCTACTGAAAGATGAACAGTTAGATGGGATTACCTCATCTGAGCAATTATTAACCATTGCCGCCGGGGTAGAACGTCTAAGTCAGCATCCTCTGGCGAAGGCTGTGATGCGAAAAGCAGAAGCACAGGGCATTAGACCTCCAGAAGTGACTGACTTTCATTCTCTGACAGGCGCTGGTGTCTCGGCTCGCGTAAATGGATCTGCAATCTACGCAGGCAGTCCTGACTTGTTCGCAAACCAGCTAAATATTCCGATGACAGAATATATGACTGAGATCGAAGCATTACAGAATGAGGGCAAAACAGTAATCGTGATTGGAGACAAACAAGCGCCATGGGGTTTAATTGCCATCCGCGACACCATTCGCCAAAATGCACGTGAAACAATAGAAGTCTTACATCAGGCTGGTGTTCGAGTCGCCATGTTGACTGGCGACAACGCTCGCACCGCTCAGGCAATTGCACGCGAAGTTGGTGTGGATGAGGTCTACGCAGACCTTAAACCAGAAGGTAAGGTAGTACGAGTGCAAGAACTCGCCCAGAAACACGGTCATGTGGCAATGGTCGGGGATGGTGTAAATGATGCACCTGCACTGGCGGAAGCCACGGTTGGTATTGCAATGGGTGCAGCGGGAACTGATGTCGCACTTGAAACTGCCGATGTCGCACTGATGGCTGATGACCTTGGGAAACTCGTGTATGCTCTGCAGCTTGCTAAGCGCAACCAAACTGTTGTGAACCAGAACTTGGCGTTATCAGCAGTTGTGATCACTATTCTCGTTGTCGGAGCATTGACAGGGGCATTTACGCTACCTATTGCTGTGATTGGGCACGAGATCAGTGAATTCATCGTGATCGGCAGTGGGTTGCGAATGTTGCGTGGGTAGTGAGCTAAGCGACTGTTGGATTATATTGGATGGGTATGGGCAGTTTTTGCCTTGAAGGATGTTGTCTTAACGAAGACGGCTACGAATCGCTACGCTGGTTTGTTCAACAAGAACAGCGATTATCACAACTACAATTGTCATGGTAGCCACCTTCTGATATTGAAAAGCCCGGCTGTAGAGGTGAATATAGAATCCGATGCCACCAGCCCCGACCAGCCCGAGTATCTCTGCTTCACGGATATTCAATTCCAATCGAAATAAGCTATCACGTACCAGATCGGGTGCAATCTGGCTCAAGACACCATAACGGATTTTTTGCCACCAGTTTGCGCCAGCACTATCCAACGCTTCGAGTGGCCCAGGGCGGGCATTCTCGAAGGCTTCTGCGTAGAACTTACTAAGCATTCCTGTCGAATGAATAGCAACTGCCAGGACACCCGGAAGTGGTCCCAGCCCCAGCGCACTGACGAAAAGCAAGGCAAGTAAAATCACTGGAATTGCCCGAACAATCGTCAGGAAAGACTTAATCGGCAAATGAATCCAACCCGGTGTTAGATTAGAAGCAGCCAGTAAGCCGAGTGGAAAAGAAACAATCGCACTTAAAACCGTGCCGAGTAGTGCAATCTGGAGCGTTTCAAGTGTTGCCTGTATTGCAACATCCATGACCGACATATCCGGCGGGGTTGCTCGATTCAAGAAGTTCAAGATATTTGCGGGGCTATTTCGTAGAGCATTTTCATTAACATCTAGCGTGTTAAATGCCCATACAAAGGCAATAATCAGAATTGCCAGTCCACTATATTTGAGCAAGCTGTCACGCAAATTTGGCTTTGGATAGCCTTTCAACTTTGAATAGCTATCTGTCTGTTGTTCGCCAATACTCATATAATCTCACTCGTTGTTGTCGGTTCTTGTCTATAGATGTGCTTGATTTCTGCGTCAGTAAAGTCTTCAGCTTTTCCATCAAAAACAATTTGTCCTGTTTGCAAAGCGATGATGCGCTGTGCATACTGCCGTGCGAGGTCAGGTTGGTGCAAACTCATTAGCAATGTAGCGGATCGCGCAACACTAACATTAAGCAATAACTGCAATACATCTTCTGCCAGACCTGGATCCAGACTACTCACGGGTTCATCTGCCAAAATAATGTCCGGTTCTTGAGCCAGAGCGCGAGCGATGCCAACACGCTGCTGTTGTCCACCGCTCAGGGTATCACAACGTTGCTCAATCTGATCCAATAAATCAACTTCCTGAATAACAGATAAGGCAATTTGCTTATCCTCTTCTGTAAAGCCTCCGACAATGCTTGCTAGTGTGCCGACGTAACCTAATCGTCCCCATAACACATTTTCAAATACAGAGGCACGCTCAACGAGATTAAAACTCTGGAAGACAAAAGCAACTCGCCGTCGCAGATCACGACGACGAGCGCGGCGGGTTGTCATTTCCTTACTCAGGATATGTAGGCTGCCTGATTTTGGGCGTAAATAGCCATTAATCAGACGCAATAGAGTTGTCTTCCCCGAGCCACTGGAACCGACAAGAGCAATGCGTTCCCCCTGCGAGACAAGAAGTTGCTCAATGTTCAGAGTTAGTTTTTCAGATTGCTTGTATTGCACATGCACATTGGAAATATGGATGGCTTCCGTATGATCTGTTGTATCGGGACGGGGTGGCATTGGACATCTCCTAATCGTCAGTGTCCTCAGTCATGCCGTCTTCATTTTCCTCTTCAAGTACATCTTCCTCAAGGAAACCATAACGCACGGCTATTTCACGCACACCATCATAGGCATCGTCGCTTACCCGTACATAACCATCTGGACTGAAAACGTACTGGAGCAGATATTGAAATTCTGGTTCATTTAGTTGCAGCATCGCTTCAGTGAAATCCTCAACAAGATCCTCATTAAGCCCCTGACGAACAATGACATTGTGTGAGGGGATGGGGTCTGACTCTGCAATCCATCGAATTTCTTCAAGCTGTTGCGGTTGTAATGAGAGTGTCACGTACTGATTTGCACCAGCCGCATCGACAAAGCCGTTGATAACTGCTTCAACTGCTTGCTGGTAGCCCCCTGCAAAATAAACGCTGCTAAAGAATTCTTGTGGATCATCTTCTGCATCCAGTAGACCTGCCTGAACAAAGATATCTAGCGGATAGAGATAGCCCGACTCAGATATCGGGTCAGCGAAGGCAATACTGCGTCCTTCTAAATCTTCAATTGTCTCGATGTCGCTATCAGCACGTACAAAAATACGTCCATAATAGATTTCATTACCGCGATAAACTTCACCCAGGATAACTTCAGCACCAACTAATTCGTGTGCCATAACATAAGGTAATCCACCCATGAACGAGACATCTGCGGAGCAATTTCCAAGTGCCTCAACTGCCGCAGCGTGATCCAGCGCGACAAAGCCCTCAACTGGAATGCCTAATTCGCCTTCAAGATAGGTGCTGATCTCTGTAATATCTCCGATCAGCTTTTCAGGATTTTCCTGCGGGATATAGACCAGATTCAAGGGACGATCTACTCCCACTTCAATGTCTTCACAGTTGGAGGACTGGGCAAGCACACTCGGTAATCCAACACTCATAAGTATCCCGAGAAGCAGGCTTAATATAATGCTTCGTCTCATGTTTTCATTTCCCTTCATCATTAGCGTAGTTGTGGTCCATATTCTTCAACTAAAGTTTCGTACTCATCGTATAAGGTTTGTGCCAGTTCCCAATCACCTTGTTCAATCGCTGTTTTGATTTCATCTAACTTATCTGCGACTTCAAACACCATCCACGCATCATCATAATTTTGCAGACCACTGGCATCGGCGCGGAAATCAGGTGCAACTGTATCGATCAATAAAATGGCATGATAAGCATCCTGTTGTGGGATGTGTTGTGAGCCAAGGGTTGTTGCAAAAGTGGTCAATTCTGCCCATGCAAGGCGGAATGGTGTATTTTCCTCATCAAAAATTTCGTAGGGTTCATCAGCTGCCCCAATGGTCGTGACATATTCGACAAGATCGGTAAGTTCCTGGTCAGTGAGGTTCATCTCAAATTGTTCGTTTTTCCAGTTCACAACATCTTCCAATGTGTCGAGCGAACCATCGTGGAAGTATGGTGCGGTATAGACAATATTGAGCAGTGTTGGTGTATCAAAGAAATTTTCGTAGGCATTGGGATGACTGTAATTATCACTTGAACCAATATCCCATTGGTTGCCATCAGCAAAGTGTGACCCTGGCGTATGGCAGGATGCACAAGACATGCCATCCATCATATTGTCATATTCTGTATTGAAGATGACTTCGCCACGTACCGCGCTTTCTGATGCAAGGTCTGTTAATGTGCCGTTCGGGTTTAAGTAAGAGTTGGGCTGGAAGTCGAATTCCAGCATGTAAGCAACCAGTGCATCCAGCATGAATTCTGTGGGTTCTTCGCCTGCAAACTCGTTTATGATCACATTGCGCGTAAACTCCCGTAAACTTGCGAAGCGTCCATCACGACCATAGGGTCCGGTAAAGCGTAACCCCCGCAATGTTGGAATATCCAGAGAATCGGAACGCTGATCGTTGAAGTAGGGATTGAAGAATGCGCCATCAACATCCGCCGCACCAGGCTGATGACTCACACCCGGGATAAAAAACGCTTGATTGATGTCACTGCGATTATGACAGGTTGAACAGGTCACACCCATACTTCGTGCTGGGTCACCAAAGATTTCGGGCGAATCAAACAACATATCACCATAGGCGACCAATGGAATATCTGATTCCTCAAAGCCCTGTGCTTCAAAATTCAGGCGTAGAAGAGGAAGCGGATCTTGATCGTTCAGGTTCATTCCGGGCGGTGTCCACAATGGGATTGTCACCTCACCCACCGACATTGGGATCGGTGCAAATCGTTGACCGACGGCTGTGTCAACAACATACCCGCCATTCTCGAAGTTTGTGGTGAGATAATCTTCAATGATTGTCTTTGCTTCCATGAATTGATCGGAGTTAGAGGCTGTGTTGCCTGCTCCGCCAAGTCCACTATTGCCGACACTATTGGTCATATTTAGCCATGCAAATCCCAATTGTCGGAATGCTTCTGGATCGACGCTGCTAATAAAATCTTGTCCGAAAGCACGATACACTTGTTGTGCAGTCAGGACATCATTTAGGGCAGCACCGGGTTGATCCAGCTTGGTCTCCGCGACGCGAATATAATAGCGTGTTGCTAGCGAATTCGCTCGTGTTGAGACATCGAAAAATGCAGTTGCATCTTGATTATTGATTGCCTCCTGAATAGGCTCAATGAGTTCAATATCAAACATCGCCTCAACAGGTTCAAGTGCTTCATAAACGGTTGAAAACGCATATCCTTCTTCGGTGATTTCAGATGAGTATTCTTGCTCGATTAAGTCCCAATTTATTTGCGGACCCAAATTAAGGTAAAAAGTGCTACGAAGATATGCCCCCGATACTGGATGCCAGGGTTGCTCAGGGACGATATGGGCTGAGACAAGGTAAGCACCTATACCTGTGACTAGAACTAGAAGCATTAATAATCTAAACCAACGATGTGTCATGAGTTGCATGGCGATCAACACCTTCCTAAAATGCTCTCGAACACTAGAATTTGCTCTCAGTGGAGTGAAAACATACCAAGATGAAAATTCATCTATAAAATATCTTTGAATAGCTATAAGTTTAATTTTAGTTCAAACTAAAAATAAGTCAAGCATTCACTTAAATTGTATTTGTAGACGATACTTGTATTGTCCGACTATCGGGGTTGACAAAGTTAAAAAGGCGGATAAAATATGAATATACGTTCATATATTCAGGTTTAATGATGGATCAAGCATTTCAATCACATTCTTGTGGGGATGTTCTAAATAATGAACCACATGTTGCTGAAGACGATATATTGGAAGAAGAAAAAGCAGCTAGTTTAGCGGAATTATTTCGGGCGATGGGTGATACAAATCGAATGCGTATTATTGGTTTATTGTTACACCATGAACTATGTGTTCACGACATTGCAGTCCTTCTGGGTATGAGTCAATCAGCGGTGTCTCACCAGATGAGATCACTGCGACAAATGCGTCTGGTCAAATCTCGAAAAGAGGGTCGGCATGTGTACTATACGTTAGATGATGATCATGTGCGTCAAGTCTTTCAGATTGGATTAGAGCATGTTGAATGCGGATAGAATTCGCATTTTTTTAGAAAAACATCTGAATAAGTGTTCATATATTCAGATAATGAGATAACATATCAATTAGGAAAATCAGATATGAAGCAATATGAAACAAATATCTTCATTATTGGCGCAGGGCAGGCAGGACTCGCAGTTGCCTACTATTTGCAATCAACCAGCTTATCTTATCTCCTGCTTGATAAGAACGAGCGCATTGGTGATAGTTGGCGACAACGTTATGATTCGCTCACTTTATTTACAAGTCGTGCATTCAGTGCATTGCCCGGAATGGCATTGAATGGTGATCCGGATGGCTACGCAACACGAGATGAAATTGCCAATTATTTTGAACGCTATGCACAGCATTTTGGCTTTCCTGTACATCTCAATCAATCAATTCAAACATTAAAAAAAACGCCTACAGGCTTTCAGGCGACAACAACAAGAGGCGATATTTACAGTAGCGATATTGTTATCATAGCAACAGGCGCGTTTCAGGAGGCAAGAGTGCCTCAAATGTCACAGGACTTCGTTCCAGATGTCAGTCAATTCACAGCTCAGAGCTATCGTAGTCCGAAACAAATACCAGATGGCAAAGTCTTAATTGTTGGAGATGGTGCCAGTGGACGCGATTTTGCTAATGAGCTGAGTAAAACTCACGAGGTATTGCTAGCAACGGGACGGTCACGCCGCCTGTTACCAGAAATGTTATTTGGCAAGAGTGTCTGGTGGTGGTTAGATAAAACTGGCTTGTTGCCCGCTCGAAGAGACAGCATCATTGGAAGAATCATGCAAAAGACCGACCCGTTTCCTGCTCGGGGCAGACGACTCCAGACATTACGAGAAAAAGGGGTCGAAGTTCTTCCCTACTTAAGCTCGGTCAATGGCAATACCGTTTGTTTTGTGAATGGTCATGTTGATCGGGTGGCGAGTGTGATTTGGGCTGTTGGATATCAGGACAATAGTGATTGGGTTGCTATTCCAAATGCCAAAGATAATGACGGAAATTTCATCCATGAGGAGGGCATATCCCCTGTTGATGATCTCTACTTTATTGGTCGTTCATGGCAGCGCACTCGTGGATCAGCCCTCATTACGGGTGTAGGTGATGATGCACATTATCTTATCCAACAAATTCAAAAAAACAAATCAGCCTCAATTTCAAAACCCACGATTATGCAAGGAGCATAAATATGGTCAACAAAACACAAATCGAATTGAATATAGTCCTTCCTGAGATAAGCGTTGACGATGAGTGCGTGAAAATTTTGACGGAACGTCTGTCCTGGTTAAAAGGAATCGAAAAAGCGCATGTAATAAGTCAAGATTACGAGGCTCAATTATGCTTACATTTTGATCCCAACCTGATCTCTCTAGGAGAAGTGAAGAGGATCGCTCGTACCAGTGGGGCAAGCATCACTGAGCGTTATCGTCATGAGCAGATCGCTTTCAAAGGATTGAACACTGCCGACTCAGCGCAAAGTCTGCAAAAGTCTCTCACAAAGCAAGATGGTGTAGTTCATGCATCGGTCAATTATGCCGCCGGACTGATTTTTATTGCCTATGATACTGAAGTGATCCAACGACCAGCGATTGAGGCGATAATCCAGAACCATAGCGCAAGGATAATTCAAGATAGTCAGCAAAAAACCGACAGACCTGAAGAACATGAACACGCTGGACACAATCACGGTAGTGCGCCTGAGTTCTTACCGCATTGGTTGCAGGAAAAGTGGACTCTATTTCTTGTTGGCTTGGCTGGAATTTTCTTCGCTATTGGTTTTGTGGGTGAAACTTTCCTCGGAATGAATGAAACTGTCGCAATGGCATTCTATATTCTAGCTTACATTGCCGGAGGATATGATATCGCCACCCATGCTATACCGGGTTTGTTACGTGGTGAGTTCGATACTGATGTGTTGATGTTAGCAGCGGCAGGTGGTGCGGCTATTCTAGGGGAGTGGGCGGAAGGTGCGTTCCTGCTCTTTTTGTTTAGTCTCGGTCACGCTGGTGAACATTATGCACTGGATCGAGCGCGTGATGCTGTCAACAAACTCGGTGAATTGATGCCTGTAACCGCCCAACTCAAGACAGGCGAAGGTGTTGTGGATACACCTGTTGAAGAACTCAATATTGATGATGTCGTGCTGGTGCGTCCGGGTGATCGCGTTCCTGTTGATGGTGAAGTGGTCGCTGGCAATAGTAACATTGATCAGAGTCCTATCACTGGTGAAAGTATGCCAGTTACCAAAAACGTTGGCGATGAGGTTTTCGCAGGGACAATCAATCAGGAGAATTCACTTGACGTAAAAGTTACGAAATTGGCTAAAGATAACACCCTCAGCCGTGTCATGCAGATGGTTGCTGAAGCCCAGAGTCAGCAGAGTCCCACCCAGCGATTCACCCAACGCTTTACTGCATGGTTTGTGCCAGCAGTTCTGATTGGAACATTGCTCTTTGTGATTATTCCGCCGCTTATGGGACTGACATCTTTACAGGATAGCTTCTATCGCGGAATGCTTTTGCTGGTTGCGGCATCGCCCTGTGCGCTGGCAGTTGGTACGCCCGCTGCTGTCTTGTCGGGGATTGCACAAGCAGCCCGTAACGGTGTGCTAATTAAAGGAGGTGTCCATCTGGAAAGTCTCGGTACATTAGATGCGATAGCCTTTGATAAAACAGGTACGATTACAACAGGAGAATTCGGTGTCAGCGATTTTGTCACAGCCAATGGCACATCTGAAATGGAACTCTTGCGTATTGTTGCCTCTGTCGAACAACAATCTAATCATCCGTTGGCGAAAGCCATCGTCGCTGAGGCACGAAAACGTGATCTCAATTTAGAAAACGCCGATGGATTAGAGAACATTGCAGGTAAAGGTGTACGCAGTGCGATAGACGGTACACCTGTATTGCTTGGCTCAGGTAAGCTATTTGTAGACAATGCAGATTTTCAATCCGGGTTAGCACAACAAGTCGAAACATTGGAGCACAAAGGACGCACTGCCGTAATTGTTCAACATGGCGAGCGTTTTCTCGGTGTGCTTGGGCTGGCAGATGTCCCACGCGAGAATGCTCAATCTGTGATGCAATCGCTTCAGGCGATTGGTGTAAAACACCTGGTGATGCTCACAGGTGACAACGATGATGTAGCACAACAGATTGCTCAACAGGTAGGCTTAACCGATGTCAAAGCGGAGCTGTTGCCTGAAGATAAATTGCAAGCGATTAAATCAATGGAGAAAAGCTACGACTCAATTGCCATGGTTGGCGACGGTGTGAATGATGCGCCTGCTCTCGCAACCGCTACAGTTGGGATTGCAATGGGTGGCGCAGGTACAGCTGTTGCACTTGAAACAGCAGATGTTGCGCTCATGGCAGATGATCTGAGCAAGTTGCCGTTTGCGGTGGGCTTAAGTCGGGCTAGCCGACGCATTATCCAGCAAAACCTTGCGATCTCTCTGGGAGTAATTGGTCTTCTGATATTGGCTTCAGTTCTCGGTGTGGTGCAACTGAGCGGCGCTGTGATTCTGCATGAAGGCAGTACAATTCTGGTTGTAGGGAATGCTATTCGCTTACTTGCTTACAAGGAATAACTAATGCAGATAAGGAAGACGATTCACTGGTATAACAAGTTTTCTAAAATCTATGATTGGATGAATGATTATCCTTACACAGAACCTAGAAAAACCGCAATCGAGACACTTCAATTACAAGAAGGAGATGTCGTATTGGACCTTTTCTGCGGTACAGGCATTAACTTCCAGAGCCTGTCAGAGCAGATTGGTGAAACAGGTAAAGTCGTAGCTATTGATGCTTCAGCAGGTATGTTGGAGAAGGCAAAGGCTCGTATCAGTAAATTACAACTTAACCCTGATCAGTTTGAATTGTATGAACAAGACCTGCTCAATCTGGATGCGAGCTTCCTTGCAGGTGTAATTCCACGTGGTGTCGCTCCCAAAGTGCTTCAAACACTGGGTATTGGAGGTCATCCTGATTGGAACCCTTTTTGGGATACATTATTCGAGGCACTACCAATGGGAACACGATTTACAACGATGGACGTTTCTTGTCCCAAAGGTAGCTTATCTGCACGAATCATTACATTGTTGGGGGCAGGTCAGTTCAGTACAGCGATTGCTGACTATCAGGCATGGTTGCGCCTGAAGGAACGCTGTTCTAGTTACAAAGAAAAAGAATACGATGCCTTTAATCTGCTCCGGTGTACCGTCGTTGTAGCAAGCGGAATGAAGGCAAAATACTGATAGATAAGGAAGCTATTTGAAACATGAATATCAACACAAATGCTTGGAATCGTCTTCGTTATTCTCTATATGCTCCTTTTTATGATCTGATTGGTAGTGTATTTAACAAAGCTCGCCGTCGTTCAATTCAACTCTTAAATCTAGAATCAGGAGAGACGTTGCTTTTGGTAGGAGCTGGCACGGGCATTGATATTCAGTTTTTACCAGAAGATGTTCACATAACTGCCATAGATATTACTCCAGCCATGGTCAAACAAATTGGCACACGAGCAAGACGGCTAAATCGTCAGGTTGAGGCTCGTATAATGGATGGTCATGCCCTCGATTTTCCAGATGAAACTTTTGATGTGGTCGTCTTACATCTCATTGTGGCTGTAATTCCGGATCCTTATGCTTGCGTTTCAGAGGTGGCGAGAGTGCTCAAGCCAAACGGAAGAGTAGCAATTTTTGACAAATTCTTGCCTGATGGAGATGACATCCGTCTTGGACGAAAGATAGCAAATATTGTGTCAGGCTTTTTATTTTCGGAGATTAACCGCCGTCTTCCACCAATTATTACAACAACATCATTGGAGATCACCTATCAAGAACCAGCAAGCTTTGAGAAGATGGGTTATCAAATCACGATTTTGAAGAAAAGTTCAACCAACAACCAAGGAGAAAACTATGATTAGAAAAGTTTTTAAACTTGTTGGATTATTACTACTATCAATCGTCATGGTTGCTTGTGGGAATACGACGAATACAAGTGAAATTACTGTAAAAAATGCCTGGATACGACCCGGAGAAATTGATGGACCGCCCACTGTCGCCTATATGGAAATTCAAAACACGGGAGACGGTACAGATCGCCTCTTAAGTATCTCGGCTGACTTTTCCAACACACTTGAAGTGCATGAGACACAGGTAACCGATGGCGTTGCCCGCATGGTGCCGCAAGAGGATGGTATCGAAATTCCCATCAATGCTACCGTTGAATTAAAGCAGGGCGGACTCCATGTGATGATTATGGCGCTGAATGAGGACCTAATAGAGGGACAAAATGTTGAGCTGACCTTGAAGTTTGAAAATGCCGGAGAAATTGTGACTGTAGCAAACATAAGTCTAGATGGAATGATAACAGAAAATGAGCAGAGTAGATAAGTGAAGGTCGGTACGATTTGTAACTAAGGCGGGTATGTTTAACTTTTCGAGACCTGTTATATAAATTGAATCAAGTCAATCTCATTATATTACTCTTGAACGATTTCTTCTGCTCACTCTCATTACGCCATTCAAAAACCAACTAACGCTGTCGCATGTCCTCAATGTCTCACAATATCTTGCCGATCTGAGCTATGCTTTTCGCTGCATTTCTAATTGCACAGTACCACGCCACCCCACTGCCTCATACCTGCAAGCAGGCACGGCTACGGGTTTGCATCTGGCTTGCGCCGTTTCTCTCATAGCAAACCCGTGCCGCCCTATGGGTGAGCAGTGGGCGACCCCGGCGTGGTATGACCTGTGCAGAAATGCAGCTTAACAAAAGCATATCGTATCATCGACCAGACGGATGAACTGTTAGTCAGGCCGCGTTAGCTCGAAAGGGCGCGTCGTAAGTTTTCCCGGAGCCATTGTGCCCCGACGGTCTCCTAGAGATGGTCGCTCTGATATAGATAAGCCAACCCCGCCCCCAATAATCCGATTGGGTGGTGCTAGCCGTCGTGGATGCTGATGGAATGTGACTCCATCAGACTGGAAAGGTCAACGTCTCGAGGTCTTCGTTCGTGCGAAGCCGGGGCGCATTCAGGCGTGTGAGAAACGAACAAGTGTATGTCACAGATACACCTATTCAGCACACATCGGGCGGTATGCAATATAATTTTTCTGACAATTTCTCGCACTTCATGATCTACGGATTGTGAGGTGCGTTTTTTTACATTCAAACATTACATTTTGCATTTCAGGAGTTGTGATATGAACGAAATTACGATCTACACAGATGGTTCGTGTCAGACACAGATACGGATCGGTGGATGGGCTGTCGTACTACGTTGCGGTGAGCATCGCAAAGTGCTGAGTGGCAGTTTGGCAGATACAACGGTCAACGCAATGGAATTGACGGCAGTGGTGAACGGACTGAAAGCACTCAAAACAGTGAACCAGACCGTCACTATTTATACAGACTCGAAGTATGTATCTCGCGGTGTTAATGAATGGCTACCTGACTGGATTGCGCGTGGTTGGCAAACAGCGTCGAAGAAACCCGTGGCAAATCATGATCTGTGGCAAGCACTCCAGACTTTGCTTCAAATTCATACAATCACGGTGAAGTGGATTCCGCGTGAACAGAATGTGGAGGCAGATGGACTGGCACAGGAAGCACGTCTCAATCATGGCATGACACCAACGACAAAACCGACACAGCAAACCACACATTTGATGATTGCAGGCAGTCGGGATGCCACCCCACAAATGCTGGATTACGCCAGACGTGCAGTACGTCGCGCTCACGATAAAGGCTTCACCATTCTGGTCGGTGACAATCCGAAGGGTGTGGATATGGTGGTTGTTCGTGAATGTCGTCGCTTGCAGATACCGGTGATCGTCGCAGGTGCAGGCAATTTTCCGCGCAATGGTGGATGCAAACACGGTACATATGTCAAAGTGCATCGGGATACTTATCGTGCATCCGGTGGACAACTACTCAATCGCTACACGGTACGGGATCGCTGGCTGGTCGATCAGGCTCAGATGGGTCTCTTTGTGTGGAATGGCGACAGTCCCGGTACAAAAGCGGGTTACGACTACGCGACCCAACGGGGCAAAGATTCTCATCTCATCAATTTTGGTACGGAGGTCTAATTATGGCTTCGATCATTATTGCATTATCGACTTATGGTAGTCAGCGCGTCAAACATCCGCACAGCGGACAGATGATTAGTGCCTACAAAATGGGCTATTCGTCAGCAGCCAGTGCCGTATTGCTGGCATTGTATGGTGATCAGGCACGCGATGTTTCTTCTAAACACGCTTCCTACCATTACATCCAGATTGATAGCGAAGTAACCGTTCGTCACGGATACATCCTGCTCAAAATCACGGCTGAAGAACTGGCAAAAGCCGAAGCGCTTAGCCGCAAAACGCATCGTCCAGCCGTGTATCGCTGGCAAGAGAATGTCTGGCAGGAATTTCCAAATCTCAATCATGCTGAGTACACTACCATGATTGGACGTTCGGGTCCTGATTTTAACCCAACGGGCATGTTGGTTGTATCAGCAAGTACAGGTGAAGCCGAATCAGCAATTGCGGGCATCACGGTTGAGAAAAGCCAGCGCAGTCCGTCAGACACGCCATGGTGGTGGTTGCGTGGCGATACCTATCGGCATCGTGATTTACTGAAACGATGGGGCTGCCGTTGGAGCAAAAAGCGCAAGGCGTGGTATTACATGGGTGTGACTTTACCGAATGCTGTTCAGCAACTCATCGACAAACTAGAAGCAACTGCCACTGCAAATGAGGATGACCATGATCCATGCTCGATTGAAGAAGCTGCTGAAATTCTCGGATTGCAGGTCAACGCCGAACAGCTCACACCACAACCGGATCATCCATCGCGTTTGTTCGATTTGACCGAGACCGTCTATGCACGTTACGATCTGGAAACACCGGATGGCAAAGCTGTTCCAACTGGAACGAGTGGTGTTATCACCCGTCTGTACAATCGTAATGGTAAACATGGCTGGAGCTACGACGTGGACTTTGCAGGCATTGGCACAGGCTGGTTTTTCGAGCGTGAACTGAGCAGTCTGGAACCGATAGCAGGTATTCGCATCACACACGGTAGCGTGGTTCCGCCGGGGGCAGTCTCGCCACTGTCTGACATGGAAATCAAACGAAATTTGCTCGAAAGTGGGCATCAGCCGGAAGCCCTTGAACCCCTTGAAGATATCGAATTTCTGTCTGACAAAGCGGACGATATCGAAGAAGATCAACCCAAAATCCGGATTATCAAGCCCAAGCTGGATGTGTCCGACGGCGAAGAAGCAGATGCAGTCATCACAGCAGTGCGCCAGACGAAGGTTGAAGCACTACCTGTCTTACAGCTATCCAATAGCTCTTCAGCTAATAAGCGTCAGTTGCACAGTATTCCGCAGTCCGCTTGTGGCGAATTGACCGGAAGTATCACGGGTAGCATCTGGTGTTACGGATACGGTATCTATGATGGCACTTGTATCTACGTCAACATGGGTGGTCCGCGCATGGCTGTTGAAGCGATTCGTGCGAAATTGGCAAAGGGCGATATCGTCTCTTGTGTTCCGTGGGATGCACCAAGCGTCGAACTGACCGCAGGTGAAGGCAATACAGGCATGTACAGCGCATTTATGCAGAATATTCCTGAAGCCAAATTCACATCATTGATTCTATGTCATGAACTGCTCACTCAGCCGAATTATGGTGGAGCCAGCACAACCTTCATGATTCATGTATCGGATGAGCAGGCAATGGCGCAATTACGTCAGCACATCACCAGACTGGTCAAAGTACCTGTGTTCCAGGAATGGACAGCCTATCTGTGGGATGCAGGACAACGGGCGATGTTACTGCGCCCGACACGCACCGGAGGGGATGTCAAGCTCTGGACGATCTCGCTGGATGATTCTGGATGGACGCGGCTCATCACGGGCGGATTGGCTCAAAACATCATCAGGCTACCGCAAAACCTCTAAGCCCTTCTGTATATAAGATAACTCACAGCCACTTGTTCAATGCAGGTGGCTGTTTTTGATTCTGGAAAGGACTGTAACGTGGCTAGATTAACTTCCAAAGAAAAACTTGGCTTCCTGCCAATAGAACCACATCATCATGAAGCAATTATTTCACTGATTGCACCCGCGACAACTGCTCATCGTCTCCTCGATCCCTTTGCTGGTGAAGGCGAATTTCTCGAAGTGGCTACCAATGCCTGGAATGTCACACCGTATGCCAACGAACTCGACGGAGAACGTGCATCCAAATGTATTGAACGTTTTGGTCCGAAACAGGCAGTGCGTTGTGATGTGGAACGCCTGATTGCTAGCAACAATGCCTTCAGTATCGGCTGGTATAATCCGCCATACGATCATGATGCAACTGCATCTGGCAACAAGCGTGTTGAGTTTCGTTATCTGCGTCATGCGTGGAAATGGATTCAGGATGGCGGTCTTGTGCTGTGGGCAGTCTATGTCCAGCACCTCACCGAAGATGCAGCAGCCTTCTTATCAAAACACAGCTCTCGCGTTGATGTCTGGGCACTACCGGGCAAGCACTTGAACGAATACGATCAGATCGTGGTTGTGGCGGTCAAAGGGTTGCATCCGAATCCAGAAGACCTGTATGACAACATCATGACACAAAAGGCTGATCCACAGGTTTTGACCGTTCAGCCTGAACCCGTCTACAAACTACCTGCTCCTAAACCGCTATCCCGCTTTGTTTTTGCACCCGATGTCATTGATGAAGAACGGGGTCTACGTCTGATTGAGGAACAGGGTGCATGGAAAACACATGGCTTTCAGGCACTACTGGAAATCCCACCCGAACCCGCACAGATTGAACCTGTGGTTGCACCGCGTCCCGGTCATATGGCGTTGGTTTTGGCGGCTGGAGTCGCAGATGGTGCAGTCATAGATACGGAAAACTACGGCACAGTTGCCATTCGTGGCAAAACACAGCACGTCGAACAGATTGCTCGTGTGGATGTTGAATCTGACCCGAATGATCCAGAACGACAGGTCAAGAAAACCACCATTCGTTTGAAACCGTCCACCACGCTCACATTGCTTGCCGAAGATGGCATACTGGTTGAGATGGATGGTGACGATGCTTTGCTGGAATTCATCACCAGCAACAAAAAGGCATTAGCGGCGTATCTCAATAATAAGTTCTCGCCGATGTACCATTTTGATATGAACGGTATTCGCCGTTTCTTAGATCGCATTCGTTTGAAGGGCAAATATCCACTTTACGCTGCCCAAAAACACGTCATCGCCGCGATCACGAAGGGCTTTGAAAAACGCGATAGTATCCTGCTGGTGGGCCAGATGGGGACCGGGAAGACGGCGATGGGAGGCACATCGGCAATCGCAATTGCATCAAGTGCCGTCCAGAAAATCGCCAACGATATGCGAGCAGATCAGGTGATATTGGTTGTTGCTCCGCCGCACCTGATTGATAAATGGAAACGCGAACTCTTCAGCATCTATCCCAATAGCATTATTGAAAGATTGGATCGACATGAAGATGTCAAACAATTCATGTCCAAAGCGGCGCGGATCGGTGCAGGTGTACCCAAGATCGGTCTGATCAAGCGGGATTTGACCAAGCTGGGTTGCAGTCGTGAAGTTGCTGTTATCTGGCGCAACGAAGCAGTTGCCCTATGGCGACACAACCAGCCCACACCGGAAGGTTATGAACCGAATCAGCGTATTGTCAAACAGCGCGTGCCAAAATGTCCGCATTGTGGTTGTACCGTCATGCAGGAACGTAAGGGAACCAGTGTGCCTGCCTCAGAAAATTGGTTGAAATCGGGCAAGCGTGCCTGTGCCGTCTGTCAGACACCTTTATGGCAGGAAGCACGGGATCGCGGTTCGCGTCCGAAACCCGGACACAAATATGCGCCGAAGAACCCTCGCTACAGGCTCGATGACTACATCAAACGGGTCTATCCAGATCGCGTTTATCTTCTGGTCTGGGACGAATGCCATGAAGCGGCGAACGGGGATACAGGGAATGGTGAGTCATTCGGAAGATTGGCAGGTATCTCCAAGAAAGTCCTTGCAATGACAGGCACACCTTTCAATGGAAAAGCCTCATCACTCTTCAATATTGAATACCATCTCAACCCGCGTGTGCGTCAACGTTACAACTGGGGCGGTGCAGATCGTTTCAGCCGTAAAGAACGCGGTTCAGATCGCTTTCAGACGGTGATCGAGGGCAATGGCAAACAGCGTGGACGGGCTGAATCAAGCTGGGTGTCGGACATGGGTGTGCGTGAGCAGGTCGTTGAAGAACGTCCCACTTATGACAGCAATACAGGTGCTTACACAGGCACATCGACCTATGAGCGTCCCTATCAGGAGGCTCCCGGAATTTCACCCTTGTTGGTAGCAGAGGTGCTGGATCATGCAATTTTCTTCTCGTTGTCGGATTTGGGTAAAGCCTTGCCCGATTATGAAGAAGTTGCACTTCCGGTTGAGATGGATGCTGACACTTATGACCAGTATGATCGTACCCGTGCCTTGCTCAAGGATTATCTCATACAGAGGCGCTGGGAGGGCGATTCGACTTTTCGCGGGTCGTATCTTCAGTGGAGCATGGGCTGGATTAATGCGGCATTTCGTCCAACAGAGGTGATTCACAACATCAAACATCCTATCACGGGTGAGAAAAAGCCTCACGTAGTTACCAAAATTCCGTCATATGGCGAAGATAGGATCTATGCCAAAGAACAGGCACTGATTGACCTGCTCAAGCAAGAACTGGCGAACAATCGACCCTGTGTGGTCTATCTGCGTCAGACAGCTACGAAGGACATCCAGCCACGTATTGAGAACTTAATTCGTCAACATGTGCCGGATGCTGTGCCCTACATCCTGAAGAACACAGTCACTGCCGAACGCCGTGAAAAAGTGATTGAAGCGGAACGTGCAAAAGGCATGAACGTACTCATCACCAACCCTGAGTTAGTGAAAACTGGGCTTGACCTGCTGTTTAGTCCGACACTAATTTTTCATGAAATCACGTTCAATCTCTCGACCATGATGCAAGCAGCAGCCCGTGCCTATCGCTTGAACCAAACCCATGAGCAATGTAAGACCTTCTACATTTTTGCAGAGGGGACGATGGAGCATACAGCCGTCCAACTCATGAGCCGCAAACAACGTGCTGCAAAACTGCTCACGGGTGATGTGGGTTTGACAGGTTTGGATGCCCTGACCGAAGGGGAAGGTGGTTTTGAACAGGCACTCATGGATGCGATTGCCAAAGATGAAGCACTGCTCGATCCAAGCGAGATGTTCAAGGTGAGTGCGGGGCAGAGTGAGATTGATGCCGAAGATATGGCGTACTGGAATGTCGAAGTCGCCGATGATGAACCCGAAATCACTGTGACTCAAGATGATCCACTGATGCAAGTTGCTATTGAGTTGGGTGGGATTCTGGTTGAGGATGATACAGCTACTCAAGCTGTTACTGTTCAAAAAACTCCTGTAAAACCTCTCAGTGGTACAGCGCAATTGCATCGTTATGTCGGACGGTATCTGGATTCAGTACATCTGATTCATGACGAGAAGAAACGAGCGAAGTTACAGGCAAAACTACTAACCATCCTGACCGAGGGTGTGCAAAACGATGACGAAACTTACAAGGTCATTGGGATGCAAGACGCGGACTTCAGCCAGTATCCCGTTCATGAAGAGAGCATGGTGCGTTATGTGCGTGGTTGGCTCAAACAATATCGCTTTGTCTTCATGGGTTGTGAGGAAGAAAGTGCCGCAACCATTGTCGATCTGGCAAAGCAGGCATTAGGACTCACACCGATTAAGCTCGACATCTTTGAGAAGTTGCAGGACATGCAGGATGAAGAGCTACAGGCATCCGCAAAACACAAAACAGGGCAGTCAGACAAGAAACGGAAGCGTGGCAAAATCGACCTGATGGCAGTGCCGGAAGATGTCTCAGATGAGGAAGGGACAACAAACCGCCCTTTAGTGCGGAAACAAAGTACAGGGGAAGAGTTACCTGTCCAACTGGCAATGTTCTAATCCCTGATGAAACTCGTCAATTCCTTGATGCCCTACTCGCACGCTCCGATACTTATGCTCAGCAAGCCTGTCTGACACTGACTGCCATTCACCCGGATGGCAAGCATCGAACCCCTTCACGTCATATCCGGCTGGATCAACCTCAAATCCTGGAAGATACACTGGCGAAACTACTGGAAACCAACCAACTCGGTTGGGGTGCTTACTTCGCAGTTGGTTTACGACGTGTGGGCTTAGGACGGTATCAACGTGGCGCAGAGTCAGACATTCTGGCTCTGCCCGCTGTTTTTGTGGATGTGGATAACGCTGATAAGGCGACGCTCCACCGTTTGCAGACAATACAACCGCGACCTTCCTGTATCACGTTTTCGGGAGGTGGTTATCATGCTTACTGGTGGCTAGACAAACCACTGTCTGACATGAAGCTGGCACGCACCATCCTGCGTGGATTGCAACGAAAGGCTGGGGGAGATGCCTTGAGCGTAGTTAATTCGCTTCGCTTACCAGGCAGTCGGAACAGCAAACCACAACGCAACAACGCACTTTGCGATATCGTTGAACAGCAGAACATCTACTATCCTGCAACGGCATTTGAACATCTGCTGCCACTTCCGACGAAAAAGTCAGTCCCGCAACACACAAAGAAGCCAATACCCCGACATCAAGCAGGGAATATGCTCAATCCAGCACTGTTACACGTCGTTTCTGATCAACTGCTTCAGATGGGTTATGTCGGACGCGGCGATTGGCTGAGTGGTCACTGTCTCTATCCACAGCAGCATCAGCATGATGACCGCCATCCCAGCTTCGGTTTTAACATCAATACAGGTTATGGGAATTGTTTTCGCTGCGGTTCGATCCTGCTGAAAGACATCTGTCTCACTTTAGGAATTCAGCCCGCCGATTATGGTGGGCTTTACATTTAATCGAAAGGATTAAAGCACTATGGCAACACCAAAAGAAACACCTCCAACCATCATTACCCTGACACTGCCGACACCCGAAGGCGGTGGCATCGCACCGGAACGGGCAACTGCAATCCTGCTGATTCAGCGTGGTGATCTGGCACACGTCCGGCAGTTTCATTATGCCGGGATGCTCGATGATCTGTTCACAGCGATCCGTGAATCGAGTGAGGCATTGGGTTTGCTGGAAGATAGCCCACCTGTCATTCCCGACTTGCCCGCAGAAAAAGCAAAATCGCCATCGAAACGCAAGACGAAATCAGGGCGGAAAGAAGAGGCTGTAGCTGACGAAGAACCCACCATCGAGATTCCCCTCAAGAAAGGCACAAAAGCCGTCAAAATCAGTTATCTCAAGATTGTCGGCGGTGAGAGCGATGCCGCTGCTTATCGTCAGGCAACCATGCTGGCAGGACGGCTGATCGATGGCAAGCTCTGGGATGGTGAAACCCCCATTCGCTTCGATGATGTGTATGCCGTTGCGAAGAAGATGAAACACCTGACCGAGAAAGACCTTTCCCTTTTCACACTGGAGGATTTTGTGCAATCCGGCACCGATGCCAGCGATGATGAGCCAGCTTCGGTAGAAGAGAATCAAGACGAAGCTCAAGCAACGCTGATCTAACTAATCCATTCATCTATTCAATTCATTTCAAAGAGAGGAAACTCAAACATCATGACTGACCAAACCAATAACTCCCAAGCCCGCGTCTTCAAAATCGGTACAAGCACCATTGTGGAAGACGAAAGCATGTCAGGACTTGATCTTGATGCTGTGAAACAAATTTTGCAACGGACTTACCCCGAAGTCGCTCATGCTACTGTCCGTGAGGTCACACTTGAAGACGGTAGCACCTGCTACCACTTCATCCCGGTTGCTGGCAAAAAAGGCTAAGCGCATGTTCAACACAGGCATGAGCGTTGATATTTTGCGCGATTGTCTGGTTGCTGCTGCACCACTGGATTTGTTGGGGATGCGTCTCTTGCAGACTTGTCCCCAACCCGGTTTGTATCCCACAGATTTACCCCGTGAAACGCTCAAAGAAGCGGTCTCCGAAATCGTGGATTACACCGGACGTTGTACAGCAGTTGCCCGGCGATTGAGCCACCTCGCACCCATCCCTCTGACCACCATAGAAATTCTGGAATTCGGACTATGAACGAATTATTACAAAGCTATACCTTGCTCGTAGCAGGACTGCGGGCAGACCCCCAATTCTGTCTGGCAAGTGCTGTTGTCTGGTTAGACCCCATGTGGCAGGATGCTGATGAAGATTGGGATGTGCCTCACGATGAAGATGGCACAATCGGTATCGCGCTGACGGTCACACGCAAAGCATTTCCCGACATCTACAGTCAAGCAGTTGAGGCAATTCGGCAAGGTGCATCCTACACCGATATTGATCGTCTGATTTGTGATGGCATCACGGAACGGGGCATTCCACTGGACAATCTGGAATGGATTGGATTTGGTGTGCCGATGCCTGCCTACGGTGTCGAACTAAATGACGCTGACTTCTATACAACCCATCCCGAAGTCATTCCGATTCTGGCATGTTTTGGTATTTCTCCCGAACCAAATCCCTATCACATGACCATTCCCGACTGCGTTTACACCGCCGGACGTTATATCGCGGCTGACCTGGAAAAGCATCCTGATGAACGCTATCGCCAGATTTCATGGCTGATGCAATGGCTCTGGTCATCGTCCGGGAACAGTTCAATTGACCTCTCGGCGGATGAACTTTGTGAATTTCAACCCCTGTCATGGGAAAAAGATGAATTCGAGTTTGCTGTTGCCATCATCGAGGAAGCAAACGGCATCATGTCCGACGTGCTGGCGGGACTTGAATTTCTGAGTAGTCAACCCAACCTGCTCACAGCATTAGAACGCAACATCCAACGTATCTACAAAGCACTTGATAAATTGAAAGGCAAAAAAAATGAACTCCGCATACGACTGGCATGGCCGTGTCTTACAGACGGCATTGAACGAAGAACCGAGTTTGTCGCTTGATTTCTACAGTTATGGCGTGATGCTCCGCAAGCGTGAAGGTGATACCATCACGGAATACGCTGTGGACCCGGCTCAGGTGGCAGTTGCTTTGGCAGCCAAAGTCACCTTCGATACAGGTCTGCTATCTGGTGATACCCTCTTGATTCGCACAGAAGGTGTCAAGAAAACTGTCGTTGAATATCGCAAAGGGCAGAAAACAGGAATCTTCCTGGAAGGTTCAGACACCGCATTACGAATTCCGCTACCACCACTTTTGATGATTCGCACGACCAGTGAAGATCGCAACCCGAATTACGCTGTCTATGCCGTGAAGCGCAAACCCAAATCACTGGATGTTGCGCTCTTTCAAGCACCCTTACCGAATGTGTTTAACTCTGGCTCAATTTGCTGGGGAACGGTACAGCGTGTGTCGGACACTGCCCTATCGGGTGCATCACTGGCGGAAGATTGGGCGATGTTATTAGGTTCACCGTTTGGCGACCACGCAGTTTCAGGAAAATCTGCCAGTTTTCCGCAGGATATTCGCAAGAAGTTGATTGAATTGGAACAAAAGGATACCCGTCGCTATCCGACAACTGACCTGATCCCCGCGAGGAAAACATTGGCGCAAGTTCTAGGAGACAAATCATGAGCGGTGTCTTTGATCCCAATTTGTACATTAAGTCGGTCACGATTGTCGGGATTGGTGGCACAGGCGCACAGGTTGCCCGCATCGTCGGACGGATTGTGTATGACATGCAACGTTCGCGCAAACATACGCCACAAATCGTCCTGATCGATCCCGATACGGTTGAAGAGAAGAATGTTGGACGGCAACTTTTCTCACCGTCAATGTTGGGAAAGCACAAGGCGGAAGCTGTGGGCAAAATGCTCAATCTGGCATTGGGTTTGGATGTGCGCTGGATTCCTGATTTTGTTGACCCAGTTCGTCATTTTGAACGTTACGGTTCCAATCTGGTGATTAGCTGTGTCGATAATCACGAAGCACGTAAAGCTATCCACCAGATTAATGGTGTCATTTTGGGGGGCGGTAACCATGAGAATTCCGGTCAAATTTGTATTGGTAACTGTGACGACTCTGAGCAGATGCGCCGCAATCTGGACGGGCGTGATGGTAAGTACGCCTATCTGCCAAAAGAAGGCTTGCTCTTCCCCGAACTGCTCGAACCCGAACCTGTAACTGAACGTCCGACAGTGATAACAAATGCTTCTTGTGCTGAAATGATCATGGAAGGTAGCCAGCACCTTCTCGTGAATGATTGGATGGCAAGCGTTATGGGTAGCTATATTTACAAGCTTTTGCACAGGCAACCCATTACAAGTTTCCTGACTTTTCTGAACGCCGATGATTTTGTGGTTCAGAGCAAAATCATTAATCGTCAGGAATTGGAAGTCTATCTGGGAGCAAGCTGATGGCACGTCATTTGCAGATCCCACAGACAATCCGTGAGTTATTGGAACAGGGTGCTCATGTGCTGGTCAATGTCAGTGGCGGCAAAGATTCTGATTCTATGCTGAAATTGCTCCGGGATGCCTATACACAGCACGGCTGGTGTGGCGATTTTCGGGTCGTGACCTGTGACCTACAGCGTAATGAATGGGATTTCTCTTTGCCACATATCCAGAAATTTGTGTCTGAAACCACTGGCAAACAGGTCGAAGTTATCCGGCGAGAGCAAGGTGATTTAGTCGATCAATGGTGGACACGCTATCGCACCTTACAACAGGAAGGTCGTGCAGATCATGTACCACCCTGGTCATCGGCATCAGCACGATTTTGTACAAAGGCGCAGAAGGAATCACAGGTCAATAAATTTATCGTCAAACACTATCCTCAAGATGCTTTAATCCTGTCCTGCATCGGGATTCGAGCGGATGAATCACCTGCCAGAAAGCATAAGCAGGTGGTGCAAGCCTACACGCAATCCCCAACTGCGCCGACCAAGAATCGGCATGTTTATCGCTGGTTGCCCATTCACGAATTCAGTTTAGCTGATGTGTGGTCTACGCTAGGTTGGACATTAGAGCGATTAGAAGCTCTACGATCTGAGGTCAAAGCAAACATTCAACCCGGTGATCGGGAAGGCTTATATACACTCCTCAAAACTTGGAACTACCATGCCAATCCAGTCTATGCACTTGGCAATGATCGCTGTTCGTGTCGGCTGTGCGTCCTTGCCAATCAGAACGATTTGCTCAATGGTATTCTCTGGAATCCTGACCATTATCGCGATCTGGTTGAGCTGGAATTGACCAGTGGTTTCAGCTTCCAGCAGGGACGCTGGTTGGCTGAGATGCAACCTGATTTGTTGTCAGACGAACAACGCCAGCGATGGACACAACTGCGTCAGACAGCCCCACAAGCTTCGGTCAAAATAGCGACAAAGCCTATATCACCCGTACAACTCACCTTACCCTGGTAGCCGTAAAACTGCGTTAAACCCCTATGTTTTACCTGTAAAACCACTTTCCTCTGTCCGACACAACTGAAAGCCATATCTTATGCCCAATCAATTCATTAACTTGGACTGGCAGTCTGTATTGCTGGTCAAAGTTACCCGTGAACCCTTTACAGGTACCCATTGTAGTTTGCATGTCAGTCGCGCTCATCTGGCACTGCACCCGAATGGTATTGTCTTTTCTGCATGGGAGCTTCCCTTAGCGGAGCGTGTCTATCCACGTATTCGACTTGTCGGGTGGAAACCTTTGCGCGATGTGCCGTTTAAGTTGCCCGTTCGTTTTCATCGCCAGGGTGATCCGCGAGTCTCTGCCATCATTCCCAACGGTACATGGGTTCTGCCATATGATCACAATCGCTTCATGATCTTTCAGCAAGTTCAGATGGCACAGCAACAGTTGTTGGAAACGCTGGATACAAATCCTGATGATCCACAACTAGACTGGCGACTTCTGCACTGGATAACAACCACGATTTATAAGAAGCCCTAAATGCAATGCTTTCCCCAGTTTACCCGACCGCGTATTTCAGCGTGAATGCGCGGTTTTTCAACTCACATAATCACGATAAGGAAAACTCACATGCTTCACGATAACACACAAGCTCGCGCGCGTTACAACAGCCTCTTCAATAATCAGCAATATCAGGCAATCGCGGCTCAATTGGCGATTGATTTACGCACGGAACGTGATTCAATGCGCGTTTCTGACATGATGAACGAGGTCACGAATGTTGCTCTTAGCTTGGTCGGACATAGCCATTACGACGATGCCTGGATCAAACTGGCGACGATTTGCGGACAAACTGGCATTAGTATTGTGGCTATCGACATGATCTACAACTACTTGCTGATTTATCAGCAACCAGCCGACATGCGAGTTGACGATTTTCAGATGACTGCTAAATGTCTGTTGAAGGTATATGAATCTGCTGATACTTTACGTGCGGCTGTTTCTTGTGCGAATGCTGTACATGGTTGGCGTGGACGGATGGCGTATGACTTACTAGCAGCCTCCGACTATTTGGTGCAGGCGGCGGTTCAACTTCTAATACATGGCAATCTGTCCTACATCCGCGAGAAACTACAGCACGGTACACGGCGGATCACCGGTGCTTTGCATGAGGGTATCCGCCACAGCAAGCGCCCGAACCTGTTTGACTTTAGCAATACCCACTTTCCTACTGAGCAAGATCGTGTGTGAGATTGCCTGTTGGCAAGAACACTCACCACCACCACACGCTGTTATTGCACGTCATAGTGACTTTCAGGGCAGATCGTTTCATCATCGTCGTTCCGTATGACGACACACCAATACCAATCTGCTTGAGGATGCGTTTAAGCCCACGCAGGTGCAATACTGTGTCCCTGGCTATCCTCATTTTTGCTAATCCCCTATATGTTTTGCCAGCATCTATTCACATCCTGAGTTGTTAGTTGTGCCCCTCATCTGGCAGAGCCACTGCGGTTGATATCACCCTGTTTTTCGTCTGTCTGATGGTGGCTATACAACGTGCTTCCCATCCGGCTTATGGATGATAACAATCCTCACCTTTCCCTCTCTGGCGTGGCGCTCATCTCCTGTGTTATTCAGCACCATGAATAGCTGATTTACATTTGCCCATGCTAGCAGGCGCGTCATCTTTCAAAATTCTGGGTGAATTTCGCTTTACCCGTTTTTGTCTGGCTTGTGCCGTTTCTCTCAACAAAAACGGGTAGCGTCCTACGGATGAAATCTGACTGATTCGCCTGCTTCTGGCAGGTCAACAAATCAGCATAGGGCTGATTAAACAGATAAGCGCACAACGCGCAGGAGGTTCAAAATGGGAACGCATATTGGTATCACATTGACCGGACACGTTGGAAGCGAACCACAGGTACGCACCGTACAAACCAGCACTGGCGAAAAACAAGTTGCCACCTTCTCCATCGCAGTCAATCGCACCAATGGTGGTGGACAGCAACAAACGCTCTGGGTGCGTGTGAACTGCTGGCAAAATCTCGCATCAGTGGCGACCAGCTATGTGAAACGCGGAGTCCTAATTCAGGCAACGGGTTCGTGGTTACGCCCGAGTGCATGGGTTGACCAGAACGGCAATCCTCAAGCCAGTCTGGACATGGATGTTGATCGCCTGATCCTGTTGGAACGTGTCGAAAATGGTGAAACCGAAACCGCCCCGGACGAAATTCCCTTTTAAGTTTGAACCCCCTATAACGCCCCTGTTGAGGTGGTACTCATGAGAGTGCTGCCTCTTTTTTTGTTTGGCAACTCCCTCACCTTGCTTGATCCCCACCCAAACACCATAATTGAATAGAAAACGAAGTTGAAAGACCTTAGTGATGACATATGATGAACGCTATGAGGATGACTACTGGGAAAACTGGAATGGCGAAATCTGTGCTGGCTGTGACTTACCTTCACAGGTCAACGATTTGGGGTTATGTGATACTTGCTACGCCAAACTCGAACGAGATATGATCCGCTCTCGTGATTGGGATCGGTCTGGTTTAGCTTTTGGTACTCCTGATTCGGAATTGGAGAATCTGCGTCTTCGCATCATTCGAGAATATGGAAAAGACTATGAGTTGATCGTACCACCCACCAAAGAAGAACTCAAAGCCATCCAAGCAGAATCTGAGCGCGATGCCTCACCGATAGGTGAGTTGCCGGACATTGAGCCACGTCAAATGGGGGAATATGCTGAAGTCGATGTGGTTGATGTTCTGGCGAAAATCCTCTCTGCGTCATCGTATTACAACTGGCGAGAACTCCAGGAAGTTGCACTCATCCTGCGTCGTTATTTCCCTGACCTCAACATCAAGTCGTTTGGTTACAAGGGTCTACGTCGTTTGGTGCAGGCACATCCTAAGATCTTCCAAACGCGCTGGGATAATCCTAAGAAGAAGCGTAATGCAACGATTTTCATCCGCTTGACCAAAGACCATACCAAGTCATCTTGAAGTGTCTTACATCAGTATGTGCGCTTTTGCACCGATGACAGTGTTGTGAACACATCATCGGTGATGGCACTGCATGGCAGCAGTGCCGCGTCCTACGGACACCGATCTCCCTCAGCTTATCGCGTGTCAGACAGCCTGTGTGGAACACATAGTGCCCATTGAAAATGGCTGTCTGTCGCGGCTGAGGGAGAGAGCGAGCTAAAACAAGCTCGCTCCTCAAGCCGGAGGGGCTGGTGCGCCACACTCACGTGACGCACCGCTGACCATGCTACTGCGTGCTGGTCAGCCTGTCGGCGTGGTAGACCACACCGACCAAACGCACCATACGTGCGTTTGTATAGGTTGAGTACCATTACATGGACGCAACCTAATTTCAGATTGGCATGACAGACATATCAGTTGCTGCCAATCTGAATATCGGATTGTTAAGCCGGAACATGATTTCCAGTATCCATGTTCTTGACGGTAAAACCCAACTACAATAGATATGTGTTTAGTCTGAACCCAAACAAATTAATGCTGATATCGTCTGTCTCATTATCGGACTTATAGTAATATTAAATAGTCATTACGATGTATAGCCGCACCGCATGGATTGCTAACAAACTTATTGAAGGAACGCATGACAAGACTCGAAGACTTAAAGCGCGGAAACCAGATACGGGGGATTGTTCCCGGACAAAATGTCACACTGATTGATGTGGAATGGAGTGGTTCAAATGCTGTCACCGTTGTCTATCGGCGCAGTGATGGTAAAGTAGGGGATACACTTCTTTATCGTGAAAACGAAGCCGATTTAGAGATTATCCATGCCGAACGTCTATGGGCTTTTGATGTGGATGGTGCTTTGTTGCGACTGGTTTCCGAAGCATATCGCATTCATTTGGCACATCTTTTTGACCCCATGTTAGCAGTACATACTTCCTTAATAGAGCCACTGCCACATCAGATTACCGCGGTTTATGATGAGATGCTTACACGCCAACCATTGCGTTTTCTGCTGGCAGACGATCCTGGAGCAGGTAAAACCGTTATGGCAGGCTTGCTGATTCGTGAGCTGATTGTGCGCGGAGATGTACGCCGTTGTCTGGTTTGTGCGCCGGGTAGCTTAACCGAACAGTGGCAGGATGAATTGTGGACGAAGTTCCAGCTCGATTTCACCATCATGACCCGTGAAATGGTCGAGACTTCGCGGAGTGGCAATCCCTTTGCTGAGAATGACCTCATTATCGTCAGACTCGACCAGATTAGCCGCAGCGAAGAATTACAGGCACGCCTACAACAAACGGATTGGGATCTGGTAGTCTGTGATGAGGCGCATAAGATGTCTGCCTCATTCTTCGGTGGTGATCTGAAAGAGACGAAACGTTATCGGCTTGGCAAATTACTGGGTGAACTGACACGCCATTTCTTGCTGATGACAGCAACTCCGCACAATGGCAAAGAAGAAGACTTCCAGCTATTTCTGGCATTGCTGGATGCAGATCGCTTTGAAGGGCGTTTTCGTGATGGGGTACATCAAGTCGACGTTTCTGATTTGATGCGACGGATGGTCAAAGAGCGACTGCTCAAATTTGATGGCAAGCCCCTATTTCCTGAGCGCAGGGCATATACGGTCAATTACACGCTATCACCAGAAGAAGACATTCTGTATGAAAATGTGACGGAGTATGTCCGACAAGAATTCAATCGCGCTGAACAACTCGAAAATGATGGACGCAAAGGCACTGTTGGTTTTGCGCTGACGATCCTCCAGCGACGTTTGGCTTCATCACCAGAAGCAATCTATCAGTCTTTGAAGCGTCGTCGGGAGCGATTGGAAAAACGGCTCAAAGAAGCACAACACACCCGTGAACGTGTCCTACAGGCAGAAGGTCCGACTTACGATGACGACTACTGGGAAGATTTTGAGGATGCACCTGAATCAGAAATTGAGGAAGTTGAAACCGAACTCATCGACAGTGCCACAGCCGCTCGTACTATTGAAGAGCTAGAAGCCGAAATCATCATCTTACGTGACCTTGAGGCACAGGCATTGCGTGTGCGACGTAGTGGCAATGACCGTAAATGGAACGAACTGCTCAGGTTGTTGCAAGATACACCTGAAATGCAGAATTCGGATCGTGTCCAGCGCAAGCTCGTCATCTTCACGGAACATCGAGATACGCTGAACTACCTGATTGAGAAACTAAACATCCTGATTGGTCGTCCTGAAGCGATTGTCACGATACATGGTGGCATCCGCCGTGAAGATCGTCGTGATGTGGAAGATCGCTTTCGCAACGATCCCGATACATTGATTCTGGTAGCAACGGACGCGGCAGGGGAAGGTATCAACCTACAACGCGCCCACCTCATGGTGAACTACGATTTGCCCTGGAATCCCAACCGTCTTGAACAGCGTTTCGGACGTATTCATCGTATCGGACAAACAGAAGTTTGCCACCTGTGGAATCTTGTTGCAGGTGGAACCCGCGAAGGCGCAGTTTACCAGCGTTTGCTAACGAAACTGGAAACCGAACGTCATGCACTAGATGGACAAGTCTTCGATGTATTGGGCAAGTTGTTTCAAGAGACTCCACTCCGCAAATTACTGGTGGATGCAGTGCGCTATGGTGACGACCCCGAAGTGCGGGCGCGATTACAACAAGTTGTGGATAACGTAACCGATCAGGAACGGGTGCGTGATTTACTGGAACATCAATCGCTTGTGACTGCCAGCATGGATGTCAGCCAGATTATGCGGATTCGTGAGGAGATGGAACGCGCCTCTGCCCGACGCTTGCAACCCTTCTATATCAAAGCCTATTTTTTGCAGGCATTTGAGTATTTTGGTGGCACAATTCATGAGCGCGAGAGTGGACGCTATGCCATCAATAATGTACCTGCGATTATTCGGAATCATGCTAGAGAACGTGGCATAGGTGCGGTTTCGACCAAATACGAGCGCATCTGTTTTGAGAAAGCCTTGATTTACCAGACAACAAAACCTACCGCGACTTTTGTTTGCCCCGGACATCCTTTGCTGGATGCGACAATCAGCTTGATGTTGCAACGTGAGCGCGATACGCTCAAACGCGGTGGTATCCTCGTGGATGAAACCGACCCCGGCACAGAGCTACGAGCATTGTTTTATCTGGAACAGGCAATACAGGATTCTACGCCAACCCGTGAAGGTGAACGGCGTGTGATTTCACGCGAAGTGCATTTTGTTGAGATTGATGGTGCAGGCAATGTGCGTGAGGCAGGTGGTGCGCCTTATCTTGATTATCGACCTGCTACAAATGAAGATGTAACACAGGTCGAGCATCTGCTGGAGCAGGACTGGCTCAAAGGTGAAAATCTTGAACGACAGGCTGTTGCACATGCGATTGAAAATCTTGTCCCACGCCATCTGGAACGGGTGCGTAAGCGTCGTATTGAACTCATTGACAAGACTGAAGCGGCAGTACAGGAACGTCTGACGAAAGAGATTAACTACTGGGATTTGCGTGCCGCAGAACTCCGAGCGCAAGAGCAAGCGGGTAAGGTCAATGCTCGTGTGAACAGCCAGCGAGCGCAGGAACGCGCTGACCGACTGGCAGAACGGCTGAAACAACGCAAAGCACAACTGGCACAGGAACGTCAGATTAGTGCTGCACCACCAATTGTAGTGGGTGGCGCATTGATTATCCCAATTGGCTTGTTACTCGGTGAAAAGACTCCTCAGCAATTCATGGATCGGCGTATCACCGAGCAGATCGCCATGCGTGCCGTGATGGAAGCCGAAATTGCACTGGGCAACCATCCCCGTGATGTGAGCGCACAGAACGTCGGATATGACATCGAGAGCCGCGATGGAAACGATGGGCGATTAAGATTTATTGAGGTAAAAGGAAGACGCGCAGGTGCAGATACCGTAACACTCACGTATAATGAATTACACCGAGCATTAAATAGTCCAGAGCAATTCATTCTGGCGCTGGTGGAAGTGGATGGCGCAAACGCCCGACCACCGCGCTACCTGCGGGATTACCCATTCCGTGAACCTGATCCATCTGCGTTCAGCGTTAATTTTGATTTGCAAGAATTGCTCTCACTCAGTGATGCGCCGTATTAGTTTAGTTGAAGTTTTTGTGAAGAATCATGTCAAAAAAGAAGCGACAGAATATACAAAAAAAGAAGACATCATCTGAGAAGAAAAAGCGGACACTTGGCAATTTAGAACCTAGACACACTTTTTTCTTAAATCCCTATGAAGATTCGCGTTTTACAAAGTGTCCCAAGTGTCTGGGCAAAACCAAAATTCGTAAGCATCCTTTCGGGATTCATATTGACCCTGATGTGTTGATGACCCTGAATATGACTGGTCCTTATTGCCCAAATTGTGACTTGATTATTCTGCATAAGGACAAGGTTGAAACCTTGCTTGTGATGAGTTTCGAGAAGCTGAATCCAGATATTATCGGCAATGATTATCTGATAGTTGGAACGGTTGAGCGCGACTACTGGAAAAAAGCCAGCAAAATGGGCGGAACATATCAAGAATTTTTCGATAACTTACATGACTTCAAAAAAGTCGTTGTTTTTGAGCCAATGCGTCCTGTATGGGGTCTCGACGACGAAGAAACGGACGAATAAATGACCTATCGCAAAAAACTAATCGAGGTGGCACTCCCACTCGAAGCAATCAACGTGGCATCTGCACGTGAAAAATCCATCCGACATGGACACCCCAGCACATTGCATCTCTGGTGGGCGAGACGACCCTTAGCTGCTGCCCGTGCCGTGATTTTTACCTCGTTAGTCGATGACCCGGACGACCCGAACGCGCTACCTGCTTTTGTCGAAGCCTGCAAAAAACTACCGATTGGTGCGAATGTGAAAGCCAATGGTGACACACCGCGTATGCGCCTATTCGATTTCATTGAACGCTTGGTGACATGGGAAGCGACCACCGACGAAGCTATTCTAAATACCGCCCGTGAACTGATACAGATTGCGACGGAAGGCAATCCACCACCCTTGCTTGACCCCTTCGCAGGTGGGGGTAGTATTCCATTGGAAGCGCAACGCCTCGGACTGGAGGCACATGCCAGTGACCTGAATCCCGTCGCGGTGATGATTAACAAGGCGCAGATTGAGATTCCACCACGTTTTGCCAACATGCCACCTGTGAACCCGCGTGACCGTGAGAATGACAGTGCAAGTGGACAGGGTTGGAAAGGTGCAGCAGGACTTGCCGCCGATGTGCGCTACTATGGCGAGTGGATGCGCGAGAAGGCGTTTGAGAAAATCGGACATCTGTACCCGACCCACAACGGCGAAACAGTCATTGCATGGCTCTGGGCGCGAACAGTGAAAAGCCCCAACCCTGCTGTGAATGCTCATGTACCCTTGATAAAATCTTTCATTCTGAGCAAGAAAAAAGGACGCGAAGTCTGGGCAAAGCCAATTATTGAGAATGGTCAGATTCGGTTTGAAGTGACAAAGGGCAAGCCACCCAAAGATAAAGAAGGAACGATGAATCGCAGTGGTGGAACGTGTCTAATCTCTGGAGAACCAATCCCATTTGAATATGTACGCGAAGAAGGTAAAGCTGGACGTATGGGTACTCAGTTGATAGCAATTGTCACACAAGGGCAAAACAGACGCAACTATTATAGTCCAGAAGCCAAGCATTCAGAAATTAGTACACAAGCTGAACCGACATGGATACCAATTGGTGAATTGGATGGCAAAGCTAAGGTCAATGTGGGCTTATATGGTTTTGTCGAAGTCGCCGACCTCTTTACCTCTCGCCAACTCGTTGCCCTCACGACATTCAGTGACCTTGTAGCCGAAGCAAGAAAACAAGCACACAACGATGCTATCTTAGTAGGTTTGCCAGATGATGATATTTCCTTGCGTGATGATGGAAATGGTGCTAAAGCATATGCCGAGGCTGTTAGTGTTTATCTGGCATTTGGTGTAGATAAAGGGGCAGACAATTGGTCGTCAATTGTAACTTGGCGCAATAGTGTGGATTCGCCTCGTACAACCTTTGCAAGACAAGCTCTCGCGATGGTTTGGGATTACGTAGAAAGTAATCCGTTCAGCACATCTGCTGGAAGTTGGATCAATACAGTTATCGAAATACTCTATAAGACTGTGAATGCTCTACCAACGGTAAATGTAGGATTTGCTGTCCAACAAGATGCTGCACAAATACATAGTGAAGCTAGAACATTATCTACTGACCCTCCATATTATGATAACATCAGCTATGCAGACTTATCTGATTACTTCTATGTTTGGATGCGAAAGTCATTGCAGGATGTATATCCTGATATTTTTGGGACAATGCTCGTTCCTAAAGAACCCGAGTTGATTGCTTCTCCTCATAGACATGGTGGAAAAGAAGCTGCTAACCAGCATTTTGAAAGTGGCATGTTAGACACATTCATCAATATTCGTCGTTTTGTGATGCCAGAGTATCCCTTGACAGTTTATTATGCCTTTAAACAACAGGATGCAGAAGTTCTTGATGACGAAGATGAAGAGTCTGATACACAAGTGACAAGCACGGGGTGGGAAACGATGCTCACAAGTATCATTGATTCTGGTTTTAGCATTGATGGTACATGGCCCATGCGTACCGAGAGAGGTGGACGGTCAGTTAGCGTAGGTACAAATGCACTTGCTTCATCTATCATCCTAGTCTGCCGTCCACGTCCCGAAGATGCGTCCAATACCTCACGCCGTGCCTTTGTGAATGACTTACGCAGTGAATTGCCTAGAGCATTGAAAGAGATGCAATCTGGCAACATTGCACCTGTGGACTTAGCTCAAGCCAGCATCGGTCCCGGCATGGCGATTTACTCACGTTATAGCAAAGTCCTTGAAGCCGATGGTTCCTCAATGAGTGTCCGCACTGCCTTGGGGTTAATCAATCAGATATTGGATGAACACCTCTCCGAACAAGATGGCGATATTGATGCTGATACCCGTTTTGCGGTGGCATGGTTCACGCAATTCGGCTTTGAAGAAGGTGATTTTGGTCAGGCAGATGTGCTGGCGCGTGGCAAAAATACCAGCGTTGCCGGTGTCGAAGCGGCGGGTGTGGTCGATGCAGGACGCGGTAAGGTAAAGCTCAAGCACTGGTCAGAATATGATCCCGGCGCATGGGATCCAACTGAGGATAAACGTCCAACTGTCTGGGAAGCCACCCATCATCTTATTGAACGCCTGAACAGTCACGGTGAAAAAGGTTCCGCATTACTCATGAACAAAATGCCTCATGATATGGCGGCAGAGGCGCGTCAGTTGGCATATCGCCTGTATAGCATCTGCGAGCGTAAAGGTTGGGCAGATCACGCGCGTGATTACAATGCGCTGGTTGTGTCATGGTCGGGCATTGGTGAAGTCGCCGCACAACAACGTGAGGCAGTTGCTCGTGGTGATGCTACTAACCAGATGAGCCTATTTGATGATGAAACCTAAGCACAATAGCAAGACATTCAGTAAAGGACTAGCGTAATGGCGAAAAGCAATCGTGATCGCGTCGGCGAGATTATGGATACACTCAGGAGCGGTCTTGCACCGTTTATCCTGCGCGAATTTAATGCAACGTATGGTGGGGTTTTCCTACAAGAAATTGAACTTACGCTCACTACCAATGCGTATACCTCCGATCATCTGCCGGACATCAACACCGCGATTGAACGGGTGGATATTCATGGCTGGCTGAATCTGATGTGGCGCAAGTGGAACGAGGTTTTCAAGGCGAAACTTGGTCACGCCGAGCGCAATTATGTCAGCGAATTGATGACTGCCCGCAATGATTGGGCGCATCAAGCGGCATTCACCAATGATGATGCCTATCGCGTGGCAGATACCGCAACCCGCATGTTAGAAGCCATTGGCGCACCCAAAGAAGCACAAGTTACCAAAGATATTGCACAAGAACTGTTGCGTCTGCGCTTTGAAAATGAGGCGAAAAAATCCAAGAAGCAAACAGGGTCATTGGATGAAGCACCCACCACAACTACACCGGGACTAAGACCCTGGCGCATGGTCGTCAAACCGCATCCCGATGTTGCCAGTGGGCGTTATATTCAAGCCGAATTTGCGGCTGATCTGGCACAGGTGGTGCAGGGCAAAGCTGATCCTGAATATGGCGATCCGCAAGAGTTTTTCCGTCGCACCTATCTCACAGAAGGCTTGCTGGATTTGCTGGTGACAGGTATCAAACGCTTAACTGCACAAGGTGGTGATCCCGTTGTCCAGCTTCAAACCAGTTTCGGTGGTGGCAAGACACATAGTATGCTTGCCCTATATCATCTGCTTGGCGGTCAAATTGGCTTTAGTGAAATTCCGGGCGGTGAGGACATTATCGGGCGTATTGGTGAAGTCGATGATCGCATCACTGCCAATCGTGCCGTCATTGTTGGTACAGCTTTCAGTGCAACTGAACCGCGCGTCTATGCCGATTGCACCACGCACACACTCTGGGGTGATATTGCCTATCAATTAGGTGGTGTTGAAGCCTATCGCAGCATCGAGAAAGCTGATTTGTCAGGTGTTAGTCCTGGATCAGACACACTGCTCAAAGTGATGGAAGATCATGGTCCGGTTCTCATTATCATCGACGAGTTAGTCGCCTTTGCTCGTAACCTCTATAATGCTGTCGAGCGTCTGCCCGCAGGCACATTTGATACCGTAATGACTTTCGTGCAATCCCTGACCGAAGCCGTCAAACGGTCTAGTGATTCGATGTTGCTTGTTTCCATTCCAGAGAGTGACATTGAAATCGGTGGTGAGGGTGGTAAAGCCTCGCTGGACATCCTTGCAAAGACGATTGGGCGTATCGAGTCGGTCTGGAAACCTGTCACCGCGACTGAGAGTTTTGAGATTGTGCGCCGCCGCCTATTTTCAACGGAGATGGATTATGCCTCACGGGATGCAGTTCTGAATGCCTTCCGCGATATGTACAACAGCAATAGTGGTGAATTCCCGATGGGTGTCTCCGAAGGCGATTACTTCCGCCGGATGCAGGAAGCCTATCCAATTCATCCTGAACTTTTCGCCCGCTTGTACGAGGATTGGTCAACATTAGACCGCTTCCAACGTACTCGTGGTGTCTTACGCCTCATGGCAACAGTGATACATCGTCTATGGACAGATAATGACCAATCGCTGATGATTATGCCCGCTTCAATACCACTCTGGGCAGCTACCGTCCGCAATGAGATGCTCCGTTATCTGCCAGAAAACTGGCCTGCAATTGTCGATGCAGACATTGATGGTGAAGATTCCAAACCCTATCAACTTGATAAAGGCATTCCAACACTTGGTCAATACACAGCAAGTCGTCGTGTCGCACGGTCTATCTTCATTGGCAGTGCGCCGTCCGTAGCGGGTCAAAGTGTGCGTGGTGTTGAAGAAGTGCGTATCCGTCTAGCAACAGTACAACCGGGTGAACAGGTTGCCGCATTTAATGATGCTCTGCGCCGCATGAGCAATCAGTTGACCTATCTGTATACCGATGGTAGTCGCTACTGGTACGATACACGTCCAACTGTCAATCGTATGGCACAGGATCGCGCACAGAACATTCATGAAGACCTTGTTTATCAAGAAGCTATTGATCGTCTCAGAGCAGTGAAATTCCGTCGGGAAGACTTCGCCGCCGCACATATCGCGCCACAGAATTCAGGGGATGTTGCCGATGAATGGCGTGCTAGAGTGGTTGTACTTGCGCCGGAATACGGACATAAAAAGAACGGCAGTTTATCGCAGGCACAGGAAGTCGCTAAAGAAATCCTCGAAAATCGTGGAAACTCACCGCGTTTGTATCGCAATATGCTGGTGTTTATCGCACCAGATTTAACCAATGCTGAAGCATGGGGCATGTCCTTGCGCGAATATCTGGCATGGAAGTCTATTCATGATGAGGCTGAACCCCTCAATCTGGATGCCCAACAGCGCAAACAGGTAGCCACAGCACTCAAACGCACTGAGGAAACTCTGTTAGCACGCCTCCAGGAAACCTATTCATGGTTGATCGTGCCATCTCAACCTGATCCTACTGGGCCCATTGACTATCAAGCACATCGCATTTCTGGTCAAGATAGTTTCTATGACCGTGCTGCGCGTAAACTACGTCAGAGTGAGTTACTGATTCCACGCTGGTCTCCTGATAATTTGCGGATGGAACTTGACCGCTACTTATGGCGCGATCAGCCACATCTCGGAGTCAAACAACTCTGGGAATATCTGGCACGTTATTGTTATTTACCGCGTCTTTACAATGAAGAAGTCTTGCTTGAGGCTATTCGAGATGGTGTTATGCGCGAAGCTGATATCCCGTTCGCTTATGCAACAATGGTGGCATCCGATGGAACATATAAAGGGCTGACACTGGGTCGAAGCACATCCATCTACTTTGATGACAATGCAACGCTTGTACGTCCAGAAGTTGCTCACGAGCAATTAGAAGCGATGCGCCAAGCCCATGAGTCGATAAAACCAGTATCAAATCCACAACCGACAAGTGACCGAGACACCATTGACGATCCTATTGAGCCTGCTCAACCGCAGCTTACTACCCGCTATCATGGAACAGTTTCGCTTGATCCACAGCGAGTAAATCGTGAAATGGGCATGATTGTGGAAGAAATTATCCAGCGCCTAACGAGCTTGACCGGAACAGATGTGGAAATTACCCTCGAAATCAGTGCCAATCGTTCTTCGGGCTTTGATGATGCAACTGTCCGTACTATCAACGAAAACAGTCGAACGTTGAAGTTCAAGAATCACGGTTTTGAGGAGTAACTGATAATGATTGTTAAATCAATTTTTGATTCATATTGTCTCTGTTACGCCATTGTGCAACTTAATTTTCAACATCTTGTGCAAAATCAGATTAGTTCTTGATGGATCACAGCTTGTGGATAGAATATATGTTCTATATAATAAGGTGGTAGCATGTCAATCAGCATAGAAGAAATTTTTCGTGAAATTGATGGTAGACATGTATATATTGCAATGCGACTCCCCTATGCAAATGGTTGGTTAGATATACTAGCTGAAAAGTACATCGAAATGCGGAGTCAGATAGAGGTATTGCTATCACAAGTCACAGGCGAGGGACTCAGTGGATTCGATACGTCGAAGTTAGTCGCTCGTATCAAAGAGGCTACAATACCTTATGAAGAAGAGAATGAAAAAAGAAAGAATTTCTCTATAATTCGTAGCGATCTAGGAGAGGCTCTGAACTATGTGCTTCTCGAACAAACTTATGGTACTAAATTTGCAATCAATCTGGTGACGGACCGTGAGTTGGTATCGGCGCCAGGACGTGGTATAGATGCTATTGGAGTGGAAGAAGATAATGGAACGCTTCGACTCATCTTTAGTGAAGTCAAAGTTTCGAGTGATAAGAAGTCTCCACCCGGTGTGGTAGATGGCAGTAAAGATAGTATGCATCATCAGCATTTAGGTCATATAGGAGACCGTACTAGCACCACTAACAAGATATTGACAACAGCAATGAAGGCTAAATCACCTGATATTCAGGCACTATTTTTTAGAGCAGCAATATTATTTGAAAATGGACATGCTGATTTAGAAGTCTGCGCTCATTGTTTTCTCATTCGTCCAGAGGAATGCTATACTGACGCTGATTTCGGTAGATTCAAAAAGAAACCAGATTCATATAAACCAGCGTATATAAGATTTGAAATCGTTTGTGTCCCAGAGGATATAGAAAGAGTAGAAACAACGTGGTACGAGACAGTAGTTCGTGTCGGAGGTCTAGACCGTGAGTGAGCAACGTTTACAACAAACGCTCGATGACCTTCGTGTACCCGATTACGTGTCTACAACTGAAGAACGCTTAGTCGCCCGCCTTGTGGCTTCTGAGATAGTTAATGATATAAAGCAAGTATCCCCGGAACGTCTTCCTCGGATTGCTATTATCTATGAAAATCAGGGGATTGCCGCATACCAGCGTTGGACAACAATGCTCGAAAACATTGAGATATTGCAGGATGCTCGAGAAGCATTCTCTCGTGCATTTATTTGTTGGCGATCTCTTAGTGCACTTAACGCAAATGGTAGCGACGGTAAAATTGCCAATGTACCAGTCTCATTAGAAGGATTAAGTCTATTCAGCCCACTAATTGATGAAGACCTTGCATCCGCTGAGCTACAGCTTGCATTTCGGATAGGTGTTTCAGGTATTATTGCTAACCGCATCGCTGAGACACGCTTGGAACTGGTAAGGTTCCAGATTGTGGATGTTGATAGTAACAGTACATGGCGAGATCGTGTTATACATACGATTCTTTCAGCAATCATTCGGCTAATTAGAAAAAGCGATGGATGGAATGATATTAATGAGGCTCTCAGACTCGTTGACCAGCTCAGAGAACTTCAAAACGAATACGAAGAAACCTATGTAGACGACATTTCAGATAAGGGAGAACAGACTCTACGTGCGATAGAACTTGTTGGTTTATACCACCTAGCACAAATATTGACGCTTACAGGTGAATATCTTCAAGATGGCAATCCGCCTGTAACTCGCTTGCGGACACAGTTAAATACGCAACGTGACCGAGCAAAAACAGCCCTAGATGCAGCAAAATCATCTAACTTAAATTACCTATCAACGATTTTATGGGCAGGGTGTTTTGAGTTAATACAGAATGCTATTTGGACACATGTAAGCGGACGTGGTGAGGCTGTGCAGAACTTTGCACGATTACTTGCAGCCAAAGGTAAGTCAAATCCTGTAATCGAACTATGGCCGAGTCAACAACAAGCGTTTGGAAAACAATTATTCGATACTTCTCCACGGGCTATATTAGTTGAAATGCCGACAAGTGCAGGAAAAACATTGTTGGCAAAGTTTTTGATCGTGCAAACAAAGACTCTCTATCCTCACGGAACAATCGCATATGTTGTTCCTACCCGTGCATTGGTAAACCAAATTACGAGGGATTTACGCAGAGATTTTCACGGCTTACAACAACTAAATCTCAAAGTTGAGCAGGCTGTTCCTGTATTTGAGCTTGACCCAACAGAAGCAGAGCTACTCAAAACTCGTCCCGATATTCTAGTCACAACACCTGAAAAACTAGATTTATTAATTAAAAGTGATCATGAGGCAGTGCAGGATTTGTCGTTTGTAATTGCTGATGAAGCACATAACATCGCTGATGGGGGGCGTGGTGCGCGTCTGGAACTGTTACTTGGTACTATAAAGCGAGAAAGACCGGATGCTAGATTCCTTATGTTATCTCCATTTTTACCTAATGGTGACGAGCTTGTAAGGTGGTTGGGTGAAGATCGTTATTTACCACCTATTCAAGTTGATTGGAAACCTAGTTTCAAAATACTTGGGACGATATTGCCAGAGGGAAGAACTTCCAATCGAAAGCTCATGTTTCGGACATTACCAGCAGCCAACAATGTAGTTCGAACATCGATTAATTTCCCAATTGGTTCGGCAGTTGATGTTGGTCGAACAATCACAGAGGTCACAGTAGCAACCGTTTCCGCACTTCTTGATCGAGGTTCAATTCTAATTCTGTGTAATGGACGTAGCCCATCAGAAAACTATGCGGCAAAAATAGCAGAAACAAGACCAGAAGTGCCACTCACTACTAAAGCAAAGGCAATATGCAATTATCTCGAAGCCGAATTTGGCTTCAATGTTCCTTTAGTTGATCACATAAAGCGTGGAGTTGCATTCCATCATTCTGGGCTTTCACATGAAGCTCGTTGGCTAATAGAAAGCCTTATTAGTGATGGAGTTATAAATATTGTCTGTGGAACTACTACGTTAGCTCAGGGTATGAATTTTCCGATCAGCACAGTATTAATTACGACACTAAGGAAAGGTAGAGATCAGACATTATCTCACAATGATTTCTGGAACATCGCTGGGCGTGCTGGACGTGCATTAGTTGATAGCATCGGTATAGTGGGTTTCCCAATAAGCACGGCTTCAATGTACGAAGATCGCAAAGAATTTCTAAAAAGAGATGCAGAGATTATTGCAAGCCAGATATCAAAACTGTTTGACCAAACTGGAGATTTAATTGAAGACTTTGGATTTACACTGAGTGAAGTTCGCCAGCATCCTGAATTAGCAGCTCTGATGCAATTCTTAGCACATGCTATGCGTATTTCTGGAGGTTCTCAGATTGCAGATGAATTAGATGATTGGTTAAGATCTAGTCTAATCTTTTATCAAACCCAAAGAGATAATCCAAGAGCTGCGACGACACTAATAAACTTATGCCGAGCATATCTCGCAAGTATCAGATCTCGTTCGAGTATCTTAGGTTTAGCTGATCAAACTGGCTTTGCAACACCAAGTGTATTAGCACTTCTTGGACGCACTGGAAACAGAAAAGACGAGTTTGAGAACCCGGATAAATGGCTACCTGAGAGACTTTTTGGAAATGACATTACTCCAATGCGAGATAGAATCGATGCAATTGCTGATTTACCTGAGATGGATCTTGGGCAAGGAATCGATACACAATTCAACCCAGAACTTGTAGCAAAAATCATTAAGGACTGGGTTTTAGGGAAAAATCTGAATGAACTTGCAAGAGAATACTGGATGGATCAAGAAAAAGATGAAAACAAGAGAATTTCTAAATTCTCACGCTATCTATTCCAACTAATTGGTAAGGTTTCATGGGGTATGGGTGCTTTAGAGACAGTATCGTTAGCTGGTACGAAAGACATCGACGAAAATATCGGACATATTCCGTTCATGATCTTTTATGGTGTTCGTCAAAAAGAGTCCATATGGCTTCGAATGGTTGGTGTTCCCAGAATCGTAGCAGATGGTTTAGGCGATACATGGCGACAAAAACAGACACAATCACCACAAAACTACGACGACATTCGAGATTGGGTTGGGAATCTTTCGGACTCGGAATGGCGTGACGTTATTCCAAATACTACAAAACTAACCCCTCAAGATATGCGTGCTATTTGGTCTGAATTTTCTGGTTGATACTTCAGAATCTATTGAGATCAATCTGAACAAAATTTAGCAATCACCCTGTGTGCCTTAATAGATTAAATTCTGAAAAACTGCATAGACTATACTGAAGAATTTCAGCCTTATCGGTAGCACATCTGCCATAATTGAAGCAACGATCATTATGGCAGGTGAAACCCATGTCCAAGAAATCTGTACGCCGCAGCCTATCAATGACACCTGAGATGGCAGAGCGGTTGAAACAAATCGCCAGTACCAAACCACGCAACATCACCGAAGCTGACCTTATCCGTGAAGCGATTCGTCGTTACATGGATGAGCAAGAAGACCTTGTTGGCAGTCGCAAGCACTTCCAGAGGTCTTTTCGTGAACGTATTGATCAAATCGAAGAAGCATTGAGCTTCCAATTCAACGTTCTCATTTATCTTCTAGCAACAGATGAACAGCATCTGCGCGAAGCCATTATCGCCGCAAAGCAGGATGGGGAAACACTTCAGGCTCAAATCAAAGCTGTTCGTGAGTTGAAGGAGTCTGCTGATTGAGCAAAGCGATTATTGTCGTAGACTTCGCCTATAAAGGGACACAACGTAAGGGGCATGGCACAGGTCGCAAAGGATTGAGTTCCACGCTTAAATACTTGCAATATAGAGACAAAGTGCAAAACCTGCTCGCAGAAAATCGGGATTACGAACGCTGGCAGGATCGCGGTATGGGCATTCATTGGCGCGACATTCTCAAAAACAGCGACGATCTACAAAGTAAGCATGTGTTGGCGTGGACGTGGATAGTCTCACCCGCACCTGATCTGATGGCACTCGTTCCCGAAAATCAACGACGTGATTTTGTCTGCGACCTCACTGAGAAAGTCGTTGAAGATTACTACATTGAGCGTGGTTTTACTGTGCCAGAATACAGCTACATCCTGCATGATCGACAAACCGATGAAGAAGGTGTGCAGCAGCTCCATACGCACGTTGTACTACCTGGAACGACACAATCTATTGCTGAGCGACTTCCCGTTTATAACAACAAAGAGCGTGGACATGATGCATTATTTCGAGATGTGGCTACACGTCATTTTTCAGAGATGCTGGATGATGTTATTGGACCCGAATGGCGTATCCACCGTGAAGAAGAACATGAACTCGAACAATCTACGATGAAAAACCCCAACGATCTGGACGCATGGTTCGGACGGGATTAAGGAGAGATCATATGCTGTATTGGTTATTCACAGATGGACGCGAAATCCTCAGTAGCCTGATTACACCGCTATTGTGCTTGAGTTTATTTACGCCACTCATCGTCAGTGCGATAATGGGTGCAGGTATCCAGCGTAGCAGTGAAATCCAAGGGGATTTGGGTTGGAAACGCACAGCGAAGTGGTTGACGATTGCCGTAGTATTGTTGGCTGTGACAACGATTTATCTCATGTTCTTGAGTGATATGGCAATCCAGCCTGTACGCGGAAAAACAACAGCGAACAGCTTCATTCGCTTGCTAGTTGGTGGGCCTGAAAACATCCATCACATGCGATTGTTCATGTTTGGAATGATGCTGGGCTTCCTCTGGATGATTGTCACAATTGGTTTGCACAGTGGGTTGAAAAATGGTGGTTGGCTACGTGAGCGAGTAGACCGCCTGCGGACACCACGTGTGAAACGCGGTGCATTAGGTTCATCCCATTTTTGTAGCCAGCGTGAATACAAACGTTTTCGTCGTGAAGACCCTGAAGGTTTGATTCTGTTAGGTGCGTTCTGGGGCGAAAATAAACAGAGGCTTGATTTAGGGACAGGTCGGTTTTGTCTTGGTGGAGAAGATATTGCACGCGGCATTCTGACATTAGGTGGACCGGGTTCAGGCAAGACACAGGGAATTATCTTACCAGCCATTGCTGATCGCATGTTATCTGGACATTCACTGGTGGTTGCTGACCCGCAGGGTGAAATCACAGCGCATATCTTGAAATACGCGGCTGTTACCCGTCATCTGGTCGTCGTTCATGATCCTACTTCAACAATTGGTCCACGCTACAACCTCGCTGAAGGAATTGATAGTGTATCCGATGCACGTGCGATTGCCGATGTACTTGTACCATCTGCTCAGGGGGATAATAAATTCTGGACAGATAGTGCTGCGGCATTGTTGGCTGCCTGTTTGATTCGCTTTCCCAATCTTGGCGAAATCTATAATGCTATGAATGACCTCAAAGCACTGGCACAAAAACTTGCTGAGAAAAAAGATGATGCCGCACTGCTGGCAAATAGCTTTATTGCTTCTGTGGGTTCGGATGGCAAAGTAGCATCTAATGTGGTGGCAACTTTAGCAACGGCACTCACCGGATGGGCTTCTACCGAAGTGCGAGACAATACAGCAGCATCAGACTTCGACGCAGAGTTAATTGTGGAACAACCCACCGTTGTTGTGTTGACCTGTCCAGGTAGGATGCGAGCGGTATACGCTTCTTATCTTGGTGCAACCCTGCGTAAAGTCATGCTTGATCTGGATACCATTGGTGAACGTAACAAGGGACCGCTTCCTATGCCAGTTGGTGTCATCCTCGATGAGTTCCCAACGTTAGGCAAGTTGGATTCGCTGGTAGCCGATGTCAACCTTGTGCGTAAACGTCGCATTTCGATTCTGATTGGCGCACAGACAAAGGGACAATTCCACATGATTTACGGCAGTGAAGGCACACAGGCGTTGTTCACAGGTCTGGCGACTCAGGTGATTTATGGTGGTTGCGATGCCGATACCGCCGAGTTTTATAGCAAAGCAAGTGGCACAGCAACAACCGATGCCAACGCCGATGATCCCAACAGTCATCTGCGCCAGCGCCCATTACTAACTGTCGATGAAGTGATTACCCCACAAGTCGGTAACTGCACGATCTTCGCACGGTATGTCGAAGCAGGATTTGCCACACAAGTTGTCTTGAATGCACGACTGACACGTTTTTATGAGCGTCAAGACTGGAAACAGCATCTCAAAGCAGGTGAGAGAATCACTCCATTGCTCTTGGAACGTGGAATATCTCTCAAGATTGAAATACCACCGCAACAACAAGAGGAAGTAAAGCGCGACAAACTACGTGAAGCTGCTCAATCTGCTATGGATAAAGCAGTTGAAAAAGCTGGCAATGTTCAATTTACAGGTTTATCGACGATGCGACGTAATTTTGAAGAGCGTAAGGAACAGATAGAGGTCATAGAAGCATGAGTTTGAACAAAAACAAGATGGTACGCGAAATCGGGCGACGCACGCGCCTGAAAAATCGAGATGTGCAATTGATGTTAGAAACGCTTCTTGATGTATGGACAGAAGAATTAGTTGCTGATGGCAAGATCGAATTGGAAAATTTTCTTGTGCTGGAAACAAAGACAATAGATCGTGGTGAACAATATATCATACTCAATACAGGAGAAGTATCCCCCCGATTTATTCGCCGAGTGACTGTTCGAGCAAGCAAACGCCTAAAACTTTCACTCAATCAAGGTACAAACTGAGTTCATATCGCGTGATAATCTGGTTTTGATCTGGATTTTCAATTTCCATCGTTTAGCAGAATGAGTATAATAGAATTTATGTTCTACTTAAGTTGTTGAAAGAGGTGAAAATATCATGTCACAACGCTATCGAGTCTATCCTGTACCAACCGTCAATATTCCATCTCTGCATCCCGGATTGCTCCTTCAAAACTATGAACTCTACCTCGGTGATGGTGAGGTATTAGATGTTCGCACACGTTGTTATCACGGTGAAAATCCTGAAATAGCATTGGCGCAGGTAATTGATCTGGATGGAGAGATAGTTCGTCAGATTCCAATTGAGCAAATTATACTGGCAGATGTCGAGGTAGATGAATAGCCCGGACATGCCGGGCATTACGGATACAAAATTGCCTGCATTATAGATCAAAGTCAGGTTCTGTTGCGGATACTTCTTGCTTATCGTTCATAACATCAGGCATCATCTGGTGGATGGGGTCAGTATAGATCCCCTCCGCTTCAATCCGCGCATCACGTTCCGCATTAGGATTGTAGGGATGCCAGTCAGATAAATCACGAGTGAGTGTGTATTGTCCATCCTGATATGCCTTGAGATCATCCCCTTCGAGTGTTTTCCAGTCCACAGGCAGTTCTTCCAAACGTGCTACCTCTACTGCTAGTTCTGGTCCTTCCAGTAATCCGGGCATCAGGTAGCCATTGAATTCCTTACCGAACTTATCCGCGGCTTCGGTGGTTTCAAAGTGTGCCATCTCCAGCATACGGAATGGCTCATCCTCAGCCATTGGCGGTGTTCCCACACGCTCAGGATCATGTTCAACACCATCATAAACTACCATGTGCAAAGCATGTCCAAGTGGCTCACCCTCTGGATCATTGACAGGGATGGTATCTAAACGCCAGTAGGGATTTTGTGCTGGTTGCTCTGGTTCGTCGATGACTTCACCCTCTGTATTCCAGTAGGGATTGGTCTCATTCTCTAACTGCTGTGCCAGTGTTTCAAAGCGGTCTTCCGGTCCATCACGGAACAAACCTAAATTCGCTCGATGTGGGTCGAGATAGCCATTCTGCATCGCCTGTAATTCGGCTTTGTGCATCATCGCTTCCAAACCGCGTTCATCATAGACTTGGAGCAAAGCATCGCGCTCAGCTTCTGCTGTCTCACGATTTTCATCCGGATCATAAGTCTGCACGGTTTGCGACTCAAAGCCTACATAGCCATTCTCGCCTTTCCAGACTTTCTCCACCGCCAGTTCCAATGTCCAGGGATCGCTTGCTTCCAACGTAACAGCATAATTCACTGTTGGATCAAGCGGCTCAAGCAGTGCATCGTCATCGAATGTCGCCTCAAACCAGTCTGTACCTTCCAGTGAGGCATTTGCTTCGCGTTTCAAATTAGCTTCCTCAGCCCATTCCGCATAGATTGTCGGATAATCCTTAGTTGGAAGTTCGGGTTCAATTTCTTCGGTATCGAAATCGTCATTCACCGTGATTTCTTGCTCCTGTAATTCTGCCTGTCGAATGGTCTGAAATGGGTCGGGTGGACCCTGTGTAAAGAGCCTGCCATCTGTGCGTTCAGGATCAATAACCCCTGCTTCAATGCCCGCCACTTCAACTAGGCGCATGGCATCCTGCAAGCGATCTTCCTCTAACATCTCATTAGCAAGCACCGCGTTATCACGGGCAGCGTCCCAATCAGGTTGCGGTACAACCAGCCGTTCATAGTCGTCCGTTCCCCATTCCTTGTAGATATCGAGGAAGGATTCGCCATTGGCTGAAACTGCCCCAATCGAATAAGAAGGTCCTGCTAATTCCCGCTCGCGGTTGGTGGTAAAGGCATCGGATGGCGCATCATCCTCAAAGAAGATGCGCGGATCATCGCGCTCAGGATCGAGGTAGCCACCTGCCACTGCCATACTCTCAGCCAGATTAAGTGCCGCTTGTACACCTTCTGTATCCATGAGCGTTTCCAGTTCGCGCTCATCGACTGCTGCTTCCTCATACATGCCGTATTCACCAACCGTCAGCGTATCGAAACGGCGTTCAGCACCGTCCATCCAAGTTTTCACGGCTTCCAGGGAGGGTTCGTTATTATCGCTAACCCCATAGCCGAAGTAGTATTCAGGACGCAGATCAAGGGATGGCAAATCCATCGGTTCAGGAAATTCCTGCCCATAAGCATCTGCCACATCATGGGCAAACTGCTGTGCCATAAACACATCGCCCTTCTGGAGATACATTTCCAAACCGGGCAATGCCCATGCAGACGAGGGATCATCGTCTGGCAAAGGCATCACAGGGTAAGAATCCTCATGTTGTGTACCATCCTCCATATTTAGTTCGCGGAAGTAGCGCAGTTCATAGGGATCGCCCTCTGGCTCAGTTTGTTCGACAACTGCAAACCAATGTGCTGTACCACCGCCATCCACATGACGGACTGCACCATCATCGGGGTCAAAAAGGGGTGTGGTGGGTGTGCCGCCTGCATTGATTTCGCTTTCTAACTGTGCCCCTTCCAGCATCAGATCAATACCTTCTTCAGCTTGAAGTAAGTCGAGTTGATCCACCACCCGTTCAACAGAGTCACGGTCACCGGTGACTAGCTCTGCACTATTGACACTGTGTTCACCAATTGCCAGCAAGTGAGCGACAGCAGGTTCATCCCCTTCACGGCTATCGGGTGGATAGGTCACAGCCATATAGAAGATATCCTCTTCAAAGGGTTGTTCACGCAGACGTTCGGCATTCTCACCCCAGGCAGCCAGACCGTTTTCTGCCAGACCATCTTCGAATTCATAAAGCTGTTCTTCGGCTTCCATCCACGAGTTGTGCTGTCCGACGGTCAGACGCTGCTCATGCCCCAGCCCGTATTCATCGACGGAGGTACGGACTAAATCGACGTGGTATTTCGCACCGTATTCACTTCCTTCGGGTGGCACAATTTCTGCCGCATAGATCGAAGCATCGTCATCAATGTGTCGTACCGGACTATCCGCCATCGGCATCCTTTCCACTCAAACGCACAGGAAATGCCAGTTCTTCCGCCCGAAGCGGCACAAAGAGTCCCGTTTCGCTTAGCGTGCTTTTGCTGGTGGCAAGGGTCAAATGCAAGGCACGCCGCACCGTTGCCGATTTATCCAGTTTGAAACGGTCTGCCAGTTGTTCCAGTTCTGCCTTCTCTTCCGGTGACAGGCGCACCGTAAAGCTGTAGTCGCGGCTTATGCTATCGCTCACAGTTCCACCTCCCATGTATCCATTGTGTAATCCGCAATGTCGCGTGCCGCATCCGATTCTAGTGGCATCCCACGTTCGGTTTCCCAGAATTCGCGCTGATCGGTTGCCAGTGCCATGCCTTCGGCAGTATCAAAAAGCTGTTCAATGCCACCCCGATCTGCAACCTGAATGAGATATTCCGCCGCGCTGTATGCCTTGTCCCAATCACCGGGGACACAGGGTGCGAGCTGTGCCTCCATCTCGCCTGTTTCGGGGTTGCGTCCAAGCGACAGGATGCTGGTCACGCAGTTCTCACGGTCATCCTTATCGGGCTGAAAGACACCAATCCAATAAGCAGTTCCGGTGTCGGCATCGTAGAAGGGTGGCGGATCAGCATTCGGGTCAAAGTTCTCTGCCTGAATACCAATGGCATTCAATGCCTGAAATGCGGCTTCATCAACCTCCGGTTCAACTTGAACTTCCTGCTCGACGACAACGCCACCAAGTTCAATCGCTGTTTGAATGAGCGGGTCAATCGCCTCAAGCGGTGGTTCATCTGCCAACTCAGGTTCAAAAGCCTCCAGATCACGGACATATTCATATGCTGTGTACTCTGCGAGTTCTGCACCGCGCCAGTTCTGTGGTTCGGGATTCATCTCGAAAGCTTTGTTCTCAGCAAAATCGGGTACTTGCCAGGGGGCAAGTCCTTCCTCGTGAAGCTGCTCCTGCAAGTCGTCGAAGACGGCTTCTGCCTCATCCATGTCAGCAAAACTGGCAATCGGTATATAACTACCGCCCAGATCGCCTGTGCTGGCATCGGCATAGAGGTCAATTGCCCCGATTTCATAACGCGCCTCAGCCATGTCTTCACCACGATCCACACCAATCAGACGGGCATCATGCCATGACCAGCTTTCATCGGATGGCTCTGGCTCTTCAAAGCCCTGCAAACCATCCTGAGATAGTGGTGGCAGGTCGGGTATATCTCGCAGGTCATCCGGTGTGTAGTCATCCGGAATTGGAAACAGGTCATAATCCGGTGTTGGAAAGGAATCGAAGTCCAGTTCCGGATCATAGGCATAATTCTCGTCTAGTGGCATTCCTGCCCAGGGATCATCCATATAGAAATCGGGTGGGGGTTCCAGATTCTCGTAATCCATTGGAGGTGGTTCGTAGACATCACTCATGGGCTACTCCTCCACAGGATGCAAGACGAGCGGCTTATGTTCGACATTGCGGGTGTAGCTGCATTTGGGATACGCCGAACAGCCTACAAATGCGCCGTTAGAACCCTGTCGTTCGACGAGATCAGCACCACATTCCGGGCAGGACTCACCAATCGGCTTTGCCTGTGGGCGTGCCTTCATCTGTGTCAGTGTGTATTCCGTTGCCGCTTTCAACTGCGGCTGAAAACCACGCCAGAATGCAGACAACAAATCACTACGGCTCAAGTCATCATTTGCCACTCGATCCAGTGCGGTTTCAAGGCGGGCGGTGTATGCTACGTCAAAGACCTGCGGGAAACGTTCCACCACAAAATCATTGAGTTGCAAACCTGTTTCCGTCGGTTGCAGGCGTTTCTGCTTGAGGGCGACATATTTCTTGTCCTTAATCACTTTTAGCATCGAAGCAAAGGTCGATGGACGACCTACGCCCACAGCTTCCAGTTTCTGTACCAGTGCCGCTTCGCTGAAACGGGCAGGTGGACGGGTTTGCCCTTCATCAATGGGTAGCTCGACCAGATGGAGTGTCTGCCCATCTTTGAGTGCCGGGACTGCACCACTTTCTTCGGCTTCGTTCTCATCCACATCTTCGGGTTCTTCATAGACACGCAGGAAACCATCAAAGTCCAGTTCACGTCCCTGTGCCTTGAAGATTAAAGGAAAGGGTTTATCGACTGCCTTACCCGCATGGATGAGCGCGGCAGTCACGGTATAACGGGCGGGAGCCATCTGTGATGCGATAAAACGTTTCCAGATCAGGGCATAAAGTTTCGCGGCATCGCCATCGTTTTCTTCAGGCAATTGCGAAACATCGGTTGGACGGATGGCTTCGTGTGCTTCCTGTGCATTGGCGGTTCTGGTTTTATAGACAGGTGGTGTTTCAGGCAGATACTCTGTGCCGTATTCTCGCAGAATCAGCAAACCAGCCGCTTCTTGCGCTTCCAGCGCAACGGACACACCATCAGTGCGGTGATAGGTAATGCGCCCATGTTCGTAGAGGGTCTGGGCGAGCTGCATGGTCTTTTCAGGGGATAATCCTAATCCCTTTGCTGCCGCCTGTTGCAAAGACGAGGTGGTGAACGGTGGCAGAGGATTCCTCAGCTTGAGCGTTTGTCCTGCTTTATTCACCCAGAAGTTCGCACCCTGAAGCAGACCGACGAGTTTCTCTGCCTGTTCACGGGAGTTGAATTTGACATCCGCTTCTTTAAGGCGATGCAACTTCGCTTCAAAGCGACTGCCATCGACTTCCAGAACGGCTTTCAGTGTCCAGAAACTTTCTACCTTGAAAGCCTCAATCTCGCGTTCACGCTCGACCACCAGACGCAGGGCAACACTTTGTACCCGTCCTGCCGACAGACGACCATTGAGTGCTTTACATGCCAGTGGCGAGACCAGATAACCGACCAGTCGATCCACAATACGACGCACCAACTGCGCTTCAACCAGAGATTGATCGAGTGTGCGCGGTTCTGCTAAAGATGCTTTGACTGCACTTTCTGTGATGGCGTTGAACGCCGAACGATATATGGGTTTATCTTTGAGATTGCCTGCCAATGCCAGTAAATGCCAGGCAATCGCTTCGCCTTCACGGTCTGGATCAGTAGCCAGATAGACAGCATCTGCCCCCCGAATGGCTTTGACCAATTTCTTGACCAGATTGCCTTTGCCCGCTAGCACCTGATACTGCGGACGAAAATCCGCGTCAATATCCACGCCCAATTCTGTTTCGGGTAAATCACGGACATGACCGCGACAGGCTTCTACCTGCCAGCCGTCTCCGAGAAAGTGGGCAATTTTCTTCGCCTTCGCTGGCGATTCGACGATTACGAGCTTCATGGTTTCTGTTCCTCCATCCATTCACTAATTGCCTTGCCGTTGTTGAGTTGATTTGTCAGCACCCGCAATAGATGGCGTATCTGACTGCGATCCTGTGCTTTGCAATGCCAGTTCGCGTTCGCGCAAGACGAGCCACAGGGGCCACTCGCGAAAGGCGTGAAATGCCTGCTCTTCGATTTGTTGCCAGGGGTGTTGTGTGTCTTTCTTTGCCATTTCATCTCACTCTCAATTCATGTCGTGGAGAAGCGTGCCAGTTCGTTTGATGTGGCACGGTTGACGAGATAGAAAATTCCTTCATCTTGTATGTCCAGCACAAAGTGGAAACGCGGTAAGGCTGCAATGATGTCCCGATGTTGCTGATTGAGATGCTGAAATGCGGCATCTTCATGGAAGACATTCATGCCCTGACGCTGGCTGAAAACCACGCGAATCGGGCTGTTCTCAAACACCAGTCGCGCTTTACCCTCCAGAAAAATTGACATCTGTTGATCAATGCATACGAGCTTTTTTCTGCGGGTACGGAAAGTCTTTGCCGCTTCAATCAGGAAGTCCAGCAGAGACGGATGACGCATCAGACGATAAACTTCATCCACCGCGATGATGCGCGGCTGTTCATCAATCAGGCTGTCGCGGCGAATGGCACTTAAAACCTGTGTGTATGCCAGCGCCTGCAATATCGGGTCACTTTCCAGTTCGTGGAAACTGAAGACACGGGGGCGAATCCAATCTCTGCCACCCCGAGTGAGGTCGATGTTGGTCATGCCATTGAGAAAACTCGACCAGGGACCCGACCCCGTACAAAGCCCTGCGATTTCATCTGCCAGATCGCGGGCGATATGTTGGGTCGCTTCCTTGTCTCCTAAACCAGACAGCACGTCGCAGACCACATCGCAGGTCGGGGCGATGTCCGGTGTGACTTTCTCTAGTTCAGGGAAGCCGCGATACAGCGTTTCCAGTGCTTCACCCAGCAAACCGCGTTCCAGATTCTGACGCTGACCGCCCGACAATGGACGACCCAATACCGTTTCATAAATGCGGGTGCTGTGCGATACCTGCTCGATGAGCGTCGGGAACATCACATCCTGTGGATTGAGCTTTGTTGCTTTCGCACTCAATACATACCAGGGCAAACCAAAAGCATCAGCGATATGCTTGCCATGTCCCATCGGTTCCAGCAAGTCAAAGGGAATACCATTTTCAGCGAATTCACGGGTCAGATAACAGTTGTTGGCGAAGGTCTTGCCAAAACCGGAAGTCCCCACCCAGATTTCATGGGTTGCCCGTTTGTCTCGCCAAGAGTTATGAAAGACGGGATAAGAAGCACCAACCGCTTCCCCACGCAGGACACCATCTGTACCGGACAATTTGCGATAACCCAGTGGTGACAGCATGAGAGCTAATTCACGTGAGACAACAGGCCAGCTTGTATCGGGCAGAGCGATCTGTTTGGTACTTTTTGCCGCAAAGTAACCCAGACTGCGTGCCAGCAATTCACCAACTTCGTGTCTCAGACTGAACCAGGCTTTTGTTTCATGGATGACTGCCTGCACCCGCTCACGCAGGGTCTCTAAATCATCTGCCGCAATTGCGATACTGAGCTGCACCATATGCAGGGCATCTCCAGCATTGATTTCCTGCAACGCCTGACGACAATCTGTGACACGTTGTACCGAACGGCTATCTTCACCACTTAAGCCTGAAAGATGGACTTCATACGCTTGAATGACACCTTCCAGCGCATCAATGGCACTGTTACGCTCATAGGTTTTGGGAATATCCACTGACAATGCCAGCGGGAAATTCAACCTGAGCAGTGGTGGCAGTGGACGAAAGAAATTCCATGTCGATGGCGCAAACTCAAAACTGTTCAGCACTGCCCAGAGTGGACGACCACCGGGTCTGCCCACCGGAGCCAGATGCCAGAAAGGGGTGTCCCGAATTTCGTATTTACCCTCGAAGAGCGCGGGCCATATCCCTTCAACCACAGATGTATCAAAGGATGAACTCATACCACCTGCTAAAGCGCGTGGATTTTGCTCACTCCAGACTGCCATCCCACATAAGGCGCGTTGATATTCGGCACTATCATCGAGTTGTTCATAATGACGGCGATATTCCATCAGGAGCTGCGCTCGCTGTGGGTCTTGTGTTTCACGCGCTGTCCGGGTCAGATGATTGATTTTTTCATCCAATGTGGCGGGCATCTGCCAGCAAACAAAACGGGCTGGACTATTGAGCGTGCGTAACCACGTCGCAAACCGTGCTTGCAGAGATTGCACACCCTCTTCAGTCGCGTGAAGCATGATGTCAAAAGGTTCGATCAGGAAAGTATGCACATTACTCATACAAGCCCTCCTTCATGGGGGCATCCACGAAGATCAAGCCATCTTTTTCAGCCGCGTGAGCGAAGGTAATCCACTCGCGCAGGTCAATGTCCAAACTGCCTGTGGGTGGTGCGAAAACCCGTGAACCTTCCAGTCTGACAAGTTCAACTGGAAGCTCCATTGCCTGCACCAACTGCCCGATGGGGCTACGCGGAAAACGTGCCGCGATGAGCAGTAGCGTTCCCCGAAATCGGTAAATCAGGCGATTCCAGAGTGGAATGCCACCACGCGGTGCGGTCAGGACAACAATGGCAATTGCCGTAACCACTGCGACAGGGATTGACCATCCGGTGAGTGCTAAATTGAAAATGGTGTAGGTCATGCCACCGCCAACACCTGCTAGAAGCAAGCGTTTAAAAGGAATGCCAAACAACCCTTTTTCGTCACGGAGTAAAACATGCGATTTGAAATCTGCTGCCAACCTTGATTCCTTCCTCTAATAGACAAAATGATGAGGAGCGCCCTCCATGACGCGCCTCATCTGATTGACACTGATCTGTGCTGACTTATTGGAAGGTGATGAGCGTGGTGACACTGGAAGCGAAGATGACAAAGAGCAAACCCATGACCACCTGATTGGCGGCTTTGGGATTGTCCTTCTTCCAGTCCCCCACTAAAGGCCATGACGACCCCATGTACATCACACCCAAACCAATGAAACCAATCACGGCAATCAGTGGTGCGATGGTCTGTGCAGCGGTCTGCACATCCCCGAAAAACTGTTCAATAGCGGTAGCGAGATCCAACGATAAATCCTCCTGAATGGGACACATAAGGGTTTGGAATGGGGTGGTATGGGCAAGACCAGCCTGTGCGCCATGACGCTGTATCTTTCAGTGTGTGGGGTCATCCGGCACATTGAGGATGCCCGCTCACCACCTGTTTTCCTGACACTCTCAGCGTATCAAAGTCAGGCAGGCAAACCGTCCGATTTTTTCAGTTTTGACTTAGGAGTTTTTCGGGTTTCGTAAGCAATATTTCGGCTTCTGCTTTTGCAGGGTTGACCTTATAGTGACTATAAGGTTTAGCATAGAGATATGGAGGCAAATTATGTTTTCAATCGGTGAAATCAGTCAACAAACAGGCGTATCAACTCAGACAATCCGCTACTACGAGCGTATCGCGCTGCTACCTGAACCCTGTCGCGCTGAAAATGGTTATCGGGTCTACGACAACACGGATGTCGAGAGACTGCAATTTGTCACACGGGCACGGCAGTTGGATTTTTCGCTCGATGATATTGCTGAAATACTAGCGTTCCGTGAGCGAAATGAAGCACCCTGTTCTGTTGTGATGGACGTGATGGCACAGCAAATCAACGAAATCGACAAGCGAATTGCTGATCTGATCCGTTTACGCGAAGAATTAGCACAGCTACACCGTATCGGGTTAACCATGCCGGAAGACATCGAAATGAAACACTGCGTTTGCCACCTGATCAAAACGGGTATACAGAATGAGGAGAGAGCTAATGAATGAAAAAGTTAAATGTCCAGTTTGTGGTACAAGTGGGCATGTAGTTGATGGCGCAACCGTTAAGTCAATGCTGACTGTCAGTCTGCGCCATGTGCAGAATATCACCTACCGCTTCTGTGCCAATGCGGATTGTGATGTCGTGTACTACAGTGATGATGTACAAACCTTCACAACACATGAAGTGCGTGAACGTGTCTACCAGAAAGAACCAGAATCGGATGATGTTTTGATTTGCTATTGTTTCCAGCACACACCCGGCGACATTCGACAGCAATTCTCCCAATCAAATCACCAAATGATTATTGACGACATCAACACTGGAATTCAAGCAGGGCAATGTGCCTGCGACTGGCGGAATCCACAGGGTAATTGCTGTCTGGGTAACGTGCGTCAATATATCAAAAAACTAGAGACCCCACTCATTAATCCGGAAGACAAGTGAAGTGCAAAAAGCCCACTCTGACGACATGGGCTTCAAGAATTTAACGTGCCAATTGAATAGCAAAACGATAACTTCCGACTTGAAGCGACCCATAAGGTTCACCACCCCAATACCAGACCAATGTGAGGTCAACAGCTTGTTCTGGTTGCAACGTGAACGGTTGTAAGCCCTCCGCAGGGTTGCGCGGTCCAGGTGGATCGGGTGCATAGCCCAGAGATAACCAGATGTCATCTTGTGTAAAGTCTATCGGTGTGGCTTGCCCGTTATAGATTCGCAGAAGTGTGGTGATCTGTCCCTCAATCGTGCTCACAGAAACCAGGCGCACATCCAGCCCATCATATTCCACGGACAGTTCGGGCTGTTCCAGCGTAAAGCGGAAGGCAATCCTCTGACCACTGCTGTCTGAGATGAGCAGTCGCCCACCGGGAAAATCCTGTGGTACAAGGAAAGCAAGCGAAGATGGAATACGGGCAAAGGCTGGAATCTCATCGGGAAGCAGTCCATAGCTGGCATATTGAAGCAAAGTGATATTGGGTAAATATACTTGCCCGCCTGCATCCACCAATTCAATCTGCCACAGGTTGGTTGCTATCGACTCGGTATCCGCGATGACATCCAGATCAAAAAGCAATATCTGTTGTCCAGCAGGGACATCGGGCAGATCGTTGAGACTTTCCATATTCTGTAGTACAATGGATGCGCCATCATTGAATTCAAGCGTTGATCCGAGTTCACCTTCCTGAACAATGGCATTCAAGCCCAACAATTCCCCACCGCGTGAGAGTTCCTGTTCAGCCGAATAGCTGGCTGAGACCAGTGTGCGTGTTCCCGTTGGTAAACCATCAGTATCGGTTTCACCAATCAAGAGTAGTACCAGTCCGGGTCCCACCTGACGGAAAATGCGGGTATCACTGCGTAACACCTCATCTTTTGCCGCAAACTCATAGCTCAGAATCGCCCCCGTGTTCATGGTGAGGTTGAAAACAGCACCATCGGCAATGCTTTCAAATAGCATGGCATTGTCTTCTGACCAGGGAATGCCAATGACGGGACGCACCGACATACCATTGACGAAGGAAGCAATATCGGGATTAGGGTCAAAGTTCCACTGTGCCGCCCGCACTTCGCGGCGCTGCACCACCCAGACACGCGGGGCAGAACCATCGGGCAAGATAACCTGTAAATTCACCGGATAAGCGACTGCTCGATCCGAATCGCCATCGGTAATGACATCATCCTGCGCTTCCAGTGCCAGTGGTGTTGGTGTGGGACTGACTTCAGGAGTCGGGGTGTAGGTGGCTTCAAGTGTCATTTCAGGTATGTCACCAGAGTTTCCACTACCCAATAGGCGCGTTAGCATCAGCAACAGGAATATAACTCCCACAACGCTCATGCCCAGCATGACTTTAGGGGATGGTTTGGAAGATGCCGTTTGGCTTGTCTTATCCCCTAGTTCTGGTAGATCATTCTCACGGGCAGCATCCTGCACACGCTCCGGTGTCCGTGCCCAGCGCGAACCTACAGGCACTAAGGCACTATCGACGTAACGTAACAAGAGTTCCGCCGCAACGCGCTGTTCAAGATCATCCGAACCAATTGCGCCTGCATTACGAACCTCTCGATCATAAGCCGTCCGATATGCCTTTTGTCGCTCGGTTGGCACCAGCTCCCACAATGCCTGAAGTTCTTCCAGCGAAAGAACTTGCAGAGCTTCAACATCTTTGTATTGCAGTTTCTCAATCACGCTCACCGCCTCCAATCACATTGCCACTTCCACCAAGTGTCGATTCCTTCTTCATGGCATCATCGTATTGTTTGTCACCGCCACTCTGCACTGTGACCTGAATATCAGGATTAACGGTCACATCTGGTTCAACGGTAATGGGTGCTGAACTTGTTGGGACAGACATCGCACCAACAGCAACAATTTCCTGCGGCAGCATTCTGGCACTGTGTTCCAGTGTATCGACCTGATCGCGTGCTTTGAGCCATGAAACGTTTTGACTGCCCTGTATCTGCTTATCCAGCATTTCACGGGTTTCAGGTTGCATCTTGCCTTCGGGCGAAGATTGCACCTCACGCACGACCTGTTCGGTTTGCTGTGGACTTAAACCCATTCGCAGTGCCTGATCGACAAAGATGCCAAAGCGGGCGAGGTCACGTTGAATGGCTGAACCTGCGCCTTCCTGTGGCTGGATGCCCATAACCTGTGCCATACGTTCACCGACTTGCAAATGGTTAATCCCTGAATTCGTCACCTGACCTGTTTGTTGACGTTCAGTCTGTTCCTGCCCGACGACATCCGCCATGACTCCAGCCACATCGGGAACACCTGCAACCCGCAGTTGACCAACCATCATTTGCATCTGGGCGCCGCGTGCCAGCAGATCGGCAGCCGCTTCGAGGCGTGCCGCAACCTGTCCCAGCCGACTACTTTCGCCTTCGTTGTTCTCGTCCATCATGGCACCGAGCGGGGATGAAATCCCTGTATTGGAGCGCATCACATCCGAGAGATGTTGTTCCATCTCTTCACCCTGCATTTCAGCGGCATGGTCACTGCGCTGCTGACGGCGTTCGTCGTTGTTATCATCTTCGGCATTACTCACAGGTACGGGTGCAACAGGTGTAAACATGCCCATACGCTGACGACGTGCTGGAGAAACGCCACTCACGGGCAACATTTCACCGTTTTCATCCTCAATGAATTCAGGATCAACACTGCCCTGATTGCGCCGACGTGCGCCACGCGGGGCTGTCCAGTTCTCCAATCCCTGACCCACAGCAGGGACAAGCATGGGGCGATTGAGAATTCTTCCCTGTTCATCGTATTCAGCGTTATCAGGATTGCGGTCTGTGAGCAACATCGTTCCAACCATCGGTCCTGCGACACGTCCTACCACAGGCACATTCCGTGCCACCTGACGGGTAATGCTACCTTCGGTAAATTGTTCTGCCGCTTCACCCAGCGAGGTGTTGCGAACACCGGGCAGATATGCCAGTGTGCGTGCCGCGCCACTCAGGGTACGCGAACCACCAAAACTGATACCTGCCGCTTGAGAAAGGGTTGCACCACTGCGAAGTGCCGTCATGCCTGCCATTGCGCCAGAACCAATACTCACCGTTGCGGCAGTTGCCATTGCACCAGCACCTGCGGTAGCGATAGCTGCTGTACCGGGAGATAGCATCACGCCACCGGTTGCCTGACCCATTGAGTTGAAAAGGCGATTGAGGCTGTTCCAGACGGCTTTAACACCCGACCACAGGACAATCAGCATGAAAATCAGGCAGATAAGTCCTACACCCAGCACCACCATCCCGTTACCCGCCGCCGTTCCAGCTAGAAAGAAAGCAACCACCAGCGATTGCACCATCGCAATCACCACAGTTTGCACAATCAACTCAATCCATTGGTCAATGATAGATTTTGCAATGACTTCGGTTTTCTTGAAGAATGCGAACAGAATCGCCATGCTGAAAGATAGGAATGTCAATCCCATCGCAATCGAAATCAGTAGGTAAACCATCTGCTCGACCACACCAAAAATCACCAGCGGCCATGCGGTGAGCATTCGGGAGTGCGACGAAGAAGCCATCGCAATCGAAGCAGCACGTTCACCATCATCCAGATCATCAAAATAATAGGGTGAAACAACGACATCGAAATACGAGCCATCGAAGAACCATTCCTGTGGCACACCACTGATGTAGTTGCCCGTAAAAGGATGGAGTAAATGCGCCGGGCAGCCTGGCGAATACATTGGATACTCAAATCCCATCACATCGGGACCATCTGCCCGTAGGTAAGCTAAAGCCACATCCAGACCATCTATCGTGCCTGCTCCGGTTGCGCCGGGAAGGTACACCCCTAAGTAATCACAAAGTGGTCCAAGAGCCAGATCGGTAGACTGCACCTGATCCAGTGAACTGAATGTTGCACCCACATTATTCTGCAAGCCTTGCAAGGTACTGAGATAGAATCCCTGCGCGATATTGGTACGGAAATCATTCATGCCCTGATAGAGCGACGGACCAAGGGAGAAAAACAACGCACCTGCGATATACCAGGTGACTGCACTACGGAAGTTGACCACATCCAGACGCACCAGCGCCGCCAGCATGTAAGTCAAACCCAGAATGATGAGTGCAATCAGGAAGGCGAAGCTCACCGCTACACTCAAACTGGCATTGGTTTGTGCGATGAGTGGCGCAAAGGCATCTTCAATCAGCCAGCGGTTGATAGTCTCGATGGTATGTCCCATCAGGATCAGCCCTCGTAACAAGCTCCAATGGACTTCCGCCAGACTGAGGATGATGTTGTAATAAAACGTGTCGATGGCACGCATCAAATCGCCAATGACGTTCAATAGACTGCCTCCCTAAAAATCACTGATGTCGCCCGAACAATACGGATTGTTTTGATTTGCCCAGTTAATCGTGCCACTGCCGCTCGTCACCGTTGGGTCGAGTTGCAACGTAAAGCGTGTTGCCTGACCTGCTGGGGCATATGCCGCAAAACGGAAACTGCGTGTCTGACCGGAATTCAGCGTGTAAACATCGGCATCAAACGGTATATTGGCTTCTTCGGCTGCCTCACGTGTAGCGAACCATGTTCCGCTCAGATTGCCCGATGCTGTACTGATTTCGCTCAGGAACATCTGGATACTGGGGAAAATCTCGTAATCCGCTGTGCCGATATTCTTCACTTCTAGTTGCCATGTATAAATGCGCCGTGCTGTACCATCTGGATCGGGACTTGCCGGATAACTGCTTACACTCTGCAAGCGGAAACGCACGCTATTTTCACTGTTAGATGTCCCGACAAATACCGCATCACCGAGATAAAAATCCTGTGGCGGCATAATCACATAAGGTGTTGGCGGTACTAAGGTCGGCAATGGAATAGGAGTTGCTGTTCCCGGAAGTACAGTGGGTAAAGCTGTTGCTGGAATAGCCGTCGGGCAGGTATAAATCGGTGATCCATCCAGCGGTGTCCCCGCACAGGCGATGATTGCCATTAGCAGCATGATGGGTGCTAGCAACACATAAAAGGGATGCCATATACGGCTTATTTGTCTGAGATTTCTGTTCATGGATGCACTCGTCCTTATGGAATTAAACCAGGTTGATTGCCGGGTTGGAGCAAGAGTGTGAAACTCGCCTGTCCACCACCATTGCGACTTCGTGGGATGTCCCAGACCGTACCGAAATACGGCACAACAATCCGTGCTTCAGCTGAGGTGACGACCTGCAATTGGGCATAGCCACTGCTATCTGTAAATGCCTGTGCGATGACACGATTTGTGCCGACTTCAACTGCCCTCACTGAAATTCCCGCTACACCTTCTGCTGGATCAACATCCCGATTGCCGTTTTCGTCATACGCGATGACTACCGATACACTCAGCAATCCAGGTGCGATGGGTGTTGCAGTTGGTTGAACCGTTGGAGGTGCGGCGACCAGTTCAATCCCTGCGGCAGGTTGTGGGACAGGCGATGGGGTGGCACTAACGGCAGGCGGAGGGATAATCAGGGTATTGGCTGTCCCCCGAAACACCTGAATGGCATCCAAGCCGATGACATAACCTTCACTGGCAGGATTCTTGTTTTGTGAACTGCGGATATTCAGCGTATGTGCGCCCGAACCCACAAAATAAACCCGTGTGCCGGGATAGTTCAGTTCGGTGGCGTAGGCATCTATGGTGTCTAGTAGCACGCCATCCACAATGATGTCGAACATACCCATATTGCGTGCTGCCACATAACGAATTCGCAACCCTTCCCCCTCAAAATGGAAAGTAACCATGCTGCTGGTATTCTCCGAGCGATGATACTGACCCTGACTGGCTTGAATGACCTGACGTGGCTGCCAGGAACTGCTGTATTGCACCAGTGGATGATCTGACTCAAAGCTGTACCAGCCTTCATAGGGTGGAGCTTCATGTGTGGCATCTGGCAACGGCTCAATGGGTTGCGGTGGTGCAGGTAGCAAAATGGTTCCCGACGGGAAGTTGGTTGCCGTCGGTGCTACATAAACGCCGGGCATCACCGCTTCAATCTCAATCAGCCGTGCTACGAGTGTTGGTGTCAGCGTCGGCGTAAAAGTCGCTGTGGCGGTAGGTGTAGATGTTGCCGTTGCTGTATTTGTTGGTGTAGCCGTTTGTGTCGGACTGGGTGTATGGCTGGCTGTTGCTGTTGGCGTAAGCGAAGGCAACACCATGAGCGTTGGCAGAACCACAATGTTCTGACGCTGAGTGTCTCGTATAAGCCACACCGCCAATGCACCCGTACCAACACAGAGCAGAAACAGGGTCAGCAATATCAGTTTTTGGATACCTCGCATACACTTTCTCCATCACTCAAAGATTTACCCATTCAGGTGCAAATCCATCCTAACGGAGACAGGATGCGAAACCCTGTAGAATTACCAGTTTTGAGGAAGCAGTTTTTCAGGATTGGCTAGCAAAATTTCAGTCACAATATTGGGATTAGTCGCGTGGATAAATGAAACCCTCAGCCGCGGCGCGTTGAATGAGGTGTTCATTTGTTTTCGCACCGAAGCGACGGCGGAGTTTCTCGCGTACCCAGTAAACACGGCGTTTGTCGATGCCCATACGTTCGCTGATTTCTCCAGCATGTTCGCCATGTGCCAGCAGTTGTAATACCTGACGGGATTCGGGATCAAGCCGTTCATTCGCATTGGGAGATTGCATCGAGATGAGATACTCAGCATTTGCTGTTGGGGAAAGATAGGGACGATCCAACATCACGGTTTCAACAGCCGTGACCAGCAATTCGCACAAATCATCACTTTTATAGAGGTAACCGCTCACACCTGATGCAAACAGATCACGGATGAGCAAACCATCTGCCAATCCACCCATGATAATGATTTTCACCAGGGGACGAGTCCGTTTGATGGTTTCAACCACCGTCAGAATGTCGATGTTGTGAATCCATTCACTCAACACCACGACATCCGGTTGAGCATTTTCAATGACCTGTAATAGGTCATCCATGCAACGTGCTGTGCCGACGACACTGAAGCGATGAACAGCACTTAACACGGACTGTGCGCCAAGAATGACTAAATCTGCATCATCTGCAATGATAATCCGTATCGCCATAATATCCTCTCAATTCCAGCCTGCGGATACAGCCAGCGTAACATACTTGCTGGTTCCATGTTAAGGGAATTTGAGACAAAAAATGGGCGAAGATTGCCCATATTTGACGTAATTTTTCAGTTGTCAACATAGGGAATCTCATTCATCTTCATCATCGAGTAAGCCCTGTTCGCGTGCTGCATCAAGCAACGTTTCAATCGTCTGCACATCCAGAACCTCGCGTAATTTATCGCGTGAGCGGTATACCGAGCGTGTCGATATTTCCATTTCCGCCGCAATACCCTTTACAGTCAATCCACGAGCTGTCAAACGCAGTACCTGAATGTCGATAGGTTTCAGATCGTTGATCATGTAGAGTTGATCAGCACTGGTTAAGAGGTGCATTGCCTGCGATGACATGGTCACGACATCACGTGCAACTAAATCGATGCTTGTCAGCAAGGTATCCCCAAGATCATCACGAAAGATAAAGCCCTTTGCACCCAACTGCATGATGCGCTTGATGTGTAAGACCTTCAGTTGATTACTGATGACAATCACCCGTATGCCAGTGCAATGCTTTAACAGACCTTCCATTTGTTTCTCGACTATACCTATGCCACTTCCGCTGGTATCCATCAGGAGCATATCTATCGTACTAACCTGCTGGAGTAATACATCAAATTCTTCAAAAACAACAATTTCGTAGCGATTATTGCCATCGGATTGAATTAGCCCTTCGATCCCGCTACGAATAAATCTATCTGGAATCAGAAGGGCTAATCGGTTTCTCTTCATAATTATTTAGCCTCTCGAGTTCATTGACGTACATCTTTCTATTGAGAATATTTGTTCTACAGAGCTTAATTATATTACAACTTTCAAACAATTGGCAATAGAACAAGGCGGTATAAGTTGGTCTTTTTCTGGTTGATATTCTGTATGTGACACTTTTCTGTCAGGGTGACAAAAAATGTGTCAATCTTCGCCAGATTTTTGTCATAAATTACCGCCCGTTTTGGCGAAATTTGCCAGACTTTCAACGCCTTTTCCGTTACCCTGAAAGAACACAAGTTCGCAATTTAACGAGGTAACGATGCTGCCATTTCAATCTGATTCATCTCAAATAAATCAACGCCGCTTTCAAGTTTTAAGTAAACGTCAATGCTGGTCGCGGCGCTCATATCAAGAGCGATTACATCTACACCGTTTGAAACGCAACCTCTGGAAGCAGCAGAAGCACATGAAGACGAGTGTTAATCAGGAGGGTGCTGATGAGCAAAATTGAACTTACACCACAGGATAATTACATTCTGGCACGGGCATTAGTGGGGCTACCTTATGATGGTATTCCACTCAGTCCGATTACACGGATACTGCTGGCACAACTTGATCCAAAATCACCGGACGATGTGCAAATTCTGCGTCGTATTCTGGGGCAAGATTTGATGCTGGAAATCTTGCGTGTTGATCCCGATGCAGAACCACCTGACATGCCATTTCGCAACACAGACCTCAATGTCGTGCCTGAATTGCCGGAAGCTGTGCGTTTGTCACAGACACAGCTCGAAGAAGCAAAACAGGTCGGTAAATGGCTGGATGATTATGTGCGCTGGGCAGGTGGATCTGCGAACGAAACACCGTTGAATTTTCATGTGGGTGCAGGCTTGTATCTTGCGGCGATTGCAGTCGGACGCAGATTGTATATCCAGACTCCATGGCGACAACAGGTATTTCCCAATCTCTATATCATGATTGTCGCCATCTCAACCTACTACCGTAAATCGGCAGGCTTGAGTCTGGCAAATGAGGTCGCACGCACTGCCATCCCGCACATGATCATGCCGCAACCGGGATCGCCCGAAAACTTCATGTCCATGCTGGGTGGGATACTTCCACCAAATTTCTCTGATATTCCACAGCAAGATCGAGCGCGACTGGAAAAAGGCAATCGCTATGCTGCTCAACGCGGTTTGCTGCGAGATGAGCTATCCGGGTTGTTCAAATCTATGGGAAAAGATTATATGGCGGGATTGAAAGAACTCATCATGACCCTGTATGACTGCCCTGTGTATCTTGACAGCAATACCAATAACAAAGGATTGGTCGTCATTCGTGATGCAGCTCTGTCGATTCTTGGGGCAGCAACACCTGCTGAATTAGGACACTCACTGTCGACGGCGGATTGGTACAACGGCAATCTAGCTCGGTTCAGTTTGCTTACACCTGAAACCGATTATCGTGAGCGTACAGCCGATTTCGAGAGTAAAGCACCTACGGAGTTGGCGCATCGTATCCGTAAATTACATGAGAAGTTACCGGAGCCACCTTTGCCCGATGCACTTGGTGAGAAGAAAGATACGCTTGCATGGTCACTCTCAGCCGACATCTGGCCACAGGTTCATGCTTATGAGCAGGCACTTCGTACTATGACCGCACCGAACGCCAGTTTAGATGACCGCCTGCGAGCCATTTATGGACGGATGCACGTTCAAGCAATCAAGATTGCGATCCTATTTGCAGCATTGGATTGGGCAGATGATGACAATGCCTCGCCACACCCCAAAGTCAAAGTAGCTCACTGGTATCGTGCACAGCAAATTACCGAAGAATGGCGAGCATCAGCGCATCGCCTACTGGCTGAACTCGGTGAAAACGAAGAAGTACGTTTAGAAAATCGGATTCTGGGTTTGCTCAAGACGGCTGGCGGTAGTGCAACCGTGCGTGATCTCTACAGAACACTGCGCTCATCGCGTAAACCCGTGATTGAGGCATTGAAAGCACTGGAACAGGATGGACGGGTTGTCAAAGTTGATCTGCCACCCAACCCGGGTAAACGTTCAGAGGCATATCGCTTATCCGATGAGATGTCTATTGAAAATAATGATCTGTCTCATGACCGTGACAATTGACGTTAACTGTCAACTGTCAATTGTCACACAAGCAAGCCAATTAGATACGCGGAGTGAAAACGTGTTTGATACAGCAACCATCAAAGAACAATTCGACCTTAGACAGGTCGTTGAACACGATCTTGGACAGCCACCGATTCGGAGTGGACGCGCTTCATTATATAAATGTCCATTTCACAAAGAGCAGAAGGGTTACAGCCTGGTGGTTTGGGCGAACGGCTATCGCTGCTTTGGCAAATGCGATACTTCAGGTGATCTCTTTGACTGGCTAATGACCTATCGCCAGCTTAGTTTTACCGAAGCTCTTGAACAGGTGGGAACAGATCATTCACAAAAGTCAGTTCAAGTTTCACAGCAAGCAAGCCTGAGTAGTGAACCACCTTCTAACAAATGGCAACGTAGTGCCCGTGAAGTTGTTGAACAGGCAGAAGAAATTCTGTGGTCATCTGCTGGCGAACCTGCATTGAATTATTTGCTGGAGCGCGGATTAACAAGTTCAATCATTAAGGATGCGCGACTGGGTTATATTCCAGGGGATTACCGTGATTGGCGTGAGCTATCTTCATTACGTGTTCCCTGCGGCATTACCATCCCCTGGTTTGCAGCGGATGCGCTCTGGGCAGTTAAGGTTCGTCGTGCGACAGGTTTTCCAAAATATGTGCAAATTGCGGGTGGCAGTTCTCATGGATTGTATGGTGCCGATTATCTGTCATATCACCAGATGGCTTTATTTTGTGAAGGTGAGTTTGATGTGCTGATTGCCCGTCAGGAAGTTGGTAAATGGCTTTGCCCTATCTCTCTGGGCAGTGCTTCCAATCGTCTACCTGCTCGCTGGCAGGCTGAATTGAGTGGCTGTCGCAACATCCTTGTTGCTTATGACAATGATGAAGCGGGGATGAAAGGTGCAGAGCAGCTTTTGAAGATTTCGCCTCGCTTCCATGCCTTGAAACTACCATTTGGGAAAGACATCTCAGATTTCTACTTACAGGGTGGTGATGTTTACGAATGGCTTTCTGAAAACTTTAATCATAAGCCATCTTATCCGGAAAGGATTGAGCATGTCCGCTAAGCCCAAAAGAAAACAGAAGCCCGAAGATATGCTCTTAAGGATTATCCAGGTAGCTGAGATATTAGCTAAAGGGGAAAGTAGATCACCTGAACCCGCAACAGTCAGAGATCAGTCAACGACACAGGCAACTAAACATCCATCAATTACTGTGCAAAAAACACAAATGTGATGTTCTGGTGTAAGCTCAAACAAAGTTGGAAGATAGGTTTTTATGGTACGTCGAAATAACAAACGGTTGCCGCCCAAACCGGGCTGGGCAATCTACCTGCGAACGAGCAGTGAAGAAGCACAAAATCCAGAGAATTCACAGCGCCGTCAGCGTCATACCATTGAGCGGTCATTATTTGAGCGGTCTGATTTACCCCTGTTCAAAGAATACATTGATAATCTCAGTGGTCGGTATGCCGATAACCGTCCGGGTTACCAGCAAATGTTGGAAGATGCCCGTGCTGGTCATTTCTCGTATGTTGCGGTTGAAAATGCCGAACGTTTTGGGAGAAATGATACCGAAGCACTGGTTGCAATTGATGAATTACATGAGCTGGGTGTAGCGGTACGCTTCGCCGATTATCCTGACCTCGATCCGATTGATCCTGATGATCGTATTCTTGTCAGTTTATCCTTCACACTCGCCCGACGCGAGTCGATTAAACTGGGTCAGCGTGTACGAGGTGGACACCATGCCAAGTTACGCGCAGGGGGATTTGTCGGGATACCACCCGATGGTTATATGAACTGTGAGCAAAAAACCGAGTCTCTGGGCAAAACAGAGCATGGTAAATACACACGCTGGGTTGAACAAGACCCTGACCGCATCTTCATATGGCGTTTGGCATGGGATTTACTTCTGGCTGATCGCATGACACTTGATGAAATTTGTGAAGAACTTCATGCGCGAGGTTACTGTTATCGCAGTGGACGTGCCTTTGTAGATGTCAAACCTAATGGTAAACGTAAAACCAATAAAAACACCTTATCGAATATTTTTCACAACTGGTTTTATGCAGGTTGGGTGGTGAGTGAAAAAGCAGAAATCCCACCCAAATCCGTGCGTGGACAATGGAAGGCACTAGTTACAACCGAGGAATTTGAGCGTGGCTTGGAGATTCTTGCACATCGAAATCGCCATCGGGTTGTTAAACGCAAGCATGATTATTTACTCAAAGGTTTGATTTATGTTGAGTTACCAGATGAACGGAAACCTGTCAAACTCACGGGTTCGACATCCAACACAAGACGTTCAGGTGGTGGTACAGCCTACTATTGTGTGCCGAGTAGCAACATCAACATTCTGTGTAGCACGATTGACCAACAGATACCACATGAGTTGATCCAGATTCAGGTTGATCCTGAACTGCTTCCGCTTATCCGCGAAAGCTATACCGATGAACTGGCTCGCAAGTTAGGGCATCTGCGCCCTTCAGAGCGTGAAGAGTTGGAATCCGCATTACGAGCAGTCGATCAGGAAGAAGCACGAACAGCTCGTCTGTTTGCATCCGGTAAAATCACCGAGCGTGTTTGGGACAATCTGTGGGCAGAATGGCAGGATCGGCGTCGCACATTGCAGATTAATCTGGAAGCGTTACAACAAAAACGTGAATATCATATCGCGAATTTGGACGCTGCACTCAACATAATTTCAAAAGTGGGTATACTATATAGTAGGTTGGAACGTAGCGATCAAAAAGATTTGCTACGCCACATGATCGAGCGGGTTGTTGTTAACCCGGAGGGAATGATCATCCGACTGGAGTTACTTCCCCCATTCTCTTACCTGCGACACGTTTCAGAGCGGGTACAGAAAAGTGGTGGTAGAGCGGTTGAGGGAAAAACAAAGACCAGCACTAAGGCTGGTCAATGTTCGGACTACGTCCTATCTGGTGACTCCGGTAGGATTCGAACCTACGACACTCTGATTAAAAGTCAGGTGCTCTGCCAGCTGAGCTACGGAGCCATATCTCCAACATTCTACGCAGAATCATTGTTTTTTCAACAGTTAATTCGACCGCATCTATCGAGACACATCAGAGAGTAATCCAGCCGCGCTATTCTTCTCCAGTTAAAGAAGGCGTACCCTGGTGTGGGCACGCCACAAAAACATAACCTACCGCCGATGATACTGTGGGGCTTTGAGGTCAATCATAGAGCCATGATAATAAGGCACAATCGCCGATTCAGGCTGTGCGACCGTGTCCAGTCGGGCACAGTCTTCGTCGGTGATGGTCACGTCAGCAGCCGTCAGATTATCAACGAGATGTGCCATCGTGCGTGGGCCGATAATGGGACTGGTGATAGCAGGCTGATGAGCGCACCAGGCCAGCGCAATCTGGCTGATGGATGCGTTCTTTTCTTGTGCTAGTTCCTTCAGGACATCTAGTACGCCATAGGCCAGATCACTGAAGTGCTTCTTGGCACGTTCTTCAAAGGCTGCGCCTCGAGTGCCGCCCATTTCGCGTGAAAAGCGCGAATCAGCGGGTAGGTCTTGCCCTCGTTCATATTTGCCCGTTAAAAAGCCCCTTGCCAGCGGCGACCAGGGAATGATGGCAATGCCATAGGTCTGTGCCATTGGAACCATCTCGCGTTCGATGGTGCGATCTAACAGGTGGTAGGGTGGTTGCTCACTGACAAAACGGTTCAGGCCAAGTTCCTTCGATGCCCATAGCGCATCCACCACCTGCCAGGAACCAAAGGTGCTAGTTCCGATGTAGCGTACCTTCCCCGCCCGAATCAGATCATCCAATGCCCGAAGCGTTTCATCAATGGGTGTATCCGAGTGTGGGCGATGGATCTGATACAGGTCGATATAATCCGTTTGCAGGCGACGCAGTGACTCATCACATTGGGCGATGATATGGCGGCGGTTGTTGCCCATGTCGTTGATATCATCGCCCATGCGCCCATGCACCTTTGTTGCCAGGAAAATCGTGTCACGTTTGCCGTTTTGCTTGAGCGCCTTACCGACAACTGATTCACTCACACCCCGGTTGTAGACGTTGGCAGTATCCAGGAAGTTGATTCCAGCGTTAATGGCATGGTCAATCATCTTGATCGATTCATCTTCTGGTGTGGGACCGCCAAAGTTCATGCAGCCCAAACACAAGACGCTCACTTTGACGCCTGTCCGTCCAAATTGCCGATGCTCCATGCGGTTCATCTCCTCCGTAAAAGCTGTCTGATGCAAAAGAGTCTACCGCATCCATCAAACCTTGGCCTTAAGTGGTCTCATCTAGGTTTGGATTGAGGGCAAGGCTGTACTGAGCAACATAGAAACCAGCACAAAGGTGGTCATCTCCACTCCAACTCACTCACGGTGGCACTTGTACCAGGGTATTCAAAAGATGCAGATCCAGCTGCATTTGAGAACATGGCCCACAGCGACAATGTGGCCTGGGAGAACAAACTCTTTAGCAAGTTCAAATTGCATCACCTGTGCTACTACTCGGAAGACGAAACACATTTTCAAAAAACGTGACGGCTCACCCTGATAAAGCGAACACAAGGTTCGGCGAACTGAAAGGGCGAACCTTCGGTTCGGGGGCGCTTCTCAGGCTACGCTTGCCCCAACGGGCTATGTTAGCGTCTGAAGGCCACGTCCTGGCCCACCTTATTGCTAAGTTACTGCAAGATCAAGAATATTCCGTGCAGCGTTCACGTCTCGATCCGCCGTGAAGCCGCAGTCAGGACAATGATGAGTTGGATACGAAGTTTTTCTTTTTTGAGGCCAGCACCGTCACCGGGCTTGTAGTTGACACTATCGAACCGGCGCCAGTTCTTGAAGCGGGGACGGCCCCGTTTGCCCTGCATGAACTCGCGATAGGCTTTGTCTAACCGGCGCAAGACTTGTTGACCAAGCGAAGCGGATTGTTCTCCGGGTCTTCGTTGCGCCACGCTTTCCACATCCCAGATTGTTCGTTGTAGGTGACGCTGTAGCGCAACTCCTGCCAGCGTTTGCGGCGATCAGCCAGGGCGTGGTTGTCGACCCAGCAGGACAGGCGAAAAACCTCGTTAAGCGTCTCTTGCTGCTTTTCGCTGGGATACAGGCGGTACTTGTAGGTGCGGATCATGGTGCCTATTTGACCTTGCCCTCGGCCAGGCGTTCACTCATCGCCAATAGCACCCACTCGTACAGCATGACACGCTTGATGCTACCTGAGGGAATGCCCACTTGATCGGCAACCGTGTTGGCAACGTGCAGCGCGTCCTGCTCAAAGAGCCGCCGGTAGGTTGCCACCTGCGTGCGCTTGAGCCAGTCCCGATTAACCTGGAACGGCTCAGCATATTCGGGTGGCCGCAGACTGCATGGCTGGTGGGGATTGCGCAGCAACTGACCTTCATCAACCAACTGGCTGATGAGGTGTCTGAGCGCTCCCTCCGGGATTTGAAGCTCGTCGCTGATCTGCTTTTGAGTGGGTGAAAGATCATGCTCTTCGACGTAGGCACTCACGAAATTAACGATCCGTTCTTTGCGTTCGGTTTTTAGTTCAACGGTATTCATGTGCTATATTCCTAGTAGTGAGGAGCACGTACCGTCCAAAGTGCCGCGCCCCCCGGTGTATGGGATCGTAGTTATTTAAGCTACGATCTTTTCAATTCGGTTGGTGTAGGGCAGGTAGCGGATGAAGTGATGTTCAGTGCGCCACTTGCTGAGGCGGTTGTTGTCGTCGGGCTGCACTTGCATGTAGAACGTGCCCTTGTGCTGGTTGATAAGGAGTAAGGCGCACAAACTTCTAGTTCGATGGGGTCCCCGCGCCAATTTTCTATGGTATGTTCCCCTAAGACAATCGCATCTTCAAGTTTCGGCTGGAGAACCCAAGAAGTATGGACGAACCGGCTGAGGAGAGGGCCAGTGACTCTTGGGCGTTGACCTGGGGATTACGAACATTGCGACGATGGCGAACGCTACTCTGGAACCCATGTCAACCAGGAGCATTACCGCAACTTGAAGCTACACCAGAAGCTCCAACAAAAGGGGCGAACCAAGGTTCGACCAAGTCGGCTAAACGACTACTTAAAGAAACGCTCTGGTCGAGAGCATCGGTTTGTGAATGATGTCAACCATTGTATCAACAAAGCAATTGTGAAAAAGGCCAGAAGCCCTGCTGGTAATGTCGATTGACCCGCGCAACACTAGCAAGATGTGTTCGGCCTGTGGTAGTGTGGATCGGTCTAATCGCAAGTTGCAAAGTTCGCCGAACTTTTGGCTCGCCCTCTGTACGTCGTAAGGCTTCTCTGCCTATGCGGAGGTGAAGCTCCCCTGCCAGTTGCCGACAAAAGTGCCTTGTCTATCCTGGTTGTACGGTGACGCTCTGCTACGACTAAAGTCGAACTTTCAGTTCGCTGCAGCTTCTACAGCACGCATGAGGTACCGACCTCTACGTCAGGCTGTACAGACCCGTCCGATCTGGCTCGATAAAGCTTTGGCAAGGATATGAATTGCTGCGTTGTGACCTCTGTCGAGCGAGAGACCACAAGCGCATGCCATCCAACGATCCGAGAGTGTTAAGCCCGCGAAGATTGCACCACACTTGGAGCAGGTTTTGGATGTGTGGACGGGATCAACCAACACAACTTCACGTCCGGCACTGCCAGCCTTGTACGTCAGATATTGTTTGAAGCCGATGCTGTGAAAGCGATGGTGGCCTTTGAAACGGGGATAACCCGGTGTCTCACCGTTCTTGACACGATGGAAGAAGGCTTGAAAGGCCTTGTCGCAGTCCGCTGCGACCACCTGCAAGACATGGCTGTGAACGATTTGTGCTTGTGGCAAGGTCTTTTTGTCGTGCTTGACATTGCGAAGTTGGGCGTTTTTGCTCACACTTCGTTCTTCAAGCACACACCTGTTGTCGAAGTGCCGGGCGCAGGCCAAGATTTGCCAGAGATGACGCTCCTGGTTCTTGCTGGGATACAGGCGGTACTGGTAGGTCTTGAGCATCATTTCCCTTTTGGGGTTAGATCAACGCTCAACTCTGGTTAAAACCTTTGAAAACGCCGAACCGCGACCATTGAAATCGAACCAAAGGTTCGCCGCGGCTTGCGGCGGGCTCAAGCCCGTTTGTGTCATTGTACCTGTCCTGTGGGATTTTCAGCGTCGTGGGGTTCTTCTTGCCGCTGTTGTTGCTCGTGGGCTTCTTTTTCAGTGTCACCCATCCCAGGATGCCATTCATCGGCTAATGCACCAGACGCCCGCGTGACAATCCATCCGCCAAGGTCGCGTCCGATGATTTCCAACATCTGTGGTTTGATCCAGGTCAACGAATCGACCTGCACTGCGCAGGCTCCAGCATCCACATAATCGCGAGCGTCTTGTTGGGAATGAATGCCGCCAGCGCCTACGATGGGAATATTGATGCGGCGACTCAACTGCCCGACCACGCGCAACACCATCGGCTTGACTAAAGGACCGTAGATACGTCCACTGACCAGTCGCCCGGTATTAGGGTCCCGGGCTGTTCCGCGCGGTGGTGCAGCAATGACTAGAGTTGATGCACCTGCTTCCACCACTGGTTCAGACAATTCAGAGGCTTCTTGCAATGGCAGTCGTACCAGAATGGGTTTTTCGGTGTTGCTCACGGTGGCTTTGACAAGATCAACCGCATAATCCCAGGCAATGTCATTGTTCAAACCCAATTCGATTGCGGCTACGCTGTCTTCGTCGTCGAGTCGCTCGGCGCTTTGCATCATTTGATCGACTGTGGTCGCCACCAGATGGACAATCACTGGAACCCCTGCCATCGCCCAGGTATGCCGGTAGCGGGTGATGACCTTGCTCAGGCCAGGATTAGGCAACCCGGTGTGGATTAAAACGCCTGCATCGAGTTTGATGACACGAGTTCCTGACGCCGGATTCCAGGGATTCAAGGTGACAGGATTGGTGACAATGGCTCCAAGTTTCTCGGTGTTGACTATATCCGTATAAACTTCGCCGTAGCCGAAGGTTCCAGCGGCTGGCATGACAGGGGTATCAAGGAAGAGGCCGTTTTTGCCCGGTTTTGTAATTTCAATTGTCATCAATCGATCCTCCATGCACCTGCTGTACGCAGCAGATTAGCAAATTTATCTTGGGGTGGCTCGCCTGGTTCCAGCGGAGGCCAAGCTCGCCGTGCGGACTCAGTAGGCTGCATCGCCTGGGCAACGGTCTTGAGTTTTTTACGTCGTTTGAACAAGGCATGTTGTGTGCGATGACATTCCATCGCGGCAATCTTCGCAGGCGACCAGGGTCGAATGTCAAGTGCGAGATGGGCTTGTTCGTTCTTGTTCCACAGCCGATCCTCAATCGAGGGGACATTGGCAGAAAGAGTGTAAATTAATGTGTTTGGCAGTGCCTGCGGGATACCATGCAACACAGCCCGGTGAATGAGTTGGTGCGCGGGATGCCCGTATTCGCCGTCTGCGCCATGCGTTAGAACAAGATCAGCGTGGTGTGTATGGGTCAAATCAATAAACTGCTGCGCCAGGGTGTCGAAATCGGCTTTAAACGGGTAGAGGACATCATCCGGGCCAATAATTGGATCAATATAATCCAAGATTGTTACCTCAGCGCCCAAAGCTTTTACCGCACAGCGGAGTTCAGCTTCACGGAGTGCGCCTAATTCATCTGCGCTGTCTACCAGTGGTGGTTCGCCCCATTCTCCCCCCTCGCCGCGAGTCGCACAGACAAAATGAACGGGGATTCTCTGCTGAGTCATGAGCGCTGTAATGCCACCAGAAAAGGCTGTTTCATCGTCTGGGTGGGCAAAAAAGCCAATGACTGACTGCAGGGTCATGACAAGATCATCTGAGTCAGATCGAAAGCGGGCCCTTCTAGGCAGGCAAGCGGGGTCCCTTTTTGCATATTTATCATGCACGCTTGACACGCGCCTGCACCACAGGGTAGGGTTGGCTGGAACACACCGAAAAGATAATTCTGAGGAATATCCACCCGACGTTCCTGGAAGCGCATGAGAACCTGGTGGAAATTGCTCAGTTCGTTCCTGGGGGCGACCGTGACGAATACTTGATCTGCCCAACCGACGGTCATTACCTGATTAGGCCAACTGAGTACATCGTTGCCTTCACCCTGTACTATTTCAATTTCTGGTGGGAGATGCGGTGTTTCATAGTCTTTAGCCGAACCCAACAAGACGATGGTAATGCTAATATTATTGCCCAAAAGCCAAGGGATGGTCATGAGTAAAGGGGTTGGTGGTGTGTTATAGGCAAGCAGCAGTACATTGCGGAGTACCCGCCGGAAGCGATAAGGCTGCCCCACCAGACCCAATAACTGCACGATCTGGCCTGGTTCATAGCTTTCTTCAATGGGACGCTCGACAATGAGCTTGCCCTGGGTGATAGCAATCGGCCACCAGTGTTCCCGCAGATAAGGATGCCAGTCTACAATTGACATCTGAGCTAACAGGGATTGTCCTGGTTTGATTTGCATGAGGGATGGATCGACAGCCAGTTCAAGGTGCTGAAAGCCGACATTAATGCGTTTGACCCGCTCGATAATGGCTTCGGTTTCTTTCATAAGGTCGTTCTCACTTAACCAGCACTAAGTGTAGCATTTTCTATTTGAGAAGGGCAACACTCCAGCTTGACAGCGATGCTGCCCTGGCTATACAATTTTCTTTACATATGGGCCTGTAGCTCAGCTGGGAGAGCGCTACAATCGCACTGTAGAGGTCAGGAGTTCAAATCTCCTCAGGTCCACCTGATGCGGCGTAATCCAAACAAGTGGACTCAGCGACTAAAGCGTCACTGTTTTTGCTGGTATGTTGGCTTTCTCGCTGACCACCCATCCAGCATAAAACAAAGCACTTTGACAAAAACGGGCTTGAGCCCGCCGCAAGCCGCAGCGAACCTCTGGTTCGATTTGAATGGTCGCGGTTAGGCGATTTTCAGGGTTTTAACCAAGGTGAGAGACACTCCTGGCCGAGATGGCTGAGGGCAAGGTAAAATAGACCCCATGATCCGCACCTACAAGTACCGCCTGTATCCAAGCAGAAGCCAGAAGCGTCATCTCTGGCAAATCTTGGCCTGTGCTCGGCACTTCGACAACATGCGTGTGGAAGAACGCAAATGGGCATGGCAACTGGAAGAACGCAGTGTGAGCAAAACGGTTCAGCTTCGCAATGTCAAGCACTACAAGCGCACTTTCCCCCAGGCGCAGATCGTCCACAGCCATGTCTTGCAGGTGGTGGCTGCCGATTGCGACAAGGCCTTTCAAGCCTTCTTCCGTCGTGTTAAGAATGGCGAAACACCGGGCTATCCCCGTTTCAAAGGCCGCCATCGCTTTCACAGCATCGGCTTCAAACAATATGGCAACGGCTTCAGGCTCGATGGTCGGCGCCTCAAGGTGTCGGGTGTCGGGCGGATCCCTGTTCGCTGGCATCGAGCCATCGGTGGGTTCGTCCCCTGCGACATCAAGACGCTGCGGATCACCCACAAGGCAGGGCGGTGGTCTGCCTGTTTCTCCGTTGAAATGCCAGAGCCAGCGCAATTGCCCAAGACAGGTCAAGAAATCGGTTTGGACATGGGTATTTCTGCTCTGGCAACCACCAGTGAAGGTGAGCGGATCGAAAACCCCAACTCCTACCGGGAGAGCCAAACGAAACTACGCATTCTGCAACGGTCACTGGCTCGTAAGAAACGAGGTAGCAAGAACCGTCGCAAAGCTCTGTTGCTCGAACTTTTAGTTCGCGTCCAACGCCAGCAAGAACATGTCGCCAATCAGCGCAGAGATTACCTGCATAAACTGAGTACCCACCTGGTTGAACACGACGATCTGATCGCGTTGGAAGACCTGCGGGTGCGCAATAGGGTCAGAAACAAACACCTCAGCAAGAGCATTTTGGATAGCGGGTGCGAACCTTCGGTTCGGAGCATCTTCAGGCAATATCTGACGTACAAGGCTGGAAGCGCCGGACGTGAAGTCGTGTTGGTTGATCCTGCCTCCACATCCAAAACCTGCTCCAGGTGTGGTGCCATCTTCGAGGGTTTAACACTCAAAGATCGTTGGGTGGAATGCGCTTGTGGTCTGTCGCTCGATAGAGACCACAACGCAGCAATCAATATCTTGCATCGAGCCAGACCGGACGGGTCTGTACAGCCTAACGTAGAGGGAGGTTCCTCATGCGTGCTGTAGAAGCTGCGTCGAACCCTGGTTCGCTTTATCCGCAGCAGAGTGTCACAACGTATTGGTTGCGGATTTCCGCCAAATTGTAGCGATCTGTCAATAGCAAATCCCAGGCCATACGCCAGACTTTGAATTGGCCTGGGTCTAGTTCCACCCACCGCTGATAGCGCCCCACGGACCGCATCATCTAGTCCTATGCTCGACATTCCGATAACCATCTGGTGTCAGGGTTGTATGGCCACCGTCCGCAATTTTGCGTGAATGTCACCACAAGCACGCTCTCCTACCTTCAGTATCCCCGATCAACAATGTCAATGAATTTCTTGACATTTGTTTCAAGAATTGCTATTCTGTGATCGTTCATGTGATCGTTCATGTTTATGTCGTTTAAGGAAGAAAAATGGCAGACAAGCCGGCAACTATGCGGGACGTAGCAGATCAAGCGGGAGTCTCAATTCAAACGGTATCCGCCGTTGTAAATGGCAAAGAGGGAATCTCACAACAAACTCGTAATCGTGTCTTGGAAGTTATTCAACAACTCAACTATAGGCGCGATCCGATCGCACGAAGTATGCGAACAGGTCAAATTGGTTTGATTGGGCTCTCGGTTCAAGACATAACAAATCCTATCCTGTCAAAACTAGCGAGTTATGTCGAGGCCAAAGTTTCGGACGAAGATTTTAATGTTGTTCTATATAACGCAAGTGCGGATGCAACTAGAGAACGTGCCTATTTAGAACTCGCTGCGAATCGACTTATCGACGGATTGATCGTTGTCAATGCAGTGGATCAAGCTCATGCAATCGCTACTCTAGAGAAAGCGTCGATTCCGGTTGTGTTCATTGACTCCCTACCCAACCAAATCCTACCAGCCGTTAGCGCAGATGATCTGCAAGGTGCATACCTTGCAACTGAGCATCTGATTAAACTAGGACATAAAAGAATTTCTCATATCAGCGGTTCACCAACTGTAGAAATCGCCAAACGACGCAGCCAAGGCTACAGGCAAGCCCTTGCAGATCATGGATTAGATTTCTACAAGATCATATCGCCGCCCGACATTATCCACTGGGACTATCAGGCTGGCTACAACAGTATGAAACAAATACTGAAGGATGACATCAGACCAACAGCAGTCTTTTCAGCAGGTGATGAGTTAGCTATTGGCGCTTACCGTGCGCTCCATGAACACGGACTATCAATACCAGATGATGTGTCAATGGTTGGCTTTGATGATATTGCAGCTGCAGGTTTTGCAACACCTCCCCTAACAACTATTCGACAACCTTTTATCGACATGGCATCTCATGCCGTTGATCTTCTATTTAAGATCATCCGTGGTGAGCAAAATGAAGTCACCCAAATTATATTACCCCCAGAACTGATTGTACGTCAGTCAACGGCGAGAATAGAATGATTACACAATTAGGTGTAGAAGTATTCTTAGAGAAACAATTGGATCAGGTCGCCAAGAAACGCATCGGTTTAGTTGCCTGCCCCAGTAGCATCGATCATCAATTGTGCAGTACTGCAGATTGCTTCTACAAACATCCTGACATCAATCTCGTGGCCTTATTTGGCCCAGAACATGGCTTACGAGGCAATGCTCAAGCTGGAGGTCATATTGATTCTTACATTGACCCGCTAACAAATTTACCAGTCTACAGCTTATATGGTAAAACACGACATCCCACCCCTGAAATGCTTCATGGTCTAGATATCATAATAATTGACCTCCAAGATGGCGGTGTTCGCTTTTATACATTTCTAGCGACGACTCTAAATGTGATGAGCATGGCAAAACAGGAAGATTGCTCAGTTATCATATTAGATCGGCCAGCTCCAATAAATGCAGACCGCGTTGAGGGCCCAATGTTAGATCCGCTATACACGTCATTCGTTGGCCCTTATCCGATGCCAGTGCGTTATGGCATGACTATTGGGGAAATTGCCCGGCTGGTGAATGAGCAATATGAGATTAATTGTGATTTGACAGTCATCACTATGCAAGATTGGTCACGCAATCAGTGGTTTGATGAGACAGGTATTCCGTTTATTCCTTCTTCCCCCAATTTGCCAACCCTGACTGCAATGACCGTATATCCTGGCACATGTTTGGTGGAGGGTACAAATATCTCAGAAGGGCGAGGCACAACTAAACCTTTTGAGTATATTGGGGCACCCTGGATTGAAGCTGAATCGTTAGCAGATCAATTGAACGATTTAGGGCTGGATGGTATTCGTTTTCGCCCGGTTTATTTTGTGCCTACATTTAGCAAATATGAAGGTAAGCTTTGTACTGGTGTTCATGTGTTTGTCACTGATCGCGATCGTTTTCAACCCTTTATCACAATGCTACATGTATTGCACGTAATTAAAACGACCTATCCTGACCACTTTGCATGGCGGGAGCCTTGGGGTTCCGAAGAGCGTAATCCTATCGATTTACTTTGTGGTAGCAATACGGTGCGTGAGCATCTTAATGCAAACAGTCCAATCACGGAACTAGTAGAATCTTGGCAGGGGGAGTTACAAGCATTTACACAACTTCGCGCCAGATATTTACTATATCCAGCTTCCTGAGCGGGCCTTTTCGTTCATTTACACTCTGTTGAGGAGGTAAAAATGTTTTCTAAGCGTCAAGTTTCAATATTTTTGTTATTTGTAGGAGTGTTGGGCATATTCAGTGGTGCTACGATAGCACAAGATGATATTACCCTGACAATGCTAACACATTGGGGCACGGAAGATCAGCTTGCAGCTCAGCAGGCGATCATCGATGAATATGAAGCGAGCCATCCGGGTGTGACAATCGAGCTGGTAACGGTTGATTTTGGTGAATTGCGTACCAAAATCGTCACCGGGCGTACCGCAGGTACAAATGCAGATATTTATCACTTTTATCACCTGTGGCTGCCTGATTTCGTCAATAGCGGTGTATTAGCAGAGCCGCCAGAAGATTCACTTGGTTTTCTTGAGACTCATGTCACTGAAGGCACCATCGCATCTGTCAGTACCTCCGATGGGCAAACATGGGGGTACCCTACAGAAGTCAATCCTTACCAGTTGGTCTATAACAAACGCCTGCTTGCAGAGGCAGGCTACGATGAGCCACCTGCAACCTGGGATGAGCTAAAAGAGGTTGCCGCAGCTATTACGCAGGTTGATGATACGGGTGCAATTAGTCAACTCGGGTTCGGTGTAATGCCGGGTTGGGATTCAGGCATTGTACATCCATTTAGCTCTCTACTGCTCGCCAACGGTGGGAGTATTTTGAGCGAAGATCGTACTGTAACTGAATTCAACAGCCCGCAGGGTGTTGAAACCCTCCAGCTCTATGCCGACCTGGTAGAAAACGGCGGTACAGATCCGAGTATCAATGGCCTGAGCGATTTCCCCAGTGGTACAGTTGGGATGGTGATTATGGCACCCTGGTGGCGTGCAACCTTACGAGCGGCAGAAGGAATCGACTTTGACACAGAAGTTGGTGTTGCCCCGATCCCTGTGGGCCCCAGTGGCGAAGAAACAAGCAGCATGTCCTATACCTGGATGTTTGGTGTTGATTCTAGCTCAGAAAATATCGACGCAGCCTGGGACTTCATTCAGTGGCTGAATGAAGAACATGAAGAAGGTATGGGGTCTCCTATTGGCGATTATCTCGTCAATGGACTTGGAGCTATCCCAAGTTTCTCGCACGATCAAGATGCCTTTGCAGAATCCATGAGTGACCACTATGTGGCTCCATTTGTGGAAGCCTCTGTCTATGCCCTTCCTGAGCAAGTTGTAGCGGGAGGCCAAGAAGTCAAGACATTGTTACAGGTAGAAATCGAAGCTGTCTTAACTGGCCTAACCACACCCGATGAAGCATTAGAAACAGCCTCATTGCAAGGGGATGCAATTCTCGAAGAACAACGGTTGTTCAACGAAGATTAACCTGTAGTTTCCGGCTACCAGGGGAGTAATGCATACTCCCCTGGTAGTTGCTTCATCAATTAAATAGGGATAGTTGTGAAGGATGGCTATGAATGTCTCAACTCACCACAAAACAGCTAACCGCAGGCTCATGAGCAGATTTTTGCCAGAGTTTCCTCAGAGCAACCTGATGAGAAGGCGTATGTTGTGGGCATATGCCTTTGTGGCAGCCCCTGTCGTTGCCTTGGTTGTTTTTCTGCTTGTGCCTATCCTTTTTTCTGGTTGGGTTAGCCTCCATCGCTGGGATATGTTGTCTCCAGTGAGTGATATGCCTTGGCGTGGATTTGATAATTACGAATTTTTACTAACGAAAGATACCGTCTTCTTAAAATCGTTGGGCAATACATTTCTGTTTGCCATTGGCGGTGTAGGGGCCAATACGATCTTGGGATTAGGGTTTGCACTTTTACTGAACAGCAAGATTCAAGGCCGTACCTTCTGGCGAGTGCTATATTTTGTCCCAGTCATCACTGCTCCGCTTGCTTTAGCCGTGATGTTCTCGTTCATATTTGACCGCAACTACGGGGTTGTCAACAATGTGATTACGATGATTGGATTACCACGCCAACCCTTCTTGACTGGCCCAGATCATGCATTGTACACACTTATTTACATCGCTGTATATCAATTCGTCGGCTACTATATTGTCATCTTCCTGGCTGGTTTACAGGGTATCCCACAGGACTATTACGATGCGGCACAAGTGGATGGGGCTGGCAGGATCCAGGAATTCTTCTACATCACATTACCGCTGCTCCGCCCGGTGATGCTATTTGTAATTGTCACCAATACGATTGGTGCGTTGCAGGTGTTTGATCTGGTCTTTGCAACAACAGGAGGTGCACCAGCCAATACCACCATGACGGTTGTTCTTCACATGTATAATACTGCCTTCAAATTCTCCCGTATGGGACGAGCTTCTGCCATGGCGTTTATCCTTTTTGGGGTTATTCTGATCATTACGATAATCCAGGTTCGTTTCTTACGTGATAGAACTTATCAGGATTAAGGATTATAACCATGAGAGATGAAAGTCCTGCTCTTTCCGTTATTGGCACTCGCATTAAGTACCTTATACTCGTGATCGGTGCATTTGTCATGGTATTCCCGTTTATCTGGATGATAAACGCATCCCTAATGACAGCCGGAGAAATCCAGTTACGTCCCCCTGTTTGGCTACCTGCCGAGCCACAATTCAACAATTATGTAGAGTTGTCAGAATCCTTGCCTATTGGCCGCTTGTATTTCAATAGTTTATTCACGTCGGGCATTATTGTCTTTGGGGTGTTACTGACGAGCTCTTTGGCAGGGTTTGCTTTTGCGAAATATCACTTTCCGGGTCGTGAATTCCTGTTCTATCTCATTTTGGCGACCATGATGATTCCCTTCTTTGTTACGTTGATTCCTGTTTTTTTCATCGTAAGGCAGCTTGGCTGGATTGATACTTATCAAGGATTAGTTGTTCCCGGGCTTACCTCGGCATATGGGATTTTTCTGATGCGACAATTCATGATTACAGTACCAAATGAACTGATTGATGCCGCACGAATTGATGGAGCATCTGAACTGACTATCTTTTGGCGGATTGTTATCCCGCTTGTAAAGCCTGCGTTGGCAACGCTTGGAACATTTACCTTCATTGGAGCGTGGAATAATTTTCTTTGGCCACTTTTGGTTATCGATAGTCGTGAATTATTTACTTTGCCACTAGGTATTAACTCCTTGCGTAGTTTGTACTCAGATAACACGAATTTACTTATGGCGGGTACCGCTGTTTCAGTTCTTCCCATGCTGGTTGTCTTTATATTCTTACAACGTTACTTCATACAAGGAATTGCACTAACGGGGCTGAAAGGATAAAGAATGGCACTCGAGCTTCGACCCTATAAAGGAAGCGATGAACAAGAATTGCTTGAGGTGTGGCATCTCTCCATGCCTAATGATCCCATTAGCGAGAGTCTCTTCCGTACAATGGTTTTACTAGACCCCAATTTTCATCCGCGCAATCTGGTGGTGGGAATTGAAGATGAGCATGTGGTGGGGTTCATTCTAATGCTAACCCGCCAAGTGCCATTGTTTTTGCAAGGGTTAGAACCAGACAATGCATGGATCACTGCTTTCGGGGTTCATCCTGATTATCAGCGACGTGGGATTGGCACTGCACTCTTTGAACATGTTATTGCTCAACTGACAGCTGAGGGGCGTAAAACCTTAGAGATTGCGCCATATGTCCCCAACTATTTTGTACCTGGCATTGATTCTAGCGCCTATTCAGAAACAATTAGGTATTTGCAAGATAAATTTGGATTTGAGACGCTGTATCATGCGATAAGCATGGGAGCCAATCTGACAGACTTTCAAATTCCACAAGAACTTCAGGCTCGAATTCAACAAAGCGAACAAGAAGATGGCTTAACCATCCGTCCGATTTCGTCTCACGATATTCCTGACCTGATGCCATTCCTTATTGAGCATTTCGGGTGGGATTGGTTCCGCCATGCCCAGAGTTATCTACTAGAATATTTCGGCGATAGCCCACATCGTATTTGTTTTCTAGTCGCACGGTTAGAGGGTGAGATTGTTGGTTTCTGTCAGCAGAAAAATGAACGATTTGGCCCGTTTGGGGTCAGACCTGATTGCCGGGGGCGGGGTATTGGGCGCATGTTGTTGTTCAAATGTTTGGAAATTATGAGCGCAAAGCACATATTCTTTGCATACTTCCTTTGGACAGACGAAAACGCCGCACGCCTCTACTCAATCGCAGGCTTCGAGCGTCGTCGTGAATTTGCAGTGATGCGTAAAACACTTTAGCTAGCTAATAATCTGGAGAGGATTGAACGATGTCTGGACATTTAATGGTTGTTGGTGGACATATCTCTGATGCAGAAAATATGTCTGGTGCAGTGATGCTAAAACATAAGAAAGCAGGCTGGGATGTTACCATCGTCCACGCAACTACTGGTGAGAAAGGCCATCCTACCTTAAGCGCACAGGAATACCTGAAGATGCGTGTAGAAGACGCGCATGCCTCTGCAGAATTCATCGGGGCTAACATAGAGCTGATGCCATATGGTGATGGCGAACTGGTCGTTGATGAAGACTCGATCTGGATTATGGCAGATTTGATTCGCAAATATAAGCCGACAGTTATCATCACTCATTGGAAAGGTAGCTTTCATCAAGATCACAACAATACCCATGACATTGTGATGAAAGCGTTGTTCAAAGCGGGGTTGCCAGCTTTTGAGCGCGAATATCCAGCACATTCGCCCGAACTTGTATTGTTCTCTGAAAACTGGGAAGACATGGAAGGTTACAATGCGGATATTTATCTGGATGTAAGCGATGTCTTCGATGAGTATTTGGACCTTTTGAAGACACACGCATTAATGCGAGAAGACTATGCTAGTTTTCGATATTGGGACTACTACAAAGCGTTAGGGGAAGCTCGTGGGGCGTTAGGTGGGTTTGACCGTGCAGTGACATTAATGCGCCCCCGTAGTCTATATTCTTTTGAACGACAAAGTGGCTTACTTATCGATATAAATAGTTAGGATTCTACATCGAACGAGAACCGTTCTGACTATGGCGTACTGGATAGGCATTGATGGTGGTGGTAGCAACTTACGCGTGTCTGTTGTGAAATCTGACTTGTCGGTTATGCATCAGGTACAGGGAGATGGTGTCAATCCAAGCATATTGGGGCGCGAACAAGTAGCCATCAAAATTCAGGAAACCTTGCAGCAAACAATAAATGAATCCCCCTTGAACCAATAAAGATTCAAGGGGTTGGAATTGCAGGTGCTTCAGCCCGTCATTCGGCGGATTGGCCTCAGATATCGTTGCAGATGTATTACCCGATTGTTTTTAGGAGCAATCGCTGGACTTTGGCAGTTGAAGCAGCCCACGAAGAGAAATCGAGGGCTGTTTTTTGTATGGAATCAAGTAAAGAGCAGTCTCAACAGTCCGGTCAGGCTCAAGAGCGCATGGAAACATAAATAACCTCAGTTGCGGATAAGAGAATCGGAAATCTATAGTTTGGAAACTATTTGATGATAACAGTTCCTGTAAAGTCTGCGAGATCACCAATAGTCTCTTTATAAAGCTCTGGTAACTCAGTTGGTAATTCCTTAATATTGAAGAATTGCGCATTTATTGTCTCGTCGGTTGACTGTTGAAGTTCTCCAGTCCAACTGTCGATACGAAAGACAAAACTAACCATTTGATATGGATCACCATATGAAGTTACAAAAGAGTAGCGTGGATTTGTATAAACGGCGATTAGGATTGCACTATCAACAATCAAACCGGTTTCTTCAAGGACTTCCCGTTTACAAGTATCTAAAATCGACTCATTCAGCTCCATGCTACCTGCTGGCATAACCCATTGTTGATTGTCACGCCTTTGCACTAACAATATGCGATTATCTTGATCTTGAATAATCGCTCGTGCACCAATGGAAATCATCTTCGCTTTGCCAATGAGTTTTCTCATTTGCCCGAGATATGATTCTTCATATGGAATGCCCATTATATCCTCTGTTTAAGTTCTGTAATGAGTGAAGATTTATGGATAATCTAACACATTTATTCTGTCAGGTCGATGATTTCTGGCAAGCGTTTGCCCCTTATTGGTATCAATATTTATTGACCAGTGGCAAAATGACGCGAATCCGTAAAGCAAGCGTGTGTGAAAGTGAAATCATGACGATCATAATCTTGTTTCATCAATCAGATTATCGAACATTCAAAGGATTTTACATGAAGTATGTCCGCGTGCATTTGACAGATGAGTTTCCAACCCTTGTGAGCTACAGTCGCTTCGTGCGTCTGATGCAACGAGTAGCGATTCCATTATATGCCTATTTGAGAGTGTGTGGATTGGGGCAGTGTACCGGTATTTCCTTTGTAGATAGTACACCTTTGAGAGTTTGTCACAATCGCCGCATTGAACGTCATCGTGTATTTGCTGGATTGGCAGAGCGTGGCAAAACAAGCATGGGCTGGTTCTTTGGCTTTAAACTGCATCTGGTGGTCAATGATCGTGGTGAGTTACTTGACTTTCGCCTCACACCCGGAAATGAGCATGATACAAAACCTGTCAAAGGCTTGATTAAACGCTTATTTGGTAAATTGTTTGGAGATAAAGGCTATCTGTCACAACCATTAAAGGATGAGCTATGGCAACAGGGTATTCAGTTGATTACCTCCATTCGACGCAACATGAAGCCACAATTAATGGAACTCACAGACAAATTGCTTCTACGCAAACGCTCTATTATTGAAACCATCAATGACCAACTCAAGAACATTTCTCAGATTGAGCACAGTCGCCATCGAAGTATTGATAATTTTTTTGTCAATTTGATGAGTGGTTTGATTGCATATTCTCGCCGTCCGATAAAGCCCTCTGTGCAGGTTGATCCGCAGCAATTCAACCTGCTTATGACTACCCACTAATCCTTATCCGAAACTGAGGTTAAATAGTGTTGTTGAGGGCAGTGAAGTAGGCCTGTTTTTCGATCCAATCATACGATGATGGTGTGAAGATGGGTCGGAAATGGTGTTGCCCCCAGAAAGCAGCGCGGACGGAGCACAACAAAGTGGCCAACGACCAGCGCGTCGGGACAGCGGGCCAGGCCGAAGGTACGGTGGCCCGCCAGAAGCAAGAGCGAGTAGACCCAGGCCCTCCACTGGACAGACAAGACGGCGGCGTTGGGATTAAAGCATTGTTCGTGCCCCAACCCAAAGGTAGTTTTCATTGCACGGTGACAGACCTCGATCTCCCAGCGCTGCCAAGCCCAGAATAACAAGGTCTCCAGCGGCAGGGGCAAGGTGGTGCAATGCCCCTGCTCATCCTGAACCGCATTGACCAGGAACGGAAGCGGTTGGCGGCGGTACGTGTTGGTTGTGCCGCTTTTCCCCCGTACCACTACCAGAAACAAGGGACGATCAGGAACGCCTTTGTGCAGCACAGGAGGACTGACATGGACTTGGAGATGGCGGGTCTTCCTCTCGGCTTGGGGAGCAGGGGCACGTTCGCCATACTTGCGGTTGCCATGCACGGTCTCATCCGGCAAGTGGTACAAAACCCGGTTCCTGGCACTGCGTGCCAGCAGGGCACGCCCTGGGCTAAGGCCTGCCACAATTCCAGATGGTCATAGCACCCATCCCCCACCAGCAGGGTCGGCTGGTCGGGACGGTCATGGACCGCCATCTGCTGGCACAACCGTCTGCGGCTGCGACTTCCCGGTGAATAGCAGGCCACCAGCGTAGTGGGATCCCCCCGATTGAACCCGCGTTGCGCCGCGTGGATGCCCACCATAAACGGCGGTGTTCTCAGATTGCGTAGCCAACCTGATCCTTCCATTTTTCGACTGCTACGCGGTGTTTGCGTCGCATCGCCCGCCACCACATACACCTCATCGGCTGCCACATACCTCAAGCTCTCCGCCAACAGGCCAGCACTGGCCGCTTCGTAGTTGAACCGTCCCTGGCTGAACAAACGATACCAGGCGCTCCAATCTTGGTCAGTCAATCCTAAACTCATCAGTAATTGGGTGATGGTGTGCCGACCAAATGTGAACACTTCTGCCATCACCAGCAACTCCAAGCGCTCGACTATGCGCTGCTGATCCGCGATTTCATCCTGCTCTGCTAACAACTCAAACAGATCCTTGAGAAGTTCTTCATTTTGAGGGATAGTTGACATGGGTGGAAGCTCTTTTCTCCTCGCTGGTTTTGGTAACTCAGCTTTTAACGAAAAGGCTTCCTTTTTTCAAAAACTGCCAAACTCCAGAGCAGCTTCATTTCTTGAAGCTGCCTCCAGCCATAATGTTCTAAATTGACGTACCTCCACTTGCGCAGACACGTTTTGAGATTACTCGCCCCCTGGAGTAATTTCTATATCGAGCGCTTCAAAATCATCACCCGCAAGATCAAGATCAGGATACTCAGCTGCAAGATTTTCGAGTGCGGCGGATGCTAGATCAAGACGATACGCTGCATCACCAGGGTCTTCGCTGATAACTTCACCTTCAATCGCAACAGATACGGTCTGCTCAAAGAGATCAAGATCAAGTACACCAATACCATCGGGTGAAGGCCAAACCAACTTGTTAATTTCGTTCAACTGCCAGCGCATATGCCCTTCGCCAAGTGTGGGGCCGTTATCCAGCACAATTTCCACGCACTCATCGAAGTTATCACGGCAGAATGCCCAACCGCGAATGGATGCTTCAACAAAGTCGATAGCAATCTCTTCATTACCCTCTTCAGCCAGCCAATCACCCAAAACGAAAATGTGATCCTGTAACATGGCAGTACCCACTTCATTGAAGTCAATCACATTGAGATCATCAGCTGTGTAAACCAAATCACCATTATCATCAGTCGTTTCAAGTACCTGAGCATATTCGTTATAGGTCATGGCCTGAGCAGCATCAACCTCGCCATTCAGCAACAGAGACATATCGAACGGCTGCTGCACAATAGTCACATCGTCTGAATTGTCAGGATCAATGCCTTCGGCACGCATGGCAGCAAACAGTTCATGCTCATTACCGAAGCCCCAAGTTCCAATGTTCATTCCCTCGAAATCAGCAACACTTTCGATGCCTGTATCGACAAAGGAAACTTGCAAAGTACCACTGCGTTGGAAAATCTGCGCGATATTGACCAAATCTGCACCAGCTTCGCGTGATTCCAGTACCTTGGGAACCCATGCAATACCGAATTGTGCGTCACCCGCTGCAACCACCTGCTGCGGTACAATCTCAACAGCACCTTCCAAAATGGTTACATCTAAGCCAACATCTTCATAGTAGCCATTGGCAACCGCAGCATAATAACCAGCGAACTGCGATTGCGCGACCCATTGCAATTGCAAACTAATCGGGGTCAATTCATCGTCTTGAGCCATGGCTATGCCAGAAACAAACACGGCGACTAGACAAATCATCAGCAAAAACCGTAATTTCATGATGTACTCCTTTATATCTATCTGTAAGTAGATGGTCAACTCATTGACTATTTGCGATATTAGCAGATTATCAATTTACGTGCATGTTCCGAATGCTCAAACACGCTGATCCCAGGGCATCAGCAGGCGTTCGATCACCATAACCACAATATAAAATCCAATCCCAATTAACGACGCCATCACAATCGCAGCCCAGGCACGGGCAAAATCAAATGCAGCGGCTTCTTGCGTGATAAAAACACCCAACGTCGCACGCGGGCCGCCAAAAAACTCCCCCACCACAGCCCCAATAACCGCCAAGGCACTTGCCACTCGTAGCGCACTGAAGATATAAGGGAATGCGTTTGGAATACGTAACGCCAACAAAACTTTGATGGGGCTAGCAGCAAAGGATTGCATCAACTCCAATTCACGTTCATCAACCAATGTCAGACCGCGTGTCGTGTTTATCATTGCAGGGAAAAAAACAATCACCGAAACAATCGCAATTTTCGATGCAGGATCGGTCAATCCGAACCAGTTATTCATAATCGGTGCGAAAGCGACAATCGGCACCGAATTGGCGGCAATAGCAAAAGGCATGGTCGCTTCGCTGAGGACGGCAAAGCGTGCAGTCACCAACGCAACCAATATGCCTGCACCACAGCCCACGATGAACCCCCCCACTGCCGAATAGAGAGTCGCGCCCGTTGCATCGAACAAAACCGAACCACCGTTCGGGTCGAGAAAAAGCTGTAACTCCCCCCCAAACTCTGCGCCAATATCGCTAGGACGCGGCAAAATAAATTGTTGCACATTGAAAATCCGCACCAGTATTTCCCATAAAATCAACACACTGACTGCTACTAGCAATGTTGGTAGATAGTAGGCGAGGTGGGCTAGGAAGGTATTGTCTTTTGGATGTTGCGGCTGTGTACTCATGATCTACACCTCATGGGCATCACGCAGCAATTCACGTACTTGCGTAACTTTCTCGAAGAAAGCTGCTGTCTGGCGGGTTGAAAAATCGCGGGGATAAGGTAGATCCACCTCGACTATGGAAGTAATGCGCCCTGGACGCGGTGTCATCACGACGATCCGGCTAGACAAAAAGACTGCTTCGGCAATGCTATGAGTCACAAAGATGATCGTGGTTTCAGTGTCTTTCCAGATGCGCAGAATCTCCTGGTTCATGCGCTCACGGGTGAACTCGTCTAGGGCGCCAAAGGGTTCATCCATTAACAAGAGAGATGGTTCAAAGGAAAGCGCTCGTGCGATGGCAACACGTTGCTGCATCCCACCAGAGAGTTGCCAGGGATAATGCTTACCGAAACTTCCTAGCTCAACCATTTCGAGCATGGTCTGTGCCCGATTCTGGCGTTCTTCCCGACTATAACCCATAATTTCAAGCGGCAACTGAACATTCCGAGAAACAGTCCGCCATTTGTAAAGGGTTGCGGCTTGGAACACCATCCCATAATCTCGATCCAAACGGGCACGTTCAGGGGATTTATCATTGATCGTCAATATGCCACTGGAGGGTTCGATCAGGTTGGCAATAAGGCGCAGTAAGGTGGATTTACCACAACCCGATGGGCCAATCAACGAAACAAATTCCCCGGCTTGTACGGTAAGATTCACGTCCTGCAGGGCTACAACACGTTCGTCACTGTCTGGGTTGAAGATTTTTCCAAGTTGTTCTGCCAAAATAACAAGCTGACTGTCCATCATCAGGTCATCCTTCGTTGACTACTGCGATTGCTGCCCGCGCAACACAAGCTTCTCAACCACGCTCACGATGACGAAAAATAGAATACCTACACTCGCTGCCATGAGGATCGCCGCCCACAGTTTAGGGGTCGAAACCAAGCTATAATCCGAACTAAAGTCGAGAATAGCACGCCCTAACCCGCTTCGGATACCAGATGGCAGTTCTCCAATGATTGCACCGACGACACTGGCTGTTGCCGACACCTTCAGCGCCGTAAAAATAAAGGGAAGGGCTGCGGGAAAACGCAATTTCCACATAATCTGCCAACGTGACGCAGCATACGATTGCATCAAATCAAAGGCATGTGGATCAGGTGATTGCAACCCTCGCAACGTATTGATTGTCACTGGGAAGAATGTCAGATACGCAGAAATAACTGCGACCGGTATCAGCGCATGTGTGTCGCGCAGCCAGATCACGATCATGGGGGCCAGCGCGATGATTGGAATAGTTTGCGACGCAATTACGTAGGGGAGCAAGCTTCGTTGCAATAGGGCCAGATGTGCGAACAACGTGCCCAGAATAAAACCGAACAAGCCCCCTATAACAAAGCCCAGAAGCGCCTCAGCCCAGGTATAAAGCGCCGCACCTGACAGAATCCTTACCAATAGCAATGGCCCATTGCGGCGAGCAGGTTGCATCAACGCCTCGGCAATACTCTGCAAATGCGGCAGGTTGAGATCGTTGAGTATTTTCATATCAACGAGGATCATTTGGCGTGACTGAGTCAAAAAGTCAGTCTGTGCGAAGCCATCAGCAATCACCGCAAGTCGTAGCCCTTCCAAATCATCAATGCGGGTAATACTGGGTGCATCGTCTGCCGAAACCACCAACGCCACTCTGCCTGGCAATTCTGGCTCCACCAGAAAACCCCAACGGGAGCTTTCTCGCTCAAACCGACGCAAAAAACGCAAATTGGGATACGGCATCGTTGTAAGGTCAACCGCTTCCTCGTCATCATCAAGCGAATATTCTGTCATCAGTTCATCCAAATCACGACGATCATGCAGCAAAGCATCAATTTCACCCTCTGCTACCGCCTGCACCGCCTCATCCAGGGCCGGATAGGATGTATAGTTCCACGAGTCAACGGGTAGTGAAATAGTGAAATCTAACCGAGTTGCAAATGCTTTGCTACTTTCCCAGGTAACGGTAAACAAAGCCAGAATGATAAAAAAGCCGGCAACCCGTGTCAGATGTTGACTGAAAAGCAAGAGTATCAGACTTAAAAGTGTAATGGCAATCAGCAGTAGGCTGATGGTGCTATTGCCTGCAATCGGCGGGAAAACAAAAACGAGTAAGCACAGGCCAACTAACACAGCAACCAAAACGATCTGATATCCCTGACGTTGCCACACCATCAGCACGCTGCCAATGACGACACCCAGCAAGAGCAATCCAGTGTAAATGAGCAAGGCGGCTTGCATTTCATTGAGTAAAAGAGCGGGGTCGAGTGCTAAACGGCGATCCTGCGCATAGCGCCCAAGCAATGATTCTGGCTCTTCCTCAACAGCTTGTTCAGACATCCAAAGCGCCAACTCGCCAATGGTACTATCCAGATAATACGCATCAGCAGCAGATAAGCCTGTAAATGAAAGCATCAAGTAGGCAACAAGAGCAATCACCAACGCTAATCCAATCCATTGAACATAACGTTGCCGATGCGAGGGTCTAGATTCTGTAATTTGCATCTTTGCAGAAGTATCCATTGGTTTTCTGGTCAAGCGAGACACAAAGAGTTGTGCAGATTTCGCATAGCTGTTATCATTGCGCTTAAATTGCGTGAGATTATAGTTGGCTACCGCCCATCCCACAAGAATAAACAGAGGAATTTGATGATGGCAAAAGTATTACAAAATTACATCGGTGGTGAATGGGTTGATGCCTCGAGTGAGGCAACCATTCCAGTCGTAAATCCAGCAACATGTGACGAATTAGCGCTTGTTCCAGAATCAACAACGGCTGATGTTGATAGTGCAGTGCAAGCAGCGTTAGAAGGCTTTGATGAATGGCGGCAAACCCCCATCATCAGCCGTGCCCAGTATATGACCCGGTTGAAAGCCATTTGCGAAGATCGCTTTGAGGACATCGCCAAAGTCATCGTGGAAGAAAACGGCAAGATTCTGGATGAGGCTCGTGGGGAAATCCGCCGCGCTATTGAGAGCATTGATTTTGCAGCGGGTGTCCCTTTCTTGATGCGTAGCGATGGTGTGGAAGATATTAGTTCTGGTATTGACGAGACCACCGTCCGCCAACCCGCCGGAGTCTTTGCAGCGATTACCCCCTTCAACTTTCCGTTTATGGTTCCCTTGTGGTTCTTGCCCACTGCCATCACCTGTGGCAATACATTTATCTTGAAACCTTCGCCGCAAACGCCGTTGGCAATGGATTTACTTTATGACATGCTGGACGATCTTGATCTGCCGGAAGGTGTTGTCAATTTGGTGCAAGGTGGTATCCCGGCGGCAACAGCTTTACTGGAACATCCTGGCGTGATTGGTGTTTCGTTTGTCGGTTCAACGCCCATCGCAAAGCTCATCTATGAAATTGGTACCAAGCATGGAAAGCGTGTCCAAGCGCAAGGTGGTGCCAAAAACTTCATTATGGTCTTACCAGATGCCAATATGGATGCTTCCGTGAAAAACATCCTCGGTGCGGCCTACGGTTGTGCAGGACAGCGGTGTTTGGCGGCGGCTGTTGCAGTAGGTGTGGGCGAGGCCTATGATGAATTACGCGATCAGCTTGTTGAATCGGCTGCAAATTTGAAGGTTGGCAATGGTTTGGACGAAGCAACCCAAATGGGAACTGTTGTAAGCGATGCTGCCAAAGAACGCATTGAACGCATGATTCAACAAGCAGTTGATTCTGGGGCAACAGTGGCACTTGATGGTCGCAACAAAAGGGTTCGAGGTTATGAAAAAGGCTCATGGGTTGGCCCAACGGTGATTGAGAATGTGACACCCGATATGGCAATTGCCCAAGAAGAGGTATTTGGCCCTGTATTGGCCCTGATGAAAGCCGATAATTTCGAGCAAGCAGTCGATTATGTCAACGGAAGTCATTTCGGAAATGCTGCCAGCATCTTTACATCAAATGGTAAACACGCCCGCGACTTCAAATACAATGTCAAAGCAGGCAACATTGGTGTAAACATCGGTGTTGCTGCACCGTCAGCTTCATTCCCCTTCGGTGGTCAGAAGGACTCGTTCTTTGGCGATCTACACGGACAAGGGTCCGATTCGATTGAGTTCTATACAGAACGTAAAATCGTCATTGAACGCTGGCTTTGATCTATGGCTGAGCTGAACAATTTCGGCGCGGTTTTCACTTTTGCGATTGAGATGGAACAACAAATTCACGACTACTTCGCCACTCAACATCTCGAAGCAGAAGCGAAAGCCAGCACAAAACGGATTGAGAAATTGGAGCGAGCACGTCGTGAGTATGTCACTGAGATCACTCTGGAGCCAATTGACGATCTCCATAGCGATGACTTCGCCCTGAATACAGATGATGAATCAGAAGCGGGACGTGCTGCGATCAAATTGACTGCTCAACGCTTTTATTCCGCAGCTGCTCCCAAAATCAATGTGCGTCAAGCACAACGCATTCTCGAACGTTGTGGCAAATCCCACTACATAGTGTAGTAGTTTTTGTTTCTTTAATTAGACGAGGAGTAGTTCAAAAAATGGCACGAATAGTGAAGGCGGCCCTGCTGCAAGCAAGCTGGACAGGCGATCAAGAGTCCATGATCGAAAAACACCAGAAGTATGCCCGTGAAGCAGCATCACAAGGCGCCCAGGTGATGTGCTTTCAAGAATTGTTCTATGGGCCATATTTCTGCCAGGTTCAAGATGCCGAATATTACAGCTATGCCGAGCAAATTCCCGACGGCCCAACTACTAAGCGGATGCAAGACCTTGCCAAAGAACTCCATATGGTGTTGGTTGTGCCAATTTATGAAGAAGAACAAACAGGTGTTTATTATAATACAGCAGCCGTAATTGATGCGGATGGCCGCTACCTGGGTAAATATCGCAAGACCCACATCCCGCAGGTCAAAGGATTCTGGGAAAAATTCTATTTCCGCCCCGGCAACATTGGCTATCCAGTCTTCGATACAGCAGTGGGTAAAGTCGGCGTTTATATCTGCTATGATCGTCATTTCCCTGAAGGGGCACGGATGCTGGGCTTGCATGGTGCAGAAATTGTCTTCATTCCATCAGCAACCAGTCGCGGTCTCTCTCAGCATTTGTGGCGCATTGAACAGACCAGCCATGCCATTGCCAATGGCTACTTCGTTGGCACGATTAATCGTGTGGGGATCGAACCACTTGGGGATAACGATTTCTATGGTCAAAGCTACTTTGCAACACCGCGTGGCGAATTCGTGGGCGATGTGGGCAGTGACAAAGACGAAGAATTGCTGGTACGTGATCTCAACTTCGATCTGATTGAAGAAGTACGTCAGGTCTGGCAATTTTACCGGGATCGTCGTCCAGAAGCCTACGACGACATCGTAGCCCCTTAATTGTCTTTGATCGGTGTGTTTGTTGCCAGATGCACCATGCTTATCCACAAGTATTTGGAGAATGTCTTATGGCAATGGATTTTGGTATTTGTTTCAAGGGCGATCTATCTCCCCAGCGCACAGTTGCGCTCTGCAAACAGGCAGAGGTCGCCGGGTTTAAGTACGGCTGGTTTTATGATTCTCATATTCTCTGGCGCGATCCTTATGCCACCATGTCAATGTGTATGGAGCACACCAATGAAATGGTTTTCGGTCCCTGCGTCACGAACCCTGGTGTGCGCGATTGGTCAGTTGCTGGCAGTCTATATGCCACGCTAGCAGCTCAAAGTGGCGGGCGTATCGAGATTGGTCTGGGACGTGGGGATAGTTCCCTGCGCGTGATGGGTAAGAAGCCCAACACCGTTGCCCGTATGGAAGAATTTGTCCACAAACTCAAGGGCATTGTGCGCGGTGATGCCGTGCAATATGACGATACGCCAGCAGAGGTTCAACTGCCCTGGGCAGCAGGTTATGAACTGCCCGTTTGGGTCGCTGCCTATGGCCCGAAAGCACTAGGGGCTGCTGGACGTGCTGGTGATGGCCTCATCGTTCAGCTAGGAGACCCTCAACTGGCAAAATGGTTCCTCTCGCAAGCAAAAGCAGCAGGAGAAGCCGCTGGGCGCGACATGGGCAATTATCGTGTCATGTCTGCTGCACCTGTTTGGGTTGGCGACCACGCCAAAGGCGTTGAGCAAACCTTCTGGTTCCCGGCAATGGTTGGCAACCATGTCGCGGATATTGTCGAAAAATATGGTAAAGATACCAGTGAAGTGCCAGAAAGCCTGACCAATTATATTGAAGGGCGTAAAGACTACGATTATAAGCAACATGCGGATAAAGACGCTGAACACCTGAACTTCATTAAAGAAGACATCGTGGAAAGCTTTGCCCTTATCGGCTCGCCAGAAGAACATGTTGCCAAGTTAAAGGAATTAGAAGCGGCAGGCGTCAATCACTTCAACATCTATTTGATGTGTAGCGAGGAAGAACGGATTGTGGCGGAATATGGCGAACACGTTATCCCCCACTTTGAGCCTGCTAACCTGCATCAATCATCCGTTTTAGCATAATTAAGGAGGCTATACAAAAATGAGCACTCTTTTCAAAAATGGAACGATTATCACCGCCAGTGAAATGGTGGTAGCGGATATATTGGTCGAAGGTGACATCGTCACCCAGATGGGCCAAGACCTCGACAGAGCAGGCCATTCAGTGGTCGATTGTAGTGGCAAGTATCTTTTGCCAGGTGGCGTGGATGTCCATACCCACCTCGATTTACCCTTTGGTGGTACATATAGCAATGACGATTTTGAAACGGGTCACATGGGCGCAGCCTTCGGCGGCACAACCTGTCATATCGACTTCGTGATTCAGCCGATTGGTGGTTCACTCGCGGATGGTTTGGCAACTTGGCGCAAGAAAGCTGAAATCGCACAGATTGACTATGGATTCCATATGGCAATCACAGATTTGCGCGACGAGGTAATGGAGGAAATTCCAAGTCTTGTTGATGAGGGCGTCACTAGCCTCAAAGTTTTTATGGCCTATAAGAATGTTTTTATGGTTGATGATGACACGCTCTTTCGTTGTATGCAGAAAGCACACGATAGTGGCATGATCGTGATGGTTCATGCAGAAAATGGTGATGTTGAAGCACTTCTGACGCCGAAGTTACTTGCCGAAGGCAAAACCGACCCAGTCCATCACGCTGCATCACGCCCACCAGAAATTGAGGGCGAAGCCACAAACCGTGCCATCGTGATGTCTGGTTTAACAGATTGCCCTCTTTATGTCGTCCACATGACAACCGAGTCCGCAATTGAGGCACTGCGTCGTGGGCGTCAACAAGGTTATCCAGTTATGGGTGAAAGTTGTACGCAATATTTCTTCCTGACCGTTGATGAGCATTTGGGCGCACCAGGATTTGAGGGTGCAAAATATGTTTGTTCACCACCGATTCGTAGTACCGACGACCATGGTGTCCTGTGGCGGGCGCTGCAAGACGGCACACTACAGCATGTCAGCACCGATCATTGTGATTTTTGGTATGAAGGTGGGGTTGGCCCTTGGAAAGAATGGATGGATAGTCATCCAAATGGGGATTGGCCTGAATACGAAGCACAAGACCCGAGTTACCGTCGACCTGGGAAAGAATTGGGCAAGGGAAACTTTGCCAAAATCCCCAATGGAATGCCCGGTCTGGAAGATCGCATGATGGTGATGTGGGAACATGGCGTCAACACGGGGCGTCTTTCGCCAACAAAATTCGTCGAACTTCATTGTACCAACCCTGCCAAGATTTTCGGTATGTACCCCAAAAAAGGTACGATTGCCATTGGTAGTGACGCTGACATCGTGGTCTGGGACCCGAATGCAAAACACACCATCAGTGCCGAAACCCATCACATGCGTGTCGATTACAACGTCTACGAAGGCATGATTGTTATGGGCAAACCTGTACAGGTCTATCAACGCGGCAATAAGCTGGTTGATGGTGATGAATGGCTCGGTGCGAAGGGACAGGGACAATTTGTTGCCCGTAAGCCCCATGCACCCGTGCTCTAGAAAAGTTTCAAGGGTCAGGTCAGACTGGCCCTTTACCTCAAATAGTAAAGGACACGTATCATGGTTGCGCCAACCACCCCCGGCGAAAAAACGAAAGCGTTGATCGAACGCCAATCCAAAGTGCTGTTTCCAGCTGTTCATCCGTACTATGGTGAACACGCCATCGCCATTGATTACGCCAAAGATCAATACATTTATGATGTTGAGGGGGGTCAATACCTTGATTTCTTTGGCGGTGTGTTGACTGTTTCAATCGGTCATTGCAATGATGAAGTGACAGAGCGTGTCATTGAGCAGTTTAAGCAGGCACAGCACACATCGACGCTCTATCTCACTGAAATTATGATCCAGGTTGCAGAGAAACTCGCCGCGATCACACCAGGTCGATTACAGATGAGCTATTTTACCAATAGTGGCACAGAAGCCAATGAAACGGCGATCATGGCAGCCCGTATGTATACAGGGCATCCCACCGTGATTGCACTGCGTCATGCCTATAGTGGGCGCTCTGCAACAGCAATGAGTATCACAGCACATGGTACCTGGCGCCTGGGCGGTGTGCAAGATGGCTATATCAAGCATGTACGGAATCCTTATGTCTATCGACCTCCAATCGAGAGCATGAGTGCCGAAGAGGTCGTTGAACTTTGTGTCCGTGATCTGGAAGAAACATTAGCAACCATCACCGATGGTCGCATTGCGGCACTTATCGCGGAACCGATTCAAGGTGTTGGTGGTTTCATTGCTCCCCCTTCTGAATACTTCCAGCGTATCGTGCCACTGGTAAAAGACGCAGGCGGTGTCTTCATTGCCGATGAAGTACAAACTGGCTGGGGGCGCACAGGGAACAAGTGGTTCGGCATCGAACAATGGGGCGTTGAGCCAGATATTATGACCTTTGCAAAGGGCATGGCAAATGGTTCACCAGTTGGCTGCACTATCACCACACCAGAGATTGCCGAAGCTGTTCAGGGATTAACCTTCTCGACTTTCGGCGGCAATCCAGTCACAATGACCCAGGCGCTCGCCACGATTGAATACATCGAAAAGTATGATCTGCTGACCAATGCAGCAGAGCGGGGTGCAGAATTACGTTCCCGCCTAGAAGCAATGCAGGGAAAGCACCACTTCATCGGTGATGTCCGTGGTATGGGCTTGATGCAAGCCCTCGAAATCATCGTGCCAGATGGTAATAAGACGCCAGATGGTGATAAAGCCACCGCCATCATGAGTGCTGCTAAAAGACAGGGGTTGTTGATTGGCAAGGGTGGGTTGTGGGGCAATACCCTCCGCATAGCACCCCATCTTAACGTCTCAACAGAGGACATAAAACTGGGTTGTGATTTGTTGGATCAAGCACTCAAAACCCTGGATTAGGCGTTCCTAATTAGATGAGATCAGCACAACGTAGTCATTCAACCAAAACAGCTGCATGGATTCATATTAGAATCAGCCAAGATACAGGACGCTGGTGACTAGGGTCTGTCGGCTAAACCCAATCCTTGTTCAAAACCTTTTCAGTGATTTGGCCTGATGCCACAAGATGTTTTAACGTCTCAATATGAACATACAAAACAGCATCTTGTTCAATAAAAGGAACATATTCCCGGATGAGATCATAGATCGGTTGTGTCCCTCGTCCGAGCCGAGCATGGGGCATGGCGAGGCGACGAAAATCAATGCCTTGTGCCGCCCCCATCAGTTCTATTGCCAATATACGCTCAACATTTCGATTGATACTGCGTGCCTTCAGCGCAGCAGTAACCCCCATACTGACATGATCTTCTACATTCGCCGAGGTCGGAATCGTATCTACACTGGCTGGATGGGCGAGGACTTTGCTTTCCGTTGCCAATGCGGCCGCCGTATACTGCAAAATCATAAATCCGCTATTCAGACCACCGTTCTGTGTTAAGAATGCGGGCAAAGTACTCGTGTTACTGGCTTCATCAATCAACCGCATGATCCGACGCTCACTGATATTCCCCAGTTCGCTGATCGCCAGCCCTAGATAATCCATCGCTATTGCTAAGGGTTCCCCATGAAAGTTCCCACCAGAGATCACATCAAGAGCTCCTGATTCATCATCAATAAAAATCAGAGGGTTATCTGTGACGGCGTTCAGTTCAATTTCAAAGACCCATCGCGCATAGGCAATCGCATCCCGAACTGCCCCATGTACCTGGGGGATACAACGCAGTGTATAGGCATCTTGAACATTCAGAGAGTGGTGGGGACGTGTAAACGTACTCCCTTGCAACAATGTTCTCAAATGGGTGGCACACTCGATTTGGCGTGGGAACGGGCGCAAATGGTGAATACGGGGATCAAACGCCCGATCTGTCCCGTTGAGGGCTTCCAGGCTCAAACATCCAGCCACATCTGCCGTCACACTGATCGTTTCTGCCCGGGCGGCCTCTAATACACCAACAGCACACATGACAGATGTGCCATTGGTCAGTGCGAGGCCCTCCTTTGCTGCTAATGTAATTGGCTTGATTCCAGCCCGCCGCATCGCCTCCGCACCATCTAGTCGTTGATCTTTGTAAACAGCCTCACCTTCTCCAATCAAAGGTAATGCCATATGTGCAAGTGGTGCCAAATCACCACTTGCACCGAGTGATCCTTTTTCGGGAATGATGGGATATACACCTGCATTCAACATTGTCAATAAGCTTTCAAGCGTTTCTAAACGAATGCCGGAGTAGCCCTTTGCTAGTGTATTTGCTCGAATTAACATAATGGCACGAGTAGTTGGAATATCGAACGGTTCTCCTACCCCAACAGCGTGGCTAACAAGAATGTTATATTGGAGTTGCTTGACCTCGTCCGGGTGGATGACTTTGTCTTTGAAGGCTCCGAAACCGGTTGTGATTCCATACGCAACCACACCTTCTTTCAGCAATTGCTGAACGGCATCAGCAGAGCGCTGCACATGCCGTCTGGCGTCCTCATTTAACCTGACACGAGGAGTAGATGGTTCGCCATAGGCAACGGCCAATACTTGTGCGAATGTCAGGCTATTACCATCTAAAACTATGTCGTCCAAACTTGTTCCCCTTGTATGTAGACTTGTGTAACGAAGTTCCTGCCAAACTCAACGATCATACTCCGATAATCGCCCGTATTTAGAACAACCATGTCCGCCTGCTTACCAGCTTCAATCGATCCCACCCGATGTGCGAGCTTGAGGGCAGCGGCCGCATTGATCGTGCAGGCATTCAGAGCCTCGGCTGGCAATAATTTCTGATAACGACAGGCAATAGCCATAACCAATGGCAAACTGATGGTGGGAGACGAGCCAGGATTATAGTCGGTTGCCAATGCTAGAATACCGTTCGCATCAATGAGATGCCGGGCGTTACCAAATTCAGCAACGCCTAAGTTCAAGTTGACTGTAGGCAACATCACCGCTACAGTATCTGATTGTGCAAGGATGTTCAATTCGTGGGGGGGGGTAACCTCCAGATGGTCAACTGAAACCGCCCCTGTTTCGACTGCAATTGGCACACCACTCAGGTTTTTAAACTGGTCAAGATGTGCTTTGAGATACAAACCCCGCTTAGCTGCATTCTCAAAGTAGACCACCATGTCGTCAACCGAAAACACCCCATCTTCTACGAAAATATCGACAAACATGGGAATGTTTTGTTGATAACACACAGAATCTCGATAGGTGCTGTGTGTGGCTGGCAATGAGGCTGTGAAAATAGATTGTAGGTAATCCTGCGGTGTGTCGTATTCTAGTGGTTTGGTATGTGCCCCAAGATAGGTTGGTACAAGTGTCAGAGGCTGTGATTCTGCCAGAGTACAAATAGTCTGCATGAGCTTATTTTCTGACATAGCCGAAAGCCCATAGCCTGTCTTGAGTTCAACGGTGGTCGTTCCCAACTTCATCATGTCTGCTAGCCGCATCTGCCCCAACGCGACAAGTTGCTCTAGTGATGCAGTGCGTGTTGCCCGCACAGTACTCATGATACCACCACCCACAGTCATGATGTCCATATAGGACCGACCTTGTACCCTCATCTCAAACTCGTCATAGCGGTTTCCAGCATAGGGAACGTGAGTATGGCAATCAACCAATCCAGGGATGATGGTTTTTCCAGTTAGGTCAATGATGGTATTTGAATCATAGTCATCAAGTAGTCCATCGGTAGTCTCCACCGTAACAATCGTACCCTGGTCAATCGCCACTGCACCGTTTTCAATAATGCCAGCATCAAGCATTTGCTGCCCACGTTTGGGTTGGCTTTGGCTAGCACAAGTGACAAGCTGGGCAGCATTTTTTAAAATGAGGTCAACCTGTTGTTTAGACATCAGCCTATTCCATCATCGGTATCTTGATTTGATGTTGTTTGGCATGATGGATCGCTTCTGGATAGCCAGCGTCAGCATGTCGAACGACACCCATTCCAGGATCACATGTCAGAACACGCTCTAGCCGCTTTGATGCCTCAGGCGTACCATCCGCAACAATCACCTGCCCAGCGTGGATACTGTAGCCAATCCCAACACCACCACCATGATGCAGACTGACCCAGGTCGCCCCGCCGGCTGCGTTCACCAGCGCATTGAGCAAAGGCCAATCGGCTATTGCATCCGATCCATCATGCATGGCCTCGGTTTCACGGTTTGGGCTGGCGACAGAACCCGAATCAAGGTGGTCACGCCCGATCACAATGGGTGCCCTCACCTCCCCAGATGCCACCATCTGATTAAATTTCAGACCCGCTTTCATGCGGTCACCATAGCCCAGCCAACAGATACGCGCTGGCAATCCCTGAAACGCAATCTGTTCTTGTGCCATATCCAGCCAACGATGCAAATGTTTATCATCGGGGAACAGTTCTTTTATGGCACGGTCAGTGGTATAGATGTCTTCTGGGTTGCCAGAGAGCGCAACCCAACGAAACGGCCCCTTCCCCTCGCAGAATAGGGGACGAATATAGGCTGGAACAAAGCCAGGATAGTCAAAGGCATTCTTCACACCAGCATCATAGGCACGCTGACGGAGGTTGTTGCCATAGTCAAAGACAATCGCCCCTTTTTCTTGCCACTCCAACAGAGCCTGAACATGAGTTGCCATCGATTCCATTGCCCTCTGACGATAGGAATCTGGATCAGATTCGCGCAATTTGCCCGCTTCTTCAAGGGTTAGCCCTGCTGGGATATAACCGTGCATGACATCATGGGCGCTGGTCTGGTCAGTCACAACATCTGGCATAACACCCCGGATATGTAACTCCGGCAAGACTTCGCTGGCATTGCCCACCAAACAAACCGATAGTGGTCTTTGTGCTTGCAGCGCCTGTGTAACCCAGGTCATGGCCTCTTCTAGGTCATTTGTCACTTTATCAACTTGGCGCAGTTGCAAGCGGCGTTCCGCCCGCCACGTATCAACCTCGACAAACAAGCCCACACCCTGATTCATGGTGACTGCCAGCGGTTGCGCCCCACCCATTTCCCCTAGTCCAGCCGTGAGTACGAATTTGCCTTTCAGTCCATCCCATCCCTGCTGGCGTGCTAATGCACCAAAGGTCTCGTAGGTTCCCTGAAGGATCCCTTGTGTGCCAATATAAATCCAACTACCTGCAGTCATTTGACCATACATAATTAGGCCATCTTTTTCCCACTGGTCAAAGTTTTCTTGGGTCGCCCAGGCAGGTACGATGTTGCTGTTGGCGATCAAGACACGTGGGGCATCAGTATGCGTTCTGAAAACAGCTACTGGTTTACCAGATTGCACCAACAACGTCTCATCTTCATCAAGTTGTTGCAACGATTTTATAATTGCATCGAAGGCATCCCAATTTCGAGCGGCTTTGCCCCGCCCACCATAGACAATGAGGTTATCGGGGTCGAAAGCCACCTGAGCATCCAGATTATTTTGGATCATGCGATAGGCCGCTTCGATCTGCCAGTTTTTACAAGTGAGTTGAGTTCCGGTTGGTGCTTTAACAATCCTCGGCATAGGGGTATTCTCCTTAGCTCGACAGGTTTGATAGGAATTGATGAATGGTTGCTGCTGCCAATTTCACAGTCCGAGCGTCTATATCATACGTCGGGTTCACTTCCGTAATCTCAAACACCTTGGTGCGTCGATCCTGCCCTGCTATCATACCGATCTGACAAAATTCATAACCTGATAAACCGATAGGATTCGCTGCACTCACCCCTGGAGCATCTGCTGCACACACGACATCCATATCTAAGCCCCAAAAAATCGTTTGGGCCTTGTGGGTTAAGATTTCATGCAGGATGTGATTTAGCCCCTGTTCTTTCACGGATGACAGTTCGACAATATGTGCCACTTTGCCCAATAGGTAGTCTCGATAAGCTGCTGAATTCGCCATTGGGATGCTTCCCACTTGGTAGAAATTGGGGGGTTGAACCCATCCTTCATCCAACAGTTGACGGTAGGGTGTACCACTGTTACGAGGTTCATCTGCCCGAACATCCAAGTGAGCATCAATATTGATTGCCAGAACAGGATCAACGGCTTTGGCTAACCCCCTACAATCTGCATAGGAAAGATCGTTACCACCACCAAGAGAAATCACCTGTTTGCCATCCTGAATAAAACGCTGGACAATTCCTGTGTGAATCTCGTGAGTTGTTTCCAGTGTTGGTTGAATGTGGGTGTTTCCAGCATCGAATAAAGAAATATCCAGTGCAACTAGACGATACAATGCTCGGCGAATTTCATCAGGAGCCAAGGCTGCACCAACCCGCCCCTTATTACGCCTAACACCTTCATCCTGGGGACAACCTATGAGGACAACCTGGGCCTGATCATAGCATGCCCGATCCACATGGACAACCTCGCCAAGCCGGGGATCGTTCGGATCGTTCCGTTTATAAAACAAATCAGGTTGTGGTGAAGCCAGATAATCAAAAACGTTCATAGTTCTTTCCTCTAAACGGAAAAGGGCTTGATATCATACAGCAGGGTGGATGCGTTCTTCTGTTTTGCTGACAACTCCCATAGCTAAAGCAAAGGGGGCCTTATCGCCCATCGCGCTCTCCCGATTGGCTACGGTACACCATCCACAGCCTGACGCGACTTCGGACAAACTCACACGGACGACCCACTCTGACTCCGGGATAACCCGGGGCTTCCAGGCAAAGGCCCTTCTCTCGTTGGTTCCATTCCGCCCTGGCATGATCCGCACTGTACAGATCACGTTGGGCTTCAACACCCCATGCACAGTGATGCCAACGCTGCGATAAGGGCTTCTCCGTGCCACAGTTATGACAGGTCTAACTTAGTGCTGTATCCGGCAAATAGTCAAAATACTGATATCACAGAGTTCACAAGGCAACTGACTCAAAATGTGTTGTTTCTTCCCATCTACTTTATCTTATGGTCACCCGACTCTCGACAGTTTGTTTGGAGACTCACAGGATGAAACACTTAACAGCGGTAGGAGCAATGCGCGAAAGCAAAATTACACCATAATCATCTAGCGTTGAGCCATTGATATCTGATACATAGTAGTTTTCCTGAATCCAGGTTTGCTCAGAAATTGATGTAATGATTCGGCGACAACCTCCTGGAATGCGATCAGGTTGATATGGTTGGAGCAGATCAGCGATAGCATCATAGCGGGCTTCTGCGAAATGTTCATTAAACCAGATATTAAAAGTGGCGAAGGTCAACGTGTCCTGATAAGCCTCCTCGGATGGTACCCCCAGGATTGGGATCTGGGTTCATAGCTACCAAGAGGAAGGCGCACGTTTATCCCAAAGCGAGACTGAGCAGAAGACTGATGCAGCCAAAGCCGAGGTAGTATTTGCTCTGCTGGCGGGTTTTCGTATGCCAGTCAGCGGGCTGTTCCGGGTGTTCAGTTCGCCAGCGGGGTTCCAGCGAATAGAGTCGCCAGATCAAATTGGGTCTATAATAGGCGGCGATACCAATACTCATCAGCACGACACCACCGAATGCCAGTATCCAATCCATCAGGAATCAAATTGAAATAGTGAACAACCACCATCCAGTGTGAGCACCGAACCCGTCATATAAGCGGTTTGCGGGCTGGCAAGATAGACAACCGCTTCTGCAATTTCAGTCGGTGTACCCGGATCAACCAGTGGGATAACCTTCGCCACTCGTGTGGCGTATTGAGGCTCTTCACGCAGTTGGCGACCCGCCAGACCTGCTTTGACGATGCCGGGTGCAATTGCGTTGACCAGGATGCCGTGCGAGGCTAGTTCACGCGCCATTTGTTTCATGAGCATGTTGACACCCGCTTTGCTAACTGTATAAGCGGTGATTTCGGGCCAGGGAATCTGGGCAACCCAACTTGATGTCAGGATGATGCGGCCTTTTGTGCCGTCAGCGACCATTTTGCGTGCAGCCGATTGGCAGACATTAAAGCAACCCGTAAGGTTGACGTCAAGGGTGTGTTGCCAGTTTTCTTGAGTGGTTTCTAGGAAAGGTTGCGCATTAACAATGCCCGCATTGGAGCAAACGATATCAAGCTGTCCCATCGCAGCAATAGCTGCATCTACTGCTACCCGGTCACAGACATCAACCTGTGCGTATTGCACGTTGCCGCCCGTCGCACGGACAGTTGCAATCCGTTCTTGTGCGTCAGCCTCAGCTACGATGTCCCACATAATAACGTTTGCGCCAGCTTGTGCCAGATATAGCGCCATCGCTTCGCCCAGATCACCCGCTGCGCCTGTGACCAGCGCAACGTTATTTTCCAAAATTGCCATGCGTCTACCCTGCCAGTCTTGCTTGTGCGTTGTCCAGTACTTGCAGCGCCGTCCGTGCAATCGCCTCAAGTGGATTGGCGATTGTCCCTGGTGCCCGTTCGATTAAAACTTCAATGAAGACATCGCCTACCTGAAGAATAGCGACTGAGCCGTATAATCCCTGGCCGAATACATGCGGTTCAGGGAAGCCTTCGCGATTGTTTTCTTCTTCCAGTCCTTCGCGGATCCCCTTGAAGCGTTCATATTGTATGGTGGCGGCCTCTTCACCTTCCATGACAGCAAACGTCATTTGCAACGCCCCGCCCGTTTGCTCCCGATAAAAGACACGCATGGCAGGGTCATCGTTGAAGTTGTCGAGGATTTGCAGCCCATCAAATCGTTCAAAGTCGCGTGTCCAGATGGCATCACCCATGATTTGTGCTGGGAGTTCTTCCAGGATTGCATCAAGTAAGGGAGCGTTCGTCGCAGATTCGGTATTCGTTGTGTCTTCAGGTGGGGCGTCCTCGGCAGCCGGTTCATCATCGCTGGCTGTGCCTGCTTCAAGTTCAGATTGAAGCTCCTCAAAGTAGCGGATAGTCTCGCGTGCCAATGGAACCAATGGATTGCCCTGGGTACTGGAGAACAATTCGATATTCACTTCAATGAACGTATCGTCAATTTGGAAAATGGCAACTGAGCCATACAAACCGGAGCCGAAGATGTTGGGTTGGGGCAGTGTGTCGTTGGCGTCGCCTGTTTCCAAGGGTTGGCGTATCCCACGAATGAACTCGTAGTGATTGGTGGCGTCCTCTGCTGTGGCAAACTGAGCAAAAGTCAGGTTCATCTGCCCCCCGGTTTGCTCGGTATAAAAGACCTTGGCACCATAACCATTTTCTGCACGGGGGATATCCTCAATCCCTTCTTCGCCGCGTGTATAGTCCCGTTTCCATTCAACTGCGCCGGCTGGCATTCGATCCGGGATATTTTCCAGGATGAAGGTTATGGCTTCCTCGTTGGCGAGGGTGGGGTCAACGAAATCCTCTGGGACAGGCGTAGAGGTCGGTCGCGCTGTCGGTTCCGGTGTGACAGTTGCGGTAGGTGTGATGTCCAGATCATCCGGCGCACAGGCTGCCAGTATCAGGATGAGTAAGGCAATGCCTTGACGGTAGTTCATGCTGTTTCCTCGTCTTCTGGGTCAAACAAACGCAGCCGTTCCGGCACTTCACCGGAGGTAATCATCTTGGCGACTTCGCCCTCACTGACTTCCTCTTTGAAGAAATCACCCAGTTTACGCCCCCGCTGGATAATGGTAAAGCGATCGGCTACCTCATGCACCTGACTGATGTTATGCGTAATGAAGATCACGCCCATTCCTTTGTCTTTAGCCGCATAGGTATAATCCAACACTTTTTGTGTTTCACCAACAGAAAGGGCCGAGGTCGGCTCATCCAAAATGAGGAGCTTCTTGCCGAAGTAAACCGCCCGCCCAATTGCAATCGACTGGCGCTCCCCGCCGGACATTGTGCCCACTTCTTCTTCAGCATCCCGGATATGAATGCCGACATCTGCCAGCGCATCGATGGTGGTCTCTGCCATCTTCTTCTTATCCATCAGCTTGAACGGCCCGACATTGTAAGTTGGTTCCTGACCAAGCCAGAAGTTGCGGGCAATGCTCATGAGCGGTACAAGGGCCAAATCCTGATAGACAGTCTCGATGCCAAGTTCGCGGGCATCATGGGGCGAATTGATCTCAACTTGTTGCCCCTCGAAGTTGATATGCCCGCGTGTTGGGATGTGATAACCCGTCAGCACTTTAATCAGTGTGGATTTACCTGCGCCGTTATCACCCAGTAGACCCACGATCTCGCCGGGGTCAACATGAAAATCGATACCGCGTAATGCCTGCACGCTGGCGAAATATTTGTGGATGTTGACCATTGCAACCAGAGGTGTACTATTTTTCTCTGTCATATATATGCCTCCTAAGTTTTGCGTGCACCGCGTACAGCGGTATTGAGAACAACCGCGACGATGATGACAACACCAATTGTGCCAGTGAACAACCGTGATTCAATGCCAACCAGCACCAACCCGGTTTGCAACATGCCGAAGATCAAGGCCCCTAAGAGTGAGCCGACGACGCTGCCGTAACCACCCGTCAGTAGCGCACCACCAATCACCGTCATGGCGATGACTTCCAATTCCCATTGATTGCCCTTTAATGGATCAACGCCGGGGTTACGGGCCGTTTCGTAGATGGCGGCGACGCCCGTCAGGGTTGCCGTCAAGACAAAGTTGGATACTTTGACATAGGCGACATTGATACCCTGGGCGCGGGCTGCGCCGACATTGCCCCCAACAGCAAAGGAAGCGTTACCGTAAGGCGTACTGGTCAAAATGATGTTGAAGAAGATGACGAAGATCAACCACCACACAATCGCCAGCCGATAGTTAGCTGTGCGGGGAACATCAACCGCGAAGACACTATCGGGCCCCATGAGAAATGTACCTTCCCACCGTCCGTTGACAATATCGAAAAAGCCCGCCTGGATAGATTCTGGGTTACCAATATAGTGTAAAACAAGAGCAACAAGCCATGCCCCCACCATGGTGAGGACAAGCGTCACAACCAATGCAACCGCCCCCCCCCAGATGGCGATGGTCGTTCCGAAGTCACCATTGTTGTAGCGCCTACCCCAATCTTGAGCAAAACGTTGCCACAAGACGGGCAGTACCTGATAGGCTGCATAGAGAAGCAACCCAAGGCCGATGAGCGACAATATAACAAACAACCAGGGGGAAAGCGTGACGTGTGGAAACTCATCATAGAAATCACGATAACGCAGAATGCGTCCGCCTGCAATCGCTACCAACGAGATTGAACGATAGGCTAGCATCGTTCCCAACGTCACGATAAATGACGGAATACCCGTTGTTACTAAGATAAAGCCGTTGATAAAGCCCAGTATGGCGCCGACGAATATCGCCAGAAGCGCAGCAGGTAATGGATCCATCACACCCAATATGGGCGCGCCGCCTGTCATGAACTGCATGAACATCATAGCGACTACACCGAGAATGGATCCCACCGAAAGATCGAATTCACCAGAGATCATCAAGATCGTGACTCCAATAGCTATAATGCCCTTTGAAGACACATTCGTTAAGATTGAGGCTATTGACGATCCTTCCAGGAATAAATCGGTAGCCATTGTAAAGGCCAAAAAGATGACGATGAAACCGATGATTGCACCCGCACTGGGCGATTTGGCAAGTTGTACCTGCACAAACTTGCCAGGTGCCATGCTGACCGCCCGTCTCAGGTCATCCGATTCTTCTTCGCCCCTAGTGACTTCACGGTATGTGAACCATCCAATGAGAAAGAGGCTCATCCCAGGAATTAACCGGGTGGGGTCGGGTGGGCGAATATTAGGGACAAGATCAGGAAACTGCACGACATAGGCAAGGTTAGCTGGAATAGCAATCAGAAGACCTATTCCAAATAGAATTAGCGCTCCTCGTATGGGAAAGTTTAGAGTGTTCCCTACCGAGCGCCCAACCAACCCTGCTCGTACCGAGATTCGATAGACAACACCAAGAATACCGATGAAGCTGAGTAATAAACCCGCGCTGAATAGTTGAAGTTCAACCGGCGTGGTCTCTGGTTCTGGCAAAAGGGTATACTTAAGAAAACTAGGGATAACAACACTGGCAACAAAGGTCAAGCCGATGAAGATGGTGAAAAAGCTGAGCCAGCGTGAATATGAGATGCCGGCGCTGTCATTTTGTTGCAATCCCACATAAGCTCGAAAAGAGGCGATGCCAAACAAGATACAGCCAATCATCGCTGCATATTCGATCTGATTGGTGTGGCTGCGGAGGATGTTGGCGCGTTCGCCGAGGGGTATCCACCCTAACAAAATCAGGGTTGCAGTCAGCACACTGGCTAAACCCAGCGCTAGCATGGACCATTTCACCAACGGGTGGGTTTCGATGGTGGGTTTTTCTGCAAGAGGGGCTTCCATAAGCAATATCCTAAAAACTATTCAATCTTTTGGAGCAAGCACGATCTTCTCCATTGGTAAATAAATACGGGCAGGGACGTTGCCCCACCCGTAGAGATTTGCGTCTGCCGTTCGGATTTAACGGTAGCCAGCGTCGGTCAGTTCAATGATCTGATCCACGTTACTGCCATCAATGACGCCAGGGCCAGTCAGGATGTCACCACCCGGAGCCAGGGCAAACTGGCTGTTCAGGTAGAGCCACATGATGGTCTCGAAGCCTTGCAAGTAAGGCTGCTGGTCAATGGCTTGCATCAGGTAGCCGTCTTGGATCATTTCGTAGATCTCAGAGCTTGTATCATGCGTGGTGGCGAAGATTTCGCCAGGTTGCACACCTGCTTCTTGGATGTACAGGTTCAGTGAGCTTGAGGGGTTCGGTCCAAGCATGAAGGCGGCGTTAGCATCAGGGTTAGCGGTGAAGTAGTCACTGAGGATGCCGGCTGATTCGGTCACATCGTTATTGATAGTCAGGCCATCGAGTGGAATACCAGCTTCGTCAAAGACGCTGCGGACACCGGCACACCGGGCTTCGAGGCCACTGTGTCCGACTTCTTGGATCGGGCAAACACCTTTGGTGATATCCACGCCCGCAGCGGCGGCTTCTGCCAGAACGCGCTGGGCATTGGAGCGACCGCCGAGGAATTCGTTGGCACCGATATAGAACAGGGTTGGGAGTGCATCGGGTGTACCGGCGTTGGGGTCAGCCGTGTTGAAGACAATCACTGGCACACCAGCTTCGGCAGCACGATTCACACCATCACGGATGACTTCGGGATTGGGAACAGTAGTGCCGACACCGTCGTTCTGACGGGCCAGTGCATCATCCCAATAACCAGCCATATCGTCCACATTATCAACCGGATCGGCGAGCCATTCGCAGTCTGCATCAAGCAGCGCACAGGCATCGTCCATCCCTTTGATAACAACAATCCAGAAGGGATTACCAACCCCGCCATGGCTCACCATACTGAAGACGAGTTGATCATCTTGAGCAACAGAACCACCCAGGCTTGCCAACAAAATGCCAACGATGACAAGCACCACGGGGAACAAACGAACCAACTTTTTCATTACTTATACCTCCAAAAGGACTTTACAAAAATCTCTAGGGCAAATTACCCGTTGAGACCTAGATCAAATAGGGTAAGCTTTCAACCTACCAAGCGCCGTCTAGTTAGAAGAAAATAGCGGATTGTTTCGATATTGTCAAATAGTGATTTGAGCGCATGAAAACGATTTCTTAAATTCCTACGGCCATTTTGAACGATTAAGAGACCATGTGGAAAGATTAGATATTAAGGAAGGAGCGCACGTTTCCATGTTGGTCGTACCAAGCAAAACTGCGTTCGACAATCCATCGTGTTGGTAACAACTCAAAGCCCTTAGCGCATCCCCAAAAACTCGCGTACTACGCCTTGAAGTTCAATTGGAGGCTCGGCACACTCCATACGCCATTTGAGCGTTGTCATCACTCATTTTTGAAAGCTGCTTTTGATCCGTTCAGAGGAATTCAACACGGGGAAATTGCTCGTTAAGTCCTGCTAAGAGCAACTGGTCACCTTCGGTGTCAGATAAGCGCTTCAGAGAACATCCAACGGGTGGTTAGTCTGCCTGGCCAGGTGACCAGGCTTAGCGTTTGATAAGACCAGACTGCAACGCGACGCTGACAGCTTCTACCCGATTGGTCACGTTGAGTTTGGCGAGGATGCTGCTAACATGGAACTTGACCGTCGAACGTGCAACGACTAATCGTTCGGCAATCTCAACGTTCGTCAGGCCATCAACCAAAAGCGCCAAGACTTCCCGTTCACGCTCACTCAGGGCGGCCTGCGGGGTAGATAATAACTGCCGGGCAGCATCAGAAGAAACAATTAATCGTCCCGTCAAAGCAGTACGAATTGAATTGGCCAGTTCATCAATCGAAATGTCCTTGAGCAAGTAGCCGGATGCACCGATTTCCAACATTTCCCGCACTTGATTTTCATCTTTAAAGGTAGACAACGCCAGAATTTTGACCGTGGGGTATTGCTCAAGGATAGCATGGGCTGCAGCAATGCCATCCATCTCTGGCATAATGACATCCATCAGCACCACATCCGGCTGCAAGTTCGCACATTGTTCAAGCGCCTCAACACCATTTGATGCTTCACCGACAAGTTCAAAATCATCAAAAGCAGCCAGCGTCATTGCTAAACCCCGTCGCACCATTTCATGGTCATCAACGATAAGAATTCGGGTTATTTCCTGTTTAGTCATTTTAACACTTTGTACGTTTTAAATTGACCAAATCGGCTAAGACTTGTCAATAGGAGTATACGTCGAGTAATCTAAAAACAAAAGGTCTCCAATTATATAGATGCTTATGCGAAACCAACCGATCAACGTGCTCGTGGTTGATGACGAGCTCCCATCATACACCATGATAAAAAACTTCCTCACACTGGCTGATCCGACTGGCTTCAATGTGGAATGGGTCGCATCTTATAACGAAGCCCTTCCGGTGATCAACCAGCAAATCCATGATGTCTATCTCTTTGATCATCGGCTAGGCGATTATACTGGTGTTGGACTGCTGAATTATGCACGGGAGCGTGGCTTCCACAAACCGATGATTCTGATTACGGGTATAACAACCCTAGAACTCGACACGGATGCAGTCCAGGTTGGGGCAGCCGATTATCTAGATAAAACGGAACTGACCCCTTCTATTCTATCCCGATCAATTCGCTACGCGCTAGATCGTGCCCGTTATCGTGCGGAATTACAAGCCAGCGAAGAACGTTATCGTGATTTATTTGAAAATGCCACCGACCTGATTCAAAGTGTTGATCAAGATGGAATGATCGGGTATGTCAATCGAGCCTGGTTAGAAACCCTAGGTTACAACGCGCAAGAAGCTCGACAGTTCTCAATCTTCGACATCATCCACCCCGACCATCTGGCAGAATGTAAAACGATTTTCGAGCAGGTGCTTTCAGGTGGCGAATCCCATAACCTAGAAACAGTGTTCCTCGCCCACGATGGACGCTCAGTTATAGTTGAGGGCAACGTGAATGCTAGGATCGTGGATGGCAAGGCCTACACCACACGCGGCATCTTCCGTGACATTACAGAACGCAAGCAAAGTGAGGAAATGCTGCGGAAGTTATCCCAGGCGTTGGAGCAAAGCAACGCACCCATCATGATTACTTCTCCTAGCGGCAAAATCGAATACATCAACTCACATTTTACCCAGTTGGTCGGCTATACTTTAGAAGAAATCTACGATCGAACAGCCCGCTTCCTGCGCTCTCCACAAGCTCAAACGGGTGCCTACCGCAAGATGTTTGAGGCTCTTCAGTTTGATGGACACTGGGAAGGTGAACTCCTGGTTAAAAAGAAAGACGGTGAGTCATTTTGGGCCTCTGTCCATGTGTCACCAGTCAAAGATGAGCAGGACGCGACGACGCATTTTGTGACAGTTGCCGAAGACATCTCTGAGCGCAAACGCACTCTGGAAGCCCTGCAAGAAAGCGAACGGCAGTTCCGAGACTTGTTCGAGCAGAAGAATGACGGTGTATTTCTAATCAGCATGGATTTGCATTATCTCAAGGTGAATCAACGCGGTGCAGATATGTTGGGATATACAATTGATGAACTCATTGGGAATCCCATCAAAGACGTAGTGGCACCCCATGAGTATGCCCATACGCTTGCCATCGCCGAAGCGTTGCATGAGGGGAAGAAAGTTGATCCCTACGAACGAATCTTCCGGCACAAGGATGGAACCGAATTTCCAGTCGAGGTCAATGTCCAAACCGTATACGATCTATCGGGGAAGCCCCGTCATATTCAAAGCGTGGTGCGTGATATTTCTGAGCGTAAACGAGCCGAGCAAATCGAACGCGATCAGCGGGCCTTGCTAGAAGCGCTGCTCAACACCGCCGCTATTTTGAACAGCACATTCGATATAGAAAATGTAATGGATCGCATTCTCATCAGCGTAAAACGTGTTGTCCCCTATGAGATGGGGCATATCGCCCTGATTGAGAACGGAATTGCCCGTGTCATTCGGGATGAAGGCTATGAAAACATCAGCCCAGGCGAAGCATTCCAGCACAGCAACTTGGAAATCGCCAAGACCCCCAGCCTGAAGACGATGATTGAGACGCAGCAACCCCTGTTGATCCCAGACATCCATCAAGACCCTAATTGGATCAATATACCCCAATTGGGCCAGGTGCGTTCCTATGCGGGTTCGCCCATCATTATTGACGGCGAGACCATTGGCTTTTTGAATTTGCTGGGCACAAAAGCAAATGCATTTACCCCAGATATTCTCAAACGTTTGCAGGCCTTTGGCAACCAGATTGCTGTCGCTATCAAGAATGCACGCCAACGCAACCAAGCTCAAGAACTGGCCGCTGTCAATGAACGTGAACGCCTGGCTCGTGATTTGCATGATGCCGTGAGCCAGACCTTGTTTTCCGCGAGTTTGATAGCAGAAACCATGCCACGTGTCTGGAAAGATATTCCTGAGGGCATGGAAGAAGAACTGATGGAACTGCATCACCTCACCCGGCAAGCCCTGGCAGAAATGCGTTCGCTGCTGCTTGAACTGCGCCCCCATACCCTGATCGAGACCAGTATCCGGGAACTTATCAATCAACTTGCCGAGGCATTCCGACGCCGTGAACACATTGCTGTTCAGGTGACTGTTGACGGGCAGTTTACGTTTCCACCCGATGTTCAGATTGCGTTCTTCCGCATTACGCAGGAATGCCTGAACAACATCAGCAAACATGCCCAGGCCACGCAAGTCGACATCACACTGCAACAGACGGGGGGTAGTGTGATGCTCCAGGTCTGTGACAATGGGCATGGTTTTGACCCTGGAAACATTCCATCAGATCATCATGGGGTACGGATCATGAGCGAACGCGCCAAATCCATCAACGCTACGCTGGATATCATCAGCCAGCCATCGCAGGGCACGGAAATCCGACTGACCTGGTCATCTGGTTAGGTTAAAACTCCCCATCTGTCTGATGCATCAAGGAACATTCCTGCTATATACTGAGTTAAGGGGAGCGTGTGCAGTATATGGAGGAACTACATGCCCAAAATTCGCATCATGGTGGTTGATGACCATCGAGTCGTCCGGCGCAGCATAGCTATGGCCTTGCGTGCCTTCAACAATTTAGAATTTGTTGGCGAAGCCGAAAACGGTCTTGAGGCAATTGATCGCTGTGACGAATTGCGCCCTGATGTGGTCTTGATGGACATGATTATGCCAGAAATGAACGGGGTGCAGGCCACTGGGCGCATTCGTAGCGACTATCCTGAAATACGCATCATCGCTATGACCGCCTCTGAGGAGGAAAAAATGGTCGAGGAAGTCCTGCAGGCTGGGGCAGATGGTTACTTGCTCAAAAATGCTTCAATTGACGATTTTGTGGAAGCCATTGTTACCGATATGCCGGCAGAGTAGTGCCCAGAAACATCGCCTGGGGTTGCACAGGACGAGTTCAACCAAACTCGCTTTTTCGTATATTTTTCACGAGATTCAACATCAAAAACCTTGTCGTTTCATATAAAATATGCTCTTATCTAGAAAGGTAGAGGGAGTCTTTAATATCAGTTCATTTTCCCACGGCAACGTAGACTGAAAGGATGGGAAATAGATGCGGATGCAATTTGTTCTTTCAATTTTAGCGTTTTCATTCACCATTATTTCTTTGGCCCAAGACAGCGCTGGACAACTTGCCGCAACTCTTGAAGTGTTGGAACCTGGTGTTGAAGTTCTGCGTGTCAACACCATCAACTGGATTAGCGTCAACGTTGAGGGGATTGTCGGTGTAGGCGATACGATTCGCACCGACGGGACAGGGCAGGCCCGCATTACCTTCTTTGCCGACGGCACAGATACCGAAATTCTACCCAACAGCGAATATCGTATTATCCAGTTTGAAGGTGACGATGAATCATTTTCGCTCGTGGCAGAGGTCATCATCGGGCAAACCATCCAAAGCCTGAACCGCCTCCTGAACGCCAATTCAACCTATGATGTCATCACCCCCGGCATGACTCTGGCGGCACGCGGCACGGAGTTTAAGATTAGGGTTGAACGAGCAGGTCGGTCTGCTATGCTGGTATCTGAAGGCACGGTCAAGGCAGACAACGATTCTACTTCGGCGGAAGTCCCCGCAGAGTTTGGCATTCGGGCTAGCGTCCTAGGCGATCTCAGCGATGTTGTACGGGCTTCTGATTTTGACATGCTTGATTCCAGTATTGATGGTTGTACCGCCAGCATCCAAACACAGGATGATGTGCGCTTGAATGTCCGTATCGGCCCGGATGTCGCCTTCCCACGAGTAGGGGCACTCGATCCGACGGAGATTAGCCGCTTGATTGGTGTAACAGCTTCTGGTGGATGGTATCGCATTCATTTCCGCGATGGCTTCGGCTGGATACTTTCTAGCAGCACGACCATCCAATCTGAGTGTGCTGGTCTGCGCGAATTCCCGGACGATCATGGCCCAGAAGATGCAAACCTCTATTCATCCGTGGGTGACCCCATTGAACTGGACGAGATCACAACGCCAACAGAGTCTCCATCGGATTAAACATCCGTGACGGCTGCTTTGAACGTTTCGGGCTGTCGAGGGTTTCTGGTCGGATGGATCGTTGCGCTCTTTGTCCTTTTCTTATGGTCAGCCAATCTCTTTGCAGACCTGCGTCTGCGCCTGACCAACGTCTATTTCGTATCGGAACCTGTCTCCGAAAAGATTGTTATTGTTGCCATTGACGATGCCAGTCTCGAAGAATATGGGCGTTTGACCCAGTGGCCGCGCAGCATCTATGCCGACTTCATACGCATCCTCAATGCAGCCCAGGCACGTGTCATCGCCTTTGACATCTTGTTCACTGATCGATCCGATGAAGATGCTGAGTTTGCCAGGGCGATTCAAGAAGCTCGAACCGATGATACCCGAACTCGTGTTGTGATGTCGCTGGTTGGGGTTCAGCGGTCTGAAACTATGTCTGATGCAACACAACGCATTCAGTTCCGAAGTGTCCAGAAACCTGCTGAGGAACTGCTCGGTATCATCGAATACAGCGGTTATGTCAATGCGTTTCCAGATATAGACAGCAGTATTCGCCGCCAGCCTTCTCAAATTCAGCACAATGGCCAGATAGGTTTATCCTTCAGCATCATCACCTATCTGGCCTACCTGCGTATTCCAACAGCAGCATTTTCGCAACTGATTATCTCCGGAGATGGCACCTTACAGATCACACCAGAGCGCCAACTACCCGTTGATGATCTGGGCTTCTGGATGCAAAACTACTTTGGACCGCCCTATACACCCACGCAGCCGACCTATCCGGTGGTCTCCTTTCGGGATGTGTTAGCCGGCAACATTGACCCGACATTGTTTGATGATAAGATCGTCCTGGTTGGTGTTATGAACGCTAGCGCCCTGACCGACTGGTACCCTGTGCCGGCTAGCATCAGCGGCAATATGATGGCTGGGGTCGAAATTCACGCTAACGCCGTCGAAACCCTCATTCAAGATCGTGCTCTACATGAGCAAGGTAGCATCTCCCAGATCATCACCATTGTGATAGTGTCGATTGTTGCCAGCATGGTCTATGCCCAACTGCGCTGGTATTGGATGCTGGTAGCGGGGTTGTTTATGTTCGTTACATGGTTGATATCTGCCTTTACCCTTTTTAATACACAACGCGAGATCATCAACCTGTTTCACTCATCCCTGGCGATCGTCTTGCCCATCATCCCCAATATTGGGTTGAGCATCACCCTCGAACGACGGCAACGACAAAAAGCTGAGTTCTTGCTGGATAGTGTGGTCGAAGCCTCCAGTCAAGGGTTGGCCCTGCCGAAGGTCGTGTCGAGCATTGGGGCCGATGCCCAAAAACTGCTGGCGGCCCCAGGCGGTGGTATCTGGCTGGACGAGAGCGGAAACGGTCAATACATTCTGGCTCAGCAGTGGTCAACACTGACACCTGAATTAGAAGCACTTGTGGCATGTGTTCAACAGGAGAAGGACCTGGTTGTCGATGGTCAGCATGTGGGTATTCCGCTCATCTGGCAGCAGCGTATGGTCGGTATTCTTGCCATGCAAGTATCTAAAAACGACAGAATCCGCAGAACCTCACTTGATTTGTTACGGGAATTTGCTGAGCGAGTTGTCCCTGGTTTAGAAAACGCCATCCTGCACACCCAAATCCAGCGGCAGAAAAATCTAGTTGAAGCGGTCATTATGGGATCGCCTACGGGCGTTTTGGTACTCGATGAACTGTTACACATCGTGCACACGAATGCCACCCTGCACAAAATTCTATCGCAAACCAACAACATGATACTTGAACAATCTTTCATCAACCTGCTGCGCGCAGAAACCGTCCCAGATCAGGTGCTCAATGATCTGGAACAGCGTTTTTCTCGTGGCAAGCTTTTTCGACAGGACATGGAAATCGCCGGCTGCGCTTACAGCCTGGATGCTGCACCGCTGCATGATTCCAAACAATGGGTGATTATTCTGAACGATGTTACAGCCCTGACCGAATTGAACAGGCTGAAAACACGCCTGATACGTCTGGCAACCCATGACCTGAAGAACCCGCTCAGCCGCATCACGGGTTATGGCAACGTCATACTGCGTACAAAGGATATCCCAACGGAGCAGAGGCAGACTTTCGTCCAGGAGATGGTGGATGCTGCCCAGTACATGAAGCGGATCATCACCGACATCCTGAATTCTGAGCAGGTTCGCTCATCGGAGATGGAACAAGAACCGACTGACTTTCGGGCAATTGTGGATCAGGTCGTCGAGCGTTACTGGTCGATCAGCAACAATAAAGGCCTGAGCCTTTCGGCACAATTAGCCGATAACCTGCCGATGATCATGGGCAATGCTCAATTTCTCCATCAGGTTGTGGCCAATCTCCTGAGCAATGCCGTCAAATATACAGGCGAATCAGGGCAGATTTGGGTGCGTCTTGTGCAAGCGGATGCCAACAATCTCCGGTTGGAAGTCGAAGACACGGGCTTTGGTATTTCCGCTGAAGGGCAACTCAAGTTGTTCAGCGAGTTTTATCGGATTCGCACCACCGAGACTGCCCATATCACGGGCACGGGTTTGGGATTGAGCTTAGCCTACTGGATTGTGGAAGCACATAACGGACACATTTGGGTCGAAAGTGAAGAAGGGGTTGGCAGTACCTTTTATGTTGAGCTCCCTGTACTAACGGAGGTAATTGATGCGGTTAATCAGTAAGTTGTTGGTTGTTGTCTGCGCCTTGCTGATTTTATCTTATGGTGCGGTACGATCCGATGAGCTAGCAGCTGTGTTACAAATCACCCAGGCTGGCGTTCAACTGAAACTTGCCAACACTAACCAGTGGCTACCGCTTCCAGCTAGCGCGGAAACACCCATTAGCAAAGGTGACAAGGTGCGGACAGATGGATTTGGACGTGCCTTCATCTACTTTCCCGATGCAGTGGATGTTTTCCTGCTGCCGAATTCGACCCTCAAGATCGTGACCTTTGAACAATTAGAGGACGGCGTGCAGCTATCAATGCGGCTCGATGGACACATCATCCAGCAAAATGCACCTGATACCATGTTTGACAGCTTTGCCCTGGAAACGACCACGCTGACCGTGACGCAGCCAGCCGAACACTTTTCAGTCTGGGCACAGGCCGATGACCTATCGGTCGTGACAGTGGCCGAAGGCAACGCTGAAGTCGTGGCGGACGAGACCCGCTGGCAACTGGCGCAAGGGGAAGGTATTCGCACTTCGACATCGGCTGACCCGGTTGTATTGGCGCTTGCACCGCCGTTGAGCCCGGCCCGCCTGATTGGATTTGCTGACGGCTGTCTAGGGCGGACTCAATCAGCTAACAATCTCAACATCAATGTGCGTACTGCACCCGGTCTCGATTCGGTGGTGATCGGCAACCTCCCGGATGATCAGCCCGTTCAGGTAGTGGGCATTAACCATTTTAAAACCTGGTATCGCGTTCAAGTGTTCAATGGATTTGGCTGGATGCAAACCTTACTGGTTGAAACCGACTGCCTGGATATTCCTGTGATGTCAGCAGGAACTAGCGAGCGCAACATGGGTATTTGGAGTGTTACGCTGGAAGAGCTCGAATTTCTGGAGCCATTCTATGGCCCACACCAAGACGATGTTTGGTTCTATCGGAGTGTTTTATCAGCACCCCCCGGATAAATCCGGACGCTTGTAATAACTCATGTAGTTGGAAAGGAGTAAAGCGTGCGAACAGGGTTCGATCTCTCCTGACTATCCACGCCGATTTTCTATGAAAAAGAATTCACTTATTCACATTGAAAAGGCACAACGACGACTAGGCCCAGATTCAGAAGCACTTCTTCAAAACCTCGTCCGGATGTTCCTGGAAGATATGCCACCACTTCTACTTGAGCTTCATTCAGCCTATGCCAATCGGGACCCCAACCAACTCTGGAAAACAGCCCACAGCCTGAGGGGAATGAGTGCCTCGATTGGTTTCCAGTCTTTCGCTGATATTACCAAAGAAATTGAAACCATCGGTAAGGAGGGATCAATTGACGCCGCCACGGATTTGCTACCCAAACTCGATAGCCTCCACATCCAACTCAAGGCTGAATGGGGTTCTTAGTTCCCTTTGGTTGGGCCAATAGTGCAGTGTATTTCCCTCCACCAGGTGACATACTCCCACAGCAAAAGGCGAACCAAAGGTTCAGTGGGCTTCTGCCGTGAACGACGGACGCCGCCTGAATAAATCAGGTTGGTCTTCTTCCGACTCAGACAGGATGAGGCGATGTCCCGCCTCAAGTATATTCTTCGCTGCGTTGTGGTCGCGGTTCGGCGATTTTCAGGGTTTTAACCAGAGTTTAGCGTTGATCTAACCCCAAAAGGGAAATGATGCTCAAGACTTTGTATCCCAGCAAGAGCCAGGAGCATAATCTCTGGCAAATCTTGGCCTGCGCCTGGCACTTCGACAACATGTGTGTGGAAGAACGCAAATGGGCATGGCAACTGGAAGAACGAAGTGTGAGCAAAAACGCCCAACTTCGCAATGTCAAGCACGACAAAAAGACCTTGCCACAAGCGCAGATCGTTCATAGTCATGTCTTGCAGGTGGTCGCAGCGGACTGCGACAAAGCCTTTCAAGCCTTCTTCCGTCGTGTCAAGAAGGGTGAGACACCGGGTTATCCCCGTTTCAAAGGCTGGAAACGGTTCCATAGCTTCGGCTTCAAAGAAGATGGCAATGGCTTCAGGATGGCTGGTCGTCGTCTGAAGGTGTCGGGTGTGGGTCGTATCGCTGGGCGTTGGCATCGAGCCATCGGTGGGTTTGTTCCCTGCCAGATCAAGACGCTGCGGATCACCCACAAGGCAGATCGGTAGTATGCTTGCTTGGCCGTTGAAATGCCAGAGCCATCTAAGCTGCCGAAAACTGAGCGAACGGTTGGCTTGGATGTCGGGGTATCCGCATGGGTCACGACCAACGCGGGTAGAGAAGGTTGAGAACCCCAACTCCTACCGGGAGAGCCAAACGAAACTGCGGGTTCTGCAACGGTCACTGGCTCGGAAGAAACGGGGTGGCAAGAACCGCCGCAAAGCCTTGCTGCTCGAACTTTTAGTTCGCGTCCAGCGCCAGCAAGAGCAGGTGGCCAATCAGCGCGAGATTACTTGCACAAGCTCAGTACCCAACGGGTTGAGCACGACGATCTGATCGCGCTGGAAGACCTGCGGGTGCGCAACAGGGTCAGAAACCAACACCTCAGCAAGAGCATCCTGGATAGTGGCTGCGAACCTTTGGTTCGGCGTATTTTCAAACAATATCTGACGTACAAGGCTGGCAGTGCCGGACGTGAAGTGCTGTTGGTTGATCCCGCCTACACATCCACAACCTGCTCCAAGTGTGGTGCAATCTTCGAGGACTTAACACGCTCGGATCGTTGGGTGGCCTGCGCTTGTGGTCTCTTGCTCGTATAGAGACCACAACGCAGCAATTCATATCCTTGCAAAGCTTTATCGAGCCAGACCGGACGGGTCTGTACAGCCTAACGTAGAGGGAGGTTCCTCATGCGTGCTGTAGAAGCTGCGCCGAACCTTGGTTCGCTTCATCCGCAGCAGAGTGTCACAAGTATTGATAGAGAGGATAGCGCATGGTGTCTGGTATTACCGCAAGGCGTAGGGTGAGCGTATGTAAAACGTAGCCTATGACCGGTTGCGGGCATGTGTGGGTTCCTGTGGCTGCTGCGGCACAACAAAAAATGGCAGCAGCAACGCGGAAGAACCGGGGGAAAACCGGCAGTCAAAATAGCCTCCAAGTAGTTGATACAGTCTCAGTTTAGTTGAAAAAAGTTGATTTGGGAGAACGTGTTGCAGAACGTATATTCTGTATGAGTTGGCCCCCCAACTCGTCTGCAAGTCGATGAGCTTGTATACTTACAATGTGACAAAGTGCTACAATGGCATGATATAAAGTTTCGCGAGAGAATAATGGCCGAGAAAAATAGTGTGGAACGGCGCGTGGTTAACTCTGTACAGCGTGCCATTGACATTCTGGGGTTGTTTGGTCCGCAGGTGCCAGAACTTGGGATAACCGAGATTGCCAACGCGCTTGAGCTTCATAAAAGTACTGCTTCAGGTCTTGTTTATACGTTAGCCGATAACGATTATCTCGAGCAAAATCCTGAAAACAAGAAGTATCGGCTCGGTCTCAGATTCATTGAACGGGCGACCATTGTGTTGGGGCGGCTCGAGATTCGCCGGGTTGCGATGCCATTTCTTGAACATCTACGGGACTGGTCAAACGAGAGCATTAACCTGGGGATCCGCGACCATCATGAAGTCATCTATATTGAACGGATGCTGAGTGACCAACCGCTTGGAATCCGTGCTGAAATTGGCAAACGTTCATGGGTTCACTGCACAGGATTGGGAAAAGCGATGCTATCCAGATTACCTGAGGATGAAGCTCGTGCGATATTAGAATCCTACCCGTTGGCCACTTTGACGGAGTACACAGTGACAGATATCGATAAGATTATGGATGAACTGCGGATAAGTCGTCAGCGTGGGTTTGCAATTGACGATCAAGAAAACGAACTTGGTGGACGTTGTGTTTCAGCCTCTATCTTAAACTACGAAGGGACCCCTGTTGCTGCGGTGAGTATTTCGGTTCCCCTTCCCCGCATCCCACCCAATCGGGTTTCTTACTATGGCAATAAGGTGAAGGCTACTGCTGCTGAGATATCACAGCAACTGGGTTATCGTGTTCCATCTTCTTAAGGGGGCTTGTGGAGCCCCCTGTTTGTCTTGACTTATTCGTAGTCTTCAATGTAGTCGAGCATGTCTTGTACCTGTTGGGAAAGGCGTTCAAATGCTTCTTCGGCAGTAGCAGCGCCAATCCAGACCTCGCCCAGTTCTGATTTCCATGCTGCGTCGAATGCAGAATACATGGGGTGAATGGGGTCATACATGGTGAATAGATTCTGGCGCCCGGCATTGAAAGCATCCCCATTAAACCCAGGAATAGCTTCTGGGCTTAGGAATCGCTCGTCATTTTGGAATGAAACCAAGGCTGGAGTCATCACATTCAGGTCAAGGAGCAAATTCACTCCTTGTGAATCAGGGCCTGCCAGGAACTTTACCAACTCCCATGCTTCATCAGGGTTTTCCGTAGAGGCTGAAATGGCAAAGCAACTTCCGTCGGCACGATTGACTTGTTCGCCTGTTTCACCAATTGGAAGTGCGACCACATCAAAGTTGATTTCGGCAGTTGAATAGCGCGTGAAGCGCCAGTGGCCGACCACTTGCATAGCGGCCTTTCCAGCGGCAAACATGTCACTGATGTCTGCCCGTTGTTCATCGGAAGGCATGACACCATGTACAAGCGACAAGTCTGCTAGCCATTGAACAGAGTCAACGACTGTTGGATCGGCGCCACCGATAAATTCTGTTGGGTTGCGGATATCATCAAAAAGATAGTTTCCTGTATTTGTCCATGTAACCATCGGCCAGTAATTACGGAATTGATCAACCCCAAAGATGTCAACTCGATCATCATCGTCTAAGTCTTGTGTAAGTGTCTGTGCTGTTGCAAGGAATTCATCCCATGTCCAACCTGCCTCAGGATAATCGACCCCAGCTTCGTCAAAGATATCTTTATTGTAATAGACAACCAGCGCTGCACTATCAATGGGCAGACAATGGATTTCGCCGTCAATCGAGTAGAGTTCGAGAATAGCAGGGTCATAGGCAGACAAGTCAATCCCGTCCCGTTCGATATACGAATTAATGGTTAATAGGGCACCTTTGCTTGCCAGGGAATTCGCAACGTGGGTAGCTGGGTAAAACACATCTGGTGCTGTCCCGCCTGCCAGCGTCGTGTTCAGTTTTGTATAGTAGTCGGAACTACTGCCAATGTTCTCAAACTCAACATTAATTCCAGAATTTGCTTCTTCAAACGCTTCGATAACAGGCATTGCCACGTTATCTACGCGCGCTTGGTCCCAGCGCATGAACCATTTAATCGTTGTTTCGTCTTGGGCTGAAACAGTCATGATTACACTGATCACCAACAGCATCATTACATACTTATTTAGTTTCACGATGTACTTACTCCTTATCTTGAAATATCAACTTAGAACTGAACAAAAGCATAGAGTGAAGTTATGATTATTGCAGTAGCCGGCCTCCTTTCTCAACATGATGTTATCCCTTTGAACCGCCCGAGCCCGTCAGGGCAACCCCACTGATGAAATATTTTTGAGCAATGAAGAACACAATGAGTGGAATTGTCATTGCGGCGGCTGATGCTGCCATAAACAGATGCCAGGCGGTGAAGTAATCGTTTCGGAAGGCTGCTAAGCCTAGGGAAACGGTGTAATTAGCTTCGGAGCTGATATAGATCAATGGGCTGAGGAAATCATTCCAGTTGGACATGAACTCAAATACAGCAACTGCCCCCAGCGCTGGCCTGGATAAGGGTAGGATTATCCAGATGAAGATTTGTATAGGCCCTGCCCCATCTAATTTGGCGGCTTGGTCCAAATCTAATGGGATTGTCATAAAATACTGGCGAAACAAGAAAATTGAGAAAGCCCCACCAAAGAAGTTCGGGACAATGAGTGGAAGAAAAGTATCGAGCCAATCTAACTCGCGAAAGAGTATAAAGCGTGGCACAATCAGTATTTGTGTGGGCAACATCAAAGTACTCAGAACAATGAAGAACAGAACATTGCGCCCACGAAACCGAAATCTTGCGAACCCGTAAGCCACGACTGCCGAGCTAGCAACCATACCGATCACGCTTGAAATCGTCACGATGAATGAATTGATATAATATTTTCCGAAGGGGCGTGCCGTCAAGGCATCAGGGTAGTTTTCCCACGCAATCGGATTAGGAATCCAGGTGGGGGGATAATCGAGCGTCTGTTTTTCAGTCTTGAGCGAGGTACTGATTGTCCAGCCGAAGGGTAGGAAGACAAAGGCAGCCCCCGTAATCAATATCAAATAAATCAGGAAGCGAGAGGAAAAATAGTTACGCGGTCTTAAGGGTCTAACGACTCCATCTTGTGAGTATTGCAGATCAGCGGTTGTCATTTTAGTTATTGCCTCCAGTCACTTCACCTTCGTAGAAAACCCAGGCTTTTGACCAGCGGAATACCACAACCGTGAGCACCATGATGATGATGAAGACAACAACAGCCATGGCCGATGCATATCCCATACGGAACTGCTCAAAACCGGTGCGGTACATATAATAGGTAAAGAATAGGGACTGATTGCGTGGGCCACCCTGTGTCATCACATAGGCTTGTGTAAAAAGCTTGAAGGTGTCGATCATCCCAGTAATCAGATGGAAGAAGATAACGGGCGTAAGCAAGGGCAAGGTTATACGCCAGAAACGCTTCCAACTTCCGGCCCCGTCTATCTCGGAGGCTTCATAGAGTTCCAGCGAAATACCTTGCAGCCCCGACAGATAAATAATCATGTTTCGTCCGGCTGCTGCCCATACGGCCATGACCATTAGAGAAGGCAGAACGAGATTGGCATCATCTAACCATCGTGGGCCTTCAACACCAACCGTCTCCTGGATGAAACCATTAAGAACACCATATTGAGGATTATAAATCCACATCCACACCAATGAGATAGCAACAGGGGGCAAAACAACAGGCATGTAATAGATGGTGCGCCACATGCCTAATAACTTCACTTTTTGGTTGAGGAGCATTGCAGTGCCGAGCGCCACCGCAATTCCTAGTGGCACACGCCCAATACCATATAAAATCGTGACCTCAAGAGATTTCCAAAACAATTGATCATCGAACAATCTTTCGTAGTTCCGCAAACCGATCCAGCGTGGATCACCAATCAAGTCCCACCGGTTGAAACTCAGAAATACGAGGCCAACCATAGGGCCCAATACAAACACTAGAAAACCAATAATCCAGGGTGACACCAACAGATACCCTTGCAATGCCTCTTGTTGACGGCTGGTTAACTGTGATATGCCGAACGGAAGCCTTCGTTCCGATACTTGTCGGCTGGTTGAAACAGCCATGGTCAATCTCCTTTCTTAGACTGATACAGTTGATTTGGCAAAAACATGATCCGCAATTTCTGGCCGAGCCAATCGGATGATGGCTTCAAAGAAATAATAATCACCATAGATGAGAGCCGTTTCCATATAGCCATGAGGTACCGAACGAGCCGCATCAAGCAGAATGGCAGGCATGTTTGTGCCCCGTGTTGAGTAGTTGTCCCAGAGCGAAATGATTATTCGTTCGGCCAAGGTTCGCCACTTAGCAGCCAACGAGGCGTCCAATTCACAATCTGCTAAATCGAGCAGACCACAGGCAGTGACGGCAGCCGCCGAACTATCTCGATAAGTATTTGGCATATCCGGGCTGTCATAATCCCAATAGGGGACAAGATCGTTCGGTGCATTGGCAATGACATATTCAGATAACATGCGGGCAGTGTGCAAAAATGATTCAATTCCCGTATAGCGATAGCACACTGCATAGCCATAGAGCGCCCAACCCAATCCTCGTGACCAACATCCATCAAAACTAAAGCCTTGATGCGTCTCTTGATGGATAAACAATCCGGTTTCTGGGTTGAAGTCGGCAACTTGAGCCACCGAGCCATCAGCACGGACCATGGTCAAACGGGTAGTTCTGGCATGTTGAGTAGCAACCTGTGCAAGTTTGGTATCGCCACTATAAGCACTGGCCCAGTAGAGAAGCTCCAGGTTCATCATCAGATCAATGTTGGCACGTCCCCGGTCCTTGCGAGACCCATCTGGCGTGCCCCATGCCTGGAGATATTCGCCTCGCGGGTTATAGCGTTTAATTAACGTCTCTGCGGAATGAAGCGCCGTTGTAAACAGGGTTTCGTCATTGGTCAAGCGTCCACCAAGGACATGGGAAAGAAAGAAGATGAAACCCAAATCATGGGTGGCGACACTATCTTTCAAAAAGTGAAGTCGGGCATTCCAGTCAAGCGCCGCCATTTCATATTTTGAGTCCCCCGTTTGAGCATAAGCCAGCCACAACAACCCTACCCAGAAGCCATCCACCCAATGACCACGATCTCCACGTTCGCGCTGGACATAGTTCCAGACATCCCGGCCTTTGGAAACGGATTCGGGGAAATCCTTTAGGGTATTGATGTTGTGGTCGATCATCTTCAAGCTATAGTCGATCATTTCTTGCCAATCAGTCATAATCCATAACACCTATATTTCAAAGTTAATTGTTGATGTCCCTTCCGGGATACGGAGCCGTGCAAGACTTAAATTAGGGTTGAACTGAACATCAGCTTGTTCCTGATTCAAGGTGATATTCACCGCCTCAGATGAATGGAGGCTGATCCAGATCGTGCTTGGTGTTCGTACAATCCAAGCAACACCTTGAGCCGATTTGTGCATTGAAGCAGTGACAGGGAGATCAGATGTCAGCAACAGATGATTGTTATGCCACAGTTGTGTGCAATCACCTATTAAAAGGGTTGCTTCTTTGCCATGTTCTCGCAATGCAAACCAGCGTGCATCCGTTGTGACGCCATCTTTGTACAAGATGCCGCTATGCCGATCAGAAAAGCCAACGAGAATACTCTGGTTGTCTTTAATTGCATGGAGAAGTTGCCCTTGATCGGTAGCGCACTGATGGATTGTCATGTCCGCCAAGTTGAGCGCGACCAGGAACTGTGTTGAAGGGGTCGCTTCAGATGAAACCACTAAAGCATGTTGCAGTCGCCGGATAATCCAGTCTGGCTTGGCTGAAGTTGGATTTGCAGTGATTTCTTCTGATTGTATGTGCCAACCGGCATTCTGTGGATTCAACACATTGACTTGCATGGCTGTTTGCCCTGCATTCACGATGAATTGCTGTGCTGTGATGGTCTTTGGCTGCACATCAGTTTGTAGCAACCATTGGTATTGGTGAGATTTTGAACTTTGGAGGGTATCATGTAGGATGATCAAGTCTCCGTCGATGAAGACAACTTGACGGACAAATTCATTCAAATTGAGTTCGGGATCATAGGCACGAGTCGCGTCACCCCGCATGTAGGCAATGCCATCTTGTGTGAAAGTGTCTTCTAGCCGCCCTGCACGCAGAGATCCTAGATCACGGAAAGCGTTGTAGTTGTCTTCTACGTACTGGCCTCGACCATCGACAAGGATCGTACTGTGATGACGCGAACGTTTCGCCTTACTGTAGCCCTCATCAACAACAAGATAGTGATCGCCCTGGATAAGGATAAAGCCATTTTCGTCTGGATGGGCGTGACTGGCTTTAATCGTATCCCAGCCTTTCTGCTGGTTGATGGCATGTCCATAAGCCCAGCCTTTTTGACCATTGGGTGCACCACACTTGAAGACCATGAAGGTTGCCTCTGGCTGCCAACTGGTCCGGGTACTCACCAAGCCCATGTCTGGATACACACAAGTTAGGCTCAAGTCATCAAGTGGTTGATGGGTTACGGTTGGGTCATACCAAAGAAACTCCAGCCACGCTTCAGGTAATGTGCCTGGTTTCACTAGGCCTTCGCGTCCATCGCGTGCCCACTCACCTGTTTTATAGAAGTGATCGGTGAGCCATTGTGCCTGTCCATTATGGTAGAGGCTGGCAAGACGATAATAAACGGCTGGGGTATGGGCACTGCGACGATCATGACAGTCGCCCAGGTTAGCTGTATCGATTAAGTTGGGGCCGCTCAGATAAAGACGAAAATCAAATGCGTTGCGCAAAAAGTCATTGTCATGCAGATCAATCCCCGTTTGCTGCTGGAGTAAATCGCCATAGATCAAAAACCAGATAAAGCCATAGCGCCAGTAGACGGGACCTTCATAGTCTGAACCATCATCTGCCATGAGCGTTAAGATCGTCATGAAATTGTCATAAGCGCGATCTGACCATGCTTTGGTCTCTGGAAATTCATCCTCAAGAGCATAGGCAACGGTTGCTAATCCACCATAGCAAATCCAGTTGTGGTTTTGCCAATAAGCACAACTCCACCATCTGCCTTCGTTCTCCACTGCAAAGTCATAAAGGCGACGACCCTGCAACAAGAGCTTATTTCGCAGCCTATCCCTCTCATCCGGCGGTAGATCGTGCTTGATCCAACTATAGGCTGTGCCTAAACCAAACAACAGCCAGGCGGCGTCCAGATCATGGTCTGGCATCCGCTTTTTGCCCCAGTGTGGATAGTCAATTGCGACCCGGATCCATTCACGAGCCGTATCAAGATGATGCTGATCTGCTGTTAAAAGATAGGCGAGCGCAAGATTCGCGACTGCCATCCCGATAGACGTAATCGAATCATCAGGATGCTCATTGGGTGGCAAGGAAGTGTGATATGAAGTTGCTTGCTCAAGAAGCCGCTGATAACGTGCTATATGGGATGTATCACAAAGCGTTCGCCAATTTTCAATCGAATGTTTCTTAAGAAAAATCATCTCATTATCACATCGCAAAGTTCACATTTAGACAAACCAGGCCCCGCCATTGATTTCGGCAATTTGACCCGTTACCCAACCACCAAGATCAGACACAAAATATAGAACTGCTCCGGCAACGTCATCGGGCACACCTGCTCGTTTAAGCGGAATACCCTGAACAATCCCATCATATTTATCTTTTCCAGTGAAGGTTTCATGAAATGGTGTATCAACGATGAATCCAGGGGCAAGGGCATTCACCGTAATTCCACGTGGCGCCAGTTCCTTAGCGAGCGCCCGAGTCAGGCCGATAACCCCGGCTTTGGAGGCTGCATAGGGTACGGTGCCATTACCACCACCATTACGACCTGCTAGCGATGACATATTCACAATACGTCCACCGCCATTATTCATGTGAGCGAGTACAGCACGGGTACAATAGAAGACGCTTGACAGATTCACATCAATGACTTTGTGCCAGTGTTCATCTGTCATCTCATCAACTTGTATCCGATCCACCAGATGACCGGCGTTGTTGACCAGAATGTCGATTTGGCCCCCGAGTGCAGTTGCGGCTTGATTAACAACCTCATTCACCTGACGACTATCAGTAGCATCCAACTTGAACGTGTAGGCCTCTCCACCAGCATTGATGATTTCCTTACACGTTTCTTCAGCGCTCTTCAGGTGAGAGTAGTAGGTCAAAGCAACATGAACGCCATGTTGAGCGAGGTTGCGCGATATTGCTGCGCCGATGCCAATGTTGCCCCCAGTAACCAGTGCTGTTTTCCCAGTAAGATTGAGTTTCATCACGCCCCTCCCACGATATTGTGCGTTATTATCGTACATTGTTTTGTATAATCGTACGGAGATTATAGAATGGTATCCTGAATGCGTCAAGAAAAAGGAGTTTACAGATGGTAGATCAGTTAACGGCATTGGTCATGGGTTCTGGCTTTGCTGGGCAAGGGCACACTCAAGCGTTGCGTTTCTGTGATGTAGAAGTCGTCGGGATGGTAAGCCGAACTGAGGATATTGTAGAAGATATAGCAAGCCAGATGGGGATTCCATAGAATTTTGGCGCGGGGACACCATCGAACCTTCGGTTCGCCTTGAGCGGGGTGGGGAAGCGCCTTCTCCTTTCAAATGTGTTATAATATACATATGGTACGCACGTTCAAATTCCGCCTGTATCCCAGCGCCCAGCAACAAGAGACGCTTAACGAAATCCTGCGCTTGTCCTGCTGGGTCTACAACCACGCCCTGGCTTACCGCCGCAAACGCTGGCAGGAATCGCGCTACAGTGTGTCCTACGACGAACAATCTGCGATGTGGCGTGATTGGCGTAACGAGGAACCGGAAGATAATCCGCTTCGGCTGGTCAATATGACCGCAGGTCAACAAGTCTTGCGGCGTTTGGATAAAGCCTATCGGGAGTTCATGCAGGGCAAACGGGGCCGTCCCCGCTTCAAAAACTGGCGCCGGTTCGATAGTGTGAACTACAAGCCCGGTGACGGTGCTGGCCTCAAAAATGAAAAACTCCGTATCCAGAATGTCGGCCTCATCACCGTCAAGTGGCATCGTCCGTTGCCCGATGGCCCGCTCAAGAACATCATCATCCTGCGCAAGCCCTCCGGCTGGTACGTCTGCTTTCAGATTGAGGTCGAGTTCAGAGAACCGCAACCCTCCCAAGAACCACCTGTTGGCATCGACGTAGGCATTCATCACGCCCTGGCTTTGAGCGACGGTACGGTGATCGACAGCCCGCAGTGGTTGAAAGCCTCGCTCAAGAAGGTGCGGGTTCTCCATCGCAGCATTGCCCGTAAAAAGAAGGGCAGCAATCGCCGCCGCAAAGCGGTCCATCAACTGGCAAAAGAACTGGAACACATCGCTAATCAGCGTCGTGATTGGTGGCACAAGGTTGTCCACCAGTTGGTGAACACTTATGGCTTGATTGCAATTGAAGACCTGAACCTCTCGTTTATGCTGCGTAATGGCAACTTGTCCCGTGCCACGCACGATGTTGCACTGGGTATCTTCTACGAACTCCTCGACGACAAGGCTATCGAGGCCGGGGTTGAGGTGGTGAAGGTGAACCCCAAGAACACGTCACAGCGATGCAACGGGTGTGGTGCGATGGTGAAGAAAGGCTTGCGGGTTCGTACGCATCATTGTCCTGACTGTGGCTTCACGGTGGATCGAGACGTGAACGCTGCACGGAATATCCTCGATCTTGCAGTAGCCTAGTAGTAAGTAGGCCAGGACGTGGCCTTCAGGTGCTAACGTGGTTCGTTGGAACGTGCGTAGCCTGAGAAGCGCCCTCGAACCAAAGGTTCGCCTTTAGCAGGGTGAGCCGTCACATCAGACATTTGCCGATGGCTGGCGTTACCAGCAGATTATCGACAATGTTAGGCAATAGTGCCCCTAAGAAAGCGAGAGTTATAAAATCGTTATAAAAATTGACAAGTGAATTGTTTCAGGCTAATCTCGTAAACGTTTACATTTGTAAACGTTTACATAAAGTTTAAGGAGGTCATATCCAACATGCGTAAGTATATTTTTTTAGCTGTTCTCTTTGTTTTTATGTTGGGGAGTGTAACCCTCTCCGCACAAGATAGTGTTGAACTCACTATCGCCACCGTCAACAATCCAGACATGATCGTGATGGAAGGTTTTACCGAGGTTTTTGAAGAGGCATACCCAAATATAAGCTTGAATTGGGTTATTTTGCCTGAAAACGAGTTACGGAATACTCTCACGACGGATGCGGCAACTGGCTCTAGTTCCTTCGACGTTGTAACTGTTGGTCTGTTTGATACACCTATCTGGGCTGCCAATGGCTGGCTTCACTCCATTGACGCACTTGCCACAGAGTATCCGGACGCCGTGCAGCCAGATTACAACTTTGATGACATTTTGCCCAGCCTGCAGATAGGGCTTTCCCACGATGGGGAAATGTATTCACTACCTTTCTACGGTGAATCAAGCATGTTGTTTTATAATACCCGCATGCTTGAAGAAGCTGGCCTAGAAATGCCTGAACAACCCACATGGGACCAAGTTCGTGAATTTGCCTGTGCTTTGCATGACCCAGACAATGGACAATACGGTATTGCATTGCGTGGATTACCTGGCTGGGGTGAGGTTTTTGGGCCTTTAACAACTGTGGTCAATACGTTTGGTGGTCGCTGGTTTGATGAGAACTGGGAACCTCAGTTGAATTCACCCGAATGGAATGAAGCTGTTGGTTTCTATGTCAGTCTCATTCAAGACTGTGGTCAACCCGGTGCGACAGGGACAGGCTTCACCGAAGGGCTAACCCTGATGGCCCAGGGACAGGCTGCTATGTGGTACGATGCTACTGTTGCTGCGGGTTTCCTTTCTAACCCAGAGCAATCACAAATTGTAGATGATCTTGGTTTTGCACCTGCTCCTGTTGGCCCAGTTCCTAAAGGCAATCATTGGCTCTGGTCTTGGAATCTTGGTATCCCTACTACAACTCAACATGCTGCGGAAGCGCTTCAATTTGTCACATGGGCAACCAGTGTAGATTACATCAACCTCGTTGGCGAAACCAATGGATGGCAGACCATTCCACCAGGAACCCGCGTTTCGACCTATAAAAACCAGGACTATCTTGATGCTGCCCCATTTGCACCTGTTGTCCTCGGGCTGATGGAAGCTGCTGATCCCACCGACGCAACCCGCGATCCCACACCGTATGTTGGCATTCAATTTGTTGGTATACCTGAATATCAGGGCATTGGTACAGATGTTTCTCAATTCATTGCAGAAGCCCTGGCTGGTGACATAACCGTTGCAGAAGCCCTTGAGCGCGGCAATGACATTGCCCATGAAGAGATGGAAGATGCTGGCTACTACGACTAAATAGAGGCAATACACAGTGCCAGCCTACTAATGACTGGGCAGGATATTATCCTGCCCGCCTCAACCTCTCCGTTTTCAATAAGGGAGTTCCCAATGACCGCAATGACAGCGGCGAAAGTCAACAACCCCGACCCAAAAAACGAAATGGCCTTTCGTCGGTTCTTGCCGATTCCGGCAATCATTTTCATGGTCGTCGTGACGCAGGTTCCATTGCTATTTACCTTGAGTTATAGCTTGGAACGATGGAATTTACTGCGTCCAGATCGCCGCAAGTTTCTAGGACTGGATAACTTTCCTAAAATCCTTGAGAACCGCGACTTCTGGACAATTATTCAAAATACGCTTGTTCTGACCGTTAGTGTGGTTGTCATCACTTTAATTATCGGAATGATACTTGCTCTTCTACTAAACCGTGAGTTTCCAGGACGCGGCATTGTTCGGACTGTACTTATTACCCCTTTCTTATTGATGCCAACGGTTTCGGCAGTATTGTGGAAGAACGTCCTGTTTAATCCCGCATTCGGTTTGCTAGCCGCTATTTTTGCTATAGTTGGCCTACCGCGCCCAGACTTGTTGGCTGATTATCCGATGACATCGGTTGTCATCATTGTGGTATGGCAATGGACACCTTTCATGATGCTTATTCTGCTGGCTGGTCTTCAATCACTAGATCATGAACAAATGGAAGCTGGGCAAATTGACGGCGGTGGCCCATTAGTTCTATTCCGATACATTATTCTTCCTCATCTCCAAAGATACATCGAACTTGCGGTTCTTATGGAAACGTTGTTCATCCTGAGTGTGTTTGGTGTGATTTTCGTAACGACTTCGGGTGGTCCAGGTATCCAGACGACAAATCTTTCTTATGGGATTTATCAAGAAGCATTCCAGCGCTGGGATATTGGTGAAGCGAGTGCTTTAGGTGTTTATGCCATAATTCTCGCCAACATCGTCCTACTTTTCTTCGTTCGTGTTCTGCGTCGTGGACAATAAACAAGGAGAAAGCCATGAGATCATCAGTTTGGACCGAACGTGGATTGACGATTTTTACCTATGTACTCGCTTTTGTCATCTTCTTTCCCATTTTATGGATGGTGATGACATCATTCAAAACTGAGGCGGATGCCTTTGCTTACCCGCCGACTATCGCATTTGAGCCAACGCTTGAGAACTGGAATATTGCATTGTTTGATTCGCCATATCTCAAGCATTTGACCAATACGTTGATTATTACGCTTGGTTCGACGCTACTCGCATTACTATTGGGAATTCCGGCTGCTTATGCTTTAGCGTACTATCCCACCAAGCGTTCTAATTTCACCTTGATGTGGCTCATTTCTACCCGAATGTTGCCGCCCGTTGGTATCATCGTTCCTCTCTTCATAATTATGCGTGATCTGAATTTGCGTGATACACATACATCCCTGATTATCATGTACACAGCGATGAATCTGCCATTGGTTGTTTGGATGATGCATTCTTTCTTCCTTGATGTGCCGTATGACATTTTGGAAGCTGGGCGTATAGATGGAGTAAATCTATGGCAGGAATTTCTCTACGTTGTCATTCCCCTAGTAACGCCAGGTATTTTCGCAACTGCCTTGCTGTGCCTTATTTTTGCATGGAATGAGTTTTTCTTTGCGTTTAACCTGACGGTTACAGGTGCAGCCCCTTTGTCTGTTTATATTTCATCTTTCAAAACAGCGGAGGGCTTATTCTGGGCGAAGATGTCAGCTGGTGCTACAGCAGCAGTTCTACCTGTCGTTATTGCCGGATGGTTTGCACAAAGACAATTGGTTCAAGGTTTGACTATGGGAGCCGTGAAATAACATTTCAACTGATATAATGAACGATACTACTGGCACAAATCCGAAGTTGTAAGGTCAAAATTGGCAGACAGAAATCAAAACGAAGCTCCAACAATGAAAGATGTCGCTCAAGAAGCAGGGGTATCAGTGGCAACCGTTTCAAGGGTAATTAATGGGTCTGGTAGCGTCAGCAATAAACTTGAGCGTAAAGTACAAAGGGCGATAAAAAAGCTACATTATCATCCAAGCACAATAGCACGCAGTTTCAAAACCCAAAAATCTATGTCTGTTGGGATTCTTATTCCAGTGCTTGATCATCCTGGTTATAGTAGGATGACATCAATAGTTGAGAAAAAACTCATGGCTTCTGGCTACCATGGAATAATCTGTAGCTCAGAGGAAAATGAATCTCAAGAGAATGATTATATTGAAATGTTGTTACGTCAGAGGGTTGATGGCATGATCATCAACTCAGCGGCACGACATCCGAAGTATCTCTCGGAGCTTCAAGAAAACAATATCCCGATCGTTCTATTTGATCGTGGCATACAAGGGGTTAGCTGCCATCAAGTTTATTGTGATAATTCTAGAGGTGGCTATGAAGGTATTCAACACCTTTATGAGCTTGGACATTATAGAATCGGCGTTATTGGTGGACCCAAATATCCTGAAGTAATGAAGCGCCGCATTGAAGGAACACAACAGGCTAAACGAGATTATCAACTTGATGTTGATCCTAATTTATTGATAACTGTGGAAACTCAATCGTTTGAGACAGGTTATAGCGCTACACGAAGACTTTTACAACTAAACCCTCGTCCAACCGCCATTTTTACACTAATGGATGTGGCAGCAGTTGGTGCGATGCACGCGGCTGATGAAATGGGAGTAAAGATTCCTGACGAACTTTCCGTAGTTGGTTACGATGATCTGCCCATAGCAAACTATATGCTTCCACCTTTAACAACTATTGCACAACCATTCACGGAAATGGGCGAGTTAGCAGTTAGTTTATTATTGGATGGAATCGGTAACCCGGAATTGGATCCTCAGGAGATAATACTGTCTACGAAACTGATTGTAAGAAAAACAACTGCTCGAATGAGATCATGATTATCTTTCAATTGAAATAAAGGTGTAGTTACATAGTGAAAGCAGTCATATTCCCACAAACAGAAACTATCGTTATCGATACTGTGCCAGATCCTACTTGCAGTCCCGATGGCTTAGTTGTCAAGATTGCTGTCAGCGGCATTTGCGGAACAGATATTCACATCTATCGGAATGAGTATTTGTCTGAGTTCCCGTTGATTCCTGGTCATGAGTTTGGAGGCACAGTCGTTGAGGTTGGAAGAAATGTAACTAACTTCGCAGTTGGAGATCGCGTTTCTGTAGATCCGAATTTATATTGTGATTTTTGTGATTTTTGTCGTAATGAACAGGCAAATCATTGTGCTAATTGGCAGGGTGTGGGTGTTACCCGAAGTGGTGCGTTCGCTGAATATATACAAGTCCCTGCAAAGGCATGTTATCCAATTCCTGACCACATGACAAATACTCAAGCAGCTTTTATTGAGCCTTTAGCTTGTGTGGTTTATGCTTTGCGCCGAATGCGCGTTCGTCCTGCAGATCGCGTCCTGATTATCGGTGCAGGCCCAATGGGGTTGCTCTTGGTACAGGCACTTCGGCATAGTGGAGCATCTCTTATTACTGTGGTTGAGAAGCAGGAACATCGTCTTAAGTTGGCCAAGTCAATGGGAGCCAATGCAATTGTTCTCGCCAACCAGGAGCAAGACGACCATTTATCTGCATTGGCTCCTGAAGGATTTGACATCACAATTGATGCGACAGGAGTTCCGGCGGTTATCCAAAAGGCTTTTACATATTTAAAGCCACGGGGGCAATTTCTACAGTTTGGTGTTGCTCCAATGGGCGCAAAAATCGAAATTGAACCGTATGCTATTTTCCGCTACGATTGGACAATTATTGGTTCATTTGCTTTATGTTATACCTTCCAACCAGCCATTGACTGGTTAGCAAACGGGGTTATTGATGTCCTACCTCTAATTAGCCATACAGTTCCGATTGAGGAATTTCCCGAGACATTCGAGATGTTTAAAAACGGTCAAACACTCAAAGTCCATATCGATATCAACCCATAGAAAAATGGCACAAGGACACCCCCGAACCTCTGGTTCGCTACCTCTGGTTCGCTACCTCTGGTTCGCCTTGAGCGGGGTGAGCCGCCACGAGAAAGGTCTTGGCGTGTGGGCAATATAGGACTTGAACCTATAACCTCCTCGACGTCAACGAGGCGCTCTGCCAATTGAGCTAATTGCCCAATACGATCATAATAGCGTAGTGTACGATCATTTGCAAGACTCGGCTGCTGAAAAGCGTTCTCTAAAAGCGCACTTGTCCTGTGTCATAAACAAAACGATTTTAACCTCATGCATCTGATATAATCGTGCCGTTTTTCTCAGCAATGGGGGCATTGACCATTTTAATACGCACATCGTTGTCTATTCCTTAAGATTATTCTCCACCCAATAGCTGCTGGACATCCGAACCCACGACCACCATAACATCCGCACTGGTAATGCCATCTGTCCCAGACTTGATGGCATCCTCTGACAATCCTAGTAATTCAGCTAAATACTGGGTTGTCCAGGGATTGCCCGTATAATCACGGATGATGATAGCAGCCCCTTCAGTCGGTGGTTCAATGTTGCCAACAGCCGAAATCGTCACACCCTGCCCGGTGAGCCATTCACGAGTTTGTCCTGCTAATCCGGGGATGGTCGTGTTGTTGTAGACAACAATCTCTGCATCTTCGTCCTCTGCCCGTTGACGAAGCTCGGCAATCAAGAGGTTGTCAACGGGGTTAAAGGCTTCTTGCACCACAAAGCGAATCTGATTCTGGCGTGGGATGAGGATTTGCTGTGATCCATCTTCGTTGGTACCCAAGTCTACATGCAGATGGTTAATTGATCTGAAAGTCACATCATCCTGGTCAACTTCAGCAGCAAGTTTGGCGAGACTTAAGATTTCATCCAACGGCAGATTCGTCGTGTAGCTGCCTGCCAGTTGAGTGTAAAGTGAGGGGATCTGGGTGATCAAGTTGACGATGCCGCCTGTGCTTAAGATTTCTTTCTGGAGGCCGCGCATGACTTCCTGCTGGCGCAAGATGCGGTCAAAGTCACTACCTTGCGTGGCTCGAGTTCGGGCATATTGTAGCAAACGTTCTGCGTCCAATCGCTGGCAGCCAGCCGGGAACTCTACAACAATTGTGCCGTAAGCATTGTCAGGGTATTTATCATCATAAATCCGTTCTGTTGGGCAGACTTCCACCCCATTCGGCGCGACGGTGTTGGCGATGGCAAAGAAGACATCAAAATTGATGCGAATATAGAAATCAACGGGTTCGCCCAAGTTCACGCGCACCGTTTCCATCGCCAGACCCGGACCACCACCGGGTAATTCTTGACTATCCCCCAGGAAATTTGCCATCGTAATTTTCTTTTGCTGGAAGCCGGGAATATCCACCCACAAATCACGTGGAATCGACAAGACCCCCACTGTCTTGCGAATGGGGTCAATCTGGGTCAGGATCATCGTATCTGTGCGGAATGGGCCGGGGTCATGAGTGGCACTACGCTGGTCAATGCCCATCAATAAGATGGTGATGCGGCCCAGCCCTGCCCAGTCATCTACCGCACGCAATGGATCATCCGAATCGATACTTGCTGGTGCGGCAGTGACCGTTGGTTCGGGTGTGGCACCTGGTGGTAGGGTATTGGTAGCTGTGGGTGGAAGCGGCGTGAGGGTGGCGGTAGGGCCAGCACCAATTTGAAACGACGGCAGTTCGATTCCACTCAGCCGCGCATCAAACGACACTTCACGAGTCACGAGAAAGCTCAGCGTCCCACACAAAGCCGTCATGCTCATGTAGACGATTAAGCCGAAGAAAAACATCCATGCCGGAATACGCATTACTGGCACCTCGCGCTTCTTAATCGGCGGCATTATAGCACAATCCATCGCACTTGAAGCGTGTATGTCGGGCAAACCCCGCTTTGTGGTAAGCTTGAGCAAAAGATGGAGACTTAAACTTGTGTTGAAATATCTCTGGATTCTTCTGTTGCTAGCCGTCCTGCCGCAAGAAGACAATTTACTGACCAAAACCTATACGGTTGGTGATGGAACAGGCACAAGTATTTCAGTCAGTTACCCAGAAGCCTGGTTTGCCCAAGGCTCCTTAGGGCAGGTTTCGTTCGCCAGTTTTGAGGATGGGCTGCCCTTCGGCTCTGCTATGCCCAGTGAAGGCGAAGTGCTGGGTTCTCTGGCTTTCTTTACACCCGTCGTTATTGAACGTATGGGCATCCAATCCGGTTTGACCGATCTGTTAGGGACAATCGTCGAGCGCTTTAATGAAACCCAAGCGTTTACCCTCGATCTACCAGAAAACATCATCCTAGTTGAGGATCATATTGCTTACGCATTAACAAGAGCATCATTAGGGCAGGCGTGGGGGGATGCGGCAATTGTAATGATGGAAGTTGATGGACGCTATGGCATACTGATTTACATCGTGGCCGACGGTGAAGTTGAGGCGCAGATAGGCCTGGTATTCGACATCGCCAACAGTGTTAGACTGACCCCACCACCACCCAGCGCCATCCTCTCGCCATTTGATCCTGGTGTTGATTTACCCTTGTCCATCAGTACCGATGGGTCAGAAGGTGGCATTCTCTCCCTGAACTACCCCGAAGATTGGGTCACAGAGGCAACCGGACTAGTCATCAGTCTGGCAGATAACGAGGCTACATTAAGCGGGCAGCCCAGCGGCAATCGTTGGTTCCAGACCAGCGTCACTGTCTTTTTTAATGATCAGTTGACTTTGCTTGGCTTGCGCGACGACGAGAGTGTAGTGGACTTCGTAAACGCCTTCCAGCAGGTTATCAACCAGAATGGGACCATTCAATTTGATCCTACCGAGACATTCCTGTCAGGAGATCGTCCGGCAGCCAGTATACAAGGAAGGGGTATTGCCAATCGTATCGGCTTTGACGTCTTAATTGTAGGCGTTGAAGATGAGTCGGGCTATATCGTATTGGTACTTTCCGGACAAGGCGTTCTAAACGGCTATTTCCAGATAGTGCGTGACATTGCGGCAACTATTGATTTTGAGCCCACCAATGGGCGCGAATCTAGTTATCAGGAAACACATGACGGCACGCACCTATCAAGATCACTAAAGGCCAAGCGCCACTTAAGAAGTTCGACTTGACTCTCACGTTGCGTGAGGGCTTATGATAGTCATGATACAGGTGTAACGGATGGAATCATGTATACCGTCAAGCAATTATCCGATCTGACCCAGGTCAGTGTGCGTACCTTGCACTACTACGATGAAATTGATCTGCTCAACCCGACCCAGGTCGGCACAAATGGTTATCGCTATTATGACGATGACGCCTTGCTGCGGCTCCAGCAAATCCTGTTCTACAGAGAGATCGGGCTGGAACTCATGCAGATCAAGGATATTCTCGACAGCGCCGACTTTGATCGGTTGTCGGCGCTGCGCTCACATCGAACAGTACTCCAACAGAAGATCAACCGCCTGCATGAACTGATTGATACTGTTGATACAACCATCAAGCATCTGGAAGGAGAGAGGGACATGAGCAAAAAGAAACTATTCCAAGGATTTAGCGAAGAAAAGCAGAAACAATACGAACGCGAAGCCCGCCTGCAATGGGGGCCGGAACGAGTCAACGAATCGGTGAGGCGCTGGGGGAGCTACTCTGAGCACAAAAAAGAAGACATCATGCAGGAAGGTGCCCAGAACTACCAGGACTTGGCCAAAGCGCTGGAAGCGAGTAAATCGCCACAGGACGAAGACGTTCAGAAGATCGTTAAGCGCTGGCACGACCACATTGGCTATTTCTATGAACCCACGCTTGATATTCTGCGCGGTCTGGGGGAGATGTACACAACGCACCCGGAATTCATGGCTTATTTCCAGCAGTTCCATGATGACCTGCCCGATTATCTGAACAAGGCCATCATTCAGTATGTCGATGACCTGGAACATGCCGAAATCGTGCGGATGCTGGCAGAAGACGAAGAAGATCAGATCAACGGCTAATGCTGCTTGTGTGATGCGTGGCGGTATCGTGACGGCTCACCCTGCTAAAGGCGAACCTTTGGTTCGAGGGCGCTTCTCAGGCTACGCACGTTCCAACGAACCACGTTAACGCCCGAAGGCCACGTCCTGGCCTACTTACTACTAGGCTACTGCAAGATCGAGGATATTCCGTGCAGCGTTCACGTCTCGATCCACCGTGAAGCCACAGTCAGGACAATGATGCGTCCGAACCCGCAAGTCTTTCTTCACCATCGCACCACACCCGTTGCATCGCTGTGACGTGTTCTTGGGGTTGACCTTCACCACCTCAACCCCGGCCTCGATAGCCTTGTCGTCGAGGAGTTCGTAGAAGATACCCAATGCAACATCGTGCGTGGCACGGGACAAGTTGCCATTACGCAGCATGAAGCTGAGGCTCAGGTCTTCAATCGCAATCAGGCCGTAGGTGTTGACCAACTGGTGGACAACCTTGTGCCACCAATCCCGGCGCTGATTAGCGATCTGTTCCAGTTCCTTTGCCAGTTGATGCACTGCTTTACGCCGACGATTGCTGCCCTTCTTTTTACGGGCAACGCTGCGACGCAGAACCCGCAGCTTCTTGAGCGAGGCTTTCAACCACTGCGGGCTGTCGATCACGGTGCCAGCGCTCAGTGCCAGCGCGTGATGGATACCGACATCCACACCAACGGCGGGCTTCTGCGATGGGGCAGGTTCTCTGAACTCGGCTTCAACCTGGAGGCAGACATACCAGCCGGAGGGCTTACGCAGGATGATGATGTTCTTGAGCGGGCCATCGGGCAACGGACGATGCCACTTAACCGAAATCAAGCCGACATTCTGCACACGCAGTTTGCCGGTTTTCAGACCCGCACCATCGCCCGGTTTGTAGGTCACGCTATCGAACCGCCGCCAATTCTTAAATCTGGGTCGGCCACGCTTGCCTTGCATGAACTCCCGGTAGGCTTTGTCCAGGCGCCGCAAGACCTGTTGCCCTGCGGTCATATTGACCAAGCGAAGTGGATTGTTGTTAGGCTCTTCGTTGCGCCACGCCTTCCACATCGCAGACTGTTCGTTGTCGGTCACGCTGTAGCGCGACTCCTGCCAGCGTTTCCGACGGTAAGCCAGGGAACGATTGTAGACCCAGCAGGACAAACGCAGAATTTCGTTAAGCGTCTCTTGTTGCTGGGCGCTGGGATACAGGCGGAATTTGAGCGTGCGTACCATATGTATATTAGAACACCTTTGAAAGGAGAAGGCGCTTCCCCACCCCGCTCAAGCAGGGTGTCCCCGCGCCAAAATTCTATGGTATTAGGACTTTCGCTTGAAGTATGAGAATAGTATATCATTGAGAGCATGGTTACGAAAAAAGAGTACATCGAATATTTAATCAGCACACCCGTAAATTACACCTGCACCAATTTGGCAAAACATCTGGAAGATGTGAGCCATGATGCGGTGAATGATTATTTGCACCGTGAGCGTTTAACAGCCCGTCAGCGGTGGGAGCAAGTCAAGCCACTCTTGAAAGACAGTCCAGACGCATGTCTGATTGTGGATGACAGTGTGCAAGCAAAGAAACACGCTCGAAAGATGGAGATGGTCAAACGTCAATACAGTGGCAATGAAGGCGGCTTAGTGAAGGGCATCGGTGTTGTGAATCTTGTTCATACGAATGGAGAAGACTATTACCCGATTGATTTTCGCATCTATGCCAAAGAGATGGATGGCAAAACAAAGAACGATCATTTTCGTGAGATGCTGTTAAGTGCTAAACAGGATAAAGCGATTCAAGCTGACACGGTCTTATTCGACAGTTGGTATGGGTCATGGGATAATTTGAAGCGTGTCCATCGGCTTGGCATGATCTTTTTCACAACCCTCAAATCGAACCGTATGGTAAGTTTATCCAAAGAAGAAGGCTATATTCATCTGGATGAGATTGACTGGACACCCGAACGCTTGACACAGGGGCTTTCGATCAAGCTCAAAAAAGTACCGTTTCGTGTGCAACTTTTCAAGGTAGTCACCCCACATGGTGACATTGACTGGATTATCACTAATTCAGCGGCTTTGCTGACCACCAATGATGTCCAAGACGAGGATGCCAAACGCTGGCAAGTGGAGCAGTTGCATCGTGAACTCAAACAATTGACAGGGATTGAAAAATGCCAATGTCGTAAACAACGCGCTCAACGTAATCATATCGCCTGTTGTTATCAAGCATGGCTAGCGATCAAGGTTAAAGCTGATTCACTTGGCAAAACTTTGTATGCGACAGTCCACGATTTATTGTATGAATTTCTCAGAGCAGAATTACGTGATCCACGTATTCCTGCTCTCGACACTGTTTGAAAGCGAAAGTCCTAGGTATAAAAGAATGCTGGCAGATGAGGTGCATCTGGTCATCATCCTGAGAATGCAGACCAGAAATATGAACTCATCAACGGGGAGGTGGTTGAGGTGTTGCCCAGCCGAACAACCTATTTTGAACTGTGAGACCTCATCACGTTTGAAGCACGTCTCTTTTGCCAGACCAGCAACAAGGCTGGAGCCTATGTCATTGAAGTCTATCCTGATCCAGACCCGTCCTTGTGGATGATCGAGAGCCAACCGACAAAGAGGCGGATGTGTAGGCAAAGTCTATCTGAAAGCCCAGTGCTGGTAAACTGATGCAGACTTCAGTATTGAAAATCCACTTGACGGTGGGGATATGTTATTTGGGTTCAAGTTGGCAGTAACAGGCTTGTTTGAAGACTCTTAAAGGACTCATTATGAGCGTTGTTTGTTTTGGCGAATTGTTGATTGATTTTGTGTCGATGGAAAGTGGCGTGCAGGTCGGTGATGCCTCTGGTTTCATCAAAGCACCCGGCGGCGCACCCGCTAATGTCGCGGTGGCAGTGGCACGGTTGGGGCACGACAGTACCTTTCTTGGTCAGGTTGGCGATGATCCGTTTGGACACTATCTTGCGGGCGTTCTTGAAGAAAACAACGTCGATATTCGTGGGCTGCGTTTATCAGATGAAGCACGGACAGCGCTAGCGTTTGTTTCGTTGGGTGAAGGGGGGGAACGCAGCTTTCTATTTTATCGTCATCCCAGTGCCGATATGTTGATGACACCCGATGATGTCGCGTTTGATTTGATCAACAAGGCACAGATTTTTCACTTTGGCAGCATTACCGCCATCAGCGAACCGAGTCGCTCGGCAACCTACAAAGCAGCGGCCTATGCCCGTGCAAGAGGCTTGACCGTTTCCTACGATCCCAACTTGCGGCTGGCGTTATGGCCGGATGCTGATGCTGCCAGAGCAGGCATGATCGGCGGGTTGGACTACACCACCATACTCAAGATTAGCGATGAAGAATTGACATTTATGACAGGTAATGACGATGTAGCTCCGCTGTGGCGTGATGGAATGCGCTTGATCGTTGTCACGCATGGGGCCAAGGGCGCAACCGCTTATACCCATAACGGCGAGGCGACGCAATCTGCCTACGGTGTTGATCCCGTTGATACCACAGGCGCGGGGGATGGTTTCGTCGCGGGTTTGCTAGTCAGTCTCCTGGAATACCCGGACGATTATCAGAATCGGCTGGAAACGATTCTGCGTTTTGCGAATGCCGTCGGCGCATTAACCACCACCAACAAAGGGGCGATCCCATCCATGCCTACTCGTGAAGAAGTGGATATGTTCGTTCTTGATGCGGGGTCATGACAGAACCGGGCTTGAGCCTGCCGCAAGCCCCAGCGAACCTTTGATTCGATTTGAATGGTCGCGGTTCGGCGAACTTCTAGTTCACTAGCTGGAACAACCGTTGTGATCGAGGTAAAATAGGCCCATGATCTGCACCGACAAATATCGCCTGTATCCCAACAAAAGCCAGCAGCGTAATCTTTGGCCAATCTTATCTTGGCTTGCGCCCGGAACTTCGACAACATGTGTGTGGAAGAACAGAAATGGGCATGGCAACTTGAGCAGGACAGCGTCAGCAAAAACGCCCAACTTCGCTTTGAACTCACACTCAAAAGTATTTTCCCAAAGGACAAGGTATGACTCAAAGCGGATTTGCTCCAGTTGACAGTACGCAGATTTATTATGAAATTCATGGTGAAGGCCATTTACAAACACTCGTGATGCTCCATGCGGGCATTTGTGACAGCCGCATGTGGCAATCACAAGTCTCCTATTTTGCCCAGATACACCGCGTAATTACCTATGACATGCGCGGCTTTGGTAAAAGTCCGATGGGGAAAACGGCTTATAAATCGTATCAAGATTTGGAAGCCCTGCTTGATCACCTTCAGGTAGAGAGCGTGATACTCATGGGCTGCTCTTACGGTGGTCTGATCTCAATTGATTACACGTTGGCACATCCAAATAAGGTTCGCGGCCTGGTCTTGGTCGGATCAGGCATCAGCGGCTTTGAATTTACGGGTGAACCGCACCCCCTGAGTGCTAAAATTGATGAAGTTTACGAAACAGGCGACATGGAACAGGTTTCGGAACTAGAAGTGCAGATGTGGGTCGATGGCATTGGAAGATCACCTGATCAAGTTGATCCTGATGTGCGTGAGCTCGTTCATAAGATGAACTTGATTCCCCTGCTGGTCGATGAAACGTTATGGGATATGGAAGAAGCGCCTGAAACACAGGCCATTGATCGCCTGGAAACCATTGAGCAGCCCAGCTTACTCATTATGGGTGATCTAGACATCCAATCCAGCCAACAACGCACCAACATCCTGGAACAGCGACTGCCAAATGCACGCAAAGTTGTTATGAAAAGTGCGGCACATGTCCCAAATATGGAATTCCCCGATGAATTTAATCAAACTGTCAGTGACTTTTTGAAGTCAATCTGAGAAGGTTAAGAGTTCCATAAGAATATCATCAGATAGGGGAATCCGATTGCCTTGACCGCACATTTGTGCTACGATTTTGCAAACAGTATTTTATCACACATTGTATGGGAGATCGTTTGATGGGGAATTTTGTATTGATTTACACAGGTGGTAGTGGTATGGGTATGAGTGAGGAAGAGCGAAACGCGATTATGGCGGAATGGGGTGCATGGTACGGGAAGTTGGGGGACGCCATTGTCGACGGTGGCAATCCCTTCGGCGCATCCAAGAGCATCTCTGAATCTGGCGTGAGCGATGGCTCAGTCAGTTCACCCGCCGCCACTGGCTATACCGTGATTGCAGCCGACTCACTTGATGCTGCCGTCGCTCTATCAGAAGACCATCCGCATATCAAACACGGCGGCGGGGTCACAGTTTACGAAACCTTCCAGGTGGGTGGCTAGAGTCCATCCTCTTTTATAACATCAAAACTGATAAGATTGATCTAATCATAGGGGTGGATTGCCCCTATGTTGTTTTATTTGAGAAGTCTCATTAAATTTCAGTAGCATACAAATCACCTCATTTGTGTCGGCTAATGCTTGTACGGCATTGGGCGCAACAACAATCTGAGTAATGCTGCATGGACGTCAATTGCTAAAGACCGACATACTAAATATCGAATGATGTTGCCATGACAAACGACAAGACGTGAGCATTTTCCTGCTGTGATGGTTGGAATATCTGCTCATATGCTTTTTCAAATTGGTGTTGTCGCTCCTGCACTGCTTCTTGCGACACATCTGGGCGTGTTTGAGCAAGATCATGGAAATAGCCTTGGAAGCGAGGCGGGACTGTGGGAACTCCCTCTTTCAAATTATCCAGAGAAATCATTCTGGCATCGATATGTTTTGTAGCAATAATATCGGCCGTATGTTTTGCACGAAGAAGCGGACTGAAATAGATACTCCGAATAGTTTCGACTTCTCACGTCAGATAGGCGAAAACCGAAAAGGGGTACTTGACACTACCCATAGTCGATGAGTGGCAGTCCTGTACCAAATCCCGAACAAAGCTCAAGTCCAGTTTGGCTTCTACGGTGCGTTTGAAGTCACGCTCGTTTGCTTTGAGCATCAGTACATTACGCTCGTTTGAGGATCATGGATTGGAAGTGATGGTGCCGTCTAGTGTGTGCACTTTTGATGGCTGTGTCTAATGTTTTGAAGTACAAAAGCTCAAAGTATTCAGCCACAACCTTTTTAATCTGTTCATCAGTGTGGAAAGAATAGAAGCGTTTTGGTGAATAAGTATCTTCCAACCATATCCCTTCAAAATCATTACCGCCATAAATACCCAGATAAAATAGTCCTGTAGATTTTAATAAAGCATGAATGGTCTGTAAAACCTCATTTAGATCACTCTTGGGAACATGAAGTAGACAATTGAGAGCGTAGACAGCATCGAAAGTATTGACTGGAAAATTAAGACTTTGAAAATCCATAACATGTGCTGTTAGTCCTTTGGCACGGCATAGTGCTACCATTTCAGGTGACAAATCTGTACAGACCACATCCAGCCCTTGATCTTGAAAGAACTTTCCATCTCGACCATGTCCTGCTCCTATTTCTAGCAGGTGTTGTTTACTTTCCTTTTGTAGGAGAGTAAGAAAGTGTTCTCGTTCTTCAGCTTTCCACTTCTCGATGTTGAAGTTATTTCGTTCGAGTGCGTTTTTATTATAACTTTCTCGTAGACTTGAAATTATTTTCTGGTCCATCTATCTCATCCTCCGTGTGCTAGACATGACTTTAGGATATAGTGTGCCACGCTATCAGATTGTCGCAAAAAGGATCGAATAAACGACAACTATACTTCACTGAAAGTCACTGATATGATGACAAGAATGATGATACAAAACAGGATTTTCAGTTAATTTCTAATGAAACAAGCAAAAATCATCGCTTATTTACGAGTTTCAACAACCGATCAAGACATTGAAAAGAACAAAGCTGATATTCTGCACCTAGCCAATGATAAAGGTTTAGGACAAGTCGAATGGGTTGAAGAAACGGCTTCGGGTCGCGTGTCGTGGAAGAAACATTAAGATTGCTGATGTCCTAGAACAACTACAAGCAGGAGATACCTTACTGGTGAGTGAGTTGTCTCGTTTGGGTTGCTCGATGCTGGAGCGTATGGAAATCCTTTCGATTGCTTCCCAGAAGGAAATCAACATTTACTCAGTTAAAGGCAACTGGATAACTCATCAGTCCAAAATTATTGCAATGGCGGCTGAAATTGAACGTGACTTAATCTCTCAACGAACCAAAGAAGCCTTAGCTGCCAAGAAAAAAGTAGGTGTGAAGCTAGGAAGACCCAAAGGGTAGGCAAAAGCAAGTTAGACAAGTTCCATCCAGAAATTGAAGCCCTACTCGCCAATGGGTCTACTCAGAAGTTTATTGCTCAACGATACAGGACGACAGAAGCCAACTTAAGTAGATGGCTAAAGAAACACGGTTTGCGAAGGTAAGTTAAGTTACTACTTCCTTTGCATGAGTTGAATGAGATTACCACAGGTATCATTAATCATTGCTATGATGACAGTTCCCACGTCTGTTGGTTTCATAGTAAATTCCACCCCAAGTGCTGTTAAGCGTTCATATTCTTCATGAACATCTTCAACGCCAAAGGAATTGGCTGCAATGCCCTGTTCAAATATTCCCTTCTGATATGCTTGTGCCACTGGATTATCGTTTGGTTCGAGAAAAAGCTCTGTGCCATCCTCCGCATCAGGAGAAACGACAGTCAGCCATCTGAATGCATCTGCAGGAACATCCTCTTTCTTCACAAAGCCAAGTTTTTGGGTATAGAACTCTAGGGCTTTAGCTTGATCGCTTACATGGACACTGGTTAGGATAATTTTCATATTGGTTTTCCTTTCACTATTTCATGAACTTGCCTATCATGCTGTTCCATCCACTACATAATAATCTATTGTGTTGTAAGCAAATTTGTCCAAGCGTATCAAGATGCTTTTCGTCTATATCTTGTGATTTTGTTTCTCAAGATGGAACATTTGTAATCTGATGAATTTGGATGAGGTTGCCGCAGGTATCGTCAAAGATAGCCGCGATTGTTGTTCCCATGTCGGTTGGCTCTACTGCGAATTCAACACCCAACTTTTTGAGGCGGCTATATTCGCTATGAATGTCATCCACTTGGAAAGCTGTATATGGTATTCCGTCTTCCATCAATGCAGCCTTGAGGGCTTTCATGGTTGGATATTCTCCATTTGGCTCTAAGAGTAATTCTGTGCCATCAGTATCATCAGGAGACACAACCGTTAGCCATCTGTTCTCTCTGAGAGGAATGTCTTGTTTTTTGATAAAGCCCAACGTTTCTGTGTAGAACTTTAGGGCTTTGGCTTGGTCTTGGACTGGAACGCTGGTCAACTTAATTCTCATAAACACTTCCTCTTTTCAGGATTGCCGTAGCCGCGCTACAGCTAAGGTTTCTAAATTCACGCGGACTAATTCCATATTGGTTTTTGAAGGCTTTGGTGAATGCAGCGTGTGAGTTGTAACCCGCCGCAAGTCCAACATCCATTATGTCCACAGCCCCCATTCTTAGTTTCCTTCCTGCACGTTCTAGTCGTAATCGTCGAATGTAGTTTGCTGCGCTTTCGCCTGTGTAGTCCATGAATACCCGGTGGAAGTGAGCTATCGAATAGCCCGCTACATGCGCTAACACATGGCGATTGAGTGGTTGGTCAAGATTATGTTTGATGTATTGCTGTACTTGGATGATTTGGTTCATATACGGGTGTTGTTTGTCTTGGCTCATTACGATAACTCCATTATATCGTCGCAGACTACATACTTATTTGAGAAGTCTCATTAAATTTCAGTAGCATACAAATCACCTCGTTTGTGTCGGCTAATGCTTGTACGGCATTGGGCGCAACAACAATCTGAGTAATGCTGCAATGATCCACCGTTAACTGCACCCATTTATGCACGTCAATTGCTAAAGACCGACAGACCAAATAGCGAATGACATTGCCATGACAAACGACAAGATCGTGAACATTTTCCTGCTGTGATGGTTGGAATATCTGCTCATATGCTTTTTCAAATTGGTGTTGTCGCTCTTGCACTGCTTCTTGCGACACATCTGGGCGTGTTTGAGCAAGATCATAGAAATAGCCTTGGAAGCGAGGCGGGACTGTGGGAACTCCCTCTTTCAAATTATCCAGAGAAATCATCCTGGCATCAATATGTTTTGTAGCAATAATATCGGCCGTATGTTTTGCACGAAGAAGCGGACTGAAATAGATACTCCTGAAAGTGTTGCTTTTCAGCGTATTGGCAATGTTCTCTGCTTGTTGAATGCCTAACTCAGTGAGGTCAGGATCATCTTGCCCAGGGGCAGAGTGCCCATGTCGTACAAGTGTGATAAAACGCTGCTTCATCATCTATTTCTGCTATCCTCGCTAGGTCACGGTGTTCTGACCACACACCGCAATATACCAATTTTCGTGCCTCTACTCAGCTAATACTGTTTCTTCGCGCGATTCGATGGCGTCTTCGTCCAAGTCCATGCACAGGCCATTGGCTTCTGGCAGTTCAATGTAGCCATCAACGGGTTCCAGCTTGTGTTTATGATAGACATTGGTCAGGCTCCCTGCCAAAAACAGCCATTCTTGCATTGGGCAGGTGGTTAAGGTCTGTGAGGCGATGAGATGGGTTGAAGGCCAGCCGCCATGATGGGGGATCACGGGAATACCATTCGCTGAGGCCAACGCACAAATCTTCATCATTTCGGTCAAACCACCCGCCCAGGTCACGTCGGGTTGCAGAATATCCACTGCCCTTGCATCCAGCAGCGCCTTAATACCCCAACGGGTGTATTCATGTTCGCCACCGGAGATATGCACACCCTGCGCTGCCTGCCGGATTTCGGCATATTCTGGTATCCGATCCGCCATGACTGGTTCTTCAAACCAATACGGGCGATATTCAGCGGAAAGCTCAATCATGCGCAGCGTATAGGGCACATCCCAACTACTCCAGGCGTCAAACATCAGATCAACATCGGGGCCAGCCCCTTCCCGTGCTGCCTTTATGACAGCGAGATTGGTGCGGAGACCGACTTCGCCATCGGCAGGAACACAGGGCAAGAACCATTTGATGGCGGTAAAGCCTTTGGCGACGACCTGCTTGGCCCGTTCTAGGACCAATTCAGGATCAAGCGAATAGCCTAACATTGAGGCATAAGCCCGAATCTTGGGTCGGCTTGGCCCGCCCATGACGATATAGGCAGGGGAATTCAGCAGCTTGCTCTTCAAATCCCATAGGGCCAGATCAACCTTGCTGAGCGCCATCATCGGTGTGCCCTTGCGCCCATGTATGGCGGTACGGTACATCTTGTCCCAGATGCGCTCAACAGCGTGCGGATTCTCCCCAATCAGCAAGGAAGCGAAGTGGCGCTCAATATGAAAAATGTCTTCTGGGTCAATGGGGCCGAAGCTGCCCGTCATCCCCTGGTCGGTGTCAATCATCAAGAAATAACGATCCAATGGATAGGGCGGCCCGGAGCGATCGCCCATTGGATAGCCTTGCTTCTGGGCACGCAGTTCTGGGTAGATGTCTGTTGGCTGTGAAAGATGGCCTTCACTGTGGGGTTGATGATAATCCCACTGGGCGGTAACTCGGACAGCGCGTACACGATCTATTTTCATTTGATTCCTTTCTGAAATAATGTTCTGCTTGACTAAATACTAATTATATAACATAATTATCTCTCTAGTAGGGTTAGAGGGCAATTAAATTATGCCATCTGAAAATAAACTTGGAATGCTCCAGAGACTACTTCGAGCATTAGGGCTTTTACAACAATCTGCTGATGACGTAGTCAACTTTATTATCAATTTACTTGCAGGCGAAAAAACAAAGACCGCAGATAGATCTTCAGTGGGGTATCCCTATCATCTACGCGATCACTTTCTAACACCTGCTGAATTAAAGTTCTATGAAGCCCTGCAAACCGCAGTCGAGCAACACGCAACGATATGCACAAAAGTTAACCTCAATGACATTTTTTACGTTCAACATCAGGATTCTAGCCGCTTTCGCACTTACACAAACAAAATAGATCGTAAACATCTTGATTTTCTATTGTGTGACCCGCTATCAATGAAACCAATGCTTGGGATCGAGTTGGATGATAGAAGTCATCAACGCAAAGATCGTAAGGAGCAAGATACATTTGTTAACGAAGTTTTCGGTGCAGCAGGTCTGCCATTAATCCACATACCTGTTGGCAAGCATTATCAAATTGAGGCCATTCAAGCTCAAATTGAACCCCTTTTGAACCTTCCCGTTTCCCATGAAGTTATCGCTATAGAGGATACCCCAAACCCACTCCCACCAGTTTGCCCCAATTGTGGTACAGAGATGTCACTTCGCACTGCGCGGAAGGGGGCCCATGCCGGGGAGCAGTTCTGGGGTTGTCCAAACTATCCAGCCTGCCGAACCATGCTCCCTTATCACCCTGCTGATTAGAATCAGTTCGGGCGATGATGGCTGTCCTCTCCACTGGGATTATACACATACTTTCCTTCTGCCGAGATGCCATAGAAAATTAGCGCGGGGACCCCATCGACCCTTCGGTTCGCCTTGAGCGGGGTGGGGAAGCGCTTTACTCCTTTCTTACTAAACGAATGATTGTTTCTCTCAGAAGAACGTGCTATAATTTGTTTACTATGACTAATCGGACGCGACATGCTCATGATAACATCAACTCGCATCTGGTATGGTGTCCAAAGTATCGGCGACCTGTGTTGGCAGGCGATGTTGGTCATAGACTTTCTGAGTTGATCCCCCCAATCGTTGAAGAATTGGAAGGAAGCGTGTTGAACTTGACAGTTCAAGATGACCACGTTCACCTGTTGGCCTCGTTTTCTCCAACGATGGCAATTCACCCAATCATGCACAGGGTTAAGGGTGCAACTGCCTATCAATTGAGGAAAGAATTCCCGCATCTGAAGTGGCGTTTGCCCTCTTTGTGGCCTCGTTCCTACTACGCTGGAACTGCTGGTCATGTATCGACTGAAACAATTCAGCGATAGATTGACGAGCAAAAGGGTCAGTCGATGATAGGTACACTGAAGTACCGACTGTACCCAACAGAAGAACAGCAAGAGACATTGAGCGAAATTCTGCGCCTGTCCTGTTGGGTCTACAACCGATCTCTGGCTTATCGTCGTAAAGGGTGGCAGGGATCGCGGTACAGTGTGACCGACAACGAACAGTCGGCGATGTGGAACCAATGGCGCAACGAGGAACCGGAAGATAACCCGCTTCGCCTGGTCAATATGAGCGCAGGGCAACAGGTCTTGTGGCGGTTGGATAAAGCCTACCGTGAGTTCATGCAAGGCAAGCGTGGACGACCCAGATTTAAGAATTGGAGACGGTTCGATAGCGTGACCTACAAACCGGGCGATGGTGCGGGTCTCAAAGACGGCAAACTGCGTGTGCAGAATGTCGGCTTGATTTCGGTTAAGCCCGGTGCCTGATGGCAAACTCAAGAACATCCTCATCCTGCGCAAGCCTTCTGGCTGGTATGTCTGCCTCCAGGTTGAAAGCGAAACGGTAGAACCCCAACCCTCCCAAGAACCACCTGTTGGCATCGACGTGGGTATGCATCACGCGCTGGGTCTGAGTGATGGTACGGTCATAGACAGTCCTCAGGATCTCAAGGCTGCGCTGGTGCGCCTGCGCAAATTGCAGCGCAAAGTTGCCCGCCGTAAGAAAGGCAGTCAGCGCCGCCGTAAAGCGGTACATCAACTGGTTAACGCCTACGGTCTGATTGCGATTGAAAACCTGAACCTCAGTTTTATGCTGCGCAATGGCACCCTCTCCCGTGCTGCGCACGATGTTGCATTGGGTATCTGCTACGAAATTCTCGACTACCAGGCTATCGAGGCCGGGGTTGAGGTCGTAAAAGTTTATCCCAAGAACCCGTCGCAACAATGCAACGGGTGTGGTGCGATGGTGAAAAAAGGCTTGCGTGTTCGGACGCATCAGTGTCCTGACTGTGGCTTCACGGCGGATCGAGACGTGAATGCCGCACTGCATATTCTTGATCTCGGATGGGTCGGACTTTCATCAGTCCGCTGCATCCGTCAGGCGACAAGGGAGTGCGTTGGCACATGCGGAGCCTGAGAAGCGCCCCCGAACCGAAGGTTCGCCCTTTCAGTTCGCCGAACCTTGTGTTCGCTTTATCCGGGTGAGCCGTCACTGAAGTAGCTGAAACCCTAACTCTGGTATGACAGCAAGACTTCGCCTTGGCCTTCAAGCGTATAGTTTGGGATCGAGGCTGGGATAAGAACCGTGCGGCCTGTGGTCATGGTCACGCGGTCTGTCCCTGTTTGTACTGTTATCTCGCCCTTAGGGCAGGTCAAAGCATGGAAGTGCCCCCCTGTTGCCTGTACTACCTGCTGTGGATTGCGCATCCATTCGGTGGTGAAGAATTCGCCCGCCACTAGTGTCAGACGGTTGCTCTCCGCTAGCGCAGCCATCTGCTGGACCTCTGGCACAGAGTCCACATTGGAAACCTGCACGCCCTTCTCGATATGAAGTTCACGCGGTTGACCATCCAACCCCATCCGATTCCAATCATAGAGACGATAAGTCGTGTTGGAGGACTGCTGAATTTCATACAACAGCGTGCCAGGGCCAATGGCGTGAATGGTTCCTGCTGGGATATACAACAAATCCATTGGTTCGATATCCTGATAGACCAATATGTCCTGCAGCGTGCCCTCCCGAATAGCCTTTGCCATTGCCTCACGCTGCGTGCCCGGTTCGACACCAATCACTAACTTTGCGTCAGGATCCGTCGCCAGGATATACCAGGCCTCGGTCTTACCGCGTGGCTGACCTTCCAGTTCAGCAGCTTGCACGTCGTTGGGATGCACCTGCACCGATAGCCAATCCGCCGCATCTAGTAGCTTGACCAGCAAGGGAAAACCCTCGGCAGGGTCGTTATCCTCACCGACAAGCTGTGTGCCGTATTCTGCCAGGACATCACCCAATGGTCTTCGAGCCAACACACCATTATCGATAATTGAGGTATCGTGCAGTTCCCAAGCTTCGCCGTAAGGTTCATCGGTAGGTAGGGGTTTGTGCATTTCATCAGCCAATTTGCACCCACCCCACACCTTCGTATGGAGCGAGGGTTGCAGTAACAGGGGATAGAGTGCAGCCATAGACGATCTCCTTTGGTTGTCTGGCAGAGAGTGGTGAATCGCATAGATGTCCATCAGGTTGGCGATCATGGGAGGGGTTGTGGGCCGAATCGTCCCTTTGTTGCTGCTGCCGTGCAACAAAAAAATGGCAGCAGCAACGCGGGAGAACACGGAAAATGGGGGACTGGTGGGAAATGGCAGTCAAAACGGTCTCCAAGTGTGTCGATACACCCTGAGTGTAAACGAAAAAGAGCTGATTTGGGTGAACGTATATTCTGTATTCAGACAAGACTTACCCAAATTGTCAAGTTCTATCTACGAAATTCAGTACTCTCTCTCTGACACCAATTATAGACTCGATTCGCCTGCTGTGGGTTACAATAGTGGCAACTCACTGATCTTGGTCAAGGCCCAACGGGTAAGACCACCAATTATTAGGTTTTCATTAAGGTACGTTGACTTCTGGGTCAATGTGGGTTAGACTGCTCACAAGTGAGATTAGAGCAAACTTATGCGACCATTTTTCAATCTTTGTTGTTGTACCTGTCTGAGAAAGGGACGTTAACCACCTTCCACTGACAGGAACCTGATATACGACTTTTCCAGGTCAGCAAGCAAGGCACGGCGCGTCCCATAGTAGGGAAGCTTCTCCGTGCTTTTTTATTTGCTTGTTGGCCTTTTTGTTTATCCTGAGGACAGACATGATATATGCACAGCCACAAATCGAAACATTAGAGAAAAGCATCGAAGAACAAATCGGCAATACCCCGCTGCTAGGATTCCGCCGCATCACTGGACACCTGCCAGGAAACATCAAGATCTTCGCCAAAGCAGAATGGGCTAATCCTGGCGGCAGCGTCAAAGATCGAGCAGCCTTGAACATCATCCTGGAAGCTGAGGCAGATGGGCGCCTGCAGCCTGGACAGACTATCCTCGATAGCACGAGCGGTAACACAGGTATCGCCTATGCTATGCTCGGCGCGGCACGGGGCTACCCAGTCAAGCTATTTGTCCCCGCCAACGTCAGCCCGGAGCGTCTCGCCATTTTGCGGGCTTATGGTGTCGAACTGGAGCTGACTGATCCGCTGGAAGGCAGCGACGGCGCGATCATCGCTGTGCATAAACTGGTGCAGCGTGAACCTGAAACATATTTCTACGCCAACCAGTACAACAACCCCTCCAATTGGCGTGCTCATTACAAGACGACGGGTATCGAAATCTGGGAGCAGACGGATGGCACGATCACCCACTTTGTTGCTGGATTGGGTACAAGCGGGACACTTACTGGCACAGCTCGCCGCTTGCTCGAGTTCAATCCTGATATTGAGGTGGTTTCGGTCCAGCCCGATTCACCATTTCATGGGCTTGAAGGGCTGAAGCACATGGAAAGTGCCATCAAACCCGGTATCTATGACGAAACCCTCGCCCACCGTAACCTCGACATCAACACCGAAGCTACCCATAAGATGGCGCGGCGTCTGGCCCGCGAAGAAGGCTATCTGGCCGGCATCAGTGCAGCCTCAGCGATGGTAGGAGCCTTGCAAGTGGCAGAGGAACTGATGGCAAGGGGCAAGCCTGGTGTAATCGTGACCGTCTTCCCGGACAATGCCGCTAAATATCTGAGTGAGCGTTTTTGGGAGAAGTAGGGAAATTGCTATTCAGGCAAGCTATCAATTCCATAAAAACGCGGCAGGGGACACCATCGAACCTTCGGTTCGCCTTGAGCGGGGTGGGGAAGGCCGGGACTGGAGAAAAGTATGTTTATAGATGCAACATGTCCAGGATATCAAGCTCATAATACAATAGCAGGGCTAAATAATAAACTCAAGAATCCCCACCCCCGGAATGCAGGGCAATCGCATCAAAATGAAAAACCGTGTCATTGCGGTTTTTTAAAGTTCACAAGAGATATCGTAAGTACCTGAGAATAACCGCTTGCGACACTTCTTGAACTTTTTAGAACCCGAAATCAAATTTGGTGCAATCACCCACTCCCGGAATGCCGCCCTCCTTTCAGAGTAAGCATATCTGTGCTAAAATTAACATATTACGGTTAGGCCGAGACTGCACGAGGACATTAAGGCCCGGTGGTTGCCTAACGCGGCTTTTTAACAACTTCAGATAGCAGGTTGTGGCGAGTAGATCGCCGCGTAAAATCTGAATCGCACTATAAGAGAGAAACGAAAGTTCTCGGATGGGTCGGACTTTCATCAGTCCGCTGCATCCGTCAGGCGACAACGGAGTGCGTTGGCACATGCGGAGCCTGAGAAGCGCCCCCGAACACAAGGTTTGCTTTATCGGGGTGAGCCGTCACTCAACGTGCAACATCACTTTGCCTGTAATGACCCAGTTCATAGAAAACGGGCATGGAGACCCCATCGAACCTTCGGTTCGACCTCCTTTCAACTGTTTGAAAATTGCGAAAGAATGTGCTAAGTATAGCACATGAAATTGACTGCGAAAATCAAGCTCAATCCCGACCCAGATCGTCGCAAATTGCTGCATGAAACGCTGCAACGAGCGAACACGGCCTGTAATTACATAAGCGACTTGGCTTGGGAAAACAGCCTCTTTAGTACCTACAAATTGCATCACCTGTGTTACTACGATGTGCGCGAACGATTTGAGTTGTCCGCATAGGTGGCCGATAGCTACAAGAAAGATCGCAAAACCAGGCGCGAGTTTAGAAAACACGGCGCGTTCCCCTACGATAATCGCATCCTCAAGTTCAGGCTGGAGACCCAGGAAGTCTCGATCTGGACACTGGCTGGCCAGCACCAGCAGGGTGAGAGCGACCTGGCCTTCATCCGGGGCGAGTTCTATATCTTCGCCACCTACGACATTGATGAACCCACCGAAGAAGATGTGAGCGACTATATGGGTATTGACCTGGGCATCGTCAATATTGCCACCACCGACGATGGGGAACGCTACTCTGGAACCCACGTCAACCAGTTGCGTCAGAAGCTCCAGCAAAAGGGAATCAAGTCGGCCAAACGACTGCTGAAGAAACGTTCGGGTCGTGAGTGTCGGTTTGTCAATGATGTCAACCACTGTATCAGCAAGGCAATTGTGAAGAAGGCCAGAAGCCCTCAGGGCGACCGCACCGGGCGCAGGATCAGTCTGGAAGACCTGACTGATATTCGCAAACGGGTACGGCTCCGTAAGTCGCATCGCAGCTATGCAGCGCGAAGCCAATTGCATAGCTGGTCGTTTGCTGATTTGAGCATGAAGATTGCCTACAAAGCACAGTTGTATGGTGCGCCAGTGGTCTATGTTGACCCCCGCAACACGAGCAAGATGTGTTTGTGTTGATCGGTCTAATCGCAAGTCGCAAAGTGTTTTTGAGTGTACGTCGTGTGGCTTCTCTGCCCACGCGGACGTGAACGGTGCCGTGAACGTGAACCAGGGTTCAGGGGCGTTCGCGGTACGGCGTCAGTCAATGCGCCTCACGCGGTCAGTGAATGTCGAACTGTTCCGGTTCGCGGTCTTAACCCCGCCTGAACTGCAAGCGCCCCCGAACCGAAGGTTCGCCTTATCGGGGAGTCGTTGACCAAAGGGAATAAACCCCATGACTTGCCCTTGATCACAATCAACTAATGTCATCAACCCGTTACCATATTCTCTACGGGAAGTAGCGGGAAATGGCAGTCAAAACGGTCTCCAAGTGTTTTGATACAGGCTGAGTGTATGGCAGAACCTATGTTCTGTATTCGGGGGGGCATCCGATAATGGCAAAACTGAGGGCCTATCCAAATTGTCAAGTGTCATGATGTACCCCGGTGTTTACTATGCGTTTATTCTACTAGAATCCGCTATAATACCCAGCGGAGGCCGAACCTATGAACACCATCATCTCATTACAATCAAACGGTAGCAACTTGCTGGATATGCTGGCGACGCTGCTTGATTTTGTGGGTGGCAGTATCTTCTTTCTGGTCATACTATTGCTGATCTTCTGGTGCATCAACCGACAATTAGGCATGCGCTTGCTGTTCAGTTTGCTGCTGGCTGGTGTGCTGCTCATGACTATCAAGCAGATCACCGACGTTGATCGTCCGTATGTCGCCCATCCTGAAGCAGTCACCAAGCTATTCGATGAGGAAACCCAGAGCTTCCCATCAGGACATGTCACCCTCAGCATCGCTATCTGGGGTGCGGGTGTCCTTTATCTGGGCAAGCTGCGCTGGCTGTTGAGTGTAGCGATTCTAGCCTTGTTTATGGCCTGGTCCCGTATGTATGCAGGTGTCCATTACCCAACTGATATCCTCGGTGGTGTGGTCCTGGGTGTATTGGTCATGGTTATCGTCAATCCACTTGTCGATGTGCTAGCAGACCTCGCCCAAGGCACCTCCCGACAAACCCATGTTGCGGCGGTTGTGCTGGCGAGCATTGTCTCGTTAGTCATGACATCTACCTCGGCCGAAGGCGCGGCGTTGGCTGGCCTTGTGCTGGGAATGGGCATGGGCTTGATTGTCGAGTCCTGGTCTATCCGTTTCGTGATTGATGGCGCAACCCGGCAGCGGATACTGCGTTATGCAGTTGGCATCGTTCTGGTGGTGGGGGTGTTCTTTGCCCTCAATCCATTCACCGAAGACGATTCGATTATCTGGAACGTTCCCCTTCTAGCCTTAATCGGCTTTATGGCGACAGCGGCCTATCCCTGGTTGGCGCAACGCATTGGTTTGATGCAAACGGTTAATCAGAATAACTCAACCGCATAAACGTGACGCTCTGCAGGCCGTGCGAAGCAACACTAAACTGTATTCATCGGTGACGTCATCCCCCTGGTGTGCACCTGACATCACGAGATGTGCTCTTCAGGAGAATCTATTTAAACGGGGCAACCGATGCCGTTTGGCAGCCAAGGCCAGGGAGTGCCTGGTGACATACTCCCACAGCAAAAGGCGAACCAAAGGTTCAGTGGGCTTCTGCCATGAACGCCAGACGCCGCCTGAATAAATCAGGGCGATGCCCCGCCTCAAGAATATTCTTCGCTGCGTTGTGGTCACGGTCTATGACCAAGCCACAAGCGCAGTTCAACTCCCGGTCTTTCAGTTCCAATTTGCGCTTCTGTCCACAGCCAGAACAGGCCTGGATCGTCGGTGTCCAACGGTCTATCTTGAGCACCCGCTTGCCACGTTTGAAAGCGACCCATTCCAAGATGCTCATCAACTGTGCAAAGCCCAGATCACTCATCTTGCGTCCCCACAAGCGTTTCATCGAACCAGAGGTTCGCCCCGTCCAGGTCCAGGTCTTCAAAGCACAGCAGGTCATATTGGTCACACAGCGTCGGAAGTGTGGGAGGCCGCCTTGCTTGCTGAAGAAACGCTCGTTGGCTTTCTCTTGTCGCTCGAGCACATCCTGCACTGCCTGCGAGCCGAGTGCTCTTCATCCGCAACTTTGCGATGTGGCGTTGCATCCGCGATAAGTCCATGTGTTTGCCTGTCAGCCGATAGGAGCAGCGCTGCAATGCCAGAGCATGGTTACCAGATCAAGCCAGCGACATTCATCTGCTGCTGCAGATGCTGGTTGTGTCTGCTCTTGCTATCAAGGCGGTACTTATACGTGCTTCTGATCTGCAATGGATTGTTTCATCACTTCTGATATGACTGAACCCACAGGTGATATCAACTTTGAGCGCGTCCAGCGACTCCGAAGACGCTTCTTCATATATGGATACTCTTTGCAGATCATGTGGGCTGTAGACCCCTTCATCTGCCCCACAATTTTGTTGATCTCAGTGTGCGGGTCAACATCCAGAAGCCAATGCACGGGGTCGGGCATGACTTCCATCTCATGAACCAAGTATAGTCAGCTTGCTTCTCAAGAATGCGTTTCTTCAAGCGTATTTCAACCTCACCAGTCAATACCTTGCGTCGATATTTTGGACAGCAAATGACGTGATATGGACAGCCATAGACAATATTGTGAGAAGTACGGTATTTTTTGTCCTGTCCAGCTATTTCCATCTATCAAAACCAATAGATTATATACTATATTTGATTGGCTGAAGCAAGCTGAAAGTCCCTTCTATCCCACCGAAGCCTAGGTTCGCCTAATGCTGGTGGGTTTTACAGGACAAAAGAGATATAAGGAGTTGCTCACCCACCGCAAAGAGTTAACTTGACCTACGGAACACAATCTGAACTGGCAAACCTGACAGGATGATCTCGTTGCCCTTCGCAAGCTGTTTAGCGACAAAGGGTGTTAAGCGTTTACCTGCTACAGTTGTACCATTAGTGCTGCCCAGGTCGGTGATGAAGAGCTGGCCTTTGTCCATATGCAAGCGCGCATGACGCCGCGAGACCCCGCGTTGTTTGCCACCATAGGGTGTGACATCAAAGATGTCCTTATCGTTCTCTCGATCTGGATCGTTGCGACCGAACACCAGTTCAAAGCCGTCTTCTGGTGTGAAGCGCACCACAATCCCGCTAATAATTAAGCGGAGTTCCGGTTGGCTGACTGACAGCGAGAAACCAGTTTCAGGTCTTTTGTTCTGTTGCTGTTGCCTGAACTGCTGGCGAGCTTTCGCCAATGACTGCGGCGGGATGCGCCGAGTTTGCGTCGTGTCAAAATTGAGTTCCGGCGGATTGCCCGTTGGTTTCTTATCGTCTTTTGTCTTGGCGTTAACATCAATCGATAGATGCTTGGCGATACCCTTCTTGATCTGGGTTTCGACCAGCAGGCGGGTGGTCTTGGCTTTTTGATAGGTGGCGGGTTGTTCCTGCTCCTTGAGGTTTTCCAAGCAATCCATAAAATAGGGGTACAGCATAAGCACCATCACCAACAATTCGACCTCTTCTCTATCGGACGATTCGGAACTCCGCTGCCACAGTTGATGGGCTATATCTTGCAGTTTTTCAGTATCCATCGGCCCATTATACCCAATAATGGACTGAATTACAAATTAATTTAAATTAAGAATTAATCCCGCCGGATAAGCAGGCCGCCAATGTGTTTACCGTTGTTGATGAACTGGGCGATAGTTCGCATCTCGGCTTCGGTGCAGCCGAGCAGAATCTTGATCTCCGAGTCATGTTTGAGCAAATCCACTGTGCAGATGACGCCTTGGACATCTCGATTGCCACTGGCCCCTAACCAGATATCAATACCAGCGCCATCGCTGGAGGTCGTCCCGGCGAGGTAGCCATAATCCAGCGGGTACATCATGTTATCAAAATCCGGGTGCGGGGTATCTTTGGGGCGGTCAACCACAATCTCGCTTTTGGCGATGAGTTCGTCAACATAGCCCCAGAATTTGGAATTGAATGATTCAGGCATTGGTCGGGTGTCCTTTAATGTGAAATTCGTAACAAACCTAGGCTTGCCCATACTATAGAGACAAATTTCACACCGTGCCTCCCCAAATTTTAGGGGGATTTAGAAGAAACGAAACAACCTGCCAATGGCGATAGATAAGCTTAACGAAACGCTTGTCCAGACATAGATCATCGACTGGCTATGTTGATTGGGGTTGATACCTTTATTCCCCGGTTTAGGTGACAGTCCCCTTCGTTACACTCATGAAGCGGCTTTCTAAGTCTTCCATTTCCTCATTGAAGCCCAGAACGGAGATATCTTCTTTATGCAGGAGTTGATTGATCGCCGCAACGCCATCGTCGTCGCCATCAAAATCGATCTGCACCCGCGAGCGTCCACTGCGCGGTTCGATAATGCTGACTTGTAATACATTGGGCAGCCCACCCACCAGTGACTTGACCGTATTGGCGGTGTCATTGTCCTTCACGGTGATGATGATGATGCGATGGGCCTGTGATTTCATCTCACCCATGCTGCCCTGCATCACCATCTGGCCCGCTTCGATAATGCCGACATGCGTACAGATGTTTTCAACATCTGCCAGGATATGGGTCGAGAAGAAGATGGTCTTACCCATGTTTGCCAGTTCAACCATCAATTCACGGATTTCAATGCGTGCGCCCGGATCAAGCCCGGATGCGGGTTCATCCAGAATGAGGATTGTCGGATCATGAGCCAGGGTGCGGGCCAGCGATAAGCGCTGCTTCATGCCTCGGCTGAGTTTATCCACCATATCCTCCCGGCGATGCGAAAGTTCAACCAGTTCCAATAAGTCACCGATCAGTTGACGTCGTTCATTTTCGGGGATGTCGTAGCAGGCAGCGAAGAAATCCAGGTACTCCCACACGCGCAGATCATCATATACCCCAAATTCATCTGGCATATAGCCAATGGCACGGCGGACAGCCCGGCGTTCGCCGTCTTCTGTCACCGAGTAGCCTGCGACCCAGGCTTGTCCCGCAGTCGGACGTGTCAAGGTGGTGAGGATACGCATGGTGGTGGTTTTGCCGGCGCCATTCGGCCCGATGAACCCATAAATTGATCCGGCAGGCACTGCCACCGATAACCCATCTACGGCGGTGAATTTGCCAAATGATTTTACGAGGTCCCTGGTCTCGATGATGAGATCGCTTGCCGTGTCCGTCGCCATGTGAGTCTGTTCCCATTACTGAACTAATCGTGCCATTAGTATACCTGATTTTCGATGTGGATGGTGCGACCCCATTCGTAGGGGGAACCCTAAACCCCCATATCCGAATAGGTTTGGGCGATTTTCTTGATGGCAACATAAAACGCTGCGGTACGAAAATCTGGAATACCAGGTTCTGCATGGAACGCTTCGCTAATTTCCTGATACGCCAGCCGCATTGTGTCATCTAAGCCAGATCGCACCAATGCCAGTTCATCCGTTTCGATGGTCAAATTCCGCCGAATCTGGGGTGGGACGCTTCGGCCTGTCATGGCTTCTAGCGCGTAAATAAGCTGTTCGCCGCGCTGTTCATCCAGCCGCCGATCCAACCGGCCAAAACGAATATGCGATAAGTCCTTGATCCATTCAAAATACGAAACAGTCACCCCCCCGGCATTGACATAGGCATCCGGTAAGATGACAACCCCCCGATCTCGTAGTTTCTCATCGGCTTTGAATGTCACCGGGCCGTTGGCAGCCTCCACAATCAGCTTAGCCTGTATGTCATCAGCGTTTTCAATTGTAATCTGACCCTCCAGTGCTGCTGGGAGCAAAATATCACATGCCAGCGTGAGGCATTTGTGTCCATCCGGTTCAAACCTCGGTGCAGGATATCCTTCAATCGTGGCATGTTCGTTGATGTGTTGGCGAACCGCCTCAACATTCAATCCCATCTCGTCAATCAGAGCGCCATCGCGTTCGATGATGCAGATGATTCTGGCGCCTTCATCTTCCTGCAAGAATTTCGCCGCATGATAGCCTACATTCCCCAGTCCTTGCACAACGATGCGCTTGCCCGCGATTTTGCCTGTGAGGCCCGCCATCTGGACATCTTCGGAATGCCGGAAGAATTCTACCAACACATACTGCACACCGCGCCCTGTCGCTTCTGTGCGCCCACGAATGCCACCACTCCCGACGGGTTTGCCTGTTACACATCCCAGATAATTCAGATCCGTCGGATGCATGGTGCGGTAGGTATCGGCAATCCAGGCCATTTCGCGTGAGGATGTCCCCATGTCTGGGGCGGGGACGTTGCCCGATGGCGTGATGTAACCTTTGGCGATCAGTTCACGGGCGAAGCGGCGTGTGACGCGCTCCAGTTCACTCACACTGTACTGGCGTGGATCAATGCGCAGACCGCCCTTTGAGCCGCCATAGGGCACGTTTACAATCGCACATTTATATGTCATGAGGGTTGCCAACGCGATCACCTCATCCCGATGTACGTTCGGCGCATAACGTATACCACCTTTCACCGGAACACGGTGGTCACTGTGGACGGCCCGCCATCCCGTAAAGTTCTCATAATTGCCATTATCCAACCGGACAGGAAACTGAACCTCCAGGACGTTGTTGCACGCCTGAATATGTTCCGGCAGGCCTTTGGGTAGATCAATCAATGTCATTGCCCGTTCGACCATCAAGTTCACGTTCTGACTAAAGGAGTGCTTGTGTGCGGCTGATACCATCAATTGATTCCTCTCATCATTTTATGTCTATTGCTGCCGATTTTAGAATCAAATGTGAAGTTTGATAACACACCCCCAATTGCATTGGCGATTTCGTCTGGATGATCTGGCATGTTCTGATGTTAAGGTGCTGCATACTGAAGGCAGGACATAGCCGGGGAACGCTTCATCCCCATCCAGCAAAACCAATAACGGCCGCCTACCGCGTTTTTCGGCGTGATGACATTCCCGCTGTACCCACACATTTGCATAGCCTTCTTCACCAGTGTATTGAGTATATTTGAAGTTGGTGGTTTGCGCCGCTACCAGCTTGGCAGGCACAAAATATTCATGACACCGTGCAATTGGAAGCTGGGATCAATATCCACAAGTGTTCGACCAATCAGTTGAAAACGATAGCCATAAGCCTCGATATGCCTGAGAATCTGGGAAGCAGTAAGACCGTTTGGGGTCAATAAGAACTCGTTTAACTCCAGGATAATTGCTGGACGGAAATCACTCGACAAGATCGCCTGGCAGCCCTGGAGGGCTGCAAATTCAGCCCCTTCAATATCGAGCTTGATCAGGGCGACCTGTTGGATATTTTGTTGCTGCAAGTATGTATCGAGGGATGTCACAGCAACTTCCCGCGGTCTGTTTTTGCGCTCGGTCTGAACGACCGAAGCCCAACCGGAGTTCCCAATCGGGTCATCGCCCTGATAGATCGTCAGAAAGCCTGGAGCTGCACCCAGGGCAATCTGGTTAACCTCAATATTGTTTATCTTATTACGCTCAATTGTCGTGTTGAACTGATCTACGTTGGCCTGTATAGGTTCAAAAGCATGAACTTGACCTGTTTCACCAACAAGCTGGCTGGCAACCAGACTGTAAAATCCGATGTTTGCACCCGCATCCAGAAAGACATCACCAGGTTTAAGGAGGGTTTTAACCAGGGCGATTTCCTGCACATCATATAGATTGAACCACATTTGACGTTGCAGCAAATCTCTGAAATCAAATTCTACACGGTATGATCCGATGTGACCTTCCATTACTTGCTGTTTTGCGCCAATTATCTGGGTGATGAATTCACTCAACACATAATGCCCAGGGAGCCAATTGTTGCCTATAATCTCCCTCGTCAAACGCAGAACCGCTGCCCGCAATGTCCCCTCCTCATAGGATATTGAGACCTCATATGTTCGTGATTATATACCGCTCCAGGACAGATTGCATCAAATAGCACCCTGGCACAATGGTGAATTTTGTAGACAACCTTTGCGATTATGAGAAGCCTAGACACAACGCCCATCAAGGGCCTGTCGGCTTCTGAATTCAGAACGTGTGTTCTCAAAACCAACTCTTTTTCAGATACACTCAGGCTGAATCGACTGTTGACCACCCCACTTGGAGACCGTTCTGGCTGCCATTTCTCGCCATTTTTACCTGGCTTTCCACCGCCGTTTTTTCTTCTGTGTCGCTGGCAACAAAGGGACCATTCCGCTCACAAGAGTTCTTCCACCCTGGACGACTCACGCTTTTGTATGTCCTTGTTTTTCTCCACTCCCCCTCATCTTGCCTGTCCGATTCAAGGATGAATTGTGATAAAATCGGATGGATATACGATGTGATTTGAAAAATGCTCGATTTTAGCTACTCCCTGACTCTTATTCTTCTACTTGTAATTGGTGCAATGATCTACTTCGGCTGGCAAAGGAATCAATAATGCCGTTTACCCTGGAAGAGATTGTACCCTGGGGGCGAGTATTTGATGAATATGTGGCGATGTTTGCCCTCAGTGATGACGACCTGAAAACCCGCATCCTAGGGTGTGGGGATGGCCCTGCCAGCTTCAATGCCGAAGCCACGCGCCAGGGCTATAACGTTGTGTCCTGTGATCCACTCTATGCCTTTAGTGTAGATCAAATCCAAGCCCGTGTCCACGAAACTTATGATCTTGTGATCGCCAAGACGCAGGAAAACGCCCATCAATTCGTCTGGGATCACTTTAAAGACATACAACAACTAGGCGAAACCCGAATGCGGGCGATGCGGGGCTTTCTCAATGATTTTGAAGTGGGCAAACAAGCCAAGCGCTATATCGAGGCGAGTCTGCCCGATCTCCCTTTTGATGATCAGGCATTTGACCTTGCCCTCTGTTCGCATTTTTTGTTTCTGTATTCTGATCAGCTATCGCTGGACTTTCACATCGCTGCCATCCGCGAGATGTGTCGGGTAGCTCGTGCCATTCGCGTCTTCCCCCTGCACAACCTTGCCAACGAATACTCGGCACATATTGAACCCTTGACTCAAACGCTTGGCCCCCTCGGATACCGAGTTGAACGTATGGATGTACCTTATGAATTCCAGAAGGGCGCACACGACATGCTGATTATTCGTTTTGCTGGAAATCCCACATGACCATCACCACACCCGTGGCACTTGTTTTGCTCTTTGCCATTCCCCTTGTTATCTATCTGGGTTGGCCTCGCAATCGGTTTCGCCGCAATCGTGACATCGCTAGCCTGATTTTGCGGGTCATCATCATTGGTTTGGTGGTGTTCGCACTAGCAGGTACGCAAATCATCCGGTCAGCAAATCGGCTGGCGGTGGTGTTTTTATTAGATGTCTCCGACAGTATGGGGACAGAAAATCAAGAAGCTGCCGAAGCTTATATCCAGCAAGCCCTCGACGAAATGCGCCCCGATGATCTGGCAGCGGTGGTCGTCTTTGGCACAGATGCCCAGGTCGCCCGTTCCATGAGCAGTGCCCACGAACTCGGCCCCCTCCGGGCTGATCCAAGCAAAGGCAACTCGAATCTGGCAGCGGCCATTCGGCTCGGATTGGCGCTCTTCCCTGACGATGTGGCGCGGCGAATAGTGATCTTGAGTGATGGTCAGGAAACGCTTGGCTCTGCTGAAGATACGGCCCAGCTTGCCTCGGCGGTTGGTGCGGAGATCAGTTATGTTCCCTTTGAACGCACAGCCAGGCCAGATGTCATCGTTGAAGACATAGCCATGCCCACTGTCATTGACGAAGATCAACAATTCTACCTCAATGTGTCTATCTACTCCGATCTGGATACGGAGGCAATGGTCAGAATCCAAGCCGAGGGATTGCTGCTCAGTGAAATCCCAGTTGAACTTAAAGCGGGCGATAATCAGTTTAGCTGGCCCTTTAACAGTGGGCCTTCGGGCTTCCGCGATTGGATGGTTTCGGTTGAACCTAGTACAGACGGCTTCGCCCAGAACAACCAGCTTGGGGCGTTCAGCCGGGTAGAAGGGGCCTCAAAAATACTAGTCGTCGGCGATCCTAGCGAGACAGAAGCATTGATTGAGGCACTGCTGCTTGAAGAAGTTGAGATCGAAACGCGAACCCCACAGACTATCCCCTCCAGCCTCACCGAATTAGCAGCCTATGATAGTGTGGTGTTGGCGAATGTTCCGGCAACCGAACTTTCGCGGCGACGCATGGAAGTCTTGGAAAGCTACGTTGCCGATCTAGGGGGTGGTTTGGTCGTCATTGGTGGCCCTCAGGCCTACGGTCCCGGTGGTTATTACCAGACACCACTGGAAGATGCCTTACCGGTTGAGATGCAAATCCGTGATCAGGAACGCATCCCTCAACTCACCATTGCCTACGTCATTGACCGTTCCGGCAGTATGGGCGCAATCGGACAGAGCGGCTTCGCCAATATTGATCTGGCAAAAGAGGCCATCATCCGTTCCATCGATTTCTTGCAACCCACAGACCGTGCTGGTGTCGCTTCGTTTGATACCCAGGCGTACTGGGTGGCGAACATCCAGGATGTGGAAAATAAGATCGAATTGCAGCGCTTGGTGGCAAGTATGAGACCGTCTGGCGGTACGAGCATCATGGCAGGGATGGAGCTTGTCCGCGCTGCGATCATCCAGGAAGAGTCGCAACTCAAACACATCATCCTGCTGACGGACGGGGGTGCGCCGCCACAAGGCCTGGTTGATCTGAGCCGTGAGCTTAACACGAACCACAATGTCACCACATCAGTAATTTCTATCGGCGAGTTTGAGGCGAGTTTCCTGCAACGCATGGCTGAAGAAGGCCAGGGCAATTACCACAATGTCCCAGATGGTGAAAGCATTCCCACTATCTTCACCATGGAAACCGTGTTGGCGACCCGTACCTACATCCAGGAAGAACCGTTTACGCCCGACCTCACCGCAGTTCATCCCATTATGCAGCGTATTAACGCCCTGCCAGCGCTGCAAGGTTATGTCTCGACGACCCCGCGTGCGGCAGCCCAGGTGATTCTGCGTGGCCCCGAACCTTATCGTGATCCGGTGTTGGCGGCGTGGCAGTACGGGCTGGGACGCAGCGTAGCCTTTACAAGTGATGCAACCGGCCGCTGGGGGCAGGATTGGATACAGTGGGCGGATTTCCCCACCTTCTGGAGTCAGGCCGTGCGCTGGACGATGACCGAAGGCGCATCAAGCAACCTGGAAACACGTGTGTTGATGAAAGGCGAAAACGCCCGCGTGATTGTCGATGCCCGTACCAACGACGGTGATTTTCTGGATGGCCTCGACCTGGAGGCAACAGTTATCAGCCCGACCGCAGAAGTGAAGCGTGTCCAACTCCAACAGGTTGCACCCGGACAATATGAGGCTGTCTTTGCCCCAAATGCAGAAGGCGCTTATATGCTCAACGTTTCCACAGGAACAGACTTCAGCCAGTTAACAGGCTGGGTGATGAGCTATTCGCCCGAATACGAAGCCTATGATGTCGATGATCGCTTGCTGCAAACAGTGGCGGATCTGACCGCAGGACAAAACCTGAGTAATGAACCTGGTCTGGTCTTTGAACACAACCTGACCGCTCGTAATGCCTCTGTTCCGCTGTGGCCCTGGTTATTATTAGCGGCGATAATCTTGCTGCCGTTTGATGTTGGTGTCCGTCGCTTGCTGGTGACTCAAAGCGATCTACACAGACTGCGCGTCTGGGCACAAGGGACACTACTGCGGGGGAACGCCCGTGCCATGCGCCAGACCGCCAGAGAGGAACAGATGCAAGCGCTGCGTGATGCCCGTGAACGAGCACGGAGCCAGACAGCAGTTCAGCAGCCTGCAACCACGATTAGCACATTGAAAACCCGAACTGCCCACAGCCGTGAGGAACGGGTTCAGCAAGCGCAGCGACCAAAAGCTGAGGGCCAACCTCGCTCACGCTATCAAGCCTCGGATCTGCCCGGTCAAACAAGCGAAGAAATTGAGACAAATATCGGCGCTCGTTTGCTCAAACGCCGGCGGGGACAATCGAAAGAATAGGGCAATCATGCACAGTATGATTGCCCTAGGGTCAATTATGAATTGAGGTGTCCGGTGGCATGAAAAGAACGGACTTCAATTGGATGGCGTGTTGCATCTGCAACTTTATTCGCCCAGGCGAGCGCCTCCTCAATGTTTTCGGCATTAATGATGTAAAATCCGGCAATTTGAGTCTTTGACTCAGTAAACGGGCCATCACGCTTCGTCATTTCACCCTTACTGACATCAACGACTGTCGCCGTGTTGGGGCCGTGCAGTTGCAGGCCGCCACTGAAGACAAACGTACCGCTTGCATCCATCTCGGCTTCAACAGCACCAACTCGTTCCATGAATGTCTGCATTTCTTCTGGGGAGGTCGGTGCTCCAGGGACGTCTCCCTCGATTGCATAAGTGGATAATAGATACCGGTTCATGCCTCAGTTTCCTTTATGCTTGTGTCTCTAACCGCTACGATGTATCCTGCCATCTTGCCCAATGCCTGGTTCCAACCTTCGCTTGCGCCCTGGGCCTCGGGTGGGAGTCCGGCGTGCCTTACAATCATTTTTGTCCGTCCGTCCAGGTCTTCCAGGATCACCGTTACCTCGGTTGTGCCCGGGTGCCCCTGGAATGGTGGGTCAACCACCTGACCGTTTTCATCAGCAGGACTATCAGTATAGACCAGGCGCTTATGAGGGACGATCTCCCTATACTCGCCCGTTGTCCACATTTTCATACTACCGTCCGGCGATTCCATGCAGAATAGGTGCTTGCCACCCACTCGCACATCCATCTTCACGACAGGCACAGTGAAGCCAGTTGGCCCATACCAATTCTTAAAATGTTCCGGCTGCGTCCACATCTGCCAGATCAGAGTGACGGGTGCATCAAAGGTGCGTTCCATCACAATGGCGTTTTCACTCATCGTTGTTCTCCTGGTTGATTAAGTTGATCGATATAGTCGTCTATGCGGTCAAAGCGGGCCTCCCAGATCGGGCGGTACTGCTCTGTCCACTTGGATACTTCCTGCAGAGGCGTTACGTCAATGGTGCAGGGTCGGTACTGCGCTTTTTGCCCCTGGATGATTAACCCTGCACGCTCCAATACTTTAATGTGCTTGGATATGGCTGGTAAACTCAGGTTGAACGGTTCTGCTAGTTCGTTGACGGTGGCTTCGCCTTCTGCCAATCGTGCTAGAATTGCCCGTCTAGTTGAGTTTGCCAGTGCTGCGAACGTTTGGCTTAGTTTGTCGTTGTCACTCCCCATGAACCACCTTATTTGAATACATGGTTAATTAACCCAAGAGTAAATTAATGTAATTCGCTCTATTTGTCAAGCGATTCAAACCGTTTTGTAACTTTGGTTGGTCTTAGTTATGAGTTCGTGTTTATTTCATCCGCGAGATCAGTACGAACCACAGCCAGACTACACCGCCGCTTGCAACACACGCCTTACAAAGGTGCTTGTATCGCCGCCTGGATTGCTCCGATGCCATGCTTGCTGCTCAATGATGGTCGCGCCTTTAGCTTCTAATAATCTCGCCAATCTCAGCAAACTTTGACCGAAACGGGCTTGAGCCCGCCGCAAGCCGCAGCGAACCTTTGGTTCGATTTCAATGGTCGCGGTTCGGCGTTTTCAAAGGTTTTAACCAGAGTTTAGCGTTGATCTAACCCCAAAAGGGAAATAATGCTCAAGACCGACAAGTACCGCCTGTATCCCAGCAGAAGCCAGAAGCGTCATCTCTGGCAAATCTTGGCCTGTGCTCGGCACTTCGACAACATGTGTGTGGAAGAACGCAGTGTGAGCAAAACCCAGCAGATGCGGAATGTCAAGCACTACAAGCGCACTTCCCCCAGGCGACGATCGTCCACAGCCATGTCTTGCAGGTGGTCGCAGCGGACTGCGACAAGGCCTTTCAAGCCTTCTTCCGTCGTGTCAAGAAGGGTGAGACACCAGGTTATCCCCGTTTCAAGGGCCGCCATCGCTTTCACAGCCTCGGCTTCAAAGAATATGGCAATGGCTTCAGGATGGCTGGTCGTCGTCTGAAGGTGTCAGGTGTGGGTCGTATCGCTGTGCGTTGGCATCGAGCCATCGGTGGGTTCGTTCCCTGCCAGATCAAGACGCTGCGGATCACCCACAAGGCAGGGCGGTGGTACGCTTGTTTCTCAGTTGAAATGCCAGAGCCAGCGCAATTGCCCAAGACAGGTCAAGAAGTCGGCTGAGATATGGGCATCTCAGCCCTAGCAACAACGAGTGAGGGCGATCAGATCGGCAACCCCAACTACTACCGCCAAGCACAGGCGAAACTTCGTATCCTGCAACGGTCATTGGCTCGTAAGAAACGGGGTGGCAAGAACCGTCGCAAAGCGTTGTTACTCGAACTTTTAGTTCGCGTCTAACGCCAGCAAGAACATGTGGCCAATCAGCGCAGAGATTACCTGCACAAATTCAGCGCCCAACTGATTGAGCACGACGACCTGATCGCGTTGGAAGACCTGCGGGTGCGCAACAGGGTCAGAAACAAGCACCTCAGCAAGAGCATCTTGGATAGCGGGTGCGAACCTTCGGTTCGGCGTATTTTCAAACAATATCTGACGTACAAGGCTGGAAGCGCCGGACGTGAAGTCGTGTTGGTTGATCCCCCCTACACATCCAAAACCTGCTCCAACTGTGGCGCAATCTTCGAGGGTTTAACACTCTCGGATCGTTGGGTGGCATGTGCTTGTGGTCTCTGGCTCGATAGAGACCACAACGCAGCAATAAATGTCTTGCATCGAGCCAGACCGGACGGGTCTGTACAGCCTCACGTAGAGGTAGGTAACTCATGCGTGCTGTAGAAGCTGCGCCGAACCTTGGTTCGCTTCATCCGCAGCAGAGCGTCACGTGGGTTGAAAGCATAGGTACAGAAAATAGCGACAAGCTTGCCTTCCAACGAGGGGAGTGCCGGAACCCACAGAGATGCGCCCGCAGGCTTGACGCCAAATAGAATCATCCCTTATACCCATGTACCGATAAACAAAACGCCCGCATTGGTGATATCCGATTCCTGCACCTCAATTACCGACTTGATACTCAGTGCGTGGCTCTGCTTGCGTGCAGCTTCTGCGATAGCATGAGCTGTCTGCTGTGTGTGGCCGCTGCGGCTCTGGTAAAGCACGAGAATGTTCATATTATCCTTACCATTATTCAGACTTACATTACATCTACCCTATTCTCAAGAAAGGCCGTGTGATCTCACAAGTGACCATATTCACCTTTTCCTCATGTGTTCCATCATGACGCCACCTAATTGTGACAAATTTCACTATGAATTATCAAGAACGAGTGGACGATTTTTTGCCCAGAAGCGTATCGCGGTGTGTGGTCTCTCCCGTACGAAAGACAGTGGGACAGGAGCAATCTACTTGAAATTGCGTGATCATAGTTACGAGGTATTCCCCATTCATCCTAGTGCAGAAGCCCCACACGGCGACAGATGCTATCCTACGCTCAGTGACATACCTAAGCGTGTGGATGCTGTCTTCATCATGAACAGCCCAGATATATCCGAGCAAGTCGTCAATGAGGCCATTGACCTGTGCATCCAGCATGTCTGGATGCACAACAACACCATGATGCCGTCCAGTGTCTCGCAGGGGGCGGTTGAGCGCTGTCACCAGACAGGTACAAACGTGATCGCTGCTGGCTGCCCGATGATGTTTCTGGAACCTGATGTGTTTCATAGCTGCCTACGCTGGTTCGTCAAGGCCACAGGGCGTATGAAGTAACGGCTAATTTAAAGCCTGATCCGCAAATGAAAACCTTTGATCAATATGAAAGATCAGACCCATGCGTTTACGTTTTGTGCGTCATGGTGAACTAATGCACAACGTTGAACGTTTCTTAGCTGGCAAAGTCGGCTGCAAAGGACTCATACCAGCAGGCATCAAGCAAGCTGAAAAGCTCGCCTTTTATCTGAAGAATGATCTGTATGACGATCATCAGCCAGCAACTCGTGCAGCTCTATCATATTAATGATGACCTCTGCGAACTGTTCCTAATGGTGAGACCTGGAACCAGTTTGTTGGGCGAGTTAATAATGCTCTTGATTATTTACAACGGCTAGGATGTTATCGCTGTAACCCTTGCGGATTTTATAGGAACGAACATTGAAACGGCTGTGGACAAAGCCACAGCCGAAGTGTGCAAATTTTGCACTTGTGTTGGTGGAAGCACACACCTAAGCGGTTGCTACTTCCTCAATAGAAGGTTGAACGTTAGAGTGGTGCCACCACCTTAGAACCTAACATTTTCTCGATCACCTCCTTATACTAAGCCAACAGATGAACGACAGTGTAGCACATAAGCAGAGAACATGCAAATAGGTCATGAGTGGTGTTTAGGGTGCTTTAGGGCCGCTTTTATTCTATAAACGGTTTCTTGGAAGCTCTTGAAAATATATGAACCATAATGAACCCTTACAAACCGAATAGGTATGCTATGATACGTATGCTCCGGCGTGTCAGAAGCAGACTGGACTCACACGGGAACGGCGTTCGAATCGCCACTATCGGTCTTCCTAACCAATCTAAAAGTTTGTCCTTCAGATGGGCAGCGTTACGGGGCATTGTCCTGGGGCGAGCAAAATCGACCCTCCTTTAATGTTTAGCTATTTAAGAGGAGCAAGATGATTGAACAGAAACGAGTTGATTATCAAAGATACCCATCGCGGGCTGTGGTATGAAGACGGGGTCATGACCCGTATCCTGGAGGCTGGGCGTTATCGCCTACCCCGCAAGCGCTGGTATGATTTTCTGCGTTGGCACAAGACTCATGTTGATGTTGTGCTAGTGGATATGCGCGGACGAGACTTGACTATTAAAGGACAGGAGATTATTACATCGGATAAGGTCGCCATCCGAGTCAGCATCATCGTGCAGTTTCAAGTGAATGATCCGCTGGCAACCGTCCATCAAGTCGATAGCTATGAAGACCGCCTCTATACGGATGTGCAGCTGGCGGCACGGCGTTCGCTGGCGACGATGAGCCTAGAAGATATTGTGGAGGACGTTAAAGCCGCTGCCAGCGGCTACGGTGTAACCATTATTCAGGTTGATGGGAAGGACTTGATCTTTCCAGGCGACCTGCAAAGCATCCTGAATCAGGTGTTAATGGCGGAAGCACGGTTGGTTGAGGCTCGTACCAGAGCCGAAACAGAGCGAATCGAAGCCGAAGCACGCCGAATTTACGGGTAGCCCCGTAAAGCCCCCAGGTTTTAACAGTGGGATATAAAGGGCTTCAGAGTGCTTGAGCACGAGAAAGAGTATTTCAAACATGTCGATAGAAGTCCGCAAGACCTACAAATAGAGGCTGTACCAGAACACCAAGCGCAACCGACATCTGCAGCAGCAGATCAACGTTGCTGGCTTGATCTGGAACCATGCTCTGGCTTTGCAGCGCCGCTCCTAAGCAAGCAAGGCGGCCTCCCACACTTCCGCAAGGTGCAGAAGTTCCGATCATTCACGCTCAAACAAACAGGCTGGAAACTGCTCGACAGCGAACAGAAGTACGGTCGGGTTCAGATCGGCACGAAGGTCTATAAGTTGGTGTATCACCGCCCGATGCAGGGCGATATAAAGACGGTCACGATCAAGCGTGATCCAGCAGGCAGATTGTGGATCTGCTTCTCAGTGGTGGAACGATTTGTGGCGCAGAACGAAGTCAGCGCGGGTCAAATCGGCGGCTTCGATTTTGGCCTCAAATGCTTTCTTACCAATGATGAAGGGCAACAAATAGCATCGCCTTGGTTCTATCGGGATGATCTGCCACGTCTGCGCAGCATCCAACGGCAAGTGTCGAAGAAGGTTAAAGGTAGTGCCAACCGATAGAAGGGGAAACATCACCTCCCCGTCGTCACATTCGGATTGATGACAAGCGACGTGATTTCCACTTCAAGCTGGCGCATCAGCTCTGCGATGAATACGACCTGCTGTGTTTTGAAGACCTGAACCTGGACGGGGCGAACCTCTGGTTCGATGAAACGCTTGTGGGGGCGCAAGGTGAGTGATCTGGGCTTTGCACAGTTGATGAACATTCTAGAATGGGTCGCTTTCAAACGTGGCAAGCGGGTGGTCAAGATAGACCGCTAGACACCGACGACCCAGGTCTGTTCTGGTTGTGGTCAGAAGCATAAGCTAGAACTGCAAGATTGGGAGTTAAGCTGCGCTTGTGGCTTGGTCATAGACCGCGACCACAACGCAGCGCGAAATATTCTTGAGGCGGGGCATCGCCTCATACTGTCTGAGTTGGAAGAAGACCAACCTGATTTATTCAGGCGGCGTCCGGCGTTCACGGCAGAAGCCCATTGAACCTTTGGTTCGCCTTTTGCTGTGGGAGTATGTCACAACGATACGGATATCAATGCTAAGCGGCAGGCTGCCCAGGTCGAAGCCGACATTCAGGATATGAAGATCGCTGCCGAAACCCGCAATCTGTGGGAACGCGAGCAGGCTGCGACTGCGCGAATTGGGTGGAAACGCCAACGCCCGCATCTACATTGATTTCGTCAAGTCCGGCGGTCACTCCAACGAGAAGCAGGATTAACGGTACACTCCCCTGTGGGGCGTATCAACCTTCATGTGTAACAATTTTGATAGAAGTTACTAAATCACTTGCGTTGGATTCATTTCTACGGTAACGTATATGGAACTATTCAATATGTTTAGATAAGATATGACAATAATAGTAAAATGGATTGAGGACAGAAACGATATTCTATATATTCATCTTAACGATCTGTGGGAATGGGAAGAATTCCATGTCGCATTTGCTCGTGCATTAGAGATGGCACAGATTCCAGATCAATTTGATGTTATTCTGGACTTCACCAATGGTGATAAAATGCCATATGGCACAATTACCCATTTTCGGCATGTGGTGGCGTCGCGCCCCCCCAATCATGCCATGACCGTCATCATTGGTGCGAACGATATGCTGCGTACCATCGGCAGCGTGCTTCGTCGTATGTACTCAGGGAGGCTGGATAGGGTTCAGGAAGCGCGGACAGTTGAAGAAGCCTGCGACCTTATCTACGAAAGCCGGAAGCAGCCTGTTTGATTTTATAATATCACCTATCCAAAACCTGCGTTAACCGTTAATCTCTCTAGACCGGGTGATTAGCTGATGAATGCAAATAACCGCTGGATAGGCCATAAATAGATCATTGTCAGCTTGATAATCTTCTGGCTGGTCTACCTGCTCATGTTGTATACAATCTATAGTGACACATCCAGATGGAGCAGGCGGCTATATCGCCTACTATAATGGGGTTATCGACCTCCATCAAGGAGATCCGCTATATAGGGGTGTCGATACCTTTCGACCTTATCTCTACCCACCCTTATTTGCTCAGTTGTTATCCGTCATGGTAATCCCTGGGGATTTCCAGAATTCAGCCATAATCTGGTTTGTGTTCAACATTCCCATCTTAGTTGGAACACTCTATGCACTGGCACGATATATTCCATCGCGGCGTTCTAGGCTTCTCCTCTGGTTTGCATTCCCCTTGCTCACGCCCGTATTCATCAACTTTCTGCACGGGCAGGTTTCCATTATTCTGTTTGCTTGTGTAGCTTGGGCCTGGATCGCCAGCTATCATGAACGTACTTTCATCAGTGGGGTATTGATTGCACTGGCAGCCTGGGTCAAAGTCTGATCATCCTCTACTTTGTGTGGAAGTGTGATTGGCGGGTGCTTTTGGGGTTCACCGCCTTCTCATTCTTCCTTGTTGCTTTCCAGATAATCGGGGCTGGCTGGGACAATTTTACTGACTATTTCTCGGTGATCCTGGTTGATTTAGCTGCTACAGGACAATTAGCCATTTCCTATACGAATCATTCAGTCTATGGCTTTGCTGCCCGGCTGTTCGTTGATACGCCCTACGTGGAGCATTGGATTGTTAGCCCGTTACTGATGAATCTGACCCGGTGGGGAGGTTTGATTGTGCTTACCAGCGTTACGTTGTGGTCAATCTCAAAACAAGGGGGTGTTCTGAGTAAATCGGATCGATTAACATTAGGGTATGCTGCTGTCCTTCTGCTGGCCCTGTTTGTGGCTACATCCATTACCCCATCCGGGCTGATCTTGATCTACTTTGTATACGTGGCACTGGCTATTGCTACGCCTAAGCAGAATCGGCGGCTTGTCCGGTGGATCAGTATGATATCCTTCTTTCTGATCAGTGTTAACCTCTTGTTGTTGCTTGGGTATTTTAATGAGGAAAAAGAATTATCTGCCTGGGCGTTGTCGTCCCCATTTTTTGGAATGCTTATGTTGTGGGGCCTCATTGTCTATTTGCTTAGTCTGAAAGCATCATCTGAACAGGACAATACGGCTTACCCCAGAAATAGGCAAGACATTCACCTGAAGGCGCATGAGTGAACGGTCGATACAAACTCGCCGCATCTGCCAGGTTGCAACCGGACCATGATTAATCACTCCAGCCGCAAGGGGCGTGTACCGTTCAAGGTAACGACCAGCGACATGCCCACATCCGCAAAAATTGCCATCCACATCGTCACCCCACCGAACATTGCCAGCAACAAGAACAGTGCCTTCATACTCAACGTCAACGCGATATTTTGACGAATAAGCTTTCGGGCGAAACCTGCCAGCCGCAGCGCATAGGGGAGTTGGGTCAAGTCATCCGCCATTAGGACAATATCGGCGGTCTCCATGACCTGGGCACTCCCCGCGCCACCCATCGCAATGCCAACCGTCGCTACCGCCAACGCAGGCGTATCGTTCACACCATCGCCCACCATCGCCACGTTTGGGAGTGCTTCAATAGCCCGTACTTTGTCTTCCGGGAGCAAGCCCGCTTGTACATCGTCCACGCCAACCTGTTTACCAATGGCAGCCGCCACCTTCGCATTATCCCCTGTCAACATGATTGTCTGGATACCCATTTGCCCTAGTTGTCGAACGACCTCTGCACTGCTCTCCCGCGCCTGATCTGCAACGGCAATAAACCCGCGCACTTCGTCATCCGACCCAACCAGCAAGGTTGTTTGGCCTTTGGCCTCGACTTCATTCACCATCTGGCACAATGCTACATCATGCGGATACTGATCATCAAACCAGCCGTGACTACCCACCACCACCGATGCCGAATCGACTATACCCCATATGCCATGCCCTGGGATCATTTCGACCCGTTCGGCAGGTGCATAAACACTTGCTAGGTGCCGTGCGTGTGTTTCTTCCAACACTGCCTGTGCCAAAGGATGATTGCTAGCGCGTTCGAGCGCGGCCGCTAATGCCAGCACATCCTCACAGTCAGCACAATCATCACCTATTGTTGTACAATGCACCGCATGAGTCCTTGTCACAACAGGCTGGCCCTGCGTGAGTGTCCCAGTCTTATCAAATGCAAACACCTGCACCTGTGCTAATGCCTCTAGATAGGCGCCCCCTTTGATGAGAACACCCCGGCGAGCAGCGGCAGTCAAGGCACTGATGACCGTAACAGGTGTGCTGATAACCAGCGCGCATGGGCAAGCAATCACCAGAATGGTCAACGCCCGATACAACCAGCCCTGTCCGGTGGGAGTATCATTAAATGGTGCGCCAAACACGACAGGCGGCACCAGCGCCACCAGGAGCGCAATCACCACGATAGCAGGCGTATAGTAGTGGGCAAACTGATCGATTGTGCGCTGAACGTGTGCTCGGTTGCGTTGGGCTTGGGTTACCATTTGAATGATGCGGCTGAGTGTATTGTCCTGCGCCAATTGTGTCACCTGCAGGCGCAGCAGCCCTGCTTCGTTGATACTGCCTGCAAAGACTCTATCGTCAACTGTCTTGGCAACTGGCATACTCTCGCCTGTGATCGGTGCTTGATTCACCCGGCTATTTCCGGCAAGCACTGTGCCATCCATCGGCACCCGCTCCCCCGGTTTCACCAGAATCTCGTCACCGATTGCCAGCGTGTTGACATGAACCATCTGCTCCCGTTCACCCTGAACACGCAGCGCTTCCAGCGGTTTGAGCGCCAGCAAAGCGCGCAGACTATCCCGTGCCCGGTCTGCTGTGTAGCCTTCCAGCGCTTCGCCAATCGCAAACAGAAAGATCACTGTCGCCGCTTCCAGATATTCACCAATCAAGATCGCACCAAAAGCGGCAATCGTCATCAGTAGACGAATGGTAAATTCACGGTTCAAGCGCAATGCATTGAAGCCACTGCGGGCGATGGGAAAGCCAGCAGTCAACATCGCCCCAGTGTAAATCATGGTGCTCAACGCATCAGGCAGCCCAGCCACAACCGATAGCATCAAGGTCAGGAGGATGAACCCACCCCCAATCAATGCTAGCCGTGTTTCTTGGCGCCCGATCAAATACAACCAGAAACCAAACATATCGCCTACCTGTTGGGTCTCCGGTTGTTCATCCTCTGGGAGTGCAATGGTCTTGCCGAGGGCCTCAACACGTTCTTTGAGACTTTCAAATGATACTGTGCCGTCCACTATCATCAGAGTAGTGGCGAAATCCACCTCAACGGTGTCCACGCCATCAAGCCGAGAAACGCCCACCTCGACTTCACGAGCGCATCCAACACAGTCCATATTACCGATTGTATAGGTTTTGCTGGTCATTACTGAGCAATCCGATGCCAACTGGTACAGCATACCACGATCAGGCACAGTTGTCTAAGACTTAAGGGCTTCCACGAGTTGTTTTTCGGCCCGTCTGCGGTGGTAGCTCGGCGGTTTCTTAGGCAGATTGTCTTGATAGTGCTGCACAATGTTCTCAACATAGACCTCAACTGGGGTATAGGTCATCCCGAGCTCGGTCTTGCTCAGTGAATTATCCAAGACTGACATCCATAGATCACTAAACGGCGAACAATCCGGCAAGAAGCCATTTGTCTGCAACACCTCGCGTTCGACTGTGACCACGTTGGGAATTTTGTTCACCTGTCGTCCCACAATTCCCAGGAAGTCCACCAACGACAGCATCTCCTCCTGTGCAATGTTGTAGGCTTTGCCCTGGCCTGCGTCCTGCTCAATCAAACACACAATGGCTTCTATCACATCTGCTACATACACATGGCGCAGCGGCAGTGTCGGGGTATCGGGTACGAGAATTGGGCCGCCATCGTTAATGCGCAGCAGATAACCATAGAGACGATTGAGGTAGTCGCGTTCACTGTTGACCATTGGTAGTCGCAGTGAGGTATAAGGGAAACCAGAAGTCTGATAGGCCTGGGCAAAGGCGTCTTCTGCCTCGCGCTTACCCGAACCATACAACCACTCTTCGTAATCGTAGGTATTGGCTTCGGGTTGGTCGATTAAAGGCCCGTTGTAATCTGCCTCCTTGACTGGTTGCTCAATCCCCTCGCGCACTAGATAAACCTGTCCACTGCTGATGAAGATATAGTGTCCGATCTGCCCATCAAGGATGTTGATGATGGCTTCGGCTTCATAGCCTTCATAAATGACGGTATCCACCACCACATCGAATTGACGCCCACTCAATGCCCGCCGCATCTGATTGATGTCGGTGCGATCTGCGGCTAAACGGGACACGTTCTCTGGCAAATTATCCCGCGAAATGCCTCGATTCAAAATAGTAAGGCGATGCCCCATCTCTATGAGTCGCATCGCCAGGAAATGACCGATATTTCGTGTTCCACCAATGATTAAGATGTTCATTAAAAAGCCTTCAACCTGCCTCAAAATAACAGGCTGGCTCCTTTCATGCAAGTAAGTCGAAAATATTTAGCTCATTATACTACTGAACTGTCCGTTGGCGAGGCACTTTTGATATAGATTTTAGGTTTATCCGACTGTTCTCCTGTGCTGGTTAATTTCGTACTTGTAAAGATCAGGGAACTGCTGCATCAGGAACGCGACTGCCTCGTCAAACGTTTCAACCCGAACCAGATTCATACCAAGTAGCCGGGCCGTTGTGGGGATAATATAATTCTGAACCGGGTCGGGCTTACCATGTGCCACCATCCAACTTAATGCCGGATGACGCAGAAAGTTCAAGGTGAGGCACACTTGTGTTAGACTGACTGGGAGGTTAGTCGTCCTGGCTCCATCAATGATGAGTGAAACAGGACTTTGACCAGCGTCTAACAAAGTTGTCAGTTGATCATTGAGGGCTTTGCCTCCTTCAAGGGTAAACGCGCCCCATGCCTGCAAGTAAATGACCCGTTGTGGAATATACCAATCAATTGCATACGGCATTGTCGACCGCCTTTAATGAGTCGTAAGACCTGTTTAAATTATGCCATAGCTCGTTGAACTAGATTCTCAAAAAGTTGTGAAATCTAATAAAAATGGAGTAAAAAGAATGCGTTATCCTTGGGTCGCTGAGTCAGCGTAATGGGAACGTGTATTCCATTTGACCTCAGGTAATTTTTATACATTGTTTGCCCTATCTATATAACCACCAAATACAGCTTACTGGTTTTGCCTAAGAGTTGGGGGTAGAGCGATCATTTTGATGATGGTAATATCTTGCTCGGATTTCGATTAGCTGTGGCGGTGTGTTTCCAAAAGCCCAGCTAGAAACGTAGTCCACGGTTCAAACCCAATGCCCAATCTGGTAGGGGTTCACGTCTATTAACCCACTCTTGTGGGATGCCCTCATAACCGACATAGAGTGATACGATCCCACCCACTATGGCGCAGTTCGTATCCACATCACCTAGGGCCGACGCAGTTAACCACATTGCGTTCTCGAAATCAGCCAGACTCTCCCCCGCGCACCATAGGGCAAATGGCACGGTATCTTGCGCTGTTATCCGGTAGCCATTCCCAACCATGCCAATCACATGTTCAACAACTGGTGACCGAATATCGCGGGCACGCTTGATCCCACGCTTTACTTCGCTCTCTGGCACATGCGGTAGGATCAGATCAAGGAAATTAACACGGCTGGGTGTTGCTGCACCGTTCAACTGCACAGCCAGAGCAGCGGTGACAGCAACCGCAATCGCCCCTGCCACACCTTCAGAATGCCCATGGGTAATCTCAGCCGATTTCCGAGACTGTTCAACTACTTGATCGAGATCATCAGCAAAGTAAGCGCCAATCGGGGCAACCCGCATGGCTGCACCATTCCCATAGGATCCTTGTCCATCAAAAAGACTGCGTGCAGCGTCATGCCAGGATTCACCTGCTGCGATACGAGCTAATAAACGATGCATCGCAGGGCCATAGCCCCGTCTGGGATCATAATGCTCGGCGAAACTCCGGGCGAGTTCATTCTGGTGGATGTCTCCATAACGCTGCAGAATCTCATATATAGACAATGCCATGTTGGTATCGTCAGTATATTCCCAGGGTGGTTTGGGTAGCGCCCATGACTGGATCATGGATTGGGCTGTATGTGCATGAATAAAGAAGCGATCTCCAAAGGCATCACCAATCGACAGCCCTTCAAGCGAAAGCCGTGCCCGTTCGAGTTGCTTTGAATTTGTCATCAAGTGGGTCTTTCATAACTATCTTCTAGTCTGAGGAAAAATGAGGCCGTCGTTTATCTTCAGGCAGGAATGTAAGGTTGAATATCACGGTATAGACTCTTGAGCAATTCCGGACCTAGGGATTTGTTACCATGTACCGGGACATTGATCGTCTGAGTATGCCCAGCTACAACGGGATCTTCGCCTTCTAAATGACGCCTGCACTATCTCCTGGATGTTTTTCATTCACTCATTCCAGGTACGTCCATCGATCACAGCCACGATTTCTTTGCAAGAGGCTACGTGACATACTCCCACAAGAAAGCGCGAACCTGCGGTTCAGTGGGCTTCTACCGTTCACGCTGGACGCCGCCTGAGCAAGTCAGGGCCTGAATAAATCAGGTTGGTCTTCTTCCAACTGAGACAGTATGAGTTGATGCCCCAACTCAAGAATATTTCGCGCTGCATTGTGATCGCGGTCTATGACCAAGCCCCAACATCAATGATGAGGGTCGTCCTGGGGCATTGTTAGCCCACATCTATTGTATCAGAACATAACCGTCGTTCAGCTAGATTAACCTGTCTTTACATTCGATTACTAAATTGTAATCACCTGTGAACCTCAATGCAATCTTCCTATTGGACAATGCAATCAACATCAAATCAGATTAGGAGAGTTTCAAATGCAAGTTAAACGTCTATTTATCATATTCGTGGTTGCAGTCTTGTTCATCCTCAGTATGGTTGGGGTGCAAGCGGCTGACCCCGTCCGTCTTGGTAGCAGCTACATCTCATTGGCCAACATCTACGAGACTGACAAGGGTTTTGAGGTCTGGCGCTGGAATCCAAAGACTAAACAGGGTGAACATCAATTTAGTGTCACCGACGATGAGATCAAAGCAGCCAAGAAGAAGGCAACCACCAGCGGTGAACATATCGAACTAGCAAGCAACGGCGATATCACCATGTGGGCGCTTTCATCTGGTAAGCAATGTCAGGTCAACAGCCCGACAGTAGAGGGTAAAATCTACGAGTTTGTTTTCACCTGTTAAGTCCACCGCATTTGCTTATCTGTACGGTGCTGTCATATACTCGCAGATGCGTGGCACAACCTCACCCGCTATTCGGTGGGGTTGTTTCTGTCTAAGATGTGTGCAACTGTCACCGTTTGGTTCAAAGGTGGCGAATCGAAAGCCTGCTTGGGTGTATAGGCTCCCACACGATGGTAGCCGGAACCATTAAGCACATAGACTTCAATGTAGTGGATTGATAATCCAGTATTCGCGCATACCACCCCCTCCATACAACGCGAACTTCGTCACACGATCCGAAGTCCTGCCAACCAGAAAACGTCTGGCTGCACAATCTTGCCAGAAAGGTCAACATCGGTAAGTGCGGTGAACAGTTGCCCATCAGGGATGGTGACGGCTCACCCCGATAAAGCGAACACAAGGTTCGGCAAACTGAAAGGGCGAACCTTCGGTTCGGGGGCGCTTCTCAGGCTACGCATGTGCCAATGCACTACGTTGACGCCTGACGGATGCAGCGGACTGATGAAAGTCCGACCCATCCGAGATCGAGGATATGCCGTGCAGCGTTCACGTCTTGATCAACCGTGAAGCCGCAGTCAGGACAATGATGAGTTGGATACGAAGTTTTTCATTTTTGAGGCCAGCACCGTCACTGGGCTTGTAGTTGACGCTATCAAACCTTCGCCAGTTTTTGAAGCGGGGACGGTCCCGTTTGCCCTGCATGAACTCCCGATAGGCTGCCGCAAGACCTGTTGCCCTGCGGTCATATTGACCAGGCGAAGCGGATTATCTTCCGGTTCCTCGTTGCGCCACTGTTTCCACATCGCAGATTGTTCGTCGTAGGTGACGCTGTAGCGCGACTCTTGCCACCGTTTGCGGCGATCAGCTAGGGCAGCAGGACAGGCGCAAAACCTCGTTAAGCGTCGCTTGCTGCTCATCAGTTGGGTACAGGCGGTATTTATCACCTACTGACCCTTTTGCTCGTCAATCTATCGCTGGATTGTCTCAGCCGATACGTGACCTGCTGTTTCTGCATAATACGAATGAGGCCACAGGGAAGGCAATCGGGATTTCAGGTATGGGAATTCCTTTCGCAGTCTGTGCATGATTGGGTTAATTGCCATCGTTGGGGGAAACGAGGCAAATGATCGTCTTGCACGGTCATGGTCAACACATGACCTTCCAGCTCTTCAACAATCGGTGGGATCAACTCAGACAGTCTGCGACCAACATCGCCTGCCAAAACCGGGCGACGATATTTGGGACACCACACCAGATGAGAGTTGATGTTATCATGAGCATGTCGTGTTCGATTAGTCATAGTAAACAAATTATAACACGTTATTCTGAGAGAGACAATCATTCGTTTAGTGAGAAAGGAGGTCGAACGTTCAGTTCACCCCCGAACCAAAGGTTGGCCCCCGCTCAAGGCGAACTAAAAGTTCGATGGTGTCCCCGCGCTGATTTTCTATGGATGAACCAGGCGCAAGTAAAGCAAGTGCTTCCCAGATGGCTTGTTTTTCTGCTTGCTCCGCCATGGGTTAAAACCTCAGCGTGGAGTTGCGCAGGAGCCGGGGCAGTAATCCACTGTGCCGCCGGGCGACTTCGTTATTTTTCACGGCGATATAAACCGCCTTGCGATTGCCGACCATCACCACTAACTGCCTGGCCCGAGTGATAGCGGTATAGAGCAGGTTACGTTGGAGCATCATTTTGTGTTGGGTCAACAGCGGCAGCACCACGACCGGATATTCTGAACCCTGACTGCGGTGGATGCTGATGCAGTAAGCGTGCAGCAGTTCATCGGCTTCGGTGAAATCGTAATCGACAATGCGGCCATCATCATAATGGACTTCAAGCAAATTTTCGTGGGGATCAAGCGCATAGAGTTGCCCAATGTCGCCATTGAACACATCTTTATCGTAGTTGTTGCGCGTCTGCATCACTTTATCTCCTACCCGGAAAACGCGCCCGTTGATGGTTTTTTCTGCCATACGTCGATCATTATTGAGCGTTTGCTGGAGGAGGATGTTCAAGTTGTTGATCCCAGCGTGTCCGCGATACATTGGTGCGATGACCTGGACATTCTTGATCGGGTCGTAACCAAACTTATCAGGAATGCGATTCTTGACCACATCGACCACCAGTTGTGCGGCCAGAAGGGGGTCATCTTCGCGGAAGAAGAAAAAGTCCTCGCTCTCGTTCTTCGTGTAGGGGACCTCGCCGTCGTTCACACGATGGGCATTGACAATAATGTGGCTATCTTCACTTTGACGAAAGATCGTATCTAGTCGGGTAACATGCGCAACCCCACTAGCGATGATGTCGTTCAGCACATTCCCTGCGCCCACACTGGGCAATTGATCGACATCGCCCACCAATAGCAAATGACATTCTGCAGGTAGTGCACGCATCATGGCTTGGAACAACATCAGGTCGATCATAGAGGCTTCATCGACGATCAACATATCGATAGGCAAGGGACTGTCTTCGTCATAGAGCCAGCCTTCGCGCGGGCTATATCCCAGCAGACGGTGGATCGTGAAGGCATCATTGTTGGTTGCTTCTGAAAGGCGTTTGGCAGCCCGTCCTGTAGGGGAAGCCAGTGCAAAGTCATATTCGCCGTCAACCAGAGCAGCAATCACCATCTGTACGGTGGTGGTTTTGCCTGTACCGGGGCCGCCCGTCAGGACTGAGATTTTGCTAGTCAACGCGGCCTTGACTGCGCCTTGCTGTTGGGGTGTCAGATCTACGCTGTTGGATTGTGCCAGTTCTTTGAGGAAGGGTGCCCAGTCGATAGCGGCTGAATCTTCGGTGATGGTCGAGGGCATGTTCGCCATATCCCGCACGTACTCAACGGCGCTTGTTTCTGCATTGTAAAACGAGGGCAGGTAAATGGCGGCGACTTCCTCCCCGTTTACCCCCAGCCGATCTTCGATTAAGTTGCGTGAGACCAGCTGCACATCCAAGATAGCCGCGATCTTCTCGGGTTCATTAATTTGTAGTAGGATTGCGGCGGTTTCCAGCAGCAATGAACGAGGCGCATAGGTATGCCCCTCTTGTGCAAGCTGATTCAGGGTATACTTCAATCCGGCGCGGATGCGTTCAGGCGCGTTAAACTCCAACCCCATTGATTGAGCAATTTGATCTGCTTTGAGAAAACCAATCCCAAAGACGTCATCGGCTAGGGCATAGGGATCATTTTCGACATTGTTGATGGTTGCCGAGCCATAGTAAGCGTGGATGCGGGTGGCCATCTTGGCGCTCACGCCGTAATTTTGTAGGAAGATCATCGTCTGCCGGATTTCAACGTTTTCCGCCCAGGCGTCGGCGAGCTTTTCGGCCAATGAGGTCTTCAATCCGGGCACTTCCGTCAGTCGCTGGGGTTCACGATTGAGGATGTGGATGGTATCTGTGCCGAAGTAATCGACGATTTTCTCGGCAGTGCGGGGGCCAATGCCCTTGACGAGTCCGCTAGAGAGATAGCGCGTGATGCCCTGTGTGCCGGTGGGCACAATGGGGGTTACTGTCTCAACGCGCAGTTGGATTCCATAGCGTGGATCTTCGACCCATTCCCCTTGGAACTCTGCGGATTCACCCACCCCTAATTCGGGCATGGTGCCTACAACCGTCACCATGCCATCGCGGGCACTGTGCCGGGGCATTTTTTTATCCGGCGCAACTTTGATGACGCTGTAGCCATTTTCATCGTTGTAGTAGGTGACACGCTCAACCGTGCCAGTGAAAGCATCCATCACGATATTGTACTACAACGTATGCTCGAAAAAAACAGAAGTAGTTGGAAAAAGCGAGGCAAAAGCGGAACTGCATGGTTGCTACGGCGTAGCAAAAAGATGGCAGCCAGAACAGTCGATACAGTCTTAAGTGTATGTGTTGGGTCATTAGGCGAGGGTTGGCGGTGCAGGGCGAGCTTTGCTGCAATGGCGGAGAACCAGGGGAAAATTGCGGCAAAAACAGGTCTCCAAGTGCTGCAAGGCAGCAACTACAACAGAATCAATCCGAATTGGGTCGCTCGGACAACAGCTTCAGTTCGGCTCTGGGCATTGAGCTTGGAAAGAATGGCGTTGACATGAAACTTGACTGTGTTGGTGCTGATGTCTAGTTCCAGGGCGATACCCTTATTTGTGAGTCCCTGCGCGATGAATTGCAGAACTTCAAACTCACGGGGGGTCAGGTCTTCTGGTGGTGGTAGTTCCGGTCTTATGGGAAGGCCAGTTTGCATCAGCGCAGGATCAAACACAACCAACCCACTAAAGGCGGCCCTGCAAGCTTGGGCCAATAGATCTGGGCTGCTTTCGCGCAGCAGCACACCATAGGTTCGTGCTACAGATAAGATCGCCAAAGTCTCAGTCAGGTATTCATCATCGGGGAGCAAGACGACCATCGGTAGCTCAACCAGTTGCGATAATACGGGGAATGCTGTGGGGGGCTCATAACCCAGGTCAACCATCACGACATCAGGACGATACAGATTGAGATCGTCCGCTAGGTCTGCGGTTAGCGCGATCTGCCCAACAACATCGAATTCCGGTTGGATTTCGAGTAAGGCACTCAATCCCGTCCGTGCCAACAGATGATTGGCTATAACCAGGATGCGGGTTTCTGGCATTTAGAGAACGGAGGTAGGGGCACACCCATATGGTGTGCCCACTGTTATGAAAGCCGGTGGCACGCAGCAAAGTGACCCGGCGTGATCTCGACCAATGGCGGATCGGGTTCTTGGTAGCACATCTCAAAGCGTACCGGGCAGCGCGTATTAAAGTTACAACCAGCCGGTGGATTCGCAGGGCTAGGCACATCTCCTGCCAAGATGACCCGCTGACGATCTTCTTCTACCAATGGATCCGGGACGGGCACAGCCGAAAGGAGCGCCTGTGTATAGGGATGTAGTGGATTATCATAGACATCATCCGTCGGGCCAAGTTCAACCACTTTACCCAGATACATCACCGCAACACGATCACAAATGTGGCGCACCATACTCAAGTCATGAGCAATGAACAGGTAAGTCAGGTTGAGTTCTTCCTGAAGGTCTTCTAGCAGATTGACAACCTGCGCCTGAATGGACACATCGAGCGCGGAAATTGGCTCATCTGCCACAATAAATGTGGGGTTCAAGGCTAGGGCACGGGCAATGCCGATGCGCTGCCGCTGACCACCCGAGAACTCATGAGGATAACGGTTGATGTAGAACGGATTGAGACCCACACGCTCCAGCAGACTTTCGACAAACTGCTGGCGCTCCCGGCCTTTCAGCACACCATGCACTTGCAGCGGTTCGCTGACAATGTTGCCAACAGTCATGCGCGGGTTCAGCGATGCAAACGGGTCCTGGAAGATAATTTGCATCCGCTTGCGCATCCGGCGCAGTTCCTCGCCTTTCATGGTGGTCAGTTCCTGGCCTTCAAAGACAACGGATCCAGCAGTAGGGCGATAAAGCTGAAGGACAGTACGTCCAGTGGTACTCTTGCCGCAACCGGATTCACCGACGACGCCAAGAGTCTCCCCTTTGTAGACATCAAAGTCAATTCCGTCAACCGCCTTGACCGCGCCAACCTGACGTTGGACGATGATGCCGGAGGTGATGGGGAAATGTTTCTTCAGACCACGAACACTCAGAATAACGTCATGATCTGTGTTGCTTGTTGTTTGCGGTACGACTTGTGCGCTAACCATTCGTGCTTACCTCTGTTTCCAATTCCTTACGACGGGCTGGCAAATCGTACCATGCAGCAACGAGATGACCTTCTGGGCCCCCTGCCACTTGCCTAAGTGGAGGGGTTTCTTCCCAGTCGCGTTCAGTCCGATAAAGGGGGTTGCGGGGCGCAAACGCATCGCCTTTGGGTTCAATGCGCATATCCGGCGGTGAGCCTTCAATTTGTACCAGCCGTTCTTCCCCAGATGAATCCAGGCGAGGGAGTGAATTGAGCAAGCCGAGTGTATAAGCGTTGCGCGGGTCCTGGAAGACAGCTTTGATTGGCCCGCGTTCCACAATCCGCCCACCATACATGACGTTGATGGTATCAGCGATACCAGCCACCACACCAAGGTCGTGGGTAATCCAGATCATCGCCATGCCGAGTTCTTCTTTAAGCTGTTTGACCAGTTCGATAATTTGTGCCTGGATAGTCACATCCAAAGCAGTTGTTGGTTCATCAGCAATCAGCAGTTTGGGGTTGCAACTGAGTGCCATAGCGATCATCACGCGCTGGCGCATCCCACCCGAAAATTGATGAGGATAGTTTTCTAGGCGTTTACGTGCATCTGGGATACCAACCATATCTAATAAGTCTGCAGCACGATTATTGGCCTGGGATTGATTCATGCCCATGTGGAGCTTGAGACCTTCGGTGAGCTGGGTTCCAATGGTCAAAACCGGGTTGAGTGACGTCATCGGGTCCTGGAAGACCATCGCAATTTCCGCACCGCGTACCAGGCGCATTTCTTCTTTGGATAACTTGAGTAGATCGCGACCCTGGAAGATGACCTCGCCGCTTTCGACTTTGCCCGGTGGCATCGGGATTAATGATAAGATGGATAGGGCATGAACACTCTTGCCACTCCCGCTCTCACCCACAACGCCAAGTGTCTCACCTTCATTTAAAGTGTAATCCACACCATTGACAGCGTAAACCGTCCCTTCTTGCGTATAAAATCGTGTAACGAGGTCTTTAACCTCCATGAGTACGCCCAAGGCCATACCCTCCTCAAATAACAATTTACTTATATCGTTGTAATTTAGTGGTAAGAGTTTGCAAGATTTAACCTCAGTTGTCAAGCAAAACCTAACCCGTGTTTAAATTTCGATTTTGTACGGCCTCGACAAATCTGGAGTCGGTTCGATTCACGATATGTACTTAAGATGTCTCAGGAAAAGGCGTGTTGATATGGTTGAACTGAGTTTGTTTGAAAATTTGACAGCCCCTGAAGTCAAAAATGCGATGAGCAACTTTCGTTCACATCAGTATAAACAGGGCGAGTATCTGTTTAACATGGGCGACGAGGCGGACTCGATCTTTATCCTCCAGGAAGGGTTGGTCAAAATCTCGTATATATCGATAGATGGCGACGAGAAAATCCTTGATATTTTTGAACCGGGCGACATTTTGGGCGAGTTGTTTTTGGGCAAGTATCGCCATCGCATCGGCCATGCCCAGGCTTTGCGGGATACACTAGCCTATAAACTGAGTGAACGCCAACTTTATAGGCTGGTACAGCGCAATGCCGAGATTGCACTCAATTTGATCCGTCATCTGGCAGATGAACAGCGGGAACAAATGGCCCGGATGCACGCCTTACTTCGGGCGGATGCCCGTTGTCGTTTGCTGGGCACGCTGTTGAGTTTGGGGCGGCAGTTTTGTTGTGTCAATAGTGACATCTTTGAACTTGATCCGATGATTACGCAGGAAGATTTGGCGAATCTATCAGGTTTGAATCGCAGCACGGTGAGTTCTCTCATCAATAAGCTGCGGCGTGAGGGGATCTTAGGTGGTTCAGGGCGCAACCTGATGGTGCATATGCCCGAAGCCGAACGCCTGCTTCGTGAATCCGGGTTTGAATTGCTAGAATAATCAACGACGGATCATTATGCTGGTCGACCAAATTCTTTCGCCAACGACTCCCCACTCAAGGCGAACCAGAGGTTCGAGGGATCTCCATGCCAATTTTCTATGAACTCGATACCTGCTGCGCACATCAGTTGGGTTTGCTATCCAACTGGTAGCCAGTTCTTGAACTGGGGGCATCCGCGTTTGCCTTGCAGAAACGCCTGGTAGGCTTTGCCATGCCTTGCACATCGCTGTCTGGTCGTCATGTCCCTGCGCCATGTTTCTAAGGGACTGCCACAACAGGCTTGAAGGGGTCATTTGTTGCAGATTTTTGCCGATTGCTGGATTTTGGCCAAAAGTGCGATTATCCTAAGATCAATGGATAAAGATGGGTAAAGACCTGATGACGACCCTCGAACAGCGTGATTCATTCGAGACTATCCAACATGATGTTGATTTTTGCATCGTGGGTGGGGGGATGGCTGGATTGTGTGCTGCCATCGCAGCCGCCCGCAACGGCGCAAACACCCTGCTGATGCAGGATCGGCCTATGCTGGGGGGTAACGCCTCTTCGGAAGTCCGCATGTGGATTTGTGGCGCACATGGCCCGGATAACAAAGAAACAGGCATCCTCGAAGAGATCATGCTGGAAAATTACTATCGAAACACAGGTCTCAAATATACGATCTGGGATACTGTGCTTTATGAAAAAGCTCAGTTTGAAGACAATCTGACCTTACTGCTCAATACCTCCTGCAATGACCTAGAAATGGAAGGCAACCAGATTCAGTCGGTTTTGGGTTGGCAATCACCCTCGCAGACCTGGCATCGCATCACTGCCAAATACTTTGCTGATTGCTCTGGTGATTCGATCCTGCGTATATCAGGTGCAGCGTATCGTTGGGGGCGGGAAGGCCGGGATGAATTCGATGAGTCACTTGCACCAGAAAAGCCAGATCGCAAAACGATGGGCAATTCGTTGCTGTTGCAATTGCGTGAAGTGGACGAGCATATCCCGTTTGTGCCACCAGAATGGGCTTATAAATACACCGAAGAGGACCTGCCTAATCGGACACTTAAGCCGCGGGGTAACAACTTCTGGTGGCTGGAAATTGGCGGTATCCAGGATACGATTCAAGATAACGAGACCATCCGCGATGAACTCCTCAAGATTGGGTATGGCGTTTGGGATCTAATCAAGAATCACCCCGATGAACGGGGGCATAAGTGGGAACTGGAATGGATCGGTCAACTGCCTGGTAAGCGCGAAAATGTCCGTTATGTGGGTGATCATATCCTGACACAGAACGATGTTGATGCCGAAGGCAGATTTGATGATTTGGTGGCCTATGGTGGCTGGTCAATGGACGACCATCACCCCGAAGCCATTCAATATCTGGGCCCACCGACTATCTTCCATCCCGCACCATCACCCTATGGCATCCCATACCGGGTGATGTACTCCAAAAACATTGGCAATTTGTTCTTTGCCGGGCGTAACATTTCGGCAACGCATATGGCGCTCAGTTCGACTCGTGTCATGGCGACCTGTGCTGTCATTGGGCAGGCGATGGGCACGGCGGCTGCGATTGCCAACCAATATGATCTATCGCCACGCGGCGTCTATGAGCAGAAAATCGAGGAACTCCAGCATACGCTGATGGATCAAGATGCTTATTTGCCCTGGCACACACGACCCATTCCTGAACTGACGAGGAAAGGGCGGTTGGGTGCATCCGAAGGCGATGTGGATGTCCTGACTAATGGTATTGACCGGAGCCTTGATAAAGAAGATAACGGCTGGTGGGGTGCGCCGGGTGCATTTGTCGAGTTCTGCTATGAAGAAGAAGTTCACATTTCACAGGCACGCTTTATCTTTGACAGTGATCTGCGCAAAAAGAAACGAATGCCCTGCCAGTATCCAAAACGGGGACATCGCGTCACCATCCCAGAAATGATGACCCGCGACTTTGATCTGCAAGCCTTACAAACCGATAGAAGTTGGCAAACGGTTGCTAAAGTGCGCAACAATTACCAACGGCTGGTCAAAGTGCCGCTGGAGGTGACCACACGTGGGCTGCGCTTTGTGGTACGTGCCAGTTGGGGTGCGGAGAAGGTTCATGTCTTTGCTTTTGATGTGCGATAAAACTCTCTCTAGAAAGCGGGTTATGATGGATTGTCGCCCGCTTCCCGTAAGGCCATCGACTCGACTGAATTCACGGGTGTTATGGGTAGATTGTTTGCCACGATGAGTAGGTCATTGCCACCAATAGGTGTTCCCTTATTGCTCAAGTGACGCTCTGCTACGACTAGAAGTCGAACTTTCAGTTCGCTGCAGCTTCTACAGCACGCATGAGGAACCTCCCTCTACGCTATGCTGTACAGACCCGTCCGAAGAGAATATTAATTGCTGCGTTAGTTAGAGCAGGTTTTGGATGTGTAGGCGGGATCAACCAACAGCACTTCACGCCCGGCACTTCCAGCCTTGTCCGTCAGATATTGTTTGAAAATACGCCGAACCGAAGGTTCGCACCCACTCTCCAAGATGCTCTTGCTGAGGTGTTGGTTTCTGACCCTGTTGCGCACCTGCAGGTCTTCCAGCACGATCAGATCGTCGTGCTCAACCAGTTGGGTACTCAGTTGATGCAGGTTGTCTTTGCGCTGATTGGCCACCTGCTCTTGCTGCCTTTGGGCGCGAACTAAAAGTTCGAGCAGCAAGGCTTTGCGGCGGTTCTTGCCACCCTGTTTCTTCCGGGCCAGTGACCGTTGCAGAACCCGCAGTTTCGTTTGGCTCTCCCGGTAGGAGTTGGGGTTTTGAACCTTCTCACCTGCGCTGGTCGTGACCCATGCGGATACCCCGACATCCAAGCCGACTTGTTGGCCTGTCTTGGGCAACTCGGATTGTTCTGGCATCTCAACAGAGAAGCAGGCGTACCACCGCCCTGCCTTATGGGTCATCCGCAGCGTCTTGATCTGGCAGGGAACGAACCCACCGATGGCTCGATGCCAACGCATAGCGATACGACCCACACCCGACACCTTCAGACGACGACCAGCGTCCTGAAGCCATTGCCATATTCTTTGAAGCCGATGCTATGGAAGCGATGGCGGCCCTTGAAACGGGGATAACCCGGTGTCTCACCGTTCTTGATACGACGGAAGAAGGCTTGAAAGGCCTCGTCGCAATCGGCTGTGACCACCTGCAAGACATGGCTGTGAACGATCTTGGCTTGTGGAAAGGTCTTTTTGTCGTGCTTGACATTGCGAAGTTGGGCGTTTTTGCTCACACTTCGTTCTTCCAGTTGCCATGGCCACTTGCGTTCTTCCACACATATGTTGTCGAAGTGCCGAACACAGGCCAAGATTTGCCAGAGGCTATGCTCTTGGCTCTTGCTTGGATACAGGCGATACTTGTAGGTCTTGAGCATCATTTCCCTTTTGGGGTTAGATCAACGCCAAACTCTGGTTAAAACCTTTGAAAACGCCGAACCGCGACCATTGAAATCGAACCAAAGGTTCGCTGCGGCTTGCGGCGGGCTCAAGCCCGTTTATGTCAGCACGAATCCGTCCGTAATGCTCAGCCGCGTTATCATCAACCCCAAAACAACTCAGCTTTAACGAGAGAACACACAACAGCTTCTCCATCCTGCAATGATTTGAAGCGCTATGTTATGTTGGGAGAGCGACCATTGATATATCGAATGCAAGTGTTTGTATCGAGCAGGTATTTCATTCGATTGGGTCACGTTCTTCTTAGGACAGTGATGAGTACAAACACGCCAGCCTTTCTTCATAATCACACCACGCTCGTTGCACATTTGTGACGTGTTCTTGGGGTTTACTTTTACCATCTCAACCCCGGCCTCTATATCTCGCGGCGGGGTTCAGCGGTGGCGGGATCGCCTGTGTTAGGTGTGCCTCTGGGTTCAATCAACAGCAGGTGAGTCTCTTCTTCTGCAACAGGTTTGTGTTCGACGCCACGTGGTACGACATAAAGTTCGCCCGGTTCCAGCGTAACTGCGCCATCACGTAGTAGAATCGTGAGCTTGCCTTTAAGTACCATGAAGAAATCATCGGTGTCGTCATGTTTGTGCCAGACGAACTCACCTTTAACCTTGACGACCATCAAATCGAGTTCATTCAGTTGTCCCACAACACGCGGTCCCCAATACTCGGTGAATAGCGCTAGCTTTTCTTCCAGATTGACTTTGTTATTCATTAATTTGTCCTGATATTATAATCAAAAGTTAGATGGGCTATACGGTCTTAAACATTCCAGAGGTCATCCCGCAGGCTACAAGCATATCAGTCTACGATGTGGATTCCAAAATTGGGTGGAGCTATGATGGGAATTTCACATATCTAACAGGCTCCACCAATTGGGGCATTGGTGATAATAAGTATTTGGCATGGAGGCGCGCAGCATGGCATTGCCTTGATAGTTAAAAAATTCACCTCATCGGCTGGCGCTTACTTTGGGGTCGGTTAGTATAGGAATTGCGTCGTAACACTTTTCCGCTAGAACAGGGGCCTAAGACCCCTAGTTTTTAATGTAGAGGCGATATGGTTTATTCTGATCTTGTTTTTCTTCACTCCCATCACCAAAACGCAACCCGATCAAACAATGATCGCGGTTGCCGTTTCGAGTAATCTGTATCAGTCAATGACTCCCCGCTCAAGGCGAACCAGAAGTTTGGGGGTCTCCATGCCAACTTCCTATGAATCTGCGACGCCGCCATCAGAATGGAACGCGCCGTAGGCTCCCAGGATGCGCTCACGTACTTTTTCTATTGAGAAGTCTGGCTGGCGTTTAGCACAGGCATCTTCATCGACTTCTACACCGATTCCTGGTTTCTCCGGCGGGCGAACGTGTCCATCAACAATGGGCAGTGGGTCTTTGACAAATTCCATCGCCTCAGGGATCTCATCAGGATCGACAATCTCCTGAATGACGAAATTGGGTGTGGCGAAATCCACCTGGATGCAGGCGGCTGTTGAAACCGGGCCAAGCGGATTATGCGGCGCAATACCCGCATAGTAGACTTCTGCCATTGATGCGATCTTGCGCACTTCGCTGATGCCGCCCGCATGACAGGTATCCGGTTGGAGCAGGCTGGCGGCCTTCGTTTCCAGAATTTCGCGGAAACCCCAACGTGTAAAGAGGCGCTCACCGGTTGCGATGGGAATGGTCGTTGCTTCTTTAACCTGCGCCATTGCGCCGGGATTCTCGGCCTGAACAGGTTCTTCAATGAAGAAGGGGTCAAAGGGTTCAAAGGCCCTAGCATATTTGATCGCCATTTGCGGTGTGATGCGCCCATGAAAATCGAGCAGAATGTCGACTTGATCACCAACAGCTGCACGGACTGCCCCCAGTATTGCAGCAGCCTCCTTGACGATGGCTGGGCCATCAACGATGTTGGTCGGCGGCATGGGTACAGTTTTGATGGCCGTGTAGCCTTTTTCCACTTTGCTCATGGCATTTTTGACTGCTTCATCCGGCGTACGGCCACCAAAATGTGTGTACATACGACACTTATCACGGACAGGCCCCCCCAGCAATTCGTAAACGGGCTTACCCAAATCTTTGCCTTTGATATCCCACAGGGCCTGATCAATACCCGAAATGGCAGACATGCCGATCACACCTTGCCGCCAGAATGCGCTACGATACAGAATTTGCCAGATATATTCAACACGGCGCGGATCTTCACCCATGACCATCGGTTCCATATCGGCGATACAGCCGGCGACGGCCCGCGGCTTGGCTTCTAACGAGGCTTCGCCCCAGCCAACCAGACCAGGGACATCCGTCTCCACTTTCACGAAACAGAAAACACGCTGTCCGCCATCTGCTAGAATGGGTTTAATCGCTGTAATTTTCATAGAAAATGGGCATGGAGACCCCCCAAACCTCTGGTTCGCATGCCCTCTACTCCTTTCAAACTAAGCACAGATGTGCTCGGATTAGGTGGTGTTAAGCAAAGGCACTCTGCTTGCAGAGCAAACGGTTTCAGCACCTTAACGACTTGCTTGGTATGAGGTTGCCAGATTGAATCGTTTCTGGCGCAAAATCAGGCAGTGTATGCTTGATACTTGTAAGTATAGCCCAAATCTTGGTCGGTTCCACCCATCTGTGAGAGCCAAGCTCCCCCGAACTGAAAGTTCGCCTTGAGCGAGGAGCCGTTGACGCTTGATCCTATCTTTCTACTACAATGGCGTAATGGGCCTATCTACCACTGCCGTCAACCCTAGTTGATCCAACTCTTTAACAATCACTAACGTTTGATCTTCCACGAGCCGCTGGTTGCCACGGTAATGCCTACCCATGACCATTCATACTGATTCGCCGTCCAGCCATTGTCAATATAGCCCAATACTTCCTGACCGCGCAAATCCCCTTGATCGTCCTATAGCGTGTTGTCATCCACTGGCATTCCGGTTCATGCAGCCGCAGCGTTTTTACATCCCTTATCTAAAATCACCTCTTCTAATTGATTATAGCCCATGCAATGCACTATAGGAGAAAAACAAGGCCATACAAAAGCGTGAGTCGTCCGGGGTGGGAGAACTCGCTGGATACAGCTTGTGGTCCGGATCGTCCCTTTGTTGCCGCCGCGCAACTTTTTTCGGCGGCAATGGATTGAGGGTTTAGGCAAGTCCCGTAGGGTGCGTTCAGGGTGATGTTGGGTAGAAGGGCGAAACATGATCTTCCAGGTTAGCTGAAATGATACAGATGTTTTTATTATAGTACAGATGAGATCATTTTTGTTTTTGGGGTTTGTTGTGCCACAGAGGAAGCGGAGAACCAACGGGAAATACTGGGGAATGGCAGTCAAAACGGTCTCCAAGTCGATTCAGCCTTAGTATATGTGAGATTTGGGTGAACGTGTGTTCTGTATTCAGACGGAGCTTCCCCAAATTGTCAAGTTCTACCCGCAAAATTCACTACTCGCGAACCTCATGAAACGGCGAGTAGGTCAGGGGATGCCAGCCTTACCACGAAGTTCCCACTTCAGGCGCCAGAAGAGCACAAACTTTCTATTGATGTGGGAATTAACAGGGCAATTGCATCAAAATGAAAGTTCGTATCAAGATAGTTCTCTGCAGATCACAAGAGACATCATAGTAGTTACGAGTAGTCACTTGTGCTATATAATGACCTTTTGGGGGCCGAAAATCGAATTTGGCGCAATTGCCCTGGGAATTAACTGATTGTTTGAGATTGCGCTCTAAACCGACTAGAATAGAGGCAGGTATCAGGAAGAGGCCAACAAACCCATGCAACGTAAGCCCAATGACTTTAATCAAGCCGCCGTTATCGCCCTTGATGATGTCCAACTCCATACTGCCATCAACCGCGCCACCACCAACGCTAACATCGGGCGCATTAATGCCCTGAATGAACTGGATGACCCCCAGACCATTCGCCAACAAGGCCGCCACGCACGGTTGCGCGGCCTTCATGACCTACCGGATCTGCTGGAACAGGTTGAGCAAAAAGTGACCCATGCCGGCGGCACGGTGTTATGGGCGGTAGATGGTGACGAAGCCTGCCAGCATATGCTCGACATTTGCCACCAGCACGACATCAAGCGGGGTGTCAAAGCCAAGAGCATGGTCACAGAAGAGATCGAGCTTGTGCCCTATCTGGAAAAACATGGGATCGAAATGGTCGAAACTGATTTGGGCGAATACATCGTGCAAGTAACCGACGACCATCCCAGTCACATCGTCATGCCCGTCATGCACCATACCAAAGAGGCCGTCCGCGATCTGCTGATGGAACACGCGGACATGCCCTATTTAGAAACCCCGGAGGAAATGACCCAGTTTGCCCGTCGGACCCTACGCCATGAGTACCTGCAAGCCGATGTTGGCATCACAGGCGGTAATTTCATCATCGCCGAAACAGGTCACATTGTCACCGTGACCAACGAGGGCAACGCCCGCCTGAGTGTGGGGGTGCCGCGTGTGCAGGTGGCGTTTGTCGGCATCGAGAAAGTCATCCCGACCTGGGAAGATTTCGCCACCCTTGTGCAACTGCTCACCCGGCATGGCACAGGCCAACGCCTAACCGTCTATACCAATATGATGCTGGGGCCAGCCAGGGACGGCGAAGGCGACGGCGCACAACATCTCTATCTTATCCTGCTCGACAACGGACGCAGCAACATTTACGCTAGTGAATATGCCGAAGCACTCGCCTGTATTCGCTGTGGGTCATGCCTGAACGCCTGCCCGGTTTATCGTGCAGTTGGCGGACATGCCTACGGCGCGGTCTATCCTGGCCCCATTGGTGCGGTCATCACGCCTCTGCTGATGGGCAAGGAAAACGCCATTCCCCTGCCATTTGCCAGTTCGTTGTGTGGGGCCTGCAAAGAAGCCTGCCCAGTGGATATCAACCTGCCGGATATGCTCTTGCAACTGCGGCGTGATCTGGAACCCGAACAAGACAGTGTTTGGCAGTTAGGCATGAAGGGCTTTTCGTTTGGAATGTCGCATCCGATTCTGTATCAAGCCGGGGGTAAAGCCCTCATCACCATGATACAGGGACAGGGTGTGACCAATGATGCAGGTGAACAAGTGCTAGATAATCTCCCTTACCCTTTCAACGGCTGGACGGATGTCCGTGACTTCCCGGCGTTTGCCAACCAGCGCTTCCGAGACTGGTGGAAAGCGAATCGGGAATAAGCACTCAGCCTAAAGAAGATTATGCAACATGGTGGCTGCTATAGATATATCTGGCTGAAAATGATCACACTGGGCGATAACATACCGGGTTCAGGTTGGTTGGAAATCTGAAGGTGGAGTTGAGTCTTAACCTGAACATTATTCTGCCTGTTTTCGGGTAGTTCTAAGCCATTCAATCGTTGTGGTATAGCTCTATTTGTGTGACGCGCTGGGCTAAACCCCACTTTCTGTCATGGATAGAACTTGACAATTGAAGTAAGCCGTGATTATGGAAGAACAATGGATTGTTGACCGGGCAAAGCTTCGTCAGATTATGCTAAAAAGCCCGATTGGACAAACCAACAATATGTGGGCAGGGCAAGTCATGGATGAAGAAAAGGAAAAAGCGACTGCGGGGAACGGCTCTAGATAACGAAAGGGTCCTGGGTTGAGCTTGCGTGACCAGCCACCCGCAGAGTATATCCCTATGCTCGTGGCAGGATTATTAGGAAGCGGCTGCCTTGTTTTGGTGTCTGATCAAGTTTGATCTGGCCACCGTGCAGATTGACAATCTCCTGAGCGATGCTCAGGCCGAGGCCCATACCCTGCGGGAAGCGGCTAGAATCAGGACCACGATAGAAGGGTTTGAAGATCCGTTGCTGTTCGTCGGCGGTAACGCCGATACCGGTATCCTCAACCTGGAATTGGATCGCATCGGGCAAGGCCTCAACACTAATCGAAATGGTGCCATCTATGGGCGTGTATTTGATGGCATTGCTAATCAGATTGCCGATGACCTGGGCCATACGATCTGGGTCTATATCGATGATTGGTAAGTCTTCTGCAATAGTGGTGTTCCAGGCCAGACCTTTAGCAAGTGCGGCTGTCTCCCAGGTGGTCAGGATGGATTTTAACCAATTATTGAGCGAAATCGGCTGGCGGTCAATTATCATTTGTCCAGCAGATTGGGAGTAAAGTTGCGCCAAATTGTCCAGCAGCGACTTCAGTCGATCAATCTGCGCATTCATACCCGATAGCAACTCCTGACGCAATTCGGGTTCGTTGTAGGCGCCACGAACCAGGGCATTTGTAGCGGATTTCATCGCCCCTAGAGGGCGGCCGAGTTCATGGACCAGATTCGCCAGCAGTTTATTGCGATTTTGCTGTGCTTCCTCCAGGTCGGTGGCGAGTTTCTGTACAGCTCTCAGCACCGTATTGAATTCTTTTGGGGCGTTTGTAGGGGCAAAAGATATTTCCGAGCCTTCGGTGGTCTGTTGCAAGGCATGAATCACATCATCCAAACGGTGCTTGAATTGGGCGGATAAGGCCAACCCCAGGATCGCCGCAACAAACAAACTAAGGACAATTGCACCGAACACGAGCAACCGAGTCTGCGTAAATTGTGTTGAGATCGTTTCTAGATGCCCGGTTAATTGAATCGTGCCCAGCAGATCTTGTGCCGAATCGTGTAATGGAACCCAAACCGCAAGGCGATTAGATTCGATCAACAGGCTGTATTCTATCTGGGTGATGATTGTTCCAGATTGGAGCAAATCGAGTTGATGAGAGTCGATGGAGGGGTGTGTTGCCCGGTTGGCGGTCACCACTTCACCGGTTGCATTCAGCAGGGCCATATCCGCAGCAAGGTTCGCTGTCGCGTTTTCAATCCAGGTTTGCGACCATTCTACACTGAACTCAGGTTCTTGTTGCATCATACCCGCCAACAAGGTTGCCTCACGTTTGAGTGAATCAGCGGCGCGTTTGAGTAAAACCTGCGACTCAATCAGATAGATCAAGATCAACCCAAGCAGGGGCAGGACAATGACCAATGGTAGGAGGTGAGAAAGGGTCAGGCGAACGCGGAGCGTATTCATGGCAATCGGCCTTATTCTGGCATCAGCTTATATCCGACCCCACGCACAGTTACGATGCGACGTGGATTGGAAGGGTCGTCTTCCAGTTTCTCCCGCAGCCAACGGATATGCACATAGACGACCTGGGGTTCGCCCAGGTATTCCGCACCCCACACCTGCGCCAGTAGATAATCGGTTGAGAGGACCTTCCCCGGTTGCAGCGCCATCACTCGCAAAAGCTCAAAAGCGCGTGGCGCGAGGTCGATCGTCTGCCCATTGAGTTTTACTGTATGGCCTGAGGGATCAATTTCGATGTCTCCAACGGCAATCAAGGGCTGGGTTTCTTGAGGAAGAGCCGGGCGTTTTGTGCGCCGGATTACGGCTTTGATATGCGCCAATAGCACATCGTCGCTAAAGGGTTTGGTGATGTAGTCTTCTGCACCCAGTTCCAGCCCCAGCACTTCATCGAGTTCACGTCGCCGCGCCGTCACAAAAATGACAGGAATCTGGGTGCTGTGCTGGACTGCACGCAGCATTTCAAGGCCGTCCATCCCAGGAAGGCCAATGTCGAGTAGCATCAAATCGGGCGTATGAAGTTGGATGTGGGCGAGCGCGTCTTCCGCAGAGGCGGCTGTATCAACGGCATAACCCGCCTGTTCAAGTGTGAAGGCCAGACTGCGGCGCAAGAGTTCATCATCATCAACCACAAGGATTTGTTCTGGCATGGGTTACAATATCCTTTGTGCTATACGATCTATCGGGTTGCGCCACAACGGGCCGCCATGTTTTAACGGCGGGATATAAGGAGCTGAGTTAGAGTAGCAACTGATACTCATTTAGTCGGCGTTAACCCTAACCCGCCGAATCTTTGATTCGCCTCTTCTTATAGGAGTATGCTTAGCTCTTGCCAAAGATCATGATACTTCCCTCTGCACCGGGCGAAAGAAACAGATTAGCATCTGACACCTCATAAAAGGATGCCTGGCTCAAGCCCTGAATGAACTGATCGGAAAGTGATTCTGGCGCACATAATGCCTGTGTCATGGTCTCAACTTCGATCCGGATGCGATTGCCACTGACCTGATAGAAACCGCTGGCACTGTTACAATCTGCCAGGATATTGACTGTCCCATCCGGATTGAGTGTGAGTTTGTATTGGGCAGGATTCGGTACAGCCACACCCTCACCATTCAACTCGTGGGCATACTGCCATTGCCATTCGATGCCTGTTATGTCGGGTTTAACGCGATAGGTGACGAGCCGTTGGCCTTCACTGTTGCGTAGTTCAAGCTCGTTATCCACAATCGAGAAGCTAGCAGCTTGAGCGATAGCCCCCAGATATTCGCGTTCTTGCTGCTCAACGCCTTGGGGTTCTGGGCAAGCCATCATCGTCATTGCCATTTCGGGCTGAATGGTGATGTCATTGCCGTTGACTTCATAAGTTGCGGAGTAGTTATTGCAGCCACCTGAACCCGTCAGCTGACCATCCGTGGCGAAGAGCGCTGTAATCTCGGTATCGCGGATGACACTGGTAACACCGCCGCGCCCATTGTTATAGCGGAGAACGGTCCAATTGGTACTAGTCAAGGGAGCCGGTTTCAGCAAGCTGAAAGTCAGCACGACGTTGCCATTGGCGTCTGTCATGATGGCTTGCTCATTTTCTATTTTGAAGGTGCGGCTGCTAATCAGGGCGCTCAAGTATTCGCTTTCTTGCTGGGCGACCTCTGGCGGGTTACACAATTGTTGGGTCATGCCCAGCTGTTCGCTGATTTGAATATTCTGCCCATCCATGGTGTAACTGCCGAAGTAGTTGTTGCAGCTTGCGTTCCCATTCACCTCACCATCGCGGAACTGAGCAGTGGCGCGGGTATTCGGTAGCACGTTAACGGTTTCGCCAGCGCGGTTACGATAGCTGTCGGCTTTCCAGTGGTTTCCTTCAAGACTTAAACGGCTGGTGAGCACTTCAACCAAACGATAACGTAAGCTGGAAGCATCGGCGGGCGGATTTTCAACTTCCTCAACCATGACTCGTAATTCATATTCCTGGCCTTCCTTATAATCAAAGCCTTCAATTTGATCGTAGAACAAGCCATAGGGTTCGTCTGGGCTTTCACGGATAAGCATACATTTCTGTGGGGCAACACCTTCACAATCAACCATGACAGGGCCAACAAAGACAGTAATGGGTTCGGTTGACTCTTGCGCAACAACCAGCAGATTTGTTAGAAGTAAAATACCAACCAAGATGCTGAGTCTCATATATGTGCGTTTCATGGTGTCTCTTACCTTAGCTTTTAGTTACAGATTCAGCGGCGCGGGCAATCTGTTCGTTTTCCAGCGCCTTCTCGAAGGCTGTTTGTGCTTCAACAGGGAAATCGGTGCGATAGAATTCGCCCCCACTGGCAATCTCATTAAGGCGATCAATCGTATGACGGTGTTCTTCTTCTGTTTTACCCTCGACGACAACCAGAAGCGCGGAGTCGCCGGGTTTCAGTGTATTGGCAAGCCAGCCTGTAAATTCAGGTGAAATGGACTTTCGATCATCCGATGTGCCCCAGACCGTGCCGACCAAGGCACCCAGCAACGCACCAACGACAGGGCCGCCGAAGACCACACCTACCAGCAGACCATAAAGACCACCGCGTCCGGCTGCTTTACCAGGTGTCCAATCGGATGTTTCCCGCATGGAGACTGTGCCTGTGAAGTCTCTGGCGATGACTGCCCCATGCAGAATCGCCAGATTTTCTGCCTCAACGATCTTTGATCCTTCGCGGAAGACATCGGAGGCCTGATATTCTTCGCCTTCATACACAAATGTAACCAGTTCCCTCATTATCATCCTCGCCTATTTCAAGTCATTGGCGCATATGCTAACGCAATCAATCGGGTGTCAAATCAGCAAAAATACGTATCTCTCGTAGCATCATCGCTGAATTACGTACATTTACGTAGCATGATTCCGCCCTTATACGTAGGGCAATACAAGGCGCACATGTGAATATTGGTATTGGTAATGGTATAGATAGGATAGAATTGATGAACATCTCCATTCGTGTACTTGCTCTGCTGTTTTTGATTGGTGGTACGGTGACCTTTGTTTTCTCTCAAGATGACAATGTACAGGGACGGGTGACCGTCAATGGCTACTTTACACAATATGTAGAGGATGACAAAGCCGTCTTCAGCGATGGGAGCAGCCAATGGGTTGTTGAAATTGACGATATACCTCGCAGTCAGGTGATTTTAATGCAGCCTGTCACCGTCACCGCGACCATTGAAGCAGATGACGGTAAGCTCAAGGCAGAAATCAAGTCGATACAACCCCTTCAAGGGGAGCAGGCTAACGATGGTAGCCCAGTACCCGGTAATCCGCTAACAACAGTTACCGCGATTCAAGCTAATCCCGTGAACAACCAGAATGTTGCGCTGCGTGGGACTATTACCCAGCAGATTAGCAACGAGAAATACCTATTCACCGATGGTACAAGTCAAATTGTGCTGGATGTTAATGATAATGCACCCGCACTCCCTCTGAATACGCCAATAACCGTACACGGCAAGGTTGATTTCGATGATGGCAAAGTTGAGATAGACGTCGTGGGTGTCGTGCCACAAAGTCAAGGAGCGGTTGCTCCAGGGACCTCATCCAGGGGCAGCAGTACTGGTCATGACGATGACGATTAAGCCAGTTACAAGAGGCCAATGAATAAGCAAATCCCAACAGCGACCCTCCTGGTCGGATATTGCAACCAAGAAGACGCTCAGCGAGCCGAGTTTGAAGCCCTAGCTAAGACGCTGAGCCAGTTTCTCCATCAGCCCGTTGTCATGTGTGCATTAGATGATTCCCAACGAACATTGCTCCATGCCATCACGGGCTTACTGCGGCAGGGCATCGTCCGAATCATCATTTTACCCTTGTTTTTGGGCCCACCCGAGTTTCAGAATAACACACTGGCGGATGTTGTGGCCTTTGCGGGGCAACGCTGGCCTTATGTTCATTTTCATATTAGCCCACTACTCAGTTGTGCAGAGTGGCTTCAAGTCATGGGTAAACACGAGGACAAATCTGCGATCATTCTGGTCGGGGAGGGCAGCACCAACCCGGATATCAACAGTGATCTGAGTAAGCTGGGCCGATTGTTGTTTGAAGTCAGTGCCTCGTGGCGTGTGGAGGTCGCCTTTGTGCAAGAGGCAGCCCCCACGCTGGGCGAAATGCTGGGGCGTCATCAGAAACTGGGCACACAACAGATTACGGTTGTGCCTGTCATGTTGTTTGAAGGAGCCACTTACCAGCATCTCACCTCCCAGATTGAGAAGTCCCTCTTCAAGGGTGCGGTAACCCTGACATCGGTACTTTCGCAGCGAGGTACGCTAATTGAAATTCTGCAAGCGCGGCACAAAGCTGCCCTTGAAGATCGTAGTTTGCTGCCCGTCAGTTGGGAAAAACTCCAATGGGAACTCATCGCTGAACTGGAGGAACAACACCGCCAACGCCCTGGGCAGCAAGCCGGTGATGAAGCAACCTTCCAGCAGATGCTAGCCAAGATTGACCAGATTTTGCCCCGCCGCACGAATGCAAGCAAACCAGCGCCAGCCAGCACCCAATCGCCCGTTGATGCTGATGGCACTGTTCATTGGGAGCAAATCAATCCACTGGGCGATCTGGCGCTATCGGGCAGCAGTTCCTATCGAGACAAACTGTTGGAAGCCGTGGACCCGGCGAAATGCCTGGCAGATCCGGAACGCTATGCTGGAGTCGTGGCCGAGATCGGGCAAGGTATCCGTACGACCACTGGGCTGCCGATTGTTGAAAGTAGCGTTCCGGGTTGGGTTGGTATTCAATGCGAGAGCGAGGAGATGGCGATCTGGCTTGTTCGGGCCATCATCGTTGAGAACATTATGATACGCCGGGAAGTGGATGTGTTGTACCTCCCGGCCAGTCCCCAGTTTACATTCCGAGAAGAAATCCTGAGCATTGTCACTGTCGTATCCAAAACGTGGCGCTACTGGATTGAACATGGCGCAAGGCGAGTTGCCTGTAAATCATAGTCTAAAAAAGAAGGAGAACAAAAATGGCAGGAATTGAAGGTGATATTTGGCGACAAGAATATGATCGCTCTAACGACCCTAAGCGTGAGCCCGGCCCAATCGAACTGAATCGCTACCTGATAAACCCGGTTGCGCCGGGCGGCATTCCCACCTTTATGCGTTGGCCTTTGGCCTTAACACCAGAAGACCTGAAAGCAGGGGAAGTCGATGTTGCTGTGATCGGTGCGCCGCTTGATCTGGCAACGGGGCAGCGTGGGACAGCTTTTGGCCCCCAGGCATTGCGGACAGGAGATCGCTACCTTCCTGGCGGCCCCGCAGCTCACTATATCTTAACCCACACCCATGTCATGGTTAAGCCTTTTGAGGTGCTGAATTGTGTAGATTATGGCGATGCAGGCATTGACCCATTTGATCCCGTTGCTTCACATGAAGAGGTACGCAAGCGCGTGCGAGAAATCGCAGAAACCGGTGCCGTACCGATCACGTTGGGTGGCGACCATTCCCTTATGCGGCCTGATGGACAAGCCATGGCGGATGTCTATGGAAAAGGCACTGTTGGTTTAATTCATTTTGATGCACACTATGATGCTGGTTCCAATCACTTTGGCCATACCATTACGCATGGAACCCCGGTTCGTAACCTCATTGAAGAGGGCCACATCCTGGGGAAGAACTTTGTTCAGGTCGGCTTACGAGGGTATGCTCCCTGGGAAGATGACATGGCGTGGATGCGTGAACAGGGCATTAAATCACATTACATGGCAGAGGTCGAACGGGATGGTTTCGATAAGGTGATGAATCGTGCCATTAACGAAGCAATGGAAGGCACCGATCACCTTTTTATATCGTTTGATATCGACTCGCTTGATCCAGCTTATGCTCCTGGTACGGGCACACCAGAACCTGGGGGCTTCACAACCCGTGAGATATTCCCAATGATCCGTCGTTTGTGTGCAGAGTGCAATGTCATTGGCATGGAACTGGTGGAAGTTGGTCCTGGTTGGGACCCGGGTTACACAACAGCACTCAATGGCCTGCGGATTATTCAAGAGGCCATTACAGGCATGGCCATGCGTAAACTGGGCCTCACTGAGCCGCACTATCTTGATCCACGTAGCTCCGGTCAAGACCCGGTTCCTGGCCAACGAACGGACTAAGACCTAGCACTTGAGGCAGATACACGCCCCTGTTCATCTGCCTCAGGTTTCTGCTAAGGACAATATTCATGATACGACCAGGAGGTGTTGAAGGGTTGCCTCATCGCAAAGGTAGCAGACCGGAACCGCCTCTGCGTCAATAACCAATTGACACTCCCTCAATTGCTGGAGCAGGGTACTCAAACCTGTGACGGCTCACCCGGATAAATCCGGGCGCTTCTCAGGCTCCGCATGTGCCAACGCACTACGTTGTCGCCTGACGGATGCGTCCCATCCGAGAACTTTCGTTTCTCTCTTAAGTGCGATTCAGATTTTACGCGGCGATCTACTCGTCACAACCTGCTATCTGAAGTTGTTAAAAAGCCGCGTTAGGCAACCACCGGGCCTTGATGTCCTCATGCAGTCTCGGCCTAACCGTAATATGTTAATTTTAGCACAGATATGCTGACTATGAAAGGAGGGCGGCATTCCCCCCAACCAAAGGTTGGCCCCCGCTCAAGGCGAACCGAAGGTTCGATGGTGTCCCCTGCCGCGTTTTTATGGTTTTCGGGGGATAGGCGAACTTGTGTTGCCAGCGTCATCAAACAGCCCTTTGATGGGCAAGGATCGTCGAGCCATATCGTAGAAGTGCTAATCGCACCAGTACATCTGGGTCACGCGGAAATTGAGAACACGACCATCGTTAGGGAAAACATCACCACCATTTTTCGCTACCAACATAAAACGGAATGCACGCTGAGTGGTGTTGAGAGGCAAACGAACGGAGAGGACCGTTTCTTCAGTGAAGGACCATTCCTGGATTGTCTTACCCGACGCATCCAGAACCAGGACCTGTGCCGTGCCATCAACGAGGCTTGGCCTTGGTTCAGCAGTCATACACAGAGTCTCACGGTCGCCTGTAGGGGCGGTAATATAGAATGAAGCAGCGTTATTGACCCAGCGTTGTTGGCCCACATCCCACGTTTCCAGATCATACCAGCCCTCCCCTACCAGAATGCCATCGGCGGGTAAGATTGTGCCTGGCTGGGTAGGGGGTACGATGTCACCTGGTTGAGTGATGATATTTAGAGCAGTGAAGGCACCATAGGTAGGAGGGGTAGGACGTATGACAAACCCATCCTCCAAGGTCGTACCACGCAGAGCCAAGTCAGTGTGGAGTCGCTTAAGGTCCGCACAAGGCAGTGGCAAAAGCCAACAGAGACCATCATGGGGTAGATGGACAACTACCCCATTGTTGGTCGTCGTTGTTGTATATCCTGATCCTGTTTCTGGATCTGGTGGCAAACCTTTCCCCACATTGGTGTACGGGTGCCAGGAGATACTCACCAGCGCCTCGATCATAAGTAAACCAGCAATGGGGAGGATGATTCGTGGGTTGTGTCTAGTTCGGTTGAGGGTAATGAGAACCATGCTGATGGCCAATATCCAAAAACTGAATGCACCAAAGCGAAGGTCAGGCGCAGTGACGAACCAATACACTATACTGGCTACTGCAATAAGCGGCAGGAACCACATTGAGGATCGCAAGGGTTCCCAGGTACGGCGGCGAATCATAGTAATGACCACACCCACAACTGCGATCCCCATAAGCAAAAGTGGGAGGCCGAATTCCATCCCCTGCACCCGGGTAGCCTGCCACCACTTGCTAAACCAATCCATGTGCCCCAATGTTTCATTCAACTCCACATCTGGAATCCTGGCCCAACTCATGACCCAATCCATCTCGAAACGGACGAGGTCTTCTGGAATCGCCCAATCAACCGGAAATGCGAAGGTGACCAAAGGATACAATGGATAGCCACTTAAAATCACGCCACGCCGACAATAGCGACGCCAATGGGCACACTCACTAGCAAGGTGCGCATTGGCGAACGATACAGCAAAATCAGCAGCAGACTTCCAGCAAAGATGACAATGCTCATCTTGGTCGTGATACTGGCAAACGCAATAAGACTCAGACTGGCAATCGTTGCGATGTCAGGCTTGCACCTGGTTTCAAGCAACTCCAGAATATTGCCAGCAATCACCATACTGACCAGAAAGATCACATAATCATTCTTGATCGAGGCGAGATATGGAATTGGAGTATCCCTACTAACAAACAGCACAAGGGGAAATATGAGTAGGTAGAAATAAGGAACAAGGGAAACGGCCCCTCGAGAGAAAATCTGGATACCACTCCATATAACCTGTAATGAGAAGGCGACGAGAAGCAAACCATGTGTGATATGGCGAACCGGAGGAAGGAAAGGCAACGTCTCGATTTGGCTCAGAAACAGGGTATGTGAAATGTTGAAAGCAAACCGTCCATGCAGGTTGCCCAAACCTGGCACAATGCGATAGGTCGTTGCCCAGATCATGTCCTGAAAACCATAGAGACCGTCGTCACCGTGGAGACCACCATTAATGCTTAAGCTCGCTACCCACACCAATATGGGAAACAAGACAAATATTGCCAGCGGATACATAGGTAGATGTTGTATTTTTTCCCACGCGCTATAACGGGCTAGCCACCACCCAGTCACCGCTATAAATATTAGGGGAATGCTAGAAAATAAGCTCACGGGTAAGAAAAGATGCCACAACTAGAGCCAGCCGATGGTCACCGCCCAACCAACCCAAAACGTGAGCAGTAGAGCATCTGTTGAATGTTGCCTTGCACCTAATAGCCACCGCATAGATAAACCGATGCCCATGAGGAAAGGCAACAACAATGCCCAGGCAAGCACTACCTCTATGGTAGAACCATAAATCTCTAACATTGTTTTACATTTACCTTGTAGATTATAGTCTTATAGACTGTTTGGCTGAAGTGCCTAGATAAAGATTCTCGCCCACCTAAGATAAATATTATCATAACATATATCTAATTTATTGCCAGTATTAAATATACAAAATAATCGACTCAGGATCAAAACCAAATTTAGTGTATCGCCCAGGGTTAAGCAGGCCATTCTAAACCTGTGCCACATCAGCACTCTATCCCAATGACACGGATACTAGCCAACGAAAGAAAGCGTGGTTAACAGCCTATAAATTGATAATTTTTGGAGTAAAATTGCTTGAACTGCCAATTACCCAATTCCTTCATAATATCAGAGGCTTATCTATGGTTAACTCGCGTTCCACAAGTACTTTACTCGTTACCGCTACTCATCAAGATGCGTCTGCTCATCCCCATCTTGATGGGTTGGTCACTCGTGTGGTGTCACAACTGCAACAGCCTGTTGTACCATTTCCAATGGATCAGAACCATCAATCCTTGACGGATATGCTGGCTGATTTGATACGGCACGGGATTGGGCGTATTGTCACACTGCCCATATTCCTCACGCCAGCCGAATATGACCACTATGCTATTGCTGAGGTCGTGGAGAAAGCCAACCGGCGCTGGCCTTTTATCCATCATCATGTGGGCACACCACTCGAATGGGCTGATAGGCTGGCATTGGTTGACGCTCAACTAGAGGTTGAGGTTGCGAAAACCGTCGTCAATCCAGGAGATACCGCCGTGATTTTGGTCGGTCATGGTAATATTCATGCTACTGTCAACAGTGATCTGGCAAAACTCACCCATCTCGTCTATGAATCTTACGGCTTGGGATGGGCCGATACCGCATTTGTTTATGGCAAAGGGCCGGCGGTCAGCGACGTAATCGCCCATTATGCTAGACTTGGAGCCAGGCACATCATCGTCTTGCCTTACCTGCTCTATAAAGGCCAAACCTACAATCAGCTAGCCAGGCAAGTCAAATCGACACCCATAGCTGTTTCGCTAGCTGCGCCAATCTCCAGCTATGGTGCGTTCATGGACCTCCTTGGAAAACAGCACGCCACCGCCCTGGACGATCACAGTTTGCTGCCACCCACTGAAGACGAAATCGAGCAGACAATTGCTGCTGCCATCGCGCAGCGTGACCTGAAAAGAGCCGGGATAAACGTTGATGATCCGAGCGGATTTCGACAGATGAAGTCTCGGATTGACGCCATCTTGCCACCACGTTATCAAGGGTGGACTGATGAAGTCAGTGCTGCGCCCATGTCGGCGGCTGATCTGGTGTTTGACAACGAAGGCGCCGTGTTATGGGATCAAATCTTTGGTGTGGATGATCCCAACAACCCGTACTGTGAATTAGCGTTGGCGGGCGGCCCTTCGCATCGTGGCGAATTGCTGGAAGCGGTCAATGGTCCAGATTGCCTCGCCGAACCAGGCAAATATGCGGCAGCCCTCGCCGAATGTGGACGGGGTATCAACATGATAACAGGGATGTCTATTGTAGAGAGCAAAGCCCCCGGTTGGATCGGTGTCCAATGCGACAATGAGGAAATGGCCATCTGGTTAGTGCGGGCAATTATCGTTGAGAATGTGATGGTACGGCGTGAAGGAGATGTGATGTATTTGCCGGTTGGCCCACACTACACACTTCAAGATCAGATCAAGAGCATCGTCACCGTTACCGCCAAGACCTGGCATTACTGGATCGAGCATATCACCTATCAACAGTTGGTAGGCGCTGTTCAATGAATGTGCGTTTCCGCGAGGCGTAACAGGGTGCAATGGGTGTGGTGCGCTTGTGAAAAAAGACTGGAGCGTTCGTATGCATCATTGTCCAAACTGCCCCTTCACGGCGGATCAGGACGTGAATGCCACACGGAATATTCCAATAGGTTAAGCAGTAAGATGGGCCAGAGGGTTTGCCCAACTTTCAGTTCGCCCTCACTAGCGCACCACCATGCAAAATTCGTGTCTACTCCATCACCCAGGGCATGGTGAAGCCGAAGGTGCTCCCTTCGCCATAGACGCTCTCGAAGATCATTTTTCCGTTGTGGCGCTCAATGATCTTCTTGACGAGATGCAAGCCGAGCCCTGTGCCTTCGATTTCGCGGGTTTCCTTGCTCTTGGCACGATAGAAGGGCTGGAAGAGGTTTTCCTGCTGGTTTTCGGGGATGCCATAGCCTGTGTCATTGATGCGGAAGCGCACGCGGCTGCCACGCACCTCCAAGACAATATCGACTTTACCTTTATCGGGCGTGTATTTGATAGCGTTATTGACCAGATTGGTGATGGCTTCGTGCATTTGGGCCTTATGACCTTTGACGGTGGGGATTTCGCCGTCTTCGTTAATGAGTGTGAAAGTCACACGCTGCTGCTTCTGGCTGGCGAAATTTTCGTTTTCGGCAGTGACTTGCTCGACCATATCAACCAGATTGAACACGGTTTCGTCGGCTTCGTTGGCAGCCTCCTCAATGCGCTCTAACGATAGAATATCGTTGATGATCTTCTGCATTCGTTTGGCAGCTTTGCTCATGTTGTCGATGAAGTCTTCCATCTCTGGGTAATCGGATTTAAGGTCTTCATCCATGTTCATGAGCTCAACGAACCCGGTCAGGGCAGAGAGCGGATTGCGTAAGTCATGAGAGGCAATGCGGATCATATCGGTTTTGAGTTGTTCTAGTTTGCTGACCTGAGCATAAAGATCGCGCAGTTGTTCCAGTTGTTCCTCGGATTGACGATAGAGATGCGCGTTATCAATGGCAGTCGCGATACGGGCCGTCACCAATTGTAGCAGATCAAACGTGTCTTCGGTGAAAACACCGGAACGATTGCATTCCAAGTTGAGGATGCCGACCAGCCGTTCCTGCGAGATCAGCGGAATGGCAATTTGTGCCTGGGTGCGTTCGCTGATAGTAACGTAATCCGGGTCAGCATGGACATCTGGGACGAACTCCGCTCGCATGTTCTGGATAACTCGTGACATGATGCCGGATTTCTTCTCAAAGTTCTCGTGAATGACTGCCATTGGATAGGCGCCGACGATCTTGACCTGTTGTAGTACACTATTATCATCCATTAGCCCGATGACGCCAATGTCCGCGCCACTCAAACGCATAGCTGAATCCACTGCCATAGTCAGCACATAATTGATATCAAGACGATCTGCTAGTTCTGCATCAACTTCGCGCAAGGTGGTTAGTTGTTGGATACGTTCAGCAAGCTGCGTCTCAAACTCTTTACGCCGGGAAATATCGTGGACGATGCTCTGAATGTGGCTAGGATAACCCTGCTCGTCATAGACCAGTGTGTTGTTGATTTCGACGGGGAAGTGGCTGTCATTGCTGCGGACGAAAACACGCTCATAAATCGAGACATTTTCGCCTTTGATCAGTGCTTCACGTATCGCTTCATTTTCCACACTGGCGCCGGCTGTCAGGTCTTCATTCAGGCGTTTGCCAATCAGTGCTTCGCGTCCATAACCCATCATATTGGTGGCTCTTTGATTCAGATCGATAATTACACCGTCCAGATCAAGGAAAAATATTGCGTCGTTATTGTGGTCGAATAAACCCCGGAAGCGCTGCTCGTTGGCGTGGAGTTGCAGTTGAATGATTCTTTGTTCGGTAATGTCACGGACAATCGCCTGATAGACCCCTTCAGTCTGCTCATCCAGGAAAACGACGGTTTGTTCGACCCAGCGCGTGTCCTTGTCTTTCGTTTCGATGGGAAAGACCAGCTTGGTATCGTGCTGATGCTCACGCTGCTGGCGGTAAAAATGCTGAACTTCCTCCAGCCAATCGGACAGCACCAACTTAGCGAAGGATTCACCGATCAGTTCTTCTGGGGTGAAGCCAGTAACCTGTAATGCTGATGGGCTAACATGCGTGAAGATGCCCTGATTGTTGGTGGTAAAGACGACGTAACCAGCCGCCTGCATTAATTCCTGGTATAGTTGCTGTATGTTCTCGTTTGGCGAAAACATGTTCCGACCTTTATGTTATATTCTATTAAAAGGATAATGGTGGAGGGCAATTTGAGCAAGAAGCTTGATCTCGATTTGATTCAAATGGTACAAAAGGCCCGGATGCTGCATGATGCCAGCGCCAAACCTAGCCAGATCAAGGCTGTCTACTGGATTGAAGCCAAATGTGATGCCTGCCAAGGCCCTACTCCCCGTAGCGGTCAATGGGTACTCAAAGTTCCTGCTGAAAATATTGACGAACAATGGGCGACGATCAAGGCCGCCACCGAATCAGGTAAACTAGGGTATAAATCCAAAGTATCGACTGCTTCCCAGAATCAGCATAATGAGCATTGGCTATGTGTGCGGACTTGTGACAGTCAGGATGAGGCCGATGTTCAGCGAATTCGGGCGATGCTCACTGAATTGAAGGTCGAGGGCGATTGGTCTTATGAGACCGATCAATCGGCAGCGGGTAAGGGGAGCGCAAACCCGAACATACTGCCCTCGCCATAGACGCTTTCAAACTGCATCTCACCCCCATGTCTTTCTATGATGTTTTTCACAAGATGCAGCCCTAGACCGGTTCCATCAATGCTGCTCGTTTCCTCACTGACAGCGCGGTAAAACGGCTGAAACAGGTCTTTTTGCAGGTTTTCCTGAATGCCATAGCCCGTATCAGTCACGCGGAAAAGGGCATGTTCGCCAGTGGTTTCCAATGAAATATCAATGCTGCCGCCCGATGGCGTATATTTGATGGCATTGTTAATCAGGTTGACCATCGCTTCGCGCATTTGGACCGAATCACCCTCTAGGTTGATTGGAAGGATGGGGAAATGGGTAGTCAACACGAGGCCCTTCTCTCGAATATCGGTCTGATGAGCATCAATCACGATGGCTGCCATCTCTATCAGGTCAAATATTTCCTGTTTCTGGCCTTGCTGCACACGCTCGACTGCGAGGACATCGGTGATTATTTTGTCTATACGCTGGGTCAGGTCAAACATGGTGATGATCCAGGTCTGATGTTCGGGTTCCATGCGTTCCTGGTCGATCAAGAGCAGATCGAGATACCCAAGGACTGTCGTCACTGGGTTGCGCAGGTCATGAGCAGCAATACGAATCAGATTGGTTTTCTCTTGTTCTAATTGTTGGAGTTCGAGAACATGTTTTTGCGATGCCGAGTAAAGCTGAGCGTTTTCTAGTGCGATGGCAATGCGACTGGCAAGTGATTGGGAAAATTCAAACATTTCCGGTTTGAAGTGATGTTCGTTGGTGGCTTCCAGGTTTAGAATCCCAATCAGGTTGTCATGCGAGATCAAGGGGATAGTCATTTGTGACTGGCTTCCTGGTAGCGACGGCAGAAATTCCGGGTCATTATCGGCTGCTGTAACCCGTTTGGCCTGGAGATCTCGCGCAACCTGTCCGATAATCCCACGATCCAACAGCCGAGGTTGTGATAGCAGCCCTGGTGGATAGTCACCTGCAATCTGCACGATGCGATGGGTGTCGTGCTCGATGAGACTAATAAAGCCCGCATCAGCATTACTTGTGAGCAGGGCAGATGATAAGGCAATTTCCAGCAGTTCTTCCATTTCTAGGGTGCTAGAAATCTGTTCATCCACATGATTTAATGCAGCAACTTCCGCCATCCGGCGCGCTGCTACGATTTGTGCTTGTTTGCGGGCAGTGATGTCCTGCAACATGATGAGGGAACCCGATGGCTGATCAGCATTATCAAACAATGGGGATAAGGTTAACTCGACAAAGAAGTCAGTTCCTAAAGCAGATTCTGTTGTGATCGTTGAGTCGCTGTATGGTGTCAAATCTTGAAACAATTGGAGCACTTCCGGGTGGTTGTAAAAAATCTGTTGAGGTGTTTGTTGGATAACGTCTTCTGGCTTCCTTTCTAAAAGACGGAGGGCAGCTGGGTTGACATCAACCAAGCGATTAGCCGCATCCATGACCATCATGCCAACATTCATATTTTCAATTATAGCATCTCGTGCAATTGACATCTGTGTCACGGTAGGCCGCTCCAACATTCATTAATATCAATATATCACAAAGGACAAACATGGATCCTTAAGGCAACCGAATAGAGGTGTTTTGCACGATAAACTGGAACAATATCTATGTATTAAATCGGAGAAGTTAAAAATGGAAATCTGGCCATGATACAATCCCACCTATATGAGTTTTCTGGGTCATCTCCCAATTCGCCTAACATCATAATCTACGAGGACCCCATAGCTAAAGCTAAGGGGTTCTTATCGTCCATTGCACTCTCCCGATTGGGTATGGTACACCATCCGCAGCCTGGCGCGACTTCGGACAAGCTTACACGGGCGACCTACTCTGACTCGGGGATAACCCGAAGCTCGCGGGCAAAGGCCCCTCTCTGCCACCCGGAGGAGCATGTCCACACCGGACTATACCGCCTTGGCATGATCTGCATTGAGCGTATTGCCGCCAAAAACGCACTATACAGATCGCATTGGGCTTCAACCCTACACGCAGCCAACGCTACGATAAGGGCTTCTTCACCACCGCACCATAAGTTATGACAGGGAAGCATACCAAAAGCCAATTAGGTCTGATGGCAAATCCTCTTCAGCAAATCCAGATGCTCCCTTCCCAATGAGTCCAGCAATTGGATTTAACGGATTTAGGATGCTTTGAGTTCCTTAGAGCAACCCCACGTACATCATACCAACTTTCAATCCGCCTATCGTTAATATAGTACGAATCTGTGCTCAGTAAATCGGTGACTACTGCATTTGCATAATCCCGAAGCCTAATCACCCGAATATCTGGAAGAACATCAGGATGGCTATTCCAATCAATTGGGTAGTTTATTGCATCAATGACAGCCAACGCTTTCCAGGGCAATGCATGTCCAAAGTCGATCCAGCCACATTTACACGAATACAAAGTTCGACCTGATTCTACATCATCATATAGAGGGATATTTCCACTTGGATCAGTTGCATTGGGGAAATTACCCTCTACCCAACTATAAGAATTGAGGCTCATCGGGCGTTGCATCGTGCCTTCAAACGGGTCAAGCGACGGGAACATTCCGATACTTGGATTATAGTATCTGGCTCTCAGGTAAACCTGACCATTGCCATCCGCTTGTTCCCCGGTAAACCCATACGGGCTATCGAAGCTGCCCACCCCACCGAAGGTTTCACCATACGGTGCGTAGTTCTGGGCTGCTGACACCTTCAACAGGCTGTCGATTTCACTGCGAACACTGCCCAAGCCGTCTTGTGCCATATAGCTCCAGTTGCCTGCGTTGTTCTGCATCACGTGGATGCCGGGTACATTCGAGCCTTGAGGAGCATGGATGTAGTGGTCGGTGTTGGTGCCGGTTGTGGCTGCTAACACCTTGGTCAGGCCGGGTTGGAGATCGAGGAGATAGTTGGTCACAACACGATTGGCCGTTTGTTGGATACGATTGCCGAGGCCATCATACTTGTAGGATGTGTTGTTGGGTGCGGTGAGCATCCGGTTGGCGCGGTCCCAGGTGTAGGTGTTGGTGCCATCGTTGGTGAGGTTGCCGTTGGCGTCGTAGGTGAGTGTGTGGGTGCCATCGTTGGTGAGTTGGTTGGTGGCATTATAGGTTCTGGTCTTGCCGTTGTTGTTGGTCAGATTGCCAGCTAGATCGTAGCCGTAGGTGTACTCGACTGCCCCGCCATCATAGTTGGCGGTTAGGAGCCGGGAGAGGGCGTCGTAGGTGTAGTCGATGGTGGTGTCGGTGTAGGTGGTGTCGATGACGGCCAGTTGTTTGAAGCGGAAGACGTGGCCGGTGGAGCGATGATGGCGATCCGAGCGATTGCGGATCTCCAGGGTGCCGGTTGTCTCGCCTGTTGGTGTGGTCACTTGTGGGATGTGGAGGACGCGCTCGCCGGGTTGGGCGGTGTAGGTGTTGAAGCTGCGCCAGAACCAGTCATTGATGCTGATGTCGATCATGCCATGATCGGGGCCGGTGCCGATGGTGAGGAGGGCCTCGTCGCCGGTGTAGGCGATCTGCATGCGGCCACTGAACTGTGCCGTCTGCTTGAAGTCGCCAGCGTCGGTCCAGGTGCCTCTGGTGAAGGTGACTTGGCTGGCCGACTTGTTGTAGGTGGCTGTGACCGTTGTGGATTGGGCTAGGCGCTCAAAAGCACGAGTGCGGTTGCCGCGTCCATCGACGGTGTAGTTGAATTGGCCCCGTAGGCTGCTGCCTGCACGGTGGCGAACTCGGCGCAGGTGGCCGGCTGGATTGTAGCTGTCAGTTGTTAAGTTGCCGTTGAGATCGTAGTGGTAGTTGTTTGTATCATGCCAGTTTACCAGATTATGGGCAAAATCGTCACTTCATGCTTGTTGCCGCCGCAGAAGAAGAAAAAATGGCGGCAATACGGGAGACCAGGCGGACAACTCGGTAAAAACGGCGGGAACTGGCGGAGAATCGGCAGCAATTTGCAGCAAAATAGGGGTCGGGTGGGTTGGTTAATAGTAGGGTCATACGGGTTCAGCCTTCATGTGATTAGTTTCAGTTTAGCTGAAAAACGGTGGTTTGGGAGAATATATGTTCTATGCTTGAAAGCGGACGCGCTCCTGGGTAGGGGCGCGTCTGATATTGAGATTTGGATTGTTTACGTCCTGATTGTTCGCCCGATTGATGCTCTCATCGTAGCAGCCAGCAGGGGGTCGAAGTCAAGACTTTTGCGTCTGAAAATCATCCAGCCTGTTGAAGAATACATTACGCAACATTACATTCTCCCAAGTGGAGTAGCTGCCGACATGCCAGAACTCAACACAAGGCGAATTGAAGGTCTCGTAACCTGCTGTCAATGGGTGATGTTGGAGTATTTTTGCTTGGTTTCCCCTTGAGAAGCTCCTTGATATTCTGTCCTGCTGCTCGGATCATGCCTTCCATATTCACTTTGTGAAGCCCTCGTAATCGGAACCGTCGGCCACGATGCCATTGTTTGATCTCGCCAAATCGCGGTTCAATCCACACTTGTCGTTTACGCATCGCCTTTTGATAGGCCGCAGTCTGCTGATAACGCGCTACACGATCAATATAATCCTGAAAGAAGGATCGGCTAATAGAGCGACCATATTTCCCCGTTCGACAATCTGAAGTGACCGGACACACATCACACACCCTCTTCTTTGCACGGTAGCGATGGATTTGTGAGCTATTGACGGAATGCTTGTAGGATAGTATCTCGCCTTGGGGACAGATGTAACAATTGTTTTCGGCATCAAAGGTGAACTGGCTATGATGATAGAGCTTATCGCGCTGGCGGGGGCCCTGGTCATGGGGTGGCGTGTCAGCCCGTATGCCATCATTTTCGAAGCCAACGATATTGTAAGTGCTGCCATAGTGAGTATCACCGACTGCAATTGGTGGACGAAGTTGCCAGCGAAAGCGTATCCAGCGAGCCAGGTCGAGCATTGGGGTATTGTCCATGACCGAAGCTGGGGTTACGAGCGCCGCCAAGACAATCCGTGATTTTCCACCATCGACCACATAGTGAGTATGATACCCAAGACGTGAATAACCAGTGAAAGCAGGTTTCATGGGGGTCGCATCGGGATCAGTGGCACTCACCATATAATCGGTGATGCGCCGATAGCTGGGTGTTGGACCTTGTTCAGAAAGACGATCCCCATTGTATTTATCAATCAGCAAGCGGCTATGCGTTCTGTTGTCAGGCGTCGTAAGGGGATCCGTATCCGCTGGATCGACTTGAGTAAATTGCGCTAAGAGATGGGGCTGCACACGCGGTACAAGACTATCCATACTGGCATTGCCCAGCACTTTTGTGCCATCGCAGTACAGTTCTTGTCCCCAGACTAATCCTGCTTTGATACACTGTTCAACAATCTTTTCGAAGAAACGCTGGAAGATTTCAACCCCATAGCGGTCTCGAATGCGGCTCAAGCTGCTATGGTCAGGCACGGGTGTATCCAGGTCATAGCCTATATACCACCGATGGTCGATCCGCATGGCGACGGTATCCATCAATTGACGCTCAGAGCGAATGTCTTCAAAGAACATAATCCATTGTAGTTTGAAGAACACCACGGGATCGATGCCTGGTCTGCCAAACGGCTTATAGAGATGCTGAACCAAGTCACGGAGAAAGCTCAAATCGAGTTTTGTGTTGAGTTGACGATAGAAATTATCTTCGGGCACAATCGCTTCCAACGAGACAATTTGAGGTGTGAACACACGCTGCTTTTCGCTCATCATCTTCACTATTCCATGCTGTTGTGTTTTTGAAGAAGTCTACCCCAACTCCCGTATACAGGTTACTTTTTCAACAGGCTGCCGTATTGACGGACGTTACCCTTTCTCTTTCAGGACTGATACTCTTCCTGAAATTGGGTCGCAATTGACTCAGGCAGAACGGAGTAAGCAAGTGCCATACCATATAGAAAGGCATCCACACTCTCCTTGCTTTCTGTGTGAAGAAGCACTTTCTCTCCGCCTTTTACAATCCATCCTTGGTCGGATTCGTGGGTTTCAATGTTCCAATAGAACTTATTTATCTGTTCAATCGCTTGCTCCAATGAACCAATGTGTGAATTGAGCCAACTAAGTTGTTGCATTTTTCCTCCCATTACATTTCGTTTATCGATTTCCTGATTGGCTTGGTTGGAAATTTACAATACCACTGCCCGTAAATAGACCACCTATCGACAAATCCCCAATATTAGGATATAAGAAGATTGAACGATTAGGAAATCTTCCACCAAACAACGGTGCAACACGCTGAACCCCTCGTGTTGGAACTGCAAACTCCATCCACGCAATATCATCAAGCGGTGGGCTTCCACCCCAATTCCAAGGGAGTTTAAACAGAGCATAAGAGTGTTGATAGCGCGTAAGTGTGGATGACTCATTAGGTGTTAAGTCCGTGAAATATTGACCATCTCCCCATTGAGCGTCTCCATTTTCTGCCAATGAAGGTCTCAAAACTCCGCTAGATGTTATCAGGTTCACATTCTGAATTCTTGTGTAGTGATAGAGTGCGATGCTATCCTCAGTCTGCTTCGGCGTTAGCACTCGGGTGGGTTGCGGTTGTGGTTGCGGCTTCGTCCCGGGTGTTGGTGCTGGGTTCCCACCTGGATTGGGGTCTGACAGATCGTAGGGCGATGGGAACGGCAACCCCGGTGTTGGTGTCGGCGTTTTGGGCGGCGGGCTGGGTGCTCGCGTTGGCACTGGCGTCCAGATCGGTGGGTTCTTCAGCGGGTTCCCAGGATAGTATTCTCGGTCCGGATCAGCTACGCCGGGTGGGTTTATTACCCGATTTAGGGCATCAAAAGGTGTCAGGCAAATATCCTGGACGGTCTTGACTAGCGCATCACATTCTGTCCGTCTGTAGTTGGGATGGCTACAGGGATTTGCAATCATTAGACCAATCCCTCCGGCTACAATCGTCGCAATGCCGATGCCGATGGCAACACCGATACCGATAAATTCCCCACTCGAATCGGTATGCATGATCGGGTTACCTTCGACCCAGGAGTAGCCGTTGAGGGACATGGGGCGTTGGGTGATGCCCTCGAAGGGATCGCGTGAATTGAAGACACCGAGAGAGGGGTGGTAGTAGCGGGCGCGGTGGTATTGCAGGCCGTTGGCGTCGCGGAGTTCGCCGGTGAAGGCGAAGCCCTCGATTGGGGTATTGGGATTGCCGTAGGGATCGTAGTCGACGATCTGGGACACGCCCAAGGTCATATCGATCTGGCCACGAACGGAGCCCAGCGCGTCTGGCAGGGTGTAAGTCCAGTCGCCTGTGTTGCTTTGCATGGCATGGATGCCGGGCACATTCGAGCCTTGGGGAGCATGGATGTAGTGGTCGGTGGTTGTGCCTGTAGTTTGAGCGAGGACTTTGGTTAGGCCGGGTTGGAGGTCGAGGAGGTAGTTTGTCGCGGTTGTGCCGATGGACTGTGAGATGCGGTTGCCGAGGCCGTCGTAGGTGTAGGATGTTGTCCCCAGCGATTTCAGGCGGTTGGCGCGGTCCCAGGTGTAAGTGTTGGTGCCGTCCGACATGAGGTTGCCGTTGGGATCGTAGGTGAGTGTGTGGGTGCCGTCGTTGGTCATCTGGTTGGCGGCGTTGAAGGTGCGTACAACCGGAGGTTGTCCAGTGCCGTTGTTGTTCGTCAGGTTGCCGGCCAAATCGTAGGCGTAGTCGTAGACGGTTGTGCCATCGTCGTAGTCGGCTTGCGTTAGGCGGCTGAGGGCGTCGTAGGTGTAGTCAATGGTGGTGTCGGCGTAGGTGGTGTCGATGATGGCGAGTTGTTTGAAGCGGAAGACATGGCCGGTGGAGCGACGATGGCGATCTGAGTGGTTGCGAATCTCGACCACCCCACTAGTCGCCCCTAGTGGGGTTGGGACTTGTGGGAGGTGGATCACGCGTTCGGCTGGGGTGGTGGCGTAGGCATCGAAGCGGCGCCAGTAGCGGCCATTGATGTAGAGGTCGAAGCGGCCGTGATCGGGGCCGGTGCCGATGGTGAGGAGGGCCTCGTCGCCGGTGTAGGCGATCTGCATGCGGCCACTGAACTGGGTGGTTTTCTTGTATGCGCCGTCGTCGGTCCAGGTGCCTCTGGGGAAGGTAACGGCGGTGTCTGTTTTAGTCAGTGTATTGGTGACGGTGGTGGCCGTGGCCATGTGCTCAAAAGCACGAGTGCGATTGCCGCGCTTATCTACTTCGTAGTTGAACTGGCCCCGTAGGCTGCTGCCTGCACGGTGGCGAACTCGGCGCAGGTGGCCGGCTGGGTTGTAGGCGTAATCACTCGACAGGCCATTGGGGCGCTGGGTGCCGACATGGCGTCCAGCTTTGTCGTAGTGGAAGTCGCTGTGTTGGTTGCCCCAGGCGGTCAGACCGATCAGGCGGCCGACCTCGTCGTAGCTGTAGGCGATGGTCTTGCTGCCGGGGAGCGTCATCTGGGTGCGCAGTCCGCCGGCGTCGTAGGCGTAGCTGACGGTTTCGTCCACGGTGCCGTCGCCGTTGCTGTCGAAGCCGACACGAGTCAGACGGCGGGCAGCGTCGTAGCTGTAGGTTTCAGTTGTTAAGTTGCCGTTATCGTCCTATGTTAACACATATAGGCGATTGTAGGCAAAAGCATCACCTTATACTTGTTGCCGCCGCAGAAGAAGAAAAAATGGTGGCAATACGAGAGACCAGGCGGACAACTCGGGAAAAACGGCGGGAACTGGCGGAGAATCGGCAGCAATTTGCAGCAAAATAGGGGTCGGGTGGGTTGGTCAAGGGCAGATTCATACGGGTTCAACCTTCGTGTGATTAGTTTCAGTTTAGCTGGAAAATGGTGGTTTGGGAGAATATATCGCAGAACGTGTGTTCTGTTTTTGAAAGTGGACGTGCTCCCTCCCAATTTGAGAGCGCGTCTGGTGTTGTGATTTGTGTTAGTTGACGTTTGCCGATTGGGGTTTCATACTCCTACTACTCAACATCAGTATGCTTTGTATAATCAAGATGCTGCTCAGACGAAGAAGAATAAGTCTAAATACAGTAATCCCTTATAGAGAGTACAGGTATCGTGAGTAGCAAAAGCAAACCCACTACATACAATAGATTACACTATACATAAAGAAGTAACCTATCGACTATAGCAATAATCAGTTACCTTCAGAAAATTGAGCATTACTTGGGGGCTGATTGAAGTAAAGGTGACCATGATGGTAGAGAGGCTGGGTTACACTCACTAAGGTTCGTAACACGCTGTAAATCAGTTCCGTCCGGTCTGATCTTGTAAATTTGTGCAGTCAGATCACCATCTCCAAGGCCAGAAAATGCAATCCAATTTCCATCTGGAGACCAGGTGGGGGCTGATTTAAGGCCAAAAGGCGCATCGAGAATATGTTCAAGGTCGGTTCCATCAGGTCTAACCTTATACAAAGTATACTGATTGTCCTCCCCTTCGTAGAAGAAGGCTAACCAATTACCGTCTGGAGACCATGTAACATATCTCATTTCGGCATTCGATGTTAAAATAAGCTTCCGATTCTGACCATCGGATTGCATTGAATACAAACTCTGTCCATGCGCAAAGGCGATCAAGTCACCATTTGGGGACCAGGCAGGTCTTTCATCAATACCAATCGATGATGTTAATCTCTGGATTTCATCCCCATTTATTTGTGTGGTGGCAATTCTGGACACATTGACAACAAATGCTAGAGATTTGCTGTCTGGTGACCAGTCAGGATTGCCATATACATCCTGACCGAGCTGCAATCTTCTTCTGTCTGAGCCGTTTCCATGAATAAGGTACAGGTCATCGTTTTCTGAGTAGGCAATCCAATTGCCGTCTGGAGACCATGCTGGGCTGGTCACTCTCTTAGATGTTGGGCCGACGAGGTGTCTGATTTCACCGTCAGGCATATCAACTCGAATAAGATAGATTGCATGTTCATTCTGATCTGGCAGGCCACAGTAGAATGCTATCCATTGACCGTCTATGCCATCAGCGGGCTTAAGCAAGTCAGTTGCTACGACTGCTATGATTAATACTATTAAGGGAAGAAGGGCAATTCTTAATCTCGTCATCGAAATGCTTTCTTTAATAGCCGATATTGCTGGCTCCCTTATTTAGCAAAGGGAGCCAGCAAGTTTAGAATTTATCCACAACTACCTAACTCTTGGTCACCCAAACACACCTGTTCACGTTCAAGAGGATCAAAGTATGGGATTTGTTCCGATCTGACATTGAAATTGATTAAGTCTCGGCATGGACCTTCCAAAATCCTCCAAGCCTCTCTGATAACAACACTTCCATACAGGGTAGGTCGCGTTATTTGCTTTCCTTGCTGACCTAGATTGTGCCAGTTGGCAAGGTTAAAGATGCTCGGCCTTATTTGCTGAGAATCAGCTATTTCACCAATATCTTGTTTGCCTACTCGTTCAATACCTCTCAATAGATTTGCAGCAAGAAACTCTAATGCTACAAGATCATTGTTGTAGTATTCATCGTATAGTTGTTGACGAACAAACATTGCTTCCCCCATGCGAAACCTATCATTCGCTCGTGTACGCAAAGCATGTAGCTCTCCGTAATGATCCAGACGATCTCCTACTTCGAAACGTTGATAGTTCCCTGCTGAGTCTTGGTAAACATTTGTCCTAACCTCATTACCATCTGGTATGCCAAGAATTTCTCCGTATACGCTTGGGCGCAAGTTCGCAATACCTATGCTCGAGTCACGACCAAGCAGAATGAATGCTTGATCGCCCACTTCATTCTCTACCCGCCTATTAGTGTCAGGTGTGCATACCAATTCTGGCCCACACGTAATGATTGAGATGGGTGAACCTGTACAACGAAGTTCAAGTCTACAGTCTAGGCTCCTACGTTGCCGGAATTGTCCTTCAACGCGTAGGATCGATACCATTGTAGCTACAAATACGTCATTGCTTAGACCAGTTCCAATTGTAGCTCCAAATCCATCAAGAATCACGTTCCATTTACTAGCCAATTGACGCATTTCAGGTACAAGCGGCAGTAGCTCCTCTTTTTCAACATCAGTCCAAGGACATATACTCTCGTTGTATGCTCCACTTAGTTGTGAGCCTTGTTGTAATGGATTCAGCCCATCATCAGACATACCAGTGCATTTAGCATAACTGCTAGGTATCTCACCATACAAACCGGTGGGGTCTACTTGATTGATCGGATTGCCTGAAGCATAAGCATAGCGATTGCCCGCTTCAAATGGATCCAAGCTATTGAACACACCCATGCTTGGATTGTAGTACCGCGCACGCAAGTACACCTGTCCAGTCGAATCCACCTGCTCCCCAGTGAAGGCGAAGGGGGTATCGAAGTTGCCGACGGTGCCGAAGGGCTCGCCGTAGGGTGCATAGTGCTGAGCGGCACCGACCATCAGAACTTCATCGATCTCACTTCGGACACTGCCCAGACCATCCTGGGTCATGTAACGCCAGTCACTGGCATTGTCTTGCATGGCATGGATCCCACGCGGACTGTGGACAAACCGATCCGTAGTCGCGCCAGTGGTCTGTGCTAGCACCTTGACCAAACCAGGTTGCACATCCAACAAGTAGTCCGTCACAGTCGGACTGGTGGTACCAACCGACATGGAGACCCGGTTGCCCAGACCATCGTAGGCATAACTGACCTTCTCAGCCAGTGTGCCATTATCAACCGACAGCATCCGGTTGGCTCTGTCCCAGGTGTAAGTGTTGGTGCCGTCCGACATGAGGTTGCCGTTGGGATCGTAGGTGAGTGTGTGGGTGCCGTCGTTGGTCATCTGGTTGGCGGCGTTGAAGGTGCGTACAACCGGAGGTTGTCCAGTGCCGTTGTTGTTCGTCAGGTTGCCGGCCAAATCGTAGGCGTAGTCGTAGACGGTTGTGCCATCGTCGTAGTCGGCTTGCGTTAGGCGGCTGAGGGCGTCGTAGGTGTAGTCGATGGTGGTGTCGGTGTAGGTGGTGTCGATGACGGCCAGTTGTTTGAAGCGGAAGACGTGGCCGGTGGAGCGATGATGGCGATCCGAGCGATTGCGGATCTCCAGGGTGCCGGTTGTCTCGCCTGTTGGTGTGGTCACTTGTGGGATGTGGAGGACGCGCTCGCCGGGTTGGGCGGTGTAGGTGTTGAAGCTGCGCCAGTAGTTGTCGTTGATGCTGATGTCGATCATGCCATGATCGGGGCCGGTGCCGATGGTGAGGAGGGCCTCATCGCCGGTGTAGGCGATCTGCATCTGGCCACTGAACTGTGCCGTCTGCTTGAAGTCGCCAGCGTCGGTCCAGGTGCCTCTGGGGAAGGTGACTTGGCTGGCCGACTTGTTGTAGGTGGCGGAGACCGTTGTGGATTGGGCTAGGCGCTCAAAAGCACGGGTGCGGTTGCCGCGTCCATCGACAGTGTAGTTGAATTGGCCCCGTAGGCTGCTGCCTGCACGGTGGCGAACTCGGCGCAGGTGGCCGGCTGGGTTGTAGGCATAATCACTCAACAGGCCGTTGGGTCGCTGGGTGCTGACGTGGCGTCCAGCTTTGTCGTAGTGGAAGTCGCTGTGTTGGTTGCCCCAGGCGGTCAGACCGATCAGGCGGCCGACCTCGTCGTAGCTGTAGGTTTCAGTTGTTAAGTTGCCGTTATCGTCCTATATTAACACATATAGGCGATTGTAGGCAAAAGCATCACCTTATACTTGTTGCCGCCGCCGCGCAACAAAAAAATGGCGGCAATACGGGAGACCAGGCGGACAACTCGGGAAAAACGGCGGGAACTGGCGGAGAATCGGCAGCAATTTGCGGCAAAATAGGGGTCGGGTGGGTTGGTCAGTAACAGGTTCATATAGGTCTAACCTTCGTGTGCTTAGTTTCAGTGTACTTGAAAACTGGTGGGTTTGGGAGAACATATCGCAGAACGTGTGTTCTGTGTTTGAAAGCAGAGGCGCCCTCAATCGGGAGCTCTGGTGTGGTGATTTGCGTGACTGGTGGGACACATTCGCCAAGAACGAGGGCTTACGTACGGTGCAATCAGGAGGGTAGTGGTTGATTTCGTACATTCGTATTTCCACGCAGCTATTGTCGCCTATTTGGGGGTGTTTGAAAGACATGAACGACCTAAATTGGGTGAGTCCAATAGTGTGGAATTCAATCCTTAACCAAATGCTTTTAACCGATATTTGAGTTTGAGGAAGGTTTCTGCATCTTGTGTATAATTTATGGACGTGAATGGGGAGGATAGAACTGTGATTAATTTACGAGCAATGATGCGTATCTTGATAGCGTTTTTTGTCTTTTTAGGACTTACTGGAATTGTTTTTCGTTCAAATATATTGCCGTTTTGGAATAGAACAGCAATTCAAACAATAGGGTTGCCTGATCAGTGTTTTGGAGTGTCCGTTCAATCTACTGATGAGAACATAATTAACCAATTTAAAACATTAGAAATTGAATATGTTGAAGTGGATATATCTGGCCTATTTATGAAGGGGTTATCATCACTTGTTACAGAGGAAAATACTGTTTCAATTCATAATGTACAATTTGGTACTTTTGACATCGTAACGAATGATAATGTATTGCGTGGTTTATTGGATTTAGATGGTAGGCTATGGACTTTTCCTTCAAAGTCAAATAGAAGCATACCTGTTGAATATGTTAGCATACAATTGACTGACAATGAGAGAATTTCTTCAGTTATTAGCTTTCCTAATGGTCAGTGCTTTGCGGTAATTACTGGATTGAGAGCAGAATTTTGGGACAGTGAGACTTTAGAACATTTAGTTACTCTGGATTCAGACGGCATAATAGCAGCTGACATTGATCCGACTGGAACGCTATTAGCTTATACATCAGGAGACAATGACTCTAATGGGCCAGCAAGAGTCACAATATTAGATTTACAAAGGGCCAGTGAAAACACACTTTATTTTGATGAACCTTTAGCATATATCCAATACTGTAACAAAGGCCAATTATGTGCTGTGACAAATGATGGAAACATCTGCACATTCTTACAAAACCTCGAATATGACTGCTATGAGCATGAACTGTTTGATAGTCTTATAGATGTTACTAGCTATGAGTTTGTTGATAATTCCCTTCTATTCTCATCTCAATTAGGAGATATTGTGTTAGTTGATTTAGAGACTGGAGAAATAAAGGAAACAATAGTTTCAAATACAGATCCAATTCAGTTAGATTTTCAAGACTCGGTTCTGACAATATATTCACCAAGCTGAAGTTAGTGAAACTCACAGAGATACTACAAATATCTCTGTGAGTTTATATCGTCAGCTACCTTTGGTTTTGAATGTCAGATGTGAACAAGGAAATGATTAGAAAGCCTGATCAATGAAGTCCTGAATGGCTTTTCTTTCCCTAATTAGATCATCTACTGCATCCGCATAACCATAAGTTAAGGGAGCACCGATAGAGCAAGTTTGAAATCCAAATGGATCATTCTGATGATTTCTTGATGCTACCCCCTCGTCAGTAAGTGTTGGAGCGAGAGCCTCTCCACCCCAAATTCTCCTCAGGCGATTTATGTCCTCTGCATCATGACACACTGTGTAATAGTGAGATAACAAACAACCTGAAAATGGTGAGCGTAACACCTGGTTAAATTGATGAACAAGATAATCATCGCCTATTCCCCAGCGTAGCAATTCATCACCCAATTGATAAGCTCGGGTTGTTAAACGTGCGTCAGGTACAGTGCCGCCTCCCTCCAAGCATTCATGATAGATGTCGGCAAGCCTGAAGATTCTTTCCCCGCCCTGAATTCTCGTATTGAAATAAGGCCAAAAGTGGGAAAGCTGACCATTTTGGATTGTTCCATCCGTATTTCGTTGATAGTCAATATGAAGCCCTGTTTGATTGGCGTCGACGTTTATCAAAGGATGGTTATCGTTGGTTCTCGGCCCAATTGCATCTTCCAAAATAGTTCTTGGCCCATTTCGATTCAGAAGAACTAATGTGATGTTGTCCATTAGTTCTCGAAGTTCCATATAAGGCCAATTCACCCTACCCCACTTCATCAAAATCGTCAGAGCTGCCAAACTGTCCAAAGGCGGGCTAAAGCTGACCCTGCTAAGATCTCCAGGAATACACTCTTTTCCCGAATTAGGTAGACAATTGTAAAGTTTGTCTGCCGCTTGCCGAATGATCTCCACAGCATTTTCAGCATTCGGATTTGGTGTGGCCTGAGATTTTGGTTGTGATGGCGAAGGGGTTTCTACCGGTCTCGGAGGAATGGGATCAGAACCATCACTTTGGTTCATGCAAACCCCATTAGATAGGCTCTTCTGTAAGCTACCAGGTGTAAGCCAGTTTATCTCACTAGTGTTGATTGGAAGATTGCCACTCGGATCAACCCTATTCGGCGTGTTGCCTTCGACGTAGGCGTAGCCATTGAGGGACATGGGGCGGCCCATGGTGCCTTCAAATGGATCGAGTGAATTGAACACACCTATGCTCGGATCATAGTATCTGGCTCTTAGGTAAACTTGACCGTTGGAGTCGGTCTGTTCGCCGGTGAAGCCGAAGCCAGTGCCATAGTTGCCGTCTGGGACGCCGTAGGGGTTATAGGATTGGGTGGTGTCTACGCCGAGGGTGCTGTCGATGAGGCTGCGGACGCTGCCGAGGCCGTCTTGTGCCATATACAACCAGTCACCTGCGTTGTTCTGCATGGCGTGGATGCCGGGCACATTCGAGCCTTGGGGAGCATGGATGTAGCGTTCTGTGTTGGCTCCGGTTGTGGCTGCTAACACCTTGGTCAGGCCGGGTTGGGTGTCCAACAGGTATTGGGTCACGATTGGGGTGGTTGTGCCGATGGACTGGCTGATGCGGTTGTTTAAGCCGTCATAGGCGTAGGCGGTCAGGTCGGCGGGTGTGCCGTTGTCCACTTTGGCCAGGCGGTTGGCTCTGTCCCAGGTATAGGTGTTGGTGCCGTCAGATGTTAGGTTGCCGTTGGCATCGTAGGTGAGTGTGTTGGTGCCGTCGTTGGTCAGTTGGTTGGCGGCGTTGTAAGTACGGGTGGCACCGTTCATGTTCGTCAGATTCCCAGCTAGGTCGTAGCCGTAGGTGTACTCGACTGCCCCACCATCATAGTTGGCGGTTAGGAGGCGGGAGAGGGCGTCGTAGGTGTAGTCGATAGTCCTTTCATTATATGTGGCATCTATCACCGCGAGTTGTTTGAAGCGGAAGACGCGGCCAGTGGAGCGCCAATGCTTGTCCGAACGCACCTTGATGCTGAGTTTGCCGGTGGTTTTGCCTTGCGGGGTTGTCACCTCTGGGAGGTGGATCACGCGTTCGGCTGGGGTGGTGGCGTAGGCATCGAAGCGGCGCCAGTAGTTGTCGTTGATGTAGAGATCGAACTGGCCGTGATCGGGGCCGGTGCCGATGGTGAGGAGGGCCTCGTCGCCGGTGTAGGCGATCTGCATGCGGCCACTGAACTGTGCCGTCTGTTTGAAGTCGCCGGCGTCGGTCCAGGTGCCTCTGGGGAAGGTGACGGCGGTGTCTGTTTTAGTCAGTGTATTGGTGACGGTGGTGGCCGTGGCTAGGCGCTCAAAAGCACGGGTGCGGTTGCCGCGTCCATCGACAGTGTAGTTGAACTGCCCGCGCAGACTGCTGCCTGCACGATGGCGAACTCGGCGCAGGTGGCCGGCGGGGTTGTAGGCGTAGTCACTCGACAGGCCATTGGGGCGCTGGGTGCCGACATGGCGTCCAGCTTTGTCGTAGTGGAAGTCGCTGTGTTGGTTGCCCCAGGCGGTCAGACCGATCAGGTGGCCGTTGGCGTCGTAGCTGTAGGTTTCAATTGTTAAGTTGCCGTTATCGTCCTATGTTAACACATATAGGCGATTGTAGGCAAAAGCATCACCTTATACTTGTTGCCGCCGCCGCGCAACAAAAAAATGGCGGCAATACGGGAAGAACGGGGGAAAACGGCAGCAATTTGCTGCAAAATAGGGGTCGGGTGGGTTGGTCAGTAACAGGTTCATATAGGTCTAACCTTCGTGTGATTAGTTTCAGTGTAGCTGAGAAAAGTTGATTTGGGAGAACGTGTTGCAGAACGTGTGTTCTGTGTTTGAAAGTAGACGCGCCCCTGGGTGGGAGTACAAGATTTTCACACAGATCAGCGACATTATGTCGCCGCCACGCTTGCCTTTCTTGTAGGTTGATTTTGGCTTGAGAAAAAGCCAGATTGACTTTTTGACACCTGCACAGTTCTTGGCTAGTTTTCGATTTTCCTTTCAGCTAGCATCTCAGTGGTTTCTATATACCACGCACGAATCATATTGTCTTTGCCAACGCTAAATATCTGTGTTCCATCTGGACTCCAGATAATAGAGTCAATAGCTCCATCATGTGCATCAATTGTTTCAACGATTTGCTCTGACACTGTATCCCATATCAGTATTGTTCCTGACATAGCTATTGCAAGTTGTTCATCATCAGGACTCCACGCCAACGAGTTAACCGAAGGTGATGGTATATCAAGAGAAATGGACTGCACGAGTCGTTCATTTTCAGCTTCCCAAACTTGAACCTTATCGCCACTTCCGCCCACTGCGATTCGATCCCCTGCTGAGTTCCATGCTATTGTATACACTCGCATTGATGCCGAATAATCGTGAAGAATTTGCCCGGTTGCTGAATCCCAAATCTTTACTGTCATATCTGAAGAACCGCTAGCGACTTTTGTGTTATCAGGATGCCAAGAGACAACGTTGATTTGGTCAGAATGTTCTTCGAGCGACTTCAGTGATGAGAAAGTTTCTGCATCCCAAAGGGATATTATGTTATCTACCTCTGCGACTGCTATCTGTCTACCATTCGGACTCCATGAAATTGCTGAAGAGCATCCGACATTGCTTAAATCAGTTATTACTCGCTCAGTATCGACATCCCAAATTCTTACAGAACAGGCGATCTGAGCTAACTTGCTGCCATCTGAACTCCACGCTACTCCAGTTACTTCCAATTCATCATTCGTTGACAAGTCAGTAATGGTTTGCAGGTTATCTGTATACAACCGCAGACCATTTCCACTCAACACTAGAGATTCGGAGTTTGGACGCCAAGCTAGCTCATGATCAGATGCTATCGGATTTTCGAGCATTGGTATGACGCACCCGTACAGAAGCAATGAAAAGACAAACGCAATACCTAAGCGTGATTTATGCACATCACCAGTCATTATCAAATGCCTTACCTCTTTGGAATGCAGACCAACGCTCATTTTTCACCTCAACTAATTAACCTAGATGTGAGCTTAAGAGTCTTAACATGACAGATCACACCAGTAAGGCCAGACTAATGTAGAGATTATCCCCCAATCAATAGTCATTAAAGCCTCTGAAGCATACACGACATTGCTCGGAAATGTTGACATTAGTATATCTCTAGCTTCACACATATCGCATAGATCACGAGATACGTTGCTCGGTGAGCCAAATTGCAAAAGGTCTTGACGCCAACCAGCGAATACATGTCCGAACTCCGTCATAATCTCTGACTCGAAATTGTACGCTTCCACCTCACCTCTGATAGTATAACGTGCTCCGCCCTGTGGAATATGAAACACTTCATGCATTAGAAGAGCAACTCGCCTATCGGTGATGCTGCTATCTAAATAACGACTTTCCAAGCCAATGAAGAACCCTGTTGGTGTTATAGCACCACTATTGCTTGGCAGGATAAACTGAAATGTTACACGGAATGTTCCTCTAGTTCCCACTGCCTCAAGCAAACTCGCTGCACCTGATAGTTTGGGACTACCGTGACAAGCAAGCATATTATAGGCTTCATCAAGCCATTCTGAGCAACTGTATTGCGATCCACTCCCCTCGCATATCCAGTTTATGCTTTTGGGTGTGCAAGTTGCGGGCGATGGAGGCGGAGGTGTAGGCTGTGATATAGGTGGATTAAGAATTCCGCCAAGACTACCCGAACCTGAACTATTGCAGAATCCGCTATTAAGAGCATTCACAAACTTCGGTAATCTGCTTGGCAGAAGGGCTAACAAAGCATAAACGCTCATGCCAGAACTATCCGAGAGATTTGCCGGATTACCATGTACATAGCTATAGCTATTCAGTGACATTGGTTCAGATATTACACCCTCAAAGGGATCGAGGGACAACCAACCTGCTAGCGATGGGCTGTAGTAGCGGGCGCGGTGGTATTGGAGGCCGTTGGCGTCGCGGAGTTCGCCAGTGAAGGCGAAGCCCTCGATTGGGGTGTTGGGATTGCCGTAGGGATCGTAGTCGACGATTTGGGACACGCCCAAGGTCATATCGATCTGGCCACGAACGGAGCCCAGCGCGTCTGGCAGGGTGTAAGTCCAGTTGCCATTGTTGGTTTGAGTCGCTAGCAGGCCGTGGGGAGCATGGATGTAGTGGTCGGTGTTGGTGCCGGTTGTGGCTGCTAACACTTTGGTTAGGCCGGGTTGCAGATCGAGGAGATAGTTGGTGACGGTGTTGCCAACGGTTTGTGATACTCGATTCCCCAGACCATCATAACTGTACGTTGCTGTTCCGAGCGATTTCAGGCGGTTGGCTCTGTCCCAGGTATAGGTGTTGGTGCCGTCAGATGTTAGGTTGCCGTTGGCATCGTAGGTGAGTGTGTTGGTGCCGTCGTTGGTCAGTTGGTTGGCGGCGTTGTAGGTGTAGTCGGTGGTTTTGGCGGTGACGCCAGTTCCGCTCAGGGCTTCTTGGGTGCGATTGCCAGCCAGGTCAAAGTTGTAGTCGTAGACGCGCTGGCCTGTGTTGTAGTTGGCTTGTTGCAGGCGGCTGAGGGCGTCGTAGGTGTAGTCGATGGTTCTTTCATTATAGGTGGCATCTATCACCGCGAGTTGTTTGAAGCGGAAGACGCGGCCAGTGGAGCAGAAATGGTTGTCCGAACGCACCTTGATGCTGAGCTTGCCGGATGTCTCGCCTGGTGGGGTTGGGACTTGTGGGAGGTGGATCACACGCTCGGCTGGGGTGGTGGTGTAGGCATCGAAGCGGCGCCAGTAGTTGTCGTTGATGTAGAGATCGAACTGTCCGTGATCGGGGCCGGTGCCGATGGTGAGGAGGGCCTCATCGCCGGTGTAGGCGATCTGCATCTGGCCACTGAACTGTGCCGTCTGCTTGAAGTCGCCAGCGTCGGTCCAGGTGCCTCTGGTAAAGGTGACTTGGGTGGCTGACTTGTTGTAGGTGGCTGTGACCGTTGTGGATTGGGCTAGGCGCTCAAAAGCACGGGTGCGATTGCCGCGTCCATCGACAGTGTAGTTGAACTGCCCGCGTAAGCTGCTGCCTGCACGGTGGCGCACTCGGCGCAAACGACTGGCCGGATCATAGGCGTAGTCACTCGACAGGCCATTGGGGCGCTGAGTGGCCACATGGCGTCCGACTTTGTCGTAGTGGAAGTCGCTGTGTTGGTTGCCCCAGGCGGTCAGACCGATCAGGCGGCCCGTGGCGTCGTAGCTGTAGGCGATGGTCTTGCTGCCGGGAAGCGTCATCTGGGTGCGCAGTCCGCCGGCGTCGTAGCTGTAGCGGACGGTTTCGTCCACGGTGCCGTCGCCGTTGCTGTCGAAGCCGACAGAGGTCAGACGGCGTTGGTCGTCGTAGCTGTAGGTTTCAGTTGTTAAGTTGCCGTTATCGTCCTATGTTAACACATATAGGCGATTGTAGGCAAAAGCATCACCTTATACTTGTTGCCGCCGCCACGCAACAAAAAAATGGCGGCAATACGAGAGACCAGGCGGACAACTCGGGAAAAACGGCGGGAACTGGCGGAGAATCGGCAGCAATTTGCGGCAAAATAGGGGTCGGGTGGGTTGGTCAATAACAGGCTCATATAGGTCTAACCTTCGTGTGCTTAGTTTCAGTTTAGCTGAGAAAAGTTGATTTGGGAGAACATATCGCAGAACGTGTGTTCTGGGTTTGAGGGTGGACGTGCCTTTGGTTGGGAGCGCGTTTGGTGTTGACAAATCGGCTAAATTGCAGCCATTATGAAGCTAAACGAACTCATTTGAGCTATCAAAAAGGTGATATATGTTTCGTATAATCGGGAGCATAGTGGGTATTATAAGTTTGCTTAGTCTGATTATATTAACGAATACACACTCTGTACAGAAAGATCGGGAATACACCATTGTGGAAGTCATGGAAGCATATCAAGCTGGACAGTTCCGAATTATTCCTACCAATAGTTCCTTTCACGTAATTAGCCCCAACAGTGAATATATTCTTGCTTATGATGATGGGGTTTATAGGGTAAGCGATGGGAAATATTACGCACAGTTAGATGTTGCTGAGTTCAGCTCAGATGGCAACTATGCAGCACAAATTGGACAGGGCATATTTCATCTGGAGACTGAGCAGTGGATATTAAATAGTGAAGCAACGCTCGTGTTCAGTGATAATTCAGAGTATGTTGGCGTCGCAGAAGATGGAATTTACCGCCTAAGTGACGGGCACGCACAAAAACTTCTTGAAACAGATAGCTCTGAAATTGATTTCAGTCCCAATAGTGCTTTCGTCGCCACTTTGGATGGCGTCTATCATTTAGCTGATGGGCATAAGTTGCTTGACACAAATGGTTTATTACCCAGATTTAGTCCAGATAGTGCTTATGCTTGGACACGAGCAGATGGCCTTTTCCGCGTAGACGATGGTGAGAAACTTCTTGATATTTATCCATATTATGATGTGTCGTTCGCACCCAATATGTTGTACGTTGTGATAATTGGCGATGGGGTATACCATCTTGATACAGGTGAACTCGTCTTTAGCATGGACGAACCTGATGAACTACCATATGCCCAGGTAGAATATAGCCCATGTGGCGAACACTTTAGGTTCCCCTTTGGAAAAGGGGTGTATCACATTCATGATGGGCAAAAATTGTTTGAGACTACTGATATAACGGTCAGTCCTAACTGCACATATATTGTTGTTGGGAATGACGGTGTTTATCAACTCGACAATATGCAGAAAGTACTTGATGTGTCTAGAGCGAATGGTACCTACAGTATATTTAGTGATGATGAGGCATATCTATTTATTCCAGGAGACGGAACTTATCGCACATCGGATTGGCAAAGAATTCTTGATAAAGGTTCTTCTGCCTCGTTTAGCCCGAATGCAACATATATGGCCATTGACTGGGATGGCGTGTATCGCATGAGCGATGGACAAAGATTATTCTCGATAGGGAATATGGCCAAGGCCTTTACCCCAGATGAAAGCCACCTGATGGTAGGTTACATCGAACACCCCGGCATATACAATATCGACACGGACGTTCACTATTATGGTTTAGAACCGCTTGATATTTCTGCAGGCATCATGACAATTGGAAATACAGCAATTATTATTGACGAAACGGTTGAAAATCAGCGGTTCTTGTTTGGACTTGTTCGGAGCAAAGGCTTATCATTACGAAGCCAACCCGATAGTAATTCGGCCACATTGGATCATGTTAGAAAATGGGACATTCTAATCATTCTTGAAGAAAAAGATCAATGGTATAAAGTGGCTGATTTGGGGGAAGAAGCGCGATGGATTCCTGCAGAGCACATAACCAAGTTTTTTATTCCGATGATCATAGAAATCCAGGAGTAATCGTATTCTCTCCTGGATTTCTGTTCGTACTCAATTAGAATTCAGTCTGATCAACGTCCGTTATTGGATAAGGCCTAAATCTTCATAGATTCGGTTGATGAGATCAATGCTGTTATTGGTTCCATCACCTTGGTTATCCCTGTCATAATGCTCGTTGACTCCCAATCCTTGCACTGTCTTGAGATCATAGTACCTAAAACCAGGCCGATCCTTCACAGTCTCTACATCTCCATATGAGTTTCCGGAGTCATCTATCACATTGATAGCTACTCCTGTATCGAGAATGTCAGATAAGAGTAGTGTCGAATTCCCTTCCACTCGACCTGCTGGTAATTCACCAAAACCTCCTGTGAAAGTCGGCCCCAATGACGTGACGCTCTTGACATCTAATGTGTCACGCATCATGTGCCCAAAGAACAATACCGAGTCAGCCCCTGAACTATAGCCAATGGCAACAACTGGCCTCTTTTTGTCTACAGCGAAGGTATCAGGAAATATCTGGACTACAGATACGAATGCAGCGACAGCGTGCAGCTCCTTACTCCCGTTATAGCGGACCACAACGACCCCATGTGCCCTTACATCGGATTTCACATTGGTGCTATGCCAAACCATATAACCGTTTTGAACAACGCCATTTGAACATCCTACAGCTTCGCTTCCTTGTCCAGTAAATGTTTCTCTCGATGTGACAAGCCGATCCAGCCATACAGGAGTTTGACGGAAAGGATCCGGTCCATCATCATGGATTGTGGCTATCTGGCAATTCTTGTTTTGGAATTCAGTGTTGTTATCGGCAAAGCTGCCACCCATAAAGACAACCACTGGATACTCTTCTGGTGAGAGGGGCTCTGGAGTTGGTGTGTTTTCCGTTTTGCACGGCGGGAACAAGTCAGATGGACAAAGACCTCTAAAGAAACCGTGGCAACTACAGTCCGTCTGCTGCATTCCTGCACTACACATAGATGAGTTCAGGGTATGAGCTAGCTTACTTCCGCTAATCGAGATTTTGCCACTCGGATCAGTATTCATGACCGGATTGCCTTCGACCCAAGAGTATCCATTGAGGGACATGGGGCGTTGGGTGATGCCCTCGAAGGGATCGCGTGAATTGAAGACACCGAGAGAGGGGTGGTAGTAGCGGGCGCGGTGGTATTGCAGGCCGTTGGCGTCGCGGAGTTCGCCGGTGAAGGCGAAGCCCTCGATTGGGGTATTGGGATTGCCGTAGGGATCGTAGTCGACGATCTGGGACACGCCCAAGGTCATATCGATCTGGCCACGAACGGAGCCCAGCGCGTCTGGCAGGGTGTAAGTCCAGTCGCCTGTGTTGCTTTGCATGGCATGGATGCCGGGCACATTCGAGCCTTGGGGAGCATGGATGTAGTGGTTAGTGTTGGTGCCGGTGGTTGCAGCGAGGACTTTGGTCAGGCCGGGTTGGGTGTCCAACAGATATTGGGTCACGGTTGGGGTGGTTGTGCCGATGGACTGGCTGATGCGGTTGTTCACGCCGTCATAGGCGTAGGCGGTCAGGTCGGCGGGTGTGCCGTTGTCCACTTTGGCCAGGCGGTTGGCGCGGTCCCAGGTGTAGGTGTTGGTGCCGTCGGATATGAGGTTGCCGTTGGGATCGTAGGCCAGCACATTGGTGCCGTCGTTGGTGAGTTGGTTGGCAGCGTTGTAGGTGTAGTCGGTGGTTTTGGCAGTGACGCCGGTTCCGCTTAGGGCTTCTTGGGTGCGGTTGCCAGCGAGGTCAAAGTTGTAGTCATAGATGCGCTGGCCTGTGTTGTAGTTGGCTTGTTGTAGGCGGGACAAACCATCATACGTATAGTCGATGGTTCTTTCATTATATGTGGCATCTATCACCGCGAGTTGTTTGAAGCGGAAGACGTAGCCAGTGGAGCGACGATGGCGGTCTGAGTGGTTGCGGATCTCCAGGGTGCCGGATGTCTCGCCTGGTAGGGTTGGGACTTGTGGGAGGTGGATCACACGCTCGGCTGGGGTGGTGGCGTAGGTGTTGAAGCGGCGCCAGTAGCGGCCGTTGATGCTGATGTCGATCATGCCGTGATCGGGGCCGGTGCCGATGGTGAGGAGGGCCTCGTCGCCGGTGTAGGCGATCTGCATGCGGCCACTGAACTGTGCCGTCTGCTTGAAATCATCGGCTTTTAAAGATAAAAAGGGAAATGCTGACCAGAAATTCTGGTCAGCATTGTATCTCGCGAAGCTATTGATTATTCACACGCCCTTTCCCAAGGATTACCAATGGTATCCTTGTTGGGTCCATCATACTCTAGCTGTGAAATCAGCGAAATAGCCTCATCTATGCTAAGCTTCTCTTTCTTGACAGATACCTCAATCTGCATCCCAATATCGTCTTCAAACTTTAGCAGAAGATCGCCAGATTCTACTATCTCATAGTATTCAATCTGTCCGTTCTCTACAAAAGTCACGTCTGTTGCTAGAAAATCACTGTCCCGGCTACTATTCCAGATATTTGAACCTGGTGCAATGTCTATACTAAGTGGTGCAGGTAATGTTCCATCTTGATAAGTTATCTCAATGGGATTCTCCCTGTAGATTGTATCGGTCTGGTTGCAATGGGTATCGAAACCATCCATGCGAATAGTCCGTGACCAACCCTTTTCTTCTACAATCGTCTCCGGCAGCGTATAGGCATAGAATCCGTTTGATGAAATTTCATCAACACTCAGATTATCATAGTCGATATCATCTGTTTGACATGCACTCAGAAGCATTACCATGTTCAACATGATAAGCCAGTGGAGCTTTCTATGGATTATTTTGCTGACCATGTCCGTATTTCCTTTCCACGTTTTCCGGCCATAACCTTTCAGGGAAATCGTTATAGAATTCCTTGACCTCAGCATCCAGTGACCAAATATCGCTTTCGCTCTCAGCACACCATTCAGTCTCAATGGCAGTGGCTAGAACATCCACGCCAAAAAGGGAGACCAAGCGTGCCACATCTCCTGCCTTTGCAATGATATACAAGTCATTGAGGCCCTCCTCATACAGCCATCTGTAACGCTTGAAGTAGTCTGGAGAAATCGGACCTTTCTGCAACTCATTCTCAATATCTTGAACTGCTGCCTCAAGATTCTGTATTTCTCTTTCTCGGTTAAATATCGAACCGGGAATGTTGGAGTAGTAGTAGGCATACTTCAGATAGCCAAAGTAATGATGCGTGTTTGCGAAATACGGTCTCTTAAACCCGTAGGCTGCCCGCAAATCTTGTGCTTCTTGTGTATCTCCTAGAGCAGGACTGTCCCATTTATACTTCCCTTGAGAATTGTAAAGTTCAGCCTCATGTCTCTCGCCTACACCTCCTGCTGGTAGCTGCGGCAGCCAGTTAGCTCGGGGTTTGATTTCTACACCTGAGTAATAGGCTGCGAGCAAATCAATGACAACCGCTGTGATATCAGGCGGCGCCAGGAGGCATTCAAGCCAGTAGGTGTCACAGTATTGATCCATTTCAGTGATTGCTGTATCTATGATGCATTGAACCTCCGATACAAAGGACTGACACCGGGTTCCAGTATATTGGGGAGGACAACTTGACCCATTATCAGGCGACGGGTCTTTACCCGATATTGGTCCTGGAGCAACTGCCTTGCCGAGCGTGCCCCCAGGCCCCCCACACATGAGTGGATTCTTCGCCCTCGTCTTCACTACCGGGACACGGGTTGGGTGGATAGTGCCATGATTACGGGTCACCCCCCCACCATCGAGGCCGGGTGTTAGGCTGCGGGTGCGGCTGAACATCCCTGTTGGGTCCGTGTTTATGATCGGATTGCCTTCAACCCAGCTATAGCCGTTCAAACTCATTGGGCGAGCCATCGTGCCTTCAAAGGGGTCGAGGGAGGGGAACACACCCAGAGATGGGTTGTAGTAGCGAGCGCGGAGGAAGAGCAGGTCGTTGGGGTCGGTTTGTTCGCCGGTGAAGGCGAAGGGGGTATCGAAGTTGCCGACGGTGCCGAAGGGCTCGCCGTAGGGTGCGTAGTTCTGGACAGATGAGACGTTGAGGGTTGCGTCGATGAGGCTGCGGACAGAGCCGAGACCGTCTTGGGTGGTGTATTGCCACGCACCTGTATTGTTCTGCATGGCGTGGATGCCGCGGGGGGCGTGGATAAAGTGGTCAGTGGCTGTGCCATCACTCTGCCTGAGTACCTTCACCAAGCCTGGTTGCAAGTCCAACAGATAGTCTGTCACAACACGATTGGTCGTTTGCTGAGTACGATTGCCGAGGCCGTCGTAGGTGTAGGATGTGTTGTTGGGTGCAGTGAGCATCCGGTTGGCTCTGTCCCAGGTGTAGCTATTCGTGCCGTCGGATATGAGGTTGCCATTGGCATCGTAGGTTAGCGTGTTCGTGCCATCATTGGTCATCTGGTTAGCGGCGTTGTAGGTACGGGTTGTACCGTCCAAGTCCACCAGATTCCCGGCTAGGTCATAACCGTAGTCATAGACGGTTGTGCCGTCGTCGTAGTCGGCTTGCGTTAGGCGGGAGAGGGCGTCGTAGGTGTAGTCGATGGTGGTGTCGGTGTAGGTGGTGTCGATGATGGCGAGTTGTTTGAAGCGGAAGACGAAGCCGGTGGAGCGGCGATGGCGATCTGAGCGGTTGCGGATCTCCAGGGTGCCGGATGTCGCGCCTTGCGGCGTGGTGACTTCTGGAATGTGGAGGACTTTTTCGCCGGGTTGGGCGGTGTAGGTGTTGAAGCGGCGCCAGTAGGTGTCGTTGATGTAGAGATCGACCTGTCCGTGGTCTGGGCCGGTGCCGATGGTGAGGAGGGCCTCGTCGCCGGTGTAGGCGATCTGCATGCGGCCACTGAACTATATCACTTTGCAATATCTCAATTCCTCGGGTGAAGGCTAATTATTGTGCAACTTCCAGATTGCTACTTGTCGTTTGAAATCAATCATAGCAACCTTTCCTCCATTTGGACTGAATCTAACGAAGTAGTGTTTTGGAGAAAGAACAATTGTATGAACTAACTCGCCACGACTCGTATTCCAGACACGTATAGTATTATCGGAGCTATAACTCGCTAAGCTATTTCCTGCTATATTCCAAGCTAATTTAGTGACCGTGTCTTGATGTCCTTCTAGTTTTGCGGCCATTCTCCCTGTTATTGTATCCCAGATATGAATATCATTGAAATCCGGGTGAGTCAGTTTGTCCATCCAGATTCCCCTACTCCCAGCAATATATTTTCCGTCTGGACTCCAACTCAATCCAAGGTCGGATGTCGTGTGTTTTATCTCTGTGATAATGCCCCCTGTATCTAAATCCCAAATTGTGATCCCACTAGGGGAAATACCAGCGATACGGGCATCATTTGGATGCATTACAACGAAACTAACATGAGAAATCTTTGTTAATAGTTTAAGTGAATCAATATCTACAACCTGTAAATCATCGTTTTTGTCCCTTCCTAAAAGCAATGTGCCATCAGGCGACCATTTTAACCATGTTACGTCCTGGAAGCTAGCTATGTTTTCTCCAGTATCTACATCTATAATCGACGCACCTTCTCTACCTGATATAGCAATCATCTCTTCATTAGGACTCCATTCAATAGAAGGAATCCACTGAGCATGTTTATAATTAAGATATATTTCTTGCGAGTCTACGTCCCATATATGTATTTTCCCATTGCCATATCCAACAGCAACCATCCGATCAGATGGAGACCAAGCCACAGATGTAATGTCAGACTCTGTATCTGTAACCATCCCTATGGAAGGGCTCTTACCAATATCCCAAATGGTTATAAATTCGTCATTAGCTGTTAAGATGGACTTTGCATTGTTACTCCAAAAAACATTATCTGCATAAGTTGAAAGTATGAAATCTGGCTGGGAAAGAGCTGCTCCTCTTTGGTTATTTTTGATGGCTACACTCAATAAAACTATAAACACACAAATTGCTATACTTAATTTCGCTATCCGCATTCGACCCTCCTTACCACTAAATATTGTGTAGTCGTGATTACTATATAGGGTAAGATGCTTTTACATAGCATCTTACCCGTTAAACTTGGTTCAAATCCTCCACTCGCTTAAGTTAACAGGATGATTGGACAATATACAGATATTCTGATATATCAGGAGGTGTTACTGCCTGTGTATCAGAAACCCTTGTACGATTCTGGCTGGTTCTAGCCGTGTGATCCCACCACCAGGCACCTTGACCAGGAAGACTTGACCTAATGGCTGTCTGAAGCAATTGATAGGTTTCTGTAGTACGGAATGTTTGATCAATCTTGTCAGTCGAGCATAAGGGTTTTTCAGTAGCATCTAACAACTGACTTTCAGACAAAAACACCCCTGGAAGGTAATACTCAGCAAACTGAAGAGCGTTGTTGGATCGAAAATGCTGAATATCCTGTCTCAACCAATGAAAACTAGTTGTTCCTTCAGGCGCTGCAAGTGGTTCCCAATGTCTATTCTTAGGAAATCCTCCACTATGCTCATACTCGAAGCGTATCATGAGAGATTCATACTTAGATTTGACATCGCATTCATTCTGTAACCATGGGTTTGTCCAGAATGGGCCTGCATTCATAGTTTGAGTACCCAAGAATGGTGCAATCAAATCAGGGAGTATTGTTGTGTTGAGACCACCGATACTTCCCTGCCATGCACTTGCATCAATATCTCCTCGAGACATTGCACGCCAAATCGAATAGCCAACGCCATCCGATACTAAATCTTCGATAGAGAATGAGGTTGAAGAGACTAGTCCAACTGGAAATTCTGATTGCTGCCGCTCCAACTCTTCATTTGTCTCCATAAAGATCCCAAGCGCTATTCCAAGTGGATTAGTTTGAAAATCAGCGTGATTTTCATCGATAACTGCGTTACTGTTACCATATCCTCTGATACCTGTTGCCCTAATAAAGGAAGGATATATCGCCCTTAAGCGAGAGTTTCCAGAATGTTGAAACTTGGACCAATCTATAGCAGCGGTGACGAGATTGTCCATAAAAAACGGGGTGCGTATTGTAGTATGCTCGACATCCAACCAACCACATTTGCAAGAAAAGCGAAACGCATCGTTATGAACCATCTCATGCCAGCTTGGTGTTGTTCCAGATGGGTCAACATTTGTCACCGGATTGCCTTCGACCCAGGAGTAGCCGTTCAAGCTCATCGGCCTACTGGCCACTCCTTCAAACGGGTCGAGGGAGGGGAAGATGGCGAGGGATGGGTTGTAGTAGCGGGCGCGGTGGTATTGCAGGCCGTTGGCGTCGCGTGGTTCGCCGGTGAAGGCGAAGGGACTGGTGAAGTTGCCGACGGTGCCGAATGGCTCGCCGTAGGGGTTATAGGATTGGACTGCATCAACGCCCAAGGTGGAGTCGATGAGGCTGCGGACGGAGCCGAGGCCATCTTGTGCCATGTACGACCACTCGCCTGCGTTGTTCTGCATGGCGTGGATGCCTCTGGGACTGTGGACATAGCGATTACCGTCACTGTCCCCGATGACTTTGGTCAGGCCGGGTTGGAGGTCGAGGAGGTAGTTAGTTGCGGTTGTCCCAACGGCTTGTTGGACACGATTCCCCAGACCATCATAACTGTACGTTGTTGTACCCAACGATTTCAGGCGGTTGGCATGGTCCCAAGTATACGAACTCGTCCCGTCGTTGGTGAGGTTGCCGTTGGCGTCGTAGGTGAGTGTGTGGGTGCCGTCGTTGGTGAGTTGGTTGGTGGCATTATAGGTTCTGGTCTTGCCGTTGTTGTTCGTCAGATTGCCAGCTAGGTCGTAGCCGTAGGTGTACTCGACTGTCCCACCATCATAGTTGGCAGTTAGGAGCCGGGACAAACCATCATACGTATAGTCGATAGTCCTTTCATTATATGTGGTGTCGATGATGGCGAGTTGTTTGAAGCGGAAGACGCGGCCAGTGGAGCGATGATGGCGATCCGAGCGCACCTTGATGCTGAGCTTGCCGGATGTTTCCCCTGTTGGGGTTGGGACTTGTGGGAGGTGGAGGACGCGCTCGCCAGGTTGGGTGGTGTAGGCATCGAAGCGGCGCCAGTAGCGGCCGTTGATGCTGATGTCGATCATGCCGTGATCGGGGCCGGTGCCGATGGTGAGGAGGGCCTCGTCGCTGGTGTAGGTGATCTGCATCTGGCTGCTGCTTAGTCTTGTAAGTTCCAGATAGCAACCTGTCCATCAGAATCAACCATAGCGACTTTATCACCCAAAGGACTCACCGCAACTCTGGAATGCCGGATTGGAAGCACAATTTCCTTGACAACTGCACCCGTCTGAACATCCCAGACACGAACCGTATCATCCAAACTGTAACTCACCACATGTTCACCAGAAGCATCCCAGATAGCATAGATGACTGGAGCCTGATGACTTTCAAGAGTTATTACTAGCTTACCTGTCTGGGTATCCCATATGCGAATTGAGTTCATATCGGGTGTCCAAAATTTTTCCTCCCAACCTGAATAGCCTCCAACACTGCTGGCAATATATCTACCGTTCAGATTCCATTCAATAGAATAATCTGAGAAGTTTTGTTCTGCTTGGGTAAGTATCTGCCCAGTCGTTAAATCCCACACTGTTATAACAGTACGCTGCCGGCCAGCTATCTTGTTGTCGGTTGGACTTATTCTTCTCTCAGAAATGGAGTCGATAGAAGATAGAGGTTCAAAAGTATGAGCGTCCCAAATCTGTAGACTAACACTTAGACTTCTTTTAGCTAATAGCAAATCGCCATCAGACGACCACTCAAGGGCTTTTAGGCCTTCAAAGGTAGCCACTACCTCTTCATCACTGATACTGACAATAGACGCTGCATCACGTTCCGCTGCTGCGATCAAGTCACCATCGGGATGCCACATAATATGTCCAATCCGCTGATCATGGAGTGGAAGTTCAAACTGCAATTCCTGAGTGTCCGCATCAAAAACACTCAACGCGCCCTCCCCAACCCCAACTGCGATCAACTCATCTGATGGCGACCAGACAATTGCATAGGGTCTGGTGGACATATCTGAAATCAATGGCATTGAAGTCGGATCCTGGTTTGCAAGTCTCCAAATTGTGACCGACTCTTCGTTCTCAACGATAATTGATCCTGCATCATGGCTCCAATATAGATGGATTGCATCAGCTGGAAATAATACATCTGGTGGGGTCAGATCCGGACGAGGCTCCGAGCGAGGCGAAAGCTGATGGAGCACGAAAAACACAACGACGCCCATTATGACGCCCAACAAAACCAACCGCACAATTCGCATCTCATCTCTCCTTGCTTCAACCCATACAAATCCAACTCAACCATTCACTTGAGAGGAGGAATGGGGCATAGTCCCCATTCCTCCTCGTTGCCCTGACCTTAACACTCCATGTCTGCCGGGTTGAGCGGCAAGGCAACATACAGATATTCTGATAGTCTAGGTAGCACATTTGCTTGATAGTCAACCACTTTCAGACGCCGCCCGTGATCTCTAGGCACTCTCGACCACCACCACACCCCTTGACCATATTCACTGGATCGAATGGCAGTCTGAAGATAGTTATAGGTCGCAGTAGAACGGAAGCTCTGGTTAATTCCGTCACTATTGCAGATAGAACCGGGCAATGAACCTAACTGTTCTTTCCAACGATTAATGAGCGTCAACGGCAGATAATCCTGACCGATTAATCGGTTCAGTTCTGCTTTAGTCGCCATCAGGCTCGTTGCCCCTTGAGGAGCAGGAAGCGGTTCCCAGTTGTAATTCTTAGGAAATCCGCCACTCAATTGATACTCATCAAACATGAGAAGCGACTCGTCGGCTGATTTGATATCACACTCATCGTCTACCCACTTGTCTGACCAGAACTTAGTTGCATTCATTGTCTGAAAACCGAGTTGTGGGGCGATGAAATCAGGCCATAATGACTTGTTGAGACCTGTTTCAAAACCTTCCCAAGCCGCCATATTATCACGAGCCATTGTATAGCTCACAGCATCTGATACTAGATCCTCAATCGCATAGGAGGTGGGAGCCAGAGATATGGGGAAATAGCCTTGTTGACGCTCCAATTCTTCGTTGATCTCCATGAAGATACCCAGCGATACCCCTTTCCGTCTTTCGGGATCCAGGTAGTCTGGATGGTTCTCATCAATAACGGCATTACGATGCCCAAAGTTAACCCCTTTGGCACCTATAAACGACGGGTAGATTGACCGCATTCTCGACTTACCAGGGAAGTTGTTCCAGTCAATGGTTTCTTCAACAAGGTCATTCATTGCTCCCGGTTTATGAGGATTCATATGAGTAACATCCAGCCAGCCGCACTTACATGAGAAGCGAAATTGATCGTTGAGGATCATTTCTTCCCGGCTTGGCGACATCCCGTTTGGATCGACGTTTAGCACTGGATTGCCTTCGACCCAGCTATAGCCGTTCAAACTCATCGGGCGGCCCATGGTGCCTTCGTATGGGTCGAGTGAATTAAACACACCTATGCTCGGATCATAGTATCTGGCTCTGAGGTAAACTTGACCGTTGGAGTCGGTCTGTTCGCCGGTGAAGGCGAAGGGGGTATTGAAGTTGCCGACGGTGCCGAATGGCTCGCCATAGGGTGCGTAGTTCTGGGCAGATGAGACGTTGAGGGTGGAGTCGATGAGGCTGCGGACGGAGCCGAGGCCATCTTGGGTGATGTATTGCCAGTTGGTGCCGTCGGATTGTGCGTGGAGGCCGCGGGGGGCGTGGATGTAGTGGTCGGTGTTGATGCCGGTTGTGGCTGCTAACACCTTGGTCAGGCCGGGTTGGAGGTCGAGGAGATAGTTGGTGACGGTGTTGCTGACGGTTTGTGATACTCGGTTGCCCAAGCCATCATAACTGTACGTTGTTGTTCCGAGCGATTTCAGGCGGTTGGCTCTGTCCCAGGTATAGGTGTTGGTGCCGTCGGATGTTAAGTTGCCGTTGGCATCGTAAGTGAGTGTGTTCCCCCCAACTGGAGTTGGGGCGCCATCATTGGTGAGTTGGTTGGTGGCATTATAGGTTCTGGTCTTGCCGTTGTTGTTGGTCAGGTTGCCGGCCAAATCATAGGCGTAGTCGTAGATGGTTGTGCCGTCGTCGTAGTCGGCTTGAGTCAGGCGAGAGAGGGCGTCGTAGGTGTAGTCGATAGTCCTTTCATTATATGTGGCATCTATCACCGCGAGTTGTTTGAAGCGGAAGACGTAGCCAGTGGAGCGACGATGGCGGTCTGAGTGGTTGCGGATCTCCAGGGTGCCGGATGTCTCGCCTGGTAGGGTTGGGACTTGTGGGAGGTGGATCACACGCTCGGCTGGGGTGGTGGCGTAGGTGTTGAAGCGGCGCCAGTAGCGGCCGTTGATGCTGATGTCGATTATGCCATGGTCTGGTCCCACACCCACTGTTAACAACGCTTCGTCGCCGGTGTAGGCGATCTGCATGCGGCCGCTGAACTGGGTGGTTTTCTTGTATGCGCCGTCGTCGGTCCAAGTGCCTCTGGTGAAGGTGACGGCGGTGTCTGTTTTAGTCAGTGTATTGGTGACGGTGGTGGACTGGGCGACTCTTTCATAGGCACGGGTGCGGTTGCCGCGTCCATCGACGGTGTAGTTGAACTGGCTGCGCAGACTGCTGCCTGCACGATGGCGAACTCGGCGCAGGTGGCCGGCGGGGTTGTAGGCGTAGTCACTCGACAGGCCATTGGGGCGCTGGGTGCCGACATGGCGTCCAGCTTTGTCGTAGTGGAAGTCGCTGTGTTGGTTGCCCCAGGCGGTCAGACCGATCAAGCGGCCGACCTCGTCGTAGCTGTAGGTGATGGTCTTGCTGCCGGGGAGCGTCATCTGGGTGCGCAGTCCGCCGGCGTCGTAGGCATAGCTGACGGTTTCGTCCACGGTGCCGTCGCCGTTGGTGTCGAAGCCGACAGCGGTCAGACGGCGGGCAGCGTCGTAGCCAAAGTGGGTGATACGATTGTCCGTCGTGCCCGTGCGCTCCGTCATCTGGGTGCGATTGCCGGCGATGTCGTAGGCGAAGGTTTCAATTGTTAAGTTGCCGTTATCGTCCTATGTTAACACATATAGGCGATTGTAGGCAAAAGCATCACCTTATACTTGTTGCCGCCGCCACGCAACAAAAAAATGGCGGCAATACGGGAGAACCAGGCGGACAACTCGGGAAAAACGGCGGGAAATGGCGGAGAATCGGCAGCAATTTGCTGCAAAATAGGGGTCGGGTGGGTTGGTCAGTAACAGGTTCATATAGGTCTAACCTTCGTGTGATTAGTTTCAGTTTAGCTGAGAAAAGTTGATTTGGGAGAACGTGTTGCAGAACGTGTGTTCTGTGTTTAAGAGTGGACGCGCTCCCGTTTGAGAGCGCATCTGGTGTTGTGATTTGCATGGTTACTGACTATTCGCCAAGAATGAGTATCTGGGTATTACGATACGGAGGGCTGGCAGCTGGATACCAACAGCGATGGTTGACCTGTACATTGGTAGAGTTTGAGATTGCCAACTATAACTTTTTTGTCAAGTTCAGTTACTATGTTGCAATCCCTATCTTCCATGAATAGAAAGCCACTATTCTTGAGCTATGGTAACACCTGTGAAATCATACAGTCACGAGCAACAATGAGTTTGTCTTTACCATTTGTGGAGAAGACAAATAGCTTGTAGTTGTCGATGATATACTCATCTGTCATCTTCTTCCTCAGATGACTTCCTAGACTTGGGAGGAAATCTACCAGTTCATTTCTAGTGGCTACATTAAGTGATAGCTCTCGCCAACCAGCATACATATCCACATAAATCGCATCTACAAACTGGATATGCATTCGTGAGCGTGAAGGTGGATCAGGTAATACCATTAGCTCAACCGTACCTTCCTTGCTGATGTTATGCAACATACAACGCCACCTTGTAGTGTCCGACATATGCAGGTAATTCTTTTCTTTGAATTCCATGGGCTAGCCCTTTTCGTGTAGTTTGATACGTCCTGCTAAGAATTGAACTTGGAAAGAACTATCGAAATTAGAGTCCACATCGACCACAAACAATGACTGATATTCGTAGAACTTGTCTTCTACATCTAGTCCCTTGGCAGCCCATTCTTCCCTGTTTTCAGTAGGCAATGCACGCAAGAACTCCGCCTGTTCATCACTATTGGCTAGTCGGAAACCTGCTCCTTTCCATTCAATTGGGCACTTAATGTACCATGGAGAAGTAAATGAGATAGAATACTTATGAACTCCACCTGCATCAAAAATGTCAACCAGCCCAACGCTGTTTCCCACACCATCAAAGCGACAATAGAGATCATGCATGTTTCTAAGTTTGAACAGGTAAGGATTACTCATGTTTGCGTTCCTATCCACATAAACTTGTCGAGACTTCTCTCGGATTTGTGCTACCATCTTCATAGAAGGTAGTTTCATCACATAAACCACCTTCTTCAATTACATACAACTCTCTAGCGAATGGTGTCCCTGAAGGTCCCATGAAATCGTGAGCAAATTCATCAAGATTTTCCCTAGTGTAGTTCCCGAATCCTTCTATACCTTCGAGATTCACATGAATCTCTTCAACAGCGCCAGACTCCAATAATGCCATAAACATCACTTCAAAGGCCTCAACATCCATGCTCCTTATTTCGTTTGCGGAATAACGGGTTAAACCGTAATCACTCCAATCTTCCCAAGGCAAAACTAAACGCTGCTGGTTGGTTAATAGTGCGGCAAAAGGCACTACAAGTGGTACACTGCCCTCTCCTGTTAGCCCAAGTGCTATATCAATCTGTCTTTCATTGGTACGTGTTCTATCCCTGGTTCGATCCCGAGCTTTGTCGGCTTCTTGTTTTAGCTGATACAGAAGATAAAGTGCAGCCGTACCGAGGCCCGCCAACCCCCAACCAAATCCACCGCCTCTGGGTTGCCTCAAAGCACCTGCGGCCGCTCCTAGCATGCCTACGATACCCCCATGACAATTGACATATTGCTGGATCGCTTGCAACGTGACCCGCGGATTTTCGATCAATAGTTCGGGGATGATCCTGACATTATCGGCAATGTAATTGCCAAGGAAAGCAATGTCTGACAGGATTGAAAAGTCAAACATCGAGCCGCCGAAATCAATTGCTCCGACCAACTTATCAGCTTGATCTGGCCAGAGGAGTTCGGCTGGTAGTATCATTCCATTTTGACGACAGGATAAATATCCTGATGAGTTGATACCCGCTTCGTGCCAACCTTGGGGACAGTAGCTAAACCCTTGAACACTCAGGCACACCGCATAATCTCGCCATTGGCCTCCTAACAGAAAATCTGTGCAAAGTGACCTATTGCGACTACTACCTCCCCCATCTCCTGGTGCCAGGTCCTGGACTCGGCTGACCATCCCACTTGGATCAGCCACGTTGGGCGTATTACCTTCTACCCAACCATACCCATTGAGGCTCATTGGGCGTTGCATCGTGCCTTCAAATGGATCCAAGCTATTGAACACACCAAGCGATGGGTTGTAGTATCTGGCTCTGAGGTAGAGTTGGCCGTTGGCGTCGCGCAGTTCGCCGGTGAAGCCAAAATAGCCATCTATCGGCGCAGTACTGATGTAGTTGCCGTAGGGGTCGTACGTGTGAGTAGAATCCACGCCGAGGGTTGCGTCGATGAGGCTGCGGACGGAGCCGAGGCCATCTTGTGCCATGTACGACCACTCGCCTGCGTTGTTCTGCATGGCGTGGATGCCTCTGGGACTGTGGACATAGCGATTACCGTCACTGTCCCCGATGACTTTGGTCAGGCCGGGTTGGAGGTCGAGGAGGTAGTTAGTTGCGGTTGTCCCAACGGCTTGTTGGACACGATTCCCCAGACCATCATAACTGTACGTTGTTGTACCCAACGATTTCAGGCGGTTGGCATGGTCCCAAGTATACGAACTCGTCCCGTCGTTGGTGAGGTTGCCGTTGGCGTCGTAGGTGAGTGTGTGGGTGCCGTCGTTGGTGAGTTGGTTGGTGGCATTATAGGTTCTGGTCTTGCCGTTGTTGTTCGTCAGATTCCCAGCTAGGTCGTAGCCGTAGGTGTACTCGACTGCCCCACCATCATAGTTGGCGGTTAGGAGCCGGGACAAACCATCATACGTATAGTCGATGGTTCTTTCATTATATGTGGTGTCGATGATGGCGAGTTGTTTGAAGCGGAAGACGTAACCGGTGGAGCGATGATGGCGATCCGAGCGATTGCGGATTTCGAGTGTGCCGGATGTTTCCCCTGTTGGCGTGGTGACTTGTGGGAGGTGGATCACGCGCTCGCCGGGTTGGGCGGTGTAGGTGTTGAAGCTGCGCCAGAACCAGCCGTTGATGCTGATGTCGATTATGCCATGGTCTGGTCCCACACCCACTGTTAACAACGCTTCGTCGCCGGTGTAGGCGATCTGCATGCGGCCACTGAACTGGGTGGTTTTCTTGTATGCGCCGTCATCGGTCCAAGTGCCTCTGGTGAAGGTGACTTGGGTGGCCGACTTGTTGTAGGTGGCGGAGACCGTTGTGGATTGGGCTAGGCGCTCAAAAGCACGAGTGCGGTTGCCGCGCTTATCTACTTCGTAGTTGAACTGGCTGCGCAGACTGCTGCCTGCACGGTGGCGCACTCGGCGCAGGTGGCCGGCTGGATTGTAGCTGTCAGTTGTTAAGTTGCCGTTGAGATCGTAGTGGTAGTTGTTTGTATCATGCAAGTTTACCAGATTATGGGCAAAATCGTCACTTCATGCTTGTTGCCGCCGCAGAAGAAGAAAAAATGGCGGCAATACGGGAAAAACGGCGGGAACTGGCGGAGAACCGGCAGCAATTTGCTGCAAAATAGGGGTCGGGTGGGTTGGTCAGTAACAGGCTCATATAGGTCTAACCTTCGTGTGCTTAGTTTCAGTGTAGCTGAAAAACGGTGGTTTGGGAAGAACATATCGCAGAACGTGTGTTCCGTATTTGGAGGGCATGAACGAGCAAAATTCAAGGGGTAAACATGATGGGATGAGATTCAATCTATAACCAAATGCAATAAGAAGTATTTTGTAAACAGATAATAGGACTAATGTGTATTGGCTAATCCATCAAGTTTCAATTAGTTTTATTGGTTATATGTCATGATGGACAATTTTGAATTGACTGGCACACCTCAAACACTTCTACACGTAGTACACGCCAATCGAATATAGCTAATTCGGATATGTAGTGGTATTCATCATCATAGTCAATATCACAATTAATTTGGAGAGAATCACAGTTGTCATTTGCTATGGCAAATAGTTGTTCAATTGTAAACACTGAATCGGAGCTTCGTCTTCTGCTTGATTCTGAGTGAATGACTTGATTGCCAGAGACCACAGCACTAGTGAAGTATCTATCACCATGACGTACATCTATTATTTCTACATAGTATATTTCGAGACGTTGTAAATTCCATAGATGTTGATGAGTATTGATAATTGACAAGGCACATGCACCGACTGAAAACAGTAAAATAATTAATAATGGAATTCTGAATTTTGACATGTTTATCCTCAAGTAGTCATATCAGAAATTATTTGACACCAGTCTACCCTACTTGAAGGTAGCATAGACTGGTGTAGTCTTACCTTTTAATCACTATATCCCCAAAACCATTGATACCTATCAGTAGCAGATAGCCGCCACGCAGGGGTTAGCAAATCAAATGTATAACCGCGATTTGTGATTTCCTGTAAGATACGAGGAAGCGTTTGGACAGTCAGATTGCTGTTAGAATGGAGTAGAATGTTATCGTCGTTAGAGTCTATCCCGCCATGATGTAGGGGAATAGCATCCAACGGTCCAACCCATCGCGTCCAGCCATTGAAAATCCTATCATACAGAGTTTCCTCAGCATTATCAACAGTGTCAGAAAAAGCGTTTAGATACCAGTCCCAAGGGTCAACATCCCATCTATATGTCAGATAAGGATCTGATAGGCCAAGCGAATCATCGCAAGTCTCACCGCTCGTGTAATAAGGGACACCATCATCCGTATGAATTGTGCAGGAGAGCACACCTATCTGGAAGGTAGTAAAGTCCCCACCGGGTGCCCGGAATAAGCCAGTGCCATGTTCGATTACACCTAGAATATAGCTTTGTGTTGAAGTAGGAAGACTATCAAACATAGATTCTGAATTTCGTCTTTCGTCAATCACTTCAACTATGCTATCTCTGGTCGAAAGAACGCTTTGCACCATACCATCTAAGCAGACTTCCGTAAGGTCTTGGTGTTCCCAACTATGATTGCCAAGTCTATGTCCCTCTTTTGCCACACGCCATACAATATCTTCTGTATTATTGTTGATATTTGAGCCGTGAAAGAAGAAAGTAGCTTTGGCATCATACTGTGCCAAGATGTCCAATACCTGTCGGTCATTTGGATGGGGGCCGTCGTCGAAAGTTAAGTATACCAATCCAAGAGGGTCTACTCTCATCACCGGATTGCCTTCGACCCAGCTATAGCCGTTCAAACTCATTGGGCGAGCCATCGTGCCTTCAAAGGGGTCGAGGGAGGGGAAGATGGCGAGGGATGGGTTGTAGTAGCGGGCGCGGAGGAAGAGCAGGTCGTTGGGGTCGGTCTGTTCGCCGGTGAAGGCGAAGGGGGTATCGAAGTTGCCGACGGTGCCGAAGGGCTCGCCATAGGGTGCGTAGTTCTGGACAGATGAGACGTTGAGGGTGCTGTCGGTTTCACTGCGGACGCTGCCCAAGCCATCCTGAACCGCATAAGTCCAATCACCGGAGGTGTTCTGCATGGCGTGGATGCCGCGTATGGCGTGGATGTAGTGGTCGGTGGTTGCGCCTGTTGTTTGAGCGATGACTTTGGTCAGGCCGGATTGCAGATCGAGGAGGTAGTCAATGGTCACGTTATTGATCAAAGCAATGGTTGAAAATCTCCTATAAATTGCCCTTAGCCATCTTGTACACAAAGCCACATAAATTCCGCCAAGAGGGCATCTTGGACAGTGCTTAAAACTCTATTGTCATCTATATCATATGTGTACAGAAATAAACCTTTATCTGTCCAGTATAGTAGTTCGTTGCTATTTGGATGCCATTTACCTGGAGATGGACTATCCAAAAAAGCAATTGTACGACTCACTCCTTGTCGAATATCCAATATTGCCAGGCCCGTTTCATCTATCATATAGGATAGTTTGCTTTTGTCAGGAGATACGCTCATTATAGGTACTGGAAAATCTGAAACTGCTGGTATCGTCTGCAACGGAGTTAATGCTCCATCGACCGCATCCAATATGAGAATTTCAAATTCGAAACTATCTTCACTACCTACTTGATTCGACCTATATACTAGTATCTCATTCTGTGAAATCACTTCTAATATATTGTAATCTCCGATGATTGAAATTGTCTCATCCGGTCTAATAATATTAATATTACATGCTTCATCATCAATAGAACAACTTGAATACACTATCTGGTTACTAGATGATCCAACGAAGTTATCAAAATACCAATCAACGTTTTCATCAGGTTGTGATATAGGAGTAACTTCAAATGTATCTAAATCTATATAATAAAGTGCCGAAACTCCACTGCTCCCAAATTCAGTAGTTGGGAATAGCCTCTCTGTTGCAACAAACAGAATTCCTTGATTGTCGGGTATCCAAGCAACTTGATGGATTTGTAGAGGGGGTAGAAGATTATCAGTTAAGGGAATAAGTTCGCCTGTCTCCAAATTATAGACATTAATCAAATGGTCACTCTTGCTATCTTGAAGTAATAGCTTGTTTCCATCATCAGACCAAGCAAAGCCTCTAATAAACTGAGTATTTTCTAAATTCATCTGCTCCTGTAAACCTGTTCTAGTGACAAGATATATCCCAATTTTCGTTTCTGGCGACATAGGATCAAGTTGCATTGCTACATGACTATGACTCGGTGAAAGAAGATAGTGTTTTATAGATATAGGCACATTCCAATTAGATTCAGGATATGCTAATGAAATACTCTTATTAGTAAGTTTAGCTATCAAGCAATCATCATCTTGTTGTGCTTTTATCTCAAAGAAAAACGCAAATATGGTAGATGTAAACACCAAAGTTGAAATGAAAAATGTTCGCTTCATTTGATTTTCTCCTGATACCAAAAACTAAGGGGCGAGAGAATATCATTCCTCTCGCCCAATTTTAACAGAGGGGTATTTATTTACCCCGACATTTGTCTCGCGCAGTTTTAGAAAATACATAGCAATTTGGGTTACTTGCATCTCTGCAATCTGACTTAAGAGACAAACAAACATGGAATTCGGAAGGTGTCTGCAAACTGTTAACACCTTTATTAGTCATGTCCTCAGTCATAACGAGAATTCCATCATTTCTGAAGGTAGAATAGACATAATCGAAGTATTCTGGGTTTTCGATTTGTTCACTCTCCCGCATACAGCAAGCAAGATCATCCAATTGAGATCTCCAACTGCTGTCAAACGTATGGGCAATGCGTAGATTTGTGTTCTTGTATATTCTGTCCACTTTGCTAGCGATCTGTGAACCACCCAAGGATCCAAGATCAAGAGACGACTTATACCAGTAAGCACCATCATTATGCTTGCAATGCCCATGAAGCTGAAGTCCCACATGATTAATTGCCACTCTCATTAGACATGCGGACCCATCTGGATGGCCTCTCACATCTTCAATTACTCTTTCTGATAAAACATCAGATACATAATCATTGACACAATGTGAGTTGAATTGATTGCTACCCATAACAAGTCCACCTGCAAACGTCTCACCAGTATCAGGATTAAGGGGTATTCCAGAGGGGTTTACTGATGTAAACCCTTTTGGGATAAGTTCAGGAATAGGTCTGCTTGAGCAAACCCCGACAAATACACCACCATAGTCCTTGCCAAATGTCGAAATTCGATTGCCTACCCTCAATTTGTTTATAGCCGCCGCCGCAGATAGAGCTAAGGATTCTGATCCGGCAGCACGGATCTCGCCAAATATCGCAATTGCGATAGTGTTTACAAGCTTTTCAGAATAAGGCTCGTTTCCAACCATACATAACCCGCTGGGGTCGGTACGCATGATCGGATTGCCTTCGACATACGAATACCCATTCAGGCTCATCGGGCGGTTCATTGTGCCTGGGTATGGATCAAGACTGTTGAACACACTCAAGCGGGGGTTGTAATATCTGGCTCTGAGGTAGAGTTGGCCATTGGCGTCGGTTTGTTCGCCGGTGAAGCCGAAGTAGGCGGTGGTGGGTGCAGTACCGATGTAGTTGCCGTAGGGATCGTAGTTATGGATTGTGTCTACGCCGAGGGTGGAGTCGATGAGGCTGCGGACGCTGCCGAGGCCGTCTTGGGTGATGTATTGCCAGTTGGTGCCGTTGGATTGTGCGTGGATGCCTCTGACACTATGGATGTAGTGGTTAGTGTTGGTTTCGGTGGTTGCAGCGAGGACTTTGGTCAGGCCGGGTTGGGTGTCCAGCAGGTATTGGGTCACGGTTGGGGTGGTTGTGCCGATGGACTGGCTGATGCGGTTGTTCAAGCCGTCATAGGCGTAAGCAGTCAGGTCGGCGGGTGTGCCGTTGTCCACTTTGGCCAGACGGTTGGCTCTGTCCCAGGTGTAGCTATTCGTGCCGTCGGATATGAGGTTGCCGTTGGGATCGTAGGTGAGTGTGTGGGTGCCGTCGTTGGTGAGTTGGTTGGCGGCGTTGTAAGTACGGGTGGCACCGTTCATGTTCGTCAGGTTGCCGGCTAGGTCGTAGCCATACGTATATTCAACTGCCCCACCATCATAGTTGGCTTGTTGCAGGCGGGACAAACCATCATACGTATAGTCGATGGTTCTTTCATTGTAGGTCGTGTCGATGACGGCGAGTTGTTTGAAGCGGAAGACGTGGCCGGTGGAGCGGAAATGGTTGTCCGAACGCACCTTGATGCTGAGTTTGCCGGTGGTTTTGCCTTGCGGGGTTGTCACCTCTGGGAGGTGGATCACGCGTTCGGCTGGGGTGGTGGCGTAGGCATCGAAGCGGCGCCAGTAGTTGTCGTTGATGCTGATGTCGATCATGCCGTGATCAGGGCCGGTGCCGATGGTGAGGAGGGCCTCGTCGCCGCTGTAGGCGATCTGCATGCGGCCACTGAACTGTGCCGTCTGCTTGAAGTCGCCGTCGTCGATCCAGGTGCCTCTGGTAAAGGTGACCTGGCTGGCCGACTTGTTGTAGGTGGCGGAGACCGTTGTGGATTGGGCTAGGCGCTCAAAGGCACGAGTGCGGTTGCCGCGTCCATCGACGGTGTAGTTGAACTGCCCGCGTAAGCTGCTGCCTGCACGGTGGCGAACTCGGCGCAGGTGGCCGGCGGGGTTGTAACTGTCAGTTGTTAAGTTGCCGTTGAGATCGTAGTGGTAGTTGTTTGTATCATGCCAGTTTACCAGATTATGGGCAAAATCGTCACTTCATGCTTGTTGCCGCCGCAGAAGAAGAAAAAATGGCGGCAATACGAGAGACCAGGCGGACAACTCGGGAAAAACGGCGGGAACTGGCGGAGAATCGGCAGCAATTTGCTGCAAAATAGGGATCGGGTGGGTTGGTCAAGGGCAGATTCATACGGGTTTAACCTTCGTGTGCTTAGTTTCAGTTTAGCTGGAAAATGGTGGTTTGGGAGAACATATCGCAGAACGTGTGTTCTGTGTTTGAGAGTAGATGCGCCTCTGGGTGGGAGCACGAGATTTTGGTGAGTAGCGATAAATGTCGCTGCCTTGCTTGTTCATTCTTGATACCGGGATGCCAATAGGTGGGTTACTAAGCCCCACCTATTGGCTAGTGTTTGTTAGCTTTCAGAAACATCCCAGATTCGCACAATGCCATCCGTGCAACCTGTAGCCAAAAGATTGTGCCGAACTGGATTCCACACTAAGTCAGTGACTGGACAGGGATGTTCTAGTTTCGAGACTGTTTCTCCTGTCTGCGAGTCCCAAATCCATACAAGCCCATACCATTCATCAGAGTAAGGCTCTGAACTAGCTCCGATAGCTATTCGGCGACCTTCCTGATTCCATGTTATCGGGCCGACGATCATATCCTCTTGCAAATCGAGTGTCATACGACTCTCAAGCTTGCCTTCGATATTCAGAACTATCAACTCTTGAGTAGACTTATTAGGAATGGTGTCATCCAATACTATTCCAACAAGTAAGACCACATCCATAGTCGGGTGCCAAATGGCATACTGAATGTCATCAAAGAAAGGATAGCTCCAATCAGTAGTTCTTGATGCAACATCCCACAATGAAACTAAACCATCATCGTCCACACTTAGAATTTTATGTGCATTGTGATGCCACCGCAGAATTTTGATGTTGCTTGACAGAGTAGATTCGAGAGTTCCGGATGGAGTATCAAAATCCTCAAACATCTGTATCTCATTTGATTCTGATGCTATCGCAAGTTTTCCGGAGATGATGTCCCATGCGCCATCAACTGAAGAGCTAAACGTGATACTGGAACTATCTTGATCCCAAACCTCTAGTTGGTTTTCTGATCCAATCATAAGATTATCTCCGTCCCAATCTGTCCAAAGCGTACCAACAGACTGGAACTGTACACTTCCTACTGGAGACATTCCATCCAACCCAATGATTCTTGTCAGACCTGTATCGGTCTGTGCAACAATCCATCCGGAATCAGCTACATCTGATGAGAGGTACACTTCATCTAGTGTGTGGGAGATTAGAGACCACTCATCTACATCCCATATGTGAAGATTGCCTCCTGAAGAAATCAGATATTGGTCTGAATACCACGAAACAGAGTAAACCCAATCATCATGTCGCATTAACTCCATGACCGGGCTGATGACTTGCGAAGCCTTATTGTGAATTACGCCAAGTACTATGAGCATTAATCCAACTACAGGCACAATCAGTTGCGTTATCTTGCCTATGTTTCGCTTCATTATTCCTCCTTTAGCAATCATCTTCTTTTGTAGATAGAAGGTATAGAAGGACACGATCCTCCAGAAAATCTAGTGAAGGCCGAAAACCTGCTGGAACCACTAGGTCTTTCAACCCGCTCTCATAATAGATTGATTGCCATGTGTGGTTGTACATATACTCCCGTCCCCATTGATTCTTAAAGTTCGGTACACGGTTTACTACACTGCCAGGTATCTCGTACAGGTTTTCAAGAACAGAAGGCCAAGTTTCAGTTTGGCAAGGACGTGCTAACTGTGTTCCAGCAGGTCTTGGTCTTCTATACCAGTTCTCCCAACCAAGTTCGAATCCCCCGTTGTTTTCATACTCCTCGAACATCTGAAGCGATTCTTCGATAGTCATGACATCACACAAATCATCAATTGCACTGCGGAAATGAGGATGATTATAACCGTCTACAGCCTCTGCATTCTCGAAGGTATAAGCATACCAAAAGCCAATTAGGTCTGATGGCAAATCCTCTTCAGCAAATCCAGATGCTCCCTTCCCAATGAGTCCAGCAATTGGATTTAACGGATTTAGGATGCTTTGAGTTCCTTCAAAATGTTCCTCATGATTCTTGAAAATCCCCAGAGCAACCCCACGTACATCATACCAACTTTCAATCCGCCTATCGTTAATATAGTACGAATCTGTGCTCAGTAAATCGGTGACTACTGCATTTGCATAATCCCGAAGCCTAATCACCCGAATATCTGGAAGAACATCAGGATGGCTATTCCAATCAATTGGGTAGTTTATTGCATCAATGACAGCCAACGCTTTCCAGGGCAATGCATGTCCAAAGTCGATCCAGCCACATTTACACGAATACAAAGTTCGACCTGATTCTACATCATCATATAGAGGGATATTTCCACTTGGATCAGTTGCATTGGGGAAATTACCCTCTACCCAACTATAAGAATTGAGGCTCATCGGGCGTTGCATAGTTCCTTCAAACGGGTCAAGCGCAGTAAACACACCCATGCTTGGATTATAGTATCTAGCTCTCAAGTAGACCTGACTATTGCCATCCGTTTGCTCTCCGGTAAACCCATACCCTGTCCCATAGCTGCCATCTGGCACACCCATCGGATTGTAGGACTGAACCGCGTCCACACCCAAGGTTGCATTGATTAGACCACGAACTGAACCAAGCCCGTCCTGAGTGATGTATTGCCAGTGGGTGCCGTCGGATTGTGCGTGAATGCCTCTGACACTATGGATGTAGTGATCAGTGTTGGTGCCGGTTGTGGCTGCTAACACTTTGGTCAGGCCGGGTTGGAGGTTGAGGAGATAGTTGGTGACGGTGTTGCTGACGGTTTGTTGGACTCGATTGCCTAAGCCATCATAACTGTACGTTGTTGTACCCAACGATTTCAGGCGGTTGGCTCTGTCCCAGGTGTAGGTGCCGTCAGATGTTAAGTTGCCGTTGGCGTCGTACACAAAGCCCGCATTGGTCATCTGATTAGCCACGTTGTACCTTCGCATACCCACTTATAAATAGTCAGTTTTCTGTGTTCGGTATGCTCTCTGCTGATGAAAACTCCCTGGCCTGCCAGAACAGATCAGGGAGTGTAAGATCATACAAATCGAGCTATCACTCTAGCCTCTGATTTGTTCTTCAGCCAGCATCTCGGCAGTGTCTCTATGCCACTTCCGAATCATTTTGTCTGTACCGACGCTGAATAGTTCTGTCCCGTCCGGACTCCATATGATGGAGTCAATGGTTCCATCATGGGCATCAATTGTATGAAGTTTCTGCCATGACAGAATATCCCATATGTGAATTGTTTTTCCTATAGCTACTGCAAGCTGTTCATCATCTGAACTCCATGCTACTGAACTTGCTGAGCGTCCATCTGCATTGAGAGGGATAGACTGCAAAAGCTGTCCTTTATCAGTGTCCCAAACTTGGAATTCTTCCCCACTTCCCGCAATTGCGAGTTGATTACCCTTGGAATTCCATGCTGCTGTATACATTCCCATTGTTGTAGGAAGATGGTGAAGAATTTGCCCTGTGGTTGGATCCCAAATCCGCACACTTTTGTCTGAAGAAACACTTGCAATCCGAGTGCTGTCAGGATTCCACAAGACAACATTAACATACTCATACTCATACTCAGAATGCTCTTTAAGTGATATCGTTGAAGAGAAGGTTTCTGCATCCCAAATACTGATGATGTTGCCTATCATTCCTACTGCTATTCGCTTTCCATCTGGACTCCATGCAACCGTTGAAGCACGAACACCATTAGTTAAGTCCTTGATTACTTGTTTGGTCCCCACATCCCAAATTCGTACCGAACATGCAATCTCAGCTAGCTTACTACCATCTGAACTCCACGCTAATCCACTTGATTCCGAGTCTTTATTGGTTGAGAAGTCTGTGATGATTTGCAGATTATCTGTATACAACCACAAACCACTGCCACTTAAGGCCAAAGACTCGGAATTAGGTTGCCAAGCTAGCTCCCACTCATATGACCTTGTTTCGAACACTGTACACCCATACAGAACTGTTATCAAGAGAAGCACGATACCCACGCCCTGTCTAAACAAACGAACTTTCATTGTTAGATACCTTGCTTGCCCGGATGATAGATCAATGTTCATATCTCACCTCCTCTCAACCAGATATATAACCCAAAACTCTAACATGACAAATCACACCAGTAAGGCCATACTAATGTTGAGATTAATCCCCAGTCAATAGTCATTAGGGCTTCTGATGCATACACGATATTACCTGGGAACCTTTCCATTAATATATCTCTGGCTTTGCACATATCACATAGATCACGCGATACGTTGCTTGGCGGGCCAAATTTCAAAAGGTCTGTACGCCAATCTTCCAGATTAAATCCGAATTCTGCCATAATCTGAGACTCGAAATTATAAGCCTCCACCTCACCTCTCGTCGTGAATCTTGCGCCACCTTGCGGAATGTGGAAAACTTCATGCATTAGAAGAGCAACTCGCCTATCGGTGATGCTACTATCTAAATAACGACTTTCCAAACCAATGAAGAATCCTGTTGGTGTTATAGCACCGCTATTGCTTGGCAGGATAAACTGAAATGTTACACGAAATGTTCCTCTAGTTCCCACTGCCTCAAGCAAACTCGCTGCACCTGATAGTTTGGGGCTACCGTGACAAGCAAGCATATTATAGGCTTCATCAAGCCATTCTGAGCAACTGTATTGCGATCCGCTCCCCTCGCATATCCAGTTTATGCTTTTGGGTGTGCAAGTTGCGGGCGATGGAGGCGGAGGTGTAGGCTGTGATATAGGTGGATTAAGAATTCCGCCAAGACTACCCGAACCTGAACTATTGCAGAATCCGCTATTAAGAGCATTCACAGACTTCGGTAATCTGCTTGGCAGAAGGGCTAACAAAGCATAAACGCTCATGCCAGAACTATCCGAGAGATTTGCCGGATTACCATGTACATAGCTATAGCTATTCAGTGACATTGGTTCAGATATTACACCCTCAAAGGGATCGAGGGACAACCAACCTGCTAGCGATGGGCTGTAGTAGCGGGCGCGGTGGTATTGGAGGCCATTGGCGTCGCGTGGTTCACCAGTGAAGGCGAAGGGGGTATTGAAGTTGCCGACGGTGCCGAATGGCTCGCCATAGGGTGCGTAGTTCTGGACAGATGAGACGTTGAGGGTGCTGTCGATTTCACTGCGGACGCTGCCCAAGCCATCCTGAACCGCATAAGTCCAATCACCGGAGGTGTTCTCCATGCTGTGGATGCCTCTTGGAGCATGGATGTAGCGTTCTGTATTGGCTCTGGTTGTGGCTGCTAACACCTTGGTCAGGCCGGGTTGGAGGTCGAGGAGATAGTTGGTGACGGTGTTGCTGACGGTTTGTGATACTCGGTTGCCGAGGCCGTCGTAGATGTAGGATGTGTTGTTGGGTGCGGTGAGCATCCGGTTGGCGCGGTCCCAAGTATAGGTGTTGGTACCGTCGTTGGTGAGGTTGCCGTTGGGATCGTAGGTTAGCACATTGGTGCCATCGTTGGTGAGTTGGTTGGCGGCGTTGTAAGTACGGGTGGCACCGTTCATGTTGGTCAGGTTGCCGGCCAAATCATAGGCGTAGTTGTAGACGCGCTCGCCTGTGTTGTAGTTGGCTTGTTGCAGGCGGGACAAACCATCATACGTATAGTCGATGGTTCTTTCATTATAGGTGGCATCTATCACCTGCAACTGTTTGAAGCGGAAGACGTGGCCAGTGGAGCGGAAATGGTTGTCCGAGCGCACCTTGATGCTGAGCTTGCCGGATGTCTCGCCTGGTGGGGTTGGGACTGCTGGGATGTGGAGGACGCGCTCGCCGGGTTGGGCGGTGTAGGTGTTGAAGCGGCGCCAGTAGTTGTCGTTGATGCTGATGTCGATCATGCCATGATCGGGGCCGGTGCCGATGGTCAGCAGTGCTTCGTCGCCGGTGTAGGCGATCTGCATGCGGCCACTAAACTGTGCCGTCTGCTTGAAGTCGCCGACGTCGGTCCAAGTGCCTCTGGTGAAGGTGACCTGGCTGGCTGACTTGTTGTAGGTGGCGGAGACCGTTGTGGATTGGGCCAGGCGCTCAAAAGCACGAGTGCGATTGCCGCGTCCATCGACAGTGTAGTTGAACTGGCCCCGTAGGCTGCTGCCTGCACGGTGGCGCACTCGGCGCAGGTGGCCGGCTGGATTGTAGGCGTAATCGCTGAGGAGGCCGTTGGGGCGTTGGGTGCCGACATGGCGTCCAGCTTTGTCGTAGTGGAAGTCGCTGTGTTGGTCGTCCCAGGCGGTCAGACCGATCAGGCGGCCGACCTCGTCGTAGCTGTAGGTGATGGTCTTGCTGCCGGGGAGCGTCATCTGGGTGCGATTGCCACCAGCGTCGTAGCTGTAGGTTTCAGTTGTTAAGTTGCCGTTATCGTCCTATGTTAACACATATAGGCGATTGTAGGCAAAAGCATCACCTTATACTTGTTGCCGCCGCCGCGCAACAAAAAAATGGCGGCAATACGGGAGAACCGGCGGAGAGCCAGGGAAAATACGGGGGAAAACGGCAAGAAATTGCGGCAAATGGCGGAGAACCGGCAGCAAAAAGGGGTGCTGAGTGGGTTGGTTAATAGTAGGGCCATACGGATTTAACCTTTGTGTGCTTAGTTTCAGTTTAGCTGAAAATGGGTGATTTGGGAGAACATATCGCAGAACATGTATTCTGTTTTTGAAAGTGGACGCACTCCTGATTGAGGGAGCGCGTCTGGTGTGGTGATTTGGACTGATTGTGTCCTGATTGTTTGCCTGATTGATGGTTCAATCGTAGCAAAAATCAGGGGGTGGAAGTCAAGAACTTAGCGTCTGTAAATGAGACTTTTCGGACGCTTTCTGTAGTAAATTGAAATTTCCAACTTCAATTTACGGGTCATCTGGTGTGTCCTTGTCTTGTCCATTAAACCTTTCTTGAATAGTTCTGGCTTTTCCAACTACCTCAATAGATGCTTGAATAGCTGAAACCAAAAAACCACTAAGTACAACTACCACAACTGCAATAAATGGCAGAAGCGATATGATACTTGAATCGGAGTAATCACCAAATATGTTTAGGATAGTGGCAACTACAATAAGCAAGCTGCTCACAACTAATATAGCTCCCAAGAGTTTTGCAATAACGCCTTTAAGTTCAATCCTAAATAATGGTGAACCGCCAGTTCTTCCACCGCCAATACCTACTCGTGTACTTTTGCCAAGCAGAAATGATATGCCGAAGAAAGCGAAGAAGACTACTATGAATAGATTTAACACAATCTCGGATAAAGGCATAACCACATCCTAAAATATCCAATTCAATCGGGGTATCAAATAAATGATACCCCAGTTTACGACTTTATTGCATTTACGAACCTAACAAGAGCAGGGTTTTGCAGCAGACGAACTATTGTACTGAATTGCCAATGACTCAGCCGCCCTAATTGCTTCTTCTTTCACACCTTCAGGTATTTCACCTAGCAAAGGCAACCCTGTCAAGTCAGCCATCCCGCGTGAGTAACGTATATCCATTGTTAGCTCTGTTATATCCACCTTTCCATCAATCGGGTTGATGTAGGATTTCTCAAGTCCCATTGGTGTATAATGAACTTGTGAGTATCCAATATCCCAACCCACTCCTGCTGATAGATAAAAGCCTCCGCCAAAAATTGACCCATCTGGCGAATGGAACTCGATTACACCACCTCCTGCACCATAAGCCCCTCCTTGATTATGTACATTGAAAGCACCCTTATACTCGTTTTTGAACTGCTCAAACGGGTCTTGTGCTTGGCATAGATTTTCTGGTCTGGTAAATCCCGATACAAGTGCAACATAGTTGCTGGCAGAAAAACCAATATCTAGGTTTTGCAGGCCAGAAAGTATATTCTGGAATATTCCTCCACTGCCCAAATAACGGAAACGCATTCTTTGGAAAGTAGCGAAATTATATGTAACTTCAACACCAACTTGAACACCTGCTACAAGTGCAGAAACCGCCCCTCCTATGCCTATCGCATATCCGTTCACACCAATCCCAAGCACAGAGTACATGCCTGAACCAAGTGAGCCGGAAGGTACATAGTTTCTTCGATACTCATCAATTGCAAACTGATTCCTCTGAGAATTCCCCATGCCGTCGCTCTCTGCTTGACGGATACCTTGCTCATAGGCTTCAGGACTATCACCCAAGGAGTTATCCATTGCACATGAGTAACAGTAGAACACCTCTTCAAAAGAAGGTACTTCAAATAGCGATGAGTTCAATGTGTTCTGCAATTCCTCACACCAATATCTATTTCCCCCAGTTAGCTTCTGCTCAAGGGACTCACACTGCATTCCACTTGGGTCTACCATGTTGGGTGTGTTGCCTTCGACCCAGCTATAGCCGTTCAAACTCATTGGGCGAGCCATTGTGCCTTCAAAGGGGTCGAGGGAGGGGAAGATGGCGAGGGATGGGTTGTAGTAGCGGGCGCGGTGGTATTGCAGGCCGCTGGCGTCGCGTGGTTCGCCGGTGAAGGCGAAGGGGGTATTGAAGTTGCCCGCACCTCCAAATGGCTCGCCATAGGGTGCGTAGTTCTGGACAGCAGATACCTTCAGCAGACTGTCAATTTCACTGCGAACACTGCCCAAGCCATCTTGTGCCATATACGACCAGTCGCCTGCGTTGTTCTGCATGGCGTGGATGCCGCGTGGTGCATGAATGAAGTGGTTGGTGTTGGTGCCTGTTGTTTGAGCGAGGACTTTGGTTAGGCCGGGTTGGGTGTCCAGCAGGTATTGGGTCACGGTTGGGGTGGTTGTGCCGATGGACTGGCTGATGCGGTTGCCGAGGCCGTCGTAGGTGTAGGATGTGTTGTTGGGTGCGGTGAGCATCCGGTTGGCGTGGTCCCAAGTATACGAATGTGTGCCGTCAGATGTTAGGTTGCCGTTGGGGTCGTAGGTGAGTGTGTTCCCCCCAACTGGAGTTGGGGCGCCATCATTGGTGAGTTGGTTGGCGGCGTTGAATATGCGCGTTGTGCCGTTCATGTTGGTCAGGTTGCCGGCCAAATCATAGGCGTAGTCGTAGACGGTTGTGCCGTCGTCGTAGTCGGCTTGAGTCAGGCGGCTGAGGGCGTCGTAGGTGTAGTCGATGGTGGTGTCGGTGTAGGTGGTGTCGATGATGGCGAGTTGTTTGAAGCGGAAGACGCGGCCAGTGGAGTGATGATGGCGATCTGAGCGATTGCGAATCTCGATCACCCCACTAGTCGCCCCTGTTGGCGTCGGGACTTGTGGGAGGTGGATCACACGCTCGGCTGGGGTGGTGGCGTAGGCATCGAAGCGGCGCCAGTAGGTGTCGTTGATGTAGAGATCGAACTGGCCATGATCGGGGCCAGTGCCGATGGTCAGCAGTGCTTCGTCGCCGGTGTAGGCGATCTGCATGCGGCCGCTGAACTGTGCCGTCTGCTTGAAGTCGCCAGCGTCGGTCCAAGTGCCTCTGGTAAAGGTGACGGCGGTGTCTGTTTTGGTCAGGGTAGCTGAGACCGTTGTGGATTGGGCTAGGCGCTCAAAAGCACGAGTGCGGTTGCCGCGTCCATCGACAGTGTAGTTGAATTGGCCCCGTAGGCTGCTGCCTGCACGGTGGCGAACTCGGCGCAAACGACTGGCCGGATCATAGGCGTAGTCACTCGACAGGCCATTGGGGCGCTGGGTGCCGACATGCCGTCCGACCTGGTCGTAGTGGAAGTCGCTGTGCTGGTCGTCCCAGGCGGTCAGACCGATCAGGCGGCCGTTGGCGTCATAGCTGTAGGTTTCAGTTGTTAAGTTGCCGTTATCGTCCTATGTTAACACATATAGGCGATTGTAGGCAAAAGCATCACCTTATACTTGTTGCCGCCGCAGAAGAAGAAAAAATGGCGGCAATACGAGAGACCAGGCGGACAACTCGGGAAAAACGGCGGGAACTGGCGGAGAATCGGCAACAATTTGCTGCAAAATAGGGGTCGGGTGGGTTGGTCAAGGGCAGATTCATACGGGTTTAACCTTCGTGTGCTTAGTTTCAGTTTAGCTGAAAAACGGTGGTTTGGGAGAACGTGTTGCAGAACATATGTTCAGGATTTGAGAGTGGACGTGCCTTTGGTTGAGGGTACAAGGTCTTGGCTTTGGAGAAAGCTGGATTGACTTTTTGACACTCGCAATATCCATAATCTACAAAGATAGTATTAGGTCAATATATCCTAACAACAACATGAAACCACAGAATAATGCAGTTATAAATCCACACACACTGCATAAGAAAAAAAGGTAGCCAACTGGCTTGGGGAACTCAACATCGTATCGAGGTACATTTTTGTACCAACTATTCTCTAGAACGAAGCCTGTACTCATAACTTGAGCGCCTGATTTCCAGAGCTTTGTGGCAAGCCAAATCCCAAATACGAAAATGATGTGCAACAACAAGAACAGATAAGATGGCATATATTCTCCTGAACAACTTATAGTAAAAGGGGCATTATCCCAGCCCCTTCTCACATCATGACTATGCTGGCAAATCAACCCGCAGGAAAGAGGGTGTTGTATAGTTTGTCTACGACATCACGTATCGATTCACCCGGATCAACAAAAAATGAAGAGCTTGTGCCTGCATAGGCAGTTGGCCCGCCCATACCAATTCCTGAACCAACGAATATGATTAGGCTCGTTTCGGCAACGCTCACATCGGCCTCAATGTCTGGCCCTATGAAAAGGGGCACAACGGAACTCCCAGCCGTGTAGTTCGTAGCTGTATGTTCACCAAAGCTCCCTGATTCTAACATCCCAAAGATCATTCCGACGTTCGCTCCCACGCTTCCGTAACTACCTTCATAGCCTCCATTTATCACGATGCCGAAGGCCGGTCTATTAAACCAATACTGTGGATCAATTAGATGATGTGGAACCAGTTGAAACTCTACATTAACATCTGCACCAACAAGGAAAGCACTTGCACTGAAGTCAATGCGCGTACCCACTACAACAACACCAAAATCATCGTCCTTGTGGTTGCTTGCTGAAGGCGTCCATGTAGGACAACTTTCGTACAACAAGCCATCTAGGGTGCCACTTAAGGCCGGAACTGCAACACTGGGATCATGGGCAGGAAGTGGTAAACATTTTCTGAAAGCATTCCGAACCAGCGTATTCTGAAAGTCCAATGACTTGGATACTGTGGGGTCGGTGCATGAAATAGCACCTGTCAGGAGATCCGCACAGCGGCTACTCGAATCTGGATTGGCACCTACATAGCTACGCAGGTAGTCTGTTAAGTTCCATCCAGGCCGTCTCCTACTTATGTCAACTCCATTAGCAAACAAACGCAGCCATGCTTCCAACCCCCAACTTCTATCGGCATTCCCATTCTGGCACTTATACCTGTTCAATGCCCCAATCAGCAGAACCAATCCGAAATCCTCTGGATTCGCTGAACTGAGCCCATCCGTATGATACAAGTCAGCAGTGTATGAGATGATATTGTTGAACCTAAAGGCACTTAGGAGGAAATCGAGCGGGTCTTGAACTACCTTGTTCCAATTAACCCCCATACCAGTCGGGTCGGTATGCATGATCGGGTTACCTTCGACCCAGCTATAGCCATTGAGGGACATGGGGCGTTGGGTGATGCCCTCGAAGGGATCGCGTGAATTGAAGACACCGAGCGATGGGTTGTAGTATCTGGCTCTGAGGTAGAGTTGGCCATTACTGTCGGTTTGTTCGCCGGTGAAGCCGAAGCCGGGAGCATAGTTGCCGTCTGGGACGCCGTAGGGGTTATAGGATTGGACTGCATTGACGCCGAGTGTGCTGTCGATTTCACTGCGGACGCTGCCCAAGCCATCCTGAACCGCATAAGTCCAATCACCGGAGGTGTTCTCCATGCTGTGGATGCCTCTTGGAGCATGGATGTAGCGTTCTGTGTTGGCTCCGGTTGTGGCTGCTAACACCTTGGTCAGGCCGGGTTGGGTGTCCAACAGATATTGGGTCACGGTTGGGGTGGTTGTGCCGATGGACTGGCTGATGCGGTTGTTCAAGCCGTCATACTTGTAGGATGTGTTGTTGGGTGCAGTGAGCATCCGGTTGGCTCTGTCCCAGGTGTAGGTGTTGGTGCCGTCAGATGTTAGGTTGCCGTTGGCGTCGTAGGTGAGGGTGTGGGTGCCATCATTCGTCATTTGGTTGGCGGCGTTGTAAGTACGGGTGGCACCGTTCATGTTCGTCAGGTTGCCGGCTAGGTCGTAGCCGTAGGTGTACTCAACTGTCCCACCATCATAGTTGGCAGTTAGGAGCCGGGACAAACCATCATACGTATAGTCGATAGTCCTTTCATTATATGTGGTGTCGATGACGGCGAGTTGTTTGAAGCGGAAGACGCGGCCAGTGGAGCGATGATGGCGATCCGAGCGCACCTTGATGCTGAGTTTGCCGGTGGTTTTGCCTTGCGGGGTTGTCACCTCTGGGAGGTGGATCACGCGTTCGGCTGGGGTGGTGGCGTAGGCATCGAAGCGGCGCCAGTAGTTGTCGTTGATGTAGAGATCGAACTGTCCGTGATCGGGGCCGGTGCCGATGGTGAGGAGGGCCTCGTCGCCGGTGTAGGCGATCTGCATCTGGCTGCTGAACTGAGTGGTTTTCTTGTATGCTCCGTCGTCGGTCCAGGTGCCTCTAGGGAAGGTGACCTGGCTGGCTGCCTTGTTGTAGGTGGCTGAGGCTGTTGTGGATTGGGCGACTCTTTCATAGGCACGGGTGCGATTGCCGCGTCCATCGACAGTGTAGTTGAACTGGCCCCGTAGGCTGCTGCCTGCACGGTGGCGCACTCGGCGCAGGTGGCCGGCGGGGTTGTAGGCGTAATCACTCGACAGGCCGTTGGGACGTTGGGTGCTGACGTGGCGTCCAGCTTTGTCGTAGTGGAAGTCGCTGTGTTGGTTGCCCCAGGCGGTCAGACCGATCAGGCGGCCGACCTCGTCGTAGCTGTAGGTGATGGTCTTGCTGCCGGGGAGCGTCATCTGGGTGCGTAGTCCGCCGGCGTCGTAGCTGTAGCGGACGGTTTCGTCCACGGTGCCGTCGCCGTTGCTGTCGAAGCCGACAGAGGTCAGGCGACGGGCAGCGTCGTAGCTGTAGGTCGTCTCGCGTTGGCGGTTGGCGGCGATGTGGCGGGTGTTGTTGTATTCGGCCATCTTCACCCGGTTGCCCGCCTGGTCATAGCTGAAGTCGATATCATAGGTGGTCGCAGGATCGCCATAGCCAATCTTCTTCAAGCGGCCCAGCCGGTCAAATTCACGGGTGACATCGTAGCTGTACCCCACCGACAGGCCCGGATAGGTCTGGGTGGTGCGGGTGCCGCCGTTGCTGAGGTCAGCGTAGGCTGTCGACCACTCGTTGGCGAGTGGATTGGTCCGCTTGGTGCGGCGATTGCGCCCGTCGTATTCGTAGCGCGTCAGGTTGCCGCGGGGATCGCGCAGGCTGGTGATGCGGCCCGCCAGGTCGTGCGTCACCTGGACGATGACGTTCTGGTCGTTGGCCGTGTTGTGGGCGATGGCGGTGGCATCGGTGGCGGAGCGTTCCCACTTGCTGCGGGTTTCATGCCAGACCCAGTCGGCAGGGTCGGATGTCCCCTGCGCCACGTAGTTTTGGATCACCCGGTTGCGGCGGCGGAGGCCATCGTAGCGGTAGGCTGAGACTGTGCCTTCGGCGTCGGTTGTGCTGTTCACGCTGCCATCCTTGTCGTAGGTGGTGGTCGTGGTGTTGCCGGCTGGATCGGTCACTTTTGTCCGGCGCCCCGCGGCATCGTAGGCGAAGGCCGTGATCAGGTTGCGATCATTGCGGCTGCCGTGACCCCGTGGGTTGAACTGCCAAGTGCCGTCTGGTCTGCGCGCATCCGGCGAGATGCGCGTCGCCTGCCAGTTCTGGATGGTCCGCAGCACGCGGCCAGCTTTGTCGTAGCAGGTGTAATTGGTCGTCTCCAAGTAGGTGCCGGCGGCCTGCGTCACCGTCAAGCGGCGGCCTGCAGCGTCGTAGCTGAAGGTCGTCTTGGTGCCACGCGCATCGCTGGTCTGGATCACTTGTCCCGCCTTGTTATACGTCGTCTGCGAAATCAGATCTTGGTCTGGGTGGGCGGCATCAAAGACGCCATCGACGTAGTTGTGGACGGTCTTGATCCGACGTCCCAGCTTGTCATAAGTATAGCGCGTTTCGATCCCGGCGGCAGCGCGGGTCGCTCGGACACGTCCAGCCAGGTCGTAAGTGGTGTGGGTGATGGTGTTCTGGTCGTTGGCTGGGCCATGATCCACCGCCTGACCCGCACTGGACTCCCAGCGGTTGGCAGTCGCATTCCACCTCCAGTCTTTGGGGTTGGTCGTCCCTTGAGCCACATAATTGCCGATGCGGATGACCTGGCGCCCCGTCTCGTCGTAGAGATTGTAGCTCACGTTGCGGCGGCCATCAATCGTCTGCTGCACCTGCCCTTCATTATTATAGACCGTCTCGGTGATGGTGTTCTGGTCGGCGTTGGTGCCGCGGGGGATGGCCGTCCCCGTCCCATCTTCCCAGCGGCTGTTGGCCGTGCTCCAGACCCAAGCCGCCGGATCCGTCGTGCCGGATGGGACGTAGTTGGCGATGCGGCGGATGGGGCGGCTGCTGGCATCATAGACTGTGTAGGTCGTCCGGCCCGCAACATCGCGGGTGGATTGGACGCGGCCATCGCTGTCGTAGACCGTCTGGCTGATGTGGTTTTGGTCGTTGGCAGCGCCATGTTCAACGGCGACATCTCCCGTGCTGGCCCGTTCCCAGCGGCCGTCCCAAACCCAAGCGGCGGGGTCGGACGTGCCTTGGACGACATAGTTATTGACCGTCTTGACTTGGCGGTTGAGCCCATCGTAGACGTAGCGCGTCTGTGCCCCGTTGACGTCGGTGGGATCGGAGACCCGGCCCTGATTGTCGTAGGTCGTCGTCGAGATCAGGTCTTGGTCGGCGGCGTCGGCGGCGGTGTAGGCGCTGAGGTCGGGGTCGGCGGCGAGGTCGTAGTCGGGGGTGGCCGCGCTGCGGATCACCTTGACCTGGCGACCTAGAGTGTCGTAGCCATAGAGCGTCGTCTCCCAGATTGCAGACGGGCGGTTCTCCAGTAGACGCCGGGTGCGGATCACCCGACCCAGGGCATCGTATTCGGTGGTGGCGATCTGATCCCGATCCGGGTCGGTGCTGGGGGCGTAGTCGTCTGAACGCGGATCGTTGGCCCCGGTAGCGCCTGGGTTGAGCGTGATACTGGCCGCTGCTTTGGCGCTGCGGATGGTCTTCACAGGACGGTTGAGCGCATCATAGACCGTGAAATGGCTTTGCCCGGATGGATCAATCGTCTGCACCAGGTTGCCATTGGCGTCGTAGACCTGCTGGGTGATGGCGTCTTGATCGGGGTTGCTGCTGGCGGTGTAGGCGCTCAGATCCGGGTCGGCGGCCGTGCCGGTGTAGTCATTGTTGTAGCTTGGCTGGCTGGCGCTCTGCACCGTCTTGACCAGGCGGCCGGCGGCGTCGTAGCCTATGAGGGTGACGTGGCCCAAGACGTCGGTCTGTGAGCGCACCAAGCCGCGGGCGTTGTAAGCCGTGTCTGTCACCCGATTCTGATTGGCATCCGAGCCGTGATCGAAGGCGCTGTGAGCGGCGGTGGCCGGGTTGGGCACGCTGGCCGAGGCCACATAGTTGTCAATCGTACGGGTCACGCGATCCAGCGCATCATAAACCGTCCGGGTCGTCTGCTCGCTGGGGCTGCCCGCCTGCGTCGTCGTCTGGGTGCGGCGACCCAAGGCATCGTAGGCGTGGGTGGTGACGGTGAACTTGGCCGGGTCGGTCGCATCGTAGAGCGCCCGTGCTGCCGCGACTGTCGTCGGGATGGTCGCACTCTCGCGGCCACAGACCGTCGCCAGGACGTTGCCTGCATCGTCGTAGACGCTGTAGGTGAACTGACAACTGCCCAGCAGGCTGCTCTTTTGGGTTTTGATGACGCGGCCGGCGCTGTCGTAGGTGTAGGTGGTCGAGATGTTGTTGGCGGCGTTGGTCAGATCGACTTGGGTGACACTTTCCAGCAGACCATGACCCGTGCCGGATGTGGCATAGACCCGTGTGGTTTTCTGCAACACCGTCGTGCCATCATCGGGGTCGATCAGGCGCTCCTCGGTGGTGCGGCCTTTGCTGTCGTAGCTGAAGGTCTGCTGGCGCAGCACGCTCGTGCCATCCAACACTTTGATGATGGTCGGCTGACGCGGATTGGCGCTATCGCCGTAGGTGTAGTCGGTCTTGCGGCCTTGGGCGTCTGTGCTGGATTGCAGCGTGTGGTTGGCGTTGTAGGCAAAGCGCGTCGGGTTGCCCCCAGCGTCGGTCACGCCTGCAAGCGTCCTGCCGTCTGCACTCCACTCCAACTGCGTGTAGTTGCCGTTGGCGTCTCCTTGTAGGGTGGGCCGATACATGTCCCCAGTCACTTGGAACGGCGTATTGCCCCTCGGATCACGGGTCCCCACATATACGCCACCTGCAAAGTGATGGATCGTCTTCAATTCATGGTTGGCATCATCCTTGGCAAACGTGACCTCTGTCAGGTTCAATCCATCAGGCTGGAAGGTGAAATCGGTCTCGATTTGGTTGTTGCCTCGTTTCTGGTTGATGGCGGCGATGGTAGAACCGGACATGGTATAGCGCAAGTCTTCCAGGATTAGGCGCTCAGTGCCCAGCATCGGTGACTCGCGTCTGGTCAAAAAGTTGCGCTGATTATTATCATTTTCGCCGACATCCTGACCGTAGTAGTCATACGTCCAGACCTGGGCGCGCACATCGGTGATACTAGCGAGCAATGCTTTGGGTGAGGATTTAATGACCCCGTTTTCTTTCTCTGGCAGGTAACCTAGTGTGATGGAACGGTCAGCACTGTCACTGACGGTCTTCAGTTGCCCATTTTTGTAAGCATCGTCCCTTGTTTCACCCGTGTAGTAACTGAAACTGAGTGTCCGGCCGTAGTCATCTGCTACCTGGGTCAGCTTGTTATTCCCATCATAGGTATAAGTCCATCTGTCGCCATTAGGCCATTCTCGTCGATTTAACTTATGGGAGGTTGTCCCTTCAAAGACCACAACAGCCTGACTGGGCAGGGTCAGGACATACTCACTGTTGACGTACGCCAGTTCCGCCGTTGAGCCAGCCTTGGCCTTGAAGTGATTGGTTGTATCTTCTTCTAGCGACAACCTCCCACCATCTGGCAGATAGATGTCTACCTCTCGATTGGGCGATGTGCCTGTCGGGGCTTGCATCTGGTACATATGGTTGTGCGACCAACCTAGACCCATGAAGGCGAAGTGGCTATCGGTCAGCTTCTTCTGATTGTAGTGACGGGTGAAGCTCAAGGCCTGGCTCGGGTGATTTAAGCTCAAATCCGTCACCGAGAATACCTTGACACCTGTTCGCAATTGGATCGGGTTGTCAGCAGTGGCTTCACGATGATGGGATTCACATCCCCCGCTTCCATTGCTGCCACCTCCTTGCCCTCCATTCGACGGTACTCCAAGAGGATCACGCAGGACAAGTGTCCGAAAGGTTCCCCCCAATGCACCGTTGGACGCGACATAGATCCCACCCGTTGTTGGCGCATCCGCATTGTATTGTCCTCTGGCATCGACAACGCCGTTGTGGTTGCCAATGCGAAACAAAACACGCCCAGAACTCTGGGGTAGGGTAATGTTGAGCTGTAACTGCCCGCGGTTATCATTAAAGCCGACATCATCCATACAGGCATAGAGCGTCCCAGAGGCATCGGCGGTGAAGGTATGTTCTTTCCCAATATAATGCCACCTGCCCCTGCCAACACGGGCAACCAGCCCATAGCGCTGTTTGTAACCTGTTCTTGAATGTAAGATGGTGGTGCAGCAGTTAAGCTTTTTCCCCTCTGGACCCCACCATCCCCATCTTCGATTGGTCGTCCATCTGCCCGTGGCAGAAATACGAACCCTTTGACCAGCTGCAACGGATACACCCGTATTAGATGAGCCTCTTCCGGTTCTGCCATCGTCTCTGGCTTGTACAGTCACCTGGGAAGAGACTTGAGGAAGTTGGTTACCAAAGTTAGTGCCAGTGACGATAAGGGCGATTTTTTGCCCAACAGTAATAATATCCAAACCCGTGTCGTGCCAGTTACCATCCGCTGGATACGTTTTTTCAATACTTCGCTGAGACATGTTCTTCTCCTTGTGTTCGGTTTGTTTTTATGTGCTTTTAGCACTAATGTTCTTGTGAATTGGGATGAAGAGAACCACCCGACCCGGATGTCTGGGTCGGGTTGGGGTGTGGCTCTCGTGTTGTTCAAGTTCCTGAAATGTCCGGTCTGTTTGGTTCAGATGGCCTTTGTCATACTTGTATACCACCAATCCGAACCTGTACTCAGGCAGAACCAGACATGGCTATCAACGCCATTATCGTTGATTATGCCTATGTAACCTTCGCCAACATTGGCTGGCGTATCAAACGCTGTTGTAATTTCGGTTACGCTGGGGGGATTTGAAACATTATCCTGGACATATTCCACTTGTTGCCATCCCTTAACCTCAACTACAACATCCTGTTTTTTACGCCCTATGATCTCAAATCGACTACCAGTCAGGAAATCACTACCTGTTTCTTCTTCAATCCTGATCTTGGTGACTACAGCTGTATTTTTCCAAACAAGTTGATGCTGTGCTATGACACCTTTGCTGTCGATATCTGCCCCATGGGAGTGGCTCGTAACAACGGTGTAACGACTTGTATCTTCATGATACGTAATGATCATTTCATTCACGCCCCAGACCCTGGCATGAGCGCCTGTTGCAGGGAGTAAGTCAATTTCAGGCTCGTCAGCGTAATTTTGACCATGCCCATTTAGGACTCGATTGCGCCGGTAGTGCAAATTGGTCGTGTCGTCGTTGAAATATAACGCTGTATTTCCATGATTGGAGCCACGATCTAAGCGTGCAAAGCTACGGATGATGATTTGGTCGTAACCTGTTGGCAATGGATCAATATCAAATGATGCCTGATCTGTTTTTAGTGTCACTGTATCCAGGGTTTCTTCAACAAACAAGCTCTTTTTGGTGACACCCAACACCTTACTCCCTGAGCTCCTACTGTCGATCAATTGATATTCAACACCATGGTCATCCTTGGCATAAAGTTGTGGGGCAGAACCGTTCAATTTCGTGTACAACTGGATATAATTCATTGGTGGAGTATCGGTTGGTGTCGAGCCAAACACGGGGACTTCGAGCACATCACCTAGATGTGCTGCACCCTTACCCGTATAAAGCGCGTAGTTCTGCGTAGCCTGTTCAATATCTGCCACCTTGATCCCATAGGCATTCGAGATAGGATTGGTGGAAGGATTGTCGTTCAGTATCTCAATCTGCACCCCTATCGCATTGTTCATGCGCCCCCGGCTCTCGTTGCTTACCGCTGCGCGCACACCGACTGCTTGACCTACTGGGGTCGCCGAACTGCCGGACTGGTTGACGACCTCAAAGCTGCCCCCTCTCAGGTCGGCAGCAGAAGAATCGCCTGTGTTGTTGTGGGTCAACTCGGCTCGTAGGGCAGTCGCTTGACTGCTCACACCGCCGCTGCCATGGAGTTGCAGCTTGTGCACCACCCACTCCAGCACATGGCTGGCGGCTCCTGATAGGGTCGCTAGGACCGACAGCCCCTGGGTGGGTTCGTCGCCGGGAGTGTCGTCTCGATGCACTTCGATGAGGGCGGTGGGTGCGCTGTCTTCCCAGTCGTTGCCGATCTGGAGACGCCCATCGTGGGTGACCTGGGCTTTGACGCTGTCTGCGTCGTCTTGCCATTGTTGCAGCGGCTTGGTCTGTCCAGCCGTGCCCTCAACCCGCAACTGGGTGAGGTCCCGGCTGCCCTCGATCACCACATTGTCTGTATATTTTGTCTCTGCCATTATTTGCTTTCCTTTTCTTGGTTGTCTCTTGGTTTGGCTGATTTCATTTGGGCTGGCTCCCCAGGCTGCCAATCTGTCATCGGCACCACTTGAAGCATCGGTTTGACAAGGATGGCTTCGCCCAACTGCTCGGGTTGGGCTTGGATGCTCAGCCGCATCCCATAGCGTTGCTGAAGCTGTTCCAGGCCCGCCTGGAAGCCTCGAATACGATCTTCTAGGGTCATTTCATCCATTGGCATGTTTCCTCTATCCTTTCTATTTGTTAGACTTGATTAAGAATTCGACAGATGGGGCACCCCCGTCTGCCCGTTCCCCTCCTGGCATCTTGGTGGATTACTTGGGAGGGGTTTCCTTTCTGGTGATAGCTGTTCGTCAGCCACTGCTGGAATAGGTCTTGCATTGCTCTCCTTTCTTGTCACGATCAACTTGCCCATGCGTTCAGTTGACCCTACTTGCAGGCCAACCTGCCCAACCACTCTAGCACAAAAGTTCGGGCGAGTCTTGAACACCTGTTATATTTTGGGCATGGGCTTGGGCAGCAATCGCAGACTGCGCGGACTCCCTGGTTTCCTCGTCAGATACCCTTTGTCTTCTAGCTTCTCCAGGTGGTAGAACACCACCGATGGCGCCAGATAGCAACCGCTGCCTATCTCGCGCACTGTTGGGGCGATCCCTTCCTGTTCACAATACTTCTGGATAAACGTCAAGATCGTACGTTCCCGCTCCGATAAGCTTAAGCGTGATCGACACACAAGCAACCTCTCCTTATTACAAAAAACCAACAAAAGTGTACCACAACTAGAACATTTGATCTATCTGTGTGCCACCTAAATAGCGTGTAAATGAGGGGGCGGGTGTATTATCGGGTTGATTATCGTGCGTTTGGCTGGGTTAGCTCATAAACACAACATCTGGCTCAGCAGGCTCATGACGATTGTCATGATCTTAATTTACAGCCTATCAAGATCAAATTGTTGTTGTATAATAAGTATACTCTAAATTTTGGCAGCGTATTCCAGTCGTAGGTTGATCGTTCAGTTTTGTTCGATGAACCCAAAAACAAATCTAGTAGGCGACCACATCAGAGTAGACGGATAAAGAGGAAAGTGGCATAGTCAGTCCAAAAAGGAAGGATTGACTGTGCCCAAGAAAATTTACTATGTGACGCTCAACTGCTGGCCTATATGGGGAAGAAAGACCACGAGATTATGGCAAGCTTACAAACGGCGCGGAACCTGCAATCTTTTCATTCATTTTGTCATCCGATCCAGGTGGTGTCCCCTTGCCGATTTCGCTTATCAAATGAAGTGGTTAGTCGATCAGCCTTTTCTGGATGCTCTCAACACTCACAAGATTGCCAGTCGATGAAGCTCGAATTTCACTTCACACCCATCCATGACAGTTGGCTTAATAGGGCTGAAATTGAACCGGCGGTGTTATCCAAACAATGTCTAGAGATATCGATGGGGGAAGCAGAGCGCAATACACACAAACATGGCGTTCAATGGCTTTTCACTTGTCAGAATGCGCGAGAAAAGATGGCTCGACTTTATCCGTCTTAAACTATGTGATGGTCTATTAGTACAATCGTCCTGTTTTCATCGTACGTCCATTGATTATAATCTTCCTTGGATAATTATTTATCAAAGGAGTTAATTTTGTTAAGGCAACTATTTCTTATTGGTTTGATTGTGATTGTGGCAAGTATCACAGTCGGCGCTCAGGAAGGTGTCACTTATATCGAAGGCCAGATCACCATTCTTCACCGTGATCCCGCCCCTGGTTCTGGTGGCACATATCAGGTTATCACCTCTGTCGTTGATGAGAACGGTCAGCGGACGGAGCTTGATGTTCCCGCTGGGATGGACGTTCAAAATCTGAGTCGGGTTCGGGTGCATGGTACATTTATGCCTGCACCACAAAACGGCAATCCGGTCTTTTCGGTCCATTCTATCGAACCCTTGTCATCCCCTTTAGAAAGCCCGAACATCGTCGGGACGCTGCAATATGTGACGGTGTTGTGCCGCTTTAGCGATTCAACGGGCGCTCCGCCAAAACCTATTAGCTATTTTGATGGTCTGATGAACAACACCAATCCCGGTGTCCAGCACTTTTGGAATCAGGTATCGTTAGGGCAGTTGAATGTGGTCTCAACCACCATTGGCCAATGGGTTACCATGTCGAATCCTATGAGCACTTATGACATGAGTGGGAAGGATTCGACGGCCAAACACCACCAGATGGCGCAGGATTGCATTAATGCTGCCGATCCATTGTTTGATTTTAGCCCCTATGATGGTTTGAACATGATCTTTGATCGGCAGTATGCCAAGTTCGCATTGGGTGGTAATGGTCTATTTACCATTGAAGGTGCCCGTAAGTTTATCCGCATCACCTGGAACCCACCCTTCAGCTACAACAACGTGTCGGTGATAGCCCATGAGGTCGGGCATACACTGGGTTTGCGACATTCGGCGGGGAATTCAAAAGACGCAGACTACCCCTATGATTCATTATGGGACGTGATGAGCGGTGGTGGTAATAAGAGCAGAGTCATCAATCCCACTTATGGTCGAGTTGGCCCCAACACCATCGCCTATCATATGGATAAGTTGAACTGGATCGACAATCGCCGGGTGATCATCTCGACAGGGCAGGCACAGACGGTGACATTGGAGCGGATGAATCAGCCGGTTTTGGCCACCAATCCGCTAATGGCGAAGATTCCGATTAAAAGCTCTTCGAAGAACTTCTATACAGTGGAAGTCCGCTTTAAGAATTCTGGTTATGATGTGGCGATTCCTGAGACGGGTGTCATCATCCACCGTGTCGATACGACCAAAAAGGTGCCTGCCCGGGTTATAGATAATGATGGTAATACCAATGTGAATGATGCGGGGGCGATCTGGTTGCCTGGTGAAATCTTTACCGATGCAACCAATGGCATCAGCATTCAAGTCAACCGCCAGGGGACTTCGAGCTTTGAAGTCTGCATCGTCAATGGCGGCGGTGTGTGTGCCCCTCCGCCTAGGGCAGTAGCCAACGACGACGCCTATTCAACCTCAGCCAATCAACAGTTGGCTGTGTCGGCTGCCGATGGTGTTCTCAAGAATGACACGGGCGACAACCTGACTGTGATCCTGGAAACGGATGTGTCGAATGGGGGTTTGACCTTGAATGCGGACGGTTCATTTACTTATACACCGAACGCCGATTTCGTGGGGATGGATACCTTCATCTATAAGGCCAATGATACCGACCAGAATAGCGACACCGCGACAGTCGCCCTCTATGTGGGTATTACTCCACAACCTGCTCCACAAATGTTAGAATCGATTGGGTTGTTGAACAGCGTCCCGACCAAGCCGACGTTCCAATGGCTGCATATGACCCAGGCAGGACAGACCACTGTCCCGGGTACCTATTATCGTTTGATTGTTATCCAGAATAAGACCCTGATCTATGATGATTGGTTCGAAGCATCCAGCATTTGTTCGGGTCTTACTTGTAGTGTGCCCTACCCAGAGTCAACGCCGGGCGTTTTGGGCAAGACGATGAGCACCTTGGGTCTTGTGAGTGATCAACACAGTTTCTATGTGCAATCTTACATTGCTAGAAACGCCCCCATGGAACTGAGTGCCGAGAAGAAATTCACAGTCGATGTGCTTCCGCCTACACTACCCAGTGATTTCGCTGTCAAGAACGGTGTATCCCCGGCCCAATTTGTGTGGACAGACAAACCCAACGTGCTCTACTATCATGTGTACCTTTCGGATGGTGTCAATCCGCCGCTGTTCCTTGATTGGGTGGAAAAGACCCGTTCACTTTGTGATGGGTCGATCTGTACCTTCACGCCACCAAACCCGCTGAACAATGGGACCTATCTATTCTACGTCCGGCCTTGGGGGCCGGGTGGATTTGCATCCGGTGGTGTTGAAAATCTGGGGTGGGCTGGTGATGAGATGATTGTTGGGCCAGGATTGGCAACCAACTTGCAGGCTTCGTCGGCTGGCAGCACAGCAACCCTGTCCTTCACCGCTGTGCCGGATGCGACCAGCTATCAGATCTGGGTGGGGACGGTGAAGGGAGCAGATGTCAACGAAGCCTACCTCCAAACGCATACAGCGGCTGAACTGGGGTGTACGACACCGGGCAGCACTTGTACCCTCGCGTTGGACACGGCCTCGTTTGCCCCAGACACCTATAACTGGTACGTTCGAGCCAGAGGTGCGGCAGGTGATAGTGCCGCTGGCACCCTGTCTGGCTGGGCTGTGGGCGATCCGCTCACCATCAACTAGCACCCCTTCGGGGGGAATCATCGAGCGATCCAGTTTGGATCGCTCGATACCTTTATGGAGAGTGGCGAATGGTTTGTCTTAACTTTTGACTGCCCCTGCAATCCCTTCGATGAAGTAGCGCTGCATAAACAAGAATACGAGGATAACCGGGATAATGGCGATGGTCGCAGCCGCTGCCATCCCACTCCAATCGGTGAAATACTCACCCCGGAAAGCATACATCCCCACCGACAAGGTGCGGAGTTCTGGGTTTGCCAGTGTCAGCACCAAGGGCAGCAAGAAATCATTCCAACTGGCAATGAACTGCATAATCACCACAGTCGCAATAACAGGCTTAGACAAGGGCAGCATGATTTGAACAAAAATGCGGACAAATCCTGCGCCGTCCACAATAGCGGCCTCTTCCAATTCTTTGGGTAGTTGACTGAAGTAGCCTGTAAACAACAGGATGAAAATGACATGTGCCCCGCCGCTTTGTGCCAAAACTACACCAAAGAGTGTGCCATCGAGGTTCAAGTTACTTATCAACTCGAATATAGGGATTATGGTATAGCCCTTTGGCAAGAAGACCGTCATCACAAACATGCCAACAACCAGACGTTTGCCTGGAAAACGATAACGTCCGAGCACATACCCCATCATGGCAGTCGTGACGACGACTATCGTCACCGAGCCAATGGCAATCACGACGGTGTTGAAGAAGTAGCGGCTGATATTGGCTTGTACCCATGCTCTTTGGAAGTTCTCGAACATGACTTGAGTTGGGATCAGGTTCATCCCCCTGGCAAAAATATCATCATTGGTTTTTAAAGCTGCCGACACCATCCACATGAAGGGATACACCCACATCAGCGCGATGGGCAAGAGGATGAGGGTCGTCACGATTTCGCGCAGTCGGCTGGCGCGGATTCGCATTCGGCGTTCTTGCAAACTGGCTTGTGTTGGTGCTAATGTTTGTGCAGCATCCATGTTTAGCCCTCCACTGAACGAATGTCGGCACGGGCGCTGCTCATGCGGCGGGCAGCAATAGCCTGTAATGCTGCCAAGAACATCACCGAAAGGCCAAAAAATACAGCAGCAGCAGAAGCGTAACCAATGCGTGGCAACGTCGTACTGTTAGCAGAACCAAAGGCTGTTCGGTAGATATAGACTTCCATCACCTCGCTGGCAAAGAAGGGTCCACCGCCTGTCATTGTCTGAACAAGCGCGAACACATTCAACGTGCCCACCGCCGTAATCAGCAAGATGATGATCGCAAAGGGGCGCAACAGAGGCAAGGTAATATACCAAAATTGCTGCCACCAATTGGCTCCATCAACCTTTGCCGCTTCATAAAGCGTGGCCGGGATTGTCTGTAAGGCTGCCAACCAGTAGATCATTGGATTGCCCATCCATTTCCAAATTTCTACTCCAACGACAGAAAACAATGCCGAGTCAGGATCACCCAGAAAATCAATCGGACGGTTGATGAGGCCCAGATCAAGCCCAATCATGTTGATCGGGCCGTTAAAGGGGCTCATGACAAAGGTCATCACGATCCCAACAATGGCGGTTGTCGTGACAACCGGAATGAAAAATAATGTACGGAAGACAGGTGCCAGACGTAATGCACCATCATTGAGAATGATGGCCAGTATGAGCGCAAGCGTCAGTTTGATTGGCACACTGGTCAACATAAACTTGAACGAGTTTTCAAACGCATTCCAAAACTGACTATCATTAATGACCTGATCATAATTCTCTAGCGCAATCCAGAACGGCTCGGTTGTGAACCCTGACCACTGGAAGAAGGAAAAATACCAAGACGCGACAATCGGATACAGGGTAAACATCGCGGTCAAAATCAGCGATGGCAACATGAATGCATAAACCCAGCGTGCATCCCATAATTGCTGCCTGAGCGTCTTTGTGCGCGGTTGACTGACAAGTCGCTGGTTTTTTTGTGACACACTCTGGGAGACATGAACAGTCATAATTTAATCCTTAAATAATATCGTGGGGGAGATCGTAAATCGCCCTCACAGAAAAGCGCCAGGGGGCACCCCCGAACCTTCGGTTCGCCTTGAGCGGGGGCCAACCTTTGGTTGGGGGGAATGGCGTATGTCCCGTTTTATGCATACTCATACCCGTCGATACGATATAAAGCTGATAGATATTTAGGGTGTAGATCGTATCCGTTTAATCGGAATGATGGACGCTTGCGAATGGTGACACGACCAACATGCACCCCGGCATATTTGCCCTTCGGGATAATGGCTTTTACGATGTCGCCTGTTTGAAATCCAAGATTGCGTTTAATAGTGCGGGGTGCAGACTTGGGAAAACCGTACTGATCGTTCTGTTGTACCTGGCGCATCCCGCGGCCTGTGGCTTTAATCAACAGGGGTGCATGATCTGGGTTTGCAAACACACGTCCCCCGTTTTCGCCGCTGCACGCCGCATCCAGCCAATGCGTTTTTGGATAGCCTTGTTTGGCGCGGTTGAACTTGGTCCGTCCACCTGTACCAACCTCGACAGGCAAGCCGATGGTTTTTAGAACCTCAAACAACTTCCAGCGTGTAGCATTCATTGCCGCTGCATCTTTGAGGGGCTTCTTGGCCTGTGCCTGGATGTTCGGGAAGCCGAATTCAGCAGCGGTCTGGTTGCTTTTGGTCTGGTTGCAGTCAGTACAAGCCAGTGTGAGATTGCTCACTCGATTACTTCCACCCCGCGATTTGGGCGTGATATGCTCGATCTCAAGCGGCACATCTTTCGCACCACAATAGGCACATTTGCGCCCCCATTTTTCGAGTAGATACTCGCGTACCTCGTAGCCCTGTAATTCGCCTTGCTGGTACTCAATGCCTGAGATTTCCGGATTCTGTAGCTTGTGGGTGTCGAACCTGACCAATTCCATCGCTAGGTGTGTGACGGGTGCGACCTTCTGAAAACGATTGACCCAGGTGGTAATGTTATCCACGCGGCTCATCAGCGATGGTGCAAGCCAACCTTTAGGCCGTGTCCGGTTCAGAAAACGTGGCTTCCGATAGCGTGTTTTCCTGCCGCGTCTCCCTCTACGAAGTTGTCTTCTCTTGAGCAAGCCATCTCGGATTGCGAAGCCGCGATGGGTCAGTTCGCCTGCCCAGATGATGTGCAAACCACGATCAAAGTCAGCGACCAGCGCCAACCCCGTTGTTTTCGCTCCAGGATCAATCTTGACCTGGGTATCTTGCGTGTTGCCGCCCTCACAATTTTTGATGATGATCGTGAACGGGTAGCGTCGATAGACTGCCGCACGCCCTGCCTTGAGCAGGGTTCGTGCCCCGGCTGGATGGGTCGGCATGAGGGGTTCTTTGTTTTTATCTAGTACAAAGACACGTTGCATGAGTTACCTCTGTTTCTCGGATTACTCCGGTTAAGGTCTCCTCGACAATGTTAGCGACTGGTTTCTTGATAACGACACGGGCTTAGACCCTCAGCCTGTTTAATCGTTATCCGCAGAGTTCGGAACTGGAGAAGCATTCCGAAGTGCCTATACATTCAGTCGTAACGTAGCCCAAATGGGCTTAGTCTGGTCAGCATGAGCTTTTACAAGCTCCCCGAACCTTGTGTTCGCTTTATCCGGGGGTCGCTGACGATGTGTCTTTATTCTAGTTCGGCGTAGTATGTTTGGCCGTAATCCTGGGTTGGGTCCCAGTTAGGGAAGACATAGTCATCACGCGAAACCTCTGCACCTTTTTCAACCGCAGCCGCAATCGCACGATCCAATTCAGCGTTGGCCCGGTCACTCAAATCTTGAAGTGCAGCATCAATATCGTCAATCTGTTCAGTGTATATCCCCTGAACAACTTCGTCGAGGCGAGGTGTCAGGGGTTGCAGCTCCAGGTTCACAGCTGCGGTATCAGGATTACCGACGACTGGCTCTGGGCCCACACGAACTTGATCGGCAAACATCAGCAGTGCTTTACGTTCTAATGGAGCCATCTGTGCTTGTTCAACTGCGGATGCAAACTGAGCCGGGTCTGCTGCCCCCACCAGGGTCGCCCAGGCGATTTGGCCGGTTTCTGTGCCAAGATAGTGGAAGATGTCACCCGCGATCTGCTTATTGGCATCGGGTGCTTCTGAGTATACATGGAGTTGATTGCCCCCACCTGGCCCAACCGAGATCGGGAAGAAGGTATCAGCATCCAGCAGTGGTTGACTGGAGATGTCAAAGTGAAAATCGGGATTTTCACGTAACCAAATCGGAATATTCCAAGGGCCTTGCAAGATCATACCGGATGCACCTTGAGGCATCCGGGCACGGGCCTCTGGCGCATTAATTGAGAGCGAACCAGGAAACATACTGCTGTTGTCACGAATGCGGAGCAGGACTTCGATTCCTGCCTTGAAAGCGGGTTCTGTGTAGGGAATCTCACCTGTACGGTAATCAACGTGGAAGTTGCCAACTCCCATATGGGCTGCGCCATTCATGGCAGCGAAACCCCGTACAATTGCACCCCAGCGGTTGACTTGATTACCACCGATAATGAAGCCAAAGTAACGGCCTGAACCATTTTGGGTGATCTTATCAGCAGCATCAACGAACTCATCCGCTGTTAGGGGGCGATCCATTTCATTCGGGTCATAACCTGCCTCTTGCATGTATTCAATATTATAGAGGACATGAGTACCGTAGCGCTTGTTGGAAGTCGAAGGAAAGGCATAGGTCTTGCCGTCAAAACCTGTGATCCCATCAACAAACACACCTGCTGGGAAGGCCGCTTTCCACTCTTCAAAGTTAGGAACAACATCATCTAGCGCCTCAACCCAGCCTTCGTTCACGGCCTGTGCCAATTGCACTGCGAGGGGACGAGCGAAGACATCGTGCAAGGTACCGTTACGGACACCCAAGGGTACAATCTGTGCGATCTCGTTCCAGGGTAAGCCATCATACTGCACCGTAATGTTGGGATATGCTTCCATATATTTTTCAAAAAAAGCGTTGAAGAAGACGGCCTTTTGATCGCCACTATCAATCCAACGGAAGGTCACATCGTCCGTGGGCAGATTAGCGCCCGATTCTATGATTTTGATGATGCTTGTGTCCTGGGCCGACAGATGAAACCCATGGGCTGCCAACAACATGGCTGTGGCAGACCCCTTCAGAAAAGTACGACGTGAAATGCTCATATTTTCTCCTGAAATTGAATGAATAATTTTCGTGAACGTTCACGAAATCTTACTTCATGTGGTACACTCTGTCAAATTTGCATCGAAACCCAGGCAAGCTTATGGCAAAGAATCATGTTACGATTGTTGACATCGCAGAAAAGGCAGGTGTTTCTGCTCAAACTGTTTCACGAGTCATCAACAACAAGACCGATGTCAGCGAAAAAACCCGTCGTCGGATCCAGAAAATTATTGAGGAACTGGATTATCGCCCGAACCGCGCTGCCCGTAGCCTGGCTTCAGATCACAATTGGGTGATTGGTATCGTGATCCCCAATATCACCAACCCCTTCTTCCCGGAGGTGACTCGTGGCATTGAAGCCGTTGCGTTGGAACAGAGCTATAACGTGCTACTTTATAACACGGATAACGAAGAGCATCGGATCCGTCAGGCACTGAGCTTGCTTGAAGAAAGCCGGGTGGATGGCGTCATCGTTCATGCCCCCACCTATATGCTCGGTGAGGACAATCTGGTTCATTTGCTTAGACGCCAGCGAACATCAGTGGTTATCGGACGGATTCTTCATAGTGATGTTGCTGGGGTTGTCCGTGTTGACTTACAAAAAGGGGGTAGATTAGCGACCCAGCACTTATTGGATCGGGGTTTTAGCCATCTGGTTTATGTCGGTAACACGCACGAAACCGAGCATCGCTCTGAGCGTGTTGCAGGCTTCACCCAGACCTTAACCGAGCATCGCATCCCATCGGAAAACACGCTGATTTTGCAATGTGAAGAGAGCGCTGAGCAAGGCTATGCCATTCTACCCTACATTATCGAATGTCATCCTCAGGTTGATGCGATCATGTGCTCAAATGATTTAGTGGCCATTGGGACGCTCAAAGCTTGCTTAGAGAAGGGGATTCGTGTGCCAGAAGATATAGCTATTGTGGGTTTTGACGACATCTTATTCACTCGCTACAGTAGCCCATCCATCACAACAGTACGTGTACCCAAATATGAGTTAGGCAGACAAGCGGCCCAACTGCTCTTTAATCGTTTGAACGGGCAGGCTTCTTCCCAGGAGATTGTCTTGCAACCAGAGTTGATCGTACGCCAGAGTACGGCATCTCCAGATTAGGAGCGGGGATGAACTGTCGGAAACTAGGATACGAACCGAATTGCTAAATGGACATTTTTGCCCTGACCACACGAGGGGTGCTGGGCATCAGTTACGAAGCCACTGATCACGCATTGCAGCAATTTCATCCGACGTGTAGAAGTGCTGAACAAACCTGGAGTTGCAACTTCGCTCAATGTCTTTGGGCGGAATTCTGACTGTGTTTTTGAATGCGTTGTATTTTTCTGCATAGTTTTTCTTGTCCCCAATATTGGTATTTGATAGCTTAAATTCATCCATTTCTAGGTACTCTGCAAGTGCTTTTTCTTTAGTATGGTCATCCGTTTCAAGCTTGATAATTAACAACTCGTTGTTACCCTCACGGATTATTGTGTATCCAATTTCTTTTGGAAACACATATTTATACACGTCAATGCCAGGGACAACCTTCATGTTCTTATCAAACCATTCTAGTGCACGATCAGTATAGTTAAACTTGCTCAAAAACAACTCAAGAAGTTCATCTAAAGCGAACTTTTCATGAGCATGAGCAACATTTGTATATGGATGAAGGTTTTCAAAGAAGCTAGCGACATTATACGCCATTGGATCTCGAACCAATGTAATGTATTTCACCATACGACGGTTCTTCGTAGCAATATGATCGTGAATCCATAGAAAATGCCTCAGTCCTCTGGTGAATTGCGGGTCCAGTTCACTGATTGACTTATTGAGGATCGCGGGGATCATTGAGTGGGAGTGATAGACAAGAAAGCCGTATTGCCTGAGGGATAACTCCACTGATCGGGATCCCACTTTACCCATCTGGTAAACTACAATTGGTGTTCTTTTAAGCAAATGATAGTTCACATCAAAACGAATCGTATGTGCAAGATTTGACTCCCAGATTAATTTCAGATTCTTTTTGACACTTTTTGGAACAAATTTCTTTAGAGTGTTGATAGCTTGCATACCACACGCTCCAGCATATAGGTTATGGTTTCAAGTTTAAATTCGGTCGTCTCTCTTGGCAGTGTCGGTAGAATAATACCCAAAATGGTGGCATTGAAGCAAAGAGGTCGTCAACACTATCAGTGTCAATCATGCCAAAAACCTTCAAGAAGAAAAGTGTGGGACCATACATAAAGAGGCCAAGAAAAGGGCGAATTTGGTCAATTCAGCAGATACCTATGACTATGTCCTGTACCCACCAACTGAAATTAGGGGTGTTTCCCTAATTTCAAGGCAATATTTAACATTACACAATCCCGAATCCTCGATACGGCCTTTTGCAGTTATAATGAACTGTCGGAAACTAGGATACGAACCGAATTGCTAAATGGACATTTTTGCCCTGACCACACGAGGTTTAGAAGCCATCAGTGCAGACGAGCTTTCGGCGCTACCGGGCACACAGGTTGTGACAATGGCCTACCGTCGGGTAGAGGCTGACTTTTCAGGGGACGTCTCTCGTTTACTGGATCTGAAAACTGTCGATGATGTGTTCTTGCATCTGGCAACATGGCAGCCGGTCACACATACTCGTGATATGCTGCCACGTTTTAGCGATTGGTGTCATGGGCTTGATCTGGCCTTTGGGTTGGATGTTCTAGCCCAGTTCCACAACTTTCCTCCCCAACCCACATACGCCATCACGGTGAATTATGTCGGTAAGCGCAATTACTCCACACTAGAGGTCAAAGCCGTTCTAGCAGAGACGATTCCACCCGGGTCCTATGTCGAGAATGATCGCGATGCTGACTTGAATCTGCGCGTGTTCATAGAGCATGACGTGGCATTGGTCGGGTTACGAATTGGTCAATCGCCTTTACACCGGCGCCCCTATAAACAATTTCATATGCTGGGTGCCCTCAAGCCGACAGTTGCTCATGCCATGATTGGGATGGCAGGGGGTCGCAGTCTTGTGGATCCATTTTGTGGGAGTGGAACCATCGCAATCGAGGCTACTCAGGCTGGGATCACCAGTTACGGTGGTGACATCAACCAGGACACACTAGTTGGGGCGCTTGAGAATAATCGTGCAACAGATAAACAGATATCCTTTTTACACTGGGATGCCCAACAGTTACCCCTATCTGATGCATCAATAGATTGTGTTGTCTCAAACCTGCCTTGGGGAAGGCAGGTGCAGGTTGATACGGCCCTGGCAACCCTCTATCAGCAAGCATTTGCTGAGATGCAACGGATCGTGGTTCCTGGTGGTAAAATTGTGCTGTTGACGACTTTTCCTGAGTTGATCGGAAAACAGCCGGACAGCCTATTTGAGATTAGCCTCTTCGGACAGAATCCGAAGATTATGAACTTTGAAAAGAGTAGGCCATGAAAGTTTTACTCGATACAGACATTGGCTCTGACATTGATGATGCGGTTTGCCTGGCGTATTTGCTGGCACAGCCAGACTGTGAGCTCTTGGGTGTCACAACGGTGACAGGCGAAAGCCAACGTCGTGCTATGATGGTCAGTGCGTTGTGTCATGTCGCGAGGAAGGCGGAGACGATGATTTATCCTGGTGCAGAAGTCCCTTTGATAGCCGAGCAGCGGCAGCCCAGCGCCCCACAGGCCGATATGTTGGAACGTTGGCCTTATACTAGCGATTTCCCAACGGGTGAAGCTGTGGAATTCATGCGGCGGACAATCCGCGCCAATCCGGGTGAAATTGTTCTGTTAGCCATTGGCCCGTTGACCAATGTCGCGCTCCTGTTTGCCGCTGATCCTGAGATTCCCTCGCTGCTCAAATCGTTGGTGTTGATGTGTGGCATATTTAATCAAGGGCAGGATGCACTGGAGTGGAATGCCATGCTTGACCCAGAAGCCACCGCCATCGTCTACCGGGCCACTCCAGTTATTCATCGCTCAATTGGTTTGGATGTCACCCGACAGGTTACGATGCCTGCTGATGAAGTCCGGCGGCAGTTCGACAAGAAACTGTTGTTGCCTGTTCGTGATTTTGCTGAGGTCTGGTTCACAGAACGCCCAGAAATTACGTTTCATGACCCCTTAGCTGCTGTGAGTCTGTTTGATGAGCAGGTTTGCGGCTTTAGCTCTGGGTTGGTTGAAGTGGAATGGGCTGATAGAAACCGAGCAGGGCACACCACTTGGCAACCGGGGCACCCTGCTTCACAGCATGAAGTGGCGACAAGGGTTGATGTAGGCCGCTTCTTCCAGCAGTTTTTTAATGTGTTTGAATAAACCATCCTATAAGCGTGCAATGGCGATGCCATCTTCTCCGGCAATGCTATAGAGCAAATAGGTCATGCCATCTTCCACAAAAATGCCAGGGTCACGCAACTGTTGTACTCGTGTGTGGATTGCGCCTCGCTGCGATGCCTTCAGCGGCAAGTCCGCGCCTTCATACTCTTCTTCAGGATAAAGAACGGCCTCTGGTTCGCCTGGTTGCCAACCCCGCCAATCATCCTCACGGGCGTCCACGAGGCATGTCATGATCGTCTCTGGGGTGTCTTGTGCCAACGAGAAATAAAGGCGGAAGTGCGAGTCGGTCTCTACCTGTACAGCGAAATGACGTGGATTCTTGATTTCTGGACTAAAGAAGGTGGCTGCCGGGTTGTCTCGATTGCCAAACAGCACCGGGCCAACCTCAAAATCAGTCACGCCATTGGGTGAGCGGTAGAAAATACCGGGCATGGTAACCCCATAGACCATTCCTTTGAAGTGGAACGCACGCAAATAAGCCGAGGTAATCATCTCCGGCAGCGGGGTGAAGTTCAAGCCATCATCTGCAAGAGCAAGCCGGGTTCGTTGAGAAATGAAGAAGTATTCATCAATTTCAGGTGTAATCGCACTACGCTGATCCATGGGTACAACCCCATGATAGTACATCTGGATCTGTCGGTTAGCTTCATCCACATGAACATCCGGCGACGCGATATGCCCCAGAAAGAGTGAGTGCTCAAGTTGTAGCGTGCCGGGTGTATATAGGGTCCATTCGCCATCGAGCGAATCGGCATAGGCCAAACGAATATGTTGACCTTGATGATGGGCAAAGTAGAGGTAGTAATTGCCCAGTCGGTTCGGCAGCCAATTGGGAGTGCGGATCAACGAGGGGCCGTTGATATTGCTCAGGATGTCGGGATCACCACCCGGCATATCCTGGGTCACGATAGGGTTATTGGGTAAACGGTAGACGCTCATATTGTTCATCCAGGATTAGGCCCAGTCTAGGGGCATCAGGTACAATGACACTGTCGTTTTCCGGTTCATAAATCGGATTATTGGGTGCTCGTATTCTCTGGCCCCGTGGGAAAATCCTAATCGCCAGGGAAATCAATAAATTCAGGGGGCATACGTTTCACCAGAAAATGTTTGGGTTCTGGATTATAGAACTCCAGTCCGGCTTGGTAGGCTTCTAATGCTCGAATCTGGAGCAAAACAGGTTGGCCGTGCCGCTGGGCAACATCGTGGGCGCGGTGGGTATCGGTGGAAAGATGCACATACTGCCGCTTTTGCCCGGTCAACCCTTGCTGAAGGATGGAACGCATCGCCCACCGTACGGTGCCATGATAGAGAATGGGGGGGGGCTTGACAGGGGAATATTCAACCTCGATGGCGCTGTGACCATACAGGGCACGAACCCGATCATCAATTACTTCAAAGCGCTGCTGTCCACTTTTGGTATCATAAATCATGTTGTTGAGGTCAGTCCGGCTGTAGTCATTGCCATAGTTCTTCTTGACCTGTTTCCAGACTGCATCCAGATCAGCAAAGCCCTTTGAGTCAAGCTCTAGACCGAATTCTTCCGGTTTATGGCGCAACATCAAGGCAACAAATTTGGAAAGCAGTTGCAAGCTCTTGCTCATGGCAGCGGTACTCCTGTGTATTCGCCGAATAGAGCCATCACCCGACGGGTATGTGCTCCTGGTTTGCCGGTACCAATGGTCTGATCGTCTACCCGCACAATCGGCATAACCTGTCTGTTGGCGGCAGTGATAAACACTTCATCAGCCTGATACAGTTCATCCAGGTGAATATTCCTGATCTCGACGATAAATACATCCTGGACGAGTTTCAATAGGGTGGTGCGCGTGATGCCGGGGAGGATGTTTTCTTCCGGTGTAATCAGCACATTGCCCTGGAAGATGAACAGATTGGTTGTTGTCCCTTCCAAAGCCTGAGAGGCTAGATTGACATAAATTGCTTCTACAGCATCATGGGCCTTAGCAACCTCCAAGGCGCGGATGGCAGGAATGTAATTGATGGTCTTGGCAGAGGGCAAATAGCGGCTTGCGCGCACTGTGACGATTTTGGCACCATCTGTGTAGAATTGGTCGGGTGGAGAATGAACAGGCGTCACCAGTACGAGCAAACGTGGTGCGTTGCCTGGTGTGATGTCGTTGGTAGAACTGCCACCCGTAACCACAATGCGAATCTGTGATTCAGCATGATCGTTCTTGTCGAGTGTCTGCTTAACAATGGACAGAACCTCATCGGGCGACCAGGGCATCTTCAAGCCAATCTCCTCTGCTGAGTTAAACAAGCGCTGGATGTTCGCTTCCGGGTGCATGGGTTTGCCATGATAAGTACGCAGAAAATCAAAAATGCCATAGCCGCGCAGCACTGCCAGATCAGTCACTGGAATACAAGCCTCTTCTGCTTTTACAAATTCCCCATCAACGTAGAAAATATCACTCATGAGTGCTTTCTCGAAATCCTCAATCGCGTCGTTCCCATTCCATGCGAACAGAGTAAGATCGCCCACTTTATTCTAGGCGAAACTTAGGATACAGCAGCCATCGACAAAATGCTCCAAATGGTGTCGATCCAATCGAGATGCTCCGGCTTCATCAGGCACGAGCGCAAGGCGACCACCACGCCCTCATTCGTGTCGATATCCGGGAAGAAAGCTGCGGGCAGTTTAGAGACTGCCAGATGTAACTCGTTCCGTTCGCATTCATCAAAAATAGCCTGGGATTGGGCTGAGATAGCCTCAACTGAGTCGCCTTTTGGTGCCCAGACCACAATATCGAGTTCGGGCGGGAAGGCCACATGAAAACGATCATCCGCTTGCAAGCGGGCATAGAGATCGAGTGCCGCTTGACGACATCGGCTTAAGTCTTGCCCAAAGGTACCGCCCCGAATAGGAGGTAAGAGTTGGTGTGTCGCCCATAGCGCCACAGCCGACGCGCCCGCTCGCGAACATTCCAGCGTGATCTCGCCCAGGTGCAAATCGCCTGATGTGAAGTAGGTGTAGGGGGAGTCGTGCTTGTAGTATTGTCCAACAGATGGATCTTGAAACAAGATACAACCACAGCCATAGGGTTGTAAGCCGTGTTTATGTGGATCAATTGCCAGTGAGTCAACCTGATCCAGTGCAGCAAAAGCGGCTTGTGTATCCTGGTGGAGGTTATCAACTAACCCGAAATATCCACCATAAGCGGCATCGGCATGAATCCGAAAACCATGCTGTTCGCGCAGTTTCAAGACGTCTAGCAAGGGATCAACCGACCCAACCGCTGTCGTTCCCATTGTTACGACCACTGTACCTACATCGCCCGCTTTGAGCAGCGTTTCCAGTGCCGCCAAATTCATGCGACCGCTGCTATCCACCGGAATCGCCGCAAACGGCAATTGTAACACACCGGAAATGCGCCCATGCGTATAATGCGCTTGCTGTGAAGCAACGACCTTTTTACCAGGATTCAGGCGACCCGCCACCCATAAGCCTTCCAGATTTGCCATAGTGCCACCGCTGGTCAAATGGCCCAGATGCGTACTCCAACCAAACATCGCCGCCAGATCAGCAACGGCTTCTTTCTCCATAAACGAACTAGCACGCCCGCCATCGAGTGCATGATTATTCGGGTTCATCCACATCGCCAGCATATAGGCAGCACGGGCAATGGGATGGGGTGGCTTGAGCATTTGACCAGCATAGAGGGGATGAGGATAGGGGTAGTTATCTTGCATCCGTTCAGCGACAGTATTTAACACCTCTGCCCATGCTTCCAGATCAACGGCTGGACGATGCATGGGCAGGTCATCAAAGCGCTTGCCCAGGGTCACTAACGCTTCTTCGAGCAGGCTGATGCTGCCAGTTTCTAGTGTCATTGCAGTCTCAGTTTATGGTTTCTTCCAGAACTGCTGCAATAGTATCAAATGTAATCGGTCCAAACCAGCGTGCAACGACTTCATCATCCCCACTGACCAGAACATACTGGGTGCGCCCGGTAATGCCATACTGGGTACGGATATCATCCTGGGCACGATCATCGTAGTCCACCAGGACAAACTCAATTTGGTTGCCATAAATGTCTGTGAGCCTGTTCACGACAGGCTGATTCCGTTGTCATGTCGGTCACCAATCGGCGTAGGAGTTCAAAAACCGAGGTCGTGCTGTTGTAGCCGCATCAACCACTGAGTGAGGGGTTGAGGGGACGTCTATAGTGTTGACAGTTTCCTCTTCAATGGTGGCGGTTGGTGCCTGAGTGGATGAGCAAGCCGCCAATGCAACCAGCAGCAATAACCGGAGGGTTTGTTTCATACAGGACATCCTTCATACATTAAAAACACGTTCAACAGCATTATACCCTGCCCTGATGCGTTTGCGGCTATAATGCTCATGGTCTTTTTATGTCAATGAAATGGGCAGAGCAAAGCCATCGAGGGCATTTCCCACAAAAGAGCGTTTTAGTCTGGGAGAGATATAAAACAATATGGAACTTGTGACATACTCCCACAGCAAAAGGCGAACCAAAGGTTCAGTGGGCTTCTGCCATGAACGCCGGACGCCGCCTGAATATATCAGGTTGGTCTTCTTCCGACTCAGACAGTATGAGGCGATGCCCCGACTCAGGAATATTCTTCGCTGCGTTGTGGTCGCGGTCTATGACCAAGCCACAAGCGCAGCTTAACTCCCGATCTTGCAGTTCGAGCTTACCTGAGCAGACTTGTGTCGTCGGTGTCCAACGGTCTAGCTTGACCATCAAAGGGCTGATACTGTGGCTCTAGCCAATGACTTGAATAGGTTTATGGCATCGTCCGGCTTCCCCTCTTTGCGTAGCCTTGCGTTCTCCAACAAATCTCAAATACAGAACTTATGTTCTCAAAAACACTCTATTCTAGACTATAATAAAAACATCAGTTCATTTATATGGAATATTATGTCTCGCCCTTATATCCATACCCTTGTACTCCAACACGGTAACACGCACCTTACAGGACTGAAACCCCAAGCAATTGCCGCCGTTTTTTTGTTGCGCGGCGGCAACAAACACCTCCTTGATCGCGCCACTAGGAAACAGGTCGTACCCTAGATGGTAACAAACGACTGTGCATACATGAATTTCCGTGTACAATGGTTACACATCGTCAACTTAGTGAAAATATCACGATTTGACGGTATATTGTTGGTCATCTTCGCTGCCCTCAACAACGAGCAATGAAGATACATAAAAATAACTGCTTAGTTTTTCAGGAGTTTTGCATAATGAAGAAATTGTTCTTTATCCTACTGGTCGGCGTGCTGGTCACACTAGTCGCTGTTCCGTTGAGCGCACAAGATGGTGGCCCCGGCGAAGGAGGCACAGTGATCCTATCCGACAGTTCCGAGCCCTCCAACATGATTCCCTTCATGAGTAGTGACACCACCTCCAGCGGAACCTGGGGCTGGCTGTACCCAGGACTCATGGGCTTGAATATAGAAACAGGTGCGTTGGAACCAGGGTACAAAGATTCACTGGCAACAGGCTGGGAATTCAATGAAGACGGGACCGTTCTGACCATCACCCTGCGTGAAGATGCGTTCTGGAATGATGGAACCCAAATCACGGCCCAAGACCATGTTTGGGTGATGGATGCGCTACGTTCGGGTCTGCTGGACACCCCCCGTTCACAAGCATTTGAAACACTTGATGATGGGACAGCCGCTGGTGGTACAGTTGTGGATGTGGTTGCGCTTGATGATTTCACCGTTGAATACACCTTTAACAAACCCGACTGCGTGGTGCTGAAAGATGTTCTACCCTACACCGTTCCATCCCACATTTATGACGCTGAGTTTGGTGATGACCTAGCTCTGTTGAACGAAACCCCCATGTTCATGCCGGATGCCACCTTTGGCCCATTCAAAGACTTCGACTTCGTCGAAGGTGAACGCTGGTCAGTGCTGGCGGATCAAGACTATCCTGATGCCGACTTGGGTTACGTCAGCCCGGCTGAATTGATCCAGATCACCGTGCCTGACACCGATGTTGAGGTTGAGCGCTTCCTCGCTGGTGAAGTCACCATGCTGGCCGTTCCTACCACACGCCAGGCCGAAATTGAAACGGATGACAACTTCCAAACTTATCAGTTCAACAGTCGTGGCTACAGCTTCATTACCTTCAACTTGGCTGATCCAGAAAACCCACAACCTGGCCTGGATGAAGATGGGAACGTGCTTGAACAAGACCCTCATCCGATCCTGGCTGACAAGCGTGTGCGTCAGGCGTTGGTGATGGCCATTGATTATGATGCTGTGATCGAACAAACACTGGATGGACGTGCCACCAACATTGGTACACCAAGCTTCCCGCTGAGTTGGGACTTCAACCCCGATTTGGTTTACGATTTTGATGTTGATGGCGCAGTTGCTCTGCTTGAAGAAGCAGGCTGGACGGATGCCGACGGTGATGGCGTGCGGGAATGCAATGGCTGCCTCCATGCAGAAGAAGGGACAGCGATGGTCATGACCTTGGATCAGCCCGATGGCTCCGCCGAAACCACCAACGAGCGCTATGATTTCATCGCCCAGAGTTGGCGCGATATTGGTGTTGACGTCACGGTGGAACGTCTGGACTGGGGTTCTGCTTTCTTACCCCGTCTTGATGGCCAGGAGTACGATATGATGACGCTGGGTTGGAGTGTTGGCCTGCCACTTGACCCTGATAACACCCAGTTCTTCGGTGTAGAAGCGGATGTTCCAGGCTCAGGTTTCAACTTCGGTTCCTACTACAACGAAGAAGTTGAACAACTGTTCAAAGACGCCCGTGATCCAGCCAAGACCGAAGGCTGCACGATTGAAGGCCGCAAGCCATACTATGATCGCATCAACGAGATCATGTTCGACGAACAACCTTACTTCTTCATGCACTCAACACTGAGCTTGACCGCTGTTCAGGGCAATGTGGAGAACTGGCAGCCCGCCTCATTCTCACGGACCTATCAGTTGGATGCCGTTTCTATCCCAGAATAAATTGACTGGCGCTTGTGGAAGTCTCTGCAAGCGCCATTTCTAAATTATAGTTTGCAGGTTATAAAATCATGACTCGATTTGTCATACGCCGCCTCCTACAAGCCATCCCTACCTTTTTTGGAATCACAATCTTATCTTACGCGATCATGGTTTTTGCTCCGGGCGATCCGGTCTCCATCATGTCATTTGACCCGACGGTGAAGGCCGAACAACGTGAAGCATTGGAAAAGCGCCTGGGGGTGCATGACCCCTTGCCGATGCAGTATCTCCGCTGGCTGATTGGGGATGATTGGATGGTTGTCGAGGAACTTAAATGGTATTTAGTTGAACTCGAAGATGGCACCCAGGGCTGGCTGTCCGAACGTCAGGCTGGGATTGACCCGGAAACGGGTGAATTTGGTATCTTTTCTACCCGACAGCCGATTCGTGTTGAACCCAATGAAAAGGCTGAAACCGGAGGACGTATTACCAAGCGGGATAGCATTGACCTGATACATGAAGAAACCCAAAATGTTTGGGGTGATAATTATGGTATCCTACGCGGCGATTTCGGTCTCTCCTTCCGATTCCGCCGCAATCCAATCGAACTCATTTTTAGCCGAATGCCCGCCACCATTGAACTCAATATCGCAACGATCATGGTGAGCCTGAGTATCGGCGTCACGCTGGGCATTCTGGCAGCCGTCTGGCGCGGTAGCTTGTTTGACCAATCGACCCGCGTTGTGGCGGTTCTTGGCGATGCTATCCCCATCTTCTGGTTAGCCTTGATGTTTATTTTATTTTTCGGTGTCTATCTGGAACTTCTCCCGCTAGGCAGCCGCTGTGCCGCCCAACGTGGCGAGTGCCCACCTGTCTTCCAACGGCTTGAATATCTCATTCTGCCAACAGCCGTTCTGGCGCTTGGCGGCATCTCTGGCTGGTCACGCTATATGCGGGCAGCGATGCTGGAAACGATCAACAGTGATTATATCCGTACCGCCCGGTCACAAGGGCTCCCTGGCCGCAAAATCTGGTTTAAGCATGGCCTTCGCAACGCCCTGATTCCGATGGCAACTTTCCTCGGCCCGACATTCGTCGGTCTACTGAGTGGCGCCGTCATCACTGAAACCATTTTCGCCTGGCCCGGTATTGGACTACTGATAGTACAGGCCGTAAGCGCCCAGGATTATCCCGTCGTTATGGCGAATGTTGTCATTAGCGCGGTTCTCACCATTACCGCCTATCTCATTTCTGACATTTTGTACGCGATGTTTGACCCACGTGTACGACTATCTTAAGTGATCAGGAGCAACCCTATGGCAACACAAACATCTTCTCAGGTTGCAGCTCTGAACCCCGAACATCAGGAACAACTGCGAACCAAAACGCTGCTACAGCGCGCTATGTATCGGCTGGCACGGGATCGGCTGACTCTATCGGCCTTGTTTGTCTTGGTCCTAATCACCGTTCTGTGTTTTTCTGCACCGTTAATTGTCGATAACATCCTCAACGTCGAATACAATCGTTCAGACCTTTATCGTAAACATCTTGGATTGTGGGAAACTTATGAAGATGTCGATGGGGTAACCCGACGTTATGTGTTGGGAACGGATAGTCTTGGACGGGATCAACTCTCGCGCTTACTTTATGCTGGTCAGATTTCGCTCAAGATTGGCTTTCTCTCTGCCATTGGTGCCCTGACCATTGGCATCGTCATTGGTGTCACGACAGGTTACTTTGGGGGCGTGGTCGATGATTTTGTGATCTGGATGATTACAACGCTTGATTCGATACCCGGTCTATTTTTGTTGTTAATCCTCAGTTCGTTACTCAATCCAGACGAAAACAGCCTGATTTTGGTGCTGGTGTTCCTGGGTTGGACGGGTTCGACCCGGATTGTGCGCGGTGAGACCTTCTCCTTACGAGAACGGGAGTTTATTCTGGCAGCACGCTCGATTGGTGCCTCCAGCCCACGCATTATGTTCCTGCATATCACGCCCAACGTCATCTCAATTTTACTGATCGTACTAACACGCGCTATCGGTGGGTTGATGCTGGCTGAAGCAAGCTTGAGCTTCCTCGGCTTTGGTGTGAAGGAGCCGACTCCCACCTGGGGCAACATGCTTTCTAGTGATCTGACCCTGCTACGTCAGGCTCCCCATCTAGTGTATGCCCCTGGCATCATGATTGCTGTCACGGTCCTGTGTTTATACATCATCGGTGATGGCCTGCGGGATGCATTTGATCCGAAAATTGCGGACTAAAACAAGAAGAGGCGCGGATTGTTCGTGCCTCTTCTTCTGTTTGTAAATGCGGGCAAACTGTTACAGAATTGATCGTATCTTTGGCATGACCTCACGATCAACATCGGCATCGTTCCGGGGGACAGCGACGCCATCGAACAGATACCAATCTTCAACATGCTCAACCGCTTCATTGGGCTGGACGATCATCATAGGGCCGAGTGATTCTAATTCAATCATTTCGTCATTGGTAAAAGTCTCTAACGAGCAACCCCAATCAGGATAGGTTGCCCCTTCAATGTAACCAAAGGTTTTGACAAACAAATGTCCCTTACGGGCATAGGCTCCCCAGCCTTCACGCACGGACACGCCGATCTTCTGTGGCTTTCCGGCGTTCACGTCCTGGCGCAGCAGGATAAAGCGCTCACCCCATGTCCAGCGCGGATCGGATAAATCTGTATAAGCCCAGGCCGTGAGCGAATGGGTCGGGAGCAAATTCTCCTCGTGTGAACCACGCACCGGCTGTGGTACGATGACGGTTCCACCCGTTGTCATGACGGTCAGGGCCCAAGGCGCGAATTCAATCGCCCACAGATTATGATTGATAAGGCGATGAATCACTTTGACATGGGCACTGTCATCATCCATATAGAAATCCATCTGCTTTTCAACACCAGTTGTTGGCTCTGTTTCCTGGATAGTCCGAACAAAACTGCTATGTTCTTCCAGTTTGACCGGGGCGTTGTCTGGGTAAAGTGTTCTGGGGTCGTTTTCAGGAGCATGCCAGAGGCGATGTCCACCATACAACCGCCATTCATCACCACCCACTATACCTAGATGCTCACGAAATTCTTTCAGTTCATTACCATCATTTTCAAAGCCTAAACGAATAACACGTGGACCGACATCAGTGGTGATTACCAGATCAATCTTTCCGTTGGATACACGATAGCAGTTCGGCCAGCCGCCATATTCAATTTTCTCTACGGACGTCATATCATCCCCTCTGTATGAATGCCTATAGGACTTTCATAATACCGTCGTCCGTAGAGGAATGCTATGGCATCAACCACCTGCCCCTCATATCTAGTGGCGATGGTAGAGTAGGGCGCACTTTTTGTTGCAGGGTTGTTGCAAAAATATGAAATTTAATTGATTTGTTGCATCAACATTGGTTATTGTATCTGAAACATTATAAATTTAGACATTATGACCCGATCAACTCGTATCACGCTTCGTGATATCGCCGAATATGCCAATGTCTCCGTTTCCACTGTATCGCGTGCGTTGAACAATTATCATTATGTTGATGAAGTAACACGCAATGCCATCCAGGAAGCAGCCGATGCCCTGGAATATTCTCTTGAGAATCTACGCAAACCCCTGGTACGCAACCGGAAAACTGTTACCCTCTTGACCCGCAATCCAGGCAAGTTAGAAAATTATATTGATCCCAACAACAACTTTGAGCTCCTTTCGGCAATGGGAGTTCGGGAAGAACTCAGAAAGCATCAGATTGATGTCATCGCCAAATATATCGACATGACTGATGACGACCTGGAACAAATCGAAGCAGGTTGTGGAATCATTACAATGGGCGGTGTCATTGACCCAACCTTTGTCGAGAATTTGCAGAAACATAAAATTACATTCGTTAATCTGGGCAGCCATCTGCTCCCTCTGCGCACGAACTGTATCATGGCCGATTACATGCATGGCATCCAGGCAGCAGTCGACCATCTGGTGGCAAAAGGTCGGCAAAAGATCGCCCTGGTTAATGGCACATCCGATACCGTAACCAGCCATGAAAAATACAATGGTTTGCTATTGGGACTGAGCCGTCATGGCCTGTCGTTTATGCCAGAACAGGTTGTTTCCACTCATTTCAATTCGGCAGCTGGTTTTCGGATGACCCATGTCTTGCTTGAACAGTATACGCCAGACGCTATCATCTATGTTGATGATAACGCTGCGATGGGCGGCATGAGCGCACTCAAGGAACAGAGTTTTATCATTCCGGGTGATGTCTCAGTGATTGGTTTCCATAATTACGAGATTGGGCGCTTTACTGATCCTCCGCTGACCACTGTAAGCTTTGATATGCATATGATGGGACGGATGGCGGCACAGCGGCTGCATATGATGTTGGAAAATCCTGAAGACACTGATCAGTGGATGCTGTTAGCCCCCACTGAGCTCATTGTGCGTGGTTCCACATAACTGTTTGGACGAAAGGAGCCTAAGGTGTAACCAGCTGTGCAAAGGTCGGCCTCACCCGCCAGACGGCACATGGTCAATACATAAATAAAATACATTTCATTCAATACGACTTTAGATCAAATAAGATGAAAGGAACCTATCCGTGTTAAAAAAATCAATCCTTCTCATGTTCTTGCTGGCACTGCCAATAATCATGACAGTTCAGGCCCAGAACCCCGACTGTGAAGGGGATGTCACCTTAACATACTGGCATCACTGGGGCGGCAACCGTATTCCGTTAATGGAAGCAGCTATCGCAGCCTTTGAAGATGCCAATTCTGGTATTTGCGTTGATAACGTCTTCCTGCCTTGGGATAACCGCCTGGAAAACCTGCTGACCGTGATTGCTGCGGGTGAGCCGCCCGATGTGACCATGTTTGGCCGCCAGGATCTACCCTTCTTCGCTGTAACAGAATCCATCATTCCGCTGGATGCCTATATGGAAGCCGACGGGATTAGCCCGGATATGTTTATCCCGGCAGAGTTTGTTGGTAACGTATACAACGATCAAACCTGGATGCTGCCCAACCCGACTGGCGGCGCTATCAATATTATGTGGTACAACAAGGACCACTTTGAAGAAGCTGGGCTTGACCCTGAAGCTTTCCCCGAAACCTGGGACGAACTGCTGGCGGCAGCCGAAGCTTTGCGTGTTGGTGAAGACGGATTCCTGGACCGGATTGGCTACAACCCACTTAGCATCAACGGGGTGCCCTTCATCGTCTGGTTAAACTCGAATGGTCAGGATTGGATCAGCGAAGACCTACGCACCGTGACAATTAATAATCCAGCTGGTGTTGAGGTTCTTGAATTCCTGCAGGCGTTCACGGATGACGTCAACTTTGGGATCGAAGAAGTGAACGCTTTCGGTGAGATGGCTGGCGAATTCGACCAAGATGCATTGATTCAAAGACTGGCGTCAATTAGAAGCAGCGGTTCCTGGTTACTATTCCAGATCGAAGATCATGCTGAAGACCTCAATTATGGTGTTGCACCCATACCTTATGGGCCGAGTGGAGACCCAGATCGGCGTGGTTCAACCTGGGGTGGCTGGGGTTTTATGATCCCGAAGAATGCCACTCATCCTGATGAAGCCTGGGAATTGGTTAAATGGATGACCACTGAGGTTGAAGAGATCGGTGCGTGCTGGTTCTTACAGCAGCAGCAACGCCCATCTCCCTTGGTAGGTTGTGACGGTTACATGAAAGACGGCGAAACACATCCAATGGCTGAATCAATTCTTGCTGTTGCGGCCAAGGATAATGTGGCCTCAATTTCCCCCGTTCAACCCCAGGCTGATGAAATCTTAGAACGAATGATTGAAGATGTTCTCTTTGGCGAAAAGTCAATTGAAAAAGCTTTAGAAGATGCAGAAGCTGAAATTCAAGAACTCCTAGATGAATTCTGGGCTGAATACAGCTAAGAAAGGCTTATGTCGGGGCAGCACAGGATTGCCCCGACACAAAAATAGCAGATGAGGAGCAATCTATGGCAACTGCATTTAGGGCTGAACTTGGCAAAAAGCGGGGACGGGAACGATGGCGTGATCTTTCACCGATGAGGAAACGTGAGGCCTTGACGGGCTTAATGTTTATTAGTCCCTGGATGATTGGCGTCATTCTATTTGCTGTTGGGCCATTCTTGGCATCCTTTTTTTTAAGCTTCACGAAGTATGACATTATTAATTCACCCAGATGGATCGGCCTTGATCATTATATTGAGATATTTACTGAAGATGCGATTTTCATCAAAGCTTTAAAGAATACAGCAGTCTATGTGGTCGGCTCTGTCGCTATTCGGATAGTTCTTGGCTTTGGGTTGGCAATGCTGCTCAATGCGAAAGTTCGTCTTCTCGGTATATGGCGCACATTGTTCTATATTCCGTCGGTTGTGCCTATCGTTGCCTTATCGATGATCTGGCTTTACATCTTGAATGGGCGCTATGGCCTGATGAACTGGTTTCTGGGGTTGTTTGGTATTTCACGCATTCGATGGTTCAGTGACCCTGATTACGCCATGATTGGTTTGCTCATTATGAGTACAACCTGGGTCGGTGTAACCATGATAATCTTTCTGGCAGGCTTGCAAGCGATCCCAGTGGAATATTATGACGCAGCAAAAATTGATGGCGCAAACTGGCTCAATCGCTTGCATCGCATTACGATCCCGCTAATGACACCGACCATCTACCTTAACGTTCTGATAAACATCATCAACGCCTTTCAGGTTTTCGGGCAGGTCTTCATCATGACGCAAGGTGGGCCCCGTGACGCCACACGAACGTATGTCTTGCACATTTTTGATCATGCCTTTCAGTATTTGCCACCTCAGATGGGTTATGCTTCGGCGTTGGCTTGGATTTTGTTCATGATTATTTTCTTCTTCACCGCCATCATCGTTGTTTCATCCAATCGCTGGGTGTTCTATAACAACTAGGGGAAAAGATGGCATCAATTACACAACCTTCAACACAAATTAGACAGACAGAACGCAACGATTTCCGGGATATTTACCTCCCGCGAACGATACGGTTGGTGGGACGAGTCCTGCTGTATGGGCTGCTGATTGCCATCAGTGCGTGGTATCTCGCCCCTCTGATTTGGATGTTCACCACCTCATTTATGCCACTTGAACAATTGGGTGGCTTCCCGCCAGAATGGATTCCTGAGACCTGGCATCCTGAAAATTACTCGGATGCATTGGAGTTTTGGAACTTTGGCGTCACGTTCCGCAATACGATCTTTGTCACTGTGTTTAGTATGTTGGGCAGCATGGTTTCTTCTACAGTTGTGGCCTATGGTTTCGCTCGTTTCCGCTTTCCATTTCGTGACACCTTATTTCTGATCCTGCTAGCAACCATGATGCTACCGTTCGCCGTCCTGTTGATCCCGGTTTACATTGCCTACAATGAGATTGGTTGGGTTAATACCTTTTGGCCGCTGATTCTGCCACATTATTTTGGTGGTGCATTCTTCATTTTCATTTGTCGCCAGTTCTTTTTGGGCATCCCACAGGATTTGATTGACTCAGCGAAAATTGATGGAGCCAGTGAACTAATGATCTTTGCACGCATTATGGTTCCCCTAGCAAAGCCCGCCATTATCGTTGTGGCGATTTTGAGCTTCCAGGGCACATGGAATGAGTTCCTGGGACCGTTGATTTATCTCAAGGACGATAACCTCCATACGCTGGCACTTGGCCTGTACTACTTCCAAGGCTTACCTGGTCAAAGCCAGATGCAACATCAACAGATGGCGGCAACCGTGATGATGATCGTGCCTGTTCTGGCTGTGTTCTTCCTATTCCAGAAACAGTTTATTCAAGGTGCGAACATTTCTGGGCTTAAAGGGTAAATAGCAATGGATAGAGCGAACATCGTTTTTGTTTTTCCAGAATCAACTATGCCTTGGCTGCGAAAAGCACCCGGTTCCCCTAGGTATTATAGATGTGCACATCTTATAGGAGGTTATTGTCAGAATGGCACAGCCACAACTATGTAACATACTTGTATCAACAGTTGATTTCTTTCCGACGTTTCTGGACTTAGCCGGGCTTGATAGCCCTGAGTGGGAGGCCAATAGTCTAATGCCTGCAGAAAGGGCTTGAGCCATGACCCATAATCAATATCTAAATGCGAGTGGGGTCTACCCCCATCTCGCGCTATCCGCAGAATTAGGGCCACCACGTACTGAGTGTGGTGTAGGTGCGATGATGGCTTGGGCGGGCAAATTGTGGCTGGTAACTTATGTCTCGCACAAGTCGTCTTCCGGTGTTGGCACAGGTCTTTATGTCGTTGACGAGCATATGAACATGACCAAGCACCCTGAAAGCCATGTCGGAACTTATACCAACCGCTTTGTCCATTGGCAGACCAATCAACTTGTCATTGGGCCGCATGTTGTGAATGATAGTGGCAATGTGCGGACCATCGAAAGCCTGTTGGAAGTCCGCATTTGTTCGACCATTGAACACCTGACTGCCCCGGAGAATAAGGTCTATATGCTGGGGATGGAGGGCGAGTTCTATGAAATGAACATCCATACACTTGAGACCACTCTCCTCTATGATTTAACAGAAGAATTAGGTGTGCCCAGTCATCAATATGCCCACTTTAAGGCCGGGTACAGCCAATATGGACGGGTTGTTGTGGCCAACAACAGCTATGATGAACGTGATTTTAATGGTTCCGAAGCTGCCGGACGCCTGGCCGAATGGGACGGTGACAGATGGCGGATTCTCGAACGGAGTCCTTTCATTGAGGTGAATGGGCGAGGAACCTTCGCCGGAACCATCTTTGCCATGGGTTGGGATAGGCGTTCCGCACTGCTCAAAGTTTTCACTGAAGCTGATAGGCAATGGACAACCTATCGGCTGCCAAAAGCAAGCCACTGTTTTGACCATATGTGGCAGACGGAATGGCCTCGCATTCGCGAAGTAGAACATGAGCGTTTCTTGATGGATTGTCATGGCATGTTTTATGAACTTTCAACTTGGGCCTATGGTGGGCATATCTGGGGTGTTCGCCCCATATCAACGCACTTATGGGTTATGGGCGATTTCTGCACATATCGTGGGATGCTCGTATTGGGCTCAGATAATGCCAGCCCCCACAACGGTGCGAATCATCTCGCCGGCGAACCCCAATCCGGTCTCTGGTTTGGCAAGACAGATGACCTTTGGCAATTAGGCAAGCCGTCTGGCTGGGGGGGCGTCTGGTGGGAAGATAACATCAAAGCCAATGAACCGTCTGATCCTTATTTGATGACCGGCTTTGAACATAAAGTTTTGCATCTAGCCCATGAAGCCGACGACACCGTAACATTTACAATTGAAGTGGACTTTTTAGGCAATGGCAAATGGAAAACCTACGGTATAGTTCATGTGGAAACGCAGGGCTATGAGTTCCTTACTTTCCCGACAGGCTTCAGTGCTCATTGGGTGCGGGTGACGTCTAACAGCGATTGCAACGCGACGGCCTATTTCACTTATACATGATCGCCCTCCTGGTAGTGTTTTGATACCATCAGCAACTATGTAACATACTCAGGGGTGGTTGTCTGCATAAATGGCGGGAGTGAATGGGAGTCGAACCCACCGTGGCCTGCTGTGCGCAACCCACCACCAATTTTGAAGACTGGGGCATCCACCGGGACACATCCACCCCCACAACCTTTCATTATAGAGAACGAGCGACAATCCGTCCATGTAATTATTTAGCGAATATATAGCTTAGAATCTATCCGAAAAATCATTTTCTCGATCGCAGTCTGCCTGCGAGGGGGATTGAGCGACCGGGTGTCTTCTTCATTCATTTTCGTTATTTTTTTCATAGTCCTTTTGTTGCCGCCGCCACCGCACAACTTTTTTCGGCGGCAATTGGGGCAGTTTTTCCAGTTGGCGCGGTATACAGGGTGATGTTGGAATAAGGGCGAGACATGCTATTCCGGGTGAGCTGATGTGAACAGATATTTTTATTATAGTATAGATTAGAGCACTTTGGAGAACATACGTTCTGTATTTTATGACCCCAATTTCAACGAGTTTCTTCAAGACCTTTTTGATTTCTCGGATAGATACTTAGTGCTGTATCCGGTAAATGGTCAAAATAATGAAATCACAGAGTTCACAAGACAACTGACTCAAAATGCCTTGTTTCTTCCCATCTACCTTATCTTGTGGTCGCCCAACTCTTGATAGTTTGTTTGGAGACTTACAGGATGAAGCACTTAGTCTTCAATATTGACCTGATGCTGATAAAAGGCGACATGATCTTTGATCTTTTTCGCCGCGTCAGACGGCGTGGGATAGTACCAGGCAGCATCTTTGAGTTGATGCCCGTTGACTTCCAGTGTGTAATAGCTGGCAACCCCTTTCCAGGGGCAGGTAGTGTGAGAGCTACTTTCTTTGAAATATTCACGGTTAATTGATTCCGGCGGGAAATAGTGGTTGCCTTCGACTTTCTCTGTCCGGTCACTTTCCGCCAATACAACGCCGTCATAGGTTACCTTTACCATCAGATTCTCTCCATACAGCGCTAATCTACATTCAGTAATTTTGAAGACCTGACGACCTGTTTTCTTACGTTCATAGTGTTGGCAGAGAGTCTTCATTCGGGTTAGACTCGCCTCTGAATTCTAAGGACACAGGAGTAGCATTCCTATGCACTATCGGCAGCTAGGGAAAACGGACATCCAGGTCTCGACGGTAGCAGTTGGCCTTTGGGCTGTCTCTGATCCGCGCTTATGGGGTGAGCAAGAAGAGGCAGATGCAATCAACGCCATTCACACTGCCCTAGATGTAGGCATCAACTTCTTTGATACCGCCGAAGGCTATGGTGGTGGTTATTCAGAGGAAATTCTGGGCAAGGCATTGGCAGAGGGCAAGCGCGACAAAGCCATTATCGCCACCAAAGTTTCGCCGAATCATATTTCTGGCAAGCAAATCCGCGAGCGCTGCGCGGGCAGCCTACGGCGGTTGCAGACCGATATGATTGATCTGTACCAACTTCATTGGCCTGTACGCGATGTCCGCTTTGAGGAAACAATGGCAGAGATGCAAGCCCTGAGGGACGAGGGCAAGATCAGAGTCATTGGTGTCTCGAATTATGGTCCGCGGGACAGCCGGACTATGTTGGAGATTGGACGATTTGAGTCAAACCAGATTCCCTACAATCTGTTGTGGCGCGGCTACGAGAAAGAGACTCAGGCCATTATGATCAAGGAGCAGGTGAGTCTCCTGCCATATAGTCCAATCCAACAGGGATTATTGGCTGGCAAATTTGAAAAACCTGATGATGTTCCCCCAGGGAGGCAGCGCACCATTCACTTCTCATCGGAACGTGAAATGGCACGGCACAGTCATCACGGTTACGAAGCGGAGACCTTCGCTGCCATCAATGGTGTACGGGCCATCTGTGAACGTATCGGTGAGCCGATGGCCAAGGTCGCGTTGGCATGGTTGCTGCATCAACCTGCTGTTACATCAGTACTAGCAGGCGCACGCAACGCCGATCAGGTGAGGGCCAACGCAGAGGCAGCCGATTTGACGCTTTCCGATGATATCGTGCAAGAATTGAACGAGGTAACCGATGAACTGAAAAAGCTTTACGATGGGCATCTCGATATGTGGGAAACCGAATCACGCGCCCGTTAAAACAAAACCCCATTCAATCCATTTTGCGCCAACCCAATGCGGTTGGCGTTTTCATTTTTGTTCACCCTCCCCCACCAACCTGATTCAAACTTTTCTGTTTTGGATTTTGGTTTATCGAAATTGACGCCTTAGCAAACACCGTTGTCCCAATGGATTTTCTTAGGTGCAACTTTTTGACAAAAAGTTTTTCCCAAGGTAGAGGCGACGAAAATCTCAAAAATGCCTGGGGGAGTCGGCTGGATGCTATTTGAACCGGCTGAAGTCGATTTTGCCTTTGTTATCCTGTTGCCCTTCTCGTCCGGCAGTATCCACATCTTTGAGGATACTGTAGTAAACGGAGACACCCATCATCAGAAGAGCAAGCGCCGCCCATGTAAACGCCCAGAACTCCGGCGATAGCCCAACAACCTCATGATTGAATGCCGCCGCATCATTGCGTACAATTCCGCGTTGGGTGGGCATTTCTACATCAGCATATTGGATCAACAACACCACATCCAACACAGCGTTAAGCGCGGTCATAATCGCCAACACGCTCAGCACCAGAAAATTGACCTCCTGGGATAATTTCAAGCCCATCGTAATCATGCCCCCACCTGCAATTAAGCCCACAATGAGAGCGATCGGCACGCCAGAGCCATCCGGCCTAGCGTACAGGAGGCTAAAAACGACCAGGCCCACACCCAGCAGAACCGACAAAACACGAGTATAACGAAAGCGATTTAAGATGAAGAACAGCACAGCCCCGAAGAAGGCTGCCCCCAAATAACCAGCAGGCAAAATCAGCGCACGGCTGCCCCCAGCGGTAGTGGCAAAACCAGAACCGTTGCTATTGACCGTGAAGCCTCGAATTTCGCCCCCTGTCGCTAGAGCCATCAGGCTGTGCCCCGCTTCATGAGTATAGGTCACGAACAGCCGAAATGGATAAGCCAACGGCGATAAAATCTCAACATTCCAAAGCAAATAAACAATGACAATAGCTATCAGAGTAATGAGCAGTTCGCTCCGGCGACTCATCGGCTTTTTCTTCGTTTTAGTGATTGGTTCTTCACGCATCATCTGGCCTCTGGTTACAATACAGCTTCAACTAGTATACGTGGAATTACGAGGAAATGTTTTGGATGTTCCAGCAGCATTAGATCAACTTATTCAAGGTGCAGTGTGGCAACGTAACGAGGTCGGACACTCTAATACTGAAGTCTTTCGCCTGCAACGTCCAGATGATGCACTGTACCTCAAAATTGCAACTGACTATGATGCCTTTGAACTCCAGGGGGAAACTGCCCGCCTGCGCTGGATGCATGCCCATGCCCTACCTGTACCCGAAGTGCTGTATGCCAATGAACATGATGGCAAGCGCTACTTGCTGATGACCGAGGCCAACAGCGTAACGCTGATCGACAAGACTTTGTACAATTCACCAGAAACGATTGTCCGAGTTCTGGCAGAAGGCATGAAACTACTGCATAGTATTCCCATTGACAATTGCCCTTTTAACCATCAACTGGCAGAAAGACTACCCTTGGCCCGGATGCGCGTTGAAAAAGGTTTGATCGATGAAGATGACTTTGACGACGAACGCCAGGGATACAGCGCCAAGGACTTATACAGTGAACTACTGCGTGATAAGCCAACCTCAGAAGACCTGGTATTCACACACGGCGACTACTGCCTACCCAACATCCTCCTTGATCCAAAAACCGAGACCATCAGCGGCTTCATTGACCTGGGACGAGCCGGAATCGCAGATCGTCACCAGGATATTGCGCTGTGTACTCGCAGCTTGACTTATAACCTGGGTGACGGCTGGACTGACCTGCTCTACGACCTGTATGGGATCAGCTATATAGATGAAGACAAAATCGAATACTATAAGCTGCTGGACGAGTTCTTCTAGTTTCACATCTATCTCGACATCAGCCATCAAAACTTGGCTCATAACAAATATATAAAGACCACAAAGGTTCACCCTTCTCGACCCAAGGAATTCCAGGCACAATGAGTGAATGGATATCTGGAGTAATCTATATGAGCCTTATCCGCCTGCAAAACATCAGCAAATCCTACGGATCTGGCGCGGTACTACGCGAAGTCTTCTTCAAACTGGATGAACAGGATCGTGTTGGCCTGATTGGAAGGAACGGCGCAGGCAAAACCACCCTCCTCCGCCTGATTCTGGGTCAAGAGACACCCGACGGCGGCACAGTTGAAGTCGATGGGGACGTGACCATTGGCTATTTCTCGCAGTTCAGCACACTGGATGGCGACGAAACCGTGATGCAGGTCGCTCATGCAGTATTTGCACACATCCATGAATTGGAAGAGGCACTACTGGAAGTCGAAATCAGCTTAGAAGACAACCCATCGGATGGTGAACTCAACGATTTGTTAGAGCAACAAGCCGACCTCATTGAGCAGATGAATCTGTTAAACGGCTGGACAATCGACAATCGCATTGATACCGTATTGACTAAACTAGGATTCTCTGAGATTTACCGCCAACGACCTATCAATCAGCTTTCTGGCGGTTGGCGCAATCGGGCGGCATTGGCGAAAATCCTACTCGAGCAGCCAGATGTTCTGCTTTTGGATGAGCCGACCAACTTTCTTGATATAGAGGGGCTGGACTGGCTGGAAAGCTGGCTGCGTAACTTCCCCGGTGCGCTGTTGATTATCAGCCATGACCGCCATTTCATTGATGGTGTGGTCAACCGTGTGGTCGAAGTTGAGAACTACCACCTGCAACTGTATGACGGCGGCTTTAATTATTATGTGCGGGAAAAACAGCGCCGGGTGAAGTCCTTGCAGCGTCAGTTCGTTCATGAGGAAGAACTGCTCCTCTATGAAGCCGAGGCTATTGAAGATCGACGCGAAGCGCTCAAAGACCCCAGTAACGCACTCAAAAGAAAACTGGCAAACATCAAGAAACAAGCCCCACCCCGCCCCGTTGATAAGGTCATCACCGATGTTTATGAGAAACTCTATGTCAAGCAGGATTTGTGCCAGGCCACAGGGTTGTCTAAAGCCTATGGTGAGCAGGTTTTGTTTGAAAACCTGTCCTTCAGCGTCCACCGCGGAGACCGTATCGCCATTATCGGCGCGAACGGCAGCGGCAAGACTTCGCTGCTGCGGGTGATGGTCGAAGATGAATCTGCCGATGAAGGTCAAATTGCCTGGACGAAGAACACACATTTCGCCTACTACAATCAAATTTTGGCAGAACTCGACCTGAACGACACCGTAACCCATGCTGTCAATGTCGTTGATCTGGCCTTCTTAGCCCCACGCAAAAAGATCAACCGCTTCCTGAGTATGATGCAATTCAGTGAGATAGACTTGACACAGCGCATTGGCTCGCTCTCTGGCGGTCAACAGGCCCGGGTCGCGTTAGCGAAGTCCCTGCTTTCCGGCGCATCTGTCTTAATCCTGGATGAGCCAACCAATCATCTTGATGTCATCAGTACACAGGTGATGGAACGGGCACTGGCACACTTCCCTGGTGCGGTCATTGTGGTCAGTCATGATCGTTTCTTCATTGATAAGATTGCTACACGGCTCTTGCTGTTTGAAGGAAATGGTCAGGTTCAATTATTCAATGGCAACTGGACGATCTGGCAGGGGCTAGCGGCGGGCGACCAGCGAAAAGTTCGAGGGTGAGCGTTCGAGCGCATCCCGTTCAATACGGGTGTCGTCGAAGCCTGCCTCAACTAGTAACCCACGTAGCTCGCTGCCTGAATACGGTTTGAACTCCGGGGTTCCGGTTATGTCTTCCGCAGGCAAGATTGTCAGAACGAGGGTACCACCAGGTTTCAAAACGCGCTGTATTTCTTGGAGTGATTGTCTGGGTTCAGGCCAGAAGTAAATACTGTGGATGCTGAACACATGGTCAAAGATCGCATCATCAAAAGGTAACTGATGCGCTTCTCCCCAACGCAGATCAAGCTGTCCCGATTGGACAGCTTCGCGGTTTCTTCTACGTGCAGCTTCAACCATCGTATGGGAATAGTCAATGCCCGCAATTTTGCCACCCACTAGCCCGGGCAAGAGTAATTCAATGGCAATGCCGGGGCCAAAGCCAATTTCAAGGATATGGTCGTCCGGTTGCACATCCAGCAATCCAACTGTCCATTCGTTCTCTGGGACGTGCTGCTGTGCCATGCGCAGGCCGATCCAACGTCCAAGCCAGCCAGCCGGACGACGATATTGCGCATTGACCATCTTCTGGATCATGTAAAATTGTTTCCGTATTCCATACACAAATTATGGCACAAATAACATGGAGAACCTAATGACAAGCAATCTAAAACCGACCCTACTCGATGGGGGCATGGGACAGGAAATTGTTAATCGGGGTGGGAAGAGCGCTTATGGTGAATGGGCCGTTGCCGCACTCTATGACGACCCGCAGATGGTCAAGGCCATCCACATTGATTATATTGAAGCCGGAGCCGATGTCATCACGACCAACACCTATAGCACCACCCGGACTCGCTTGCGGCATGTGGGTATGGAAGATCGCTTTGAAGAATTGATACGCCGAGCAGGCAAGCTCGCTACTGAGGCACGGGACGAGACCCAGGCAACACATGTCCAGATCGCCGCGAGTTTATCGCCCTTAGAGGCCACCTACATCAACGAGTTTACACTCTCCTTTGATGAAATGGTTGCCCAATATCAAGAAATCATGACTCTGCTTGATGCCTATGTGGATATTTATCTTGGCGAGACATTTTCAACCACGCTTGAATCTCGTGCCTTCTTAACGGCAGCGCAGAACACAAACAAACCGACCTGGGTCTCCTGGACGTTGCACGATCATGGCTCCACCACCTTGAGAGGAAGCGAAACTATCCAGCAAGCGCTCGATAGCATTCGGAGCTTCTCCGTTGATGCTCTTCTCATCAATTGCTGCACACCAGACAGTATTCTTGCTGCGTTCCCCTTACTCGATTCATCCGGCATCCAATTTGGTGGCTATGCCAATGGCTTCGTCGAGATTCCCTCCAGTTGGGACATTAACCAGGTTCAGTCACGTACCGATCTAGCCCCAGATGTTTATGCCCAACATATCAAAAATTGGCTTGAGGCTGGTGCAACGATTGTCGGTGGTTGTTGTGAAATCGGCCCAGCCCATATCGCCCGTGTACGCCAGATGCTCGACAAAGCCTAGTGCGGAATACCCAGATCGTGCATCCGCTTGTGGAGGGCACGGATAGCCTGGTGGAAGGGCCCTTCCAGGAACGCCATATGATCGTCATGCTGGTGGTGATGGGTGATTGATTCAGCCGGATGGTAAGCAGAGGCCATCCGCATATGTTCCAGCGTACCGTCAATCAAGGTCAGCATATATTGGGCGGTACTGGCATCAAACAGTGTCCACTCGCCACCGACAGCAACATAGATCGGGGATGTATGGGCAAACATACCCCGCCCCCAGCTATCATAATGAGCATTCGCTTTGTAACCTGGCCCAGCGCATCGTGCAGCTAGCCAAGTATGACCCTTCATGTTAAGTGTGGTTTTCAGGTGCAGCTTACGTGTGCCATTGGCTTCTTCAGCCGATGCAACCACCCGCCCCTGCTGTACGATTTCTAGTGAGTGAATAGGGAAAATCGACTCGGCGGTTGCTTCAAGCTCGACTGTGCCTGGGCCAGAAAGTCTGACTGTATCTCCAATGGCAGCACCATCCACCGTCAAGGAAATCATTGGCCCGCCACTGAGGAATGTCCGGCCTGCCTTGACTGCCTTGCACCAATTGTCATAAGTAAAGGGTTCGCTATCCGGGATATAGGCATAGGTACGATAGAGACCAACAGGCACACCACTATCCATCTTGTCGGTTCCGCCCACCAGCGGCAACCGATAACCCATGTTGAGATAACGGTAATATTCGTTGGTGGTATAATCGCCATGCACCAGCATCTCCACTGCATCAGCACGTCCGGTGGCGATCAATGCGGCAGGTTCTCCATTAGGGGCGGGCAGATGTGGGATGACGACAGTTCCGCCCTGTTCACGGGTGGCATCTGCCCAGGTAGCCATATTGACCTCAAGTGTACCGCCTAGCTCGGCCTCCGATGGGCCATCACTGCACCAGGGCATCACCGGTTCCTTGAGTCCCCACATGATGAGATGGCCCAGGATGTGTTGGCGATTCTCCTGTGAACAATAGACGATGGTGTTGCCATTGTTGGTGATGGAAGGCTGGCCCGTAAAGTCTTCTGTATTGGTGAATAAATGCCCCCACTGGGAGGTCAACAGGTTGACAACATTCAAATCTTCGCCCTGCGCTTCATAATGTGCCCCCTGAGTCCCCAGGAAGTGTACATGTAGAATCCCCACTGAACCAGCGCTGCTGGTTCATATTCGTCCAACGTTTGAGTCGTAAGGTCAAGTCGCGCTGCCCCGGCTTGATCTCGACAGGCATTCGCAGTGGTTCGTATTCAAAGCCCCGTGCCACATCAACCATCACCTCACCACGCGGCAGCCACCCTTGACAAAAACGGGCTTTAGCCCGCCGCAAGCCACGGCGAACCTCTGGTTCGATTTTAATGGCAGTGGTTAGGCGATTTTCAGGGTTTTAACCGAAGTAAGATAGACCCCGCATCTGCTATAATAAGTTGGTACGAAAGGAGCCGGCTTTGAGCGACGAGCTTCAAATCCCGGAGGGAGCGCTCAGACACCTCATCAGCCAGTTGGTCGATGAAGACCAGTTACTGCGCAATCCCCACCAGCCGCGTAGTCTGCGGCCACCCCAATATGCTGAGCCGTTCCAGGTTAATCGTGACTGGCTCAAGCGCAAGCAGGTGGAACCCTACCGGCGGCTCTTCGAGCAGGACGCGCTGCACGTGGCCAACACGGTTGCCGATCAATTGGGCCTTCCCTCAGACAGCGTCAGGCGCGTCACGCTGTACGAAGAGACACTCCTGACGATGAGTGAACTCCTGGCCGAGATGGCCGAGGGCAAGGTCAAATAGACCCCATGATCCGCACCTACAAGTACCGCCTGTATCCAAGCAAGAGCCAAAAGCGTCATCTCTGGCAAATCTTGGCCTGTGCTCGGCACTTCTACAACATGTGTGTAGAAGAGCGCAAATGGTCGTGGCAACTGGAAGAACGCAGTGTGAGCAAAAACCAGCAAATGCGGAATGTCAAGCACTACAAGCGCACTTTCCCCCAGGCGCAGATCGTCCACAGTCATGTTCTACAAGTAGTCGCAGCGGACTGCGACAAGGCCTTTCAAGCCTTCTTCCGTCGTGTTAAGAATGGCGAAACACCGGGCTATCCGCGCTTCAAAGGTCGCCATCGCTTCCATAGCTTCGGCTTCAAAGAATATGGCAATGGATTTAGATTAGATGGTCGGCGCCTCAAGGTGTCGGGTGTCGGGCGGATCCCTGTTCGCTGGCATCGAGACATCGGTGGGTTCGTTCCCTGCCAGATCAAGACGCTGCGGATCACCCACAAGGCAGGGCGGTGGTACACCTGCTTCTCTGTTGAGATGCCAGAACCATCTGAGTTGCCCAAGACAGGCCAACAAGTCGGCTTAGATATGGGCATCTCAGCCCTGGCAACAACGAGTGATGGCGATCAGATCGAAAACCCCAACTCCTACCGGGAGAGCCAAACGAAACTGCGTATTCTGCAACGGTCATTGGCCCGCAGGAAACAGGGTGGGAAGAACCGCCGCAAAGCCTTGCTGCGCGTCCAGCGTCAGCAAGAACATGTCGCCAATCAGCGCAGAGATTACCTGCACAAATTCAGCGCCCAACTGATTGAACACTACGATCTGATTGCGCTGGAAGACCTGCGGGTGCGCAACATGGTCAGAAACAAACATCTCAGCAAGAGCATTTTGGATAGCGGGTGCGAACCTTCGGTTCGGCGTATTTTCAAACAATATCTCACGTACAAGGCTGGAAGCGCCGGACGTGAAGTGCTGTTGGTTGATCCCGCCTACACATCTAAAACCTGCTCCAACTGTGGTGCAATCTTCGAGGGCTTAACACTCAAAGATCGTTGGGTGGCATGTGCTTGTGGTCTCTCGCTCGATAGAGACCACAACGCAGCAATCAATATCTTGCATCGAGCCAGACCGGACGGGTCTGTACAGCATAACGTAGAGGTAGGTTCCTCATGCGTGCTGTAGAAGCTGCGCTGAACCTTGGTTCGCTTTATCCACAGCAGAGCGTCACACCTGCCATCAATATAGGCATACGTCATTTGCCCCAACCACAAATCGCCACCAATGTCTTGATGCCAGGAATCCATATTACTGTTCACATGATTGTGATGTCCATGTGGTTGATAAGGAATGCCATGCGACGAGCGAAAATGCACCCGGCAGGGAACAGGCTGAGCAGTCTGGTCATCCAGAACCGTCACATGCACCCAGTTGCGACCTGTATCAACCACTTCCAGCCGTACACGCGCTGATTCGACTGCGCCCCGTGCCTGCAAGTCACCCCAGTTCACCGTGCCGACAGCCTCACCATCCTGACGGACTGTCACGGTTGCCGACGGAATTGCGCCAATTTCGACGAAGGCCGGACTGGATTTCTGATTCTGAGGTTCACCCCAGCCCTTGAAATCAGCACTAATAAAGGCACCCGCTTCGGCTTCTGGTAAGGCATAAGGATAGGTGGCGGTACCCCGATCTACATCGACTTCTAGATTAAACGGTTTCTCAGCATCAGCAGTGTTCGGCAGCGTAATCTTGATCTCGCGCCTGCCTTGCCGATTAAAAGGCCACTCATCCGCATGACCAAGCGTGATAGCTGCTAACAAGAACTTGCGATCATTAGGTTCAATTATGATCGACTCGATTGTCTCATCTGGCCTGGGATTCGCCCATGCCCACAAATAAAAGCTCTCGACCTGTGCTTGCATAGCCTCGTCCGGCGCTATTCCAATTGCCCTCATAACGCGACACCAGATTGTCTTGAATATCCGGCAGCGCCAGGAAAGGCCAATGCCCCCAACCGGTTAAAGGGACGCCGCCAATCTCAAAACGCTCCCGGATGGGGATTCGAATCGACTCGCCGTTTTGATAGTGCACGCCATAATGGGCAATCACATAACCAACGTTCTCGTTTTGATAGAGGCGCGTCTCTAGCAAGGCATGAGCAAAGATCAGATTGCGGGCGGTGGCATTCACTGGAATGGTTACAGCGGTACTATCGCTCCCTGTGAACCCGATATAACATTGAGCTACATCAGAACTTACTTCAAACGGAAGCCCATGATAAGTTAGTGAACCAGTCTTGGGCACAACGCTCTTATAAAAATCTGTGCCAACATTGCACAGCGCCGAAAGATCAAGCGGTTGATAATCGTTCATGGGAACTCCTCTGTGGGCTTTCTACAACAGTAGCGCGCCCCATACCGTTTCGCAATTCCTACTATACTCATATTTCATGGCACAAACAGTACAAAAACAATCAGCAGTTCACGACCGAACCATCACCAAACAAAGCCATCATGTTTTGCTGCGGGCTTACAGCTTTCTGCTCCCCTACTGGCGTCTTGCGCTGGCGGCCTATATTGCAGCGATTGCATCGAATATCCTAGCGGTCATTGTGCCCCAGTTTATCCGCTGGACAGTAGATATCGGCATTGTCCAACAGAAGACCAATATGCTCACCTGGGGTGTGTTGGCAATGCTCGGCCTGACGTTTGTCAAAAGTGTCTTGGACTTTTTGGTAGGTCGTTGGTCAGAAGTCGCTTCGCAGAATGTTGCCTATGATATTCGCAACGCCATCCATCAAAAGCTCGCTGCCTTGTCATTCTCGTATCATGACCGGGCCGAATCAGGTCAGTTGCTTTCCAGAGCCATTCAAGATGTTGAGCGGATTCGCTTCCTGGCAGGCCGGGCAGTCTTGCGCATGTTCCAATCGCTCTCACTCTTGCTCATCACCCTTGTGGCATTGATCGCCATCACGCCTGACCGCACTGGCCATGTTGAGCATGCCTGCTCTGCTCTATGTTGGATTTCGGTTTGGTCGTGTGATGCGTCCTCTATCGCGGGACATCCAGGACCAGCTTGCCGTATTAACAACTGTGCTAGAACAAAACCTGCGGGGTGCGCGGATCGTCAAAGCCTTTGCCCAGGAAGAGGCGGAGATTGCCAAATTCGACGACGCTAACCAGGATTGGTTTGCCCTTTCCACCATTGCCATCAAGTCCCGTGCCATCAATGTTCCCCTGATGGACTTCATCGCCAGCATCAGCACGATTATCATCATCTGGTATGGCGGCAGATTGGTGATTCAAGAAACCCTGACCGTTGGCGAACTGGTCGCCTTCATTACCTACCTGGGACAACTGGTCAACCCCATCCGGCGCTTTGGCATTATCATTCCGGCGATTGCGATGGCGGCTGCTTCTGGCGAACGCATCTTTGAAATCTTGGATGCCGAATCTGATATGAAAGAGGCCCCTGACGCAATTGAACTCCCCCCCATTGGAAGGTCATGTTCGTTTTGATAACGTGTCGTTTTCCTACTTTGGCAGGAGCAATGTGCTCGATCAGGTCACATTTGAAGTGCAGCCTGGACAGGTGATCGCGCTGCTCGGCACAACTGGCTCTGGCAAATCAACCGTCATTAACCTGCTTCCCCGTTTTTATGACGCGACAGCAGGCCAGATCACAGTTGATGGTTACGATGTACGCAAAGTAACGCTGGGTTCCTTGCGCGATCAAATCGGCATTGTGCTACAAGAAACGACCCTGTTTGCTTCGACCATCCGGGAAAACATCGCGTTTGGCTCACCCGATGTGCGGGACGATGAGATCATCGCAGCCGCCAAAGCAGCCCAGGCCCATAACTTTATTATGAGGACCCCGAATGGCTATGATACCGAGGTTGGAGAACGCGGCATCACCCTCTCTGGTGGGCAGAAGCAGCAGGTCGCTATCGCCCGTGCCTTGCTCAAAAATCCGCGCATTTTGCTCCTTGATGATGCAACTTCCAGTGTCGATTCTGAAACAGAACGCCAGATACAATTGGCACTTGAAGCCCTGATGGAAGGCCGCACATCGTTTGTGATCGCCCAACGGTTGAGTATGGTGCGCATGGCAGATAGGGTGTTGGTACTCAATAAGGGCCGGATCGCCGCCCAGGGCACACACGAGGAATTGCTAGAACATTCGGGGTTATACGCTGAGATCTATCATCGCAATTTGAGGTAGCAAGGACAAATTGTGACGGCTCACCCCGATAAAGCGAACACAAGGTTCGGCGAACTTTCAGTCCGGGGGCGCTTCTCAGGCTCCGCATGTGCCAACGCACTCCCTTGTCGCCTGACGGATGCAGCGGACTGATGAAAGTCCGACCCATCCGAGAACTTTCGTTTCTCTCTTAAGTGCGATTCAGATTTTACGCGGCGATCTACTCGCCACAACCTGCTATCTGAAGTTGTTAAAAAGCCGCGTTAGGCAACCACCGGGCCTTGATGTCCTCAGGCAGTCTCGGCCGAACCGTAAGATGTTAATTTGAGCACAGATATGCTGACTATGAAAGGAGGGCGGCCTTCCCCCCAACCAAAGGTTGGCCCCCGCTCAAGGCGAACCGAAGGTTCGAGGGTGTCCCCTGCCGCGTTTTTATGGGATTTTCCATCGGATCGGCTGGAGCCAATATAGGCGGGCCACGCGGCGCAATTGATCGCTTCGGCGATCAGGTCGAGGGGCGCACCTTCAACCCCAACGTGGTACTGCGACTGTTAAAGTATATCCGTCCCTATAAGTTGCAAATGATCATCGCGCTGGTCGGCGTGCTGGGTTCATCCGGTTTGACCTTGCTCACACCCTATCTGGTCAAAGTGGCTATCGACAAACCGATTGCAGAAGGCAACCTGAACGGCCTTGACCAGATCGCCGTTATCATCTTATTGGCTTCTGTCGGTGTCTATATCACATCTTTGGTGCAACGTTACTGGTTGGCCTGGGTCGGGCAACATGTCTTGGCAGATTTGCGGGCTGCCCTGTTTCGTCACTTGCAGGTCTTATCGTTAGGGTATCACGACAAAAACATTATCGGTGTGACTATCTCGCGTGTGATCAGTGATGTCAGCGTGATTAATCAACTTCTTTCGGAAGGGTTGGTCATCCTGATCGGCGATACGCTGCTGCTCGTTGGCATTATCGTTGTGATGATTTCTATGAGTCTTGAACTCGCATTGGTGACGTTCAGCGTGATGCCCTTGATGCTGCTCACCACTTATCTATTTGCCCGCCGTGCAAAGATGGCCTTCAGGAAAACCCGGGCCAAAGTCGCGGCGGTTGTGGGGGACATGGCAGAAAACCTTTCTGGGATGCGCGTCATCCAGGCCTTTGCCCAAGAAGGCAACTCGCTAGATCGTTTTGATGAAGTCAATCAGGACAATCGCGACGCCCATATCGAGGCCATGTCCCTGTCGTTCATCTTTCTGCCCACAGTCGCCTTTCTGGGCATTCTGGCAACGGGGGTTGTCCTGTGGTTTGGCGGGCATGCCGTCGCTGATGGTTCAATCACACTCGGTGTGGTGGTGGCGTTTCTGGCTTATGTCACACGCTTCTTCCAACCCATTCAGGAATTAAGTCAGCTATACACCACTATGCAGGCAGCGATGGCAGGCGGCGAACGAGTCTTGAATCTCTTAAATACCCAGCCAGAAGTGGCAGATAAACCAGGTGCTATCGAGCTGCCGCCTATTGAGGGGCACATAGAGCTACAGAACGTGACCTTTGCCTATCTGAAAGATGAAATCGTGTTGCATGATGTTAACCTTAGTATTAAAGCCGGACAAACGGTGGCATTAGTCGGGCCGACAGGCGCAGGCAAAAGCTCAATTACCAACCTGATTGCTCGTTTCTACGAAGTCACCGACGGCGCGATTCGCGTTGATGGGCACGACATCCGCGATGTGATGCAGCAATCTTTACGCAGACAGATGGGATTGGTCTCTCAAGACCCGATCCTCTTCGCTGGAACCATCGCCGATAACATCCGCTTTGGCAAAGCTAACGCAACCCAGGATGAGATCAAAGCAGCAGCCGAAACCGCCAATGTGCATGACTTTATCATGTCACTGGAAGAAGGCTATGCGACTCGCATCCTGGAAGACGGCGCGAATCTATCCGTCGGGCAACGCCAACTCATCTCGATTGCACGGGCAGTTCTGGCGAACCCGCGCATCCTCATCATGGACGAGGCGACTTCCAGCGTCGATATGCTGACAGAACGGTTGATTCAGGATGCGCTGGATGCGTTGTTAAGCGAACGCACCGCCATTGTGATCGCCCATCGGCTGAGTACCATCATCAACGCCGATGTCATCTGTACCATCCAGGATGGGCGTATTGTCGAGCAAGGCCAGCCCGATCAGCACCACCAGGCTCAGGTTCAGAACGGCATGGAACGGAAACCCGGTTACAATGGAGATGTAACTATCCCCAATAAACCATAGCAGCAGACTCACCCCAATGATGTTCCATGCGCCCTTTTCACCCCTTCTAAATGCCCCATTGACAACGTAGATCATCGTACTGGCCCAGGCTGCCATCAACGCGCCCATCACCCCATAGAGGAAGTGCTGAAAATCAATATCCCCATCTGAAAGTAACTGGTAGCCATCGGGGACATAAACATCGTAGTAATCCGGCCCCAGGAAATTGGGCACAAATACAAAAGGAATGAAAGCCAGCACCAGACCGAGCAACAACATTGAAGCCCAAATGATCAGCAACCAGCGTGTCCAGAATGTCATCAGAAAATCTCCTCACGATTCAACGATCTGATGCCATCAGGTTAGCACTTCAACAGATGCAATGACCTCACATTTTGCTGCCAATCCTACCCAAATGGATAGGGTGGCCTATGCCGAAGCATGGCGTATTGCCCTCTATGACTGTGAGATGATGAAGAAAGCAAATTACGTATGTAGCATGGAGTAAATATGTCCGAAATTTTCGAGAACATCTCAAATGCGATGGCGGATACCGTTGACGAGGCCAGTAAGGGCATCATCCGTGTAGAGGGCCGCAAGCGTCTGCCTGCCACAGGCATCGCATGGCGGGATAACTTAATCGTCACTGCGAGTCATGTGGTGCGCCGTGATGAAGGCATTACCGTCGGCTTGCCCGATGGCAGCAAAGCCGATGCTTCACTGATAGGTCGTGACAAAAACACCGATCTGGCAGTTTTGCGCATAGAGGGTAGTTTGTCTCCTCGACCCTTAGCAGAACCAGGAAGTTTACGGGTCGGCCATCTGGCACTTGCCATTGGCAAACCGGGCGAAAGTGTCCAGACTACGTTGGGAATCGTTAGCGCATTGGGCGGCAAACACATGGATGGCTTCATTCAAACTGACGTCGTCATGTATCCGGGCTTTTCTGGCGGGCCGTTGGTTGATGCATCCGGTCAAGTCCAAGGGATGAACACATCTGGTTTCCAGCGCGGTGCAAGCATCGCTATCTCCACCCACACCATTAATCGGGTGGTTGATGGGCTGCTAGAACATGGGCACATCCGGCAGGGATTCCTAGGCATCGGTGTGCAGCCTGTTCGCTTGGCAGAGGCCCAGGCCAGCGAATCTGGTCAGGAAACTGGCCTGATGGTTGTGGCAGTTGAAGCCAGCAGCCCCGCAGCCAAAGGGGGCATTCTGCAAGGGGACATCATCCTTTCACTGGGCGGTGAGGGCACACCCCATCTGGATGCCCTGCTTGCCCTGCTCGGCAGCGAGCAAGTTGGTCAGAGTGTCGCTGTAAAGATCGTGCGTGGTGGTCAGATACAGGACGTTCAAGTCACTATCGGCGAACACAAATAATATGAACATCTTACAACAGTTCAGTGATTCGATGGCAGACGTCGTTGGAACTATTCAGCAAAGCCTGGTTCAAATCACAGACAAACGAAATAGCATCGGCGCGGGAACCGTGTGGCATAGGGATGGTTTGATCGTCACCAACGCCCATGTTGTTGCCGAACGAAACCGACGAGGACAGGTTCAGGTACGTAACTTCAGCGTCATCACATCCGACGGCAGCGAACACACGGCGCAACTCATCGACATGGACGCTGAAAACGATATCGCAGCGTTAGCAATCGAAGCACATGACCTACCGACGATACAAATTGGCAACTCGCGGGCAGTGCGCCCCGGTCAATGGGTGATGGCGATGGGTCATCCCTGGGGGGTGATTGATGCGATGACGGCGGGCGTTGTGATTGGGATGAGTGCGAACCTGCCTGAACTGCGTCCTGGGCGTGAATGGATCGCGCTCAATCTGCGTCTGCGTCCTGGTCATTCCGGTGGGCCACTGGTAGATACATCTGGTAAGCTGCTGGGTATCAATACCATGATTAGTGGCCCGGAAGTCGGCTTCGCTGTCCCCGTGCATCGGGTCAAAGATATACTAGGCACAAAAGTCAGCGACGGTGTAATGGTGTAGTCAATGAGGGACACCGAACTACCTGGTGTCCCGGTTCTATTTCCAAGCCATCAAAGTCCAGATTGAACGCTCCCCTATCTTCAGTTGCCTTTGCTTCAGTCATCCCCATCATCAATCAATGCATCTTTTGTTGAGTTCTCCATTACAAATCGAGTCAAAAAATCAAGCGTGCAAAATTGTGGTTTATGTTATGATAGGCTTGATGTGGAAATATTCACAGTTTCACAACAAAAACACCGTATCTTGCCACACATCAAGACGGTAAACACAGCAGAATAAAATCATCATCCACCCCTCATGGAGGAACTTATGAATTCGCAGCATAGACTTACTTTTTTCTTCCCGGTTTTGATCGTTGTCTTCCTGCTGATTCCGCAGGTTTTCACGGTTCTGGCCCAAGATGAACCGGATGAGCCACCAAATGCCGATGCATCAATTCCAACCATCTTGATCGAGCCACAAGCGAACGATCCAGAGGCACTTGAACCCATCATGACTGAGCCCGGGCCGGGTTCTCTCACACGGCACAATATCCTCACAGGCCAGTTTGACGGCCTGGCTGAAGGTTGGGTCTTCAGTGAGAACACATCTTTGTTCAATTATGGCCCTGGAAACGCTGCAGTGCTGCCACCCGGTGAGACGATCTACCCAGCGAATACCCTCATGCTGCTTAATCAACACATTGAAACACGCGCCAACATCATGACTCCCACCAGCGGAGATGTTGCCGATGGATTAAGCGTGTTCTTCCGTATAGGCGATGATGGTCTGTCCTATTTGCTGGCCGTGGAAACTTCCCGCACAACACTCTATAAAGGTAGCGGTCAGGACTATAATGTCCTGACATTTGCCGACGCCAACCGCGAACTCAACACCTGGTTTACGTTGCAAATTGAGGTAGAAGGCGGCAACATTTCAGTGTGGGTGGATGGCCAACTTGAACTAACCTATGCTGACGAAGACCCCCTACAGACAGGTCAGCTTGCTTTCTTTGCCAATGGTTCCAGCATTATGTTGGACGACATCATCATCTCCACAACCGGTTCTTACGCTCCACAAGCTATTACCTCGACAATGGTTCCCAATGCATTGGACGAGACCATTCGTAATAAATTCGGTGGGGCATTCCTGAGCATACTCGACCTCTATCTGAGGGGAAACGAAGCCGCCGCCTACGCCATGGCTGATGATTACTTCATGGACTATGACGACAGGGGCTTCCATCTAGTCGTCTGGGGTGCAGATGGAGTCACAGGCAACACAGTCGCGGAACTGGTGGCCGCTGCAGGAGGCACAAACGGCATAGTCGGCAGCCAGTATGTTGAGGCCCATATTCCCTTAGAGAGTGTGCTGGATGTTGCCACCGCAGATACTATCACCGCCATTTCATTGCCAGAGCTTATCATCTCTACCAGTGCTCATAATCAAACGGGTGGTTTCATCCCTTTTGCAGGCACGGGTGCTGTCCTGCCGCATTCGCTTGATCTGACCGGGGCTAGTAGTTGGCACACGGCGGGATATACAGGAAGCGGTGTCAACATCGCCATCATTGACTCTGGTTTCGACAACGTGAACGATGCTGCGGCTGCCAATGAGCGCACCTGTAAAGCCAATGATAATACCGATGGTGGCTCCGGTTCACATGGAACAGGAATTGTCGAACTCCTCTGCGACATCGCGCCCAGTGCCTCTGTTTACATGTACTCTGCCAGCACTGCCACTCAACTGACCGCAAAGATCGCGGAAGCTGCCAATTTAAACGGGGCCGCCAACCCTAGGGGCTTTCCTAAAGCCGACATTATTTTGGTCACGATGGACCCCGGCGCATCGACTGAATTTACAGCGAATGTGAATGCGGCTGTTGCTGCAAATGTGGTTGTTGTGGCCGCAGCAGGTAATGGCGCAGGCGGTGGTGTCTTCTCATTCAAGTTTGAAAACATGGAAACAACCATCCCTATTCAGGCGAGTTCTGGCAGCGTCATCAGTTACAATTGGGAAAGCGATGCAACCTATCCCACCCAGCTCAGCCTGGATGGTGTTGTTATTGACACCCGTGCATCATCTGGTAGTTCCAGCCATCAGTATCGTGTTCCTGCCAGCTGTGGTGAAAGCTGTACACTTGATCTTACCATTCAGGGTGATGTGCCCACCCATTTTACCGTGCGTGTTTCAGACAATGACAAGAACAATCAAATTGATGCGCCAGCCAATATTACCCCCCAGGCATCGGGTTCGTTGACTGAACTGGCCAGTATGGCCAATGTGATTTCGGTTGGTGCCGTCTGTCCGCTCCAAGGTGATGATGGCGCAGCTAAACGCTATCAACTGCTGCCAAACAGCGCCATAGGTGCAGCCGGGCAACAAAATAATGCTAACATCAAGCCGAGCTTGGTTGCTCCATCACGGGTCTCTACCAGTCTTAGTGCCGCCGGAGATGAATGTACGGGCGGTCTGGATGGCACATCGGCTGCCGCTGCCCATATTGCGGGCATGTCGGCTCTGCTTATGTCGAACCCCAACATGCAAGGGATCTATAATACAACGGTAGGCGTGCCTGCTGTCGTGAAGAATTATTTCCAGGCACGCAGCATTGATCTCTCAATCAGTGGCACGCCCGATGGCTACGACAATAGTTTCGGTGCAGGTCTGGCACAATTGGGTAATCCCAACTTTAATTTGGGCAATCAGCAAATCGTGATGGCTCCTGCCAGCAATGTGGGGGGAACAGCCTACTATGTTGGCACACGCGCTGTTCCATTGACGGGTGAACCCGACGGTACAGTGACGAATCCGTTTACACACCCTGCCTTTGCCGTCAGCCAGGCCATCACCAATGGGGTTGCGAATGTTGTGTTCTTGCCTGGTGAATTTGTCAGTTCATTTGAAATCACAGACCCAGGCGCAACGGGTTTGAATATCGTCAGCTATAACTCAGTTGATACCATCAATTGGTTCCCCTCGACCTACTGGGTCAATGATACGTTTAACAAATCGGCAGGTATCTCAATCCAACACGCTGGCACCAACAGCCCCATCAAAATCGAAGGTCTGGAATTCTATGGTGCGTCGCCATTGTATGCAGACTTGTTACCGGGCGGAAACCTGCCAGCTAGCCAACGTGTGGGGGATATTGTCGCACTGGTCATTACTTCGGATAACGTCACCATCAGCAACAACCTGTTCTATGACTTTGATGGCCCGATTTCAATCCCCTCTGCGGAAAACATCACCATCACGGGCAACACCTTCGAGAAATTTAAAGTTGTCACCGAACTACAATCCGTTGGCGGCGGCAATCCCGAACCCATTGCACTGTATGATACAGCCGTTCTTAAGATCAGCGACAGTGGTCAAACCACCCCAATTACGGTCTTCGGTAACACCTTCAAAGACAATACCTTGCCATTAGGCCCAGGTGTCACCAATTCCGCATGGCAAGACACCATCGTCGGGATCTTGCGAAGCCAGGTCGATCTATTTAACAATCGCTTTGCTGGCAACACAGCGGAAAGCGTCATTTCAATTAACCAGTGGAAAAATGGTCAAGAAAAAGCGGGAATTCCGCAGGCATCTGACATTGATGACTTCCCAGTGACCCTCTTTGGTTCCTGGTTCGATGCAAACAATGTCTCAAAATCATTGATCCAAATGTATCAGATTCCGCGTTTCCGCTTTATGAACAACACTGTCAGCCGCCATGATATCGCGGATACTGAAGTCGGTAATATTCTGACACTGGGTTATAACGGTGTGGATCGTCTGAACTATGTCAATCATCGTTGGGAACTGCACAACAATGTATTCCATGCCAATCAAGTGCGTGGTAACCTGATTGCGGGCGGTTTTGATGATCCTTTAGGGACGAATGGGTGTTTGCCTATTGGCGCATCTGTACCGGCAACGCCATCTCCATTAACCAATAATGCGGCTCGTAACAACTGGTTCTCGCCAGCCTTTACTTTCGGCGAATGTGCTGTCAGTATCGGAACATTTACACCATTCACAGATTCAAACAACGCCCCCCAAAACAACAATGTCTTCATCAATGCTTTTAACGGGGTCGCCTTGCTACCACCCAGCGGCGCAACCCAGGAAACGATCATTCAGTCGCAACAAGCTATGAAAGCCTTTGAAGCTGAAAACTTCTTCACTGAACTTAACGACCCCAACAACCCGTTCCGTTTGCGTCCGACAATCTCCGAACTGATTGACCCGCCCCCCCCTAATGTTACCTACAATCCGGGTGTTGATACGGGTGATACGGCTGCGGCTATGGCTGTTCCAAGGGTTCCAACAACCGATTTGTTCGGCATCCCACGTTTCATTGATCGTCCGCCCACGACGGGCGCAGATATCGACATGGGCGCTTATGAATTAGGTGACCCCACACCGATTGTATTTGACAGCACAGGCGGAAACTACTTTATTGAAGTACCGGAAGATTCGCTCGTCACCATCCAACTCAAAGACCACATCTCCGGCGGTTTCGAGCCGTATGTCTATCAATTCAGTAATGTACCAACCGTCTATGATACGAATCCATTGAGCCCATGTGGTGGTGCACCCTTCTTGGTGGATCGCTTCACAGGGGTGTTCACCTACTGTCCACCACCAGACTTCTACAACGCTGGTCTGACGACAACCAACCCAACGACTGAAATTCGCTTCAATTACGAAGCATTTGGTTTGCTGGCAGCAACAGGCAGCGGAACCGGACAGGCGACCATTCACATCAAGATTACAAGCGTGGATGAAACTGATCCGCTTTTGACCACCGCACCAACCATTGATCTGGCGGCTAATCCGTCATCAGAATTGATCTACCATCTACGACCAAACGCACGCTTTGACTTCAGCGGTCAATTCGTGTTATCCGACCCTGATCCTTCCATCTTTGTCGATAGTCCTGATGTAGACTTCCCGTTCACCTATTCGCCCTTATCGGTGGATACTTCCGCGTCGTTGTTTAATCCGCTGATCTTCGATGAATCTTACCCATCAGACCCACAAAATCTGAGCCAGGCTCAAATTGACGCGATTAACTTGCAACTAAACACCGCTGTGCAGGGTATGACATTCACTATGTTCTCCTCAGGCGGCTTAATTCCTGTCGCTAACCAATCTGGCGCATTTGAGTTTACCTACAATGTTACCGACAATGATGGCGATTCCGGTCAACGGCGGGTGCGGGTTCGTATCCCTGGCCAGCCGCCTGGCCAACCGGGCGATTCTGATGGGCCTGGTTCAGGTGGCGATGGTGACACAACTGGCCCCGGCGACGTTGGCCCAACGTCCACCATTCCACATGTTGGGTTGTATGATGAAGCCAGCCTGATCTTCCAACTTCCCGACTGGACACCGTTCTACTATCAGCCGGCTATCAACGAAACCATCCACTATACAACGGCTGCCAATCAGGTCGGGAAGGTATCATTCACGGGCGATGCCTTTGCCCTGCACCTCTTAGGCTATAAAAATGGCGGGACCTATACCCTTGAAATCGATCATAATGATGATGGCAACTTCTCATCCTATGAGACACTGGGTTTGGCCTGTACCAACGGGTCAACAACGCCTACCCTGTCAACCGTCAAGTCAGAGATTATGTTCTTCACCTTTGGGTGTAGCGGCCTCGACCAGCTCAGCAAAGACAGCCTCCGCACCCTTCGGATTACCAGTGCCACTGCGAGCCCAATCATCCTGGATGCCATTGAAATTCGTGGGACAAGCCTCAAGCCAGGTCTGTACCAGGATGGTGATTTCGCTTTGAAGTACGATACAAGTTGGCAGCAATACGTCATCCCTGGAACCAACGGTGATACCCTCACCTTTTCAGAGACTGCCGGAGCAACTGTTTCGTTTAATGTTGACGGTGATCTGGTCGATACGCTGGTGATCTATCGAGCAACAGGCCCGAGGTTTGGCCCGCTTCAGGTAAGCTTCAATGGCAACCCAGCGCGGACAATCAACAATGCTGAGAACGATAAGGTCCTTATGCTCAATCGTGCAATCGCCATACCAGGCATCGGAGATGGTACAGTCACAGTAACAATCGCCGGGACAACCGCTGAATACTTTTCAATCGAAGCCATCGCTCTCCTAGGGCCGGGTTCAGTGCTTGATCCAGGTTACTACTCCATGAACGAGCCACGCTTGCTCACGTTGGGTAATTGGGTTTCGTTTGGCGATACTAAGGTTCTGCCCAACTTGAGGACCGGTCATCTCTATTTCAATACCGCGGTTGATGGGGGTGCGATTACGTTCAGCGTTGATGCCACCCAATCTGACACTTTAGTCCTTCACTATGATGTCGCCAGTTTCTGGGGGCGAATTCAGGTATGTGGTACGATCTGTGCCACTGAAATCGTACTCAATAGCGATGGTGAAACACCCTTCAAGGTTATCCCACTAGCGGACATTGGTGTTAGTGGTGAATCGGGTATGGTCGCAATCAATGTACTGGAGGGCTATGCGGGAATTGAGGGTATCCAACTGGTTGCCATCGGTGAGACCCTCAACCCCGGTTACTACGATGCCTATCGGGACCAGTTTGATATTGCCTATACAGACAATTGGACACCAGCCTTTGACTCACGAGCACGCGAATCGACTTATATGTCTGCCAGTGATTCTACCGCTAAGGCGACCTTCACGGTCAAAGCAGACACAACGGGCCTCGTCATCTATGGCGCTGGCAATATGGAAGTTTGCGCGGATGACGGTTCGCAGGCTTGTACAACCATCAATGGCACAGGGTTTGGTAGCAAAACCTACATTGATCGCGGGACCCTTGGACTGGATGCAACCGATGCTGTCATCTCGATCAGCCCCTCCAGCCAGATCATGTTACTGGAGGGTATCCATGTTGTCGGTAATACACCAGATTCTGGCTTTGAAAGTCTGCCTGATGGTCGTAGCCCTGCCAATACCAATAAACTCCGCTATATCGGCATCTGGTCTTCTATTACAGTGCCAGACACCGTTGCCAACCAGATAGTCTACTCGTTTGATCCGACAGCAGGTGGGCTATTTGAGATCGAAGGCAATGGGATCACACTCTACTACACCTCCGGCTTCAACAGTGGCGCGTTTGAAATCTGCATTGATGTCACCAAATGTACAACTGTTGCAGCCGACAATGCCCAGGTCATTTCCTGGGGCCGTCCGGTCACACTCCTCTCGGATACACCGGGCGGCAAGCATATCGTCGAAATCCGCAGCTTAGATACGGGCTGGCTTGGCATTGAAGCGATTGATGTTGTTGGGAGCACACCTTCCAAACTCGCACCAGGCTTCTACAGCGACTATGATCCAGGCCTGAGATACAGCGGCGGGTGGACCCAGCTAGCAAATGCCGTAGCCGAAAGTGGAACCTTGCGTCTTGGCAATGCTAGTGCGGAACTGAACTTCGACGTCGACACCACCGAAGCGGGGACCGTCGCCATTCACTACCCCGCTGCATCAACTGGGATGTTTGCATTCTGCATTGATGCAGATTGCGCCAATGTCACCCAGGACGCTAGTGGCATCGCCACCCGAAGCTTCGCCGCCGCGGCAGGCGGTGCTGTAAAGATCACAGCCCAGAGTGATCTTGTACTCATTGACTCGATTGAAATTACAGGTCGTACAGGAACGTTGCAGCCCGGATACTACGATGAAAATGATGGACGCTTCTCCTACAGTGGCCCGTGGACCCAGGTCGTCAGCCCGGTCTATAAGGGCAATGCAATCCTGTTTACGGATAGTAGTACCCCTGCCAATGTGACCTTCAACGTGAACGCCACAGCAGGGTCATCAATTGCTGTTCATCATCCAGCGGGCGCTGCCTGGGGTACGATGCGTATCTGTGGTACGGGCAGCAACTGCCAAAATATCGACATGGCGGCCAATATCCCGGCGGGTCGAATCGCCAACGTCACGACAGTCGATATGGCGAAACTAGGACTTTCCGGTACAACCGCTCAAGTGACAATCTCCTGTGTCTCTGGTTACATCGCTCTTGACGGCGTTGAGGTCGTGAGCAGTACCCAAGGTCTAGCACCGGGTTCCTACAAGCACGATGCCGCCAATCTGACCTATACAGGAAACTGGTTGACCTATGATGATGCAGCAACTGCCCTGTCAATTGCTTACACGGTTGAACCCAATGCCACGCTATCGTTTACGATTGGTGGTGGCGTCAAAGGTACAGACCCAGGCGTAGCGGGCTTTGCAGTCCAGTTGTTATCATACCCCGGTGGTGCAGACTATGATCTCTGCTATACACGGCAAAGCACAGGTGCTCCTCCAGTTTGTATTAAGCAATCACTCGTCAATAACTCAATTGATCAAATCCTACCTTTAGCTCCACTGACACCGGATCTGTCGACCAACGAGACTTACACCGTGACGATTACACATACGGGTACCTCAGGACAGGGGCTCATCATCGATTCGGTGACGGTCTATGGGGATCCAACAACCACCCTAACCATCAATGCTGATGGCTCACCAGGGCTCTATGATGACACCTATCCTGGCATCACCTACGCGCCCGAAAATCAGTGGATATCCGGCGGTGCAGTTCCAAGTCTTTACAAAGGAACCTACACCTATACAAGCAATGAGCTTGCCGTGATGAAATTCAGGATCACAGGTAACGCTGTAACGCTGTATCAAGTTCCATTTGATCAGGGCACAACCAATACTCAATACTGTGTTATCACAGGAACGGATAGTTCGCGGGGTCGGCAGTGCAACACCTACAGTCTGAGCAATCCTACTGGAGCCGTCATTCCATCTGCAATCACACTCTATGGATTCGGTTTTGGCACGCATGATCTGTTTATCCGCAATCTCAGCCTAAACAAAATCCTGCTGTTGGATGCACTCCAAGTCCGCTAGATAACGCTTATTGCCCCGCACACTATGTGCGGGGCAATTTTCTTTCCTGAAGAAAGTGATCAACATGAAACATCAATGGCTGTGGGTGATTTTACTGGTTTGCACTGCGTGTCGTGGTGATGCGACCCAACAACCCACCCAACTTATACCGCCACAAATCAGTACAATGAGGACAGCAGCCATACCTGAAGAAGAGGTTCCTTCCGAAATTATCGCAGCAATTATGGCACAAACACAGGAACCATCAGACCCCAATGCGGCTGCGCTGCCTTTTCAACTCATCGGCACACAGCCTGCTCTCGTCAACACACTGAATCCGATCACCAATTTTAGCGAACTGATTCCCGGCGTTTCCGTAACGATTTCAGGCACACTCCACCTTATCACCGACGAATCAGGGGCAACAACCCCAGTGGTCGTTGATGAAGCCGAAAACCAGATCAGCGTCCAGATCAGCCCAGAATTCCTGGCACAATATATAGATCAATCCGTTCAAATCAGCGGGATTGTCGCACAGGAAAACGATCGTCTCGTCCTGCAATCCCCCACCATCATGACATCGGTCAATCCCCAATCATTGCCATTCTTGCAGGTAGATCCACAATCGCCCTCACTTCCCATTGCAACCTTCACACCTGAAACACTCACCCTCCGGCTAGCGCCGAATCTGACTGCGCTAGCTACCCATGACGCACTGGTTGAAAGCCTGGGTGATGAACTGGCTGATCTTGATTGGATCGGCATCACCGGAATGCCCATCATGGGATGGACAGTCAATTTTTATGACACTGTGGATCGACTGAGTATCCAATATATCGTTACACCCGAAGGCACTGTCCAACGCCGCCGCATTGCCTCTGAACCATTGCTCTGCATCACCAACAATCCCATCTCACGCGCTCAGGTGACAGTAGATAGCCCCCAGGTGATTGAGCAGATTGGCACATCTGAGGTCACTATCACCCTCCGTGCGCTCGGATGTGATACCCCTCCTGAGTGGGTTATACACCATAACAATCTGGAATCCATTCCCGCCAGCTAATCTGGTTCTACTTAGGCACAATACAGTACAATCCATGTGCAAACAATACAAAGGATCATTGCAGGCGTTGTGCAAATATGTTATTCTCTCTTAAGCTATCGAATAGCCTAAGATAATTTAATCGAATTGACTTCTAACGGAGGCTTTTTACATGAAAAAATTTATGTGTGTTAGTTTAATGCTTGTCCTGGTGATGAGCCTTAGCCTGGGTGTGGTCAATGCACAGGATGACGAATACAAAATTCTGGTTGACGCTGATTCCCTCGGGTCGACAGATGTTCCTACCCTTGATCCATCCTTAGCAACTGATACCAGTTCGATCCAAATTCTAATTGAGACCAATCCAGGCCTCAGCCGTGTTAATGAACTCAGCCTCGAAACCGAACCCGGTGTTGCAACGTGGGAAGTCTCAGACGACGGTTTAGTTTATACCTTCAACATCATGCCAGATATTTCCTGGGTACAATATAATCCTGAATCTGGCGAAGTTGAACAGGTATTGGATGAAAATGGGAACGTCCGTACCCTCACCGCCGGAGACTTCGCCTATGGTATTGGTCGCTCAATTGGCGGTCAATTGGGCAGTTACTATGGTGGTATCATGGCAGGCTGGGTTGAAAACGGGAGTGCAGTCTATGATGGTGACTCGATGGTGGAAGACTTGGGTGTGGAAGTTGTTGATGATCTCACCCTTCAAATCACAGCTACTCAACCCGCAGCGTTCCTCCCTGTCCTTTTTGGTATGTGGCAGGCTTATGCTCAACCCCAGTGGGTTGTCGAAGAATATGGCGATTTCTGGTACGAGCCAGAGACCTTCCAGAGTTATGGGCCCTTCGCTTTAAAGGACTGGCAACATGATGAGAGCGTCACACTCATTAAGAATCCTTTCTGGTCAGGAACGGATAACATCCCCGTGCCCCAAATTAACGAAGTCCAGCTTCTCATGCTGGAAGCCAGCGCTGGCTTTGCCAATTTTGAAGCGGGTACAGTTGATGTTGCCGATACCCCCCTGGCCGATCTGGATCGTATTCGTGCCGACTCGTTCTTGAATACTGCTCTCAATATTGGCCCCTACGGTTGTACCTATATGTATCCCTTCAACACCTCCAAGCCCCCTGTTGACGATGTGCGTGTCCGCCAGGCACTCTCTATGACAATTGATCGTCAGCTTTTGATTGATAATGTCACCAAAGGCGGTCAGACCCCAGCCTACTTCTTCTCCCGTGAGAATCTGCTTGCTGCTGCACCAAAAGCTGGGGATTATCCTGATCTGATATTGGGTGAGGATATCGAGGCAGCCCAAGCTCTGCTTCAAGAATATCTGGATGAACGTGGAATTACAGTCGATGAACTTGAACCGATCACCCTGATGCACAATGAGAGTGAAGGCCACGCACGCATCGCCCAGGCTATCCAGCAAATGTGGAATGAGGTCCTTGGTATTGAGGTTCAAATTCAGACCCAAGAATGGGCTGTGTATTTGGAAACCATCAAGAATGAAGAAACGGCTCCACAGGTCTTCCGCTATGCTTGGTGTCTGGATTATACAGATACTCATAACTTCCTGTATGATGTGTTCCATAGTTCTGTCCGCGAATTGGGTGTTTCCTGGAATGACGAAAAAGCGGCTGAATTCGATGCTCTGCTTGAAGAAGCTCTGGTTGCAGAAGATACACAAGCCCGCACGGATATTTATGCGCAGGCAGAATACCTGCTGACCAACGAAAGTGCAGTTACCGCGCCAATCTACTTCTATACAGCGCTGAGTGTGACACAGCCTTGGGTTGAACGCACCTACTCACAGTTCGGTCAGGAATACTTTGAAAAGTGGGATATTGACATGAGCCAAAAGTCATAAGTTCACCCACAATTCAGCTTAAGTCTTATGGAGAGGGAGTGCCTACTCCCTCTTAATTTATCTAGAATATTCCCTTTTCTGAAATTGGATGATGTTGCCTTATGGGACAATTTATCATAAGAAGATTGTTACAAATGATGTTGGTATTGTGGGTGATTTCAGTCCTCACTTTCGCCGCCATGCGTGCCGTTCCAGGGGGGCCTTTCTCGACAGAGAAAAGCTTACCACCACGTACATTGGCACAGCTTGAAGCCAAATATAACCTTGATGAACCCATTCTGATGCAGTACATCCACTATATGGCAGACATTGTGATCCCACGTATCACCGCCAATGAACTGGAACGCACGGTCATGAACGACTTTATGGTTAACATGCCGCTTCCTATCATTGATCGTACTCTGCGCTGGGTCAACTTTGGCCCGTCCTACCGCTCACAGAGTCAAACCGTCAATGACATCATTGAAGAGGCCCTGCCTGTTTCAGCGACTTTGGGTGCAGCAGCAATGGTTGTTGCCCTGGCAGTCGGCATTCCAGCTGGCGTGATATCAGCTTTAAATCGTAATACTATGGTTGATTACAGCGCCATGGGCATTGCCATTATAGGCGTATCGATTCCTGTAATTGTTTCTGGCCCCATTTTGCGTTATGTCTTTGGCGTTCAGTTGAGATGGCTGCCGCCCACTGGCTGGGGTGAAATCGAACATGTCATTATGCCTGCTTTTGCACTCGGTTTCGCACAATCAGCCCGGATTGCGCGTTTAACCCGGGCCAGTTTGCTCCAGGTCCTTAACGAGGATTATATCCGCACGGCCCGTGCCAAAGGCCTACATGAGCGCTTTGTCATTGGCTATCATGCCTTAAAAAACGCGATGATCCCGGTTGTAACCGTCATTGGCCCCTTGTTTGCGTTTTTAGCCACAGGTAGTTTCGTTGCAGAATTAATTTTCGGAATTCCCGGGTTGGGACGGTTCTTCGTGACCAGTATCACCAATCGTGATTATCCTGTCATCATGGGAACAACCCTCTTATTAGGGGGAATGGTCATTCTTGCTAATCTTTTGGTTGACATTGTATACGTGTGGCTTGATCCACGCATTAAATATTCGTAATCATTTGGGTGCGTATTCATGACCACAACTTCAAAACACTCGGAAACAAACATTGCGTCATTGGAAGAACACATTAAGGGTGACAATCTATGGATCGATGCACTCAACCGACTTTCGCGCAATGCAATGGCAGTCATTGGGATTGTCATAATCATCTTATTTATTTTGATTGCCATATTTGCAGATCAGATCGCTCCACAAAGTTATGAAGAACAGTCCCTTCTTTACAATAACGCCGCCCCACAATGGGTCATTGACCTCTTCCCGATCATGAAATCGAAGGCTGATGGCGGTTATGTCACCGTCAGCAACGATTACATCCTGGGGGCCGATGAACTAGGCCGTGACATTCTGAGCCGCATCATCTATGGGTCACGCATCTCATTGGCTGTTGCCTTTGTCGGGCCGATTGTAGCTATGCTGCTTGGCATCACCTTTGGCATGATCTCAGGCTACTTTGGTGGCCTGGTCGATAATGTCATCATGCGCATTGTCGACATTTTCTATGCTTTCCCCACCCTGTTGATTATCATTTTAATGATGGCCTATTTCCGCGGGGCCTTTAACGAATCTAGCCAGGATGGAACGCTGGGCTATCAGCTATATTTATTAGACCGCTCTATGGGCGGCATGTTTTTCATTTTTATCGGTATCGGGCTCACCTCATGGGTTGGTTTGGCACGCCTAACCCGTGCAGAGGTACTCTCGGCACGTGAACGGGAGTATGTGCTTGCTGCTCACTCGATTGGAACCGGACAGATGAAGATTATGGTGCGCCACATTTTGCCCAATGTCCTAGGCCCCATCATCGTCGCCGAGACTTTAACCATCCCAGTCTACATCCGCTATGAAGCCTTCTTGAGCTTCATCGGCCTGGGCGTGAACCGCCCAACACCAAGCTGGGGTTCCATGATTTCAGACGGATCGCGCTCTATTGCCAGTTATCCACATCAAGCCATTTTCCCAGCAATCGCTTTATTCCTGATTATGTTCGCGTTTAATTTTTTGGGTGATGGCCTTCGGGATGCGCTTGATCCACGCATGCGTGGATCAAGCTAGGTTGTGTTGACATTTCAACGTAACCAGATAAGTGAACTGACAAAATGCAAGAAGCCCAAATAAGAGCGATCCAGTTTTTCAAACCGTGAGAAGACACGCCGAAAATGTTTGATCTTGTTGATAAAACACTCCCCCAAATGACGCTGATAGGCTTGGGTGATGTCATGGCGTTGTCCAGCCGTCAAGCACAAGCGCAAGGGATTTCCCAACCCATCGACTGTCACATGGATTTTGCACGAAAAGCCGCCGCGACTGCGACCCAGCGCTTGCTCAGCGCTTTTTTTGTGCCCCAGCCGCACAGGGATGGGCACGGACAATTGGACTACCCACCATCCCGTTTTCCATGTCCGGGTCGTCCGCGAAATAGTCCAACATTCGCTCCCACACGCCGTTTTGACACCAGCGGGCCAAGCGTTTGTACACACTTATTCCAGTTGGCGTATTCAGGTGGCAGCAAACGCCATTGTGCCCCACTCCGGCTTACCCAGAGGATGGCTTCGACGAAACGACGGCATTCGGCCTCGTTTCCTACATAAGCATTCGGGTCTTGTTTCAAACTAGTCCCGAATTTTCGTCCAGTTCTCATCGGTTAAGGTCACATTACTCATGAAACCATTTTATCGACTTTTCTCAAATGTCAACAGAGCCTAGTGATAGCATGTCATTCTGAGAAATTTCTAACACCTCTCGGTCTCGTGCGATTGTACCAAATTTAATTTCGAGTTTTTAAAAGTTCAAGAGATGCCACAAGTGATTAGTCATAGTTGCTATGATGTCTCCTTGTAATCTTTAGAAAAGCCATAATGACACGGCTTTTTATTTTGACGCAGTCCCCTTGAGAGATCATTGCAGGCGTTGTGAGGATATGATATGCTCTCTTAACACTATCGAATAGATTGTGATAGTTCAATCGAATTGACTTTTATCGGAGGTTTTCTACATGAAGAAATTTGTATCTGTTAGCTTGATGCTTGTCATAATGATGAGCCTCGGCCTGGGTGTGGTCCACGCTCAGGAAACCGGTGAAGGTGGAACCATTATTTGGGGTAATGAACGCGGTTCAGGTAATCTGGGTTCATTGATTGATATTCAATGTTCAGGTGTTGACTGCCGTGACATCACCAACCTGCTCTTCCCTGGTGTCGTTGGGCTTGATCCTGAAACCTTAAGCTATGAGCCACTTGGTGGCGATAATCTGGTCAGTGGTGCCCTTGCGACAGGCTGGGAACTGTCCGATGATGGTACGGTTATGACTGTGAGCTTGCGTGATGATCTGACCTGGAGTGATGGCACCCCCATCACTGCACTGGACGTATATTTCACCTGGGCAGCCATTAATCAAGGCGATCAAATTGGCCTCAGCAGCAGCTATGGCCCAACCCGTCGTGATGTTGTGAATGCAGAAGTCATAGATGACTACACCATCGCTTTTGAGTTTGAAACCGCAAATTGTGATGCTCTGCGCCGCTTGAGTTATTCAGTCTCTCCTGCCCATGAGTTTGGTTTCACTGCCGAAGACACGATAGAATCCTTCGACTTCACTGTGTTTGAAGGGCACCCAACGGCCAATGAACCCGTTTCAACCCATGGGCCGTTCAAATTCACCCGCATCGAACCTGGTACTGCGGTCTATCTGGAGGCCGATGATAACTACGTTGATGCTAGCGCTGGGGCCGTTATTCCAGCGGGTCTAGCCTATCTTGATGTACCCGATTACACCGTGATGGCAGAACGTCTGATTGCCAACCAGGCAGGGGATGTCAACTACATGCATGAGCCCGATACCACCGTTCTTGAAACCCTGCGTGATGGTGGCGCCAACTTGTTTGAAGCTCCCGGTACGGTCTGGCACTATGTTGCGTTGAACCTGGCTGATCCTGATGATCCACGTTATGGTCTGGATGAAGATGGCAACCCAATTGACCAAGGCGTACACCCCATCCTGGGCGATCTGCGTGTGCGCCAGGCCTTACAGTACGCCGTTGACATCGACGAAATCATCGCCAGTGCCCACAATGGCAATGCCAGCCCCATGGTTGCTGGTACGATTCCGTCTGCTTACACCCTCAATCCTAACCTGGAACGCCGTCCATACGATCTGGACGCTGCCCGTGCCCTTCTGGAAGAAGCAGGCTGGGTCAGCACCGGTGATTCACTAGTCGATGGGGGTGACGGCCTTCGGACTTGTGTCGGCTGCGAAACTGCCGAAGAAGGCACCGAAATGTTCCTAGATATCGTTGCTGCTGATGAACCACGCACCAACGTGGCTGTAATCCTTCAAGCCTCTATGCTACAACTGGGAATTGATACCGAAGTCGCTACCCTCGACTTCAACACCCTGTACAACGACAATCTAGGCGCACAGACCTTTGATATGGCGATTGCAGGCTGGCGCGGTGGCATCCCCTTCAATCCTGACCAACGCGGTATCTTTGGCGCTGATGCCGATATCCCAGCACTTGGTACAGAAGAGTATGGTTTCAACTTTGGTTCCTGGTACAACGAAGAATTCCAGTCAATCAGTGAAGCGATTGTCGATCCGTCGCAGACCAATAGTTGTGACCCCAACGAGATTATTCCAATGGCACATCGTGTTCAGGAAATCCTGTGGGAAGAACAACCCTATCTGCATCTGTATGCACTGAACAGCGCATACGCCGTCAATGACACGGTAGTGGAGGGCTTTGCTCCCTTCCCAACCCAGGGTACATGGAACATTGATACCTGGGTTGTTGCCCAATAATCTCTAAGTTAGTTTCTAGAAGCACCCCAACAGATAGGGTGCTTCTATTCCTTAACTTATCTATTGTTTTGCGAAAACGTCCATGACTAAGTTCTTCATACGCCGCCTATTACAATCTATCCCGACCATTTTTGGGATCACTATCCTAGCTTATCTTATTATGTTCCTTGCACCGGGAAGTCCCGCTACCCAACTCGGCTTTGATCCAGAATTAACGGCCCGACAACGGGCCGCAATTGCAGAGGCCTTAGGCACCAGTGATCCGTTTCATGTCCAATACTTGCGTTGGTTGGTTGGCGATGAACCCGTCGAAATCCTAGGAATCACAATCTATGAAGGGCGCATGATCCCTGTCTTTGATAGGCGCGGGAACCAGGTCGACGAACGACAGGGGACATCAAGGGGGGTTCTACGGGGTGACTTTGGACGTTCTTTTGTCTCTAAAGATTCTGCCCTTGATGCCATAATGATCCGTGTGCCTGCTTCGCTTGAATTGGGACTTATTTCCTTGATAGTTGGTTTGTCAGTTGGCCTACCAATTGGTGTGCTTGCAGCAGTAAGCCAGGGTAGATGGTTCGATCAAGTAACACGCATCATGGCAGTATTGGTCAGTGCCATCCCCGTCTACTGGCTAGGCTTGATGCTCCTGTTGATCTTCGGTTCCTGGCTCAAAGTATTACCGATGGGCAATCGTTTCCCCATCTCAATTACAGGTGAATATACCTTCCAAGATCGGATCGCACATCTCATTCTCCCTGTGTTTACACTATCCAGTTTTGGCATTGCAACGTTCTCACGTTTTATGCGTGCCTCCCTGCTGGATGTTCTTAATCGGGACTATATACGTACAGCCTATTCTAAAGGGATGCGTCCAAACTATGTCTGGTTTCGTCATGCTATGCGCAACGCGCTGATTCCAATTGCAACCTTACTGGGACCGTCCATTACGCTGGTCATCAGTGGTGCAGTGCTGACTGAGACGATCTATTCCTGGCCTGGTATGGGACGCCTTTTGGTTGATGCCACCACCCAGCAAGATTATCCGATTATCATGGGAATCGTCATTTTATTGGCGATTGCAACTATTATGGGCTACATTCTCTCCGATTTGATGTATGCACTAATCGACCCACGTATCCGGTTGAGTTAGTATCGAGACGATTATGGCAAGTTCCCCCACAATCAAAACTGATAACATCGTTACCCTCGTTGATGGCGAAGAAATCGTCGCCAGTCGTTCGCTGCTAAGTATGGCCCTTCGCCGCTTGCGGCGGGATTACCTAACCCTGCTTGCCCTCGGTGTTTTGGTGTTTCTCTCAATTATTTCTCTACTTGCTCCGCAAATTGAAGATGCGTTGGGCGTTTCTTACACCTTACCAGATTCCCAAGTGCGGCTATTACCCATTGGCTCCAAAGGTCATCCACTGGGAACAGATCACCTGGGACGCGATATGCTCGCTCGCTTACTTTATGGCGGACGAGTCTCACTCGGTATTGGATTTATTGCGGCTATTTTTTCTACTTTTGTCGGGGTAACCATTGGTCTAATCGCAGGCTATTATCAGGGTGGGCGCCTAGGTTTTATTGATGATATCATTATGTGGTTCATCACGACCTTGAACTCCATCCCCACTTTGTTACTGCTTATTCTGCTCACATCGGTCCTTACCCCCAGCATTCAAACCCTTATCATGGTCTTAACACTGGTATCATGGACAAATACCATGCGTTTGATCCGAGGCGAAACCATCGGACAGCGTTCCAATGAATATGTCACCAGCGCGTTGGCGGCAGGGGCAAGACCTTTGCGCATCATGTTCGTGCATGTCCTGCCCAATACATTCTCGGTACTCATTACTGCACTCGCGATTCAGGTGGGTACAATTATTTTGGTTGAATCAGCGCTCAGCTTTTTGGGTTTGGGCGTACGCCCCCCGGAACCAAGCTGGGGCAATATGCTGACACAGGCACAATCTTTTTTCCGCCAGGGTCCACATCTTTCTATTCTACCAGGTGTGATGATCGTCATTACGGTATTAAGTACCTATCTCATTGGTGATGGCCTGCGTGATGCCTTTGACCCCCAAAACTTGAAATAGCTCTATACTAAAGGCAGTTTGTTTCCAATAAAAGCAACCTGCCTGTGACCCGCTTATATGTTCGCCCCGCCCTGTCCGATGAACTCGTCCAACTGGGTTATGCTACCCTACTCAGCAAACCAGGCTTTCATCCCCAGATGTGCCGGGCGGGTATACTGGATGGTCGCATTGTCAGTCATGTGCTGGTTGAACATCACCTTCTGACTTATGGCTCAGTTCAACTTAAAACCGCCGGAATTGGGCGGGCATTAACAGAGCCTTATTATCGTGGGCGCGGTTATGCAACGGCTGTCATGCAAGATGTCTTGACCTATATGATCGAACAGCACGCTCATATTGCCTTGCTGGATGACCCTGCTGGCTTTTTCGGACGCTTTGGGTTTTATCCGGTCTGGCCTCGCTATCGCCTCACATTTGACAGCGCCGCCGCCTCCCAACTCCCTACAACGATGACCGTCCGAGCACCTCAGTTGTCGGATGTTCCTTTCATCGCGCACCTGTATCAGCAACAGTGGTCTGGCCGCGTGACTTACAAACGTGAACCGGAGATGTGGGCGTGGCGTTTGTCAGACCCAGCATTAGGGCAAATTCTGGTTGTTGTGGACGAGACGAACCACCCCCAGGGTTATATCTATGGCCACGATCTTTTCACCGAAGCTGTTGAGATTGTCGCCCTCACACCTGACGCAGCCCTCGCATTGATGGCAACCATTGGGCGCGTCTATCATCAATATGGTATCGACCGTGTTTGCTGGCCTGTGTTACCAGACGATTTTCTAGCTTTATTTGCGCCGCAAGTGATTGACTGTACACTCAGCGCTGAATTTCGCTTAAGAACAGGCTGGATGGCGCGTATTGTTGATCTATCGGCATTGATCCAGGCGATTTTGCCAGAACTACTCAAACACAGTGGGTATTCAACCGACACGCTCAGTTTACACTCTTATCCTGATGCCATTGTCATCCACGCAGATCATCAATGTCGCATTAACCACCCAACCTTTATCAAGTTACTGTTCGGGTCATTGAGTGTCAAAGCCGCAGCACATCTCAATGGCTGGACTTCTGAAGTGACGACTATGATGCAAAGGCTGTTCCCAGCTAGGGTCGCCTCATTGGGCTACTGGGATTGGTTCTGAGGCTACTTGAGTACCAACCAAGTGGGGCCTGGTTAGCAAAACCATAGACCAAAACGAGAAAGACTATCCAGATGATACCAATGGGGGCGAATGGCGTTAAGTGACCAACTACGACGAACGACGACATACTGGCTTCGCGACTCTGCTACAGACATGCCAAACTCCCACGAGATGGATAATAACTTGACTAGCCTACAGTGAGAGTGTTAAGTTCTGACTCATGAGATTTAAAGCAGTTGCAACCGAAGGTTAAACAACTCACCTACCCATGAACTGGGAACGTATGGGCCAGCGCCTCCGGGAGCACGCTGCGAAAACCAACCAACCCGTGTCCACTACCAATTTCGGTGTACCGATAGGCTGTGTCGGCTGGACGTTGACTAAGAACACTGTGCAAGATACGGGCAGGCCATAAGAAACGGGCACGGGCTTCATAGCGTCCCACGGATTGAAAGATACGTTGTGGGATGACATCCGCCTGTTCAAAGCGGCCCATATATTCGCGTAGCTTATCCTGGGCAATGCCCTTACCCAACGGCGGAGAAAGCATCATCAGATGCGTAAAGACGCTGGGATTTTCTAAGGCAGCGTGCGCAGCGGCAATTGCACCAACCGATACCCCACCAATGCCCACATCAGCGGAGTCAATGCTGTAATGTGATTGCAACCAGGGCAAAAGCTCGGAGAGAACAAACTGATAATGTTTATCGTTGCTGACATAGGTATGAATGCGGTCTTTCTGGTCACCACTCTGCACCATCGCAATCACCATAGGTTCCATGCGTGCATGTTTAATCAACCCGTCTGCGATATTGGGCAGTTGCAGCGGACCCACTGCCCACTGCCCATCCTGGAAAATCAACACCGGATACTGTTTAGAGACATCATAGCCGGGCGGCGTATACACCCACAGCTTGCGCCCGCTAAAACGGAGTTCTGTGCTGTTGATGCTGTGTTCATACACCTGGCCTTTGGGGACCTGGTGCATCTTTGACCAATCGGGGAACGGGCGCGCATCCCCCATGCGCAAAACAGAAACGGTCATCTGGGCGGTATTCATACGAATCGGATTGCGCGGGTCAACATGCCAGAAATTGGAAATACGACGGGCGATGTCGCGTTCCTGGGCCAATGGCGTCATGGGATCATCAACCGCCAGCAGATAGTCCAGCAGATCATCATGATGGAACTCGCGGTTAATATACCACAGATGAGTACCTTCCAGTCTGACCATCGGAACAAAGGGGGGATCACCTTTAATAGTATCAAGATTCAAAGCGACTCGTTCAGGTTCTGCACCCACATAAATAAAGGTGGCTGTGTATTTTTCAACCCAGGGCCAGTCTTGACGTTCGCCGAGCAGTTCATCGACCAGGGCTTGACGCTCTTCCGGGATATACTGCTGGGCTTCTGTTAGGAAGTGTATAAATGAGTTCCAACGCGGCATTTCGCATCTCCATCACGAAGCAATGACCCATTCTATTGTATCATCATGCTGCAATTAAGGCATTATTCACGGTTCGTTTTGTTTCTGATGAAAAAGATCAGCTACGGTCAAAACAAAACCAGGCAGCGTCGGTTCATTGCTAATGGTCTGATTTTCATTGACAATCTCAACAACCTGATTGGGCCGGTGGATGTAAATCCGCTTCTCATCAGGATAAACGACCCACACCGTTGTCCCCGCTGCAAGATAATTCGTGACTTTGACTCGTAATGCCCTTTCTTTATCCGTAGGCGAAACAACCTCAACCGCCAGATCAGGCGGCAAATTGATAGAAGTCTCGGCGGGCGGCTGCGGATGGCGCTGGTTAGATATGAAACCCACATCGGGGATATAGCGTTCCTCACCGACATGATACCCTCCATCTGCGCCCGTGAAATAGCCGAGTTGATGGGCCTCCACATAACTACCAATGCGAACTAACAACCGGGCAGCAACATACGACGCATAGCTATGCGAGACCACCTCGATCACCTCTCCCCCAACAAACTCATAGTTGTGGTCGACGGTGAGTGTCCACTTGTCAAATTCCTCAACAGACATCTGTCGTTCGAGTTCAACAGCCATCACACGAATCTCAACTTGTGTACACTCATTATATGTTCATTACTCCGTCACAACATCCACCCGTTCATGTAGCCAATCTGTGACCAGCGGCAAGAATTCATCAACAAATTCCGGCGGTAATTCAGCATATTCAGCCGGATCGCCTATTGTTGCTTCCTGGAAGAGATGATTAGCCTTCTCCAGCACAACAAATGTCACATCTTCATTCCCCGCTTCCTCCAACGCGGCCTGCATCGGCGAGAGGTTCTGATCAGGATCAACTTGCAGATCAAGTTCACCAAACAGTGCCAGGACAGGGACAGTCGTCTGGGCCCAATCAGGGGCCGGGTCATAACCCAGCAGCGTAATCATGGCCTCATTTTGATAAGTGTCGATATTGCGCTTCAGCGTCCACTCAACATATGCTTCCATGTCATCAAAGCCTAGTTCCTCCCGCTCCTCATCAGTCAGAGTTTCCCAGTTTTGGCGGGCCAGATCGTCAATGGCACGGGCAAACGCATCAAAATCGCGCTCAATCAGCATCGGTATGATGATCTCCATCTCGCTGACCCATTGGGCGATCTCCTCTTCCGTTGCCTCTCCCTCCGCTTCCAAGATCAACTCGTTTTGCAACAGCAAAACATCCGCACCAGAAACCCCAATCCCAGCCATCGAGATAATAAAGGCGATCCCACTATCCGGGTCTGCTCCCAGAATAGCGGCGTATACCCCGCCCTCGCTATGACCAAACAAGCCAACCTGATCTGGGTTCATGTCCTCACGGGTCTGCAAATAAGCAACCGCCGCTTGAGCATCTGAGGCAAAGTCATACAGTCCGGCTGCCAGAATATCCCCCTCCGATTTCCCCACACCCCGATCATCATAACGTAGCACAGCCATCCCCTCACGAGTCAGGTGATCGGCAATCAGTTTGAATAGAGGGAAACCAGGCACGACAATCTCATCACGGGTCTGGCCACCACTGCCCGTCATCATGACCACCACCGGATGCTGCCCTTCTACATCAGGGATCGTCAGTGTACCAGAAAGGGTAATGTCACCATTCTCAAAGCTTACCTCCTCAACCACATAAGGCACGTCCTCTTCTTCGGCTGCCAGCGGCGCGTAGCTCTCCAAGATAGGCAAGAACACCGTCTCATGCAGCACCTCATATTCATCAGGTGTGGTTTGTAGCAAAAGCAGATAGGTTACACCATCGCCTTCAGCTATCGAAAGATCAAACATCCCATTGACTGACGGCACTTCAAACTGATGCAGCGTCCAAGTTAGGTAATTCGTTTCGTATGTCCCCAAACTTTCAGGCACTTCTTCCAATCCGAATTGAGGCAACAAACTGCTCCAGAGCAAATCCACATTGACAGGCGCACTTTGTAAGGCCACCAAGGTGTTGTCTGTCGCAGATGAACCTCTGCTATATAATCCTGGCCCAACCTGTGACCAATCTCTTGGCTTGACGGCTTCTATACCATAGTTTTCGTCAGTAACTGGTTCGAGTACAATCTCGTCTTGTGTATAAACTGCGCTCGAAAACACCAGCAACACAGCAACCAAAGCAATGCAACGTTTGAACATGTTTATCTGCTTCCTTATTTCATATACAAAATAGGCGGATGGTCTTTACACTTGCCTGATACTGCTGGGCCCGTTCTGCTACCCCCAATCGCAGACAAAGCGCCACCCACTTGGGCAAAGTAGGTTGGGGGTAAATGTAATTGTGTAAACACATATATATTAGCCCCTTCTACATACTTAATCAAGTCTAGCTTTATCAAAAGTGGGAAAAACAAGGTCATAGGAAGGCAACCAGACAAGCCAAATAGGGGGATGCCAGCGACTTTGTACCTTTGGCTGCACTTGCTTCTGAATAGAGAACACACGTTCACTCAAATCCACACTTTTTCGAATACACTCAAGATTGAACCAGCTGTTTATCCAGGAGCCTATTTTTGCTGCCCGTTCTCCGCTGTTGCTGCTGCCATTTTTTCTTCAGCGGCGGCAACAACACTCTGGCCCAGAAAACCCACGACCCCTTCTACAGACTTGCTACAACCGCAAGCTGACTGCATAATAAATACGTTTGGAACCAGGAAGAGGTTGCATGGCGCGTTACATCAAAATCACTATGTTCTTGGCCATTGTCACCATCCTTGGCGCGTGTTCTAACGGAAAAGCTGAATCACCGTCGCTTGGGTCCGTTGCCCAGAATGTCGAAGCGTTAGAACCAGCCCTACCCCTTGATGAAAATGGGCAGCAAATCGTGGCAAGAGTGAACGATAAGCACATTACGCTGGCAGAGTTTGAACGTGAGTTTGAGCGTAACCGATTGATTTCCAGTACCGCCAGTTATGACGCCATCGCAGGCGATGTTATCAATCTGCTGATCGAACGTGAACTCATCGACCAGGCAGCACGAGACCTAAACGTTACCATCACCGACGAACAAGTCGAGCAGCAGTTCCAAGAATATCGTGGGATGGTGGCAGACGATGTGGCATGGCAAGACTGGTTGGATCAAAATCAGATGACCGAAGACGAACTGCGGCAGTCAATCCGCATGGATATTATCACGCAGTTCGTAGTTGAGCAAATTGTCATGCCGGAAACCAACATGCAGATCTCTGAGGTGAGCGCCCGTCACATTCTGGTTGAAACAGTGGAGGAAGCCAACACCATCATCCAGCGGTTAGACAACGGCGAGGACTTTGCCCAGTTAGCAGCGGCCTTTTCTAAAGATGTGACCACCCGCGATCAAGGGGGCGACCTGGGCTGGTTCACGCTTGAAGATTTGCTGACACCAGAACTGAGCGTGGTGGCTTTTCAGTTACAGATCAACGAAATTGGTGGGCCAGTTCAAACCATGTTAGGGTATCACATCATCCAGACACTTGAAACCAACCAGCGTGTGGCAACACAAGAGGAACGATCCATGCTCATCGCTAATCAATTCGGACACTGGTTGCAATCACTCCGCGATGGCGCAGTGATTGAACAATATATGGGTTACTAATTCGAGGAAACAACCATGCGTGGTGGATTATTCAACATCATTGGGATACTGTTCTTTGTCGGCACTGTCGCAGCGATTGCTTTTGTCGGTCTGCAACTTATAAACGAACCAGAGGAGACACCTGTCCCACAAGCACCAACGGAATTTGTCTTACCAACATCAACACCCGTCCCACCGACAGAAACACCCCGTCCGACCTTGCCACCAACCTTTACACCGATTCCTAGCAATACACCCACTTTCACGCCGTCTGTCCCGCCAACCGCGACACCGCTGCCCACATCAACCATTACTGATACACCTGGCCCAACACTCACCCCATCGGAATCACCAACCCTATCTGACACACTGACACCTACCACCACAGATACGCCGTCTGGCCCAATGGCTACCCGCCCGCCGACTGAATCACCCTTCTTCTTCGATATTCGTGATTCGGTTGTCTACTCAATCAACAGCTTCAATACGGCGGGCTGTGCATGGCAGGGTATTGGCGGCCAGGTGGTGGATGCGAACGGCTTTGAAATCGTTGGGCGCCAGTTCCAGGTGCATGTCCTTGGAACTAACTTTGATGTGGTAACGACAACAGGCAGCAATTCGCTCTATGGCCCCATCACTGGCTGGGAAGTCCCGGTCAGCAATCAGGTTTCATCAACTGCCTATTTTGTCCGTCTGGAAACGCTCTCAGGCACACAGATTTCGCCCGACATCCCGATCCAGTTTCCTGGCAACTGTAACCAGAACTTAGCACAAGTCCGCTTCTATCAAATGCGGGGCTTCGGCCAGCCATGAGCCAGCATAAACCAGACAATGATCTGTCACCATCCGATTTAACGCTGGATGATCTGGATGCACTGGCAGAGCAATTTGCTAACCAGGACTCTAGACCAAAGGAACGGGTCTTCACACCGCCAGAAGAGCGCTTCCCGCCCATTCCACAACCTTTTACCACCGAATCGGAAATCAAGCCTGTATCCAGGCGCAGCGGAGGAAATCGGGGGCATAATGCGATTGCGCTGTTCTTTATGTTGGCGGCTATTGCGATTGCAGTTTATTCGGTTTACATCTGGCAGAATCCCTATTCGCTCTTGAACCCACTCGCACCAGCAACACCGTTTATTATCGTCAGTGAAACGCCTGATCCAGTGGCCTTGTCCATTTACTTTGCCACCCAAACCACTGAAGCAGGGAATGGCAATATCCCTGCACCAAGAGTTGCTCGTAACACACCGACGGCCTTGCCCGCTAACATCATCTTCCCGTTTACATTGGTGTCTGGCGGCGTCATTTACACCCCCAACGCAACCGACAACGGCTGTGATTGGGCCAGCATTAGCGGCAGTGTCACTGGGCTGCAAGGGGAACCCCTTGATGGGCTGGCGGTGCAGATTACAGACGCCGCCAATCCTGATCAATTGAGCTTGAAAGTCTTTTCTGGCTCAGCCGTGACCTTTGGCACGGGCGGTTTTGAGCTTGTATTGGGTGGTGCACCCCTCAGCGGTGACTATCTGGTACAGTTGTTCAGTCCTGTCGGTGCACCCCTCTCCGAAGAATATACGGTTACTACCCAGGATACCTGTGAGGAGAATGTCGCTATCATCAACTTTGTTCAGATCGTGTCGTATTAAGCAGCTTGGCGTTTAGCGATACAACGGGGTATATCCAGAGCAGCCTGACCAAGCAGCCAGCATTGAACCGAAATGACCCCTTCCAGATTACGCCGTAGCTCGGTTTCATCAGCCCTTGCTAGTTCAACATCCGCCGAGGGAATTCCAATACTATCAACCCAGGCGGCGGCTGTCCCGGTCACGGCATATTCCGTAAATGCACCGCTCAAAGGATAATCTGTACCCCAGGCTAGCGCAGCGATCATTTCGTTGGATGTCCCGCTTCCATCGCAGTTACCACCATAGATACCGTTCGCTGCACTATGATAAAATAATACCGTCGCAGGGTAAATCGTCGTGATGAGCGAAGCCAACGCTGTTGTCTCTGGCTCAGAGAATGCTTCTACCCCTGGATTCACCTCTTGATCGCGGAAGTACGCCACAGACTCCCAACCACAACCCCAATTACGGTTCAAGTCGACCCCTCTGCCATTAAAGCGCCCCTGCAAGTTATTTGGCAGGGCTGCACCGTCAGGGTTCAACGATGGAATCAAGACCAGCGTGATACCCGGTAGCACATCCGTCGGTGTGGTGTCAAAATGGTCTATCATCTGCTCAATCAACATGACTGTGTTGACTTCATAACCGCCATGGATCCCTCCGACCAACATCAAAATGGTTGAGCCATCGCCAATGCGTCGAGCGGTCAGGTCGCGCCCCTGAACTGATGTGCCAAAACGAAAGAACTCCGGCAAATCTACAGACGGACGGGGTGTACTGGTTGGCGGAAGCGTTGGAATAAGGATTGGTGTGATGGTGGGTGGCTCTAGCGTTGGGGATAACGTCGCCGTCGAGCGTGGAATGGTGGGAGTCGGGGTTGTCGTCGGGATCACCGTGGACAATTCTACCAGCGTCGGCAGTTCACCCATAACTTGCGGCGAAGACTGGCAACCTGCGCCAGATAAGAGTATGATTATAAACAACATTGTGCTGTTACGGCTGAGGAATGCAATGTTCAACGTTCGGTCCTGGATTACCTATTATAGCTTGCTTATTGTAGCGCTTATAGTCGCTGGATGTGATAACAATGGGCAAAACGTGATCGAACTGCCCACCCTAGTGGAGTTCCCCAGTCTTACACCTACCCATACAGTTTTGCCTACCAACACCCTTACAAATACGCCAATCCCAACCTTCACAGCAACAGCCACCATCACCCCTACACCAACCGCATCCTATACGATTACACCACGTCCGCCCACAGAAACTGCAACACTAACCCCAACCGCGACCAACACAGCAACGGCCACCGCCTCGGATACACCTGACCTGCCAATTATCACCACCTTTACCTCGTCAGCGTTCTCGGTGGTTGGGGGTTCACCAATTACTTTGATCTGGGAGACCAATGGCGAAGTTGCAAACATCAACCAGCTCAACGCCCAGGGCACAATCGTCAATTCGTTCTCGGTCACGCCCAACGGGCAACTCCCGGTAACAGTGCCCAACGACGAATCGATTGTGATGTATGAGTTGACCATTCAACGCAATGATTTGTCTGCATCCACCCAGATTCAGATTGCTATCCAGATTGCCTGTGCCAATGCCTGGTTCTTCGCCTCGTCCATCTCCACAGCCGATATCGGCTGTCCTGCTGGCCCGCCAATAACGACGACAGGCAAAGTGCAGCTATTTGAACGCGGCTTGATGTTCAACGTGATTATCAATGGTGAAAACCGCGTCTATGGTCTCTCAGAACCAGATGCCCGCTATGTCTATCACACCAATCAGTGGGATGGTCAAACTGTTCATACCAGCGGCTGCGGCAACGCGCCAACCGGTGGGGGTCTCCTCAACCCAGCAGATGTTTTCAACTGGATGTATCATACACAGTTCGGACCGCAAGCCACATGGTGTGACCCCAATTTCGGCATTGGCTGGGCACGGACTCAGGTTGATTCTGCCAACGTCATGACCCTACAGTTCCAGACCTTACCGGAAAACGGCTTCTTTATCAACATCGCCAACTACCGGACAATCTATATCGGCAGCACCATCTCCAATACAGGTGTTTGGGGATCTGTCGGCACTTAACTGATCAGACGGTGTAGGGTCTCAATCAAGATCTGCTGCGGCAGGGGCTTAAGCATCAAACCCGACATTCATCGTGTCCTTCTGCGGCTGTCGCGGCCAAAGCCCAATCAATTTGCGATAAATCCAGGATCCCGCGACCACCTGTTGACCATCTTGCTCATCCTCAACAACTAATACGTGCATTTAGCTAACCCCTAATGCGTGTGCGATTTCTGGAATATTAATCAGCATGTTGACCAGATCACTCACGAACCGTTCCGGGCGCAGTGGCTTAATCAAGTAATTGTGAAAACCAGCAGAAATGGCGCTATCCATATCGTCCAACATCGCATGAGCACTCAAGGCAATCACTGGAATATTTGCGATTTCAGCATCCTGTTTGAGTTCGCGTACCATCGCTTCACCGTTCATCTTGGGCATTCCAATGTCAGAGACGACAAACAACGGTCGCGTCTCCCGGATAACTCTGAGACCGTCAATGCCGTCTACTGCTGTGACGACTTCTGCCCCATAAGTTTCCAGCAGCATTTGCGCCACGAATAGATTGTCCGGTTCATCATCAATCACTGCCACCCGGACACCTATCAAAATATCATCGTGTATTGGTATCGTCATCGCACTAACTCTCTATTTTGGTCTGTTCTTGAATAATGGGCAGCTTGACCGTGAAAGTCGTCCCCTGGCCCACCTGACTTTCTAATGAAATTGTACCACCCATGGCTTGGCAAAGATGGTTAACGATCGCAAGCCCCAGCCCTGTGCCGCCAAATTTGCGTGTTGTTGAGCCATCCACCTGCCGGAAACTCTCAAAGATTATCTCGTGCATATGGGATGGTATGCCAATGCCTGTATCTATCACTTTGACGATCAAGGTTTCGGCTTGCCACTTGACATCCATCGTCACATCACCCCCCTTCTCGGTGAATTTCACCGCATTGGCGAGCAAATTGGTCACAATCTTCAAAATAGCATTCTGATCAGCATGGATCGCTTCAGGCAAGTGGGCTGCCCTGATCGCCGTAAAATTGACACCTTTTTCTTTTGCGATAATCTTGACCTGCGATTCGATTTCGCTCAAGATGACAGGCAAGTCGATGTCTATCGGCGTCAGGTTTAAACGTCCTGCCTCGATCCGGCTGAGATCGAGAATGTCGTTAATAAGCTCCAGCAACCGTTCGCCATTCGATTTAATTCGTTCTGCCCGGAACTTGTCCTCATCATTGAGCGAATCCCTCATCAACATAATGCCCACAAATCCGATAATGGCGTTCAATGGTGTACGCAGTTCATGGCTCATGTTGGCCAGGAAAGTACTCTTAGCTTGATTTGCAGCTTCTGCGGCTTCCTTCGCGGCGATCAGCTCCGTCTCGGCGTGTTTCTGCTCGGTAATATCAACTGCAACACCAATCGCGCCTTGAACTTTATCTTGATCAACCAGGGGTGAATACCAAATATCTAGAATCACATCGTTGAACTTAACCGTATCGTGGATGGATTCACCAGACAACACCTCACGCGCATTGTTAACCAGAACATCATTATCGGCATAGACCTCATAGACTCGCTGACCGACCAACTCTCCTGGCTGCAACCCCAGCGCTTCTAGCCCACGCCCTTCCAGCAGTGTAAAACGTCCCTCTTTATCATACGAAAACAACGTCACCGGGGCACGACTCACAACATTGCGGAGGCGCTCCTCACTTTGCTGTAACGTCGTCTGGACAACATCCACCGCCTGGAGCATCTTATTAATTGACCCTCCTAGTTCCGCCAGCTCATCATTGCCACTGACATCTGCCCGCGCCGATAAATCCCCTTCAAGCTGCACCTTCTGGATCACCGCGTTGAGGCCCGCCAGCCGCGAGAGCAGCAGCCGTTCCAGCATAATTGAGACGGTCAGGGCAAAGGCAATGCTGAGGAGCACCAGCACCGCCATCAACAGAATGAGACTTTCCTGACTTTGGGCAATAATATTACGAGATGCCTCAACCCGCATCACCGCAACTGGATTGCCCATCAAGTCATCAACCAGACTAAAACCCAGAATTTGAACGGAACTGGGGCGCTCAATGTGAATGTCCGCATCACCCAGTTCATCCAACGCTTCACTCCTGGTTTCATTGATTTTCACAATATCCAGTTTAACCTGTGCCAGGTCCGCGATGCGTTTAACCTGTTCCTGATCCAGATGGCGTCCCCAGATAAACGTACCCAAAATGACATTATTGCCCGCCGTGTTATAAATCGGACGTGAGGCAATCATCACAATCTCGCCTCCCATAGCCACAATACCGCTCGTTTCACTCTCAATACTCAAATGTGAGATGAGGCCCGAGCTTGCCGCAACATATGCCGCAAACGCTTGAGCCTGGTCGCTTCCTGCCGCGCTTTTTTCCATCTGCAAACGACCCTGTATATTGTAGATCAGCATATAATCGACATCGTTTGCGACGAAGGCTTCTGGGCCAAGGCCAGAATTTGGAAATTCCGGGTTGAAACCGGTAATGTAAAAGTAGGTGTCGCGCTGCCTCGCGAACTCTTCAAGTTGCTCACTCAAAGCCACAACTTCATTATCGATGATGTTGTGGATACGCTCAATGTCTTCCGATAAAGAGCGCTGTTCAACCTGACGGTAGCCATCGAGCAGGATTGACTGGGACAACACAAAGCTTAAAATGATCACGATCCCCAGGCATAGCCCAATAATCAGGAGCGTTTTTCGTCTTAAGCTCATTATTGTCCTCGCAATTCCTTCAGTTTGCACTCTACCGTCTTTTTGACAGGTAGGTCAAATACTCATTGACTCAGCTTCAATTCATACTACAATGATTTAGGGATTAATGAAAGGAACGTAAACTATCATGAAACATCTCCAATTCATAACGTTATTGCTCCTATTGGGATTGTTCGACTCCACGACGGCACAGTCTGATTCCATTATACTAGGTGTGACTGCCCCAGCCTGGATGAACTGGGTACTCGATGATGATGATCTCATCCAGGAATTCGAAGACCTCCATCCTGGCGTTACCTTTGAGTTTGTGCCTGCTGACGAGGAGTTCATGACATTTTCGCCGCCTGCCATGGATACAGAAGACACTTACTTTGACTTCTTGCAAACCTATGTCGAAGCCGGAGACGTGGTGTATGTCGACCAACGGCTTCTTGGGCCAGAAGCCACTACCGCTGGCTATTTTCTGAACTTACTCCCACTGGCAGAAACCGACCCTGACCTGAATATCAACGATTACTACCAGGGGGCGTGGAACGCCTATCAATGGGATCGAGGCTTATGGGCGCTTCCTTCAAACGCAGATGTCCAACTCCTGATTTATAATCAACATGCCTTTGATCTGGCAGGTCTCAGCTATCCCAACGACAACTGGACACTCGACGATTTTGGCAACGCTGCTCGTAAGCTAACCAAATATGACGCTGACGGCAACCTAACACTTCCGGCCATGCTAACTGATCAGGTCACCATCTGGCTACGGGCACTTGCTGGACAGGGCTTCTACGATAGCACCAGCTTTCCTGCACCGCCCAACTTGAACACGCCGGAACTTGTTGCCCTAGTAGAACAGTGGAAGCAGATGCGCGATGAACAGCTTGTCGATCAGTCTCCATCTGACGGCAACTATGAACAAATCCCCATCCGCTTTACAAATCCTTGGATGCTCACCACAGACTCCCAACTACCATCGGATGCCGAAGGTGAGATCGAATTGGTAGGAGCGTTGCTGCCCAATGGCACAGCCAGCGTTTATTCGGATGGTTTCGCCGTGAGCGTGGGCACACAATACCCTGAACATGCCTATCACCTGGCGAAGTTTCTAGCGGATAAACTGGGCTGGGGAGAGCCTGCCCGCCGCAGCCAGCAAGACAACCCTGACCTCTTCATGCCCAGCTTCTCACCAGAAGTCCAGGCCCTGGTTGATACCGCCCGTGATAATAGTCTGGGCGCGGGTGAATTACGCTACAGCTCCTACCTTAACTTGGCCTTAACCAAGATGCAGGAAGGCAATCTTGATGCCCAGGCTGCCCTGAACGAAGTCCAGGCCTTGGCCATGAATAAATTTGAGCAAGCTGTTGACTTAGCCGGCACGATCCAAATTGAGGTGATCTCACCTGAACCGCCGCCCGAACTCGCCCCTGGTGAAATTGCACTGGAGCTTGGGGTTGACTCATACGGCCCGTTCCTGCCCAATAACGACCAATGGGAACAGGTGTTGGATGACTTCGCCGCCAGCAAATCAGAAATCGGTTATGTCGAATTAGAGACCGAAATATACACATCAGACGGCATCAACGTAGACTGCTACATTATCCAGGATAACCTACTCGAAGACCCCGAATTTGACCACTCCATCCTCTATAACATTGATCCCTTCCTGGATGCTGACCCCCTCTTCGATCCCAACGATCTGGTTGTGGATGTGCTGCCACAGGTACAGTATCAAGGGCTGACTTATGCCTACCCGCTCTTCATCCAACCCGCTTTCCTCTTTTACGATTCCAGCGCTTTCCACGACGCAGGCATACCCACTCCTTCCCCCTCCTGGTCAGCCGAAGATTTTGCATTGACTATGGAACAACTGAGTTTGGCTTTGGACGAAGATCAAAATACCCTAGTAATTGGTGGCGATCCATTCAACCTCAGTCTATTGATGCTGGTCGCTTCGTTTGGCGGCCTGCCCTATGACACGCGAACTACCCCCCCCACTCTTAACCTGGATGATCCTCAGAATGTCGCCGCAATTCAAAGAGTACTTGACCTGGCACGGAACAAGTATCTGACATATATGCCATCAACCGATTTATCTGACGGCGACCAATTCGGCAAAGGCCTGGGATCTTCCGTGTTCTATATAGAACCCATCGGTAGCGGCTTTCCAATATCAGAAGAGGATCCTTATCAGATGATTCCTTTCCCTTCCGGCAGTCGCTATACACCCATTACCTACAATGTCGGCATGGCTTATATCAACTCAGAAACGCTCAATCCAGAAGCTTGTTACGACCTCATCAGCACAGTGAGCGCCAATCCTTCCTTGCTATCGGGGATGCCCGTCCGTCGTTCATACTTAACTGAGCGCGCTTTTGTCGCCAGTACCAACCCAGATATCCTGGCATTCTATGAAGCCACTGCCGACACATTGGCCAAGCCCTCAACCATAACCTTCTTCCAGAACATACAATCAATCAGCGCCTGGTTAGAACTACACTGGATGAACAAAGCTTTTGATGATTACGCTACCAGTAAAGAGCCAACTAACCTGGAAGCTGCACTATCCGACACCCAAGACAAAATGCTCAGCTTCCGGGCCTGTACCAGCGAGATTTCACCCAGTGGGCCAGAATCGAACTCTAAATTGGAAGATGATCAAGCGTACTATCGTCAGTTTGTCGACTGCGCCATCGGCGTTGACCCAGATTACCCGGATCCATTTTCTCAATGGGATTAAACGAGTGAATACAATGGAACCTATCCACGTCCTCCATTTTGCTGATATTCATGTCGGCATGGAAAACTACGGTAAGACCGATTCATCTACCGGCTTGAGCAGCCGCGTGGTCGATTTTCTGCATCGCCTTGATGATATGTGTGACTACGCCAAAGAACACGACGTTGATCTGGTGATTTTCGCAGGCGATGCCTATAAGACACGCTCACCCAATCCCACCTTGCAGCGCGAATTTGCCCATCGCATCCGTGATCTGGCGGCGCTGGCTCCAGTGGTGCTGCTCATCGGTAATCATGACGTTGCACCAACTGTCCTGAAGGCCTCCACCGTCGAAATCTACAAGGTGTTAGATGTGCCCAATGTGCATGTGGCCAATGATTATGAAGTCAAGACCATCAACACCAAACGCGGCAATCTTATCCTCGGCACAGCCCCCTACCCGATGCGCTCCCGAATCCTGGCCCAAATTCCCACAATGGGGTTAACCATCGCCGAAACAGATGGCATCTTAGCAGAACATATCGTTGATACACTCGAAGACCTGAGCGAAAAAGCCGACAATCTCGCGTCCGAATTGGGTGAGGATATCCCCCGACTGCTAACAGGTCACTTCACCATCGGCGGCGCTATCGTCAGCAGCGAACGCGGCATCATGTTAGGGCGCGATGTCACCATCCCCAAAACCATCATCGCTGATCCCCGTTGGGATTACGTGGCAATGGGACACATCCACAAACATCAGAACCTCACACCAGACCGAGAAGATGTGCCACCTGTGGTCTATAGCGGCAACCTGGAACGTATTGATTTTGGCGAAGAAGGCGACCCCAAAGGCTTCTGCTGGGTTGAATTAGCTCGCAAAAACACCAACTGGAAATTTGTTCAGGTCAATGCCCGCCCCTTTGTAACACTTCAAGCTGATTTAAGTGATGACACCAACCCGACTCAACGGGCCCTCGATTTGATCGACGCCCATAACCTACGGAGTGCCGTAGTGCGCGTGTTGCTCAAACTGACACAGGAAAGCGAAGCCCGCTTTAACGAGACTGCCGTGCGTGATGCCCTCAAGCGGGCACAGGTCTTCCACATCGCCACCATCCGCAAGGAAATCAAGCAACCTACCCGTATTCGGCTGGGCACGAGCCCCGAAGGTCTCAATCACATGGAACTCCTAGAGCGTTACTTGACGAGCAACGAAACCCCACCCGAACGCCGCAACGAACTGATGGAAGCTGCCCTGGAAATTTTCGACGAGGTTCTGGGCAGGAATTAGCGCGGGAGTGGGAAAAGGAAGTAAATTTGTTAAAGGTGGAAATGAGTAAATGTCCGCACTGCCAAAAAACAGAAGAACAAGTGAAGGCTGGCAAAATAAAATTCGGCAGCCAACGCTCTAAGTGTAAGCGTTGCCAGCGTGTCTATACGCCCGATCCCAAACAACAGGGCTACCCGGATGAGGTACGCCAAGAAGCCCTGAAGCTGTATAGGGATGAGTTTGCGAGCGATTGGACGCCATCTGGGGGTCGATCACAAGAGTGTGGGTCACTGGGCGAAAGCTCATGCGGCGCAACTGCCTGACGCCCCTGTGCCGGATGTTGTCAACAAGGCCGAGTTGGATGAGTTCTACACCTTCATTGGGTCAAAAAAACAGGATTTACCTGATGACTGTGGTGGATCGTCGGACCAGTTGCATTCTGAACTGGGCTGGAGCCCATAAACGAGATGAAACGACGTTGCAAAAGCGAGGCACCACAAGCTGCCTTCTATTTCAGCGATCTGTTTGCCATCTCTGGCCAGCGTGTTGACACGCCCGGACACTATACACCCATGCCTGACAAAAGCGAAACTTACCGGGTGGAAGGAGTGAATGCTGAACTACGTCACTGCCTAGCACGACTGGCTTGTCGGCCTCGTTGCTTCTCACGCTGTATCCATGCTTTATGAGCTGCGGTCAAGCTCTTTGTTTATGCTTGGAATCGGCGACAATTGTACAAGATGTGGTACCCAGCCTATCCGGCTCATGTCATGCATTTCGTGTAAACTCTATGTTCCCCACTCCCATTAGCGCCACAACACCAAACACACCTCTACCCGCCGTTTCTCCCAGATTGCCGCTAACAACTACTGATCCACAAAGCGATAGCCTACCCCACGCGAAGTCAGGATATAATCTGGCTGGGAGGGATTGCGTTCAATCTTCTGGCGCAGATAATGTATATAAAGCTTCAGGCTATCGATGGCATCAGCGTATTCTTCGCCCCAGGCTTGCGTGACCAACTCTGTCCGTGTAACCACCCGCCCCGCATTCCGCACCAACACACCAAGAAGATTAAATTCCTTGGGTGTCAAATGTTTGATGTGGTTACGGACAGAAACTTCCCGGTTCATAAAGTTGATGCGAAAGTCCCCACCATCAAACACTAATTCATCGCTCATATTAGGATGAGGTGAACGGCGCAAATGAGCCCGTACCCGTGCCACCAGTTCATCATTGTCATAGGGCTTAGACACATAATCATCCGCGCCCATCTCCAGCCCCTTAACCACATCACGCACCTCACCGCGTGCAGTCAGGAAAACAATCGGCACATCCGACATTTCTCGCAATCGCTTACACACCTCCCAACCATCCATATCCGGCATCATAATATCTAATAATACCAAATCAGGCTGATGACGATAGGCTTTGCGCAGTCCCTCCTCCGCCCGATAGGCTTTAATCACCTCAAAACCCCGGCGCTCCAACAACATTCCAATCAACTGTACAGTCGGTTCTTCGTCATCAATCACCAGAATTTTTTCAGACATGGTATAAGTCCTCTACATTGCGAAAACAGGTATACTAACCTCGACAATACCAATTATTAACTTAGAAGCTAATTTAGCACGCCCTGAATAAGAACGCAACTCAAAACAGGGGGAAGGGGAGCTAAGATAGACCACAAAAGACCGAAACCAGGTCTCAAATTTGAGGCGATTGCCCTGCAACCCAAAATAATGGGAGTGGTGAAAAGGTCGTTCATACAAAGGCATGAGAAGGATAGTTGGGATGGCGTGCCTTCTTGTAGAATTGTCGTCGCCCTCAGGCAAAGAATAGCCTCTGTTAAGGAATGGATGCAGCGCACGGCCTACCAGCCGTGCCCGATCATGCGACTTTCAGCGTTGTCGTCTTCCGCCCGAAATGTTTGGTTCTTGTCTGGCATAGGGGTGCGCAATCCAGAGTGTGTTGAATTAGCAGCGCTGACTACCATGCTTTGACTTGCTTTTCTGTATCGTGAGAGTGGGGATATTTATTCATGATTAGAACTATACTCTACCTGCCACCTTTTCCCTAGCATGGCTTGCCAGCCATGCCCCGTTAGGATAAGATACAAACCATCTTTGGCATCATTAAGGAGCAAGAAAGTGGCTGAAATTTCGCGTAAAGAATTGGTCATGATGTTAATTGCTGCCTCGCGCCCGCGCCTGGCTGGTGTTGATCTCAGTTCTGAAAACCTGAGCCGTCTTGATCTGGAAGACGCCAACCTGCGTGGGGCGGTGCTACAAAGCGCCAATTTGCAAGAAGCTATCCTGCGCAACACCAACATGACTGGCATCAATATGACCGGAACCCAGGCCGCTTATGCCGATTTCAATGCTGCCAACCTGACCGCTGGCAACCTAACCCTGGCAAACCTAACGGGCGCTCGCCTGACCAAAGCCGTCCTGACCAACGCTGTCCTGAACGGCGCAAACCTTTCTAACGCTAACCTTAAAGGGGCGAAGGTTGATGGCATTAAGTTTGATGATGCCACCACCTGGCCTGATGGCAAAAAAGGCACAACCGGAAATCCCGCCAGCTACACCAAATAATGATTTTATAAGGGGCAAGCGTGGCTTGCCCCTCTTTATTATTAGGAGCCCATACATCCCCATGGCTGATTATCCCGAAATTGATATGTCACCGCGTGTTTTGCTGGGGCCAGGCCCCAGCATGGCAGACCCGGCAGTTCTGAAAGCAATGGCAACCCCCCTGCTCGGACATCTCGACCCAGAATTTCTGGCTTTGATGGATCGTACCCAATCACTCCTGCGCTATGTCTTCCAGACCGAAAACCCACTGACCTTCCCCGTCTCCGGGACAGGTTCAGCTTCAATGGAAGCCGCTGTCGCCAACATTGTTGAACCGGGCGATTCGGTTCTGATCTGCATCAACGGTTATTTTGGCCTACGCTTGCAAGATATGGCACAACGGCATGGGGCAGAAACTAACACGATCAACAAACCCTGGGGCGATGTTTTTAGTGCAAATGAAGTCAAACAGGCGATCCAAGCCAACCCTGCCGACATTGTGATGATCGTCCATGCCGAAACATCAACAGGGGTGCTGCAACCCTTGGATGACATTGCCAAAGTTGCCCATGAGCATGATGCGCTGCTGTTGGTTGATGCCGTGACATCGCTCGGTGGGATTCCTGTGCGCGTTGATGAAGTTGGGATTGACGTTTGTTACAGTGGCGGTCAAAAATGCCTGAGTGTGCCCCCTGGCGCGAGTCCGCTGACCTTCGGGCCGCGTGCCGTCGAAAAGCTAAACAAGCGCAGCACCAAAGTCCGCAGTTGGTATTTGGACACCTCAATGATCGCCAATTACTGGGGATCAGGCCGGGTTTATCATCATACCGCGCCCATTTCTTGCAACTATGCGCTCTATGAAGGCTTGCGCCTCATCCATAAAGAAGGCTTAGAAGCCCGTTTTGCCCGTCACAAAGAAAATGCTCAACTCTTCTGGGATGGCCTGGAAGCGATGGATGTGCAATTGCATGTGCCCATTGAACATCGCCTTCCCTCTTTATCAACCGTGTGCATCCCAGAAGGTGTGGATGATGTCACCACCCGCCAGACACTGCTCAATGATTACAACATTGAGATTGCTGGTGGCTTGGGTGAACTCAAGGGCAAAGTCTGGCGGGTCGGCTTGATGGGCCATTCCTCCCGCAAAGAGAACGTGCTGCTTCTGCTCGCTGCCTTAGAAAAGATCATCAAGTGACATACTCCCACAGCAAAAGGTGAACCAAAGGTCCAGTGGGCGTCTGCCATGAACGCCGGACGCCGCCTGAATAAATCAGGGCGATGCCCCGCCTCAAGAATATTCTTCGCTGCATTGTGGTCACGGTCTATGACCAAGCCACAAGCGCAGCTTAACTCCCGATCTTGCAGTTCGAGCTTATGCTTCTGTCCACAACCAGAACAGACCTGGGTCGTCGGTGTCCAACAGTCTATCTTGACCACCCGCTTGCCACGTTTGAAAGCGACCCATTCTAGAATGTTCATCAACTGTGCAAAACCCAGATCGCTGATCTTGCGCCCCCACAAACGCTTCATCGAACCAGAGGTTCGCCCCGTCCAGGTTCAGGTCTTCAAAGCACAGCGTGTCATACTGGTCACACAGCGCATGAGCCAACTTGAAGTGGAAGTCGCGCCGCTGGTCATCAATCCGAATGTGACGACAGGAGAGGTGATGTTTCCCCTTCTGTTGGTTGGCACTACCTTTAACCTTCTTCGACACCTATCGTTGGATGCTGCGCAGACGCGGCAGATCATCCCGATAGAACCAAGGCATGTCGATCTGTTGCCCTTCATCAGTTGTGAGAAACGTCTTGAGGCCAAAATCAAAGCCGCCGCTTTGACCCGTGCTGGCTTCCTTCTGCACCGCAAATCGTTCCACTACTTGAGAAGCATATCCAGAGCCGTCCTGCTGTATCGCGTTTAATCGTGACCGTCTTTATATCGCCCTGCATCGGGCGGTGATGCACAAACTTGTAGACTTTCGTGCCGATACGAACCCGACCATACCTCTGCTCACTGTCCAGCAGTTTCCAGCCCGCTTGTTTGAGCGTGAATGATCGGAATTTCTGTACCTTTCGGAAGTGTGGGAGGCCGCCTTGCTTGCTGAAGAAACGCTCGTAGGCTTTTTCTTGTCGCTCGAGCACATCCTGCACTGCGTGGGAGCCGAGTGCTCTTCATCCGCAACTTTGTGATGTGGCGTTGCATCCGCGATAAGCCCATGTGTTTGCCTGTCAGCGATAGGAGCAACGCTGCAATGCCAGGGCATGGTTCCAGATCAAGCCAGCGACATTCATCTGCTGGTGCAGATGTCGGTTGCGCTTGGTGTTCTGGTACAGCCTCTATTTGTAGGTTTTGCGGACTTCTATCGACATGTTTGAAATACTCTTTCTCGGGCTCAAGCACTCTGAAGCCACTGTTAAAACCTGTGGGCTTTACGGGGCTACCCGTAAAATCTGCTGACCGTCAGATTGACTACGGTTACAATCCTCTCCTAACAGATAGTGTTTTGGTAGATATTGTGCGAGCAGAATTCGAGGGTGATGAATATGTAGCTGTCGAATTGCATTACACCTTTGATTGGCCCAACACGAAAGTGTTCATTTTCCGCGTTGAAGAAGGCACACCCAAACTGATATTGGATAGCGCCGACTCTTCTTATGTTGCAACTTGCACCATGTTATCGGCAACACGCCGTGCCCCTGGACCGCTGGTTCGCCTTCTGCTATAATAGATAGGCACACGATAGGAGATCACATCATGGCCGTCCGAGAGCCACATGTTACCCTTGACGACTTCATTCAGTTTGTCTTCCGCGATGAGAATGTGGATCGTATGTTTGAGCTTATCAACGGGGAGATTGTCGAGGTGTCACCCAGCCGTTCAGGTCATTCTGAAGTTGCAGCATCAATTATTTTTGAAATTAAACTTTTCTGTCGAGAGAAGGGTTTGCCCGGTCATGTCACGGGTGAAGCTGGTACGTACAATGTGCTGGGCAACGTTATTGCACCCGATGTGGCCTATAAGACAATGCCGACAGATAAGGTGAACTATCCCGATGCTGTGTCGCCAGAACTGGCCGTTGAGGTGATTTCGCCGACGGACAGGAAGGCAGACATCGCCCGCAAGCGGCAAATCTACCTGGCTGCCAGCATCCTGTATTGGGAGGTTTATGTCGATGATGAACGCATTGACGTGTACACGCCAGGCCAGCCCGTACGCTCATTGGGGATGGATGACACCCTCGATGGTGGCGATGTGCTGCCGGGGTTCACTCTGCCTATAAAGGACGTCCTCGACCTGTGGTAAAGCCGGCGCACTAGCATTCCACTGATTGAGCGCTGCAACCGAGGTGAGTATGACGCATGCTCTATCATCGGGGCACACCACTAAGTATTTTTTCGCCTGTACTTAAACTTATAGGACTTTCGCTTCTAAACGGTATCCAAAGCAGGAATCCGCGGATCGCGCAACTCTGCTCGGAGAAATTCATATAACAGATCATTGACTGTGGCATAGAGTGTTTGACCAAGACAATCGGCTTTAACTTTGATGGCTAACCAAGCCTGATAACAACAGGCAAGATGATTGCGTTGAGCGCGTTGTTTACGACATTGGCACTTTTCGATGCCAGTCAATTGCTTGAGTTCACGATGCAACTGCTCGATCAGCCAGCGTTTGGCATCCTCGTCTTGGACATCATCGCTGGTCAGTAAAGCGTCTGAATTGGTGATAATCCAGTCAATGTCACCCTGTGGGGCGACGACCTTGAAAAGTTGCACACGAGACGGGACTTTCTTGAGCTTGATCGATACCCCATGCTGCAAGCGCTCATCCGTCCACTCAATCTCTCTAAATGCAGATAGCCTTCTTCTTTAGATAAACTCACCAGACGATTGGATTTGAGTGTTGTGAAAAAGACCATCCCCAGACGATGAAGCACTTCAAGTTGTCCCATGACCCATACCAACTGTCGAATAATAGTGTCTTGGCTTGGATGTTTTTGTCTTGCTTGGCATTGAGCACCATCTCTCGAAAATGATCCTTCTTGGTCTTGCCATCCATCTCTTTAATGAACCAAGTTGACCACGCCAATCCCTTTGACCAAGCCGCCTTCATTGCCACTGTATTGGCGTTTGACCAGTTCCATCAATCAAACACGCCTCTGCACTCTCATTCAACAACGGCTGCCCTTGTTCCCACCAATGACGGGCCGTTAATTGTTCTCGATGCAAATAATCATTGACCGCACCATGGCTCACATCTTCCAGGTGTTTAGCGAGATTGCTACAGGTATAATTCACGGGTGTGCTGATTAAATATTCGATGTACTCTTTTTTCGGTAGTGGTTAAAAGGTAAGTGGCGGTGAGTATTTGGTACACTAGCCACATGATACAAGAAACCATCACGTATACCTGTCACTCATGTGGCAGTGTGAACATCATTAGAAACGGAACGAACAAATGTGGCAACCCACAATATCATTGTAAAGACTGCGGAGTGTATCGTGTCCTCAAGCCAAAACAACGTCACACACAGGAAAAAGAGGCACAAGTCTTGAAAGCGTGTCAAGAACGCATCAGCTTACGCGGAATTGAACGCATATTCAAGGTGTGTCGTCAGACAGTTGCCAAGTAGATCAGAGCGTATCTTAAGCAACTGCCTGTGGTGGCAGATCCCTTGCTGCTGTATGAAGTGGGCGATGTCTTGGAAGCCGCACGACAGGTAGAGCAGCCCATTCCCTATCCTTATACCTTATGTCCGATCTATACCGATCAATACTCAGCCTATAAGGCTGTATTACCGGATGACCTCCATTGGGCAAAAGAGAAAGGCAGTGGTGCCACATCCCACTTGGAACGCTGGAACAATACCTTGCGGCAGAGGCTGGCTCGATTTGTTCGCAAAACCTTGCCCTTTTCCAAGTCTGATCTCATGCACCGTATCATGGTGTAATGATTTATCATTGAATACAATCTGTAAATCGTATCACTTACTACTTAACTACTGCCCAAAACTGCATACTTCATAATACTAATTATGCAATTTATGAGTTCGCCAACCGCATCGTGGTGTCGGTTGCCCCCGCAACACCAGCAAGATGTGTTCGGCCTGTGGGGGTGTGGATCGGTCTAATCGCAAGTTGCAAAGTGTGTTCGAACTTTCAGTTCGCCCTGAGCGGGGAGTCGTTGACATCTCATCTTCGTTTGACATATGCAGTCGATGATGCTTGGCAAGCAATGGCGAAAGTACGTAAGCAGTTTGAACTTCGTCCAATACCACCCCATCCTCTAAAATAACCTTAACAACTTATGTCCCAATAGTGTAAGTTTTCCTGCCAGAAATCCCAAAAGAAGATCATTATGTCAATCACGGGCCCGACGTCCTGGCGGATATGTTTGGGATGTGTATCGGCGACGAACTTATCGCAACCTATGACAGTGTTTGAGCCTGATATTCAAAGCAGATGATCTGGTGTCGAAGCAGCCTGGGAACTGTATCAACACACTGGGTATGGTGAAGCTGTCCGTTACATGGCGAGGATTATTTACGACATCAATGAGATCAACCTCACATCCGTTGAAAACGCAGCACAACGAAACCTCGAAATTCGTCAGCCTGGATCATGTACAGATCAACGATTTTGTCTGGGTCTGTTTACCCGATGAATTGGGCTCGGGCTTTTTCCTCTATGATCTTTCTGGCGGAATTCGCTAATGCACGCTTTGATACAGGATTGTTAGCCCAATACGGTTGAGTTAGGGGAAATCTCTGGTTTGTTGACATACTGGTAGTCAATGTCACTTAGTCTGAAACCGGGGTGGATGGATGCGCCAACTCTTAGAAGAAGCCACTGGGTATCGAGAGCTACTTCAGGTCACAGATGTACCTCTCATCACCCAATACATTCCCCTTGTAGCTATCAAGGAATGTGTTCAGGATTGCACGGTTCAGGAAAAACGGCTGCGTCGATTACCGATGTGGCTGATGGTACTTTTGTGCATTGTACGTGGCATCTTTGCAAAAGAGTGTTTATCAAGTGCGTTTGCACGCTTGTGTTTGATTCCCTGCTTGAAAACGAATTATGACCTATCAAAGTTACCCGATAAAAGCGCACTATGCTTGGCTCGTTATCGATTAGGAGTGCGACCATTGGTGATGCTGTTCAAGCGGATTTGTCATCCAATTGCGACATCCAGTACCCCCGGAGCTTATGTGTTTGGACATCGCTTGGTGGCAATCGATACCCCTTTTGAGGTTGTGGCTGATAGTGCGGCTAATGAATTCTACTTTGGGCGACACCAGACGAAGAAGGGAAAAAGCGACGGCGCGTTTCCCCTGTGTCAGGCAATTTACTTGAGTGAATGCAGTACACATGTGATCTTCGATGCCGCGATCATGCCTTTTCGCTCCAATCACCATCATTATTGCAAGCGTCTCCGCCGTTCAGTTCAAGCCGATATGCTGGTCATGCTCGACAGTGGCTTGCTTGAGTTTGCGACCCTGCAAATGATTGTCAAACACGGTGCGCAGTTCATAGTTCCAGCCAAATCAAAGATGAAGCTTACACCTATCAGGTATTTCTATGATGGCAGCTATCTGGCTGAACTGCGTTACTGGAAGGATGGCTATTGTCGTGCCCAGCCTCGTTTGCGCGTTCGTGTGATCCCTTACACACTTGATGATCCTGTTCGTAATCCAAAGGGTAAAACCTATCGCATGATTACTAGTCTACTTGATCCAACCTTGTTCCCAGCGAGAACAGTGATAGAGACCTACCATCAACGTTGGGAGATTGAACTCGCCATTGATGAGATCGATGCCCAACGCGCGTTTAACCTCAACCCCTTTTCGCTCCCAAAAACCTGTTGGAGTCATTCAAGAATTCTATGCTGTACTTCTAGCTTACTTCATCATCTGCTCCTTACGCTATGAAAGTGCTGAAGAGTATGATTTGTCGCCACAACAGCTAAGTTTCATCAATGGGTTACGTCTCATCGAGCATATTTTGCCGATCACGCAGCTTCTAGAAGGCGTGGAACAACTACAACAGCTCATCTACCAGTGGCATCTCTACTTTCGATTACCCCCACGCGATAATCGCATCAATCCGCGTGTGGTTAAACGAAAAATGAATAAGTTTCGACGTAAGAAACCTGGAGACGTGTCAGCCCAAGTACCGGATTTCATGGATACTCTGCGCATATTGCAGAGAGCTTAACTCAACCTTATTGGGTTGTTAGCCAGACACCAGATATACTATCTGCACCCGGATCGGACCCGTGCCGCGCATCTGACTCCCCTCTGGCAAACTTTGAACCTTTCTTTTCGCTAATGGCTCTTTGAGTCAAAGCGCTTTATACCGAGCAGATGGAGAGCGTGTGACAGACCTAAGTGAAATCGTGCAGCAAGCACAATGTGGCAACAGCGAGGCCTACGAGCAGATCGTGCGCCGTTTTCAGGATATGGCGGTGGGCTATGCCTATTCGATGCTGGGTGACATGCACCATGCAGAAGACACAGCACAGGATGCCTTCATCGCCGCCTACTATGCCCTACCCGGTTTACGGACTCCAGCGGCTTTTCCGGGCTGGTTCCGGCGCATTGTCCTCACGCAAGCCAACCGACGCCTGCGAACAAAACGCCCGGTCTTGGTCTCGCTAGAACAGGTCGCCGAAACCGCATCGCCCATACCCGAACCAACGGAATATGTCGAGCAACACGAACGCAATGACTGGATTCAGAAAGCCCTGAGCATTTTATCGGATGAGCATCGCAGCATCATCATGCTGTACTACATGGGCGATTACAGTCAAAAGGAAATCGCAGCATTTCTCGAAATCCCCTTGGGCACGGTCAAAACACGACTCTATCACGCCAAAAAACACTTGAAGAAAAGGATGATGACCCTCATGGAATCCAGTTTGCAATCGAAAAGACCATCAAATGACGAAAGGTTTACACAACAAGTGATGCAACTTTTTGAAGCAACCAAAGCAGGCAATCTTGATCAAGTCAAGGCGCTGCTTACAAAAGACCAATCATTGGCACAGGCCCGCACAGCCATCCAGACACCACTGTGGGGTGCCCATACCTCGGCACTCCATCTGGCAGTTATGCACGGACGAAAGGACATCGTTGATCTCCTCTTGGCAAACGGCGCAGACATCAATGAACGCGATCCCAAGTTCTTTTTCTCCGCCCTGCACCACGCCATTGATCTCGCGGACTTTCTACCGGAATACGCCGAACTCAACATGGTCGATTTTCTATTGGAACGCGGCGCAGAAAAAGATGTCTGGGCCTGCTGGTGGCTGGGCGATACTGAAAGCGTCAAGGCGTGGCTGGATGAAAAGCCGGAACTGGTGAACACCATTGGGCCAGGGCCAGGACTGCTGCTCTCGTTTGTTGGCACGATCAAAGCCGCCCAGTTCTTACTCGACTATGGCGCCAACCCACTCAAAACATATGAAACACCCAACGCAGGCGAAACCACACCGCTACGGAACATGATCTACCATAGCATGTTCATGAGCAAGGAACAGGCACTCTACCATCATCTGCTTGATCACGCTGGGATCGAATTGGACATCTTTCTGGCCTGCGCATTGGGCGAAGTGGATCGTGTGAAGGCCGTGGTCACAGCGGATAAAAGCCTGGTCAACTCCCATATTGGCAGCGACTACATCCTGGAAGAAGGCCTCACACCACTACACCTGGCAGCCGTCACAGGACGGGTGGAAATTGTCGAGTTCCTACTCAATAATGGTGCAGATATTAATGCCACCGCCTCCTCATGCGGTGGTGTCACACCTCTGATCTACACCATCTGGCGCGGACCGCGCGAACTCTTTGATCCGCTGCCCAACCAGGAACAGCTTTTACAGGGTGTTGGTGTCTATCACCTGCTGACCCAAATGCCCCGTCTACTGCTGGAAAACGGTGCAGATGTGAACGCCAGAGACAGCACCCACAACAAAACGGTCCTCGACTGGGCCCTGACCAACTTCGAGGACGAGACAGACCGCGAAAACGTTCTGGAGCTCTTGAGGGCGTTCGGCGCAGAGGGATGACATCACATTTGATGTGCCATCTTCAGGCACAAATCGAAATACAAAGACTACGAAACCTGAACCCATATCTTTATAGCACCCCATGACTTGTGCATGGGACGATCGTTTGTTTTCAAAGATTATATTTACACGATCTCTGTATACTGAGTGAGATGCAGATTCAGAGGAGAAATCAAATGAGTGACTGGAACCAAAAGATTATCGAGGAGTTCAGGGCTAACGACGGTGTTGTCGGCGGGCCCTTCGAGGGCAAGACCTTGCTCTTGCTTCACACTACAGGGGCAAAAAGCGGACTCCCCCGCGTCAATCCACTGATGACTGTTGAAGACGGCAATCAATACGTTGTCATTGCTTCAAAAGGCGGCGCACCCACCAACCCAGACTGGTACTACAACGTTCTCGCCAATCCAGAGGTCAGTGTGGAGGTAAGGGCTGAGCAATTTGATGCCATCGCAAAGGTGACAGAGGAACCGGAACGCACCAAGCTCTACGAAAAAATGGAGGCTATTGCGTCTGCTTTTACCGACTACAAGAACAAAACAACGCGGGTTATCCCGGTTGTGACCTTAACTCGGAAATAGACTCGCTGCACAATTACCCCATTGGCCCGGTGGTAATCGTGCGGACAATGATGGCCGCCAGCAACGTGAAGCCCCAAATGTAACTGCCCATCGCGGGGCGCTTCTTGGCGGTCACTTCAACAAAAATGAAGAAAGGCAGCGACAGCACCACCCCATAGCCATATATCAGGTGAACTTCCTCGCCTGGCCGGCCGCCCATCAACCACATCACCCCACCAATGATGCCCTGCAACACCATAAACGCCACGATGGTATAGGTCACGATCCGAAACCATCGCATCACATCGCCCCGTCGGATCAAGCCAATATACACAGCAATCGCCAGCATAACCCCGGCTGTGACTAAACCTGCTCGGCTGATGAAATAATGGACTTGCTTGAGGATCAAATAGTGGTCGGATTGCAGAATCAGCGCGACAAACAATATCCAAACTGTGACAACGAACAACCCCACCCCCCCTGTACCAATCGGCGTGAGTTGCTCGATGATGCGTGAAGTTGAAAAACGGGGCTTCTCACTCACTTCATCGCCCTGCTGATGGGTGCATCGGAAACATTGGTCGCCAACAAGAAGCCAACAAATATCAGTATCGCGCCACCCATCTCACCCATATACTTAAACGATGGATCGCCCAGCCGGATAAAGACACCACCCAACGCTGGCAACAAACCACCCAACGCAATATACCAGTTACCCACCATCCGATTGCGCATGATCTGTTTACGCCGAAACAATCGTGCTGAATACAGCGCACCGCCCACCAACAGGATTGTCCCCCAGGTGTTCATCACGGGTGAAAAGAAACGCACAGTTCCCCGAATCTCTCCAGGCATAATCCCCTCTCGGATCACGTTTCCATCAGAGTCCTCAAAATCCCGATAGATTTCGGTCATGTCCGATCCCGGTTCCCAAGCATCCGGGTTGAATTCGGTGAAGAATAGGGTCCAGGGCAGCGTCATCACCGCTACCAGAATCAAAGCCATCTGGATGTTGCGGGCAATGCTACCGCGTCGGATGAGCAAATAGGCTGTCCCCTGTCCCAACCAGGGGGCTACCATCAGTGCCCCAGACCAATACCATAAACCAAAGAAAAACGGACTCCACACCAGTGCCAGCGCCACTTGGCTGAACGTGCCCAGGAAGTAGAAGGTCAAACCAATGCCCCAAGCCAGCAGGTGCGGGCGGCGTTTGTCAAACCAGCGTCGCAGCACAATAAATGCAAAAACACCCGTCGTTAGGGCACTGATGACTGAAAATAAAAAGGGAAGAGTCAGGATGTGCTTCATAGATTGTGAATTATAGCACAGAGAATCGCGCAATTGGACTGCAAACCCGTTATAATGTGCTGCGTAAAATCCATTTTATCAAATATATGGGGAAGATCATGGCTAAAGAAAAGATCGGTTTTATCGGCTTGGGTATCATGGGGCGTGGCATGTCCCACAACCTGCTCAATGCAGGTTTTGAACTAACCGTCTGGAATCGCACTGCGAGCCGCATGGAGGAATTCGTCCAGGCCGGGGCGAAAGCAGGCGCGAACCCAGCAGATGTCGCTGCCAATAGTGATATCATCGTCACTTGTGTGAGCGACACACCAGATGTTGAGGCGGTCATCCTCGGCGAGAATGGTATCATCGAAAGCGCCAAAGAAGGCTCGCTCGTCATCGATATGAGCACCATCAGCCCCACGGCTACACTAGAAATCGCCAAAAAGCTGGAGAAAAATGGTGTTCATATGCTGGATGCACCTATTAGCGGGGGCAGTGAAGGCGCAGCCAAGGGCACACTCAGCATCATGGTTGGTGGCGATGCTGAGCAAATCGAACGGGCTCGCCCCACGCTAGAAGCGATGGGCAAAACCATTACTCATGTGGGCGGCCAGGGCGCTGGGCAAAGCTGCAAGATTGTTAATCAGATGCTGGTCGTCATCAATATGCTAGCCGTCAGCGAAGCCCTACTCTTTGCAGAAGCGGCCGGTCTCAATTTGAACAAAACGCTGGATGCTGTCACAGGCGGTGCGGCAGGTAGTTGGATGTTGCAAATGCGCGGGCCACAGGTGGTCGAACGCGATTGGCGTCCCGGCTTTATGATCGACTTACAACAGAAGGATTTGCGCCTAGCATTGGAAGCTGCCGACAAGTTTGGTGTGCCAGCCGTCGGCACGAGCATGGTCTATCAGCTTTATCGCACACTTCAGCAAAAGGGACTGGGCGAAGAAGGCAATCACGCATTGGTCAAAGCTCTGGAAAACCTCGCTGGCATCAAAATCAGTCAGCGCCCCCCGGTTGAGACCGGGAGCTTGTAAAAGCTCATGCTGACCAGACTAAGCCCTTTTGGGCTACGTTACGACTGAATGTATAGGCACTTCGGAATGCTTCTCCAGTTCCGAACTCTGCGGATAACGATTAAACAGGCTGAGGGTCTAAGCCCGTGTCGTTATCAAGAAACCAGTCACTAACATTGTCGAGGAGACCTTAACCGGAGTAATCCGAGAATATGAGGTAACTCATGCAACGTGTCTTTGTACTAGACAAGAACAAGGAACCCCTGATGCCGACACATCCCGCCAGGGCACGAACCCTGCTCAAGGCAGGGCGTGCGGCAGTCTATCGGCGCTACCCGTTTACGATCATTCTGAAGGATCGTGAGGGCGGCGAAATACAAGACACCCAGGTCAAGATCGATCCTGCGGCCAAAACAACCGGGTTGGCACTCGTCGCTGACTTTGATCGTGGTTTGCACGTCATCTGGGCAGGCGAACTGACCCATCGCGGCTTCGCAATTCGGGATAGTTTACTCAAGCGGCGGCAGCTTCGGAGGGGAAGGCGCACTCGGAAAACACGCTACCGTCAGCCACGCTTCCTAAATCGGACACGCCCAAAAGGTTAGCTTGCGCCATCGCTGATGAGCCGCGTTCACAACATCGAAACCTGGGTCAATCGTTTTCAGAAGTTCGCACCCGTCACACATCTAGCGATGGAATTGGTCAGGTTCGACACCCACAAGCTACAGAACCCTGAAATCTCAGGCATTGAGTACCAGCAAGGCGAATTACAGGGCTACGAAGTACGTGAGTATCTACTCGAAAAGTGGGGGCGCAAATGTGCCTATTGTGGTGCGGAAGATACACCGCTTGAGATCGAGCATATCACGCCCAAGTCGCGTGGCGGATCGAACCGTGTATCCAATCTCACACTGGCCTGTACGCCATGCAATCAGACCAAAGGCAGCCAGACCGCTGCTGAATTCGGCTTCCCGAACATCCAGGCACAGGCCAAGAAGCCACTCAGGGATACGGCGGCGGTGAATGCTACACGCTGGAAGTTGTACGAAGTGCTGAAAGCCATTGGATTGCCTATCGAAGTGGGCACAGGTGGACGGACCAAGTTCAACCGCGCCAAACAAGGCTATCCAAAAACGCATTGGCTGGATGCGGCGTGCGGCGGCGAAAACGGGGGACGTGTGTTTGCAAACCCAGATCATGCACCCCTGTTGATTAAAGCCACAGGCCGCGGGATGCGCCAGGTACAACAGAACGATCAGTACGGTTTTCCCAAGTCTGCACCCCGCACTATTAAACGCAATCTTGGATTTCAAACAGGCGACATCGTAAAAGCCATTATCCCGAAGGGCAAATATGCCGGGGTGCATGTTGGTCGTGTCACCATTCGCAAGCGTCCATCATTCCGATTAAACGGATACGATCTACACCCTAAATATCTATCAGCTTTATATCGTATCGACGGGTATGAGTATGCATAAAACGGGACATACGCCATTCCCCCCAACCAAAGGTTGGCCCCCGCTCAAGGCGAACCGAAGGTTCGGGGGTGCCCCCTGGCGCTTTTCTGTGGGGAATAGAAATGCGTTTTTGCGGATATACCCGTTGCACGTCCTTACCCATCATAGAGACACCCAACGGGGTATCCGCCAATCACAAATGAGCCTTACGATGCTTGCAGCGTTTTCAATACATCTGGATTGACCACATTACGGAAGTCGCCCTTGCTCAGGCCATCAATGATCTGCTGTGCGGCATCAATGCCAACCTGTACCTGAGCATCTCGCGTGCTGGCGGCCAGATGCGGCGTGTGAATAACATTATTCAGTCCAATCAATGGATTATCGCTTCCTGGTGGTTCCTGCCGATACACATCCAACGCAGCCCCAGCGACATGCCCATGCTGAATAGCGCTGGCAAGATCAGCTTCGTTAATCAAAGCACCACGCGCCGCATTGATAATGCGAACACCGGGCTTCATCTTAATAATGCTCTCTGCACAAATCATCTCGCAGGTTTCATCGGTGATGACAGCGTGCAAGGATATAAAATCAGCCTGCTCATAGAGTTCGTCCAGGCTGACAAGTTTCACATTCATTGATGTGGCCACTTCTTTGGGGATAAAGGGATCATGGGCGATAACAGTCATCTCAAAGGCTTGCGCCCGTTGGGCAACCGCCCGCCCAATTCGACCAAATCCAATCACGCCCAAGGTCTTATCTCGCAGTTCAATCCCTGTATATAACTTACGATCCCAGCGCTCATTACCCAGCGAACCATGGCCTTGCGGGATATGCCGCGCCAGCGATAGCATCAAACCAAGCGTGAATTCCGCTGTCGAGATGATATTGCCATGTGGCGTGTTCATCACCACTACGTTCTGGGCGGTGGCGGCCGCAAGATCAACATTATCCACACCGACCCCAGCGCGTGCGATGGCCTTGAGTTGGGTCGCTTGGGCCAGCAGTTCAGCATCAACAGTCGTTGAACTGCGGATAATTAACGCATCAGCATCACCAATTGCCACCAATGTTTCATCGCGCCCCATCTGACCCGGAGCATTCACACTAAAGACATCGTTGCGTTCGAGGCGTTCAATCGCCTTATGATCAACATTATCAGGAATCAGAACGTTATATAGCATGGGTTAGGAGTCTCCAATTCTAAGATACTTAACTCAAAAATTCATCGAATCCACTGAGAACGTCTTCCAGCATATCCACTGTCATATCGCCCATATGAGCGATGCGGAATGTCTCACCTTTGATCTTGCCGTAACCTTTGTCAATGATGTAGTGCTTTTCTTCGTACATGAACTTCGCCATCGCCATCACATCAATCTTCTTCTGGCGGTTATCGACGGTTGTCACTGTCGGCGAACGGTAACCATCTTGGGCAAAGAAGCCAAAACCACGATCTTGCACCCATTGATGAGTAATATCCCGCATCCGAGCATGACGCTCCCAATGATATTCTATGCCCTTTTCCAGCAGATCATCCAACTGCTGATCAGCGGCAAACATCAGCGACACGGGCGGTGTCGAGGGGGTATTGTTCTTCTTTAAGCTCTTCTCCATGCTCAAGAAGTCGAAGTAATAGCCCCGATGTTCAATCTGTTTGGCCCGTTCTAATACACGATTACTGACTGTGGCAAAGGCGATGCCCGGTGGCAGCGAAAGCGCTTTCTGCGATGAGGTCAACGCGACATCAATCCCCCATTCATCCACGCGCAGTTCTGCACCCACCAATCCGCTGACTGTATCAACCAGATACAGTGTGTCATCATACTGCGCGATCACCTCGCCAATTTCTTTGAGTGGATTGGTCACGCCCGTGCTGGTTTCATTATGAACGACACATACCGCATCATAGGCTTGTTTTTCTAGGGCCTGGGCAACCATCCCAGCAATGTGTGCCCGCCCCCATTCGACCTGAAGGGTATCAACTTGCTTGCCATTGGCAGCACTCACGTCAGCCCACCGTTCGCTGAACGCTCCACCTGTTAGGTGCAACACTTTGCGTCCTTCACGGATGCAGTTTCGAGAAGCTGCTTCCCAAAACCCCGTCCCAGAGCATCCCAACAGATAAACGCGATTTTTGGTTTTGAAGACTTGCTGCAACTTGGGTTGTAGACTGCTGATGAGGTCAACGATTTCAGGGGATCGGTGTCCGATTATCCATTGTGTTTGCGCTTGCAGGATTTCCGGGCGAACTTCTACGGGTCCCGGAATGAAGAGACGCTTGTGAGTCATCGAGGGATTCTCCATTTTTGTGGCATTTGCACAGCGGCGCATTGTACCGTAGCCGTCCTGGCATGAATACGGTAAGCTTGAGAAAAAGTATCCGAATTTCGACAGGCGTTCTGCCCAAAATTAACGACTGAGGCCAGGATAATCAAGCAGCATGACTTCCAGAGCGAGCCGTGTATTGACATTCAAGTTCAGTTGCCCTAGCAGATCGCGTGTCGCCCATAGTGCCTTCAGCGCATCATCCGTTTTGATCTGATACACAAGTTGCTCAATCTGCACCTGCCGATCGGCATTCGTTAGGCGAATATCGGTATTTTCTGTCTTGAGCAGCACATCCCGCCAATATGTCTGCCAGAGTTCAAGCAACCGATCTAAAGCGCTCTTATCCTTGCTCAAATTCTGCGCCAGATGAAAACGTTCAGCCCGGTTCATCTGGATCGCGCTCTCTAATAGATCAAGCGCCTCCGTACGCGTCTCCAGCATCTCAGGTCGCGAAGCTGCGTCGATTGCCCAACCAATGCGCCCACCACTCAAGCCCGAAAGCAGTGTGGCTTCCACCAGTTCCAATCCAAAGCGCTCTTGCAATAGAGTCCGTATGAACTGGGCTGAAACAGGGCGCAAGCGGATCATCTGGCTGCGGCTGGTAATTGTCGCTAGAATCGATTCCAACGACTCTGCCAACAGAATCAAGACCGCATACGACGGCGGCTCCTCTAGAGTCTTTAGCAAAGCATCCTGCGCACGCGGTTGTGCATGGTCAAAGTCATCAAAAATCGCCACTCGATAACGCGCTTGGTATGGACGCATAGCGATCTGATTGGTAACAGCGCGGATCGCATCAATTTTGAGAACCCCAGTATTCGGGTCCGTTTGTGAATAGAGCACATCAGGGTGGTTGCCACTTTTGATGGTCTTGCAGATCCTACATTCTCCACATGGGCGTTGGTCAGGATCATCATGCCTACAGTTCAGCGCCATCGCAAAAGCACGCGCTAAGGTCATCTTGCCAAGGGCTTTTGTACCCCTAATCAAATAAGCATGACGAATGCGGTTATTCGCCATGCACCGACGCAAGTATTCAACTACCCAATCATGCCCATCAACAGGCCAGTTATGACTCATGAAGTCTGGGCTGCTAGTGTTCGTTCGATCTGGTCAATGTGCGCCTCGCCATGATTGGAATAAATCTGCAACTGCCGCTCCAGCGATACATCACCAATTTCAGGATGATACCCCGTTCGTTTCCAATCGTCACCCCTCAAGTTCTGCCAAAAAACCACCCAACGACTGTGCAACCCTTTGAGCGCCTGAATCGAATCGCCGACATCGGCACTCCTGGCATCCGGCAACTCAGCGAATTTATCCTGGTCATAGATGGGCAACGTCGGCCGGTCTTCTGTCAGCATCATCCGGCAGCGGGCAAGCGACATGAGATGGGAATCAAGCAGATGGTGGACGTTCTGCGCCACCGTCCATTCACCTTCTAGAAAATGTGTGGTGAGTTGTTCATCACTCAAGCCACTGACCAATGCCTCGATCTGTTCGGGCAATTTGCTGATTTTGTCGATCATAGCGTTGCAGTCTTCTGCGCTTGGCATGTTTTCATCTCCCTATCGTGGTTTTTGAATACGTCCTATACTATACATCAATTGTTATTCACAATCTTGAATGGAATCTTCATGAATCCCAATAAGCAATTCCTGGAAGACAACGCCCAAAAAGAGGGTGTCATAACCACTATCAGTGGCTTGCAATACAAAGTAATCGAAGCAGGCAGTGGCCCCAAACCAGACAACGCCAACACGGAAGTCGAAGTCCACTATGAAGGCAAGCTAGTTGATGGCACTGTGTTCGACAGTTCCTATCAACGGGGCACCCCCATCTCCTTCTTCTTGAATCAGGTCATCCCCGGCTGGACAGAAGGCGTTCAGTTGATGCCGACAGGCTCAACCTATGAATTCTACATCCCCTCCGAACTAGGCTATGGCAAACAAGGCGCTGGCGGCGTTATCCCACCCAACGCCACGCTGATCTTCAAGGTCCAGCTCATCAAAGTATTCTAGTCGAATCAAACCGCCATCCACGACAAAAGTATGATATGGTAAGATTATGAAATAAATAAGGGGGAGGCGGATGGACGAGCAGCAAACCACAACCGAAGAACAACCTTACCGCAATGAGCAAGACCCAGCCTTACTTTATGCCTGGCAGCTTTATATTGCCTATAACGATGCCTCGGATAAGCAAAAAATGTTGCATACACGTCTGCGGTCATGGGTGATTGTGCTGGGATTAGTCACCAGTTCATTGGCCATTGCCTCTGCTCTACCCTCTATCGGCGCTTTGTTTGTTGAAATCGAAGATGTCATACGGTTCTCATTGATTGCCCTACCCATCATCATCGCAGGGATGATGACCTTCGCCTCACATTTTTCACCCAGTTTAGGCTGGATTGTCTATCGTGTTGGAGCAGAGACCATCCGGCGGGAAATCTATCTATACCGCATGAAAGCGACAGACTACAGCGACGAAAAAGAACCCGATATTGCCCAGAAGCAGCGCAAACTGTTGGAAAACATCGAAAAAGTCAACCGAGAAGCTAATGATCTCAGCTCGATTGTGCCCTTCCTACAACGCCACGAACCAGATTATCGTAACCTGCGCGAGCGCGTCAAAACACGCTTCACTGATACCCCAAGCGATGATGGATTCTCGCCATTAGAAGGTGAACAGTATCTCCAATGGCGCATTATCCCACAGCGAAACTGGTATATTGATCGCATCAACAAAGATTATCGTAACCTGCGTTGGAGCCGGACTTACATGATTGTCATTGCTGGGCTAGGATCACTGTTAGCGGCGAGTGGTGGCGGCATTGAGCTTTATGTAGTTGTGACAACAGCAGCGGGTCTGGCAGCCAGTACCTACGTTCAGCTACGCATGTATGGACAAACTTATATCGGTTATCATATCACCGCTAAAAAGCTCGATACCGAAATCGCTCGCTGGATGACTCTCTCACCCGAACAACAGCAAGAGCGCGAATGGGTCGCCGCAATGGTACAGGCCATGGAAGACATCTTCCAGAACGAGCGAATGTTGTGGATGCAAGTTGCGACCCAGGCGCAAACTAGCGGCGAACAAGCACTCATCAAAAACATCGGCGAATGGACAAACACCCGCTTTGGCCTACTCGGTGAAGATCAGCCGGATGCACAACCATCCAACACCATCCCACTCCTGCAACCATCATCTGCATCCGTCAGCAACACACCCAAATCGGAAGACGACATTTCAACCGGATAAACATTTCATATGGCTGAATTCCACCCCAAAACTGCTATACTGTCTTCACCCTGTGTTCAAATACCTATTGATTGAAGGAGTTCACAATGGTCGCTACTATCACCCCTGATACAAGAATTGATAAGATCGCTGAAGCACTTGGCGATGAATCCGATTTTCTTCTCAACTACACCAGTTCAACCATCAGTAAAGATCAACTCTATCTCCCCTCCAGTACCTTTGTTGATGATGTTTACACACAGTCAGATCGCAACCCCCGGGTTCTCAGAAGCTTGCAGCAAATGTTCAACCATGGGCGCCTGGGTGGAACCGGATATCTTTCTATCCTACCCGTAGACCAGGGCATTGAACACTCGGCTGGGGCGTCATTCGCACCCAATCCAGCCTATTTCGACCCAGAAAACATCGTCAAGCTTGCCATTGAAGGCGGCTGCAATGCCGTCGCGTCAACTTTCGGCGTACTGGGTGCGGTTGCCCGCAAATATGCCCATCACATTCCCTTCATGGTCAAGATCAATCACAACGAACTGGTGACCTATCCCAACACCTATGACCAAATCATGTTCGGCAACATTCAACAAGCCTGGAATATGGGCGCTGTCGCCATCGGCGCAACCGTCTATTTCGGTTCAGAGGAAAGCAGTCGCCAGCTTGTCGAAGTGGCCGAAGCCTTTGCCTATGCCCACGAACTGGGGATGGCAACCGTACTGTGGTGCTACATGCGCAATTCAAACTTCAAGGTCAACGGTACAAACTACGAAACCGCAGCCGACCTAACCGGGCAGGCCAACCATCTTGGCGTCACCATCCAGGCCGACATCGTAAAACAGAAGCTCCCAACTACCAATGGCGGCTTCAAAGCCTTGAATTCTGGTGCTTCCTCCTATGGCAAATTGGACGAACGCATCTACTCCAACCTAAGCAGCAACCATCCCATCGACCTGACCCGTTATCAAGTGGCAAATGGCTATATGGGCCGTGCTGGTCTGATTAGCTCTGGTGGCGCAAGTGGCGACAACGACTTTGCGGATGCCATCAAGACCGCTGTCATCAACAAACGTGCGGGCGGTACCGGACTGATCAGCGGACGTAAAGCCTTCCAGCGTCCAATGGCAGAAGGCACAAAACTACTCAATACCATCCAGGATGTCTACCTGTGTGATGCTGTAACCATCGCTTGATGCTGACCATTACGCGGATGGAATTTCACCTTCCGCGTGAAAATTCAGGGTTGTGCCAGGCAGCATCGGCACAACCCGCACTTGTACACGCCGGGTCTCGCCCCCTTTGATCTGACCCACCTCTACCAACCGATACACCACGATTTGCTCGGCTGAATCCATCAAGACAATGACCACCCGCACCGACTTAACATCAAATATCTGAGGGTTGTAGATCCTCACCTCCACATCATCTTGTTCATAAGCTGAATCAATAATTTCGAGCGGGATGTAACGGCTAGAATCATGTCCTATCTCTACGGAATCTACATGAACTCTAACACCATCTTCAATAACTAGATCAGTAAACTCAACATGATACGGGGCGATTCCGCCGGGGGAGATCAAACGCTGCTCGAGCAATATCGGGGTCTCTGCAAGACGATTGTGACCGCTGTCAACCACCTTGACATACACTACCCCATCCTGAACGACTTGTGTATGAATATTTTTAACAAGTCCCAAACAAACGATGCGATTCTGCGCGACTGTATCGCACACCGGGTCAGGTGCAAGCAGATAGGGTGGGCTGGAAATCGGCTGGTTGGTGGCTTGGGCTGAAAGGGTCATGGATTGCGTCGGTATTCGCAGCGTCAACGTGACTGGAGGCAGGGCAGTCGGAACAAGATCAGGCTGTTGTTCTCCCTTGCTTGTACAGGCAACAACCAGAACACAAATAAATAGATTAAAAACCAATGGACGCCAACCCCAAAATCCCATTGGTGAATTTATCCCTCATTATCCCATATTTGGTCAATGTTATCCCACATTATAGCCCCAACAAGGGCACAGCACCTAGCGAAATGGGGTGAATTCGTGCAAAATCTTGAGAGATTCGTACTGAGTGGCGATCTATGTCGTGTATAGAACAGCAATTAGGTGAACGATTACGTCAATCCGGGCAAACTATTTGTACCGCTGAATCATGCACCGGTGGCTTGATTGCCCATCGTCTGACCAACGTCGCAGGCAGTTCAGCCTATGTGATGGGAGGAGTCGTGGTTTATTCTAACGAGGCCAAACGGCGCTTTGTCAACGTGCGCGAAGAGACCTTGATTGCGCATGGCGCCGTCAGTGAAGAAACTGCAGCGGAAATGGCAACCGGGGCACGGCAAGCCTTTGGCACAGACTACGCTCTCAGTGTCACTGGGATTGCAGGGCCAGGTGGTGCAACCCCCGATAAACCCGTCGGCCTGACCTATATCGGGCTGGCAGGACCAGATGATTTGCTCATTGTTGAGTGTTATATCTGGCAAAGCAGCCGAGAAGGAAATAAAAATGCGAGCGCAGAGGCGGCTCTGCAACTGGCGTGGCAGTATTCTTGAATTAACTGGCTTCGCGGGCCGCTTCACCTACCTGAATCGCTGCTGGATGCAACATCCCAGCTATCGCCAGTTGTGCATTCTGAATAGCAGCCGTTGAACCGGGTGCCTTCGCTTCATGGGCTGCGCAGCAGGCAATCAAATGGCTCACTTCATAGCTGATAGCCTGGGCTGTACTCACATCCATCACATCCTGACGTTCCCACCATTCGCCACAGCGATGATGAGGTCTCATCCATAAGATTTCGTCCAACCCTGCTGCGATTTCCGCTTGTATTGCCTGGATTGTCTCATAAAGTGCCCATGCATCATCCGGGCTGCCGGGGCACAATTCATAATGCCGTCCATAGCATGTGGCGAACACTGCTATATGATGTACAAGTTTGCCAGCATCTTCAAGGAGATGCCGTGCCTGATGGGTTTTCATGATCATCTCCCTCCTTTTTGTTTAAGGAAATGTGAATTTCCTTAAACTTATTTTAACATATCTTTTTATCCAGAATGTATAGGTTTTGTAAAATTCGTGTAATCGTACTCTTTCCGTTATGATTCACATGAGAAGTTCTGCTATTATGAGTAGCAATGTTCGCAATCTATAAGTGAGGGGTACTATGCGTCAAATTATACCATTGGTTGTGCTGGCTTTTATCCTGGCAGCCTGTGGGGCAGAACAACAGGAATTACCCACCGAGTTTGTTCTTCCATCATCTACATCTGCTTCAACACAATCCCCAGCGACGACAGTCCAACCCACCGAGGCTGTCCCTTTGCCAACAACAGTGGAATCGATCCCATCCACCCCAACTGCCAGTGTCAACCCAGAAGAAATACTAGAACAAATGATAGACAGTGGGCCACCATTCGACAACAATAGCAATACTGGCAACCCGCTCTTCCAATCTGAACTACCCCCACCAGAACAAGAAGTCGAGTGGGTTGTCGTCGCCGACCAACCCGTTCAGGTTTTGGATTGTGCTGATCCAGAGTGTTCTGTCATCGGTACATTAGAAACTGGTGCATCCGTTGATGTCACCACCCCTGGCTCAGAATGGCACACCATTAATTATGAAGGGGATACGGGTTATGTCTTTGCTACATTTGTCCAGCAACCCCAACAAACCTCCAATCCTTTCGAGCCATTAACATCAAATCTACCACCGGGAATCGACCCCAATCAACTGCCAACACAACAACCACAGCAGTCCAATTCGCCCTTTGATCCAACAGGGAACTCCAGTTTCCCGCCAGGGATGACCTCGGTTCCTGGAGAACTCCCTCCGTTGCCTTTCCTGTTTACCGCAACGCCTACACAATAAGGAACACACAGCCTCGCGTTAATTTGCGGGGCTAATTTCTTCCACATTCAGCGTATAAACTGCCGGAATCGTCGTCACCGAAGCAAAAGGTGACACCGCCACCACCACCAGCCTGGTCTCTGGGTTCAAATCAAGTTGCCAGGAACTGCCTTCACTTGCCCGCCACCGTTGGACATCAAATTGACCATCTGCATTGTTGTAAATCACCTGCACCCAGGCATCCTGCGGCAGCAGATTATTCGTTAAAATCCAACCTTCACTCTGCCAGCCACCACTATCAATTTCAAAGTCACTGGAATAACCAATCTCTGGGATCGACACATCATCAATCACCATTCCCGCCTCATTGACGGCATCATCCGTAATCTGCTCAAAGCGCAGCAGAATCGGCCGTCCAGTATAATCATTCAGGGAGATATACTCCTCCACCCAGCCATCTGAATACCCCGTATACCCAGGGCCATAAGCATTCGCCTGCGGATCATAGGTGGTTGTGTGATTGCCAGATAACACATCCCAATGCTCGCCCCCATCACTGCTGACAGTCACATAAGCATAGTCCCAACCCTCTTCAATCTCGTACCATGTCCGAAAGTTCAATGTTGCCTGCTCGACTTCGGTGAGATCAAAGGCTTGGGTCAGCCGCATGTTACTCACATCACCTCGATTGCTATACCACAGGGTATTGCTGCCATCTGTATCCACCGATACCAATGAGGTCGTTTCGGGCAAGTCCAGGCTTATTTGCAACGAGCCAACATCCGCAACTTCATCAAACACATAGTAATCCGTCGCGTATTGGGGCAACACATTCCCCATGCTCACCGATCCCTTGCGGACACTGGCACTTGTCGTTCCATCCAAGCTCTCATAACCATAACCTTCAGCCGTTAGACTTGGATCCTGCAACAAATTCGCCAACACCCAATCCGCAAAAAAGGTATCGACATCCGGCTGTCCAAATTCCCGTAACACATCATCCACAGCCACCAGACCATTCGCCGGGTCGCTACTGAGCATCTGCAAAGCTTCTAACCCCAACCGTTCATAGAAATAGGTCAAAAAGGTGAAACCCGCACCATAGTCCGCAATGCCAACTGCAAATAGGCCAAATGAATTCAATTGAGTGCTCGGGTTGGCAAAAAAGGCATCCGCTGCCCCAGCAGATGTACCAAAACCCAGATAGTATTCGGTAAATGTGGACATCCCCTCGTTCAACCACGAGTCCTCATTCGAGTCAAGATTATGCGCAATCATATGCTGGAATTCGTGCCCCAACACACTAATCAGGTCATCTCTTACCAGATCGTCCCGAAAGTGTTCCAGATTGACAATCATCAACTCACGCTGGCTGCTTCTGTTAGCAACCGCCGCCGGAAACGAATGCCGTCGTGCAAAATAGGCTACTGTTCCAGGCGAAAGCCCCGTCGAAAACAAAATATGGATTCGCAGATCACCATCTACACCCGGAGAAGCCTCACTCCCCCAAAGTTCACGCGTTGGCTCGTAGACTTGCGTATCAAATGATCGAGTCAACCAATCTAAATCGGATTGTGGAAAATCACCGCCACCCTCTACCCAGATGTAGGCATGATCACCCATCGCAACCAAACGGGCCGTTATCTTTGACATCGTGTTCGCATCTGTATTCGAGACATAAAATGTGTCCTGATCGCCGATCTGATACACTCGTACCACAACGTGAATGCTGTCCACATCGACAGCATTGAACCGTCGCGCCAGATCAACAATATCCGCTTCAGGTATGACCGTTTCCTCAAGCTGACGCAGCGTTTCACTTGGATCCGCCCCAATATTGAGTGTCACCCGTATCAATAACGCCCAAATAGCAATAAGCCGCATCTTCTGTCTCTCCTTTGTGGCCTCTTCGTAGGTGCCCACCATGATATGCTGCCAATAACAACGACCATCTGCTGGATTTGTTGCCTCTATTCATCAAATCGTTGGGCAAACGTCAACACATAGCTCCCGCTGGTATTCGGATTATCATCACCCTGATAACGCCCCACACGAATATAGTAAATTCCTGTCAAAGGTAAAGTAAACTCATCAATCAAGGCATTCTGCCCGTTGCCCCCATCATCATCCTTGAGATAGACCGAAACCCGATCTTCCGCAACGATGCTCACCATCGGATCAAGATCACCATCCCTTCGGTTGAGCGCAACCATCACTTTATCACCTTCATCGCCCCAGAACGCATACAAAACGTCCGGCGTTATATCATCAATCGTCCCAGTGACCGTGACTCCATAATTGATGCGGCGAACATTGGCAGGAACCAAATCAAATGCATTCCCATCCGCTTCAACCTGCAAGCTATAGCGTCCAGTGCTCAGCCCATCTTTGCGATCAAAACGTGTCGCCAGAATATAGTATGTGCCATCCGCTGGGATCAAAAAATCCTCAATGAGCGCGTTCTGGCTATCGTTGCTATCATCGTTAAATGTGAGCTCCTGCAAGGCCGCATTCATAATGACGAGGTAGGCATCAATATTGTCCGACAGCCGATTCATCCGCACCGTGATGATGTCGTTCTGGTTGGCATCAAACCGATAGTATTGTTCGTAACGCTGGCTTGTTAGGGTCCCTTCAACTGTACTACCAAACCGAACCGGGATCGCCGCCCGCGAAGAATTACCCAATCCACTCTCGCTGGCTTCCTCCAACATCAAGACAAAGTTCCCCGTACTCGTTCCGCTATCTTCACCATAACGTGAGGCAATTATATAGTAAACGCCGTCATACGGGATCAGCAACCCATCAATATAGGCATCTGTTGTCCCGAATACATCATCAACTTCCGCCAGCAAGTAACCTGCATTATCTGCCACTTCCAAGCGCGGATCAAGATCACCCGTCCGGCGCTCCATCGTAATATGAATAATGTCACCCTGGTTGGCACGGAAGCTGTAAATCACTCGCGGATCAATGTTGGTGATGCCATTGTAGACCGTATCACCATAGCGCAGCGCACAGCCATGCTCCGAACCATTTCCGATCCGATCCACAACCAGTTCAAATACGCCGCTGGTCGTGCCCAGCCCATAGCCGAAACGCCCCACCACAATCAGATAGCGCCCGCTGGCAGGGATTGACACCGGCTCAATAGCAATATCAAGACTGTTTTCCCCATCATCCCTCCTAACAAGGGCGTTTCCGTTGGTGTCTAAAACGGTCAAAATAGGGTCAAGATTGCCGCTGATGGTGCGCAACCGAATCGAGAGAAAGTCACAACGCAGCACATCCACTCCATACACGACTCGCGGCGAAGCGTCATTGATCTCACTACTGACCACCTCGCCTAACAAAAGTGTTTCCTCTCTCTGGGCAGCGCCGGCAAACGGTATGATCAGCAACAGACACAAAATGAGATACTTCCACATAGGGGTTTAGAATCCGATTCGAGAAGATGGATCATAGGGAACATAGGTACTCCCAGAACGGCTGCGAATCTCAAAATGGAGATGGGGGCCAGAAGAATTGCCCGAACTGCCCATCGCACCAATGATCTGCCCAGCCGCGACATCCTGACCACAACTGACATGAACTTCGCTCAGGTGTCCATAGACGGTCATGTTTGGCCCATGAATAAGAGCAACCATATACCCATAACCAAAGCTATTCCACCCGGCGAAGATCACCCGCCCACCATTGGCCGCTGCAATCGGAATGCCGGGTGTCCGCGCTAGGTCTATCCCTGTATGCCAGCTTGAATAACCACGCGAGATGAAGTAATTGCCCGAAGGAATCGGATTCGTCCAAAAACTCCCACCAACAATCTCCTGCCGACCACAATCACCCGGATCACCCGGTTGAAACACAACATAAGCCGCGCCTGACGCAGTTCCACCAGGACTACCCCCTTCTTCCGAAATAGAAATGGCCGCCGTCCACACAATTTCTTCGGCCTCCCCTCCCGGAATAAAGATTTGTGTCCCGCTGGGCGGGATCGTCTCTGGCGTAAAACCTGCCAGATCATTGTACTCAGAATTAAGGATTACCCTGGCATCATCCACTTTATACTGCGTGGCATAATCAGCAATACGACGCTGGCTGCCGATTGCTCGGACCAATACCCCATCAACAGGTACAATATTCACCTGATCGCCAGGACGCAATACCTGCACAATACTACGGTCATTCGACCAGGCAATCGTCTCGGATTCCAATCCAAAACGCTGCGCAATCCCATCAATCGTATCACCCTGGACTGCTTCATAGATGATGATTTCATTCCGCGGACGATCTGGTATGATAGTAAACGGATCATGCATATCGCGCTCCACCCGCATACTCATTCCATCGTCTTTTTCCATCAGCGGTTGCTGCAACAATGCAGCCGCCGTTTCGGGGTCAAGCGGCGCGAGCACAACCGTCTGGGCTACGGTCTGTGTCGGTGGTTGAGCGGTCACCGTCGTCGTTACTTGGATGCCTGCCTGAGTCGGCACAAACGGAATCGTACGATCCTTATCCGATGGATCCGCTACCAGCACGACCACTGTCGCAAAGGTGAAACCCACTGCCCCTAACAGCAACAATAGACCGACAATACCCTGCAAAGTTGAAGGGCGTTGTTCCACGTTCACCTGTGGGAAGGTCTGGGTCGGATGGGTATCCGCCAATGGATCCATCGGCGGCTCGTTTGATCGAAAGTCCATACACTCAACTCACATCTCCAGAACGCCATACTAGCCCAGACCCTGGCCACTGACAAGCATTCGTTGGCTAAACGTCGGATGGCAGCGTGATGACATCCAACGCAAAGGGCAGCAAGGGATCAACGATTCCCGGCAGGGCAATACTGCGCTGGTCAAAGTTGGTCACATATAACCGCCCCACATAATATTCGACATCACTACCACCCCGGAAGCCCTCAGCCAATGGAATTAGTTCATTGTCTCGCAACTCAACCACCATCCGCTGGTTAAAAGCCGCCACATAAATTGTGCCATCTGGCGCGACGGTGATGCCGTCAAAACCGGGCACAGTCTCGTCTCCTCCGTAACGATAGAGAATGTCCGTTTTCTTATCAATTAGAGCGATGCGATAAATCGTATCCGCCAGTGTATCCGTGAGCAAGATCGCATCCTGAACCGGATCATAGGCAAGACCTGTCGGCAGGACATCATTGGCGCGCTCATCGGTTTCGGACACAGTCCACCACAACTCGGGTGATCCGCCCAGATCAAAACGCCAAATTTCGCGCCTGCCACGATCCGTCACGTAGACATTACCCTCCTCATCTGTCACGATATCATCCGGTGTGATGAAGTCATCGGGTATCGTGCCAAAGACTCGAAGTTGACCGTCAGCTGTCAGTTGCCAGATCATGCCACCAGTAGCGCCTGGACTCGACTCGATCCGATCCAAGATATAAAGTGTACCACCTGGCGCAAATGTCAACCCTGTAACTGCGCCAATCCTGTCGCGTGTACCCGGAACTTCGCTGACTTCGCCACCAGATGAAACTGACCATACCGTACCCGTGTCATAACTGCCAGTGAATACCGTGCCATCGGCCGACACAGTAAGAGCTGCCGGATACGCATCCTCATCAGGTAAAATGGCAAACTCTTCAACAATGATACCCGCTTGTCGGGCAGTGGCGATGGTACGTGGGGCACTGTTGAGCGATTGCAAAAACAGAAAGGCCGTCAACGCCAGAATCAGCAACATACCGCTGCCAAAAACAAGGACAAAGAGGACAACTCGCTGGCCTTGATTCATCATCATAATTCGACGCAACATGGTTCTGACCCTACCGACTAAAAGCATTCTCTGTGTAATCTATCACAGGATGACGAGAAGGGATAATTTAGGTTTGTCCACAATCAATGCTTGAAGCTCCCTGTGCTTTCGCTTAGACTAAAAATCAGTTATCCACTGTTTAGGAAACCCACCATGCCCAGGCTTGTCATCGTCCTACCCACCTATAACGAAGCGGAAAATCTGCCCGAAATTATCAAAGCTTTGTTTGCGCTCGAACTGGACAATCTGAACATCCTGGTGGTGGATGATGACTCACCAGACGGCACAGGCCAGATCGCCGATGAGTGGGCAGCGGAGTTCCCTAATCAAATCGAAGTTCTCCATCGCAAAGAGAAAACAGGACTTGGCCCTGCTTATATTGCGGGGTTCAAACACGCCATCGCTGACTCCGCCGACTACATCTTGCAAATGGATGCTGACTTTTCCCATCAGCCCAAATACATTCCGACTATGCTCAATATCATCGAACAAGGCGCAGATATGGTCTTAGGATCGCGTTTTGTACGGGGTGGCAGCGTGGATGAATCCTGGAGTATGTATCGCAAATTGCTCAGTTGGTGGGCCAATCGCGTTTACGTACCAACCATCCTCCATATTCCAGTCTATGACGCAACAGGCGGGTTTCGCTTGTGGCGGCGCGAAACACTCATTGGGATTGATCTGGAGCGTATCAACAGCAATGGCTATGTCTTCCAGGTAGAGATGGCCTATGTCACGGTACGGATGGGCTTTAGAGTCGTGGAAACTCCCATTTATTTCCCAGATCGCCAAGTGGGGGAATCTAAGATGGATTCACGGATTGCGATGGAGGCCGCCCGCCATGTGTTCGACATCCGGCGCAACCATCATCACTTGAATCCCCTACTGCGCCGAACAGAACCCTACAAACTACCTTAGATCCGTTAGCACCCGATGCACGCCCGCGACCTTCGCCACCGTTTTCACTAATGCTTCAGCTTCTACCCCTACGGGCAATTCCCCGACGAGAACCACCGCACCATATTCCACCACGATCTGGATTCCCGGCGGAACCACCTGCCCCACATCCAAGCGGATTGCTTCATCATTGTAGATCGCTTGCACATCAACCGCTTTGACGCCTGGAACAGCTTGAACATGCCGGAGTAGATAATTGGCGGTCTGGGGCACTTTGACATGACCAGAGAGGATCACATCACCATTGTTCACTTCAACCTTAATCCGGTGGCGATCATGCATCAACGGCGGATAACTATCCTGCATGATCCCCTGGATTCCTGCATAAATATCAAGGTCAGAATACACCTTAACCCCTATTGTTTCTGCCACGAGACCACCTCAATTGAGTCACAAGGCTATTGATCCTATTTTGCCCTATCTTGAGCGTCTTGCCAACTGCGGACTGCAATGGTGCTATAGGTAAATTCAGCATCGTGCCGGACAATGACAGAGGAGGTTTCACACCTATGCGTCATCGGATTCTGGCATCAGCAGCATACTTCTTTTTCTTCGCAGGCGGTGGGGCGCTCATCCCCTATCTCGTCCTGTATTATCAAGATGTTGGCATTGATAAACAGGGCATCGGTTATATCTTAGCTGCGACGACCATCGCCAACCTGATCGGTGCACCCTTCTGGAGTTCATTAGCCGACGGCCTCCATATTCACAAAGTTTTGCTACCCTTCGCGGCCTTTAGCGCCATCATCCCAGCTTACCTGCTCTCCCGCGCAGATCAGTTCCTCTCCCTGCTTATTCTCATCATGATTCAGGTGTTTCTGATTGCGCCACTAGTTCCCCTCACCGACAACGCAGTGCTGGAAATGTTAGGCGATGATCGGCCAACTTACGGCAAGCTGCGCCTATGGGGTGGCGTCGGTTTTGGAGTTGCGGGTTGGCTCAGCGGCGAGATGATCGAGCATCATGGGTTTGATGTGGTGTTTGCCCTCTATATCGCCCTCATGATAATGACAGGGTTCACCGTCATGCAGCTCCCATCACCCAAACCCAGCCCGTCGGAGCCATTCTTCCATAACCTCCGTCAACTGCTGACAAACAACACCATGCGCGTGTTTCTGGCGGCGGTCTTCCTTATGGGCATCTGCAACACGTTCATCTTCAGTTATTTCGCTCTGTTCATGGACGCTATAGGCGCAGATGAAGGGCTGATAGGCCTTTCGGTTGCGGCTGCCAGCCTCAGTGAACTGCCCATCTTCTTCTTGTCCGCATGGCTTATTCGCCAGTTCACGGCACGGGGCGTCCTCACTATCGCCTTGAGCATGTTTGCCTTGCGCAGTTTGCTCACTTCCTTCATTAGCGATCCCAACCTGGGTGTAGTAGTACAACTTCTACACGGCCCCTCATTTTCGGCATTCTGGGCGGCGGGCGTCGTCTTTGTCTTTGAGATCGCGCCACCCCGCTTACGCGCCACCGCCCAGGCTGGCTTGGGCATGATGGTCTTCGGCCTTAGTGGGGCAATTGGCGCACCAATCGGCGCCGCCCTATTTGATCATTTTGGCCCCATCGTCATGTATCGCTTCGGAGCTGTCATGGGCCTCATCAGCATACTGCTCTTTAGCTATACATCAATCCGCATCAGCCTGATGCAAACAATCGAAAAAACAGCATAATTAAAATACGATTGTACGAGCGCAAAAATTGGAGGAAGCCTGTGCCCATCATCACCACCCTGATCGTCACCACTACGCTCTATTCCTCTATCACCTATGCTGCACGCACTCCTGCTATTGAACACCCCCCCTTTCCCCATCCACCCCTCCCAGAAACTCATACAGGCTATATGGGTGATGATGTCGCTGACGATGAATACCCCCTCACCTTGGATGCAGGCGAGGCCGTCATCATCACGCTGGAACGTATATCCGGCAACCTCGACACCTTTCTCATCCTGTATGACAGCAGAGAAGAACGCATCGCACAAAACGATGACCGCAACCTGACTTCTTTGGATTCGCAGTTAGCCTATGTTTCTGATGAAGGTGGCGAATACACCGTCGTGGCCAGCAACATTCAGGAAACTTCCGGAGAGTATCGCCTGACGATTCGCCCCGTGACACCAGAAGAAGCGGCACAGGTAACACGGGTCGAGCTCAGCGGTACGGCCTTAACTTATGATACCCAACACTTCCGCATTCACTACACTCTGGAAGGCAACGATGCCACCACTCAAGAATATGTCAAAGCTGTTGGCGAAACACTAGAAAGAGTACGCGATATTCAAATCAATCAGCTTGGTTGGCCAGCACCACCAGACGACGGGATTGCTGGCGGCGATGATCGCTACGATGTCTATATTGTGGAGTTGATGGAAAAGCTGTCAGATGGCGATCTTGGAGTAGCCTATTCGGAGTTCCCAAAAGGGGATAATCCCAATACAAAGGCCGTTGAAGATGCCGCTGCCCCCAGTTACATCCTGCTTGATGACGACTATGCCGAGGCTGAATTAGACGATCACCAAACCCCCATGACTGTCATGCAAACCACCGCTGCCCATGAATTTCATCATGCGATTCAATATGGCTATGATTACAACGAAGACCACCTTTGGTATTTCGAGGCAACATCGGCCTGGATGGAAACTCTCACCTTCCCCGACAAACAAGACGCGACGAATTATGTCATGACCTTGTTCGATTACCCTGAAGTCTGCCTGGGAATCAGCCAGGAAATTGACCCTACCGACGGCCTTTTGCAGTATGGAAACTGGCTGCTGCTGGAATCATTGGCACAAGAATATGGCAAGGCCATTATCCTGCAACTTTGGGAAAACATCAGCTCCTACGAAAGCTGGGAACCGCTACGTAAGACCCTGGCAACCTACAACGAAACCATCCCAGAAGCCGTTCTCCGCTATCATATTCGCAACCTGATGCGCGACTACGACCTCACCCCCATGTTCAATGATGCTCGAGTCTGGTTAGAAGCAGTCATTGACGAACCGGGCAACGATTGGACCTTCACAGGGGAAGGTATTCAAGAACTGGGAGCCAATTTCTTCAAACTAGAACTTGCCTCCGATGTCTACACCATCAAGGTGAGTAATCGTCAGCTGGAACTTTGGGCCTTTGGTATCAAGGGCAAGGAGGCCGGCGCGTTTTTATTAGAACAGGGAGGAAACGTTGACCTCCGCCCTTATCAAGACAGTTATCTGATGGTCTTCAATCCTGACTATGGCAACATTAGCGAATGCGAATACAGCAACTACACCATCACCGTTCGTCCCACCACAGGAGAAGCCCTGCCCCCCACAATGGCATTGGATGCCTCACAGTTCATTGAACTAAAATAAGCTGATCTTCAGTTGTCTTCTGGTGTGGAAGGTCTATAATCAGACAAATTCAGGCTGCCCCAGAGGAAGAACATGGAATTTCAGGACACCCCACAGCTACCCCCACTGCCCAAACTCCAACCCGATATCTTCACCAACCGCGAGATTAGCAACATCCACTTCAATGCTCGTGTGCTAGCATTAGCCAAAGACCCCTCGATCCCCCTGTTGGAACGCTTGAAGTTTATCGCTATCGTGGGCAATAACATGGATGAATTCTTCATGGTGCGGGTTGCCTCCTACATCCAGAAGATCAAACTTGGCCTGAGCTCTAAACGGGCCGATGGCTACACCCCAACCCAACTGGTCAACACGCTACGGGCCCAGATTCTCGATCTCATGCGTGACCAACGTGCTACCATGTCCGACTTGCTGCGTATGCTAGAAGATGAAGGCATTCGCATCCTGAAGTGCCAGAACCTGAACCCACAAGATCAAGAAGCCGTCCGACAATATTTCCATGAAGAAGTCTTCCCAGTACTCACACCCCTCGCCGCCGACCATGCCCGTCCTTTCCCCTTCATCTCCAACCTGAGCCTGAATATCGGCATCTTTCTGCAACATGTTCACCTTGAAGATCCACTCGACAAACATAGCGATTTCGTCCGCATTAAAGTGCCCGATACACTTTCGCGGTTAGTCGATCTGGGCAAGATCAAAGCTGGCAACAGCGAGCCTTACCAGTTCCTCTGGCTAGAAGATGTTATCGCGGCCAACCTCGATTTGTTGTTCCCCGGCATGAGCATTATTGAGCAACATCCCTTCCGCGTTACCCGCAACGCCGACATCGACTATGAACACGAACAAGACGAAGAACTATTCGATCTCAGCACCATCATTGAAGAAAGCGTCCACAGACGGCAGTTTGGGTCAGTTATTCGCCTCAGCGTGCCCAACACCATCAGCCCTGCCATGCTACAACGCCTGATTAGCGAACTCGAAGTTGATCCTGACCGCGATGTTTACAGCATCCCCGGTGCGATGGGGTCTGCTAGCTTGTTTGAACTGACCAGCGTGGATCGGCCTGACCTGAAATATACGCCCTATGTGCCGCGCTTCCCAGAACCCTTACCCCAGGGAACCGACCTCTTCTCGATGATCGCGAAAAATGACATTCTGCTGCATCTGCCCTACGATTCGTTCAAACCTGTTGAAGAGTTTTTCCATTCGGCTGCTCACGATCCACGTGTACTGGCAATCAAAGCAACACTCTACCGGGTCGGCAAGAATTCGCCCATTGTACAATCCCTGCTCAACGCCCGAGAAAATGGCAAGCAAGTCACTGTGTTGGTTGAACTTAAGGCGCGCTTTGATGAAGAAAACAACCTGGAATGGGCACGCGCATTAGAACATCGTGGTGTCCATGTGACTTACGGTGTCGAGGAACTCCCCGTCAAAACCCATGCCAAAATCGCACTGGTCATCCGCCGGGAAACATCAGGCTTGCAGCGCTATGTCCATCTGGGCACCGGCAACTACAACGCCGCCACCGCCCGCCTCTATACTGATCTGGGCTTATTCACCAGTGACCCAGAAATCTGTGAGGATGCCTCACGTTTGTTTAATCGTCTCACAGGCTATGCTCCGGAAACCGCCTACAATCGGCTGCTAGTCGCACCAGAATATTTGCACCCGACCATCCTAGAACTCATCGACCATGAAATACAAGCCGCCCTTGATGGCAAACCCGCCCGGCTGGTCTTCAAGATGAACCAACTCGAAGAAGAAGTTGTCATTCAACGTCTCTATCAAGCATCACAGGCAGGCGTTCAGATTGATTTGATTGTACGCGGCATTTGCTGCCTGCGCCCTAGAATCCCTGGCATGAGCGAAAACATCCGCGTGCGCAGCATCTTAGGGCGCTATCTAGAACACCCCCGCATCTACTATTTCCAGAATGCACCGCAAGATCAACAGCTCTACGCCGGCAGTGCCGACTTGATGCGACGCAACCTTTATAACCGCGTAGAAACCGTCTTCCCCATTCTCGATTCACGCCTGCGCCAAAAGGTACGCCGTATTCTAGCAACCGACCTGTGCACCAACCAGCGAGTCTGGATCATGCAGCCAGACGGAATATATCAGAGAGTTCAACTACAAGAAGGTGCCGAGCAAATCGATAGCCAACAGGTGTTCATGCATGACAGCGCCGGCCTCGACATAGATTTATTGTGAGATGGTTCCAACCATCTCAAACCCAGGCCGTGCCAACACTACCGCATCCGGCAACTTGAGCTGGCCCCAAAAATCCACCACATCAATCGGATTGTACTGCGCTACAAACAAGCTCATCACCGTGCCATGTGTTGCAATTGCAACAGTCCGATCAGGAAAATCTGCTATACTAGAATGAACAGCCTGGGTAAATCGCTGGCACGCAGCATGAGCCGTTTCTGCACCATACACCAACTGATCAGGCTTCTCAAAAAAACGTCGAACATTCGCAAGAAAAACGGCTTGATCCCCCTCAAAGATGACGTTGCCACGATCATGTTCATGCAAGCCTGGGGCTGTCTGAAATGGCAAGTTGAGCGCCTGCGCCACTAACTCACCCGTCTCCGCTGCTTTGGGTTCTTCACTAGCTATGACCACCTGGGTCTTCAGATGGCGAAGCGCCTGCGCCAATCTTGGGCAGGCTACACGTCCTTCAGGGGATAAACCCCACTCATTAGCTGGTATATCCGGATCAATTTCCGGCCTGGCATGCCGGATCAGAACTAAACGAGCCATCACATCGCTCCCCTTACTCTATGTGTGAAACGCACAAGTGAGTTTCTCGACAAAATATGTCGCCTGTGCCAAAATATATTCAAAGATTGAACCATAAATTGTTTTTTGAATAAATCCCTTTCTTTTTTCACAAAATCATTTTTGTGAGCGAAGAAATCAGGAGGGCACACGCGTGGATTTATGCGTGATTAAGGGTGATGGGGTTGGACACGAAGTTGTTCCAGCAGCGGTACGGGTGATTCAAGCACTTTTCCCAAACATCAACATTCATCAGGTACCCGCCGGATACGACAACTTTAAGGCGTTAGGGACTCCTCTCCCCCAGAAAACCATCGATACGGTCCTACAGTATCGAGCTGTTTTGTATGGTGCAGCAGATTCACCCTCCTTCCCCGTTGAAGGTTACTACTCCCCCATCATTCGCTTACGCCAGATGCTCGAAACCTACGCCAGCGTCCGCCCAACCCGCCACATGCCCGTTGCAACAGCAAGAGACGGCGTTGATTTGGTGGTTGTCCGTGAAAACACCGAAGGCTTATACGTCGTAGATGAAAGCACCGACGAAGGGGGGCAAATCAGCACCGCCCAAAAAGTGATTACTCGCGGAGCTACCGAACGAGTCAGCCATTTGGCCTATCATCTTGCCCGTCAATCTGAACGTGAAAAAGTCACCATCGTCCATAAGGCCAACATCCTCCCCCAATCCGACGGTCTCTTTCGACGGGTGGCACTCGAAATTGCTGAGCAGTATCCTGACATCACAACCGACGAATTGTTGGTGGATACAGCCGCTTATTGGATGGTCAAAGACCCAACTCGCTTCGATATGATCCTGACTTCTAACCTCTACGGCGATATTCTGTCGGATATGGCTGCCGCCTGGGGAGGAGGGCTTGGCCTTGTACCCACCTTGAATCTGGGTGATGATGCCGCCATCGCGGAACCTGTACATGGCTCTGCACCGGATATTGCAGGTCAAGGCATCGCCAACCCAACTGCCGCTATCCTCAGCGTGGCAATGCTGCTGCGCCATCACTACAAGCTCCCAGATGCTGCCGAGTGCATCGAGAGTGCCGTTCGCGCTACCCTAAATGAAGGCGATCATACGGTTGATGTCGCACTTGAAGGCGCTTTGAATACCGAGGAATTCACCGATCGCCTGATCTCCCACTTGAACTAATCATGCCCGATCTGTTTGTCGAGATTTTCCCACTCACATTGGATCAATTGCCGCGCCTAACTGCCTATCAACTGATCCTAGATGGTGAGATTCCGGCAACACAGCGTCAGCAAATGGGAACTCGCCTAGTTCAACAAGTACGGGGCGCCTTTGAAGGCCTTTGGTTGTGGATGGATGACCGCCTCCTGACCGATTCCGAACGTACCCCAGTTGAAATGACCATCACCGCCGATATTCTGCGCGGTGAACAAGCCGAAGTATTCAGTAGTCTGCAAAACATCGAACCCGACCATCTGTGGCAACCCGCCCCCATGACACAGGCGCGCTTAATGCTGCGCACCCAACTACGTGATCTGAACCCCACTATGCAGGCCGCCGCCCAGAAACTGAGTACTCGCATCCGCAATGCCAGCATCGAGCGCGAATTCCGGCTGCGTCCCTGGATTGTGGAAGAAAACACCTCACAACCCGCCATCGCCATTTCCATCGCCTCCCGCCTGATCTACGACCAGAACATTCAGCAATACATCAGCACCGAACGTCATCAACAAACCATTCAAGAAAAACTGGTGGGCCTCGCTGTCCTGGATAAAGTCACCGGCGATCGTGGTGAGGTGGTGCGTGTCATCGGACCAATGGCAGACCATCGTGAACGGCTGCTTTCACTAGCACAATCCGACGAACTCAAACAGACCCTAACCGCCGCGCTTGACGGCGAATGGGTTATCGCCGCTCAATTCGGACGCCACCAGTTCGAGTTTCTCGCCAGTACCCTACAATTGGTCGTTCGCCAAGCACATATTTCGCGCTTCAACTTAGATGCACAACGGGCACTTCAGGCCTTGCAGATGGTACCAGCAGAACGCGCCAATCAGGTGAAGGCCATCAGCGATGTTGTCAAAGAAGCGGGCGCAATCGAGAACGCTTATAACTCACGAGTTCAACCCGACCTCTTCTTCTCAGCAGACTTCGAGATGAACCTGCGCTTTGCACAAGATCGCGTCCGTGCCTACCATCCCGAAGCATTACCTCAAGATTTTACCAAATGTGGCGTCTACCGCCTGCAAAAAGAAACCGTTCATATCTGCGTTATCAACACCCTCGGTGATGAGGTCAACGATTTCATCGAAGCTATGCAACGGCAACTCAACCGCCACTTTGGTTTCTCTGTCAAGATACTCCGCGAACGGCAGGTTCGGGTGGTTTCGCGCAGCAACATTGAAAGTGCCGTGCGCGTCAGCGAAAAAGAAAACCCAGATGTCATTCTGGCCTTCTTCCCAGAAGGTGCAGCATCATTCGCCGATGAAGATGCCGATACCGATACCACTGCCGATTACGTCAAGTCCTTGACCCTAGGCCGCGGCCTGCCAACGCATGTGATCTACCAGTCAACTCTGAACGACCCAGACGCCATGCCCATCATCATCATGAATATTCTGGGCAAGACTGGCAACACACCATTTGTATTGGCTGAACCATTGGAACACGTTGATCGGCTGATCGGGTTAGATATGATCCGTTCCCACCAGAAATCATCTGACAACATCCAATACACGGGCATCGTCCGCACTTATAAAGCCAACGGTGAATTCCTGGGATATCGGGTTCGCAGCGTCAGCATGAGCGAAAATGTCCTCCCCTATGCCCTCATGCGTGACCTGCTGCCACAAAAAGAATTCAAGCACCAGCAGGTTATCATCCATCATGACGGCAAAATCGAGGATGATCTGCTCACCGCACTTGCAGGCTGGGAACAAGCTATTCAATCAACCTTTTACCCCATCGAGATCGTCCGGCATGGTGCACCCCGAATCTACGCCACCGAAGGGGGCATTGTCCAACCACCCTGGGGCAGTGCCTTCAAACTCAACAATACCGAAGCACTGCTGGTGTCATCCGTTCCCAAAGAAAACATCACACCACAACCCCTACACATTCGTGCCATTGGCACAAATCCGCTGCCAATCAATAAAGCTTTGCGCAGCATCCTGGTCTGGACATTACTAGCCTACAGCATGGACCGCTTACCCAAACTGCCTGTCTCCGTCTTGAACGCTGACCAACTGCGCTCCTGGATAGACAAAGGCGGTTCATTCACCCTCTCCGATGGCACGGTTCCCTTCTGGCTATAAGAGGAAATATGATGATGGCGATTCAGCCACGACGCAGCCGACTTTTGGCTACAAACCCGGATTCCTGGCTTCGCTGCCAGAGACGGTGGAAATCCCGCTGGCGTCGCCGATACATCCAGGCATTGATGACGTTCTCACGTACCTCAAGCAAAGAAACCAGGGTCAAATGAAACAAAAGAAATAACCCCCAGCCAATTACCGCCAGCCGCACATCATTATCAGCAAAGACTGTCGGATGATATTCAACTAAACTAGGATAGAAAAAAATAAATAAGCCTAGCCCAACACCATTCAATGCCAACAACACCCAACGCAAAACACCCCGATTTCGACGTGATGGTAGGGGGTTGAAGTGTTCATCAAACATGATGTATATGGCTCGCCTTCCCAAAACCCATTATATGCTCCCTCGCGCTATCTTGCGTATCATCACATTATAAGACAAAACAGCAACCTTTGTTCATATCATGCGTATAGAGTGTCTAAAGGGCAACTTTGAGCAGTTGGCTGGGTTATAGCAAATGAAAGGCAAAATAGCATGGAGAGCCGCGCTTTGAAAGTCTCGGCGCAAGACCGCAATTTTATAGAACTGGTGATTGTGGCTTTACTAATCGCGTTGATGCTGCTGCTGGCAGCCCATATCGGCAATGCAGGTACAACCAATGTTTCTATGTTGAATATAGGTGACAATACAGAAATCGGCCCATTTTGCTACAAAGCATGTACACTTATTCAACCCTAGTAACCGGAAATGTGAACCTCCCATCTCCATTGGGCCAGAAATCAGACACCCGCTGGACGGCATTTACAGGGAGTGTCCCATATAAGTGCGGATACAACTGACCATCATCCGATGATTCATGCCGCAGCGGCGCACGCAGTTGAGCCGGGTCAACACACAACAAGATTAAACCCTGCTGCCCCACATAAAATCGATTCGCCACCTCGACAACCTGCTCTTCTTTGGAAAAATGAATGAAACCTTCAGTCTCTAACGACTTAGCTTGATATTCACCGCTTACCTGGGCATCTTTCCAGGCGTCGCGGGTCGTAATATGATAGATCATACGAGCCTTCCATTGCTTCCTCGACATTGAATACAGGACTTCCTTATAGCTAACACCATGAATCCATGCCTTTTGCGATAAAATCCCATCACAGACGAAGCCCAGACGCTCAGCAATCGCACTGCTGCGTACATTTTCAACAGCACAGCGAATCAAAACCACCTCCAAATTCAACCCGGTCAGGGCATAATCCGTCAACACCCGGCAAGAACGCGTTATCAGGCCCAACCCTTCATAATGCTGCCCCAACCAATACCCAATCTCTGTCCGTCGCTTGCGCCAATCAATATACACCAGACCGATTTTCCCCGCAGGCCGTCCCTTATACAAAACGACCATATCCAGACCATCGTTGTTTTTGATCTTCTTCTGCGAATGGGAAATTAACTTCCGCATATCCTTCAAAGACTGAACCTGATCCGGCCAGTTCTGCCAACGTCGCAAATAGGCCCGGCTGCCATCAATCAGGTTCCACAACCCCACATCATATTTTTCCGAAAACGGCAACAGTTCAATGTCTTGATCAACAATGGCGGGGATTCCACTCAACATCCGGTTACAAAGCCACCCCAATCAAACCCCAAAATCTGATCCCCCACCCCCACCCGCAAGATATCGTCATCACCCAAATTATGCCATTGTTGGGCTTTATCATCGCCGTATAACCGCGTATAATCGCAAACTCCCCCTGTATCCCGCAGCGCCACCACATCACCATGGGTACTCGTCAACAACAAGATGTCGTCATAATGCGCCATCTCCACCCTACCCCCAACTGGAAACGGCAGTTCTGCTTCCCACTCCAAATCTCCTAACCGAGAATAAGCATAAACCCTTGCACCATTCGTTAAAAACACACGCCCATCCGCCGTAATTGCCAACGCCCCACTACCTCCACCCGCAGGCACATCCTCAATCAATTCTGACCAAACACCCCCTGCATCAATCTGCCATAGGCCACCCAATGAATAAACAACCAACGAACCATCCCGGTAAGTTGCCAAATCCGCACCATCCCGCAACCGCACCCGATCCAAGACTTCACCCTCATGCGTAATCAGCCACAACTGCGAATCCGCCACCAAACCAATTAACGAATCACTGACATGTGCCCGTATGTAGCGTGGAATGTCTTCAACCCACCAAAGAAAATTGCGCCGATCCTCCGTCAAGGCGACCAACTCTTGATCAGAGGTGTGATACAGGGGCGAACCATTCATATAAAACGGCGGCATATCAGGCCGGAAATCCAACGACCACGCTTCACCTGGCGTGCCCTCAAAATCTACCCGCCCCAACGTGCCGTCAGTATATGTAATCAATGGATTAGCCTGGAAGCCATCAATACTCACGGCAGGCTGCTCCAATGGCACACGCCACAATACCCGACCATCCGGCGAAATGCGCCGCAACACCTTGCCGTCAAGGACCATCAGCGCGTTGTTCTCCAGCACCAGGGGGCGAGCATAAGGGCCGACCCTCACATGCCAGCTATAAGCAGGGTGCAAGCGCGCCTGCAAATTGGCGATCATCTGTGCAGGCCGCCGCCACTCCAAATCCAGCGGATCCTCGCGCGAGTAGCCAGGACCAGGATTATCCGGGCTCCCCACCCGCACCTCAAAGTGTAAATGAGGTGCAGGCCGTGAATCCCCAATCACACCGATCAAATCCCCTGCCTCTACACAACTCAACCGCGGTGGAAACGTAATTAAATCACTTTCAACGATATGCCCATATTGTGTGTAAATAATGGATTCATCCGGCAGCGTGTGTTGGATGATAATCACACCGCCATCCCGCCCCCAACCACGCGGAGAACTCAACGTCACGCGACCAGCCGCAGCAGCACGAACAGCCTCTCCCAACGATGAGCCAATACCCCCAAACCAGTCTTCCCCCGTGTGAAGCCGTCCTTGATGTCGTGGACTGGCAACACCAAAATCCTGCACCAGCTGGAAGCGACTCGTATCAATTGGATAGTTAATTGTCTCCACGATTCCACATTGGTTGACCTGCGCCGCAGTTGAAGCCATCCACATCAAAAACAAGATAATAACAACGAACAGTCGTATCATTGTTTTCCTGATGAATACACTATGGAATATTGTACCTGAAGTTGAGGAGAGACGCCCAACGACATCTCCGAAACAAGAAATATCAGGGGCAATCACAGATGCATAGGCAAATACGCCAATTTGGTTTATAAACAACACAGAACATTTTCAGGAGAAAGCATCTATGCAAGAAACCCGCAACTTCTTAGAAAAGCTCAATCTGCCCTCTGGCGATTTATACACCCTACCCGACTCAACCACACGCTTCCCCGATGGCGCGCACTACCGCATAGAAATTCCTAGTGTCGAGGGGCCTAATGTCCTCAAGGCTGTGCTAGAAGAAGCCGACATGCTGGATGTCAACCTCCAGCGGATTTCACAGGGCAGTGGCATCATGATGCTCACCGACGAAGAAATCCACGAAATGATGAAACTCGGTGCAGACGCCCAAATCGAAGTGAGTTTGTTTGTTGGCCCCCGTGCTGCCTGGGATACAGGCGCACAAATCACCGCTGGCGCGGGCAAAAATCTGGGGGCCCGGCTGCGCGGCATGAATCAAGTGGTCTACGCTGCCGAAGACCTCAAGCGGGGCGCAGCCCTTGGATTGCGCTCGGCTCTTGTCGCCGACGAAGGCTTGCTCTGGCTGGGCAACGAGATGAAAAAATCGGGCGAACTTCCAGCGGATTTCGTATTCAAAATTTCCGTACAAATGGGCGCTGCCAATCCCATTTCCGTCCGCTGGATGGAAGAACTGGGGGCAGGCACATACAACGTCCCCACCGACCTGTCCCTACCCCAATTAGCTGCCATACGCCAAACCATCACTATGCCACTAGATATTTATGTCGAGGTCCCCGATGACTTTGGCGGCTTCGTCCGCCATTATGAAGTACCAGAAATGATCCGCCTGACCGCGCCCGTCTACGTCAAACTGGGCATACGCAACGCCCCCAATATCTATCCTAGTGGGGTTCATGTGGAAGACACCGCCATCAAACTCGGACGCGAGCGTGTCCATCGGGCAGCACTCGTACAAGACATCATCCGCCGCTACTATCCAGAAGCCATCACATCGGAACGCGGCGCATCCGATCTTGGCATTCCGAAGATCTAGAGCAGCACTCGGAGATTGTTGATGCGTCTTTTCGCCTTCTGTCTATCCCTCGGCCTGGTGATTGTCTCACTACATCAGCCCCAAGATTGCGCCCTGCACAATTTTGACCTTGGCTTATCCGAACACACACTCGAATTCAATGGCCTTGTGCGCAGCTATCTACTCTATCTTCCATCCGATTTCACGCCCGGCCAGCCCTTGGTCATCAGCCTACACGGCTTTGCCTCGAATCCACGCCAGCAAGCCACCTTTTCACAGTGGAATCCCATCGCCGATGACCATAATTTCGCAGTGGTCTATCCCCAGGGCACAAACTTCCCACTGCGCTGGAATGCTGGAGAATTCAGCTTCGTCCGAAACCGCGGCGCAGATGATGTTGGCTTCATCTCAGCACTCATCAATGACTTGGCGACCACTGCTTGCATTGATACGACACGGGTCTATGCCAATGGCCTGTCTAATGGCGGTGGCATGAGCAATCGGATAGCCTGCGAGATCGCAGATAAAATTGCCGCAATTGGCAGCGTTGCCGGAGCTTATACGCCCTTGCCCGATGGGTGCCAACCCACCCACCCAATCCCTGTGATGGCCTTTCATGGCACAGACGACCGCATTGTGAATTATAACGGCAATCTGGGCTTAGGTTTGCCACCAACAGAAGAATGGGCAGCGGGCTGGGCAGATCGTAACCATTGTGATCCAATGCCTAAAAACCTCCCACCACAAGGGCAAGTCACAGGGATTGAGTACGTCAACTGTGAAGATAATGCCGCTGTGATTTTCTATACCATCAAAGATGCTGGTCACACCTGGCCCGGAGGCGGCCCCCAACCGCAAATTGGTGTGGGCCGAACCAACCGTGACATCAACGCTAGCCAAATGATGTGGATGTTCTTTTCACAATACAAAAAGTCTAGTAAACAAGAGGAAAAACCATGAAATTAACTATTATTGGCGGTGGTGGTGTCCGCACCCCCCGTTTGATCCCCTCCTTGATACGCCGTACCGAACAACTTGCCCTGAGCGAACTCTGGTTGATGGATGACCAGGCTGAAAAACTCGAACTTATCGGCAGTCTCTGCCAGCAAATGGCGCAACAGGCTGGCGCAGCCTTCAAGATCGTATTGAGTACCAATGCCCAGGAAGCTATCCACAATGCCGACCACATCATCACCTCGATCCGACCTGGATTAGAGCAAGGCCGTGCCACCGATGAGCGTATTTGTTTTTCGCACGGTGTTCTGGGCCAAGAAACCACCGGAGCCGCTGGCTTTGCGATGGCGCTGCGCAGCGCCCCTGCCATCTTAAACTACGCCCATATGACACAACAACTCGCCAAACCAGGGGCTTGGATTTTTAACTTTACTAACCCAGCTGGATTGGTCGCACAGGTGTTGCACTACGCCGGAATTAGACGCATCATTGGCATTTGCGATAGCGCCAACAAAGCCCAACATGCTGTCAGCCGCTTCATGCGCATACCCATGACGCGCCTTCAACATCAAGTCTACGGACTGAACCATCTCTCCTGGACTCGCAGCGTCAAAAATGGGGGCGAAGAAGTGCTGCCCAGTCTCTTGCAAGATGACGCTTTCATCAACGCCACCCACATGAAGATGTTTGCCCCCGGTCTGCGTCATTGGCAGGCCACCTTCATGAATGAATATCTTCATTACTACTATCACCGCGATGAAGCCCTACGCTCACTGCTGGAAAAAGAGGAAACACGCGGTGAACAAATCGTCCGCTTAACAGGCAACATGTTGGCCCAACTCAAACAGGCCGATGATCGCCTTCAAATCTATCGTAACATCATGAATCAGCGCAGCCGCACCTATATGAATCATGCCCGTGCAGGCGCAGATCGACAGCAAATGGAACCTGTCGGCGATGATGAAGAAGGCTACGCTGCTGTTGCGCTCGGTTGTATCGAAGCTATCGTCACCAACCGACCGCACTATACCGGTTTGAACGTCCCCAACAACGGCACAATCAACGGCATGGAAGACGACGACATTGTGGAAGTCGCTTGTTGGATCAGTGCCAATGGCGTTCGCCCAGAACCTGTCGGCGCTATTCCAGAACAGCAGTATCTCTTGATGCGCGACGTTAAACAGTACGAACGACTGGCCGCCCGCGCTATCCTGCAAAGATCACACACTCTGGCAGTACAGGCATTAGCGGTACATCCCTTGATCGGTTCCTATCCCCTGGCAGAAAAGCTAATTGGCGCCTTCCTGGAAGCACATAAGGACATCATCGGCACATGGCAATAAATCGTTACGACGTTCTGATCCCAGGTAACTATTTCTGTGACATCATCTTCACCGGAATCCCTGAATTCCCAAAGTTGGGCGCAGAGATCTTCACTGACGACCTCACCGTCATTCCCGGTGGCTTGATGAATACGGTCACTGCTCTGCGAAGGCTCAATGTCCGTGTCGGCTGGGTGGGCGCCCTCGGCAACGATTTCTTCAGCCGCTTTGTCTCACAAACACTCCTTGAGGAAAATGTCGATACGACCCTCATCACCCAACTCAATGAACCCTTCCGTCGGGTGACGGTCTCCCTTTCCTACCCTGATGACCGCGCCTTTGTCAGCTATGTTGATCCCGTACCAGATATGGTGCAGCGCGTATTCGACCTGCTCGACACCATTGAGTTCCCTCACCTCCATTACACTGGTCTCATGCTGGATGAGCGCATGCCTGAACTGATGGACGCCTGCCACGAACGGGACATCACCGTCTCGATGGATTGCCAATATCGCAAAGAAACCTTGTCCGATTCGATTGTGCAGGCCGTTGTTTCCCGCCTCGATCTATTCACGCCCAATCATTCAGAAGCACTCAGCCTCACGCAGCAACCATCCATACAAGCAGCAGCAGATACCCTCCAAGAGCTTGTCCCCTATCTCGTCATCAAAGACGGTGCCAATGGCGCACATGCCTGGCGCAACGGCGACCATCACTTTGCCCCAGCGATGCCACACATCATCCCCAAAGACACCACCGGTGCCGGCGATGCCTTCAACGCCGGCTTCCTTGCAGCCTACCTGGCAGACCAACCACCTCTCACCTGCCTGCAATGGGGCAACATCTGCGGCGGACTCTCAACACAAGGCTACGGCGGCTACACCACTGCCCCCACCTTGCCCGAACTCCAACACTACCTTCCCAAATAGAGCAAACCCAATGCGAATCCTATCACTATTATACGCTTACCCCATGGTTTGATCTCGTTTTGCTATTTATAGATATAATCAAACCAAGGGAATGCATTTGCCAACGACCTTCACACGGTGACGCTCTGCTACGACTAAAGTTACCGAATTTGCCCGTGCTCCTCAGGCCGTCACATCATTAGCGAATAATGCGGACTGCTGACAAGGGTTCGCATCGGGGATGCAGCCACCCTCTTGTCCTCCCCAGCCCAAGCAGCTTTCCCCGTTGGGTGTCGTCTGGCCTGGAGCAGAGGGGGCGCCTATACCCAAACCAGTGACAACTATTGTGGGAGCCTTATAGAGAAACTGATCTTTGTGGAGGCTGCGTCACGACGGGTGAGTGAATATTCGGTAGCGGGACTGGGGGACATCATCCCGATTGGTTGGGCAGCAACACCGACCCACACACCGGATGCTGAGGCCACCCAAACAGTTACGGGTTTCATCCTGGTAGATGCTGATGCGGGCGAGGACCTCCGACCCCTGATAGACAGTGACACTATCACTGCACCATCCGCGCCACCCATCGCCGGCAGCGTCGTCTTTACCCTCAACAACACCCCCTATGCCCAAGCCAACAGTCAAGGAGAAGCAGGAACACCGTCAACCATCACCACCTTTCGACACAAGGCCACCCCACACTGTGCCAAAATTACATATTAATTAATAATCCACTGATAATCTAACTTATCGACAATGCATATATACTTTGTTATCCTTTATCAGGATAAAAACTCAGAAAGTCCAAAAATTGGGCTTTACTTTTTTCACAAGTGCATATATACTCTAAACACACTAAAAATTATTTATTTACAAAAAAATAAGGATAAACAAATAATGAATAAACGTCTAATAGTTTTATCACTCATAGTAATTGTCATGTTGTCCCTCATTGTCTCGGTAGCCAATGCCGAGGGAACCACTGAGAAGGAGTGCACTAAAAATGGATTTGCATTCCGACTCAAAGCATGGGCAGAAGTCAGCTACGATGTTTTCACAAAGCCAGATGGTCTCCTAGAACTACGCTGGACGACTATCCGTAATTCAGGGGCATATTTAGATGGTATTACTGTATTTGTCAGGACTGCGAGCAGTTCCGCGAACGCCTGGCTTTCTAAAAATAATACAGTGCTTACCATTAGCGGACATGTCGTTTACAGTACAGGTTTCAATACGCCGTTTGGATTTGTCCAACTGAGAGGAGATAAAATCGAGACAAGATGTGACCATGATTCAACAAAAGCATAAATTTTGTTGAATCTTTAAATAGAAAGAAAATAATAGATGGACACACGGTCATTGTTACATTTAGTCATCGCATTTTTCCTGACCTTTGTTACAACAACTCATGCGCAAACACAGCGGCCCCAAATCGGGGTCGCCGTACCTCCCATTGCTTCAGACGAATTCCCCGACTCCTATTTTGATGAATTTGAGGCCGAACATAATGTGGAGGTCTATATCAAGACGATTGATTTCGGGGAATTAGTGGATGAAAACGGCTCTTATATTCCGCTGGATGTCACTGAGAAATATATACAGCTTGCCGATGTTTTGCTGGTGAATACAGAGCAAAGATCCTCAGCCCCCCTTATTGATCTGCAACAAACACTGGCAGGGTATTATCTGGATATTGCGCCGCTTGTTTCGGCCGATACCACAATCAACCCTTCCGATTATATCGATCAGGTGTGGCAGGCCTTTCAATGGTCAGGCAAAATGTGGGCCATCCCGGCCTATGTTGATATAGAAGCCTTGATGTTCGATCCCTCCTTTTTTAATGAGCATCAACTGCTTATCCCACCCCCCAACCTGGATATCAACGGCTGGATCACACTCTTAGAGGAGGCGTCGAAATATACGGATAAACAACCACTCTACAATAATGCAGCACTTGAAAGCCTCATTTTGTCTAGTGCCAACACAGATCTTATATCAACCGACTTAGACTCCCTTGAGTTTTTGCTTGATCGTGAATGGCTGATTGATCAGCTTGAAGTCTGGTCCCAGGCGGACATCATTCAAGATACCATGCGGATCCCTAATGGAGCCAGTATGTCGGATTTTCCATTGATATACAACACGCTGGATAGCTACTTGATTGAACGCAGGGGTTACCAGGCATGGCCTCCCCCTGGCGGAAAACCCAAGATCGACGTTGGAGGGTTCGCCATTAGTCGGTTGACACAACACCCCGAACTGGCCTATGAACTGGCAAAATATATGGCCAACCAACCAGAAATTACCAATGTGGGCCTCCTCCCAGCCAACCAACAAGCGAGCCAAACCTTAAGTCAGTATAGCTTACCATTGAGCCAAGAAACCCAAGGCCTTTTCGAATCGCTTGTTCGCATGAGCAAATCACCAGCACAAAACCAATTAAGTGGGTTTCTGTATTATGCTCTGACATATTTAGGCAGACACCACATCAGTCCTGCCGACGCAGCCTACCAAATGGAAGAAGACATCAACGAAGCGATAGTGCTTGGCATGGAGCGAAACACAGACTTTGACCGGCTCACCATCCATGCCCCCACTCCACTCATACTCGCTGAAGGCGAGGCCATCTTACAATTTGGGATCGACTCACCAACAGCTTTTCTCGATCATCCCGCTTTAGAACCCATCATCGAAACCTTTGTCTCGACCCAGCCCTCTGTAGGACACGTCCACATGAAAGCCCCCCATGCAGAGCTCGGCCAACCTCAAAATGCCGATTGGCTAGCCGATCAGTTTGATTGTTTCTATACATCACAAAAACTGGCCCATCCATCTGGCCTCGACGCCCTGACCAACTTAACACCACTCTTAACGGCAGATGCAGGCTGGGACCAAAACACCATACCCCAGGCCATCATCAACCAGGTTCAATATGATGGGCAAATGTGGGCCGTTCCCGTCTCGATCCACCCCGTCGTCTCGTTTATTCATCCCGATATGGGTCCCTTCACTTCCCCCTTGACCGTCTCCCAGCTGATTGCCGAATTACCCGCTTCATCCGGGTCACAAACCATGCAACCATTGTATCCTGGCAGTTCAGATTATCTTCTAACGCTGATTGCCGCTTACGGTGGTCTGCCAATCGACTATCGGACAACACCTCTCACCATTGACTTCACATCACCAGAAGTCGAAGAAGCCATTCAGACGGTCATCAATCTCATTCATACAGGCCATCTAGGCTATTATGGCCTCTCAGAAGAGAAGAATATCGCCCCAGATTACACGGCTGATGTCTATTTTGCTCCCTATGAAGCCGGCAATATGCTCAACGGATATTCCCCCACCAATCCACCCGTTGGCGCCGATGGGGGTCTCATTACACTCGATGTGGGCGCTGTTTACATTAGTCACCAAACACCGCACATCGAGCCATGTTATGCCTTCATTCAACACCTGCTTCAGTCCGAAATCACACAGATTTTCGGCGGAATTCCAACCAACGCTCTTCGGGCCGTATTAGATGACCCAGGAACAATCATTAGACCAACCCGAGATACCTATGAAGGCTACTCATCATGGCTCATTGATATCTGGCTTCAACAGCTGTTCGAGTCCGCCATCACCAACCCCAACCATGACCTGACCGTTGAGCTGCAAGGCATACAAACAAAAGTGGAAACCTTCACAGCATGTAACAACGACATTCTACACCTCGCCGACGACCTTGCGCTTTATTTTGAAAAATATATGGATTGTGTTGTCCAGGCTGACCCTACATTGCAAGACCTCATGACATCACTTCCTGGCTGAGACTCTTGCGGTGGTTGGGATAAAAACGGTATCCTTGACGTGACTCTTAACAACTAAGGACCCTCATGAAAGCCATTATGGTGATGTTCGATACCTTGAATCGGCGGATGCTGCCGCCTTATGGATGCGATTGGACACACGCCCCCAACTTTGCCCGCCTCGCCGAGCGTACCGTCACCTTCGATCACGCCTATGTCGGCAGTATGCCCTGTATGCCCGCCCGCCGCGAACTCCATACCGGGCGCTACAACTTCCTTCATCGCAGTTGGGGGCCACTGGAGCCCTTCGACGATTCCATGCCAGAACTCCTGAAGGAAAACGGCGTTTATACCCACCTTGTCACCGATCATTACCACTACTTTGAGGACGGCGGGGCAACCTATCACAATCGCTACTCAACCTGGGAATTTGTGCGCGGTCAAGAAGGCGATTTCTGGAAAGGTCAGGTCAAAGAACCCCACATCCCCCAAACCGTCGCCTTCCGTGACCACAAAGCCTGGCGCCAAGATTGGGTCAATCGTGCGTATATGCGCCGAGAACAAGATCAACCACAACCCCAAACCTTTGACCTAGGCATGGATTTCATCAGAGCCAATCATCAACAAGATAACTGGTTCCTACAAATCGAAACCTTTGATCCCCACGAACCCTTCTTCACACAGCAACACTTCAAAGACCTCTATCCGCATGACTACCATGGCAAACACTTTGATTGGCCTCCCTATCGCAAAGTGGAAGAAACACCCGAAGAAATCCAACACCTGCGCTATGAGTACGCCGCCCTGCTCACCATGTGTGACCGTTATCTAGGGCGTGTCATGGCCTTGATGGACGAACTCAACCTATGGGAAGATACCATGCTCATTGTTAACACCGATCATGGCTTCCTCCTCGGCGAGCATGATTGGTGGGCGAAAGTCGTCCAGCCTTTCTATCAAGAAGTCGCCCATACACCCCTGTTCATCTGGGACCCGCGTTCCAGGCGAAAAGGCCATCGCTGCAACTCACTCGTCCAAACCATTGACCTCGCCCCGACCCTGCTCGAATTCTTTGGCGTCGACCTCCCACCCGATATGCAAGGCGTCCCACTCAAAGATGCCATCGCATCTAACCTGCCTGTTCGAGATGCAGCACTCTTCGGCGTACATGGCGGGCATGTCAATATCACCGATGGGCGCTATGTCTATATGCGGGCACCTGCTACACAGCAGAATCACCCCCTCTATCAATACACCCTTATGCCCACCAACATGCGCAATCCCTTCAGCACCTCCGACCTGGCCCAAGCCGAACTTTCACAGCCACTACCCTTCACCAAAAAAGCACCCATCATGAAAATCCCAGGCCGAAAATGGCGCGGGCTGCACAAGATGGAAACCATGTTGTTTGATCTAAAGGCCGATTACAACCAAGAGAAGCCGCTAGACGATCCAGCCATTGAACAACAAATGATCGAGAAAATGGTCGCGGCCATGAAAGCCAATCACGCCCCATCCGAACAATTTGAACGCCTCGGCTTGGGTAGCACACTAAATTAAACGAAACTCGAAGATCAGAAACCAAACAAGGATAATCGCTACTTGAATACCCACCATCCATTTGAACACCCGCAGCGCTCGGACAGGGTGCTTAAAGTAAATTTCCATTGTCCCAATGATGATGATAAGCCATAACAACCCACTGATAACGGCCGTTACATTGCGGATGACGGTCATCGTTCCGCGTCCACGCACGGTTCCAATTGTCTCCACTTCAGGTGCAACCACACGAGCCCCAACATGAAAGACAATATCCTGAATCAACAAAAAGCCAATAGAAGCCAATGCAATCGTGATAATCCACATCGCCGAGGACCTCAGCCACAAACCGATACGTTCCGATACCGAAGGCTGGTTTTCAAGGGTTGTCATCATAACCTCCAGCAAAATCGCCTTGCTGCGATAACCGCTGCACCGTACGCCGCCGCAGAAACAGCAGGATAAAGACACCAATGATCATCGTGATCAAAATAGCAATTAATGCCCCCAACCCCGAAACAAATAGGCGTTCGATAGTTACAGCATCCAATATCTCCTCGCCTCCAACCTCCTCCACGATGATGTCCCCCCGAATTGCCCCATATTGAAACAACTCGGTTCGCGTCTGCGAATCCTCCCTGATTGTGACTGTCAGCCTATCCTGTGCTGTCGGGCGATACACTGCACTGTTAACTTCCATCGTATATTGCCCTGGGGGCAAGTTTTGAAAACAAATGACCCCCTGCAATCCTGTCGAGATTGTATCAATCAGGGCTGTCCGGATCACCACACCTGTTTCATCGATGAGATTCGCGCTTAGGCCTTGCTTTATCAGAGCCTCGCCAGGATTCAACTGCCCATCAGAATTGCGGTCTTCATACGCTCGCATACAAAATTGCCCGTCTTGGGCAAAGATCGCGAAGAATAACAATATCAAGAAGTGTCTCATAGCGTCGCCCTCCGCAAAGCCAACATAACACCGATACCACCCGCCAATGTCACGGCCGCTAGTGCAAACAAAATCAACCCTAAATATTGTACACGATTGTCCGCGTTTTCCACTTCATCCGCTGCCCTCAGTTCAGCAACGTTGGCCGGCGGCGGCTCAATCAGTTCAACACCTTCAGCCGCACCAAAATCAATGTTGATCGTGTCTCCCGGTTGCAACCGCAACCGGCGTTGCTCAGCCATAGTCAAACCATAATTTGCAGGAGCACTGGCAACGGCAACATAATCCCCAACTGCCAGTTGTGAAAAGCAATGCCGATCCAGCGTACCATCTGTTTCATAGGTCATGATGTCCACCCCATCTAGCCTCAGCCAGATCGAACCACCCGCTAATCCGTCTTCCCCATCTTCCAAAATACGATTACTGTTCTTATCCTCGAACATCAGCACACACACGCTAGCAGTCGTATTTGCTAAATTAACTTGATTGTTCATATCCGCCATCGCAACCGGTGCGGGTTGGAGTGTATTCGTATCTTGCGGTGGGGGTGTTTCCTGCGTCGATTCTTCTGTGGGCAGAACTTCTACCGGAGCCTGTAACACGATTTCCTGCCCAACTCGCAGTAAACGTGGGTCAGTAATCCCATTCCAATCAACAAGGTCTTCCACATCAACACCATATGCCACCCCAATCGCACCCAACGTGTCACCAGACTGCACAATATGAACAGCATCACCAGCTTGTGTTGGCACGATACCTCCCGACGGAGGCAATGTCGGAATCGACATAGGTTCACCCGGAGTGATGGTCGCTGCTGTGTCACCCGTCCCACCTATCGTTAGCGAAGCATCATCAAAATAAACCGCATTCGGGTCAGTGGCAGCCACCGCACTAAAATGAAGGAACAACGTCACGGTAGAACCTCTTGCCGTTGTACGAGTAACAAGTTGCTGAAATGTGCCGATCTGATTGGTCACAATCCCCGACCAAACCACATCTTCATCATTGGGATTCGTACCGCCAGCAGGATCAATGCCCACTTTGGCCTGGAAGTTCGCCTCTCCGCCCAGATTCATAATCACCCAGGCACTCCCCACCACATTCGCCCCCACTTCCACCGCCACTTGCTGATGAATCACGCCTGTAAACGCGCCACCACCCCGCCCAAAATTGGCGGACAAACCACCACTGCGGATGAAGTCGTTGTGAGCTTCTTGACCAGCCTCAACCACAATACGGCGATGAGGATAACCATTGGGCACGCTGATTGAAGCAGAGTCAAACCACCCCCCCCATCCCGGCGGGGCACTAAATACACCACCACCTGCCGAAGCAATCGGTAGCCAATCACCTTCTGTTTCAAAACCTGGATTAACCAGCAAGTTTTCCTGTGCATGTACGAGGTTAATGCAGAACAAAAGCAAGAATAACAGTGGAAACGGACGGGGCATAAAGGGCAACTCCGCTACACCCATCTAAACGCGGCAGATTATAACACACACAGGTCGCATGATGTCAACCGTATTAGTGACATACTCCCACAACTAACAAGGTTCAATGACGGCTCACCCCGCTAAAGGCGAACCTTCGGTCCGGGGGTGTCCCTGCGCCAATTTTCTATGGGCGTCTACACTATGAGGCCATGACCCGCAAGATCGGGGGAGTAGCAATTCCCTATGAAGCCTAGTTTCCCCAGTAGATTAGCTAATTGCGTAAATTTCCAGCCGTGTGCCCATTGGATCAATTATCGAAACAGTCCTCCTATCCTTGTCAGGAACCGCCCCCACAGCCGCCTCTAAACGGGTTGCAATGCTCTGAAAACGCTCTGACGGCACGTTTATCACACACAACGGCGGCTCACGATCCAAGGCGTCAATCGGCAACGGAATATTAGAACGAATAAACACGATCTCCTGCTCGCCTGCACAACAAACATAGCTCCGGCTAGCATTTATCTCCGCTGGCCGGACTTCCTCAAATCCAACCAGACCAGAATAAAAACTGCGCATCTCATTCAAATCATTGCACCAATAATATATGGTATTGTTAGGCTTGTTTTTTTGGAAGGTGTTGGCTGTCATCACTTGATCCCCTATCTGATATAACATTATCATAGAACAAAAGTTCTAAACTGTCAAGTTCTTCCCAACTCAAAACAGGGGATTACTCTAGCCTGTGTATGCACATTCCATGAGGCGCAAGTTTATGCAGAATCCCTCGAATCAACCACTTCCAGAATCTCACCATCCGCTGTGTACATATAATCAAGGTTGTCATGATCTGGTGGGATGGGTACAGTCACTGTGTCTCGTCTAGACCACCTGAGGAACCGCCGAACATGCCGCATCTGCCGCCGATAAATCACCATGAACCAAAACCAATGCAGCCCCAACAACAACACCCAATATTCCCACAGTTCAGACTGGCTCAGAATACCACAACCCAAAAACACAAACAGCCCAAAATGAAGCAGGAGCAACCAACGCTGTTGTTGATATTGCTTGATCTGTTTGGCAAAATCGACTTCCCTATAGTTATAACGTTTCTTGCGCTTCGTCATCTCCGTATTCGCTCAAAATCTTCGTGACGTGAAGCATCTTGAATCAACTCACCATCATCACCTATAACAAACCGAGCCCGTTTAGCACGTTTACGTTTAAGAGCGTCATGGGGCATCCAGGCAATCTCTTCCCGTAATTCACGCATCTCACGCGCATTCGTCACAAACTGCACCAACAACCACAACCCAATCACACCCAGAACCAGCGTGATCATCCCCAGCGCAACATAAAATCCACTTCCACCACCCACACGCCACATCCGCGTCGGCAAGCCAGCCAACAACATAATCAAACCACCAAATAACATCAAATACATCGCCAAACGATCACGATATCGACGCTTCTTATCTAACGTTTCATACAAATCCACCAACACGCTCCCTCAACTCTCCTCCCATCGCCCTCGTCTCCAGCCACGGACTATACGTAGAACCAGTCGCAAGGGTTACAAAACAAAAAAGAGACCTCAGTCTCTCATAATTCGGGAGTAGTAGAACAACATTGAACTAGACGCCCTAAACCCGCGTCACATAACTGGCGTCCTCGGTCTTAATCCGCACCACGTCGCCTTCTTTGACAAACATCGGCACGCTGATCTCTAGCCCAGTCTCCAACTTCACCTTCTTTGATGGGCTGTTCGCCGTATCACCTGCTACCGCGTTCTCCGCCTCAATCACTGCCATTTCCACCGTCATCGGCAGTTCATAGTCAATCAGTTCGCCTTCAAAACGCAATAGTTTGAGCCCCATGCCTTCCTTAATATAGAACGCATCGTCCCCAAACACCTCCTTGTTTAACTGCGGCTGGTCGAAGGTCTCGTTGTTCATAAATGTGAGAAATTCCCCATCTTCATACAAATATTCCACTTCAACCGCTTCCAACCGCACATCCTGAACCCGACTACCCGAACTATACGTCTTCTCTGTCGTCGCGCCTGTTCGCAAATTACGAATCGTCACACGAATCGTAGCCGCACCACGCCCCGGCTTATGATGAGAATAGTTCATCACCTTGAACAAGTTGTTGTCTTCAGTAAAGGTCGTGCCCTTACGCAATTGATTGACATCAATCATAATTAGTAACGTCCGTTGTTAGCGCTACCTTTGGGCAATTGCTCCAGAAATTCATCGTTTGTCTCATACTGACGAAAATTGGTCAACAATTGCTCTGTCGCACCCACATTCCCATCCTCACCTTCCGCCAAATGAGACCACATCCGCCGCAACGTATACACCCTCTGCAATACGTCCGGCCCCAACAAGAGCTCCTCACGCCGCGTCGAAGATTGTTCCAAATCGAACGCAGGGAAAATGCGCCGCTCCTGCAATTTACGGTTCAGATGCAGTTCCATGTTCCCCGTTCCCTTGAACTCCTCATAAATCACATCGTCCATCTTGCTCCCCGTGTTTACCAAACACGTCGCTATAATCGTCAGGCTTCCCCCCTCCTCCACATTCCGTGCCGCACCAAAAATCCGTTTCGGCGGCTGAATCGCCGACGGATCAAGTCCACCCGATAACGTCCGCCCACTCGTCGGCACCACCAGGTTATACGCCCGCGCCAACCGCGTGATACTATCCAGCAACAACACCACATGGCGCTTGATCTCCACTAACCGTTTCGCCCGCGCCAGCGCCATTTCCGCCACCTTCACATGATGATACACCGGATCATCAAATGTACTGGCGATCACCTCAGCATCCACCGAGCGATCCATATCTGTAACCTCTTCCGGACGCTCACCTATCAGCGCAATCATCAAATGCACATCCTGATACTTCTGGCTGATTGAGTTGGCAATGTCCTTCAAAACGGTGGTCTTACCCGCTTTCGGCGGCGACACGATCAAACCGCGTTGTCCGCGTCCTATCGGTGAAAACAAGTTGATAATTCGAGTTGAAAGAATTCGGGGGCTGGTTTCTAGATCAAACCGTTCAGTAGGGAAAATCGGGGTCAAGTCCTCAAACGAGTCACGCCGCTTGGCCTCATCCGGGTTCATCCCATTGACCGCATCCACCCGCAACAAACCATAATATCGCTCCGAGTCCTTCGGCGCCCGTACCTGACCAATCACCATATCACCCGTCCGCAGATTGAAGCGCTTTACCTGCGATTGGCTAACATAGATGTCGTTCGGCCCCGGCAAATACTTCTCCGCCCGCAAGAACCCCATCCCATCGTCAACCACTTCCAAGATGCCTCCCCGAAGCTTATGCCCCCGCCGCTCCGCCTCACTTCGCAGCAGGCCCACAATCAAATCCTGCTTCTTCAAGCGGCTGTACCGGGGAACATTCGCCTCCTTTGACATCTGCCTCAGTTCATCTAAATTTTTTTGCTCAAGTTGGGCTATATCCATATTTCAGTGGAGCAGCAAAGCTTATTCTTTTCATATGAGGCTGCCCCGCCTCCTTTCTTGCTCATTAAAAAAATTCCGATTGTCCGTTCCCAGCTTGGAACAGATGATATTGCCAAATAATAAAATCAGGGCAGTAGGGAATGAGGATTATCCTCACGATCAAATATTGTCTCAGAATGGTGGTAAACTAAATGAAGGCTCCCCTTCTTCATCGCCAATATAGCATACATTCCCGCTCAGGTCAAACCTATCTCTCAACTTGCCCTTTGCCCCCTCGCCATTAATACATGCGGTCTCAACCCGACGCGCAGTTACAACTCCAACGACTTTCATTTGCAAGCGTACAATCGTTGCCCATCCTCCACAAGCACCGTTTTTGCCCCCTGCATCTGTCATCATCCTACCCGATTCCAATCCCATGCAACACGCCGCGCCTTTTCCAGAAGCACGGAATCGTTGACGTCGAACAAAGCACCGTTACAACACGGACTTCTTGGTTTGCAAAACCTTTTGTTGCTGTTTCTGGGTCGCTCATATCATCAGAAATGCCAGCAAGAAGGGAAATCAAAACCTGAACGGATGTAGGTCGCCCCTCACCCCTAAAAGAGTGGGCGGCAGTGGCTGGAGATAATGCCGAGCGCCGAGGAACGTTTTGGATCAATTAAGCGTTGCCAAATTGAAAGCATCAGCAATTCAGTAAATCGTCCGATTAGAAGGTTTAGTGTACAGTCTACTCAGAAGTTTATTGCTCAACGATATGAAACGACTGAGGCTAATCTCAGTCGCTGGTTGAAGAAACACAGTTTATGCAAAGTGATCAATTATATAAATTATTGATATTATGGGATAATTTTTGTTAATCAACTACATTTAAAACAATTCCAAACTCTTGCTTCAAGATAATCTCACCAAGCGCGGTAATTGTTAACGACCGACTATGAGGCAAACGATTGACCCATTTATTTTCAAAAAATACCTCTGTAATCCTCGCACCAAGCGACCCTGCGATATGAAACCGTCGTTCACTCCAATCTAAACAGGCATATGCAAATTTTCTGCGCTTCTTTTTTAGTCTGATTATGTCAATTTGCCATACTTCAGCTAACTTTAAACCCTTCGAAGTTAAAAAATAATTTTCGTCCACTTGCTGAAGATATTCTTGTTCTAATAAAGCTTGAGTGAATGCAACTCCCAATTTACCCGCAAGATGATCGTAGCAAGTTCGCGCAAAGCATAATTCGTCTGAAATACTGTTTTTACGGGTCACATTTGACTTAGATAAAGGGGCAATTAATTGTAAAGCCTCAAGCATTTGTGCCACTTCATGGTTCCTTAGCGAATAATAACGATGTCGCCCTGTCTGTGTCACTTTAATCAAATTACCACCCAGCAACTTTGTTAAGTGAGCACTAGCCGTTTGTGGAGTAACATGGGCGCGGTAGGCAAGTTCCGAAGCTGGTAGGGCTTCCCCACTAAGTAATGCAGACAGAATAAATGCGCGGGTTTGCTCGCCAATAAGAGAAGCAATAGTTGCCAAATCTGGCTCTTGAGACATTGGATACCCTCCAAATTGTCGAATAACAACCATTATACTACAATCATATTTCGATGAAAACCGAAACATAAACGCAGTAATCACTTGTAGAATAAAACTTGCAAATGATTGAGAGGGTATTTATGTTTAGAACAATTAAACCCAAAATCTTATACTTTGGAACACCTGTTGTTTTGGTTAGTAGTCTGAATGAAGATGAAAGCACAAATATCGCACCCATTTCTTCAGCATGGGCATTGGGATGGAACGTGCTGATTGGTTTGGGGACTGGAGGCAAAACCTATGAAAATCTTTGCCGTTACTCTGACTGCGTTCTGAACATACCATCACCCCAAATCTGGAGTGCTGTTGAGGCTCTAGCCCCTTTAACAGGTAAAAATCCTGTTCCGCCACATAAGCAAAGCTACTCACGTTATGAACCAAATAAATTTGGTACATCTGGATTAACTCCTTTGTCATCGGAAATGGTCAAGCCTGAGCGAGTAAAAGAATGTCCCATTCAATTCGAGGGGGAGGCAGTAAAAATAATTCCAGTTGGAGATAGTGATGATGGCGTTGTTGCTGTAGAAATAAATGTTATAAAAATTCATGCTAATGATACTATCATCAAAAGTGAAAATCATATTAACCCCTATGAATGGCAGCCCCTCATCTATAATTTTCGACATTACTTTGGTTTAGGTGATTGGCTTGGTAAATCTTTTCGCGCTACCGATTAGTTTATTATTGGCAACTTTTTCAACGGGCTACAACACCTGTTATTTACTTCCCGTCAACAGTGCTTTTGAGGCGGCCTTGATAGCTGGCACATTGAATCACCATGTTACACATCAATTTATTGGCAGCGTTGCCTTTTGGGATGCAAAACGCCCCATCACTAAAACCTTACTTTCACACTTCGACTTATCAACTTTGATACAACACCTTTCTATGAACGAGTTGTTAGAGATTGTAGGTCAAATGCGGATATATTTTTCAGAGGATGATTTAATTAATTTCCTAGGGACGGCGCAAGATTTAGCAAAGTCACTATCTACCCTCAAGTGACTCAACCAAATTTCGGAAATTCACCTAAAATGATCAGTGAGATTATTGGGTTCAGAAAACGGTTGGGTTTCAGAAGAATATGAGGGGCGAGTGGCAGCGAGCAACCACCTGAAACTTGATCGCTCCTTGTATAACACAACACGGACTACCATCTTCCTCTTGTACATCTGGAGATTTTCGAGCAACGCTTCGTATTCGATTTCTCCTTGACCGATTGTGTTGTAGTCTTTCGCTTTGACGTGGGCAGCATCATTCCCCAACAATCGAATTTCTGTCATGGCTTTAAACAGACACAATTTTGCTTTCCAAGTCTTTAACCCTATCCACCAGATTTCTGCCAGTTGCTCCCTGATCCTCGGAAACAACCGTTTGCGTGACATTCAATAGCCTCCTTAAATGTCTCCAAGACAGCTTCCAGTATGTTCTTGGGCTTAAAATCAATCCTCTCAGGCTGTACCCGCTTCCGTATTTCGTCAATGGCATGAACGGCCACGTCCTTCACTGGACTGCCCGCCTCCCAGATCAAGCGCTCTTTTCGTTCGATTGCCCGCTCCCGCTTAGCCCGGCTCTCGTTCAGCCGCTCAATCACAAACATCGTCACGACAATGCTCATTGTTTCAGGAACCAAGCCAGATACCAGGCCGCTTGGATCATTCACGATCAAGGGCAAAGCGGGGAAGACCATCAACCCAAGCAAGAAACCGGCCACCGCGTAGAGCCAAGGGTCGTTCTTAGATCCCGCGCCACCGCGCATCAAAGCCTATTTGTACTGCCATGTGTCCCTTCTCCTGTATACTTTCGCCAATTCGCCTGGAGTATGTCAACATAGAAGCTAGAACTTACTGCTTGAACGGGGAGGCGTTGACATCAAACATATCATCGCCATATCACACGCTGATCCAACCACTTCGCGCTCAATCAAGCAACCACTGACGGCGACAGCCTTTGTGCTGCACCTCGTGTCGATTCAGTTACGAACATATCCCTGCAAGTAAGACTTCAAAATACAGAACGTATGTTCTCACAAACACTCTCACTCGTGCTATAATAAGAACATCTGTTCACATAAGCGAACCCAGAATACCATGTCTCGACGTTATACCCATCAACAAAAAGCCGATGCACTCCAACACCTCGACGACAACGTCGCCCTAACCGCCTTGCAAACAGGCATCCCAGAACGCACCTTACAGGACTGGCAACGCTTGCATAAACTCGAAACCCTCAAGCAATTGCCGCCGAAAAAAGTTGCACAGCGGCGGCGGCAACAAAAGGAATATGAAAAAGAGAACGAAAATAACGAAAATGAAAAGAAGACACCACAGCCGCCTACACCCGCATTCGCGCCCATCTCATGCAACACAACCGCCAACCTGCGCGTCATTGCTCTCACCCGACTCCTAGATCGCGCCATTAAGCTCGAGGCCTTCGTCCACAACGAAACCGACCACGCCATTCGTATTGAATACCAATACCCCGATGGCTCAATCCACACTGCCCCACCCTGGGAAACCAATTGGGACGCCGAAGACCAGCCTCCACCACTCACAATGGAAGACGCGCTATCCAAGCCTGAACCTACCTCTACTCATAACGCAGCACATTCATCACTCGTTCACGCGCTGCCGGACGTGCACTCAACACTGTCGCAACCCCACCAATACCCACCGCAGCCACAACCAGCACCACCGCCACCGATTGAGCATCCGCCGGAATCAACACCAGATCGCCCAACCCAAAATACGTCATCACCCCCACACCCATCGCGCTCAGGCCTATCCCAATGAACCCGCCCAGCAGACTGACCAGCGTATTTTCCAGCAACATAATGGCGATCACTCGCTTACTTTTCAAACCAACTGCCTTCAAAATCCCGATTTGCTTTCGACGCTCCAACGTCGCCAGGGCCACTGTATTCGCCATGATCACCGCCGCAGCCCCCAACGAAAGCAACCCCACCAACAACGGCAACGCACTAAACTGCTCAATTAACCGACTCAAAACCCCATCCAAAAACGCCACGTTGATCGGGAAAAAAGCCGGCATAGACGCAATCTCCAACAGGACTTCACTCATATGATCAGGATCAACCATAATCGTGTTCATCCGGAACTCAGGCCGAAGCTCACCCAACGTATCCCCCGGAATCTGCATATCGCCGATCCCTTCCGATGGCCCATCTTCGCTAGAAAGCATTCCAATAACCTCAAACGTGAACTCATGTCCAGCCACCCCAATCGTCACCAAAGAGCCAACGGCAACCCCTTTCTCCAAAATGTAGATATCCCCCCGCATCACGGCCTTCGCCTGCCCCACATCCTCCACCGTCAGCTTCCGCCCAGCCACGATTGCACCCTGCTCCAAACGCGGATTATCGCTGACCTGCATACTCACCGGAATATATGTCCGCGAAAGCCGGCTCAGTTCCCTACTCAACTGGTCAGCACGCTCAAAATCACCTTCCGAACGCGCCTGATTGCGCGCTTCCCGAAGCTCCCCTCGTTGCACCAAGGTATCCGTCCTCCGATAAGACACCCCATCAACTTCAACGATCTCTGCCTCATAATTCAAAAACTGCGTTCGGTATTGCACAACATCCCCCAACCCATCCAACCGACGATCCAGCCGGGCCTGCGCAGCATCCGCTACAATCGGGACATTCGCCAAAGACGCCGGCGAGAAGATCATCACATTCCCCCCCAATGTGTCTGTCAACGTAAACTGGAGTATCTCGCGTACACCAGCCCCATAAAAAGCAATACTACTCAACGCAAACATACCCACACTGATCGCCAATAAGGTCGTCGCTGTCCGTAATCGCCTAGAACGCAAGTTTGTCAGCGCTAAACGCAAGTCGATCCAACCAAATGCCGGCAACCGCCCCACAACCCAAACCAACAGCCACATGACCCCCACCAGCAAAGCCAAAATCACCAACGTGACCGTAACCCCAATCACTCCCATCAGCAAATGTTCAGGAATCGGGGCCTGAAAGGGGAATACCTCCACCTCTTCTGGGAACGGGCCAACGATCTGTCCAGCAATAAGACCCAACGAAAACACCACAAACAAACTCGCCATCATCGACTGGAATACACCCAACACCGGGATATGCGTTTCATTAGGTCGCAAGATGATCCCCGGCCGCACCTTCACAGCCGTTAACACCGGCATCACCCCAAACACGCCCGTCACAACAAACCCCAAAACCAATCCAAACAATAACGCCTCCGGGTAAATACGCCATACCAACGGTTGTTGAATGAAAGCCTCACCATATGCATTGGCAACTCGACCCAACAATGCCCCACCAATAGACCCCACAATGCTCCCCACCAATCCAAGAAGCAGCCCTTCCATCATGAACATGATCGCAACCTGCCCCCCCTTCACGCCAAAGGTCTTCAACGCTGCAATTTCTTCCGTACGTCGACGCACCAACACCAACATCGTGTTGATAATCCCCATTCCCCCAATCAACATCGCTCCCAAACCCATTACCACAACAAAACGCCCCGTCAAATCAGCGATAACTTCATTCTGCTCAAGCAAACGAGGCACGCTAATCACCCGTGTAAATCCACCCAATCGGTCCGAGAGTCGCGCCAGTTCATCAGCAGATCGTAGGATCTCCTCGTCAGTTGTGCCTTCCGGGAGCAAAATACTGATCCGATTAGGACGCGAATCAAGTGAAAGCACCTCGGTCATGGAACGATCAAAATAAACAAAACCAAAAAAGGCAGCGAAAATGTCACGAAAACCAGCTTCAGATACCGTCGGGACGATCCCTCGTACAACGAAGGTCGCCTCGGTTCCACTGACGCGAATTTCATCCCCAACACCAACCCCCTGCGAATCCGCCAAATTCTGACTGATGACGACTTCCTGTCCCCCTATGAACAACTCCCCCAAAGGCACACCTTTCGGCTCCAGAGCAACAATATCTTGCATAGGAGGATACGTTTCAGGGTCAATGAACAAACCCGTCATGAAGTTGAGCAGACCAGCACTGGTCTGATTGCGGGCTGTCACCTGCAAGCTATTGAATTTGTACTCGGCAATTTGGGCGTCATTGTCTCGTGCCCACTCTCTGATGAGCGAGAGACGATTTTCGTCAAAATACTCTGCGGAATCTTCTATTTCAATAAAGAAGAAGGAAGTATCGCCCGCCTCTAGCGTAATATCACCATGATTACTGGATCGAATGTTACTCGTCAAGGAATCGCCAATGGCAAGCCCCAGGCTTCGCAACGCGACCATCGTCGCAACACCCGCACCAACAGACAGCATAGCAAAAGCTGACCAGCGCCGATTGCGCCACAAATTGCGAGCTGCATACTGGATATAGAAGATTAAACGCGTCATTGTTGTTCCTGTTCTATACGCACATGTTTCAAATTTGCACGGCTCCCTGACGATGAGTATACTGCGCTGTATCCCAACTTAAATCCGGTGTATAATTAAATGATCTTGCTTACACGGTGAAATCTATGGCGTCAGAAACAGACCCTAAAAAACCGACACTCATTCATGAGTTGCGCGAACTGAAAGAATTGGTCGATGAAACGGCCACAGGCTTACGCACTCAACGTGACGTTCTCAAAATGCGTGGCATGAGCCTCCCCCCAATGGTGATGCAGGCCATTTCCGGTGTAAAGGGTGACATCAGTAAACTTGAAACGCTTATCGTCAACGAACAAACCGAACTGGCGCAGTTACGTTCGTTGGCAGATACCTCAGCCATGACAAACTCCTCGCTCGATTCAGACTTTGTTCTGAGCCAAGCAATGGATGTCGTCATTGGACTGACAGATGCTGAGCGTGGCTACATTATCCTACTAGATGAAGAAACAAGCGAACTTGAGTTTCGGGTTTCAAGCGAAAACGAATTGACACTGCTGCATCAAGAAGCCGGCACACCGGAAATTAGTACAACTATTGTCAATGAAGTGATGACCACAGGCCAACCACTCTTGGCAGATAATGCCTATAAAGATGAACGCTATCAAGACGGGCAAAGTATCGCAGCGATGACTCTGCGTTCTGTTTTGTGCGTCCCTTTAAACTATCGGGGCCAGGTTATCGGCGTCGTCTATTGTGACAACCGACTGCGGGCCGGTGTGTTCGAGGAACGCGAGAAGAGCCTATTGGCAGCCTTCGCTAATCAAGCCTCGGTTGCTATTCAAAATGCCCGTTTGTACGAAAACATTCAGCAATCACTGGTTGAAATCGGCGAGATTAAAGAACTGATGGATAATGTCTTTGCATCAATTGGGAGTGGCGTTGTCACAATGGATGCATCACACAAAATCACCCAATTCAACAAAGCGGCTTCGGAAATCCTGGAACATTCGGTTGAGGAAGTCATCGGCAAATCGCTTTCAGGTGTCCTACCAGATGTCAGTATTGATCTAGACAATTACCTGGCAGAAATCCGGCAGCAAGATGCCGACCAAGTGATTGATGCCGAATTCGAGACTGCTACACGCGGACGCATTGCTGTGAACATGAAACTGAGCGCACTTAAAGATGACGCTAATGCAGTACACGGTGTAGCAATGGTAGTCGATGATGTCACGGCGCAACTTGCACAAGAACAAACCTTTCGTTTCTTGCGCACGCTCCTACCCCCACAGATGGTGGACAACATTCATGACATCGCCCGGATTGATCTGGGGGGTGAACGACGGGAAGTGACTTGCATGTTTGTAGATGTCCGCCCCGTTTCGACGTTTCCGACAGACTTCCGTCCACAGCAGATCATGGAGCAGTTGAACGAATATTTCAGCAAAGCGACAGATTGTATCCATGATGCCGAAGGCGTAATTGACAAGTACATGGGCAATGAAATTATGGCGTTGTTCAACACCCAATTGAACCCAATGGAAGATCATGCCCAGCGGGCTGTGCAAGCCGCCCTTCAGATTCGTGAAGCCTTCATTGCCTTTTATGCTGAACTAGGCATCAATCCTGATCCACACTTTTACCGTGTTGGTATGCACACAGGCGTGGCAACACTGGGTAATGTCGGCAGCCACCGCCGCAAGGAATTCTCCGCTATTGGCAACACAATCAACATGTCCAAGCGCTTTGAGGAGAATGCCGAACGGGGACAAATTATCCTTAGCCCTGCTTGCCGTGACCATATACTAGAAACCTTGAATGGCCAAACTTTACCCTTCCGTCTTGAGGAATTGGAACCCATTCAACTGAAGGGGATCCAGAACAAGGTTCCCATATATGAGGTCTTTAAATCCTGATGTTCGATCAACCCCTTACCTCCAACGAAATCTCGCGCCAACTTCAAGACCGGGTGAATGACCTGATCGAATTACTACGCAGTCAGCGGGAAATCCTCACAGCCAAAGGGATGAGCCTGTCTTCAGGATCGCTGGATAACCTGTGGGATGTGAAATCCAAGATCGATTCCATCCGCAAACAGTTGGGGGGTAACTTAGTCGAACTCCAGAGCTTACGAGCCCTAGCAGAAACTACCGCCCTGATTAACTCAACACTTGATACCGACTCGGTACTCAATCAGGTGATGGATACGGTCATCAACCTGACAGGTGCTGAACGCGGCTATATTGTGCTGAAGAACAAAGAAACAGGCGAACTGGATGAGTTCCGGGTAGCACGGGGCATAGATCAAGCAGCCCTAGACACAAGGAGTGATGATCCTCAGGCTTCAAGTGAAGCCTTTATCGTCAGCCGTTCGATTGTTAACGATGTTGCCGAATCGGGCGAAGCGGTTTTGACAGACAACGCCAGTATGGATGAGCGCTACGCCGGACGACATAGTGTGGTGGGCTTTGCACTACGGAGTATTCTGGCAGTCCCCTTGAAAGTCCGGGATGATGTCATTGGGGTGGTCTATTGTGACAACCGGATCATGGACGGATTGTTCCAAGAGAGTGATCGAGAAATCCTGTCGGCGTTTGCTAATCAAGCGGCCGTCGCCATTGAAAATGCCCGCTTGTTCGAGCGTACTCGCGCACAACTGGCACAAATCACCGAAATGCGCGACCTCATCAACAATATTTTTGACTCCATCGTGTCTGGTGTTATCACCATCAACACCAATGGCGTGATTATTACCTGTAATAGTGCTGCAACTAGCATCCTGGAAGTTGACGAGACGTTGGGACGACCATTGGAAGATGTCCTGCCAGAAATGCCGGAGGTGTTCTACGAGACGATTAGTAACGTCTTCGATGAACAGACGGATGAACTGCTCATCATGGAACCACACCTCAACAAGCGCAAGCGTCATTGGAACGTCATCATCAGCCCGCTGCGTGGTGGATTGGGTGTCGTGTTTGTGTTGGATGATTTGACCGCGCAACACGAGCGTAAAGAGCAATTGGGTGAACTAGTGAAGTATATTCCGGGCGGCCAGGTCAATGTTGATGTGACCGGTCAGGAACGTACTATCACGATGATCGCTACAGATGTACGTGGTTTCACCCGCTTCAGCGAACAGCTACAACCAGAAGACCTTATGACCATCATCAATCAATATCTGAGCGTCGCCAGCGATGGTATCACGTTATATGAGGGCATTGTTGATAAATATATGGGCGACGCAGTAACAGGGTTATTTAACACACAATTGAACCCTCAGGAAGATCACGCGATCCGGGCAGTGCGGGCGGCTATGAGCATTATCTACGACCTCCTGGCTTTGCATGAAGTGTTGCCAGAAGACGAACGTCTCTTTTACGGCATTGGTATCCATACCGGATCGGCATACCTCGGTAATGTGGGCGGGACATCGCGGCAGGAGTTTTCCGCCTTGGGCGATGCCCATACCATCAGCAAGATTCTAGAAAGTAATGCTGGCCCTGGTGAAGTGCTGGTCAGTCAGGCAACCTATGAAGCAGTCAAAGATTTTTTTGAGTTTGAGGAACGCGAACCCAGTGACACCAAAGGACGAGATGATATTCCCGTTGTCTACAAAGTCTTGAGGCGTAAGAAGGGTAAATCCACAGGCCAGCTCTTTCTTGACCCCGAACTGGCGAATATGCTGCAAGACCTGGAAGATTAGGATTTGAACTTACCACGTAGCCGCGTGTTCTGGGCAGTTGCACTAGGACATCTTACAAACGATGTGTTTATCAGTATGGGGCCAGTTTTACTGGCCTTTCTTAGTGTCACCATCATGCCCATGACCAACACACAAATTGGTCTGGTCGTAAGCGCGACACAGTTGTTGGGCGCGGTGGTGCAACCCGGCTTTGGCCTCATTGCAGATCGCACTGGAGGGCGCTGGCTGGCAGCAGGCGGTGTGCTTTGGACGGTAAGCTTCTTGATGTTGGCATTGGTCGGGGCGCAAACAGGCCAGTTCTGGCTGTTTGCCGTTCCATTTGTGATGCGGGCAATTGGAAGCGGCGCGTTTCACCCTGCTGGAGCGAAACACTCGGCTGAAAGCAACATCAACCGTTCTGCCAGCAGCCTCTCCTATTTTTTCTTATTTGGTCAAAGTGGATTAGCCATTGGCCCAGCCGTTGCAGGTTGCTTGTTGGACATGGCAAACCCGGACATTATGGGGCTGTTCGCAAAACCCTTCTACCCAGTATATGACGAGGTATTCTTGTGGTCGGGGACGGTCTCGCCAATATTATTCCTGTATGTGCTGGTATTGCCCTCGTTCATTTTGATGTTGATGACACTACCAACACGCAACCATTACCAAGCGTCAAATGGCGACATCAAGTCGCCACAACAAACACTCAAAATCCCAATCCGGGCGATCACCATTCTGATTATCATGGTGATCTTGCGCAGCCTGGCACAACCTGGATCCGTGACGTTTATTCCCGTGTTGTTCCAAAACAAGGGCTGGAGTCCATCAGAATACGGTGCCATTACAAGTTCATTCTGGATTGCATCGGGCTTAGCTGGGGTATTCTTTGGTAACCTGGCTGATCATTTTGATCGTCGGCTGGTGATGGCAGGGAGTATGCTCCTGTCTGCACCGATGTTCTTCTTCTTACCACTCGTTGATGGCCCGATTGCGTTTGTGATGGCGGTGGCAGCAGGTGGTTTATCTGGTGGGTCACATAGCATTATCGTGGTGCTAGCCCAGCAGTTGATCCCGGCATCTAAGGGATTTGCATCGGGTGCAATCCTCGGCTTAATCTTTGGTACTGGAGCGATTGGTAACGCTCTGATCGGCATTATCTCCGATGCAATCGGGCTGGGCACGACCTTTCAACTGGTTGCGGCGGCTATTGTAGTGGCGAGTCTAATTGCACTGGCGCTGCCTGCTGGCAAACAGTTGCAATCTCCAACACCAGAAGCAGAATTGGAACCTGCAACTTAGAGGCCGATGGATGCGCTTCCTTGATGATGTGATTGAACGCATGAACCGTCGACAAGATTAACGGCGACGTAGGTTGTGGTAAAGCGCCTTCTGAATGAGCTTTTTGTTAAGCAACATTTCCTGTGTATAATCACATTTCATAAACGTTCGCCCATTCCAATTGGGCAAGCTTAAAATTGAGTGTGTTGCACCTCGTAAATTACAAATTGAGTGTGTTTATCAATACATAATGTAAGGAGAATTTGCATGAAGAAGAGTCTACTATTCGCAACTCTGTTGGTATTGGTCATAGCTCCGTTTATGACTGTGACCGCACAGGATGATTTGCCTGATCTGGGTGGAGAGACGATCACCATCGCCATCGAGAACGCCTATCCACCGTTCAACTATCTGGATGAGGAGGGCAACCCCATCGGTTGGGATTATGACGCCCTCAACGAAATTTGTGCCCGGATTAATTGCACACCAGAGTTTGTCGAGACCTCCTGGGATGGCATGATCCTGGCAGTGTCCAATGGCGAGTTCGACATGGCTGCCGATGGCATCACGATCACCGAAGAACGTGCTGAAATCGTTGACTTCTCCCAAGGCTACATCACTCTAGAACAAGTCTTGCTGGTTCGGGCGGATGAAGATCGCTTCACCGAAACCGATGCCTTCTTCGCTGACGAAAGCCTCCTGCTGGGCGTCCAACCTGGAACCACCAACTACTTCACCGCTACCGAAATCCTCGGTGAAGACAATGAACGCCTCATCGCTTATGAAACCTTCCCAGTGGCTGTCCAAGCTCTGATCGCGGGTGATGTTGATGCTGTCATTCTCGATAACGTTGCTGGGGCCGGCTACACCGGAACCAATGCGGAGCGGGTCAAGATGACGGGGGCACCCCTCACTGCTACTGAAGAACTGGGCTTCATCTTCGAGAAAGACTCTGAACTGCGGGATGCGGTTGATGCTGCTCTTGACAGCATGGAAGCCGATGGCACACTTCAAGAACTCAACATCAAATGGCATGTTGATGGTGGTGAGGCAACAGTTGAACTGCCTGATCTGGGTGGAGAGACGATCACCATCGCCATCGAGAACGCCTATCCACCGTTCAACTATCTGGATGAGGAGGGCAACCCCATCGGTTGGGATTATGACGCCCTCAACGAAATTTGTGCCCGGATTAATTGCACACCAGAGTTTGTCGAGACCTCCTGGGATGGCATGATCCTGGCAGTGTCCAATGGCGAGTTCGACATGGCTGCCGATGGCATCACGATCACCGAAGAACGTGCTGAAATCGTTGACTTCTCCCAAGGCTACATCACTCTAGAACAAGTCTTGCTGGTTCGGGCGGATGAAGATCGCTTCACCGAAACCGATGCCTTCTTCGCTGACGAAAGCCTCCTGCTGGGCGTCCAACCTGGAACCACCAACTACTTCACCGCTACCGAAATCCTCGGTGAAGACAATGAACGCCTCATCGCTTATGAAACCTTCCCAGTGGCTGTCCAAGCTCTGATCGCGGGTGATGTTGATGCTGTCATTCTCGATAACGTTGCTGGGGCCGGCTACACCGGAACCAATGCGGAGCGGGTCAAGATGACGGGGGAACCCCTCACTGCTACTGAAGAATTGGGCTTCATCTTCGAGAAAGACTCTGAACTGCGGGATGCGGTTGATGCTGCTCTTGACAGCATGGAAGCCGATGGCACACTTCAAGAACTCAACATCAAATGGCATGTTGATGGTGGTGAAGAATAGTTTACCTGTGTGAAATAAGGCATTTCGGGGTGGTTGGTGATTTGACCACCCCTTCATCCAATTTGTAGCCATCGAGATGTGCATCATGACCGTGACCACGAAGAAAAACGAAGATCAACCCAATAATGAGGCGTTTGTCTTGGAAGATTTGGGCGGGGCACGGCCTGCACCAGATCGGAATACTTTTGAGATCTGGCTCTATCGCTTTCCCTGGTGGGCGTTGATTATGGCACTCATTGGGATTTATGTCGCGGTGAGCATTTCGGCAGACGCACTCTATTCCAATATCTTCCAGCAGTTGCAAGCGGGCATTGAGATGACGTTGCGGGTCAGTGTGTTATCTTACCTGGCTGCGTTGGTTATCGGTCTGATTATTGGTGTCATCCGTGCCAATCCACCGCGTCCAACACAGGGCCTTATCAAGCGGGTTCTGAATTACATCCATCTGGTGGTTTATAATCTGACAACGATGTTTGTAGAGATCTTGCGGGGCACGCCCATCATCATCGCCCTCTTGGTGTTTGCGTTCGTCATTATCCCAGCCTTTAAGGACTACATGCTAGTAGAGTACGGGATCGAGATAAGGTTCCGGTCATCATCGGTGGAAACGGCGATAATCGCCCTATCGATGACGTATGGTGCATTTTTGTCTGAGGTGTTTCGAGCGGGGATTCAGTCGATTGAAAAAGGTCAAATTGAAGCTGCCCGCTCATTGGGCATGACATACCTACAAACGATGCGGCTGGTGGTGTTGCCACAGGCAGTACGCCGGATTCTACCGCCATTGGGTAATGACTTTATAGCTATGATTAAAGATTCGTCACTGGTGGCATTCCTTGGTATTCGTGATGTGACGCAGCTTGGCAAGGTGACGTCCGGCTCGAATTTCCGCTATCTTGAAACCTATCTAGTGGTGGTCGTCATCTACTTGACGATGACCATTCTCGGCTCACTGATCGTCCGGGCAGTTGAGCGTCGCCTCAAACAGAACGAATTCTAATTAAGCTTCGTCCAAAACGTCTTGTATAAACGTGCTGATCTTCTCAAAGTGCGCTCCTTTCCAATAAATCTGGTCACAATTCTGACATTGATGGAACTCATCATAATAGTCGATAGTGTTCTGTGCGAGTTGGCTCAAGATAGTGGCCTTTTCTATAGATTGAACGTTGCCATTACATTTAGTGCAGTAACGGAATAGTTGGATGTCTCGCCGCAGATCATAGCGCTGAACAATCTCGACAACGCGGCGTTTGGGATTAGTTTCACGCATGAAGTAGCCATAGATCACGAGGCTCCGTTTGAGCAAACCAATGTCACGGGTCAAGAGGATTCGGTTTTCTGTATTAGAAACAAAGGCCAGCTCGTTGTCTGGATAATCGTTGCGATAGAGCGTATCGAAGCCCAACATGCGCAAGTAGGCCGCTAATCGTCCCAGGTGCGTATCCAGGACAAAGCGGGGGGTGCCGGGATATGCGGGACGTAATGGTAAATGATTGTCACCATTGGGGATATGATCGTAAACTTCAATCTGTGTATCTGGCTGGACAATGTAGTCAAAATCAACAGGGGTACCATTGACGTGCAGTGCTTCAATTTCACAATGCGGCGGTCCCAGAGATTCGATCATGTCTTTGATGGAAGCACGCCAATCGAACAGGTGTGGGATGGTTATATGACGTTGGTGTGCAGGAAGAAAATCTTTCAACCTGCCATGAAAACGAAAGCGGGCGGTATTCATCACCTAGATTTTTGTCTTGATGTTAAAACGTTGAGGTTGATGGGTGCGCATGGCACTCTCGGCAACGTCCATGAAACCATGTAGATTGTCAATGGAATGAATGTCGTAGAACTTGACAGTGCGGAAATTGCCCTCGGAATCGCGTTTGCACACACTGAGTTTGTTGCGTTTGATTTTGACATCAACCTGTGACCAGTGGATTTTGCTCTTGCCGGCGATGACGCCCACTGAATTAAACGCTAGCTGAGGGTGTAAACGCACACTTCTTGCTTCACGCATTGCTCGCGTCATGGCCTCGGCAGTGGTTTCTGCAATCATAGGACGGACAGCATCGGCGAATGCCTGTGGATTACCCAATCGCGACCGAAATTTGAAGGTCTGGCCATCACGGGTGATGATTACATGTGTGCCATGCTGACGGATGAGGCTGCCTTCTTTGAATGACTTCACTTGATTCCAGCCATATTTGCGCTGTTTTTTGCCCCGCTTCCAGACAAAGCCACGATCAAACACCATGAGTGATTCGCTACGCACACGGAAGTAGTTGAACAAGTTGAGCAGTGCCCGAAGCACGAGCAGTACGAATGCAATGAGAGCCACCCACTTACCAATGGTCAGTAAATTGGCATCGGCGGCATCCCGCCCTGCTACTTCATCCAGGGCGATCCAGGCCGCACCTGCAGCGACGGTTGCCAGGATCATCCACATAAAGCGTTTGAAGTATTTGTTGCGTTTGAGTTCGGCCTCAAACAAGAGTTTTGGTCGTTGTTCCATGTTTGCCCCACATGGCAAGATTTTGCTTAACCATAGCAGGACTGCGTGGATTCGCGCAAATTGGTACTTGCCAACATTTTTAGATTTAGCTAATCAAATTTTTGTATACTCTGCATTCTTGCCTTCCCAATTCAAACTCAGTCTTCATAATTTATGCCCCTTTGGTCGGGATCATGTGATGGCTTTGACGCTTTTCATTCGTAAACGTTCCTGCACATGCCAACCCAAGAAACGTGAGAGGTGTAGATCAACCCCACCATCCATAGAGTCAAAGCCGTTGGCTGGGCTGATGTTGGCATCAGCCGTCAGGTCAAAGATGCAGCCGAGATAGATTTCAATATCTTTCTGATCGACAAACACTTTTGCCCAGGCTTGCATCAGTTCCTCATTCAAGTCAGCCAGATAGATTTTCACAGGTTATCTCCCTCCCGTTGCACAAATGCCATGAGTTGAACATCCAGTGTTTCAATATACTCACGCCCATATGTGCCATTTTCCAGCGCCAGAATCAGATGTTCCGGTAGATCATTCTCGACTTGGATGCTACATGATGCTGCGCCAAGGGCGATGGTAGCAACCGTATCAACGTCGCCTGCATAATCAATACACATCCGCAGCATATCACACAGGTTATCGGTTTGATGGATGGCAGTAATAGCCGCTTTAACACTCATCCATCCCTTTGACCGGACTTTGCCCTGCCAGGTATCCGCCCAGTTACCAGGGATATGCTGCTCAATAAATTCACTCAGATACCGTTTATCGCCCACGTCATAAATGAAGTAGTGCGACATCAGAGCAGCTGCTACCGCTGCGTAAATGCCATCTGGCGTGTTGTGGGTGATGGCAGCTTGTATGTGTGCTTTCTCTTTCACTTCATCAATCATGCTGAAGATCCCGATGGGTGCTGCCCGCATAGCCGCACCACTTTTGTCACTGGTCGGTTTGATCCTATCGAGGAAATCTTGTCCATCCTGCACCTGATGAAGAAAGGCATGAAAGCCACTGGCATAGCCCTCACGTGGGTCACGTTTGAACACCTCCACGAAACGATTCGCGAGGTTGAAAGGTGTCCAATCCTCTCTACTGACAATGGCCTCTGCAAGAGCAAGAGCTATCTGCGTATCATCGGTATAACATCCAGGTTTGATATTATGGCGCGGGTGTTTCATATAGCGGCTCAGATCATTGAACTGGCGAATCAATTGTCGATTCACATATTCAAAACCTGCGCCGTAGGCATCCCCAACAGCGAGTTCAAGTAGCATAATGTTTCCTTTCAATCATTCTAATACTATTGTATCATAAAGGTCTTTTAAAGTTCAATAAGGTTCAATAATGGGCGGTGGTGAATCTCACAGATATCCATGTGATGGGCCAGCGTATGCATGTCGCGGTGGGGGCGATCACAAGTGACGCTGTCTCCGATTGCTGCTGCACAACAAAAAATGGCAGCAGCAACGCGGAAGAGCCGGGGAGAAACGGCAAGAGAATGGTGAGAAATTGTAGAAAATTGCAGCCAAAATGGACTCCAAAGGCAAGGGTTGGTGATCTAGGGTGAGCATCGGGTAAGAGCATCACTTTGCTGCTGCGCAACAAAAAAGTTTCAGGCATTTATAGCTTAATATTCAATCTTGTAAATGTTTATATTAATGCACTAAACTCATGCATGAGTACCTTGTATTGCTAGAAAAGCCAGTTGGTGAAAGTAACAGCGAGAAGAGAGGCAAGAACTTTGAGAGCAAGGCCACTGTTTGATCGAGCATCTTCAGGCGTGTTGCCTGCCATGTTACGCCGTTGTTTGGGAATGAGACGAATGTGTCCATAAATGTAAGCCAGTTGTTGATCCTGGTCACTGATGTAGCCCTTGTCTGCCACCACCTGGCTACCCGCAGGTCAATCGACCAGTAAGGATTGAACCGGAACCCGTTCGTCCCAACAAGCGGGTAAGAGGTCAAAGGAGACCGGAATACCGTGTGCATCACCCACCAAATGCAACTGCCAGCCGAAGAAATGCTCATCCTTGCTAGCGCAATAACCGTAGAAGTCGCGCCCATGCAACTTGCGGCAACGGCGGGCACGCGCCCGCTTACAGACGGGGATTGGCAGGGTGTCAATGATGAAGATGTCCCCTTCAGCCAGCAATTGAGTAAACGCTTCCAACACCAGTGCCAGCACTGCATTGAGTGCGTGCAGACACCGATTGAAGCGCGATCTACTAAAGCGTCCGATGTACCCGGTCTGATGCAGGACACTCAAGGCACGCTCATGATGGTTCTGAAACTGCTGTGCCGATACCACCGCCACCGTCAGGATTTCGCTGGTGGTCAACCGGGCACGACTATCTTGGCTAATCTGCATCGCCTGCAACATATCATCAATCACCACATAAATTGTTACAATCGCATCGGCGTTCATGTGATCTCCTCGTCAGATGGTTTTGGATTAATTCATTCTAACGAGGTTTCTGTGAACGCCCTCAACTAGCAATCAAGGTTAGTAAACAGTTGATTTGGGTAAACGCATATAAGAACATATGCCCTGTATTCGGGCAGTGCTTACCCAAATTGTCAATTTCTATCCACAAAATTCAGCACTCCCGACGTGCTCCATGAGGCGAATTTTCATTGCTCGTGGACCGCTCCTTATGACGCATCCAAACTTATATTCCTGGCAAAAACAGGTCTAACGATCACTGGACTGAAATGGCATTCACCCCTTGCTCAATGGGGCCATAAGCGTTGCCGTTATTGAGCAGCGCAAACACCTGCCCCGCGCTGACATCCAGGAAAAGTGCCCCGCCCTCAAAGCGTTGAATGTTGATGTCGGCTGATTGATCGGCTGTGGTAGCGTATTCTAGATTATCCAACACATCGGCAATACCAGCCCAGACACCGAAGGCGATCCCCTGTGGTAACTGCAATCCCTCTGGCGGGACTTGCCCTTGTGGCGTCAATGGCGGTGGTTCATCTTCATACCACCATTGTCCAATGTTGATAGGTGTACTGGATCGAACTGCCCAGACTTCGTTGGTATCTGTGCGCCAATACATCACACCATTCTGGAAAAGTTGCGTTTGTCCGGTGAAGCCAAAACGTTCTTGAATCGGGCAGCGTAAACTATTCAAGACACGACTTTCGGCCTGCCAGTTTGTCCCAAAGACCGGATCAGGAACAATTGTGCAGATGATGGGGATGGTCTGAGAAGTTTCGGCTGTTGGCGGCAGGAGATCGAGTTGTGAGAGGGGACGGTTGATATCGCTGATATCGGCCTCGCCCAAGAATATACCAATGTAGGGCGTGGGTGATGGGACGTTGGTTGGGCGGATGATTGTGGGTGTAATGAGGGCAGCAAGTTGGGTAATCTGCCGCTCTTGCGGACTGGGCGTTTGCGTGGGGCCAACGGTTGCCAGCCGCCGCACCAGAACGGGCGGTGTATGGGTCGGCGCGGCACTGCCAGTTTGACAACCAACTATCAACACCGCGATAATGGATATCCACCACAATCTACGACTCACAGAAGACAACTTGCTCATACTCCAATACATTTTCAAAGATCATGCCATTGAAGACACGATATAAACCATAGCGGATAAGTTCGGCATCCGGCAAGTGCGGCAGTGAATAGATATCTTGGATTTGCTCACCGGCCTGCCAGGTCGTTAGGGGTCGCCAACCATAAACCGGGGCAAATTGGTCGTCCTGGGCAAGTAACGCACCGTCCACACTCAGCAAATGGACAAATACGCTCAGGTCTTCTTGTGGCTGTTGGGATGTTTGCCAGACGACAGTCAAGGTCAGAGTCTCTAGCTCACAGGTCAACCGAACACTAGCGACGCTGATGTGGTCTGGGATAGGATTCGCAATCAGGATGGGTTCACGGCTCAACTCGACCAGACGTGGTGCGATGGCATGGGGGTAAAAGTCTCCTCCCAGATGGGAATGCCACCATTCAGTCGACTGATTGAAGATAGTGTAGTCGGGAATAACCACACGTTCAATGGAACTGAAGTCAGCTTTATGATCGACAAGGTGGATGTCCTGTAGACGTTCATCATTCAACACATCACGCGCCAAGCCTACCGCAAAATGGCGCGGCCCCCAACTTAGCATCACAGTCGAATTAGGGGGAGCCTGCGCGATGTGGTCAATGGTTTCGATTCCGGTTGGATCAGTTGTGAGTTCGCCAATGAAGGGTTGATTCATCTGAATCAATCCATAGCCAAACAGGATGGCAAGTAGCACAATAAACCAGAAACGCTGAGCAACATAGTCCACTAAGAACAACCAACCCATCGCTAGACTGAACGTGATAGCTAGGATCAAAGCAGACAGCACATCATTGTAATAAACAACATGAAAAACATAGGCAACCCCGCCACTGAGCAGAAATGTGATACCTGATTTGCGGGTTCCTGGTTGCCAAATGGCTGTCAGCAGTCCGATAATGCCCAACCCAATCCCGGGAATGGTGAGATCAAGAATCAAGACATTATTAATGAGTTGGAAATTGGATGAGAGCGCCTGCGGCGACTCTGCTGGGCCAATGAAACGGGCTGCTTCGATTCCGAAAAACTGATCCCATAAGCCAGCTAGGGTTTCGGGTTCGCCATAGACCCAATCTGCACCAGATTGTGCCCGAAAATAGAGATAGGTGTAGGGTAGAAACCCAATAAGTCCTAGCAGCAGACTTAAGAACACAATTCGAGGAAGCTTCTGCCTGTTAGGGATGAGTTCAGGCCAAACACCATAAAGCAGTGCCGGAATAGTCATCACAAAGGCACGGTGATGGGCAACGGCAACACCACCCAGCAGCGCTAACCAGTAGATGCGGCTCTGGATGGGACGCGGCCACAAGGCCAGCAAGAATAAGCCAACCAATATGACCAGCCCGAAACTGTAAATCTCGGCGATGACGCTATGAATCCAGACAGTACGTGTCAGGCCAAAAATCAACACAACCAAAAGAACGAGGAACGGTTGGCGGGACGATGGGGATGTGATCTGTATTCCCAACGCAGCCATCAACCCTAACGCGAGGAAACTCCACATCAGGGACACGGCAGCAGGCGCTGTCACCGTATCGACACCGAGTAGCTTGACAAACCCTGTCAGCAGGTTGCCCGTAATGACATAGGCCGGATAGCCAGTGGCGTGGAGCGAGCCCCAGGTATTGAGGACGATTTGTGTCTCGCCAACATCAATCATGTAATAATGACTGGAACCGTTGGGAATGATTTGTAGGGTTGGTAGATAAGCCAGCAGTAGCAGCCCGATTCCAAGCCAGAAAAAGCGTTTCATCATGCCGAAAAGCTTACCATATGCCTAGTTCATGGGGATAGCCTCTTGTGCTATAATTGTGTTCGTATTTATCAGCCTCCAAAGGAGCAGATTTATGCCCGAAGTTAGACAAATTGCCCCTGATTTTGAGCTGCCGAATCAGGCAGGCGAGATCATCAAACTCAGTGATTTGCGTGGACAGAAAGTCGTGATTTTCGCCTTCCCCAAAGCCTTTACCGGCGGTTGAACACTTCAAGCTAGCGGATTCCGTGATGAATTCCCCAACCTTGAAGCATCAAATGTCATCATTTTCGGTGTAAGTGGTGATACACAAGCAGAACTCACTAACTGGAAGAAAGAACTCAACCTGTCCTTTGATCTGCTCTCGGATATCGATCATGTCATGCTATCTGAATGGGGTGCATCAATTGACTATGAGCATGATGGAAAGACAATCAAAAGCGTTCAGCGCTCCTACTGGGTAATTGATGAACAGGGTACAGTCGTCACAGGTCAAGTGGGCACAACACCAACAGACAGTGTAAAAGAAGTCCTGGAAGTGATAGACGCCCAAAATTAGTGAAACCGCGCCCGATTTTGAAGTTTAAAATCACAATGGTGAGATGGTCAAGCTGAGTAATTATCAGGGTAAGAAGGTCTTGTTGTTTGCCTATCCGCGTGCAGGAACTAGCGGTTGTACAACACAAGCCTGTGGTTTCCGGACGATTACCCACCTACTACAGATGCAAACGCGGTTGTGATCGGGATCAGCACTGATCTGCCCTTCGATCCTGACTATGAAATTCTGGAGGCGTGGGGGCACGGGGTGAACGCTCGATGTATGGCAGGTAGTTCATGGGTGTCATCCGTTCACATTGGGTTGATTGTGGATGCACAGGTCAAAATCAGCCCAAGAAAAGCATCGAAAAAGGCGTTAAAGCGCTGATTAGGTAAGCACAGGGTGGGTTGCCCCCCTCCCTGTCGATTGATATGAGCTAGTTCGACGGCAATTTTAACTAGCTGCTCAATCTTGATGGACGGTTAGCTGCCACCAGAAGATCAACGTTCACATTGCACGTCCAGATCAATCATAATACGATGCTCTCAGCCTCAGTTTACCCGACTTATTTATCAATTTCATAGATTCATCCAGTTTGCGCTACAACCAGAGGAAAGATCGTTACTAGTTCAACAGGCTTATCTGGGCTACTACGCTTCATAAATTGTCAGAAGTTATATACATTTTCAATTTCTAACTAATATCAAGGCTACAGATGGTCTACTATAATATATACTCGTCATTTTATCGTGCTATACTGAAATTGTACCGTTTTAGATGCGGAGCCCCCATAATGGTCAAAATCCCAATTATCGCGTTATGTTCGGTTGTGTTGTATAGCGTGATAACATTCATCCACGTCAATGCAGCCCCACCCAACTCAAATTATATCGAGATCACCATTGACCCCATTCAAGATAACGCATCAGAATCAGGTTGTACCCTGCGTGAAGCGTTGAATATCGCAAACGCAGGCGGTACAAGTGATGTTGATGACTGTACACTCACAGCGGTTGGCGCACTCACCACCACTTATGTTATCAACATGCCAACTTTCACCTATACATTGGATAATGGCGACCTAGACATCACAGCGAACACCGTGCATCTGGTTGGGAATGAAACCATTATTCAAGCGGCTAGTGTCGCCCCACTAACATCAACCCAGGTAGTTGACCGGGTGTTATATGTAGGCAGCGCAGCCAGCGTTGAAATGAGCAACACGACGATCCGGCATGGCGCATGTATTCAAACCACTGCCCCATGTACCTATCATAGCAACGCGAATGACTTTACCTCTGGTAGTGGTATCCTGAACAATGGCAATTTGAGCCTGTTCAACGTGACAATCACGGATAACTACGCCTCAAACGTGGCGGGTGGCCTGTTTAACAACACAAGCACAGCTCAACTCTCCATACAGAATTCGACGTTTAGCAACAATGAATCTGGGACAACCGGAGGCGCACTTTACAATCTGGGGAGCGCACACATTAGTCTTATCGAAAACACGACTTTCACAGGCAATAAAGCAGGTTCCAGCGCTGGAGCCATCAATAACGATAATAGCACCATCACAACCATTGTGAATTCGACCTTTACCAGTAATTCTGCTGCTAACAGAGGCGGCGCGTTGCGCAATAAGAGTTCATCCACGATTGGTTTGATCGCCAATTCAACCTTTGACAGCAATACTGCTGATATGGAATTCGGGGGTGTTTTTAATGATGGTGGAACGATTACAATCCTGACTCATAACATCATTTCGAATAACTCGAATGGTGACTGTGGCAACAAGAGCGGAACCATTTCGTCGGCGACATTCAATTTGATCGAGACGGATAGTTTCTCATTTGCATGTGACGATAATGAAATCTCAACAGACCCGAACTTGAGTGCATTGGCTTCTAACGGCGGGGCAACGCAGACGATGGCAGTGAACACACCTAGCGACGTAATTAATGGCGGCGACACCACCTGCCCCACCGCGACCCATGGTGTCGACCAGCGGGGTGTTGCTCGAAGTGGCAATTGCGATTTGGGGGCTTATGAGAGTGGTATCGCTGCGCCGACGGTATCGTTTACAGCCGATAAAACGACCATCTTTGAACAAGGTAGCTCAACTGTAGCTACGATATCCGTCACCCCTAACAATCATACTGCTGGAGATGACATTTTAGCTATATTCCAATTTGCTGGAACAGCGACTAAAGGCAGTGATTATTCCGTTTCTAGTAATTTGCTCACGTTTTCACCAGGTAGTGGCACACAGCAATTGATCATTACAGGGTTAGTGGACGGTTCGATAGAAGCCACTGAAACGATTGAAGTCAAGATGCTTCTGATCGGCGCAGCCAGCGATGTCAGTGCAACCAATCCCATCACAATCAACCTAATTGAACCCGCGCTGTTTGAAATTAGTGATGCAACTATTGTGGAAGGCAGCGGTGGTGGTAATATGCTGCTTGGCTTGACTGTGACCCGTTCAGGCAATACAACATCAGCAGTCAGCGTTGATTACTTCACTTCGGATAACACAGCGACGGCTTCGGCGGATTATACTTCTATTCCAGCAACAACCTTGGATTTCGCTTCGTCGGAGACAACCAAGCAGATCTTTGTGAATGTTATAGCAGATGATGTTGTTGAAGCTGATGAGACGTTGTTTGTGAACCTGACTAATCCAACTAGCGGTGCGGTTGTGGATGCCCAGGGCGTGGGAACGATCACCAATGATGATACGCTGGGGATCACAGTGTCGCCCGTTGGTGGTTTGGTTACAACAGAAGCGGGTGGCGCTGCCACATTTGGTGTGATATTGACCAGTGCCCCAAATGGTAATGTCATGATTGATGTCACATCATCCGATATAACCGAAGGTCTGCCCAACTCATCGCAGTTGATCTTCAATGGTTCCAACTGGAATACCATCCAGATGGTGACAGTCACCGGACAGGATGACACGACAGCAGATGGCACTATTGCCTATACTATCATCCTGACGATAAACACAGGCACAACAACTGATACATCAGGTTATGCGGCGCTTGATCCAGCCGATGTCAATGTGGACAACACCGATAACGATAGCCATGGCATCACCGTCCTGCCCAATACGATTTCGACCAGTGAAACAGGCACAAACGTGTCATTCAGCGTGTCTCTCACCTCTTCACCAAGCGCTGATGTCACCCTCTCCATCACCGGTCTGAATACCGCCGAAGGCTCATTGACCACCCATTCGTTGACCTTCACTCCTGCGAATTTTGCCTCAGCACAGACCGTGACCGTGACTGGGGTTGATGATGCCCTCGCCGACGGCAATATCACCTACACCCTCACCCTAACCAGCAGTAGTTCTGATCCCGGCTACAACGGCCTCTCTGAAACTGTAACTGTGACGAACCTGGATAACGATAGCCATGGCATCACCGTCCTGCCCAATACGATTTCGACCAGTGAAACAGGCACAAGCGCGTCATTCAGCGTGTCTCTCACCTCTTCACCAAGCGCTGATGTCACCCTCACCATCACCGGTCTGAACACCGCCGAAGGCTCATTGACCACCCATTCGTTGACCTTCACTCCTGCGAATTTTGCCTCAGCACAGACCGTGACCGTGACTGGGGTTGATGATGCCTTCGCCGACGGCAATATCACCTACACCCTCACCCTAACCAGCAGTAGTTCTGATCCCGGCTACAACGGCCTCTCTGAAACTGTAACTGTGACGAACCTGGATAACGATAGCCATGGCATCACCGTCCTGCCCAATACGATTTCGACCAGTGAAACAGGCACAAGCGCGTCATTCAGCGTGTCTCTCACCTCTTCACCAAGCGCTGATGTCACCCTCACCATCACCGGTCTGAACACCGCCGAAGGCTCATTGACCACCAGTTCGTTGACCTTCACTCCTGCGAATTTTGCCTCAGCACAGACCGTGACCGTGACTGGGGTTGATGATGCCCTCGCCGACGGCAATATCACCTACACCCTCACCCTAACCAGCAGTAGTTCTGATCCCGGCTACAACGGCCTCTCTGAAACTGTAACTGTGACGAACCTGGACAATGAAATCGACGGCACCTGTACTGTGCCGTCATCAACAGGCGCACCGCCCATTCGCCCAACGCTGACATTTGACCGTCCTGCAACCGATGGGCAATATCGCTTCATCTTATGGAATGCAACTGTAAAGATGGTCATGTTCGATACCACCCAGCTGTTGAGCAATTTATGTATCAACGAAACAAGCTGTACCATCACGCCTGATGCAAAACTGCTACCCTTCGGCGTTTTTGATGGTGACCATGAACTCTACAGTCAGCTTCAACCCACTGGCGATTGGACCGTAGTGACACGCTTTAACGTCGATGAGACACCACCTGTGGCTCCTGCTAACTTGGGGGTAAATCGCAATCAAGGGCGACCTTCGATTACCTTCGATCATGATCTGAATGCCCTATATTATCAAGTGTATGTGGGCAAAGCCGGTACGCTGGAACAGGTTCACCTCAAGTGGTACGAGAAGCAGCAAGATGTTTGCTGTGGGACATCATGTGAACTCCTGCTTGATTTGTTTGTCCCCTCTGGCTCCTATGTGATTTACGTCCGAGCCTGGGGACCAGGCGGTTTTAGTACCGGCGGGCTTCAAGGCTGGTCTGGCCCTGTAGACGTTGACCTGAACTTTGCAACACCCCAGGTCGTCACCAACTTCCAAACCCCGACCCTAGCAAACAATAAGGCGACCCTTAAGTGGGAAGGGGTGGCTGGAGGAACTTACTATCAAATCTGGCTGGGTACCTTGAACCCATTGAACACAGTCTATACCAAGTGGGTGAGTGCTGTTAAACTGGGCTGCCCCGATCAAGGGACATGTACCCTGACACCTGATGAGCTATTGACACCGGGAACAGAATACAACTGGTATGTTCAGAGCTATGGCCCAGGCGGCCTGAGCACGGGCGGTGTCGTAGCCGGCTGGGCTGAAGGGCCTGCTTTTACACCCTAGCCGTTAGTAGCGGGGTAAGACTTATAGCCCCTATCAGGATTGATGGGGGTTTTGTTCGTTTAGCGACGGAACATATAATAGATGCCACCGAACACCCCCTGCACCAGCACCATGCCGTAGACAATCCAGGCAAAGGCTACGCCCTGAGCACTGGTCGCCCCAAATACACTGAGGAACCAGACAAAGACGCTTTCCCGAACACCAATAGCATTGATCGAAATGGGGATCATCATAATGAAGGTTGCCAGTGGCGTAATCAAGAGAAAGTCCAGAAGGCCAACGTCTAAAGCCATCGCTTCGGCAATTAACCAGTAATGGACAACAACGTTGGCCTGGAGCAAGATGGACCACAATAGTGCAACCAACAACACCTGCCGTTTTCCCTGGAAAAAGAGAAAGGCATCAATGATGATGACAAGCTTGTTTTTGATGGACTGGGGCAGAAAAGACAAGCGATTGATCAGTTTGGGCATCCAGTGAGAAGGAACAAAGATCAGCCAACTGATGGCAATAACAACAAACGTACCCAGACCGACCCATAAAAAGAGAACCGGAGCTTCTTCAGTAATCTTCATAGGGAAAAGCACAGCTACAAGGGCGAACAACATCAACACCAGCAAGCCGAGGAAACGATCCACGAACACCAACGCCACCGCTTCTGACGGGGTTTGTCCAAGCCGCCATGAATCATAAGCACGGACAGAATCACCACCGATAGTCGAGGGCAAGAAATTGTTGAAGAAGATAGAGACAATGTAAGATGCGGTTAGATACCAAACGGTTGAGTCATGTCCCTGGGCACGAAGCAGCCCTAACCAACGCAAGACGCTAACATATATGCCCAGAGGATGCAGTGAGAAAGCCAACAGCAGCAACCAGGGATTGGCCTGACGTATGGAAGCGAAAACCTCGCTGATATTGGCATCACGCAGGAGCAAATAGAGTAGAACAAGGGCAACCAACATCTTAAGTATCGTGAAGATCAAACGACGCCCTGTTTTTTCGTTGCCAGTAGCAGCCGATTCATCTTCAGTTCTATTTGATGTGGTCATCTCTAGTTCCGTTCGCGGATGACCTTCGCCGGCACACCAACAGCGATGGCATCAGGCGGGAGATCGGCCCGGACAACCGCTCCTGCACCAATTATACAATTCTGACCAGTTGTTACACCGTCTAGCACCTTGACATCAGCAGCCAACCAATTCCCCTGGCCAATGGTAATGCCCCTTGACTGTAACCCGTCCTGGACACCAAAGGGGACATCAGAATCCAGGTCATAGTTACCGCCACCGATTAAATAACAATAAGCGGCAATCATGGTATTCTCGCCAACCCACACATCACTTGACGAATAGATTTCCGAATTAAAGCCGACGTTTACCCTGTCTTCCAATGTGATGTTACCGTCCTTACAACTTAGGATGGTGTTGCGCCCCAAAAACACACCGTTACCAAGACGAATACCATCGTTGTCGACCCCTTTTGCGTCGAGCATACAGTTGTCATCAACGACGACGTTATCACCAATATGAATTTTGCCTGGATGTCGCAAGACGACATTGCTGCCAAAGATCACATTTCGCCCCACACTGCCCAGGATGAGGGGATAAAGCTTGCTGCGGAGGAACAACCCCAAGACACCCGGCAGCCAACTGCATAGAAGCAAAATAAGTTCATACTTGATGAACGCTCCCCAGCCTGTCTCGCCAATAATAAGTTCCTGATAGCGTTCCCGTTTGGATTTACCATCACCTTCCGATAATATTTTGCTCGTTTTGAGGTCTGCTCTACGCATATTTCTTATTCCGCCAGATTATTAAGCCAGTCAACGATGGTTTGCACCAGATTCTCGAACACAGGTTTGTCGTAGATAATCAACGGCCCCATGAATCCGGCGGTATTGGCATAGTGGTCACTGTTTTCCAATGTAACATACGTCACATCGCCTGTCATTTGTGCAACAAGATCGGCCAGGAATGCCCGATCTTCGGCATTTTCGAGTTCGCCATCCAGCAGCAGCAGGGGCGTATGCTCTTCAGTTGCAAAGTATTCGACTTGATTATCGATGAGGATCGGTGTGATATAGTCGAGATATGTTTGTTCAGGGATGTTGCTGTTCAGAAACATATAACGCATTTCGCGGCGACGAAAATAATCGATTTCTTCCTCCGCCCGTCCAAGCAAACGGCGTGAGGGTGCAAACGAAATGATCCCAGCAACACGATCATCCTGAACTCCTCCTGCAACAGCCACACCACCGCCGAAGCTATGGCCTAAAATGTAGACACGCTCTGGGTCAACGTTTTCCAGGGACAGGGCATAGTCAATCATACTGCTCACATCATCAATGAAACGAAAGGTAGTCGCGTCTTTGGGGTCTGGATCATCTGACGACCCATAGCCTCGTTGGTCAGGCACAATCACCAAAAAACCCGCCTTTGCCAGCTCGTTGCCAAGCGCTCGATACAAACCCATAAAACGACCTTCTGGGGTAGAACCATGCAACAATAGAACGACAGGCCTGGGGTCTGTAGATGATTTTGGGGCGTAATTTGTTGCAACAAGTTGTAGACCATCATCAGTCAGAATTGTGTCTTTTTCGCGTGTGGTTGCATCCCTGAAGTTATAAATACGATTATCCTGGATACTGCCCTGCAGGGCTGATAACACAACTTTTGATGCCGGAGCAAAGACGTACAGCCGTACATCATGAGCATAATTGGTCAACCATTGAGGAGACCAACTGGGTGATGAAGACCCAATAATCAACACTGGAAATAACAACACGCCAGCAATCAATAGTGCAACAATCAGCATACGGAGCCAGACTCGTCGCTTACTCTTTTCTGCTTTCATTTATAACAGACCCTGTGATTCATACCACTCAGCGGTGCGTTTTAAGCCTTCACCCATCGCAATCTTAGGTTGAAAGCCCAGAATACTTTGGGCCTTGTGGATAGAGAAAGACCGATTCTTGCGAAAGAAATCCACACGACGACGGTAGATGGGGGGTGAGACCCCCAACGGTTTAAAAAGTATTTCCATCGCCCAGCCCAGCAGATAAAGCGGCATTACAGGCAAGCGCAACCGGGGCAGTTGGGTCTCCATGGCGTCGGCAATTGACCGCACGAGTTGCTTCAGTGTGGTGGGATGGGCACCTGTCAGGATGAAAATTTCACCGAGGGCTTCGTCTTTTATGCCACAGAGAATAATGCCATCAATCAGGTCATCAATGTAGACGATCTGATACATGATCTTGCCGCTGCCAAACATGATAAACGTACCGTTTTTGATGCTCTTGAACAACTTAAGAAAGCGCATATCCCCTGGCCCATAAATGCCGCCAGGCCGAAAAATAGAAATCGGCAGCTTGCCTTTTTCCATATATTCAATTGCTAATATTTCGCCTTCGGTTTTGGATTCCTGATAGTAATCCCCAGGTCGATATGGGCTTTCCTCAATACCAGGCATCACTTTGACATCACCATGCACACCGATGGTACTGCAATGGACAAAGCGACTGACTCCGTTTTTGATGGCAGCGTCCAACATATGGCGCGTACCTTCCAAATTGGTGTTGAACATGTCTTCGCGGGTGACGTTTTCTGGCCTGAACAAGGCAGCAATATGATAGACTAGATCAACCCCCTCAGTTGCCTGTTCACATCTTTGTCTATCAGTCAAATCGCCTTCGATCAGTTCGATGCCCAGTCTCTCCAAATCTTGCGCTCTAGAAACATCACGGACAAGGGCACGGACATCTTCACCATCCGCCACCAAACGACGGGCTAAGTGTCCACCCGTGAAACCTGTTGCACCTGTGACTAGAATTTTCCCCGTCATTTATCCACCTTCTGGGGCATATCTCATCCGCAGTTGATTGATTTCCTGTGTTTTTTGATCAGTTGTCCAGTGCAGTTCCCTCGCCATCAGATCAGCGACGGCGTGGACAGTCTCATCATCAGGATAACCCGCAGAGCCAAGTTCTATACGCCTCATGATAACATCTGATAATTTGAACGCCATTTCTTCGCGGACGGCATGGATCACTTCGCCAGCAATCACATTCGCCACGCCAGGCAGGGGAGTGGCAAGCTGTGATTCGCGCTCAAGCAAATCGAGTATGCATTGATATTCGGAGCCGTAGTTGTGGATGAGATGGCGCATTAGGGCTGACGAAAGATTTCTGTTGGATGCAACCGCATGGTTGACATAATCATGGAAGTTTATGATCTGCCCACCGACCAGCGGTGTCTGGTCGGTCATAGTTGCTGTTGCAAGCCATCCCAATTTTCTCAATACCAAGTCAACCGTTCGCTGCGCCAGATCGCGCCCCGTTGTCCATTTCACCCCCACTGCTGTCAGCAGCCCTGCGATGCCATTATGCTGTTGATGATCTGTTACCTGCCCTTCCCGCACTAGTGTCACTTGATTTCCGGGTGTGTCTTCCATTGGAAGGAACCCCTTGTGGATAAAGGCGATGTCGTTGTGGGTCAGGTCCAAGCTGGGATAGGCACTATTGGCTTCGTTGAGGAACATCTGAATTTGGTCTTCAGTTAAACGGAATTCATCAGGATGTCCATTGTAAGGAAGATGAAACGTCCCAACAATTGAGCAATCGCGCCAGGGGACAAATACTAATGTATTCGAGATGCGCTCGCCATTTGCCGTCTCTAATCTGCTTTGCAGAGCAACACCATGATCCGAAAATGTCTTCCGGATCATAAGATTGACGGCAACAGAAAGATTAAAGTGACACTCATGCAAGTTAATTTTGTTGAGCAAACCATCAACCCAGGCTCCAGCAGCATTCACAACCATCTTAGCCTGTATCTCGATCTCATCGCCTGTTATCAAATCGCGGGCTTTCGCGCCGACAATGGTGTTGCCCTCTTGCATCAAAGATTCGACCTGCATGTAATTAGCTACATCTGCACCGGCTTGCTTGGCAGAAAGGACGAATGCCAATAGCATTCGTTCTGTGTTATAGATTTGAGCATCATACCAGACAATAGCCCCGGTTATAGATGAAGCAGCTAAGCCGGGGAGCATGTCGATGCACGCCTGACGGTTCAGTATGCGTCCATCAGGTAGCTGCTGTTGTGGATCAAGTCCTTGATTACGGTCAAAGCTTAGGATGTCATTAAGCTTCATCGCTGTCCACATCAAGGGCCTACTGCGCATCAACTTCTTCGTGATGGGTGTCGTTGGCATCATAAATGGCAGTGGATGAACCAAATGGGGTGCTATTCGCATCAAGGCGCGGCGCTCATGAATCATTTTGCGCACAAGCCGCAAATTGACATCCTGCAAATAGCGTAGACCACCATGCACAGTCTTCATGCTGTTGGCAGAAGTTGCCTGACCAAAATCACCACGCTCCACAAGGGCAACTCTCAAGCCACGCAACGACGCATCCCAGGCGATAGCTGATCCGGTGATCCCCGCACCAATGACCAGAAGATCATACGTCGTCTTGGTGAACTGTTCTGGCGTTCTACGCATGATCAATCACTTTGAAGCGAAGCCCATAAGATGCCAACCTGTGGGACGGACGATGGCCTTTGGCAGTAGGTTATAACTGCCAACAAAGAGGCTGTTGTAAATTCGCCCTTTCAAGCCTGTATGCAATCTCGATTTGACCGGGAAACGTTCAGGGACGATTTTCACGGTGGTGAATTTGTTCAACAACCCTTTGAACTCCACAATGGAATATTTTTTAAGGATGGGCGCATCTTCATGTTCTAGGTCAACTTTGGTGATAGTGGAAAGCGCATTAAGCCATGAGAGGCGATTATAAACCATCGTGATGACTTCCCCACCCGGACGTACTACCCGGTACATTTCGTCAACCAGTTTTTGCGCGTCAGCGGTGTATTGGATGACGCCATGTGCATAGACGACATCAAAACTGTTGTCGTCAAACTGCATGGCCTCACCGTTCATCACCTGGAAGTCTCCATCGAGGTCTTGCTGTGCAAAGTTTTGCTGTGCCAGGTCAATCGAGGTTTGAGCCAGATCAATCCCGGTGACCAGCGCCCCACCTTTTGCGAAGCGTGCCAAATCTAGCCCAACACCACAACCCACTTCCAGCAGCTTACACCCAGGATAACCAGAAAAATCGACGACCTGTGGCAAATAGCGCAGTTTATCAAATCGATAATCGTCAAGTTGCCGGAAAAATTCCTGTGAACCCACAGCCGCAGTCGCAACCTCTAGATCGTGGATATGTTCATTCCAATAGCGACCTATCGCTTCTATTAAGCGCTTGTTACTCAAATTGCATCGTCCTTACTTCTACATTATCCAGATTCGCCCGCTGCCATTGCTCCAGTACCATCAAGGCCCACAAACGATGGCTGTGATTGGCACGATTGTTTATGTGTTCGTTAATCCAACGCCGGACGGTCTTGGGGTTAAAATAGCCTCGGCGTTTGATGCTATCTTCGCCCAATAAATCCATCATCATCGGATACAAGGGGTCTTTGAGCCAGTGTTTGACCGGGATACTAAAGCCTTCTTTGGGCTTATTCAAGATGCCTTCTGGCAGGCGATTTTCCATCACCTTGCGAAGAATAGCCTTGGTCGTACCCTTGTTCATCTTGTAGTTGGCGGGCAGGCTCATGGCAAATTCGACAATCCGATGATCAAGCAGCGGCACACGCGCCTCCAGCGAGACTGCCATGCTTGCACGATCCACTTTGGTCAGGATGTCATCGACCATATAAGTTTTGACATCTGCATACTGCATTTGTGCCAGATAATCGCCATGCGGTATCTCGGCAAAGTAACGTTTCATGACCTCATGTGGGCCGTTGGGCGCTACCATCACATCAGGTTGATACAGGGCAGACTTGGCCGCTTCATCCATGAACATCATCCAACGGGTATGTTGTAAAGCAGGAGGTAATGCGCCACCTTCGACGAAGCGCTTAATCTTGTTCACCAATCCTTTCTTGGCTGGACGTGGCGGGAACATATTGGTGATGGTCGGCAGAAGCGTCTCACGAATGGACACTGGCAAATAGTCATAATAACGGGCAGCACGCTGCGCGACATAAGTGTCGTAACCACCGAAAATCTCGTCACCTCCATCGCCAGAAAGCGTCACTGTAACTTTGGAGCGTGCCACCTTACTCACCAGATAAGTCGGGATGATTGAGAAATCCCCCAACGGCTCATCCAGATGGTTGATGAGCATGTATGCCAGATCAGCGATGTCGGGTTCTAGGAAGCGCTCAGTATGGATGGTATTGTACTTTTCGGCAACCATGCCAGCATAGGGCAGTTCGTTGTAGGTCGGATCGCCAAAACCAATGGAAAAGGTCTGCACGGGCGCATCGGTGTTTTCCGCCATGAAGCTGACGATTGTGCTGGAGTCAATGCCACCACTCAAGAATGCGCCCAGGGGTACATCTGCCATCAAACGAATTTTGACCGCATCGCAGATCAGGGCGCCCAGTTCTTCGGCACAAGCTTCAAAACTAGGCGGCATATCCTCCCGAAATTCGATGTTCCAGTATTGATTTAGCGCCAGGTTACCGTCTTCAAACACCATAAAATGACCGGGCGGCAGTTTGCGGATGTGCTTGAAGATCGAACATGGAGCCGGAATATATTCTAAGGTTAGGAAATGGTCAAGGGCAGTGAAGTCGATGTCACGCGGTACATCAGGATAGGCCAGCAGGGCTTTGACTTCCGAACCGAAGACCAGTTGTTGTCCGATTTGGGCATAGTACAGGGGTTTGATGCCGAGCCGATCTCGTGCGATGAGGACCCGCTGCTGTTTGCTATCGTAGATGGCGAGGCCGAACATACCGTTGAGCCGCTTCAGGAAGTGATCGCCATATTCTTCGTAGGCATGGACAAGACATTCTGTATCGGTATGGGTGCTGAAACTGTGGCCTTTTTGCTCAAGATCAGACCGCAGCGCCAAATAATTGTAAATCTCGCCGTTGAAGACGATCCAGATTGTGCCATCTTCGTTTGAGATGGGTTGATGCCCTGCCGCCAGATCGATGATGCTTAGCCGCCGCATGGCGATACCTGTCTTGCCATCAATGTAATAGCCTTCATCATCGGGGCCCCGATGCGTGATTGTATCATTCATGGCTTTCAGCAGTGCGGGCTCAACGGGTTTATCTGCGACAACTCCACATATTCCGCACATGGATTAAATCACCTCTGCTGCTTGCTTATTAGTTGAATTTGAGTTTGAAATGGACTGATAAGCTTCACCCAGCCGCTCGACATAGCGTTTCATCGAAAGTTCTTCTTTTGCATAGGCCAACGCCTGATGAACAAGTCCTTGACAATAGGCGCTGTCATTCATCGCTTTCAGCAGGCCAGCACCATAAGCTTCCGGGTTTGGATCGGCTAAAATGGCCATCTCGTCCGTTAGAATGATGGAGTGTGCTGGTATATCCGTAACCACGATAGGGCGCCCAGCCTGCAAATAGGTGTAGATTTTGAGTGGGACGGATAAGCCCTGGGAACGAGGTGAAACCAAAATATCCGCCATCTCCAGATAATTCAGTGATTCGGCGAGTGGAACTTGGCCCACAAACAGCACAATATCGCTCAGACCGCGCTTTTCAACTTCGAGTTTCTGCGTTTGCACCTGATCGGGCTTGCCCCCTGCCATGACCAATACAAAAGGCTCTTCAGTTTGATCTTTGATCGTGACCAGTGAATCGTACAGCAAGTCTAAGCCCTGATAAGTCTCAAGCGTGCCCGTATAGACCAGCACGGTCTTGCCATCTAAACCCAATGTGGTACGGATTTGCTGTGCCCTGGCTTTATCCACTGGCAGGATGTTCTGAATTGCCATGTTTTCGATGCGATATTGATTGGCATTGGGCTTGATGCTGTAGACATGTTCTTCCAGATCTTCGCCGATGGTCAGCGTCACATCTGCCAGACGGATGAGCGTATTTTCTAGAATACCGAAGAAGCCTTTCATTATAGCATTGTTGCCAAAACTGAAGTTGCCAAGCTGCTTTGGCAGGCTAGAGTGCATGTCATAAACATGCGGTTTGCCTAACAGCCGCGCCAGGAACATAACGATGAACCCCGCTTCTTCATGGGTATGAATCACATCATAACGATGGATCAGCAGCCGCCATACAGTCTGAATCGCTATGAAGAGGTCGAGTGGAATCTTAGCGGGCGACGGACCAATCTTCACCTTCTTGATAAAAGGCAGCGGCAGGGTGCGCAGGATACGTACATTAGGAATCTTGACATCCTGACCGACATGATAGGTGATGATATCAACCTCATGGCCCAGATTGGAAAGACCATGAAGCCGTTGGTAGACGCTGATAGGCGTGCCACGAGGTTCAAAAAAAGGTTGCGGAGCAAGCATCAAGATTTTCATGAAAGTCAAACCGAAAGCTGGCGGATCATACCAGCCTCAGGATACCGATGTTTCCCTTGCCAGTGCCTAAAACCTAACGGGCTTCTAGTTCGGAACAATCACCCTCAAGAATGATAGCATCCTCACGCACCCATAGAAACTCGCCAACCAAATACCAGATAAAGCCATCCTCACCACGATCATAATAGGCCGCTACATCCAGGGTTTGGTTGGTCTCCAGCAAGCGTTCTGCATCAGCACTCAAGGTCGGATCAGTTCGTAAATTGGCTGGAATCACACCGCCACGCACCGAACATGACCCGGTAGTGCGACGTGGGACGTTGAGAGGCAGTGGGTCAGGGATAGCTGCACCAACACGAATGGCTTCCAAAACATCAGCAATGGGCACAACCTCATCCTGAACGACGATCAGATCGACCATGCCAATTGACCAGAACCGATTGGCAACACGGATGATATAGACGCCATCCTCTGTGATGGACACGCGTTCCAGGAGAGCGTCATAGATATCCAGTCCGGCATAATTGGTTTCGTGGTCATCGTTTTTCGCCAGGATTTCACCTTCCGGCCCTTCCAGCACAATCACCGGATTCAGGCTGTTGGATTGGCTACGTACAGCAATCGAGAGGACGGTATCAGCTTCCAGAGTCATCTCATAGGCCGCACCAACATAAATACCGATGTCTGCTTCCACCACTGCTATTCCCATTGGTGTTGTGTCATCATTAGTCTGCATCGCACGCAAATCAGTGGTCAATATAACCAGTAACATAACAATATGTAGAAAGCTATCGTGAACCATCCGAAGCCCCTTCCACTACAGGTAACTGCCGAAAATCGCCGTTGGTTTCGAGCAGTAACCCAGCAATCCAACCGGCATAGTTAGCATTTTCAACGTAAGCCCAGGTTGCCGTTTCGTCGCGGCCTATCACCGCGAGTTTTGTACCGACTGGTACAAAACTGATGACATTACCCTCGGTTGAGGGTGTCGCCCGTAAGTTCACACTGACTCCCTCTGAACTGATAACAACACCTGTCAAATGCCCCAGAAGTGAATGATCGAAGGGGGCGATGGTTTCGGTAGAGGGGATATCAAACGATACATTGGCACAGGCCACCTCTTCACTTTCGCCAATGCAGATCGACTCGAGACTAAGATCAGGCCCCAGGTATCGCAGCGGTAGCCGGAGTTCAGCGGCATCATCAATAGCAAAACGGGCTTCCTCCACAACTACCGTATCTGATGTTGCTTGTTCCAGGCGTAAAATGTATTCTTCACCGCCCCTAAATGTCACCTGATCGGTCTGTGCGATGATGCTACCATCTTCGGTATGCAATTGAATCTGTGTACTTTCGGTCAGAGGCGCCTCGAAAAGGAAATAGACATAACTGTCGTCTTTGAAAACGCGAATATCCTGGAAAAGCGGGACACCTTCGTCCGTTGTAATTTCACCCAGGCGCGAGACAGCCTCAACATCTTCCCATTCGTCATTCTGCCCATTAACTGCTATCCATGTGTAGCCGCTGGGCAATTCAGGCCAATCTTTGACGGGCATTTCCAACAACCAGGCAATAAGACGCTCAGCAAAAATGCGATTACCCGGGAAAGTTGGGTTGAGGGCTGTACCACGCAACCCAAAGCCATTTTGCAACATCTCGGAATCGCCCAGCACAGCCAGACGGGACCCGGTGGTGGTATTGACGCCAATCGCACCGGGTTCAATTCTGCCGAGCATGTCTTGTGGCATGTTGGGTTCGAGGGCCACTTCACCTACTTCAATCGCATTACCCCGCGCTCGGGGAAATACGCCTCGATGGGTTTCACCATAACCGGAGTCAGTATACAACAGAGGCAGTGCATAGTGTTCCGTACCTAAAGGATCAACTGCGATGTGCCGAGCACCCCAAACCTGGATGGGCAGATCATACTTTAACAGCGGATCAGTAATCGGATTCAAGACCTCTGTTGGCTGCACATAACTAAAGGTGCGCGGCAGAAAAATAAGCGAGTCATTCGTGACCCAGGGTTCTACCAGGAACGCATCCGTCACACCCAAACCATAGTCTGTTCCAATGAGGGTCTGTAAACCCGAGCGATCAAAGCGGTTGTTCAGGTTGCCTAAACCGCCGACATAGAAGTTCTCTGGATCAAGCACCAGCAAAACATGACCGCCGTCCTGCATATAATCCCAAAGACGGGCTTCGTGCATCAGAGAAAATTCCCGGGCTGGCCTGACCAAAACAACGAGCTGAGTCGATTCTGGAATCGGCTGCCCTGCCGCTATGGTGCGAGAAGTATAACCCAGTGAATCAAATAAAAAGGCGATCTCACTGAGACCAACAGATGAGGTATCCGCATAGGTCAACGACCCTAAATCTTGCCCAATGATAAAAACGATAAGGGGCTCGTCTTGTGCGGATGCGCCACCCAGCATAAGAATCGCAACAATCAGCAAAACGGTCAGCAAAAGCGAGGGAGTGCGCCTCCCCAGCAGCCTGTGTTTGAGCCGAAGCATGAATCTAATCTACTCTCCGTTATCTTCAGGAACAGAAGTCACAAACGGGGTGGGGGTTGATGTTGGTGTAACCGTGACCGTTGGTCCTGGGGTTGGGAAGACAAAATCAACTTTATCTTCGCTTTCGGCATCTAATAACCAGACAATGCTGTTCAGTATGAAGCGGACATTGTTGGGGAAGATGAAACCAGCAGACGAGGGCGGCGAACTGCGGAACCCCCCCCCGTTCGTCACAAAGTCCCGATCTCCAATCACCATCAGGCGTGTCCCGGTACGGTCATCTTCAACCACAGCGGCCAATGCTTGCGGCCCCTGAGCTAAGTCTTCGCCGTTGTTGTATTGGGCAACACCACGCAACAGATAACGTCCGTAATCGCCTTCGCCATAGGTGTCTTCTTCAGAATAAACCAGAACCAGCGTATCAAAGAGTTGAATGGAACTATCGAATTCAATGGGGCGTGCCCCGAAAAATGCGAGTTCGCCTTCGATATTAGCCGCAACCGGATGTTCAAGGTTGAGAGAACTAGTGGTGATGCCAGTGTTCAGGGTCAGTGATTCGACCAGGGGCATGGGCGTAGGTGTAGGTTCATCTTCTCGTGGGACATCCGGGATAGGTTGAACTTCGCGCAGATCACCACCCGTCACAACAATTTCATCGCGGGCACGAATACCCAGATCAGACCAGGTGAGGGCAAAGAAACCATCATCTGAGGGTAGCGCACTAGCAAGATCATACTGGAGAATGTCATTGCGGTCAAAACCAGCACGCAGAGGATCAGCGAACATCAAAACGCGGCCACCACGATTGATATAGGCCCACAAACGTGAACTCTGATATTTGTCCAGATCAACGATTGGGCCAGCCACAATAATCATATCAGCATCTTCGGGAATGGCCGCATTCCAATCCAATGTCAGCAACTTGGCCCCCAACCGTTGCAATAGCCCTGCCAGCCGTGACATCCCAAAGTCGGTGCGATCATAGCGGCTGGCCTCGCCCGATCCTTCGGTGAAATAAATGGTATAACCATCGAGCCGAGGCACTTCTCCAACTAAAACACCACCATCAACACCTATTGGATCACTCTGGAACAGACTTTCAGACGGTTCAGCAGCAAAACTTGTGAATAAGAGTGAAATTACAAGGACAAATCCTGTGGCAAAACGCATATGACATATCCTTTTCTACTTTTGAATATAGCCTAAATATTCTGAGGCGACTTGCTGCCATGAATACGTTTCCACCGCATGTTGGTGGGCTGTCGTTCCCATCTTCCCACGCTTTTCATGATCCTGCAACAAGGTTGTGATGGCGGCTTGCAGCGCCTGGATATTTTCATGTTCAACCCGTATTGAAAAATCGGTTTGGGCGATGATATCATAGGGCGGCACATCAGAAACTATCGTGGGTAAGCCCATCGCCAGGGCTTCTAGATACGCATTAGGCAAACCTTCCCCTTCGGAAGGCAGCAAAAAAAGGTGAGCATCTGACAGATACGGGCGCACGTCCTCAACTTCCCCAACAAGCGAAACATGTTGTTGAAGACCAAGCGAATTAATCCGATCCTGAAACCAATCTCGATCTGACCCCTCGCCTACAATGGTGTAGTTGATTTTATTGCCTACAACTTCTATCACACCAGGAAGCGCCTCGAGAACTGTTCCTATGCCTTTGCGTTTTTCTAGGGCAGCGACAGTCACCAGGTTAATCAGCGCTAGGCTCGGTTTATGATCTGGCGGTGCAAAGTACGCCGTATCAACACCATTCGGGATACATTGTGTCTCAATACCAAAGAAGGATTCAATTTCGGGAACCATATGCTGTGCCTTGACCACGACATGATCCAAGTACTGCGCGAGACCTGTTGATTTGAATTCGTCAAAGCGATGGGGAACCAGTGCCATCGGATACCCCACAATGAACACAACCTGGCACTGGCGAAAGCGACGCAACAACGAGATGGTAGCTGCTTCACCATAGACCGCAAAATAGACAATCACAACATCTGGTTTGAACCGAAGCAGGTGGTTCATGTAGAACGGCACGGACATGGTTGATTCAAAGTAGCGGGTTCCGGGCACGGTTAAATAACGAACTCCACTATGGCGCAGTCGGCTGTCTTCAGGTATGGATCCGGATCGACAGGCAATGACAACCGTCGCCCCTGCCTGTGCCAGATGTAAGGCAAGATTAGATGTTGAGCGTTCGATGCCCCGTTGAAGCCGTTTCTGGAATGGGGAAATGAAGGCAATGCGAAGATTGGACATCAACCTCCTCCATAGACCGCAAGATAATGTTGAGTGACAACATACCAATGGTGATTCATGGCGGCCTGTTGGTTCGGTTGTGTATCGATGGACGATGGATCGTTTGCTAACAGATCATCCAACCCCAATATCCACTGGGCCACATCCGGTTCAACCAGACGGTTGACGGAGGTATTAGCAAATTCGGGTAAACCACCTACAGGCGTTGCAAGCACAATCTTTCCGGCTGCCATGCCTTCCAGCGCCACAATTCCAAACGGTTCCCGACGCGATGGCATGGTTACAAACAAGCTGTGTCGCATAAATGATGCGACACCTGCTTTGTCCAGCCGTCCAATCAACTTGATGCGGTCTTCCATTCCCAGAGATTGTATCAAGCTTTCTAGCTCAGCCTGATCCGGGCCGCGCCCGGCAATCAAAAGATCAATATTGGGATGTTTGGCAGCAACCTGTGTAAATGCCTCGATCACAATATCAAAACCTTTGTGATAGGCAAGCTGACCAATACCGGCAATATAGGATCGAGCGTAATTAAAGGTTGGTGGATTGCGAAATAACTCAATATCAACCCCATTGTGGATAATCTGCCCAATGGGCTCCAGATCGGGTTCAATTTCTATTGCTTGATTGAGCAAGGCTCCAGAGCAAGCTGTGACACAAACCGCCCGTTTTACCACCGCTCGGAATAGCCAGCGCTTAAAGGCATTTTTGTGTGGTTCCCCATCAACATCACCGCCATGTAAAGAAACAACAAGCTTGAAATGGATGACATAACTCAATAACCAAACGAACAGGCTAAAATCACCAAGATAATGTAGATTAACTACCTCTGGCTGGAAACGCCGGATAAAACGCCAAAGACTGATGAGCGTGAGTGGAAAGAACACAAATCCAGCAGCAATCAGATCAATCCGACCAGCCCGAAGCTGCTCAAGTGTAGGATAAAGAAACATCAAACGGGTGACGTTGATCCCGTCAATTACCTCTCGACCAGGCAAGGACTTTGGATAGCGATTGGTGATGATTGCTACTTCATGGTCTTCTGCCCGAAAACACTGGGATAATTCGTACACCACCGTTTCCAGGCCACCACGATGCGGGAGAAAACGTGATGTCGAGAGGAGAATCTTCATGCGAGTGCCTTTTCGTAATAGGCCAGGACGCGCCGGGCAACGGCTGTTGCATTGAATACCTCGACACAGCGGTTACGGCCTGCCTCGCCCATTTGTTGGCGCAGTGCCTCATCCCGACAAAGTTGAAGAAGGCCATCGGTGAGTGCATCCACATTGTCTGGTTCAACCAACACACCACAGCGACCATAATCCAGGGTCTCAGCAATTCCGCCGATGTCGGACGCAACAACCGGCAGACCACAAGACATAGCCTGTGCGACAGTGTAGGAAAAACTTTCATAGTTGATCGAGGGTACAACAGCGATGTCCGCAAATTGATACGCTGCAATCAGTTCTTCATCGGAGACCCTGCCTCGCAGTTCTAGACGTCCCGCATCAATCAAGTGCCCCAGGTGACGGCGCACATAATCGCCGTGTGTGACGCCCTCATTACGGCGAGGACGGTCCGCACCGACTAGTACAAAGCGTGCATCTGGCACACTATCACAGACCCTGGGAATGGCGTTGATAAGTTGTTCAATCCCCTTTGCACGTTCCAGACGCCCAACATAGAGAATGGTGATGCCATCAGCGGCGAGTTCACCATCTGGGGCATACCGATCAATATCAAGAGCATTGGGAATAGGACAAAAACGCTCTATCGGCACATCACAGGCGATATGAATGATCTCCGCCATATCCTTGGATGGTGCTGTGAACCAATGGGTACGGCGGATGACGCGCTTTTCCGCCCAGTTGAGTATGGCGGTGTTATAGGGGGCTTCATAGTGCTGAGCCTGGCTCAGAATGAACTGCGGAGTATGACAGCGCAACACGAGACGTCGGCTCATGGTGGGTTTCCAAAAGAAGCCCTCGGCGTTGACTTCGGCAAACTCAGCTACATCTACCGGTGCCTGGCGATGGATATCCGCCAGTACCTTGCACACTTTTCGACTGTAGTTCAAAGCATCGAACGAGCGTAAGTGCTTGCCCAAAATCGGCAATCGCCGTAAGGGTGTGTTGTAAAACCCCTGCGGTGCAACTCGTACAATTTTGACGCCGTTTAGTTCGTCAATTGCAAGTACAGTAGGGTTGCGGCGGGCGGTGATAACTGTTACCTGATGCCCAAGCCGGACACATGCCTCGGCAAACTGAACATTGTGCTGAGCCACCCCCCCAACACTGGTGGGGGGATACCACTGATTTACAAGCGCAATGTGCATTACTACTCTACACTTCGCCCGAACAACATCCGTCCGAACGAGCCTTTTGCGAGAGGGCGTACCTGCACCGGGACACTATGATAGATGCGACGCGCAAAGTTGTACATGCGGTTATTACGGTCAAAAGCTGCCATTTGGCGCTGCAAATCTTCGCCAGCCTGGGCAACCTGCGCGTCAAAGTGTGCTTTGGCGAAATCATACAGAGCGACATCCAGGTGTTCCTGTGTCTTAATCAATTCAACAAGCGCTTCCGGCACATTCTTATCCCGCATGGGGCGATCTTTGGTAACATTTTTGCGATGATAGAAGACTTCTTTCCAGCCAAACTCGCGTTTCATCAGCAAGAGCGACTCGTCAAAACGTTCAGTCAAGCCGATGACAAAATCGGATTCGATATGCTGCTTGGCAGCCTCTAGCCACCCATCTTGCAATGGCGCTAGCGGAAAATCGGAGAGCGATGGCACGGCGATCTCTTCGAGTGTGCGCTGTTGTCCAACAGGCTTGTTCCCAGCTATCCAGCGAGTCTGCTGATTGTCATAGCTCAGATCGCCGATGAAGTGAACAAAGTCTTCCAACGACATGTTTTTTGAAGTTACGGTTTCATGAAACCAGTTGCGCGGTCTGCGCTTAATATAATAGTACCATGAGACCATGCGATCCACTGGATGACGCAAAAAGGCAATGTACTTATAGGGACGGTTCAGAAATACCTCATGGATACCGTAAAACATCTGCCCGTGGCAGGCCAGCGTCGCTTGTTTCTGCTCCTCGGTAAGCGTATTGAGCGAAGCCACTGTGATATGGTGTGGATGCCAGAACTTATCTCCATATTGTTGACGGAGAATTTCTCCAAAGGTGATCCCCGCCGTTTTCGGCAAGTGTAAGAAAATGACAATCGGTTGCTCAATCATGCGTTCCTCAAAACTTTCTCGTACAAGGTTAACTGTTGCGTCAGGATGGCCTCTGTGTTATAGCGCTCTGCAATACGCCGCCCTTCTTTTCCAAATTGTTCGCGCTGTTCCGGGTTTTTGAGTGCTGTTAGGATTGTTTGTGCCAGCGCATCAGCGTTATCCCGTGGGAAAAGCCAGCCTGTATCTTCATGGCGTACCAACTCAGGGACAGGGCCAATGTCGGATGCGATGACGGGACGTCCACAGGCCATCGCCTCTAGGATAGTATAACCAAAGGTCTCATAGCGCGTAGGTGTGACGTACACATGGGTTTGCTGGTAACGTTCGATCAGGGTTTCCCGGCGAACAAAACCCTCAAAGTGGATGCGACCTTTATGAACATCAGGGGGAATGGCAGCCTCAATCTGTCTTTTTCCATAATCCTTATCGCTGCCATAAAGATGGAGATGCGTCTCTGGCTCTTTCTCCCATACTTTTTGCAAAGCAGCAACCAGGGTATGGGTTCCTTTGCGCTTTTCCAATCGCCCGACTGCCATCAGTCGGTAGGGTGGGCCATTTGGGGGCGGCCCAGCTGGTTTGAACTCCTCAATATGAATAGGATAAGGGGTCACAGTTATTAAGCGGCGGGGCACTTCACAAGCGCCCGCGATGAAGTCCGCCAATGATCGGCTGAGTGAATGGACTTGCTGCGCTGCAAGGATCATGTCACGTTCATTTTCAATCTGAAACTTGTAGTATTTTCTATCTTCGCAGTAATGGCGGAACGTCCAACCTGAGCCGTGCATTTTGTAGATGTAAGGAATTTCTTTATAAAGACTGGAGTCAGAAGCGGATTCAGTCAGTTCAACTATATCAAGACCTTGCTTCTCGCGGATTGCTTTCAACTTTTTCGCAAGGTTAGCACTGGCTCCACGCTGACGAACTAGAGTAGGATACTGCGTGTTGGATAAGCCCGCCTTGGCTATATAGTAATGAAATGGACTCGGTTGGGAAACTTCATGAATGTGCAAGTTCTTAAGACCCGGATTCCATTCGGGTTTGTTGGAGTAGATGATATGAACCGTGTGCCCTTTTTCAACTAGATATTGCGCTGTTGTCCTGACATAAGGGTCAACACCGCCCCCTGTTCCTGTTGTGAAGGCAATTTTCATGGGTGTACCCTTCTGATGGAGCACTTTTCCTGTATCTAGAACTTGCTTGAAGAACGGCCTCAATGAACCAACCCTCTAAAGGTATTTTCTCATTTGCTTGGGCATCCGACGATGAATGCGTTTCACCGTTGGCTTTGACATCACGGTCGAGTAAAGCTGATTGACCTGCCGATAGCGTTCTAATTGCTGCTGAAAGGCCAAACCTTGCTGTTCGATGGTCTGCTGGAACTGGCGTGACCAACGCTCATAGAGTTGAATATCCAGCGGATGATGATCGTAGATGAACTGCCGGAACTTGTCTGTTAGATCTACACTTGTACGATTTGTACCGATATTGCGTTTGACATAACGTACCGTCGGCCAATGCCACTGGCGCTTGAGCAGCAGCATCGTTTCATCAAAGCACGAAGTCAAGCCAACCACCCCAAAATGACGTTCAAGGTTCTGATTTGCGATCTCCAGTGCTTCTTCTGGTAATGGTTGATACTGAACGGTGTCGGCATCCGGCCATTCTTCTTCCAGACCATAATATCCGCTAATTTGCCGGGTCATACGATTGGTCAAGCCTTGTTCAAACACACGATATTTGGCAAAGTCCAAAAGTGAGCGTTGACCCGCAACATGATGAATGGCTGAACTGGGGTGACGCTCCACATGGAAATAGTCGCTCACGATCCGATCTATGGGATCACGAAGAAAGGTGAAATACTCCGTCGGCTGTGGCAACACTTCATGCAACCCAAACTGGAAATGCCCATAAACAATCCTTAGCTGGGCTTTGGCACTATGCGGCAAATCGCGCAAGGCTATCACATGAGCCGGATCATAGAGCTCCCAGCGCTCATTGTCATCAGTAATACGGCGAAACAGATTGGTCAGCGACATACCCGCTGTTTTGGGTATATGCAAGAAGAGAAGGGTGCGATTCATAAGCCTCAGCCAGAAAGATTAACCACTTCAGGCAACATCTGAATATCGAACGGAAACACGACACTGCCTTTGCGCCAGGCACTCTTGATCGATTGATTCTTTGATTCGAGTGTGCAACTACGCACTGTAAAGTTCAACACATCCTCAAGCAAGTCGAGGCGCTTGGTATAGGTCATATCGAGTTCGAGCGAAATCGTGTATTCGCCCTGGGCCAGCATCAGCGGGCCAATATCCAACATGATGTTGTTCTTGCCCGGCTGAAACTCCAACCCTTCACCAAACTGAACATAAGTGTGCCCTAACCCTACCGGGTATCCAAGCTCATCAATTATGTGCCAGTTTATGGATGCACGGATAGGATTAGGTGCATTAGAATGCACAACTACCTCGAATCCAATGTGTTCGCCTGCATCAATGGAATTTGGCCCCGTCATCGTCACCGATTCAAAATAAGCTTCAGAACTGGTTTTGCGGTCTGTGATGCTACGAACACCCTCATTCACCTTCAAGTATTCATCGACCACATCACGAATGTCACCCGTGGCTCTGATCTGCCCCTGCTCCAACATGATGCCTCGAGTACACAAACTGGCAATCGCCGCCATGTTATGACTGACGAACAACACCGTCCGCCCTTGTTTGGCAACTTCGTTCATCTTGCCCAGGCTCTTCTTCTGGAAGGAGGCATCGCCCACCGCCAATACCTCATCAACAATCAGAATTTCCGGTTCCAGATGGGCGGCAACGGCAAACCCCAGCCGGAGCTTCATTCCACTGGAATAATGCTTGACGGGTGTATCAATGAACTTCTCAACCTCGGCGAAATGGACCATTTCATCAAATTTGAGATCAATCTCATAGCGAGACATGCCCAAAATGGCAGCGTTGAGATAGATATTTTCTCGCCCAGTTAGTTCTTCATGAAAACCCGTCCCGACTTCTAAGAGCGCACCAACACGGCCATACACGTCTGCATAACCTTCGGTTGGATCGGTAATGCGAGACAGCACTTTCAGCAGTGTGCTTTTGCCTGCTCCATTGCGCCCAATAATCCCGACCACATCACCATGTCTGACATCAAAAGTAATGTCTTTGAGTGCCCAGATTTCCTCTTCTAGACCAGCCGCGCCATATGCCTGACCACGCAGGAGCGAACGCGCTCGCCGAAACGGGGTCTTGACTGTATCTGCTATTGCATCGCGCAGGGTGCCGTATTTGGCCCGCTTGCTACCAATGCGATATTGTTTTCCTATACCATTGACTTGTAACGCGTATTCGCTCATGAATTACACCACATCTGCAAACGTTTTTTCCATGCGACGGAAGTAAAAAAGACCGGTAATCAGCAGCAGGATGGCCACAGCAGTTGAGGCAAAAATAATCGGGCCGGGGCGCGTGTCGGTATTCAGCAGCGCCCAACGAAAGCCCTCGACCACACCCGCCATTGGATTAAGGCCATAGAGTGTTCTCAACACGTCATTCTTAATTAAGCTGCTGGGATAGGCAATAGGGCTGATAAAAAGCCACATCTGGGTCAAGAATGGAATAGTATAGCGAATATCTCGAAACTGGACGTTCATCGCCGATAACCATAAGCCCACACCGAGCGCCGTGATAAAGGCTAACATCAAGAAGAATGGCAGCCAGATGACATTCGCTGTTGGTGTGACGCCAAAGAACAGCATCATCAGCAATAGAATGGAGAAAGCTAGAATAAAATCAACCACGCCCGACAGCACAGTAGCAATTGGGATGATTAAGCGTGGGAAGTAGATTTTCTTAATCAAGTTGGCGCTAGACACAAGGCTGTTGGACGACATCGTGAGACCATTGGCGAAAAACTGCCAGGGCACCAACGCCGCATAACTGAAAATTGGATAGGGCACGCCATCTGATGGCATCTGTCCTAGACCACCAAAAAAGACCGTAAACACCACCATTGACATAAAGGGCTGAAGCACTGCCCAGGATGCCCCAAGCACGGTTTGCTTATAACGAACCTTGATATCACGCCAAGTGAGAAAGTACAGCAGTTCGCGGTAATTGCGTAAATCCTTGAATCCTAAAGAAACCCACCCCTTGGACGGTTCGATTCTCAAGACAGGAGACGCAGATTGCTTTTGTATAACGCCCTTTTCAACTGTTGAATCCATTATTCAAGACTCCGAGGTATACCATAGCGATTAAATAACGGATGCCTTGCTCTATCCTAAACAGGGAGACTGCCTCAGAAAGCAACTATTTTAGTCGTTGATCAGTCCGCCCGAACTCCACCCTTGGACGCCACCTGTCGTGAAGCCTCCCGGCCCCCAGGCGCGGACATACCATTCATATACGAGATTAGACGATGCCAAATTGAGTTCAAGACTACACACACCAAGGTTCTCACACCCAATACGCTCGCCAAGATGCCAGTCAAGATGCTCGGTTACAAGGGGATCAATCTGCCCCACCCAGAGTTGATACCAGGTCGCTCGTTCTGAGCCTTGCCACTGGAAGCGGGTTGTCCAGGGTTGAGCGGTTGCAGTTGATAGGCCAATAATGGGGCCCGGTGACGAGTCACTGAGCATAAGCGATTCCGGGCCAACCCAAGTATTTATGTCGTTGCCATTAAAACCACCTGGCCCCCAACGCTGCATATAAATGTCGTACTCGCCGCTGGTCGGGTTGATGTCGGGTGTATAAGTACAGGTTGTGTTATCACAAAATTCATCCGTCTTTCGAATCCACGAGAGTAAGACCTGCGTATCCAAATTACCAATATAGAGTTGTATCCAGGTTACATTCGGATCATTATCCCATAAGACGGTGGGACGGCCTTGGTTGGGAACGATCTGGAAATTCGCAAGAACGATGGGGGGTTCAACAGCAACGGTAAATTGTGTTTCAGAACTCCAGGGCGATTCCACCCCCGATTGCCAGGACATCACCCACCATAGATAAGTCCCGTTGATAAGTTCGACTAGATCATGTGATAACTGTACTTTGCATTCTGCTTGGACGCAGACCTCGGTATGGGGAAACCACTTATCCATTATCACTGTTCGATCTTCAGTTGCCATGATCACTCGATACCAAATTTCGGTAAGGGGCACACTGCCCTGTGAAGAATGCCAGGTAAGATTGCGCAGGTATGGCAGAACACCTGGCCCCCCTTCAACCTCTTGCTCGCTGGTCGCTGGTGGTGTCAGTGTAAACTCAGAGGTCGGTTCCGGATTCAGAACCGTCGCCGTGGGCGAAGGATTCAGAACCGTCGCCGGGGGCGAAGGATTCAGAACCGTCGCCGGGGGCGAAGGATTCAGAACCGTCGCCGTGGGCGAAGGATTCAGAACTGTCGCCGTGACGGTGGGCTCTGGTTGCCCTATGGACGCTCGAACGACAAGCCCCCAATCCGAACTGTACGGACTCTGCCATATGACCTGTGATCCAGATTGTAAATTAATGCCAATTTCAGCATATGCCAGTTTCGTATCAACGGCTACAGCCGACTCAATGCTAGATACACCTGTTAGGTCTAGTGAAATGCTACTGGCATCTTCAATATAAAACACCCACAGTTGCTCGCTTGGGGAATACAAGCAGGCTCCATCGGTGAGGGCATTACAGCGTTCCATATCAACCATAAAACGATCATCCCAGAAGGTAGCATAGGTAAGGATTTGATCGGCATTAGGATACGGAAGTGATGCACCATCACCAGTGTTTGAACTTTCATCACCGAGTAAGTTGCCCCAAATATTGGCGACACCCCCTGCCATAGTCGAGTGCCACAGCCCGCGCCGGGTCATGTCGAAATCGTAATCTTTAGCTCGCCCACCATCCCGAATACGAAAACGATCTTCACTAAAAGAAGGCTTCTCCGGGCGTGTCAGGATAGTCTCAACGTATTTGTCGTAGTCTGGCCGATGCTGCTCATAACTGGAATAGTCCATCACCTCGGAGATTTGATTGAGTTCATTTTTGTTAGAACGAGCACCGAGCAGATGTGTCCAGCCCATGCTTTGCATATTGCTGTGCCAGACATTGAGCTCTGATCCGTTCACCCATTCAAACAAATCAAAGCCATAGCCCATCGTCCACCCAGGAATGGGGCCTAAGCGGGCAGTGATATAGTTCTGAATGCGAATGTCTTCCGTACTGTTCAACCCCCAACGCTGTTTTGGGTTCTGATTACGTTCCGAATCCCCCCACAACCATAGATGGGTTGTACCACCCTGGGCGTTGACCCCCGAGATGACGGTCTCAATCGCCTCGAAGGTACGGATATCTGGGTCAGCATTATTCACATCACCACAAGAATCATGATCAAGGTCATACCAACGGCAGAAAACAGGCAGATGCAATCCATTGAAACCATGATTCTGGATGAAGGTCGTAATGTCAGTATCTAGCTGTCCATAGTTATTGTAGTAAACATGGGGGCCGCCTGCCATAACGAACTGTGGAACGAAGGCTTCTCCGCTTGCTCCATACACCCACTTGTCACCCTGATGTGTGACGAAGCCTGTTGGACTATTCGGATTGACGGTAATTGTCACCGTTCCACTGAGGCCGTTGAGGTCTGGGATGCTGCTGAAGGTGTTGAATGTCCATTCCCCTGCGCGTGTCCCCGTGAAGCGCCATTTCCAGGTATCGTTGTTGTCATAGAACATGCGCGTTGTAGTAGTTTGGGCACTGTTTGTATGGACAAACGTCACATCGGCGATCACATCAAATGGATTACCTGAGACATCACTCGCGGTCACGCTCCATTCCAGATATGGCCCCCACTGTGTTCCATTCTTATCATACTGGGCATCCACAAATTGGATTTGTAGGAGCAAAAAAGTAGTACAAATAGCGATTATCGTTTTCTTCTGGATGACTCTGAGCATTCCAACTTCCGTCTTCTCTACAATATGCAGACAAACAATTATTCGCTCTACTTGCTAACAAAGGTAGGTCAATCTTTACATAAATTAACAAGTCTTTACCCTTTTTATACAAACCTGCACAAAATTTTAGGACGAGAGTACTAATGCTGCTGTTGATCTCAATTTTCCTAGTTTGTAGGATGATGAAGAACGTAAATTTTATGAGGAGAACAACCACCGTGAGATACAAACTCTGGCTGGCGACATTATTATTAGGAATGGGTGCCATGTTTTTCACTATTGTCCCTATTGAAGCCCAGAACATTCCAGCCCCATCCGTTTCGCTGAGCGCGGATGAGAGCACATTTCACGTTACCTATAATAGCAGAAGTTGGAATTTCTACCGGCCCACCCGCCCCCAGATCATTTTTTCGGCGAGTAATCAAACTTATTGGGTGGCTCCGAACGGGAATGATAGCAACACAGGTACGCAGACCCAACCCTTCCGGACCATCGTCCATGGAATTAATTCACTTGCACCGGGCGATGTCCTTTATATCCAAGCAGGGACCTATCTCGAACATATCGACATTGAAAAGTCAGGGACAGCCAACGCACCCATCATTATCAGCGCGGCCCCAGGCAATATCGGCGCTGTGCGGGTTTCTTCCCCCAGCGACTATTACTCATCCAACCAGAGTACGCCCATCATTCGTCTAAACGGAGCCGAGCATGTTTGGATCAATGGATTGGTTATTGAAGGAACTCGGAATAAACCAGGCGCTGCCAGCAATGATGACTTCAGTGCAACAGGCATCCAGATGCGACACAGTACAGGTCAGGGTGTCCGTATCACAAACAATATCATCTACAACAATCTGCATGGTGGCATCAAAGGCGGAACCAACAATGTCCTGATTGAAGGCAATATTATCTTCGATAACGGAACCGACACACTGGATCATGGCATTTATGCCTTTGAGGATAACAATCAGATCATTGGCAATTTTATCTTTGCCAACACTGGATATGGCATTCATAACTTCAGTGATCCGAAGAATCACTTTATTGCCCGCAATATAACATTCGAAAATGCACTGGGTGGGATTGTAATCGCGGGTAGTCATAATACCATCGTCAACAATGTTTCAGTTGACAATGCCTTCGGCATTTCGCTCTTTCGCTCAGGTTCAACATATAATATCGTATTGAACAATATCATGGTACGAAATCGTATCAATCTTTCCATTGATGATAAAGGTGGGCAATCAGCTGCTCCATCCAACAATTCAATTGATTACAACGTCTACTTTGCCGGCGGCAACTATGATGTGCATCCGCGTGCGGTGGTTGGCAATAACGGCGTCTATGCTGATCCTTTGTTCGTGAACGCTGCAGGAGGTGATTATCGCCTGCAAGCGGGTAGTCCTGCCATTGATGCGGGCACGAATGTTGGTCTCGCTTATGATGGGAATGCGCCCGATATAGGTGCATTTGAAGGAGTATCAAGCTCATCGAACCCACCACCATCACAAGAACTCAATGTACATGGATTGGATAGCATCCCAGTCTATCCGACGTTCTCATGGCAAGCCTCCACTGATATCCTGGGGGCTGAGTGGTATAACATTGTGATTGCACAGGGAACAACCATCGTAGTTGACACATGGTTCGAGGCCCACCAGGCTTGTTCTGGAAACATTTGCTCCTATACGCTTGATCACAACGACATTGCTAACGGACTCGTTCGGGGGAACTATCAATGGTGGGTACGTTCCTGGGGGAATAGTGTCTTCTCCGATTGGAGTGATACAGGTTTGTTTACTGTCACGCAAGATGGTCTGCCAGACACGCCAAAGGGTGTGAGCGTTGAACCTCGTTTGGGGCGTCCACGAGTGTCTTGGGATGAGGATTCACTAGCAACCTGGTTTGAAATTCGGATCGACAACAACGAAGGTTTGGTCTGGTCAAATTGGTTTGAAATCACCCTGGAGTATTGCAATGGCAGTATTTGTGAGATCGACCTGGACACGAACCTCTTAGGGGGCGCATATATGTTGCACATGCGTTTCTGGGGACCCAGCGGGTTCAATAACAATGATGCCAACGCCTGGAGCGCTACCGTGAACTTCGATGTTACAGATCAGCCTCCAAATGTAGTCTCAAATCTATTGGTCAATGATCCAGGTGCATCTCCCTCATTCAGTTGGACAGGCGATGCCAATGCAACCTGGTATCAACTCTGGATAGGTACACCAGGCCCAGATTATCAGACTGTCTATGACAATTGGCATCTTGCACAGGACCTGGGTTGCGAAAACGGTGGTACATGCACAACCGATCAACTCAGTCTACCGACAGGCAACTACGTATGGTACGTGCGTGCCTGGGGGCCCGGTGGATTTAGCAATGGCGGAATTAGTGGTTGGGCTGAAGGACCCGAGTTCAGCCGTTAGGCATTCGCAAGCCCCTCCCAGTTCAATATATTCAGGGATTTGCCGCTCGATCTCGATTGAGCTGGGAGGATTAGTTCATTGAGCGAAGTCAAACCGTTTGTTTCCGTTATTATGCCTATTCGCAACGAGGAAGCGTTTATTGAGACCAGCCTAGGGGCTGTGCTAAACCAGGACTATCCTCATAACCGAATGGAAGTTCTGATTTCAGATGGCATGTCCACAGACAAGACCCGCGAAATCATACAGCAGATCGCCAAGAATTCTGATATCCAGATCACATTAGTTGACAATCCAGCACAAATTGTTGCGCCAGGATTTAATGTTGCGCTCAATCAATCCAAAGGCGAGATTATCGTTCGTGTGGATGGTCATTGTAAAATCGCATCAGATTATGTGTCCCAATCCGTTAAACACCTTCTGAACGGTGAGGCCGTTGGCGTTGGCGGCCCGCTTGAAACAATCAGCCACACCCCAGTGGGCCAGGCGATTGCCTTGGCGATGAGTTCCAAATTTGGCGTTGGTGGTTCCTCATTCCGCACTGTCAAAAACCAAACGATGTATGTGGATACAATTGCATTCCCAACCTATACACGCAAGATTATGGATGAAGTTGGCCCATTGGATGAGGAGTTCGTTCGTAATCAGGATGACGAATATAATTTCCGCATCCGATCCAAGGGCTATAAGCTGCTGTTAACCCCTGCCATCAAATCAGAATATTATAGCCGCGCAACACGAAGTGGCTTGTTCAAACAATATTTTCAGTATGGCCTCTACAAAGTTCGGGTGATGCAGAAACACCCCCAACAGATGAGGCCCCGCCAGTTTATTCCTGTCATCTTTGTCGTAGCGCTGATGTTCGCGTTGATACTCAGTCTCTTGGTACCATTTGGGTTGGTGCTATTGATGTTGGTGGGTGGTTCTTATCTGGTAGCGAATTTCCTCGCCTCATCTATGACCGCTAGCGGCAGCAATAAGAAATATCTGACGCAACTGCCCCTTATCTTCACAATACTGCATGTCGCTTATGGACTGGGATTTCTGCTTGGGTTAATCAAATTCGCCAATCGCTGGAACGACAAAGATCTTACACCATAATGTGGGTAATCAGTTGGTGCAACGCTTGCTGACGACGTGCCATTGCAAACTCATTGACAACCCGTTCTCGTGCTTTTAGACGAAGTTGATGATTTGCCGATAATGCTTGCTTGATGGCAGAAGCAATATCTTGTGGGGCGTTACTGTCAGAATAGATACCGGCATCTCCCACGACTTCCGGCAGCGAACCCACTCGGGTTACCACTGGTATACACCCAGCAGTCATCGCTTCTGCAACACTCATGCCGAACCCTTCATGCATACTCGGTTGGACATAGACCGCTGCTTGACAAAAGAGCGTTTCCAATTCCTCTTTAGAAACAAACCCTTTGAATTCAACATTGTTAGCCGCTTCAGATTTGAGGATGTCGATACTTTGATCATACCATTTGCCTACATGCACAAAGCGAACATCCGGCAGAAATTTCGCGGCTTGTACAAAGGGTAACAACCCTTTACGTAGCAAATTTTCCTCCCATACACCACCGACATTGAGTGCAATCTGCTCACGAGAGACCAAAATATTAGGGCCAGAAACAGGTTCCAGACCATGATAGATAAGGCTGATTTTGCTAGGATCGGCCCCCGCATTTTCAATCGATTCTCGACGGGCACTCTCTGAATTAACTATCAAGTGTGTGGCATTATGAATGACCGTGCGAGCTAACCACTTGCGGATGCCGCCGCGCTGCGAGCCGTATTTACTTTCAGGAAGGTTCGCTGTATCGTAACCGCCAATCACAACTAACGCGGGTTTTCTGAGCAAGCGGGCAAACAGAACAGGCAATAAACTGTGCCAACTAGCAAACCAGCAGAAGACCATATCACTCCACAAAACGTCACGTAAAATTGCAAATAGGTTGATCTTTTTGATGGACTTCTCGTAGCGATCTCGTACGGTCCACTTTTCCTGGAGCAGTTTCAGATCAATCTGATCAAAGGATTGATTCTGGTTACGGACATAAAGAATGCGCTTCATTGTGTTACTCGATGGAGGACGGCTTTTACACCTTCTCCATAACAAGCCATTGTATAGTGTGCCTCAACCCGTTGGCGCCCCGCTTCACCATAACGTATACGAAGGTCAGCATCTGTAATAAGTTGATCCAAAGCAGTCACCAGTTCTTTGACCTGTCCTGGCGCAAATAACAAACCTGTTTCCCCATGCTCAACAATCTCAGCTAAGCCACCCGCATTGGAACCAACAATGGGCTTGCAGCAGGCCATACCTTCCACAGCCACCAGGCCAAAGGGTTCTGGTCTGAGTGAAGGAACAACGATAATATCCAGACCGTTCATTACGTTAGGCACATCTTTGCGAAAACCTGTAAAAGCTATGTGCTCTGCGTGTGGTTCGCTCATCTCAATCAGCGAATCAGAGTAATCTCGTGTGTCAAAAACGGCATCACCAATAATCACAAAATAGCAATTATCATGAGACTGTATAAGTTGTTGTGCCGCTTCTAAAAGAAGACGCTGCCCTTTCCAGGCGGTCAAGCGTCCAATCACGCCTATGAGTATCCCATCATCTGGGAATCGACCCTCTTCTCGAAAAGCTGTTGGAGATAGGCTGTCAAACTTTGCAAGGTCAATACCATTGGGCACAACTGTGATCTTATCCGCAACGCGCATCGAATCAGCAATAGCCTGTGAAGGAACAATAACCTCGTCAACGGTCAGGCGTGCAAATGTGCCGAAGACGTAACGTCCCATGCCCGCCAGTAGTTGCGCCGACATGATCTCGTGTACATGCCAGATCAGCTTGCAATGCGCAGGATAACGGGCAATCGCACCAATCAAGTGTGCCAACGTAGAGCCTGTATACAACAGTTGAATCCGATTGCGACGTAACCATACAATTAACTGCAATGCCAAAATTATCACCAGCGTCAGCGAATAGAACGTTGCAAAGGGGTTGAGAATCCGACGGTCTCCGATCTCGATACTACTGGAAGGCCAATCCGGGAACCTACGCTCATATGTTTTGAAACCCAATTCATCGGCACCCTCTAATAAAGGCTGTCCAGTCGGAGCAATTAAAGTGAGGTCAAACGCATCAGATGAAATTTGCTGGAGAAGATAGTCAATGGTCGCCTCTGCCCCTCCTGCCCCAACATGGGGAATAAGAATCGCCATTTTGACACGCCGATTAGAGTTCATAAATATCGTCTTCCCAGTATTTGTGTCCGGCTTCGCTTTCCTCCCATTCAAGCTGCCAAACACGGGCATGCTTGAGGAAGGTATAGTATGACCACATGGTCGCCGAATAGAATCCCCGGAAACCTTCACGGTAAGCACCTGTGAAGAAGTAAAGATATAAAAAAACCAGCGGGGGACGAAAAACCAGATTATACCATTTGTACGGCCGCCCGATTTTACGCATCTGATCGCCTTCATAACGGACATAACGAGCCCACTTGCGGACTTGATCCTCAATATCTTCAAAATCGTGATGGATCAAATGCCCCGAAAGTGTCCCCAGATTATCGAGCAAAATATCGGCATGGACTTCTTTATCTTGGTAACGGCCCACATCACGCCTGAATAGGCGTACATTGTAGTCTGGATAGGCGTTACATGATTTTGTCCATTTGCCAAAGATCAGATTCTTGCGTGGAACCCGAAACCCATCCACATCAGGTGGCAGATCCGCCAGCGTATTTTGGATCTCAGTCTGTAGCGCTGGCTCAAGCAACTCGTCGCTGTCCAAAAGCAAAACCCACTCATAGCTTGCCTGGGGAATAGCCCAATTTTTTTGCCTGGCAGAGTTGATATATTCATGCTGGACGATGCGATCTGTATACTCACGCGCAATAGCGAGGGTGGAATCCGTGCTAAACGAATCAACGATAAACAGTTCGTCCGCCCACTTGACGGAATCCAGACACGCCCGCAGGTGCGCTTCGCAGTTGTAAGTAGGGACGAGGACGGTCAATTTCGCCCGTTCCATCTGTTTGTTCCTCTTCGATAGTCGGTTGTCTTAGCTTGACGTTTACAAACGCCCAGATTGTCCAGAATGGCGCCATGAGTTGATTATGCTGATAGGTCGGCTGACTCACGAAGAGCGCAGCGATAACGAGGAAACTCCCAATCAAGCCAAGAGTCAAAGAATCAGGCGCTCGCAAATATTGGCGCAGGATAGCAACCAAAGTCACTACATACCACAAACCAAAGACCATCACACTAAGGGCCCCTGCATCCGCTGCCAGTTGCACGGGGTCATTGTGAACCCAACCTGATGCGGTTAACCCTGATCCCCAGGGATTATCATAAGTCATTTGCTGTGCCCGTTCGATCCGGCGAAGACGATTTTGTGAGCTACTGTCTTGTGCGCTCACATTGCCTTGCAGCGCATCAACAAAAGTGGCAAAGCGCTCTTTCGCTTCTGGCGGCGCAAAGTTAAAAATGATCAACGACGCAATAATCGCTAGGAAGAATGCCTGCCAGTTCCGAGCCAGCAGAGTCATCACAGCAAAGGTGAGCATCATAGTCGCCCACATGCTGCGCCAACCTGTCAAATATACAGCATACAGGTTGATAACAATTGCGAACACAACTGCCAGACGAATTAGCGGATTCTTGTACCAAACAAACAAGGATACTGTCAGCGGCAGCATCATGGTGCAAATAAATGTAGCGCTGGGATGTCCCCAGAAAGCAAAGGGCGCACGGATAAACCCGGTCACATCGGCAACCGCTTCATCTACACCAGCAGAGAAACCCGGTATACGCGCTGCCAAAGTAGGAAAATGCCATTCAATAATCCCCAAAAAGCCGATGAGAGTCGCCGCCATCACTGCCATCGCAATTGAAAGTTTCCAGTATTCTTTTTTCTGCAATACATACGATGTAACGATAAAGATAGGAACCATAATCGACAGGTTCAAAAACTGCGTCATCATGCTGCCAATTACAAACCCGCTGGCAATCCCAACCAGCAAGCCCCATACCCAGAAAATAGCAAACACCCAACCCAATGCTGGGATGTTAAACCGAACAATTTGCCGTTTCTGGATTCCAGCCTGCAAAATCACCAAAACGAGTATACTCCACATCACGACGGTCAGGGGATGGATGGTAGTATAGGCAACGACCATCGCTCGATAGCCGAGGATAAACAGGAAGATCCAAGCAAGAAACGCGAACCGAATACCTCGTTCACCCAGAACCAAGGCTACAAGACCAACCGCAAGCGTTATGATTATGATGATTGTCTGGTAGTCCAACCCAAAGTCGGCTACATATAAACCAACCAGGATAACACCACCTAAAATGCCGATAACAGCGATCAAGTAGTGAAAAGCGTATGATGTGCGGACTGTCTGCATCATGTCACCCGGTTGGCAGCAACCAGCATAGCTTGATGGATCATGCCCCATTTCCATAAGGCATGATTGACAATCAAGATCGGCAAGGCCTTTATTCGATCACTCCAGGTGCGCAGTTTACCCGTATCGAGCACAGGTTGATAAATAATGGCGACGAAGAAATGAATCACCTTGAGGAAGTCTCTTGCCCGTTTGAAACCGTGCGGATAGACGCAATACATCTCTGGCCATTTACGTCGCACCATATAATAGGCTCTGCCATACATATAATGCTGCTGGAAAAATTGCCGCCAGTTTGGGCGATGGTGATGAATGACCTTTATATCGGGGTGGAAATAGGCTTTGTAGCCCAGATTCTGTATCCGCCAATTGAAATCAACATCCTCACCTCGAATTAAGGTCTCGTCCTGCAACCCAACCCGATCCAACACCTCCCGTTTATAAGAGACGTTGACTCCCGGCGCATTGCGAATATAGCCTGGTTCATCAGGGAGCGGGAACGTCACAATATCCGAAAGGCGACTGAACAGACTTTTGTCGCTGGTCGCGCCGATTACCGCTCCCCCAATCAAGCCTGCTTCGGGATGGGCCACATGTTTCTGTTTGATCTGTGTAATCCAATCTGGGAAAACTTCACCATCGTCATCAGTCATAGCGACAAGTTCATAGGTACAATGACCCAGGCCGATGTTTCGGCTGGTGGCCAGATTAACATTCATTGTCTTAACCAAACGCATATCAATACCATGCTTTCCAATGTAGCCATTGACGACTTCATCAGCACGCTCATCACCACCATTGACGACAATGACCTCATCCGGTTTTTCGATGGTTCGGTTGATGAGCGCATCCAGGGCTTGATCGAGCATCTCATGCCGATTATAGGTACAGATCAAAACTGAGACACGCTTATCGTTAAGCTCAAGCATCATCTATCTACTCCAGCAAGCTAACGTGAGAAATCCGCGCCCTTTGACCATCCACCAAACTCACCAGTGGTAAAGCCACCGGGGCCCCATCCTCGGATATACCATGAGAAGTTCCCAGTACCCAAGTTTTCACTGAGTATAATCTGACAGGTTCCCATGTTCTCACAACCCATATCCGCTGCTAGATGCCACTGATTATAAATAGTCTCAAGCGGCTGGCTATCCCCTACCCAAATTTCATACCAGGTTGTGTTGACTGTGCCTTCCCAATGAAAGGACACTGGATCTACAACGACATTGAGAGAACCAATTGCGGGCGGTTGGACCCAACTCAGATCAAAATTTGTGCCGGATGTCCAACCGTTCCAGCCGTTCAAGTTGAAACCACCCGGCCCCCAGGGGCGAATGTAGACGACATAACTTCCAGCCTCTGGATTGATATCTGGTGTTAATGAACAGAGATCGGCCTGACACAACGAAGCTGATTTTTTAATCCAGTCATTAAAAACCAATGTTCCATCCTGACCCGCAATATATAGCTGGTACCACTGGGTATTTGTGTCGTCTTGCCAGCTAAAGGTTGGGCGCCCTTGATTTGGTGTGACAGTCATAGTCGGCAACACAGGTTGTGGAATAGCAACATTGAACAACCCGGGTTCTGACCAGTCCGAATAAACATCTTGTTGCCAACGCCGCAACCACCACCGATACTGCCCATTCACCAATCCATAGGGCAACAAGCTTGCATCTGGCGTAAAGTCACATGTCGCTGAAATACAGATATCGCTGGCCTGTACCCAGGTATCTAACACGATTTTGTCATCCTGGTTCAGGATAATGACTTGATACCATATCATGCCGCTGTTGATCTGGTTTGCCATTGAACCGCCTATACCAAACCAATGCAAGTCCACCTTTGCCTCTCCTGACTTTACATAGACAGCGGTAGACATGTCTTTAGTGGCAACACGCACCGTGCGCGTCACGGTTGCAGCGGGGTTCCCAGCAGTGTCCATCACATTATAACTGAGGGTGTAGTCACCCACTATCATGGTGTCAACGCTACCGCTGACGCTGACTTGACCCGTCAAGTCACCATCTATGTTGTCGGTTGCATTTGCCCCTGCATCCACGTACACACTACCGACCTCAATCGTCACTGTCGGATCACCCACCAAGGTAATTATCGGCGGCGTCGTATCCGGCAGCGGGACAACACGCACCGTGCGCGTCACGGTTGCAGCGGGGTTCCCAGCAGTGTCCATCACATTATAACTGAGGGTGTAGTCACCCACTGTCATGGTGTCAACGCTACCGCTGACGCTGACTTGACCCGTCAAGTCACCATCTATGTTGTCGGTTGCATTTGCCCCTGCATCCACGTACACACTACCGACCTCAATCGTCACTGTCGGATCACCCACCAAGGTAATTATCGGCGGCGTCGTATCCGGCAGCGGGACAACACGCACCGTGCGCGTCACGGTTGCAGCGGGGTTCCCAGCAGTGTCCATCACATTATAACTGAGGGTGTAGTCACCCACTGTCATGGTGTCAACGCTACCGCTGACGCTGACTTGACCCGTCAAGTCACCATCTATGTTGTCGGTTGCATTTGCCCCTGCATCCACGTACACACTACCGACCTCAATCGTCACTGTCGGATCACCCACCAAGGTAATTATCGGCGGCGTCGTATCCGGCAGCGGGACAACACGCACCGTGCGCGTCACGGTTGCAGCGGGGTTCCCAGCAGTGTCCATCACATTATAACTGAGGGTGTAGTCACCCACTATCATGGTGTCAACGCTACCGCTGACGCTGACTTGACCCGTCAAGTCACCATCTATGTTGTCGGTTGCATTTGCCCCTGCATCCACGTACACACTACCGACCTCAATCGTCACTGTCGGATCACCCACCAAGGTAATTATCGGCGGCGTCGTGTCTGATAACACGGTCAACGTGAACGATTGGTCATCAAGATCATAGGCGTTGCTGGCACGAACCGTCACACCATAATCACCTGCAATAATCGGTGACCATGTGATAACGCCAGTAACTGAATCAATGCTCATACCGGTGGGTGGTGTATTAATCAGACTAAACGTTGGCACTGGGCTGCCTGTTGCATCAGTATCATAAGTGTACGTCTGCCCGATATATATTTCTACAGATGGCGAAGTGACCACTTGAACTGCCGGATAAACATCAACCGAGAATTGCTGTTCGTCGTTAGAAGCCGCATTTTCTGCACGGACATGAACAGGATAACTTCCGGTTGCCATCGGCGTCCATGAGATCAATCCAGTTGCCTCAGTGACCGTCATTCCAGTAGGAGGTATCCCAACAAAGCTATAAGCAGTGGAGGGGCCGGTTGCTTCCACATCATAACTATAGGCGTTTCCAACCACACCAATGGTGGTCGGCGATGACGTAATATTCACCGAGCAATCAGGGAGAATAGTCTGCAAAGCAGAATACCAGAGTTGAGCCATCTTGTCATAGCCAGACGGCGCAGGATGTTTTGTGTTATACATATCGCCACCGTTGGCGATAATATCATAGATGATGCCCGCCCCCGTCTCCATATCGACCAGAATAATATTATCACCAGGACGTCCAGCAACCATCGTTTCAACAAGATTGTTATAATTGGCAATTGCCGAATCGTTGGGTGTTTTGTCAATGATAAGCGCCAGGATCACCATGACCGGATGGCTGTTAAGCGTTTCCCAATCATCAATCTCATCTAATACATTTTCTATGTCATTGGTGTTCGCTGGTGTCGAATTCGTCCCTAAATGGATGAGCAATATATCAGCGGGTGTACTAGCAGCGTTCAACGCATCATCAATGTTGTTTACGAAGTAGCCAACAGGCTTTCCAGGGTATCCTTCGTGACTGCCATCAAATCCGGCGTAGCCTTGCCCCTGGGTTTTCCGCCCCACAAAGTCAACATTATAACTGTTGTTCATCAGTAAATCGTAAAGGGTCTTGCGGTATCCGATTTGTAACGATTCGTCAGAAATACCTGAAGAACTACCCTGGGTAATCGAATCACCGACAGGCATAATGCGTGCTGGTGTAACGCAATCATACGCCTGGGTTGTTTGAGAAGCCAACATGATGGCTAGGCAAGATATGAGTAAGGTTAATCCGGTGGCAACGTATCGTCTCATTCCCACACCTCTGGCGTATTATGCAACATGTCCCCCGGGCAATTGTAAAGTTGCCACCTTTCAATTACCTTTCAAACTCCTATCCTACACAAAATCCCTATTCAACGAATTCGAGCAGAAAGATGGTGACGCCCTGGTATACCTGAGTCTTCACAATTTCGATAGTCGAACCTGAATAGGATATGAGTCGATCTGCCATTTGCCGCTGGTCTTTCTCGTCCTTGAATTGTAGTACAAGCCATGTGCGTCCAGTTTCACCACCACATGCAATCAGTTCATCAATGAAGTTCTGCTCACGGAAATGCGGCTCAACCTGGCAGCGGTTCAACTCACCCGCATAATACCAGAGGAATGCGCCAAATTTGGGAACGACCATACCATCTTGGGATTGTTCATTCGTCTGTATGTAATCGGCTACATTGCGCCATTCATCTTTTGTGGGTTCCACATAATATGTGCTTAAGGCAAAGAAGACAAATAAAACCACCATCATCAATGACAACACAGATGGGATGACTTGACGAAAAGCATAAATACCCGCTGCGATTAACAGATAGAGTCCTGGCGATGCCCCAATGATATAACGTTCCTCATACATCGGACTAAGCGTATAAGATCCAACAAATATGCCCACCACAGGCACGGCAAACCATAGGAAAGCTAGCAGCAAACTATTATACCGATTGGACCAAAATGTACTGATTTCCTCTAAGACTGAAGAAATCGCCGACATCCAGGCCGAAACACCTTTGCGCCAGATATAAATGAGCATTCCAACAACAAAGATCGTCAGAATGATGAATATGCCGTTAAATGCACTGGCGGTATAATGCTCAGTAAGAAAATCGAGAGGGATCGTCAATGGACGGTTGATGGATGGTCTAAGCAAATGAGGAAGACCAACTTCCCCTGGCTCAACACTAATCTCCTTATTGAAACTCTTAATCAGATAGGGCATGATCCCAATCAACACCACAATCTGGCTAACAACCCACAACGGTAGCAGAGATCGGTATTGTTTCCAGCGTAATGCAGCCAGGATAATGACGTATCCACCCCACCCCGCCAGAATAAATACTGAAAACAGATGCGAATAGACCATCAAGATACTGAACAAACTGAACAAAGCAACATGTGTTATTCGTCTCGTACCTAGGCTTAACGTGAAAAACCATGCTGCCGTTAACGTGAAGAACAGAACCAGGCTATAGTAACGATGCTCTTGGGAATATCGAATATGGAAGACAGATACCGTTAACAAAACCGCACTGATGAGCGCGACCTTTTGCCCAAAATGTTCTCGTCCAATGATATACATTACGGCAACTGTCATAACCCCAAGCAAAGCCGATAGATATCGCACGGCAACTTCAGAAGTCCCCATGAGATTTGACCAAGCATAGCTCAGAAATACATATAAAGGTGGACGCCCATCATTGACAAACTCAGAGATCACCGTGTCAAATCCAGCTTGTGTGATTTGAACCATAATGACTTCATCAATCCAGAAGCTTTCGGCCCCCAGATTGTAGATACGAAGTGCTGCTGCCAGCACCAAAACAACTGCAAGCAGGAACACGCCTTTAGATTTGAACCATTCAGTCTGCATCTAGACTTTGCCTCAAATTTCGTGATTCACCATTATCGAATGGCAACAATCAATTCACAATACAGTTTCCCCCTCGACTCAGCCTAACAAGGCGATACAATTGGGGACAACGAACTGAGAATTGAGATCATCTTGACAGACGATAAATCGCCATTGGTGAGTGTCATTATCCCAGTACATAATCGGGTCACTTTCCTGAAACAATGCCTCGATTCGGTTGCAGCCCAAACTCACCAAAACATAGAGGTGTTTGTAGTTGATGACGCCTCAACCGATGCCATCGAAACCGTGGTCCAAGCTGTAGACTGGCCTAAAGCCATCCGCCCAACCTACATCCGATTGGATGAAAATATGGGGCCAGGTGGCGCCCGCGAAATAGGCCGCCAACAAATCGATGGACAATACGTTGTCTCACTAGACTCAGACGATGTGTGGCTGCCCCAATTTGTTGAGGAGCACGTTGCCAACTTGCGCGCCAACCCACAGGCTGATCTCAGTTATTCTAATTATCTCATCACCCAGACTATTCCACCGGATGACGCAGCAAGACCCCGCTTTGGCAATCAACAGCAGGTTTTTCATGCTTTGCCCGATTTATTCTGGCCAGTGAACTGGTTGCAATCATCATCACGGATGTGGACTCGTGCAGCCGTTGACAAAATTGGTGCGTGGTTAGCCGTGCGCCGTCACACAGATGTCAATTATGCGCTGCGGGCGGGTTGCTTTGATGTGCAAATTTGTTATATTCCAGAGATTCTTGCCTATTATCGGGAAGGTCATGGCGATATTCAGGTCACCCAAGAGAAAGGGATCAAGACCCGCATTGAGGAAGCCAAAGCCTATCTAGACGCCTATGACCATCTAATGAAATGTGACAAGCTAGCAAATTCAGAGAATGCGGTTCCATTTGCACATCTCTTCTTCGAGACAGCAAGCAACCTCTTGCTTTTAGGCGAAGCTGAATATTCAAAGCTTTGCCTGCAGACCGCGCTGTCATTAGGCAAAATGTCGTCCTCTGTGGGCTTCTCTTCGTTGCTGACCAAACTATCGCAGATTGTTCTATCAGATTACAACGCAGGACGGCTTTCAAGACGCCTGCGCTACCAACTGCTCCAACGCTTTTCGCCTTATCACCGCTAATCAATCTTGCCTATCGTCAAGCTGCTCGCGCACCATATAGGTTGGACGCCCTTCTGGTTCATGATAGTTGCGCATAATCATCTCGGCAACTAAGCCTATACTGAACATCTGTACGCCTAACATGACCATTAACGCACCTAGAATCAAAATCGGGCGATCTGCGATCCCTTGAATAAGGACAATACGAACAAAGGCCAGGTACAACAAGATTAAACTGCCGACTGTGCCCATGATGCCACCCAGGGTACCGAAGACGTGTAGCGGCTTGGTGGCGAATTTCAGCAAGAAGCTAACAGTAATCAGGTCGAGAATAACACGAAATGTCCGCCCTATTCCATATTTGCTGGTTCCATGCAGACGGGCGCGATCATTAACGGGGATTTCCGTCATATATACACCCATCCAGCTTGCTAAGGCTGGGATGAAGCGATGCAGTTCGCCGTAAAGTTTGATATTTTTGACAACTTCGCTGCGATATGCTTTGAGCGTACAACCATAATCATGGAGCGCTACATTGGTCGTGCGCGAGATCAGGTTGTTGGCCAATATTGATGGCAAGCGACGACTAAAAAACGGTTCCTTACGATCCACACGCCAACCACTCACGATGTCATAGCCCTCTTCGATTTTCTCCATCAATTTTGGGATGTCCATCGGGTCATTCTGTAGGTCACCATCCATCGTAATCACAACACGACCACGCGCTGCATCAAACCCGGCTGATAGGGCTGCCGTTTGCCCAAAGTTACGACGCAAACGGAAAATCCGCCAGCGCTGATCTTGTTCATAGACCCTACAGAGTTGCTCATAGCTCTTATCCGAACTGCCGTCATCAACGACGATGACTTCATAATTGTAAGATATCTGCTCAAAAGCAGTCGTAATCTCTTCATGAAGGGGGAAGATGTTGCCCTCTTCATTGAAGATAGGAATCACAATTGAAATGTCGGGCGAGTTGTCTTCCGGTTTCATCAAGCGGTCATGTTCTGGACGGTCCATAATGACCGGCGTATTCAGGGTCATCCGTCTGCTTCCCTCACAATTTGCACCACTCCATGATATAGACTGCCACCTTACAATCGTCTAAACGGCCTACCAGGAATAACTTTGGGCAGGGTCGTTTGCTTGTAGATCGGGCAAGCTGCTTTCATAGGATTTAGTATCTAATTGAAAGTTGACTCCTTTTAAATTCCCTTCCCCCTCGCAGCTTCTGCGTCCAAAATTCACCTAAAACACAGAATATCCGTTCTCTAAAATGCTCTATTTTGTTCACATCACAATCTGGAACAATTGCTGCAATCGCAGCAAAGTTACGATTTTGCCCCCATAGAAAATTGGCGCGGGGCACCCCCGTTCGCCTTTATCCGGGTGAGCCGTCACAATCGCCAACCACAACTGGATTGTTCGGCGACCTCATGGGCCCCAGGAATGCGGTTTTCGTTACGCTCGCTTTTGGGGCCTCCCTCTGCGTTCCGCTCACTCCTCAAATGCGCTTACAGTTCGCCGCGTCCCCTGCCCCAAGAAACAACAAATCTCAAATACAGAACGTATGTTCCCCGAAAGGGTCTATTCTGTGTTATAATAGAAACATCTGTTCATTTAAGCGAACCTGGAAGATCATGTCTTGCTCTTCTTTTCCTCGAAACCTCACCACAATCTGGGAAAATCGCAGCAATTGCAGCAAAAAAAGTTGTGTCGCGGCAGCAGCAAACCGAACAAGAGCAACATGAAAACGAAAATGAAGAAGACACCACACCCACGCGCCCCTCGTTCAGAACCAAACCAACCAGGTCACCCCATAGCTCAAGCCCCCCTACCAAGGGGTATGAACTGGGAAGAACATGATTTTTCGGATAGATTCTTAAATAGGTTGGCACATATGCCCGTTTTTTGCTGAATGGAACACCATTGTCCAATCTCGTTATTAGCCTCATTCAGCTCTACGCAATTATCTTGTTGGCCTTTCTCATTTTGCGTGAATTTGTCGGTGAGCAATGGGGCATCATCGCATTGTTCAACAGTGTAGGGCCAATCTTGTTGATGATAGCTGCCGGATTGATGTTCCTGTGTCTTGTGGTTCGCCGTTTTCGTCTTGCTGCCTACTTACTGCCTTCAAGCCTCATGTTCTTTGTGCTCTTTGGCCCCTCCCTGTTACCAAAGAATACACCACCCACTGACTCCTTTCAGCCAATTAGCTTGCTCACGTTTAATGCCTTTTCCGAGCAAACCCCTGCCGAAAATATCGAACAAATCATACAGGATGTTGATGCTGATGTTGTGTTACTACAAGAACTGAGCGTTGAAGATGGCTGGCATCTCGATGATACACTGGCTGATAATTATCCACACAGGGCTATCCATACACTGCCCAACGCCTGGGGCCGTGGCATGGCGGTATTCAGTCGCTATCCAATTGTCAGCGATGAATATTGGCTCATTAACCGCGCCCATCAACGTGTTGAACTGAATTTTGAAGGTAACTCACTTGTTATTTACAACACACGCCCTCTGTTCCCATTTAGCCAGGGGGGATTTGCTGCCCATGCTAACGAAGTGGCGCTCATTCTGGAAATGGCACAGAAAGAAAATGATCGAGTTATTCTGGCGGGTGATTTTAATATGAGCGAACTTTCAGAGCCGTATAGTTGGATAACTGCAGAGTTTGTTGATGCCTTTCGAGCAGTTGGTTCTGGAATGGGTTTTACCTTTCCGGCAGGCCCACCCGATATTGACGCCCTCCCAGGTGTTGTGCGCAATCTCATTGTCCTGCCGCTAGCACGGTTAGACTACGTTTTTCATTCTGAGGGACTTACGACGCTTGATGCCCAGGTTTGGTCAACTTCCGGTGGTTCCGATCATCGCCCTTTATGGGTTGAACTGGCAATCAGCAAATAATGCCTATTGTCGAATAACAAGCGCTACTAGTATCCGCAGAGCTTCACGGGCTGCTTCACAAACTTCAAAATCTGTGTCATGTAACATCTTCATCAAGGGTGGGATTGCCTCAACGGCCCCAATGTGTCCGAGTGTATTGACCGCCAAAAAACGTGTTTGTTCAGATTGGTGATTGAGTGCCACGATAAGATTCGGTAGCGCAAGCGGGCCAAACCCACGCAATTTCTCCATCGAATCCATCCAAATAGCATCATTTTCGTTGCTCATCAAATCAACCAGAGCATCCAGTTGTTCAGAAATTTCATAACGGGGAAAAGTTTTTTGGAATATGTGATTCTGATTCACGGCGAAGAGCATTCCTTAATAGTGATAGTGTGTAGATAGCCTAGACTACTACATTTGCATTCTCCTAAATTTGTCGTTTTTTTCGGCGAAGTTTAGTCCTCTGTCCTACCCATTTCCTAAAAAAGTAAAGAGAAATCACGCCAATTTATGAAGATAGACCAGATCTTATGAAAAGTATGAAAATTTTCATACTTTTAGTTGATTTTTGGTCGCGTTTCCTCCATTATGAAATTATCTACGCTGAACCAGGCATCCCTACTCGCACACATCGTTGATCAGGTAGAAAACAAGTAAGCCAATGCAACTTGAACTCTCTTCACAACCGACCACAACTGGTTTCGACATTTTGTTCGTTAGTCCCACAATCTCAAATCACGATTTGTCGTTACCAGTAATGTATCGTGTTCATACCACACCTAATCCTGATACCTTTTATGATCTGGCAATTCTCGATATGAACTTATTAGGTGCAACTTTAGCACAGATTGTCCAGGACATTAAAATTAGCAATCCGCTCATTCAAATTGTAGGTTGGAATACTCAATACGACGAGGCGCTCCGTAAGATAGGCCACGTTGCCGGGATCAGCACCTTTATTGAAGGAGATTTGACAGAAGAGATTCAGTGGTTGCTGGATGACAGCACACACCCTTATCAACCAGTAACACCATCGATTCAGCAAATTGCAGCGTTCATCAATGACCTACAGGCGACGGAGCAATTTCCTGCGCTTATAGAGAGTTTCATCCACCAAACATGTAACATCTTCGACCTAGCAGGATCAGGGATTTACACAAATGAAGACGTCGATTGTTTACACATCAGTTGGGCAGGTGAACCCATACAAAGCAGATCACTTCCCGAAGGCATTGATCTGGAAAAGCCCCAGGTTCTAAATAAGATACCCCTTGAGTTGATGCCTGATCTTGAATATGAAACATCAATGATTTCCGTACCATTTCAAAATCAGCGTGGTGCACTGCTAGTCTTTGGCAATACACTATCTGAGGAAGACCTGCCTATCTTCAATATGCTGGCAACTCAATTTGCGATGTGTTCAGACCGTTTACAGATTCATGAAGCTAAAAAAGCAGTCGCTGCGCCAATTATGGTTGACATCCAGCGATTGAGTGCTGCGCCTACAAGAGAAGATGTAGCGACCACACTACACATACTGATTGAGAACCTACCCAGTGTCGAACGTGCTGTTGTCTGGCTTGGGGAGGGTGCAACAAGACCTGACTTTAAAGTCAAAACAAAGTCCCAGCAATTGATGTATCAAAACTTGTTAAGCAAGTTCAAGTACAATCGCTCGTCTCTCGTTGTGGAATTTGAACCTGACCCGCTGGCTCCTCTTCATCGGCTGCTTGATGCCAACCAGTTGCTTGCTTTTCCAATTCATGCGGCTAATAGCATCTTAGGGACTATTGTTGTCAGCGCTGGGATCAACCAGAATGACCGGAGTTACATTGAAGTATTAGCTTTGGCCTCCGAACAGGTGCTGGGGCGTATACCCGTTACCCCATCGAAAGAACAGCCTGGTTACGAGAGGCTTCTAGCGGAGGTGGATGAGGCTATCTTCATTGTGGATGACTGTGAAACTGTCACACTCTGCAACCCACGTTTCACTAAGTTGACAGGAATCACTGAGCATATGGTGTGTGGAAAACCTTATTCAGTATTGCTTAATTATCTGGCTGACACATCAGGCGATACTCAAACGGCTCAGACACAATTCCAACAGATAACTACACAGCCCCTTGACCAAACGATTGACCTGTATACCAAGACTAACCAACACTTCAAAGTTCAGTTCATTATGCTAGATGGCTATTGGGCAGGAATTATTCGGGAGCAAGCGACAACATCCGCATCACCCATGATCGATATAATCTTGGAACAAATGCGACTGCCCTTCGCACGAGTTCGCAATACGGTGGCCTCGCTGGTTGAAGACTATCATCACCTCAACCAACGCGAACTGAGCATGTTCTTGCGCGAGATTGAATGCAATGTGGAAGATGTCAATCGCCTCTGGGATACCTTGCGCGGTATTAGTATGACTCATCACGAGGCAGAAGATGTTGACCCAGTAGAATTGATCGAACAGATACTGAGTTCACGTGACTTTAGCCGCATCGCCCAGCAGTTCCATGTAACTATATCCGGCAATACACACCAACTTAAACTCAAATCAGCGGAAATAAAGCAAGCACTTGTCTCCTTGTTCCAATCCATTAGCGACCTTGCACCAGGTGCAAGGCCAATCAGGATTGATGTTCAACCGCAAGATAGCGGCATAAATCTAGAAATTCGTGCCCAACCTGCAATCGCTTTGCCAGACAAAGCCTTCGAGCCACAATCATGGTTTAGCACCCCAGGATTCAGTACGGTTGGCTTTGGTTTCTATCTAAGCAATCGACTCATCCAACAGAACAACGGGCAATTGTGGGCAAACAATGAACCAGACCAGACTATCTCGATCTTTATCACATTGTCTGATATTGAAACAGGGCAGCGACACTCCCCTGAGCTTTGCCCTGTACAAGAGACCATTGTTCCAGCACAGACATCAACCGAAGATAAAAAACCTGTTGTCACAGGCGCACCCGAGCGGACCATGCAGACCATCATGGTGATTTGGCATAATGAAGCGGGGCCTACAAAATGGCTACGGAAACTTGAGGCACATGGTTATGAATTGCTGGTCTACGACTCGGCTGAAGCGGCTCTACGCGATCTGTCCGTTGTCCGTTTTGATTTAATCTTGCTAGATGCTCAATATGGCGCGAGTGAAGCAAGAAGCCTGGAAACCTGCGGCTGGATACGCACACAGACACAAATTCCGGTCATCATCATCAATGAAACTGCCTCAGAAAATCACAAAATTGAGGCGCTCAGGCTAGGGGCTGATGATTATATTGTGCAGTCAATAAGTGATGAAGAGTTCCTGGCGCGTGTGAATGTTATCTTTAAACGTCAGCATATCGCCACTCGTACCCAAAAACCACTCGAAATTGGCGATATTGTCATCGATTTTGCCCAACGTAAAGTAAGCCTGTGTGGAAAACCTGTTAAGTTAACTCGGATCCAGTATGACCTACTTTATGTGTTGATCATCAATCGGGGGAATATCCTCACTCACAAGCAGTTGTTAGAAAAGGTCTGGGGTCCAGAATACCGGGGTGAAACCCAGTATTTATGGGTGAATATCAGCCGTCTGCGCAAGAAATTGGAAGTCGATATGAGCAACCCGACCTACATCCAAAATGTACCCGGTATCGGCTATACATTTAGAGAATGAACGCTATCATCTGGTACGATTCAGCACGGCCCCAACAGTTTCGACCCCCAAATAGTCCAGATGCTTCCTAACTTTGACCGCATCGTTGCGGGTGGTTCGATTCACATCAACAACCAATACGGCTTTAGCGCCAACAGTCGCCGCTAGGGCTGGCCCATCAACAACGCTTAGGGCTGGCGGCGTATCAATCAAGACGTACTCAAAACCACAAACATTGATGAGTATACTAATCCACTCGACTAAACGCTCAGAACTGGCAATCTCAGTCTGGAAGGTCGTTGGCTGCCCGGCAGCCAGAACAAATAAGCCTGGTGTTGCCGTTTCCTGGACACAGGCCGCGATTTCATCGGGCAGACAGTTTTTCTTCAGATTATCATACATTTCGGGCGCATATTCAATCAAAGTGGTCAAACCGATCTCATTACTAACGCCGAACACCTCATGGACGGCTGGATTGCGCATGTCAGCGTCAATCAGAAGGACACGCAGGTTCTCAAGCGAAATAGCGGCAGCCAAATTTGCAGCCGTCACGGTACGCCCTTCATCAGATTGCGGGCTAAGAACAGCAAAAACATCCTTGCGGTTGCCCCCCAGGCCATAGATCAAGTTCGTTCGTATGGTGCGGTAGCCTTCAACAACTAGGGATAGTTGGGGATTATCCATCACGAGCTTTTGCTGTAGAGGTTCATTTGATCGCCCATTTTTCTTCACAACACCCAGTACGGGTGTTTCGAGCAAGGATTCGACCTCATCTGCGGATTTGATGGTGGAGTCGGCATATTCGATCATTATGGCTACACCACCTGCCAATACAAGCCCCGCAAACGCAGCAACAAGCCCGGTATTGCTGCGTCCCATTCCTTCTGTGCGCTTTGAAACGCGCGACGCATCAATGATTTCAAGCTCGTTGGTGCGCTGGTCAATGTTCACAATCGTACTCGAAAATTGGGCAAGATTCGCTGACGCCTGATTAATTTGCTCGTTGAGAACGTTCCGGCGAGTGGTCAAGCGCAATACTGTCTCTTCGTCTTCAGATTCGGCGATCTGCTGGTCGAGCAATTCAACAGTTGCCCGTGCTTCTTCAAGTTGTTGACTAAGTGCTTCGATTTCGGTTTCTGCAAGGCTGACCTGTAAACTCTCCTGACGAGTTAAGTTGGTTGGGCTGGCGATGATAAGTTGCTCTGCCAATGCCCGTGAAAGATCAAGCGCCAGTTGTCGATCCGAGCTGGTAATCCGGACAACCAAGATCGAAGTCCCTTCTATCAGGTAAGTTTCCAGCATCCCGCGCACTGTACCGACGGATATATCCGAACCCAGCACAGAGGTCGCACTTTTGATAACAGCTTCTGTTCGGATCACCTGCTCATAGGTCGCGGCCAGGCTCTGCCCAAGTTGGATCGCTCTGGTATCCGGATTTGGGCTATCTACATAGCGCCCGATTAATACCAATGTTTCGGCGTAATAATTGACTTGAGGATCACTACTGGTTGCATAGCCAACACCGCCAGCAATTACGGCTCCTAGGACCATTAGCCAGAGCCATTTGAGGATCAGACGAAAGTACAGGGTAAAATCCATGTCGTTGCTCTCTTTGCAGTGTGCTACCTAATCCAACATTACGGCAAATACTCGAATGCGCCCAAATCAGGAGCACTGCCTGTATATTCCAACCCGATATTTGCACCTGCATCAATAGCTGGGCTGTTTGACTGCAAACGATAATCGCCTAGCTCCGCATTGACGAACAGGGGATCATCATACACCCCTTCATCACCGACTTGCGCACGTGGGTGCATGTTATCCGCCGGATAATAGAGATTATAATCAACATTATTGTTCGACGGAACCAGCGCTTCCCCCCCTCGGTCATCGTGTGCGATATTAAAGCGATTATCGATCAAGATGTTGTTCAACACGATATTGTTAGCTGCCCTTGAACGATGAAGGGTGATACCCTTATTATTGTTCACCGACACATTATGAGTCACGATATTGTCGCTCCCGCCGATAACAATCCCACCGATTCCATTTTCAAAGATCACATTATGCGAAATAATCTGATTGCTCGGTGTGCGGAAATTATGAATAGCGAACCCGGTGTTGCGAAAGATGATGTTACCGATAATTTTCACATCGTCTTCAGAGCCATATATCCCATGATCGAGTGTATCGGTTCCGTTATCGAAAATGACATTACCTTCAATCAAGGCTTGATCGGTTCCACCTTTAATCCCACAGTGCAAGTTGTTGTAGATAATATTGTTTGTGATTTGTACCCCCAGGCCAGTTTCATGAGGCATCTGAATTCCGCTAGCACTGAAGTCATCATCTGCTGCTGAATTGGGTTTGTTGCGCGTCCCTTCAATCATCAGACCATTGATCCATAGATACTGCACACCGGACAACCGGATAACAGGTGCACCCGGCTTTTGCCGATAGATTTCTTCAGGTATGGACAACTTCACCTTGCCAATAGCACCTGGCGCCGCACTAATGATGATCGGAAATCCAGGATTACCCGATTTTTCAATATCAAGTTGTTCAAGATATGTGCCTGCCTTGATATAAAGAATATCGCCAGCCGTCAATACCTCAATTGCACGGTTAATGGTCTGGAATGGTTCAGATTCTGTCCCTGGATTTGCGTTGTCGCCGTCTGGTGAAACCCAATAAACCCAGTTCTTCTGTTCAAATGTGGTCTGGGGGATTGATGGGCGATAAAAATACCAATCATCATCACCATAAGAGATGTAAAACACCGTTTCATCATCACTGAGTGTTACATCCGGCTTTAGAATTATCTGTGCTAGCGAGTGGGATGGCCCAAGGAGTAAGCTCATCAATCCAACCAGCAAGAATACTAAACGTGTCAAAAGCTCTCCTCAACTTTTTATACTGGAATACACTTTCACATGCCTAACAAGAGCTTACTCAATGACGGGCAGCATTTCGATATCAATGGTTAATTCCACCAGAAACGCTTCTAGCCAACCGCCAAAGCGTCCATTTTCAAGCCACACCCAATCAGCATCTTCTGTCCGCCCTGCTGCGGCAAATATCGCTCCGGTTTGAACAACACCCATAATGGGCGCATTCCCCTTAGGCTCTGCCAGTAGATTTGCCGGTCCATTAGTGACGATTGTTGCCAATGGCCCTTGCTTTACACGAACTGGTATCGGATCGAACTGGCCTGTATCGACAAGTGCGATATCCTCAAAGCATTGTAAGGGTGTTTCAGGTGCTTGTGGATTAAACAAACAGACAGATGAAATGCCACCATTCCGTTCGAATAAACGAAGGGGTAATCTGACCTCAATGACTTCAGCAATAGCGATAGCTGCATCCAGAACGGGAGTATCCGCTCCACTGACGAACGCACCGTTTTGGGCATCAATTCGCACAAATGGCTGTGTCTCTGGCCCATTGCTTAAAGCAATTCCAACCTGCAACTGTGGATCAGGGGCTTCATTTGTTTCAATCAACAAATAGAGAAATTGATCGTTGATAAGGGCCTCAACCTTATTATTATCTGTCCAATCATCAGAATATCCATCAATAACTAACTGGGTATAGGCATTCGATAGGACAGGCCATTCTGCTTCGGGCACACCCAGCAACCAGGCTACCATACGTTGTGTCAACAGGGTATTACCGGCAAAATGTGGGTTGGTTGATCCGGTGATGAGCGAAAGGCCATAGGCATCTTGCAACATCTCGCTATCGCCCAGAATGACGAGCCGCCCCCCACTTGCACTATTTTCCCCAACCGCACCGACTAGCAAACGCCCCTGGAAATCCTCTGATATATTGAGTGTCAACGTATCTGGGTTGTTGCTGGATTCACCATAGGCAGTTTCTGTATAGATCAAGGGGCTGGCCTCTGCATCAGGGACGAACGGTTCAATATCCAGGCTGCGTCCCCCCCATATATGTACCGGGAGTTGATGCTCTAGCAAGGGATCAATGATTGGGTGGGCCACCATGTCTTCAGCATAGACCATGAGTTGACTGCCTTCAATTGGATCAATCGAATCTGTCGTGAACCAGTTTTCCACCAGCAGGTTATCTTGCAGGCCAATCCCATAATCATATTCCAACAAACGACTAATCCCACGTCCTGAACGCTCACTGATGCCAACATCAGCATAGTTTGGTGGATCAAGCGCCAACAATAAATGCTTGCCCTGCTCTACATGTAGCCAAAGACGAGCAATTTGAGAGCGGTTGAGGGGCCTGTGTGGACGGACCAACACGACAACATCAATCGCGTCATCAATCGGACTTTGCAAATTGATCCCACGAACATCGGCACCAAATGACTGGAAGATTCTGGCAAGTCCACGGATGCCATTTCCTTCATGATCAGATATGGACAAGGCGTTCAAATTTTCATCCAGAACAATGCCAACAACAAGCTCGCCTTCCTCTTGAGCAGAATCAACAGATGATCCTGATAAGACCAGCACCAATAGGATCGTTAGAACAGCACTTCTCATCGTGACTTGCATCCTAAAAGACAGGAGTCGGTGTTGGGGTTGGTGCAGGGGTTGGCGTAGCTGTTGGCGCTGCCGTTGGATAACTCGGCGGTGACACTTCTGTACTCAAAAGCCATGCAGTAGCCTGTAGTAAAAGCTGTGCATTCCCCGGGTATACAAAAGATGCGCTATATTCAGGTGAGGTGACTAACCCATGCCCATTCGTAGCGAACTCCCGATCACCGATGAGAACCAGCCGTGTGCTTGTATTGGGGTTCTCCAAAGCAACAACCAAGGGCAATTCGCCTCTTGGGGTATCGTCCACCAGATTATACGCAGATCGCGCAATTTCCAAATAGCGTTCATACTCCGTCTCGCCATAAAACTGCGCAGGACTGGAGACAAGGGATGTAACCTCGACATCCTGAATAGAGGCATCAACCTGAATGGAACGTGCTTGTGAGAAAAATAAGGGATCATCAATGCCCTGTGTAATTGGATGATCGCCAAGTACGTTGGTCACAAATTGAGTCATGAGAACAGGCACTTCAATTTCAGCGGTTTCAGAACCAATGGTTGGCCCAGTTGCTTCGGGTGTTGGTGTGGGCTGTTGCCCACCAATCTCATCAACTTCAATCACCTGTATCCCTGCTTCAACCACGACAACATCATTTAGGCCACGGACTCCCCAATCTGTCCACGTTAGATCAAAAAGGCCGCTTTCTTGCCGGAAGGCACGGTAATTGTCAACAGGGGGGTCACCGATCAGCAACACACTACCCCCTTGATTGAGGTATGACCATAAACGAGCTACTTGGTCATCGTCAAGATCGCTGACTGGCCCCGCGATGACGACCAAATCCGCATCTGAAGGTACACCACGCCGCCACTCAAGCGTTCGCAATTCAGCCCCAAGCTGACGCATCAAACCAGCATAACGCGACAAGCCATCCTCTGAGCGATCAAAGGGGCTGGCTTCACTATGGGATTCGCCAAAGTAGATATTCTTGCCGCTAAAAGCATCCATGGTTTGTAAGAGGTAAATGGCTTCGAGTGTGGTTGGCTTGCTGGAAGTCATGCCAAAGAAGACACCCAACATCAGAACAGCCAAAACAAGAATCAAGCCCTTGCGCATGTGTACTCCCTTGTGGTCGTCTGATATACTGCGAGATATTGTACTATCTTATTGTTGTGGGAGTTAGGGCTGATGGCAATTGAGATTGGTGAACACGAGACACGGCGAACACGCGAAGATATTTATCTTTCTTTATCCAGCCCCTTGCGGATTCTTCCAACGGCAATGATTATTGGTTCACCAAAGGCGGGCACTACATCACTTTTCCAATATCTCACCAAGCACCCGGCCGTGTTGTTTTCGCGCCCCAAAGAAGTCTATTTCTTTGATAAAGATTTCCATAAAGGGTTACTGTGGTACAAGCGATACTTTCCAACCGTATACCGGAAATATGTCACCAGGAATACTGCGAAACATGATCCCATTGTAATTGAAGCAACCACAACCTACTTTGAACATCCACGAGTGCCCCAGCGCATACACGACACCTTGCCCAATACCAAACTTATGCTTCTGCTGCGTAATCCAGTTGATCGGGCTTATTCACGGTACTACCATCAGGTTGATCGAGATCGTGAACCCCTCTCATTTGAAGAGGCAATTGCTGCTGAGCCAGAACGTCTCGCTGGTGAAAGCGAGCGCATGGAAACGGATGAAGAATATTACAGTTGGCAATACCGAACTTACTCTTATTTGGATGGCGGAATCTATGCGACCAAACTCGAGCGCTGGCTTAAGTGTTTCTCTCGTGAGCAGCTATTGGTGCTTTCCAGCGAAGCGTTCTTTTCACAAACAGCCGCGTGCTTGCAGCAGGTCGCAACGTTTCTCGATATACCCCAATGGCGGCCAAACATTGAGCAAATCTACAACAAGACGAAATCCAAAGACCCGCTGGATCAGGCGACTCGCCAGCAACTCATCGCATATTTCAAACCACACAATGAAAAACTCTACAATTTATTGGGTGAACGCTTCGATTGGGACAAATAAGGCCAGGTATATCTGGCCTTGAGTATTATTTCTTGGCTTCCTCAGATCGGTCATGTGCCAGCGGCGGTGTATAAGATAGAGCGGAAATTTCGGCATACATCTCTGCCGTCATATTGATGTCCAGCGCTGCTAATGATGCCTGCAATTGATCAAGATTGCGAGCACCGATAATAGGCGCAGTAATTGCCGGATTCGCCATGACCCAGGCAACAGCCAACGTTGCGGGTTGATGCCCTTTGTCCTGGCTGTAGGCTGCAAACTTGGCGGCGGTATCGTAGTAAAAATCATCACCATAGCGGATGCTGTAATTCTTGTTTTCAATCAACCGCCCCTGCGCTGGTTTGGCATCGCCTGCATATTTGCCTGTCAGCAGGCCCCCGCCTAACGGACTATAAGGAATAACACCGACTTGCTCGGCTTGTGCCAACGATAAAATCTCAACCTCAGCTTGTCGCTTGACCAGATTATACATGGGTTGTAGGCATTCAATCCGTGCTAATCCTTCATAAGCCGAAATCCCTAGCGCTTTTGCAATTTGCCACGCTGCCCAGTTACTCACGGCTGGATAAAGGATTTTGCCCTGCTTCACCAGATCATCTAGCGCACGAACGGTTGCTTCAATGGGTGTATCATCATCAAAGCGGTGAATGAAATAAACATCGATTCGATCTGTGTTAAGGCGCTTCAGACTCCCTTCAACTTGCAATTGAATATGGCGGCGAGAAGCACCATTGTCATTCACACCGCCGCCTCTATTCATCGCCACCTTTGAGGTGATAATGAGATCATCACGATGAGGCGCCATCAACTCACCCAGGATTTCTTCTGACCGCCCCCCTGCATAGACATTGGCACAGTCAAAGAAATTAATACCGACATCTAAACCTGCCTCAAACATCTTTTTTGACTCAGCTTCGTCTGCTATCGAACCAAATGACATGGTTCCGAAACAAAGCTGCGACACCTTCACCCCTGTCCGACCTAATACCCGATATTCCATGTGCGATTCTCCTTCTTTAAGTCAACGACTCCCCGCTCAAGGCGAACTAGAGGTTCGGGGGGTCTCCATGCTGATTTTCTATGAACGGTGTTAGTGTAACGCATTTTGAGCGTAAACTCCCCCATCATGTTAGAATATGGTTACATATGGTTTAACATAGTGAAACAGAACGCCACGATGCGTTATGTTCTTGCGCTGCTCATGACTACAGACCCAACCACGAGTTGGTATGGATATGAGCGAGGCCAAAGGGTCGTTCACTTGGACAGCTATACCGGATGCGGCACTGGTTTTTGAGGTAAGGATTCCGCTGCAGGTTATAGGCAAGACACCCAACATTGTCCAAGTGTGTATCACCCCGATTGTCTGATTTTGCCCTTTATCCGCTTACTATACAGTGGGTGATGTCCTGCCTGAGATTGAGTGTAACAAAATAGGCAACTATTTCGCTGTTCTGGAAGGATAGAAACAAAGATGGGTGCAGAAGAACACCGTGAACTTGCGGGCGATCAGCCAGTTACATTCGGTCTTGTAACCGTGAGTGATTCACGCACACCGGAAACGGACAAAAACAAACATTATCTGGAAACGCGATTACAAGAGCTCGGTCATATAATTGCAACTTACCGACTCGTTAAAGATGAAGCCGATCAGGTCGAGAGGGTACTCAATGAATTGTGCAATGAAGGATCGATTCAGATTGTGTTGTTTAACGGTGGTACTGGCATCACCAAGCGAGACCGCACCTACGATGTGATCAGCCGCCATCTCGAAAAGGAACTGACTGGATTTGGTGAATTGTTCAGAATGTTGAGCTATGAAGAAATTGGTGCAGCTGCCATGCTCAGTCGTGCGACTGCTGGAGTCTACAAGGATACACTCGTTGTTTCGATGCCGGGAAGCAGCAACGCCGTAAAAACAGCCGTTGAAAAGCTCATCATCCCTGAGATTAACCATCTAGCCTGGGAAATCACCCGCTGAAATTGGGGAGTGGTGAATAGCATAGATGTCCGCCGAACAATACAGTCGTGGATTGGGCCGAATCGTCCCTTTGTTGCCGCCGCCGTAAAAGAAAAAACGGCGGCAGCAACGCGGAAGACACCGGCGGAAAACCTGGGAGAATCGGCGGGAAGTAGCGGGAAATGGCAGTCAAAATGGTCTCCAAATCGATACAGCCCTAGTGTATGTGAAAAAGAGTTGATTTGGGAGAATGTGTCGCAGAACGTGTGTTCTGCATTTGGGCGAGATTTCCGATAATGGCAAAACTCAGGGCTTATCCAAATTGTCAAGTTCTATCCACGAAATTCAGCACTCCCGAAATTGTCGCGAATTGCTTGTCAATGTTATACTGCCATATAATGACAATTCTGTTATGAAGGTGGAAATTTCATGTCCGACTTTACGACGCATGAAGCACCCGTCCATTCGGCTCGTGAATTGCCAACGATGCTGCCGGGTAAGCTCATTGGGCGTGAGCAGGCGTTGGCACAAGTTTATGCCCATTTAAAGGGCAGAAAGTCGGTACTACTTTATGGCTTGACAGGTTCTGGCAAGACTGCGTTAGCAGCGACACTGGCAGCGGCCTATGCCCAACAACCGGGCGGCGTCCTATGGCTAAATATCGATAATCCACGCCTTGAAGAGTTATTGGTCCGGGTTGGGCGGGCTTATCAGGTTGAAGAAATCACCCACAGCGAGAACCCCCTCAGTATGATTGGTGCAGTCGAAAATACACTCAAAGCCAACAAACCCTTCATTGTCATTGAGGGCACAATTCAGGAAGATGTGGTCTCAAGATTTATTACCCGTTGTATGGATGGACTGCCCATCCTCATCACTGCCAATACACGACTTTCTGGCCCCTGGGAAACGCATGAAATTACGCCTCTGGAACCCGATGATGCGACTGCTCTCTTTAAACGGGAATCACGGACTGAAAGCACAGAACATGATAATACAATCGGCAGTTTGGTTGGATTGGTCAACCAGTTGCCGTTTGCGATTGTGCTGATGGCCCGGTCTATGTTGGTCAGCAAAAAATCACCAAGCGAGTTCCTCACCATTATGGAGAAAATCTCTGGTGAGGACAATCCAGGCACAATCGCACTCAAGGCCAGTTTCGCCACGCTTACCAATGTACTTCAGGGCTTGATCTTGATGATGGGCGCGACCTTCAACGGGCAAATCTCCAGCCAACTGATGACAATGGTTAGTGGGAGTTCTGGCGAAGCCGTCGAAAAGGCCATGAACATCCTGGCACAACTCAGTCTGATCGGACGTCATCAACGCTATGGCGCAAATTACTACATGATGCACTCACTCTCGCATGAATTTGCGCTCATGACGCTGCGCAATTCTAATCGTCTTGATGATCTACAGAAGAAAATGCGTGATACTATTCTGACTTATGCTCGCCAATATCAAGGCAGCACCAACGACGCCTATCAAAAGTTGGCAACTGAGATGGACACGTTCATGGCAGCCGCTCGATGGGGTGTTAGCCACAATGATCGAGAAGTGGCCTCAGCCTTAGTCAGCGTCATCTCTGAATCAAATGGATTTGTATCGACCTGTGGTTATTTGTATGAACAACTTCAGCTACGTGCCTTGAGTACAGGTTCGGACAGCGCATTCCCGGCGTATGATGACGATAGAACTATCGACATCTTAGACGACAACAATGAAGTGACATTCGACGATGAGGATGTACTGGAAGCCATCCTGGAAGATAGTGAAGATGATGAGCAAGAAGATATCATCGAAATTGACGACATCATGGTGCTGCGGTCTTCGCTGGCACAAGCTAAACAAGCTGGTGATGTCGAGAAGCAACTCGAAATCTTACAGTCCATTGGCACTCTTCAAATCGAACAAGGGATGCAAAACGAGGCCATTCCTATCTATAGCGAAACCCTTGCTCTGCATGAAGATAGCGACAATCAAACAGGAATACTAGAAACGCTGGATATGTTGTCTGCATTGATGGTGAAGACAGAAAACTCACAGGCTGCCATCATGAACGCGACACATGGCATTAAGCTTGCGGATGAACTAGATAACAAAATCACCAAACTGCAACTTTACCTGACGTTAGGCGATGCGCATCAACAACTAGGCGAAAGCGATACAGCCATCAAAGATTATGGTGAAGCTCTAGCGATTGCCCGCATGACGAATGATAAACAAAACGAAGCCATTGCCTTTTATAGATTAGGGAATGCCCAACTGGACGATGGCAATGCCGGCGCTGCGGTTGATACTTGGGAAAGGGCATTGGCGCTGTTCAAGTCACAGGAGAAACGGGACTACGAAGGTCGCACACTTGGCGGTCTAGGGAATGCCTATGGTGAACTCAACCGTTGGGCAGAAGCGGTCAACTTCCACACCTCAGCACTCCATATCGCCCGTGAAATAGATGATAAAGATGAGGAAGCACTACAACTTAGCAGTCTGGCTTATGCTGCGACACAAGCCAAACAACTCGGTGAGGCTGTCTTACGTTATCGTCAAGCACTGCATCTAGCCTATGAAAAGGATGACATTGACAACATCGTCAGCAACATCGTTGATCTGGTCAGGTTATTAGTTGAAAGCCGCAAGCATGTCACCGTTGCAGAATTGCTCATCAATGACGCTTATACACGCGAACCCAATGACCGCGATGTCAGTCAACTTAAGCAGCGGGTGGATAGTGAAAAGATGTTGGCAGAAGCCTATAAGACCAATATGATTGAGGTCACAGGCACGGCTACCGAATACGCTGCTAACGCCTATGCAATGCTCGACAGCTAAACGACGAAGATGATCTGTGAACGTTCAGCAAGCAAAAGCCATTGCCACACAATGGGTGCTTGAGAATGGTCGCCTCCTTTTGGGGTATCAGGGTGCATTTTTTCATGGTTCCATCAATTGGTTACAAAACTTACTCCCTGGCTCCGATATTGATGTGATGGTTGTACTGGACAACCCTGAGTTTCCCACCAAAATCGGGAAATTCATCTATCAAAATGTGTTGCTGGAAGTTTCTTATTTATCGATTGAGCAACTTCAGTGACGCTCTGCTGCGGATAAAGCGAACTTTGGGTTCGGCGCAGCTTCTACAGCACGCATGAGGAACCTCCTGCTACGTGAGGCTGTACAGACCCGTCCGATCTGGCTCGATGCCAGCGGACAGTGATACGACCCACACCTGACACCTTCAGACGACGACCAGCCATCCTGAAGCCCAAGCTATGGAACCGTTTCTAGCCTTTGAAGCGTGGATAACCTGGTGTTTCACCCTTCTTGATCCACCGAAAGAAGGCTTGAAAGGCCTTGTCGCAGTCCGCTGTGACCACCTGCAAGACATGACTGTGAACGATATGTGCTTGTGGCAAGGTCTTTTTGTCGTGCTTGACATTGCGAAGTTGGGCGTTTTTGCTCACACTTCGTTTTTCAGGTTGCCATGCCCACTTGCGTTCTTCCACACACATGTTGTCGAAGTGCTGGGCGCAGGCCAAGATTTGCTACGCTCCTGGCTCTGGCTGGGATACAGGCGGTACTTATAGGTCTTGAGCATCATTTCCCTTTTGGGGTTAGCTCAATGCTAAACTCTGGTTAAAACCCTGAAAATCGCCGAACCGCCACCATTCAAATCGAACCAAAGGTTCGCTGCGGCTTGCGGCGGGCTCAAGCCCGTTTGTGTCATTGGATCGGAGACATCTGGTGCTGCTGTGCCCTCCGATCTGGCTCAGATCGCAGTAGGTATTGCCACCGTGTTAACTGCTGAGATCGTTCAGATGGTGTTCTCGCTGGCAACACTTGGCGCTATTCCCAACGCAAGACGACTACTCTATGCCAGATCACGACGACAATCGCGCTGGTTGGCAATGTACAGCACACAGATTAGGCCTGATCCGCTTTGCGCTGTTGACACCAGGACCGGATTATGCTGAACGTCCAGCATCAAGAACATTTCGCATGGTTCCTCAGCAACTTGTAGATGGTCTGCGTACTCTGCATAAGCGATTGCCGAGGCCCCAGCAAACCGAGTACTGGAGTTGAAACCACCATCCGCTCTGAAGCTCAATGTCGAGTGTTGGGCACAGTGTCAACAGTATGGTGACATCTTGCGACAGATGTGCGCTCCAGGTCAAGACAACACTTGAAAGGAGTTTATGGATGGCTACATATCATGGCCTTCAAGCTGCCGAGTTTGTCCGCTGCCCTGGATTGGCTCAATCGGTTTCAGATATACAGTGGTAATCTGGGCAAGCTATCGCCGAAGAATGGCGGGTAAGTGCTCATCGACTAATCGAGCAATTAGACTGCATCAGTGAAGCCATCCAGGAGAAACGCTATCAAGATCGGATGCTGTGGGCTGTGCGAGCGATCGGTACGACTGGGATCGCCCTGCGTGATCTCTATCGCAACTTGAACTTCCCAGCCAAACACGCTCGACAGATCGCCCAGGATTGGGTCAAAGCAGATCTGATCGAAGAACGACGCCTGAACAAAGCCGAATGGTTTATTGCAACTGAACACATCAATAAGCCAGTCACTTGACCGACACACCGACGACAAATTCACAACAGAGTCGGTATCGTCATATACCGACCGACAAAAGGAAAAACAGGAGTGGAGCTTGAACCATATGCAACGCATTGCCCATGTCGCACGACAACGAAGGGCATTGACCAAAGCTGTTGACTGCTATTTCGAGGCACTGGCTGATGACATTGCCTCTGGTGAACGGGTCGATTTGCCTGGAATTGGCAAAATCCAGGTTATCCAGGAGGAGGCCAACAGCGTGCTGACCTCATTCGGCAAGGACGGCAAGCGTATTAAACGACGTGTGAAGAAGCGCCTGCGGACGAAGGGCAGACTCTTTGAAGGTTCAGAGTCAAACTGAAACAACATTGAATCTAGCGATATAGATTGATGGTTTCAAATGGTGGCTAGCGTCGTTGATCTAAACGAAGTGGTATCAGATATTCATGCCAGACACCCTCCTACTGCCTTGTCTGTAAGTTAACAAATATATCAACAGGATGGCCTACTCAGGTTTGAGCTTATGGTGACTTCATCGCATATTTCGCTGTCCTCAAACCGAGGTAAAGCTCTTGAAATTGCTGATAAATCTCATGATAACGCTCGGCCCGCATTGGGGTAAACGCCGTTCGTTTTCTCGCCTGTACTAACTGGATTCCGTCAGAAACACCAGTAAAATGTTCGCAACCGACCCCTGCAAGGATCCCAGCGCCAATACAACCATACATGAGTCGTTGAACTGGGACTTCAAGAACATGGTCTAAGATGTCGGTCAATATTTGACACCAAACTGGAGAATTAGTTACTCCACCTGATAGCACGTATATACTAGCATCAATGGGTATGTCTAAAAGTGCATTCTTAATTGCGAACCCGACCCCTTCCATAATAGCTCGAGAGAGATGCTCTCTTTGATGTGTGAGCCGTAATCCATATATTAATCCTTGCATACTGGCACTCAGGTTGGGGCCACGTTCACCTGCGAGATACGGTAGAAACAGAAGTCCATCTGCCCCTTCACTAGTATTTTCTGCCAAATTTGATAGATACTCATAGGCGTTTTCTTCGCTTGTCATGCCAATTAGATCTCGAAACCAACGGAGCGATAAACCCGCTGACAGAATGGATGTTTGAAAATACCATGTTTCGGGGACGTTATGGTTGAAGATGTAATATGGCGCATCAGGTACGATCTTGGGTTTCGATGTGGGAATAAACACTTGTCCGCCTGAGCCTATTGTAATGAGCAAACTGTCTGGACTATTGATGCCATATCCAAGTGCCTGCGCGGGTAAATCAGCACTACCACCGACAACTGGTATACCGGAAGGTAGTCCTAGTTCAATGGCCGATTGTCGTGTTAACGCTCCTGATACATTATCTGATCGATCAACAAGCGGCATCTGTGAAGGTAATAGACCACAATATTCGCAAACATCCTCTGCCCAAGATTGCTGTGTTATGTCATACAACCATGTTGACGCTGCGTCGCTGGGTTCAGTTGACAATTCACCAGTTAGTTTCAAACGCAGATAGTCTTTAGGCAGACACCATTTGTGGGTTTGTTTAAGAATTTCGGGGGCATTGGTTTTAAGCCATAAGGCAGTACTTGCCGCAAAACCCGTTGCAGGTAAACCAGGGAGATCATTTGTAGACTTTTTCTGAAGTTGAGCAAGTTCGCGTACTTGCTGTTCGGATCTTCTATCTGCCCAGATAATGGCATCTTGAACCGGTCGCATATCTTTATTGATACAAACGAGTCCATGCATCTGACCCGACAATCCAATGGCAATGATTTCAGGCTGATTCATTACACTTATAGCCTGTCTGATTGCTTCGACAGTTGCCTGCCACCATACATCTGGATCTTGTTCTGCATATTCTGGCAATGGATGACTTATGGGATATTCAGCACCTGAGTTGGCGACTACTTGCAATGTATCAGCGTGAAGCACTGCAACCTTCACACTTGATGTACCAAGATCAATACCGAGCAAGTATCGAGTCATCTTTTCCCAAATTCCCTCTAAGAAACATCTTGCGCGCCAGTCATAATAGCCACACCATCTGACATGCTATATTCATCAGGTGAAATTACAGCTGCACGCCTTCCCAAACGCTGAATGTGAATGCGATCCGCCAGTTCCCAAACATGTGGCATGTTGTGGCTAATTAATATCACTGGCAGGCCTCTCTCACGCACTTTTCGAATTAGGTCAAGCACCATACCTGATTCTTTTACACCGAGTGCGGCCGTAGGTTCATCCATAATCACCACATTTTGTGCAAATGCCGCACTTCGCGCAACTGCCACACCCTGCCGTTGCCCACCGGAGAGTGTGCTTACAGGTTGCGTCATAGACTGAATACGAAACTTCAAGTCTTGCATATGATTGGTCGCTTCTTCTAGCATCTTTCGCTTGTCTAGAATGCGGAAGATCCGACCCAGAATGTCACTGCGACGAATCTCACGGCCTAGGAAAAGGTTCTCGACGATGTTCATATTGGGGGCGACTGCCAACGTCTGATACACTGTTTCAATACCCGCATTACGTGCGTCCTTAGGGCTGCGGAACCTAACCTGGTTTCCGTTTAAGAAGATTTCACCAGAGTCTGGGCGAAGAGCACCAGAAATAGCCTTAATTAACGTCGATTTACCAGCTCCATTATCCCCTATAACAGCCAAAATCTCGCCTGGGTACAGTTCAAAATCAGCACCATCCAACGCGGTGACCTTCCCGTAGCGTTTGACCAGTTTTCGCGCTTCAATAATTGGCTGATTTTGACCAACCGGCTTGCCAGCCGTAGATTGTTCATCTGTATTCATTCTAGCGACTCCTCTGTGAATATTGGTCAATTGCTACTGCAAGAATCACGAGAACACCTGTAATTAGGCGTTGGTATAGGATGTTAACCCCTGTAGCTTGTAACCCAGTTGAGATTACACCCACTGTCAACGCACCAATCAACGTGCCCATGACACTACCGCGACCACCAAACAGGCTGACACCGCCTATGACCACCGCTGTAATGCTGTCCAGATTTGCTGTTTGTGCTGCATTGGGATCTCCTGTAAAGAAGCGTCCGAGGAACATCCAAGCAGCAATAGCATAAATAAAGCCAGCTAGCATGTATACAGCAATGACTACACGATCCACGGAGACGCCTGTCAAACGTGCAGCTTCTGGATCATCACCAATCGCGTAGATGTAGCGCCCAAAGGCTGTATAACGCAGCATCAGCCATACGGCAACAAACATCACAACAACAAAGATCGACCCATAGGTGAAGCGTGTCCCCAATATTTCCACGCGCTCACCAAAAATGAGATGCCAATCTGGTAGGCCACTAATAGATGATGTTGTGTAGACTCTCGTCAGTGCAAATGCAACATTCAATGTACCCAAGGTAACAATAAAAGGTGGAAGTTTTAGTCGTGTAATGAGAACCCCGTGAAGAAAACCAAACGTCATTGTAATGACGAAACCAGAACCAAGCGCGAGCAATGGATTCAATCCATCATTGACGGCCACCCCTGCTATCACAACTGCACCAAACGCCATGACAGAGCCATTTGACAAGTCAATACCAGCAGTCAAAATGATGATGGTTTGTCCGAGAGCAAGCGCAGCAATCCAACTATTTTGCTGCAAAATTAGAGAGAATGTATTTAGGTTGATGAAGCGCGGATTTTGGCTTTGGAAGTAAGCCACAGCGATGACCAAGATAATCAATGGCCCTACTCCTGGAGTAGTCATAATGTGGCTGAAAAGGCTCCTCCAAAGTGGTATCTGTGGCGAATTGTTCGTGGCATCCAAATGATCTGACATCAATATAATCCTCAAATACTCTTTGATGAAAAAGTGGTGCTGGCGTAAGACTACCAGCACCACACACAAACATCTCTATACTCTCTGTGAGAGATTATTAGCCCCAACAGTTTTCTAGACCGAATTCAACATCTTCACTTTCTACACCATCGACTGGATTGTCCGTAATAAGGGTCACACCTGTATCCGTGTAGCCAGTGGCAAAGGCTTCGCCTTGAACAGCAGCAACGATATTTTCTACACCAAGGCTTGCCATACGCAGCGGGTATTGTTGTGATGTAGCAGCAATTTGCCCCCCAATGACACCTTCAACACCAGCACAACCACCGTCCACAGACACAATGAGAACTTCATCCTCCCGGCCTGCATTTTCTATTGCAGTGTAAGCACCGAAGGCCGCTGGTTCGTTGATGGTGTAAACGACATTTATATCAGGATTGGCAAGTAAACAGTTTTCCATTGCGGTTTGACCGAGCGCCTGATCACCCTGTGTATCTTGATCACAAGCAATCTGTTCACTATCAAGCGAGATACCAAATCCTTCCAAGAATCCATCACGCCGCAAATCACCAACTGTGATGCCTGGGGTCAAACCTAGTAAGGCAACAATCGCTTCATCAGGGTTTTCAGTTGCTGTTGCAGCATATTCACCAATCAATACGCCCGCCTGGAAGTTGTCGGTTGCATAAAGGGCGTCAGTTGCATCTTCTGGGTTGGTTGGTGTATCAAGGGCAATAACGATAACATCTTGCTCACGTGCGGCTTCGATCGCAGGAACGATCGCCGTTGTATCACTGGGAACAAGGAGGATACCGCTTGCACCAGCAGCAACCATATTTTCAATTGCAGTGACTTGTGATGCATTATCTCCATCGAATTGACCAGCAGCGGTCAATAACTCTACACCGAATTCATCTGCAGCACTTTGAGCACCCTCGCGCATTTTCACGAAAAACGGGTTGGTCTCAGTTTTGGTGATGAGGCCAACGATAACTTCTGTGGCCATTAACATATCGTCCATTCCTTGAACTTGCTCAAGTACATCAGCATCCTGGTCACCCCAGCAGCTTTCGTAGCCAAAAGCTACACCCTCGCTAGCAACGTCATCGACTGGATTGTCCGTAATAAGGGTCACACCTGTATCCGTGTAGCCAGTGGCAAAGGCTTCGCCTTGAACAGCAGCGACGATATTTTCTACACCAAGGCTTGCCATACGCAGCGGGTATTGTTGTGATGTAGCAGCAATTTGTCCCCCAATGACACCCTCAACACCAGCACAACCACCATCCACAGACACAATGAGAACTTCATCCTCCCGGCCTGCATTTTCTATTGCAGTGTAAGCACCGAAGGCCGCTGGTTCGTTGATGGTGTAAACGACATTTATATCAGGATTGGCAAGTAAACAGTTTTCCATTGCGGTTTGACCGAGCGCCTGATCACCCTGTGTATCTTGATCACAAGCAATCTGTTCACTATCAAGCGAGATACCAAATCCTTCCAAGAATCCATCACGCCGCAAATCACCAACTGTGATGCCTGGGGTCAAACCTAGTAAGGCAACAATCGCTTCATCAGGGTTTTCAGTTGCTGTTGCAGCATATTCACCAATCAATACGCCCGCCTGGAAGTTGTCGGTTGCATAAAGGGCGTCAGTTGCATCTTCTGGGTTGGTTGGTGTATCAAGGGCAATAACGATAACACCTTGCTCACGTGCGGCTTCGATCGCAGGAACGATCGCCGTTGTATCACTGGGAACAAGGAGGATACCGCTTGCACCAGCAGCAACCATATTTTCAATTGCAGTGACTTGTGATGCATTATCTCCATCGAATTGACCAGCAGCGGTCAATAACTCTACACCGAATTCATCTGCAGCACTTTGAGCACCCTCGCGCATTTTCACGAAAAACGGGTTGGTCTCAGTTTTGGTGATGAGTCCTATGATGATCCCATCATCCTGTGAAAACACGTTTGACATGGAGGGAATGCTCGTAAGCACTACAAGCAATACGAGAATTACAAAACGTTTGAAGTCTCTTGACATGGACAATACTCCTTAACTAGAACTTCTCTACGTAATAACAAATATGAAAAACCGGTTTCTCAATATCACCCCAAAAACTAACCTCTTCTGACAAAATTGTCAAACAAATCCAGATAATTAGTCTATGTAGCATAATCTACCCTAATATATCCCCTGAATTGACTGCGATATATATGCACTATGCACATATCACATTCATCAACCGGTCTCTCATCCTGTGTCGATTACCATAGTTTTAAGCTAAGATTCTTGTCATTAGGGTAATAATGGGTTTGATCATCAGGCAAACGTTTCAGGTCCACAATACCGACTTGTGAAACCGATTTATTTGGCGTACTATGCATATCATTATTTCTAACTCATGGACCTGCCAAGAATGAAGAAAGCAACTATATCAGACGTGGCTCGCGAGGCAGAAGTATCTAAATCCACTGTGTCACGCGTCTTGAATGAAGCCCCAAACGTCAATCTGGAAATGCGAACACGAGTTCTTGACGCGATTGAAAGGCTCGATTATCAACCCAGCCGTGCCGCAAGAACGCTTAAGAAAAACTTGAATGATATTATCGGATTTCTGGTTCCGAGTATTACTGATACTATCTTTGGGGCAGTTCTTCAGGGAGCGGAGGATTTTGCGTACAAAAACAAGATGGGGATATTGGCATACAGTACAGGCGATGATCTTGAACGTCAGCGCATGTATCTTGAAACCTTGTTGTCAGAGCAGCTGGCTGGTTTGGTGATCGTGCCAGCTCCAAATACTGATCCCAACACTGTGCAAACAATGCAAGCACAGAGAGTTCCTGTTGTATTACTCGATCGAAAATTGCAGGGAGTTGAAGCAGATTACATTGGATCAGATAATATTCAAGGTGCATACAATGCGGTAAAACATCTAATTGACAATGGCTATAGTCGTATTGCCACTATCGCTGGATTACAAAGCGTTAGTACCGGTAGGGAACGATTGGTAGGATATCGAATGGCCCTTTCGGAAGCTAACTTAGAAATGAATTCCGATTGGGTTGAATTCGGTAATTTTGATCGTTACGCGAGTTTCGCTGCACTCAAGTCTCTTACAGAATTAGATGATCTACCAGACGCCGTATTTGTTGCAAATGATGAGATGACAGTTGGTGCATTACACGCAATTAAGGATGTGGGAATACGAATACCTGATGATCTTGCATTTGTCGGTTTTGACGAATTACCCTTGGCCGACTTGCTCTCTCCCCCATTGACAACCGTAGAACAATCGACACAAGTTCTCGGCGAGGAAGCCCTTCGGATACTCATTGACTCAAAGGAACGCTCTGATCGTCCGACGAGAATTGTCCAACTTCCTACAAAACTGAATGTCCGGAAATCTACAATTTAGACTATCCAATGCATTGTGTAATTTCAGATTCAAATATCATCCAGGTTTCGAGAACATGAGCAGGCGGCATCTAATTTAAGGCATCTCGGTAACTGTAAAACTGCAAAGCGAATCCTGAAATCCTCGACAGGTTGCTATATCTCATTACTGTCACATCAGATCAGAGGGTTGGATTAAGTCATCGAGAGCCAAAGAGTTGGACTGAGCACGAATGCGTCGTCGTAATTCAGCGACTGATAAATGCCCAGAGGGTTCAATCGGGTTAAGCCATGAGCTGCGCTTGGGTAGCCAGTGAACGACCAAGCGAACCTCGCCCCCCTTTTGGCTTGCTGATTGTAAGTGCGTATCCATTGGCGAATATGCTTGGAGGTATGCCAAGGGGCATTGTCCCAGATCAAGACCACGACCTTTTTGCCTAACTGTTTAGCATAGCACAGCAATCTCACAATCACCCACCCCATTTGCTCGCTGCCGTCAGCAAAATCAAGCAGAATGTCGCGCGTTTCTTGACACAATGCCCCAAAACAGATGATGGCATTATCGCTTGAACGGTTGCTGGGTCAACTTGAGGGGTAGGTCCGGCGCTGACCGCCCGTCAGCGTGAGGTTGCACAAAGCGCTGAAACCAACTCTCATCTTGCTCATCAGGGCTGTGAATGTGCCACTTGGCTTTTTTCCACTTGATGCCGAACTGGTTCAAGGTTTCACCCATGGTATCTGGATGAACCAGGCCATGATAGCTGACCTCTGCCAACAAATGCAGTGACCAAACGCTCCTTTCGCAGCCAAAAGTACGCGGACTTTGACGAACAATTGCCCTCAATTGCTCACGAGCTTCATCATTAAACGCGCGTTGGGCATCTGGACGAGCACTTGACTTTGGATAAACCACTTTGATACTCATTTGGTTGAAATTTTGAACGACTTTGACGAACCGTTTCATCACTGTAGCCCACATGCTCCGCGATAGCTTGGGCTTTCAATTTCTCATCGGCACTCATCAAGACTACTTGGCTGCGGCGAACGACGATACCATTGCAATTTGATCAAGCGGTCTCCATCAAGACAACAGGGTTTCCCAGATGGCCCTATAATTCCTTTCACACCAGAGCAGAGCATTAACATCGTGGCTACATACCGGGATTAATTCTCTCAGTGGTTCCTTCTGCTTGCGAAACCGGTTAACTCGGGTTAGATTCAAAATCTAACAAACAACCATCATCAGTTTTTGCAGAATGCCACTTAGCAAACGACTTATATGCCTAAATGTATCGTTTTTCCTCTTATTCCTACCTGCCCTCAGTGATGCAGACACGCCTTCGATTGTTGTCAACAGTGAACCATTTCGGGTTGCTGATGTGTGTACAGATACATTCGTTTTGCATGAACTAGACCACATAACCACTGTCTCCAAAGAACCAGTGAGTTACTATGAAAGTAATGGAGCGGGTCTTGCGATAAATGACCTAAACAATGATGGTTATCTGGACGTCGTTTTGGCAAACCTTGCTGGAGATAATGCGATTTTTTGGAATGAAGGGAACCTGGAGTTTCAAAAACAGCCACTACGCTCGATTAGTGCTGCTCGTGCAGTAGCTATCGTTGATGTCGATGGTGATAGCTGGCTAGATATTGTCTTCACACAGCAAATTGCAGCACCCCTATACTGGCATAATCTTGCTGGCGCGGGCTTTGCCAGTAAGATACTTCGTGGAGTGAGCTACCCTGGCTATGCAATGACCTGGGCTGATATGGACTCGGACGGTGATTTAGACCTTATCACCGGTTCCTATGATGCAGAGTTGATAAAGCTCCGAGGGCCATCATCACAAACTGCCGGTGTCATCTATTACGAAAACGAAGGTTCACGTTTTTCCGCTACGCGACTGGCGATTGAAGCTCATGCCCTGGCTCTGAACCTACATGATGTGAACCAGGATGGCATCATTGACGTGATTGTTGGCAACGACTTTTCATTTGAAGATCAGTATTTTTCATACATAAACGGCAATTGGCAAGAACTGGAGCCTTTGTCTGTGATGCCCTATAGCACAATGAGTTATGCTGCTGCCGACATTAATAACAGCGGTCAATTAGAGATTTATGCAGTTGATATGAAACCCTATTCGGATGATCCTGCTACCATGACCGCATGGGAGCCGATCTTGGAAATGATGATGAGACTCCCACGTAATGTGAATGATCCACAGATTATGGAGAATGTGTTGTACGGGTTGGATGGTTCTGGAACCCTGATGAATCGTGCGCCAGAATTGAACCTCTCTGCAACAGGCTGGAGTTGGTCAGCGAAGTTTGGTGACCTTGATAACGATGGGTTCCAAGACCTATATGTCGTCAACGGTATGATTGCGATCGAATTGTTTCCCCAACTGCCTAATGACGAACTGGTTGAGGAAAATCGCACCTTCCACAATGTAGAAGGGAGGATGTTTGTTCCAATTGATGAATGGGGCTTGAATTCAACCTCTAGCGGTAGAGGTATGTCTATGGCTGACCTGGATAACGACGGTGATCTGGACATTGTAATTAACAATCTGATGAGCAATGCGGTTGTATATGAAAATCAAGTATGTAATGGAGAGAGCATTGAGGTTGATCTCAGATGGCCTTCTTCGCAGAACACATACGCCGTTGGTTCGCAAGTCTACTTATATACCACGAACGGTACCTATCGACGGGATGTCACGGTGTCTAGCGGCTACCTATCGGGTGATCCGAGTCGACTACACTTTGGTTTTCCTGCCGATACGGAACTCAGTCATTTGACGATTGTCTGGAGTGATGGGGAAGACTCTACGATCACCAATATCAGTGGCAATTCTTATATCATGATTCACCGCGAGTGACTTCACCTTTAGTCTCACTCTGAAATATTGCAGAAACTCTATAGAAATTTGACACGACAATTCGATAATGCTAAAGTAATTGTATCGGTTACGTAACCGGTTTTATGTAGTAAATGATCTTGAATTAGTTATGATTTTACTTACAGTGACCGTCAATCAACATGGAATGTCTTGCTTTCCACATTCCATGTTGATTACATCCCTCACAAACCTCTATTCCGCGAATAACACCCGCAATTGGATTACTGTAGAATCATCACGTCGTTTAGAATTGTTGGCATCTGAACATGTGAGCATCCTCGATAATTGACCAAGGAGGATACTGAATGGCTTCAAAAGCGGAAATTGGTGTAGATGAAGTTGTACGTGGTAGGCTGATCAAAGCAACCTGGTGGCAAGAATTTCGCCAGTCTTTCACAGGATTACGGCGCGAGGAAACCATCGCAGGTTATTTGTTCTTGCTGCCAAACTTCATCGGTTTCGTTGTGTTCATGTTGTTTCCGATTCTGTTTGCTTTTTACATCATGCTGACGGATTGGAGCCTGAGTAATGAACCGCAGTTTATTGGGCTAGACAACTTTGAGACCATGATAAATGATCGGCTGTTCTGGAAATCGCTGAAGAATAGCTTCTACTACACATTTGTCGCTGTTCCCACCGGTATATTCATTGCCTTCTGGCTTGCATTGGCACTGAATCGAAAAATGAGAGGTATCCTGTTTTTCAGAACTGTGTACTTTTTGCCTCAAATCACTTTAACAGTTGCGGCTGCGACTATCTGGCGTTGGATTTACCAACCAGAAATTGGGCTGATTAATTACCTATTGGGGTTGATTGGGGTTGATGGCCCAAACTGGATTCATCATTCAGACTGGGCAATGCCTTCGGTCATCATCATGAGTAATTGGCAGGGCATTGGCTTTGCAATGCTGATTTTGTTGGCAGGTTTGCAGGGTATTCCAGAAGAATATTATGAAGCGGCCGCAATTGATGGTGCGAGTGGTTGGCAGCGAATGCGGTTCATCACCTTACCGATGCTCTCACCCGCCATTTTCTTTGTTATTGTCACGTCTTTGATTGGTGCATTTCAGTCATTCGATCAATTCTTTGTCTTGACGCAAGGGGGGCCTGCCCATGCGACGACGCCCTTAACCCTATATATTTTTAACAACGCCTTCCAGTTTTTCAAGATGGGCTATGGGGCGGCGCTTGCAGCCGTTCTGTTCGTCATCATCTTAGTTATCACCCTGATTCAATGGCAGTTGGCGAAACGCTGGGTCTTAGGCTTTGAGGAGGCATGACATGGCTCGCGCTGATAAGGCTGTACGGCAGAATTGGTTTGGACAACGAGAGACAAAAATTATTGTTGATGTTTTGGTCTATATGATCCTTTCGTTGACTGGGATCATCTTCATGCTCCCCTTTGTCTGGATGGTTGCCAATTCCTTCAAAGACATTCGTGGCATTTACCAGTTCCCGCCCACGTTTATTCCAGAAACCTTTCATTTTGAGAATTATCCTGAAGCCTGGAATGCAGCACCGTTTGGTACATTTTTCATCAATAGTGTGATTGTCGCAGTGGCGGTTGTCCTGGGTCAGTTATTCACTGCATCGCTGGCTGGATATTCATTTGCACGGCTCCGCTATCCTGGGCGCAACACCATTTTCTTGCTCTATATTTCGTTGCTGATGGTGCCCTTTACGGTGTTGTTGATCCCTCTATTTGTTCAGATGCGTGAATTGGGATGGGTGAACACGCTTTTGCCGGTTATTGTGCCCTTTTTGTTTACCCCCTGGGGTACGTTCATGATGCGCCAGTTTATGGTGACTCTGCCACGCGAGTTGGAAGATGCTGCTCGGATTGATGGTTGTGGTTACTTCAAAACTTACTATCTTGTTATTCTGCCCTTAACCAAGCCAGCCCTGGCAACGCTGGGCATTTTTACGTTTGTGACAACCTGGAACAGCTTCCAGTGGCCGCTGATTGTGCTCGGGACACCTGATGTCAAAACGCTGCCACTCGGCCTAGCATCGTTTCAATCTCAATCCGCCATGCGTACACCCTGGCATTTGATTATGGCGTCTGCAACATTCATCGTCATCCCAGTCCTTGTTTTATTTGTCTTCGGACAAAAATATTATGTACGTGGAATTGTGACGAGTGGTATCAAAGGAGGTGCCTAGCCCCTGATTAACTGAGTGTTGCTAAAAACGATCAATTAGTCAACTAAAGAAAGGATACGCAAGATGTTTCGCAAATTACTTCCGATTATCGTGATAGTAGCCATGCTATTGTCATTCAGTATTAGTGTATCAGCACAGGATGAAGAATGGACCTGTGGGACTGTTCCCTTTGACATCAGTGCAACCTTTACCTATACAGGCTGGGAAGGCCCAGGCGAAGTTGAAAAGTTCACCATGACATTTGATGAGTTTTTTGAAGCCAATTATCCAGATATTCAACAGGTGCCAAACACTGGTGTTGCATGGAGTGATTACTGGACAACTTTGCCCGCCCAGCTTGCTGGTGGCGCAGAGATTGACATGATCTGGCTGCATGATAGCCGTAACGACACCTTCGCTGCAAACGAGTGGCTGATTCCGCTTGATAGCTACCTGGAAGCCTGCCCACCTCCAGGATGGCCAGATAGTTTCGTCAGTACACAGGTCGATGCCTTTAATTATGATGGAGTACAGTATGCGTTTCCCTATGACTGGGCACCGGGGGGATTCTATGTCAATGTTGATCTGTTTGAAGCAGCAGGCATCCCACTTCCGACTGAGAAAACAACTTGGGATGAACTGCTTGAAATGGCGATTGCCTTGACAGAAGATACCGATGGTGACGGAGACAATGACATTTGGGGGATCGGCAACTTGGCGAGTGTTGGGGGCGGTGGCGGTGGCTTTTACTGGATCGTCAAGAGTTTTGGTGGTGATTTCTGGAATGAGGACATCACTGAATCCCGTCTGAATGATCCTGGCACGATTGAAGCACTACAATTTGTAGCTGACCTAATGTGGGAACACAACGTTCATCCAACGGCTGATGCCGTTGCCGCAACAGGTTTTGGTACTGAGTTGATGTTTGCCAACGGTAATGTCGCCATGCACTATGCTCTTAATGATACGGCTTCGCGCTTTGCCGAGTTGATTGGTGATGATTTTAACTGGACAGTTGCCCCAACTCCAACCGGCCCTGCTGGTCGCTTCCAGTTTGTGGGTGGTTCAGCTTTTGCCATCCCAGCATCATCAACCCAACCTGACCTGGCCTATGAGTTGATCCGTTATACGCTGGCAAATCCGGCTCACCTCGCACGAACAGCCGAAATGGGTAGTGCCTATACCAGCCACCTCGATTTCACGGGTTCAGTCCTTCCAGAAGATTCACCTATCCGTGATGATTACGAACACACTTTCGCGGTTATGGGGGCGCGTGATGGTATCCATCCCGCTTACCATCCGAAGTATCAGGAATGGGAATTGTCAGTCTTCATCCCAAACTTTGATCTTTTATGGACAGGTGAAGAACGTGATGCAGCGGTTGTGGCAGAAATAGCCGATGAACAGGCTAACGAACTGCTTGGCGGGGAGTAATGGGAAATCGAACAAAGTAGATAACTTAATCCAGGCTGGAGATTTCCAGCCTGGATGTTTTTTGGGTCCTCATAGGAATGTCTACCAGGCATAAGCTTCTGGTGAAGGTTTGCCTGTACGCAGCGGACGCCCCTTGTTGATGCCGAATATCTCATCCAGTTTCGCCAGAGCTTCGGCGTCAAGTTCAAGCTCAGTTGCACGATCAAGTCCCTCAAGGTGCTGAGTTGTCCTTACCCCGACAATAGGCGAATCAACTGCTGAATGTGCTAGAGTCCAGCCAATGGCAACAACGTGTTCTTTTTCATCAAGTTCTTGACAAAGTGTAGAAAAGGCTTTCATCTGCTCGTTGGTATCTCCAAGATAGATACCATATTCATCCTCAACAGACGCTGTCCGTGACCCCGCTGCTGATTTCTTCTTGCCTGTAAGCAGGCCGCCCGCTAGTGGCATATACGGAATGACACCGATTCCGAAATCTTCAGCAGCCGGTAACACTTCCAATTCAGGGGCACGACACAGCAAACTATACATCGTCTGCTCAGAAACGAAACCCAGGGTTCCACGTTGAAGGGCATGTAATTGGAATTTTGCGAGCCCCCAGCCAGGGAAGTTGCTTGATCCCATGTAAAGTACCTTGCCATTGTTGATGACACGCTCGAAAGTTCCCCAGAACTCTTCAGGTGTGACCTCACGATCTATGTGATGTACCTGATATAAGTCAATGTGGTCGGTCTGCAAGCGACGGAGCGAGTCGTTTAGATGCTTGTGTACTTTATAACTTGAAATGCCCTGATCCTCATTGGGGATCCTGTCTTGGGCAACCATCGAATGGTAGACTTTTGTCGCCAAAACGACCTGATCACGGCTGCCGCTACGTGATTGGAACCACTTGCCAATGATTTCTTCTGATTTCCCTTTTCCACTTTTTCCACCATAGACATTGGCAGTATCGAAGAAGTTGATACCCATTTCGAGGGCCTTGTCCATGATCTTGAATGCTTCTTCCTCAGAAGTCGGACCGCCGAAGTGCATCGTTCCCAAACATACCTTGCTGACGGTCATTCCTGATTTGCCCAGTTTTGTATATTGCATTTGTTTTTCCTTATGCTTTGAAACCTAATCAAAAAAGATTGCTTGTTTTACAAATTGGGTGTTCCATCTTGGTTCAAGAAACCAACTGTGAGCAGCAAATTGGCATAGAGGCTGGTTTCACCGGTTGCGACGAGCAAGGTTGTCCGCGATTCTTGTGCCATTTCGTAGAAGTCAAAGCGATTTATTCGTTTAAACTGAATGGCATCTAGCAGCATCTCTCGGTACATATTGGTGATAGTCGGGATGCTTCCGTCGTCGGCTATAACGCCGTAAGCTTCTTCAATGGGTAGGGCAGCCAGAATAGCTGACAGGACATCTTTCATGGCAATCAGGCCCGGCGCAAAATTGAGATAAATGCGTGTTGCTGTAGGGGGGGCAAAGGCATCAAACGCATAGTTTGAATCTGCCAGGAGAATGCGGCTTCCATGACCGGTCTGCGCTAACGAATGAAGCAATGGCGGATGAGTGATGGCATATTTGAGCATAATGACTTCTCCAGTTTGAAAATGTTCTCAACGACAGAACCTGTTGTCTCGTATAATGATGGGGCATGAGAGTATCTTCTTGACAAATTCCTCTTATAATCATACCATTCAATTAACCGGTTACGCAACGGGTTTTCAGAGATAAGAGTTCATTTATGAAACGTACAACAATGCGCGATGTAGCCGAAAAAGCAGGGGTATCCAAAGCCACCGTATCCCATGTAATCAACGAAACCCGCTTTGTAGAGGAAGTAACAAAACAGCGGGTTCAAAATGCAATTAAAGAATTAGGTTATCGCCCAAGTTTTGCGGCTCGCAGTTTAACGACCCAGAGCAGTCATATAGTGGGTTCTATCGTTTCAGATGTGACCAACAATTTCTTCGCGCAGATCATACGGGGCATTGAAGATGTCCTGTACTCCCATAATTACAGCCTGATGGTGTGCAACACCAATGAAGTTCTCGAACGCGAAGAATACTACATTGACATCCTTTTGAGGCAGGGGGTAGATGGTATCATTGCAGCCGCCACCAGCCAGAATTGGGAAGTCCTCAATGAAGCTTCCAAACTGAATGTGCCCATAATCTTGCTTGACCGGATATTTGAAAATGCAACCTCATCTTATGTGGGTGTGGGCAATGAGCAGGGAGCTTATTTGGGCACAAAACACTTGATTGAACGCGGCCACAGAGACATCGGAATTCTTTCGGGCTTCCACCGCCTCTCCACCATGCGTGAGCGCTTGTCTGGCTTTCAACAGGCTATGCACGAAAATGGTTTGATAATCCGAGAGGAATGGTCCTTATCAACTCCGCTCAGCATTGAGGACGGGAAGCAAGCTATCCAAGCACTCATGCAATTGGAAGCCCCCCCCTCCGCTGTCTTCATCTGCAACAACCTGTTAAGTTTGGGGGCGTTGATTGGCTTGCAAGAGATGGGCTTGAGTTGCCCAGATGATGTCGCAATCATTGGGTTTGACGATCACCCCTGGGCCGCAGTGTCTAGCCCACCCCTGACGGTGATCCGTCAGCCGACCTATGCGATTGGCAAGACTGCTGCACAGATGTTGCTCGAAGCGATTAACTCATCCAATTCTGACATCACCTCGACAGTGTTTGACTGTGAACTGGTGATCAGAGGGTCGACTTGAGCATCTAACCATTAATCAGAAACGTCGGATTATAACCGAGCAGTGCTAACATCAAGGTTCTCGAATCCGAGTTTGAACGTTGGCGACTGCGGTCTTAGGATGCAACCAGACTATTGGAGGAGTATTTTTGAGATGAGCAAGAAATATAAACCAACTTGGCAATCGCTAACAACACACACGACGGCCCAGTGGATGCGCGATGCCAAGTTCGGCATTTATACGCATTGGGGCATTTACTGTGTTCCTGCAACAGGCCCCAATGTCACCTGGTATCCCTACAATATGTACCGTGAGGGCACGCCACAGTTTGAGTATCACAGCAAAACATACGGCCCGCCATCAGAATTCGGCTATAAAGATTTCATTCCCATGTTTACGGCTGAGAAATTTGACCCGGACGAGTGGGCAGAATTGTTCAAACATGCAGGTGCGAAGTTTGCTGGCCCTGTGGCTGAACATCATGATGGCTTCCCGATGTGGGATTGCAGCGATACCAAATGGTGTGCGGGAAAGATGGGACCTAAGCGGGATGTTGTTGGTGAGCTTGAGAAGGCTATTCGTGCCCAGGACATGCGGTTCATGGTTGCCATGCACCATGCAGAAAACTGGTGGTTCTTCCCACATTGGAAAAAACAATATGATACATCTGATCCGCAATATGCCGGGCTGTATGGTGACCTCCATAACCTTGACTTCGATTTTGATCCGCAATTACAGGGTCATGATCGGGAATGGGCAGCACAGGACAAACCCAGCAAAGCCTTTCTGGATCGATGGAAGAACCGCTTGATTGAGGTCGTGGATCGCTACACCCCGGATTACATCTGGTTTGATTTTGGGTTGCGCTTCATCCATGACCAGTACAAACAAGACTTCCTCGCATACTACTATAATAAAGAAACCGAATGGGGACGCGAGGTCGTCGCTTCCTACAAATGGCATGACATCCCACCGGGTGCGGGCCTGCTCGATTTTGAGCTTGGCAAGACGGCTGAACTCACCCACTACGAATGGATCACTGATACCACCGTTGATGATGGTCAGGGCTGGGGCTACATCAAGGAAACAGAATACAAGACCGTGACAGAAATGGTTCAGTATCTGGCCGATAACGTCAGCAAGAATGGTTTTATGCTGCTCAATGTCGGCCCGAAACCAGACGGCACAATTCCAGATGAATCAAAGGTCATCCTGGAAGGCATGGGCGAATGGCTGAATGTCAATGGCGAGGCCATCTATGAGACCACGCCCTGGAATACATACGGTGAAGGTCCAACCCAGATGACGCATGTAGGCGCATTCAGCGATACAAAAGAGAAGCTTCAATTCACGGCACGAGATATTCGCTTCACGGTCAAAGAAAACATCCTCTACGCCATGACTTTCGGCTGGCCGGAAAAAGAATTCGTCATCGAGTCAACCAGGGCATTCTATCCCAGCGAAGTGCGTTCAGTTAAATTACTGGGCAATGAAGGCGAACTCAAGTGGGAAATGACTGACAATGGCCTCAAGATCGAAAGGCCCGATCAGAAACCCTGCGATCATGTGTATTCGTTCAAGATCACACGCAATACTACCGCATAACACTTGCTTAATTCATGTGGTGGCTTGACATTGTGTTTGGTCACCACACGCTAAACTAAATTGGAATATCGCACATTAGGTAAGACTGGTTTAGACGTTTCAATACTCAGTTTTGGTGCATCGTCCTTGGGCAGTGTGTTCCGCCCCATCAATGAGGAAGATGGGATTCGTGCTGTCCATGTTGCACTGGATAGGGGTGTTAACTTTATTGACTGCTCACCGTTTTATGGTTTGACAAGAGCTGAGACCGTGTTGGGCAAGGCGCTCAAGGATGTCCTCGCAACTAAAGTTGGGCGCTCTGGCGAAAATGTATTCGACTTCAGCGCCGAACGAGTGATGAGGAGTGTTGATGAGAGTCTGGCTCGGATGGGTATCGACTACATTGATGTGATCCAATGTCACGATATCGAATACGGTTCGCTCGATCAGGTTGTAGAAGAAACCTTACCAGCATTACGCCCAGTGTAGGAGCAAGGTAAAGTCCGCTTTGTTAGGATTACCGGATTCCCGTTGGCGATTTATCCCTATATCATGGATCACATCAAAGTTGACACGATTTTGTCGTATTGTCATTATTCCATGAACGATACGACCCTTGCAGACTTAATTCCTTACTTGCAAGAGAAGAATGTTGGCATCATCGGCGCATCGCCACTGAGTATGGGCCTCTTGACCAATCGTGGCGCACCAGACTGGCATCCAGCAACTGACGAGATCAAGCAAGTTTGTGCCAAAGCAGCAGCCTTCTGCAACGAGCAAGACGTCGACATTGCGCAGTTGGCGGTACAGTTTGTCTTGCGCAATCCTGATATTCACACCTCCCTGATCGGCACGGCGAACCCTGACAATATGCGGCGTAATGTCGAGTGGCTGTCTATACCATATAATGAAGCGATGGTCGAAAAGGTTCAGGAAGTTCTCACACCGATACGAGATAAGACCTGGATAACTGGACGCCCTGAAAACAATTAGAGGAATGCAGACCGATGTCCCAACGAATTGATTCGCATCAACATTTTTGGCACTACAATCCAGCCGAGCATGTATGGATGACCGATCAAATGAACATCCTGAAACGGGACTATCTGCCTGCTGATCTGGAACCATTGATAGCTGATTCTTTCATTGGTGGCACGGTTGCCGTGCAAGCGCGTTAGAACTTACAGGAAACCGAGTAGTTGTTGAAATTGGCAGAAGCAAACGACTTTATCAAGGGTGTAGTTGGTTGGGTTGATCTTCGTTCACCGAATTGGGGATCGGGGCTGGCACTGAACTGTAAAAAACGAGACTTCATCTGACACAAGCGACCTAACCGACACCATCGAGATCTGGTTGCAGCTCCTCCAGCGTCGTGTCGAGCTTCTTGCGAAAGGCAATGGCATAGAACTCATCCTGGATTGTGCGGTGAAAACGTTCGCAAATCCCGTTCGTCTGCGGATGCCGTGCTTTGGTGCGACTGTGGATGAGCTTCTGTTCATTCGTCATTTGACACTCTCCTGTGTCCTTTGATCGTTTACTCAGAGTGGTAGATTAAGTCTCGACTATTTCACAATAGCATCGTTGGAAGTGATGATTTGATCCAGGTTATCTGTACAAACTGGAGTCAAAACACGATCCAGATAATATTCCAAATTTTAGATACATTAAGTCACTTCTGATTGCCCTAGACTATCCTGTGCTGAACTGCCAAATGTCGCCGCGATTTCAAGGCTAACCAGCCACACCATACAATTCTTCAAACTTGGTGGTTAGATATTTGAGATACGGCTCTGTCGTCAATTCGCGTCCGGTCACTCGTTGCAGAAGTTCCGTTCCATTATAAGCACGACCATGTCGGTAGATATTTTCCGTCAACCAATTCAACAGCGGCATGTATCCTCCACTAGATAGATTTGCTTGTAAGTCAGGCAATTGAGCATAAGCTGCATCCATGAATTGTGCAGACATAACATTGCCAACTGTATAGCCTGGGAACGAACCAAAACCACCGCCAGACCAATGTACATCCTGCAAAACACCCAGGCCATCATCGGGCGGAGACACACCCAAATACTCTTTCATCTTCGTGTTCCAGACCTCTGGTAGATCGTCTAAGCCTATACTCCGGTCCAATATCCCCATCTCGATTTCTACCCTGAGCATGATGTGGAGATTATAGGTCACTTCATCCGCCTCAACACGGATGAGGCTCGGTTTAACACGATTTATGGCTCTATAGAAAAGGTCAACATCGACATTATTCAGCTGGTTGGGGAAATAGGATTGCAACTCATTAAAATGTACTTCCCAGAAAGAGCGACTGCGCCCAATGTTATTTTCCCACAAACGCGAGGAAAACTCATGAACACCATAGCTAGTTCCGCCAACCGCATATTGCCCCAGAAAATCCGTCGTCAATGCTGTTCGGGTTAGTTCAGAATCAATATTCTGTTCATACAATGCATGACCCGTTTCATGAAGTGTCCCAAAAAGCGCCATAGGCAGATAGTTACGATCATACCGTGTTGTGATTCTGACATCCTGACGAGTGAAAGAGATTTCAAAGGGATGCGGGGCAATGTCTAAACGTCCTCGGTTCACATCATAACCAAAGCGTTTTGCCATCTCAAATGAAAATGCCCGTTGTTGTTCAATGGGATAATCAGCTACCCATAGATCTTTCTCAAGCGGTTTGTCATTTGCAACAATCTTGTTCAACAAAGGGATTAAACCTGCTTTGAGATCATCAAAAAGAACCTTCAGCTTAGCCGCTGTCATACTTGGTTCATATTCAAACACCAAGGCATCAAATGGATGAGCGTCATACCCTATAGATTCAGCAATCTCACGTTTAAGATCGAGCATTTGCTGAAGATAGGGTTTGAAGCTGGCATAGTCTGCGTTTTTCTTTGCCTCTGCCCATACATGCTCCGAAGTCGGTTCCAGGGTGGCCACTTGACCTAAGAGTTCAGACGGTATTCGTTTCACGATGTCGTAATATTCGCGTGTTTGTTGCACAGCCCTTACACGATATGACTCCGAGTCTTCGTTAGCGATTACCCTCTCAGCCTTATCGAGCAATCGAGCTGTCTTGTCGCTGATAAAGTGTTCCTTTGCCAGACGGGAAAGTGTTGCCAACTGATGCCCTCTCGTTTCTGATCCACCGCTTGGCATCTGTGTCCGCATATCCCACTTCATCAAGTTCAGGATGTTGAGCAGGTCATTATACTCTGCAATATGTTGATTCAGTTCGTCATAGGCGCTCATGCCTTTTCCCTTCAGCCCACAGCAAGCATCTTTTTGCCAGCAATAAAGACAGTTTGAATACGTTCTAAGGCATCCAAATCATCGAGTGGATTGCCGTCTATCACAAGGACATCCGCATCTTTGCCCGGTTCAAGTGTGCCCAAGCGATTATCCAATTTGCTAACACGAGCAGCCACAATCGTTGCGGAACGAAGTGCATCATAATTATCTAGTTTGACACCCAACTTCACCATGAACTTAAGTTCGGGGGCAACCACATCATGCCCAACAACAGGACTACCTGCGTCTGTACCAAATGCAATTGGAACGCCTGCCTTTGCCGCATTGACAATGCCTTCATAACGTGTTGGATCGGCTACTGCTTTTTGCCGTTCTTCAATCTTCCACTCAGGGATGCTGTATTGCCGTGCTAACTCAGACTGTGATTGCATGACTAGAGGGGCAAAAGTCGTCACAATCGGAATCTTCCTATCGAGTAGCAACTGAATTGTCTCATCCGTCATTGAACCACCGTGTTCAATAACGTCTATACCGAATTGCGCCATGCGGCGAATACAGTTGTTGTAAGTAGCATGGGCCGTAATCGGTAAGCCATTGCGATGAGCTTCGTCAATGACGGCCTCCAACTCGGCATCGGTAAATTCCAACGTGTCATGACATCCCATGATTTTGATGAGGTCAGCCCCGGCACGAACTTGCTCACGGACTGCCCGTCGCATTTCATCGGCTCCGCTTGCTTCGCGACAACACCAATAGGTATGCCCGCCCGTCTGAATAATGGCTTCACCTGTTATCAGGAGACGGGGACCGGGGAAAATCCCTTGTTCAACTGCCTGCTTGGTAAAAACATTGGCAGTATTCATCCCCAGGTCGCGTATTAGGGTTATACCTGCCCGCAAGCTTTTGATCATATTGGCGGCGGATTTGTAGGCACTGATCTCTGGCGCATCATCCATTGATTGACGAGCAAGATCATGGATACCATCCCAGGCAAGATGTGCGTGGGAATTCATCATACCCGGTATGATCGTTTTTCCTGCACAGTCAATGACTTCGCCGTCTGTTTCTCCTAAATCATTGACGCTACCAACTTGCTTGATTTTGCCATCCTCTAGTTCAACAAATCCGTTCTCAATGATTTCATCATCGACACAAGTCAGAACCCGTCCACCCTTGAGGATTTGATGAGGCGTTGGTAGATCAAATAAGGGCTTGATGATTTTCTGATAGCGCCATGCTGGTGGTTCCGGCACGATTTTTCCCTTTCATCATGAACATTCACAAAGCAAGTACACGTTTTTCAGGTGGATTCTCAGCTAAGAAATGACTCGGAACATGGGCATCGCCATCCGTAACAATCATGGAATTGATAGTGCGGTAGCCATCCTTGCCGGGGCGATAGATGCCCGGTTCATTCGAGAACACCATTCCAACTTGAATCTCGGTGTTATCTCCAGGGGCAAGCCAGGGGCTTTCATGCCCTTGCAGACCCATCCCATGACCAATGCGATGACGAATTGTATCGCCAAGACCTGCATCACGAAGGACAGCCAATGCTGCCGTATTAACTTCAGCACACGTAGCACCAATCTTAAGCGCATCAATCGCGGCTTGATTACAAGCCGCGGCGCTGCTCAGACAGTACATGGTATCGCCTGTGGGTTCGCCGACAACGAAAGTTGCACCACTCTCGGCGTGATACCCGCCAACCGACACCCCAATTCCGGCGATCAAAGTATCGCCTGGTTGTGGTTGCCGAGCAATAGGTGAGCCATGTGGCAAAGCAGCACGAGGGCCACTGTGAACAGTGCCCACAACAGCACTTCCCCGTAGTTTGAATAAGCTACCGGCCTCACGCTTGACCTTTTCATTGGTCACGTTCAGGCATTGTTTGAGAATGTCTAACTCTGTACCACCACCTTTGATGATGCCAACAGCATGATCGCGTACCTGCTCAAGACAGTAATCGGCATATCGTGCTGCTTGCTCTATGACTCGCAACTCCTCTGGTTCTTTGATCCAACGCATGTGTTCGACCAATTTTGTAAGCTGAATGCGACCTACACTGTAAGCGTCAACACTATCCAGTGAAACAGTATCAACACCTAATTGTTTAGCACCGCTCTCCCGGATCATGAAATCTATGGCATTCTCTTCGCCAGGATACTCAAAGTATGTCCGAATATCATCAATCCAGGTCGCCGTAGCATTTTCTTGCTCCAGCAACGGCACAAACAAGATCGGATCGCCACTCTTAGGCACATAAAACCCAATGGGCCGCTCCGATGGAATGTGGACGAAGCCTGAAGCGTAGATCACATTATAAACGTCCAACAACAGCAGGCCATCAAAACGGTCTTCCGCATCTAACTGCTCCTGGATAGCTCTGACACGACCATGGTAAAAATCAATCCCTAACGGCATCATTTGAGTTCTACCTCGCGTTGATCTGATCCTGCACGTTGGGCACTAGCTGAGATAGTCAGGCTTGTACCCCTAGGGGCACGTACCAACCATTCGACTTTACGTTTCGTCTTGTTCCATTCCCGCATCCAAGGCGACCAGGGCGCATTACGTTCATCACGCCCAGCAAGATGCCCCAAATCTTGGGTCTGTGTACCCATGATAAGTTCAACATTGCCAGTAACTTCTAGGCTAACCCGGACTGACTCAGCCGTACTATGTTCAAGTGCACGCTGGGTCATATGTGTTGGTAGATACCCGTCGTTTCCAACAATTGCTGTCACTTTGAACAGGTCTGCACCTAATGACTCAGCTTTAAGATCGTAGATGTGTAGCAGCGGTGTGCTGGCAGCGTGCATGAGCGTAAACACACAATTGTTGTGGATGGTATCAAAGATGAATTGTTGCGCGGCTTCGGTTATTGCAAAGGATACTGGCGGTGGATTGCGGAAGGTATACATATGTGTCCATCCGCCAATTTCAACGGTTCCCAACTGCGGATGCTCGAACGGTGTCCAGTCAACGAATCCCTTACCACCAAGATGCTCATCGTTGTATTGTAGGAGTTTGATTTCATCTTCAGTGGAACGAGCACGCACTTGATATTTCGCCGGGAACTCAATACCTGCCGCCAATTCTGGATTCCATAATTCGGTTGAGAAGGTGATGATGCCCATTTCATCATATGACCATTGCATGAGTGATCCAACCCGGGGTTTATCAGGATCAGTCGTAAATTCCTCATACACACTGATGACTGGATACCCGGTGATGTCCGTGCCCATTGCGCCAATGGTGTTATAAACGGCGAGGTCAAAACGCGGGATGATGTCATCTGGTTCTACCAAGGATGGGCGGAGGTGCAATCCTCCATGTGTGTGATAACACTGCATCCCGGAAATATTGGGATGATCCAATATAAATCGTGCAACCGCATTGGCTTCCGGTTCAGAAAGTGGATATTCTCCTGCACCATATTGCCGAAACTCGCTGCGCCATCCCGCTGGGAAGTTGCGATTCATGTTCCCATCACGCGGTTTTTCAATTTCGAAGCTTACACCATCCCATTCACCGCGTATAACGCCTTCCCGATAGAGACGATAGAAAGACCCACTGCCCGTTTCTCCTGGCCTACGCAACACCATCAGACGTGGGTCGTCTTCAGAAATCCGCCATTCCCCTGCTGGGTCTTCAATCCGCATCTGCACGATCAGACCATCACCGTTGATGTCTTCTTGGCACAAGCCGCGTGTTTGCTCCTCACCGGGCAAGTAACGTCCATTGCCACACCAATGATGCGCGGTTGTCAGGCTGATCTCCGCTCCATCCGGGTTAATTCGAGGAATAATGTAGAAAGTGGTGTTATCCAGGAGCCATGTCACCTGTGCATCAGTGCCATAGTTTTCTAGGAGATACCAGATGGTATACAGCGCCGTATGCGAGGTCGCAACCTCTTCCGCATGGATATGAGCATCAATATAGAAGGCAGGTTTCTTGTCATGGGAACCCGTGGCCCTGTTCGTAATTGTCATCGCCCAAACATCACGCTCTTGCCAACTCTTGCCAATGGATTCTAGCGACGCATATTGGGGATAGGTTTCCGCCAACCCCCACAGATGTTGCGTTAGCTGATCGTACAGAAAGTATTCACCAAAGTCGATTGAATAGGACATTGTTCAAATCTCTCAGTCATTATTTGGGGGATTCGGACGAACAAATTCGCCACCACCTCGCGTTCCTACAACTTCTCCGTCAACAAACACCGTTTTACCATTCACAATCGTTCGTACAATCTTGCCCTGGAAGGCCATCCCTTCATAAAGCTTGTCACACTCGCGTGCCTGGCTAAAGAGCATATCTTTATGAATTGTTGTTGACGTTGATGGATCATAGAGCACAATATCGGCGTCGGCGTTCGGCGCAATCACACCTTTGTTCGGATAGATACCAAAGCGCTTGGCCCCGTTGGTACTGATTAACTGCACCGCTTTTTCTAAGCTCATCCTACCGTTTAACGCGGCATCAATCGTACTAAGCACAAGTTCTTCTACCCCAGGCGCACCGGGGGGTGTTAACCAGATGTCAGTGCGGGCACGTTCTTTCTCTTCAACCGTGAAGGGAGAATGATCGGTTGTGATTGCCATGAGCGTTCCATCTGCCAACCCCTGCCACAAGGCATCTTGATCGGCCTGTTTGCGTAAGGGAGGATTGATCTTAGCATATGGCCCTACTCGCTCCAGATCAGATTCGGTAAAGAACAAATAGTGGGGACAGGTTTCTGCCGTTGCCGTCGAGCCAGTTGTTTTGAAACGCCGGAAAACCTCTAAAGGCTCTTTTGCGCTAAGATGCGCAATGTGCAGTTTGGCCCCAATGCGCTCATTCAAGGTCAACAATGTTGCAATTGCAAGGGCTTCTACATGCGGCGGTCTTGATTCACCATGCGCTGGGACATCGTTTCGGTTAGCCTCCTTTAGCTGTTGTGTGTGCCATTCAAGAAGCTGATTATTTTCTGCATGAACAGCACACACAAGACCTGTCTCGGCAACGAGCTTGAGACCTTGATAGAGATCGTCCACATCAGGCAGGCACAAGCCTTCAAACTCGTCATCACGTCCAGCGGGTGCAGCCGTCATAAAAATCTTGAAGCCAATCGCGCCTTCGGCTACCATGTCGGCGATTTCATTTGGATCAAGCAAGCCCGGTGCAGCATAGAGGCCAAAATTGACGTAAGCATTCTCTTCAGCCAATACCTTTCGCATACGGAAGATATCACCTGTGGCACAACAAGGTTTTGAAATGGGCATTTCAAAGATCGTGGTTACCCCCCCCGCAGCAGCAGCACGGGTCTCCGTTGCAAAATCACCACGCTGCGGATAGGCAGGTGCCCGACAATGGAAATGGATGTCAATTGCACCTGGTAATATCAGTTGTCCGGTTGCGTCAATCTGTTCCTCGGTTTCAATAGGCGTTCCTCGCGTAAGAAGTGCTGCGATTTTCCCGCCTTTGATACCAACATCTACTGGTATAATTGCGTTTTCTGTGACGACATCACCATTCGAGATAACCGTTTCAAATCTCACCGTTATTTTTCTTTCTTATCCACTCAACAAGGTTTGACTCACAAATTCCATCAGAACATTCGTTGTGGTATGGAATTCATCAATAGATACATACTCGTCAAACGCATGAGCAACTTCATAACTACCCGGACCGAAAATAATCATTTCACCACGCATTAGATTGAGTAGATGTTTGGCATCGCTACCAGGTAGATAGCCGACAGGGCCTGGGTCTTCATTTAATTCTTGCTTTACACATTGAAGAAAAGTTTGAGCCAGTTCGGACTCAGCAGTTGAATCAAACCAACTTGAGAACAAGAAATCGTCAATTGAGAGGATTCCCTGTCCCGCATCGACAGCATGAATTACGGCCTTCAGTTCAGATTTGACATCTTCTGGGTCTTCACGTGGAATCATGCGACGATCCAACTTGGCAATACATGAGTCAGGCACTGCATTCGCCGTACTACCTCCCTGGATAATGCCTACATTACAGGTAGACACACCAACAATAGGATGTCTTCTCTCTGATAATCCCATGTGGTAAGTTTCAAGGGCCAGAACAGCCCTAGCCATCGCTGTAATGGCATTGACACCACGGTCTGGATTGGTAGCATGAACTGATTTTCCTGTAGCGCGGACGGTAGCCCGCATGACGCCTTTGTGGGCAACCGCCACTTTATTGAAAGTCTGCTCACCCACAACGATAAAGTCGCATTGGGGCAAATACCCATTGTCTGCCATCCAACGTGTACCCAGTTGCCCGCCAACTTCTTCTTCCGCCGCCCCTACCACGACAAGCGTACCCCGAAGCTGTTCATGATGGTTTACAGCAGAGAGCATCGTAGCGACCATGCTTGCCATCGGTGCTTTGTCATCCACGCTCCCCTTGCCATAGACTTTACCATCCTTGATGATCGCCTCATAAGGATCAACCGTCCACTTTGATGCTTCTGTATCGGCAATGGGCACCGTATCAATATGAGCATGAAACATAATGACGGGATCACCTGAGCCAATAGTCGCAATCATATTAACAGCTTCAGGTTTGACGGCCGGTGCAGGTGTTTCAACTTGGCAGCCATGTTCGCGTAGAATTTCAGCAATGTATGCCGCGATATCGCGTGTATCTCCTGGAGGATTAGGCGATGGAATACGAACTAGATCCTGAAGGAGTTCAACCGAATCAATCGTCATCTTAGCTCCACTACAATTCACCTGGGGAGGTCGCCGGACGGCCGCCCAGTTCAACAGTTAAGCCGTACTTTTCGGCTTCATACTCTAGTGCACGTCCGCCACCTAATTGCGTGATAGGGATGACTCCACGAACCTTCGATCCTGGTGCTGCCTTTGCGGTTCCCACTGTTAAGTCTGACATAAATCCCTTCCTATCGGGCTAAGTGGCGACGCCGTAGCGTTCTACAACTTTCTGCATTCGACCCAGTGCCTCGCGGATCAGTTCGGTTGATTGCAAGATACTAATTCGTAAATATCCGCCCCAGTTTTCGCCGAATCCCGTTCCAGGGAATATCAAAACCCGACCTTCCCTTAACAGCAAATACGAAAGTTCAGTCGCATGAATGCCTGTAGGAGAGCTATTCGTCCACAAGAAAAACGCACCACGAGGATCACTATAACTCAGCCCCATTGCTGATAATCCATCCATCATGACTTGGCGTCGTTCGGCATAGATTTTCCGAAACTCTTCTAAGGGTTCAGACGGCCCTGTTAAGGCAGCAAGCGAGGCAACTTGAGAGACAGTTGCAGCCGGCCCCGTCGTACAGGCTTTCATCTTTGTCATGGCATCAATGAAATTCTTTGGCGCTGCCACGAATCCAACACGGAGACCTGTCATAGCGTAGGTCTTGGAAAAGCCATTTAGTGTGATCGTGCGCTCTGCCATGCCTGGAAGGGAAGCGATGCTAAAATGTGCCCAGTTATCATACACAAATTTCTCATAAATCTCATCCGAAATCACAATCAGATTATGTTTGATCGCAATCTCAGCGATTTGCCGTAGACGCTGCTCGGTTACTATCCCACCTGTCGGGTTGCTCGGTGTGACGATCAACAGAGCTTTTGTCTTAATTGTGATAGCGGCTTCGACGGATTCAGGCCGCAAGTTAAAGGCATCGTCATGATCAGTCGGGATCATGACAATCTTACCACCTGCACTCTCAATCGCCTGGTCATATGAAGTATAACGAGGGTCAGGCACAAGCACTTCGTCGCCAGGATCGAGTAATACCTGCATGAGCAAGAATACGCCTTCCTGCCCACCTGTAGTAACAATCACGTTGTCGCTTGTTGCCAGGATTCCGTTCTCAGCTACGAGCTTCTTTGCAATCGCACTACGTAATTCTGGCATTCCAACAACAGGCGAAATCCCCGTCTTTTGTTGACGAACCGCTTCTTGTGCTGCACTGATAATGTGCGCTGGGGTATCCAAATCAGGGTCGCCACGCCCAAGTGCAATGACATTGTCAAATTCTGATGACATCTCCATTAGCGCATAGCGCAGCGCCGTGCCATCGGAAGCAACTTGACGAATATCTTCCGGTATGTTTGGATTGTCAATCATTCGCCTTCTACCAATCCTAAAGCCGCCCATTGAGAAATACTGGTAGAACAGATTGTCATACTTTGCTTATAGGCCCGGAGCTTATTGGCTGCATCTGATCCAGCGATCCACCCAATCCGCCAGCCCGGTAGTTGATGAGAGAGGGAGCCAATGGTGATAACACGAGACACCACATCAGAATTCTGTGCAGGATGATAGTCCTCCCGTCCGCTGACCATATCCCACGCTAACCACCAGTCATATTGGAGTGTTTGTTCAATAGCTTGTTCAAGAACTGCCTTGCCATCATGCGGAGTCAGATAAGCCAGGCGGATAGCCTTTGGATCATCGTAGTTATCAGAAATCGTCGCACTCGCCAGATATGCTATACCCTCAATCGCTTGTGAGTTGCCTGGGCAATAGATTTGGGTGCCTGATTCCGCTAGAACTTTAATCGTCACAAATCGAGCTTCGGTACCACCACAGGTGATGGTGACTTGATCGGGTGATAGGTCGATCCCAAAGCGATCTATTAAGTGATTGCATACCCATTGACGCAGCGGCAGAATACCAGGACGATCTGTGTAGTGGGTCTTCCCATCTTCAAGTGCCTGGATTGCTGCATCAATCACGCTTTGCGAGATCTCTGGGTTGTCATCTTCGTCAATAACATCAGGTAAGCCGTCAATTCGATCTGCTAACTTGCGCGAGAGTGTTCTTGGGATATTACTCATACTTCCACCACCTCACGTTCAAATGCGAATTCAATTTTGAGGGTCTGGGCGAGTTCCGATAATTGGTCAAAGATCTTGGCGTCCAGTCGTGCACCATTTGCACGATAATCCATCTCGCGGCGGTAATCGATCTCCCCAGGAACTAAGATTTCATCAAAGCCTGGGCGTAGTTTGGCGGCCTTGATCATCTTTATGAAATCATCCATACGAACTTTGAACTCTTCAACCGGCATGAACCATTCAATATCAATGGCAATAAAGGTATGCGACACATCCTGTTTCGCAGGATCAGCATACGGTGTTAGGCCATAGCCCCCACCTGCAATCACGCCGGTAATAACATCGGTCATCATTGCTAGTCCGTAGCCTTTATGTTGACCGATTCCAAGAAGTGCGCCCTTCATTGCAGCTGCCGGATCATCAGTCTCTTCGCCATCGGGCGTCAATGCCCAATCAAAAGGCATTCTCTTGCCTTCACGATCGTGCCAGATCATCATGCCTTTTCCAGCTGTGGTTAGTGCAATGTCCAGAACCACCGGGAAATCACCACCCGTTGGAGCAACGATCCCCCACGGATTTGTCCCAACAACACCCGTTGCAGCACCCCAGGGAGCCATTTCTGGGCCAGCGTTGGTCAGCGCAATCCCAATACAATCATGCTCCAGTGCCAACCGCGCAGGGACTGCTGAGGAGCCATAATGTGTACTGTTTCGAACAATGACTGTTCCAACTCCGCTTGTTTTGGCTTTTTCAATTGCCAGTTTCATTGATCTTTGGGCCACAGGCGATCCAAGACCATTATGTGCATCAACGAGCACCAAGGCAGGCGACTCTTTAACAACCTCATATTCTGCACCTGGGACAATCCAACCATTCTGAATACGCATATGATAGGTCGGGAGGCGGCGTACACCCTGCCCTTGCCCTGGCAAACATCGCAATTCGCTTTGTATCAAACCGTGCGTACACATTTCGGCTTCGTCTTGTGGCACACCCATCGCCAAAAATGCACTGAGTGTAAATTGTTCCAGTTTATCAACAGGAACCCGGATTAACGTAATACCCATACAACTATATGCCTTTGACCGCTTTATATTCTTCCAACTCTTCTGGGGTATATACCTGCATCAGTTCCAGTTCAATCCCACCCGCATCTTGTTCAAGAAAGGCCACCCACCCCTCTGGATGAACATGGCTGCCCTTTACTTTGCAAGCAGCACACTCTTTGATCGTCGCCCCTTTGGCCTGCGCTTCTTCCAGGGCTTCATCAATATTGGGAACAGCATAGCAAATGTGGTGGAGTCCCTCGTAGCCACGATCCTTGATCCATTGGTCGAAACGCCCGCCTTCATCCAACGACTGACACAGCTGATATTCGACAACCCCGACATTGAATATGGCAACACGATTACGCGACTTAGGATAATCCTCGACTTGAGCATCATCTCCAACGCCAACATAATCTTGATAGGTTTTCAGGGCTGCATTCGCATCCTTAACCGCAAATGCCATATGCTTGATGTAACGACCTTCCATATTGTGTTCTCCCACAAACTATTCGTTCAAGCTAAAAAGTGCTTTCAAATTAACCCCTGGCGTTACCATCGGGTCGATCCCATCCTCAATAGAGGTCATCAACACCGTTATACCAGGGCCATACCCATGACGTGGACTATCGCCCTGACCAATCACACCAATGCCAATTGAACCACGACGATAACCATGATTCCAGCTACTATCCGTATCTGAGAGTGCAACAACATCACCAAGCTTCAAATCATCCAGTCCGGCCTCTGCAAGAGCAGCTTTATCCGCTGTCTGAATATGTAACGAGCCACCTTCACTGTTCAGGCCTGAACCCGCCCCCATCAAATGTGGCGGCACAACCCCGACAACAGGCACGGACAGTTTGCCATCGTCATTGGTTGTCGCCTCTAAACTATCAAGCAACTCAGGCGAACAGCTCTTGAGTTTAATATCAGGATGATCGGCCAATTGCATTCCAACGCCTTTGGTGCGGACGACGATCTTGTCGCCAATTGCCATTTTCTCGCGTGATTCTTTTTCAAAGTGGATGATGACATGTTCAGAGAAACGGCCAGATTTTCCAGTAACAACCCCCCGAGTCCCTTTGGCCTCGCCAGACATTACAACAGCAGTATTGCCAATACACGAGAGAATGTTCAACCCACGATTGCCGTTGTCATCCTTGAGCTTGATGCTCACACCAGGATGAATACAATCGGCAAGCCAACCATACGCTGAATCGCCGACGGAGACGTTATAAACAATGCCACCAAACGTCGGCAGAAGAAAAGGTTTGCCTTCAGAAGACAAAAGATAGGGCGATGCTGGTAAGCCAGGAAATCCGGGCGAGGCAATTTGTCCCATTGCAGAGACAATGACCAATTTATCTACATTAGACCGTACACTCATGATAGCTCCCGGATGTTCAGATAATTCGCGATGTTTGCGTCTGGGTCAAGGACCCATTCAATACTGGAATCTGGACAACTCATCAATGCTAGCATTCCTGGACCGTGCCCATTCATAATAGAATCACCGTGTATACACAGTACGATCGCAACCGCACCTTTACGATAACCCCGCCCCCAACGATGATCTGCATCTGGGATAACAACCAAATCACCGAGGCGCATTTGGTCGATTCCAAGTTCTGCCATCAACTCACGATCACCGGACATCAAGTCTTGATCGACATATTCTGCATTGAGCTCCGCACCTGATCCCATGATACGAGGTGGTAATTCCATCGTGACTGGAATACGAATGCGATTCTGGTTTACAACTTCGATCGGAATACTGTTAATCAGACCAGGGCTGCACTTCTTCACTTCTATCTGGGGGTAGTTCGTAAAGGTCAGCCCACGCCCATGTGCGATAATTTGAATAGAATCACCGACACAAAGGAGTTCATTGGCATCTTCAGGAAAGTCAACGAGCATTCGGGCATGTTCGCCAGTGACGATGCCCTCTGCCCCTTTTGCTAAGCCGCTGGTTACGATTGCTTTGTTGCCAATACAAGAGAGATAATGGAGTGCAAATTCTTCGGCAGAATCCGGATTGGCAATTGAGACTCCAGGCTCAACATGATCCCCTGCCCAGCCAAAAGCAGAATCGCCAACACGAGCATTGTAAACTACCCCAGACATTCCGGGCAAGACCCGCGCTGTTCCGCCATTGTCTGGAATATAACCAGGATAACGCATCGAAGGCTGACTCACATTACCTGTGACAGCCATCTGGACAAGTTGCGATTCGTTGGTAATCGGTCTCGCCATAAACCAACTCCTTCCCTGTGTTTCGTTCGGTACAAATGACGCCACTTTCTTGACAGGTTCCGTGTAACACCGTATAATCCCCGCCACCAGTCGATTGTCGACAATCGACGGCAGAAAACGATTATAGAGTTTGCCTTGTAGGTTGTCAAGAAAGTCGATCCATGAGTGATTCATTGAACTCTCTCCACCAACTCAAAAGCATGTCACTGCGAGAACGTATTCTTGATGTATTGCGAGAGGCTATTCTGAGCGGCGATTTTAAGCCAGGTCAGACCTTGGTTGAGTCCGACCTGGCATCACAATTAGGCGTCAGTCGTGCTCCTCTACGAGAGGCTATTCAAACATTGAATAACGAGGGCTTAGTCGAAACCATCCCCTATCATGGGACGACTGTCCGCACTTTGAGCAAGATAGATATTGAAGAACTCTATAGTTTACGTAGTGTACTGGAAGCCTTCGCCATTCATCGGATCATTGACCAAAATGACCCAGAACATCTCAATAAGCTCGAACAGATTTATCAGGAAATGTTGGATGCTGCACATGCGGATGACCTCAAGCAAGTCAGCAAAATTGATCGCATATTCCATGACACACTGATTGAAATGAGTGGGCACAGTCTGCTTTTGACAACATGGAACAGCGTGGCATTGCGGGTTCGTCAGGTGATGGCATTACGTAATATGCGCAATAGTGACATCAAACAAGTAGCCTATAATCATTTGCCCATACTTGAGGCCATTCGGGATAAGGATATTGAACGTGCAACTGAATCCATCAAGGTGCATGTTGCGTCGGCAGGTGATCTGATTGTGGAAGATTGGAACGAAGATAACCAGAAGATGAATACCAAATGACCCGACAAGCCCGTGTCTTGATCACTGGTGCTGGCGGTTTTGTGTGTCGTCATATTGTCGATGCACTTTTGAGTGCTGGGTATACTGTATTTGCAGTTGACCAGGATTTTGATCCTGATCTTGTGCGTAAATGGAAACAAACCTGGAAATCTAAGCTCGAAATTCGCCAAGACGATATTTTCAACATTTCGGACGAGGAAGTTGATTATATTATTCATGGCGCAGCGTTGACAGCTTCGCCAAAAGAAAGTGGCTTAGCACCAGAAAATCACCTTCGCGCCAATTTAGAACCAACACTATTCATTCTAGAATGGGCGGTTCGCAACCAAGCTCAGCGCGCTGTATGTATAAGTTCTGATGCAATCTTTTCAAGTTCTAACGGGGCAATATCCGAAACGCATCCAGCGACTCCCGACAATTTATACGCGATTGCCAAAACAACAACTGAGAATCTGGTACAAACCTTACGTCGTTCATATGAACGTGACCTTGTTTCCATCAGACTCGGTAGTGTTTATGGCCCAGGCGAACATTCACGCGCCTCTCGGCCTTGCATGAGTGTAGTGGCGCAGATGGTTGAAGCCGCCTTGCACCACAGACAGATCACGGTTCGTAATCCAGAAACAATCAATGACTGGACATTTGCCCCAGACATTGGGCAGGTTGTGTGCCAATTGCTAGCGGCCCCAATATTAAGTCACGCACTTTACAATGTAGCCTCTGAGCAAAGTGTGACGTATTTTGAACTCGCCAGAACCATTGCTAAGCAAATCAATGATGTCCAGATCGTTCTTGATGAGGAAATTGATCCTATCTCAATTCGCCAGGGATATCTCAGTCACCAACGTTTGCTCAATGAAATTGGGTTCAACCAATGGACATCCATGGAAGATGGCTTGGCACAGGTGATTGAGTACCAACACAAGCTAGGGACGGCCTGATGAGCTTACATATCGTGCTGGCTGGATTGGGTGTGCGTGGCACATACTGGGCAGATGTGATCACACGTTCAAATCGTGCTGAGATCGCCGCCTATGCGGATCCAAACCGTGCGATGATAGATCGCGCCAGGGCGAGGTTTGGTGAATATCCTGCATTCCCCTCAACAGAAGAGGCCCTAGAAGCCATTCCAGAAGTTGGGGGGCTAATATTAGCTAACCCACCCATTGGGCGTGAAAGTCAAGTGCGTGCTGCTATTGAGCGCGGCATCCCGATGCTCATTGAAAAACCACTTGCTTTAGATGTAACCGAAGCAGCTCATTTGGTATCAATTGCGGAAGCAGCGCAAGTACCTTTGATGGTTGGTTTGAATTTCCGGTATCTGCCTGTAACAACAGCAACGATGAAGTTGATTGCGGATGACACGATTGGGAAACCAGTTTTTGCTCGTTTCACCTATGAGCGTTATCGAGATGGCAACCGCCCTGATCTGAACAAATATCCATTGACGATGGATCAACCCATGCTCTGGGAACAATCCATTCACCATTATGATTTGATGCGCTATGTCTATGGTCAAGAACCTATCATGGTCCAATGTCAGACATGGAACCCTCCCTGGAGTATGTATCAGAGCGATGCCAACGTCGCGGCAATCATCACGTTTGATGGTGGCATGATTGTTAATTACCAGGGGACATGGCAAAGCAACTGGCAAAAACCACATTTTGAATGGCGGACAGAGTGTACGGGTGGCATAATCTCGCAGCAAGAGCAATTCGGCAACCTTCACTTTGCACACCACTATGATGAAAACCTGAGCCGGATCAATCTACCAAATCATGAAATTTGGGTTTCGGAAACTATCGGTCTGTTTGAAGCATTTGTGGATACTGTGGTCGAAAATCAACAACTGCAATGCAGTGGGCGCGACCACCTGATGTCGCTGGCAATGTTAGAAGCCAGCATTCGATCCAGTCAAGAAGGACGAGGGGTCACCATTGATGAAATCTTTCAGGCAATCTCCCAATAAACCTGATCCATCCTGTGACCCATCATACCATTCCACATTGATTGTAAGTGGGGAACACACGAAGAAAAGTGTAGAAACATGAGGAGGTGTGAATATCAAGTGAATGTTAAGCTAAAGATATCTATCCGTAAAACAAGCAGTTGAATCGAAGGAGTAAAAAATGAGAAAAGCACTACCCCGTATGAGCATGATGGTGATGGTGTTCGCACTGTTACCATTCGTTGTCACCGCGCAAGCACCGGGACCAGATGACACCACACTGGTTATCGCTCAACAAACAGACGCTACTTCACTGGATCCACCAAACGGAAGCGCACGCCCTGGGAGCAATATGGTTGATCACATGTTTGCATTTTTATTCCAGATTGACGATCAAGCCAACATTGTACCCTATCTGGCAAAAGAATGGCGTGTCAATGAAGAGCGCACTGAAGTAACCTTTACGCTTAATGAGGGTTTAACTTGCCACGATGGTGAGGCATTGACCGCCGAAGATGTGGTTTACACATTTGAACGTGCAGTCAACCCCGACAATGGTTTCACTGGCAATACGCCCGGCTTTGTGCTAACTTCTGCCAAGTATGTAGGTGCACGTGTCGATAGCGAACTAGAAGCGACCATCATTTTGGACGGTTTTTCTTCGGTTGCTATTGGGCTGCTGTCCGAAGTACATATCCATTGTAAAGACTCTTACGAGGCCATGAGCCTTGAAGAAGCGGCTCTCAATCCTGTCGGATCCGGACCTTACAAGATGGTCGAATGGGTCAAGGATGACTATCTGGTTATGGAGAAATGGGATGAATTTACCCTTCGTGATCCTTACTTTGAAACAATTGTGTGGCGCGTCATTCCAGAAAGTTCTACCCGTTCTGCAGAATTGATCGCAGGCAATGTGGACATCATCACGAATGTGCCCAGTGACCAACACGATGCCATTAATTCAGGTGATTCAGCTTCCATCATACCAGTTGAAGGGCTGCGTCGGATTTTCGTCGGATTTAACCAAACAGATCTTTTTGATAGTGAATGTGCTGAAGCAATCCGTAAACCTGAAGTACGACGAGCATTTCAATATGCAATTGATGTACCAACTATGACCGAAGCTTTATTTGGTGTAGCTCTGGAACGTCCAACCGGCATGGTCAATGAACCAAATGCAAATCCGAATCTCGAACCCTATCCCTATGATCCTGATAAAACCCGCGAATTGCTGACGGAAGCTGGTTATCCGGCAGATGAAAATGGGGTTCATCTGGAATGTAACCTGATGACTGGTAGAGTCCGCTACCTCAATCACAGTGAAGTTATCTCGTCTGTTTGTCAGTATCTGACTGATGCTGGAATTAAGACGGAATGCGACTTTATGGACTGGGGTTCAGAATTTATACCGCTGGTTGTAAATCGTGAAGCCGGAGAACTGTACTTCATTGGTTCAGGTGGTGGTAACTGGAACCCGCTATATGAAATGGCAGACATCACAACATTTGACTCTGGCCCAAACTACGGCGGCTGGAACAACGAAGACTGGTTCAATGGATGGAACCGGATCGCAGAAAATGCAGATCCAGAAGTCGAACGCGAGATCGTCAATGAAATGCTTGAAATTTTCTACAACGATCCGCCGTGGCTCTTGCTTTATATGCAACCTGATTTCTATGGTGTGAGCAATCGCCTTGATTGGCAACCGCGTCGTGATCAGTGGCTCTGGACCTATGATTCACCCCGAGCACAACTAAACGACTGATATTAACGATTGTGGGGCATACGCAAAGGCACTATGAGTTGTATGCCCCTACAATTCATTGCACATTTCGCAGTTAAATTGGTATGCCAATTAGAATGTCTTAGTACCTCGGTCTGTATGTTGTTGTAGGCAAATAAATCAGACAAGACCGAGGTAGTGTGCCATCATCAAGTTACATAGTTGCTTAGTTAGCTTGAAAGAACATCATGCAACAGTATCTAGTACGCCGTCTTTTGCAATCAGTTTTAGTTGTCATTGGCGTGACAATGGTTTCCTTTTTTTCCCTCCACCTTGCCGGCGATCCTACGCTGATGTATGTCAGCGAACGAGCAACCAAAGAAGAAATCGAGGCTACCCGTGCAAAACTCGGTTTTGATCGTCCCATTTACGAACAATATGCCAACTACCTATCTGACCTTGTACGTGGCGATTTTGGTAATTCTCTCGGTGCGAAAACCTCTGCGATGGATCTTGTAATGGATCGCATGCCAGCCACAATTGAGTTGACCCTATTTGCAATGTTGATAGCAACATTCCTTTCTATCCCAATCGGCTTATTTGCTGCCATAAGACGCGGCACTGTCTATGACGGAAGTATTATGATGTTCGCTATATTTGGTCAATCAATGCCTAGTTTCTGGTTGGGGCTTATGTTGATGTTATACCCTGGCCTGAATTGGGGATGGTTCCCAATTTCTGGCCATATCCCCCTGTTAAAACCCTTGTTCGCTGGCAACTGGGACACATTCTTGACCAATCTTCCATCTGCGATTGAACATCTAATTTTGCCAGGTGTGACCATTGCGATGTTTTCCCTATCCCGTAACGCTCGATTGATCCGGTCCTCAATGCTGGAAATACTGAACCAGGATTTCGTTCGGACGGCGCGCGCAAAGGGATTGCGCGAAAATGTGGTTGTTGTTCGCCATGCCTTTCGCAACGCATTAATTCCCTTTGTGACGATCCTTGGACTGGAATTCGGTTTCTTGCTCAGCGGGGTGGTGGTTGTTGAGACTGTGTTTTCGTGGCCAGGGGTTGGCCGTCTCACATTTAACGCAATCACACAACGTGACATTCCGGTGGTTCAAGCTACTGTCGTCATATTCTCACTCATGTTCGTCGGGCTCAATCTGATGGTTGACTTGATTTATGCGCTACTTGACCCACGCGTGCGCCTTAACTGACATTGGATGTAATTATGAGTGAAGAAACAATACCCAGACCAGAAAATCCAACAACTGCAAAACCGGCGTCGCTTCAGGCTGCAAAAACCAACATCTCTGTTGTGCGGCGTGCCAGTTTCAGCATGGCGCGTGCAGGCTGGCCTATTCTAGCCTTGATTATCTTAGCATTTGTGACTGTACTGGCAACATTTGGCCCACAACTGGCACCAAAGGACCCAAACCGCATCAATTTGGCTGATCGACTTAAGGAGCCATCAACTCTGGAAGCCGTTTGGAAGGGTGAGGCAGAGAATATTCTTGGCACGGATGTCCTTGGACGCGACATATTTTCCCGCTTGATTTACGGTGCGCGGATATCTCTGTTGGTTGGTGTCATCTCCGTTGGCATCGGTGGCACCATGGGGACCATGCTTGGCTTAACGGCTGGCTATTATGGCGGCATAATTGACGATGTGATCATGCGGCTGGCTGATATTCAACTCGGATTCCCCTTCATCTTGCTGGCGATTATGGTATTGGTCGTACTTGGATCTGGGGTACTCAATCTAGTATTGGTTTTGGGAATTGGTCAATGGGTAACGTATGCACGTATAGCACGTGGGGGAGCAATTTCAGTACGTGAAAAAGAATACGTTTTGGCAGCACGTAGCATGGGGGCCAGCAACGCCCGCATTATGGTTCGAGGTATCTTCCCGAATATTCTTGCTCCCCTCATTGTGATTGGCTCTTTTAATGTAGCCAGTGTGATCTTAGCAGAAGCATCGCTTTCGTTTCTGGGACTAGGCGTGCCACCGGATGTGCCGACTTGGGGCGCAATGCTCGCCGAAAGCCGTGACCAGCTGATAGCAAACCGTTGGTGGTTGGCAGTGTACCCCGGCGTAGCGATTATGGTAACGGTGTTATCTCTGAATATTCTCGGTGACTGGCTTCGAGATTTTCTCGATCCGCAGCTACGAGGGCGTGACTAAAGAGTTGAAAGGTCAGAGGAAAGGTGTTCTTATGACTGATACATTCGTAGGCATTCAGATCGGTGCAATTAGTTTTATTGATGAAGGCACAGAGCAGGTACTTGACTTGTTGCAGGAGAAAGCAGGTGTCAACGCGATCCTCGTATCTGCCCTCTCCTGGAGCATTGGCAACGCCGGACGTGCTGCCTTTGGTTTCCCAGATCATGGCGTTCAGGAAGCAGACAATCTGCAGGGTGGTGGTTTTTACAAAACCAATCCCGATTACTATGCCGCAACCTTTCACAAAAAGTTTGATGCACCTGACCAATTGTATGAAGGATTCGACTCCTTAGCAGATGTCATTCCAGCAGCACAGAAACGCGGGATCAAGACCTATACCTACTATTGTGAGACATCAAGCTCAGCAATCAGGTCGATCTGGCAGCCGGGATTCGCCCATTTTTTGGATCGTGACCATTGGGGCAGAGTAGCAACCCGCCCATCACTCTTGAATCCACACTATAAGACCTGGTGGCACTCAGTGATAGACGATTGGTTCAGCAATCATGAATTAACTGGTATGTTGTGGGGAATCGAACGCCAAAGTCCACTTATGGACATCTTCCGAGCCGATACCTCGACTGGCTTCGATCAATACTTTGTTGCAGAGGCGCGCGCAAGAGGCATTGATGTGCAACGGGCAATAGAAGGTTATCGTAAAGTCGACCAGATGCTATCAGCCATTCGTGGTGGCGAGCGCTACGATGACCCTATTTTCATTTTGATACTGCGTCAGCTTCTCCATTACCCAGAAGTCTTGATGTGGGAAAAGATGTGGTTAGACGCACATCATCTATTCTACCGCGAAATCTCCGGACTGATTAAGTTCTTTGATCCACAACTTGAAGTCGGATTGGGTGTGTGGCAGGTCATCAACACCTACAATCCATATTTGCGGGCACAGTATGACCAATCAGAGTATGCGCCCTTCGCCGATTGGTTCAAGCCAGTTCTCTATCATACCCCCGCAGGAGCGCGGTTTGCTGGTTTTGCAGAATCCTGGCAGCAAGCTGTACTCGCCGATGCATCGCCGGATGGTGCTTTCAATGCTTTGGCTACTGTGCTTGGCCTGGACGATTTCACTGCCTCCCGTGAAGAAGCCCCTTTAGCGGGCTTCTCACCGAATTATGTCAAAAAGTGGACCGAAAAGCTCATCAAAGCAACCGGCAAAAAGGTCTATCCAGGGATTGGAGTTGGCGTCGGGCACAATGGGGTCAGTAAAGAGATCACGCCGCAAGAAATCAGAGAAGGTGTTCATGCTGGGTTTGACGGTGGAGCCAGCGGCGTTCTCATCTCTCGCAATTACTCTGAGGCGGAACTGAGAAATGTCGAAGCTGTCGGCACTGCGCTCAAAGAACGTGGACTACTTTAAGGAGAATAGCCATGACCATACGAACAGCAATTATCGGCGCGAGTTTCGCCAAAGCTGCTTATTTGCCCGCACTGGCAACAATTGATGATGTTGAGGTAGTGGCAATTGCAAGCGCGAGAATGGAAAGTGCCCAATCCGCCGCCGATCAATTCAATGTTCCCAGCGCCTACGACGATTGGAAACGAATGCTGAGTAACCATGAGGTCGATCTGGTAGGCATCGCAACACCAACGATACACCATGCCCCTATGGCACTGGCTTCGCTTGATGCTGGCGCACATGTACTCTGCGAAAAGCCAATGGCAATGAATGCGGACGAGTCACGGGCTATGCTGGAAAAGGCTGAAAACCTGAGCAAGCTCCACATCATGGGGCATGAGCTTCGGTTCAATCCAACGCGCCGCAAACTCAAACAACTGATTGATGCCCGATACATTGGCGATGTGCGTCACATGAACATTGTCAATATCAGTTCAACCTGGGGTGATCCAACCACTCGCCCCAAAAACGATTGGTGGTCTATGGAGGCTCAAGGCGGTGGCAGGCTCGGCGCAAACGGCTCCCATCAAATCGACCTAATTCGTTGGTGGCTGGGCGATATTGGCGCATTAAACGGGCAGATTGCAACGGTGGTTCCCTATCGTGTTGATAAAACAACGGGCGAACCCTGGACGGCGACAGCCGATGACCAATTGAGTTTCACACTCGAAATGCAAAATGGCGCGCTGGTCTCTGTGTTCTTGAGTGGCGTTGCGCGGCATAACATTGGCAACCATGTCCAGATTTTTGGTAGTGAAGGTACTATCTTGCTCTCAAACAGCGATGAAAAATTGCTCGTCGCCAAGGCCGGGGAAGATTATCAGGATATGAGTGTCTCCGATCCAAATGCTGACTTGCCAGGAGTAAACGCGGGTATCTGGAATGTTTCATTTGTTGCATTGATGCAGGAATTGACGGCAGCAATTCGAGAGGGCCGTTCGTTGCAGGCAGGCGCAACCTTTGCCGATGGACTTGCATGTCAGCTTGCAATGGATGCTGTCAAACAATCCTGGGCAGAGCGCCGCTGGATTACATTAGCCTAAACGAACTAGAAAGCACACCAACCATTATGAATATAGACAAACATCTATCCAACCGAGCCAACCGAGTTATGGGGTCTCTGGGGCGCCAAACCTCGGTTCCAATTGAAGGGCTGATTAACTTGGGCAGCGGCACACCCGACTTTTTACCACCACAATATGTATTTGATGCGATGACTATTGCCCTGTCTCAAGGGCAAATACAGTACACCAGTTGGCTCGGAATTCCCGCATTGCGGGATGCAATCGCCGACAAACTCAAAGTAGAAAACAATCTGGATTACGATCCTGAAGCCGAGATTCTGGTGACTTCCGGCGCTCAAGAAGCGTTGATGACTACTTTGATGACTTTGCTTGACCCCGGTGACAATGCTTTAACGCCCTCCCCCCACTATGATGAATACTCACGGGATGCCAATATTCTGGGCAGCAAGCTTATCCCTGTGGCAACCACGCCAGATAGTAACTTCACGATTAATGTATCCAATTTGGAAGCAGCCATCACACCACAGACGAAAGCACTGGTAATCGTAACACCGAACAACCCGACAGGTACAGTGCTTCCCGAATCAACCCTAAAGGATATAGCAGCCCTAGCACAAGAACAGGATTTGCTGGTCATCTCCGATGAAATCTACGAATATTATGTCTATGATGACCATAAGCATATCAGCCTGGGCAGTCTGCCGGGGATGCGTGAACGTACCATTACGATCAATAGCTTCTCTAAAAGCTTCAGCATGACTGGGCTTCGCCTAGGCTATATCGCGGCCCCTCAAAACATCCTGGACGCGATGCTACCTTTCCATCATGCTATGATGATTTGTGCCAACGCTGTTTCTCAACACGGTGGATTGGCGGTACTTAGTCAACCACGCGATTGGTTCACAAGTGACATCTTGCCTGAATATGATCGCCGTCGGAAATTATGGATGGAAACACTCGATAGCGTTGGTTTACCATATAGCGAACCGCAAGGCGCATATTATGTCTTCATTGACATCCGTCCTACTGGAATGACCAGCGCAGAATTTGTCACCAAAGCCCGTGAAGAAGCGCGTCTCGTTTTCCAGCCAGGGACAATCGGTGGTGGCGCAGGCGAAGGATTTATTCGTGGCGCACTGACGCGGCCCTCTCCAGATTTTGAGACCGGCCTAGAGCGTTTGAGCACATTTATCAAGAGTCTAACTTAGCCATGACCGATCTGACTGGGAAAGTTGCCGTCGTTACGGGAGCTGCACAGGGGCTTGGTGCTGCTATTGCCAGAGCATATGCCGAACAAGGAATGCAAGTGGCCTTGCTTGACATTAAGGAAGATCAGTTGCAGGTGATCGCCAACGAGCTTGGTTCAAATGCCCATCCATACCCTGTCGATTTATCCGACTCCCATTCAACACAGTCTGCGATTCAGAAAGCGTTGAATCATCTTGGCACGCCATGCGTTTTGGTCCACAATGCAGCGATTCTGGTTAATCGTCCCCTCTTGGATGTAACACTAGAAGATTGGCAACGGGAGGTGAACGTCGGAATTCAAGCAGCCTTCCTCCTCACACAGGCAGTGTGGCAAGCAATGACAGATGCTGGGAGTGGCAGTATTGTCTACGTATCGTCTCGTTCTGGGATTGAAGGGTTTATAGATGAAAGCCCATACTGCACTGCCAAGCACGGACTTGAAGGCTTTATGAAATGTATGGCGATGGAGGGCAAAGATCGCAACATCGCCGTTAACACCATATCGCCCGGCATGTACATGCACACACCCATGTCAGAGTACAATTATCCTAACGAGTTAAAGCAAAAGTGGGTTGATCCATATCTGCTGACACCTGCATTTGTCACACTGGCTCAACAGGATGGAAGTAGTATTACAGGTCAACGCCTAAATGCGTGGGAATTATCGGGGCACGGCTGACAAACTCTTCGTTTCCACCCAACGCTGTTCACGAAATGTCAACAACATTGATGATCTCCTGGACACAGGCGCTTTTGCAGAAGATGTCTTTGAAAAGCTCTGTGCGTTTGGCAGCTACTCATTTCCCAAGTCCTACGCCACCACGTTTGTCGGACTCGTTTACCAGTCGGCTTGGCTGAAATGTAACCCTCCAGTCGCTCTCTACATTGCCATCCTGAACAATCAACCAATGGGGTTCTGGACACCCGCGATTATCGTTAATCGTGGCTCATCTGAGGACGAAGACGGGTTTCTAAATATCATTGCACGTCCCAAGCGTATTTTGCACGAGTCGAAGTTGCTGCGCCCAGCGTCAGGGTGCGGCGAATATTTTGCCTTTACCTCAAATTGAGATAAGTTAAGTATACTTGGGATTTCTGATACCTTAATCGGGGGGGACATATGAGCTTTGACATCAATCAATACTTTTTCGATAAGGAACATTATTTTCTTGAGGAAGAAGCGGAGAAATACTGCGAGACTTTGCTCGAGAACTTTGCGTCGTCACCAGAGGGGCAAGCCTTTCTAAAAGGGAATGAAGTCGCTTGGGCAGATTTATTCTTGGATGTCGTCATTTGGCGTATGGGACTTTCACTCGATTTTCTTTACACCGATACGATGCGCGAGATCTTTTATGACATCATTCCAGCAACTGTCATCATTGACCCAACAGATGTGCCTACTCTAATCGAAGAACTAAAAGCCTTCTTTCAATTCCTGAAACGTGAGTATTCTTTACGTAGTGCTGATACCTGCCTTAAGGTTCTGAACCAAAAGAATCTTGTCAAGCGCATCACCGATGCCTTAGAAAATTCAGCCAACCATAGCCCAACCAAAATCATTCTGACACAGATGATGGATGAAGGTGTTGACATTACCGATGAAGCACAAGTGGCAGGCTTTATCGAGCAGTACAATGCCAAAATTGCTGAAGCCGTGAAGCCACCACCTGTTACTGAGAAAGCAAAAGCCCAGCACAAAGCTGCCCAGACACTCATTCATAAGGTTTGTACCGAGCATCTCAACAATGAATACTATGATATGAGCATCAAATTGCTTGACATGTTCCTGTTTCAGCACGCAGACCGCTTAGAGCGCGGACAAGCCAAATCATGGGCGGCAGCCATTGTCTACACCATTGGGCGTGTGAATTTTCTATTCGACCCTAGCCAAAACCCACACCTATCAGCAGGCGACCTCTGCCAGAAATTCAGTGTCAGTCAGGGGACTGCCAGCAAAAAATCGACTGAGTTGTTCGACACCTTTGACCTAGTGCAATTTGACCCAGGGTGGACTTTACCGAGCAAGATTGATGACAACCCCTTCGTGTGGATGGTGATGATGGATGGCATGATGGTCGATATTCGCTCTGCCCCACGCGAAGTACAAGTCATGGCTTATGAGCAAGGCATCATTCCATACATCCCGGCGGATAGAACGTAGTATCAGTCGTTTCATCATGACTGAAAAATCACTGCACTAACGTCAAACTTCTCGATAACGCTTGTCTAGTTTCTCCAACACAACATCATCTGTCTTGTCATTGACATATGGTGCTGGTTCCGGCAGGTAGCTTCATGATGGACAGCGATGCGGGTCATGATGACGAACAGCCCGTTCATGAGCAACACCTTGACCAACCCTTCTGGATCGATAAATATGAAGTCAGGAACGAACAATATGGTTCGATACCATAGATCAGGCTAGCGCTGGGTTCTGTTTCATTTTGCTGGATTTTGAAGCCATCAGCCTGTGCTAGAATAGGTGTAGCCTTCTTCAATACATGTCATAATCTCAAAAATATTATCATCAGCAAGTTTCTCATGGCTCAAATCTTCATCTCCTATAGTCGGGTCGATCTCCAATTCGTCGAGCAACTCTACCTTCGCCTGCAACAAATGCGGGTACACGACACCATCTGGTACGATCAAGCCCCGCATGCTCTCTTAGGTGGGGATCGCTGGTGGGAGGCTATCCTCAAGGCCATTGCAGCATCACCATCCAAGCCCATGACCGCACACAATTGGTTGGGGACTTGCAGGACATTCAGTATGTTGATATGAAACATGGTGTGGATGACCCCGAAGCCATTGCCCGCTTGAGTGGGGCATTGGAGCGCCAAATTGCCCAAGCCAGAAAACGCCGCCCCCTCTGGAAGCCCGCTACACCCAAGCCCGCTGATGAGCCAACGCCAACTCGCACCGCCGACGCACCGGAGATCGAAACACAAACACTACGATTTAAACCCCCACCAGAAACACCGGATCAACCGAAAGCTATGATCCGAACAGCCTGGATTGGCTTTGCTGCCATCATTATCGCCGCCGTAATTACTGCGGCGGGGTTGATCGATCCAGGAGCCAACGCCCCGTCTGAGACACCAACACAGACCCCATCAAACACGACGGCTCCAACCCTGGATATGACAGATGTGGTTGAAACCGGAGAAGCCAGCGGCCATATGACATTAACGGCGAGTGTTCCTACTGCTACACCGACCCATACGCCTTTACTATCAGCCGACATTGAGAACACAGCCGAGGCGAAGGTACTTGCCAGTGCGACGGCATCCGCTATTCAAGCAACACAACGAGCCGCGACAACTACGCAAGAATGGATCGACAGTTGGACAGATACGCCCACCCCTACGCTATCGCCAGAGCAAATCGCCCGCACCCCTGTTACTGCCAACGCAGACTGGACGCCTTATGAGGAGGACTTCAATGGCGTGACGATGGTGCTGGTTCCGGCAGGTAGCTTCATGATGGACAGCGATGCGGGTCATGATGACGAACAGCCCGTTCATGAGCAACACCTTGACCAACCCTTCTGGATCGATAAATATGAAGTCAGGAACGAACAATATGATTCGATAGGTTGTGAGGATTGGTCATCAGAACCCGAGCAACCGCGTAACTGTGTCAATTGGCTTGAGGCACGCGATCACTGTACTGTGAGGAACGCGGCGCCCGCTTGCCCACTGAAGCTGAGTGGGAATACGCGGCGCGTGGGCCCGATGGTCTCGTGTATCCTTGGGAAACGAGTATGATGCCTCGAAGGTGATTGGTGAGGATGGTGCCGAATATGGCAATAAGAAAACAGCCCCAGTGGGCAGCCGACCTGAAGGCGCATCCTGGGTGGGTGCGATGGATATGAGTGGCAATCTATGGGAGTGGACGAGTTCGCTCTATAAGGACTACCCGTACAGTGCTGACAGTGAATATGATAGTAATAATGATGACGGGCGTGTGTTGCGGGGTGGCTCGTTCAGCGGTACTCCCGACTCTCTGCGGGGTGCTAATCGCTACTGGTTCGATCCCGATAATGTCAGCGGCAACTTCGGTGTTCGTTGTGCCCGCTCTTCTCCCTGACCATAGGTCAGGCTAGCTCTGGGCTCTGTTTTCTGTGGGCTGGCCGCCCCGCTCCTAGGGCTAACCTCCCTCCGCCTCTATCCCAAACCCCAGTTGCGTGCTTCTAACCAGCGGCATGTCTACCTTCAAATACAGAACATACATTCTGCCATATGTTCTCCCAAATCACCTTTTTTCACCTACACTCAGACTGTATCGACTGTTCTGGAGGCCTATTTTGACTGCCATTTTTTTCTTGCCTAGCAGCATTGGAAACCTGTTTTTGCCGCCGGTTCTCCGCCGGTTCTCCCCCTCTCCCCCCGGTCCTTCCACGTTGCCGCCGTTTTTTCTTCTGCGGCGGCGGCAACAGCCGATGTATTCTGTGGTAGACTCTGTTCCAAAAAGAGGTGACAAACCATGACAACGATCCTGGAAGATGTGAAAACCTACCTCCAGACGAAAAAGAACGCCATCCATACGGAAATCATCAATTATCCCACGCCTATTCCGGGCTGTGATGTTCATTTCAATTGCCTGCTGGAAGAGCGTAATCTAATCTCGGTTGCCATCAATCAACTGAATGCTTTTGCCGGCAACCCGGTGGAAATCGTGAATTTTATCCAGACCACGCCGTATATTGCTGCCGACGATGCCCAGGCTTTCTTGGCTCGTCTACGAGGACTTCATGCCCCTGCCCAAACTCAGTAGTTATGCCCTCCCCTGGCCTACCGATTGGAGCGCGATTTTCAAACGTGAACGGCCTCTCATCCTAGAGATTGGCTTTGGCTATGGACAAATGCTGGAATATCTTCATATCCATCGCCCAAATCACAACATCATCGGAGTGGAGATCAACAATGCCTGCCTCTTCCGCCTAGAAAAAATGATCGTACGCAAGCCAATGCCCAACGTTCGCGTCGTGCGCTCGACTGCCCAAACAGCCCTCCATCACTTATTCAAACCACACAGCCTGGAAGAAATTCACGTCAATTTTCCTGACCCCTGGTTCAAAGAACGTCATGCCACACGTCGTTTAATACGGCGTGACACATTGGACACAATGGTCAGTCGTTTGCTGCCAGGTGGATGGCTCTTTCTGGCAACAGACATCCTCGCCTATGCTGAAATGAGCGCGGAACTGCTGGCAGAAACCCCAGGCCTGACCAATCAGTTTGACACGGCCTGGGGCAATTACTATCAGCAGCGGGTACAAACCAAATATGAAAAGAAAGCCCATGCCGTAGGTCGTGGCTGCTATTATTTTGTTTATCAACGCAATGATGTGCCCGGCCCAGAGATACCCGTTATCAAGGAGCTACCAACGATGCCGCATGTGGTCATTCAAACGCCGCTTTCACTTGATGCCATTTACCAACAAGCCGAGCTCACACAGGTGCGCCTTGAGGATATCAATCTGAAGTTCATCGACAAATATCGCAGCGAACGCTCGCTAATGTTCGAGGTTTTTGTCCATGAGCCGACTATCAATCAACATGTCGGGCTGTTGGTCATTCAGCGGGAACAACCAGATGAATTTACAATCAAAATGAGTACCATCGGCACACCCCGCCCAACAGATGGACTCCACAAAGCAGTGGCCTTACTTGCTGAACTCCTGGTTGATCTACACCCCGATGCGCTGGTGTTACACAACAAGACCAGCGCAGGTTAACTGTTCAACTGTTGCTGCCAAATTCAGCGAACCGATCCGAAACATCCAGATTGTAAATGACGTCGTCAATTGTCCAATGGGCCCAGGGTTTGTCGTTTGCCCATCGCAACTCACAGACAGATGGAATCATGATCTGGTTGATCTTCTTCCAGTTAATCATAGTTGCTGTCCAGAGGGTGCGTTCTGTTGAGTCAGGGTTTTGGTAGCGCATGGTTGAAAGTTCAGTGATCAGATACGTTGTAGGATCAAAGCGAACTGTGAATACCTCTGCTTCATCTGCATATGGTACGACCAACTGTGCCGTTGTGTCATCAACTGCTTCCCAAGACACACGCTCATCGGTAAACCAAACGGAAGGCAACCAGACAGTCTCTGCCCATAATCCGAGGTTCGCTGCCGAATTTGTTTGCACATTATCCCTGATGGTATTTCCAGGAATATCTATTATTGCTACCCCATCTAAATAGCGCTCATTCACCGAAAGCAGGGGGGTGCCAAACCAACCAACCTGAAGATAGTGATAGTAAGCCTGACCCGCACAATGATAAAATTTGACCCGTGCCGGAACTGGGATACCATTGATGACCAGTCTGGCTCTCCCCAAAACCAGAGCCGTTTCGATAATGGGTATTGGGTCTCCAATTGCCGTTTCGACATATCTGGCAACAGGAGCCGGCAAGTTGGCGGGCATCTTAATTGGGCCCGGTTGTTGTTTGTCACCTACCGAAACGATAAAACGTCTCAATTTTATGTGCAACCCAATCCATCCAATACCACCCGTGAGGACAATAATCCCAAACAGAATTCTAATAACCTGCAAAGTTCAATCTCTCCATCCAGCTATAACATCGATTCTATCGAACTGAACAGTAGACGGCCAGTTACAATTTTCGTTTCAGGCACTAGCTACAATTCAGCAACATCACGGCTCAACGGAAGAGTGGCAAAGTCTGGCATCTCCACTAAATAAACGTTGCCATAACCACTCACATCGCCTGTGAACACCACCTGCGAACCATCTTCACTAAAACGTGGATGCACATGCAACTGTTGAATCTTGAAGCTCGAATCATGGCTGCATAACGCCCGCGCTTCACCATAATCTTCGTTGTTCCACTGCCAGATATTCACTGTCGGCCCTACGTCACTGACAACCCGATTGATGTCATTAGAGTGGAAATGCCCATGCCGTGATTTAACACGCTGGAAGGGCACTTCGATCTGTTGGGTATTGTCATAGCGAATGTGGCCGAAGAACTCGGTGTCATCCGGGTAGCGTCCATGATACCCAATGTATTCGCCATCCTGATGCCAGTATTCATGTCCAACAAATTCACCCTCTCCACAGGGGCGTATCTTCCAGGCTTTGCCTGTGTTCACATCTAGCCCCCAGATGCGATTATCCACCTCGTTCCACGGGCCTTCATGACAATAGGTGAGCAGGTGAGGATGCTTGGGTGATGTATTGCAATGGCCAATCCAGTAATTCTCTTCAAACACAGTCTTACTACCACTGCCATCTGTCGCTACCTGAACAATCTGGCTGTGCGGCTTAGCTTTCCAGGTTTCACAGAAGCCCACATAACCTCGCAATAAATCCACCCGGAAGCACTTTGACATATCTTCAGATATGCTCGAATAGACATGGTTCCCATCCGGGCTGCAATTTGTCATCGAGACATCATACCCATCAGGCATACGATAGACGGTGCGCTGTTGCAAGCTGTGCAAATCAAGCGCGACCAAATCATAGCCATACCAGAAATACGCTTCATCCTGCACCGGATTGACACATGCCCGCAAAAACTCCACCTCACGCGGTAAAGGTAAGGGAGTCAGATCAGTCAATTGGATGATTTCATATGTGTTCAGGTCAACAGCGTAGAGGTTGGTAACATTGCTTCGATCTGAACTGATAAGTAACTTGCTACCGTTATCGTACCAGCCAGGGTTGGTGAAGTAGAAATGATGACTGTGGGCGCGATAATGAGTCAATTGCTTGACTTCCACGCCTGTACGTGGATCTTCAAAAATGATGAGTTCGCTGGGCCAAACTTTACCTGCTGTCATGATTATTGATTATCCTTGTTGGGGTGCTTCATCTGGTACGAGCCAGGGCGGTAAGCTAAGACCTTGCCCTCCTAAATGGCTAGCATACAGGAAGCGGTAAACATCATTGGCATAAAACTGCGGATAGGCTTTATCTGGTAGCGTATCCATGAAACGATCTGCCACCCGTTCCGCCATTTCTGCATCCATGCCTTTATAGACCTCATAATCAAAATAGATAGCGAGGTCTTTATCCTCTTCCTCGATAATTCTGGAAACACCAAAACTTTGTGGAAAGCGATGGGCCGGGGAATAACGTTCCATCAAGAATGTACCCATCGCAGCCGAATTGACATAGGGCTTATGGTCGAACAAGAAGTTCACCGTCTGCTGGGCATCTTCAATGGTCTCGCCAGGAAAGCCGAAGAAGAAGAAGGTATGGTTCCAGATGCCGGCTTCGTTGCTTTCACGCAGGATGCGGCTCATATCATTCAGTTTTGTGCCTTTAACCATCTGGTCAATGATGCCTTCTGAGGCACTCTCTAACCCAAACAGGATCATTCGGCAGCCGCCACGTCCCATGTTTTCTAGTAACTCGCCAGAGATAACCTTCTCAAATCGAACACAACCACCCCAGTGAATGGGTGTGCCTATGTCCTCTAGCAACGGCGAGAGCTTGCGCAGGTTGCGCGGTGTGATGGCTTCATCGGCGAAGAAGATATGCTCGACGCCGTATTTATCCCGAAGTTCGAGCATCTGTTGGGCAAGATTCTTGGTGCCTAGCTGGCTGAATGACTCGGGTTCACCATAGCCCACGTTACAGAACGCACATTTCCCAAAATAGCAACCGCGTGCTGTTAACAAGGGCAAGACCAACTGTGGGGCTAAATATCGATCCAACGGCAAGCCATCAAAATCAGGCAGTGGCAAATCACTGATTTTTTCTGGTGTTTTACGTTTGGTGACTTTGATTTCACCGTTGTCATTGTAAATGAGGTTGGATACCTGGGAAAGGTCGCCATCGCCGCCAAGTACCTGTACCAGTTCATAAAGTGCGACTTCACCGTCAAACACAGCAGCACTATCGAACAGGCTGAAAACCGAGGGAACATTCGGTAGCTCATCACGCAGCATACTGATGTGCGGCCCACCCACTATTACATGACAATTGAGGGCATATTCTTGCTTGATAAGATAGCCTAAGGTCATACCCGCCAACATCTGCGGCATGGATGGAATCGAGATACCGACCACATCCGGCTGTTCTTGTTTGATCTCTTTCATAATGCCACGCCGATAAATGTCTAAAAAGATGTTGTGTTGGGAATCGCCCACGGCTTCTAATAAGGATTGGCTGCTATCCACTGGATAAGCCGAGACATAGCTCTGAAGATTCAATGACGCCGGGAAGAATGGCAGGGATGCGATTTCCAAGCACTTAATCACAACCTCGAAGGCATCCAGACTGACCCCACCATCAAAAAACGCTGCGCTGCGGATGGTCTGTTTCGCTTGCTGTACTTCTTCAGCCAGTTGTGGGCCTTCGTGCAGCGCCCATTGGACTTGTTGACGGCTAGGATAAGCCCGTCGGCTAGGTTTTTTGCTAGCATTCAGGCCATAATCCTGCTTGAGTTGGGCAATTGCCCCTTTCATATACTTGCGGGTCAGGATTTCGTCAAATACTTCTAGGTTAAGATCACGCTGAATGACATCCACACCACGCGATCTTAAATAGGCTGTTAAGGTCGGCAGGGCCAGATGGGGCATACTAGGCGTCCAATTCGGAGGGAACAGCAGCATTACTTTCATAGGTTGCCTTCCAATAAAGCTAACTATCCGAGTGTTAATTCTTCAGAAAAGTGACAGCTTGCCCAATGCCCTGGTTTGACCTCCCGCAGTAGCGGGTCTTCCGTCTTGCAGCGATCTTTCACATAGCGACAACGTGGATGGAAGTAACAGCCAGTCGGCGGATGAGAAGGATCAGCAACTTCGCCTTCCAATGGCACATGAGTACGTCGCGCACGCGGATCAGGTTTAGGGGCAGAGGCAAGCAGAGCTTCGGTGTATGGATGCTGGATATCCGTAAACAAATCGTTGGTCGGAGCAATTTCTACAATCTTGCCCACATACATCACCGCTACCCGATCACACAGATGCCGTACCACACTCAAATCGTGGGAGATGAACAAGTAGGTTAGTTGGAACTGTTTCTGCAAATCCTGGAGCAAGTTCAGAATCTGCGCTTGAATCGAGACATCCAACGCCGAGACAGGTTCGTCACAGATGATCATCTGTGGATTAAGCGCCAGGGCACGGGCGATTCCGATACGTTGCCGTTGACCACCGCTGAAGGCATGAGGATATCGCGACATATATTCGGGCCGCAAGCCAACCAGCGTCATCAGTTCTGCTACACGCTCCCGCATCTGGTTGCCTTCCAGAATATTATAATTGTGCAGCGGTTCTGCTACGATCTGTTCGAGTGTCATCCGAGGATTGAGCGATGAATAGGGATCTTGGAATATAACCTGGATGTTGCGCCATACACTGCGCATCTCTTCGCGGGAAAGTGCTGCCAGATCAACTTCACCCCGTTCCTCGTCCTGGAAGATGATTTCTCCGCCGGTTGGATCATACGCCCGCAGGATGACACGACCCGTTGTGGTTTTGCCACAACCACTTTCACCAACTAAACCCAAAACCTCGCCGCGCCGAATAGAAAAACTAACGCCATCAACCGCCCGCACATAGTTGACGACAGTTTTACGAAAAATCCCCTGTTTGTGGATGGGAAAGTGTTTTTTTAGATTATTGACATTGAGCAAAATGTCATTTTGATTTGTTGTTTCTGTCATGAACTCTGCTCCGCTTGCAGATGTTGGTTAACTTCATTTACACGCGCACATCGCGACCATTGATTCTCTTTTACCTGTACAAATGGCGGCGCAGCACACTTAATCCGGTCAAAGTGACGGCAGCGCGGATGAAAAGCACAACCATCAGGGATTGCAGTTGGGTCAGGCACGTTGCCAGAGATGGTTTCCAGACGTTCGACTACCACATCAGGGCGTGGAATGGAACGCAGCAGGGCATGGGTGTAGGGATGGGTTGCGCCATAAAAGATGGTGTCAATGTCAGCGATTTCAACTTCCTTGCCCAGATACATCACGATGACATCATCCGCCATCTCTGCAATCACGCCCAAATCATGGGTGATGAACATGATCGCCATACCAAATTCTTGTTGGAGATCACGCATCAAGTCGAGGATTTGGGCCTGAGTTGTCACATCCAGAGCCGTCGTCGGTTCATCGGCGATCAGCAATTTGGGATTGCACGATAGGGCCATCGCAATCATCACACGCTGGCGCATCCCACCGCTCAGTTCATGCCGATACCGACCCAGCAAGCCCCCAGGCTGGGGTAATCCGACCCGTTGCAGTAGATCAACAGCATGTGCTTCAGCTGCGTCTTTCGACATGTCCTCGTGCAGAATGATGGCTTCAACCATCTGATTACCAATGGTATGTACAGGGCTGAGCGATGTCATCGGTTCCTGGAAGATCATAGCAATTTCGCCCCAACGAATGCGACGGATATCTTGCCCTTGGGGGGCGAGCTTAGTCAGGTCAAGTGGTGTGCCTTGACCGTGATAGATGATTTCGCCAGCTGTAATCTTTCCAGGTTCTTTGACCATGTTCAGGATGGCACGGGCAGTGACGCTTTTGCCACAACCACTTTCGCCTACAATGCCGAGCGTTTTTCCAGGTTCAATCTGAAAACTGACGCCATCAACTGCCTGGATCGTCGCTTCATTTAAGAAGAATTGCACCTGTAAGTTGTTGACTTCAAGTAATGCTTCACTCATCCGATTCGCTCCTATCGGCTAAAGGGATCGGCAGCATCACGCAGGCCGTCGCCCAAGAAGTTAAAGGCCAACACGGTTACTACCACTGCCAAACCCGGCAGCATCAACCAGGGCGCCAACGCTACTGTACGGATGTTCTGGGCTTCCTGCAAAAGAACACCCCAACTAATCACAGGCTGGCGCAACCCCAGACCAAGGAAGCTTAGGGATGTTTCTGCCAGAATGATACCGGGAATCGAAAGGGTCAGCGAGGCGATAATATGGCTCATAAACGAAGGAACCATATGACGAATGATGATGCGGCGGTCACGTGCGCCCGTTAAGCGGGCTGCCAACACAAAATCATCACTGCGCAAGGCAAGAAAGCGGCCACGTACCTGACGACCCAGCGAGGTCCAGCCAAGCACGGATAAAATAATGGTGATGCCAAAGTAGCGCTGCTCTTGGGGTAATTCAGGCGGCAGCGCTGCGCTGAGTGCCATCCACAAGGGGAGAGTTGGGATTGAGCGAATGAATTCAATGACGCGCTGGATGACATTATCGATCCAACCACCATAATAGCCAGATATTCCACCCAACACGATGCCCAGGCCAAGACTAACAAACACGCTAACCAGACCAATCGAGAGCGAAATGCGGGCCCCATGATTAACGCGGGAGAACATATCACGTCCGAGACGATCTGATCCCAGAATGTAGATAGGTAAATCGCTAGCCTCTTCACCCAGACCATACAGGTGCAAGTCAGATTCAAACAACCCGAAAAAGTTATAAGAATCACCGCGCACAAAAAAGCGAATCGGATACCATTCTTCTTTGTTAGTCTGATACGTGATGCGCAGCGTTTCAGGATCGCGCTCGGTTGTTAAACCATAGACCCCAGGTTGCAATCCTTTGAACACGATCTGCATGGGGGGCACCCACTTATAAGAACCATTGTGCTGATTCGGGTCATATGGCCCGACAAAATCCGCGAAAATTGCAATTGTGTAGAAGAGAATGAGTACAAATACGCTCACCATCGCAATCCTATGTTTACGGAACTTCCACCACATCAATTGACGTGGCGTAGCGATGGCGGCTTCTTTTTCTTCAAATACCTCATCAGGTATTTCATCAATAACCGCCTGAACACCAGCCCGAATTTCAGGAGGGGGTTGTGTGCTATCTGCTGGATTATCCATTGAACTAAATCCTTATTCCAGTCGGATGCGCGGATCAAGCAGCGCCAGAAGAATATCAGAAATGAGCGTACCGATCACGGTGAGAATGCTTATCAGCAAAATGATCGCGCCTGCCAGGAACATATCTTGAGAGAGGAGCGCTCGGAGCAACAAAGGACCAATCGTTGGTAAATTCAAGACCACAGCCGTGATGACAACGCCGCCAATCAAGCTTGGTAGGGCATAACCTGCCGTGCTGACAAAAGGGTTCAACGCCACTCGTACCGGGTATTTCCATGTCAGTCGGCGTTCGCTTAAGCCTTTGGCTCTGGCTGTTTCCACATAAGGCTGATTAATTTCATCCAACATGTTGGCCCGCATCGTGCGGATCAAGCCCGCTGTCCCAGCCGTCCCGACCACAATCATGGGAATCCAGATATGCTCCAACAAATCGCGGAATTTCGCCAATGACCAGGGCGCGTTCTGATATTCGGGTGAATATAACCCCCCAACATCTGCCCCAAATGAAGAAAATGCCACCCACATTAAGACCAGTGCCAGCAAGAAATTAGGAATTGCCAGGCCTAAAAAGCCCAGGAATGTGAACACATAATCAAATATTGAATACTGGTGTGTCGCCGAAAACACACCAATGGGAATCGCAATTGACCAAACAAATAATATGGATGAGGACGTAATCATTAAGGTGTTGCCCAAACGACCCCAGATCATGGTATTGACCGGAACGCCCCATTCCAATGATTGTCCAAAATCACCTCGTATAGCCCCGCTGAACCATTTGATGTATTGGATGTAGACCGGCTCACCTAGGCCGTAGGCTTCACGCAAGGCTTCAATCTGCTCTTGGGGAACAGTATCCCCTTGTTCTGATAGGGTGGCGACATAAGCTGTCAAGAAATCCCCTGGTGGAAGCTGGATGATGACAAAACTCACAACCGAGATCGCCAAGATCGTAAATATTGCCACTATGAGCCGGCGGATGACAAATTGGAACACAGTATTATTCCTTGCCTAATAATATCATTTTGTTGCGGGAGGGAGCATACCCTCCCGCAAAGTAAGACTATGTCGTGATGAAGAATTGACATGGATTGAGTAGTCCAATGTCACGCAGCGTGTCATCCGCAATGTAGCCAGCTTCAACGTTCTTGAAGTTGTTGGCAACAATGTTGATACGGGGTGATTCACCCACTGTACCGATCTGATACGGATGTTCTTTATGAATGTCGATAATCTGCTGGAACAACGCATTGCGCGTGGCCTCGTCTGGCTCAACCTGGGCTTGTTCCCACAGGTTCCAGATTTCACGGATGGGATGACCTTCTGGGGGCTCCATTGCAGGGTGGGGGCTACCCACATCCCACCAGTGACCATACATCGTAGCCCAAGGGCCATCGTCAATTGTACCAATGTAACGACCGGGATCAGCGATGACCACCGAGCTACGGTCAACGCCCCAAACACCGACGTCCACATCCCCACTCTCAACTCTGTCTTCATAAAGCGAGCGTTCGACCACATCCTGGCTGACATCAAGCCCAATAGCCCTCCAGTAGTTTTCGATCAATTGCATTTCATCTGCGCCCTGGGAACCGGTGGTCGAACGATGCAGAATCCTGAAGGATAGTGTTTCACCATCTGGGCGCAAACGGAATCCATTGGCGTCCCGTTCGGTCAAGCCGATACCATCCAGCAGGGCGTTGGCTGCATCAGGATCGTACTCCGTCCATTTTGTTTCAAACTCAGGATCATAGTTGGGTGAACCAGAAACGGGCGATGCCTGGCGTGGCTCGAACAAACCATCGTAGATCAAATCATTGATCTCTTCGCGATCAATCGAGATCGAGAGTGCCTGACGGAAGTCAGCATTATCAAACAGGTCGCGCAGCACGGGATCTTTGTGGCTAATGTTCGGGTGGAGGGCACCAGTGGAAGCATTCGTCCACAGAATGACCTGGTAGTTGCCGGCTTCTTCACTTTCCTTGTAGAAAGTAAAGTTGCCTGAATTCACATGCCGCGACTGCATATCGATACGCCCCTGGGCAATCCACAGGTCAAAGACAGCATTATCATCGAACAGATCATGCGTGATTTCGTCAATGTAGGGCAGTTGGTTCCCCGCGGTATCAATGGCGTGATAATACGCATTCCGCACCATCCGATATGGGTCTTCGGTTGGCAGATTACCAGCAACCCACGCATTGAGACCCGGCTTTTCCGGATTGCGGAACCAGAAACCGATTGGGCCTTGTAGGTCACCCGCATTTCCGAATAGCTCTTGCCATGTCCCCACACCATTCGCTTCAATTGCAGCATCAATCTTAGCTTGATCATCTGTTAGATCAGGAATGAATTGGCTGAAGTAAGCGACTGGTGCTGCCATCGTTGGGCCACCGGGCAAACCGAGCGTACTCTTGGCGATAAAGATGGGAAGAATGGGATTGGGGGCCGGGAATGTGACCGTCCAGGTCAACTCATCCACGACTTCAAGACCCATGTCCTCACCACCAATGGTCAACTGATTGGCTTTATTCCCCAATTCGCCCAGGTACATATTGTCGTACCAAAACTGCACGTCAGCAGTAGTGAACGGGCTACCATCTGACCACTTCAAGCCTTCGCGGAGGGTGAAGGTGAAGGCAGAAGCATCGTCATTCTGTTCCCAACCAGAGATGTAGTTGGCGATGACGTTGATGGTGTCAACATCAGGTGCATCCCACTCTATGGCCATCTCTTCATTAAGCTTGGTCGGGCCCCAGCGATCAGATATACCCTTGAAGGCACGCCGCCAGGTTCCGCCATATTGACCAACCTCAACCCGAGGCGTAATCACACGCGGGTTAGAAGGCAAACGCTCTTCAACCGGGGGCAGGTCGCCGCTGGCAACAAGCTCAGCCAGGGCTGGTGCTTCGTTATACATCATATCCTGCTTCGCCAGAGCTGCGAAGGGAGTCGCGGCTGCAGCAACAGCGGCAGTACTCGCTGCTGTCACCTGTAGGAAAGTTCTACGGGACATTCCTTGTTGAGTCATTTAAGTAAATTCCTCCTTAATGTTAAACGATCTATGTTTGCTTCTAGTTAAATCGGTCCGATAGCTTCCTCCTTCGCTCCATCATATAGGATATATCATCTTGCATAATCGAGTATCTTTTGACACCCGGTTGAGATGGCGTTACAAGCTCTCGAATTGCGGCTTACTATTATGAACTTTGGCGGTCATCATCGCTTCATTGAACATGGGCAACCAGTAATGAAAGGCTTCCACCGTTTCGCCCTGTGCCGTAAACGCAATTTGACGGGTGTTGTGATACAGCACCCGAACCCAACGTTTACGGGTTGTGCCCTCATCTTTATAGGTATAACGGGCTTCCAGGATAATTAAACCACCTACGATTGAACTGTCTTGTTCTTCGATTTCGCAGGTTGGGAGTTGCTTGATGCCATCCATGAATCCGGTCATCAGATCGTGGAGGTCATTCTGATCAACTGTCATGCCCAATTCACGGACATCTACCGCGAAAATGGTAAGGATCGAATCAGGTGATGGCCCCAGGATAATCCCCTTGCGACCATCCTCCCATTCAAACCGATGCCAGTCGATGGGAGAAAAAAATGAATAATAATCGTCTCGTTGCCAGGTTAAACCCTTGAAGGAAGGTGTTCTTTTACCTGTCCCCTGCACCATAGAACCTCCGAAAAACTGGGGACGAAAATAAAGCATAATGACTGGTCCGATTGTAACGGATAGTACAGCTACCATGCAAATTAGTGTTGCCCACCCACGTAAGCCCTGAATTTTGCTATCACCGGAAACCCTGCCCGAACACAGAACACACGTTCACTCAAATCACATATACTAAGGCGACTGTTGACCAACCCATTTGGAGACCGTTTTGACTGCCATTTTCCTTGGCTTTCTGCCGTTGCTACTGCTGCGAAAAAATGGCAGCAGCAACGGGACGATTTGGCCCACAAGCACCTCCATGATCGTCAACCTAGCCTCCCACAGCAACTAACACCGAACACGATAGTCCTGTGCGGCCTGGATACCCCTCGTCACATGGACACACCACTGCCTTGCCTATTACACAACAGTCTCCGATGTCAAATCAGGCAGCGCTTCAAAGCTTTCAAACTCAACCATGTACATGTTGGCGTAACCTGTCAAATCGGATGTGTATAAAACCTTCTTGCCATCTGGTGAGAAACGCGGATGACAATGGGAATGTTGATGATTAAATGTACAACGATGCACCGCTAGAATCTTAGGGCCAATGTACTGCATACCATCCCACTTAAACAACTGGATAAATGGTTGATTTGCGCCGCGTCCGGCTGGTGTGCCATCACCCACGATCAAGTTTTGATCCAGGCTATGGAAATGGGTAGAATGAAACGGAAAGCGGACTTCCCTATGGTTGCTGTTATCCCACTTGAGATAACCAAAAACATGATCACCTTCACCATTCCGAGGTCGTCCATGATAGCCAACGTGTTCACCATCGTTGAACCAATATTCATGCCCTAAGGCGAAGCGGCCATCATCCTGTGGGCAAATTTTCCAGGATTCGCCTGTTTGAATATTGACTCCCCAAATGCGCTGTTCCACTTTGTCCCAGGGACCTTCATGACAGAAAGTGAGAATGTCAGGCTGTGTCGGTGAGAGATTGACATGGGTGATGAAGCGTTGATCTTCATGGATGACTTCCATTTTGCCTGTTGCTACTTCGACGCGGATGATTTGTGTCAACGGCTTGAGTGGGAACAAGCGGGGAAAACGGGAGTAGGGGTAGTCAATTTCAGGCTCAGGATCGGGGTAATGTTGGCGCATGGCGTTACAGATATATTTTCCATCTGCAGATGTGATGGCATGAATCCCCAACACTTTGTCGGGCGGAGCCTGATAAATCAACCGTTCTTGGCACGTATCAACATTCAGTTCATACAGGGCATTCTGCCACCAATAATAATGCTTGCCGTTGACTTTGCTGTAGGCTCCTGCTGGGCGATGATCAAACACGCGCTCGTTTTCGATGCTTTCGCCCTGAAGGTCGGTCAATTGCATAACGCGGTTGGTGTTCAGATCATAGCGGAATAGATTGCTCTGATTGCCTCGATCTGAGGTGAAGACCAACGACTGTCCATCATTAAACCAGCACGGATCAGTGAAATAGAGATGGTTGGAATGACCAAAGTAGTCAGTCAGTTTAGTGATTATACAGTCACTGTATTTATCTTTGTACTGGAAAGGTTGGTCATCGAATATCTGGCCTTTAGGCATAGCGATTGTCCTGTTTATGTGTGGCGCGGTTGGGTATCTTCGGTCAGGTCTGGCAAGTCATCGAAATCACCGATTTCTGCCAGATATATATTCGAGTAGCTGGTCAGATCAGTTGCATAGAGGATATATTTGCCATCGGGTGTAAAGCGTGGATGACAGTGGGCATGCTGGTCATTAAACGTGCTACGATGATAGGCCAGGATTTTGGGCCCGATATATGCCTCACCATTCCATCTGAATAATTGAATAAATGGCTGTGCTTTACCTTGGCTACTGAAAACTGCCGCTGGTGTGCCATCACCCACAATCATGTGTTCATCCAGGCTATGAAAATGGGTGGAATGGAAGGGAAAGCGGACTTCCACATGGTTGCTGTTGTCCCATTTCAGCCGACCAAAGACATGATCGCCTTTGCCATCACGAGGTCGTCCATGATAGCCAATGTGTTCACCATCTGCGAACCAGTATTCATGACCGATAGCAAACTGCCCGTCATCCTGCGGGCGGATTTTCCAGGACTTGCCTGTTTCGATGTTCAAGCCCCAAATACGCTGTTCTACCCACTGCCAAGGCCCTTCATGGCAAAACGTCATCACAGTCGGATTGGCGGGGGAGGTGTTGATGTGGGTCATGTAGCGCTTGTCTTCGTGGATGATATCGCTTTTACCTGTGGACAGTTCAATCCGCACAATTTGAGTCAGAGGTCTAGCATGGAACAACTCCTGGAAGCGTGAATAGGCAAATGAAACAGCAGGTTTGTCCTGTTGAACAGTTTCTTGCAGATGTGTAATGATATATTTGCCATCAGCTGTTGGGTTGGCGCGGGATACTGGATTAAACCCGTCCCTACCTTCATAAAAAGGACACATTTCATATGTTACTGGGTCAAGCTCATACAGTTGGTTTTGCCAACCAAAGTAAAGCCGTTGATTGGCCTTGCTCCAGTTACCACTAGGGCGACCTTTGCCGTTAAGATCCGTTAATTGTGTGATTTTGCCTCCATCTAGATCGTATCGGAATAGATTGCTCTGATTGCCTCGATCTGAGGTGAAGAAAAAGGATCGATTGTTATTGAACCAGCAGGGATCAGTAAAATAGAAATGGTTGGAATGGCCTAAGTAGTCGGTCAGCCGTGTGATGGTACGACCACTGTAAGCATCTTCATATGTAAATTTAGGATCGTTATAAACCTGACCTTTGCCCATCTTTCTCTCCACTTTGAATTAGAAGAATATCGCCTATACTAGCGGATAGTGTAGCCGTTGCAATAGAACCATTCTTCTAAACTTGAGGTGAATTTATGACGAAGCTCCGCACCGTCATTGTCGGTACAGGTAATATCGCACATGGGCATGTTCGGGCCATTAACGAAGCGGTCTCAGATTGGGTTGAGATCGTGGCTGCAGTTGACTTGAATAGCGTACTTCTCTCCACTTTTTGCCAACAGCATCACATCGCTACACAGTTTACCGATTATGACCAGATGTTAGAAACGATACAACCTGATCTGGTTCAATTGTGTACACCACCTGGCACGCACCTGATGCTAGCGGTTAAAGCCATGGAAGCAGGCGCACATGTCTTATGTGAGAAACCGCTAGTGGCCTCGCTCAATGAACTCGATCAGTTACAGGCAGCTGAACGCCGTACCGGGCGATTTTGCAGTGTGGTGTTTCAATGGCGTTTTGGATCAGGAGCCCAGCATGTCAAACGATTGATTAATAGGGGGGTGCTGGGGCGGCCACTGGTGGGGATTTGCAATACCATGTGGTATCGCACCCATGAGTATTTCCATGTGCCTTGGCGTAGTCAATGGTCTACCGCGTTCGGAGGCGTCTCGATTGGGCATGGCATCCATGCGATGGATTTGTTTTTATGGCTGATGGGCGATTGGACAGAAGTCACCGCCATTGCAGGAACAATTGATCGGGATATGGAAGTAGAGGATGTCTCGATGGCACATGTCCGCTTTGCAAATGGGGCGTTAGGTAGTGTTGTCAACAGTGTGCTTTCGCCCCGCGAAGATTCGTATCTTCGCTTCGATTTCCAACGAGCGACCATTGAACTTGATCATGTTTATCGTTATACCAATGAGAACTGGTGCTTTAGTATTCCCAAAAATGGAAAGTACGAGGCAGATTGGGACGACGAACTGGAACAGTGGCAGGCCATCCCAGATGACGTTCCCAATCGTCATGAAGCCCAGATGATGGCTCTGGTCAATTCGATTGAGAAGGGTGAACTACCCCTGACAACCGGCGATCAAGCTCGCCGCACAGTTGAGTTTTTGACCGCTTTGTATAAGAGTGCATTGACCCGACAGCCCATCCAATGGGGTTCAATCCTGCCCGATGATCCCTATTACCATCGTATGTACGGCCCTGCAATTCCGTCGCGTGATTTTCGGCTAACTGCATCTAAATAGCTTAACGATGTCTACGCTCATAGAGCCTGGAGCGTAAAACGATTGGTTTTCGTCGAAATCTCCAACTGGCTCAGAGGCTGGGCACAATGGCTGATTGAGCCATTGAATCGGTCTGTTGTTTGTAGCTTTGCTGTTATGTCTTGGGTCAGGCTGTATCGGGTATGTTATGCGACCTGATGGGCAAGCTGTTCATCTCGGCTGCGGGGCGATTCTTAAAGGCCTCAAGAAAATTCATGAACGCATAGACATCCTGAAAGTTTGAGACGATACCTAACGAAATACGGATCGAACTAGGGTATTTGCCATAGTTTTCTGCCGCCATCACATACAATTCATCAAAGGATACACTCTTTTCCCGCCCAAAGGCAGTCGCCATCTCCTCTTTGAGCAGATTGTGGCTAATCTCGCCGCTGCCCGGATTACAAAAACACCCCGTCCGTAGCGAGATATTAGCTTTGTTAGCCAGCATCTCAATCCGACGATAGTCTAGTCGCTGGCCTGTTGGGTCATTTAAACTAAAACTAATCGTACCGCCGCGTTGTTCAACGGTTGTCGGCCCTTGAACATGGACGAGTGATAGTCCATTGTCATGTTTTAGCCCAGTTATTTGTGTGAGGAGCCAATCCGTCAGGTAGATGACTCGATCATGGATACACTCAATGCCGATTGATTCGATATGGTGCAGCCCAATCTCGACTGCTGGAATGTTCAGATAGTTGACAGTCCCCTCTTCAAAAGCTGGGGGGCCGTCAATCATATAATGCCAACCTGCTTCCATTGTCGAAACTGTTGTGATCGTACCACCTGCAAACCAGGGGCGGACTAATCGCCTCAGCGCCTCCTTGCGTCCAATCAGACAACCAATTCCGGTTGGATGCCCAAACATTTTGTAGAATGAGAGGGAAACAAAATCGGGATGATAAACGCTCAAATCTAGGCGATTAGTGGGAACAAAGGCTGCTGCATCAAGCAGAACGTGCCAACCGCGTTGTTGTGCCGCTGCAATCCATCCCAGATCATGCTGCACACCCGTATAATTAGACTGGGCAGGATAGGCGAACAAGTTCGGAGCAGAAGAGTCAAGCTGATTGAGTTGGGCTGTAAGTGTTGTCTCGTCAATGCGAAGGTCAGGCAGAAGGGTTGGGGTATAATCGGTTTGTGTACCCTTGGCACGAGCAAATTCCCGAATCCCATTGACTGAATTGTGGTTATCTGCTAATGCCAGAAAACGCCCGTTGGTCTGGAAAGGGAATGACTCAGCGATTAGTTTGAGCGCACCACTGGCATTGGGTGTAAAGATGACATCATATTCATCAGGGTCTGCCCGAAAATAAGTCAGCACATAACCGCGTGCCTGCTCAACATGCTCTGTCATTGCCAACGAGGTTGGATTCTGCGAATGGGGATTGCCCCAGACTCCAGTTCGTAACATATCAAAATGCGCATCGAGTTGTGATTGAGCATAGAGACCGCCCCCTGTATAATCCAGATAAATCTGTCGATTATCATCCAATCGTTTGTAATCAGTTGCTCTCAAACTATCCAGCTTGGCTGTGGTTGTATAGTTGGGGTATGCTTCAAGAAAGTTGACTAAAGCTAACTTGTATTGTTCACTTTGTGTTTCAGTAATCATAGCAATATTACCCTCATTATGTATCGCTGATTTTGAGTATACAATAGGTCTTGTGTGAATTCAGTCCCAATGAAAGGATAGGTTGATGATTACAGCCGTCGAAACCCGCCGCTTCCGTCTGCCATTAAGCCATCCGATGTGGGATGCAACACATGGCGAAATGACACATTTTGAAGTGGTGATGGTCAAGTTACAAACAAGCGACGGGTTAGAAGGCATTGGCTATACTTATACCATTGGTCATGGCGGGGGTGCGATCCAATCGCTCATCAATGATGAATTGAAATCCGTCTTGCTCAACGCCGATCCAAGACGGATTGAGCACCTGTGGGAAACGATGTGGTGGAAACTGCATTATATCGGACGCGGCGGCCTCGTCTCCTTCGCCATCTCTGCGGTAGACATCGCGCTCTGGGACTTAAAAGGGCACAAAGAAGGTGAACCTCTCTGGCGGTTGCTAGGGGGTTATTCGGGGTCGGCTCATGCCTATGCAGGTGGCATTGATCTCCAACTTTCGACAGAAGAACTACTAGAACAAACCAGGCAGAATATACAAAAGGGCTTTCGGGCTATTAAGATGAAGGTTGGTTGTTCTAATCTGAGTGAAGACCTTGAGCGCGTTGCGGCTGTGCGTGACCTCATAGGGCCAGATATGCCCCTGATGGCGGATGCCAATATGCGTTGGACGGTGGAACAGGCGATCCGGGCTGCTCATCAATTGCGGGCATATAACCTGTTTTGGTTAGAAGAACCAACCATACCGGATGACTATGGAGGTCATGGACGCATTGCGAGAGAAGGTGGTGTCCCCATTGCTACGGGCGAGAATCTTCACACAGTCTATGAATTTCGGCATATGATTGCTGAAGGTGCTGTGGCTTTCCCGGAACCGGACGTTTCCAATATAGGTGGCATTACGAATTGGATGCGTGTTGCCAGACTTGCCTATGCGAACAATCTGAAAGTGACAACGCATGGGGTTCATGAACTCCATCTGCATTTGTTGGCTGCAATACCCAACGCCTCTTACCTGGAAGTACACAGCTTTGGCCTGGAGCGTTTCACGCATAATCCACCTGAACTAAGGGAGGGGGTGATGCAAGCCTGTGATGACCCTGGACATGGAGTGCAATTTGATTGGGATACATTGAATGAATATAGACAAAATGCCTAGCGCTGCCATGAAGCGTTTTGATGGACCAGATAAAGACAACCCCTGGTACCTGAACTTTGCCTATATGCCACTAATCGGCCTGGGGTATGAAAGAGGCATCTTCCGCCGCGATCCGAGCTGCATCATTAAAGCCGATGGCAAATACTATGTCTGGTATACCCGCACACAATCCGGCCCTAAACCGATTGGGCATGCACGGGCGACGGATATCTTGCGTGCTGTACCTTGGGATTTGGCTGATATCTGGTATGCAACTTCTGAAGATGGTCATAGCTGGACAGAACAGGGCCCCGCAATCGAACGGGGCCCCAAAGGGGCATACGATGAACGCAGCATCTTTACACCTGATGTGTTGGCACATGAGGGCAGATACTATCTGGTCTATCAGGTGTCACGAGCGCCCATGCTGCGCTGCACACCCGAAGCCATCGCCATGGCCTGGGCAGACAGCCCCCACGGCCCCTGGACAAAGAGCGATGCCCCGGTAGTGGAGCCAGATTCATCCGGCGAGGTAGATTTATGGGCTTTACCAGAGGAAGCGACGATGCCCGGAACATGGGATAGTTTGCGGGTGCATGATCCCGCTTTGTTATTCCGCCAAGGACAGTTCTGGCTTTATTACAAAGGCGAGGGCATTGGCTTCACCAACTGGGAATCTAAATGGGGGGTGGCTATTGCTGACAAGCCCGAAGGTCCTTATACAAAATCACCCTTAAACCCATTGACCAACAGCGGACATGAAGTGATGGTCTGGAATTACGATGGGGGTGTTGCTGGATTGGTTACCCGTTGTGGCCCAGAGAAGAATACCATTCAGTTTGCACCAGATGGCCTCAACTTTGAAGTTAAATCATCTGTTGTTGTGCCACCCCATGCTACTGGGGCCTTTCGAGTTGAGCCACAAGACAATACAGAGCCTTTGGCAGGTCTACGTTGGGGGCTGAGCCACATCACAACGGCTAATCATCATGCCATCTGGCAGGGAAAAGACCCACTCGGTTTAGCACAGATTGAAGAACCCTGGGATTTTATCGTCCGTTGGGATCGTATAGATCACATTAACATCCATATATAGAAACGCTTTTTTGACTACTAATGATAAAGGTGGAATGGCAAGCGCAAATGCTGATGGGAAACACGATTATCACGCCCAGGCGAAAAAGCAGGCTTTCACCAACTTCAGAATATCGGACGCAACATCGAACCCTTGCTGGCAAAAACCATCAATGCTTGTTTGATGGACACTCCACCATCCACTTGTTTGCTCAAATAACGTTTCATTATTCAGCCAGAGATGCTCGAACGTAGGAGTAACGAAGAGATGGGAGTGGAGAAAAGTGTGTTTATAGATGCAATATCATGGATGTTGAGTTCATAATACACTGGTAGGACTAAATGATAAACTCAAGAATCCCTACTCCCGAAGAGATTGAACATTTGCGACAAGGCGATTCAAGTGTTATAGTTTGCCTATCGCGATTTGAACAAACGTTAAACGTGTGACGTTAACATCTATTTAGAGAAAGGTTAACCTGTACTTAAAAATTCAGTATCAATCAACGGATTCTGTACGAAGAATAAAAACATTGCCAGTACCCCATATCTGCGGTCTGTCCACCTATACCATATGGGGCAAGGCAACTCCTACGGCGTATACGACTATCTCTCGCAACACCATCAATCAACATAGTACCCGTTTTTTCTGTTTTTTGTTAGACACATCTAGGAGAACATAATCAAATGAATAAACGCACAATTATCGTCATAATTACGCTCGTTACCACGTTCCTGCTGTTGAGCATCCCTGCTGCCTTCGCCCAGGATGAACCGACACCGGTTGAACTGATGCTGGGGGGATGGCAGCTTGAGTTCATGGAAACGCACATTGAACCCGCCTTTGAAGAACGGTTCCCACAGTATGACCTGGTCCTTCGTCCCTTTGATAACTACGGTCAAATCTGGGAAAACTACCTCCTTGCTCGTGAGCAGGATGAAAATCCAGCCTTGGTCCAAGGGACAGAAACATTGACCCAGGTTATGCGTGACAGTGGCAATTTCAAACCCCTGTGGCAAGCCATTAACGGGCATAGTGAGGTCAATGGTATTGAATTTGATCTTGATGACTTTGTGCCTGCCCTCTATGCCTATTATGCCATTGACGACCAACTTTTCTCTATGCCCTGGAACACCTCTGCTCCGCTACTGTACGCCAACATGGACATCCTGGTCGAAGCTGGAATCGCATCTGATCTGGAAGACCTGGATTCCTTGCCTGGAACTTGGCAAGAGTTGGAAACTGCTTGTAAGGTCATTCTGGCAGAGACCGAAGCGCAATGTGCTTACTGGCGTGTGCATCCTTGGTGGTTTGAAAACCCGATGGCACAGGCGGGCGAATACATGATTAACAACGAAAATGGTCGGGTTGCTCGTGCCGATGAGGTGATTCTCGCTAGCCCCGCCGGGATCGAACTGATGGAATGGTGGCGCTTCATGCTGGATCAAGGCTATTTCGTCAACTACGGCCCCAATCCAGGTGATGCGCCAAATACCGACTTTGCAACGGGCAACTTGGCCTTCTCCGCTGCATCATCTAGTGGGGGGGTCCGCACCTTGGACGGCGTTCTGGAGGAAAATGGTTTTACACTGGGTACAGGCTTCCTCCCGCATGATGGGAACCGCGAATACTTCAGCATCGGCATTGGTGGCGGTACGCTTTATTTGAGCGATGGTCTTGATCCTAATGTTGAAAAAGCGGCTTTGACCTTCCTTGCTTTCAACGTTCTACCAGAAAATGACGCTGCCTACCACCTGAACTTTGGTTATATTCCTGTTCGAGTTAGTACTCAGAACGTTCTGCTCGAAGGAGAGTGGCCTGCAATCTTCCAGACTGCTTCCAAGCAGTTCAACGCAGGACAAGCCACCAACGGTGTCGGCCCGTTATTGCCAGTTTTTCTGGAAACACGGGATATTTTAGGTCCGGCAATGGAAGCCATTTTGTTTGATGGCGCTGACATTGAAGAAACCCTGACGGAAGCCGAGGCAGATGCCACAGCATTACTGCAAGAATACAATCTGCTCGTTGTTGGCGAGTAAGCATGTTGACCAATGGGGTGGCACAAACTTTGCTGCCCTATCTTATGCGAATAGGATGAAATCATGAGTAATGGACGGCCAGTAGTCGGCGCAGCCATGCGCCTACATGAACTACCAACCTATATTGATTGGATACTGGAAGAGCAACGTGATCTCGAAATGCCAGATGCGGCAGATATCCCCGTGCTGGATGGGGATTGGAAGAAAACTTGTGCCGAAATTAGCAGCTTGCTGGATGGTTATACCGGACGCTTTGGTCTGCATGGTCCTGCCCATGACCTGAACATCGCCGCCTGGGACCCACGGATGATGGAGTTGACACGTGATCGCATGAAACGCGGACTGGAAATGGCTGCTGAATTGAAAGCAACCCACATGGTCGTTCACAGTCCTATGATGTTTCTAGGGAATCCACAAAAGCCCGATTATGTTGAACAGTGTATTGAATTAAGCCTGAAAACGATGGGGCCGATTGTTGAGATTGCGGCTGACATCGGGTGTATGCTGGTTATTGAAAATACGTTTGATCGTAGTGCACACTATTTGACCCAGCTTGTCCGCGCCTTTGAGTCCCCGTATGTGCGGCAAAGCCTGGATTGTGGCCACGCTCAAGTCAACTGGCATCTAGGGGGGCCACCACCGGACGCTTATATCTATGAAGCAGACGAATTGCTGGCACATATCCACCTGCAAGATACCGATGCCTATTCCGATCGACATTGGGCAATTGGCGATGGATTGATCAGTTGGTTCAGCATATTCGACGCGATTCAACAGGTGAGGATTCAACCTCGGCTTATTCTGGAATTGCGCAATCGAGAAGATATCTACCGTTCAGCCCAATGGTTAAACGATCATGGCCTAGCACGTTAGTTGGAGCGATTGATGCCCGCTATCCTGATTACCCTGATGACGACAACGCTGGGTGCAATTTTACTAAGACACCTATTCAACAATTCAGGTCGTTCTGCCAATCTTGGTCTTGCTCTGGGTGCGGCGGCAGGTTTCATTGGGCCACAACTGGCAATGGCTCCCTTGCGCTATTGTGCGTTTGACCCGGAACACGCCTATCGTTTTTCGCTGTTCATCGCTGGGCAAGAAACACGTCTTAATGCAGCGATCCTGGTCGGCCTGGTGTTCGTGATAATCGCAACCTGGGCAGTGCTGCTCTTGGTTCATGTTGTCCACGAACAGTTTCATCGTACAGGCTATATTTTGCCACCTCAGCGGCGGTCGCCTCGCTTTTTCAAAGGATGGGATTGGCTGCCCTGGGTGTTGCTTGCGCCGACAATTATCTCAATTGTGCTGTTCGTTTACTATCCTGCACTTCAGACATTCTCTCTATCAACCCGACTAGCACGGTTGGGTATCCCACGAACCGTCTTGGTCTGTGTGGATAACTTTGCACAACTAATCGCGGGACAACGTGAGAACGCTCAATACTATCTTTTCAGCGAAGGGTATCTGATTGGCTTCAATAAATCGCCATACATCCCCTTGCTGGCGATCAGTTTCTTTTATGCTGCTGGCATCGTCATTTTAGCGAATGTGTTGGCAATGGCGATTGCCAATATAGCTTACCGCAAATTCACAGGCTCGAACATATACCGAACATTATTGGTCTGGCCTTATGCGTTGTCATCAGTCGTCACAGGTGCAATATTCCTTGCGATTTTGAGCCCGCGAGTTGGCCTTATCAACAACATGCTACATTCGGTTGGTCTGCCAGAAATCCCCTGGTTGCAAAGTGAAACAGTGGCTCCCTGGACAATTGTCTTTGCAGCAACCTGGAACATCCTCGGATTCAACATTCTATTTTATATTGCCGGATTCCAGAATGTACCAAAGGATTTACTTGAAGCGGCAGCGGTGGATGGAGCGAATGCATGGCAACGCTTCCGCAATATTACCATCCCTATGCTTTCACCCATTATCTTTTTTCTGGTGTTTTCCAATTTGACCTATGCCTTCTTTGATTTATTCGGTGTGATTGACAAGATCACGCAAGGCGGGCCCGGGAATTCGACATCTAATCTGATCTATGAGATTTTTACGCTGGGTATCCAGAACAAAGACCTGGGTAAGGCCGCAGCCCAGTCGCTTGTCCTCATGTTTATTGTCGGTGGCCTCGCCATCGTGCAATTCCGTGTTATGGGCAGACGTGTGAACTATGGAGTGTAAGCCATGACTGAGAACACAAGGGCTAATGGAACCTGGTTGTATCATGTGTTCCTGGTTGTTGTTGTTGCTCTCATAGGCTTGCCTGTTTTCTATGCTGTGATAATGAGTACACAATCGCTAGGCGAAACGTTGGCCAATCCACTTGTCCCAGGTTCCTCATTCCAGGAAAATCTTAATCAAGTCATCGACAGTGACATGCACAATGCCTTCGGTAATAGCGTTCTTGTTTCCTTGACTGTGGCAACCGGGAAAACCATCTTGTCAATGATGGCAGGGTTAGCATTTTCATTCTTCCGGTTTCGCGGCAAATGGGTTGTTTTCGCTGCGATCTTGTTTACGCTCATGATGCCCGGTGAGGTGCTGGTAATTGCCTTGTTTCGTGTTGTATCAAGCACGCTGGACTGGGGCAATACCTTTCAGGGGCTAGTCGCTCCATCACTAGCAAGCGCCGGAGGAACATTTCTTTTCCGTCAACATTTCGAGTCAATCCCATCAGAACTATCTGAAGCGGCTCAGTTGGATGGTATGAACCCGGTACAATACCTGATCTTCATTCTGATTCCTCTAAGTTGGAACACCATCGGCGCATGGTTTGTCATCTCGTTCATGTCAGGTTGGAATATGTATCTATGGCCATTGATGATTATCACCGACCCGTCGAATCAGGTCGTGCAGGTTGGTCTGAACTTCATCACGCAGAGTGACGGGCTGGCAGCCGAGAATTTGGGGCCGTTGATGCTTGGTGCAGTTCTTGCCAGTATTCCACCATTGATGATCTTCATGGCTTTCCAGCGCCAATTCATGCGCGGATTCGCCATCTCACGAGACAAATAGTGATTTGCTATGGAAGAATTATACAATAGCCACACTATTCGCAGTTCTGTCTTTCTTGATGATGTAAACGCACGGGAACATTGTGCTGCCATGAATATCAAGATGATTCGCAAACGCAGCCCTGACCAGCATCTATCGAGTTATGATTATGGAGCCAGCCCGCAAGGTGCCCATGAAAATCGTTTTGAGCTTGGAGATCAAAGGGCATTCCTCCTTAGCAAAACGCCAGAAATCTACCACCTGTCCTTGTTGATTTGGCTTTCGCAACAACATCCGATACTGGCAGAACTAGGCGTGCTATAATATCCCAATTGTGCCACAATATTGCCTGGGATCGCTACCATGAAAGACCCTTCCAACATAAGCATCACCGATATTGCCAAAGAAGCTGGCGTTTCTGCTACAACTGTTTCGCGTGTCCTCAATAAGAAAACAGGCAAAATCCGCATTAGCCAGAAGACTCGTGAATTAGTGCTGGAGGTTGCAGATCGGTTGGGGTATCAGCGGAACCCATTTGCCGCGGCTTTGCGTTCCAACCGAACGGGCATTATCGGTGCGATCAATCGGGCTGTCAGCGGAACTTATATGAGCCGCTTAGCGCATCATGTGTTGTTAGCCGGACAAGCCCGTAATGTCGAGTTGTTTATTGGCGCATCGCACGAATCAGATGATGCTATCATGGGGCAATTGACTGTTCTCCAGAGTCAGTTGTTTGATGGAATCCTGTTCTTGGGTGATCTTTCTGACTACAATATATTTCTTGACGGCGATTTCAAAAAACCTCATGTTCACATCATCCCCGGCAACGAGCAAGTATCCCCGATAGTCACGGTGGATGAGGCAGCAGGGGTTCAGCTTGCGCTTGATCATCTTATAAACCTCGGACATACCCGTATCGCGTGTATTGGCAGTCCAACCTGGCCCTGGGATGGGCGTCGTATGAACTCCTACAGGCACTACATGGAAGAAAGAGGTTGCTCAGTACCCAAGCATTATGTTGTTGATCTTGACCTCATACCCTATCCCAAACACTCTCTATTAGAGAATAATGTGTGCGATATCGTTGTTCAGCAAGTGCAGCATTTAATGGCACAAGATCATCCACCAACGGCTTTCTTCGCCACCAATGATGGTGTCGGAGCCAACACCATCAAGGGACTGGCTAGGATGGGTTTGCGTGTGCCCGACGACGTATCAATTGTCGGTTATGGCAATCATCATGATTCGCTGATCAGCTACCCAGAACTAACCACGGTTGCTATCCCCAGTCAAGAATTGGCGGATCAAGCCCTTGATCTGCTACTTAAGATTATTGATAATCCGTACGATGCTATGCAAAACCGGCAACGACAATTGCTAAGCCCCAAACTGATCGAACGAGAATCAACATTGTGGCTTAGAGCTTAGCAATTCACTTGAAGAATTTTCTGTGAATCGGGTGAAATAAATCGTGTTGCGCTTGTGGAAAGTAACTTTTACTTTCATATGCTTTCTTTGTTTTTTGTGTGAATGCATACATTCTGGATATACTCAATTTAACCAAGATTTTACTTGAACTCTTGAAAGTTGTTACATGACAGAGGCTATCCTCCAAGTCAAAGCTATTCAAAAACGGTTTCCTGGTGTTTATGCCTTGCGTGGGGTGGATTTTGATGTGCTGCCTGGAGAGATACATGCGCTCTTAGGCGAAAACGGGGCAGGGAAGTCAACGCTCATTAAAACCATCGCTGGGGTACATAACCCAGATTCTGGCGAAATCGTTTTTGGTGGTGAACAACGTTCTTTTAGCAATCCCCGCGAAGCACAGCAAGTAGGAATCGCGACCATCTATCAGGAATTAAGCTTGTATCCTGATTTAACTGTTGCCGAAAATGTCTTCATGGGCCATGCACCCCGCCGTCAATTTGGGATATTGAATGTTGTTGATTGGCAAGGTATGTTCGATGGAGCCAGAAACTTGCTCGCTGAGCTTGATATTATCGACATGGATGTTAAACGTTTGGTTGGCACACTCAATGTCGGTAATCGTCAACGAGTGGAAATTGCAAAGGCGCTTTCGCTCAATGCTCGCTTGCTGATTATGGATGAGCCGACGGCTGCATTAACCGAGGCCGATGTCGACAATTTGTTTGTAACTGTACGTCTCCTACGCGATCGAGGGGTTGGCATCATCTATATAACGCATCGTCTGGTTGAAGTGTTTGAATTGGCAGATCGAGTGACGGTCCTGCGAGATGGTCAGTACATTGGCACAAAACGTGTTCAAGAAACAACTGAACAGGAACTTATTAGTATGATGGTTGGTCGAACCATCGACAACCTGTTTCCTAAACAAGAAGCAGAGATCAAGGACGTTGTTCTCGAAGTTAAAGACCTTGTTCGAGAACCCAACACAAAGCACATATCATTGCAGATACGGGCTGGTGAAATCGTGGGCATCGCTGGATTGGTTGGTTCTGGACGCAGTGAAACCGCGCAAGTGATCTTTGGCATCACACCAGCCCACTCCGGTGAGATTCTCATAAATGGCGAATCTGTCACTGTCAGTCACCCGGCACAGGCTGTTGCAAATGGGATCGCTTATGTACCAGAAGATCGTGGAACACAAGGTTTAATAAAGGAAATGACTATTCGAGAAAATCTTTCGATGGCCATCCTGAAGGAAATTTCGAAGAATAGCTTTATCAATTACAAAGATGAACGGTCAATTGCCCGTCGTGCTATCAACCAATTTGGTATACGAGCGTATAGCACCGAGCAAATTGCGAACAAACTCTCTGGTGGTAACCAGCAAAAGGTTGTGGTTGGGAAATGGTTATCCAGCTCACCCCGTGTCATCATCATGGACGAGCCAACGCGAGGCATAGATGTTGGTGCAAAAGCCGAAATTCACCGCTTGATGAGTGAGCTGGCTGCTGAAAGAGGCTTAGCGATTTTGATGATTTCGAGTGAGTTGCCAGAAATCCTGGGTATGAGTGATCGAATTTTGGTTATGCGCTCTGGTGAGATCGTAGCAGAATTTTCTCGCCAGGAAGCTACACAGGAGAAAATCGCGGCGGCTATGATGAGTGCTGATACGGTCATTGAGCAGATTAACGGTCATCACGAAAGAACGGATGAATGAGCAAAGGACTTGATTACACCTTATTTGTTCCCCTTGTTCTAGCGATATTAGTTTATGGTGCTTTTCAGTTCTTGCCCTTCATCATACAACCAGAGCTGGGCGCAACTCGCATTTCGGTGCTAACCGAATCACGCTCAAATAATGAACTGAGCGTAGCGACCAATGGCCTAATTCTAATCCCAATTACAGCCGGCGTACTCTTCTTGCTGGGGCTGTGGAATATGACCAATAAGCAGTTGAGTCGTACTGCCTCGGTGTTGACTGCGGTTATGGGCGTGATCCTGCTGGAATATTTTGTGATATTCGCCAGGGACTATATTGATGAAGGGGCCACCTATTTGGGTTCTATGGGAATTGGCTTTTGGGCGTTGTTGATACTGGCAATTAGCATGCTAGTTCAACTGATTTTGCCTCGCCCTCAAGCAGATCAAGAATACCGACTACGAAGTATGATCGCCAATCAAGAAAGTGCCATCATTCTTGCGTTGGTTGTCCTACTCCTCGTTGTCGGAATATCGAATCCACGTTATTTGGCTACGCGCAACATTCTCGATGTTTTGCAGGGTAATGCCTATATTGCTGTGGCTGCGATTGGGATGGCAATGGTCATCATTACAGGAAATATCGATATATCGGTTGGATCATTAATTGGCCTGCTTGCCATTGTTAGCGGACGGCTCGTTGTTGCTGGTACCCCCATCTTCCTCTCGTGGCTTATTCCTGTATTTTTGGGGATATGTGTCGGTGCACTCATCGGTTTCATTGTGGCCTACCTTCAGGTTCCTTCTATTGTGGTGACTCTGGGTATGTTAAGTATCCTCAAAGGCATTTTGATCCTGTGGACAAATGGGCAGCGCGTAACCGATATGCCAGAGGGGTATTCCCTTTCCCAAATGAAACCGCTTGACATCCCCATGCCCATTTATTTTATGATCGCCCTAACAATATTGGCAGCACTCTGGATGCGTTATAGTAGTACTGGACGCTCATTCTATGCTGTTGGTGGCAATGCAGAAGCAGCCCGCCTTTCTGGCATATCACAACGGCGCGTCATTATGCAGGTTTTTATGATAAATGGTGCTTTTGTAGGGATTGCAAGTGTCCTCTATGCAACGCAGCTGAGCATTATCCAAGCCACACCACCCCCTTCATTAGAATTGTTTGTTATCACAGCAGCTGTTGTTGGCGGGGTAAGTATTCTAGGAGGAAAGGGAACGGTTATCGGGGCAACTTTAGCCGCGATTCTATTAAATGCTATTCGCTCTGGCATGATTTTTATTAATGTTTCTCCATTCTGGATACAAGCCGTGCAGGGTGCGTTGATCCTGGTTACCGTATTGATTGATCTGCTCCGTCGTAGACGGCAAAACAGGTAAATGAAAGAAAGTCGTATGGCAGTAACGGACAACTCAACCCAACAACAGACGGCTGACAGTAAAACGCTCGTTCAGCAAGTACAAGATGTCTTCCTGAGCCAAGAGGGTGTTTTGTTCATCATTCTTGTTCTCACGATGGTTGTTCTTGCTGTGTCCAACGAGAATTTCCTGACGACCCAAAATTTGTTCAATCAAGGCCGCTTGATGGCTGAGATTGGTTTGATGGCACTCCCCATGACTTATATCATCATCACTGGAGGAATCGACCTTTCGGTTGGCTCTATTCTTGGACTAAGTGCTATTTGGGTGGGATATACTTGGAATAATCTTGGATTTCCTCTTGAGCTTGCGATACTGACAGCTATGCTTGCGAGTTGTTTGGCAGGGTTTGTCAATGGTTTAGTGATCGTCCGCATTGATGTGCCACCACTCATTATGACGCTGGCAACACTTGCATTTTATCGTGGATTGGCCCAAGGCATTAGTGAAGCTCGTTCAGTGACAGGTTATCCTGAATGGTTTTTGGGCTTAGGACAAGGGGATATTTGGGGGGTCCCCACACAAATATGGATTTTGCTCATCGCCATCCTTGTGTCTATGGTTGTCTTGCGACGAACCACACTCGGAAGAACGTTATATGCTATTGGCAATAATGTGGTTGGTGCCCGTTTTTCAGGACTTCCAGTCGATCGTGTACTGCTTATTATTTACACGTTTTCGGGTTTTATGGCTGGGCTTTCTGGTGTGATTTTTGTGTCCCGTTTCACTACGACCCGTTCTGATATGGGGAGTGGTTTGGAGCTTGATGCGATTGCCGCTGTTGTTTTGGGTGGCACAAGTATTTTTGGTGGCAAGGGCAGTATTCTGGGAACGGTCATTGGTCTTGTTATGATTCAATTGCTTAAAAATGGGCTGGCGATCAATGGGGTAACGAGCGATGCCACCATTGTTGTAATTGGTAGCGTTCTGATTGTTGCTATCCTAGTAAACAATCAGATTCAACGCCTACGGCAATCAGACTAAGGAGGTAATTTATAGGTGAATTGATTCAATGGAGGCAATCGTATTTGTATAGATAGTTCTAGGAGACAAAGGAAATGCGCAAAAGTCTAGTTGTTGCACTCATTATTATGCTGATCGGATTGCTCAGTATGCCGATGGTTGCCCAAGACGATCGTTGGGATGGGGCAGATGATCTTGATGTCAATCCACTAGAATGTGGTATGGATGACATGGATGAAGATGCCGATTCTGAAGAAGATGAAGAAGACGAAGAAATGGAAGAAGGTGTGGAGTATGATGGTGGCCAACCAACTGACGCACCCAATCTTGCTGAAGAGGATATTGTCCTCGTTGATGTACCCAAACTAATTGGTATTGGTTATTTTGACGCAACACATCTCGGTATGCAGCAGGCCGCCGAGGAGTTAGGCAATGTGACTGTGATTCAAGGGGGGACGACCGAAGCGAACATTGATGACCAAGTCGCCGACATTGAAAATTATATCGCCGGTGGCGAAATCAACGGAGTCCTGTTCGCAGCCAATGACCCCGTAGCCATTTCACCTGTGCTTGAGCGAGCATTAGAGGAAGGGTTGCATGTGATTGGCTACGATGCCAACTCCACACCGGGTGCGCGTGAATGGTTTGTCAATCAAGCCGAGTTCAACGGAATCGCCAAAGGTATGATTGATAGTTTGGTCGTGGAAAAGGGTGAAGATGCCTCTTTCGGCATTGTCACCAGTACCTTCACTACGCCTAATCAGGCTCGTTGGATTGCGGAAATGTGGGCCTATGCCTCTGATTGTTATCCTGATCTGACTTGGCTTGAAACGCTTGAAGCACAGGAAGATGCCGTATTGTCCTTTAACCAAGCCAACACACTCATTAACAAATATGGTGAAGACCTGGATGGTATTTTTGGTATGACAAGTGTCGCCACACCATCGTCGGCAGATGCAGTCACACAGGCTGATCTTTGTGGTGAGGTGGCCGTAGTTGGTTTAGCAACGCCCGATGCGATGAAGCCTTATGTGAATGACGGTTGTGTGGAATCGGTTGTTCTCTGGAACCCGATTGACCTCGGATATGCTGCAGTCTATGTGGCTCGGGCAGTGGCCGATGGCGACTTTGCCCCTGGAGATACGTCTGTAATGGCTGGCCGCCTGGGCGAACTACAGGTCGTTAATGGCAGCGAAGTGTTGCTGGGCCCGCCCTTCATTTTCAACGCAGACAACATCAACGACTTCGACTTCTAATCTGCTTGCGGCACAGCAGCCCACATTGTTATTTTTGTAAAGAGGATGTCTGAAGACATCCTCTCTGAAGTTTGGCGCTTGAAAGAAAGTCGAGATCTAGGGGGGGTGAAGATGGCTTATACGCATGTGGGCGCAGAGAGACTTGAACTCCCGACCTCACGGATGTGAACCGTACGCTCTAACCGGCTGAGCTATGCGCCCCGAAGTTGTGTGAGTATATCATGAAAAGATACGCCAAATCAAGATATATGGTCCTGCTTGTAATGGTGATTTCTGGCTGTGTTGGGTCACAATCTGTTAGACCGAATCAGGCCTTAGAGACGTCCACCTATTTTGAGCAAACTCTCAAGCAAATCGTTGTCCTCAAAATCGACCCACAACAATATGAGTTTCGAGCGCACTATAGTGATCCGCAATCGTTATCTGAATGGATTGAGACCGTTCCAGATGCCGTTGCATTGGTCAATGCCAATTTCTTTGATCCCAATTATCATATATTAGGCTTGTTGATTGCCTCTGATGTATTGTATGGGCAGTCGTATCAGGACCGGGGCGGCACATTCGCGATTCATGAGGGAATCCCACAAATTAGGTCAAATGTCCATAATCCTTATAGAGGTGAACCATTCACTGAGGCTGTTCAAGGTTTTCCCATGTTAGTCCGGGGTGGCGAACAAACGTATTTTTCTGATGGTCGAATCGCGAGACGAACTGCAATTGCCCTGGACCAAGATGGGAATGTCTTGCTGATTACCACGCCCCTAATTGGTCTATCATTAAAAGAACTGAGCCAATTTCTGGCAACCAGCGATTTGAACGTTGTCGATGCTTTTAATCTGGATGGAGGCGGATCAACCATGTTGCTCAGTCCAGATTATCGTCTGGCTTCGATTGATCGTGTCCCTGCAATTCTGGCGGTCTATCCACGCACAGGCTGATGCTCGTACATTGCCGTTACCCAATCAAGATACTTGTTTTCCCGGCCAAAAACGACATCCATATACAAATCACGGACTGACCGGGTAATATCCCCTAACTGGCCTGTTCCAATATCTCGATGTTCAACACGGGTAACGGCTACAATTTGCATTCCGGTCCCACACATGAATATCTCATCTGCAAGATAGAGTTCCGTGCGGTCAATCTCACGTTCTTGGACGGGGATATTAAAGTCATCTTTTAGAAAACGGATCACGCTGTGTCGTACAATGCCTTCAAGAACATTGGAGGTAATGGGTGGTGTGATGGCGACACCATTGCGGATAACAAATATATTGGCAGCACTCACTTCAGAAACATGCCCGTCTTCATTGAGCACGATCGCTTCATCATAGCCAGATAAAATCGCATCACTCTTAATTAAAGATGAATTGGCATAGGCTCCCGTTACTTTGCCACGCGCTGGAATGGCATTGTCATCGACGCGACGCCATGCTGAGATACAGGCGTGAGCGCCATTCTCATCGGCAACATACTGACCAAATGGCACGGCGAAAATGGTCACATCATCTTCGACATCATGGAGCCTGACGCCGATCTTTTCTTCTGATTTGTAGGCCAGGGGACGAATGTAGCAGTTCTCCCGGAAGTTCTCCGCCTGTAAGAGCTGCTTCAGGATAGCGACAAGGTCTTCTGGCGAACGTCCAATCTCCATCCGCATGAGCTTGGCTGAATTGATGAAACGTTTAAAATGATCAATGGGGCGGAGGACATAAAGTTGTTCATGCTCTTCGTTCCAATAGCCACGCATCCCCGCAAACACCCCAGTTCCATAGTTCAGTGCATGTGTCATGACACTCACTTTGGCTTCAGCTAATGGAACAATGTTTTTCTGAAAATAAGCGTACTTCCCTTGTCTCATCCCTTAACCTCCTATACGACATTTCGTCATATGATACCATAAATAGAACAAATCGTCTGGGCGGATGATCGCCATTCCCATCAAATCAACTGAGGGGGCGGTGGCTCCTTGCCCCCATCGGTCTGTAGGGCCTTTATCACCTCCTCAATCTTCGTCTCAAAAATGTTGTTGTCCTTCTCCCATCCGACGAAATTCGCCGCCAATCGTGATGTAATCTTCGTCTTCTTGGCGCTCTCATATCCATCAAACAGATAGCCGTCCAGATCTAGCGGAACCAAAACCTTCACCTGTCGACCCTGAAACTTCTCACGCTCCTTCTGGAATGTGCGGTCAATCTCATCGTCGACCCACCAGCTCATCAGCGAGTTCTCTGAGCAACACAGCAGGACCTTGTCCCACAATCGGATTCCACGCTCCACTTCCTCATAGATGTCATCACCCGGAAGCATCTGTTTCTCATCCAACCAACACCGAATGCCTCGACCTTGCAGCGTATCGTGTACCCGCCGCGCAAAGGCTTTATCCGTATGGCTGTAGCTGATAAAACAAGAATAGAACTGAATGGGCTTTCCCATCAGGGATGGCAGATACGTAATCAATGTTTCTTCCACACCACATCCGCGCAAAAACACTTCAGGAATCGTGCCTCCTGACCGAAATAGGGTATCAACGCCCAGTGTGCTTGGCCCTTCATGAATGACATCCTCCAGTCCCTTCACATTCGATAAATCTAAATCACCAAATACCGTGTACCCACAATAGGCTTTTGTAAGAACAGTTTGTCTGAGATCGGCTCTGACGCCGCGATTTTCTTTGCGCCATTCATTCCAAGCCGCAACACCCTGCTTGAGAAGAGCGACATGCTTTGGATTTGCCATAAAAAATCGGCATCCCTACTTAGAGGGTTCGCGCTATGCCTCCTTCCACTGATTGTTGTCGCGTAAAATTATACCCAGGAGATCTCGGATGGGAAAACGCTAATGTAACATTCGCAGCAAGTTTAGTCTTAGAACCTATCCGAAAAAATCATTTGCCCCATGGATTGAGCCATCAGGATATTGGTAACCTGGTGGGTTTGGGGTCTCGAGCAGGGTGCAAGAGATGGGCGCGAACGTGGGTGTAGAGGGTTAGGGTGTTCTTTTTGTTGCCGCCGCTGCGCAACTTTTTTCGGCGGCAATGGCTTGAGGGTTTCGAGTTGAGGCGGGTCGTGTAGGGTGCGTTCAGGTAAGGCAGTCAAGGCGATGTTGCCTGGAGTGCATTGGCTTTTTGTATAAGGTTGAGACATGATATTCCAGTTTAGCTAACAAGAACAGATGTTTTCATTATAGCCCAGAATAGAGCATTTGGGAGAACACACGTTCTGTATTCTGGGTGAAATCTGCTGTCTCAATTTCTCGACTTTGAGAACCTATCGGTAAAATGCAAGATCAAACAAGATATGTGAGCGATCCGATTCTCAGATTTCTTGCCCCACCGAGTACGAATACTGCGTCGTTTGCTGAGCCATGTGCGCTCAACGACCCATCGGCGAGCCGGATAGCGTGTTTCACTAGGGGCAGGATCATCGTCAACACCGTGCCTGCGACGAGGTTTGATATGGGTGATATAGTGGGCTTGTTCAGCGAAGTGGTGCCCATCATCGTAATCGTAGCCTTTATTTGGGCACAAGTGTAGGGTTTTCTTCCGCTGACCACTTATCATGTTCGTTCGCTCCAGTCAGATGAACTTTGCCCCCGGTTTGGCTCCCACCCAGAGGCGCGGGACAAGATTTGCTTGCCATTTCCATAATCTTCATGATCCGATCAAAAATGCCTGGATACACCAAACCAGTCCTTGTGAACGGCTTTCCATACGGCCCGATTGTCGGCGGCGCTTCTTGGGTAACGCCTTTTTGATTCGTTTCCATAAGGGTTTGGGAATCTGAAAGTAATCGACATTTTTCGGTCTTATTCAAGGCTCAACTGATTTCTCGGATAGATACTTAGTTGAATTACCCAAATGGCCAAGTTTTATTCACGAAATTCAGCACTTCCTCTCAGATCATTTTAGAGAAACACAGCAGCCCCCCAGGAGCGGCTACCGCAACCGCAGAGCGAGCACAACGAACCCCGTGTCCCTGGTGGCGGCGAGCGGTCACAATGGCCTGAATAGAACAAAGCTGAACAGTCGTCCAGCTTTGTCAAAAATGGTTTTGCTTGATCTAGCCCAGATAGTCCCGTAAGTTATGAGCCAGACGCGGATGACGCAGGCGTCGCAGCGCCTCTTTCTCAAGCTGCCGAATGCGCTCCCGACTCAAGCCAAATTTATTGGCGATCTCCTCCAGTGTATGCGGTTCGCCACTTCCCAGTCCAAAGCGCAGGCGCAAGATATGACTCTGGCGGGGTGTCAATTCGCTAAGAACTTCTTCGATTGTTTCTTCAAGGAGGTGTTGGGTTGCTGCTTCTACGGGGCTGGGGGAGTCTTGATCTTCAATAAAATCACCGAATTCGCTGTCGCCATCATCGCCTACCGGACGTTCAAGCGCAATCGCGTGTTGGCTGGCGTCCATCATGCCCCGTACCGCATCTGTCGGCAGTTCCATTTTGCGGGCGATTTCTTCCGGGGTTGGGCGTCGGCCTAATGTCTGCTCAAGCGATTGTGCAGTCCGGTACATTTGCCGGATGCGCTCAGTCATATGCAGCGGAATACGGATCGTCCGGGTCTTTTGTGCCAATGCCCGTGTAATTGCTTGCCGAATCCACCAAGTTGCATAGGTGCTGAAACGGTTGCCACGCTTATAATCATATTTATCAACCGCCCGCATTAACCCAACATTACCCTCTTGTATTAGGTCAGGAAAGGGTAGTCCCTGACCCATGTAGCGTTTGGCAATGCTGACAACCAGCCGTGTGTTGGCACGCCCCAGATGTTCGCGTGCTGCCTGACCATCATAGGCCAGACGCTGCATGTGGCTGATCCATTGTTGAGAATAATTTTCATAGGTGCTGGGCCGTTGGAGACGAATCTCTGCCCGCTTGCCGATTTCAATGCGTTTTGCGAGGTCAATTTCTTCTTCAGCAGTTAAGAGGGGTTCTTGTGCCATCTGGCGAAAGTACAGGCCAACAGGATCATCAGCAGAAACCGCGCTTATATCACCGACACCAGGGTCTTGTAATATTTCTTCAGGTTCAAAGTCAATGTCAGTATCTTCCCCGACGCGCAAGTTACTTTCGCTGTCTTGTCTTAATTCAATCCCTAGTTCATCAAGCTCATAAATAATAGCTTCTATCGATGATCCTACATCGTCGCCATCCTCCTCTAATACTTCAAGAACATCTTCAAAAGTAAGAAAGCCACGCTGATCAGCCCTGTTAATGAGTTCTTGTATCACGGTTTACCTCTGCCTGCATAGTTCTAAGAAAGCGATTTGGGCGGCTGGTGGGGCCGCTAACGGACAATGTTCAGTGTACACGATTTCAAAATTTCATGCAGAATGTTTAGAGTTGTGCTTGCCTCCTTTTAATGGGGTTGTTAAAAAACTGTACGCAAAAAGTAAAAATACTATCAAAACTGCCTTATTTTAGCATAGTTTCTGTATTTGTTGAATTAATAAAAAGTGAAATGATGCGTTAGACTGCGTTGTGGTTCAAGTATTGAGCAAGTTTCGCATTAAATTTATTAATTTTATAACAGTTTGGTTTGTTGGTGTCGAACTTTCTTAATCTTCGAATGTTGCATGTTGTGTTTGTTCTCTTGTATGATTAGCGTATAGTTGATGTGAATCTTCTAAGGATAGGGTATGTCGACCCGACGCTTTACTGAGGAGTTTACCGATCCAACGCCTACCGAGCCAAAACCCTCATCTATTACTTCACCTGATCAAAACTCAGGGGGGGAGATCACACCTTTAGAAGCCACACCATCCAAACCATTACCAACTGCACCAGCCAAACAGGGCGGGCGCGGGTCTGGTGGTGCCCATATGCCCCGTACGTTGTCCCAGGTAATGGCAGAAGCCAATGATCGCGTTATTCAAGGTGATTTGGTTGATTATGTGCCCATTCCAACGGGCTTCGATCCGTTAGATGGCTACATTGGTGGGGGCTTGCGCAAGACAGAATTGGTCCTGTTGGGCGGCGCACAAGGCATCGGTAAGACCATCACTACCCTGCAAATTGCACGCAACATCGCGTCCCGTCCTGATCAATATGCCTTCTACCTTTCCTATGAGCATACTGAAACCCATCTCATGCACCGTCTCCTCTGTTTGGAAAGCTTGAATCCGCCAGAGATTGATACCTCGAAAGGCATCCGCCTGCGCGATCTATACCAGGTGATTGTGGCGCAGCGAGCGAAAGAGTTCATGGGACGCGAAGGAGGAGCTGGGTCGTTGGAGGCAATTCTCCAGGAGAACCCCAAAACTGCCTCAGCGTCGGCTCAGATGGCAAAGTATGCAGATCGCCTGATTTTGCTTAAAGCCAGCCCTGCTGTTACCAACTTACGTGCTATCAAAGAGATGACAGCTCGGTTGTGTGATGCAACAGGGGGGAACGTAACGGTTTTCATTGACTATCTACAAAAAGTTGCCGTTCATCCAGAACGACCCCGTGACGAGAACGACAAAGTGACCATCATTGTTGAAGGTTTGAAAGATATCGCACTTTCGTTAGATGTGCCCGTCTGGTCGATTGTGGCAGCGGATCGTGAGGGCCTGAAGAGTAAGCGCATTCACTTGTTCCATCTGCGCGGCAGCAGCGCCCTCGATTACGAATCTGATATTGCTATCATCATGAACAATAAATATCAGATTCTTGCCAAAGATCATGTCGCTTTTAACCCCTATAATGCCAAGCAATTCCGCAATTGGGTGGTCTGGACAATCGAAAAGAATCGTGCAGGGCGTGCAATGCAAGATATGGAGTTTGAAATCTTTGGGCAACATTTCGCCTTTAATCCGCGTGGTCAGAAAGTACAGCAACAGTTAATTGATGACAAGGTAATCGAAAGCTAACGGTTACATCTGTATTAAAATGTAGTCTCACAGTGTCTGGTACTTTTTGTTTACGACATTCAGCCAGAAACCTGATCAATCGGTTCCAGTAAATCTGGGGTAGATAAGGTATGTTTCATTTGGCGCAGAAGGGCGGTTTTGTATTGATTTCCTAATGTTTCCGGTTGGATCAGCGTCATATGGGCAAATGAAAATAATACCCCTAGCATAATCGGAGCTACGAAAATGAAATCAGCTAGAAATGTAATCGTGAGCAATAGCATCAATAGCGCGAACATCATCAGGAAAACACCGTTTACAATGTACGTTTTGGGTAAAATCTCGATATCTCCAATCACAATACACGAATTGGAGTCGGCCCAAGGCGTCAGGTAGCCCTCGGCTTTCAATTTGACGTAATTCGTGCGTCGATAACCCCGTCCACGTCCTGGTTTGCGATGAGTCGGCAGCCGATAATAAGAACGCAAAATACGGAAGTAATAACTTCCGTTGTGGAATTCCTTCATCTTGATTCGGGTATTCACCCATAGATCAACCTGGCCGTCTACAAATGATTCGAGTAGGCTGACACAGCCTGACGGTGTGTGGGGTGCGACAAAGTTAATGTCGTAAGTGTTTTCTTTAATCACAGTGAGAATCGTATACTCATCTCGATTTCGACTTCTAATATCGTACTAGAATTTTGATACGCATAAGCAAATCTTTAACGATTTTTTACATTATGGTCGTTGCAGAGAAAGAACACAAGTTGAGGTGGATATATTGTATAAATTTTAAAGAGAAAAACCACCGCCTTGTAGACGGTGGTTTTGTTGAGTTGCTTGCTTGATTTAAGGCTTGATGAGTGCCGGACCTTCCACCCACCCCGTATCGCGCCAGCCACCGGTCGCGTTGCCACCCGGTCCTATAGCCAGCACATACCACGAATAGGAGCCAGCCGCCAGATCGATATCCGGCTCAAATACGCAGGCCTGACCCACTGCTACACACTTGAGATCTCTGCCAAACAGGTAGGTTGTATACGCTGTTGTAGCTTCTCCTTCAGATGAGATGGTTCCCACCCAGAAGTTATACCAGGGGGCGTGGGCAGGGGCCGTCCAACCGAATTGCGGTTTCCCGTTGGCCAGCAAGGTGGCGTTCAGATCGGTCGCTCCTGTCGGGGCTGGGTCATTGACCTCGAAGTTGAAGGGACCGCCCCAACCCTGGATGCCGCCAGTACTGAGGCCTGCTGGTCCCCAGGCTCGGACATACAGGACATACTGGCCATTGAGTAAGTAGAAGTCCAGATCAAAGGTACACGTATTGCCACAGCACATCGGATGATGCTTCCTATACCATTGCAGATGCTGTTGATTGTCTTGCTTGCCAATATAGACCTGGTAGTAAAGGGCGTTGTCGTCACGAGGGAGCGTGATCTGGGCACGCCCCTGGTCCTGGGTTTGGATGTTTGTTACATCTGGAAGCTGCGGGGCAGCCCGGTTGACCTGATGAGGGGCGACCACAGTCCAATCGGAGAAGGTGTTTCCATCGGAGGTCGTGCGGATATAGAGTTCATATACTCCATTGAGCAAGCCGTATTCGGGAAGATAACTTGCAGTTTGCAGGTTGCAAGACTGACCGGTACAGATGGTGTTGGCAACCCATTCGTCAAAAACAATCGTTTCGGTGGTCTTGTTCCAGAGGAGGAGTTGATACCAGGGATCGGTCTGATCGGCAGGGCGTTGCCAACTCAAGGTGGGCTGTACAGGTAGGTTACCCATGCTACAAGTTGGTGGAGCCGAATTGGTGACCGTAATGGTGACAGTAGCCACATTGGATTGCGCTCCCGCAGTGTCTTGAGCTTGGTAGGTAAAGGTAGCCTCGCCTGCAAAGTTTCCAGGTGCGGTGTAAGTGAAGGTGCCATCAGCCTTCAGATGAAGCGTGCCTGCCTCAACTGGTGTAAGAGCAAGGTTGGTGTTCTCACCACCGACGATAGTCAAGCCAGTGTTGTTTCCAGTGTCAGGATCGGTGTCATTGGCCAGGATGCCTTGAGCAGGTTGTGTGACGGTGAGTGTGCTGCCTGAGGCAACCGTGTAGTTAGGGTCATTGTTAGCTGTGGGAGCCTGGTTAGCAGGTGGTGGATTGGTGACCGTAATGGTGACAGTAGCCACATTGGATTGCGCTCCCGCAGTGTCCTGAGCTTGGTAGGTAAAGGTAGCCTCGCCTGCAAAGTTTCCAGGTGCGGTGTAAGTGAAGGTGCCATCAGCCTTCAGATGAAGCGTGCCTGCCTCAACTGGTGTAAGAGCAAGGTTGGTGTTCTCACCACCGACGATAGTCAAGCCAGTGTTGTTTCCAGTGTCAGGATCGGTGTCATTGGCCAGCACGCCTTGAGCAGGTTGTGTGACGGTGAGTGTGCTGCCTGAGGCAACCGTGTAGTTAGGGTCATTGTTAGCTGTGGGAGCCTGGTTAGCAGGTGGTGGATTGGTGACCGTAATGGTCACGGTAGCCACATTGGATTGCGCTCCCGCAGTGTCCTGAGCTTGGTAGGTAAAGGTAGCCTCGCCTGCAAAGTTTCCAGGTGCGGTGTAAGTGAAGGTGCCATCAGCCTTCAGATGAAGCGTGCCTGCCTCAACTGGTGTAAGAGCAAGGTTGGTGTTCTCACCACCGACGATGGTCAAGCCAGCGTTGGTTCCAGTGTCAGGATCGGTGTCATTGGCCAGGATGCCTTGATCGCGTTGTGCGATGGTGAGTGTGCCACCTGAGGCAACCGTGTAGGTGGGATCATCGTTTGCTATGGGAGCTATCAATTCAAGACCAACAATCACCGGATCATGGTCCGAAGAACGGAAAGCGTTACTTTCATAGAGATAGGTGGGGCTGTGTTTCTCTGGAGGCTTCTTACTATACACAGTCTTCTGATACTCACGAATCCTTGGCTCATCTGTATTGATGTGCCATATGGTTGCGCCAGTTACTTGTCTAGCAAGGCTCGGGCTCCCGAAGGCATAATCCAGAGTACCTACCTCTCCAAAGTACACATAGGAATAAAGCGGATCTGCTGTGCTATGGGCCGCCGCTAGATCGACATACCCATTGTCTGTGAGAGCCTTGATGGGATCCTCTTGGGCATATGCATTGAGGTCGCCCAAGATCAATATATCAGGGTCATTACTCCCAGTTGGGTCAGTCGCCAGCCACTGTAATAGAGCACGAGCTGATTCTGTGCGTCGATTATTCCAGCAACTTTGCCCATCATGCTGATTGGCATTAGGACCAGTAGCCTCACGACAACCCTTTGATTTAAAGTGATTGACAACAACTGTCAACACAGCATTCTGAGTATCTTTGAAGGTCTGGGCAACTGGGACCCGTGATGTGTTTTTCCCGTAGAACAGACTACTGTAAGGTGCTGTATTGGGTATGGCTACAGGGTTTCCAACCGGGGTCACACTACCTGGCTTATAGATCAATCCTACACGAATACCATCTGCATCCAGAATTCCGGTTTGGATATAGCTAAACGGGCCACAATTGGGGACAGCGTTCAAACGACTGACCAGTGTTTCAATTGCACTGCTTATGCCATCTGATGAATCGTCATTGTCATTTTCGAGTTCCATCAGACCCACAATATCAGCGTTCATGGCACAAATCGCGGATACGAGCTTGGGTGCCTGGAGTGCGAACTCTTCAGCCGTCTTCGCCCCCCTTGAATTGTGAAAACTACCTGCATCATCGCCGTTGAAGTAGTTCAGCAAGTTGAAGCTGGCAACGGTCAATTTTCCTCCAGTGTCTTCCGGGGCGGATGAACGTGGATTGGCAGGCGTCCATATTGGGGCGACAGTCGTTCTCAGTCGATATTTACCGAAACCATATCCAAGCACACCTGTAATAGATGGTGTTGTGAATCCCTGCCGAAAGATATCGGACGGCTTGGCCATAAATGGAACCAGACTGTCTTGGTAAAGCTCTCCATCTCGGTCATCATCAATAATGATAACGTTACGGTTGTTCAGTTCTTTTAACTCACGAGCTTCTGCGCTCCCAGGTGGATGAATTTGCAGCGGATTGTAGAGGCGACCACTGGATGAAACGGTTATCTCGCCATGTTTTCCTAAGTTGTACGTGTCTGTAACGGTTAATATGCCGCTATTTTCACCAGAAATTTGGATGAGCATCCCCTCGTATCGCTCCCAATCTACGATTGGTAGGGTTACAGGGAGAGGTGCGATAGTTGCCGTTGTACTACATGCCTCAATAGATGATGCGCTGATTTGCGTTTGATCATGGCGTTCGGATACTGTACCCGTTACTCGAATCACGTCCCCTACTGATACACCCAACGCCGGATTCCCGCCATCGAATACGAATATGCCATCCGAGGTGTTAAGATTTCCGTCGCCTGTTGCAGCTTGGAGATAGAACCCTTTGAGTCTACTATGTTCCTGAAGTGCCTGAAAATCACCGACCACAACACCTTCAACCGTAAATGGCCCCTTTTGACCAGACCGGGCCCCATTCTCTTGTAGATCATAAATATGCACGGATAGCTGAGAACTGCACGCTTTAACAACTGTGAAGCTAAATACGTAGTCAGAAGGTAGCCCGTTACCGTCTTGATCTTCCACTTGGGATGCGAGGATTGTTACCCTGCAAGAAGCACCCTCAACGAGATCCGTCTGGGGATCAAGAGTAAAGGTTTGTTTGTGAGTATCTGTGACATTGGTATTACCAACGGAGTAGGTGTTAGCACCACAAACCATTGTAAACCAGTCACCAGATAATGTTACAGGTTTGCTAAATGTGATTGTAATGTTCCCGGTTTCTACAATTGAGTTACCGTCTACTGGATTCGTTTGTCGTACCGAGGGGGGGCCTTGTGTAGGAGCAGCATTGTTCGGACATGCACTTTCGGCGTTGGGTGTTGGTCGTTCTTCACAGAATGTATCCCCCAGATTTTCTGAGGTTTCATCATGTCCAGCTACGCCATTGCCACCTGATGTCTCTTCAGTACCTTCATTATAGTCTCGGCGTTGCCAGGATTTGTCATTCCCATGCCTGCTATCGCTAATCACATCTTGGTCTAAGGCGGCAGTGTCACCTTTATAAGCCGTGGTTGAACTATCCGCATCTGGCCCGTCAATTGCAACTCTTGACTTATCAACGGCTTCGGCCTTGTTACCCCAGACAACATAATCCAGATCCGTTACAAGATCAGTAGTTCCATCCCAATAATAAAGGATGATGACCTCGTGATTGTTAGTCAATGTTCCATACTGTGGTTGTGATCTCATGATTGAGCCCGAAAACGCCTCGCGCATGTCTAGAATGTTATCCGTACTGTCTCCGTAAAGTTCATAAGTTGGATCTACATTGTAGCTAGACGAAAAGGAGCTATTCAGTGCAATTGTTTGATACTCCTTGGGTCCGATTGTGGCCCCATCAGGAAATCGTGCATGAAAATCACTATAGTTCCCGCCACCCGCTTTAGTACCCGTCACAATGTTATAATAGTATGTTTTGCTCTTGGCATGCGTTGCATCTGTCAGGTAGACATTGCTAAGATTAACAGGGCCGTCACCAGGGTTGTAAATCTCGATAAACTCGCCCCCGGTTGGTGTGACAACAATCTCACTGATAAGGAGCGGTGATGCCCCCGGAGCCTGTGCCTTGTTAGGTTCTGAATCTAAAGCGATCAAAAGTAGGAATAAGAGGATATTATAAATTATCCTTTGACGTTGTAACGATAGTTTCATAAATAAACCTTATGTAATGACGAACACATCGCCTGGATTTTAACACACATCATAAAATTTTTGCAACCTAATTTTATATTCTCATTAACAATTTGATAAAAATAATAATATAATTGTGTATTCCGCGTCAGGGTTTAGGCGATGAATTGTCTCTTTGTCCATTCTTTATCATATGCGTCTAACATGCCGATACCCGTCCATAAACGCTGACCTTGGCGCCTAATGTCAACCGGCACTTAGAAAATCAACGCGGGGACACCCCCGAACCGAATGTTCGCCTTGAGTGGAGAGTCGTTGACCGCGAAAACCATAGCAACCAACACCGAACACGACATCCTTGCTTGTTTTGCTCAGTATCTAGGAGAACTCGTTGAAATTGGTGGCAACAAACCACCAAATGTCGATTACTTTCAAGTTCCCATCCCCTGTGTCCAAAACACAGAACGTATGTTCTCGTAAATGCTCTAACCCGTGCTATAATAAGAATATCTGTTCAAATCAGCGAACCTGGAAAATGCCCTTATACCAATTCACTCCAACACGGCATCCCCTCTCGAAACCCTCAAGCCATTGCCGCCGAAAAAAGTTGCGCGGCGGCGACGGCAGTGTATTGCTCGGCGGACTCACCATTCCCCCGTTTCAAGGGACGCCATCGCTTTCACAGCATCAGCTTCAAGATCAATGGTCGGTGGTCTGCCTGCTTCGCGGTTGAAATGCCAGAGCCATCGCAATTACCCAAGACAGGTCAAGAAGTCGGACTGGATGTGGGGATCTCAGCACGAGCAACAACCAGTGAGAAGGTTCAAAACCCCAACTGCTACCGCCAAGCCCAGGCCACTGCACCACTCGCTGGCCCGCAAGAAACGAGGAGGGAAGAACCGCCACAAAACCTTGTTGCAAGTTCAACACCAACAAGAGCATGGGGCTAATCAGCGCCAGGATGGTCTGCACCACATAGCAACCAACACCGAACGCGACATCCTTGCTTGTTTTGCTCAGTATCTAGGAGAACTCGTTGAAATTGGTGGTAACAAACCACCAAATGTCGATTACTTTCAAGTTCCCATCCCCTGTGTCCAAAACACAGAACGTATGTTCTCGTAAATGCTCTAACCCGTGCTATAATAAGAATATCTGTTCAAATCAGCGAACCTGGAAAATGCCCTTATGCCAATTCACTCCAACACAGCAACGTCACCCTGAATGCCTTGCAAACAGGCATCCCTCCAGAAAAGTTGCCGCAATTGCAGCAAAAAAGTTGTGTCGCCGCCGCTAGACCATCAGCATATTCAGCGACCGGATGATCTCTTCCAGCCCCGTCCGGCTGATGCTGTAAAACTTGCTCTTGTTGTCACTATCTCGGCGCTCTTTCACAAGTCCGCTGGCGTGTAGACTACGCAGATGTCGTGAGGCCGCCGACCTGTTCAGATCAAACAAGTCCATAATCTGTTGCGTGCCCAGTTCACCATGCTGGCGCAGGCCCAACAAGATGTGAAGCCGGGTTTCATCCGCCAGGGACTTCAGCCGGTTAACCAATTCAACGTTGTGGGAGTCGCTCAACTGGACACCAGTAGAGAAGCGCAAACCAAAGCCAATGTATAGGATCGAGGTGTTGCCAAACCAGACCACATAAGGGCCCGTATGCTTGTTGGGGAACAAGCGCAATTCATCAAAGGTGTTCAGTTCCACCTCGTTGAAAATCGTTCGCAGGTCGCGCCCAATGATGACCTTTAATGCTTCCATTATCGATAGCTCACGCACATCAATATACTGGAACGCCTGTACCGATTGTTCGATCAAAGGCCGGATGCGTGCCCATTCGTCTTTGAGGTAGGTCTCCCACATCAACGTCAGGTGCTCGACCAGAAAAGTATGCAGGGCGTCTGGTGTATGGAGCAGGCGATAAAGATCATGGACCAGATCAGTATCGATGCCTTTGTAATCAACATGCATCAAGAATTCGATAAACGCTTCTTCCGAAACTTCCAGCGGATTCAGTAAAGGAGGCTTTAAATCCTGGTTATCCAACAAAGTCCGTCGATGAGATGAGTTCGAGATGGCCTCGATGATGGCCTCGCGCATGGGTAGGGGCTGTAACTGACTAATAAAATCCAGGAACGTCGGGAAGTCCGGTAGATCGTGTCCGATGGCAAGGTTGCAGATCGCTTCCAGCCCAATGCCCCAGAACACCAACCGCGATTTATAACGGATGTCCTCCGTCATGCCCGCTTCAGTTCGGATGATCCAGTCATCCACACCCGGATTCCCATGATCGGAACTAGCCAGGCTTGCCATGCCGTTCAAAATGTTGAAGATGGGGGCAACCGTGACGGTGATGCGCGGTGGCTGGGGAAGAAGCGCCATGTTGGATGCGAAGGTCATCAGGATGCGTCCTCGTTATTAAGCTTCTTGACAAGGGGTAGCAGATCAAGCGGGGTATTGATGATATGCTGCGGGATTTCGCTGGCGTCAGCAGGTGTTTTGGATCGGCGTGGCGACCAGTTCAACCAGACACTTATCAGGCCAAGTTGGTTGGCTCCCTTGATGTCACGCGCCAGGTTGTTCCCAACCATCACCACCCGATGATAGTCACCCCATGGGATTTCCAGCATGTTCAGGGCATGGGTAAACATCCGTGCATCCGGTTTCAGAACACCCACTGCCTCCGAGATGGCATGAGCATCAAACAGGTCATACAGCTTATAATGTCCCAGAATGTTCTTGAAGGTTCCCACAGGCCCATCTGCTACCAATGCCAATGGATAACCCCCTTGCTTGAGTTCTCGCACCATCTCCATAGCGCCGGGGATGAGCTCCGCCTGCCAGACAACCCCACGCTCATCTTTGATCTCGCTTCCTTCATCCACCAGGGTATCACCACAATCCAGGCAAATCGCTCGTATGAATCCGATAATATCTGCTCCTCACCTCATTCTGCCAATATTCTAACATACACTAGCGGGCGGGTGCGGTGGCTGCACCTGGAGAAGCGGTTTCTGCTTCATCAGGGTATGAGGCAGGCGCTTCTGCCACTTCAATGTCAGGCAAAATCACCTCAATCTCACGAATGAAGGGAAAGGCATAGGCAGACAAACCGACAATCGCCACCATAATTCCCAGGAAAACGAACATCAAACTAATGCCTGCACCTGTGCCTGTCCCAACCAATCCACCAAACACCGGAGCTAGTGCGCCATCTGGCTGCATGGCAGGCTCAAAGACCCGATCTGCTAATGGTCCACATAGGATCATGGCAACTGGCCCTGTGATTTGCGCGATCAGCCTCCGCACCCCGAAGACCTTACCCTGCACATCCGCAGGCACTTTGATCTGCCAGATGGCTTGATTAGATGAATTGATCAGGGGCACGAAGAACATAAAGAAAAACGAACCGATGACCCAAACCACCAGCGATTGTCCCAGTCCTAACAATGTCTGACCAAATAAACCTGCCAGAATCATGCCTATGAATACGCCATGCACTTTGCGTTTGGGGCCGCCCCAGGCACTCAACCATACACCCCCCAACACACCACCGACTCCCGCCGCTGCCTGCACAATGCTCAGAACAGCCTCGTCACTATCCGTCACAGCCAGAATAAGCGGGGGCATCAGCACAATCGTTGCCATTGAGAACAGGTTGACAAAGAAGAACACCATCTGCATTCCCAGCAGGCCTGAACGGCTAAAGATATACTTGAATCCAAAGATGGATTCCTGCCACAGGCTACCCTGTGCCGCTGCACCATCTACAGAACGTCTGGGTGTGGGGATATAGACAATCACGATCATCAGAACCGCAAAAGAAAACGTGGCGATATCAATTTGGAGGATGGTGTTCATCGTTGTAACACTAAGCATAAAACCCGCCGCAACTGGGGCAATAATGCCGGAGGCTGATTGTGCCAATGATAACATCGCACTAGCACGAGCAAACGCTTTCTTGGGTACAATCATGGTGATCGCTGCCGAAAATGCCGGGAATTGAAAAGCCTCAAAAGTACTGGCCCAGGCCCCGGCAACATACAAATGCCAGATTTGCAGGTTGCCGGATGCAAACAATAACAGCAGCCCGACAGTTGACATTCCAGCAGCAAGGTCACTGATCGCCATCACCAGTTTACGATTCCACCGATCTACCAAAGCACCCGCTACCGGGCTGAGCAGGATAGTGGGCGCAAACGAAAAAAACGCCACCATTGAGAGTACTGTCACTGAACCTGTTTCATTATAGGCCCAGATTGTCAGGGCGAAGCGCGTCATTCCAGTACCAATCAAGGAGACAAGTTGTCCCAGCCAGATCAGTGTAAACGCCCGGAACCCCGTAATCTTCTGATTGTTGTCCATAGGTTTGGCCCATCTTATATTCTCGAATTCATGAGAATATAAGATAAACGATCCCGAGAAATCTGTCAAGAAAACGATGAAACTGTTGCATGATCGTGCTATACTTTGGCTGAAGTAGCCCAGTCGTCAATTGAAGTATAACAGAATGAATGAACGCGAACCTTTTCCAGTCGCCAAACTCATCTGGAACGATCTTGAAACTGGAACTCCTCAGGCCTATTTTCTGACCGAAAGCTCATCTATCACGATAGGGCGGTCTTCCCAGAATGATATTTGTATACCAGATCGTCATGTTTCGCGCCAGCATACTGCCATCAAATACACCGATGGCATTTTCATGATCGCGGATCTGAAAAGTGCCAACGGAACCTTCGTCAACGATCTTCAGCTGACCGAACCGTTCCCACTGGCTTCTGGCGATGTCATTCGTTTGTATATACCTACGCTGGTTTTTCAATTGATTGAGAACAATAATCGAGCCCAGCATGTTCGACAAGCGGATACCCTGAATCAAGATCAGTTGGAAATCATCTCCGGGCTCCAGCAGGGACACATCATCCCACTGTTGTTACAAACGATCACCATAGGCCGGGCTACCAGCAACGCCATCTGGGAGGTTGGCCTACAAGACCCATCCGTTTCCCGCCCTCATGCTCGTCTCAGCCACATTGATGGTCGTTGGTATCTGGCAGACCTAAACAGTTCCAATGGAACCTTCATCAACAATAAACAAATTGCGGGTGATGGTCATGCCCTCAAAAATGGGGATCACATCACCTTTGGGACGACCATTGTCATTTTCCAGCAACGCGACTAATCCCCTAAGAGTTGCAACAATTGATTGTGGATCTTGCCATTAGTAGCGACAATCTGCCCCGTTGAATACATCGTTTCCGGCGTTTCACCGTCATAATCAGTGATGCAGCCGCCTGCTTCCAGAACACACAAGCCGCCCGCCACACAATCCCAGGCACTCAATGTTTGTTCCCAATAGCCATCGAGCCGACCTGCCGCCACAAAGCATAGGTCTAATGCAGCTGATCCAAAAGAACGCAGACTCCGCGAGCGCATTAGCACCCGTTCCCATTGGGGTAGATTGTTGTTGAAGCCAGAGACACGATCATAGGGGAAATCGCTAGCGAGGACACAAGTTTCCAGGTCGGTATCATTCGTGACCTGGATCTGCTTGCCGTTCAAAAATGCGCCCTGATCCTTAATTGCCGTGAACATCTCATCACGCACCGGGTCATAGATCACGCCGAGCAGCGGGTTCATGTGGATATCGGTCAGCCCCAAACTGGTACAAAACATCGGAATACGATTGGCAAAGTTAGTCGTGCCATCCAATGGATCAACATACCAGCGATATGGTGCTGTTTCGGCAGGTGCCCCTAGGCTACCGCCTTCTTCTGCGACAATATGATGGTCAGGATAAGCGGCTGTCAACCGCTTAACAATCAGCTTCTCCGCTTCTTTGTCCGCTTGAGTTACCATGTCTATTGGCGTGGACTTGGTGGTTTCGATGATCGGGCCATCCAGATAATGGAGAAGGATCGCGCCTGATTCACGAGCGATGGATTGCGCTGTAGTGCAAAAAGCGTTGAAATCGGTCATGCCTGTCGCCGTTGGATATAAGCCGATAGAGCATCTTGTAATTGTGTCAAAGTCCACCGTGAAGCCAGCGCCCGGTGCATCAGTTGTGCGGTTGTTTCTGGTGCGTTGCCACCTAGAGGCGGATCAGAATCGAGATTGGTGGGGAATGAATAGCCGTCTGCTACCGCCATGATGGTATCATTGAGCAAGTGTTCCGAAAGTGTTTGTGCCTTTGTCCGTTTCAACAAAGCCGGATAAACTGCCTCAATCATAGCGTAGCGGTTGATCGTTTCCATTGGGCGGCCAAACGCTGATGAAATCTGCACCAGATTCGCAATCCGATCTGCAGACGATTGGTTTGTGCCTGCCCCATGAAATAATGCTGGACTGAAGAATACCATATCACCCTTATCAAATGGGATCTGGACGCTATGTTCATCAAAGTAAGCCGCGAACTCCGGTTGAGTATAGGCTATATAGCCCGGTGCGAATTGCTGTGAATAAGGGAGTAGGAGTGTTGGGCCAGTATCGAGCGTCATGTTGGTATGGGCGATTGCGCCTTGCAGCGTCAGATATTGGGATATGACCTGAGCATGAGCCGGGAACTGCGCGACGGCCTCCTGCGATTGGAAGCCGAGATGATAGTCTCGGTGTGCTGATTGCGCTGCACTGCCCGGTTTGACGTTGTTGACCTGGGCGGTAATCTGATAATAGGGGCCGAGCCATGCCGTTGAAGCCAGCGCTAGAATTGGATTGCCATAGTAATCAATGAATAGGTCAGGGGCACGCATACACGCTTTTTGAAACGAGTTCCAGATACGCTCGTTTTGACCAAAGTGATCGCCCTGGCCTTGGCCTGATGCTTTCTCTTCAGCAATGATTTTTAGGAACAGGTCGGTTGTCTGGTCAATGACATCCAGGTCATCATAAGCGTTTTTGACTGCGAATACCCCTGGCCCCGTGTTCAAGCAGCATGTCAATTCGGCTTTGAGGGTTACTTCTTGATCTGGTGAGGTCAGGGCTTGACGTACTTTGCCGCCATCATAAATGACGATGTTCTTTTCGACTGCATCGGCAAACGCATAATCACTCAAATTGGTGGCTTGCGAACACAAGGTATCCAAATCGGCGATGTTCGCATTTTCTAGACTGAAAAAGGCTGGAATTGTTGGATTAGTGAGCATGTCTCTTCTCCCAAAAAACGCAATTGGACACAAGTATTGCACTTAAAGGTCAAAGACGGCAACTGAATCAATGAAAAAGGTCTGGGGCGAAAAGTCAATGGGCTGAACCACGGCCATCGTATAGCCTTGTTGAACCAACCGTTTCGCGTCACGCGCCAGGGTTGCCGGGTCACTGCTAACGTAAATCAATCGGGGAATCTGCGCTTCCACCAGCAGATCAATAACATCTACGCTTAGCCCATATGGGGGAGGATCAAGCACCGCCGCAGTATAAGGGTTGTTGAGCGCTGCCAACACACCCTCAACTGTGCCTTCAATGACATCCACATTGTCCAGATCGGCCAGATTTTCGTCGGCATCGGTGACAGCGGGTGGAAAACTCTCGACTAACGTCACCAGGCTGGCTTGTTTGGCTAAGGCAGCACTGAAAATACCCACCCCTGCATACAAATCAAGGACCGCTGCATCGTGAGGGAGATCAAGCAACGCCACGATGACCTGTGTTAGGGTCGGAATCTGAGCGATATTCGCACGGATCGCACTCCCGGCCGTCACGCGGAACTTATGATCGGCAATGTCATAGACAGTGTGTGTTGAACCTGCCAGATTAATCGGTTCATGATCAGGCAGTAGCATGTTGATACTCGCGGGCACATTCAGCGCCAGTTCGGGTACATTATTCTCATCCTTAAGTGCTAGGACGATCATCATGTCGTTTTTTGTACCGATTTGCAGGCGAACTTGCTGTATGCCGTTGAACGCCAGTTCAAGCGAATTATATAGATCAAGCAGTTCAGGATGCATTAGGTGACATTCTTCGATAATCGCTAAGGGTGCGTTCCCTGCGCCGCTGAAGCCTACTTGATCCTCTACTATGTCGAAGGTCATGTGATAGTTATATGACCATTCTATTGAACTCCTGATCATCGGCAGGACAGCAGTATCCTCAAAACCACCGATCCGGGCAAGTTGATCCGCCAGGATATCCTGCTTAATAAGCAGTTGCGCCGCATAGTTGATGTGTTGCCAGTGGCAGCGTCCACAGCGCGACGGGCCAAAATGAGGGCAACGTGGAAACACCCGATCAGCCGATGCTTCCAGTAATCGGACGCCATCTGCAAAGGCCACGCGCCCCTTTGAGTTATGTATTCTGGCTTCTACGACTTCACCGGGGATGGTATAAGGGATGAAGACGGTCTGCTTGTTGTGACGCCCCAATGCACTGCCGCCATGTGCCATCGCGGTCAGTTCAATTTCAAATGTGTCAGTCATAATAATCCAATTCTAATTAAATGAGGGCTGATCATAAATCAAGCAGCCCGTAAAAGTGCATTAACGCTCTTGCCTAGAGGTTTATTATGTCGAAACTGATACAGCAAGACCAGTTGATAGACAAAGAGGGGGACGGGGTTATGTCCACGAACAGGAACTTGCCCATCCCCTTCAAAGACATTCTTAAAGAAGCCGTTGAAGGGTTCAATGGCCTGATGCCGAAGCCGATGCAAGATTTTGCGGACTTCAACGCCCGCATCTTGATGGGGATACTGACCGGGTCGTGTTGTGATCAATGTATGCTCGTTCAGACGACAATAGGCTTTGAGATCATCATTACGATAATGACGATCTCCCATCAGATAACGCCCCTCATCGGGCAACTCATAGGCCATGGGAATGGCGATGGTCCTGTCATGAAGATTGGCTGGTGTCAGTTCCGCCGCCAAGGGGATCCAGATCGAGGCGATGGTACAGGTGATGTGCAATTTCCATCCGTACCACCAGCCATGATAGCCAGACTTCGACCAGTGAGCATCGGTATCAATTATGCGATGTGGGGCAAGGCCTTGCTCCTGGTGCTTCTTATGCCAAACACCACCTTTGGCAGGCAACATCGTCCTATCCATGGCGGCAGCTCGCCCACAGGTGTCATAAGCGACCAGATAGCGTCCAAAGCATCCGATGAGACCTGGCAAGGAATCAGGCAGGGATTGCAAACGACGTTCCCAAGTGCGGCGACTTGGAAAACGCCCATTTTCTGTCAACAAGTCTCGCAGTTGGCCAGTTAAAAACGTGTCTTGCTCCAAGAATGCCAATAAGCTATAGGCTGTGTCTAGTCGACGAATAATCATGATGACTAATGCTTTGCCAATCAAACGATCTGAATAGTCTTTTGGTCGTCCCCGTCCACGCTTCTTGGGTGGTGATGGAAAAGGTAGCATATCGACCAACAAAACTAACGTGACAAGTAACGGTTCTCAGTATACCATTTCAGTTGCTTTCGTCCTTTTGGGTGTCGCAACTGAAATAGTACGCCTGATGTGAAATAGAATTGAGAAAATGGGGCTGAACCCCAAGATAGTAAGTGACAAAACAAACCATGAGAGAGAATTCAGCCCTATGACTAGTATAGACATTGAAACGTTGTTGACCATTATCTTTGTAGAAGTTGATGATTGGTATCAAGATAAAGGACAGTATCTGTTGCAAGGTACAGTGGGGCGCAAACCCGATTGCAGTGATAGTGAGATCATGACCTTGAGGCTGGCTGAGGATTACATTCCCTATCCGGGTGAGACCCAGTATTTGGGCTATATTCGTGCCAACCATGGCGCTCTGTTCCCACAATTGGTGGATCAAAGCCAATTCAATCGTCGTTCGCGTGGGCTGCGTTATCTGGTCAAAGCGATGCGTCGTGACTGGTTGATGGCATTGGGGGTTGGACAAGCCACGACCTATCTGATCGACACCAAACCCATTCCAGTTGTCGGTTATAAACGCAGCAAAAGCCGCAGCGACTTTCTGAAGAGTGCCGATTATGGCTCCTGTGTGGGACGCAACTTGCGCTATTTTGGCTACAAGCGGGTGCTAATGACGACACTGGATGGCATTCCCGTGATCGATGATTTGGTAGCGGCGAATAGCGATGAACGGGCAGCGGCTGAGGCTGTCCTTGATCGCATATCCCAAGCGCACCTGATCGGCGACAAAGGTTTTCTGAGTGTGGAATGGCAAGCCCAAATGCTTGAGCAAACAGCCAACACCATCATCACCCCCAAACGCAAAAACCAGAACAGCCAACATCCTCAAGGCTTTACAAAGCTATTGAATAGTGTACACGAACGTATTGAAGGGGTCTTTCACGAACTTCAGCATACCGGACGCAACATTGAACGCTTGCTGGCAAAAACAGTCAATGGCTTGGTAACACGGCTCATCGCCAAAGTCACGGCTCATTTGCTCAAATACATTTTGCGGTCTCGATACGGTATTGATGTTCAAACCTTTCCATGGTCAACTGATGATGCTTTTTAATTTCACATAGAGCGTATAGTATGAAAGTGGCTGTGCCGGGGCTATACCCGGCATAGTCTTTCTCAATTTTATTTATGATCTCGCCTCAACTAGCTAGTTTCTGGTGCAAAAGTGTCCTGTGTGGTAAAGATGAGTGTACTGTTTTTCTGTTTCATCTCCTGATTCTACTTCCTAACATCGTGGCCTGCTTACCGAGATAGGGGCGAGCGGTTAAACTGAAAGCACGGGTTACGATGTCGGTAAGCTGTTTGAGGGGATGTACGAGAAAAACAGTACAATGTCACTGCGACTTCTGCGGAGTTGGGCTAGAAAAACAATACACAGCCCTGTCTGAATATAGAACACATGTTGTTCTATACGTTCTCCCAAATCAACTCTGTCGCCGTTTTTTCTTCTGCGGCGGCAATAAAGGGACGATTCGGTCCAATCTACAACTGTATTGTCCGGTGACTCATGGACATCCATACGATTCACCACTCCCCAACCGTGAGAGTCCGGATACACTCAAGATTGAACCGGTTGTTTAACAATCTACTCAGTTGATCGCCAACGTGGCCTGGCGCGCAAAACACCACATCGCATCAATCAAGAATTTATGCCATACAGTCAGATCATCTAACGCAACGTATCCTGTGGCGGTGCGGTCTGGGGTAAGTCGCCGTTACCACTTGCCAATGAGGGGCTTTGTGCTCCGTCTGAGGTTCCCAGATTCTTGAGCATATTGAACATGTCAATCGCTTTGTTCAGGGTTAATTCGAAGTCTTCTCCGTTGAGTGCTTCTACTTTTGCCGAAAACATGGCCGCGACTTCCGGGATACCCAGCAACATATCCATGAAGGAATTGCCCGTTGGGCTGTTGCTATTACCACCAAAATCCACAACCCGGACATTGCCACCTAGTCCTGCCATCGCTTCCGCAATTGCCTGGGCTTTGGCGATGTCGGCTTTGGTCAGTTGCTCAATAACATACTGGCGTAAGTTGATCTCGCCTTCGGCGGCACTGGCTTCCGCAATCTGACGACGACCCTCGGCCTCTGCCAATAATTTTGCGCGCTCACCCTCGGCCTCTGCCAGCAACCTTGCCCGGATACTTTCGGCGTCAGCCTTTTCACCTTCAGCCTCGGCTTCGGCCATCGCTTGAACAGCAGTAGCATCCGCACGCCCCTTCTTTTCGATGGCTTCGGCCTGAGCTTCGGCCTGTTTGCGGGTTGCTTGGGCCTGGGCTTCAGCAGCGATCTCAATCCGGCGGCGTTCAGCTTCAGCCTTAATCTCAACCGCCTGGCGTTGCGCCCTAACCGGAACTAGAACTTCAGCTTCTTGCCGCTGCTCAACTGCTAAAGCTCTACGCTGCTGCACTTCGGTATCGGTTTGGGCTTGTGCCAAGCCCACCTCACGCTCGACCTCAACCTCACGCAATTGGAGTGCCTCACGCTGCTGCAAGATTTCACGCTCGGCGTCGAGTTCTGCTTGTTCGGCTTGCCGTTTGGCTTCAGCGGCTTTCACACGGGATTCGCGCTCAGCTTCGGCTTGGGCGATTTCAGCATCACGCTTGACTGCTGCGATTTGTGGGGCCGCCATCGCTTCCAAATAGCCCTCATTATCGGTAATTTCTTCAATACCAATCGAGATAATCTTGACACCCATAGCTGCCATGTCATCCGAGGCCAAATCCTGCACTTTTTGGACAAAGGAGTCACGGTCACGATGGATAGCCTCAACCGTCATCTGACCGACGATGGCACGGAAGTTGGCGCTTAACGTTTCTTCTAACACGGCCCGAACTTCATCACGGGTCTTATCTAGAAAAGCTCTGGCAGCCGTACGGATGGCGGCTTCTTCGGTGTCGATTTGCACCTGGGAAACCCAATCCAACATAATCGGCACACCACTTTCCGTATAGACCTCATCCTTTTCCGTCTTGATAGTCATGATGGTGGTATCAAGCATCTTAAAGGTTTGGAAAATTGGCATTACAAAGGTCGCACCATTGGTGACAAGCTTTGGTTCACCACTCCCAAAAACGACCATAATCCGGCTTGGCGGCACTTTGTGATAGTAGCGTGCCAAAAAGACGACAAAAAAGATAATCAGCAGCGTAGCTGCCCCGACAGCAATTAGAAACCCTGGACCTGACATCTATCCCTCCATTTAACTATCTATGAACAGCGTGATTGCTGTTTGCTTCATTACGCTTCTTTTTGACATATAGGCGACCATCCTCAACATCAACAATCTCGACGTAATCACCTTTGCTCAAGGGCACTTCGGCCCGTACCGCATACTTAATCACCATGTCCGATTCGACCAATGCTTCGCCGACCTGTCCTGCAGGCGTATCGACGGTTATACGGGCGAACTCACCGATTAGACGGTGTTTGGTCAACAGGTCGTTAGAGTGTTGACGAACGATAAATCGCAGCGCCCCCCACATCGTCCGCCCAAAGATGAGGCCAAAAGCGATGCCTGCCAGGATACTAAAAACTAATTCCCAATCGGATAATTCGCCCATTAACGCGACAGAACCGAACCCGGTCATGAAGGCTGCAATTACACTACAGCCAACCCCGCGAGCTTCGGAAGAATCGACACTACCTGTATCATCAACATCCAAACCACCACCCATATCCAGGTCTAAGCCTAGATCAAGGTCAGCAACGCCGCCAAACAAAATCGAAAATAAGAGATAAATCACACCAACCAACAAAATCGAAGCAAAAATCCAGGGGGTTAGGTCTGCTTCCATACGTTTTAACTCCTATCTATTACAGATAGTCTAATGAAATTACGCTTTGATCTTTACCCCAATGATTGGGGGGCTACAGTTTCAGTCTAATACGCTTCCAGCGTAAAAAACGGCACAACTGTACATCATGATGTCTGGGTTCGATACACCCATTACAACCGACGACCAAAGTACCGAAAAATTCATGCAACAACCCACACCGACGCTGGTCTTGTTGCACAACGGGAGCAAAGACGCCATATTTGATGATGTCTTGAGCAAGATTGCCCCGAAGAATGTGGGTGAGTTGTTGACTGTTCACATCAATAGCGAAAATCCAGAATCTCATGTGCGATTCGATCTTGTGGCCATTGCCGATGGTATATCGAAGAACTTGCCCGTGACTTATAGGTCGCGTTAAAGTCGCCAAGCTCAACACCGATCAGAATCCGCTGATTGCGATGCAGTACACGGATTACACGCCAATTTACGAAATGCGCCAGGTTGGAAGGAACGACTGCAGAAGATGTTTTCTCATGATTTGCATGGTATAGTTTAGAGGGCGCAGCGTGAGGAGTAAGTCAAGATGTCGTTTTCACTTGATCATGTGATCATTGCAGTCGATAACCTGAAAACAGCGATAAACAATTTCCGAAAAATCGGCTTTACCACTCTCTATGGTGGAGAACACACCAGCGGCACAACCCACAACGCACTGATCTGCTTCAAAGATGGAACTTACATTGAACTACTGGCCCCAACGGGCAAGCGCCCCAAAGAAGATATCGAGGCAACTGATTTCAGCCAATTGGTCAAAAACGGTGAAGGATTAATTGGCTTTGCTTGCCATTCGAACAATCTTGACCAAGACATGAACTTAATGCACAAGCGCGGCATTAAATCTGAGGCGACGGTCAAACCAGGCAGCCGGCTGCGGACGGATGGGCGTGAAATCCGCTGGAAGACAGCACGCTTTGACAACAGTTATTCCCCGTTCTTCATTGAAGACGTAACCGCCCGTAACCTGCGCGTGCCAGATGATGATGTGACCATTTCGCATGAAAACGGCGCGGTAGGAATCATGAATGTATTTATTCCCGTTAAGGATTTGGAAGAAGCCGCCGCACGTTATGGCAACATGCTGGGCGTGCCTGCGGATGAAAACGCGCCGGGAATGATCTTCACGCTTAAGAAGTCATCTATTCACCTCTTCCAACCCCAACGGGAGAGCTTCAAAGATCGTGGTGAGGTGCCCTATCGTCTGGTTATCAAGACCGCCAACCCCGACTATGATATGGTGCAACTCGCCAATACACACAACGCTCACATCATGATGCAAGCGGAGAAAGAAACCACCAGCTAATCATCCAACACATCAAGCATGATGCCATGTTCACCGAGTGTGTCGCGTAGAACATTCCACTGATTCGGATCAACTACCACAGCCATCGGGCCAAGTTGTGCCCGTAGATAGCGCCGCAGTCCAGGTTCGTTAAGGACATAATCCATAGTCGCTACGTCGGTAGTACGCAAGACAAGTAACCGCTCAAGGGTAGTTCCAGCAGTTGCGCCACCTTTCCATGTTTCCAACAAGCGAGCAATCCCTTCAGGTACAGGATTGTCACTTAGCATCCGTTTGATAAAGGCGGCAATATGCCCAGTATGAATGCCCTGGGTTGCAGCGCTGCGGATACCTTCAGCATTGAGTTTGTAGATATAGCCTTCATCGGGCGATGCCGCCAACCATGAGGTAAACCGCATCGCCTGGAACCGCTCAAAACGGGAAACACGCCGAGACACATACAATGTGCCGTCAGCTTCCACTCTGATAAGTTCCTCATTTTCAGCCTGTTTAGGCCAGGGAGCATCACTAACAAAAGGCCGCCCAAACGCTGTCAGACGAACAGCCTCTTCTGCCAGATCGGTCAAAGCCAACCAGTGCAAAGGCCCATAAAGATAAAACTCAATCAGAGAACCTTCGACTGCATCCCAACTTTCGATCCCCTTGAGATATTCATCATTGTCGTTGCGGATATACCAACTATCGTAATCGGAACCAGGACGCTGGAAATCAGGATTAACGCCCTTTAGAATCAGGATGAGATCATTAACTGACCACCAACCATGTTGCGGCACATACACCTGCATAAACTCAAGCACGCCTTTGCGTGCCATCACCGGATCGTATGACCACCCCGTTGGTTCAGGATGGAGGCCAGGGACCTGCCATAGATCTCGGTAGACGGTGCTATTCAACCAGGCGTCTGCCAATATTTTGAGCTGACGAACCCGGGTTGCTTCCAACCAGCGGCGGGTTTCGGCACGCCGAGGGTAGGCTTTCTGTTCCTGTATTTCAATCAGATTCCCACTGATACCCACACCAAACAGAAATTCCAACCGCGCCTCATTCTGGTTGAGCAGATGCCCGATGATGTGCTGGGTGTCCTTTTCGGAAAGGGTGCCTGTATCAACCCCGGCACCTGCCACCTGCAAATAGGCCAGCAAGGTTGTCATGTCATCAATAATAGTCGTGTCGGCTGGCTGTACATCTTCAATCAGGGAATCATCCAGCGCTTCCAATGGGCCAGACTCTATGAAAGCATCATCCGTCACATCATCAAGATCATCATAAGAGGTCCTGTGCATTGGCAGCACCGCCGCAAAATCAGGCGGCACATAGACCACAGATCGAATGCCGCTCTGGGTTTGCTCGTAGCCTTCAAAAATGAAACCGCGATAGAACAAGGCTTCTGCGTCACTTGCAGGATTTTCCAATGGCTTTTCGCGTTCAATTGCGCCCTTCCCCATTTTGCGGATCTCGCCATACATCGGCTCAAACATCGCCAGCGCCATTCGGCCTTTATTGATACCCCCCAGAAGGGTCTGCATGATGCCACGCTGCGACTCAGTGAGCCTATCCCAAACAGGCCCCGCATATTCTGGATCACACATGATCTCTTCGATAGCCCCTGGGATTTCATCAGCATCCAATTTGCGTGGATCTACACCCCAGGTTTTGGCGAATCCAGGCAATAATGCACTATCACTTTCCTTCAGACTGACCAGCAGCGTTTTCATCATATTGTACCCTGATAATCGGCTCCTTTGATTGTGCCAGAAACCAGGCTATAGAACAAATATTTGACAATGAACTTTTGTTCGTTTATACTTAGAACAATTATTCTCGAGTAATAGAGGTGTTAAAATGGGTGACATTGCTTTTGACAAGCTCTCCCAACGACAACAAAACATCCTGAAATTCATGGACCGCTATATATATGACAACGGATTCCCACCAACAATTCGGGAAATCGGCAAGGCGACCAACATCGATTCAACCTCAGTGGTGAACTACAATCTGAACAAACTGGTTCAGGCCGGGTTCCTACGACGAGTCGAAGCCAAGTCACGCGGTCTGCGACTGATCCGGGATATTCCCGATGGCTACAAACAGGCCAAAATCATTGAAGCCGCTGAGTTGTTCAAGATCCCCCAACTCGGTCAGATCGTGGCAGGTGAACCGATTCAGGTTCTTGATGATACCGACCCCTTCGACCCGGAGAACGCCATTGAAGTGCCAGCTTCGATGTTAGGGGGTGTCAATCCTGGTGAAGTCTATGCCCTGAAAGTGAATGGTAACTCCATGATTGACGCCATGATCCAGGATGGTGATATCGTGATTTTGCGCAAGGCCAGCCAAGCCCATAATGGTGAAATGGTCGCGGTTTGGTTGGACGAACGAGGCGAGACCACCCTGAAGCATTTCTTCAACGAAGGCGACAAGGTGCGGCTGCAACCTGCCCATCCAACGATGGATCCAATTTTTGTTGATGCCCGTCACTGCCAAGTACAAGGCAAAGTCCTCTCGGTAATGCGCCAACTCTAGGCCACACCACAACGCTGAATTCGCAGGACATCGGTCATGGTCGGTGTCCTTACCAGCTACAAATGTTAAGGAATCAGAACTTCATGTATCCACTATAATGAGGGTGGATTATCCGAAGGGGTGTCATGTTCCCGGTTGAGACTGCACAGGTTCTGATTGTTGATGATGAAGATATCAACGCTCGACTACTCGAACGTTTCTTGTCACGCCTCTACAAAACAGACATCGCCTTCAACGGTGTATCCGCCCTTCAACTTTTCAGAAAGAACACCTACGACCTCATCCTGTTAGACATCATGATGCCCGATATTTCGGGGTTAGATGTGTTACGAGCCATCCGTGAAACACATTCGGCACAGGATTTACCCATCATCCTGATCTCTGCCCTGTCCGACACTACCGACATCGTGGAAGGTCTGCGCCTCCATGCGAATGACTACATTACCAAACCGATTGACATTGAAGTCATACAGATGCGGGCACAAACGCAGATTTACCTCAAGCAGCTTAATGACGAGCGCAAGCAAATGGTGGGGCGCCTCCAGCAGATCAGCATCATGAACCGTCATCTCATGCGGATTGCCTCACACGATTTGAAGAATCCACTCAACAACATCATGATGACCCACACGCTACTACGACAGCATTTTATTGACCAGCCAGAAGCCATCAAGCTGCTTGATCTTGCCAAACTCAACACGGATTCGATGCAGGCCATTATTAAAGAGTTTCTAGAACTACATGTGCTGAACACAAACGACATTGAACCTATTGAGCTAAAACCTGTCGCGCTCAATCATGTTTTGTTCGAGGTGATGATGACCTTTGAGCAGGCCACCAAGAAGAAAGTTCTCTCACTGGATGTGGGCGAGACCAACTTTACCGTCCAGGCAGATGAATCCCGCTTGAAGCAGGTGGTAGCCAACCTCCTCAGCAACGCCATCAAGTACAGCCCACCACACAGTATCGTATGGGTCAATGCTCAACGAGACAACAGCGATGTTGTCTTACACATCATTGATCAAGGCAGCGGTATCCCCGCCGACGAGGTGGCGAATCTCTTCGAACCTTTTAGTGAGATTAGCACCCAACCCACTGGTGGCGAACCAAGTTCCGGCATTGGTCTGTGGATCGTCAAACAGTTGATGACAGCTCAAAATGGAGAGGTTGGGATGGATTCCCCAGCAATAGGCGGGTGTGATTTCTGGATTCGGATCGCCGCGCCCCCCTAATGATCGTTCTTTCGCACTACCAGGCATGTATCTTGCTCAAAGCACATGATACCCTCACCTGCGAGGTTTCACCTGATCTTGGTTTAACAAGCGTCGCAGTAACGATTAACTCCGATGGCGTTTGCTTCCCAGATGAAACAACCTTGGCTTGGGCAGATATTGAAACAATTGCCACATCGGATAACGGTTGCTTTTATGTAACCGCCGACGGTATCGAAAAGATTCAAGCCTTCAGTGAGATGACGGGACGTGTCTACACACTTTACCCAACAGAACTCGCGCCAACGATGCTGGTTTCTGGATTTCCGATGCATCGTATCAAGAACACCAATCCGCACAAAGACACGTTGAGCAAAATCAGGACGATCAAACCAGTAATGGGCAAGGTGTTAGATTGCAATACGGGGCTGGGCTACACCGCAACACAAGCTGCAAAAACAGCTGAGCATGTGATCACAATAGAACTTGACACGGCAGCATTAGAAGTGTGCCGACTAAATCCTTGGTCACAGGCGTTGTTTATTGATCCCAAGATTACACAAATCATCGGGGATAGCTATAATATCGTTCAGGAATTTGAGGATGGCGTGTTCAGTCGTATTATCCACGACCCACCAACCTTTAAACTGGCAGGCGATCTTTACTCTGAAGCATTTTATGCCGAACTCTATCGCATTCTCGAATACAAAGGGCGCTTGTTTCATTATATCGGCGACCTCACCAGTCATCATGGCAAGCGCGTCAGTCGTGGCGCACTTCAACGCTTACAGAAGGTGGGATTCAAGCGCATAACACCGCGCAATGATGCTTTTGGTGTGGTTGCCATCAAATAGGTTGAGCACATGTTCTGATACACATTCACCCAAATCAACTCTTTTTCGGCTACACTCAGGATTGAACTGGCTGTTTATCCTCTGTTGCTGCCGCACGATTCACCACTCCCAATAGAAACGCATCTTGCCCACCTATAGGACGTATGTTACAATGCTGCGCGGTCTGAAAATAATCCAAAATCACACATCTGGACGGGCGTCTGTGTTGTCCTCAAAAGGATTGGTACACCCGGTTGAAGGATGTGATCGCATAAACACATATACAGGAGTATAATAATCATGCCAGCCCCCGTGAGTTTGAAGCAACTGCTCGAAACTGGCGTTCACTTTGGTCATCGTACCCAGAAGTGGAACCCGAAGATGGATCCGTACATCTTTACCCAACGCAACGGCATCCATATCATTGATTTGCAGCAAACCATCGTCAACCTGCACGAATATTACGATATGATACGAGATACCCTCGCTGATGGGGGGCGTGTGATGTTCGTTGGCACGAAGCGTCAGGCCCAGGAGACCATCGCACAAGAGGCGACACGCTGCGGAATGCCCTATGTCAACCATCGCTGGTTGGGTGGAACCCTGACCAATTGGCGTACCATCCGGGATCGGATCGACCAACTGAAGAAATTAGAAAAACGCCGCGATGAAGGCGAGTTTTCGCTGCTGACCAAGCGTGAAGCCGTTATGCTAGGTCGCGAGATCGAAAAACTGCAAATTCGTCTGGGCGGCATCCGTGAAATGAAACGCCTGCCGGATATCCTGATCGTGGTCGATACCATCCGCGAAGCAACCGCTGTGAAAGAGGCCAATATCCTTGGCATCCCAGTGATGGCATTGGTCGATACCAACAGCGACCCCGATGACATTGAGTACATCATCCCAGCAAACGACGATGCAATGCGATCCATTCGGATTGTGATCCATGCTCTGGTGGAAGCAGTATTGGAAGGTAAGACCATCCGCCAATCTGACCTAATCGACGAGATTAACGAGGCACAGGAAGACATGGATATGATATCTTATGACGACGAGGGCAATGAAGACGACGAGCATTACCTCGGCGAAAACATCCTGGCAAAGCTGCGGGATGCGACCTTGTCGGAGGATGAAAACGACGATACAGTCGATAGCGAGAACGACGAATAGGAGAAATAAACAGACCAATGGCTCAGATAACTGCCTTAATGGTTAAGGAACTGCGCACAATCACTGGTGCAGGGCCGCTGGATTGTAAGAAAGCACTAGAGCAATTCGACGGCGATGTCGAAAAGGCCGTTGACTTTCTGCGTGAAAAGGGAATTGCCAAAGCCACCAAGAAACTCGGTTCAGATCGTACGATGAATGAAGGCGTGGTTGAGGTCTATCAACACTTCAACAAACGGCTGGGTGTGTTGGTTGAGGTCAACTGCGAAACGGATTTCGTTGCTGCAACAGATACCTTTAAAGGCTTCGCCAAAGATGTTGCGTTACACATCGCCAATCTCTCCCCTTCCTACCTCAACCGTGAGGATGTGCCAGAAGATGTGATCGCAACCGAGCGTGATTTGCAACTGCAGCGTGCACTAGATGCAGGCAAGCCACCGCACATCGCTGAAAAGATAGTTGAAGGCCGGATGGATAAATTCTACGAAGAAATTGTGCTGATGGAGCAAGCCTTTATCAAGGACGATAGCAAGACGATCAACGATTTGCTCCAGGAAGCTGTCGCAGAATTAGGAGAGCGCATTCAAATCAGTCGCTTCTCACGCTTCGGTCTGGGTGAAAACAACGAGAGCGGCGAAGGTGGAGATGAGGAATGATCATTACCTTGTTCCATCCATTTCTTCCTCGAACCACCTATCACGATCAAGTTGTTAATAGGGATTAGCAGATGCTAGTCCCTTTTTTATTGTGGAAAGGAGTAGTCCCAAATGACAGCTTCTAATGATAATAGACAGCAAGGTGCCGTCTACAGGCGGATTGTACTAAAGCTCGGCGGAGAAGCACTAGCAGGGCCAGATGGCAGGGGCATTGACCCTGAACAGGCAGAACTCATTGCAGATCGGGTCAAGTCTGTTCATGATCTTGGTGTCCAAATTGCGGTAGTTGTTGGCGGAGGCAATTTATGGCGCGGTTCAACTGGAGTTGAACGCGGTATGGAACAAACAACTGCTGACCACATGGGCATGATCGCCACTGTGATGAATGGACTGGCACTGGCAGATGCACTACAGCGACGTGGGGTGGAGACCCGTGTGCAAACAGCCATCGAAATGAAAGCCATTGCCGAACCATATATCCGGCTACGGGCGATCCGTCATTTGGAAAAAGGTCGTATCGTCATTATCGAAGCGGGCATCGGTAATCCCTATTTCACAACCGACACCGCAGCAGCATTGCGGGCAATGGAAATCAACGCAGAAATCGTCATCAAAGCCACCAAAGTGGATGGAGTCTATTCTGCTGATCCCACCACCAATCCGAACGCAACCCGTTTCTCTTGCTTGACTTATCAACAAGTACTGGACAGTAAGTTTCGTGTAATGGATATGACCGCATTTACACTCTGCCAAGAAAATAACATGCCAATCCTGGTACTCAACTTCTGGGAAGACGAACATCTGCTGCAGGCGGTGACAGGCAGCACCGAAGTAGGGACACTGATTTCTCAAGAAGGTACACTACTCTAAATCGTGGATCGCAGGGTCAGTTCGTTCGAGGACGGCCCTGACCAATTGCTCATAATCGGTGTGAGCGCGGTTGGTCAGGGCGATAATCGGCACAGCCCGCTCACCCGCCAGAAACCCGGCAATCCGATACTGCGGCGGAAGTTTGGGAATAGTCAACATAATCCCGGCTGCCGGCACATACTTCTTTCTGCCGATTGCTATGCGACGAGTCACTTCAGAATCCTCGGATGGCAACAAAGGATAGACTTTGACGGCCTGTATCGCCTCCCATTGAATGTGATGCTCTTTCCAGACAGCCGGATGCAGTGTAAGTCCCCCTTCAGATACGGTGACAGCCGGTGCATTGGCGGTAAGCATCAACACTGGCAGCATCAACAAAAGGGTCAGGATGGCTGAGAGAAAAAAAGCCCCCCCCTCCCCGATCAGAACACTCAACAAGGTTTGCAGAAAAGCAGCAACAATCAGCAGCACACTGACTCCCGCTGCACCAAACTGAATAAGCCGGTTGAGTGCCGGCTTTGGGTGCATGTGTGTGGACGTTTTCATGTTTGACTAGGGTGTGGAGGTTGGTGTTGGCGTAAGTGTGCCAGCACGGCGCAAAGTTGCCGATGATATCAACGTAGCAACCGCAATTGCACCAATGTCGTCTGTGATGTTGATCCAGTAGATCGGACGCGCCCCTTCCGCAAGCCAACCCGTCACCTCGATATTCGCTAGAACTTTCACTTGCCAGAAGTTCATGCCTTCCGAACAGACTGGGCCACCGATGATTTCTAGCGGAACACCTTCAACCAACGTATACAGGACTTCACTACCTCGTGAAGGTTCAGTGCGCAAGTTCTTCGGCAAACGATCATTGTAGCGCACCCGTCCCCGATTTCCAGCAACCGCAGGCATGGGTGTGCTGCAATCCGGCGCAGGCGTCAGGTCAACAAAAGCAGGCTGAGAGTCATCATCACTGCGGCGACCTTCCACCATCCAACCCGTATACGCCACATCGAGAACGGTCACTTCTACCTGCCACCAGTTATAACCATTGGCACAGACCGTCTTGGTGTCGATGATGCGGACAACCGAATCATGTGGTGCAATTGTCAAGACTCGCCCATCCAGGCGTGGCTCTTCACGAATACGGACATTCAACGTCAGTTCGATCTCCTCACCCAGAGCAATCACCAACGGCACACGACATGGCAGCGGTTTGTTGGGGTCTTCATCAAATGACCGAATGAAGATGGTGTCGCGGTTGCGCTCCGCTACCCACCCGTTCACACCATGCCCTGTGATGCGCCACCAGACAAAATCATCAGCACAAACAGGCCCGTCCAGCACCGTGAAAATCTTGTTCTCCTCAAAATTCGCCAACCAGGGCGCAGAAATCGACGCTGCATTGCGAATATTAACACCTGGACGCACGGTTATCGAACCACCAATATCAATTGGCAAGCTCCCACTACAACCGGGAGCCGAACGCGTCTGGGTTGGTAGCAGTTGGAAGACCGGGGTAAAGGTGGCAGTTGGAACCTGTTGTTCCAATTCTATGCCGGAGATGGTGCTGTTCATCATGATCCCTGCAAGGATCAAAACGATCAAGGCAAGGTAATAACGCATAGATGAGACTCCTTATTTGAGCTTTAAGGATAGCACAAAATCGATTCTCCAACACCGGGCTTGATTTCTCTCCATATAGCAGAATACAATTAAATGAGGGCTGGCCATAAATCAAACAGCCTGTAAAAGTGCATTAACGCTCTTGCCTAGAGGTTTATTATGTCGAAACCGATACAGCAAGACCAGTTGATAGACAATCAAAGCCCTCAAGACAAAGACAGGAATTACCTCTGGTGCAGTAACAACTATACCTACCCCGATGGGTAAACACATTGTTCCGGCCAAACCCCAAAACAGAATATCACAAAGAATGCCACAATCTGCTCTCGGTGGTACGTTATGTCCACGCCCAAAGGAAGGTGGCGGTTCAGGCGATCGCTCTATGGTTGGTTCTAGCGGAATATATTCCGCGCCCGGTGTCATTATTGGCGGTGCTACGACAATTGGTACTGGCGGCAAAGGTGGATGTGATGTTCCACCGTGTCTCTGAGGACGAATACCTCCCGATGTTACCCGACGAGAACTCCAATTCAGTGTGGCTTGATAAGTTGGGTTGTTTCTGTCGGGTAGCCCTCCCCCGATTGAGAGCCAATCGAAAGTGGAGTTTTCCAGTAAACTGAGAGAAGAGGAGAACTTCAATGAAGAAATCACACTTCAGCGAGACCCAGATCATCAGCATCCTGAAACAGCAGGAAGCAGGGATGAAGACCACCGACATCTGTCGGGATCAGTCAGGCAACATTCTACAACTGGAAATCCAAGTATGGTGGCATGGAAGCCTCCGATGTGAAGCGGTTGCGTGAACTAGAGGCGGAGAATGCTCGCCTGAAGCGGATGTATGCTGACTGGAGCCTGGATCATGAACTGCTCAAGGAAATCATCGAAAAAAAGCGATGAGCCTTCAGAGACGACGTGAGATTATAACTGAAGTGATGACTGACCATCAGATCAGTGAACGCCGAGCCTGTCGAGTGGTCAACTTGAGTCGTTCAGCCCGTCACTACCAGCCGCGTCCCCGCGACGATGAGGCCGTGATCCAGGCACTCAAAGAGCTAGAGGTACGACGGCTTACTCATCAATGGATAGATCGCTATAATCACGACAGGCCACACGATGCGCTTGGAGGTCTGACTCCCATCGCGTATCAACAGGCTCACGCACTCTAGTTTTGAATGGTACTAATTTGCTTCAAGATTGTGGCTACCATATCAAGTAGGTTTAGAGTATCAGAGAAGATGGTTAAGCGTAGCCAGTGATGTTGAAAACGAGTACAACAATCTCATTAAGGAACTTGATGCGCTTCGCCAACGCCTGCCATCTAAGTTCAAATTTCTGAGAGATGGGCCTGATGGAAATAGTTCTAATATAAATTTTTCAGGTTTGGTGGAGGAAATTAGTCGAATCGTAAGGGATCTTCAGAAAGAAAAAAACGAATATATTAAACACACTAAAGTTGGGAATGTCGTGCATACTAGGTTAACTCATCTGTACGATGGTAAAGTTGGTGAGCCTTATTCTTTTGAGAAGTTGGTAGAAATTTTTGAGATTGGTGAACAAAGGTATAAATTCAGTTACCCACCTGGCTATGAAGATACAGATAAAACCAATGATAGACGCTACGGTGATTTGATACTCTGATTTCAACTGATTGATTTTGCTAAGTCAAGTGAATGTCCAATCATTTTTGTGATCAATGATTCCAAGCCTGACTGGTGGATCAAGACCAAGGATGTTGTTTTTGAGGCACGTACTGAACTAATTCAAGAGATGGGGGAGAAAGCTAATCAACAATTTCAAATGTATACTGGAGAATCATTTTATGAGGAGGTAGGTAGGAAGGAGGCTAGATCTTAATATTCCAGGTGAGGTATATGATGGGGTTTTGAGCCCTATTCTATTGGCTTAGATCAGTATACAGTTTCAGGGATAACTTGACGGGCCAATCTCTTCTTCCTAGTGAATTTGTCAAGATGTCAGGTGGAATCGCCCGACAGCAAGGTATCTCAAATTGGATAAGCGGGAGTCTCAGCCAATACATTAAAAATATGGACCCATCACGAGGTTTGGTCACGGGTTTAGGTCGTCAACTGGAGTTATTAGCATTTCAAGAAAGTAACTCATTGAAAACACAACAGATTATTACGCTGTTGGTAGATTTATTTAGACGCTTATCAAAAACTTCCGAATTAGGCAGAAATATTGTCGAATCTAGGAAAACACCCTCAGCAATTTTGAGACAAGATAACAGATTGATGAAGTAATAGCCTTTCTTTAATCTTGTATGTTCCACAGGTGTTGGCAATTGAAAGAGTAATCCATGAACAACCAGAAAGAAGGGACGATGCTACATAAGCTTTTGGTTGGTGCGCGGCTGCGTTGCCCGAATTGCGAGGAAGGGCGGATGTTTGATGGCCTGTTCACACTGCATGAGACTTGTCCTGTGTGTGGTGTCCGCTTTGAGCGCTCAGAAGGTGAGTCAATTGGTGGTACGATGCTGCTGCTGATCTTTGCGGAGTTGCTGGCGGTGGGTGGGTTCTTTGTAACCGAATTTCTTTTTGATCCGCCCATGACCTTTCAACTTATCTTCTGGGTGAGCTTCAACCTGTTATTTATCTTGCTGGGGTATCGCCATACACGCGGGATGTGGATTGCCGTGGTCTACCTCACACAGGGCGTCATGAGGGATGATCAGGCTCGCAGTACATGGGATGCAGATAGCGACACTTAATAATCGACAATAGGAGGTTGTTTTATGGCACTTGAAACCTATCGTTTTTCATTGGGAAGTATGAGATGTGTCGTCGTCAATGATGGGACGATCAACCCGATCCCGACTCCGAATTTCTTCAGTGGCGCATCACCTGAAGAATTGCAAGCGGCGCTATTGACCCATGATGTCCGGGAAGGCAACCTCAAGATTCCCTGCAATATCCTCTATGTTGAAATTGGAGATGAACGAGTTTTGGTCGATACAGGTGGACGGCCTGATCTTGATCCTGTCACAGGCAATCTGGTCGCTGGATTAGAGGCAGAAGGGATCAAACCAGAAGACATTACGTTGGTGCTGCATTCGCATGGTCATTGGGATCATGTTGTGGGGAGTGCAACATCAGACGGGGAGGTTGTATTTCCAAATGCCTGCTTTGTCATGGCAAAATCCGAATATAAATATTGGACAACTCAACTTGATGCATCGGAACCGATCGGGCAAGCCCTGGAAGCAATACGGGGCCAGGTTGAGCTTATCGAACCTGATGTAGAGGTCGCGCCGGGGGTCAAGGCCATTCATGCGCCAGGGCATACGCTTCACCATACTGCTTTCTCGTTTGGTGACCAGGAACTGCTGTGCGTTGTTGATTGCATTGATCATCCGATTCATGTTGAAAACCCAACCTGGACGCCAAGTTGGGATATGGACAAAGACAAGTCAATTATTAGCCGTAGGCAACTATTCACCCATGCCGCCACAAACGATGTGATGGTTCATGCCTTTCATGGGGCATTCCCTGGGCTGGGTTACATTCGTGAAGCTGGGGATGGTTGGAAGTGGGAAGAGCAGCTCCTCTAATTCAGCTACCTTACCACAAACGTACATGAGCCAGTTTCAGTCAGGTTTCGGGTTCCGGGGCCAAACACATCGTACCCATCCGAGATCTGTTTGTTCCAGGTGGCCTCATAGGTGATGGTATAAGTGCCAGCATTCAACGGACCATAGGGTACATACCAATATTTGGCGTAACCATCCCCTGTGGGAACAGTCCGCTGACCGTGTTGTTGCCAGTTGGAAAGTAGTTCATCATTAACGCGCACTTCATAGCGTACTGCCTCCATATGCTGGTCGATCAAACTGGGATCTGTCACGAACCAGGCCCAATAGACTTCGATAGTGGAGCCTGCTGCGATGGTTGATGGAGCTGGAATGCCAAAGGCTGTGTTATCACACATGGCGAATACATCTACGCCCCGCCCCACAACGGCATTGCCTGGTGGTAAAGGTGTAAAGGTTGATGTGGTTGTGTGGGAAGGTGGCGTTGGCGTATCAGGAATCCTGAAACCCTCCGGGGTCTCCTCGGCTTCAGTTGGTAAAGCATTGGGTGACTGTCCTGTGCCAGCCGGGGCAGGTGGGGAGATTTGCACAATGACTCCTGCTGCCAGTGCGGTTGCCGTTTGATGGATGTCATCCATGTCAATCACAGGGAGGAAGACATTCGTCTCTGTCGGGGTCACATTCTCACCTGAGGCTGTATCTGTTGTCTGGCTTGCAGGGGTTGCCGAAGCAACCGAGAGAGGCGGTGTTGGTGTAATTGTCCCGCCGCCGATGACAGCCGTGGGTAGTGGTGTGCCGAGTGCCAGTGCGGTCAGATTAGGTGATGGCGTGATGGTCGGGAAAGACGTTGCCGTCGGTTCCAGGAAAATGAGGCGTGATGAGACCCAGCCTTCTGTCCCGTCTTCCATCTTGATATTGAACCATGTGCCCTCAAGATTTTGACTAAGTACTTCTACGCCGGTCCCGGGTACAAGAGCCCGTATAGCACTAAAATCCGTGCCGGGACCTTCCCGGACGTTGACCGTTTGCAGCGAACGAATGATGCCGACAATTGGTGATGTTGGTGTGGGAGTGGGGGTATCCGATGGTGTTGGCGGAATCGGTGTTTCAGATGGGATTGGCGTAAATGTGGGCAAGGGTGTGCTGGTTTGAACAGGGGTTGCCGTCCGCCGGGGCGTCAGTGTAAAGAGCGGCTCAATCGTAACTGTGGGTGTGCGTGTTCCTTCATTTCCTGAATTGGTGCAAGCAGCCAGCAGTAATCCACCGATGCAGACCCACATCCTGATTTGTTTGACCATTTTTATCATGCCTATTAGACTACGGGAGACTATTGTACCTAACTGTACCTGCCCATGTCACCACTGAGTGTTCTGCACTGCTTGCTCGCCGTGCTTTGTTTGAGTGTGCAATTAGAGGCACAAGCAAATAACATCATCATAGTACCAGACGAACCCATTATTTTGACCTTGACAGGTGACGGCCCATCAACCTTTGTTTATGAATCGCCTGGGAGCGAATTTGTTCGGATCACGGCTCGAACGCTGCATGAACTTGCAGCTGATGAGCAACCTTATGTTCGGGATACCATTCTTATCATCCTGGACCCGGCTGGTGAACGAATTGCATATAATGATGATCACCAAACAGCCCGTGCTGATCTATTACCGAGCGATTCAGTCATTGACAATCTTCATTTGCAAGACCCGGGAAAGTATCAGATTTTAGTGAATACCTATGGTGGTATATCTGCGACAGAGGTGGCAGTGCGGCTGGAAATCATTGATCCGTTCTTAGTAGAGATTGTTGAAGATGAGAACCAGACAACGATTAGAGGTCGATTGTTGATTGATTCAACCTATATCTATGAATTTGAGGCAAACGATACAATGACCATCACAGCCCGTGATCTATCGCATACGCTTGATCCTATCCTGCGAGTCTATGATGTCCAGGATAATTTGATTGCGTGGAACGACGACCATAACAGCGACGCGCTGATTTTAAATGTGCTGGATGCCCAAATTGCAGATTTTCAGATTGTTAAATCAGGCCGTCATCGGCTGGAACTCACAGATTTTCTGGGGCAACACGGCGACTTTGAGATCACGATTATGCCCACAACAAACTCTTGACCAACAGACGGGCTTATGCTACGATGTCCTGCACAATGTACCTGTAGCTCAGCGGATAGAGCACTGGTCTACGGAACCAGGTGTCGGGAGTTCGAATCTCTCCAGGTACGCCTTGTGAGATTATAATCCAACAACAGCCAGCAATGATGTTGGTTTTTGTTTTCTCCGAACCATAACCCTTCCCATTCTCGTCATTTTGACACTCTCCTCGTATCTTTCAAAGTTCATTCAGAGTGTCAGATGATGTCTCGACCATTTCAGCCTGAATGTACGTCGTGTGGCTTCTTTGCCCATGCGGACGTGAACGCGGCGGTCACCGCTCAGACGATGAACTGCATGTTCCCTTGAACCGAGGGTTCGCCTTGAATGGGGAGTCGTTGACCTAGGCCATAACCATTTGGTTTTGCTAAACGATATATACTATAGAGCAACATGCGCGGCTGAGGAGTATTAGCTTGAAGCGTACTGAAGAAGTAAGGTTGCTCAACCTAGCGCGGCAAGGGGATGCGGACTCATTTGCCGCGCTCTATCATACCCATGTTCAGGTCATCTACCGTTATATTATGTATCGCGTCAACGATCAAGATATAGCCGAAGACTTAACATCCGAGGTGTTTATCCGTGCATTGGAGGGGTTGCCGAAATATACTAACCAGGGGAAACCGTTCGTTTCATGGTTATATCGTATCGCCCATGCGCGAGTGGTGGATTTTTATCGTCAATCAAAGCGCAGGCCCCAAACTGATATCGAGGCCGTGCCAATAGCTGTACAGATGGATATGGACATCAAAGTGATGCGACGGCAGGCAGCTCAAATTTTGCGAGAGGCTATCGCAACCCTGACAGACGAGCAGCAACAGGTCATTATTCTGCGTTTTGTCGAAGGCATGTCCATCAACGAAGTGGCAAGCATCATGGATAAGAGAGCAAATGCCATCAAAGCACTACAACATCGTGGCTTGCGTTCATTGGCACGTCACTTGGCAAGCAACGAACTGGGATTGGATGAGTTGTTGGAGGGGTTATCATGAGCCAGAAGCCCTATCCACAGATTCTTGCTGATTGTGTTGAAGCGGTTCTTTCTGGTCAACAAACCATTGATGATTGCTTACGACAGTACCCTGAACATGCTGCTCTATTAAAATTGGATTTGCAAGCAGCCATCCTGGTTACGCGACTGAGCACGCCTCGGTTATCGGAGGAGAAAGTTAAGGTACTTGAGCTTCGACTGCGTAGACAACGTCACCGCAGACGCAGACGGGTACCCTTACGCATTGCCGCCGGGATCATACTGACACTGCTGCTTGTGTTGGGTAGTGGCGGTGCGGTCTATGCCTCGTCAGATAGTTTGCCTGGTGATACGCTCTATTTGGTCAAGCGCTTGTGGGAAAACGTCATCGTCATAATTGCCCGCGTGACTGATCAACTGGATACAGTCTGGTTACAACTAGCACAAACACGCCTCGCGGAAGTTCTGCAAACGGCAGTCAGAGGTCACTTGACTCAAGACATGCTACTGGATTTACGATTTGCCACCAGCCAAGCTATTGTCTTTGCTACATCGGACACGGAATCGGGGCTAGTGCTCCACATCATTCAATTAGAGGAAGCCATCGTTAGCGGAAAACTGCAAGTATTGGGTTCTAAAGTTGATGATACAATCCTGAGTACGATTCGGCCTTTGCTGCCACTGGCATCGCCTACTGTCGAGATCATTGTGATGACGCTGACACCCACTCAGCCACCAGCACAGATTGTAACCAACAGACCAACACTAGAGCCACCCACTGCAACTTCAACACCGCGCATCCCGGCAACTACCACGCGTACACCGACGCCACCACCGATACCCGAGTTGAGTGTGTCGCCGAGCCACACGCCGACCATCACCCAGACACCAACGACAACAAATACACCCCTTCCGTCTCCGACATTACCGGGCATTCAAGTGAAGACCCCAACAATCGTGCCGAGGCGCACGAATGCTTCGCCACCTGTTCAAGTGTCACCAACCTGGTATCCCTGGCCTCGCCTGACCCAGGACACGCTTTATGCTACGCGGACAGCGGAAGCCCAAGAACAAGGTTAAAATGGAACTGATATAACTTTAGGAAGCAATCGGTGTCCATAACCTATGTAAGTGGCGATCCTCTATTGACACAGGCACAAGTGCTGGCATTTGGACACAATCGCCGGGGACAGATTGAATCAGGTGAATTGGAATCACGCCTGATGTATTTGTACCCAGCAGCGTTTTCATCCTACGCTCGTCAGTGCCGCAGAGGGCGAATCGCGAGTGGGGAACACTGGGTATGGCGTGAATCACAGCCTTATCTCATGTTTCTCACCATCCGCGAATCATCCGTTGGTGCGACGCGCCTACGCTACGTTCAGTCGATTGCTATAGAGATCGCACGCCGCCACTTGCTGGAAGGCTACAATAGCCTGGCGGTAGCGCCATTGGGTGAACCGGCTGAGTGGCCCGAGATCAAACTGATTCTGGAGTCGTGGCTGCAACAAGCAAAACTGCGCGTTATCGTCTATGATGAATATCAGCCAGATGTTCAGGTCAATGAAGGATAACTCAGCATGTCAAAACAGAAAATGCTATGGTGAAGCCCGTGCCATCTTTGGAACCGAAGTCATATGATGTGAATGAACCTGACCTACCGGACATCCCAGCTAAACGAGACAGGTCGCCGCGCAAGTGGCATTGGTGGCTGCAAATGCGGTGTGGTTGTTATCTGTTGATTTTCCTGTTGACACTTTCCTGGATGATCTTTGGTGTGGTTGTTGGTTTTGCTGTACGTGAGTTCGTTGGGCAAATTGCAGATCGTGTAGCCAGCGGTGAACTGACGGGCGATATATCCACTCAACTCAAGCAGATTGGGATTGAAGGCGACGAAACGTTCATGGATCAGGTAGCTCAAATCGTCACTGAACTATTAACTCAAGCCTCGGAATCAACAGGAGTTGATGTTGGGATCAAGGTGGATGGCGATTCCATACAAGAGGTATCAGAGACAGCGGCGGAGGCTGGGCTGATTGCGACCCTAGTCAGCTTTATCTGCTCGACCTTACCTCTCCTATTAATTGCCTTATTTGGTGTACTACGCAGTCTGAAAGCGTTGCACCGCGCACGCCGACAAGAACAGGTCTACGGCTACTAATTGATGCCGATTTCCGCAGCCGCCATATCGCACAGTATACCCCCGCCTGCACTCAGCCATTCAGCCAGACGTGGGCTACTTAACGAATTTTGAAGTGCATCGGCATAGATTCCTGTACCCCAATAGTAGTAACGTTGTGGCTCAGGATGCCACACATTGAAAGCAGTTCTTAAAACACCCGGCCCCCCATTATAACAAGCCATTGCCAACCCTGTATCCCCATCCGCTAGCTTAAGGCATTGATTCAACACGGATGCTCCACGCATGGCGTTGGTATCAGGGTCAAGCATGTCTTCTGATTCGGCGAAGTGGAAAGGCATGACTTGGAACAGGCCCTGTGCGCCAGCTGAGCTGTTAACGGTGGGATGTCCGCATGATTCAATTTGCATGACAGTAGCCATCAGGTTTGGATCAAGGCCATATTCTGCTGACCAACGCTGAATATCATCTTGCCAATAGGTTACTTCGCTTGTAAATAGTTCAGCAATCCCACCTGAGTTGGCGAGTTGCGAGTTTGTAGGATTGCCCAAATCCGGTACGTGTTCAGCAGCCCAGATCACAAAGTCATAGCCTTTTGTGACAACATCTTGCCCTATCGCAAACACCTGTGTATTCGCTTCTTGCAAGAAGATCAAGGATTTGATATTGGTACGAAGCACTGTATCACCAATCTGAAGCACCGTGCCAGGAGCAGCATCCAACACACGGAGTCCAAAGTTTGTTGTATGTTGAAGCAACTGCGGCAATAACATCACGAAAATGGCAAGGGCTAAAACCCAAGCCGGAAAGTATCGAATTAACGCTTTGCGGTATGGTGATTCGACTTTGCGGTTATGCAGACGTTTTACAGGCAAAAGCAATCCATTTCTCTACAAGGGCCATTCTAAAGGAAAAGATTATGAAATTGATTAAATGTCGTAAGGTTCTAACAAACTTCTACGGGACTATTTATGTGAAGGTTGCAGGCACTATTTTAGAACATAAGTTCTAGAAATGCAAGTTAGAAAATACAGACAAAGCGTAACAGACATGTAGATGTTCAATTAGGGATCATACAGATTATGATGCAACAGCTTTCATCAATGAAGATGCATCCTATAGGGGGAATTCTTGTTGATCGGAGAATCGTCTCCAGTGTTTAGGTTGTAAATATAGACCGAATTCTCTATAAGACGACTATGAGCAATCGCTGTACTATCTGGAGACCAGATCACACGATGCCCCCCAAGTGGAGAGAAAAGAAGCATGGGATAAAAGTCAAACGCTTCATGAAGGGTGAAAAGCCCCAGGTTATTATTGAATAGATGACCAACCATTGCCACAGCATGACCATCGGGTGACCATTCAAGGCTAAGAATATCATTTACACCCTCCACTTCAATCGACTGTGATTCAGATTGAGCAATTACAGCATATAGACTGTTATCCGGTGTTCGAGCCACATAAGCGATTCGTTTCTCATCATACGACCAGGCTGGATTCGATATTGAGCCATAAGATGTTGAGGCCGGATACCAGCTTATTTGCGTCAGGTGACCAAGCTGGATTTATAGATATGGATGATTGGATGGTTGTCAAAGATTCGCCTGTTCTACAATCTACCAAATCCATTCGGGAATCTTCTGATGGTGGCTCTGGAAGCTGGAATACCACATGTTTGCCAGTTGGCGATATGATCGGCGGATATCGGCTATACGATGCCACCTCTATTCTCCGACTTACATCCCATAGAGTGACTTCATAATTATCCTTTGAAAGAACATAGGTGAGCGTCCAACCTTCAGGGGCAACCGCCATAGCTGCAAACATGACCAACACAAAAATGAGTGACACTCTAATCGCCCAGGCTAAAGTATGCTTTGTCATGGTCGCCACGCGGGGATGCTGGTCGGATCGGCATGGTGGGTAAGAAGACGACCGGCGCCCGTTTTGACATTGACGATGAGCAACTGTTGGCTGTTTTGCTTGGTCACGATCAGGGCGATCTGTTGGCTATCCGGCGACCAGGAAAATACGCTGCGCTGATAGTCGTTCATACTGCCGACAATATAGAGTAACCGTCTTTCACCATTCTCTACCAAAAAGAGGCCTATCGTTTCCTGGTCATCCATGACATCCAACAGAGCTTCATAACGATTATCAGGCGAATCGACTGCCCCTACCTGCATGTTTTGGATGTAATGGATGGCGTCGGGATGATCTTGATTGATTTGTGTGGCTTCACCGTTTTTTACGTTGATCGTCAGGAATATTGTTTCATTCCACCGATTAACCCCATGCCGGAAGACAACCACCCGTTTACCGTCGGCTGACCACTGGGGCAGTTCATAGGGATGATAAAGGAAGGTTTTATCGTCCTCGGATGGTGTGAGTAGGCAGGTTTCGTCTGCGAGGAAATCCAGGACATACACATGCTCGGAGCCAGTTTGGTTAGAAAGATAGGCCAGACGGCTACCATCGGGCGACCAAACCGCATCTTTATCATTCCCCGGATTCTGGGTCATGTTGACCCGCAAGCGCGTGGACACATCGATTAGAGCAATATCGAGTGTGTTGTTAAGATTCTGGTTAAATGCGATCATATCGGCATGCTGGAAATTGCCCCATCCAAGCGAAAGGAATATGACAAAGGCCAGCAGAGCGCTGCTGATGGTCGTCAACCATAGACTCAACCTGAGCATTTAAAATTGACCGGGAACCGCCCGCCATGTTCCGGCAGTTGGCCCACTGTTTGTATAGACGAGAATGAGGATTTCGTTCTGTATCGGAATGTACATCATGCGTCCTTTGACGAAGTCCTGTACAGTAGCGACACTGCCCGCTTCGATAGCGGTTGCCCAACCCAGCGAATCATGCACGAACTGATTATCGCGCCAGACTTTGCCAAAGCCTCGAATCGGCTCAATTAGGCCAGATGGTGGGGTTAATCCACCAGATTCAGGATCAGTAGAGCTTTCAAAGGTGTCGTCAAAGCGGACGAAGGTTCCGTCAGCACGAAGCACATAAATATGCCCGATAATATCATCGAGCCACAACATCCTACCATTCTGGAAGGTTTGGAGGGCGTTATTTAGAGAGGCCACCACAGGGGGCGTACCCACTGGACAGCCTAGGGTCGTGAGCAAGGCGGGGTCAGTGTTGAAGATAGTTGCAAATCCAGCGGATGGCAAGAACTGACAGGACGTGACGGTGGTTGGCGTCAACAATTCGCTGCGGGTTCCAGTGGGAGTCATAAGGGGGCTAATCAGCGTTCCCTGGGGTGTGGGTGTTATCGTTGGTACAACCGGACGCAATTCCTGGGGCAACGGTGACGAGACGGCGGCGGTCTGTGCCAGGAAGAGTAAGCTGCTAGGTTCAGGTGTGCCGGAGGCGGTGTTGGTCGGGGTTGGGGTTTCAGTATCGGTAATGGTCATGCTGGGCGTGATGGTCACGGTTTGTGTTTCAGTAGGAATAGATGTGACCGTCCAGGTAGGCGGCAGGGTGGGCACACTAAGGGAGGTTGCGGTTGAATCGGCGCTACTGGGCATAGATGATACTTCAGCCATTTCAACCAAGGTGGGGAGTGGCTGGTTTTGATTTTCCTGACCGCAGGCCGCCAGTGACAAAAACAGAGGAATAAACGCAATTGACCATTTCATATTCATATTATAGCGGAGTTATGATTAGTGTCATGGTGATACTTTATGTACCCATCTTTTTCAGTCGCTCTACCCGTTGGGATTCAGTATCCATAAGCCAGGGGTCTTGGGATAAGAGCTTGTAGGCCTTAGTAAAGTGTGGTTTCGCTTCATTCACCTGCCCCAGCGCATGGAGCAGTTCTGCCATTTCTTCATAGAGGTAGCCGTCCGGTTCATCTTCTGCGGTTTCAAGTAAACGCTGCTGGATTTCCAATGCTTCTTCGAGCCGTCCCATCTCGCGCAGCGTTCTGGCAATTGTCCAATGGGCTATACGAATCGTGCGTGGTTTGCCGTGTGCCTGATGCCAACCCAATGCCCGTTTGAAGATAGCCAAAGCCTTTTCAAGATCGCCTACATCAAAATACGACCAGCCTGTGTTATTGTAAAGTGACCCAAGCCAACGCTTGGCATCTTTATGGGGAGATTGCTCGGCATAATTTATGGCTTTCAGGTTCCATCCAAGAGCATTGTCTGAATCGGCAATTGCGACCATATGGGCGGCATCAACCGCGTATCCATCAAGTCCGGCGGCCTGTGCTTTCTCCCACGCTTCAATAAATAAAGGTAAGGCTTCAGCTTGTTTCTGCGAGGAGTTGAACGTGCGGCCTCGTTCCAGAAGATAACGCACGGTGGCAATCGGATCGTCCGCCAACAGTGCCTGGGCCTCGTCTAGAGTGGTGTGAGCGACATCAAATTGGCGCTGCAAGGCCTGTGTGCGGGCAAGCTGAGTTAATAACTGGGCATGGTAGGAACGATCAGCAATCTGTTCGGATAGTATCTCACGGAATTTCTGCTCGGTTGCTGCGGGGTCGTTGTAATCCCACAGGGTGTCAAAATCAGATAATGTCATCTTCCCTCCATCACAGAAAATATGTTCGCATGATATTACCCAAAAGTCCTATCAGGTTCAATAGGAAAAGTGGTATGCTATTAAGTAGATTACACATCATAAATATAAAGAGGGGCCTATGCTACGCAAATTGTTCATCCTGGTACTGGTCGTCTTGATGGCTTCGGTCATCCTGGGGCAAGATGACGACCCAGATACAATCACTGCTTCTAGTGTGGACTTGCCCCTGACCGATGACGTTATTTATAGCGTGAGTCCGGGTGATTCATTAGAGGTCATCGCTGCTCGATTTGATGTGAGCCTGGCCTGCCTGCGCGAAACAAATGATTTGACGTCCAATCGGGAAGACACCACCATCCAACCGGGCGACAAACTGTTTATCCGTGTGGATTGTCCATTTTATGTTGGCTTGCAGACTGTGGATATTCCGCGTGAAGACGCACGCGGTGCAGACACCGGCCCCGATGAATATATGGTGCAGGTCGGTGACACACTGGATACTATCGCTCAAGGCCTGAACATTTCGATTATCTCGCTCCAGATTGAAAACGATCTGGTGGATGATGTGACCATCAAACCAGGGCAAGTCCTCACAATTCCGGCTGACGCCCCACCTTATGGCAAGTTTCCAGCATTGGAACCATTGGCAGATAGCTCGGAAGGACGCGGCGGTGCATTCAATGGGGAAACAATCGTCGTGCAGCCGGGCAACACCCTTGATACCATCGGACAAGAGTTTGACGTCTCAGTGATTTCGCTACAAATTGCCAATGGTCTAGAAGATAATGGGACCATCACACCTGGTCAAATACTGCTAATCCCGAACGATGCGCCATCTTATGGCGTTTTCCCCGCGCTGGATAATCCCGATTTTGCGGAAGGCGAACTCTATGTTGTGCAGCCGTCAGACACCCTGAGCGACATCGCACTGGCATATGATGTTGCGATAAATCATTTGAAGAAGGTGAATGGTCTAGAATCAGATCGTGTTTCGCCGGGAACGACACTGCTCATTCCAGATGAAGGCCCCCGATTTGGTGAAACTGTTCTGCTGGAAACTAATTTCGATCCGGATGAGGTGGATGGCGAATTGTACGTCGTACAACCCCGTGAGTCGTTGGATAGCATCGGACGGGCGTTTAACGTATCCGTAATTTCGTTGCAAGTAGCGAATGGGCTTGAAGATGATGTCACTGTCCAGATTGGACAAACGATCATCATCCCCAATAACGCCCCCCCCTATGGTGTTTACCCAGCGTTGGATGAGCCGAACCTCGCCGAAGGTGGTGGTGCTGGCGGCAGTGTAGACGGCAAACTCTATGTTATTCAGCCATTGGACAACCTCGACCAGATTGCGGCGGACTTTAATGTATTAACAGGCTGCCTCGTTGAAGCCAATGAGATTTCCGATGTGCGAGCGGTGAGGCCTGGTCAAACCATCTTGATCCCGGCAGAGGGCTGTCCAGTGTATACCGGAGCCGCGGTCCCACGCACATTTGTGCCGGAACCGCCCTCGGAAGGTAGCGACAGCGCTGAGGACAAGGACGAAGCACAAGGACAAGGTTAACTTGCATCAAAGGGAGGGTTTTCCCCCCGCCCTTTTCATAGAAAAACGGGCCTGCCTGGAGACCCCGGGGACTTCACGGTGTGGTAACAACTCAAATTATCTGGAGGGCACTGGCTGGGTCAGACAGTTTATTGATCGCGTACCCACTCGCGCACTGCTTGCTGTGCCTCTGGTGTATCAATCTTTGCCAACGCTTTGAAGGCCGCAATCCGTACTTTGGGATCACGATCATCCAACACTTCGGTGAGTTCGGGAACCATTGTGTCAGCTTCAATGCGGCCTAGTGCTTCGGCTGCAAAACGGCGTACACTCTTGTCAATATCGAGCAAAGCGGTGGAAAGCCTGCGCAAGGCTTTATTGTCTTCGCCGACTTCACCAATTTTGCCAAGTGCTTTGGCGGCTGCACGGCGGACGGCCTTATCGCCATCACCCAACGCATCTGCTAGACCACTGACGGATGCGGGGCCAATGTTGATCAGAGCGCCTGTTGCCGCAGCACGAACCCAGATATCATCACCGCGCATGACATCCAACAGCGCTGGGACTGCCATGTTATCGGCAATCTTGCCCAATGCTTTCGCCGTGATAAAGGTCGTGCCCGGATCAGCATCGCGCAAAATACTAACAAGCTGGGGGACGGCTGGCTTATGCCGAGAGTCGCCTAGCAATTCGATGGCATCTGCCCGCAGCTGTTCGTCAACGCTATTCAATGCTTCTAGCGCCTGCTGAATCTGGTCTTTCATCATAGTTCCTCAACCTGGAGATTATGATAGCAACTGTCATGTTAGAAAAACACAAAGGTTGCATCAACAAACCGTTAGTTTTCCTGTGATTCTGCTAATTTGCTCTTCATGGCTGCATTCTGCTCACTCAGCGTTTGTACAGCACGCGATGATTCAGCACACCGGATCGCCGTATGCGAATCGTGTTGCGAACCATAGAACATCACCCCTGCAATCATGCCCAAGCAAACAAGAATGAGTATAATCATGACAAAAACGGCTAAACCCATTGGTCATTTTCTCCATGTTAACAGCATACTGTTCATTATACTCTCCATCGTCAAATGAAAACAAGGCAAGTGCTTGCCAAAGAAGTAAAGATCATGTAGAATGTACGGCGCGATTGTGTAAATTGTAACAAATCATAATTAACAGATAAGCATGGTTTTGGGTTGGGTGAAAGCTATGCTATCATGTGTTGCAGCATTCAGTTCAGGGTTTAACAAATGGATTTGAGTAACCGTTCGAATAATGCACTTGGCCCCTTGATTATCGGTTTGACCGTTATTTTACTCATCGGCGGTTTTATCATCGCTCAATGGGAAATCAGCCTCCTCCCCACCCAAGCTTCGGCAGAAGCCAAGCAGATTGATCGTCTTTTTGAAGTATTACTCATCTTGGGTGGTGGTCTGTTCTTGTTGGTACAGGGCCTGTTATTATTTTCCGTCATTCGTTATCGAGTTGCCCCAGGCGATACATCCGACGGCCCAACCATCCACGGAAACGTCACATTGGAGTTGGTCTGGACTGCGATTCCATCAGTAGTTGTTTTATTTTTGGTCATTTATAGCTATCAGGTTTGGACGGACATTCGTGAGCCCAAGAGTGACGAACTCGTGGTGAATGCCACCGGCGTGCGCTTCGCCTGGACATTCAATTACTATGAACCCAGCCTGGACTGCGCTAGCGATCAAGCGGATGCTCGAATTGACTGCGATACACAAAACACTGACCCGAAGATCTCTTCCAGCGTGCTCCACACCTACAAAGATCGTCCTGTTCGGATGGTTATGGACGCCCAGGATGTTATTCACTCCTTTTGGGTTCCCGCGATGCGTATCAAACAGGATTTGCTTCCTGGTCGCACAACGGAGATTAGTTTTACCCCTATTGAGGCCGGCGAATATCGTGTGGTTTGTACCGAATTATGTGGCGGTGGGCATGGCTCTATGTATACCTTTATCATCGTGCATGAAGATGAAGAAACCTATCTAGCAAACTTCATTGAACCCGAAAAAGAGCGTCGAATCTTCCCTCCAGAAGACCCGGCAGAACTAGGTGGTACACTGTTAGCATCCGGCGCATACCCCTGTTCGGGCTGTCATGTGCTGCAAGATGAAGACTTTGGCATTAGTTGGAACGGTAACACTGGCCCAGCTTTGACGGGTATCGGTAATCGTGCGGGCACCCGTGTCAGCGGTCAGGCAGCGGAAGAATATCTATACGCAACCATCTACACACCAGGAGCCTACCTCGTACCGGGTTTTGGCAATTTGATGAACAATTTTCAGTTAGGTGATAGCACGGCTCCAAACTTTATGGCGGAAGAAGATGCCAAAGCGATTGTGGCCTACCTGTGTACATTGACCGACACGGGTGAATCCAACTGTGACCTGGGGAATCTGGAAGCCTATGCTGAAGGCTTCCAGGATGACAACTAGATTTTCGCGGGAGAAACGTAATGGCAACTGCTTCTTATCCACTGGGGAAAACCCAACCCACTGTTAAGCGGCCTGCAATCAGCGAATATCTGCGCTGGACAATCGATCACAAGATCATCGGTGTTCAGTATATGGTCACTTCGCTGTTCTTTTTTGTGTTTGCGGGTGCCCTGGCGATGCTCATTCGCTGGGAACTGCTGACCCCGGAACTTGATATAGTAGCAAATGGGGAAACCTATAACAGTCTTTTCAGCATTCATGGAACCATGATGATCTTCTTCTGGATTGTGCCCATGTTTGCCGGATTTGGCAATTACCTTGTGCCCTTAATGTTGGGTGCGAAGGACATGGCCTTCCCTTGGTTGAACGCCTTTGCCTTTTGGCTACTCCCCCCTGCTGGTATGTTGTTGATTATGGGTTACTTTGTTGGTCAGGCAGAGGCCGGATGGACAAGTTATCCGCCGCTTAGCACCATTGCTGAATATAGTGGTGATGGTCAAACATTATGGATTTTGTCCATTCACATTGGCGGGCTGTCTTCTATTTTGGGTGCTATCAACTTCATTGTGACCATCAAGAATATGCGGCCGGCTACGATGGGTTGGTTCCAGATGCCCTTGTTTGTTTGGGCAATTTTGGCAACATCAATTATCGTCGTCCTGGCGACACCATTTCTGGCAGGTGCTTTGACACTCCTACTGATGGATCGTGTGGCGGGTACAACTTTTTTTAACCCGGCTGGTGGTGGTGATGTTCTGCTATGGCAGAATATCTTCTGGTTCTACAGCCATCCTGCTGTGTATATCATGGTACTGCCCGGTTTCGGCATCCTTTCAGAGGTGTTGTCCATCCATGCACGGAAACCGATCTTTGGCTATCGCATGATTGCCCTTTCTAGTATGGCGATTGCGCTTGTCGGTTTTACGGTCTGGGCCCATCACATGTTCACCAGCCTACAACCTGAACTGCGCATCCCCTTCATGATTACCTCGTTGATTATCGCCGTACCGACTGGTATCAAGGTGTTTAGTTGGTTGGCGACTATCTGGCAGGGCAAAATCCGGCTGACCAGCGCGATGCTCTTTGGCCTGGGTTTCTTGTCGATGTTCGTGATCGGGGGGATTACAGGGGTCATGCTGGGGAATGTGCCTGTTGATTTGCACATGCATGACACCTATTTCGTGGTGAGTCATTTCCACTTTGTGCTGTATGGTGGCAGCGTCTTCGGGATTTATGCGGGTCTGTATCACTGGTGGCCTAAGATCACCGGACGCATGTTAGATGAACGCCTGGGCGTCATTCACTTTATCCTGACTTATCTAGGCTTCTTTTTCACCTTCTTCCCGCAGCACATCGTCGGGATGCAAGGGATGCCACGCCGCGTCGCCGTGTATGATCCGGCCTTGCAAGACCTGAATCAATTGATTGGCTTCGCGAGCTTTGTCTTGGGGATTTCTACATTTGTCCTGTTGTATAACATGGTTCGCAGCACAGTCACAGGCAAAGAGGCTGGCGCTAATCCCTGGCGTGCGTTGACATTAGAATGGCAAACAACATCTCCACCACCACCCTATAACTTTGTCGGCGATCCAGTTCCATTTGAGGATCCTTATGGTTATGGTACAGAAGCATCGAAAGCCTATCTGGATGCGATGGAAAAACGGTTTGGGCCATCTCCTGCTGCGGACGGCGGGGAGACCATGACATCCGAACCTGAGCCACAACCAGCGGGAGATTAGTTAACCGAAAGTGCAGCCAGGACGAGAACGTCCTGACTGATTGATCATGGACTTACTGGAAGATCACCTGACACGAGAAGAACTCCAGGCCCTACGCAACCGACGTACGGGCATGTTCATTTTTCAAGTCAGTTGGATTATGGTGTTCATATCACTGGTGGTAGTGAACTGGCAATTACGCTTTTCACCCAGTTGGTTGCCAGAGGGCGTTGAACCTGTTTCACCGATTCCAGCAACACTGGCAACAGGCAGTTTGCTCTTGAGTGGGGTGTTGACGCGGCGGGCACAACACGCAATCCAGGCCGATAATCGCCGCGCTTTTTTGACTTTGTGGCAAGGCCTTCTGGCGCTGGGAAGTTTGTTTATCCTCATCATTGCTTACGAATGGGCGGTGATTAAACCTGGAACACAATATGCTCAGGTGTTCCGCTTGATGACAGGCTTTCACATCTTCCATGCTTTTGTGATCGGCATTTATCTGCTGGTGGTATATCAAAATGGGCGTGAGGGGCAATATGGGCAATATAATTTTTGGGCAGTAGAGGCCGGGGCGAAATTGTGGTATTTTGTTGTTGTGGCTTGGATGCTATTCTATATCGTAATTTACTGGATATAGGGTAGACACAGGAGTTGTCCATGAGTTGACGCTCATCACGAGCAATGAAAGTTCGTCTCATGGACCGCTTCAAATCTATTGAAACAATCTGTTTTCAGGAGAGACTTTTTTATGAAACCTGGATTACATCGTGCTGTTCCGTTAGCAATCATTGGCTTTGCTATTGGTGCACTCCTGGTCATGATCATACGGGGATTGCAAAGCCTTGACCCGTTGTTTGACCCGCAGCTGGGTTTCATCATGGCCGGTTTTATGTCCGCTGGGTTCTTCATCTGGGGCATGGGTGGCTTCGACCCGGAAATGAGTACCCACCCGCATGAGCCGGAGGTTGACGAAACAGGCCTCATCATTGTAGAGCCAGAAGAACACGAGGAAGAAATTGAAGACCCGCGCCGCAACTTCATCTCGTCAATGTGGCTGATCGCCTTCCTTACAATTATCACAATGGTGATTCTACTGGGATTCGCCTCGATCCCAGGTGGCTTTTTCTTACGCACGTCGAGCGATGTTTCGGCGTCAGCCATTGATGTTGGCTACGATACAGTGCAACTGCCCTTTGATGGGCCAGCAATCGAGGTCAGTCAGTTAACGGTGTTTGTGGGCTTTGTCGCATTTACGATCTTATCATTGGGCATCATCGGCGGCATCATCAGCGTCGTTTTTTATGGTCTGTCGTCTGGAATCAAACATGTCCAGGCTAATGAAGACTATCCCATCGAAACAATCCCCAATCCGTCCAGTACACCAACCTCAATGGCACTGAATTTGATCGGCATTACGGTCCTCTTCATTGTTTTGTACATTGCCTTTTATTATGTTTTGATTGGCCTTGTACTACCCAATCCTGAGTGGGTGCGGGTCGTGCTCTCGGTTGCAAATGCCCTTGTGATTGCCGTGCTGATTGTTTATCCTTTGCCTGTTCTGCGGCTGGTGGGTAAAGCAGCAGGTTGGTTAGCGGCTGTTTTGCGTAATTTACCCAGCTTTCTATTCCAGCGTTAGGAGGAACACATATGGCACATGCAACAATTGACCATCACAGTTCACACGATGCGGCGGAAAATGCCAAGTTTGCGATGTGGCTCTATATTGCCAGCGAGACCATCCTGTTTACAGTATTTATCGCTGTCTATGTGGTGTTCCGGTTTACTCATCCTGAAATTGTTGAAGCGTTTCGTGACCACGCCGGGTTCACTGGGCTGCTGCTTGTCACGTTCAACAGCTTTCTGTTGCTTGCCAGCAGTTGGGCGATGGTAATGGGACTGCGCGAAATCCAGCGCGACAACAAGCAAGGATTGATTCAGTGGCTTGGGCTGACAGCCGTTCTCGGTACAGCATTTGTCTTGTTACAGTATGTCGAGTATCAGAACTTGGGTGCAGAAGGCATCACACTTGATTTTGCAAGCGATCGTTTTGGTGGCTTCGGCATGTATTTTTATGCGCCAACAGCCTTTCATGGCGCTCATGTTATAATTGGGGTGTTATGGTGCCTGGAAGCGATTCGCCGTGCATCAAGGGATCGTTTTAGCTCAAAGAACTATATCTTTGTTGAGATTTTCGGCCTGTATTGGCACTTTGTCGATGTTGTCTGGGTCGTTTTATTCACACTGATCTATCTGATTTAGGGGGACGATTACGATGTCCGACGAACAAACCAAACCGGAAGTCGAATCCACTGAAGAAGGGACTGTAGCGCAAGCGGAATCTGTGGTTTCGGCGGTAGCCCAACAGGCAGCAGGAGACCCTCACCACGATGATGTGGTGAAGTTTATGGGTGGCAACATGCCCATCTACACCGCTGTATTTGTCATTCTGGGTGTCCTCACCTTGACGGAGGTGGTTTTGTCAGAAATCATTAGCGGCAACGCCGCCATCCCCTTCCTGGTGGCTATTGCTTCTGCCAAAGCGACCTTGGTCGTGATGTATTATATGCACCTCCGCACAGACAGCCGAGTCTACACCATTGTGTTAGCCGTGCCAGTAGTCCTGGCCATCCTTTCGATCTTGTTCTTGCTGGGTGTTCCAACTGGCGGCTATTAAAGCCATCCTACCTACTCACAAATGTCAAGGGCAGCCCATCGCGGTTGCTTTTTTATTATCCGTTTGTTTAGGAATCAAGAACGCAGCGTTTGTCTTGTTGGCATTGATCTGTTAAGGGCGGGCCTGAGCGCGACAACTCATCATAGGCTGAAGCAGGCCAAACGTACCGCCTAATACATGGGGATGAGGCATCGATATCAACAAGTTGACACACCTATTCGCCTCGCATAGAATGACAGTACACTTTACGTTGCGGAGATAGCTAAAGCACAATGGCAAAAATCAAAGACTACTACAACATACTCAACATCACACACAGTGCAGACGAAAGTGAAGTTAAACAGGCATACAAGACACTGGCTCGGTTGCATCCAGAAAACGGGGAACTTCTTTCAGAAGCTTACAATGTCTTGGCCAACCCCAAGAAACGGTCACAGTACGATCAATATATGTCGGCACAGAATGGCAGTAAAGCATTGAAGAAAGCGCCATCTGCCAGCCAGGATGATGAGACCATCTGCTGGGACTACATGACACTTGAATCCAGCAAGAATTATGGCACAACCAAATACTACATTGATGGTGACATGAAGCCGGAACTAAAAAATGGTCTCTTCATCAACATCCTGAAAATGCTTGGATCTGAAGGATGGGAGATGGTCGGAATCAGCACTGTTGGTAATGAGCAAACTTTCGTGTTCAAGCGTCGCACGGATGAGATCTATAAGATGCCAGGCGACGGCCCAGCGGCTTGATTGGTTTGTTGGTTTCATACAAGCATTACGGATCACCCATTGGCATAGGGCGAACCTAGGGTTCGATGGGATATAGTTGGGGCATCAGCTTCCCCTGTTTCAGTGACGCTCTGCTACGACTGAAATCGAACTTCCAGTTCGCTGCAGCCTCTGAAGTACGCATGAGTTCACCACCGCTACGTTCACCTTCAAGGGCGCGTCCTGCCCGCGTCGCACGGCTGTGACAGCCTTTTTGTACGATGCGGACATGATCGCATAAAACACCGTGCGACACAACGCCTAACCGCTCCTGTTGAAATCGAACCAAAGGTTCGCTGCGGCTTGCGGCGGGCTCAAGCCTGTATTCTGTCACACCGAGTTGAATAACTCGCTATAGTGATTAGCCAACTCAGGATCGACTTGATGAACACAGTCTATAAACGCTTCAATGATCTTGTTCTCTTCTCCAGAGAGATCAATAGAAGCAATACAGTTTTGAAATTGATCGAGTTCGACTTTGAGTTCTGTCAGGTTCAATTTCAAATCATCTTCTGACCCTGACTCGATATACAAATCGAACTCCCTACTGAGCCAATAGCTGATTAATTGGTGGGCGGTCTGGTTGGTAGGATTATCAGGGCTAGCGACAAAGATAAGCTCCTTTTCGTTCCATATATGATCAAACCGAGCATATAATTCATCATTGTACGTAGATCGTGGGTCATAAGCTGAAAACAGATCTAATTGCTCAGCATTAAGCATGAGTAACTTGATTAGATCATAGCATTCATCTACAAACCGCGCTTGTTTGCTGATATATGCATAACCAACGCGGGCAGTTAGCAACTGGGCAACATCTCCAGGGGGAATGGGCACTATAGTGTATCGGTCCGATTGTGTCAAATAGCTATAAGTGCCGACCACCATGACGGGGGGATCTACTCCATCGTCTAAACGCTGTGGTGTTAGAGAATATTCGATGAACCCGGCACGCACAAGTTCAAGGACATCCTGGATTGCTTGCATAGTCGCAGGGTCGGCAAAATTCAAAGCCGGAGGATCAGACCGATAGTCAATAGGTGGTCCACTATGAGCAGATATTAATGACATGAGAAAATCATCAGGATATTCAAGAACCTGGAGAATGGGGCGTCCACTTGGTTCAACGTCGATAATGGACAGTAAACTTTCAAATTCTGTAACAGTCCAGCCCTCATCTGGTAGGGTAATATTTTGACGATTGAGTGCCTCTTCATCAACGGCTATAACCATGGGATCAACCGATATAGGGATTCCCCAATTTTTATCATTCTGCCCTTGCAGTGACAAAATGTTCCCGACAAAGTTGTTCATATCAAGTTCATCATCAATTGAGAGCAACGATTGGGTCTCATAAAGATATGATTTGTCTTCTTCTCGTAAACGCAGGCCCTCGGCGTAGAAACAGTCATAATCTTCAGAAAGATTGATGATTTTGTTTTGTAAGCCTGTATCTAGCATTTCATAGAAAACATCTTCAATGGCTGGGTTTGTATCGACATACATTTCAATCAAGCGATCCCATTCGAATTGATTCGGCGGCTTTCGTGTCACGACTCCAAACTTGATCCATTCCACGTCATCTCTTGGTGGTGGATCAACAACAATACTTGTGCTAGTCCTGGTGGTATTTGCTTGTTCCAACGTGGTCAGAATATTTTGCTCAAGTTGGTGCAGAGCTTCGTCCGCAGTGATTGTGGGATTGAATAATATATCGAGCATGGCTACATTGAGAGATGATCGAAACTGTATGTCCCTTGCGGGCAAAGCATTGGAAAGAATAACATGGATTGTGTTTTGTTTCGCTTCATTGATTTGTGAAAGCGGGTTGATAATAGTGGATTGTTCGCCTGTCCTGGCGGGTATCACGTCATTAAACTTATTTACAAGTATGGGTTGATTGGTTACATATTTTGCTAGCTCATAAGCTAATTCTGGCCATAATGTTCCCTTGCTAACGGCCACACCTGTTGCATATACACTGCTTCGGCCACCGGGTAAAGGTGCTGGATCATATCGAGATTCATGATCCAGGACGATGCCTAACTGATCGAAAATGATGGGAGGGAATTGTGGAAGCGCATCCGCTGTGTATGACATTGTGAGTTCTTCACTGTTTGCCCACTCATTCAATAGATCACGAAGTTGGTCATGATGAATGCGTAGTTCTGGCGTACTGGTCGATACGTCCACTAGTCCCTCACCAAGGAGACTGAGGATGAGATCGGAGGGGTTACTATGGGCATTTACAAAGCCCGGATGAACGATTTTACCCTCGCTATCATATTCGCTCAGAATAGACGACGCAGCGATCAATTCCGTAAGCGACCATTCTTCTGTTGGGTAACTTAAGCCAGCAGCATCGAAGGCTGCCGGATCATAGGCAATGATGCTGGCATTGAAGAAAATAGGTAATGCCCACATTCCCCCTCCCCAGTGGAATACATCCTGAACAGCCGGGTATAGGTCATCAATATTATACGATGGATCCGTTGCTACTAACGGTGATAAATCAAGGAAGTAACCGGCCAACGTTTGTTGATAATCAATGGCTGGGGAAAATCTGGGATCTGATTGTACGATTAGGACATCGGCGCTGTGAACATAGGCTTCCCCTGTGATGAGTGGATCATAATAACCGTCAGGATGCATAGGTAAATCGCTCCAATCAATAACCTTAACGTGTACAGTTACATCAGGAAACTGATTGTAAAATTCTTCAAAGACTGAATCATCAACCACACTTTGCATAAATGAGGGCATACCAAGCGTAATTATTATATCAGATTGTCCGTTCGCAATCCCCAAACTTATAGTAATGAATATAAGCGCAAATGATATGGTTTTCATTATTATCCTGACAATAAATTCAAGTATACCTTGATTGCGAGTTGAGGGCGTTCACAGGAACCTCGTTAGAATGAGTAAACTAAGAAACCATGAGACGAGGGGATCAGATGAACGCCGACGCTAGTGTAACGATTGATGTGGTCATTGCTGATATGTTGCGTGTGCTGTATGGACATCGTCTAGTTGGTTCTTTTTGTTCTCGTTTACCTGCCTCTACCCGAAGTCGACTTTAAGTCAAGCAATTAATCGCGTGGCGATCAGAGGTGAGCATGTGAGCCGGATCGTCGGTTTGTTGCCGCCGCTGTGCAACTTTTTTCGGCAGCAATGGCTTGAGGGTTTCGAGTTTAGGCAAGTCCCGTAGGGTGACATTGCCGTGTTGGAGATAGGTATAAGGGCAAGACATGATCTTCCAGGTTAGCTGACGTGAACAGATGTTTTTATTATAGTACAGATTAGACCATTTGAGAGAACATACATTCTGTATTTGAGATTTGTTGTGTTCGGAAAGAGTTGATTTGGGTGAATGTGTGTTTGGTACTCAGGCGGGGCTTCCCCAAACTGTCAAATTCTACCACGAAATTTAGCACTTCCAGATTGCTAGGCAGGCCGTTTTGTGGCAATCTGGGGTGCATGACTTTTCACTTGACCACTTTACCAGAACTAGAGACCGATAGGCTGCGCCTGCGCGGTATAGTGCCCGACGATGCTGAGGTGTGGCTGGCGATTTTCAGTCATCCGAGTGTTATCCGCTTCCTGATTGATTTCAATCGGTCCCAAACCAATCTGCACGAAATCCACGAGATCATCACCTGGACGGAAGACATCTTTGCCAACAAGTCTGGGATGAGGTGGGCACTTACGCTCAAACCAGACACCACCATGATCGGATCATGTGGTTTTCATCTGTATTCAGCGGCGAATCGATGTGCTGAAATTGGTTATGAATTACATCATGATCATTGGCGTAAGGGCATTATGTCGGAAGCGTTGCACAAGGTTTTGCAGTTTGGATTCGATGAACTCGATCTCCATCGAATTGAGGCTAATGTAGCGGTTGGCAACGTCGCATCAGCTGGTCTGCTACGCCACCTCGGGTTCGAATTAGAAGGCACCTGGCGTAACAAGCTATTTTCACGCGGACGATTCCACGATTTGTGGCAATTCGGCCTGCTTAAAGACGAATTTCACCCCAAATAGTATTTGAGTTTGCTCGACAATTTCTAAGATCGTTTGTATAGTGATGAGCGAAAACAATACGATACAGTAGGCGAACTTAGCCCGCTGTAAGGAGGTTGCTACAATGGCTGGGCGTGAACGCGGCACAGTCAAATGGTTTAGTAATGAACGCGGTTATGGTTTTATTACAATGGAAAATGGTGAAGAATTATTCGTTCACTATTCACAAATACAAATGGAAGGCTACCGCACCCTCCATGAGGGGGACGAGGTAGAATTTGAAATTACGCAGGGACAAAAAGGCCCCCAAGCTAGTGGGGTCATCATCATTCCTCAGGAATAACATCCTGAACCACCACATGTTCCTGTGTGGTGGTTTTTTCTTTCTCCCGCAATGTTTGCCGTAAACGCCGCCGCTGTTCACGTTCGGAGACCTTATACTGCACCGTATCCTGTTCATTGAACACCAACCCTGCAGCTTCGGCTTCGCGCCGTGCCTGGGCTTCATTGACCCATACAGCATCATCATCAGGCCGGATGGCAATCCCAATATGACGTGCCCAAACTTCGGTGAACTCTGCCCCAAACAACAAAATCTGCGATGAGTAGTAAATCCACACTAGAATGACGGTCAATGAGCCAGCAGCGCCAAAGACGGTCCCGACATTAGAATTTGCCAGATATAACCCGACCGCAAATTGCCCAATGAAGAAGAGAAAGGCCGTGAATAATGACCCCACCCAGACTACCTTCCAACTAATGAGGGCGTCCGGCAGAATCTTGTAGATCATGGCAAATAAGATGGTCAGCAGCATCATGGTCGTAATCAATTGGATTGGACGGATCAAAAACGAGAAGCGACGGATTTCTTCAAAGTTATGGATCAAGACGCTCAAGCCCGTGTTGATGGCCATCGAAACCAATAATAAAAAGCCAGCGACTATCACGACCGCTAAGGACAGTATCCGATTTTTGAAGAATACTAAGGGCGATCTCCCTGGAATAGCGCGGACTTCCCAGATACGGTTGAGCGCGCTCTGCAACTGGGCGAAGACACCAGAAGCGCCCCAAATCACAACTGAAAACCACACCATTTTGCCCCAGAAGCTGGTCTCTTGTTGTTGAGCCTGTTGATCATTATTAAGCATCAATTGGCGCAAGGTGTCGGCAGCATCCTCACCAATAGTGGCTTCAACATCATTAAACAAATCATCACTGAGGGTGCTGCGATCTAGCACAATACCAATAAACAAGGCCAATAAGATCAGCAAGGGCGAAAGCGAAAAGACCGTATAGTATGCCAGAGCAGCGGCAACGTTGGAGGCATGGTCATGCTGCCATTCTTGTACAGTTTCTTTTAGGAGAAGAGCGGTTGTCTTGAACACGAATTCACCCTCAATAGCGACAAGGTTATCTTCAATATTAGCTTAAATAGATGGGATGAGGAAGATTTTGTAGAGAAGGCTAACTTGTCATAAAATCAAAACAACTTAAGAAGAGGAATGTGTTCATGACTTATTCTGATTTTCTGCGCCGCGCTTCAGCATTTGTTGCTATCGCCACCTTTGTTGTTGTATTTTTGGTTACAATCAGTCGGCTGGTTTCTGTCATCCTCCTCGTATTTTTCTGTTGGGTGTTGTCAGTTGGTTTGAACGCCATCATCCATCGGCTTGAAAGATATGGGTTTCAACGTGGAGCCGCTGGGATTATCACCTTTCTCAGCATCATTATCGTCATTCTTTTGCTCATAACGATTGTCATTCCCCCCTTTATTTCGCAGGCGACCTCCCTGGTGGCCGACTTGCCGGGTGCAATCCGTTCTTTGGTCGAGGAATATGCTGGATTCCGAGAAAGTTTGGATAATGCCTTCCTGAAAAGTATCTTGCCAGAGTTTTCGATTCAAGATTATAAAAACATATTTGAGCCTGTTGAAGAATCAGATGTTCTGGAGGAGCAGTCACAGGGTGCAATTGAATTGAATGCACTTATCAACTCTGCGTTGCCCATTGTCGGCAACATTGGGAGTATTGTCGGCAGTTTGATTGCCAATACGATCTTTATCCTCATCATCACAGCCTATCTGGTAGCAGATCCCCTTTCCTATTATCGTCCTTTGTTGGCGATTGTGCCCAAAGATTATGAGCATCGCATACCTGTTCTGATCAACGAGATTCATGACAACGTCAAGTCATGGATGGGTGGGTTGGCCATATCTATTACGTTCACATCAGTGACAGTCACGCTAGCATTAAGTGTTTTACTACAAATTCCGAATGCTGTGGCGCTGGGTGTTATTTCTGGTCTGGCTGGTTTCATACCGAACATTGGTTATTATATTGGGCTGGTTCCAATCTTGATTTTCACTGCTGCCCACGATCCAGCAAAGGTCATTCCGGCGATGTTTCTCTACTGGCTTATTAGTCAAATTGATGGCAATTATGTCACGCCGTCCGTGATGAAAAATGAGTTGAATATTCCTGCTGGTGTCATCTTGCCCTTCCAATTGATGGCAGGGGCAATCCTGGGCTTTTATGGCATTCTGTTGGCCGTCCCTATGCTTGCTATTCTGATCACGCTTGGCCGTGAGTTATTTGTGTTTGATATTCTGGGCAAACGTGAACACCTGACAGGATTAGATGAAGATGAGTTTGGGAATGTCATTCTTGTACTAGCAGAGAGTACGTCTAATGACGAAAATGGCTGAATTGAATGCCCATCTTGTGTACCCACCCAAAGCCGAACATCTGGCCGACAAACCCAAGCTTCCCATACTCATCACCCTGTCCTGATGAGATTGCTGAACTCATGCGTAACTTGCTATTCATAATTTGCATCATAATGCTCTAATGGGGTATCCACGCCGATTTTTTATGAAGTCGATACCGTTGTGATGAGTGCAGGCGGCGCTATGAACACATCGAGGATTAAAAAATCGTTTATACTCTTCTTAAGAGAAGAGTAAGTAAGAACGGCTTTCGCATGGATGACCTAATCGGACGATCATATTACGGATATGAAATTCGTGAAAAAATTGGGGCCGGTGGTTTCGGGGTTGTTTATAGGGCATTTGATACCGAAACCCAACGCGACATCGTGGTCAAGGCCGTCCTGCCCGAACGCCTGGGAGACGATGAAGTCCTCCAGCGCTTTGAACTTGAAGCCCAGATTGTCAGCCAGCTTAAACACCCGAATATCATCCCCATGTATGATTATTGGGTCTCTAATGGTCGCTCATTTTTGGCGATGGAATATTTAAAGGGTGGGAATCTACGTGATTCGATTAAACGGGGAGACAAGTGGACCTTGGCCCAGACAGGAACACTCTTGGAACAGATTCTGGGCGCTCTGGATGTTGCCCATAGGGCGGGCATCATCCATCGTGATCTCAAGCCAGAAAATATCCTGTTTGATAACAAAGGTAAAGCTTATCTGGTTGACTTTGGATTGGCGAAGCAGTTGAACAATTTGCAGGCCATTACTGGGCCAGATGGAATAATTGGCTCACCTGCTTATCTTTCTCCAGAGCAACTGATGAATCAGAGGGTATCCGTTCGCACGGACATTTACAGCATCGGGGTGTTACTTTATGAAATCCTAGCCGCGGAACACCCCTTTAAAGATACCAGCGGACAACTTCAGGTGATGATGCACCAGATTCAAACACCACTGCCGCAAATTCACCTTATCAACGAAGCCATCCCTAAAGGTGTGAATCAGGTGATTCAAATCGCCACTGCCAAAGACCCAGCAGATCGTTACCCCGATGTGCCCACGTTTTTGGCTTCTTATAAAACGGCAGCAGGATTAGAGTTAACCTCAACGGAAACAGCCGAACTGCGGCGCTTCACCGATACGGAGGTCTCAAACGACGAAACAGAAGATGTCAACCAGACAACGGTCATGCCCCGCGCCTGGAACTTTGGTAACGATGAAGTGTCCCCAACGGATTTGGCGGACGATGCCCCAGAAGAGACTTAGTAGCGGACGGGCAACGCCTTCATCCCATGCAACAGAATATCGTCATTCCACACCAGATCATCTATGGCCGTGTTCAAATCCAGTTTGGGGAAGCGATCAAGTAGGGCATTAACAGCAATCGTTCCTTCTAAGCGTGCCAAGGGCGCCCCCACACAATAATGGATCCCATGCCCAAAGGCGATATGTTTGTTGGGTGTGCGGGTGATGTCGAAGGTGTTAGGATCATCGAACATCGCGGGGTCGCGATTTGCACCAAGCAAAACCGCATAAACTCCGTCGCCGGGTTCAAGCATCTTGCCCCCAATTTCAACGGGTTCAAACACACAGCGCCAGGTCGAGGTTTCCACGGGGCCGTTGTAACGCAACATTTCCTCGATAGCGCTGTTAATTAAGCGGGGGTCATCCTGTAGTTTCTGCATCTGATCGGGGTGTTGCATTAAGGCCAGAGTACCATTACCGATCAAGTTGACCGTTGTTTCATGCCCGGCGACCAACAACAAAAAAATCATACTCAGTAACTCTGTATGATTCATCCTATCGCCGGATTCTTCGGCCTGTACCAGCGCACTCAAGATGTTTTCCTCTGGCTCCTTATGATAACGATCAAGCATATTGTGCATATATGCCACAAATTCAATGATCGCTGCATTGGTGGTTTCTTCATTGGCATAAAGAATTTCCTGTGTCCATCGGTGGAATTTGCCTTGATCAGAAACTGGAATTCCTAACATCTCAGCAATTACCGTCATGGGGAGTGGGAAGGCAAAATCAGAGATCAAATCTGCTTCACTTTTATCTGCCATGTCATCCAACAAATTCTGTGCAATCTCTTTGATGCGAGGTTTCATGTTGTTAACCATACGTGGCGTAAAGGCTTTATGCACCAGTGTCCGCAAGCGTGTATGATCTGGCGGATCAAGATTGAGCATATGTCTGTTGATTGATGACCATTGATTGTCTGGCAGAAGCGGAGGGAAACGCTCCGTCAAAATTTCTTTTGGCAGGCGTTGGCGCACCTGTTTGCCAAAGCGCGAGTCCTTCAGCATGTTGACGCAATCTTCGTAGCGGGTTAAGAACCAGGCAGGATTATCCGACCAGGGCTGAATACTGCGATACACCGGATCTTCTTCCCGCATCTGCTCGTAGATGGCTTGCGGATTGGCGCGGGTTGCATGCACCCAGACAGGATACATCTTAGTTTGTTCAGTCATTAAACATCCTCAATTGATTATTTCAATCCTCTTAAAACTGGACATAGAGAAAGGGCGTTGTCTGGTCGAGGATAAGCAAACAGGTCACCAGCAAGATCGCTGTGCCCAATGCAAAAACAAAACCTGGCTGGGGTTGCAGATTCCAAGTGTCTTGCTCCAGATTGGTGATGACAAACAACACACCTCCAAACAGAATAGCCTGTATTGGCACTTCGGCGGTGGGTGTGCTTTCAAACCCATTGAGACCAAACATCGCTGCCAATATTTTAGCTGCCATGGGCAACGATGTGCTTCTGAACAGCGCCAACCCGATGACCACCAGGATAAAGGTTAGTGCCCGTGCGGGGATTTCAGGCCAGGCTCGCCCCTGGTTAGCTCGGGTCTGGGCATGAACCGCCAGCATGACACCATGATAGGCCCCCCAAACGACAAATGTCCAGTTCGCACCATGCCACAGGCCGACTAATGTCATCGTGACGATCAAGCTTATGGTACGAATACGATCCGGGTTCTTGCGGTCATTACGTCGCAGCAAAGTGCGACTTAAGGGGAAGAATAAATAATCACGAAACCAGTGCGACAAGGTGATATGCCAGCGCTGCCAAAATTCCGTGATATTGCGCGAAGCATAGGGTGCGTTGAAATTCTGTGGCAGCTTGAAGCCCAACAAATAACCAGCGCCCATCGCCATATCGGTGTAGCCAGAAAAATCAAAATACAACTGGTAAGTATAGCCGAGTACGACAATCCAGGCAGTCCAGAATTGGAGATCGGCATAGGTTGCGAAAAATGGATCGATGGCTGTGCCGATGGTATCGGCGATGATGAGTTTCTTGGCAAGTCCTATCACAAAATAGTACAGCCCCTGTTGAAGATGGCTGGATTTCAGCGTCGATTGATCTTGCTGATTGAATTCCCGAAAGCGGATGAGCGGACCGGAGCCAATTGTCGGGAAGAAAGTCGCATAAGTCGCAAAATCGAGCCAGGAATCGGGTGGTTCAAACCGGCGGTTATGCACATCAAGGCTGTAGCTGATGAGGTTAAAGGTATAGTAGGAGATGCCGAAAGGCAGGACAACATGGGTAACAAAGTCAAACTGTCCTGGTAGGCTTGCCACCAAGAAGCCCATATACTTAAAATAGCCCAATACAAGCAAGTTGGAAAGCCCCAACATAAGCATCAAGCGCTTATAACGGGCGTCATCGGTAGCGGCTGAGGCGTGGCTAGCGCTGTAGGTGATAGCTGTCATGATGAGCAGCAACACCAGGTAGTTGAGACTTGCGTTGGCATAGAAGGTCACACTGGCAACCATCAACCCTGCCCGCCGCCAACCGCCTGGAAGCACCCAATAGATGATGATCGTTAGGGGGAGGAAAACCAGGATAAAGTGATAGGTATTAAAAAGCATGGATGGATTAACTTTCAAAGATGACATCGAGCATCAGCCGATGTCCCTCTTCACTCGGATGAGCCGCATCATGAAACAATTGGCCGGTCCCGCCATAACTAGCCAGTGTCGTGAAATCATACATCTCGAAATCGAGGTCTTGTTGCCACATTTCTAAAACATCGTAAAATTCCGTTAGAATACGGTCATAGTCATCCGCTTCGTCATAAATCGCTTGCAACCGAGGATGATAGGCCGCGTTATAGAGAATGACATCAACACCGTTTTCGTCCGCGAGCGTCAGAAATTCATGCATATAGTCCAGGGCAACAGCATTGAGAGACGCATCAACAAAATAATCACGCCATGCTCCAAGATTACCCTCAACGGCTTGTTCTAATGACCTTGGATCAATATAGTGTCCCAATCCATCGAAGTCAAAGTAATAATATATTGCATTTTGATGATCGGGTTTGCGGAGCAAGACGGTTATAGATGCTTCCAACTGTTGGAATGTGAGGAGATTTTTAAATTGGTATGCTACATTGAAGGGATTGCTGGTTTCAACATATTGCGCAAGCCGATCTGGTTCCAAGGGCACATAATCCAAGACTATTTGATCAATTGATAGACCGACCAGGAACAGATCAGGCAATTTGTTATGATCCAGCAAATAGTTGAAAAATGCGACGAAATCACGAGGTACGCCGCCGGTAACGCTGGCGTTGAAAACAGGCTTCCCTGTGAGTGCCTCAATGTAGGCTGGTGCGACTGTGAAGCTACGGGATGAACCTAAGACAAGGATTTCAGGCGTTTGTGGTTGTTCCTCATATAATTCGACCTTCTGATTACGTGAATTCACGACAATGGGTTCATAGAGATCGGGCGAATATAGCCCGAAGGGATTGACCCAATAATTGACTAGGATGATTGATCCAAGGAATAGACAGGTAATAGCCAACGTCAGGATGAAGAATTGACTTGTTGCGGATTCAACAGTAGGGGCAGCCAGGAAGATAAACAAGAACGAAATGACACCAAGCATAATCAAATGACCATGTAGGCTAAGGCTTTCGGCGTCTAGATCAGATGTAAAGCCGTAAATGATGAGTACGATTAGATAGCATAGAGGTGTAATATTCTTTCGGTTTAACATAGCACTAGTAATACAACTTATGGGATCATTGAACAAAAAATCACCTGTTAAATTTCTACGAGCCGTGAGTAGTTTGCTGATACTTGGTCATGATAAAGGCTGCTATATGGTTCGCAATTTCGGCACTAAAGGCAGCGTTGTAGTGAGCTTCATCAACATATAGAAGGTCATGACGCCCATCTTGAATATCTGCCAGATACAAAAAATCATCCCACTGTTCCCATTCTGGGCGCATGGCTTCAAATGTCATATAGGTCTGTTCAATCACATCTTGCAAAGCCAGCGCTATCGGGAAAATATGCACATCATATTTGTAATATGTACTCGGTTGCCAGACAAACACGACATCAATAGAGTATTGGTTGGCAATCCCTTGAATAATTGTGCGGTTCGTTTTCCAGACCTCAATCACACGCTGAGCTTCGGAAACCAGTAATTGCTGATACTTCCTAGGCTCTTCATACAACAATCGATAGGTTTCATTGGTACGCTCTTCATAAGGAGTTAACCGTATTTCCGCGGTTTGTGTTTGTCCTTGCATCATTTCTCGGACTTCATTTGCAAAGCGTAACATTGGAATTTCAAATCCAGATGACGGAGCAGCATTCTCCGATTCATCGCATAACAAGTGGGGGCCGGTGTATGGGCCGCCGCCGCCAAAATAAGCATTGAACCAGGAATCATTGTGTCCATCAATAAACACTACCATATCTGGTCGATAGCCTGCATACAGTAAATTTACAAATAGCTTTAACTCTTGTGAACTGAAATAGCCGCCCTGGGCAAAGTTATATACAGCAATAGAATCATCCGGCAACAATCGACCAAGCTCGGCTTCCAGGATAGCAGGAAGAGCCTCAACATCCGTTATACCGTATCCAAACGTGGTAGAACCACCAAATACAAATATGGTGTAGCTTTCTTCATCTGGTGGCCAGACATCTTGTTGTCCATCGTGTCGAAAGCCGATTTCACTGACATTGACATAAGTGCCTTCAAATGGGCGTTCACGGAAGTGGACATACTGGTCACAAATGAACGGACGTGACCAGTGTTCTGTCAAGAGAAGTGTGAGGTCATCTTGGTTCCAGTCTGGATAGGCCTGTTTCAAAACGTCCTCACTATAAAGCTCTAACGGCCCAGGTACAAGGGCAACAGGCTGGTCTTCAGGCGTATCAGCCAGTATATAATAGACGAATAGCAGGAAATTGAGGAGCAGAATGAGAAGAAGGGCATTCATCACAATCAGAGCCAGCTGTTTATACCACCGAATAACCTTTTCCACATTGGCAACCCTTCATGAAGATCAACAGCAAAATCATATCATGTTCCATTGTTAATTGAAGTATCAATCAAGAGATGCTAGAAATACGGCAACAATTTTGGAACTGAATGCACTATTCTAACTAGTATGGACAATAATTATGTGAAGGGTGTGCATAATTCATGCAAAAGCCCCTTTGATATGTGAAATAGTACGAAAAGGCATCTTCCAGACTTGGTTAGCAATCATGGCGATTTGTAGCGATAACACGCCCAAACCCAGATGAGTGCGTACATTTCTACACCCTTGTCGGAAAATTTGCTTCTGTTTGCCGCCTGTGCCAAGCAATTGAGCAATCAAATCAAAGATGGGTTCAATGGCTGTCTTGCGTTTTTTCAAAATCCGCACAATATCGGCTTGTGTTTTGATGAATTGTCGATAGGCTTGGGCGTATTTCCCCTTGCACCAGCGTAAAGCAGGTGTCACCAAAATTACGCCCTGCTTTGCCCCATTTCGTATCCGCATTGCCTTTGTATAGGCATCATCCCCACACAGGCTATCGGGTTTGATTTGCGTGAGAATGGTTTCTTCTTTACGTGCTAGGGCTTCTTTCTCGGAAAAACTAGCCGTTTCCACTTCCATCAGAACTGGAAAACCCGCTTGGGTCGTCGTTAAATGGAGATCATAGCCATAGACCCAACCATGATAAGCACTCTTTTTCCAGCTCGCATCGGTATCCAAATTTCTCAGTTTCTCAGGAATACGTCCCTGTAGACGGTCACTCTGATGCCAAACAGTACCTTCTGCCTTGAACAGACTCTGGTCTTCATTGAGATGCTTGGTATTCATTTCAGTACCTAATGCTTCACTATCCTGCCCCAGAAAGGCACTAAACGCCTGAACCACAGCGTATAAGGCTTTGTAACGACGTGAAATCGTACTTCGGTCGGGTATGCTTTCCCAGTCCAAAACAGATAAGCTATCCGGATGTTGTTTGAGCCAACGCCATTGTGTTTTGAACTTGTATATCTTTTTGAACTGCATCCACATAAAAAACACGATCATGTTCTGATTTTGATACGTATAAGGCTTTCCAAGTTTCACCACTTCATCTGATGACTGGACGAATGCCTCAAAGCGATTATATATTAGGGCTACATAGTCGTTGAATGCCGGTTCCATAATCTCTCAAACAGGATTTAGTCATTTTGTTCAAGAGATATTCCGCTTTCTTCGGCTATGGTCAATACTTATGCACACCCCTCAATTATGTATTACTAAATTAGTAATCGGAGATTTGCAAGGTCGTCTTATCTTCTTGGTTCCCTTTGCATTTATATCTGTTCCTACAAATTTGTAAATAAGAATTGAAACAATGACAAAACTTGCTCGAGTGAACAAGGTATATTCAATATTCACGGTGTTATTGTTTAACATCATTATTCTGTTCTTTGCTTCCGAAATGATCTATCGTCTTGTTCAAGGCAAGGACATATTTTCCAGACCAGGAAGCATAGAACAGTCAAGCGTGTTCATTGAACATGTGATGCGTATTCCCTATTATAAAAATATGGAAAATGCAGAACAACTGTGGCATAACACTTATGAAGTGAGCTTCAATCCTAAGTATCGTCCTTATACCACTTGGCGGCATGGTCCATTTGAAAGTGAACATCTGAACATTGATGATAATTTCCTCCGTGTAACACCCGGAGCTGATTGCAGCCCCGATGCATACCGTGTATTTGTATTCGGTGGATCAACCATGTGGGGGGTTGGTTCACCAGACGATGTATAATTCCACCCAGAGTTTAAACCAGCTTATAACTGAGCTTCAGTCAGGCCATATCCCTGATTTTGTTGTATTCTATGATGGTGCTAATGAAGTTAGTGCCCCCTATAACAACCAAGGCATACCCAACGCGCCCTTTAACCAGCAATATATCCGAGAGGGGATCGTGCGTTACGTTGGCTTAAACAAAACGAGCTTCATTCTTGAATTCTTGCCATCGAACTTTTACCTACTGCATCCCTTAGCCGAGGGCTTGTATCCTGCGGCAATTGCAGAACCGGAGCCACCACAAAATATACTGGAATTGGCAGATGATATCGTCCAAGTCTATTTGGCAAACTATCAAACTGTAGAGGCGATGAGTACAAGATTTGACTTTGATTTTGGATTTTTCTGGCAGCCTGTGTCAGCGGTGAGTAACAAAACTTTGACACCCATGGAAACACAAACACGCGATGTTTTTTGAGTTGGGAGAACTTCATCCCCCTCTATCAAGAAACCTATAACCGGATCCAAACTCAGGCCGAGGTATACAATAACCTCTATTATATTGCCGATGCAGTCGATGAAATCAACGACCATGTTTGGATCGACTCCAATCACCTGACTCCCGTTGGTAATCAAGTAGTTGCAACCACAATCCTGAATTTACTATTTGATAAGGCTGATCTTCGATAGGGTTTTGAGCAAATATATATCATTGCTCTGAAGCTAAGGGATAGATAGAATAATACAACAATCCCACGACTTGCGGAGGATTATCAACTGAACGCATTATTCCAACTGGCATGGACACGATTAGGTATTATTGCCTCGGTGATCGGAGACGTACAAAGTCGTGTTATCCTCACCGGGTTTTACTTTACCATTTTAGTTCCCTTTGCATTTATCTCCAAGCAATCGGGGGATCCTTTGAACTTGAAAAGCTGGCAATCCAAACCATCCTGGTTGGTGCGTGAATCTGCTCCGGAAGACCTTAAATCGGCCCAGCAACAGGGATAAGCATATGTATATTCTCGGAATTTCCTGCCTGTACCATGACTCGGCTGTGGCTCTCATCAAGGATGGTGCATTAGTCGCCGCTGCTATGGAAGAGCGGTTTAGCCGCCAGAAACATGACAACGGTTTCCCAACACGAGCTATTGAGTTTTGTTTACAGACAGCAGGTATCATGGGACAAGACCTGGATTACGTTGCTTTTTATGAAAAGCCGCTGGTGAAATTTGAGCGCATCCTGCTTACGGCACTCAATACCTTTCCTAAATCATCCGATATGTGGCATGGCGCAATTACCAACTGGCTACGCGAGAAGTTGTGGGTTAAGGGGACAATTCAAAATGTTATTGGCATTGAACCGGAGAAAATCCTGTTTTGTGACCATCACATGAGCCATGCTGCCAGCACCTTCTTCTCCAGCCCATTCAAAGAGGCCGCTGTTCTCACAGTGGATGGTGTGGGGGAGTGGACGACGACAACGCTGGGCAGCGCTACCAGCGACTTAGGTGGGGAAGGCAAAAACGAGATCAATCTATTTAGTGAACAACGCTTCCCTCATTCATTGGGGCTGCTCTACTCAGCGTTTACAGCCTGGTTGGGTTTCCGGGTGAACAACGGTGAATATAAAGTTATGGGCATGTCACCTTATGGCAAACCCAACTATATGGACAAGATAGAAAAGGTTCTGTCGATCAATCCAGATGACGGCAGCTTTCATCTCAACCTGGATTACTTCAGCTTCCATTATTCCGCCAAGCACAGCTTCAACAACAAATTCGTCAATCTTTTTGGTCAACCCCGCAACGCCGATGCCGAGTTTTTCACAATGGAGACCAACCCGGAACGTAGGGCCGAAAAAGCTGCGATGGACCAGAATCAATATTATGCTGACATTTCGGCCTCCGTTCAGCGGGCAACGGAAGATGCGCTGATCGCCATCGTCAACTATCTACATCAACAAACAGGCAAGAGCAAGCTGGTCATGGCGGGCGGTGTGGCACTCAACACAAAAGCCAACTATCGCATTCTGAGCGAAACACCATTTGAGGAAATCTACATCCAGCCCGCTGCCGGGGATGATGGTGGTGCATTGGGAGCAGCCCTGTGGGCCTATCATGTTGTCCTAGGTAAGCCACGCCAATGGGTGATGCCCCACGCTTATTGGGGACAAGAATACACCGATGCACAATGCAAAACGTTTCTGGAGGCCAACAACATCGCTTATGAAGACTATACACAGGCTGATGATGAGTTGCTGGATGTCATTGCTGAATCAATGACCGATCAAAATGTGGTTGCCTTGTTTCAAGGGCGCTTTGAATGGGGGCCGCGTGCTTTGGGCAATCGCAGTATCCTGGCAGACCCCCGCAGTGAGGAGATGAAGGAAGTCGTCAATACCAAGATCAAATTCCGTGAACCCTTTCGTCCCTTTGCCCCGGTGGTGCTACGAGATCGTGCCCCAGAATATTTCACCTATCCCGATGTAGAAAAGCACGAAGCGCCGCGCTACATGCTGATGGTCAGCCCAATTAAAGAAGACAAACAAGAACAAATCGCAGCGGTCAATCATATGGGAACCGGGCGCTTGCAAGCTATTGAACGCGAGACCAACCCACGCTACTATGGGATCGTCGAACGCTTTGGGCAGATTACGGGCACACCGATTGTCTTGAACACCTCGTTTAACTTGCGGGGCGAACCGATTGTCAACACACCTGCAGAAGCCTATAATACCTTCCGCAACAGTGATATTGATATGCTGGTGTTGGGATCATTCCTGATTAAGAAGTAAAGGAGTTATAATGCGCGACCTCAAAACACGTTTCGGTGTCCTGGGTGAGTTGATGAGTTTCCTCTGGAAACGCAAACTCTACTGGCTGATGCCGATGGTTATTGTGTTGAGTTTATTTGCCATTCTCGTAATTGTGGGAGGGTCCGGCAGTATTGCGCCCTTCATTTATGCGATGTTCTAGTCGTGAACGATACAACAATTACATTTCTGGTTGTTGTGTTCTGTGCGGTTGTCTTCGGGCCATTGACGGCTCGAAGTTCCAACCGTCGTGAGGCAATTTATGGTGGTGTAGCCTCCCAGGTTTTGCACCTGGCAGCTTGCATGTCCTTTGTGGGTATGATACCGGGCGTTCTGGCTGCACTGATTACAGGCGCAGGCTTTGAACTGGCGTTTCCGCTGGCCTTGGGTCTGTTCGCATTGAGCGTTGTGATCTTGCTGGCGTTTGCGCTGGTCGAGCAGGAACCGCGCCGGATCGCCCTTGAAAAAGAACAGGCCCAAGGCTGGACAGAAGAAGACGCCCGCACCTCTGGCTTGTAGCTATTACGCAATGTCGGCCTTTGTGGATGTCCATGCAAAGAACAACGCGATACTAAAAGACATCACAGCCAGCACACCAAACATTCCTGACACAAACGGGCTTGAGCCCGCCGCAAGCCGCAGCGAACCTTGGTTCGATTTGAATGGTCGCGGTTCGGCGTTTTCAAAGGTTTTAACCAGAGTTTAGCGTTGATCTAATTGTCGATAAGAAGGAGATCGCGCCCCAAAAAGGAAATGATGCTCAAGACTTATAAGTACCGCCTGTATCCCAGCAAGAGCCAGCAGCATCATCTCTAGCAAATCTTGGCCTGCGTCCGGCACTTCGACAACATGTGTGGGGAAGAACGAAGTATGAGCAAAAACGCCCAACTTCGCAATATCAAGCACGACAAAAAGACCTTGCCACAAGCACAAATCGTTCACAGCCTTGTCTTCCAGGTGGTCGCAGCCGATTGCGACGAGGCCTTTCAAGCCTTCTTCCGTCGTGTCAAGAAGGGTGAGGCACCGGGTTATCCCCGTTTCAAGGGCTGGAAACGGTTCCATAGCATCGGCTTCAAAGAATATGGCAATGGCTTCAGGATGGCTGGTTGGCGCCTCAAGGTGTCGGGTGTGGGTCGTATCGCTGTGCGTTGGCATCGAGCCATCGGTGGGTTCGTTCCCTGCCAGATCAAGACGCTGCAGATCACCCACAAGGCAGGGCGTTGGTACGCCTGTTTCTCCGTTGAAATGCCAGAGCCATCCAAGCTGCCGAAAACTGAGCGACGGGTTGGCTTGGATGTCGGGGTATCCGCATGGGTCACGACCAGCGCGGGTGAGAAGGTTCAAAACCCCAACTACTACCGCAAAGCACAGTCGAAACTCCGCATTCTGCAACGGTCACTGGCCCGGAAGAAACAGGGTGGCAAGAACCGCCGCAAAGCCTTGCTGCTCGAACTTTTAGTTCGCGTCCAAAGGCAGCAAGAGCATCTTGGATAGTGGGTGCGAACCTTCGGTTCGGCGTATTTTCAAACAATACCTCACGTACAAGGCTGGAAGTGCCGGACGTGAAGTGCTGTTGGTTGATCCCGCCTACACATCTAAAACCTGCTCCAAGTGTGGTGCAATCTTCGAGCGTTTAACACTCTCGGATTGATGGGTGACCTGAGCAATACAAGCGCAGGACGTTTATAACACGGGTGAAGACGATCAACTGGCTTATGAGCTTCTCCTGCACGCCAACCGCATCGATAATCCACCAGCACCAGCACAGGAAATCCTGGCAGAAACGATTCTGGACTATGGCCCCATTCGCCGCCTGCCCCCAGTTCGCCACAGTGGGGCTGTTACAAGTGTGTCATGGCCCCCAGATGGGTCATGGGATAACACCCTCATACCAACGGGTTCCCCATGCCGCTGCCAGTGTGGACGCCAATTGATACACCTACTCCCGTGCCAACAGCCACACCTTGATTTAGTTTGCAGAAAGATTGAGGTAACTGTTCATACTTTGTGGCGTGGGGACCGCGAAGGCGATCTGAGCTTAAAAATCAACACCAGATGCTTGAACAATGTTGTGTAGCGCAAGGCATCAACGCAGAACATGTGTTCTCAAAATCAACTTTTTTCAACTGCACTTGGAGATCTATTTTGATTGCCGCTTTCCTGCTGGTTCCCGTGTTGCTGCTGCCATTTTTTGTTGCGTTGCAGCAGCAACACAGGGGCGATTCCACCCCAAGCTCACGAGGCGCTGAGTTTGAAGCCAGCGCTCTAATTTGTTCATCATCCCGCATTATATTCCCGCATGATGTTTTCGTTTAGCGTAATGCCCAGACCATTGCCTAATGGCGCATAGAGTTGACCATCATTAAATTGGATGGATTCCTGCATGATGGTATGTCGCAGTGGATTAAAAAGCTGGTTGTATTCGTAGATGAGGAAATTAGATATGGTGCTACAGGCATGAATACTGGCTATGATGCCGATCCCCAGCCCGACGCCGTGCGGGGCAACCATGATGTTTTCCAATTCTGCCATCTCAGCGATCCGCAAAAAGCCTGTAATCCCGCCACAGCGCGTGATGTTCGGCATGATGATATCAGCGGCTTCGGCTTTGATGAGGTCGCGGAACTGATAAACCGACCCCAGCCATTCACCAGAAGCGATCGGTAGGTCAACCCGCCGCCGCACACGCGCCAAATCATCGGCATATTCGGGATGAACGGGTTCTTCCAGCCAGAATACGTTTTCCTGTACCAATCCTTGTGCAAGCCGGATCGATTCGCTGGCAGTATAGGCACCATTAGCATCAACGAGCAGCTTTGTACCCGATCCAATTGCACCTCGTACCGCTGCTACATGTTCCAAATCACGGCCTACACCTCGCCCAATTTTCAGTTTGATGGCTTGGAAGCCTTGCGTAACAAATTCAAGTGCATGTGCCGCCGATTCATCGGGCATTGGCAGGAACGGTATCGGACTGGCGTAACAATCAACGCTTTCTCGAAACGGCCCGCCCATCAGATGTGTCAGGGAGGAACCATAACGTTTGCCCATTAAATCCCATAGCGCCATATCCACACCACTAATGCACATCGGCGCGAATCGAATTTCTTCCATCATGGATGACCAGTGTAACCCGATTTGGCGCGAATCCTGCCCAAGGAGCATGGGCTTGAGGACTTCATTGATATAGATGCTGCTTCCGCGTGGGCCGGGGCGCCCCATCGATTCGCCTATGCCGACTAATCCATCCGCGGTGGTGATTTTGACAACCGCTGCTCCTTGACCCCCTAATGGTATGCGGCGCATTCCGAAGGCAGGGAAGGCTAACTCCAACGGAACGTCACCTTCGAAGGCATCTGAAAATGCTGCCCAGACGGGAATGGCTTCAACACGGACGATTTGCATGACTTTGATCCTTGTCTACTTGCAGGCTACAAGATACCTGATCATAAGGAGCAGCGACAAAAAATGTACAACAGTTTTACGAGGTGGTTAAGATAATTACACAAAAATAGCGAAATAACGGAGTATACTGTAGATGGCAATAGGAATGCGGGGATACGCCGAGAAGGCTTATGTTTTGCCATTGAAGACATGGCCACCATGAATACAATTAGTATCAATTAATGGAAAAACTCACAAAATTCCGAAAAATTTTGTGAAATCTTAAGGGAAAAGCTGCTATAATGTATAGTATGGACAAAAAACACACACTCATAATCTTATTTCTTTCCTTCATTTTTCTGGGTCTGGGAGTCATTTCTGCCCAGGAACATGATTGCCCCGTGGATACATTTGATACCTTGGCACAGGTTAAAGATATTTGTGTTGGAACGATGCGTAACCAGGCGTGCTACGGCAATATCCAAGTCAGTGCCATTCCACAGCCCAACGTGCTTGATTTTCAGTTCGATCAGCCCGGTGATATGTCTGATGTTGTTGCACTTAAATCACTTGTATTGAGTCCTCAAACAGTGCATGATGAATCATGGGGCATTGTCTTGATGGAACTGCTGACCAATATGGAAACTGATGAACCAGAAGATGTGCGGATTGTGCTATTCGGAGATGTCACCCTCGAAAATGCAACATTTGACCGGGTTGAGCTTGATGCGGTTGTTAGCACGTCAGCATACGTCAATATACGCCGTCAGCCATCGACCAATTTTGGCGTGGTAGGGACATTAGCCCCCACTGCAGTTGCCAGGGCAATTGGACGCCTCGCCGATTCAAGTTGGGTTCGCATCACCAATCCAGAGGATAATGTAACCGGGTGGGTGTCTGCTAGTTTGCTTGAGTTGGATGGTGATATTGAGGATTTAATCGTTGAAGAATCGACAGCACCATATTTTGGCCCCATGCAAGCCTTTTATTTCACGAGCGGAGCCTCCACTTGTAACAATGTTCCGTTGGATGGTTTGTTCATCCAGACTCCAGAAGGTATTGGGCGTGTTTCAATGTGGGTCAATGAGGTGACAATTGACTTCTTGAGCAATGCTGGTGGTTCCACCTCTATTATCAAGCAGCCTGAAGAAACCGAAATGGTCATTCAGTTGCTTGAAGGGGCGGCCATTGTCCATGATAATGAAACGGGCGAGATTGTCATTCCGGCTGGTGCAGAGGTGCATGTACCGTTGAATCCAGACGGTACATTAGCAGGGCGGCCTGAAATGCCTGTTCCTTATGATGATACAGGGTTGACGCAACTAGCATTAGCGGCAGGTTATCGCAAGGTTGAGGTGGCCCCACCGACAACAAGAGATGCGATTACTACTGCCAATCTGATTACTGAACACAACAATCAAGAAGTTACCAAATGTACGCCGGAAACCTGTCCTATAGATGAACAAGGACCAGCCGGCGCAAGTCATGTCACAGGCCCAATTGTACCTACCCAAAATACATGTCCTGGGAGGAGTTGTAATCAGGGGCCTGGGCAAGTTAATAACCCATCACCTCCTAACCGTGGTCCCTGTGCCCGTGGTGGCTGTAATCCATCATCTGTCAACACCGGTGACAATGATAATCGTGGTGGTCATGGTCGGGGTCATGATGATGACGATGATGGGGGGCGTGGTCAGGATCGTGATGATGACGATTAACTGACCTCATGGGTCTGATTTATCCCTATGCCAAGTCGCCACCTCTCATTGACACACAACATCGAAACGATTTGGTTTTATGAGTGATTCTCCACGGGGCTACATTCGTGGCTATCAGCTACAGGGGGAAATTGGCAAAGGCGGATTTGGTCGTGTGCTGAAGGCGTTCCAGGCCAGCGTTAACCGTCAAGTTGCCATCAAAGTCATCCACACCGAGTATGTCAACCACCCCGAATTCATCCGAAACTTTGAACGTGAAGCTCAGCTTGTTGCTCGCTTAGAACATCCGCATATTGTCTCACTATATGACTATTGGCGCGAACCGGGCGGTGCGTATCTGGTCATGCCCTACTATCAGGGTGGTAATGTCCGTTCCGCTTTGAAGAGATACGGTGTATGGAGCATTGAGAACGTCCTCAAACTTCTCAACCAACTGACACCAGCGCTTGTTTTTGCCCATCAACATGGTGTGGTTCACCGTGATATTAAACCTGAAAATATCGTGATGGACACCGCAAATAACGTCTTCTTGACGGACTTCGGCATAGCGATTGATCTTTATCGGGAAAAAAGTGAAGCAATCAGCGAACGTCTCTCGTTTGGTTCGCCGATGTATGTCTCACCAGAGCAGATCGTTGATGATACCATCACACCCCAGGCTGATATCTATAGTATGGGATTATTGACGTTTGAACTACTGGTTGGACAACTGCCGTTTTTTAGTGAAACAACGACTCAAATCATCCAGCGACAAATCTATGAACCGTTGCCCGCTCTCTCCAAACTCAGACCTGAATTTCCAGTTGAACTCGATACCGTAATCTGGCAAGCAACAGCAAAAACGTTGGATGCACGTTACCGTGATATTCTGGACTTTTTGACAGATTTTCATAAGGCCATCGGACAGCAGATCACAAGCTTTCAAGAAACGCTTCCTGCTAGGGTAACAATGGCACCTGTCACCGAACAGGCTACTCAACCACTTGATACCCAAATCATAGAAATTATCCAAATTAATCCTTATGTGGGTTTGAGGTCATTTGAAGAAGGCGACTCGCACTACTTCTTTGGCCGGGCAAAGATTGTGTCGCAGTTAACGAATGTCCTGCTGAAAACTGATGTTCACGGGCGATTTATTGCGTTGGTCGGGCCAAGTGGTAGTGGCAAATCAAGCGTCGTGCGCTCTGGATTGATCCCTATTATTCGGACGGGTGTTGTGCCTGGTTCTAGCCAGTGGTTCGTGATCACGATGACTCCTGGAGGAGACCCCCTGGCGAATCTGGCAGATAAGTTGCTTAGTATCACACGACAGCCGATTGACAACCTGGCGGAAAAACTGGCAGAAAGCGACACAGCATTACGTGATCTGCTGCCGGAGATGACCGCCTATGACGACCAGATTCTAATCGTCGTTGATCAGTTCGAGGAATTGTTTACCCAGACAACCAGCATCCCCAAGCGGATGTGTTTCTTGAACAACTTGTATCAAGCGATCATGGCAGAGACAAGTCAGGTGCGTGTCGTCGTCACACTCCGGGCAGATTTCTATGATCGTCCCTTAGTGTATGCTCCCTTTAGTGAATTGCTCCAGGACAATACCATTCTTCTGTTGCCCATGACAGCAACGGAACTAGAACAAGTGATCGAGCAGCCCGCGATCCAGGCCGGATTACGAGTTGACCCCCAGTTGACGGCAACACTGATTGATGATTTACAGGGGCAAAAGGTCAAGCTGCCGCTGCTGCAATATGCATTAACGGAACTGTTCGAGCAGCACCAGGATAGTTTTCTCGCACTTGAAACGTACGAGAATATCGGTGGCGTGGTGGGATCGCTAACACGGCGGGTGGAGATGGTCTTTGATGAATTGACATCCAAACAGAAAACTGTTGCCCAGCGGTTGTTTCTGCAATTGGTCTCTTATGAAGAGAGTGGAGAACCTGTCAGACGGCGTATTTTACAGGAGCAAGTGCTGGGGCAGGGAGTCAACCCCTACATGCTTGAGCATGTCCTTGAACAATTCGGACAGCATCGTCTGCTGACATTTGACCGAGATGCTGTTACACGCTCGCCAACCATCGAACTTGCTCATGAAGCGTTGATAACACATTGGGATCGTTTTGGTCATTGGATCGAAGAAAACCGCCTGAGTTTAATGGCCCGGCAGCGACTTTCAATCGCCACTCGTGAATGGCTTGAGCAGGGGCATGATCCAAGTTATCTGGCTTCCGGTGGACGTTTGCTTCAGTTTGAGGAATTAACCCAGGACTCAGCCATTATCTTAACATCTGAAGAGCACGGCTACATCGATATGAGCATCAGGAAACGGCAGCAGGCACGCCAGCGCGTGCAAATGTTTGTTGCGATGTTGGCAGTGATTTCTGTTGTTGCAGTCATTGCAGCAATCCTAGCAGCGCAGGGGCAAAATCAGGCAGAAGAGGCCCGTCAATCAGCGGAGGAAGAACGAGATCGGGCCAATATAGCAGCAGCGGAAGCACAGTCGCGGGCCTTGGCGGCGATCAGTCTCAATAAGGACGTATCAGGTGATCTGGCCCTCTTGTTGGCGGCCCAGGCATATCGCACAGATGAAACGTATGAAGCGCGTAACAGCCTGTTGCGTGCGCTACAAGCCCATACCTTCGTGCAGCATTACCTGCATGGACACACCGATCAGATTCGAGATCTGGTGGTTGATCCTTCCAGTGATCTGCTCGTTAGTGCTGGACGCGATCTTGGTATTCGGCGCTGGGATACTGAAACTTTGCAGCCAATTGGTGAACTCCTCACGGGACATGAGGGTTGGATTAACGCTGTTGCCATCAGCCCGGATGGTCGGTTGATTGCCTCTGCCAGTTCGGACAACACTGTTCGGCTGTGGGATACTGAAACTGGTGTAGAGGTCGTCGAACCGTTTAGTCAGCATAGCGATGCTATTTGGGATATTGCGTTTGATCCTACTGGGCAACTCGTTTTATCTACCAGTGTGAATGGCGAAGCTCTGGTGTGGAACGTCAAGTCGGGCGAGGTTCAAACAATGCTCTCGCATGGTGATGCTGCTGTCTATGCAGGCCTATTTGCATCTGATAATACGGTCCTGACCGCTAGTGCTGATGGGATAATCCGCCGCTGGGACGCTGAGACAGGCGAACTTGAAGCCGAATCTGAGGTTGAACATGAAAACTGGGTGCTGACATTAGCGCTTGACGAATCAGGTCAAACGCTGGCGTCAGGAGGGGCTGATCAAAAAATCGCCTTCTGGGACACAGAAACGCTCAAATTGATTGGGCTAATTGATGGCGCACATGCTGGTTGGATTCGTGATCTGGCATTTAGTCCGAATGGGCAACTGTTGGTTTCTAGTGCAGACGATGGTTCCGTCCGCTTATGGCAGACATCTAATACACACCTAATTCGAGAACTGAGTCGCCTCCATGATGGGCCCATATGGTCAGTGGCGTTTATAGGCAATACGCAGATCATGACCGCTGATGACAATGCCCAGATAATCGCCTGGGAGTTATCCAGCCCAGCCCAACCAGGTATTGACTATGAACTTTCTGACAAGCCCATCCTGGTGATGGATGTTAGCTCCAGTGGTGAATTGGCTGCACGGGCTGGTACAGAGAGCAACGACACACCAACCGGCTTGATTGAGGTATTTGATCCCACTAACGGAGCCGTTCTCCACACGATTGACGCCCATAACGGGCAAATCATCGGGCTGGCTTTCAGCCCTAAAGATGATCTATTGGTTTCGGTTGGCGTGGATGGTTGGGTGAATGTGTGGTCAACTGAAGGAGAATTAGCGCATCAGATCGAAGGGCTGGCCTTGTCGTTGGCCTTTTCACCCGATGGAGAAACCCTCTTCCTGGGAACAAGTGATGGGGGTCTTATACAACATAACCTGGAAAGTAAAACCAGCACGTTAACGCTGGATGGGTTGCAGGAAGGTCAAGCTGTGACGGCGTTGGCGGTGAGCCGTGACGGGGCTTTGCTGGCAACGGGCGGGCGCGATACATCTGTTCAGGTCTGGAACCTTGCTGATTTGACTCAGGTTGCACAGTTTGATGCTCATCAAAGAGTGATTACAGCACTTGAATTTGATGCAACTGGATCACGTCTTGTTTCCAGTAGCCGCGACGGTGACATCATGATCTGGGATATAAATGGGCATCAGCGCCTGGCTTTGTTTGATGCCCATGGTGATTGGGTGACTGATCTTGTAATAGATGATGTCCATTCCATTCTGGCGTCATCAGGCCGGGACGGGCAAGTACGTTTTTGGGATTTAAATGCGCTGCGCCCCCTGGGAACCAGCATCACTGCCCACAGTGGATGGGCGACTGCGTTGGCCCACCAGCCGGACTCGTCCACTTTATATTCTGGTGGGCGTGATGGGGCCTTTATCACCTGGCAACTCAGCCCAGATGACTGGCTGGCTTCAGCTTGTGAGATTGCCAATCGGACATTATCAGAAGCCGATATACGCCAGCACGTTTATTTCGAGCCGAGCAGCAATTTGCTCGTTTGCGAGTAGATTGCAAACGTCATAGGAACCAAGCACCCGTCTTCAGGTTATCCTCCGCAATGCCGGGATAGATTGGGTCTAGGCCAGGTCTGCTTGACTACACTAATTCTTCGATTAGCCGCTGGAGAACGATGGATTCCTCGCCTGATTCAAGCGTCATCGGGTTCAGATAGATGCTGTTCTCATCAGCTTCTGCAACGGATATCGCTGGATCCCCATCCATCAATGCCTGGATAATCGTGTCGGCTGATCTCGACTTGAATGTTGCACGACATCGCGGCAGCGGTTGACCGGCTTCATTTGGGAATGAGCGCTTGGCTGTTACACCGTTGATCTTGTTCAACGCTTCACACCATGTCTGCACGGTTGTTTCACAGTAGGTCTCGCGGGCATCATGATCGAGATTAAGATAACGCTCGACGGCTGCTAGCAAACCCAACATCTCTTCCTTGCCGACTTTCATTGGGCGACCAAAGGCATGATTCGGCGCACCATGTACGCGAATCGCGTTGATCAAATCGCGGCGCCCTATGATTAAACCACTCGATTGTGGTCCACATAAATCCTTTCCTCCGCTAAAGATTGCTAGGTCAGCACCCATCTGTGTGAAGTTCCAAAGATTGCTGGCAGGCGGCAATTGTGCCGCAGCATCAACTATCACGGGTATGTCGTGGGCATGGGCTATTGATATAACCTCTGGCAAGGGCAGATCATGAGGGGTGGTTAGGATGCCATGAAACCAGAAGATAGCCGCAGTCTTGTCGGATAGAGCTTCTTCGAGATCAGACGATTGTGTTCCCTCATCCGATCCAATTTCGATCAGCTTGACACCTGTCTGCCGGACGGCATAGTCGTAACCGTTGCGTTGGGTATGATGGACGATGACTTCATTGGGGAAATCGTCAATGTTGGGATACTGAGTCACGAATTTAGGATCCCCCCCCGTGACACAGGCCGCCGTCGCTAGGGCCAATCCAGCCGCTGCACCGGAGGAGACATATGCCCCCTCGTTTTGGGTGAGTTCCGCGATGCGCTCACCAATGTGTCGCTGTAGGGTATGAAGATCAACAAAGCACCTGGCCGCATCTTGCATAGCTTGTAATACTTCTGGTGGCATCAGGCTGCCCCCTAGTTTGGTCAGGGTGGCATTAGCGTTGATGATAGGCTTGATACCAAGCGAATCATAATCGGTCATTTCACGATAGCTCCTGGTTGGCGTAGCTTCCAATAGGCTTGGGGTGCATCTTCCCAGTAGGGCATAGTGTGACCTTCCAGGTCAAAGACGACCTCGCCAGCACGAACCGTCACCTGGCATACAAGGCGCTTTTCGCCGACATAACGGGCACGTCCACAGTCGGTATAGCCAAAACGTCCTTCTTCCAATTTCAGGATGGCGATGTCTGCTTCTGCGCCTTCGCTCAATGTGCCTAGCTCAGGATGTTGGATTTCAAGTGCAGGCGTCACTGTCGAACGGAAGATCACCTCGTTTAAGGGCATCCCAATACTCAGAATTTTGGACATGGTGGTCAGCATATCAAAGACTGGCCCATTAACATTACCGATATGCAGATCAGTGCTAATGGAATCCGGCCCAAATCCATTTTCCATCGCTGGAATTGCTTTACGGAACCAGAAACTCCCGGCCCCATGTCCTACGTCAAAGATAACACCTTTTTCACGGGCTTCAATCATAAATGGCAGCGGTTTATGGTTGGCATCCAGAATATCGAACTGCTGAGCATACATATGAGTATGGATGTCCCCTTCACGTAGCTTACCGAGCATATCGGCATAGGAACGATTTTCACGAGGCCAGAAATCAACCATCAATGGCTTTTTACAGAGTTCAGCGGCTTCCAGGGCACGGTCAACCGCTGCCCAGGGTGGATGAGCATCGTCATAAGGCAGGTGTGTCCAATAATGGGCGGTTTTGATCCCAACGCATTCATCAGGGTAGGCCAGCACAATCGAAGCCGCCAGTTCAGGATCCATCTCATTGATGTCTTGCTCAAAATCGCCCAACATGCCAGATTGAACGATGTTGATATAAGCAAAGATGCGTGTCTTAGATCGATCAATGACTGTTCGTTTGAAATGCAAGAAGTGTTTGGCTCCAGCAGTTCCGGTATCAACCACGGTTGTCACACCAGAACGGAATGAATGATGATCCATGATGATGCTCAACCCCTCCGGTTCGCGGGTATGATAGGCATGAACATGAATATCAATCAATCCTGGCGTAACGTAGAATCCAGAGCAATCCACAACGTTTGTGGCATCCTCTGGGTTGATGTCATCGTCTACTTTGACAATGATCCGGCCTTTCACAGCCACATCCATCACGTCATCAATCTGATTGGCTGGGTCGATAACGCGCCCGCCTTTGAGCAAAAGATCATAGTTCGTCATCATCCATCCTTTTCTGTAAAGCTTGTTGATAGAGCGCTGTGCCATAGAATTCGTAAGATGCCGCTTTGTCTGGTACATCAACGACATGTACGGTGAAGCGGGCAGGGACACCATTATGAGGGCACTGTTCTTTGAAAAAGTTGCGATAAGCGCGGGCATAGGCTTCGCGCAGTCGGTCTTGTTCAGCTATAAACCCGACAGGATCAACCATTGGATTCGGGGATTTAGGTTGACAGCCAAAGGCATGAACTTCAATGAAATCGACATCCGCAATCGAAGCGCAGATACCCGCTTCCTGCAACCATAATTCCCAGCACTTGAAGACCAGTGGTATCTCAGTTTCTGGCTCCATGAAGGTCACATCATCAAGCTTGAGAATCCCCGTTGCAGAATAGCCCCCAGTCAGGCCAGAGAAGCAAATGCGCAAGTCACCATCCGCCAGTGTTTCAACAACCATCGCCGATAGTACGGGATCATTCCCCTCATAGTAATATGTTAATTTTCCGCGTTGTTTCACTTTAAAGGCCATTGTTTCTCCTATTTGTTCGGTCTGGCTAAGGGCTCCCAACCAAGGAGACGTTTCGCCTTCGACATATTCATAACTTTTTGTTCGTAGTCGCCACTAATGGTGAATGTCTGAAATCCCCCTTCATAATTTAGGGCAGCGAGCATGGCATTGGCAACATCCTGGGCTGTCGTGTGGATAGTGGGAACCCCCAGAGTAGCCTGCTCCAGCCATTTGTCTTCGGGTATAGGGTGACACAATCGCAAGGCATTCACGTTCATGCCCCACTCACGGACAGCGTTTAGACACACAAGCTCCCCTAAGTATTTTGTCAGTCCATAGAGGCCAGTCGCATCTGGTGTCAAAACCTCATCAGGGAAGGTGCGATTCATTAAGTCACCCCCATAAACAGACATTGAACTCGTATAGACACCCTGCGTGATCCCGGATTCATGGGCCGCTTTAAGGGAAAGGTAAACGCCTTTAATATTGACATCAAAAGCAGAAGTAACACCGAAGGGTTCTTGCCAGTCGATGTGTCCCATCGCCATGTAGAGAACAGCATCAATGCCCTGCATGGCGGCGGTTAAATCGTCAATGTTATTGACGTTGCCCTGATGAAATGGGTAATCTGCAACTTGAGGCGGGTTCAGATCAAAGACGCGAAGGGTATGAACTTCTGCTAGGAAGGGCATGACGATACTGCCAACGATCCCGCTTCCCCCAATGATTAGAATATGCACGTCAATCCTCTTTCACATAACTATTGTTCTCGATGATACTCCATATGATCGGTATTCCTCAATAAACCGACACATACCATTGTCGCTGAGGGAGAATGCAGATTCCGGGGGATAGGTTGGGTGGGTTCATTGGGATAGGCCTGAGCGTGATGAAAGTGCTGTGTTATGAGTAGAGTCAGATTCACGCTCCATGTTGGTTAGCACGTCTTCCATTGTGAGTGGTGGAGGCTGGTCTTCGGCGTCCCAATTGGTTTCCCAGGGTGGGGCGGTATGGATTGAGCCATCGGGGTATTGGTATTCAATACGAATGGCGTGGTCAGTTTCGTTTTGGACGAAGGCCTCGAGCTTAATGGTGCGATCTAGGAGTCGAGTGAGAGCAATGGCGCGCAGGTTAGCGGTATCGGGGTCGTCGGTGAGGGTGTCGAGGAGGGTATTGATGTGTTGCATGAGATGGGCGCGAATGCGGGTGTAGGCGGCTGTGGTGTCTTCTTCTTCATATTCTTTTTGTTGCTGCCGCTGTGCAACTTTTTTCGGCGGCAATTGCTTGAGGGTTTCGAGTTTACGCAAGCGTTTCCAGTCCCGTAGGGTGCGTTCCGGGATGCTTGTTTGTAGGGCGGTCAGAGGGACGTTGCCGTAGTTATCGTCGAGGTGTTGGAGTGCATCAGCTTTTTGTTTAGGGGTATAACGTCGAGACATGATATTCTGGGTTCGCTTATGTGAACAGATGTTTTTATTATAGTACAGGTTAGAGCGTTTGGGAGAACATACGTTCTGTATTTTGAGGTTTGTTGGGGCGAAGAACAAGCAGGCTGCCCCAACGGTCAGTCCGCTAGGTCGCCCGTGTAAGCGCGTCAGGCTGCGGATGCTATACCGTACGCGATGGGCGATAAGAACCCCTGATTGATACCAAACCCGTCCTGGTGATGGGTTACAAAGGTAGCAAACACCGCAGTCACTTTCATTGCATTACTTTGATTCATGGTAAGGATATTCATACCAATCCAACAAACCCAATGACGCGGCTTCGGCGGCGAATATCAGGATAGAGGTATATTTATCTGCAAAGATCCGACCGCCGCCGTGCCCCTTGATGACGGCTCCACTGGCGTCCACATATTTTTTGCCGTCGGATACGCCAATCGGACCTGAAGCAAGTGCTGCGAACTGACGCGCTGCAATTTTGAGATACTGTTGTTTTCCGGTGATGCGATAACAATAAGTCAGCGCTTCCAAAACGTGGGCGGTTGGCGCATAGCGTTTGAGCGATGGCAATTCTTTATAGTAGAAAATGCCATCTGGCCCCATACAATGTTCAACGACATCATCCATTGACCGCACGATCAAATCCTTAATGCGTTGATCATCCTCAATGAATAAGTAACGGGCAAACGAGTTGACGGTCAGCGAGATCATAAAGACTACTCGCGGCATACTGTGACTAGTATAAGGCGCCAATAAACCATTGTATTCTGATGACCAACTGAGGAACATCTCGATAATGCGTGTCGCTTCCTCTTTCCATTTATGGTGGCCTGTCCCCAGATACATGCCGACCATTGCCCGCAGCGCCCAACCCGCTTCACGGGTTTGGGTGGACCCGGGATGGCGCATATGCGGTTGTTCTAGTAGGCGGATAATGTTCTCTCCAACAGCCACAGCCACATCCATGCCTTCCTGCCGCCCGGTCAGGAAGTAATAATCAAGGAAGCCTTCTACCCAGGAATGCGATGGGATGACCTTGCCTGTCGCATGATAAACGTCGTGCATTCGCAGGCCGCCATTCAGCAGCGGATTAGGATTGTAATGACAATAATCGACATCCAGCCAATGTCGGGCGGAGACGATTGCCGAATCGAGTACGCGCCGCTGTCCAGTCAGGCCATAGTAGAGGGTGCAGGCATGAGTCCGATCATATTCATTGTTGACCCAAACGGTTTCGCCCTTGCCCCGCCCCTGATCCGTGTAGCCCGCGTCGGGGGCATCGCCAAAATGAAACATACCAAGTGCTTTGGGCCGTCCATCGTGGAGTTGATTAAACAGGGTCATCAGGCGTCCAGGCAGATGTTCAGGGAAGAATTTCTCTAACCAAGGATTGTTCTCCGCATACCATTCACGAGAAAGGGTGGGGTGATCTGGCAATTGGAATTGTAGGCTGCGCGTAGTGATGTCTTCTAACGGCAGGCTGCCATCATGAAAATGGAGCAAGATGCGATGGGTCTTGCCCATGCCTTGTAACACTGGGATCGACTCTGCATCATCCGGATAGAGCCCGCATACGATGCCGCCTTGGTCAACAACCAACTTCTTCGGGAAGTTCTGATGGGCCTGATAAATTGAAAGCGCAAGACCACCGTTTGCATCGCGCCAATCCACCCAGAAATCACCATAAAACGAATCAATGAAATGCTCATTTGCCTGATAAAGCATGGTCTCGGTGGTCAGCGACATGGATAGTTGATCGCTACTTTCTTCAATTGCAGTACGGTAATAACCTTGTCCTAATGCAAGTTGTGGGGGGCGGCTGTCACTAGTTTCTGGCGCAAAGCGCAGATTAAGCGCATTTAACCTGATCTCTTCTTCTTCCCCATCATGAACAAACTGATGTTCGATTTCAATATAAGGCTTACCCGCATAAGCCGTGATACGTCCGTTGAGTGTCAGATGTTGTTTGTGTTTGGCACCCCAGTGCTTAGCTTTGAGCAGGATCACAACACATCGAGACCCTGCCTCTTCGATTTCAAGAGTCACGGGTATTTGCTGTGTATGCAGATCATTCAGGAAGAAACCCTGAAATGCATCCCTGTTCCAGAGTGAGTTCCCATTCAAGAGTACATTGGTGATCGGGAGGAAGCCTTCTCTGGGGATCGTGAATTGCAGTGGGCCAGTATCCACGCACAACCCGTCTTCAGTCTCGGTCATTATGACGCCGGCGTCCGATGGAATACAAGGATCATCATCAACCACATTGAATGTCAGCGTTTTATCATCGTTACCGGGTAAATCTGGTTGAAAATATGCCCGCAGCCACTTGACACTGCCATCATCCCAATGGGCTAAGGGGCGCGTCTGCACGGGTAATGTGTTCCCATCATCTTGGATTTTCAAAAATTGGTCGGGTTTGAAGCCACCTTTAGCAAAGGGAATGCTCAACGCGACGGGTTCGTTGTGACGATCAAACTGGGAGATTTTTTCAAAATAGAGGGTATTCATCCATCAAGTCCTTCAATTTGGGCGGTTCTCTCAACTATAACCCACCAAAATTCGCGCTCAACTGAAATGGTATTAAAATAGCTCCTATGACTTGTTCTGAGGAGATCATGCCATATGGATGAAAAGAAAAACGGCAATGGCAAACTGAGAAGCGCGCACTGGTTCGGTTTGGATGACAAGATGGGTTTTGTCCATCGCAGCTGGGCAAAGAACCAGGGGCATCCCGATGACTTATTTGATGGGCGCCCGGTGATAGGCATTTGCAATACTTGGTCAGACCTGACCCCCTGCAATGCCCACTTCCGCATCCTGGCGGAGATGGTCAAACGCGGTATCTATGAAGCAGGTGGCTTCCCGATGGAGTTTCCCGTGATGTCATTGGGCGAGATTCTGATGCGCCCTACAACCATGCTCTACCGCAATCTGGCCAGCATGGATGTCGAAGAATCAATCCGAGCCAACCCGTTGGATGGTGTTGTGCTGCTGACGGGCTGCGATAAAACCACACCATCGACAGTGATGGGGGCCTGTAGTGTGGATTTACCCACGATTGTGCTGCCTGGTGGCCCCATGCTCAACGGCAAGTACAACGGCGCAGATATCGGCTCTGGGACTTCAGTGTGGGAGTTTAGTGAAGACCTGCGTGCAGGTAAAATGACGATGGACGACTTCAGAGAAGCGGAAGCTTGCATGTCGCGCAGTGACGGACACTGTATGACGATGGGCACAGCTTCGACAATGGCCTGTATGGTCGAAGCGCTCGGCTTGACGTTGCCCACAGCAGCCGCTATCCCGGCTGCTGACTCTCGTCGTCGTCGCCTTGCACAATTGACAGGCCGCCGCATTGTGAAGATGGTAGAAGAAGACCTGAAGATCAGCAAAATCCTGACCCGTGAGGCATTTGAAAACGCAATCATGGTTAACGCCGCCATTGGGGGTTCTAGCAACTTTGTCATCCATCTGCTAGCAATCGCCGGACGCATCGGGATTGAACTCGAAATGGAAGATTATGATCGTCTGGGCAGTCATTTGCCGCTACTGGTCAACTTGATGCCCGCTGGCAAATTTTTGATGGAAGACTTTTATTATGCTGGTGGCCTCCCGATTGTGATTCAGGAACTCAAAAGACATCTGCATATGGATGCCATTACAGTTACAAGTCAATCTATTGGCGAAAACACCGAAGGCGCAAAATGCTGGAACCGAGATGTTATCGCTTCATTGGATGATCCTCTCCAAGAAGAAGCAGGACTGGTGGTTCTGCGCGGCAATTTGTGTGAAGATGGGGCGATCATCAAACCGTCTGCGGCCACACCCGAACTCATGCAGCATCGGGGGCGGGCTGTAGTTTTTGAGGATTATGAAGACTATCACCAACGCATCGATTCGCCTGATCTTGATGTGGATAAAGATTGCATCATGGTACTCAAGAACGTCGGGCCAAAGGGGTATCCAGGGATGCCGGAAGTGGGCAATTTCGGCCTACCCAAGAAGATATTGGATGAGGGCGTGCGTGATATGATCCGCATTTCAGACGGGCGTATGAGTGGGACGGCCTATGGCACGGTCATCTTGCATGTGGCTCCCGAATCGGCAATTGGCGGCAATCTGGCATTGGTTCAAGATGGCGACATGATTGAACTGGATGTTGAAAATCGCCGCCTGCACTTGGATATTCCTGAGCAAGAACTCCTGCGTCGCCGGGAAGCATGGCAACCACGTCCACCCTTTCTGGAACGAGGCTATGTCAGTCTCTATCTAGAACATGTGGAGCAAGCCGATCAAGGTGCAGATTTCGACTTTCTGCGTGGCAAATCTGGCGCATTCGTCACACACGGCAACCATTAATCATCAAACGAAAATCTATCATTTTGTGCTTAAGGCCAAGCTCTACGGGAACGCCTCAGGATCCGCGTTTCAGACTTTGAATACCTTGCAGTCTGCGTAACGGCAGATAGTAAAAAACTGGTTTATCCGGAGAATAGTAGGTGTCGGGTTGACAATCATCAAGGTGGCTTCTACCGAATATAACACACCCATCCGCATCATTGAGTTAGAAGGTCGTTTAGAAGCCTTTACAGTGGGTGCATTTCGTAAAGAAGTTAAAATCTTCCTCGAAAACGATGAGTGCTCATTTATTGTTGATTTGAGGAAAGTAGCCTTTATGGATAGCGTGGGAATGTCTGCCCTGGTATCGCTTCTCAAAAGTGCTAGACAAGTGAATGGGGAGGTTGTTTTGGTCAAGCCCACCAATGCGGGAGCCTATCATATCCTGAGCCTGACCCGTTTTGATAAGGTATTCACGCTGACCGATACCGTTGAAGAAGCCAAGACGTTATTCTAGAGACTCTTAACTAGGTACCACCAATTGCTAGATTCCAGCTGTTTGTATTCCACTTCGTCAAACGATTGGTAAATGATATATAGCCCCAGCCCACCTTCTGGCAAAGTTAGTGGATCAGGCAATTCGATTATAGATGGTTCAAAAAACGCGTTATCTGCATCATCCATGATGAGAATGGTTATACGCCCAGGAACGTATTCAATCTCAATCTCGCCCGTGGCGCCTGCATAGCCAAGACAACGCCCACGCGATCATTGATTGGGAGATCGGCAAGAAGTGTGAGGCAGCTTCAAGTGATGCGAGAATACTGGTTTTCTCGTGCATATATGCCTGAGTGACACTCTGCCAAGATTGAAGGACACATGTCCCCATGGATTACGTTGACCCCCAGGGCACGTCCTGCCTGTTTCGCATAGCCTTTTATACGCTGCACATATTATTGCACAAAACGCTATGGAGGAACAATACTTCACTATTACAGGAATGGGGACTTGCAAGTTATACATGGAGTGCAGAATTTCGTAGATATAACAATTGGGGTAAGCCTTGATTGTTGCCATCATCGGAAGCATCTATCGGCTTCTGAACCCAGAACACACGTTCACTCAAATTAACTCTATTGGGGAGGATTGAACCCGCTGCCAGAATCTCACTCTCGATCTCCAGGATCGTGCAAACCACAGTCATGCGCTGCGTCGTCAGCCACCTGCCCTGATGCCCCATCTCATGGACATCCATGATAGCGCGTGGAGAGGGGCATGAAATTTTGCTTTGGCTTCAGGTATAATAGACCTAACCAGCTAGGAGTAGGTATTTCTCGATGAGCATTGAATGTACTAATTGTGGGCAAACCATCTCGGATGATGATCTGAACCATGTTACCCGCATCGCACAATGTCCGCATTGTGACGCCATCTTCGACTTTAGTAATCAGGTTGAGCTCACTTCAACCCAGCGTGTCTTGAAACCACCAAAGACGCTGCAAGTTGAGGAGATTAACGGTGGTGTGGTGATGGTCATTCGCTGGAGCAGTTGGCGGGCAGTTATATTTATGATTGGGGGTCTAATTGTCGTGTTGGGACCGATTATGCTGCTAGATGCGGTGGGTGGCCTGGAGCGTTCTGTTGGGCCGTTGATTGGGTTTGCCCTGTTCCTCATCTTGCTGATTGGGCTTGCTATTATCTATTATGGTCTGGCACAGTACGCCAACTCGACTTACATTACCGTCAAGAGCGATCAGTTGACCGTGCGACATAAACCCTTGCCACTGCCTGGTAACAAACACATCCCCGTTGATACTATCACGAATGTCTATACAGTTGAGCAGAAGCAAGGCAACCAGTATGAGACCAGCGTTTATTATGGTGTGAAAACCCAACTAAACACGGGCGCACAGCCCTGGCTTGTCAGGGGCCTCAAACATCAGGACCAGGCCCATTACATCTATCTTCAACTGCGTCGCTATCTCAAACAGGACTTTGTGAAGCGCGATGATGCTAGCTAAGCATTTCTTTGAGTTCTGTATCGAAAAGCGCAACCCACCAAGGTCAAATCACCAAAATCTGTGCAAAGGATCTGTTCATGAAACAAATGATACTTTTCTTGATGACACTGAGCCTTCCTGCCGTGACGATCAATGCTCAGGATGATGTCCTGATTCTGGCAGATTTTGAAGAGGGTATTGGTTATACACAGGACGAACATGGCAATGATGTTGGCTTTGTGCCCTGGGGCGATACAGCAGGCAACGTCGTTTTGGATGTGGTCGCCGCTGAAGGTGATCTTGCTTTGCCTGACCAGGAGGATGAGAACAGCATTCTTGGCATTTCTTATACCATATCCAGCTTTGGTGGCTTTTCGCATGTGCTAACAGATGGAACAGACTGGACGCCAGACGACTGGACGGATTATTCCACCCTGGAGTTCTGGCTGTATGGATCGGACTCAGGGGACGTTATCATGGTCGAGTTGTTCGATAATCGCGCCGTTGATTCAACCCATGATACAGCTGAGCGTTGGTTTTATCGCCTCAACGATAACTTTACTGGGTGGCAATATTTTAGTATCCCATTTGATTATTTCCAGCGACGCACTGATTGGCAACCAGATGGCGCACCTAACGATGAACTGAGTTTGAGGCAGGTGCATGGTTATGCCTTCAGCTTTCCCAGTGGCGTTGGTGAACACATTAGCTACATTGACAATGTTGGCCTAGGGCATGGCGAAGGTAACGTCCCACCGATTGAGATACCCCTTCCCAGACCAACGATTGATCCCCATCTCCCGGCCCCAACACCCAAACCCTACAACTATGACGGGGAGTGGACGCTGCTCTGGAGCGACGAGTTTGATGCTGAGGCAGGCACACCCATTGATGCCGAGTTCTGGACATGTGAACTGGGGGGGCACGGCTGGGGCAACGCTCAATTGGAATACAATACAGATCGCATTGAAAATGTCGCCCATGATGGCGAGGGCAATTTAGTCATTACTGCCCATGAAGAAGACTATCGCGGTAACGCCTATACATCTGCCCGCTGCAATACCAACGATAAATTGGAATTCATCTATGGCCGAGTCGAGGCGCGGATGAACTTGCCACAAGGACAGGGCATCTGGCCTGCCTTCTGGATGCTCGGCGCGGAGTTTCCTGACGTTCCCTGGCCTGATTCAGGTGAGATTGACATCATGGAATACATTGGTAAGGAACCCCACTCGACACATGGCACAATACATGGCCCCGGCTACTCGGGCAGTGGCGGGGTCGGTATAAGCGAACGATTGCCTGAACCCATTGCGGATGACTTTCATGTGTTTGGCATTGAGTGGGAACCCGATGTGATTAGTTGGTACGTTGATGAAGAAGTCTTTTTTACGATGAAGGCGGAATTTCTCCCTCTACGGCGAGAATGGGTCTATAATCATCCCTTCTTCCTCATTATCAACGTGGCGGTTGGCGGCAATTGGCCCGGCAGTCCGGATGAGACCACCAAGTTCCCGCAAGAAATGGTCATCGACTGGATTCGCGTCTATCAGCGACAGTAGAGACTTCATGGCCGATTTTGCAATCAAAGGGGCGGAAACCGAAGCCGAGTTTTTCGCAGCCCGGCGTATGGCAAGTCGCGTGTTTCGTGGCGATGATCCGGCAGTTGTCGAGCGCGATGAGGTCTGGATGCGACAGCTACAGACTATGCCCGGATTCGACTATAGCTGGTATCGGCTGGGGATATGCGATGGGCAAGTTGTTACCCATGTCGGGGCTTATGACTATCAACTACGCTACGGTCAGTTGACAATCCCTTTTGGGGCGATTGGATCGGTGAGCACCCATCCTGATTACCGCAAACGGGGTTACGCCTCAAAGGTGATGAACAATGCCCGCGAGTATATGAAGGCGCGTGGCGACTTGATCGCCCTGTTGGGCACCGGTCTGGATGGCTTCTACACAGCACTGGGCTATTATAATGTCTGGCCCGGTTGCCAGTTAGAGTTCAATGCAGAATCCGCCGCAAACCTAGAACCACTGCTATCAATGCGCCCGGCAACCCCAGCGGATACCGTTTCGATGGCAGCCTTATATGAACAACAGTGGGGCCATCGTGTTGCCAGGATACGCAGCCCAGAATTGTGGCACTGGCGCATGAATACCGCACCCCGCAGCTATATGCGGGTGGTAGAAGACGAGGGTGTGCTGGTTGGGTATATCGCTGCGCATGACTCAACCGGGCGCTGGGCAGAAGTGATCGTCAAAACACCCATTGCCCTCCAAGCGATCATGGCGGAAGTCGGGCGATTGAATCATGAAGCCGGAATAGAAACGGTACATTGGAACATCGCGCTGGATGATCCTCTGATTTACTATGTCCGCGGCTTCCTCAACGTCAAAGTCCACATATTCCACGAGGCTAAGAAGGGTTGGATGGGGACCATCATCAATCCGGTTGCCCTGCGGAATGCTCTGCTGCTAGAAGTGCTGACTGTTTCGGGTGTCGCCGAGAGCCAACTGATCTTCGAGATTGACGCTGAGATTATCAAATGTGGATTACAAGGTCGCCCGCAGACACAGGTCGAACTGTCGCACAGTCAATTCCTGCCGCTGATGTTCGGATCACTACCCCCTGCTGTGCTAGATGTTTCTCTACAAGCTGCTGAATTGCTTGCCCGCTTGTTCCCGCCGCGTGTTAGCCAATTTGCCGAGTGGGACTGGTTCTAAGTGCTTGGTAGTGGCGACAAATTGACTGATGAAATATGAAAAAGCTCAAAGAGACAAAACAACCAAGTTTCTCGGAGAGCTTTTTCATGATCCAGACAATTGTAACCAGAAATTGCCCACGATGTGAAAGTGTCAATCTGGTGAAAAACGGGGGCGATTACAAAGGTGGTCAGAAATAAGCCACTGACGGAAAAACATCCAAAAAGAATAAGCATGTTCTCGCCTCAAACTGGCCAAAAGTAATCTGTTTCTATTGGGGAACTTTTGACTTCTGGCTTATCATTGCAAAGACTGCAACCGCTATAGGACGCTTGATGCCCCAAAAGGGTATAAGTGCAAGATCAAGTGAAACGAGGCGTCCTGGAACGGGTCAGTCTGCGTGGGTTGGAACGGATCATGGGGGCGTCGCGGTGGATCATTCATTGTCGGTTGAGTCAATGGATTGAGGATGTACCGCCATTGGCAACCTACTCTCATGGCTGCCGAGTGGGACGATGTGTTGGACTTGGATGAATTGTGGTCATTTGTAGGCAAGAAAGAACAGCAGCGCTGGCTGTGGTTAGCCTTATGTCGGCGCATGCGCCAAGTGGTGGCGTATTGGGTCGGGGCGAGTGCCTTGCAGCTATGGCGATGTATCCCCGCTGATTATGCCCGCTGTCGCTCCTTTAGTGATGGCTATCAAGCTTATCGTTCCATGTTTGATTGGGAGCGCCATCAGATGATGAACAAACCCACTGGCGTAACCAGTGATGTTGAGCACTGGTTCAACACCTTGCGCCAATGCTTGGCCTGCTTCACCCGCAAAACCCTGGCTTTCTCCAAGACTGATGGGTTTCATGAGGCTCCACTACCACTCAGATTGTAGGTTATTTCTTGAGTTGTTAGCTTCCTTACAGCACAATAAACGTGCACGTGGTGGATCGCCCTTTGGATACAGTGTTGTGGCCCTTAATTTTTGCGATTTTATGCGGCGTGTACCACCTGAACAATAAATGGACTCAAACCCCTATTGACCAATAAAACCATTGTACGCGACGATGTGAGTTGCTTGAAGAAAAGGAAACCCCATGAATATTGGTGTACTGGCTCTGCAAGGAGCATTCATCGAACACGAGAAGATGTTGAAGCAATTGGGCACAGCAGTCGTACAGGTGCGGTTGCCCGAACAACTAGATAGTCTGGACGGTCTTATCATCCCCGGCGGTGAAAGCACGACTATCGGCAAATTGGCAACTCAATTCAATCTTATGGAACCACTGCGGAAATTCGCGGAGGAGAAACCGATCTGGGGAACCTGCGCCGGGATGATCTTTCTTGCCAAAAACATTGGCATTGATCGTCAAGCGATTCTGGGTGTTATGGACATTACGGTCAATCGTAATGCGTTTGGACGCCAGATCGATAGTTTTGAAGCAGATTTGGATATATCGGTTCTCAATGGCCCCCCTTTTCATGCCATTTTTATCCGCGCCCCTATTGCCACCGAAGCACAGCGACATGTTGATAGATTGTGTGAACTTGATCAGGGTATTGTCGCCGCACAACAAGGGCACTTGCTGGCAACAGCATTTCATCCTGAATTGACCAATGACACACGTTTACATGAGTATTTTGTTAGTATGGTCAATGAATCAACGGCAAGTTGAGAATCTATATATTTTTAAGGTTTACGAGAGGTCTCTCCGTGCTAAAATACGCCCGACTCGAACAACTTCACAATACACACGAGAAAGCTGATGGACGAAAACAAGATATTAGGGCCTAAAGACGACAATCTTGAATTTGAAGATGAGGACTTTATGGATGACGAAGACAATTTCGTTGACAATCTATCGGATGAGGTTGATGACGACGACCTGGACGACGAAGGTTATGACATTGATGAGTTCAATGATGAAGATGAGAACCTTTATGGGGATGATGATTTTCTTGATGAAGACGAGGATGAAGACGAAGACTTCTACGAGGACGACTTCGCTATCTAGAAAATCTTGCCCAGATTTAGGATACTGTTGAGGCCGAGTGCTTGTTTGATGAACTTCATCATATCAAACGCCGTCCCATGCCCGTATAGCGTAAACTGCTTCCTACCAATCTTAACTCTGTCTGCACACAGTCAAGCAATTACACCCGACAATTTGCTCCAGATGTGGTGGCGAGGATTATAAAATCATCTATCTTGGCGCTCCCAGAATAGACTGAGCAGGCCGCGTGACTTCTGTACAGGGGCATGGGTCAGGGTCACGTAGCCGCCACCGTAGCGGTTATACACCGGACGGAGTTCATTCAAAATCATGTCAGCGGCTCTCAAAGGCTTGTCGAAACGGCGATTTACCATCTCGATATACCCTACGTGCTGCTGAAAAGTCTCATGGGCTGTCTCTTCATCTACGCCGTTGCTCGGTTTCCACTGTTCGCCGTTCCAGGGCCATTTTCTGGGATAGAAGAAGTAATAAAGCGGATAACTTGCAGCAGTCAGAATAGATACACCGCGCTGCTCATATGACCATAAATCCAGACCCACACATCGCGCCATCTCCGCCATCAATACCAACGCTTGCACTGAACTGATTTGACTTCGGAGTGCGGCGGCTTCTGGTGCGATTTCAACAGCTTCCGGCAGATAGCCCTCTGGATGAACATCGTGTTCGATAATCTGGTGAAATCGTTGGACACACTCGGTGAAGATACGCTCTTGTTCAGTAGCAATGCTCCAGGCCATCCGGGCTGCCAGATGCCAGATCGAATCGGCGAATATGTTCAATGTGTTGGCTTCGAGCACATGGGCTAAGGTTTTTAGCAAGGATGCACTCTGTTCATCTAAATCTGGTTGACCTGTCAGAAGCTCATGGCATTGAACGCAAACTATAATATCTTGTGATGTACGGACGTTCGAGACATGCCTTCCCAACAGATGAACGGCAGTCTGACCTGCATCAAGCAAAGCATTCAAACGATAGCGCAACGCATTGACTAGAAGTATATCCTGTGGATCTGATGGCTCATCATTGAGCAACCTATCCCAGGCCAACAGCAACGGTTCACGCTTGCGTTCATTGCGTATCCGCTGCACATCTTCATGGGTGAAAAACAATCCACAGTGGTGAGGAGTAAACATCGTAATCCGAAATTAGGCACAAATGCGAGAATTATACAGCCAGGTCAAAACTTAAGGAATGGCATCCATATGCGACACGTCGGAGACGCACACAATCCCAGACATAGCGAAGGCAACCACACCTTCATCATCTACCGCCAGCGCACGGGGCGCAACAAACGAGGGCGGCAAATCCGCCAGTAACTGCACTTGGGTTGCTTCTGCTACCAGATCGATAGCAAAACGTTGATAACAAAGTAAGAGTGTTGCCCCATCATAAACTCGAAGCACACCCGTATCCATATCACTCGTTAGAATGTACTTGCCTTCTGGCGCACAGGCCATCTGATATATTAGATAATGCGTCTGTAGGCGGCTCCGTATCTGCCCCTGTGCGTTGGTAATAACAATCGACTTGCCATCCGAGACAAAGATTGATTGTCCTCCATCAGAGATCACCACTCTTGGTCGCCAATCTTTCGCTATATTGAGATTGAGGTCATAGCTCCCCTGGGAGGTATGTTGCCAGAAGATGTGGAGTTTACCCTGCGTATCGAGCACCGCGCTCAAGCCCTGTTTTCGATCCAACGCCAGGGCTGCAAACGAACTAGCATCGCCCTTATCAAGTTCGGCTTGATTTTCTGCTGTATGCAGCTTGATCCTCCTGTTACCAGAAATGTAGAGACGTATCTTGCCATCCTCGGTGGTGTAAAATGTTTCTGGTGGGCGGTGGACAACAGGAAAAAAAACGCTATTAGGCGCTTTCAATTCGGCTATGAAGTGGTTCCATTCGTCGGTCTTAAAGTCTGTTACATCAGGAAACATGATCGTCTCATCACCAATGGCCACTCCAGATAACAGATCATAGTGCGAGACCCGATCATGGCGCGACCAAACAGAGAGCAGAGTCGGTTCACCCGGCAGAATATCCAAATGCTGAATTGCTTGGTTGGTCAGGTGCAGCCACCACGCCATGATAGACAATCATCTTTGAGATAAAGTTTCATCGTGACATACTCCCACAGCAAAAGGCGAACCAAAGGTTCAGTGGGCTTCTGCCGTGAACGCCGGACACCGCCTGAATAAATCAGGTTGGTCTTCTTCCGACTCAGACAGTATGAGGCGATGCCCCCGCCTCAAGTATATTCTTCGCTGCGTTGTGGTCGCGGTCTATGACCAAGCCACAATCGCAGTTTAACTCCCGTTCTTGCAGTTCGAGCTTATGCTTCTGTCCACAACCAGAACAGACCTGGGTCGTCGGCGTCCAACGGTCTATCTTGACCACCCGCTTGCCACGTTTGAAAGCGACCCATTCCAAGATGCTCATCAACTGTGCAAAGCCCAGATCACTCACCTTGCGCCCCCACAACCGTTTCATCGAACCAGAGGTTCGCCTCGTCCAGGTTGAGGTCTTCAAAACACAGCAGGTCGTATTGGTCACACAGCGCATGAGCCAGCTTGAAGTGGAAGTCGCGCCGCTGGTCATCAATCCGAATGTGACGACGAGAGAGGTGATGTTTCCCCTTCTGTTGGTTGGCGCTCTCTTTGACCTTCTTCGACACCTGTCGTTGGATGCTGCGCAAACGTGGCAGATCATCCCGATAGAACCAAGGCAGGTCGATCTGTTGCCCTTCATCAGTTGTGAGAAATGTCTTGAGGCCAAAATCGAAGCCGCCGCTTTGACCCGCGCTGGCTTCCTTCTGCACCACAAATCGTTCCACCACTGAGAAGCATATCCAGAGCCGTCCTGCTGTATCGCGTTTAATCGTGACCGTCTTTATATCGCCCTGCATCGGGCGGTGATACACCAACTTGTAGACTTTCTTGCCGATCTGAACCCGACCATACTTCTGTTCACTCTCGAGCAGTTTCCAGCCTGCTTGTTTGAGCGTGAATGACCGGAATTTCTGCACCTTGCGAAAGTGCGGCACTCCACCTTGCCTGTTGAAGAAGCGTTCGTAGGCTTTTCTTGTCGCTGCAATACCTCCTGGGTTGCCTGAGAACCGAGCGCTCTTCATCCGCAACTTTGCGATGTGGCGTTGCATCCGCGATAAGCCCATGTGTTTGCCTGTCAGTCGATAGGAGCAACGCTGCATAGCCAGAGCATGGTTCCAGATCAAGCCAGCGACATTCATCTGCTGCTGCAGATGTCGGTTGCACTTGGTGTTCTGGTACAGCCTATATTTGTAGGTCTTGCGGACTTCTATCGACATGTTTGAAATACTCTTTCTCGTGCTCAAGCATTCTGAAGCCACTGTTAAAACCTGTGGGCTTTACGGGGCTACCCGTAAACAGACTATTCACCAACTGCGAGCCGGATAATCCCCTGGGGTGCTGTCACGACGTAGTAAAGGGGAGTATCATCCTCACTAACCGTGCGTTTTTCCAGTGTACCATCTGCTCCATCATCAATCAGGATATAGCTATCATCAAACTGTGGCCGGGTATCATTCCCACCTCGATTCAATTCCAACCGAGCTGATACATCGGGCGAGATGACCAGCGTGGCATCGCCGTTGTAGACGGTGATATTGCCAGGACGTTCGGCTGCATTTGGTGACCGGGGTAAATACTCTGGCAGAGTCACCAATAGATCGCCTTTATCGAGTTCAACACTGAGTTGTTCCAGCCATAGGCTATCGAGATTGAGGGTCACCTCCCCATCTTGCCCACCAAAAGCAATAGCAAACGCCAATTCGGATGGGAGTTGAAGCATCAGCTTTCCTCGTCCTACTGCTTCCAATGATGGAAACTCCGCTGTTTGCTCCTCAGAGATGGTCAGTTCCACCGTGCCAGCATCGCCTCCCGTCATTTCCACGACAATATCACTCTCGCTGCTCCCGATAAACTCACCTGAAATGGAAGGCAGGATAGAATCAGTGCTAAGGATTTCAACATCTGTTGTTAAGGTATTGACATTCAGCACAATGAGGGTCGCATCAGATTTAAATTCCTGGAAGATTTCGACTTGATTATCCGTGCGTCGTTCGGAAAGGCGTGAGGAATAAGCAACAAAGGCCACCCCACCAACCAAACCAGCACTTAATACCAATGCAATCAAACTTCCAACGACTACACGCCCATGCAGCAAAAGCGTCAGCCCTGCGAGTACCAACAGCACGGGCCAGGCCCGTATAAACAGATCAAACAGACCATCGGAGATTAAATTAACAGCCCGCAAGAGCAGCACCAGGGTTGTCGCCACGATAACGAACGCCCAGATCAAGTTCGCACGTTGGTACATCAACTGCCTCTCACCTGATGCAGAAAATAGATGGTGCTTAAAGTCACCAAACTGATCTGCCAATAGACTGCCTGACCACCCGGCCCGGTAATAAAGCCCATGAGATGCCCCAACCAGCTACCAACCATCAGCAACACAATCGACAACACAACTATGCCCTGCCCAAATGTTGAGCCGCTGCGTTCAACTAAGGATTCTTGCGGCAAACTCCACCACAAGGCCACGTAAACCAACACGCCAATACCATTGGAGACCAAGGTTAAGCCAACAAAAAATAAGCGCAACCCCCAGGGCGTTATGATGGGCAGTTGATCGCCCATGCCACCACAGACACCCGCGAAGACACGATCTGTAAAACTTCGGTTCATCGGTTCAGGAATCGATGAACTTAATCTGCGTCCGCAGCCGTGCAAACTCGACTTCATCGCCATCACGAAGCCGATACTTACGCCGGGCAGTCAACTGGAACCCATTGATCCGTGTTCCATTGGTACTGCCCAGGTCTTCGATGTAAAGGCTACCTTCATGCCGAGTAATTGTCGCATGTTGACGCGAAACCCCGTTTTGATAGCCGCCATAGCTGCCAAGATCAAGAGCATACATGTTGGGGTCATCACCTTCAACCAGGCGGCCAATAAGCATTACATCCTCAATATCAAGCACGATTTTCTTATCTCCGAAGTTGACTTGCAACCTGGCCCCTGCGCCAAGCACATTGGTCTGGGGGCGTGGTTGCCGATCCATCATCGGCTTCGCTTGTGGTGCATTGAGATAACCAGTTTCCCTTTTTTTGTCGTCGGACACGATGTTATCCTCGTACTCACAGGTTGAGAATTGTCTGATTCTGATGATAATAGTTTGAACCATAAGAGTACAAATTGCAATCTATTTTAGCAAATTTGTTAGGAGAATCGTGTTGAAAAGATTGCCCAGGCGCATTTATTGGCTCATCCTGGCGTTTTGCACGGCGGGCGGGGTATGGGCTTATGAGGTTTTGGATGGCGAACTGTGTACCATTGAAGCAGACCAAACCATTGAAGAGGATATCTTTGTCTTTTGTGGTGAACTTCGCATTGATGGGCATGTTAAAGGTCATCTCATCGGCGCAGCCCGAACCGCGACTATCACTGGACAAATCGATGGCAGCATTTACCTCCTTGGTGGTGAACTGATCATGGGGGGAACACTCGGCAAGGACATCCATTTTGGGGGTCTGGCGATGCAGGTCACAGATGAAGCTGAGTTTGAGCATAAAGATGGTGGTATTATCAGTGGTAACTTGAGTGCAACTATTGATCGAGAAGCCACGATACCCGGTTCAATCTTAGATGCGGGTTATCAACTCATTGTCAACGGCGATGTTGATCAACAGATTAACTTCTGGGGATCAGCATTACACTTGAACGGACGAGTCAGCGGTAACGTTCGGGCAACCGTTGGCAGTTCTCAGACGGGGGGTGTTGCCTCTCAGATTTCCACTTTGCTGATTCCACTTCCAATTGAGGTCGAATTGGTTGATCCAGGTTTAGTGGTGGGCAAAACAGCACAAATTGAAGGTCAACTCACTTACACAGGCCCTACTAAAGGCAGGCTTGAAGGCGAATTCGCCCAGACACCTATTTTCATCCAGACCGAGCCTGCCATCGTCGGAACGCCAGTCGAACCAACGCCGGTTGAGTTACGCAATTATCTGCAAAATGTTTTGCAAGAATTTGCCCTGTTAAGCTTGATCGGCATGGTCTTGATGTTCATCTCGCCACGTTGGATGCAAGCTCCTTTACAGCCGTTGCGTCTGCGGCCCATTTCGACCCTCGGCATCGGAATCCTGACATTTATCCTTTCCTTTCCCATCTTCCTGATTATTGCCGTATTCAGCATCGCAATTGTGGTTGTCGTTTCGTTACTGCCGTTGGATAGTGTCGCTGTCTTCAGCGGTGTGGCGCTAGTTCTCGCGAATGTAGGGGGCGCGAGTGTCTTTTACTTCATGGCGATTTACATCGCCCGGATCATCTTTGGTCTGGGAATTGGCAAATTTGTTGTCAGTCTTTTGTTTAATTTTCGAGATGGGTGGCGGTCTCGTTATTTAAGTCTGATTATTGGCCTGTTTGTTTTTGCTATTTTTAACTCGATCCCGATCTATGGCTGGGGCGTAAACGCGCTGGCACTGTTCATGGGTTTGGGCGCCATCCTCACAATCATGAGGCGGCAATTGAAACAAATTATTGACCCGAATGTCATGCGCATACCGAATTCACACTTGCCCTTGCTTCCCGCACCTACATTCGTTGAGCAAATCGAGGACACAGTTTATGTCCCCCCTATAACCAATCCAGAACCGCCTGCACCTGGCACACTCAACCTACCCGAAGGGTTCAATTGGTGGCAAGATGACGATGTGTAAGGGTTCTGGCTCCTCACGGTGTATTAAGTTACATAGAAAGAATCGGGATTAGGATGACCCGCAATCAACAAGTCATCGTTGCTATTAGCATCTTCATCAGCGGCGGGTTTCTGGTTATTGCCTTCCAGAATCTGCATCTGGCGGAAGTCGTCGATATCATAAGCAGCCTCAACATCGCGTGGTTGATTGTGGGCGCATTGTGGTATTTTGTGGCAGTAGGGGTGATTACCCTGCGTTGGCAGTTCTTGCTCAATAGCGTCCAACACATTTCACTTCCCCGGTTGATGCCCCTGGTTATGATTGGTTACATGGGCAACAACGTTTATCCCTTCCGCAGCGGTGAAGCCTTGCGCATCTTCTTATTATGGCGCAATCACCGGGTTCAACCTGTTCAAGCTACAACCACCGTTCTGATCGAGCGTGTCTTTGATGGTATTGTAATGTTGACATTTATCATCCTGCCTTTATTGGCCATTGATGTGCAATCAAACCTGATTCGGCAGGTGGCGATCTTCGCCGCGCCACTGTTTATAGTGGCCCTAAGTGTGTTTTTGGGATTAGCGGCACGCCCTGATGCCCTACGCTGGTTGGTGCAACAACTCTATAAGCTGCTGCCAGAACGTCTGGCCACTCTCCTCAATGGTGTAAGCGAAGGCATCATTGATGGGTTAGAAGGTTTGCGCAGTCCAATTCAGTTGGCAGGAGCGGTCATCAGTAGCTATACGACCTGGGCCATTGAAGCTAGTGTTTATTGGATCGTCTCGTTTGCATTCGATTTTGAAATCAGTTACAGTGTAGCGCTTCTGGTTGTAGGCACAGTTAATCTGGCTGGGTTGATACCTGCATCACCGGGGCAATTAGGTGTTTTTGAGTTTTTCACATCAACGGTTCTGATTGCCATAGGTATTCCCGAAGTCTCTGCCCTTTCTTATGCTTTGATTGTGCATGTGGTCATATGGTTGCCTGTGACGCTCGTTGGATTTTACTTTTTGATCCGACAAGGCTTGAATTGGAGTGCCATCACTCGTGCCCATGAAGCTGTTTAGAGACCAACATTATGAATCCACCCCCTGATTTTCCTGGCATGACGTTTACCAACAGCAGCAACGCCTTCGCCCACGACACGGTGAAGCGCCGCTTGCCGGCTACTATCCGCAAGACACAAGAAACCAACCCGGATTACTCAGATGTCATGCAATCTGCATTGGATGATCTGCATGATAGTCTAGTCAACGATGCCCCTATTAAGATGCTACCAGCCGACGCACCCGATTATGCCCTGTGGCAAGCTCCCTCTGAACAACATCAGGGTGCAACCTGGCTCAACACTGATTGGTTCTTTGCGGAGACTTATTTTTATCGACTGCTCATTCAAGCGGTGCGCTGGTGGGAAACCGGACGCGATCCTTTCGCACCAATTAAGGCCAAAGAATATACGAGCGACGCTTTGTGGGATCTGGTGCGGATAGCCTTGACCTTTGATGCACCACCCCAAGAGAAATTACGCCAACAGGTGACATTGGCCTTATGGGGCAACCGAATCGATCTCAGTTTTCCGGATGCACTCAAACAAGGCACAACCGCCAGCGCTGATGATCTGCTGGTGGATGACAGCCAGCAGATCATCGAGCATTTAGGCAGTCACAATGGCAGAGTGCATATCGTGGTCGATAACGCGGGTTCAGAATTGGCGATGGATTTGGTTCTGGCAGACGGCTTGCTAACTTTTGGCACAGCCACCCATGTCATTGTGCATGTAAAAGTACATCCTACCTTCGTCAGTGATGCGATAGCAACAGACGTTTGGTCGTTCTTAGATATGCTGGAAACCGGGCAACATGGCATAGAAGCCTGGAAATTCGGTCAGCGACTGCGTGGTGAATTCAAGGATGGGCGCTTGCGTTTACGCCCACATTTCTTCTGGAACAGCAGCTTACTCTTGTGGGAGATGCCAGATTACTTTGTACCGGTCTTTGATGATGCCAGTCTGGTTATCTTTAAAGGGGATGCCAATTATCGGCGGATTGTAGGGGATGCGACCTGGCCTGAAGCAACACCATTTGCCCATGTGATGCAGTATTTTCCTGCCCCTGTTGTCGCCTTGCGCATCCTTAAAAGCGATCCAGTTGTTGGCTTAGCGCCCGGGCAAGCAGCCAGACTCGACAGAATCCGTGAACGTTGGCGCGTGAATGGTCAATACGGGGTCATTCAATTCTCAGATGGCAAATAAACTCAAGATAGGCATTATTGGGGCAGGTGTCACGGGCATGGCCGCGGCCTGGGACTTGAGCCAGGCGGGGCATGAGGTTTCATTGTTTGAATCGGGCGATTCCGTTGGTGGTTTGGCGGCGGGTTTTCGTGATGAAGGTTGGGATTGGTCGCTCGAAAAATTTTATCATCACTGGTTTGAAACTGATAAGGACATCAAACAACTCCTCACCGAAATGGGACGATGGGATAAGGTGCTATGGCCTCGCCCGAAAACCAGTTATTGGATTGATGGCAAGATCATCCGTTCAGAGATTTCGCCATCTGCCTTGTTTCTTCCTGTCTCGCTCGTGGCAACCTTACGCATGGGATTAGCAGGCATCTACCTCAAGACACTGCGCAACGGACAGAAACTTGAAAAATACACGGCTGATGGATGGCTACGCCGCTACATGGGCGAAGAAGCCTACAGCAAGTTCTTCAAACCTTTGCTCATTGGCAAATTTGCGGATCAATTTCCAGACGTGAACATGGCCTGGATGTGGGCACGCATTCACACGCGCAGCTTGCGGCTGGGTATCTATGAAGGTGGTTTTGATGCCTTTTTGCAAGCCATGGCCCAATCGATTACGAAATGGGGCGCGAAAATTCACCTTTCGACTCCTATAGATCGTATTCAAACCAAAGATAAACCAATCCTCATCATCAACGATAAACAGCAGGTATTTGATATTGTCATTAGCACTACCTCGCCTCAACTGTTGCTTAAGATGACGGATGGCCTGGCTGAAACGGACTATGGGCGCAAGGCTCGCAACCTGAAGAGTATCGGCGCGTTGTGTGTGATCTTCGCACTCAAGCGATCCCTCCTGACAGATGGCACCTACTGGCTCAATTTGCCGGCCGACAGCCCAGACAAATCCAAGAGCCGTTTCCCCTATCTGGCATTAGTCGAACACACTAACTGGATGCCCAAAGAATACTATGGGGAGGATGTACTAGTGTATTGTGGAGACTATGTACCACCGGATCACGAGTATTTCCAACTCAGTGAAGAAACCCTTGCCGAACGCTTCGCGGATACTCTTTCGACTTTCAATCTAGATTTCAAAAAAGACTGGATACGCAAATACTGGGTCTTTGGTGCGCCCTATGCCCAACCTGTGCCGGGTATCAATCACAGTGAGAATATCTTACCTCTCAAGACCCCACTCCCTGGCGTCTATTGGGCAAGTATGAGTCAGGTTTATCCTTATGACCGAGGCACAAACTACGCTGTCGAGATTGGGCGGCGATTAGCAAACCTCATCCTGAACGAAAGAGATTAAAATCTTTAGCGGATTTTTGCAACTTTTTGTGTATGATGAGTGTGCATATACAAAAGAGGAAATCCAACTATGAAGAATATCTGCGTGATTGGCACAGGCTATGTTGGCCTGATTAACGGCACATGCTTCGCTGATCTGGGGAATAACGTTATCACCCTCGACATTGACAAGCAGAAGATCGAAGACCTTAAAAAGGGCATCATGCCAATTTATGAACCAGGATTGGCAGAGATGGTTGAGCGCAACGTCAAAGCTGGCCGGCTGAACTTTACTACCGACTATGAAGAAGCCTTAAAGGATGCAGAGTTTGTATTCATCTGCGTCGGCACACCAGAAGGTGTGGATGGCGAAGCAGATTTGAAGTATGTCCGTTCGGCTGCAGAGAGCATCGGGCAACGGATGGATCACCCGCTCATCATTATCAACAAGTCCACTGTTCCCGTTGGCACCGGTGATTGGGTAGCCGACATTGTACGCAGTAGTCAACCCCAGCCGATTGATTTTTCAGTGGTGAGCTGCCCTGAATTTCTGCGTGAAGGCTCCGCCGTGCGCGATTTCATGTCAACAGATCGTACCGTTTTGGGTTCCACCAGTCGAGACGCATCAGAAGCTGTCGCCCAACTTTATATCCCCCTGCGCAGCCCCATCATGATGACCGATTTGCGCACAGCCGAGATGATTAAATATGCCTCGAATGCGTTTTTGGCAACCAAAATCAGTTTCATCAATGAAATGGCGATTATCTGCGAACGTTTGGGAGCCGATGTTCTGGAAGTGGCAGAAGGTATGGGCTTTGATCAACGCATTGGCCCACATTTTCTGCAAGCAGGCATTGGCTACGGCGGTAGCTGCTTCCCTAAAGATGTGAAGGCACTGAAATATATGGCACAAACTCATGGGATGCATCCGCAGCTCTTGTCAGCTGTGATGGACATCAATGACTATATGCGCAAACACGTTATCTTGAAACTCGAAGATTTGCTGGGTAATCTGGAAGGCAAAATAGTTGGCATGATGGGCCTGGCGTTCAAAGAAAACACCGATGACATGCGTGAAGCACCGTCGTTGACTGTAATTGAACATCTCCTTGATGCCAAAGCAAATGTTCGCGCTTATGATCCAGTGGCAATGGAACACGCCAGCATGATGCTGCCTGATGTTGATATGTGCAACAATGCCTATGACATGGCAAAAGGAGCTGACGCGCTTGTGTTGACAACGCCCTGGAATGAGTTTCAACAACTGGACATGAAGCGAATTGCAGCGTCAATGACCCATCCCATTTTCATTGATGGTAAAAACATCTATGGGCCACAGAGGATGAAATCTTACGGTTTTGAATACCGCGCTGTTGGGCGTGGTTTTGATGGAACCGGAATCGAAGCAACGGAGTAGCTGGGCAAGATTATAGCTGACATGACTTGCGCCGGGCCCAAAATCTCGGCACTCAACACACTTCTAAGGAGAGGAAAGCACGGGCTCAACAGAACATCTGGATGTGTGGATGATTGTTGACATACATCGAAATCAGATGTATATTATGACGATACTTAGTAAATCTATGGATGTCAACAGAGAAATGCGATGATCTGGAGAACTATGAAGCGAATCGCTCTGATTGCATCTGTCGTTGCTCTCATGCGGGTCATTCAGGGGCAAGATGGAACCGTGATCCAGGAATTGCACGGTTCCATTAGCACCAAAGAACCGAAGATGTGGTTTGACATGCGAGCGGGTGACACAATCCAAATCCATGTCACATCAGATCAATTTGACCCATCATCTTGTGTGGTTTCGGTTGTGAGGTGACGCTCTGCTACGACTGAAGCCGAACTTTCAGTTCGCTGCAGCTTCTGAAGTACGCATGAGTTCACCACCGCTACGTTCCCTTCAAGGGCGCGTCCCGCCCGCATCGCACGGCTGTGACAGCCTTTGTACGATGCGGACATGATCGCCGTGCGACACAACGCCGAACCGCTCCTGTTGAAATCGAACCAAAGTTCGCTGCGGCTTGCGGCGGGCTCAAGCCTGTTTCTGTCATGCCGACAGCGTTTGAGGCTAGCATTTTTAAACCCGGTTGATTTGTTCCCATAAAATCACTTCACGACATTATGGAACTGAACCATAACTTCTTCAACATTGAGGTGGACGACATTGGGGCTAATGCTATAATGGCTGCCAACTAATTTTTGCCTGGCAGGAACTATTGCTCTTGACATTAGTCACAAGACATAAACTAAACAACGGCCTCACCATTTTACTCAAAGAAGTCCATCATACACCTATCATCAGTTGGTGGGTATTGTATCGAGTGGGCAGCCGCAACGAACGCACTGGCAATACAGGCATCTCGCATTGGGTCGAACACATGATGTTCAAGGGAACTGATCAGTTCCCGACGGGTGTGTTGGATCGCCTGATTGATCGTTATGGCGGGACCTGGAACGCCCATACCTTTTTTGATTATACGGCCTACTACGAGACACTCCCCAGTAACCGTATTGATCTGGCGCTTGAGCTCGAAGCGGATCGCATGGTCAACGCCAAATTTGAGCCGGATGAAGTTGAATCAGAACGAACCGTCATCATCTCAGAACGGCAAGGTTCTGAGAACTCGCCATTGTTCTGGCTGGGTGAGGAAGTGGCTGCTGCTGCCTTTCGTGTTCATGGTTACCATCATGACATCATAGGCGATATGACTGACCTGGAAACCATGACACGAAATGATCTCTTTGGATTTTATCGTCAACATTATGTCCCCAACAACTGTATCGTCGTGGCAGTAGGCGCGTTTGACAGCCAGAGCATGTTCAAAAAGATTGACACGCTCTATGGTAGCATTCCATCTGGCACGCCACCTAATCTGTTCCTACGTCCTGAGCCACCCCAGCAAGGCGAACGTCGGGTTACAGTTGAGCGTCCGGGCACAACCGCATTCCTACAAGTGGCCTATCATGTGCCTGCTGCCACTGACCCCGATTGGTTCAAACTGACCATCCTCGATAGTGTCCTAAGTGGTCCAAGCGGCTTGGGTGGAGGGGGCGTTGATAATAAAACCAGCCGCCTTTATGAAGGGCTGGTCAAAAGCGAAATTGCAGCCTCAGCCACTGGCGGTCTGACACCGACCATCGACCCCTATCTGTACGACTTCACCATCACACTACGAGATGGACGTACCCTGGAAGAAGCAGAAACCGCCTTTGATGCCGAAGTTATGCAGTTATGTGAAGAAAACATCACCGAACATGAACTAAACAAGGCCAAAAAGCAAGCACGTGCCCTATTTGCTTATAGCACCGAAGGCGTCACTGGCCAGGCATTCTGGCTGGCCTCGGCTGAAAACTTCGCCGGGTATGAATGGTTCGAGCAATATATTGACCGCCTGCAAGAAGTCACGGTTCAGGATGTGTGGGATGTCGCTGAGCGCTATTTGCGTCCACAAAATCGTGTTGTTGGGCAGTTCATCCCGTTAGAATTGGAGGGCATGGGTGACTTCGACTAACGCCATCCTCAATGCAGAGACCATCACCCGGCAGAGGCTTGATAATGGCCTGACGATTCTGGTCTACGAAAATCACAGTGCACAATCGGTAGTCATCAACGGATCGCTGCATACAGGCAGTATCTACGAAGACCGCGTGTGTCATGGCCTGGCCTCAATGACATCAGGTAGCCTGATGCGTGGAACCATCAATCGGGACTTCGAAACACTGCATACCAATTTGGAAGACATTGGGGCTGATCTAGGCATCAGTTCTGGCGTTCACACTGTTAGTTTCAGTGGCAAGGCATTAGCGGAGGATTTACCCATACTCATTGATATTTTGAGTGATGTCTTGCGCAATCCTGTTTTCCCGGAAGATGAAGTCGAGCGGCTGCGTGGCGAACGCTTAACCTGGCTGGGTTATCAGCAGCAGGACACCCGATGGCTAGCAAATCGGGCCTTCCGGCACAATCTCTACCCAGATAGTCACCCTTATCATTTCAGCCCGCGTGGAACCCTGGAGTCCATCCCAGCGATTTCAGTTGATGCCATTCATAAGTTTCATCGGCAGCAGTATGGGCCACGAGACATGATTCTGGTGGTGGTTGGGGATGTGATCGCAGCCACTGTGATTGAGGTCGCACAACAGTATCTAGGTAACTGGCATAATCACGACCAGCCAAAGATCGCTGAACTACCCCCTATCACCGCACCAACAACGCCGATCAAAAAGCACATCAACGTACCTGGTAAAACTCAATCGGATGTGGTGATCGGCACATTAGGGCCAGCCCGCAAAGAACCTGATTTCCAGGCAGCCAACCTTGCCAACAGTATTCTGGGCCAGTTTGGGATGATGGGGCGCATAGGCGATGTTGTACGTGAACGTGAAGGTATGGCCTATTATGTGTACAGTCAACTTGATGGTGGGCACGGTCCGGGATCGTGGTATATCATGGCGGGTGTCAATCCAGTCAATGTGGATCATGCGATTGAACTATGTGTTGACGAATTCCGCCGTCTGATGACAGAACTCGTGAGCCAGGAAGACCTAGACGACAACCAGTCCTACTTTACAGGCCGCCTCCCCCTGCAACTGGAAAGCAACGAAGGCATCGCCGGGACACTTCATTCAATTGAGAGTTACGACCTGGGTCTAGATTATCTGGAACAGTATCACAACATGATCTATGCCATTAGCCAGGAAAGCATCCTCACTGCTACACAAAATTACATCAACCCCGACAACCTGGTGATTACTGTTGCGGGGCCAAAGGATACATAAATCACGTTCATCCTATTTTTAGCTTGATATTATATGGTGGGATCATGCAGATGAGGAGTTCCATTTCATGAAGCGCTTGTTCTTGATTCTTTGCTTGTTACTTGGTACAGATATTGTCATAGCACAGGATGAAACTACCGGAGAAGAAGTTGTAACAACTCGTGAGGCATTGCCTGACACAAGCCAGTTTGAGCTCACACCAGTAGTCAGTGGATTTTCTAAGCCGTTATATTTGACCCACGCAGGGGATGGCTCTGGGCGTTTGTTCGTCGTAGAACAAACGGGCCGTATCTGGATCATTCAGGATGATGTTTTGGTCAATACACCGTTCATTGACCTATCGAATACAGTGAGCCAGGCGGTAAAGTCTGGCTATTCTGAACGTGGACTGCTCGGATTGGCGTTTCATCCTAACTATGAAGAAAAGGGGCTGTTCTATGTTAACTATAACAGCCCAGAGGGAACCACTTTTGTCGCCCAATACGCGATCTCCGAAGACGATCCCAATATCGCGGATCCAACCAGTGGCGAAATCCTCTTTACACTCAGCCAGCCCTATCCTAATCATAACGGCGGACACATGGACTTTGGTCTAGATGGATACCTGTATATCTCCGTTGGCGATGGCGGATCACGGGATGATCCACTGGGTGCTGGGCAAAACCCTGGCACACTCTATGGGACACTGCTGCGCATTGATGTGAACAGTGATGACCCCAATCAGCCCTATCTGATTCCAGAAGATAACCCAGTTAGCCGTGACTTGATGTTTGCGCCAGAAGTCTGGGCATGGGGTTTGCGCAACGTCTGGCGCTTCAGCTTTGACCGTGCGACAGGCGACCTGTATCATGCAGATGTAGGGCAAAATCAATGGGAGGAAGTCAATTTCCAACCTGCGGATAGCCAAGGCGGTGAAAACTATGGCTGGGTTGCCTATGAAGGCACACACCGCTACCGGGGTGGCGAACCCGCCTCTGATGTTGTCATGCCTATTGCCGAATATGACCATTCGCTCGGTTGCTCGATCACTGGTGGTTATGTCTACCGAGGTGAGGCAATCCCGGAACTGGAAGCAGCCTATCTCTATAGTGACTATTGCAGCGGACGCATCTGGGCGGCGTATCGTAATGTGGAAGGCAATTGGAACTCCGGTCAGATTATGGGAACAAGCACATCTATTAGTTCATTTGGGGAAGACGAAGATGGCGAACTCTATGTGGTGGCCTACAACGGCACAATCTGGAAATTCATCCCAACATCATAGTGGCTTGATAATCTGACCATCTGCAACCCGCCAGACGGCTGCCCGCTGAATGAACTCGTCGGAGAAGATATCGAGTTCGGTAGTAGTCAGCATCGTCTGACATTTGCCATCAATCTGTTCTAACAAATAAGCACGGCGACTAGCATCAAGTTCCGCCACGACTTCATCAAGCAGCAAGATGGGCCAATCGCCTATGCGATTTTGCATCCAATTGAGTTCCGCCAATTTTAACGACATCACCGCTGTGCGTGCCTGCCCACGACTGCCATACAACCCGGCATCCCGCTCATTAAGCATCAGCCGTAGTTCATCCCGGTGGGGCCCGCTAAGCGTCATGCCTCGCCGGATCGATTCGCTTTGTTCCTGGAGCAAGCGCTCTTCAAATTGTGGGGCGATGGTCTCCGGATCAAGTTCACGGTGCAAATCCAGCCCAAGTATTTGAAATGAAAGTTGTCCATTGCCCTCAGCAGTTGGCGAAAAACTCGGCTGATACTGAAGTGTGAGGGTTTCCTTGCCGCTAGTCAGATCATGATGAGCACGTTGAGCATCAAGCTCTAGCTCACGAAGAAAACGCTGTCGTTCGGAGACGATGACACTGCCACAAGTAATCAACTGCTCATCCCAATAGCCTAACTCTTTGACACTGCTCTGGTTGTCCCCAATGCGTTTGAGTAAGGCGTTGCGCTGAGGAATGATTTTTTCATATCGGTCTAGCGCCAAATAATAGTCCCGATCCACCTGCGATAGCGTAGAATTCATAAAACGACGACGATCTGCTGGTGTACCTTCAACCAATGACAAATCCTGGGGTAAAAACAGTACTACACTCATCAGGCCAACCACATCCATCACCCGCTTCTCAACATCGTTGCGCTTGATGACCTTCTTAAAACGCTGACTGGTCTCGTTAATGCGTTCCAGCAGAAGCGTGATCTCTAGCCGATCAAATGCACCTTTCTGATTGCTAATTTCTGCGACCAGTGTGGCGAATGGGATCGGGTCGTCTTCCATGCGCCAGTGGATCAATTGACGATCACTGGTCGTATACGGTGAGCGAGATGTTGCCAGATAAAAGACTGCTTCCAGTACGCTCGTTTTCCCCTGTGCGTTCGCGCCATACAAGACCAGTGGCGCATCTGGGAGCATGGTTTCAAGTCGGGCATAGTTGCGGAAGTTGGTCAGCGAGAGATGTTCAATACGCATTGCATATCCAGGGTCGGGGTGTACACATATTATAGCTCATGCCAAACACATGTTCCATATCAATTCTGAGAGGCGCAGATTAGAATAGTTGCTGAATGAGCCCGGTATATTTCCAGCGGGTGCACCATATATGCTCCCAATTCCCGTGTCAATTATGAGACAAATCGACCATGTTAACAGATGAAAATCACCAGAAACTCCGCCATGTTTCGACGGCAACGCTCACCACGCAACTCCTCAAGCGCGGCTTTGGCAACACCTTTATTGCGGGCCTAACACCCTTAAGACCAGATTTAAAGATGGTGGGGCGTGCCTTTACTTTGCGCTATGTGCCTGTTCGTGAAGACCTGGACATGGCAGTGGAGTACGATAATGAGCGCAATATTCAACGGCTTGCTGTTGAACAGGTTGAGGAAGGCGATGTCCTGATGATTGATGCCCGTAGCAACATCAACGCAGCCTCGTTCGGGCACATTCTGGCGACACGAATTATGCTACGCGGTGCAAAGGGTCTGGTCACAGACGGGGCGTTGCGCGATACAATGGGTATCCAGCAGCTTGACTTACCCGTTTATACTCGTATGCCTCATGCGACGACATCGGTTAAAGTCCATCATCCTGTCGATATGAACGTGCCCATTGGTTGTGGCGAGGTCTATGTCCAGCCCGGTGATATCGTGGTAGGGGATGCAGAGGGGGTAGTGGTGATGCCTGTTGCAGTTGCCAACGAGGTTACTCATGATGGCTATGAGCAAGAAATCATGGAGCAATTCCTACAGGAAAAAGTCGCCGATGGCAGCAGCATCAAGGGAACGTATCCCCCCGATGAAAATACCCTTAAAGAGTATAAAACATGGCGATCACAGCAGAAAGATAAATTCCCAGGCATCTCTATTCCATGAGTGAACTTGCCCCGCTTCGACGGACAGGAAAGTCGTCAAAGCGGAGCAAACTCAAGCTGCATTGAGAGCTATCACCAAGTTACTCGTCAATTCATTGACAGTGTTGTCTTTTGGGATGCTAAACGTCCCATTACCAGAACCTTGCTTTCACACTTCGATTTATCAGCATTGATACAACACTTTTTTATGCATGAGTTATTAGAGATTGGAGATCAAATGCAGACATGTGTCTGAGAAGAAGCGACAGCCAACAACTTGACAGGCATTATCAACACAATTATCCTGGAACTTTTACCGCTTTTGGAGAATAGTTATCAGGATATACAGGATGCTCCTGGGAACATCGGCCCACCGAGCACCATTAAAGGGCAGTCTTTAGTGAGTTGGGCGCGCTCCATACTGCCATTGGTGGCGATTGGCCTGCTGGTTGGATTGTTTTTCTTCCGTCTAGCGTTTACTGATTTGATCCTGGCACGCGGCGATACCTTCGCTTACTTTTACCCCTATTGGGATGTGCGGGATGCTGCACTCCGCGTGGGTGAGCTTCCTTTGTGGACATCTGACCTGTTCATGGGAGCACCGCTGCTGGCGAATCCGCAACTGGGCACGCTTTATCCCCCCAATTGGTTAACAGTTGGCCTGGATGCCCCCGATTCGATTCGCGTCAGCATCCTGATTCATGTTGGATGGGCGGCGATAGGTGCTTTCTTCCTGGCACGGCGTTCTTTCAACGTCAATCGAGTAGCCGCGCTGGGATCGGGCGTAATATTTGCATTTGGCGGATTTCTCGGTTCTCATGTAGAACAAATCAATCAGTTACAAAGTCTGGCTTGGATGCCCTGGCTCTTTTTGTTACTGCATCTGTCATTTGCCAGATGGCGCTATGTGCTGCTGATGGGTATTGCCTGGGCATTACAGATTCTGGCGGGACATACACAAATCGTGTTTGTCACTGGGATCGGTTTGGCAATCTACAGCTTGATGGCAAGTTGGCAAAGCGAAAGCTCCCCTACCCGATTGTTCAAGCCTGGGTTGATCTTGTCATTAGCAGCGGCTGTGGCGATTATTCTGGCTCTGCCGCAGCTTATCCCCACACAAGAGTTGATTTCTTTGTCAAACCGGGGTGACGGTTTGAATCAGCAGGAAGTCACCGCCTTTTCTTTAAATCCATTCTTAATCGGACGGGGTCTGCTCCCTAGCTATGACTCGCAGCCCTTTGGCGAATATGTCGGCTATATCGGTATTGTTGGGCTGGGCCTGGCCATTGTGGGAGCAACAGCACCAGATAAACAACGTTGGGTCTGGATTGTGCTGGTATTGATTGGCTTGCTGTTCGCGCTTGGAAGACACACGCTCATCTATTGGACATTAGCTGGATGGCCTGGGTTTAATCTATTTCGTGTGCCTGCCCGTTGGCTAGCATTGGCAACTCTCGCCTTAGCGATGCTGGCAGCTCTCGGACTCAATCATATCCGTGATATCTGGCAAGTTAACCGTGCGCAGATTGTCAGCTTGATTGCGATGATCGCTTTGTTGACAGGATTATCCCTACTCAGTGACCATGCAGCTAACGAGGTTGATGGTCCGGCTATGCCGACACACATAACATTTATAGCATGGGTCATGGCTACGATTACGTTCACTGGCGTATTACTCAGTAAGCAACTTCTCCCCTTCCTTCGCCAGCATGTGGATAGGGTATTGTTCGTTATGGTGGTCATCGAATTGTGGTTGGCCTCTCTATACCTACCATATAATGATGCAAGTGATCCACGTGTATATAAGGAACCGCGTTTTACCGCCGATCTTTTGCATGTTCTTGGGAAAGAAGATATGCCACCAGGACGCTTACTCACTATCAGCAATTTGCTGTTTGATCCAGGTGACAAATCAACGTTGGAAGCTCGTTGGGATCGAATGGGTTTAAGTGATCGTGCAGCGCGTTATGCTTTTACCGCCACCAAGATGCAGGAAACCCTTTCGGCGAATGTCCCATTGACCTGGGACATTCCGTCGGTAGATGGCTTTGGTGGTGGTGTTTTGCCGACCTTATATTACACCCAGTTCACATCACTGCTTTTGCCCGATGGTGCAATGCGTAGCGTTGATGGACGGCTGCGTGAGGTATTGGCGCAACCTGTTTGCCGGGGCGCGTGTCTACCCGATGATCGGTGGCTAGATTTGATGAACGTCCGCTATCTGCTGACTGATAAAGTTCACGATCTGTGGCATGATGACATCGCCTATGACACACAATTTAACCTACAAATGGCGCCGTCTAAGACTGTTGAATATGACAACTTACAGGCATTCGAGGCGGATGGTGTCAATATTTTGTATCAATGTGTTGAAACAAGCTGTCAACCGCCTGACATCATGTTTGCCCTTGATAATGTGACCATTGAATTGACGCACACCTCAGATTCTGAGATGGTTGTGATTGACGGGTCAACTCTGGCTGAATATGCTGTCAGCCGGGCGACTGTAGCGGATTCGACCCGGATTCGGGTGAATGAGGCGATTGTTGTCAACGCGGTGACGATAGTTGATAATCGTACAGGCGATTTTATGCAGTTGACACCCCCCGGTTGGGAACAACTCTATTCAGCCGATATCAAGATTTACGAGAATCTGGATGTTTTACCCCGGGCATTTGTCGTTCATGATACCCTTGTTGTGCCAGATTCTTATGCTGGAACCGAACAAGCACTTGAGACATTAGACGATCCGCACTTCGATCCAGCCCAAACAGCAGTCATTCATACAAACGACAATTTAATGGATATACCGCATAGCAGCAATCCAATATCTTCAGCACGAATTGTACGGTATTCAGACACAAACATTGAGATCGAAGTGCATGCAGTGGCAGACGGCTATCTCATTTTGACGGACGCTTTTTATCCTGGTTGGAAAGCACAGATTGGCAAAACAGATGTACCTATCTATCGGGCTAATACGATGTTTCGGGCAATCCCGGTTTCGGGTGGGGTTTCAACGGTTCAGTTGACATTTTCTGAATCAGGAGCAGTGCTTGCTGAGTTTCTGTTCTCGCTTTTCTTCTAGTTAGGTTAGCACCAAATTCGATTTTCGGTTCTCAAAAGGTCATTATATATCACAAGTGTCCATCCGTAACTACTATGATGTCTCTTGTGATCTGTGGAAGGCTATCTTGACACGATTTTTCATTTTGATGCGATTACCCTGGGTTAGATTTTTGAACTTTGGCCCTATTCCGATGTATAATGTTTGGGATAAATTTGGGATAAAATCGAGGAGTTTCGCGCATGAAACTATCCGTTCTTCAAGAAAACCTCAGTAAAGGCTTGAGCATTGTCGGTAAGGCGGTAGAAAGCCGCCCGACAATGCCCGTTTTAGGCAACGTTTTGCTGCAAACAGACGATGCAAAGTTGAAGTTGGCCGCTATCAATATGACGTTGGGCATGGGCATTACCTGTTGGATCGGTGCGAAGGTCGAGGAATCTGGATCAATCACACTACCATCTAAGACATTTAGTGATCTAGTCAGTAATCTTTCGCCAGAGCGAGTCGATTTGAGCCTAGATGGTGCGACTCAGACAGTCAATCTACGCTGTGGCGGCACAAACTCCAATATCAAGGGAATCGACGCTGATGAGTTCCCGCCTGTTCAGGAAGAAGGCAATGGCGATGTAATGATTCCCGGCGCGGTCTTGAAAGAGATGATTCATCATACAGTGTTCGCGACGGCAACTGAAGATAACCGCCCTATTCTCACCGGGCTGTATATTCAACTTGATGACAACATTATGACAATGGCAGCAGCGGATGGTTATCGACTTGCCGTGCGGACAACCACTTTAGAGCAGCGATTCCCGGAAGCAATTGATATGGTGGTTCCGGGTCGCGCATTGGCAGAAGTCGAGCGTATTATCTCAGATGAAGACAGCGAGATTTTGATTACGCTTCCAGGTGAGCGCGATCTTATCATGTTTCACATGAAGAATGTAGTGGTCTCGGCACAGTTGTTAGAAGGCAAATTCCCCGATTTCAGTGCCATTATCCCATCCCAGTATTCAACTGCGACGATTATGTATACCTCAGACTTGCTCCGCGCCTGCCAGCGTGCTGAGATTTTCGCTCGTGACAATGCCCATAGTGGTCGCATTTACATTAAACCACCCAAAGGCCCGAATGAACCAGGCGAGTTACTTGTGTCAGGTCGGAGTACTGAGCGCGGTGATAATGAGGGTATTGTCGATGCATCGGTGGAAGGAGAACCGCTGGATATATCGTTCAACATTAAGTACTTGATTGATGTTCTGCGTGTGATTCAGGATGAACGGGTTGTGCTTGAAAGTAATGGGGCATCTAACCCAGGTGTTATCCGTCCGGAGAACCGTAAGGACTTTATTCATGTGATTATGCCCATGAGTGTGACCCGGTAGGTCTTATTTAGGCACCGATATACTGTTTGTTTTTCGTTACAATATCCCAAATATCCCAAACTCTGCAATTTATCGCCAATCGCTGGTCATTAAATATCCCAAAAAATTTGGGATATTTAATGGTTCCACAAGTTTCATTTCCCAATTCTTAATAATTTTATCCCTAATTTATCCCAATAGAACGAAAATTCTGTTCAAAACCTGTTCAAAACCTGTTCAAAACCTGTTCAAAACCTGTTCAAAAGTCATTACAAATTTCAAACTTAAGCGTAAACTGTTCAAAACTTTCGACAAGTTGTTCAAACTGTTCAAAGTTTTGAACAAGCAACCTGTTCAAAACTATATCCCAAATATCGCAAGCTTAACATTCTTTTGGGATAAAAAAGACCGATTTTTGGGTTATACAGCTTCTATTTGGGACATATTACCCAAATTACAATGTCCATTACAGAGTTTTGAACAGTTTGAACAGCCCCTACTACTGCTACTATCTATATATCTACTATACAGCAAGGAATAGTTTTTTCTTAAAATCCACAATCATGCTACAATCAGAACTGGAAAAGCCTTAAGCAATTAACGATTCAAGCAGAACGCTATGGGACAGAAAACCACCGAAACATATATCATTGAATTGGAACAATCCGTTACCAACCTAACCCAGTTACTCGAAGTCAATATGGTTTTGAATACTGCCCTACTCAGCGGAGGTTCTCGGATCAATTCCCTTCTAACCTATTTAATGAATGCTGCCGCAGAGATCACAGATGCAGAGTCAGCTTCCGTTCTCTTATGGCAGGACAACATCCAGGAACTTGTCTTTGCAGCGACAACATCAAAGCATCGTGAATCTCAGGGTTTAATTGGCAAACCCGTTCCGATTGATAGTATTGCGGGCACAATCTTGAAAGAACGCCGATTAATCCAGGTCGATGACACCAAATCTGATCCTCGGCATTATGGTGGGACAGACAAAGACATTCAATTTGTGACACACTCTCTGTTGGGTGTGCCCATGATTTCAAAAGACAAGGTGATTGGTGTGTTGGAAGTTGTCAACAAACGTATTCTGCCCTGGACAATGGAAGATCGAAACAACTTATCTGTGCTGGCAACCGAGGCAGCCATCGCTATTGAAGTTGCCAATTTGGTAACCGATCTCCAAATTGCCAATGATGAATTGTCGCAGGTCGATAAGCTCAAAAGTGATTTTATTGCCATCGCTAGTCACGAATTACGGACACCTTTGGGCATTATTCTGGGCTATGCTAGTTTCTTAGAAGAATCGGATGATGAAGATACCAAAGACCTTGCCTCTAAGGTAATGAGTAGTGGTTTGCAACTGCGGCGTATCATTGAAAATATGGTAAATCTACGCTATTTGAAGCAGAACCCATCCGATTTACAACGTTCCCCAACATCGTTGCGAGCACTGGTCAATAGTGTTGAAGAAAATGTACGGACGTTGATTGGCGCCAGCAGCCATGAACTGGTTGTTGACTGTCAGGATGCCGATGCACAAATTAACATTGATGCCTCTCGTATGCAGATGGCGTTGAATAACCTGATGAACAATGCCATTGAATTCACACCTGGTGGAGGCACGATAACCCTTCGCACAAGTAAAACAAATCTGCACGAGGCCTGGATTAGTGTTACGGATACAGGGGTTGGTTTAGAAGAAGATCAGCTTGAGCGTATATTTGATGAGTTTATTCAGGTTGAAGATCATATGACCCGGCATCATGGTGGACTTGGAATCGGGCTGAGCATCAGCCGGGCTCTTGTCCAAGCACACGGCGGACGTATCTGGGCCGAAAGTGCCGGATTAGGCCAAGGTTCTACCTTTAACGTTTCAATACCACTTGCATAAGGGAGTTTTATGATGACAATCTCGATCACATGGTTAGGACATTCTGCCTTTTTGATCACAATTGATGAGCATGAGGTCGTACTTGACCCTTTTTTGACAGGTAATCCATTGGCTGCGATGGATGCCGATGCGATTAATCCTCAGTTAATTTTGCTCAGTCATGGACATGGCGATCACCTCGGAGATACACTTGACATTGCCCAACGCACCAGCGCACCCGTCGTAAGCAACTTTGAGATTAGCAATTGGCTGCAAGCCCAGGGTGTGGAAAATACGGTTGGTGTGAATCCTGGGGGAACGTATCGTGGGGATTTCCTGGATGCTAAGTGGACAATTGCACACCATAGCTCGTCACTTCCTGATGGGAGTTATGGCGGACAGCCAAACGGTTTCGTCATTCAAGTGGGTGGTAAAAAACTGTACTTTGCTGGGGATACTGCGCTTTTCATGGATATGCAACTGATCGGCGAGATGGATATTGATGTTGCATTCTTACCGATTGGTGACTTCTTTACAATGGGCATTGACGATTCGCTACAGGCAATCAAGTTCATTCGCCCCAGGATCGTCATCCCCATGCACTACAATACATTCCCTCCAATCGTTCAGGATGTTGTGGAATGGGCTAACCGAGTGAATTCAGATACGTCATCAACACCGATTGTGCTTGACCCCGGTGGGATATACGATCTGCAATAATGTCCGCAGCAGCTTATGGACAGAAGGAAGCCAGCACGGGTCAAAGCGGCGGCTTTGATTTTGGCCTCAAATGCTTTCTTACCAATGATGAAGGGCAACAAATAGCATCGCCTTGGTTCTATCGGGATGATCTACCCCGTCTGCGCAGCATCCAACGACAGGTGTCGAAGAAGGTCAAAGGGAGTAAGGGGAAGCGTCACATCTCCTGTCGTCACATTCGGATTGATGACAAGCGGCGCGACTTCCACTTTAAGCTGGCTCATGCGCTGTGTGACCAATACGACATCCTGTGCTTTGAAGACCTCAACATGGACGGGGCGAACCTCTGGTTCGATGAAACGGTTGTGGGGATGCAAGGTGAATGATCTGGGCTTTGCATAGTTGATGAGCATCTTGGAATGGGTGGCCTTCAAGCGCGGTAAGCGGGTGGTCAAGATAGACCGTTGGACACCGACAACCCAGGTCTGTTCTGGTTGTGGTCAGAAGCATATGCTAGAATTGCAAGAACGGGAGTTAAGCTGCGCTTGTGGCTTGGTCATAGACCGTGACCACAATGCAGCGCGAAATATTCTTGAGGCGGGGCATCGCCTCATACTGTCTGAGTCGGAAGAAGACCAACCTGATTTATTCAGGCGGCGTCTGGCATTCACGGCAGAAGCCCACTGAACCTTTGGTTCGCCTTTTGCTGTGGGAGTATGTCACAAGTATCACAGGCAACTATGTTGGGGACCTAACACATTTAGTTAACTGTCTGTTCTGACCATTTTGAAAAATCATGTCGATATTGACTGCCCATAACCTGGCAAAGTTTTATGGCCCGGATGAGATTTTTAGCAACATCTCGCTGGAAATCCCTCAACGAGCGCGGATTGCATTGGTCGGGCCAAACGGAGCCGGGAAAACAACACTGCTCAATTTGCTCAGTGATCGTGACACGCCCACCGAAGGCGAAATTGCTGTTGCCCGCAGCACACACGTTGGCTTTCTGCCCCAGCGGCCCGAACTCATTGGTGAGCATACCCTCTGGGAAGAGGCTTTGACTGCTTTTGCCGACGTGCGACGGATGGAAGTGGAACTCGCCCGGTTAGAAGAAGCGATGGCAGACCCGGCATGCTACGACAAGGCTCTGGCTGAATATGGCCCATTGCAGCAAGAATTCGAGCAGATCGGTGGCTATACGTATGAAAGCCGCATCCGCATGATCTTGCAAGGCGTTGGCTTTGAAACGGATGATTTCCAGCGTCCTATCCCGCAGCTTTCGGGTGGGCAGAAAACGCGGGCGCTGCTGGCACGGCTATTGCTGCAAGAACCTGATTTGCTACTACTGGATGAACCAACTAACCACCTTGATATTCAAGCGGTAGAGTGGCTCGAACACTTCCTCAGAGATTTCGTTGGAGGTGTGTTGCTCGTTAGTCATGATCGCTACTTCATGGACAACTTCGCCTCTGTCATTTGGGAGATGGAATGGGGACAGCTTGAGGTATATCGCGGTAATTACAGCCATTACGTCCACCAGCGCACCGAACGCCACGAACGCCTCCTGAAAGAATACGAAGCGCAGCAGGAATTCATCCAGAAAGAAGAAGCATACATCCGCAAGCACATGGGCAGCCGCTGGACAGCCCAGGCCAAAGGGCGGCAGAAAAAGCTAGAAACAATGAAGAAACGCGGTAAGATCATCGCCAGGCCGCGCAACAAACGCCGTGACATGAACCTGCGGATGGAAGCCGCTATGCGCAGTGGTGATAAAGTCATCATGACCCAGCAGCTTGTTGTTGGCTACGAGGATGATAATATCCCGTTGTTTGAAGTGCCAAACATCACCCTCTATCGGGGTGAAACAGCAGCATTGATTGGCCCCAATGGTGTCGGCAAGAGTACCTTTTTGAAGACTATTATTGGTCAACTGAAGCCACTGAACGGTCAAGTCGAGGTTGGAGCCAGTGTCGAGGTGGGGTACTTTGCTCAGGCACACGAACGGCTCAACCTAGATAACAACCTCATTGACGAAATTGCGTTGGTTCAGCCGATGTCAATAAGCGAAGCCCGCAACTATCTGGCACGCTATTTATTCACAGGTGAAGATGTTTTCCGTCCTGTAGCAACATTATCTGGTGGCGAACGTGGACGTCTGGCACTGGCAAAACTAGCGCTCAACGGCGCAAATCTACTGCTACTGGATGAACCGACCAACCATCTTGATATTGACAGCCAGGAAGTGCTAGAAGAGGTTCTGGCACAGTTCTCAGGTACGATTTTACTCGTCAGCCATGATCGGTATCTCATCAACGCGCTGGCGACCCAAATTTGGTCAGCCACACCAGGAAGTATGGCAATATTTAACGGTACATATCAGGCGTTCATCACCTCTCGCAATACACAGACTGAAAGCCAGACTAAAGCAGCCAATGGTTCAACCGGTTCGGGCAAACCAAAACAATCCAACAAGCATGGACTGAATCCCTTCCAACTCAAGCAAAAGTTGACAGAAATTGAAGCACAGATCGAAAAGCTTGAAGGTCGATTGGAAGATCTAACAGCTGCTATCGGCGATGCCAGTGCAGACGGCAATGCGCAGCAAGTCCATGATCTGGGTGTTGAATACAGCCAGACGGAGGCCGATCTTGAAGCAATGATGGTAGAGTGGGAGCAACTGGCAGGGTAATCAGTCGTGCGTAATCACATAGATTGTCATCTGAATGCAGAACCCCATTACCCCCAGCGGCAGAACGATGGGCAAGATGCTATCGACGAATAACTGCAAAGGCCAAGAAAGAGTCAACAGCCGCGCCAAATTCAGAATCAGGAAGTAGAAGAAGACGATTACCGAAGCCGATATGAACGCTGTCGAGCGTACATGGGTAATGGCACCCAGCAGTGCACCGATGGACGCCACCATGAACATTTCTAGCGGCAATCGCACCAACGTGGACACAAACATAATCACGGTCAACCCCTGAGCAACAAAGGGGGCTTCATCGGGGGGCCAGATGCTCAAATAAAACATAACAATTGTTGGCATTCCCAACCCAACCGCAAATGACAAGACCTGATCCAGGTCATCCACACGCCGCCAGACTGCTGCTGCGATCTTGCTCAAGATGATCTCTGCTGCTGAGATCGGAGTTGCCCGAAGCAGAGTCAGGGTTTCATTTTTATACTCATCAACCAGTGAAGCAGCCGCATCACCTATGATCAGACCCAATGCTCGTATATAGAGATAGAAGGCAAAGGGCAGCATGGTCGCAGCCGCAAGTAAGAACGTTAGGATGAAGACAAAGATCAGAGGGTAGGGAATGGTCGCTACCACACCAATTGATAAAATCACTGTCCACTTAGCAATGGGCGCAATTTGTGGTGGAAAAACGCGCCAGTACATGCCAAGCTGTCTCCGCACAATCGGATTAGTGCGCCGTGCCCAATAAGGCAGCGTGGTGTCAATATCAGGCACTTCATTGGCAAGTCGGCGGGCGATGGAAGCCTGACTCTTGGAAATAGTCACTGTTGGATGTCCTGTTGGTTATGATGTGATTATAAAGGATTGGGTGCTGATCTTCAATCGAAACACAACAGCCTCAATTTTGTGCGAGGCTTTCCATGATAGGGATTTTGAGCAAGCTGATGCCAAGTTCAGCGTGGAGCTAGCTAGATGAGGCGTTCGTCTTTCCGAATACTTTTACTTGTTTTTTAATTATTTCTCCTGCTTTTTTTCGTCCACCATCTCGCCGATTAGATCGGCAAGGCTACGGCGGGGTTGTCGGTCATCATCGAAATCGCTGACAAACGGCTCGTCATAGGGCAAATAGTCATCCTCATGACGTTTAGCTTTCTCCGTCGGGACGCGCACTGTGTGCCGCTTCGACTTTTCAAAGTATACCTCATCAACTTCACCGCCGCCTAACAAGGCAACTGTTAATCCCTTCCATATCTGTACCATTAAGTGCGAAGCATAGACCACAAGCGGCAGCAGAATAAATCCAGCGAGCGACGCTAATAAAGCCTCTGGCAAGGTCGTGATCTCCTCAATCGGGCCAAAGGTTACATTCGCGCCTTCGATATTGAAGTAGAAAGGGGATAAAATCATTGAAATCGGTAGTAGGGTCAGCACCAGCATAATCAATGCGCCAATCCCAAAGGGGAAACGCAGGCTGATGTAAACCAGGTCCCGCAAAATCCGACCTTTCGAGAACAACACCTTGATCTGATTGATCATGCCTGATCCTGCTGGTGACCAATAGCGCATAGGAGGGATGTCCGTATCCAGCAGGGTATTCGCCAATTGACGCTCAAAGGTGGCAGCTGCCGCCACACCAAATAACGTCGCAATCAGGATTAGAATGCCAATACCCAGCACCGCCAAACCTGCCCCCAGGCTGATCCCCAACACCAGCAAAATGAAATAGACTAATCCCAACGGAAACGACAACGATAAATAGGCATATGTTCGCAGCAAACGTAAATTGGCAAGAAAACGGAACATACTCAACACTCCCCTGGCCTTTACTTCAGTATACGCCAGCAAACTCCCTGCGTTGCAATCTAAATGAGTAACTCGCCTTGAGCAGTCAACACGACTTTCCCACCCACATTAATCTCAATGATACCGCCAACAGGCCTAGCCTTGAGCAGTAGCAACGATGGACGATGGATTTCGTAGCCCTGCTCCACACAGCAATCCACTTCAGCCGAGCCAAAATATTCATAGTGCGAAAGATAGGCCGCCAGACAGCCATTGGCGCTGCCCGTCGCTGGATCTTCCGGCACAGCATACAGATGGCCGAACATGCGGGCATTCAGATCATTCTCTTCATGATAGGTTTCGGGTGAAAATACCAGGATCATCTTTGCATCTACAGGGTCATCCGTGCTTTCTAGCAAACTCTTAAATCGTTGAACATTTACCTCTGCCCGTCTAACTGCCACCATCGACCGCAAAGGCACAAGGATAAACGGCAAACCGGTTGTAACGGACTGCACTGGGAAATCCGAATGAACTTCATCGGGTTCAATCCCCAAGATTTTTGCCATCGCCGCTGCACTGAACTTGTGACCGAATTCGGCTGGATTCTGACGCATCCACAGCACACCATTATCCTCAAATGTCACGGGGATTGGCCCTGCTTGCAAGTTAAGGGTCACCTGATGAACTGCCTCACCAATAATTTTATCCCGAATGATTGAAGCTGTACCCAATGTTGGATGTCCTGCGAAGAGGAGTTCGGCAGCAGGTGTAAAGATACGGACGTCATATCCGGGTTCGTAACCACCTCGGTCAACCGCTTCATCGGAGAGGATGAACGTTGTCTCAGCATAGTTCATCTCCTGGGCGATCTTGAGCATCACATTATCAGCAATGTCCTGCGCACCCATTACCACCGCTAACTGATTTCCTGTAAACTGCTGCTCAGCAAACACATCCACGATATAGAATTGGTAGGGCATTTGGGTTGCTCCTGATGTTGTTATTCAGCAGCATAGACTAACATTCTTTCAGTCGAACCCGCAAGAGATGAAATACCATGTTCGTGTCAGCAGCCCACGATAGACATAAAGCAACGGTTTCAACCGTTATGGATTTTCTTTCCCGAATAAGCGCCACTGGTTTGCCGCGAATCCGAGGTAATGATGGGCATGAAAACGGGTGATGCAATCGGCAGCGACGATCTTGAGTTCATCCCGCAAATCATAGTCCGAATCAGACGATGGAAAGCCATAGAGATGTGCACCACTCACGGTGGCAAACAACAAAGGGTTTTAGGGTTGCAATATCCATATACAGCATACCACTTTCTAGCAGTTGCCACCTAATCATACCAGATTCGCCAGAACTCAATTGGTCGGGTGAGCGGTCATTGTGCTAATATCAGGTACAATTGTCAAGGCAGGAGCAAATAATGATTACCCCAGAACAAATCCAACAATATCATGATGAAGGTTATATTATCCTGGAGCGTGTAATCCCTGATTCTGTGATTGAAGGACTAAGGGAAGAGTGTGCAAAGTATATAGCAGATTTCGATAGACAAATGGAGGCTAAAGGACTGCAAACAGATGGAATCAACCATTACAAGAAGCGTTATTTCATCAGTAATCGCAGCCCGAACAGCCCCGTCATGCAGAATTTCCTCTTTAGCGATCTGATGGAAGCAGTCTGTCGGGCGACATTGGGCGATAACATCTACCTGTTCAATGAGCAGTACGTTGTCAAAGCAGCAGCTTCTGATAATAAGTTTTCATGGCATCAAGATTCGGGTTATATCCCCTATGAGCATAAACCCTATCTCTCCTGTTGGTGCAGTTTAGATGATATGTCGGTAGAGAATGGGACGGTCTATGTGCTGCCTTACAGCCGGGATGGTCGCAGCAATAAAGACGACCATATCCTGCATGAAATTCAGGCAGGCACGAACGACAAAGTCGGCTATTACGGTGATGATCCTGGCGAGCCCGCGATTGTGCCTGTTGGCAGCATCGTCGTTTTTTCCAGCCGGACATTCCATCGCAGCGGCAAGAATTCAACGCCGAACATGCGGCGTAGCTACCTAGCCCAGTATTCAAAGGAACCAATTTTGAATAAAGAAGGGACTGCCCCCCGTGCCCAAGCCATTCCATTTATTATTGATGGCAAGCGGGCCCAGACAGAAGTAACCAGCTAGTATCAATCTACTGTACGTCTGATGTGAAGTGAGGTTGACAAAAAGAGGCTGAAGTCCAAGATGGTAAGTGAGAAAACAAGCCATCCGAGGAAATCCAGCCTGATGACCAGTATAGACATAGAAACCTTGTTGACCATCATCTATGTGGAAGTTGACGATTGGTATCAAGAAAAGGGGCAGCATCTGTTGAAGGGCAAAGTCGGACGGAAACCGGATTTCAGCGATAGCGAACTGATCACACTGTTGGTGGCGGAGGACTATATCCCGTATCCCGGTGAGACCCAGTATTTGGGCTATATCCGCGCCAATCACGGTGACTTGTTTCCCAAGTTGGTCGATCAGAGCCAGTTTAATCGGCGGGCGCGTCACCTGCGTTATCTGGTGGAAGCCATGCGGTGTGATTGGCTGATGGCATGGGGCATTAACCAGGAGACCACCTATCTGATTGATACTAAACCCATCCCGGTGGTCGGCTACAAACGCAGCAAGCGCCGTAGTCAGTTTCGGGGCAGTGCCGACTATGGCTACTGTGTAGGCCGAAAATTGCACTACTTCGGCTACAAGTTGGTGATGATTACCACCCTGGATGGGTTGCCTGTGGTTTATGACCTGGTGGCAGCCAATAGGGATGAACGAGCGGCGGCTGAAGCTGTCCTTGATCGAATGACCAACGCTCATCTCATTGGCGACAAAGGCTTCCTGGGGGTCGAATGGCAAGCCCAGATGCTTGAACAGACAGGTCATACGATCACCACACCGAAGCGCAAACACCACAAAGTTCAGCATCCGGAAGGCTTTGACCAATTGTTGAACAGCGTGCGTGAACGCATTGAAGGCGTATTTCATGAACTTCAGAATACCGGACGTAACATCGAACGGTTGCTGGCTAAGACCGTTACTGGGCTGGTAACTCGTGTCATCGCCAAAGTGACCTCTCATTTGCTTCGGCATATCCTGCGTTCTCGCTATGGTGTTGATGTCCAAACCTTCCAATGGTCAACTGATTTTGCTTTCTAATTTCACATAGAGCGTACTGTACTTTGTCGCGCCTCAATAAGAAAGGCATTCACTTTATCATAATCGGGGCGTTTAGGGAGATGAATTGATTGGAACGTCAAACTCAGTATGAAGTTGCAGCCGCCTCGGATTTCCAGCAAACGTTCGCGGTGAATCCCTTCTTTCAACCTAGCAATTCCTGACAGCAGCAGGCGGATCAGATGCATAGCGTGTTTCCAACGGGTAATGTGGGGTGCTACCGATTCTGAGTGTCCATCACTGCAACAGCCGTCATCGCTGGCTTGCAACACATGAACCGGCGCACCTACGCCCAATACTACCGGGCCAATGGCCTCAACATCCCAACGGCTGAATCTGCCTGCATTTCCCCATCAATCATGATATCAGAGCGGCGCTCATGCATCTGCATCACCGCAGTGTAGACTTTCTCAGAACGTGGATGAGGGGTGCTGCCGAAATTAGAGAACGATAGCATCGCTACACGGGGATCAATATCAAGTGTTTTGGCAAAATCCGCAGCCAAGATCGCAATTTCCGCCAGCGTATTCGCATCAGGATCAATGTTGATTGTTGTATCAGCGAAGATAAAAACCTTATTTTTGGTCACCATCAGGTAGACACCACAGGCCACCCACACATCTGGCATCGTCCTGAACACTTACAGCGCCGGACGCATCACAGGTGTAATCACTTCTGGCTTAAAGTCCAACCCAAGCTCTTCAGTCATACATCTGGTACACCAAGCAGAATGGGGGTTCCTATGCCCCATTTTGGCTTTGCTGATGATGGAATTATGCACAAGCTGGCCCAAACTCTGACGTGCGATCAAATCCTGAACACACATTCTGCGACACGTTCTCCCAAACCACCATTTTCCAGCTAAACTGAAACTAAGCACACGAAGGTTAAATCCGTATGGCCCTACCATTAACCAACCCACTCAGCACCCATTGTTGCCGCCAGTTCTCCGCCTGGTCTCCCGTATTGCCGCCATTTTTTTGTTGTGCGGCGGCGGCAACAAGTATAAGGTGATGCTTTTGCCTACAATCGTCTATATGTGTTAATGTAGGACGATAACGGCAACTTAACAACTGGCCCAAACGACCTACGTGCAAGTTCGGTTCAACAGTCTTGAATAAGGGCAGGGAATGTGTTCAGATAAGGAGATGAAAGCAATCTATGCACGACAACCAACAGAAAAAGAACGAGAACAACTGGAAGCAGGTCTGAAGTCCCATACTGCCATGACGGTTCGGCGCTGTTAGATGAAATTGGTCAGCGCGTAGGCCGCAGTGGTCAAACGGCACGTGATGTCATCAATGCCTTCAACACAACCAGGATTGACATAAACGGGCTTAAGCCCGCCGCAAGCCGCAGCGAACTGAAAGTTCGACTTCTAGTCGTAGCAGAGCGTCACGAGGGGTTTAGTGGGCGTCCCATCCTATGATATTCAATGGCATCTTCTTTCCCCTATCACTATTTCTTATATTGCTTGAGTCAATGTTTGCGACCATCAGTCTTCGTTTTCAGGGGGTGACAGGTTCAGCGGTAATTTCTGGCTGTGGTTGATCTTCTGGCGCAACCGAGAGACGAACGGACTGTTGAACGACCAGTTCCAGGCTGATTGTTTGCCCAACCTGTGTTGAAACCCGATCTTGCACCCGGATCACATCATCCAGCGTGAGGCTACGGCTTGAACGGACCGTCACAATAAAGTGGTTGGAAGCACCACTGGCGGTTTGCATCTCAACCACATCAGCCGGAGCCAACGCCTTTTCGATTGCCAGGTGGATCGCTGTTTCCCTGTTGGCTTGCCAGGTCAAACTAACCAATCCAACACCAACCGGAACAGCGACGACAACCAACAACATTAATGCCGCAATCTGTGTCGCCGGATGAATGCCCTCGTACTTCTGGAAGCGCATCCCTAACCACCCAAACACAATGACTCCTGCCGTGATGATACAAATGATATTGGTGAGGAACAGCACTGTTGCCCCAAAGGCCAAATCGTAGACTTGTAATGCTATACCCAGACCAATCGTACATACCGGTGGCATCAACGCCGCGGCAATTGCCACACCGGCCAACGCAGCCGGAATATCCTTTCGCGCTGTTGCATATGCTCCGACCACCCCAGACGCCAACGCAACAGCGGCATCCAGCAATGTTGGATTACCACGCGCCAGCATTTCTGCTGTTGGGAGTTGGAATGGGAGTATAATCCCTACTATAAATGCAACAATCCAAGCGATCAAAAAACCGACGGCCAGTGTCCATAGTGCCCGTCGCGCCATATAAACTCGTCCAACGACTAATCCAGTCGACAAGCCAATCAAGGGTTGCATCAAGGGCGCGACCAGCATCGCACCGATGATGACGGCTGCACTGTTCAGCATCAAGCCCAATGTTGCTAGCGTTGCAGAGACAACGATCAGCGTGGCATAGTCAATATTGAAGGATGCCATTACCTGGGAAGATCGGACAATTTCGTCCTGTTCCACACGAGTGAGTGTGGGGCGAAACCACCCAAACAGACGCTTGCTGAAACGTGTTGCTGCCGTTTCAAGCCCAATCGAACGTGACACTATGATCACCGGACCTTCCGCCTGATTCAGCATCGCACGGGCCAGATCACCAAACATCCAGCGCTCAAACTCGCTGCGTTCGCTGAAGCCGACGATGATAAGGTCATCAGCATCTGTGCGTACCAGAATCCCTGATACTGGGTCATGGGCTGTGATAACTGTGCGCTTGACTGCTTCGCGTCCTGGAACGCCTGCAATCGCTTCTTCAATATGGGCCAGACCCTCAAAATGAGACCGGCGGCTTTCCTGGGCATACACCGCCTCAATACGGGTCCGGAACTGTTTTGCCAATCGAATCCCGATACGGCTGGCGACCTGCGCCTGGAAGGTATCGTTGGTCGGAATGACAACACGCTTAAATTCGAGTTGATCGCCTGCACGGTAGATCAGAACATCTATCGGGGCGGTATCCAGCACATTTTCTACGACCTGACCCAGGCTTATCTGACCTTTGACCCGATTTTTATTGATGCCCAGGATAATCAGATCAGCCCCTAGCTCTCGTGCCGAATCCAGGATGCCACGCGCTACACTGGTGGAGACAACCTTCTCTAACTGGATATGTAGCCCTTCTTCTTCCAGTTGATCCAGCACGGTTTGAAGCTCTTCAACGGCCTTTGCTCCTGCCTCGACATCGCCCAATGACACGATCAATGCGATGATGCGTCCATGATCAGGATGTGCCAGTGCTGCCGCCATGTGTAATAAATCAGCAGCCGTCGTCGGATTCGCAATCGGAACCAATGCTATCCGACATTGATCCGGCACAATCCGCGAGATTTCCTGCGTGGTCTTTTCTTCCAGCGCCATTAGTTCAAACACTCATGACACAAACCATAAAACTCAAGTAAATGTCCCGTCAAGCGAATGTCAAACTTCTCCTCTAATTTGCCTGAGAGGGCATCTAGGCCACAGTCTTCAAATTCAATCACCTGACTACAATTCGTACAGATGATGTGGTGGTGATGTCCACCAGGGAGCAAGACATAGCGAGGTGTCATGCTACTGTCAATATAAGTTGGACGAATAATCGCTAATTGGGTCAGCAGGTCTAATGTGCGGAAAATGCTAGCACGCCCGATGGTTTCATCTTGTGCGCTAACTGCATCCAACACTTCAGTTGAGGTCATATGTTCATGTTGTGTTTCAAGCACTTGCAATACAGTCAACCGGGCATTGGTCAGCTTATAGCCTGCATCACGTAGACGCTGCGCTCTCTTGCTCACTTCGGGCATAATGATGTCCTAAATAGATTGTGATCCTGCCCATTATACTACGAGAGGGTAACCGGATGTTATGGAGTGCAGACAGTGATAGGATGATTGCGCTAAATTTGATTTTGGATTCTCAAAAGTTCAAAAGATGTTACAAGTGGCTATTCGTAATTGCCTGAGAATTTGACCCATTCAGTCAAACTGTCCGATTAGGATGAGAGAATACCCAATTGGGCAACCGATTGCAAACAAGGCGATACGAGAGCCAATGTCAGGCAGTTTGAAAACTGCCTAATCGCTGTTGATATCCCAATCAAAGGGGTATAAGCGCAGGTGTCGCCCTAGAATGAGTAGGAAAACTGTTAAGAGAGCCAGCATCGGCCGGGCAACTAGTGGGATAGATTGTTCACCCCATGCATGGATAGGAAAGACCTACTCTACCGGGATGTTGCTAGAGAAGTCAATGTTTTGCTCATCTAGAGTGGAATGGCAAGATGAGCAATTCCATAAATGGGTTTCTTTTGGGATGTTCCCCAGTGCTGCAACACGGTCAGGCCAGTGCTGTACCCCGATAAAGGTGAAGCATGTAACCTTACCACAGCTTGGGCAAACGCCCTGCTGTAGCGGAGGGATTGGATTGGAGGTTCTTGTGGTAGCGGTCATAACGAACAACTCATTTCTGACCAACTCGTTGTTACATTATACAAACAATTTATGAGAAATACATATGCAAAGTATAAGAGAATTGTAATGGCCAGTCATGGACGGAGTAAACTACGCATGAAGTAGGGTTCCCTAGATGGCACGTAGATGCACACTGGGTGACCAGCCTGTGCTCGTTTCAAGCTTCCTGGAATTGTGGGTGCTGTACAACATTGAGTAGCAAGCTCTAGCATTGCAGGCGGACAGTCTGGTAGAGACTGTTCCATCAGTTCAACGTAGATCAACAGCCTTTAGAGGGGAAAGCAATAGTTTCTAGTTCTAGATATGCGCCTTTGACCAGCCGGATTCGCGCATTTTCTGCAACGAGTTCTTGCGCAAGGTACGGTATAAGCATAGAGTCTGAGGATTGCCTTCCATATCAATTATGATGGGAATGTTGTAAGAATGTGACGAAGATACAGTTCTTCACCAACATCCAGGCCGAGACGCATAGGCTTGCAGATGCTCCAAGTGGATGCGTTCCGCCAGAGTGGTATAGGTCCTCACAACTTCTTCAGCATCGGCTACAGTGGTGACAGCGATGGCAGCGTTCATTGTCTGGCCCACAACAACCAGAATCGCATGATGAAGCCACATGATAATCGGTGTGCTACAGCCCGTCTACTAAGAGGTTTCGGTGAGTGTTGTGTCACATCCTGAGCAGCGCCACAGCGAAACCACTGGGGAAATGCCCATTGCTCTTGCTACACGATTAGGCCAACACTGCTGACCGATATAGTGAAAAACAGTAGATGTCTCGCATGTGGGACATTCCACCGTCTTCAACGGAGGTGAATCCTCTAACGACGGTTGGGTGTCTTCTGACAAAGCCATTATAATGTCCGTGTTTCTCCCACATTAGGTAAAATGATTGATGGGGCTTGAATCTATGATAAATCATGAAGAACATTGGGATTGTAAAGATTTACTGAAATTTTGTTAGGAGACAAAACTGTCTTCGTTATCCAGATGGTTAAAAATCCAATGGCGACATCCCATCGCCCCTGCGATTGTGTTGACGCTCGTCGCGATGTTGACACTGATCTTACTGGATCGCCCATTGATTCGCGGGGATGGCGTAGCCTACCTCGCCTGGATTGATACGATTGTGCTTGACCAGGATGTGAACCTGAACAACCAGCATGATCGCTTGCATCCGGTCATCACCTATCAGATTGAATGGAGCTATGACCGTGAGCGCTGGGTTAACATCTTTCCCTTTGGGATCGCGTTTCTACAGGCTCCCTTTCATCTGGTTGGTCATAATTTCAATAGTTTGGGACTGATGGCAGACAACCCCGACTACTTTTATGAGATGCAAGGGTTGGGGCTTGCCTATAGCTTTTGGTTGATGATTGGGGCGAATCTCATGACTGTAGGAGCCAGCTTGCTGACATGGTATGTCTGCATAGGCTATTGTGAACAATGGTTTGCGGCGTTAGTAGCCTATGTCGTTTTCCTGGGTACACCTCTCATCTATTACAGCACGATTAGCCCAGTCAATTCACACAATCCAGGTGCGTTTGCTGTTGCGTGTATGATTGCCCTGCTGGTTTATATTCAAAGGCGGGAAACGGTTCGATGGTTTGTGTGGGCAGGGTTGGGTATTGCTGCTGGGTTGATGATCTTATCCCGTTGGCAATTGACGTTGGTGGCTGTGCCCGTCTGGAGTGTGCTGGTAATGCAAAGACAGTGGCGCGGAATGGTCATTTCCTCTTTTGCTGCCGCAACGACCCTGCTGCCGCTCCCGTTGATCTGGAGTGACATGTTTGGTGTACCTTTCCTTGTGCCGTTTGATGCGGTCAATGATGAACCATTCATACAAACCCGGAACTACAGTTGGGAAGTACTGCGTGAGACGATACACCATTCGCCGATTGTTTTATTGAGTTTGTTTGGTGTACCGTTTCTTTGGTGTAAGGATCGGATGTTGGCAGTCATGGCGGTGAGTGCAATCGCTTTGCAAGTGTATGTCAACGGCTCTGCGCTGGATTGGAATGCAGGTGAATCGTACGGAATGCGTCGCATGAGCGAACTGTATATCGTATATGCCCTGTTGCTGGCGGCCTTTGTTGGTGGTTTGATTGAATGGGGAAAATCCCACAGGATCGTTGTGTGGGCTGTGCACATTGGGCTGGTAGTGGTGATTGGATATTCGCTGTTGTACCTGGTTTCTTTCCTGAGCTTCACTTGGACAAACCCCGATCATGTTTTTAGCGCAAGCCCCGAAGTGATGATAAACTACTTTGTGAATCAGCCAGATCGATTCTGGATTTTGTGGGAAGTGTATCGTACACATATTGGCCCGCTGGCCTGGTCGATGCCAGGGGCATAAGGATGAAACTTGGTGACGGCTCACCCGGATAAAGCGAACTTTCAGTTCGGGGGCGCTTCTCAGGCTCCGCATGTGCCAACGCACTACGTTGTCGCCTGACGGATGCAGCGGACTGCTGAAAGTCCGACCCATCCGAGAACTTTCGTTTCTCTCTTAAGTGCGATTCAGATTTTACGCGGCGATCTACTCGTCACAACCTTCTATCTGAAGTTGTTAAAAAGCCGCGTTAGGCAACCACCGGGCCTTGATGTCCTCAGGCAGTCTCGGCCTAACCGTAATATGTTAATTTTAGCACAGATATGCTGACTATGAAAGGAGGGCGGCATTCCCCCCAACCAAAGGTTGGCCCCCGCTCAAGGCGAACCGAAGGTTCGAGGGTGTCCCCTGCCGCGTTTTTATGGGAACCTATTACGACGAAATTACGCCAGCACAGGCAGAACTTATTGATGAATCGAACATATTCTTTATCGCCAGTGTCGCCCAGGATTTGTCGGATGGATCGAATGGCGGCGGCCCGGTCAACGTTTCACCCAAGGGTGGTGTTCCACTGCACATCATTGACAATAACCATGTAGCTTATCTGGATTATCCGGGTAGTGGGAACGAAACGGCGCGTCATGCAGAAGCTAATGGCCCCTGCACAGTAATGGTCATGTCGATGGGTGAAGATGCAGCTATTGTTCGGTTGTATGGTCGTGCCAGGGTGACATCCATTGATGAATCGCCGTTGGCAGAGCAAATCCTGGCGGAATCCGCAGAAGGTTTGACCAAACCGCGCCAGATCATTGAGGTTGAGGTTGACCGCACCCAAACCAGTTGTGGTTATGGTGTTCCGCTGTATACCTATGTAGGTGAACGCACATCTAACATCCGGGGACGGCGCTTTAAGGAACCCCGCCGTCAGCCAGCAGGAGAATAAACGATAACACGGCAATAAACAGCAACAGCATAGTGCCATAGAGCATGAGCTTGCGCAGGATCACCCCCTCGTTGCCACCCATGCCGACCGTACTGGCTCCGACCATGATTTTAGCCGGGGCCAGTAAACTTGCGATTGCCCCTGCAGCAGTTTGGGTCCCTAGTATCAGGGGCACACTCAATCCGAGTAGGATGGCAGTGTCCATTTGTAGGGTCGCAAAGACGGCGTTAGAATTGGTGTTGCTGCCTGTCATAAATGCGCCCAATGCCCCGATGAGTGTCGCCACAAAAGCATAAAGATCAGGTGGCACAGACTGACTCATCCATTCAGCCAATGTACGGGTCATGCCAGCGCTCGACATAATCGTTGCCATCGCTACCATCGAAAGAATCCCGATGGCTGGAGGTGCTCCTTTTTGGCGTGTGCCATCCAAGATTGTTTTGAGCGCGGCGGGTGCATAAAAGCCCCTGTGACGATAGACCAAATAGGCGATGGTCGCGCTGTAAAGCAAAATTGCACCAGTATGAGCAAAAATCTCGACCCCCAGATTATCATCTGCCGCCGTAACCCAGCCTTTGTTGGTTTCCAGTTCTGGGATGGCGACGTTGAGCTTAATCTGACCGAAAAACTCCTTGAGAGGTGCAACGCCTTTGATTGTAAATGCTAGAATAACCAAAATCACGTATCCGGCAATTGCCATAGGAAATGAAGGCAAGGGACGGTCTCTTGGTGGTTTATCTTCAGTAAGAACAGCGGGTTCTTCGTCTGAGTTGAAATTTCGATAAACAGGCCAGCGTGTCACCCACAACCCGACAAATAATCCCGTGATTCCAGCAACGGCAGAGCCAATATTCCAGAGTCCATTGGTGGTGACGATGTATTGGACAATTGCCATGGCCATACCAATCGCCAGGATTGCGGGCCAAGCCCTTTTGATCGCCCCCCAACCTTTATAAGCATGAGCCGCTAACAGCCCACAGGTGAGGGCTGATGCCCCCAATAGAGTAGCAGCAGCAGGCGTGAGATGGTTAGCATCCAAGCCAGTAACGCCAACCAGGATGATAAATGATGATCCTAATGATCCGAACGTCACCGCCCAGGCATGGCCAATCGAAGGGATGACAACAGCAGCTAAGGGAGGTAAGCCCAGACCGACAAGCAACGGTGCAGCTACAGCAACCGGAACACCAAATCCACCCACGCCCTGAAGAAAGGAGGTAAAAACCCATCCAAGCAGCAGTACCCGTAGGACATCATCGCGGGTGAGCGCGACAAACCAATCCGCGATGACACCGAGTGCGCCCGCTTCATTAACAACAAAATAAAGCAGCAGCGCTGCCCACACAATATAGATGACATCCAGGGTCAGTATGACCGAACGAATATGGGTGTAGAACAGTATTTCATTGTTCACGCCGAACCAAACCAGGGCGATGATAAGGGCGACAATCCAGCCGACAGGCCCTGCCTTACTACCACCCCACTGGAATCCAACCATCAAGATCAGCACAGCCAGTGGCGGTAACAGCGACAACAACACATTGAAAAAGGAGATTTCCATAAACGTGACGATCCTTTGTACGAGGTCAGATTGTCGTGCGGGGGAAGGGAATTCGCAATAACCAAAAACCTTACCGATTTGAGGAGGGCTTGTCGATTTGCGGGTATGAAGTTCAGTTTAAGAGCGATGATATTCGTTCAAGGCGCGGCGGGCATCGCGGGTATTAATAATCTGAAGCGCATGTACCGCAGCCATATACAGGCCACGATCATACCCGTGCAACTGACGGTGACGGCTCAGACCGATTTTATAATCTTTGAGGATTTTGACCAATGCTGGAACAGCTTTGGGATGCCCAATTGTACCGAGTGATTCGGCGGCTGCTGCGGCTAGAATGACGTTGCTATCGTTGAGTAACTTGATGAGTTCAGGAATGGCTGAAGGATCGCCAATTTCGCCCAAGGCCCGTGCTGCTGCTGTCCGCACATCCTCTGGACGGTTGTACAGAACCTTTACGATTTCGGGCACAACCGCTGCATTCTTGGTCGATCCAAGCTTTTGGACGGCAATCAACACCATTTCGCGGTCACTATCGGTCAAGTATCCAACCCACTTTTCAATGAATCTCTGCTGTAGAGATGACATAAGAACCTATCCGACCTTTATGCTAAAATCAGCACGTATCTGGAATTATACCACAATACAAATTTGATATGCTATTGGCTAAGTATTCTAAGATAACTGACGAAAAGAGCAGTTCACCTATATCTGACCCTTATCTCTATGACCCGGTATTTGGGGATGGCTTCAGCAATGAGGTTCGATGGGTCAGTGTGAATAGCAATCCTGATAGTGTACAGGATGTACAAGAACTATGCCAAGGGTTTAAGTATAGGGAGTGGGGAACATAGAGTTTACACGAAATGCATGACATGAGCCGGATAGGCTGGGTACCACATCTTGTACAATTGTCGCCGATTCCAAGCATAAACAAAGAGCTTGACCGTAGCTCATAAAGCATGGATACAGCGTGAGAAGCAACGAGACCGACAAGCCAGTCGTGCTAGGCAGTGACGTAGTTCAGCATTCACTCCTTCCACCCGGTAAGTTTCGCTTTTGTCAGGCATGGGTGTATAGTGTCCGGGCGTGTCAACACGCTGGCCAGAGATGGCAAACAGATCGCTGAAATAGAAGGCAGCTTGTGGTGCCTCGCTTTTGCAACGTCGTTTCATCTCGTTTATGGGCTCCAGCCCAGTTCAGAATGCAACTGGTCCGACGATCCACCACAGTCATCAGGTAAATCCTGTTTTTTTGACCCAATGAAGGTGTAGAACTCATCCAACTCGGCCTTGTTGACAACATCCGGCACAGGGGCGTCAGGCAGTTGCGCCGCATGAGCTTTCGCCCAGTGACCCACACTCTTGTGATCGACCCCCAGATGGCGTCCAATCGCTCGCAAACTCATCCCTATACAGCTTCAGGGCTTCTTGGCGTACCTCATCCGGGTAGCCCTGTTGTTTGGGATCGGGCGTATAGACACGCTGGCAACGCTTACACTTAGAGCGTTGGCTGCCGAATTTTATTTTGCCAGCCTTCACTTGTTCTTCTGTTTTTTGGCAGTGCGGACATTTACTCATTTCCACCTTTAACAAATTTACTTCCTTTTCCCCACTCCCAGTATATCATCCGATTTTTGCACGAGCTAACCTTGTGGAGTAGTGGTGTCCGGTTCGAGGCGAGGGCCGAAGGGTCACTTTGTTGCGGCGACAGCGGCGAACAAAAAAGTTTGCGGCAATATGGGAGAACCGGCAGGAAATTGCTGCAATTTGCAGCAAAAGCGGATGGGTTGTTAAGCAGCAGATTCAGTCTCAGTGTAGCTGAAAAAGTGAGATTTGGGCGAACGCATAGGAGAATGTACGTTCTGTGTTCAGAAACCGACAGGTCGCTGATGGGAAGCGGGTGAGGTTGTGTCTGGGGGTGGCCTTTGCACGAGAGAACCCCGTTAGTGCCTGATGGATATATCCTATCCAAGAGTGGAAGGAGTTAGTGCGGAGCATAGGTTCACCGGATTTCTCTAATCGCGCTCAAGCAGGGTGCCCCCACGCCAATTTTCTAGGGGCATGATGCTAGTTGATGACATCACACCCACACATTTTAATTACCTAGCCCTCAATCTGCAATCTCGCCATACCCAGTCATCTCTCCTAGTAGATGCAGTCGGGGTCATCTTTGATGAGATGGAGACTATGATCCCAAATCTGTTCAAGACAGCCTGGGGCATTCCAGAAGCCATCAACGACAAATAACATGAGTAAATTGTCCATATGGGAGGTCTCTCAAATCGGTTTTGACACCCGTTGAGAATAGCGATTTTCGCCTTGGATATCCCAACTTTACTTATCTATAACTGAGGTATGGGACGATATAGAGTCGTTCGCCCAGGTGAGATCTGTTTCCCGGTCAATTGAGAGGAGCGTCGCTGCAAAGCGAGCGCATGATTCCAAGTGCAAACCCGCCACGTTGATCTGCTGTTCTGGGTAAGTCTTGCGCCCTTCTATCGACAGATCTAACGTCCTGCTTTCTCGCTAAAGCGAACCGAACCCTAGGTTCGCCTAATACTGGTGGGTTTTACAGGACGAACCACAAAAAGGACTCGAAGTATTCTCCGAGTCCTTTCGAGTCGTTTATCCTTTGACAGCTCCTGCCGTTAGACCTTCCATAATTCGACTTTGGAAAGCGAGCACGAGCGCCAACAGCGGAATAGTAACAACAACTGAAGCGGCCATGACCTCTGCAATGGGTTCCTGGCGCAGAACACGCCCTGTGAAGTTTGCGATTGCAACGGTAACGGTCTGGGCATCCGGATTGACAAACGTAAACGTCAAGGCAAAGAGATATTCATTCCATGCCGCGACAAACGCCAGCAATCCGGTTGTCACCAGGGCTGGAGCCGTGAGGGGCAACAGGATACGATAGAAAGTTTGGAATGAAGTCGCACCATCCACAAGTGCTGCTTGTTCGAGTTCTTTTGGTAAACCCCTGAAGAATGTTGTGAGAACCCAGATGGTAAAAGGGAGCGTGAAAATAGGATAGGTCAGCAGTAAAGCCGATGTACTCCCATAAACGCCCAAATCACGGGTAATCTTGAATAAACCTGAAAGAATCGAGATTTGCGGGAACATGGTCATTGCCAGAACTGCATAGAGCATGACACCACGCCCTTTAAATTCGAGACGTCCCAGCGCATATGCTGCGAATGATCCAACGACTAAAGCAATCAGTACTGTAAGGAAGGAAACAACACTGCTGTTCCGCAAACTGGTGAAGAATCGATTATTGAATTCAACATCCACTTCTTCACCTGTTTCTGGATCAATCGTCTGGCAGTCAAGAACCCCGCGTATCGCTCCAGCGACAAAGTTCCTGTGGTCTAGGCATAACAGCGATTGATAGTAAGAGCCTGTACCGTTTTCTGGGATGAAGCTGGCCTTGCCAAATAGTTCTGCCTCGCTTTTGATGGAGCTAGAAATCGCCCAGACAAAGGGGAACAGAATATAGATCAAGATGATGATGATCAAAAGCCAGAAACCTATTCTCCCCAGGAGTTGATTACGTTGTTTGGGGGTCATGAGTTTTCCACTCCTAATATTCTGACGTACATGATGGTAAATATCAAAATGACAACAAATATGACCACCCCAATTGCAGAGGCATAACCCAAATCATTGTTCGTCACCAGCATTTCAAAATTATAGGTTGCCATTGAGAAACGGCGGCTTCCCAGGAGAACCTGGAAAAGATCGAACACCCGAATGGCATCTAATGTACGGAATACCAAAGCAACGGCAATTGTTGGGCGCAAGAGTGGCAAAGTCATACTGAAAAATTGCCGGAATTTACTCGCTCCGTCTACATCCGCCGCTTCATAGATTTCTCTTGGGATTGTCTGGAGGCCGGCCAGCAAGAGGAGTGCCATAAATGGTGTTGTTTTCCAAACATCAACCATGACCATCGCTGGAATTTGTAGTTCTGATGTCGTTAACCAGGCCTGTGAACGCTCAAGAAAGCCAGCATCAATCAATATACTGTTGATGATCCCAGACTCGTTATCGCGGAGCATCAGTTCCCATAAACGGGCAGAAACAACGGTGGGGATGGCCCAAGGTATAAGCATGGCTGTTCGCATAAGGCCACGCCCAGGAAATTTGGAGTTAACAACCATAGCGATGAAAAGGCCAAATACAAGCTCAAGCGCCACAGAGAAAATGGTGAACGTCAGCGTGTCTGCAATAGAGGTAATGAAATCTCGGTCACGAGCACTAATGACATATAATGTCCCAAATATATTGGTTTGGCTAAGAGGACGGTAGTCCCACTCATCGTAGCGCTCAACAGTTTCTAATAAGTAGCGACGAGGACGCGGAAATACAGTGTTCCCTTCATCGTTCTTCAGGCATTGCCCTGCCTCTCGTTCGCAAGGTACTGTATCAACGCGGATGCCCAACAACCGCGTATAGTTCTCCATGCCGACAAACTCGACGTCAATATCTGTGGCAAATTCATCGTTAGTCAGACTGACAATGAAGGTTTGCTCCAAGGGTTGCAGCGCGACAATGATAAGGATTGCCACTGTAGGTACAAGTAAATTCCAGGCGGTGCGCTGATTACGTGATGTGAGTGTCTCCTGTCCGATGAATAGATGCTCGTTGGACACAAGCCACCGCATCACAAATACAACTACCCCGACCACAAATGCCCAAGGAATGATCGATACGATGATGCCACCTGCAACATTACCCGAGTTGAAGATGGAAAGGATGAGACCGACTCCTGAAGCAATCCCTAGCCACAAAAGGAGCTGACGGGCCCACAAGGACGTCATTTTATCCCGTTGGAACAAACGGGTCCCCATGCGTACTATATAAATGCCGATGGCAAGCAGAAGAATCGGACGAATAAGGCCAAAATTGCGTAAGAAGACTAAGATGATTTTTCCAGCGTCCCCTGATTCACGGGCCATTGCAAATTCGGAATCATTGAAAATCCATGCAACCAGGAAAACGAGAACTGCCAACCCTAACCCGACAAATAACAAACTAATCCATAGGACGGCTCCAACTTCTTGTGTATCGGGTGATGATTGTCGATTTCGTGTTGCTACAACCATAATTTTGTCCTTAACAACAAATAACGATTTTTAAAGAAGGGCATCATGACCTCATGATGCCCTTCCCACAAACGTTGTAATTTCTAAAGGATTACATCGCTCCGATCTCTTCCAAGAAGTCTTCCAAATCGAGTTCAAGGTCATCCAATGCGTCAGCAGCACTGGCTTCCCCTGTCAAGACACTATGAATGGCTTCGTAGAAGATGCGGGATGCTTCGGCATAGTCATCACCGGTAATACCAGAAGGCCGTGCCTGAGCAGCCGCCAGGAGCGGTTGCATACGGGAGAAGACGGGGGCCTGCCCCAGAACATCTGGGTCTTCATAAAGCGCTGGGACCGTCGGGTTCTGCCCCTGAGCAATAGCCTTCAGTTTCTGGTTGGCAGGTGAGGTCAGGTATTGCGCAAACGCAACGGCAGCATCCACATTTTCTGAGTAAGATGATACGGCAATTTGCCATCCACCCAAGCAACCGAAAGATTCCCCAGCCTCACCTACAGGCAGCGGTGCATAGTCAAATAAGTCAACAACAGATGAATCTTCACCTTGACCCAGGGAGAACGCATAGGGCCAATTGCGCATGAAGGCAGCATTACCAGCTTGCCATACAGCGCGACTTTCTTCTTCCTGATAGCCAGTGACCCCGTCAGGGCTGATCGAGCCAACCCAGCCAGCAGCCAGTTCTAGCATGGAAACAAAGTCTTCGTTGTTGACGGTAACTTCACCATCAGGGGTAATAAATGTAGAACCAACGGTTGAACCGAGCCATTCATGGGCATCGCAGGTCAAACCTTCATAAGAGTTACCCTGCCAAACAAAACCCCAGAAATCCATGTTGCCTGTTTCTTCGCGTTCACCGTCCTGAATAACTTGGGCTGCTTCGGTGAGTTCTTCCCAGGTTTCTGGAACCTCAAGGCCGTATTTTTCCAGTAGGTCGGTGCGGTAGTACAAGCCTGGTGCATCGGTAAAGTATGGGATAGCAACCAGACGATCATCAATAGTTTGACCAGCGATCATACCATCAAAGTATTGGTCAATCAGTTCTTGAGGCAAATATTCCTTAAAGTCAACGACGTGTTCAGCGATGATGCCAGCCCAGATCACGTCAACTTGCAGAACATCAACTTCACCACTTTGTGCTTCCCAGAACTGCTGATAGAGGGCTAGACGTTCAGTTGTGCTATCTGGCAGTTCTAACATTTCTACGGTGATGTTCGGGCAAAGCTCATTGAACCGTTCAGCAGATTCGATGTGGAATTCCAATTCTGCACCAACAGTACCTGTGCCAAGCGAGATAGTCGCATCTCCGTCTGGGCAATCCAGAACAAGACCGTCATATTCATCTTCAGCACTTATCGTGCTGAAACCAGCCACGATCAATGTAAGGATGGCGAACAAAATCATTACTTTCTTCATTGTGTTTACTCTCCGAATTCCTTTGTGCATTCATAGTATCTGACACAAATTGCAAATATTCCAATTTGCACATTATTATAACCATAGGCCGAATGTAATGTTTTTGCAAAAGACATGTGCAATTTGCCTAAATTATTTTTTACAGGGGGTGGCGTTAGTTAATGAGACTATTTTTCCCAAAGAGTTCAACCAGATGCGTTTCAGAATGAGGATCAGCGACGATCATCAAGATATCGTCTTTGTGGAGCAAGGTATTGCCATGCGGGACAATCAGCTTGCCCCTGCGTTGGACAGACGCGACGACTGATTCGGGTGGCCATTTCACTTCAGCGATGGTCTTGCCATCCAACCCAGAATCGGGACGGATGTGGAGTTCATAGACATGCGCGCCTGTGAGGGTATTTAGGCGGATTTGCTCGTGCTGCTGCTGGTCGTGCAGTTTGCGATGGATGGCAGTATTATAGGCGTTGACGATGTCGCCTCGGTTGACTAACCCGACGAGTTTGCCCGTTCGATCATCAACCACAGGCAGCCTGCCGACTCCCCTGGCCCCCATAGCCCGGATTGCCTGCCATAGAACATCATCGGGTTCAGCTATCAGAACATCCTTGCTGCAAATGGCATCCACAGTCAGAGTAGCGTGATTTTCTTGTTTATAGCCTCTTTGAAGATCGGACAATGTGACGATGCCAACCAGCCGATCGTTGTTATCCACGACACATAAAGCGTGTCGGTGGTGGTGTTGTAAGGCGTCACGCAAGTCGGTGAGAGTCGCATACCGGTTAATTCGGGGCGCAGGTGCATGCATGGCTTCCTCAACTGTAACCCCTTGCATCACATCAACATCACGCCCATGATGAAGAATAATGCCTTCCCGCACCAGACCTTCTTCATAGACGCTATGCGCCTCGAAACGCTCCGAGACCATAATGCAGATGACTGAGACCAGCATAATGGGCAGTATCAGACGATAGTCACTCGTCAGTTCAAACACAAGCATGATGGCCGTAATTGGAGCGCGTACCACACCCGCCATCATGCCTGCCATGCCTGCTATGGCATAGGTGCGGGGGTCGCCTACCCCAGAACCCATAAGACCATTGAGAATACGTCCATAGAGTTCACCCAACATTGTGCCAATAAAGAGGGATGGCGCAAAAATACCCCCGACAAAGCCAGCACCCAGGCTGATACTGGTCATGATCAGCTTAGCCAATGCTAATCCAAATAATGGAAGTAGGGCAAATTGCAACTGGCCTTGCAACACATCGTTCATGGTGTCGCGTCCGGCTCCCATGATTTCTGGGAAGGCGATACCCACCAAACCAACCAATGCCCCAGCGAGCGCTGTACGCAAAGGAGGCGCAAAAGGAATCCGGTTCCACAAATCATATTGAAAATAGGCTTGTCGAATGAACAGCGCAGCGAAAGGTGCGAGGAATAATCCCAAAGGCACAAAGAATGGGACTTCCAGCACGGATTCTAGAGCAAAATCAAACGGCCCCATTGGGCTGATAATCCCCAGGCCAAGCCCTTGCGTAACACCTGCCGACATCACCGCAGAGATAATGACCACACTAACTGAAGCCGTTGCCAATTCACCGTGTAAGATGACCTCAAGTGCAAAGAAGACACCGGCGATGGGGGCGTTGAAAGCAGCTGAGATGGCACTGGCCGCGCCTGCCGACACGAGTAAGCGGGTATGTTCTTCATCGAGATGAAGCCGTTGCCCTATGAGAGATCCTAAGTTTGAGCCTATCTGAACACCGGGGTCTTCCGGTCCAACAGATGAGCCTGCTCCTAGTGATATGGAGGAAGCAAAAGCTTTAAAAGGCATGACACGATAGCGCAGCCGCCCACCTGCTAACGCCACAGCCTCTATAATATCAGCGACGCCGTGATAGCGTTCTTTGCCTACCAGATGAGTTCGGATGAGACCAACGAGTAGCCCTGCTAATGCCAGCGCTACAACCATATTCAGCGTGCCTAATCCGGTCAGCATGTTGTTGCCGATGGTATCAACAAAGACTCCATGCATCAGATCAATTGCGCCCCGAAAGACGGACAGCGCGAGTGCAGTTGCAAACCCAACCCCAACAGCAAGTGTCATCAGAACGAAATTATCAGACGAGAATAGCTGCCGCAGCCAATAAGTGATTAAGGTTGGTTTTTTGAAATAAAGATGTCGTTTGGACATAAAGTAATTGCCATTGATACTCAGGTTCATTATAGCCCGATGAAAACAGACCGCATACAGCCGGTTTTGCTACATTTTTCACGAATTGGGGTATACTGGCGAGGTCTAATCTGACGGGATAAAAACAATGCCCAGAGTCTTCATCACTACTCAGGAAAGCGACACAGAATTAGCGCAAAAGCTTGCTGCTGATCTGGGAGCACGACTTTTACCAAGGCCAGATGCCGTTTCAAGTGCGGATGCTCTGTTGATTCTCGTCAATCAAGCTGAATTCACGGCAGATTCAACCTTTCATCAGGTGATGGAAACGGGATTGCAACGCACTGACTTGTTCATGATGGTTGTTCTGGTTAATGACAAGCCGCTTCCTGCCCTATCCCCCCAGTTACAGGGGTTGGCCTACATTCCGGCAGCGGTGGTATGTACTGATGTGGCATTCTACCAACGCGATGTTCGGCGTTTGAAGCAGCAGCTAGAATCGTTCTTTGTGCGCAAGGCACGTTTAGATAGCAAGGGACGAATCCCCTGGAATGTGCTGATATTTGCGGGTTTGTTCGCTTTGGGAATTGTCTTGATTCTGGTTGCCAACCCACGCATGCAATCGGCTACAGGTGTTGAGACGATTTTAGTTGGTGTTGCTGCACCATTTAAGGACACACAACACGGCGATCTGGTTTTAGAAGGGATTAACCAGGCGTTGGCTGACCGCTCGCTGGAAATTGAGGGGCAAGCTTTTGAAGCGAGTCTCGTTGTCCAGGATACACGGTGTTCATCACGCGGTGGATTGGAGACGGCGCAACTATTCACAGCGGACGAGGCGATTGTTGGCGTTATTGGGCATATGTGCAATAGCAGTTGTCAGGCAGCCGCCACCATCTATGATTCTGCTGGCCTGACCACGATTAGCCCCGGTTGCGATGCACCCGGTTTGACGCGGAGTGGGTTGACCAGTTTCAATCGCACTGTCCCCTCGCAAGCCTATACAGCATGGGCGTCGGCAGAGTTTGTTTTTGAGATGCTTGGAATCCAACAAGTGCTTGTGGTGCATGATGAGCAAATTGTCGGTGGGCAGTTAGCATCCACTTTCGTTGAGCGCTTCAATGAACTTGGTGGCAAAGTATTGGACTTTATTATAGTTGAATCAATGAGCTTGAGCATGGCGGAATTGGTTGAGCAAATCAGCCGTCATGCCCCACAGTTGATTTTCTATGCTGGACGGACATCTACCGCTGCCAATCTTAAGACAGAATTCCCGGATACGTCGTTTGTGTTGGGGGATATTGTTGAGGCGGAGGAGTACATTGATCTGGCGGGCAATGCAGCCGATCAGTCCTATTTCCTTAAGCGTCGCTTACCTGACAAGGCCGAACGAACTTATGGCTACAATGCATTGGTGATGTTGTTGGATGCCGTCGCTATGACCAGCACACTGATGGAAGATGGTGGCATAGCGGTTGATCGAAAGTTGCTAGGCAATTATGTCCGTGCATATAATGGATGCGACGGAAACGGGAATTGTGCAGTGGCTGAAATTGATGTATTTGTTGTTATCGATCAGCGATTGACGCCACATGTGGGTGAATAACTCGGATGTCGGACGAACCTACGCTTGATGATTATATGTTTCGCCTTGTTAATGATCCTGACCCGGATGTTCGCTTGCATTCGGCGTGGCGTTTAGGACGTGAGCGTGATTTTCGGGTGGTTGAGCCATTAATTGCGGCTTTGGAGGACCCAGAATATACGGTGCGAGTGCGCGTAGTTGAATCGTTAGGCAATCTGCGGGATGAGCGTACCGTTGTACCGCTGCTGGGAATGCTCAATGATGAGAATTATCAGGTGCGGGTACAGGCTATTAGTGGTCTGGGACGACAAAAGGCGATGGACGCGCTTAAAGCTTTCTGGACTGCCCTGCGCGACGATCCCTTTGAGCAGGTACGTATTGCGGCTGCTGAAGTCTTGGGCGTCCTGCCAGATAAGAGCTCAATCCCGGTGCTTGTTCAGGCCATGACCACCGATGACCACCCGGAGGTGCGTTTTACTGCGTCCAGAAGCCTCGCCAATATTGGCGGTAGGGCTACCGTTGATGCGCTGTTGGAATTACTTGATAATGATCCGCCGATTGCCACTCGGCTCTATGCTGCTGAAATTCTGGGCGGATTGTTCGATAAACGCGCTATTGAACCGTTACGGGCCATGGCAGAGGATGAAGACGAGGATGTACGCGAAACAGCAAACTGGGCGCTCGGTAAATTAGGCGCGCACTAGCCATGTATCATTTAAGGAGCACACATGACCCATCAGTTGATCCAAGATCACCCTGATTTAGCGACGTCGCTTGATATTCTCGACAAGTGGATTGAGCGCACCATGCACAAAAGCCTCCAGCCCGGTCTTGCGGTTGCCGTTGTCTATGATGGTGAATTGTTGTGGGGTAAGGGCTATGGCTATGCTGATCTTGAATTAAAAACGCCGGTGACATTGGATACTCGTTTCAGAATCGCCAGTATCACCAAGACCTTTACGGCAACCGCGATTATGCAACTCCGAGATGCAGGCAAGCTAAGCCTGGATGATCCAGTCTCGAACTACCTGGATTGGTTCGATCTGCGTTATGAAGACGCACCCGAAATTACGATTCGTAATCTATTGACCCATTCATCGGGCTTACCTCGTGATTCGCACGGCCCGATGTGGACAGATAGTGATGCACCCGAATGGGATGAGTTTGTAGAGGAAACCCAAAAGCGACAGCCAACCCGCCCGCCCTACCATCAATTTGCCTATAGCAACCTTGGCTATTCTTTGTTGGGTGGCATAATCGCCGTGGTATCTGGGCAACCATGGGCTGATTACCTCCAGGAACACATTCTGGAGTCGTTAAACATGACCGAGACCTATCCAGTACCCCAAAGCGACGACCCATTACTTGCGAAGGGGTATAGTGTATTTGATGAGGACTATAAACGTGAGACAAAGCCTTTTTTCTTGATGAATGGCTTCGAGGCATCTGCCAACTTCGCATCATCTGCTAATGATTTGGTGAAATATGCCCGGTTTCATCTCAGCCAGGATAAGACCGAAATTCTATCAGAGTATTCGTTGCGCGATATGCACCGTGTCCATTGGCTCTATGAAAAGTGGGATGGCGGGTATGGTTTGGGTATTAGTCTGTTCAAGGTCAAAGATTGGGTCATTAGTGGGCATAGTGGAGGTTATCCTGGTTATCTAACCGGGTTTACAACCTGCCGGGAGCACAAGATCGGTGTGATTGTGTTGACCAATGCGCTCGGTAGCAACCCGTATCAGTATGTTGAGCAAAGTTACGAACTCATACTGCCAGAAATTATCAAAGCGACGGAGAAAGACAGACCCAAAGCTGACCCTTCTTGGGAGCAATATATCGGGGAATATGAAAGCGATTGGGCGATTGAAAAAGTCGTGGTTCGCAAGGATCAATTACAGATCATCTATTTGGACTATATGGACGCGCTGCCAGTAATCCTGGAGCCTACAGATGAGGCCCATGTGTTTACGCTCAAAGAATCAGGGCAATCAAACGAAACAGCCCGTTTTGAGTTGGATGATGAAGGGAATGTCATCAAATTGTGGATGCGCAACGAGTACGCTAATCGGAAATAGTGATCTCAAGAGATACCCACTTGCCACCAGAAGGCCATCTGAACGATGAGCAGCACAAGCATAGAAGTAACTGACGCCATCGGGAAGTCGGTACGAGTGTAGCGCAACCACCCCAATAGGACGAATGGCGTAACGAGCAGACTGCCATAAGCGACCTCATAGGGCACATGAGATAGCGGCAGTACGAGCAAGGCAGTAAGCGCAAGGGTAATATACAGCCTGCGCAGGCGGACAGTTGACCATTGAGTAGCCAGCGTATATTTGCCCACCTCCTGATCTGCAAGTCGGTCTGCCCAGGTGGTTGCCAGCAGGTTGAGGAAAGCCAGCAAGGTGAATGGTACAAAAGCAAGGGCAACCCAGAAGTTAGCGCTTCCTGCTTGGACAGCATAACCATACAAAGGGAGCAGCAATCCGCCTAATAGGGCATTATCCAGTTCGCCCCATCCGTGCCATGCCAATTGTAAAGGTGGCATTGAATACATCCAGCCACCAAAAGCACCAACAACCAGAAACAAAACAGATAGCGCATTCATCGAATTGAGCAGTAAACCCATGATGGCCAACAGCAAGCCCAGGATCAGCGTGACCCACCCGGCCCGCAAAGCAAGTTCTCTGTCAACCTGTCCTTTCTTCAGAACGCCGCTGCCCCCAGAAAAAGGTGTCGGCGTGGTCAGGGCATCCGTTTCATAATCGGCATATTCGTTGATATAGTGGATAGACGCTGAGACCAGCATCAATACGATAAACCCATAGTTAAAAGCTGCTAGATCGAAGCCATGACCCTGAGCCCAGGCGACCAGCGTCCCCAGTATGTAGACCAAGATCACGCTTAACATGATAAAGGGGCGTACCATGCCCCACAATGCCACAATCGTAACCATATGATTGACTATCTGAGTTTTTACAAAACTGCCTGTGTGTGTTTGATGAGCCAGTTTGCAATGGTTTCGACCTCGGCCCTACCCTTCGCAACTTCCAGCACAAAGTGATAAATTTCGTCTGCTGTCCAGGTAGGTTGATAACCATTGGTTTCTAAGAACAGAACAGTGGCTCTGGTTGCCGTGCGTTTATTGCCGTCGCCAAACAGGTGATGATAAGCCAGCGAATGGAGCAGCGCAGCCGCCTTGTCAAACAACGAGGGATACGCCTCTTCCCCGAAAACTTTTGTCCTAGGACGGATCAAGGCCGAGCGCAGCAAATGACGATCTCGTACAAAAGGACGTTCTTCAACAACTTCCTCATTAATGCTATAAACTTCGGCGGCTGTCAGGTAGCGGATCATCATTGAAGTTCTGTCGTGTTTGTATTGAGCCATTGAACAATATCTGCCAGTTGCAATTGCCCGGTTGCCATCTTAAGGATGAAATCGAGCGCGTCCTGCGGTTCCCAGGTGGTCGTATAACCATTCAGATCAAGAAAGGTGATCAGAGCGACAACCGATGTGCGTTTGTTGCCATCAACAAACGCATGATTGCGTGATAGCGAATGGAAGAAGGCAGCGGCTTTATCGATCACGGTTGGATAGGCATCCTCACCAAAGGCACTGGTTTTGGGGCGCTCAACGGCGGATTCCAAAAGGTCAATGTCGCGTAGTTGCGACTGTTGACCGATAATCTCTTCGTTGATAATAATCAGGTCAACAGCGTTCAAAAAGTGGGTCATTGTTTTTCCAGTTCATGCAGTAACCATTGGTGTATTTCCATGATGTGGCGCACCGTTTCGCGGAAGACAGTCTCATTCGTGTGTTGCTCAACGTAATACTCAATGGCTTCCTTTAGAATCACGCTAATTTCACGGTCTTGCTCTTTAGACATTTCTTGCAGCTGCAAGACGGTTTTAGTTTCAAGTTGAATATCCATCGTCGCTGATCCATTGTTGTTGACTGATTATAGAAGGGACTCGCAATCTGCGCTTGGGCGGTTGGTCGAGACATGCCAGTAAGACACCATGATGCACAGAAAGCGCAGGATCAACGCCCGATAATCATTCTGACAGTCACCCCAACTCTAATTCGCTACACTGTTCGTCATAAGGCGGTGATGATTTTATTAGGGGTTTCCTGTGATCGGTAACGTCGTTGATAGATCGAGCTACGAAGGGAGTGGTGAAGGGCATAGATGAGGTCGTCGAACAAAAAAGATTGCAGCAACAAGGGCGGAAAACCAGGGAAAATGGCAACCAAAAGGGCCGCCAAGTAGGGTTGGTCAACAGTCGATAGAGCACGAATTGGACTCAGACGGATTGAGCAGATTCGGCTATGATGGGCTGAGTTGTTGTGAGGAGGGCTGTGTGAAATCCGCTTATATCTTGTTTGCTGGCTTGTTCAGTGTCTATATTGGTCAATCGATTCTCGGTCCGATACTGCCACCCCTGGTGCGTGAACTGGGTCTGAGCGAATTTCAAGGTGGTTTGATAATGACCTTTTCCTCTGTTATGTGGGTCATCTTTAGCCCGATTTGGGGACGCCGCAGCGAAGTGTGGGGACGCAAGCCAGTCTTCATCTTATCGCTGTCAGGTTATGCGCTTGGGGTCGGCGCGTTTGGTCTGGTGATGCAGTTGGGCCTGGATGAAGTCTTTGCCTCGTCGCTGGTCATATGGTTGCTGCTGATTGCGGCACGGATGATCGTCGGTACGCTCTTTTCAGGTTCGTTGCCTGCTTCACAGGCTTATGTGGCGGATACGACGACGGGGCAAACGCGCACCAATGCCCTCGGCATCATCTCGGCAGCGAGCAGCCTGGGTACGATTTTTGGCCCCGCCCTGGGTGGCATTATTGTTGGTTGGGGGTTGGTCGCGCCAATTTTTGTGTCGGCCGTGCTCCCCTTGTTGGGCGTGGTGCTGGTCTGGTTATTCCTGCCTGCAGTCAAACCAACCATCACCCAGGGCCAAACGCCACCACGTATCAGCCCGGTTGATCCACGTGTGTGGCCCACCTTGGTCGTGGGAATTACGGTCACGACGATTCTGGCCCTGGTACAGTTTACCATCGGCTTTCTGTTTCAGGATCGCTTGCAGCTTTCGTCGCAGGAAACCGCCCAGGCAGTCAGCCTGGCCCTGGTGGCTTCTGGAACATCTGCGGTTATCGCTCAGATGATCTTGATTCGGGTGTTCAAATGGTCGCCCACTACTTTGATGCGGATAGGACTGCCGCTACTGCTCACTGCTGCTGTATTGTTGGTTTTAGGTCGCAATTTCTGGGTTTTAACTTTAGCGTTGGTATTTCAGGGGTTTGGTGCAGGGTTTGCGTTTCCAGGTTATCGAAGTGCCATCACCTTTGCTGTTGAACCCCATGAACAGGGTGCAGCGGCGGGCATCATGAGTTCGATTGGTGGTACAGGTTTCATCTTCGGGCCGATGTTGGGCACAGGGCTTTATGGCAGCAATCCGGCTTTCCCATATATATTGGGTGCGATTGTGCTGGTTGTCGGCATTATGGTGTTAGTTATAAAGCCGCCCCCTCATCTGGCGCGGCAAGCCGCATAAGAATTTACAAAATATCCTGTGGATCGACAATCACATGGCGTCCGGGGATCATGCCAAAACCGTCGAAAATGGCGGCTGGTTGGGGCCCCTGTACAATGACCTGCCAACGATAAAGCCGATTCACACGGCTGAAGAAGCAGGGTGTCGGCCCGAAAACTTCTGTCGTGGTCCTATTCTGCTCGGTCACTCGCTTTTGTAACCAGTCAGCAACCCGCTGCGCTTCATCCTGTGCTTTGTGAATGTTGGTGTTTGTACACAGGACCCGCACAATCCGTCGATATGGTGGATAACCCATTTCGCGACGGAAGACGATCTCTTTAGCATAGAACTGATCATAGTCATGATGTGAGGCAGCCTGAATTGCATCATGTTCAGGTTGATAGGTTTGCAGGATAACACGCCCACCCAATAAACCCCGTCCGGCTCTGCCCGCCACCTGAGTTAACAATTGAAACAAACGCTCTGAGGCATAAAAATCTGGTAAGGCCATGCCCATATCCGCATTGACCACCCCCACCAATGTCACTAAGGGCAGATCAAGTCCCTTCGCCACCATCTGTGTGCCGATTAGAACATCTGCATCACGATTCAAGAAGCGTTGCAAGATCAGATCATGCGATCCTGGTTTGGTTGCAGTGTCTGAATCCCAGCGCAGGCTACGAGCACCTGGAAAATGGGCACGAAATGCTACCTCAATATGCTGTGTTCCAGCGCCGAAATATTTGATGCGGTGTGACTCACAGGACGGGCATACGGTTGGATTAGGTTTTTTTTGCCCACAGTGATGACAACGCAGATTCTCGCTCGAATCATGATAGGTCATGGGCATATCGCAGCGCGGACACACCACCACATAGCCACAATCCCGGCAGAATACGAAGGTGGATGCACCCCGCCGATTCAGAAATAGAATGGCTTGCTGCCCTGCCGCTAGGACTTGCTTGAGATTCGCTTGCAAATCGCGGCTGAAAATATCGGTATTGCCTGCCCGGAGTTCATTACGCATATCGATGACCTGAACGTCAGGTAATGGGATCGAAAGTGAATCTGAACTATCGCTGGGTTCGACAGTATATTGGGGCGTGAGACCTTCCTGCTCGGCCTGCTCGGTAATGAGAACTCGATGCCCCATGATGCGGTCCGGTAAATGCAGATAAGTCAAATCCCCGCGCTGTGCCCGGAAATAGGTTTCCACACTGGGGGTGGCGCTACCAAGGATCAATGCACCATTGTTTCGACGCATCATCTGCTCGGCGACATCCCGCGTATGATAATAAACAGGCGGCTGCATAGGGGGCGATTGTTTATAACTGCTATCATGTGATTCATCAAGGACAATCAGCCCGACATTCGGCAGCGGTGTGAACAACGCGGATCGGGTTCCCACAATAATGTCGATTTCACCTGCCCTCGCCCGCTGCCAGACATCATAACGTTGAGCTGGTCGTAAGCCGCTGTGTACCAGCGCGACTTGACCAGGATCATGAGCATCGCGGTCATCCAAAATGGCGACCTTGCCTGGAAATCGTGCCATTACCCGGCGGATAGTCTGTGCTGTCAAGGCAATCTCTGGCACAATATAGATGGCTTGTTGCCCAAATGAGAGTGTCTTTTCAATAGTACGCAGGTAAATCTCAGTTTTGCCGCTGCCCGTAACGCCATGGAGCAAGAACACCCCACTGCCCGCTTCCTTGGACTGAGATTGAGCCTTGTTCAGGTATTTGAGAATGATTTGCCAGACGTGGCGCTGGCCCTCGGTTAGTTGGGGTGGTGGCAACGGAATAAACTTGGATTGCTGTTGGGGTGTGTCCTTTAGGGTGCGTTCACCCAGATAAATGAACTCGCGGGTGGCCAATCGTTTGAGATCAGCGAGCTTGGCTCCTGTCTGGGCATAGACCCAACTCACATCAACTTGTTCCCCTTCGCGTGCCAGCACCTTCAAAATGTGCATGTCCAACTGCCCTGCTTGTAGATCAAACAGAACATCATCCAATTCATCCATCTCGAAACAGAGGAGCAGGTGGTCATCGTCATCTATGGCGATGATGCCATCATCCACCAAATGTTTGAGGTGTGTCGGGCTCACATCTGGCATGCCCAGGATTTCAGGGGCTGTCGGCGGGGTCCCATTGTCTTCAATCAAGGTGACGATCAATTCGAGCAGTTCTGATTTGCGGGTGGGTTTACCCAGGAAACGGCGAATAGACTGAATGCGATCTGGGTGGAGGGTGAGTGCTGCAACCTGATACTTTTCACGTTTGATGCTAGGAGGAAGCAGCAGTGACTCAGTTTGGACAATCACGCCTTTTTCTAAGCGTTGCAAAGCGGATTGCCAGCCTTTGATTTTGATCCTGCGGCTGAGTTGTCTCCCTGTCAGCTTGCCTCGTTTATTGAGGTGATCAATGATCTGCATCTCGATGGGGTCATCTCGAACAACATCTGGTCGCAGCAAGGTCGCAACAAAATCACGCTTGCCGGCGATTCCAGGAGGCAAGCTTAACCACAAGCATGGCCCCAACGGAGCTAGATAACGCTCGCTGATCCATCGTGCTATGTCGATTTGATCCTGATTGACGACGGGTTCCGGGTCGAGTAGATCGAGCACCGGCTTGGTTACGATCAGCTTGCCAGCAGCGGTTATAGGTTCTGTGTCATGAACCCGTAAGATGATGCCCGGTTCAGCCGCTGTGCGCAAATCGAGCCGCACCAGATGACCGGGGGCAAGTGTGCCTTGTAGGGTATCGGGTACATGGTAAGTCAGGAGGCTATCTATAGGTCGTTGTGTAGCGACATCAACATAGTTCATAGGTTGAATCATAGCATAGAATCAATACGTCCCTGGGGAAGATATCAGGGACGTATTGTTCTCGGGGAAGCTGTTGAGTAGGAAATGGGGGCATCCCCTACTCAACAGCTTCCACTGTATCATATCTTGTTGTGTCCTGTTTGACGGTTTCCCTACGCTCAACCTACGCTGCAAATTGGTTAGGTCAATGATATTTGGGTGGAATGTAATTGTCAAAATTTGTAAATTGACGCATGATTAAAGAGATCTATAGATGCAGACTAGGGGAATGATCATGAGACAAAGCAGTTTTATTACATTGCTCGTCGTGCTGGCCTTGGTTGCCGGTAGTGCGAGTGCGGGAGTTAATAACGGTCTGAACTGGGCTGTCGGCTGTGATGGATTTACCAACAATGGTGGCAGTATTACACTCAACCGAGACAACACAGGGGTTCATAAAGAGACCATTGTCATTGGGGCTGTTGATGGACGAGGCAATGTGATCTTTAACGCCACCAAACAGACTGCTGACCTGGGAAAGACTATTGCCTTCACACCGGGCGCGACCTTTGAATGGTCTTCTCTGCCTATTGCCAACCCACTGATCGTGACGGTTTTCAGCCGCGCTGGGAATGGCGAACTAGAAGATATCATCTACACAGCCGTCGGTGCATGTGATGGTTTGCCAGTTGAAGCCAATGTCCTGACGACTGAAACCCCGTTGGTAACAGCTCCTGTGGTTCCACGCCCGACTGGTCGGGCTGCCCGTGAAGTAGCGACAATAGAACTACCTAATTCGACTGATAACCCACTAGTTACTTCGCCCAGTGTAGCGATCAATGCTGCCCCACCCCGCCCTGCCAATCCTGACGGTATTGGACGTTTACGTGACGGGTATTTGCGTGTCGGCAATCGCAGTACCAACATGCGCAGTGGCGATGGCCCGCAGTACACAGTCGTCGGTGTCCTGAGTACCAACACAGAACTGATTGTTTTGGGTCGCAATGCTCGTGCCAATTGGTGGTATGTGCAGGCCGGTAACATTCGAGGTTGGGTCAATAGTGAGTTGGTTCTTGCATTTGGTGATTTGACCGGCACCCCGATTGTTGAATCACAAGGCGAAATCCAACTACCTCGTTTTGTTCCCTATCGTAACAGCACGCTGTACCAGGCTGCTGGCGCGGACTCGGCGGGTTTGTGTAATCTGGTTGCGAACCGCGAATATACGATTAAAGGCCGCAGTGCCAACAGTGGATGGCTTTATATTGAAGCCGATTGCAGCAGCGCGATGGTGATGGGCTGGATTCAAACCAACCTCGGCGCAATCCGTAACTCTGGCGATCTGGCAATTCCGGTCATCAGTAGCGGCTAAATCCTTGTAATTTCGGGCGGGGAACAGCAACTCCTCGCCCTTTTTTACTTAGGCCGATACAACCGCCGAGATATCCACAATATACATTTGCCGCTGGCCCTCGTGGATCGAATCGATGCACACTTGCTGTCCATCACGGCTCCAGCGGAGATGCAAATCACAACGTATGTCTCCTGTGACCTTGGGATCGGAGTAGAATCCCCCAATGTTGATCCGGCGATGAGTAGCCCATTCATGTGACATACTCCCACAGCTAAAGTGAACCGAAGGTTCAGTGGGCTTCTGCCGTTGACGCCTGAGCAAGTCAGGGCCTGACTAAATCAGGATGGTCTTCTTCCAACTCAGACGGGAGTATACTCCCTTGCACCTGAAGGCGCAAGACTTGGAAAGCCCCGGGAATGGGGAAGAGGTAGCACACGCAACAGCCAACCCGGTCAAAATGGGAACCAACGCCACAAGTGCCAGCGTATCTATACGCCCCATCCCAAACTCAACAATGGCAGGGGATCACAAAGCGGTCATGAATGGGGTGAAGGCCCACACAACCTAATGAGCAACTGCCCCCCATACCGGAGCATGAATTGTTCACCTTCGGAGGGTCTGACGTGATGACGGTGGTGGATCGCACCACCCGTTGCATCCTGGGATGGGCGGTCAAAAACTATCCGGCTCATGTCTTCCAATTCCCCACTCCCTCGAATTGGGGAATTTGACGCGTCTGAATACAGAACACACGTTCTGCGTTGTGTTCTCCCAAATCCACTTTTTTCAACTATATTGAGGTTAAATCAACGACTTGGAGATCATTTTGACTGCCATTTTTGGGTTGCGCAGCGGCCACTTGGAGACCTCTTTTTGCTGCAATTTTCTGCCAGTTCTCCACCATTTTCCTTGGTTTGCCGCCGCCATTTTTTCTTCGACGGCGGCGGCAACATAAGGTGGTGGGTTTTACGGGGCAAACCTATAACGTCCGCTGGCATCCCAGGGCGTAACCTAAAGAAGTGGAAGAATGGCCCATTGGTGACGCGCTGCACCGGACACTTAATCGTTTCAGTTGGCATGATGCAACCTCTGAGGCGAAACTCTCAATAAAGCGAGCACACTTCACTCCAAATTGCGCCACCCTCTTCCAAAGCACTGTTCACCTTAAAAGCCAGGAGAAATCATCCGCACCTTATTTCTCCTTTTAGGTGTCATTGGATTATATGTTAATGTAGAGTTAAAAACTATAAACTCTGGTCATAATATCAATTTTAATGGTAGCATGGAGCTTGTTTTTTGAAACAAAGGGCATAGCATTGTATGAAAACGGCATTGATTACGGGCATCACCGGGCAGGACGGTTCTTATCTGGCGGAATTCTTACTGGAAAAAGGTTACAAAGTTGTGGGTATGGCCCGCCGTTCAACCCATTACTTCTACCCAAACATAGACCATCTGATTGGTAAGATTCACCTAGAATATGGTGACCTGTTGGATGGGGATGGGATCGCCGGCATCATCAAGAAGCATCAGCCGGATGAAATCTATAATCTTGCTGCACAATCTGTTCCCGCCGATAGTTGGACACAGCCCATCGTCACTGGCGAAATCACGGCAATGGGACCATTGCGAATGTTGGAAGCCACACGCCTATACAAGCCAGATGCTCGATTTTACCAAGCCACCAGCCGCGAAATTTTCGGTGGTGTTGAAGAAGAAGTGGTAGACGAATCAGTGGCGTTGCGAGCCAATAATCCCTATGGAATCGCTAAACTCTATGCCCATCTGATCAATGCTAACTACCGTGAATCGTACGATATGTTCACCTGTGCCGGGATGTTGTTCAATCACGAAAGTCCACGTCGTTCTCTGCATTTTGTGACGCGCAAAGTGACGATGGCGGTAGCCTGCATCAAAGTTGGTGCGGCGCATGTCCCAGTCAATGAACATGGCGAACCGCTTGTGGTTGATCATAAAGTGAAGCTGGGTAATCTCGACGCTGTGCGTGATTGGGGCTATGCTAAAGAGTATGTTGAAGCGATGTGGTTGATGATGCAACAAGACACCCCCCAGGACTATGTGATTGCTACCAATACCGCCTATACCATTCGGGATTTATGCCAGACGGCGTTTGAGTATGTTGGCTTGAACTGGGAGGATCATGTGGTGAGTGCCGAAGCGTTCTACCGTCCGACGGAGATCGCAGCCTCTCGCGGCGATTACTCAAAGGCCAAAGCAGAACTCGGCTGGGAACCGCGTACATCGTTCGAGGAACTGATTAAATTGATGGTTGATGCCGATGTTGAACTGGTTAGCAAGCAGTAAATCTATTTGTCTGTTGTTAATCGCCGTTGTACTCACGGTTCAAACTGTGGCACAAACCGAAGGGGACGCACCCCTGGTTGGGCCTGTGTTGGCGCTGACCACCGCGCAGCAGGATCGTATTTTGTTATATGATGTGGGCATGGTGGAATCAACGCCGCGTGAATTGCGCTTTGGATCTGGCGAACTCCATGTATGGGATTTCTCACCAGATGGTTGCCAGGTATTGTTTACACTGGACACCAGCGAAAATATGCTGCCACAAATGTATGTTGCTGATCTTGACGGTAGCAATATGCAGCAGGTCGTTGAATATCCTGAACTTGAGGCGGATGCTTGGGGGATCTGGGAGCCAGATTGGTCATCTGATGGGATCATCGCTTTCAACATGATCCGAGACCGTCCCCAAGGCGATGGCAGCCGCCTGCGTGAAAATCATATTGCCTATGTTTCTGACATTGGCAATGAACCTGGGTTTTACAGTGTGACCGGGCGCGAGTTTACCCCTCAATGGTCGCCCGATGCTAAATGGCTGGCATATGTCAGTTATGATGAACGGGTTGCCGGGGCCGATGTACAATCGACGGCTGTTCCAACAACTGAGCCTCTCGCTGGCGTTGAAACACCTGAACTGCCGACAGTGCTGGAAGCGGATATGTGGGTGGTCAGCGCCGACGGCGAAACCAAGTATCGTTTAACGACCTATCTAACTGGGACAGTTCGGGCACCGCGCTGGAGTCCTGATAATGAATTGCTCAGCTTTATCTATTCTCCCAGCCCATCCAACGACACCATCTGGATGATTGCTAACGAGAATGGCGCGATCCCCACTCAACTCAGCTTTTTGTGGAACCTGACGCTGGATCATACCTTCCTGCCAGATAGTTCTGCCATGATAGCAGCGGTTCGGGATTTTCGTGGAACGAACGAGAATCAACTCTGGCGGATTCCCTTGGTTGGAAATGCTGACAATGATGGTACCTTGTTTTTGGCAGGCGAAAATTACCGTTACTCAGACTACCCACGCTTTCACGAAACGGGGGCGTTTTTGGCGTTTCGTAGTGGCTACCGTGTCATTGTCGTGAACATGCAAGACTTGTCTTGGCAGCGCTTTGCAGACACCCCACCAGGCAATACGCCACCTGTCTGGTCACCCGCTGCCTTCGCCGGTGAGGAAAGCTGCGGCGCTTAAACCGACATCAATCTAACCCCATTCTAGCGGATTTATAACCTTGCTTCTCATACGATTGTTGGGCAATTGTTGTAGAATGTAACAATGGATAAACACTTTAAAGAGAGTTGTACCGTGGCAAAGGATAACGTCCAGTTGATGGCAGATCGTAAAAATGTTGAAGAGTGCATCGATCTCGCAGTTGAATACAATCTGGGTGTCGAGGTCATGGCCTTTAGCTACCCTGATGTGCTCGATGGCAATTGGCAGAATACGGCCAGCGCCTATCGTACTTTGCTGCGGCATGTCCCCGGCAAAATCAGCCTACATGGCCCTTTCATGGATATGGCCTCTGGCAGCCCAGATACACGCATCAATCAGGTTTGTTATCAGCGTTACCAACAAGCCATCCACATCACCGGAGAATTAGGCGCATCGCTCATCAATCTGCATGCGAACTTCATTGGTGCGCTCCATAACCCGGTCTATCGTGATGGCTGGCATAAACGCAATGTCATCTTCTGGTATCCATTGGCGGAGTATGCTCGGGAGCATGATGTGACCATCGCACTCGAAAATATGTGGGAATTTGAACCTGGCATCATCGCTGACCTGGTGCGTGAGGTGAACCACTCGCATCTCAAAGCCTGTATAGATATTGGTCACGCTCATCTCTTTGGTGACAACGACTACACCACGCAAGATTGGCTAGATACCATGAAGCCCTGGTTGGTTCATTTTCATGTCAACAACAACAATGGTATTCTGGACGAACATCATGGCCTGGATTGGGAAGAGGGGGTGCTGGATTATCAGGACATTCTGGATCGCATCCGTGCCCTGAAAGTTGATCCTTCTATTGTGCTGGAGATGTGGGATGTCGAAGATATGCGCGATAGCCTCCACTACTTCAATTTGAGCGAAGAAGAACCCAATCGAACGATGGCCTGATTACTTCGCGTCAGGTCGCCATGCAGGGGCCATTTCATTACTTGATGAATGGGTCAAGCGACGTACATTGCTGCCGTCTGGGTTCATCACATAGAGATCAAAGTCAAAGCCGTCACGGTCAGACGCAAAGATAATACCGCTGCCATCTGGCAACCAATCAGGATGAGAGGTGCTGGCATTGACTGAATTGGTGAGATTCGTCACAACGCCTTCTTCCAGATCAATCACGAAAATGTCCTCTGGCTTGCTGCCATATCCCCCAACAAAAGCGATTTTCTGACCATCCGGTGACCAGGCCGGTGTGTGTGCCTCAATGAGAACATCATTAGGGAGCAAACGCTTGATCTTTTTGGCGTTGGCAAAGGGATCACTCAAATCTCCGGATACATCCAAGATATAGAGCGTATAGATAGATGCCTGTGCCACCCGGCTTGATTGGCTGCTGCTACCAGATGAAGGAGGGAGGGAAGATTGTGGATGAGGTGTTGGAATAGTCAACGGGACATTGGCAAATGGCGATAGTTGTCCATTTGCCAGATCATGTGGAATGCCATTTTCATCCCGGCGGGCAGAAAAGACGAGCTTCGTACCATCCGGTGACCACGCTGGAAAAACGTTATCCCCTGGCCCACTGAGGACCCGCAACGCCACCCCTGTTACCAGATCAATCACATACATGTGATAACCGATAGATTCTGAGCCAGAGTGAAAGGCTAACTTGCTGCCATCCGGGGAAAATGCTGCCATTGCATCGTTCAGATGCTCTTCACCCACGCGGTCCAAATCATATTCGAGCAGGTCTTGATCGCTGCCATCGGCGTTCATACTGAACAGATCAAACACCCACTCTCGAAATTGCTCATCGGCGTGATAGACGATTTGCTTGCCGTCTGGCGACCAGGCCGGGAAGCGTTCATTGCGTTCGCGGTAAGTCAAAGGTACGCTTAAACCAGATCGAACGTCCAGCAGTTGGATGTTCCAATCATAGTTGAGTTCGCGGCTTGACATAAACGCGACTTGATCAGCTTCTGGCAGAACCCAACCGGCTATCAGCATCGAAATTTGAAAGAGCGAAATGATACCAGTTAGCCCTAAACAAATGCCCAGAATTACCCTGGTCCAAAGATAACGCATTGCCTAGTTTTCTTCCAATGGAATCGGACGCCAGACTGGGAATAGATCATCGGCATTGCTTTCCGTTATGCGTGTGATATTTTCGCCATTCGCATCCATTGTATACAGATTCCAATTACCTTCTTCGTTAGAAACATAGACCACTTCCTGTCCATCTGCCGAAAAGATCAAATCACCAACCCAGACCTCATCTTCACCCAACAACCGTTGGTTGCTACCGTCAATGTCCATGACAAATAGGTCTATGACGCCTGCTGCCAAGCTGGTGTTCCGTTCGGAGACGAACGCAATTGATTGCCCGTCCTGGGACCACATGGGATGAAAGTCGTCCTCTGGGTCATCAGTCAGTTGGATGAGATCCGTTCCATCGGCGTTGATGCGGTAGATATTTTCGTTGCCATCACGATCCGAGCCAAACACGATATATTGTCCGTCTGGGGACCAGCTATGGAACCAATCACGCGGGCCAAGCATACGGTCACTTGTTATGCGTGTGCGGCTTTCCAAATCATCAGCAGGTGAAACATAAACTTCCAGGTTCATATCACGCAAGGAGGCCCACAGGAGCTCTTCACCATCTGGGGACCAGGCTGGGTCCCAATCGAAGCGCCCCTCTCGAAAGACGGTCATAATTCCTTCCGTAATGGAAAGGGTGCGCAGTTCTTCACCCTGGGGGGTCACCTGACCCGGCCCCAGGGCGTCATCCCGATTTGTAATAAAATTTACCATCTTGTCATCAAACGACCAGCTTGGGAAATAATCGTGTTTGCCGCTACCATCATCGGTTAGGTTGATGATCGCGCCTTCTGTGTCCATTAGCATGATGTCCCACTGCCCATCCTGGTTAGATGTAAAGGCCAGTTCACCACTGGGTGCACCCAACGGGATAGGATCACCTTGTAACAGGAACGTGATAGCGATCAAGCCGCCTCCGACGACCAGGACAAGTAACATAACAAAGCTGATGATATTACGTCTGCGCAACATGATGTTTTATCTCTCTTTGCCAGAATACCCGATTCTATCATACAATCACTGGGGTAGAGGTGAATGATTCCAAAAAACGGACATGCGACCGCGTGTCCCTACCAACAGGTTGTAAACCATTCTGGACCAGATAAAAGATTTGGTGCGATCACCCTGTTACTCAGTTGTCGATTTGATAGAAAACGCTACAATATTGATATATGATTGAAGCTGTTCACGGATAAAAATTCTATGGATCCGCTTAAAATTGATCAAGCCGAAGCATATTTTGACCTCGAAACCCACATCGCTTATATTGCCTATAGAGGGGTGTTGCACGCTGACGTGACCGTCCAAGTTTATGACTGGCTTGATGCCGTTTATGATGAAGTTGGCCTGGAAAATGTACATGGTCAGGTGTTTGATTTCAGTGCTGTCGAGATGTTTGATCCAGGCAACTTGAAAGTGGCGCGCCGTACTAGCAGCCGCGCCAATATGAAGCAAGACACCAGCCATATTCCTGTTGGTCTGATCGTTAGCACGCCCATCCACGAAGAGACGCTGCGGACTGACATGCGCATCCTGCCCGAAAACACTCGCAAGAAGATTGTCTGGTCAATGGAAGCGGCTCTCGAATTTATCGAGACTTGGCATAAAGAGAAATCACCCCAGTAGATGCCTACAGCCTCCGCCACGACAGGGTGATTGCACCAAATTTGATTTCGGGTTCTAAAAAGTTCAAGAAGTGTCGCAAGCGGTTATTCGCAGATACAACGATGTCCCTTGTGAACTTTAAAAACCGCAAAGACACGGTTTTTCATTTGGATGCGATTGCCCTGCCGTCACGATTGTTAAACTAGCAGCCCAGGCAAACGATGGGCTGCTAGTTTGTGACGCTTTGCTACGACTAGGCGAACCGAAGCTTCGCTGTGGTTTGTGGGCTCAAGCCCTTTTCTGTCATGTCCCCAGCTTTTTTATGGATGCTGTGGTTCAATCGTTTGTTACGCACAGACCCCTTTCTGCAAGATATAGGTCGTCATCAGAACATTATCGGACTCGATTGTTTCGGCAACGGCGTTGCTCGTGTCGATGCGAACCACGATGTGGTGTTCTTCATTGAAAAATGTTGAGATGGTGAATTGTCCACCGACGACAAAGTTAGCGCCTGGTTGTAAGGGTGGAACGGTATGAATCTGCGTTGCCTGTACCAAATTGCCGCGTGCGATGTCTTCAATCGTGATTGTCGCGTTGGTGGTGGTTGGTGCTGTGCCTGAGTTCGTGATGTTGACCAACACCTCAAACGGCTGCCCGCAGGTTGGCGGATTCGGCGAGAGCGAAGGGGGTGAACCCGTCAGATTACCCGTTGGGAGTGGTGTGTGAGTCGCTGTTGGGGTGGCGGTGGCGGGTGGCTGTACACGCGGCACACTGCGAATATCGCCGGCAGGTGTCACGATACTGGGGGCAATCCAACCCCGACGTCCATTTGGCAGTTCAATAAAATACCAACCACTGCCACTAGCACTAATACCGATCACACGAGCCGTCTCGCCTTGGAGGAGATTGCCAACGATAGAATAGCCTGTATTATCGCCTGATCGCACGTTCGAGTTGAGGTTTGCTGTGACTCGCGGCGTAGTATCCAACGCTGTAGGCGAAGGGGCCAGTGTTGGGCGTTGGACGCGGGTTGGGATCAGCGTAGGCGAAGGGGCCAGTGTTGGGCGTTGGACGCGGGTTGAGATCAATGTGGATGAAGGGGCTAGTGTTGGAACGAAATCTGGCGGGTTGTTTTCGATCCGAATGGGGCTGACCAGGAAGCGCTGTGCAGGCTGATCGGGTATATTGATGGTCAAGCGGAGTTCATAGAGGCCGTCTGGGGCCGTTTTTGTATTCCATGTTCCCAACACATCATTATCAACAGCCTCAGTCTCTGGCAGCGTCACCGGGAACCACACTTCCGGCGTAGGGGTTGTGTCCGCCTCCTTGCTCTTGTCAGGAAACTCCACAGGACGAAATTCGATGAAGTAATTGGACATCCTCACAACGTTAGCAGAGCCCCGGATTTCAACCTCTCCCCGCAGTACATAGACAGGCGGAGGCCAGCTAATGTTGACTGCCGGGTTGATTTCATCATCCGGTTTAGGCGCGATTTCCTGAGCATAGGCTGTCATTATCAGCAACAACGATATTATAAATAAAGTAAACAGGCGCTTATTCATAACAGTCCCTCCGTTCGAGTATCATACCTTTTATGATACTCCATCCAACTACCCGTTGCTAGCTTTATGGAATACGTCCAACCTACGCTCACCTGACGATCACCGCCTGCCAAAACGTGGATAGATAGTGTACAATACGCGCTATTGATTACTGTACAACTTCAGGAGGGGCGCATGGCAGAGGGCGACCGCTTCCGGCTTGTCGTCCGGCGAGGGCCACAGCCGAACCAGACTTATGAGCTTGATAAAGATGTCATCACGCTAGGACGTGATATTACCAATGACATCGTAATTAATGATCCAGAGGTCAGCCGTCATCATTTGCGTCTGACAAAAGGGGCTGATGGGTTTAACCTAGAAGACCTGGGATCGACCAATGGCACGTTCATCAACGGCCAGCGCATGACGGGTGTTCGCCCCTTGAATCGGGGTGAGATGATTGGCCTGGGGGAAACAGTCACGCTGGGCTATGAACTGGTTCGGGATGATGTCCAGACGGCCCAGCAGTATGCGCCTCCACCCCAGCAGCAAGTGCCGCCTCAACCCCAACAGCAGGATTATCAGCAATACGCGCCACCAGCCCAACAGCGACCGTCACCGCAGGAGCAACCCCAGCAGTATGGTCAGCAGCAAGGCGAATATGGATACTATGCCCCGCCGCCCCAACAAGACTATGGTGCAATGCCGCCCGGATATGACTATGATCCCTATGCCATACGGGAAGACGCACCCCGCAGCGCGGTGCGCTGGTTATTGATTGGCTGCGCGATTCTGTCTGTCTTCTGTTGTTGTAGTACCATTGTCGGCTTTGTCATTATTGATGCCCTCAACCTCTGGTATGATCTGCCGATTGTGCGGAATATCACCCCTTTGTTTGAAGATATTGCAGGGGCATTGGGCTTAATCTAAGCATATTCGGCTGGGCGGCAGCTTCGTCTCTCTCCGTTTTCGTCAGGAAGGTGGCGACCAGAATTGCATCGGTAGTGAGGGATCAGGGGCATGGAGCCCCCCGAAGGTTCGCCGTCAAAGCTATCAGCCCGCACTTTCCTGACTCTACACTCGGTCTTGAACTGTTACTGATAACGTTGCCCTTGGGCATAACTGAGACTGGTCAGCGTGAACTTGTGCAAGCCCCCGAACACAAGGTTTGCTGACGGTTGCGATACAAAACTGGACAGACTGTAACGTGTTGCTCGCAATAGATTCAAGCTTCAACCAACTGTTGCTTTATCGTATGGCCTTAGAATTGCCCTCTCCTCACGCATCAGTGATCCGGGGATGATGGCTATGCCACATAAGATCGCACCGATGAGACCGACCTCCGCCAAGACCTGCACTGTAATCTGCGCATAGACATCAACATAGAGCGAAGTATCAAGCGCATCAACGCCCAATTCGGCATAGGCCAGTACATTGACCCGTTGCAGCGAAAAGGCCGTTAACGAAGAACTACTGATTGCCATCCCAGTCAGGCGCAGGATCAGGATCAAGGCCGAAGCCACACCCCGTTCCTTATCAGTGGCAGCGTTAATCATAGCAGCGCTGACAGGCGAGAATGTCAATCCAATGCCAATGCCAATCAGGGCCATCTCACTAACGATAATCATGTCACTGACATCCAGATGCCAGGTTTGCCAGACGAGCAAAAAACCAATGATAGCGATACTAAGGCCAGCAACCGTCGTTCGTCCATAACCAATGTGTTCGGTTAGCCAGCCGCCCAGATAGGCCGAAATCGCCATCGGAATTGTCAAAGCGGAAAGCATCAAACCGACCTGTAAGGCTGCTTCAGTAAGCGTACTGGAATCCGCCTGACGGACATTGACCAGAATTGGAACGCTCACCAAACCGATGAACAGGCAGTAGCCGATGAGTAGACTGGTTGCTGCTCCAGCAGAGAGATTGCGCCTCTTGAACAAACTCAGTGGAATGAGAGGATAGCGCACCCGTGATTCAACCAAAATGAACAGTACAAAGAAGACTGCCGCAGCCGATAGCAGCGGGATGGCATAAGGCGGCAACGACGAGAGATTCTCCAAGCTGGTCACAGAACCAAAATCGGTGTTTGCGCCCAGTCCCACGTTCAAACAGACCAGCGTTGTGGTAATGAACAGTAGACCCAGAAAATCGAAGCGCCCTTTCGTGCGGAAGTCCGGCACATTGCGCAGTGCCCATAGTGTTATAATCAGCGTGAACAAAGTGAGTGGGACGTTTATCCAGAACAGGAATTGCCAATCAAAGCGTTGGACGAAGATGCCACCATAGAGATGCCCCAATACCCAACCCATCGTATCAACCGCAGCGACCAAGCCCATTGGCTGGGCACGGTGCTCTGGCAGGAAAATATCACCAACCAGAGCCAGACTGACTGGGACGAGGGCGCCTGCCCCCAATGCTTGAATCACCCGCCCGAAAATGATGGCCTGCAAGTTGACAAAGGCAATGTCTGGGCGTTCACCCGCCCGACGATATAGTCGATATAAGAAATCTGTCGGGCCTTCATGGGCAATAGCGACCAGAACCGATCCAGCGATAAAGATCAATAAACAAATAGCATAAACCCATCTCCGCCCGATCAGATCACTGACACGACCCATGAAGGTTAGACCGATGGTATAGGCTAACAGATATGCACTAACAATCCAGGCGGCGTCATCCAGCCCGGTTTGTAAAGGCAGTTCCAGATCAATAATCAATTCCGGTAAGAAAGCCGAGACAACGGTCAGATCAAGCGACCCGACAAATACAGGAATGCAGATAACCGCCAGGATGAGCCAGCGATTGCGCGTTTCTGGGGTTTGTGTCATGAGGACAACGCTTCCGGCGTGGGAATATCAGGTTCTGCATTGATATCATAGACATCAATTGTCCAAATGGTCGGATCAACTGGATCAGTTTCTGGCTGAGTAATGACCAGCCGTACCGGAAAACGCGAGGCACGATCAATATAGACATCCACCGGAACCGACCCTTGCGGTTCAATGAGGCCCACCAACAGGTCGGTCACATCGGGGCCATTGGCTGTGCCAGAAAGATGATAGACACCCGTGCCATCTTCTAGTATGGTTGCCCCCTCATAGACCAGATTGGTGAGCGCCGCAAGTGCCGCTTGGAAGCCTGTATCTTCGGCGATCAGGGTTTGGGGGTTAAAGCCTGGGGCAAACGGGATGTTAATCCAGCGTGTGATGGGCAGTTTAAACCACTGATCATCGCCCTTAGAGAAGACCTGCAATTGTGTGGTCAGGCCGCCCAGGATGATGCTGACATCAGCATGAAGGATATTGGGGGCAATGTACTGCGCCAACGCCCGCCGAAAGGCAACCATTGATTCTGTCTCAGACACAGCAGTTTCTCCCGTGCCTAGGTAAACGGATATAAGATAGTCTACGCCTGAATGTGTAACCTCCATACGGAAGGTATCGGACGAACGTATATTGTCGGCAGATTCAGTGAGGAGTTGAATTGGGTCGGGAGGTGGTAGGACCTCTTCACCGTTGCTGAATATCAGGAACACCCCGGCAGCAATGATGGCGACTATTCCAATGAGGATAATGAGAGTTCTAGAACGCACAGACTTCTTCCTGATCAGTTAACAGCGCTAGTATACTAGTATACGTCAGGGAAACGCCAGCGTTGTGTCATGTTGTGGAATTTACCCAATTTTTAACACTTATGAGCCAGCCTTGATCGTTGTGCTGGCACTATCGAGGTGCTCGGCAGGGGTTACATGTCTCCCTATTGTGTAGAATGAAATGATAACAGTGTGGGTTCCGTATCATAAATTGAATGAGCTAACTTCCGTTATATGCAATGTAAGGTTAACCCGTTATAATCGGCAGGATCGCATTCAATATGAGGGGAACATATGTTAAATATCATAATTTGGATCATCATTGGTGCTGTCGCTGGTTGGCTGGCAGGAATTATCATGAAGTCGCGCTCTGGGCTAATTGGCAACATTATTGTTGGGATCATCGGCGCTTTTATAGGCGGTTTTGTTCTCGACCTGCTGAACATTAACGGTGATGTTTCTGGCTTGAATATCCCAAGCTTGGTAACTGCATTAATTGGTGCTGTTATCTTTTTAGGCATTGTAAAAATGGTGCGCCGTTAGATACCGTTCATTGCTTACCTTGCTTGATCTCTTCCTGATACTCAAGTAGATCATCAAGGCTCATCGGTTCAATGCGGCTTGATGCCATCATCGCACGCAGTTCACTGGTGATTTCACCATCGTTGCTGAGGTGACGCTGGAAATTGGAAGCATCAGTGTCTGCCCATCCAATGGCATGGCGGGCAATCACCACATTATCAGCAATAATACGCAGTTCCCAACGCCCGTCCATCTCCTGTTCATCATGAATGGGTAGCCGGGTGGATGGAATGATGAGATTACGCCCACGTTCTAGTTGATGCTGATCTTCATGCACATATAACAGTTGCCGGGTGTTGTCATAAATCTCGAAGCGAATGACACCACTAGCGGATATCGGAACGCGCAGTTGCACAAACGGTTGAATGTAGTCTATGTCGTCGTCAACAGGTAATGTTCGGTGTAGAATCTGCTCGTTATTGCTGCTAAATGAGATCACGCCAATATCAACAGGCAGCACCTTGACCTTGTTTGGATCATGTTTGGCGTTGCGGACTGCCCGGAGTGCATGGGAGTGTACTTGTTCGGTGTTGGCGGGGCGTTCGCGGCGGAGAATCTGCGGTTGGGCTTCGTAATCGTCCTGACCGTCTGCGGGGGAGACACCGAAGTTGCGATAAGCAAAGATCATCGCCATGATGACAAGGAGGATAAATGCAGAAGCAGAACCTTCTGCAATCGCCGTAAATCCCAGAATAGCGGCGATTGCAGCCACGACACGTTCTCTGTTAGTCAGGTTATCAAGCATGGTTTTTAGCCATCATTACTCTGGCTGCGCAACAAGTCTTCTAGGCTCACCGGCGTATCCTGGAAATCTCCTTCAGGCGCTTGGTCATGATCGTATACCGGTTCTTCGCCCGTGATGTAATATTCGTTTTGATTCAAGCGGCGTCGCCGCTGCTCATAGGATGCAGTCAGCGCGAAATTATGAATACCGACCAAATCACCATCCAAAAACACCCGCAAGTCCCACTCACCTACTCCAGCGACCTGCTCGTTTTTCATAAGGGGTAAATGATGGTCAGCCAGGATATTCATCTCTCCATCACGTAGAAAAACATCCACCTCATGAACATAGAGTTCACGCCCACTGTGATCAGTGATTTCATAGCGCAGTCTAGCGTTTCGGTCTGCTTCATTAGCAGGTACGTAAAGAGTCAAAAATGGCCGAACCCCATCGTCATCTTTGGAGATACTGCGTGTGCGACGCATCGCCATACCATCTCTCCCTATTTGTGATGCGATCAGGCCAATGTCGATCATGGTGACGTCCAACGGAATATAGCCGGGTCTGCTGCTAGCACGGGACTGTGCTTCGCGGGCATCAGAACTCATCCGGGCACGATTCAACGGGGAGCGTTGCTGTAAGGATTGCATGTTGCGTTCCAAGGCGCCAAAATCAACGAAAGAACCGACCAACGCAGTCATAAACACAGCAACCAGTAAGAGTTGTATGCTGGCAGCTACGTCTGAAATCAAAACAAGTGCCATCATCGCACTAAGCGCGGCTAACCAGAGGGTGTTGCGGCGATTATAATTTATCATGCCCAGCCTCAATTATCTTCCTCTACAGTATACGCGAATTTTCACGATCTGTTGCGGTGATATGCCTGTGCCAGTGTTGCCCACTCTTCTAGATTCAGGGTTTCGGCGCGGCGTGCCGAATCAATGCCAGCTTCTTCCAATAGTTTCGCCGCTTGCTTCGGCTTGATTTGGAGACCACCAGAGAGCGCATTGCGCAGTTGCTTGCGTTTCTGGCTGAAACCCGCCTGTACGACGCGGAAGAACACTTTGTTCGAGGGGATATCCACTGGCGGCTGTGTATAGGTGTCAATTTGGAGGACTGCACTGTTAACTTCTGGGCGAGGCCAGAAAACGCCTGGTTTGAGCCGATTGACGATGCTGGCTTTGCCATAAAATTGTACAAATACCGCCAGGGCATTCATGTCCGGTGGTTGTACGATGATGCGTTCGGCGACCTCATACTGAATCGTCATGATGATGCGACGGGGTGGCCGATGCAATTCCAACAGATTGCGCAAGATGGGACTGGTGATATAGTACGGCACATTGGCAACCACCACGAATGGCTTTGTACCGACCAACTTAAGAACATTAACCTCTAAAAAATCCTGATAAATCATATAGACATTGCGGTAGGGTTCAAGTTGCTCTTCCAGGATAGGACGCAGCCGTTCATCAACTTCAATAGTGAAAACATGGCGGGCATTCCGAGCAAGGACTTCAGTCAATGTGCCCGTTCCTGTGCCAATTTCCAACACAATGTCATCCGGCATAAGTTCGGCAGTTGAGACGATTTTTTCCAGCGTGTTTGGATCGTGGAGGAAGTTCTGACCCAAGCTCTTCTTAGGTGAGATTTCATAGTGATCCAACAGCAATTTTGGATTCGTCATCCGCCACCTCCATGATTCCAGATTTGATTATACCGCCTGTCTGTTAATGCGTGTAGAATGCAATCAGGAGGAATTCATGACGCTCGAGTTACTGATTGGAACATCAAATCCAGGCAAAGTCCATGAATATGAGATCATGCTAGCTGATCTCAACGTCCAGCTGCTGACACTGGCAGATGTCGGCCTGGATAAGATTGATGTTGAAGAAACAGGGGATACCTTCGTGCAGAATGCTGAACTCAAAGCATTAGCCTATGCCGAGGCAAGCGGCTCTTATGCCCTGGCCGATGACAGCGGATTGTGTGTTGCAGCGCTTGATGGCAGACCTGGCGTGTTTTCAGCGCGATATGGCGGTGCTGGCCTGGATGATAAAGGGCGGCGGGAACTGCTGTTGCATGAAATGGAAGATGTTGCCGATCGCTCTGCTCATTTTGAATGTGTGATCTCGCTTGTTGATCCCCGGACTTTAGCTAGCCAGAATGCACAGGGCAAATGTTATGGCATGATCACATGGCAAAATCGTGGCGGTTCACTAGGCTTTGGCTACGATGCGATCTTTATGCCAAATGGTTATTCTCAGACTTTTGCCCAATTGCCCCAGCAAACCAAAAACAAAATCAGCCATCGCGGAAAAGCGATCCGCAACCTGATTCCGATTTTGCATGATTTACTTGCTAGTTGATAATGGCGATGCGAATATGCTCGATACGATCTCGTAGCGAGGCGTCCAGTTCCATTTCTTCCATAATTTTGTTGCAACCATGCAAGATAGTGGTATGACTGCGCCCAAATCGCTCCCCGATTTGTGGCAATGAAGCATCCGTTAAGTCGCGTGCCAGATACATCGCAATTTGCCGTGCCACATTGATGCGGCCTGTTCTACGCTTGCTTGTCAGGTCCTGTGACTTGATATGAAAATGCTGAGCAACTGAATCAACCACTTGGTCCAGTGTGATGAGGCCAGGATATTGATGTGGCATCTCGAACTGCTCCAAAGTGTCTTCTGCTGTATCAACCGTCAGATCACCTAAATTGGCTTTGGCGATTACTTGATTAAACATACCTTCCAATTCACGCACATTCAATGACGAATAACTGGCAATACGATCAATGATACTGGGTTCAAAATACAAATCACGCTCACGCATCCACATGCGGACAATTGCCAGACGTGTCTCGTATTCCAGGGGTTGAATGTCGGTGACAAGCCCGCCTTCAAAGCGTGAACGAAGCCGATCTTCCAGCGTTGCCAGTTCCCGGGGATGACGATCTGAAGCCAGGATGATTTGCTTGTTATAGGTGTAAAGTGCATTGAAAGTATGGAAGAACTCTTCCTGTGTGCTGTCTTTGCCTGCAATGAACTGAATATCGTCAACGATCAAGATATCTGCTGAGCGATATTTCTCGCGGAACATCGCCATTGTTTTGTGACGGATGGCATCAATCAGATCATTCGTAAACGCTTCGGATGGAATATATACAGCACGGTAGCCCTGCATCTGGCACTCGTGGGCGATTGCTTGTAAGATATGCGTTTTGCCCAGGCCAACGCCACCATAAACCAAAAAAGGATTGTAGCGACGGGCCGGAAATTCAGCGATAGCACGTGCCGCTTCATAGGCAATCCGATTCGATCCGTTGACGATGAAACGATCAAAGATAAAGCGCGGGTTGAGGTCGCTTTCGGGGATGGGAGGGCGTTCTGGGCGCTCGACCTTCGTATGCAGTGGAGCCGTCGGTACATCTTCAAACGGTTCTCGTTTCGCCAGCAGTTGGAACAAAGGCATTTCGCTGTCAGAGACTGCAATGGGTGTTTTGATCTGAGATACCTCAAAGCGGATTTCGACAGGCTCACCACACACGTCGCGTAAAACGCTGCACACATTGCGGTAGAGGCGATTTTGCAGCATATCGCGGGCATAGGCGTTGCGGACACCTATCACGAATGTCGAATCCGCTGCCTGTTCAATGAGTACTGTATCACGCAGCCATGTATCAAAACTAGCGCGATCTAGCTGGAGTTCGAGTTGGTTGTATGCAATATCCCAAGCTTCTTGTGCATCCACGATTGTGCTCTCGTTTTACTTGGCGGGCTGCAAGCAATACGAAACTATCGGGTGTTGCAACCTCTGTTTTAAGTCGATTAAATTGTTACTTTTTTGGCGGCGATAAGCCTTTTGGGTTTCCCCCCAACAGCCAATTTGATGACTGTTTGTGGATGCCACATAGTATAGCTCAAGTGCCCTTTTGCCTCAACTAGATTCTAGTGAGAATAGATAAATTTTAAGGTTGGGATAAGTTCTTCATTTTGGATAGGCGCTTTTGGGATAAGCTTGTAACGGCCATTGTTATAGAGTCATAGTCTTAATAGGAGATTGTGAAGGGTGATCCGGGTTATTTTTGATCGATTCTTGACTAAAATTCACGCTAAGAGACCTTTATTGTGAATTTTTTCATTTTTTAACATTGGGATAACTTTCTACTAAGATTTGCTGATTGTAATCTGCTTGAACTGAACTGTAAGGTCGTTCGACACTTTGGAACCACTAATCACGTCTCGATTTTACAAGATTGTGACCTACGCCTGAATAACGACCTATGTTTTATCAGGGTGATTACATTCGAAGAAACCGAAAAATGTCGACTCCTTTCAGGGCCCTAAGCCGCCCCTAATGGGATTGGGCATGGGTTGTCAATGCAAAGCAGTTCACAAAGACCGCTTTGGCATCTCCACCAACGGCCTCTTTCTCGTCAGGGTCAGGCTGCTTGATTTTCGCCCCAAAGAAAATCCTGGCTTTGCCTGCGTTCCAACTACCCCCTCCTTTAATACAGAACGTATGTTCTCACAAATGCCCTATTCTGTGCTATGATAAGAATATCCGTTCACTTAAGCGAACCTGGAATATCATGTCTCGGCCTTCTACCCATGCATGGCATCCCTACCCGCACCCTTCAGGAGGGGAAACACTTTCGCAAATTGGAAAAACTGCTGCTGCCGCCGAAAAAAGTTGCGCAGCAGCGGCAACAAACCGTCACACTCGCATTCGCACCCTGCTCAATCCAAGTCATTCGTATTGAACCCGTTGGCTTAATCCATACAGGGAGACATAGAAGATATGAACTGGGAAACTCTAGAAAATGATTTTTCGGATAGATTCTAAACCCGCTAGGGAGGCCAGAACGGTTTATAATCTGTTGGTAGGAACAGTCCCTTGGCCCGAACCAAGGGGCAATCTCTACACGTCTATTTTGAATTGCTGTAACACGAAGGCAAGTTTTAATATGGTTATCCTGGTCTGTTTCAACTAACCTATAGACCCAAACCGAGAATTGCTGTACAATTGGTTAACTCTTAGGGTCTTGAGTATCTGTTCGATAAAAACACGATGAGTTCAATATGACAGAAGAATTTGGAAATAATCTTTCATCGTTTTCTCCCTGGGGCGAGGTTGATGAAAGGGAGGAACGCCCGGATATTATCAAGGTTTCTGCCCGTTCACGTTCAACAGCAGTTGCAGGTGCAATTGCTGGTGTGATGCGTGAGTATAGCTTTGCCGAAGTTCAGGCGATTGGTGCAGGAGCCGTTAATCAGGCGGTCAAGGCGTTGGCGATTGCCAGGGGCTATCTTGAACGCGATAAGATTGATATTGCTTTCATACCTTATTTTACTGAGGTCGATATTGATGGACAGGAACGTACCGCAGTCCGCTTTCGGGTTGAGCCACGTGGCTGATCTCTATGTTCGTTCCCCTAATCTCTAAAATGACTTCTATTGATTGATAGGAGTCTGTCTGAAATTCTCCATAGAGAATCAGATGTTGCTTTGGGGCATCCTGGCAGTTGGCCTCATCGCCCGAATACATTTCATTGGCGAGATTGAGCACAACGTCGATCATGCTTATCCGGTCTGGCAGGCTATGCAGACGCTTGATCGTGGGCAGTTTCCCTTGATTGGACAAGGCACATCAGTGCTGTTTGCCAACCCGCCCTTGATGGGTTATTTGCTTATGCCTGCCGTCAATTTGACACGCTCTCCATTGGGTGTCTATGTCATGATCGCTGGACTGAACTGGTTGGCGATCTGGATGACGTATAGAGCCGTCAAATCCATGCTCAATACCCAGGCTGGGTTGGTCGCAGCCGGACTCATGGCTGTGAATCCCTGGATCATTGAGTATAGCCGGACATCCTGGGTGCAGGGCTTGTTGCCCTTCTTTGTCACAGCAGTAGCCTGGTTGTTATGGCCTGTTCTGCTCAAGCAGTCTCGTCACCCATCCCGGCGCACGCTTTTGGCGTCTGTGATGACAACTCTGCTAGTGCAAACCTATCTTCTGGCCTATTTGGTCCTGGTTCCGATTACGCTGCTGGCCCTCATCTATCGGCAAAGCATCCCGCGTAAAGCCCTCATAATCGGTGTCATAATTCTTTCGTTATCCATCGGCCTATATGGACTTGGCTTATTTAGCAATATTGACACAGTACAGGCCCGCCTTGAAATCTTCTTCAAAGGCGACTTACGTCTGACAGCTGAAGGCTGGAAGGCTGCCTCGCGCCTTATTACCGGAGCCGACTATGCGCTGGCACGCGGTCTTGCTGCGCCTATTCAGGATAGTGTGCTACGTTATGAACTAAGCCAGATCGCCCACTATGGAGTGGCTGCGATGGTGTTGGTAGGTGTTGGAGCTGCTGTCCATAATATTGCGCGCGGGGATCAACGCGGTTTGATTTTTCTGATCTGGTTTTTCGTGCCCATCATCGTCATGAGCTATACCAGCTCTCCTGTCCACACTTTTTATCAGTTACTCGGTATACCGGCGGGGTTTGGTTTGGCAGCGTGGGGTATATCGATTGTACTGAAGCCGATTTCCCCACGTGTGGGTGCTGTCCTACTGATCGGGTTGTGGTTGCCCCTTGCAGGTTTGATGTTAACCAACAGTGCCCGCTATTATCAGGAGACCGAGGCGATTCCTGGCGCACATGAACTGTATGCCTTACCTGTTGATTATGGGATGCAGTTGGGTGCGGCGATTAACCGACACTTACCGCTGAACGGCGTCGTCTATGCCCGTGCAGAGGAATGGATCGTCAACAGCTTTGCTGGAAGATTATTCCCCTCCATTCCTGATGTGCGCATGCCGGGATTCAGTTTTGTGCCTGCTGCTGGTGGATTGTATGTCCATATTGGTGAAGGGGATGGGCCATTGGCTCTATTTGCTACCCGTGTTGAAACAATTGAGATGCCTGACGCTACAGTGTTATATGTCGATTTGCTGCCTCGTGCTGAGACAGTGGCTATTGACGGGATTGAGTTAAATGTGCCCACACAGCAAGGGATTCAATTGAGCGAGTATCAGTTGCAACAGGATGGCGATGAATGGCTCCTGACGCTCATCTGGCGTGTTGAATTTGTTGCCCCAGAGGTACATAAATTGATCTTCAGCCCTTTTGTGCATGTGTTCGACAGCGATGATACGCCCATATTAAATATCAGTAGTGAGGGTTTAGCAGGGTATTTGTGGTCGGCGGGTGATCTACACGTACATCAAATCCGATTTAAGCTGCCGGACGAAGGCCAACCACCGTATTATCTCCTTGTTGGGCAGTTTGATGGTTTGCATAACCAAAACCTTGTTTTCCTACTAGAGAACGGAGACCTAGACGTGACGGTTCGTTTGCCACAAATGATAGATAGTTAATTGGGTTATCGGTGGGGCTGCGTTTTCTTCTTCAGTAAATGTGCTTCCGACTTCACAAAATCGACTGTGCCAGAAATGGTCGGATTAGGGCGAGTATTGGCTGGCATGGTATGAATGTCAAATGTCACTTTGCTATCCACAATTTCTACAATTCCCACCTGCCCTGTTTCAAGTGCTTGAAGCTTTAGTTGTTCATTGAGATAGCGGGTCTGATGAGTGGGTGTCACGATAATCCGAATTTCTGCTTGTTCCGATGATTCGTGACAAGTGAATAGGATGTCGTCATGATGGTATGGATCCTGCGAATTAACCAACTTCATTGTAATCTGCTCGGCAAATTTCGCTCGAATGGGTGGAGGGAGCAATCCGTTAACATTTGCCACAATATAACCCATCGCATCCATGACAATCAGCGTTGATCGCCCCTGGGTGACACGATCAGGCCATTGCTCCAATGAGGCAGCATTACCCAGGTCAACGAGCAGCCCGCGATTGTTTGGTTTCAGGCTCTGGATAAAAGTATGGAGTTTGGGCAGCAGGTCAAGGCTACCCCGGATGTTGTGGGTATAAATCAGTGTGAGGGGCTTCACCTAGTCCTCATCAACTTTGGGTGCAACAAAATCAATCTCCAGTGTAACCTCATCGCTAATAGCACCCACATTGGGTGGTGGTTGGATGGTGAGGTTAAAATCCTTGTAAAGTACCGTTGCTGTGGCCAAGCCTTCAATCAGGTCTTCGCTGGTGATAGCCACAGTCGTGTCAAATGTCACAGGATGAGTGACGTTCTTAATGGTCAGATCACCCACGATTTGAAACTCGACGGTGCTGCCAACACCAACAGGTTCCGAAGGCAAATTGACCAGTTCAGTCGGAACAAATTCAATGAACTCGTGTTCGTTGGTCTCCAGAATTTGTGAACGGATGGATTGATCCCGAAATTCGTTATCGGTACGGAAACTGCGAGCGTTGATGGCAATTGTGCCTGCTTGTGAGGCTGCCGGATCGCTAAAATTGACGATGACATCACCTGCAACGCGCCGGGTTGTGGCGATGACAGTGAAGGGGTTGTTGAGCAAGACTTCATCTATCATGAAACGGACTTGTGAGTCATCGCCTGAAATGCGGTAAAGTGCCCGCTCTGGAATAGGGGCTGCAACTTCTTCTGGTATTGGTTCGGGGGTCTCAACTGTCGAGTCTAATGGCGCTTGTGTCGTGGCGGCCTGCAATTCAGCCGAAGCAACTATTGTGCCCAGACCATCAATTTGCCCGGATGTATCGGCGACCTGTGTCGAGATGGTGTCTAGTTTGTTATCGAACTCGGCGATCTGAGTCGAAAAACGGGCTGCCTCATGAGGTGTGGCAGTGGGGCCGTCCAACGAAAGCGTCGGTGCGATATTACCAACGTCAGTGCTTTCCTCGGTCAGCCCACCTGTCGAGGCTAAAAAGCCTAGAACCCCAATACCTGCACCAGCGCCAAACGCAATCAATATGATGATACCCGTTATCAGATTTCTACGCTTCAAACGCTTATCCCATCATCGTGTCGACACGAACAACACCACCACCAGAACCACCGCGCGAGCCAACGGTGACATACAACATACCATCTGGCCCTTGAACAATACCATAGGGACGATCCAGAGCCACGATTTCCTCAACACTGTCGGATGTGACCATCACTAGCCGACCACCCGGGCCTTCCTGGTTGATCCCTGTTTCAACGGCATAGATTGTGCCGTCGTCGGTGACTTCGATCCCTGTTACAGCACTCAGACCTTGGAAGGTTTCAACCAACTCGCCACCTGACCATTTCTCGATGCGTGCGCCTTCAACCGGGAAAGGCCAACCGGAAAGGAAACCAACATAAATATCACCCATTGAATCAACATCAACGGCAGTCGGAACTGGGTTGTCATCGGCATGTGACCAAGCTGCTACAATTGACACACCATCATCCGGTGTCCAGGCCATCAGGCAGTTGCAGCCTGCGTTGGCGATATAGACGGTTCCATCGGGGCCAGGTGCCATATCGGTGGGGTTTGATTCTTCGTTAGGATTGCCATCGGGGTCTTCTTCAAGTTCGATGGTCAGTAGGTCAACAAATTCAATAACGCGACCATGGTCTTTACTTAGCCCGATCAGGCCAGTTCCCAACGGGATCGTTGGGTCGTTGACCTCGCCTTGCAATACCCAAATGGCGTCATCAGTAACCAGGACATCTTGTGGCCCACGCGAGCCACCCGTGCCCCAGCTAATGAAGCCAGTTGCCATGACTTCGGTGTCACCGTCAGGGGTAATCATCGTGACTTGACCCGTCGCACCATAAGCCGAGTCATCAAAACTACTGATAAGTTCGCCACCGTTACCGGCCTCCGCGACGTAGAGATTCCCCTCGGCATCAAACGAAAGATTGCGTGGATTAACCAGGCCCTCCGCCACTGTCTCAAACCCCTCGTCTTGAGCTATGATCGGAACGACCAATAATAGGATTGCCAGAGCAACTAGAAGAACAAAAAGAGCTTGTTTATTACGCATTGTGAATTACTCCTTGTGCCTAATTCTAACAAAGGCAGGCTATAGCCCATCCAACAAGAATAACGATGCACAAGTGAGTATTAGATGTAGGTTAACATGAGAGTACGATGAAAAGTGAAGTGGAGATGGGCGGAGTTGCACCGCCGTCCGTGATAAGCCTTCAGGCCCAGTTTTCATGTCTTGCTGTGCGCCTTCTCATTACTCGTTAGGCAGCCTACCCCGTCTAAACTATATCATCCCCTGGTTGATTTGGTGACAGCACAATCCACCATCGCATGGTCAGTACACCCCGAAAATCGTTCTCGATGATGTCTTCCAGAATGCCGCCGTTGGCCTCAATGATTTTGCGAGACCCGATGTTGGTGGTATCACAGGTAATCATCACATGCTGCAATCCGAGTGCTCGTGCTTCTGGCAGCGCAAGTTTTAAGGCATAGGTTCCGTTCCCTTCTCGACGCCGCGACGGACGGATGTCGTACCCAATGTGTCCACCAAAGCGCCGCAAATTCGGTGTGAGCCAGTGCCGGATGTCGATACGTCCAATATAACCAGCTTCATCCACTACCCAGAAGATGGTGGCGGGTACAAGCGGTTCCGGTGGATTGGTTGCCTGCTGCAACAAATCATCGACATACTGTACAAAATTCTGCTGCTGTACCACAACGTCGGTATAACATCCCTCGGCCTGAAATTCCGCCAGGGCTTCCAGATATGTTTGCTTGAATTCCACCGAGGGTTGTACAAGATGCAGCATTATAGATAGGTTGCAGGAAGTTGCAAGCAGGAGATTAAGCAGGTTTGACGCGGATGAGGTCAGCTAGATTGTGCCCGATAATGCGGTACTCATCCTTAAGCTTGAGTTGCAGTGGTCCGTTGAAAGGCGCGGCGTGAATGAGTTCAACGCTTGCACCCGGAATTAACTCAAGTGCTGTGATGTATTCCAAGCGATCTGGTTCACGGGTAAGCACACGGGTCACGACATAGGGCTGGTTGAGCTCCCCTTCATTGAGCAGAACATCCTTGATCTCTTCGATTGTTCCTTGTTCGCTTGGAATTGGTTCCCCGTGTGGACAATATCGAGGCTGACCTGCCATTTCTAACATACGTTGTGAGATGATTTCACTCAGCGCCCCGCTCAGGTCATGAGCCTCTTGATAGACCTCGTGCCATGCAAAGCCCATGACATTGACTAGAAAAGCCTCGACAATACGATGATGACGTAGTTTTATCAAAGCGACATGCTGACCAGTATTAGTCAGGCGGATACCATGATAGGGTTCATGTTCCAGTAAATCGGCAGCCTTGAGCTTGGTAATCATACGGTTCACTGCAGGCGCACTTACACCTACCCGGTCCGCCAGGCCTGAGGTGCTGACAAAGCCGTTTTTATCAGCCGAGCGTTGCGTGAGGCGATAGGCTTCTGCCAGATAGTCAAGCATAGTCGCGCTGAGATCGACACTCATCAATTGACCTTTAGGGGGAATTTCTACCAGCCGTGTTCAAGCCGTGCGATCAGGCGTTCTGGCAGGTCATAATCGCGCATTCGCTTTTGCGTGTCGGCAATATCATAATTAATGCGGCGATGCTCAAACACGTTATTTTCAAAGTCGAGGATGGCATAGGCAGCCCGGGGATCGGCATCACGCGGCTGACCAATACTGCCAGGATTGATGATCTGGCGTTGCCCATTGAGTTGGCGTCGCTGGTTGTAGTTTGGCTTCTTCTGCTCGGTTTCCCCATCGTCATTCACCATTTGATAAATCACAGGTTGATGGGTGTGTCCAACCAGACAATAGGGTGTTTCAAAATGAGGGAAGTTCAAAGCGGCAACCAGCGGTTCCAGGATGTATTCCCAGATGGGTTCACGCGGGCTGGCATGTACCAACGTATATTGTCCGATCACGAAAGTGGTTGGCAAGGCTTTAAGCCAGCGCGTGTTGTCGTCGGTCAGGGTCTCTCGTGTCCAATCAACGGCACGACGTGCATCAGGATTGAAAGTACGGATGTCCAGACGGTCCAATGCCGCCCAGTCATGATTCCCGGCTAAGCATAAATGCGGCAGTTCACGCAGTTTCTCGACACATTCATTGGGATCAGGGCCATAACCCACCACATCACCCAGACACCAGACATAATCCCACTGTCCTTCTGCATGTTTTAAGACGGTTTCAAACGCCGTATAATTGGCATGAATGTCCGAAATGACGAGGATCCGCATACTTAACCTACCAAATCATAAGTCCTTAACTTACATATCTTACCATGCTTTAAGGTTGCGTGCGAGTAAATTTTATCTCTTTTGTCCTGTAAAACCCACCACCTTTAGGGGTGGGATAGAAGGGACTTTCAGCTTGCTTCAGCCAATCAAATATAGTATATAATCTATTGGTTTTGATAGATGGAAAGAGCTGGACATGAGAAAAAATACCGTACTTCTCACAATATTGTCTATGGCTATCCATATCACGTCATTTTCTGTCCAAAATATCGACGCAAGGTATTGACTGGTGAGGTTGAAACACGCTTGAAGGAACGCATTCTTGAGAAGCAAGCTGACTATACTTGGTTCATGAGATGAAAGTCATGCCCGACCCCGTGCATTGGCTTCTGGATGTTGACCCGCACATTGGGATCAACAAAATTGTGGGGCAGATGAAGGGGTTTACAGCCCACATGATGCGCAAAGAGTATCCATATATGAAGAAGCATCTTCTGAGTCGCTGGACGCGCTCAAAGTTGATATCACCTGTGGGTTCAGTCACATCAGAAGTGGTGAAACAATCCATTGCAGATCAAAAGAACGTATAAGTACCGCCTCGATAGCAATAGCAGCCGCAACCGATATCTGCAGCAGCAGATGAATGTCGCTGGCTTGATCTGGAACCATGCTCTGGCATTGCAGCGTTGCTCCTATCGGCTGACAGGCAAACACATCTCACCTGGACGTATGAAGCAACGTATTGCAAAGTTACGGATGAAAACGCAGAAGTATGACTTTTGGAGAGCCCTTGGCTCTCAGGCGGTGCAGGAGGTATTGCAGCGACAAGAGAAAGCCTATGAACGCTTCTTCAACAGGCAAGGTGGAGTGCCGCACTTTCGCAAGGTGCAGAAATTCCGGTCATTCACGCTTAATCAAGCGGGCTGGAAACTGCTCGAGAGTGACCATAAGTATGGTCGGGTTCGTATCGGCAAGAAGGTCTACAAATTTGTGAAGCATCGCCCGATGCAGGGCGATATAAAGACGGTCACGATCAAGCGTGATACAGCAGGCAGATTGTGGATCTGCTTCTCAGTGGTGGAACGATTTGCGGTACAGAAGGAAGCCAGCACGGGTCAAAGCGGCGGCTTCGATTTTGGCCTCAAGACGTTTCTGACCAGCGATGAAGGGCAACAGATCGACCTGCCTTGGTTCTATCGGGATGATCTGCCCCGTCTGCGCAGCATCCAACGGCAGGTGTCCAAGAAGGTCAAAGGGAGTGCCAATCGGCAGAAGGGGAAGCATCACCTCTCTCGTCGTCACATTCGGATTGATGACCAGCGGCGCGGTTTCCACTTTAAGCTGGCTCATGCGCTGTGTGACCAATACGACATCCTGTGCTTTGAAGACCTGAACCTGGACGGGGCGAACCTCTGGTTCGATGAAACGCTTGTGGGGGCGCAAGGTGAGTGATCTGGGCTTTGCACAGTTGATGAACATGCTAGAATGGGTCGCTTTCAAGCGTGGCAAGCGGGTGGTCAAGCTAAACCGTTGGACACCGACGACCCAGGTCTGTTCTGGTTGTGGACAGAAGCATAAGCTCGAACTGCAAGATCGGGAGTTGAACTGCGATTGTGGCTTGGTCATAGACCGTGACCACAATGCAGCGCGAAATATTCTTGAGGCGGGGCATCGCTTCATACTGTCTCAGTCGGAAGAAGATCAACCTGATTTATTCAGGCGACGTCCGGCGTTCACGGCAGAAGCCCATTGAACCTTTGGTTCGCCTTTTGCTGTGGGAGTATGTCACTTGGATTGCAGGAATCAAATGCCCATGAGAATGATCCTGGGGGGGCTGTTAGCGCTGCTCGTTTCAGGCTGCACATTACCCTTATCCCAGAGTGGGGGTACGTTATCTCCAGAGAACCAAATTTTGCCTACGCCGACCTCTGTTTTTCATCCCTTCTTTGATGCCCATAAAATCATGGAGGGCATCTGCTTTGAGGCGGGTTTCGATGCGGCGGGGCGGGTGTTTGTCCTGCGCAATCCTGACGAATTGATCGAGTTTTTTGACCTGGCAGATAACAGCCGCTTGTGCCGTCATCCGGTTGGGCGGCGTCACTTCGATTTTGACACTGGGCACGTCCTGGCAGGGGGCTGGAGCCGAGGGATGGGTTGTGTGGCATCACATGAGATTATTCGTGTTCAACGCGATGATGAAGCCAAGATGCTGACTATCGACCTGGATTTCACGGTGGAAGGCATTTGTAACTATGAACTGGTGCGTCCCTTCTGGCTTAGTATTGACCAGGCTGCTGACTACTCGATTACAATCAAAGTGATTCATGCTGTTGGATAGATCTCATTGCGTCTGCTCATCTACATCCAACACAGGCTCAAAAGCAGGATGGATTTGACCACCAAGATCGTCGCGTACCGGGTTGTGCATGGGCACACCGCTGCGATAGGCTGCATTGGCGATGGTATGGGATGCTACAGGAGCCGTGATAATAAGAAAACCGGACAACGCGATCAACTTGAGTGTTGCTGCCGGAACTAAAAATGCCGTGCCCAAGATCATCCCGACCAGGCCGAGCGTTGAGACCTTGCCGGATGAGTGGATGCGGCTGTAGACATCAGGAAAACGGATAAGGCCAAACACACCGATGACACTAAAAAACAAACCGCCGAGTAAGAAGAACAGACCGAGCAGTTCACCCATCTTAGAAAACCCTCCCCTCACATAAATAGCGTGCGATGGCAATTGTGGCGATAAAACCGAACGCCGCTAGCGCAATCCCCACATCAATCAGAAAGACGGAATCTTGCACAATTGACAGCAGGACAATGATGCCAATGAGCAATGTCGTGATGGCGTCGATGGCTTGTAGACGGTCTGCAGGCGACGGTCCGATAACGACGCGGAACGTCGCTGGCAGCAACAACAAGACCATGACAATTAGGCTGAGGTTTGTAACAAAATCAATCATCGCCCAGTATCCTCTTAATCCACTTTAGGCGCATGGTTTGATCAGAGTCAAGTGTCTGGGCCGATTCTTCGGCGTCCAGACAGTGGACGTACATCGTTTTAGCTCCGTCGAAATCCACAACCAACTGCCCTGGCGTAATTGTAATCGAGTGGGCGCTGCCACCGGCTACAATCGGGTCTTCATCGGAATCTTGAACAGGTACAGCGATAATGCCAGGACGGTAGGGACGTACACTCAGGACGCGCAGCATTACATCAATGCCAGAAAGGAAGATATTCCAGAACATCAATAGACAGTAGATTATCAGTGAGATAGCTTGCGTTGGTAGTTTAGCAATTGAAAATCGAATATCTTCGTTCGCTGCGATTCGCAGCGCCAATGCAACTGATATGATGTAACCGATGAGGAAACTCTCAATCGTCACCTGGTCGACCAGAATAACCCAGATGATGGCAAGCGGAATGGGAAGAAAGACAAATGTATTCAACATGAACTAACGTCCTAATACGGCATTGATATAGATTTCTGGTTGCAAGATTTGATCGACAGCTCCATTGACCAAATTAACTAATGGCTCGGCATAAAAGCCAAGCCCCACACATATCATAATTAAGAGAGCAGGTGCAAGCACACTATCGCCTTCACCGCGTTGCCTAAGCGCAACTGTTGAATCATCGGGTATACGCTGGAACATAAGCGACCAGGCACGAGTTATATAGAGCAGAGTCAAGCTGCCCGCCCCAACTGCCAACACCAACGGCACCCAGCTTTTAGCGTCAATCCCCCCGTGTACCAAGGCCAGCTTGCTAATGAAACCATTCATTGGCGGAACACCAGCCAATGCTAACCCCCCCAAGAAATAGAGAATGCTTGTGAACACGAGTTGTTTGCCTGCTCCTGCTAGTTCGGAGAATGTACCTGATTTGGTTTTGGTATGGCTACTGACAATGCCCGTCAGCATCAGCAAGGATGACTTGATAAAGGCGTGGTTGATGGCATAAATAATCGCCCCAATTAGGGCAATCCGTGTATTCCAGCCGATACCAACCAGTATAAAGCCGATCTGCCCAAACGTTGAATAAGCCAACATGCGTTTGGCATGATACGTCCGCAGGGCCGAAAGGCTGCCAAAATAGATACCTATCAATCCCAGAATCAGCAGAATGGAGCCAATGACATTGGCTTGCTCGACAAACAATAAGGTCACAATCCGAATAACACCATAGACACCAACTTTAACCACTACCGAGGATAACATCGCGCCAACAGGCGTAGGTGCAGTCGTATGAAAGTCCGGTTGCCAAAAGTGAAAGGGAAACACAGCACTCTTCAATAAGAAGGCGGCAACGAGCATAGTTGCCGCTGCACGTGCCAATAATGCCTGATCGCTCCCGGCCTGAAGCTGTGCAGCAATCGCCGCCATATTCAGCGACCCTGTTGTCATATAGATTGAGCCGATGCCAATGAGCAAGAATAATGAACCCAACCCGCTGATAAGGACATATTTCATAGCTGCTTCTAGCCCAAAAGGATTATCCGAGACAGCGACCAATACGACTGAGGTAATTACCATCAGTTCAACAAAGACGAACATCGTGAAGATATCGCCCGTATAGAATGCGCCGCACAACCCTGCTGACATGGCCAGGAATGACGGAATAAAGGCTGGGTAATTCATTGACTTGTCACGCCCATGAAGGGTATACAGCATCCCTGCAAAGAGGATGGTCGTCACCATCACTTGAAATGTGGCACTGAGCATGTCGGCGACAAGGACGATGCCGTAAGGTGGCTGCCAACCGCCCAAGCGGTAAACTTGTATCTGGCCTGTGTCCCAATTCTGATAAAGGACGACGACACTACTGAACCAAGCCAGGATCATGATAAAGACGGCAAGGAAACGTTGAAAACGATTATGGCGGGCAAAGCGTAAACTGGCGAATGACCCGATTAGTGGCAAGAAAATCGGGCCAAGTATGAACAAGTTGTTTTCCATTAGGCTTTCAGGTTATCGATGTTGTCAGAGTCAATCGTGTTATAACGCCGGGACGCAACATTGATGAGACCCAGCAGCAGCGCATAGGAGCCGAAGCTAATGACGATGGCAGTTAAAATGAGTGCCTGCACCAGCGGATCAGAGGGTGTACCGCCACCGACAACCTCTTGCGTCTTGGGGTCAACATAAGCCGCTGTTTCACCATCAAATACACCCACCGCCAGCAGGAATAGGTTAATCCCAGTAAACAGAATGTAAAAACCAATGGCGGTTTTAATCAGATCGCGGCGCAATAGTTGAAAAACGCCCAATCCGAAGATGATGCCCGTCGTAATGGCAAACAGATCGTTCATTAAACCTCCTGTTCCACGTCCTTTGGGTGGGCGATGGCTTCCATAATAGTTGTCACGCCGCCGAAGACAGTTAGAAAGATAGCAAATTCAAATATGAGAGTGGACGAAGTGTGGATTCCGGCAGGACCTTTGCCACCGTTGAACTCATACAGGCGCAGGAACTCCCCTTCTAGAATGATGCCTGCTATGGCATTTATCAAGGCTAGCAAAAGCCCTAAGCTGATTAAGCGCCCCGGATGCAGCCAACTCAAGCGGGCACGAGTCTCGAAGTAACCAAACACCACATACCATAGACCTACTGCCAGCCCTGCAACCACCCCCGCCGTGAAGCCATCACCAGGACCATCACCACCATAGAGGATATGGGAAAAGGCAACCAGCATGGCGAAGGGAAAGACCATCTGCGCAACCGCTTTGGTCAAAGGGGTGGAAAGACGTGGAATCTGATGCTCATCGCTAAAAGCGCCAAACTCATCCGTTTGCAATGCCTCGGCCGACTGATCCTTCTCAATCGTTTCGATGACACGCGCATAGGTCGGGTCAACGTCCTCATCTTCAGGGTGCGTTTGGGCCAGGGCTCGCATGACGCCTGTTACACGTGGCCCGCTCAAAAGCTCACTGCCTTCTGGGAGTGTCAAGAGGGTCAGAACACCCAAAGAGGCCATCGCAAAGACAGCAATTTCAATGAATGTATCGGTTCCTCGGAAGTCAGTCACAATCGCAGAAACAACATCAGGCACGCCAACCTCTTTATAAGCGTTTTCCAGGTACCATTCGGAAACCATCAAAGGGCCTTCAGCAATGAACTCATCCGTCCCTTGCATAGCTCTTTCCTGGGCAGCGATAGCAATGTTGATGCGTTGTTCACGGTCATTAACGGCTGCTAACGCGAATAAACCAACGCTGACACCAATCATGACTGAGATCATAGCATCTCTAAAGAGACCGAAGTTCCCTTCTTTGGAACCAAGCCAGAGAACGCGCATCGCTTCCTGACGCTGCTCTGCACTGATTCGGGCAATCATCAAGATGATGAGAACCGTCGCCAATGTTTCAACCAAGAATTGCACCAGCGCTACATCCGGGGCTGGCTGCAACAAAATGATGCCGCCGACAGCATAACCTGATACGCCCATCGCTAAGGCTGCCAAGAGATGCCGCCGCAAAACAATAGCTGCCATTGTTGCCCCAACGGTCATTATCAGCATCATGCTATTCAGAATATCTGTGCTAGGATTATCAAAACGGATGTCGAGGCTGCGCAGGTTATCGAACCCCCCCAGGAACATCAGAACCGAAATGACACCCAGGATGGATGTCAGATAGTAACGCACCTTCCCTGCCTGAGACCTGAGCAGAAAGTCGCCAGTCCGTTCAACTGCACCGATGGTTACGCCATAGAGCGCTGCCCCTGTCGGTAATTTGAACCAGGGCATGTTAAGCCAGAAGCCACGTACGACAAACAGCAACGACCCGACAATCAAGATGGCGATACTGATTTGAAACGCCTGATTTTCTAGACCTTCTGGCGGGAAGAGATGCAGGTGGATTTCCTTTTTAAGCGCTGGAGCAACAAGCGGCTCGATGACCTGCACTAATAATAGACCACTCATGAGTGACATCACCGCCAACACAGCCGGCCCAATGCTCAATCCCAATGCTGGTTTATGGAAGTGAGGGTATTTTGTTTGTGGTTTGCTGATGAAAACATCCCAAAAAACTAACCCAGCAGACATCACCATCAGCACTGAACTGGCAAACACCACAACTGTGGGTAGCAGGCCGACGATTTCTCGTTCATGTAAAAAGGCATCAATGAGAGTTTCTTTGGCGACAAAACCCAATAATGGTGGAAACCCCGCCATCGAAATTGCAACGGTTCCGCTGATGATGGTAACACCAGGCATATATTTACGCAGGCCGCCCAGATGGTCTAGATTGCGTGTACCCGTTGCGTGTTCAATTACGCCTGCTAGCAGGAATAGTGTGCCCTTGTACATGGCATGAGCCAGAATGCCGATCAAGGCTGCTTTCAGGCCAGCCGACTCAGGCAGACCAATCAACGCGACCATGGAACCCAATTTGCTGATGGTGGTATAGGCGAGTAGCCCTTTCATATCGCGCTGGCGTATAGCGAACAATGCACCAATCAACATTGTTGCCAGACCAACGACGAGCAGACTGTTTTGCCATAGAATTGTATTGCCCAGTGGAGGATAAAGCCGAAATAGGAGGTAAACGCCCGCCTTAACCATTGTCGCAGAATGGAGATAAGCACTGGCCGGCGAGGGCGCACTCATCGCACCGGGCAACCAGAAATGAAATGGGAACTGGGCAGACTTGGCGAAGCAACCGATCATGATGGCGATCGTGATGGCGTTGTACCAGGCATGATCGCGTAGCGTGGTCTCCTTCAGAACATCAACCATCTCAAACGAACCAACCGCCGTCCCCATGAGCAACAAACCAACGAGCAGTGCTAATCCACCACCGCCTGTGATGATCAGGGCGCGGCTAGCACCTATTCGAGCATCTTCTGATTTATTCCCCTTAAAGCCAATCAACAAGTAGGACGTGATTGAGGTGAGCTCCCAGGCGATGAACAAGGTAATCAAGTTGCCAGCCATCACCAGGGTGAGCATCGCCCCAGCAAACGTACTTAATATGCTGTAGAAACGGGCTTGTTCTTCAAGCTCTTCAAAATAATAGCCTGCATAAAGGAAGACCGCTGTTCCGATGCCCGTGACAACGAGCACAAAAAGCAACGAAAGGCCATCCAGATACCACGAGAGACGTAATCCTAGGTCAGGAACCCAGTCCCAAACCAGTTGGATATAGCCTTTGTCTTCAATCGCTGGTAAGAAAGAAAATGCCCAGACGAACATCAGCGCCATCGCCCCACCCATCAACCAAGTGATGGCTGTTCGCTTGAGGGTTCGCCTGATTTCAGGAATTGTTAGTAAAGCTGCTAACGCAAATGGTATAAAGTTGATCTGTGCGAGTGTGAGTTCCATGCCACCCTTGGGTATTGTTCAATGCTTATTGGTGGTGCTCTGATAGTTATACCACGTTCGATAATTCGTGGGAACCATTTGTTGACAGAAATAGGCTTGATCCCGCCGCAAACCGCAGCGAACCTTGGTTCGATTTTAATGGTGGCGGTTAGGCGATTTTCAGGGTTTTAACCAGAGTTTAGCGTTGATCTAACCCCAAAAGGGAAATGATGCTCAAGACCTTGTATCCCAGCAAGAACCAGCAGCATAATCTCTGGCAAATCTTGGCCTGTGCTCAGCACTTCGACAACATGTGTGTAGAAGAACGAAGTGTGAGCAAAACCCAGCAACTTCGCAATGTCAAACACGACAAAAAGACCTTGCCACAAGCACAAATCGTTCACAGTCATGTCTTGCAAGTGGTGGCTGCGGACTGCGACAAAGCCTTTCAAGCCTTCTTCCGTCGTGTCAAGAAGGGTGAGACCCCAGGCTATTCACGTTTCAAAGGCCGCCATCGCTTCCATAGCATTGGCTTCAGGATGGCTGGTCGTCGTCTGAAGGTGTCGGGTGTGGGTCGTATCGCTGTGCGTTGGCATCGAGCCATCGGTGGGTTCGTTCCTTGCGAGATCAAGACGCTGCGGATCACCCACAAGGCAGGGCGTTGGTCTGCTTGCTTGGCCGTTGAGATGCCAGAGCCATCCAAGCTGCCGAAAACTGAGCGACTGGTTGGCTTGGATGTCGGGGTATCCGCATGGGTCACGACCAACGCGGGTAGAGAAGGTTGAGAACCCCAACTCCTACCGGGAGAGCCAAACGAAACTCCGGGTGCTGCAACGTTCACTGGCCCGCAAGAAACAGGGTGGCAAGAACCGCCGCAAAGCCTTGCTGCTCGAACTTTTAGTTCGCGTCCAGCGCCAGCAAGAGCAGGTGGCCAATCAGCGTAAAGACAACCTGCATCAACTGAGTACCCACCTGGTTGAGCATTACGATCTGATCGCGCTGGAAGACCTGCGGGTGCCCAACAGGGTCAGAAACCTCAGCAAGAGCATCTTGGAGAGTGGGTGCGAACCTTCGGTTCGGCGTATTTTCAAACAATATCTGACGTACAAGGCTGGAAGTGCCGGACGTGAAGTGCTGTTGGTTGATCCCGCCTACACATCCACAACCTGCTCCAAGTGTGGTGCAATCTTCGAGGGCTTATCACTCTCGGAGAGATGGGTGGCATGCGCTTGTGGTCTCTATCGAGCGAGAGACCACAACGCAGCAATTCATATCCTTGCCAAAGCAAGGGCCTTGCTTTGCAAGGCTTTATCGAGCCAGATCGGACGGGTCTGTACAGCCTAACGTAGAGGTAAGTGACTCATGCGTGCTGTAGAAGCTGCAGCGAACTGAACGTTCGACTTCTAGTCATAGCAGAGCGTCACTGTTGTGATGAATTTTAGCAAGGAACTTCGCCCGATGGTGGTTCAATCAATGGGGAGACATCCATTGCTTGCCCATAGCGATCCTGGAGTTGCTTGCCTATTTCAGACAAGATCGCGCCTGCCTGTGCCAGGAAAGGACCATAGATAGGTTTAGATTCTTTTGAGTCTGTTTGTTCCTCGTTCAGCAGTCGCCAATCCGCAGCTTCGGCGCGTAGCTGATGTTGACGATCACGAATGATTCTATCCTGTAGGTCTAAGTTGGGATTCAAGGTCGTACCCTCCTTGTGTGATGTGCTAGCTTCTTAGAAAGTGTCGGATGGCATCCAGCGTGTCGTCGATGCGTTCCCAGCTTAGACTGTAGCACTTGGCAACATCTCGACGCCGTTCAACCAAATAGCCTGTTGCCGTTAGTTGACGCAAATGACGTGAAGCACTGGACTGGCTTAAGTTCAATTGGTTAATAATGTCCTGGGCACACAATTCCTCCTGATGAGTTAGCAGTTCAAGTATGGTCAGCCGTGTGTCATCGGCGAGAGCACTTAGGCGTACCAGCAACTCAGACCGCCCCAATGCAGGCGATTGGGCTTCCATACCTTGCGGCATTCGTGCCCCAAAGAAAATATAGGTCGTATCTTCGTGATGATAGTGGGCGATGTAGGGGCCGATATGGGCCGTCGGCACAAACGTTACATGGGACATCTGCTCCATCTTGGGCCAGTATTCACTCATATCACGCCCCGTAACCTGACGGATTACTTCCAGGGTCGATTGACCCCCGAAATTGAGTTGACGAAAAGCCGAAACACAAGCTTCTAACATCGGCAGATTACGGCCCCAATCGTCACGTAGATGGGTTTCCCACATGTAAGTCAAGTGGGAAATAACAGCCTCTTTCATCACCTGCGCATCTTGCATGAGATCATGAGCATCGGCAAAAAACGATGCATCAAAACCATGCCCTTTCGATTCCCACTTGGGGAGCATATGTTCTTCAATAAGTCCCATGTAGCTTGCTTTGTCATGCAAAAGGGTTTCCAAAGGAATATCAATCGTTTCCCCGGCAATTTGACAACATTTGTCCAACACCATCGCCAGGTTCTTGTCCCGTGCCTTAACCGCGTCTTGTGCATTGACTCGTTCGAGATAGGCAGGAAAGTCCGCAAGCTGTTCGTTGTCATACTCAAACCCGCTTAGCAGCGCCAACCCCATTATCTGATTGAAACGCTGGCGTTCTGGCGGTAGAGTCTGGCGTGTCCGTTCGACCCATTCACCCAAGCCAGAAAGCTCTTCGGCCTGGTTGAGTATCATGATGCTGTTGAGTAGTATATCGACAGGCCGAATATCGAAGTGAACTTTGACAGCTGCCGGGGCAATGATGAACTCCTGGTCTGACATGACTAATCCCTTTGAGTTAATTTGGTTTAACCACTTACCCAGTTAATCGGGTAAAACGAATATACCATGAAAATAAACGAAAAGTCAAGCAATTGTAGCGCTTTTTTTGTCTGATTACCTTAGAGTAGCGTTAAATCACCCACTTTTTCGGGTAATCGGGTTTTCTCGATGATAGTCGTTTAACGACTCACGCATATCTGGGAATCAGTCATTCGCATGGCTTGCAGTATGACGTCCTGATCAATCTCGAATTTATTTGCCACTTTCCATATGACCTTATCCACGTCATCGCCAAGATAGTAGAGTGTTTTGTCGCCTTGATGAAATGATTCGAGTTGATAAGGTTCACCTCCTGCTTTGAAGCGCCATTGACGTTCCTCGACCACTCGTGTCACGATCACCTGATCCAAAAACAAGCCCTTATCCCCATAGTCATTGGTGGTAGCTTGCCGGTAGACCGATTCCTCAATCGGTTGGTCAATCAAGGTGAAGCAGTAGGTTTTGAGATGATTATCGCGGCTGATGATGTAGGTGCTTTCAGCCACTGGAGTAAGGGTGTAGATGTGGAATTCTGTTGGGGTCGTGGTGGGCCTTGCAGGATCAATCCGCAAAGGGGCGGCCAGCGGCAAGCCCACATCAACCAGATAGTGTTCATCCCCCAATTGAACAATGATAGCTGTGTGGCAGGCTATCGAATCCCCCATGTTATTGATAGTCAGATAGCCCTCATAACCGACATGGAGTAACAAATGATAGAAAGCGTAGTTGCTTTCAAAGCATGTACCCCCTGTGCCATGTGTGATTGCACTTTGCCAGAACATATCAGGCCAACGCGGACATTCTTCAGTGGATTGAACATTCGCACGGCGGACAATACGCGAGGCACTTTCCCAGGGGACGCGACGAATATAGGTATTGACCAACCCCGTGATATGTTCCAGAGAAGGTGTCTCCAGCGAAGAGTAGTTGAGGTGTGTTAGAATTTTTGATACAAGATTTTTGTTGAGCATCAATGCCTCGCCTGTTTGATGAGATAAACCCTAGTGTTGGATTAAAAAGATGGCTATCTTCTTTACACCACGCTATAAAGATTATATAGTGTAATCAACATCAGATCTTTCACAAAATTCTGACTGTAAGAATGATGTGAATGCTGTGTGTAATGAAGGGCATGTCCCTTCCCACCTGATTCTGCAATAGTCCCCCTGTTGCAGAACCTAGTGACCCCCTCCTTTGCGATAGCGTCGGGTTGCCAATTCGGCAACCCGACGCTTATTATATATAGGGATAGTCAAGCGAGATGCTCATGCCCTACATTCACTATTATCCCCTGCAAATCCGCCACTATGAGTGTGATGCCAACGAACAGGTGAATCCAGCCAATTATCTACGGTATATGCAAGAAGCCGCATTTGCAGGGTCGGCAGCAGTAGGATATACGCCTCGGCGTTATCAAGAAATTGGCTATTGGTGGCTGGCCTATGAGACCGACATCTCGTTCTACGAACGGTTGGCCTATGGCGATGAAATCATCATCAAGACCTGGGTTGTTGATTTCCGGCGGGTGCGTTCCCTGCGGCGTTATGAATTTTATCGGGATGAAGAATTGGTCGCAGAAGCCTCAACCGATTGGGTATTGTTGGATATAAATACCATGCGTCCAGCGTCTATCCCAGAAGACATGATCGCGGCGTATGCTCAAGGGGATGATGTTTGGCCTGCACCACCCCGCACCCATCATCTGCCGCAATCCAGGCCACCACAGACAGCCTTTGTCATGCGCCGTCAAAGTCAGTGGTCAGAGCTTGATCCGGCGCGTCATGTAAATAATGCCATGTATCTGAATTATGTGGTTGATTCGGAAGTAGCCGCTTTGGGGTCAGTAGGCTGGACATCGGAGATCTTGTTGAACGAAGGTATCAATTTGCAGACACAACGCTATCAACTCGAATATAAACAGGCCGCAGACCTTAATGATGAAATCCAGGTGACAACCTGGTTTAGCGAGCTCAGCGAAACAGGGGGCTATCAACACTTCTTAATCCACAACACGGCAACAAGCACTTTGATTACACGGGTCAGGCGCGAATGGCACTGTGAAGATTTGGCGACGGGGCATATAAAACCATTACGTCCTGCTATGCTAGAGCAATTGAGTGAATTATCAGCAACATGATGCGGAACTGACCCGCCCTCGCCTTGTTGCTACGTGCAATCCGCACGGCAGCCGCTGGATCGTGACCCGTACCCGTTTGCCTAAAATAAAAGCTGCACCAGCCACCCGCAGGCAACTGGCGCATGTTCAGCTACGATCCTGGTTCCGCCACCGTAAACCTAATCGTCAGCGGTGTCCCCGCCTCACCTTGCCCATCTGCCTCAGTGTAAGGCGTGGCTGTCAACGTATATGTCCCCGGTTCAGCCAGCCAAGCATGATAATCCCCGTTGTCATCGCCCTTCAGCGCGTAAGCATCCTCATTCTCCACCTTAAAGCGCGGCTCATCATCTAAACCAAACACCACACTCCCCACGATAGGCGGGGCGGTCTCCACCCGAATAGTGATCGTCCCCTCAGTGATCGTATCCCCATCCTCAAGTGGCCGGAGGTCCGCATCCGCATCTGCATCCACCAACACGAACCCAGTGACGGATGGCGCAGACCCCGCGTCAGGTGTCACCTCAGCCGTGATCTCTGGCGTCACTGCGGGAGCGGATGGAGACTGTGATGGACGAACCACCTCGATAACCACCTCGTCTCGCGCCGTTGCCCCATCATCATCCGTCACCACCAACGTAATCGTATGGGTTCCTATCGCCAGATCCACCGTCGGATTGACACCGCTCGCAATCTCTTCCCCCTCCTCCTGCCACGAGTAGCTTTCGATGCTGCCATCACTGTCGCTGCTACCAGAGCCATCCAGCATGACACGCTCACTGCCGTTGTTGTCACTGTCGGTAACCGTCTGGTCTGCACCTGCCTGGGCAGTCGGAACCTCATTGATGACTACTCCAGGGACTAGTGTCGGGTTCTCAATTCGCCCTACGCCACTCGAATCAAAAACCGCGATCTTACTCCCATCCGGACTCCACTCGGATGCCGTTACCCACCCTGTAAGCCTGAAAAAACCCAGTCGCTCGGTTGAGTCGGTGTCATATACTGCTCCCTCAATGAGCAAATAGCGACCATCCGGGCTCAGGCTGATGTTCTGGATATCTGCTATCGCAGCATATCCATCGGTAAGTTCCCCACTCTTGACGTCGTAGGTTGTTACCCCTGTTTGCTCTCCTACAAGAATGGCGTCTGCATGAGGATCCCACAACACAGATAAAACGTAAGGGCCGCCAAGTGCAATTGTCTGGCTTCTTTGTCCTGTCGTCACGTCAATGATCCGGGCAATCAGGTCTGTCGTTTGACTGATGACACCCTCTTCAACCTTCCCCCCATAACCAGCCGCAACAATCGTCGGTGTCCCGTCAGGATTCCAGGCCAGTAACTGCTGGGTTTGGTACGAAGCCCTGACAAACACTTGATCATCCGGGATCGTGCGCTCCAGTTGCCATGAATGAGTATTCCAGACATGGATCGTTCCTAACACCCCCCCAGATTCCAGGTATTGTGTACCGAGACTCACGATGTAGTCACCCCTGGGATCCCATTGAACCGAGTGCTGCAAGCCATCACCTGCCATGCTCCGGGTCAGCCTCAGTGAATTTGTCGTAGGATCCCATTGGTAGATTTCAACGTTCGATCCTTTCCCCACGGCTAGATAGACCCCATCCGGACTCCAGGATATGGATGTATACGGGTGATGGGTCGTTGTGATCCGAGCAAGCTCCTGTAAGCTCGAGTCGTAGATGACTAGTTCGTCCACGCTGGCCACCGCCAATCGCTCACCCTTGGGATGCCACTCGATATCTTGAGCCACCGGTACAGCAGCCTGATGCAGCGGTTGGTCTATTCTCGTTTGTTGACCCTGTGCAACCTGGAACAAGGTCACAAAAATCATGCTGACGACAATCATACGTAAAGTTCTCTGTTTCTTCATTGAGATGTTCTCCTCTCTCAGCTAGGGCATGAGCGGGCTGTTATTACATTGCCATTGCTATCACGGGCGATGAATTCCCCTCCCGAAACATGGGTCGCGATAGGATTTCCACCATTCGTCTCAAACCGAAAAGTATCCCAGGTGAGTTCATTGATCCCCCCTCCCTCAGACCAATCAACCCGTAATGCATGAACATAAGCGCTGGGGCCATCACTCATTCCATATTTGACCTGGTTTCTGCCTAAGTTGGAGACTGCCTGCCCAGCAAGCAGCGAGTTATAGACCGAACTGGAGTAAATCTCGCGTAGATGACGCATATAAGCCTGGGGGATGGTCTCATCATCCAGATCGCAGTAGTTCGGTAATGCCAGCTCACCGGTTGGAATAATGCTGATGATGCCTAAGTCACCTTTGGTGCTGTCTGTGTTCCAGATCCCCCAAGGATAAGCACGACAGTAATGTTCACGTGCATCTCGACATTGCGGATTATACGGATTGTTGGTCGCGTCAAACCGTTGAACTGCCGCCACATACTCCCATACCAATGCAACGTGCCGGGTTACCACCGTCTTAAAGATGAAAGGCGTATGCCCTTCAATCGGTCCGGGGATTTTGGTTACAAAAGCGGCAGCATTATCTATTCTTGAAGACCACACCCGATTCGTAGGTTTTGCATTGTATGCACCACTTGTAGGGTCATTCACGTCCCATACATGATCGTGAATTGCACGCTCAATCGCGCCTTCAAAAAGCCTATAGGTTGCATCCGATAATTCCTTCACTGCGTTCGATGGGTTGGTTATCTGTTGTGAATACCACTTAGGATTCAAGCATATGGGCTTAAAATCCCTCTCACCTGGCTCAGGTTTGTCTCTACCATCAGGATCAAATGTATTACCTGGACAGAACGAATGGGTCGGCCATAACCCGCTGGCGGTACTGAATGCCGTATTGTAGTTTGTTCCGAAGTAAACCATTGGATCCTCATTTTTGAATGCGGCATTGTTCACCATACCGTTGATTGCTGTGCGGGCATACAGATAACGCACATCTGAGGAAGTCGTCACAAAGGGTTGGCTATCCCCTGCATTGATCGGACCCAACCCAACACGCCGATTGAAGACCTGCCCCTCTAGCTGCTGAATCTCGTTCATATTCAGATACACAGAGCCACTTAACTCATGGGTTAAAGCGACGAAAATGGCGTCCTTATACGTCAGAAGACAGGCCTCCCGCTGGTTTCGTTGGCTCTCACTAATCGGGTCGAAGAGGAGTTGTCTAAATCTCTGCTGGGTTGTTTGCCCTGCATAGTAGTTTTCCAGTTCGGTACACACGACAGTTGGGGCGCTGACTGTTATCTCAACTTGGTCTTCATCGCTGCGTCCGTCAACGTCGGTAACAGTCAGCCTGATCGTATGCTGACCAATAGGAAGAAGAATTGATAGTTGAGACAATCTTTCACCTCTAAACACACCGATGGTCGGTATATCCCACTCGTATTGCGCGATGGATGCTCCCCCACCCGAACCATTTAGCACGACAAGCTCATAACCATTATTATCAGCATCAATCACGGTCTGGTCTTCGCCGGCATGGGCGATCAAGGGGAAGATGTCAGTTGGAATGGGACACCGCCCAATATCCACCGCAGTTGTCCGAAAGTTGGCATAATCCACCCGGTAGACCGAATTCACCCGCCCAGACCTGGGCGGTCCTGAAGGGGCACCCCACCAGTTACCACGAGCCTGGAGAGCGCCCACCGCATTGCTGTCATGGTTATACGCTGCACCCCCCTTGGGCGGCTCCCACCAGATCTGCGTCACATTGTTGCTGAAGTTGCTCTTGGTGATGGTGAAGTTGCTGCTGTTGACCCCATTATGCACCGCCCCACCAACATCTCCCACACGGTTGTTTTCAAAGCTAGTGCAGGTCACCCTCACGCTGCCCTGATAATTGGCGATAGCGCCACCCCGTCCAGCCTCATTATGGACAAAAAGGCTGTTTTCGACGCTTAAATCACCCCCTTCATTGTATATCCCTCCCCCATTGCCCCACACCAAGCTATTCGTAACGCGTGTTTGGACTAATCTTGCCTTGCCTCGAGAAGCCGCAGTGCTCTGGATGACCAGAGCGCCGCCACTGCCCATCTGAGAACCACCCCCATGACGCAAGACCAGGTTAAACAGCGTGAGATCACCTCGAGCCATCACCCGGAACAATTGCAGCGAGCTGCCCGCCGGATCCCGTTCAATGATCGCCATCGTTGCCGGGTCTGGGGTTGAAGTCAGTGGATTGCCCCGGCCCTTACCAGCGATGATGAGTCGCCGCTGATTAACCGTCAGCCCAGATGGCAAAACATAAGTACCTGGCTCGAGCCGGATGATCTTGGTAAAAGGGGTTGCCCGGTTGACTTCATGGATGAGATCCGTGACATTATCAACGGTCACATCCGCACCAGTCGAGGAAGCCAACACCGCGTCAAGGAATAACTCGGAGGATAATTCAGAGGGAGGGATCGGTGTCATTGTTGGGTGGGGTGTCGGCAGGACCGGGATGGGAATGACAGGGACGGCTTCCTGTGGTTCGGCGGGTTCGCTGGCATCCGAGTCCGTCAAGTCAAAGACGGGGACCACCGCCTCGACGTCATCGGGTTCGTCGGGTGGCTCCTCCTGAGCCATCACCCAGCCAAATGACAACAGGCTCCCCAGGATCATCAACATAAAAGAGCGAGCATAAAGGTGTTGAACCATAACTTACTCCTAAATAAAATAATACCATTATCTACATTGTATAGAATAGAACTGGTACATCAAGTAGTCGTAGAGTAAGCGTCAGGCAAGCGTCGGTTTACCGTATGGTACGGTAATACAGAACACACGTTCTGCCGTATGTTCTCCCAAATCACACGTTTCCAACTAAACTGAGACTGTATCAACGACTTGGAGACTATTTTGACTGCCAGTTTTCCCGTCAGTTCTCTGCCTCCGCCATTCCCCGCCAGTTCCTCTGCGTTGCTGCCGCCGAAAAAAGTTGCGCGGCGGCGGCAACAAAGGACGATTTTGCCCACAACCTCTCCCATGACCGCCAACTCCGCTCGGCGACTATCTCGACATGACACTGAAGCAGGCCAGGACGGAACAACGACGCCTCGCTCTTCACAGCTTGGGCAACCAACACCAAGGGGACGATGCCCCAACAACACAGAACACGCATTCTGCGGCACGTTCTCCCAAATCCACTTTTTTCAACTAAACTGAGACTGAGGTTGAACCTCTATGAACTTGCTGCCGACCAACTCACTTGGAGGCCGTTTTGACTGCCGATATTCCGCCATTTCCTGCCGGCTTTCCGCCGGTTCTCCGCCCTGTGTGTGCTACTGCGCGACAACGTACACCCTCAACTGGAGGCACGCCTGCTTTCAAACCCGGACCACACGTTCACCCAATCACAGACACTCAAGCTGTATCGACGACTTGGAGGCCGCTTTGACTGCCAGTTATCCGCCCATTTTCCCGGTTCTTCCGCCGTTTTTCCCTGGTTCTTCTGCCAGTTCTCCGGTTTCTCCACGTTGCTGCGGCCATTTTTTTGTTGCGCCGCCGCAGCAACAACCTACCCATTCGGCACCCATTTTCGCTGCCCTTTCTCCCCATTTTCCTACCGGTTCTCCCGCCCGGTTCTTGCGCTGGTTCTCCGCCACTTCCCGCGGTTTTTGCCGCAATTTTCCCCGGTTTTCCGCCGTTTTTCCCTGGCTCTTCTGCCGGTTCTCTGCTTCCCCTGTCGCCGCCGTTTTTTCTTGTGCAGCGGCGGCAAAGAACGATTCGGCCCCAACCTCTCCCCTGACCGCCAACTCCGCACCCCGCCTCGTGCCAAACGTGTTGGGTCAGCCTGGAACCATGCACCAGCCACCCGGAACACGGGGTTCGTTGCGCCCCCTCTTCAACAGCGTTCTCCCCTCCTGGAGGCTGCCTGCTGCGTCAAAATCATCCAGACTAGCATCTCAAACCCCAATCATCTGCTTCCAATCCAGCGGCGCGTCATTTCTCAGATGCACCGTCCAGTTGCTTTGCTGTTGATGTCGCTCGTAGCGAGGCAGGTAAACTATTTCGTAGATTGACCCTGGAGACGCGCTAATTCTGCTTCGAGTTCAGCGTATTTCTGGGCATAGGCGGTGCGTCCGGCAGCTCGTGCGTGCTGAACATGGTCGTGGATCCGTTCATTGTTGTGACGGGCGAACCACGCAATCAGAAATGATCCTGTCGCAATTGCTATGCCATAACCCAATATCCGTCGAATTAGTCTCTTCATTGGTCTCGTTTGTAATACACCTTTCATTAGATTATAGCCTATAATCTGTTCATGATTATCAGTTCATAAGGTGATTCAACAATGAATAGAACAGTGATTAGCACCCATAACGCACCGGGCGCCGTCGGCCCTTATTCACAGGGCATCAAAACCGAAAGTATGATCTTTACCGCAGGGCAGATTCCGTTGATCCCTGGTACAAAGGACTTGGCAGAAGGTGGTATTCAAGCCCAGACAAAACAGGCGTTGGAAAATCTAAAGGGTGTGTTGGAAGCGGCGGGCAGCAACCTATCGCAAGTAGTGAAGACGACGGTCTTTTTACAGAATATGGACGATTTCGCAGCTGTGAATGAAATCTACGCAACTTATTTCACAGACAACCCACCAGCCCGGTCTGCTGTTGAGGTGGCTGGGTTGCCTTTGGGCGCGTTGGTTGAAATTGAAGCCGTGGCTTTGGTCTAAATTGATTCAGCTATGAACAGCTTGTTCGGCTGTTCATTTCATCTACCGGGGTCGCACGCGGCTTTCGAAGCCGACCCAAGTCAGCGGGATGTGTCACCGCAGGCTGAGGACGTCCTTGACAGAAACGGGCTTTAGCCCGCCGCAAGCCGTACCATTTTAATGGTGGCGGTGAGGCGATTTTCGGGGTTTTAACCGAAGTTTCCAGTTGCTATACTTGTCGATAAATAGTACAATAGCAACAAGGAAATCGATAAGTTTTATGGAATATCAACGAGACGAACATCGAGTACATTTGATCGTATACCACTTAATCTGGCCTCCGAAACGTCGCAAAGCAGTGCTAGTCGGAGCAGTTGCATCTGAGTGCGAAAAACTGATACGAGAGAAATGCGAAGAACAGGGGTGGAAGGTGGTTGAATTAGCAATACAACCGGATCATGTTCATCTGTTTGTCCAGGTTTTTCCAACAGTGGCAGCCTCAGAGGTGGTCAAACAATGTAAAGGCGTCACGTCGCGGGTACTCAGGAAGAAATATCCGCAGTTGCTCAAGTTACCGTCGTTGTGGACACGAAGCTACTATGCAAGCACCGCAGGCAATGGATCGAAAGATACGATCCAAGAATATATTGCGGCTCAAAAAGGGAAATAATGCTCAAGACCGACAAGGATCGCCTGTATCCAAGCCCAAGCCAGAAGCGTCATCTCTGGCAAATCTTGGCGTGTGCTCGGCACTTGTACAACATGTGTGTAGAAGAGCGCAAATGGTCGTGGCAACTTGAGGAACAGAGCGTGAGCAAGAACGCTCAGCTTCGGAATGTCAAGCATTACAAAAAGACCTTCCCCCAGGCACAGATTGTCCACAGTCATGTCCTACAGGTAGTGGCAGCCGATTGTGACAAGGCGTTCCAAGCCTTCTTCCGTTGCATTAAGAACGGTGAAACACCGGGTTATCCGCGATTCAAAGGGCGTCAGCGCTTCCCTAGCTTCGGCTTCAGGATGGATGGTCGGCGCTTGCAGGTATCAGGGGTGGGTCGTATTCCGGTGCGTTGGCATCGTGATATTGGCGGTTTTGTGCCCTGCGATATCAAAACGCTGCGGATCATGTACTAAGGCAGGATGTTGGTATGCCTGCTTCTCAGTTGAGATGCCACAGCCATCCCAGCTGCCCAAGACAGAGCGGATGGTCGGCTTAGATGTGGGGATCTCAGCATTAGTCACAACCAGCGATGGTGAGCAGGTTGAAAACCGCAACTCCTATCGTGAAGCGCAAACAAAACTGCGCATTCTGCAACGGTCACTGGCTCGTAAGAAACGAGGCGGAAAGCATCGTCACAAAGCACGGCTTCAAGTTCAACGTCAGCAAGAGCATGTTGCCAGTCAGCGACGGGATACCCTGCACAAGCTGAGTACCCGCCTCATTGAACAATACGATCTGATCGCGCTAGAAGATTTGCGGGTTCGCAACATGGTCAGAAACAAACATCTCAGCAAGAGCATTTTGGATAGCGGGTGCGAACCTTCGGTTCGGCGCATCTTCAGACCCTATCTCACGGACAAGGCTGGAAGTGGTGTTGGTTGATCCTGCCTATGCATCTAAAACCTGCTCCAACTGTGGTGCAATATTCGAGGGTCTAACCCTCTCAGATCGATGGCTGGAATGCGATTGTGGTCTGTCGCTCGATAGAGATCACAACGCAGCAATAAACATACTTAATCGGGCATTCGCAGTAAACAGATCGGACGGGTCTGTACAGCCTCACGTAGAGGGAGGTAACTCATGCCTGCTGTAGAAACTGCCCGGATAAATCCGCAGCAGAGCGTCACAGGCAATAGGAAGCCCGGCAGCACATCGCCGCCATACCAGCGTACCGACTGCATACACATCGACGCGCTCATCATCGATAGAGACCTCCCAACACAGAACGTCGGCACCCAGGTAGATTTGGCGCTTGCGGGCAAAAGCGGGTGCTCTATCCGGCGGTGAAATCACCGCAACAGCAAACTCTGGCGGCCTTGGATCAGGGTAGAGACTACTCCAAAGCGTTGTCTTGTAGGCCACATCCGGCGTGATGACGTTACCCAACACGTCATAGGTGCTATCCGCGCGACTGATGTAAGGGGGCAAATTGTTTTCTCGGCAATAGGGAACAATCGCCCCAATAATCATCGCTGCAACGCCTGAATTTTCGGTTCTACCCAGTGACACTTCGACAATCTCCCCGTTGATCAGCTCAAACATACGCTCCCCGTTCTCATCGCGGAAGACGAACTGGATGAAGTCGTCAAGAGGAACGTGTGGCTCGCGGACGGCCATGATGGGGTCTCCTACCCGATTTGCGCCTATTGTAGCAGAAAAGGTAAGGCGAACCTTTGGCTCGCCTGTATACACATTTCTTGTGGGCTGGGGCAGGTCACCCCCCCCACACCGGCTGAGTGAACCAGACCCCGACACTGGTCTCGCCTTCGGGCACATCCGCCATCCAAGCACTCAACCGCACTTGCACCTGGACTTGCTGACCAGCGTAATCGCTCAGATCGACTTGCAGAGGCGTCCAATCGGTGTTGAGGTTGGTCTCGATGAACAGCGGTTCCCAGGCCTGTGCGTCTGGCGGCAAGACCTCAACCGCCAGGGTATCCAGACTCGATAGATCGGCTTTATACGCCAAGGTCACCTCATCGCGTCCGGGTTCCACCTGGAACGACTGGGCGGTGGTCAGGGTGTTGTACATCAGACGGGGGGAGGCGGAGGCAAAGAAGACCATCTGTTCCTGGTGTGTTTCCGGATCAACCTGTAAGTTGCCGTTCAACAGCCACTCGCCCCTGATCACTGGTTCCGGCTGCACGGGCGGGGTCTCGGCCTCGTTCGCGCTCAGCGTCGCGATGACTTTGTACAAAAAAGTGGCGATGTCACTGCGTACGGTCGGTTGACCAGGGTGCTGACTATAGCGTCCCTCAGCCGCCCACTGATACGTACCAGGCTGCATCACAGCACCCGTATGGGTACATCTACGGGAGGCAGCGTTACAGACCCGATTACTCGCTCTTATGGGGAGCCAGCCAGTCCAAACGGCGGGGTTAACCGGATCATCCCAGTAGAAGCGGTAGTGTTGGATGCCGACCCGGTACTCATAGGTGAAGGGCACCGGATGGTCGCGGTTTTCAATGAAGACGGGGGAATAAATCGCGAGTGGCTTCTTGCGCACCGTGACCGTCACGACCGCCGGAGCCGACCACACCCCCTCATCGTCAATCACGCGCAGTTGCACGGTGTATACCCCCAAGGGCAGATAGGTCGTCAATTGCTGTGTGGCTCCTTTGATCTGCCCATTGATCCGCCATTCATAGCGGCTCACCCGTTGGTCGTCGCTACTGCCCGCGGCACTGAGCACGACGTTCCCACCGCTAGCCAGATCACTCACATTAACCCGTAAGCTCTGGTCGGCATTGGTGACCCGAATGTGAGCAGTCGGTGCTTGATTGCGGACGACAGTGAAGGTGATATGAGCCGTGTGCGACCGCCCCTCATGATCCTCAACATGCAAGCTGGCGTGATGCTGTCCGATGCCGCGATGAAGCCGGGGGTGGGTGTTGTCTGGGTACTTCACTCCATCAATGACCCACCACCAGCGCTTCACGCTCACATCATCGGTCACTGTCCCGGAAAATTGGACTAAGGCAGAGGGGCGGTTGACGCGATAGACCGAGTGTATGTGGGTGATGGTAGCACGGGGGGCTTGATTGGCGACGACGGTCAGGGGCTTGTTGACGGTGTGGGTGCGGCCTTCGTTGTCGGTGACGGTCAGGATGATGGTGTGGTTGCCGACGGGCACAGCGGAAATGGTGGGGTTGGCACCAGTGGCGGTCTTGCCGGCTAGGGACCAACTATAGCGGACGATCTGGCCATCCGCATCACGACTGCCAGCTGCATTGAGGGCGATATCAACACTGCTGCCATTGGGGGCGCGGACAGAGGGGGGCACGTTGATGGTAGCACGGGGGGCTTGATTGGCGACGACGGTCAGGGGCTTGTTGACGGTGTGGGTGCGGCCCTGGTTATCTTCTACGATGAGGGTGACTGTATGCTGACCGACGGGCACGGCGACGGTCGGGGTGGCGCCGCGGGCCACTTCCTGATTACCCAGCTGCCAGATGTAGGTTCGGATGCCGATGCTGCTGGTGCTGCTGTTGCCATCCAGCCTCACCCTCACACTCTGCCCATTGGTGGCCCGCACCGACCAGGGGGAGGGGGCGTTAATCCGGGCGACAGGGGGCGGTACTGGCGTGTGGGTGGCTGTCGCAGTTGGCGTCTGTGTCGGCGTGCTGGTTGGCGTCGGGGTGTTGGTGGGTATGCTGGTTGCTGTCAGTGTATGCGTGGGCGTGTTTGTCGGCGTATGCGTGGGAGTAGCCGTCGCTGTATGGGTTGAAGTGTGGGTAGACGTTGGGGTGCTGGTTGGTGTGTGGGTGTTTGTCGGTGGATGGGTTGGCGTGGGAGTAAAGGGAACAGACCCCACCTCCGGTGTCACCTCAGCCGTCCCTTCGGGTGTAGATGATCCTGTCTGAGCAATGGCTTGTTTCAAAGGCACCCCGTTGCGATAGATGCCTGCCGTCCCACCTGTGTGATAGAGATGTTGCCCATCCGGGGACCAGACAACGCTCCACACATTGGTATCGGTCTTAATAGTTTCGACGACCTCGCCCGTTGCCACATCCCAGATGTAAACGACCCCATCGCCACCCCCTGCAATCCGGCTGCCATCAGGTTTCCAGGCAATCGAACCAATCGGCATATCTGGATCGGGTGCTGCCAAAGTTCTGCGGGTGTCATCTTCAGTGTTGATGAGGAGAATGCCCCCATACTGATTGACTGCTATGGTGTTACCATCAGGATTCCACAGTGCAAATACAGATCTTTCACCTTGAATAGGGATGATCTTTTCGACAATGCCTCTGCCCCTTCCTTCATCTGCAGGAACAATGCGCCAGATCAGGATTTTTTTTGTATCCGATACATAATTGAATACAGATACAGTCATATGTTTATCGGTAGGATGCCAATCGAAGCCAACCACAGGACCTCCATTGTCACTATCAATCAAGCCGGCATAACCACTGAAAACATCATCGGTGGTATGGGTAACCACTATCCCCCCTGTATAGTATGCGATTAGACTCCCATCCGGACTAAACCGTGGATAACCTGCATCAACGAATCCACCGCTAGCTAGAACCGCAATTTCAGTTGTTGTAGCAACATTGAATACAGCCACACGACCAGCACCCGTATTGAAAGCTACGCGCTCCCCCTCGGTGTCGAGCGTTAATCCTCCAATCCCAGTTCCATCACTGGTCAGGGTGCTGATGAGAGAGCCATCCGCTGTCCTGTAGAAGTCAATCATTGTCTGATTACGTTCCCAAACCATGCGCGTGATCCCGATGATGGAGCCGTCGCCGCTGAGGGCGATCAGGGCTTGCCAGGGATCATACTCAAAATCGTCCTGTGCGCTGACCAGGCCCGTCCCCATTGCTACCAGCATAAGGGCGATAATCCAGCAAAGCAGCCTCATACAAAAGTTAACGGTTGTCATCAATCCATTCCTCCATAGCTTCAATTAAGTCATTCATAGTCATGATCATCACTGGACTCCATTCCACATCGGCATCAATGATGTCCTGAATACCGCTCTGATCGGTTCGCTTCCAAATCTGTGCAACAGTAGCGCCACGATGATCAGCCGGTGCTGTGAAACGATGATTATGTTCGGGCAGAATGCGCAGGTCGGTATCTTGTTGGGTTTTGGCAGCTTCTTCGGTCATGCCAATATCTAAGCGATAGATAGGATCTATGGTATCAAAAGGTGGCCACTCGAAGCGGATTTGGCCAACCGATGAGGTCTTTGCATCAATGGGATAGTAATTTCCTATGTCTTTGATTATTTGCTCTTGTACACTAGCACTGAAGAACAGAGCCGGGTTCAAGCGGATGGTATTCTCACTGCCCCCCTTGCGGTAATCGCTGTCGTTCACCACGTAGAACACTTCCAGGTGAAGGTGAGGGGTAAACGGATTGGGGTTGTCGTTGTGCGGATCGGCTCGAACCCCCAGCGGCTGCCCCCGTTTGAAATGACGACCAATTCCTGGGAAGGGGTTGGCTTGCCAGGTATCGGCCGCCCCATCATGATTCGTATCCACATAAGAAGGCAGCGCAATCGGCTCTAGGTGGTTGTAGACCACCACGATGTTAGACGGCGTACCATCGGGCATGTTGCAGCGAATGCCCAGTCCGATGTCATAAGTTTCCTGGGTGGTTCCCTGCCCCACCACAGGCCCACTACACACCGCCTGCATCTGGGGACAAGCAGAGTAATAATCATTTGTCGAACACGGATCCGCATTTTGACCATAGTCAGCCGTCAAGCGGTCATCGGTGCGGCGCATGGATGTCCCTCTTGCGAAGAAATCCAGCCTGGAATGAATAAGATGAGTATCGCTATAGTAACTACGATGGTTCAAGTAAGCGAATTCCGTCATGCCATAGCCCTGCACATGCGTGACCTCATCCATGATCGGCAGCACCGTGAACGGCGCCGGCAACGCTGCCGGGGCTGGGGCAGGTCACCCCCCCCACACCGGCTGAGTGAACCAGACCCCGACACTGGTCTCGCCTTCGGGCACATCCGCCATCCAAGCACTCAACCGCACTTGCACCTGGACTTGCTGACCAGCGTAATCGCTCAGATCGACTTGCAGAGGCGTCCAATCGGTGTTGAGGTTGGTCTCGATGAACAGGGGTTCCCAGGCCTGTGCGTCTGGCGGCAAGACCTCAACCGCCAGGGTATCCAGACTGGATAGATCAGCTTTATACATCAACGTCATCTCATCACGTTCGGCCGTCACCTGGAACGCCTGGGCAGTGGTCAGGGTGTTGTACATCAGACGGGGGGAGGCGGAAGCAAAGAAGACCATCTGTTCCTGGTGTGTTTCCGGATCAACCTGTAAGTTGCCGTTCAACAGCCACTCGCCCCTGATCACTGGTTCCGGCTGCACGGGCGGGGTCTCGGCCTCGTTCGCGCTCAGCGTCGCGATGACTTTGTACAAAAAAGTGGCGATGTCACTGCGTACGGTCGGTTGACCAGGGTGCTGACTATAGCGTCCCTCAGCCGCCCACTGATACGTACCAGGCTGCATCACAGCACCCGTATGGGTACATCTACGGGAGGCAGCGTTACAGACCCGATTACTCGCTCTTATGGGGAGCCAGCCAGTCCAAATGGCGGGGTTAACCGGATCATCCCAGTAGAAGCGGTAGTGTTGGATGCCGACCCGGTACTCATAGGTGAAGGGCACCGGATGGTCGCGGTTTTCAATGAAGACGGGGGAATAAATCGCGAGTGGCTTCTTGCGCACCGTGACCGTCACGACCGCCGGAGCCGACCACACCCCCTCATCGTCAATCACGCGCAGTTGCACGGTGTATACCCCCAAGGGCAGATAGGTCGTCAATTGCTGTGTGGCTCCTTTGATCTGCCCATTGATCCGCCATTCATAGCGGCTCACCCGTTGGTCATCGCTACTGCCCGCGGCACTGAGCACGACGTTCCCACCGCTAGCCAGATCACTCACATTAACCCGTAAGCTCTGGTCGGCATTGGTGACCCGAATGTGAGCAGTCGGTGCTTGATTGCGGACGACAGTGAAGGTGATATGAGCCGTGTGCGACCGCCCCTCATGATCCTCAACATGCAAGCTGGCGTGATGCTGTCCGATGCCGCGATGAAGCCGGGGGTGGGTGTTGTCTGGGTACTTCACTCCATCAATGACCCACCACCAGCGCTTCACGCTCACATCATCGGTCACTGTCCCGGAAAATTGGACTAAGGCAGAGGGGCGGTTGACGCGATAGACCGAGTGTATGTGGGTGATGGTAGCACGGGGGGCTTGATTGGCGACGACGGTCAGGGGCTTGTTGACGGTGTGGGTGCGGCCTTCGTTGTCGGTGACGGTCAGGATGATGGTGTGGTTGCCGACGGGCACAGCGGAAATGGTGGGGTTGGCACCAGTGGCGGTCTTGCCGGCTAGGGACCAACTATAGCGGACGATCTGGCCATCCGCATCACGACTGCCAGCTGCATTGAGGGCGATATCAACACTGCTGCCATTGGGGGCGCGGACAGAGGGGGGCACGTTGATGGCAGCCACGGGGGCTTGATTGGCGACGACGGTCAGGGGCTTGTTGACGGTGTGGGTGCGGCCCTGGTTATCTTCTACGATGAGGGTGACTGTATGCTGACCGACGGGCACGGCGACGGTCGGGGTGGCGCCGCGGGCCACTTCCTGATTACCCAGCTGCCAGATGTAGGTTCGGATGCCGATGCTGCTGGTGCTGCTGTTGCCATCCAGCCTCACACGCACACTCTGCCCATTGGTGGCCCGCACCGACCAGGGGGAGGGGGCGTTAATCCGGGCGACAGGGGGCGGTACTGGCGTGTGGGTCGGCGTATATGTCGGTGTATGCGTTGGCGTGTGGGTCACTGTCGCCGTGTGCGTCGGTGTATGGCTCGGGGTGCTGGTTGCTGTCAGTGTATGCGTGGGCGTGTTTGTCGGCGTATGCGTGGGAGTAGCCGTCGCTGTATGGGTTGAAGTGTGGGTAGACGTTGGGGTGCTGGTTGGTGTGTGGGTGTTTGTCGGTGGATGGGTTGGCGTGGGAGTAAAGGGAACAGACCCCACCTCCGGTGTCACCTCAGCCGTCCCTTCGGGTGTAGATGATCCTGTCTGAGCAATGGCTTGTTTCAAAGGCACCCCATTGCGATAGATGCCTGCCGTCCCACCTGTGTGGTAAAGATGTTGCCCATCTGGTGACCATGTTAGACTTCTGACGATGCCATCGGTCTTAATAGTTTCGACGACCTCGCCCGTTGCCACATTCCATATGTAAACGACCCCATCGCCGCCCCCTGCAATCTGACTCCCATTAGGTTTCCAAGCAATAGGGCGAATAGGCATGTCTGGATTTGGGGTTTCAAAAACTATTTTCCTACTATCTGCAACCGTGATGATCTGTATACCACCCTGTTGGTTTACTGCAATGACATCACCCCCTGGCCCCCAGAGTACCCTGCTACCTCCCCCTTCAATAGGGATTGTCTTTTCGAGGATCCCCTTGTCTCGAGGATCCTCATCCTGAGGAATAATACGCCAAATCAGAGTTCTTAGGGTCTTAGACAAGCGATTATAGTCTGATATAGCTATGCGTCTGTCGGTAGGATGCCAATCGAAGCCTACCACAAGACCCCCATCATCATCAATCAAGCCAGCATAGCCACTGAAAACATCATCGGTGGTATGGACAATCACAATCCCGCCTGTATAGTATGCGATTAGACTCCCATCCGGACTAAACCGTGGATAACCTGCATCAACGAATCCACCGCTAGCTAGAACCGCAATTTCAGTTGTTGTAGCAACATTGAATACAGCCACACGACCAGCACCCGTATTGAAAGCTACGCGCTCCCCCTCGGTGTCGAGCGTTAATCCTCCAATCCCAGTTCCATCACTGGTCAGGGTGCTGATGAGAGAGCCATCCGCTGTCCTGTAGAAGTCAATCATTGTCTGATTACGTTCCCAAACCATGCGCGTGATCCCGATGATGGAGCCGTCGCCGCTGAGGGCGATCAGGGCTTGCCAGGGATCATACTCAAAATCGTCCTGTGCGCTGACCAGGCCCGTCCCCATTGCCACCAGCATAAGGGCGATAATCCAGTAAAGCAGCCGCTTGCATAAGTTAACGGTTGTCATCAATCCATTCCTCCATAGCTTCAATTAAGTCATTCATAGTCATGATCATCACTGGACTCCATTCCACATCGGCATCAATGATGTCCTGAATACCGCTCTGATCGGTTCGCTTCCAAATCTGTGCAACAGTAGCGCCACGATGATCAGCCGGTGCTGTGAAGCGGTGGTTGTGTTCGGGCAGAATGCGCAGGTCGGTATCTTGTTGGGTTTTGGCAGCTTCTTCAGTGATGCCATAATCTAAGCGATAGATAGGATCTATGGTGTCGAAGGGCGGCCACTCGAAGCGGGTTTCCTCTTTCTCAAACTCGAAATCTCCCTCTTGATCAATGGGATAGTAGTTTCCATGTTTAAAAGCTATCTGCTCTTGTACACTAGCACTGAAGAACAGAGCCGGGTTCAGGCGGATGGTATCCACACTGCCCCCCTTGCGGTAATCGCTGTCGTTCACCACGTAGAACACTTCCAGGTGAAGGTGAGGGGTAAACGGATTGGGGTTGTCGTTGTGCGGATCGGCTCGAACCCCCAGCGGCTGCCCCCGTTTGAAATGACGACCAATTCCTGGGAAGGGGTTGGCTTGCCAGGTATCGGCCGCCCCATCATGATTCGTATCCACATAAGAAGGCAGCGCAATCGGCTCTAGGTGGTTGTAGACCACCACGATGTTAGACGGCGTGCCATCGGGCATGTTGCAGCGAATGCCCAGTCCGATGTCATAAGTTTCCTGGGTGGTTCCCTGCCCCACCACAGGCCCACTACACACCGCCTGCATCTGGGGACAAGCAGAGTAATAATCATTTGTCGAACACGGATCCGCATTTTGACCGTAGTCCGTAGCCAGAAGGCTATCGGTGCGAAGAGGCGAGGTGCCGACTGCGAAGAAATCCAGCCCGGTGTGGATGAGGTGGGTGCTAGAATAGTAATCAACATGATAACGATAAGCAAACTCGGTCATCCCATACCCTTGGACATGGGTGATATTCTCGATGATGGGCATGATGGTGAAGGGATCCGGCAAGCGCAACTCGACCCGCTTGCCATACAGAGCCGCCGCTTCTGAGACGGGTACTGCTGGGGGTACTGGATCAGGGGTCGCAGTCGTGGGATTGCCACTTTGATCCAGGTAGGTCACCGGGACGTTGGCACAGGGGGTTCCTCCGTAGGGCTCAGCGCGGACTACATAAGCAGCCACATACGCATCGGGGTGGTTAGGGCGGCGGACCTTAAACCAAGTGGCGTCATTGTGGAGGTAGATCAGCTTCTCGATGATTTGAACTTGATTGACAGCCCCCGCCGTGCCCAGCTTGTAGACAACGGTACTGGTGGTGGTGTTGGGTTGGTTCCGCACATTGACCGCATCGCTGAGGTCACGGGAGACCTTGGGTGCAGTGGCTGTGCAGACCTGGGGGTCTAGCGTGGGAGGATTAGGCGGCGGGATCAGGTTTCCCTCGGCATCGACCTCCACAATATCCGTGCAATCGGATGACAAGACAACCGCGCCTGGCAGACCCATCCACACCCCTTGCCGAGCAACCCGTTGCCCTGTCGTCGCATCGACAATCTGTGCATCAATCAGATACCAGGTATTGTGCCTCCCCCGGATGGTAATCGAATCCCCTTGAAGGAGCCGACCCACAAGATTGGTCTGACCACTCGTATCCGGCGATGACCGGACGTTCAAGTGCCTCGCCCCGCCACTCAGGTTGATGGTCGCTGTACAGGTTGATTGTTGTGAGGGACAATTAGAAGCATCAGTATCCGACAGGAGGACTGGACAGACAGTCTGGGTGGGCGTCGGGATAACAGGTGTCGGCGTGGCCGCTGGAGGGGGGGGCGCTTGTGTTGCGCAACCAGCCGGTGCTGTCTGTAAGGGGTTGGTCACTGTAACGTATGAGTTGGCCGCTCCCGGAGCTGGCCCATTTGCGCTTCCCCACCATACCCCACTGATCGTGACCGGAACCGTGCTGTGAACGGCGCTGCTGGTCGGTGCTGTATTCCCCACCAAGCAGCCGCCAGTCATCTGCAATATCCCACCGTTATAAATCCCGCCGCCATTGCCCGAAGCGGTGTTGCCTGTCACCACACTGCCATTCTGGAGGATCAGCGTCCCAGCATTGTGGATACCACCGCCATCTCCGTTCACATCCCCATTGCTGACCCTTACGTTGTCCAGTGTCAGGTGACCGGTTGCCCCTACCGTGAAAACACGGAAGTGACCCGTGCCCGTGTTGTTGCTACGGGCAATCCACACAGCACTCTTACTCTGATCCTGCTTCGCCTTCTGGATCGTGATCTGACCTGTGATCGCGGGCAACTCCTGCGAGACCACATAGGTGTTGCCGGAGAATAACTTCAGATAAATCCCCACTTGACCGTTGTTGTCAATTGGTGTGCAGTCCGTCTGCCCATCGGGTAAGGCCGGTGGGTCGGTGCTGGCCAAACTGTTGGCTGCCAGGATCGCTTCATTGAGCGTGCAGGTGCCGTCTGTTGGGCCATGATCAAGCCCGATCCCCAGCGTGTGCGTTCCCGTCAACGGACGTGGCAGCAGACCCAGTTGTGGCATGCTGACGGTAATCACATTGCCCGTGATTGTAGGGGGCGGGGTCGCGGTGGCGATGGGTGGGGGCGTCGGTGTGATCGTGACCGTGGGTGAGGCCCCGCGCCAGTCGGGATGATCCAGCCGTTCCTGGCGACCCGGCACCAGGATTACCCCCGTCTGCTGACCGGTCTGGGCGTTCACCTGCACCAGTTGGTTGGCTGGGCTTATCAGCGCGATCTCACGCCCATCCGGCGACCACGTCCCATCCCTGCCCCCTGTCAATCGGCGAGCAGTCGTTGTCGAGATATCCTGGATATAAATCCCAGAGGGATACGCTCGGTTATTCCCAGAAACGCTATACAAGATGCGGCGCCCATCCGATGCCCAATCTATCCCACTGCCCCCGGCTGTCCCCGGCGAGACTTTTCGCAGGTTGCGCCCCTCAAGATTTACCACGTAGATGTCAAACTGGATAACCGGATCAGGCACATCACCTTGCAACGCCAACCGATCTCCTGTCGGCGACCACGCCACCTGGTAGATCGTCAGCGAGGGGCTGCGAAATAACAGCGCGTCTCCCCCCATCCCCGCACTGCTCGTGCGCCAAACCGCTCGTCCACGGACGAAGGCGATCTGGCGGCCATCCGGTGACCAAGTGGGATGGGTGGCATTCTGTGTGCCCGTCGTCACCCGGCGTCGGTTCCTGCCATCGACACCCATCACATAGATATGAGACACCCCACTCACTTCCGATATAAAGGCGATCTGGCGCCCATCCGGCGACCACTGCGGCTGGCGGGCCGAAGCGGTCCATCCTGAGGTGAGGTTGGTTCGCTGTGTTCCATCCAGGTTGACCGTGTAAATGTCGCTGACAAAGGTCGTGAGTGAGATCGCCGCGAACACCAGCCGTTCATCCACCGGCCGATTGGTCCCCGCTTGTAAGCTCAGATGGTGGCTGATAACGGGGTCTGGCGGGGGTGCAATCACACCCGAAAACACCAGGTTGTCCACCCTGTAGCTGCCGTCCCCTATGTAATCCGGCACCAATTGCACCACACCCGGCGGCAACGGCTCCGAATCCGTTACTTGGATGATCGGCTGACCGTTGATCCCGATGGTCAGCTGGGTGCCCTGGATGCTCAGCCCCAGCGTCAGCCAATCTGCCACTGGTACTTGGGCTTCTGCTAACAAGGTCTCCCCTTTGCTCAGCCGCACCCACCCATCTGGCGATAAGACCACCGAATAATAACCGGCTCCGCTCCGCTTGGCCATGATCCGAGCCGTATTTCCCCCCAGTGCCAGGTCCAGCTGGAGGTTCAGATCACGCAGATAGCCATGCTCGACGAACACGGGATCAACTTGAGGAGGAATACGCAAGCCATTGCCCGTCGGTCCAGGTTCAAATGAGAGGCCAGGCTGGATGATCAAGCCCTCCCAGTTGGTGGGATCGTCAAAGTTCTGGGTGAAGGTGTAGACTGTCGTCGTCAGCCCCGTCATCGTGGCAGTCAGTCCCTGCGGTGAGTTGAGATTAAAGACAGGCACTTGTTCAGCGGGCTCCCCCAGATCAGTGCCGGTCAGGTCGAAGACGGGGACCACCGCCTCGGCATCATCGGGTTCCTCAGGTGGCTCGTCTTGAGCCAGTGTCCCTAGACCAACGGACAAGGTAAACCATAAGATCATAACAAATAGTGTGAAAATCCGGAAACGGGTGCGCGTCGCCAGATGAATTTTTGAGGTGTGATATGGCATGGAACCATCCTTTGTAATAATGTTGGACAACGGGTGCTGGGGGGTGATGGGGGGGAGCAGACAGCACCATGTGATTCTATCTAACGCTTACTATAAGCGGTGCATCCGGAATATCCCGTAGATAATCAAAGGGAGGGGCAACCACAAGCCAGGAGGGATACTATAATTTAACTCAATCTCCCAATGAGTGTCCAGTTCGGGCACTCATTGGGGATGTTGTACTACAGATCAGGGGAGCGCGACTCAATCTTCTGCTGGGTATGGGCGATAAAATCATTAGGTGACATTGCTCCTAAGTCTTCATCAGACCGCAGCCGGACGCTGACCGTGTGTGCTTCAATATCCTTATCGCCAACAATTAGCATATATGGGATGAATTGATCGCGGGCTTTGCGGATTTTGTTGCCCATCCGCCCTTTGCCATCATCAACCTCAGCCCGGATGCCTTGGCCGTTAAGTCTCTTGGCGATCTGGTTAGCGTAGTTATTGTGACTATCCGCTACCGGGATCATCATCACCTGAATTGGTGACAGCCAGACTGGAAACTTGCCCGCGAAATGCTCGATCAAAATGCCGATAAAGCGCTCCATACTGCCGAAAGGTGCACGATGGATCATGATTGGACGTTGACGGCTGTTATCCGGCGCAACATACTCCAGCTCAAAGCGCTCTGGCAGATTATAATCCACCTGAACCGTCCCTAACTGCCACTCACGCTTGAGAACGTCGCGCACGATGAAGTCAAGTTTCGGCCCATAAAAGGCTGCTTCACCCTCTTCGACTGTATGTGGCAGATTGAGGTCACGGCAAGCCGTTAGGATGGCGTCTGTCGCCTTTTCCCACATCGCATCTGTGCCCACATACTTGTCACTTTCAGGCTCACGCAGACCAACTCTAGCACGGAAGTCGGATAAGCCCAGCGAACTAAACACATACTGGATCAACTCTACCACCGCCTTAAATTCATCCAAGAGTTGATCGGGCGCAACGTACAAATGAGCGTCATCCACTGTGAAGCCGCGAACCCGTGTCAGTCCATTGAGTTCACCGGACTGTTCATAGCGATAAACCGTACCAAACTCCGCTAGCCTTATGGGCAGATCACGATAAGAGTGCATCTCACTCTTGTAGATCATACAATGATGTGGGCAGTTCATCGGTCTGAGCAGGAATTCCTCTTCATCGATTTGAATGGGTGTGTATTGACTATCCGAGTAATAGGGATAGTGCCCCGATGTTTTATACAAGTTCAGGTTGCCGATGTGGGGCGTTACCACCGGATCGTAGCCGTGTTCAATCTGCGTATCGCGCAGCCAGCGTTCCAATGTATCGCGCAGGATCGCGCCTTTGGGCTTCCATAAGGGCAGCCCTTTACCGACGAGTGGGTCAATGACAAACAGGCCTAGTTTTTCACCCAGCGCACGATGATCACGGCGGCGTGCTTCTTCCAGGCGGGCCAGATAATCCTTGAGGTCTTCCGGGTTTTCCCAGCCAGTGCCATAAATACGCGTCAACTGTTGGCGATGCTCATCACCACGCCAATAAGCGCCTGCGATGGGACGGTAAGAAATGCTGAATGCTTTCGGGTTAATCTCCTTTGTGCTTTCAACATGCGGCCCCCGGCAAAGATCGGTGAACTTATTTTGACGGTAGATTGTGAGCTTCTTGGCAGGTTTACCAATTCGCTCGCCGTTCTCATCAACACGTCCGTTGACGAGATCATCTATCAATTCTAGTTTGTAGGGTTGATCGGCGAAGATTTCCCGCGCTTTTGCTGACGAGACTTCTTCTACCTCAAACTTATAATTCCCACCAATGATCTTCTTCATCCGCTTCTCAATCCACTTCATATCCTCTTCTGTGGGGGATTGAGGGAGTTCAAAATCGTAATAGAAGCCATCCTCAATGGGTGGGCCGATGGCGATTTTGGTACCTGGAAAGCGTTCTAGAACCGCTTCCGCCATGATATGTGCGAGTGAATGGCGAATGCGGTAGAGTTTGCTATCTTCATAGCGTTCTTGTTCAGACATGATTACTCCACATGATTCCAGTTGGCAAAATGGGTATAAACATAACACAATCGGACTACATCACCAGACTCGGTGATCGTATGCGAGGTCTCCGCTTAGGTCGTATTCAGCATACCAATCCTCCACAAATACAAAACCCCTGCAAGCGAAGATGGCCTGTATAGTCTACAGACCTATCCTCGTGTTGCAGGGGTATGAAGTTGTCGGGATCAGGTCTTCCTTAGTCTTCTACCACGAGGACATCCGAAAGGACAACAGCCGCTACTTCCTGTGTTGCGCGGCGACCATTGCCGCCGATAGTTGGCGCTTGTGTCGTTTCGAGTTCGGATTCTGTGACCTGGGTGAAGACACCCGCAAAGACTTCCATTGCTAGCAGATTGTCAACAGTATCTTCAATAGCATCGCGCCCAAGTGATTCAATCAGGATGTGGGGTGTATCCAGTGCAGCAAAGCGTGCAGGCAGCGTGTTCGGAATTTGCGTACACAAATCATGCGTCAGTTGCATCTGACGGTGTAGATAGGCGGGCGTAACAAACAATGCTGTGAAGATTGTGCCATCCTCCATCGCAACGATTACATCGCGGGCATCGGCATCATCATCATGTATTTCTACCCAAACCCGATCTGGTATAAGAAGTGGTGACATAGATTATTCCTCAATTGGGCGTATTGTCTAACTCTCCCGTTTGTTCTGAACATTAGAATATGCTAACCTGAGAGTGTTGTCAAGAAATTGAAGTTTATAGAAACGCCCTGGAAAACCCACATGTATTAGGCGAACCTAGGATTCGGTGGGGTAGAAGGGGCTATCAAATCTCGCACCTTCAGGTGCAAGGGTGTCAACATGCACCTGAGTTGAGGCATCAACTCATCCTGTCTCAGTCGGAAGAAGACCAACCTAATTTATTCAGGGGGCCTCCAGCGTTAACGGCAGAAGCCCCCTGAACCTTCTGATTCACCTTTTGCTGTGGGAGTATGTCACATTAATATCCATAAAAACGCGGCAGGGGACACCCTCGAACCTTCGGTTCGCCTTGAGCAGGGGCCAACCTTTGGTTGGGGGGAAGGCCGCCCTCCTTTCAGAGTCAGCATATCTGTGCTCAAATTAACATATTACGGTTAGGCCGAGACTGCCTGAGGACATCAAGGCCCGGTGGTTGCCTAACGCGGCTTTTTAACAACTGCAGATAGCAGGTTGTGGCGAGTAGATCGCCGCGTAAAATCTGAATCGCACTTAAGAGAGAAACGAAAGTTCTCGGATGGGTCGGACTTTCATCAGTCCGCTGCATCCGTCAGGCGACAACGTAGTGCGTTGGCACATGCGGAGCCTGAGAAGCGCCCTCGAACTTTTAGTTCGCTTTATCGGGGTGAGCCGTCACTTGAATGCATATGAGGGGAGGCGAATCAGTGCTAGGCTATCGACAGGCTGCTGTGTCACCAGATCAATTGCCTCTAGCCTTATGGAAATGTCTTTAATTTCAACTACGTGTTCCTGCTCAGAGAAATTAGCAAGCACCAGGATTGTCTGGTTGCGGACAAAACTCAGCACATGTGGATTGCCGTTGTCAAAAAAACGGATCTCCTGCCCTGCAAAATCGGACGTGTCTTTTCGGACAGCAATCAGGTGTTGAATCCCTTGGAAAATACGTCCCTGGATCGTTTGTGCATCATGCCGAAGGTGGGCTTGTTCCCAATCAAATGCTGGTCGATGAATCCAGCGATTGTCTCCAGCCTTTGTCGGGTCTGATCGGTAGGTATAGTCGTTGGTTGTGCCCAGTTCGTCACCAATATAAATCAGAGGGATCCCGCTAACCGCGATAATAACGCTATGGATCATGAGGATTCGCTGGATGGCAGATTCAAGATAGAAATCATTGTTGAGTTCAACTGCTTGCTCCAACCCAGCGAGTGACGCACAGGTTCCACAAATGCGACTATCGAGCGTTTGAGGATTGAAATTAAAGGCCAGACCGCTTGCGAAACTTCCTGGAAACTGCCCGGTGTAAAACTGATTCAGAAATTGACGATGGTCAAAGCCATTCATGCCTAGTTCAAGTGCGTCTTCATCGGCGAATGACCAGCCAATATCGTCATGCACCCGGACGTAATTCACCCAGCTTGTCTCATGGTGTATCGCAAATCGCTTCGCCATCGAGTGTCGGAGTAGACGTACTTCGCGTGTTGCCAGCGCTTCCCACAGCAATGCCATCATAGTTGGGTTATAGGAAAGCTGGCATTCTGCTGGATCGATAAAGGATGCAACCATATCAGGGTGGACGATGGCTTCTGACTTGAAGATCATCGCAGGTGCAGCGACTCGAATCAGCGCGTTGTAGGCCCGGATGATGTTGTGGACTTGTGGCAAGTTTTCACAGGTTGTTCCCAGCTGCTTCCAAATGAAAACCACTGCATCCAATCGCAAGACCTCTACCCCGATATTTGCCAGGTAAAGCATTTCGCCCATCATCGCATTGAACACGTCTGGGTTACCGTAGTTCAAATCCCATTGGAAACGGTTGAAGGTTGTCCAAACCCACCGATCAATTGCTTCCAGATAAGTGAAGTTTCCTGGTGCTTGCTCAGGAAAGATTTCCCGAAGGTGTCGTTTATATTGGTCGGGTAAATTACGATTTGGGAAGACATGATAGAAGTCCTGATAGTGCTGCTCACCATTAAGGGCGCGTTGTGCCCATTCACTTTCGTCTGATGTATGATTAAATACGAAATCCATCACCAGACTAATCCCATTTTCACGTAGTTCATCGGCAAGATTTTGTAGATCGGCACTTGTTCCCAGTGCTGGATCCACGGTTCGGTAATCTGAAACAGCGTAGCCGCCATCGCTCACTTCTGGCGCGTCGAATAACGGCATCAAGTGAAGATAGGTGAGGCCCAATTCGTGGAGGTAGGGGATTTGTTTGTGTACACCGCTCAAGTTGCCTGCAAACTGATCAACGTATAACACCCCGCCGATCATTTGTTCGCTTTGATACCAGGTGGGATTATTTTCCCTTTTTTGGTCGAGTTGTCGTAAGCTATGGGAACGCGCTGTGAACATTTGTGCTGCCCTTTGAAGAATACGTTCGAGATGGTAAAAGAAATCATAACGATCTCCATAGAGGACGAACAGATTATCGAGGATTTGGGGTAGCTGAATCTGAAGCCGATCACTAAATAGATGAGCATCAGGGTCGTTGCCAAGAGCCGCATGAATCTTTGGGCAAAGCCGTTTCAGGGTGAGGGCTGCTTGTTGCTCAAGCCACGCAGGATCGTGCATATCTTTACCCACATGATACAGATGACATCGGTAGTATACCACCAACCTGCGACGATGATTGCCATATCCCCATAGCTAATTGATGGTGCGAAACTATTCTGTTACTGAAGCTGAGGTGAGTTTTATTTCTGATACACCGTGCTGATTTTTCAAGATTTGGGTGGTGTGTTCAATCTCTTTGGAGATATCATCTGCCGACCACCCCATTGACTCAGCGATGACGCTGGCGACCTCTTCCAGCATAGCCCAATCCACATAGCCCAGCATCGCCAGTAATGTCCGTCGGAGGAGCAAATCATCTAGGTGTTCCACTTTGTATTCTTGAACGAGATAGACGAGCTCTCGGTGCGTGTAGTCTGGATGACCACTCAAAGGCTGGTCGTCTGCTGCAGTCAAGAAAGTCGCAATTTCATGCGCTTGCGTACCGTAGCGATCAAACAAAATGCCGAGCCGTTCACGACTCAAGTTATACTGTGCTTGTCCCTCTGCCATAAAGCGTTCACGCCCGCTGTCTGAATAACCCTTACCACCCCCAATAGGTATGTTTTCAGTCCTGACCAGGCGTGATTTATTGAGTCGTTTCAATACTTCGTCGGTGGTTTGCTCGGAGAAGGCGCGAAAGGTCGTCCACTTGCCGCCGACCAGTGACAGGATGGGATATGCGTTATCTTCGCCTGCTTCAATGATGCGGATGCGATGATCACGACTGATCTGCCCGGTAGTCGAGGCATTGCTGGCCGGTAATGGACGTACACCAGCAAATGTGAAGACAATATCCGAGCGTTCGACGGTCACATTGGGGAAGACGACCTTGACCATACGCAACATGTAGTCGATTTCTGACTCAGTGCAAACAGCGTCATCCGGGTTGTCGATGCGGATGTCTGTTGTGCCGATTAAGACCCGTTCCTCGATTGGGAAGAAAAGGGTGATTCGCCCATCTTCGTTTTCAAAAAATAATTCATGTCCCTGTGTCAGTGCATGCAACTGCGGATGGTCAACAACCAGATGAGACCCTTTCGTCCCGCCGATGAAGCGCGTCTCTTTTTGCAAGGCACGATTGGCAAAGTCGATCCAAGGGCCAGTTGCATTGATGACAATTGTTGGTTTGACCTCAAAGGTCGTGCCCGTGACCGCATCTTGGAGTGTGACTGTGTTATATGAAGCGCTAATTACTTTGATATAATTTAGAGCACGGGCATTGGGATGGGCTGTTTGGGCATCTCGGATCATTTCCATGCAGATTGCTTCGGGGCGCGGCATCCAGGCATCATAATAGGTGGCGGTTGCCACAACGTCAGGATTCAGTTCGGCTCGTTGTTCAAGCGCTGTCTTTCTTGATGTCAATATATGGCCTGGTAGTCCCTGTTGTCTGCGTGTGAAGAAGTCATACAGAGTCAGCCCAATTTTGATGATAATACCTCCGCGTTTGTTGGGGTTATCGCGCAGGCGGAGGAATTTCAACGGTGCATTCAACAGGCCCGAAAACCAGTGGAAAATTGGGATGGTGGTTGGGAGTGGCTTCACCTGATGGGGGGCGTTGTGCAGCAGACGATTGCGTTCAGTCAGAGCTTCTTTCACTAGCCGAAACTCACTGTTTTCCAGGTAGCGCAGGCCACCATGCACCATATGTGATGAGGCTGCGCTTGCACCGGAGGCGAAATCGTTCATTTCAACCAGGAGCACGTCGATACCTTGCAATGCTAGGTCGCGGAATGTGCCGATGCCGTTGACCCCACCGCCAATGATGAGAACCGAAACCGTTTGATTTTGCTGTATATAATCGAACCCAGCTTGCCGAGACACAACAAATTCTCCTTAAAGTGATAGGAAACTAAAGTATAACGTATTGTAATGCGGGGGGTAGAGTTTTAATGCTAAGATATGGAAGGTGGGGTATGCTTGGGGGATTTATCCAGTTTGGTTTCAGATGATGACCGCTCGAGGGCACGCCAAGTAGTGAAGTCTGCGCACACCGCACACATGTCGGGGGGATTGTCCCCAAAATGAACCTGACCACAGTTCGGACATTGCCAGAGTTTAATTGGTGAATCTTCCAATGTATTGTTTCGCTTCGCAACAATTCACTAGAGATTGTACCATAGAGATTTATAATAAGAGATGAAGGACGACTGAGCCATGGAAGTGAACGTTCAATCCATCGGGAATGTCGAAGTGATATATCTCAAAGGGCGATTTGATGCCTATCAAGTGGAAGATATGAAACGAAAATTATACGAAGTAATGGGTATAAACCCACGTATTGTCGTTGAACTTGGGGGTATTTCCTTTCTCGATTCGGCAGCACTGGCAGTTTTGGTGCAAGGCATGAAGCACTGTCGTAACCTGGACGGTGACCTGAAAATCGCTAACATTCAAGGACCTATTCGTATTATCTTTGAAGTGACGCGACTCGACAAAGCCTTTGATATATTCCCGTCCGATCAAGTCGCTGTAGCTGCTTTTGTATGAGTGATTCTGTTAAAACACTAAATCTGGCGACGCTCGTTTCGTTGCAACATGCCCGCTTTCAGGCCATTGCTCAGGTCTGGATTGCCTGGGGCGCCAAGAGCTTCAGCGTTCAGGACACTGAAAATAACAATTTGTTCGTCTGGCCCAAAGGGGTACGTTTGGGTAGACAGGCCATCATCACCCAGGTTCCTGGCGGTTCAATGCGGGTCGAGATCGCCGCAGGCAGTGCTATTGAACAGCGCCTGGGAATGGATGCTGAACTCATTTCCCAATTGTTCGAGCTTGAATCTGACATTGACATCATGGCAGCCGATTTGATTGATGCCCAGGATCAGATTTTGGCCTTGTATCAACTGACCGAATCGCTCAGACGGCAGCTTGATATGAACGAAACAACCCAAACAATGGCGCGTGAGGCAGCCCGATTGTTAAAGGTGGAATCAGCTTGTGTCGTCCTGTTCAATCGTGATGATACCCGAACCGTTGTCTATAGCCCAGGACCGGTGATGGATGAAGATGCCTTGTCAAAGCTGTTTGATGATATTCGGGAAAATGGACAAGAAATCTTGGTGAATGAGCCAGATAACCGAGCAGGGGCAAAGAATATGTTCTTGTTTCCCATCAAGATACGCGATGAGGTTCAAGGTGTTGTCGGCTATTTTAATCGTTCCGGTGGCTTCCGATCCCCCCATCTCAAGATGGCGCGTGCCATCACCGAAGAAGCCGGGGCACATGTCGAGAAGAACCTGCTGTATCAGGAGATGTTACACGAGCAGCGCTTGCGTACTGAGTTTGATATGGCGGCCGATATTCAAGCTCGTTTACTCCCCCAGGAAACACCACAGATTCCGGGTTTAGACATTGCCGGTGCTTCGATTCAGGCACGGCAGGTTGGTGGAGATTTTTATGATTTTATCCCAACGTCTGATGGCGATCTCGTGTTTTTGGTGGGGGACGTCGCTGGTAAAGGCCTGTCTTCAGCGCTGCTTATGGCTATGACACGTTCTGTCTTACGCAGCCACACGCGAAATGAGCCCAACCCCGGAAAAATCTTGGAGAATACGAACCTTGATATGTATGATGACTATACAGAGGTTGCCAAGTTTACAACGGTTTTTATGGGATGGTTTCATGACAATACCATACATTTTGCGAACGCAGGGCATTCACCCGTGATTTACTGTCCTAATAATGATGATGCCCATCTACTCGCAGCCGAAGACATGCCATTGGGCATTTTGTCGAGTGTTGGTTTTGTAACGCAGAATATAACATTTAATACAGATGATATTCTGGTGATTGCGACGGATGGATTTTCAGAGGCCACAGATGAATCAGGAACGATGTTTGGATATGATCGTTTGACTGATTTGGTGAAGAGCCTGGCAGATCGTTCTGCGCAGGCTATTTGCGATACTCTGTTTGAGATTATATCCAATTATGGAAAGGGACAAATACAGCAGGATGATCAAACACTGGTTGTTGTTAAGTGTAAGGAAACAAAACATGACAACCAATAGTTCAATTCGTCTTGATATCCCAGCCAATCTGCAACAATTGAGTGCGATTAGTTTATTAATTGATGATGCTCTGGGCAAGGTTGACAAATTTCCCAACCGCGAACAAATTATCTATAATGTGCAACTGGCAGTTCAGGAAATCTGTACCAATGTGATCAAACATGCCTACAAACATGATGATAGCGAGCGGATCAATGTTGAATTTATTATGAAAACGGATCGTTTTGAAATCTTAATTATTGATCATGGCGTATCATTTGATATATCAACATTACCTGAGATTAATCTCGATGACCCCCAGATTGGTGGTTATGGCCTGTTCTTGGCCCAGCGATTGTTGGATGAAGTTCAGTATCATCCACAACCGAATGACAATCACTGGCGTCTGGTGAAATACTTTCAGGAGCAACAATGACCTCGATTCTCGTTGTAGACGATTATAGTGTGACCCAGCGGATGCTAGGTCATATGCTCCGCCGGGCCGGGTACACTCACTTTGCTGCACAGGATGGATTTGAGGCACTGGAAATATTAGAGCAGGAAGAGCCTGATCTCATTATCTGTGATATTGCGATGCCAGAGATGGACGGCCTGACACTGCTGGGCAAGATTCGGGCGGATGATCATTATGCAACTTTACCAATCATTATGCTGACAGCCAGCGGTCAAGATGAAGATCGCGTTATAGCAGAAGAGATGGGAGCCAGTGGCTTTTTAACCAAGCCTGTAAGTTCTCAGGAACTCCTTTTTATAATTGAGCAAATCCTAAGGTAAGTGTTGATGCAATGGCTGATGGGCACGCGGGCGTTTCTTTACAGCGTCACGCTGTTTGTGCTATGGGTGCTCTTGCTGGTCTTGAATCCGTTATTTGCGGCAATCATTTCCGCAGTATTATTTGTGTTATTTTTCACATTTATACCCCACTCTATTTTTTCCCAATTAGATCAACTCAATCAGTCACTAATCATTGCGGATAAACAGGGTAAGGTTCGCTTTGTCAATGCGGCATTGGCGGCCCGAATTGGACAGCCATCTTCCAATCTAATGAGCCAACCCATACAACCGATCCTGGATGCCCTACCAACTCTGATCAGGATTCGCTTATTTTCCTACATGATCTATTGGATTCCACAAAATTCGGATGATCACTGGGAGGAAATCGCCAAAGCTGCTCCGGTGACGATCATGACTATAGACCGGAACGGCGTGATCCACCATATCAACTACTTATCGGGGACTACGCCACCCCAGGATGTGATCGGTGTTTCGATTGACAATCTAGTACCTGTGGATGCGATAGATTCTATCCGAGAAAAGGTTGAACAGGTATTTAAAACGGGTAAAGCATTCTACTACGAAGTCGAGTGGCCTCAGTTGGGTACAAATGCCTGGTATGGCGTTCATTTTACACTCTTGAATGCCGAATTAGTGGTGCTTGTCGCTCAGACGACTACCGCACATAAGCATGAACACAGTGAGCAAAATCAAATCATGGAAATGTTCATTGAACATTCGCCAGCAGCTGTTGCCATGTTTGACAAAGAACTACGCTACATCGCTTATAGCCGTCGCTGGCTAACAGACTATGATCTGGATGACGTCAATCTGCTTGGGAAGCATCACTATGAAGTATTTCCAGAGATTGGTCACCGGTGGAAAGCTGTGCATCAGCGAGTATTGACAGGTGCAGTCGAACGTCAGGAGTTTGATCGATTTGATCGGGCCGATGGTTCGGTGACATGGGTCAATTGGGAAGTTCGCCCTTGGCGGTGGCATTCGGGTGAAATCGGTGGCCTCATTATGTTTACTGAGGTCGTTACAGAGCAAAAACTGGCTCAGAATTTTCTGGAAACCGTTTTGAAGGGGCTATCGGTGCTGATTGCCAATCTTCAAGACGGCATTTTGGTTGAGAACGAAGATCGTGAGATTGTGATCGTCAATCAGGCACTTTGCGATATATTTGGGATCGAACAGTCGCCAGACTACTTGATTGGACGGGATTATTCCTCGGTCTGCGATCAGGGATGTTCGTTGTTTGTTGAGCCGGATGTATTCCTAAACCATGGGAACGATGCGGTCAGCCGGAGGACCTTAGTGATTGATGCCGTTTTTGACATGGTTGATGGACGCATCCTAAAATGTAACTATATCCCAATTTGGCTGGACGAAGGCTATTGCGGACACATGTGGCATTATCAGGATATTACGGAGTTCAGGCACACACAAGAAGTTCTTGAAGAGGCACGCGATCAAGCCCTAGAAGCATCCCGTTTAAAATCTGAATTTCTGGCAACGATGAGCCATGAAATTAGAACCCCTTTGAATGGTATCCTGGGAATGACTGAGTTACTACTCGAATCGGAACTAGATCAAGAACAGCTCGACTTTGTGCTTACTGTCCAGAATGAGTCTAATCATCTATTAAAACTGCTCAGTGCCATCCTAGACTTTGCCAAGATTGAGGCAGGTAAGGTGATGCTCGAAATATCTTCCTTTGACCCCCGACATCTCGTCAATTCAGTTGTGGAACGCTTTGAGCAAGCTGCAGGCGAAAAGGATCTGGATGTTGCTGTAGACATCGCTGCGGATATCCCTTTAACCATGGAGGGCGATGTACAGTGTATTGAAATGGTTTTGAACAACTTGGTAGACAATGCGATCAAATTCACTGAAAGTGGAACCGTGACCATCCGCTTGGGCCTGCAAGATGGTTTGCGTTTTGAAGTGGATGATACAGGAGGAGGATTGCCGGACGATGCTGGGGATTGGTTATTCCAGCCATTTCGCCAAGCTGATGGCACCATGACGCGGCGCTATGGTGGTATTGGTCTTGGTTTGGCCTTAAGCTATAGTCTTGTTGAGTTAATGGGCGGGAAGATTGGTTTCGACCCAGGTCAGGAAATTGGCGCACTCTTCTGGTTCATCATTCCCTGAATTGACCAGCTAATCTGCAACTTCTAACGAAGCTTTGCTACGCGCTGCCCCCAATGTAACCATGAGTGGCATAGAGCCTAGTTGGATTGTATGCGTGCCATTGTTGGCTTTGGCTGGGCCAGTAAAGAGAAGGGCACGAAAAGTGAGTTGTGCATCGAATCTAAATGGTTTCCAGGGTATCGTACCTGGCTGCATACTTCTCCCTCGGTAGATTGTGTTTCGGAATGAAAATTAGTCTGTACCACCCTTATCAAGCATCTGCTCCAGTTGGTTCAGCCACTGGCGAACTTCGTTGATCTGGGTTTTGATGGCTTGTTTAGTCGAAGGGCGGGCCTGTCCTACGCCGTCTTTGAGGCGCAATAACTCTCGTACAACCTGCTCATTTTGGGCTGAAAACAGCCTTTTTCCGTGTTTGCAGGCGGGATCTGTGAAGAGGGTAGGGGCCTTTGAGGATTTTTTCTTGGATGTTGTTGCGGCGGAAATGTTGCGACTCGCAACATTTTGGGCCGAGCGCGCTGCTTCTTTGATGGCAGTTTCAACGGGCTCGATCTTGGCCAAGCGCAAAAGCTCATCCTCTGGCCAATCAAGTTTATCCCCAATATCCCAAATCTCATCAGGCAACCCCAGAATCGTCCGACAACGGGTGAAAGCGGCGCGATGTGAAACGCCTAATCCATTCGACAGCATTTCACCTTTACCACTTGGAACTCGATGTGGGATGACCTGGGCATAATATGCTCTATCGCTATGACCAGCCTGGGCCATTGCTTCATACTGTTCAAAGCGATGGCCCTGTTCGCTCAACAAATCCATCATCAAAATAGCAAACTGCCTTGCACGGCCGACAGCGTTTAAGTCTGCGCGTGCTGCGTTCTCACTGGCCTGGCGCCACACATCGAAGTCATCAACGATGCTGGCTGGAACAAATTCCCACTTCTCGCGTTCATCCGGCTTATTGGCATCGCCGTTAAAGTAGGCAAACAACAGGTGATAGGCCAACCAGCGACGTTCTCCAGTCTCCAGCCGATACGAATCGCTGCCCACCCTTTGCACTGTAATGGGATTGACCAATCCATCACGGCGAATACTCATCGCTAGATCAACTAGCCTCAGGAATGAGCGCTCGATTGGACCAGCTTCCGAAATCCCAACCTCAATTGATTCTTCTTCAGTTGATTTGCCTTCAATATTCTCCGCCCAAAGGAAATCATCAATGTTGAACGGAGGAAGCCCTGATCCCCCCCGTTCGGTATTTATTATGGCCAGCCAGTTAGTGAATAAGTCGGCGATGTCTTGTATCCGATTCGAGTTCCAATTTTTGCGTACTTCCAGAGGAACAGCACGGCGCGGTTGCTTGACGTCTGGGAATACATTGAACACAGAAACACCACGCACGGTTTGGCGCACGACCTCGCGGCGGGAAAGCTCGCCAAAAAGGGCAGCATCCGCATCACTCATTGATAATTTAGGCAGGCCGCTCGATTCTTCGTCGGAGCCGCCGAAGGGATCAGCCATCAATTCGCGTCTATTCTTGGTCATGAGTTAATTCCCATTTCCACTCGGTCTACAATTGTCCAAGCATCCCGTGCCGCACCGCTGTCTGGGGCAAACCGATACACAAGCTGCCCAACGGTGGAGGCTTCTGCCCAACTTGTCCGCATCGAGACTTCAGGCCAGACCAGATCACCATAGCGTGACCGCAGCTTGTTCAGGTTTTCCTGATGCACAAGGGTACTGGCACGATACATAACCGGTACGATGCCCATCACATCAACATTGTTAAGTCCCCAACGTTCACGGGTCGGTTGAATCTGTTCCCGGTGGCCGAAGCTTTCCACTAGACCATCAAAGCTGAGGTACTCGCACTTAGTTGGGTACAACAAAGCATCGGTTGCCAGATAGATCGAACCATGCAAGAGCGAGGGCGTGGGAGAAGTGTCAAATATAACGACATCCACCAAGTTTTCTAACTCTCGAAAGCGATCTGCTACCGCAAAGGCATCTGAAATTTGGATGGGGATGCTGCGCGTTTCGACGTTGGATGGCACGACGTAAAGCTGACCTTTGCAGGGAAGATCAGGCACAGCAAACCGATCGGGCGCAACAGGTCTCAGAACTTCTCGGAATGGCGTTCCTCTCACCAGCAGGTCATACATGCCAGGATCTTTGCGCAGCCCCAACGATACCGTTGCATGTCCCTGGGCATCGGCATCTGCTAGCACAACGCGATAACCCCTTATGGCTAATCCGGCTGCAATATGGATGGCAAGGGTCGTCTTGCCCACACCACCTTTTTCGTTAATGAGCGTAATAGTTTTCATCACAAACTATTCCATAGAAGCTTTTCATCTATTCTTTGAATAATAGCATCGTGGTCACAACATGTCATGTGACAACCCGTATTCAACGATTAAGTTTGTTTAAAATGCACCGCTTATCAATGATTTATGGCCTACCCATCTCTTGATGAGAGACTGCCTAAAAGATTTAGGAGACAATCATGACCAAACCTACACCAGAATCAGTTTGGGATTATCCACGCCCACCACGAGTCGAGACTTCTAATCAGCGCATTCGCATCATCTTTAATGGTGAAACAGTCGCTGATTCAGCGCAAGCTTTTCGCGTCCTGGAAACCACTCATCCACCTGTTTATTACCTACCCCAAACCGATATTGCGATGACTTATCTCAATCAGACCCAACACAAGACGTTCTGCGAATTCAAAGGGCAGGCTGCCTACTGGGCGATTCAGGTGGGTGAAAAGGTCATACAGAACGCTGCCTGGAGCTATCCCAATCCTTCACCGGGCTATAGAGCCCTCAAAGACCATATCGCGTTTTACCCCTCCAGCATGGATATTTGTTATGTAGATGATGAGGTCGTCCAACCGCAAGCAGGGGATTTCTACGGTGGTTGGATTACCTCTAATATCGTCGGACCATTCAAGGGCGGTCCGGGGACCAGGGGCTGGTGACATGAGTCTGTTGTCAGAGGATCAACATTCGCGCATAGTCCACTGGGACAACTGTGAGAATAAAACATATATGTCACATATATGCTAAACTCTGCCAATATCCCATCATGCGGTAAGATCTCCGAAGATAGTAGCGAGGAGAACAAACATGTATGACATTCATCGCTATCTCAACGCGACAAAAGCAACTCAGCCCCAATTTGGTAGAGAGGGGTCGATCTACTTCATCAGTGATCACACAGGAGTCCCACAATTGTTTCGATCCGCAACAACATGGCCTCAACAACTGACGTTCGCACAGAATCGCGTTATGAGTTTTCAGTGTTCACCCGTTGATTCTCGCGTACTCTATGGTCATGACGTAGGTGGCAACGAGAATCAGCAAATTTATTTGCTCGACCCCGATACAGGTGAAGAACACAATCTCACCATAGGCTATGAACATGCGATGCATTTGAACTTTAAATGGACACCAGACGGCGTTCAGATCGTTTTTGCGGCAAATCGACGTGACAAAGGCCTCTTTGATCTCTTTACACAAAAAATTGGCTCAAAACCCGTTCTGCTCTGGGAACAAATTGATCCGGGATTCCTCTATATCTATGACATAAGTCCTGATGGCAGATACGCTTTGATAAATCAGACCATCTCATCAGACCAAACCAATTTCTACGAGGTCGATCTACAAAGCGGCGTACCAAAACGCTTATCAGATGACAAAACACCAGCAGTCTATCTTGCTGCCAAATACAGCCCCAATGATGATAGTATCTATCTAGTGACAGACCAGGGATCAAACTATCAGCACATTATCAAGCACAGTCGAAGCACAGGTGAAGAGACCATTCACACCGAAATCGAATGGGATATAGAGCAGATCGCTCTTTCTGTCAAGGGGTTGACCTACGTTGCGAATGTCGATGGTGTTTCCCACCTATATCGCGACAATAAACAACTGGTTGTGCCAGAAGGTGTCATTTCTGATCTTACTAACGACTTAGAATCAGGACGCATTGCTTTCACTCTCACCACACCAACACAACCACACAATGCATGTACATTTGAAGCTGAATCAGATGTACTCTTGTTCATTTCACAGTCATCACACGGCGGGATCCCAACAGAACGCTTTATCCAACCTGAACGCATTTATTACCCAACCTTTGATATGGATGAGGCAGGCAGGCCACGCCAAGTTCCAGCGCTGCTTTATCGTCCGCAGACGAATTCAGATCAACCTGCACCCGTCATCGTTTATGTGCATGGGGGGCCAGCTAGCCAATTCCGTCCAGAGTTCTATGGTTGGATGCAATACCTGATACACAATGGTTACGCCATCCTCGCGCCAAATGTCAGAGGGTCGACAGGCTATGGCAGAACTTATATGCAGATGGATGATGTTGAAAAACGCATGGATTCCGTTGCAGATCTGGCACACGCTGCTCATTGGCTTAAAGCTCAACCAGAATTCGATGGAGACCAAATTGTCGTCTATGGCCGCAGCTATGGCGGTTTCATGGTATTGTCGGCGATGACGACTTATCCTGAGTTGTGGGTTGCAGGTATCGAATTCGTCGGCATTTCGAATTGGGTGACATTTCTAGAAAACACCAGCGACTATCGTCGTCCCCATCGAGAAGCGGAGTATGGCAGACTGGAACACGATCGCAAGTTCCTACAGGCAATTTCACCACTCAATCACATCAAGAAGATCAAAGTGCCGTTGCTGGTCTTTCATGGTGCGAACGATCCGCGTGTACCCTTAAGCGAAGCGGAGCAGCTTGTCAAGGCGTTGACTGACCTGGGTGTTCCGGTGGAATTCAAAATCTTTGCAGACGAAGGTCATCAATTCGTCAAATTGAAGACCCATCTTGAAGTCTATCCCATGATTCTTGACTTTCTGAATCGATATGTCAATCAATAACCTTTAATCGGGAGAGTCTGGGCCATGTCCAGACTCATCTCGGCCAGATTGTCAACCTGTTGACAATCTGCACTTGCCTTCACAAATTTACTCCAAAGATCACTTATCATTTGTTTGCATTTCCATGTTAGCTTATCATCCCAGCAAAGATGGGTAGGAAACCAGAGGGGAAATCCATGACATAGAAAGATCCTTCTGGCAAAACCAGAGAAAAGTGTATACATCGTCCCATGCTTAATCCTTACAGGCAACCACATCGTCTATGAACGCAAAGATCGTCATCCTGCTGGGCGGCAAGTCTGGTTGGTGAATATTGACAATAGCAATGACCGTGAAATTCTGAACTATGGTGATGATGCTAAAGTCCATACTTCCTGGTTTCCTGATGGGGAACGGTTGTGGGTCAAACATGAGGCCCCGACCCACAACCGAGACGATGTCTGGGAACTGGTAACCGAAGCTATGGCCTGACTCAATACGAAACATTGAAGGTCGTCGCGTGCCATATAACGGCAATCATATCATCCTCTACGAAATCAAGAATGCTCGGTTGAGGAGCAGGCTGCTCCACCTGGAGACAAAGCAGGAAATTGTTCTCCCCTGAAGGCAACCTTGCCCTGCTCGCTCCAACCACCGATGGTCAATGGGTCGCCTCTTACCACAATTCCCGTCAACCCGCTGACATCATGCAATTGTCATTAGAAAATCCCAACCTCGATCCGCTCACTAATTCGACAAATGTCCGGTCACAGATCAATCTAACTCCTCATGATTTGAGTCCCACGCAGGATTATCATTAGCACTCTGACGATAGCGTAGAGATTCAAGGCTGGCTATGTCAACCCATTGACAAGAAAGCACACGACACAATGATCTATGTTCATGACGGCCCAACCAGTTATAGCCAGGATGTGATCAAGCTTCAATAGGCTTGATCACAACTTATCGAGGCAATACCAGTTTCAGTATGACATTTGGTGAAGTCATCAAAATTGAAGGTTGGGGGGAGACGAACAAGTGAACATCCACATAGGCATCGAAAGACTCATCAAAGCGGGAATCACCAAATGGGGCACAGTGGTGCTCACAGGTACATCTTATGGTGGTTATTCCTCATAGATTGTTAACCAATCGATTCAGCTTCAGTGTAACTGAGAAAAGTGTGATTTGGGAGAATGTATTACAGAACGTACATTCTGTAATCAGAAGTGCCTTGAACTGGATTTATGCTTCACTACCCCACGCTTTCCCTACGCATCCCAGATGAACCTCAATCACAATTGCATTTTTAGAACATTTTAACTATACTGATAATACTTGATAATCAGTGAAAGGATGAAGGGTATTGCAGATGAACAAAGGTGATTAGGGAGTAATAGGTTAACGGCCAATTCTCCCCAATCACAAAACCTATCAACAGTCGGGGTCGCCCTCAAGCGACCAGCGCAACTGCTCTCTGCAGATCTTAACTCAATATCTAATCATACTCAAGGAGAAGGAAAACAACATGTCAACTTATTCAATTGTCCTTGATGGCCAACGCACGAACGATTATGCCCCTTACAGTTGGTGGAAAACGACCAACGTTTTCGTTGATCGGGGGGATACCCTGATGTTCAGCGCAACAGGAGCCATCAACCCCGGCTTCGGCCCATCCTTTGGCCCCGATGGGCAGGTGGGCAATGAACAGAACAAGCGATGGGATGCAGCATTGGCCTTTCGCTCGGGTGGGACGCGCTGCTGGTTCGGCTCGCTCATCGGCAAAATCGGGATGAGTGGCACCGCCTTTTGCATTGGCGCAAACAAAACGCTGGCGGCTCCAGCAACAGGCCGTCTCTATCTGGCGTTCAACGATGGGGTGAGCTTCCAGGACAATACTGGCTCATGGAACGTGACCATCACTTTAGGGCAACCGACACCCACACCAGGGGAACCTGAGACACCCCCGCCATCCGTACCAACGTTCCCGCCCCCGCAACCACCAGTGGTGGTGATACCCCCGACACCGCCGGGAACACCGGTCCCACAATCGGCCATTGACGCCGTAGCCTACGTTATCGCCTGTGAAGCGGGCTATTTCAATAACGACGATCTTGAATCAGGGGCACGTAAGCAAGCCATTGATATCGCCTACTCAATGCGTGCGCGGATCAATCTGGGCACCTGGGGAAACCATGTGCTCGCCGTCGTTAGTGCGGGGGATGGTACACAGTACAACTGTTACCGGGACATCGTAGCAGGGCGTCGAAATCCGAATATCAACATCCTGGGTGCTCGAGATTTAGCGCTGGCACTCTTCAGAAGGACAGCTCTACCAAGTTCACCAACCACCCCAGGCATAGCCCGTGCGCCGTATTTCTTTGCCCCCAGTCGTTATACAGGGAGAGAAAATGCAGAAGCCGATGCGGTCCGTAAAGAAACGATCTTGGCGAATTTGCATGTGGCGGGTATCTGTGACAAAGATCTGAACCAACTCACCGCAATCTATGCCGGTCACAGCGCATTCAACTCACTTGGGCAGACGACGGTCTTCTTCACCGAATTCCCCGGCTGCTACTGTAGAAACTGCTAATCCATGAGGGACTTGCCATCTTTACTCGTCATAAATTGGCTTGCAAAGATGGCTCCTTCTCCTTATAATTTATGGTATTTTATGGCATTTATATCTGTCAAATGGTGTTACATATGAAGATTATGCTCAATAGCTTGCTTGTGTTGTTTGTTTCCTCTGCTCCCTCGATACCAGACACACAGACGAATGAGCAGATGGTTTATTTCGCGACCGATCATCAGATGTGGGCCCTGGATGTCGAGGCATTCACCTACACCCCGGTGGTTTCCCTGAACCCGACGGACTCAGTTCTCGGACGCTTTATCGTGACCCAAGACCCCACTCAAATCTACTTCATTGAGCACACCCAGGCGGAAACGGACGACACACTCAATATCTATGATCCACAAACGGACACCATCGAACGCATTTACTCACATCCCCATCTGAGTGCGATGACATCCCCTCATCATGAGATGATGTTCTTGAGTCTGATTGACATGGAACATCCAGAACGATCATCGGTCTGTCTCCTCTCACTTCGATCAAAAGCCTGTGACACAGTTGATATTCCCCGCAGTTTCGGTAGCTTATACTGGTTAGAAGACAGAGCCTTCCTCATGATCGAGAACGATGGATCATTAGAATCTGACGCCATCCGAGTATATCAACTCCCATCATCTGAAGAAGATAGATTGGAACTAGTCTCGGAGACATTCCTTGAGGGGTTTCGGTCTGTTTATCCCACGGCAATGAAGGGCACATCCGTTTATTTCATCAACTATGACGCCCTCTCAGATGAGAAAATACTTTACTCGCTTGATACCCAGACATTCGAGCTAACCGAGCGAACGGACGTCAAAATCTCGGATGTGCCCGCCAGAGTCATTGCTATTCGCATATCCCCGGATGGAAAGTATCTCGCCTATAAGATTATGTTGGATTTGTATGTGGTCGATTTGTCATCTGGTCAAACCGTTTCCCAAATTCCAGATGTGTATATGTTTCAATGGGTTTCAAATGAGACCCTGGTTGCCAGCCGTTCTGGGAGCAGAGCCGAACTGTATGAGCTATCCCTTATCAACGTCGTTGAAAATGTCACCAGTGAACGCCTTCCAATTGCCGAAGAAACCGTCTCTGTCTGGTTTTCAAAGTCACTCTAAAACATCGGATGTTTCCCGGAGCCTATAGTTAACAACTCGCCTTTCACTTTGGGGGACGCGCTGCTGGTTCGGCTCGCTCATCGGCAAAATCGGGATGAGTGGCACCGCCTTTTGCATTAGTGCCAACAAAACGCTGGCGGCTCCGGCAACGGGTATGTGGCTCGTTCTCAGGCGGAACTTAACCGTCTGCTACCCCTCCTTCCAGGAAGCCCTTCCCCCAACAACTCCAGCGCGGGACACCCATCACCTAGATCATGAACAAAACCTGACGCTTACCCTACGCACTCCAGATTAACCTCAATCGTCATTGCATTTCGGAATATTTGATCTATCCTGATAATACTTGATAACCAGTGAAAGCTTGACAATTTGGGTAAGCCTTGATTGATCTTTCCCATGATCGCAAAAATCAGGGGCATCTGAACACAGAACATACGTTCTGCGATGCATTCTCCCATATCCACTCTTTTTTAGCTACACTGAAATGAAGTACATTGAGGTTGAACCTGTATGAACTTGCTCTCCACCAACCTAATCCAGCAGCCATTTCCCGCCGATTCTCTGCCCGTTCTTCCCCGGTTATCTGCATTGCCGCCGTTTTTTGGTTACTGCGGCGGCGGCGGGCAAACTACAACCGTCAATGGGCAGTCCAGCTGGTGGCATGATACCGGCGAGATGCCAATCAGGGGGATACCCTGACGTTCAGCGCAACGGGAGCCATCAACCCCGGCTTCGGCCCATCCTTTGGCCCCGATGGGCAGGTGGGCAATGAACAGAACAAGCGATGGGATGCAGCATTGGCCTTTCGCTCGGGTGGGACGCGCTGCTGGTTCGGCTCGCTCATTGGCAAAATCGGGATGAGCGGCACCGCCTTTTGCATTGGCGCAAACAAAACGATGGCGGCTCCGGCAACGGGCCGTCTCTATCTGGCGTTCAACGATGGAGTGTCCTTCCAGGACAACAATGGCGAATGGCAGGTGAGCATCACTATAAGGCAACCCACGCCTACCCTCCCCTTGGTAACCCTCTATCTTGGGGGAAGTGATCCTAGCCAGGGAATAAATGCAGCAACTAATCTTGCATTTGCCAAATCGCAGGCGCCCGCTTGGGCTAATAAAACAATCGATGATCGGATTGTTCCCTATCCAGGTGTGACCTCCGAACTGCGAGGAGCGATTGTCGGCAAACAACTTCAGGCACAACATGCACTCGCTAAGATCCCGTCAGGGGCTAGCCTTATTGTTGTCGGATACAGTGCAGGCTCCTCTGCAGCAGTAATTTTCGCTGACTTGTACCTGGAAGCAAAACAAGCAGGAACCGTATCTGCGAATCTGATTGGCCTGGGCATCCTTGGATCTACTCTGACAGGTGGTACAAACGGCTATAATAACGGGGAAGGTCTGAGAACAATCATCAATGGGGAACCGCAGTGGCAAGGCATTCTGAAGAGAGTACTCGCCAGTGGTACGCGTGTTCTTGTACTTAATGATAAGTTCGAAACCATCGCCGAGTCAACCAAACCCAATTGGGGAAGCTACCAACCGCAAAGCCCAAACTACTGTTATGTGCGTCGATTCGATCGACGTCACTATGTCAACCCAACTTTGGATGAGATCGGGACAAACAACGATAGCAATCTTGCAACAAGCGTGATAGATTTTCTTAAAGGAAATACACGCTGCTTGCCCAGTCATTAAGCTCTATTACCCTTGGGGGGAGGCTCATCTAACGAGCCTCCTTTCCCTTATTTATGAAAGGTAAGTCATGCAAAAACGAGATACTGCATTGAAGTTTACAATCCTATTCATCTTCTTCTTGGTTCCCCCTTCCGTACTGTCACAGTCTCCTGATGCGTGTCTGCACTCTTTCCAACGATTTGCCTATGAAGGGCCAAGAGACCCCGATGAGACTCTCCAAGCTCCTTTGCCACCGTGGAAACCTGTCCCAGAGGTCATGAATACCTCAATTGATACAGACGTCTCCATTTTGGATGTTGTCTTCGCTCACAGCCACCTAGACCAACCTGAACTCTGGATCAGTGGGTCATCTGGGGATCAGCTTCTATGGATGATCTATTCTCCACAGACATCAAAGATCAAGTTTGTCTCACGAGAAATTGATGGAACCGATTTGCTCGTACACAATCTCTATGTTGATTCGCAGGGGACCCTATGGGGGTCACTGCTACTAGAACCAACATCTCACGCCAAGACAGTGCCTGTTCTGAGCCGTTTCAATGAATCCCAGCGCCGATTTGAGTTGATTGAGGACATGTTGGAGGTTCCCTCAACTCAACCGGGATTTGATGAAGCCTCAATTGTGCAGACCAGTGATGGGATACTGTGGATTCTTGTATCGAACGATGGTCTCTATGCATTTAAACCCGATACACAAACATTCCGCAAGCGAGCCGATTTGACAGGTATTGACCCTCTTCAAGCAACAGCAGCAGTTGATGACACTCTCTATTTCTCCACCAGTTTGGGAGATCCTAGAGAACAAGGATATGCCACTCTCCAGCAAGTCAGAATGTATCAGTTCATCCCACAGACTGATGAACTGATACAAGTAGAACTCCCACAGAATTGGCCTTCATATAGTGGTTTACACTTTGATCATGAGAGGCGATTATGGCTAGGTGTTGTCGGCTTCCGAGATGAAGACGAGAAATGGAACTTAATATATCCTGATCCAGAGCGCTTTATTAGGAGTCCCCTGATTCTTTCCAGAACGATGCCGACTCTTGTGTTTGAAAGCTCTGATGGTCGCTTATGGTATACAAACTGGTGGGATGGTGGTATTTGGGATCATGGCACAGCCTGGTTCGATCCAAAGACAGGTGAGGGGTGCATGTTCACCAACATGGCAAGCAGCATTGTTGAGGATTCCGAAGGACATCTGTGGTTAGTTGCAAACAGCACGCTATATAAATATACACACCATTCACAATAGAACTTTGCGGAATGCAGCATTGGCCTACTGCTCTGGGGGACGTGCTGCTGGTTCGGCTCGCTCATCAGCAAAATCGGGATGAGCGGCACCGCCTTTTGCATTGGTGCCAACAAGACGATGCTGGCTCCAGCAACAGGCCGTCTCTATCTGGCGTTCAACGATGGGGTGAGCTTCCAGGACAATACTGGCTCATGGAACGTGACCATCACTTTAGGGCAACCGACACCCACACCAGGGGAACCTGAGACACCCCCGCCATCCGTACCAACGTTCCCGCCCCCGCAACCACCAGTGGTGGTGATACCCCCGACACCGCCGGGAACACCGGTCCCACAATCGGCCATTGACGCCGTAGCCTACGTTATCGCCTGTGAAGCGGGCTATTTCAATAACGACGATCTTGAATCAGGGGCACGTAAGCAAGCCATTGATATCGCCTACTCAATGCGTGCGCGGATCAATTTAGGCACATGGGGAAACCATGTGCTCGCCGTCGTTAGTGCGGGGGATGGTACACAGTACAACTGTTACCGGGACATCGTAGCAGGGCGTCGGAATCCGAATATCAACATCCTGGGTGCTCGAGATTTAGCGCTGGCACTCTTCAGAGGGACGGCTCTACCTCAGCCAACAACCTCAGGCACAGCCAATGTACCCTATTTCTTTGCGCCTAGCAGCTATGGCGTGGGGAAGAAAGATGCATCGGCAGATGCGGTCAGTAAAGAAACGATCCTGGCAAACTTGCATGTGGCGGGTATCTGTGACAAGAACTTGAACGAACTCACCGCAATCTATGCCGGTCACAGTGCCTTCAACTCACTTGGGCAGACGACAGTCTTCTTCACCGAATTCCCCGGCTGCTACTGTAGAAACTGCTAATCCATGAGGGACTTGCCATCTTTGCTCGTCATCATCCGGCTTGCAAAGATGGCCTCTTCTCTTATAATTCATGGCATTTATGACGATTAAATGGTGTTACATATGAAGATTATGCTCAATATCTTGCTTGTGTTGTTTGTTTCCTCTGCTCCCTCGATACCAGACACACAGACGAATGAGCAGATGGTTTATTTCGCGACCGATCATCAGATGTGGGCCCTGGATGTCGAGGCATTCACCTACACCCCGGTGTTTTCCCTGAACCCGACGGACTCGGTTCTCGGACGCTTTATCGTGACCCAAGACCCCACTCAAATCTACTTCATTGAGCACACTCAGGCGGAAACGGACGACACACTCAATATCTATGATCCACAAACGGACACCACCGAACGCATTTACTCGCATCCTCATCTGAGTGCGATGACATCCCCTTACGATGATAGGATGTTTTTGTATCTGACTGGCATGGAAAACCCCGGATCAGTGGTCTGTTTGCTCTCACTTTCATCTCAAACCTGTGACACGGTTGATATTCCTTTTGGTAACCTCCACTGGTTAGAAAACGGCACATTCCTTACATTCAAGTACGATCTTTCATCGGAATTGGAGATCATCCGAGTATATCAACTCCCATCATCTGAAGAAGATAGATTGGAACTAGTCTCGGAGACATTCCTTGAGGGGTTTCGGTCTGTTTATCCCACGGCAATGAAGGGCACATCCGTTTATTTCATCAACTATGACGCCCTCTCAGATGAGAAAATACTTTACTCGCTTGATACCCAGACATTCGAGCTAACCGAGCGAACGGACGTCAAAATCTCGGATGTGCCCGCCAGAGTCATTGCTATTCGCATATCCCCGGATGGAAAGTATCTCGCCTATAAGATTATGTTGGATTTGTATGTGGTCGATTTGTCATCTGGTCAAACCGTTTCCCAAATTCCAGATGTGTATATGTTTCAATGGGTTTCAAATGAGACCCTGGTTGCCAGCCGTTCCGGGAGCCGAGCCGAGTTATATGAGCTATCGCTCATCAACGTTGCTGGAAATGTCACCAGTGAACGCCTTCCAATTGCCGAAGAAACCGTCTCTCTTCGGTTTTCAAAGTCTTTCTAAAACATCGGAGCCTGCGATTAATAAACGGGCCTGAAGCGCTCGCCTACCCCGCTGCTGGTTCGGCTCGTTCATCGGCAAAATAGATCAAAAAAAGAGGCTCAGTATTGGGGGCACTGAGCCCATTGCACGAAATTTGACTAACAACTCAAAGAAGTTGGCAATACTGGCACAGACACACCAGACCCCAAAGTTGCGACGGGATATGACATAATGGAGGTACTACTCCTCACACTAATGATCGTACTCCCTGACGGCGTATTAAAAGGCCCTGATGACCCTTGCGATTGATTTAACAGATAGGTAAATTTCACTGTATCGCCTGCTGCCAAACCTGACCAGGTAAACTGGTATTGGAATGTCCCCGCACATACCAAGGAAGCTGCAAACATAGGAGGAGCAGGTCGTGGAAATTGATCGCGTGTCACAACCACACGGCGCGACGTGCAACTCACGCTGCCATCTGCATTAAATGCCTGTACATCCCATTGGAATTGTCCACCGGGACGGGTTTCTGGCATACTTACAAGTCCGACCGCTGTTGTGACCCCCGCTGTTGTAATGACTGACCGCAGCGAGGTCCCGCTGGCATCATAGATATTCAGTCTGTAAGCACTCGCGTTAGCCGTTGGATCCCAATAGAAACTAATGAGCTCATCATGTGAGATACCCTGCAGTGGAGAAGTTGGAACACAGGTCGATGTTGTGGTGCTTGCACCGCCACTTGTTGTTGTACTTCTTGGCAATCCCACAAAGCCGCTGCAGGGATCAGGTACGATCAACACCTGCCCAATACTGAGAAGTGTAGGATCGGTAATTTCATTACGTGATATGATGTCGCTAATGCTGGTATCAAAGCGGCGCGCAATTTGGAACAGATTATCATCACGCTGTACAACATAGGCTTGGTCACCGGAAAGACCTGGACACACGCCAGTTTGTGCAGATGGCACAGGAGTCGTGGTAGGCTGTGTTGTTGGCTCTTGAGCCAGTCCTAAAGCATCTAAAATAAGTATGGATAATGCCCCTGCTGCTATTTCAGTGTCGTTTAATGGTCGTAAAGTTTCCCAGGCAAAAAGACGATTCTCATCGTCAATCAAAGCCACCAGGGTTTCGCCAGTTCGCACAATCTGTCCGTCTACAGTTTGTAATGCACCTTCAATAACTGAGATCGAAATACGATTGTCACCTGAAGAGCGCAATACAACCAGCGACCCAATACGCACGTCAACACCATTGATGTTGAGATTAACCACAAAATCTTCCGCACCTTGAATTGAGATAAAAGAAGGGGCTTCATTACAAGTCGGGGTCTCGACCCCTGTTGAAAAATAGAAGGCTTGCATGGGGGTGCGGCTACTAGCCGTGATGGAAGGCAATTGTATTAATATATCAGGTGCATTCACAGCCGAGCGATCAATCCATCCTGGTGTACCATTAAACAGGATTCGTACACGTCGACTATTCCAATTGACAGCATCCGCCAGCACTCTTGTACCTGCTTCGAGTACCGTCTGGGTGGTATCTTCAAGCGCACTGGTAAAAACGGGCGCATCCGCCCGCAACGTAATTTCTATCGGATCTATCGCTGGAACAGCTTCATCAGCTAGAACATCGTTTTCAATCTGTGCATCACCAACCAGCAAAAATGTCACATTCTGTCCTGGTAAAGTGTTAGGAACGTTCGCTTGAAGATTGAGAACACTGATTCCCCAGATGTTATTTTCCAAGTCAAGTCCCTCAGTCTGGATTGAACTGACCAGTGACAGGCTAGCCCGATCTGAGGGTACGCTGAAGAAATCTTCTTCAACAGGTTCAAAGAATGTTGCTCGGAGCCGATCATGCCCATAGCAAGCTGAGTTACGGTCAAGATTGCTGCAATTATCGGCAACTGCATCTAAGGCGGCTTCAACCAATGTAGTACAGGTTTCCTGGGCTTGAGCTAGTCCAATCGAAATCAGTAGAACAATACAAATCAAAGTGAGGTATGACGGAATTTTCTTCATAATGGATCATTGACTCGTATAACTAAGTGATGACTCCATTATAAGCAAAAAGTCCAACTCTGGTGAGAAAATCAGAATCGGGCTGCTGACGCAAGTCCTCAAGAGTCAATACTGTCCAAGTGTACCTCGTTTTCGTGCGAGGTGATCACACCAGGTATAGATGACGCCCCCCACAGCAAAGAACACAAATGAATGCACCGTCAAATAAACCAAGCTCCCATCTGCCCAGAGTTCCGCTAACGATAGGTTGTTGAGCATGACCTGACGCAGTACCACAATCCCCTGTGTGCTGGGGAACAGGCGAGCAAAGGTTGCAAACCCATTCGGCATGAGTTCAATGGGTAGAAATGTCCCGTTGATAAACAACATAAGATTCTGCACAATGTTTGCCAATGGCCCAACCTGCTTAAACACTAGTGTTAGCCCGCCGATGATATAGCCAAACCCCAGTAGCCCGACAATCGTGATTATAAACACAGGCAGTGCCTCCCATCGCAGTGGAAATGGAATCGAAAACAAGATGATCATCACAGTTATTATCAAGACAAGCTGAACTGTGCCAGAGACGAATGAAGCCATTGAGCGCCCCAGTACGATCAAAGCAGGGGGAGCTGGACTCATGTACATTTGCTCCAGTGTGCCGGCCTGTGCCTCACTCACTAGTGACCAACTCATATCTCCGATGGCGTTCAAAGCATAAAAGGTGATAATGAAGCCAATGATGCTGGACGCCAGTTGATCCTGAGTAACTTCACCATTGCCAACGAAGAACGATGCTCCAATAAAAACCAGTGTGATTCCCAGTAGTTGCGTTATCAGGCTAAATTTGTAGTCCCACATAATCGTGAGACCTTTGCGAGTCTCGTTGAACATTGCCATGGTCATTATGCACCTCCTTCTGTGTATGAGATGAACACATCTTCCAGATTCGGTTGGACATGATTGAACGACTGGATCGTCAATCCCAGGCTGTGCATCTGGTTGATCAGTTGCACAATGTCTGCTTGATTGGTGAGCTTACCTGAAAGGATGGCTTCGTTGTCTTCCTGCTGCATCGACAAGCGATCTCCAAGCAGTTTAGCGTGCCCGTTCAAATGCCCTTTGATGCGAATCTCAAAATATTCTTCCTGGAACAAACTCAGCAGTTCATTGGTTGGTTGATTGGTGAGGAGATGACCTTTATTGATAATGGCAACCCGATCACAGAGCGCCTGGGCGATATCGAGTTGGTGTGTTGTCAGTACAATCGTTTTCTGGCGTTCCCGTGCCAGATGCGCGACCCACTCCTTGACGGTACGCGCCGCACTGACATCCAAACCAAGCGTTGGTTCATCCAGTAGGACGATGGGAGGGTCCGCTATGACAGCACAGGCGATGGCAACCTTCTGCTGCATCCCGCGCGAGAAGGTACGGATCTTGTCGTTCCGACGGTCCCACAAATCCAGTTCTTTAAGCAATACTTCGGCCCGTCTTTTGCGAATTCGCGCTGGCACACCCTTGAGCCGCCCAAAGTACATCAGGTTTTCCCAGGCTGTCAGCCGCCAGTAGATGTTGCGTGTCCCTTCTAGGACAGCACCGATTTGACGCATAGCCTGACTGCGGTCTTTGCGGACCTGCAATCCGTTCAGACGAACTTCTCCATTGGTTGGTGTAATCAAGCCACAAATCATCTTGATAGTGGTGGTTTTGCCCGCGCCGTTCGCGCCCAATAAGCCAAACACCTGACCTGCCTGCACATCAAGTGTCAGGGCATTGACAGCAGTGATGGCCTCTTGTTTGCCTTTGGGATAGACTTTGGACAGGTTCTTAACCTGAATGGCAGATGGCATGTTCTTCTCCTCATGTTTGGTTTCTGCTTGTCTATACGTATCATCTGGATAATCTGGTTCAAAATGGGTGCAAGGTGTTGTCTGTCATGATACTGACAGCGAGCTATAATTGGGATGCAGCCGGCGGAGGACCCTATGACCAAGATCGTCTACTTGACAATTGACGACTCGCCCTCACTCGGCCGACATCGTGTTGAAACATGACCATGAGTTGCCAGGACTGTGTTTTCGCCGGGGTAAAGCGTATGATTGAAGAGGGATCCAATTCCGATTGTCAGAAGTGGGGTTATGGGTTGGTTTGCCGTTTACCCATTGACTCTATGCTTCAGTTTGATTATCAGTTTCAAGTTCTCTTAGGAAATGGTGTAAGATAGGCACTTCGAGAAAAGCATCAACTGATTTTTCTTGTGATAAAGTTTCGATCCCAAATTTGATTTCCTCAATCGCTTCCCCTTTTTCATCCTTAAGCAAATAGTGGGTCGCCAAAACCCTGTAATTGTTCACATGGTTGTCATCAAGTCGCCTCTTGACCTGCTCGAAGGCTGACGCAAACTTCTCGTTATCCTTCAATATCCAACCATAGATGAAACACAACTCATTCAAGTACACTTTTGCCCCAGATCGGGGCAGATTATCTGTAAGTTTTTCAAGAAGAGGGACATAATCCGAAGCTTTGTCGAACAAACCCAAATCCATGTCACGTCCATACTGATATAGTGAATAAATCAGATTTTCATGTTCAGATTCTAATGGAATTTCATACAGGGCGGAGTCAATCTCACTTGGACGTGTGTAGTTATACATATGTGCGGAAATGCGCAGGATAGAGAGCAAAATCGTCGCGTGTCTTGTATTCTTGATCATTTCCTGAATTTTGGCTCCATCAGTCCCGAATTTCCGAATAGGTAAAATATTGTAGAAAAAGTAGAAGAGGGACAAAATCACGGCAATCGGAGTCGCAGCGCTAATGACGGGTGGTAGGGAGGTTGTCCGATAGAGGACAATAAAGCAAATTCCACTCAACAGGCTGAACATTGGCCCACCGCCAACAAACCTTATATAACGAACTCTGAGATTATCTTCATATGAAGGAGTCATCGAGACAGCACCCCTAAACAGCTTTGATACTCCATCAAACTTAACTCGTCTTTGTTTTCCTGATATTTGGATGCGAAATGGCCCCACAACAAATAGAACTAACTTGAAACCACTCAGCCTCCCAAATATATAGTGCCCCAACTCATGGATTAAAATGGTAAGCTGAATGACAACGATGTATATAATGATCCAATCGAAGCATGTGATGGAGGCCGTAACAGCCGTTTGTTCTTCGCTGGTAGCTCCCATCAAGCTATATAGAGGATAACTAACAGCAGTACCTATTCCGACGCTAGTAAGCCAGACTAAAATGAGCTTGACACGTTTCATATTTATGATCTCACAGATGACACAAAAACCCAATCACAACTATAACACAATTGTGATTGGGAGCACTTACCATTGATATTTGTGAAGGTGATGAAGGGGGTAGACGGATTATCGACCCGTCTACCTTCAATTAACCGCCGAGGACGGTAATGGTGGCAAAGCACATTTCGTCTTGTGTGCCTTCACCCCAAACGACGTAGCGTGGGTCTTCAGATAGGGTATTATCCCAGGTGCAGGTCATCCGAACCGTATCACCAGGCATGATGAACACAGGCAGTTCAAATTGATAGCGGTCCTGCCAATGGAAGTCCCAATCAGGAATATCGAGCAGTACCCGTGAGTTCTTTGTATCAGGATTAACTTCCAACCGGAAACTCGTGCCCAGTTCGTGCATATGTCCCAGCACACCAATACTACGCAACAGCCAGGGACTGGTAAACTCGCAGGTGCTCACGGCATGAGTCGGGTCGGTCTGGGCATAATCTGCAATTGTCTGCCCACATTCACGCAACAGATAATCTGGCCTGCTGCGGAATTCCATTCCGTAGCGTTCGGCTGCGTACGCGATGGCATTGTCCCGATCACATTGGGGGCCATCAACTCCATCAGGGCAGGGTATCTCTACTGGGGCTTGCAGCGGGAAGGTAATCAGGGGGGTGATCGGTTCAGTAGTTGGTTCCAACTCCAGGTAAAAGCCGGTGTTATCTGGCACACGAGTGGCACCTGTCCAATAATGAATTTGCATCACGAAGAAATCGCCCGGTTCGACCAGATACCCGGTGTCATTCAGAAAATCAACCGGAAACGTCCCGGGTGTCCAGGTGCCCATGATGACCTCATCGGGTAGCTGTGTTGTGTTATAACACGACCAGCCTGGATTCCCATCTTCGCCGTTCCGCCGATTAGCGCGGTTGCGAAAATCACCCCGAATCAGATAAATGATTCCGTGATGTACCATTTCCATTTGGTCAGGCTCAAACACATATCCGGTAACGAATTGTGGTTCGGTAAATTCTGGGTCGGCGATGAAACATCGATAATCATCGATATTGTTATCATCTGGCGTATATGGCTTGTCCATTTCAAACACATAGTCTTTGCGAATATCAGGGAGAGTGTAGCCCAGTTCGGCAACTTCGTTGTTGTTCTCATCGGATTCGCCTAGTGCAGCGCCGGATTGTGCCCAGACCATGATCTTAGCGATGTCTTCTTCCTCCAGGATGCGCGGGTTACGCAATGGGACGGTTTCGGGGCTAGGCATCCAGGGCGGCATATAACGAACACTTACCAGATCAGCGATATGTTCAGCGTTTTCCACGACCACTTCGGGATCGGTCAGGGCGATGTCACCCGCGATTTGACCCTCCAGATGACAGCCAATACAGTTCGCATCGAAGATTGGTTTGATATGGTCATAGTAGGTCAGTGGTTCATCAAACTCAAATTGATCGACAAAGCCTGCATCGTCTGGCTCAGGATGGTCTTCGTCTCCGTGCGCCAGGGCGACAAACGCGCCTGATATGACCAAGGTGACTACCACTAGACTTAAAATCGGTGTTTTCCTCATTGAGCATCAAAATCTCCGTCATTTGCTTCTACCTATCCATTATACGCAGAGTTCTGAAATTCTTCTCAAATCAGTCTGACTGCGGCATAATAGGAGACTTGACTTCTTGGAGAAAGAAAATCACGGACATGAAGCGTATCGCTGTACTCACCAGCGGAGGCGATGCCCCCGGCATGAACGCCGCAATTCGGGCGGTCACTCGTGTTGGATTGGATCATGGTTTTGAGGTTTTTGGTGTTCGGCATGGCTATGCGGGTTTACTGGGTGGGGAAATTCAGCAACTGGGGCCACGCGACGTAGGTGGCATCATTCAACGTGGTGGGACGTTCCTTGGTAGTGCCCGTTCGGAGGCGTTCAAGACAGAGCAGGGTCAGCGAAAAGCCCTGCGCGAACTGAACGAACGCGCAATCGAAGGGCTGGTGGTGATCGGCGGCAATGGTTCACAGGCTGGGGCTAATGCCTTACACAAGCTTGGTTTCCCGGTAGTAGGCGTTGCCTCGACCATTGATAACGACCTGATAGGATCGGACATCACAATTGGTGTGGATACTGCCTTGAATATCGCACTGGAAGCGATTGATCGCCTTAAAGTGACGGCTTCCTCACACCAACGCGCTTTTCTTGTTGAAGTGATGGGGCGCAAATGCGGTTACTTGGCTCTGATGGCAGGCATCGCGGGTGGTGCAGAGGCCATTTGTGTGCCGGAAATTGAATTGGAGCCGGAAGACGTGGCAGATATTTTATTGGCCGCCTATGAACGGGGTAAAGCACACGGGATCGTTGTTGTTGCTGAAGGTGTTACCTATGCGGCTGACAAAATGGCGCACTATTTCCATAAACACAAAGAGGAAATCGGTTTTGAACTGCGCACCACCAAGCTTGGTCATGTGCAGCGTGGTGGTGCGCCTGGAGCGTTTGATCGTATTTTGGGGACTCGACTGGGGGCTGGCGCGGTGGATCAACTTGCAAAAGGTAATTCAGGCATGATTGTGGGTTTGATTGATAACAAAATTGCCACCACACCTCTTGCTGATGTTGCAGGGAAGAAGAAGAGCATTGATCCGGCCTTGTTTGAATTAGCGCAGGTTTTAGCGGAATAGGGCCAGGGGCTCTGGATGTGAGCCCAGTCTTCAAACAGGATCAGGTGAGGTTTTCAAGCTGAGAGAAAGCTTAGCATTTTTGGTTGCCTGCCTGAGTTGGGTACACTAGACTTCAGGATAGTTGTAAAGGAGGAATCAGGAACATGCCGAAGATTACTGTAGAAGGTGGCACGAGTTATGACATTGAAGAGGGCAAACGTCTGGTGCTTGGTCTAAAAGACAGTGGCGTAGACATTCTGCATCGTTGTGGTGGCTATGCCAAGTGTACGACCTGCCGTGTTGAAGTCTCCGTTGGTGAACCGGGTCAGATGACGCAAGCTGAACTGGACAAATTGCAGGAACAGGGTAATCTAGGCAAATTCCGTTTGAGTTGTCAGATTCCATGTGATCATGATATGACGGTCAAGCCCTTGATGACGCTGTCTAATTCAGAATTGGATGATCCGGGTAGCCGGCCACAAGACAACATCACACCCGATCCGGTTTGGGCAGATAAGCCTGCTTGGTAAATCCCTTAGCGGGCGTACATTTTGTGCGTCCGTTCCATTGAACTTTGTGTTATGTCATTGAAGAACATATTGTGCAGCATAAAAAATCCTGTTGAAGAATTTAGTTATACCGGATGAGAAGCTCAATTGCTCCGATAATGATAAACGAGGCCCAGAGAAGAATGCTGCCACCAATAATTAGCAAGATTATACGGATTGGGCGTGGCAAACGTTGCCATAACGAAGGTGTGACATTTACCGGAATTTCTGCTGGTTTTTTCCAACTAACATAATTCTTAAAAGAGCTAGGTTTCATCATTGCTTGTTCAAAACTCCCATTAAGTTTGATGCGGCCGTGTACACGTCGTTTCTTTAAGGGATTAGGGCTGTTTAGCACAAAGTTCTGATCAGCTTTAGGTTGAATGACAACTGCATTTTGTCCTTTTAAGGCGAGAATGATTTTGTCTTTTAGTAGTAATCCATACCACTTAGCTTTGGCACGATTTGTCCACAACTGAATGGTGTCATTGTCATTCTTTAAGACCCCTTTGGTTAACGCACGCCATAGGTTATCGTAAAATTGAAGTATGTCATCTTGGGGTTTGGACAGCCCCATTTCCCGAAATCGTCGGTAAAGTTTGAAAGTTTGAAAAGCCCACCGCAGTTGAGCTAATCCTAACAACCCGACAAAAGATGAACCCAGCGTCAAAATCCCGAAGCTCACAGAAACTCCAATGTTCCACAAGCTTATCACTAACAGCAAAATAGCGTATCGCAAAAAATCGCCCGTATTTGGTAATGCAATTGCCCATACACTTTGCCCGATTAGGATTGCACCAATTATTGTTTGAGCCAGTTTTGGAAAGGTAAACCCCCATGGGGTGAATAGCCCCAAGGCTAGTGTAATCCCACCTAAGACAATATTTATCTGTCCGGTTGATCGCAGCCAGCTTATTTGCCAATGATACTGATAAGTATCTTCTAATGCCTGCAATTCTTCCCCTGTGAGTGCTGATAAGTGGTCTTTTATATCATCTGAAGAACGGAAGTCCGTGTTTGTGAAAGACATGCTTGGATCCTTTTGAGATAACCTTAAGTATATCGTGTGTTGGTAAAACAGGAAAAAATTGAGGTGCTTGGGGAGTGGTGAAAGGTCTGGATGTACAAAATTGATGAGGTGGATAATGAGGGAGTTAGTGCCGGTTCCAAGCAACCATAAAGTGCTTGTCCGAATGATGGCGCTAACCATTTTGGAGGCGATCATGGATTCGCTTGTGGGCTGAACCGTCCCTGGTACCGTAGCAAAAATAGGCTCAAAATAGTTGGTTCAACCTTGGGTATAGCCGAGAACTCGTGTTCTATACCCACAAAATTCACCCTGGAAGAAGGCAGTATCCGGTTTATAGTTTCTAGCGCAAGCCCACCCGCCAGTTGGTGACATTGACAATCACACCGCCATCTTTGACGAATAGAACAGGTTGCAGGGATGCCTCTGGCGAAACAAACGGAATCGGCTCCCCAACTAGCGCATTCCCCAAGAAAACCGTGATGTCGCCTGTAATCGGGTCATGCTCAATGCGAATGCGAGTCAGTATGTTATTGACTGACAACTGGCGCACAAAGACAGGTTTTTGATCTCCGATGCGTTGGAACAGATTCAGGACGTTCAAGTTCACCACCTGAATATAGATGCCCGCTCGCTGCGTAGGATCGTTGACATCCTGGAGCATCAAGCCGAAGAACACATCCTCGCTATCTAATAAGGTTGGATTAAAGCTTGCCAATGACAGTGTGGCTTCCGTACGCCGGATACGAGCTGGAGCATTGTTTCCATAGAAAAGGTCAAGCGTTTCCGGGGGGAAGGTGATCTGGAGTTCGTCGCCTGGTGTTTCCTCTCCTGTTCCCAGTCGCCATGTACCCCCTTCTGGCAAGAGACTGAATATCTCAACATCCCAGGGGACATCCGCCATCCGTGCCGGAAGCGCCAACACATTTTGCCAGCCTTGCAGCCCGTTGACGGGCAAGGTGGGCGTCAGGGTATTCGTTGGTGTGGGAGAATGGGTTGCTGTCGTTGTTGGCGTTTCTGTTGCGGTCGCTGTTGGCTCGGCGGTGTCTTCTGGGGTCTCTGACGGTTCATTGATAATTGGCAGGAGGGTTGGCGACGCAAACACAAAGGGGCCCGTTGTTTTGGCATTGGGCGTATGTGTCACTTCTTCAGTGGGATCGACTTGAATGATTGCAGCACGAGTTTGGCCATCTGTTGTTGCCGTGAGCCAACGGGGATCCGGTGTGTCGGACAATGTAACTGCGATATTGGGCGTGCTGCTTTCCGGCTGACTATTGAGAACAACCAACGTCACCACACCGATCAATAAAATCGCTAGGATCAGAATAATTCCGCCCAGTGGAATATGGAACCGTCCTTGATGACGGGCAGGCATAGGCTCGACATAAGGCGTCTCAGCCTTAAACGTTGGTGGAATCGTCGTTTCTAGGTTGGGTTCATCTTCGCTCAGACGTGGTGTAGGGTCATCTGTTGGTGGAGCCGGGAATTCTGGGGCGTTGTTGGTCAGGTCATACCAGTGACGATAGAGAGGATAGGCCGGATGGCGATCAATGAACATGGCCCGGAAGTGTTCGTTGAAAATCTCCAGGCGGGCACTGCGGCGGATGTCGGGGTTTGTGTATGTATCCAAGAACTGCTGATAGGTCTCCAACCATAGTTGCATTTGGGCAGTACGGGGTTCTCCTAGGAGGCGATTGGTCAAGATAACCATCCGCTGATGTGCTTGCAGAATAAATGGATCAGGTTCTGCCGGACGCCGTTCAATAGTCTGCCGTAAACTTCGAGCGAGGGTATGGAGTTCGGCGGTGGCGGTTTGGAGTTCGTTTAGCCAGTTGTGATAAGGGGTCAGATCAAGACCGGATTTCTCAAGATCGCCTAGGTTATTGATGGCGTTCTCCAATTTCAGGCCAGCTGCTCGGAATTCGCCATCCGACCAATCGCGTAGGGCTAGTTCAAGTTCACGTAGGCTGCTGATCCCGCCAGAAAGCGTCCGCGCTTGAGGATTTTCTTCCAGAGTACGCCTGATTTTCTCCAAATCCTGGAGGGTGTGTGAGCCAGTCATCTTGTTAAGTAGGGCTGCACCGGTTAGCATATCACGCTGACGGTTCACAAATTCGTTCAAGGTACGGACAGCAAGGTGGCGGCTGCTGTTTTCGCCGAGGACGTTCAGCGCTGCATCTCGCCAGAAAATCGCATCATCTAGATGACTTTCATGTGCTTCCAGTGTACCGTTCAGGATACAGTCCACAAAGTATAATCTCAAAGCGGCGCTGCTGCTGCGATTATAAATCTCGATAATGCCTTTGCCCATTGCCTTCAGGTAAGTCTCAGGCGAGGGCATCTGAATAGCAAAGTTGTTGCGACGCTCAAGTTCCTCCGGTAGATAGGAACTCTCAATCGTCCTGAGCAGTGCCTGTGTCCGGGCTTCATCAGAAACGCCGTTACGTTCCACCCAATCCCGGACGGATTTCGCCAGTTCGAGCAAGCGGCTGGCAGCGCTGCGTTCGGTGTCGTTGCGGGCAATTTCATAGGCTTGTTGACCCAAGCGTTCAGCATCAGCAATGTGGCCGTGATCAAAGGCTTCCCAGCCATCCGCCAACGCCCGACCCAGCCCCCCATGAATCGCATGTCGTTCAATATAATGTGTGCCATCCACAACCGAGCGAAGTTGATTCAACCAGCCAGAAAGTGTTGGGCTAATTGTCCCGACAGCTTGCGCTGCTTTTGCCAGAGCGCGCACCGAGTCGGTTCGGTTCCCTGTCAGGGTCGTTTTCGCATAAGATTGCCACGCTTCGCTTGCAATCCTGACTCCTTCCACCATCCTGACTAGCATCTCATCGAAGAGCCGCTTGAGGAAAGGGGATAGGTCTTTTTCTGCGGTGATAAACCAGTTATTCAGGTCGTTGCCATCGGCGGCTGGCACGTAGGTTTGGTACGATTGGAGGAGTTCGTACAGTGTGTTGAGCATACTGGTAATCGAATTCCAGGCTGGACTGATTGGTTCAATGGCTCGACTGCTATCGAGTGCGCCAATGGCGTCACGTGGGCTGCTGGTCGCTTGTTTGCCTATGATGTGCATATTGTCTGCCAGTGCCATCGCCGCGTTCATGGCACGTTCCAAAGAACTCAATGGCAGCCTACGATTAGATAGCCGCTGCTGTACCATGACTGTTGAAAGTAACTCGTTCAATGTCGAGAGGCGATCCACTATTGCCCGATAATTATCTCGTAATTCGGCAACATCACTGGTCGATTGCTGATCAAGAATATCGTAAATTTCAGCAAACAAGGCCCGTGCTTCACTGATATTTACCCCTTCAACTTCCAGCGAACTGAGGGCCAGCTCTAGCCGGAACAAATTTGGGCGCAGCAAAATAACCTCTGGGAAATGTGATGAGATGCGCTCAGCCAGAAGCCATTGCAGGCGTCGAGCATCGTCATCGGGTGTATCTTGGGTCATGAGCAGATGGGCAGCTTGATTGGGCTGCGAGTCAAAGATCAGACCCATCGCATTTTGTATAGTAGATGAGGTTGTTGGGAGCTGTGAATCCAGCAGTAAAATCGAGCATTCTAGCAGTAATTCAACCAATGCTAGTGTTTGCGGTCCGGCCCATTCCCGCAATTCTTTAAGGACAACCACCGCCCGTTCCCAGTTAGCGCCTTCCATATATATATGTACCGCATCGAGGTCAGCCTCGACTTCCAGATCACGCGTTCGATTTTCAAGTTCAATACGGGTTTGGCGTGCTGCTGGATAGCCTGGGTCAGACTCTAAGACCGGTTCTAATATTTCGAGCAAGCCACTCAATTCGTTTTTACTGAGTTCTCTTTGGAGCCGTTCTTCTATTCGGTTCAGTATCGAATCACGATCTCGCTCGAACGGCGCATAATATGATGTCAGCGCGGAACGCAAATCTTCAATGTTGGCGTAGCGTAGATTTGGGTTGGGGTGTAGCGCCTTGCTAATAATGGTCTTCAGCGGATCTGGCACACGATCTGTATCAACCCCGAATTCCACGGCAAAATCGGCTTCAGCGTCGCGCGGCAAGTCAGCGCGTCCACCCCCACTGACAATGAAATACAGCAGTTCTCCCACCTGGAAGACATCCGATTGGCGGCTCACACCCTGTGCTGTCACCTCATCCCCTTCCAGAAAAACAGCGTTGCCCCAGTCAATAACTTTCAGGCTGTAGCGGTCTCGATTCCAGAACAGATGCTTGGCATCCACATCGTTATGGACGATTTCCTGGGTATGGGCGTTCTGGAGCAAATCCAGCAGGTGATCAATGATGACGAATGTTTCCAGTTCTGGCATTCGTTCACCGTTCCGTGCCCGTTCCAGCACCGTATTGGCGACAATCTCGCCATCTGCCCGTTCCATCACAATGTATTGATGGAGCATTCCGCCCACGAAAAATTGACCATCACCCAGAAGTTCAGTCAAGGCTGGGTGGCCTTCTAACCGCATGAGCGCCTTGCGTTCATTGAGGATGCTGACTTCCTGACCACCGCGAATGGGGGGAGCGTCATTCGGAGCAGGGCGCTTAATCACGACTGGACGATTATCTTGTTGGGTATCGACGGCCCGAAGCGTCTCACCGCTGCGCCCGCGTGGGTAGATAAAATCGTAACGGTAGCGATTATCGAAGAGGCTGTCCGCCATGTCCGCTGTACTCCGGCAAAATTTGGGTCACCTGAACCCCATGATTATAATGCACTTAATTCTACGCACTGCCAGACAAGTCGCAAGCTATTGACTGGGGCAGATGCGTACCGTAGTATCAATCCACTGTTTGTGATCAGGTGCTGACATTATGGAAGTCACGTATATTTATCTGGATGGACCAAAAGAACGCGAACAACTGGTTGGGCACATCCATAGTGTGCGCCAGGAAATACGGGCGGTGGTTGCTGTGATTCCTGAAGATCAATGGTATATTCCACGTTATCATGGTTGGAGTCTGGGCGCGATGATGGGGCATCTGAACTTGATGGATAATATCTGGATGTTGTTCGTCAAGGCGTCACTTTTAGGTATCAATCCGTCCATTCCCCCGTCAATGATCGGTTCTCTGAATAGTTTCGTTTCTGGGATATTTTCAAAACGATTGGTTCCTGTATCGCTTAAAAGTATGGACAAAAATGAACAACGCATCGCCGATCTGATCCTGAATCTGCCTGTTTCTCAGTTCACCAAATTCGTCTATAGTCCACAGGACAATGGCTACATCACGGTTGAACGAGCTCTCCAACGTTTTTTCTTGTTTCATTGGCAAGAACATCTTGAAACTCTACGGGTCAGCGAAGGTGAGTAATGCGGGTCATTTTACAACGAGTGATACAGGGACAGGTCACGGTTAAAGGCGAGGTCAAAGGTCGTGTTGAAAAGGGCTTTGTAGCCTTGGTAGGTGTATCTTATATCGATACAGAGGCTGATGCGGTGCTCCTGGCAAAAAAAACGGCCCATCTCCGTGTATTTGATGATGGGGCTGGCAAGTTAAATTTCTCGGCGCTTGATGTTGATGCTGAAGTCTTGGTGATTTCCCAATTTACGCTTTACGCCAATACACAAAAAGGTCGTCGCCCCAGCTTTACCAATGCTGCTGCATCTGATGTTGCCGCGCCGCTGGTGGATGTATACGCCGCTGAGTTGAAAAAGGCTGGCATCAAACAGGTTGAACAAGGTGTTTTTGGTGCGATGATGCTGGTTGAGATTCATAACGATGGGCCTGTGACCATCATTCTCGATACTGAAGACTACAAGTAGGGCCCTATGTCCGATGCTGCTCAACCCCAAGAAAAGAAAGCCGCTTTCTCTAATTTAGGGGTTCGGGCTGTGACGGCTCTCGCCCTGATTCCACCAGGTATCGCGGGAATTGTGATTGGTGGCCTACTCTGGATGTTGCTGCTCTCGCTCATGCTGCTGATTGGTTTGCTCGAATACTTCATGCTCCCCCGTGAGCGCGAACAGCAGGGACGGGCCTGGATAGGTCTTCCAATTGGATTGGTCATTTTGGTGGGGTTCTATGTGGATTATCCAGTTATTGCGTTTGTTGCTCTGGTCATTGCAGGCGTTTTGGCCCTGGTTGCACAATTAACACAGCCACATAAGAATCGCTGGTGGCCTGTTATGACGACTCTCACCGGATTGATCTATGTTGCGTTCCCTATTGCATTTCTAGCCGCGATCCGTAATCTCCCAAATGGCTTGGTGTGGCTGTTAGTGGTTTTTGCCGTCACCTGGGGAACAGACACCTTTGCCTATTTCGGTGGCTCGCTGTTTGGCAAGCGTAAGCTCGCGCCCAAACTTTCGCCCAATAAAACCATCGAAGGGGCAATCAGCGGTGTTATCGGCGGTATTCTTCCTGCATTCATTATCCTATTGATTGTAGATGAAGCAGCCCCAGTAACTTTGTTGTGGGTTGTGACTGTGCCCTTTGTTGCGATTGCAGGTGATTTACTGGAATCAGCGTTAAAGCGTTTCTTTGGTGTCAAGGACTCGCATGTGGCAGGACTAAATGTCATCCCAGGGCATGGTGGTGTTCTGGATCGAATTGATGCCTTGCTCTTAGTCTCAGCTTATTCTTACCCGTTCATTGCGATTGCAGCCTGATCTCGTCTTGTATACAATTATTGATATATGATGTCAACGTAAGGGTAAATCGTGGACGTGAATTCTGAAACTAATCTTGAAGAACTACTCCAGCTTGCCATCAAAGCAGCCAGAGAAGGGCAAGAGGATGGCGCGAAAGTGATGTTTCGTGAAGTCTACTCACGTAATCGCCAGAACGAAACGGCGATGATGTGGTTGGCAAAGCTTGCAAGCACAGAGGAGGAGCGCAAACAGTGGCTGACTCGTATCGTCAATCTGAATCCAGATAATGTTGCTGCTCAAAAAACCTTGAAGAAAATGCAATACAATAAAGATGCCAGCAACAATCGCATTCTGGTTTTGTTTGGGACGGTTGCTGTGGTGATGATTATTATCTTTATCTTTGTGTTGTTGGTTATCTTGATGAGCTAACCAATCCACGCAGTTTACCTTACTGGGAACAATCGAAAATTAAATATTGGCAAGTTAGAAGCGATCATTCTGGCGGGATTACCATTTCTCTGTAGAATCGAGGGTGAATTAGCATCCCTCAAATTAATCGAGGTGACATGGTGAACGGTGATCTTAGTCAGATTTTAGAAGATGGAATTAACGCAGCGCGGCGGGGTGATCGTAACACAGGCCGAAGACTGTTACAACAGGTAATCGATTCCGACCCAGACAACGAAATGGCCTGGATTTGGATGGCATCTTGTGTGACCACGTTGGTTGAACGGCGGAACTGCCTGGAACGGGTTTTAGAAATCAACCCGAATAACTCCCGCGCACAGCAAGCACTTCAGGCATTAGGGTCGTCAGGGCGCAACCTGGAGGGTGGAACTGCCGAGACTATCGAGCAATCCAGACAAACACGTCGCCAGACGACCTCTGTATCTCAAGGTGGAAGCAGGGGTGGCATTGATCTTATCAATATCTTAATTGCGTTGTTTGCGATTCTAGCTGTAGTTGGGGGGGTGTTCCTTTTTTCATCAGATATAAGCCCATTCAATCAACCTGAACCGACCCCTACACCTATTCCACCCACCCGCATTCTGAACACCAGCACACCACTGCCACCACCGCCGACTCGTGCGCCCGTCTTGTTTGAAGGGACGAGTTTTGCACCAACTCTGCCACCAACCTTCACACCAACACCAACGGACCTACCGTCGGCGACACCATTCCCCACTGAAACGCCGTTCCCATTATCGGAGTTTGTGGCCTACTATACCAGTTTAGGGATGGGTGATTCACAACCATCCTTGTATCAGATTAACGGGGCAGGTGGTGATGAATCACAAGTGGGGCAAGAGGTTCGCAACATCGCACTGACTCTGAGTGGTGATCGAATCGCCTTTATTCGTAATGTGGAATATCCTGCCGAGGATGACGGCGATCCTGAGATGTTCCCAGAATTGTTCGTAGCGGATGTAAACGATCTGGCCAATGCCCAGCAAGTGACCGAACTCAAGACCTCGATTGTTTCCAGCCCCACTTGGTCGCCGGAAGGCCAAGAAATCATCTTTGTCAATGATTTTGATGGCAGTGAAGACCTATGGTACGTGACACCAGACGGGCAAAACCTGCGCCGACTGACAGAAAATGAAGAGTTCATTGATCGTGATCCTGCCTGGGAACCGATTTTAGGCAGTCGCCGCATTCTCTTCGCTTCAGATCGGGAGAGTATTGGCACAACCAAAATCTTTGAATTTGAACTATTTGACCCTGGTGAAGAGCCAACATTTACACGACTGACATCAGCAGCTAATAGGAGCTATGCACCTTCATTCTCTCATGATGGCTCATTAATTGCCTTCATCAGTGATCGTCGTGGTGATGCCGATGTGTTCTACATGTTTGCAGATGGCACTGGCGCAACGCTGGTGACGCTTGATGATGGTGATGCTGAAGACCGCAACCCTGGATTTACGCCAGATGGTCGCTTTATCGCGTTTATTTCCAACCGCGAGGATGACCGGTTCCAGACTTATCTGGTTTCATTAGATGGGACGGTGTTGACTCGGGTGACAGAAAACAAAGGCAACGACGAGTCTATCGTCTATCGCTCAGAATTGATTTTGCGAATACGTTGATGTAAGGAGTAGCCAACAATGGATCCGATTCATGCAGATTTAATTCGTCAGGCAGCGGACGCAGCACGATCAGGGGATCGTGACACAGCACGCCAACTGTTGGAAGAGGTGCTGGAAGAAGATGATACCAATATTCAGGCGTGGTTGCTGCTAGCCCGTGTAACCGATAGTGTAGACGAACGGCGTATGGCGCTGACAACGGTCATGCAGCTTGATCCTAACAATGAACACGCCCAACAAATGTTGAATCGCATGGATGGGAAAGCTGATGCCCCAGAAGAAGAGATCATTCCAGGCATTTCCCGCAGCCAATTCCGCCTGATCGTAATCGGTATAGGTAGCTTGGTTGCAGTCATGATCATTCTCTTTGTCGTTATCACCATCAGCCGTAACAATCGAGAGGCCAGTCAACACGAAGCGGCGACTCGTCAGGCGGCGGAAGGCACAGCGGCTGCCCTAGAAGCGACCGGCGTTCAAGAAACAAATACCCAAGTTGCAGCTGACCGAACCGCAACACTGTTCGCTGAATTTTCACCCACTCCAACAGAACCACCCACCAGCAGTGCACCCACCTTACCACCCACCATTACACCCACATCACCACCCAGTCCGACGCCGACCTTAGCCCCAGTTGAAGGGATTCCAGGCCGATTAGTAATGTGGGGGGGGCGCGACCTAAGTGGACGGGGTGTGCTGCCAATGTACATCTATGACCTGGAAGGTGGTGGTGAACTGGTACAGATTGGTGAGGAAAATGGCCGCGAAGTGACGTTTTCACCGGATGGTCAGCAACTTTTGTACACGGCGTACTTTCCAACAGGAGGCCATGTAGACGTTGTATTGATCGACCTTGAAGCACAACCTATTGAGTCTATCATTGATACTGGGCCAGCATTGATCGGTTACAGCGAATCAGAAATGGGCAGTTTCTCTGCTAATGGTGAACGAGTAGTGTTCATTGGTGAAATTGGAGCCGGACAACGAGAAATTGTAATTGCAGCCTTGTCTGATGATCCGGTTGATGGCGATTTGACCATTACCCAGTTGACCGACGACTCGGCTGAGTACAGCTATCCTACGCTTTCGCCCGATGGTACACAGGTTGTCGCTATCCGCAAATCGAATTCACTCGAAAATCCGGGGACTGATCTGGTGTTGATTGACGTTGAAAGTCGCACGCTGACACCATTGACTACAGATGGGGATGCACTGATCGAAACCACAGCCCGTTGGTCGCCAGATGGCTCATTGATTGCTTATGCCGCTACGACTAGCGATGAGCGTGACAACGATATCTATTTGATTGCGCCAAATAATCCAGGCAACGGATTCAGGCCAGAAGCGATGCAATCACCGGGTGATGATAAATACCCGGTGTTCAGCCCTGATGGGCGTTTCTTGGCGTTTGCCAGTAATCGTGGTGGCACTTACGACCTTTACATCTATAATCTTGCAGCCCAAAGCCTGGTACAACTGACGGACAATCAGGAAGATTTATTCCCTGGAGGTTGGGCGAACTAGTGGACTATGAGTGCCACCGATGCTGATATTGAACGGGCGAACCAACTCATGCATGAAGGTCTTTCGGCCTTTGCGCGTAACGAGGTTCAAATTGCCCATGATTTGCTGCGCCAGGCAGCAACCTTACATCCCAAGGATGAACAGGTCTGGTTGGCGTTGCTCAATGTCGTTGAAGACGATGCGGATAAGCGTGTTTGCTTAGAAAATATTCTGGCGATCAATCCTTACAACATCCTGGCCCAGCGGCATTTGCGGACAATCAATATTCTGCAAGGTGCAGAATATACGGAACTAGGAGGTGTTGGCAAGCTGAATAACAAGATTTGGGTGGCTCAGGGCCTGCGGCTTCTGGTCTATTTGGCTATTCTTGTGTTATTGTTCTTTGGGGGGGTCACGTTGGGAATTCTGATCAGTTTAATATAGTGTCAGGATCCTCTACCACAGGGGCAGTTACAGTGCTGTCTGTCCCACGTTGACCGCATTTTGAAGGTCATCTGCTAATCGATTGAGATTTTGTGATACCGTCGAGACCATGCGTGTACTGGCGAGATTCTGTTGGGTGATGCGGTCAACCCGTTCCATGCTGATTGCAATTTCTTCCAAGCCTTCCGCTTGCTTGCGGATAACCGCATAAATCTCGTTCATTGCTTGATGAGAGACATCTACATTAGCGGCAAGCTGAAGCATAATTTGGTCGGCATCCTGGGTCTTAGACACACCTGAATCAACACCGTTCATCCCGACCTCGGTGGCACTGATAGTCTGTTTGACAGCTTCTTGAATTTCCTTCAGGATTTGGCGTACCTGATGTGCGGCGTTGGTTGATTGTTGTGACAAAGAACGTACCTCTTCAGCAACGATGGCGAAACCACGTCCGTGGATACCAGCACGTGCTGCCTCAATCGATGCATTGAGGGCTAGCAGATTCGATTGCGTTGCAATTTCTGATACAGAGGTGATAATCTCGTCAACCCGGCGGGTTAGTTGGGCAAGCGTGACGATTGTCGTTGCAATCGCTGTAACCTGCTCCCGAATCTGATTCATACCCTCAATGGCGTCTCGAATTGCATTCTGACCATCTTGTGAAACCTGCGTGGTTTGCTGGGCGGTCTGAGTCATGTCGCGGGCTTTTTGGTTGATTTGCTCAGACAATTCCAGGAAGCTATCGAGCATTGCATTGGTCATCTGCAATACATCCACTTGTTCAGAAGCTCCATCCGATTGTTGAGTGGTGACTTCTTGGATAGCATGGGCCGCACGGACGACACCATCCGCCGTGACATGAATGCGGGTTGTGATATTGGCCAGTTCATCCGGCGAAATAGCGGGGACTTCAACAGGAAACATCGCAAGCCTGCTGATTGTGCTGCCATCTTCCCGGGTGGGTTCATACATGACAAAGCGCACGATCTGACCGATGGACATCACGCTCAAGCCCAGAATAATGAGGTCCCATTGACGTGGATCCATCAGGACAATACCGATGATTGCAGCTCCAATCGTAATCAAGCTGTAGTCAAACTGCTTGATGGCGGGAGCAGAGAATATGGGAATCAGAGAGAAGCCAGCAACCGCCACCCACCACACGAGATCATTATGTAGCGCAATCATACCAAGAGCACCGCCCAATGTACTCATGATGTAAACCACCCGTAGCGCATTGGGCATGATGCGTGACGCTACTAGGATACCCGCGCCCGAAGCCAAAAATGCCAGTGCTGTCCACAAACGAGCCGAGGTTGTGTCAGTGAGATACGCCAGCAGCAGCATCGTTCCAATGCTGACAGTACTCAGAACCAGGTGTTGTGTTTGATGAAGTTGCCTTAAACGATGGATCATTCTATTCTGTTCCTTGCCGCATTCATAGTATGATGTGAGTTATTAGATTCTGTCAATATTGCCGCCGCCGCGCAACCATAAAAAATGGCGGCAACGCGGAAGAACCAGCGGGAAATAGCGGGAAAATGGCGAGAAATCGCAGCAAAAATAGGCTCCTGGATGGGTTGGTAAACAGTCGGTTCAATCCTAAGTGTAGCCGAAAAAGAGTTGACTTGAGTGAACATATGGCAGAATGTATATTCAGGATTCATGCTTCCCATGATGGCAAAGTTCTATCCCGAAATTTAGCAATCCCTAACTGCCTTTTGAGAACCCAAAGAGGAATAAGTTTTAGTGACGGCTTCCCCGATAAAGTGAACCTTAGGCTCGGGGCAACGCACGTTCCAACGAACCACGTTAACACCTGACGGATGCGGCGGACTGATGAAAGGCCGACTCATCCGAGAATGTCGTTGGGTGCGATCCACTCACCACAACCGCCTACTCGAACTACAAGATCGGCAATTGCAGCGCGAAATATTCTTGAGGCGTTGCTCCGCCTCATACTGTCTCAGTTGTGGGAGTATGTCAATCTAGTCGCGCCTCCCCTGATTGCTAGTTGAGGGCGTTCAGTGGCTTCATGCTCGTACTAATAACGGATTGGCTGTTAAGATCTTGGATTTTCTTCTCGCTGTCACTTTCACCAACTCTCTTAACTAGGTTGTGTTGACATTTCAACGTAACCAGATAAGTGAACTGACAAAATGCAAGAAGCCCAAATAAGAGCGATCCAGTTTTTCAAACCGTGAGAAGACACGCCGAAAATGTTTGATCTTGTTGATAAAACACTCCCCCAAATGACGCTGCCGATCGAGCCACTCATCATATTCACGCAAGACTTTGGCTCTTGGGTGAGGCGGGATCACCGCTTCAATACCGCGTTCAAGCAAATAGTCAATGAAGTGTTCAGCCGCATAGCCACGATCTGCGATCAGATGCTCAAACTCAAAGCCTTCCAGCAAGTGATAGGCTTGGGTGATGTCATGGCGTTGTCCAGCCGTCAAGCACAAGCGCAAGGGATTTCCCAACCCATCGACTGTCACATGGATTTTGCACGAAAAGCCGCCGCGACTGCGCCCCAGCGCTTGCTCAGCGCTTTTTTTGTGCCCCAGCCGCACAGGGATGGGCACGGACAATTGGACTACCCACCATCCCGTTTTCCATGTCCGGGTCGTCCGCGAAATAGTCCAACATTCGCTCCCACACGCCGTTTTGACACCAGCGGGCAAACACTTATTCCAGTTGGCGTATTCAGGTGGCAGCAAACGCCATTGTGCCCCACTCCGGCTTACCCAGAGGATGGCTTCGACGAAACGACGGCATTCGGCCTCGTTTCCTACATAAGCATTCGGGTCTTGTTTCAACTAGTCCCGAATTTTCGTCCGGTTCTCATCGGTTAAGGTCACATTACTCATGAAACCATTTTATCGACTTTTCTCAAATGTCAACAGAGCCTAGTAATCAAGGTATATCTAATAGCAAACTCCGATTGATAAGAGATAAACTGTATGCATGGGCGAATGGTCATACTATAACGATAGCGAAAACCAAGTCAAAGCAGGAAAGCATGCGTTAGGGGACCAGCGGTACAGGTGCAACCTGTGCCAGAAACGTTATACGCCTGAACCGAGCTAGATGTACAGCGACGAGAGCGTCAGCAAGCGGTCAAGTTGGGCCTCTGCCAGATTGGTCGTCATCTTGGAGAGGCTCATGTGACGGTTATGAACGGGTTTCGACCCCGAACTGATGGTTGGCCATGTCCCCGTGCCAATTTTCTATGGAAAATGCCCCGTTGCAGTGGAGTATATTGTTCCCTGCTATTGTTCTTACAATTCCATTCCACGCAGAATGGCAAGTCAGGCTATACTACATGGAGAGGAGTCATGTGATATAGGAGTAGGTGCAATGCGGCAGATACTGGCTGTGCTGGTGTTGATGTTGACGGGATGTCAGATTCTCGCCGGGAACGATGATTCGGATAATGCAAGTACAATCAATGTGATGCCTATTGTTATTGACTGGGATCGGGACGAGACTGCCGTCGTTTTTCGTGCGGATATTACAGGAGGCACAAACGCAGATCGTATCTTCATGCGCAGTGAAGTGCCACTTTGCACGATTTATGGTGATGGGCGAGTCGTTTGGACAACCGAAAGCGATGAAGGCATGCAGGTATTATTTGATATCTTGCCCGATGAATTCATCCGCACCTTCATTGAAAATCTCACCGTCTTCCGTAAAATCTATGCTTATAATCTCATCCCTGACGGCCCTGATCCAGAAGAAACACAGCCTGTCGAGTTACCGACCTTGCAGCCCATTACCGAAGGGGCACAGCCCGTTGTTGAGCAGTTGGAATTGACTGTTAATGGTGTGCGTCATCTTGTCGATTCGCGTTCTGGGTGGCCTGCGGACTACTTCACCGATGTGTTGGGCGATTGCACCCAACTGAGCAAGACGCCGATTGCCTTTGAACCAGATGGTGGCTGGATTTCGGCAGAAGTCAGGGAATACGATCCTGATGTGCCTGTGATTACTTGGGATGCAGAAGGTTCAGGGCTTGATTTGGTGCAGGTCGCGGAAAGCGGCGAACCCAAATGGGTGGCAGAGCGTGTCCTGTTAGTATTATGGGTGCTTGCGCAACAACCACCCGCCAATTTGCAGTTCCAGCAGGATGATGTCACGCTTCATCTGGCTGTTGAAGTTCCAGGTGTCACACGCAGTTCACCGCCTGCGCCGTAGAAACGCAAGCGTTTGCTGAATAACATCCTCGACCCCAATTCCATCCTGTTCCCAATTCCAATGGTTGGGGGGCCCGGCAGAGACGCCCATTTCGTTTACATTTGTCGGTTTCCAGAGAGCAATCGAATCAGGAGCAAAAGGTGCGTAACGTACCGGGTCCGACGGGCCAAGTATCATCACAGTGGGTGCGCCAGCCGCTGCCGCGAGGTGAGTCAGTCAGTGTCATTACCAACATAGGCTGCCGCTTGATGTGCCAGTGCTGCAATTTGATCGAATGACAACACGCCGATAAATATATGAGGTTTGAACGATAAGTTCTCTAGAACTGCATCAATAATCGGCTGATCCTGCGGCCCTCCGATGAGAACAGGCGGGATGTTCGTCTCCTGTTGCAGTATCGTGATGAGTGTGGCGTAATGTTGCGGAGGCCAGCGCTTGCTGCTCATGAACATACCGGGATTGCTACCCCCTGTTGGATTAACCACGATGTACGGTAGCTGGATCAACTGATTGATGTACTGCACCGCATCAGCTTGGATGGTAACATTAGCATAACAATCGGTCACGTTGATTTTCAGCGCACGGGCGACATCAAGGTAAATTTCTGCTTCATGGCGACGATCTTCGGGGTTGATGAGCGCTGGTATGTTGTAACCAAACCCCCGCCTGTTGCTGTCCAATCCGGCCCGCTGGGGAATGCCTGATAACCCAACTGCTGCGCTCATCAGGGGCGAGCGAACCAATGATATCGCCAGATCAAACCGTCCTGTTCGCAGTTTCTTGACCAATTGCCAGAATCCGCCAAATGAACGAGCAGGATTGGCAACATCGCCTGTATCCAGGAAATCATCGAGTAAAGCATGGGATTCAATAGCACGTTTTGACCAGGATCCTACCGCCCAAGTGATATGGGCTTGAGGATAAGCGTTTCTTAGTGCTTTGAGAGTGGGGGTTGCCAGTATCACATCGCCAATGCAGCATGGTTTTATCAGAACGATGCGACGGGGTGTCAACACTAGCCCCCTGGTACAGTCGCGTTTATTTCGGGCAGGATAATGTCCCGCGTTGCAGTTGGTTGCAAAAACGGATCGCCTTCATCTTGCATAATGCTAAATAGAATCGCCGCGATTAGGAGAACGACAATGATGACACCAAAAAGCACAATCATCTGGTTGACTGTCAAATCACGAAAAGCTTGCATAGACACCTCCTAGTATAATGCTATTTTACATCACAACATGCTACAATTGAAAAAAAGCATTGATGCCAATGGAGGAGAGTTCTGAATATCCTATTAAATCGTGCTGTGGGGGTAACGATGATGCGATTAGGTTTGATGACAGGTTATTCTGGTGCACATTTTCATTTACCGATGGACATTATTCAGGAAGCTGACCGCCTCGGTTATTACGCAGTTTGGACTTCTGAGGCATATGGATCAGATGCGGTGACACCTTTGGCGTGGATCGGCGCATTGACCCAGAATATTCGCCTGGGAACTGCCATTATGCAGATGCCAGGGCGCACGCCAGCGAACACTGCTATGACTGCCATGACCCTTGATCAACTTTCGGGTGGGAGGATGCTCCTTGGCCTGGGCTTGAGCGGCCCGCAGGTCGTCGAGGGCTGGCACGGTGAAGCTTACGGCAAACCACTGGGCAAAACCCGCGAATATGTCAGTATTATTCGTCAGATTTTCGTTCGTGAAGGGACGCTACACCATGATGGCACGCACTATCAGATTCCCTACCAGGGAGCTGATGCAACAGGATTGGGCAAACCTCTGAAAAGCATCTTACATGGACGTGCCGATCTGCCAATTTACCTCGCTGCTATTGGCCCCAAAAACGTTGCGCTCACGGCTGAAATAGCAGATGGATGGCTTCCCATGTTCTTTTCCCCCAATCATTTTGAAGCGATTTATCGAGAACATCTTGACGCCGGATTCGCCAGAGCGGGCGACGGAAAATCATTGGATATCGCACCAACAGTTACCGTTATCCTAGATAATGACCTAGAGGCGGCCTGGAATCGTTTGAAACCCATGTTAGCCTTATATATGGGTGGTATGGGGGCGAAGAGCAAGAATTTCTACTATGATCTGGCAGTGCGTTATGGATTTGAAGCAGCAGCCGAGGCCGTACAAGAACATTATCTGGCGGGCAACAAGGGTGAAGCAATCATGGCTGTGCCCGATGAACTCGTTGACGAAGTAGCGTTGTGTGGATCAAAAGCACGTATCAAGGATCGCCTGCAACAATGGCGCAATAGTCCGATCACAACCCTGAATATCACCGCATTTGATATTGAAACCGTTCAATTTATGGCGGAGGAGATGCTATGACACAACAACCCTGGGATACAGTCTTTAAGGAGCGAGGTCGCTACTTCAATCAGCCACATGAAGACATTCCTGCTGTCGTCGAGTCATTGCAAGAACGCGGGGCGAAAACCATTCTCGATTTAGGCAGCGGAACGGGGCGTCATGTGATCTATTTTGCTGAGCGTGGATTTGATGTCTATGGTATTGATAATGCCGCAACGGGGTTGCAAATGACACGCGATTGGTTGACGGAGAAGTCTTTGACCGCTGATCTAAAACTGGCGGACATCACCGAGCCGCTGCCCTATGCAGATGACTTTTTTGATGCAGTCATGTCTGTACAGGTGATCCATCATGCCCGACTCGCCATCATTCAGCAGGTGATTGGCGAACTCGAACGAATTACCAAACCGGGTGGTTTGGTGTTTATCACCGTGCCGACGTTGAAAGATCAAGCGGAAAACTTTGAGCAGATCGAACCCAACACCTACATTCCACTTGATGGTATCGAAAAGGGGTTGCCTCACTATTACTTCACGGAAGATGAACTCCGTGCCTGTTTTTTGGGTTTTGATGTGTTGGATTTACACATCGATTCGCTCCAGCACTTTTGCCTGTTGGGAGAACGACAGGGCTAAATCTGGTGCGTCAGTTCCGGCTACACACCACAGACATGATCAGTCGATATACCCCAACGCTCGCAGGCTTTCAATAACGTCCACATGGATGTCATTCTGTGTGATGTTCGAGCTGTCCAGATTGATGTTCAGTGCTTGATTCGTGAAGTGGACGAGCATCTGCTGTAAATCTTCGGTGTTGGGTTGCGCCGCAAGGTTGTGAACCTCGAATGGATCATCGGCGACATTAAATAAGCCCTCTACTGCCTGACCGACCATCGTTAGCTTATGATCCCCATGATAGGCTCCGCGCCGAATCTGTGTCAGTTGCATCGTATGAATGAGTTCAGGTGTCCGATGTTTGATGACATTGAGCAGGGTAGTTGGCGGGTAGGCCTCGCTGATGACCATGCCTTTTTCCGAATCGGTTTTTATTTCGATGGCGTTTCTCAGTGACAGACTTTTGACATCGGCATTTGGATCTGCTTCGTCCAAGGGAGGAGTGACATGAGTTGCATCAAGGATGGTATGGAAGAGGCGGCGCGTACTGATGTTCGTTTTGATTCGTTCCGAAATAGGATACTGGGCTGGATAGTAGATCAACAAGGGTACATGTACCAACTCCTGATAAACGACAAAGCTGTGCCCAAAGAAACGATGGTCCCCATGTCCTTCCCCATGATCGGCAGAGATGATAACCATTGTGTTGTCTAATGCACCCGAATCCCACAAGTAATCAAGTAGCCGTCCTAAATGCTGATCTTGATGTTTAATCTCGGCATTATAAAAGGTGTCAATGACGTGCTGTTCGTCTGGGTTGAGTGGTGGTACAGCCGGACTTGCCCAACGCGCTGCATCTGCGTTGAAGCGATTCATCATCTTATAGGCTGCTGGGTTGTTCTTGATCGAAGGAGGTAGATAGTCTTGTGGTGGACGATAGGGTAGATGGGTTCCCATCAAGTTCAAGAATGTAAAATGAGGCTGCGAACATCCATCGCGTGCACTGATATAGTCAATCACATCGCTGATCGAGCGTTCTGTGTGCCCCTTATAATTAACCGAATGTGTCCAGATAGGCGTCAGCATTGGATGCAGCGAGGCCCGGAAGAGCCGATCAGAATGGGCGAACTTGTTGCTGACCGTCCGGGCGAAGCGCCGCCAGCGGCGTGCCACCGCTTTACGCAGCCAACTGCGCTGTATGCCTTGCGGGCGATTCGGGGCTGCGCCCGCATAGTTATAAAATTCATCAAAGCCGCGCTGTAATCCAGTGTTCAAAATCCCCAGCAGTGGATTATTACAGAAGGCCGCCGTTTTGTAGCCTTCAACCTGCAAAATCTCCGCGATAGTCGGTAATGCGCCCGAAAGTTGATGATCTGCTTGTGTGAGTTGATGAACGGAGGGATATGTCCCGGTGAACATCGAGGCATGAGACGGAATTGTCCATTGTGCTGGGGCAACTGCACGCTCAAAGAGGGTGGATTCGCTGGCAAAAGCGTCAAAGCATGGAGATGTCTGTTCATGATATCCATAGCTAGAAAGTCGATCACGTCGCAGCGTATCGAGGATGATGAATAAGATGTTGGGTTGCATACACTACTACCTTGGTAACAGCTTTTAGAATAGCAGTTCTGATTATGCACGACAATACACAAATAACAGAAACGAGGGGGCGATCAAGCTCCCTCGCATTATTTTCTCTGATCCAAATTTTGTGTGATTGTTGTATCTTTGAGCTGATCTATCAACTCAGTTTACGCCTGAACTCAGGAACCAAATAAGACATCCACACGATCAATGGTTTCTATACTTCCATCTATAGGTGATGGTGAAAAGGCCCGGATTTGACCAGATCCCGTGTTGGATATATCAATTTGTAGATCAACTGTCCAGGCAGCAAGACCATAGTTTGTTTCAGACATTGCGATAGTTGGTTCGATTGCCAATGAGTTTTCTGCATCATCGAGTATTTCGACGACGACATTGCCCTCAAATAGGCCTTTTGCAAACCCCGCGACATGAATTGGAGTCGTTGGATCTAATTCAGCCCCACTTTGAGGCGAGGTGATAACGACCGTTGGGTCAGGAAAAGTGTGTTGTGGAACGAATACCAAGATCTGGTCGCCAGCAGTCATCCAGAGTTGATCATTCTCTACTTTATAGGTCTCGGTTTGTTCGAGAATGGATAGAAAGTCCTGTTCTTGTTGCATGATGGCTTCTTCACAAGCCATCATGGTCGAAACAATTTGTGATATTGTGAGTGTTTTGTCGTCGGTTTGGAAATCAGCGGAATAGCTATTACATCCCGAGCTACCAGAAAGTTCACGCTTGTCTGTATCGAACCAGGCATCAATTCCAATTGCAGTATCAGATCGAACCATTCTAGGCTCATCAGGTTGGCCAAATGCAAGGAGTGACCAAACCGTGTTTTCTAGATCAAACTGAGGTTCTAATTTTTCTTCGTCGAGCGTGTAAACTAGATCGAACTCGACCGACGGGCAACAGAAGGGGTCAGTTGATGCATGAGTTAATGCCTGGATTATGATTTCCCCTTGGTGAATCTCTATCGTTTTCAATTCAATCCGATCTCCTAAGAACAGAGTGTCAACATTCTTAGGCTCACCATCCTGATTGACGACAGCTGCAAGATAGAAAAACGTGCCACTGCCCCCGGTATCTTCCGCTAAGATCACCGCCGCATCGACAGCCCCGTCGCCCTTGAGGTCACCCAATGCGTGATCTATAAGGGTGACAGTTGGTCGTGATGCAGCACCTTCCATGAATGGCTCGCCGATGAATACACCGTCACTAAGTTGAATTGAATCTTCATAGATTCCTTGGTATGTGATATTGCCTAAATCATTGAGTGTCAAATCTTCTGTGTTTTGAGCCAGAAGGAAAGCTGGGGTGGCGAGCAAGACAAACAATATTACAGTTATAATATGTTGTCTTAGATATATGAGGTACATTCCTAAAGTACTGAGCATTTCAATGCCTCCTAAATGGATAATTATTGATGTCAAAGATTATATCAGGATCTTCTGGAGAAAATCAAAGATCGTAGGGTAAACGTATGAAAAACCTTTTCCAAAACAATCCGATTCTTGTATCTGGGGCCTGGCTGGGTGGCTTTCCATAAAAACGCGGCAGGGGACACCCTCGAACCTTCGGTTCGCTTTGAGCGGGGGCCAACCTTTGGTTGGGGGGAAGGCCGCCCTCCTTTCAGAGTAAGCATATCTGTGCTCAAATTAACATCTTACGGTTAGGCCGAGACTGCCTGAGGACATCAAGGCCTGGTGGTTGCCTAACGCGGCTTTTTAACAACTTCAGATAGCAGGTTGTGGCGAGTAGATCGCCGCGTAAAATCTGAATCGCACTTAAGAGAGAAACGAAAGTTCTCGGATGGGTCGGACTTTCATCAGTCCGCTGCATCCGTCAGGCGACAAGGGAGTGCGTTGGCACATGCGGAGCCTGAGAAGCGCCCACGAACTGAAAGTTCGCCGAACCTTGTGTTCGCTTTATCGGGGTGAGCCGTCACAGATGGTATTGATGGCCCCTGTTATTTTGTATAATCTAATGAGACCACGGATACACATTCATGCTCAAACAAGTTAAACTTGATGTCCGATTGACTGATTAGGTTTTGAGGACTACATGGGGTCGAGAGAGCATACACAGATAATTCATGAAGTCAACATCATACCCCATTTATTTGCCCGCTTTTACTTCTGGATCACGGGCTGGAAAATTAACGGCCCGCCACCACCCGAACCGAAGATCGTGGCGATTGCCGCACCCCATACCACCAATTATGATGGTTTCTTGATTAATCTGGTTGGTTGGTATGCACGCCGTAAGCTCCATTATATGATTAAAATCGAATGGACGCGTGGCCCCATGGGTTGGATACTGCGCCAATTGGGGGCAATGGGTATTGATCGTAGTACGAGCTTTAACACTGTCGAACAGGTCACGCAGATGTTTGATCAAAGTGACCAACTCGTCGTAGCGATTCCACCAGAAGGGACACGTCGCAAGACTGATCATTGGCGTACTGGATTTTACTGGATCGCACACAATGCCCATGTGCCGATTTTGCCGTGTACAGTGGACTACCTGAAAAAAGAAATCACGATTAACAATCCCCTGTTCTATACAACAGGTGACATTGCAGCCGATATGGAAGTCCTGTGGAGTTACTACCGGGATATAACTGGACGTTACCCAGAAAGAGCCAGCGAGTTACGCTTGCGACCTTCGGCCTTGCGCCCCACCGAAAAACAACACACTAAGGAGTAAAGGACGTTATGAAATTGGCTGTATTTTCTGATATGCACGGCAACTTGACCGCCTTTGATGCTATGTTGCAAGACCTAGCCTCGGTTGGGGAGGTTGACATGGTTTGGTGTTTAGGCGATATTGCTGCGTTAGGAGCACGCCCATCGGAGTGCATTCAGCGTATAAAACAGCGCGGCAAAGACAAGTTCAAAGTCATTGGCGGCAACACAGACCGCTATCTGGTGACAGGTGAGCGCTTCAAGTTGCTGCCCATCAAGGAAGAGGCAGATTTCGGATTAGCAAAACAGGCGCGGCTAGCGATGAATGCCATGCTGGATTGGGGCTTACAGCAGTTGAGTTGGGAAGACTATCAATTCTTATCGCAAATTCTTCATCGTGAAACAGGACTCAAAGCCAACGACTATGGGCATATCATCGGCTATCATGCGATCCCTGGCGATGACGAGTCTTTTGCGCTCAGACCCGATACACCCAATGAAGAAGCCCATGATGCCCTCCTGGACCGCGAGGGCAGTCTCGCAATTGGCGGACATACCCACCTCCAGATGGATCGTGATCTGGATAACTGGCGTGTGCTCAATGTGGGTAGCGTTGGCCTGTCATTTGATATGCCTGGAAAAGCCCAATGGGGTTTGGTGACGGTTGAGGATGGTGTGTTAGCCGTCGATTTACGGGCTGTGCCCTATGACGTCGAACAGGCCAAAGCTGATCTGAAAGCGGTTGACTTCCCTGTTCCAGAGTGGGTTGAAAAGAAATGGGCAGTCAATGCTTGACCGTATGTTAAATGAGATCAATCGGGAAGAAGGGTATGGCGTCTTCTTGATGGCACAGATGGACAGTGTGCCCGATACGCTGCAATTTGTTGTCGCGACAACCGAGTATGATGCACAAGCTGACGGACTGCGGGATAAGGCGCGATACGTGATCCGCTGCATTGGCGTCCAGGAACATCGCATTAGCATCGGGATGTTCAACAATCTAGTCATTACGGATGGTCATCCACTGCTGTATGAGTATAACCTTGATCCAGTAGGGGTATTCTTCCGGGGGAAACCGGATGATGTCAATGAAGTGATCCTTGATATTTTCCAGGCATATGCCAGCGCTTTCGGCCCCTGGCGGCAGATTCCAGCTTATCTAAATGGCTCAAAACCACTGGCAGAACTGATCGAAAGCGGCGGCGACTTACTGGGACAAATGCCGTTGCCACTTGCAGAGCGTATGGATAAGGTACTAAAGCATCACAACCTGGAAAGCAAATTAATGCGGGGCGAGCGCAACAAAGAAACACCGACCATGAAGGCGATGTTGCTGGATGATTCCTATGTTGTGGCAATAGATTTTAGTGTTGACGAACTAGGCAAAGTATAATGACTTGCTGGACGGACTCATTTGGTTTGGGGGTGAATTCTACTTGTTTGGCACAGCCACCTATACCAAAAACCCGACTGATAAAAGGCTTGAGCCCACTACAAGCCGCAGCGAACGTAAGGTTCGATTTCATGGGGCGTCTTCAGGTTTCAATCAGCAAGCTGCCCTGCCCCTAATGGGTCTGTACTGATGTAGGATCTCAAATCATGACTGTACGTGAACCCCACGTCACCATTGAAGACTGTATCAAATTTGTTCACCAGGATGAGAATGTGGATCAGATGTTTGAGCTTATTCACAGGGAGATTGTCGAAGCGTCACCGGGTAGAGCCGAAAATTCAGGCGTTGCAGCGTCAATTGTTGGTGCAATTTGTTAAAAGGGACTGCCCTGCTATGTGACGGGTGAAGCTGGCACGTATGAAGTGTTGGGCAACGCCTTGAAGTCATATTTATTCTGTGCCGCTAGAGTTTGCCGTTGAGGTGATTTCGCCGACGGACAAGAAGTCAGACATTGCCTGTAAACGACAAATCTACCTGGATGCGGGGCTCTTTGGGTATGGACGACACACTCGACGGTGGCGACGGGCTGCCAGGGTTCGCCTTGCCTATGAAGGATGTTCTTGGTCTGTGGTAACGGCAGGCTCACCTTAACACACAACCCTCGGCAGAAGCTCCAACCACTTCCGGGCCGCTCCCTTCTATGTCCCTGTCAGATACACCACCCACGATCAGCCGTTGATTAAAGCGTATGTGAATCTTTATTTATTATTTGACATCGTATGATACAATTGACCCAATTAATATGGAGATTGCTCTCGTTTGAAACAAAATGTCATGCGGTGGCCTTTATATGGTGGGGTAGCCCTCACTGTGACGGTTTTCCTGATTGCCTTCCTCCAAGCTGGGAATGATCCTGGCGTTACACTCTCGATTTTTACAACCCGTTTTCTTGGCATTTTTATCGAAGCGGCCCCCTTTCTCCTCCTGGGTTCATTGGTAAGTGGCCTGCTAGAAGTGTTTGTCAGTCGTGAGGATATTGTGCGTTGGATTCCACGTAACCCGGTGCTGGCAACCGTATCGGGTGCTATGATGGGTTTTGCGTTTCCGGTGTGCGAGTGTGGTGTTGTTCCAGTGACACGTCGCCTGTTTACCAAGGGCTTGCCGATGTCGGTTGGGGTGGCGTTTTTATTGGCTGCTCCAGTCATGAATCCGATTGTGTTCGTCAGCACCTATATTGCTTTTGGCTGGGGGCCAGTTCTAATAGGCAGAATCGTAATAACGGTTATTGTCGCTGTCGCTGTCGGCGCGGTCTTCGCCTATTCTGCCCGGCCAACTGAAGTGTTACGACCCGTTGCGCTGGCTCCAGTCCAGGGTGGCGGTCATGAAGCTGGTCATCATCACGATCATGACCATCACCACAGCCGGTCATTTGCCGCCGGGTTGATACAAGCGACACAGGTTGCCTCGGACGAGTTCTTTGAGATGGGGCGTTTTCTGGTGATTGGTTCCATGTTGGCGGGGTTGATGCAAACCGTTGTCTCGCAAGAAGCGTTACTTGCGTTAGGGGAGGGGCCGCTAATTTCTGTCATTGTGATGCAAATGCTTGCTTTTGTGTTAAGTGTTTGCTCAACTGTGGATGCATTTCTTGCCCTGGCCTTTACCGGGACGTTTACAACGGGTTCAATTGTCGCCTTCCTGACTTTCGGCCCGATGGTCGATATTAAGAGTACCCTGATGTTTGCAGGTGTTTTCAAACGTCGGGTCGTGGGCTACTTGATTGTTGTACCGTTTTTGATGACTTTACTGTTCGGTTTGTGGATTAATCTGTTTACAAGGCTATGATGGAAACCAATCTTGATCTCATTGTTCCGCCCAAGCAATCGGATGATCGGTCTCAGCAGCAGATCATCCGAACCATTATCTTGTTCGGTCTTGCCATTTATTTTGCTTATAATATCCTCACAGGCAATCTAGCCAATTACATCAATGCCCGGTTCGTCTGGCTTTCTTATGTTGCTGTTGTTTTATTTGCTGTGCTAGGTCTGAGTTCGCTGTATAAGCTTTATAGAGGTGATGACCATCACGATCATGACCATCATCATGACCATGTTACTTGGCCAATTATTCTCGTCGTTGCTATTCCGCTGGTATTGGGAACCCTCATTCCATCTAAACCATTGGGGGCAGAAGCTGTCAATGGCAACATCACGTTCTCTGTGGCAAATGTGAGCAGTGGCAATGTCTTGTCGAAGGGACCACTCGCTCGCAACGTGCTGGACTGGTTGCGGCTTTTTTCATCAGACAGCACGCCATCCGCCTTCAATGGTGAACCTGCTGATCTGATTGGTTTTGTGTACCGGGAACCAGGATTTCCACCGAATCACTTCATGGTTGCACGTTTTACCTTGAGTTGTTGTGTGGCTGATGCAGGTGCAATTGGTGTGCCTGTGTATTGGGAGGACACCGATACCCTGACAGATGGCGAATGGGTGCGCATTCAGGGTGAGTTTCAGGGTGGAACCTTCCGTAATGCCCAGATGCCCATTTTGCAGGTCCAGGTTCTTGATGTTGTAGAACAACCGGAGCATCCTTACCTCTATCCATGATGCGGCTCACACGTTTTGATTACCATATGCTGGCGGTGATCCTGGGCTTGGTTAGCATTATTGGTGTAACAATCACCTTTGGTACTCAGGAAGAGCCTTTGCGCATTGCTTACCTCAAGTTTGTGGACAATGCCTATCAGGTTTTCATTGCTGACCCTACCGATCCGGATGGTGCTGAACAAGTGACAACTAATCGTTATGGTGTGTTCGATTTTAGTGTCAATTCCGATGGTACAGCAATTGCTTATACCGAACGCGATTTTGAGACTGGCACATCGGAGATTATGCTGCTTGATCTGCGCACCCGCGATGTCAAACAGTTGACAAACTGTCTTGTTGAAGAGAGCGAGTGCAACGCACCCGTTTTTCGTCCTGGTAGTGAGATGATTGCCTACCAACGCCGCAACCTCAATACTAGCCTGGGTCTGAGTGCTGGTAGTTCGCGCATTTGGTTGTTAGATATTCTCAGTAACACCACCTATCCATTATTTGAAGAAGCCCAAATCCTCGGCTATACCCCAACCTGGTCAGCGGATGGTTCTCGGCTGGCGTTTTTTGATAGTGTGCAGTTGGGCGTCCAGGTCTACGATTTTGAAGGGGGCGACCAACCAATGAGTTTTGTTCCAAGTCGATATGGCGAAGTTGGCACGCTCTCGCCAGATGGCACAAAGTTGATATTCCCAGAGATTCAGTCTATTGGGGTACAGAACCAGAGCTACATTCAATCCGCTGATCTGGATAAAGGAATCTTCGAGACAATTGTTGACCCCAATGAGCCAGTTGACGATCAGTTTCCAACCTGGTCGCCGGATGGTCAATCGGTATTGATTGGTCGTCGCTACACAGATGAACGCTTCACTATTGGGGCACAGGTTTACTTGCTTGATCCTGAAACAATGGCAATCGAGGAACTGATCTACGATCCGGGGTATTCTCATTCGTTGTTTTCCTGGTCGCCAGATAGCCAACAGATCGCCATGGTGCGTTTTGAGCAGTTGCAATCCGATGATCCTAACTATGGCAAGAACGCACAGGAAATTTGGGTTTATAATATGGAAACAAGCGAACTGACCAAAATTGATGATAATGCTTTTGCGCCAAAATGGGTGAATAACTAGATGGAACGCATGATTGAACCACCAACTAGTCGAATCTCACCGCTTGTGGCCATCTTTCTGCTGACCAGTATCTTAGGTTTGATCGTGGCTGTGGTCATTCTGATGAATGAAGACTCAGATACTACAGGAACGCCAGGATCGCCCGTACTGAGTGGTTGGGAAGCGGCAGATTTTGAACTAGAAACGCTGAATGGCGCAATCGTTCGCCTTTCAGATTATAAGGGGCGCCCGGTCTTCCTCAATATCTGGCGGACAGATTGTCCACCGTGTGTCCGGGAGATGCCTGCCTTACAGCAGTTTGCTCAAGAACAGGGACCAGACGGGGCAGTTGTGCTGGCAGTCAATCAAGGCGAACAAGCCGACGACATCCGCGAATTCCTGGATGAAATTGGAGTGAATACTTTACTGATTCTGCTGGATCGTGACCTGATCCTCGATCAGACTTATCGGGTGGTCGGTTTACCCACGACCTATATCATCAGTCCAGAGGGGAAGGTCGAATACACCAAACTGGGCGAACTTACCATTGAAGAAATGTACACCTATGTCGATGAGTTGGGCTAGTTGAGATGCGCTTCGCTACGGCATTTTCCTATGCCTTCCAGGATAAGGATTGGGCGAACAAGCTCTTGATCGTCTTTGCCCTTAGTTTTGCCGTCATTCCCCTGACCGTCATCTTCTTCATTGGTTTGATCCCGCTCTGTATCCTGCTTGGCTATATGCTTGAAATCATCCATAATGTCCGTTCTAAACAGATGATCATTTTGCCGCGCTGGGGACGGTATGAAGAGAGGTTCATCCAGGGGTCGCGTGTATTTTGGGCAATGATCGTTTATGGCCTGCCTCAGATGATTTTCGGTTTTTGTTTTATTTTCATTCCGCGTGGGTTTGCCGAACCATCTACCAAGGGTTTCGTCACTTTGTTGATGTTGTGTTGTGGGTTGCCTTTTGTTCCCATTTATTCTGTCTTGACCTGGCTCATCTTAGCACAGGGGATTGTGCGCTTTGCAGCGGGCGATCCACCCAAGATATTTTTCCAGGTAGGCTTTCTATATGAAAACGTACAAAAAGTGGGTGGATATTCGGCCCAATGGTTGTTTTATGCAGTGGGTGCGACGGTCGTCTTGAGCCTGCTGGCGATCATTCCCTTTGTCGGTTGGCTGCTGAGTGGTGCCTTGATGATTCCCGTCCATGGACACTTGTTGGGTCAATATGCTGTTCATGTTGATGCCAGCCGCAAACGCAGCTAACATATGCAAGAGTCTGTGGGTATCCTCTGGCAAACACTTCGAATCCGCTTCTATCTTCGTTGGACACTTGCCAATATCATTGGTTGGTCAGGTGGGATGGTTCTTGGCAGCTTAGGACTTGCTTTAGTTGGTGGAATTCCCGGTGTATTCCTGGCAGGTAGCCTGATGGGAGCCGTTGCTGGCTCAATGCAATGGCTGGCTGTGCCAGAACTTAGCCGACGTTGGGTTGTTTGGAGTGCTGTAGGGGGAATTGTCGCCGCGTTGCCTGTTTTTCTGGCGGCGTTTTCTTTGGTTGTTGGTCGCACGGTGGGTTTAGCTGTGATGGGCGCGGTCTTTGGGCTGTGTATCGGCTGGGTTCAAACATTGGGGCTGCGGGGGAGGGCTTTCGTCTGGGTCATTATCAATGGAGTGGCAGGTGGGTTATGTGGCATGTTAACTTTAATGCCTGTTTCTGTGCCGGTGTGCCTGACACCCGGTCCCTTGATTTTCGGATTATTGACAGGATGGGTACTGGATACCTTGCAAGACGAATTATTCTGATGGGGGTGTGCTTACTGGCGGCCTGCAACGCCCTTGACCCAACACCGGAACTTATCGCTGTTTCCACACCACGACCCACGAGGCCAGCCAACACACCGACCTCAATACCTTCCGCCAAAGCGATCATTACAGCCCCACCGACACACACATCCCAGCCCACCCACACTCCGACGCCCATCACCATGACAGAGATTGTGATCGTGGTCAAACCGCTGCCTGTCGGCTATCCTATTTCACCAGATGCCTTGACGCTCTATCCTTGGCCTGCTGGCGACCTACCTGAAGGTGTGTTTACCTCGGTTGAAGATGTGGTCAATAGGGTGACTCGCACTGACCTGGTGTGTTATCAGCCTGTGGTCAGTGATTTGATTGCACACCGCACGGTGGGTACAGAATTCTTTCCCCTGGAAGATTCCTGCACTCCTATGCCTGATCCCATCCCTGACTTTGTGCCTGCCCATGTCGTGGTCGCGGTTGGTTTTATTATGGCGGGGGAGCGCATTGAACCACATATGGTCACTCTGCAAATCTGGCCTAAAGCCCTGGCACCAACGGATGGGTTTAACGGCTATTCGAGTGTGGTTGGTCAACAAACACAGAGCGATCTGCTCAGCAATCAGCCCGTCCTCAAGCGATATATCGCACCATAGAAGTTTTGGCTGCCTGCATCTAAAATGGTCTGGCTCAATCAAAAATAAACGGAGATCGTGTGCATGTCCGATGTGCAGAAGACCTATCTAATCACGGGTGGATCAGGCTTTTTAGGAATCAACCTGATCCGTTATTTGCTGGAGCGCGGTCATCAGATCGTTTCACTCGATCTGGTCGATTTTGACTATCCAGAACGCCCTCAGATCACCGAGATCAAAGGCGATATTCGAGATCGGGCCAAAGTCGATGAAGCGATGATGGGTATTGATATTGTCATCCATACAGCGGCGGCTTTGCCCTTGTATACCCCTGAAGAGATTATGTCTACCGATCTTGATGGGACACGCAACGTCATCGACAGCGCCAAAAAGCACGGAGTCGAGCGCTTTATCCATGTGTCCTCGACGGCAGTTTACGGCATTCCCGACCATCATCCCTTGCTGGAAGACGACAAACGAGAAGGTGTTGGTCCCTATGGTGAGGCCAAAGTCCGTGCGGAAGATGTGTGTTTGGAATATCGTGATCAGAGTATGTGTGTGCCCATTATCCGGCCCAAGTCCTTTATTGGGCCGGAGCGCTTGGGCATTTTTGCGATGCTCTATGATTGGGCATACGATGGCAAGAACTTCCCGATTCCGGGCAGTGGCAATAACCTCTATCAATATCTCGATGTTGAAGACCTATGCGCTGCTATCTATCTGACGGCAACACTCGATGAGGAGATCGTCAACGACACGTTTAACATCGGTGCGAAGGAATTTGCCACAGTCCGCCAGGATTTCCAGACACTACTGGATTATGCAGGACATGGCAAGAAGATCGTCAGTATACCCATCGGCCCAGCGATTCTTGCCCTCCGTGTTCTAGAAGGATTAGGGTTGTCTCCCGTTTATAAATGGGTCTATGCCACTGTCGGCAAGGAATCGTTTGTATCAATTGAAAAAGCTGAGAAGGTTCTGGGCTATGCGCCTAAGTATTCCAACAAAGATGCGTTGCTTCGCAACTACGATTGGTACGTTGCCAACTTGGATCAATTTAAGGGACAGTCTGGTGTGAGCCATCGCGTGCCCTGGAGCCAGGGTATCTGGTCAATGGCGAAGATGTTCTTCTAAACCTGATTCCTCTGTCAGGTATCCAGTGGCTTTTTGTCATACCCATTCGGGTGTGATTGATGCCAGTTCCACGCCGTTTCAACAATCACACGCAAGCTATTGAACTCGGGATGCCAACCTAACTCTTGTTGGATGCGGGTGCTATCTGCGACGAGACGGGGGAGGTCGCCTGCACGTCGCAGTGTTTCTACAGCTGGAATTGGGTGCCCAGTCACTTTGCGACAGGTCTCGATTACCTCATGTACACTATACCCTGTCCCATTTCCTAGGTTGTAGGCCCGGCTCTGAATTTTGCCGTTTAGCAATGCTTCCAGTGCCAGGATGTGCGCGTCGGCTAAATCCAGGATGTGAACGTAATCGCGGATGCATGTCCCATCAGGAGTGTCATAATCCGAGCCATAGATCAAGATTTTCTCGCGTTGTCCCAATGCCACTTGCAATACGAGCGGAATCAAATGGGTTTCCGGGGTATGCGCTTCGCCAATGTGTCCATTGGGATGTGCACCGCTGGCATTAAAATAGCGCAAAGCACAATAACGCAAACCATAAATGCGCTCCATCCAGAGCAGCATCCGTTCACTCCAATACTTGGTCTCACCATAGACACTGCCAGGCTCAAGGGTTTCTTCCTCACTGATGGGCATTGTTTTTGGGTTGTCATAAAGATTGGCAGTTGAGGACAAGATAAAAGCTGGGTTATTGTGATGTGTCACCTGTTCTAGCACATTCATAATCGCCGTGACATTATCGCGCAGATATTTGAAGGGATTCTGCATACTTTCCCCCACTTCAATAAATGAAGCAAAATGTAGCACACCGTCAAATTCATTTTCAGCAAAACAGCGTGCTACCTTCGCTTGATTCAAGAGGTTGCCTTGCACGAAAGTAGCATCTTTATGCACCGCTTGCCGATAGCCCTTACTGAGATTATCCAACACCACAACTTCATAATTGCGTTCCAATAGCATCTCGACAACATGGCTGCCGATGTACCCTGCGCCGCCCGTAACCAACACCTTCATGAGTTCGCCTCGTCTGTGGAAAATCATTATACACTATAGATGGCGCAAAATGAGAATCCGTTTAGGTTTTGACTTGTGAAGCCCTTCTCGATAATATAAGACTTATCGGAGAATACACTGGATAAACTATGCTCGAACATCCGATGTATGTCGAATTGACGACAGAAAACAATCAACCTTACTTTGAGAATCCGAGTTGTGCAGAAACCATAATTAGTGCAATGGTCGTAGCTCAAGATCAAGGATGGCTGCGGTTACATGGCTTTGTAGTGTTGCCGTTTGCACTTTATCTGGCCATATCACCCATCCGGCAGAATGTTTCCGGCGTTATCGCTCATCTTCAATCCGAGATGATGCCCATCCTGAGTGTGTTGTTACCGGAAGCACTGATGATCTGGACACCACACTATGTGCATCATCCCTTGGTTACCCAGAACGTGTTCAATGCCCGTCTACAAATGATGATGTTGTCTCCCGTAGCCTACAATCTGGCGGAATCGCCTGAAGAATACACGTTTAGCTCCGCCAATCCACGTTACAATAAGCATGTGACTTTGTATGGCGGTTTTGCAGGTGGTTTGCCACCCGATGACGAATCACTGATTACAGGCGTCAATCCTGTGATTGCCGACAAGTTTGATCTCGATTAGAGAAAAAAATCGCGCAGGGCGTCACGGGTTTCATCAATGATCATTTCCCAGGGCACGTCTGGGTTACGTGTGATAGTTAATGTGTCGTTTTGGATAATAAGTGCCTCAATCCCCATTACACCATGAAACAGCATTTGCGCAATTGGTGAGCCTTCATCGCCTTCGCTGGTATTGGCATATGTTTCAATCTCGCCGTCGGTCAGTGTTTCGCTGGCAATAATCAACAGAACATCAGGATTTTCCGTCGTTTCAGTCTCCACCATAAAGTATTCAGACAATGAACCAGACCCTTCATCGTAAATTGACACGAGAATCCAATTATAGCAGAAGCGAAGACATGATTTATACTATACAATGACGTTATTATATGAGTAAAGAAAGCGATGATGTACCGTGTTGACCGCAGATGAAATTCTGGTTGAAGGGGAAGAACTCTTAGGCAATTACAATGCCCAAATTGCCCGTTGGACAGAAGGAACCTGGGCTTCGACTTTGCCCACGCTTTATGTCATCCTTTCCGACCATCGTTTGATCTTGCAGCCACATTCGCGCAAACGACATGAACCAGCGGTCATTCCACGGACATACATCAAAAAAGCCGATGAACTCGTGATGGGTATCCGGCACGGTGTCTTGATCCATCTGACCACCGGCCATCAGATTGGGATGTTTATTGCTGATGACCCTGACCGTATCCTCTATCGCACGCTGCGCCATCGCTTCATGCCGCCCAAGCCCATTCCCTGGAAGCCAGAGCTTAATCTGGGTACCGTCGAAAAGATGATTTCCTACCTGGACAACCTATAAGGTATCCACAAACCCCTGAAACTGCCATTGGAGGACATCCGCCGCTTCAATATGGGGTAGGTTGCCACATTCCGCTATCAGTTGAAGTTGTGACGATGGGATGTTCTTCTGTATCGATTGCGCCACGCTAACCGGCGCAATTGCATCGTTTTCGCCCCAGATAATCAAGACAGGTACCTTCGGTCTGCGGTTGGCAGGCTGTCGACCCATCATGAGCATATACATCAGATTATTGAGCGCAGGGGTGTTCTTAAGCGTGGCCTGAATCAGAGGTTCTTTGATGGCATCCTTGTTATGGGCGGCGTTGACAATATCCGCACGCGAACGTGAGTTCATCTGATTAAAGAGCAGCTTACCCACCAATGGCAGACCCGCGATGAATTTACCAGCAAGGCTGACATTGGGAATAACCCCACCACTCAGCAACACGGCATAGGGCACGAGATTTGGGTCGTGTGCTGCCAATAAACGGCCCACGAGTGCGCCGAAGGAATGTCCGATACAGGCGGCACGATCCAGACCAAGTTGTTCAATGAGTTGTTTACACCAATCCAGTAGGTCCTCCAACGTCATGTTAGGAATAGCCGCCGATTCCCCAAACCCTGGCAAATCCGGTGCAATCAAGTGATGGTCGATACGCAGCAAATCCATCAAATCGTGCCAGTTAGTCAGGGCATCACCATAACCGCCATGCAGCATGAGGATGGTATCTCGAAACGGCTCGCCAGCCTCATAGTAGCGGACGGGCGAACCATTGATTGTAATCTTTTGAGCTTCAAATGGCATCAATCATCCTTGTCTAGCTCTTATTCACCATTCGCTAGAGGCGTGATGGTGGGTTCTGGCTGTTTGGGTTCCAGAAAACACAAAACGCCGTCTGTAATGGCCTGCGCTACCACATCCTGCCGCATCGTCAATAACTCCCGATCTGCCAGCATAAAGCCCATTTCGAGGATTGCAGCGGGTGTGGAAGAGTTGATTTCACGGAAGGTGTGATAATTCGTCATGTCATCAGTCAGTGTGAAGCGCCGTTCTAGGCCTGTCTGCGCTAGATATGATTCGGCGATGCATTCCACCAAGCGTGTATCGTTGCCACCTTCTGGACGGGCGGCTGCGTGTGCTATGATAAAACCGGAGGGGAATTCTTGATTATAGTCACGACAGTCATTGGAATGCAATGAAACCAGGGCAGCTGCCTGATAATCCTCTAAGCGATCATCAAATTCTTCTAGCAAGTCCACGTTGTAGCCCCGATCTCGCAGTTGCAAGATAACCCGTTGCGCGATTGCGAAATTAATCTCGTTTTCGGTCAGGCCATCGAGACAGACCGCACCAGGGTCATTTTGATGCCCGCGATGCCCGGAGACAATACCAATTTTGCGCAGCCAGTTCGGTGTTGATAGAGCCGTCGCCTCCGGTGGGATGGTCGGTGTTGTGAAGGCTTGCTCTAAGCTGCTGCGTAACGATGTATCCAGCGATTGCGGACTGGTGCCCCAACTCAAAATTGTGGCGATCAACCCGCCCGAGATCAACACGATAATCCAGGTACGCAGAATCCCGCCCAACACACCCACTGTCGTTCGGTGGCGACGAGCACGGCGGCGTTGGGTACGCTGCCGCCGCTGCCTTTCGATAGCTTCATCACGCTGCTGCCTTTGTTCTCGCTCATAGGCGAGTTGCTCTTCATCTTGAATATCCGGTACGTCATAGCGATCTGTACGATCAACGGCTGCCTGACGCATCATTTGCATGAAAACGACAGAAGCTGGGGGATCATCTGATTCCGGCTGCTCGTTTGATTCATGGTTTTCAGGAAAGAAGTGGGGATCGCTTCCCATTTGAATCTCCTGCTCAGGCAGTGTCTACCTTATTTAGTATAAACGACTTGCCGCCCTCTGACACATCCCTAACGGGAAATTCATATTCAAAATAGTTTAATAGGCTGCGATCAAGCTGTCTTTGCGTGGATCGGCGCCACCGAACAACATCCCTGTCTCTGTATCACGACGGATAATCTGCCCACAGCCAAAGAAGGCGCTTTCTTCATAGCTAGATGGACGGATACAATGCCCTAACGCTGCCAGTTTCGCCATCGTTTCATGAGCGAATCCGGGTTCCATATGCAGCATACTGGTCGGTCTGCCATCGGTGAGCCGCCAACGAGGACGGTTGAGTGCATCTTGTGGATTCAAATCATCGTCCAGCATGCTACTAATAACCTGAAAATGGCCTTGGGGTTGATTGAACCCACCCATCACACCAAATGTACACCACAGCTGCCCGTCTTTAGTTGCCAGACCAGGAATGATCGTGTGGTAAGAACGTTTGCCACCTGCAAGGGCATTCGGGTGCTGGGGGTCAAGCTCAAAATTAGAGCCACGATTTTGCAGAAACACCCCTGTACCTTGAGCGACAATGCCAGTTCCCCAACCGCCTGAAAGACTGTTGATGAACGAACAACCGTTGCCTTCACCGTCCACCACGCACAAATAAATCGTATCTGATCCTTTGTGGGGGGGCATACCATAGGATGGCGGTTCCATTGCTTTATCAGGGGAAATCAGTTTGCGGCGTTGAGCAGCGTAGCCTTCATCGAGCAGCCCCTCTACCGGAACATGGCGCTTGTCCACATCGGCGATGTATTGATGGGCGTCGGCGAAGGCCAGTCGCATCGCCTCCACCATCAAATGCAGGCGTTCCGGTGAATCCCAGGCCATTCTGCCCAGATCATAAGCTTTGGCTATGTTCATGGCGATCAAGGCCGTGATTCCCTGTCCATTGGGGGGATGCTCTAGCACGGTGACTCCACGATATTCAGTGGCGATAGGTTCCCCCCAGGTCGATGTGTGATTCTTCAAATCATCAAGCACCATAACGCCGCCCACTTGTTGCAAGGTATTAACAATTGCTTCTGCAATCGGTCCTGTATAGAACGCTTCAGGCCCACCTTCAGCAATTGCCCGAAATGTCTTCGCTAGTCCCGGTAGTCTGACATCCTGGCCGATACAAGGTGCTGAGCCGCCGGGAAGATAGTCCTCAGTAGAGTGACCATTTTTTAAGTAAGCCTGAGAATTTGACCAGCTATTGCCGAATACGGGTGAGACACCAAAGCCATTCTCAGTGTAGTAGATGGCGTCTTGCAGCACGTCCGCTAGCGTCATTGTGCCTTGCTGTTTGAGGAGATCATACCAGCCCATGACAGCTCCTGGCACAGTCACAGCATGAGGGCTGTTGCCAGGAATGTCCCCTGTGATTCCTTGCTTTTTAAGCAGGTCAATCGAAAGGGCAGCCGGGGCGCGACCACTCCCATTGAGTGCGGTTGTCTTGCCCGTCTTAGCATCGTAGTAAAGAGCGAAGCAGTCGCCACCAACTCCTGTTGAAGCCGGGGCGGTGACATTCATCATGGCGGCAGCGGCGATAGCAGCATCGGCGGCGTTTCCCCCTTGCCGCAGAATATGGAGACCAGCCTGCGATGCAAGGGGGTTGCTGGCAGCAACCATGCCCCGTTTCGCCACCACCATCGAGCGTCGAGACTGAAATGCGAAATTCATCTTCTTCATTACTTTCTCCGGTGGTTGTTAAGAAACTGTATTCTTGAACTGACGTAGCGCTTCCAGATGCTCATCTACCGATTGAAAACCGCCGCCCATTGTGTTCACACCTATGTATTTGACCCCCAATTCTCGATTGGCGTTGCAGTGTGCTTCCCAATCGGCGGGGAGGGGTTCAATAATTTTCATCAGTGTCATCACCCTAAAATCATCAAAACGACGGTTGTTATCATCAAGGTAACCCTTAAGCTTCGGCAGCAGACTGCGCGTGATATCTAATGGCCATCCACTGATGATCCAACCATCCCCTAGTTTTGCCATCCGCTTAAGAACGACATCTGCCGAGCCGCCAAACCAGATCGGAATAGGCTGCTGCACAGGCATAGGGTTCAGCCCAATTCGTTCAAATTGATGATAGTCACCTTTAAACGAAGTCTCCACCTCTGTCCACAGCTTTCTGAGAACTTCAATTTGTTCTTCACTTCGCTTGCCACGATCTTCAAAGGTTTTGCCTAAGGCCGCCATCTCATACTGATTCCAACCCACGCCCACACCTAACCGGAGCCGGCCTTTGGACAGCACATCAACTTGGGCGGCTTGCTTGGCGACCAGAACTGCCGGACGCTGCGGTAGGATCAAGACACCCGTGAACAGTTCCAGTTGTTTTGTAATCGCAGCGACATAAGAAAGCAAAGTGAGGACTTCATGAAACTGGTTTTCAATGCCATAAGGTCGTTCATAACCCACAATATCACGGTGAACGCCCACGATATGATCGAACGCCAACAAAAAATCGAAATTCATCTTCTCGACTTCGGTAATATACGTATCAATATCGCTGGCATCAATTTCAAGTTGAGGGAAAACTGCGCCAAATTTCATATGCTGTCCCCAGTACAGAGCAGGCTAAAAGCCTGCCCCCTAATTGTAACATATTCCCAGAGGAAAAGGTGAACCGAAGTGTATAGATTTTCTATTAAATATAGAACCGCAGAATACTCGCTGGGTTGCTGGTGGACGGATTAAGCAAGCCAAAGACTGTGCCTGGCTGCCACGCATCACAACCCTAGTTGATGATCTTCAACTCATGGCATAACTGCCAACGTTCTTTGACAAACATCTACAAAGTATCAGGACTGGCCCATTATGACATGTCGTGTGCATCCGTCTACAGAAAACGGTTTCATTGGGCCATGGGTTGTGCGTTTAAACTTCCACCCACTTATTCTTCTTGACATCAGATACTTTAACAACATAGGTGTTGGCGATTTTGTCGTGCCAGCCTTGTTTGTTGCTGTCAAAGAGTGCCCAAATCCAACCGAGCATAAAGATGTTGTTGATGTAGTAGCCGACATAACGCAGCACGGCTTCTGCATCGGAAATGGGGGTTCCATCGGTTTTGATGACGCGCAGATTCATTAACATCTTGCCTGGTGTTTGCCCATTTTGTTGAGTCAGAAAATACCACTGATAACCCACACCGACAATGAAACCGAGAACGCTGCCGCCCCCGAATCCACCCCCACCAACACCAATGACACCGCCGACAATGCTAAGGATGATGCCATCAATAAAAAGAGCGACGAAACGCTCACCAACGTCTGCCAATTCGTAAGTTCGAGTTTCCACGATCATTCTCCATCTAGTCTGCAATCTTATACGTGATCTGGTTGAAATTCGTTGCAGAAACGTGCCGTGCTATAATGAATATATCAACAAATCTAAAAAGTTAAACAATATGTTAATAACCGCTATTTTGCTGGTTTTGATCAGTATGATTACAAAATCAGATCAAGTCGAAGCCGCTCAACTTGATTGGAATGCAGTGCAAACAGTATCCGAAACAAAAGTCATAACTCTTTTCCCAGAAGCGGATACCATCGTGACTGACCCGCAAGACTGGAGCCGACTGGTATGGGAACATAAAGTCGCCTTCACGCATTACGACAATCCGGCCGAAGGCTCGTTTTACAGTCGTGTCCAGGCACAAGCAGTCTGCTCAAATGGCATTTGTGAGCTTGATGTCGATACGAAAGGGATAGAAATATCGGGGCAGCGATTCATCCCATCATCAAACGGCGAATATGTTTGGTGGATTGCTGGTTTCCATATCTTTGATGGAAACGGCCTCTGGGTCAGTACCATATTCAGTTACGATTTAGCACATCCAGTAGAGGTTGATTCTATCACAATAGACACAAACAATGCGATACCAACAGTGCATTTCCCAGCAAATGATGGGGTCTATTTTCAGGTTTTCGTTGGTAGCCCTGACCAAAATTATGATCCGCCCATTTACCATGAATGGATCAGGAATTCACCAGAGTTGTGTTAAAGCCATGCCTGTTCATTAACGCTCCCCAACAAGCCCCCGGGTGGTCAATACGAGGTATATATTCAAGCATGGAGTACGGGTGGACTCGCAGGGTGGGGTGGTCCAGGAACATTTACCGTTCAATCAGCACTCGAGATTGTGGCTCCTGGTAACAATTACACCCTGATGCAACCGTTAGAATGGGGACGATTCCGGTGGAAACATGATGTAGCATTTGAGCGTTATGAGGTTTATGTCGCTGGTCCGGGTAAATATGTCCTCCATAAATCGTATGCGGCAACTGACATCTGTGATAACGACATCTGCATGCTTTTTGAACCATTGGCTATGCCGATGAATGGGGCCTATTCGTGGTATCTAGGGGCAACATCCGCTGGAAATGTTACTCTATGGAGCTTGGGCACCCCATTGAACATGAGCATTCCGTGGGTGAATGCCCTCGGTTTAGTGAATGTTTCGGTCAACGACTCGTTTCATCCAGTTTTCTATTGGACCAACGAGAATTTGGCTGTCTACTACCAAATTCAGATAAAGACCGCCGCTCAGGAGATAGTCGTTCACGACAAATGGTATAATCTATCTTTCGTCGAATGTCTGACAATCATTTGTACATTAAAACTTGAAAACATCGTACTTACATCCGGCAGTTATGTTGCCTTGGTCCGGCCTTGGACGCCTAATGGGTTAGGTGGGATCCACGAGTCAAGTTTTACAGTGTATAACCCTCCTGTTCATCTGCGTGACCTGGCGGCTTCTCAGGATTTCTGGGTGGGTGCAGCGGCAAACACCTCGGCATTTCATAACGATCCATGTCACAATGAAACACTGGCGAGAGAATTCAATGTGTTATCCACCGAAAACGCACTCAAGTTTGAGCCATTAAGACCAACTCCAGCTACCTGGAATTGGTCAGATGCGGATGCGATGGTCGACTTTGCCGAAGCGAATACTATGCGGGTTCGAGGCCACACATTGGTTTGGCATCGGCAAATCTCCCCCTGGTTAAATGAGACAGATTACACTAACTTGGAAATCGAAGCTCTCCTGGAGGATCATATTCGCACCGTCGTTGGACGCTATAAAGGGCGCATTCACACCTGGGATGTTGTCAATGAGGTACTCGATTTAGATGGTTATAGCGATAGTCTCTGGTTGAGAGCAATAGGCCCTGACTATATCGAAAAGGCTTTCCAATGGGCGCATGAATCTGACCCGGATGCGCTACTGTATTATAATGACTTCAATTTGCTATTCGATAATAACTGGACAGATCATGTTTACAACACACTCCAAGATCTCATCAGTCGAGGAGTACTCATTCACGGGTTAGGGATGCAAGCCCATGTCACCCTGGTTACACCCAATATCTTGAGTGAATTGAACATCATGGAAACACCCAAGACTGATCATACTAACCATACGGTATATATCTCGATAGAAACACCGTTGTCGGTTGATGCAATTGCGAGCAATATGCAACGCTTCGCCAATCTGGGTCTTAGGGTGGATATTACAGAGATTGATGTTCGGGTACGGGATTACAGCGGTAGCGTCGAAGCCCGTTTGCGGCGTCAGGCGGATGTTTACCGAACAATTCTTGAAGCTTGCCAGCAAGCGATAAATTGTGATACGTTCATTACCTGGGGTATGAGCGACCAATATACCTGGGTTCGCTCATGGTCACCAGACGAATATCCTCTTTTGTTTGATGACAATTTTGAACCTAAGCCGGCCTACTTTGAGGTTAGACGAGCCTTTGTTCCTCAATAATCAGACGGGGGGCTGGAGTTCGAGTATTGGCTGCAAGCGTTGAAAATAACCCATGATGATGTCGTACAAAATGACATGAGCCTTAGATTGATCTTCCTGCCGAATATGTGTGATAAGTTCGCCGTATTGCGTCAAGATTTCGAGATAGGTCTCTGAGGTTTGTGGCACAACACGCAGGTTTTCAATCAAACGTGTTTGATTGCGGATGCGGTTGAGTAAATAGGTGGTCTGTGGCCGATTCGCAATCTGCGCAATCATAGCATGAAAGGCATCGAGTGATTCGGCCAAGGCGCGACGATTGCCTATCCCTGCATGCAGGCGGGCATCTGATATGAACTGTGCGAGTTGCATCCGATCTGACGTTGTCATCGTCTCGAACATCCAATCCAGTGCCAGTGCTTCCAGTGTCACCCAAAGTGTGAATAGTTCTTCGGCTTCTAACGGCGTGAAGTGAACAACCGATACCCCCTTACGGGCCCGTTTGATGACCCAGCCCTCTTGTTCTAAGGTGTTCAGGGCATCTCGCACGGTGTTCTGGCTGACATTGAGTTCACGGGCGATAGTGATTTCTGCCAGGCGTTCACCACAATAATAGACCCCTGCCTTAAGCTGTTCGCGTAGGGAATCCGCAACTTCTTCTGCTAACGTGCCAGAACGTGTCATGGGAGCCAGACCGGGGAAAAGCCTTCAACATCCAGACGTCGCACTTCACTCCCATCTGAACGCATCAGATAGATCGAGGAACTATTGCCTTCTTCTGCGTTAAATAGGATGTATTGTCCATCGGGGCTGTACATCATGTCTCGTTCGTAACCTGTATCATCATAGATGATGGTTGGTTCACCGATGCCATTGGCATTCAGGGTTGCAATTGCTGCGCTACCATCGACATCGGTCACAAACAACACAGTTTCGCCATCCGGGCTGAATGAGGGCCAGGCATCGCGGACATCGTTATTTGTCAAGTTGATGACATCGCCTGCCTCTAGCTCATAGCGCAGGATATCCCAGGTACTGGCATCATTCCTTTCACCGCTGGTAAACACCAGATATCTTCCATCAGGACTATAACGCGGGTTACTATTACGGTTCCCGTTACTGTATATGCGCAGCGGTTCACCACCTTCCACCGGGATACGATACAGATCATGGTTGCGGTCTTGACGGACATCGGAGCCATAAACAATATAGTTCCCATCTGGAGACCAATCTGGCAGACGATCATCGTAATCATTATGAGTGAGTTTGGTAGGGTTTCGCACAATCGAATCCATAACATAGATGTCAAAATCACCATCTAGATTGGAATGAAAGGCGATCTTTGTGCCATCAGGCGAGACTCGTGGGTAGGATGTTTCGGCCTCATCATCCGTTAGCCGGATGGTTTCATCGGAAATCAAATCATGCTGAAAGAGGTTGAACTTCCCATCTTCTTCAGCAAAGTAAACAATGTGGGAGGGCAAGTCATCGGCATAAGGTGACATTGCCCTTTGGCCAGTTGGATTATTACCTAGAACAATGTTCCCCACAAAATAGAGCGCTGCTGCAACGATGAATACCAACATCCCACAACCAAGTATGCCACCCAGAATGGCATTGAGCCAAAAGTTGCTTTGGGGTTTGGGACGAACCGGATAAACCCCTGAATAGGGTGTATGTACTGGCGGCGGATCGGTTTTGGGCGGTGGTGGTGTCTGCACCGAGACAATGTGCGGCTGCGTATCATGAATGCTGTCGGGACGTTCAATTGCCAGTTTGAGGGCTTCCGCCAATTGCACTGCTGCTTGATAACGGTTGGATGGATTCTTCTTCAACGACTTGAGGATCACCTGTTCCATCGCTCCAGACAAGTTGGGGTTAATGCTGCGTGGCGCTGGCGGCGCGGCCGTCACCTGCATGACCGCGACGCCATAGGGGGTTTCGTTTTCAAAGGGCCGGCGGCCTGTGGTCATCTCGAAGATCATTACCCCTAACGCATAGATATCGCTGCGACCATCCATATCTTTGCCCTGAGCTTGCTCAGGACTCATATAACTGGGTGTGCCAATAACGCCCTGTGTGGTAATGGTATTGCCTTGCGATCCAGTTCCAACAATGCGGGCAATGCCGAAGTCGGTGATGTATGCGCCGCCGTCATCATCCATCAAGATGTTGCTGGGTTTCAGATCACGGTGGAGCACATTCTTGGTATGGGCGTAATCAAGCGCAGGGGCAATTTGCTCAATGATTTTCTGTGTCGCCTCAATTGTCAGCGGGCCTCGTCCTAACAGATCACTAACCGAACCAGCAGGCATATAACGCATGACGATGAAGGGTTGCTCTTTTTCTTCGCCATAGTCATAGACGGGGATGATATTGCGATGTTCTAGCTGTGAAATGATTTTGACTTCACGCTCAAAGCGTTGAAGATAAGCATCATCTTGCAAGAAGTGGCGTGGCAAAATCTTGAGAGCGACAATTCGGTTCATCGAGACCTGGCGGGAACGATAGACAGTTGCCATCCCTCCCTTGCCGATCCGTTCTAGAATTTCATAGCCACCAAAGTGCTTGCCTACAAGATCGTCTGACATCAATCAATCCAGTGCTTACGCCAACACTTCATTATACGGTACAGGCCATTTTCAATCCAGGAAACACCTTTCGGGCTTCAAAGGCCAGAGATATTGCTCTTTGGGGCTGCGGGGCATTCGCTAAGCAGTATTCAGAATAGGCCACATGATCCCATGCAGCCGCCGAGTCTGTCATGAGGGGGATTAAGCTGCGTCCTGATGATCCAGGCAATGCAGGGCCTGCGTCAAGCATAGTGGCATTAACATCAAGGGCACTCGCTACATGACCTTCCGGCAGTCTCCCAGGCCAGGAAATAATCAAGGGCACACGCACCGAATGTTCATAGAAGGTGTGTTTCCACCATAAACTGTGTTCACCTAACATATCCCCATGGTCAGAGGCATAGATAATGAACGTGTTGTCCAATAAGTGGTTCTGGCGCATGGTGTCTAGCATTTGCCCGATCATGTCATCAACCCGCGAGACCAATGCCCAATATGCAGCGCGTGAACGCAGAATTTCCTCTTCAGCCACAGAGACGGTTTCGGTATGACGCCGCCACCATTGAACAAAAGGATGCAAGTCTTCAGAGAATGCCTCGGTAGTCTCCGGTAGGGTGATGTGTTCATGATAGTAGTTGAAGCACTCCTTGCGGGCGACAAAGGGCGCATGGGGCATCATCAAACCGAGTGTCAGGCAAAACGCTTCATCTGATTCTTGTGAGCGCCGCGCCGATGCGGCTGTGACGTATTCGTCATGAACTTCATAGGGGCTTTGCCCCGGTCCTGACCGTTCTAAGCTGACGCGGTGGGGGCCTGCCGTCCCTGCCAATTCACCCCGATTTGGCCCAACACCTCCAATATAATTCGAGCTATGGTCGCCGATTGGACGATCTGTATAGTCATGCAGTTGATCCGGCCCCAACGCATGAACATGAGTGGGAATCGGCGAATCAAGACTATGCTCATTTGTCCAGGCTTGATTCTGATATGGGTGGAGACCTGTTAACATTGACATCCAGGAAGGAACACAAATGGGCGAATTGCAATAGGCAGCATCAAACATCACGCCATGGGCAGCCAGCCATTCTAGGTTAGGGGTTTTTACAATTGGATCACCATGACAACCTGTCACAAATGGTGTGTGTTGGTCAGTATGGATATAGAAGATGTTGGGGCAGACCATAACCTATTTCTTCATTCGGATACTCTATAACTATACATCAAATCAAAATTTTGATACCAAAAACACTTGAGATGGAGCATAATCTTTTTCATGACGAATCTTGCATTGGGGCTTGTCCTCACTTCCGCAGTTTTGCACGCCATGTGGAATCTGCTAGCAAAGCGGGCAGGTGGCGGTACGCCTTTTGTTTGGCTCTTTTCATTCTTGATGACAATGTTTTATGCGCCCTTGGCACTGGCGACGTTCTTCCTCATGGAAGCGAAGTTAACACCCATCCAACTCTTCTTCATGCTCGGGACGGGTATTCTTCATAGTGGCTATTTTTTGATGCTTGCCAGAGCCTATCGAGCAGGTGATCTATCTGTCGTCTATCCGCTGGCACGGGGAACAGGCCCGATGTTGGCAACAGGGACGGCTATCTTGTTCTTGAACGAACGCCCAACACCCTTGGCAATTTTCGGTGTGGTGTGTGTCGGAGTAGGCGTTTTCATATTTACAGGGGGATGGAAGAAAATAAATGATCCCCGTTCCCGCCAAACCATTGGTTATGCGTTCTCCACAGGGATCATTATTGCAACCTATACGATCTGGGACAAATATGCTGTCAGCGTTTTGCTTATTTCCCCCTTGATCTATGAATGGTCAGGGGACGTACTTCGTACGGGCGCCTTAACCTGGGGGGTGCGTCATCGCTGGTCAGAAGTCAGGGCAGAATGGCAACAACATCGTATAGAGGCAGTGGGTGTCGCATTGCTGAGTCCTCTTGCATATATTTTAGTCCTCACAGCGCTTCGCTTTAGCCCTGTGAGCTATATTGCACCGTTTCGAGAAGTCAGCATCTTGATTGGCGCTATGATGGGCACGTATCTTCTAGGAGAGGGTGAGATGAGACGGCGCTGGTCGGCGGCAGCCGTGATTGTAATCGGTGTGATGGCACTTGCATTTGGATAATTCAGGCTGCCGCAATCCTCCCAAGAAACCGAAGAACTTTCAGGTTCCCAAGCCGCCTAAGTAGCACCAACGGCATCATCGGGTCGTTGGGTATATATTGTGGACCACATGTCAATTCAATGCGTGTCGCCGCCGTAACAAACCGAATAAGGGGAACATGTGAAGGGAAATGAACTGGGAGACTCTAGAAAATGATTTTTCGGATAGGCTCGTAGAGCACAAACTTATGAGATCGGCTCGAAGCGTGCTTGGAAAAAGCGTAGATATTGTGGCTCATAGGTGAACGTTAAGCCTTGAGCATTAACGCGATTATCGAAGACGGCTTTAACGGCCTCGGCGGTGACATCCATATGGGCCTGAGTGTACACCCGACGCGGAATGGTCAGACGGACAAGCTCAAGGGCCGGATAACGGTGATTGCCTGTTTCTGGAGCGCGACCAGCACTCACCACGCCGCGCTCCATACTACGAATGCCACTATCCAAATACAAATCGGCTGCTAGACTTTGCGCTGGGAACTGATCTTGAGGAATGTGTTCGTAAATACGCCTGGCATCCAAGAAGATGGCATGTCCGCCAACAGGCTGTACGATGGGAATGCACCACTCAGACAATAGTTGACCCAAATAACGCACTTGACCGATTCGTGCGTGTTGGTGTGCGTCTTCAACCGCTTCTTCAATGCCGATGGCAAGCGCTTCCATATCACGCCCGGACATGCCACCATAGGTATGCAACCCTTCATATATCACAACCATGTTCCGCGCTTTGTCGAACACTTTCTCATCATTGATGGCAAGCCAACCGCCCATATTGACCAGATGATCCTTTTTAGCACTCATCCATGCGCCATCGGTATAACTGCAAAACGTCTTCAGAATATCTTTCACGCTTTTGCCCGCGAAGCCTTCTTCACGTTCCTGGATAAAAGCTGCGTTCTCTGCCATCCGAGTTGCGTCTAGATAAACTTTGATTCCATGACGATTGCAAAGTTCACGCACCTGGCGGATGTTCGCCATACTGATTGGCTGCCCCCCCGCCATGTTGACTGTGCCTGCAATACTTACATAGGCAATCTTGTCTGCGCCAACCTTGTTGATGAGCGAAGCCAGTTTATCAAGATCAACATTACCCTTAAATGGATGGATACTCTCAGGATCGTGGGCTTCATCAATAATGACGTCCACGAATGTGCCTCCTGCCAATTCCTGGTGGAGACGAGTAGTTGTAAAATACATATTACCTGGGATATAGTCGCCTGGACTGATTTCGGCCTGACTGATGAGATGTTCTGCGCCGCGCCCTTGATGCGTTGGGACAACATGAGTATAGCCGTAGTATGCCTGGATCGTGTTTTCCAGACGATAGAAATTGCGACTGCCAGCATAGGCTTCGTCGCCCAGCATGATGCCTGCCCATTGCCGATCACTCATGGCTCCAGTTCCGCTATCGGTCAGCAAATCAATGTAAACGTCTTCAGAGCGCAGCAAAAACGTATTGTAGCCCGCTGCTTGAATAGCTTGCAGACGTTCCTCATGCGTCTTCATTATGATCGGTTCAACCATTTTGATTTTCCAGGGCTCAGCCCACGAACGCCTGCCAAACTGTTGTCCCATTGTTTGAGCTTTGACCATTGTTAAGTCTCCTTAATATGTTTCATGTTGATGCTTGCCCGGCTCATTCCATCGTGTCTGGAATGAGTAACTCTGTCGTGTGTTTGATTTCGTTGAGGACAAGGCTGGTCTGGATACGGGCTATCCCTTTGATAGGCGTAAGATATGTCATCACAAACTGCTCCAGGTCACTGCGATTTTTGACAACGATTTTGAGCAGGTAATCATGATCCCCCGTCACATGATGACATTCTAAAACTTGAGGCATGGCATGGACGGCTTGGCGAAATCGCTCGACCTGCTCAATCTGATGAATCTGCAAGGTCACGTTGATAAAGCACACCATGTCATAACCGAGCTTCTCCCGTGCTAACAGTGCGATATAGTTGCTAATAAATCCGCCATGTTCCAACCGCCTGACACGGGTCAATGTTGCAGGCGGACTAAGGTTAATCAGACCTGCCAAATCAACATTACTGATGCGCCCGTTCCGCTGCAAAATGGACAATATTTTGCGATCTGATTCATCTAATAAAATATCCATGTCTTCACCTTAGTTTATAGTTAGTTTGATAATCTTCCATAAAATCAAAATTATATGCTCCTTATTGACTTCTAGACAAATTTTATTCAGCAAAGGAGGAAAAGCTGTAGCTCGTACAAAATGAAGACGGGTTCGAGGCTGCCCATGACTGTCGTGGTTGGCAATCACGGGTGAGCTTCTGGGCCGAATCATCCCTTTGTTGTCACTGCCGTTTTTCTTCAGCGGCGACAATGCGGGAGAACCAAGGGAAGAAATAGCAGCCAAAATAGGTTCCTGGATAAACAAGCGAGAAGCTCGGCGCCCTGCTACTAAAGCCAAGCAGACCTACCGGCATGGGATTATCTAGCGGGGTTAAAGCAGGGGCAGCTGAGTCATGTCTGTTTTCGGAGGATAGAAGACCCCAATGATTACAAACGGATTTGGGCTAACATTGTGATATTGTTTGGTTGTTCCCATGAACAGATGAATATCATTCTGGTTCACAAATGTATCGAAATACTTTTCTCGTACAAGCTTGTTCGCTTCGATTTCATCGCCTTCAGTTTGCTGCAAACAATTCCAATACAAAGCCCCGATTTCCCAATCTTCTATCATGATCTTGCGGGGACGATTATCTCCCTCGGTCACAAACCGATAGAAATATTTGTAGGGCAATTTGCGAACGACTTCTCTTTGTTTTCCTCGACCTTGATCGTCAAGTTCAAATAAGCTGTACTGCCTAAGTTGATCACACCATTCTTTTTTCCACCCACGTTCGTCTTCCTCGATTACAAAATCAATGATTTCCTTCGGCTTAATTACGCCAAGAGATTTGCTTTGTTTCCCTTTTGCCAGTTTGATTAACTTGTCCATAGAATAGAAAACCTCATTCAGCACAAGGCGTCTTCTCTCCCTCCACATGTTTGCTGTGGTGATTTTTCGGACGACTTTGATAGGCTCTTCAAACCTTCTACGTGGAGAATAGCTTTCAGGGCGAAAATCACTTGTATTACGTTCAAGATCAAGCCGGACAATGTAGTATTTCTTATATTGTTCTCTATAGGGTAATGAGCGAAAAGGAACAGGGTAGATTCTTATCCATTTGTCATTCAAAATGCCTGCGGTACAAACAAGTTCATCATATTTGTGAGAAGGCAACGGATAGGTTTTTACCGTTATGAGAACTTCTGCTTGATGAATTGAAAGGGGTAAATACACTTTGAATCCTACAAATGGATGATTGGTAGCTCAAATTGGGCGTCCTGTTCAAAGTGCCGTGTAATTCTCGAACGATGACATGAGCTATGATCTGCTTCAAAGCAAGTTAAGGCCACTCTTCTATTACCATAAACTAGATCTCTTAATTTTTCAACTATCTCAAACTCAGTTGTAAGGATCTGGGTATCATATTGTTCAAATAAATTGCGATAAGCTTCCTGGCTATCTAGATTTTGCCTCATAGATGATGGAACTCCTAGCTCTGGCAGATGTTGATAAGTCATTCCAATAGCGTCAACATAACGCCTTAACTGACTTTTTGAGAAACCATACTTACGAGATAGGGGGTTTTTCCGGACATCAACCAATACACCAATATTGTTCCTTATGAGTTTATTCAAATACCGATCAATCGTAATCCCTTCATAGCCAATTGTGAAAAGACTCGGGGTGTCATCCTGATTTCTTGAATTGAGGACGATTTGAAGCTGTTCATCACTCAGAATGTGGGCTGCAACTTGACTTTGGGTAGCATAGTAAGGGTACTCTGTATATACTCTCTGCAAAAGCTTCTTACCTCTCGTTTTACTGACATCTTTAAATAACGTTCCAAGCTCCTGCTTCGTAAATAGATCAACCTTATTAAAGAATTTACCCTTTGAAGTGAGCTTGAAACCGTCATCCTCATGTAAATAACCTGTGTTGATTAAGCTAAGCTTGTCCCTATTGAGGAGAAAACTATATGCACCAAACTTATACGGAAAAAAATCATAATAAGGATTTTCTGTGCGCTGACACAGTAGAAACATCATCTTATGACAATCGGTGGCTTGGAGATAGCCATCGAATGTCTGGATCAGAGCTAACAACACCTTTTTACGATGGTACATTCTAGAAGTCATTTTCACATCTCACACCGAACATAGATTCTATTATCCGATTAATTTGCCGATTGCCAAGAGTCTTTTATATTGTATCAGCTATATGAATTATGCAGGCAGTCCAATTGACTTCCAGAGTAATCAATTGTCGACAACGCTAACCTTCAAGGCAATTATGAGATGATATGGAAGTGGAGAATTGAGGCGTGTGTTGGTCGCCAACCCTAGAAACGTGATGGGCAGATCAGCAACTTCAGAGTAGGCACTGTTCAGCACTGTGCCACCTTTGACACAAACTGCATGAACGCTTGTGTCAACTTTAAGATAGCTCAAATAGCCGCTGATGAGAATGACAACAAGGCTGGGGGTCTTGGCAGTAAACGATGCTGTTGGCGAATATTGCATTTTGCCCATATCGCCTGTGGCTAAAGCCGATAGGCTATTTGAAGATAGATGAGTTTAATAAAGGGGCTAAATGCTGTATCCGGTAAATGATCTAAAATGGGGTATGATGGTGAAAACGAAAGAACGAGGGATGCCCAAGAAGTTATCGCTGCGTGCCTTCAAGGAAGGCGAAGAAGCCAAGTTACGCCAAATTAGTCGATCACGGACTGCGCCACAACGAGCCGTTGAGCGTGCGCAAATCATTCTGATGTTTCAAGAAGGCCAGCGGGTGGAAGACATTGCGCAGGCAATCGGTCGAACAGGTGCGACAGTGTATTATCAAGTCCATCAATTCAATGATCGCGGGTTGGCATTCGTCGATGACTTGCCGCGTGAAGGTCGCCCGTTAGTTTACAACGAACAGCAACGCGGTGAGATGATCAAAACAGCAAAGACTCATCCGCAGCAGTTAGGGCTTGCCTTCGGTCATTGGACGCTTGATTTGCTGGTTGAGTATGTCAATCAAGAGTTGGAAATAGGCATATCACGCACTCAACTCGGTGATGTCCTCACGCAAGAGGGGTTGAAATGGTATCAAGAGAAGACTTATTTCAGTGAGAGTCCTGACCCGCAATTTGTGGAAAAAAGGGGGCGATTGTGAGCTTGTATCGTCACCCACCAGAGGATGCTTATGTATTGTGTGTCGATGAAATGGGACCGATCTCTGCCAAAACCTATGGTGCATCACGTTGGGACGAGAAGCGTCCTCATGTAGCCCCAGACTATGGCAGGCGTGGCAAGATTTGGACATTTGGGGCCTTTGAACCCGCGACAGGACAGGCTCTGACAAGTTGCTACGAGGGGCGTACCAGCGCGAACTTTGTTTCCTTTTTGGAGCAAGTCACTGACACATGGATCGGGAAAACGATTTATATCATTCTAGATAATCTATCGACACACAAAACGCTTGATGTCTTGTTATGGGCATTGGCTCATCCACAAGTCAAGTTCCTGTTTCAACCCACCTATGCACCCTGGTTGCACTTGATCGAACCCTGGTGGAAAACACTGCGATCTCTCGCTCTCAAGGGCCATTGCTTTCAGGCGAGCGATGAGATTGTTCGTGCGATTGAGTGGGCCACACACTATTGGAATCAACACAAGAAACCTTACATCTGGCGCAAGGTTTTCGTCTAGTTACTTACCGGATACAGCACTAAAGGGTCACGGTAGCCCAAAATCGCACACTTCATAATTGCAGAGGGGCGGGATGAATCGCAAGGATGTGCATGAGGGCGGGTGCACACCTAAGTTAACGGGATTTTCCGTAGAACACCGAGGAGCGAATAAGCGTTCTGATAGCCAGACCGGTTCGTGTAAGATACTAGAAAACTAGAAGCCTGAAGATATTGATCCTCTACCTGGAATCTAATTATTCCGATTGCGGCGTGTAAACAAGCCAACAATGAGTGCTAGTAGAAAGGCAACAACTCCAGCGGCAATCAACAGCACCAGATTATCCTGGCTGTCACTATCACCTTCATCGGTTTGCTCCTCAACCAGTGGCCCGACTGGAGTTCGGGTAGGTTCTGGTTCAGTCGGGGTTGCCATCGATTCTTCCTCGGTAGCTGTTTCAGTGGGTTCGCCATCCTGAGTTGCCTGCGCATTTGTTGTCGCTTGTATGTCCAGGGTGGCCTTCGTATCTTGAGTTGCCTGAGCCTGTGCGATCTGGGTCGCCTCGGTGGTGATAGTTGTTCCTGCATCCTCGGTTCCCTGAATATCAATTACAATCTGAGTCATCGTAGCCTGGAGGTTAACAGCTTCTTGCGTTTGTGTGGCCAGCCTAGCGTCGGCGGTCATCTGTGAATTCAGTGCGTCCTGTGTCGCCTGGGCATTATCAGTGGCCTGGAGGTTAACAGCCTCTTGCGTTTGTGTGGCCAGCCTAGCGTCGGCGGTCATCTGTGAATTCAGTGCGTCCTGTGTCGCCTGGGCATTATCAGTGGCCTGGAGGTTAACAGCCTCTTGCGTTTGTGTGGCCAGCCTAGCGTCGGCGGTCATCTGTGAATTCAGTGCGTCCTGTGTCGCCTGGGCATTATCAGTGGCCTGGAGGTTAACAGCCTCTTGCGTTTGTGTGGCCAGCCTAGCGTCGGCGGTCATCTGTGAATTCAGTGCGTCCTGTGTCGCCTGGGCATTATCAGTGGCCTGGAGGTTAACAGCCTCTTGCGTTTGTGTGGCCAGCCTAGCGTCGGCGGTCATCTGTGAATTCAGTGCGTCCTGTGTCGCCTGGGCATTATCAGTGGCCTGGAGGTTAACAGCCCCTTGCGTTTGTGTGGCCAGCCTAGCGTCGGCGGTCATCTGTGAATTCAGTGCGTCCTGTGTCGCCTGGGCATTATCAGTGGCCTGGAGGTTAACAGCCCCTTGCGTTTGTGTGGCCAGCCTAGCGTCGGCGGTCATCTGTGAATTCAGTGCGTCCTGTGTCGCCTGGGCATCAGCTGTCGATGTCTGGCCAGCAGAAGTGATTGTGGCGCGTACATTTTCTGCTACGGCAGTGACCTGAGCGTTTTGGGTTGCTCTGGCGGATTGTGTCACCATCACATTTGTCGTGGATTGGGCGTTGACTGTGTCTTGGGTGGCCATAAGTTCGGCTTCGCCAGTGGCCTGTGAGTCCTGAGTTGATTGAGCATCTGCGGTCGCTGCCAAAAAGGCTCTTGCTTGCGCATGGGTGGATATTGCATTGACCGTGCCCGCTGCTGCTGTTGCCCCTGCATTGGTGGTGGCCTGGATATTGACCGTCGCTGTAAAGGTTGCTGTCGGTATTGGCGTTGGGGTGGGAATAACCACAATGTTAAAGGTCACACTTTCAGATGCGGCGACCTCACCTGCATTGTTGACCGTAATTTCGAGTGTCTGTTGACCTGTGCCCAATTCCAGCAGTGGCAGGTCAAGGCTGTAGGGCGCTTCAGTCAACGTCGCGAATGTTTCGCCATTAATCACATAGGTGATTTCGGTAATGTCTGTTTGTGTGCCAACGATCTCAACGGCAACAGTGACCACATCATCAAGGGTAAAGGAATCTTCAAAGGTTGTATTGGCTTCTACACCAGTAATCGTGAAGGTCGATTCCAGCGTGGCGACGGAGAAGGTCTGTTCAGTGCGAGTTGTCGCACCACCTTCATTGACAACCTCCACAACAAAGGTGTGTTCACCAGGCTGTAAGGTCAATGGATCAATGGTGTAAACATACGGTGGTCCTTGCTCAATGGGTGTTTCGGTTTCGTCAATCATTACTATGACTGAGGTGGCAGGCGTTTGACCAGATGTTTCGATCAGAACATCCGTCGATTCACTGATTTCAAAGTTGGTCAAATCTGGGATTATATTGATATCTGAAGGTAGAGCAGCGATTTCAAAGCTGCTTTCAAATATACCAACATCACCATCGACATCGGCAGCGCTGACCATGAAGTTGTAGGTTCCTGGGGCGAAGTTCAGCGGATCAATGGCGATTGCATAAGGTTCGCTTTCAAAGGTGATGGGTTGATCAAGTCCAATGGCATAGACCACTACATCCAGTTCATCATCCCCCTTGACCACAGGAGCCAGTACAAGTGGCTCGGCGATAGGTTTGGCGGGGATATTGACTTCTACAATGGGAACTGGAATCGGGGCGCGGACAACAGCCGATGCCTCATGCAGATCGCCTTCAGGACGGACAACTTGCAAGTCCAAGTCGTATTCCGTGCCATCCAGCGGCACGTCCATATTCAATGTGATAACATATTGGCTGCGTAGCAGATTCGCTAGGCTGGTGTAAATTTCAGTGAGTTCATTGGGTGTTGGTGATTCAAAGTTGCGGGCATTGGTTCCCTCAGAAAGTTCTTGTAAGTAAGTACGATCCACACCATAACCTAGGCCAATCGTATAGACAGGCACACCCCGCACCTGCGCTGTTTCAAGTGCAGATTCGCGTGAAGCGCTGCTGTTACCGCCATATTCCGCACCATCACTCAGGATGATGGCGGTCCGGCGCGGGAAGAGGGAATTGGCAGCAGTTTCAACAGCAAGTTGACCCGCGTCATAGATTGCCGTCTCGCCTCCATGAGGCAGCGCCCAGATGGTATTCAACAAGAGGTCTTTGTCGGTTGTGTAATCCTGGACGAGCCGTGCCTGTGTGTTAAAGGTGATGATGGCAACTGAGGCATTATCACCAATTGTATTGACAAAACTGGATGCGGCTGCTTTCGCCTCTTGGATAGGGCGTCCATCCATGCTAGTACTGGTATCAATGACAAGTACTGCTGCGAAGGGCAGGTTGTCATCGGTGATATTTTCAACTTTAACGATTTCAGCCACTTCCGCGATATCCCCACTCAGCCTAAAGTTTTCTTCTGTAAGACCGCTGACGGGTTGACCCAGCGAGTCGACTACGTTGACCGTAATCAGCACTTCTGGCATTCCAGTCGCATTGATGCCTGTGATTTCAAGTGCTGTTTCTGGCAAGCTACCATCGCCCTGAAGTAAGAACATAATGATTGGGGTGAGAAAGACTATTGAGAGTAATAGGGCGAAGAATTTCCTATCCAAGACCGACCCTTCCTTGAAAGAAACATAAATACTAAAAACATCGGATAACTATAACCTAGTTTGTACAATCTGTCATCAAATTTGCCCTTGCATAAAGTGGCAAATAGACATATACTGCTGGATACCTTTGCGGGTGTAGTTCAGCGGTAGAACGTCTCCTTGCCAAGGAGAAGGTCACGGATTCGAATTCCGTCACCCGCTTACTAAACTGCGACCAAAGTGTCGTGGTTTTTTGTTTTTAGGTCTGGGACTTATGCGTGATGTGATAGTAATTGGCGGCGGATTAAGTGGGTTAGCTGCCGCCACTGAACTGGAACAGATGAATATTCCCTATACGCTGATTGAAGTTAAATCCCGTTTGGGGGGTAGCATCGAAACGGTAACGACGGATAGTTTCCTATTCGATAGCGGGACAATGTTCCATGATCTTCGCAATTCTGGCAATTTCAAAATGTATTGTGACCATTTGGGCTTGACCGACGTCTTTCACCCCATAGATGCTGAACGCATCGCCTTCAAATCAGGAACAAGCGTGTTGATTGATGCCTTGGTGTCCCGAATCACATCACCCGTGATGTATCGGATGGCGGTCAGCACCATCGGGCAGGTAAGCAGCGAACGATTCGCGGTCTGTCTGGAAAACGGGATTATGTTGGATACCCATGCTTTAATTGTGGCGGCTCCAGCCCGGTATGCTGAGCGTATGTTTTATACCTTTGTACCCGAAATCAGCCAACTCCTGCTCGACTATCCATATCAAGATATCTATCGTGTTTCATTAGGCTATCGAGAACTTGATGATGTGCCATTGAATGTTGGAATCCAACGTCTTAACCAACCAGAACGCGGTGGTGTCATTCTACAATATGAGCAGGGAAACGGCATTTTGTCGTTACCACAACCTGATGCCCAACATAGTGCTCATTGGCCTGAATCGGATCCGTTGCATTGGCAGCAGGCTGAACACCCACGTATCATGAAGCATATCCAGTCCCTGCTACCAGAGGGCGTTGTCCTCATCGGCAGTGACTATATCCCAACGAACCAACCACCCCATCTGGATGAACGCATGCAACAGGGTAAACACGCTGGGCAAAGGATCGCACAATGGCTGATGAACTGACCTATCCCCCTTGTTCGCACCGATGAATACAGGGGCATGTACAGTTCAAACGGATCGCGGGGCCAGAAGTCCCTCCCTCTTGCCGATGGTGCCCCGGTGGAACACGAGAAATCGGTGAGACCTACCTGCAACGGTCTGCTCCTAACTGCATCACGACGGCGAGGCTTGTCAGCAGGTGATTTGATTATGATGACCCCTTATCATGGAACTGCCAAAGACACGCCCTTCTTGGCTCCTTCTCAGAGGGACTGACACCGACCGAGTGTCAGTGGATTTGCTCGGGCACCGCAATGGGCAAAGAGGCTCTTTTTTGAAACCGTTGGTAAAGATGCCAAAGCAGTCTTTGTGAACTGCTTTGCATTGACAACCCATACTCAATCCCATTCAACATGACCCGACGACCCCGTTGGCGCTTCCTGGGCGGCTTAGAAACCTGAAGGGAGGCGACATTCTCCGGTTTCTAGGTATGGTGTTTGTTGCTACCAATTTCAACGAGTTCCCCCTTTTTCAAGACCCTTTTGATTTCTTGGATAGGTACTTAGTTCTCCTTGACGAACAATCAAATTATCGAATGATACATTGATGACTGTGCCTTCGCGGGTAGCAGCCGTCAAGCCAATGTATCCGGCAGAATAAGTCGAATCCCAGATATCGGCGACGAACTCGCCATTAATGTACAGCGCTAGATAATCATCAATACAGATGATCCGTAGGTTGTTGATCGAAGCCCCTTGATTGACAGCCTTGGTTTTGGCCCAACGGACGAGTGGATTGACCTTTTGCGATTGTCCGATGCGGATGGAGTATGAGCCATCCGCCCCGATGAGGAAATAGTAACCGTTGCTGCTGTTTATGCTGGTCGAACCCCGGCAAATGACGCCATAGGCATTGGTTTTGTCCTGTGTAGTCTGGAAGGTCCGGACATCAATAATAACGTTCTTGTAAGGTATGCTGTTGAACCCTCGGACAAAGCGATTGACATTGGTACGGATACGATAAGCTTCACCTTCAATCCTCGCCGAAACCTCACCTTGACGCCATTGATCCCATCCGCCAGGAGCAAAATTTTCTTGCAGCAAGACATCCTGAAGGGTATATTCAGCCCTTGGTTTAGCGCTACAAGCAGCGACCAGAAGAATGACAAATGGAACCGTTAAGAATCGCATCGGATGAGTATTGCCCAAACATTCATGTTCTTGCAAGATGTATTGTTGTATGATCTGTTCAGTGTATAATGGATATTTATAGGCTGCTTGAACGTGGTCTTGTTTTAGCAGATTGGGTGGGAACTATGATTGAGGTAGTGATTGATAGCATTCGTGTCAGTTTGATGTCGCAACATCGAATTGTTGTTCTCAAAGAAACAGATGGTGCCCGTTATTTACCGATCTGGATCGGCCCATTTGAAGCAGATGCCATCACCATCGAACTCCAGGAAATGCCATCACCGCGTCCGATGACCCACGATTTGTTGAAGTCCGTGATTGCAGAACTCGGCGGACGCGTTGTGCATGTCTTAATTAGCGATCTGCGCAACGATGTTTATTATGCCCGGGTGGTCATCGAATTTGACAGCAAACAGATCGAAATTGACTCCCGTTCGAGTGATGCAATTGCATTGGCAGTGCGGGCTAGCGCGCCCATTTTCGTTGCAGATACGGTGATGTCTAAAGCTGCGATTGAACCTGATGAAGATGTCGAAAATGAAGTCACTGCTCTAGAAGGTGATCTCGACGAGGAAAAGAAACTAAGCGCCTTTGCCGATTTTGTCAATCAACTAGACATTGATCTCGAAGAAGACGACAACGATAATTAGCCTAACTCCACATTAGTTACTCTCTGGAACGGTGCGTTGTAACCGAGCGCACCGTTTCTTATTCATGTAGAGCTCATGTCGAACCAAATGATAACCGATTCACCCTATAGCCAGGAAGCCGAAGAAGCCGTTATCGGGGCGGTCTTGGTGAATCCCAATACATTTTTAACAGTAGCCTCGTTCCTGACTTCGGACGATTTTTTCTTTGTGCGTCACAGCCATATCTGGCAGGCGATGCAACGCCTCCATGAGCGCCGCGATCCCATCGATAACATTACACTGGCCAAGGAACTCCAGGATATGCAAATGCTAGAGGAAATCGGCGGGCCACCCTATCTGACGCAACTCATCACCAACACCCCCACATCTGTCCACGCTGAAGTCTATGGACGGTTGGTTGAACGGGCTGCTATTCGCCGCCGCTTAATGACTACTGCCGACCAAATTAAGACGCTAGCAACCGATGAAACCTTAAACATTGATGAGATAACAGCCGAGGCTGAAATCAAGCTGTTTGGTGTGACAGATCGGCAATTGAAGCGTGAATTTGTGACGATGAATAATGCGGTCAATGAATATTTTGATCGCATTGAATACTTGCTTCAGAATCAACATGAATCGATGGGCCTGCCATCAGGCTTTCGTGATCTGGATGGCTTACTGGGTGGCTTCCAGCGCTCAGATTTGTTGATCTTTGCAGGCAGACCGGGTATGGGCAAATCCAGTTTTTTATTATCAACTGCTGTTAATGCGGCGCGGATGGGCGGGCGGGTGGCCATCTTCACGATGGAAATGGGCGTTGACCAGTTGACTCAGCGCATGATCTCGATGGAAACGGGCATCAGCACCCAGAATCTCCGCCTGGGACGATTGAACCCGCAGGAGTATTCGCGTTTTGTAGAGGCCGCTGGCCGGGTCAGTCGCTTTCCGATTTTCATTGACGATACACCTGCACTCAATCCGATTCAGATGCGAACCAAGTGTCGGCGTCTGCAACATGAACATGGGATTGATCTGGTCATCGTTGATTATATGCAGTTGATGAATGCCGGTGGACAGTACCAGAATAACCGTGTGCAAGAAATTAGCTATATCAGCCGTAGCTTGAAAGAACTCGCCCGTGAACTCAACGTCCCGATGTTTTCGGCAGCGCAGTTGAGCCGTGCCGTTGAGCAGCGTCAGGATAAACGACCAGTACTCAGCGATCTACGCGAATCTGGTTCGATTGAGCAGGACGCTGATATTGTAATGTTTCTCTATCGTGATGTAGTCTATAACGAAGCGACGGAGTTTCCTAATCAGGCCGATGTGATCGTCGCCAAGCATCGCAACGGCCCCACTGGAACGATCTCGCTCTATTTTGATAAGTCGATCACCAAGTTTATTGATGGCGCTGTTCGGCGCGTTGATCTGGGAGAATTCTAGTGAACCAGTTCAATGGATTTCCACCCGGTGCGTTTAGGCATCTCAGGATTCCACCTGGATTCTTCAGCGATTTTCTGCCTCGAATTGAGGATGTGACTGAACTGAAGCTGATGCTCTTCTGCTTTTGGGCATTACCCCAAAAAGAAGGGGACTACCCTTATCTACGTCAGGAAGATTTTATCAGCTGTCAGGATATGATTGCTTCTACAGATGCTGACCTCAAACACGCCTTGCAATTAGCCGTTGAACATGGGGGGCTGTTGCAAGCGGATATCTCCGTTCATGGGCAAAAGCATAAACTGTATTTTGTGAATACCGAAAAAGGGCGTGCAGGTCGGAAGCAGGTGGAAGTGGGTGCATGGCAGCCCGCTGACCTTGACAATCTGATTGAAATATTGCCAGAGCGCCCTGGCATCTACAGCCTGTTTCTCGATAATATAGGCACAATTACGCCGATGATCCGTGATGAGCTACGCGACATGGAGCAGGAATTCCCAGCGGGATGGATAGAAGAAGCGATCCGGCTAGCTGTTCAGAACAATGCCCGCAATATTCGATATATCCGGGCGATTCTGGAACGGTGGCGGCATGATGGCAAGGACACAAACAAGGACGGTGGAAAGGATTATGTCTCTGGACGATACGCCGACTTCATCGAGCATTGACCTTTGTTCAATTTGTAGACGTGAACCGATCTGCGAAAATCTGGGCATGATTCGCTACGCTGTGCCCATGGATGATCCGCGCTTCGGCAAGATGTTCCGCTGTCCTAATAACCCGGTGGAACAAGACAATGCATGGCATAACCGACTGCGGCGTATGGGCAATCTTTCTGCCTTTGCGAACAAGACCTTCGACACCTTTGAGGTCGATTCGGGCATGCACCACGAAGAAGAACGTCAGTCTTTGCGTCATGCCCATACAGCTGCCTATCGCTTCGCGCAGGAGCCGCAGGGCTGGCTGTTATTCGAGGGGACGTATGGTTGTGGTAAAACGCATCTGGCAGCGGCTGTGGGCAATTTTCGTTTGGAAACTGGGGGTCCGGTCTTATTTATTACCGCACCCGATTTGCTTGATCATCTGCGTGCGGCGTTTTCCCCTACAGCAGAAGCCACCTATGATGAGACATTCGAGCATGTACGCAACGTGCCACTGCTGATTATTGATGATCTGGGCGTGGAAAACCCCAGTCAATGGGCCCAGGAGAAGCTTTTCCAACTGCTAAACCATCGTTACAGCCATGAACAGCCGACCGTCATCACGACCAATACTGATATTCATTCACTTGATCCGCGCGTCCGCAGTCGTTTGCTAGACGACCAACTGATTACCCGCTTGACAATCCGTGCCCCAGATTACCGCAACGTGATGCAAGATGTAGGGCTGCAACTCCAATCGAATTTATCACTTTATCAAAATCTGACGTTTGATACCTTTGATGTGCAGACCAAGACCTCCTCAGAAGAGCGCAAGAACCTGGAAAGAGTTTGGCAAAAGGCGTATCAATACGCTGAGAATCCGGTGGGCTGGCGCTTGTTTATCGGGACGTATGGTTGTGGTAAAACGCACCTGGCAGCGGCCATCGGCAATTTTCGTCGGAATGTAGGCGATGAGATCATGTTCCTCACTGTGCCTGATCTGCTGGATTATCTGCGGACGGCCTTCGCACCGAACTCCACGAAATCCTTTGATCAGCGTTTTCATGAGGTCAAGACCGTGCCCCTGTTAATTTTAGATGACTTGGAAACGGAATATGCGTCGTCCTGGGCACGCGAGAAACTCTTCCAACTCATTGATTATCGTTATGTCACGCAAAATTCTACCGTCATCACCACCAGCAAGCAGCTGGAAGAACTAGACGAACGCATCCGCAGCCGGCTGCTAGATGATCGGCTGTGTACCGTGCTTGCTCTTACAGTAAAAGACAGTTACGCAGAACGCAGGCGGCGCAGATGAACGGGGTTAATATCACCCCCTACGAACGCAGCCATCAGCAGGCTGTGCTTGATCTCGTCTTCCAAAGTACAGCCGTCCACACTCATTTTGATTGGTGCGATACCGCTCAATGGCTGAGGACTCCTGGCGCGATCATTCGGTTAGCGTGGCAGCACACGCGGCTTCTTGGCATCCTGGGAGCAAGCCCATCGTTAAATGGCTATAGCTGGTTACGGCTGCTGGCCTTCACAGATGATATCCCAACCCAGGCCATCATCGGCCTGTTATGGGAAGCAATGTCTGATGAGATGATCGCAGACGGGTCCCAACAATGCGCGGTTCTCCTGGCTGAAAACTGGCCTACGCGCTATTTGCCAGCCCTCGGCTTTGCCTACCAGGAAGATATTATCACGCTCTGCCGAGGCCGCAGCCGTCCTATTGAGCCACAACCCTCGCCTGCCACAATCCACATTGCCGATAATGACGATCTGGGTGTGATGGCAGAGATTGATCTCGCCGCATTTTCCCCTCTCTGGCAAATGTCACACCTGGAAATTTATCAAGCCTATCGTATCGCAGCTGCAAGCACAGTAGCATTAATCAACGACACGGTGATCGGCTTTCAGATCAGCACAGTGTATCAAGACAGGGCCCACCTTGCGCGTCTGGCGATTCTGCCAGACGCGCAAGGTCAAGGGATTGGGAGCGCATTAATAACCGATTTGATTGAACGCTTTCATCGACGTCGGGTGTATACACTGACAGTCAACACCCAGGAGAGTAATTTGCGCTCACAGCGATTGTATCAGCGCTTTAATTTCAAGCGTAATGGCTATGATCTGCCGATCTGGATTGCACAACTCAAAGGAGAGCGATCATGACAGTCGCTTATTATGAAGATGACGCTGACTTAGAACTTATCGCCTCCAAAACAGTCGGCGTAATCGGTTATGGCAGTTTGAGTCGTCCGGCTGCTTTGAACTTGCGCCATCAAGGCATTGTTGTGATTGTGGCGGGCACACATGAAGATGTGAATCTTGCCACAAACGATGGCCTGACAGCGTTATCTATCAATGAGGTTGTTCAAGAGTCGGATATTTTGCTGTTTTCTATGCCTGATGAACAGATGACATCGGTCTATATGCAAGGGGTATCTTCTAATTTGCGACGCGGGCATACATTGATCTTTGATAGGGCTTATAACATCGCTTTTGGCTTCATCGAACCGCCCCCATTTGTGGATGTGGGTTTGATCGCACCACGTGGCAGAGCTTCTCATCATCTACAAAGCGACTATCCGCTATGTTACGTGTCGGTGTGGCAGGACGCTAGCCGCAATGCCTGGGATACCGTGCTGGCAACGGCGTTAGGTATGGGTGCATTGAAATTAGGGGCTCTTGAGGTGAGTATAGAACAAGAAGCCGAGCTTTCTCTTTTTATACAACAGACCATGATGCCCATTTTTCATCACATCATGATGACCGCTTCATCTATCCTGGCCGAGCAAGGATACCCGCCCGAAGCCGTCCTGACCGATCTATATCTTTCTGGTAAATTTGCTGATTACATCCAACAGGTTGTCGAACATGGCCTGACTGATGCCATCAAATCGATCCCATTAACCGGGCAATTCGGCACGTTGAGTCGTATGGATCGTTTCCATGAATTGAAGCTAGAGCGATTGATGGAAATTACGCTGCGGGACATTCGTGATGGCAACTTTGCCCACGAATGGATGAACGAGTATGCCGATGGGCATCCACGCTTGAATCGCATGATGAAACAACAGGAATCATCAGACATCTGGGAGATGGAACAACAAACGCTCGAAATGCGAGATACAGGCGAGGGACGCTACTCTTAGGCTTACAACATGTGTTAATATGAGAAGGTGTACATTGGTCGGAAGTGGTAATCTATGTCATCGTTACATGTGCAAACACTGATCGATTCCTTAGATGATCAGACACAAGTTGAGCAACAAATCACCGCCATTGAGTTAATCGAGGTGGGTCAGGAAGCCGTCGAAATCATCATTAACTCGCTGTCAAAGGTCTCTCCACATGCCCGCTACATGCTGGTATGGGCATTGGGCGAAATACAAGATGAACGGGCTGTGCAGCCATTGAGCGCCATGCTTAATGATGATAGCGACGAGGTGCAGGATTGGGCAGCGAAAGCACTGGGTGAAATTGGCGATGAACGGGCCGTTGCCCCTCTGATTGAACTCTTAAAAGACGCAAAGGTCTCTGTCCGCCGTAACGCTGCTGCTGCGTTGGGTTGGATCGGCGATGAACGCGCTGTCGAGCCGCTGATTACTACGATACCAGATATTGATGCGACTGTCTGCGGTAGTATTGCCTCTGCTTTGGGCATGATCGCTGATAAACGAGCCGTACCCCACTTGCTCCCATTGCTTAAACACAAAAACGAGTGGGTGCGTATTCGTTCAGCAAAAGCGCTAGGACAAATCAGTGATTTCCGGGCGACCCAAGCCCTGATCGACACCTTGGACGATGAAACGGAATGGGTGAGATACAATGCCGTTTGGTCACTGGGGCAGATTAAAGATGGACGTGCCTTTGAGCCACTGACCCGAACGTTGGTTGATGAAAGTTCCAATGTACGGCGAAGCGCAGCGGAGGCATTAATGAATATGGATGATCCGCGTGCCGTGCAGCCCCTGGAAGCGCTGTTAGTCAGTGAATCGGATGCAGACGTCAGGAACTTTGTGCATGTTGCGCTCAAACGGCTTGGAGATTAATTGGCATGACAGGGCAGAACATCTTCAAACATATCACTAATCTAGGATCAGCAGAAGTTGATGATCAGGAAAAGGCTATTGAATCCCTCGTCAAGATCGGTTCTGGCGCTATCCCGGCCTTAATTAATGCTGTCTATGATGGTGATGCTCTGGTCTGCGCCAATGCCATTGAGGCGCTTGGTCAAATCAAGGACGCTTCTGTCATTGGTCCGCTGATCGTAGCATTGCAAGATTCGGACGATCAGGTGGTGATCAGTGCGATGATTGCCTTGCGACGTATTGGGGACCCACGTGCTGTTTTGCCATTGATCGAATTTCTGAGTCATAATGATCTCTACATCCACTTCAATGCGACTCTGGCATTGGGGCAGATCAACCACCCCCAAACGGTTGAGGCCCTGCTAAATGTGGTGGAAAGTGACAATGCCAACATTCGGCATGGGGCAACCGTCGCTCTGGGTCGCCTGGGAGATCGCCGCGCCATTCAAGCCTTGATGAAATTGGTCAACGACGAAAACGAACGAGTGCGTTACAGCGTGGCCTATGCGCTGGGTGATCTGGCGAACTCTACGGACGTAGAAGTTGTCAATGCCTTGCGTTCACTCTTGCATGATCCCGACCTCAATGTGCGAACTAGCACCAAAGAAGCCCTCGATAAACTTGATCCATAGAAAATCAGCGCGAGGACACCATCGAACCTTCGGTTCGCCTTGAGCGGGGGCCAACCTTTGGTTGGGGGCGAACTAGAAGTTCGTGCGCCGCGAACTGAACGGTCGACCTCCTTTCTCACTAAACGAATGATTGTCTCTCTCAGAAGAACGTGTTATAATTTGTTTACTATGACTAATCAAACGCGACATGCTCATGATAACATCAACTCTCATCTGGTATGGTGTCCAAAGTATCGGCGACCTGTGTTGGCGGGTCATGTTGGTCCTGGAAGGTCATGTGTTGACCATGACCGTGCAAGACGATCATTTGCCTCGTTTCCCCCAACGATGGCAATTAACCCAATCATGCACAGACTGCGAAAGGAATTCCCATACCTGAAATCCCGATTGCCTTCCCTGTGGCCTCATTCGTATTATGCAGAAACAGCAGGTCACGTATCGGCTGAGACAATCCAGCGATAGATTGACGAGCAAAAGGGTCAGTAGGTGATAAATACCGCCTGTACCCAACTGATGAGCAGCAAGCGACGCTTAACGAGGTTTTGCGCCTGTCCTGCTGCCCTAGCTGATCGCCGCAAACGGTGGCAAGAGTCGCGCTACAGCGTCACCTACGACGAACAATCTGCGATGTGGAAACAGTGGCGCAACGAGGAACCGGAAGATAATCCGCTTCGCTTGGTCAATATGACCGCAGGGCAACAGGTCTTGCGGCAGCCTATCGGGAGTTCATGCAGGGCAAACGCGGACGTCCAGGTTCAAGAACTGGCGCCGGTTTCAGAGTGTCAACTACAAACCCGGTGATGGCACTGGTCTGAAAGACAGCAAACTGCGTGTACAGAACGTCGGCTTGATCTCGATCAAGTGGCATCGCCCTCTGCCCGATGGCGAGCTCAAAAACATTATCATCCTGCGCAAGCCCTCTGGCTGGATTGATGTCAGTATTCATCATGCGCTCGCTCTGAGCAATGGCACGGTTATAGTTCACAATACCTGAAAGCCTCGTTGGTACGCTTGCGCAAATTGCAGCGTAAAGTTGCCCGCCGAAAAGCGGTACATCAATTGGCAAAAGAACTGGAACAGATCGCTAATCAGCGCCATGATTGGTGGCACAAGGTTGTCTACCAATTAGTCAACAGCTACGGTCTGATTGCGATTGAGAACCTAAACCTTTCGTTTATGCTTCACAATGGCAGCCTCTCCCGTGTTACGCACGATGTTGCTCTGGGTATCTTCTACCAAATCCTCGAAGACAAGACTCTGGAGGCCGGAGTTGAGGTCCCCCAAGAACACGTCGCAGCGATGCAACGGCTGTGGTGCGATGGTGAAAAAAGACTTGCGTGTCCGTACGCATCAGTGTCTAAATTGCGGCTTCACGGCGGATCGAGACGTGAACGCCGCACGGAATATCCTCGATCTTGCAGTCGCATAAAGTGGACCAGGACGTGGCCTTCAGGCGCTAACGTGGTTCGTTGGAACGTGCGTAGCCTGAGAAGCGCCCCCGAACCGAAGGTTCGCCCTTTCAGTTCGCCGAACCTTGTGTTCGCTTTATCGGGCTGAGCCGTCACAAAAACTAGAAAGCACATATGCCATGATGGTAATTAGACTTTGATTGCTAGGGGTAATCGTATGAACGCCGATGCGATTGTAACGATTGATGTGGTGATAGATGATATGTTGCGTGCCACGAACATCCGATGATAGCCGAACCCAAATGAGTAATGCTGAGATTCTGACCCTAGCTGTAGTGGCAGCCCAACAGTTTCAAAATCATCATGAACGTGCCTTGGGCGTGTTGCACTTGACAGGAAACATCGCTTGCTTCAGTGTCTCGCGGTTCAACCCTCGGCTGCACACGATCAAAGGAGTTCTCAGTCAAGTATTGGGCACAATCAGCGAACTGCTGACTCAAGGTGAGCTGTTCATCGTTGATGCCTTGTCCATCTTGGTCTGATTATCCGCCACTCTGGCAGTGATTTATCAAGTGCAGACACTGACAGAAACGGGCTTGATCCCGCCGCAAGCCGCAGCGAACCTTTGGTTCGATTTGAATGGTCGCGGTTCGGCGATTTTCAGGGTTTTAACCGAAGTAAGATAGACCCCGCCTCTGCCCCACCGTCTGCTATAATAAGTAGATACGAAAGGAGATCACATCATGACCGTTCGAGAGCCACACGTTACCCTTGACAACTTCGTTCAGTTCGTCTTCCGCGATGAGAATGTGGATCGTATGTTTGAACTCATCAACGGGGAGATTGTCGAAGTGTCACCGGGTAGAACCAAAAATTCAGGCGTTGCAGCATCAATTAGTTTTGAAATTAAACTTTTCTGTCGAGAGAAGGGTCTGCCCAGCCATGTCACAGGTGAAGCTGGCACATACAACGTGCTGGGCAACGTCATCGCCCCAGATGTGGCCTACAAGACAACGCCTTTGAGTAGTGTCTACCCTGATCCGGTGCCGCCAGAGTTTGCCGTCGAGGTGATTTCACCGACGGACAGAAAGCCAGACATTGCCCGCAAGCGGCAAATCTACCTGGATGCGGACATTCTGTATTGGGAAGTCGATGTCGATGATGAGCGCATCGACGTCTACCCACCAGGCCAGCCCATGCGCTCATTTGGCATGGACGACACACTCGATGGCGGCGCTGTGCTGCCGGGGTTCACCCTGCCTATGAAGGACGTCCTCGATTTGTGGTAAAGCCGGCAAGCTGCGCCGAACCTTGTGTTCGCTTTATCGGCAGCAGAGCGTCACAACCCCGGCGAAAATACAACACCTCTAACGATGGTTTGTGTTATCCTATTTATGGATAAACCCAGCCAGGAGCAGCCGGATGCCACGCCCTTTACTCACCTTCGTCCACATTAGTGATACGCACATTCACCCTGATCCTACCTATAGCAAAGATTATGCTGAAGTCACCTCGTATGCTGGGGCCCAGGCATTGGTGGAGCAGATCAACGCCTTACCATTTGACCCCGACTTTGTGCTGCATACGGGTGATGTGGCCTATGATCCTTACCCCGAAGCCTACAATGCCTGTCGTAACATTCTGGGTGAAATCAAGCATCCGGTTTATTATATTGCAGGTAACCACGATAAAAGCATCGCTTTACAGAAAAATTTGATGGCCCATAACGACCCGATCAATCCGCTACACTACGTTTTTGAACACAATACTGTCCAGATTGTGTGTTTGGATAGCAACGACAAACAGGCCGAACCACCACGCGGCTACGTTAGCGATTATCAAATTGGCTGGTTAACAGGGCTGTGTCAGGCCAAAGATAATCGTCCCATGCTGATCGCTATTCATCACAACCCAGTGCTAACGGGGATACGCTGGTTAGATTCTTACATGGGTATCCAAAACACAGAGCAACTTCATCAAGCGCTGCTGCCTGCTAAAGATCGGATCCGTGGCGTGTTCTTTGGGCATGTGCATCAAAACCTGGACATCTACCGCGATGGCATTCTCTATTGCAGTACCCTCAGCAGTTGGACACAATTTCATGCCTGGCCTGGTATGGTGGAGACTCAATCGGACAAAGGTGCAGAGCCGGGCTTCAGCGTGGTGTCAGTCTATGGGGATCAAACTATCATTCGTCGCCATCGATTCAAACTGCCTAAGTAATTAACCACTGCGCAAATTATCAAAAATCTCCCGCATAATCTGCTTGAAGCTTTCCAGCTTCTCTGCGGTATTGAACCCTTCATCGAAGGGCAATGTGGGGCGTCGATCCGCTTTTTCTTCTAGAAATGGATCGTCCATCAGATTATTGAGCGAACTCAGCGTTGCTTGTCGTTGGGATTCCTGGTCATAAGGTGTGTAATCTATGAGGTACTGCAACTGAACTTGGGCAGCAGGTTGCTTTGGATAAGCCCAGACAGAGAAAATCGTGACAGTATCGTCTTTGATCTGAATCCGAACATGGAAACCCGGCGTGATCTTGCCGCCAAATTCAACTGAATCGGCTTCGTTCAATGCCCAACGGTACAAATCCCTTGCAATCAGGGCGTTGTGTTCTTCGCCAGGGAGTTGCTCTAAATATTGGAAGAAATTGTCTTCATCTGGTTTCGGTGAGAGAGCAGCGGGTTGGTGTGATTGCTTTTGGTCCACCTCAATACGTTCCATCTCATGGCGGATGGCGACGATCAGCTTTTTGATGCCCTCGTCTCGATCCTGACGAAAGTCGGTGAACTGCCGGTTAATCAGGTGCAAGGGAAGGGGCATGTCTTTCAGGAGGACGATCAATAGAGGTTTGCGTAAATCCATCGCCAGCAGTGTTTCCCGTTCACACCACTCAGAATCACGGGACTGCCTGGAGAGTAAGATCACGAAGATGTGGCATTCGCGCACGGCCTTTTCAATTGATCGCAGCCATCGGTCGCCAGACTTTATGCTATCCAGATCAACCCAAGTTTCAAATCCAGCCTCAACCAGATGGTCAGCGACGAAGCGCGTGACATCAGTATCTCGGCTGCTATGGCTGATGAAAATATAGGGCACTGTGTCTCATCCTTGTGTACCCTATTATTATACAATGCCAAAGGAACACGCGATTAAAAAAGGCGATGGGCTAAGCGGCATGCCCGCCATGACATTTAGGTGCGGACATACCCATTGACAACACGATTTCTCCCACACAATGTCTTGAATAAAATCTATAGGCCGGAAGTTGAGTCATTTGTCTCTTCTAAACGCTATTGTTCGGGTACGTTATAATTTCAGGGTAAACGCCTGAGGAGATGAATGATATGACTGAAAAACTACGGGTTGCCCTGATTGGTGCGTCAGCCCGATCTGACTATCTTTATGGTCCGATTCTAGAGGGCTTGAAGGATGAAGTTGAATTGGTTGCCCTCTGGAGCAGAAGCGAGGATTCTGCCAAGCTGCTTGGCGAAGTGATGGCTATTCCCTGGTACACCAACATCGACAGACTTATCCGGGAAACAGGTGCACAGATTGGCATTGTCTCCGTTAATTACATGGCGAACGGTGTTGTCGGCTTGATGGCAGTCGAAAGCGGGCTGCATGTATTGCTGGAGACTCCAATTGCCCACAGCCTGAAAGAAGCGGATGCCATCATTGCCGCTGCCGAAGAACGCAATCTGAAAATCGAGATTGCTGAGCAGTTCCATCGCCGTCCGCAGGAGCAAATCAAGCTCAAACTGATCGAAGCGGGTGTCTTCGGCAAGATTCACTCATCATTTAATGACTTCGCTGGGCACGGTTATCATGGTGTCAGCGTCATGCGCAGTTACCTCGGGTTTGATGCTAGGCCGATTCAGGTTGTAGGTGTTGTCCAGAATTATCAACTGGCTGAATCCTATTCGCGGATACGGAAATCCATCATAGCCCGCGAAGAAACGCAGGAGCACGGCATTATCACTTTTGAAGGCGGTCAAATTGGTATTTTCCACTGGACAACCGTTGGTTATGATTCGCACTTGCGTTGGTGGCGCAGCAGCCGTTTTCTGGGCGAGAAGGGCATGGGTATCAGTGTGGGGGTGCACATTGAAGTGAATGAACAACTGACTGTCCTGACGGCCGATAAGCAACGACCCCAATTTATCGCAGTGGAACGGCGAGTGGAACGGGTTGATGGTGGGGCATTGCGGGCAATGATCGCCCATTTGCCCGATTCGGACGAGCCAATTGTCTGGGAGAATCCCTTTGCACCTAGGCGTCAGGGCTTTGGCCCCCACTGGCATGATGATGAGATTGGAGTCGCAGGCTGCTTGATGAGTTTGGTTGATGCAGTGCGTAACAATACCAACCCGACTTACGGCCCCTATCAGGGGCGGCTCGATCAAGAGATCATCCTAGCGATTCGGCAGTCGTCAATGGCAGGTGGTAAACCAGTGCAGCTACCGCTTGATCCAGAAACACAGACCGCTTAGTCAGTTATGCTTGGGCAGCAGCCAGTTTGCCCTCATTGAGGGTGACACCGAGACCACTCTCTTGGGGGAGGTGGTACGCACCTGCCTCACAAATAAGCGGTTCTATGAGTAGCGTGTTGGCAAGCTCAAATACAGGGGGTTGATACTCCAATATCCATAGGTTAGAGAGGGCCGCCGCTGCATGAAGAGAAGCAGCGATACAAACGCCCAACCCAACACTCAAGTGAGGGGCAATCGGGATGTTAAATGCTTCCGCCATGTTTGCGATCTTGACTAGTTCGCTAATCCCACTACGACCCACATCCGGCTGCAAGATATCTGCGCCACGCTGCACTAGCCAGGGTTTGTACTGGTAACGTGTGCGTTCTGTCTCGCCGATAGCAATCGGCACAGCAACAGCATCAGTAAGTTTCACATGAGCATCCAGGTCTTCCGGGTTGATGGGGGCTTCAAAGAACCCCGCGCCAATCGCTTCCAGCCCATGTCCTAGTTGAATCGCTTCATCCAAATTGTAAACCCAATGGGTATCGAGCAAGAGGGTGGCATCTTCGCCAAATGTCTCGCGCAGAGCGCCGATGCTCTTTAAGTCAGCAATGACACCATGTCCGGCTGCCAGTTTAAAGGCATGGAAGTCGCGTGACCACCATTGCTGGGCCAATGCAACCCGCCCAGCGATGTCTGGGCGTGGAAGACCTGACACATAACATGGAATCGGATCAGCAAATGCACCACCCAGTAGTTTGTACACGGGTTGATCGAGCAGCTTCCCACGCAAATCCCACAGGGCAATATCGCACCCGCTAATCGCATCCAGCATGAAACCACCGTAGTAGCCCCGTTCTCGCATCAGATCATACATCCGATTCCACAAGACATTGCCATCTAATGGATCACTGCCCAATAGCACAGGAGCCAGCAACTGCTCAACAATGGTGGTGACCACTTCAGGCGCGACTGGAGCGAGCGCTTCTCCCCAGCCGACAACACCGTCGGCCGTGATGAGTTTGATGAAGACCGTCTCAAAATTCGCTGAGTACAATGCCCGATAGGGTGGGCGGGTGAAGTAGGCATTCGGGTCGACTTCGGGGGGGAGCGAACCGAGATAGGCTTCGTCACGGCGGATACGAACAGGCAGGGCTTCGACTTTCACGATTGACATGGGTTTGTCCGACCAGAATTTAAATACATGCTGAACAACAGGGTGATTATATTTTGCTCCTCCACACAAGACAGTGTCATGTGCCGATAAACCTCCAGAAAAGGCGGAACATGGGTCAAGATAGTGTTTCGCCCCCGTTGACGTGGAGGATGGCCCCTGTCACAAAGTCTTCTTGTGCTAAAAACGCCACCGCACGGGCCACATCTTCGGCAGAGCCTGTGCGTTTGAGGGGCGTGCGTTCACCGATTTCTTTCCAGAATTCATCAGTCATGCCTGGGGTCTTCATGACAGGGCCTGGTAGCACACCGTTGACACGGATGTTTTCTGCACCAAGTGATAAAGCACTAGTTTCAGTCAATGCCCGCAGACCCGCTTTGCTCACGCCATGATCAATGCGGTCTACCCAAGGACGCACGGAGCCATAATCCAGGATGTTGATGATGCTGCCACCAACAGGGATGTTCTCGCGCATCAGCTTCACCGCCGCTTGCATACACATAAAAGGGGCGGTCAGGTTGATGTCCAGCGATTGCCGCCACTCCTCTAGCGATGCTTCCATCAGTGTGTTCTTGTGGAAAACTGAGGCACTGTTGACGAGGACATGCAGCTTCTCGAATTGTTTGCGGATAGCCTCAAAAACCGCTTGAACGCCCTCTGGCTGGCTGATATCAGACTGTACTGAAAATGCATCTACACCGAACGACTTGATCTCGTGGATGGTCTCGCGCACGGCACTATCCTCCGCCGAGTGGTAATGTACCATGATGCTCATGCCGTTTTTCGCCAGTTCCAACGCAATGGCTTTCCCTACACGATGGGCGCTGCCCGTCACCAATGCAACTTGGTCTGTTAGATCAATCTGCATAAGCGCTCCTCTCAATTCAATACTGTAAGTGTACTCTTCGTTATAGGCAGTGTCCATAAGGTTGTGCAGAAGTTAACAGGTTTGTGTAATGAACAAACGTTCTGACCGGGCACACACCACAACAACTATTTGACTATTGGATGAAACCAGAGTTACTGGGGAAGTTCTTAAAACGCTCGAAAATCGGGGTTATCTGGAAAACAGTTTGCTCATTTTTTGCTCGGATCATCGGCATCCCTACAAGGCGGCTGATGTACGATACTGTTGATTGTATGCTATCCTGGTATCGTAGAGCCGGGTGACAATTACTGGAACCGCGATATCGAATCGGATCCCTACGAATTGCACAACCGCTGGTCTGATCCTGAATGGGTAGCTGCCAAAAACGAGATGCTACTCAAATTGTTGGAGTGGATGACGAGTAGTGCCTATCACACGGGTGCTTATAAACAAGGCAAACCCCACTATAAGACTCGTTGGGTGACCAAGCAACTACGGGGTATCAATAACGGGCAGTTCAACAACGATAGTTGTGCCTTCACCGACGACACTATCGATTTTAATCTCACCCTCGTGGAGTTCGACTGCCTGTTTTGCAATGGCCAGTCCAAGTCCGGTTCCAGGTAAGGTCTCCACGTTTGCACCGCGATGGAATGGCTCGAACAGCCGGGGAATATCCTCTTTGGGGATGCCAATTCCATGATCTTGTACAGCGATACTCATCATTGAACCACCATTGTGTAAATGGAGATTGACCGAGCCGCCATCTGGTGAATACTTGAGCGCGTTGGTTAGCAGATTGGCGATGATGCTCCGCATCAATTTGGGATCCATCATGCTGTGAATGGCATCCGTTGATGAAGCAAAGTGGATGATATGGGTGTGTTGGTATGTCAAGTTAAACTCATCTGCCATCTTCTGGAGATACTCGACAACATTGGTGTACTCAGGCGCAAAAACCACCTGATGTTCCTCAGTCTTGCTGATTGTCTGGACATCTCGGATGAGCTCGTTAATGTGTTCAATCTGCTGATGAATGTTGTTGATATAGAGCGCTTTTTCTTCTTCTGGGGCACGATCACTATAGTGTTTGAGCATGTCACCGGACAGCATGATTGAAGTCAGAGGTGTCCGCAGCTCATGGGACATCATCGAAATGAAACGATTCTTCAGTTCCCGCAGTTCCCGTTCTTTACCCAGTGCGATGTTGAGGCGTTCATTTTCTATGATTTCCGCTTCCATCCGCTGTCGCTCAGTCAAGTCTTGGATGATGATGGTGTGAATGCGACGATTACCCAATGCCACCTGACTAGTGGCCAGATACATCGGAAACTCTGATCTGTCCTGGCGTACGCCAGTAAAACTGAGATAGCGTTGAACTCGAATATCTTCCAGCAACTCATGTGTTGTCATATCACAATGTGGATCGGACATTAAGTGCTGGAATGGGCATTCATAGAGGTCGCCCACACTATAGCCAAAAATGCCCGCTGCCGCTGGATTTGCCGATTCGATTTGACCACGTGGGTTAATTGTGATAATGCCGTTGGGAACATTATCCAGGATAGCCTGAAGGTATTGTTGGTTCTCCTGCAATTGATTCTGTACTACTTTGAGAGCCGTGACGTTCTGATGAGCAATCACATAACGGGGGCTACTGTCCCAATCAAAACGTGTCACCTGCATGACAAACCAGCGCTTATCGGTGTTGTTGTGGCAGGGATATTCCAGCTGGAAGTTGCTGCTTTTGCCTCGCATCACGTCGCGGATTCCAGAGGCTGCATAAGTGGCAAAGGGTGATTTGTTGATGGCCGCGGCATCACATACCCGTAAGTAGTTTGTACCAATGCCGTAAGTTGTGTCTTTGAAGCCGTTGCTATCAGCAAAATTACGCCATGCAGCGTTTACACCGATAATCTCACCTTCATGATTGAGGATGGCGACATGTGCGGAAAGTGCATCTAAGGCAGATTGTATGAATCGCTCAGCCGTTGGTAGGCTACGACTCGTTTCTAACATCATACCCCCCCTGGTATGATTGTCATTGTTGATAATATATATCAGATAAACTGCCTGGGCAAGCCAGAATTATGAACTAGCTTCACCATAGGTACGTTCGCCTGTGAATAATTGTTTAAGGCGGAAGCGGTCTGTCCGAGAGGACATGTCGAGACTCATGGGGGTAACTGAGACGTGGCCTTTTACCATCAACACATAAACATCTGAGTCGGGTTCTGCCTGTGTGGGATCAATGTCATGTTTGTAACCCAGCCGTCCTGTGTCATTGAGAGAAAGGCGCTCTGGGCGGGTCGGCCAATAGACCCGGCGGCGACTCAATCGTGTGACTTCCCAGGGGGTATTGAAGCTGGCCTTTAAGGGGACATCAACCTTGAGCAAATCAACATCGTCCGGGCGGGCAGGCTGCGAGACCAGCCATTCGCCAAACTTCCGTGCGAAGTGGGCGGCTGGTTCAAAATCGACTTCCTGCGAATAAGTCAGATGCAGTTCATGGTGTGTTTGCTGGGAGATTGCCAGCGCCGGAATGCCAAAACTTGCAGCTTCTAATGCCGCACCGATTGTGCCAGAAATTGTCACACCATTGCCTGTGTTTTCTCCATAATTGATCCCGGATACCACCAATGCTGGCTGTTCTTTGGTGAGTTCAATAATGCCGTGTTGTACTGCTTGAGCGGGTGTGCCATCCACCGCATAAGCAGCACAGTTTGGCTCTGGAATCTGTCGATAAGGGTAAATGCGGCCTTTACTAGAAATGGGCATACTGCGCCCAGTAGCCGATTGCTGCTCTCTGGGTGCAACCACCAGACGATCCCCTAAACCAGCAAATGCACGAACTGCTGCCCAAAGGCCTGGTGAGTTAATACCGTCGTCATTCGTAAACAAGATCAGAGGGGACATAAGACTATTTGATGCGTTGATCGTACCAGGCAGGCAGACCCCCGAGCGTATTGGCGATATATAACCCTGCCATTTGCAAATCCGTTACTGCGGTTGAGGATGTCAAGGAAGTAACTGCTTCTTCAGCCGGGGTATCGCTCGGCTGAAGCGCATGGATTTCTTCTTCGTGGTGCGGCTGCTCAATGACCTGCTGGAATTTGCCATCTTGGAGGAAGAGATTGATTTCGCCATGATAGACGGTGCGCTTCTTGCCGCGTTTATTAACTACCTGGGTCACGTAGATTGATTGCAGGTCTCTGCCGTTCTTGTACCATTGTTCAGAGGTGCCGCGCATCGCCGCGACTTTATGTTGGGGGCCGTCCACAATAATGCGGTTCGGTGTTGAAATAATTTCGTAAAGGCCAAAGAGAATCATCCCCAACAAGATCATCGCAGAACCCAGACCCAGATAAGGGAGAAGTTCTGGATTAGGTAACAAAGCACCTGCATTGGGCAACGCCAGATCAGTGACTAGAGTAGAGATGGACAGTATAGCAAAAATCGCCGCCCAGAGGCTCAACCATGCAACCCGCATCCAACGCGAGACCAACCAACGCCGTGATCTGACTAATTCAAGTGTCTCTTCCCTTGCTGCTTTAAGTCGCCACATGCCTAGTTCCAGAGGAAGTTCCGATAATGAAAGTACATGATCCTGCTCAGCCCGGGGTGGGATGATATGAAATGAACATGATAATATTTTAGCGAGGGCTTGTCCTGTCTCTTCCGCCAGATCACGAAAGACTGAGCCATCGGCATCCGGCCAGTAGCTAATCTGACACCAGCGACTACCTCGCGCATCCGCCAGATCACGGGCCAACAGCAAGCCTAAATGCCATGCGTCATCATCATGTGACCAGCCCAGAACGACTTGCCAAATATACTCTAAGGGGAGAAATCCGTTCTGGGGGAGGCGCCGGGTACTGGCAAACTCTGCAGTGTACTGCAGAGGTGTATCAGGAAGGGCTTCCAACAATTGGCGCTGTTCACCTTCTTCATCATAAGCATATAGCCACCACTGCTGATCTGAAAACTCAATGATGTGGTGATTGGCCGCAGAAATTCGTCGCATATGTCTTTAAGGATCAAAATTCAGACTGCATTCTGCCATATTATAGCGCCAAAGCAAGAATCAAAATAGGGGCGTTCCGCGCCCCTACACGCCTAAGGTTGATGAAGGCTTAGATCGCTTTGGCTGCTGTTACAGGAATGCCTTCAACATCCAATGTGATTTTGACCTCTTTGCCCACCAACCAGCCACCTGTTTCTAAGGCTTGATTCCAACTCAGCCCCCAAGCTTCACGTTCAATGGAGGTGTGGGCAGTAAACCCAATCGTATTCACTCCTGTGAAAGGATTCTTTTGTTCACCGAGGAATTCTACCTCCAAAACAACGGATTTGGTGATGCTGCGGATCGTGAGATCGCCCGTCACTTTGGCTTTGTTCTTGCCGTTGGCTTCAACACGAGTGCTTTTGAAGATCATCTCAGGGAAGTTTTCCGAATCGAGAAAATCAGGGCTTCGCAAGTGAGCGTCACGATCTGCGATACCTGTCCAGACAGTGGCCGTCTGGATGGTTGCTTCAACGGATGAGTTGGCGACATTGTCAGGATCATAGTTGATTAACCCGCTTACATCTTTGAAGCCACCGCGTACTGTCGTGACCATCATATGGCGAACGGCAAAATCGGCATTACTATGGGCTGGATCGAAATTCCATTGACTCATTATCACACTCCTGTCGATTGAAAATGATATGCTAGTCCATTTACAAGAGTAAGGATACAATTATTCGAGTCGAGTTTCCATTAGAGAACAATGAGTAAACGGACTTGTGTCCGTTTGTGGGGCTTGTGATGAACAGATCAACCGAACCGGAGCTGAATTCCATTCCCAATAGCAATAACCAACATCAAGAGTGTTGTTGCTCCAATCGCAAACAGGGGGGCTAGGTTCTCGTAAGTGCGATCCGAGATTGATATTGAATCCACAAGAAACTCATCCCCTGTTGCGATAATCGTATAAAGGCTGGATTCAGGTAATAAAGATGAGTGCAACTGAATTCGAGACCAATTATCTGACACACCATTAGACTGCTGATTAGCTAAGGCGAAGGTTCGTGTACCTCGATCATCTATCACTTCTAACGATGTACCTTTCCAAAGGATAGAGACATCAGTACCGGCAGCAGAAAAACGAACCAGGTCCGTCCGAAGCGCTTCAGCAAACTGTGCTTGGTCGTCCGGCACAATCTCAGAAGCCTCTGAAAGCTCAACTGCCCAATGATCTTCGATCTGATGAACGCCCTGATACAGTGTGGGTTGTTCACTGAGAATATGATCGCGCATGGCTTCATAGATGGGCATGGGTTCAAATGGCGGATCATTTTCCGGGTCGAAATCGGGTTCCACCATGCGAAAGTAGTATTCAGGTCGATTCCTCTCAGAAGGGTCAGGGCGAGTAAAAAACCAGTAATTGATGACACCAATCCAAGGCCATTCAGTCTGTGCCCGTTGATACAGTTGAGGCATGTAATCAGCGGCTTGCTGTGGTGAGACCTGTCCATAGGCCTCGCGGATACCTTCAATGGCTGGATTTTCCTCGAATGTGGGGACGTAGTTCCAGGCTGCTTCGCTAATCCAGATCGGTTTATGGGCATCCCCGTGCACAACCATCAAATCACGTATGTATAGATTACGGGCGGCAGTGACCGTCGTCGGCCGCATCCGGCGATCTGTGGGGCCACTGTTGAGACCATATCCCTGCACTGACATGACATCGAAACAATCACCAGCCCCGGCGTTATACATGCGCTGGATGTAAACAAATTCATTCAAATCGCGCCCGGTAAGTGACACCGTCGGCGCGAACGACGCCGTGATAACAATAATCTCTGGATCAACCGCCTTCAGTGCCTGGTAAGTCCGACACAACAACTCTGTATAAGCTTCAGGGTTGACAGGGTTATCGCCCCATTCAGGGAAGATATTGGGTTCATTCCAGATTTGATAATGATGAATGCGACCCTGATAGCGCTCCGCAACGGCGACAGCAAAATTCACATAATCCTCGAAATCATCAGGTGGTGCGAATGAATTCTCTGGTGATGGGTCGCTCTGGGACCAGGCGGGCGGATCATCCAGACGGGCTTGAATCTGCAAGCCATATCGCTCAGTCAGGTCAACGATGCGGTCAAACTTGGCCCAGGCGTCAATCGTATCCGGTTTGCCATCACCATCCATATCGTTGCGGCTGTCTGTGAACTGGCCACGCCCATCAACTTCAATCTCTGCCCATTGGAATTGCTGCCGCACCCACTTGAAACCCGCATCAGCAATCATCTGCATTTGGGCTTCGATCTTTTCCGGCTCGACTTCCAGTTGGAAGAAGGTGTTGATTCCATAAGGATTGACGTTGGTATGTTGAATGGGCGTCATTGGGGCAGTGCGCGGCTGTGGACGAGTATAACTGACGAGCCATTCACTCACACCTCGTAGCTGGGCTAAAGGTGTTTCTTCACCTGTCACCGCCCAGGCAAACTGCCAGAACACCCCGCGATTTGCCAGGTCGAACGCAAACAGGGCACTCAATACCACGATTCCAGCAATTAGCCTGTTTCTTATCCTCATACGGTTTGTTCCACTACCTAGGATTAGACCCACACACAACTAATGTGGATCATTCCTCGTTGGCAATGTAATCTTCGCAAGTCCCGCTGAACCACAGCCAGGGCGGGCAGTCTGGGTCAGGGTCGAAATCGCGTTGGATAGAGACCAACGGCGTGCGGCACATCTCTGCACCGTCTTTGAAGGCGATGATCTCATATGAAATTATAGGTTGTCGTGTCACATTATCATTGAACAACGGCGAGATGGTCTCGACCCGGACATTGGTTTCTGGGCCAGCCGTCACAAAGGATTCAATCAATTGTGATTGATAATTATATAGATTGACCTGATATGAGGTCGCGCCCGCTGCCGCATCCCAGTAAAAACGGACGAAGCCGAAGGCAATCCCTCTTAATGGATGTGTGGGGCGAAAGCCAGGACAATCAGGTGATTCATAACTGTTTGTTGCTGTTGTTTGCATCGAGTTAGAAGGTTGGGCGTCATTGGACACAGAAGCCGGGCGTTCAGCCGCCGCAAGGTAGGCCGCTGTCTGTGAAATTTCGGCAAGTGTCACCAATGTTAGCGGACGATGTACATTCTCAGTTGGTAAATCCTCAAGAATTTGCAATGCATCCAGATCAGACTCTAGCATAGGCTCCGCCTTATCCCAAAAGGCTGCTCCCGTCTGACAATCCAACTTATAGGCTGCATAACCACGCGGTACACTCAATAATCCAGCGTTCAAAAAGGCTGTCCCATCCAATGCCATGAGGTGCATAAAGTGGCATGGCGTTTCATCATCAACACCTCTGGGTAGTAACCGCCCAAATCGTGCGGTCCAGTTGTCGTCATTTACAAAATCAGCATAAGGGCGTTCTTGACTGCGCAAAGCAATTGTAGATTGCACACTGATGTCTGCTCCATTGATGATCAAACGAGCAGGTTCAGTCGGCAGGGCATTGATGACAAGTAGGTCTTGCCCACAGGTGTTCCCAGTTCGCAGCCTGAACTCCTGCATTATGGTACGGTTGTCTCCAGTGATGATAGGGAGTTGCATGAGGTTTTCCCCTTGTACCAACGAACGAAATATCCACACAGGCTGCTCTCGATGTACGACTCGTAGCCATTCGCCATCAGGGCTGATGCCATCAGCTAGCAGTTCCATGCCACTGGTGACGCTTGACATCACCGTTGCAGTTACATTGGGTTGATCCCGCAGATTGGCACTATTTAGCGAGATCACAGGAACCGGTTCAGCCGGGACAAATGCTGATTCAGGAGGGACAGTGTTTTCGATGCTGGCTGTACCCATCAAGAACAATTCTACCCCCTGTTCTCCAAGACCGAGCGAATAATTGGCGGAGGTGTTGACATTGATAATATCTTGGGGGGATTTGGCCTCCACAAATGACTGACTTGTGGTTGGAACGGAGGCGCCGTTCTCTGTGCAAATATGATCACGTGGACAGGCCATCGTTAGATCAAATTGGGGTGTACAGAACCCTTGCGCATATGTTGGTGAAATAAGCAACCCAACCAGAATCACAAATACCGTTCGCATCAATCACTATCCGTTCAAAATTCGACCGCATGAGGATAATATAGATGCGGCCTGAAACCAATGGTAGAAACATGCGACAACACAGCCTCATTATCACGTTTTATGCCCTGGTGGCGTTCATTGTGCTTCACCCGTTGATTTTCAACAATGGCACGTCTGTAGCTGGGTTTGATTATTTCCATTTTCATTGGAATTTCTGGTGGGTACGCCATGTTCTGAACACCCCCGGACTGGATGTTTATCAGAGTGATTTTGTGTTTTTCCCATCGGTTAACAACCTGAGCTTCCACACCTTGACCTTGTTCTGGTTTCCGCTGTGGGCGCTGGTCGAGCCAATCACGGGTACGCTCACCGCCATGAATGTGATTCTGTTTGTCGGTTGTACCCTGAATGGCTATGTGTTGTTTTTGTGGTTACGGCGCTGTGACATTGTTCTTCCACTTGCCTTGATGGGGGGGCTGGTCTTGCAGGTGACGCCACTTATCCGTTATTTCTATTACAACACCCACATCAACTTGATTCCCTGGTTCTGGCTGCCGCTTCATCTTATCTTGTGGCAGCAGATTGTCCGTTCAGTTCAAAGCGGGAAGGGACGAAAAGCCGTAGGGTGGGCACTTGTACAGGGGACTGGCTTCTGGCTCATGGCACTGTCTGATCTGCAATATCTTCTCTTCCTTGCGCCCTTGATCATACCGTTTGGCCTGATGACTTTGTGGCAAACAAAGAATAACGGCCTCATCCAATTGATGGGACTCGGTTTTCTAGCTGTGCTGATCGGCTTGTGCTTGATGTGGTTTGTGGGGCCGCTGTCCTATGTCCTGGATTTCCCACAAAATGAAGGGACGGGGCCTGTAGAAGATCGCCCTGGCATCCCCCTCAGCGGATTTTTGGTTGCTGATTCGGTTTGGTGGTGGTGGAATGTACCAACACTCGGCGGCTTTGTGACGTTTGCTATTTTAGGAGCGTTGGCGCTGCACTTTACTAGATGGCGCAAGCAGATGAAAGAGGAACGCTGGTTGTGGTTCGTGACGATGTTGCCCCCCCTTCTCATTGCTCTGGGGCCACAAATCATTGTGTTTGGGCGACAAATCCACATGCCATACCGTTTGCTTCATGCTGCCACCAACGGTCAATTTTTCATGCCCTGGCGGATGGCTCCTGTTTATCTCATCGCCGCTATTACCTTTGCTACGCTATCTTGGTCTCCTATTATTCAGAGCCTTCGTTTCAATCGTCTGCTAGTGGTCGTTGGCAGTTTGCTGCTTCTGCTAGTATCCCTTCGCTTCTATCAGGGTGGACCGGTTATACCAGTAACCGAGCCCTATGATTTCTACAATATGCTGGGCGCGGAACCCTATCAGTATGTTGTGCTCGAAGTTCCTACCGCCGCTGGAACCGGACTGACTCTAATTGGTGATGAACGAGCAATTACGTTGCAATATCATGCAGTCACTCATGGCAAAAAGCTCATTAATGGCTTTGTGGCGCGTGCCCCATTGGGCGACTACTACTATCTGGTGGATGCTGATCCCTTGCTTAGTTGGTTGGGGCAGCGCATCCCCCTTGATTTCGACACCGCTACCAACCGATTGCGTGAAATCATCAATCACTGGCCTGTGGGGTATGTTGTTGTCCATCAAGACATTATAGGACATGAAAATCCCGCTAACCAAGAAGTTATCGGCTATCTCAATCAAGTGTCCGATCTCTTATGTCCTGTGCTGGTTGAGCATGATGCTGTTGTTTATCGGACGACATGGCATCCTGATTCCTGCCCACATCGCATACCTGCTGAAGCAGCGCCGGGTGTCTATCGGATCGACATTGGAAACACCGACGATGTGCGCCATCTAGGTTGGGGATGGCATTGGGCGGAAGACATCGCTGGGTTGACTGCCCGCTGGATGGGGCAGGGTAATCCGGCTACAATCTATCTTGACTTACCACCTGGTCGTTATGAAATGACCATTTCTGCCCAGTCGTTTGCACAGCCGCGCGATGTTACCTTCAGATTGAATGATGAAGTAATCGAGACCTTGGCCATATCAGAGGTTCAGCTTGCGCCTTATGCCGTCTCGTTTCAGGTTGATGAAGAATCACAGCTTGCAATTTCATTGCAATCAGCAGTCCCTATGGAACGTGTCGGAGACCGAACGCTCACAGTCCTGGTAGATTGGATTGAATTCCGGCGAAACGATTGAAACATTTATACAAATAGATACCAGCACACAAAAATGCTTACGATCCCGGCGCTTCAACTGTAAACGTAATCGTCAGCGGCGTCCCTGCTTCACCACCACCGTCAGCCTCAGTATAGGGCGTCGCTGTCAACGTATACGTCCCCGGCTCAGCTAACCAAGCATGATAATCGCCGTTGTCATCGCCCTTCAGCGCGTAGGCTGCTTCATTCTCCACCTTGAAGCGCGGCTCATCATCCAACCCAAACACCACACTCCCCACGATGGGTGGCTCCGTCTCCACCCGGATCGTAATCGTCTCCTCAGTGATCGTCTCGCCATCCTCAAGTCGCCGGATGTCCTCATCGGCATCCGCATCCACCAGGATGAAGCCCGTAACAGCCTGAACCGGGGGCACAAAATGCTGGAGCACACTGGCCGCCTCCACCTTGAGCCGACCCGTCGAGTCGGCTGTTGCCAGACGCACGTTGTCTGGATGCCAAGCCACTGCACGGGGGTCCTCGTAGCGCTCAAAACTACCTAAATACCGACCCCGTCCAGGATCGTAAATGACGGTATTTGCTGCCAGATAACGCCCATCGTTACTCCAATCCATAGTGTAGATACCGGCAAACGTAAGATTAAACCCATCACCTAGGATTGAAGTTGATCTGAGATCATCAGTTATGATGTTGTGTAAAACTGGTCCAGCCTCAAAGCCTCTGGCAATCCACTCACCATCAGGATGCCAGGCCGCTGCTGTCGCAAATGTATTGTAGGGCAGATAACGGGTCAAGTGCCCCGTCGCTGGGTCAATGAAGTTGAAGCGACGTACGGGGCCAACAAAGTATTGCCCCTCTTTGATCACTAACAAATCACCCATCATGATCAACTCCGGCCTCCCTGTCGGGTTCCACATCATCTGATTGGCAAAGGGCCATTCATAGAATATCGAATAGATCTCTGGAGTAGTCGCTGTGACCTCCCAGGTGACTGGATTCCAGAAGCGGATCGTCACGGCCCAATCACTTTCCCCTTCAGAGCCATCGGCTGAAGCCAGATAAGCCCCATCGGGACTCCAGGCCACCAGCAGTTGCGTCTGGCTGCCCGCCAACGTCCGCTCCAGTGTGAGGTCTTGCCCATCCCAATCCCAAATCTCAATGACTTGTCCCTGGGTCAGCGCAACCTGATCCCCTGTCGGATGCCAGGCCACCGAGTACACCGTCTTGTCAGCGTGTTGCTGCGTCAGCAGTTGCAGGTCAGCCGAATAAAGCCCCAGGCCGCCCTCACTCGCCACCGCCAACACAGTCCCGGCTGGGTTCCAGGCGAGTTGGTGGACTTGGGTGTCGAGGCGGGTTTCAGCCTGGGGTTGATCCACGTTCAACTGAGCTGCTGCCCCTCCCACCCAGAGGGTGGCAGTCAGCAACGTCCCGATCAATCTATAGAGTCTGTTTCGTGTTTGTTTCATCATTAATCTCCTTAAGGGTTACAGGTTCTCACCGCCACCACCACCCCATTCACCTGGGGCACATACTCAATGGCCCCACTCAGGATAGTTGTCACTGGGCGGGCTGATGTCCCTCGTGGGTCTTCGTCTCGCCTAGCTGAGGTGAAATGATGAGTTTGCCATTGACCAGCAAACAAGGCATCCGGTTGCCCACTCACCAACGAATGGACGTAGACAGAATGGGGCTGATCCTTATTAATCCCAAACCGGATTTGGTCGATATTGAAGAAGTAGGGGTTGCGCGGCTGCCGTTGCTGCACACTGCCAAAGGCACTGCGGCTATAGATCAGTTGCAGGTTGCGCATGTAGGCCTCGGCTGGGGTCTCGTCGTTCTTGATGCAGGCCGCGGGGAGATCATGCGCCTGCTGGGTTCCAGTGGTGTAGATGTCGGGTGAGATGGGATAGGCCTGCCCGCCCACATCCCGCCAGTCGTACTGGATGATCTTGCCGATGAGGGTGGTAAACTCCCAAGCCACATGGCTTTCCAGTGGCCCGTCAATTTGGGCATGAGCGCTCCAACGGCGGTTCGCGGGACGCGCACCGAGTGCATCGCGGGTGGGATCAAGCACCCCATAGGCATGATCGTGGATGGCTTGGCGGATGAAGGGCAGATACTCGGCATAGGCGCGGCCAAAGTCCAACCCCAGCGGGGTAGTGCTGCGGGCCAGTCGTCCCACCGCGCCATCCCAGTAGTCCAACTTGACACAAATCACCTTGAAGCTCCTTCCTTTTCTCTTGTCTTCTTCTTTTTGTTCTTTTGTCTTATCTGCATCTAAATCCACCTTCAGGGCCTGGTTGCCATCACAGAAGGCACCTGACCCCCAAGGCGCGCTCATCGCGCTGTTGAAGTTCGAGCCAAAGTAACGCAGTGGGTCCGCCCCGTCAGTTGCATAGTCTTCGATGCCATTGAGCGTGACCCGGCTGTAGAGGTAATAGACCGAGGGTGTCGCTGGCGCACGCGCAAACGGCTGAGCAGCCGCACCGCCCACCACCTGCCTCAGGTCGTTCTCGTTGGGCGAATAGTAAAACGCATCCCGACCCAACTCCTGGAACAAGGTGATGGCCATCACGCTCTCAAACAAGCGGTAACAGGCATGACGGGTCGCCGGATTCTCCAGCTTCAGCCACTGATTGAAGCTGGTAAACGTGGGGTTGTTGTAGTCGACCAGGTAAGTCTGTTCCAGACCCGGACAGGTATAGGATTGGCAATTCGCTGGGGGCACTGCACTGGGGCTCGCTGCCGTGACGTGTGAGTTGATACCTAACCCAGAGGGACCGTTGCCATGCCCCCACCAGACGTTGATGGCCGTCACCACGACGGAACTGAACACCTCCTTACCCAACGCGGCCTGGTTGCCCGCCAGACACCCACCCTGGATGGTGACGGTGCTGCCGGCATTGAAGACCCCGCCACCCGATCCACCAGCCACGTTGCCGTTGATGCTAGCACCCGTCAATGTCAGCGTCCCACTGTTATAAATCCCACCCCCATTCCCACTCGCGGTGTTGCCCGTCACGATGCTGCCATTCTGCAGGATCAGCGTCCCCGCATTATGAATGCCACCCCCATCTCCGTCCACATCCCCATGGCTGACCCGCACCTGGTCCAGCGTCAGGTGGCCACCCGCCGCCACTGTGAAGACGCGGAACTGACCCGTCCCCGCGTTGGCGCTGCGCGCAATCTGCACGACGCTCGTACCCTGATCCTGCTTTGCCTTCTGGATCGTGACCCGACCCGTGATCGCCGGCAGCGCCTCCGAGACCACATACGTGTTGCCTGAGAACAATGCACCAGCCGCCCACAAGCAACTGGCGCACAATCATGTTCAGCTACGACCCCGGCGCTTCAACTGTAAACGTAATTGTCAACGGCGTCCCTGCTTCACCTTCACCATCCGCCTCAGTGTAAGGCGTCGCCGTCAACCTATACGTCCCCGGCTCAGCCAGCCAAGCATGATAATCGCCGTTGTCATCGCCCTTCAGCGCGTAAGCTGCCTCATTCTCCACCTTATAGCGCGGCTCATCATCCAGCCCAAACACCACACTCCCCACAATCGGCGGCTCCGTCTCTACCCGGATGGTAATCGTCCCCTCAGTGATCGTATCCCCGTCAGCCAGCGGCCGGATGTCTTCTTCTGTCCCCGCATCCACCAACACGAACCCGATGATCAATTGACTATCAACAATGATTGGTTGCCAATCGGGCATAATGTCATTTGAATCACTATTAGGAGTTAGGTTGGTCATCTGCTCCTCGTTCGCATCCGTGACATAAATATCATAAGTGATATCTATACTGCCAGCAGAAGAAAGAACCCATGAGCTAAATGCGATTTTTGTACCATCAGGGGACCATGTTGGATGTTCATCGTAACGGCTCAGATCACCAAATGGATCTGGCGCTAAAGTCACACTTCTGGCGTTCGTACTTGAACCGTCTGCCTTTAGGCGCACGATAGTTGTGCTTCCTAAATTATCAAATGCGATAGCGATCTCTTCTCTGTTTCGTACCCAAGACCAATCTGGTGCACTTTCCATACTAAGGCTATATAGTAGATGTTGTTCTCCCGTTGCGATATTAACTGTCTTTAACTCAAAGTACGTACTTGGGTTTCTTCCACCCCTCACCTCATCGGTAGTGATATAGAGTATATCGTTGCCGTCAGGAGACCATGTGGGAAAGAGGTTAAATGTCCCATTGCCTCCTTCAACAACCTTTCTCAGATTGCTACCATCTACATTCACTGTATATATATCACTACCCTCGTTAACGTCTCTGACAAAGGCTATAGTGTTGCCACCAGGAGACCATGCAGGATCTCTATCTGAGTCGTTGACTAGATTAATCAAATCTGAACCATCGGCGTTCATAATATAGATGCCAAACTTGCCATCTCTGAGCGACTGAAATACCAATTTCAGTCCATCTGGTGACCAGTCAGGAGAGGTATCAATTCCATCTGAAAATGTTAACCGTTGCACATTACTACCATCTGCATCCATCACATAGATTTGATTATGACCAGACCGATCTGAGACGAAGGCAATTTTTCCATCCTGAGATGTTTCTTCCTGTCCTACTAATTCCTGAGATGATGTCCAAAACACCAACCAAACCATTGTGAAAACTTGCAGTCTTTTGATCATGATTTCGCTCCTTTTCCTCAACATGGTTTATTGTTGTTAGCAGGTATATCACAAACTATTGTTGGGTCTAAGGAATTAGCTTCACAAAGAGGCCAATACGAATTTCCCGACCCGGCGATCCACAATCTTTCGTTCCCACCACAATATAGAGGCTCCCGCTGCCAGGATAGCATCAGGAAAAAATCATCATTCTGCATCGTACTAAATGATGCGCGATTCTGTCCATTGATAGCAAACCGGAAGGTTAAGCCCCGTTCGGCACCATCTGAGGCAGAAGCATAGAAGGGCCGACCATCCTGGCCTCGCCTATACACATGGGTTGAACTCGTCAAGGTCGTATTATCCGGTGATATAGTGTTGTCTGAATGAGCCATTCTTGTGATCGCTTGGGATGGGAAAATACTGAGATTACCCCAAGTGAAAGGGCATCTGTCCCTTTCACCATTTTCCCAATCACGACAGTCAGATTTGATCAATGGATTAGTACGATCATTAGCTTCTGCGGTTGCCAGATAGCCATACTGCATTATCAATGCGGAAGACGCTGGATTGTTTACAAAATCGACAAATTCATAAGCTTGATCTTCAGCCCAATCATCTTCACCATACCACTCTGTTGTCCCTAATCCGCAGAGCATGTATCGAACAGTCCCAATACCTCCTATTAGAGTATTGGCATTTGGATTGCGAATAGAGGGAGCAATAGCTTCGTCTTCCCGCATTTGGACCACTAATCCGCTGGAAAAGCTATCACAATCTCGAGTTGTGATAGTTCGCTGAGTTTGATTATAATAAACTCTTGCAATCGCCTCTACCAAACGGATCTTCTCTTCGTCTGTCACGATGACTGACCCTCCAAGACCCGCATCCTGGGCCGTAAAGGCAAAAATTTCCTCAAACGCTAGCTCACGTCCCAAGATCTGCCGCGCACGAATATACACTTCTCCCGCTAAACCCGGTTGGCCGATTGTGCCGTCTGGACTGTTGAAAAATAGGTCAGAGTAATCAATACAGCCCGAGACCTCACTTGGGGGTGTGCCTGTAATCCAACCATTTGATGGATAGATTACACCAGAAGTTACGACATCGCCTTTGCCGATGAATAATTGTCTGCCATTGACTATATCCGGACGACTTCTATCTGAAGGACCCCGATCATCCCCCCACCAGTTGCCGGCGACATGTGTGTTGGATGGCGTGGTTGCATAAACGCCGCCTGCTTCTCTTGCAGTATTGAACACAATACAGCTATTTGTGATGGTCACAGATGCATCCTGAGTACTATAAATGCCACCCCCTTGGCTGTTTTGAGGGACTAAGCCAACGGCGACATTACGCTGGATCCGGCTATTGGTCATATGCAATGTTCCGGCGTTGTAAATGCCACCACCATTGATCGCCGTCCGATTGTTTTCAACAGCCGCATTATTTTGTACGGTCAGCGTCCCACTGTTATAAATGCCACCCCCGCTGCCACTCGCGGTGTTGCCCGTCACGATGCTGCCATTCTGCAGGATCAGCGTCCCCGCATTATGAATGCCACCCCCATCTCCGTCCACATCCCCATGGCTGACCCGCACCTGGTCCAGCGTCAGGTGGCCACCCGCCGCCACTGTGAAGACGCGGAACTGACCCGTCCCCGCGTTGGCGCTGCGCGCAATCTGCACGGCGTCCGCGTCCGGGTTCTGGTCCGCCCCCCGGTCCAAGCCCCGGATCGTGACCCGACCCGTGATCGCCGGTAACGCCTCCGAGACCACATACGTGTTGCCTGAGATCAACGCCAGATAAATCCCCAACTGACCGTTGCTTTCCCTCGGTCTGCAGTCCGTTTGGCCTTGGGGTAAGGCCGGTGGGGTGCTGCTAGCCAAACTGTTCGCCGCCAGGATCGCTTCATTCAACGTGCAAGTCCCGTCTGTCGGACCCGGCTCAACTCCGATCCCCAACCTGGCATCTTCTTCCTCAAGGGCTTCGTGAACCTCGATCACGTTGTTGATCGCTGGTGGCGCGATGGCTCTGGCTGCTGGCAACGACCAATCCGCTCCGCCATAAGGCGCCGATACCGCCGGCGAGATCGGATCACGGACCCAACCCGGATTCTGCAAGCGGATGCGCTGGCCCTGCACCTGCAAGGTCAGCACATGCAAGCGTGTATTAGCATCCGCTGTCGAGGCGAACACCACCCGGCGTCCATCCGGCGACCAGGCTGGATCCAGGTTCCGTGACCCACCTGGTGCGTTGATCGTCAGGTTCAGGTTGCCACTGGGACCATAGTTCCGCCGCCCCACCTGATAGATGTAACGCCTGTTCATCGCCTGAATATGCACATCCGGTTGCCCCCCTTGGTAGGCTGTGTAGGCGATAAAACGGCCATCCGGCGACCAGCGCGGCCGCGTGTCATCCCCACTGCTAGAGACAATCCGCTGCTGGTTCAAGACCCCACAGGCACCCCCCTGCGGCGTCCGGACGCTGGTCACATACAGGTCACTGCGTGACCCACATCCTGTCGCTGCAAACACGATCCGTGTGCCATCCGGCGACCAACTGGGATCATGCTCGCTGATCAAGTTGCCGTGGGCTGTCAGGCGTCGCAGCCCCGTCCCATCGGCGTTCACCACCCAGATTTTCCAGCCCTGGCCAGCCCGGTTGGAGTGAAAGGCGATCTGGTTCCCATCCGGCGACCAAGCTGGTCCACCCGTGCTATGCCCCCGGGTGGTGATCGGCGCAATCGCCCGCCATTTGCCCGTTGGGATCGGCAAAGGCTGCAAATTCTCAGCCGTCAAATCGACCACATACAGGTTGGTGTAACTGTTGTTGTCGCCCCCAATTGACGAGATAAACGCCAGCTTGTCACCCCCAGGCGACAGGCGTGGGTAGCCTTCCAGCGATCCCCTTCGCCCCACCAGCAACCGACCCAAACGGGTGTTGGGGGTGGTCAGGGTCCGAACGTAAATCTCCTCCCGTCTGGCTCCCAGCCAGACCGCCGAAACGATGTGGTTGTCCAGCCTCCCGGTCAATCCCGGCATCTGGGTCAATGCTTCCGGTTCACTCAGCGTCAGTGGTGTCAGCGAGACCCCTGCCTCGGCCCACACCGTCAGCGTGTCAAAGCGCAGCACCGAGCGGTCATCGTCACCGGGGAAGACACCTCCGATAACCACCGTCCCAGCAGGCAGGGGATCCGGATCCACCAACTGGAGCATCTGCACCCCATCCACACTCAAGCCCAACTGGTCACCAAGGGCTGTGAAACGCAGGGTCTGAGCCGACCACTCCGTGGTGGCTGGTGCCGCAACCTGCCCCAGCAGTTGCTCATTCCGATACAGCCGCAACTCCCCGCCCGCGTCGTACTCGGCGGTATAGCGCCCCCAATCGCTCTGGCGCAGATGCAACTGCATCCGGCCAAAGCCCAGTTCAAAGCGGGTTTCGATGGCGACGTTGTCGAGTGGGGTAGGGATTAACAGTGCCGGGGTGTTGGAGCGGGTCTGGGCAGCATGGCCGACCTGGGTGAAGCCGATTTGCCAGTCGGTCCCCTGCATCCAGTCGGTGGTGCCGCCAGCCAGGAACGCCTCGTGTAGCACCACCTGGAGACCAACAGGAGCGGTGCTGGTCAAGCCCACAAGTGGGATAGCCGCCGGGATATCAATCGGTTCCGGCGGTTCGGCCAGGTCAGCGCCGGTCAAGTCAAAGACAGGAACAACCGCCTCGGCATCATCAGGTTCATCAGGGGGTTGCTCCTGAGCTATCATCTCCCAGCCAAACGACAACAGGATCATCAACATAAAAGAGCGAGTACAAAGGTGTTTAATCATAGCTTATTCCTAAGAAACATAATACCATTAGTCACATTGTATAGATTGAAACTGGTACATCAAGTCATCGTAGGAGAAGCGTAGGGTAAGGAGTGGATCTGCCCGCTTGACAACAATACAGAACACACGTTCTGCCGTATGTTCTCTCAAATCCACTTTTTTCAACTAAACTGAGACTGAGGTTGAACCTCTATGAACTTGCTGCCGACCAACTCACTTGGAGGCTATTTTGACTGCCAGTTATTTGCCCATTTTCCCGGTTCTTCCGCCGGTTCTTGTCGTGTTCCTGCCCTGTATACACCCTCACCTGGAGGCGCGCCTGCTTTCAAACCCGGACCACACGTGCATCCAATCACAGACACTCAAGCTGTATCGACGACTTGGAGGCCGCTTTGACTGGCGTTTTTCCACAGGTTCGCTGCTATTTCTCACCGGTTCTCTCGCCGGTTTCTCCACGTTGCTGCGGCCATTTTTTTGTTGCGCCGCCGCAGCCACCCACCAATTTTCGCTGCTATTTCTTACCATTTTCCTGCTGGTTCCCGGTTCTTCCGCCGGTTCTCCGCCCTGCGTGTGCTACTGCGCGACAACGTACACCCTCACCTGGAGGCGTGCCTGCTTTCAAACCCGGACCACACGTGCATCCAATCACAGACACTCAAGCTGTATCGACGACTTGGAGGCCGCTTTGACTGCCGATATTTTGCCATTTCCTGCCGGCTTTCCGCCGGTTCTCCGCCCTGCGTGTGCTACTGCGCGACAACGTACACCCTCACCTGGAGGCGCGCCTGCTTTCAAACCCGGACCACACGTGCACCCAATCACAGACACTCAAGCTGTATCGACGACTTGGAGGCCGCTTTGACTGGCGTTTTTCCACAGGTTCGCTGCTATTTCTCACCGGTTCTCTCGCCGGTTTCTCCACGTTGCTGCGGCCATTTTTTTGTTGCGCCGCCGCAGCCACCCACCAATTTTCGCTGCTATTTCTTACCATTTTCCTGCTGGTTCCCGGTTCTTCCGCCACTTTCCGCGGTTTTTGCCGCAATTTTCCCCGGTTTTCCGCCGGTTTTCCGCCGGTTCTCCGCCCTGCGTGTGCTACTGCGCGACAACGTACACCCTCACCTGGAGGCGCGCCTGCTTTCAAACCCGGACCACACGTGCATCCAATCACAGACACTCAAGCTGTATCAACGACTTGGAGGCCGCTTTGACTGGCGTTTTTCCACAGGTTCGCTGCTATTTCTCACCGGTTCTCTCGCCGGTTTCTCCACGTTGCTGCGGCCATTTTTTTGTTGCGCCGCCGCAGCCACCCACCAATTTTCGCTGCTATTTCTTACCATTTTCCTGCTGGTTCCCGGTTCTTGCGCCGGTTATCCGCCGTTTTTCTCCGCCCTGCGTGTGCTACTGCGCGACAACGTACACCCTCAACTGGAGGCGTGCCTGCTTTCAAACCCGGACCACACGTGCACCCAATCACAGACACTCAAGCTGTATCAACGACTTGGAGGCCGCTTTGACTGCCAGTTCTCCGCCCATTTTCCCGGTTCTTCGTCCTTTTTACTTGGTTTCCTGCCGGTTCTCCGCCGTTTCTTGTCGTGTTCCTGCCCTGTATACACCCTCACCTGGAGGCGCGCCTGCTTTCAAACCCGGACCACACGTTCACCCAATCACAGACACTCAAGCTGTATCAACGACTTGGAGGCCGCTTTGACTGGCGTTTTTCCACAGGTTCGCTGCTATTTCTCACCGGTTCTCTCGCCGGTTTCTCCACGTTGCTGCGGCCATTTTTTTGTTGCGCCGCCGCAGCCACCCACCAATTTTCGCTGCTATTTCTTACCATTTTCCTGCTGGTTCCCGGTTCTTCCGCCGGTTCTCCGCCACTTTCCGCGGTTTTTGCCGCAATTTTCCCCGGTTTTCCGCCGGTTCTCCGCCCTGCGTGTGCTACTGCGCGACAACGTACCCCCTCAACTGGAGGCGCGCCTGCTTTCAAACCCGGACCACACGTTCACCCAATCACAGACACTCAAGCTGTATCGACGACTTGGAGGCCGCTTTGACTGGCGTTTTTCCACAGGTTCGCTGCTATTTCTCACCGGTTCTCTCGCCGGTTTCTCCACGTTGCTGCGGCCATTTTTTTGTTGCGCCGCAGCAGCAACAACCTACCCATTCGGCACCCATTTTCGCTGCCCTTTCTCCCCATTTTCCTACCGGTTCTCCCGCCCGGTTCTTGCGCTGGTTCTCCGCCACTTCCCGCGGTTTTTGCCGCAATTTTCCCCGGTTTTCCCTGGTTCTCCGCTTTCCCTCTTGCCGCCGTTTTTTCTTGTGCAGCGGCGGCAACAAACCACCCCCCCGCACCCCGCCTCATGCCAAACGTTTTGGGTCAGCCTGGAACCATGCACCCGCCACCCATCGAAATCCCCGTTCAGCGACTATTTCGACATGACACTGAAGCAGGCCAAAGATGACTCGTTCTTCACAGCTTGGGCAACCAACACCAACGGGACGATGCCCCCGAAACAGAACACACGTTCTGCCGTATGTTCTCCCAAATCCACTTTTTTCAACTAAACTGAGACTGAGGTTGAACCTCTATGAACTTGCTGCCGACCAACTCACTTGGAGGCCGTTTTGACTGCCGATATTTTGCCATTTCCTGCCGGCTTTCCGCCGGTTCTCCGCCCTGCGTGTGCTACTGCGCGACAACGTACATCCTCAACTGGAGGCACGCCTGCTTTCAAACCCGGACCACACGTTCATCCAATCACAGACACTCAAGCTGTATCAACGACTTGGAGGCCGCTTTGACTGCGGGTTTCCTGCCATTCCCCGCTGGTTTCTCTGCGTTGCCGCCGCCGAAAAAAGTTGCGTGGCGGCGGCAACAAATCGACGATTTTGCCCACAATCTCACCCCTGACCGCCAATCCGCATATCACAGCCACTCAGCTCGCCTCATGGATATCCATGATATTCACCACTGCTCAGGATGTCATATTTTCAACTTATTCGCGGGTGTGCGTTATGATAGATAAACAAAAACATCGCAACTCGTACGTTATTGAGGAGACAAGACAATGCTCAACGGATTACCTGGTTTGATGATGGATGATTATCAATTGACTTTGACACCCATCCTAAAACGTGCCAACATCCTGTACCCTACTAAAGAAATTACTACTCGTTTTGGTGACCAGTATCACAGCTACACGTATGCTGATTTGTATAAGGGTTGCTGTAAACTAGCGAACGGACTGATTAAACTGGGAATTAAGCCGGGAGATCGGATCGGGACGTTTGCCTGGAACAGCTATCGCCATCACGAACTCTATTTTGCTGTGCCGTGTATGGGTTCTGTAATCCATACCCTGAACCTCAGACTCCCAGCAGATCAACTGGTTTACATTATCAACCACGCAGAAGATCGCATCATTTTTGTTGATAACACATTGGTCAAACTGTTGGAGCCGTTTGCTAGCAAACTCACCAGCGTCGAACATTTTGTGATAATGGGAAACGCAGATACATCGCTCCCTAACACCATTACTTACGACGAACTCACTGCCGATGTCTCATCTGATTATAATTGGCCTGAAGTTGACGAGAAAAGCGCTGCTGCCATGTGCTATACGTCTGGTACAACGGGCAATCCCAAAGGCGCATTGTATTCCCATCGTTCGCTCTACCTTCATACCTTGATGACTTGCATGACTGATGTAGTGGGGCTTTCTGAACAAGATCGCATTATGCCTGTCGTGCCCATGTTTCATGCAATGGCTTGGGGTTTGGTTTTTGCGGGTACGCTAATCGGATCAGACATAATTTATCCTGGCGCACACATGACCCCAGCAGATCTTGCCAAAACCATCTCCGATCAAAAAGTGACATTCCCAGCAGGTGTTCCCTCATTATGGCTCGGGTTGCTCACAGAATTAGAAAAGAACCCTGAGTTAGATGTATCGAGCATCCGTGCCATGCCAGTCGGCGGTTCAGCCGCACCGCGTGCGATGATAAAAGCCTATCAAGAGAAATATGGCATTACCATTATCCATGCCTGGGGCATGACCGAGCTTGCGCCAATTGGGACGATCTCAATGCTCAAAAGCACAATGCAAGACTTAGATGCTGAAGCGCAATTTGATGTCCGTCAGAAGCAGGGCTGGCCGGTGGCAACGCTCGAGATGCGGCTTGTGGATGGGAACGGGGACGAATTACCCTGGGATGGTCAATCTGTCGGCGAACTCCAGGTTCGGGGACCCCATGTCGTGCGTGATTACTACAATGACAAACGCAGCACAGATTCATTCGTGGACGGCTGGTTCCGTACGGGTGACGTCTGCACCATTGATAGTGAAGGTTACTTGAACATCGTTGACCGTACGAAAGACTTAATTAAAAGTGGTGGGGAGTGGATCAGCAGCGTCAGACTAGAAAACACCATCATGGCGCACGATGATGTGCTGGAAGCTGTTGTCATTGCCATTCCCCATCCAAAATGGCAGGAACGCCCCCTGGCTTGTGTGGTCAAGCGCCCAAAGGTCGAACCGGAAAAACTGGAAAAAGAAATCCTAGAACTGCTGTCTCGACACTTTGCCAAATGGCAGTTACCAGATGGGATCGAATTTATTGATGAGGTACCCAAAACCAGTGTAGGCAAGTTTGATAAGAAGGCCCTGCGCCAAATCTATGAATCGTACCAGGTTGAGGCATAGCAAGATAAGGGGGAATTGTAGGTGGGCGGCATATGTGCCGCCCCAGGAGTTGGCATCTACAGTTGGAGAATCGTTACTCGTTTGTCACACTGGCCTGTGACCATTGACCGTCAATCAAACGCCACATCTTGCTGGTGGGGTTTTTGTCCTGCAATTCAACCGGAAGACGATGCGGACGGACGTTATCGTAACAGTGCAGCGCGGCGAAGCGCACAATTGAAGCTGGAATGCCCACCGCAGTGAAGCCCGGATGTCCCGTCGCAGGGAAGGGCCCCCCATGATTCATAGAAGGGACAACCGCTACACCTGTCGGCATCTTATCGTTGAGCAAGCGCCCGACTTTTTCCCGCAAGATGGGCTCTACGACCAGGTAGAGCCCATCATCTTCGCCATGTGTATGGGTATAAAGGCTGCCTGTCAGGTTGCCATCCATATGACCCGCGATCTGGGCCATTTGCTCAATGTCTTTGGCGAAGATCATCAAGTTGACTGTGCCGAACGCTTCTGTCTGTAACGCATGCGGGGTCTTAACGAATTGGTCACCGGAAACACGCAAGAGGGTATTGGCATAGGCGAACCCAGGTCCAGCCAGTGTTTCCCCACCTGTGACGACCTCCGCGCCATTTTCCTGCAAGACTTTGACCCCTTCTGAGATGCTCCTTTGCCCGCTGGAACCTAACAAGGTCTGAGCAGGATTGGCTTCAAAGAAGCTTTTGACCTCGTTCAAAAAGGTTTCCCCTGCCTCACCCTGCGGTACGACAGCGATCCCCGGATTAGTGCAGAACTGCCCCGCGCCCAGGGAGCATGAGTTGTATAGCTCGCTAGCAATGTCCGATGAACGTTCTGCCAGTGCACCAGGCAGCACAAACACGGGATTCACACTCGACATTTCCAGGTAGATCGGTTTGCCTGCTTTATCCGCTGCTTCTTTGAGTTGCAGGCCTGCCCATTGACTGCCTGTAAAACCCGTGGCCCCAACCAGTGGATGAGAGACCATCCTCAAGCCCACGTCTGGGGGGGTACGATAGATTAACTGGACCATGCTCAATGGTAAGCCGCTTTCTTCAACTGCTTCAAAGGCGAGTTCTGCAAAGAGTTTCGTCGTGCCAGGATGACTGGTATTTGATTTAGCAATGACCGGATTGCCTGCCACGATCGCGGCAGCAAAATCGCCCCCGGCGGCTGAGTTAAACGCAAACGGAAAGTTGTTTGGCCCAAACACAACGACTGGGCCACCCAATGGCCCTAGCTTAGACCGGATGTTTGTCGTTGTATCAATCGTGGCATGACACCAGGAACCATCACGAGCGGCTTCGGCTGCCTGTCGCAACTGATTGGTCGTTCTGGGTAGTTCACCGGATCGCAAACGGGGTTCAACGGGCAGGGCGGTCTCGATGTTGGCTAACTGCGCCAGATCATCCGCACGCCCCTCGATCCTATCGGCGAAAATCTCCAGGAAATGGGCGATATGCTCTGTTGGTATCGTTCGCAGGGCAGCAACAGCCTCTTGTCCTGCTTTGAGCGCTTCCTCGATTTCTTCAAGGTTGGAGGCAGGGTAGCACTCCGATAAGGGCGATTTGCTAGCTGGGTTATAGGCAGTGAATTCGGACGGCGGGTTCTTAGATTCACGCCATTCGCCCGCGATGAGAACAGGTTGCAACGACATTCAATACTCCTATACATTGATGTTTTATTTCTAGTTTAGCTAGATAAACAAAGAAGAACTAGAGTCTGCTGCACAATCGCTCAATCTCATGTTAAGATAGATATATGGATAGTTGAGGAGCTATTGGAAATGGTCGAACAAAATAGTGTTTCAGATCATGTAAAGAACGGTGCCGAGCAAACCCGCGTTGATGCGCAGGAGTTCGGGCGCGAAGTTTACAAAATGGCGGATACTGTCCGGCGTGATGTGGTCAAGCAACTGTATGACGTTGCCGAAACCATCCGTACCCAGGCGCGTGATGTGGGTGGCGAAGCCCGCGAAAGTGCTGACCGTGTGGCTCGTAATCTAGAGCAGACCGCCAACAAGCTCAACAGCAGGGCGGTGGATCAAATGGAAGAGACCACACAAACCATGCGCGAAAACGTTTGGGAAACGGCCATCATTGTCCTCATCATTGGCGTTGTGATTGGCCTCTTCTTGGGGAATCGCAAGTGACAAGGTAGATCGCATCGCGTATAATCCAAACCGGGCTGTTCACAAGTCCGGTTTTTCGTTTTAAGGACATTTCGATGTATAAATTCATGATGCTTTTTAAGACTCCCCATAATAAGGAAGCATTTGAAAACAGCTACAACGATCTGCTGGCGTTGGTCGAACGAATGCCCGATATCGTACGCCGCCAGGTCATCAATGTGGATGGCAGCCCGGCAGGGCGTAGCCCTTACTATCGTATCTTAGAAGTGTATTTTGAGAACCAAGAAAAGATGGAAGAATCACTGCTTTCGGAAGCAGGGCAAGAAGCCGGTGGGCAGATTAACACCTTCAAAAAGTATACCTACGAAATGATCTTTGCCGAAGTATTTGAAGAAGCAGACGGACAGACCACAGGAGCGACAGAATAATGCAAGTCTTGAAGAATCGGATTTTGGCAGAAGGTGTCAACCTTGGGAATGGTATCTTGAAGATTGATAGCCTCCTCAATCATCAAATCTACCCGGATTTGATGTCAGATATGGGGGCAGAATTGGCAGCACAGTTCAAAGACCTTCAGGTGGATCGCATCCTGACCGCCGAGATTTCCGGAATTGGGCCTGCCTTGATGACCGGCGTATCACTTGGAGTGCCTGTCGTTTATGCTCGCAAGAAAAAGCCGATCACAATGGCGGGACCCGTTTTCCTGGAAACCGCACCCAGCCATACCAAAGGGGGGGACGTACCTTTATTGGTCAGCGCGGAATTCTTGAATGCAGGCGAGAACATCCTGATTATTGACGACTTCTTGGCAACTGGCAAAACCCTAATGGCCTTAGCTCGCATTATACACAGTGCCAAAGCCCACCTCGCGGGTGTGGGTGTGGTGGTGGAAAAGTTGTTTGAGGGTGGGCGCGATGCCATGCAGCAAGCAGGCTTTAATGTGCCAATTTATGCCCTGGCGACCATTGTGAGTATGGAAGGGAACAAGATTGTCCTGGCAGATTAACGATGACCTCCGCACAGGCGGAATTGCTATTCTGGACTTTGGCTCACAATACACACAACTGATTGCCAGACGAGTGCGGGAACAAGGTGTTTATGCAGAAGTATTCCCGTATGATGCCACAGTCGATAAACTTTCTCAGCATCAACCCAAAGGTTATATCCTCTCCGGTGGCCCGAACAGCATCTATGAAACCAATGCGCCAGAGCTCAACACTCATCTCTTCAACACTCATCAGCCCATATTAGGTGTGTGTTATGGGATGCAGTTGCTTTCTCAACAGATGGGTGGGGTGATCAAAGAAGGCATAACTCGTGAATATGGGCATGGTCGCGTAAACCAGGCGAACTCTGTTACAGTTAACCGCCTATTTGAGGGTCTGCCGGATTCGCTGGATGTCTGGATGTCGCACGGTGATCATGTTGACACCCCACCGCCAGGGTTTCATGTTCTAGCGACATCTGATAATGGCTTGCTAGCTGCTCTTGGTAATGACGAGCGACGCTTGTATGGTGTGCAGTTTCATCCTGAAGTCAATCATACTGTGTACGGTGTGGATTTGATCCGCAACTTTGTCCTCCATATTTGTGGATGTGAGCCGAGATGGTCGCCAGCAGCTTTTATCGACAATGCTGTCGCCGGGATTCAAGCAAAGGTTGGCGATGACCGGGTGCTGTTGGCCTTAAGCGGTGGCGTTGATTCGGCTGTGACCGGAGCGCTGATTAACCGCGCAATTGGTGACCACTTGCATTGTGTATTCGTCAACACGGGGATGCTGCGTAAGGACGAGCCTGAACAAGTCGTGCAGGTCTTCCAGCGTGAGCAGGGCATAAACTTGACAACGGTTGATGCGACTGAGACTTTTCTGGATGCTCTACAAAATGTGACCGAACCAGAACAAAAACGCAAAATAATCGGCAGCAAGTTTATTGATGTCTTCAAAGACGAAGCGGACAAACTGGAAGGTATCCGCTTTTTGGCACAGGGCACAATCTACCCCGATGTCATCGAAAGCGCCGCCGATCACAAATCAGCCCATACGATTAAAAGTCATCATAATGTTGGTGGCTTGCCCAAAGACTTCAAAGAGAAGTTTAAATTCATTGAGCCGTTGCGGGATTGCTTTAAGGATGAAGTACGCAAAATTGGTTCTGCACTGGGCTTACCTGATCATATTGTGTGGCGACAACCGTTTCCTGGGCCTGGTCTGGCTATTCGCTGCCTGGGGGATTTGACCTGGGAACGCCTGGAGACGCTACGCGAAGCCGATGCAATCTTCCTGGATGAACTTGAACAGGCCGATATGCTGCGACAGGGAACCGCCCAGTCCTTTGCTGTGCTATTGCCGATTAAGAGTGTTGGCGTGATGGGTGACCAGCGCACCTACGAAGAGGTTCTGGTGTTGCGCTCGGTCACAACGGACGATTTTATGACGGCGGATTGGTCACGTTTGCCGTATGATCTGCTAGCCAGAGTCAGCATGCGGATTGTGAACCATGTCAAGGGAATCAATCGTGTGACCTATGATATCACCAGCAAACCCCCTGGCACGATTGAATGGGAGTAGCTATAGCAAAACAGTGCTGAGCAATCAGGAAAGAGTTGACGCCGGGTCTTGAGGACGTTCTATGTTTATGCCTTTCAAATCGACTCCTGGCCCTGGTTGGCATGCGGGAGGTCATTGTGGCGGCGACAAAAATAAAAAAGTTTGCTGCAACAGGGGAGAACCAGCGGAAAACTGGTGGGAAATTGTGGCAAAAACAAGGGCCCGATGGGTTGTTAAATAGCTGGTTTAGTCTCAGTTTACCGGAAAAACTGTTGATTTAAGTGAGAGACTGGTACACAGAAGCAAGTGGTCGCTGAAGGTTACAAATGAGCATTATCCGCGTGTCATCTTGCAACCAATGCGCTGCGGCCCGTTTGGCCCGCTATTGGGATCGTTCAGATCGTTCTTGTCTATGACCCTGTGCAGTTTGAATTGAATGTTTAATCGTTTGTCAGCGTAATATGCGTACCCGATTATTGAACAAGCATCACACACTTCTGGCCTTTGCTGTATTTGTGTGCCTGCTCATCATCTATGTGTTGACTTTGATGCCTGGAACAGTTGGTGGTGACGCGGGGGAACTCCAATATGCTGCGCCGCTACTGGCGCTCGTACATCCCACCGGACAGCCCCTTTATGTTATTTTGGGCAAAATTTGGACGAGTATCATCCCGTTTGGGGATGCCGCTTATCGTATGAATTTACTTTCAGCGGTATCAGCAGCAGCAGGTTGTGGATTAACTGGCTGGTTTATCGCCCACATTTATGGCAGCGTATGGATTGGGGCGGCAGCTGGATTGACGCTTGGCCTGGGCACGACGGTCTGGGGACAGGCGGTTATCGCCGATAAATATGGCTTCAATGTGCTGTTAGCGTCGCTGATTGTCGGGGTGGCACTTTGGTGGGATCATACCTACGAACATAATTCCCAACAATCAACCCATTTGTTGTATACACTTTCGGCGGTATTTGGAATTGCTTTGTTGCATCATCGCAGTCTGGCCCTATTTGCGCCTGGAATCGTCATTCTGATGATTGTCCGACTGCGGATGGATTTGTGGCGTAGGTGGCAACGAACTCTAATTTGTGCCGCGCTGGTTGCTCTGCCTTCATTTTTCATTTATCCGACGGTCTTGCCGTGGTTGCAATCTCGTGAACTATCACCTTTGCTCTGGCAGCCCCACACCCCCGGTGAATGGGTTGACTTTATGCTGGAACGACATGTGCTCGAAACCGAAGCATTAGTCTTTGATGATTTGGGTAGCATCATTGACCAACTGAAAATCTATGGAGAGACGACCTTCACTGATTATACACCATTGGTTCTGGTGGGCGGTGTAGTGGGCATGGGGGTGATGATCCAACGTTATCCTGGTGGGGCGTTCTTCTTGATAATTAGTTATGTATTGGAAGCGGTCTTGTCGGCCAACTTCCGGGGGAATGACCGTCAGTTTACCTACTATCTGCCTTCATTCGTCACGTTGATTTATGGTTATGGCTATGTGCTGTGGTGGTTTACACAACGCGGATGGCGTGAATTGGCCTTATTGGGTTCTGCTGGGATACTTATCAGTCAGTTTGCCGGGACATTCCCTGACTATCGAGATCATGCCCTTTATGGGGAATCACTTGGTTTATGGCGGCAAACCATGAAAACGGGTGATATGGGCATAAGGCTGACGAGCCATCTTGACCGATTACCCCCAAACGTGGTTTTAGCAGCTGATTGGGAGCAGATCACGATCTTGTGGTATGAGCAGCAGGTGGAAGGGCAGCGACCCGACTTGGAGATCGTTTATCCGATTGAGCGCTATGCGGATTATCAAGAGCGCCCTGTGTGTCTGGCACGACATGTCCCGGTGGATGCGAACTGGCATCCGACCAACATCGGTGCATTGATTTGTTTGAATGCAGAACCCATAACCAACCTTCCGGAGTATATCACCCCAATTGGTACGGCGCTGATGGATGCAGCGGGCAAGCCTATTCTCGAACTGGCTGGCTACGAATTGGAGGCGAAACCCTACAACGCAGGCGCACATGTGCCATTGGTCATGACCTGGCGAGCGTTGACGGATGTCCCTCATGATTATTCTGTCTCCCTACACCTGCTGGATGAAGCTTGGAATACCGCCTGGTCACGGGATATTCAATCGCCCGTGATGGGTATGTACGCTACATCACATTGGGTAGAAGGTGAGGTCGTGCAGGATTATCATGAGATCGACATCCCACGCGATCTGCCATCAGGTCATTATTTATGGACAGTCGTCATCTATCGCCAATTGGAAGATGGTACATTTGAACATCTGCGCGATGCAGACAATCATGTCAATATTCTGGGTGGGACGTTGGCGGTTGAGTCGTAAGTAAGGAAAAGGCTCGGTATGGATTGATCTCTTTCTCCTCTTCTTGCCTGGCTGTCACGCTCTTATCATTTTCCTTAAACTCAACGTTCACCCGACGCACGCTTGCATAAACCACCCGACTTGATTACCATGCTTGCGGAATTGCTCAAAGTTACGCTGGATTCTTGAATGTTCAGAATCATCCTGGTCGTTGCCATGCCGCTCATGGTTGGTTGTGGGGGGAGTGGCTCTGACCCAACGCCAACCAACACACCCACACTACTACCATCCTTAACGCCCACTATTTCCCCCTCTGCGACGCCATTTCCAACGCTTACCCCCAGTATCCAGGCCGAAGTGAGGGTAGAGCCAACTGACTTGATCGAAATTGTGGTAGAAGGCTCGGATGGTGCAGAAGTCCCGCCACCCATTAGTATCGATTTACCAGAAGGCTGGGATCGGATTGATGGCACGCAGCCCGTCATGGATATTCAAGGTCTGACAGCTTATCCCTTCACGATTTACTTTGGCCCGGTGACAGGTGGACGCGGTGTGATTGTCGTCATATGGGGCTTCAGCAGTATCACCAGTGGCAACCTCAATACCGAGAACTTCGGGCAATTTAACCTGGGATTGGATGCCTCCCGCTTGCTGCGGTTGGCGCTTGCTATTGACTGTAACATAGGCAACAACCCAGATAACGACACGGTGTTTCGCGTCGGTGATCATGAGGCCTATGGCTCCAACTGGGCTGCAGTCGATTGTCCTGAAGGGCAAGAAGATACCAAAGGCTGGTATGCGGGGATGCGACAGAAGGGAATCAACTTCGCGTTTTATACTTTTGGTGAACCGATTGAGACAATGGACGGCCCCGCCCGTACTGAACTGCAAGCCATTCTGGATACTGTCGAGTTTTTGGAATTGATTGATCAGCCCGGAGAAAGTGAATGAGAGACCTCATCATCTTGCTGACGTTACTGTTGTGTTTCTCTTCGATAACAATTGCACAAGAATCAACCGAAGTCCCTGCCCCGAACGAAGGTACACTTGTACCACGTGTCCGGCCTCAACCCGCGACCTCAATCACGGTTGATGGGGTAACATTGCAACTTTTGTTTGATCGACTCCCGCAGGGGCGGGCAGGGATATTGCATGTGACGGGCGACAATCTGGTTGAGGTGCGGCTGAGATACATGGATCAACTGACAGATTTCATGCAGGCTGAGAATGACTTTTATGGGTTTCTTGCTGTCAACATGGATCAATCGCCTCGCATTTATGACTTTTCAGTATTTGCATGGCTTGAAGATGGCACGCGCCTAACACTCCCCGCGCAGGTTGAAGTAACGGTGGGCGGTTTCATTCGTCAGGATGACCTCAATGTACCGCCGGATCGTGCCCACTTGATTGATCCTGAAGTCGAACGTAACGAACTGGCGCGGTTGTTCAGCGTGTTTAATGCATTTACATCCCAAAAGTATTGGGAAACGGATGGGTTCCAACCCCCTATCGAGGCTGAACTGACCTCCCCTTTTGGGGTGTTCCGCACGTTTAACCAATCCGTCCAATCGCGGCATACAGGCTGGGATATGCAAGCGCCTGTGGGGACACCTGTCCAGAGCATCGCCAATGGACGTGTGGCTTATGCAGGTATCCTGGAGATACGCGGCAACCATATCATCATAGACCATGGTTATGGAGTCTTCTCAGGGTATTCGCATCTATCCCAGGTGCATGTCACGCGTGGGCAAACCGTCGTCGCTGGGCAGATTATTGGGGTCAGTGGCAATACTGGGCGCAGCGGTGGCGCCCATCTTCATTGGGAAATGGCGGTCAATGGTCAGTGGGTCGATAGTGTTGACTTTTTGAACACCTGGATGCCATGATAGAATGAGAGCATCTGAAGCCAGAGCGAAGCCCATGACCAATAACGACCTCATCATGAAGAATCCGCGCCCAACCCGTGCTGATGCCGTAAAAAATCGCAGTTTATTGCTCCAGACCGCCAGCAAATTGTTCGCTCGGCTAGGAGTAGACGCAGTCTCCATGACACAAATTGCACAGGAAGCAGGTGTGGGCAAGGGCACCCTCTATCGGCATTTCAGCAACAAGTCTGATTTGTGTCATGCCTTGCTTGATGAGGATATGCGGATACTGCAAGAACAAACACTGCAAAGATTGAATTCCGATGAAATGCCTGTAAACATGTTGCGTTGGTTCCTAACCGAGATTGTTTACTTTGTGGATCGCAACATGGAATTGCTCTCTTCTGCAAGGGAAGTCAACAATATGTCCTCATTAGAATTTCCTGCCCATCTGTGGTGGTGGCAGACGATCCGGGGCTTGCTCAATCGGATCGGTTTCGATCAAGACATTGCCTATTACAGTGATATTTTGTATGTGATGGTTGATGTCAACACACTGCGCTTCCAGCGTCAACATCACAGCTATGATCTGAATCGCATCCTCAGTGGCTTAATGGCTGTGATTGATCAGTTGGCCTGTGATTCTTGATCTGATACCAACAGCACTGGCAATCAGCAGATTATACACTCTCGGTTTCCTCTGGTTTGGGTGTGGAAATCGCGCCACATTCAGACAGTGAAATTTCAAAATCGCCGATGAGTGAGCTATTCGCTTCCTGTGCCAGTTGATAGCCCTGTTGCAAGTGGGGGATAGCCAGCGGACACTGATTCAGCAAAATATTTGTTTGTGCATGCCACCAATACGGATTGATATATTCTGGGTCAAGGTCAATCGCCTGTTGGAACGAGGACTGCGCATTCAGCAGTTCGCTTAACTGCATCTGATTGCGCCCCATCAAGTAGTAGCATCGTGCATTGGTAGGATCGGCCTCAATACAGCGGTTGAGATAACTTACCGATTCGGTATAGTTGCCTTCTATGCGCAAGTAAAAGTCTGCCAGTGAATAGAGTACCTGCGTGTTGCCTGGATTCTTGTCGATGATGTCCTGATACAGTTCTAGGGCTATCTCGTTGTTCTGGAATCCATACTGCTCTAACCGAGCCAGCCAGATACCAAGATAGATCATATTGGGCGCAAGATTATGGGCTTGCCGAAAATCATCGAGAGCCAAATCAGGATCAAAAAAAACTTCCCAGTTGATACGCCCTCGGATTTGGTAGGCTTCAAAACTATTAGGATAAAGCTCCAGCGCTTGCTCGACGGTCGCCGCCGCCCGTTCGGTCTGGCCCAAATTTAAGAATGCTTCCGCCAGGAACGCTTGGGCTCGCGCTCGTGACATCGCCATTTCCGGTAAATCTTCTGGCGCAAGTTCTAGCGCGTGCAATCCACTGATAATGGCTTCTTCCGGGCGATCCAAACGATTAAGCGCCATCGCCTTGATTGACCATGAATCAGGCGCAAAGGGGTTGGCCGTGATGGCCTTTTCCGCCGCAGCCAGGGCTTCATCCAACTTACCTTGCATAATCAATCCTAACGCCAGCCGATAATATACCTTCAGGTCATTGGGTGTTGAACCAGCAATGATTTGATAGAGCGTTACAGCTTCTTGAATAGCGCCCTGTCGCCAGGCCTGTTCAGCGCGTTGTAGATCGGCTGTTGGATCAAGGGTGGGTGTTGGGGCTGGGGCGTTGACCGTCGCTACACCAGAACTAATATCGCTGAGGATGTTATCCACCAACTGGTCAATGTCACCCTGCCAGCGCCAGCGATTCTCATAAATACCAATGAACACAAAGATTAAAACAGGAATTACCAACCAGATGAGCAATCGCCGCCAGGAAACCAGGGTATGCCGTCGGCGAGCATAGCGCTTAGGCGTTCGGAGGTACATTGTTTTCCTCTGGGACCTTATCTCGATAGTATAGACATTTCTCGCCTATTGCAGTCAGCCCTTCACGAATGTTGGCAATGATCGTCTCGTTTCCAGCACTGTTTTGGGCCAACAGCAGCGATTCTTGCAATAGCGCCCAACCACGATCACAATCGTCTACATAGTAATAAGACAGCCCCATGCGATACATACAGTCCAAGTTTTCTGGGTCAAGCACATTACAGTTGCTAAAGGCTTCCAACGCCCCTGCAAAATCTCGGTTCATATACTTCAAAATGCCCAGTTGATACTGGGCGCCAATGGAATTCGGATCGTTCTGTACAGAGTCTTCACAGTAACCAACTGCTCGTTGAAACTGCCCGACCTTGCGATAGGTTTCACATAGACGGAGCATGGCACGAGCATTGCGCGGTTGAATTGCCAATACACGAGCATACAGATCAATGGCTTCCTGGTCACGGTTCTGCGCAACATACTGCAACGCCAGTTCAAAATGTGTTGGAATATAACTGGGATCGAGTGCCAGTGCGACTTCTAGTTGGTTGATGGCTTCGTCGTTATCACTGATCCAACTCAAAGCATAGGCATAGGCACGCCGGGCTTCCACATCACCTGGATCAGCTTCAACTGCCGAAAGGCCATTTTCGACTCCATCCAGATACTGTCCATCGTTGGTATAGGCACGAGAAAGTGCGGAATAAGCAGGGGCATAACTGTCGTCAATACTGATACTGGAAAGTGCAATGGGTATGGCAGAGGTAGCGTTATCTGCAAACACCAGGGCCCGTGCTTTGAGGGCATAACCCCGCACGTCGTTCGGATTCAGTTGCAGCATATGATCCGCCTGGACAACAGCCTCTAAATAGTTGCCTTGCTCGATCAAGACTTGCCCATATTCATGCAGGTAATCAGGATTATCTGGGCGCTGCTCCAACGCTTGCTCAAATAGAGCAGCCGCCTCATCGACATCGCCCGCCCGTACCAGATTCGAGGCGAATGTTGCTAGATCGCCCGGTAATGGCATCGTCGTGGGTGATAAACCGATGGCATCTAGTGCTGTCGATTGCAAGTCCTCGAAGTTGGTGTAAACAAAGATCATCATGGTCCCTAGCATGACGCCAAACATAAATAGGACGCGACCCGTGGCCCAGGTTCGGCGGCGCCCTGTGAATAGGGGACGCGAATAGTCTCGTTTGATTTGCATAAGCTATCCAAATCCACCGATGGGTGTGGGCGGAATCGCTGTGGGAGGCGCAGGGGTTGGTAGCGATGCACTGCTATAGCCAGGGCAAGTTTCGGTGATGTTGAACAGACCGATGCTGATGTTTGTCACCACACCACCTGCCCGATCATAACCCTGTGCAGATGCGAGATCACGGGCACGCAGCAGCAATTCCCAGGCCAGATCACATTCACTCAAGAACCAGTGTGCCAGGCCACGTAGGTAAACACACGCAATTTCAATATCGTCAGGATCAGAAGTGTAGGCTTCGCACTGTTCAAAAGATTCGATTGCCCCTTCATAGTTGCGTCGGCTGTACTGCATCTGTCCACGTTGCCGATAGGCCGAAGCATAAGTCGGGTCTATCGTTAGGGCTTGGTCACAATAAGGCTGGGCCACATCAAACTGTGCGTTTTCTACCCGTGCATAGGTCTCGCAAATCCGCAAATAGGCTTTGGCATTATCCGGTTCCATCTCGGTGATGTGATAGTAGATGGCCAGAGCCATTTCTGGTTCGTTGACCTGCTGGAAGGTATAGATATTGGCGAGTTCAAAGTACGCGCTCACCAGATTAGGATTGATGTTCACAGCTGCTTCTAATGCATCAATCGCATCCTGATACCGCCCCACGTAGACGAAAGGATAATAGGCCGAACGCTGGACAAACGGATCAGTTGGATCAAGTTCAATCGCTTGCTGGCTCTGGCGGATGCCTTCCTGCCAGCGGCCTAAGTTAGTATAAGCAACGCCTTGAATCGCCAGCAGTGGGGCATAGTTCGGATCAATATCTGTCCCCTGAATACTCGCCAGAATCGCCTCTGAAGGGTTATCCCACATCAATGCACGTCCTTTCAGCGCATAACTGCGGGCATCGTCTGGCGCGACCCGAATCGCATGTTCTGCAACTGAAAGCGCTTCTTCCGTCTGCCCATTTTCGATCAAGAGCCAGCCATATTCAAATAAGTAATTGATATTATCTGGCTGCTGCTTGACGGCTGTACTCATCATCGCCCGGGCGTTTTCCAAATTACCTGCCTGGAAATACATCATCGCTTCAGATGCGAGGTCACTGGCAAATGGGGTGCTGGTAGGAGCCATGCCGATTGCTTCCAGCATATTCAGTTGAAGTTGGTCAAATTGCAGCGAAACAAACACCAGAAGCCCGCTAATCACGACACCTAACATCAAGATCGTCCAGGGATTGGTGCGTTTACGTTGGGTGAACAACGATCTGGAATAATCGCGCTGAATACGCATGGAATAACAAACTCAAATTACCAACACATGCACCCCAGTATATCGGATGAATGTAAAATTTCTAAGATGGTCAATCTACGGGCTGGGTTCCAGGCAGGAGGGCAGATCAGCGTGGGTTTTAGGCCACCCACGCCCATAGAAGGATAGATATTCACTGACATGGGCCGACCAGTAATCCTCGTTGTGTTCGCCTGTCGGGTTGATGACATAGATATGGGGGATACTGCGGGCTTCCAATCGGCTGGATAAGCGCTGCTGGCTTGGGCCTGCACTGTCCCCAGCACCATTGTCGAGATATATGAGGAGATCAGCTTGTGGCAGAATAGACGAATTGGTTGCGATTTCCAATGGGTTGAAGGCTGGAGGCACTTCGCCCGTGTTTTCTGGGATGATGGCGCTGTGCCCCCCCACACGACCAAACACATCTGGGTGACGCATAGCAATGGTGTAAGCCCAGAATCCGCCACGTGAAATGCCACCAATAGCCCGATATTCTCGATCTTCCCAGGTGCAGAAGTCCGCTTCAATGGCCGGAATGAGCTCGTCCAAGATCACTGTTTCATATGATGGATCAGGTGGGAAATCATTGATCTGACCCATATTGCCATAGTAAGGCATCACCAAGATCATAGGGGGCAGCGCCCCCAACCGAATCCCCTGGTCAAGGGCATCCACCGCACCAATATCTGCCCATTGCTGCTCACGATAGCTCAAACCGTGCAGCAAATAGGCAACCGGATAGCGTACCTGGGTTTCCAGATAGCAAGGCGGAATATAGACATGATAACGCAGATTCTCACCCTGTGCAGTTTCACTTGGAAAATTGTTGAATTCGATAATCTGCCCGCTGTCTCGCTCACACGGGAAGGGCGTCGCTGTTGGTGTGAAATTCGGTGTGGGTGAGGGCAATGGGGTGCGTGTTGGCGTCGGTGTATCCGTATTGCGTGGCGTGGGTGTAATAGATGGTTCCGGGCTGACGATGACGACCACGGGTGTTGCCGGAGCCATCGGATCACAAGCGGTGAGCAAACAAAACAATACGATAGTAATCCAGATAAATTGATGCATGGGTTTTGAGGATAGACCGATCATTCAGAGCGGTAGTCTATCATGTCACGCAGTTGTCCGTAAAGTTGGAAGTCGCTGGTCAGGGCTTCGTCTATGATAATGCCTTCAACCCCCACTTCAAGCAGCGCCTCGGCATCTTCCAATGCCCGGACACATCCCCATGCCATGAACTTTGTATTATGAGGTCGCAGAGGATAAAGCTCCTCAATTAACACTAGATCTCGGTCACGATCAAAAATCGGGCTTTCGCCGACTGCGATGACATGGGGGCTGAGGTTCCCAACATATTCCATGTCCGCCACTGTGCCTACCTGCACGATGGCGGTCATCTGCCAGCGCTGAGTCAGGCTGACAACGCCCCGCAACGTGGTTTGATCCAGAATTGAGGCATACAGCATCAAAGATGATGCACCAGCTGCCCGTGCTTCCGTAACATGATACTCATTGATGATGTAATCTTGCACCAGAACCGGGCTGTTGCGCACCGCCCGGGAAACCAGGAGCAAATCATCCATGCCGCGTGAATAGACCCGTTCGTCGGTAAAAAGCGAAACACCATCTAATCCCAAGCGGGCATAACGCAGCGACGTCGCAACCGGATCATAGGTTTCTTGTTGCTTGATCTGACCCAAGACCGCTACCTGATCGCCATCGGTGATGACATTCATGATGTTGCGGGGCTGCTTCTGCATATCGGCCAGAGCTACGACCGCCGGATAGGGGATTTGCTCCTGCCGCTTGGCAAGCTGCTCACGTTTGGTTGTAATGATAGTATCAAGATTGGCATCCAGGTTGAACATAGGTCACTCTAGGATTCATACTGCCTCTATTGTAAACCGAATTTTGAAATTTAGTGGTGGCATTTTTTTGAGTTTTCGTTTCAAGATATTTCGGTATAATAGAGAGCGAAAGCGAAGGAAAATTAAGGAACCATCGTGGAGTTCTCACATGATACTGTTCGCAGCATCGCAGACCTAGCACGTCTGGAATTGACTGATGAGGAAATCGCCCAATATGCTGGACAATTATCCCATATTTTGGATTATTTCCAACATTTGGAAGAAGTCGATACGTCACACATTAAGCCAACAGCGATGGTTTTGCCTGTAACCAATGTCCTTCGTGTGGATGAGGCCAACCCAGCCCTTGCCCCAGAGCAAGTGGTTGCCAATGCAGCAGATTCGATGGACGATCAATTTCGTGTCAGCGCAGTTTTGGATGAGTAAACAATGGCAAACAAACGCCTCTTGCTAATTGAAGATGACCATGATGTCGCCAAGATGCTGCTGATGTATTTTCAGTCGCATGATTTTGATGTTCTGCACACCGATTATGGTGAAATGGGCATTGAATTGGCGCGTACCCGCTTCCCTAATCTGATTCTACTAGATGTCGTGCTGCCAGATATGGATGGCTATGATGTTTGTGTCAGGCTGCGGAACACTGCCATGACCAAATTCATCCCCATCCTGTTTCTGACGCAACGTGACGAACGGGCCAGCAAAATACGCGGCCTGGAGTTGGGTGTGGACGATTACATTACTAAACCCTTTGATATTGACGAACTCCGGCTGCGGGTACAGGGTGCCATTCACCGTGCGACCCGTGAGCATCTTCACGAAGCACGGACCGGCTTGCCGACAGGCCCGATGATTGACGCTGAGCGTCAATATAAGCAATCCAGTGGACAAGATTTCGTTGAGTTGATCTACCTTGTTGATGGCTTTCGAGAATTCGGGGATGTCTATGGGTTCGTCGCTTCTAACGAGGTCATCGACCATGTAGGTAAAATCGTTCAGAAAGTGGTGAGGCAGTGCGGCACAGCGGATGATTTTATCGGCATTGTGGAAAATGATTTGATTGTTTTGACTCATACCGCCGATGTTGAAGCGCTAGATGACGCCATCATAGGCCAATTCAACGACGAGGTACATGCCTTTTATTCGTTCACAGATGTAAATCGCGGGGGCGTGATCCTGGATGAAGGTGAAGACACCGAGCAATTCATCCCCCTGATGTCACTAGTCTCGCACCCATTGGCAGCTGTCAACTCATGACATACTCTGATGATGTTAAGATATCTCAATGGGTGCGACGCCCCTAGCAGCCCACCGAGATCAACTTCCAGTTGGCACAGCGTTGATGTTGCCCTCCCGAATGTCGATGAAAGGTGCATATGCCCAACCAACGGTGTTCTTCCAGACGACCTTATACCAAAAACCATCAGCCGTTCGACCTACAATTGGAATAAACGCACCCCAAGTAATGCGTCCGATTTGTGTGGTGGCAACACTTGGGCCAGCCCGCAGGCGTAATGTAGCACTGGTCTGCCCACGGACACCGAAATCGGGTTGACCTGCTAAGCCTAAGACTGAATTACCACTGACAATGGGCGGCGTAAACTCATTGCCGTCAATGAATAAGTAGTAGCCATAGGCCCAGCCTTGATAGCCTCCTAATTGCAGCAAGAACCAGTTGGTGTCGGTGTTACGCCCAACGATGGCATAAGTTTCGCCGCGCAGTATCCGTCCGATCCGGTTGCCGCCCAATGATGGCGCATCACGGGTATTTAAAACACTCGCCCGGATGACCGTCGCTGTGATTGCTCCAGGCGGAATGGGGGGCAGTGGTGTAATGGTCGGTAGGGGTGTCTGGGTAGGGGTGGCTGATGGCCCAGAAAATGGTGGCTGACCGGGTGTACCGCTGGTGGGTTCCGTCAGAATGAGAATGCCAGGGCCAGTCGTGTTCCTAAAGCGTACTTCCAGATTCACCGATGTCGGTGCGTTTAACTGGACGTCAGCCGATTGCTGTATATTGGGTGTTGTTGAGGGAATAATAGTCCTGCCGTTCACGGCCAGGCTTGAGGATTCGGATGATTGCATGGTGTAGCGATAGGTTCCTGCGTTAAGGGTCACAGGGCCTTTACGGAAAATGACTGAATAGCCATCGGCAGGCACGTTGAGAATAAGTTGCCCATTCGATTGAGTGGGTTGTCCTTGCCAGTTGATATTCAGATTGGGATAGGTAATGCCTGTTGCAACTGGCGAACCAGAGAAGGCCGTGTTGTTATAAAATGTCGCCGTCCATAGCCCTGTTAGAAAAGGCGGCTGTGCTCGTGTCGGGCTGAAGGCGATGGTCAGCACCACCACTGACACAACCAGCAATAAAATGGATAAGAACCGTTTCTTCATAACATATCTCCTGAGTAGATCAGGTCTTCCTCAATAACAAGTATACAGGGCAGTGCCCGTTTGTGCATATCAACGTAGGGCAAGCGTAGTGTTTTGGGATTAATATTATGGCCAGTATACCGCTGAGTGAGAGGAATGGGAATAAGTTGTGTTCGATCTGCAAATTGTTTATGCTAAGGACACCAATCTTTAGAGGAATCCGATGGATAAGCGAATTGTTGATTTTATTCGGGCACTACGTGCAGCCGGTGTGCGCATCTCGTTGGCAGAAAGCCAGGATGCCATGTATGGAGTTGAACTGGTGGGGGTGCAGCACCCCCACCAGTTCAAATCAGCAATGAAAGGGACGCTGGTCAAAGAAGCGCGTGACCAGAATTTGTTTGAGTATTTCTTCCCTTTGTTCTTCACCTCGAATCAACCGCCATTGCAAAACATCCCAGAGAATCTGACACAAGACGAACAACGAATGTTGCAGCAGGCGCTCCGGTCATTTGCAGGGCAGATGCAAGCCTTGCAGCAGTTACTCCAGCAGTTAATTGACGGGCAGGCTTTTTCTGATGAGCAACTGCATGATATGGGTGAAGAATCTGGGATGGGGCAGGCGACGGACATGTATCAACGCCCGTGGTTCGAGCGCCGGATGCACAACCAGGCCGGGATGCAGCAAGTTCAAGAATTGATCAATCAACTGCTTGAGCAGCTAGAACAGATGGGCATGAGCCAGGAAACACTCGACCAAATCCGCGAGATGTTGGAACAGAATGCTGAAGGGCTTTCTGACCAAATATCTAAGCATGTTGGGGCTTCTCTGGCAGAACAAATGGCGGAGCAAGACCCTAAACAGAAAGACGATCTGATGGATGTGCCCTTCAATCGGCTTAATCCCGACGAGATCGACCAGATTCGTGACGAAATTCGCCGCCTTGCCGCCCGTTTGCGCAGCCGAGCCGCCTTACGCCAGAAGCGTGCCAAAGCAGGTACGCCCGATCCCCGAGCTACCATGCGCAAGAATCTGCGATTCGGTGGTGTCCCCTTTGACATTCAACATCGCACACGTCATGTGAAACCCAGTCTAGTCGTGATTTGCGATGTGAGTACGTCCATGCGCCCCTGGACAGAGTTCCTACTGACCCTGATCTATGAACTTCAGGATCAGGTCGCACGCACCAACAGTTTTATCTTCATTGATGATCTGGTGGACATTAGCATGGACTTTAAAGAACACGAGCCAATGGATGCTGTGCATACCGTCCTCCAGCAAAATCCACCCGGTTATTACAACACTGATCTAGGGAATAGCCTGAACACCTTCAAGCGGGGCTACATGGGTTTAATCACCAGTAAGACCACAGTCATTATCCTGGGAGACGGACGTAATAACTACAACAACCCACGTATTGATATTGCGCTGGATATGACGCGCAAGAGTAGACGATTGCTGTGGTTCTGTCCGGAGCATCCCAGCCAATGGGGAACAGGTGACAGCGATATGCACGAATATGCCAATAACTCGGATGGAGTCTATCTGGTGACGAACCTGCGTGACCTGGAAAACGCCGTCGATAAAATCCTCTCTGATGGATAATATATCCTAATCGTAGGATTGATATTGTGCCCCTATAAGCTTATGTGATGGTTCTCCCTGAACCATTTTCTATGGATGTTGTTTAAGGATTTTTACATTCTTAATGAAGAGGTCTCTTAATTCTGATATGATGGATCATGAAAACATGGCACTCTGGAGCAACATGATGATCTCAGAAACCGATGGTCTGATTGATTTCCAAAAACATGATAACGGTATTTGCGAATTGACGGTCAATGGTTCGGCCAGGATGGTAGTTGATGAACTGTTTGATCGCATTGACCGGATTCATAATGAGGCAAAGGACAAAGAAATGATACGATTGCTAATTGTCCAGCGTATGCACTCCTTACCCGTCCGACATACCATGAATAAAGTGAGAACACTGAAACAAAGCTGGAGTAACCCGTCCCGTGTGGTCATCTTGACGCAGATGAATCCTATTGTACAATCTATAGTTCGGTTGTATGAAACCCTACAGATAAAGCAGAATAGTCGGCGCTTCATGCCCTTAAACAAACGGGATGAAGCCATAGAATGGTTGCTTTCAGAATGAGATGGGTTAGCGGCTTGTCCGTATCTGACTTTCAACTTTACGGGCGACAACTGCTGGCTGGATATCAAGCTGTCGCAGCAGATCCGCACCGTGCGAATCGAGTGCAATTGCTAGTAACAGGTGTTCGGAACCCGTGTAATGACTGCCTCGGTTCTGGGCATGCTCTTTAGCCTGCACGATAATGTGTTCAATACTGATCAATGCTGTTTTGTCGCCACGACCCAAACAAGCTATCACTTGTTTTTCCGTCATGTTGACAGCATCCAACAAGGTTGAGGTGATACTGCGACGTTCACGTTTGAGTACCAGCAGTAAATGGCCTAAGCCGACGGTTTCATGGTCTTGCGCCACTGCCAGTTGCTCCGCTGCTGTGATAATCCGCCTGGAAAGCTCACTCAAACGGGCATCATGTCGCACGATTTCCAGGCTGTATTCGCTTGCCCCTTCAGTTACAACCTGCCGTACCCGGCGCCGTAATTGATCCGGCAACACGCCAAGATAATGCAGTAAATCCGCTGCATTGCCCACATTCGTGCGGGTGATCCCCAACAGTAAGTGCTCCGTTCCCACGTAATGATGGCCTAACCAATCCGATTCATTTCGTGCCAGATCAAGGCAAATATCCAATGCTGCATCATTCGGCGGGTCGTCTGGCGGACCCTCCAGGGGTAAAGTCATAGACTTGAGGAAGACGGAGGCTTGCTCAGAGTCAAAGTCAAAATCTTGCAGCACATCATACCCCAGGCTCCCGCGTGTTAACATCACGCCAACCAGCAAATGCCCTGTATCAATCCGAGGATGCTGAAAACGAATGACGAGTAATCGTGCATGGGTCAGGGCTCGGCGGGCATGATGACTGAAGCGACTGTAGCTCGGCATGAACACCATCTTGTGGTATCGACTCGTACCCTATAATTATAGTCCGCTCCAATCTTGTGCTGCAACGCATATTGCATTCGCTGCTCTTAACTTATAAGATTTGCCTGATGCATCATGGACATTATATACAGAGGAGATCCGATGCGTAGAAAAGTCATTTTAATTACGGGGGCTAATGGTGAAGTCGGACATGGGTTGATTCGGCAGCTTTATGCCACGCCGGAAGCACCGCCGATTGTTGTCTTAGATATCCGTGGCCTGGATGAAAGCATGTCTGAGTTGGTCGATACGGCAATTGTCGGTGACATTCTTGATCAGAATCTGCTAGATAACCTAACCAGTGAATACGAAATTGACACGGTGTATCATCTGGCGGCGCTGCTTTCTACCCATTCAGAGTTTCGACCTGAAGCCGCCCATCGGGTCAATGTCCAAGGCACAATCAATTTACTTCAAATGTCTATTGAGCAGGCCCGTTGGCGCGGGCAGCCTGTGAAGTTCATCTATCCGAGTTCAGTGGCAGTGTATGGACTGCCCGACCTGAAAACAAAAGCCAGCGTGCCGCCCGTCGCTGAAGACGAATTCACTGTTCCGATTACCATGTACGGTTGCAACAAACTCTATTGTGAGCATCTGGGGCGCTACTATTCGCAACATTACCGGCAGTTGGCAGTCGAACCCGAAAAACATGGGGTTGATTTCCGCAGTGTGCGTTTCCCCGGCCTTATCAGCGCAACTACCACGCCTAGCGGTGGAACCAGTGATTATGCACCGGAAATGATCCACGCCGCCGCCCAGGGCAAACTCTACGCCGCGTTTGTTCGGGCAGATACGACCATGCCATTTATGGTCATGCCCGATGCAATTCGGGCATTACTCAAATTAGCGAATGCAGATCGGAATCGCTTAACCTGTAGTGTCTATAACGTGACAAGCTTCACACTCACGGCTGAGGAAGTTGCCAGCCGCGTGAAAGACTATTTCCCGAATGCCGAGACTAGGTTTAATCCAACCCCAGGTCGCCAGAATATTGTTGATAGTTGGCCTGCCAGTCTCAATGATTTGGCAGCGCGACAGGACTGGGATTGGGAGCCGGAATTTGACATGAATGCGGCCTTTGAAGACTATCTGATCCCGAATATCCGCCAACAATACGAGATTAGTTGATGTGATCAGCATTTTTGAGAGTGTAACGCAATGAATGAGATGTACAAGTTCACAGCGCTAGGACGCCCGATTGACCCAGCCTATCCCACCAACCGGCTGATTATCATTCTGACCATTGTAGCCGCAATCTTGGCTGGTCTGATCGGACTAATTCTGTACGATACAGCTTTAACTACAGGTATGGTTGGGGGAGGTGTGGCACTGCTGAGCTGGATTATTGGGCGTGAACTTGATCCTGACCATGATTATTCAGCGTTTGTGGCGGTAGGGTTGGCCTGGGTTACTATCTTTTTCTTTTCCTTCCCGGACTTCCTGATCTTGCTCACAATCAACGCGTTGTTACGAATCGTTAACCGGACGGTGGGACTACCAGCAAAACTAGGTGATACTGCCATAGTGACGGTGCTAGTGTTGGCAGGGATCTTCCTGGCGCATTGGGCAATCGGACTAGTTGCCATTGCTGCTTTTGCGCTCGATGCCACACTCAAAGATCAGCATCGGCTGCACTGGCTGGCGGCGGGTATCGTGTTGCTAGGAACAGTTGTCTTTCTGGCGACAAACGATGTTGAGATAATGAGCAACTTGACACCGGCCTATCTGATTGCAGGAGGAGTGATTAGTCTATTGTACCTTTATGCATTGCTCAATACCCGTGAGGTGCTATCGAAAGCTGATGCTACTGGCGAACTGCTTGATCTGCGGCGGATGCAAATGGCAATGGGACTAGGCTTGCTCGCTGCCTGGAGTATGTTCCTCCATGGTGACTCGGGTTTCGTGGCGGTTGTACCCTTATGGGCAAATCTGCTGGCGATTCCCCTTTATCGGATTGGTGATCTGTCAACAGCTTACCGGAACCGCGCCCAAAGCCCCTAGATTTATCGATGGGGATGTAGGGCGCGATACAGCGATTTGAGCGGGAATTGCATTATATGTCGACAAAATAGATGCATGGCAAATAAACGGGTCTTCAAGAGCAACAACGTCGTGTAGTCCTGCAAATACCATGTGGTCTGGTGTTCTCAATAGCGGCGCAAAGTGCTGGTGAACCCTGTGGACACACGATTGAAAGAGATCATTCAAGAGGTGGTTGATGAATTGCGCTGTGAAGTCGTAGAACTTGAAGTGATGGCCAACCCTGTTCATTTGCTATGCGAGGTTGCCCCCTAGTTTGGCATCCATCGCTTGGTGAACGTGTCAAGGGGCGTAGCTGCCGACTTGATGGACAAATTCGTATTTCGTTAGCCCCGTTAGGGTCGCACCGTTGGCAACGATTAAGCAGTATCTTGAAAATTAGAAGGGCGTGTAGATGCCGCGTTCAACCCCCTCATTTGTGCTTGAACTGCCGCTGCGAGTTGAACCACAGGCGGAGAAAGCCCTAGCCTATCAGTACGCCCGCAACCTGCCAGGTAAAGACAAACACCGTTCCAAAGCGTTCCAGGCAGCCAACAAAGCGGCTGGTTCACACATGCCTGGCGACCACCTGGACAGCTCAATAGTACAGAAGATGACAACCTGAGCTTTCAAGGCAATGCAGCAGTATGTGTTCGGCCAGCGTGGACGACCCTGTTTCAAGGGTTATCGCCAACTCGACTCGGTGGAAGGATGATCGTGTGGTTTGGAAAGGGGGAACTTCCAACCATCCGCAAACGAGTTGTCTGGTTGGAAAGAGTGTGAATAGAGTACGCGCCGATTTTCTATGGGTTAATGGGCAGCCGGAAACCAATACGGCTCCCCACAGCCAGTTCACTTTCGACCCATACGCTGCCGCCATGCCGTTCAATCACATCCTTAACAAGATTCAAGCCAAGACCAGCACCGCCTTCACTGGTGCTATGCTCATTTAGCTTTTGTACGCGGTAAAAGGCTTTAAAGATGTTGGGAATGTCTTCTTGGGCGATACCAATACCGGTGTCTTCAACGCTAAACTCAAATGATTCGGAGTTGACATTGGCATGAATCATCACTTGCCCCCCAGCCGAAGTATACTTGATGGCATTGCTGACTAAATTCTCCATCGCTCGCCGGATAAGTACTGGATCTGCCACAACGGATATGTCGGCTCTGATCCGGTATTGGGCGTTGAGCACGATGTTTTTGGCTTCTGCGCTGTAGCGCATATTGATCAAAACAACCTTGACCAATTTGACCGGATCAATTTGTTCTTCTAGTTCAAGAGGCAATTTCCGAATTTGTTCCACTTGCAGCACGTCTTCTAGCAGGGTTCTCATGCGGTTTGCTGTCTTGAAGATCACATCGATGTGCTGATGAACAGGTGAATCGGGTTCAGATGTATCCGTCTTGATGAGGTCGGCATAGCCCACGATTAACCCTAATGGGCTGCGCAAATCGTGAGATGCTAGTCGCAGCATCTCATCCTTGAAGTGGGATAAATCCTTCAACATGGTAATGTCATGGAAGATAATGACATAGCCTGATGTATCTTGTTCATCATGCCAGGGACAGATGGCAACGTTAAATTCTTTCCCAAGATGATTTGAACGGATTTCAAGATCAACGCCAATAGGTTGCGGTTCTCGGATGTAGTTTTGAATGGGAAACAGAGCATCATCGGGGAGTGACATTGTTAACAAATTCTGTCCAATGTGATCTCTATCGTGGCATGTGCTCAATAATCCACAGGTGGAATCGCTCGCAAATAAGATCGTGCCCGTCTCATCAACAATCAGCAGTATATCGGCAACAGCCCACATCATGACTTGTAATTGGTTGTGCTTTGTTCGCAGTCGATCAAGTAGACGGGCGTTGTGAATGGCAAGAGCGACTTGATTGTTGATGATGGTCAGAAGTTGAACATCATGCTCTGAAAAGTATTCGGGGGATGGGTGGGTCAGGGCGATCACGGCCAGGAGTTCATTTTGATAGATCAGGGGGAGGCCAACTGCTGACCTATCTGTGATTTCTTCGTTTCTGATCCTTGCCCAACGGTTATCGATTAGTGTGTTTTCGATGACGGCGATTTCCCGATTACGCGCAACCCAACCCACTAGACCATGATCCAGTATCTCTTGAATAGCGTCTGGAGTGAAATTTTCGTTGTTGGTGATATAGTGCCAGTCGACCTCACCATTTTTGAACATGATCAATTGAGCGGTGGTTGCACCTACGGTCCGTGCAACCAAATCAACAACCTGTTGCAGCGCAGTAGGCAGATCGCTTACCGTAAAAAGCTGTGAAATCTCAACCAGTAAACTTAGATCATCCACTTCTTGGCGCATCATGCCTGGAAGCCCTTAAAACATGTTCGTTGTTTTATTATAGGCCAGGTGTGGATTTTGTGTGCTAATCTATCGGCTGTCTAACTAATCCTGCTAGCAAGTCAACACATGCTTGTATATCACGAATATCCACTGTTTCGCTAGTGGTATGCACATAACGACACGGTATGGAGATGCAGCCGCTGGGGACGCCTGCCCGTGTGGTTTGGACAGCCGAAGCATCGGTTGTGCCGCCTGCTAACAGTTCACGTTGATAAGGGATGCTGTCTGTTTCTGCACGTTCCACCATCCAGTTGACGATTTGTGGGGGTACAACCAGGCCGGGATCATGGACTTTAATAGCTGCGCCACCGCCCAGCTGGACCGTCATTTTTGCCCCATGTGGTTCGTCGCCTGTCCGGGTGACATCCAATGCAATCGCACGATCTGGGTTGATGCTATAGCCAGCCGTGCGTGCGCCCCGCAAACCTACTTCTTCCTGTATTGTGAAGACAAAGTAGACTTCATTGGCAGTTTGTTTGTTGAGTTTTCTCATGGCTTCAATAGCCACTACACACCCAATACGGTTATCCATCGCCTTGCCAATCATCCGATGCCCGCGTACCTCAACTTCCCGCCAGAACGTTGCAGGCTGTCCGGCTTGGATCAGATGTTGTTCACCATCATCCACATCAATAAAGAAGTCATCAAGTGACTTGACCTGACGGGTTGTTTCGCCCCCGTTGTTATGAACGCCAATGACGCCGACTGTACCATCTTCAAAACGCACCCGATGGCCGCGCAAGGTGGTATAAATCAGACCACCAAGATTAGAGAAACGCAGGTAACCGCTTTCTTTTTCGGCATAAGTCGCCATGATGCCAATTTCATCCATGTGGGCAGCAACCAGGATTTTTTTGCCACCGCTCCCTACCCGGCAGATCAGATTGCCCAGTGGATCAATGGTAATTTCGTCAGCAAGAGCTTGAACTTCCTCTTGAATAACCTGCCGGACGTGATGTTCATAGCCAGATGGCCCCCAGGTTTCGCATAGTTTTTTAACAAGGTCTTTCACCTTAAATTACTCCTGTATTCGATTAAGAAACGACGCAAACCGTTTTTCGTGAAGTCTTTGAATGATTGTTCTATTAAGTGATGTTGATGAAACTGTTGGAGTTCATCACGCGATAAAGGCCAGGGAATTCTTTGGGTCGATTCACCCAGATTACGGCCATGACAATTGACCAACAGGGTCCCAGATGGTCGAACAAATCCTGAGATATTGCCAATCACCTGGGGATGAAGTTGGTAAGGTAAGGATTGAATGGTACGATTCTCAAACACAAAATCGAAGGCTTCCTGCCATTCATCTGGTGGATTGAGTAAGTCTGCTACTTGAAAGCAAATGCCCTGACTAGAAAAGCGTTCTTTGCACCATTGAATGGCACTTTCAGAGATGTCAAAGGCCGTCACATCAAAACCATGCTGGGCCAAACCATGCGCATCGTCACCCAGGCCGCAGCCGATGACCAAGGCACCTTTTCCTGAACCATCGATAGACTGTTTTCCCAGGAAAGCCATCAAATCAACATTGGGCTGCATGTGTGCCCAGGGTACGTTCATTTCACCATCACGCGCTTTGCCATAGACTTGTTCAAACCAGTCTGTTGGGCTGCCTTTTGCCCATGAATCTCGGATGAACTGTGGAATAGCACTCATGATACCTGCCCGGTATAAGGTTCGAGGATGTTGACAGTCATGCTATTGAGCGTTGCCTGGATAAGCGCTAATGTGTGGTTGTAATCCTGGCGATTCATCATCGCGGCTGGCCCATGAATATAGCGGCAGGGGACTGAGATGCTGCCAGAAGGCACACCCGCTTCAGAAATGTGAATTGCACCCGCATCTGTCCCACCGCCCCGGCGTGTTTTTAGTTGATAGGGCAGATTATTCTGTTCAGCCGTTGCCTGTAGGAAGTTCAGGATACGGGGATCGGTAATCGTGCGCGAGTCAATCATAGGTATAACCGGGCCATCCCCCAGTCTACAGGCCGGGTTCGCATCATCAGGATCATCTTGATCGCCAGCGGCGTTGGGCAGATCATGAGCCGGAGTAGCTTCCAGCGCAAAACCGATATCTGGTTTAAGTGCATGGGCAGCGACAGTTGCCCCGCGTAAACCGATTTCTTCCTGAACAGTAAACGCTGCCAAGACATCGGCAGCATATGGTCCCCCTTGTAATACATCGATCAACAACGCACAACCGACTCGATCATCCAAGGCTTTGCCGCGTACCATTGTTTCCTTGATTTCCATAAACTGACTGGCGAAGGTGATTCGATCTCCCACCTGAACTTTGCCTTGGGCAGCGTCTTTGCTGGTTGAACCAATATCAATGCGCAGGCTGCTGACCTGTTTGACGGATTTGTCATTGTTCAGGTGGATAGGAGGATGTGCAATTACGCCTTGAACAGCGTCTTGGCCAATGATGACGCGCAGGCCTGGCAGGATACGCGCATCAACCCCGCCCACATTTTGAAAGCGAATCAAGCCGCTGCCATCAAAGCCTGTAACCATGAAGCCGATTTCGTCCATATGGGCTGCCAACATAACACGCGGCAAACCCTCGCCTGTGCCTTTTTTGATGGCGGTCACACTGCCCATTGGGTCAATGCGGATGCTTTCAGCATGTCCATCAATGGCTTCTAGGATGATTTTGCGTACGGCATCTTCTTTACCAGATACACCAAATGCTTCGGAAAGTTTCTTCAGAATCGTCATGAGTTGTCCTATGCCCCAGCCACACGTGGCATCCACAGCGGTTCGTTCCCCATTCGGGCAAACAGCAGCTTGAAGATCATATCTGTTCGTAGCTGTTGATGTTCGGTGCTTTCCCACAGATTGGTACTACGATTCGCCAATGCGACCAATTCAAATTGATTGTTGGCTGGGGCAACCGTGATTTCGTGAGCATCATCCGCAAAGGTCTTGATATACATTGCTTCTGATTTTTGTGGCAGTTGGGCGCTCTCGATTGTGAGCCTTTCTTCTTTGTCGATCTCTGCCTGTAGCAACTTCAGCAGCAATTCTGCTCGCAGTGACGGCTTTTCATCCCATAAATTGAGCACTTCATTAGGATCATCTTTCAGATCGAATATTTCACCGTAGGAGTGATTGCAGTAGATGGTGATCTTGTAGCGATTGTTGATGTAAGTCTTGACATGGATCGTTGTTGGTTGATGCCTGTTCTCGATGATGACGTAATCGCGGGGTATGCCATTTTTGCTGTACCAAACATTGGTTTGGTCTTTACCCGTCATATCATCCGGGATGGGTAGGTCACAGATGCTCAAGAAACTTGGCGCGAGGTCAACCAGTGATTGTAAATCGCTGGAGCGTATACCCGCCTTGACCTTACCCGGTTGGCGCACGATAAACGGTACACGGATCACATCGTCATAATGAAAGGGGCCTTTGGCGATGAGACCATGTTGTCCATAAAAATGCCCATGATCGCTGGTATAGACGACCAGCGTATCCTTCGCCAGACCAAGCGCGTCCAGTTTGTCGATGATTTGTCCGATGTATTTATCCATACAACTAACCATGCCGTAATAGACGGCAATGTCTTTGGCAAGTTCAGACCGATCTCTTAGATGGGAATGAAAGCCATGTGTACCGTTGCCACCAGGTTCTTGATAACCTGAAAAGTCTGGGTGGTCTTGCTGTGTCATTTGGAAGTGAATGGGATTTCGGTCATGTTCGCCTGGTGTGACCTGGGGAACGGTCATATCTTCCATATCGTACATCGTGTCCCAAGGCTCCGGTACGAGATAGGGCGGGTGCGGATCGAAGAAGCTTGACCATAGAAAGAACGGTTCATCGTTGTCTTTATATTGATCAAGCAGGGCACATGACCGCTCCACAATCCAGGTATTGTAATGAAATTGTTCAGGAATCGGCCATTTATGATGCAGTAGGTCATTGTTGCCTGTTGGGGGTCTAAAGTAATCGCGCCAATTGGTCAGGCCGTTTTCCTCCATCCAGATGGCATAATGCTGACCAACATGGGCTTCGTCGGCGTGGTTGCGGGCCAGTTCAACATGCTCAAACCCATAGAAGTTGCTACTGAAATCCCGCCAGAAATCCAAATCTTGAAGAATGGGGTAGGATTCCAGTGATGGGAATTCGTCGGTACTTTGTAATTGCTGGAAATGCGCTTTGCCGACCAACGCAGTCCGGTAGCCCGCCTGTTGAAAGTGATCGCCGACTGTTGGTTCACTTTCTGGTAGTTTGGTTCCTAACGAATAAGCTCCATGCTGGCTAGGATATTTGCCTGTGATGATGGTTGAGCGGGTTGGGGTGCAAGTTGGATTGGGGCAGTAACCGCGCGTATAAAGTGTGCCCTCGTTCGCCATCTTATCAAGATTTGGCGTTTGAATTTCCGGGTTCAAACAGCCAAGTGTATTCCAGTGTTGTTGATCACTTGTAATCAGTAGAATATTGGTCATGAATTGGCTTCTTCAGTTTTCAGGTCGTCCCAATCAATTACGGATAAGAAATCAGCTTCCAGTTCGTTGATAAAATGTGCCAGCAGTCGCCCGGTGCGTTCGATGTCTTTTTGGTTGACTGTTTCAACGGGCGAGTGCATGTTGCGGATAGGAATGCTCAACAAAGCTGTTGGTACGCCATCTCGCGAAATTTGAATCGCCCAAGCGTCTGTCCCACTATTGCTTGTAATCACGTCTTCCTGCAAGGTCATCTCATGATTCTTAGCCGTAGCCTTAATTTTCTCGCGCAGTTTCTCATGAAAGTTTGGCCCCATACTCAAGACCGGGCCACCACCCAATTCCGAAGTTTCATCACCATCTGCGCCCGGTTGACTGGCGAAGGTAACATCAAGAGCGATGGCAATATCCGGCTGTATCTGATAGGCAGCGGTCTTCGCACCACGTAGCCCTGTTTCTTCCTGAACCGTTGCCGTTGCGTAGACATCCCAATCATGAGTCATGCTCTGGAGATGATTCAAACAGGCGGTCATGGCAGCGATACAAGCACGATCATCCATTGACTTTGCCGCTAGATGCCCCCCTTGAAGCTCAATCATGGCTGCATCGGGCGTGATAAGGTCGCCGAGTTGTACGAGTTGTTCAACCTCTTTGGCTGGCAAGCCAACATCAACGATCAATTCATCAAACGAAGGGTATTTCCTGCGATCTTCCGCACTCAACAGATGGGGTGGAGCTGCCGCGATGACACCTGGCAAGGGGTCTTTCCCATGCACTAATACGGGCTGAGCCAGCATCACACGATTGTCAACACCATTGATCCGATGGACAAAAATAAAGCCATCGACAATATCACGCACCATCATGCCAATCTCATCCATATGGGCAGCAAGCATAATACGCTTAGGCGCCTCGCCCTCGCTAGCAGCACGCTTGATTCCGATTAAACTGCCGAGCCCATCTTCAGCAAAGTCATTCACGAGTGTTTCCCAATCTTCCCGCAAGAGTTCGCGTAGGGGAGCTTCATGACCAGAAGGCGCGTGTGCCTCGACCATGCGTTTCAAATGGGATTTTAGTTCAAACAACGACAATCTCCTCTAGTTGATTAGCCACCATCTTGTGGCGTGTCGGATGGTGGTGGCAAGATAACAGGTGGTAACGTGCCTGTGGGCAAGAAGGGCAGCGGTGTATTGGTTGCCACGACAGGCGGATCGGTTGGAGGCTGGATATCTGTTGGTGGAGTATCCGTCGGGGGTATGAGTGTCATTGTTGGGACAAGTGTCGCCGTTGAGACGAGTGTCGCCGTTGGGATGATCGGTGTGAGTGTTGGTGCAAGTGTGGTTGTTGGTATAACAATCGGAATCTGTGTGTTAGTTGGCCGTGGTGGTGGATTAAATTGAATAGGTGTCGCTGCCAAATTAGGTAAGCGGGTATTCGTTGGGCGCAAGGTTCGGGTTGGTGGAATATCCGTTGGGGTGATATCTGCGCCAATAGCGGTGTTCGTCGCCGATGGAATTTCCATGACAGCGTTGGCGGCAGGTGCAGTACCCCAAAGCCAGAATCCCAGTAAGTAAAACGGCAGTGTACCGAGAATAATCATGAAGAGAATAACACGGAATGTGTTCCTGCGCTGATTTGGGTCCTGCATAGTGCCTCCCTCTCACAACTGTAGTTCAGAACATGTTAACTATAGCACAGGGTTGTGTTGAACGGTAAGGCTTGCATAATAGAACAAATGTTTGTATAATGTGACCATGAACATTCACATCAAACCCAATACAACACAAAAACTGACTCGAATGGGTGATGTTACCCTATTTGAACCCGCAGGTGATATACCCCTCGCAGAGAATAAACCCACAAGCCACTTGATGGATTGCATCTCACAGGTGACAACGCCACAGGGGAAAGTGCCTATTCTCAAAACGATGGTCACAACGGCGTGTGAAAAGAACTGTTTCTATTGTCCGTTCCGGGCGGGAAGAGGCCAAACCCAGCGCACCACCTTCAAACCCGATGAATTGGCGCAGACTTTTGATGATATCCAACGGGCGAAACTAGTTGACGGTTTGTTCCTCTCGTCGGGCATCATTAAAGGAGGCGTAGCTACCCAAGATAAAATGTTGGATACCATCGAGATCATCCGCAAAAAGTATCAGTATCGTGGCTATGTGCATCTGAAGATCATGCCAGGGGCGGATCAGGATCAGATTTATCGAGCCATGCAGCTTGCAGATCGTGTATCGATCAATCTAGAAGGACCAACCAAAGAACGGCTTGGTTCATTGGCCCCCAAGAAGGATTTTTCCTGGGAGATTCTCAACCGTTTGCAGTGGGCGGGCGAAATGAAGAAACAGAACCCGCATGAACGGCTGGCAAGTCTGGTGACACAGTTTGTTGTGGGTGCAGTTGGCGATACCGATTTGGAACTGCTCTCTATGAGTGAACAATTGTATCGGCAAACCGGGTTGAAACGTGCCTACTATTCAGCCTTCAGCCCTATTGAAGCAACACCATTTGAGAATGTCGAAAAAGTGGATCCGATTCGATCTTTCCGATTGTATCAATCGAGCTATTTGTTGCGTGATTATAACTGGGAACTGGAAGATATGCCCTTCCGGCAGACAGGTAATCTGCGCACGGATATCGATCCTAAGCGTGCATGGGCAGATGAAAATTTGCGTCATGCACCAATAGATGTGATGAAAGCCGAACGAGATATGCTGCTGCGGATTCCAGGCATTGGCCCGGTAGGAGCCGATTCGATCATCAAAGCACGGTGCCAGGGGAGTCTGCAAGAGCTTTCTCACCTGAAGCAGTTGGGTATCCGTACCACTGAACGTCTTGCACCCTACATCCTCCTTGACGGACAAAAACCATCACAACAGTTGAAGCTACTCTGATGCGGAATTTACAATATCGGGGGACATTTATTGATCTAAAGAACAAACCTGATAGAGCTTATCGTCTTCAAAACCACGCTTGCGATAATATTCCCGTGTACCAATAGCCGAGATAACGGCAAGTTTGGTGTAGCCTTTTGCCTGAGCCAACTGAATTGCCTGTTCAATGAGTTGTGTGCCCAAGCCGAGATGTTGAGCACGTCCGCCCTCACTTTCGCCAATGCCTAGCGATTGCCCATAGACGTGTACTTCCCGGATCATGGCACAACACGCCAACTCTTCGGTGATGGCTTCATCATCGAGATTGGGGAGGCTTAGACGGAGGAAACCCACAATATCACGTTCTTGGGTGATGAACTGTAAAAAGACTTCGTCACCTGTACTGGTTTTGTACCACAACTTATCAAGATGGAGCTCATCTATCCAGACGTGCTTGTGCCGAATCTCACGGGCACGGATGTCCCCACTGCGCTGATTGCGTTCTGCCAGGGCTTTATCAACCAACTGACGGAAGTTTGTTGCCTGATTACCAACTACGATATCCGTGCCAGGAATATCACGGATGACGCGGGTCAGGCGGCAGTATTCAGGTGTCCGCAGAAAACACTCACAAAGAACATGCAGCAGTTCTTCATGAGTATAAGGCCGCCAGCGTCCATCCCTATAGTATTGCATCAACTCTGCACTCTCAATGAGGGAGCAAGGGTAGACTTTGAGTTCATCCGGGCAGAAATCAGGATCGCTAAACATCCGTACATAGTCTTCAATGTCTCGTTCAGGGGATGAGCCATACAAATTGGGCATCCAATGGGCATGGATTTTGAACCCGGCTTGTCGCAGCAGCTTGACCGCTCGACGTGTTGCAGCAACGTCGTGCCCACGTTTGTTGGCGCTGAGGACAGCATCATTCAAACTCTGGAATCCGATTTGTACTTTCGTGCATCCCAGCCGACGGATACGCAGCACTTCCTCCGGGCTGATGTGGTCAGGTCTAGTCTCAATGACTAGACCAACCGAACGACAGGCTGCTGTTTCGTTTTCTAGATGGGTTGCCTCCAGTTCTTCCCAGGTGGCGTATTCATCAATGGGTGAGCGCTCGTGTATACCTGTGGCAATCTGCTGAACGAGTTCACGCGAACGATACATTTCATCGCTATAAATGTCCTGCACAACTTGATTGTAAGATTGCTGCAATTCCAGGCCATGCACCGTAATGTTGGTGCTATTGTTAGCAGGATGCAGTTGAGATGCCTGCTGCAATGCCAATTCTACTGCCTCACGTTGGTCGATGCCGTTGCCAAAGTCGTGCAGTGCGTCAAAGATGCGCTTGATAAACCAGATTTGATAGGTTTCAGGGTAGAACGACCATGTACCGCCCAACACAATAATCTCGATTTTGTCGGTGGGATGGCCCAGATTATAGTACGTGAGCAAGCGTGTATAGGTTTGCAGGTAAGGATCAAAGCTGTTCTGTTCAGCACGCTGCGCACCTGGCTCATCCGAAAGATAGCTTTTGGGCATCCGTACGTCGTTCGGGCAGAAGATACACGTCCCAGGGCAAGGAAATGGCTTGGTTAAGACGGTAACAGGGGTCACGCCAGAGCTTGTCCGCATGGGTTTGCGGCGGAGTTTTTCCAGCATGTTCATGTCATATTCGGGTATGCCATCTTGGCCAGCCAACTGCCGATATGCTCGAATCAAATCACTGCGGCTGTAGAGACCGCCTTCTGGGCGTGGGAACCGCATCAACAACTTATTGAAGTCATCGGACTTCAGTTTCTTGGGTTCTGCCAGTACAATTTTTAGGATGTTGGTCAGCGGCTCGCGGTTTGCTTCGACATCAATATCAAATCGGTTGGACATAGCCTGATTTCGCTCATCATCATCTGGTTGAAGTGTAGCACAGGCCATGCCCAAACTCTAAGGCTCAGAAATATCAACAATCCCCTGCTTGTCCATCAAGAGTGGTCCGCTGATCTGGACCTTGACCCCGCCAACCCATCTAGCAGCCACATTGTAAAGAAAAGCCCATAGTCCGATGATTATACCACCCATAATCGGCAAAAAGACAAGGATACAAAGATAGTTCGCCAAGGAAAACGAACCACCCGCCTCAATCTCTGGGTTTGATGTTATGGCACCAGCAAACAAAAGTGAAATAATTCCGAAAAAGGACCAGATGAACAAATAAAGCAATGCGCCCACCCGTGCAGCAGAACCAATGTTGATTCGTTTAATTTCGACCATTTTTTACTTTCACTAATTAATAAAGTAACTATTATACCGTCGTGATTTCAGAAGTCAAAATTAAATTTGCAATGGGGGAGTGGTGAATTTTTGGATAGAACATGACAATTTGGTGTGTCTGAATGCAGAATGTATGTTCTCTAAAATCAACTCTTTTTCGCATACACTGAGACTGAATCGACTGGTTATGCGCCGATTCTCCCATATTGCAGCAAACTTTTTTGTTCGCCGCCGCAACAACCATCAAGTCACGCTTTTGCTCTTAATCTTATCCAAATCACTTGAATAAGTTATAATGCTGTAATATGGATAAGTAAAGTGATGGTGAAAAAACAGTGCAGTCATGGATGACGAAACAATTCATCATCTAAATGCTATCAATCGTGCATTTTATGTGACGACGGCCCGCCCATTCAGCAAGACACGCAGCATGCCCTGGCCCGGTTGGGAGGAATTGCTTCCTTATGTTATACAGATGCGCAGCGGCGAACTCCACGTCCTTGATGTAGGCTGTGGCAACGGGCGCTTTGGTGTGTTTCTGGCAGATCAATTGGATGTATTGATTGATTATCATGGCATGGACAACAATCCGCCCCTGTTGTTTGAGGCGCGTGAGGCAGTGGTCAGCCATAGCAATATGAGCAGCACCCGTCTGGAAGAACGCGATGTCGTGCTTTCACCGCCGGATAGTTTTACCTATGATCTGGTTGTGGCCTTTGGTCTGATCCATCACATTCCTGGTTACAAGCAAAGGCAGGCTTTTATTCGACGACTGGCACAGCGGGTCAAACCGGGTGGCTTGCTGGTTTTTTCAAGCTGGCGCTTTTATGATCATGAACGCTTTCGTAAACGCATTATTCCTTGGTCAGATGACCTCAAAGATCGCGTTCAGAAACATGACTACCTGTTGGATTGGCGGCAGGGGGCACGTGCCATTCGCTACTGTCATTACGTTGACAACACCGAACAGCAAGTCTTAAATACTGCCACCAATCTCGAAATGGTAAGGATGTATTGTGCCGATGGCTTCAACACATACAGCGTGCTGAGGAACACAAATTCTGTTTGAATTAAGCCATGTGCCAGTCTCTCATCAAGATCGGTTGGCACTTTTAGAAGCTCTTCAGGTGGCCTGAATAACCTGCGGGCATAGACTAATACTTCTTTACGATGGAGCGATAAATCGCGGGCTGCCGATTCTGAATGAACTGGAATTCTTCGCGGAACTTGCGTACTTTATCCAGATCAATCTGCGCAACACAAAAGCCCTCTTTCGGCTCACCCGTTTTCGGATCAGTCTCGTTGGCAAGGGTAGCGTAGATTTGCCCACGTGGCCCGACAACCATACTCTCGCCCCCAAAGTTCAGGGTGACATCTTCACCCACACGATTGGCTGCCGCAACATAAACAGCGTTTTCATAGGCACGGGCACGGGTATAGGTTTTCCATTCGTCCATTTGAGATGCTTCCCAATTGCCCAGGACAACCAAAATTTCTGCACCATCTAGGACCAAACTGCGGGCAACTTCTGGGAAAGCGAGATCATACCCAAGCATTAGGCCGATTGTGCCCACTTCAGTATCAGCAACAGGGAGTTTGAAGCCTTCACGGAAAGCCATACGCTCTTCACCGCGTAGATGAATCTTGTTGTAAATATCGACCAGTTCGCCATCCGGACCAACAAGAATTGCGGAGTTATACAGCACGCTTTCGACCCGCTCTTTCGTCACCATGCCGAAGGCGATATAGGCACCATGTTCATTGGCACGCTGCGCCATCAGGTTGATGGTCGGGCCAGGGACCCGTTGAGCGATTTCGGTAAAGCGCAGCCCAAGCTCATAACCGCTGGTGATGAGCTCTGGGAAGACGATTAGATCAACTTTCTGCTGTGACATGATCTTGGAGATCATCTCAGACATTTTGACCAGATTTTCTTCGGCCTCGCCCAATCGGGGTTTCATTTGTACCAGTGCAATATTAATTTCGCGCATTCAATTCATCCTTCTCTTGATCTGATAATTACTGACGTAACTTGCTCATGACTTGCTCTAATCCAACAGGCAGGCCCCATTCAAATTTCAGGCGTTCTTGTGTAATGGGATGATCAAATTCGATGGCTGAGGCATGGAGGAAATTCCGTTTCATGCGGATGCGCTGCTTACGGAAACCATAGACACGATCCCCGACAATTGGACAACCGATGAACGCTGCATGGACGCGAATCTGATGTGTGCGCCCAGTCAGAGGGCGAAACTCCACCAATGCTTGCCCATGTTCAAAATTGTCATCCAATAGGATGAACTCGGTGATAGCTGCTTTGCCATCTGGTACCACTGCCATCCGCTTGCGATTCTTACTGTCGCGTCCGATTGGCGCTTCGATGCGGCCTGTAGGTGTTTGGGGTGTGCGTTCTAACAAAGCCAGATAGGTCTTCCTCACTGTCCGTTCCTGAAATTGTCCCATCAAATCCGCCAGTGACACTTCGTTTTTGGCGATTAGGATCAAGCCGCTGGTGTCTTTATCTAGCCGATGGACAATGCCCATCCGATCATCTGAATCGTCCATTTTCTGAATTTCGGGCCAACGGGCAATAATCGCGTTGGCAAGCGTACCTGTTTCATTACCTGTACCGGGATGAACAACCATTTGGGCAGGTTTATTGATGACCGCTAGTTCGTCATCTTCATAGATGATGTTGAGGTCGATGTTTTCTGGCTGGATCGCCCGTTTTTGCTGTTCTGGTCGTGTCACAATCACGGTTTCCCCACCGCGCAACTTTACGCCGGGTTTTACTGCCTGTCCGTCCACACTGACCAGCCCGTCTTTAATCATGGCTTGAATCTGGGCACGCGAATATGTCTGTAGATGGGCAACAATCAATTTATCCAGTCGCTCTCCAGGGCTCTCGGCTGTAAATTCCAGTTTTTCCATATGCCACAAAGCTGATATAAATGAACCCACATCATATCATAGGCATTTGACAAATCAAGATTGCTTGGTTGCTATTCTGAACGACGATCAGATTGAACCACCAAAAAAGGCAAAGAACATGTTAACGAGTGGGATTTCTGATTTTATGAAAATTGCACGGGACGATCATCATCTAAGCTGACAACGAAGGCTGTTTCGTGCTACAATGCAACGAACCGGACCAAGCAGAGGAGAATTTTTCTGGACGCATTAGAACTTGCCCGCCATATTGTGGATATTGTTGAAGATCGGAAAGCGGATGACATTGTGTTGCTAGACTTGCGACCTAATGTTGTCTTGGCCGATTTTTTTATTCTTTGCAACGGCAACAGTGACCGTCAGATGAAGGCGCTGATTGACCATGTTCGTGAAGATGTGAAAGAGCGTTTTGGTAAATTACCATTTTCAGTTGAAGGGACTGCGGAAAGTGGCTGGGTCTTAATGGATTATAGCGATGTGGTCGTTCATCTGTTCTTGGAAGAGAAACGCCAATACTATGATCTGGAAACGCTCTGGAGCAACGAAGCCAGTGTGCTGCTAAGCATACAATAAAAAGGCAGGTCAACTGCCTGCCTCCCATAACATTTCTACTCGAAAATCCAGGGGTCGGTGTTGCGTTCCCAGCTAATCAGTTCGTCTTCTGTGAAGAAGTTACTGACCTCCAGCTCACCATTCTCCACACTATCCGACCCATGGACTAGGTTACGCCCAACCTCTAAGGCCAGATCACCGCGAATTGTCCCGGCGATAGCTTCCTGTGGGCGGGTTGCACCGATTGTGCCCCGGGCGGCCTCAATTGCATTGATGCCTTCTAGAGCCATCACAATAACAGGCGAAGATGTGATGTAGTCTACTAGTCCAGCAAAGAAAGGGCGTTCTTTATGAACATCATAGTGCTTTTCAGCCAGTTCACGCGAAACCTGCATGAACTTCATGCCGATGATGCGCAGACCACGCGCTTCAAAGCGCCGTAGGATTTCACCGGAAAGCCCCCGTTGGACAGCATCTGGTTTGATAATAATGAGCGTACGTTCCACGATTGTTTGATCCTTTTGATTTGGCTGAACAAGAAAAACGGGTCAATCAAGACCCGTTCGATTATTAGTATTGGGCGACAGTGTGCATTATAGCAAATTCAGTGCCTTGCGGTAAGTGTCGAGTGCTTCCTGCAAGCGTCCCAACCGCATTAAGCCGTCACCGAGAACACGATGGATAGGGGCTGTTTCTTTGTAAGTGTCCTGCTTGACCAATTTACTCAGGTCATCAATAACGGTTTCGAGTTCGGAGTTTGCCAGAACAATTGCTTCATAGTCCTGCAATGCGTCATCAATATCACCACCCTCAACTTTGCGCCTAGCGCTTTGTAGTGTCGTAACCACATCAATATCGGCGGCCAAGACAGGCTGCGGTGCTGGGGGAACTTCTGTTGATGGCTGGGTTCCGCCCTCGACAGTTTCGAGTAGCCAGTCTGGCACCATGTCGGTCTTTTCCAGATCAGCCTCAGAGAGCCATGCTGGAATCTCGATATCCTCAGTGTTATCAACGAAGGGTTGATCACCGCTGTCGTCGGCAAGCCAATCAGGAACACCTTCTTCTACTACCGCCATTTCGTCTGCTTCAAGCCAGGTTGCTTCATGCTGGGGCTCAAGCGTTACCACAGGTTCGGCACCGGGTTGTGTGGCAGCCACATCACTCAGCCAATCTGGTACAGCTTCCGGTTCGCCAACAGACAAACTGGTTTCAGGCACGAGATTTCCAGGTTGGAGTGAGGGCGCAATGGGCGTGGCTGGTTCTACTTGTGCAGGGGCGTCAGCTGGTATGTCCATGCCCAGCGCCTCCGCGTACCAAGGCGGAACCGTATTTGTGTTCCTCAGGTTCTGTTCACGCTCAATTTCAAAGGCTTCTACCCAGGGATCTGTTGCATCAACCAAGTCATCGCTGCCAGGAGAAACGGTTGAAGCCACTACAGCGGGTTCCTCATCAACAAAGATCGATTCATCTGTCTCTTGTAGCCAATCGGGAATATCGATTTCTTCAACTGTGTCGCTGCCATCATCGCCAATCCAATCTGGGATTTCAGGCGTATCCTCTAATTCTTCAACATCGACATCAAACAGTGCTTCGATCTCGGGGTCGAGTTCAGCTTCGGCGGTTGGGTGTTCCGGTTCCCTTGCTTCCTCCTTAGTGGCATTCATGTCTGGGGGGGGGCCAACCTGGTCAATAAGCCAATCGGGGATGTTGGCCTCAATAACAGGTTCATCCTCCTCTTCAACGTCCACATAGTCTGGTGGTGCATCCTCACGAGTTGCGCCCTGTTCCAACAGATTCGCCATCCAGTTTTCCATATCCTGCGGCGATACATCTTCTGCCTGATTCAAGCGGTTGATGATGTCAACATCAATAGCTTCTGCAACGGGTTCTTCCTCCGGTTCATTGATCACGACCTCTTCTTCAATGAAGTCATCGTCGGCGATGTCGAAGGTTGTGTCGCTACCCTGCGAGGACGCTAACCCTTCTAACCATGCCACTGGATCGTCTGGGTCGGTAATATCAAGGGCGTCAATGGCATCAACGGTGCTCAGTTCAGGTAGTTCAACCTCATCTGAGGCGTCAGCATCTTCAAAGGCATAATCGATGTAGCCTCCGGTTGCTTCATCAGCATCAACTGTTGTTGGGACTTCTAGGGCAGCATCTGTAATAAATTCGTCTTCGCTTGCACCTTGTTCTTTTGCCAAACTTTCGAGCCATTCAATCGGATCAACGTCAGCTTCGGTTGGATCAGCAATACTGCTGATCTCAACAACCGGGTTGGTATCTTCTTCTACGATAGCAGTTGGTTCATCCGCCAGACTATCCAGCCAATCCATCGGATCTTCTGTTGCCACTGGATCATCAGCCTCAAGATCGGGTACATCAAGTTGGGCCGCTAGGTCGTCCAATCCATCCAGGCCAAGTGAGTCTAAGTCTATGCCGAGGTCAATTTCATCCAGTTCTTCGCCTAAATCAGACAAATCTATGTCTGGCAGATCACTGATTTCTTCACTTAGACTAGAGATATCCATCTCAATTTGTTCAGAGGGAGTGTCTTTGGTGGTCGCGACAACTTCTGTTTCACCCTCCAGATCTAGCGGTTGCCCCAAGTCAGGCAACTCAAGATCGGATGTGGCTGCATCTTGCTGTTGATTAGCAAGTTTGGCGGCGCGTTCTGTGTCTTCTTCCGCTTTTTTGACAGCCCATTGTTCTTGGGTCATGCCATAAGGGATGTAATTATCCTCAACCTCGACAGAATCAGGATCAATTTCCGCAATCGTCATATCAGCGGCAGTCGTCAGCTCTTCTGAATCAACACCTTGCCGTTTCGCCAATGATTCCATCCAGGCCATCATTTCTTCAGGCGACATTGAGTCAAAGTCGGGTTCGCCGCTAGCGGTCGCTGCTGATGGTGGCACAGGTTCCGGCGGAAGAGGGGGCTCGGCCGTTTGTTGATTAGCAAGTTTGGCGGCGCGTTCTGCATCTTCTTCCGCTTTTTTGACAGCCCATTGTTCTTGGGTCATGCCATAAGGGATGTAATTATCCTCAACCTCGACAGAATCAGGATCAATTTCCGCGATGCTTAGATCAGCCGAAGTGGTGAGTGTTTCGTTATCAACACCCTGCCGTTTTGCCAGGGTTTCCATCCAGGCCATCATTTCTTCAGGCGACATTGAGTCAAAATCGGGCGTGTTATCGGCAGGTGACATCTTTAGAACCTCTCAGGCAGATTATTATTCATCCAGGTCAAGCCAAGGCGGTAGTTCGTCCCCAATTTCCTCGAAGTCCACATCATCCAGTTCATGTGATGGTTGCGATTGGCGCACCCAGACGGGTGGACGCGAGAAGGCAAAACGAGGCTGGGTGGTTCCTGGCAAGGCTTCAGGGGGGGGGCTACTTTCCGCTTCCACTAGTTCTCCAACCCATTCATAATCGTCTTCTGATTGGGTTTGTTCGTTGAGAGCAAATTTATTCTCAACAGGCTCGTCTACTTCCACTTCGTAATCGACATCCAGGCCCGGAACCATTGCGTTTAACCAATCCGGGGCGTTTTCTGCTGGTGTTGGTTCGACTTTATCAATATCTGTATCAGATTCAGCGTACATTGTATCAGGGGATTCTGTCAATTTAGATTGTTCTTCATCCTCATCGGTTCCTGACAACCAATCAGGAACATCGGCGACTACTCCTGCTTCTGCAAGATCAGCATCAAGTGAAAATGAGTCTTCAACTACAGTATCCAGCACGAGTTCTTCCCCACCTTCTCCATCTTTAACGCCAATGCCAGAGAGCCAATCGGGGACATCAGCAGCAACAGGTTCTTCTTCCTCCAGTGCCTCGTCAAAGGAAAGGGAATTATCGTCCATAATTGGTTCGGCATCCGAGAGCCAATCCGGTGCATCACTGATTGCGTCTAGAACCGGGTCTTCTTCAGTACCAATGCCAGAAAGCCAATCCGGAGTTTCAGCTTGCATTGGTTCATTAGCCAGTTCTTCATCAAAGGAGAGAGAAACGTCGCTGGTCATAGGTTCAGCATCGGAAACCCACTCAGGTGTATTTTCATCCTGCTCGTCATTAACCATCCAGTCTAATGTTGCATCTGCTTGTACTATCTCATCGGGTTGGAGGTTGCTCATCCAGTCAGGGATGTCAGCTTCAGCAGCAGGTTGTGCGTTGTCGTTTGCTTCATCATCAAAGAGGAAGTCCATATCGTCCTGATTGTTGTCAAAGTCTAAGTCCTCCTGAGAGAGGAGTTCAGGCAGAGCGTCAGCATCATCGGGTTGGAGGTTGCTCATCCAGTCAGGGATGTCAGCTTCAGCAGCAGGTTGTGCGTTGTCGTTTGCTTCATCATCAAAGAGGAAGTCCATATCGTCCTGATTGTTGTCAAAGTCTAAGTCCTCCTGAGAGAGGAGTTCAGGCAGAGCGTCAGCATCATCGGGTTGGAGGTTGCTCATCCAGTCAGGGATGTCGGCTTCAGCAGCAGGTTGTGCATTGTCGTTTGCTTCATCATCAAAATCAAAGGTGGGGTCACCGCCAGGAAGCTCCCCTGTCATGACCGGATCAGCGTCAGTTTGGGCAACAGGCTCCTCTTCAAAGTCAAAGGCGAAATCCTCTTCAAGTTGATAGTCGGTTTGATCAGGGAGGGGCGCGGGGTCACCGTCAGAAAGCTCCCCTGTCATGACCGGATCAGCGTCAGTTTGGGCAACAGGCTCCTCTTCAAAGTCAAAAGCGAAATCCTCTTCAAGTTGATAGTCGGTTTGATCAGGGAGGGGCGCGGGGTCACCGCCAGGAAGCTCCCCTGTCATGACCGGATCAGCGTCAGTTTGGGCAACAGGCTCCTCTTCAAAGTCAAAAGCGAAATCCTCTTCAAGTTGATAGTCGGTTTGATCAGGGAGGGGCGCGGGGTCACCGTCAGAAAGCTCCCCTGTCATGACCGGATCAGCGTCAGTTTGGGCAACAGGCTCCTCTTCAAAGTCAAAAGCGAAATCCTCTTCAAGTTGATAGTCGGTTTGATCAGGGAGGGGCGCGGGGTCACCGTCAGAAGGTTCCCCTGTCATGACCGGATCAGCGTCAGTTTGGGCAACAGGCTCCTCTTCAAAGTCAAAAGCGAAATCCTCTTCAAGTTGATAGTCGGTTTGATCAGGGAGGGGCGCGGGGTCACCGTCAGAAGGTTCCCCTGTCATGACCGGATCAGCGTCAGTTTGGGCAACAGGCTCCTCTTCAAAGTCAAAAGCGAAATCCTCTTCAAGTTGATAGTCGGTTTGATCAGGGAGGGGCGCGGGGTCACCGCCAGGAAGCTCCCCTGTCATGACCGGATCAGCGTCAGTTTGGGCAACAGGCTCCTCTTTGGTGTCGGTGCCATCATCAAGTTGGGCATCAGGTAGTACACCCGTTATCCTAAGCTCAGATACTTGATCTTCGTTGTCTGACTGTTCGACTTCGTTGCTCCAATCAAACTCTGCTTCAGCGGTATCATCTTCCATTTGTGGTGCGATGCTTTCAGTCTCAAAACTATTGAGTTCTTCACTCCAATCAAATCCCTCTCCGTCAAGCGGAGCAGTTACATTGGGCTGCGTTTCATCAGATGATTCTTCTTCATCCATCCAATCAAATTCTTGCAATTTATCATCATTATCAGACATGTCAGTTGCCCATTCTTTATTAGATTGTTCCTCAGATGGTTGAATTAGTTCACCTGTAGAACCACTTGTTGTGAGTTCCTCGACATCCAGTATCTCCTCCAGAACCGAATCGTCCGACAACCAATCCATATTATCATTGGTTTCCTGGACTTCTGTGACTTCAGTTGGATGTGTTGGATCTACATCGTCATCAACGAGTTTGATACTGCTACCCTGCATCCAGGCGAGCGGGTCTTCTTCGTTGTCCTCATCTGATACTTCCTCACCTTCAAATTCGATACCGCTATCCTGCATCCAGGCGAGCGGGTCAATCGATTCAGGGTCTTGTAATTCCCCATCTTCTTCTGTTCCAAAGGGATCAGAGAACAATGGCCCGCTATCAGCATCTTTATCAAACTCGACACCTGCCGCCTGCATCCAGGCCATTGGATCCGCCTGATCGCTGCTGGGGATGAAGTCAGCTTGGGTCTGGGGTTCTTCTGTTTCTTCAGTCAATTTCACGTCGCTGTCTTGCATCCAGGCGAGCGGATCTTCTTCTTCGTTCTCATCAGGCTGAAAGCGTGTTGTTGGATTTCCAGCTAGAGTATCTCCTACCACTGAATCCAGGTCAGGTTCAGCATGGGTTCCAACTTCCGGTTCTTCCATTGGCGAATCGTCGTCATCTAGTGCTGAGAGCAGCCCGGTCAATCCAGTCGGGCGGCGGATTGAGGTCTGCGAAGGTTCAGGGGCTATTGCTTCTGCCTTGTCGTTGTCACCAAAGAGGTTGTCAACAGTGGGGTCACCTTCAGTCGGACGGTCAATTTTGACAGCTACTGTCTCTTCTTCAGCGACATCTTTGAACGCTTCAACATAGTCTGACCAGTTTTCGGGCAAATCGTCATCTGCTGCCATAGCACCAGTAACATCTGTGCCGTGGTTCAACGGGTCTTCGTCCAGATCAACCGCTGGTTGATCGGTTGGAACATTAATCTGTTCCAACCAATCTGGACGAGTCTGGATCAGTTGACGGTTTGCTGCACTTTCATAATCCCCTTCAGAGATAACAAAGGCATTTTCCTCAGGTTCAGTTCCCTTCGCCAGCCGGAGGGCTAAATAGGGGGCAACGGGTTCAATACGGTTCAAATAGCGTTGAGCATCCGAAGGGCGTTGTTCCGCCAGCCATAATTCCGCCAGCATAATGTTCGCTTCCAAACAGTCGGGTGAAGTTGCCAGAATATCTAGCGCAACTTCAGCCGCTTCAACGATTTGCCCTGCTTCGCGGTAGGCACGCGCCAAAAGTAACCGCAGATCAATCCGCTGCGGGGATTCTTCCAACGTTTCGCTGAGTGCAGTAATGGCTTCGTTTAGCAGGCCATTGCGCATATATTGACGGGCGACGGCTCCGGTGGTCAAGGGCAACCTTTCGACTTCTTGCCCGCCCAGCTCTTTATAGAACGCACGTAGTTGGGCAGCAATCTGGTTGTTCTGTGTATCCTGTTCATAGGCACGTTCCATATGCCAGATCGCCGCGTCATGTTGTTGTAGGTTACGGTTCACGACAGCAAGCGATGAATGGGCTTTCTGGTCATCAGGATAGACGCTGAGTACACGCAGCAAGACTTGCCGGGCATCATTCCAACGACGTTCGCGCATAAAAGCTTGTGCTAAACGTTGAAATGTTGCAATGTTTTTGGGATACTGTTGCAGAATATGTTGGCAATGAAAGATCGCTGCATCAAGATCATCATCCTTCATCAACTTGTCAATATCTGCAAGGTAACTTTGTAGGGTGATTATTGCCATTGGCTAACCGAATCTGATGAGATTTTTTAAAGACTATAACATACTCCACTATGGCACATTTGGAAATATTCGGCAACCTCACGAATTTATTCTTTAGAATTCTATTTACACTCACTTCTTTTTTTTCATCCCAAGCTCAAAGTCCCACATTAGAAGACTTTTGGGAAGGCGATGCGGAGTGGGTAATTGATCAGATGGATGTGGGGTTGCCAATCGGCGAGAGCGACACCGTTTACATGGGCGATGACGTATATTGGTCATATCTTCATGCGAGCTATGAATCCGCCGGAGTCATTGACCAATGTGGTGAACCTGTGGCATTTCCAGGATGTCTGACGCGCTGGGAAAGCACCGACAATGGTGTTAGTTTTGCGTTGCCAGTGGCGGTATGTTCTACTCCCTGTATCAGTTGTCCCTGCCAGGATCAGATAGATCATCATGGCTGGGCACCCGAAGGCAATCGTGCCGCTTCCCAACAGTACCCGCGTGTCTATTTCACTGAAGATAGGGTCTATTTGGTGTATGAATGGCACGCCCAAACCATTTTGAGAACATCGCCAGATGGCTTGGACTGGTCAGATTGGTCGTTTTTGCGGACGCCTGCGGGCACATGGCCCAACGCCTATTCACCATGTACCGAAACGGAACGCATTGGTTCGCACCCCTATATTCGGGGTGAAGTGCATGATTGTCTGGTTGGTGCGCCACCCGGTCTCTATGTAGAAGATGATATACTCTATGTGTTTGTGGCAGCAGGGTCTGCACCCGCGCACATGCGGTGCTATAAAGGCAATCGTCACGCTGATTTGAGCCAACTTCAGCGCTGTGAGACTGATCCCTTGTTCAGTGGGGCACCAGAATATGGCCCTGTTGACGTTTTGGGGGCAACGGCCAATGATTACTTTGATTTTCGTTATGTCAGTTCTGCTGATGTCATCAAAGTAGGCGATCACTACTACATGGCTTATGAAGGCATTCGTGGCCCAGAAAAACTCGAGATCGGTATGGACACCCAATTTGGCTTGGGGTTTGCGCGATCAGTCACAGATGAGATTGACGGTCCCTGGGAAAAGTTTGCGGGTAATCCTGTGATTGAGGATATGTCGTTTAATTGGGGCATTGGTCATGCAGATTTGTTGGTCGTGGATGGTGTAACATATCTCTATACGACGACCTCGGTACAGGTGGAATATAATGAAGATGATGAAACCGTCAACACAAGCGGCACACGAGGACGCTATGTGCTGAAGTGGGTAACTTGAATGCGATTTTTGGCGGACAGAGGGAGGCTAGGCCCCTCAACTCAACCCACATCGTCATAACACCCGTATTGCGGCGACTTAGCCCATAGAAAAATGGCAGGGGAACACCCCCGAACCTTCGGTTCGCACAGAAAATCGGTGCAAGGCAGCGCGGCTGCAACCGTCCAGTTAGCGGGCCCAAAGTTGGCCCGCTGAAGAGAGGCATGACAATTTGAGTACCCCTTGGAGACCGTTTTGACTGCCATTTCCCAGCATGTCTCGCCCTTCACTCCAACACAGCAACATCACCCTGACTGCTGTCATCCCTTCCTGGAGACCTCAGCACAAACTGGAAAAATTGCGGCAATTGCCGCAAAAAAAGTTGTGTCGCCGCCGCAACAGACCCACGACCCAGCCCACAAGCTCACCTGGAATCACCAACCACAACTGGATTGTTCAGCGACCCGCCTGACCATTTATCACTCCTAGCTGGAACACCAGGTAAAATGAAGTTATGATCCGCGCCCAAGATATTGCGCTTGTCTTGTTGGCTCTCCTGAACCTACATAACGGGTTCTAGAACCCGTCATGATCCTGTTGTTGGTCCTTGGGTAGGAACCGGGGTTAAAGCTCCGGTTGTTCCGGTAGCATGTTGAATCTGTACGGCTGCCGTTTGTGCCTCAGCAGTCTGGGTACGGGGGACACCCACTGTCGCAGTTACCGTAGCAATCGTATGGGCAGTCGCGGTGAACTCTGCGCTGCGCGTGGCGGTGACTTGTGCGTTCTCACGGGCGATGATTTCCAGGATGGTGTCGAGGTTCTTGCGGGCTTCATCCGCAAAAGGATAGCCATAAACCTGATCCCAAGTCAGTATCCATTCGTATTCAGCAATCGCATTGGCACGATCATCCTGGGCCTGGAAAATCTGACCACGCAAGAAGCGACGGCTGCCTGTTTGTTCTGTAGCCAACGCCCGATCAATCGCATTCAGTGCATCCCCCAGATTACCCAGTGCCAGGTGAGCGCGCGCTCGATATTCATCAGCAACTGGGATCAGTTTTGACGGCAGATCATTGCCTATGGCGTTGAGTAGCTCCAGGACCGCCTCATAATCATCGGTGTCTCTTGGCCCGGCTTGATCCGCGATCAGGCGTGAACGCATCAGATCAATTTCGTTGTCGGTGATGACGCCTGTTCCAAATAGGGCATCCACATCTTCTTCAGCGGTCTCATAATCACCTGCGTTATAAGCTGCATACATCCGTTTGACACGGGTTGTCAAGCTCTCATCCAGTTCCAGCGCCCGTGCCAGGTCTTGTTGTTCCAAGGAATACCGCTGCTGTTGCTGATACAATTCTGCTCGCGAGATCAAAATATCTGCGATCACCTCATCGGTTCCTCCACGTTCCAGCGCTTTATCATAAGCGTCTAGCGCCAAATCAGTGTTGCCTTCGGCGCTGCGGGCATTCCCTAGACGATGGAATGCGACAGCGTTATCTGGGAAGAACAAGAGAAAACCCTGACTGTAGATTACCGCTAGGCCAGGATCATCCAGTGCCAACGCGGCTTCAATCTGGAGTTCATGAGAGCGTGGGTTATAGGGGTTGATATAGCGGGCATAGAAAGCTTCATAAGCAGCATTTTCAAATGCTGCGCGTGCGCCTTCTTCGTCGCCTGCTTCTAGTCGTTCAAACCCCTCTTCGAGATAAGTGTAACCCTTTGCAATCACCAGATTCTCGTCCGTCACTAGACTAGGGAATACCTGGGCCGCACTGAGTAGCGAAACGGCATCGTTATATTGCCCCTGTAAGCGTTCGATTTCAGCCAAAGTGACATAGGCAGTGGAAAACTGATTATCAACCTCCACAGCACTTTCGGTTCGGCTCCGCGCTTCCTCCAGCCGGTCATTGACCAATGATTGATCGTTGATTTCTGCTGCGTCACGCGCCTGGGCTAAGGCTAGTTGAGCGAAGCCTAGGTCAATTACCGTGCGATAGAAAGGTTCATCCTCGCCACGTACACCATCCAGCCGATCCAGGCGATCCTCAGCTTCCAGGAGGATGTTGGCCGCAGCGTCGTAGTTTTTGAGTGCGATGTAGGCCAGGGCTTCATAATAGTAAGGATTGGGGTCAAAGACTGTGCCTGCCTGTGCTCGTGCTGTCGCCAGCAATGGTACAGCATCTTCCGCATTTCCCCCCTGCAACAGTTCATCCGAGATCAGAACGGCTTGTCCAGGTTGAACGGGCAGAGTCGGGTTGGTCGGGATCGGCGTAATCTCGATTTGCCCTGGTGTGATCGAGGGGAAAACCGTCGGGCTGGGTGTAAATGTCGGGTTCTCAGTGAAATCCAAGGTTGGCGATGGGGTTGGTGTGAATCCTGGTGTGTTGGTGGGCGTGCTGGTGGGTGTGCTGGTCGGTGGGCGTGGTGTTTCGGATGCACCAAACAGCGCGAGTTGGACTTCTGGGCTGTTATTTACCGTGAATACACCCAGGCCAAGAACAACAGCTATCACAATGCTGATAATGATGGCGACCTGTGTTCGCAAGACGAGAATCTCACGTTCACCAGCACGGTGCTTGGTTTTGTGTACCCAGGTGACGTTTGGTTTTGCTTGGTCGTCTCGATAGGCCTGAATAATGCGGTCTGCGACCTCTTGAATTTGGTCGAGACTGTCGGGAGTGGCAATCGGGACACCCGTGCCATCGCTCCGTAAATCTGGTGCGACACGGGTAAAGTCAATTGCTGACCTTGGTCTTGGGGCAGTGGGGTCTGCAAGCGGTTCAGATGGTATGCCCTTTGTAAAGGGCTTATCGTCCTCATTGAGTTCGAGCTCAATATCAGGTGTAAGACTCTCACTTTGAAACAGTGAATCATGCTGAAAGGCTGGTTCTTCCTCGAAGACCTCAGCCATTTCTTCGGCTGTTTCTGGCTCTGCTTGGGATGGTGTGGCCTGAATCAGGCGGGCGGGGTCAATGCCGAGGGCGGTTACCGCTTTCAAGCCCATTTCATTGGTAGGATTTACTTCCAGCACCTTTTGCAAGCACAGGAGGCGTTCACGTTGGTCACGGGCTACACTGGCAAGCCATAGCCAGGCGTTATCGTTGTTTGGATCGATTCGCAGCGATTGCTGCAACAGCTTGCGGGCAACGTCTTTTTGACCAGCTTTCGCTGCTGCGATGCCACGTTCCTCAAATGCTTTCGCTTGCTCCTGAGACATAGCAACCCCCTGCCGATTCGGACAATGCCTTACTATTTTATATCAAGGTGCGTTTGTTGAACAAAAGTCTATACAGGTGGCCAGGGATAATTAGGGCCAGGGCCAGGTGAAGGATAGCGGTGATGCGCTAAGACTCGGCGCACACGCTTTTGGAAGGATCGGATTTCAGAAGGGTGAAGCAACTGCTCCAGATTGCGCCGATAATTGTCGGATGGATCATCCAACTGGGTGCAAAGATTCTCAACCTCGTTGAGGAGTGATTCAGATATGAGGCTATCAGCGAAGTTCCAGATGACCGTCCGCAGCTTGTGTGATGCATGGAAGGAAATGCCATGATCGATTCCCCACAGGTGGTTTTGTTCATCCACGATACAATGTCCCCCCTTGCGATCTGCATTGTTGATGAGATAGTCGAATAGCGACAGCTTCTGTAATTGGGATATCAGGCTTGAATCAAAGTTGAAATAGTGATATTCAGGATCATGGTCAACATAAAACTGGACAGAGCCCAATCCGCGTGGGCCTTCCCGCAGAACAGTTGGCGGGACAAGCTGCCAGGTCAATGCTTCTGAGGTCAGAAATGCGGCTCGTTCACGATAACAAAGTGTCCCGTCCGGGAAATCCCATAGTGGGCGTTCACCACGTTGCGGTTTATAGACAGCAGGGATGATCAGGTCATCATAGGCAATAGACACCAGAAACGTATAATTTGAACTCCATCGAATCGAACCATGTTCGACATCAAAACGACCTTTTTCTAGGGCTTGCTGAACACGCTCAAAGGTAAGAGGAACCGAACCGGGGTCATGATCCGAGATGAATTCGTTTTCGCTCATCTATGTCCAGTAATATACCAGCCGACCATTCTGTTTGGGGTCCGCCCGACCTGAATTGACCATTTCAATTGCTTGAAGACTAAGGGCCTGCATCTGTGCTCGACTGCAATAGAAGCGGACAACACTGGGGGTATCCAGTTCACCCTCTAAAGGGACCAATTCCTGGGCAACAAGAACAATCTTGTCCTTATCTTCGTCATATCCTAACCCCATCTGTGAAACACGAAAAATTGGCTCAATGGGTTCACGCAGATCCATATCGATTGTATGGATGTCCACCTCAGTGATTTCGTTAACGCGACCCCGCAGGTCTTCGATCAACTCCTGGATCGCTTCGCTGAGCGCCTGCGATTGTTCTTTTTCGATGACCAAGGAGACAAGTTGATTGTTTTCGCCAGCTTGTAAGTAAAACACCCGCTGACCTTTGGGGCCAATCGTGCCAATGGTGATGAAATCTATGTGTTTGAGTTCTAGTTCCATGATGGCATCGTCCTCTGCTTATGTTTGACCATTCTTATAAGACTCTGCCTCTTGCTTTTTACGTTCCATGGCCTGGACATGTGCAATATCGTTCATTGTGGCGATAAAAGGACGGTTGTGAGTGAGCATCAGGGTACTAATGGATGCGGGCGAGACCACAATCCGCTGGAAGTTGTCCAGGTGCATCCCTAAAAAGTGTGCCAGAACCATCTTTATCAAGTCAGCATGAGAGACAATAACAATCATTTCCTTCGGATGCTTGGCAACCAACCGTTCGATTTCGTTGACGGCTCGTACCTGAACCCCACGCATTGTCTCGCCATTCGGGAAACGGGCACGGGATGGATATTCCTGTATAACACTCCACATTTTGCGCTGAGTCAAGGCCTGGATTTTCGCTCCTTCCCAATCGCCATATTTGACTTCAGCGATTTTGAGATTTTGCTCGATTTCGAGCCTGGGATGGTGTTTCTGAATGGCCTGGGCAGTTTCCATTGTGCGTTCGAGTGGGCTGGCATAGATATGGTTAATGGGGGCATCCGCTAAGCGTTCGCCTAGCGCGTTCGCTTGTGCCTTGCCCTCGTCATTGAGATGAACTTTGGGTGTCCAGCCGGCGAGTTTGCCCGTTTTTACAAAATCATTTACTGCATGGCGGATTAATAAGATGGTTGTCATGCCTGCTTGTGACGTTCCTAGAGACTGACTCCATCATAGCATATGACTTATACGGTGACACGGATATCTGTGCTAAATTTTGATGAGATTCTTATGTCTGGTCAAAAACAGTCGGGTAATTTGAGCCTATTCGCGTATAATGAGACCATTACGTGTAAACTAGGGAAACAGGATGGATATAGGAGTCTTATCAGATATTCATGGAGATTTGCGAGCGCTTGAATTAGTCCTAGATCGTTTGGCAAACGTCCATCAGGTCGACCATATTCTGTGTGCAGGCGATTTGGTCGGGCGCGGCCCAGAGCAAAACCGTGTTGTAGAGATTATCCGGGAACGGAACATCCCTTCGGTGCGGGGCAACCATGATGAGTGGTTTTATGGCATATCGGATGACAACAGCCAATACTTGAAATCACTCCCGCTTGACTATCGTGAAAACTATGATGGAATCAACATCTTTATGTGTCATGGCAAACCGGGTAGCAACATGTGGGGGTTGTATCACGATCACATCTCGAGGACTTTGTTGAGCATGATGCTGAACTCTTTACAGTCCAGCGTGTTGATTACCGGGCATACCCATGTTCCCATGTATATCCAAATCAATGAGGGATGCGTGGTCAACCCTGGTTCGATTTATACCTTCAAAAGTGCCAGAGCAACTTCACACACCTATGGTATCTTACGGTTGCCAGATTTGACCTTTGAGCTATATGATGTTTTGGCAGAAACAATGGAACCGCTGGCGCTATGAGCGACAATTACCGTCAACATTACACACGCCAGTACTTCAGTCAGTGGAATTATGCAGATCGGGGGTTAGGGCGGTTCAGTATGTATTGGTTCGCCCGTCGTTATTACGCTGCCTTGATTCGTCAACACGCTTCGGCTGGTGGGCGTTTGCTGGAATTGGGCTGTGGTTTAGGGCATCTACTAGGATTGCTCCAGGACGATTTTGACTGTGTGGGCATTGATCTGATTGATTATAGTGTTGAACAGACAAAAACCAATGCACCCAAAGCTGAAGCTTATCAGATGGATGCTGCGGAGATCGTGCGCTTTGAAGCACGTTCATTCCATGCGATTGTGGCCTTGCATCTAGTCGAACATCTACCCGATCCCCAGGCGACCATTCAGCAGATTAACAAACTGCTCAAACCGGGGGGGCTATGGTTATTTGCCACCCCACACCCTGATTACAGCTTCCGCCGCTTCAAAGACCAGAATGCCGACGCTATTGGGAAAGACAAGACCCACATCAACTGTCATCCGCCCAGTCAGTGGAAACAGTGGTGTGAGGATAATGGATTCACGGTGTTGAAGCAGTTTGGCGATGGCTTATGGGATGTGCCGTATCTGCCACTACTGCCTGCCAAACTCCAGTTTGCTCTCTTCGGGTTTCCTGCTTTTCTTCAGGTTATTACCCGCACAACCTATATCCCAACCTCATTAGGTGTCAATCAAATCAACATCGCTATCAAAACCAGCTAACATATCATCAAAAGTGTGGACAGAACTCTCAGAGTTCACCGTTTCGCCAGCGATGAGCAAGTTCAATGGTTGAAGTAAACACCAATTTCGGTAACGCATCTTTACTGAACCAGCCCACCTTGGCAGCATCATCACCCGCTTTGATGCTGCCATCTACCACCTGGACAGCATAGGCGATGGTGACGGTGTTATCATTAAGAAACACATCCAGCAGGCGCTCAACTTCAACCTTGAGATCGGTTTCTTCCAACAGTTCGCGCCTGACGGTTTCCTGGGGATGCTCATTCAACTCAACAAATCCGCCCGGCATTCCCCACAAGCCTTGCCCTGGCTCCATCGCCCGCTGAACCAACAGTACCTTATTGTCTTGGATAGCAAAGGCAATAGCCGCGACCTTCGGATCAAAATAAACCGTGTGCCCACAGGCTAGGCACACCGGGCGCAGCCGACCATCACGCATGACCTGTTCAGTTTGTGTGCCACATAATGGGCAGTAATCAGCGATATGGGTGATCATGAACTTCTTTGGTACATCCAGAATGATAGACCAGAAACAATGAACAGAACCACACTGGCGACAATCGCGACGACGGGCGCGACATCTGATCCAATCTCCGGGGTGCTTGAGGCTCTGTCCGTATCAAACACACCTTGTGCCAATTCCTCGGCTGTCTCTGCTTGGTCTTCTTCGTTACCCGTTTCAGCCCGTGCAATCGCAGCCATAGTTAGTGTCGGGCGTGGTTGAAATTCCAGTCTGTTTTCATTTTTCTGTTGCTGCATGACACTGCTGGGCAGATCAACAGGCGGCTGAAACGTCAGTTTAAGTGTGGCGAATGTGTCACTCAGATCGCTTGTACCACCGTTTTGTGTGCTTTCTAGTAGAGGGGATGGTAGACGAGTCGCAGGAATTATTATCTGATCGAATGTTCCAGGAAGTTTCTCCGAATCCTGCCTATTGTCATCTGACAGCTGGAAATTCATTATGGTGGTTGCTTCTGCCGATTGGGCGATCTGATTATCGGGCACAGCGCTTGCATTTAAGCCACCGGAATCATCGACTTGATCGAGGGCTGTTGGCAAACCAGGGAAAGCCGTTCCTAGAGGAAAGGCGGGGGGTGACGGTGTTGGGAACAGGCTTGTACTGGTTATGTCATCGTTCCGAAAATGTGTTTCATTCACCTGGGTCAACGCCGCCACATGTTGTGGGGCAGTAGGATTTACTGTAACCGCCATGTCATCGGCAAAGGTGTTGCTCATCTCAGAGACCATAACCTGGATGGGTTCCGACTGATCCGATCTTTGTTCTATCAGCAAGATACTTACACCAAAAACGACCAGGATCAATGCGGCGACAGCGCTCAACACAGACACAACAGGGTAGATTACAGAACGACGCTGTTGGGTTGGGAAGGCGACGACATCAGACGGTTCCTCGACCATTGCCTGCGTCAGCGTGAAATTGCGCGGTGCTTTGAGTGTTGGCAGTTGCTTGACCAAAGCTACCGTCTGGCGCAATGCAGTGAGTTCCCGGCGTAAATCGGCATCTGTATCCAGGCGTGCTTCAAATGCAGCACGCTCGCTGTTGGTCAGCATGTCGTCAATATATGCAGAGAGTAGATCATAGTCTGCGTCGTTTATTGTCATGACTCCCCATGATTAGCTGATTTAATCTTCACTGGACAGACGATACTCACCTGGTATAAGTTCCTTAACGTTCTCTAAACACCGGCGCAAGCCAGCACGTGCCCGACTCAGACGAGACTTGATCGTGCCAAGCCGCACACCCGCAAAGTCAGCAATTTCTTGGTAGGTATAGCCCTCGACATCGCTCATCACTAAGGTGATGCGCTGATCAGCCTGGAGATTTTCAATGCAGTGCTGGAGGGCTTGGCTGAGCTCCGCATCCTGTACAGCTTCTTCTGGTGTTGCGATGGAATCAGGAATCAGTGGGCCATCATCATAGTCTTTGCCCACCAAGTCTTCAAGCGCTGTAGCAGGACGGCGTTTTTCATAACGCAAGGCATCATAACATGTATTGGACGCCACGCGCATCAACCATGCCCGGAAATTACCCCCTTGGTAAGTTTCGATCCGACGAAAGGCCGTGATGAAGGTGTCCTGCGCTGCATCTGCTGCCCGTTCAGCGTCGGACATGATGCGATAGGTTACATTATAGACCGCATCCTGGTAAGCTAACACGAGGTCATTAAACGCCGAAAGATCGCCATTTTGGACTGCATCAATTAATGCGCGCTCGTCGATTGGATGACCTGCCATTGACTTTTACATCCGGTGAAATTAAGATAATCGAGCTAGCCGGAGTGGCGGAACGGCAGACGCGGTTGACTCAAAATCAATTGTCCCTAGGGCGTGTGGGTTCAAATCCCACCTCCGGCACAGTCCCGACCTCCGTCGGGTTTTTCATTTCCCATGCCGCATCATATAGAATCCCCAAGATAGTGTCAATCCAATAACCGGCAGTGGTAAATCGCATGGATGTCTATAAGGGGGTGACGATGTTGCTAAACAATACACTTTGTTGCCGCCGCCGTAGAAGAAAAAACGGCGGCGGCAACGCGGAAGACGCCGGTGGAAGAGGGGAGAATCGGTGGGAAATAGCAGGAAATGGCAGTCAAAACGGTCTCCAAGTGTGTTGATAGAGTCTTAGTGTATATGAAAAATGGTTGATTTTGGAGAACATGTGTTCTGTATTCAGGTGGGGCTTCCTGTATGGTTTTTCTTTGCCATCCACCCGATTGAGGTCGTGACATCGTGACCTGCGAAGAGGCAGGCGAACAGAAGGTTTGTGCTGTCAGGATGAATGATGAAGGTTCGTTAGCAGCCGTGCGAGCTTCAGAAGCCATATGAGTTACGTAATCCTGAAACGCCATCTGTATGGGTTTTCTGTTTCATGGTTCTTGGTCAAATAATGTGCAGGAGATTGCCAAGTGCTATACTCCTGCCAAAATGAACGTCATCAAATTCCTGCACACTGTCCTCGAATTACCACCCCATCTGAAGGTAACTAATGTCAGCCAAAGCAACCGTCAAGTCACAATCGTGGCTGAATCACAGTCCAAAGAAGCCTGTTGTCCTCATTGTGGAGAGCGGAGTCGTCACGTTCACAGCCACTATTGGCGTAGATTGCAGGACTTACCGCTCTCACAGTGGGGGGTAGCGCTGCAAATTTGTCTGGTTCGCTTTCGATGCCGGACAACCGCATGTAAGTATCAAACGTTTACGGAAAGCCTGGGAACCTCTGCCCGACGCTATAGCCGACAAACAAAACGGGTGGTTCAATTGGTCACTCAACTGGGATTCGAACTCGGAGGACAGTGTGGTAAACGAATAGCTGCGCTTTATCAGATTGCGATCAGCCGTTCGACCGTGCTGCGATGGGTCCGTCGGGCGCAAATTCCTCAGGCCAAACCAGTCCGTGTGCTTGGCGTTGACGACTGGGCATTCTGTCGTGGCAAACGGTATGGAACAATTCTAGTTGATCTGGAGCAACAGTGTGTTGTGGATGTGTTACCCGATATGCACACTTGCACGGTTATCGAATGGTTAAGGGCTCATCCCGAGGTTGAAGTGATTAGCCGAGATCGATCATACGCTTATGCAGAAGCCTGTCAACAAGGGGCGCCCCAGGCACTTCAGGTAGCAGATCGATGGCATTTACTCAAGAATTTGTGGGATGCACTGGTTGTGGTCTATACAAAGCACGTTGCTGCTTTAAAACAAATGACGGCAACCATTCCAGCTGCTCCAGTCAAAACAGACCTTGACCTACCCGGCCACGGAGTCTCGAAGGCGCAAATCGCCAGGCAACTTGGCGTATCTCTCAGTCTTGTCAAAAAGTACTGTCGTCTGGATCATCTGCCGAAAAAACAATCGCCCAAATTCAAACCCCGCTTGATTGCACCCTATCGAGATGCTATTCGGCAACGGTTACTTTCAGGACATGTCACCACGCCAGCGATGTTGAACGAACTTCAAGACCTGGGATTTAAAGGATCGCGTTCAACCGTTTACAAAGCACTTGTTCAATTGCGGCAGGAACTTCGCCTTCCATCCCCATTGCTTTCAAAGCCTCACCCGCCACATCAAATACGGGTAACGCCTCATCAATTGGCGTGGTGGGTGTTCGCAGATGATTTGCCGCCTCTACAGCATGACCTACTTCAACAAGCCCGTGAAATGCATCCTGATCTCGAACTTGCTACTGGATTGGCTCAGGATTTTCTGTTGTTTGTTCGCCAACAGAAACCCCATCATCTCGTTGCATGGATTGATGCGGTACGGTTGACTGATTTGTCTGCATTGAAGCAATTTGCACGCGGGTTACTGATTTTGATGCTGTTTATGCCGCTTGTTGGCATCTCTGGAGTAATGGGCCTGTTGAGGGACACGTCCATCGTCTTAAGTTCATCAAACGCCAGATGTATGGAAGAGCTAATTTCGACTTGCTACGCCTACGTGTACTCTACCGCGGTGACTTCTGCACATAATTTGACCAAGAACCATGAAACAGAAAAACAGTACACAGAGCTTATCCAAATTGTCAAGTTATATCCACGAAATTCAGCCCTTCCTCGTGGTATCGAAGTGGCGATCTGGAAGAAGTCTTGAGACGGGTCACCAGTCAGAGGGGTGCACCTGCATGCCTTAATCTCGTCCAGCAAAAAGCGTGTGCTGGACGGGTGAAGTTGGGTGATTTCAGAACCGTATGGGATGTGGTGGCATGGGCGAAAGCCCGTTGGGGCATTTGTTCACGCAAGGCGATGAAACGCAATGGGTGAGCCAGGGGGTGAAGGGGCCATATGCTCGCCTATACCCAAACGAGTGACGACTATTGTGGTAGCCTATTAGAGAAATTGGTTTTTGTCGAGGCTTCGTCGCGTGCGGTATGGGAATATTCACTAGAAGGGCTTGGGAATAATATTCGCTTAATCGGTTGGGCGCCAATCTCAGATACCAGCACTTCCGCCGAAGTGATGGCTGAAGTCACACCGGAGGCGGGGCAGAGCGCTTACAAATGATTTTTCGGATAGGTTCTTAACCATAAAGATCGACCACCCCTGAAACGAACTCACAGTTGTTCAAAACACGCGGTCGGCGCTATACTCCATAACTCAAAGTTTTTAGTAAAGGATTAACGCTAATGACTGAGCCTTCAGTCGTGTTGGAAGTGCGCGGTTTAACCAAGCGATTCCCTGGTGTCCTTGCCAATGACCAGATCAACTTACAGCTACACAAAGGCCAGGTATTGGGATTGTTGGGTGAAAACGGGGCGGGGAAATCGACATTGATGAACATGATTTATGGCCTTTATAGCCCAGATGAGGGAGAAATCTTGGTCAATGGGCGGCCTGTGACCATCAAAGATCCCAACGATGCGATTGAGCTGGGCATTGGCATGGTGCATCAACACTTTCAACTCGTACCTGTGTTGTCTGTGACTGAAAATATTATGCTGGGTAACGAAACGGTACGCGGCATTTTTCTTGATCGAGCTGCCGCACGCCAGCGTATCATTGAGATTTCGGAACAATACGGCTTGCAGGTCAACCCCGATGCTCTGGTGCAGGATTTACCAGTGGGTGTGCAGCAGCGTGTAGAGATCATCAAAGCACTTTACCGCAACGCCGATATCCTCATCTTGGATGAACCTTCAGCCGTATTGACACCCCAAGAAACCGAGGGTCTCTTCAGTATCATCGAGACCTTGCTAGAACGCGGTGTGAGCATCATCTTTATCTCGCACAAGCTTAAGGAAGTGCTCCATATCTGTGGTCGGATTGTCGTGCTACGATTAGGCAAAGTGGCGGGCGAGGCGGATCCTAAGACCTCGACCCAGCAGTCGTTGGCATCTATGATGGTTGGGCGTGATGTGTTGTTGGAGGTGGAGAAGACTCCTGCTGAACCAGGTGAAGCGATCCTTTCAATACGAAATTTGGTTGTCGAGGATGATCGTGGGTTACAAGCAGTCGACGATCTCTCGTTGGAGGTTCATAGTGGCGAAATCCTGGGGATTGCAGGCGTACAGGGCAACGGGCAAACCGAGTTGATTGAAGCCATCACCAGCCTGTGCCCAGCGGTGAGTGGACATATCTTGATGGAAGGGCATGACATCACTCATTTGACACCCCGCCAGGTAACGGAAGTTGGGTTATCCCATGTACCAGAGGATCGCTATAAACACGGGATGGTGGCGTCATTCCCCATCAAAGACAACATGCGGCTCCAATCCTATTATGTTGGGCCATATGCCGTGGGCATCATTGCCAATGAACGGGCCATCAATGATAATGCCCTCGAATTGGTGCAGAAGTTTGATGTCCGCACACCAAGCATCTTTGTCAACATGGGCTCGCTTTCTGGGGGGAATCAGCAGAAAGCCGTTGTTGCACGCGAATTCTCCCGCAATAACAAATTGTTAATCGCCTCACAACCGACACGCGGCTTGGACGTGGGGTCAATCGAGTTCATTCACGAACAGATCGTCCAAATGCGTGATATGGGGTCGGCGGTGCTACTGGTGAGTACCGAATTGGATGAAATTCTTTCGTTATCTGACCGTATCGCGGTGATGTACGCAGGCCAGATTCTGGATATTATCTCAGCGCAAGACGCAGATCGGGAACAGATTGGTCTGTTGATGGCAGGTATTCGTGAGGGAGAGTCGCATGGCTGAGGCAACTCTACAGCGAGCGCCGTCCAGCCCAACGGGCAACGCCATCACCCGCACATGGCGACGCATTTCACCCTCGATTGTGCCCGTTCTTGCGGTTATCACAGCCTTAATCATCACGATTCCGTTAATGGTGTTGGCGCGTGGTGGCGGTGATTTGGGCGCTGGCCTGCGCATCGCCGGGACAGCCTATGCTGCGCTTTTGGAAGGCTCGACGGGTCTAGCAGTCAACCCCCTGATTAAACAGGCTGATGTTGACATCGTGTTGCAACTGGCGCAGGAGCAGGGCTTCAATCGGCGTGAACTGCTCCTGCTCTCGCGTCAGGCGGAAGACCTAGTATTCATCGGACGAGACAACATTCAGAATTATGCCGACTTGTTGGTGCGTTATGCGGATAACCAAAATCTACCCGATAACGATGCCATCCACTCGCTTGGGGGGCGCATTAACGATATTGGTGTGATTGGTGGCGACACCCTCACAGAGTTCGCGCCGTTGTTCCTGGCATTAGGCGAACTGCCACGCCGCGATGTGAATGATCTGGTTGAGACCACGCTCGAACTGGGGGAGGTCAACGACGACAATCGTGGTGCCATTGTAGCATTTGCCCCGGCAGCCGATGAATACGATAATGACCGTCTGCTGCGGGCATTGAACCTGCTGGAGAGTTATGGGATTGTTCGTCTGCTGCGGGTTTATGAACAGTATCTGGTTCTGGAAGCGCTGGGTCTGGGTGTAGATGACCGAGACACTCGCTTATTTGGTGAGATTTTTGATTTAGAGACGGGCAGCAACCTGGGCGTAGAGCGTGTTCAGGAATTGAGTGAGGCCGAAGCGCGGCTAGCAGCAGCGGGCATCACCAATGTCGAACGGTTGGCGAATCAGCTACGTCTGGTGAGCAGTCTCTATTCCGATGAACTGATTACCAATGATGATGTGGTGATTGCGTTAGGAGAGGAACTCCCGGCAGCCCAGGACGCGAATCTGGTGGTCAAGCGCCCTGGCAATCGTGTCCTGGTTGATCAAAACCGCGATGAGGCAGTCACCACCATCTATCATGATAGTCTGACACCAGACGACACCAGTGATGATGTCCCGGAGACGGTTTATGCCCGCCTAGGTAATCAGGTGATTCTGTTCTTCCCGGCGAACCTAGAAGCTATGCTCACCCGGTCCATTCCCTTTGTAGTGGCTGGTTTAGCGGTGGCGCTGGGCTTTAAGGCGGGGCTGTTCAACATTGGTGCAGAAGGCCAGCTTTATATGGGCGCGATCTTGGCGGCCTGGATTGGCTTCACGGAGCCATTTACGACCTTACCGCCTTTGCTCCACATGACACTAGTTCTCATTGGCGGCATTATTGGTGGGGCGTTCTGGGGGTGGGTTCCGGGTATACTCAAAGCCTATACCGGGGCACATGAGGTTATCAACACCATTATGCTGAACTTCGTCGCGATCCGCTTCGTCGATTGGCTCATCAAATCGGATGATCCGGTCATTCTGCGCGATATGGAGGCCACTTCGCCGCGTACCGCCTTCATCACCGATAGCGCTAAACTACCCATCTTCACCAGTTTCGACATCTGGGTATTCCTGGCGGCTGGCATGGCGACCCTGCTCTTTGGCTTGTGGATACGGCGCGAACGCATTCGGCAGGAGATGACGCTGGCGATCCGGCCTGTGGTCTATGGTTTGCTGGTGTTCCTAGGTGGGGTGTTCCTGCGCTGGATTACCGTGCGTGGCAATTTACATGTGGGGCTGGTCGTGATGATTATCACTGTTTACCTAGTCGATTGGTTTTTAGAGCGCACCACGATAGGCTTTGAACTACGCGTGGTGGGTGCGAACCCAGATGCAGCACGTTATGCAGGTATGAGTGTACGTGGCAACATCATCCTGGCCATGACCTTGAGTGGTGCGCTGGTCGGCCTGGCGAGTGTCATCGAGATTTCTGGTGTGCAACATAACATGCAGCCGGCCTTTTTCGCGGGTTTGGGGTTTGATGGCATTGCGGTGGCGCTGCTGGCACGCAACAACCCCCGCAACATGATCCCGGCGGGGTTGCTGTGGGGGGCATTGTTGACCGGGGCGGGCTTGATGCAGGTACGAGCGGATATTTCGATTGATCTGGTCAAGATTATTCAGGCGTTGATTATTATGTTTATTGCAGCTGATGCTATCATTCGCACACTTTGGCGAATCCCGGCAGCAACAGCCGAAGAAAAAGAAGCTGCAATGTTCTCGAAAGGTTGGGGAGGCTAGCCAATGGCAGCGACCAGTATGACATTACAACAAGCACGCTCTGGGCGTATCAAGATCACGCGCATTGGGATTTTCTCAATCACGTTCTTGCTGGTGGGCGTCTATATGCTCTTCACCACACCAAACCAAATTAGCGGTGATGCGATCTCCACCCTGACATTTGACAAAGGAGTGCCTGACCTGGCTGTGCCGACTGTGGCGTATGCCATCTTGATTGCCCTGCTTTACATGGGGGGGGGAGTCATGGGTCTTATGCCGTTGCAAGGCGAACAATGGGGGCGGATCAGGTTCGGATGGTTGGCCTTTAATGGTATGATGATCATTCCGACAGTGCTGGTATTGGCAGCGGCAGGCAAAAGCACCAATCTGGTGACGATGCTAGCTTCCAGCTTCCGGCTGGCAACGCCCATCATCATTGGTGCGATGGCAGGCGTCTGGTGTGAGCGCTCTGGTGTTGTGAACATCGCTATTGAGGGTATGATGCTGACGGGTGCAGCTTTCGGTTTTGTGGCCTATACGCTGCTAGCAGAGGGTGGCATGACTGGGCAAGATGGCACTTATATTGGTGTGGCGGTGTCGATTGCAGCCGGGGGACTGATGGCCTTGCTACATGCCTGGTTATCAATCACCTACAAGACAGATCAGATCATCAGCGGTACAGTCATTAACATTATGGCGGTTGGCCTATCCAGTTTCATGCGACGTGAGGTTTTGCTTAGTTCGGATGCTACCCGTGAGACCTTACGGTCATTTGGTATCCCAATCCTCTCCGATATTCCCATCATTGGTGAGATTTTGTTCACCGGGAAGCCCATCTTCTTCAGCATGTTTGTCGTCATCTCCTTGACTCATGTCATGCTATACTACACTCGTTGGGGTTTACGGACCCGTGCCGTCGGCGAGAACCCACATGCAGCCGATACGCTGGGCATTAATGTGATTCGGATGCGCTACATTAACGTTATTATCGGCGGCTGTATTGCAGGCTTGGCAGGGGCGTGGTTCTCACTGGAGACGACAGGCACATTCGATGACAACATGACGAATGGTCTTGGTTTCATTGCGCTGGCAGCCCTGATCTTCGGCAAGTGGCGTCCATTGGGCGCGGCGGCGGGTGGTCTATTATTTGGCTTCTCGCGGGCGCTAGATACCCGCTTCCAGATTCTTGATGTGGATGTACCCCCGCAGTTCATCCAGATGACGCCCTACATTGTGACCATCATTGTGCTGGCGGGTCTCGTTGGACGGGCAACCGCACCGAAGGCTATCGGCCAACCCTATGAGAAGGAGTAGGGTTAGTCTGGCACGACACCGTTGAGTGTATCGACTACTGCCAGTGTATCACCGATCATGACAAAGTTGACCGCGATGAGATTAGGTGTCTTGCCCCGTTCTTCCGTACAAGCCTGGGCACGATTGAGCAACAGATCGTATGTATTCGAGTGTACCGCATCCACCCGATCTGGGGATGTTTTGTCGATCCAGTGATTCATCAAGAAGAAGGGTTTGCTCGTGTCGCCACGATTGGGCACACAGGTGTAATCTTCAACGGTGGCGAAGAAATAGGGCGTTTCTTCTGTATAATCCCAGGCATTCAGATACCATGTAGGGGGTGGGCCGGCTTCCTCTGCCATGACAATCACTCGCTTGTCTGAATCAATCATCTCGTTGAGTGTAGGCCAAGGAGTGTCCGGCTCATGGGTATAGACCCGTTCCAACAGGCCGCTGTCGGCAAAGGCCTGTTCCGTATCTTCAGCGGAGATGGCGTCCTGGATAATAATGACGATGACCTCATTGGGATGATCCATCAAGAACTGGTTGATTTGTATTAGCGTTTCTATCAAAAGCGTATTGCCCAACGCACACATACCATGACACAGATAGAGCTCTTCTGTATTGAGCGAACTTGCTTCAAAAGCGCCTTCTACTAACTGCCCAACTTCTGGTGGCAAAGCAGAAGCATATTCCTGCATGGCTTTGAGATCCTGAGCATAATGTGTGTCGATGAGTAGGCCACGCACGCCGATGCTTAGCTGGGCGGGAATATCAATATCATGGGAGGGCCACCACCAATCATAAGTTGAGATGGACATGGAATTATGCGTTGTTGCGAATGTCACCTCATTGACGGGACGATCACATAGGGCAGCGTGTCCATTGCAGCGGCGTTCTTGTGGCTTTGGGCTTAATCCACCGCCAAAAATCAGCTTGGCAACAGCGGGCACGAAGATAACCAGGATCATTAGCACGATCAAGGCTTGAGTGGGCTGCTTACTGATCGGTTGCATACCCCGGAAGACCGCACTCAGGTTGATAAGTGAGAAGATGATGAGGAGTAAACCGAGGCTCGCCGTGGCAAGGATCATCAACGCCAGATCAACCCACATCAAATTGATGATCTCTGCTGAGACATCACTTATCAGAGCCGATAAGCCCTGGGGCAAGGCTGACTCCTCAGTCAGAATCGCTTTGAGTGCAGGCGAATTGATAACATCACCTACGACAAGCCAAATGAGTAGCACCGTACCAGCCGCGATGAATAACGTGATCCCGATAACTCGCAACGCATATTGACTGTTGTCTCGATACAACCAGATAAGGCCTGCAGCGCACAACGACACCACCAATGACATTACCAGACCAAAGGCTTCATCAACCAAGATGATGAGGCGCCGAAACCGGTTCAACTCATTGATGATGGCTTGTTCGCTTTCTTCGGCTTGTTCCGCCAGGGCAGTGAGTGTATCCAACCCCCCATCTTGCAGCATGACTCGCAGTTCTGCGATGCCATTCTCGGCAACGGCCTCCAAGATGACACCAATCAGGAGGGTAATCGCGCCGACGGCATCATGCGCCACCAATGCCGCTTCAATCTGCTTAATCTGTTCTGGAGTAAGATGCCCCTCGATTTCATTGAGGAAGGTGTCGATCAACACACGGCGCTCGTCATCTGGCCGATCATCCCCCCCCAGAATAAGCACGAGTTCATTGGGTAATTCGGATAATTCACCTTCTTCAAGCGATGCCAACACCTCCCGGATTTTCTCATTTAGGACTGTGCGATATTCATCACGAGCTATTGTCTCCAGACTCGCCTGTGTATCGGTCAATAACTCAGCGATATAGCCCTGTATACTCGCGACCAATTTATCAGCAAAATCTTCTTCATTGAGCGCTTTGGAGAGATCAAGGTTGGCTTGAAGTTTGTTGCTTTCGCCTGTCAGATAATCTAACAATTTCGTCAAGCCTTGCTCTAGTGCCTCCTGAATTACATCGGGTGGTAGCAGCAGCCGCAGTGTCGAGACGGTGAAACTGAATAGCTGATCAGATGTGCCCACGTCGAGCTTCAGATTGGCTAGCAAATCCTGGGTAACGGCCTTAAGCTCTGGATCGGCTAGTACCTCGGTATAGATACGGTTATAGGCATCATGCTTGGCAAGAGCTGAAGTATAGTTCTGCTCATCTAGCAGGGTGTTTGCGAGTAAGTCAGCTGCGATGTAACCTGTAAATGCCAGCAACAAGACAACGCTGATAAAGGCTGATGCTGCCCAACGACGATAGCGGTTTGCTCGATTATGCTCAAGGGGCGGAGGGGGGATCTGGCTAGAATAAGTGGGGATAGTGACGGTTTTTGTCATGATCTAAATTCAAAAATATAGATGCTATAGGGTTCGAGTTCTTCCAATGGTTTATAGCCCACGAAGCCGCCCATGTCATTCAATGTTGGCGGTGTCGCTTCACCGTCACCATAGATCAGTGTGGGCGCGGCGAGATCAAGATCACTGCTTTCCAGTGCTAGGGTGAAATCCGTGATTGGCTCCTGGCCGAGATTCATGACAACCAGCACCGTCTGCTCATCAGTGTGGCGCAAGAAGGCATAAATGCTGCGTTCGCTGGCATCCACAATGGTCATGTCACCTTTCTGGAGCGCAGGATTGGCATTGCGGGCATGGATCAAACTGCGATAGTGATTGAGCAGCGAATCCGGGTCATCAAGCTGGTCAGCAACATTGGCCTTGGCGACATTTTGCGGGTCTTGTAGTGGCTCCCACAATCTGTTTCCTGTGGTGAAGCCCCCCATCTCACTGTTTTCCCAGTGCATGGGTGTTCGGATGCGTTCATCGGGTTTCGCCCCCTTCATGCCAAGCTCTTCACCATAATAGATGAAGGGTACACCCGGGCCGGTCAGCAAAAGGGCAGCAGCAACCTTCATATGATCAACGTTGCCCCGGAGTTGAAAGGCGGCACGATTCTGGTCATGATTGGTCAAAAATGTCGCAAACTGGTTAGGTGGATAATTCTTCACAGCATTGTCATGGGCACGGCTGATAACACGGGCCTGTCCACGCCGCCCAGTCGAGATCATCGCCTCCGCCAGTTCAAAATCAAAGCCCATATCTGCTGCCCCATCTTTGATGTAATTTCCCACCAAAAATGATGGTGTGCCAAACCACTCGCCGACGGTGAACGTGTTGGGCTTGACTGATTCCAGATGGTCGTCATAGGCTGTTAACCATTCACGAGAGGCAGGCACATTTTCCTGGCGTTCACCCTCTTCAATGATGTGTTTGATGGCGTCTAGCCGAAAACCATCTACACCCATGTCATTCAGCCAGAAGGTCGCAATATCGTACATCGCCTGTGTCACATCAGGATTGGTGTAATCCAGATCAGGCTGGGTGTGGGAAAAGATGCCATAATAGAAGTTTCCATCCAGTGGATGCCAGACTTGTTGGTTCCAGGGACCACGATAGCCCGGATTATCCTCTGACCAGATGTACCAATCGGTATAGGGCTCTTCACCTGCTGCTGAGGCCAGGAACCAGGGGTGTTCATTGGATGAGTGATTGACAACCATATCGACGATGACGGCGATTCCGCGTGCATGAGCCGCTTCAATCAGGCGTTTCATATCGTCATTTGTGCCGTAGTCCGGTTCAACTGTGTAGTAGTCGGTGGTGTCATAACCATGATAGCTGGGCGATTCGGCAGGCGGCATGAGCCAGATGCCAGTGATACCCAGATCGCTCAAATAATCGAGTTTGTCGATGATACCCTGAAGGTCGCCGATTCCGTCGCCGTCACTATCATTGAAACTGCGGATAAAAATCTCATAAAACACGTGCTCATTCCACCAATTAAGTTCGAGCTCCTCTGTTTGGGCAGCATATCTGTGGACAAGCATACCCTGGTGCGCCTGCGAACTTGCTGGTGTTGTCGAGAACAAGCCGAGGAACACAATAAACAATCGAGAAGCAAGATTTCTATGGCTCATTGTTAGATAATCCATTTCGTGACAAACACATGTCGTTAGTTATAGCGAATTTAGAGTGGTAATCAAAATAAGAGGGCGCTCTGGAAGGTGTGATTATTTCCTGACTTGAACGTAGATTTCGAGAAGACTTTAAACTTTCCGTATCCATCGTTACTTCATGATCGCTCCCACAATAAACTGCCGCACATCATCCTTCAGCTTAGCGAGTGACACAACATCCAAATAGAACATGTGACCCGCCTCATAGTAGTGCAGTTGGACGTTCTCACGCAGGTCAGGATCAAGATTCATATGGCTGAGCGTGTACTCCACCGCGAGGTGGACAGTTGCCAGGTCATAATATCCCTGACCAACAAACAACTTCATGTAGGGATTCTTGGCGAAGGCCAACCGCAAAGCATCGCTCGTATCTGGGAACTGTCCACGCGGGAACTCCCAGGCCTGGTTGACCGCAAAGCTCAGCGTCTCATACTCTGTGTCGGTCTCATAGCCCAATTCCTCACGGGCATAAGCATTCATCATCGCGGTATAAGGCGGTGTAATCGCTGTGAGGGACGGATCAAATTCGGGATATTCTGCCGTCGCCAGCCTTTCTCGTGCTTTGAAGCGGCTGTCCAGCCGCCCTATGGTGCGCTTATCGTCGCGCAGCAACTCGTTGCAAAATCGCATGATGTTGATGCGCAGGTTGGCGTTGTCTACATAGGTTTCAGACAGCCCAGTATAACGCGCCAGCTTCTCAATGACTTCCTGACGCTTATCATGAGAGAGGTTATCGCCCGCCGTCAGCGCATTGTTGTAGTCTGTCTCTGCCCATGTCTCCACTTCATTGAGTAGTTCACGCAACGGCCTGGCCTGAAGATCGTCCTCTAGCTTGCCATGATACCACGCAGTTGAGGCATAAGTCGGCAAATGTAAGATATAGGGTAAGTCATTCCCAGCTGTGAAGTGAACCCCTTGATAATTTAGAATAGTCGAAATCAGCATAATACCATTTAAGCCAATCCCCCGGCTGACCAGATGATTGCTAAGTCCCGCAGCGCGAAATGCCCCGTAACTCTCGCCTGCTAGGAATAGGGGCGAACGCCAGCGCTCATAGCGCGTCAGATACAGGCGGATGACATCGCTGATGGCCTGTAAGTCACCCTCCATATTCCAAAATTTCTTGTTATAGTCGCTCTTAGTTGCACGACTATAGCCTGTGCCGATGGGGTCAATAAACACCAGATCAGCCACCTCAAGCCAAGTATGGTCATTCGCTACTAGTTCATAAGGTGGTGCAGGCATAAAGCCCTCGCTCTGCATTTTGACTCGTTTCGGCCCCAATGCGCCCAGATGCAACCACACAGACGCAGCACCCGGCCCGCCATTAAATGCAAAGACCAACGGGCGCTTGGAGATATCGTTCACATCGCTTAGTGTATACGCTACGAAAAACACCTGGCCCTCGGTCTCGCCTGATTCCTGATTCTTCAGTGGCATCATGCCCGTTGTGGCAGTGTATTTCAGAGCCTCGCCGTTGATGTTCAATTCATGCTGAGTTTCAACAGGTGGAACTTGTGGGGTTTCTTCTGATTTTGGGTCTGCTTGTTTAGTGTCTTTTTCTTCGCTCATAGAAAATTTCTGAATGATTCAATTTACCTTACTGATTGTATAACATCTTTTAGCATCAATACTATGGATAAAAATATTAAAGAGAGGTGAAAAGAGTGTGTAGTGTGGTGAATAAGGTGGAACAGCCAAGGGTAGAGTATTGTCTCATCGGTTCAATTTGGCATGTCCCCAATGGGGTTGAGCCATGGGCTGCGTTTTGATAGTCAATCAACCAATAAGCGGACTGCGCCAGCTTGTTGGTGGCTGGATGAAGCGGTGAAACCAGCTTTCATCTTCTTCGACCAGCCACCCATCTCGATGTCTTTCCACTGGTTGTTGCAACCACTCTCGTCGCTTTTTTGCGAGGGTAATGCTCATCCGGACTTTGAATAACGTGCTTGGTTTCCTTTCAACAAGAGTGCCAGCGTCCAAATACCACTTTCATGACCTCAATTGCGTGGGTTTTAATGCACAAAAGCTTTTAATCCTTCACAGGCCGAATGCACGCTGCTCATCATGACGACCATAGGCTTTGGGGGGAGATTGCTCGCAGTTGCAACCATGCAACGCTTGACGCATGGTCTCATCGCAGCTATCTGTTGAGCTTTTAAGCCTTCATCGGCGGATCTGGCTGCGACGGGCAACAACTCCTTGCTGGATTTCAGTTCGCCGCGCAGGGTTTTGTCTCTCTTCTTCTGTGAAGATTGGTCTCATTTTCTATAGAAACCATAATTCGCCTCATATTCCAAGATACTGTTCCGTAATGATAAGTTCGAGTGGGCGGTCATCTGCTTAATTCACCAACAGCGTGCTAAACCCACAGTTTCTTGGATGCGATATGGGCGCCTTCTGCCAATGACTCCAACTTGGCATAGGCAATATCGGGATGTACGGCCCCAAACCCGGCAAACGTCCCAAAACCACAATCCGTTCCGGCGATCACACGTTCTTTGCCAACGATCTTGGCAAAACGCTCGATCCGTTCTGCTATTAGCGCTGGATGCTCAACAAAATTCGTTGTCGTATCCAGCACACCAGGGATCAGCACTTTGTCATCAGGGATGTTAGCCTCTGCCCAGGTTTGCCAATCATGTCCATGACGTGGATTCGCCCCCTCAAATTGAATGGCCTGGGGCTTGGCGCTCAACACAATGTCGATAATTGCGCTCAAGTCAACATCATGTGTATGCGGGCCTTCATAGTTGCCCCAACACAAGTGCATCCGCACACGATCCGACGGGACATTCTCCAGCGCATAGTTCAACGCTTCCACCTGACGTTGCGCGGCCTTCTTGAAAGTTGCTAGATCATCGTCACGAAAGCGGATATGTCGTCCCATCGCCAAATCAGGGCAATCCACCTGGAGCAGCAAACCAGCTTCGGTGATTTTCTCGTATTCGATCTTCATTACTTCTGCCAATGCTTGCAGATAATCCTCGTCATTCTGGTAGTATTCATTCGGCTGAAAGACAGCAATGACACCAGGTGATGCAGCGTTCGTAAACGCTTCTATCGCCCCGGCTGCTTCAGCCGCTACTTTGAGATTGGCGATATCTTTTTCTAGTGGCTGTAGGTCTTTGATCTTGATCTCACTGCGCACCACCGGACGATGATATCTGGGTGTTCCCCCTTGTTCGGCCAGGCGCTGCTTGAAAGCAGGGAAATCGTCTAGGTCTTTGGGGGTTGCCCGGGGCACTTCAGCAATTTCAAATCCGGTCAGGCGATGCCGAATATAGGTCGCGTAACTAATCTTGCTCATCTCACCATCGCTGATGATGTCGACCCCCGAATTGACCTGCTTCTGTGCAACTTCTTTAACAGCCAGGGTCATCACACGATCAAATTCCTCAGGGTCATAGGCTTTGCCTTTATCTTGTGCAAAAAGTTGATCGACCACATATTGTGGTCGTGGCATACTGCCGACGTGGGTTGTCAGAATGCGCTCTGTACTTTGTTTCATGGCCATTCCTCTACTACTTTGGGGGTTGAAAATCTTTCAGTTCAACACCCATCAATTCCTTGAACGTGCCCAGAAGTTTCTCGTTTTGGGTAGCTTTCTGTTCTTCATAGTCATCCGGGTAGATCATCTTGCCTTTTTCATTTGCTTGATAGCCATTGTCGGCGGCGGCTTGCTCCACTTTGGGCGCCCAATAAGGGTCTTTCCCCTCAAAGACCTTGTGGGATTCCAGGACGGCGAAGAACCAGCCAATCTGATCACCGATGTATTCGAAACGACGATACATCCCTGGCGGCAACGAAATCATGTCCCATTCATTCAAATCAAAAAAACCTTCAGATTCATCAGGATCATCAGAATTTCCCCAATAGAAGCGCCAGGGACCTTTGAGAATGAAAAATGACTCGATGTAGTCGTGGGTGTGCCATGCAGGGCCACATCTTGGCGGGGCCCAACCCATCCCGATCTGATAGTTATGCGGGGCCATGATCGCCCGCTGAATCTCAAAATCCGGGTTCTCACTAGCAGTATCACCAATAACAGCATAATTCATCCGATGATGACCGGGCAACAGACTATCAATGAACATGATGGGGATCCCTTTATCCTTCAGTTCATTAAAACGCATCACCCGCCTCGCCATGCTTTCGGATGTTTGTTTGAGATGTTCCATTTGACCTCCTCCAAGAATACAATGTCTGTGAGTGACTATTTGCATACGTATTCAGCTTGCGTTATGATAAGGATAGCACGAAAACGATTTCGGTCAAATTATTGTTGTGTCTACGACGATACGAGATATTGCAAAACACTTAAAATTATCGAATTCTACCGTCTCCAAGGCCTTAAATGGCTATGCGGATGTGTCGTCCACTACTCGTGAATTGGTCAGGCAGGCGGCGGTTGAATTAGACTATCAACCCAGTGCCGCCGCCCGCAACCTACGCCGAGGACGGACGGACAAAATTGGTCTGTTCCTCAACACCTCGATTGAGTATGTGGTGGATTATCTCTCTGGCATTATTCCGGGCGCAGTCTTGACTGCACAGGGCTTCAGCAAAAATCTGCTAATTTATACCATCGCTGACAATGACCCCGGTCACCTTCTCAAAGTCTGTCGTGCTGGTGAGATTGATGGCGTGATTTTGTTTTCAACACACTATGATATGGACACAATCGAAACACTCTTAGAAGCCAAGTTCCCTTTCGTGGTGATGGGACGTGAAATCCTTGATGAACGTGTCTCGTTTGTCGTGCCAGATTATTACACAGGAACATACCGTGCGACACAATACTTGATTGAACTTGGACATCGACGGATTGCCTTCACCACACGCCCCGAGCTCACTACGGCTAATGATGCGCATTTCAATGGATATTTGGATGCGCTAGCAGACGCAAGCATCGAACTGAATGACGAGCTGATTGTAGAAACACGAATTGAGCCCAACAGCGGAATCAACCCAACTCGACAACTCTTGCAACTCGTCCAACGTCCTAGCGCGATTCTTGCCTTTCATGATTTGGTGGCTGTTGATGTTATGATTGTTCTACGCGAACACAATCTGCGTGTTCCAGAGGATGTATCTGTCGTGGGATTTGATGGCCTGCGAGCAGGGTTTATGACCACCCCGCATATCACAACCGTACGACAGCCACTGGAATTGATAGGCCAGAAGGTGATTGAGATCATCAATCGTCAGATTGAAAACCCGGATGCTGCACCTCTCCAGGAGACCGTACCTGTTGAACTGATTATCCGAGACTCAACTGGACGTCAACAAGACGCCTGAGGGGTGTTGTTGTGCAATTGCCAAAAACGTTTTCGGCATTGTTATAAGGATTTTAGATGGCTACTGACAACAAGCAAATCACAGCCGACATTCAATTGATGCATGATGCGAAACCTCAGCAGTCAATGGAGGGATTTGACCCCAAGTTTAAGGATATTGTTGATTATATTATCCGTATTACACATGAAATCTGGGAAGAAAAAGCCATCGGCAAACTCTATGACTATTATGCCAACATGGTGCAAATCCACACATCGAATGGAACCATTTTCGGGCGCGAGGCAGTGCTGGCCGGCACGATTGCCACATTAGCGGCCTATCCTGACCGTCGTTTATATGGAAACGATGTTATCTGGGGGGGGGATGACAAGGCAGGCTTTTATTCATCTCATCGTATCACCCATACGGGTACGAATCGTGGCTGGTCGCTGTATGGCGCACCAACTCATAACCAGGTGAAATATTACGCCATTGCTGATTGCTTGTGTAAGCGCAACATGGTAATTGAAGAATGGCTTATTCGGGATGAATTGACGCTGGTTCATCAATTGGGACTCCATCCGGTAGAGACCGCGAGAAAAATGGCCCGAAAAGATGTCGATAAAGGCGTTGTTTATCCAATCATCGGTGACATTGAACGTGGGATCGGCCAGTTGTCACCGCCTGTTATCCCAGAGACGGAGACATTCGATCCGGAGAATTTTATCAGTCGGGCCATGCATGAGGTCTGGAATTGGCGGCTTCTGAACAAAGTGCGCGATTACTTCGCTGAAACAATCAACCTGGAAAGTGCCTCAAAGCGGCACATCAGTGGCTGGAACGACTATCAGGCTTATGTGCTGTCTTTACTTGCCCCCTTCCCAGATTTGCGCATCATCCCAGAGCATTTTTGCTCGGTGGGTGATGAACCCGGAAGTTATCGCATCGCAACACGCTGGCGGATGCGAGGTACTCATACCGGATTTGGAATCTATGGCGATCCAACTGGGCAACCGATTGAGATCTTGGGGGTCAGCCATCACCTGGTTCAGGATGGCAAGATACAGCGTGAATGGACATTGTTCGACGAGTTTGAATTACTCAAACAAATTCATCGACCCTAGCTTTTGGAAAAGGTGGTGATGGCTGCGTTGGCAGACACACCTTTTTAACAAACGTATACTATTTAAAGGAGACCTAAATGAAGAAGCTTCTGTTAATTATTGCCATTCTCATGATGACTGTGCCTCTTTCGGCACAAGATATGGGGGTCTGCGATATTGCAGCCCCAGAATCAAGGACCACCGTCAACATGATCGGTTGGACATACCCCATTATTGATTTTTACGCCGACGAACTCGAAGCCTGCAACGATGTGGATAATCTCGAAGTCAACACACAGTTGCTGGATTCCGGCTCTGCCCACGATCAACTCAGTCTGGCGCTGGGCGCAGGCGGAACCGCGCCCTATGGCATCATCATGGTGACACAGGGTGATGTTGAAGAATATGTTGACTCAGGTTGGATGTACCCACTGAACGACTTGATTGACCAATATGAGGAAGAATATAAGATCTCTGATATCCTGGGTCTGGAAGACATGACGGTTGATGGCAACATCTACGCGCTGCCGATGGAACTGAACACCCGTCATCTGTTCTATCGTCCTGACTTGCTGGAAAAATATGACCTGGAAGTCCCGACAACTTGGGATGAGGTGATCGCAGCCTGCGAAGTTCTTAAAGAAGAAGACAGCATTGATCTGCCCTTCACCACCCAACTTCATGCAGGCTGGGCGTGGCGTATTGAGTTTAGTGATATGGTTCTAGCCTTTGGTGGCCAACTGCTCAACGACGACAACACGCCAGCCTTTAACAGTGAAGCTGGTGTAAAGGCACTCGAAAAACTGGTCGAAATTGCAGATGCTTGCATGGGCGAAGAGGGCTTGACTTACAGCATTGATGACAGCCAGATCGGAATCGCAACCGGTAGTCTGGCGATGGCCTTTACCTGGGCCAGTCGTGCTGCTGCCATGGATGATCCAGACTTCTCTGACTATGTTGGCCAGATCGAATTTGCTCCGGCTCCTCGTGCGACTGAAGATGGTCTCTATGGTGCAACGGGTGGTACAGGTGCAGGTCTGGGTATTCCATCCGCGACTGATGTCGATCCTGAGTTGGCCTTCCAGGTTATCCTAGAAGCGATGGATGTGGAAAGCATGGTGCGTGGTTCTGAGAAAGGCGTTATTAGCCGTTCGTCAGTTGCTGCCGAAGCCGATGCCCGTTACTTGCCCGCCGTGTTCGAGACCATCGAGGGTGGTATTGAAGGTCAGGCTGTTCCCGCCATCGGAGCCGTTCTAAATCCAGTGTTGGATAATTGGCTGCCCCAGATTATGACAGGTGACATGAGCGCTCAGGAACTGCTGGACGCCGCGGCCGAAGCCTATACAGACGAAGCAACAACACAAGGCTTCATCGAATAGATTTTGTGGGTGGGGGGGTATTGCCCCCACCCACGATCCTATCATGGTATTGGATCAACCAATTGGTGAAATGGTCAATGTCAATAGGCGGGCTGTGCATGTCCATTGTATGGGCGAAGGCATCCCGACCATTTGGCTAGAAAATGGCTGGGCAAGTGTGTCATTAAACTGGCTGCCTTTCCAGGAGGTGCTGGCTCAACATACACGAGTCTGTGCTTATGATCGAGCAGGGTATGGCTGGAGCGAACCAAACGGCATCAATCGCTCTGCACAGAAGGAGGCCGATGAATTTTCCGAGTTGCTAGATGTCTTGGGTCAAGATGAGCCATTCATTCTGGTGGCATGGTCCGGTGGCGGGCCGGTGGCACAAATAGTTGCCGCAGATCACCCTGACAAGGTAACCGGGCTGGTTCTGATCGACGCTATACCACCTGGTTATGATCTATGGGCAGCCCAGGCCTTTCCAAATCAATTCTGGCAAGAACGACAGGAACAGTTAGAGATTGTTCGCCAGTATGCTGAAAAAGCTGCATCGCATGAACTGAAATATGAAGACATCGCCGGGTGGTTTGTTCAACCAACCCTCGATTTATACGGTGAGCGCTATACCAAACTGTTGCTGGAAAATCCACACTCCTGGTGGACTTACTACTGGGAAAATCAGTTTGTTATGATCAGCAGCGCCCAGGTCAAGGCGAAGGTTAGCGTATCCGATTTGCCAATGAAGGTCATGATTGCTTCACATTTACCAGAGGATCAAAGTATCTATCAGCAAAGTTTAGGGCGGATGTGGCAGACAATGCAACAAGCACAGGCCGCGCTTTCGACCCATAGTGAGGTGATCTGGGTGGACGCAGGTCATGCGATTTTCCGTTACAATCCGCAAGCTGTTATTGATGCTGTCCTTGATTTGATGGATACAACTTAAACATTCCTCGGCCAAATTAGGAGGAACTTACTGATGAAACAAAATACATTTTTCTTGTTTGTTGGCCCCAGTGTTATCGTGATGACAGGGTTGATGATTGTGCCGCTAATCGCCTCTGTGGTATTAGGCTTGCACTTCATCACTTTCCGCAATCTGGATGAACCGGTGTGGGTCGGGCTAAAAAATTATGAAGAGGTTTTATCCGATCCCGAGTTCTGGGATTCGCTTGAATTCACTCTGTTGTTTATCGTGGTGACTGTACCTGCCCGCATGATGCTGGGCTTCATCTTTGCCTTACTGCTAGATCAAATTGTGCGCTTTCGTGGCTTCTTTATCGCCGGGGCGCTGGTTCCATTTGTATTGACACCTGTTGTCGGCACACTGATCTTCCGCGATATGTTTGATCGAGGCGGCTTGTACTGGTACTGGATTCAACAGGTGTTTGATTATCGCATGTTCATGAACAGCACCACTGTCCCGCTGCTTATCATGTTCCACAGTATATGGGTTGCAACACCCTTTGCCATGATCGTGCTGTTTGCGGGGTTACAAACTTTGCCCCAAGAAACACTGGAAGCCGCCAGAGTAGATGGCGCGGGCTGGCTGCGGCAGCTACGACATATTGCCATACCACACTTGCGGTCATTATTCACCTTTATCGCTCTCATCTCCATCATGGATGCTTATCGAGTGTTCGATAGTGTGTTTGTTTTGACACAAGGCAATCCCATCTTCGATGCCGAGACCATCATGTACTACAACTTCCAGGTCGCTTTAAGCTTTGGTCGAATAGGCAAAGCCAATGCCATGAGTGTCCTTACCGTCCTCGGCATTTTCATCGTTCTGGTTCCATTCCTCATCATGACCTATCGTGAACAGTTGGAGGAAAGCTAATGCCCCGCACCAAGAATCCAATTGTCATCGGATTGATCTACATTGTGCTGGTGATTTTCATGCTCTATAGTGTTGTCCCCTTTGGTTGGACAATCTTAAATTCGATCAAGCTCCCTAAAGATGCCAATGCCCGGACACCGCGCTTTTCGTTTAATCCCACCGGAGATAACTATGCCGAATTATGGCTGAATACCTCGTTCGATGAGTTTGTGCCCGTTGGTATTGCCATACTAGTTGCAATTATCATTCTGACCGTTATCGGCTTCTCCGCCAATCGTCTACCCGTCCCTAAGTCGATTGTCTATCAGGGCATATTGATCTCAATTGTCGTGATTGTTCTTGTTATTCCAAATTTTGTTGATACGGCTGAGTTCTACGATTTTTTGATAAACAGTGTCATCGTTACAGTAGGAACGTTGGCAGTGTCGTTGTCGATTGGTGCGTTAGCAGGTTATGGACTGGCCCGCTACCGCAACATCCTCTCGGTGTACATTTTGGTGGTTGCGTTGGCGTTTCGCGCCTTGCCAGGATTGGCGTTGGTGCTGCCATTTTACTATCTAGGGCAGTTGACCAACCTCTATGACACCCACATCCTGCTGATCTTGTCGTTGGTTGCTGTCAACCAACCGTTTACCATCTGGATGCTGCGCAGTTTCTTCATGGAAATCCCCAACGAGATTGAAGAGGCAGCGATGATTGATGGGGCAGGCCGCCTCAAAGCCTTTTATTCGGTGATTGTGCCCATCATGTGGCCTGGGATTATTACCACTGGTTTGTTTACTTTGCTGTTGGCTTATAACGACTTCTTGCTGGCCCGCATCTTAACTCAAACCAATCTGACTCTACCGGTTGGAATCGCCCAGTTTACGGGTGGTGAAGACCCAGGTCATATCACACTGGCAGCGGCTGGCTCCGTTTCTATCACGTTGCCCATTCTGTTTGTCATCATCTTCTTCCAGAAGTATCTCATCAGAGGTCTGGCCTCTGGTGCAGTCAAAGGATAATCATGAACATCATTTGTGTTGTGACGGATACCTTACGACGTGATTACCTGCCGACTTATGGCAATCAGCAGGTGATCGCTCCGAATTTAACCCACTTCGCGCAGGAGGCCATCGTCTTTGAGGATTGTCATGCGGCCTCCTTCCCAACAATACCGGCCCGCGCTGATCTGGCGACAGGTCGCTTTAGCTTCACTTATCTGACCTGGGGGCCGCTGCCACAGGACGAAATCACCCTGGCGGGTCTGATGACCAAAGCCGGGTATACAACAATGGGCGTGGGAGATACCCCTTTCCTTATCCGCAATGGCTATGGTTATGATCGTGGTTTTGACGATTTCATTTGGATACGCGGGCAGCGCGAGGCATCAGGACGCCCCGACGTGACCAGCCAGTGGACGAGCGAAGATGATCGCTTCGCGCCCCAGACTTTCAAGACCGCTATCGATTGGATTGAACGGCATTATGACGAGCAGTTCTTCCTCTATATTGATGCCTGGGACCCACACGAACCCTGGGACCCCCCCGCCCACTATGTCAAACCTTATCTGCCCGACTACAACGGCGAGCATGTCTATCCAGCTTATTGGGATTGGCAAGACGCGGGTTATAGCGAACGCGATTTAGACATTGCCAAAGCCTGTTACATGGGCGAGATCACGATGGTAGATCGCTGGTTTGGCTTTTTGATTGATCGTCTGAAATCATTGGGACTGTATGATGACACGGTGATCTTCTTTGTCTCTGATCATGGTTTCTACTTCGGTGAATTTGGCATCTTTGGCAAACGGCGCTTCCGCTGGCCTGATAATACCATCCCGGTGATGGAGGCGATGGCACGCTTTAAACAAGGGGCCATCTCGCATTGGTGTCCATCGCATAACGAGTTGACCCATGTGCCCCTGCTTGCTAAGATCCCCGGTTATGCGCATCAGCGTATTTCTGGTCTGGTGACCATCCCGGATATCATGCCCACTCTGCTTGAATTGGCAGAAATCAATCAACCACAACGTGTACAGGCCAAGTCGCTGCTGCCTCTTGTTCGAGGAAAAGTTGACAAACTCCATGACATTGTGGTGACAAGCCAATCGCTGGCAGATATTGAGGGCAACACCACCCGTATCGTCGATGACAATGAACGCAAAGTGGTAGAAGTCTCTCCTAGCACCATCCGTGACGGTGAATGGGATTTTCTATATAGTCTGGAAGGGAAACGGATAGAACTCTATGATGCAGTTCACGACCCTGCACATCGGCGCAATGTGGCAGATGAGAGGCCGGAAATCTGCCAGATGATGCTGGACAAATTTGTGATCTGGATGGATGCAATGGGCACGCCAGAAGCCTATGCTGCCCCACGACGGAGATTGTAGTAATGAGTGAGCAATCGGATAAAAACAAGCAACTCGTTGATGACATGTATAGCGGCCTCAATGAAAATATTCTTGGCCTCATGCAGCACTATTGGTTTGAGGACATGGTATGGGAGGGGCCTGCTGGAATCGGCACGATGAACGGGTTAGATGAATTCGAGCAGGTCTATCGCAAGCCCTTCATCGAAGCCTTCCCTGACAAAAATGCGGCAGATATCGTTCGTATTGCTGAAGATGATTGGGTCGCTGGAACAGGTTTTCAAACGACCAGCTTCGCGCAGGATTGGCTTGGCATTCCAGCGACAGGCAAACAAATCAAGATGCGATATGTGACGGCTCACCCGGAAAAAGCGAACCTTCGGTTCGGGGGCGCTTCTCAGGCTACGCACGTTCCAACGAACCACGTTAGCACCTGAAGGCCACGTCCTGGCCCACCTTATTGCTAAGCGACTGCAAGATCGAGGATATTCAGTGCGGCGTTCACGTCTCGATCCGCCGTGAAGCCACAGTTAGGACAATGATGAGTACGAACCTTCAAGCCTTTTTTCACAATTACACCACACCCGTTGCATTGTTGCGACGTGTTCTTGGGGTTTACTTTTACCACCTCAACCCCGGCCTCGATAGCCTTGTAGTCGAGGAGTTGGTAGAAGATACCCAATGCAACATCGTGCGTAACACGGGAGAGGGTGCCATTGCGCAGCATAAACGAGAGGTTCAAATCTTCAATCGCAATCAGACCGTAGGTGTTGACCAATTGGTGGACAACCTTATGCCACCAATCGTGGCGCTGATTAGCGATCTGTTCCAGTTCTTTTGCCAGTTGATGGACTGCTTTACGGCGGCGATGGCTGCCTTTCTTGCGACGGGCAACCATGCGTTGCAATTTATGCAGACGTACCAGCGATGCCTTGAGGTATTGCGGGCTGTCGATCACGGTGCCAGCGCTCAGTGCCAGCGCGTGATGGATACCGACATCCACCCCGATTGGTGGAGCTTGAGACGGTTGGGGTTCAGTCATTTCGGCTTCAATCTGAAAGCAGACATACCAACCAGAGGGCTTACGCAGAATAATGATGTTCTTCAGCTTGCCATCAAGCAACGGGCGATGCCACTTAACCGAAATCAAGCCGACATTCTGCACCCGCAGTTTTTCATCCTTGAGGCCAGCACCGTCACCCGGTTTGTAGTTCACGCTATCGAACCGTCTCCAATTCTTGAAGCGGGGTCGTCCTCGCTTGCCCTGCATAAACTCGCGGTAGGCTTTGTCCAGTCGGCGCAAGACTTGTTGACCTGCGGACATATTGACCAAGCGAAGCGGATTGTCTTCTGGCTCTTCGTTACGCCATGCTTTCCACATCGCAGCCTGTTCGTTGTAGGTGACACTGTAGCGCGATTCCTGCCAGCGTTTGCGGCGATAGGCCAGCGAACGGTTGTAGAGCCAACAGGACAGGCGCAGAATTTCTTGCTGGTCTTCAGTTGGATACATGCGGTACTTCAGGGTGCGTATCATGGATATATTATATCACATTTAGCCATTGATTTTGAAAGGAGAGGGCGCGAACTTCTAGTTCGACCCCCAACCAAAGGTTGGCCCCCGCTCAAGGCGAACCGAAGGTTCGATGGGGCCCCCGCGCCTATTTTCTATGGCTTTTTGGCGCATTGAAGAACGTGATGGCGAGCGTAAGCTAGCGGAAAACTTGGTTCTCATTGACATCCTTGGTATACTGGAACAAGCGGGTTATGATGTGAACAAAGTACTTAAATTTATTGGTTCCAAGCCGCCAGAATTCTTCGATAATATTGACTGATGATCCACTCAGATAACAAAGCGCTTATCAACAAATTGCGCGCTGCCCTTTATGACTCTGATGGTGCTGAGGTGCTTGATCAACTACACGAGGTTTTTGCAGCAGATTGCATCGTCCATCTCGCTACACCGCTCGAAGACCTCAATGGGCCAGATGATCTTTTCGAGCAAGCATATCAACCATTACTCACTGCGATTCCTGACTTAGAACGACGGGATTTTATCCTGATGGCGGGCGAAGCCAATGGCGACAATTGGGTTGGTTGTGCAGGGCACTATCTGGGCGTATTTGAGCAGCCCTGGCTCGATATTCCCCCAACACAACACCTCGTTGCCATGCGCTACCATGAATTCTTCCGTATTGTCGATGATCGTGTGGTCGAGATGCAAGCCCTATGGGATATTCCCCAGGTTATGATGCAGGCTGAAGCCTGGCCTATGCCATCCAGCCTGGGCGTGGAGTGGCTTGTCCCCGGCCCCGCTAGGCAAGACGGCATCATTGAGATACCTTACGACCAAACCAGAGCAGATGCCGCTGTGCAACTCGTATTAGACATGCTCAATGGTCTAAAACGTTCACCCAAAGGTGCTGAAGCAATGGAATTGGATCGTTTCTGGCATCCTAAGATGATGTGGTATGGACCAGCAGGCATTGGATCGATGCGGCGTATCTCCGGTTTTCGCAACTGGCATCAAATCCCATTCTTGAAAGCTCTACCAAACCGCACAGCCATCATGGAAAACGCGGCATTGTTTGGTGATAGTGATTACGTCGGATTTACGGGCTGGCCTGGGATGCAAATGACCATTAGTGGCGATGGTTGGATGGGAATTGCCCCATCAGATCAAGCCATCACCATGCGCAGTCTGGATTTCTGGCGTTGTGAAAACAATCTCATCCGGGAAAACTGGGTGCTGGTTGATCTTTTGCATGTTTATGAGCAAATTGGTGTTGATGTCTTTTCGCGGATGCGGGAGATGACCTATGCCCGCCAACCTCGGACGAACAGGACCCTGTGAGATGAACAAGCACGCTGACAAATACCGCACCGCTAGCTTTCAGTATTCGCCCATTGACCAGGCGCAAAACATCGCCAATAAGCGCCGCATCATGGACATCATGGACACACTCGTTACTGTGCCCCTAACTGAACTGGAAGCCGCGATAGCTGAGAGCTACCATGCTGACGCCGAGGTCAACGTAACCCATCCGGTCAACGAATTAAATGGGTTGGGTACAGTCCAATTCTGGAAGCCGCTGCGTCACGCCTTGCCAGATGCAGAACGCCGCAATGATTTCGTAGCAGGTGGGCGCTATCGTGATGCTTATTGGATTGGCTGCTTCGGGCATTATGTGGGCACGTTTGAACAGGATTGGCTCGGTATCCCGGCAACTCGTGGGATCGTTAACGTGCGCTATTGTGAAGGCCATGAACTGCGGGGGGGCAAAATCGCCACCAGTTACCTATTTGTTGATTTTCTCGACTTGATGCGACAAGCAGGCTTCTGGCCTATTGCGCCCAGTTTGGGTAGAGAGATGCGCTGGCTCCCTCCCATGACACACGATGGTGTTATCTTGATGCCACAAAATGAAGCACGCTCCAAACGAACCATCGAAATGATCCTCAAAATGCATGCTGCACTGGGCTATTATAATGGACAGTCCCCCACCCGTGAGGTTCTAGATGAAATGGAGATGGTCAAACACTGGCATCCAAATTTCATGTGGTATGGGCCAGCAGGCATTGGCACAACACGCGGTCTCAAAGGCTTTGAAAATTATCATCAAATCCCGTTTCTGGTAGCCTTTCCAGATCGAGGTGGCTCCGATCAAGGGCATTTCATCCGCATCGGCGATGGGTATTTCGCCGTGACGGGGGGGTGGGGTTATCTACAAGCGACACACATAGGCAACGATTTCCTTGGTATTCCCGCAACAGGTAAGCCTGTCAAAATGCGAGTGATGGACTTTTACCGATGTGATGCCAATACCATCGTCGAAAATTGGGTTCCGATTGATATTCCACATCTCCTGCTTCAAATGGGTGTTGATGTTTTTGGCCGGATGCAACATCAATTCCGCCAGCATAATCCCATCACGGTTAGTGATTGGATGGTGAAGTAGCCCAGATCCGTCGTCCGAACCATTCTGCGCTACCTAGAAGGGCTGTGGACACACTCTAGAGAAACTGCGCGTCCTGTTCACGCCGCAGCGCCCAAAGCGTTGACCCTGCGGGTTCCTCCACCATGTCTACCGTCAGAACGGTCCCAGTAGGAACATCCATCTTTAGACGATTGCCGTTTGCCATATGCAGTGGCAAAGGCGCAGTAGCATTGTCTACTTTTTTAGCAGGTCGCATCAGTGCCTGGAGGACCCTGCTCTTGTCGCTGCCAACTGATTGACCCGCTTTCAGGTCAACTCTAGCCCGTGCCAGTACATCATAGCGCGGCTGGTAACTGACGGCCCCTGTTGATAGGTTGAGCAGTTGAGCAACTAGCAGAGACACAGGCGTTTCCACACCACAGAGATGATAGGGTCGATAGATCAAAGCAGTTTTGCCATTCCTGTTAGAAATCAAGCCTTTGGTCATCAGGATAGAGCGTGAATAGGCATTTTCGCAAGCCACAACAATGAACACACCACCACCTAAACCAGCCTCATAAGGGGTACGCAGACAAGTCACGGAATCGATGACACCTCGATGTTGCAGGATGCCCCCCTCAGTTTCCGGTGCAAATACCTCTGGGATTTCGGGAATACGCAAAACAGGGCAGTGGAGTGTCTCAATATCAGGAACAAGGTGGGTCGCATTGGCTGTAATGGCCATCTCCACCACGTCGTAGCCCATCAAGCCGCCCATATCGCCAATCCGATCACGGCGCTCAGGATAGAATTGCCGGGCCTCGCTTGGAGGGACGGGTTCAAACAAATGCTTTTGATCGGGTTGGAGTTGTATCACTTGCTGACCACGACTAACCTGTCCTGTCTGTGGATCGTAAACGATTTCTCCATCCAGGCTCTTGCCTGCAGCGATGATTTCCAATCCCAAATCCTGGGCCCAGTAAATCAACGAGATCAACAAGCCATGCTGATCACCATCGACTGCGGTATAGATTAATCCCACCTGCTCTGCCTTGTGCTTGAGCATGGGGCCAATAGTGACATCCATCTCTTTGCTGACCATCGCAATATGCTTGCCACCCTCGATTGCCAACATCCCATGATCGGCTGAAACCGAGGGTACACCCGTCGATTCAACAACAATGTGGATAGGCAGCGCCATCATGATTGCTGGATCACTGACAATGATATATTTGTCCCGTTCATACTGTACCAGGGCATCCCTTTCACTCTCGCAAACAATATAATCATCATCGGTCAAACCTGCCTCAGCATAAGCTCGCTGCGCTGCTTCAACATTCAAATCGCAAACTACGGGCACACGTAAGGAAGGGATCACTTGTGATTGTGTGACGATGGCACTAGCAAAGTGCCCGGTTCCAATCACACCAACTTCAACAACATCGCTACTAAATTTCTTAAGCAACTGACGGTAAATCATGAGGTGTCCTTCTCTACAACAATGATACGGGCGGGTGCGTTGGCGGCATATTATAGTAATACATCCGTAATGGTTTCAAATTGGGGAGTACTGAATTTTGTGGACATAACTTGACAATTTGAATAAGCCCTGAGTTTTGCCATCATCAGCAGATCCCTCTGAATACAGAACACGCGGTCATCCAATCATATACATTCAGGCTGTATCGACACACTTGGAGACCGTTTTGACTGCCATTCCCGCCGCTGTTTTTTCTTCTGCAGCGGCAAAAGCCCACTGAACCTGTGAGAGTATGTCACTAATAAAGATCAAGCATTTTCGTCGGATATTCTCGCGCTTCAAGAAACTCAATAGTTCCTATCTGAGGAAGTGTCCCCATTCAGCAAAATATGGCACAATCCCTTGTAAATGCTGAAGGAGACTTACAATGGCAAATTTTCATATTATTCCCCAACCACAAACACTTATCCCCGGCGTGGGCAGTTTTACCATAGACAACAACACGCGTATTTTAGCATCTGGCGCGGCAGCACAGGTGGCGGAGATTCTGGATGAACTCATAGGTCACAAATCGCAAGTTGAGGCAGGGACGGGTGGAGACAACACCGTTTCTCTGATGATTACCGACGGCATTCCCGATGAAGGGTATGTGTTGGATGTAACCGGCAGTGGAGTCGAACTCAGAGCCAGCCAACCCGCTGGCTTATTCTATGGTATCCAAACCCTGCGACAGTTAGTGGATGGCGCGGAGCTTCCTGCTGTTCATATTGAAGACCATCCCTGTTTCCGTTGGCGTGGATTGCACCTTGATGTGGGGCGGCATATGTTTCCAGTGGACTTTATCAAGCGCTATATTGATCTGATGTCACTGTTCAAACTCAATTCTTTTCACTGGCATCTAACCGAAGACCAGGGTTGGCGCATTGAAATCCAGCATTATCCCAAATTATCCCAAATCGCCTCAAGGCGTGCCGCCACGCCTTTTCCTGCCAATCGCACTGAATTGGATGGCGTGCCCTATGGTGGATATTATACTCAGGAAGAGGTCAAAGAGGTGGTGGCGTATGCCAGCGAGCGTTTTGTCAGCGTTGTGCCAGAGATTGAAATGCCAGGGCATACGGTGGCGGTTTTGGCGGCGTATCCTGAATTAGGCTGCATGGGCAAAGACTACAAAGTCCGTACCTTCTGGGGAATTGCCGAAGATGTTTTTTGTGCTGGGAATGATGCCGTATTCACCTTCCTGGAAAATGTCTTAAACGAGGTGCTGGAGCTTTTCCCCAGCGAGTATATTCACATCGGTGGGGATGAGTGCCCGAAGATACGTTGGGAAGAATGCCCCAAGTGTCAGGCAAGGATTCAGACCGAAAACCTCAAGGATGAGTACGAACTTCAAAGTTATTTCATCCGCCGCATTGAGACATTCCTCAACAATAAAGGCCGTCGTTTAATCGGCTGGGACGAGATTCTCGAAGGCGGTCTAGCGCCCAATGTAACTGTGATGAATTGGCGCAGTATAAAAGGCGGAATCGAAGCCGCCACCGCCGGACACGATGTCGTCATGACACCCAACACCCATGTCTACTTTGACTATTATCAATCGAAAGATCAGGAAAACGAACCGCCAGCCATCGGTGGTTTCCTGCCCTTGGAAAAGACCTACCAGTTTAACCCGCTAGCGGATGTCCCTGCCGATAAACAGAATCATATTATCGGTGGACAAGGCAACGTCTGGACAGAATATATCCCAAATTCGGAACACGTTGAATATATGGCCTATCCGCGTGCGATTGCCTTAGCTGAAGCGGTCTGGACGGCTTCTGAAAACCGTGATTATATCGATTTTCTCACCCGGCTGCGCCCGAACCTGGCGCGATTAGACGCACGCAACGTGAACTATCGCAATCCGTTTGACTAAGCGCATGTGCGCTTAGAAGTAGCCTTGCATCAGCCGCACAAACCACAAGGGAACCATCGGGTCATACACGCCGTCGTAAACGGGCGCATAAGGCTTGATATCTAGCACAGGCGTGCCATCAATGGCATCAAGACCATTTATTTTGAGGACATTGTCTTCAACAGAGACCACCTTCACCGCTGAAATACCAATAGGGTTGGGATGCAGGCGGGAACGCTGGGCGAATGTGCCGACCTCTGGCATGTCTTTACGCCCGCGTGGACGCTGCACGAGATGTTCTTCCGGGTTGAACGCAACCTCGTGCATATAAAAAAGCACCACCACATGCGACCAATCCTCAATGTTGGTGAGTCCGGCTGCTAACTCTTTATTGATGTGAATCTCCGATTGGACTTTGCCCCAACCGGAAACTGTGCTGGCATCGGTAACTGGTGATTTGACATGACCGATGGGTTCGATATTCATAGCGTTCGCCCTGGCGATTAGAATCTAGACACGCATGATAACGACTCCTACACTTAAACGGAAGGGCTAAGACACATTTTTCAAATAAGCTGCCTTGCGGCATAATGGGTGCGGCGAATAGGAATTCATAAAATGTATCGTGACCACGTAAAAGAGTTGACTGGCGGAATTGATGCGGCGTTCTGGCAGCGTCCCTATGGAATCGACGTTGATTATGATGTCTTGAAGTTCCTCTATATCCCCGACCCCGTTTCGACCTTTATCGCAACCGAGATGGCCCGCATGGTTTATCGCTATCAGGTCAACCACATCAATAGCAACGACCAGATTTCTAAAGGTGTTATTATCACAATGGGCGGGATGCTGCCGGGGGTGCTGTTGCATGATCATCTGGCATGGAATCTCAACAAAGCCGTCCAAACCCTCGAGTTCGGAACGCTGGGAGTCAAGTATTATGCTGGGCCAGGACAGCCGTTGGATTCGCCCCAAGTGGTGCAGGATGTCACTGTTGAGGTCAAAGGTCAAGTGGTTGGCGTAGTCGAAGACCTGGTTGATCTGGGAGGGACGGCGCGTTTTGTCCTGCGCTATCTGCGTGAGAAGGGCGCAAAGGACATCATCTTAATTGCACCTTATCTCAAATCAACCGACATCTTTGATGAAGCGGATGTGTTGTATTATGGCCTGGTTCCTAAAGACACCTGGATCATCACCCCGCGTGAGAAGGTCGAAACACTCATCAAACGAGTCCCATACTGGCGTGACCGGGGCGCAACTTTAGCTGCCTGCCGCAACAACCTGGAAATCATCGGTTATCCACGCTATCTGGTTGACGTTTACCTAGAAGCAGCTTACGAAAAGGGGTAACAAAGAACCAGCCCACAGGCTGGCCTGTCATTATGTCCCAGGCAGGAATCGAACCTGCGACACATGGTTTAGGAAACCACTGCTCTATCCCCTGAGCTACTGAGACTCTTGACTGTAATGAAATGTCGTGGTGAATGTTCGTGACACTCTGCCACGACTAGGCAAACCGAATATCCGGCGAACACAAAGTTCGGCGCAGCTTCTGAAATATGCATGTCCCAATACATGAACCTTCAACGGCGCGTTCCGCCCGCTTGTGATAACCTTTGTGTGATCAGGCGATTATTGCACAATATACTGTGCCAAGCAACGCCTAACCACGATCATTGAAATCGAACCTTGCGTTCGTCATTTATCCGGCAGCATCCGAGCCAGAGATTTTACAAACCCCCTCCACACAATCCGCCTCGGCCTGTTCCAATTCAACACCCAGCAGCCGATTGATAGTATAACGATTGTTGGCAATGAAGCCATAAAGCTTCGGCCCTAGCCAGTTGCTCACACCGGGCACTTGCATCACCAACCACAGTGGCAAGCCCAACGGCACTTCACGCAGCATTCGGCGTGTACCATAAAATCCAGCGAACACTTTCTGACGCATGTCCACCACATGAATCGCCCCCATTGATGCTTCATAATCAAGAAAACCAAAACGGTCCTCCACCTCGGCGCGATTATGCAAATCCAGAAATTCCACCCGATTAAACCAATCCAATGCGTTAACCGCGACACGAGTGGTGTTGCAGATGATACAATTGCCATCGTAGATTGCGGTTATCATCTCAATACTCCATATTCTGTTCCTAGTATAACATCATTGTATTGGAGGAAGATAAAAAACTTTTCTATAATGGGTGCATCTACAACTATGAGGAATCGCATGTTAGAACGAAGTATCCCACCATCTCCTGTACACTTTCTAAGTGCGATGGTTGTGCTAGCTTTGGATTGGGTCTGGACGATCTTTGAAGGCATGATCAGCATCACCATTTTGGGCATGGTTGCCCTGCCTATTCTTTCAGGGACAGTTGGCATGATCGCCTTCATCTCGGTCTACTTGATTCAATACTTCATCGCTCGTGATACGGGTGGGCAAGCGTTCGCAAAGGGAATGGGAATGGCGGTTCTGGCGGCTGTGCCCTTCCCGGTGTTGGGCACGGCGATTGGTGTGCCGTTGTTGGCCTGGGCTGGATTGCATCAACTAGAAAGTCGGCTAGACAATGCCGAATAATCGTCTGGCAACACAAGAACATCAACGTGCTCCCTTTGTAATCGATGATATGCGGGAACTGGGCTGCTTTAGCCCGTCGGTTGTGTTTGGTGGCTGTGCATTGGGCTGCGGCGTGCCAATATTGCTAGCAATCATCATCACAGGTATGAACACACTTTCTGACGTCATTGACAGCATCGCTGGAATATTTCGAGGAGCGCCGACCACCGCAACTGTCACCAGTACACAGACCATCATCAACAGTGTGAAGCCACTCGGTCAATTGGTCAGCGTCAGCGCCCAACTCGCCAAAGCGGATATCCGGGTTGAAGTGCGAGAAGGCTTCCAGAATGCTTGTGGACGCACAGCTTTTCATGTTGCCCAGGGCGCAATCGAGGCGGGGGTTGAACTCACCCAGTTACGAAGAAGCGAATATTTCGCGTGATCTGCTGTCGGGCGACCTGTCGATTACTTTGCCTGCCCCGCAACTGACGAGTTGCCGAATTGATTTTCTTGATCAGTATGATCGTTCAACCTCGGCCTGTGGCCCATCATGGGATTCGCTGCGACGGTTGGCTCAATTCGAGACGATTATTGAGTTCCGGAAGGATGCGATTGAGGGCGGGATTCTGGATGTGGCGCAGGAAGAAACTAAAATTGTCCTGACGAACTTCTTGCAATTGGCTACTGGGCAGCAGGTCGAAATCCAGTTTGAGCAACTGCTCGAGCCGATTGACCCGCCGTCGTGTCTACCAGAGTCGCCTGCGGGTTGGCGTTATAACACTCAGAATGATGTCTGGACGAATTAGGGCAAGGTCACAATCGAAAATAAAATCACAGGAACGATCAAACCAACAAACGTTCCAGCTATGACTTGTGCTGGTGTATGTCGTTTGAGTTTAAGTCGGGCTGCACCGACCAATATGATAAGGGGGATGGTCAACAATGCAGGGATCAGGCCATAAAGTGCCGCCGTTGCCACTGTTACGCCTGTGATGCTGATGGCGTGGACGCTAATTTGCCACACCAACGTAATCAGCGCCATTACGGTGAGCAGGATGAAGCTGAACAGGGCAAACAAAGGCACAACGGCCGGCGCACCCATCAAGCGCAAGATGAACCAGGCGAAACCCGTGCAGGCAATTGACACCAGAAAAGGACGAGTGCGCTGTTCACGGACGCGCATGTGGATGTCGGTAATGTCACCGCGTTTGACCATGATAGCGATGTAGATGACAGGGAGTAAGCACACCAATACGATATAAACTGCCGCCCATAGGATGGCCTGTTCTTGTGTTTCTGCATCGCGTAGCGCAATTGGAAAGGCAAACGCACCCCATACCATCGGTGGACTGAGGATGTCGGAAACAAGCCGTGCCCAGGAAATGCTGTAGTTCATCTTCACGACGGTCTTTCTATCCTATCATTCTGTAAAGTTTATCATATGTTGGTTAAGATTCGGGTAATCCATAATTAATAAACAGAGGGGAACAAAATTTAATGAATGACCAATTAAGTGCACAACTGACCCAGGATTGGGCCCTGCCAGCTTATGTACAGTCTCAGTTGTGGCTCGATACGCTCACTGAGACCATCCAGACCGAAGGCGAACACGGCCTATTTAAACTGTCAACACCTGCTCAGCAGATTACGCTTCGCTGGTCAAAACCCAACGGCCCTGCACTGGTTACACTGCCCTGGCAGGCTGACAACCTTGATTGGAACGGGCAAGTTGTGATCGGCGGTTATGTTGATGCCATCCACATTACCGAATTTGAGGAAGCAGATTTGGTGGTGCAGATCGTGTCATTGGGCGGGCAACCCATTCTGGGTACGACAAAGCCCTGTCCTGGCCCCAGAGACCGCACCACCTTTGCCTATAAACGTCGGGATTTCCATGATGGTTTGGTGGCGAAGATTGCCGAAAGCAATAGCACCTGGCTCGTCGTCCATGAATCGCCGCTGGCGGATAGGGTGCAGGACGCGATGGTCAATAACCTGCGACTGCATCTGTGGGGGCAGCTGGCAGCGGAAGACTCCGGGTGGGATCAACGCTTTGCACTGCCTATTTTGCTCGAAGCGATCACTGTTTTTGCACCTTAATCAGACACAATGTGCAAATTTATGCACATTTTTTGCTACATGGTGTACAATGGGTCAAAGAATATTGTACCGAGGGCAAAAAGATGATTATTGGCATCCCCACAGAAATCAAGACAGATGAACATCGAGTATCGGTTCCACCGGATGGCGTCCGTGAACTGGTTAATAACGGACACACGGTGCTGATACAACGAGGCGCGGGAATCAACAGCGCTTTTATGGATGAAGAATACGCCGCCGCAGGTGGGAACCTTGTTGATAGTGCAGACGAGACTTGGAATCAGGCGCGGCTGGTTGTCAAAGTCAAGGAACCACAGCCGGAAGAATATGCTTATCTTCGCAACGATTTGGTCCTGTTTACCTATCTCCACCTGGCTGCGAATGAAACACTGACCCATGAACTGCTCAAGCATGGCGTGACCGGGCTGGCCTATGAGACCGTCACCGATGATGAAGGCCGGCTGCCGCTATTGGAACCCATGAGTGAGGTGGCGGGTAAGATGGCAACTCAGGTTATCGCCGAATATCTGACCAAGCCTGTTGGCGGACGCGGCATTTTGATGGGTGGTGTGCCCGGTGTGCGGCCTGCCCATGTGGTGATCTTAGGGGGGGGCACAGTCGGCGCGAATGCGGCGAAGGTTGCATTAGGCATGGGCGCACGGGTCACCTTACTGGACATCAATCTAGAACGGCTGCGGTATCTTGACGATACGTTACATGGTCGGCTGACAACGCTCTATTCCAATTCAACCAACATCACTGATGCGATCAGGACTGCCGATGCAGTGATCGGCTCGGTGTTAATTGTCGGTGCAAAAGCGCCTCGGCTTATCACCCGTGATATGCTGACATCTATGCTTAATGGCAGTGTGATTGTCGATGTGGCTGTGGATCAAGGGGGGTGTGTCGAGACGACCCGCCCGACCACCCACAGCGACCCGACTTATGTGATTGACGGTGTCCTACATTATGGTGTTGCCAACATGCCGGGGGCGGTTCCGCGCACATCCAGCCTTGCCCTTTCCAATGCCACGTTGCGTTATGTTCTGCGTGTTGCCAATAGGGGCTTAAGTGAGGCTTTGAAATCGGATAATGGATTAGCGCATGGCCTAAATATGCATAAAGGCAAGGTCACACATGTGGCCATTGCAGAGACTTTCAATCTTCCGGCGACCAATGTTGAGTCGGTTATCTGGGGCGAATTGGCAGCCCGTTAATTGTGAGACGAATACTCGTTTGGGGTAGTGTACCTGAATCATTTTCCAGAGGCCCGCCCACAGCAAGAAACATCACACCGCTGTCGGCGGCACAGATGTGGGCAAAGGGCTCAATCTTAATCGGCTTGGTCATCTGATTACCAACTGTGTATTCAGATCGAGGAAGCGTCCTATGTCCTCTGCTTCTGCTTCTAGAAGGGGGATAACCTCATCTTCAAATGAGGTAAACGGTTCAACAATGACATGCGAAACATCACCCTTGTGTTCTAATCGCCACACACCCTGCGCCTGACCATCCACTATGACGCAGGATCGAAGCAAGCCGCCGCCAGGATGAATGATTCGGGCATGTTCAGGTTCCACCATGAAGCTACGGCTTTTGTGTCCTAGCAGATAATTATCGTAACGTGGCAACAAACGAACAATACGGTCTGAGTCGATTGGTCCTATCGGCTGCTTGAGCATCCAGGCCACGCCATCGGCCGTTTCAACTTCAATCAGATCATCCTTTATGGTTTGGAGTCCTGCTTTCACCTGTTTCATTGGCAAACCTGACCAACTTGCTAGGTCATGCACGGTGGCGGGAGCAGACGCCTGCATGTAACGTTTCGCTAATTCTGCCAGGGCCTCCTCATCACTTAGGTGAAAGGTCGGCTGGGAACCCAGCCAGTCGTCCAGGGTCACATAGGTCAATTCACCGTCACGCTCTGGTCCAAAACAGATCATACCCGCTAGGGCCGCATAGCGTACCAGATGATGAATGGCCTGCCCCGCAACAGGAATATCGTGTTTGCCGATGGCCTCCGCAATGTCAGCACGATGTAGTGCTCCTTTTTTATGTAAGGCGGCCTGTATCAGTTCTGCCGCTTTCTCTCGTGTTGCTTTATCTAGTCCAAGCTGTTGGTAGCGTCGTTCAGTTTTGCGGATGAACAATGTGCCGAACAAGTCCTGCTGCCAGGGCAAGTCTTCAGCTGCAACCAGGTGCATTGTACCGCGCATTGTCCAAGTGAGAATAACAGATCGCTCCACTTGGCGGGAATGGCGCACGTCTTCTGCTATCAGGCCGCTGCTTCTGGCTCGGATTGCCAGTCGTGCCGCCGCCCATTCCTGTGACTGCAAACCGCACAATTTACTGACGATGGTCACAACATCAGTCGCTGTACTCGCTAACGCCTGATGATGGAAACGAAGTTGCCGCACATCAACCTGGGATAATTGCTTGACCATAGAAAATCGGCAGGGGAGTGACCCCACTTCTGCACCTTACTCCTTTCAAACTAAGCACGCTTGTGCTAACCTTCTATCTGAATTGTACTTGGGACCTATTCGTTAGGCGACAACATAGCCTGGGAAGCGTCCCAATTTATCGGGGTGAACTGTTACTAGATGGTACTCTGGAATGACTTAGCAAGTAAGGAAATACAAGAAATTACGCGAAAAGTGGACAACAGTGTCCAAAACACGATCCTGCTCACGGGTGACACAGTTATCTATGTACTAGATGAAGCGACAGCAAACATTATAACTATAATTACATTGTTAGTCTTTTTAATAGGACTGGTCGTATTTGCTTAGATGCTTTTCAACGCAAGAAAGTCCCAATTACGTGTGGTCCGAAGGGGTGGAATTGCTTTAATGTTAATATTTCTGCTGCTAACCTCTAGCCTGCTGTTTGTCCCCCCTGCAAAAGCCTATTTCCTCCAGACGACGGGTATTGGGGTAAAAGGTAGGTTAAAAAAGGCATTAGCACAGCCTGAGATAGCAGCAATCACCCCCAGCACAATTATTATGGGTCTTACTCAAGATGTTGAGATTGTTGGCCGACACCTTTTAAAGGGGGGTGGTCCAGAGGTGTCTATTAAGACTGAAAGTGGGACCACAGTTTTTCCTATCCAAGGAAGGGGTGACGAAAAGTTAATTGTAAGGGTCTCTACAATGGGAGGGGAGCTCGCACAGGAACACTAATTCTAGCCTACCCTGATGGTGTAACAAAGGAAATGGCTGTGAGAATACACAAGCCAATGCCTACATCAGTGCCCAGTGCCCCCTCCCAAAGGGACCAAATTTCTGCGACTTGTATCCTGACGCATGCAGCATAGTTTTACCCCCAGACCCAGCCAGGCTCTGCATCTTGAGTCCTGAAGAATGCGATATTGAGGAGGTTAGAGATCCTCTCCGTCTCCCAGATTGGGGCTTGGAGCGTTGATATTTAAATAAAGCGACCCTTGGTTCGGTGCAGCTTGTCGGCTTTACCACAGATCAAGGATGTCCTTCACAGGTAGGGTGAACCCCGGCAGCACCTCGCCACCATCGAGTGTGTCATCCATCCCCAATGAGCGCATGGGCTGCCCTGGCGCGTACACGTCGATGCGCTCATCATCGACATAGACTTCCCAATACAGTATGCCTGCATCCAGGTAGATTTGGCGTTTACGGGCAATGTCTGGCTTTCTGTCCGTCGGTGAAATCACCTCAACGGCAAACTCTGGCGGTACCGGATCAGGGTAGTTTACCCTATCTGTTGGTGTTGTCTTGTAGGCCACATCTGGGGCGATGACGTTGCCCAGCACGTTGTATGTGCCAGCCTCACCTGTGACATGGCAGGGCAGTTTCTTCTCTCGACAATAAGGGACAATCGCCCCAATAATCATTGCTGCAACGCCTGAATGACCTGAACGGCTGGGTGACACTTCGACAATCTCCCCGTTGATAAGCTCAAACATACGATCCACATTCTCATCGCGGAAGACGAACTGGACGAAGTCGTCAAGGGTGACGTGCGGCTCTCGAATGGCCATGATGGGATCTCCTTTCGTATCGACCTATTATAGCAGACGGCGGGGCGCGCCAATTCTATGTAAAAGTCGCCCCATTCTTCCCGTAGCTCTGGAACAGGGCAGTACAATCAAAGTAATGGGCGCACATCGCGCCTACTTTGATTAATTGAAAGGAGTAAGGCGCACGAACTTCTAGTTCGACCCCCAACCAAAGGTTGGCCCCCGCTAAAGGCGAACTAAAAGTTCGATGGTGTCCCCGCGCTGATTTTCGATGGATGCTGCTATAATTTCCTCCCGACTCACGCCTGGTTTACCATAGCCAATGTTGTCGGCGATTGTCCCGGCAAATAGATAAACATCCTGATGTACTAGACCAATGTTACTACGTAATGAGCATAAACTAACCTCCCGAATATCTTCGCTATCAATCAGGATCATGCCTTCGTCTATATCGTAAAAACGCGGAATGAGCGAACAGAGCGTTGTCTTGCCCACACCGGATGTCCCCACCAGCGCGATATATTCACCGGCTTTGATCTCCAGCGACAGATTCTTCAGCACATAATCGTAGCCGCCTTTATACTTAAAACTGACTTCGTTTCACCAGGTCAACCTGTGCAGAGCATAACGGTTCGTCCCTATTGGATGGTACAATGCTTAATCACTCAATGATCTGGAGTGGATCGGATTATGACTAGGATCAGTTAACCCAACATAGCAAAAGGCAATCCACAAATGGACATTGTGCAATGTGTTTCATGTGACGGCTATGGCTGGGTTACAGATGAATTCACAGGGAAGAACGAGGATTGTGATTGGTGCACGGGCAATGGCTACGTTTATCGGGATGCCAACGGCGTTGACCACAAAATCCCAGAGGCAGACTATGGTCAAGTCGCTGATCAACTCGAATCATTAGAACAACGTCGGATGCGCGACATGGGCTATACGGGGAGCGCTGTACATCCGAGTGATCAGGCAGTGCGCAAACAGGATGATGAGGCCGAATCATGATCATCATCCTCTGACAGAAACGGGCTTTAGCCCGCGGCAAGCCGCAGCAGAGCGTCACTAGCGATGAGGGGAGTGAAGAAGTCATTATTTGCTTAGAGACCATATGGTAAGCAGATGGAATGAGTAAGGGGACCCCTCTTGTAGAACCAAGGCCAACCACCTTGTTGGTGATTGGCCTTGTTGTTTTTGGGCTCTGGGAAGTTGCTCTTTACAATTCGCTAGTTTTTGCTACTTTCTGCTCTTGATTGAGAGTTAAGGAACAATAAGTGATTGCCCGGCATAGATACGTCTTGGGTCAGATATATTGTTACAGATTGCAAGACTCCCAACTGTTGTACCAAACCATTGAGAAATTTTGAACAATGTGTCGTGGGGGCGGACAACATAAGCGTTTGTACCGCAATATCTGTCTGTTTGGTTATTCTCAACACGTTGGTAAACAGTTGCTCCAGGTGAATTTTGGACAATAGCTGTCTGGTTAATCGCATTAGGAGCCGCATCATAGCCAACTAAATAACCACTCGGTACCGGATTAACGAAATAACCGTGCGCTGGGACACCAATCTGGACAGTCGGCAATGGGGCAGGAATCGTGACAACTGGGGCCCCTCCTGTATTAACCGGAAATGAAAAATCGACCGGACATGTCACCCACTTAGCAAAATCGCCACTTCCATTTGCATAAAATGGTCCTTCAAACCACTGAACATCAACCATCGCCCGTTCGTTAATGTCTGCAACCACACGTCCTAATTGTGTTTGCACCGTCACAGGACCTGGCTGTAGCAAGTCAAAATATCTGATGCGTGCCAAGAAAATCCCCGTACCATTATTGTCAGAACCATATACATCAATGTATGTGGCCTCACAGAATACGATCACGCGATCTCCCGGTTGTTGATCCACACCCTGAGCATTCACCGTCCACATACTACCCAGCAACAGCGTATATAGAGCTACCAATGAAACCAACGTTTTAGCGTATCTCACGATGATACCCTCTACAAACTACTTATCGATGATTCCATGGTACAGATTATAGTGCTCGTTTACGTTAATTGTTAGATTTTTATAACGATACTTACTGACTTGACATCTTATCGAACCACTCCCTCCTCAAAATTCCATAAAAACGCGGCAGGGGACACCCTCGAACCTTCGGTTCGCCTTGAGCGGGGGCCAACCTTTGGTTGGGGGGAAGGCCACCCTCCTTTTATAGTAAGCATATCTGTGCTCAAATTAACATATTACGGTTAGGCCGGGACTGCCTGAGGACATCAAGGCCCGGTGGTTGCCTAACGCGGCTTTTTAACAACTTCAGATAGCAGGTTGTGGCGAGTAGATCGCCGCGTAAAATCTGAATCGCACTTAAGAGAGAAACGAAAGTTCTCGGATGGGTCGGACTTTCATCAGTCCGCTGCATCCGTCAGGCGACAAGGGAGTGCGTTGGCACATGCGGAGCCTGAGAAGCGCCCCCGAACTGAAAGTTCGCCGAACCTTGTGTTCGCTTTATCGGGGTGAGCCGTCACAGACCAACAGATCGTAGCGCCTGCCTTCACGGTGTACCATCTGGCGCCGCGCCCCTTCTCGCACAAACCCAGCACGCTCATAGGCACGGATGGCGGCTTCGTTGTAGTCCATGACAGTTAGGCCAACACGATGAAGATTGAGTTCAGAAAAAGCATAGTTGAGGATCAGTTGAAGCGTGTCCTGTCCATAGCCTTTGCCACGATATTCTGCCTCACCGATGCCAATCGCCATTTCCGCTGTCTGGTTGCTCCATTTGATACCGAAAAGCACCACAAATCCAATCAGTTTGTCCTCAGCTAATGTACGCAGATGAAAGTAATAACTGCCTTTACCTTGTGGTTCGCCAAAACTGTTATAGGCAGAAGCCGATAATGGTCGAACAGGATCATCATCAAGATGACGCAAATAATCATCTTGCTGTGTCCAGGCCGCAAAAATCGCTTGATCTTCAGAGGTTGGTGAGGCCAGTCGCACCCGTTTCCCAGTAAACAATGGCTGAAACATAGAATTGAACCTTTTGCGGCAATCTGCCAAAATTAAGTAAGGAGATACTCAGAAAGGATAGGCCACATGGATTTTACAGGCAAGCACCTCCTAATTACCGGAGCATCACGCGGAATTGGCAAAGCCTGTGCCGTGAGCTTTGCCGGACATGGTGCAACGATTGCCGTACACTACAATCGTAATCAACAGGGCGCCCACGACACGATACAAACTCTACCGGGTGAAGGCCATATGAGTGTACAGGCCGATATTAGCCATCCCACTCAAGTCAAGGCGATGGTTGATAAGGTTATCGCGCAGTTTGGTAAAATTGACATTGTGGTCAATAACGCAGGTATCTATATTGAACATCCGATTGCAGAAACTAGCTATGAGACGTGGCAAATCCAGTGGCACGACATCATCCAAACCAATCTCATCGGCTCGGCAAATGTGGCTTACTGCGTGAGCCAGCACATGATTGCAACCGGAGGGGGGCGCATCGTCAATGTGACCTCTCGGGGGGCATTTCGGGGTGAGCCAACGGCTCCAGCTTATGGAGCGAGCAAGGCAGGCATGAATGCCATGAGTCAATCTCTGGCGAAAGCACTGGCACCGCACAACATCTTCGTAATGGCGGTAGCACCAGGATGGGTTGAAACCGATATGGCACGGCGCGGCCTGGAAAGGTCTGATTCTATCCTGAACCAGAGTCCTTTGGGTCGGATTGCCAAACCAGAAGAGGTTGCTTATGCTGTGATGTTCTGTGCTGCGGAAGGTTCCGCCTTTTCGACTGGCACAATTATTGATGTAAACGGCGCATCATACCTACGAACATGATATGATGGGTAGGGCAAAGCAAGGTGCAAAGAGGCGACCATGTTGATCGACATTGAATCAGTCGTTACCCGGTTGTATGAAGACGTGAGTTTGACAGAAGAATTGACTGATGAACCGGCAAAGTTGCTGCTGAAATGGGGCCGAATTCGGCTGAATATACTAGTCGAAAATGCGCCGGATGAAGAAACCTTCGTTAATTCATTCAAACAACTGCGACGAGTCATTAAATCCATCAACCGCTTCACTGCCCGCCGCCATATTATGAGCAATGAAGAGCAACGGGAATACCTGGAAAAGATCATGAACCGGGCACAGGAACTAGGATTGCAACCGCCGCCGGGAGCCTCTGAACATTATCTCAATCGTCAGCGCATTTTTGACGACTATGCCAACATTTACGCACTAACTCAAGTCCTGGAAATGGATACGCATCTACTCTCGTTGTTATAAAGGCACACAATGACCAAAAGAACCACTAAGAAACAAGGCCGTTATTCACCACTTGCCACGCTCATTGCGCTCGTCATTATTGCGGTCTTCGCTATCCTCAACCAACTAGGCGTCATTGAGACGGAGCCGACAGCTACCCCGCCCCCCCCAACACGAGTCGCTCTTGTGCCCAGTGGCGATGTCCAGGCTATTTCATTAGATCAAGGTATTGGTGCAATCAAAGATTTCTGGCAGGTGTATTTCACCACACCAACAGGCAGCACCGACAGGTCGACCTATGTCGGTGGGGTCGATACACAACTGATTGATGCCATTAATAAGGTACAGGCCACACTCGACATCGCGGCCTTTGAATGGAATAATCCGGCGCTGACCGAAGCCGTCATGAATGCACATGATCGTGGCGTTCAGGTGCGGATGGTGGTGGATGATGAACACACGCTAGAAGACGATGACTCTACTATTGAAGCCATTATCGACGCTGGTATAACCGTGGTAGACGATGATCGCGGCGGCTTGATGCACAACAAATTCATGATTATGGATGGCTCGACTGTCTGGACGGGTTCAATGAACTACACTATCAACGGAACCTACCGCAACAACAATAACCTGGTGTCTCTGCGTTCGCGGCGTGCTGTCGAAGTTTATCAGACCGAGTTCAACGAGATGTTCGAGCTAGGTCAGTTTGGCTCCAAACGCTCGACCAATAACGCTGCCACCTTCAATCAAGATGGTACACAGGTTCAGATTATGTTTGCACCAGAAGACAACGTGATGCCAAACGTATTGCAACACATACAAAACGCCGATTCCAATATTCGGTTTATGGCTTTCTCCTATACGCTGGATGAACTGGGTGAAGCCATGCTATCTAAAGCAGAAGAAGGGGTTAACGTCCAAGGAATATTTGAAGTCCGGGGCAGTGAAACCGAATTCAGCGAGATGCCTGCAATGTTCTGCACCGGGTTGGATGTTCGCCAGGACGGAAACTCGTTTACATTCCACCACAAGGTCATCATCATTGATAACCACACCGTCATGACGGGCTCATTCAACTTCTCAGACAGCGCGACCAACAACAATGATGAAAACATGGTGATTATTCAAGATGCCGACTTCGCTGCGCAGTATATTGCCGAGTTTGAACGTGCCTGGTCTCGGGCAACGCCACCGGATGCAGATGACATTACCTGTCCATAACATACTCCCTCAGCAACAGGTGAAGCGATGGTTCCTTGGGCTACTGCCGCTCTGCCTAAGCAAGCCAGGTGAGTCTCATAGCAGCCATCAGTAACTGCCTGTGATATTTGCTGAACTTTTGAAGCACCAAAATCAAATCTGGCGCAATCGCCCTGCCCATTAAACGGGTCAAAATATGCTATACTTATACTTGCCCTGTAGAACAAAGAATCTGAGGTAAAGAGTTTATGCCTTTTATTGAAGCACCAACCACGTTTTATCTAGGGAAGAGCTTTAACCCGGCTACACGACGGTTGGATGATGACATTGTCTATTATGATTCGCGTGATTTGATGACCCATGCCGTTGTAGTAGGTATGACAGGCAGCGGCAAAACCGGTCTCTGCATCAACATGCTGGAAGAAGCCGTACTAGATAATATCCCCGCCATTGTCATTGATCCTAAAGGGGACATCACCAATCTGTTGCTAACCTTCCCCAACTTGCACCCACAGGACTTTCGTCCCTGGATAAACCCAGATGAGGCCCGTCGCAATGGCATGGATGAAGATTCCTATGCAGAAGATGTCGCACAGCGCTGGCGTGATGGGTTGGCAAGCTGGGGGATTGTGCCAGATCGCTTGCGTTGGCTTTCCATGGCAACTCAGTACAGCATTTACACACCCGGTTCGGATGCCGGTTTGCCAATTAGCATTCTGGCTTCTCTTCGTGCGCCACGGCAAGGTTGGTCCGGCAACGAAGAAGCGCTGCGCGAAAAGATCAATGGGATCACCACCGCACTGCTGGCGCTCATTGGCAAGGACAGCAAGTCTGTCGATAAAGAACATGTTCTTATCGCCAATATATTTGAAAATGCCTGGATACAGGGCGTTGACCTGACACTGGAAGACATCATTCTGCAAATTCAGAAGCCCCCGTTTGAGAAGTTGGGCGTCTTCCCTATCGATAAATACATCTCAGAAAAAGCACGGTTCAACCTGTCGATGGAACTGAACAGCATCATTGCAGCCCCTTCGTTCCAATCGTGGCTGCAAGGTCAACCCATTGACATCACGGCGCTGATGCGTCAGCCGAATGGCCGACCACGAGTCAGCGTGTTTTATATCGCCCATCTCTCCGAGCAAGAACGTCAGTTTATTATTACGCTACTGCTGGAGAATTTACTATCGTGGATGCGGCAGCAATCGGGTACAACCAGCTTGCGCGCCCTGCTGTACATTGATGAGATGTTCGGCTACTTCCCACCCTACCCTAAAAATCCACCAACCAAAGAACCTATTCTACGTTTGCTCAAGCAGGCACGCGCCTTTGGCGTCGGTTTGATCCTGGCGACCCAGAATCCGGGTGATCTGGATTACAAGGGCCTGACCAACGCTGGCACATGGTTCATCGGGCGGCTGCAATCTGAAAATGACTTAAAGAAAGTCATGGCTGGCCTGCAGCAACTTGCCAGTGCAGAAGAAGATTTGCATCTTGATGATGTTGAACAAATTATCGCAGACATCACCCCGCGTGTCTTTTTGATGCGCAACGTCCATAATTCGTCCGGCCCAATTTTGTTGCATACACGGTGGGCAATGAATTACCTGGCAGGCCCCTTGACACGACATCAGATTGGTTACTTGATGCAAGGTCAGCGCCAACGACTGATGCAAATGGTTGCCTATCAACAACCGCCCTCTGTACCGGGAATGCCCCCACCACCTCAGTACTCACCAGGACAATCCCAACCATTGCCTGCGCCAGGGATGGCGGGCGTGGCCCAGTTTGCAGCCCACACCGCCCCCCAGGTTGTTCCCCAGCGACAAGGATGGGCTCAACAGCATCATATTAACCCACCTGGGTCTGCTTTGAGCGCTTCACAGGTGATGAAGCCCACAGATGGCTTGCCTGCAGGATATTCGACCAATCTACCGCCTGTCAGTTCATCGGTTGCACAGTATTTCTTGCCTGCACACATTTCCAGTCAACAAGCCCTCGCCAACTGGCAACGCGAAACAGGACATAGCGCAGGAAATGCCGGGGGCGGAACCTTAGTATATGATCCTATGCTAGTGGCACAAGCTGTCGTGCGTTACCAGGAAAAGAAAGCCAATTTGTACGTAGCACGTGTCTATGCCTACCTTATCCCTGATCTAGGACGTGCCGGGCTTGTCCATTGGGAAGATTATTTCACGGACCCGCTCGACGCCCGCAACCTGGATACAGAACCATTCGGCAGTGCTGCCTTCGGTGATCTCGCCCCTGGTTTGAGTGATAGCAGCCGTTTAACACAAGTCAAGCGTGAGATTGTCGATATGCTCTATAACACAGCCCGTTTGCCCATCCCGTTCAATCCTGAACTCAAGATTTATGGCAATCCCGATGAAGACTTTGGCGAATTCCAGGCCGCCGTTGAGCAAGCTGCCCGCGAAAAGCGCGACATTGATGTCGATAAACTGACATCAAAATATGGTGCGATGATAGATAAGTTGGAAGACAAGCGGCGCAAGGAAGAACGTGAACTGCGGGCCGAGAAGAAAGAACTACGAGATCGTAAACGTGAAGAACTGTATACAACAGGGGAAGCCCTACACGGCCTGTGGAAAGGCCGCACCGCCTTTACTGTCTCCCGCATGAGCCGAGCCACACGCTATCGCCGCCAGACCAAAGAGGATATCCATGAGAGCGAAATGGTTCTGGATGAAATCCAACAACAGATGGGCGATGTTGAGGAAGAATTTGAACACGCTCTGCAACAGATTAATCAGAAATGGGCAGAAATCGTATCGAATACGCGGGAACACACTATCAGCCCATATAAGAAAGACATTCAGCTCGAGCTGTTCGGGATTGGCTGGATCCCCAGATGGTATCTACGACTAGGCGGTCAAGACCTATTCCTCGATGCCTATTAGCTCATACCCCATAGAAAATCAGCGCGGGGACCCCATCGAACTTTTAGTTCGCCTTTAGTGGGGGCCAACCTTTGGTTGGGGGTCGAACCAGAGGTTCGCACGCCTTACTCCTTTCAATAAAAAAGGCGCGATGTGCGCCCATACTTTGATTGTACTGCCCTGTTCCAGGGCTACGGGAAGAACGCCGCAACTTTTACATAGAATTGGCGCGACCCGCCTTCTGCTATAATAACATGAGTTTTGTTTAGTTTGAGACGAGGGCATTGACAAACTCCAGGTTCAAGGATGGTTTCTTGGGCTGATGACAATAGGCAATCAAGCCGCCGATGACAGTAAGCATGAAGCCAACCAAACTGCGGTGTCGTGAATGCTCGATCTGTGAAATGTTCTTGAGCTGATCGTAGATGGTCTCAACAATGGAACGCTTGCGCAAAAGAAACTGTTCAAATTCGTTCAGCAGCCTGGGTTTCATATTGGAGCGAACTTTAGTGATGAGTTCAAGCGCATGGTCTTCCATTAACTGCTCGACCCATGGTTGTGATAGATAGCCTTTGTCGCCAAAGAGCTTGCCCCACAGATGACGCACGAGTTGGGGAACAGGCCGACGATCATCAACGTTGCCTGCGGTGACACAGCAACTGAGCAACTCGCCCCAGTCATTGACCACCAGGTGCAGCTTAAAGCCAAAAAACCAGTCAACTGAGGTGCGACCTCGCTGCGCGATCCCATCGAACACCTGCTGCTGGCTGATGCGGCGATTATGGCACACAGCCAGTGCAGTCGAGTCGATCAAACGGATGCCTCTGCAACGCCCATAGCAGCGGCGCAGGTACGCACACAAGCCGACCAAGATACGGGGCACGAGTTGAACGAAGCGATTGCAGCTGATCTGTTTGGGAAACTCACCACGCAAATGATCTGCTACATATTCCGAGTAGTACGTATCGAACAGTTTCAGCAACGGACATCGGTTAGAAGTGACGTATTCAATTCAGCATGGGTTGGTCTTGCATGGTGAGGCAATCATCACCAATTGGCAGAAATGGGCCAATCCCTACCCGGATGCACGGCCCCATAAATTACTGAAACACCACCTGAAGGCACTCAATCTGGATTTGATGATGCACCTGACACGGGGCGATTTACTGTTGGTCTATCAAGCAATCACGTCGGTTCAGCATCACCTGCCCTACCGTTACAATGAGATTCTCACCGTTCCGCCTGAAGAAGCGGTCAACTTGCTGGAAACACTGGTAGATGAAATGTTTGCATTGGTCGAACAACATATGCCATCGGTTAATCTAACCCATATCCATCGCCGTTTCTATACATGCCGGCAACCACATGTTATATTCAAGCAAAGCTAAGATGTTCGGGGAGGTCACAAATGGCCGAGCGCATTATCACCATCGAACGCCACATCTATGAACAGCAGAAAAAGTTCCCGCAAGCAACGGGCATCTTCACCAATATGCTCTACGATATTGCCCTGGCAGCCAAGTTAATCTCCAGAGAGACCAACCGCGCTGGGTTGACGGACATCCTCGGCTCGACTTCAGGCGAAAATGTCTTCGGCGAACGGCAGCAGAAATTGGATCTTTATGCCGATGAAATCATCTTTAAGATGAACAATCACACTGGGCGGCTGGCGGCCATGGCATCCGAAGAACACGAAGATATCATCGAAATCCCCACACACTATGGCGCCGGACGTTATGTCCTGTTGTATGATCCGCTGGATGGCTCCTCAAACATCGATGTCAACGTTTCGATTGGTACCATTTTCTCGATATTCCGCAAGATTTCCGATGGTGAACGCGGTACCATGAAAGATATGCTGCAACCCGGGCGCAAATTAGCTGCCGCAGGCTATGTCATCTATGGTTCAAGTACGATGCTGGTCTATTCGACGGGTCTAGGCGTGCATGGTTTTACATTAGATGGCAGCGTCGGCGAATTCCTACTCAGTCATGAGGATATCCGCATCCCACAAACCGCCAGATACTACAGTTGTAACCAGGGGAACGAGCGATTCTGGACGGAAGGTATCAAGCGTTATACCCACTGGTTGCAGGGTTTAGATGATGAGAAACGACAGCCTCTGGGTGATCGTTATATTGGATCCATGGTCGCCGATTTTCACCGGAACCTCCTACGTGGCGGTGTGTACTACTATCCAGGCGATTATCAGCGAGCCGAGGGCAAACTGCGCTTGATGGTCGAGGCACAAGCCCTGGCATTTTTAGCCGAACAAGCGGGCGGCTATGCTTCCGATGGCATCCAGAATGTGCTAGATATTCAACCGCATAGCCTACACCAGCGGACACCCCTGTTTATCGGCAATCGTGACCTCGTAGAAAAAGCCGAAGCGTTGATCTACGAATATGATTCGGAATGGATCAACGCCTATAAAACTTATCTTGCAGGCCAATCAGAGTGATGGGCTGCAATTGAACATCCCCAGCACGAGGGGAGGCAATCCACAATGAACTATGTACAAACAATACGGCAGAAAATTGGACACGATCTATTGGTGCTGGTCGGCGCTGCGGCGATCATCCTCAATGACAAGAATGAGGTGTTGCTCCAACAGCGAAGTGACAATCATAAGTGGGGCGTTCCTGGCGGCGCAGTGGAGCCAGGCGAAGAACCTGCCGCAGCCGTTATCCGAGAAGTGAAAGAAGAAACCGGACTCACCATCAGACCAGAACGGATTGTCGGTATTTATGGGGGCAAGAGCCATCTCATCAACTACCCCAATGGCGATCAGGCGGCGATTACCAGCATCACGTTTTTGTGTCGTATTGTTGAAGGCGAACCCCATATTGATGACGACGAAACGCTCGCTTTGGGTTGGTTTGCAGGGGATAATCTACCAGATCACATCATGCCTCATCATATTGAACGCATTCACCATGCCTTGACCCGTGATTCGGTCTTTTTCCGGGTGCTAGAATAATCAAAGCCCATTTCACGTAAATCGTCGCACAAGGGTGTGGAATACGTTTGTTATGATGGACTATGTACTCCCCGTCGTCTGCACGAACGTTTAAATTGTCCATATGGGAGGTCTCTCTCCAATTGGCTTTGACCCCCTTTGAGAATGCCTCGGGTCTTCCCACATGATCACGCTGTTGGCCAACTCATAAATTACACAATGAGTATTATCAAGTGTGCGATTTTGGGCTACCGTGACCCTTTAATCCCTTCATTAGACTTATCTTCAAATAGCCACAGGCGATATGGGCAAAATGCAATATTCGCCAATAGCATCCGGCGATGGCTGCCCAAAATATAACGTGTGTTCAAGACTCACTCGAACTTTTGTGCTAGAGTGATGAGGCAGGTTGGCCTGCAGGTATGGCCAAGAGCGTGTGATCGTGACAAGAAAGGAGAGCGATGGAAGATCTATTTCAGCAAGTGTATGAACAGTACGGTCTGATGGGGGTTCTGCTGACGCTGATCGTGTTAGGTCCAGGCGTGATGTATGTGCAAATGAGGCAGTCACGGGTCAGGACAGAAACAGCGACGCAAAGGGTGATCAACGAGTTGCTGTTGGAAGAGCATCAGCACGCGGATGAGTTAGAGGAAGAGTTGAGCCAGACGACCCAGAAGTTGCTGGAGGCCAAAGAGGAGGTGTTTCGGCTGAAGATGGAACTGGTGGAGAGCCAGTATCAGATCGAGGGGATGCCAGAGGTATCCAAGTCGATGGAAGGAGTGACGCAGCGTTTGAACCAGTTAGAAGGGCAGATGTTGGTGTTGCATGACCAGTTGCAGCAGTTGCTGACCAATGGCAACACACGCGGTGTGTTGACCCGTCTGCAAAGCCTAATCGACGTCGCTAGAAAGGAAACCCCTCCCAAGTAATCCACCAAGATGCCGGGAGGGGAACGGGCAGACGGGGGTGCCCCATCTGTCGAATTCTTAATCCAGTGTAACAAAGAGAAAGGAAAGAGGAAACATGCCAATGGATGAGAAAGGGTCAGGGCTGACCCTAGAAGAACGAGTACGCGGCTTCCAAGCCGGACTAGAGCAGTTACAGCAGCGTTATGGAATGCGTCTGAGCATCCAAACTCAACCCGAGCAGTTGGGTGAAGCCATTCTGGTCAAACCCATCATCCAGGTGCTGCCCGTCCCAGATGGGCAACCCACAGAGACGATGGCCAACAATGGGGCGGTTGACCCCGTCACAGCCTAAAGAACAACCAAGAGAAAACCAAGAAAAGGAAAGCAGACAATGACAGAAACAAAATACATAAACAATGTGGTCATAGATGGCAGCCGCGACATCACGCAGTTGACGGTTGAAGGACACAGCACCCAAACGGAGCCGCTGCAGAAGTGGCAGGATAGCGGTCAAGAGGTCCTGGCTCAAGTGGCGGGCAATGGCCGCTTGCAGATCGGCAACGACCTAGAAGACACCTCGCCGACGGCCTTGCTGGAGGTCCACCGGGAGGCAGCGTCGGGAACAGAACCCGTGAGCGGTGTGTCGACACGGGCGAAGTTGAGCGGCGAGGTGAGCCGTGTGCTGGAGTGGGTGGTGCACAAGCTGGAGTTGCTCGGAGCGAGTGGGGTCAGCCAGCGTGTGGCCGCTCTGCGGGTGCAGTTGAGGCACAACAACAGCGGCCCATCGGCCAGTGCAGAGCTGCGGGGGGGAGACTTTGAGGTGGTCAACCAGTCCGGCAGTGCGGCGACGCCAGTCGGTGAGGCGGTGGGGGTGCGTGCAGCGGTCAGCAACGAGGCCAATGCCAACTTGAGCAGGGGGATAGGCGTGCAGATTGACCTGCAGGATGAAGGCACCCTGACCCACGCCTATGGTCTCAAGATTGAGGATGTAACGGATGCCACCTACAACTATGCCATCCAGACCGGTCAAGGGGACGTGGAGTTCGGTGGAGATGTAGAGGTCAAAGGGCAGTTGACGGCGCAGCCGTTCTCGGCAGATGTGGCTGGGTTAGTGCCAGATCCAGGCACTGCATCTGGTCGTTACCTGAAAGACGACGGCAGCTGGGGGATGATCCCCCTCTCACCCTGGACCAAGACAGGCAACGATCTACATTACAGTAGTGGCAATATCGGCATCGGGACAACCTTACCTGACGGCCATTTGCACGTCTTCTCCGGCTCTGGTGGCACGATCACGCCGAACATTAATGCGGACGATCTGGTCATCGAAAACAGTACGAATGCTGGCATTAGCATCCTAGCCCCTGATGCCAGCAATACGAACCTTATATTTGGCTCACCATCAGACGCAGTAGGCGCATTAATTCAGTGGAATTATGCTGCTGGTCGATTCCACATCGGACCACACACCCCCGGGGCAGAACTAGTCCTGGCATCGGGCAATAATGTTGAAGCTATGCGCATCGACAAAGATGGCAACATCGGCGTCGGGGAGGCCCCAGATTCCAACTACAAGCTCGATGTGGCGGGTGCAGGTCGGATTTCCGGGGCTGTGAATATAGGCGGCCGCCTCACTCTTCAACCGGAAAATCAAGGAGGGATAGAAGGGGCACACATAGCTTTGAAGGGCGCTGGTGGCACACATCCTGACTGGCATATTGATACAGTGAGAAATCACCTACGCTTTTTCAATAGAGCACCGGGCGAGAGTCAAGTTGACATTTTTTCAGATGGCCCTAACGCTAGCACCAACCTGGTTGTTGGTGGCAATATTCATGCCAGCGGCAACATCGGCGTTGGGAAGCCCCCAGCTTCCGCCTACAAGCTCGATGTGGCGGGTGCAGGTCGGATTTCCGGGGCTGTGAATATAGGCGGCCGCCTCACTCTTCAACCGGAAAATCAAGGAGGGATAAAAGGGGCACACATAGCTTTGAAGGGCGCTGGTGGCACACATCCTGACTGGCATATCGATACAGTGAGAAATCACCTACGCTTTTTCAATAGAGCACCGGGCGAGAGTCAAGTTGACATTTTTTCAGATGGCCCTAACGCTAGCACCAACCTGGTTGTTGGTGGCAATATTCATGCCAGCGGCAATGTGGGCGTTGGGAAGCCCCCAGCTTCCGCCTACAAGCTCGATGTGGCGGGTGCAGGTCGGATTTCCGGGGCTGTGAATATAGGCGGCCGCCTCACTCTTCAACCGGAAAATCAAGGAGGGATAGAAGGGGCACACATAGCTTTGAAGGGCGCTGGTGGCACACATCCTGACTGGCATATCGATACAGTGAGAAATCACCTACGCTTTTTCAATAGAGCACCGGGCGAGAGTCAAGTTGACATTTTTTCAGATGGCCCTAACGCTAGCACCAACCTGGTTGTTGGTGGCAATATTCATGCCAGCGGCAATGTGGGCGTTGGGAAGCCCCCAGATTCCAACTACAAGCTCGATGTGGCGGGTGCAGCCCGAATAAGGGGTGCGATCTATGCCCAAACCCAGGGGTCGGGTGACGTTCTGTTTGTAGGAAACGATGCCAAGGTGGTGGATATAAATGTTTCCCATATGCTGGGCGTTCAAAGCCAGACAGTCCCAACCCAAGGGGCGATCAAGCTCGGCTCTACTGGGGGCTTCATTTCTGGCAAAAATGGCAATATCGGCATTGGGAAGTCCCCAGATTCCCCGTATAAGCTCGATGTGGCGGGTGCAGCCCACTTTGCCGGCAACCTGACAGCCAATGGGGTATCCATCGGCCGTGATCCATATCCAAGACGCCATCTCCGTGGTCGTAAAGCCATCTGGTTTGGACCAGGAGAGCATGATTTCGTTCTATGGTGGGGCAACGGTCAGACGGTACTCAATGCCCCGCTGAATGGGAAGATTGCAATGCAACACCAAGGCTCGCATCACCTGGTGGTAACCTCTGAGGGCAAGGTTGGCATCGGCAATGCTGAACCCAGCCAAAAACTGGATGTGGCCGGCACGATCCGAGCCAATGACTACATCGAATATTCAGACATGTATGTTGGAGATGCGCTCGCCGCCATCAAGTCAATCCGTCCCGAAGCTGACGATGGGCCAAGCGATTTAACGCCTCCAACAGGGTGGACAGCGGTGGATCATGAGACGCTGCCAGTGGGTGTGAAGGTCACCATCCAAGAAGAACACTACGTCAACAAGCGCACCGGTGAACAGCTTGAAATCAACAAACTCCCTGATCAGACAGAGAACCCAGAGGAGTGGCAAAAGCGATCTCAAGAGACCCTCGGCCGCAGTGTGGGGGCCGGGGTGCAGTTGAACCTGCGTGCCATCCAGCAGCTTATCGAACGTGTAGAACGCCTTGAGGCGAGAGATCAATAAGGAGGCTGATTGTGACAACGAAGTATAAACAAGTAGCCAAAAAGACGGTAAATGTATCCGCAAGGAAGGAAGATGCATCCCCGATGTGGACTTCCGCGACGGTAAGGGTTATGCGAGGGGATCGGCTCAAGATAACGGCAACTGGGATCGTCAAACCATCGGAGAATGGCCCCAAAGTTAGCCCTAAAGGTCTACTTGGCCAAAAGAATCCAAAATCCTCTCGCGGTAGGATTATGCCAGCTGTCCTTTGGATGGCTTTGATTGGAAAAATTGGGAGGACAAGTGTTCAGCCCTTTAAGGTCGGGAGTGGGTATAGTCAAATCGTGTCTGAATCGGGTTTTCTGTACTTGACCGTCAATGATGTACCTGAAGAGTTTGACGATAATAGGGGATCGTTCGAGGTTAAGATCACAGTTCTGCGCCCAGAGAAACCCATTGAACCGCCCCCGCCCCCGCCCCCGCCTCCACCTCCACCTCCACCTCCACCTAACGGTGGTGGAAGCGGCTCAGGTGGCTCTACGGTGGTGCCCCTTTCAAAACGAAGTGGGCCTCTCCATAATAACACCAGCTTTGCTATGGGTTTTTATGGTGCGAGTCAAGTATCCACAGGTTGCCCGATCAATCTGCGCACGGGGGAAAAACTAGAACAAATTACCGATCTGGCGATCCAGACGGCGGCTGGCGAACTGGCTTTCACCCGTTATTTCCGCCAGAGCACCCTGAGCGTGCCATCCGTGATCGGACGTGGCTGGTCAAACAACCATTACCTGGGAATCATCGCCAATACCGTCGATACCTCTGTTCTGTGGGCCATCTTACCCGAAGGCGGCTGGGGCAAGTTCCTGCTTGATGCAACCACCAAGACCTACAAAGCGGCCCCAGGTGGCTCAGCACAGATCACTGTCAATGTTGCAAACCATGATGCCTACTATACCTTGAAAGCCAGCGATCAAACCTTTGTCTATGATAATGTTGGTCGGCTGCGCGTTCGCCGTTGGTCCAATGACGAGGCATGGATCTATATCTATCATGCGGACACCGATTATGCGCCTAACAAGTTGAAAGAAGTCTCAGACGGCTATGGGCATAGCCTCCAGTTGGTCTACTACAGTGGCCAAACAGGGGAAAATGCCTACAAGAATGGTCAATTGTGGCGGGTTGGCGATCAAACCGCCCAAAATCTGCACACAACGGCCACAGGACGCTATGTCGAATATGACTATGTGCCCGAAAAGGCCAACGGCGTGATCAAAACCAACGCACAAGCCCTGCTGAAAACAGTCCAGGATGTGCGCGGCCAGACCTGGACCTATCAGTATTATGGGGAGGGCGCCGGCGAGACCATCCCCCATCAACTGAACTTCCTGGTTCAAATCAACGCCCCCACCCTCAACGGCACCCCCATGATCCGCAAACGGTTGAACTATACCACCGATGCTACCGGCAAGATCACACAGATCAATGAGCATCTGGGCGTCAGGCAGATTGATGATCAGGGCAACGTCTCGGCGCATTTGAACTATCAGTATGTGTTTGGAAATAACGCGGCTCCCTACCATTTTACTGAAGAACGCTTGTTCCTCAGTGCAACCACCAAGGTGACCACCAAGCACTACTTTGACGGCGAAGTCTATCTCGGCGCGGTGGATCCGACTGGCGGCGCACGGCTTCAAGCCCTAGCTGATAGCAACTTCCGTCCGAACAGTCACACTGATGCCAATGGGAATCTAACCCAGATGACGTGGAGTGCCGATGGCAAAACCCTGTCCCAAGTAACCGATGCAGGCGGGAATACGACGCAATTTAAGTATGATACCAAGGCCCGCCCCAAACAAGTGACCGATGCACAAGGAATCCTGACCGAATATACCTACAATCAATCGGACTTGCGTCAGCCACTCACGGTTCAGGTGAAAGACGGGAAAACCACGCTCCGCCACCAGGCCTTCACCTACGACACCAAAGGACGGATCACGCAGGAGCATGTGATCGATCCTGCCGATGGCACAACAGTGCTGCACCAGACCACCCGGACGTACGGGACATCCGGCTTACTCGAAAGCGTCACCCAGGTCGATCTGACTAACCCCGCCAACAACACCTCGATCACCTACACCTATGACACCGCCGGCCGCGTCATCAAGACCCAAAAGAGTAGCCTGCTGGGCAGTTGTCAGTTCACCTACACCGTCTATGATCCTGCTGGCAACGTCCTGGCGACCGTCTGTGGACGCCAGAACGTGACCACCATCCCCACCACCGTGGCGGCGGCTCGCGCCCTCTATGATGACCAGGATCCCACCCTGTTTACGGTGACAACCCATCAGTACGATGCCCTCGGGCGCCGCACCCACACCACCACCAACGATGGCAGCCCCCACCGGCAGACCACCCTCACCTTCTACGATGAACTGGATCGGGTTGTTCGCACCATCAGCAACTATGTCCCCATCACCGAGGAAGTGATCGCTGAGGGCGAGACCCAAACCATCGTCTATGATCCGGCTGAGTGGGCCTGGAACAATGACCGCAGCCAGATAGAATACAAGGACGACACCCCTATCCCCCATGGCGATAACCAGGATCAAAACCTGATGACCCTGACTGTCTATAACTTGCAGGGGTTGGTCAGCGCGCAGATGGACCCAATGGAAAATTGGACGATCATGTTCTATAATGATGCTGGCCAAATGATCCGGCAAGTCGTCAACTATGTGCCGCAAGAGACCGGGCAAGTCGATCAAAACGGGAACAAAATAATGTCCGATCCAGCCCAATGGTTCTGGATTCCCGGCGGGAATTATTGGCACAATGGCGTCAGTAAGGCCGTCAGTCATGGCGAAGGGGACGAAAACATCATAACCAGCTTGGTTTATGATGCCAATGGCAATCTGATTACCGAGCAGGACGCAAGAGGGCAGATCCATTTCATGTTTTATGACAAGCTCAATCGCCTGATCAAAACCGTGCGCCATGCCAAAGACGCCGCTTCAATCCTACCCGGCACACCCGATGCCAATCATCCCGGTAAGAGCGCCTATGTGGCCAGTCCAGAACCCGATCGAGATCAGATCGAGATCACCTATCATGACGCCATGGGACGAGTCACCAACCACTTCCGTCTGATCAACAATCTCTATAGCACAGACGACGATAAACAGCCGGATAACCATTGGAACACCACCCTCTATGGCTATGACAAGCTCGGACGCCAGGTCAAGGTGATCGGCTATGCCGCCGAACCCCTCTATCATCAAGAGAACAACGATGACCCATCTCTGGCTAGCTATCCGACCTCAATGGAAACTGACCAGGACGTCGTGTCCCGCTATATCTATAATGAAAAGGAACAAATCCAGCAGACCCAGCGCCTGGTCCATAAGAGCAAGGAGGACGAACAATGGGACAACACCTACACCGTCTACGACGGCCTCGGACGCACCATCAAGACCATCGCCAACTATGTGGCACAAGGGGCGTCCGACCCCGCCAATTGGGTCTGGAACAGCACCCGCAACCGCTGGGAGGTCGAGCCGGTGAGCACAGACGTGGACACGCCTGCTGCTGTTGAGCATGGAGACGCCCACGACCACAACGCCATCACCGAGACCGTCTATGACAGCAATGGCCGCGTGCAATCCACCCGAGACGGGATGGGGCGCCAAAGCTACAACATCTATGATGCCAGTGGCCGCTTGATCCGTCAGATTGCCAACTATCTGCCACAGGGAACCACCAATCCGGCCAATTGGGTCTGGAACAGCACCCGCAACCGCTGGGAGGTCGAGCCGGTGAGCGCAGACGTGCCCACGCCCGCTGCTGTTGAGCATGGAGACGCCCACGACCACAACGCCATCACCGAGACCGTCTATGACGCCTTGGGCCGCGTCCAGCAGACCCTCGACAGGCGGCGCAACGTCACCTATCGGGTCTATGACGCCTTAGGCCGCGCCATCAAGACCATCGTCAACTATCTGCCACAGGGGACGTCCGACCCCGCCGATTGGGTCTGGAACAGCACCCGCAACCGCTGGGAACAATCCGCCACCACCACCACCGCCATCGCCCGTGGAGACGCCAACGACCAGAACGCCATCACCACCACCACCTATGATCTAATAGGCCAGGTAGTGGCCACCCGCGATCCTGCCGGCATCGAGACCCGCCACGTCTACAACAAACGGGGCCAATCCATCAAAACCATCCACCACTACACCCCCCAAGCCTCGTCCGATCCCATGGATTGGGACTGGAACGTGAAGGCTCAACGCTGGGAAAAAGCCCCCGGCGAGCCGATCCCGCAGCGGGCCAACCCTGACCAGAACCGGATAAGCCGCATGTTCTACAATCCGCCCGCCCGCCTCAATATGGCGGTGGATGCCCGCGGCACCCAAACCTTGCTAGCTCTCGATGCCATGGGCCGCCACTACGCCACCGGCCATGCTTTCCAATCCAGCCAGGAAACCTATACCTACACCTATCTAGACAAAGCTGGCAAAGTGTGGGGCACCATCCAGAATTGGGACGCTCCACGGCCCGTCACGCTCAGAGAAAGCCCCATCCAATCGTCGCTCAATCTCAGCACGATCACCTACTATGATCGGGCGGAACGGCCGATACGGGTGACCCACCCAGGCGGCAGCGAGTCGCGGACGACCTACTTCAAGGATGGTCAGATCAACACCGTCACCGATCAAGTGGGGCAAGTCACCGCCTACCGCTACGATGGGCTGGGCCGCCGCAATCGGGTGATCCAGAACTATCAGGCCCAGGGGTCATCTGACCCTGCCGATTGGGTCTGGAATAGCACCCGCAACCGCTGGGAATACTCCGCCACCGCCAACGCCCCCATCAGCCACACCGCAAACAACGACCAAAACATCGTCGTCCAGGCGAGCCATGACCTGGCGGGCCGCATGAGCAGCCTGCGCGATCCCCGTGGCAACCTGACCCGCTACGAATACGACGCCCTCAACCGCCGCACCAAGCTGACCAATCCACTCGCCAACGAGTGGTCAACCGCCTACGCCGACCTGAACAGCGGCGGCACCCGCACCACCCAGACCTATCCAGGCCTCGATGCCGGCGGCAGCTACGATCTCACCCGTGAGTTTGACCGGCTGGGTCGCTTGCAGAAGATCGGCTATGGCGATCCAACCAACACACCCGACGTCGACTTCAGCTACGATGCCGCTGGCAACCGGGTGTCGATGGCCGAATACAACAACACCAGCCACGTCGCCGCCAACCTCAGGCGCAAGACCACCTACACCTACGATGCCGCCCGCCGGCTGACCCGTGTGGGCTTCGACACAGACGGCGACGGCACAGTCGACGAAGCCGTCAGCTACGCCTACGACGAGGTGGGCAACCGCACCTACATGACGCTCCCCGGCAACAAGACCATCACCTATCGCTACGACGTCAAAGGGCAACTGATCAGCCTGATCGATTGGGAGGACCAAACCAGTGTTTTCCGCTACGATGGCGCCGGCCAGCATGTGTACACTTGGCGCCCCAATCAAGTCTGGACCGGCTACACCTACTACAGTGACCGCTTTTTGCGCGCTATCAGGCACCAGCTGAACTGGGCTGTGAGGATGCATCTGTACTACCAGGTGCGTCCCAATGGAGATCGCAAGAGTGCCGTAGAGGATTTCTCGACCCAGACCACCCGCAGGCAGACGCAGACCCGCACGGGCCAGGGCGTCACCTTCCCCAAAGGCCCCTGGACGGACACCGGCGGCTACAAGCAGACGACCAAGTGGGGCAGCATGATGGAGATCGCCTACACCGGCGACGGCGCGCTCCTCACCATCGGCACCGGCCCCGATCATGGCATGATTGATATCAGCATCAACGGCTGGTTCTGGCGCAGCTTCAACGGTTATGAAGAAAGGGTGGGCGAGAAGGTGATCGAGCTACCTAAAGTGGTCAAGCCAGACGACGAAGCCACCGGCAAAGTGAGCATCGAGGTGCGCTCGGACAACCATCATCGGTCGACAGACCGCGTCTTCCGCTTCAAACAGATCGAGGTGATCACCGTCGTCAGCGAAGACCGTCACCATGTGGATGCGATCAGCTACGGCTATGATGGCCTCAACCGCTTGACCCAAGCCGATGGCGCGACGGACCACACCTACGCCTATGACCGGTCAGGCAACCTGACGAGTAAGGACGGGGCAACTCGCACCTACAACGCCGCCAACCAACTGACCGCCATCGGCAACCGGAACCTGACCTACGACGCCAACGGCAACTTAACATCCGATGGAACGAACACCTACACCTGGGACCGAGCCAATCGCCTGACGCAGGTCGGCAACACGACCTACACCTACGACGGCCTCGGCAATCGCGTATCGCAGACGGTCAACACAACGCGAACAGACTACCTGCTCGACTTACAGGCAGGGCTACCAAAGGTCTTAGCAGCAACCACCGGCACCAACACCGAACGCTACATCCACGCCATACGCGGCCTGCACGCAACCGAAGACAGCAACGGCACCTGGACCTACGCCCTAGAGGACGCCCTCGGCAGTGTCCGCGGCACCATCGGCTCTGGCCGTCAGTTCACGACCACTCACAACTACGATCCCTATGGCAACCCCGCCGGCAACTATGGTGCAGGTTTCGCCTTCACCGGCGAACCCCGCGACACCAACGGCCTGCAATACCACCGCGCCCGCTACTACCACCCCTCCCTCGCCATCTTCCCCTCCCTCGACCCATACCCAGGCACAATGAACCGCCCCATGTCCCTCAACGGCTACGCCTACGTCGAAGGCAATCCGATCATAAACACGGACCCAACAGGGATGATCAGCCGGACACGTCAACTGACGCCAGGCCTTGGGGGTGGGGGGGTGACCCGTAATCATGGCACTATCCACCCAACCCGTGTCCCGGTAGTGAAGACGAGGGCGAAGAATCCACTCATGTGTGGGGGGCCTGGGGGCACGCTTGGCAAGGCAGTTGCTCCAGGACCAATATCGGGTAAAGACCCGTCGCCTGATAATGGGTCAAGTTGTCCTCCCCAATATACTGGAACCCGGTGTCAGTCCTTTGTATCGGAGGTTCAATGCATCATAGATACAGCAATCGCTGAAATGGATAGTTACTGTGACACCTACTGGCTTGAATGTCTCCTGGCGCCGCCCGATATCACAGCGGTTGTCATCGATTTGCTCGCAGCCTATTACTCAGGTGTAGAAATCAAACCCCGAGCTAACTGGCTGCCGCAGCTACCAGCAGGAGGTGTAGGCGAGAGACATGAGGCTGAACTTTACAATTCTCAAGGGAAGTATAAATGGGACAGTCCTGCTCTAGGAGATACACAAGAAGCACAAGATTTGCGGGCAGCCTACGGGTTTAAGAGACCGTATTTCGCAAACACGCATCATTACTTTGGCTATCTGAAGTATGCGTACTACTACTCCAACATTCCCGGTTCGATATTTAACCGAGAAAGAGAAATACAGAATCTTGAGGCAGCAGTTCAAGATATTGAACAAAATTTGCAGGCTGGCACACTCACGTCCAAGCACTTTGTCCGTTACAGATGGCTGTATGAGGAGGGCCTCAATGACTTGTATATCATTGCAAAGGCAGGAGATGTGGCACGCTTGGTCTCCCTTTTTGGCGTGGATGTTCTAGCCACTGCCATTGAGACTGAATGGTGTGCTGAGAGCGAAAGCGATATTTGGTCACTAGATGCTGAGGTCAAGGAATTCTATAACGATTTCCCTGAAAGGTTATGGCCGGAAAACGTGGAAAGGAAATACGGACATGGTCAGCAAAATAATCCATAGAAAGCTCCACTGGCTTATCATGTTGAACATGGTAATGCTTCTGAGTGCATGTCAAACAGATGATATCGACTATGATAATCTGAGTGTTGATGAAATTTCATCAAATGGATTCTATGCCTATACGCTGCCGGAGACGATTGTAGAAGAAAAGGGTTGGTCACGGACTATTCGCATGAATGGTTTCGATACCCACTGCAACCAGACCGATACAATCTACAGGGAGAATCCCATTTGGATAACTTACAAAGATGGCGTGTTACATCAAGATGGAATGTTCCACGCCCCCTTTGCTCTAGCTATTGGACCAACCCCACATTATCTTTGGAGCAGTAATCGGGAAACTGATGCAAGGGAGATTAGGGCTTCCTATATCGTGAATTCACGAGTTGAATACTATAAGATGGAAGATTCAGACAGTGTTCTATATAGGTTTGAAGATGATCTGGGAATGCAAGTCGTGATTCTCTCATGGCAGGATACCCTGGGCATAGATGAGGCTATTTCACTGATTTCACAGCTAGAGTATGATGGACCCAACAAGGATACCATTGGTAATCCTTGGGAAAGGGCGTGTGAATAATCAATAGCTTCGCGAGATACAATGCTGACCAGAATTTCTGGTCAGCATTCCCCTTTTTATCTTTAAAAGCCGATGATTTCAAGCAGACGGCACAGTTCAGCGGCCGCATGCAGATCGCCTACACCGGCGACGGCGCGCTCCTCACCATCGGCACCGGCCCCGATCATGGCATGATTGATATCAGCATCAACGGCTGGTTCTGGCGCAGCTTCAACGGTTATGAAGAAAGGGTGGGCGAAAAAGTGATCGAGCTACCTAAAGTGGTCAAGCCAGACGACGAAGCCACCGGCAAAGTGAGCATCGAGGTGCGCTCGGACAACCATCATCGGTCGACAGACCGCGTCTTCCGCTTCAAACAGATCGAGGTGATCACCGTCGTCAGTGAAGACCGCCACCATGTGGATGCGATCAGCTACGGCTATGATGGCCTCAACCGCTTGACCCAAGCCGATGGCGCGACGGACCACACCTACGCCTATGACCGGTCAGGCAACCTGACGAGTAAGGATGGCACAACCCGCACCTACAACGCCGCCAACCAACTGACCGCCATCGGCAACCGGAACCTGACCTACGACGCCAACGGCAACTTAACATCCGATGGAACGAACACCTACACCTGGGACCGAGCCAATCGCCTGACGCAGGTCGGCAACACGACCTACACCTACGACGGCCTCGGCAATCGCGTATCGCAGACGGTCAACACAACGCGAACAGACTACCTGCTCGACTTACAGGCAGGGCTACCAAAGGTCTTAGCAGCAACCACCGGCACCAACACCGAACGCTACATCCACGCCATACGCGGCCTGCACGCAACTGAAGACAGCAACGGCACCTGGACCTACGCCCTAGAGGACGCCCTCGGCAGTGTGCGCGGCACCATCGGCTCCGGCCGTCAGTTCACGACCACTCACAACTACGATCCCTACGGCCACCCCGACACCACAATCACAGGCTTCGCCTTCACCGGCGAACCACGCGACGCCAACGGCCTGCAATACCACCGCGCCCGCTACTACAACCCAGCCTTGGCCATCTTCCCCTCCCTCGACCCATACCCAGGCACCATAGGCCGTCCCATGTCCCTCAACGGCTACGCCTACGTCGAAGGCAATGTCGTGAATCTGACGGATCCGAATGGCATGCAACCTATCCTCATTACACCTGAGGAGATGCAACTTATCTTTGAAGAAGCAGAACGCCTTGCAATAGAAATTGCAAGGGGCAGCGGCGGCGTCATAACGGAGCAAATCTTGAGACAGGCCCTCCGACAGGTTTTAACACAATATGGTCATCTGACCTCATCCCAGTTAGAAGGACAGGCAGTCCAGTACCTAACGTCAACAGCGGTTGTGGCACGCTTCGGGGCGGCTGGCTTAATCACCTCGGCTCTGATCCCAACGACGCGAGATGGCCGTATCTGTAATGCGTATAACCGAACGATCACCAACAACTGCCTGCCCGATCTGTCACGCTATTGGGCCCTAAACTACGAGCCGCAGTATCAAATCGGATGGCAGCCAGTTGATCTGGGCGATTCGTGTCTAGCGCCGTCACCCCAGACGAGCCCAGCAACGTCACCTTATCGAACTCAGACACAAGTTGATACAGATACGAGGCGAACTGAGGATGATTGTGATATTGACTCTGGTGTGTATCCCGACATTCCAGGCGTAGCAGAATCGAAGTTGATCCGATGCGTTGTTGGTGCAGGGCAGACGATTACGAATATTCGTAGTCAGACCCTGTGGAGTTGGGGAGTTGACGGTCATGAAAATGATAACGAAACACATCAAAATCGTCATGGACGTCTACCACCGATGGCACCCCCACAAGAATATCGGGAATACAGCATTTATCTCATGCATCGACAATCTGGTGGCACACTCCACCCGTCTGGTCGAACTAGTGCACGGATTGTCCCAGCATTTCCCAATTCTAAGGTAAATAGTGATCAGTATATCCGCGGTCAAATGTACTATACCCCTGATCATTATGGAACATTTGCCCATGTAGAGGAAGGACAATAGACGATGCGTGTCATCATATCAGACTTGTTTTCGCCCCGATTAAGACATGGCGTATTCCAGATGGGGGATCTCAAATCATTGCAAGACCTCAAGGGAGCTGCTTCTACGAAAGACTATGTCTATCTAGAGCTAAACGGCTTAGAGATCATGAATGGTGAGCAGTTTCTGGCAGCATTTGAGCGTGAATCAGCATGTCCTTTCAAGTTAAACTGGGATGCCTTTGAGTCCGAGCTAAAGTCAGTCAGGTGGATCACCGAAAGCGGTATCGTAATCATATACCATGACTTTCAGGTGTTTCAGCAGTCTGATCCAGAAGGCTTTCAATTGCTGTTAAGTATAGTTCACTCAGTAATTCAAGTAAAAAAGCATCGAATACGGAGTCGACAATCCCTCTATTTCGTGTTCTACTCTGAAAGTGAGATCATGTTGCCGCCAGTTGAGCTATTGACCCCATATCTGGTAGAAAGATTTTAGTCTGTTCTTGGCTCCCATCTTCATGATTGAAGATGGGAGCTTGTATATCAGTGGCGCGTCCATTTTCAAACACAGAACACACGTTCTGCGATACGTTCTCCCAAATCGCCCATTTTCAGCTAAACTGAAGTTGAAGCACACGAAGGTTGAACCCGTATGAACCTATTGCTAACCAACCCATGCGACACCTCTTTTTGCTGCCGTTTCCCGCCGTTTTTTCCCGTATTTCCCCGATTGTCCGCCTGGTCTCCCGCATTGCCGCCATTTTTTCTTCCGTGGCGGCGGCAACAAGCATGAAGTGACGATTTTGCTTGGGATCTCCCCATTAGTGCCCCAAATGTGTTAATATAGGATCAAAACGGCAACTTAACAACTAACGACAATGGACAATCGGGGGTTGTACGCAATGCCTACACCTGGGATCGCGCCAACCGCCTAACACAAGTCGGCAACACGACCTACACCTACGACGGCCTCGGCAATCGCGTGTCGCAAACCGTCAACACAACGCGAACAGACTACCTCCTCGACTTACAGGCAGGGCTACCAAAGGTCTTAGCAGCCACAACAGGCACCAACACCGAACGCTACATCCACGCCATACGCGGCCTGCACGCAACCGAGTCTCCCACCGGCACCTGGACCTACGCCCTAGAGGACGCCCTCGGCAGTGTCCGCGGCACCATCGGCTCCACTCACCAGTTCCAAAGCACTCACAACTACGATCCCTACGGCCACCCCGACACCACAATCACCGGCTTCGCCTTCACCGGCGAACCACGCGACGCCAACGGCCTGCAATACCACCGCGCCCGCTACTACAACCCATCCCTAGCTGGTTGGCTGTCCCTCGACCCATACGAAGGCACCATAGGCCGTCCCATGAGCCTGAATGGGTATTCGTATGTCGAAGGCAACACCCCCAACCGAACAGACCCCAGCGGCAAATGTTGGGACAATCCAGGGACTCCCTCAAATCAGCAAAGTCAGTGTCTTGAAGCATGGGTCAACTATGCATCGGGAATTGACCTGAATGACCCGACCTACCGGGAGTTGCTCAGACAGGAAGATGCGTACTGGCGTGGCCTGCCTTATCAAGACTTCACCAGACTTTGGAACGACAACCGTGCTCGGCCGCCATTGAGCATGAAGACCCGGTCAAACAACGCGGGGAACATCATGAGTAGCGCTGTCGGAGTTGCAGGCACCGTCTCGTTTGTTAACCCGTTCCCAGGGCCTGAAGATGCAGTTGCAGGCGGCATTCTTGCCGTAGGCGCGTGTCTTGCAGCAGGCGCCGCTTTGGTAGGTGCACTGGCGGGTGGTGGTTCAATTGCTCTGCCACTGCGCCAACCCTTTGAGTTTAGCCTTCCACGGGACGAAACCGATGACGATGCAATTCCTATTCCGCGTGATATCCCAAGGAGGGAAACTGACGAAGTCATATTAATCTGGAGGGGTGTTAGTGGCAACAAGAAGAAGGGTTATTGGAAGAATCCATCGCTAAAGGCACGAGATTTTAGGCCTCGTCCAGGTGTAGATGACGATGGTCTTTCGCTTTTTGAGTTTCTGAATCTTCCTCCTAATCAAGTAACTCCCTATGCTTATCCATTTACTGTAAGTATCATAGGCGAAAAAGTTGCGGGCTCTTTTGGAAATCTCACGGAAGTTCCAGCTTGTATGGCAACATATACGCCTCAATATGGCTTAGGACACTGGTCTGTAAACTGTTCAGGGGCTATGGACGAACTACTTTCCACATACGCTCAGTCTAATCGAGAGAGAACCTCACTCTATCCCATGTTTATTGGAGAATTTGCGGATGACCGTCGCTTTGACTGGTGATAGTCATATTCAATAACTTTGCGACCATAGGATTAAGAAATACGATGAGATCGCATTGTTCAGGAACATATGGACGCCAACCATGGCGTCCATAAATAAAAATGCAATATATTGTATTGTTTTTGTTTAGAGGTACATAAATTAATTGGAGGATTTCCTAGGATGGCCATCATTCACTTTGCCTATACCTTTCCCTCAGATGAGTTTCACACGATGTTAAAAGCGAAAATAGTTTTTAACGATAAAATTGATCTGAGGGTGTTACATGACCTTGCAGCAACAACATTCGAACATGCCTCTGACGAGTTAAAACAGATTTTCGATGATATGCGTTGTGACGAAACTTGGCTGGAAGATCCAGATAATGATGGATCGCCAGCCTATTTATGGTACACCCTTGTCTTATACAGCATAATGCGCGAAGCTCCATCGTTGAGCAACAATCGATTTCATGGAAGCCACATTATCTTAGAGGATGGGTTGCCCTATGCTGGATGGAGTAACGAGGAAATCTATAAGTTACTTTTTGGGAAAGGTATTGATGCGATTCTTAGCAGGAACGAGTTTCAAGTATTTGCAAGGGATTTATCACTACACGGAGGTTGTCTAAGTCAAAGTGACATCAAGTCACTGCTTTCACATATTCATGAGAGTGAGGACATCCTTTTGGGGCAAGCTCAAGAGATAGGCAAAGCATCTAATTTGATAAATAAATTTGCCAAGGCTAATAGCCTGGAACTAAATGAAGCGCTACAGATGGCCTGCGATGATGCAGTAGAAATGTTAGAGACTGCCTTGGATCGTGATGAGGCGTTGTATGTGTTACGAGATGCTTAATCGTTCCTCAAAAATCTGACTGAAATGACAATGACACAACCGCACATTTAACGCAGCTAACGGCAACTTAACAACCTAAACTTGTAAACCGATCTACCCAAAGCTATCGCCGCCACCACCGGCACCAACACCGAACGCTACATCCACGCCATACGCGGCCTGCACGCAACCGAAGACAGCAACGGCAACTGGACCTACGCCCTAGAGGACGCCCTCGGCAGTGTGCGCGGCACCATCGGCTCTGGCCGTCAGTTCACGACCACTCACAACTACGATCCCTACGGCCACCCCGACACCACAATCACAGGCTTCGCCTTCACCGGCGAACCACGCGACGCCAACGGCCTCCAATACCATCGCGCCCGTTACTACAACCCAGCCTTGGCCATCTTCCCCTCCCTCGACCCCTTCGAGGGCACAATGAACCGCCCCATGAGCCTGAATGGGTATTCGTATGTCGAAGGCAACACCCCCAACCGAACCGACCCAACAGGCATGTGTTCAAAGACCCAGTCAGACTGCACTGGATTGATAGGAAACCCACTGGCATTCTGGGCTTGTATCAATGGCATTGCTTGGCCTCCGAAACCCAATCCAACGCCGCCAACCCGAACACCAACAGCAACGCCGACGCCATGCGATATGAGAGCGCAAAATGGGATCAACGTATTGGCTGCAACAGCCATTGCTGAAACGGATGCGGGCGGAAGCCTGTCGCAAAACAATGAGGCTGTAGCTGCCCTCATGTTGATGCAAGTCAACAGCTTCCGTGCTGGAAGCTGGCGGCAACTGGGGACGTTTGCCAAACAGAACAAAACACCAGAGACCATAATAGCCGACACCCGTCAAACGCAAATCATGGAAATTGCGAACCTGATGGTCGAGGGCTATTGTCAGAGTGGGAATGCGCTGTCGCAATTCAACGGGGGCAACTATCCAGAGGTGGCAAATAGCCAAGCCCTGGCACAGATTGCAGGAAACACCAATGCCAGATTCGAAATCTCGATAGCGGCTTCCCGTGCAGAGCAGTTCCGTTCGGATACAGCTGCTTATCCGTTGCAATTTGTTGTGACTGCTCCAGGAGCAGACAGAGCCATCGTCATTGGTGATGGGAATATTACTAATGCGTGGTTAAGGTACCAATGTCCTTCGGGGGAAGTTGAAGTAATGAGGGAGAATCCATCAAGCATGAACAGGCCCTACACAATAGATGATAAGGAAGGGGAGAAGTTTGAATGCCGTCCATGCCGATTGAGCCATTATTGGGTACAATCTGGAGGGACCTTTATAAAGGTCACTAGAGACGTGTTTTTTGACCAATATCGTGTTGGATATGGAGCGCAATGTGGCTAAAAGAACACAAATTTCAATAGTGTCATTTATCGTTATCGGTGTAATTGCAATAGCATATATTGTAATTCAATTCATCCCACTTTCAGCAACGCGAGCCCAAGACAGTGTTGCAACCATGCAACTGCTTTTTGAGCAGTTGCAAAGTCAAATGAATAGTGATGAGAACTTTCAAGTCGCCATTCGTCTGCATAGTCCGATAATACCAGAGGAATCTCTTATTATTGTCCCAGATAGGCGCGATGGTAACGATGATGATTTGAGTCGTTTTATCAGTGAAGTTGGCGAAGACTATATATGTTTTGATGTGGTAGGAGGAAGCGTCAGAACTATAGAGTGTGTACCATTCTCGAACATAGCTAGTATTAGATATTTTGTCGAATAATCGGCGTATTCTATCGTGTCTCTAGCTATTCTGATCACACCACCAGACGCGCTTCCAATCGGGGGCGCGTCCACCCTCAAATCCAGAACACACGTTCTGCGATATGTTCTCCCAAATCATCCAGCTTCAGATATACTGAAACTGAAACACACGAAGGTTAAGTCCGTATGAACCTATTGTTGACCAACCCATTTAGCACCCCTTTTTGCTGCCGTTTCCCGCCGTTTTTTCCCGTATTTCCCCCGATTGTCCGCCTGGTCTCTCGTATTGCCGCCATTTTTTCTTCTTCTGCGGCGGCAACAAGCATGCAGTGACGATTTTGCTTGGAATCTCCCCATCAGTGCCCCAAATGTGTTAATATAGGATCAAAACGGCAACTTAACAACTAACAAAATGGACAATCGGAGGTTGTACGCAATGCCTACACCTGGGACCGAGCCAACCGCCTGACGCAGGTCAGCAACACCACCTACACTTATGACGGCCTCGGCAACCGGGTATCGCAGACGGTCAACACAACGCGAACAGACTACCTGCTCGATCTGCAATCCGGCCTACCGAAAGTCATCGCTGCAACCACCGGCACCAACACCGAACGCTACATCCACGCCCTGCGCGGCCTCCATGCAACCGAAGACAGCAACGGCGCCTGGACCTACGCCCTAGAGGACGCCCTCGGCAGTGTGCGCGGCACCATCGGCTCCGGCCGTCAGTTCCAAAGCACTCACAACTACGATCCCTACGGCAACCCCGACACCACAATCACAGGCTTCGCCTTCACCGGCGAACCCCGCGACACCAACGGCCTGCAATACCACCGCGCCCGCTACTACCACCCATCCCTAGCAGGCTGGCTGTCCCTCGACTCATACCCAGGCACCATGGCTCGCCCCATGTCCCTCAACGGCTACGCCTACGTCGAAGGCAACACCCCCAACCGAACCGATCCCAGTGGCAAATGTTGGGACAATCCAGGGACTCCCTCAAATCAGCAAAGTCAGTGTCTTGAAGCATGGGTCAACTATGCATCGGGAATTGACCTGAATGACCCGACCTACCGGGAGTTGCTCAGGCAGGAAGATGCGTACTGGCGTGGCCTGCCTTATCAAGACTTCACCAGACTTTGGAACGACAACCGTGCTCGGCCGCCATTGAGCATGAAGACCCGGTCAAACAACGCGGGGAACATCATGAGTAGCGCTGTCGGAGTTGCAGGCACCGTCTCGTTTGTTAACCCGTTCCCAGGGCCTGAAGATGCAGTTGCAGGGGGCATTTTGATCGGAGGCGCGTGTCTTGCAGCAGGCGCCGCTTTGGTCGGGGCGCTTGTAGGAACAGGAACCGTCTCACTGCTGGATCGCCCATTCTATAGCTTTAGGCTACCGCAAGAGCCGCCTGAGTTTCCGAATATGCCGATTGATCCGACCTTGGGTCTGGATCAAGATGACTACGAACGGTTAGGAGACGCCCTCGTTCATGGGGTTCGAGGTGCGGGCAATCTGATCAACACCTTTGCCAGCAGCACTTCAAACACACAGAGCCAGTCCAACACATCAAGCAGCCGGTATGGCAATTGCACCCCACAACAACATGATGCCTTAGCCCAGATTGTAAGGGATCGTTGCAAGAGTAGTATCATCTTGGGCTGTGCTGAGAAAAAAGGTCTCAAGAAGTTGAGACAGAGATTGAGATCAGTGCAGGGGGTCAGGAGAGAAAGGGATGTTGTCATCACGCGAGATCATATCCAGACGATCATTGATGATAATCTGGCATGTGAAGCTGCCCGACAAGCCGTCCAAGACACCTGTTATCCCAATAGCCCAAGTGAGGGACATGAGGAGCGAATCCAAGCATTACAAGACGCCCGACAAAAATGCCAGGATCTGCTGACAAACATGTAATTTGCTGATGGATGAGGATCACCATCCTCATCCATCACTCAATAATGGCCCATCCTATGGAGGTATATAAAATGGACGATGCTACCCTAATCGAGAAAATCAAAGAAGTCTTCCGGTCTGTCGAGTATCCAGGTGATGCGAATTTGATCGCTAATCCAGATTATCCTGAGCCTTATGAGATGCTGCAAGCCTTTAAGGGGAAACACTGGCAGGAAGTTGATGTTGAACTTGGTGAATATTGGCAAATGAACATGTCGAGTTTTACAACTGAAGCCTTCCAGTATTATCTACCAGGGTTTCTGATTGCTGCACTTGACGAAGAACCCAGCGATATAGGTGTCTTTTTGGTTTCTACTCTTAAACCGCCGACTGATCCTTCCATGAGAGAACGGTTTCTTAATAGAGTGAGCCTTCTCACCAAGGCACAAAAATCGGTTGTGTATGAGTTTCTCAAGGGGTTCTTCAATGATAATCCTCTTTCCCGTATGAATAAGAATGATACAACGTTAAATTTTTGGCGTCCGCAGGTTGACTAGGGGGTTCTTAATTCTCTGTCTTGTTGGCACAAGTAATCAGGACAGAGATATCTTCATATCAAGGGCGCGTCCACTATCAAACACAGAACACACGTTCTGCGATATGTTCTCCCAAATCACCCAGCTTCAGATATACTGAAACTGAAACACACGAAGGTTGAACCCGTATGAACCTATTGCTAACCAACCCATGCGACACCTCTTTTTGCTGCCGTTTCCCGCCGTTTTTTCCCGTATTTCCCCGATTGTCCGCCTGGTTCTCCCGCATTGCCGCCATTTTTTCTTCTTCTGCGGCGGCAACAAGCATGCAGTGACGATTTTGCTTGGGATCTCCCCATCAGTGCCCCAAATGTGTTAATATAGGATCAAAACGGCAACTTAACAACTGACCGCCATCGGCAATCGGAACCTGACCTACGACGCCAACGGCAACTTAACATCCGATGGAACGAACACCTACACCTGGGATCGCGCCAATCGCCTAACACAGGTCGGCAACACCACCTACACTTACGACGGCCTCGGCAATCGCGTGTCGCAGACGGTCAACACAACGCGAACAGACTACCTGCTCGACTTACAGGCAGGGCTACCAAAGGTCTTAGCAGCCACAACCGGCACCAACACCGAACGCTACATCCACGCCATACGCGGCCTGCACGCAACTGAAGACAGCAACGGCGCCTGGACCTACGCCCTAGAGGACGCCCTCGGCAGTGTGCGCGGCACCATCGGCTCCGGCCGTCAGTTCCAAAGCACTCACAACTACGATCCCTACGGCAACCCCGACACCACAATCACAGGCTTCGCCTTCACCGGCGAACCCCGCGACGCCAACGGCCTCCAATACCACCGCGCCCGCTACTACAACCCATCCCTCGCCATCTTCCCCTCCCTCGACCCATACCCAGGCACCATGGCTCGCCCCATGTCCCTCAACGGCTACGCCTACGTCGAAGGCAACACCCCCAACCGAACCGACCCCACAGGCATGTGTTCAAAGACCCAGCCAGACTGCACTGGATTGATAGGAAACCCACTGGCATTCTGGGCTTGTATCAATGGCTTTCCCTGGCCACCAACCCCTATGCCAAGTTGTTCCTTGGAACAACATGTCGAAAGGATTGCCGCATTCGCTCGACAAGAAGCTAATCAAGAACAGGGGCAACTCATTCCCACTGCTGCTGCCATTGCTCTTGCAGAGATTAATGTTATCAATGTAGGGAATAGCCCTAGATCACGTTCAACAACTTATCCAGATCGTACTCGATGGGTAAATGCGAATGATAGTTCGACAATACTGACCTTAGCCTCTAGGTTTGTTGAAGGTTCATGTTCAGGCAAGTTAGTTGAGGTAGTGAAGCAACAAGCGAGCCAATTCTCTGAACTAACAGGATATGGTGCAGCACTAGAGTTTGTTGCTCAGAATCCTACTGTCATGTATGAACATAGTTTCAAGTCGGACAATCTAGTAGCAGGGATAAGAGGCATAATCACTAACCCAAATCAAACAGGTATAAAATCGTTTGAGGACTTTCCAACTAATGCTCGAGATTCACAGGGGAACATTGTGGAACCTTTCAAGGGTATTGTGATAAGAGGAAGCACACTATCAGTTGTAGTATCTAATGATTTCAACCCCCTTCCTTTAGAATGGAACTGTTCAGTTGGTCAAAATGCTGTGGTCAGTGCAGACTATAACCCGAACACTGATGGGGGTCAGAATTTCGCTGCTGGTCTTAGTTGCAAATCCTGCATACCAAGTACGAGAGAGTGGTGGTGGACGCGTAATTTTGTTACCTTTGAGAAACTATCAGAGGCTGATTTCCAAGACCGTGTTGTTGCGACGGGGATAGGAGGATGGATTGCATCTTGTAACGAGTAGAATTTTGGGAATACTTCTAACAGTGTTGGCATTGATGTTCCTTCTAATGTTTGTTGTGGCTACAATGACAAATCGCAATCATATTGCCAATGCTCAAGAAGAAAGTATAAGCATTAAGCTGCGTCTTGAGCAATTGCTTGCAGAGATGGAAGCAGGTAATCTAATGATTGGTTTTCAGTTCATGGCTCCCATATCAGAAGAGAGAGACTATTGGCTGTTCGGAAGTACAACTGCTGACGAGGCTTTGAACATCATAGAGATTGAGGAAGACCATTTCTGTTTTAGCCACAGGAGCCACCAAGCTGTGCTAATACGTTGTGTACCTTATACCAATGTGGCTAGCATATCTTATTTAGGGGACTAGCATAAGTGAGTGTATCGGTTTAGCCCAAGCTAAACCGATACAGCCAGTCCTTCTCCGAGACTAAAGAAAGTGAAAAGCATTTTCATGCTAAAGTTTCACTTTTCAACAGCGACCAATGTTATATGATGGATCAATACTTGCGGTATTTTGTTACGCTTGATCCAGACGAGGCTATTTACGACGATTTCAATATCCGAAGTGCAATTCAGTGTTCACAGTGACTTCAGCTACGATGGCGCCGGCCAGCATGTGTACACTTGGCGCCCCAATCAAGTCGGGACCGGCTACACCTACTACAGTGACCGCTTTTTGCGCGCTATCAGGCACGGGCGCACCTGGGGTGCGCAGATGCATCTGTACTACCAGGTGCGCCCCAATGGAGATCGCAAGAGGGCCGTAGAAAGTTTCTCGACCCAGACCACCCGCAGGCAGACGCAGACCCGCACGGGCCAGGGCGTCACCTTCCCCAAAGGCCCCTGGACGGACACCGGCGGCTACAAGCAGACGACCAAGTGGGGCAGCGTGATGGAGATCGCCTACACCGGCGACGGCGCGCTCCTCACCATCGGCACCGGCCCCGATCATGGCATGATCGACATCAGCATCAACGGCTGGTTCTGGCGCAGCTTCAACGGTTATGAAGAAAGGGTGGGCGAGAAGGTGATCGAGCTGCCCAAAGTGGTCAAGCCAGACGACGCAGCCACCGGCAAAGTGAGCATCGAGGTGCGCTCGGACAACCATCATCGGTCGACAGACCGCGTCTTCCGCTTCAAGCAGATCGAGGTGATCACCGTCGTCAGCGAAGACCGCCACCATGTGGATGCGATCAGCTACGGCTATGATGGCCTCAACCGCTTGACCCAAGCCGATGGCGCGACGGACCACACCTACGCCTATGACCGGTCAGGCAACCTGACGAGTAAGGATGGCACAGCAAGAACGTATAACGCCGCCAACCAACTGACCGCCATCGGCAATCGGAACCTGACCTACGACGCCAACGGCAACTTAACATCCGACGGCACGAATACATATACGTGGGACCGAGCCAACCGCCTAACACAAGTCGGCAACACGACCTACACCTACGATGGGCTGGGGAACCGGGTATCGCAGACGGTCAACACAACCAAGACTGACTATCTGCTCGATCTGCAATCCGGCCTGCCCAAAGTCCTGGCCGCCACAACCGGCACCAACACCGAACGCTACATCCACGCCATACGCGGCCTGCACGCAACTGAAGACAGCAACGGCAACTGGACCTACGCCCTAGAGGACGCCCTCGGCAGTGTGCGCGGCACCATCGGCTCCACTCACCAGTTCCAAAGCACTCACAACTACGACCCCTACGGCCATCCAACCACAGCAGCGATGACGGGCTTCGCCTTCACCGGTGAACCACGCGACGCCAACGGCCTGCAATACCACCGCGCCCGCTACTACAATCCAGCCTTGGCCATCTTCCCCTCCCTCGACCCCTTCGAGGGCACCATAGGCCGCCCGATGAGCCTGAATGGGTATTCGTATGTCGAAGGCAACACCCCCAACCGAACAGACCCCACAGGCATGTGTTCAAAGACCCAGTCAGACTGCACTGGATTGATAGGAAACCCACTGGCATTCTGGGCTTGTATCAATGGCATTGCTTGGCCTCCAAAACCCAATCCAACGCCGCCAACCCGAACACCAACAGCAACGCCGACGCCATGCGATATGAGAGCGCAAAATGGGATCAACGTATTGGCTGCAACAGCCATTGCTGAAACGGATGCGGGCGGAAGCCTGTCGCAAAACAATGAGGCTGTAGCTGCCCTCATGTTGATGCAAGTCAACAGCTTCCGTGCTGGAAGCTGGCGGCAACTGGGGACGTTTGCCAAACAGAACAAAACACCAGAGACCATAATAGCCGACACCCGTCAAACGCAAATCATGGAAATTGCGAACCTGATGGTCGAGGGCTATTGTCAGAGTGGGAATGCGCTGTCGCAATTCAACGGGGGCAACTATCCAGAGGTGGCAAATAGCCAAGCCCTGGCACAGATTGCAGGAAACACCAATGCCAGATTCGAAATCTCGATAGCGGCTTCCCGTGTAGAGCAGTTCCGTTCGGATTCAGACTATCCCCTTCAATTTGTTGTGACTGTCCCGGGTGCGGATAGGGCAATAGTAGTTGGTGATGCCAACATTACCAACGCTTGGATCGAGTATCAATGCCCTGTGGGTCAAAATCATGTTGTGGGAACGGCTGAAAACCCAGACAAACTAGGGACTTTGGAGCTAGGGGTAAACGTTACTTGCAAAGTCTGTGACAAAGAGTCGAGACAGTGGTGGGCCAGGATAGAAGGCGTATATAAGTTGCTAACTGAAAGTGATTTTCAGTCTAGAAGGATAACAGGTTATATAGCATCTTGCTAAGGAGGTATGTCATATGGTAGATAAAAGCCAAAAGGCTCTAATTGTGATAGGCGGAGCGTTGCTAATTGTAGCAATTCTGACAACATTCTTTGGTTCAACGATAGGACATGAGGGGAAGAAACCAATTGATATGAGGCTTCTCTTAGAGCAACTTGACAAAAGAGCGTCAGACGAAGGGTTGATTTATACCTTTATACTGGAACATCCCATTTCTGATGAATCTGATGAAGATAGATTGTCAATTGGGTATGGCTATAAGGATATCGATAATTCAATGTATTCAATTGGTATAGACCACTTTTGTACTAGGCAAATAGCTGGTGGTGCTGAGAGAATACAATGCATACCATATACGAGCGTCGCCCTCATTTTTTACACTAACAACTAGGTAGTGTATGTAAAGGGCTAGAATGTCTATGTTAAAGAATGCAAATAGCATGGTAGTTGCTATAATCATCATATCCTGCTTAATTGGCTTAAGAGTAGCTGGATATAATCTGACACACTCGGAGGCACAGGAAACTGAGCGGACTTTGCAAAACTTACTTAACAGTATAGACATGAACTATGTCACGTTGGTAACTCGTTTTGCAACGCCAATAGCTGGTGATACACAGTATTGGATAATCCCTGAAGATGTGACTGTTGATGATTTAACGATGCGACGCACACTGTATGAAGTAGGGTCAGATTACTTTTGTGTGCAGGAATCTGGACAAGGCGCGAGGGATGTCAAGTGTATACCGTTCTCAAACATCGCAGAAATCACTTACACACGGACTGACTAACCAAGCAAATGATGACTGTAATGTCGTTTTTCAGACACCAGACGCGCTTCCAATCGGGGGCGCGTCTGGCTGGTTCAACTGTAGGGAACTTTACATAATGAGGGATCGGGGTGTCGATGGCCGAATACAACAACACCAGCCACGTCGCCGCCAACCTCAAACGCAAGACCACCTACACCTACGATGCCGCCCGCCGGCTGACCCGTGTGGGCTTCGACACAGACGGCGACGGCACAGTCGACGAAGCCGTCAGCTACGCCTACGACGAGGTGGGCAACCGCACCTACATGACGCTCCCCGGCAACAAGACCATCGCCTATCACTACGACGTCAAAGGGCAACTGATCAGCCTGATCGATTGGGAGGACCAAACCAGTGTTTTCCGCTACGATGGCGCCGGCCAGCATGTCTCCACTTGGCGACCCAATAGAGTCTGGAGCGACTACATCTACTACAGTGACCGCTTTTTGCGCGCTATCAGGCACCAACTGAACTGGGGTGCGCAGATGCATCTGTACTACCAGGTGCGCCCCAACGGGGATCGCAAGATTGCCGTAGAGGATTTCTCGACCCAGACCACCCGCAGCCAGACGCAGACCCGCACGGGCCAGGGCGTCACCTTCCCCAAAGGCCCCTGGACGGACACCGGCGGCTACAAGCAGACGACCAAGTGGGGCAGCGTGATGGAGATCGCCTACACCGGCGACGGCGCGCTCCTCACCATCGGCACCGGCCCCGATCATGGCATGATTGATATCAGCATCAACGGCTGGTTCTGGCGCAGCTTCAACGGTTATGAAGAAAGGGTGGGCGAGAAGGTGATCGAGCTACCCAAAGTGGTCAAGCCAGACGACGCAGCCACCGGCAAGGTGAGCATCGAGGTGCGCTCGGACAACCATCATCAGTCGACAGGCCGCGTCTTCCGCTTCAAGCAGATCGAGGTGATCACCGTCGTCAGCGAAAACCGCCACCATGTGGATGCGATCAGCTACCGCTATGATGGCCTCAACCGCTTGACCCAAGCCGATGGCGCGACGGACCACACCTACGCCTATGACCGGTCAGGCAACCTGACGAGCAAGGACGGGGCAACTCGCACCTACAACGCCGCCAACCAACTGACCGCCATCGGCAATCGGAACCTGACCTACGACGCCAACGGCAACTTAACATCCGACGGCACGAATACATATACGTGGGATCGCGCCAATCGCCTAACACAGGTCGGCAACACCACCTACACCTACGACGGCCTCGGCAACCGGGTATCGCAGACGGTCAACACAACCAAGACTGACTACCTGCTCGACTTGCAGGCAGGGCTACCAAAGGTCTTAGCAGCCACAACCGGCACCAACACCGAACGCTACATCCACGCCCTGCGCGGCCTGCACGCAACTGAAGACAGCAACGGCAACTGGACCTACGCCCTAGAGGACGCCCTCGGCAGTGTCCGCGGCACTATCGGCTCCGGCCGTCAGTTCCAAAGCACCCACAACTACGACCCCTACGGCAACCCCGACACCACAATCACAGGCTTCGCCTTCACCGGCGAACCCCGCGACGCCAACGGCCTGCAATACCACCGCGCCCGCTACTACAACCCGTCCCTCGCCATCTTCCCCTCCCTCGACCCATACGAAGGCACCATAGGCCGCCCGATGAGCCTGAATGGGTATTCGTATGTCGAAGGCAACACCCCCAACCGAACAGACCCCACAGGCATGTGTTCAAAGACCCAGCCAGACTGCACTGGATTGATAGGAAACCCACTGGCATTCTGGGCTTGTATCAATGGCATTGCTTGGCCACCGGCGACTACACCACAATCAACATGTGCTGGTGCAGAGTTGGATGAATGTGATATCCGCTATCTTGCTCATATCTCAGCAGCAGAGGCTACGGGTACTGAATCCAATGAGGTAATGGCAGCGATAATGCTTTCGCAATTAAATCGCTACAATGGCAGCTTCTACGGCTTTCGTGTCACTCAACTCTTTATCGAGAAGCAATTTGGTGTGGAAATTTCAGATGATAAACAGACTACACTTGGCTATTCAGAATATGTGTCTCGTTGCCGTGGGAACCCTGAGGGATTTCCCGTACCAAATTTCCCAGGCTATGCTATCGCACTGCGTATGGCTCGACAAATGAGATGTGTTTCCGATCCCCTGGCAGGTTTCAATAGTGGAGACTTTGGCATTACCAACATATCTGCTTTACAGACTGTTGCAAGTTCATCGCATTTGACCCAAGAAAACAGCTTCTGTTCAAGTGTGATAAACAAAATACCAGAATGGCAATCGACGGCTGCTGAACGTGGCCGACAAAGTGTATTTGTTCCTGCATGGTATCCTGAAGATGATAATCATATTATCTTCGGGGGATCACCTCGTTCCGTTGTCGTGTATTCCAGCGGTGGCTCGCCAATTCATGTGAACTGGCAGTGTCCACAATTCATTGGAGAACCAACTGTGTATCTACGTCCAAGCGACGGCAAATGTGTGCAATGCAATAATGGTCGAATTCAACTTGACGATAAGGGATACTATGAGAGTTGTAGCGGTGATGGAGCTACAGAACGTGACCTGGGTTCACCTGTGACTGCTTGCCGTTAAATATCGATTTGCCGATGGATTGAGGGGCATTCTTACAGATGCCTCTCAATCGTTGACAGAGAATCAGAAGAATAAGGGTATGAAAATGACAGAAAAAACTGTGATCTTATATATGTTTCTTTCTTTAGCTTTAATAAGCTCGCCTACAAAAATCGCCATAGGTAGCGAATCTTGTGTTATTTCACTACCTATAAATGGTAATACGCAAGTACTTAGGACAGACAATATTAACAAGTTAACAAAATTCGCCGAGTCAGATCCTGGAGAGTATCAAGACTTGGTACTCTCTCCAGATGATCATAGGCTTGTCACAACGACATCTACAAACTTCCAAGTATTTGAATTAACTGACATGCTAAATAACTCACCTTTTTGGGATGTATGTCACGATCTAAAACTTGCTGCTTTCAGTCTAGATGCATCACAAATTGCAACTGTGGATAGAGCCTCTTCGCAGATTCAACTATGGGATACTACTTCAGGTGAGCTTATAAGCTCAATTGAGGGACAAAGAGATGAGATCACAAGTATAGCGTTTTCCCCATCCAGTAGCCTGTTTGCTTGGGCAGGATCTAATACCGATAACCTTGGAGGAGACCCCTGGATTGGTGAGGGTAGTGTGTTCGTCTATAGCCCTCAGTCAGGTGATATCGTTACATCCTTTGAAGAAGTTAATGATATTGTTACTGAGTTGCATTTCACATCCGATAACGAACGAATAATGTTTTTGAGTAATCCTGCCGGATACAACGATTTCAATATGCAACTTTGGGATGTAGAAGCTGGTTCATTGGTTTCAAATAGGGAGGCATGGTTCATAGTCCCTGGTTATGCTGGTGGTAGTGACACAATTTCACTGGGTGTGGCCGAGTCCCTAGGTATTGCAAATGAGTTCAGTTATCAAATAGAGATATGGGACAACGAAATGGATACCAACAGCCAAACCATTATAGTTCCAGTAAACTCTGAGATGGAACCATCTGTGATTCCAAACCACATGACCGCCCTGGCTCTCAACGGTGATGCATCGCTGGTTGCTTTAGGAGATGCAAACGGACAAATTACTATCTGGGATGTTGACACAGGCCGTCAATTATCATCATTTCAGGCATATTCAGGTGCTGTACATAAATTAATGTTTACGTACAACGATCACTTGCTTATTGGTCTTGGCTCTGAAAATGATACAAGAATTATTCGTATCTGGGGCGCAGGTGACTAAATCTAGCGGACTAAGTCTGGGATGCCACCGCATGAGCAGCCTGCGCGATCCCCGTGGCAACCTGACCCGCTACGAATACGACGCCCTCAACCGCCGCACCAAGCTGACCAATCCACTCGCCAACGAGTGGTCAACCGCCTACGCCGACCTGAACAGCGGCGGCACCCGCACCACCCAGACCTATCCAGGCCTCGATGCCGGCGGCAGCTACGATCTCACCCGTGAGTTTGACCGGCTGGGTCGCTTGCAGAAGATCGGCTATGGCGATCCAACCAACACACCCGACGTCGACTTCAGCTACGATGCCGCTGGCAACCGGGTGTCGATGGCCGAATACAACAACACCAGCCACGTCGCCACCAACCTCAAGCGCAAGACCACCTACACCTACGATGCCGCCCGCCGGCTGACCCGTGTGGGCTTCGACACAGACGGCAACGGCACAGTCGACGAAGCCGTCAGCTACGCCTACGACGAGGTGGGCAACCGCACCTACATGACGCTCCCCGGCAACAAGACCATCACCTATCGCTACGACGTCAAAGGGCAACTGATCAGCCTGATCGATTGGGAGGACCAAACCAGTGTTTTCCGCTACGATGGCGCCGGCCAGCATGTGTACACTTGGCGCCCCAATCAAGTCTGGACCGGCTACACCTACTACAGTGACCGCTTTTTGCGCGCTATCAGGCACGGGCGCACCTGGGGTGCGCAGATGCATCTGGAGTACCAGGTGCGTCCCAATGGAGATCGCAAGATTGCCCTAGAGGATTTCTCGACCCAGACCACCCGCAGGCAGACGCAGACCCGCACGGGCCAGGGCGTCACCTTCCCCAAAGGCCCCTGGACGGACACCGGCGGCTACAAAAGGACGGCCAAGTGGGGCAGCGTGATGGAGATCGCCTACACCGGCGACGGCGCGCTCCTCACCATCGGCACCGGCCCCGATCATGGCATGATCGACATCAGCATCAACGGCTGGTTCTGGCGCAGCTTCAACGGTTATGAAGAAACGGTGGGCGAGAAGGTGATCGAGCTGCCCAAAGTGGTCAAGCCAGACGACGAAGCCACCGGCAAAGTGAGCATCGAGGTGCGCTCGGACAACCATCATCGGTCGACAGACCGCGTCTTCCGCTTCAAACAGATCGAGGTGATCACCGTCGTCAGCGAAGACCGCCACCATGTGGATGCGATCAGCTACGGCTATGATGGCCTCAACCGCTTGACCCAAGCCGATGGCGCGACGGACCACACCTACGCCTATGACCGGTCAGGCAACCTGACGAGCAAGGACGGGGCAACTCGCACCTACAACGCCGCCAACCAACTGACCGCCATCGGCAATCGGAACCTGACCTACGACGCCAACGGCAACTTAACATCCGATGGAGTCAACGCCTACACCTGGGATCGCGCCAACCGCCTGACGCAGGTCGGCAACACGACCTACACCTACGACGGCCTCGGCAATCGCGTATCGCAGACGGTCAACACAACGCGAACAGACTACCTGCTCGACTTACAGGCAGGGCTACCAAAGGTCTTAGCAGCCACAACCGGCACCAACACCGAACGCTACATCCACGCCATACGTGGCCTGCACGCAACCGAAGACAGCAACGGCACCTGGACCTACGCCCTAGAGGACGCCCTCGGCAGTGTGCGCGGCACCATCGGCTCCGGCCGTCAGTTCCAAAGCACCCACAACTACGACCCCTACGGCCACCCCGCCGGCAACTATGGTGCAGGTTTCGGCTACGCAGGCGAACAAATCGACAGCAATGGTCTCAGCTACAATCGAGCCCGCTACTACGACCCTCGCTTGAGTGTGTTCAACAGTCTTGATCCATACCCAGGCACCATGGGCCGCCCCATGAGCCTGAATGGGTATTCGTATGTCGAAGGCAACACCCCCAACCGAACCGACCCCAGCGGCAAATGTTGGGACAATCCAGGGACTCCATCAAGTCAACAAAGTCAGTGTCTTGAAGCATGGGTCAACTATGCATCGGGAATTGACCTGAATGACCCGACCTACCGGGAGTTGCTCAGGCAGGAAGATGCGTACTGGCGTGGCCTGCCTTATCAAGACTTCACCAGACTTTGGAACGACAACCGTGCTCGGCCGCCATTGAGCATGAAGACCCGGTCAAACAACGCGGGGAACATCATGAGTAGCGCTGTCGGAGTTGCAGGCACCGTCTCGTTTGTTAACCCGCTGCCAGGGCCTGAAGATGCAGTTGCAGGGGGCATTTTGATCGGAGGCGCGTGTCTTGCAGCAGGAGCCGCTTTGGTCGGGGCGCTTGTAGGAACAGGAACCGTCTCCCTGTTGAACCGTCCATTCTATAGCTTTAGGCTACCGCAAGAGCCGCCTGAATTTCCGGATGTGCCGATTGATCCGACCTTGGGTCTGGATCAAGATGACTACGAACGGTTAGGAGACGCCCTCGTTCATGGGGTTCGAGGTGCGGGCAATCTGATCAACACCTTTGCCAGCAGCACTTCAAACACACAGAGCCAGTCCAACACATCAAGCAGCCGGTATGGCAATTGCACCCCACAACAACATGATGCCTTAGCCCAGATTGTAAGGGATCGTTGCAAGAGTAGTATCATCTTGGGCTGTGCTGAGAAAAAAGGTCTCAAGAAGTTGAGACAGAGATTGAGATCAGTGCAGGGGGTCAGGAGAGAAAGGGATGTTGTCATCACGCGAGATCATATCCAGACGATCATTGATGATAATCTGGCATGTGAAGCTGCCCGACAAGCGGTTCAAGACACCTGCTATCCCAATAACCCAACGCCAAACCATGAGAAGGAGATACGGAGGGTACAAGATGCTCGACAAAAGTGCCAAGACTTGCTGAATAGCATGTGATTTGCTGAGGGATGAGGATCACCATCTTCATCCCTTAGTTTAAATGATAATCAATTCTAAAGAGGTGTATAAAATGGACGACGCTACTCTGATCAGACAAATCAAGGAAGCCTTCAAATCAGTTGAATATCCAGGGGATACGAATTTGATTACTCATCCACAATATGCAGAGTCCTACGAGATGCTCCAAGCCTTTAAGGGGAAACATTGGCGAGAAGTAGATGTTCAACTCGGTGAATATTGGCAAATGACTTTGGGAAGATTTACGGTTGAGGCTTTTCAGTATTATCTACCAGGATTTCTGATTGCTGCACTTGACGAAGAACCTAGTGATATAAGTGTCTTTTTGGTCGCTACACTCAAGCCACCCGCTGATTTGCCTAAAGATGAATGGTTTCTTGATATGGTAAACCTGCTCACCGCAGATCAACGATCAGTTGTGTATGAGTTTCTCAAGGGATTTTACGATGACAATCCTCACTATAGTATAGATCAGGATGACAAAACCTTAAGTTTTTGGCGTTCGCGGGTTGACTAGGGGGTTCTTATTCTCTGTTCTGTTGGCATAAGTAATCAGGACAGAGATATCTTCATATCAAGGGCGCGTCCACTTTCAAACCTAGAACACACGTTCTGCGACATGTTCTCCCAAACCACCCATTTTTAGGTACACTGAAACTGAAACACACGAAGGTTGAACCCGTATGAACCTATTGCTAACCAACCCACGCGACACCCCTTTTTGCTGCCGTTTCCCGCCGTTTTTTCCCGTATTTCCCCCGATTGTCCGCCTGGTCTCCCGCATTGCCGCCATTTTTTCTTCTTCTGCGGCGGCAACAACCATTATGTGTTAACATAGGATCAAAACGGCAACTTAACAACTAATGGACAATCGGGGGTTGTACGCAACACCTACACCTGGGATCGCGCCAACCGCCTAACGCAGGTCGGCAACACGACCTACACCTACGATGGGCTGGGGAACCGGGTATCGCAGACGGTCAACACAACCAAGACTGACTATCTGCTCGATCTGCAATCCGGCCTGCCCAAAGTCCTGGCCGCCACAACCGGCACCAACACCGAACGCTACATCCACGCCATACGCGGCCTGCACGCAACTGAAGACAGCAACGGCAACTGGACCTACGCCCTAGAGGACGCCCTCGGCAGTGTCCGCGGCACTATCGGCTCCGGCCGTCAGTTCCAAAGCACCCACAACTACGACCCCTACGGCAACCCCGACACCACAATCACAGGCTTCGCCTTCACCGGCGAACCCCGCGACGCCAACGGCCTGCAATACCACCGCGCCCGCTACTACAACCCGTCCCTCGCCATCTTCCCCTCCCTCGACCCATACCCAGGCACCATGGGCCGTCCCATGTCCCTCAACGGCTACGCCTACGTCGAAGGCAACACCCCCAACCGAACAGACCCAACAGGCATGGCGAGCCGAGTGCGAAGTCTAACGCAAGGTGGTAGCGTTATCCGTCCCCCAGCGGTGAAGACCAGCCGAATGAGAAATTCGCTCGTATGTAGGACTCCAGCAGCCTCCTTTGCCCAGACAGGCAGTGTGGGTGTTAGGATGCCAGCAGCGCCAGCCGTCCGGGTTGCGCACAGATCTTCACCAGCAGCGTCGGGTGCTATCTGCTGTGTGGGTGCCCCGCCTATCGTTTTCTGCTATGATTGTAGTGCTTTCCCACCCATCATTCCCACCTTTGAGCCAGACGATTATGAAGACGCTTTGACAGAAATGTTGAACGTGATCGACACTGTGAGTGCTTCGGCGTTCCATGTAGTCATCAACGCCACAAATCTCCAAATCTTGTTCTATAACCTGAATCCCTTCCTGCCCGATTTACCGAAAATTCCCGATATAGACACGATTGTCGATTGGGCGAAAGGTGAGCTTGGGTTGTCTTCGAGTGATGTGAATGTACAGACTTTGACTGAGGCACAAGCTATTGAAGCCTTAGATAGTGATGACACATCACGGAATTGGGTTGTGAGAGGGGGTCTGTCTGCTGCGGATAATCTAGTTACATCGTACAGAGAACATATTGCAGTTCCCGGTCTGTACGGAGTATCAGCACAATACAACCCTGGTAGCACAATACGTGAATTGGCGTGTGTATCGCCTTTCCGCAATGCAAGCATTACAGTATCCACTTCAGAAATGCTGTCTGCGGTAGGCGCTGTGGAAAATGCTATTATTAGTTTAGTTGCAAGTCCAGGAGGAGGGTATCATCATACAATCACTGTGGATGGTTATTCGACACTCCCACAAAACATTGCAGCAACAATAAGTAGCGCATTCACACCAATTCCAAATCCATGTCGTGTCAGTTAGCTGAAAGGAACAACAATGATACAAATCATTGTAGACTTCAACTCAATGATGCAAGACCCTGCTGAGCGTGTTGTAATAAATGTTGATACACAACCTCAGATAGCCAAGCATCTTCAAAACGGGAAAAGGGTATTGTTGTGCGATACCGATTTAGAGGTGGAAGGAAATTTGGAGTTTGACAGTAACTACAATACTTGGTTGGCTGTGCCTGATTGGTCAACACAACGGGATGTCTGAAAGCGCGGTATTTCGTTGATAGGTATTGGGTCTGAAAACCCTATTTACACACCCTAAAGTCTTGACTTCCAGTCATACTACCAGACGCGCCCCTGGGTGGGGGCGTGTCTGCTTTCAAACACTGAACACACGTTCTGCGACATGTTCTCCCAAACCACCCATTTTTAGGTACACTGAAACTGAAACACACGAAGGTTGAACCCGTATGAACCTATTGCTAACCAACCCACGCGACACCCCTTTTTGCTGCCGTTTCCCGCCGTTTTTTCCCGTATTTCCCCGATTGTCCGCCTGGTCTCCCGCATTGCCGCCATTTTTTCTTCTTCTGCGGCGGCAACAATCTCCCCATCAACGCCCCAAATGTGTTAATATAGGATCAAAACGGCAACTTAACAACTAATGGACAATCGGAGATTGTACGCAATGCCTACACCTAGGACCGAGCCAATCGCCTGACGCAGGTCGGCAACACGACCTATACTTACGACGGCCTCGGCAATCGCGTATCACAGACGGTCAACACAACGCGAACAGACTATCTGCTCGACTTACAGGCAGGGCTACCAAAGGTCTTAGCAGCCACAACTGGCACCAACACCGAACGCTACATCCACGCCATACGCGGCCTGCACGCAACCGAAGACAGCAACGGCGACTGGACCTACGCCCTAGAGGACGCCCTCGGCAGTGTCCGTGGCACCATCGGCTCCGGCCGTCAGTTCCAAAGCACCCACAACTACGACCCCTACGGCCATCCCAACACCACAACCATGACCGGCTACGCCTTCACCGGCGAACCCCGCGACGCCAACGGCCTGCAATACCACCGCGCCCGCTACTACAACCCATCCCTCGCCATCTTCCCCTCTCTCGACCCATACCCAGGCACCATAGGCCGCCCGATGAGCCTGAATGGGTATTCGTATGTCGAAGGCAACACCCCCAACCGAACCGACCCCAGTGGCAAATGTTGGGACAATCCAGGGACTCCCTCAAATCAGCAAAGTCAGTGTCTTGAAGCATGGGTCAACTATGCATCGGGAATTGACCTGGATGACCCGACCTACCGGGAGTTGCTCAGGCAGGAAGATGCGTACTGGCGTGGCCTGCCTTATCAAGACTTCACCAGACTTTGGAACGACAACCGTGCTCGGCCGCCATTGAGCATGAAGACCCGGTCAAACAACGCGGGGAACATCATGAGTAGCGCTGTCGGAGTTGCAGGCACCGTCTCGTTTGTTAACCCGCTGCCAGGGCCTGAAGACGCAGTTGCAGGCGGCATTCTCGTTGGAGGCGCGTGTCTTGCAGCAGGCGCCGCTTTGGTCGGGGGGATCACTGGCGGTGGTTCAATCGCTCTGCCTCTGCGTCAACCTATGGATTTCTCACGGGCAGATGATGATGTAATTGATGTTCCTATCACTCGGACATTCCCTGATAACTACACAGATGATGAGGTCGTTCCGCTATTCCATTATGGTACTGCATCCAAAATCAGTTTTATTCTGACTACACAGACAATACCGTATTCAGATTTTGATGCAAATCCACAGCGGGCCCGATATGGTAGTGGGGTATATTTTACCGACATTGTACCTGGTACAATGTCCAAAGGGCAGATTTCGCGGCAAATCTACCTTGCCCCTTTCTATACCAAAGACGTTGAGGCGTGGGTGATGGTTAACTTAAATGGCCTAGTTGTTATACCTGAGAGACTTCATGTTTTTCTCGTTCCGACTACGGCAGTATTGCCTGTTTCTGGTAGAATATTGGCAACAGGATTGACACCTGAACCACCGCGAAATCCCAATCCATAAATCAGTTATAATATCCCCCCTACAAGAAGGGGGGATACTCCACTCAGGTAATTAGTTTGTCAAAGGAATGGCAATGGCAGTTAAAATTCTGTATGTAGACATAAGAGATGATAAGCAGATAATGGATGCTTCTTTGGTGTCATGGAGAAGTGGAATAAGCGCAAAAGAAGCAGTTTACCAAGCCCTAGGGAAGGATATCGCGGATCAAGTCGTATATGATCTTGATAGAAACAGTCCAGAAGTTGGTATTGCATGGCATGATGAGAAGATTGAAAGACATAGTGAAGTTGGAGGAGTTGGTGACTTAGATTGGGAGATTCCTGATAAGTCGATGCTGATTGTAGTATACGAAAACAAAAATACAACGCAAAGACAAGTTGATATGTCATCTGACTGGATGGTTGAAAATTCGAGTGGCGAGTAAAACAAGCCTCGACCAATTTACGCGGATACAGAAGACAGCCGAAAAGCTCTATTTTCAAACCCTAAAATCCTGACTCTCACCCCCTGATTTTTGCTACAATGTAGGTATCAATCGGGCGAAAGTCAGGACGTAACAATCCAAATCACACCACCAGACGCGCTTCCAATCGGGGGCGCGTCCACCCTCAAATCCAGAACACACGTTCTGCGATATGTTCTCCCAAATCACCCAGCTTCAGATATACTGAAACTGAAACACACGAAGGTTGAACCCGTATGAACCTATTGCTAACCAACCCATGCGACACCTCTTTTTGCTGCCGTTTCCCGCCGTTTTTTCCCGTATTTCCCCGATTGTCCGCCTGGTCTCCCGCATTGCCGCCATTTTTTCTTCTTCTGCGGCGGCAACAAGCATGCAGTGACGATTTTGCTTGGAATCTCCCCATCAGTGCCCCAAATGTGTTAATATAGGATCAAAACGGCAACTTAACAACTAACAAAATGGACAATCGGAGGTTGTACGCAATGCCTACACCTGGGATCGCGCCAACCGCCTAACACAGGTCGGCAACACCACCTACACTTATGACGGCCTCGGCAACCGGGTATCGCAAACCGTCAACACAACCAAGACTGACTATCTGCTCGATCTGCAATCCGGCCTGCCCAAAGTCCTGGCAGCAACAACCGGCACCAACACCGAACGCTACATCCACGCCATACGCGGCCTGCACGCAACCGAAGACAGCACTGGCAACTGGACCTACGCCCTAGAGGACGCCCTCGGCAGTGTCCGTGGCACAATCGGCTCCGGCCGTCAGTTCCAAAGCACCCGCAACTACGATCCCTATGGCAACCCCGCCGGCAACTATGGTGCAGGTTTCGGCTACGCGGGCGAACAAATCGACAGCAATGGTCTCAGCTACAATCGAGCCCGCTACTACAACCCATCCCTCGCCATCTTCCCCTCCCTCGACCCATACCCAGGCACCATAGGCCGCCCCATGAGCCTGAATGGGTATTCATATGTCGAAGGCAACACCCCCAACCGAACAGACCCAACAGGCAGATGCCCCGAAAATCCAGCCTGGTACGATGTCATTGGGTGGCGCTGTAAACACCTGGCTCAGCACTTTGCCAATAAGTATGACCTCAACCTCGATAAGCTGATGAAGCTCCAATATCATCAGTTGGAGGCTTTTACTGCATTGGAAACGTTAAACAACGCGGCCATCCTTCCCAGGTTGTTCCAGGAGCATCCCGAACTTGCAAGGCAAGCCGTGATGCAATGGGCGTGTCAAAATAACGTTCCCCAACAAGTTGCAACGGCAATCGGCTTGACCCTTGTTGTCAGTGTTACTGCTGGTGGAACCATAGGCGCTGGAGGACTTGCGGGCGGAGCAACGGGGGCAGCCACAGGTACAGGTGCAGCCCTTGGTGGTGGTGCGCTCCTTGGGATGGGCGGTTTGATTGCCGGGATTGTTGTCATACTGGCAACTGCCGGGACAATTGCAGATACTTCCCAATCTGACGAAGAGTGTACACGCGAATCAGTAGAACGTTTGTCTGAGGGACGGACTGTTGCTGATGTTGTATATGGCTCTGCCCTGAGCGATAGAATAAATGGGAGACGTATAAAGTCTGCAGAACCTAAAAGACTTGCTCGAATTGGCCCCGAAAGTGTAACAGAATTTGCATATCGAGCTAAATGTCAGGGGTCACCTTTCCCGCCTGTGCCTCTAATCCGAGGCGTAAATTTCGACACATTGCGCGACGGACATCATAGATTTGTGGCCTCACGTCTGGTGAACATTCCAATTGGAGCAGGATATATCGACTTTAATCTCAATGATGCTTGGGATGATCCCTGGACAGATTTCGACGATCCAGGTTACGATATTGGAGTAAACGATGTTACCCCGTTTGACTTTGATGACGCTGGAGATTATCTAGCTTTTGAATGGAGTGAGGTACAATGGTAGATCGTGTACAATCCATCTTACATACAATTATCGAAAGGTATACCCAACGGCAGTCCATAGTCTTAGATGCGATGAGAGATTTGAGGCCAGATATGATATTGCCTCTCGAAGGCAAAGTTCATCCTCAGACTCGTGCTGAGTTAAGGAGGAAGTATATTTATGCTCCGCACAGAGGGCTTTGGGGAGAAAACCAAGAATGGGAATATCGGCTTCATGGCATCGGTTGTCACTTAACCCATGTAACAACAGGTGAAGTCATTGGATGGGATGTTGGTAGTTTGAAACGTTTCGATTGGAATTGGTTGGTGAACTATATAATTTGGTTACTGAAAGCAGAAAAAAACACTGCTGAAATGCAAACAATCAGGACCAAATTTCAGGATTCTGTAGATGACGTGGAAAAACTACGGCGGGATATATTGCCCATTCTGCAAGAGTTAGAGAGTAACGGAATTCTGCGGGCTGAACAGGAAAATCGTTACACGCTTATCAAACCTTCCAAAGGAGGTTCATAAATGCGAATAGTTTAGTTCCTTGATAACAAGCTGAAAAGGAGGTCCTATCCAGGATAGTAAATGTCTCTTTCAGACGTAAAGTCTTGACTTCCATCCCTTGATTTTTGCTACGATGTGAAGCATTAATCAAGCGAACAGTCAGGACGTAACAATCCAAATCACAACACCAGACGCGCTCCCAATTGAGAGTGCGTCTGCTTTCAAAAACAGAACACATGTTCTGCGACATGTTCTCCCAAACCACCCATTTTTAGGTACACTGAAACTGAAACACACGAAGGTTGAACCCGTATGAACCTATTGCTAACCAACCCATGCGACACCTCTTTTTGCTGCCGTTTCCCGCCGTTTTTCCCGTATTTTCCCCGATTGTCCGCCTGGTCTCCCGCATTGCCGCCATTTTTTCTTCCGTGGCGGCGGCAACAAGCATGAAGTGACGATTTTGCTTGGGATCTCCCCATCAGTGCCCCAAATGTGTTAATATAGGATCAAAACGGCAACTTAACAACTAACGACAATGGACAATCGGAGGTTGTACGCAATGCCTACACCTGGGATCGCGCCAACCGCCTGACGCAGGTCGGCAACACCACCTACACCTACGACGGCCTCGGCAACCGCGTATCGCAGACGGTCAACACAACGCGAACAGACTACCTGCTCGACTTACAGGCAGGGCTACCAAAGGTCTTAGCAGCCACAACCGGCACCAACACCGAACGCTACATCCACGCCCTGCGCGGCCTGCACGCAACTGAAGACAGCAACGGTGACTGGACCTACGCCCTAGAGGACGCCCTCGGCAGTGTGCGCGGCACCATCGGCTCCGGCCGTCAGTTCCAAAGCACCCACAACTACGATCCCTACGGCCACCCCGACACCACAATCACAGGCTTCGCCTTCACCGGTGAACCACGCGACGCCAACGGCCTGCAATACCACCGCGCCCGCTACTACCACCCCTCCCTCGCCATCTTCCCCTCCCTCGATCCATACGAAGGCACCATAGGCCGCCCCATGAGCCTAAATGGGTATTCGTATGTCGAAGGCAATCCGATCATGTATACCGACCCATCCGGGCTTCAGGTGACTCACGGTTGTGGTAACAAACCCTGTAGTGACTTTCTGAGTGAAATGTTTGAGTATATCGTCAATGCTGCGGGGAATTTCACGAAGGGGTTAGCCCAACGCTATAACGAAATGCTTCAGGACGACTGCTTCGAGTATGAACGGTTTAGAAACTATCCATCAACATATTCAAACCTGCCGGCAAAATGTGCTTCACTTGACACCGATTGGAAAGGGCATACAGACGCTTTTGACACGATGCAACAGGGTGGAGATCCTAAAAAACCTGGTGGTTTAGAGAAGGCAATCCGTTGCTATGAGACAAGGGGTATGCAGAAATTCAATGCAACGGGTGATGACTCTGATACCTGTAATCGAGGCCATCCGACCTACCTTGCAGCCCTCGCTTGGCTCGCCCTAGATTCCTCAACTTTCAAGAACAGCAGACAAGGTGGGAGTCCGCCTCCTAGCACTCCGCCAGCACCCAGTATCATTCTGGACATTCCCGCTATCGGAGCAGGGCAATTTACAGAGGTTCCCATAGCAGCACCTGAACCACCGCCACCTTATGGGCGCGGAAGCGATATACCAGCAAGAGCGGACTGTGGCATTCTATGTGATATGGCTTTGATTGGGGTAGCAGGTGCCGTGTGCTTACCCATAGCTGTTGGTGTAGGGGTTAGTTTACCGAAACTCGTTCCCGCTGGAGGCGCAATGTGCGCGAGTAATCCACAACTTTGCTTTGGTCAGTAATTTGAGCTAAACAATAGCCACTGGAACACTTCTAGTGGCTATTATCCACACGAATTCAGAGGAGGTGCAGATATGACAAAAAGCGGAGAGTATTATTATAAGCGGTTCTTGAAGAAGGAATATTCAAGCGAATTTGAGGACGCATTAGGTGAACTAGACAAGGCCATAGAGGTAGAGCCGAACAACAGAGACTACTATCTGATACGAGGCCGATTCCTATATCATCGTGGTAGGTTTGAGGGGGCTATTTCTGATCTCACAAGGGTGACAGAATTAAGTGCCGATTTGGATGATAGTGTCGAAGCGTATAGGCTGCTAGCCATTTCACATGGGGAGATTGGAGATCTCTCGTCACTCATGAGCGATTTAGACTGGTTGATTGAAAATGACTTTGCTACGGAGGGAACTTATATGCGACGAGGCTATTATCATAGGCGGGCAGGCAATGATCAGCAAGCACTCCAAGACTATACTAAGGCATTAGAAATCAAGCCAAACGACGAGTCAGCTTTAATCAATTGTGCCCAACTGCACTATCAAATGCAACAATATGACCAGGCAGAGCAAGATTTATCTCAAATTGTAAGCATGGGTGATCAACACCCAAACTTCCTAAAGTTTGTCCATCACTTGCGGGGCATGGCTCGTCATCAGTTAGGGAAAACAAAAGGTGCTTTAGAAGATTTCAATGAAGTCATGCACCTACGAGGAGAAGACACCGTTATTAAAGAGGCGTCTGAGTATCTGACATTGTCCTCAGATCCTTCCTGGTTTGAATACAAATAGTGTCCAGAAAGGGGTATCTACATAGCCTAACTCCTTAACTTTCACCCCCTGATTGATGCTCACATCATAGCAAAAATCAGGGGCGTGTCTGTTTTCAAACCCAGAACACACGTTCTGCGACATGTTCTCCCAAACCACCCATTTTTAGGTACACTGAAACTGAAACACACGAAGGTTGAACCCGTATGAACCTATTGCTAACCAACCCATGCGACACCTCTTTTTGCTGCCGTTTCCCGCCGTTTTTCCCGTATTTTCCCCGATTGTCCGCCTGGTCTCCCGCATTGCCGCCATTTTTTCTTCCGTGGCGGCGGCAACAAGCATGAAGTGACGATTTTGCTTGGGATCTCCCCATCAGTGCCCCAAATGTGTTAATATAGGATCAAAACGGCAACTTAACAACTAACGACAATGGACAATCGGAGGTTGTACGCAATGCCTACACCTGGGATCGCGCCAACCGCCTGACGCAGGTCGGCAACACCACCTACACCTACGACGGCCTCGGCAACCGCGTATCGCAGACGGTCAACACAACGCGAACAGACTACCTGCTCGACTTACAGGCAGGGCTACCAAAGGTCTTAGCAGCCACAACCGGCACCAACACCGAACGCTACATCCACGCCCTGCGCGGCCTGCACGCAACTGAAGACAGCAACGGCGACTGGACCTACGCCCTAGAGGACGCCCTCGGCTCCCTGCGCGGCACCATCGGCTCCGGCCGTCAGTTCCAAAGCATCCACACCTACGATCCCTACGGCCACCCCGCCGGCAACTATGGTGCAGGTTTCGGCTACGCAGGCGAACAAATCGACAGCAATGGTCTCAGCTACAATCGAGCCCGCTACTACAACCCATCCCTAGCCGGCTGGCTGTCCCTCGATCCCTTCGAGGGAATAGTAGATCGTCCAATGAGCCTGAATGGGTATTCGTATGTCGAAGGCAACACCCCCAACCGAACAGACCCAACAGGCATGTGTTCAAAGACCCAGCCAGCCCTTCTGAGACCCCTCTGTCGCCAGTTGGCTCGCTCGCTTTCGAGCCGTTACAACATTCCGTTGGACAACCTCATCAATCAGAATTACGAGGACTTGATTGCATTTGAGGCAGCCGCTCGGTTGAATGATGCTGCTGCTCCTTGGGCAATGGTCAATCGAACTTTTACAGATGCTTGGAATCAGGGTCTGGAGAATCCAAATGGCTATACAGCCCTGGGCAATTTAAGAGCCTTGGCCAGCCGAGACTTTGTTGAAGGTGTTCTTCTTCCCATAGTAGCTGAACCCTTTGACTGGGGAGCGACGATTAAGTCATGGACCTGTGGTGACTTCAGTGTAGTAGATGTACTTGCTCTTGTGCCATTGATCCCTAATCTTCGTCGCTTCGAGGATGTATTGGACCCGTCGCGATATTCAGACGAGTTTGATGACTTAAGTCGCAGACCACGCGGATACTCTCGAGGGGGCGGTTCTAGTGGTGATTCGCGCTATCGTGATCTTGGAACTGATTCTCAAAACCTAGGGCGCTTCCGCCCTCATGAAGCGGACACTGCGATACGACTTGAGCAGCAATTAGGGATAACTCTTAGGAGACATGATCCAAATGTAGCTGTTCGCATCAACAATCGGAATGTATCGAAACAAGGAGACTGGATAGATCAGAATAATCTAACCTATGATGGGGTGAGTCCGATACCTGACTTCTTTGACTTCACGGATGTTCAGAGATCCATAGATGTTCATCACGGTAAATCAGGTATAGACTTCATTGTAATTGACACGACCCCATTATCACCGAGCCAGGCCCAGCAAGTACATCAGTACGCTAACAGCCTGCAATGGCCGAATCCTCTGGGCGTGAACTATCCAAATCTTATCAAAATTCCACCGAACTGGTGATCCAAAGGAGTGTAGAAATGGGTTCAGTATTCGTAATAAGCGAAGGCGTCAGTTGGGCACCTACGGGTTGGGTATTCGATGGAGTGCTAGAACGTGCCACAACGTTGCTGGCGGAAGGTAGCCTGCGAGACTTGTTGACTAAGGGAATCGGCCCCAGAGCCTATGCCGACATAACCAACATCAGTCAGCAAGAATTCTCTCAGTTTCTGGCAGCGGTAAGAACTGACTTTGAACTAGCTGCCAGTCAAGGGGAAAGTATACTGGCCATGCCAGCATACTACTCAATGTTCATGGGCCATTACAGCCTTCTCAAAATGTTGTTGAGTATCGATGATCGTTGCGCTGAGCCAGATCAGAATACTGTGATACTCTCGATCAATAAGGGGGCATCTTGGAATGCCCCAAGCCAGATTGCTGATCTGATCTTGGAGAGTTTTGCGTTTGCCCCCGAGATTTTCACACAATTCAAAGACCTATCAGCGAGGTTTTTAATAGGACGGTCAATAGCTAATGGATCATGTGATATTGAGAAGCTAGCTCAGCCAGAATTCTGTTCCGTAGTTTCTACTACGAGGTGGATAGACGGATATCATGGAGAAGGAATGGGCATGGTAGCTCCAAAAGTAACAGCTTGGACAAAACCGTTCATTACTGATCTGTATAACCTCATTGAAGCTGACCCTCGAGTAAAGGATTGTAACCTAGAGTAAGATTTTGCCAATCAAGATAATCATCTCTACGTGATGCATGAATCAGGCGAACAGTCAAGACGTAACAATCCAAATCTCAATATCAGATGCGCCCCCACTGAGGGGCGCGTCCACCCTCAAACACAGAACACACGTTCTGCGACAGGTTCTCCCAAATCACCCATTTTTAGGTACACTGAAACTGAAACACACGAAGGTTAAACCCGTATGAACCTATTGCTAACCAACCCATGCGACACCTCTTTTTGCTGCCGTTTCCCGCCGTTTTTTCCCGTATTTCCCCCGATTGTCCGCCTGGTCTCCCGCATTGCCGCCATTTTTTCTTCTTCTGCGGCGGCAACAAGCATGCAGTGACGATTTTGCTTGGGATCTCCCCATCAGTGCCCCAAATGTGTTAATATAGGATCAAAACGGCAACTTAACAACTGACCGCCATCGGCAATCGGAACCTGACCTACGACGCCAACGGCAACTTAACATCCGACGGCACCAACACATATACGTGGGACCGAGCCAATCGCCTGACGCAGGTCGGCAACACGACCTACACCTACGACGGCCTCGGCAACCGGGTATCGCAGACGGTCAACACAACCAAGACTGACTATCTGCTCGACTTGCAGGCAGGGCTACCAAAGGTCTTAGCAGCCACAACCGGCACCAACACTGAACGCTACATCCACGCCATACGCGGCCTGCACGCAACTGAAGACAGCAACGGCGCCTGGACCTATGCCCTAGAGGACGCCCTCGGCAGTGTCCGCGGCACCATCGGCTCTGGCCGTCAGTTCCAAAGCACCCACAACTACGACCCCTACGGCAACCCCGACACCACAATCACCGGCTTCGCCTTCACCGGCGAACCACGCGACGCCAACGGCCTGCAATACCACCGCGCCCGCTACTACAATCCAGCCTTGGCCATCTTCCCCTCCCTCGACCCATACCCAGGCACCATAGGCCGCCCGATGAGCCTGAATGGGTATTCGTATGTCGAAGGCAACACCCCCAACCGAACAGACCCAACAGGCATGTGTTCAAAGACCCAGTCAGACTGCACTGTTTTTAAGAGGGATCATCGAGCCTTCATTTCCTGTATGAATGGCTTTCCCTGGCCACCAACCTCCAATCCGTACTTGCTGTATACTACTATTACTGCTGAAACTATGCAGTATTTCTCGGCAAGCACAGAATTTGACTGTCTAACAAGGGCTGTACAAAATGAGGTTGGTACCGTTGGTTCTCGTATTGAGGAGCAAGCCGAGTGGGTAACATGGGCTATCTTAAATCGTCGTGCTGTGACTCGTGAACTTGACTATCAAACTACGCCTACCAATGGTGGAGCTTGTGGGAGTAATGGTAGATATAGCCATTGTGCGGCTGATTGTAGACCAATTGAAGTTAACGAAAGAATAGCGAGAGTCGTGCGGACAACGATCAATAACTTCCAATATCGTTCAGAAGGCGCAGATCCTACATATGGTGCTGCTGGTTGGAGACAAAACCCGAATCGTCCATTTGTACCTTCTGGTGAAGAGTTGACTACTGTTTGGCCTCAAATTGCCGATCTGAATGGACGTTGTGGAGATTTCTTCTGTCGGAAAAGAAAAGCATTTTTCCCGAATGATGCAGTAGTGGCACCATGCCAAGGTTCAGACTACGTGGAGTCAGTGTCTGATTTTTATGATCGAGTAGAAAACAGACAAAATGGCTTGAATAACTTCTACGGCAATACACGCCGATCAACACGCTTCAATATGACACGCGATGAAGCAAGTACATATCTCGGAGGGTGTGTTGAGAGAATCTATGTGACAACCGTAAATACCTGCAATGCGGGGGCTGATGGCGACAATATCTGTTGGATTACTGGCAACAGTGAATTTAGACCGTAGTGAAGATTTAACATGAACAATACTTCAGGTAGATGTAGTTAAATCTACCTGAAGTGTTATTTGTAATTATCGACAAGGATCAACCCTATGAAGTTTAAGAACACTTTATTTTCATTTGCATCGCTTATGCTACTCCTTGGACTTAGTTCTGCCACGACAGCCCAATCGGACTACAAGATCTATTTCCAAAGCGGTTCATCAATATACGCAATCAATGATTTGTTTGACGAGCCGACGCTTGTTGCGGCTGATATTCCACGAACGGTTGCTTTCTCCAATTCAGGTCATCATGCTGCCTATTATGATACTGATGGGGTTTGGCTTACACCTACCGGTTCTTGGTCTCCTCAAAAAATACTTTCGTTTGTTCCAGAAGAGTCTTTTTCACTGAGTTGGACACCAGATGATACACGGTTGATAATGAGATTAGGCTTCTGGCCTGATGAAGAGTTTCCAGCAGAACAGCCTCTTGCTTATAACCTAGTTACTGAACTTGCTGAGCCTTGGATTTGGGGTGAATGTAACCAAATAGTTGAGCATACATCGTCAGGCGATTTTGCAATCGTCTGTGAAACATATGAGAATATACCAAAAGATCTAATGGGTAGTGTATCGCTTAGTTGGGGTGGCAAGTTTGTCAAATACATTCCTGATGAATATACGCTTATTCGAGATGGAATATTGGATTATTTTCCGCGCCCATTTGACTGGGGCGCAACACAAACTGATCAGAGTTTGGTCTATATGTTTGAAAATCCTGATTACTTTCTGGAAATTATTTCCCTCTGGAGTAGCGAGGATAATTCTGAAGTTGTAATCTCTGGGGAGTCTGATTTTGTAATCGAACCATGGTTTGCAGTATCAGATGATCGTTCAATGATAGCATATACCGTTTTTTGTGGTAATCCATCTGATTCCTGTTTACAAATTAGCGACTTAGAAACAAATGAAATTATTTGGAGTTATGAAGATACTGTTCGTATGGTGGCAGTTGATGATATTGAGTGGTATCCTGACAGTCAGAGAGTCGTTCTGTTGGGCTCCAATGCAGATGACCAACAATCTATTGAAGTATTTGATCTAGAAACAGGTGATAATCTAAGCATAGAGATAGAGAATACAACGGGGGTTATTGTGATTGATTGAGAAATATCGAGGTGATCACCGTCGTCAGCGAAGACTGCCACCATGTGGATGCGATCAGCTACGGCTATGATGGCCTCAACCGCTTGACCCAAGCCGATGGCACGACGGACCACACCTACGCCTATGACCGGTCAGGCAACCTGACGAGTAAGGATGGCACAGCAAGAACGTATAACGCCGCCAACCAACTGACCGCCATCGGCAATCGGAACCTGACTTATGATGCCAACGGCAACTTAACATCCGATGGAACGAACACATACACCTGGGATCGCGCCAACCGCCTGACGCAGGTCGGCAACACGACCTACATCTACGACGGCCTCGGCAATCGCGTATCGCAGACGGTCAACACAACCAAGACTGACTACCTGCTCGACTTACAGGCAGGGCTACCAAAGGTCTTAGCAGCCACAACCGGCACCAACACCGAACGCTACATCCACGCCATACGCGGCCTGCACGCAACTGAAGACAGCAACGGCGACTGGGCCTACGCCCTAGAGGACGCCCTCGGCAGTGTCCGCGGCACCATCGGCTCCGGCCGTCAGTTCCAAAGCACCCACAACTACGATCCCTACGGCAACCCCGACACCACAATCACCGGCTTCGCCTTCACTGGCGAACCACGCGACGCCAACGGCCTGCAATACCACCGCGCCCGCTACTACCACCCGTCCCTCGCCATCTTCCCCTCCCTCGACCCCTTCGAGGGCACCATCCACCGCCCCATGTCCCTCAACGGCTACGCCTACGTCGAAGGCAACGTACCCAACCGAACAGACCCAACAGGCATGGCGAGCCGAGTGCGAAGTCTGACGCAAGGCGGTAGCGTTATCCGTCCCCCAGCGGTGAAGACCAGCCGAATGAGAAATTCGCTCGTATGTAGAACTTCATCAGTCGCGTTTAGAGGGTCAACTCCCGACAGCATTGATTTGACATCAGATGGGACGACGCCTGCCGATCCCATAGCGACCTGTGAACAGCAGTGCTTCGAGGAAAATCAATGTGCGCGGATCGGTTTCTCGAACCCGGCCTGTCGGTCTCTTTGTAGAGATAAGTGTAAATACTACGACTGTGGTGATATGGCACCGGGCAGTGCCGAACATCGCTTATGCAGTCAACTGGTCGAGGCACGGCAATGTGCCAGCCAAAGTGCCCCAATTGACCACTTCTTCAGTGTGGAAAATGTTCTGCATACCATTAACTCAAACCGGGGGAGCATTGAGCAAACAGCTCGAGAATTTGATGTGCCCTCATCCTTGATCGCAGGGGTTCTGGCAGCAGAAATGTTCTGGGATTACGAAGGGGTCGACAGTCAGTTGGATGACATACTAAGAAGAGTATGTGACGTGACAAAAGAGTTCCCTGACATCGGTGGTCCCGGAAAAGCAAACGTGCATGGTGGGACCTACAATGAAGCCCAAAGCTATCTTGAGAGCCTAGGATATGCGGGGGAGAGGCTGGGTGAAATCGGCAATCCGTGTAATCTGGTGACGACCACAGGTGCGATTGAAGCAGTGGGAGTGGTGACGCGCTACATCCTGGACGACTATGGGCATGGGAAGAATTTGAGTGCTGAGGACATGGCGCTAATTTTCGCTGCCTACCGACAAGGCGCACAACAAATCGCTGATCCAGACAATGATGTAGATTTCTCTAACTGGATTTCAAGAGGCCGTGATCTACCAGGCAACGGATGCTTCGCGCTTCCGTTCATGACCTACATGCAGCAACAATTCGGCAACAACTAAGTGTAATCGGTAACAGGGCCATAGATCATTTTCGAGAAAGCGGGAGATGATCTGTGGCCTACGTCATGTAAGGAGGATAAATATGTCAAGAGGGCGCTTGATACTGTTGTCGTTGGTTTTCATGCTGATCTCCTGTCTGATGTTAACAAGCTGGCATAACATTCGAGATGAGGTGATGAGGTGGAACCTCAGCAGAGACCTACCGGAAGCCAGGGAGGAGTTCTCCCAAGCGGTACAGCAAATACCCTTAGAAGGTGATGAACTCATTTCAAGTGAGTTTTCTGACTTTAGAATTTTAGATAGTCCACCGGACTGCATAAGAAGCAGGGGTGTTCAAATATTCGCCTCAACGAACAGTTATGAGACAACCTTATCACGATTTGTAGAGAAATTTGAAGATATAGAATGGGATTCACGCAGACATCCTGAAGAGACCCCCGACAGTGTGATAAATTATATGAGTTCAAATAAACATATGCTAATTTCAGTTCTTCCATTATCTGAATTTGATACATTTTGGGTTGATTATCCAGACAATTTGCAAGAAGAGGGGAATATCTACACTATTATCTTTAGATATCATAGGCCAGATGCAGAAACATGCGTTTTCTAAATAATTGGGAGGACCAAACCAGTGTTTTCCGCTATGATGGCGCCGGCCAGCATGTCTCCACTTGGCGACCCAATAGAGTCTGGAGCGACTACATCTACTACAGTGACCGCTTTTTGCGCGCTATCAGGCACCAACTGAACTGGGGTGCGCAGATGCATCTGTACTACCAGGTGCGCCCCAACGGGGATCGCAAGATTGCCGTAGAGGATTTCTCGACCCAGACCACCCGCAGCCAGACGCAGACCCGCACGGGCCAGGGCGTCACCTTCCCCAAAGGCCCCTGGACGGACACCGGCGGCTACAAGCAGACGACCAAGTGGGGCAGCGTGATGGAGATCGCCTACACCGGCGACGGCGCGCTCCTCACCATCGGCACCGGCCCCGATCATGGCATGATTGATATCAGCATCAACGGCTGGTTCTGGCGCAGCTTCAACGGTTATGAAGAAAGGGTGGGCGAGAAGGTGATCGAGCTACCCAAAGTGGTCAAGCCAGACGACGCAGCCACCGGCAAGGTGAGCATCGAGGTGCGCTCGGACAACCATCATCAGTCGACAGGCCGCGTCTTCCGCTTCAAGCAGATCGAGGTGATCACCGTCGTCAGCGAAGACCGCCACCATGTGGATGCGATCAGCTACGGCTATGATGGCCTCAACCGCTTGACCCAAGCCGATGGCGCGACGGACCACACCTACGCCTATGACCGGTCAGGCAACCTGACGAGTAAGGATGGCACAGCCCGCACCTACAACGCCGCCAACCAACTGACCGCCATCGGCAATCGGAACCTGACCTACGACGCCAACGGCAACTTAACATCCGACGGCACCAACACATATACGTGGGACCGAGCCAACCGCCTAACACAAGTCGGCAACACGACCTACACCTACGATGGGCTGGGGAACCGGGTATCGCAGACGGTCAACACAACCAAGACTGACTATCTGCTCGATCTGCAATCCGGCCTGCCCAAAGTCCTGGCCGCCACAACCGGCACCAACACCGAACGCTACATCCACGCCATACGCGGCCTGCACGCAACTGAAGACAGCAACGGCAACTGGACCTACGCCCTAGAGGACGCCCTCGGCAGTGTGCGCGGCACCATCGGCTCCGGCCGTCAGTTCCAAAGCACCCACAACTACGATCCCTACGGCCACCCCGCCGGCAACTATGGTGCAGGTTTCGGCTACGCAGGCGAACAAATCGACAGCAATGGTCTCAGCTACAATCGAGCCCGCTACTACGACCCTCGCTTGAGTGTGTTCAACAGTCTTGATCCATACCCAGGCACCATGGCTCGCCCCATGTCCCTCAACGGCTACGCCTACGTCGAAGGCAACACCCCCAACCGAACAGACCCAACAGGCATGGCGAGCCGAGTGCGAAGTCTGACGCAAGGCGGTAGCGTTATCCGTCCCCCAGCGGTGAAGACCAGCCCAATGAGGAATTCGCTCGTATGTAGGACTCCAGCAGCCTCCTTTGCCCAGACAGGCAGTGTGGGTGTTGGGATGCCAGTAGCGCCAGCCGTCCGGGTTGCGCACAGATCTTCACCAGCAGCGTCGGGTGCTATCTGCTGTGTGGGTGCCCCGCCTATCGTTTTCTGCTATGATTGTAGTGCTTTCCCACCCATCATTCCCACCTTTGAGCCAGACGATTATGAAGACGCTTTGACAGAAATGTTGAACGTGATCGACACTGTGAGTGCTTCGGCGTTCCATGTAGTCATCAACGCCACAAATCTCCAAATCTTGTTCTATAACCTGAATCCCTTCCTGCCCGATTTACCGAAAATTCCCGATATAGACACGATTGTCGATTGGGCGAAAGGTGAACTTGGATTGACATCCGAGTCAAGAGGCTTGCCTTGGAATACAACACTTGAGAAAGCACCAACTTATCAGCAAGTCACAACACAAGGTAAGCAGAAATGGGCCCACCGAGGATGCTATCGTTATTGCCCTGACCTGGAACCAACTGATGCTGGAGTCAGCACTAACAAATGTGAAGAGCTACAGTCTCGTTATGCACCTATGGCAGCAGCCGCTCCGACTTGTAAGGAGGCAGAAAATCTGTTGAACGCATATTTGGCTCTACTGAATGTTGAGAATAACGCTAGATGCAGGTTCAAGCACTGTAGATGGGATCGATGGTAAGAAAGAGTTGCTGATATGTTCAACCTTCTGATTGATGAACTGCGTGACAATGGGTTGTTGAGTGATGAAAATGCACTCTTCCTAAAAACCATGGAAATTCTAACATATTCGGAACTCACAAGTTTGTTGACCAACACTCATGATAAGCAAGTTATCCTTGCATTGTGTGAAATGGTTGGAATATCCAATTATGTATCCTGTCAAATTGACAAAGGAGAGGTAATTGACAGTCTTGTGCATTTGCTAGATTTCCCTGATTGGGAAATCCGTCAGGCATCTCTTGAAGCAATAGGTTTGATTGATGGACAATCTGACATCAAGGAAAGACTCTTCGAGATCGCTTTGCGCGACGAACACGAGGAAGTCAGGTTGTCAGCACTTTATGTCTTGGGGCAATCGAAAGATCCTTTCTCTCTTCCAACATTAGAGTCTATTGCGATGGATATATCTCAATCAGTCAAAATCAGAGAACGTGCTATAGAGTCAATAGGTGAAGTTGGATCGAAAATGTCAACACCGATGTTGCTTGATCTGCTCCAGGAAGAAAGCATCCCTATCAAACATTGTACAATCATAGCTCTCTACAATATAGCTGACAAAAGAGCTATTCACGATCTTGAGGCTTTTCTAACGGATGAAACCCATATTGATACAGCAAGAACCTTAGCTGATGAAGCAAGAGATGCTATTGCTGCTATACGTCATGCGAACTCTCTATAATACCCGATATACAGTTGTTCTAGCCTGCATTAGCAGGCTGGACAGCCTCATCTATAAACAGATCGGGGAGAATTTCAGACGGACACGACCACCTATGATAAGTTGGCTAGCGAAGTCACCTTCCCCAAAGGCCCCTGGACGGACACCGGCGGCTACAAGCAGACGACCAAGTGGGGCAGCGTGATGGAGATCGCCTACACCGGCGACGGCGTGCTCCTCACCATCGGCACCGGCCCCGATCATGGCATGATTGATATCAGCATCAACGGCTGGTTCTGGCGCAGCTTCAACGGTTATGAAGAAAGGGTGGGCGAGAAGGTGATCGAGCTACCCAAAGTGGTCAAGCCAGACGACGCAGCCACCGGCAAGGTGAGCATCGAGGTGCGCTCGGACAACCATCATCAGTCGACAGGCCGCGTCTTCCGCTTCAAGCAGATCGAGGTGATCACCGTCGTCAGCGAAGACCGCCACCATGTGGATGCGATCAGCTACCGCTATGATGGCCTCAACCGCTTGACCCAAGCCGATGGCGCGACGGACCACACCTACGCCTATGACCGGTCAGGCAACCTGACGAGCAAGGACGGGGCAACTCGCACCTACAACGCCGCCAACCAACTGACCGCCATCGGCAATCGGAACCTGACCTACGACGCCAACGGCAACTTAACATCCGACGGCACGAATACATATACGTGGGATCGCGCCAATCGCCTAACACAGGTCGGCAACACCACCTACACCTACGACGGCCTCGGCAACCGGGTATCGCAGACGGTCAACACAACCAAGACTGACTACCTGCTCGACTTGCAGGCAGGGCTACCAAAGGTCTTAGCAGCCACAACCGGCACCAACACCGAACGCTACATCCACGCCCTGCGCGGCCTGCACGCAACTGAAGACAGCAACGGCACCTGGACCTACGCCCTAGAGGACGCCCTCGGCAGTGTGCGCGGCACCATCGGCTCCACTCACCAGTTCCAAAGCACTCACAACTACGACCCCTACGGCCATCCAACCACAGCAGCGATGACGGGCTTCGCCTTCACCGGTGAACCACGCGACGCCAACGGCCTGCAATACCACCGCGCCCGCTACTACAATCCAGCCTTGGCCATCTTCCCCTCCCTCGACCCCTTCGAGGGCACCATAGGCCGCCCGATGAGCCTGAATGGGTATTCGTATGTCGAAGGCAACACCCCCAACCGAACAGACCCCACAGGCATGTGTTCAAAGACCCAGCCAGACTGCACTGGATTGATAGGAAACCCACTGGCATTCTGGGCTTGTATCAATGGCATTGCTTGGCCTCCAAAACCCAATCCAACGCCGCCAACCCGAACACCAACAGCAACGCCGACGCCATGCGATATGAGAGCGCAAAATGGGATCAACGTATTGGCTGCAACAGCCATTGCTGAAACGGATGCGGGCGGAAGCCTGTCGCAAAACAATGAGGCTGTAGCTGCCCTCATGTTGATGCAAGTCAACAGCTTCCGTGCTGGAAGCTGGCGGCAACTGGGGACGTTTGCCAAACAGAACAAAACACCAGAGACCATAATAGCCGACACCCGTCAAACGCAAATCATGGAAATTGCGAACCTGATGGTCGAGGGCTATTGTCAGAGTGGGAATGCGCTGTCGCAATTCAACGGGGGCAACTATCCAGAGGTGGCAAATAGCCAAGCCCTGGCGCAGATTGCAGGAAACACCAATGCCAGATTCGAAATCTCGATAGCGGCTTCCCGTGCAGAGCAGTTCCGTTCAGACCCAGCATACCCTCTTCAATTTGTAGTAACGGCTCCAGGTGCCGATAGGGCAATAGTAGTTGGTGACGGGAACATCACTAACGCTTGGCTGCGATATCAATGCCCTGCAGGGGAAGTTGAAATAATGCGAGAGAATCCATCAAGCATGAGCACACCTTACACAATAGGCGATAAGGAAGGGGAGAAGTTTGAATGCCGTCCATGCCGATTGAGCCATTATTGGTGGCAAAATCCGGCAACGGGAGGATATGAAAAGATCACTAGCAAGAGACGAAGCGATGAAAACCTATCAGGATATGGAGCTACATGTGAATAGGCATAAAAATCTAATGTACATCTCTGTGGTAGTATTAGCAAGCATATTGCTTGCTAGTATCAATATGATCCCGCTCGTTTCACCTTCTGCCAATGCACAGGAGGATCAAAATGAAATGAGCGTAACCAAGACGTTCCAAAACGTTATTGAGGAATTCGTGGTTCAAGCAGAGGAAAACCCAAATTTCCAATTAGCAATACGTTTGCATAAGCCTTTATTAGATGGGGCAAGCACATATATTGTGCCTCAGCGTAGAGACTCTGAGGATGGAGTATCTCGAGTTGTGATTGAAATCGGAGAGGACTATGTTTGTTTTGACACGACTGCCGCTGGAACCCGATTGATAGAGTGTGTACCCTTCTCTAATATTGTGGGAATTGACTATCTTGTGCCATAAGAGACAACATTGAAAGGTAGATAGTCCTGAACGATTTACGGAATACTATGACCTACGCCGACCTGAACAGCGGCGGCACCCGCACCACCCAGACCTATCCGGGGCTGGATGCCGGCGGCAGCTACGATCTCACCCGTGAGTTTGACCGGCTGGGTCGCTTGCAGAAGATCGGCTATGGCGATCCAACCAACACACCCGACGTCGACTTCAGCTATGATGCCGCCGGCAACCGGGTGTCGATGGCCGAATACAACAACACCAGCCACGTCGCCACCAACCTCAAGCGCAAGACCACCTACACCTACGATGCCGCCCGCCGGCTGACCCGTGTGGGCTTCGACACAGACGGCGACGGCACAGTCGACGAAGCCGTCAGCTACGCCTACGACGAGGTGGGCAACCGCACCTACATGACGCTCCCCGGCAACAAGACCATCGCCTATCACTACGACGTCAAAGGGCAACTGATCACCCTGATTGATTGGGAGGACCAAACCAGTGTTTTCCGCTACGATGGCGCCGGCCAGCATGTGTACACTTGGCGCCCCAATCAAGTCGGGACCGACTACATCTACTACAGTGACCGCTTTTTGCGGCGTATCAAGCACCAACTGAACTGGAATGCGCGGATGTATCTGATGTACCAGGTGCGTCCCAATGGAGATCGCAAGAGTGCCGTAGAGGATTTCTCGACCCAGACCACCCGCAGGCAGACGCAGACCCGCACGGGCCAGGGCGTCACCTTCCCCAAAGGCCCCTGGACGGACACCGGCGGCTACAAGCAGACGACCAAGTGGGGCAGCGTGATGGAGATCGCCTACACCGGCGACGGCGCGCTCCTCACCATCGGCACCGGCCCCGATCATGGCATGATCGACATCAGCATCAACGGCTGGTTCTGGCGCAGCTTCAACGGCTATGAAGAAACGGTGGGCGAGAAGGTGATCGAGCTACCTAAAGTGGTCAAGCCAGACGACGAAGCCACCGGCAAAGTGAGCATCGAGGTGCGCTCGGACAACCATCATCGGTCGACAGACCGCGTCTTCCGCTTCAAACAGATCGAGGTGATCACCGTCGTCAGTGAAGACCGCCACCATGTGGATGCGATCAGCTACGGCTATGATGGCCTCAACCGCTTGACCCAAGCCGATGGCACGACGGACCACACCTACGCCTATGACCGGTCAGGCAACCTGACGAGTAAGGATGGCACAGCAAGAACGTATAACGCCGCCAACCAACTGACCGCCATCGGCAACCGGAACCTGACCTACGATGCCAACGGCAACTTAACATCCGATGGAACGAACACCTACACCTGGGATCGCGCCAACCGCCTAACACAAGTCGGCAACACGACCTACACCTACGACGGCCTCGGCAATCGCGTGTCGCAAACCGTCAACACAACGCGAACAGACTACCTCCTCGACTTACAGGCAGGGCTACCAAAGGTCTTAGCAGCCACAACAGGCACCAACACCGAACGCTACATCCACGCCATACGCGGCCTCCATGCAACCGAAGACAGCAACGGCGCCTGGACCTACGCCCTAGAGGACGCCCTCGGCAGTGTGCGCGGCACCATCGGCTCTGGCCGTCAGTTCACCACCACCCACAACTACGACCCCTACGGCCATCCGACCACAGCAGCGATGACGGGTTTCGCCTTCACCGGCGAACCACGCGACGCCAACGGCCTGCAATACCACCGTGCCCGCTACTACAACCCATCGCTCGGTGTGTTCAACAGTCTCGATCCATACCCAGGCACCATGGCTCGCCCCATGTCCCTCAACGGCTACGCCTACGTCGAAGGCAACGTACCCAACCGAACCGATCCCACAGGCATGGCGAGCCGAGTGCGAAGTCTAACGCAAGGCGGTAGCGTTATCCGTCCCCCAGCGGTGAAGACCAGCCGAATGAGGAATTCGCTCGTATGTAGAACTTCATCAGTCGCGTTTAGAGGGTCAACTCCCGACAGCATTGATTTGACATCAGATGGGACGACGCCTGCCGATCCCATAGCGACCTGTGAACAGCAGTGCTTCGAGGAGAATCAATGTGCGCGGATCGGTTTCTCGAACCCGGCCTGTCGGTCTCTTTGTAGAGATAAGTGTAAATACTACGACTGTGGTGATATGGCACCGGGCAGTGCCGAACATCGCCTATGCAGTCAACTGGTCGAGGCACGGCAATGTGCCAGCCAAAGTGCCCCAATTGACCACTTCTTCAGTGTGGAAAATGTTCTGCATACCATTAACTCAAACCGGGGGAGCATTGAGCAAACGGCTCGAGAATTTGATGTGCCCTCATCCTTGATCGCAGGGGTTCTGGCAGCAGAAATGTTCTGGGATTACGAAGGGGTCGATAGTCAGTTGGATGACATACTAAGAAGAGTATGTGATGTGACGAAAGAGTTCCCTGACATCGGTGGTCCCGGAAAAGCGAACGTGCATGGTGGGACCTACAATGAAGCCCAAAGCTATCTTGAGAGCCTAGGATATGCGGGGGAGAGACTGGGTGAAATCGGCAACCCCTGTAATCTGGTGACGACCACAGGTGCGATTGAGGCTGTTGGGGTGGTGACGCGCTACATCCTGGACGACTATGGGCATGGGAAGAATTTGAGTGCTGAGGACATGGCGCTGATTTTCGCTGCCTATCGACAAGGAGCAGATCAGATTGTTGATCCAGACAATGATGTAGACTTCTCTAGCTGGATTGCAGCTGGTGTTAATTTGCCAGGTAATGCATGTTTCGCGCTTCCGTTCATGACCTACATGCAGCAACAATTCGGTAACAACTAAGTGTAATCGGTAACAGGGCCACAGATCGTTTTCGAGAAAACGGGAGATGATCTGTGGCCCATGTCGTGTAAGGAGGATAAATATGTCAAGAGGGCGCTTGATACTGTTGTTGTTGGTTTTCACTCTGATCTCCTGTCTGATGTTAACAAGCTGGCATAACATTCGAGATGAGGTGATGAGGTGGAACCTCAGCAGAGACCTACCGGAAGCCAGGGAGGAGTTCTCCCAAGCGGTACAGCAAATACCCTTAGAAGGTGATGAACTCATTTCAAGTGAGTTTTCTGACTTTAGAATTTTAGATAGTCCACCGGACTGCATAAGAAGCAGGGGTGTTCAAATATTCGCCTCAACAAATAGCTATGAGATAACTCTATCAAAAATTGTAGAGTCGTTTGATAATATGGGTTGGAATATATCCATACCAGCCCGTCCACTCGATGATGTGATCAATTATATAAGCCCAAATGATCACATGTCAGTTTCAGTTCTTCCATTAGCTGAATTTGATACATTTCAAGTTGATTATCCTGAGGACTTGCAAGAAGAGGCGAATGTCCATGCTATTATATTTAGGTATCATAATCCAGATGCAGAAACATGCGTTTTCTAAACAATTGGGAGGACCAAATCACGGACTTCAGCTACGATGCCGCTGGCAACCGGGTGTCGATGGCCGAATACAACAACACCAGCCACGTCGCCACCAACCTCAAGCGCAAGACCACCTACACCTACGATGCCGCCCGCCGGCTGACCCGTGTGGGCTTCGACACAGACGGCGACGGCACAGTCGACGAAGCCGTCAGCTACGCCTACGACGAGGTGGGCAACCGCACCTACATGACGCTCCCCGGCAGCAAGACCATCGCCTATCACTACGACGTCAAAGGGCAGCTCATCAAGCTGACCGATTGGGCGGACCAAATCACTGACTTCAGCTACGATGGCGCCGGCCAGCATGTGTACACTTGGCGACCCAATAGAGTCTGGAGCGACTACATCTACTACAGTGACCGCTTTTTGCGGCGTATCAAGCACCAACTGAACTGGAATGCGCGGATGTATCTGATGTACCGGGTGCGTCCCAACGGGGATCGCAAGATTGCCCTAGAGGATTTCTCGACCCAGACCACCCGCAGGCAGACGCAGACCCGCACGGGCCAGGGCGTCACCTTCCCCAAAGGCCCCTGGACGGACGAGGGCGGCTACAAGCAGACGGCCAAGTGGGGCAGCGTGATGGAGATCGCCTACACCGGCGACGGCGCGCTCCTCACCATCGGCACCGGCCCCGATCATGGCATGATTGATATCAGCATCAACGGCTGGTTCTGGCGCAGCTTCAACGGTTATGAAGAAAGGGTGGGCGAGAAGGTGATCGAGCTGCCCAAAGTGGTCAAGCCAGACGACGAAGCCACCGGCAAAGTGAGCATCGAGGTGCGCTCGGACAACCATCATCGGTCGACAGACCGCGTCTTCCGCTTCAAACAGATCGAGGTGATCACCATCGTCAGCGAAGACCGCCACCATGTGGATGCGATCAGCTACGGCTATGATGGCCTCAACCGCTTGACCCAAGCCGATGGCACGACGGACCACACCTACGCCTATGACCGGTCAGGCAACCTGACGAGTAAGGATGGCACAGCAAGAACGTATAACACCGCCAACCAACTGACCGCCATCGGCAATCGGAACCTGACCTACGACGCCAACGGCAACTTAACATCCGACGGCACCAACACCTACACCTGGGATCGCGCCAACCGCCTGACGCAGGTCGGCAACACCACTTACAGCTACGACGGCCTCGGCAACCGCGTATCACAAACCGTCAACACAACTCGAACAGACTACCTGCTTGATCTGCAATCCAGCCTGCCCAAAGTCCTGGCAGCAACCACCGGCACCAACACCGAACGCTACATCCACGCCATACGCGGCCTGCACGCAACCGAAGACAGCAACGGCGACTGGACCTACGCCCTAGAGGACGCCCTCGGCAGTGTCCGTGGCACCATCGGCTCTGGCCGTCAGTTCACGACCACCCACAACTACGATCCCTATGGCAACCCCGCCGGCAACTATGGTGCAGGTTTCGGCTACGCGGGCGAACAAATCGACAGCAATGGTCTCAGCTACAATCGAGCCCGCTACTACAACCCATCCCTCGCCATCTTCCCCTCCCTCGACCCATACCCAGGCACCATGGGCCGTCCCATGTCCCTCAACGGCTACGCCTACGTCGAAGGCAACACCCCCAACCGAACCGACCCCAGCGGTATGATCAGTCGAACCCGCAGCCTAACACCCGGCCTTGGTGGTAGCGTTATCCGTCCCCCAGCGGTGAAGACCAGCCGAATGAGAAATTCGCTCGTATGTAGGACTCCAGCAGCCTCCTTTGCCCAGACAGGCAGTGTGGGTGTTGGGATGCCAGCAGCGCCAGCCGTCCGGGTTGCGCACAGATCTTCACCAGCAGCGTCGGGTGCTATCTGCTGTGTGGGTGCCCCGCCTATCGTTTTCTGCTATGATTGTAGTGCTTTCCCACCCATCATTCCCACCTTTGAGCCAGACGATTATGAAGACGCTTTGACAGAAATGTTGAACGTGATCGACACTGTGAGTGCTTCGGCGTTCCATGTAGTCATCAACGCCACAAATCTCCAAATCTTGTTCTATAACCTGAATCCCTTCCTGCCCGATTTACCGAAAATTCCCGATATAGACACGATTGTCGATTGGGCGAAAGGTGAACTTGGGTTGTCTTCTAGTGTAAAGACTGTGGAAGGCTTCCTAACACCTGAACTTACGTGGGTTGAAGAGTTAACTCACTATAGTCAACAGGAGCTTAATCAAATGCGGGTGCAGATTCAAAGAAATAAAGGTGAAGACTATTCTGTCGTAGCTATTGCCCTACCAGATGTAGGCGTCAGCGCTCTTCAGATAAGAACGGGCATGGAGGCCATGTACAATAGCTTGTCAATTGGAGCATCGTGGATACCCAAAAACAAGTATGGAGACGTGCGCAGTGCTATAGTCAGGATGAGTCAACGTTTGGATGGCTTCGTTGCAGGTGGTGGCATCGTGCAGGGTGGTCAAGTTGTCCAAGAATTGATTGAGGGTCGAAATTTCCGTTTGGATTTGGAGAATAATCGTGGTCACAATTTGAGGATCTAAGGTATGAGAGACGATGTGAAAAACCTGATTGCAGAAATTGAAGGGGAGGACTCATCCGCCCGTGAAAATGCCATTCTCAGTCTGATGTATAGGATGGAGGATAGTACAAGACATATCGTCAAGAATGATGTGATTGACGATGAACACCTGTCACAAGATGAGCAGATTGAGCTAATCGATGCGTTGATTGAGTTGGCAGAAAGCCTCAGACCAGAATACGCTGGGCTATTGTGGGTGGTCAGTAAAGCAAACCCCATCATTATGATAGACCCTGTGCAAAACTTTGTGTTAAAGCACGCCGACACAATGCCAAGCTTTATGCTTCATCAATCTCTAGTGGCATTGCAGAATTGCATGGTCACAGAAGATTTCATGGACTATGAGGCGATAGAAGCAAAGTTCAAGTATGAGCAGCTAAAACCGAAACTTCGTCAGATAAAAACTCAATACGATATACTGTGTGATGTACTGCAAGACACGCTATCGGGCATGGAGATGTCCTAAAAAGTAGAGGGCAACCCCAGCTGTGTCTACGGAGTTTCCCATGGCACTTGAACGCTCAACGTTTCTAGTGAATAATCCAAATCACAACACCAGACGCGCTTCCAACCGGGGGCGCGTCCACTTTCAAACACAGAACACACGTTCTGCGATATGTTCTCCCAAATCACCCATTTTCCAGCTAAACTGAAATACACGAAGGTTGAACCCGTATGAACCTATTGCTAACCAACCCATGCGACACCTCTTTTTGCTGCCGTTTCCCGCCGTTTTTTCCCGTATTTCCCCGATTGTCCGCCTGGTCTCCCGCATTGCCGCCATTTTTTCTTCTTCTGCGGCGGCAACAAGCATTATGTGTTAATATAGGATCAAAACGGCAACTTAACAACTGACCGCCATCGGCAATCGGAACCTGACCTACGACCCCAACGGCAACTTAACATCCGACGGCACCAACACATATACGTGGGACCGAGCCAATCGCCTAACACAGGTCGGCAACACCACCTACACCTACGATGGGCTGGGGAACCGGGTATCGCAGACGGTCAACACAACGCGAACAGACTACCTGCTCGACTTACAGGCAGGGCTACCAAAGGTCTTAGCAGCCACAACCGGCACCAACACCGAACGCTACATCCACGCCATACGCGGCCTGCACGCAACCGAGTCTCCCACCGGCACCTGGACCTACGCCCTAGAGGACGCCCTCGGCAGTGTCCGCGGCACCATCGGCTCTGGCCGTCAGTTCCAAAGCACCCACAACTACGATCCCTACGGCCACCCCGACACCACAATCACAGGCTTCGCCTTCACCGGCGAACCCCGCGACGCCAACGGCCTGCAATACCACCGCGCCCGCTACTACAATCCAGCCTTGGCCATCTTCCCCTCCCTCGACCCATACCCAGGCACCATAGGCCGCCCGATGAGCCTGAATGGGTATTCGTATGTCGAAGGCAATCCGATCATGTATACCGACCCATCCGGGCTTCAGGTGACTCACGGTTGTGGTAACAAACCCTGTAGTGACTTTCTGAGTGAAATGTTTGAGTATATCGTCAATGCTGCGGGGAATTTCACGAAGGGATTAGCCCAACGCTATAACGAAATGCTTCAGGACGACTGCTTCGAGTATGAGCGCTCTATAAACTATCCATCAATACCGCCAAATCTCCCGGCAAAATGTGCTTCCCTTACCACCGAGTGGAAAGGGCATACAGACGCTTTCGACGACATGCAACAGGGTAGGAACCCCCAAAAACCTGGTGGTTTAGAGAAGGCAATCCGTTGCTATGAGACAAAAGGTATGCAGAAATTCAATGCAACGGGTGATGACTCTGATACCTGCAACCGAGGCCATCCGACCTACCTTGCAGCCCTCGCATGGCTCGCCCTAGATTCCTCGACTTTCAAGAACAGCAGACAAGGTGGGAGTCCGCCTCCTAGCACTCCGCCAGCACCCAGTATCATTCTGGACATTCCCGCTATCGGAGCAGGGCAATTTACAGAGGTTCCCATAGCAGCACCTGAACCACCGCCACCTTATGGGCGCGGAAGCGATATACCAGCAAGAGCGGACTGTGGTATTCTATGTGACATGGCTTTGATTGGGGTAGCAGGTGCTGTGTGCTTACCCATAGCCGTGGGTGTAGGGGTTAGTTTACCGAAACTCGTTCCCGCTGGAGGCGCAATATGCGGGAGTAATCCACAACTTTGCTTTGGTCAGTAGTTTGAGCTAAACAATAGCCACTGGAACACTTCTAGTGGCTATTATCCACACGAATTCAGAAGAGGTGCAGATGACAAAAAGTGGAGAGTATTATTATAAGCGGTTCTTGGAGAAGGAATCTCCGGGCAAATATGAAGAGGCATTAGGTGAACTAGACAAGGCCATAGAGGTAGAGCCAAACAACAGTGACTACTATCTGATAAGGGGTAGATACCGTTGTAGACGCGGTGAGTTTGAGGGGGCTATTTCTGATCTCACAAGGGTGACAGAATTAAGTGCCGATTTGGATGATAGTGTCGAAGCGTATAGGCTGCTAGCCATTTCACATGGGGAGATTGGAGATCTCTCGTCACTCATGAGCGATTTAGACTGGTTGATTGAAAATGACTTTGCTACGGAGGGAACTTATATGCGGCGAGGGTATCACCATAGACGTACAGGCAATGATCAGCAAGCACTCCAAGACTATACTAAGGCATTAGAAATCAAGCCGAACTACGAGCCAGCTTTAATCAATTGTGCTCAACTGCACTATCAAATGCAACAATATGACCAGGCAGAGCAAGATTTATCTCAAATTGTAAGCATGGGTGATCAACACCCAAACTTCCTAAAGTTTGTCTATCACTTGCGGGGCATGACTCGTCATCAGTTAGGGAAAACAAAAGGTGCTTTAGAAGATTTCAATGAAGTCATGCGCCTACGAGGAGAAGACACCGTTATTAAAGAGGTGTCTGAGTATCTGGCATTGTCCTCAGATCCTTCTTGGTTTGAATATAAATAGTGCCCAGAAAGGGATATCTACATAGCCTAACTCCTTAACTTCCACCCCCTGATTGATGCTCACATCATAGCAAAAATCAGGGGCGCATCCGCTTTCAAACACTGAACATACGTTCTGCGATATGTTCTCCCAAATCACCCAGCTTCAGATATACTGAAACTGAAACACACGAAGGTTAAATCCGTATGAACCTATTGCTAACCAACCCATGCGACACCTCTTTTTGCTGCCGTTTCCCGCCGTTTTTCCCTCGTTCTTCCCGTATTGCTGCCATTTTTTCTTCTTCTGCGGCGGCAACAATCTCCCCATCAGTGCCCCAAATGTGTTAATATAGGATCAAAACGGCAACTTAACAACTAATGGACAATCGGAGATTGTACGCAATGCCTACACCTAGGACCGAGCCAATCGCCTAACACAGGTCGGCAACACCACTTACACCTACGACGGCCTCGGCAACCGGGTATCGCAAACCGTCAACACAACGCGAACAGACTACCTCCTCGACTTACAGGCAGGGCTACCAAAGGTCTTAGCAGCAACCACCGGCACCAACACCGAACGCTACATCCACGCCATACGCGGCCTGCACGCAACTGAAGACAGCAACGGCGACTGGACCTACGCCCTAGAGGACGCCCTCGGCAGTGTCCGTGGCACCATCGGCTCTGGCCGTCAGTTCCAAAGCACCCACAACTACGACCCCTATGGCAACCCCGCCGGCAACTATGGTGCAGGCTTCGCCTTCACCGGCGAACCCCGCGACGCCAACGGCCTCCAATACCACCGCGCCCGCTACTACAATCCAGCCTTGGCCATCTTCCCCTCCCTCGATCCCTTCGAGGGAATAGTAGATCGCCCGATGAGCCTGAATGGGTATTCGTATGTCGAAGGCAACACCCCCAACCGAACAGACCCAACAGGTCTGTGTCCTCGCTCTTGCGACGACTATCTAAATGACATGGTGAGCTTGATTGACGTACTCTTCAGGAGATTTACCGATATGCTAAAGGATGTATGCTGGCAATATGAGACCTTCGCGAATCTTCCGATTCCAGGGAATATAGATCCTGGATGTGCAAATACGAAGACAACTTGGCGAAGCCATGAAGATGAATTCTATAGTACTCAACGGGGTAGAGATGGTGATGGGGGGCTAGAGGCAGCCATAAGGTGTTATGAAAGCAAGGGACATATATCCCCTCAAAACATGAACCCATATGTTGATCCTGATCGATACGCCAGCCAACGTTGTGACCGATCAAATCCAACCTATGTGGCGGCGCTAGCTTGGCGTAAGGGCACTCTTTCGGCCCCTCCAAAAAACCGCCGGAATGGGGGAGCACAACCACCACCCAAACCAGCACCCTTCACGAGTTCTCCGGCTGTTCCTGTGCCAGCACCTCCTACAGAGGTTCCAGTTTTTGGAACTCCCGGTGCACCGACTACCGTCGACATACCTGTCGTATCAACTCCAGGTGCACCGGATATAGCTATAGAACGATTGCCGGAACCGCCATCTCCCAATGGGCGTGGTCATAATGTTCCGGCAAGAGCCAACTGCGGAACTCTTTGTGATGTCCTGATGTTAGGAGTGGCAACAGCAATGTGTGCACCAGTGGGAGTAGGTGTAGCGATTACCTTGCCAAAAGTGGTTCCGGCTGCTGGAGCAATATGTGCAACCAATCCCCAACTTTGTCCTGTGACTCCCTAGAGGTCTCGTCAAACGGTTGTAAGCGACTGTAAGGTCATCATTGATGACCTTACAGTCAGTTTCTTGAAGCCGTGACTGAGAATGTTGTATCGAAGCCTTGAAGCAGGTTCAAATGAGAAATGATTTTTCCACTACACAAACGGACAGAGGTACAGGACATGCGTGCCGGTGGCGTACTGGACAAACATGGACGGCTGTGTCGAATCTATGGACGTTTCCGTCCCACACCAACCATGAAAAAGTTGATTCAGGAGGTAGAACTTGAGTAAACGCAAGAAACGTGATGGTTACAGTGAACGGCTGTTGGTGAGTTTCACCACTGAGCAGATGCGACGGCTGGAAGAAATTCTACGTGTTCGTGCGCGTCAAGGTGAGATGCAGCACAAGACCGATTTGATTCGGGATGCGCTGAACTTGTATCTATCCCATCAGGATGACATTCCTGGAACACGGGCAGCCATCACCCGCAAACTTGAAGGTCGAATGGATGCTGTCGAAGAACAGCTTCAACGACAAAACGACCTACTGGAGAAGTTGGTGACATTCTTCCGCAAGAGACGGGAGGCATAGAACATGGATCGCAAACTCATGTGTGTATCGAATGTGAAATACAAAAAGCCGACCCAGCACGAGGGCAAACGGATGAAAAACTTGCTCAAGTATCTGACTTATCGTGAATCACGTGACGAGAAAGCACGTCATGCAGGAGGCCAAGAACGTTGGATGAATCATGGTATGGGACAATCTGCTACCGAAATCACCGAACTTTGTAAGGCGTATCAGAGTGAGCATGTGCTGTTGTTTAGCCTCGTTATTAACCCGAATGTGGATCTCATTCGAATGGTTCCGCCTGAAAATCGTGAGCAGTTTGTGAAGCAATTAACCGAGCGCACGATGAATCAGTTCTTTGATACTAGAGGTATTGATACAGGCGTAGAGTGGTCGGCAGTTATACACCACAGACAAACTGACGGCGAAGAAGCACCAGGTCAACATAATCCGCATACTCATGTAGTTCTACCGGGAACCTACTACGACGCCGATGAGGGACGACGTAGACCTTTGTACTTTTCAAGAAACAAAAGCGTCGATCATATCGAGATGCTGCATGAGGTGACGCAAACGAATATGGCTGACCTCATGGATCATTATGCAGGACGCAACTGGGAACAGCGGTACGATGAGTTAGCGGCTATTCGTGAACAGCAGGAACAGGTTGCCATTATAGAGAAAGCGCATGGCTTATGGGGTGGTGATCCCGTCTGGGCAAGTATCCGTCGGACGGATGAGAATACCAGCGCAGCAGGTCTTTATGGTTGGTTTGAAGATCGTGAAGGGCGACTGAGACTGCAATTCCGCCCACTAATGCCAGAACTGAAACATCAGGATGCGGAGAAAGCTGCTGAATATATGAAGGAACGATTGCAAGAAGACGCCAAAAATATCCAGCATGATAACGAACTGCGTCTGACGATTGACTTTTGACCATAAACGCACACAGGAGCTGAAGGTGATAACGCGACCAAACGATTCACCCAAAGCCCCTGTATAACAAAGGAATATAAGCAGTATGACACAGAAAACGACAAGCAACAATACGAGTCGCGAAATTCAAGCAGTCACTCAGATGGACTTCCTAAGTGCTTTGTACCCGCAATCTTCCGGCGAACATTGGCTGGAACTGCGTTGCATCCATCCTGAAACGGGTGAAGTGCGAACACTCTGGACACAACTCAACAAGTCGAGCCAACGCGATGATGTGCTTAAGCAAGCGGATAAACTCAATGCTGAAGGTTTCGGGCTTTTCTTCGCGCCCTGTCTACGGAAAGAGAGAAAAGGGAGTGTGGCATCCGCGATTCTGCTCCCTGCGATGTGGATTGATATAGACTGTGATGATGACCCGCAAAAGCGTGAAAAAGGAATGACGAAGTTACACGACTTCGATCCTGCACCATCAATCATCGTCGACAGTGGTGGTGGCTGGCACGCTTATTGGCTTCTAAACGAACCGTTTGTACTGGAAACAGAAGAAGCCAAGCAGAAAGTCAGTCAGATCATGCAGGGCTTGTTCACGGCACTGGATGGCGATGCAGGTTATGTTAAATCGGTGGCGTCCATCATGAGGCTGCCAAACAGCATCAACACCAAGCCAGAGCGCAACAATGCATTGGTGAAGCTCATGGAATGGCATCCAAAACACCGTTACTCATTGAGTAACTTTGAGTGGTTGGAAGTCAAATCCAAGCCACAGAACGGCTATCTACCTGTCTTTTCGACCAACGGTAACGGACATCATCCATTGCCATCACGCACCGAGCAGTATCTGGCTTCAGGTGCATACGATGGCAATCACAATGCGGAGTTATTCGCTGCCGCCTGTCAGATGCGCGATGCAGGATATAGTCAGAGCGATACTGAACGCGAATTGCTTGCCCGTCATATCGCCGATGGTATTGGTAACGAAAATTCTGCCAGCCGTGAAAAAGAAGCACGAGCAACCATTGCTAGTGCTTATAGCCAGCCAGCACGCGAACCGATAGCATCACCGAATCATCATGCGCGTCAGGTTGTCCAGCAACTTGTGGGACAATATCAGGTTGAGCAGAAACCTGAGCGTCCGACGACTGCTCAGATAGTGGAAGCGGTTGAAGCCTGCATCCACCTCAATCCGATTGAATGGGCAGAAGAACGTCAGCGTCTCAAGAATGTCTGTGGGGATGGGCTGAAAATCAGTGATATTGACCGTTTATATAAGGAAAAGAAAAAGGCGGTAGAGCGTCAACAACAGCAGGAATACGTCGATACCGAGAGCTATCTCATGCTGGATGGCAAGATCATCTATCGCAAAGAAACCTATCGCGGCACGATGGAAAAGACCGTCACCGATTGGGCAGCTACCGCACTCTATCAGACTTGCCAGATTGACGATGATGGCAAGGAGCTGCATGTAACAACCATCGAACTTCAGCGTGGTTCATCTAGTAAGAAGCTCGATATTCCGGGCGATGTGTTCGTCGATGACATCGCATTGCGCCGTTTCATCGGGGCGAGTGCAGGCTCTCAATATGTGGTCAGGGCAGGTATGTCCAAACATCTTGTTCCCGCCATTGTGCAATTATCGGGTGAGTTTCCGATCCATCGCCATTACAATTTCATGGGTTGGATGGAACTGGATGGGTGCGCTGCGTGGCGGCGTAAACAATTCTGGTATAACCAGTGTCGGTTGAATACAAACTGATAAGGTCAACCAACTTACCTCAAAGCGAAAGTGGAGGGGGACAACAGCATGTTGGTAAAGCGATAAGACTGTGAAATCGTGTAACAGAGTCTGTAATCGCAAGACCTGTTCAATATGGGTAAAGCTAAACTGCCTGAAAACTAGTGATGAGTTGAGGACGTTCCCCTCATCGGGTACCACGATTAAGACCCGATCTGTTGGTCAGCATCTCATGTGCTCCGAGATGTGAAGTATTCACCACAGGACAAGGATTACTGAAATCTATCAAGTCACGAACGGTTGCCCTAAGTTGGACTAGACACGTTGTTTACGACTGTACCGCAGGATTGCCTAAGGGGTGAGAACCCTAAGGTAACGGAGTTTCCATAGTAGTCAGTGGCGTAACGACCACTCACGGCGGCTAGCGATAAACCAGCTACAGGGCGAAGGGAAACAGGTTAATCAGCAAACAAGAATATGAAGGTATGCGAAATGCAGAAAACCGAACATGTACTGAATGCAATGAGGAAACTTGGTCAACAAGACCAACCACTAACGCGAGTATACAGACAACTCTACAATCAAAATCTGTATCTTGCAGCATATGCCAAAATCTATCGTAATGCGGGTGTGCTAACACCAGGAACGACAGAAGAAACTATAGATGGTATGAGTGTGAAACGCATTAACGCCATCATTGAAATAATGAGAAAAGAACGCTATCGCTTTTCCCCCAGTCGTCGTGTATGGATAGATAAGAAAAACAGAGAAAAACGTCCTTTGAGTGTCCCTAACTTCAAGGACAAACTGGTTCAAGAAGTGCTGCGTGGTTTACTCGAGGCGTACTATGAACCGCAATTCAGTGACAATTCACATGGGTTTCGTCCCAATCGTGGCTGTCATACGGCATTGGGACAGATACGTCAGCAATTCAAAGCTATCACATGGTATATCGAAGGGGACATCAAAGGCTGTTTCGACAATATCAACCACGAACGCTTAATGGAAATCTTATCTCAAAAAATCCATGATAATCGCCTACTGCGATTAATCCGCCAGAGTTTACAAGCAGGTGTTATGGATGATTGGGTCTATGAGCGAACCTATAGTGGAACGCCACAAGGGGGTATCTTAAGTCCATTGCTTGCCAATATCTATCTAAATGAGCTTGACCAATATGTTGAGAATATCCTGATGCCACAATGGAATTATGGTGATAAACGGCAGCGTAATCCAGAAGCACGGCACTACGAATATCTCATCAAACAAGCCAAAAAGCGGGGAGACTTGGATGAATTAAAACGCTTACGAGTAGAGCGTCGTACTATCCCATCTATGGATGTTAAAGACCCAAATTTTCGTCGGCTAAAATATGTGAGATACGCTGACGATTTCATTCTGGGATTTACCGGTAGTCATGCTGAAGCTGTGACCATTAAAACAAGGCTGAGTGAATTTCTGAGTACCGAACTCAAGCTGTCATTGAGTGAAGATAAGACCCTCATCACAGCTGCCCGTAAAGAACGAGCCTTGTTTCTGGGCTACGAACTCAGCACCTTGCAATCCAACAGCAAACTGACGATGAGTTCAGCAACAGAAGTAAAGCGGCGTAGCATCAATGGAAGCCCACGCCTGAGTGTGCCTTATGGCTATGTGCAAGAAAAAAGCCGTCGTTACATGGCAAATGGTAAAGCAATACACCGTACTGAATTGATACGAAGCTCTGTTGCAGAAATTATTCAACAATATCAGACGGAATATCGTGGTATTGTGAATTACTACAAATACGCCGAAGACATCCACGTTCTAAACTCATTGATGTACATCATGGAACAATCTCTCGTCAAGACGATAGCAAGCAAATTGAAGATAAGTGTCTCAAAGGTCTACCGCAGATTTCGGTCAAAGGTCGAAGTTGAGGGAAGAACTTACCAGACCCTTGAGGTCTCCGTAGAAACAGATAAAGGCACACAAATCTTCAGATGGGGCGGCATACCCCTGAGAAGAAAACATGGCAAATTCAAAGTAACCCTTAAAGATGCAATTCACTACTACAAATGGAGTGACCGCTCCGACCTGCTCACACGTATTCGGTCCTTGCACATGTGAAATATGTGGGCGCGACGGAGATGTTGAAGTTCACCATATTCGCAAGCTCAAAGATTTGAAGGCGCGATGGCGTGGACGGAAAACGCGACCTGACTGGGTGAAACGAATGATAGCTCTGCAACGCAAAACGTTAGTGGTTTGTTTTGATTGTCATCGTGCTATACACAAAAACGATAATACAAAACCCAAAAAATCCTCATGATTAACTAGAGAGCCGTGTGCGGTGAAAGTTGCACGCACGGTTCGGAGAGGGGCATTCGGAAAAGTGCTGCTATGCAGTTGCTCGCCGTTTGTCTACTCTACCAGATGGGTGTACGTCTCACCACAGGACTGCGTTACTGCAAAGGGTAAACTTGCAGAACCACCATCAGTTGAACTCGATCATCGCCTGCGAGATTATGGTTTGCAGGCTTCAGGTTGGGAGGAGAGCTTGCAGGCTTTCGATGCGGTGACGAAGGTACTACCACCTCATTTGGCATCCTGCTTAATCGCTTTTGCGTTGTTTCCGGTGGTGCAACGCTTCTTTCCTGCCACCGCGACACGACCTGCTTTGCACCTGGTTGGCACATCAGGCAGCGGTAAAAGTGAAATCGCATCGCTATTGAGTAGTTTCTATGGACAGTTCAGTCGTGACACACCACCTGCACAATGGGGTGATACCATCAATACTGTTGAGACACTTGGTTATCCGCTGGCTGATACCCTCTTCTGGGTGGACGATTACAAGAGTATCTATGCTGATGAACGCACCTTCACTCGTTTTCTACAAGCCTATTCACGCAGTATGGGACGTGGACGATTAACCCGTGAGGCAAAGGTTCGCCGCGAAAAACCCTGTCGTGGACTGATTCTGTCAACGGGTGAAACAACCATCGAAGGTGAAATGTCCATCATTGCTCGGATGCTCGTATTGGAAATCCCGCCGTGGGAAAAGCGTGATCCCACCGGACGAGTATTGGCTCTCGCTGAGGGCTTACGCGATAGTCTACCCGGATTCACGGCACATTTTGCATCATGGGTCGCAAAACAACTTGAAACAGGTGATTTGAGAGAAGAAATTGCCACTCGTTTCAGCAACAACAAAAAAGGCTATACCGATCAACTCACTGCGAAGCTTGGCAAGCAGTCCAACACAGATCGCGTTGTGAAAAACTGGGCAGTGCTGATAACAGTTTATCAATTGCTATCCAAATTTCTGCAAGAGATCGAAGACGATTATTTGCTTCCCACCTGGGGGGATGTCATTGTGGAAAGTGTTCGCACCCTGCGTCAGGAACGTGCCAGCGAAGTTTTTCTCGACATTCTGGGACAACTGATCGCAGGGGGACAGGCGGTTCTGGATGACAATATGCGGAATCCGCGTGAATATCCGTCAGGTGTAACGGTTGTGGGGTATCGGCATGATGGATTTGTTTACCTGCTACCCGATGTGACATTGCGCGAAGTGAACAAAATCCAGCCCTTCAAATTCACTACAACAGCTATTGGGATGCAGCTAAAAGAGGATGGCTTGTTGATACCGGGCAAATCCAACTTGAGTGTTCAACGCAGTGTGCGTGGCAGTGTCATTCGACTTTGGCGTTTGAAGTCCGATAGTTTGGGTTGTGAAGGTTGTGAAACCTGTGAATACAGGCTTCTTTTCTTTGATTCAGTTGAATAACTTCACAGCTTTCACAGGACTCACAGGGTGTGAAGTTCACTTGTACTAAATTTCAAGAAATTACCCCCCACTCAAAAAAGCCAAACAAGTTGCAAAAGATGGGTTGTGAAGGTTGTGAAACCTGTGAAATAGCTTGTCCCTAATGGACACCGTCTCCTCTCACACACCGCAGGCGCGGCTAGTGTACAACGGCAAGGGAACCCACCCTCAAGCACCACCGAGCAGGTACGCCAGTACCATCCTACGAACGGGACTGCCGAACCACTCGTCTATCTGCTTCGCAGATTGCTTGACCGTCCCCCCTTGTGCGTTGTCCCGCAGGGTTGAGCGTTGTGCTCACCCGAGACTGGACGGTTTCCAGTTGTGACGAGGAGGTTTCGTCATGTCTGAGTTTCGTTTTAACATTCGCCCATTTCCCCATGTTGCGGTCTATCCCACTGGATGGGGTGGTGAGATGACTTTCGCTCAGATTATGGAAGATTGCTCACCACTGGCAGCGACACTGATGCGTAACCGTCACATTGACAACAAGGACATCCCGGATGCACTGCAACGTGGTTTCACGGTGTTCTGGGAACGACTGGTGCAAAAAACGCAGATGCTCGCGGAAGAATCCAAATATGCCGTTGCTTTCATGGTTGAGGCAAACTGCCATCAGAACTACTGGAAGCGTCACAGTCGCCATATCAGCTTGGATGGATTGGAAAGTAACGACACCGACCATCCTGATGAATGGATGCTAACCGGACTGGAGGCGAATCGCAGTGAACGATGGGCAGCGTGGGCAACTGCTACTGATATGCGGCTAGACATCGAACGTGCCTTCGCTCAACTGGTCGAAACCTACATGATACTGGCTGATCCAGAATCTACACGTTTACTGGTCGCGCTGTACTACCTCACGACGCAGGTCGAGTTGAAGGATGCGGCACTTATTGCGGGTATCAACCATCATTATCTGCTGGATAGCTACGTGAGCATCGTCCGCAAAGATGTTAAGCGGGTATTCGGTGAACTGTACCGTCCGGGAATGCGCTGGATCGAGAAGTACAAACGCGGTCATCAAGAGCCTGCCTTGCTGGTGCGGGAACGCTACGCAGACAATCCGCGCATGACCTACGCCATTCGCAGTTTACTAGAGGAGAAACCAACGACCGAGGCACGACTCAGTTGCCCTTGGCCCAATTACAATCGCTTCCGCCAACGCGCCAAGGAAGCTTTGCTGAAAGTCTACAACTGCTCCGCATGAGCATTTTTTGCTTCTACGGCTGGTGAGCAATCGCCAGCCATATATTTTTTTGCGACTAATCTTTGCATGATAGCTTTGTAACCGTATCATCTGCAATATCTCGAATGAAACGACAACGGTCACGTTTTGGATAGAGTAGATATAGACGCTCAGAAGCCCGTGTCATACTCACGTAAAATAACTTGCGCTCTTGGGAAATATCCGATTCTTCAGTTTCAGACGATGCAATAAATGGCATAGTACCCTCGCGCAAATCAATCATAAAAACAATAGGGAATTCTAAGCCTTTGGCTGAGTGCATCGTGACGAGCTTGACTTGATTTTCAAGTATCTCAAATTTGGTATCTCGAAAATGTGACCAAGGGACATCCTCTTTGGAAAGAAGTTTTCGTAGAGCCGCAAATGGTAGATCATCATTGCGAGACAATATAGCAATATCACCGGGACGATACTTGCCACTCTGGCATAACGTCACAATATTCTCAACTACGAATTGTATAGAGTCTGAAGGCTCTTCATATTGAGCTAGAATAGGCTTTGGTCCTAATCGGTGTGTACTGTTTGGAGGAATGAATTCATCTTCTAGCTTCAGATCATCACACCCTTCGAGAATATAACGTGCGGCTTCTAGAATTTGCTGCGTATTGCGGAAATTCTTTGCAAGTGTTCGCGTCCGATTACCTCAAACGTTTATGCCACCTTCTTTCCAAGATATACCCTTATAGTAGATGCTTTGAGCAGGATCAGCTAGTAATGTAAGACTACGAGATTCTTCAAAATCAGAAATCAACTTAGATGCAAGCTGTAGATAAATAGGTGGTAGGTCTTGAGCTTCATCGATAATCACCACATCATACTTCTGCAGAGAATTGTGCTGTTTAAGAACAAGTCGCGGTAAGTCAGAAAAATCAACCAACTTGTTTTCATCAAGCAGTTGTTGGTACCGTTCATAAATCTGCCAGACTATAGGGCGATGTCGTTCTCGATCTAACCCAATGCCACGACTGACACGATTCACCAACTGATAATCTTGAAGGCTTTGTAACCCTCTAGCACGTATCACATCACTGATTTCATCAAGGAAAAAATTTGGCGGACGTATACGAACAACGTTATCATCTGGATATTGGAGACTAATTTCCTGCTGTGCTTGTTGAATAAAAGCGTATCGGTGATCCTTTGAAGCAATTGGATATTTCCCATCACTCAATACAGACCGATCAGGATACAATTGCTTCAGCATCCAACTACTATATGTGTCAATTACGATATTGCGGGGCAGTTCACCATAGAGTTCCCTATAAAGTTGACGTAGTACATTCGCAAGTGTCCGCGAATATGTCAACAGCAATATCGAGGAGCCTTCTCCAAACATTTGTCGTTTTTGTGCAATCGTTTGGACTAGATAATGAGCACGATATAATCCAATCGTAGTTTTTCCAGAACCCGCGACACCCTTAATTAGAATAGGTCCGGTTGCACTCACATGCACAAGTGCAATCTGATCATCAGTCAGGTTAAGCAATAGTCGTTTAATTTTACCTTCACAGTAACCTTCAAGCTGATCAACATTAGTACGATAGAGGAGTTGCTTTGTGTCTAAGAATGTATCAGCTATCCAGCTTTCTCCCTTTAACAAAATATCGTAAAGGGTGTACTGGACGTTCTCCGGAATTGTCAAATCCCATATAGCTTCTGGATCTGTAATCTTTTGAACAGAGTCCAGATATTCGTCGGGAACGCCAAACAAACGAAGATGATTGGTAGGGAAATTCTTGAATGGTTGAAATTTTTGGAGATCATCTCGCCAGTCGTATACTTCTTTTGATGTGTCAGAGGATTCGCTGTCTGCCACGATCTTCCATTCAGCAGCCTCAGTGCCGGGCAAACTACTGAATGCATCAACAAAATCGTGCTTTCCAACACGCCATAGACCAATGCTACCATCTTGGAGCCATTCCCATAGTATCCTATATCCTTCGTTGACACGCGAACGAAAAATTGAGCGGTTGGTAACTGTAATATGTTTATGTGTGTGCAATCCCGGATGGTGTGGATTCTCTTCAATTAATCGTATTGTTTTCGGGACTCTGTCGCGGATTGCTTTATCTAAAACATCCAAGTCACCACGAAATTGCTCAGTAACAAACACTGTATACATGTACTGTTTCCCACTCGTTAGACATAATCTGACGGGCGGCGAATAGTTCTAAATGGATTCATCAGTGTGATTTCGTAGCCTCCATACTTCGACTGAACTTGGTTCCACGTCTGTGCCAAAATTGGATGCTCTGTAGTCCACAGTGGATGAGTCTCAATTAGTACCTTAAGACGGTTCTTTTGGTGTCGTACAAATAAGCGTAGCCCGTTCATCTCTTCAATTGAGGTGAAATGAAGTTTACGCATAGTTTCGGGTATTCCTTTGAGCGTGACGGATTTCCAATAATTCTCGCCGCCTTGCCAATCAGACGTGAGGTCAATGTTAGTTTCACCTGATGCAATCCGCGCCATATCAAGTGCTAGACGCCAATCCAGCAAACCATGATATGGCATGTTGCTATAGTCACGCAGGCACTTATTGCACGATGTATCACAGTCGAGATGTTCTTGATGTATCCATTTCGCTGCGATGCTTTCCTGCCCATTTGGTTGACTGTTCGGATTGCTATGTTCGAGTAAAATGCTGAAAATTTCCGGTTGTCCTAACAAGTTACAATAACCAGCTCCGTTTTCTAGTTTGTCGCACAGAAATGCCTCTGCAAATGGTATCCCGTCGCCACCATAGGTACGTGTTCCAGACTGTAATTCATCAGGATGCACATCAAGATAGGCGCTAGCTATTGTACGTAGCCAAAATGCGAATGAGTACCAAGCAGCACGACCTTCCACAACTGTTGGGTCGGCAAAAATGCCTCCTGACCAGTTATTGATCCCAGCAAGTAGGACATCTGTCTTGCGACGTGCCATCAGAGCGATGCGATATGAGTCTTCTGATTTGGTAATAGTGATACTCCTGCCGTTTGATTCATCGACTGTGTAAGCCCCATTTTCAAAACCAGCTAGTTCGCTTTTTCTCGTGGTTACACCTGCTCTATGGAAAATAAAGCCACTTTCGCCTCCACGATCATTGATAGAAATCACATGGTCAGAGATACGTGTTACTCTCGAATTCTGGACAATGCTTGGTTGTCCTCTATGTTTGAATGCAAGAGATGGATGTGTTGCTCTGGGTTGCCATTCAAAGCGACCTTCATAGTCTTGAGGATTCTGATCGGTAAAGAAGTCTCGTGGTTCGCGTACATCAATAATTCGGAGGGCTTCTGATGTCTTACAGACAGGACAGATGATTTTTTGAATGGGATCAACCTCTGACACTGTAGCTGTGCGCTCAGTTTGAGGTACGACAGCACGGCAATTGGAACAAATACCAATTTTGTAACTTGAATCGCGTAGAGGTGGGTAGAAACCGGAATTCACTTGCACCTTGTTTCCACCGCTCGGAGCAAGGTCAACAACTCCGATTGCTGTATGGACAGCTTTATCTTTGACAGTTTGCGAACCTGGTGCAAATTGACTAATCGCAATGTCAAGTTCTCGGTCAACACTGCTACCCGTGAACATTCGACGTGCAGTAAAGGGCCACTCTGTGTACATTGTGCGAACCCGGGTTGGGAAGCCAAACATTGGCAACAGACCTGCATTGGCGAGACGTTCACCCAAAGCATTTTGAGTATAGCTATCATCGTCAACTACAGTATCAATCTTGTCTAAAAACTCTTGGCACAAATAATTGAGGAGGTCATTTTCTATATCCTTATCGCTCTCCCATTGAGTTTGTACAGCTAAGGCTTGAATGATGGAACGGATACGTACTTTGTTTTGCTTCGCCGAAAGCCAATCTTCGATTTCAGATCTGTAAGTTGAATGCCACTCGAAGACATTACCAAACTCACCATGAACGTTATCAGAACCCCCACCTTCAAAACGAATGTCCCCAAATGCGGAGCGCAAGACTTCTTTGTGTAAGACACGCAAGAAAATTTCCTGACTACGCATATCGACATAAGGTGCAGGTGGTGCATCACCTGTCATACTTTCTGGACGATAATAGTAGTAATCATCGTGGCTACGCCCCCGACAGAACGTTACAGCCAAAGAGACACCAGCATTACGTCGTCCAGCACGTCCGACTCTCTGTTGGTAGTTGAATCGACGGGGTGGCATGTTTGCCATTTGAACTGCGAGCAAACTCCCGATATCGACACCAGCTTCCATTGTTGTTGTTACACTTAGTAGATCAATACCCTCGACAAGAGGAATTTCATCATCAATAAATATCTCTTGGAAATGACGCTGACGGACGGGGCGCAAATCACTATCTGTTTGTCCGGTCAATTCCTCGGCATTCATGCGAAATGGTTCACCTGACTCACTCGACAAATAAGTGTAATAGTCAAAATCGGGTCGAGTTTCATCATGCACGAGTTTTGATAAACATTCGGGGCAAATACCTAAATTATCTTGTAGATAAAAGGCATTGCATCCTGTACATCGGTGACCGTCACGGTGCCCCTTTTGGTTCAGCTCAGATGGTGGCACGATCATTAGCCTATCGGGATCAATTGCGGCATTACTGAATCCACCCACCAAAACGCCATTTTTCTTGAGTTCTGCTATCACATCGGTCTGGTCGATACCGACGCTTTCGAGAAACTTTCTGGAAGGACTAGGTAAACTGTCTTTCTCGCCTGGTATAAAATAATCTGAATACTTGTGACGACGGCGTGAGCCGAGTTGTCTTATCACTAGGTTAGAAGCAATATGGATTCCTTCGTTTGACTGTAGTAGACGTTGATAAGTTACCCAACCCTGACCAAGACCTTCCAGAGAACGAGCCATATGAGGAAAAATCGCATACATGACTTCACTCTTGAGCGAGAGTTTAATCTTTTCCAGTTGACGCTCTTGCTTTTGGGTGAGTTGGATTTTGTTCGTGATAGGTTTATAGTCCCACACAAAACACGCATACCATGGATGCCACCCTTCGTCATAATAGCGAATGACATCGTGGGGTGTGCCTCCGGGGTTGATGCCTAAACCGAGTAACTGTTGTGCGATAATATTCACCAACTTCGGCAAGGATACCGCACCTCCATAATGACTTATAATCAGCATCCATTGGTCGTATGCTTCACGATTTACAGGAGGACGTCCATTCATCCATCGTGTTGCTTCTGCATCGAGTTCCTCATGTGTCGTAGAAAAATATTGCATTCGTGCGTTATCATCGGCTTCAATAGGTTTGCTGACAGCTTCATAAAGTTCGACGTTAATATTTTCAAGCATGTGGACGATAGATGTCTTAGGTTCAGAAAATCGGATATAGCCCGCTAGGTTGTCCCAGTATTGTTCTAATGCTTGAATAAGTGCCATTCTCAGAACGTCACGGTAGTGGTCACGTTCCATACCTGCAGCAAGTTTCGCCGCGTCTTGGCGACTATCCGAGAAAATAACCAGTTTGCGAGTCGCAACATTTTCTGTGGGTGTTGGCATTTCACGTAGTAATCCACCTGCAAGCACTTGTGATGCTTTTTGAAAACCCGTTCTATGATTACGTAGTGGTGATTTATTATTCTCTTTGCGACTGTAGTCTGCATCACAACAAGCACATTTTGTTGGGAGTTCAGGTTCTAATTCACCCTCAACAATGGTGTAAACATAGCACGCTATTTCATTGTCTTTTACATCTCGAGGGGATACGCGGAGAGCACCTGTCACAGTATCGAGTGCTGCCTTCGTCCAGCGTCTACCTTTTCCATCGACTGTCCATTTATCCGTTTCAGGTTTTGTAGTTTGCCAATCAACAGGCCAGACTAAAGCATACTGTCCATGATTACGATTTGTCACCGAGCGATCAGGCATTCCTTCAAGATCTGGTTCATCAGCTGTCAGTACCATCGCACCTCGAATACGCTTGCCACTCGAATCACTTGGAAAATGCTTGTATCCACCTAAATAAACATCGCCACAGACTTCACATACAATGAGGTCAAGCACTCGCGAACCACAGGAACAAGTTAAACGATGGTTTGCATACACAGCACCAATGTTTGGCTGATGCTCTGTACGGAAGGTATGGTCACAGCTAATATCGGTGCAATCAGCATTACTACAGGCCCATAGATTCATTAGGTTGTGGAAAAAGAAATGTCCACGTACAGGTTGGGGTGTACGTGGGCTCTTTTCCTGTTTGGATAAGCCTAGTGCAAGTAGTAGTCCGTGCATAGCATCTGATATTTCTTCACCGGTATCGCCAAATATGATCTGATCTAAGTGGGGAATTTGTGTCGCACGAACGCTACCATGCTTTGATAATGCGGCATCACGAATGGCATCAGCTACCTTTAATCGAGCTAGTGCTTCGCCGAGTCGCACATGTGGTAGAAGATTCTCACGAGGTGATCCTTCAATCTTTTGCGCTAAGGCTCGCATAGCATCTGTTGCTCTATCAGCAACAATTGGATTCATTGGGTTTGTTGGGTCAGATTGTACTTCCCGAACGAAAGTTTCAAAGTGTGTAGCATATGGACTTAGGCTAAAGCGTGCATTCTGTTGAGGTGATAATTCTGTTCCTGTAATGAAACTGAATTTAGCTTGGTCTCTAAAATTACGTCCGAAAAATTCACGAAGGAACTTGCGACCTTCCTCTGTATTTTCAAGACTTGCCGTTGTGGTTAGAATTCTAAGTTGTGGTGAATCGGGGCTTAAGCCAAGCCTCTCAAGTACTAGGCGAATCACGTATGCCACTTCTGTTCCTGGTGTACCGCGATAGGCATGTAATTCATCAATAATCAGATGAAAGATATGCAAGGGCTGGTCTGTATCCTTGTTGGGATCGGATTCTAGCCAACACCTCGTATTATCAAAAATAGACGACTCAATTGAGCGCATTAGCATAATATTGAGCATCGAATAGTTGGTGATGAGAATATCTGGTGGCGTTTCCTGCATATCCCACCGAGACCACATCTCCGCACCATCTGGATTTGCGAAGTACCATCGGGCATCGTCGCTGGCCCTCTTGCCTTGCAGAATTTCTCGATATGCATTCTCCACATCTTGAAGTTCTGATCTCAACCGTTCGATACTGTTCTCGTTTTCATTGCCTGATATAGGTGTTAAGCCTGTATAGCGACCAAATGTAATCCGATTGCCGCCTCTGTTTCCATCTAGCCAGGCTCGGATTTGGTCGTTATCCAGTGTTTGACGCAAGCGACGCAACTGGTCTTCTACCAATGCATTTAGAGGATAAAGAATCAATGCTCTAACAGCGGCAGGGCGTTCAAAATGTTCCCATTGAGATATGCGATCTCCATTCCCATTCCACCATTTTCGGTGCTTACTTACTGTTCTGGCATTTTTCCATGTTGCAGATTCGCGTGCGAGCTGAGCGAGAAGCGGTGATAGAAACGCTTCTGTTTTACCTGAGCCAGTTCCTGTAGTAACAATAATGTCCTTCTGTTGCACTATAGCATCATGAAGAGATTGCCATTGATGTTGAAATAAATTGAAATCTCTAGTCCCATCGCTAAATAGCATTTTTGCTAGCTCTCGCAAACCTAGATAGGTGTCATCCCCTGTCAGGTCGACAAGCTTCTGTGCAGCTTCTGCTATGTTGTAATCTGATGGTGGATAAACAGGGACCGTTTCGAGTAACGGAAACTGACTTAGAATTTCTGGTTGCTGTAGTAGTTGACGTCTTTCTTGAGACAGTGCTTGGTTTCTGAGCGGGAATGCACTTTCGATATACATACGGTAAATACGTTCAAGGCGTTGATAAGAACCAACTACATCATGCATAACTAGATTCCTTTATATTCAATAAATTCTGCTTCTAACTTAGTTGCAAGCATGTGTGCCAGTGTTTCTGGTACATCACCAAAAATCACTCGTCCATTCCTGAAAATTGGGAGTCTACCTGATGCTAATACTAGAGAGCGTTCATAGATGTCAGGAGGACGATTTTCCATTGCAATGCTCAAACGCTTCAAGTTATGATCATAATGGAATTCACAGGTTTCACCTGTATGTTGCATCATCAAGTATCGGAGTCCATACCAGTCTCCCTTACGCCAGCTATCACTCTCGGCGTGATAGAAAAGTGTTAGTTGCGGATGGCCAAACCTTGTGGAGATATGGGTTAGGCGATAGAGTCCAGTATCTTTGGGCAGTTCAATAGACTTGAATCCATCACGAAGCCACTGCTCGAAGATATAATTCCCTTTGACTATTGCGAGAGAAGGTAAGTCTGCCTCCCAAATCTCTAGATTAGGTAGATTGCTTGCGATTTCAAATCCTGCCAATCCTGCCATATATACTGGATGGTAGTTTATTGCAAAATCTTGTATGAAACTTTCAACAACTGATTGGCTTGAAAATGTTACCCGAATAACGTCAGGAGCATCACTATAGGGCTGTGGTTCAGTTTCGACCTGTGCAACTTCTTCTAATTCTTGAATTAGGATAGGTGAGCGTTGTCCCGCTAAAAAGGTATAGTGCTGTCTTGAATCTGAAACTGTCACAACTAAAGCTGGAGGAGCAATAAACCAATTCTGTCCATCTTTAGTCAATTCCACATGACCAAGTGATCGCAAACGACGCATTATGCGCCTCGAATACTCACCTTCGGGATCAAGACCTAGTTCTTTGCAAGCTGTTTTGAATTGTTGCCAGGTCCCTCGTCCGTAGGCTGAAAGCCAATACAAAAGCTTATTATATGATTCATTCAGACTTATATCTGGTTTTTCTGTGCTAGGTTTGCTTTCAAAATTGAAGGGATCAGTTGGTGGTAATTTGGCAGGTTTCAACATCTTGATCTGACGTAGATTATGTATTTCGAGTTCATTAGATATCCAGTTACCAGTCTTAATTTCCTCAAAATATAAATGCATTCCTAAATCACGTAGTCCTAATCGATTTAGCATGATGTAGAATTCACTATGAATAGACTCAGGTACAAATCCTTTTTGTTCACTCACTACACCAACAAAGAAATAAAACTGTCCACGATTCTTCTTGGTCATCTTTTCATAGCAGAAGCGAACTACAAAATCGCCAAGTTGATGTTGGCGCACGGCTTGTACAAGTCTGCTAAGTATATCGTGAGGAGATCCCACCGTGTTGAACGCAACATACCATCTCTCCATCGTGCTAATCCCTTACCAAAGCGCCATAGGCTACAACTCCCAATTCTTCAGCAATTTGCCCAAAATCCATCAGTCGGGGAGATGTATCTTCCCAATTTAGAATTCGGATTAGCTTTTCATCGAATTGTCCGCTTTGTTCAACTACTATGCGATAGCTTCCAGATTGCGTGAAAGGGATATCAATCAGTTTTCCTGCTTCGACACTTGTTGAAAAAATGATTTGGTTGGAGTCGTCAAAGACAGACAAGTCAGCATCTGGTAAGAATGCTGCTACGCTTATTTGTGGTGCATGCCCAATGATCCAACCCGCTCCTCTTGGCGCACGTAAACCACCAGTCAGATTAATGCTGAAAGATTTGCTAGGCTGTAGTGTCAGCCCAAGAGTTTCATTCCCTAGGTTTAGGCTCGACCACGATTCGGGTTCAGATAGGATTGTAATACCTGTATACTCATACCATTGATCAAATACGGAATTTATTCCTTGCCAATCCAGAAGTCCTTCATTTCTGAGGCTATCAAGGTCCGATTGAATCTGTTCTCGTACAAGCAATATAAATTCAGTACCTAGTTCAATAGGTTTGTCCCAACTCGCATAAATTCCTGATTCGGGAGTATCGGGATCAAGAGTAAGTACCCAAAAGCCACGTGCAGGTAAGTATAAGTTCTTAACAGATGAATTGGCTGACTGGACAGGAATTTTTAAGCCATCATCCAATTGTTGTTTGTCGAGTAACCAGAGGGGTATATACCAACCAAGTCGGTCTTGCTCAAGCCTATAATTGTTGTCGTTGTGATTAACACTTAATTCAGCAGCAAGAGATTGCCTAGTCTGACGGGGGAAAATCCGATAGTTAACTTCACCAGAAAAGAAGTCCTCGGAACGATAGATTTTCGCCTCTAATGATGTACGGATTCGAGGACCTGTTGTTATGCTTCGTATATCACTACCACCCGCCTCACGCCACTCTTCATAGACTTCATAACACGCAGTGCTGATGGCATCATAAGATCGAAGCCACATATCCCCTTTGGGGTCAAGAATTGTTTGCAAATGCCTAGTCAAATATTGTGAATCTTTTCTAATACGTTGCATCAACAAAATTTCATCATAGTTTTTTCGCCAATTCGAGGATGTAAAATGACGCCACAATTTATTCTTATCGGACTGTCTCAATAAAGTCTGTGATATGGGATAGCGCACATATTTATAAGCGCCATCACCAGAACGAGCCGTTGGTAGGAAACCTTGATTTCGTAACCAATTAGCCCAGTCTTGCCAAAGTCTTTCATCTTCTCCAGCATCTAAGCCTTTGGTTCTTCCTTGCTGATCAGATAATTCTAATAATTTGTTGAAATGTGTAAAAAAGTCTTTAGGGTCAACAGGTTTATCCTCCTGTGAATCACCCATATAATGAGCCGCTAGCACCATCGCCGCTAAAAAGCCAACATATCTTGGACGGTCTTTACTGTCGCGGAGTGAAGGATTTGTAAAGCGTGAAAGGCTGACCTGATCCTTATGTATACATAAACTACGTACTGAATTAATAAAATCTTGACTCCAACCACCTTCCGATCGATCTCCAAACATAAATCCTATTACTTCTAATACTTCATCATCGATAGATAGAAAGACCCGTGTGCCAATACTCAAGCCTTGTATGGCGTAGTCAATTATTGCGTTATTCCACTCTTGGTAGGTAGCCATTTCCTGAATTCTTCTGATGTTTGCAAATATAGCAATATACTTCATTATAAAACATATCTTAACATTCAGCTATTAGGTTCGTCATAGATAGTGAATATTATCAATCGTCAATATCTCGTTAGTATGATAAGATTCTGGGCAACCAGTTGCCCAGAAGGTGCGACAATGCTAGTTGTAAAACCAATACATCCAGAAACCATTGATGATGTGAAGATATTAGCCGATGCGAATCGCAATTCACTTGGTTTTATCACAAAAAAGAAGTTCGAAGAAGCTGTCGAACAACAACGCGGTAAAGTCGCGCTCCAAGATGATATGGTGGTTGGTTTCGTTATTTATCGTCACCGTAAAATCGACTCACAAACCACTCTATCAGAAATTTGCGTGCATAACGATTATCATAATCAACGTATTGGTTCAAAATTGATGCTTGCCCTTATCCAAGATTGTGAACATCGATGTCGCGAGTTTATTCAACTTAAATGTCCAGTTGATCTAGCAGCAAATGGATTTTACGAAAGGCTTGGATTTAGGTTACATACAATTGAAGAAGGTAAAAAACGGCAACTTAAAGTATGGCGCCTAGCTATTTCATCATGTCAAGCAGACTAGAAAACTGAAATATGGATTTTGTAACATCAATGACTCACCGACCAAACGAACTTCGCCAGATCATTGATATGTGGCGAGCGTCCGGCGATGAACGTAATCCGTTTGCGCGAACTATATATACACCTTTATTTGCACAACAAGGTGTTAAACAATTGATGGTCGATGAATATCAGTCTGCAGGTGGTGTTATGTTCGACTCTGGAGGCTATTTCGTTCAACAAGGCAACATAACCTACGAATCGCTCTATCAGAAACTCAAAACATTTTATGACGAAAACCGATGGGGAAGTTGGTATGTTTTGCCTGATTATGTACCAACGTCAAATCTTTCCTCCAGTGAAGTTGAAGAACGAATACAAGCAACTATCACAGTAACTCGGCTTTTTTATACGGAGATGCCAGAAGAACTAAAGGATCGCGCCTTGCCTGTAGTTCAAGGCTATACCCGTGAGCAAATTAAAGCATGTGTCGATGCTTATGCAGAGCTAGGTGTTTCTTATGTTGGCTTTGGGAGTTTTGCCACAAGTGGTACAAATAATAGTATCAACATGATTCAAAGCCAATCTTACGAGATGGCAGCATTTGTAAAAGAGCAAGCAGACAAACACAACATGAGAGTGCATTTATTTGGTATTGGCACACCGGAAGTGCTCTTTAAATTCAAGGAACTTGATATTGATAGTTTCGATAGCTCTGGTTGGAGTCGTACAGCAGGTTATGGCAATGTGTATTTACCATTTATAGGTAGACGAAGCATCACAACACGAATGATTCGTGAGGTGGGTGGTGAAGCGTATCGTCAGGAAGATTTCATGCGGCTAAAAGATGCTACAGAGCATGACTGTCCTTTTTGTCGTGATTATGAAACCTTGAAGCACAGTAGAATCAAGCAGATGGTTCATAATCTATTCGTCATGATGGATACGGTCCAAGGACTAAATCGTGGAGAAGTCATAATCCCAGAGATAGTAGGCATTAGCTCCTCCCGTTATAAAAACTTGCGATCGCGCCAGCACTATCATTTACCCAGTGTAAAGGAACATGATGATGAGTAAAACCACCAGCTTTCATGTTCGACATGATCTGCAGCCGAGCTTTGCATATGAGTTATTGGTGCTCCTTCATGCAGTAAAAACAGAGCAAACTGAAGAAGAATTACACAATGCGGCTCATGCTCAGGGTTTTATGCTAAGACAACGCAACAGCTATAGCAAACTTCTGAAATCTCTAGAGGAACTCAGTATTATAGAGAAAAAGCGGAAGGTTGTTTCTCTAACAGAATTAGGACAAGCTATTTCTGAAGCGGTTCTGTTTCAGCGACCTCTACTCGGTGAACTCATTCATTTCCTCTACTACACTCTTTTCGATTTAGACTCATCACTTAGATTCTCATGGAGTTATCGCACGGTTTGCCAGCATCTCTGGATGACAGCTCCCTGTAGTGTCAATCGAGACAGGCTCGTCAATATAGTGACACAAAATGCAGTTGATCTGTTTGATGAGAATAGTATTTCATTTAGCACCCAGAGTGTCTTGGGTATACTTTATTGGGTTGATAGTCTTTATCCAAATTGTCTAGACACATCAAGCAAAGTCTTCTCAAGACGTTTATATTGTCCTGTGGAAACTTTCGCCTTGGCACTCAATCATTTGTATGAGCAACATCGTGGTGATGGCTTATCAGTTTTACTGACTCCAGAAATTAGACAAGATGTATGTCAAATATGCCTCATCGTTCCAGAAGCTTTTCAGGAAATGCTGGAGCAGGCTGAAACTAGCTTTGAGAGTGTCCAGATACGACGCGAACGAGGTGAAAGACTAATCATGACCGGATTTAGTTGGAACTTTTTGAAAGAGTAACATAACTGATGATAGTAAATAATGGGCTGCGAATTCTTGCTAATAAGGAACCCGTTGTAGCAACACATGTAGGTGTTTTTGACGCAGACAATGCAGAAAATACTTATCAACGTTATCGTTCTGAGACAGAGACATTCGTTGTTGCACCGGACATTCTCCGCTATCAACGCCAGTTTGTACAAACCGTCTTAGAACAACAAACGACAGTTGCCTGTCTAGTGGCACCGTTTGGGTATGGTAAAACCAGTACAGCGATTAATATCTGGAATGCTTGTCAAGAGGCTAATTTGTTGGCCGTTCCTCCTTTTAGCTGTAACTCAATTGCAGAGATGGGACAAGCTATCGCAACTGCTCTAATCCATCGTCTCGAATCTCTCGGCAATACTGAATATGCTGGCGAGGTGCGTCAATCTTTTAATAAATATCTTACATCATCTGCCAAGAGACTTGCCGAAAAAGATGCTGAAAGTTACAGCATTAGCATCGAAATTGCTCTTCAAAGTATTGAAGATAAGATAAAATCAGGTCACCTCCAACTTGAAGCCAGTGCCAATCACCTACTCAGCTTCTTAGAAGAACTTGTTGCGATTACCCTTAAGAGTGGTTTTCAAGGACTGGTTATTATAGTTGACGAGTTCCAGCAATTCTTGGGAAATATCAATAAAGGTGTAATCACTAATTTCAGGACACTTATTTGGGGTCTGCAAACCCATGGTAAATTACCATTGGGGTTTCTTATCACAATGGACCCAGATACCGAACGGAATCTCACAGATCGTGGGGCTGATATATTACATCGTATTCGCAATCATGGACTATATCTCACTTTTTCAAGTATCTATGACCGTGAGTTTCCGCGTGAATTATGGAGTCGCTTTGCTGAAACATTTGGCTTTACAAAAGATAGCGCAAACATCGTTGACCATGCGACCCTTGAATCAATAGGACAGATTTGCGAACGACCAGACCTTAGCAATGGACCAAGAACTGTTATCAATATTTTCCAGCGTATTGCTACATTACAAATGTCGCATGAACAAGCTTATTCACCTATTGATCTAATCAATGATTTCCTTACTGGTGATATCCGATTTGATGGAGATCGTGGCAAGATTGCGTCATTAGTAAATGAAATCACATCCTATGATTACATCAAGCGTTCTCATGAACGTGTCGAAACCATTAAACTTATTGCTGCGTTTCCACGCGGTTGTCCCCCAGAGGTCGCTGATAAATACAAAATAAGAGAATCATATAATTATCTACTTGATGAATTGCGCGGTGAAATATTGGTTGAATTACCAGAGGGAGTTGCCCTAGTTGACCTTCAGAAGGTTGGTAAACCACCAAATAAACTAAATATCATCTTAAAAAAATATTGGCTTCAAATCACCGAAGAAGAAATCATTTCTGATAAAGCATTGGAGTACTTTTCAAAATATGGGGTCGCACCGCTTTTCCCAGATTATGTCAGCAACCAAAATGGATGGAAACCAGAAACTGATCGGTTCTTACTGACTTCTTCAGGTGGCTACTTTCGGGTTTATGAAGGTACGTTTTTTGCGGAGTATCCACGTCGCAGAATTGCTGTTCAAGTATGTTTTGAACTTGAGAAAACAGTTGTTCCTGATGGTTATGTTGATGCTCAATTTGTGTTTTTAATTCAACGCACAGATATAAACGAACCTATTCCATCAGAAGATATTCATGACATTCCTACATATATTATACCGATACCTGTTCACCACGAGTATAGTCGCCATTTACCAAGAGATATTCGTGACATAGAGAATTTCCTAAGTCCAGTAGTTCTCACACCAGGTGTGCTGGTCAGCCTTCTGAACTATATCACAGAGCAAGTTTCTAAGATTGAAGGAATGTCTGAACAGGAACATCAGCGCATCCTAGATACACATTCTAAGTTACAGGAATTTTTACTTACGATGTCGATCAGTGATCAAACTTTTGAACCCTATGGTATCACTATCTACTCTCGTGGAGTTCAAGCGTTTCGTGATGCGCTTTTCAATATTTTTCGAGATCGATATCCTAATTATCAGTCAATCATGATGGCACCATCTTGGCGACGTTTGCTAGATCAATATCGACAGGTTCTGGAGCAAGTAAATAGCGTGCAACGACGTGGCATAGAATCCCTTTCTGGCCAAAAATCTGAGCTGGCTATGCTTTTTAAGCAACGACAGTATGCAGGGTTTGAGAGTTATGCCAAACAATATAACGGTTTAGTTGAGGTTGCTGATTGGCGCGGAGACTCCGGTTCGATTGTTTTTCATCGCCATCCGCAAGAGGATGTTCTTATCGAGGAGATTAGCCTAGATTCTGGGCTCGGTGAAAATGAAGTGTATGAGATTTCTCGCCAACAAGGTTATTTGCATGAAGAAACTCAATATCTAATAGACTTCCTGTTACTGCGTGGATACATTGAACATACAGAGAATAATAATCGGCTAGTTCTCGCATCTACATTTACGTTAGACGAGCTCATCGGTATGGCTCGTCTAACATTGGATGAGTTGGAGTTTATCAAGAGCTTATCCAGTTCAAAAGAATACGAACAGTTACGCGCACAAATTGCAGCAATCCTCACATCGCTCATAGATGAAGAAGTTGACCTGTCGGATGCACAGGTTCGATTATTGCAGTATCAACGGCATATTCAGGCAGAATGCAAGCAAATAGTTATAGATTTGCGTGCTACTGTTCAATCAAGAATAGAAAATCTTTATAGATATCGAGCACTGTTTGATGAACCTCTGCTTGAATCTTCAACTGGCATTTTTCTTGATTCACACGTTAATGGTGCTCAACGTACACTACAAAAAGACATTGCTAGTTTGTCTTCCAGAATCCAGAAACGCATTAGCGCGATGCGTGAGCCATTAGAACAATCAATTGATCTTGATGTTGGCGACTTCGCACCCTTTGAAAGCTATGTTTCTCTAGTTCAGAAGCAGTTACAACTTGCAGAGCGGGAAGAATCCGATGCCAAGGCATTATTAGAACAATGTGTAGTACATCATGATTGGGTTCAACTCGTTGATCGTTTAAAGCGACTCAAAGATATGATAATAACGGCAGCCGAGATTACTGATACTCAACTTCTGGAACAGACACTTAAGCGTGTTCAATGGGACATACAGCAAGAATTGGCTAGTGAAGGGTTAAAGCAATACCGATCAATCTACAACCAATTTATTGAGCCAATTAATGGGATACAACGTGAACTAGAGACATTATCTCGCCTAGTAGAAACACGAGCCAGAAATGGTGCTTTTGCAGAAGAAGAGAGGGTTGATACAGAATTTGAACATCAGTCTGATTCGGCAAAAAATGTTGACTCTCAAGATGAGAATATTCTGTCTGAACAATTAGAAACCGAGCAAATAAATCTTAAGTCAATGTTTGAGAACAGCACGAAACAAGATAGCGAATTTCTCCACTATCTTATAAAACTCAATGAGACTGGTGAAATTCTTATGTATCAGAGAAAGAAACGCAAATAATGGCAACGCTGAATTTTCATGTGAGACACGAGGTAAATCCAGCAAGAGTTTGGAGTGTTCTTGATGCGATTGTGAATGGTACTGAGTACGACCATATTACACAATACGATCGTCAGATAAGTAGATTAAGACAGCTCAAGCTAATTACAGGCAAAGGCGATATTTCTCCAACAGAAGATGGAATGGAATTACATCGCATTGGGACAAAGAGGCTAGAGGTGGCATGGGAGATCATGCATTATCTACATTATGCCCGATGGCGTGCATCTGACCCAACGGAAGATACAATGTTCTTCACATATCGAGAGTATTGTGATTTTCTTTTCAACAAGCGTGAAACAGAAATTAGTCATCAAAGAAATACTTTCGCCGCTGAAATGACTAGCTTAGTGACATCATCAACGTACTTTGCAGATGAAATAGCTTCGTTAACTAAAGGCGCTGTTTCACTGAGTGGAAATAGTTTGATTGGTGTTGAACACTGGTTATCTAAACTATCTTCTGAGGTTATAACATCGGACGGCAAATTTGCACTAAGGCACTATTGTCCTCCTGAACTTTTATTACTAGCTCTAGGATACATGAATGAGTTAACTGAGGCTCAATTGGGACTGGATCAACCACTGACTCTGGAACGACGTGAGCTATTATGTCATGTTTGCCTCATTCAGGATGAATCGCTGGATCAAATGCTTGATTGGCTTTTTCCAGAGTATCCTGACTTAATCCAACCTGGAACAACCACAGGTAGCTACGGACGCTTTGTGCGAGTTCTCAGGCTACCTACTTTGAAGGAGTTGCTACGATGAATACAAATGGCTTACAGGCAATTCTTGAAAAAGATGCAATTGTCCCAACTCGCTTAGCACGCGATTTTCTAGATCATCCGCAAGAAGTTGATGATTTATACAAACATCATGTTAGAACCTACATTCCACTACAAACCGGTTCTGATGAAGCAGCTGGAGTACAGGATTTTTCAAAGAAATTTATCAAACAAGTAAAGGATGCTCGTGCTCCAAGAGGTTACATTACAGCAGACTTCGGATATGGAAAAACCAGTGCAGGTTTATTTGTGTGGCAACAGGCGCAGAATGCACGCCTTATCGTAGTACCGCCATTTAAACTAAATCGCCTAGAGGATATGCTTGATGCAACAGCAGGTTGGCTTGCCTTTATCTTTGAAAAAACTGTTCCTGCCTTGACAAAGCGTGTCATTGAAGTTTATCAATTCTACCATGATCGAGAATTGGAAAGTATAGCTCAACGTTACGGTGTCACATTAGAACAAGCCCAACGTATGTATGAGGATCAAGCACTACAACTCAGTGTCACTCCTAAAGATATTGTGCGCTTCTTTGTACAGATGACGGAATTGGCTTTAGAAGCAGGTTTTGAAGGATTAGTCGTTATACCTGATGAATTACAACAGTATTTGGAACCTGAAATTAAGTCAGGAAAAATTGACCCGCTTGTTCACCTATTCGATATTGTGACAGATTTGATGGATCAGCAGGGAAAATTGCCATTTGGTTTCCTGATGATTATTACCAGTAAAGAGCTGGGAGTCATCAACGATCAGCGTGGCGATTTGATTGATCGTATGCGTGGCAATACACTTGATTTGCGTGCTATTTATGATCGCGAATTCCCTGTAAGACTGTGGTTCCGTTTTGCAGAAGCACTTGATTTTGAACAGATAGCTTCCCAAATTGTGGATGATTTTACGCTTGAGGGATTAGGGCAAATCGCATCGCGTCAGGATTTATCCAATGGTCCGCGCACAGTTATCAATGCTTTTCGGAGGATTGCCAGACGTGCATTAGACCATCAATCTAACATAACACTATATACACCAATTGATCTGATCGATGATTTTCTCAACAACAACATCGCCTTTGATGGACGGAAAACCCTTCAGGAAGCCACAAACCGCGCATTATCTTCAAATTCTGTACGAGGTCACCATGAATTGGAAAAAGTGGTGAAGTTGCTAGCGGCTTTTCCCAGTGATGGTGCAAATCGCGAAGTACAAAATCATTATGGGCTACAGGAAGCTTGTGCTGAATTGAAGATTATCGGTTCACCGGAGATTGTTATTGAAGTTGGTGATCGCAACAATCCTGCTTTGGCTCTCCGAGGTCTGGATCAGGCAAGAGAAAACACTGATGAACTGACGCTAATACTCAGTCAGTTCATTCGCAACTATCAACCACAAGCCGCAAATCAAGTTGAACGAGCTGTAAATGCCTTTGTTCAATTACTTACTACACTTGTCTTTAAGAGTGAGAACTGGACAGCATCCAATATCCAGCAACGTCGTTTTATGCAAAACGCAGAGTTAGTATTTAGTGGTGCATTCCCTGCTATGGTTCGTAAGTTTCCAGAGCGTGAAGTCTATGTGCGTATTCTAGGTGACGACGAGGCTGCCAATGAGCACAAATCAATGGCAGAATGTACCCTAACTTTTGTCTTACATCGTCACTTCGATATAAGCCACTCAGAACGACAGAGAATTTTGGGCAGTATGGAATTAGACGAGACCAATTATACTGCTAACTTTGCGCTTAATCTCATGTTGCCATGCTTTGATGCTTTGAATCGTTTAACGCAAGATCAACTACGTCGAGTAGTAGATGTCGAAGATGTCAACGTCCTAATGATCCTTGCTTTACATGAGTTCTTGCAGGGAGTTGCAAAACGTGATGGGGTTTCAAAACCACTTAAAGAAATGATTCAACAATCAATGGCTATACGTCTACTCGAAACGGTCTTGGAAATCGTTTTGAATTCGGCGGTTGATACTGTCTTTGAAACCGCAGGTACACGGATAATTGAAAAAACCGTAGGTGAATTGATAGAGGCACGCTATGGCGAACAATATTATACCTTAATTACATATAAGCAGTGGCGCGACAGATTAAGAGACTATGTCTCAGCACTTAACCAACTATCCAGCTTCGCACAGAAACAGGGTTATGCTCCTGTCGAAGGTAAAAAGGAAGAAATCGCAAAGTACTTCGGCACAACAGCAGCAAGCTTTGATGCTTTTCAGTCGAGGTTCGCAGATTTCATTCAAATTGATGAATCGTTTTCAAGAGGACGCACAGGAAGTGTGAAATTTACACGCCATCCACTGGAGGAAACGATTTACGCATCTCTGGAAGATTCCACGACAACTACTAAACGTAATGGAGAAGTTCGTAAGGCATTAAGTCTTGATTACATATATGGCGGTGCGTTGGAACTAGGTTATCGTGAAGATGAGATCAAGTACATCCTCGAAATAATGCAAGCCAGGGATCTTATTGAAGCTGAGGCTGAATGGATAGCAGAGAAACCACGTCCAGATATTTCCCCTCGAAAAATTCATACACAGATATTGGACTTTAAACGCCAATCAGAAATGCTTGTAAAAGCAAATCAACAACCTGATGCTAAGCAGATGTTGACACGCGCAGAACAGCACTTACAACGGTTTGCGGAATTCGATGAGCATAAGAATGAAATTGAACTTATCATTCTTGCAGAGCAAGTTGAAGCTGATATTTTGCTTTTAAATACAGTTATTGAGCGAGAAATAGGACATCTACGAGAGAATATTACCCGCCTGGAGCTAGATGTGTTTAACTCTGAAGGGTTGGATGTGTTGAGTAATGTGATGCACGCAGGTGCATTCACCACAGCGATTAACCAGATACGAACTGGATATGATCAGGCACTTACAAAGTGGAGGAGTTCAGCCTCTACATATCAGGAAAACCTCGCCGAGATTAAACATGAAGTTGATGGTTTATCTATTCATTTATTACAAAGTATGCAGGATCGCGTAAATCGAATCAAACAAAATCACTTAGATTTGAATGACCAGAAGCGACGTTTAATTTCTGGGGTCGAAAAACTCAAAAATTGGCAAGAAATATCGAATTTACTTCATTCTCTACTTGGCTCTATTCAGAGTCTTGGCAAGCAGGGTGAAAAGCTCTTTGAGGAATTGCAGAATATTGAAAATAAACTTGTCCAAGCATTTCAGCAAGACCCAGAAGGAACCTTTGACCGTCCGGTTTACTATCAAGAACAACTCACAAATCTAGAAAAACAATTGGGACAATTTGCTAGTCGAGCGGAGCGCGAATTTAACCAGTTGCAGGATAAGTACCGTGAACTATTCATCCGCTATGGACGGATTTCACGAGACAAACTATGGCAGAAAATATTCTACAGTGCGACCAATGCTGATGGTGTATATCACAATCTGTACACTACGGTTGAAAAGCACGTTACCGAATTAGTTGAAGATTTATATGCCCAAATTGAGCAATGTCGTAACACTATCTTTGCTACTAAAGCACTTGGCAATGATAAATATAATGATATTGAAGATCGTCTGAGTGAAGCTGAACAATTACTTGAAAGTATTGATGATGAATACACAAAAGTCACAGAAAAGGCGAGTCCGGATACAATACGTGATGTGGATAAGTTCAAGAAGTGGCTAGAGTATTTTGCTCAGATATCAAAATCAATCCATGATGTACAAGCATCTGTCCAACAGTTGCGAGATAAGCCACAACAGCCTAACCTGTCGACTAATGCAAAAGCTTTAGTTGATGTCGTCAATCAACTTGGCACATCAAACAGCTTAATTCGGATTCGTCAAGAGTTACGGAATATGAGCGATGAGATATTCTGGCAAACAGTTCGAGAAGTTTGGGAAAACCAGCTAATTGAAATGAAATTGAATAAATTAGAGTGAATAGTTCATACTCGAATATTCATTCCGATTTCGACAATTAGATGTAGGGGCTTCAGATATACTTGATGTAGATAAGTCGATATTGGCACAGGTAAATAATGTATTCGCTAATCCAGCAAAGCTTAGATATTGGGCAGGAAATCCTCAACAAGCGCACAAGCCAATCGCGCAAGGCAAATGGGCAGTTTCTAACACCAGAAGCCCTTGCACGATTTATGGCAGACCAGCTTGGAGTTATTCACTCTGGTGAGCATATTCTCGACCCTGCTATGGGTTCTGGGACGCTTTTGTGCGCTGTCATTGAGCATCTGATTGAAGCAGGTGAATCAACAGAAGTCAATATAGATGGCTTTGAATTGGATGAAGAGCTTTATACTGCGGCTTATTCTATTTTGAAGCAAGCAGCTAATCAGGCGGCTGAACACAACATCAAGATACATCTTCGTTTGTTCAATGCCGATTTTGTGCTGAATGGCGTGCAATTCTTGCGCCCGTCACTACTCGATACACCAGTCGGGGAAAAGCACTATCATCACATCATCGCGAACCCACCCTACTTCAAAATCAATGGTGATGATGGTCGGCGGAAAGCGGCGGAAGAGTTACTTGGTGGACACACAAATATTTATACCTTATTTATGGGATTAGCTGTCCGAATGTTGAATGATGGACATGCCTGCTTTGTTGTTCCCCGTAGCTTTTGTTCAGGAGCATATTTCAAACAATTCAGACGAGAATTTATAGAGCGATCTACGATCCAGCATGTTCATCTTTTTGAAGCACGCAATGAAGCGTTTAGCCAGGATGATGTTCTACAGGAGAATCTTGTTATCACATTTGCGCCACAAGATACAAGCAGTGATGATACATGCATCGAAATATCGTCATCTGATTCACTGGAAATACTCGCAGATGGAATTCCCACTCGGCAGATCACAAAAGGCCAATTTCTTAGCCCATTAGGGCTGTTTCGCTTGCCCACCTCCGATATTGACGAGATGATTCTTGATGTCGTGGATGGCTGGAGAGAGACTCTTCATTCACAAGGCTTGGAAATCTCGACTGGCCCTGTCGTTGCTTTTCGAGCGAAGCAGTATTTGAGAGATAAACCGAATAAGCCATCCTGTGTACCGTTTTTGTGGATGCAGCACATCAAACCACAAGAGCTTATTTGGCCCCTCAAGAGCAATTTTCGTAAGCCGCAATACATTGAATCTGAACCATCCTTAATGGTCAAAAACGCAAACTATGTTTTGATACGTCGATTTAGTGCAAAAGAAGAAGCCCGTCGGCTAGTAGCTGCGCCTTACCTTGCCGAAGATTACCCATACTCCCAGCTTGGCTTGGAAAACCATCTCAATTACATTTATGGGCAAAAACGAGAGTTGACGACAGAAGAGACTATTGGCTTATCTGGATTGCTCAATAGTGGCTTGATTGACCGTTATTTTCGCATCTCAAATGGCAATACACAGGTCAACGCTACTGAGTTAAGAGCATTACCAGTTCCCTCTAAAGCTATCCTTACTGCCATTGGTAAAGCAATTATCAATGAAAAACACGGAGCCGATTTAGATGCTATTGTTGTTCAGGTGCTTCAGACCTATATGTTAATTCCTAATGACTTCCCCATCCTCCGCGAAACGAGAGTGGTATGAGTAAAATCACGGAAGCACAGGCTATTCTCGCCGCATTACAACTCCCTACTGCCCAACAAACTGAAATGGCAGGTCTGACGCTTTTAGTATTGGCACAATTGGATGAGGATATGCCCTGGAGTGATGCGAAACGGCAAAGCCTACGCATTCACGATATATTGCAGGAAATGAATAATCGTTATGGGCGAAGTTATGCGGAAAATACTCGTGAAACCGTCCGTCGTCAGGTGATTCATCAGTTTGAGCAAGCACGCATTGTTGATCGTAACCCTGATGAACCCGGATTAGCCACTAACAGTCCTCGAACACATTATGCTCTGAGTGATATCGCTATTCGCACCATTCGACAATTTAATACATCCGACTGGGAAATTGCTCTTGCTGAATTTCTCGATGTCCAAGATTCACTTGTGGCAATGTATCAGCGTAAACGTCAGCTTGATCTAATTCCTCTATCATATCAAGGACGAGAATATCATCTCTCACCAGGTAAACACAACGAATTACAGGTTGCTATCATTGAGGAATTTGGTCCACGATTTGCACCTAGAGCAAGGTTGCTATATTTGGGTGATACTGCTGATAAACTCTTTCTGATTGATGAGGATGCCTTACGTGAGTTGAATATCCCATTCAGCAAACATGATAAAATGCCAGATGTGATCCTATTCGACCAAGATCGCAAATGGTTGTATCTCATTGAGGCTGTTACATCTCACGGACCTGTTACCCCAAAACGGCGAGTTGAACTTGATGAAATGCTGAAAGACTGTCCAGTAGGTCTCATCTATGTAAGTGCCTTTCCAGACTTTGTGACCTTTCGAAATTTCCTCAGCGAAATTGCATGGGAGACGGAAGTATGGTTGAGCGAGATGCCTGACCATATGATTCATTTCAACGGCGATCGTTTCATGGGTCCACGCAATCAGTAAAACCCTCTTTTTACGCTCAAAATCCACAAGGTTTCAAAACTCTAACCAATTCTTGAAAAACTCCAGTCAAAAACCGTAAATTTTCAAGGATTGGATACCTCCACTTTGGTACTCTGTTCATATCGGCGCAAAGATATACGCAAAACAACATCGCTGAAATATCTCAATCAAAATTGTCAATGTTGGACAGAATTCTGTCGCAATTTGTCAGACTTTAGAAGCGCAATCTGATACGCTGAATACGTGAATGTAGATGCAGGAGTAGACATATATGGGGCAGCAGAAAAAGCTCTTTTCACCGCCAAAAGACATCAATCAGGTGTTGGAAACCAGTCATCTCGAACGACTGCATCCCAGTCTACGGGAAAATTTTGTTCCGCTACCTGAAATCCATAATTCGCTGACAGATGAACAGTTGGCTGAGATTTTTGGTGGTGATTGGAAAGCGCTTTGTGATGTGATTCGCTTAGCTCGAAAAATCGTTCCAGAAAATGTGGATGAATGAGGTGACAAAATGAGAAAACAACTATATACTCATAAGCATACACAAAGGTATGCATCGAACGGTCTAACTATGGCGGATTCACCCGATTATCAACCGACTCCACAAGCACAAATTATTCTTGATGCGCTGAAAGAGGCGGGTGAGTGGGTCAATCGCTCTGCGCTTGCGACCAAACTCAACAAAAATGCCCTGAATAAATGGGACATCGTTTTGTTGGGTAAGTTAGCAGACGCTGGTTTGATAGAGACGCAGCAAGTACCCCATCATGGTCCTATTGGCTATGAATGGCAGTATCGCGCTAAGTCCTAAAAAATCAGAGTTAGACTGGGAGGTTATATGCTTCGATGCATCATTTGGTGTGCTGTGTCCTCACGGGCGCAGAATGAGCCGGATAAGATCAGTCTTCCTCAACAGGAGTCTGATTCCCGCGCTCTGGCGGAGGGTAACGGATGGGAAATACTTGATGTCTTGCGAGTACCAGGACACAGCCGCCGTTACGTCGATTTTCATAGGCTTGCGTCCGATGCGGCGAAACAGGGAGTGGATGCTTTTAACCGACTGTACCGCCACTGGGAGACAAAAGATTTCGATGTCATGATTGTTCGGGATGGTGATCGCTTCGCACGTACACAGGCACTTCACGCTTATGTGGTCGAACGAACCATCAACATCAAAGCGAGGATATACTCGCTACAAGACGGGTGGATTGATGACACAAATTACCGTATGTGGATTGCGATGGGCGGCTACAAAGCCGCAGGTGATATAGATAGGCTGGTTAAAGCACGCGATAGAGCAATAACAGCGCGAGCCAAACGAGGTCTACCTATCACAAGCCGTATCCCAATGTCTCATACCGTGATACGTGATAAAGCCACAGGGAAAGCAGTCAGCATGGAAGTCAACGAGGAAAAACGTCGACTTTGGACGGATCTAGCTGAAGTTATCTTAGCTGGAGTCGCTTGGTATAATGTCGAAGATGAGCTTTACAAACGTTATGGTCATGTCAACGACAAAGGTGAAAAATATTATCCCGGATATATGTATCGGCTACTCATGAAGCCGTTATTCTGGGGACACATGGCTCGCCATCATGCCAGCGCCAATGCTAAGAACGGCTTTAAGTACGGGGAATGGATTTATGATGACAGCGCCCCTATTCCTGAAGGCGCAACTGTTTTTCACAATACTCATGACCCAGTATGGACAGGCGAAACAGCCGATAGCGTAAAGGCAGAAATCAGACGACGGTCTCAAGTTGTTAGGGGTCACAGCGATCCGCAAAACACTCATCGATTCAGTGGTTTAGGGGTGTGTGCAGTGTGTGGCAGTTTCTGGGCAACGCATGTACAAAAGAAAAAGAACTATCGCGGTGTCTTGTGTCCTGCGGCAAAGTCCAATTCAAAGACCTTGCCCGATTGCAACAATAAGCGTATCTTAAATGAACGACGCATGACCGAGTTGATGACTGATTACCTTCAGCAGATGTTAGAACGGCAATCAACGGATATTTTCAACGAACCTGATCCGGTTCAAGAAGATACCGAATTGAGAGTACAGCAGTTAGATGGGGAGATTGCGACTTTAGAAATCGAAGCACGCAGTCTAATTCGACAACAGGCAAAAGCTGGTGCTGAGCTACAGGCAATCTATCATGAGGAATTGGCTCAGATCAATACGCGCTTGAAAAATATGAAAGTGACCCGCGATACGCTACAATCTAAGGTGATTGTGACGGAATCAACAACAGAACTACAGCAGTCAACTTTGAAAGCAATCGCGGAAATGTCGCTAGAGGCTTTCTGGAAAGAAGAAAGCCGGTACATCAATCAAGTGTTGCACCGGCTACTTGGCAAGAAGCGTTTTCTACTTCTTGACGGAGAAATCATAGGTGTTGCTGAAGTAAACCGTCGGCAACGGTCGCACACCTAGATTTAACACACAGATTTAGTTACCAACCACGTTTACCCATATATAGGTTGTCTTGCGTCACGTTGGTGCCCACCATTGCCTCACCCAAATTTCGGCTGACTTTGGCGAGGATTTCAGGATTGCTGAAGTGTGTGACTGCTTCTACGATGGCTTTGGCGCGTTTGGCAGGATTACCACTCTTGAAGATGCCAGATCCAACAAAGACACCATCCACCCCTAACTGCATCATTAACGCCGCATCTGCGGGTGTTGCTACCCCACCAGCCGCAAAATTTACGACGGGCAACCGGCCCAATTCCGCTGTTTCTTTGACCAAGACGTAGGGCGCTTGAATATCTTTAGCATAGGCAAATAATTCATCTTCACCCATGCAATTGATCCGGCGAATCTCGCCATTGACGGAACGTGCATGGCGTACAGCCTCAACCACGTCACCCGTACCTGCTTCCCCTTTGGTACGCATCATCGCTGCCCCTTCATTAATACGGCGCAGCGCTTCGCCCAGATTACGACAGCCGCAAACAAACGGCACTTTGAACTTGCGCTTGTCGATATGATGCTCTTCATCAGCAGGGGTGAGGACTTCGCTTTCATCAATATAATCAATGCCTAATGCTTCCAGGATTTGGGCTTCCACAAAATGTCCGATCCGCGCTTTTGCCATGACTGGGATGGACACAGCATGGATGATGCCCTCAATCATGTCAGGATCACTCATCCGGGCGACACCGCCTTGTGCCCGAATATCCGCTGGAACACGCTCCAGTGCCATAACTGCCGCTGCGCCCGCATCTTCTGCGATTTTGGCCTGATCGGGTGTGACCACATCCATAATCACGCCCCCCTTGAGCATCTGGGCTAAACCGCGCTTGATATTATCTGTTCCAGTTTCGCCTATTCCGTTTCCATTGGTTGCCATAGTTGCTCCTGTAAATCGTCTCATTATCGAATAAAAACAGGGTAGCGATCTCAAAAGCCAATCCATATGTCCAATTAAGACCAATCAAGTCCGCTAGCAATTTTCATAATTATCGGATTTTTATGCGACTGACTGGAGACTATTGTATACTCAAATTAGAAAGTGCAGGATAGAACAAGCCTATGCTCCAAGACATTGGTGACATTGATTGGCAGTCACTGTGGAAAGAGCTTGATTGGGATGATGAAACCCGTCACGCTGAATCAGAAAAACGTCGCTTAGCCCAGAGAGCGCAACAGTATGCGACGTTAATCGCTGAAGCAGAGTCCGGTGTTGAGGCAGAGCGGGTTTCGAGTGTTTTGGTTTTCCGTTTGGGAGACGAACTCTATGCAATCAATGTTCTTCTGATCCAAACGGTACGTCCCATCAGTCGTGTGACGCCTGTCCCTGGGACATCACCGTTTTATCTGGGTGTAGTGAATATTCGAGGTCAGATCGTCACTGTGATTGATTTACGCCACTTCTTTGATATGGAAGTCGATACTAACGATCCTCCGCAGGAGTTGATTGTGGTACAGGCAGGTGGATTGCAGTTGGCAGTGCTAGCGCATAAAGTGCAGGATGTGGTGGTTGTACCCGATAGTGCGATTGATCCGATAGATGATGTGCGCTATGCCAGAGGCATGACCGCCTCCAGAGTGATGGTCCTGGATGCCGCCCGCTTATTTGAAGATGAACGCTTAATTATTGGCAGTGGGGATGAATAAACTCATGACTGATCAAGAACTTGAAGAAACAACAGATTTGCCCTTGCAGTCAACTCTCATCCAACAATGGTGGGGTTTGCTAACCAATGGCGTTGTATTGGCCGTGGGGGGTGCGGCTTTTGTTCCTGTGTTTATCATAACACTGGTCATCCTGGCGAATGATCCTAACGCAGATGCCATTATCATCTTTATTCCGCCTTTAGTGTTGCTCATCGGGCTCGCATTTGGCATCATGGTCTACAATATGAGTTATCGTCGTGTTGATCGCATCCTTCGTAGCTATGTGGCAACCCTTGAACAAGTGGTGAATGGTAATTTGCGGCAGCGTCTGGAGTTACCTAATGTTAAAGGTTTCAGCTATGAAGCTCGCATGGTTGTCGAGTTAGGTGGGATAATGAACCGCACCCTTGATCGACTACAAAGTATTATTCTGGAAATTCGGTTGGCCTTCGAGCGCCTGGATGCCGATACCCAGGCTATTCTCGACGCGACCTCACGCCAGATTGTTATGGCCAACGAGCAGGATGCGGTCGTCACTGAGACGACCGCTACTGTGAACGAAGTGCGTGCCACAGTTACCGAAACAGCAGAAAGAGCACAAAGCGTGGCCGAGACAGCCCAAATCTCAGTTGATATTTCCAGGTCAGGTATTGATGCGGTATCCGAAACCATTGCAGGTATGGAGTTAATTCGGCATCGCGTAGAGGACATTGCAGATAATATTCTGGTGCTTTCAGAACACACACAACAAATTGGCGAGATCATCGCCGCTGTGAACAACCTGGCTGACCAATCGCGTATGTTAGCCTTGAATGCTTCGGTAGAGGCCGCCCGTGCCGGTGAGGAGGGCAAGGGCTTCGCTGTTGTGGCGATGGAAGTTCGCAACCTTGCCGATCAAAACCGTGATGCGACGGTGCAAGTACGCGAAATCCTGGGTGAAATTCAGCGGGCAACCAACGGGGCCGTGATGGTCACAGAAGAGGGCAGTAAAGGGGTTGACCAGGGGCAAGGTCTGGTCAATAGCGCGGGAGACTCCATCCGAGATTTGGCAAAGGCAATTGAGGAAGCTGCAATGGCAGCCATGCAAATTGCCGCCAGCACCCGCCAGCAGACGATAGGCATGGATCAACTGACCCAGGCCATGCGGACAATTAAGCATGCAACCACCGAAACCGTCAGTAGTACCATGCAGGTAGAGGCCAGCGTCCAGCGTCTACGGGAAGCGGCCGAACGAGTCAACGATGTCATTGGTGAACTCCAACTCGAATAATCATAATCTGGGTTGAAAACTATGAGCGATGATTTACTGAACATTTTTTGGGTTGAAGTCAACGAACACCTGGAAACGCTGAACAGTCAGATGCTCCAGGTGGAAATGATCGCCCCAGGCGAAGAAAAATACCAAGGCGCTGTACGCGAGTTAAACCGCGTGGCCCATAGTATGAAGGGTGCCGCCCGCACTGTTGGCATTACCGTCATCGAAACCATCGCCCATTATATGGAAGAGGTGTTTGCGGCTGCCATGAACAACCAACTAGGACTATCCCCAGAGATTGCCGATACCATGTATGATGGTATCGATTTGATTCAGGGTGTGGCGGATGGTGTAGAGACAAACGAAGAAGCCCTGGGCAAAGTGCTGGCTAATCTGGAAACAATCGTTGCTCAAACCAATGAGATATCATCACAAGAAGTCGCCATCGTACAATCAGAGGGCAATGGACACACACCGTCCATCACGGTTGGATCGCCATCGACAGAGCCTGTGCCTACTGTAACCGAAGTTCCTGTAACACCGCCGAAACCATCATCCGAATTACCTAAGTCTGCAACCACACATGATGCAACCACAATGGTCATCCGCCCAGTTGAGGAAACGGTACGGGTGACCGTTAGCAAATTAGACCGGCTGATGGCAGAGGTGACAGAACTATTCGTTGCCCGGATGCATAGCGAGGAACAGCAGCGGTCATTGCGTGAATTGCGCGAGACCCATATTGCATGGCAGCGCGAATGGCGCAGTGTCCGTGCGGCCTATATCCGCTTAGTCCGTCGATTGCAAGACCACGAAGACGAAATGGATTCCGAACTGCCCATTCTCTTCCGTTTTCTGGAAACCAATCAACGCTATTTGACCGACGCCAATCGTCACATCGCACAGCTTGTCCAGAACGGTTCTCAGGATAATATGCGTTTAAGTACGCTGGCTGACCAGTTACAGGATGACATTGGCGGAATGCGCCTGATGCCGTTCGAGACCATTGTCGGCGGTTTCCAGCGGATGATCCGCGATCTGGCACGAGAGCTTGGCAAACAAATCAATCTAGAAATCATCGGGGCACATGTCGAAATCGATAAAGCCGTGCTGGATGCGCTGAAAGACCCTATCATGCACGTCATCCGCAACGCTGTCGATCATGCCATTGAACTCCCAGAAGACCGTCATCGGCAGGGCAAAGCGCCCACTGGCTTGGTAAGTGTGGAGGTTCAGCAACGCGGCAGCGAGATTATCATTTACATTAAAGATGATGGCAATGGCATTGATGCCGATAAGGTTCGTAAGGCCATTGTCAAGAATCATCTCTTGACAGAAGCCGACGCCGCTGCCCTAAGTGATGACGAGGCCCGAAGCTACATCTTCTATACTGGATTGTCTACCAGTAATACCGTGACATCAATCAGTGGCCGTGGGATGGGCATGGACATTGTGCGGGATCGCGTTGAGAGTTTACGCGGGCGCGTGAGTCTACATAGTGTGGTCAGGAAGGGCACGATCATCATGCTGAGTGTGCCTGTTTCGTTAACTCGTATTCGCTGTATTATATGTCGCCTGGGTGAACAACGCTTTGCTGTACCATCAGCCATGGTGGTACGAATGGACAAAATACCCCGTGATTCCATCTTCACGGCAGAGGGCCAAGAAATGATTAACATCAACGACAAGCCGATCAATCTGGTGTCAATGGGCGTCATTTTAGATATTCCTATCGTCGCCGGTGATGAGGATGAAAAACTTAGCTATATTGTGCTGCAAGCGACGGATCGGATAGTGGCATTTGAAGTTGATGAACTTTATAGCGAACAAGAGCTTGTTCTCAAGCCACTTGGCCCAGAGCTATCACGTTCGCGTTTCGTCTCTGGGGCATCGTTGCTCGGAACCGGGGAGGTCATCATCGTGCTGGATGCGAACGACCTTGTGCGGCGCGCTAGTGGAACGGCTTTACCACGTCGTCACAGCACACTCCAGAGCCTCACACAGATTGAGCGCAAAATGCGTGTCCTAGTCGTTGATGATTCGATTACGACACGCACCTTGGAAAAAAACATCCTTGAAACGGCGGGGTTTGATGTTTATGTAGCGATGGATGGGCTGGAAGCCTGGGGAATGCTGCCACAGAATGATTATGATGTCATCATCAGTGACGTTGAAATGCCCAACATGACCGGTCTAGAACTCGCAGCCAAGATCAAATCCAGTACCCAGTTCCAGCATATTCCAGTCATTCTCTTAACCTCTTTAAGCAAACCTGAGCAACGTGAAGCCGGGTTACGGGCCGGGGCAGATGCCTATCTAGTCAAGACACGCTTTGACCAGGGGGAACTGCTCCAAACCATTCAAGCGGTAGTGTAACATGGGAGTAGGGAAGGTGTAGTCCATGATATATAATGAATATTCAATGCCCGCCCTGCCAAGATAGAGCAAATCAAGTTAAAGCTGAAAACCCACGCACGGGTAGCCAACGTTACAAACGCAAACCACACAATCGTCGCTCTACACCTGATCCCAAGCAACAAGGCTATCCTGACTAAGTTGGTCAAAAAGTGGTATGGATGTCTGTGGGTGGTCAGAATTCTCGTCGGATTGCCCATCAACTAGAGGTAGATCCCAAACCGGTCATCAATTGGGTCAACACTCAGGCGGCCCAACAAAAGCAAGCGCCTGTTCCAAGTGAGGTCAACAATGGCGAAGTGGATGAGTTATCCACCTTTGTTGGGGGTGATGAGGCTCGTGGATCGGACAAGGAGTGGTATTCTGAGATGAGCAGTAGAACCCGGTCTGCAACATCTGTTGCACGGCAAGCCACCGCTTATTTCAGCGATTGGTTTGCGACTGATCGTCGATTGATTTACCCACCAATGCCTGACAAAAGTGAAACCTATCGTGTGGAAGGCGATCATGCCGAAATCCGCCACGATCTGGCTGACGATATCGGTGTTTCTCCCGCTGTATTGTGACACTGCGTCGTGTTATTCAATTAGTTGTTTTCGCCTGGAACTCCCGACAACTTCATCATTCTCGTTATCCCAAGTACACATTCCATGTCCAAGATTTTATATAACCTCTGGTCTCACCACTCCCTGTAACATCGTATCGTTAACCCCAGTTAGATACTGTTAGCATAGCGAAAACCCATTTGCAAAACTTGGCTTGTGCAACCACGACCAACATCTTAGGGTTGATTAATTGGCTCAACGAGATCCCTTTTGCTCAAATACGCACCTCTCGGTTTGCTGCTCTTGCTTCGCCAGCAATATCGAATTCAGGTTATCGTTAGTTTTTTGTTTCAAATCAGATAGAATAATTAAATGTTGCCTGATCCCATGCGCAGATGTTTACCTTTGGGATGATAATGGTTATAGATTTGCTGAAAGTTTGTAATAATCGGATGACCGAACCTACACAGAAATATGATGGGGTAAAGCTTCATGATGGTAGCCGTGTGAGCATCGTCATTGCTGAAGATAGTACGACCATCCGTCATCATCTTGTGAGCATTCTTCAAGAAGTCCCTGGGATGGAAGTCGTTGGTCAGGCCAGTAATGGTGAAGAAGCATTGCAGTTAGTGGATGAGTTACGACCTGATGTTGTCTCAATGGACATTCGTATGCCCCACATGAACGGGTTAGAAGCCACCCGCCGTATCATGGAGACCTGCCCCACTCCTGTTGTGGTGGTGAGTGGTTTGATCGACCAAGATATTGAACTGTCATTTAATGCTTTACAAGCAGGTGCGCTGGCAGTCGTCGAAAAACCGCCAGATCGTAACAGTCCAGTGTTTGATGACAAACAGCGGAGGTTGATCCGCACTCTATCGGCAATGGCAAATGTGAGTGTTGTACGCCGGGGCAGCAAGAAAAAAGAGGCTGATGCTAAAAGTATCATGGTCACTCATGCGGTTGCTGTCGGAATAGAGCTTATTGCAATTGGTGCAAGCGCAGGTGGCCCAAATGCATTAAGCAAGTTATTGACCAGTTTCCCGGCGGATTTGCCTGTACCGATTGTGGTGGCTCAGCATATCCCCCACGAGTTTGTGGATGGGTTGGCGCGCTGGCTCAACAAAGTAACAGCGTTAACTGTCAGAACGGCTATGGATGGCCTACGGTTAGAGCCAGGTGTGGTAAACTTGTCGCCGGGTACAGAGCATTTGCAGGTTGTAAGGCAGGGTAATGCCCTGGCTACTCAGTTGATTGCTGAGCAAGGTAATCATCACTATCAACCATCTGTCGATGTCTTGTTTGCATCAGTAGCAGAGACCTGTGGTAGAAACGCGATTGGTTTAGTTTTAACAGGAATGGGAGATGACGGTGCGGCTGGCTTGCTCGCCATGCGCCAAGCAGGAGCACGAACCTTCGCCCAGGACGAAGCAAGTTCAACGGTTTTTGGGATGCCTGGTGCGGCAATTGCGCGTGGGGCAGTCGAAAATATAGTATCATTGACGGAAATACCGTCAGCTATTCTAGAATTGCTGTAGAAAAGTTCGGAAAACACGACATGGCATTAGAGGTTCTCTTAGTTGAAGACAGCAAGACTCAAGCCGCCCAGATTAAAGAAACCCTGGAAAGTGTGGGCTTGCAGGTGCGTGTAGCCTATGATGGCCCCGACGGTATTCGTGAAGCGATTGCGAATCCACCGGCGTTGGTCGTTTTGGATGTAAAATTGCCTAGTATGGATGGATTCCAGGTGTGTCGTCGGCTCAAGCGCAATCCGTCCACACAGGATGTTCCTATTATTATGTTAACAGAGAAGGCTGGCCCACAAGCCACGATGTCTGGCTTACGTGCTGGGGCCGATGACTATATTCCGAAGGACATTTTTGCGTCGGAACATCTGATCAACACTTTACAAGAGCTTGGCATCCTCGAATAACGATTAAGGCAGAGAAATAACGATGGACACAACCGGGCCATACCCTACACGCCCACCAATCATGACCGTGAAGGTAGAAGATGCGATGGACATCATGATTGTGCGGGATACTGCTCGACGTGCTGCCAGTTTGCTTGGGTTTGCTCCAGCGCATCGTGCCCAGCTTTCGAGTGCTGCCGCGACTTTAGCCGAATTGGTCCTCAAAACGGGGGAGGCGCACACGATACATTTGAATGGTGTCCTGGATGGTCTGAAGAACGGGTTACAAATTTCGTCAGAAACGCCCTGGCTAGCGGGCGTTTCTGCTAACAATGTACTGGTTGCCTTAAGGTCAAAGCTTGGTGATCTGGTGGATGAGATTAGGCTAGAAGGAGGCGAATCGCCAACAATTATTATGGTGATGTGGATGACCGAATGACGACCTCTGCTACCTATCTACACGACGACGATGACCTCCCTGTCTTGACTTTTAGCCTGAACGATCAACTTTATGCGTTGGCCATCAAAGAAGTGATCGAGGTCGCTTCAATGGTGGAATTGCTCAAGATAACAGCCGCGCAGCCTGCAGTTCTGGGGATGGCGAATCGGCATGGTCAGCCTGTACCCATGATCGATCTGCGCCAGATCATGGGTATAGACGACGCGGAATTCTCGGTAGATACATCCACGCTCTTTATCGTTGTTCGGTTTCATGAGCAGTTATTTGCACTGGTTGTCGGGGAGATTTATCAGGTGGAATACATTCCAAAGGGCCAACTCGACACATCTACAACTTCTGCGAATTATATTCGTGGTATCATTGGTCAAAGGGAACGGCTCATTCAGATGATTGATCTGAAGACGGTTTTGTCATCATATCTGACACTTGAACGATAGTTGGTTGAAAGCGAAATCTCTAAATGGTTACTACACGGCAACGCGAACGTGTTCTTATCGTTGCAAAAGATGAGCAACTCCGTTCAGAGTTGATCGATACCCTTGAAATGGCAGGGGGTTATTCGACGAACCAGTCCAGTACCTTTGAAGAGGCGCTCAGCGAGATTTTACTAATCGACTTTGACCTGATCGTCACTGAAGCGGAACTGCCAGATTTGAGTGGTATGGATTTGCTTGCTGTGGTGGGGGGGCTGCGCCCGAATGCCAGTGTGATTGTGATTGACGATGACCTTTCTGCCAAGAGTGCGGTTGCTGTATTCCGCCTAGGAGCTGTCGACTACCTTTATAAACCACTCAACATGACGTTTGTCTTGATGCAGATCGAACGCCACCTGGAAATGAAGCGCCTAGCCAAAAACCAGCCCAAACAAGAAGAGCAACCCAAGCAAGAACCCTCGCGGGATCGCGCCAAACGCCTTGACCCACGTACCCGTCCGGCAGCATTGATGCTTGGTCGTTCGCAGTTTAAGCGCATCAACATGGAACTCAATCGACTGCTCAGTCACGTCCGTGCCGGATTCGTGGGGCTGGTTGATGCTGACGGCAACATGGTGGGTGCAGCCGGGACGCTGGATGACTACGATTTGCAGCTTTTGACCCAGGCACTCAGTATTGACCATAGTTCACAAAACTCGCTGGCAAATATCCTGGATGAATCCAAGTTCCATTCTACCTACTTTGAAGGTAATCAAGTAGGTGTCTATATTATCGAATTTGGTTCACCGTATACCGTTTCGTTGGCTGTGATTTGTGGCACAGATGTTAAACCGGGGATGGTCTGGCTTTATAGCAAGCGCACCGCTGCAATCATTGATGAAATTCTGAAGACAATTCCTCAACCCAAAAGCTTGCCCAAACTCCAGAATTAGGCTTTTTGCTGATAACGTTTCACCATTGTATCTGGGGTTTGGCCCTCTAGATCACCATATTGCAAAAGTTCCTCAATCAGGGCCATCAAGCGATCGAGCATCTGCTTTGGAATAACGCCTCTTCCTATATGCTGGTCAAGGTAAATTGCGCCGTGTCCTTTCACAGGTAGGGCAATGATGACCCGTAAATCAGAGAAATTAGTGTTGGTCTCCGGTGCTTCCGAGAGATCCGTGATGATGTTATTGGCCAAGACAGGTTCGCCTAAATCTACCGCATCCTGCAAACACTGTGATGCAAACTCATTAAACGCATCTGACTGAATCTCGTTATCGGCAAGATTAATTGCTTTGACAAGTTCAAAGTTTTCATCAACTGCCAGACCCCGTTCGCAATGGGTAATCTTCTTTAAGGCGTCTAGCAAGTTTTCGAGAAATGTTGTACTCAAGCTACGTCCAACTCCATCATCCTACACCAACAATTCTAACGCACTCCAAGAATATGCGCGATCTCTTTTAGACCGTCTTTATCGATCAAGGTTTCAAAAATTGGTATCAGCGTGCCCAAACACAGCAGCGCATCTGCCAATGGTAGGGCCGCCAACCCGACCGCGACTTCCTCCCAAAGGGCATAACTCTGTGCAATGGGCAATTCCATCCATAAAGCTGCACCCTCGATCATTCGCTGGGTCATCACAGATTGCTGCGAAATTTCGAGAGCCACCAGAATTCCTTGTTTTATAACAGCATAATGATCGAGCATAGGACTGGTTTGTGTCTTCGGTCCATAGATAAGCAAGGGTGCGAGGATCGTAATGGCACTGGCGCGATCGTACTCATCTTCAATCCCTCGAATAACATCAACCGCCACCCGACCCAGATTATGCTTGGCTTGTTCAGGCAAATAGGGCGCGATGGCAGCAATCGCACTGCTACGATCATAACCATTATCAATAAACAGAATGAGTGCCCAGGCTTTCTTGATGATTTCAGAGCGCTGTTCTGGGGGGAGATTCTGCGCCAGAGCATTATACGCGCTGACACGATCAAACGCATCCTCTAGATGGTCGGTCATGTTCAGCGCATCATAGATCAGATCAGGGGTTAGATGCGGGGCGATGCTGGCAAGTGCTCGCGCCTGTTTATATTCCAGGGGCATCTCACGCACACATTCCAACATATTGATAAGAATGCTGTTTCGGTCATTATCTGTCATGCGTGCGACCACACCCCCCAGGGCATTCAGCCGCTGTTCTGGGTCTTCCAATTGATAGATTGTTTCCAGCGCCTGATTGAGCAAACTCATGGGCAAATAACTGCCCAACAAACTTAAAGCCCGCGCTCGTGCATTCTCATTTTCGATTAGACGTGTGGTTTCAAGTGCATTGGCGAGCGCTTGATCTTGCAAATTAGGCGGTAGCACATCAATCAATTCGACAAGTGCCATCACTCGCTCATAACGATGGGGTAAGTTCGCAGCCGAAGCTAACGCGTCCAACAAGGCCTGAGATCGGACATGCTGTGGGGTATTTTGAGCCAGCACAGTCAGCGCATGGACTCGTGTATCCTGTTCACGCATTGTATGGGCAAGGGCAAGACTGGCGACCAGCATATCTGGCGGGAGAGTCGGGGCGAGCTCTGCCAGTAGATTCGCCCGTTCACGTTCATTCCCCAGGCTATGAACCGCTGCTAATGCCTCACCCTGCAAATCAGGCGTCAGATGGGGGGCCAATGCGACCAATGCCCGCGCCCGAATGTGCCGTTTGGTCAGCGAAATAGCAATTGCAAGAGCTTGTCCCAGGAGCTCCGGGAACCCGGTCTCTTCACTAGCAGATTCGAGATAGGGCGCGAACGAAATCAACCATTCGGCACGGTTGTCTTCGTTACGAATCTCACTGATGGCTTTTAAGCCCTCACGCCGAATCATGACTTGCTGTTGCGATGAAATGTTGCGCGCCAGGGCAGTCAGGGCACGCACGCGGTCATTGGCGTCACGGATAAGCTTGACGCTATCTAACACACGCTTTTCAATTGCTGGGCCGAATCGATCTGAAACAGCGATGATGGCATTTGCCCGCAAGCTATCACTTCCGCTGTTGTCGACCTTATCCAACAAACGGTTCAATAGGCGGTTGCACATGGTGAGCGGGAGGTGTGGCGCAATCGCCACCTGGCTGCGTACCTGTGCAGCGCTGCTGTCAAATTGTTCTGTCAGGTTAATGGCCTCAGTCAGGTAGCGCGTAGGCTGCGTTGGTTCATTATCAAGTTGCGGTGTTTCTTCCAGCAAGGGGACAAGCATAAACAGAATCTGACTCCGTAGCGCTGCATTATGAAGTTTCTGGACATCTGCCCAGACGTGCTGGACCAGTCCACGATATTCGAGTGGGTTATTCTTCGCCAGTTTAAGGATAAGCGGCAAACGCACATCATCGTCCAATTTCTGAATATCACGCAGGAGAGTACGCCGTTGCTTCTGGCTCAATGTAGGCGAAAGCTCTACTAACGCCGACAATCGTGCATCGACAACAGAAAGTGGTGATTCTGGCTGCGGTTGAGATAGCGGCGTTTTTCGTGCCGACTGACTAATCGCCAGAATATAGCGAATTTGCTCTGGGATGTGAGCAGGTCCGATTGCCAACGACCGTTCAAATCCGCGTTGAAGCTGCTCTAGTTTGGTTATCTGCTGACGGGGTGCATCCCCTTCAATGTAATCGGTCATCAAAAATGGGCATGGAGACCCCATCGAACCGAAGGTTCACCCTTAGCAGGGCCAACCCTTGGTTAGGGTCGAACCTTTAGTTCGCATGCCTTGTTCACTACGCCCTTCTCCTTTCTGGTAGCTTCCATACATGGGGACTTCGCGGTAAGGCTGGCGTCCCCTGCTGACCTGCTCGCCGTTTCGTGGCGTTAACGTGAATTTGAGCCCAAGGTTCGCCGTCAACGTTATCAGCCTGTTTAGCCTGGGGCTGGTTCAATCACCCCATGGTGGGTCTTGAACTGTTACTGATAACCTAATCGTTGCCCTTCGGCATGACTGAAACTGCTCAGCATGAGCTTTTGCAAGCTCCCTGAACCTCTACCTTGGATTCGCTTCATCCGGGGGCACTGGCAATAGTTTGATTCATGCTGATACCCTACCTTATTGTAGGGGCTAAGTCTAATCAAATGCAAGCCACTCTGGTAAAATGGCGAACTGAACAATCAAGAAAAGGGGAAAGCGTATGGCGAACCAGCCGATTCTGATTATTCTTGCCGGGGGTGCGTCCTCCCGAATGTGGCCTTTACGCGAGAAATCGCTCCTCAAATTCGGTACACAACCCCTACTTGTGGGTCAACTGCAACGTTACAATCGCCTCGGACTTGATGAAGTCGTGATTGTCGCCAATCCACAAAACAAAGCAGACATCACTGCTTTAACTGCCTCGCTCACACAAGACATCAAATTGGATGTGGTTGTCCAACAAGAACCGAAAGGCATGGGCGATGCTATGCTGCAAACCCAGTCTATCCTTTCTGATAAACTAGACAACCCCATTTACATTACCCAAGTTCATGATGTTGTAGAAGATACACTTCATGAATCGATGCTGGGCACGTTCAAAAAGAATCCGGATTCCACATTTCTCGCGGGCTACGAGATGGAAGCGTATTTTCCTGGTGGTTATCTAAGCTTGAATGATGATGGTCGGATTGTGGGCATTGTCGAAAAGCCAGGGCCAGAAAATCGCCCTAGCAACCTTGTCAACATTGTTGCCCATATTCACGAAAGTGCTGGACGCCTGTTTGAAGCTATTGAGTACGAATATGCTAGCAATGACCCTGCTGACGATCATTATGAACGAGCGATGGACAAATTGATGAAGCAAATCACCTATCGTGTCGTTTCATATAAGGGCTTTTGGGCAGCGCTTAAGTATCCTTGGCATGTCCTCGAAATCATGGACTACTTCCTTTCTCAGGTTGAAGGCCAACAAGTGGCGAAGGATGCTTTCATCGCCGATGGTGCGACCTTAGTTGGGAATGTCTTTATTGGTTCAGGGGCCAGAGTCTTCCCTGGAGCCGCTGTCATTGGCCCGGCATATATCGGGGCGGGCACGATTGTGGGTAACAACGCTCTAGTACGTCATTCAATGGTTCTCGATCACTGTGAAATCGGCTTTACAACCGAGGTGGCCCGCAGCTATGTTGGCCCCAACTGTTCGATGCATGCTGCCCGCGTTCTGGATAGCATCTTTGCCGAAGGTGTGAACTTCTCCGCTGGCTGTACAACCGCCAATCTGCGTATTGATCGCAGCGAAGTTCCGGTTTATGTCAAAGGCCAAAAGATTTACACGGGACGCGATAAACTGGGTTCGATTGTGGGCAAAGGTGCCTTCCTCTCTGTTGATGTCATGACCATGCCCGGTGTTAAAGTTGGCGAGGCGGCGCAGATCGGCCCTGGGACCCACGTTCACAAAGATGTTGAGGACAAACAGCGCGTTTACGTGAAGCAAGAACTTCAGGTCGTAGAAAATGTCGATTGATGCCAAAATCTTCAAGAAATATGACATTCGGGGCAAGGCAGCAGGCGAGGACCCTGTAATCACACAGGACGTTGCCACACAGATTGGGCGGGCCTTTGGAACTTACCTTCAGCCGCAGACCCACATTCAACAAGTTGTCGTTGGGCGCGATAACCGCACGAGCTCCTATGATCTACAACATGCCCTGATGGACGGTCTACGGCAAACAGGCTTTCATGTGGTTGATTTGGGCTTGGTGGCGACTCCCCTGGTTTATTGGCACGCCGTTGATCGGGGCAACATAGCAGGCGTGATGGTTACAGGTAGCCATCTGGCAAGCGACCAAAATGGCTTCAAACTGTGTATTGGTAATCGCACATTACACAGCGCACAGATTCAAGCCCTCCGCAACATCATCAACACCCAACAGTTCACCTATGATTCCGGTGAATTGGAAACTGACAACGCCGCCTATAGCCGGTATGTTCATGACCTGACGAAGCGTATCCCCAAATCAGAAGGTCTCAAAGTGGTGTTAGATGCAGGGAACGGAGTCGGCGGTCTGTTTGCACCACGCCTCTTGGAAAGTTGGGGACATGAAATTGTCGAATGCTTATATTGTAAGCCGGATGATACCTATCCCAATCATCATCCCAATCCCCAGGAACCGGAGAACATGGGTGATCTGGCGACCAAAGTCCGTGAGAGTGGGGCTGATGTCGGGATTGCCTTTGACGGCGATAGCGACCGCATGGGCGCAGTTGATGAAACGGGTGCACTCATTACCGCAGATCGTCTGCTGGCATTATTAGCCCAGGACATGCTCAAACGGCATCCCAACGCGACGGTTGTAGCGGATGTCCTTTCCAGTCAAGTGCTTTTTGATGCGGTTGAGGCTGCTGGCGGTCATGCACTGATGGCAGCTAGTGGACATTCCCTGGTAAAAGATGCCATGCGCGAGAGTGGGGCGCTGCTCGGTGGCGAGATGAGTGGACATATCTTCCTGGGCGAAGACTACTTTGGTTATGACGATGGTTTCTTCGCTGCCGGGCGCCTACTACAACTCATCACTGCTTCTGGTCAACCCTTATCCGTTTTGAATGCACAACTTCCCACACTCTACAGCACACCTGAATATCGCCCGCATTGCCCTGATGATGATAAGCAAACAGTGATCAATGGCATCGCTGCTCAACTGGCAAATCGTGGCGAGGTTGAAACGGTTGATGGATTTCGGATCAAGTTCGATAAAGGCTGGGGATTACTTCGTGCTAGCAACACAGAACCCGTTTTGAGTTTGCGATTTGAAGGCGAAACTGAAACCGATGCTTTGGCCTATCGTGATTTATTCATTGAAGCCCTTCAGGATTACCCGCAAGTTTCTGCGCTCATCTAATCTGATTGTGGCCTGAGCTGTTCAAGGTCTGGGGAGTGTCAACAGCCCTCATCAGGCTCAAGAGTGCATAGAAGCGTAAATTGCGTTCTTGCGGGTGGTGAAGTTGCCATGTTTTTCAGCCCAATCATAAGACGTTGATGTGAAGATGGATCGGAAATAGTGCTGCCCCCAGAAAGCAGCGCGAAAGGCCCGCAGCAAAGTGGCCAACGACCAGTGCTGTGAGCCACACCACCAGCGAGTGGGCACATCAGGGGCGCGGGCGGGCCAGCCCAAAGGTATGATAACCCGCCAGAAGCGAGAACGAGTAGACCCAGGCACTCCATATGAACGGACAACACGGCTGCGGTGGGATTGAAGCATTGCTTGTGCCCCAGGCCAAAGGTGGTTTTAATTTCGTGATGACAGACCACAAGCTCCCACCGCAGCCAAGTCCAGAATAACAAGGTCTCTAGAGGGAGGGGTAATTGCCAGTGTCCCTGCTCATCTTGAACCACATTGACCAGCAAAGGCAGCGGTTGGCGGCGGGAGACAGGCCCTCACTTGGTTTTACGCTGTTTGCCCCCCTACCACAATGAGAGACAAGGGGCAATCAGAGGCCCCTTTGCGCAGCACAGGGTCACTGACATGGACTTGCAGATGACGGGTTTCCCCGCACCTCGCGCCAGCAGGTCTTCCAATCCTGCCAGATGGCTGAGGGTTGCAGGGCACGGCTTCCATATCGGCTGCCACATAGCCCAAGCTCTCAGCAAACAGGCCAGCACTGGCCGCCTCGTAGTTGAACTGCCCCTCACTGAACAGCCGATACTACGCCCTGCAACCCTGCTCAGTCAAGCCCAGACTCAGCAGTAACTGTGTGGTGGTGTGCCGGCCAAACGTGAACACTTCTGCCATGATCAATAATTCCAGCCCCTCTTGTGATGCGCTGCTGGTTTGCAATCTTATTTTGATCGCCTCGCAAGTCAATAAGTTCTTGAGAAGTTCCGGATTTTGGGGGATGGTTGTCATATAAACGTCTTCTCGTTTTCGCTACTCTAGGGCAGCATACGTGCTGCCCCGATTACGGTTGTGTAGGGATAATTAACTCTTGACCCACAGACAAACGATTCACATCTGCGATATTATTCTCCACTGCGATAGCATTAACAGACACCCCATAAAGCCGAGCGATAGCTCCTAATGTTTGACCCGATTCCACCACATGGATCGTTTGTTCGGGGGCATCTGGCGGCACGGTTAGAGCTAGTGCTTGCGTTGGCTGGATAACGTCACCACAATTTGGCAGGATGAGTCGATCTCCAGGCTGAATAATATCACCCACCAGGTCAGGATTGGCGGCACGCAATTCTTCTACATTGACATTGTTGTTGGTTGCGATTCGGAACAAATTATCACCAGCACGCACCGTATATAGACATTCATCCGACGGAATATCACCCCCGATTTGTGTTGGTGTGACTAGTGGAATCGTTGTATTTGAGATCGCCGGAATAGGTGAACTCACAGCAGAAGTGGGCTGCACTGGCGCGGGCGTGATGAACTCTATAGTTGCGGTGGGTATCGTGTTATTCTCCGTCGGTGTAGTTGTTGCTGTCGCAGGGATGCGTGTGGCAGGGATGATCGGCGTTGACGTTTCCACTGTGATAGCGATGACAGGTGTGACATCCGGTTCCGTCGGCTCAATCAGAATTTCTGGCGAGGGGGTTGCCTCGTCTCCTCCCTCGTCGGTAAGCGCAGCCGCTGGGGCATCACTGGAAGATAGTTCCGATGTGCTGGAAATCGGCTGGGATTCCAATGAATCCAACTGGTTACTTGCCTGCTGATAACAGCTCGATAACATCACGATGAGAAAGGGTAGAAGGACTACAGATCGCCATCTGCGCATCATCAAAAGATCACTCCGATTATTGCCACGAATTGCTACCAGCATACACCCAAGCCGTCCGTTTAGCAAAACTCAGTTTCTTAATAATTAAAGTTACGCAGCCAAGCGATTAGGCTACAAGGGTGCTGACTACGTAATTAGCTGATGTACGAAATGAACTAACCCACAACAAGTCGTGGGGAGTGTCCCCTCCTTTGCTTCAAATTTTCATCTCAATCCCTTAACATCTCTCTGATACAATATATGCTATGGTAAGGACCAGAGTGCAAATTACTGTGCTCTGATTTTTTGTTGGAGCAAACCCAGAATGACAACCCAACGCGTCGATTTGCGTAATATTGCGATTATTGCTCATGTCGATCATGGCAAAACCACACTGGTTGATGGCATGTTGAAACAAACCAAGGTGTTCCGTGATGCTGATTTAGCTGGTGAGCGTATCCTCGATTCCAATGCACTCGAACGTGAACGCGGCATCACCATCCTGGCGAAGAACACCGCCATCAGTTGGCAAGGCGTCAAGATCAATATTGTCGATACACCTGGGCATGCCGATTTTGGTGGTGAAGTAGAGCGCATCCTCAATATGGTCGATGGTGCGCTGTTGTTAATTGATGCGGTTGAAGGCCCTATGCCACAGACCCGCTTTGTGCTGCGTAAGGCACTAGAACTCGATCTGCGTCTTATTGTGATCATCAACAAAGTGGACCGGCCTCATGCACGCATTGCAGATGCCCTCAATGAAACGTTTGATTTGTTCATTGAGCTGGGAGCATCCGATGAACAAGCGGATTTCCCGGTGCTGTATGCCATTGGTTTGACCGGACAGGCAGGTTTCTCATCGGATAATTTACAGGATGATCTATCCCCTTTGTTTGATACCATCCTGACTGAAGTTCCGGTTCCAGCTGTTGAACTGGATACGCCACCGCAATTACTCGTCACTACGCTTGATTATGACAACTACAAAGGGCAGATTGGCGTGGGTCGAGTCTATTCTGGTACGTTCAAAAAGGGCATGATGGTCAATCGGATTACGCCGGATGGTATGCGGGCAGCAGGGCGCATTGAGTATCTGTTTACCTATCATAATCTGGCACGGCAGGAAACCGATGAAGTCTCTGCCGGGGATATCATCGCCTTTGCCGGTCTGGACGAAATCAATATTAGTGATACCATCGCCGATCCTTCCATTGAAGAAGGGCTTCCCCCCATCCATGTTGAGGAGCCGACGGTTCGCATGACCTTTGGCGTCAACACCTCACCCTTCGCAGGACACGAAGGCAAGACCGGCTGGGGGACGTCCCGCCGCATCCGTGAGCGCCTCTATAACGAGACTCGCAGTAATGTCGCCTTGCGGGTTGCGGATACGAACCAGGCAGATCGTTTTATTGTCAGCGGGCGTGGTGAACTGCACCTGGGCATTTTGATCGAAACCATGCGCCGTGAGGGGTTCGAGTTTGAGGTCAGCAAGCCGGAAGTCATCTTCCATGAAGACCCAGAAACGGGCGAAATGCTGGAACCCATTGAGGAAGTGCATATTGAAGTGGTGGATAATCTGTCAGGAACGATCTTCGAGATGATGGGCGAACGTCGTGGGCAAATGACCAACATGACCAGTGCCAATGGCACGACCTATCTGACCTATCGGGCTCCAACGCGCTTCTTGATCGGGTTCCAATCGAACTTCATGCGGGTGACGAGTGGCATGGGGCAGATGCACACACTCCATCACGGTTATGATAGAGTCGTTGGTGAATCGCCTTCGCGCCAGTTTGGCAGTCTCATTGCCGATCAACCGGGCACAGCCACGTCTTATGCTATTGTCAACTTGCAGGCACGCGGTACATTCTTCATCTCACCTGGAACCAAGGTGTATGAAGGGATGATTGTTGGTGAAAATGTGCGAACGGATGACATTTCCGTTCATGTGGCGCGTGCTAAACATCTGACTAATTTCCGGGCCAAACCATCAGAAACTACCGATGGCCTAGTCCCACCACGCCGCATGAGCCTAGATGATTGCATTGAGTTCCTGGCTGAAGACGAACTCTTAGAGGTAACACCAGACAGCCTGCGTCTTCGCAAACGCATTCTGAACAACGAGTCACGGATGAAGGCGGAAAAGGCCGCAAAAAAGGTGGTTGGCGTCAAGTAAACGCAGCCTGTGGCATAATGTGGATCGGACAAGGAGACTGATACATGGCGAACCTGATTATAGCTCTGGGAAAAGTGATTGTTGCTGCGGCCTGGGCTGATGGCGAAATTGACCATTCCGAAGTCAATAGCCTCAAGGACTTGTTGTTTCACCTGCCTCGACTCAACGCAACTCAATGGGCAGAACTGGATATGTATATTGAAACGCCCATTGATGAAGCTGAACGCGCTCGACTAGTTGAGGATTTACGACGTGCGATTGGCTCCAGCCAGGATCAGACTTTAGCCATTGAAGCGCTGCATGAAGTTATTGAAGCAGATGGTGATGTCAATGAAGATGAAAAACGGGTCATGCACGAAATTGAGGAGGTGATTCATGCTAAGGATGTTAGCCTTATGGGTGGTCTGACCGAATTGGTCAAAGGGGCGATTTCCCGGCGTTCGGATGCCCTCGCCCATGCACCCAACCGCGAAGATTATTTTGAAGATTTTATCAAAAACAAAGTCTACTATGAAGTTCAGCGTCGCCTGAATCTTGGGCAGGGGGCACTCAATATCCCCGAGCATAAACTCCGCAAACTGAGTCTTGCTGGGGGACTAATGGCGCAGGTTGCACGGGTTAATGCGGAAATTGACAACGGCGAACTTCAGATCATCACGCGCACAATACAAGAAGATTGGCATGTTTCTGAGCAGGAAGCGGCCTTTGTTGCACAAGTGGCGACCTCCAAAGAGACTGAGAACATCGATTACTTCCGGGTGGCACGGCAATTCACCGATATATGTAACCATGAAGAACGGATTGCGTTTTTGGATATCCTGTTTGATATTGCAGCCTCTGATGGCATGGCCTCGAACGCAGAGATTGAAGAGATTCGCAGCATTTCCAAGTCACTTCTATTGTCTCATCAAGATTTCATCCAGGCCAAGATCAGGTTGCCCAAAGAACAGCGTGAATCGTGATCTGCTGCCATTACTCGGGATTCCACTCCAGTACCGCCCATTGGCAGAGGACAAAGCATGGAGCGTTATGCGCCAAAGGATTGCTTGACTCGCGCCTCAACGCCATTCGCGCCATCTTCAAGTAGGCCATCCGTCAGGCTGCCGATGTAAATATCCTGTTGCCAAGGGAATCCGACATCCTCAACGGTGATGGTTTCGTCTGTCAACTCGATGCCTGTATTGCGTACGATAGCGATAGGAATGGCTTCGTCCGTTTCGCCCATGACCATCTGTGCACAGACGCTGATCGAATCGGCGACGCCGCGCTGAGTGACCTGCATGGGATTGCCAAAGAGGTCGAGTTTGCCGCGTTCATCTTCAACAGGTTTGAAGCCTGCCGTTGCCAATGCAACACCTGTAGTTCCGGTTCGCCCTGGCATCAACCAGCTATCGGTCAGGATAACACCTATATCAACATTAAAGCATTCTTTGATCTTCCAGTGGATATCCGCCGCCATTCGATAGGGATATTTTGGGAAAAGTACCACCTGACCATTAGGGATATTTGAACGATCCAGTCCAGCATTGGGGGAAATGATGCCGTCTTTTGCTGTCAATAAGAAACCCATATCAATGTCATTAAAATCGGCGACAATGCCTCCAAAAACGTGATCCGCTTCCTGTAAGACCAGAGCCGTGAGCTTGGGATTCATAACATAGCGCTCAGCGATGTTGGCTGCTTCTACATCAATCTGGATGTCATCCAATTTAACCACTCGTCCAACGCTGATGGCAGCATACTTGCTGCTGATTGCCAACACATCCCCATCTTCAAGCGCCTGCCCAGCAGAATCGAGCGAGTCAACAACCGTTGCAACCAGATCAAACACATCTTGTTGGATAGGTGCCGGCACAGGGATAACCGTCAAATTGGGCACAGATTGTCACCTTCTAAATCAATAAAATTCAGAAAATAACTTTACTATATGTATTGTTTTTTTCTAGAGTCAAACAATTGCTTCTGCACCAAGATGTTGTTCGATCCAGGTACGTAGCGGAACATCTTCCGCCGTAGGAGATGAATAGCCATAAGCGCCAGTCGGCGCATCGCCAAACAACTGCCGCCTTATCGGATCAAGTTCATCCCAGAATTGATCCATCGTCACATCATCACGCGGGCGTATCCAGCGGTAGCTATAGCCATAGAACAACACTTTGCGGGCTTGATCCCAGAAGTTGGCACTGGCGGTGTGCCAAATGCGACGATCAAAGAACACCGCTGATCCTGCTGGAGCCAGAATAGGCACACCTTCCGCGAGTTCAACCTTACGATCATCATTGGGCAGGTCGATGCTGTCCTTCATATGACTCCCCGGTATCACCATGAAATTACCCCGATCTGGCTCCGAAGTGTCAGAAAGAAAATAGGCAACTTTGATAGAAATTCGCGGGCGTGGGCTCGTTTCCATTTCATGGTTTAGCCGGTCACTGTCTTGATGCCAAGACAGCCGGCGATCCCCTAATTTTTTGGCTTCTGGCTGGGGTGGTGTGACCACAAGATGCGAGTGATACATTTGGATGTTCCAGCCTAGGATGCCCCAGACTTTCGGGAAAGTTTTATACAAATCGACCAACTCAACAAAGTCCACATCCATTCCCACAAAGTCTTTGACAGATAAGCGGTCTTGGGGGCCAAGACCTTGATTCTGCCGCTCAATCTTATCTACTCTATCTGTGGCCTCAATAAGCTTCAAAACATGATCCGGTTCGAGTACATCTTCCAAAATGAGATAGCCATCTCGCTCGAAAGCGAGCCGTTCCGATTCGGTCAAGGCATAATTCAGACAACGCACATCCATAATCATTGACTCCATAAACTAATAGTCACGGGAATTCGACCCAGTGTAGATTTGGCGCGGACGACTGATCCGAGTGCTAGTATCATCTCGCATTTCTTTCCACTGGGCAATCCACCCTGGCAGGCGTCCGAGTGTAAACATCACAGTGAACATATCCGTGGGAATGCCCATCGCCCGATAAATGATACCGCTATAGAAATCGACGTTGGGATAGAGCTTGCGCTGGACGAAGTAATCGTCATTGAGCGCGATATCTTCCAGGTTCTTTGCGATGTCCAGCAGCGGATCGGTAATACCTAATTCAGTCAAAACATCATCCGCCGCTTTCTTGAGAATCTGAGCGCGCGGATCGAAGTTTTTATAGACGCGATGCCCAAACCCCATCAATCGGAAACCAGATTCTTTGTCCTTAGCCATGTCCATGTATTTGTTATAGTCACCACCATCTGCTTGAATCATTCCCAGCATATTAATAACAGCCTGATTCGCACCGCCATGTAGTGGACCCCACAAGGCCGAAACGCCCGAACTGATCGAAGCGAACAGATTGGCCTGGCTACTGCCAACCATACGAACGGTGGACGTACTACAATTTTGTTCATGGTCTGCATGCAGGATCAAGAGCAGGTCGAGTGCCCGTGCCACCACCTCTGATATTTCGTATGGCTCGGTAGGAACAGCAAACATCATATGCAGGAAGTCTTGAGTATAATTCAGGTCATTACGAGGATAAACATAAGGCTGTCCAACCGATTTTTTATAGGCGAAGGCAGCAATCGTTTTGAATTTCGCCAGCAGCCGAATGATGTTCAGGTCAATGATGTCAGGATCAATCAGATCAGGATAGTAAGCCGAAAGCGAGACACCCATCGCCGACATAATCGCCATTGGATGGGCAGATGGTGGATAGCCCTCAAAGAATTTTTTCATATCTTCATGCAGGAGGGTGTGGTAGGTCAGTTTGTATTGGAAATCCTCCAACTGCTCCTTTGTGGGCAGATCACCGTAAATCAGCAGGTAGCAAACTTCAATGAAACTGGACTTTTCAGCAAGCTGCTCAATGGGATACCCTCGATAACGCAGGATGCCTTCTTCGCCGTTGATAAAGGTGATTCCGCTGGTACATGAACCAGTATTACCAAAACCCGGATCAAAGCTGATCGCGCCTGTTTGTGCCCGCAGCTTAGTAAAATTAATGCCGAGTTCGCCTTCTGAGCCTTCAAACACAGGAAACTCATATTCTTGATCGTTCAGTATTAGTTTTGCTACAGTCATTGGTTTTGTCCTTGGATGATAGACCAATTTTGCCTCTTCTATTCTAAAACCATCGCCAGATGAGACTATTGTACCCAAACAATGGCTAGCTTAGCGAACCAGCCGCTGCCAGATGATTTAGAAGGCAGGAACGGATACAAGGGGGTTATTGGCGATGTTTTCGCCCCGGCACAGATACAAATTGTGGCCAGCATTACCAGGAGCATCGGGGATGAATTTGGTTTCCAGTGAAAAGTAGCGCAAGGTGTAGCCCGCCCGCCGACGTGGGCTCGTGTTGGCCTCTGCCCCATGAATAATCCGTCCATCATGCAAAGAGCACTCATTGGGATCAAGTTCAAAGTAGACCGCCTGTGATTCATCAATCAAATCAGATCGAATTTCAGTGGCAAATGTATTCTGGTTCTTATCAACTTGGGTATATTCTGAAAAACCGCCTGCATGATGCGATCTTGGAATGACACGCAGACATCCATTCTCTTTGTCGCTGCGATCCAGCGCGAGCCAGACCGTGACGATCTGATCCATCCGATCCAATCGGTTTTTCCAGTAGGCGCTGTCTTCATGCCAGGGCGTTGCCCGCCCAATGTTTGGCTCTTTAGCGATAAAATGACTTGACCACAGACCGATGTTGGGGCCAATCAACGGCTCAACCAGATCAAGCACCTCATCTGCCATCAAGAACTCAAACAGACGCCGCTCACGAAAGTGGGGTTTATCAAGCTCATCAGTGCGCTGACCGCTATCGCGCTGTGCGACCAACTCCTCAAAAATGCCGAACAACCTATCGAACTTCTCCAGGCTAAATACCGGCTGCTTGAACAAATAATAGCCCTGTTTCTGATACTGTGCGACGGCTGTAGTATCTAAACGTAAAGAATTCATTCTCTCACCCTCCAAAAGATGTTTTGTTGATATTTGTACCATAAGCCAAGACTGGCTACACTGTCTTGTGAGATTATGGTCAGTTTTTGTGCTATTTTGACATTATGGAACTACGTGCATCCAGCATCATTGATTCAGAAATTGAAGGGCATTATGCTTTTCTCCCTTTTGTCGAACATATCTCCACTCGTCTGCATCAGCACGACTTCTATGAGATATTCTTGATCGCTAGCGGAAACGTTTTTCATCACATCAACGGCGAAACCCTCCTGTTGCAACGTGGTAATCTGGTGTTTATTCGTCCAGATGATGCTCATTTTTATAGCAAACATACGAACCTCAACTGTGAGCTAATCAACCTTGCCTTCCTAACCCAGACGTTTAACGCCCTCATCAATTATCTTGGGATTGTGCCGCAGAATGAACGTTTTTTGACTTCCTCGTTGCCCATGACTATGCAATTGACGGCCAATGCCAGGAATCAACTGGTGGCGAGATTAAGAGCCTGGGGACAGGCACTTTATCAGGATAAAACACAGTCACGCTTGGCGCTGCGGGCACTCCTGGCGCAGATAATCGCTGATTATTTCGTCACCAGGCATGAAAACGATTTGATGGCTGTTCCCCATTGGCTGAGAGAACTCTGCCAGCAAATGCAGCACAGAGAGCATGTCGTGGAGGGTAGGACGGCGCTGATGCGACTTGCCAACCGGAGCCCAGAATACGTGGGGCGTGCCTTCAAAGTACATCTCGGCATCACACCCTCAGAGTTCATCAATAATTTACGCCTTGACTATGCCAGTGATTTGCTGTCGCACACAGATCGTGCTGTCATTGACATTTGCCACGATGTCGGTTTCGGTAATCTTAGCCACTTCTACCATCGATTTAAAGCACGCTGGAACTATTCACCGCAGCAGTATCGCAAGCTGAACCAGCGCATCTTAGTTCCGTAATTGTCGTGATGGCTTTAGCGTCTAAATGAATGAGGTTTATAGAGTGGAGAAAACATGGAAACCAGGCAGCCATTTGAGATTGGACTGTATTCATTTGTTGAATTAATTGCCGACCCGGTGACCGGTCATAGGCTGACCCCAGCCGAGCGAATACACGACTTGCTAGAAGAGATTGAACTGGCGGATCAGGTGGGGTTAGATGTCTTTGCATTAGGCGAGCATCACCGTGAAGAGTTTGTGTCGTCTGCGCCGGAGGTGATCCTGGGAGCCGCAGCCGCCCGTACACGAAACATTCGCCTTAGCAGTGCGGTTACTGTCTTGAGTTCTGACGATCCGGTGCGTGTATTCCAGCGCTTTGCCAGTCTCGATCTGATTTCTGGTGGACGAGCCGAGATTATGGCAGGACGTGGCTCATTCATCGAATCGTTCCCTCTGTTTGGCTATGATTTGAACCATTACAACGAACTCTTCACCGAAAAGCTGGATATGCTGCTCAAACTGCGTCAGGATACCTATATCACTTGGGAGGGGCGTTATCGGGCACGAATTGACAACTTGCCTGTCTTTCCTCGCCCGGTTCAAGATATGCTGCCAATTTGGGTGGGTGTGGGCGGCTCACCGGATTCGGTGGTGCGGGCAGCCAGCCGGGGATTGCCAATGGCACTGGCAATCATTGGTGGAATGCCGGAGCGTTTCAAACCTTTTGCTGATCTCTATCGTCAGGCCGCACAGGAGCATGGGCACGATCCGGCGATTATACCCTTGAACATCAACTCGCATGGGTTCATTGCAGATAGCAAACAAGAAGCAATTGATGTCTCGTTCCCGTCGGTACAGATGATCATGAACAAGATTGGACGCGAGCGTGGTTGGCTCCCCATGCAAAAAGCACAGTATGAAGCTTCAGCAGAGTTACGTGGCGCGAACTTCCTCGGTAGCCCAGATGACATCATCGAGAAGATTCTGTTCCAGCATGAAATCTTCGGACATCAGCGTTTGCTCCTACAATTGAGTGTTGGCAGCGTTTCCCATGCGAAAATGATGCATGCCATCGAGCTACTTGGTACAAAGGTGGCGCCTGTCGCCAGGGAGGAAATCGCCCGCCGAACAGCAGAGCCGAAGAGACTACTATAGATTTTGATGTGTGACTGTTGTATATTGCTGGCAGTTAAGAAAGGAATAATCTAAGATTTTGAATACAGCTCAATCGCGGTTTTTTGCCTGTGGGGCTTATTGAAGAGATTCGTGCTGTAATACCATCTCCAAAAATCACTTGCGTATATAATCATCCTCAAAAACATATGGGACGAAGGCTCACAATCGAATGGCGAAAGACAGAGGCAGAACTGAGGAGATGGTATCGGAACGAACGCAATTCAGAGCGGCGCAGTCGTTTGCAGGCCCTATGGCATCTGAGGTCAGGTAAATCGCTAAAAGCAGTCGCTGAAATGGTTGGCATACCCTATCGTACGCTTCAGTATTGGGTAGCCTGGTATCGTCAGGGTGGTTTGAAGGAGGTGTTAAAACGAATTAAGGGATACGGTCACCAAGGAAGACCCGCCAAATTAAACGCCCGACAACAATGAGCCCTCAAGACCAAAGTGTTGATTGGAGAGTTTCGCACAGTATGGGATGCTATCCAATGGTTTCAAGGGCATTGGAAAACGCTATACAGCTACATAGGATTGCACAGTTGTTTGGAACGTCTCAACTGCTGTCTAAAAATGCCGCGCCTACGCTCAATTCATGCAGACATAGAAGCGCAAAATGAGTGGAAGACGATAAGCTTAATTAAGGCCTTATTTAAGGAAGCGAAAATCACTACTTTAGATCAGGTATGATTCTGTATCTGATCTTGGCTGTAGCTGTCATAAGTTGCAAGCCATATGGGCGTGGGCCAATCGCATGAACCAAACCAACCTTATCCCCATCTTTCGCGAGTGGTTGCCGGATGCTGTGATTTGAGATGGTGCATCTGCGCACTGGGGCAAGGCAATGGCAGAAGTTGGTTTTGAGCGGATGTTTTTACTACCATACTCGCCGGAACTCAACCCTTGCAAGCGAGTATTTGAGTGGCTGCAAGCCAGGATTGAAGGTGAAGTATATGCTTCTATTCAGCATAAACAGCTATACCATCGAGCAATACCTGTGGCGCTTAATCGCGGATAAAGCCCGCCCGAATCAGTTAATCGAATGGCAGTGGATAAAAGATGCCTTTGCCCAGCTGACTGTATCACTTTTTTGCCGATAAAGTAAGTTGGTCTAGTATCATGACTTTTTAGCCAGAACGAGCGTATTTGGCGAAAGATCAGTATACTAAGAGTGATGGGCTAGTCCAGCCTGAATTACACGAGGTCGCTTCGTGACTAATACACCACCCCAGCCAGAAACCATAAACCAGCTTTTCGATGCAGTCTATCCATCATTTGCACTTCTGGCAGGCATGGAACTTGAACTTTTTACGGTGTTAGAGGGTGGCCCTCTTAGCACCGAGCAGCTCGCAGAGACGCTTGGCGTGTCGGCCATCAAGCTGAGCCCCTTGCTTTATGCTCTCGTCGTAGCTGGCTTGTTGACTATCGATAGCGATTTATTTGCGAATACCCCAGAAGCTGACACCTTTCTTGTTCAAGGTAAGTCAGCTTACCTAGGAGGCATTCATGGGCTGATCTCAAGTAATTGGACCAGATTACTCAAGACAGCAGCGACTATTCGTGCGGGTGGCCCAATACATCTGTATGATTATCATGCCACACCAGATGACGAGCTGATCGCACTATTTCGGGGTCTGTATCCAGGTGCTCTCCTAGATGCCGAAAGATTAATGGAGCAGCAGGATCTCTCTACTTGCCAAACACTGCTTGATGTCGGCGGAGGATCAGGTGCTTTTGCCATCGCAGTGGCGCAGGCTAATCCTCAAATTAGAGCAACAGTTGTTGACCTGCCACTCGTAACACCTATCACCAAACAGTTCATTGAGGAAGCCAACGCTTCTGGCCAGGTCGACATCCTCGCCGCCGATGCGATACGGGACATGCTACCAAGATCGTATGACACCATCGTAGTGCGCCATGTCGTGCAGGTTCTGTCAGCAGACGACAGCCGCGCTCTTTTGAGCAACCTCGCTGCTGTACTGAATCCTGGTGGGACGATCCATCTGATCGGTTGGATACTTGACAACTCACGGCTAACACCTCAGAAAACAGTAAGCTTTAATCTGGTGCTCTTGAATGGTTATCAAGACGGGCAGGCATATACTGAAAATGAGTATTTTGCATGGCTGGGCGAAGCAGGTTTTGAGGAATTTGAGCGTATTGTCTATCCTGATGGCTCGAGTATTGTGACGGCTCACAAGCCCGTATGAGTACGCAGAAAAAAGTTAACTAACGTGTGGATATACGCAGGTGATTTTCAGAGATGATATTACACAACCTATTATTCGCTGGGATGTTCAGTTAGCCCAGTGGTTTGATTCCCGTTTTCCGCTGCTTGAAAAACGTCGTTCCTATCTATGCCCGCCCGAGTCGGCGTCAGTTTGCTACGCCTGACATTCCACGACCTCGATATGTATTATCTGAGACTGAAACCCAATCACGGACCTTCGGCGTAGTTCTCGACACTTGTGGTCAATGGAAACCAGCCTATTGGCAAAGGCACTTGGAACTACAGTCAGGCGCGTGATGTCCGCGTGGTATTTTGTGATGCGGCTTCCTATGATGCGGGTTATATGTTACCGGAGGACATCGCTGAGCGTGTTCAGATTAAAGGATGTGGTGGTACGATTCTCCAGCCAGGAATTGACTGACTAGAACATGCTGACGATTTTCCATCCAATGGTCTTATTTTGGTATGGCTATCATGATGTATTGCGTGTCCGAAAGGATCATGCCTATCTTGTTCTGGCTGGCAACCGCTTGCCATTTACACTGTGAGGTTCAGTGTTTTACATTCGCTGATTATCCACATCAACCCTCATCGACAGGTACAGGATTGATATCTTCCGCTTCTTGGTTGGTTTTGGCTTGTGCACGTTCTTTGATGAGCTTGACAGCTTTCATCGTCTGTGTTTGCGAGATGATGACCGAATCATCGTTTTCGTGCTTCAAATCATCCGGGATCGGCAGATCCCGCTCCGCCAGGAAGTCGACCAGGGCATCACTAATCTTGCGAGAGGGTGCTTCTTCCCCGAACTCAGCCCGCAATTCGCGCAGATGATCCACTAGCCACAGGTAGAGATCGGCTTCGGTGCGGGCGTGCAACAGGTCAACCATATTGTACTTGCGGATGAGCGTAATGGCTGGACGATAGACCGTGTCATACCAATGAGCGGCGGCTTCTTCTAACCGGACTTCTTGCTCTGCCATATGATCCATAATGGCCTTATGGAGATAGATATGTCCTAGGAGTTCAGGATAGCGCCAGCGTTCACTCAACTGCATGGATTGGTGATGATGGCGCGTTCTGTCTAACGCTGTTTCCTGTAAGAAGGCAGCATAGGCAGCAGCATCGTCGAGTTCTTCCGCTGTCATGTTGGGATGCAAGGGTACAGATGTGGGCAGTTCCGTTACATGGGCCTCAATTGATTTGTTGCCCATCTGTCGTGCGACACTACAACGGTGATTGCCATCGCGCACAAAATAGACATCGCCAATCTTGTATAACTCAATCGGTGGGACACCCACCATACTGCGAGTCGCGGCATAGACTCGGCTCCAACGATCACGGGCAACGTTCTTCTTAGGGAAAAAGCGCCGGGTAAAGTCGTTATACCGCCCAACACTCCCTACGATCTTATCGAGCGGTATATCCTGTAATCCACGATAGCTTTCTTCATGCAACCGCAGGCGATGTTTGATGTCATCAAAGCTTAAGAGCTCGGCAGGTTTCCCTCGAAAATGATCGAACATTTCTTGGAAGAACGCCTTTTGCCTTGCGCTGCTAAATCTGTTGATTCCTTCAACGAGACCCATATTGAAGCTTGCGTCGTCGCTCATTGGAATTCTACTCCTGGTATCGATTTTCTGTAAGTTCAAGTGTATCCTCAGCTTTTATGATGAGAGATACAGCATTGATTATCAACAATTAATCGTTAAGACGGGTTGTCTACTATTTTAAGAAACACTGGAGTTTCTAGAATGACCTATATTCTTGTAACCAATGATGACGGTGTACAGGCGCCTGGTATCTTTGCGCTGGCCCAAGCCATGCGTGAGATTGCTGATGTACGTGTCACAGCTCCTTCTATAAATCAGAGTGCTAGTGGACACAAGAAAACACTCTTCCAGGATATTCCATTTGAACATATTAAGCTTAAGGACAATACCCCGACTTTGTCAATCGGCGGCTCGCCTGCGGACTGCATCGCTGTATCTGCCCTGGGGGCAACCCCATGGCCGCCCGATCTGGTCGTGAGTGGGATTAATCGTGGTGCGAACATGGGACAGGACATCACCTACAGCGGCACAGTCACAGCCGCATTGGAGGCCACCATTCATAATGTGCCAGCAGTTGCCTTTTCGTTGGATAACCACGAGGCCAACTCGCTGGAGGATTACACCCATGCTGCCGAGGTGGCCAAAGTTGTTGTTCGTCATGTGTTGCAACACGAAATCCCCAAATTTACCATTTTGAATGTCAATATTCCTGCCAAACCGCCCCTCCGGGGCATTCGGCTGACCCGGCAGGGGATTCGCATCTATCTCGATGTCCTCGAGCAAGAAGGCAATGTTTATCGGTTAGTGGGCGATCCACCGGGGGGTGAACTGGATATCATCGGCACGGATTTATGGGCGGTTCACAATGGTTATGTCAGTATTACACCCCTACACCTCGACCTGACCGCCCACCATTTCATTGCAGACATCGCCGCCTGGGATATTGAATTGTGACATACTCCCACAGCAAAAGGCGAACCAAAGGTTCGCAGGGTCTTCTTCCGACTCAGACAGTATGAGACGATGCCCCGCCTCAAGAATATTCTTCGCTGCGTTGTGGTCACGGTCTATGACCAAGCCACAATCGCAGTTTAACTCACGGTCTTTTAGTGCCAGCTTGTGCTTCTGACCACAGCCAGAACAGGCTTGGGTCGTCGGCGTCCAAGGGTCTATCTTGACCACCCGCTTGCCACGTTTGAAAGCGACCCATTCTAGAATGTTCATCAACTGCGCAAAACCCAGATCACTCACCTTGTGTCCCCACAAACGCTTCATCGAACCAGAGGTTCGCCCCGTCCAGGTTCAGGTCTTCAAAACACAGCATGTCGTATTGGTCACGCAGCGCATGAGCCAACTTGAAGTGGAAATCGCGTCGCTTGTCATCAATCCGAATGTGACGACGGGAGAGGTGATGTTTCCCCTTCTTTTGGTTGGCGCTCCCTTTAACCTTCTTCGACACCTATCGTTGGATGCTGCGCAGACGCGGCAGATCATCCCGATAGAACCAAGGCATGTCGATCTGTTGCCCTTCATCATTGGTAAGAAAGCATTTGAGGCCAAAATCAAAGCCGCCGCTTTGACCCGTGCTGGCTTCCTTCTGCACCACAAACTGTTCGACCACTGAGAAGCATATCCAGAGCCGTCCTGCTGTATCGCGTTTAATCGTGACCGTCTTTATATCGCCCTGCATCGGGCGGTGATACACAAACTTGTAGACTTTCGTGCCGATACGAACCCGATCATACCTCTGCTCACTCTCGAGCAGTTTCCAGCCCGCTTGTTTGAGCGTGAATGATCGGAATTTCTGCACCTTTCGGAAGTGTGGGAGGCCGCCTTGCTTGCTGAAGAAACGCTCGTCGGCTTTCTCTTGTCGCTCGAGCACATCCTGCACTGCGTGGGAGCCGAGTGCTCTTCATCTGCAACTTTGCGATGTGGCACTGCATCCGCGATAAGCCCATGTGTTTGCCTGTCAGCCGATAGGAGCAACGCTGCAATGCCAGGGCATGATTCCAGATCAAGCCAGCAACGTTGATCTGCAGCAGCAGATGTCGGTTGCGCTTGGTGTTCTGGTACAGCCTCTATTTGTAGGTTTTGTGGACTTCTATCGACATGTTTGAAATACTCTTTCTCGTGCTCAAGCACTCTGAAGCCCCTTATATCTCACTGTTAAAACCTGTGGGCTTTATGGGGCTAGCCGTAAGCTGTCTCAATCGTGCGAGAGTGCCCATTCATCTCGCCAGGATTCTGGAATGGGCAGGTTATGACAATACATCAGATTAATCAACTGGCCCTGATGGTGCATCTCATGTTTGATCATCTGCATAACCACTTCATGAGCAGGCTGACCATTCTTGAGTGGTGCGGTTAGGTCTAGTGACTTGAGCAAGTCATCGAGGACGGCATCCGTCTTGTGCATTTGCTGTTTGATGAGCGCTGTCGTCATGGTCTCGAAGTCATCCAAGCTGCAGGCGAATCCCTGCCATTTGCCCGTTTGCAACTTTTTGACGTAGCTTTCGTGTGCGCCGACCATACACCAGAATTGATAGCTAATGGGTTGTGATTGCTCGAAAGGGAGCTTGAGATCAAGCTGTGAATTCGTCAGAATGTCTAGATAATCATAGCTCAACTGCCGGGTGCCCTTCCATTCTTTTGCCAGTATTTTGTTTAATGTTTTTTCAGACATTCTGACGCTCCATTGTTGCCGCCGCCACACAACTTTTTTCGGCGGCAAATGTTGGAGGGTTTCGTTTTGTTTGTTTTCCTAAATAATTGTAGGTCATGACGATGCTCCTTTCCAGGAGGGTAATTATACCACATATTGAACTAATGTTCTAGGATTTGATTGATTCTGGCGCATTCAGGATTAGGGGCGAGTTTATGCTGCCTGTTGCCAAAGGTCAGACAAATTATCCGCCAGGATAGCTGACCGAATGGTCATCATGCGCTCTGCCCCCTGGCGTGACCAACGCATCCCTACGCCTGTCAGCCGATGTTTAAATTGCTTAATGGCACTTTCGACACCACCCGATCCAATTGGTAACCCCTCAGCACGAAACTGTGGGTACTGCATCCGTCGTTGATGATTGGTGAAGTAGCTGGATTTGAGATGATGTGCCTGTAAATCAGCGATAATTTTGAAGATTTTACCGTTGAAAGGGCATTGCTCATCTCGTTAAACCAGGTGTGAGCGCAAGCATCGTCGTTGGGATAAAGTGTAAAAAACGAGACTTGATCTGACACAAGCGACCTAACCGACAACATCGAGATCTGAAGTTGCGTTATCGGGGATGTCTGGCTTTGGCTGCTGCCATTCAAAGAGCGTATCCAATTGTTTGGCTTGTGCCAAGTGTTTGGTCTCGCGGAAGGTCTGCAATGGGGTACGTCCAAAGCAGTATTTGCCGGTGTGAGTTCGTTCACAGTTATACTGCTCGACCCACTCATCCAGATTGGTTTGCAGTTCCTCCAATGTTGTATAGATCTTCTTGCGAAAGGCAATGGCATAGAATTCGTCCTGGATGGTGCGGTGGAAGCGTTCGCAGATGCCATTCGTCTGCGGATGTCGTGCTTTCGTCCGCGTGTGGTCAATGTTCTCAATGGCGAGATACAATTGATACTCGTGATTTTGCAGCGAGCCGCAGTATTCGGTGCCGCGATCGGTGAGCATCGTTTGGAGAGTGTTAAGTATTGTGTGTAAACGGTTTCCCTCGATCAAAATGTAAAACGTCCTTCAAAGCGGCTGGTGAGCTGATTGAGGTTTTGCACAGGCATCGTCCACTTGGCCGTGATATTGCGATTTGCTAGGAACAGCAGCTTGCGTAGCGCTTTGGCAGAAGGGAAAGCGGCTTTGTTTTGGGTCACTTGCCGCAACTGGCGATTGTAGCCTTCAATGGCATTGGTGGTATAGATCAGCCGCCGAATTTCTGCTGGATAGTCAAACATGGTCGCTAGGTCTTCCCAGTTGTTGTCCCATGAGCGTACCGCCATAGCATACTTCTCGCCCCAGATTTCAGAGAACTGAAGCAAGTGAGTTGCGGCCTCTTCGCGTGTGGACGCACGATAGATTTTCTTCAAGTCCTTGGCAACCGCTTTGCGGTCTTCCCAAGTCCCATATTTGAGACTATTGCGGATTTGATGAACGAGGCATCTTTGCACAGCGGCCTGAGGCAAGACAGATTGGATGGCCTCTTTGAAACCCTTCAAACCGTCCACGCAGGCGATGAAAACGTCCTCAACACCCCGTGCTTGCAAGTCACTCAGAACGCTCAACCTCAAGACCCAGCACCACCTAGACAGCGCAGTTGTCTACTTTGCCATCCTGACGCAGCTTCACATACACCCCATCCAGATAGATGATCGGATAGATGCGTTCGAGGGGGCGGTTCTGCCATTCTTCGACCAGACTTTGTCCGTGCTTGTGCTGATGGTCGCCGCACTCACGTCGATCCCATACAGGTCTTGCATCGTATCCTGAAGAGTTCGTGTCGAACTCCCTTTGCTGGACAGGTTGATGATCTTCTCTTCCAGCGTGTTGCTCCAGCAAAGGGGACGGGTACTCACTGTTACGGTCTCGTGGGACTTGAATGTCCACATCGCCGGTCTGCGTGCGCAGTTTCTTGCTGCGTTTCCCGTTACGACTATTGCCTGAATTGCGTCCCTCTGAGGCATGTTTCTCATAGCCCAGATGCACCGTCAACTCCGCTCTCTTGGAAAACAAGCGGGCAAAGATACCCTCGCGTCCGAAAAAGTCGTCAATACTTTCTGCGCTACCCGCTTCTCGCTGGATCGTCTCCACCGATGGCAGGTGCGGCTTATTGTCAGTCTTTTGTGTGTTGGATGCCATTTCCTGCTATAGGGGCATCCCACTTACACACTTTATTTTATGCTCTCTCAACGACACGCATTGCAACGCGGTTTGAGGCTCTTCTACGAATTCCTTCATCAATGGAAGTCAAACCTTCCAACCAGCGAGGAATGTTAGGATTCCCCAGACTCTGCCAATCAATCTTGTTGATGTCCTCTAGCATTTTCTCCTCCTAGAGTGTTAAGCAGTTGAGGCGCAAGAAACGCCTCAACTGAACCTCGCAAAATCTCTAGACGAATTCTACATAATAACCAAACTCGTCAGGAAACGGAGCAAGGTCTTTATCCTTCTGAAAACGATCTTGGTCAAAATAGACCACTGTTGGTCTATTCTGAAGTTTGGCTTTATTTGCAAAAGAAACGCCATTTTGGTAAAAGCTGAATTGAGAGAAACAGCAGACCAAAGTGGCGTATATGAAAACTATCCCTCAAAACCAAGAACTTCTCAAGCACCTATTTGAATTAATTGGATCTCATCGTGTGATCTTCGGTCAACAACGTGTCTATGATCGCGTATTGGCTTTGCTATTGGCAGAGATCATGGTATTTGCCCGTCATACCATTACCCAACTCATCATGACGCTGGGTCAAGTCGACCAAGATTGGAGTGGATGGTATCGTGTATTTAGCCAAAAACGATTTGACTAGGATCGTGCCAGCGAGGTTGTATTTGGTGAGACCTTAAAGCATGTTAAACAAGATGATGTGTATGTGGTGGGTGTTGACGCAACGCAAACGCCACGTAGTAGCCGTAAACTGGAAGGAAGTGGGTGGTTACGTAACCTACGCACTCCGCCGTTCATGGTGGGCATTCATGCGGCTCAACGGCGGTTTAATGGCAGTTGGTTGATGCCAGCAGAGCAAGGATACAGTCGAGCTGTGCCCATTCGCTGGATGCCCGCATTTACCGAGAAGTCACACCCTCAAGAGCATGAGGCCTGTAAGGAATGGGAGGCGACGGTTGCCTTTTCGACGTGGCTTCGTTGTCAGTTGAGCGAGCATGGGCGAGACAGACAACCTATTTTGATGGTTGGCGATGGCAGTTATGACAATCTCAACCTATGGAAACATTTACCAGAGCATGTGATTTTACTGGCTCGTAGTGCCAAGAATCGCGTCTTGTCTGAGTTACCTGATGCCACCATGCACAAAAACCGCAAATACGGACAACGTGCCCCGAAGCCTCAAGACATCTGGCAAGACAAGACCACCTCATGGCAACCTCTTGAAATTGAAGTACGAGGCAAAAAGCGCCAGAATAAATATGGTAAATTAGACCGTCGTCAACCGCTTCCCTTTCTGGTCAATGCGGTGCAAGATGACTGTGGACAATGGCAGTTACCGCTTCCTGTTGACACCTTGTTGTTTTGGGCATGGCAACGCTGGGAACTTGAAGTGTGCCACCGGGAACTCAAATCTAATTTCGGACTCGGCAACAAGCAATGTTTCAATCCCTACAGTGCGGTTCTCTTTGTTCAATGGTCGACTTGGGTTTATTCGCTTCTCTTGCTTGCAGGATACCGAACGTGGGGCTTATGGGGCGCACCTGAGGTTCCGACCCGATGGTGGCGTGGCTCACAACGGTGGTCTCTGAACACCTTATGGCGAGCGTATCGCTCAGCGCTCTGGGGACAACATGATTTTCACCCGCTTTGTACACCCACACCGGGCGATTGGGGTGAAAAAGAGACCCATTTGCGGGCTTTGTACAATTCGATTTTTACTTCGGCACGATCTTGACTGATTTTCTGGCTTTCTCAACATTGTGTATATGAAAATAGACCGCGAATTACCTTCACGCGCCGCTTCAACTGCCAAACTTCAGAATAGACCACTGTTGGTCTATTCGGCAAACCCCGCAGCCACGTTTCACAACCTATATCTTGCATTCCGCCTTCTGTAAAAACCGGACACGGTTTCTTAGAAACCCCCATAAACTCCGTCGCCTGTCCCATTTGTTGAACACGCGTATTGAGATTCGTTTCAGCATGTCCTTGTACACCAGCAATGTATGGTTCAGGTACAATGTTGTCAGCACCAACCAGTATGTTCGGTGGATAGACTAGAGTCTTGAGCATCTGTCGCGCACTGTTCCATCGCACAAGTCGAGGTGTATCAAGCTTAGCAGCTGTATGGCTATTAACACCAACAACATCAACACACTGATTGGTTGTTGGGTCTTTGGTTCGTGTTGCAGCTACAACGATGGGCGCACTTTGCTGGGCATCATAGCCTAATGATACCAATCTAAAGAGTTGACGGGCGAATATCGCGTAGATAAGGGCCTGTTCTCTTGGTGTACGCCCCTCCAAACAGTCTTCATCATCTGGGCATGGCTTATTTGGATTTGGATCCGGCCATGGATCACCTGGCATAAAGGGAGCAGGATCAAAAAGAGGACCCGGTTCATCTTCAGGATCTTCATCTGGATTCTCGTAGCTGTTGAAGGCGCGTTCTACGATATCCAACGCCTCCTGGAGGGCTTTCCCGGTTTCCTCAGCAACCTCTTGTGCAACTTGCATGATAACTGTCGCAAGCGTTCCGGAAAGAACAGCACAGGCAGCCAAAGCACCACAAGCAAAAGACTCATCTACCAAAGGAATGAATCCGGTGGCCAGGGCAGTTGCACATGGGCCGATGAGCCCCGTACACATTCCTGTCGGGTCTGTTGCGTTAGGAACATTGCCTTCGACCCAGCTATAGCCATTAAGGGACATGGGTCTACTGGACAAACCTTCAAATGGATCCAAGCTATTGAACACGCTGTTGGCGAACAGTTGTCATTCATAAAGGGCTCCAACGATGCTGGCTCGGATTCAGTCAATCGAGTAGCCCCCTGGAAAAGCAACTGGAGAAATCCTTGCCGCTTAAACAAAAGGAAGGCAAAGATCAAGTCGCGTAGCTGACAGCGAACAGACACTTTTATGGGTAAACTCAGAAGCATCTGCCCGCCAAGATGAAAGTGGGGGTCATGTCCCTCAACCCCCAAACCATTCCATCTGTTCCCCAAATGACCATCCAGGTTGCTCAGGCTGCCTTCCGCAAAGGCAATGTCTACATGCAAATGCGTGATACTCTGGGCACATTCTTCACCGATGACCAGTTCACCAACCTATATCCTGCTGACGGTCAACCTGCCTATGCCCCCTGGCGACTGGCTCTGGTCAGTGTCATGCAGTTTGCCGAGAACCTCACAGACCGTCAGGCCGCCGATGCAGTGCGTTCTCGGATTGACTGGAAATACGCCCTCAGCCTGGAACTGACCGATGAAGGCTTTGACTTCTCGGTGCTGAGTGAATTCCGTCAGCGTCTATTGGAACATGAAGCAGGCGAACGACTGCTCAACCTCATGTTAGACCAGTTTGTACAGGCTGAATTGCTCAGCAATGGTGGCAAACAACGCACTGACTCTACCCATGTTGTCGCCAGTGTCCGTGATCTCAACCGTCTCGAACTGGCAGGACGTACCCTGCAAATGGCACTCGATGACATCGCCGCCCTGGCCCCGGATTGGTTACAAGCCTGGGTTGCCCTGGACTGGTACGCTCGCTATGCACAACCCTTCAGCGACTTTCGTCTGCCCCAAAAGGCAACGGAACGTGAGGCCCGGGCAGGGCAAGTCGGATGGGATGGTCTGATGCTGCTGGAGAAGATCTATTTCGCTGATCTTGTACCTCTCGAAGTCCGCCAGCTACCCTCGATTGAAATCCTGCGCCAAGTCTGGCTGCAACAGTATGTCCTGATTGAAGACCAACTCCGTCAGCGGGAGCGAAAGGAGATGCCAGCCGCCGTCCGCTTGATCCAATCCCCTTTTGATGTTGAAGCCCGCTACAGTCACAAACGGGGATGTGATTGGATGGGCTACAAGGTTCATCTGACCGAGACTTGCAATGACGATGCACCCCATCTCATTACCCATGTTCACACGGTCAATGCCACACAACCCGATATTGACGCGGTTGATCCTATTCAGGCAGACTTGCAAGCACGCGATCTGCTGCCTGAGGAGCATCTGGTCGATAGAGGTTACACCTCTGCTCCGATGTTGTATGACAGCCGGGAAAAGTTTGGGGTCGAATTGTTTGGTCCTGTTGTCGAGCGCGAATTCTGGCAGAAAGCGACAGGCTATGATATTTCCGCTTTCACGATTGATTGGGAGAAACGCACCGTCACCTGTCCGCAAGGTCACACCAGCAATCCCTGGACGATGCGCGACCATCGCCGCGATCACAAACTAACCCGTGTCAAGTTCAAGCGGGTTGAATGTGAACCCTGTCCGGTAAAAGACAAATGTACCAAGCATCCCCGACGCACCTTGTCCTTCCACGAAGAAGGTGTGTTTAAGATGGTGCAGCAGCGTAAGCAAGACCAACAGACCCAAGAATGGCGCAAACGGTATGGCAAGCGGGCGGCTGTTGAGGGCACAATGTCACAAAGTGTCTTTGCTCTGGGCGCACGACGCAGCCGCTACCGGGGCATGGACAAAACCCATCTCCAATTCGTCCTCACTTCTGCAGCGATGAATCTAACCAGAGTCGTGAATTGGCTGAACGAAACACCCCGATCTGAGACCCGGTTCACCCGATTTGGGCGGCTTGCTGCTTAACATTTAGGTTCGCCAACAGCATCGTTGATAGGATTTCCGCCCACGTAGGCATATCTGTTCAGGCTCATGGGGCGGTTCATTGTGCCCTCGAAGGGGTCGAGGGAGGGGAAGATGGCGAGGGACGGGTTGTAGTAGCGGGCGCGGTGGTATTGCAGGCCGTTGGCGTCGCGGGGTTCGCCGGTGAAGGCGAAGCCTGTGATTGTGGTGTCGGGGTTGCCGTAGGGGTCGTAGTTGTGGGTGCTTTGGAACTGACGGCCGGAGCCGATGGTGCCGCGGACACTGCCGAGGGCGTCCTCTAGGGCGTAGGTCCAGGTGCCGGTGGGAGACTCGGTTGCGTGCAGGCCGCGTATGGCGTGGATGTAGCGTTCGGTGTTGGTGCCGGTTGTGGCTGCCAGGACTTTGGGCAGGCCGGATTGCAGATCGAGGAGGTAGTCTGTTCGCGTTGTGTTGACCGTCTGCGATACCCGGTTCCCCAGCCCATCGTAGGTGTAGGTCGTGTTGCCGACCTGCGTTAGGCGGTTGGCGCGATCCCAGGTGTAGGTGTTGCGTACAACCCCCGATTGTCCATTGTTGTTAGTTGTTAAGTTGCCGTTTTGATCCTATGTTAACACATAATGGTTGTTGCCGCCGCAGAAGAAGAAAAAATGGCGGCAATGCGGGAGACCAGGCGGACAATCGGGGGAAATACGGGAAAAAACGGCGGGAAACGGCAGCAAAAAGGGGTGTCGCGTGGGTTGGTTAGCAATAGGTTCATACGGGTTCAACCTTCGTGTGTTTCAGTTTCAGTGTACCTAAAAATGGGTGGTTTGGGAGAACATGTCGCAGAACGTGTGTTCTAGGTTTGAAAGTGGACGCGCCCTTGATATGAAGATATCTCTGTCCTGATTACTTGTGCCAACAAGACAGAGAATTAAGAACCCCCTAGTCAACCTGCGGACGCCAAAAACTTAAGGTTTTGTCATCCTGATCTATACTATAGTGAGGATTGTCATCGTAAAATCCCTTGAGAAACTCATACACGACTGATCGTTGAGCCGCAGTGAGAAGGCTTATTCTATCAAGAAACCGTTCTCTCATAGAAGGATCAGTCGGCGGTTTAAGAGTAGCGACCAAAAACACATCCATATCAATAGATTCTTCGTCGAGAGCAGCAATCATAAACCCTGGCAGATAATACTGAAAGGCCTCAGTTGTAAAACTCGACATGTTCATTCGCCAATATAACCCAAGTTCAACATCCACTTCCTGCCAACGCTTCCCCTTAAAGGCTTGGAGCATCTCATATGGTTCTTGATACTCTGGATGAGCAATTAAATTCGTGTCTCCCGGATACTCGACAGATTGGAAAGCTTCTTTGATTTTCTCGATTAGGGTAGCATCGTCCATTTTATATACCTCCATAGGATGGGCCATTATTGAGTGATGGATGAGGATGGTGATCCTCATCCATCAGCAAATTACATGTTTGTCAGCAGATCCTGGCATTTTTGTCGGGCGTCTTGTAATGCTTGGATTCGCTCCTCATGTCCCTCACTTGGGCTATTGGGATAACAGGTGTCTTGGACGGCTTGTCGGGCAGCTTCACATGCCAGATTATCATCAATGATCGTCTGGATATGATCTCGCGTGATGACAACATCCCTTTCTCTCCTGACCCCCTGCACTGATCTCAATCTCTGTCTCAACTTCTTGAGACCTTTTTTCTCAGCACAGCCCAAGATGATACTACTCTTGCAACGATCTGTTACGATTTGAGCCAAGGCATCGTGTTGTTGTGGGGTGCAATCGCCATACCGGCTGCTTGATGTGTTGGACTGGCTTTGTGTGTTTGAAGTGCTGTTGGCAAAGGTGTTGATCAGATTGCCCGCACCTCGAACCCCATGAACGAGGGCGTCTCCTAACCGTTCGTAGTCATCTTGATCCAGACCCAAGGTCGGATCAATCGGCATATTCGGAAACTCAGGCGGCTCTTGCGGTAGCCTAAAGCTATAGAATGGGCGATCCAGCAGTGAGACGGTTCCTGTTCCTACAAGCGCCCCGACCAAAGCGGCGCCTGCTGCAAGACACGCGCCTCCAACGAGAATGCCGCCTGCAACTGCGTCTTCAGGCCCTGGCAGCGGGTTAACAAACGAGACGGTGCCTGCAACTCCGACAGCGCTACTCATGATGTTCCCCGCGTTGTTTGACCGGGTCTTCATGCTCAATGGCGGCCGAGCACGGTTGTCGTTCCAAAGTCTGGTGAAGTCTTGATAAGGCAGGCCACGCCAGTACGCATCTTCCTGTCTGAGCAACTCCCGGTAGGTCGGGTCATCCAGGTCAATTCCCGATGCATAGTTGACCCATGCTTCAAGACACTGACTTTGCTGATTTGAGGGAGTCCCTGGATTGTCCCAACATTTGCCACTGGGGTCGGTTCGGTTGGGGGTGTTGCCTTCGACGTAGGCGTAGCCGTTGAGGGACATGGGGCGAGCCATGGTGCCTGGGTATGGGTCGAGGGAGGGGAAGATGGCCAGCGATGGGTTGTAGTAGCGGGCGCGGTGGTATTGCAGGCCGTTGGTGTCGCGGGGTTCGCCGGTGAAGGCGAAGCCCGTCATCGCTGCTGTGGTTGGGTGGCCGTAGGGGTCGTAGTTGTGGGTGCTTTGGAACTGACGGCCGGCATCGCCGTAACGCCAGACCAGGTCGTTCTTGGTAAACGCGGTTGGTAATTCCGCGACTTGATATTGCTACTTGCGCCGTCTCTGATTACGGTTCACTTTTGCGACACCGATAACCTCACCATTGAGGATCACGAGGCGGCGGTTGCCCATGACGCGATGTAGCATCTGGTTGATTTCACGGCTTTCCTGATGCCAGAATCTTTCTAGTGTCAGTTCCGCCAGTTCTTCGAGAGTTGCTTGCTGATTAGATGTGGAAGTCGAGACAGCAAGTGACTCTCCCTTTAAGCGAATGCGTGCTTCCTTCATGTTGCCGAGTTGTTGATTGAGCTTCTCCAATTCCTCCTCATAAATATCCTGAATATCTTTACCAGCCATCATCTGCTTACGGATGAGTAATCTGACTTTGTCTTCCAGGTCGGCAATCTCATCAGTGAGTAGTACGATTCTAGCTTGAATATCAGGCACATTCGAGGATGAATTACCATTGAAAATCTCGGTTGTCTGTTCTTCAAGCATCTGCACCAGGAATTCATTGATCCGCGCAATGATTTTTCGCTCACTCACTGTCCGTCGATGATTGCACTTCGGTAACGTGGGTCGTCCTTTAGATGCTGGACAACACAGACCGCGATAGTTTCCATCAACACGGGTTGCCATAAAACTACCACACTCGGCGCAAATGGCAAGTCCACTCAGGCGATGGGTATATGCTGTCCTGGCACGTCCCTTGATATGCACCATACGACGGTCTAGCTCTTGCCGAACGCGATCCGCTGTTTCGCCCGTCCAGACGGGTTCGTGGGTATTACGAAAGACTGTCGCCCCGTCTGGAATAGCTTCCATATCCATCGTCCACCACGAAAACCATTCTTGCTACTAGCACTGTTGTGATGTCGAGCTATGTGTCCCCAGAACAAGGGCTTCATGATTAAGCGATAGAAGTAGTTCGCATAGTACGGTTTGCCTTTGTCATTAACGTGACCATACCACTTAAACAACTCTAGCTCCATGTATGCCCAAGACACACCTTCCAAAACCAGTTCCGCCAGATCATTCCATAAACGGCGCATTTCCTCATTTACTTGAAGGCAAACAGCTTTACTTGTGTCGGAGTCACGAACAACCTTGTGTGAAATCGGTATCCGGCTGGTAATGGGTAATCCCCGTTGTGCGCGTGCCGTCATAGCACGATCCCTTGCCTGAACAAAACGGTCAATCTCTCCAGCAGACTTATAGCCATTCATCGCAATCCACATGCGATAGTTCTGCTTGTCAATCCAACCATCCATGAGCGAATAGATGCGCGCTCCGATCTTGATTGTTCGCTCAACGATATAAGCATGGAGAGCTTGTGTCCGAGCGAAACGATTGCCATCCAGCATCACCATCACATCGAAATCCTGTGTGTTCCAATGGGCTTCAAGCTTTTGAAACGCATCAATACCGCTTTGTGAGGCATCTGCTGCCAATTTGTGAAAGTCGATGTACCGTCGGCTATGCCCTGGTACCCGCATGACATCGATGACTTGCCAGTTATTCTTTTGAGCAAGCTCGCGGCCATCAGATTCCTGCTGTGGCAGGCTGATTTTATCTGGTTCATTCTGGGCGCGAGACGATACCGCCGTCCAGATAATGCTTCGCAAATCACTCATCCTGCTGACCCCACATCTGAATCGACAGGAAGGGCGCGGTACTGCCACTCGTACCCAATCGCGCCATGACGCGGAATCTGGCGTGTCTCAATCAGCCTGGCATCCGCCAGCTTACCCAGAAGCACCAAATCCCACTTGTTTAAGGCTGATTTCCCCGTTCGACGCGCGATCTCTGAACGGTTGATCCAGCCCTTGGCCTCGCGCAGAGTCTTCAACAGAAGTTGCGCTTGAGGTGTTAAGTTAGGATCGTACTTTGTTTCGGGCGTGAGTAGTGGCGACATTTTGACTGATGAAGTATGAAAAAGCTCAAAGAGACAAACCAGCAAGTTTACTCGGAGAGCCTTTTCATGATCGAAACGATTGTAACCTGGAAGTGTCCGCGCTGTGAAAGTGTCAATCTGGTGAGAAATGGGCACGATTACAAAGGGAGCCCAAAATATCGTTGCAAAGACTGCAACCGCTATGGAACCGTCGATGCCCAGAAAGGGTATAGTCCACAAGTACGCAACCAAGTCAAACGCGGTGTCCTGGAACGGGTCAGTCTGCGTGGATTGGAACGGATCGTCGGGGTGTCGCGCCGCACCATTCGGCGTTGGTTGAGCCACTGGATTGAGGCTGTGCCGCCATTGGAACCAACGCTCATGCCTGCCGAGTGGGACGATGTGTTGGAATTGGATGAATTGTGGTCGTTTGTGGGCCAGAAAGAGCAGCAACGCTGGGTCTGGTTAGCCTTATGTCGGCGCACACGCCAAGTGGTGGCTTATTGGGTTGGGGATCGCAGCCAAACCAGTGGCTTGCAATTATGGCGACAGATCCCCACCGATTATGTCCGTTGTCGTTCCGTTAGCGATGGCTACCGAGCTTATCGTGCCATGTTTGATCAGGAGCGCCATCAAATGACGAACAAACCGACTGGAGAAACCAGTCATGTTGAGCGCTGGTTCAATACCCTGCGCCAACGTTTGGCTCGTTTCACACGCAAAACACTGGCATTCTCCAAGATTGATGCGTTTCATGAAGGCCTGCTTCGCTTATTCATCTATCAATACAATCTGGACTGTATCAGTCAATGAGTCTCCACTACCTCGGGCGTGTATTGGTTTTGTCTATAGCCTTGCATATATACCTCCAGAATGTACTCATTGCTCACGATGAACAATACGTTCGATAGGCTTATTCTGCCTCATTATCATCGGGTTGATAAGCAAGCCGCGCCATATCCTGAAACGCTCGCATGTCTCCACCGAAGATGGCTTTTAGTTGCTCTGGTGAAAGTTTGGTTCCTGGAGGTGGTAGAGGTATGAATGAATCCGTTAGATTTGGTGCCAGGTTACTCTGCCAATCTGATCTTGAATTCTCATATACTTCGTTTTGGTTGAATTGTTCCATGCACTGCTACTCCTTAGTACGCCTGCTTGTATTCAGGCTAGCACACCAGATATAGCCAACCCTGGAATAATTCGAGTTTTGGCTTGGTAATCTTTGCAAACCCAATGGAATATTTCAGAATTGCGTATTTATTGAAATATCCAGCAGGTATATCTGCTAGTCGTTATACTCAGAGTATCAAATGTGGTAGGGGAGACAGTTGTAGAATTACGGTTTTTGAATGGAAAATTTCATTCTGAGATGTAATTTTTCAAGAAAGCTCATCCTAAGCCAGAAAACAGCAAGATGCAGGTATAAAAAGCGACAATTTTCATGTCGCTTCCTACGTTCAATCGGGGATTACCTCAAGTTATTCTAAATCTTCAAGGATTTGTGCTGCAAGAACTAAAGTGACCCCCATTGTCAAGACCACGAATCGACGAAAATAAGATGGAATCCTCGACTATTAATAGACATCCCTTTCCCTGAAAAATGAACATAGGCAGGTGTGCGATAGTCAAGGCTCTGATGAGGCCGTTCGTAATTGTAAAGCTCGAAGTAATTTTGCAGCCCCATCTCCAAAGCAGAAACCGTGCTGTATTCATTGATATAAATGTTCTCATACTTCACGCTGCGTCAGAGCCTTTCAATGAAGGAAAGCACGTCCACGCCCATCCATGCTGATCCTGATCTGGTTGGTCTCCAACTCGCCAGTAAAATCACGGGCGGTAAACTGTACCCCTTGATCGGTGTTGAAGATTTCGGGTTTACCCTGTTGTAAACCCAGGCGTAAGGCCTCCAGGCAAAACAGGCCATCAAGCGTGTTGGACGACCGCCAGGTCAGGACAAAGCGTATGACCGCTGCTTATCGGGTGCATCCAGAACGGTTATTGCATGGCATCCCGATTGTCAAAGGTGCTCCAACCTCGGTCTGGATCAATCCGCCAAAGGAGCCACAAAATCTCTCTTAATCTTTTTTACGAAGTTGTTTCAAAGTCCTTGACACATATCGTTCCGCAAATATACTTTATGAATTAATGCTATTCATAGAACTTTAAGCTAGAGCAAAATGTTTACATGATTAGGCTTGCTGCAAAATATGTCCCTCTCAAATAGAGTACTAAAAGCACAAGAACGCGAAACTTACATAATCAACAGTTTATTGAAAGAAGGCTACGTACTTGTAAGTAACCTAGCGAAAGAGCTACATGTGAGTGAGTCAACAATCCGTAAAGATCTAACAATCCTCGACAAAAAGGGTTTATTGCGGAGGATTCACGGTGGTGCTATGCATGTTACAGAACTTACCAATGACATAGCCCTGTTTTACGAAAATCGTGAAGTTAAGAATATTTCCGGTAAGCAACGTATTGGACGGGCAGCAGCAGAGCGAATAAAGGAGGGACAGGTCATCGCCTTTAGTGGAGGGTCAACCCCTCTCCAAATTGCACATCAAATCCCTTACGACATTGCGTTTACGGCCATTACAAATGATCTCAGTATTGTAAATGTACTTTCCTTGCGACCCCAAATAGATATATTTGTACCCGGTGGATACCTGAGATTAAGCCGCATTTCACTAATTCAAGAAAATACTTCCTCGATTCTTGAAGGCACGGAAATAGACACTGTTTTCTTGACAGTCACTGCGCTGGATATTAAGAAGGGCGCAACAGCCGGGCATATTGCAAACGTCATATACCTACGCGAACTAATTGTTCGCTCCAAACAATGCGTTGTCGTTGCTGACCAAAGTAAATTATGGAATCCTTCTCAAATCGTCATCTGCGGGTGGAACAAAATCGACCTCTGGATTACTGATGAAATCGTTCCAGAAAGCTACAGACAAGAGCTAGAGAAATATCAAGTTTCTATAGTTGTTGCGTAGATTGTTTGTTGTTCCGACTCAATACTTTGTATCAATTCCTTAATGTATTCGCGATATTTTCCTCTATTTCTGCGGATTCATTTAAGCTTTTCCCTCTCTAGTTGTAAAGCATGATTCACATGGCTATGATCAAGTTAATAAGGGAGTTGTTTGAGGGCAAAACATCGGATATGCAATTCCTAGATGTGGCGCACTCTTCGACATCGGTAGAATCCATCAAGCTGATTGATTAGATAAGTGGTTTGAACAGGATTCTCAGGAATTTCTACCTCGTTTACAAATAGAAGATGACTCTCCGTTTGTGAGGTATTTCCCTTAGATTGAATCTCTAAGCATATGGAGGTGAAACAAATTATGTTATACAAACGAGCAATTCTAGTCTTTCTTGTTCTGCTACTCAGTATTTCAACTCTAACCACTGCACAGGATGATCGCCCAGATATAGTTATTGGCTTAAATAATGTTCCCAATGACTTGTGTGTGACGTGCAATGGCACATTTCAGCGAAGAATCGTTTATAACGTGTTTGATCCACTGATTGGGCGTGACTTTGGTGAAAGTGGTCAGGGAACAGACCCAACCCCTGCAATTGCTGAAGCATGGGAGTTTGCCTCAGACACCGAACTAGACCTCACCATTCGCCAAGGCGTCATGTTTCATAGTGGGCAAGAATTAACGGTGGAGGATGTCGCATTTACGCTATCAGCCGAAAAACTCTGGGGTCCCGATGCGTTAACGCCAGACTCACTTGCTATTGGTGTATTTGAGAATGTTGAAGTGATAGATGAACGAACTGTACGAATCACAACAGCATTCCCTGATCCAGCTCTTATTAGCCGTTTACAATCTCATATTGGACGAGTAATTCCTCGTGACTATTTTCTAGAAGTTGGTGTGGATGGATTCCGCCAAGCACCCATTGGAACTGGCCCTTATCGCGTTGAATCATATCAGGCTCGAGACGAAATCCGCCTGGTTGCCTTTGATGATTACTGGGGTGGTCGCCCTCCTGTTGCCAGTATCACCTATCGTGATATACCTGAAACATCGACTCGTATTGCGGGCTTACTGGCTGGTGAATTGGATCTAATCGTTGGCGTTTTACCACAGCAGTTCGATCTGCTCGAATCAGACGGTTTTCAGGTTACGGTTATGCCTCAAGAAAATATCCAGATGTTCTCCTTTATGTCTGGACCAGAGGAATTGCCCATTCATAATCCGCTTATTCGTCAGGCACTTATTCATGCAGCCGACCTGGACACAATTGCAGAACAACTCTTCAACAGCACTGTGACACCGCTCGTAAACATCCAATCGCCTGCCTATGGGAGTTATTTCGAATCAGCACCGTCGGCTTATGATCCTGAACTGGCTCGACAGCTAATTGAAGAAAGTGGCTACGAAGGCGCACCCATCAAATTGCAGTTCATTTCCAACAACTTTGTTTTGGTTAATGAAACTGCGATTCTCCTTCAAGAGATGTGGTCGGCAGTTGGTCTCAAAGTACAACTTGATATCATCCCAGACTTCACACTACACACACTCAATCCCCCCACTGATGTCAGTATGTGGTCAACTTCTAACAATATTGCGATGCCCGATCCGTCCAATCCAGTCTGTACAACCTATACCTCTTCTAGTTTCTACGCATCCAATAATCGAATAACACCATCGACTGTTTTGGATGATCTATGTCAGCAATTGACACAAACCACCGATCAAGATGCCCGTTTAGAAATATGGCGCGAAATTCAAGGAGAGTGGCAGGCAAATCCTCAAGCTCTATTCCTTTGGCAGCGTCCGGAATTCTATGCTCAAAGGCCTGATTTTGCGTGGCAACCATTGTCCGATTTTAGTATCGCACTTGGGCCACAATTTTTCCCATCTGGTAACTGATCTGATTTTGAAAATAGGGAGCTACTCAATAAGCTCCCTATTAGTTTATCTCAAAGAGAAAAAGAGTGCCTGCAAAACGTTTAATTCATATCTCCGATCTTCATTTAAGCCGAAATCGAGCCTATACCTATGCGAACTGGAAAGCAGTTCTTACTTATATCAACCAAGTGAAGCCCGATCTAGTAATAAATACGGGAGACTTTGTCCTTGAATCGCCTGATGACTTTGATGATCTCGAATTTGCCAGGGAACAAATGTCACATCTCGCGGTTTCCTGGAAGGCATTGCCTGGTGATCATGATATTGGAGGCGGCCCTCCTCAACCAAGACTACGTGCAGAAGTACCCTGGCTCGAAAATTACGGCATTACTGAAGATCGGCGGCAGCAATATTTAGCATTATTCGAGGAAGATCGGTGGTCATTACCCTTTGGCGACTGGCAGCTTATTGGCATAAATGATCTGATATTTGAATCAGGCTTTGATGCCGAACAGACACAATGGGAATATCTTGAAGAAAAGCTTCAGCAAGCAAAGGATAGACCAATAGCACTGTTCATGCATAAACCACCCTGCATGACATCAATTTTTGAGAAGCCCTATATCACAAATGCAATACCAGCGGAGGCACGACAGAGGCTGAGAGAGTTAATAAGAAAAGCAAATGTCCGCCTGATTTGTACAGGTCATCTTCATGTATTCCGAACGTTCCATACTTTAGGAATTAGCATAATTGTTGCCCCAACTCTCATGCGCGGCAAAGATGATTATGTATCAGGAAATGGACAAGACGTTAATGGTATTGTTGAGTATGTTTTTGATGGTGAAGGAGTCGAATTCCGGCTGGTAGAACCGCCCGGAATTACACGCCCTCAGTTTCCAACTGGTGCGCGAAAAGATTGGCCGCATCTGCTGGCCGAAGTGATGGACAATGACTGAATTTATTTTACGACGCACGATTCGCAGTTTCCTCACTTTGTGGATTGTCCTGACCATTGTGTTTTTAGCGTTCCGTTTGGCAGGCGACCCCTTGAGCATCTTGCTCCCAGAGGATACCCCACAAATTACTCGCGACTTTTATATTGAAAAGTGGGGTCTCAATTCGACTTTACCTGAACAATACATTCGTTATTTCTTCAATATCCTCCAGGGCAATCTGGGGCAATCATTCGTCAACGGACGGAATGTTACCGATGTAGTGCTAGAAGAACTCCCGGCCACCCTCCTTCTAGGCACATCTGCATTTCTTATATCGGTGTTTCTCGGCGTAATGGCGGGCATTATTGCTGCACTTAATCACAACAAACTCACAGATCGACTGGCGATGATTTTTTCTGTGATGGCGTACAGTATGCCTGACTATATTCTCGGCATATTGCTCATTATTGTCTTCGCACTTGAATTAAAGTGGTTTCCAACATCAGGCAACGAGAGTTGGCGGCATATTATCTTACCCTTAATGACGCTCAGCACTTCATTAGCAGCTCGTGTTGCGCGGTTCACTCGTAGTGCAATGTTAGATACGTTGAATGCTTTATACCTTCGGACAGCCTATGCAAAGGGTCTACCTGATCGAACGGTTATTTTTCGTCATGCTTTGCGAAACGCACTAATCCCTGTGATAACCGTACTAGGGTTTCAACTAGGTATCCTGGTTGGCGGTGCTGCAATTATTGAGACAGTATTTGCCTGGCCTGGTATAGGCAGGCTATTCATAAATGCGGTCTCGACCCGTGATTTACCGGTGGTACAAGCTCTTGTACTGCTTATCGCAAGCGGGGTTACACTTGTCAACCTTCTCATTGATATTACATACGGTCTGCTTGATCCACGAATCAGTATGTCAGGCGAAGCAAGATGACAACAACGACCACAAGGGAACAGTCAATTTGGCACTATGCACTGAACCTCCTTCACTCTTCGAAAGAGGTTCCTTTAACTGTAAAAGCTGCAATGATCTTCTTACTGCTTATGATCTTGCTTGCTATTCTTGGCACAACAATTGCCCCCTATCCGATTACACAAACGGATATTTTGAACGCGATGCAACCTCCTGTGTTTGTAAGCGGGGGAAATACCAACCATTTGCTTGGAACCGATAATTTGGGCAGAGATATACTGAGCCGATTGCTCTTTTCTATACGAATCACGGTAATTGTCGCTTTTATCGGGACGATCATAAGTGCCATTATGGGTACCGTCTTGGGTATGATAGCTGGACAAACAAGAGGTTTCGTTGAAGAAACCATTATGATGATTGTCGATATTCAGGCATCCCTTCCATTTCTTGTGTTTGCGTTGACGACTCTTGCCATCTTAGGTAATTCATTTACCGTCTTGTTGATTGTCATTGGCATCAATGGGTGGGATAGTTTTGCCAGACTTTCTCGGGGCATGGTGCTTATGGTAATGGGACAGGATTATATACTGGCAGCCCAATCCATAGGTATTTCGAGATTCGGTTTATATCGCCGTTACTTATTACCCAATATCCTCAGCGCAATAATCGTACAATTCAGCATCACCCTGGCAGGAACCATCCTTCTGGAAAGTGCGCTTAGTTTCCTGGGGCTTGGTATCCAACAGCCAATGACCAGTCTAGGCCAGATGCTTGGCGATGGGCGAGATTATTTGTTATTTGCTTCCTGGCTTTCAATCATTCCTGGAAGCGTAATATTTTTCATGATCCTATCTATCAGTCTTTTAGGGGATTGGCTGCGAGACGTTTTAGATCCAACTTCGCAGCATTAATCCTTAATCAGTTTCACTGCTAATAAGTTTAAGAGGTTCATTATGGATCGTACTGTTCCACGCTTAATAAATGACAATATCAATCTATACCTACGGACATATTATTCTATGCTTCGCAGCTCCCGCGAAATTTCCATTACCAGTCTAATCGAAGTTCATAAACGAATGCACTCAGCTCTTCATATATCGGCTAACAGAGCTGATTTTGATATAGATGCATTTGTATATGCGATACTGCGTTTGCCGGATTGTGTGGATACCGCGACTCTTTTTGTCATGGGACAATCAGAGCGTGTGTTTATACAGCATGGCTTCTCAAATATAGAGGATTGGGTTCCGGTTAGTGCGGCTGCCAGGCGTCGCCCATGTCTTTTTGATGATGACCAGACCGTTGCTGTCTATATCGCAAGTCGTTCCGACATTGACGATCTTGTCCCGATTCTAACGGCCTATCAAATCGAACGACAAAAATTACAGCAACTTCTGAATAAACCTGAGATCATTCAACTACTCAATGAGGTTGAACAATCTCAGGATGATATGAGTAAGGAAAACCTCTCGAAACTGAGCAGCATGGCTGATATTCCTTACGCGTATCTGGAAAAACTCTTTCGTATATGGGGGACACGAATTACTCAAAAACTGTTGCGTATTTTACACTCCAGGCACGAGATAAAAATCCGCTTGCTTGCTGGTTCTATGGCCGATTATGGTCGGGCGATTCGGCATTGGTGGCGCAATGTGGAAACCACAATTCCATATAGCAATTTTAGTGAATGCCCTATCTACTTTATATCCAGCAACACACATACTTTGGCAAATTTACTCAGCGGCTATGCCCTTGCTCAGGAAGCAGTGCTGATGGGGTTAATCGAAGAACATGATCTTTCTGATTTGCATGATGCCGAAGACAAAATCTCAGATGAGAAAAAGGCAAATCAACTCTACTACCTGCTCAAGAAGTATGAGCAACTCTTTCCTAAAAAAATCAAAGAGCGTATTAACTATGAGCAACAACAAGGTATCTATCGCATCTTCATTAAACACACCTTCGATATAGAAGTACAGGTTATTGCACTGAATCAATTGAATCCTGACATGATAGATAAACGACTGCACTTTTCCGATATTGAGAATCTGCGAGATTCAAACGCATTAATCATAAACATTGATTATCCGCTTGGCATGGCAGCATCTTTGGTGCTAGAAGAAATTGCCCATAATTTTGAGGATATTCGGGGTGTTTTTAGTATTGGGAAGGCTGCAACTTTAAATGGCAGAGTTGGTGATGTTATGATCCCCAATGTCGTCCATGATGAGCATTCACTAAATACCTATCTATTTGATAACTGCTTTTCAGCCGATGAGGTCGCACCGTTTCTTAAATACGGCTCCGTTATGGATAATCAAAAGGCTATAACTGTTTTGGGAACATTTCTACAGAATGAAGATTATATGTCTGTCTTTTACCAGGAAGGTTATACGGATATGGAGATGGAAGGAGGGCCGTACCTCAGTTGCATCTATGAAATGGTCCGTCCAAAACGCCATCCGCATAATGAACTGGTCAATTTATACAACATCCCCATCTTGGTTGGACTCTTACACTATGCATCAGATACCCCTTTTAGTAAGGGAACAAACCTGGGTTCTCAGAGTCTATCATATCATGGAGTTGATGCAACATACGCCGTAATGATTGCAACATTGCGGAAAATTTTCGCAGCGGAAGTATAATGTCCCCCGAAAACCAGGCCACAGGCTAAGATGGAAATCGGTGCTGTAGGATCACCGCGTCGGTGGTGTGCGTTATAAAGTTCGATACCATAAATTAGGTATTATATATCTCCTTAATTTCCAGCATACGTTCTGCAATCTCACTATCAACCACCAGAGCATTAGCAATACCAGTTTGCAGCGCATGAATTATGGGAACGGCTTTGTAACTACGCGCTGCCACAATCCAGACATTCCCTGTATAGACATTATCGCGAAGGATACTTAGGTCAATGTGGGATGTCTCTTTACCTAGAATTTCACTTCGGTGATTAAGCAAGACACCCAAAGTTTCCCAAACAGATGTTTCTAATTGATCGTAATCCAAGTTCCGCACAATATTCTGTAGAGATGTGGACTCAATAACCGAATCAGATGTCCTGAGCTGTCTATTCATTGACCACTCATCATCTTGTCGTGACTTGCGCCCGATGCCACTAACTGTTATGAATGCGGCTCTGGCATTGCGGCTGGTTTTATTAATGAGATCAACCTTTTCAATCATATCTGGTGAAGCATTCTTAGTCACAAATGGAAAGTTTAATGAGTGAGACCAAGGATGGCGGGTTGCTAACCGTTGGGCATTACTATTCGCCGAATAGATGTGATGTTTAGCGTAACTGCACAAAGGTGTCCATGTGACTCCTTTGAGATAATTGCTTGGGATACTGAGTTCAGCTAATCTCGCGATTGTATAGCCAGGGCCAATGCCAACGACTCCAGAATCATTAAGATCATATAATGCTTCAGTGGCTGCCAGAAAAGCGACTAAATCTGCCCTTACCAAAGTAGAATCATACAAATCTGGCAATGATGCTACGATAACGCTTGATAAGTTGAATTCCCTCTGGAGAGTATCCTCAAGTTTGGGGTCTCTAGGAACACTGGTAAGTCGAAAACAGCCAGTAGCACAAGCCATCTTGAATGATGAATAGAGATAAGATTGAGTATAACCCAATTGCCTTGTAACATCTTCCATTGGTAGGTTGTCATATATAAGTAGATGAAACATCTCAATTCCAATTTTGATTTGATCAAGAGTCTCTTTCGGCAAGCTTTCTGGAACTTGTTCAAGCCAACCAATCCCCTGATGTTCATATTCATGGTTTTTACGCATTTGTTTATCACGTTCTGCTTCTAAACCAATGAGCCAATCAACAGATTCAAGCTGAAATAGTTCGCAAAGTTCCAAGATCTGATCAAGACGGGGGAAACGATCACCCTTCTTCCACGCTGTGATCGTTGAAGCATTTACACCCAATCGAAATGCCACTGTTCGTTGGCTCATATCTGGATCAGGCGATGTATCGATCAACTCTTCCAATCGCTTACCAAAGACGGTTTTCTCGCCAGATTTTAATCGTCTCATTTTCTCTCCAATTAAATAAATTCGCATATTGCGAAAATAGTATACTTTGTTTCTTTGCAATCGAGTAGCTCTCAGCCGTTGCCATGTGAAATTCAATTCAGTTTAATGAGTGCATGAGACAAGTAGATGTAATTAGAGATTTTTGCTGGGTATTTTATGGATAGAACAGTTCCCCGTCTAATGAATGACAATATCAATCTGTATCTTCGCACCTACTACTCATTGTTACGTAGCTCCCGTGAAGTTGCAGTCAAATCGTTGACTGAGGTGCACAAACGAATGCACTCTGCTCTCCATGTCACGGCAAATACCTCTGAGCTGGACATTGACGCTTTTATCTATGCCACTTTACGCCTACCGGATTGTATTGATCGTGTGAATCTCGTAATTATGGGGCAATCTGCCCATGTATTTGCACAGCACGGGTTCTCGGATGTTGAATCATGGCAATCCGTAACTGCACCGGCTCGTCGCCGTCCCAGCTTCTTCGATGGTCAACATACCATAGCGGTTTACATAGCGAGCCGATCAGACATAGATGACCTCATTCCAACTCTTACCGCATATCAAATCGAACGGCAGAAGTTGTACCAGGCTCTCAACAGACAAGATGTCGTTCAGAAACTAAATGATATTTTGGTGAACCAAGACGGCAACCCCAGTGACCAAGACCTTGAGCAACTTAGTGAACTATCAAAGATTCCGCTTAACCAGTGGTCAAAAATACGGGAGATCTGGGGCGAGAAAACCATCCGCCGATTGCTAACCATCGTACAGGAATCAAATGAAATCGCAGTCCGTTTGTTGGCTGGATCGACTATAGATTATGGGCGTGCAATTCGTCATTGGTGGCACAGTGTCGAGGAACAAATCCCCTGGGATCGTTATGGCGAACGACCAACTTATTTTATTTCGAGCAATTCCCATACCCTGGCGAATTTATTAAGTGACTATGCGCTATCAATTGAAGAAGAGTTGCTCGCATTTTTGGGGGACAATCAGATGTCAGATTTGCTCCAAGAGTACAGCACCGTTTCACAAGACGATTCTGTCGGGAAGGAAAATCTGCTTTACTACATGCTCAAGAAATATGAGCAAGCCTTTCCTGAAGTTATTGAACATCGAATTACTTATGAGAGGCAACATGGAATTTACCGTGTTGTTGTGGAACACACCTTCAATATCGAAGTTCAAATCATTGCTATTGATGGTTTGGATTTTCAGAAGATCGACAAACGGCTAAATATTCTTGGGCTGGATGACCTGAAAAACACAAGTTCTTTAATCATCAATATTGATTACCCGCTCGGTATGGCTGCCTCTCTCGTTCTTGAGGAAATCGTCCACAACCTACACGAAATTCGTGGCGTTTTTAGTATCGGCAAAGCTGCAACACTGAATGGTGGTGTGGGCGATGTGATGATCCCCAGCGTGGTGCATGATGAACATTCACTAAATACCTATCTGTTCGATAATTGCTTTACGGCTGATGATGTTGTGCCATTCTTGCAATACGGTTCTGTTATGGACAACCAAAAAGCGATTACTGTGCTGGGAACATTTCTACAAAATGAGGACTATATGTCTGTTTTTTATCAAGAAGGCTATACCGATATGGAGATGGAAGGTGGACCATATCTCAGTTGCATCTATGAGATGGTACGTCCTAAGCGACACCCACAGAACGAAATTGTAAATTTGTACAATATCCCATTTCTCGTTGGGTTTCTACATTATGCATCCGATACTCCTTTTAGCAAAGGCACAAACTTGGGTTCAGCCAGCTTGTCTTATCATGGCATGGATGCGACTTATGCCGTAATGATCGCAACACTACGCAAAATCTTTGCCAATGAGATGAATACGATCTCGCAGCAAGTTGCTGGTTGGAGGTGACGGTGTGACAATAAGATCCCCTCGAATGTTTAACGGGCTGACTAATTCACGCACAAAAAGAGATCGATTAGTTGCAATTGCTTTCCTTGCACCATCTTTTGTCATTTTTGCGGTGTTTGTTTATTACGCGCTGGCTTTCAATGTCTATTTGAGTGCCACATCGTGGAACTTTATTTCACCAACCAAGCGATTCATCGGACTTGATAATTTCTATGAGATGTTCGGTGATGATCGATTTTGGCGAATAGCTAAGACTACTGTGACTTACGCGGTAGGGCATGTTGGTCTGTCCATGATACTTGGGCTGGGGTTGGCACTACTCCTCAATCAAAATCTCAAGGGCAGAACGATATTTCGCACTCTTTTCTTCTTCCCTAATATCACGACAGCGTCGGCAGTTGCCTTGCTATGGGTTTGGATTTTTAATCCGCGTTATGGCCTTGCAAATTACATGCTTGGTATTTTGGGGATCGAAGGCCCCCACTGGTTGTTGCATCCGACCTGGGCGTTGGTTGCCATTATCATCTTCGACACATGGCGGAGCCTGGGCTATGTCATGTTGATTTATTTGGGCGGATTACTCAGTATTCCAAGTGATTACTACGAAGCGGCACAAATTGATGGGGCCAATCGTTTTCAGCGTTTTTTCAAGATCACGTTACCTTTACTTTCTCCAACAACGTTCTTCCTGCTAGTGACTTCATTTATCAATTCCATGCAAGTGTTTGACTCTGTTGCGGTGATGACCCAGGGAGGGCCGGCAAAGTCCACGACTGTCGCGAATTACTACATCTGGCAAAAAGCATTCTTAGAATTTGACGCGGGCTATGCCTCCGCCGTCTCGATTGTTCTATTCGGGTTTATCCTCATCCTCACGATTGTTCAGAACCTATTCTCAAAACGGTGGGTGCATTATGCGGCAGACTAATTACGCAACCTCAAACCCTCGTCAAATAGGCCGCATGATTCAGCAAACCTCATCGTATGTATTGCTTATTGTGGTTGCGATTGTGGTATTTTTCCCATTCATTTGGATGATCGCTACCAGCCTCAAGCCTGATTTGAAGGCCGTTCTTGTCACACCACCGCAACTCATTCCTGATCCGCCAACCTGGTCAAATTACGCCAGGGCATGGGAATCAGCACCGTTTGAACGGTATGCGATCAACAGCATATTCATCGCGACAACAGTAACTTTTTTGCAGCTTGTAACGTCCTGCTTGGCCGCCTATGTATTCGCCCGTATCAAATTCCGGGGACGAAGTGCGCTCTTTATGGCGTACCTCGCGGTTATGATGGTTCCTGTGATTGTGACAATTGTTCCCATCTATAAGCTCATGACCGACCTGGGGTGGTTAGATAGTTATCTGGCATTGATTGTTCCTTTTGCCGCCAATGCTTATGGCATCTTTCTTGTGAGGCAGGCTTTTCTGGGTATCCCGAACGATCTGATTGATGCAGCCAGGGTTGATGGCGCATCTCACTGGCAAATCTTATGGAGCATCATGATTCCATTGAGCAAGTCAACCCTTATCATCTATGCCTTGTTAGCTTTCCGGTGGCGTTGGAACGAGTATCTGTGGGTAATTGTCATGACTTCTTCGCCACAGATGCGAACGTTACCCGTAGGAATTGTCGCCATGAAAACGGCAGAGGTCGGAGCAGATTGGCACATACTTATGGCTGGCGTTGTGATCGTTCTGATGCCCATTCTGATCTTGTTTGCCATTGCTCAGAAATTCTTCGTAGAAGGTATCGCTCATACAGGATTGAAAGGCTAACTTCAATTCGTATGGTTTTGTATTTATTCAGATGAAGAAGGGAGAAGATCTATATAGATAGTAAAAATGAGTTTCAATGACTATCGTACTGGCAAATATTATGAAAGGTGAAAAATCTATGCAAGACAATCGCAAACTAATTATCCTCGTTATGGTCTTGATGCTCATGCTGACAAGCGTTGCAGCACAGGCTCAGGATGATCCTATCGAACTTGAGTTTTGGACACTCTTACAGGGTGGACAGGCCGAGGTATTAGAGCAGCATATCGCACAGTTCAATGAGTTACATGATGATATTGAGGTGACGAATATTAATCAGGGTGGTTACACTGAACTCCAGCAGAAACTCCTGGCATCTCTTGCTGCTGGAAATACACCCGACGTAATCATGATTGACTACGTATTTGTACCGTTCTACGCTCAAAATGGCGTGATCGAACCGCTGACGGACTATCTCTCTGAAGATGATATGGCAGATCTGATTCCTGGGTTGCTTGGTGATCTGACGTATGATGGACAGGTTTACGCCTTGCCCTACAACCGCAGTACACAGGGTATGTTCTACAATGCAGATTTGTTGGCTGAGGTTGATATTGATGAACCAGCACAGACTTGGGAAGAATATGCAGAGCACGCACGCATTCTGCACGAAGCTAACCCCGACTATTACGGCGGCTATGCTTTTTTCAATCGTTGGGAATTTGAACCGATGGTTTATCAGTTTGGCGGACAGATCAACGACGATGACTGCAACATCTTGTTAAATGAATCCGGTGTTGGGGCGGTTGCTGCACTAGAGTTCTTCCGAGATCTGTACGAAGAAGATGTCCTCCTGCTACCCACTGTGTTACAGGGGAGCATTGATGAGGCAAATGGTGACTTTGTGCAAGGGCGTGTTGGTTATCTTCCGCGATCAACTTCCTGGCTGACCCGTATGGGAAATGCTGTTGAATTCAACTGGGGCTTCACAATGTTACCGGCAGGGCCAGGTGGACGTGCCGTTACAAATGGTGGTGCTAATCTTGCCATCAGTGCCAGTGCCAGCGATGAAGAAAAAGCGGCTGCCTGGGAACTTATCTACTATCTGACCGACACCCAGCAAACGGGCGACTTCCATGTCGGCACGGGTTATATGCCTGCCCGTTATAGCACGGTTGAACTGCCAGAAGTCCAGGCACTTCATGAAGAACATCCAATGTATGCCGTAAGTATCGATCAACTGGAGTTCGCCACCGCAACGGCCTGTGTTGCTCGTAACATCCCTGAGTATCATGTTGTATTTACTGAGGCGATTGAGCGCGTACTTATCAATGGGGAAGATGCCCAGGCTGTTATGGATCAACTAACCGCAGACCTTCAGTCTGAAATCGATGATATGAAGGCCGATGGGACTTTAGTAGACGACTAAAACACCCGAGCATCTATGGTGAATTGAGAGGAACTGATCCTTCCTCTCAATCTCCTATTGTCACTATTTTAGGGAAATGTGCGAGTCAAATGAGCCAGAATAAGCAAATATCCTCAAAAAAAATCCTATTCAGCACATCATCGTGGTTGATTGCTACTGATGAACCACCATATCGAACTTTTGAATTTGAGGTTCCAAGTGGTGTGAGTAAGGTCGGGGTACGTTTGTCCTTCAACAGCCCAACGATTGCACAAATCCCGATGGCACTTTATGACCCTGATGGCATTCGTGGCATTGTAGTCAACGAGCCAATTGATGGTGAAATTAACGATGAGCTATGGATTTCAACACGAGATTCAAGCAAAGGTGGGTTGGCTGGGGCAATTCATGAAGGCCAGTGGCGAATCTTGTTATTTATGCGTCGTTTGCAACAAGATGTTGAATTTAGCCTGGAAGCTTATGTCGAATTCGGAAAAACCGAAACTCCCCTGCCTCAGCCCACATCTGAACCGACGATCTTAAAGTCAAGCTCTGGCTGGTACAAAGGTGAACTTCATAGTCATTCCGACCATAGCACGGGACGAACTTCATTTGGGGAAGTGGTTCAGGCAGCAATGACCTGTGAATATGACTTTCTGGCCGTTACTGACCACCTCACCGTCAGCCATTGGGGAGAAATTCCAAACTATGCCGATAATGGAAAAACGATACTAATTCGTTCGGCAGAGATTGCTGGCAATTATGGGCACGCGAATGTTCATGATCTGAGCAATCCAATAGATCCATTCGTTGATGGCACAGACTGGCGAATGAATCAAATTGCGGATGCTGTCCACCAACAGGGCGGTCTATTTTGTGTGAACCACCCCATGAGTGGGAAAACAGGCTGGCGGTATGATGATTTTGATTGGAACAAGGCCGATCTATACGAGATTTATTGTATTCCCGAGGGGCCAAACAACAATTTCAATCCGATTGCCTGGGATCATCATTTGTTGGCTGGGCAAAAGCTGGTTGGCATTGGAAGCAGTGATTCTCATGATCCTTACAGTGAACCCTTGTGGAAATTTGGGCAGGTGATGAATTGGGTTCATGCGGATGAACTCAGCGAAAAGGGAATCATTGAGGGATTGCGTCGTGGCCGGGTTTATATCAGTAAGGGGCCTGAGATTCGATTCACTGCAAAAAATGAGCAGGGTGAAAGTGCTGAAATGTGGGAATCGTTGCCTTTAAACGAAGCTACCATCACATTCTCAATAAAAATCAGAAATAGTCCTCAAGCACATCTGGTTGTGATTAAGAACGGCTATCCCTTCGATGACTTTGTAGTTGAAGAAAGCAATGAAAATTGGGAAACAATCACGTTTCAAGATACGCCTTCAAAGCAATCTTATTACCGGATCGAAGTACACCGTTATGTCAAAAGCGATGTCTACAGTTTCATCACATGGCGTGACTATGAGACGATGCTGGTTTTAAGTAACCCGATCTGGGTTGGTAGAAAATTATAGGACACACGAAGAACAATGCTGGTGGAGACCATTTATGAGTGATCTAAGAAACGGCGATTGGTGGAACTGGTGTGATACCAATATGCAAGAACACAATAAACAGATCTGGTTAACAATCGGTAGTCTTGGCTATTCCGGTGCAACTAAGCATCAACGTGCAACACAACTCAATGATCTTTTTGGGGAAGATGGCTGGAAAATTAGCTACATTGTGCGCGGGCGGATTGCCACCTTTCATGAAGCTATCTGGGAATATGAGCAAAGTTATCGCGTTTACCTCCATAATCATCCACAGATAGTTGATTTCCTTGTTACTTATTGCGGTAATGTTTACGATTATGCGCCTGAAAATGTCTATGATAGTGACTATCATCAGCCAAATGGTATCCGCAATCATTATCAGGATATTTCAATTCGGCGCGTCATTGCTGAACTGGCGGGCGACAATCAATGGTCGCAGGTCAAGATCACCAACACTGAGGATGTTAGTCTTGTCGATCTATCTGATGGACAATCCCATATATTGCCACGAGCACAGGGCTTTGCTGGGGAGTATCTTCTAGAAATACGAGGCCCCGAATCGTCCGGCTTTTTTCTGAATCCGGCAGTGGTTCCAGTCCATGACCCAACATTGGTTACAAATAACCCTTTTGATACTGGATGGTATCTAAAAGATGGTTGTGGTCACTTGTCTGTTGAGGCATTCTGGCAATCCAGCAAAGTGATTCAGGCTCGTTATGATCGGTTTCTTCAACTAGGATCAAAGCGAAACAATCCGCTTGAATTAGTCAAATCAATCGAAGCTCTTGATTAAGAGCTTTCGATTAATCCGGCCTTAGAAAAGGTCAGTTTTTATATAATCTTTGAATCGCTTGTACAGCCTGATCTTTGTCCGCAAGCGATGTGTCACACGTCTTTTGACCCGTTTACCATCTTTTCCGAATGAAGTCAGGATGCCATCTGCCTCTTCGTGGATGACCTGTATCTTTCCAATTCCAGGCAGATCGACCCATTCTCCACTGGCAAGGTCTTCAGCGAGTGCTTCGAAGTAACGGTCAACCGCTTCTCGCACAAGAGCTTTCGTCAATGCTCGACGTTGGCGTGCAACATGAGCAATACGTTGTGTGTGGTTCATTTCTGTTCTCCTTGAAATGTTAAGAAGGTGTCAGTTGACATGACATACTGACACTGACGACACTTAAACTGTCAGTATTGTCATGTGTCAGTTCTGTCAGTTTTGTCAGTAGATTACGTACCATCGGATACAAACTCAGTGGCAATGTACCACTCAGCACGGTTCAAACGGCGTTCCTCAACCAGACCTGCGCGGATCAAGTCCTGCATATGATTGCGAGCCTGTTTTGCGGGTAAATTGAGTTTGCGGTACAGATCACGCATCGCTACACCGTTCACACCAGATTGACAAACTGCCTTTAGTAAACGATCCTGCTGGCGTTTCTCCATGACTGCCTCCCCACTATGGTCAAGCTGCTCCAGCAGTCGATGAGCACTCAATCGCCAGTTTTCAGCGATTGCCTGTCCTGCTTGCCAGTGTTCACCAGTGACAGTTGGTACATCATCGGATGTATCGAGCCAGTCCAGTGCAGCGAACAAGCTTGCCAATTTGAATGCCTGAACATGCATCCGTCCGTAGACCCCTTTCAGGCGATCATCCAATTCGGTATCCCGACCCGGATCACACATGCGTCTGAGTTCATCCCCATATTGCTGGCACTCCGCCCAGCATTGCACATTCAGCTTCATTGCAGATGGTACTTTCAAGCCAGTCTCCGTCTGCTGCGGACTAGGCAAGCGATCATGTAATGCGCGTAGATCATCTATAAGTTGTTGTGGTGCAGAACGATATTTCCCTGCGGCTGGACGCTCAGCGTAGTTTTTCTCCGGTGTGAGTAGTGCGAATCGAATCAGCAAGCCATTTGCCCAATCCGTATGGGATACAGCAGACCCTAACCCCGCAGGTGTTGTGACACCCAAAATGGATAACGCAGCATTCTCAACGATGTTCAATCCTGTCTGGGTATCTTTGTCGAAGTAATCCGGGCAATCGTAGAGTTCCATGAGTAGGTCTTTCATGCCCGTTATGTAATCCCGTTTGTTGATCGCTCCGAACAAACCAGCGACTTCGTCCCTCAACAAACCACGCTGAGCGGCAAAAGGTTGTGCTTTGGTCAACCGTTTCTGCTGGAGTTTGGTCAATTTGTCGAAGTTGGATGGCATCCTGCCTGCCAAGGCTTCTTGAAAGCGTTCCGGTGAACCCGGTGTTGGCATCAGCATGTGTGGAATAGCATCGCGGGCGACCTGTTCAGCCAGCTTGTAAGCAGTCGATTTGCGGTAGAAGGTCGTGCCTGCGACCAGCATCAGATAGAGATTAGGATACAGCTTCACACCCCAGGGTGCTTCGCCATACAACCTACGGCCTATAGCAGTAGACAACAACCACAAGCCTGCCGCCTTATGAAAGATCATCGGGGTCTGGTTGCCAGTTTCCCCTGCCCAATCCATGTAAGCTGCCAACCAATTTGGTAGGTCGATAACATCTAAAGACGGCGTATTGATCGTCGGTGGTTTGTGGCGGTTCAGATCGTTCGACCAGTCCGCCGAGTTGATTGGTATCAATGTTCAGGCACTCGCAGACCTCCTTCGCCAGCATCGTGCCGCACACATAGCAATGTCCATAGCCACTGTCCAGATTGAAGCCAAAAGATGGGTTGCGATCTCCGTTTGTATGGCGTTCTGGGTGGATGCACGATCCATGCAACCAATCGCCATGTTGCTTGAAATGGTGACGGGATAACTCATGAGCAATGGCATCCATCACTCGCGGATTGATGACAGTCTCCCCAGAAGGCAGATCGAGTGGCTTCGGAGGCTTCCAGGTGGAAGATTGTTCCTTCAGTTTGAATGATTCGATCCATTGAACCAAGTCATCTAGCGAATCAACATGCAAGATTTCGGCTTCGATATGTACCTGGTAAGCTTTGCCTGTTATCGGGTGGATGCTCGGTGATGCTACCACCTGACGACCATTCCCGCACAGTTCCAGGTTACCAATCGGTGTTCCCATTGCCTTGACAGATGGCGGCATCTGGGCAACTCGAAAATAGACATGTTTACCTACGCCACCACCCGTAGCGACAGTGTAAGTCTGTGCCAGATGTGGAAAAGTTGCGGCGAAGGCAGGATAGCCTGCCGCACCATCCAGATCGAGGACGACCAGATTATCGGATACTTCCCCACAGACAATACCGATATTGTTCAGCAATCCATCCTTGTGCCAGCTTTCGATTTCGGTAGCTGTTGCCCTGCGCTGCTGGTATTCTTTCCAGCCGTTCAAAGCGGGACGTTTGCCTTTTAGTGGAACGACACTCATTTCTAGCGTGGCATATGCCTGTGCTGCTTCGTAGATACTTCCTGATTGTGCCGCCCGAACGATGGGCGATGTTTTGTTGCTATTCACGTTTTCACTCCTGGTTCTTTGTCTTACATTTCGTGGACAGCACAGCCAGATTGGTGTATTCTCAAAGTGTTCAATTTCGAAATACACGTTTCCAGCCGTGCTGCCACTGCCTGAGCTTGCGCTCAGGTGGTTGGCGGTTTGGTTTTATTCTGGACGGCGTGGTTCACCAATGTATGAATGCCATCCTCGGTTTCAATGCCTGCACCAATGACATCGTGTAGCAAGTCGCCCAAGTCGTAGGGTTCCTTCTTGACGCGCTCGTACAGAATTTGCATCATCTGGATGTTGACCCAGAGGGTGATGACCAGCAATTTCTCGATGTAATCCACCCGCCGCTGGAACATCTTGGTGAAGTGCTTGCGGCTGCTGATTAAATCCTCCTGCTCGTCAAGATACATCCGTAGTGCAGCACGAACGATTTCGGCTTTGGCTTCATCGCGCATCAGTGCGATTTGATCCAGTCGGTCACTCATGGCAGGTGTAATGTGCAAGCTGAGGCGAATGGTGTACTTGGTTTTTGATTTGTCGGACATGGAACCTCCGTAAACTTGTGTGACAAATGGACGAAATGACAATTTTGGACGGCTATGAGCATCGTCAATCGTGACTCGCCATAGCTTCCGGCAACGGTGGCGCACGAGACCATCGCTGCTGGCGCGTCATTGCAGAGCATGGCGCGATAAGCCCCTCCGGCACCTGAGGAGCAAGTTGATTAAACTTGCTACCCCTACTTCGTTGAGGGTAGACTGTCCCGCCTGTTTCCACACTGGATACAGGTAACCGTCTTACAGGCGGGACAGAGGCGAACGTGCCAGCGTTCGCTAGGTGTGCAGGACACGAGGCAACGGATGCGAAAGCATACGCCTTCATAGATCGATCCCCCTATGTTGTCGGACGCTAACAGCAAGATCGGTGTCGATGTCGTCTTGCGCGGGTTCTAACTCACGTAATAAACGCCAATCCAGCCCAATACTGCGGTCAAGAATCTGCTCAAACTCCTGTCGGGCAATGCGATGCAGGTTATCTGCACGATCCAGTCCGCCTCGATCCGTACAGACCTGCTCACGGTTGACGCGGTGAGACTGCCGTTCACCTAATCCGTTATCAATCGTGCCTGCAATGAAGATGTGGGTGTGAAGCTGTTGCAAGCCATGCTCATCGGCGGTGTCGCGGTTATGCAGGCAGTAGGAATACTCTGGCACTGCCAGTCCCCGCTCGATATGCCAGGTGTCGATGGTGCGTTCAGTGACTTCTCGAACCACCTCCTGTCGTAAATCCTCTGGAACGAGTGCCATCAGGTCGGTTGAGGGTGAGATGACCATGTGGTGTGCCAACAAGTAAGGTCCAGCAAGCTGTCCCGCATTCTGGTAGACTTTTTTCCACGAATTACCCAGACCACAATCCACCCAGCGAACATCTGGTTCGAGTGGCCGATGGTCAGGGCTTTCCCGATGGGAGACATATTTCAACAGCTTTTTCAGCCCTTTGAAGCCACCCTTTGTTGGTTTCTGATATTTCCAGTTGGGTATGATGGTCGGTTTACTCATACACGTTTTCCCTCGAAATTACAGAAAGGTTTGATACTAAATCTCATTTCTTGCCCGCCATTTGTCCCACTTCGCCTGTTGTTTGCAGCGATTGCTACAATACATACGCGGTCTGCCACCCAGAGGCGAAGGGGTTTTGAGCTTATTGCCACACACCACACACCCCTCATCACTTAGCCGCTCACTTGATTTGGATGTGCGCCATTTCTGTTGACGCTCGCGGCTAAAGGGAATGGTTCTGCTTCAGCCACCTCCGATGTCTGTTCGTTTGTGACAGATTCAATCTGAGGTGCGCTGTACCAGTTATCGGCTTGCAGTTCACGGTAGACCAACATCCGCCAGTCGCCCGTATTTAATGAAGCCAGTGCATCTTTGCGACGGTTGTTTGCCTTACGAATCGCATCGCGCAGGGCGTTGGCATAGAATTGCATCCATCCTGGATGATTTTCTGGATCAGAAGTAACAGCCTGCCAGACGTTGATCGCTTCCTGATACGCCCGTTCATTGGCGTGACGCATCTCAATAGATTCCAGTAGTTGTTCTTTCAGGACATAAGCGGTGCTGAGAACCAGCAAAGGTGGGGCAATGGCTTCTAACCATGCAAACGGGCTTTCATGATGACCGGGTAGAGCGACCTGAACGTTTCCAACCAGTGCAATCGCAGTAGCAATCCCCATGCTGATATAGAGCAGTCGTCTTGCACTAGAGGTTGTTCCCAATGTCGCCAGTGCCAGTGAAAACACCACCTGCCCGATTTCAGCCGTCAGAACAGTGGCAATGCCAACAGCGGTCATCGCCAGTTTGTCTGGTATGGCTGCGCCAAAGGTTGTTGACCCAATGGCAAATAGTCGAATCGCTGAGGGTGTGAAGGCTGCCAATAACAGCACAATGCAAAGGGCGTTGATGAGTCGTGTTACAGACGGTGGATAGCGCGAAGCGGTATGGCGGTCAAAATTCTCGCGCAACGGACGTTCTCCAACTTCCCGAACGACTGCCTGCTGTGTCAATGCACGAGCATTCTGCCGTTGCTCTTGGGTATTGAGTGCGTATGTAATTCGGAGGACATTTTGCCATCTCCAGTGTACTAAATCGGTCATTTGAATGACCTGGTTTGGTACTCCGGTGATCGGCATCAATGCCAGTATCATGCCAGAAGGTGAGAAAATTGCTGGGCGGGGATGGTAGGCTTTCTGTAATCCGGAAATACAGACACGCATCTCACATAGAGATGCGTCTTGTATTAAAATGTGAACAAAAGTAGAGATTATGTTTATAATGTCCTTTGATAGAAACAATCGGTAGCCATCCCATGATTAGTTCCACAAGTCTATCATGGGGCCTGTCGTGATTATGCCGATACATCCATTGATAGGTCATCCGTCGCACCTGCTCCAGATTGTGAAACAAGTAGCTGCCCAGAACATCCTCTCGATACGTGCGATTGAAGCGCATTGCCATCAGCCCAAGAAACCGTCCTTGCATCTGTAGTCAGTTTCCATCGAGACGGATTTCAACAATTATGCTTCTGGGCCCGATGCCATTAGTTTGATTTGCACCCGAGTTAGTGAGATAATCTTGCGTAAATCTCATTTTACGTATATCTTTACTAAGATTTTTGTAGTTTTGAGCAGATTGAACATGCGACCACGAATCCCAGTTAGTCAACCTTCCCCTGAAGTCCAATTGAAAATGCAGGAACGTGCACAACAGTTGACAAAGCGACAGTATGTGCGTTTTGCGTTCTACAAAGTCGATCCTGTCTGGCGGCGTTTGCCATCCGCAGAACAGGCCGAACACAAACGAGAATTACTCGATGTTATCCGGTCATTTAACCGCCGGATGTTGATGCGTCCTTATAGCTTAATCGGCACCCGTGCTGATGCTGAATTGCTATTGTGGCAGATCGCTGAGAGTCCATTGCCATTTCGCGAAATGGCCAGTGCGATCACCCGCACACAGATGGGGGGGTATCTCAATCTGGTATATTCGTATTTCTCGCAAACGAAACGCTCAGTGTATGAGATCCGTACTCCGGATGCGGCTGACGAGGTGGAAAAAGAACGCCTCGTAATTGACCCGACTGAAGCGAAATACCTGTTCGTATATCCGTTCACCAAAACCCGTGAGTGGTATCAGCTGTCAAAACATGCACGACAGGGGATGATGGATGAGCACATTGCAATTGGGCGCAAATATCCTTCCATAAGGTTGAACACAACTTACAGCTTTGGAATTGACGATTATGAGTTCATCGTCGCTTTCGAGACGGATGAACCCTCTGATTTTCTTGATCTAGTGCAGGAACTACGTGAATCCACAGTAAGCCTCTATACATTGCAGGATACGCCCCTGTTCACCTGCATCAACATGCGATTGGATGAAGCATTAGACTCGCTCGGCGGTCTGCCAATTGCGGAAGAAATTGCCCAAGGCGAAGAGCGTGAAATCTGGATAGAGGTTTGTCCGCTGGACGAACTGGGGCCCGGTGAAACCAAGACTCTCTATCTGGAAGGCAAAATGGTGGGACTGTTCAATGTCAACGGTAACCTTTACGCCCTTAATAATCGTTGCAGCCACGCACGTGGCCCCCTTGCTGAGGGGACTGTTATTACTGAGGAGTGCAGCGTAGTTTGCCCCTGGCATTATGGGAAGTTCGACCTGAAAAATGGCAATGCTATCGACGGTGTTATAAACAAACCTGTCGAGACCTATCAGGTTCAAATCCGCGACGGCGTGATCCATGTTGGCACAACAATCACTTATACATAAGGGAAATATTAATGAGCATATATGGTGCAAAAACTGCTGATGCACCCAAGTATGATGATAGCGCGCAGCAGTATGATGCCCTGTTGGTGATGTCCTTCGGCGGACCGGAGGGCAAAGCAGATGTGATGCCATTCCTCCAAAATGTTGCTAGGGGACGCAATATCCCACGTGCACGACTTGAGGAGGTGGCGGTACATTACTACGATTTTGGCGGAGTCAGCCCGATCAACGCGCAAAACAAGGCGCTGATAGCCGCATTAGAAACCAAGTTTAAAGCACTCAACCTGGATTTACCAATCTACTTGGGTAATCGTAATTGGCACCCTCTCATTGAGGATACTGTCCAACAGATGTGCGATAACGGCGTGAAGCGGGCACTTGCATTTTTTACGTCGGCATTCAGTTCCGCTTCAGGATGCCGTCAGTATCGAGAGGACATGATACGTGCTTGCAATACCGTTAACACTGCACCCAAATTCGACAAGATTCGTGTGTTTTATAACCATCCTGGTTTCATTGAACCAATGATTGAGAAGACCAAGGCAGCACTGTCGGGGTTTCCTGAAGCTAGGCGTGGTGACGTGCATCTTGCCTTTACCGCGCACAGCATACCAGTGGGGATGGCAACGCATAGTGATTACGAAATACAGCTAGCCGAAGCCTGTCGGCTTGTGGCAAAGGGTATAGCCACGGATAACTATTGTCTGGTCTATCAGAGCCGTAGTGGCCCACCTCATATTTCCTGGTTAGAGCCGGACATCTGTGATTACCTGGAGGAGATCAATGAAAAAGGAATGAAGGATGTGGTGATTGTTCCCATTGGATTCATTTCGGATCACATGGAGGTGTTGTTTGATCTTGATACTGAGGCCATGCAAGTAGCGGATAAACTTGGTATGACACTTATAAGGGCGGGAACAGTCGGTACACATCCAAAATTCGTCAGTATGATCCATGAGTTAATTGTGGAACGCATGGTCGAGCAGCCAGAACGTCGCATCATCGGACATCATGCACCCAGTCACGATATCTGTCCACTGGATTGTTGCCTTCCGTGCTGAGATCCTTTACTCAACAGGGGATGAATGTCATCAATCCCTATGACAACCCTCATTGTCGCCGGAAGTCAAGATTTAGAGATTTTTATAGAATTTCAGTGAGGGTTATCATGGATTATCCGCCACCACGACTTGTATTCTGCGGAACGACTGCCGGATGTAACTTACGCTGTATCCCATGTTGTCGGGTGGCATTGGCTGATGAGCTAACGCCGCAAGACCTGTCTATGGAAGAGGCTTACCAGCTGATTGACGAAAGTCGTGCAACAGGCTGTCCTATTTTCGTATTATCCGGATTTCGCCCAGATATTTACAACGTCGTTGATTATGCCAGTGGTGTAAAACGAGTCAGCATCTCATTTGATGGGGCTGATGCAGCAACGCATGATATGTTTCGTGGGCTATCAGATTCATTCAACATGGCGGTAAAAGGATTCAAAGCATTGCGGAACGTAGGGCTTCCTGTTCAGGTCAACACTACGATTGCTAGTCATAACAAAGCACACTTAGAAGCTTTGCTGCAACTGGCGAAAGACCTTGATGCGGTTGGGCTGCATCTGTTCTTGCTCGTTCCCATGGGGTGCGGTGTCGAGATTGCCGAAGATCAGATGATTAATGCACAAGAGTACGAACAGGTTTTGAACGATATCAAACAGCCCGAACCTGATTTGCAATTGAAAGCGACCTGCACACCTCACTATTTCCGGGTGATGCGAACATGCCACGCAGAGGAACATTGTAAGGGAGGCAAACACGAACCGCCCGCAAGCCATGACCGTCAGGTAAATGGTCATCCACATGGGCAGATGCACGCGGCGACGGAAGGTTGCCTTGCGGGAACCGGTGTCACGTTCGTTTCTCATCGTGAGGTCTATGCCGTTGTCGAAGACCGTGATGCGGGCTGGGCGAAGATCAGACAATTTCGGGCAGGGTTGCAGAACATTCTATTGGACGAACTTCAGCCTTGCCTGTATCAATTGGATGATACTGCTGCGATAAATCATCTGATGCAAGTGGCTTGCGGCTTAGACGCTATGATTATTGGTCAGGTCACACAGGCGTTGGAGGATGCGCCGACCGCCGGATTACTCGGCCCAATGGTGTCGCATCTTTCATTTATGCACCACAGAAATGCTATCCAAAACCGTAGCAATGGTCGGTTGATCGTATTCTCAATGAGGTGGGTCGTGTCACTCCATATGCCAGAACAAAAGGTCTCCGGAGTCAGCGACAATGTCGGCCTAGCTGCACAAAGGGGCAACTTGACTTGCACTAATTATCGTATCCATAAACCGTTTACTATTAAGCGGGCAGACGCTGATGTAGGCCCCACTTATTTCGCTAAGGACGTTAAATGACTGAGTTACAACAAGCATCTGGAATCAACGTGAAAAACGATACATATGAGAACAGCCGTTTATTGAAGGCATGCCGTCGAGAATCAGTTGACGCCACTCCAGTATGGTTGATGCGTCAGGCAGGGCGCTATATGAAAGAATATCGCGTCCTGCGCGAAAAATATAGCATCCTTGAGATTATCAAGACACCGGAACTTGCCTGCAAGGTCACATTGCAGCCCATCAATGTATTTGATCTCGACGCAGCAATTATCTTCGCCGACATATTGCCGCCATTGCAGGGCATGGGCCTGGAACTTGAATTTATCAGAGGGGAAGGTCCTGTTATACGAAATCCAGTACGAACGGCCGCCGATGTAGAAGAATTACAGGTGTTGCCAGCGGAAGAAACATTGTCTTTTACGCTAGAAGCGATCAGGTTGGTACGCAACGAACTAGAGTATCGTGCGATACCATTGATTGGCTTCAGTGGTGCGCCATTCACATTGGCGAGTTACGCCGTTGAAGGCGGTAGCAGCAGAAACCGAAAACTCGTTAAGGGGATGATGATGGGAGCACCCTACGTGTGGCACGATCTCATGGAAAAATTGAGCGAGGTAGCGGGTCACTATTTGCTGGAACAGGCGCGATCCGGTGCACAGGTATTGCAGCTGTTCGATAGCTGGGTGGGCGATCTCAGTCCAGAAGATTATCGTCAGTATGTGATGCCCTACAGCAAGCGTACCATCGATATTGCACGTCAGTCCGCCGTGCCAATCATCCATTTTGGCACAAATACCAGCGGAATGTTAGAACTTATCCGCGACGCAGGCGGTGATGTCATCGGTTTGGACTGGCGTATCCGGTTAGATGATGCGTGGGAGCGGCTCGGCCCGGATGTTGCTATACAGGGTAATCTTGACCCAGTGGCGCTATTCGCCCCTTGGGATGCACTGCAATCGCGCACACAGCAAGTTCTGGATCAAACAAAGGGCAAACCCGGTCATATCTTCAATCTTGGACATGGCATATTGCCAGAGACCCCTGTAGACAATGTTAAACGGCTGGTCGATTTTGTTCATGAGTACACGAGTGTATAACCAATGGAAGTGACAGTCACAACAGGCAAAACCTTACGAGTCGTCATCATCGGCGGTGGTATTTCTGGTTTGAGTGCTGCATGGTATCTGCAAAAGCAGGCACAGGCGCACGGTATCGCATTGGATTACTTTGTATTAGAAAAAGGTGATCGTTGGGGTGGCAAAGTCCTCACTGAGCAGATAGATAGTGGAGAGGACGGCCCATTTGTCGTCGAAGCCGGACCGGATTCTTTTCTGACACAGAAGCCGTGGGCACTCGAACTTGCGCGTGAATTGGGGCTTGAAGACCGTTTGCTCGGGACGAATGACGCCAACCGCAATGTGTTCGTTCTGAACCGAGGAAAGCCCGTCGCGTTACCAGACGGCATGCTGCTTATTGTACCGACGAAATTTTTGCCGTTTGCCCTCTCACCGCTGATATCTCCGTTTGGCAAGTTACGTATGGGCATGGATTTGATTATTCCAGCGAAGACAGACGATCAAGATGAGACGTTGGCAGACTTTATCCGTCGACGGTTGGGTAGGGAGGCGCTTGATAAGATCGCTGAACCGTTGATGTCCGGTATTTATAATGCTGAGGCAGAAAAACAGAGCATCATGGCGACCTTTCCGCGTTTCCGGGCAAATGAGAAGGAGTATGGAAGTTTGACTCGTGGTATGATTGCGGGACGACGGAAGCGTGCGGCCGCGCAATCCTCCAATGGAGGGAGGAAAGTTGCTAATTTTATGTCGTTTTACGGCGGCATACAGGAACTCATTGACGCGCTTGTAACACAATTGCACGGCAATCTAAGACTGAACGCACTGGTTTCGACCATTCACAATGTTGGCGAGCATCGGTATAAAGTTCAACTTAATGATGGATCATCCGTCGACGCGGACGTACTATTCTTAACGACCCCAGCTTTCATCACTGCCGATCTAGTTCAAGAAACTGCGCCGGACGCATCTGAAGCGTTACGGACAATACGATATGTTAGCACTGGAACACTTTCGCTGGCCTTCAAAAAAGTAGATATTCCAAAACCCCTAGACGGATTTGGATTGGTTATTCCCAGTAGCGAAAATCGCCCGATTAACGCCATTACGATCTCATCAACCAAGTTTGACCACCGTGCGCCAGCTGGGAATGTGTTGATTCGTGTCTTCTTCGGCGGCTCACGCAGCCCAACGTCGATGAAGTTACAGGATGATGTGCTATTGAAAACAGTCCAAGACGAACTACGAACCATTCTGGGAATCACCGCGCAGCCCCTGTTTCATCGCATCTACCGATGGTGGAATGCCAACCCGCAGTATGACATCGGTCATCTGGATCGGGTAGTGGAGATCGAAGCAGCACTGCCAGCCGGAATATACGTGACAGGTAGTCCATATCGTGGCGTTGGGATGCCGGACTGTGTTCATCAATCGCAACATACAACACAAAAAGTATTCAGTAGACTTATGGAATGAGTAAAACATCAATGAATATAGTCAATTCAGAAGCATTGTTTGAGCAAGCACAGCACCTTATCCCTGGAGGCGTGAACAGTCCGGTACGTGCATTTGGGAGTGTCGGTGGTACACCGCGATTTATCAAACAGGGCGATGGTGCTTACATTTGGGATGTCGATGGTAATCGCTACATCGACTATGTGCTGTCGTGGGGGCCTTTGATTCTTGGTCACGCCCATCCGACAGTTGTGGAGGCGATTGAACGTACTGCTAAATTTGGAACAAGCTATGGTGCGCCGACTAAACTAGAGAACGAGCTCGCTCAATTGGTTATCGATATAGTGCCGTCTATCGAGATGATTCGGTTCGTTAACAGTGGCACGGAAGCTTGCATGAGCGCACTGCGTCTTGCACGTGCCTACACCGGACGCGATAAAATAATCAAATTTTCTGGGAACTATCACGGTCATGCAGATATGTTGCTAGTTCAAGCCGGGAGTGGTGTCGCCACATTTGGCCTCCCGGATTCTCCGGGTGTACCAAAAGGAACAACTGAAAACACACTGACTGCACCTTACAATGATCTTGCCGCTGTGCAAACGTTGTTGGAGCAATATCCCGATTCTATTGCCGGCGCGATTGTTGAACCCATCGCCGCAAACATGGGGTTTATCCTGCCAGACGAGGGCTATCTCCAAAGCTTAATCGAACTATGTCATGAGCATGGTGCCCTGCTAATTCTGGATGAGGTCATGACAGGATTCCGTGTTGCCCTCGGTGGCGCGCAAGAAGCCTTCAACCTCGATCCAGACATCACCTGTCTTGGCAAAGTAATTGGTGGGGGGTTACCCGTCGGTGCATATGGAGGCAAGCGCGAGATTATGCAGGCTGTCGCACCATTGGGGACGATGTATCAGGCAGGTACACTGTCCGGAAATCCTTTAGCGATGGCAGCTGGGCTGGCAACCATCACTGAACTCAAACGCGACGGTGCCTTTCAACACATCGCCAGCATTACACATCAACTCGTGGCGGGCTTGGGCAAGATGATGGAAGATCACAGTGTCCCGGTACAAGTTGGGCAGGCAGGAACGATGTTCGGATTCTATTTTTTGCGGGAAGCGGGGGCAAACATCCGAGACTATGAAACTGCCAAACGCTATGCAGATACTGAGCGATACGCTGCCTTTTTCCATTCAATGTTAAAGCAAGGTATCTACTTTGCTCCAAGCCAGTTTGAAGCTGGTTTTCTGAGTGGAGCACACAACGGCTACGATATCGATACGTCTTTGGCGGCAGTCCACACAGCACTAGAAAAGTGAGATTCACTCGAACGCTTGGAGTGTCACTTTCTTGGTGTGGCACCTATAAGGATGGTTTCTTAGGTTGGTGACAATGGGCAATCAAGCCGCCCAAGACATAGACCACGAACCCGGTCAAACTCCGCCATCAGTTTAGGTTTCATGTTGGAGCGCACTTTGGTGATGAATTCAAGCGCATGGTCTTGCGTTAACTGATCTGTTGGGGGAACTCGCTGCGCAAATGCTGGGCGACATCCTCCCTGTAGTAGGTGTAGAACCCCATCAATAGATGATTTCCCGCAATGGGACTCCCGGCACACGTCAATATGTAAATGCCTATCCAATAGGCGAGGCAGAAGTGTACAGTCGTTCTTGGATTGCGGGGGCAGGGTGCTGAATGGTGTGATCTAGGATAACGGATTGGTTAATAGTTTTTATGCTGAGGGCGGTCAGCATGTACCTTGCGCGATTGCCTTACTAATAACGGGAGATACACTCTTGTCTATAATATTCTCGTCAGAGTATCGCAACGAGACGTGATCTGAGCTCTGACCCAGCAATTAGATTAGGAGAATGCGATACACCTCGATCCTGATTAGTCTACAGAAAGAGTTGGTCAATTTGTCAACTCTTGAGTTTCTTGACAGTAAGGAAATTAGACGATATTTTTGGTCTATCATCAGACAATTATACTGATTACAGTAGGTGGTATGGTGAACATACCCAGAAACCTACCCAAGGTTTCGTCGTTGGAATGCGCAAGCCTCAAAGATCAAGCAGAATCACCCCTGACGAAATCCATTATTGCTGGCGACATTCCGCATAGACGCCACGTTATCAATATCCTCAGAGCAACAGGAGCAAGATCGCACTGCTTTCGTTTTAGCACACCTATTTTCGTCGCCATTGTCAACCTCTATCACCAATTGATTGAAAGCATCAATGATGGTGATGTGGCCTTGGCTGGTCAACCCGCCGAAATATGAAGGACGCTTTAGCACATAACCGAGCGTTCTCGGCAATACTATTTTCTTTTCACATCGGATCACAAGTTATGAAGATCACAGATATTCAAACTTATAACCTCAGTATTCCTATAGATGGAAATCGTTTTGGATTTTCTCAGAAATGGATTCAAGCTCGTACTGCCCTGATTGTCAAAGTCATCACTGATCAAGGCGTCGATGGTTGGGGTGAAGCTTATTGTCATGATGCTGGTCATGCTATAGAAGCCATTATCTGCAAAACATTTACACCACATCTCATTGGACAAAACCCCCTACATATCAATGTTATCTGGGACTACCTCTACAACTGGACGAAAGACTATGGGCAAAAAGGGTTAGTCGTTACTGCGTTGAGTGCGGTAGATATTGCTCTATGGGACATCTGGGGAAAGGTCAGCCAACAACCGATCTCTACCTTGCTTGGTGGCCCCTTCTATGAACATATCCAAGGGTATGCGACCGGACTATACATGCACGATGCTCAAGATGATTGTAGTAATTTGGTCGAGGAAGCCCTAGCCCACGTTGAAAGCGGATTCAAACACATCAAAATGAAAGTTGGTTATGGTCTTGACAAAGACATCCGTTATGTAACAGCTGTACGTGAAGCCATTGGTGATGATATTCACTTGATGATTGACGCGAACCATGCATACGATGCGACGACAGCAACTCGGCTGGGGCAAGCACTTGCCGATCTTCACATCGAGTGGTTTGAGGAACCTGTTTCGCCTGAAGACATTGATGGCTATGTCGATGTCCGCAAATCGACCTCAATTCCAATCGCTGGGGGTGAAGCTGAATTCACTCGGTTTGGGTTTCGAGACTTGATTACCCGACGAGCCGTGGACATTATACAACCGGACATCTGTGTTACGGGTGGTTTGACAGAGGGTCGTCGCATTGCAGATATGGCCCGTGCCTGGCACATTCGTTGCTTACCACATGTTTGGGGAACGGCGATTGGACGAGTTGCTTCGTTGCATTTCTTGGCATCACTATCACCAACCCCACCAGCGCTCTTTCCACAAGAGCCTCTATTAGAACTTGACCTTACACCTCATCCTCTACGTGATGAAGTTGTGCATAATTCACCTGATGTAGTAGATGGATGGGTTACTGTGCCCCAATCCCCAGGACTAGGTGTAGAGGTAAATGAAGATTTCTTGAACAAGAACATGCTTTAAGGAATAAGTCAACTCATGATTGGTCGTAAATCCAGCTATGGAGGCCCTTGTGATGCTCTGCTGCAGATAACCCAGACATACCTCTAGATTAGGGCGTACAGACCCGTCTGCTCTGGCTCGACATAGAATATGAATGGCATCCTTATCAAACGAGAGACCCCAATCGTACGCTATCCAACGATCTGTGAGCGTTAGCCCTTCAAAGATTGCACCACAGTTGGAGGTGTAGGCGGGTGTGGTGTCTTTTTGATATTGTTGCCGCCGCCGCGCAACTTTTTTGGCGGCAGCAGTTTTTCCAATTTGCGAAAACGTTTCTTCTCCTGAAGGATGGGGGATACTGTTTGCAAGACGGTCCGGGTGACGTGTTGGAGTGCATGGGTATGGGTAGAAGGGCGAGACATGATATTCTGGGTTCGCTTGGGTGAACAGATGTTCTTATTATAGCACAGATTAGGGTGTTTTGGAGAACATACGTTCTGTATTTGGGGAGTTTGTTGGAGAGAGCGCAAAGAGGGGGCGAATGGGTGGAATATTGACGCAGGGGTTCAGGGAACCGCAAGCGGTTGGAGGATACAGAGAAACTTAGGGTAATAGTTATATTAATATTATATTTGGCGAATTTTGACCCGCTTGTGAATTGAATGTGGAATAATATTTAGAATAAAACACATCAAAATATTGACAATATAATTGAGTGTTTGTATAATATTGACATCAATGGGTAGTTAAGGCATTTGAATGAAGGATCACATAACAAAACCGAAATTCCTGACAGGTGAGATTGAGAAGTATCTCATCCAGATTAGCAAGGCCACAAATCATAAACTCAGTATCGATCAGCGCGACAATGCTCATCTAACGGAGCATATTTCTCCATTGTTAGAGTCGTTAAAGCGACGTGCAATTTTGATTGGTGTTATGGGAGATCATTTTTCTGGTATGGATCATGTTGCCCTTAAACATCCTTTCAATATGAGTGGTCTAGTCCTTCAAGATGATTGGTTTCTTCGGATAATAATGATCGAAGAACTAGCTGAGGATGATCAACTGAGATGCCCGAAAGCACTAGAGCGGGCAATCGAAAAAAGGTCAAAAGAAGAAGAAGATGAGCATATACAGTTATCTCTAGATGGATTTGACATGGGATCGGAACAAGTGAAGAAGCAAGTTGACTTAGGGTATCTTAGCCAAGGTGTTATTGGTTATTTGGTAGGTCATGATAAATTGATAACTGGCTTTGCTTTAGCCGAATACGTGACTTTTGAAGAGAGAGTTCAAAATATATATACTATCGACGTATCAAATAGCGTGGTTAATTTCCATGATACATCACATGTAGAGTTCGATCACTCAAATTCAACAACTACTCACAAAATCAAACCAGAATACTTACCTCCATCTGGCAACGGGAAGAAAGCATAATGTCAACTAAAGTAAATCCAGAGATGCTCACCCTAGCACGTGAAATAAGAGGTATGACACAAAAAGAGCTAGCGTCCAGAAGTGGGATTAGCCAAGCAAGCATTTCACGCTATGAAAGTGAACTAGCGATGGTCTCGAAGATTGATCTTCAAAGAATTTCGGAGGTACTAGATTTTCCAGTGAAATTCTTTCTTCGAGAAGGTAAGGTGCGAGGCCCAGATGCGTCAGCTTTATTCCATCGCAAACAGCGTACAATCTCGGCAAGGGACCAGAAACGAATTGATGGTTTGCTTGATCTATATAGGCGGAAATCAAAAGAATTGCTCAAGGCATTTGATTTAGAATCACCGTTTCGGATTCCCTACAACATTGAAATTGGCGATTATGATAGTATTGCTGAAATTGCTCTTCAGGTTCGGTCACTTTGGAAAATGCCATCTGGACCTGTTAAAAATCTAATACAACAGTTAGAGGATGCGACTTGCCTAATTTTTGTGCAGGATTTTGGCACAGACAAGATGGATGAAGTAACTCAATGGCTGGAACCTGATCCACCAATACTCCTTGTAAACAGTCGTGCCCCTGGTGATCGGTTGCGATTTTCATTGGCCCATGCGCTTGGACATCTAGTATTGCATCATAATCGGATGATACCAGATGAAAAGAAAGCCGAGTCGGATGCAGACGAGTTTGCAGCGAGCTTTCTTATGCCTGCCGACGACATTCTGTTGGAATTGGAACCTGTAACAATTGAAAACATGTTACAACTAAAAACGCGATGGAAGGTCTCGATGCAAGCATTAATTCGTCGTGCGCTTGATTTGAATGTTATCACTGAAAGACGTTATACTTCGTTATTTTCTCAGTTAAGTCGGGCGGGTTACAGAAAAAGAGAACCTGTGACCATACCTATAGAACGACCTAAGCTCATAAAAGATCTATTGACTGAATATCAAAAGCAACTCAAATTCACAGATGGAGAATTGGCAGAAATGTTAGACCTAAACGTTAGGGACTTTAAACAGTGGTACAAGGACGATCCATATCTAAAGATAGTGGAAAGAACTGATCGTTTTGTGGGGTAAAGCATCGGTTAATCATGAAGATTCGATGAACTGCTCAGGATTTTATGTTGTGGCGGACGGATGCGATTATGAGCGCGATAGATGAGATGATACTGGGTGAGTTGGACGGGTGGCGTACAATTCAGGTAATGATTGATGGAGCGTGATTACACCCTATCGATTCCGGAGAGGTTGTATGAAAAAGCGCGGCGTGTCGCACGGGAAGGGTCCTAGTCTGTTGATGAGGTAATCTGGCTCGGTTGGAATCAGCGTTAGATGCTGTTGTGATTGATCTAGCAGATGATGAGCAGGCCGAACTGAATGCGACGGCGTGATGCGGGAACAGATGTAGGGGACAAAACAGGAACGGATGTCCGTTTTGATGGACAAGAACACAGAGGGAGAGGGGGAGCATAAAGAATTGAGGGTGATGGGCAGTGGCTCATGTTACGTAAAGCAACGGCGATGGCCATCTTGATGGATGGTGGCTATACGCTGGTGCTGGATGATATGCAGTCAGTTGATGAGTCGTGATCTATCCTGGGCTGAGAAGGTAGGGCACATTCATTAACGAGCAAACTTTCAATGTGAATATTGCCAGACAGGGCAGGCGATGCATATTGATCATATCAAGCCTGTGCAACCTGTAATTTAAGTAAAGCGTGTGCAACATTTGCCCCTGATCCTGCCAGGGGTAATCTTGTGAATCCTCGTCTCCAGGTTTGGAATGAGGATCGTACTTCGTGGTTTGACAGATGCCATAGAACGGATTGCCTGGTACACCTTATGCCCAACGGGTTCATTGTTTGCTCGCCTTTCTCTCGATCCTGGCTGTGTGACTCCTTCAGTTACGTGATTGGGCACGGACAAAGCTGCATCTGAAAGCCGTTCATGTCGTTCAACCGTTTCTTGTGCAGATTATCGCAGCACGTACCGATGGCAACCCAAACACCATTCGCCCCTATCCTGGCAAGCAGGCCATGATGGGTGGCACCAATTTCAACGAGTTCCCCTTGATCGCCAAGACCCACCCCTGACGACTCACGATTTTGTAGGTCGTTTCTTCACTCCTAGGATGTCTTTCTGTCGATTAGTTAATAAATACATGCTAAAATCTAGAACATACTGAAAGTATTTACAGCATAAATGAAAGGCTTAGGACGGTGACTTCTGAAATGCCAGTGCGAATTTTAATTGTTGACGCAGATAGCGAAGACCAGACACTTGTCCAATCTTTATTGCAGCGTGCCCGCATGGTGGCGGTTCCAGCAGCGGATGCTAAGGATGCAGCCCAAATTCTCCAAACTCAACCGCCCCCCGACGCGATTGTACTGGATATGAAACTACCAGATGTTAAGGGAACAGAATTCCTGAAGCAGATCCGTTGGCTAGAGAGGTACAATGCAATCCCGGTTATCATCCTATTTGAAGAGGTGGATCCCCAAGCTATTCGGGAAGGTTTACAAGCTGGGGCAGATCGGTATCTAACGAAGACTTATTGGGCAAATAATCTGGTACGCACGTTGCAAGAGGTAGTGGAAAAGGGCCGCCAATAGTCGTGAAAAAGACAAAATTCTGCTATGGTAGGGGTATGATTTTGTAGCAAGGGCAGAATCCCATGACGGACGCAGAACTTACCATCCTTAGTCTTGTGGCAGAAGGCACACGATATGGTCATGAAATCCAGCAGGTGATTGATGAACGCGGGATGCGTGATTGGTTGACGATTGGGTTTTCGTCAATCTATTACATCCTGAACAAACTGGAGCACCAAAATCTGCTGAGCAGTGAACTGCGGTCTGATGGCCGCACGCCTGCCCGCAAGGTCTATCAACTCACGGATGCAGGGCGTGGCGTTTTACAGACGGCCATTTTGGATATTCTGCGTCAGCCGCCTATGTTAGGGGCGGGGTTTGAACTGGGCTTGGCCAATCTCTATGTTCTCAAGCCGCGCCAGGTCTACGAAGTTTTGAAAGCCCACATGGACGATCTGGAACAGCGGATCCAGGCGTTAGAAGCTCGTGCTATTCATGTAAATGAGGAATCACCTGATCAGGTGCGTGCCCTCTATTCACACAGTCTGGCGATGATGAAAGCAGAAATGAATTGGTTGCAAGATTTTGTAGCAGATTGGGCGGAACGCTATCCAGCGGTCAAGCACTCAACCGATGAAGTGAGTGTCAATGAGGTCGTGATGCCTCATAACGTGGAAACTCAGATACATCGCCAGTTACCCCCCGATGATCCAGCCAAGATCGTCCAGCGGATGCGTCGTCCCAAGCCGCCTAGGGGGGAATGATTTCGTAGACATGATAGTTTTCTGTGCTAAAGTCCGCTGAAATCTCGAATCCAGCCCGACGAAGTGCATGGAGCCATTCATTGACCTCGGCGGTATCTGGCGCAACAAAGAATCTGGGGGCAGGATCAGGGTTGAGTAGGGCATCTTCTGCCAAAATTTCTGCTGATGGATAGTATGTGCGTCGTTTATCTGTCCATTCCCCTAGATAGTATCCCAGTTCCCAGCCCAGCCAGCGATCATAGATGATCGCTCCTAGCGGCTTATCATTCAGATGGGTTCCTAGTTCAATCATCGTGTTCTGGCGCGGAACCCCGTCTCGCCCGAGATGAATATTTCCCCGGCTGGCCTGTATACCTGTTCCGATAAGTGCCAGCAAAAGAATGACAAGCGCGAATGGCTGATATGTTGTCTTGGATAATTGAGATAAACCCACAGCAACCAGTATAATAACCAGCGGCACAATCGGCAGCAGATAGCGATCGTAAGTGTTAAAGGCAGCCAGCCAGTGGCCGACAAGATACATCAGGACATATCCTCCTATCAACCGGACTGCTTTGTGGCGCGAAACCAAGACACCAGCTAGACCAACGCCTATCAGCAGAAATGTAATCCACGTAAACCCAAGCGTCCAACCTATATAACCGAACCAGGTCTTAAGCCGGGGCAGGAGTTCATCTGTCCGTATCCATAGGTGCCCTGGGTTATTGTTAATTGACGCCAACGTGAACAGGCTCGTGTCAGGTCGTAAACTATCCCACAGAACGAGCAGGGCGATCATTATGACGAACGGGAGGCTGAACCGCACCCACCGACGGCCATAGTCGATAGGGAATTCTAAAAACCAGATTCGCGAGTAATAAACACGATGCTCCCATTGTAAGTTGGATTGAGGCTGAACCCAAAGAACACCTACAACCAGCGGCAGGTAAAAGATACCCTGCTGTTTTGCCCAGAGACTCAATCCAAGCCAGAGGCCAGACCAGCCGGGGCAATTTTCCGCTGCTGCGACTAAGCTGGCGACCATCAACATAACCATCCATACGTCCGTAAAGCCTGATGCAGAGAAGACTAATAAATAAGGTGATACTGCTGCTAATAACAATGCCGACAGCGCCGCATGGTTGTGGAATTGTCTGGTTAACCTATAGACAAGAGCGATGAGGAGTAAGCTGGCAAACACGTTTGGCAGCCTGGTCGCGAACTCTCCAGAGAGAATATCAACATCGAGGAGTTGTTGTGGCGTGGTATATGTTGCAACAAAGTGCATTGATAAAGCAGCGGCGTAGATGCTCAATGGTGTTTTATCCAGGGCACCGGGCAGCATCCACTCCCCGCGTGTTGCAGCAGATCGGGCGAATGTCGAGAAGAACGCCTCATCAGGATGAAAGCGGAAGTCCTGACCAAGCGCATGAATGCGTAATGCCGCGCCCAGAAGGAAAATCAACGTGAATTGTAACCAGCGTTTACTTGAAACGTTCACGCAGGTAATTGAGGGCAATCCGGTCTATCTTGTTGGTGTCGCCGGCCATATTCCACCGTTCTTCCAGGTTCTCATTGCCCACAAATGCCCAAAATGCTTGCTTGCTCATCTCATCCCATTCACCATTGGGCTGGCCTGCGAAGTAGCCTTGCGCAGTCAACATGGTTTGTAATTCAACAGCAATTTCGGGGGTGATGGCAATGAGGTCATCAGGCTGGGCTGTGCCAAAGAAAATTTGATGTGAAGATACTAACTGCTTCAGTTTCTTGACAGGTTCATTATCATCATCCACGCGCAAATCAAGATAGCGGTCTGTATCGCCTCCATAGCCACCGTTCGGGCGTACCACCATCAATGCGGCTGATTGTTTGCCTCGTTTATCGCCGCCTGCTGCATCACCGGCGATCAACGCTGCCAGCAACCGCTGGGCGAGTTCACCATTTGCCGCCGTAAAGGCATCAGCCATCGCATTAACTATAGCTTCGCTAACAAGAACATTCCCCTGACAGGTAAAATGCTCACCCGTTTTGTGCCCTGCCCAATCAAAACACTGGCTGCCTGTGTGGGCGGCGACATTGCCCTGCGCATCCACTAAACCAATCTGCCTGTGGTCGGCGCCTGCATCATTTTCCAGGAGAATTTGCAGGGTTTGTGGTGCCGATTTGCCCTCAGCCAGCAGCATGAGGCCATCCGGCCCAAAGCTCACCTTCGCCAGTGCCTGTGTTGCCACTGCACCATCGCCTGCTTTTGCCCAGGGCACAACTGCGCCTACCGCAAGAAACTTGCTGGCAACTGCCACGCCCCAAGCTTGCTCATCAGGAGCATAAGCGATAATCGAAAATGTCATCGTGTTTAATCCTTTCCCCCTAACGATTGTAGCGCAACAAAGACTATAATGCTGAGGGTTCATGGTAGTTTCAGGATGGGCAAATGAAGTTTTCCAGGTTAGGTGGTGTTGTGCTAGATATGGATGGGGTGTTATGGCGGGGCAGTCAACCACTTCTAGCAATGGACATCTTATTCGAGTGGTTGTATGAAAGTGAGATGCCCTTTGTACTGGCGACGAACAACAGCAGCCGCACCCGCAGCGATTATGTCCAAAAATTGGCGGATTTTGGTGTACAGGTGACACAAGAGCGTATTGTAACTTCAGCCACTGCCACCGCTGCCTATCTGCAAACCGAGTATCCAGCCGGAGCCAGAATCCATGTAGTCGGAATGCACGGCCTCCGCACCATTCTGGATGAAGCTGGTTTTGACATTAGGGATGATGAAGGACAACCCCCTGAACTGGTTGTTGCTGGAATGGATTTTGAACTGACTTATAACAAACTGAGTGTTGCCTCAACCCATCTGTTTAACGGTGCCCGCTTTATTGGTACAAACCCTGATTTGACTTTCCCCACCCCCGATGGGTTGGTCCCGGGCACAGGCAGTATTCTAGCTGCGTTGGAAGCCGCCACTGGCCAGAAACCCTTTGTCATTGGCAAACCTCATGCTCCTATGTTCGAAATGGCTATGCAGATTTTGGGCACATCCCCCCAAGAGACCCTTATGGTGGGTGATCGCCTCAATACCGATATTGAAGGGGGTAAAGCGGTTGGGATGCCAACAGCACTCCTGTTGACAGGTGTCACAACGCAGGAACAACTTACACAATCCTCCATTTGGCCTGATGTCGCCTATGAAGGCTTACCAGAACTGCTCAAAGCCTGGGCAGGGGATGCCTGGTATTTGAAAGTCAAGCGGGGGCGGGCATGAAGCTTAGCCGTCGATCATGGCTCAAACTGGCTGGTCTGTCGGCTGTCAATTTGCCTTTGAGCATTGCCCCAACCACGCCACCCATCGCCCAGACTCGGCTCGCAGAAAATATTCGGGGTGTATTGGATGGGCTTGAAATAGGCCTAGATTTGCGCCGCATTGACCCTATAACAGGCTGGAGCTACTTCAGCATTCTGAACAACGCCGAAAAGCTCTATCCGGTGGCGAGTTGCTTTAAGATGCCGCTTGTCCTCTACTATCTCCTTCATACCCCACAACAGGCTTGGGAAATACATGAGCATTCTGCAGCCTATCGTACCGCGGTCGTAAGCGATAACTATACCACTGCCGAATTGCTGCAACAGGTCGATCAACGGATTCATGTGTTTGGGAATGCCATCGAAAAGTTCAACGATTTTCTGTTGTTTACAATAGGACTTCAGAATGGTTTGCACCGTTGGAATTGGGAAGGCAGTGTAACAGAAGGCCAGGTAGACGTCCGTTTTGAACCCTCTCAAGGGCGTTATATATCCGTTGGCGGCACACGCTACCAGATGGATAATCTATTCACCACGACTGAACTGGCAACCTGCTATGATCGTCTGTTGAATCCTGATCACTTCGCCGAGTTTGAGCAGTCGTCAGTTGCCATCGAGCAAACCCTGGCGCTATTTTCGATTGCTGCCCGCAATTATCAATCACCTATTGAACGGGCTTTTCCTGGCGGTTACATTGGCAAGGATGGTGTCCTGCCTGCTAATGATTCGGCTGTGGGACGGGTCATCAACGATGCTGGAATCGTACAAGTTCATTCTGGGACGTATATTCTGGCGTATATGTGTGTAGGCCAGGGTGAATGGCTGGCGATTCAAATCTTGCGCCAGATTGCCACTTTTATCGACGAATACGAGCGGTTTATTCTATAATTTCAATGGTTTCCTGAATAGCATCCAGAGTTGAGACTAGATCGCCCCAGGTGTCCTCCGGTGTAGTGAAGGTCATGAAATAGATTGCGCCGCTGCCTGCCCGGGCAACGAGAATCCGCGTTCGTAACAACGGCCCGTCATCAATATCACGCCCCATCAATTCGATTAATAAGCCTTCACGTTTACCAATTGATGTGGTCTTCTGTTCAATCACAATATCCCATGAATTGTTAGGGTGTAGAGGCCCATTTTCCAGATATACATCCAGCGCTTCATCTAGGTTGTTGACAGCTGCCAGCAATTCGCTCCGATGCACCAGCAATGATGGTCCTGGATTACCTGTGAGGGTCGATTGGGTGGCGACCAACAGCGTCCCCGGCTGGGGGATTTGAACAAGCCAATCTTCAGGATAGTCTAGTGTAAAAGCCGTTGGGCTGCGATCATAGGTGTTAGGGAGCTCAATTGCGTCTGAATCCAGCAGGATAGCCCCAATTGACAACATAAATGCGAATATGCCTGTGAGCCCACAAGATCGAAACATACCCCTGCCTTATTTCAAACGGGGATCTAGCGCATCGCGGAAACCATCACCGATGATGTAAAACGCCAGAACGGTTATAGTAATCAACATGCCAGGCCATATGACCAGATGGGGGCCTGTTAAAAAGTAGGAACGTGAATCCGAGAGCATATTGCCCCATGTCGGTGTTGGGGGTTGAACCCCCAGACCGAGGAAGCTCAAACCGGATTCAACCAGGATCATAACGCCAGCATTAATTGCCAAGGAAATGATAACCAATGACAGCACATTGGGTAGGATGTGACTGGTAAGGGTACGCCATGTTTGTGCACCCAGTGCCTGAGCCGCCAATACATAGTCCCGCTCCCGCAGCGAGATGACTTCGCCACGCACCAGCCGACAAGTTGTAATCCAACTTAATAGGCTCAGAATCATAATGAGAACTTCAGGTGTGGGAGCCCATATACTGGCTGCAATTAACAACAGGAAAATACTGGGTATGGACGCCAACGTATTGATAAACCAATTAATGACATCATCCACCGCACCACCATAGAACCCGGAAATCAAACCAATGGTGACGCCAATGATGATGGTAAACAGGCTTGCCAGATAGCCAATGGCTAATGAAACCCGTCCTCCGTACAGCAGTCGGATAAACTGATCGCGCCCTAGTTGATCCGTTCCGAGAATGAATCCATCGGTTCCTGGTTTTTTGTAGCGGTCTACTACACTGGTACGGGTTGGGTCAAGATCGAGTGTGCCTTCAACAATAGGGGGGGCAAATAAACAAGCTAAAGAGAGCAAAACCAGGAAAAATAGCGCGAGCATGGTTAACTTATCACGAAGAATATGCCGGAAGGCATGATGCCAGAATGATTGTGAACGCTGTTGTTCGAGTATCATCGGATGAGCCGAAGGGAGTGATTCGATGCTTTGGTTAGACATTGATGTTAGCTATTTCCCTTATCTCAGCCGGACACGAGGATCGAGGATGCCATAGAGGATATCGGATAGGATGATGCCCAGAATGAATAGAGCAGCGCCGATTAAGACCGATCCCATAATGAGGGGATAATCACGTTGGAAAACACCATTAATAACTAGCAAGCCCATCCCGGGCCAGCTAAACACTTGCTCGATTATGACTGCACCACCCAGGAGCGTGCCTAGCGCAGGGCCAATGAATGTCGCTACTGGGATCAAGGCGTTGCGTACTGCGTGCTTCCACCAGATAATTGTTGTCTTTAGCCCTTTAGCCCGTGCAGTCCGAATATAGTCATACCCCATCACTTCGATGACTTCTGCCCGCACAAAGCGCGAAATCGTGGCGATTGTGCCCAATGCCAAGACAGTTGATGGCATAATCAGGTGCTTGATACGGTCCCACAACTCGCCGCCTGGTTCAACCCTGGTGAGGGATTGCATCCCGCCTGTTGGCAGCCAGCCCATTTGCACGCTGAAAAACATAATCATAATTAGGCCGAGCCAGAAGGCGGGTACAGCGTTCCCAACGACAGCAAAAACCCGTGAAATTTGGTCAAACCACCCGCTTCGGCCAACGGCTGAAAACACGCCAATCGGAATGCCGATGAGATAGCCTATGAGTAAGGCTGAGACAGAAAGCTGGAGTGTTGCTGGGACACGTTCCATAATCAGATCGAATACGGGTCGCTTGTGCTGGATCGAGTTTCCCATGTCGCCTCGTAGCAAGCCATAACGAGTACCGGCGATATCACCCTCACCATCGCCATCAACATCAATTGTTGTCCAGTCGTTGCCCACCAGCCAGTAGAAATATTGAACGAGGGGTGGTTTATCTAATCCAAGCTGACGACGAAGCTTTTCGGTTGCTTCGGGACTGCTTGAATCAGGGTTAAAAGTAATGAGTGTGACTGGATCACCTGGAGCAGATAACATCAAAATAAACGAAATAATAGTGACACCGAATAGGGTGGGGATGGCCTGGATTAGCCGTCTTGCCACATATTTACTCATGACTACTAGTTCCTATAATTTTGCAGGGTAGACCGAAATCTACCCCTGCAGATTGATTGTACCTCACGACAGTGACATACTCCCACAGCAAAAGGCGAACCAAAGGTTCAGTGGGCGTCTGCCATGAACGCCGGACGCCGCCTGAATAAATCAGGGCGATGCCCCGCCTCAAGAATATTCTTCGCTGCGTTGTGGTCACGGTCTATGACCAAGCCACAAGCGCAGTTCAACTCCCGGTCTTTCAGTTCCAATTTGCGCTTCTGCCCACAGCCAGAACAGACCTGGGTCGTCGGCGTCCAACGGTCTATCTTGACCACCCGCTTGTCACGTTTGAAAGCGACCCATTCTAGAATGTTCATCAACTGTGCAAAACCCAGATCACTCACCTTGCGTCCCCACAAGCATTTCATCCCGTTGATGTTCAGGTCTTCAAAGCACAGCAGGTCATACTGGTCACACAGCGCATGAGCCAGCTTAAAGTGGAAATCGCGCCGCTTGTCATCAATCCGAATGTGACGACGGGAGAGGTGATGCTTCCCCTTCTGTTGGTTGGCGCTCCCTTTAACCTTCTTCGACAGCTGTCGTTGAATGCTGCGCAGACGGGGTAGATCATCCCGATAGAACCAAGGCGATGCTATTTGTTGCCCTTCATCATTGGTAAGAAAGCATTTGAGGCCAAAATCGAAGCCGCCGATTTGACCCGCGCTGACTTCCTTCTGCACCACAAATCGTTCCACCACTGAGAAGCATATCCAGAGCCGTCCTGCTGTATCGCGTTTAATCGTGACTGGCTTTATATCGCCCTGCATCGGGCGGTGATACACCAACTTGTAGACTTTCGTGCCGATACGAACCCGATCATACCTCTGTTCACTGTCGAGCAGTTTCCAGCCCGCTTGTTTGAGCGTGAATGATCGGAACTTCTGCACCTTGCCTGTTGAAGAAGCGTTCATAGGCTTTTTCTTGTCGCTGCAATACCTCCTGGGTTGCCTACGAGCCGAGTGCTCTCCAAAAGTCATACTTCTGCGTTTTCATCCGTAGCTTTGCAATATGTTGCTTCATACGTCCAGGTGAGGTGTGTTTCTCCGTCAGCCGATAGGAGCGGCGCTGCAATGCCAGGGCATGGTTCCAGATCAAGCCAGCAACATTAATCTGCTGCTGCAGATGTCGGTTGCGCTTGGTGTTCTGGTACAGCCTCTATTTGTAGGTTTTGCGGACTTCTATCGACATGTTTGAAATACTCTTTCTCCTGCTCAAGCACTCTGAAGCCCCTTATATCCCACTGTTAAAACCTGTGGGCTACCCGTAAGGGCGATAATTACCCGCCAACCCCCCATGATTCAATGTTCCAAAGGCTCAAGTTATCCCAAGGGCCAACTTCATAACCATTCACACGATTATTCCAGACGGAGACAAAGTTCACACCTACACTGAAGTCGTAGGCTACTTCATCTTGGGTGATTTCCTGGATCTCGTAGTAGATCTCGGCGCGGTCTTCCGTGCTACAACCCGGTATTGTTTTGCCTTCTGTAATCAGTTCATCTACACGTTCATTGACATAAGAAGTCATGTTGAAGCCAGACCCCGGAACATCATTTGTGCTAGTAAGAATAGCTTCTGTGATCGCATTGGGGTCAGGGGGGATGCCACCGCCAAAACCAACCGTCAGCGCATCGAATTGCTGTGGAAGTAAGATTTCACCGATGAACGTACCCCATTCTACATTTTCAATGGTGATGTCCATACCAAGCTGACCGAGTTGATCTTGTGCGACCAGGGCAATATTCTCCCATAGGTCAACCAATGGACTGATCGTGATGGTGAACGCTAATGGTGTGCCTTCTTCGGCATACAGGCAATCATTACATTCCCGAATGCCATCGCCATCATTATCAATCCAGCCTGCTTCTTCCAACAGTGCCGTGGCACCGTCGGGATCGTAAGCGTAGGGTTGCAATTCACTGTTGAAGGCCCATTCTAGTGAGGGCAGGATGGTCGAAATCAGTTTGAACCCACCATCATCACCCAATGTCAACAGAATATCATCTTTGTTGTAGCCCATGGCGACTGCCTGGCGGACACGCACATCACCAAATATAGGGTGCGGGTCTTGTTCAACTCGGTTGCCATCTTCATCAAAGGCAGGCATTGGGTTTTCTGGGTTGCTCCAATTGAGGGCGAACATGGGTGTATTAAAGTTCGGGAAACGAATCTGCGTCAAGAAATCAGCATTGCCAAGCTGGGCAGCTTCATCTGGATACATGAAGGCCCAATCAATTTCTTGAGCCAGAAGCGCCTGTATCTGGACTGCTGGGTCCTGGATGGGACGTTGAATCAGATCGAGTTGGGGTGTACCACGCCAGAAAGTTTCATTCGGCGTATAGCGCTGGAATTGATCCGGTTCCCATTCTGTTAAGATATAGGGGCCAGCGCTGACGGTTGGCTCAGAGTTGAGCGGATGATCCATCATGTCAGTAAAATCATCGGCAAACAGATGCGAAGGGAGCCAACGCATAGCGTTCAGATCATTCCAGACCGTACAGTTCACACCACTGAGGACAATTTCAAAGGTCTTATCATCAATGATGTTCACTGAGTCAAAAAGTGCAATATTGGCTTTACGGGGCGATTCAACCAGATCAGAGGCAACGGCATCATAGGTAAACTTGGCATCTGCCGACGTGATCGGGGTGCCGTCACTCCATACAGCATCTTCACGGATGGTGAAGGTGTAAACCAGCCCATCATCTGAAACTTCCCAGGATGTAAGCCCTTCTACCGGCAACCCCGTGAAGGGATCGACATCGAATGGAAGGGGGAACAGGTGTCGGATTGCAGCAATTGAACCGCCATCAACTGTCAAGATTGGGTTTAATGTGCTGATATCTGATTCAACAGAGATAATGACCGTTTCATCATCCTGGGCTGAAACCACCATTATTAATGAGAATAGTATGGTCAGTACTATAAGTTTTTTTAACATCTATTAGGAATCCTTTCTAACAAATTGGCTAAACGAGGCTACCCTATGATACCAAATGAATCATGATATTGCATCTACACCCAATTTAGGGAGTAATGAAGTCAATGAGACGAGACAAGCTGGATAATTGGGATGATGTTGACATTGTTCCAGGTTCATGCCTTTTAGGCGACGAAACAATGCATGGTTGCTGCTATTCCCTCAGTTGAATTGACCGGCGGCGTTATGGGCTTGCCGGATGGGTTCTGGCAGGCGATATTTGGGCGTACAGTTCAGGGCCAGTTGCCGTGATGAGTCCAGATCAATAAGATGACCGGGCGAAATGTAGACTGGTTTAACGTTGCGCCGAGTCCGCAGCACGACACCCAGCAGGTCTCCTTTGTGGGTCAGGTCACTATAGGCACCTTTTTCTATTCCTGGTTGTAAATAATCGCCAATGAAGTGTGTTTTGCCACATCCCAGCGTCGGTTTTTCCAGCCATATGCCCATATGAGATGCGATGCCAATGCGACGAGGATGAATGCGTCCCATGCCATCAAAGATAAGGACATCAGGGACGTGGCGTAGTTTCTTAAATGCCTTGATCAGAGCAGGGCCTTCCCGGAAACTGAGCAATCCTGGCACATAAGGGAAGGGGGTGGGTTGTGCTTGTAGAACAGTTTCAATCACTTCAAGTTCTGGATAGGTCAGTACGACAACCGCCGCCTGAGACAGATGGCCCTTTACGCTCACATCCACACCCGCTACTAGTTGCACAGCTGCTAAATCTAGCGGCACATCATAGATGACCTGATCTGCCAGTTTATTTTGGAGTGCAATGGCTTCTTTTGCAGTCAGATCCCAATGATGCAATTCGTTGATTTTCATCGAAAATTGGCGTGGATACTCCCCCGAACCTTCGGTTGGGGGTCGAACTTTCAGTTCGCACGCCCGCTCCTTCCTGGTAACTGTATCCATCGGATTGATGTAAATGTGTGCAGTAGCGATAGCTGACACCTTGAACTGTTCCGCTACGAGTAGCTATATTGAAACGCCCTGAGCGTCGCACAGCTACTCGTCCGATGGAGGTTCCAATCTTCTTTCCAGAAGTGACGATTGCCTTGACCATGTCGTCCGTCTGAAACCCTGTTTCGATTTAGTGCGCGGGAAACCGTATTGATCTGGTCTGCACATCTGACGTGATTGATGTCCTGTTGCTTTAATCAACAGAGGTGCATGATCCAGATTTGCAAATACCCGCCCCCCGGTTTCGCCAACACATGCAGCGTCTAGCCAATGTGTTTTGGGATACGCTTGTTTGGCCCGGTTGAACTTGGTACCTCCGCCGGTGCCAGTTTCTAAAGGCAAACCAAAGGCTTTCAGCACTTCGTACAACTTCCAGCGTGTGGCATTGACTGCTGCTGCGTCTTTGAGCGACTTCTTAGCTTGTGTCTGAATACTTGGAAATCCGAATTCCTCAGCGGTCTGATGGCCTTTGCGCTGGGCAGGCCAGCGTCAGGTTTGAGACACGATTTGAACCGCCCCATGATTTGGGTATGATATGCTCAACTTCCAAAGGCGCATCAACCAGACCGCAATCTGCACATTTCCTGCCCCCCTTTTCGAGTAGGTACTCCCGTATTTCGTAGCCCTGCAACTGACCTTGCTGGTACTCGACGCCTCCGATTTCAGGATTCTGCATAAGCTGAGTATCAAATCTGACCAACTCCATCGCCAAGTGCGTGACGGGTGCAAATTTCTGTAACCGTTTTACCCAAGCTGCAATGTTCTAAACACGGCTCATCAAGGATGGCGAAAGCCAACCGGGCGTGGTTTGCGGTCACGTGTTTTCCTGCCGCGTCTCCCTCTACGAAGTTGTCTTCTCTTGAGCAGGCCAGCTCGGATTGCAAAGCCTCTGTGAGTAAGTTCTGCTGCCCAAATGCAGCGAAGACCACGATCAAAGTCAGCGACCAGCGCCAACCCCGTTGTTTTCGCTCCAGGATCAATCTTGACCTGGGTATCTTGAGTTTCACCACCCTCACGATCTCTCATGATGATGGTGAATGGGGAGCACCGATAGACTGCTGCACGACCCGCCTTGAGCAGGGTTCGTGCCTTGGCTGGATGCGTGGGCATGAGTGGTTCCTTGTTTTTATCTCGTACAAATACTCGTTGCATGAGTTACCTCTGTATCTCGCCGGAAGGCGGTCAAGTGAACCTCGTCAATGTTATTGGGCGGTTTCTCGATAACGACACGGGCTGAGCACCCTCAGCCTGTTTAATCGTTCTCCGCAGAGTCCCAGGCTGGTTCAGTCACCCCGGAGTGCCTCTCCATTCGCCCATAACGTAGCCTCTGCTTCAAGGCTGAGACTGGTCAGCATGAGCTTTGACTAGCTCCCTCGAACCGAAGGTTCGCTTTATCCGGGGGGCGCTGACGGGCTGTCCATTTGGAACTAAAAGGGACGAGCCAACTAACACTCGCCCCTGATTGATTCATTCTTGTTTGACCAAATTCTTAGTCCGTGCCACTAGGAGCCCTGATCCGGTTGCTATCCGCCAAACTGAGCAACCCGGTATTCATGCGTGGTTGCTTTGCCTGCTCGTCATCCTTACCAAACTTAATGATGTCACCCGTGTCGGTGATAGCTTCTACTGCCAGACCGAGACTTTGAAGTTCCTTCACCAGCACGCGGAAGCTCGTTGGGATACCCGGCTCTTCGATGGGCTCACCTTTGACAATAGCTTCGTAAGTTTTCACACGACCCTGAACATCGTCAGATTTGACGGTGAGCATTTCTTGAAGGGTATAAGCTGCACCGTAAGCTTCCAGTGCCCACACTTCCATTTCGCCGAAGCGCTGACCACCAAATTGTGCTTTACCACCTAATGGTTGCTGGGTAACGAGGCTGTATGGCCCGGTTGAACGGGCGTGAACCTTGTCTTCTACCAGATGCGCTAGCTTGAGCATATGGACATAGCCGACAGCCACCGCACGATCGAAGGCATCACCAGTTCGGCCATCATAAAGTGTTTGCTTGCCATAATGGGGAACTGGATAGCCAGTTTCAAACATCACCCGGTCTGCCAATGTGTAGAGATCGCGTGTTTCAATGGTTTCTGGGATTTCCAAATCGGGTGCATATTTCTTAGTCCAAAGCAGCAGTGAAACAAACACTGCGTTTTGATCTCGACGATCTCGCTCTTCAGCAGATACACTCTGCGCATCAAAGATCAGGATGTCATCTGGATCATAACCCATCTCACGCAGCCACTCTGCTAGGACAACCCGCTTAGCATAAACTAAATCTTCTACGAGTGCATTAGGATCATATTGATCGGCATCCATGCTCTTGAGCCAGCCCTCAATGTACCAATTGCGAACTTCATCATCATCACGTAGGTCTTCAGGATCGTAGTCAAAGCTGTTGACCCATTCCCACGCCCGTTCAGAAATGTCGCGCCAGGCTTCTTCAATCATCCAGGCACGTCCCAGTTCAGATTTGATGTCGATTTCTTTTGCACCATCAAACACAGGCGTTATAGCACGAAAGCCCATGCGATCTGCTGCCCAACCCAGATGGAGTTCCAACACCTGACCAATATTCATACGGCCAGGCACACCGAGTGGATTAAGGATAATCTCAACCGAGCGCCCATCTTCCAAGTAGGGCATGTCTTCAATTGGTACAATCTTAGATATGACCCCTTTGTTCCCATGACGACCTGCCATCTTGTCACCGACGGTCAGCTTACGCCGCTGGGCGACACTCACACGGACCATCTTCTCGACACCAGCAGGCAAATCACGGTGTTCTTCACGGGTGAATGTCTTGACATCCACGACCTTGCCACGTTCACCATGCGGCAGCCGGAGCGACGAGTCTTTCACCTCACGGGCTTGTTCGCCAAAAATAGCCCGCAGCAGTTTTTCTTCTGGGCTGAGTTCCTTTTCACCCTTCGGTGTGATCTTGCCAACCAGAATGTCATTCGGCCCGACTTCCGCACCAATGCGAACGATACCGAATTCGTCCAGGTCTTTCAACGCATCTTCGCCCACGTTCGGGATGTCATAGGTGATTTCCTCTGGCCCCAGTTTGGTGTCCCGGGCTTCGATCTCGTGTTTCTCAATATGAATGCTGGTGAATTTGTCCTTGCGCAGCAGTTCTTCACTAATGAGCAACGCATCTTCGTAGTTCCCACCATCCCAGGAGATAAATGCCGCCAGCACATCATGACCTAATGCCAGGTTGCCCATCACCGTTGAGGAGCTATCAGCGATGATTGCACCTTCCTCGATTAACTGTCCCTTACGTACCACTGGGCGCTGATCGATACAGGTTGATTGATTAGAGCGATCATACTTACGCAGATGATAGGCGATTTCTTCGCCCGTTTTTGTGCGAATGATGATCTGCTCGCCCTGTACACTAATTACTTCGCCTGCATAGTCAGAAACCAACACCTGACCACTATCATAAGCTGCTTGATTTTCCATACCTGTGCTGACAATTGGAATATCTGGGGTTAACAAAGGGACAGCTTGACGCTGCATGTTCGAACCCATCAAGGCACGATTCGCATCGTCATGTTCCAAGAACGGAATGAGTGCTGCACTGATCCCCACGATTTGACGAGGAGCAACATCCATATAGTCAATGCGTTGACGCGGCACAGAAATAAATTGTTGCAAGTGGCGTGCTGAAATACGATTACTCACCAACTGCCGCAGATCGTCAACCTGCGCATTGGCCTGTGCAATGACGAAATTGTCCTCAGCATCTGCCGAAAGATAAATGATCTCCTCAGTCACATACGGCACAACCGGGACCTTTTCGATCCCTGCCTTGATGAACACTTCTGCTATTTCTGCCGTCACCACATCGTCTTCCTCTGCGATGATATTTTCATCAAGGTCTTCAACATCATCACGTAGGATATGTCCGATCAAGTTCGGATCGTTACAATCCATGAATTTGCTAACTTTGCGGTAGGGTGTTTCGATAAAGCCGTATTCATTCACCCGTGCATAACTTGCCAGACGACCGATCAAGCCAATATTCGGGCCTTCCGGCGTTTCAATCGGGCAGATACGACCATAATGGCTGTGGTGGACATCACGCACATCAAAGCCTGCACGTTCACGCCGTAGACCACCGGGCCCCAGCGCAGAAACGGTGCGCTTATGCGTCAGTTCTGCCAGCGGATTCGTTTGTTCCATGAACTGAGAAAGCTGGGATGAACCAAAGAATTCACGGATGGACGCCACAACTGGACGGATATTCACCAGACTGACCGGTGTCAGGGTTTCGGTGTCTTTAATCGACATGCGCTCTTTTACAACGCGCTCTGTCCGGCGCAGACCGATCCGTAACTTGTTCATAATCAGTTCGCCAACCGTCTTTACCCGGCGATTCCCCAGATGATCAATGTCATCTGGCTTGGTCTGACCGTTATTAATCATGACCATCCGCCTGACGAGATTAACAATATCTGTCTTGGTCACGGTACGGTTGTTCTGTGAAACGACAACTTCCTGGTTTAAGCGCTGATTAAGCTTATATCGCCCCACACGCTCCAGGTCATAGCGGCGCTGGTCGAATAACTGGCTTTCCAGGTACTCGCGGGCATTTTCCAGTGTGGGCGGGTCGCCCGGGCGCATCCGGCGGTAGAATTCAAGCAAGGCTCCCTCTGCGATGGTCTGTTTTTTCTTCAGTTCCCACATCGGTTCAACTTTGAGCGTTGCCGGAATGTACTGATGCGCTTCGTTTGTATCAATATCTTCAAACAGGCTCAGCAATTCATCATCTTCACCTGTCTGAATAGGGGACTGATCGGCTGGCAGACCATCGTCCACCGCGGCCAACGCTCGCAGCAAAATCGTCACTGGAATCGTCCGCTTGCGGTTGAACTTAATCGTCAGATGATCGGTCTTACGGGTTTCAAATTCCATCCATGCACCACGATCTGGGATGAGTTTGGCATTGGATAGCAAGCGTCCAGTGGTGCGATCTTCCTCCGCATCAAAATAAACACCGGGTGAACGAATTAACTGGCTGACCACCACCCGCTCTGTGCCATTGATTATAAACGTCCCTTTTTCTGTCATGACGGGGAAATCGCCCATAAAGATGTCTTGGACAATCTCTTCGCCTGATTCACGATTTACCAACGCGACCTGCACATATAGGGCTTGGGAGTAGGACATATCCCGTTCGAGGCACAGTTCTTTGCTATATTTGGGTTCCTCGAACCAATAATTGAGGCCGTATTGTTTGGCTTCTTCGCGCTTACCAGGCAGATAGAGCAGCAGATTTCCGTTGAAGCTTTCAATCGGGCTAATTTCATCAAAAAGCTCTGCGAGTCCTTCTTTGATGAACCAGTCGAATGCAGTGAGTTGAACTTCGATCAATGAAGGAAGTTCCTGAACGTCTGAGGTCCGAGCGTAATTCTTGACGTCTTTTCTTTCCAATTCACCACTCCTCAAGGATATTTCAAAATACCTTGTTCTGCGAACAAGTCGCTCTTGACTTAGGTATGGGGATATGTTAGATATTGAATAGAAACAACCGGAACCGATAGTATACCGTTTCCGGGCTGTTGTTGTCAAGGGGTGTAAATCGTTTGACGAGGGCAATCGCTTCAAAATGAACATTCATGTCAGAACGTCACCTGTAGGGACAAATGGAGCATCCAAAAAACGGATACGCGCCAGTTTGTCTCTACCAACAGGTTGTGAACCATTCTGGGCCAGATAAAAGATTTGGTATGATCACCCTGAATCGTTTGACGAGTTGATTTTCTATCACAATCTGCACAAATTATAATGGGAAAAGACCCACTTTGGCAAGCCTATTGCTGCAAAGCTGGGACTTCCACACCGTCCTGCGTCTCATTCAGCAAGCGACGACGAGTAATCAATATGAAGCCAGCTACCACCGCCAGGCCCGCTGCAATTTGTACTCGACCTGGTAAATAACGTACATGCGCCAGGATGGTCTTGCGATGCCCGACCAATTCATGCTTCAATTCCTGCACAAATTGATCGCTGGGTTGATTAGCAATCAAGGTGTTTTTTAATTGACAGATCAAGTCAAGCAATCCGTTGATTTTGTCTTTGGGCAGGTCAACCTGTTCTAGTAGTTTCGATAAATCATGACTCTCTGATGAGAGAATCGCATCGGTTAGGTTGTCTAACAGGGTTTCGAGGTGGAACTCGTTGCTTTGACTCATAGGCCATTCCTTTCTTTAGTCTCCTGACGATGAATAGATTGAAGATGAAGATCGTCGCGGAGTGTGGTCAATGTGCGATGATAAAGTGACTTAATTGCGCCTTCGGTTCGTCCCATGATTTTGCCGATTTCGGCATTGGATAAATGCTCGACAAACTTCAGCACCAATAATTCTTGACGTTCTACCGACAGCCGTTGAATGGCTTTAAACAACTGCTCCTGTTCCTCTTGGTCTTCCGTATAATGATCGGGTGCATCTGAGCGCAGACTAGATGCCACGAACTCATCCAGTGGGATGATTTTGCGCCGCCCCCGATCACGATGCCAATTTGCGACCAGATTATGTGCAATGCGATACAACCATGCCTGGAAGGGCACCCCCTTATCCACATAGGTTTCAATATGCCCCATTGCCCGGAAGAAAACCCGTGCCGTTAGGTCTTCCGCATCGTGCTGATTGCTGGTGCGGTAGTAGATGTAATTATAGATTTTGCCCACATACCGTTCGTATAGCTCGCCAAAGGCTTCCTGGTCGCCCTTGGCCAGTTCCACCAGTTCACTATCCGTGAGCGTTTTGTAGTTCGGCTGCTTACGATTGAATAAGTTCTTCATACCTACAACAACCCAGAGACGGTCAAATCGTTGCGGATTCTCTCATTCATTTACTCTGATCGCCTGCCCGGCCAACACAACAGGACAGTTTTGTGCAGCCTCGCACTTCCTTACCTGGACGATTCACCATTGCCAAAACGATGCAGCACCAGAACATTTGTTCAAAATGATGGGATCAAAATATTCGTTACCTTCTTCCAGGAGCATTATGATCCTATTCCACAGACATAATCCAAATCTTGACTTGCGCATCACCAAGCAGGAATTGCTGGCAGCAACACAACCTATGTTTGAACTCATAACCCTCGATTATCCGGGTACATCCTCTATAATAATGCCCATTATCCACCGAAGATTCAGGGCGTGTTATGACGAAACCATTGACCTTCCAACAGGTCATTCTCAAACTCCACCAATTTTGGTCAGATTATGATTGTGTTATTTGGGAGCCCTACAATATCCAGAACGGGGCTGGGACAAATAACCCGGCTACCTTACTTCGTGTTTTGGGGCCAGAACCTTGGCGGGTAGCCTACGTTGAACCAAGCATCCGCCCTGATGATGGACGCTACGGGGAAAATCCCAACCGAATGCAGCGTTTCTATCAATACCAGGTTATCCTCAAGCCTGATCCAGGCAACCCGCAGGAACTTTATTTGGCTTCGCTGAAGGCTATTGGTATTGATCCGCGTGAACATGACATTCGTTTTGTTGAGGATAACTGGCAGAGTCCGGTTCTGGGTGCATGGGGGCTGGGCTGGGAAGTCTGGTTGGATGGTCAGGAAATCACCCAGTTCACTTACTTCCAACAGGCTGGGGGGATAACGCTTGATCCGGTATCAGTAGAGATTACTTATGGAATCGAACGGATCGTGTTGGCGTTGCAGGGCAAAGACGCGGTGTGGGATGTCGAGTGGTTGGATGGTGGCCTCAGCTATGGTGATTTGATGCTCCAAGACGAGATTGAACACTGTCGCTATTATTATGAAATCGCCGACATCCAAAGCTTACAGAAGACCTATGATATCTATGAACAAGAGCATCAACGGGCACTGGCAGAAGGGGCATTGATCCCGTCTTATGATTATATTTTGAAGTGTAGTCACTTGTTCAATGTGTTGGATGCACGCGGCGCAGTTGGTGTAACCGAACGAGCAACCTTCTTCCGTCGGATGCGGGATATGTCTCGTAATCTCTCTAAGGCCTATGCCCAACAGCGTGAAGACTTGGGCCATCCACTCAAACGCTATGCGAAGCGCTGGGCTTCGAGCGAAGCTAATGTCAGAGCATTGGAATCCGTATCGTTTGAATCACCTCTCGATAGCCCAGCCGATGTCCTGCTAGAAATCGGTGTAGAAGAGATGCCAGCAATCGATGTTGATGAGGCCATCACCCAACTGGATATGACAGCAGAAACGCTGTTCAACGATTTGCGTCTTGAATACGAAATGGTCCGTGTTTATGGCACACCACGCCGATTGGTATTGTATGCAAAAAACGTTGCGCCTCGTCAGGCCGATATTGAATCAGTGATCAAAGGCCCCCCTGCTAATCGTGCCTTTGATGACAACGGTAATCCAACCAAAGCTGCCGAGGGGTTCGCCCGGAGCCGTGGACTGGATGTTAGCGATTTGCGCGTCGAAATGATTGATGGCGGGGAATATGTGGTTGCTACGGTTAAAGATGAAGGCCGTTACACGGGTGAACTCTTGATTGAAGCGTTACCGAATTTGATAGCCAATATCAAATTTGGTAAGAGTATGCGTTGGAATAGCAGTAATCTTGCCTTTAGTCGGCCTATCCGTTGGATTGTTGCCATGCATGATGACACGGTGATTCCGTTTGAATATGCGGGCATCTATAGCGGAAACTTGACTTATGGCTTGCGTCCCTATGATTCACCCCGCAGACTGTTGGCGGAACCCCTCGATTATTTCGATACGATGAGGAAGCAGAACATTGACCTGAATCGAGAGGAACGGCGTGAGGCGATCCTGAAGCAAGTTACACAACTTGCCAATGAAGTCAATGGGCATGTGCCGGATGATCCGGGTTTGCTGGCGGAAGTCACTAATCTGGTTGAAGCACCAACAGCCTTTCGTGGAACCTTCCATTCAAAACATCTCGAGTTACCCCGTGATGTCCTAGTGACAGTCATGCGCAAGCATCAGCGCTACTTCCCGGTAGAAGACTCAGATGGCAGACTAATGCCTTATTTTATCGCGGTGCGCAACGGGGATAACAAACACCTTGATAAAGTCATTCATGGTAACGAGCATGTTCTACGGGCGCGTTTTGCTGATGCCGACTTCTTCTATAAGGAAGACCGCAAGAAACAGCTGAAAGACCATCTACAGCGCTTATCCACGCTGACCTTTGAAGAGACGCTAGGGTCAATGCTGGATAAAAATGAACGGGTCGCCGGGTTAGTTGCTGGAATAGGCGAGCTCGTGGGTGTGAACGCAACTGAGATTGCCATTGCAGAACATGCAGCCCACATCGGTAAAGCAGATCTCGCAACACAGATGGTCGTTGAACTGACTTCATTGCAGGGAGCGATGGGGCGTGACTACGCGCTCAAAGAGGGGTATCCGCCAGAGGTTGCTGACGCGATCTTTGAACAATGGCTCCCGCGTGGCGCAGATGACATTCTGCCAGAGAGCATTCCTGGAACCATACTTGGCTTAACAGATCGACTGGATAGTTTGGTTGGCTTGTTTGCGGCTGGACACGCGCCCCGTTCAACGGCTGATCCATATGGTCTACGACGAGCTGCGCTGGGCATCATCCAATTATTGATTCACAAGACGTTCGATGTCAATCTGGTTGATGCAGTTGAGTTGGTAGCCTCGGTCCAGCCTATTCCAGTAACAGATGAAGTCAAAGCACAAGTCTTGGAGTTCATTACTGGGCGGTTACGTGTTTGGTTGTTGGAACAGGCTTATCCCCCCGATGTTGTGACCGCTGTTCTCGCTGAACAGCGGTCTAATCCGTATCCTGCGTTGATTGGTGTGCAAGAATTGATTCAGTGGGTCGAACGGGACAATTGGAAACCGATTCTGGATGGTTTTGCCCGCTGTGTTCGCATCACTCGTGGGGACAAGGAAAACTATATTATTGATGAAAATCTGTTTGAACAGCCTGAAGAACACGCGCTCTATGAAGTTTATCAGTCGGCTATTTCTGATCTTGATAATAGGAGCAATGTTGATGCCTTCCTGCATGTGTTTGAACCAATGGTTCCGGCTGTTTCCGAGTACTTCGGAACAGGAAAGGGGGATGGGGTATTAGTCAATGCGGATGATGAAGCCGTGCGTAACAATCGACATGCGCTCTTGCAAGCCATTTGTGCGATGCAGCTTGGGCGGGCAGACCTCAGCGAATTGAGTGGCTTCTAATTGCTTTATCCTTTGAAAATTCTAACAAATGGATATATCGGTGTCTCTTTGTTATATAATGACTATGCTACTCAGTAAATTTTGATGGGTGTAATTACCCCTATGAACACTGGAGAGACAATCACAACTGAACTCCTTCAGGAAATCATGCAACTCCGTCAACGGGTCCATGAACTTGAAGCAAGTGAAACTTCATTACGTGAAAGCGAAATATTCTTTCGTAGGTTTGTCGAAAATAGCGGAAATGACTATATTGTTTATTCCCATGACATGGATGGGAATTTCACCTATGTCAGTCCAAGATTTGCAACCTTAGTAGGCAAAACCTCTGAGGAAGTGATCGGAAAAAATTGGCGGGATGTCATTCGGCGAAACCTGCTAAAAATGGATGTGAGGGAGCATTCCGTTGCTTTGTGCTATCAAGGGATTACACCTGAATCCTACCACTCTGATGTCTATGATTCGCAAGGCAATCTTCACCATCTTGAAATGCAAAATCGTCCTGTGTTTGATGCTGTTGGACAGGTGATTGGCGTTGAAGGGATTGCTAAAGACATTACCCAACAAAAACTCGTCGAACTGGCTCTGCAAAAGGCCAGCGAGCAGCTTGAATACCGCGTCTATAAGCGCAGGGCTGAGCTAGAGAAGTTACCCCAAAACGAAGACTGCCATGGACTGTTCATGATGACCGACACTGTTGGTATCTGTCAATTTGAGTTTCACAAACCGTTGTCTTTTGATTTACCTGTTGATGAACAGGTCGCGTGGGTTATGGATAATCTTTATGTGGCCGGGTGCAACGATACATATGCTGTCATGCACGGCTACGACAATGCCCAGACCATCATAGGGAAGTTATGGTCTAGTGTTAATGGGTATGATCCCCAATTGATGCAAGATGGTCTGCGACATTGGCTTGAACATGGCTACCAAACGCATCAAGTTGAACTGATGTCCCAGTTAGCGACGGGTGAACAACGCTGGTTCTCGATTACCGATAGTCCAGTCATTGAAGATAGGGGTATCACACGTCAATGGGCGATTCAGATCGACATCACAGAACGGAAACGGATTGAACAACGGTTACAAGCCAGTGAAGCTGAATTGAGCAAAGCACAGGAGGCCGCCCATGTTGGCAGCTACACCTGGAATATCAAAACAGGGGAAATTGGCTGGTCAAATGAGGTGCGGCGTATTCTCGGCTATCCACCTGATATTGAGCCATCGCTTGAGCGGCTTATGACCAGAATACACTCTGACGATCTGGAGCAAGTTATAGCAGCAGGGCGGCGGGCGCTTGAAGAGGAGGACAAGTTTGACGTTGAATATCGATTGGTGATGCCAGACGGTTCTATTCGTATAATGCACGACCAGGCCGAAGTGATACGGGATGTTCATGGTCAAGCGATCCAGATGGTTGGTATGACCCATGATATCACTGAACACAAGTTGATAGAAGATCAGCAGATTGCACTGGCACAGGAAAAAGAGCGTATTGAGAGTATGCGAACGTTGATTGCCAATGCCTCGCATGACATCAAGACACCTCTTGTCACCATTAATACCGCGCTATATCTGTTGGAAAAGTTGCAAGATCCTGATAGACGGCAAGAGAAGCTGAACAGTATCAGAGACCAGGTTTTTCGGATGGAAGGCTTCATTCAGGACCTGATAGCGATTGCCCGGTTAGGTGGAATACCGAAGTGGCAGTCAACAGGGGTTGATCTAAATGCGTTGATCTTCAATATTGAGAAGGAACTTCGATCCCCTATCGAACATAAGCGAATCACCGTTGATCTGGATTTTGATGAGGCACTACCAGTAGTCTATGTTAACTATGCTGATATCCGTCGGGCATTGGTGAACTTGATCGAAAATGCGTTGGATTATTCGGAGGTCGAGGGAACCATCCAGATCATGACCCGGGCTGAAAATGAACAAATTGCCATTGAAATTGTTGATGATGGCATGGGTATCTCCGAACAGGATTTACCGCACATCTTTGAGCGTTTTTATCGCTCGGATCAAGCACAACGGCGTGTTGGGCGTGGTTCGGGCTTAGGCCTGGCAATTGTCCATAAAATCATCGAAATGCATAGCGGAAGTATTGAGGTTGAGAGCAAACTTTTTGAGGGCAGCCGCTTCAGAATCCAACTCCCGATTTCGCCACTATCCCTTTAAGACCCTTTTTTGTGTTGCGTGACGAATTGGCGACCTATATAATGCACACACGATTGAGGAGAAACATGTGTTTGCATGGCGTCGGTCACGGAAGAAATTAAAGCCAAAATCGATATTATCAACTACATTAGCCAATATGTGCCCCTGAAGAAAGCAGGGCGTTATTACAAGGCATGTTGCCCGTTTCATGCCGAAAAAACACCCTCCTTTGTTGTCAATGAAGATTCTCAATCTTGGCGCTGTTTTGGGGCTTGTGCAGAAGGGGGTGATCTGTTTAACTTTGCCATGAAGCAAAATGGCTGGTCATTCCCAGAAGCGCTAGAAGAATTGGGTAAGCAGGCCGGGGTTGAGGTTCGCAGGCAGTCGTCACAGGACAAACAAAGAGCCGAACATCACGATAAGCTGCGCGGCTTGCTACAAACCGCAGCAGAAATGTATCATACCAAACTCGTCCAAGGCCCTGAATCCGAATTTGTATTGGAGTATGCGCGACAGCATCGCGGGTTTACCGCCCAGACCATACAGGATTATATGATTGGTTATGCACCCCCTGGTTGGCAAAATATGCTGAACGCGCTGGGCAGCCTGGGTTATGATGAAGACCTGATAATTGAAGCGGGCTTAGCCGTCAAAAATGACAGGGGTCGGGTGTATGATCGTTTTCGCAATCGCTTGATGATTCCCATTCGAGATGATCGAGGCCGACCTGTTGGATTTGGTGCGCGTGTCCTTGATCCAGAAGACAATCCAAAGTATCTGAACTCACCACAGACACCTGTATTTGATAAGAGTAAGGTGTTGTTTGGGTTAGATCTTGCTAAGCAGGTCATTCGTGAGACGGAAACTGCCGTCATTGTTGAAGGTTATATGGATGTCATTCAAGCTCATCAAGCCGGATTTATGAATGTTGTGGCGCAGATGGGTACAGCCATGACCGAGACCCAGATTGCCCAAATTGCACCGCGCTATGCCAAAAAGATTGTGCTGGCGCTCGATTCTGATGCTGCCGGACAACAGGCTACTCGACGGAGCTTGGAAACCGCCCGCCAAACGTTGGCAGACGATTTCGCTGGACGGCTGTCGGTTGATATGCGCATTTTGCAGATTCCTGATGCGAAAGACCCGGATGATCTCATCCGGGAAACACCGGAACAATGGACCTATCTGGTCGATAACGCGATGGCGGTGGCGGATTTCGTCATTGAGATGGAAATGCAGCATTTGGGGCCAGACTCATCGATTCAGGAGCGGGAGGCGGTGGCGCGTCGTTTGCTTCCGATTCTGGTCGCTTCTGAGAATGATTTCTATAGACAAGAGAATTTGCAGAAATTGGCGAGGCGGCTGCGGATTGGCGAACGCGATCTGCTGGTTTGGTCGGAAGTGCAAAAACGTCAAGAATCGCCACTATTTGGTGTAAGGGAGGATGAACCCCCGCCGCTTGATTATGACTCTCTTGAACCTCCATTGGAAGATGATGAGGTTGATGCAATCCAAAGCGTCCCAGATAGCAAGGTGGGTGCACGTTGTCTGCGCATTTTGTTTGAAAACCCTGATTTGTATTATCAGGTTAACCGTCGCTTTCGAGAATTGGCAAATGGGAACCAAGCACTTCATCAGGGGCCGCTAGAAGCTGTCGGTGAGGCCGATTTTAGCCGGATAGAAGACCAGCAGTTGATGCAGATCTTCCGAGAAGCCGTCCAACAACATGAGATGGAAGTGGTCGATTATTTGCGCGATCATATTGATTTTGCCTTACAACAGCGTTTAGATCAGATTCTGGTCACAGATAGGGAACAAATGCGGCATAACTTGAAGAATCGGTTTGGCGCAGAATTACAACATATCATCAAGCAGTTTGAGCGCCAATCGGAAGCGAGCAAAGCTAAACCAACTGTTGAGATTATTGAAAAGGCGATCATACTACGCAGGCAGCGATTGGAACAAGAGATGAACGAAATTCGTTTTATGCAAATGCAGGAAGACGATTCAGAATTGAGCCTGAACCTGGGTATGCAGGTGACCTTAAGAAGACAAGCCAAGCAGTTACTAGATCAAGCGTTGCAGGAGCAACAAATCCAGTTTACATAGAGGAACGAATGGTGAAAAAGCGAGAAGTACCCATAAACAACGAAGATTCGTCAGAAGAATTTGATCTGGATGACGAAGAACTGGAAGATGACGGCGATATGGATGATCTGGACGATGAGCCGGATGTTGATGAACTTGACGAACTAGAAGATGATTCGATTGTGGATGAGAGTACCCGCCTGGATGCTATCTCTGTCGCAGATGATCCTGTCAGGATGTATTTAAAGGAAATTGGGCAGGTTCCGCTGTTGGATACAAACCGTGAAATCTGGTTGAGTGCACAGATGGCGGCTGAACGACTGGTCGAGATGCTGACGGATGAGCTTTCTAAAGTTAAAGACGATTCTACTGCTGTGAATGGCCTGCCTAAACATGGTGATATCGTGCTGAAGGTGTATCAGAGTATCTATGAAAACTGGCAAAAGGTTCTGGAAATTGCGGGCGAATATGATGTTGAACTGCCCGATTTTCGTTCTATTATTGATGAAGTTCAGCAATTTTATAATGATTGGGATCTTGATGAGGATTCGTTTGTGCGGCGGTATCTGCGGCAAAAGGATTGGGGAGACGATAAGCGCTGGACGGAGCAAGCCCAGCGTCTGTTTGATGTCATGCATGGTCTATGCTTGATTCCCTTCAATCAACAAATGGAGATCAGAAAGCATTTCCGGGAAAATAAAGAACTGCCCAATTACAAGCAATTTGAAGTGTGGTTCTACCGCGATGAAGATACGCTAGAAGACCTGGACTATGTTTTTGACCAAATCGAGACCAAAGCTGAATTCGCTGCTGAAGCCCTGACCCGGGCTAATCTGCGCCTGGTAGTCAGTGTGGCCAAGCGTTATATGGGGCGGGGCATCAACTTCCTTGATTTGATCCAGGAGGGCAACATCGGGTTGCTGCGGGCAGTTGCCAAGTTTGATCATACCAAAGGCTATAAGTTTAGTACCTATGCAACCTGGTGGATTCGGCAGGCCATCAGTCGTGCGATTGCTGACCAGGCGCGGACGATTCGTATCCCGGTGCATATGGTGGAAACCATCAATCGGCTGATGCGGGTTCAGCGCGAACTGTTGCAAGAACTGGGTGCAGAACCCAGTGCTGAACAGATCGCGCTAGAGATGGATTTCCTGCTGCCAGAAGAGGCAGATGCAATCAAACTGCTGCGTCGAAGTGGAACCCATCTTGACCCCAGCCTACAACGCAAGCTGCGCCGCGCAGCGCAAAAAGTCCGGCGGATCATGCGGATTAGTCAGGAGCCGATGAGCCTCGATATGCCTATTGGTCAGGAAGATAGCAGCATACTGGGCGATTTCATTGAAGATGACAAGATCCTTGGCCCGGTAGATGCTGCCAGTCGTCAACTGTTGAAAGAGCAAATCCGTTCAGCGTTGGGTGTCCTCAGTGACCGCGAACGCGAAGTTCTGGAGATGCGCTTTGGTTTGCAAGACGGGCAGGATCATACGTTAGAAGAGGTTGGACGTCACTTTGGAGTAACGCGGGAACGTATTCGTCAGATCGAGGCGAAAGCGTTGCGTAAACTGCGCCATCCTACCCGCAGCCGTCAACTGCGCGACTACCTTGAGATGTAATGTCCTTTGATATATTGCCCCATAGGGAGTCACCAACTCACTATCCGTAAAGATGGGGTGGGTGCGGCCTGCCTGTGCTTGGTGTGGGTATCCTGATTGAGATGGACGACGGGATCGTGCTGGGGAAGCGGATGATGGGCGTCAATTCTTTCCCAGAAGGGCCGCCCGTTTGTGGGGTTATGATCTTCTAACGTGCTCGTCCTCTCACAGATCAATTGCAAGCCGGGGATGATGTGCGGGTGTTCCAACCCGACGAGATTCCCCAAATGTCATCTGGTACTCACCGCACGATCATGGCGGAATGGCAAGCCGTCCAATCGCCCCCAAATTCAGAGCGATGGAATCATAAAGTCTTGCCGGGGTTCATCATCCGACGGGCGACGGGCCAAACTGACTGACATCGACGAAATTCTTGGGTTAGTCGTCTTGATCTCCGCCAATCGCAACTTTGATGAAAATGATTGGCGTGAGTTGTCGATCATGCGTGGCTTGACGGAAAATCGGGACCTGGCGTTGTTGCCTACGTATCAGCAGCAGGGCGTGGGTGCAGGCTGTCATCGGCCGTGTCGATCATGGTGAATCCATAACGTGCTCATGAGCAAGCCCGTGCTTTTTAGGCTGCTGCTGGCTTCAACACACCGCACCTCAAAATCCGCAACTAACGGATGTTTGCCAAACTTGCATTCAATCTGGTGACTGCGCACAATAGGATCAACAGAAGCTAAAGGAGACTGTGTGATGGCGAACAAATCACTCGATTGGGTAGCTGGCTATACCCGCCGGGACAAGGGTGTCATCGCCAACACCTATACCGCCAACTATACCGTCATCCACTTGATGAAAATGGGCTATCTCAGTCAGGAAGCGGGCCAGCGGTTCTTAGACGAATCAGGATTGCTTGATTTTGCCTGGAAGATGCATTGGCCCGAAGATTTCGAGACGCCGGATGAATATCTCGTCCAGCGGATTAGTGATATAGAAGGCTTTGTGGTGTTTGTGCATGGTTGGACAGGCAATAACACCATCTGGGAAGAACTACCTGGAAAGGTGGTGTTGGCGAATCGGAAATTGGTCGCACTCTCCCTCGATCATAATGGCTTTGGTTTCTCCAAATTTGCGGATGTGAATCCAGCCTTGGATACTTGCAATCCACCCGCTGCGATGCGAACTATTGAACGTTGGGCAAATATGATGCGTATTCGGCGGCAGCCCGGTGATCCTTCGGCAAGGGTCATTAACTTTGTCGGGCACAGTATGGGTGGTGCGACCCTGTTCTACCATGATCCTGCCTTCTGGCATTATGGTGAAGTGACCTATCATGCCTTGGCTCCAGCACTGCTCCTTGAGGATGAAATGCACCGTGCATTCTATACAACATTAGGGATTGGCATCAGTGTTTTGCAGCGGGTGGAGGTTTTTAAATTCATTGAAAAGCTTGTGAAACCGACAGTTGTCCGTTCGTTAACTGCTGGATCAAGCGACTATGTAAAGGAAACGCACACCTTTCAGTATGATGTCACACCACGTGGTATCACAGGCGCGACGTTTCTGGCGATGGGACAGTTGAACGATACCGAGATTGCCGAAGACTGGGATTTGTTCCGAGTTATGCTGGCGCATCGGGATCGGTTAGTTGGATTGGTTGCCATGATGGATTTACTATGTAAGCTCGATTTTCCGGTGCAGAATATCCGGGTTGTACCTGGAACACACTATATGTTTAGCATTGGCAACGAGGACTCGATGGAATCGTCTCAACATGCGCAGAATCGGGAGCTTGTGGTGGAAGATATTTTGACGGTACATAAGCGAGCGCTGGAAAAACAAAGAAGCGGTTCACGACTGGGTTAGAATTCTTCAAATTCTGCTTTACGGACGCGCTAAATTACGCTACCCTTAACCAACCACTGGGTGAATTTGACAAGCCCTGGGGGTTATGCTAACCTTTGCCTGAATATTTCATTGTTCAAAATTGAACAATCACTATTTTGAGAGGTGGATATGGCTCTGCAAGAGTTTGCGCCCGTCGCAGTTCTGACAATTCTGGCTCTTGGTTTAACGGTTTTAATTGCCAACATTTCCTACATCTTTGGGCCCCACAATCCCACTTTTCGTAAAACGGCCCCCTATGAAAGTGGTATGAAGCCGATAGGCCCGGCGGTGCGCCGTCTGCCAGTCAAGTTTTATCTGATTGCGGTGCTGTTCATCCTCTTTGATATTGAAGTGATCTTTTTCTTGCCCTGGGCGGTAGTGTTCCGCGATCTTGGTTTCTATGGTTTACTCATTATGGGCACATTCGTTTTTATCTTAACTGTTGGGTTGATCTATGAGTGGAAGAAGGGTGCGTTGGAATGGGAGTAACATCTAAACTGGGCAACCTAGGCGTTGTCACGACGACTTTAGAAGAAGGGATCAATTGGGCACGGACAGGCGCGACTTGGCCTTTGCTGTTTGGTTTGGCTTGCTGTGCCATTGAATATATGAGTACCCAGGCTAGCAATTATGATCTAGCTCGTTTTGGTATGGAACTGAACCGTGCTAGCCCTCGTCAAGCAGATTTGCTGATTGTGGCAGGGCGTGTGACGCGCAAGATGGCTCCGGTGGTGCGTCAACTCTACGATCAAATGGCCGATCCCAAATGGGTGATTTCGATGGGGGATTGTGCTTCATGTGGGGGCGTCTATAACAATTACGCCGTTGTGCAAGGTGTTGATGAGATTATTCCAGTGGATGTTTATGTCGCTGGTTGCCCACCACGCCCAGAACAACTGATGCACGGTATTCTGACGTTGCATGAAAAGATCAAAGGTGAGCGCATTCAGGATTGGGCAAGCTAACGATGACGCTCATTCCAGATGCAAGTGATCCTGTAGAGGTTGTGCAATCCGTTTATCCAGATGCGGTAGTCTCCACCAAATTCTTCGCTGACGAGACGACGATTATCGTCAAACCAGAAACAGTGGCAGACGTTTGTTTGTATCTGCGCGACACACCTGGCCTGATTTACAATTTCCTTTCTGATATTAGCCCGGTGGACTATTATCCAGATTATGGGCATCGTCTGGGGCGATTCGCCGTTTCATATCATATGTATTCTATGCTGTATAACCATCGTCTGCGCATCAAAACTTTTTTGGATGAAGATGACCCAAGGGTGCCGACAGTAATCCATGTTTGGCCTGTGGCCAATTGGTTAGAGCGTGAAGCCCATGATATGATGGGCATTGTGTTTGAAGGTCATCCGGATTTACGTCGTTTGCTCATGCCCGAAGATTGGCACGGCTATCCACATAGGCGTGATTATCCTCTGGGTTACGAGACAGTTCAGTTTTCATTTAATGCCGAAGAAATCCAGAAGCATAAGCCGCTGGCTAAGGATTAGATACAGATGGCAGCGATAGAAAAACAACAATGGCAAGGCAGCCTGGATGAACTACGCGGTCTGGTAAGTGATCGGGCTATGACGGGCGAGACGATGCTACTTAATATGGGGCCCCATCACCCCAGCACCCATGGCGTGCTGCGTTTGCTGCTTGAACTGGATGGTGAAGAGATTATCACCTGTCTGCCAGAGATCGGCTTCTTACATACTGGTATCGAAAAGACCATCGAATCCAAGACCTATGAGAAGGGCGTTGCCCTGACGGATCGTATGGATTATATGTCGCCGATGGCCAACAACATGGTATATTGCTCCGCAGTCGAGAAGCTCACTGGTTTGGATGTGCCGCCAAGGGGTCAGGCGATCCGTGTGATCTGCCTGGAACTAACTCGTATTGCCAGTCATATGGTCTGGCTGGGAACCCATGCGATTGACATGGGGGCGATGAGTGTTTTCCTCTACTGCTTCCGTGAACGTGAGAAAATTCTCGATATGTTCGAGATGCTTTCAGGCCAGCGTATGATGGGGTCTTATTTCCGCCCTGGTGGTGTCTGGCGCGATCTTCATCCCGAATTTCTACCTGCATTAGAAAAATTCCTTGGAGAATTTCCACGCGCAGTTGATGATTACGAACGGTTGCTGACTTCTAACCCAATCTGGTTGGATCGTACCCAGGGGGTGGGCATTATTGAGCCGGATATGGCGTTGGCTTGGGGATTGACAGGTGGCTGTTTGCGTGCCAGTGGGGTGAACTGGGATATTCGCAAAGCCATGCCCTATTCAGGTTATGAAGAATACGAGTTTGACGTTCCATTAGGCGAGCACGGCGATGTGTATGATCGTTACCTTGTCCGTATTCAGGAAATCCGTCAGAGTATCTGCATTTTGCAGCAGGCAATTGAGAAACTCCCCGATGGCCCCTTCCGTTCCGAAAATCGGAAATATGTCCCACCGCCACGCAGCGAATTGGGACAGAGTATGGAAGCTGTCATCCACCATTTCAAACTGTGGACAGCAGGTTTCGATGCACCGGATGAAGAAGTTTATGCTGCGATTGAAAGCCCACGTGGTGAAATCGGATGTTATTTGCATGGTACAGGTGGCAACACACCGCGTAAAGTGCGGTTCAAGACCCCTTCATTGATTCACATTCAAGCCATTCCTTTGATGGCAGAAGGCCACATGATTGCCGACTTGATCGCCATTATCGGTAGCATCGACATTGTACTCGGTGACTGTGACCGCTAAACACAAAAGGACAGAACATGGCGCTGGCTGAAAAGTACGCGAACCAAATAAAAACTACCTTCGCCAAATATCCAGATAAACGTTCGGCTGTGATGCCGCTGCTCCATCTGGCACAGCAGGAATACGGTTGGGTGAACCCGGATGGAATCAAGGAAGTTGCCCAATTGTGTGAGATGGATCCAACCCAGGTTCGGTCTATCGCGGGCTTCTATACGATGTATTCCGAACGCGAGAAGGGCAAATACTGGCTGCAAGTCTGCACCGATTTGCCATGTGCGCTGCGGGGTGCAGACCAATTCCACAAAGAACTCAAAGAGTATCTAGAGGTGGTGGAAGGGGGCACAACCGAAGACGGTATATTTACAGTGGAACATGTGATGTGTCTGGCTGCCTGTGATCGTGCGCCCATGCTGCAATGCAATTTTCATTATGTCGAGGACCTCGATATGGAAAAGATGAAACAGCTCATCGACGAATGGCGTGTAGAAGCCGCCAAGAACGAATAGTGGAGACCGACGAATGCACATTCTCTTACGGGAAAAAGAAATTCCAGACATCCACGAATACGATGTTTATCTCAAGGATGGTGGCTTTGAAGGGCTGGAGAAAGCGCTCAGCCAGTCGCCTGAAGATGTCATCAATGAAGTGAAAGCCGCTAATCTACGGGGGCGTGGTGGGGCTGGCTTTCCGGCGGGTGTCAAATGGAGCTTTATTCCCAAGAACGAACCGATCAAATACGTCGTTGTCAATGCTGATGAGAGCGAATCAGGGACGTTCAAAGACCGTCAGATCATGGAGAACAACCCCTACCAATTGATTGAAGGCGCGATGATCTGTGCCTATGCAATTCAGGCGACAGCCGTCTACATCTACCTGCGTGGTGAATTCTGGGATTTGGCAGCCGAAATGGACAAGTGCATCGCCACAGCCCAAGAAAACAACTGGTTGGGGGAGCATGTACAGGGTTCAGGCTGGTCATGCCCGATGTACACCCACCTCGGCGCAGGGGCTTATATCTGTGGTGAAGAGAGTGCCTTGCTCAACAGCCTAGAAGGGAAACTCGGCCAGCCGCGTGTGCGTCCCCCGTTCCCAGCACAGAAGGGTGGTGGCCTTTATGCTGAAGCCACTGTTGTCAACAACGTCGAAACGCTGGCGAATGTACCCTTCATTCTACGAAACGGTGCGGATGAGTATAAGAAATTCGGCACAGAACAAAGCACAGGCACAAAGGTGTTCTGTGTGAGTGGGCATGTCAATAAGCCAGGGAATTACGAGTTTCCACTAGGATCATTAACCTTTCGTGAATTGATCTTTGACCATGCGGGTGGCATTGTGAATGGCAACCAGATCAAGGCTATTTTGCCATCGGGCGGGTCCGGCCCGATTGTCCCGGCAACCGATGAAATCTTAGACACGCCTTTGACCTATGAGGATTTGCAGGCGGTAGGTACAATCCTAGGGTCGGCTTCTATCATCATCCTGGATGATACAGTTGATGTCACCTGGGCAGCCTCTAAAATGATTAAGTTTTTTAAGCACGAAAGTTGTGGTAAATGTACACCCTGCCGTGAAGGAACATATTGGCTGGATAAGGTGCTAGATCGTATTTTGCGTGGCGAAGGCACAGCAGAAGACATTGACCGGATTAACGAAGTTGCTGATAATATGGCGGGCACAACCCTGTGTGCCCTGGGGGATTTCGCTGCTAATCCGGTGTTGGCGACCATCAAGCATTTCTCTGACGATTTCCATCAGCATGTCAATGGCGGTGGCCAAGTAGAAGCGACGGCTGGTGATTAACGCATGATCGCGTGGCCTTCGCGTGAGGCATATTTACAACAAATTGACGATCTGGACGCGGCGATAAAGAACGATCCTGACGCATTCTCGAACTATCTGATACGTGGTGAATTTTATCTGGCATTAGGGTTTGATGCCTTCGCTGCGATTGACTTTGAGTATGTATTGAAAGCCGCCACGCAAGCGATAGAGACGAAAGATTGGGGTATTATTGCACAGGTCGCACGAGATCGTGCGCTGCGGGGATTAGAAACGACTGAAGCCCGCCTTCGTAAGAAGCGGAGGCAATGATAAGGAATGAACTTGATATGAGTGATGTAGTAACGATTATCATAAATGACAAAAAGTATGAAGTTCCTGCTGGGTCGAATCTGGTAGATGTTGCTAAATGGCATGCCAATGATGACATCCCGGTGTTTTGCTATCATCCCAAGATGGAACCTGTTGGCATGTGCCGTATGTGCTTGGTTGAGCTTGGCTCCATCATGAAAGACCGCGAAACAGGCGAGGTTATGTTGGATGATAACGGCAATCCGCAAGTTCGCTGGTTCCCCAAATTGCAAACAGCTTGCACCCAGCGTGTTAGCGATGGCATGGTGGTGAAGACCAACACCCAAGAAGTTGACGACGCTCGCACAAACGTTATTGAGTTCCTGTTGACCAGCCATCCTCTGGATTGTCCCATCTGTGATAAAGGGGGCGAATGTCCCTTGCAGAACTTGACGATGGAACATGGGCCACAATCCAGCCGTATGTATTTTGATGACAAGATGAACTTGAACAAGCATGTCCCACTCGGTGACTTGATCTTCTTGGATGAAGAACGGTGTATCCAATGTGCGCGTTGTGTGCGTTTTCAGGATGAGATTGTTGGCGATGACGTCCTCGGTTTCCATGAGCGTGGACGTTCACTGCAAATTATTACCAACTCCGATCCCGGTTTCGACACTTATTTCTCTGGTAATACAACTGATATTTGCCCGGTAGGGGCCTTGACGACGGCTGATTTTCGCTTTGGGGCGCGTCCCTGGGAACTGACCGAAGTTCCCAGCATTTGCCCCTGGGATGCGGCAGGTTCTAACATTAGCCTGAGTATCCGTCTGGACCGTGATTTTGGTGGTAAGGCGATCATCAAGCGCGTGATGCCGCGACAGAACGAACAGGTCAACGAAATCTGGATTTCTGATAAGACTCGGTTTGGTCACCATTTCACCTCTAGTGAAGATCGCCTGCAACAGCCCAAGATTCGCAATTCCAGCGGCAATCTGAAAGATACGGTCTGGGCAGAAGGCTTCAAGACCTTTGCGGATACGCTCAAAGCGGCGGATGGTGATGTTGCAGCGATTGTCAGCAGTAGCCTCTCGAATGAAGACTTGTGGACGTTGCGTCAACTGCTGGCGGGTGTTGGTAGTGATCGCCTGGGTGCATGGCCCCCGACACATGCTGGTGCAGATTTGATCGCGCAGGTTGGTGTGGGTAAAGGCACAAATCTGGGTGATCTGGGCCAGGGCGATGCTGTTCTCGTGATTGCCTGTGATCTGGAAGAGGAGGTTCCTATCTGGCATCTGCGTGTGAAGCAAGCGCAGGATCGTGGTGCCTATGTGGTGGTGGCGAATGCTCGCCCAACCCGCATGGATGACTTTGCAGACGAAACCATCCGTTATAACTCGGGTCTCGCTGCTGAAACGATGAACAACTTGAAATCCGAAAATGGCGACATCGCAAATAAACTGGCGGATGCCAAAAATTTAATTGTCATCACTGGAGCCGAAGGCTTAAATCTAGAAGGTAGCCAGGGCTTGATGCAAGCCACCGCGAATTTCTTGATTGAAAGCGATCATGTTGGTCAAGTGAACAATGGTCTGCTATCTGCATTACCAGGACCGAACGGCATGGGCTTGCATTACATGGGCTATACGCCCGAAATGACAAAAGCCATCGCGAAGAATCCACCCAAGGTTTTGATCGTAGCCCAGGCTGATCTGTTGTCTGATGATCCTGATGCAGCCCAATGGCTGGGCAAAGTTGAGAAAGTCATCTGCTTGAACCTGTTTGCCGACGGGCTAAGTGAACAAGCAGAAGTGGTGCTTCCGGTCCAGAGTTTTGCAGAACGAGACGGTACGTTTACCAGTGGTGAGCGGCGGGTACAGCGCTTCTATACCGCCCAAGGCCCAATGGGTGAAGCACTCCCGACATGGCAAATCTTCAGCCGGGTTGGGGATGCACTGGGGCAAGGCCGAGCCAAACTCTCCGCTGCTGCGGTCATGCTGGAAATCACTCAAAATGTTCCTGAGTTCGAGGGGATGCGCTATAAAGCATTGGCGAAAGTCGAGCGTCAGTTCCCGGATGTGGGGGGTAATGACCTGTACTATGGCGGAACAGCGTATCAAAACACAGGTGGTCTGGGCATTCAAATTCCAACTGTGGCCGATAAAGGCGAGAAAACAGCGATGAGCCAAGTCAAGCTGCCCAAGCCCGTGAAAGCAGGACGTGGCAAATTGCTTATTGTTCCGACGACGCTGCTTTACAATCGTCAGCGCAATTTCCTGCCGAGTACGCTAGTACATCCACGTGTGTTGGCTCCTTATGCAGAAATTAATGAAGTTGATGCAAAGAAGCTCGGCATCGAGAAGGACGATGTTGTCGAGGTCAAAACAGATCATGTGGCGGTTCGCGTCAAGGCGCATGTGAATGGAAGCGCACCCAAAGGTACGATTGTACTGCCCCGTCATCTGACCGACAGCGCGACACCGCTTGAAATTACAGTAGGCACAATCTCCAAAGTCGAGAGGTAAGAGATGATGAACCGGAGTTTATTCGGTATCCTAATTGCTGGCGTCATCGTTCTGGCTGTTGTGGTTGGCGTTCTTGCCAACTGGGGTAGCGTCTTGAACATCGGCGAGGACCTATTAGAATTTACCTTCCGCCCTCATGAACGGGTAGGTGAGGAAGTCGTTGACTGTGTAGACTCAGACGGATGCCAGATCGTTCATTCGCTGATTTATTCCGCTATATTACTGTTCGCCATCGTGACAGGTTTTGCCTATGTTACGCTGCTCGAACGCAAACTGATCGCCTATTTTCAACAGCGTGTCGGGCCGAACCGTGTAGGCCCCTGGGGGTTCCTCCAGCCAGCTGCAGATGGTGTCAAACTGATCTTTAAGGAAAATATTCAGCCTGCTGATGCTTATATCTGGGTTTATCGGATTGCGCCCATTCTCAAAGTGCTGCCGACGCTAGTTGTTCTGGCGGTGATTCCAATGGGACCGCCAATTATCGTACCCTGGTTCGATGGTGTCTGGTATCGTGTGCCACTGCAACTGGCTGATCCTGATGTGGGTGTGTTGTGGCTACTGGCGATTACCAGCCTGGGAACTTATGGTGTTGTGCTGGCTGGTTGGGCGAGCAACAATAAATACGCCATGTTGGGCGGTTTGCGGGCGTCCGCCCAGATGATTAGTTATGAACTCAGCATGGGGCTGGCGTTGGCTGTTCCTGTTTTGATTGTGGGCAGTATGCGGCTGGGTGACATAATTGAAGCTCAGCACATTACGCTGCCCTTTGCTGGTTGGTTTGTTTTTCAGAATCCGCTGGCAGCCGGGATACTTTTGTTAGCGTTGTTAGCAGAAGTGAACCGGGCGCCCTTTGATTTGCCAGAAGCAGAACAAGAATTGACTGCCGGTTATATGACAGAATACAGTGGCATGAAGTTCGCTCTATTCATGATGGCAGAATACCTCGGCATGATTGCTGTAAGTATGATTGCAGCCTCCATGTATTTTGGCGGCTATCAAGATGGCTTTGGCTTAGTCGAGCATATCCCAATTCTTGGCCCGTTGGTCATGTTGGGAAAAGTGGTCATTTTAATCATTGGTATGATCTGGATTCGAGCAACGCTGCCGCGTATTCGCTATGATCGCTTGATGATGCTAGGCTGGAAAGTGCTGCTGCCGCTGGCCATCCTGGCTGTTATCTGGACATCTGTGGCTGTAATTGTTGGTGAAGAATTGGGACAGCGGGCGTATATTACCTTCTCGCTGGTGATGATTGCGATTGTTGTAATTGCAGGTTTATTCCTGTTTGGGCGTGATGAGGAAGCTGAAGAGGACGATGATTATGAGCTTGATCCGGTAATTACAGGTGAGCGCAGTGGTTTTGCCTATGGCGCATTGACCATTGTGGGTGGTTTGATCGCCATTCCAATCTCCGGTTATAACTGGACGCTAAAAATCCTGGACAGTCTGGCGCAGTTGGGTGTTGAACCGGAAACATCTGAAGCGCCAGAGGCTTTACCAGAAGGTGATGAGACTGCTGCATTGCCATCACAGACGGCTAGTGATTAAGAATTTGGGGAGTTAACGTATGAATATCATTCGTGGATTGGCGACGACGTTCAAATATCTGCTTGAAGAAGATGTGACACTGCAATACCCGGAAGAAGTACGGCCATTCCAGGAGCGCTTCAAGGGTCGTCATCACCTACGTCGCTATGAAAACGGCCTAGAAAAATGTATTGGGTGTGCGTTGTGTGCGGCCTCTTGCCCAGCTGATGCAATCTGGGTTGAAGCGGCTGAAAACACCGATGAAGAACGCTTTAGCCCTGGTGAGCGCTATGCCAAGACCTACGAAATCAACATGCTGCGGTGCATCTTTTGTGGCTATTGTGAGGATGCTTGCCCGACCCAGGCGATTGAATTAGGACACGAACATCAGCTGAGTTTTACAGATCGCCGGGATGCGATTTTCGTCAAACAGATGCTGATTGATCCTGTACCAAAAGGCGGTGATCCGACGCCGCAAACGGTGGAATCAGGTGCATTTGACCGTGCGATTCCTGACATGCCTGATGCCAAGTAGCGGGTTAAATTATGCTTAAGTTGGTCGTGCCAGAACCTTTGATTCGGGCACTGTTTGTGTTAAACTGCACAATTGTCTACGCCAACGCCCTATAAGGACGTATTCAGATGCCGATAGAAGTTGCACTCTTCATAGTTATAGGGGCTGTTGCTGTCGCTTCAGCAGTTATGATGCTCCTAACAGAAAATGCTGTGCATAGTGCGTTGTTCTTGATCCTGAACTTCGCCTGCGTTGCCTTTTTGTTCCTCATGCTCGACGCCTCTTTTCTAGCAATGGTACAGCTTGCTGTTTATGCCGGGGCGATTATGGTGTTGTTCTTGTTTGTCATCATGCTGTTAGGAGCCGAAAAAGTTGGTGGAGCTGACACCCAGCAATTTTCCTGGCAAGCGCCAGGTACACTAATACTGACGATGGCTTTCTTGATTGCAGTCGGCATGGCGATAATCGCTGGAAGAATTGATGATCGTGAAATTGAAGCGGGCGCGCCGCTGCTGCGAGTTGTCCATGTTGCGCCGGGTGCAAGGGAACCCGTTGATATTTATGTTGATGATGTACTGGTTGGCGAGGGACAGGTCTTCCGTGATGTGACTGATTTTGCCGAGGTTGAACCGGGTGAGCATACCATCTCATTGGCTCTGGCGGGCGATGGATTAGAAAACGCCTTCGCTCTAGGGACACTGCAGGCGGAGGCAGGAAGCGCCTTTACTGCAATCGCTTATGGTGATCTGGAAAGCCCATTACCCGCATTGGGTGTAGTTGCCGAAGATTTGACTGTAGCCGATCAAACCGGGCGCTTGACTGTCTTCAATGCCTATGCTGAAGCCCCAACGGTTGATTTGATTGATGCAGGCAGCGATTTCATTATTCGCCCTGATGAAGAGATTGAAGTCATCCTGGAAGGGGTGGCTTACGGCACAGCATCGGAAACACTAATATATGAAGCGGGCGGTTTCCAGGGCGTGTTCATCCCTGAGAGTGACACCGACATCTTCATGGCGCGGATTAACAAAGATATTGAGGCTGATACCTCTGAACTGGTGATCTTGGCGGGAGAACCGGACAATTTCGATAATACCCTGCGCCCGTTGGCCTATTCGTTGGTGACAGATACGAACCCGGCGCTGGGCAGCCCCAAGTCTATCGGGCAGTCTTTGTTTGTGAAGTATGTTCTGCCGTTTCAGATCGTTGCGCTGTTGTTGCTGGCAACGATGGTTGGCGCAATTGTGTTGTCGCAGCGTGGCGAGATTAAACCAAAACCAGGGCGCTTAACCCGCCGCAAGGTCAGCCGCCCACTGACGAGTGTGATTGCCACTCAAACCGGGCATGATGTTACTGTAGACGTTTATCCACAACTTGAACCGCCTGACTCATCGGAACAACCCGATGAAACACTTTAGGAGGATGGGTCAATGGTTGGAACTGAAGCATTTATTATCTTAAGTACTGTCTTGTTTGTACTGGGCGCTATGGGTGTGATGTTACGCCGCAACGCGATCCTGGTCTTTATGTCTGTCGAGTTGATGCTCAATGCTGCAAATCTCGCACTTGTGGCTTTTGCTCATCAATGGGGCGAGGCCGATGGACAGGTGTTTGTCTTCTTCGTCATTACCGTTGCAGCCGCAGAAGTGGCGATTGGTCTAGCTCTGATTGTGACTATCTTCAGGAACAGACAAACGATTAATATTGATGAACTTCATCTGATGGAAGGCTAAGGGCTTCACTACTATGGAGAATTTAGCGCAAGTTGCACCTCTCATCATTTTATTCCCCTCCATTGGCGCTTTCATCAACTATTTTTGGGGCGCACGGATGGGCGAGCGAGCATCAGCCCTGATTGGGACGTTTGCCGCTGCCATGGCGTTTGTCATCGCAGTTCTGCTTTATAGCTATCTGCGCGGTAATGACTTCCAACCAGCCGTCATTGATCCACCATTCCTTGATAGCTGGATCCGCATTGATTCTGCGGGTATCAATATTACCTGGCAAACCCGTGTCGATACATTGAGTGTGTCGATGATGATGTTTGTAACGTTTGTTGGCACGTTGATCCATGTCTATGCTTCCGGTTATATGCACGGAGATCCCCGATTCTATCGCTTCTTCGCCTATCTTAATATGTTCCTGGCATTCATGCTGGTGCTGGTCTCTGGTAACAACTTCCTAATGTTGTTTGTCGGCTGGGAAGGTGTGGGCTTGTGTTCGTATCTGCTGATTGGTTTCTGGTGGGATAAGCCCAAAGGGGTTGGTTGGAGCAATGGCAACGCCGCCCGCAAAGCCTTTATCGTCAATCGTATTGGCGACTTTGGCATGTTGATGGCGATGTTCCTGATGTTCTGGACGTTTGGTACATTGGACTTCTACAAGCCCAGTGAGATAACGAACGTATCTGTAGGGGCTGACCATGATACTACTTCAGACGCGTATGGTGATGAAGAAGAACATGCGGATGACATTGATCACGACTCGGATACTGAGGAACAGGCTACCGATAGCGAAGAGCATGGTGCTGCAGGAGCGGCTGAAGACGGACATGGTGACGAAAGTGGCCATGGCAGCGACGATCATGATGGTGTGCCAGAAGCAACCCTTTCTCATCTGACAGAAGGGATTGAACCAGGCCAGCTTGGTGTCTTCGGGCAAACTGAGTTGATGTTTGCTGAGCAGGAAGCCGCAGGTGAAGAGACGATTATTGACTTTGGTGCGTTTGAGCTTTCTCTTGAGACGGCGATTGTTCTGATTACACTGTTTATGCTGCTCGGTGCGAGTGGTAAATCAGCACAGATCCCATTGTTTGTTTGGCTGCCAGATGCGATGGCAGGCCCAACCCCAGTGAGTGCGTTGATCCATGCGGCGACGATGGTGACGGCAGGGGTGTATATGATGGTGCGTTCCAATGTGATGTTCCATCATGCCGAATTCACGTCATTTGTTGTCACCATGGTGGGTGCAAGCACAGCACTGATTGCGGGTTTCATCGCGGTTGGTCAATGGGATATTAAACGTGTGCTGGCCTATTCAACCATCAGTCAGCTTGGCTTTATGGTTGCAGCAGTAGGCCTTGGTGCATATCCAGCAGCGATGTTCCATATGATTACACATGCCTTCTTCAAGGCGCTGCTCTTCCTTGGCAGTGGTTCAGTAATTCATGGTGTTGAACACGGACATCATCACGCAAGTCATCACCATGATGACGACCTTGATCCGCAGGATATGCGCAATATGGGTGGGTTGCGCAGCAAGATGCCGATTACCTATTGGACTTATCTGATAGGAACGTTGGCACTGGCAGGTATCTGGCCCTTCGCGGGTTTCTGGTCTAAGGACGAAATTCTGGCAGATGCGTGGCAGGTTGGTTTCCGTGGTGGTGAGTTAGAGGGTTATATTGCCTTGGGTATGCTATTACTGGCGGCTGGCTTCACAGCCTTCTATATGTGGCGTCAGATTGAGATGGTCTTCCATGGCAAACCGCGCACAGAAGCTGCTGAACATGCTTCTGAGAGCGGGCCGTCAATGACGATCTCGCTGATTATCCTGGCCTTCTTTGGTCTGCTTATTGGGTTTATCAATATTCCAGGTGGTGTTGGCTCGTTGTTCACGTTTGGTTTTGATGGCAGCATCGGCCGTCATGCTCTAGGTGATTTCCTGGAACACAGTATCGCCCATTTCCATCTCCCGCCATTTCAGACCGTCATCGCGCTTTCAGCCCTTACACTTGGCCTAGGGGCGATCTTCCTGGCCCGCTCGATTTACGGCGGAGACAAAGCTGTTGTGGGTGAAGATAAAGACCCACTACAGATCAATCTGAGATCAGGACCGATTTGGACGATGGCGAATGCCCGCCTGTGGTGGGATGAGGTTTATTACACACTGTTTGAAGCCAATTACAATCGGTTAAGTGACTTCCTCGCCAACACAATTGATTGGAATTTCTGGCATGATTATGTGCATGATCGGGTCATCTTGCGTGGCTATAATGCAATCGCGAAGTTGTTAGCAATACCGTTCGATCTGGGCATCATTGATGGCATTGTCAACGGATTAGGGCGGTTGGTTGTATGGTTTAGCGGTTCAATCCGCCGTGTCCAAACGGGTTATGTACGCACCTACGTCCTGGCCTTATTCCTGGGTGTGGTTGCAATCGTTGTCATTATGTTGATACCGCTGATTGAAATCGGTTAGGAGCATCAAACTATGGAAGCAGTTAGCTCAACTTTGTCGCTCACGACGGTAACGCTCTTTTTGCCTATGGTGGGGCTGGCAATCCTGCTCTTTATGAACGAAGAACGGGATGGTTCGGCAATCAAATGGACAGCCTTCGGCTTCAGTGTGGCGACCTTCGTTGCCTCGCTGATTATGGGCATTGCCTTCGAGAACGGCGAGGTAGGTCTTCAGATGGCACAACAAAACGATTGGCTCCCAGCACTTGGCATCAGCTATTATGTCGGCGTTGATGGGATTAGTATGCTGATGGTGCTGTTGACGACAGTTATTATGCCGATTGCCATTATGAGTTCATTTGGAAGTGGTGTGATCATAGAACGGGGCAATGAAAAGCTCTATTATCTCTTCATGCTGCTGCTAGAATGGGCCATGTTGGGTGTGTTCGTTGTTCAAGATTTGATTATTTTTTACATTTTCTGGGAAGTTACGCTGGTTCCGATGTATTTCTTGATCGGTATCTGGGGCGCGGAGAATCGTGTCTATGCAGCGATCAAATTTTTCCTATATACGATGGCTGGCTCGATTTTGATGCTACTGGCGATCTTGTATGTAGGCACTCAAGCTGGAACCTTTGCTGTGCCAGAGATCGTATCAATGGTACACAGTGGTGCGCTCAATTTCCCATTTGATGGCATTTTTAGTACACAATCCTACCTATTCCTGGGTTTCCTGGTGGCTTTCGCCATCAAAGTGCCAGTTTTCCCATTCCATAGCTGGTTGCCCGATGCACACGTTCAAGCGCCAACGGCTGGTTCTGTGATCCTGGCAGGTGTCCTGCTGAAAATGGGTACATATGGTCTTGTTCGATTCTGCTTGCCGATGTTCCCACAAGCAGCCGTAGAGTGGGCGCCATTTGTCGCCGGTTTAGGCATCATCGGCATTATCTATGGTGCATGGGTCAGTTATGCGCAGACTGATATTAAGAAGTTGGTTGCTTATTCATCCGTAAGCCATCTCGGTTTCGTCGTGTTGGGTATCTTTTCTATGACCTCGGCTGGTATTCAAGGGGCGACGCTCCAGATGGTCAGTCATGGGATTAGCACGGGCGGTTTGTTCTTGCTCGTCGGGATGCTCTACGAACGGCGTCATACGAAAGCGATGGCAGCTTATGGTGGTATCTGGAAAGCCATGCCCTTGTTTGGTGGCATCAGTCTGGTTGTTTCGCTCAGCAGCATGGGCTTGCCCGGATTGAACGGTTTCGTTGGTGAGTTTACGATTTTGATGGGTGCGTTGGGCAGCAGCACACTCGGCTTCCTCTTCGCGTTGTTCGGCACACTTGGGGTCATCATGGCAGCCGTCTACATCTTGTATATGTTCCAGAAAGTCTATATGGGTGAACTAGATAAGGAAGAAAACAAGAATTTGCCGGACATGAACTGGCAAGAAATTGCTGTGATGATCCCCATTTTGCTCCTCATCTTCTGGATTGGTCTGCAACCCTCGGCCTGGTTCGATGTAATGGACGCCACCACCAATAACCTGTTAGTGCAGATGAGCGAGAATGTGCCCGAAATCTTAACGATGGTTCCGTAAGGGAGCAACCATGTTTGATGCACCCAGTATTGCCGATCTCAATTTAGAAGTCACACTCCCAGTTGTTTTTCTGGGGCTTTTTACAACGATGTTGTTGATTGTTGACCTCTTTGTTCCAAGAGATCGCAAGATCCTCACAGCCTATGCTACAGCCGGTGCGCTTATTGTCGCATTTATCCTGAATCTATTCTCGTTTACCAGTGGTGAAACAGCCTTCTTTGATATGGTCGTTGCTGATCGGTTTACGGGTTTCCTGAATATAGTGGTGTTAATCGCTGCCTTTATAGGCTTGCTCATCAGCGTGGATTATCTGGAACGCACCAATTTACATGTCGGTGAATTCTATTCGTTGCTGCTGTTTTCCGTCATAGGCATCATGTTGATGGGTAGTGCAAACGATTTGCTAGTTGTCTTCGTTTCGTTTGAACTACTCAGTATTCCACTGTATGTCATGGCGGGGATGCGGAGCAAAGACCCCAAATCAGAAGAAAGCGCCATGAAGTATTTCATTATGGGTGCGTTTGCCAGCGCAATCTTTGTTTTTGGCTCTGCGTTTATTTATGGTGCGACAGGCTCAACCAATCTCCCTGAGATTTTTGTTGCTGTTAGGGAGATTGTCTCGACTTCCGGCACAGCGACGGTTTATCTATTAGTTGGCATATCGCTTGTTTTTGTAGCGTTGGGCTTCAAAGTGGCGGCTGTTCCATTTCATATGTGGGCCCCCGATGTTTATGAAGGGGCACCAACACCTGTGACTGCATTCATGAGTGTGGGGGCGAAGGTCGGCGGTTTTGGCGCTCTGCTGCGGATTATGGCCATTGGTTTGCCAGCTTTTGTTGCTAATGATGGCGATCTGAATACAGCATGGCAGGGATCGGTGGTCGTGATTGCGGCTGCTACGATGATCTTAGGTAACTTTGTAGCGATTTCTCAGTCTAATATTAAACGGATGCTGGCCTATTCGTCGATTGCCCATGCAGGTTACCTCCTGATGGCTGTCGCTGCCATTGGCACCCATGATGTCATGGAAGCAGCAACAACCGGCGCATTGATCTACTTGATGGCCTATACCTTCACTAATCTGGGTGCATTCTCTGTTGTGATTGCGATTGAGAAGGATGATGGCACAGGAACTAGCATTGATGACTTTGTTGGTCTTTCAAGGTCAAGACCTGGGCTAGCGGCGATGATGGCTTTCTTCATGTTGAGCTTGATAGGTGTCCCAACAACGGCAGGTTTCGTGGGTAAGTTCCTGATTTTCAAAGCAGCAATGGAAGCCAATCTGGTTGTACTTGCCATTATCGGTGTCCTGACCAGTGTGGTCAGCGCATTCTACTATGCCCGCATTATCGTTAACATGTATCTACAGGATGGTGAGGGTGATCTGGCTGAAGGCGCAACCAACTACCTGAGCGCTGCGGTTTATGTAGCGTTCTCCGGCACATTAATTCTGGGCTTGTTCCCCATTTTGATGACCAACTTGCTACAAGAAACAGTCGTTGCCTTTGCCAGGCTAGGTTTTTAAGGCACTTCCGATCAAAGATGAGGTGGTTGAATGTCTGAAGTTGTCCCAGAAATGCGAGAACGTTTGCTGATGAATCGATCAGGCAAGCTGACATCAAACCAGTGGTTCGATATTGTCACTCAGCCGTTTATCGGTTTGCTCGTGTTTTTTGTGCCTCTAAGCTTTATCTTGCTGCCGCGTATGATAACGGTGTTTGTACGTGGGGGATGGCTGGCATTTCTGGTAGCTTTTGGGATTTTAGCTGGGAGTGCGTTATTCCGGGCAATTCGTTATGCTCGGATGCCGATTAATGTCGGGGAGTTTACGGCAACGGCACAATCAGCCAGTATATGGACGATGGGGCGGCCTGTAAAGCTGATGGATGATGGTAAGCAGATGGTTCGTTTTCGGCGGCGGTTGGCCCCACGTCCTTTACTCCAACAGGACAAGCGCTATCTAGTCTATTATCTGCAAGATCATAAAGAATTGGTTCTGCTCAGTTTGGTCGGGTTGGATCATCCGAAAATTAACCTGTATCAACCCGACAGTTTTTTTCAAACACGCTTCAGGCAGCGGACTGCATCAACTACTCGAAAGGTTGCTGAGTAATTCTTCCATTGCTTTACTAATAGAAGCGATTTCATCGGTGTTGTCTAGCGCCATACCCATGCGAGCGGCTTCTAAGACCGAAGGATCAATACCTGATTTGCTCAGCAATTCAATCGCTTTTTCGGGCAGATACAACGCACCGTCTTTGAAATACGGCGCTAATTCGTTTGATTCCATTATGTACCAATCCCCAAACTACCCCACTATTGACTATTCTACCTTAAAAACACTTGCCAAACAGCTACAGGGCCGATAGGCTTCAATCTTATGCGCCAATTACTTTTAGTGGTGCTGGTTTTGCTGGTCGCTGCTACTCTACGAATCGCCCAACTGAATACCTACCCGCCTGGCCCACATTATGATGAAGCTGCCAATGTCTTAATAACGCGCAGTATCGCTTTTGATGGAGCCGACTTATTTCCTATTGCCAACAGTTATCAAGGGCGAGAGAGTTTATATTTTTACCTTAATGCACCGCTTCTCCGGCTGATTGGTGATGATACTCTGGTTATGCGCTTTTCCAGCGTATTCGCGAATTTGCTGACGATTGCCACTGCAATAGCTTTGGGTCGGGCGATGTTTCCCCATCATCGCGGTCTGGTTATTGGCTTGATTGCCGGGGTGTTGATGACCTTTTCATTTCATCAAATTTTAATGAGCAGGCAGATGTTTCGTGCGGTGACCTTGCCTATGATGCAAGGGATTGCACTTGTTTTCCTGTGGCGCGGTCTTAAGCCAGGGTGTTATGGATGGCTGGTTACTGGTGGAATCTTGGCAGGTGGCACGTTATATACCTATATGGCCTCGCGTTTATTCCCAGCCTGGTTGCTACTGGCAGCTGTCTTCTTGTTGGGGGTTGATCGCTCGCGCTGGCGGCTTCGGCTGGGTCAAGGTGTTGTGTTTTTTGGTGCTATGGGGTTGGCCGCATTGCCGATGGCAAGATACGCGATTGACAACCCAGACATCTTTCTGAATCGATTGGCAGAAGTCACTGAAGGCCAGATGAGTGTTTCACTGGCAGAAAGTGTCAAACGCCATGTTGAAATGTTCTTTATTCGAGGTGATTTCGGCAATCTGCGTTATAACGACCCCGAACGCCCGTATTTTACGCTGATCGAAGGGCTGTTGTTGGTCGTTGGTTGGGTATTGTGCTTAGTTCGCGTTTTGAAAGGGCACGCGCCTACCGAGCGAACTGCCTATGCCATGTTGCTGCTTTCACCTTTGATGGTGATCCCAAGTGTGATTTCTGTCGGTGGTTCGCCACCTAGCCATATGCGCTCACTGGGAATGGTTCCGCTGATTTTTCTGGTAGTCGCTGTTGGCTTCGAGGCAATCTTAGGTGCACTGCCTTATCGAGCTAAACGCATGACATATGCAGTGATTGTGTTGGTTCTCCTAATCGGGAGTGGGTTTGTCGCCCGTGACTATTTCCAATGGGCTAGGCGGGCTGACCTGTTCTATCAGACAGATGCTGATCTGGCGAAAGCAGTCGAATGGTTGCCAGATCATATTGAGGAAGGGACTCCAGTCTACATTGGTGCATATCATCGAAATCATCCCACTGTATTAATGGGCTACGAGCAATCTGTTACCTGGCTGGGCACGGACAGCCTGATCCTCAATCAGGATGGTATCCTGATATTCGCCCATGATACGCTGCCTCGAGAGGAATGGCGTTCACTGCTTGAACCACTTTCACTCGCCGATATTCCCACCGGGCCAGATGGTGATCCAGCATTCTGGGCGTATCGTCCGCGCGCTGATGCTGCCCTGAATGATGTTGAGCCGCCTAGAGACAAGGTGTCGAATATCTACCTATCACTTATTGGAATACAAGCTGAACCAATAACAGCAGGTGCAACCGGATATGTAACCATCGCCTGGCAAGTGCAGCAGTCGCCGCTATACAGCCAACTACGCCCAATTCTAAGTTTGCAAAATGATCTAGGGCAGACGCTTTCATCCAATGATATGTTCTTATCGAATACAGATCAATGGCAGCTGGGGGAAACGCTCATTCAACGGATGGCTGTCAACGTGCCACTCGCTATACCGCCAGGAGAATATACCCTGCAATTGTCTTGGGTGGATCGCTTGACGGGCACATTTGTCTCGTTTGTTACAGCAGATGGCTCGCACGCTGGAATCTCTGCGGCTATTGGCCCAATTGATGTTATAAGACCTGAAACGTTCCCACCTGTATCCGATCTGAACATTACTAATCCGACTCAAGTGGAAGTCACGGATGGTGTCCGGCTATTGGGATGGGATTCTATACCTGATACCATGCGTCCGGGTGAACAATTTGACGTTTCGTTGTTCTGGGAGGCGCTGCATGGTGTGCGTGACCTTGATGTCTTTGATGTGATGCTGATTGGCGACCAAATACAGACTATTGCGACCTCTCGGCTCGAGTACGCGCCACAAGATTGGGTTGATGGGGAGCTTGTTCGCACCGATATGCGTTGGCAGATTCCACGCCAACAGTCATCAGGGAACTATGTTTTAGCATTGAGATTCGGCGACCAACAAGTTGATCTGGCAACATTTACGATTGATGGCCTGCCACGCCTAATGGAGCCGCCGCCCGTTGAAAATAGCTTAGAAGTGGTTTTTGGTGATGTAATCCGGCTAAATGGCTATTCTTTATCTGTAGAAAATGGCGTAAATTTGGATCTTGTTTGGTTGTCTTTACAACCAGTCAAGCAAGATTACACAGTCTTTGTGCATTGGCTCAATGCGGATGGGCAAATTGTTGCTCAATACGATGCTATGCCGAACCAATATCCGACATCCTTGTGGCTGCCAGGGGAATATGTGATGGACAGGATCGTATTGGATGTTGTGCCAACGAGACTTGATAGCATGAAGATCGGTTTATATTTACAAGCAACAGGTGAACGCCTCTGGGTAGATGATGGCTCGGCAAATGATTTTGTCAAAATTGGCCTAAGTGAAATTAAATCTTAATTAATAAATATCGCCTATCACAGTATAATTGATAGATAAATATCCGTTAGATTAATTAGTAGCGGGGATAATCCGCCGTGTATAAGAATGCAATTCATGCATCCGGCACAGTCACGTTGCAGATTGCCCAAAGTGCAGCGGATAAAGCTGATTTCTCTATTGAAGCTCCTAGCGCGGAGGGGTATATCATAGGACGTTCCGACAGCGCCACGCACTATCTCCCTGATATTGATCTGGCGGCCTACGGCGCACGTGAAAAGGGCCTGTCTCGGCGACATGCTGCACTCGTCTGCCATCGTGACCATGTGCATATCATTGATTTAGGTTCAATGAATGGCACATTTGTTAATGGTAAGCGCCTGCCTGCGAATGTCGCTTACGGCCTAAGTAAAGGCGACAAGCTTACGTTTGCGAGCCTCAATTTGATCGTTTCTCATATTTATTAGGTAATTACAATGATACCCACTGCAAAATCTACTTCTCTTCGTTTTGACGGCTCTGTCTGGTGCAATCTTGATGTTGCGCTGCGCAGCGTCGATCAGTTATTTCGCCAGACAATCCGCCCTGCAGAATTGAGTGTGATTGAATGGTATATTCTGCGGGCTTTGTTCAATCAAGACGGACAACATGCCTCGGAATTGGCGCGGGCTGTAGGGCGAGCTGCCACATCCTTCACCCCTAATCTGGATAAGCTCCAGGACAAAGGTTATATCGAACGGCGTCCTGACAGCCATGATCGGCGTGCGGTTCGCATCTTCTTAACCAACAAAGGGTGGCAGCATGAAGATGCCGTCATCAAGAGCGCAAATGAACTAGATGCGATGATTGACGACCGCTTCCCACAGGGCGATCTGGACAGGTTCCAGGAGGTCGTAGCAGGCTTACAGACACTTGCCGAGACTGATTAACTGATCAAGCGCACCTGCAAATACGCGCAATGCTTCATCAGTGAACAGGACAAATCGTACTGTTCGCAATGAACTCGGATCGGACAAAAACTCACAGGAAGTATGTAAAGCAATGTCTGCGGCTTCTCGTATTGGATAGCCGTAGGCACCTGCGCTAATGGCGGGAAAAGCCAGACTTTCCAGTTGGTGCTCGGTGGCGATTTTCAGGCTGGTACGATAGGCACTGGCGAGCAACTTCTGAACATTTTCATCGGATTGACGGTATATTGGCCCGACAGCATGAATGACATAACGAGCAGACAGTTGAAAGCCTGAGGTCATCTTAGCATGTCCAGTCTGGCATCCGTTGAGTTTGCGTGTGGCTTCCAGAAGTTGGGGGCCTGCTGCCTGATGGATTGCACCATCTACACCACCACCACCTAGCAATGAGGAATTTGCAGCGTTAACGATGGCGTCGGTGGTCTGGCAGGTGATGTCTCCCTGGACAAGTTCGAGGAGGCACTGTTGAATTGTTGTCTTGTACATTGTCTTCCACCAAGTAGCAAACATGAAAAGTATGACCGTTAATTACGATAAATTCAACCTGCTTTTGGCTGATTCAAACCAGGCCTCATGCTATGGATCCCCCGACTAGCGATCATCTTAGTAAGATATTGAATGAACTTGGCATTGAGATCATTCAGTTTAAGGAATCCACCGCAACATCCCGGATGGCGGCTGATGCCATTGGTTGTGAATTGGGACAAATCGCCAAGAGTCTGGCATTTTTGATTAAGGGTACACCGATCCTGGTAGTTGCCAGTGGCGATCAACGGGTTGATGATCGCAAGTTAGCGGCGTTATATGAAGTTGGGCGCAAGAAAGTCAAAATCGCCAAACCAGAACAATGCCTCGAAATCTATGGGTATGCACCGGGGAGCGTGCCCCCATTTGGACACCACACGCCCAACATCCCGATCTCCGTTCAGCAACTCATTGAGGTGACTGGTGGCACAATCGTGGATGTGAAGCGAGACTAAAGGTTCGACCACCTACTTGATCTCTTCTGCCAAAAGTCCCTATTATGATCATTGACATTTGATTACCTTGATGGTAGTGGTGACTCATTGACTGATACAGTCCAGATTATATTGGAAGATGAACAAGCGAAGCATCCCGTCATGAAACGCATCGGTCTTGGAGAAAGCCAGGGTTTTACGAGTGAAACGTGCCAGCCGTTGGCGTAAGGTATTGAACCAGCGTTCGGCATGACTGGTCTCTCCCGTTGGTTTATTGATCATCTGATGGCGCTCGGCATCAAACATGTAGCGATAGGCTTTGTATCCATCGCTAAAAGAGCGATAGCGAGCGTAATCAGTGGGGATACGTCGCCAGAGTTGTAACGCACTGGTCGCACTGCGATCTCCGACCCAATAGGCCACGATCTGCCGTGTGCGCCGACACAAGGCTAACCAAACCCAACGTTTATGCTGTTTGCTGCCCACAAATGACCACAACTCATCCAATTCCAATATGTCATCCCACTGAGCAGGAAGGAGACTGACTTCCAAAGGAGGTGCTTGCTCGATCCACTGACTTAACCAGCGACTGATCGTGCGACGCGATAACCCCAACATCCGTTCCAAACCCCGGAGGCTGACCCGTTCCAGGACACCACGTTTGACTTGGCTTCGCACTTGAGGGCTATAGCCTTTCTGGGCATCCAATGTCCCGTATCGATTACAATCCTTGCAATGAAACTTCTGACTGCCTTTATAATCGTGTCCATTTTTCACCAGATTGACACTTTCACAGCGCGGGCACTTCCAGGTTACAATCGTTTCGATCATGAAAAGGCTCTCCGAGTAAACTTGCTGGTTTCTCTCTTTGAGCTTTTTCATACTTCATCAGTCAACTTGTCGCCACTACCGAAAATTCTTGATTTTTACTAAAATATAGTATAATTAATATTACTAATTTGATTATGAGAGAAAAACATGAAAAATAGATGTTATATTCTTATACTTTGCTCTTTGTTTATGATGTTGTCTTTACCAGCTCATGCCCAGGTTGGGTCTAATGGAGAACATTGCATTATAGATATCCAACCCGTTTACTTTGAAGGTTTGTTTGATCCTGCAACAACACCTCAATTATTCACAACTGTGGCTCGGCCACAGTTGATCGGATGCTATAATACCATTATAGAAGCTGTGCGTGTGGCAACTTATGGTCAGGTTGAAGTGGATGAAAATGCATCCCCTTCAGAGGTATCAGCACAGATTAAGGCTTATGTTGCTGAAGTTATTCAACTTCAGACAGAAAGTTTATATCTACAAGCAGCCCCTCCTACATCTATACCTCTTCTTCGAATGTGGGAAAAGAACGACAAAAAACTGTCTGGTAAGAGCGGTATCATCAGAGGGACTGGCTTGTGTGCACCTAATGTTTATCACCTGGAGCCAGACCTTAGTAAGCTTAAAAAACCCTACGGTGTTAGTTTTTGGCAGGGGAAAGATTGGGATAATGAAATGGGTTCTTTTGAACTTCTTACTGCTGAAGGTAACGGTGTTTACTTTTTTGAGGATAAAGGGTTTTCGGGGACATGGGCACTTGGAATGAACCATGGCCCAATGAACACAGGTAGTATGAATATGAAAATGAATCTGTGGACCCATACGCCTATCATTGGCTGGCGGCAATTCAACATGACGGATAAAGCCTCTTCATTGGTCATTGCATGTATTCATATTTGAGCTAAGTCTATCCAGGGTAGTCTCCAAACTACCCTGGGTTAGGATCAAGGGAAGGGTGAAATGTGAAGTTCCGGTTGACATGGGCTCGATTTTTGGTGGTGATAGCACTGATATTGTTGTTTGGTTTTCTTCTTGGCTTATACATTGATAGCGGAAGTGCCCGATATTGTTACTTGGTTGCTGCTGGATCACCTTCACCAACTGGAGGTATACTTATGAAAACTATTTGTATTCATGATACGCAACAGTGAGCATATATTATATCAAATGGGACGTTGAATATTCCTGATAACATCTCAGATGATGAAGTCCGTGTGACAGTTGACCAGTATGATCAAAATGTCGTTGCAACTATGCGTTCGACCCTGACCGCCTATCCGACCCTGGTTGTGCCATTTGGTATAACGTTGCCTTCATTTATTGCGACACCGACAGCAACTTATGATGATCGCTTTCAATAAGTGTTTGGAGGGTGTGAATTTTTCCTGTATTGAAGGGATATCTTCCATCGTGCCATTTTGCTCACACAGATAATAGACAAAGATGGCCTAAAGCCCGCTTCCTGATTCAACGGCCTGCCGAACACCTTCCGCTAGATAACCCAGAATATCCAGCAGACGAATCTGCCAGGTGTCGTCTGCCATCTTAAAGGCAATGGCTGTCCGCGAGACAGTTACGTCATCGCCGAGTGCCTGTTCTAGTGCAGGTCGATTAATCTGGGCTAGATAGGGCAGCTTGATCTGCATCTCATCTTTGCGAGTGATGACATGGGTCGCGTTGGCGGCTTGTGCCATGAGCTTAATCTCAATCTGATAGAGCAAGCCTTCCACTGCGTTTGGCAGCAAGCCAAACCGATCTTTGAGTTCCTCGCGCATAGCATGGATTTCATCTTCCGTTTGTAAGCCAGCAATGCGGCGATAGATTTGCAGGCGCAGGGCGATTTCTTCAATCCAATCACTGGGGACATAGGCAGGCAGCGGGAGATTAATGACAATGCTCCTCTCATTGTCGGACAGTGCAACTTCACTCTTGCTTTGGTCTGCATCCGAACCCCTCAGTCGTTGAATGGCTTGGGTAAGCAGTTGCGTATAGAGGTGCAATCCAATGGCGGCAACATGTCCTGTTTGACGTGTACTTAGGATGTCGCCTGCTCCACGAATCTCCAGGTCACGCATGGCAATCTGAAAGCCTGAACCCAGTCCGGTGTTCTCGGCTAAAGTCTCAAGACGGGCGCGTGCCTCTTCTGTCATCTTGCGCGGATGAAAGAAGTAGCTGTAGGCTTGTTGGGCGCTGCGTCCAACCCGTCCGCGCAACTGATACAACTGCGACATGCCAAACCAATCAGCCCGATCAACGATTAGTGTATTGGCATTGGGAATATCGATTCCGTTTTCGATGATGGCAGTTGAAAGCAGTACATCAAACTCGCCCTGAGCAAATGACGCCATGACCTTTTCCAATGTACGCTCGTGCATTTGACCATGCCCAGTAACGATGCGGGCTTCGGGTACAATATCCTCTAACTTTTCACGCAGCGAATCAATGGTGCGAATGCGATTATGGACGATAAATGTCTGCCCGCCGCGTTCAATCTCGCGCAGGATGGCCTGACGAACGAGATGGTTATCGAATTTGCCAACATGCGTGATGATGGGTAAGCGTTCTTCTGGTGGGGTCTGAATCATGCTGATGTCACGGACCCCAGTCATGCTCATGTACAGGGTACGCGGAATAGGCGTAGCGGTGAGGGTCAGAATGTCGATTTGTGTTCGGAGCGCTTTGAAATGTTCTTTCTGTTTGACACCAAAACGCTGTTCTTCGTCAATAATGACCAGTCCTAAATCCTTAAAGGTCACGTCTTTAGAGAGGATGCGATGCGTACCGAGGAGGATGTCGATCTCACCCGCAGCAACTTTTGGCAGCATCCGATTCTGCTGATCTTTGGTGCGAAAACGTGACATCATTTCTACGTTGATTGGGAAATTGGCAAGACGATTGGTGAAAGTGTCGTAATGCTGCTGCGCCAGGACAGTTGTCGGCACGAGAACGGCTACTTGCTTGCCATCCATGACGGCTTTGAATGCCGCCCGAAGCGCGACTTCTGTCTTGCCATAACCGACATCACCACAAATGAGGCGATCCATTGGATGGCTGGCTTTCATATCCGCCTTGACTTCGCTCACTGCCCGCAGTTGATCTTCTGTTTCGACATAAGAGAAGGAGGCTTCGAGTTCATGTTGCCAGTGATTGTCGGGTGCATAGGCATAACCAGCAGCTTGTGTTCGGGCGGCATACAATTTGAGGAGTTCATGTGCCTCCTCCTCGACTGCCTTTTTTGCGCGGGTTTTGGTTCGTATCCAGTCCTGATGTCCTAACCGATTAACTGACGGAGGGCTGTCGTCTGCTCCAATGTATTTTGTGAGGCGATCTGCTTGATGAATGGGGACGTAGAGCGTGTCATTGCCACCATAGTGTACCACTAGATATTGGCGTTCTGTACTCTCAATAGTGCGCTGAATCATGCCCCCGAACTGGCCAACACCATAATCGGCATGAACCACATAATCGCCGTCGTTCCAATCGGCGTAGTCAGCTTCTGGTGAACGGCTGCGCCGGGCTGATTTGCGGCGTCGGGGTTCCGGACGACTCCAGCCGAAAATCTCGGCATCTGTCAGCAATCGAGTTGTGCCATTTTCGCTAACCAGATTCCAGCCCTCTTGCAGCGTGCCATTGACGAACAATACTCTGCCGTTGCCAGGTGTTTGCAGAACATCATTCATAGTGGGCACAAAAGCTGATGTGTCCTGTTCATACCACAACTGGGTTAAGCGACCTGCTTGCTGCGTAACCACAACGACTCGACCCCCAGCATTACGAGTTTCTCGAAGATCAGTCAGCATGGAGCGTAACTGCCCACCAAACCGTCTGCTAGGGATAAAGGTCTGGCTCAGGTTGATGTTGCTCTCGCTCAAGCCCAGTTGCAGGATGTTATGCTCGGCAAGAGTCTCTTGCAACGCTGCCCAGTCGAGGTAGGGCTGTGGATGATCGGGGGCAAGCTGTTGTGCGTTGATTTGCTCATCTCGGTTTTGTTGTGCTTGTTCACTCAGATTGGTAATGGTGTCTTGCAATTCGTCCCAATCTTCAACGACGATCAAGGCGTTATCAGGGGCATAGTCGAGCAAGCTGACTGGATTCGGATAGACATAGGGCAGATAATGTTCCAGATAGGCGAAGGCGTTGCCCATCTTCAACGACTCTAGATCACCCGCTGGGGTGGTCATGTCGTTTTCAGTGAGCGGCAGCGTCGTGAACCAGCTTTCGAGATATTGCCCAACCTGGGGTGTTAATTCAGGCAGCACCTCCCGCGCTGGGGTAATGGTGATGTGGTTTAGTCGTGTGCTGGAGCGTTGAGTCGTAGGGTCAAATAGACGCAGGCTCTCAATCTCGTCATCAAAGAAATCGATACGAACAGGTTGCGTGGCTGCGATGGGATAAATATCCAGCACACCACCGCGCCGACTAAAGGTTCCTGGCTCGACCACCAATGGTCCTGATTCATAACCGAGGCTTACCCATTGAGCCAGTAATTTATCAATCGACCGGCGCTCAGTCTGGCGCAGCAGCATGGACGCCCGCCTGAATTGATTCGGGGGTAAGGTGCGCTGCATTAATGCCCGTGCTGATGTAATGATAACAGCTTGAGTGACCATCCCGTCATCAACGGGCATCAGCGCCCCTAATGCTTCTAGACGCCCCTGGATAGTGGTCTCACTCCAACTGATACGCTCATAAAACTGGGGGGTTGGCTCGGCAAAGCGATAGACACCTGCATCGCACCAGACAGGCAATTGTTCCGTAACGTTATAGGCACGTTTGATGCTTGAGGTCAGGTAGATGACAGGACCAGGCCAATCCTGTGCTAAGGCAGCGACCAGAAAGGGACGAGCAGATCGGATGAGGTTGACGCTAAGCTTATTATTTGTCTTTAGATTAGAGACGAGTTCATGGTAGGCTGCATCCTGACGCAGCAGATCAAGCAAACCTGTAAGTTGCATAGGACTCCAGAGTTTCAACTAGGTTGACGTGTGAAAATAATTAGGTTGTGGGTTCGTTTATGTTGCCGTTATACTGTGTCATTGTCAATTCAATACCATCGGTCAACCAGCTTTCAACAGCATCCGTCGCCCGTTCAACCATGAGTTGGGCGGTGATGGCGTCGTCACCAGCAAAGGGTTTGAGAACGTAAGCCGATGGATCCATTTGCCCTGGTGGACGACCAATGCCACAGCGAATGCGGCTGAATTCCTGTATACTCAGGTGTTGAATGATGCTCTTAACCCCATTTTGACCGCCTGCGCCACCTTTCTTCCGTAGGCGCAGCATCCCTAATGGAATATCCAGGTGGTCGTGAACAACCAGAATGCGATCCAGCTCGATGCCATAGAAGTCAACCAGCGCCCGTACTGCCTCACCGCTGGTATTCATATAAGTTTGTGGTTTTGCTAGCAACACGCGTTTATTCAGAATCAAGCCATCAGCAATTTTAGCCTTGTGTTTGGTTTTGCCAAATGACAAATTAAAGCGTACAGCCAATTCGTCCAGAACACGAAAACCGATATTATGGCGGGTCTTTTCATACTTTCTGCCTGGGTTGCCCAGCCCTATGATCAAATGGCGTTCAGATATCAATCTTTTATCTCATCCACTTTGCCGTCTTGCAAGTCGAAAATAGTCTCACGCAGCCGTTTTGCTCCAGCCAAACCCTGGAATGAAATCTCTGCTCCGGTTGAGCCAGCGGATTGAATAGTGATATGGCCATAATTGAACATGGCTCCCATCGGTGGAATATCGAGGCTAATGTCGGTAATGTTTTCCAGGTTCATCGTGGTTTCATCACCACCTAGCATATTCCCGCGTCGTTGTGCAACCCGCCGATTGGTCAAGGTGATTTGATTACGCCGCCAAAGAACCAGATAATACATCCCCAGAGAGGTAAGGGTACGCCACCAGAATCCCCATGTTTTGGCGCTGCGTCGCCACACACCGATGGTCGTTTCTTTTTGTTGTGCTTGATTCCCAAGCTTCGCTGACATATTGCCCTCGCTTGCTAACCGTGCCGACAATATTGTACCCCAAGTTGTGGTTTGCTGATATACAAACCACGCCCCATGAGACTGTCTTCATCATAGATGGTTTCCAGTCCCGTTTGTTCAAAAGCGGTTCTATATTCATCGTGTGTAAACAGGGTCATATCATGCTGTTCCGCTAGATGCTGCACGCCGTTACTTGGGGTCCCGACCAGATAGTTCATATGCAGGATTGATTGCTTCTTTTCAATAACAACATGGGTCATACGACAAATTTTCATGTCGGCCTCATCAACCGTGAGCATAGAGATTCGTTTATCATTCTCAAATTTATCGGGTGTAAGCCAGGGTTCCATCAGAATGACGCCACCCGGTTTTAGATGATGTTTGAAGTTGGTGATGGTGTTATTCAGCGCTTTGATATTGGGCAGATAACCAATGGAACCAAATAAACAGGTGATGACATCGTACTGTTTCCCCAGGTCAAAGTCCATCATGTTTCCGTGATGAAAGGTGACTTGAGGATGCTGTTGCTGTGCAATATTGAGCATCTCTTCATCGAGATCAAGACCTTCAATTGTATAGTGCTCACTTAAATAGGGTATATGCCCGCCAGTGCCACAGGCGACATCCAACAGATTGCTGCCATCGGTCTGTTTATGTTGCTGAATTAAATCCTGCAATTTAGTGGATTCGGCCTTATAGTCTTTCCAACTATAGATCGCATCATAAAATCGAACTGATTTGGTAAACATTGTGCCCCCTAGGTGGGTTCGTGCTGGCCACTGAACTGGGTTTCATAAAGTTCAGCATAGAGGCCGTTCTGTGCAAGGAGTTCTTCGTGTGTGCCGCGTTCGATGATTTCACCTCGATCCATCACTAGAATAAGATCAGCCGCCAGAATCGTACTCAATCGATGTGCGATGACGATGCTGGTACGATCTGCCATTACGCGCTTGAGCGCCTCTTGAATCAATGCTTCTGATTGGCTATCCAGGCTGCTTGTTGCTTCATCTAACACCAGAATACGCGGGTCTTTCAGGATGACCCGCGCCAACGCCAACCGCTGCTTTTCGCCGCCACTTAAGCGGTACCCACGTTCGCCTGCTAGCGTATCATAGCCGTCGGGCAAGTTCATGATAAAGTCGTGAATGTTTGCCGCTTTACATGCTGCTTCGATTTCTTGTTGAGTAGCGTCCAGACGGGCATAAAGCAGGTTGGTGCGAATGGTATCGTGGAACAGGTAGGTCTCCTGCGTGACCATGCCGATGATCTCTGCTAAGGATTGCAGCGTAACATCCCGAACATTATGCCCGTCAATCAAAATGCGGCCTTCCGTTGGATCGTATAGACGTGGGATCAGGTAAGTAGTGGTCGTTTTACCCGCACCGCTTGGCCCAACGAGCGCGACCAGTTGCCCCGGCTTGATTTTGAAGTCCACATTTTTGAGGGCTGTTTCACGGGCCTGCGTCATGGCTCCATTGACCTGCCGGTTGATCTTGGCTCCGGTCAATGCGCCGCCTACATTATCCTGGTTGAAACGCTCGATCTCCTGGAGCAAATGGGTGTCATTGAGCTTATAGTTGAAGGTGACATTCTCGAACACAACTTGGCCTTTAACATGGGTCAGGTTTTTCGCGTTTGGCTTTTCCACAATTTCAAGTGGCAGGTCAATAACTTCAAATACGCGCTCGAAACTGACAATTGATGTGGCAAAGTCCACTGGGGCATTAGTCAGAGCTTGCAAGGGACCGTAAAGCTGTGTGAGATAGGTTCCAAAAGCGACGATTGTTCCTATGGTGAAGGTGTTGTTGAGCACCAGATGTCCACCGACCCAATAGACCAGGGCAACACCGACTGCGCTCAACAGGCTGATAACCACGAAGAAGCGTGCACCGACCACAGCTCTGCGAATCCCAATATCGCGTACAGCAGCTGAACGCTGTTCAAACCGTTCCACTTCCATTGCTCGCCGTCCAAACAACTTCACTAGGAGTGATCCGCTAATGTTGAGCGTCTCGTTCATCATGGCATTCATCTGGGCATTATGCTGCATTTGCTCACGCGCAATTGCACGCAGAACCGACCCAATGCGGCGGGCGAAAAAGATGAAAAAGGGTAATACCATCACACCGAGAATGGTCAAGCGCCATTCGAGCGTTAGCATGATCGCCAGGGTTGCTCCTACCGTAATCAGGTTGGTGACGATTTCAACCAGGGTATTACTAATGGCTCGCTGTGCGTCCACAACATCGTTGTTCAGGCGGCTCATCAACTCGCCTGTTTTGGTGTTGGTGAAAAAGCGTAGAGACATTTTTTGCATGTGGTCATAGAGGGCGACCCGCAGGTCATAGATAACGCCTTCGCCGACAGAAGCATTAAGATAACGCTGAAAGACTCGAATCCCACCGCTCACCAGTGGGATTGCAACCAGTGCTATGGCCAGAAAATTCAAGCGTTGCACATTGCCATTGGGCAAAGTATAGTCAATCAAGTCACGGAAGATTAAAGGCGTAATCAGGCCCAGCAGGGTTGTCGCTAGGATCATGATGAGCAGCAAGTAGATGCTCATGCGATAGGGACGGGCATAGGCTAGAACCCGCAACAAAAGATGTCGGGTGACACGCGGTGGTTTCGATTCGGCGTTGTTGCCGCGCATATAGGTGAACCAACCGCCAGAATGAAAGGCCATAATGGTTGTCTCCGTAAACAATTATTCCACGATTGTGAATGAAATGGACTGGGTGACGGTTGTATTGTCAATCTCCATCACCACGCTGTAGCTGCCGGGTGTAAATGCAAAGTCGCTTTGATCCGCAAAAAACCAGATACAGGCTTCATCAAGCCAGTCAAAGGTGTGGGAGAAACTGGTCACGAGTTCCGCGCCCCGCAGCCAGCGGGTAACAATGATAGTACCTCCTGGAAGGTCACGAGCTGTCGCTACGATGTAAATTCGGTCCGTGCTGGTGTTGAATTGGCTGGTGATGCCTAGCGCACAATCATCTGTGCTAACATCGGTAGCCATGACTACGTTACTCAGTGGAGACGAACCTAGTTCTGATGTGGGGGGATTGGCGGGTGTCATCTGTACGCTGTTCGTCAGTGGGGCAATCGGCGTGACCACCCGGCTGTTCTGCGGTAAGTCGGTCACAATGCTGAGGGGGGCATTCAAAAAGATACCCGTTGCTTCCAGCGTCGCCTGCATTAAGGCTTGTTCTGTGTTGACCCGTGCGAGTCTCGTGCTGGACCATTCTACTGTCTGGGCTAATTGCGCCTCATTGCCCAACGCCGTTCCTTGCAGGTTGGCAAGTTGAGTCAAGAGGGATATCTCATAGGCTTCCAGTGTCTGCTGTTCGCCCGGACTTATACCACAGGCTGCTAAAAGCAGACACCATAAATAGCAGACAATGTGTTTCATAAAGCCAGTTTAACATGGATAAATAGAAAAAGTCCTACCTCTTCGGGTAGGGGAGAAGTGGAAGTGCCCGGAATCGAACCGGGGTCCACGAAATTCGTTAACACACGTCTACAAGCTTAGTTGACCTGTTGAAATCTCGTCATGGGTAGCCCCGGTCAACCCGGTAAGTCCATGACCAGCCGATGAACACTTGGCTCCGAGTATCGGCGTCATCGGAAGTTGCACGCTGTCTTTGATGACGCCCACCTATCCACGCGGACAGCGACGCTTGGGGTGGACGACTAGCCACTCTCTGGGCTAGCTACTTTCGCTAGACTGCTCTAGGCAGCTGCGAGAGCAAAAGAGTTGTCTTCGGCACCTAATGTGCTTGCCCATTGTTCACGCGGTTAGGCTCCGCGGCTTGCAGTGTGAGAACAGCCTCCCGTGTCTAATCCTTGTCACTCCCAATATAAACATTCTAGCAAAATTCCGCCTATATGTATAGTATTAGGAGAGTTCAGTGGTCAGCGAATGGAGAAAATTGGCGCATGACCGAAACCCAGATTTCCACTGAAGTATTGATAATTGGTGCTGGCATGTCTGGTATTATGGCGGCCCGTATGTTGCAGGCCCAAAGCGTTGATGTATGCCTCATTGACAAGGGTAAACGGGTTGGTGGGCGGATGGCAACTCGTAGGATTGGACCCGGTGTTGCCGATTATGGAGCGCAGTTTTTTACAGTCCGTACGCTTGAATTTCAAGCAGTTGTTGATAGCTGGTTGGCTGATGGGGTTGTGTTCGTCTGGTCAACGGGCTTTAGTGACGGCAGCATCTTGCAGGAATCCACTGATGGGCATCCACGTCATGCTGTACGGGGCGGGGCGAACGCTCTGCCGCAGTATCTGGTGCAAGACCTGGACAATGTCTATGTCAATACCGCTATTGTCACAGCGACCTGTGACGAGAGTGGCTGGATTTTACAGGACGAGGGCGGCAACCTGTTTCTTAGTCAGGCACTCATCATGACTGCACCTGTTCCGCAGGCGCTTTTGATTTTGGACGAAGGTGCAACCATTCTCACTCGGGAGGATCATGCTGTGCTCAGTCGAATCGAATATGCACCCAGTCTGACCGGGCTGTTTTGGATTGAAGGCCGTAACACCTTACCCCAACCCGGTGCAATCCAACGCCGAAACGCACAGATTGCTTGGATTGCTGATAATCGTCAAAAAGGTATCTCCCCAGAAGCAACTATCCTAACGGTGCAAGCCAGTGAACAATACAGTCAGCAGATATGGAGCGCACCGGATGAACGCATTCTGAGTGCCTTACGTACCGGGATGCAAATTTTCATGCCGGATTCTGCTAGGATCCGCAAAGCGCAGTTGAAACGCTGGCGTTATGCAACCCCAATTGTCACGCATGAAGATCGCTGTCTGGTAGCAGACAATGATCCTCCTTTGATTTTTGCAGGCGATGCCTTTGGCGGGCCAAGAGTCGAAGGTGCAGTGCTATCTGGTATAACGGCGGCTCAGGCACTGCTCAGATAGTTGTTGTCTGGTATAATCTAATCCCTATTTGATTAATTAGTGTTTTTCGGAGACTTGATTATGCAAGGTGTTGGATTTGAACTGAGCGAGGAGCAGCAGATGCTCCAGAAGATGGCACGCGATTTTGCTGCTCAAGAGATTATACCTGTTGCTGCAGATTACGATGAACAGTGCAAGTTCCCGGATGAGATTTTCCAAAAAGCAAGGGAACTTGGCATCGCCAACATGAACATCCCAGAAGCATATGGGGGTATTGGTGCATCAGTCTTTGAGGAAGTGCTGGTGAGTGAGGAGCTAGGTTACGGTTGTACCGGAATCAGTACTAGTCTGGGAACGAATGGCTTAGGTGCGCTACCAATTATCCTGGCAGGCAACGAAAAGCAGAAACAGCATTGGCTGGGTGAGCGTTTGATGGATCAGGGGCAGTTTGTATCCTATGGTGTTACAGAGGCTGCCGCTGGCTCGAATGTGGCGGGTATACAGACCCAGGCAGAGAAGAAGAACGGCTCTTACGTTATCAATGGTTCAAAGACCTTCATCACCAACGCCAGTCATGCCAATTTCTTCTCCATTTTTGCCAAAACTGATCCTTCGGCTGGACATAGAGGCATGACATGTTTCATCGTTGATCGTGAAACACCTGGGGTGAGTGTAGGCCGCAAGTTTGAGAAATTGGGGCAACGGGCATCTGATACCGCAGAAATTGTCTTCGAGAATGTGGACGTCCCAGCGGAAAACCTTGTTGGTCAAGAGGGGCAAGGCTTTTACATCGCCATGAAAGTATTTGATTATAGCCGCCCGGGTGTCGCAGCCGCGGCGGTTGGTTTGCAACGTCGCTGCCTGGAAGAATGTGTCAAGTACGCGGGTGAACGCATGGCTTTTGGCGTGCCCATCTACCAGCATCAGGCTGTTGGACACAAAATCGCGGATATGGCGATCAACTATGAGGCTTCCCGTCTATTGGTCTGGCAGGCAGCGTGGCAAGCCGATACGGGTCACATAAATCCGCAGATTCCGGCCTATGCCAAAGCTTTTGCAGCAGACATGGCAACGAAGGCTGCGGTTGATGCTGTGCAGGTTTTTGGGGGTTATGGGTATATGCGTGAGTATCCGGTAGAGAAGCTCTTGCGCGATGTCAAGATTTTCCAGATCTATGAAGGAACCAGTGAAGTTCAGCGCAACATTATTGTGCGTGAGCTCTTTCGCTCGTAACAATCGGGAAACAGGGGGAACTGTAGTTCTCTTGAATCTGAAGGTTTGTCTAATGCTGGTGGGTTTTATGTAATTACTCTATAATTTAGGAAGACATCGTTTTGGCAGAGTACTCTACATGACAGAAGAACCAACAATTCCCCAAAAGCCGATTGGAACACGTCACCTGAATCTGGATCATGTGACCCCATTTAAACCCAAGCGGGGGACAGGTCCCCTGGATTTTTCGGTTCCCTGGATTGTGGAAATGCGAGTGATTGGTACAGCGTCGGTAGTTGCTCTGCGCTTAGAAGAGATGATGCTCGTAGGCCGCACCGACAAAACTACCAGAAATGAAGTTGATATTGATCTTGATCCTTACAATGGTTACTATCTGGGAGTATCGCGTCGTCATGCAGTAGTTTCTGCACTTAACAGCCGCGTCACTATCAAAGATCTGAACAGTTCAAATGGCACATTTATCAATGGAGCAAAGCTGGAAGCGGGGGAAGAATTCCCTTTGCATGATGGCGACCAGCTTTCATTTGGCAATCTTGCGTTCCAGGTGTCTTTTGTGGTGACGCCCAGCAGCCATGAAAAGAACGACACGCCATATAATGATGTGAATATTCCCGTCTTTGGTTCTGGCCAGCGTGTGATGTTAGTGGATGAGGATGCTCATGTTCGCCAGACATTAGCGGATGTTCTGGTTGAAGCTGGGCTAGAGCCCATGCCGTTCAGCGATATAACGGATGCGCTGACGGCTTGCCAGAACGAGTTGCCGCAGGCGGTCATTACTACCCTGATGATAGAAGAGCGTGATGCCCTGGAACTCATCAAGTATATTCGCGGGCGGGAAGACGGTAAGAGCCTACCTCTGATTGTTATTAGCGCCAACTCTGGTGGTTATCATGTGGGGCGTGCAATTGAAGCTGGCGTGGATGTCTTTCTCTCCAAGCCTGTGGGCATTGATGAATTGCTCCGGGCTATGCGTCAAGTCATCCCCAAGATAGGTTCATAGATTAACTTAAAATCGTTCAACAGGGCAATCGCTTCAAAATAAACATTCATAAGCATCCCTTGACACAGGTTAGGGGGGATGCTACCATATGGGACGCGCAATCCGGCACACACCCTCATTAAGAGGCAATGTTGTGTCGAATCGAGTGTTAGGATAGCGAAAGCGCCTGATAACCAGGTGGCTCGCTGTTGAAAGATAACAATACGGGCGACGCTATATGTGCGCCTGTTTGCTTGTCTGAAGACAGTGGATAAATTGAGATTTTGGAGAAATTTATGCCAACCATCAATCAGTTGGTGCGCAAAGGACGCAAGTCTAAGAAGAAGAAAACCAAAGCACCCGCTTTGCAATATACATTGAATGCCTATACACAACGACGGACACGCCGCAGAAAAGGGGCACCCCAGAAACGAGGTGTCTGCACCCAGGTGAAAACCATGACCCCGAAGAAACCCAATTCGGCGCTTCGGAAGGTTGCTCGTGTACGGTTGACCAACGGTATCGAGGTTACAGCCTATATTCCGGGCGAGGGGCATTCCTTGCAGGAACATAGTGTGGTGTTGGTGCGTGGGGGGCGTGTTAAGGACTTGCCAGGTGTTCGCTATCATATTGTGCGTGGCACACTCGACGCTGATGGGGTGAGCAATCGTGAACAAGGTCGTAGTAAGTACGGCGCGAAGCGTCCAAAGTAAAGTGAGGTCGTCCCATGCCTAGAAGAAATAGCCCGCCCAGGCGGCGCATTGCTCCTGATATTAAATACAACAACGTTCATGTGGAGATGTTTATCAACCGTATGATGTATGGTGGCAAGAAGAGTACCGCCCGCAAGATTATGTACAGTGCCTTTGATATTATCGAAGAGCGCCAGAATCAGGACCCTGTAGAAGTGTTTGAACAAGCACTGCGTAATGTAACGCCAGCCGTTGAAGTTCGTCCACGCCGTGTCGGTGGTTCGACTTATCAGGTCCCAATTGAGGTCCCACATAACCGTGCACTTTCATTGGCGATGCGCTGGTTGCTGGCGAGCACCCGCAAACGCGCTGGTCGTGGCATGGCAAACAAACTCGCCAATGAACTGATTGACGCTGCACAGGGACAAGGCGAAACAATCCGAGTCAAAGACAACACTCACCGGATGGCGGAAGCAAACCGAGCCTTTGCTCACTTTCGTTAGAGTTTAAATAGCTGAGACAAGAGATGGCAAAAAACAACAAGTTAGAACTCGATAAAGTCAGAAACATTGGGATTATCGCACATATTGACGCGGGTAAAACCACAACGACAGAGCGTGTTCTCTATTATACCGGCATGGTTCACCGGATTGGTGAAGTCCATGATGGTGCTGCTACAACTGATTATATGGAACAAGAACGTGAGCGTGGTATTACCATCACCTCAGCGGCGGTGACGTGTGCCTGGAACGGGCATCAGATCAATATTATCGATACCCCCGGTCACGTTGACTTTACTGCAGAAGTACAGCGCAGTTTGCGTGTACTGGATGGTGGTATCGTTGTGTTTGATGGTGTTGCAGGTGTTGAGCCACAGTCAGAAACAGTATGGCGTCAGGCTGATCAATATAAAGTGCCGCGTGTCTGCTTTGTGAATAAGATGGATCGTACTGGCGCAAATTTCGCCCGTTGTGTCGAGATGATTGTTGAGCGCGTTCACGGCAATCCTGTGCCGATACAACTTCCCTATGGTGAAGGTGAAGATTTTGACGGCATTATCGACCTGCTTGATATGGAACTGATTACCTACGGTGATGATTTGGGTACGGCGATTGAACGTCATCCCATCCCAGAAAGCCATCGAGAGGCGGCTGAGACAATGCGTGCCGAGATGATCGAGAAGATTGTCGAGAACGATGAGTACCTCACCGAGAAGTACCTTATGGAAGAGGAAATTACCGATGAGGAATTGATTGGCGCACTGCGAGCAGCGACTATCACCAGCAAAGTTCAACCCGTTATGTGTGGTTCTGCCCTGAAAAACAAGGGAGTCCAGATCATGTTGGATCGTGTGGTGCAATTCTTGCCCTCGCCGTTGGATGTTCCCTCTGTTCAAGGAATCAACCCCAAGAACGACGAGCTTGTTGAACGGGGGCCGCATGACAACGAGCCGATGTCTGCTCTGGTATTCAAACTAGTGACGGATAAGTTTGGTACTTTGTCTTTCGTTCGTGTGTATTCTGGTGTGCTGCGGTCTGGAACCAATGTTCAGAATACCACCAAAGGTCATCGTGAACGGATTGGTCGTATTGTGCGGATGTTTGCAGATCGTCGTGAAGATGTAGAAGAAGTCCATGCTGGCGATATTGCTGCCATCATCGGCCTGAAAGATACCTTCACAGGTGAAACACTCGCTGCACCAGATGCACCAGTTCTGCTTGAGAACATCAAGTTCCCAGAACCGGTAGTTGAGGTGGCGGTTGAACCCAATACTAAAGCTGACCAGGACAAGATGGGTGAAGCCCTACGTAAATTGGCTCAAGAAGACCCCACCTTCCAGGTGCAAGTGGATGATCAACTTGGTCAGACTATCATCAAAGGTATGGGGGAGTTGCATCTTGAAGTGCTGGTTGATCGCATGATGCGCGAATATGGTGTGGAAGCGAACGTGGGGCGCCCGCGTGTGGCTTACCGTGAGACCATCACTCGTTCAACACGCATCGACACAACCTTCAAACGGCAGACAGGTGGTTCGGGGCAGTATGCGCGTGTGATCATGGAATTTGAACCCATGACTGATGAACAACGCGACGAATTGGCAAATAACCCCACCAATAAACATGGCACAGACCTGCTGTTTGTTGATGAAATCAAAGGTGGTGCTGTCCCGCGTGAGTTCATCCGCCCAACAGAAAATGGCGCCCGTGAAGCCATGCAGGGTGGTGTCATCGCGGGTTATCCAGTAGTTGGGGTCGTTGCCCGGTTGGTTGATGGTGCTTCACATGAGGTTGACTCGAGTGAAATTGCCTTTAAAATCGCTGGCTCAATGTGCCTGAAAGAAGGCGTGCAAAAGGCTGGCCCGGTGATTATGGAACCTTCAATGAAAGTGGAGGTGGTTGTGCCCGAAGATTACACGGGCAATGTTGTGGGTGATCTATCCTCACGACGGGGTACAGTACAAGGTATGGAACCACGCGGTGCGGGCGTGACCTCGATTGAGGCGACTGTGCCCTTGGGAGAGATGTTTGGTTATGCCAACAACCTACGTAACATTACACAAGGTCGTGGAAACTTCACGATGGAATTTGATAAGTATACGATAGCGCCACAAAGTATTGCCGATGAGGTAATTAAGGGCACGCTTTAGCGCCCCGGCGTTTGTATAGCCCAATCTTGCAATCAATTAAGGATGTATCAAAGGATTGATCAACAATGGCTAAAGAAAAGTTTGAACGCGGTAAGCCCCATGTCAACATTGGCACGATTGGTCATGTTGACCATGGAAAAACTACACTGACGGCTGCTATTACAAAAGTTCTGGCGCTCAAAGGTGATGCCGAGCGTATGAACTATGAAGATATTGACAACGCACCGGAAGAAAAAGCACGGGGTATTACCATTAGTATCCGTCATGTGGAATATGAAACTGACAATCGTCATTATGCCCATGTGGACTGCCCCGGCCACCGTGACTATATTAAGAATATGATTACGGGCGCTGCTCAGATGGACGGAGCAATCCTGGTTGTGAGCGCTCCCGATGGCCCAATGCCTCAGACCCGCGAACATGTTCTGCTGGCGCGTCAGGTAGAAGTGCCCGCGATGGTGATTTTCCTGAATAAAATTGACCAGATGGATGACGAAGAACTGCTCGAACTGGTTGAGCTTGAACTTCAGGAACTGCTGGAAAGCTATGAGTTTGATTCTGACACGCCGATCGTTCGTGGTTCGGCTTTGGCTGCGACCGAAAGCGCCAGCGATGATCCAGGTGCACCCGAATACGAGCCCATTCTGAAGTTGATGGATGCTGTCGACGAGTGGATTCCAGAACCAGAGCGTGACACTGAGAAACCATTCTTGATGTCAATCGAGGATGTCTTCTCCATTAAAGGTCGTGGGACGGTTGTGACAGGTCGTGTGGAGCGGGGCACACTGACCAAAGGTGAAGAAATCGAAATCATTGGTCTGCGTGACGAACCGATGAAGACCACCGTCACGGGTATTGAAATGTTCCACAAAGAACTGGACAATGCCGTTGCTGGTGATAACGCTGGTATTCTGTTGCGTGGTACAACTCGTGAAGAAGTGGAACGGGGTATGGTTCTGGCGAAACCCGGCAGTATCACCCCCCATCGCAAATTCAAAAGCCAGGTGTATGTTCTGCGTCAGGATGAAGGGGGGCGTCATAAGGCATTTTTTACTGGCTATCGCCCACAGTTCTATGTTCGCACACTGGATGTGACCGGGACGATCACCCTGCCGGAAGGCGTTGAGATGGTTCTGCCTGGTGATGATGTCAACCTTGATGTTGAACTGATTACACCAGTTGCGTTGGAAAAAGGCTCCAAATTCGCGATCCGCGAAGGCGGTTTGACTGTTGGTGCGGGCATCATCACGGACATTAATGAATAAGCCCTTAACACACGATACGCATTGTTTGAATGCCGGGAGATTTTCTCTCGGCATTTCTGACCAAGGCGTCAGTTGGTAGGAAAATTATGTCAATCAAGAACAAGATACGCATACGGCTAAAGGCATACGATCATCGGGTACTTGACCAGTTTGCACAGCGCATTGTCGAAACGGCAGAGCGTACCGGAGCACGGGTGGTTGGGCCAGTACCGTTGCCAACCAAACTTGAACGGTTTACGGTGCGTCGTTCGCCGTTTATCGACAAGGATGCACACGAGCATTTTGAAATTCGTACTCACAAACGGCTGATCGATGTACTTGACCCAGATAGCAAAACCATTGACACCTTGATGCGTTTGAATGGCCCAGCCGGTGTAGATATCGAAATCAAGATTTAAGGGTGTATGCGGGCTGGTTGCTCGCCACTACACAGATACGAGGGACACGCAGCGGATGCGTATTCCCTGTGGAGGTGATTGGTAATGAAGGGCATCATTGGCAAAAAAGTAGGGATGACCCAGGTTTTTGATGAAAGCGGTAACGCTATTCCCGTTACAGTTATTCAAGCTGGGCCTTGCTATGTGACTCAGATACGAAATAGTGAGCGCGATGGCTATACTGCCGTTCAACTGGGATATGGCGAAACCAAACCCCAACGGTTGACACAAGGCCAACTTGGTCATCTGCGCCGTAATAACCTGCCGGCGCTACGCCACCTGCGTGAGTTCCGTTTGAAGGGCGATGTAGATGTTGAAGAAGGCCAGGAGATCAAGGTGGATGTGTTTGAGCAAGGTGAGCGAGTTGATGTTGTTGGGATCAGCAAGGGGCGTGGCTTCGCTGGGACGATTAAACGTCATGGTTTCAAGCGACAGCCCAAAACACATGGTCAGTCAGATCGTGAACGTGCCCCCGGTTCAGTGGGCATGTGTGCAACCCCAGGGCGCACCTTAAAAGGGCAGCGGATGGCTGGTCGAATGGGGAATGATCGCGTCACCATGCAGAATTTAGAAGTGATTGTTGTTGATCCAGAGAACAATCTACTAGCTGTTAGAGGTTCGGTTCCTGGTGCCAGGAATGGCATCGTGATGATTAAACCGACCTACCGTAGTGTAAGTCGGTAGTGAGGGAGACCTAACCATGGAAATGGCAGTTTTGGATATGAACGGCAAAGAGGTCAATACAGTTGATCTACCTGCCGATATTTTTGGAGTTGAAGTCAATATAGGTTTGATGCACCAGGCGTATGTACGTCAGATGGCGAATGCTCGCCAGGGGACGCACAAAACCAAGACTCGCAGTGAAGTTCGGATGACAAAGGCCAAATGGTATCGTCAGAAGGGGACAGGGCGTGCCCGTCATGGGGCCAAGAGTGCGCCGATTTTCGTCGGGGGGGGGCTGGCACACGGTCCGCGCCCACGCAAGTACACCAAAGATATGCCCAAGAAGATGCGGCGGCAGGCCATCCGGTCTACCTTGAGCGCATTGGTTCAGGACGATCAACTGGTTGTTGTGGACTCGTTTGATGTGGATTCACCCAAAGCAAAGGTGATGATCAACACGCTGGAAAAGCTGATCGGTGAAAACTCCGCCCTGATTTTGTTGGCAGAAGCCAATGATAACGTCCAGCGCGGCGTAAGCAATTTGCCGCAAGCACGCTATCTGCGTGCTCATTATCTAAACGTTCGTGATCTTCTGCAATACGACAAGGTGATTATGCCGTTAGATGCACTCGAAGTCATTCAGGATATTTGGGGACGGGAGAATTAGCTCATGGCGATAGTCAACGAATATGACATTATTCGTCGTCCGGTTATCACAGAAAAATCAAACATCCTGATTGATGAAGAAGATAAGTATGTTTTCGAGGTTGCGCTTAATGCCAACAAGATTCAGATTAAGGAAGCAGTTGAAACCCTGTTTGATGTGGATGTGGTAAAAGTCAATACGATTGTTATGCCGCCCAAGCGCGGACGTCGGGGTCGCAAGTGGTATATGCGCACGAAGCGTTGGAAGAAAGCCATTGTGACGCTTGAAGTTGGTCAGGAAATTAAGTTGTTCGAGGTCTAATCTCATGCCAGTAAAAGTCTATAAGCCCACCTCGGCTGGTCGCCGAGATATGACCGGGCATTCATTTGAAGAGATTACCAAGTCTAAACCGGAAAAATCGCTGACGGTTGCTCTACGTAAAAAAGGGGGCCGCAACAACAAAGGTCGTATAACTGTACGGCATCGTGGGGGGGGGCACAAGCGGCGGTATCGTTTGATCGATTTCAAGCGCAACAAGTTCGATAGTATGGCTGAAGTGTTGGCAATTGAATACGATCCCAACCGTTCTGCCCGCATCGCCTTGATCCAGTTTGAGGACGGCGAAAAGCGCTACATCATTGCCCCGATTGGATTGCATGTCGGTGACATGGTAGGGAATGGTGAAAAAGCTGTGCTGCGCCCCGGTAATGCCCTCAAAATCAAGGATATTCCGCTGGGTACACAGATTCACAACATTGAATTGCAACCAGGTAAGGGCGGTCAGATCGCACGCTCAGCTGGCGTTTCGGCTCAGTTATTGGCCAAAGAGGGCGTTTACGCTCAGGTGCGTTTGCCTAGCGGCGAGGTTCGCCTGATTAATGAGAACTGCATGGCTACTATCGGTCAGGTTGGCAACACCGATCATGGCAATATCAAGCTCGGTAAAGCAGGTCGTGCCCGCTGGTTGGGTTGGCGTCCATCTGTACGTGGTACTGCGATGGACCCAGACAGCCATCCGCATGGTGGTGGCGAAGGTCGTACTGGCATTGGTATGCCTGCGCCCAAGACACCCTGGGGCAAACCGGCACTGGGTAAACGCACTCGCGTCAACAAGCGCACCAGCCGCTTTATTGTTCGGCGTCGTGGTCGCCGTCGGTAATCTAGGAGAGAATTGAGATGTCACGTTCAGCGAAAAAGGGGCCATATATTGCGCCTCATCTTCTTGATAAAGTTGAGAAACTGAATGAAGAAAACAAGAAAGTTGTCATTCGCACCTGGAGCCGTGCCAGCGCCATCTTCCCGCAGCTTGTGGGACATACGATTGCCGTACATGATGGTCGTCGCCATGTGCCAATTTACATCACAGAAAATATGGTTGGCCACAAGCTGGGTGAGTTTGCACCTACCCGCACATATCGTGGTCATTTGGTAGAGAAAAAGAGACGCTAATGGACGTCCATGCAAAAGCCAAGCACTTGCCTATTTCCCCGCGTAAACTGCGTCTGGTGTGCGATCAAGTTCGGGGTATGGATGCTGAACAAGCTGCCATTATCCTCGATTTTTTGCCACAAAAGGGTGCCACCTTCGTTCGGAAGACATTGGGTTCAGCGATGGCAAATGCCGAGAATAATTTCGATCTAAACCCCTCGGATATGTTTATTTCCGAGATTTATGCTGATGACGGGCCGAGGCTCAAACGCTTCACTGCAGGGGCGCGTGGTCGCTATAAACCCCGTATAAAACGGACCGCACATCTGACTGTCATTCTGGCAGAGCGAGAAGAGGAAGAGTAAACATATGGGCCGTAAAGTTCACCCAATTGGGTTCCGACTCAAGGTTAATCGTGACTGGGATGCACGCTGGTACGCCGAAGGTGATCGGTATGTAGACTTATTGCACGAAGACCGCAAAATTCGTGAATACATCAGGAAAGAAGCTGCCCGTGCGGGTGTGTCTCGTATTGAAATCGAGCGCTATCCCAATCAGGTCCTCGTTAATTTGCACACAGCCCGTCCTGGTATTGTCATCGGACGCCGGGGGGATGCGGTTAAGAAGATGCGGACTGAACTGGAAGCGATGACGGGTAAGAAATGTAAAGTTGAAGTGACCGAGATCGAAAAGCCAGATACGGATGCAACACTGGTTGCCCAGAATATTGCTGGACAGCTTGAGCGCCGGATCGGTCACAGTCGTGCAATTAAGCGTGCTATCACCCAGGCCATGCGTCAGGGGGCACAGGGCATTCGTGTGAATGTCGGCGGGCGTTTGGGTGGTGCGGACATGGCACGCCGGGAATGGCAAAGTGAAGGCCGTATCCCGCGCAACACTCTGCGTGCTGATATTGATTATGGCACGGCCGAAGCCCTGACGACCTTCGGGCGGATCGGCGTCAAAGTGTGGATTTACAAAGGTGAAATCCTTCAGGGTGAAGACGACAACAAGCGGGCTGGTGAACAGACCGATGTTTACGTCAGCCCATAAGCTGAGGAGCATATGCAATGTTAATGCCCAAACGTGTGAAGTATCGTAAACAAATGCGCGGGCGGATGCGGGGTAAGGCCAATCGTGGGGCTGTTGTCCAGTTTGGTGATTATGGTCTGCAAGCAACTGAACCCGTCTGGCTAACAAGCCGCCAGATTGAGGCAGCCCGTCGTGCGATGGTTCGTTATATCCGTCGTCGTGGCAAAATTTGGATTCGTGTCTTCCCAGATAAACCAGTTACCCAAAAACCAGCGGAAACACGTATGGGTAAGGGTAAGGGTGGTGTTGAGTACTGGGTTGCCGTTATCAAACCGGGTCGTATCCTATTCGAGATGAGCGGTGTACCAGAAGAATTGGCCCGCGAAGCCTTACGGCTAGCGGCAACCAAGTTGCCATGCAAGACCAAGTTTGTTAAGCGGATTGATCCAATTTCTGGCGTGGAGGTGAGCTAATGCAAGCCTTTGAAATCCGTGAAATGTCTGACGAAGACCTGGAAGATGCCATTCTGGATAAGCGGGAAGAGATTTTCAACCTGCGCTTCCAGAAGGAATCGGGGCAGCTTGAAGATACTAATCTACTCAGATATGCCAAGCGTGTATTGGCACGTATGCTGACTGTCCAAAATGAGCGTGTTCTCGCCGCACAGATAGCAGAGGAAGGGGCAAGCGATGCCAAATAATCGTCGTCGGCTGGTAGGCCGTGTCGTCAGTGACAAAATGGAAAAGACGGTTTCTGTTCTGATCGAACGTCGTACTACGCACCGTGTTTATAAGAAAGTTGTGCCGACCAGCCGTAAAGTTATGGCGCATGATGAGAGCAATAGCATTCCGGTGGGGGCAGTTGTTCGCATCGTTGAAAGTAAACCACTCAGCAAACGTAAGCGCTGGGTTGTAGAAGAAATCATTGACAGCCCAGAAACCCCTACGGCAGAAGGTGAGGCGCAGTCATGATCCAGACTGAATCACGCCTGAAAGTTGCCGATAACAGTGGCGCGAATGAAATTTTGGTCATTCGGGTGCTGGGCGGCTCGAAGAAGAAATATGGACGTGTGGGCGATATTATCGTCGGCACAGTGAAGTCAGCATCAACCCAGGGCGGTGTTAAGAAGAGTGATATTGTCCGGGCCGTGATTGTTCGTACCGCCAAAGAATATCGGCGGGATGATGGCTCGTACATTAAGTTCGATGACAATGCGGCTGTTGTCTTGAACGATGACATGACTAATCCCAGGGGGACCCGCGTTTTCGGGCCAGTTGCACGCGAACTGCGTGACAAGGGCTTTATGAAAATCGTTTCTCTAGCCCCAGAGACTTTGTAGGAGTTCGATATTATGCAGCGCATTAAAAAGGGTGATCTGGTTGAGGTAATCGCAGGCAAAGATTTGGGTGAGCGTGGCGAGGTGATTGCCGTGCTGAACAAAGAGAACCGCGTGATCGTTAGTGGAATCAACAAAATGAAGAAGCACGAAAAAGCGCGTCAGGTTGGCAATCAGCAGATTCCGGCCCAAATCGTTGAGTTTGATGCACCCATTCATATTTCCAATGTGATGCTAGTATGCCCAGAAACCAATCAGAAGACGCGAGTTGGCTTTCGTATCCGCGAAGATGGTCGGAAAGTCCGGGTCTGCAAAGTGTCGGGTATAGAGATTGAGGATTAAATGGTATGGCACATGCAATGAAAACCCGCTATTTGGATGAAATTGTACCAGAACTCAAAGATGAATTTGGGTATGGTAATGTGATGCAAGTTCCAACCATTGAGAAACTGGTGGTCAACATCGGGGTGGGCGAAGCCATTGATAATCCGAAGTCGCTGGATGGTGCAGTCGAGGATTTACGCATCATTACCGGGCAGCAGCCTATCATTACCAGAGCCAAGAAAAGTATTGCCACTTTTAAACTACGTGAGGGTCGTGCGATTGGTGCGAAAGTAACCCTTCGCGGTGAGAAAATGTGGGCACTCATGGATCGGCTAGTCAACATTGCCTTGCCTCGTATCCGTGACTTTCGTGGTGTTCCGGCGAAACTGGATGGTCGTGGCAACTATACGGTTGGCTTGCGTGAACAACTTGTCTTCCCAGAGATTGATTTCGACAAGGTAGACAAAGTTCGTGGCATGGAAATCACCATTGTTACGTCTGCACAGACCGATGAAGAAGGCCGCCGTTTGCTCAAACTGCTGGGTATGCCTTTCCAGGATAATTAGGAGAAACACATGGCGAAGAAATCTATGGTTGCACGGGAATCTAATCGCAAGTACAAAGTTCGCGTGCGCAATCGGTGCAAGCGCTGTGGACGGCCTCGTGCCTACATTCGTCGATTTGGGCTGTGCCGTATTTGCTTTAGAGAGATGGCACTGGCAGGGCAAATCCCTGGCGTGGTCAAGTCAAGCTGGTAGGGAGTAACAATGACAAGCGATCCAATTGCCGATATGCTAACACGCATTCGTAATGCATTAATGGCACGCAAATTACAAGTCCAGATTCCCTGGTCAAAAATCAAAGAAGAAATTGCCCGTATCCTGGTGGAAGAAGGATATGTGGATAGCTATACCGTTGGGGATGAAAATCCCGCACGGATAATACATATCGAACTGAAATATTTCGGGCCACGCCGGACACGTCGCCCAGTCATCACTAATCTGACACGCATCAGCAAGCCAGGCCGCCGCGTTTATCGTGGTCGCCGGGAGTTGCCCCGCGTCCTTAGTGGGACGGGAATTGCCATCCTGACAACACCCAAAGGTGTGATGACTGCGCAGCAAGCACGCCGCGAACGTGTTGGCGGGGAAGTCCTCTGTTACGTTTGGTAAGGAGAAGGTGCGATGTCGCGTATAGGTAAACAGCCGATTGCGTTACCAGATAAGGTTGATGTTAAGATCGATAATCAAGCGGTCACGGTCAAAGGGCCGAAAGGTCAACTTGATATGTCGGTACACCCTGATATGACCATTGATATGGAAGATGGCAATGTCATTGTCACACGTCCTTCTGATGAACGCCAGCATCGTGCCCTGCATGGACTAACACGAGCACTCATTGCCAATATGGTAACAGGTGTTTCTGAAGGATTTCGTCGTACCCTTGTTATTGAAGGTGTAGGGTATACGGCGGAACTGCGCGGTAAAGACCTGGTGATGAAGTTGGGTTATTCACACGAAATCGTTGTGAATCCGCCCGAAAATGTGACCTTTGATGTTCCTAAAGATAGTCGTGGTCGCACCATACACATTGATGGAATAGATAAGCAAGTGGTGGGGCAGACTGCTGCCAATATTCGCGGTTTGCGTCCGCCTGAGCCGTATAAAGGCAAGGGGGTCCGCTATGAAGGTGAATATATCCGCCGTAAAGCAGGTAAGGCTGGTAAGTAACTATGGCAGATGTTAAAGGCAAGAAGAAGTATCTAGCGCGTAAACGCCGCCATCGTCGAATTCGTGCCCAAGTTGCCGGGACAGCCGAACGTCCGCGTATGAATATTTTTCGCAGCAGTGCCAATATCTACGCGCAGGTGATCAATGACGATGCAGGTCAGACTCTGGCCTCAGCATCCACCATTGATACAGATGTGGCTTCCCAGATTGAAGGCAAGAACAAGGTTGAAGCGGCTCGTGTTGTCGGCAAGGCTGTGGCAGAACGAGCGAAGACAGCTGGGATTTCCCAAGTAGTGTTTGATCGTGGCGGTTATCAATATCATGGTCGTGTGAAGGCACTGGCTGAAGGCGCACGCGAAGCTGGACTTGAGTTTTAAGGAATTAAAGATGGCAGATAATAGAAGAGGCAGAGACTCACGGCGTGAGCGGGATGATGATCGTGAGGAACTTGATGAGCGTGTAGTCGATATTAAACGCGTTGCTAAAGTGATTAAGGGGGGACGTCGTTTTGCTTTCCGCACGGTGGTCATCGTTGGCGACAACAAAGGGCGTGTGGGTGTAGGTGTGGGTAAAGCGCGTGGTGTCCCAGATAGTATCCGCAAAGCTTCCGAACGTGCGCGGCGTGACATGCGTCGGGTTGCTCTGTCCGGCTCAACCATTCCCTATCAGGTGACAGGTCGCTATTCTGGCGCAAAAGTGTTGCTCAAGCCGGCTTCTCCTGGTACGGGTGTTATCGCCGGCGGTGCGATGCGTGCCGTGCTAGAAGCAGTTGGCGTCAGTGACATTCTCACTAAAAGCCAGGGCAGCCCGAACCTGCTTAACGTGGCGATGGCAACCATCGAAGCCTTAGAACAACTGCGTAGCTCAGAAGAACTCGCTGCCATGCGTGGTAAGCCCATTGAACATGTTCGCCCTTTCTGGGAACGTGGACAATCACAGATGGGTGAAGCGCTGCAAGATGTGGGTGTTGTAGATGCAGAAGCACCTGTTGACAGCGTAGAAGCGGCTGAAGATGCTGAGGAGGCAACTGATGAGTCGTGATTTCCGTACAGTTCGGGTCACGCTGGTCAGGAGCTTGATTAACAGCAACAAGAAACAGCGTGCAACGATTGAGGCGCTTGGGCTGCGTCGGATTAATTCCACCGCTGTCCATACAGAAACACCGCAGATCCGCGGCATGATTAACAAAGTCATTCATCTGCTGCGAGTTGAAGAAATTGAAGAGGTCAATTGACAATGAAATTACATGATCTAAAGCCTGCCCCAGGCTCCAAGAAAAAGCGGACTCGTGTTGGTCGTGGTATCGCCGCTGGTAAGGGTAAAACTGCTGGGCGTGGTATGAAAGGCCAAGGTGCACGAAGTGGGGGGGGCAAAGGCCCTTACTTTGAGGGTGGTCAGTTACCATTAGTTCGCCGTCTGCCGTTCAAACGTGGGTTCACCAACATCTTCCGCATCGAACATCAAGAGGTCAATGTTGAGATGTTAGAAGCCCGGTTTGAAGATGGCGCAGAAGTCAACCCGACCACGCTACATGAAAACAACTTGATCCGTGATCCGCTGCAACCGGTCGTTATTTTGGGACGTGGTGAATTGACGAAGAAGTTGGAGGTCCGTGCCCACCGTTTTACTAAAGGGGCCAACGAGAAGATTCTGGGAGCAGGTGGTTCCGCCAACGTTATTCCGCTTAAGGTAACAGGAGCCAAAGCCACTGTTAAGAAGATGCGTAAGGAAGACCTTGCCAAACTGGTCGAAGAGTCATAGATATGGAGTAAGCTGTGTGGGTGTGGCCTGGGTTCCACCCATCATTTACATGAAGATAGATGAGGAAATCAAATGATTGAGGCATTACGTAATGCGTGGCGTTTGCCGGATGTGCGTAATAAGCTACTAATTACTGGGTTGATTCTGGTGATTTATCAGTTTGCGGCACATGTGCCAGTCGTCGGTGTAGACCGCAACAACCTGGAACTCTTGCTTGATCCTAATGCAGCGGGTTCGGGTTTGGTCGGGGTGTTGAACCTGCTATCTGGTGGTGCGGTGTCGAATTTCAGCATTATTGCCACAGGCGTCTATCCTTATATTACGGCATCAATTATTTTCCAGTTGCTCGTCCCGATTGTACCGCGCTTGCAGCAAATTCAGAAGGAACCAGGTGGCCAGGAAAAGATCCAACGCTATACCTATTACGTGACAATTCCGATGGCGATCTTCCAGGCGTTCGGGCAGATTCAGCTTTTTAACACTTTTCTTGGCTCTGGTCTAGAACTCATTCCTGGTTTTGGATCGGACTTGTTGTTGACGCTTTCGGTCATGGCGACTATGACGGCGGGTACAATGTTCGCAGTCTGGTTGGGTGACCTCATTACCGAGCAGGGTATTGGTAATGGTATCTCGCTCATCATTTTTGCGGGTATTGTCGCCCAAACACCCAATAATCTTGGTAGGTTGTGGTCAACCTCACTGCATCGTGAATGGGACATCATCCTGTTCATTCTGGTCATCTTGATTAGTGTGGCTGTCTCGATCATGATCCAGGAAGGGGTTCGTCGCATTCCTGTGCAGTATGGTAAGCGTGTGCGTGGTCGCAAGCAGTATGGTGGTGCAAGCACCCACATTCCGCTGCGTGTGAACCCGGTAGGCATGATTCCGCTGATTTTCGCCAATGCCATTATTGCCTTCCCGTCGGTTATTGTAAGTTTCTTCCCAGACGGCCCATTGAAAACGGACATCATCACGACATTTGGTAATCAGCAAGGCATGGGCTATTGGGGAACTTTCTTTGTTCTAACGGTTGCTTTTACCTTCTTCTATTCTGAGGTTATGGTGGGCAATCAGAATTTAGCCGAAAACTTACAGCGGCAGGGTGGCTTTATTCCGGGCATTCGCCCAGGTAAGCGGACGGAGGATTACATCATTCAGGTTACACGCCGCATCACCTTAGTTGGTGCTGTATTCCTGGGCTTGATCGCAGTCGTTCCGGGTATGGTGGATCTACTGAACTCTTTTCTGTTCCCAAACGAGGCCGTCGCTGGCAGCACTAACGCTGCCGAGGTCATCACAGGCGCAGGGATCATCATTGCTGTTGGCGTGGTCATTGACTTTATGCGCCAACTGGAAGCGCAGTTGGTCATGCGTAACTACGAAGGCTTCATGCGCTAAGGAACGATTATGGGTCTATACTTGATAATTGTGGGTGTTCAGGGTGCTGGTAAAGGCACTCAAGCTGCTTTCGTCAAAGAAAAATATACCATCCTCCATGTCTCAACGGGTGATCTGTTCCGAGCAATGAAGACTCGCCAAGATGATTTCGCTAAGCGTATCCTAGAGATCATGAATTCTGGTCAGTTAGTCTCCGACGAGATTACCAATGAGGTTGTCGAAGAACGACTTGGCAAAAACGATGCGTCAAACGGCGTCATTCTCGATGGGTATCCACGCAGTATTCCGCAAGCGGAATGGCTGGATGACTATTTGGAGAAGAAGGGCGAAAAGGTCGCTGCTGTCTTGTTACTCAATCTTGATCCATATACTGCTTTTAAACGGGCGTTTGGCCGCGTGAAGAGCGAAACAACGGATAAATTTTATAACATCTATACTAACAATGATGAGATTGAATTTCAAACTCAAGATCATCCTGATGAGGAATTTCCGCCTCGTTTGATTGCTCGCCATAAAGAAACAGGGGAGATTCTAACAAGGCGTATTGATGATGAAGCCGTACCAACACTCAAACGGATAGAGACTTATCTCGATGTCATGCCGCCAGTTATTGAATACTATCGTTCAAAAGACCTGGTTATTGATATTGACGCCGATCAATCGATTCATGTGGTGAAACAAGCCATCACTGAAGCGATTAATGGAGTAAAGGTGTAGTGGATATTCACCTTAAATCGCCGGACGAAATCGCCCTCATGCGCGAAGCAGGCAGGATTGTGGCCTGCGCCCATGAGGAAATGCGCAAGCTGATCCAGCCAGGTGTCAGTACACTGGAACTTGACCAGGTGGCTGAATCAGTGCTGCGTGACCATAATGCAGTTCCGGTCTTTAAGGGCTATCCTAAGCAAGATTCGCCCAATTTTCCAGCGACCATCACTGCCAGCATCAATTATGAATTGGTACATGGCATTCCAAGTAAGGACCGGATACTGCAAGAGGGTGACATCATTAGCCTAGATACAGGTTGTCACTACCAAGGGTTTGTGGGCGATGCGGCCTACACCTGGCCTGTAGGGGAAGTTTCCCCTGCGGTCAAACGATTGTTGCAAGTTACTGAACAGGCACTCTACGCTGCCATTGATGTGTCAGTTATTCCAAATGATGTGCGGTATGTGGCACGGGCAACGCAGAGCTATGTGGAAGCACAAGGGTATAGTGTAGCCCGAGAATACACCGGGCACGGGGTAGGTCATAAGATGCACGAAGACCCACAGGTGCCGAATTGGTGGCCCCGCAGACGCCGCAAGTCTACAGAACAATATAACGCAAAGCTCGAGCCGGGCATGACCTATGCCATTGAACCGATGGTCATTACAGGTCGCCCAGATTTGAAAGAACTGGGTGATTGCTGGACAGTGGTCACCAAAGACAAATCGCTGTGTGCCCACTTTGAGCATACAATTGCGATTACAGATGGGGAACCACTAATTTTAACACAGCTTTAGTGGTTGCAGACTTTACAAGAATATTAAGAAATGATATGATGTTCGCTCGGTAAATTCAGAGAACACGAGGGCATAATGAGAGTTTCAACATCAATCAAGCGTCGCTGCCCCAAGTGCCGTGTCATTAAACGTAATGGTCGGGTCATGGTTATCTGCACAAATCCGAAGCATAAGCAGCGTCAAGGTTAGGAGATACAGGATGGCTCGTATAGAAGGTGTAGACCTGCCACGTAACAAACGGATCGAAATTGCCCTGACCTATATTTATGGGATTGGGCGCACCACCAGCCGCCACCTGTTGGCGACAACGGGGATTGACCCCAACATCCGCGTCCAAGATATGGATGAGGCGCAGCTCCAGTTGTTGCGTGAACAGATTGCAGGCATAACCACCGAAGGCGATTTGCGCCGCCAAACCTTGGCAAATATTAAACGTTTGCAGGACATCGGTTCATATCGGGGAATGCGTCATCGCCGCAATTTACCCGCGCATGGTCAACGCACCCGCACAAACGCTCGTACCCGCCGGGGCGCACGCAAGACTGTGCCAGGCCGTGGTCGTCGTCGTGGTGCAACTAAGAAATAAGCCAGGAGTAGAGGCATGGCAAGAGGTAGGCAAGGTCGTCGTGGTTCACGCGCTGTAATCAAGAATATACCCTACGGTCAGGCGCATGTTTTTGCGACGTTCAACAACACAATTGTTTCCATGACCGACCAATCTGGCAACGTGATTGCTTGGTCAAGTGCCGGAACATCCGGTTTTAAAGGCAGCCGCAAAAGTACCCCGTATGCAGCACGTATGGCAGCGCAAACGGCGGCTGAAGTTGCTCAAACACACGGCATGAAGGAAGTAGATGTCTTCGTGAAGGGCCCAGGCCCAGGCCGCGAAGCTGCTATACGTTCGATTCAGGGCAGTGGGTTAAAAGTCCGTTCTATTACGGATGTAACCCCGATTCCGCACAACGGTGTGCGCCCACCCAAGAAACGTCGCGTCTAAATTTGTAGACAAGAGGTTAGTGATTTGGTCACAAACAATATGGTTCTACCGCATAAAGTTGAAAGCGATGCGGTGACACGTAATTATGGGCGGTTTATTATCAGCCCGCTCGAAAGTGGATATGGACAAACACTCGGTAACGCCTTACGACGTGTGCTGCTCTCGTCGTTGCCTGGCGCAGCCGTGACGAGCATCCGTGTGTCGGATGTTCACCACGAATTTTCGAGCATTCCCCATGTCCGCGAGGATATGACCCAGCTTATTTTGCAGATCAAGCAACTGCGTCTTAAACTGCATGAAGGTGTTGAGACCCAGCGCTTGCGTCTGGAGCATCGTGGTGAAGGTACGGTGACGGCAGCCGATATTTACTGCCCGTCGGAGGTCGAAATTGAAAATACTGACCTGTATCTGTTTACAGTCGATTCGCCTGATGCTCATTTGGAGATGGAGTTTGCGGTCAGTTCCGGGCGTGGTTATAGCCCGGCGGAAGATCGTGGACGGTTGCCGATTGGTGAACTGCCTGTTGATTCTATTTTTAGCCCGATTAAGCGTGTCAATTTTGATGTTGACCGGGCACGGGTAGGACAGCGCACCAATTACGATAAGCTTGTCCTAGAAATCTGGACAGATGGTACACTCCGGCCAGAGGAGGCACTTGGCCAGGCAGGGCAAATGCTTATTCGTCATCTGCACGTCATCAGTGGGGTTCAGCCAGGTGTTGAAGACTGGCAGCCAATAGCGCCTATTCCAGAGCCAGACCCCGAAGAAGAGAAAATCAATCGTTTTTATGACAAATTGATCGAAGAGCTTGATCTGAGTGTGCGTGTGTTTAACTCGCTCAAGCGCACTGGAATCACAACGATTGGTGATGTGTTAGACATGCTGGATCGTGGCCCAGATGCAATGCTGGCGATCCGAAACTTTGGTGAAAAGTCATTGGATGAGCTTGTGGATAAACTCCGCGAGAAGGGCTATTTGGCTAGTGAAGAAGAGGCTGAAGAGGCCTAATTTTCTTTAAGAGTGGCGGGGCGGTAGGTTGCTCCGTTGGACTCATCAAGATACTGAGGGCGCGTTTGTAACTACGAAGTGCCCTTATCAAGCAAAATGGAGTTGCATTATGCGACATCGGGTAAGGGGTAAAAAACTGGGGCGTGATTCCGGTCATCGCAAAGCCTTGCGCGCCAACTTGATTAAGGCACTCGTTGAACACGAGCGCATCAAAACGACTAAATCCAAAGCACAATTCGTTCGCCCACATATGGAACGTCTAATTACCATCGCCAAGCGCGGACTGGCCAAAGCGGAAGAAACAGGTCGTGAAGAAGTTGCCGTCCATGCGCGTCGGGTGGTTGCCAGTCGTTTGCATAATGATCGGGTGCTGGTGCAAAAGATTTTCGATGAACTGGCACCTCGCTACGAAGGTCGTGAAGGCGGCTATACCCGCGTTTATAAGCTGGGGCCGCGCAAAGGCGACAACGCTGATATGGTGTTGCTGGAATTGGTTGATAGTGAATATGAAGATGGCATTTAAAGCGCCGTATGACACGTTTCCGGGCGACCTTGGCTTATGATGGGACTGGCTACCAGGGCTTTCAACGTCAGCAGAATGGCATACGAACGGTTCAAGGGGCTATTGAACGAGCCGTCAACGATATAACTGGCAACGCTGTTAGCGTCGTGGCGGCGGGGCGTACTGACACGGGTGTTCATGCAACCGGGCAGGTCATTGCCTTTGATGTCATATGGTCGCACGAAGACGACGATCTCCTAAGAGCAATCAATGCACGGTTGCCAGTGGACATCGCCTTGCAAGATATTCGTCAGCAAGAAGGGTTTCATCCCCGCTTTGATGCACAATCACGTTCGTACTGCTATCAAGTGATGGTTACAGCTCAACGTGATCCAATGTTCTGGAACCGGATGTGGCAAGTGCAGCAGCCGTTAAAACTCGAGGCGATGCAAGCTGCCGCAGACGAATTGCTCGGTACGCACGATTTTGCTGCTTTTGGCAAGCCACCTCAGGGCAATAATACGGTTCGTGAGGTGCTTCGCTCCGAATGGGCACAAGACGGGGCAGTATACAGCTATGACATTGAGGCAACGGCCTTCTTACATCGTATGGTACGGCGGATCGTGGGCAACCTAGTTGATGTTGGTCGCGGTTGGATAAGTGTGGAAGCGTTCGCGGCAGTTTTAGAAAGTAGAGATATTTCACAAGCAAAGACAATGGCCCCACCACAAGGGCTTGTACTTAAATGTGTGAATTATTCTGAGGAGAGTGCAGGAAGACGCACTGAAGGGCAAAACGAACATGAGACAGAAGACATTTGTAACAACACCATCAGACATTGAACGGAACTGGTGGGTTGTGGATGCAGAAGGTCAGACACTAGGGCGTCTTGCTTCGCGGGTTGCACCATATCTGACTGGTAAAAACAAACCCATCTACACCCCAAACTTGGATACAGGTGACTACATTGTAGTCATCAATTGCGAGAAAATCGCCGTCTCGGGTAATCGCATGGATGACAAGATATACTACAGCTATTCAGGTTACCCTGGTGGTCTGAGTGAAGTCACACTGCGCGAACAACTGGAAAAACACCCAGAGCGTGTCATCAAGGCGGCGGTGAAGGGAATGATGCCATCAACGGCTTTGGGACGTAATATGCTTAAAAAGCTGAAGGTCTATGCAGGGCCAGATCACCCACATAGCGCACAAAAACCACAGATATTACAGGTCTAGAGGAGAGATTATGTCAGCTCAGTATTATGAAGGTGTTGGTCGTCGGAAAGCTGCTTCTGCTCGTGTGCGTTTGTTCCCCGGCGGTACTGGCAACATCATCATCAACGATAAAGATGCCCAGGACTATTTGCCACGTCCCGGTGATCTAGACATCGTAACCCAGCCATTGGCGGCAATCGGGCAGGAATCCAGCTATGATATTACTGTGTTAGTCAAAGGGGGAGGGGTCAGCGGACAGCGGGATGCGATTCGGCTAGGCATTGCACGGGCTTTGCTCAAGATCGATCCTGACTTGCGCCTATCCCTGAAAGAGGGCAATTATCTGTCGCGTGATGCACGGGTGAAAGAGCGCAAGAAACCTGGTCTCAAACGTGCGCGTAAAGCCCCGACATACACCAAGCGCTAAGGTTTCAAATTCTCTGTAATTGATAGGCAAGGTCGAACATCGGTCTTGTCTTTTTTGTTTTGGAGCGATGTCATGAATATTCTAGTCACGGGCGGTTTGGGTTGGACGGCACAGTCGATTGTGGAGGCGTTGCTTCAGCATGGACATACTGTGACGGTATTTGACCTGGAAATCGCCGCAACCACAGCACGTCAGGATGTATCAGTCGTGCATGGTTCAGTCACGGACTATGACCAGATTAATCAGGCTATGCAGGGCATGGATGCAGTGGTTCATCTGGCTGTTGCTGTCGGTGAAGGAGACTATGCCAATTCTGATGTGCCGTTTTCGGCTAACGTCCAGGGAACTTACCATGTGTTCAAGGCGGCTCATGACAATGCTATCCAAAAAGTGATACTCATGAGCGAGGCCGCCGTTCACGTTAACTATGCAGAGGGCGAAATTGTGCAGGCAAAGGATCGGCTGCGCACCACGTCTGAATCTATGCATGAGCACCTTTATGACCTGACCAAGTTTTTGCAAGAAGAAATTGCCCGGAACTATGCGGAAACTTTCGGTATGAACGTTGTGGTATTGCGCCCAGGGCATATTGTGGATGGTCGAACTCAACTTGATCCACACAATCGCCCTTTGACTGAATTGAACTATCTACGTGGGGGATGGGTCTGCCGATATGATCTGGCGACGGCAGTCTTAAAATCGCTTGAACTTGATCTGAAGGGCTATCAGGCGTTTCATGTGGTTGGATCAGAAACGGCAAGGAATCGATTCGCCATCTCCCGAACGGAGGCCGTACTGGGGATGGCGATTGGTCAATGTTTTGGATGAATAGTTTGTCTGATAGACCAACAAAAATCTCCGGTCAAGCTTTCCGAAAGTTTGTAAGGTCTGAGGCTAACTCCAACATTTCTCAAAATGACATGTAAAAAACCCATTGTGAGAAAATGTCAACACATCCTAGTGGCGACCAGAGTAGGATCCACCTGATATAACACTAGAGCCGCTTCTTCTATAGTGGAAACAGTGTGTGAATGGATGCCGGCCATTCGAGTAGACATTGAAATCAACAATTTAATGACTTTGTTTGAAGTACTTATGCTGATAAGCCAGCCAAGCGAGTTGTGTGAAGCCAACGGTTGAATTGATGTACGGATGACCGGTAGATTTCTTGGAAAAGAATGCATCTGCTGAGTATCGACGATCAGATGAACGGGCGTGACGCCCTTGTTCAAATACTCGTCGACAATCTTCTGGGCGCTGGCTGCAATCTCCTTGACAGTATAGTCACCAGCTATCTGAATAAGTGCAATGCGGTCTTTTTGATACCATGAGACTTTGTATGTCATGTTAAGGTTCCCTTGTCCCCTCAATGTTAGACACAGTGTACAATTAGATTGTGTGCTTGTGTGAATAATTTACAATTTTCACAAACGACCCAAAATATAGTCAGACTTTTGGGAGACCGAATGTCTAGCCTCATCTCCTAACAGAATAAGCGATAAAAGGTTGTCCAAGCACAAACAAGTTCCAAAGATTTTCAAACTTTGTCGTATAATCCAGGTAAGGAATCAGTTGGAAGACAATCAGTTGAACACAATAACAATTGTAGGGCTTGGTCCAGGCGCTATTGACGATCTTTCTTACAAAGCATGGCACACACTCAAACAGGCATCAATCGTCTATCTCCGCACAGCGCATCATGCCTGCGTAAGCTGCCTGCCACGAACCGATACGGCCTATCATAGTTTCGATGATCTGTATGAGCAGAGTGACGATTTTGAATCGGTCTATACCGCCATTGTTGAACAATTGCTGGCGGCAGCTCGATCAAGTGATGTCGTTTATGCTGTACCGGGTGATCCGTTTGTGGGTGAATCGACCACTAGGCATATTAGCACCGCTGCCAAAGAACAAAATATCCAGGTGGAGATTGTTCACGGTATCAGTTTTATCGAGCCGATGCTCAAAATTGCAGGCATTGATGCGCTTGATGGTCTGCAAATCTTGGATGGATTGGGTATCGTCACAATGCACCATCCACCCATCAACCCGGATTTGCCTGCTTTTGTCGGTCAGATCTACAACCATGAGGTCGCATCAAATGTTAAATTGACGCTTATGAACCAGTATCCAGATGAGTTTGAGGTTATGTTGATCCATGCAGCAAGCACTGACGAGGTTCAGATAGAGCGACTCCCATTGTATGAAATTGACCTTTCAAACACGATCAATCATATGACCTCATTGTATCTCCCGGCCATGGAAGGGATGAACAGCTTCGAGCGTTTCCAGGAGATTATTGCCCATTTGCGTGCGCCGGAAGGTTGTCCGTGGGATCAAAAACAGACGCACGAATCGTTGCGTCAATATTTGCTGGAAGAAACCTATGAAGTTCTGGAAACCATCGAAACAGGCAACATAGGTGAACTGGCAGGTGAATTAGGTGATCTCATGTTACAAGTTGTGTTACATACGCAGATTGCCATTGATGACGGCGAGTTTTATATGACCGATGTGCTGCGCAGTATCAATGCCAAGATGATCCGTAGACACCCGCACGTCTTTGGCAAAATAGAAGTTGATGACGCAGATGAAGTGATGGTGAATTGGGAGGCCATCAAGAAGCAAGAAAAGGTTGCCAATGGCAAACCGGAAAATGACTCGATTTTGGCCAGTATTCCCAAAGGATTGCCTGCCTTGCAACAAGCCTATCAGTATCAAAAGCGGGCAGCGAAGGTTGGCTTTGATTGGGCGGATATCCGCGATGTCCGTGCTAAGATCACTGAGGAAATAGATGAGTTGTTGGCGGTGCTGGATGACCCCGAAGAATTAGCTAAAGAAACAGGCGACTTGCTGTTTGCGTTGGTCAACTGGCTACGTTGGCTCAAAGTGGAGCCGGAAACCGTCTTACGTGAGGCCAATGCCCGTTTTGCTCGTCGTTTTCATTATGTTGAGCAGCGTACGACTTCCAGTGATAAACCGATGATCGATCATACATTGGAAGAACTGGATAGTTTCTGGAACGAAGCAAAGGCAAATGGTTTATAAAATCATGCCCAAATTATCCTCAAGTACAATTCACAGGTTTAGGCTCGTAATTCACCTGATTCTGTCGCAAAATAGTGCCTGAAAAAATCCCACCACAAGGATGGGAGTTGGTTTGTCGGGGCGCCCGGATTTGAACCGGGGGCCTCACCGACCCGAACGGTGCGCGCTACCGGGCTGCGCCACGCCCCGATTCGACCTAAGCAGTTTACTGAAAAAGCCTGTTGATAACAAGAGTAAGTTTTTGTTGATGACCAGCCATCCTACAACCCTGACAGATCGTGTACGTGCTCTAACAGGTGTGTTAATGAACAACTTGGGTATGGCGCTCCATAAAACGGGGATCCATCCAGATATGGTCACGATTGTGGGTTTAGTTGTGGTGATGATCGCGGCCATCTTCATCGCCAGAGGCGAATTGCAAATCGGGGGAATTATCTTACTGCTGGGCTTGCCACTGGATGCGGTAGACGGGGCGGTTGCCAGGGCGATGCAGCGCAAAGGACGCTTTGGCGAAATGCTGGATTCGACGCTGGATCGATATGCTGACGGTTTCATTTTTGCGGCTTTGGGTTATCATTTTGCGGTTGATGATCGCTTGACCCTGATGTTGCTGGCGATGATGGCATTGATTGGAAGTTTTATCGTCAGTTATGCCCGTGCCCGTGCCGATGGTGTGGATGTGGTTGTGAAGATTGGGCTGTTTACTCGTATGGAACGAGTCGCAGTCATCCTGGTGCTGCTTTTAGTTCCGCCTTCACTAGAAGTGGGCATCTGGGGGTTGGCAATTGGAGCGAACTTCACGGGCTTGCAACGTTTGTGGTTTACTTATAAGACCCTGAAAGAGAGGGAGCAAGATGGAGTTTGAGAGAGAATTTATTCAAATCGGACAGATACAAATCCGCTATTATGGCATCATCATTGTGGCGGCGATGTTGATTGCGACAGCGGTGGCTGCCCGTCTTGCCAAGCGCACTGGCAGAGACTCAGAACATGTCTATGGCGGTCTGACCTGGGCCATTATCCCCGGTATTATCTTCGCCCGGCTATGGTTTGTCCTGTTCCCGCCTGCGACACAGGTCGCTGAAGGTTTAGATCGTGCCTATTACTTAGAAAATTTCTTTGACTTAAATAATGGTGCAGTCGCTATATGGAGTGGCGGCCTGAGTATTTTTGGCGCGGTATTGGGTGGTTTACTTGGTTTGTACATTTACTTACGCCATAACAAACTGCCGCTTGCTCCCTGGTTGGACATTGGTGCTGTGGTACTGCCGTTAGGTCAAGCAATTGGACGCTGGGCGAATTTCGTCAACCGGGAGCTCTATGGCACGCCGACGGATTTGCCTTGGGGATTGACTATTCCGATGGACTTACGACCAGAAGAGTACCGCAGTATTGAATATTTTGATACAGGCTTCCATCCCCTTTTCCTATATGAAGCAGTATGGAGTTTAATAGCATTTTTCGTATTGTATCGCTTATACACGCGCAATCGAGATAACTTCAAAGCAGGCGACTTCTTCCTGATCTATATCATCCAATATTCATTCATTCGTTTTCTGCTTGAATTCATTCGTGTCGAGGTGACGCTGGTGGGCGACTTGAATCTATCCCAGTTAGTGACGGGTGTTGCGTTTGTGATTGCCCTCGTCGCCTTCATCGTTCGGCGGCAGGGCGAGCAACCTGACTCTTACCCTGAAGCCACACCCGCCGAGAGACCACAAACAGGCCAGCCAGAAGAGCAACCAGTGTAATTCGTTTTTGTACGTTTGTCATGTTTCAATCTATGCCATAATGATTTCAAATTGACGAGTGAGGGTAATAACTCCTCCGTTTAGTCTGTCCAAATACCAGTTTAGACTAGGTAGAAGCTTCATGATTGAATGCAATGAACTGACGAAAGACTTTGGAGAATTTCGGGCGGTTGATCGTGTCAACCTCTTGATCCCAACGGGCACCGTGTTGGCACTGCTGGGGCCGAATGGCGCAGGCAAAACAACCACTGTCCGCATGTTAACCTCGATTCTCAAACCTTCTTCCGGTACTGCCAACATCGCAGGTTATGATGTTACCCAAACACCAGAAAAAGTACGAGCGAGTGTTGGTGTATTAACAGAACAGCATGGTTTGTATGAGCGCATGAAAGGCTTGGAGTATCTGGATTTCTTCGGGCGAGTTTACCATATCCCTGCCAGTGTACGTAAGAAACGCGCTTACCAGTTGATGGAGCGCTTTGACCTGAGTGATGCCCACGAGAAACGCCTCGGTGAATATTCAAAAGGCATGAAACAGAAACTTGCGTTAGTGCGTGCGATGTTGCACGACCCACCCGTATTGCTGCTGGATGAGCCGACCTCAGCAATGGATCCTATGAGTGCCAAGCTAGTGCGCGATGCTATCATTGAATTGCAGCGAGATGAACGTACCTTTTTGATTACGACCCATAATCTGAATGAGGCTCAGCTGCTGGCAGACCGCATCGCCATCATCCGGCATGGACGCATCATCGCCAATGGCACATTTGATGAATTGGCACGTCAGTTTGTGGGCGAACCCATCATGGAGCTGCGCATTAACGGACAACTCAATGGCCTAGCGCAAGACCTCTCTGATACAGTTGCTATTGAAAACTCTGGGAAGGATTGGATACGTTTCCGGGTCAGTAATCCGCGTACGACTAATCCTGAGATTGTTCGTCATCTATCTGGATTGGGTGTGGATGTGGTGACACTCGCGCCGGTCTCACAGACATTGGAAGATATTTACTTGCAGGTCGTGAAGGAAGATGAGGAGTAGGCGCATGGCAACTACAGCTGAATCAATCAATGGCCCCGTTGCAGAAAACAACCGCTGGAAGGAGTTTCAGCAGACTATGAGTAACGCGCTTATCATCACTCGGCGGGAAGTGCGTGATAGCTTCCGTGATTGGCGTATTCTGGTTCCCATCGTCATCCTGACCTTCTTATTTCCATTTTTGGCGCAGTTTGTTGCCGCCCAATTTGCAGATTTCGTCCGGGAATATGGTGCAGAACTCATTGGTGAACGCACAATTCCCTTCCTGTTGATGATCGTGGGCTTTTTCCCTATTTCTATTTCATTGGTGATTGCGCTGGAAACATTCGTCGGCGAAAAAGAACGGCGTAGCTTAGAACCCCTGCTAAGCACGCCCTTAACCAATAGCGAACTCTACATCGGCAAGACATTAGCAGCCATGATTCCGCCGTTGGCTTCCAGTTATGGTGGGATGCTCGTCTATCTTGCCAGTCTTCTTCTAGGTGAGTTGGCATGGCGCCCGCCAGCGATGCTAATTATTCAAATTATGTTGTTGACCACGGTGCAGGCGTTGGTTATGGTGACGGGGGCGGTTGTCGTCAGCAGTCAAACAACGAGTACCCGCGCCGCGAATCTGCTAGCGAGTTTTATCATCATCCCGATGACGTTGCTCATCCAGTGGGAGAGTGCGATCATGTTCCTGGCGCCAGATGCAGAGTCGCCTAACGGCATTGGTGCACTCTGGGCCATTATATTTGGTATCCTGGTGGCGGTTATTCTGTTGCTGCGAGTCGGCAATAGCATTTTCAACCGCGAGGAGCTTCTGGGCCGTACCATTGACCAACTGAACCTGAAGACCACGTTTAGCAAAATTTGGAAGTATACTGTTGCTGTTGATGAAGAGGGCACACCTGCACATAATCTAGCCCATTGGTATCGTCGGGCGGTGATATTTAGCCTGGAACGTACCCGAGTAGCTATTTACATCACCATTGGCGTGTTTCTGGTGGCCTTGGTTGCCGGGTTTATCTTCGGTTTGTTACCTCAATGGCGGTTGCCCTTACCACCAGCAGACGAATTTGTCGATAGCCGGACAGCTCTGGTAGTAGACGACCTCATCACATTTTCTATTCAACGGGACGCCTTCGGTTTTATTGTCTGGCAGAATGCACGAGTGTTGCTGGGCACATTGATTCTATCGCTTTTTACCTTTGGTGTGGCTGCGTTGGTGTTGCCGCCGATCACCTTTGCTATTCTAGGCTATCTCTTTAGCCAACTCATCCTATCAGGCTATGACCCCCTGTTTATGCTCAGTGCAGTGCTGACACACGGCATCATTGAAATCCCGACGATTATCCTGGCAACAGCGATTGCGTTCCGGGTTGGGGCGGTTGTCACCCGTCCACCCAAAAACATGACGGTGGGGCATGCTTGGATTGAGGCAACGGGTGATACGATCAAGCTGATTGTTGCGCTGGTCATCCCTGGCCTCCTTATTGCGGGTTTGCTAGAAGCATTTGTGACGCCACATGTCGTGCTCTATTTCATTGGGGGCTAGCCACAAACCGAAATCAAACGGCGCAAGACTGCACATCAGAGTATACTTAATTTTAACTTTGATGTGCAGTCTTGAAGGTTTTTGATATATGGCACGGATTGTCATCCTCGGATCAGCCGGGGCCGTAAACGATGCGCACCATGATTACACCCACTTTTTACTAATAGGCGATCAGTCCACTCCGGTACTGGTTGATGCTGGCTCAAATCCCCTGGGTAAGATTAAAGATCTGGGTGTAGATGACGAAGCTGTGCAAGACATCATCCTCACACACTTCCATCCCGATCACGTTTCCGGTGTTCCCAACATGATGATGCACATGTGGTTATTGGGGCGGCAGGCTCCGATTCGCTTCTATGGCTTGCATCATTGTATTAATCGCACCGAATTGATGATGTCGGGGTATGGTTGGCGCGAGTGGCCTAATTTTTTCCCAGTGGCTTTTCATCGTGTAAGCGAGCGCAACCGTGCTCCAGTCATGGAGAACGAGGACTTTAAGATCACGGGGTGGCCTGTGAAGCATTTTGTTCCTACCATTGGCTTACGGATCGAGAATAAGCTCACAGGCAATGTGCTGGCTTATAGCTGCGACACCGAGCCAACGCCGACCCTGCTCGAATTGGCAGATCAGACGGATCTATTTCTTCACGAAGCAGGGGGGCCGCCCCCAGGTCACAGTACAGCATACATGGCAGGGGAGATGGCGTCTAAAGTCAACGCCAAATCACTCTATCTCATCCATTACCAAGTGTGGAATACAGATCCAACCCCGCTTGTTTCTGAAGCCTCAGAGGCTTATGACGGCCCGATCACATTATGTAAAGACTTTGATGAGTTTGAATTTTGACAGGTTAACTTGATGGCACGCATCGTGATTCTAGGGTCTTCCAACGCGGTCAGTAATGCAGAACATGATTATACGCATTTTCTCTTATTTGGTGAGAAAACCACCCCAATTCTGGTCGATGCAGGCTCGAACCCATTAGGCAAGATTCAACAACTTGGCGTACCCGATGACGCACTCCGTCACATCATCCTCACGCATTTTCATGCGGATCATGTCTCTGGTATTCCCAACATGTTCATGCATATGTGGCAACGGGGGCGCAAGGAACCGCTAGAGTTGATTGGCTTGCATCATTGTCTGAATCGAGTGAAGGATGTGTTGTCGTTTCATAGCTGGGAAGATTGGCCTGGTTTCTTCCCAGTGACTTTTCGGCATGTTTACCAGCGCAATCGTGCCCCGGTGCTAGAAAACGAGGACTTCAAGATTACAGCATGGCCTGTGCAACATTTCAATGTGCCCAATATTGGATTGCGTGTCGAAAACAAAATTACGGGCAAAGTCTTGGCTTATAGCTGTGATACCGAGCCGACCCCAGCTCTGCTACAAATTGCAGATCAAGCCGATATATTCGTGCATGAAGCGGCTGGCCCGCCCCCAGGTCATAGCACCGCCACATTAGCAGGAGAGATGGCAACCAACGCCAAGGCCCAATCACTCTATTTGATTCATTACGAAGTGTGGAATGCTGATCCAGACGAGCTAGTTCCTGAGGCACAACAGACATTTAAGGGCCCCGTTTTTTTGTGCAAGGACATGGACGAATACGAGTTTTAGGGCAAGAAGGCAGGCGGTCCTTATCTGATTTTATTCGCGTGGCTTCACCGTTACATGTAGAAACTGAAAATCATCACGGGGCGGCATCATTTCAAAGACTTCAACCACCTCGAATTTGCTTGGCCCGATGACAACCTCATCGCCGATTTTGGGGCGCTCTTCTTGATTCTGAATGCCGCCTGGATGCCCACCGCCCTGAACAACAAAACTGACTTTATAAATCATCTTGTTTTCTCCACATCTTAGCTACTGGATGGGTTGAAATCCCAATGACGCAGCTTAAACGAAAGGTCTTGAGCGATATTACGCATCATCACATATCCGATGTCTGTATTCGATTTGCACAGGTCGTTGAAATCCTGGGTTCCAATACAGAATAATTTTGTCCCATCTTCGACTGCGACAATCGAAGCAGAACGAGGCCCTTTATCCACCAGTGCCATTTCCCCAAAAACTTGGCCCTTGCCTAGGTAAATCGCAGCGTAACTCTTGCCCTTGCTCGTTTCAACCTGTACCTCAACCTGACCTTCACTGATGATGTACAAAGCATCGCCGATGCTGCCTTGCTCAAAAACTAGATCCTTGTTGCCGAATGTCTTCTCTGTACTGATGGAGGCGACGCTATCTAATTGTGAATCATCTAACCCATGAAACAGTTCAACGAGCTTCAAAATGCTCTTCAGTTCCATTTGAAATGTCTCCAGTCTTGCACTATTTACCATCCATTTTACTCTGATCGTACAATTTACGCAGGTCTAACATAGAAATGATATAGTTGGATTGCACTGTTTGATTAAGAAAGAATACCCCATGAGTAATGACGATGGTCAGCAAATAGAATTGCACCTCACAGATGACGACGTACTACTCAGCGAAGATTTTGCTGATCTTCCTGCTGAACTGCCGATCCTGCCTTTGCGTGGCCTGGTTGTTTACCCACAAACTGCTATCCCCTTAACAGTTGGACAAGCCCGCAGCGTGCGTCTGGTGGATGAGGTCATCAACGGAGATCGCCTAGTTGGTCTGGTGATGTCAAAAGACCCGGAGGAAGAAACGCCTGGCCCAGACGAAGTTTGCCGTATTGGGACGCTTGCTTCTATTCACCGCTTGTTCCGCGCACCTGACGGGACGATTCGTTTATTGGTGCAGGGCTTGGCCCGTATCAGCGTTGACGATTATGTTGAAACAGAGCCATATCTCAAAGCGACGTTTAGCCGCTCAGCTGAAATTGTAGAAGAGTCGCTAGAAATTGAGGCGCTTGTGCGGAATATTATCGATAAGTTCACACAACTGGCTGATCTGGTTCCCAACATTCCCGGCGAACTTGTGTCTTCTGCTCGCAACGTTGAGGAACCCTTGCAACTGGTTTACGCTGTGGCGACCTACATCCGCATGGATTATGACAAAGCACAGCATTTGCTAGAAATTGATAGCATCAAAAACAAGCTTATTTTCCTGATGGAGATTCTGGCAAAAGAGCTTGAGGTGCTCGAGCTTGGGCGCAAGATTCAGAATGAAGCCCAGACCGAGATGGAAAAAACGCAGCGCGAATACTACCTGCGAGAGCAACTCAAGGCCATTCAAAAAGAACTGGGTGAAAGCGATGAGCAGACCGTTGAAGTTGGGGAGTTCCGGCAAAAAATCGAGCAGGCGGGGATGTCTGCAGAAGCAGAGAAAGAAGCCTATCGGGAACTGGATCGGCTGGCGAAGTTGCCGATTGCTGCTGCAGAATATAGCGTCATTCGCACCTACCTCGACTGGTTAACCAGCTTACCCTGGTCTATCGCTACCGAAGATAATTTAGACATCAAACATGCCCGTGAGGTGCTGGATACCGATCACTACGGCCTGCAAGACGTCAAAGATCGTATTCTGGAGTATCTGGCGGTGCGCAAGCTGCGGGCAGAACGTACCAAAGAAGAGGAGGCGGATGTTGAACCAATAGACTACATCCGCCGCGAGCGTCAAGGCGCAATTTTGTGCTTTGTTGGCCCACCAGGAGTGGGGAAGACTTCGTTGGGGGCTTCGATAGCACGGGCGATGGGACGTAAGTTCATCCGGATGAGTCTAGGCGGCATTCGGGATGAAAGTGAAATTAGAGGCTTTCGTCGCACCTATATTGGGGCATTACCAGGACGCATCATCCAAACAATCCGTCGTGTTGAGACCTGTAATCCGCTGATTATGCTGGATGAGATCGACAAGCTAGGCCGTGATTTTCGTGGCGACCCTGCTTCTGCGTTGCTTGAAGTGCTTGATCCTGAACAGAATGCCGAGTTCCGTGATCATTATTTGGATGTGCCCTTTGATTTGAGTGAAGTCCTGTTCATCACCACTGCCAATGAGCTAGAACCGATTCCAGGGCCGCTGCAGGATCGGATGGAGATTATTCATCTGAGTGGTTATACTGAACAGGAAAAACTGGAAATTGCTCGGCAGTATCTTGTGCCCCGCCAGATTCGGGAGAACGGCCTGCGTACTAGTGAGATTGCGTTCTTAGACGAATCCCTGCAGACCATCATCCAGGACTATACTCGTGAAGCGGGGGTGCGTACTCTTGAACGAGAAATTGGGCGTGCAGCACGAAAAGTAGTGACGAAAATCGCCGAAAATGGGGATGAAAAGGTTGTCATCAATGATGAGAAAGTCCGCGAGTATCTGAGCAAACCCCGGTACGGCTATCGTACCGAGATTGAGGAGCGCACCGATAAACCCGGGGTCGCAACCGGGCTAGCCTGGACGCCTGTTGGTGGGGATGTGCTCTTTGTGGAAGCTTCCCGTATGCCGGGGAACAAGGGCTTTCAATATACCGGCCAGTTGGGTGAGGTCATGCAAGAAAGCGCTCGACTGGCTTTGAGCTATGTCCGTACGCGGACCAAACTATTAGGGATCGAGAAGGACTTCTACGAAGAAAATGACATCCATTTGCATGTCCCGGCTGGAGCCGTGCCGAAAGATGGCCCCTCGGCAGGCGTGACAATGACGGCGGCACTGGCTTCCTTGCTGACAGGTAGACCGACCCGATCCAATGTCGCTATGACAGGTGAAATCACGTTGCGGGGGAAGGTTCTGCCTGTGGGCGGTATTAAGGATAAGGTCTTGGCTGCGCATCGTCTTGGCGTCGATACGGTGATTGTGCCGAGCAAAAACGAGCATGATCTTGAAGATGTCCCTGATGAAATTCGTCAACACCTGACCTTTATTCTGGCGGATGATTTGGATGATGTCATCAAGGCGGCGCTGGTCGAGAGTAGACATGGAGCCTAGAACTGGTTACACTACGATTGTATATCTTCCACGACCAAAAGACATAATTGATTGCGAGGTAGACCTTGGCAAAAATATTGATCGTTGACGATGACCGAACAACTGTCAAGTTGTTGCAAACCTTACTAGAACTTGATGGCTTTGAAGTGGATATGGTCGGCAGTGGGGGCGAGGTCATGGATAAAGCTGCTGCCTTCCAGCCCGATATTTTCCTGATGGATTATCATCTTTCTGATATGGATGGCGTGGATGTTCTGCGTGATTTACGGGCGGATGGCCCGTTTGCTAATACACCGATTGTCGTCGCCTCTGGCCTGGATGTTGAAGCAGAGGTTATGGAAGCTGGAGCCAATCACTTCTTGATTAAGCCCTTCGAGCCGGACGAACTCCCGGACTTATTCAATCAACTGCTTGGTTAGAAGTTCGTTATGGCATCTCGAAGAAGATCACGGATGCAGTGGTATCGCGCTGATCTTCATCTTCATACTCCGGCTTCTGCTGATTACATTGACGCTGATGTCCGCTATATCGATATCTTGCGCAAGGCTGAACAGCGCAGTCTAGATATTATTGCCTTTACCGACCATAACACAGTCAACGGTTATAAGGCGATGATGCACGAACTCGAGCAACTGACCTTCCTGGAGCAGTTAGGTCGGGCGCAAGCCGATGAGCTTCGTTTGCTTGCCGAATATCGCCGCCTGCTCGACAAAATCCTGGTTTTGCCTGGATTTGAGTTTACTGCCACCTTTGGTTTTCATATCCTGGGTATCTTTTCTCCCCAAACACCGTTACGCCAACTCGAACACCTGTTGCTCTCGCTGCGAACTCCCTCAGCGGCATTAGACGAAGGTAATTCAGAAGTGGGCGCATCATCTGATGTACTGACGGCCTATCGGTTCATCAATGAAACCGGTGGTATTTGTATCGCTGCCCATGCCAACATGACACACGGCGTCGCTATGCGTGGTGTCGATTTCGGCGGGCAGACTCGCATCGCCTATACACAAGATCGCAATTTACACGCCCTGGAATCCACTGATATGAGTAAGAAAGGGCGGCGCACCATCCAGCATTTCTTTGCCGGAACCAAGCCTGAATATCCACGCAAAATGCGCATTGTCCAGCATTCAGACGCCCATGCGTTGGATACGATTCGTGATAAAGGGCGGATTGTCACGCTGGGTATTGGTGAGCGCATCATGGAACTGCAACTGGCGGAGCGCTCGTTCGAGGGGCTGCTTGATCTTTTCCAGAGCAACGATTTTGCTCGTTCGCGTGCCTATAATCCTGGTAGCAAGCCAGAAGACTATGTTCAACAGGCGCGACAGGAAGGCAATACAGTTGTTCAATCCTTTCATGAATCAATCACCCGCAAGGGCGGCAACCGTTATGCCGTGATTGCAGATGTGTGTGCCTTTGCCAATACTAATGGTGGCACGGTCTATCTGGGGGTGAGCGCCGACAAAAAGAAAACACCCGTTGGCATACCTGATTCTAGAGCCGCCGTGAAATCGCTTCAAGATGAAATTGCCACCATGATCTCACCCACACTACCTGTCGAAGTTGATACACAGGAAACCCAGGGCAAAGTCATTATTCGTATTCAAGTGCCATTTGGTGAGGATCGCCCTTATGCCTTAGAAAATACCAAAATCTACGTGCGAGATGACGCCGATACCACCAGCGCTATTCGGGATGAGATCGTCAACTTAGTGCGCCAAGGAATGCAGTTTGGCGAATCTTCATCCTCGGTTCCAGCGGTTGCCTCGATGATCCCAACTGAGGAAGAAGCATTGCCTGAACCAGAAGCCAATGGCAAGTTGCTACCCCCACGGGCTGGCGTGGAGATCGTCGGTGTGGAACAGCGAGGAGATACGGTCTACTACATCATGCGGGATTTACGGAATGGGAACATCGTCAAGAACGTCACCCGCAGTTCAGCCCGACGCCTATGGCATTATGCCATCAAGCAATACGAGAGTGACCCGGTACATGAGAGTAACATCGAATGGCAGGGCGACATTGGGCTTGCACGTCGCTATAAGAAAAGTGGTAGTGTCCGTTATGATCTGGTACAGAATGCCAACGGCAATCTCCGCGTGTATTATGGTGCCACGGAAAGTGGAATGCACGGTCCCTGGCAGCAGTTTCTTGACCCTGAAGATCAGGCTTGATGGAAATAAGCAATGTCATTGGATAGTAACATTCAACAGGCTGCCAGACTCATCCAGAACAGTCAATATCTGGTGGCGCTTACAGGGGCCGGTGTCAGTAAAGAGTCGGGTGTGCCGACTTTTCGTGATGCGCTGGATGGATTATGGGCTCAATTCGACCCGATGAATCTAGCCACCGTGCAGGCGTTCAAAGATGATCCTAAAATGGTCTGGGATTGGTATGCATATCGGCGTGAGATGGTTGCAGAAGCAAAACCGAATCCAGGGCATCTGGCCTTAGCAGAACTTGAAGAACGTTATCCAATGATGGAGGTCATCACTCAGAACGTTGATGACCTCCATGAACAGGCTGGGAGCCGGCACGTCATCCATTTGCATGGCAACATCGCCCAAAGCAAGTGCTTCTATGACTGCCAGGGAAGCCTCACCCTGGTTGATCTATCCGAGCTGGAAGTGAAAAGCCCACCGGATTGTCCTTATTGTGGACGGTGGGTTCGGCCTAACGTCGTCTGGTTTGGCGAAGTACTATCAACTGATTTGCTGGAAGCGGCTCAGCTTGCCAGCAGTAATTGTGATGTGATGATTGTCATCGGGACGTCCGGGCTGGTGACTCCGGCTGCCAATTTGCCGCATTATGCCCAACGAGCCGGCGCGAAAATCATTGAAGTCAACCCCGATTACACCCTGATTACCCGCATCGCCGACATTAAGTTGGAAGGCCCGTCTGGTGAAATTATGCCGCAAGTAATTGAGGCATTGAACGACATATGAAACGCAAAGGCGCAAAGGTTCGCAGATTTCTGATCAGCCTGATCGCTCTATTGAGTATAGAATCGACAATTGCCCAGGTTGACAATCATCCCTATCAGGTGTTTGTTGATCGAAATTTTGGTGGAAGGGGTTTGGATCGGATTCTCTTTGTAGACCTGCTTGATGGGGCAGAAACCAGCGTTGAGGTCTCTGGCGAGCGCTATACGACACTGGCAGAGGCTGTTATCTACTACGATACAGTCGAGGATCAGGTTAACCAGATATATCCCGATGGCTCAATTGAGAAACATTCATTTATCGAACATGAAGAAGGAAGTCATCGCATTGATTGGTTGCTGAGCGATGATGGCCGTTACATTGTTTGGACCTTGGCTTTTACTGATGAACGTGAACGTCTATCAACACGAACCTATCTGGCGGATATTGATGGCGACAATGTGCAGTTGGTGCTGGAGGACGGCCCCTACGATAGCGGTGTGCGGGCGTTGCCTGTGGCCTTGAGTGGGGATTTGCGTACACTTTACATGGATACCCATCCTGATGGGATTTCTCGTTTTACCCCGTTCAATCTGTACGCTGGCATCTTTGCAGTGGATGTAGAAACAGGGGAACTCAAGCCTTTGCCAGATGAACAACCTGCCAGTTGCTTGTGTGGGGCAGATATTGGAACAGATCGTTTCCTGCGGATGCGATGGGATGACGATTTTACCGGATTTGACCTTCATGTTTATGATCTCATCACCGAAATCAATCAGCATATCCCCACTTTACGCTACAACAACTATACATCTGGCGATATTCTCATCACGCCAGATGGCAATCAAGCGGTTTATACGTTGTCACGCTTGACTAATTTTGGTTCCGAAGATCAATCAATCCGCACCGTGTTTGTACTGGTTGATCTGGCATCTATGACCCAAGCCGAACTAACCAACCAGATTACGACCTTTGTTCGTCCAGTGAAGTGGACGGAGGATAACAGCGCTATCATCCTGCTCAGCCCAATACAAGACGGCACCTGGAAAATCAATCTGGAAAATGGCCGTCTAGAGCGCATTGCTGAACTGACCTACATCGGGACATTGTGCTCGGGTTGCCCTCATACTCGGTAAGGCTTACAATTTGAATATGAAGAACATGATAGAAGATATTGAAAGCCTTAAGGCTAAGTATAGGCAAGTTGCCCCCATCCTGGCAGAACGGTATGGTGATATTCAGTGGCGGCAGTCGCAAGGGGCGATGGATGAACTGATTAGCTGCATTCTGAGCCAGAACACCAATGATACCAATCGAGACCGTGCGTTTTATGCTATGAAAGAGGCCTATCCGACCTGGGACGATGTGGTCAATGTGCCGACAGATGAACTGATTGATGTGATTCGGCCGGCAGGCTTAGCTAATCAAAAAGGACCGCGCATCCAACAGGTCTTGAAGACCATCAAAGCAGAGCGTAAAGCCTATGAAATTGAGTTTCTGCGCGATATGCCAGTGGATGAAGCCCGTGATTGGCTCACCAGTTTGAATGGCGTTGGTCCCAAGACGGCTGCAATTGTGCTCTGCTTTGCCTTCAACATGCCTGCCTTCCCCGTGGATACCCATGTTCACCGCTTGAGCAAGCGACTAGCCTTCATCCCGGAAAAGACCAGCGCCGACAAAGCCCATCCAATGATGGAGGCGATTGTGCCGCCAGAAGATTATTATCCCTTTCACATCCATCTAATTCAGCATGGACGTGATACTTGCCACGCCCGCAATCCACACTGCGAACGCTGCCCTCTGACCAAATACTGTATATATTATCAGGAAAACTATGACTGATAAATCGAAGCGATCTGTCACTGAACTTGAAATTGTCAATCTGCGCCATAATCTGAGTTTGCTCCATAGTCAGGCCAAAAGCGGACGCTTGAACCAAGATTTCCTCACGCGCCAGATCGACAAATTGGATCATGTATTGAAACGAGTGGGCGATGAGCAAAAGCACAAAGCCAGTGCGGGCCGTTTTGAAGCCCTCTACAACGTCAGCCGCGTATTGGGTTCCTCGCTTAATCTGCAAACGGTGTTGGATCAGGTAATGGACGCCATCATCCAACTAACTGGAGCCGAGCGTGGCTTCTTAATGCTGCGTAATGATGATGGCGGTATCACTGTTCAGGCTGCCCGCAACATCGACCAACAAAGTTTGGTGGATGAAGAATTTCAGTTTAGCCGCACCATTACCAATCAAGTTATTGATAACGGGACACCCATCCTGACAACGAATGCCAGCGAAGACCCGCGTTTTTCCGGGCAGGCCAGCATCGTTACACAAGCGCTGCGCAGCATCATGGCCACCCCGCTGCGGGCACGAGGAAACGTGATTGGTGCAATTTACGTGGATAATCGGGCACTGGCAGGATTATTCAGTGATGAAGATTTAGCGGCGCTTGATGCCTTTTCTGCACAAGCCGCCATTGCTCTTGATAACGCTAAGTTGTTTAGGGCAACCGATGAAGAACTCTCTGAAAGAGTTGACCAATTACGACAACTACGTCGCATTGATCGTCTTCTGGGTGAGACACTCGATGCCGATGAAGCTATTGGTTATACGCTGGAATGGGCATGTCGTCTGTCGGATGCTACACACGGGCACTTTGGGGTGCTGGTGGGGGATAAATCGCAAGTTTATGCAGCCCATCATTATGGTTTTACAGAGGCTGAACAAAAACCTGAATGGTTGCACGAGAAGTATCCAAACATCAAAATCGTTATCGAAACTAGCCAGACTTATCACGATAATCCTAAAGAGGGTGAAACTTCTATTTTGATTGTACCTGTCCTGCGCGAGAACAAGATTCTGGGAGTGATGGTCCTTTCAGCAGAAGATGGCAAACCATTTACCGATGAGCAGCAAGACTTGGTACAGCGTATTGTGGCGCGTGCTGCGGTCAGCATTGAGAATGCTCAGCTTTATGCTGCGGTTCAACAGGCCGACATCGCCAAGAGTGAGTTTGTTGGTATTGTTGCCCATGACCTCAAATCACCCATGACCAGCATCAAAGGATATGCTGATTTGATGCTTTTAGAAGACCATCTTTCAGATCGTTATATACAGTTTTTGACTCGTATCAAGAATATGGTCGGTCGGATGGAGATTCTGGTTTCTGACCTGGCGGATATTAGCCGTATCGAGAGTGGACACTTCTTCATGGATGAGACCCGGGTGTCGGTAGCAGACGTTATCCAGGCGGTTAAAGACGGCACATTGCCACAGATTGAAGAGCGCGAACACACATTTGTTGAAGATATTGAAGTTGACCTCCCCGATATGTCTGTGGACTACTACCGTTTGCTGCAAGTGTTGACGAATCTCGTGAGCAATGCTTACAAATATACGCCGAATGGCGGGACGATTACATTATCAGTAAAACGCAAGAATGATCGAATCCAGTTTGTGGTCAAAGATACGGGCATTGGTCTTTCCAAACGCCAGGTTGCCATCCTTGGAACTAAGTTTTGGCGGGCAGAAGACGAATATACACGCTCCCAGCCAGGGACGGGCCTGGGTTTTTCTATTACCAGTAGTTTAATTGAGCAGATGGGCGATCAAATCCATATTGAAAGTGAAAAAGGTAAAGGCAGTACATTCTGCTTTCGTGTCCAGATAGCGAAAGACTGAGATGGTTGATCTGAGTGCAATCAAATCTGCGCTGGATGAATTGATCCAGGCAGCCCATGCTGGCCAGATTGTCCCTGTGCGCCTGCCTGGTCAACTTGAAGCCATCCAGCAGAACCTCCTTGAAACGGAAAGGGCGCAATCAACTTCATCGTCAATCAATAATGTTGAGACGTTGCAAGAGATGGGCGAGTTCACTCGGATTGCCATCCATGAGATGCGTACCCCCATAACTAGCATTCGCGGCTATTCTGATATGCTGGCAAACTCAACGGTCGCAGGTGAACTGAATGCGATGCAGCAGCAACTGTTGGCGGTGGTTCGTTCCAATACGATACGGGTAGAACAACTGCTCAAGGATTTGAGCCAACTCAACAAGATTCGTACGGGTATTCTGGTGATCCATAAAAATATGGATCTCTTCAAAAATATTGCCCAGATGGTGGAGCAGGCGACGGAGCCGATAGCGCTTAAACTCAATCGTCGGCTTGAGTTTGATATTCCCCTGGGGTTGCCCTTGCTTAATACCGACAGCGAATTGCTGGCACTGGCCTTGACTAAACTCATCGAAAATGGTCTGCGATACACCCGACATGCTGATCCCTATGTTCGGGTTAGTGCCACCAGCAAGGACAACGATCTGGTCATAACCATCACCGACAATGGCATTGGCATGTCTCAGGATGAAATTAATCAATTAGGCACCATCTATTTTCGCTCTCGTGATGAGCTTGTCCATTCATATAAAGGCAGTGGCCTAGGAATACCCATCGCTTATGGTCTTTTTGAAGCTCTGAATATAACATGCAAAGTTGAGAGCGAGGCTGGAACCGGAACCACCTTCGTGCTTGTCCTGCAGGGGATGGACTGATACTAATAGGTTTTTTACTTTACAGCCCGCTTGATTCATGATAAATTGCCATGAGTAATGTATACGAACACCCAGCGACACGGCGATAGCTGTGTCTTTTGTGCATTTGGCGAGAGGAGTTTGGGTTGTTATGGTCAATCAACAACAATACCTGACTAAAGAAGGTATGAAGAATCTGGAGAAGAAACTGAGCAACTTGCTCGAAGTTCGTCGTCCACAAGTTGCTGAGCGGCTTCGTTTGGCGTTGGATGAAGGCGGCGACTTGACAGAAAATTCTGAATATGAAGACGCGAAAAACGAACAGGCGTTTGTTGAAGGTGAGATTGTTCGTCTGGAAACCATCCTGCGTAATGTGCTGATTATTGAAGAAAGTGACAATCATGATGAAGTTCGACCCGGATCGCATGTGACCCTGGTGGAAAAGGGGACTAAAGAAGAAGAAATCTACCATCTGGTCGGTTCTGCCGAAGCTAATCCTAGTGAAGGCCGCATTTCAATTGAAAGTCCTCTAGGCAAAGCACTGATGGGTGCAAAAGTCAAGCAGAAAGTGACTGTCGCCGCCCCAGATGGAGACATCGAGTTCAGAATTAAGTCGATTGACTGAGGTTCATCGTGTGGTAAACTTCCGAGGCGGGTCATTTGGTGGCCCGCCTTTATCATTTATAGTGTGGAGATGAAACACTATGTGGCAGCCGAATCGACTGGAGCAAGAACAACTGGAAAAAGCGCAACAACTTGAACAACGTGGGATTGAATTGTTCCCACGACGGGTCAAGCGTTCCCATTCCAATATCCAGGCGATTGCCGCCTTCGAGCAGGATGAAGAACAGCAACTTGAAGTGACCGTCTGTGGTCGCATCCGCCGTGTGAATATCAAAGGTAAAGTCTCGTTCATACATATTGAGGACGAAAGCGCCCGCTTGCAGCTTTTCCTCCGTGTGAACGATATGGACGAAGCGGTTTATGGCCTTGTTAAAGAAAAACTCATCGACATGGATGATTTTGTACAAGCTACAGGCACGATGATGCGAACCCGTGCTGGCGAGATCAGCGTCCGCGTAAGCGAATTCGCCCTGCTCAGTAAAGCCTTGAGTCCGCTGCCAGTCATCAAGCAACAAGTCAAAGACGATGGTACTGTTGTTGAATTTGGTGAGTTTACAGATGTGGAATCGCGCTATCGGCAGCGTTATGCTGATCTCGCGGTCAATCAAAACGTACGCGAAGTGTTCCGCAAACGGAGCCACATCTTGCGTGCAATCCGACGCTTCTTTGATGATGAAGGCTTCCTGGAGGTCGAAACCCCTGTTTTGCAGCCAATTTATGGGGGGGCAGCCGCTCGCCCATTTGTGACCCACCATAACCAACTTGACCAGGCGTTGTTCCTGCGTATCAGCTTTGAACTCTATCTCAAACGTCTATTGGTTGGGGGCTATGACGCTGTTTATGAGATCGGACGTGACTTCCGTAATGAAGGCGTGAGCTTTAAACATAACCCTGAATTCACGCAGATCGAATTTTACAAAGCCTACATTGACTACAATGGCGTGATGGATTTGACCGAACGCATGGTCGCATTTGTCGCCGAGGCCGTCACAGGTGGCTCGGAAATCACCTTCCAGGGGCAGACTGTCAATCTTGCGCCGCCCTGGAAGCGTATGAGTCTGCGGGATGCCATCAAGCACGAGGCTGAAATTGATTATATGGAATACTCTGATGCTAACTCGCTGTATGAAGCGTTGAAGGCCAATGGTGTCCCAGTTGTACCAGGGCAAACCTGGGGACGCCTGGTCGATCATCTGTTGAGTGAGTATGTCGAGCCGAAGCTGGTTCAACCAACCTTTATCATTGACTATCCGCGTGATATTTCGCCTTTTGCTAAGCGTGTTGGTTACGACGATTTTCATGTAGAACGCTTTGAGTTTTTCATCGCCGGGATGGAAATGGGTAACGCCTTCACTGAACTAAACGACCCCCGCGACCAAGAGCAACGTTTCCTCGATATGCAGAAACTATACACTTCTAAAGACGACGAAGCCACGCCTCTCGATGAAGATTATCTGCGGGCCATGCGCTATGGGATGCCGCCCAACGGTGGTTTTGGCATGGGTGTGGATCGTCTGGTGATGTTGCTGACTGATCAACGCTCTATCCGTGATGTCCTCCTTTATCCTCATTTGCGAACGTAGATTCATAGAAAATAGGCATGGAGACCCCCGAACCGAAGATTCGCCACCTCTGGTTCGCCTCGGACGGGGAGTCGTTGACGATGAACAGCCTGTTCACGAGCAGCACTTTGACGCTCCATTTATTCAACAGCAGATCACCTCATAGTGTTCGTTGCGAACACAAGTCAGGCTAGTGCTGGCCGCAGCCACGAAACAGTATTCGCTCCTAGCGGCTATCAATCTGCGTCAAAATGCCAACCAGCGGCGCGTCTACCTTCAAATACAGAATATGCGTTCTCCCAAATCACCTTTTTTCAGCTACACTCAGACTGTGTCGACACTTGGAGACCGTTTTGACTGCCATTTCTCACCGTTTTTTCTTCGGCGGGTGGTGCAATCTCCCGTATTGTGGCAAACTTTTTTCTTTGCCGCCGCTGCAAGCCATGAAGTTACGATATTGCCCAGAATCTCACCCCATTCATACGCTGCGTCCTCGGCCACCCCAACTCGTCTCATGGACATCCATGACATTCACCACTCCCTATAACGCCAGAAAATAGCGAAAATCCTAAAAAAAGTTACAATGATAGAACTATAATTCGTCCTTTCATTATCATTTATGAGCGATCCATGACCGACTATTCAAAGCTCGATCTAAAGGCGGTACTCGATGGTCTGGGGCAGGGTGTTCTGCTGTTTGATACAGACGGCAACTTGATTGTTGAAAATCTCGCTGCCCGTACGCTCCTGGGTACAGACATCAAAATGATACAGAGTAATGGCTGGGATGCTGTTTCAACCTTGTTTAATACCCGCCAGAAAAACCCCGATAACACCATTGAAGCTATCCGTGATAAAGCCCTGGAATCCGAGCGTCCTGTGCGCTTTTATATTTACCTTTCCGGTGAATATACCCCATGTTGGGCGGCGACAGTACAGGGTGATAGTGGCGAAGTCAATTTATTGCTCACGCTTGATGTACTTGATTGGTCAGCCGTACAAACCCTGCTTGATACCTTCCGCACAGAGATGAAGGAGGCTGTTCAAGCGACGCAGGGGCATATCGACATCATCACCCAAACCATCAACCACGCTCAATCACCAGAGAGTGAGAACCTGAGCAAGCGCATAGCGGGTTTCACGCGCCTAATTTCGATTCACATGCACCGCGTTGCCCGTTTGATGAACATGATGGAACGGCTGGAAAATGTGCGAACAGGCAAAGTTCGCGAGGTCATGCGCCAGAATCGGCGCAGAATTGACCTAGCAGACTATATTGAGGATTTTGTCGAGGAATTAGACGAGATTGATCTGGTTGACCCAGAAACGGATGCACAGGATCATCGCTCACGATTGAAGGTGGATGTACCCGCTGGCTTAATCGTTTCGGCCTCCTCCTTCCACCTGACACGCATCTTGCATGACGTGTTGCGGAATGCTATTATGTACAGTATGAGGGCAACACCGATTACCCTCAAGGCATCAAGCAAAAATAGCCAAATACAATTCGATATCGTTGACGAAGGTTACGGGGTCCGCGAGAAAGAAAGCGAACGGGTGTTTGAAGCGTTTGAGCGTGCCCGCCAGCCCCAAATTATCGCTGAATTTGGTTATGGCTTAAGCCTGTACATTTGTAAACATGAGGTGGAAGCAATGAACGGACGGATGTGGTATGAAAGCGAAGAAGGTGTAGGCACAACCTTGAGCTTCTTGCTCCCAGTGTGGCGTGACGAAGCTGCTGCCGCCTCTTCCTCTCAGACAACAACGACCTAAACCTATCCGACCACCACCAGGCTGATGATGAACGCCTCGTCCTGGATGGTCAGGGCGGGCGTTTTTTGTTTGTGAGTTGATGACCATGACCTATAGTCAATTTTTTCGATTACTTCGATTTGTCGAGCAACCACCGTTTCCGTTTCTGACACGGGAACTTTTCAATACATTAATTATCGCCGTAATCATAATCGGTCTGGCGTTGGCGTTTGTGCGGCTCTATGCAGATTTCACCCGTCCGCTGCTAGCCCAAGACCAGACACGACCAAATCAACGAGGAGACAACAATGCTTGATATAGCATTAATCCGGGAGAAACCGGAATGGGTCAAAGCCCAACTAGAAAAACTCAACGATCTCGATGGGATTAAACGGATTGACACAATTGTAAAGCTTGATGTCAAAAGGCGCGAACTACTCACGGAAGGCGAATCGATACAGGCCAATCGCAATCGTTTGAACAAAGCGATGGGTAAGCTGCGTGGTAATAAAAAGCTTGAAGATCAGGCGAAGAAGGTGTTTGCACATCATGCCGTTAACGCCATCCGAAAGGGCGATTTAGCGATTGCGCAAACTTTTCTGGATGGTACTGCCACTGACCTGGAAACACCCGAAAATGGCGTATTGGATGCCGCTTTTGATACCTTGATCGAGGCCTTGCGCGGGATTGGGGATCGTGTGAATGCAATCAACGAACAACTACGTCCGGTTGATGAAGCGCTGGAAGAGAATATGCTCTGGGTTCCTAACCTGCCCCATGAGAGTGTACCCGTTGGCCTCGGTGAGGATGACAATGTTCCCTGGGTGCCAGAAGGTACCATGCGCGAGTTTGACTTTGATCCAAAACCGCATTGGGACATCGGGCCGCAACTTGGAATTATTGACTTTGAGCGCGGTGTGAAACTGGCGGGAACACGCGCCTATACGCTGCGCGGATGGGGCGCACGCTTGCAACGTGCCCTAGAAACCTTCTGCCTGGATATAGCACGGGAAAAAGGCTATGAGGAAATTTATGTACCGTTTTTTGTCCGCGAGGAAATGCTCTATGGTGCAGCACAATTCCCTAAGTTCCGTGATGTCGTCTACTATGATCAGGATGCTGAAGTTTACATGCTGCCCACTGCCGAGGTTGCCATCACCAGTTTGTATCGTGATGAAATCTTAGATGAAGCTGATTTGCCCATGTACTTTGTAGGGGATACGCCCTGTTTCCGGCGTGAAAAGGCCAGTGCAGGCCGTGATACTCGTGGGATCAAACGTGTGCATCAATTCCAGAAAGTCGAGATGTACAAGATTACCACACCAGAAACCAGCTACGACGAACTAGAATCACTGACCGAAGCAGCCTGCGATGTCTGCCGCAGGTTAGATATTCCCTTCCGTCGTCTAGAAATTTCAACGGGTGATCTAGGCTTCAGCGCGACTAAAAAGTATGACGTCGAAATGTGGGCCCCTGGTTGTCAGGAATGGCTTGAGGTAAGCTCATGCAGCAACACCGAAGCATTCCAGGCACGGCGGGCTAACCTACGTTATCGCGCTGCCGACCAGAAGCGGCCTCAATTTGTGCATACACTCAATGGCAGCGGGTTAGGAATTCCGCGTGTGATGATCGCCATTTTGGAGAACTACCAACAGGTTGATGGTCGTGTCGTCATACCAGACGTTTTACGGCCTTATCTGGACGGGCAGGAAGTCATCACAAAAGCATAAACCCAACGTTTCCCTTACGCTGCCGTAGAACAGGCGTCAGGTAACAGTAGGGATTGAGTCGCCTATGCGTCAATGAAAGAAGCTCTGTGTGAATTAAGATCATCAGTATCGACCATTTACACGGAGTTTTTTGTCATGACCTCACAGGTGAAAATTGTTCTTTCTGTTTTAATTTTGGCTTTTACATTGCTCATTCTTCCATCGGTATTTGCTCAAGAGGCTGTTTCGGTTCATGCGTTGCAGGCAGTCAACATTCGTACAGGCCCTGGCTTGAAGTATGCGGTGCGTGGTGTTCTCCATCAATCGCTGAGCGCCACAGGCCGCAACGACTTTGATATCAGTCGTCGGTGTCTTGGGAATAACACGGATCTTGATATGTGGATTCGAGTGGATCACAATGGGATTGAAGGCTGGGTGGCACGCTGTGCTGTTCAGGTTGAGGGAAGCCTTAATCAGCTATCCGTTGTTACGGCGGCCAGTCCCCTGCTGGTAGATGATTTGCGTCCTATGACGGATGATGTGCTGCGCACCGACGTCAAAGAGCCGAAACCGGATGGTAGTTATGTTGTGGGCTTTACCCGTGCCCGTGTCAACGTGCGTGATGAACCATCCTTGCGGGGAAATGTGATCGCCATCGCTGCGCCAATTGAAGATTTTTTCGTGACAGGTCGCACTGAAAACAACAGTTGGTTGGAAATCACCTGGGATGGTGACCAAACAGGTTGGGTTGCAGGCTACCTAATGTTGATGCCCTATAAGTGGGAAAAGAGCGTGCCCGCCAAGTAAAGAGGCATAATCGAAGGGAGGGCATGATCCCTCCCTTGTTGACATGGTATTATATGTGTTTGAATTCATTCAAAGGCTTCAAGTATATGACGACCTTACCACCTGTTCAACCGTTTATAACCACCAGCGGTGTGCGGATCTATCGCATACCGCTGGTGCTGTTCCCCAACAACTTCCTTGGCTATAGCTATCTGTTGCTTAACGCAGGGCCACCGACACTGGTCGATACGGGTTCTGGCATGGGACAGAGCAATGATGATCTGCTGCGTGGGCTGCGGGCTGTTCGTGACGATTTCGGCGAAGCCTTTCAACTGACCGACATCGAACGTATCATCATCACACATGGGCACATTGACCATTTTGGTGGTGTTGCCTTTATGGTTGAGCAAACAGGGGCAGAGGTTGGTATTCATCCTTTAGACCGTCGCATCTTGATGGCTTATGAAGAACGGCTTGCTATCGCTACCAAAGACTTGCGCTTTTACCTGGAACAGGCGGGCATGGATGAAGCCGAATGCCGCAAGATGATCGGACACTACAGCTTTTTCAAGTCCCATGTCCAGTCGCTTAACGTTAACTTCACTATTGATGAGGACATAGAACTGGAAGAGATGCGCTTTATCCATGCGCCGGGTCATTGTTCTGGGCAGGTGTGTATCCTCCTGGGTGATACGATGCTCTGTGCCGATCACATCCTCTCTCAAACGACACCCCATCAAGCGCCAGAAAGTATCACCCATTATACTGGATTAGGCCATTACCTTGATTCGCTGAACAAGGTGAAGAAAGTGGAAGGCATCAAACTAGCACTGGGCGGTCATGAAGACCCCATTCATGACATGTACAACCGCATTGATGCTATTTATGCTAGCCACCAGCGTAAGCTCAATCGTATCATTGATATCATCAAAGCTACCGGCGAACCGCAAACGATCAAGACCATCACTCAGATGATGTATCCTCATGTTGAAAATTATGAAACGCTGCTGGCATTGGAAGAAGCAGGCGCACACATCGAATATCTCTATGAACGCGGGTATCTGTCGGTTGCAAACCTGGATCAAATAGAAAAAGAGGAGAATCCGGCTGTGTACTACACTGTCACCTAAGAATCAAGCTCCTGTAAGACACGACGGGCAATCAACGACCACCGTTGAATCTCGCTCGTGTCCTTGCCAACGACCATCAGCCGTTGGTCATGCTCGATCCGTTCAACCAGGAATTCCTGACCTCAACGTTGAGTGTTAGGGTTCAATCCGCTAATGCATATATAACCAAGGAATGGACTCAATTCTGTTTCACCACGTCTGAAGTGACCATAACCTTTCCCAGATGACGTGTCACTTTACCAATGCTAGCCCATATGATTCATATTGAGTCGGCCACAAACAATCTCCGCAGATGAGGGTTGTTTAGAATCCCTCTACATGCTTGCGTAGAGGGAAATGCGTTACTCTAATTAGGATCGGCTCAACTGGGCACAACAATGCCAATCAAAGTTAACCCGACCAGACCGATTCCCGTCTGGTCGCCAACCAAAAACTGTAATTTTGATGTCTGACTGTTCGCTTTCAATCTGAGATGTTAAAAACACCGGACTAGTGAAGTGAGGTGTGGCAACAAAGTAAATGTTCTGAATCGAGAACGCGCCAGCGGGGAGACAGGTATATTCGCTCAACATTAACACATCTTGCCCTGTTTGAACGTCGGTCTGCCCCCCACAAATATCGACAATCTCAATATTTTCGCATTCCTTCTTGACAATGCCCCCATCTTCTCCCTCAGGTGTAATGATGGTCCGAAAGCCGTCTCCCTGTTTATACAGACTAACAGCGCGAGGGTTTGGTGGCGGTTGAACCCGCCCTGGGTCTGGTGCATCTGGCTGATGACCTATTCCATTTGGCATTGAAGTACCTCTTCAACAACTCAATTGATATTACTATTCTTTTATCATAGTCTACTTAAATATAAATGAACGCAAGAATTCAGGGCCTTGATTGCTATTTAAGAGAGTTGGTGAAAGTGACAGCAAGAAGAGAACCAGGATTTTGACAGCCAACCCATCGTTGGTGTGAGCATGAAGTCGCTGAATGCCCATCTTCTCCTGTTGTTTGAAACTGTTGGGCTGCTACGGTCAGAATCTCAGCATTGCTCATCTGGCTTCGACTATCATCCAGGCTATTCATGGCAAACAAAATGTCAGCAATTACCACATCAATCGTTACAATCGTATTGGCGATCATGCCTGAGGCGTAATTGCGCTTTTGGGACTTGCAGCCCATCTTACGAATGGTATCCCAGTTAAGTGGGCCTGGTGGCATACTCCCACAGCTAAAGTGAACCGAAGGTTCAGTGGTTTTCTGCCGTTCATAGAAAATCGGCATGGAGCCCCGAACCTCTGGTTCGCCTAATGCCGGTGGGTTTTACGGGGCAAACCTATAAAAGTGATGCTCAAGATGCTGAAAAAGTGGCTTAGATCAAAGTTTGCCAGATCACTTGGGTAAAGCAATGGTGAAGGTGCTGCCCTCGCCGAGTATGCTTTCGACCTGGATGGTTCCGGCGTGCTGTTCAACGATGGTCTGGACGATATTCAGTCCAAGCCCCGTCCCATTTTCCTTCAAGTGACGGGCGTTGTTGACACGATAAAACTTATCGAAGAGTTGTGGCAGTGCATCCTCTGGGATGCCCAATCCTGTGTCAATCACCTTGAGTTCAACGTTATCGTCTGTTGTATGTGCAATGACCGTGACCTGCCCCCCCTCGGGCGTATATTTGACGGCATTGGAGATCAGATTCTGAAGAGCGCGTGACATCAAAGGCTCGTCAATGTGTAGCGTGATATCGGTTTGCTCACATTGACAGGTGAGGGTGATCTGTTTCTCCCCGGCTGTGGCTCTGTGTTCCTGTATCATCTGTTGCAGTAGATAACAAATGTTGACATCGCTCTGATTAAGGTCGTAACCAGCTTCGATTCGGGCGACATCTAGCAGTTCAGTAATTAGGTTCAACATCCGATCTGCACCGCGTTGAACGGTCTGTATTAGCAGTTGGCCCTGTTCGTCATCGGTTGAGATGTGGTCTTGCAGCAGGAAAATCGAGGTCATGATGTTCCCCAACGGGCTTTTGAGGTCATGCGAGGCGGTACGCATCAATTCATCTTTGACCTGCGAGAGGTTTTCATAATAGATGCGGTCTTGTTCACGCAGAGCTTCAATCTCTTTGCGCTGTTGATAAAAAGTGACATGGGTCTTGACCCGTGCCAGCACTTCTTGATATTGAAAGGGTTTGCCGATGTAATCCACCGCGCCGATTTCGAAACCTTTGATCTTGTGTTCTGTATCGGAAAGGGCTGTCATAAAAATGACCGGGATATGTTTTGTAATCTCTGATTCTTTTAGACGACGACACGTTTCAAAGCCATCAATCCCCGGCATCATAACATCAAGCAAGATTATATCTGGGCGTTCTTGATAAGCGATCTCAAGAGCCTTTTCGCCATTCTTACTTTGGAAAACCTGATAACCTTGTGTTTTCAGGAATATCATCAAAATGTTGAGGTTATCTGGCATATCATCAACGATAAGGACTTTTCCTGGCTGCGGTGTCATGATCAATGTTCCTGATCGGTTAGAATACTATATACTATAGCGCATGGCACGACTAGTTCAAAGACTCGGTCTGACACGTTATGAGGCCGATGAACACTACAAACAGGCGCTGAAAGCCTATCATAAACACAACATGGACGCGGCGATTTTGGCGATGGAAGAAGCGATTGCGCTCCTGCCGTCTCATGCCGAATATCTGGCGGCGAAAGGCTTCTTCTACTTGGAAGATGGTGTGTTGGAAAAAGCGATGGATGATTTTGAGGATGCCCTCAAGCTCCATCCATATGAAACATTGGCCCATTTTGGTCTGGGGGTGATTGCCTATCAGATGAAGCGCTGGGACGAAGCACTCAAGCATTTCAATGATGCCTATCGCTCTGATCCGGATCGGGCAGAGACATTATATTATCTGGCCCTGGTATATCATCGCAAAGGCGAAAACAAACAGGCGTTGGTTTATATGCAGCAGGTACAGGAAATACTTGAAGCTGCTGCTGATCGCAGGCGTAATGATGCGGCGCGTTGGGTGCGTCAATTTGAAAAGATGGCTCAAGACGATTCATGAATCACCCGCCACATCATCGTAAATGAGACTAGGCCAATTATCATGGCGATCAACCCAACGAATAGAAAGCTCCCACTGACACTATAAAGTATACCACCGATGAGTGCTCCACCCAGCCGACCCACCGCATGGGCCCCGGCGTTGCTGCTCATCATCACTGCTCGTGCGTCGGGAATGAGTTCTGTAAACAAAGGGAGCGAGGCAACAATAGCGGTCTCCACAAAGATAAACAGCATGAACAGCCCAAACAGTGTCAAGGGTAGACTTGATGATAGGTTGGGTATCATAAAGTACAGGACGCTGGAACCTGCCGAGCCGATGAGAGCTAAGCGCCGCTTGCCGAAGCGATCTGCCGCCAAAATCACAGAAAATTCGCCGACAACTTCCGCCGCAGCGATAGTAATGGTCGCTACCCCTAATTCAGCCAATCGCATACCGAATGAAATTTCCATCCATATGCCATAGTTGATGTAGACAATTTCATTGGCTGTCACCAGTGCCAGCGAAAATGCCAAAGCACCCAGCCCTGCTGGATGCCTACGCAAGATGCGCCAACTGCCTTGTGGTGTAATGAATGTTGGCTTTGTGCCTTTGTCGGGATGATCGGCAGGCAGTTTGCGCCACATTATCAAGATGACCAGTATAAGCAACACCGTCAATCCGCCAAAAATCTTCTGAACGCCGGATGGGCCTTCCAAAAGAAAACCTGCCAGAGGTGCGGCTAGGATTAACGAGCCTGCCCAACTCAATTCGGCAAAGCCCATCGCAAAACCCCGCCGTTCATAGGGGATTTGATCGCCCAGGTAGGCTTGCATGACCGGATCGAAGATCATCTTACCTGCCCCAAAGACGATCATGCTTAAAGCAAAAATCCAGAACTGAGGGAACAAGATTCCAAGGGTGCTGGCGCAACCCATCAATATCAATGCACCGATCATCACGCGCTTGCGCCCGTAGATTTCGGACAAGGGGCCAACCAAGGGGCTGAAGACACCGATTCCTGCCTGGGATGCCATAATTGTCTGGACACTTGCCAGGGGTACATTAAGTTGTCTGCCGATGGTTGGCAAAAAGGGATAGGGAAAGCGGCGACTCATGTTGATGACTAGGCGGGTCAGGGTAAGGACCACTACCATGCGTAGGCGCTGTCTAGTCAAGCCGTGTACTCCGCCAGTAGAGGCCAACCCCCAGCCCAAAGAGCCCCCCTGCTAATGTCCAGATTGGAAGACGCTCCAAAATCTCCAGGATTAAGCCAGGGGAGAAATCTGGGTAAAGGTGAGCATGACGCGCATTCTTCACGATCATCAGAAGAGTAGTTAACGGTCCGGTCAAAAAACCGATAACACCACCTATACCAAGTCCAAAGCCAGCTACGATGTTGACTGGGATGGACAGGCCCTCACGGTAGTGGACGAGCAAGGATGCAACAAGTAAAATTGCGCCCAATAAACCAAGCGAGATACTGATCCAAACCGTTGAATCCTCTGGTGAAAGCCAGAAAAACACCATCAGTCCATAGGCGATGTAAAGCCAGCGTGAGATCCTAGTAGGCAGTTGTATCATTGATATGCTGGGTGTATTCAGCATGGGTCTCGGTGCCAATTCGATCAAAGCGAAAAATCATGGGCTGATATGGTGCCAGTTCGACTTGCAGGCCGTTGCTTGCCATCTGCTTGCCATCACACTGCCGATAGGTGTCATGCAGGACATCGTACAGTCGCCAGTTATGGTGGTGCAGTTCATCCCAACCATAGGCACGCACTGTGCCCTGCGACCAAGCTGACGACAGGTTGACCACGATCAGCCGGAACTGATCGTTAAACGTCCAACCATAGGCCAACAAATTATGATGGGTGCTGTCTTCAAAGGCTGCCGCAATCTCGAACAACCGCCATGAGCCATGTTTGTATATCGGGCGCGAGACCTCGGTCATGAGCCTATGGTAGAAGTTATACAAGGCAAGATTGGGGGTCTCGTCTGGCTGGCGAGAAATCTGCATCGGGAGCTTTTTGCGGCGTCCGATGAACTGCCCATCATGCAGTAGTGTCGCACCCGGTAAACTGGCGACCAAGGTGGCTGCTGCCCGTGACTGTTCGATACCCAGGCTGGAAATAGCCCGATCTTCATCGTGGTTTTCAATGAAGCGCACTTGGTGTTCTTGATAGGATACAGCGGCCTGGAGATGCTCATGTAGATGCATAATTTCGTTATGCTGGATGCGGTCATACAAGCGCTTGTCATATGTAAAGTCAAAGCCTTGTTGTAGCAGAGTATATTCCATATCCCAGTAGACTTCGGCGATGAAAACAAAATTAGGGTACTGGGCTTTGACCGCCGGGATGGTTTCTTCCCAGAATTCGATTGGAGGCGCCGAGAGCGATAGATACGATCCCCAGGTGTTGTCAAAAATATCGTTGACAACCAGCATCGCCATGTCACAACGTACCCCGTCACACTGAGAGGCGATGTCCAGCAGAATATCTGTGACGGCCTTTCGTACTTCGGGTGAGAAGGTGTTCAGTTGGGCGGTATCGATCCAGCCAGGGAAATGAGGGTCACGCCCGTGCGCGATAATGCGGTTCTGTCCTTTTGCATTGGCCATTTTGAAGAAGCGATCTGGTGTCGCTTCCAGGTCTTTGGGTGTGCCTTGCACCAAATAGTGAGGTTTTTCTGTGATCCAGGGATGATCGGTAGCGACATGATTGGGCACATAGTCTAGAATCAGCAGGATGTCGTGTTCCAAGAATTGCTCACGCAGTTGTGCCAAGCCTTCGCGCCCACCAAAACGCGCATCAACTTCATAATTGCCAATTGAATAGGCCGAACCGCTGACATCTGCTTCCGTCAAATCGGGCAAAACAGGTTGATATTCATGGGTATAGTTCAGTGCGCTGATGCGGGCGGCTTCGCTCCGTTGCCAGACGCCCATGAGCCAGACAATATCAATACGATAACTGGCGATTTCGTCAATGACAGCATCCGGGACAGTAGCTAAGGTGACATCACGTTCATATTGAGCGCTCAAAGTTCTAAGCCAGACAAACGAGTTGATTTCATAGATGAGGGGCTTTCGAGGCCAATCGCTCATACCAGGTCCTGTCTTATCCGTACTCCGCCAAGCATTGTAACCCCTGTCTGTCTAATTACAATGTCCGTTGCTGGAGGGATTGGGGAAAAACAAGGACATACAAAATCGTGAGTCGACAGGGGTGGGTCTTGGCGAGCTTCGAGGCAATGTCGTCCTGTCGTTGCGGCGGCGGCACCACTTTTTTGCTGCAATTTTTCCAGTTTGTAGGGTGATGTTGCTGTGTTGGAGTGCATGGGTACAAGGACGAGAAATCAGTTGGGTCTTGAATAAGTCAGTGTAACTCGTTGAAATGGATGTTACCAAACAAGCCAAAGCAACGAGTACACCATGTCTAAATATCTTACCCCGAAAAATGTCGATTACTTTCAGGTTCCCAACCTCACACCCTTTCACCCCAACAAATCTCAAAACACAGAACTTATGTTCTTACAAATGCTCTGTTCTATGCTATAATAAAAACATCTGTTCACACTAGCGAACCTGGAAGACCATGTCTCGCCCCTATACCAATTCACTCCAACACGGCAACGGCCCCTTGCAAACAGGCATGCCCTCCCGCACCCTTCAGGAGAGGAAACATTTTCGCAATTTGGAAAAATTGCTGCTGCCGAAAAAGTTGCGCAGCAGCAGCAACAAAACGAAAATGAAGAAGACACCCCAGCCGTCTACACCCACATTCGCGCCCAACCAAATCCACCAGGTCGCTCAATCCCCCGAGGTAGACTGCGAAACAGCCTGGGATCTAGAAAATGATTTTACGGATAGGTTCTTAGTATATCTGAAAAAGAGTTGATTCGGGTGAATGTGTTGCAGCACATGTGTTCTTGATTCCCATAACCAAGCCATGATAAGGATTTTGGGGTGTATTCTGGGTGAAGGCAGAGAGCTTGATAGCACAAGGGTGTGTAGTCAATTGTTCTTGACCTGGTGGTTTTCCCTCTTGCCTGTCCTTTGGACATTTATTCATGGCGTTACTTTACACCATCTCAGCTATCTTCCCCACTCCTTGCTGGACAAGGTGAGGAGAACCTGACATAATTTGAGCAATTTAGTTGGCTTTGTAAGGAGATAAATCCTCCATGGCTGATGGATACTTTGTGAGTGCAAGTGATACAGAACAAATTGAAATGGTGGAGGGTATCCATAGGCGAACAATGGGCACAACCGACGAAGCAATGTTGTGTGAATTTTTCCTGGAACGGGGGGCAATCGTGAATGAACACAGCCACATGAACGATCAGGTCGGTTATGTGGTCTACGGTGAATTTGAAGTGACCATCGGTAAGCAAACCCGTGTGTGTGTGGCGGGTGATAGCTATGCTATACCCGGTGGTGTGCCACACAGCGGGAAGGCGATTCTCGATACGCTGACCATTGAAATCTTTTCACCACCGCGTAATGACTATCGATTTGAGGCACGCTAAGTGTGTTAAATTGAAGAAGTTGTAAATAATTTATGTTGTAATGGGGTTTTCAAAACATGAATATGTATGATCGGTCTCGACGTAGACAGAGCAAGGCCAGGGAACGCCAGTTTGCACGCGCCAAACGACGGCAGGTCATTCCAAAGCCAAATTTCGAGAACGAGACATTGCAAGAGACGGTGACCTTGGCCCGTGATGCTGGGTGGTATTTAAGGAACAATCCCTTGCTGGCAGGTGGGGCAGTTGCGGCTATTGCCTTTATCGCTCTGATTTATCTCCTCAGTTATATGGTGTCTGGACGCATCCTGCCAGGTGTACAGGTGGCTGGGGTTGATGTGGGGGGCACGACAGCTACAAAAGCGATGGAAACATTAACCACGGCTTGGGAAAATGATGTGATTATTAACCTCAAAGCAGATGGGGAGGTGCTCGGGAACGTTTTACCGAAAGAACTGGGCCTTGTGTTGGATGCCGAGGAGAGCGCACGAGCAGCAAAGGGTGTGGGTTTGGGGGTGATCCCCTTCGGCAAAAACATCACGCCTGTGGTTAATCTGGAATATCTTACAGCACAGAATTACCTCTTCGATCTGACACAACTGGTGAACCAGCAGCCGCAGAACGCGACCTACGAATATCGTTCTGGTGAAGTCATCGGTATCGAGGGCAAAGATGGTCGTCGATTAGACATTGCGCTGACGCTGGAAAAGCTTCAGGCTGATCCTGGTGCGGTGGTTGCACAGGAGGAGCTTGAATTGGTTATGGAGACTATGCTACCGTCTTTACCTGATCCTGAGCCATTCATGGCAAGTGTCGAGGCATTGGCGGCGCAAGTGCCAGCAATTCGTGGTTACGATCCTTACATTAATCGTCACTATACATGGGGCGTTGGGCCAGAGGTCTTTATCAACTGGTTGGCGTTGGACACCGGGCAGTTGAGTATACGTGAAGACACCTTTTCCATATTTTTGGCTGAGATTAACCGCATTTTGGAATCTGAAGGTGAAGAAGAGCTGCGCTATTTGGAACCGTTGGAGACAATAGAGTTTCTGGAAGCAGCTATTCATAATAACCAGCCGGAAGTGAGTCTGCGCGTGCGTTATCGCTCCACCGAGCATGTTGTCAAGTTTGGAGATCGCGGGCATAGCATTGGTCGCAAGAAGGGCATTCCCTTTGGTGATATTGACCAGTTCAATAGTGGGATTGACTGGGATGCCTTATTCGTTGGGCAGACCATTAAACTTCCCTCACGCGATGTTACAATGCCTGAACCACCTGTGCCCCATAAGCGTATCATCGTCGACCTGAAGTCTCAAATGCTGATCGCGTATGAGAATAGCCAGGAAGTTTTCCGCTGGACAATCTCATCAGGGGTAGATGCCGCGCCGACTTCGCCGGGGGTCTATCAGATTCTCAATCATGACGAAGTGGCTTATGGCAGTAGTAACAGCCTCTGCAATAAGGCTGGCTTGGCCTGCGGTCAATGGGAGATGCAGTGGTTCATGGGTATCTATAGTGTTGTGCCTGGGCTCGTAAATGGCTTTCACGGCTCCGTGCTTCTGCCAAACGGCAATTGGTTGTCTGGTGGGAATGGCGTTGAGTCGACCTTTGGTTGTGTGATGTCGAACAATGCCCAAGCCGAGCAGCTTTATCATTGGGCCGAAGTCGGGACAGTAGTCGAGATTATCTCTGATGAATTTGAACCATTAAGTGACTTAGGCAAACTTGCCAAGAATGAATTGCAGGCATAGACTCTTGTGTAAAGTGCCTGAACTTTACGACTTTTTTACACCAGATTAAAAGCACGAATGGGGGAGAAGAAAGCCTTACAATTATGAGTTTTTCATGGAAAGGGGATTATAGGCGCTATTATAAACCTGTCATAAACCAAACTATCGAAAGTGTGATAATTCACAAGTCTTTCACAGAAATCTTATGATTCGCCAGAATTGACTGAGGTGCTGAAGTGCGATACACTCTCTGCAAGTTAGCAGGTGTGGAGCATCCCGAATAAATTTATTCAAAAACAATTTGAACACTCCACACAACAAACTCAACACCTCGCATTGGCGGGGTGTTTTTATTTTCAGGAGAAATCATAATGGCAAAGCAAACCAAACAATATGGAACCTGGCCCAGCCCTTTATCCAGCAAAGCACTGGCTGGGGCGCTTTCATTGAGGGAGGTCGGTTGGGATACGACCAGCCCAGCCCTTGTCTGGTTGGAAAATCGGGGCGCACAGGGGGTTCTGGTGATGAAGAACGGAACTAATGCGCAGTGTGACCTGACCAGTGGTGATATATCCGTGCGTGGGCGCGTGGGGTACGGCGGGGGCGAGTTCACGGTGGCCAATGGGTTCGTCTTCTTTGCTGGCCCAGATGGTCGGATTTACCGATTATCGCTGGCGGGAGGGGCCGAGAAGCCGATTACACCCGCCTTTGGCAATGCAGCCGCTCCATCAATCTCCCATGATGGCAAGTGGATGGTCTTTGTCCATACTTATGAGAATACTGACGTACTGGCCCTGGTTGATACGAATGGTGAGATGTGGCCTCGCAAGTTGATTGAAGGTACAGACTTCGTCATGCAACCGGCCTGGCATCCTTCTGGCGACTATCTGGCTTATATCGCTTGGAACCATCCGCAAATGCCCTGGGATGGGACTGAATTGCGGATGGCGACGTTAAAACGGGAAGTGCCTTATGTCAAAGATATACAGACTATCACAGGCGATGAGAACACCTCAATTTTTCAACCAGAGTTTTCACCAGATGGACGCTACCTTTCCTATACTAGTAACGCCACTGGCTTCTCCCAGCTTTATCTGTATGACCTGGAACATCAGCATCATAAAGCCATCACCGAAACACCTGCTGAGCATGATTCCCCAGCCTGGGTGCAAAATGTCCGTACTTATGGCTGGACACCTGACAGCCATGCTATCTACTTTCTGCGTAACCATAAGGGGATGGTCGGTTTGTGGCGCTATGAGTTGGCGACTGGCGACGAAGAACGGGTTGAACTGTTGAATGATTACACGGCACTCTCACAAATTGCGATTTCGTCCAACAACCATGAAGTCGCCCTTTTAGCTTCCTCATCAACCACACCAGCGCGTGTGATTAGTTATCATCACCACCCGACTGATGTAGTTCGTATTCAGCGTCGTTCTGCCAGCGAATCGATCCCGGCCAGTCAACTAGCACAGGCAGAGGCGATTGAATGGCGCGGGCACGACCATGAAACGGTACATGGCCTCTACTATCCGCCGACCAATGAAAACTACGAAGGTAACGGCCCCGCACCTCTCATCGTGATGGTACATGGCGGGCCAACCTCCCAGCGCACTGCCCATTATGAAGGTCAGGTGCAGTTTTTTGCCACACGGGGTTTTGGGGTTCTGCATGTGAACTATCGTGGCAGCACGGGCTACGGCAAAGCATATATGGCAAAGCTGCGCGGCAATTGGGGCATCTATGATGTAGAAGACTCCGTCACTGGGGCACAGCATCTGGCTGAACAAGGCGTGGCGGACATCAACAAGGTAGTCATCATGGGGGGCAGTGCGGGTGGGTTTACCGTGCTGCAATCGCTGGTGACGAAGCCTGGATTTTTCAAAGCAGGTGTGTGCCTGTTCGGTGTGAGTAACCAGTTCCTCCTGGCCCAGGATACGCATAAATTTGAAGCCCGTTATCTGGATTCCTTGCTAGGGCCGCTGCCAGAAGCCGCCGACATCTACCGAGAGCGTTCGCCTATCTTCCATGCCGAAAAAATCAGCGATCCAATCATCGTGTTTCAGGGTAGCATCGATCAGGTTGTGCCACAGAATCAATCCGATTTGATCGTTGAAAAGCTCAAGGCGAATCGTGTGCCACATGAGTACCATATCTATGAAGGTGAGGGGCACGGTTTCCGTAAGCCAGAAAACATTGAGGACTATCATGAGAAGACCTTGGCCTTCTTGATGGAGCATGTGATTTACGCTTAGGGTTGTCCATCTTTCTTTACAGTTTGTTTCTCAAAGCCGACTCGTTCTTGAATGATGTAGATGGGTCGGTTTTTCACTTCCACGTAAATTCGCCCGATATATTCCCCGATGATGCCTAGCCCCAAGATCTGAATCCCACCTAGGAACAATACCGTCGAAATGATCGAGGCATAGCCTGGCTCGTCAATGCCGAAGACGATGGTCTTACCAATGGTGTAAATCAGGTAGAAGAACGATAGGAAGGAAATTGTTGCACCAACATAGATGAACAGGCGAATTGGTGCAAGGCTGAACGAGACGATACCTACAAACGCCAGGCCAAACATTTTGGTTACTGAGAACTTTGTCTTCCCTGCGTGTCGTGCTTGCCGACGGAAAGGTACGGAGGTCGTCTTGAAGCCAGGATAGGAGAAGATGCCCTTCATGAAGCGATTGCGCTCCGGCATGGCGTTAATGACATCAACCACTGCTCGGTCCATCAAGCGATAATCCCCGGCATCCGGTGGAATAGGATACTCGGAAATCGTGTTGAACACCTTATAAAACAGGTCTGATGTAATCTGCTTGGAGAGCGTATCATACTCCCGGCTGATGCGCGCCCCATAAACAATATCAAAACCTTCACGCCATTTGACCAGAAACTCGCCAATGAGTTCCGGTGGTTCTTCCAGATCAGCATCAATCGGGACAATAACATCGCCACTGATATTTGCCATCCCAGCCGTTAGTGCTGCTTCTTTGCCAAAGTTGCGTGATAAATCTAGGATTTTGATGCGTGGGTTGCGTTCATGATGATCGTGTAGCCGATAGATCGTATCATCAGAACTGCCATCATTCACGCAGATAATCTCATAGTCCGCCAGCGCGTTCTGGTCAATCAACGTGCTTAAGGTTGCTTCGGTCTTCTCAAAAAAGGCGTTAGCTCCATCGGCTTCGTTGTACATGGGCACAATCAATGAGAGGCATGGCGTAAACCCTCTTTGGTCAGACATGCGACGTTCTTTCTCCCTAATTTGCTTGATGCTCAATCATACCCCCTAACTATTGGGGGGTACAGATTTTGCATTTGGGCATACCATATGACCAGATTTATATTTTTGGTCATGAGGTCATATATGGGAGAAGATGGGCGCGAAACGCGCATACTCGACGCCGCTGAAAAACTAATCCTGCATTACGGTTACGATAAGACCACCGTCAGCGACATTGCTCATGAAGCCGGAGTCAGTAAAGGCGCGATCTATCTACATTATGACAGCAAAGACGAGCTTTTCGACGCTCTCATTTGGCGTAACCTGGTTGGGTACATGGAACGCTGGATGGATCGCATGGAACAGGCAGAGGGCTGGACGTTTTCCAGTATTTATCGTGAGGGGTTTACGATTATCGATGACATACCGATGGTGCAGGCCTTAATGCGGAATGATCGGCAGATCATGGGCAATTATCTGCAACGGACAAGTGAAAAGTGGGCGGCGGTGAAGTCCATGTACCGCGCTGAATTATTTGAGCAAATGCAGGCAGTTGGTGCACTGCGGGCTGATCTTGATCTAAAGGTTGCCAGTTACCTGATGAACGTGATTGGTTTCGGTCTGCTGCTTTCATCAGACTATATAGACGCCGAACAGATTCCGCCATTGGCAGATGTGATGGCAGCCTTGGGTGACATGATGGATTGTTATTTGTTGCCTGAGGACGGTGGTAATCAGGAAGCCGGAAAACAGCTAATCTTGCAGATGGTTCAGGCATTTCGTGAGCACATCGAAAGGGAACTAGATGGGAGGCAACCATGAGTGAATTGGTCATTAAAACACACAATCTGAGTAAATCCTATGGGGCGTTTGAAGCCCTCAAAGATCTGAACTTGTCCGTACAGCGGGGCGAGATTTTTGGTTATCTGGGGCCGAACGGCGCAGGCAAAACCACGACCATTCGGATGCTGCTTGATCTGATCCGGCCTACATCCGGCAAAGCCACTATTCTTGGGATGGATGCACAGGCCGACAGCGTTGATCTGCATCGTAAGATTGGCTTTTTGCCTGGTGAACTTGCGCTGTGGAACAATCAGAAGAGCGGCGACATTGTGCACTATTTTGGTCAGATCCGTGGCGGCGTAGATATGGATTATGTCCATGAACTAACGGAGCTTCTGCAATTTGATATGGGCAAGAAGGTGCGTGAATACTCCAGCGGGAACAAGCGCAAATTGGGGTTGATCCTGGCCCTGATGAACAAACCGGAACTGCTGATCCTGGATGAGCCAACCAGTGGTCTTGATCCGCTCATGCAGCAGACGTTTAATCAGTTGATGTTGGATATTGCCAGAGAAGGCCACACCGTCTTTCTTTCCTCTCATTCGCTGAGCGAGGTACAGGCTATTTGTGATCGAGTCGGTGTTCTACGGAATGGTGAACTGCGGGCCGTGGAACGAGTGGAAACGCTTACCCATGCTGACTTTAGCTGGGTCACGATCAAGGTCCGCCAAACAGGGGGCATTGTTCAAGAGCTACAGAGGGTTGACGGCGTGACGGAGGTCACAATAGGATCTGATAACCAGGTTCAACTACGGTTACAAGGCGATTTTGATCCGCTCTTGCGAGCATTAAACACCTACTATGTTGTTGCAGTCAAGACGAACGAACCAACACTGGAAGAGATTTTCTTAGCGTACTACGGCGAGAGGCAAGTATCGAACGGGCATGTCACAAAGGAGATGATGGAATGACCGGGACTGTATTTTTTGAAACGCTGCGTCGTAGCTGGCGACAGATGATCTATTGGGGATTGGGGCTATTTATCTGGGGCGTCTACCCATTTGTCATGATCCCTGATCAAGAAGGACTTGATGGTTACGCTGAACTGGTCGAAACGATGGACGCCAATTTGCTACGTGCATTTGGAATTGATGGTGCTGCTTCGTTGAGTACACCAGAAGGTTTCGTTGGCTATGCCTATTTCGGCTATGCTTTGCTCATTCTAGCGGTGTTTGCCGTCATTGCTGGCCTAAACATCACATCGTCTGAGGAAGACTCTGGGATTATGGACATAGTGCTGGCACTGCCGATTGCGCGCTGGAAAGTCGTGATAGAGAAAATCTTGGCCTATAGTGTCATGATTGTTGGCATTACCACCATCGGTTTCATCGGTTTATTGATTGGTAACCAGATGGCAGCAGCCGATCTACAAGTTGATACGATGGCACTGCTGGAAGGTTCATTTAACATCATTCCTGGGACTATCTTGATCCTCACGTTTACGGCCTTTGTTAGCACATTGGTGCGGCGCAGGATTGTGGCGACCTCCATTGCAGGTGGGTTCGTGGCCTTGAGCTTCTTGTTGGATGCCATTGGTAAAGCCGCCAATTCTGATATAGCCGATAGCATACGCCAGGTTTCGGTGTTTGCACATTACGACGGCTCGAACATTCTACTCAATGGACTGGCGTGGGGCAGCATCTTACTCTTATTTGTGATCGCGTTCCTGCTCAGTAGCGGTGCAGTCGTGTTGTTTGAACGCCGCGACATAGCCGTTTAGATCAGAAGCTAAACATTTCACAAATCATAGTTGGCGTGTGATCAGGGGATTACACGCCTTTTTTGTTCAGAGATAATAATTTTAACCCATCCTGGACTTCAATAAATCACTGAAGATGGTAAAATTTAACCTTGATTTACTTTTACTTAAAACTCGTTAACATACACAATGGAGGTCATATGACTGATAGACCGCGTTTTGTTCTTGTGTTGTTCCTTGTAGGAGCGCTTTTACTGGCAGCGTGTGATGGCGGGGAAGACCCAACAGCAACCCCTGAACCGTCCAATACGCCAACCGAAGCCCCTCCAACTCCAACACAAGCACCGACAGAGGCCCCTGGCAATATTGTAGAAGAAGCTGAAGCGGCGAGTGATTTCGGCATTCTCTTGCAATCGCTTGCGGCATCCGGCCTGGAAGAAACCCTGACAGGTGAAGGGCCATACACGGTGTTTGCTCCAACTGATGATGCCTTCAATGTGGCGTTGGATGCGCTGGGCATGACGGCCGAAGAAATCATGGGTGATACCGAACGCTTGACAGACATCTTGCTCAACCATGTGGTTGAGGGTGAGATGATGGAAGCCGATATTGCTGAAATGGACGGCGAAATCATTGCTACGTTGCTAGACGGCGGTGAAATTGTCATCTCTGTCACTGGTGATGGTGTTATTTTGAATAACAGTGCTGCGGTTGTGATGACTGATGTCATTGCCTCAAATGGTGTGATTCATGTCATTGATAACGTTTTGCTGGTTGAGGAAGAACTAGAACCAACTGAAGCTCCAACCGAGGAACCAACTACTGAGCCAACCGAGGCTCCAACAGAAGAGCCAGAGGAGGCAAGTGCATCGGCAAGTTTGGTATCGCGGGTGTGCATGGTGACAGATGAAGGGGGAGTGGACGATGGGACGTTCAACCAGCTAGCCAGTGATGGGATGCTGCGAGCAGCGGAGGACTATGGTCTGGAGACGACGACGATAGAGTCGGATACGCCGAGTGACTTTGAGCCGAACGTGAACACCTGCTTGGACACAGGGCATGATGTGGTGGTGACAGTAGGGTTCTTGCTAGGAGATGTGACGTTGGCAGCGGCGGAAGCGAACCCGGAGGTGTACTTCATCGGGGTGGATCAGTTCTTTGCGGATCATCCAGAGAACCTGGTGGGGATTCAGAGTCGAGAGGATCAGGGCGGTTTCCTAGCAGGAGTGCTGGCGGGATTGATGACGGAGAGCGAGATAGTAGGAGGTGTGTACGGGATTGATGTGCCAGCGGTGGTGAAGTTCCGTAATGGTTTTGAGCAAGGTGTGGGTTATGTGAATGAGGAGATCGAGACGCTGGGTGTGTACCATGACAGCTTCCAGGATGTGGCAGGAGGTGCGACGACAGCGGAGCAGATGATCGGTCAAGGTGCGGATGTGATCTTCGGTGCGGGTGGCCCGACAGGATCAGGAGGGATTCAGTTTGCAGCCAACGAAGGCGTGTTGGTGATCGGAGTGGATCAGGACGAGTATCTGACGACGTTTGGGAAGGGTGAATCGCCTGGGGCGGAGAACCTGATATCGAGCGCATTGAAGGCGATAGATGTGGGTGTGTATGACATGCTGAATGCCTTGACGGTGGGAGAGATCGAGTGGCAGGGAGGCGGGTTGTACAACCTGGAGGTGGCCAATGAAGGTATTAGGTTGGCGCCACCACATGATGCGGATGTATCGGATGAGGTCTTAGGGCAACTGTCAGAGGTCTACGATCTGCTGAAGAGCGGTGAGTTGGAAACAGGGGTTGATCCGTTGACGGGTCTGCTGCTGGATGCTCTGGAAGAAACAGAAGAGCCAGAGGAGGCAAGTGCATCGGCAAGTTTGGTATCGCGGGTGTGCATGGTGACAGATGAAGGGGGAGTGGACGATGGGACGTTCAACCAGCTAGCCAGTGATGGGATGCTGCGAGCAGCGGAGGACTATGGTCTGGAGACGACGACGATAGAGTCGGATACGCCGAGTGACTTTGAGCCGAACGTGAACACCTGCTTGGACACAGGGCATGATGTGGTGGTGACAGTAGGGTTCTTGCTAGGAGATGTGACGTTGGCAGCGGCGGAAGCGAACCCGGAGGTGTACTTCATCGGGGTGGATCAGTTCTTTGCGGATCATCCAGAGAACCTGGTGGGGATTCAGAGTCGAGAGGATCAGGGCGGTTTCCTAGCAGGAGTGCTGGCGGGATTGATGACGGAGAGCGAGATAGTAGGAGGTGTGTACGGGATTGATGTGCCAGCGGTGGTGAAGTTCCGTAATGGTTTTGAGCAGGGTGTGGGTTATGTGAATGAGGAGATCGAGACGCTGGGTGTGTACCATGACAGCTTCCAGGATGTGGCAGGAGGTGCGACGACAGCGGAGCAGATGATCGGTCAAGGTGCGGATGTGATCTTCGGTGCGGGTGGCCCGACAGGATCAGGAGGGATTCAGTTTGCAGCCAACGAAGGCGTGTTGGTGATCGGAGTGGATCAGGACGAGTATCTGACGACGTTTGGGAAGGGTGAATCGCCTGGGGCGGAGAACCTGATATCGAGCGCATTGAAGGCGATAGATGTGGGTGTGTATGACATGCTGAATGCCTTGACGGTGGGAGAGATCGAGTGGCAGGGAGGCGGGTTGTACAACCTGGAGGTGGCCAATGAAGGTATTAGGTTGGCGCCACCACATGATGCGGATGTATCGGATGAGGTCTTAGGGCAACTGTCAGAGGTCTACGATCTGCTGAAGAGCGGTGAGCTGGAAACAGGGGTTGATCCGTTGACGGGTCTGCTGCTGGATGCTCTGGAAGAAACAGAAGAGCCAGAGGCAACTGATGACAATTCCTCGGCAGATGCAGGAGGTGCGCCCGAAAGGGCGTGCCTCATTACCGATGTCGGCATTCTGAATGATGGTGGTTTCAACGAATCATCCTATGCTGGCCTGACCCGGGCAGTTGAAGAATATGGTATTGAAGATACATTTATTGAAACACAAGCCCCAACCGATTATGCTAATAATATTGAAGTCTGTCTGGGTGATGGCTACGACATCGTTATCACGGTTGGTTTTTCGCTAGCTGAAGCTACCCGTGAAGCGGCCCTCAACAACCCGGAGGTCTATTTCATTGGTGTTGATCAAGATTTTCTGGCGATGGAACCTGTTGCCAATCTCGTTGGTCTGCAATTCCGTGAAGATCAAGGAGGGTTCCTAGCTGGTGCGATGGCGGCCTTGATGACCGAGGCGGGAACAGTTGGGGGCGTTTATGGCCCCGATATTCCGCCTGTAATGAAATTTCGTAACGGATTCGAGCAGGGCGTAGCTTACATCAATCCTGAAGTCACTGTACTTGGAACTTATGCTGAAGACTTTGAAATCCCAACTGTGGGTGCAGAAATCGCCCTGACGATGGTTGGCGAAGGCGCAGACGTGATTTTTGGTGCAGGAGGACGCACTGGCACGGGCGCTATTCGTGCTGCTGCTGTGGAAGGTGCGATGGTGATTGGTGTTGACCTAGATCAATACTTTACCGACTTTGATGGGGGTGAAGCTCCAGGCGCAGAAAATATCATCACCAGTGCTATCAAGCGTGTGGATAATGGTGTGTTTGCCATGGTCGCTGCTGCGGTCACAGGCGAAGGATTCCCGGATAACAGCACCTTCATAGTAGAGATTGCGAATGAAGGTATTGAGCTAGCATCCGCTCATGACGCCGATGTTCCCGATGAGGTTTGGGAAAAGCTTGATGAAATTTACAACGGTTTGCTGGATGGTTCAATCGAAACGGGTGTCGATCCTGTGTTGGGGAGTTTGCTCGATTCTGAGTAGCCCAATAGCCTATCTATGAGGCGGGGCATGTCGCAGTCCCGCCTTTTTGCTATTTTGCGTAATCGACAGCGCGAGTTTCGCGTATAACGTGGACTTTGATCTGCCCAGGATATTGCATAGTCTCTTCAATCTGTTTGGCAATATCGCGTGCTAATCTGATTGATGAGAGATCATCAACAGTCTCAGGTCGGACAATGATGCGAACCTCGCGACCTGCTTGAAGTGCATAACTTTGCTCTACGCCATCAAAGCTGGTGGCGATTTCTTCCAGTGTTTTCACGCGCTTGATGTAGGATTCCAGGCTTTCTCGCCGGGCGCCCGGACGAGCACCAGAGATCGCGTCAGCCGCTTCAACAATATAGGCCTCGACACATTCCTGTTCAACTTCGTGGTGGTGTGAAGCTACTGCATTGAGAATCCGTGTATCACGCACACCATGACGTTTTAAGAAATCCGCGCCAATGGTGGCATGCGTCCCCTCGATCTCATGGTCTATGGCTTTACCGATGTCGTGCAGCAAGCCGCCTGCCTTCGCTATTTCGACATCCGCCCCTAATTCAGAGGCAATCATGCCAGCGAGATGCGCGGTCTCGATGGCATGGGCGTGCATGTTTTGCCCATAACTTGTGCGGAACTTCAGACGGCCCAAAAGCTTAATAACTTCTGGGTGAAGACCATGAATGCCTGTCTCATAGGATGCCCGTTCCCCTTCTTCACGGATAGCATTTTCGACCTCTGCTTTTGCATCTTCAACCAACTTTTCGATGCGTGCTGGGTGAATACGACCATCTACAACCAGCTTCGCCATAGCCCGCTTAGCGACCTCTCGCCGCACTGGGTCAAAACTGCTAATGGTCACGGCTTCTGGTGTGTCATCCACTACTACATCAACACCTGTGGCCAGTTCAAAGGCCCGGATGTTACGTCCGTTACGTCCAATAATGCGACCCTTCATCTCATCGCTGGGTAATGGGACGACACTGACCGAAATCTCACTGACATGCTCGGAGGCTAACCGCTGTACCGCCAGCGAAATTACATCACGCGCACGAGTTTCAGCTTCTTCGCGTGCTTCAGCTTCTACTTGACGGATGATGCGGGCGATGTCGTTACGAGCTTCGTGTTCTGCAGCTTGCAGCAGTTCGCCCTTTGCCTCGTCGCGGGTCATCTGGGCGATGTGTTCCAGTTCTTCAAGGCGCTGTTCTTCGACCTTTTTAAGATCATTTTCTTTGCGATCTAACGCGCTTTGGCGCTTATTCTGGTTCTGCTCACGCTTTTCCAGCCGTTCATAACGATTGTCCAAATCATCACGTCGCCGTTGTAGACGATCTTCCTCTTTCTCCAGATCACGCCGTCGTCGGGTCAGTGTCGCTTCAGTTTCTTTTTCAAGTGCTTTGATTTCGTCTTCGCCTTCACGAATGATCGCAAGTGCCTTTTCCTGGGCTTCATTGGTGATCTTTTGTGATTCAGCTTCAGCGAGCTGGCGCCAATTTTGCCCTTGGCGTGTTTGCCAATTGGAGTAGAAATAAAGGCTCCCCGCCACCGCTGCAATCAGTATTACTACGAATATCAGTAGTGTTCCAAAGTCCATTGTCGTTAACAGTGCCTGAATAACACTGTCAACCTCCTTTCATGGTTAGATTAGTGCTACTCGTCAATAAAGTGTTCGGGGTCTTCCGCAACATAGGCTTCAGTTAGCTCTTCAATCACGTCGCGGCATGTTTCATAATTGAAACCACGACGTTGCAAAAAACGACCAAGTTTGTGTTGAAATTCTTGCTGGGTTAAGCTTCGTAAACGACGAGCTTGATCCTCAGCTGCCCTGCGTGCTGCATCGTGGCCGTTGTAGTCTTCCAAGACAGTGGCGATAATCACTTGGTCAACACCTTTTTGCTGGAGTTCATACTGTAAAGCTCTGGGGCCACGCGGACGAAATGTATCGCGGTTTTCAAGCCAGAAACGAGCAAAGGCGAGGTCGTCAAGATAGCCTAGTGTTTTAAGGCGATCAAGGGCTCCACCAATTGTCAGATCGGTGTATTTGTGTTTTCTGAGGTTTTGACGCACTTCGCTGGTACTGCGTGGACGATAGGAGAGAAAACGCGCTGCATGATCAACCGCTTGCTGGATTGAATCATCATCTTTTAGCCTAGCGATCTCATCATCTGTAAGGGGTTGGTCTTTGTGTAGCTTAGCCGCTTCGATCAAACTCAGGCTAAAAGCATATTCGCCATCAAGGAAGACGTTGACCCGTTCTTTATTCTGTTTTTGAATTTCCAGAGCCGTGACTGTGCCCATAAAAACAAAATACCGCAATTCCAACATCAAAAAATCACGGCGATCTGGGTGTGCCCATCAGCAAGGATTATGAACTTTAAACGACTGTAAGGTCTAAAAGATGAATAAACTACCTCTACAGCCCTGTTTAACTATCAAGCTTGTGCATTTAACCGTCATATGACGGGCAGGTTCGGTTTGCCATGAAATTCTTGTCTACTTTAAAGGTTCAAGTGACAATTGTTAAGCTATAATAATAGACACACTGTACACAAAAATGGGTAAAAGTGCAAGCGGTGAATGGAATAGTTGCAAAGAATCGGCGTGTCCTAGTGACGGGTGGTGGCACGTTTATAGGCGATAATATTACGTTGGCACTGCTGGCTGAGGGGGCAGATGTCACGGTGCTGGTGCGCCCCGGCAACGAAGGAAAACTGGGTGCATTGGCACAGCGAGTCCGCTGGTGGCCTGCTGATCTTTGGGACCCAGCAAGCATGCGTGGACGAGCACGCGGTCATGCTGTTGTCGTTCATACTGTTGGCAGTTTACGAGCTGATCCAGGTATGGGACTAACCCATCATCGCTTCAATTTTGTCAGTACTCGCAACGTAGCGACTATGTGTGTAAGTGATGGTGTGCCACATATGATCCTACTCAGTGCCGCTCGAGCCCCTTGGATGAGCCGACAATACATCCGGTCTAAGCGAGAAGCAGAGCAGTATCTTGATAGAGTGGGGGTGAATGGGACGATTGTTCGGGCGCCGTTGACCTATCTACCTGGCGAGTCGCGCCAGGTGTTTTTTCACTTGATGACGCTCCTAGGCAGCCTGCCGCCGATTTCATGGATGTTTCTAGGGCAGATTGCACCGATGCCTGTTGATATGCTGGCGCGGGGGATTGCCCATCTTGCGCTGAAGACTGAACGGTTGAAGACCATCAATTATGCTTCCGATTTGCGGCGTTATAGCAAGCAGCGTCTGGCAGCACGGAAAGCCGCTGCACTTCCTATCGAGGTAATCCCGCTAGAGGAGCAAGTCCATCCTTTTGATTTGCTTATTGAGGATGTACCGTTCGCCTGGACGCCTCAGAATGATGACGAAAGTACTATCTCAAAAAGGTAAATGCCGCATCTTTTTGAGAAAAATCAGATTATACTAAAAATATCTGAAGCATGGCTTGAGGATATTTAATCATGGTCAAACGTGTCATCGTTGCATTCATGCTCGTGCTGTCATTGAGTTTCAGCGTTGTTCAAGCTCAGGGTACGTCTACTGTAACCTTGACTTCCCCCACAGGCACAGTGACAGATAGTAACGGACATCCAACCTATACCTGGACAGATGTAAATGGATCAGAGGACTATCTGCTATATCTTGCTCCTGCTAATGCACTTTACCACAGCCTATTTTATGGAACGGTTCCAGGCGCAATCTACTGTAACGGTACAACCTGTTCTGTTGATCTGGCGACTACAAATCTGGTGTCACAGGCGGTGAGTATCCCTTGGTTGGTCGTCGGAACTTATTCTTTGTATATTAACAGCGCTAATGATGTCAATAATATGGATGCTTGGTTCGGGCCTTTTAACTTTGTGATTTCCGAAGTGCAGCCCGATGGCATTACCTATGGAACATTATCGAATGGTAATTCCTTACAGCCTACCATCAACTTTTCGCTTAGTGGCTCTGCAGCCAATTCGTCTTGGTATCAAGTTTATCTTGCCCCGACAACGAATTTGTCGGACGCTGCCATCAATTGGTGGTTCAGCCGTGAGCAATTGTGTGGCAATTGGACGGGAACAAGCTGCTCTATCTCGCCCCCAAATGATTTACTAAACAATACGTCCTATGCTATCTACATCATGAGTTGGGGGCCAGGCGGCTTCAGTAAGGGCGGCGTTAGTGGATCGGGTTGGCATGAACTGATATTTAACGTAGGGACGCCACCTGCTGTTACGCCGACCCCCGATCCTGGCGGCGGTACGACTGATCAGACTGAATCGGTTGCGCTGGTCAATGCTGAGCGCCAAAGTCGAGGCTTACATTGTCTGGTTATCAATGACAAGCTAACCACAGCCGCACAAAAACATGCTCAATCGATGGTAGATAATAACTTCTTTGATCATAACGATCCTGTGACCGGGACCACACCCTGGGAACGGATGCAGGCAGAAGGCTATAATTATACCTGGGCAGGTGAGAATATCGCCTGGGGTTCAAGCACCCCACAAGAGGCGTATAATCAGTGGTGGAACAGTCAACCGCACCGGGAAAACATGCTTAGTGGAAATTTCACGGAGATTGGTATTGGACGGGTGAATACTTATTGGGTGATGGTGCTGGGGGATCGCAGGAATTTCGATCCACAGCCATGTGGATGACAATGAAGCCCATCGCAAGCCGCACCATTCTAAGGGGATCGGTGCAGTGTTGCGTAGCAACTATCGTGACGGCTCACCCGGATAAAGCGAACACAAGGTTCGGCGAACTTTCAGTTCGGGGCGCTTCTCAGGCGCATGTGCCAATGCACTCCGTTGTCGCCTGACGGATGCAGCGGACTGATGAAAGTCCGACCCATCCGAGAACTTTCGTTTCTCTCTTAAGTGCGATTCAGATTTTACGCGGCGATCTACTCGTCACAACCTGCTATCTGAAGTTGTTAAAAAGCCGCGTTAGGCAACCACCGGGCCTTGATGTCCTCAGGCAGTCTCGGAATAACCGTAATATGTTAATTTGAGCACAGATATGCTTACTCTGAAAGGAGGGCGGCCTTCCCCCCAACCAAAGGTTGGCCCCCGCTCAAGGCGAACCGAAGGTTCGAGGGTGTCCCCTGCCGCGTTTTTATGGATTTGCTGGGACGGATGAAACCACCATCGAAGTGCCACCCATTCACCATTAAGCTATGACATGAATGTCGACCCCATAGGCAACAAGACTCGTGTCATCGTTTCCCGGCTGTGCAACCACAGGCAAATCAACAAACATGCCACCTACTGCGTCTATTTCACCGGGGTTGTTACCCAGTTGGAAGACTTCAACTTTGATGCGTACTTGATCAAAACTGCCAGGAACAATCTTAATCGCTTCATATGCATGTGGCCTGCCTAGTGAGAAAATGGCATCGTGTGGATTTGTTGGTTCGCCATTTACCATCGATATCCGTGCGGCAATTTCTGTTGAAACATCTGAATCACCAGGATGAAAACCGAGCAGAATGTTAGTCGATTGTTGGGCTACGAGTGGGCTGGGAACTGCCAGAATCATCCGGCGCGTAATCTGGTTCGCAGAAATCAAAGGGGTAGGTGTGGCCGTGCTGTCACCGGCATCATATTCCGCCAGTTCCTCCACAGCGCCTTGACCTTGTTCGGTTAGACGGTAGATCATGTCACCATCCATCACAAGATAGCCTTTTGTAACCAGGCGGCGTATCGCCTTGCTAAACCGACGGTCACTCAGGTCGAGCGTATCGCAAATTGTATCGGCATCGGCTGTTTCTTCCTCAAGCGTACCGAAAAATCTTAGGATGTCGAGTGCACCAGGTAAAGGTTCAATTGTTTTTAGATGAAACGGCAGTTCCATACGATATTTATCCGTCGCTAATGTTTAGATTAGTATAAACGCGAATCAACTTAGAGTGCAATGATTTGAGCATTCCCCTTCAGGCCATGTGTGGCATTGCGTGTATCAACAACAATCTTGCTCGAATTGATGACTTCCTGCCAATCGTAAGTGCTATGATCGGTCACAATCACGACACAGTCTGCCTCCGCAAGTAGTTTGGTGCTATAGGTGCTGGATTTGATAATCTCGTCATTTTCCAGCCAAAACTGAGATACATAGGGATCGTGAAATCGAATGTTTGCACCTCGATGCTGCAACAAACCAATAATATCGAGGGCAGGGCTTTCACGCACGTCATCAATATCCCTTTTATAGGCTACACCGAGGATGATGATATTAGCCTCGCGCACTGATTTACACACATCGTTGAGTGCATCGGCAACTTTGTCAACTACATAGTAGGGCATGGACGTGTTGATCTCGCTAGCAAGCTCGATGAAGCGGGCATTGTAGTTCAAGGTCTTCAGTTTCCAACTTAGATAATGTGGGTCAACGGGGATACAGTGTCCACCAAGGCCGGGGCCAGGATAGAAGGGCATAAACCCAAATGGCTTAGTCGAGGCTGCCCGGATGACTTCCCAAACGTCAATATCTAGTTTATCACACATGATGGCAATTTCATTGACCAGACCAATGTTGACCGCCCGGAAGGTGTTCTCTAACAGTTTGACCATTTCGGCGCTGGTTGGTGAAGAGACCGGGAAAACGGAATCTACAGCCGAACTGTAAAGTCTAGTCGCCACCTCGACACAATGAGGGGTGACCCCTCCCACGACTTTGGGTGTATTATGAACGTTGAACTGCTTATTACCTGGATCAATACGCTCAGGAGAAAAGGCCACAAAAATTGATTCGCCCACAACCAGCCCATTTGCCGTCAATTTTGGCAGGATGAGTTCCTGGGTTGTGCCCGGATAGGTCGTGCTTTCTAGGACCACCAGCATTCCCTTATGACTGATTTCTGCAATCGAATCAATCGCATTGATAATGAAGGACATATCTGGGTCTTTGGTCTTGCGCAGTGGCGTTGGTACACAGATATTGATGGTATCAATCGTGCGTAAATCCTTGTAGTTTGTCGTAGCGCTTAACTTTTTGCTCTCGACAAGCGGCTTGAGGGCTTCAGTTGGAATGTCTGGAATATAGCTTTCACCTTGATTAATCAAATCAACCTTGCGCGAATCAACATCTAAGCCAATAACATTGAAGCCTGCCTGAGCATATTCAACAGCCAACGGTAGCCCGACATACCCAAGACCAACAACGGCAACTTGGGCTTCACGATTGTTCAAACGATTAATAAGTTGTTCCTTGTAGTTCATTGATTTTAGTCTCCGCTGGTTGTTGCTAATGGAACGGGTGGTAGGTCAACAGTCGGTAAACTTCCCGCACTCGTTCCTGTCTGTGGGGATTGTTCAAACGGTAATTCGCTGTTTGCCCGGAATAGTGTCAGTTCAATGATGATGGGTTCTCCGCTACGAATAACATCCAACACCACTACATCACCTGCATCATATTGGGCGATCAAGGTATCAAATGAGTTCTCTGCGCTGATTGCCACACCATTGACAGCAGTAATTACATCTTCCTGTTGAATGCCGCTGGTTACAACTGGAACTCCTGGCTCTAAGTCGATAACGAACACGCCACCATCGGGAGAAAGACCATATTCGTTGACGATACGTTCGGAGAGAGGTACCACAATTAAGCCTGTGTTGGCCTCAGGGCGAGATTGGCTGAATGTGCTGGGATCAAACGGGAGTCCTCCGGTATTGGCTGGGGGTGTCTGTGGTGATTGGAGCATTGGCGGTAACAACGTTGGTTGGGCTGCATTTCCGAACGGGAAACTTGTGCTTGAGGAAGCTCTCAACAAGGCAGGAACAAGTACACCAGAGACAGTGAGCGTCAGCGTTTCATCATCACGAATCACGATAATTTCGAGTTCAGTATCTGTTGTGACTTGATTGAGAATACCTTCCAAGTCGGCTGGAGATAACGGTTCGCCGTTGATTGATGTAATCTGATCGTCTGCTTGTAGGCCAAGCTGAGCCAATGGCCCAATTGCCATGACCTCATGTAACGTCCATACTTGGGTATCCGCAGCAAATGAGGCAGAATCAAACATCGGATTGGATTGGGATGTAGGTAATGTGGGGATCGCATTGACCTCGACAGCTACCAATGTGATGGTTCGGGCTGTGCCGTTATCGTCCAGTGTCAGCGTGACTTCTCCAGGCGGTAGCGTACTGAATAATGAGATGGCATCCTCAATTGAGGTAAAAGCCGTATTATTGACGGCGATAATGATATCACCCAACGAGATACCCCTGGCTTGTGCGGTCGGCAAAACGTCCTTAACTACAACCTGTGTATCGGTGAATTCCACAGCGATTCCTAATGATGGAAAACCCAAGATTTGTGTTTCTGTTGCGGCAGAATCAGGGGCGGCTTCCAACATGACCTCAAATTCCAGTCCCTCACCAGCACGTTCAACTGTGACTGTGATAATTTCCCCAACACTGAAAGTTGAAAAGACTTCTGCGATATTTTCTGGTGAAACGTCAATACGATTGATGGCGGTGATAATGTCGCCATTCTGTATTCCGGCCTGGTCAGCTGGCCCGCCTGTATCCACGATAATCGACAGGATGTTCGGAATCATTTGATTGAAGCCAATTCCAAACCAGGGGCGTTCTTCTGTGGCGGTGCGGGTCGGTGGTCTAGAAAGTGTGGCGGTGGGATCAGGTGACGAGGTTGGTGAAGCTTGTGTCGTTTCATCATCACCACAGGCTGCTAGTAACAAGACAAATCCCAGTAAAAAGGATAGATTGTTTTTCATGGCTGACCTTAATTTTCGTCCTGCTTGCGTCCACCAATCATACCACCAAACATGTTGCCTATCATTGAACCGAAGCTGAGTGTACTTTGATCCATGCGTTCATCAGCTTGCCAGCGATTGTTATAGCGCCGGTTGATCCACACTTCATATTCTTTTGAGGCCTGTTCCAGCGCGGCTTCTATAGCGCTGCGATCCTTGTTGGCGATGATGGTACGATATTCATGTAACCGCCGGATGATTTCATCCACACAGTGAACTAGATCATCACTCGAATCCAGCCACATGTCACGCAAGTCATCCGGGTGGGTGTCAAACAAATGGTGGCTAAGCATTCCCATTGCTGAATTCGTTACACGCTGAGCATCATTCCACCCACTACTCTTTGTCAACATGTCAAAGAATACTGTTCCAAACAAAGTTGGCAAGATTTCAGTGCTAGCGACCAAAGCATCATATTCAGCGGCGTCAAAGAACATGGGGGTTGCGCCGAGGACGTTGGCAAAGTGGGATACCAGCGAGATCGCTTCTTTCATCGCTTGGATTGACGGCATAATGAGAAATGTACCATTATCAAACAGGTCATCAGTGGCGCGTGCCGTTTCGTCTGCGCCCTCAAACAGATATTTCGAGTTGACAATGGGGGCGGCACAGATCAAATGTATCTCTTCTGAGAAGTTTTTCTGTGCCCAATCTATCGATTTTTGCTTGCGTGTCGAGAGGTCAATCACCACCGTACCAGGACGCAAATCCCGGTTTATCAACTCATAGACGGCTTCAACCTCGCTGTAAGGCATCGCAATGACAATCATATCTTGATGAGCCGCGATGTCTTCCGGGCGGGTGCTACTTTTGTCGATAGCATTCATCTTCTGTGCTGTTTTGAGGTTGCCTGATGTGATGTCATAGCCTGAAATGGTGAAAGCATGGTCTTTATGGTTCGCGTTGTAACGTTTGAGCGCAAGCCCAATGGATGTCCCCACCCGTCCCAGACCATAAATCGCAATTGAAACGTCAGCCATGTTTGTATCCTCACTTAATTCGCATCGTCTGCGGCTTGAAGGCGTTGTAATAAATAATAGTGGTCATGGCCTTCCCATTCTATCAATGGGTCAGCATGATGCTCAATGAGCCATAATACACACTGAGAAGCCTGGGTGACAGCCATCAGTTGGCGACTCCAGATCGGATGTTGAACAGCGACCACAAATGGGCGCTGCCAGAATACTTTTTCATCGCCCTGGCTGAGTTGCTGCTGGAGTTGAGGGGAAAATGCCCTGATCAGCACAACCAGTGTTTTTTGCCAGATAGCAAGGCGATAGCGACTCTTACCAACATCGTGCATAAGAGCAGCCACAGCCAGATCATTTGGCACGGTGCCCTGGCCTAATATGGAATAGAGAACGTTCATACTGTGGAGTTGTTCACTGTGTGGCATCTGGCAAAACAAAGCAAATTGCTGATCATCCAGGTAATTGACGACCAGACCATAATCAACGGATTGTGTGAATGCCAATAATGCCCGTATACCCTGTTGGATGCGTTGGGTAATGGCGGTCATTAGTTACATTCCCAACAAATTCAGAATGAAATTCAGGGGTTCGCCAATCAGTAGGTTAAAGATGTTGGGAATACCAGGAAGTCGAATGAATGATAACATCAAAATGCCTAAGAAGACGATTTGCGTGTTTTGGGCATTACGCTCCCAGACATATGCCAGATCAGGAGGCAGTAACGCCAGGACAATGTGCCATCCATCCAGACTGTAAAGTGGGAGCAAGTTAAACAGGAAGAGCAGGACGTTAAAATAGACAATCATGTATAACAAGATGTACAGTGCTTCCGGTAGGGTGATAAACCGCAGTGGGATAGAGAAGACAATGGCAACGAGCAGATTTGAGAATGGCCCGGCGGCAACCGCCGCCAGAAAACCCCAGCGTGGATTGCGCATTCGGTGGGCAGCGATGGGAGCTAGACCCAGGATGCCAAATCCGATCAAGACGAACATGATAAACCCAGGCCAATAGATATGAACAGTGGGGTCGAGTGTCAGGCGGCCTTCGCGGGCAGGAACCGGATCACCCATCAAATGGGCAACGTAGTTATGAGCAAATTCATGGATGGTCATACCAATGAGGACAGCAATCAAGATACCTATGGCGATTTCAGGTGTTAAGTTACCAAATAAAAGCAATGACAGACTCCGCTTTCTCGTATTAGAACCGGAGTCATTATATCATTGGTTAGAGGCAGGATAAAGTTCTGCAACCAACCCATTTGTTATGATATGATGAACAACGCACCAACAAACGAGTATCGTTCTGGGGAGATGGTGTTGTGACCAAACAAATTTTATTTTTGATGTCTGATACAGGAGGAGGGCATCGCGCTGCTGCCGAAGCGATCCGCGACGCACTCTATATCCGTTATGGTCGGAATCAGGTGGGCGTCACGCTGCTGGATGTCTACCGCGAGATGATGTTCCCGATGAACTACATGCCAGAGTTCTATCCCTGGATTGTCAACAACAGCAAATCATCATGGGGGTTGGGGTATCATGTCACCAATACCCACCGACGGGCGACCGTCATTTCCAAAAGTATGTACTTAACCAGTGGCTATTTGCTGCGGCGTATGGTGCGTCGGAACCCGGCTCATGCTGTCGTCAGTGTGCATTCGGTCATTACCCGGCCATCAATGTCCGCGTTTATGGCGATGGGACAGCGCCCACCGTTTATCAGTGTGGTCACTGATCTGGTTTCTACTCACATGTTCTGGTACGACAAACGGGTTGAAAAGTGCCTTGTGCCTACCGAAGCGGCTTATAAGCGAGGATTGGCCTGTGGTCTGTGGCCTGATTGTCTTCGAATCACGGGGTTGCCCGTCCATCCGCGTTTTAATCAGGTACTTGAAGCGGAAGAGAATCCGCGTGAGGTCTTGGGGTGGGGTGCTGAAAAGCCCGTGATTCTTGTGGTGGCCGGTGGCGAGGGGATGGGGCCACTTTATGAAACAGCCCGTGCCGTCAATGCCCGTCAGCTCGATTGTCAACTGGTTGTTGTAGCTGGACGAAATACCCTGCTCAAAGAAAAACTTGACGCGGCTGAGTGGAATCAGTCTACGCACATTTATGGTTTTGTCACCGATATGCCTCGGATGATGCGAGCTGCGGATATTCTCGTCACCAAAGCGGGCCCCGCGACTATCACTGAAGCAGCAATTGCGGGCTTGCCTATGATTTTGAATGATGTCATCCCTGGTCAGGAGGAGGGCAACGTGGATTATGTGGTAGAAAATGATGCTGGTGTCTATGCCCCAAATCCCGAAGCCGTCGCGTTGCATGTGGCCTCTTGGCTACAAGAAGGCAAATCTGGTTTGCTACGGCGCTCCCATGCTGCTCGTCGAATTGGACGGCCTAACGCAGTCTGGGATATAGCCGACGAAGTATGGAAACAAGCCCATAAACCGACTATTAACACACACAAGCGCCATGTTCTACGGGATATTTTCGGCAAACCGATCGAACTCAGGTAACGCTTGTAGTAAACAGGTGTGCCCGGTACTATCTGTAACATAATCATACAAGCTGGAGCGATACTTTATGAAAGCAGTTATTCTTGCTGCGGGTCAGGGAACACGTTTGCGCCCGGTCACCTTAACCATGCCCAAACCGCTTGTTCCTGTCGCCAATAAACCCCTGATTGAATTTGCCATTGAAGTGATTCGAGGTGCTGGTCTGGAAGAGATTGGCATTGTAGTGAATTCGTTAAGTTCCCCTGTTGCCAGACAACTTGGCGATGGCTCTCAATTGGGCGTCAAAATTGAATATATTGTACAAGAATCGCAGGATGGTCTGGCACATGCCGTCAGCCTGTGTCGGGATTTTGTTGGGGATGAACCGTTTTGTATGTTCCTAGGCGATAACATCTTCCAGGATAAGATGAAGAGCTTCATCCAGGACTTTGAAACGTCTGGTGCAGAGGCAGCGATTGGGCTGGGCGAAGTGCATGATCCAGAGCGCTTTGGTATCGCGGTGGTGGCAAACGGCAGCGTGACCGAGGTTATCGAGAAACCGCCCAATCCGCCCTCAAACCTGGCGATTTTTGGTGTTTATATGTTTCGGACTTCCATCTTTGATGCAATTAAGAACATTAAACCCTCCAAGCGTGGTGAATTAGAAATTACCGATGCGATCCAATATTTATTGACCACCGGACAGAAGGTATCCCCATACCTCATTGAAGGCTGGTGGGTTGATGCAGGCAAGCCAGATGCCATCATCAACGCCAATCAGCTTGTCCTCGGTGAGATGGAATACATTCCTGCGCCAGAAAATGGTCAGATTGATGACGCGTCTGATGTGTCACATCGTGTCATCGTGGGTGCAGACACCAAGATCATCAACAGTGTGATTCGGGGTCCAGTGATTATTGGTAATAACGTTACCATCAAGAACAGCTACGTGGGACCATATACCTCAATTGGTAACAACGTCATCATCGAAAACAGTGAAGTTGAAGCCAGTATTGTAATGAAGAACTGCAAACTGCGGGCCTTGCCAGGACGGATCGATTCAAGTTTGTTGGCGGATAATACCGAGGTCGAATCAGCAGCAGCCCGTATTCCGGCAACCTATCGCTTCATCCTGGCGGAAAACAGTTTTGTCCAGTTGTAACCATGCCAGATGATCTCACTGAGGCTCGTGCTTAGGTAGAATGAGAACCATTCATGTCACAAGAAAAACTTGCAGAGCTCAAAGAACGGTTGCTTGAAATCTCCGATTTGTATTCAGCCGCCGATCTGCTGTTCTGGGATCAACAAACTTATATGCCCGAAGGGGGGGCGGTCTATCGTTCGCGCCAATTAGGGGCGCTCACCCGAATTGCGCACGAAAAAGCCATTGACCCGAAAATTGGCACAATGCTTGATGAGTTGCAACCTTATGGCGAGAGCCTGGAGTATGATTCAGATGAGGCTAGTCTGATTCGACTGGCACGCCGTCAATACGACAACAATACCCGCGTTCCTGCAGACCTTCTGGCAAAGGCTAATCAACATTTTGGCGATACTTACGCTGCCTGGACAGAAGCCCGCCCCGCCAACGACTTTACTCGGATGATTCCCTATCTAGAGCAAACACTGGAATATAGTCGCGAGTTCGCGCAGTTCTTCCCGCATGATCACATCGCGGATCCGCTGATTGATATCTCAGATTATGGGATGAAGGCCGAGAGCATTCGTACCATTTTCGTGGAACTAAGAGAAGCATTAGTTCCGCTGGTACAAGCCATTACCAGCCAAGATGCACCAGACGATAGCTTCTTACATCGGACTTATCCAATTGATCAGCAGTTGGCTTTTGGCCTAAATATTGGCCAACAGTTTGGCTATGCTTTGAACAATGGACGGCAAGATTTGAGCCATCATCCGTTTGCTGTCAAGATTTCAAGTGGTGATGTACGCATCACGACTCGCACCAAAGAAGACGATCTGACAGAAGCTCTGTTCAGTACCCTCCATGAAACGGGACACGCCCTCTATGAACAGGGTTGTGCGGATGCGCTGGATGGAACCCCTTTGAATCAGGGCACGTCCTCCGGTGTCCATGAGAGTCAATCGCGCCTGTGGGAGAATGTAATTGGACGCAGCCATGCTTTCTGGGAACACTATTATGTGCCGCTTCAGGCTGAATTCCCAGAACAATTGGGGGAGGTTGCGCTTGGTGCCTTCTACCGAGCGATCAATCGAGTGCAGCGTTCGTTGATCCGCACAGACGCCGACGAAGTAACTTATAACCTGCATGTCATGATCCGCTTTGATTTGGAATTACAAATGCTAGAAGGCGCATTGACGGTCAAGGATTTGCCTGATGCCTGGAATGCTCGCTATAAGAGCGATCTGGGTATTGAACCGCCAGAAGACAAAGACGGCGTCTTGCAAGATGTGCATTGGTTCAGTGGCTTTATCGGTGGTGCATTTCAGGGCTATACATTGGGCAATATCATGTGTTTGCAGTTCTATGATGCGGCTTTAAAAGCCCAGCCTAACATCCCCGCCGACCTCCAGCATGGGAAGTTTAATACGCTGCACAATTGGCTCAAAGACAACATTTATCAACATGGCAGCAAGTTCACGGCTGATGAATTGCTCAATCGCGTTACAGGAAGTTCCCTGGCAATTGAACCCTATATCAAGTATCTGCGGGCCAAATTTGGAGAGTTGTATACGCTCTAAGGTGGATTATGGGCAAAATCATGGGCTTCCTCATCTTGATACTCGTCGTTGTGATCGTGGGATTTCTGGCGACCTTTGGCCTGTGGTTGCAGACCTACCGAGCTTTTACTGCCCGGACGTTGGTGGCGCAAGTCGAAGTGTCAGAACTCTTCAGCGATGAGAATGGGCCCTATATGAACGTAGTCTACACGCCTTATGAGCAGCAATCCGCTTTAGCCCATATCTTTTCATCGGGTGATGAGACACCACTAGGGGAACCGCAGGAGTTCAAAATCTACGGGGATACAGTCTATATTGGTGCGCCAACAGTGGTCTTTCATGATAGCTTGATTGTTCTGAATTTCGAGACAATCTATAAAGTTGCCACTATCTATGGACGTTATGATCTTGATAATGAGATGGAACGCAACCGCAGGGAAATATCCAGTTTTGAACTCAACGGGGGCGTTGATGGTACATGGCGGGCGTTTCGTAATCGCCAGGGCGACTTCCCTTACAATTTATTTGTCAACACCGTGCAGATGACGGGAGCAGGCCAGTGGGGTGATGAAGACCAACCACGTATCTACAACGTCTATATGACCGTGCGTGGTTTTGAATGGGATGAAATTGGCCCACCGCAGGCTATGCCTACAGCAGCTTAGGCTGTGATAAGTTGTCGTCACCGCCCGATTTCTTCTTAAGGTCTTTAGGGGGGTACAATCCGTATTTGCGAAGAAATGATTCTCCCGGTCCATCCCAACCACAGACCTCAAAATCAACGCGATCCTTCTCATTGAATATCACCCCTTCCGCTTCAAGCAAGCGCCGCTGACGGGCACCTGCACCATCTTCTGGCAGGCTGATCTTCCCCTGGCTGTTGATAACCCGTTGCCAGGGGATACCGTGACCTTCAGGTGTGTTGTTCATGGCCTTGCCCACCCACTGTGCGGCGAAACGATCATAAGTCGGCGGAATGACATTTTCTGGTGGTGGGATCATTGATGCGATCTGACCATAGGTGCTGACGATACCCGGTGGAATCTGTTTGACGATTGTCCAAACCATCTGGTGGTAGCTGTCAGGATCGGGTGGCATTTTCATGAGTCACTTCCTGAGCGTGCAGAATCGATTTCATCTAGCGACGGCGTGTAATTGCCTACACGCCGCACGACGAGGCCGCTGGCGACGTTTGCCAGTGTTGCGGCCTCTTGACAATCTAGACCCGCCGCAATGGCCAGCGTCAACACAGCGATGGCGGTATCGCCCGCGCCGACGGTATCGAATACGTCGGTCACGTCAGGTGTAGGACAATGATGCACCGTACCATCAGATACTGCTAACGTCATGCCGTCACCGCCCCGTGTAATCACCATGCAGCGCGAGAGTTCAAGCTGCTGACACAGTTGACTCGCTGCTTGAGCGAAATCTAAATCTGATTCGAGGGTGCCTTGGAGATAGTGGCTAGCTTCATCGGCATTGCATTTAACTACCGAAAAACCACGATATTTACTCAACTCGCCCTGTGCATCCGCCGTGAGTAAGTGTTGCTTGGCTTGATCTTTGATAGATTGTACCAGTGATTCGGTCAGCATTCCGCCGCGATAATCGGAAAAGAGTAGGGCATCGCAGGATTCGAGTGATTGTGTGATTGTACGAATAATCTGGTGCTGGGTTGTCTGGGTAACGGGTGTACGTGACAGCCTATCTAGGCGTGCGACTTGCTGGGGGAAGCGTAAGCCCATTTGTGCCATGATACGAGTCTTGACCGTTGTGGGACGACCTGATTCACAAATAATGCCGGATATGACAATGTTGTGATTGCTAAGAGCCTGCTTGAGTTGGTCGCCAGCGGGATCATCTCCAATGACGCCAACCTGTATGACCTGGCTGCCCAAGGCAGCGATGTTGGCGGCTGGGTTGGCAGCACCACCTGGAATCAGGCGCTTGTCCTCAAATTCGAGAACTGGGATCGGCGCTTCACGGCTCATGCGGGTTGCTTTGCCGAGGAGGTATTCATCCAGGATGATGTCCCCGATCACGAGGATACGCTGGTTTGCCAATTTTTGGAGGGTTGTGTTCACAAAAAGAGAAACCCTGAATGCCTGTATTCACATTCAAGGTTAACGCAGATGGTCGTTCTAACCAACCCGCTGAAATGTGCCTGTGATCGTCGCACCTGGATGGGATTGCACATCCCCATATCGTTCTTGCAGCGATTCCCCTATGGACGATAAGGTTTTACCCAATCCAGCTAGGACCGCATTCTGCGCTTTGATTGGGGGGGGTATCTGGGCAGTATGATGTTTTTCGGCCGCCCGCATCATGTCTTGACGGCGTGTATTGATAATCATTTCATGGGTCTGATTTATCATTTTGGCTTCCCTCTGTTGTCTCTCACTTAGTTATACGCAAAGCCAGCCAAAACGGTTCAAAATTAGCGTGCGAGCAAAATTTGAAGGACAAATCGAGGCAAGCGCGTCATCCGCCCGATGCGGCTGGGCTGCAAATAAAGCCGATATAACCACTCTAATCCGGCTTGCCGCATCCACAGGGGTGCACGGGGAATCACGCCTGCAATAAAGTCAAAGGAGCCACCGACACCCATCGCCATCTTGACCTGGAGGCGGGGCAGATTGCGGGCAATCCATTTATCCTGTTCCGGGGCGCCATAGGCCACAAACAAGAGGTCGGCAGCGCTGCTGTTGATCATTGCTACGATCTCGTCCTCTTCTTCGGGGGCGGGGGTACCGCTGTAAATGCCCACAATCTGAAGCGTCGGATGTCTCTTCTGCAAAACCTCGGCCGCCCGATCTGCCACACCGGGTGCTGCCCCTAAGAAATAGAGTTTCCAGCCCTTTTCAGCTGCTTGTTCTGCAATCAATGGTACACCATCGGAGCCTGTGACACGTTCTGGTAGGGACATCCCTTTTCGGCGTGCAGCCCAGAGCAAGCCCACACCATCAGGTACGCACAAATCTGCCCGCTTGAGGATGTTGTGGAAGTTGGGATCAGATTGGGCAATGATGATGAATTCCGGGTTGGTGGTACAAACATGATGACATCTATCGCTATCCGCTACCCACTGATCAATCAGATCGAGCCAGCCAGCGAATGTAATGGCATCAACAGGTAAGCCAAGAATCTCGATCCGCTGATGTTCGTAAGGTTGGCGCGAGGGTGTCTGAATTGTGGATGGTGAGCGGCTGCTGGAAAGAGAATCTGTAGCAGCCACCAGCACATGATTCGGTGTCACCATCCGCATACAGGTTCGTGCTGCACAGCCTTCGCGCAGGCCAATGCCATGTTCCACATAACTACATGGGCTGCATTCTGGTGTGCTGCGGATCACACAATGTCGCTGTGGTGTCCAGGGATGCCATGCTTGTGGGTTGCTTGGCCCGAAGATGGCGACAATTGGCGTTCTGGTAGCAGATGCAACGTGCATCACGCCGCTATCTGCCCCAATGAACAAATCTGCCTGTTGGATAACCGCCGCAAGCTCAGACAGACTTTGGGTTTTTCCAGTCAGATCAATAGGAATCGTTTGCATGGCCTGAATGACAGCCTGTGTATTGTCATGTTCTGTGCCAACCATAACGACCTGCACATTATGATTAGTCTGGAGTGTGTCGGCGACAGCGGCGAAATGGACCGCATCCCAGCGACGCGCCAGACTATAGCCCCCGCTGCCTGGATGAATGACGACAGTCATCTTACTAGATTTGAAAAGCGAAGGAGCCTCAGATTGGATATTGATTTTGGTGGGCCGAAAGGCTGTGTCTGCACTCAACAAACCCACCAGATCAAGCCAATACTGTGCCTGATGCTTCGCACCAAATCCTTCATCGAGAATGCTTTCGGTCAGGAACCAGCCTTTACCGTTTTGTAAGCCAATACGTCGTTTTGCACCCGTGAGCATGGCGATAAGGGCAAACTTGATTGTGCCAAGACGAAGTGTGAAATGATGGAAGAAGATCACAGCATCGTATCGGTTGTGTCTCAGGTTATAGATAAGACCCAGGTTGCCCAGTGCAAAGAAGCCGCGACTCTGGTTAAGCGCCTGCCGATCAATGATGATAATGTTATCAACCAGGCCCGTGTTCTCAATAATGGATGCAGTATGAGCCGGAATCAGCAAATCCAGGGTTGCATCTGGCAAGGCTTCACGCAAGGCATCAAGTGCAGGAGTCGTGATAATTAAGTCACCAATATCTGCCAGTTGAACCAGGAGAATCCGCATATCACACCGCACGCTTACGGGCAACAACCAGCGGCGTAAAGAATTTGCCATCTTCAGGCAGTAGCCATTGGATGTTGATGAAACCCGCGTCATTCAAGAATTTAGCCAGTTCGTTGCGCTGCAAGGCACGATACACAGTGGCGCGGTGTGTGGTGTGCCAACCCTCACCTGTGTTTTTTAGAATGAAATGATTCATTGTGTAGACAGGTTGGTCATCATGCCAATCCCACACTTGAAACACAATGCGATGCCCTGCGTCTGAATCGTGTATCGCAACAGGTGTGGATCTCGGTTTGTTCGCTAACAGACGATCATAGTCGCGGATGCTAATTAGCAGCAGGCCATCTGGTTTGAGACGGTTGTACATGCTGTTTGTCGCCAATGTCAGGTCTTTATCTTCGATCAAATGAGGCAAGGCATTATCGCAGGATATGATGATATCAAATGCTTTGCTGATTGTGTCTTCGAGATAGCGAAAATCTGCCACGTCCCACTCGATTTCCACAGCAAAGTGTTGTTCAGATTCTCGTGCTTTGGCGATTGCCTGCGGGCTCAAGTCTGTTCCCAATACCTGATACCCCCGTTCTGCCAGACCAAAAGCCTGTGTACCGATTCCACAGGAACAATCTAGTAATGAAACGGGCTGTGCAAATGGTGAAAACTCCCGGATGATGTCATCTAGCATCTCGCTTTGCCAACGGACAGACTGTTGCCAATCGACGAAGATGAGAGGATAGTCTTCGGCAAGGTCGTCATAAAATTGCTTTACGGAGTCGTTCATAGACTACTTCCACTGGTCAATGCTCGTAGAGTGCCTTTTGCGGCGTTGTCCCAGGTAAATTGACTGGCCCGTTCGCGCCCAGATTGAGCCAGTTGTTCCCGAAAGGATTTATCATCATCCACCCTAATCATAGCGTCTCTAATTTGCTCAACCTCCAATGGATCAACCAGTAATCCGTTGTCTCCGACCAATTCAGGCAGGCTGGATGTATTGCTTGCAACAACAGGTGTGCCACAGTGCATTGCTTCAATAACAGGGAAACCAAAACCTTCATATAGTGATGGAAAGACCAGTGCAATCGCCTGGATGAGTAAATTACCTTTGTCGGCTTCGTCAATATAACCGGGGAATACGATGCCTTCAACGCCATCTACCCAACGTTTATCATAGAGCCAGCCTTTGCCTCCAGCGAGAACCAATCCGGCTGGATTTGGGACTTGCTGGCGATAACTCGTATATGCCTGTACCAGACGAGCGATGTTCTTGCGGGGTTGCAGCGTACCAATGAACAGGAAATACCGATCTGGTAAATTGTACTTAGCACGAACATCTGCCTCTTGGTAAGTTGGCGGTTCGACACCAGGATAAACAACATGCAGCTTGTTCTTTGTGATGCCATGGTAACGGATGAGGTCATCGCGTGTGGCGTAGCTATCGACCAGCACCACATCTGCCCGATGTGCGCTGTAGGTCGTTGTCAGGTTGAGATAAAAACGGCTGCTGCCTGTGTGTGCTTCTGGGAAATGCTTGTAGCCCAGATCGTGGATAGTCACAGCGGAGCGTCCAGGGAATACAAACGGAAGTGTATGGGCGGGTACAAAGGTGATGTCAGGACGATCTTGCCAGATGGCAGTTGCAAAGCGTATATGCGTCCATGCCCGACGAAACGGAATAACTTTATGCTGAACGTTGGGTGAATCAGGGAATAAATCGGGCATAGGTTCACCACGGAAATAAAGGGTCAAGGTGTGGGCAGTGTTGTGTCTAATCAACGCACGGATGAGTTCCAGCGCATATCGCTCTGTGCCTGTGATGCGGACAACAGTCGTCCGGCTGGCATCAATGGCGATGTGCATTAGTTTCGATTGAGAAAAAGGGGCAAGATCAACAAGAATACCAGTACAATCAAGAGAAACGGCCCGCTGGATCGTGCCCATTGGGTGACTCCTGTCCCTAAGACGTCGGTTGTAACCGCTAAGCCGACAAGGCCGCTGACGATGCCAATCAAACCGATCAGTGCCTGATAGCCTCGAAGCACTGTTCGAGAGAGCAAGGCAGATAACATCAAGGCCATGCCACTCACCGAAACAACGAGAGGCCAGCCATCGGTGCCAAGTTCATCGTCATTTGCCAGATAAACTAGTGTCGCGCCGACGAAAACCACAAGCAGCGCCCCAAACAATGCGCCCTGCGGCCAGCGTTCAGTTGATGCCCAATAAGCAATCATACTGAAGGCGAACCCAACCGCAAATACCAACAGCACAAGCAAAGTGGACGGTGCTTCATCGGATGTGGTCAGGGTGAACGTTAGCCATACGCCAATACCGATCAGTGTCAGCGCAGGTGTAACCGACGCGAGTTGTCCGCGCTGCAAGCGGAATGGAGGTGGATAGGGGAAGTCGTAATCTTGTGGACGGTGTTGGATTGCCTGTTCAGTTTCTTCCTGTACTTCTTGCTCTGTGAGGACATCACTCAGGGATGCAACCGATGCCAGAGCCGCATCAATATCGACTATTGGCGCCTCTATTTCTGGCTCATTTGTGGTCTCGGACGGGACTGCATCTTGATCGCTCATGGTGTGTATTGTGGCGGGTTTTTGCCGGTTGTGCAAGAGTGCGCTTCAGAGCCAAAGCGTCATTTCATGGCTTGTTGCGGCGGCGGCAAACAAAAAAGTTTGCAACAAAAACGGAGGTTGGGTGGCAAGTAGCTGATGTATCCGAAAAGCGGCGTGAGTGTGGAAGAACAGGATGGATACAGCATGTGGGCCGAATCATCCCTTTGTTGCCGCCGCCGCGGAAGAAAAAATGGTGGCGGCAACGCGGAAAACCGGCGGAAAGTCAGGTAAAAATGGCGGAAAATGATAGCCAAAACGGTCTCCAAAACAGTCGATACAGCTTTAGTTTAGTTGAAAAAAGTTGATTTGGGAGAACATATTGCAGAACATATGTTCCGTATTCAGATACTCCAAGTTGCCAAGTTCTATCCTACGAAATTCAGCACGCCCCGAGCGATTTAACCTTGTTTGAGGGGGGGGGCGTGTTATAATTTAATTAAATGGCGACGTGGCCAAGTGGTAAGGCGGAGCTCTGCAAAAGCTCTATTCACCGGTTCGAATCCGGTCGTCGCCTTTGATGGCGGGTGTCCAATTGGACACCCGTTTTTTTGTTGTGATTGCTGGTGGGATAATAGATTAGTGACTTGATTTCTAGAGTAAGTTATGTTATCATCACTTTGCAAGATTCTGAATAAAAAGATTGTATTGTGATGCTTATATTAGGGAGATTACATATGATATGATTTGAAGAAAGAATCTTAAATATTTTTGTTACTTTTATATCCTGGAGGATAAAATAATGAGAAAGTGCTATCTTGCACTCATGGTAATCGCCTTGCTATTTTCTGTGGTAGGGACCGTATCGGCTGATTGGACAACAAGAGAAGAGAAAAAGTGCCACACACAGTGGTTTCTGGGTGAAAGGGTTGCAGTAAAGGCCACAGTTGATGTGATAAACATATACAGCCCGCCTAATGGGTTGTATAGAATATATGACAAGATCATTAGTCATAGAGCATCTATTGAGGGGTATTGGCTATATTCGCGTTGGGAGAGGGAGTTCTCCTCAGCCTGGATAGAGGACTATAGCAGGCAAGTGATGCGGCTTGAAGGAGGCGCTTACCGACAGGGTCTGGCTGGCTTCCCGTGGGCACTTTTTGATATTGGGCCAGCATTTGAGTGGAAATGCCATGTGGTAATTTACGCTTAGACTTTGCAATGTGGGAGGAGGAAGGAGGCGCAAATCTCAGTTTACTCCTCCCGAGAATTAGGATCATTGTGACAATCATGACAAACAATTATGAAGAAAGGAAGAATTCAGAAGGCGATGATTAAACGATTTGGTCTGGTTTTAATCAAGTTCTTACCCAAATATACTCGTTCTAAGCTATTGATTTTAATATTCCTCCTGATGGTTTTTACCGCTTTAGAAGCACAAGACGATCCAGTGACATTGACTCTCGCTGTTCCCTCATATGTGGAGGGCGGGGTCTTAGCTGACGATTCAATATTTGAGGATTTTTATAATCGATTTCCCAATACATCCATCAAGGTGGTTGCTATCGGTGATTTACCGGGGGATGAAAGTGGTATCTATGATCCGCTTGCTCACGGAGAAGCATACGTTAATCGTGCTGATGTCTTATTCGTTGACTCAGAGCTTGGCCTTGTCCCTATGATTAATGTTCAGCAAACGGTGGCGAATTTCTACTTAGATTTGCAGCCGATGGAGGCAACGGATTCGGAGTATGATATCGAGAATTTCCATCCGTCTGTCGCCGATGTTTTTCGCTGGGGAAATGGTCTTTGGGCCCTGCCAATTGCTTTTGATGTGGAGTTGATTGCCTATGATCCTGCCCGGTTTGATGAAGCAGGTGTCAGTTACCCGCATAGGGGTTGGTCATTGGACGATTTAGCCCAGGCGGCGCGTGCCCTGACCGAATATGATGGCGAAGGCAATATCATCACGCCCGGATTCACAAGTGTCTCTACTAGTGCTATTCTCTTGATTATGAGTTTGATGGATAAGGGCATTGTTGATACGTCGTTGCCTATCCCACAAATCCAGGTGGATCGCCAGCAAGTCAGCGAGCTCTTAACGACGTGGTCAGAAAGTGATGTCCTGACCTACGCTTCAATAGGCGATAATGCTTTTACTACGTTCGATCCAGCTATGCGATTGGGAAATATCGGGCTAATTCTCAATCCAGCTTATTCCTATCACGCTGCTTCATTGCCAGGTGGAGGGAATCCCTTGAATGCGGTTGGTGTTGCGGTGAGTAAAGGGACGGCTCATCCAGACTTGGCCTATCAACTGGCCAGTTATCTGACTCATCAGCCCGAACTGGCCACAGCCGTACTGCGACCCATACCCGCACGATTATCCTATGGAAGCGAACATCCTATCAATATCAACCCGCTCAGGCGACTTTCTCAGGAAGAACAGGGCATCATCAACACCCTGATAGAAAATGCGCTGTTGCCCCGAGATCGGCAGTTCGGTTCAAGGTTAAGTGGTGTCATGTATGATTTGGTGTTGGGGCCTCGTACACCCCTTGATGAGTCGTTGGATCAGCTTGAAGAAGGGATTCAATCCATCCTTGCACGCGCCCAGGAATTGAGTGAGACTGTAACGATTGATATTCCGGTGCCAGTGCCGGTTGAGGGGCTTCAGTTTGGCGTTGTATCACCCACGATTACGAACCAGTTTGAATGGGAACGTCTGGCTCAGGAATTCGTCATGATGAATCCGGGTGTTGAATCGATTTCAATTGATAGCTCCTATCAACATCTGAATGTTAAAGGGCTGGCCAATCGGTTTGATTGCTTCTATGCGGAGGGTTTGGCATTTTCAGTAGACGATTTACCCGCCCTGTATTCCATGAGTCCGCTCCTTGCGGCAGATACCGAGTTGGAGGCTGATGGATTTTTAGGAAACCTGCTGAGTTATGACACAATTGAAGCGCAACATTGGGGGCTTCCGCTGTCTATTGACCCGATGGTGATGGCGGTCAATGAAGATATTCTCAATATTCAGATACCTGACGACGGATGGACGATTACTGAATTTGAAAGTCTGCTCCCCGTTCTTGCTGACCTGACACCCGGCGTAGCACCCGTCCAGGTTCATGAATATCGTGATTCCCTCCTGTTGTCATTGATCTCCGCCCACAGTGGCCCGCCTGCCGATTACTTGGTTACCCCACATACCCTTTACTTCGATAATCCAGAGATGGTGCAATCCATTCAAGATGTGCTCGATCTTATACGGAACGGGTACATGGAATACGTTCCGCCGTACATGAGTTCAAATGAACCGACCATTGCAATAGGAACCTATAGTTTTTTGTCAATGCACGATGACTATCATGATTACCGGCTTGTGCCGTTGCCTCATGGAGAGCATCCATTGGTGTTAACGGCCCGATTGGGGGGTGTGTATATTAGCAAGCAAACGACGTACATGACCGAGTGCTACGATTTTATCAGGTTCCTCATACTCAATTCTGAGCGCCTCAATCTGGTTTCAGGTTATGGTCATGATCCAGAGGCATTGAATAACGAATTCCACAAGCAGTTAAACACGTTCTGGGATGAATATGACGTTGTTTTCTTGGCGCCTGTGGATGCGACGCCTTCTAATTCCCCAACACAACAATCGATTCTGTATATGCTCGTCTCGATTTTCGACACTTATATCGAACAGGGACAGGACTATGACCTTGGATCTAATCTTAAAGAAGTGAAGGTGACCCTGGATGCGTTTCAAGAGTGTATCTATTCGATTGATATTCATGCCGCACAAAGCCAAATCATTGAAGACTATATCGGTTGTGTTGATATTATTGATCCACAGATGGGGGATAGCTTAAGGGATGTCTCTGGCTAATTTGAGCGATATGGGTGGTGAGAAGCTGCTCCTCACCACTTGCAAGTTGTTTAGCTGAGTTTGTTCTTTGCAGCAGCCGTGACCATCCCAACGATGCCCATCAAGCCCTGACCTTTCCCCATTGAGATTTCCTTGCCGAAAAGCTTGAAGATAATATCCGTGTTGACTTGAGCGACATTTTCGGGCGGCTGGTTATTCAGTGTTTCTGAGAGGATGACACTGGTTGCCATTGCAGAGAGTCCTTGCGGATTCAACACATCAAAATAGTAACGCTGTGTCCCATCTGGCTGATCCACTGCCCAGACATAGGCATCAGATTCGCACATCTGCACATGATTCGCTTCGGGATGCGGGCGGGTCGAGATTTCCTCTGGGACACGCACCGCATCAAAGCGACCTGCAATCTCGATCAGATATTCAGCCCGTTCGTTGCGGTTTGTGATGAAGGAGAAGTCTTCCAGAACTTCTGCTAGCTTTTTGGGAATATCCGCCATGATTATTTCTCAATCGGCACACCCACTGAATTGCCCCATTCTGTCCAGCTACCGTCGTAGTTACGCACAGTGTCATAGCCCAGTAGATAATGAAGGACGAACCAGGTATGGCTGCTGCGTTCACCAATGCGGCAGTAGGTCACGATGTCATCATTGGCGCTGAGTCCCTGTTCTTTTTCGTAGATATCGCGCAGTTCATCCGCTGTTTTGAAGGTGCCATCTTCAGGATTGGCGGCGCGGCTCCAAGGTACATTCTTCGCGCCAGGGATGTGACCGCCGCGCAGCGCACCCTCTTGCGGATAGTTTGCCATGTGGAGCAGTTCACCGCTGTACTCGCCGGGGCTGCGGACATCAACCAGCATTTTGCCAGCCTTGACGTGTTCGAGAACTTTCGCTTGCAGGACGCGGATATTGTCGTCATCGCGTGGTCGAGCTTTGTAGCTGGTGGCCGGGTATTGGGGGATATCACGCACCAGTTGCCGTTTTTCGTTCTCCCATTTGGTACGTCCGCCGTCCATAATCTTTGAGTTGGTGTGTCCGAGCAACTCAAAGACCCACAGAGCATAGCATGCCCACCAGTTGTTCTTGTCACCATAGAACACAACAGTGGTTTCAGGTGTGATACCAATCTTGGAAGCCAGCTTCTCAAAACCATCTTGATTCAAATAATCGCGTACTACCGGATCGTTCAAGTCGTTTGTCCAATCCACCTGCACCGCACCGGGGATATGACCAGATGGGTAGAGCAGCGGGTCTTCGTTCGATTCGATGATGCGAACCTTATCATCATTAAGATGCTCAGCCACCCAATCTGTCGTTACGAGCTTGTCTGGGGTGGCATACCCCCGTTCCCTGATTTCTGACATGTATCTCATCTCCTGTAGACCTTAAAATGAAAAAGCCAACCGGACGGCTGGCTCTGAATTGGCATCATTGAACGACTCAAAAGTAATGTCGTAAGTCCAGTTGCTCCTTATTTTGTTTACATTGGCAAAAACACGTTTGTGCCATCATAACGCGGAAAATAACATGTCCATCGGGCAAATGCAAGTTAATTTCATGACATTAATCTGGGTCTAATGTTAGCCAGTTACTTATAGCTTCGGCCGCCCGTGTGGCTGCTCTTCCCGGTAATGGACGAACGATCCCAGTCTAGGTTATCGCCCCGCCATCTATCAAGTGGGTTCGTCAGCAGGATTGACGTTCGATCAATCATCAGGCATGATATTTACCCGGCTAGTTTACGGAGTATGAGCAAATATGCCCAACGAGACCGACCTTTCACAACCCAAAACCCCCTTTGAATACCTCAGACTTTATCTAAGTGGTTTTGCGATGGGTTGTGCCGATTTGGTTCCGGGTGTCTCTGGCGGGACGATGGCCTTTATTCTTGGGGTGTATGAAACGCTCCTCAATGCCATCAAGTCCGTCAATCTTGATGTGGTTCGGATGGTTTTCAAGCTCGATATTCAGGGCATCATCAACCATATCCCGTTCCGCTTTTTGATGACGCTGGGTGTTGGTATTCTAACTGCAATCTTCGCCTTATCCTCATTACTTCATAACTTGTTGGTCAACCAACCGACATATTTGTTTGCCTTTTTCGGTGGCTTAATCGCCGCCTCGATTATTGCTATCGGTGCAAGTATCAAATGGGATGTAGCCTCTGGGATTGGTCTGGTGGCCGCAGCGATCTTTGCCTTTTTCATCGTCGGATTTGAAGCGAATGAAGACGGCCCGGTGTTTGCCCTTATCGAAGCGATTGAATTAGGGGAGGTAGATGTTGCAGAACAACAAGCGACTCTAATTGCTGATCTGGCGGATGCGGGTGTTGAGGATGCGCCTGCTGTTATTGCAGCGTTGATCCAAGCTGTCGAAAATGATGAAGGTATAACGGCGACTGCTGAAGCGCTCACCGACGAATTGGAAGCAAACTATAAGCCATCCGATCTCATTACATTATTTTTCAGTGGGATGGTTGCTATTTGTGCGATGATTTTGCCAGGCATATCGGGGTCGTTTATTCTGTTGATATTAGGACAGTATGTACAAGTGATTGGGGCGGTCAAGAATTTCGATATTGTGAGCATTGCTGCCGTTGGAGCTGGGGCGTTGATTGGTCTGGTGGTGTTCTCTCGTGTAATTAGCTGGTTGCTCAACAACTATAAAAATGTGACGGTAGCTGCCTTGACCGGGTTCATGGTGGGTTCGTTGCGCTTAATCTGGAGTGAGGCTGTTCATGGCGTGCGTAAGATCAGTGAGAGTAGCTCTTTAGACGGGGCACAGATTGCACTCGTGGTCGTCTTGCTCGTAGGAGGGTTTGTACTGGTCAGTGTGTTGGATCATATGCAATCAGGTACCAATCCAGTGATACGCTTGGTGGGGCCAGCACAACCGGCTATTGAATAAACGCACCCAAAACCAGTATATTCATACTTTTTTGTATAATTTTCAGATTTTGGCAACCCGACCTATTGTACTATAATATTGATCTTATGAGTACGAAACAGGCAACATCCAATGGCTGACAGCATAGGGCTTTCCTCTCATTGGCAAAATTGGACGCTTTTCGGGTTGCGTTGGCTTTTTGTCGTTGGGCTTTCCACTATACATTATCTTTGGCTGACCCAACAAGAAACCCAACAACTGAATCCAAATAACCTGATGATGGCTGCGATCATTTCTGGTCTTATCATTGGGGCCTATGGTATTAGCTTCATTGTTAAGCAATTCCAGGCAGTTGCTCAATATGTGATTATGGTCGGTGATATGGTGATTGCCGGTGTTTTTGTCTATGCAACCGACGGGCATCCTACCTTTTTGCTGTTTATCATCCTCTATATTACTGCGACTGGTTTGCTGCGGCTTGGTCCTATCTTTGGGAGTATTCAGGCATTGGGTGTGGTTGCGGTCAGCCTGGGTGTCATGTTGTTGGTGAAAAGCCCTGAAGACCTCAATATGCTCGTTGACCCTTATAGTGCACCTGTTCTTGGTGCCATTATCGGTACGCTGGCGGTTGGCGGTTGGGTCTATGTGCGGGATACGCACGGCAGTGGGCATACCCAGCAATTGAGCCAGTTGGTACACAAAAATACACAAGCACTTCAAAATATGCGGGAACGTGCCCGAACGATTACTGACTTGACAAATGCCTTAACTGGAACCCGCAATCATGCCAAAATTCTGGATATTGCGCTGGGTATCGGGCAGTTGAGCCTGAATCATGATGTTAGCAGCCGCATGATTAGCATTGTCTTTCTTTATAGCTCGGACGATACAATGTATATTGCCACCTCGCGTGGCCTCCCAACAACAGAAGAATCCGCGATTATCCTTGGAACAGAAGGTCTTGTGGCAGAGGCATTGGAAGAATCCATACCCCTCATTGGCGATAACATTCATGATGATCCTGAACTGGGGCGGATTGGTGGCTTAAAGCGTATGCGCTCGGCGTTGGCGATCCCCCTGCGGGCACATTATAACAATTATGGTGTGTTGCTCTTTGCCAGCGAGGAACCCGACGCTTTCGATGAAGATCACATTGATACGCTGCATTCACTTGGAGTACAAGCAACCATTGCGCTCCATAACGCCGTTCTTTATGATGATCTACTTGCGGAAAAAGAACGCATCATCCAGATGGAAGAAGACTCTCGTAAGGCGTTGGTGCGCGATCTCCATGACATTCCAACCCAGACGATTTCTGCCCTTGCTATGCGTATTCGTATCATCATGCGGATAATGGAACGCGACCCCAGTCAGGTGATGGACGAACTCCAAAACGTTGAGGGTATGGCGCTGCGGGCAACAGAAGAAATCCGACATGTCCTGTTTAAGCTGCGTCCATTGGCGCTGGAAAATCAGGGCTTGAAGGTTGCGTTGGAGCAGTTAGCTAGCAAGATGATTGAAACATACAAGCAGAAAATGTCTGTTAAGGTCGCCGCTGATGTTGAATCAAGCCTTGATGAAACCAAGCAAGGTGCGTTGTTCTATTTGATTGAGGAAGCTGCCAACAACGCACGCAAATATGCTGAGGCTGAATTGATCCGTGTTCAGGTCATGCGCCAGGATGATACGATTGTGGCACGTATCCATGATGACGGCAAAGGGCTTGATATTGAGGGGATCGAGGGTAAGTCTGTTGGCAAGGGCAGCTTCGGTATGACCAACATGCGTGAACGGGCTGAACTCATGGACGGGACATTTGATATCAAGAGTGCTCTTGGCAAGGGTACGCTGGTTGTTGTTCGCATACCGATTGATCTAACGTCTAATGGGCAAGATTCTCGCATGAGAATGTCCAACCAAGTTGGAGTCTGATGCCACGATCTGAACTCGCAGCCTTGCGTGGTGAGCCGAGCTACGTGTGGCGAGCCGGGCAAGAGCGCCGCTTGAACATGCTGGCTCAATGGACAAAACTCGATGATGCGCGTGTTTTGGAGACGGGGTGCGGCATTGGTATGTATACCGCGCAAATTCGGCAACGCTTTACCGAAAAAGTTGATGGCTTTGATCTTGAGCTTGAGCGTGTCGCCGAGGCACAGGCCGGAACACCCCGTGCTCTTGTCGCCGCTGCGGAGAATCTTCCTTACTGTTCCAACTGGTTTGATACCATTCTCTCAACGGACGTGTTGGAGCATGTGCAGGATGATTATGGGGCGGCTAGAGAGATCGTGCGCGTTCTCAAACCCAGGGGGCGGGCCGTGATTTTTGTACCGAATCGCTGGTATCCATTCGAGACGCACGGGCATTATTGGCGGGGCGAATATCACTTTGGCAATACACCTTTTATCAACTATCTACCAGGTGCCTTGCGCAATCAATTGGCTCCACATGTTCGCATCCATACCAAACGTGGCCTTTTGAAGCTCTTTGATGGACAGCCTATTCTGGTCGTGTATTATGCAAGAATATTCGCTGGGTATGATAACATGATCGCCCGCTTAGGTAAGCCCGCACGGATTGTTCGTGATGTCCTCTATCAGTTAGAAGGCACGCCGATGGATTTCTGGGCATATTCCCATTTCCTGGTGATCGAAAAACAGACTTAAGAATCAACCCAGATAGGCAAGTGTCCTAAAGAGATGATGTCTTGCCATTTCGCTTCATCGCCCTCAGTGAAGATCGCAGCTTCCGCCACAACTTCCGACCCTGCTTTTTCAACAATCTGGCGCATTCCCTTTAAGGTACTGCCTGTTGAAATGACATCATCAACCAGGATAACGCGCTTGTCTTTGACCAATTCCAGGTCTTTTTCATCAAGATAGAGCATCTGCGGTGTACCCGTGGTAATGCTGACCGTTTCGGTGCGGATGGCATCGCCCATATAGGGTTTATAAGTCTTGCGTAGTACCACATAGGGCTTGCCTGTTTCACTGCCCAGCGCATGGGCTAGCGGGATGCTTTTAGCTTCGGCTGTGACAGTCGCGTCAAAGTCCAATCCACTGAGCTTCTTCGCCATTTCTTTTGCGACTGTATTGACAAATTCTATGTCACCCAGGATGTTCAGGAGGGCAATACGCACGCCAGATTTGACTTCAAACAGGCGTAAATCCCGTTCTACGCCTGCAATATTAATATGGTAGGTCTCATATTTTTCTGTCATGGGAAAATTCCTTCAGTTGTTGTAAGAACCATCATGGAAAATTAATTTTTCATTACAAACATAGACGATGTCACCCACACTGAGGCGGTAAGGCTGATCTAACTGCTCGTGGGCGATTGTTGTTCCGTTGGTACTGCCCAGGTCTTCAAGGAGAAGTTTATCATCATGACGTTTAATCTGAGCATGAAAACGGGAGACACCTTGCGCCATGATGATAATTTCGTTGTGTTGGGAACGTCCAATACGGATGAGATCGCCCATCAATGTAAAGGTCTGTTTCTTCCAGGTGACATGAGAAGGTGCGAGACCTCTCTGCTTTGCGATATGAGGCAGTTCGGATGGCTTTGGCTCAACTGCCTGGTGATTGCCCGTTGCGATTTTTTCAGGGTCAAAGTTTTCAGTGAGATGCTGTTGTTCCCGCACTCGTAGCATGACCGTATCATCATGACGACTGGTCATGGTGTAAAATGCCTGAGTCTGCATAGTCTTGCGGCTGTATTCACTATAGCGGGTGGAACCCTGCTCCATTTCCATTGCTTGTTGCAAGAGGGCACTTTGTTCTTCAAGAAGCTGTGGATTATCAACCTGAGCCTCCTGGATAGCGTCAGCCGCTGCTTTTAGTGATTGTGCCGCAGTGGTGAATTGGCCTTTGTCAGCCGCTTTGACAGCCATCCGACGAGCCTGCGCTGCCTGTAACAGCAAAACGGACTGTTGTACCTCCGCATTGACCACAATCGGGCGCCTGTCCGGTGATACAACCGTCACCATCACTGGAACTTCAATGATTTGGTGTTCAGTTCTATCATCACGAAGCTCGTCGTACTCAAATTTGAGGGTAGCGATTTGCTGATGTCCCAATTCCTGGATGGGCAGGAGGGTGAATTCTAGCAGCAGCGCTTTGACTTCCTCGCCGAATACATCACCTAGGCGGAAGCTCATCTGTGTACCGTTTGTACTCATGGGATATGCATTGAGTTGATGCACCACTTTAAGCGTTTCAGTGGGTTCAATCGAAATCGTCAAGTTCTGACCAATAACGTTGAGCAAACCAGACAATTCTTCCTGAAAAATTGTTGGCGCTACCTCAGGGCTTTCGATGAAATAGTATGCTCCTCCCCCTGCGTTTGCCATCTCAATCAGCAGATCTTCGTTGAAGTCGTTGCCTAAACCCATCGTGGTCGTGCTGATCTGCTCGTTGAACTTCTGGCGTGCCATATTGACCAGCTTTTCAGTACCGGTGACTCCGCGATTGGCCAGCCCGTCGCTCATTAAGATGACCCGATTCATCACATCATTTTCCAGATTCTTTGCGACCAGATTACACCCTTCCAGCCAGCCACTGCTCAGGTTGGTTGTGCCCCGTGCCTTGATCCCATCAATGCGCTGATTGATGACATCCTTGCGCTTGACATTTTCTGGCATGAGCAGAGTTTCGACTGATTCATTGTAGAGAACGATGGAGAGGGTATCGCGGGCACTCAAATTCTGAACAAGAAATTGAGCAGCCTGGCGAGTGTAATCAATCTTTGCGCCACCCATTGACCCGCTGCGATCAATGACTAGGCTGAGATTCAAGGGTCGTCGTTTACGATCTTGCGCTACCGGATCAGTTACAAATCGTGCCATCAAATGGACTTTTTGTTCATGGTTGATGGGCAGGACATCATAGTTGAGGATATAATCAGCCTGCATGTTACGCCTTTAGTTTAAATCATTGTGTCCGTTCATTTTATCATAACTTGGTGCGTCGTTAACGATTTGCCCATCGACAAGGGTCAAGACCCGATCTGCTTGTTCGGCGAGTTCGGGGTCATGGGTGACAAGGACGATGGTCGTGCCTGATTCACGCTGGATGGTGTGCAGTGCTTTCATGACGATTGTGCCCGATTGGGTGTCCAGGTTGCCGGTAGGCTCATCCGCTAGTAGTAAAGGGGGGTTGTTGGCGAGGGCGCGGGCGATGGCAACACGTTGCTGCTGCCCACCCGAAAGCTCGGACGGGCGATGTTTCATCCGGTTTTCTAGACCGAGCAGACTCAAAAGTTCCTGAGCGCGTTTCTTTGGTGAGAAGTTGGGTTGTCGGGCAAACTGAATGGGAAGGGCGACATTCTCAACGGCGGTTAACGTTGGGATGAGGTTAAAGAACTGGAAGATAAAGCCTATCTTCTCGTTGCGAATCTCAGTCAGTTGATCTTCGTTCAAGCGTGAAATATCGACGCCATCGATTTCAATGAGGCCATCTGTTGGTGTATCTAAGCCACCTATGATGCCAAGAAGTGTGCTTTTGCCACTGCCAGACGGCCCCACAATGCCAACCATCTGGCCAGAATCAATCTCCAGGTCAATGCCACGCAAGGCATGAATAATGACCTTACCCAATTTGAGCCGTTTAGTAAGGTTTGAAGCACGGATCACAGGTGGCATACGCAAATGCTCATTTTACAACGCTAGACAATCATACTCAACATTAGGCAGGATACTAGTTCAAGTTTCAGATTGTGGCGGACGAGCGTAGCTCGCCCTGTTGGGGAGTTAAGCTGATTCAAGTTGGCTGGAGACAATCATACGGAAGATGTCGGATTCTGTCAGCATCCCGACGACTTGATCATCGTTATCAACGACGGGTAAGCCGCTGATCTTTTTATCCATCATCAGTTGGGCAGCAGCGATCAGCGATGAATCAGTGCTGATTGTATAGACCTTTTCCTGCATAATGCGGCGGACGGTGATGTTCGACCATAAATAATTCAGTTCCCAAATGCTCAAGGTTGTCGCCTTAGAGGGGCTGGCCTCCCGAACATCTCCAAGGGTTATCAGACCCACGAGTTTGCCGCTTTCAATAACAGGTAGGCGCCGAATCCCATGTTCCTTCATAATCTGATGCGCCTCCACAATCCGCGTTTCAGATGAAATGCTGATCACAGGGGCAGCCATCCAATCACGGACTAAAAAATCTTTTAGCATGATAGCCTCTATAGGTTACTTTCTGACCGGAACAATGAACGCCGGGCAAGTGGTTGATCCGAGGACTTTCGCGGCGACGCTGCCAAACAGCCATCGGCTGATCCCAGATCGCCCGTGGGTTGACATGACAACAGCATCAACCTTGAGTTCTTCTGCTTTTTCGACAATCGTGCTGGCGGGTTCACCAATGACAGCTTCCAGCGTGACATGATAGCCAGCCCGCTTTAAACTCTCTGCCGTATGGCTGAGGTAATCTTTGGCCTGGGGGAGCATCTTCTGGGTCAGGTCTTCTGTGTGGGCTCCATAAGCCACAACGGAAGGATAATAGGCGTTGACTGTATAATCGGGGATATCCAACGCTGTCAACAGGGTGATTGTGCCACCGTTGGTATCTGTAATGGCGCATGCATATTTCAGCGCGTGTTCGGCAACGTCAGAACCATCAAGTGGGACTAGAATGTGCTTCAACATGACTGATCCTTACGCTAACTTTCTCTAACTTCAGTGTATCATTATGGCGTTCCCGCCAAATAGTGACGAAAATCAGCACTCTGGTATTTTTGTGTCATAATTGGATGGGACTATCGAAAGGATTTAGCCGATGGCGTACCCATCCGAATATTATCGACCTGAAACACTGGAACAGGCTGTTGAGGTTGCCTTACGGCCCAACACGATTGCGATAGCGGGCGGCGCATTCACGTTTACTGGCATTACCTTACCCTTTGATGTTGTGGTTGATCTACAGAGTATCGCTCAACTAAAACAAATCGAGCAAGTCAATGGCGCAATCAAAGTAGGCAGCACTGCAAGCCTACAAGATATTGTTGAGTCGAAACTGATCCTGCCCGAACTCAAAATAGCTATTACGCGATCTATTCCCTTGAACATCCGTAACCGGACATCTACAGGTGAGAGCCTCCTTGTACCGGATCCACCGCGAGAATGGTTGGCGATTTTGACTGTGTTAGGCAGTAGTGTGGAGCATTATGTTGAGCAGGTTGATGTACAGTATATCCCGCTGGAACAAATCGCTGAGGAGGCCGGGCAATTGATCTGGATGCGAGGTGTGGTTTCCAGTGTTACTATCCCCTTGCTTGAAGCCAATGAAGCTGTTGGGCAAGCCCATGTGGCTCGCACACCAACAAGCGAGCCGATTGTCAACGTGGCGGCCTATGTGCAGGTGGATGATTCAGGAGACATCGCTCAAGCACGGGCTGTATTTGGGGGGGCGTCCGCCAGTGATGTTACCATGCTCAATCTCTCGTTGGGCGGATTTCCACTGGATGCCATGTCAGTTGAGGGAGCGCTGGAACTGGTCGCCACAGAGATTGATCCGGTGGATGATTATCTAGGAAGTGCGGAATATCGGCGCGAGATGGCAACAGTATGTGTTCGGCGGGCTTTGATGCAATGCGTAGCAACGCTGACAGCACGTAACTGATTCATATAAAAGAGGAGATTAAGGGATGCAAATTAACGTCACGATTAATGGCGAGAAGAAAACACTAGACATCGCCCCCCATGAACGTTTGCTACGTGTCCTGCGTCGGGAAGGGAACTTGAGCGTCAAATTCGGTGACGAACTAGGCAAGTCTGGTTCCGACGTGATCTTGTTGGATGGACAGTTGGTGAACAGTCAGACGATGCTGGCAGCCCAAGCTGCTGATCATGAAATTATGACGCTTGAAGGGCTGGGTACATCACGCAACTTACATCCGCTGCAACAGGCGTTTATCGAAACGGGTGCAATCCAGTCGGGCTATAGCACGCCTGCACAAATCCTGGCAGCTTATGCACTCTTGCAAACGAACCCCAATCCGACTGAAATGCAAATCCGTGAAGCCCTGGCCGGGATATTGGATCGAGAAACAGGCTATGTCAAAGTCATCCAGGCTGTTTTTCGGGCGGCTGCTATCATGCGTGGTGAAGATGTGCCGCCCTTTACACCCCTAGAGCGGGCAATTCCTGCACCACCAGGCCTGTTTGACGAGGGTATTCCTCAGTCAGATTGGCCTGGGTCGGGTGGCGATGACACCATTCAAACCAAAACGATTCCAGCGGTGGTCGTCTCACCGCCCGACTTAGTTAAAACGCGCACGATTGGCAAGCCCGAACCCAAAGTGGATGCGGTCAAGCTGGCGGCGGGAAAACCTGTCTTTGCTGATGACATTGAAATGCGGGGAATGCTCCATGCTGCCATGCTCACCAGCCCACACGCTCACGCCAGAATCCTCCATATTGATGCTTCACAGGCCAGGGCGCTGCCTGGTGTCCATGCAGTGCTGACCTATGAAGATGTGCCGCGTGTGCTATACGCTTCTGGTGGACAGAGTTACCCTAATCCACATCCTTACGATCAGGTGTCATTGGATAACAAGGTTCGTCATGTTGGGGATCGTGTCGCGGTGGTGGCTGCTGAAACGCCCGAAATCGCCCAACACGCCTTACAACTGATCAATGTAGAGTACGAAGTGCTGCCACCTGTCCTTAATCCTGAAGCGGCAATGGCAGAAGACGCACCCATCATCCACGATGAACCCGACGCAATCGGTATTTATGATGCTGAGCGTAATATCGTTCATCATATTGATGCTGAAGTAGGTGATGCTGAAGCACAATGGGCGAAAGCCGATCACATATTTGAGGGCGAATATCGCGTTCATCAAGTGCAGCAGGCCAGCATTGAGCCGCATATCGTTGTAACCTGGTGGGATGAAGATGATCGGTTGGTGATCCGCACCAGCACTCAGGTCCCCTTTCATGTTCGGCGCATGATTGCCCCGCTAATCGGTTTACCACTCAAAAAGATACGGGTGATTAAGCCACGTATCGGTGGTGGATTTGGTGGCAAGCAAGAGATGTTGATCGAAGATCTCTGTGCTCATCTAACCATAACCACTGGACGGCCTGTCCGTTTTGAATATACCCGTGAACAGGAGTTTACCAGTGCCCGCAGCCGCCATCCCCAGATGATCCGTTTCAAGACGGGGGTCACCAACGAGGGTGAGATCGTCGCAGCGGAGATGTACATTATTGGTAATACGGGCGCATATGGCACACACGGCCTGACCGTACAGATGGTGTCCGGTTTTCGTGGGTTGACGACTTATAATGCGCCCTATAGTCATTTTATCTGTGACGTGGTTTATACCAACATCCCAACGCCAGGGGCTTATCGTGGCTATGGTGCGCCGCAAGCTCTACATGCGCTTGAAGTCCATACGGAAGAAATTGCTGACGCACTTAATATGGATCTCATCCAGTTCAAACGCAAGAACTGGATTAAGCAAGACGATCCGTTGGTCATGGCGGTGGCGCTGGGCGAAGGTCGTGAAGGGATGCCGCAGGTGGTGACTTCAAGCGCGTTGGCAGAATGTGTAGACATCGGTGCTAGGGCAGTTGGATGGTATGAAAAACGGGGTAAACAGCGTACTGTAGAGGGACAGCCACACCTGAAGAAAGGCATTGGGCTCTCAATCGTGATGCATGGCACAGGAATCGCAGGATTAGATATGGGGGCCGCCACTATCAAACTAAATGATGATGGTTCGTTTAACCTGCTGTTTGGCGCGACAGACCTCGGCACAGGTGCAGATACGGTTTTGGCCCAGATTGCAGCCGAGACATTGAGTGTGCCTGTTGAAGATATCATTGTCTATGCTGCGGATACCGATATGACACCCTTTGACACCGGCGCCTATGCCAGTAGTACAACCTACATCAGTGGGGGCGCGGTACTCAAGGCATCCGAACAAATCAAGCAGCAAATTTTGCAACATGCTGCCAGACGTATGTTAGAATGTGATGTGGATGATCTTGACCTCGATGATCGCAAGGTGATTCATCCAGATGGGCGCAGCCTGACACTTGAAGAAGTGGCCTTACATAGCCTCCATCAAGATGATCAGCATCAGATTATGGCCTCTGCCAGCCACATGAGCGAGGTTAGCCCGCCACCCTTTGCTGCACAATTCGCCGAAGTAACGGTCGATACCGAGACAGGTCAAGTGACAGTAGACCGCCTTTTGATGGCAGTGGATTGTGGGATTGCCATTAACCCAATTACGGCCTCTGGTCAGGTTGAAGGTGGGATGGTGCAGGCACTCGGTTATGCACACTGTGAAGAGATGGCCTATGACGAAAATGGTGTTCCACAGGCAACACAGTTTGATCAGTATCATATCTACAAGGCCAACGAAATGCCAGAACTGGATGTGATCTTTGTGGAAACCTATGAACCTAGTGGGCCATTTGGTGCAAAGGCCGTAGCTGAAATCCCTAAAGATGGGGTCGCACCAGCGCTATCATCTGCCATTTTCGATGCCACCGGTGTACGGATTCGTGACTTGCCATTTACGCCAGAACGAGTCTGGCGGGCCCTGCTGGTCTAGAGCTTGATTGTTCGATCTCTGTTGTGTTACTCCATGAGGAGCTAAGGTTTGCGCCTATCTCGATGGCTTGATGAAGTTCGATTTACCCCCCTATATTGGCTAATTTTCGTTTTTGGAGCCGGATGGATGCTGTTTTATGCCATCAATTCGCCGGATACCCCCTTCCAGGACGAGATAGGTCATTATTTGTTGTCGAGGTATGCCTGGCAATATCCAGAGTATCTTCTTCACATATGGGGCAGACCGTTTAACACGCTCATCTTCATGGTTCCAGCATTAGGTGGCTTGTTTGCAGCACGTCTATTTGCCATCCTGCTGTCAGCATTGACTGTCTTGCTGACAACCAAAGTCGCCCAAGCATATGGTATCAAACAGCTTGTCTGGATTCCCTTGTTCTTGTGGTTCCAGCCCTGGTTTGTGAACGTATCAAGTACTGCCAATACTATGATCCCATTTTCATTCCTGTTAATCTTAGGCGTCTATTTATGGCAGAGAGATCGTTACATCCTGGTATCGGTGGTGATGAGCTTATTGCCCCTCACTCGTCATGAAGGTATCGCACTTACAGGTGTTTGGTTCCTTTATGCAGTCTATCACAAGCATTGGCTTGCAGCCACCATAGTTCCCCTGCCAATGATATTACACAATGGCCTGTATCTTGCTGTATTTGGTACGCTAGCGTCAGGAAATCTGATCAATTTCCAACCAACGACATACTATGGCTCTGGTGGATGGTTTCATTACTTTTCTGAAATTCTAGCCGGTATCTATCCAATCCTGTTGTTTCTAACTTGCATGGCAATTCCGGCAATCCCGTATCGCTCTCGTCGCAGCCTGATTTTTGTACCATATGTTCTCTATTTAGCGACTCATGTGGTGATTTATCGTTTTGGGCTATTTGCTTCTGGCGGCTATGGCTTTTTTCTGCTCCCACTTGCACCTGCATTTGCTATGTGGTCAACTGTTGGGATGCTTCAACTTATAAAAATGACCCGACGGTCACGAGTGTTTAGTCAACGATTCATCGTTGCTATCGTAGTTGGGGTTGTTCTATTGGGGGCGCTCACCTATCCCTTCCGTGAATACACCCAAGAGGCAAGTAGTTTGCGAGATGCTTCTGATTGGTTGTACAACAATAATTATGGTGATTTCCCCTTCCATTCGACACATGTTTGGTTCTATCACTTTTCTGGGTTGGAAGTCAAACCTGATAAATATTGGGGAACAAGCAACACAAATTCAGATCAACCAGGCACTATCCTTGTCTGGGACAAACACTATTCTGATAGAGGAGGATACAAATACAATCAACTTACCGCATCTGATAGCGGTTGGAGCCGTCTAGCGGAGTTTGGTGATGGTACAGTAGTGATCTTCCAGAAGAACGAATGAGTATTAGCCCCCAGCATACAGTCGATTGCAATTAAAGCGATGATCTGATTACAGAGCGTTCTAACATGGATGGTATTGCTTTTTCGCTCAATCAACTCTGACATGGCCGCTTTGTTGTGTATGACGCACCCGGACTTGACGAGGCGCTTGTTGTCGTCTACAAAATGGATACCCCTTCTTAAATTGAGGCTAACTGATCAACGCTGATTCCAATGCAATATCATGCAGCACGACCACCGCTTTCTCTAGATCGGTCTCTTCAATCACAAACGAGATACTGCATTCCGATGATCCCTGCGCAATCGAGAGAACGTTCACACCATGATCGCCCATTATGGTGAAAACCCGACCAGCGACTCCAGGCGTGCCACGCATCCCCGCCCCCACAACTGTCACGATAACCACGTCGGTTTTGACCGCAACGCCGTCCACATTGTCTCTGGCGATCTCTTCATTGAGTTCGGATTCAACGGCGTCTTTTACCGCAAAGGCACGATCATCCATTACAGTAAAGCAAAAGCTTTGTTCCGATGATGACTGGGAGATCATCAAGATATTTGCCCCTGCCTGGGCCGAAGCTGTAAATGTCCGCCCGGCGATCCCTGGAACACCAAGCATCCCTTTGCCGGTTACGGTGAGAAGACTCACGTTGCGGATGGCGGTGACGGCTTTGACGACAGTAGAACTGGGCCGTATTTCTTTGCCAACCAGTGTCCCTTCAAATGCTGGGTTAAATGTGTTACGCACACGTAAAGGAATGCCTTCCTTAAGGATGGGCTGAACTGTTTTGGGATGAAGCACCTTAGCACCATAAAATGCCATTTCACCCACTTCTTGATAGGAAATATAAGGAATAACCTGGGCACGATCATCAATACGGGGGTCAGTTGTCATAACACCATCCACATCCGTCCAGATGATGAACTCGTCGCTGTTGACGTAAGATGCGAAAATCGCCGCGCTGTAATCGCTGCCACCCCGCCCCAGTGTCGTATAGACCCCTTCGAATGTGGAGCCAATAAAACCAGTTATCACAGGGACAACACCTGCTTTGATTGCTGGCAACAGATGTTCGTGAATACGTCGTTCAGTTTCTGACCAGATGGGGCGAGCATTCTGATAATTGCCATCTGTGATGAGCAATTCGGCAGCATTAAAGGCTTTGGCGTTGATGTTGTGCTCGCGCAGGGCTGCCGCGACCAACTCGCTGCTTAACCGTTCCCCAAAGGAGACGATGGCATCATGAACTCGTGGCGTCATCTCTCCTAAGATGTTGATGGCATTACATAATTCCGTGTGTTCATCCAGTAGCCGATTAATATGTAAAAGCAGCGTTTCTCGTTCGGGGCCGGCGGAAATCAATTTATGAATAGCATCTTCATGCTTAGACCGGATGTTCTGTGAAACCGATAGATATCCCCATCTATCACCAGAAACAGCCCAATTGATGGAGTCGATGAGCATATCAGTAACACCACCCATTGCTGAAACAACGTTCACAGCATGATTGCCCGATTCCAGAATGCCCTGCACAATCTGGATGACATGAGTGATTGCCTGGGCGTTGCCGACAGATGTCCCGCCAAATTTCATCGTGACTGTTTTCATATGATCGTCTATCCTCTTATCGTGCACGAAATAAAAAAGCGTGTGGGAGATTTCCACACGCTTCTGCGATCCCGTCCAGTCTCTGGCGACTATGACAAACGAAAATCTCCCCACTGATCGTGTGGCTTCATCATAGCCATAGTTGTTGTGAATTGTGCCAGAGTGTTCATGATTTTAAACTTCGTTTCTTCTACACCGCGCAATACGATACCGTGTTTGATTCGATCTGTCAAGACTTTCGCCAAAATTGTGTGAACATGCCACAATTAGGGTAGGCGGGCCTGAGAGGCTGGAACGATGGATTATCAGTTACCAAAGACCATGCAAGCGATTATCTGCTATGGGCCAGAAGACTACCGCATAGAAGAATATGCCGTCCCACAACCCGGCCCAGAAGAAGTCGTTGTGAAGGTCAAGTCCGTTGGGATTTGTGCCAGTGACCTCAAGTGCTATCAGGGTGCGCCGCTGTTTTGGGGCGATGCTCACCGTGAAGGCTACTGTCAGGCTCCTGTTATCCCTGGTCATGAATTTGTCGGGGAGGTCGTGGCACTAGGTTCAGGGGCCGACGAAAAATACAGCCTTGAACTGGGTGATATGGCGGTTTCTGAACAGATTGTCCCCTGCTGGCGCTGTCGTTTTTGCCTAAGAGGACAATATTGGATGTGCCAGTATGAGCATGACGTCTATGGATTCCGGCAAAAAGTGTTTGGTGGGATGGCGGAATATATGAAATTCCCTGTTGGCTCCCTGAATTACAGAGTCCCAAGCTCGATCCCAGCTCAACACGCAGCCTTCATTGAACCCCTGGGATGCGCTATTCACGCAGTACAGCGTGGAGATATCAAACTGGATGACGTAGTTGTGATTGCGGGTGCCGGGCCGTTGGGCTTAGGCATGGTCGTGGCGGCTCGTTTGAAAAATCCACGTTTGTTAATTGCACTCGACCTAAATGAACAACGTCTCCAGATCGCAAAAGAATGCGGAGCTGACCTGGCCCTGAATCCGAGTAAGATTGATGTGGTGGATGAAGTTCTCAAGCTGACGGCGGGCTATGGCTGTGACGTATACATTGAAGCCACGGGTTATCCTACGGCTGTAGAACAAGGGTTGCATATGATCCGCAAGTTGGGCACATTTGTCGAATTTAGTGTGATGCGGGAGCCAGTCACTGTTGATTGGACAATTATAGGCGATACCAAAGAACTCAACATACATGGATCACATCTGAGCCCATATTGCTATCCAATTGCCATCGACATGATCGAAAAAGGGTTGTTGCCGATGGACAAAATCGTGACGCATCAACTCCCACTGGATCAATTTCACAAAGGTATGGACCTGGTCAATCAGGGCACGGAGTCCATCAAAGTGACGTTGATACCATGAGGGGGTGAGCGATGGTTAGCATTACGTTGGAGCAAGTCACGAAGCGTTTTGGGGCATTAGAAGGCAAGCCTGTGATAGCTCTCGATGATGTGTCGCTCAAAATATCTGAAGGTGATGTGCTGGCGATTCTGGGGCCGTCAGGGTGTGGTAAGTCGACACTTTTGCGAGTTATGGCAGGCTTGGTAAAACCAGATAAAGGCCAGGTTTTATACAATAACGTTCTGCTCGAAGATGTACCCATGACCGAGCGAGGAATCGGGATGGTCTTCCAAGAAGGAGCCTTAATTCCCCATTGGGAAGCGCGTGATTCTGTGGGCTTCTTCCTTAAACTGCGTAAACGGGAACGTGAAGTGCCAGAACGGGTGCGCCGCATCTCCAAAATTACCGGCATTGGCCTAGAAAAACTGCTGGATCGGCGTCCACGCCAGCTATCTGGTGGGGAGCAACAACGGGTATCCGTTGCGCGGGCCTTGACTCGTGATATGCGCCTGCTTCTATTTGATGAACCTTTCGCCAATCTGGATGCGAAGATGCGAACATCATCCCGTGTCGAACTCAAAAAGCTCTTAAACGAATTCCCTGTCACTTCAGTTTATGTGACACATGACCAGATGGAGGCCATCGCACTTTCACATCGAATCGCGGTCATGCGCGCCGGCCAGTTCGAGCAGGTCGGAACCTATCAACATCTGTATGAGAGCCCAATCAATCTCTTTGTCGCGAAATTTGTTGGCACACCTCCACTAAATACTTTTGAAGGTCAGGTCTATGAAGGTGTTTGGCAAGGCGAAAACTTCGGTGATTTCCCTCTACGTACCGATTTACCCAATGGACATTTGGTTACGTTAGGTATCAGGCCACAGTATATTCACCTACATCCTGATGGGGTGCCCGGTGTGGTCGATAATGTGATTCCCTTCTGGGCAGAACGCTACAAATTGATTGAGGTGTGGCTGGGGAAAGAACGTTGGCGGTTGACCGTACCATTAACACAGAATGTCGAAATCGGCTCAACGATTTATTGTGCTATGGATGATACTGAAGCCCTTTACTTTGATACAAAAGGTAAGCACCGCATCGGTTAAGCTCACTACTCGAAGAAAATGAACCCGGCGATGTTTTCCAAGATTGATGGCCCAATTCCACTGATGGCATCTAAGCTCTCAAGCGATGAGAATGGCCCGTTGGCAGCACGGTAATCAACGATCCGCCGGGCAAGGGCAGGGCCAATGCCAGGTAGCGCCTCTAGCTGAGAAGCAGAAGCCTGATTAACGTTGATGAGGTTAGCCCCTTGTGCTGCTGGCAGGCTGACCTGCTCCATTTCGCCAATGGCATAGACATGTATGTGATCACCATCGCGCACGATCCCCGCCAGGTTGACACGATCCATATCGGCATTAGCCGCTGGGCCCCCCGCTGCTGTTAAAACATCCTGGACACGACTGTTCATCGGAAGCTCCAGGATCGTTTGTGGATTGATAACTGCGCCTGTGATATAAACGAAAATGGGGCCAGGTGTCGGGGTTGGGATAGGCGGATTGATGACAATCTCGACAGGATCAGGGCGAGAAGTCACCAGCAAAATACCACCACCCCCAATGGCAACCACAAGCAGCAAAAATGCGATGATAACATGATGAGATGGTGGTTCAGGATTCATGTAGCATAGTATAGATATAGAAAAAGTTGATTAATCATTATACCATCTCAGTGGTATAAAGTCTATGAATTACTATTTGAGTGAGCTGAGGGGTGAACCTGCCACTGCACAGGAGGCCAGAAAACTGTGTTGATAGATGCAATTCGTGATTTTCGGTTACAATAAGACCAAATCAGGCAGGAGATCGCATCATGGCCGTCCGAGAGCCGCACGTCACCCTTGACGACTTCGTTCAGTTTGTCTTCCGCAATGAGAACGTGGATCGTATGTTTGAGCTTATCAATGGGGAGATTGTCGAAGTGTCACCCAGCCGTTCAGGCCATTCAAACGTCGCAGCGATGATTATAGTTGCCCTAGGAAACTATTGCCGAGAAAACAATTTGCCTTCCTTCATCACAGGCGAAGCCGGCACCTATGAAGTACTGGGCAACGTCATCGCCCCAGATGTGGCCTACAAGACGACCCCCACAGATAAGGTGAACTATCCTGACCCTCTGCCGCCAGAGTTGGCCGTCGAGGTCATTTCGCCAACGGACAACAACCCAGATATTGCCCGCAAACGACAAATCTACCTCGATGCAGGCATTCTGTATTGGGAGGTCTATGTCGATGATGAACGTATCGATGTGTACGTGCCAGGCCAGCCCATGCGCTCCTTGGGTATGGACGACACCCTTGATGGCGGCGACGTGTTGCCTGGCTTCACACTCCCTGTCAAGAACGTCATCAGCCTGTGGTAACAACATGTCCAGCACGCTGCCCCTGATTGCTCCTAAGCCTGTGATGAAATAGTTGTAGCCTTCTTCAATCCATGTCATAATCCCCAAAGATATTATCATCAGCAAGTTTCTCATGGCTCAGATATTCATCTCCTATAGTCAGGTCGATCTCCAGTTCTCTCTGGTACGATCAAGCATCCCATGGCCTCTTAGGGGGCGATCACTGGTGGGAGGCCATCCTCAAGGCCATTGCAGCATCAGATGTCTTCATCTATGTCCTCTCCAACCAGTCGATTGAATCCAAATACTGTCAAGCAGAGTTGATCGAAGCCCAGCGGCTGCAAAAACGCATCATCACCATCCAAGCCCGTGACCGCACCAAGCTGCCAAAAACTGAGCGACTGGTTGGCTTGGATGTCGGGGTATCCGCATGGGTCACCACCAGCGCGGGTGGGAAGGTTCAAAACCCCAACTACTATCGTGAAGCACAGTCGAAACTCCGCATTCTGCAACGTTCTCTGTCTCGGAAGAAACGCGGTAGCAAAAACCGTCGCAAAGCTTTGTTGCAAGTCCAGCGCCAAGATTACTTGCACAAGCTCAGTACCGATCTGGTTGAGCACGACGATCTGATCGTGCTGGAAGACCTGCGGGTGCGCGACATGGTCAGAAACCAACACCTCAGCAAGAGCATCTTGGAGAGTGGGTGCGAACCTTTGGTTCGGCGTATTTTCAAACAATATCTGACGTACAAGGCTGGCAGTGCCGGACGTGAAGTGCTGTTGGTTGATCCCGCCTACACATCCAAAGCCTGCTCCAACTGTGGTGTAATCTTCGAGGGCTTAACACGCTCGGATCGTTGGGTGGAATGCGCTTGTGGTCTCTCGCTCAATAGGGATCACAATGCAGCCCTGTATCGAGCATTAGGAGCAAACAGATCGGACGGGTCTGTACAGCCTAACGTAGAGGGAGGTTCCTCATGCGTGCTGTAGAGGCTGCGTCGAACCCTGGTTCGCTTTATCCACAGCAGAGCGTCACAAACAAGCGAAGAGCGGATGGTGTAAAGGTTGCCAACAACAGAACAATGCACAGCCCATTGATAAGGCGCGTATTACCGCAGGTGGATAGTGTGAAGCAGTACGTCTATTGAACCTCTCCCGTTGCAGACGTTCTCCAACAGCCCTCATAACGGCTTGCTGGGCAGCTTCGTAGGCGTTCTGGCGGAGAGGTTTTATCTGAGAGAGCATCATGCACCTCCCGTGTCGTTTGACCAGCGACGGATGATCTGGTGTACACGCTGGTGGGAGATGCCGAAGTCAGTGGCAATTTCTTCGAGGGTATCGCCGCGCTTGTGTTGAGCGATGATTCTGTTATTGCGCTCGGACTTGGTCTGATGCCTATGTTTGACTGGAGAAGTAGGTAGGGGTTGAAACGCATAAAGCCGCTGCAAAATGGCTGCAACGGCTTTTTCTAGGTTGTGTAAACGTGTGAACCCCCTGAAACTCGAAGCGAACGTTTCGCTTCTTGCCTCTTAGTTCAGAACTTCGCTCATTATGTGGAATTGACAGCCTATCCTCAGCGGCCTGCATTAGAGCCGCTTTTGACCGAACGCCAGATTTAGCTTTTGAGAGGACGGAGGTGCGTTCAGAAACACCCCCGTCACCAGAAGCTCGCTGGATGAGGACAGCGACTCGCGTAAAAACACTGTAGCACACAACCGCGAGTCTGTGTTTTCGGACAGCATTCGTTCGGAAGAGAGTCGATGAGGATAGGAGATCATGACTCGTACATACATCTTAACCAATAATAAAGGGGGTGTGGGGAAGTCCACATCCGCCACCAACATCGCGCTGGGTATCGTCGGTCTGCTGCGTCAGGCAGGTGCAAACAATCCGCGTGTGCTGCTGATCGACACGGATAGCCAGGGACACGCCACGCTGGTTACTACGGGACAGGATGATTTCGGAACGGAGGACAGCCTGTTTGCTGTCCTGATGTCAGAGCGTGCTGCCGCCCCGCAGGTACTCATGGATGTCATCGTTTCGTCACACTGGGATGAGAACCTGCACATCCTTCCCGCCACACCCCTGCTGGAGCAAGCGGAACGGGAGTTGTGCGCTGCGTGGCGGCGTAAACAATTCTGGTATAACCAGTGTCAGTTGAATACAAACTGATAAGGTCAACCAACTTACCTCAAAGCGAAAGTGGAGGGGGACAACAGCATGTTGGTAAAGCGATAAGACTGTGAAATCGTGTAACAGAGTCTGTAATCGCAAGACCTGTTCAATATGGGTAAAGCTAAACTGCCTGAAAACTAGTGATGAGTTGAGGACGTTCCCCTCATCGGGTACCACGATTAAGACCCGATCTGTTGGTCAGCATCTCATGTGCTCCGAGATGTGAAGTATTCACCACAGGACAAGGATTACTGAAATCTATCAAGTCACGAACGGTTGCCCTAAGTTGGACTAGACACGTTGTTTACGACTGTACCGCAGGATTGCCTAAGGGGTGAGAACCCTAAGGTAACGGAGTTTCCATAGTAGTCAGTGGCGTAACGACCACTCACGGCGGCTAGCGATAAACCAGCTACAGGGCGAAGGGAAACAGGTTAATCAGCAAACAAGAATATGAAGGTATGCGAAATGCAGAAAACCGAACATGTACTGAATGCAATGAGGAAACTTGGTCAACAAGACCAACCACTAACGCGAGTATACAGACAACTCTACAATCAAAATCTGTATCTTGCAGCATATGCCAAAATCTATCGTAATGCGGGTGTGCTAACACCAGGAACGACAGAAGAAACTATAGATGGTATGAGTGTGAAACGCATTAACGCCATCATTGAAATAATGAGAAAAGAACGCTATCGCTTTTCCCCCAGTCGTCGTGTATGGATAGATAAGAAAAACAGAGAAAAACGTCCTTTGAGTGTCCCTAACTTCAAGGACAAACTGGTTCAAGAAGTGCTGCGTGGTTTACTCGAGGCGTACTATGAACCGCAATTCAGTGACAATTCACATGGGTTTCGTCCCAATCGTGGCTGTCATACGGCATTGGGACAGATACGTCAGCAATTCAAAGCTATCACATGGTATATCGAAGGGGACATCAAAGGCTGTTTCGACAATATCAACCACGAACGCTTAATGGAAATCTTATCTCAAAAAATCCATGATAATCGCCTACTGCGATTAATCCGCCAGAGTTTACAAGCAGGTGTTATGGATGATTGGGTCTATGAGCGAACCTATAGTGGAACGCCACAAGGGGGTATCTTAAGTCCATTGCTTGCCAATATCTATCTAAATGAGCTTGACCAATATGTTGAGAATATCCTGATGCCACAATGGAATTATGGTGATAAACGGCAGCGTAATCCAGAAGCACGGCACTACGAATATCTCATCAAACAAGCCAAAAAGCGGGGAGACTTGGATGAATTAAAACGCTTACGAGTAGAGCGTCGTACTATCCCATCTATGGATGTTAAAGACCCAAATTTTCGTCGGCTAAAATATGTGAGATACGCTGACGATTTCATTCTGGGATTTACCGGTAGTCATGCTGAAGCTGTGACCATTAAAACAAGGCTGAGTGAATTTCTGAGTACCGAACTCAAGCTGTCATTGAGTGAAGATAAGACCCTCATCACAGCTGCCCGTAAAGAACGAGCCTTGTTTCTGGGCTACGAACTCAGCACCTTGCAATCCAACAGCAAACTGACGATGAGTTCAGCAACAGAAGTAAAGCGGCGTAGCATCAATGGAAGCCCACGCCTGAGTGTGCCTTATGGCTATGTGCAAGAAAAAAGCCGTCGTTACATGGCAAATGGTAAAGCAATACACCGTACTGAATTGATACGAAGCTCTGTTGCAGAAATTATTCAACAATATCAGACGGAATATCGTGGTATTGTGAATTACTACAAATACGCCGAAGACATCCACGTTCTAAACTCATTGATGTACATCATGGAACAATCTCTCGTCAAGACGATAGCAAGCAAATTGAAGATAAGTGTCTCAAAGGTCTACCGCAGATTTCGGTCAAAGGTCGAAGTTGAGGGAAGAACTTACCAGACCCTTGAGGTCTCCGTAGAAACAGATAAAGGCACACAAATCTTCAGATGGGGCGGCATACCCCTGAGAAGAAAACATGGCAAATTCAAAGTAACCCTTAAAGATGCAATTCACTACTACAAATGGAGTGACCGCTCCGACCTGCTCACACGTATTCGGTCTTGCACATGTGAAATATGTGGGCGCGACGGAGATGTTGAAGTTCACCATATTCGCAAGCTCAAAGATTTGAAGGCGCGATGGCGTGGACGGAAAACGCGACCTGACTGGGTGAAACGAATGATAGCTCTGCAACGCAAAACGTTAGTGGTTTGTTTTGATTGTCATCGTGCTATACACAAAAACGATAATACAAAACCCAAAAAATCCTCATGATTAACTAGAGAGCCGTGTGCGGTGAAAGTTGCACGCACGGTTCGGAGAGGGGCATTCGGAAAAGTGCTGCTATGCAGTTGCTCGCCGTTTGTCTACTCTACACAGGGAGCCGCAGGCGCACCCTATCGTCTGGCTGATCCCTTATCCAAAATCGCGTCGCACTATGCTGCTATCGTAATCGACACCCGACCTTCATTCTCGCTCCTGACTGAGATGGCACTGGTCGCAGCGACGGATGCCATTGTGCCCGTCGAACCGCGCTACTTGGAAACAGTCGGTTTGTTGAGTGTAATCCGCAAAATCAATGAGATTCGGCAAGGGCGCCAGATCGCCAATCTGCGCGTGAGTGGCATCCTGGTCACCAAGCTGGATCGGCGGGTTCGCGGACATCACACGATGCTGAAAGAACTGAAGGCCCATCCGATGCTGGGCAAACTGCTGTGTGGTGTCATCCCGATGAATGAAGCCGTCAGTTACGCCCATCGTGCCCATCGAAGCATCTACGTGCAAGACCCCAAAGCACCTGCCAGCCAAGCCTATGCCCACCTTGTCGGGCGATTGGTACAGCAGATGGGTGGTGTACAATGACGCCCAAGAACGATACCGACAAACTGACTGAACTGCTGGCAGCAGCCAACGGTGATCTTCTGACCAGTGATCTATCCCAGCGTTTCAACGATGAGACCGTGAGAGTCGAGCGCGTTCTGCTCGATCTGGTGCGCCCTGATCCGGTGCAGCCGCGACGAGTGCTGCCAGATCGTGTTCATCAAGCCTTTCACAACTACCAGTTGACCCCCTCGCAGGCCATGCGTGATTTGGTGCAGATCGCACAGATGGCATCACGTCAGCGGGGACGACCTTTCAACAGCTTGCAGGAATTGCTACCTGATCCAGATCGAGACGAGGCAGACACCAAAACCACGCCAGAGGAAAACCTGCTACGTGATCTGGTCAATCTGGCAGCGACTATTCGTGATGACGGGCAGGTCAATCCAATTACGGTGATTGATGTATCCGAGGGTGTGACACGCCAATATCGGATTGAAACAGGTGAGCGTCGCTACTGGGCCGCCTGGTTGTTGCGTGACTTTCTCCCTGGTCATGAGACTGATGGCATGATCGACTGCATCGTGGTTCCAGGAGACCAGGCAACGGTGTTCCGTCAGGCCAAAGAGAACACAGCGCGTAGTGGTTTGTCCGCGATTGCGATGGCACGACAGGCTGCCTTATTACTGCTGGCAGTCAATGGCTACGACATCCCGGACTATGCTGTAACCAACGACTTCTACCGTCAGACGCTGGAGCTACGGATTCCACGCGGTGAAGCAGAGCAAATCTATGCCGCGATGGGTGGGATAGATAAGGTGTATTTCAGTTACATCAAGAACCTGCTGAGGCTTTCGGACGATGCTCTCGAACTTGCGGATCGACATAACATTCAGGAACGGCGCCTACGACCACTCCTTGACCTTGATGCTGATTTTCACTTTGAATTGGTACGCCAGATTATTGATTTCAATCTGACCGCGAAGCAGGTTGAGCAGGTGGTTGCCATAGATACTGACAAAACGGACGAACACATCACAGATGAAATTGAACCCGATGCTCATCGGCTGGCAAAGATCATTAAAAACCGAGGACAGGCAGATGCCGCTTCAATTGCGAAGGCTCTTATCAAGCAAGAGGGTAATCCTGAACTTGCCAGGGCGCAGGCGCGGTTGATGAGCCAATTGTATTCCGATGTTGCTGCCTGCTGCGAAACGACTGAAAGTTCACCAGGGTGAACTTATAGATGAGGGAGACAGGTAGAATGCCGCGCAGTCCGCCGTAGAAACGAAAAACCCACCGCAAAACAGGTGCAGGTGGGCCGACAAAACTGATACAGTTCTGAACTGGATACTCAAACTGTATCACATGCCGTTGCTGCCTGCAATTGAATTTCTCACATTTTGTCATGTTGATTACATGACCATCGCTTCATATTGTCTGGAGACGACAAACTAATGCGCATTGATATAGAACACATTCGTTCACGCAATCCAATTGAGGATGTAGTGAGCGAGAAATTGAGCCTGAAGCAAACGGGCAAACGATACATCGGTATCGACCACGACAGCATGGTGGTCGTACCCCAATCCGGGTTCTACTTCTGGAACTCACGCGACGAACACGGGGATGTCTTTGACTTCGTGGGTCGTTATCATCTGAACTACAATGGGAGTTGGAACAACCGTGATCCGCAGCAGTTCATGGAGGCGGTTGAATTTCTGGCAGGTCGGGCTGGTATCCCAGTCGAACACGATGCTGGTTTCCGCCAGTCCGTCGCCTGGTCGGAGCGCCAACTGGTTCAGCGGCTGCATGATGCCCTGCTGAATACCCCACAGGCACTGACCTACGCCACACAGGAACGTGGCTGGGACATGCAGACGATTCGACTGGCGAAACTGGGTTTCATGCCAGTGGATAGGCGTTCCCTCATAAACGAGTTGAACCTGCCGGATAGCTGGCGTAGTGTTATCCATAACTTCCCATCGGGAATGCTGGTCTATGTCCATCAGCACAAAGGTCGGTTGATCTATCTCAGTGGACGCAGCATTCAGGGCAAACAGCACTACAATCCACCCGCTGACCTGATCGGCAAACGACAACCTTACTTCAATCACTGCTATGCTGAAGACACAAAGCAGGTGGTCGTCGTCGAGGGGCAGGCGGATGCCATTACCTTTGGTGAATGGGGTATGCCTGCGGTGGCCCTGGTTGGAATGTCCGTCAGTGACGATCTACTCGAACGAGTGAAGCAGCATGAGCGCATATTCATCGCGCTGGACAACACCGACGATGCCAACATCTGGCTGGCGCGTGATGGGGCCACCGCCGATGATGCTACTGAACTGCTCAACACCGCCCAGAACTGGCTGCTGGCGGAGATTAACCGGGTGAGCAACCTGGAAGGGTTGGCCCGCGAGGATGGCATACGCCACCTGTTCAGCTATATGGATAATCTAGATTCTTTCCTGTTGGCACAGGTCAAGGAAGCGATGAGCAAGATTGGCGTGAAGGCACGAGTCTTCAATGAGATGATGAAAGTATCCAGGGGAAGTAGCCCGGATGAGGACGACACCATGTCCGAAGTGTTCGACGACAACATCCCGCTGGTATCACCAGCCCTGGGCTTCCACGATGATCTAGCACTGGTGACGGTATCGCTATTGGAACGGACGAAACACAATCGCCTCAATGTCCAGCCCTACCTGGTGACCAGCAGCCGCGAACTCAAGCGGCTCACTGCTGAACAGATTGTCACCGTCAATGAGCAGGAAATTGCTTTGCGTGTCATCCCCGAAGGCTCCGAGTTTCTCCAACGTTGGCGCTATCGAGACATCAGGCGTTTTCTTGAAGGAGAAACGATGCAACCAGGGGAGGTCTTCAAACAGATTCACGACATTTTTACCCGGTACGTTGATTTCCGTTCTGAGGTTGAGAGTCGTATCCTGACGCTGTGGACAGTGGGCACCTACTTCTATACGCTCTTTCCTGCTTATCCCTATCTGGCGCTCAACGGACCGAAGAACAGTGGTAAGAGTACCGTGCTGCGCGTGTTGCAGCCATTGGCCTTCAACATGATCTCAACGTCCGACCCAACCGGAGCGTCCATGTTCCGGCTGATCCACTACACCTCCTGTACTGTCGGCATTGACGAAGCCGAACGCTATCACAATCCGCGTGATCCGGGGATGCAGCAAATTCGGCAGTTACTCAACAGCGGCTACAAGCAGGGGATGCCCGCCATCCGTAGCACAGGTGAAGATATGAAACCGCAAGCCTTTGACGTATATTCACCGAAGATTCTGGCAGCCATCATGGGACTGGAGGACATTCTTGCCAGCCGCTGTATTGCCATCCCGATGTGGCGAACCGATCAGCAGATGCCAGCCTTACCTCCCAACTATGATGGGGCTGAGATACGTCATCTGCTGTATTCGTTGGCACTGACCCACTTCAAAGCGATCCATCGCAACTACTTCCAGCGACCTGAACTGCACACGCTCCATAACCGATCCGGTGAATTGTGGTCACCGCTGGTGGCGATGGCAGCTTTCTTTGAGGAGGAAGGGCAGATTACGGGTCTGCTGGATGCTATCTGTGAAGCTGCTGAGTGGGATGAGCAGTTGAGTGAGGGCAAAGCACTCAGCGAACAGGAAGAAGCGGTGCTGCAAGCCCTGGAGATCATGACACGAAATGCGGATGACGTGGTGTGGTTGAAGGCAGCGGCGTTGCGGCAGTGCGTGCGCGAGATCATGGGCATCAGCCGTGAGCAGATGGGACACGCACAGTGGATTGGACACATCTTGAATCGGCTGGCCCTGACAGATCGCTCATCCCGGAAAGCCTATGCGGGAGGACAGATGTATCGGATGGATCGAGAGACCGTGCTGGATATGTTGCGGCGCTACGATGTGGATGTGGTTGATGAGCAAATTGCAATTGACGAGCCAGAAAACTGACCACAACGGGCAAAACTGACCATACTGACCACTGCTTCGGCTGGAAGGGTGGTCAGTTTTCACTTTCATACCAATGAGATATCAACATCATGACCACGTTGTTTCAGTAGCAGGAGCGCCTCGGATCGAAGCAGCATCTGGTGATCGACCAGCGCGATAAGCCGTTCCATCTCTGACCGTTCGTCATCTGAAAGCGAGCCTTGCTTGCCCTGCGCCATCAGATCACGGAGCCGCGAGTTCTGGGGCCAGGCCAGTCGCTGATGGACAATCGCCCAGAGTTGCTCATCGCTGTAATGCTGGAGACCATCAGGAGCCAGGTTAGTATCCGGCAGATCGCCGAAGAGCAGTGCCAACCCATCCAGAAGCACCGACTCAATCGAGCGATTGTTCTCGCTTGCAATCTGGCGGGCACGTTCGTAAATCTCAGGTGGAATTTGAAGCTCAACCATATGCTAGCTCCGTCACAATTGTTGACGACTTCTCTATAGTATACCAGCCAGAGTGGTCAGTATGGTCAGTTTTGTCAGTTGTGGTCAGTTTTTTCGATGTACTCATCATTGTATCCACACCACTCCCAAGATGTCACCTGCTACCTATGTCGCTCAATTCTTCTCAGACACTGGTCTTCACAAGTTGGCAGCTTGATAGGGCATGTATGTATGCCGGATAATCCAACTGAATCATGGGAGGGTACATTCCCGCAATTTGGCGTATCGTGGATGAGTTTGTTTTGAGGCGAGCATCTAGGGTAGCCAACTGTGGTGAAACGCAACTCCTCTAAGCCAGAGTTTAGAGTAAAGCCCGCTCAGAGACTGGCTTCGATGATTGAAGTACGTCTCTGAGAGTATGCTTGCTGTTAGCCCTTCATCGCTCCGGCAGTCAGGCCACGAATATAGTATCGCTGCAACAAAATGAACAGGATAACAATCGGCAAAACCATGATTAACGACCCAGCCATACGCACATTCCACTGGATAACAGCCTGCAAGTCAAGGTCGCGCAACTTCAGCGGCAACGTGAACCATTCATCATTATTGATCACAACAGATGGCAGAATATAAGCGTTCCAACTGGAGATAAAATTCAGAATGCCGACTGTGGCAATCACTGGCGTTGACAGCGGCAGATAGATGCGGAAGTAGCAGCCCCACTCTGTACACCCGTCAACTCGTGCGGCGTCCTTTAGCTCATTCGGCAGAGACCGGAAAAAGTTTCTGAAGAAGAATATTGCAAATGGCCCCGCACCATTCACCATTGGCAGAATCAATGCCATGTAGGTGGAAAACTGCGTGGCATCGCGCCCAGTTAATCCCATGGCACGCACGAGCTGCACGAGTGGAATCAGAACAGCGACGCCAGGGACCAACAGTACCGCTAAGAACCCCAGGAATATTTTATCGCGCCCCCAGAACTCTGTTTTAGCGAAACCATAGCCCGCCATCGAGTAAATGAGTATGATGCCCACGACCGTTGCAATCGAGATCAAAGCACTATTTAACGAGTATTTGAAAAATTCAAGCTGTTCCCAACTATCGACCAATACATCAATGCGCAGCTCATTCGGAATCAATGACTTATTACGATATACCTCACGGTTGGACTTCAACGACGAAGAAACCATCCACATAAAAGGGTAAGAACTGATCAATGCATACAGGGTCAATACCCCGTAATAGGCAAGCCCGCTGGGTATATATTTCTTGATAAGTGACATGATCTGTTCCCTAAGTTTGCGCCCGGAAGAAGCGTAAATTCGCCATTGCTACAACAAATGCAAGTACAAATAACGTCCACGACATTGCACTTGCCATCCCCAACTGGCGTTGATCACCAAAGCCATAGTTGAATATTTGTAGCCCTACGACCTCGGTATGACCCGCAGGTCCGCCATTGGTCATGAGGTATACCTGTTCATACCCCTGGATCACACCATTAAAATTGGTGATAACAATGATCACTGTGATCGGTTGCAACAGCGGCCACACAACTCGTCTTACGATTTGTAATGGACCAGCACCATCGATCGCTGCCGCATCAAACAGAGCTTTATCAATCGTCTGTAAACCTGCCAGATAGAGAATCATCGCGAAGGGAACCGCTCCCCAAATCATAACAGCGATTAATGCCCCCAGTGCAGTATCAGGTTGTCCCAACCAGCCTTGCTTGGCACGCAGTGAATCAAGGCCAACTGCCTCGAATATAGCATTCAACGAACCATCGGGTTCATAGATGAAGGACCAGACATAGAAGACAGCGATGCCAGCGGTCACCATCGGCAGCAGCATTAAGGTACGATAAACAGTTTGGCCGCGTACCGCACGATCCAATGTCAACGCCAGGGGCAGAGCGATCAGAATGGTACCGCCGGTCACGGCGACTGCCATAATAATGTTGTTCTGTAGTGCCCGCCAGAAAAACTCCGATTGCACCGGATTATCGTAAAGAAAATCTTGAAAGTTCTCTAAGCCGACAAAGGCGCATTCCGGAAGTTCACACAGAGGAGGGATAATCGAAAAATCGCCAAAGCCGTTCCAGCGAAAGAAACTCAGCACCACAGCAAACACAACTGTATAGAGACCAAAAATCAAGAACATGAGGATTGCTGGTAAGACAAAAAAGAAGCCTACATTTTTCCTCAGTGTGTACCGAATCCCGTGCCGAACGTGAACTGTTTCATGTGATTGAGAGGCAATATCATTGTGCATATGTGCACTCATTCCATGTAGATAAACTGCGTAGCGGTATCGGACTAGATACCACTACGCATGTTGACTATTAGGCTTGAAAAACGCGGTGTTACGAAGCGACTAGTCGGAGCGTTCTGCCCAGGCAGATGCATTGGCTTCGTCAACGGCAACAGCCAGTTCTTCTGGCGTAGTTTCGCCCAGAATAAACTGTTGTAGTCCCAGCTTAAGGACATCGCGCATGTCGTTCAACTGCGGTGCTGTTACATCCTGGAACGGTGAATAGTCACTGATGGCATTCAACAGACCTGGCATGACGTTACCAACGCGCTCAGGATCTGAAGAAACCGTCACAGCAGGCAGATCACCCACCGTCTTGGCGAATATTTCCATCTGCTCCGGCGAAGTGAGGAACTGCAAGAACTGAAGTGCCTCTTCCGGATGCTCACTATCGGTTGTTACCATCGCGTCAATCAATGGAGCGGGAGCGATCTCAAGAACTGGTAACATAGAATCTGCCAGAGGTGGCACAGCAAAAGAGATCAAGTTGTCAGGATCCATGCCCTGTTCAATTAAGAAACCGAGTGTATATGTCCCACCAATATCAAAAGCAGCCCGTTCCTGGGCAAACGCGACATCAGCAGGATCAATATTTGTATTGAGAATGCCCGGCATCCAAAGATCACCAACGCTAATCTCGTTAATCCATTCCAGGACACTCAACGCACACGGTTCGGTGAAGCTCATTTCGCCACGCCAGATAGCATCCGTGGTTTCTGGACCACAACTTGTAATAAGCATCGGATTGAACAACCAGAAGTTCAATACATCGGCGTTCTGTACGCCGGTCACCAGACCGGCAACGCCCGTCTCTTCCTTGATGGTGGTCATCATTTCTAGCCACTCTTCGGCGGTTGCTGGTGCAACATTTGGATCAAGACCGGCTTCTTCCATCAAAGCCTTGTTCCCATAAACGAAGAATGCTTGGCCTGCCAAATATGGCACACTGAAGGACTGTCCAACCTCAATGTTGGTAAAGGTACAATCTGCATCACTCTGGCAATTGGCGTAGGTGTCTTCGGTCATCACTGAACGAAAATCATACGTCGCTGGCAGGAATGTGGCTGCCCACTCTTCATCGACCAGATCGGTGAGTTCAACCAGATTATCGGTCGCTGCCAACTCCCATTGACCACCGGACCAATAGGACAGAATGTCGGGCAATTCGTCTGATTGCGCCGAAGTCGTTATTTTGGTCCGATAAACTTCGTCGGGGTTAAATGCTTGCACATCAACCTTGATTCCGGTTTCGGCTTCGAAGTTAGCAGCAACAGCTTCTAGGCCGGGCACATGGAAAATCTTCCAGGTCCACATCGTGAGCGTAATATCATCCTGGGCCGATATCAGAGACATTGGGGCCAAGACCAGCAAAATCAAAAGCAACACAACGAATTTTCTCATTTTCAATTCTCCTCGTTTGATTCGATCTTCATGCTTTCTATAACTTGCGAGTCTGTTTATAAGCCCCCTTTCAATCCGATCTCAGCGTTATTGCCGATTTATTTGGATCTTGTTTGCATATTGCGGTTGTATCGCCGACATGAATACTGACGGGGATACGCGTATGGATTGGGGCTCTGTTTGGTTCACGGATGCACCTTAACAGAGCATAGGCTGACTCACGCCCCAGACGGGCAAAATCCTGGTCGACGGTAGTCAGGTCAAATGGAGAAAGATCGAATGGGACATCAAGGCCATCAAAGCCCGCGATCGACATATCGTCCGGAATTCGCATACCCCATTCATTAAAGATTGGATACAGGCGATACACCGAAACATCGTTGCAGAAGAATATTGCAGTTGCCTTATGAATATCCACAAAATTCTTTAGCTTTTGCGCAAAGGCTGATCGGTCAATGTCGTTGCGCATTAGGCGGTGAGACAGTACCATCGGTTCTAGTTCGGCTTCACGAACGGCTGTTTCGTATCCAGTGCGACGTTCTTGCAGTGAACTGATTTGTGCTGTCTCAGGCGTCCAGGTCACATAGGCAATCCGTTCATGCCCTAACTGCAGCAGATGGCGTGTAAGGTCATAGGCACCGGTGTAATTATCGGATGTCACCCAGCTGAGCGTCTCGGACAATGGTTCTGTGAAGCGATCATGTAACACAACGGGAACACCTTTTTCCAAAAATCGATCGACAATGGCGATATTTTTCTGTTCGCCAGTGAAATAGAGTATCAAACCATCGATATCTGTGCGCAGCAGGTGTTCAAGAATCTCAGCTTCCTTTGTTGGATTATGTTGGGAAGTATAGAATAGTAGGTCACTTTTTTCTTCAGAGAGTACCTGCTCGATCCCCTCTAGCATCTCCGATCCGATCCATCTGACAATGCTCCATAGAACGGCAATTTTGTACCGATTTTCAGAATCATCCTTGAAAGGCAAGATGACGGTACCAACGCCGGGTTGACGGCTGATTCGCCCTTCAGACGCAAGGATACCCAGCGCTTTGCGAATTGTGCCACGGCTTAGTTGATAAGCTTCGCTGAGTTCTTTCTCACTAGGCAACAATTGACCTACTTCAAACCCAGCAGCACCCAACTTTGACCGAAGATCATCTGCGACACGCATATAAACCGGCAAAAGATCATAGTCGGAAAAGGGCCTAATATCCACAAATGTATTCCTTGTGTACAATTGTGGACATTATACCGAGTATGGCTCGATATACCAAATAGTTTGTTCATCTACAGGAAAATTTTTGGCTCTGTTGTTAGAACCTTCCCCAAGTAGCGTATCTTCTTTTTGGTAGAAGCGGAACTTTGCTTACTGAAACTTTCTGTCTGGTTGGTAGGGATTTCCTATGTATGACGGGGTGATCACAAGTTGGTCGTGCTTTTTCCGGGTTCGGATTGTTTCCAGTAGATTCATACTAATTTCTCATTCTCTGATAAATGTCCTTAACATGGGCCTGATGCGTTTCGGATACCTAATTGAAATATGCCCAGACTAACGGACAGAATTCTTGTTTACGGCAGGCGTGACGCTAATCAGATGGGTGGATCTGGCAAGTTATCGAATCCCCTTTACAAAGGACTTGAAGCTCATCAAACTGATGATGACCTACAGATGAAAGACGCATGACACCAAACTGAATCTCACCATGCAGAACATTGAATTCCACAATGTAATGACCATCATTGTTTGGGGTTAAATTGCAAGTTCCCCATGCATACCCATTTGACCAAAAATGCTGACACTTCTCCTGAGACACAGCAAATACAATCGTGTTTTCAACTGCCGAATATTGGAAGCCTGACAACGCGAGAATAGCCGCCCAACTTGCCATTGCCCGCGCATAATGATGACCACATTCAGCTTCATCAAACGGATTACGCTTTTGTCCATCATAGCGATCTCGGATTGCTTTGATGCACTTCAAACCGTTTTCAAGATCGCCTTCATACAACATACCCACAGCCGCCGCATATTCAAATCCAGTCATGACTTCATTGTAATAGGGGAAAGGGCGTGCGGGACGATTGCCACGGGGGTAAGTTGCCATCAGCAGCGCTGCTTCATCATTCAGTACATAAGAACGCATATGATTGAAGTGACCATACATATTCTCCTTGAAGTTGTAACGCATGATGCTATCCAAGGTGGTTTTGACATTTTCCTCATTGACCACATAACCCAATCCACAGACATGCGCCATGAATTGACCAACAAGTTGGTCAACCAGACAACCTGCCCCTAATTGCAATACAGGTTCTGTTGGGTCGGCAGCCCCCATATTGCTCATCAGCATCCCGAAAACAGAATCCATACTCGCAGCAGGACGGATTTCATGTTCATAGTATTCACCATTGAAGAGGTGTTCATCAATCCACTGCCGACCACTTTCGTACAATCTGCGACATTCCTCAGCAAATTCTAGCTCGCCAAGGTGTTTTGCCATTTCCTCCGTTGCTCGTAATGCGCCAAGATACCAGATACCCATTTGAGGATTAGGGCCATAGTATTCAACATCCATCGTGTTGTGTTGACACCCTTCCATGACACCATCTTTATCCGCATCCCAACCACCGGGACGCCAGCAGAATTCAAGCGCCTTGCGTGCATTAGGCCATAGTTGTCTTAATTTGTCCGTGTTACCTGATAATTGCCAATCGCGATACAGCTTCATGATGCAGCCCATCTGCCGCGGCTAATGACCACGTTGCCGCGTGTTGTAATGGGAGATCGACACGAAAACTCATGCCACCATCGCTACGAGTTGCATAGTTGAATTCCACGTCACGCATACCCATTGCCAAATCGCCAAACAGAAATGCTGTTGCCTGCTCATAATTCCAGACATGTGTACACGATCCAAAGCAACAACCTGATGTATCATCGCAACCTTCCCAACCAAACATGTAACCATCTGGTGTTCTGAAAACCGTTTGGGAGCGGAGGGTACTCACGTTGTAGAGTGCAGCTTCTTTTACAACATCGGGCAGATCGCTATCACACAAGCTCGCCACGAATGATATGGTTTCTGATTCTAACCAATCCACATTATTTGCTGTGTAGGCCGCTGCTTCCCAGGCATCTGCATATTGTGTTGTATAGTAATTGCCAATATGGGTGCCGGATTGAACCGGACTTTGTGGGTGATTGAGTCCTGCTTCTTTCCATGTTGTGCGATTCGGAAAGTGCCATGATAAGAAGAATGTGACGGATTTCTCGCTGTTAGCAGGTATTTTTATGGATACGCATAAAGAGCCTATAGGGGATTCTTTACCGCCTTGATCCCGATCCTCTATTTGACCATCGTCACTGAAATCGTCCCAGAAGTCCAACAGCGAATCGCCCCAGCTATAGTCTGCCCAGGCTGTACGATACGATAGATTCTCAGTTGCTGAAGTGAGCAGTGCCAACGTCCCCCATTGTGGAGATTTTGGATCAACCCCTTCCGATTGCATAAAGATGCCAGATAGATCATCTTGCCGACGAAAGATATTGATGTTTTGTTTGTATTCACCATTTGTGCCATCAGTGCCGATGAAATTCTGGATGTTGCCACAAACTGCCGCGTCAATATCTTGATCTGTATCATTTGTGAGGATAAAACGCAAAACAGCGACAGGAATGCCACTTGCATCACTATTTCCTGGAATAAGTGGGTTGAATGCTTGCAGTTGGATACTCAGAGGAACATCTGCATCATTGAGATTGACTTTTCCGAATGGATAGGCTGCCTCGAACGTGCATTCACGAAAACGAGGTAATCCGTGATTTGGTACAGTCGCACCCCTTGCCCCTTCATAGTCTTCTGGAGGGATAACGCCTTCAAGTGCGTGAACCGTTGATATACCGTCCGCAGTTTGCGTGTACAGACTGAAGAAACTATGCTGGAGGTCGAATCCTTTAGCAGGCCGATTGGCAATTTCCCAATCATGAAGATTGCCACGACCACCTAATGAGACAACGCCAGTGCCAATGCCGCCTAGTGGTAAACCGATTTGCCTCAGATGATCTTGATCGTAGGTTGTCAAAGTGGGCCATGAATGATTTGATTTGATCATGATCGTGATACCTTGGTTACTACATAGACAAGTTGGTGAAAGTGATACCAAAGCTTTTGTTGATACGAGCGGGAATCCGCTGAAGGTTTAGCTTGTCAAGTTGGCTGAAAAACATTCCAATGCTCGGATGCAAACCCATGCCATTCTCAATCAGTCATTCAAGAACTAAACCCACCCAAAGGCATCGACAGGTAATACAGATTGGATTGCCGTTTCGTTGTTAATAAACAGATCAGGGTTTGCGAATCGATACCGCAGGCGGATATAGCCCCGTTGACTGGTGGGGAAGTTTGTGTGCCAGTAGTGATTTACAGGCATTGATGCCAGCAAGCCGTTCCATTTCCATGGATCAATCTCCCAACTGCTATAGTTGATCTCGTTTGTTATCACCAGTGGCGCATCTAAAGGTAACCAGAGTAACTTATGTTCATTATCTGTGATTTTGGCTGCTCGCTGAATGGTGTAATATCGGGACGATGTGCCGGGAAGCTGACCCTGTTCGTTGTGACTACCGGGTACAAAAAATCCGCCGCCCGTCTCGAATTCCAAGTGAGCTTCAGTTGTTGCAAATGGAAAGGCAATGTATACAGCTTCAGGCAAGTCGTTCCACGCTTTATGCCAGTCAATGACCAGTTCGGCGACTGGCAACTTGTGATAAATGCGCCATGTATACATGAGATTGCCCAATTGCTCAGATTGACCTTCAACCATCAGCGAATCATAGACCTCACCTACAGTCTTATGAACATGTGGGTTGAAGGATGCTGTACTATGCTCAAAGACACGACCTTCTTCCAAGGTGTTACGAGCTTTTTCTGTTGCACTGTCGAGTGCGATCAATCGCGCAAGATTACCAGCGGCATGATATTTCAACGGGTGGATGACTTGTTCATGAATAAGCTGACCAAATCGGTATGAACTGGTCGTTTCAACCCAATTCTGTTTCTGATTGGCCTCTTCTAGGTGGACTAATCCCCCCGAGATTGGATCAATTTCAAGTATCCAGAAATCATTGCTCAACTGAGTGGTTGGCAAAGCGTCATTGGAAATAGCTTCAGCAGGCTTTTCTGTGAGAAAGAATGTGTTGAGTTTCTGTGGATTTGTAGGTAGCACACTGACAAATTGATCAGTTCGTATATCATCATGCTGAATAGGGTAGAGGTTGTTAGACGTGTCTGTCAGGATATGGTGGTCGGGGTCGATTTTCTGATCCTTAGAGTCAAAACGGACAAGAACCTGTGAGAGGTCTCGATTGGGAATAACAAGTGTTGATTTATCATCTTCTTTTGAAATATTGGTAAGTGAGCGTAACGATACTCCGGCAGCTTCATCAAGATAGTGTTCAGCCCGGTGGAACGTCATAGCTTTCACAATTTCTTGAAAATGATTGAGTGTTTCTTCTGGTCTGGCACTTGTTGACCATGCGCCAAATGTATGCTCCAGGGATAAAAGCTCTTGCTGAAAGGCTTGGTCAAAAAATCCAGAAGCAGTATCGGAATCTGACCGATCTACCAGTGCTTTTATATCCGCCCGTCGCCGCTGCGTCCGACGTGCTTGTGCAACATTTGCAGTAGTTGAACCAAGCCCATGTGCCCAATGATCGGGCCACGCGACACGATACACGGGTAGATCACCCGTATGGACCATGTCGAAAGCCTCAAACCACTCGCTGAGCGTTGCTGTACGCAGGCGAATATTATCGTGTTTCTCATTCCATTTCGCAATAACTTTCAACCATCGATCATCTGGTCGTGAATTATCCACATAGTATCCGCCCGTACTGAGAAGCATAATATTGTGTGTATAGCCAGCCTGACGAACACGTTCAACATAGCGGGGCAATTCGCTTTGGGCGATTTCATATAAATCGTCTGTAGTCAAGCGGTCAGTCTCATAGAAATAGCGTGTTTTGTCTGTCCCAAATGGTTGTGGGCTTGAAAGGCCCAGTACATTTCCAAGTAGATAATGCTCGTTGAGCCAGTGCAAAACACGACCATTATCGGGGCCGTCCCACCAGAATCCAACCTGTTGAAAAAGTCTTAGAAGTAGTGTTGAGACTGGATTTGATTAGCCTGTGACTACAAAATATAGGCTAATTACTAAGTGGAGAAGTTATGTCGCTCAGGTTTCATGAAATTGCTGAACATAATCATCGTATTCTCAATCCGTTTACGCACGATAAACTGATGTTGGTGGGTGAGATTTGCCAACTCAACAAGGACAACAATCTGCTTGATTTATGTTGTGGAAAAGCCGAAATGTTATCTCAATGGTCACGTCATTGGGGCATTCAAGGCATAGGGGTAGATATTAGTGCCACCTTTCTCAAAGCGGCTAGACAACGTGCGGATGAATTGGGGATCACAGATCGAATTACTCTCATTGAGGCAGATGCTTCCCAATATCAGCCCGAAATGCATAGCTTTGATATTGTCAGTTGTATTGGTGCCAGTTGGATTGGCGGAGGATTGGTTGGAACGCTCAAACAAATGCGATCCGCACTCAAACCTGATGGGCTATTGCTTGTCGGTGAACCCTATTGGATTGCCCCACCCCCTGACACGCTTTACGAGCTCATGGGAGTGGCAAAGCAGGACTACACGTCTCTAGATCGAATAGTCTTGGCTGCTCTGACAACTCCCTCCTCGATCATGGACAACACACCCATGCTTGATCTAGCTCGATGGGCACGTTTCCGTTGGCAACTCGAACCAGCTATTGCAGTTGGGGATGCCAAATATGGCACGGTCGAGAATATTGTAGGTCTAGAACAAGATGGGTTATGTGCTTATATGCCAGTCCCCGACCACAGTAAACGGACAGGTTTTTATCCGCCTGAGTGTTTTGATTATGTCGCTGAGAATGATTGTTTCATCTGTCCTCAAGGACACAAGCTACCCCTTTGGTCAAGACGTGCTAGCGAACAGATCTATGTCTATCGTGCCGACGCCAAAATCTGTGATGCTTGTCCGGTAAAGTCAGAATGCACCGATAGCAAATCAGGTAGGCATCTCCGGCGTTCTTTCGACCAGGAATATCTTGATCGTGCCACCCATTATCGAGAGACGGAAGATTACCGCAAAGCAATGCGGAAAAGGCAGGTTTGGGTCGAACCGATGTTTGGTGAGGTCAAACAGTGGCATCAAGGTCGAAGGTTTCGATTAAGGCGGTTACGAAAGGTGAATATTGAAGGATTACTGAGGGCAGCAGGTCAGAATATCAAGCGCCTATTGAAGCAAAAAACCAGAAAATATACCCCTGATCCACCCTGCACTATGGCGATTTCCGCCAATTTCATCGTATTTTCAATTTGAACCCATCATGTCAACCAATTCGCTGATTGCCTGCACCGACTATTTCAACAGGCTCAATCCTTGTGGGACACGAATTGGCGCATCAGACCTGATATACGGGTTTTCCAGCGTCCAGTGATAATGGACACTGCCACGTTGTCCCAATGGATCCGTTGCATTGTCGATATGTACTTGACTGCAAAAGTAAGGAATGTTGCTCTCTGCCAGAACGTCCGCCACACTCCAGGGCCAGCCATTAATGTCACAGTGCATGGCGGTTTGCAAGGGCAGGTTATGCTTCTGACAAAACTCGACGGCGATCTGAATGCTTTTACGATAGGCATCGGTATCAATTAGATCTGTGAAGTGTAGGTAACTCGCGGAGATTTCGATTTGGCCTGATCTTACGAAATGGAGGAATTCATCTAGACGATCTGGTCGGTTTAATAGATAGTTTTCAACTTGCCAGAATGTTTCACAAGTCCATTTGAAGCGTTCAGATTCAGGATCGTTCTCCGTGCTACGGCACAAATCGAGTACACGATCATAATGATCCACATACATCCTGGCAATTTGTTCTTGGGGATGTGTATATCCTATATCAGTGTGGGCTGACTGAATGACATATATGGTTAATGAAGACATCTCTGGTTCGTCCTTTTCACATCCTAGAGTTATGCAGTATCCGTCATACGATGGAGTTTAGTTGACACATCCTGCGAACAACCAATGTGCTATCACAATCAAAGATTATTGATCGTTCATCTGTTTTGGTCAATAAATTCAAGAACAGTTTCGCCATTTTCATCGACCCAAACGCCACAAGGCCCACCCATCTCGCTATCATCAATTTCGACTGTTTCACCATCGAAATTCAGAAGTGGATGATAGAACTTGGCGATTCTTTCTGCTTCGCCTACAGCGTAGTGGGCGATCAACGCACGGCGGAAACGATCCCGACTAATATTGGGGCCACTTCCATGAATCACCTGACCATTGAAGAACAACACATCGCCGGGATTCATACGAACGGGTTCTGGATGCATCCAATCTGCTAGAGGAACTGTTTGCCCCGTAAAACTCTTACGTGTATCCGCATCAATCAAACATAGTTTGGGCAAATTTTGAGTTTTAGGAACAACTTGCAAACAACCATTTTCCTCGTCACAGGAGTCTACTGCCATCCATGCGGCAAGACATGTACCCGGCTGTACTTCCAGTGAGCGTTGATCTTGATGGAGTGCTTGACCACGTGAGCCTGCTGGCTTGAAATAAAACATTGTTTGGGCAGCATAGGGTTCGCGTCCAATAAGGCGTGTTGTCCAATCTCGCAGACGGTCATCGAGCAACCATTTTAGACTCATTTCATCCCAACGATGGGGATGAACCATACGTGGATATTTCACGAGTGGGTCACTTGCATCGATGATTTTATCGTCATATCCACCCTGCTTTTTTGCATTCAGTTCCATAAAATGCGTTTTGATGGTCTCGACCTCCCGTGCTGAAAACAATCCTGGCACGACCACAAAGCCTAGATCATCAAACTGGTGTTTCAGTTCTTGTTTATTCATTTGGTTGTCCTAATTCTTCGAAGGTGTATTGATTTTCTAATGGATGTTGACTTCACTCACGCCGAGGGCGCACCACTGTCTCGCCGTCATCTTCAATGAGTGGGCGATTGTAAATGTAGGGTGGTTCTAAGACTGCACGTTGGGCCTCTGTCAATTCATCCACCCATTCAGGAAAACTTGATTCGTAGAAGCCACCTGCGAAATGAATATACTTCGGTGAGTAGCGTATAAGTATAGACCGACGATCATGATCCGCTGTCCAGGGCAATGTGCCGTGTGTTGTAGCTTCATTGAAGATAATCAGATCGCCTGCTTTGGCTGGAACGTTGTAGACAATATCTTGATCCATCTCCCAATCTCTGATCTCATCAGGACATGAGAAGTTGGCTTTGTGGCTTCCCGGAATCACAGCTAATCCACCATCGCCTTCATTGACATCAGCCAACTGAAACTGGCAAACAACCATGCCAGAACTCATTTGACCGTTGGTATAGATATAATATTGAGAGCCATCGAACTTAGATCGCCCTGGGCCGTGAAGCCGCAACCCTTCAGTCCCCTTGTCCGCCGTGAGAATAAATGGCGCATGGTCGAGTCGCCATCCGCGCCCATGAATGGTATTCAGGTAGGGGAGCAGCTTGGGATGGGCTATCAATTCACGGAAAGGGTCGCACCAGGGCTTAGGCCAGGTTAACATCCCGCCGAAAAGACCACGCTTTTTCCCAGCAAGCGTGGTTGATTCGCCAATGTTTGAATTACCATCTTCCCCCTGCGTTTCGATATTTGCATCTACCGAAGCATTGAGAGCATCAACTTCTTCGGATGACAAGAAATCACGAACGACTAGATAACCTTGCAGATCAAAGAGGTATTTTTCACGAGTAGTCATTTCTTTCATGATGTATCTATCCAATTTAGGTTTTTGAGGGATATTGAAGGGATAATAACATGCTGCTTCTATTTGTCAACGAATCACCCTGATTCTGTATATATAGGTGTGAGGCACGGGTTTTGTGTGTCATCTGAGCAATATTCTGAGTTCTGGGCGATAGTATACTTAATTTTGTTGGTCACAGCATCAGTGATACAATTTGCGAGTTGTGAAAGATAAATATATAGATTGATTTAAGTTGTAGATATAAATTTGACATGCTTGAAGTGTGATCGAGCTGAGTTTAGACTGAAATACCTGATTGGAGAAATATTATGTCAGCTAAAGCGAATATTCTTGTGGATAACGACTTTTCAACAGAGATTGGCTACTTGAAGCCGTTTGAACATGAGTTCAGAAATGAAATCTGCTTAAATGGTCAATGGGACTTTCAACCTGTTGAGTTGTCAGACGGTTTTGAGACTGGTGAATCTATCCCTGAATTGTCGCCTCCAATATACGACCAATGGGAAGACATAAAGCTGAAGATTCCGTCCCCCTGGAATATCAACGGACTTGTGGATGAGGACGGTGTTTCGGGTGGGGATTTTGTTTGCTTTCCCAGTTATCCTGAGAGCTGGAAGCACGTCAAAATGGGCTGGATGAAACGGACTCTCCATGTCCCAGAGGATTGGCAAGATAACACCATCCTGCTTCATTTTGAGGCTGTGTGCGGATATTGTGAAGTCTTCATTGATGGTCAGAAGGTTGGCGAACATTTTGATAGCAGTATGCCAGAAACATACCTGATTGACGAGTTTGTGTCACCCGGAAAAGATCATGAATTATGGGTGGGTGTTCGTGCCCCGGAACTTATGAACGTGAATAAAAGTTCTACCAAGTTCACATATCCGACTGGCTCTTTCTTTAACATGAAATCTGCGGGTATTTGGCAAGATGTGTTTTTGCTAGGTGTTCCGAGAGTATGTATCAAGGATGTGTATGTTCAGCCAGATGTATCTGCCGATCAATTGCGGCTTCAGGTGACGATTGAAAACAGGAGCGGACAGTCTGCTGATCTAACAGTAAACAGTGTTGTTAAAGCATTGAAGCCTTTTACATTCCCGGATGATGGGATTCGGGTTGTTCCTCATTATGATCTGCAAGATGATGCTGTGATGGAATTCCCCAGTTCAAAGATAGAAGTTGCTCCTGATTCAGAAGTGGTCATAACTCTTGAAACGTCAGTTTCTGGGGAATTGATTCATTGGGATATGGATAATCCCAGTTTATATGCTGCACTCGTCTCGCTGGGATTGGATGGGCAGACAATTGATCGGAAATATGAGCGTTTTGGTTGGCGTGAATTCACGATAAAGGGGAGCGACTTTTTCCTGAATGGTACGAAGATACAGATAAAGGGTGATTCCTGGCATTTCATGGGCATAACGCAGATGACACGGCGTTATGCCTTTGCATGGTACACAGCAGTCAAAGATGCTGGTGGGAATGGGGTTCGCCACCATGCGATGCCTTATCCTACTTTTTACCTGGAAGTGGCAGATGAAATGGGGATTTGTATCCTGGATGAGAGTGCAATCTGGGCGAGTCATTGTCGGTTTAATCATGCCGAAGCAATTACCTGGGAACGCTTCTATGAGCATGTACGTCGTCTGGTTTTACGGGATAGGAATTATCCTTCTGTTATTGGTTGGAGTGTTGAGAACGAAATACGAATGGCACTTGCGACCCACTCGCCATCAAAAGAGACGGTTCAGTTCATTCGTGAGAAATCTTGCAAACTCATGGAAATTGCACGCGAACTGGATTCTACTCGAGATTGGATCAGTGCGGATGGTTCACATGATTGGGGTGGATGTTTTCCTACCAGTATGATCCATTATGCTGGAGAAGATACTTACGAAAGCTATAAAGAAGAAATAGGGAAACCTGTTGGTGTAGGGGAGGGAACGATTGCGTATTATGGTACGCCAGTTCATGCAGCAGAATTTGCCGGGGATATTGCTTTTCAAAGTGTAGAAGATCGAATGAAGGGCGTTGCGGTTCAATCCTATGGTAATCTCGAAGCGCAAATTTCGGCGGGTTTCAGTTATGTCAGTGTTTTTAATCTCGCCTGGTATGGTTTGCAGCCTCTGCCTCTTGGACATGCAAATCAGGAAAATGCTCCAACCGTTGAGAATGGTATTATTTTCGGTGAATATAGAGAAGGGAAACCTGGCGTACAACCTGAGCGACTTGGCCCCTACTGTAGCACGTTTAATCCGGGCTATGATCCCTATTTGCCACTTTACTCTCCCTGGCCGATGTATGAAGCAATCAAGTCCGCTTATGCACCGGATGGCCCCTTACCTTCCCCTTATGACAAAGTGTGGGATACGCCAGCTCAAAAACTAATGCCCCCGGTTAAGCAAGCGGAAAAAGTCACGTTCATTGGGGGAAAGAACAGTGTTTATTATCGCGGTTTACAGGAGTCGGGGATTCAGTTTCGAGAAGATCAGACAGGCACTTTGCTATTCGCTGATTTGACTTCAATTTCTGCGGAGCAAGAAACAGCTTTGAAATCCCATTTTGAAGTGCTTAAATCAGATGGTGGCACAATTGTGTTATCAGGATTGACACGTGAATCTGAAGACTTGCTGGAAAACCTAATTGGTCAAAAGGTGGAGATCTTCGAGAGAGAAGCGTCATCACTTGTTTTTGCTGGAGAGTACGCTAATACGGACCCTGTCGTTGACCATTTTCGCCTGTCAGAACTTTATTTCTCAGAAGACGAAGATTACATCATACAGAAGTATGGAATCCGGCGCGATGGACTAGAAAATACAAAAGGCTTGCTCAAGGCTTGCAGTTGTGAGTGGCGATCATGGAACTACCGCGCTGAACCTGTAAAAACGGGTGCTGTATATCGGAGCGAAAAAGAGTTGCCGGAAGCGCATACATTACTTGAGTTCAAGGTCGGGCAAGCGAAGCTTATCGTTTGTGCGATTGAAATGGTCTGCAATCCTACTAGCGCAGCGCTCAGACTCTCATCCGCAAAGAAAGTCCTGTGGAACAAGTTGATGAAGGCATTTGGTGCGGATGTCAGTGATGATTTTGGAAAAGAAGCACCGGTCTTGCTGGGAGGTAAAGTCATTCGCACGCTGGCTGTCGGATTTTTACCTGCACACCATACCGTAGCACTATTAGACGATGATTTCTTAAATGGGGAGGGTAGTGTCGAGCCACGACAGGGTGAGGTCGTCATTCGATATGGTTTTTCAGCTTTCTGGCAGGTTAAGAAAGCCGTACAAAATGGCTTTGATTTGAAAAATATGATGTTTAACGGGGATGAGGAAAATTCGGCAAGCTACATGAGTTTTTACCTGAATAGTCCCCGACGCATTGATGATTTGTTGAGTGAACCGAATGTTCCCGAACTCTACCTCAATATGGAAACAGCCTGTAGTATCCGTGTCTGGCTGAACGGAGAGGCGATTTTCACACAGTCAGATGTATCGGCAAGAGCCGTGAAATTGCAAACGCGCCTTCTTCTGGGAATGGGAAGTAATCATATCCTGATAAAAGTTGTGAATGTAAAGACTGATTATGTCGTCAAGCTTCATCTGTCGTCAACTCATGAGGATTACATCGGTAAACTCACAGGTTCTGTTGAACGGTAGCAGGGTAGTCGTACAAAGGATCAGGCTGGGCAGGTTGTGCATCCATTCAATCTTCGTTCTTGATGGATTCCTTGATTTTAGTCTTGGCACCACATGATTCGCGAACAATGAGGTTGGTGGGCAGTATGACCTGTTTTGTCGCAGTTCTTTTATGCTCGATCCTGTCAATGAGCATGTTGCCCGCATGTAGCCCAATGTCTATACGGGGCTGTGAAACCGTCGTCAAAGGTGGGCTGGAAAACTCGGAAAAGGTGAGGTTGTCGAAACTCACAATGGCAATCTCATCTGGTATACTGATATGATTTTGCTGCGCAGCACGTAGGACTAAAAGTGCCTCAATGTCACTCGCAGCGAAGATGGCGTCGGGCACAGGTGTCTTTGCAAACAACGCTTCATAGTCATCACTTTCAGATCGTTGATGGATGAGAGACTCGTCGTACTCTAGACCATAGTCATCGAGCGCAGCCCTATAACCCGCCAAACGTTGATTTAGCGATGTGATGTTTATTGTGCTGGCATTTGTGTATACAAATCCAATCTGTCGATGACCGAGGATGAGCAAATGCTCAGTTGCACGATACCCGCCCGCGAAGTTGTCAGCAACAACGTAATTAGTATCAATATGCGGAAAATATCGATCAACCAGTACGATTGGAATCTCCCCACTTCTAACGATCTCGGCAATCCCTTCGTTTTCGGCATTCTCGCCAATAGGAAAGATGATGAGACCATTGATGCCGTCTTCCTGCATCAGTTGAATATCGCGACGTTGTTGTTCCGGGTCTACATGTGAAAAGCTGACGCTTAACCGATAGCCACGCGATTTAGCAGCTTGTTCCGTACCAATAAGAATCTCCATGTTAAGTTGGTCACCCTGCTCACTGAGAATGAGTCCAATATGTTTATCAATACCATTGCCATTCGGCGCGTTTACGGTTGCTTGACGAACATAGGCACCAGAGCCTTTCACACGTTCAATGATCCCTTCATTTTCTAGAATACCCATAGCTTGACGAACTGGCCCCCGGCTAACACCAAAGGTCTCGATCAGTTCACTCTCCGAAGGGAGTTTGCTTCCTTCTGGATATTGCCCCTTCATGATCTGGTCGCGTAGTGTATTTAGAACCTGTATATATAGCGATGAATCCATGTTTCGTGATTGCTCACTTACGTTAGTATTCGGTAGTTGAACAGGTGCAAATATAGCAGGATAGCCTTGATTAGTCAATTTGATGAAGTCACCGAGTCTACTGTTTGAGGTTGGCAACTATCTTCTCGCATTCTATCTGTCTTCGAGGAGGGGTTGCGAAACGCACCAAAATTTGTATATATAGATTTTGTACGTTATATTGATAGAACACATGGGTTGCGATGCGATTTGTATATGTCAATAGAAGCAAGCCATTGTATTTTGTTAAATGTCCTAAGAAAGGAAAGACATGTTATTTCGTAAAGCTGTACTTTTAGTTCTTCTAATGGTCATCTTGATTGTTCCAAGTATGGTATTTGCTCAGGATGATGAACCTGTTGAACTGGTGATCTGGGTTGAAGGTGTTTTTGAACGCGACTATGAGCAAGTTGGGGAAGGTGGCGTTGCATGGCAAATGAAGCAGCACGACTTTGAAGCGGCTAATCCCGGCGTTACCGTGGTATATGAAAATCACGGTTGGGATGAAGCACTTCGTCAGAATTTGCTGACAGCATTCCTTGGTGGCAATGCACCCGATATCGTAGTGGGTGGTAGCTTCTTCAACCAATATGCAAATCTTGGCGCACTTGTTCCGCTCGATGACGTTCTTGAAGACATTGGCGTAGAGAATGTCATCCCCGGAACCTATGCAGGTGCAGTTGTTGGTGACAGTGTTTATGGTCTGTCCGGTCATACCGGTGTGTTCGGTTTTGAGCGTAACTGTTCGGTTATTGAAGCTGCTGGTTATGATTGTGATGATGTTCCAGAGACCTGGGACGCTTTACTTTTGCAAGCCAAGGATATCACTGAAGCAGGTGACGGCGAATATTATGGTTACACACTACAAGGCCCAGTTGGTTTCTCAATCGGCTCAGTATTGCGCGTTTATGCTTATATGGCATCTGCTGGTGCAACACTATGTAAGAATGAATGTCAGGATCCATACTTCAATGATCCCAACGCTGTGCAGGTGTATGAATTCCTCCGTGAAATCAACCAATACACGCCACCAGGACTGACATTTAACCCAGACGAAGGTCAGGTTTACACTCAGCTCTTCAACGGTGTTTCTGCTTATCAAATGGCTGGTAGTTGGCATCCTGGTTGGGCAACTGACACTGGATGTACCACATGTGAGTATTCACCAATTCCTCATGCTGTAAATAGTGTGCCAGGAAGTGTAATCGTAGGTAACGTGATCTACGCCGTCCTCAGCACAAGCGACAATATCGAGCCTGCTAAGGATTGGATCCGCTTCTTCTATAATGATTCCGTTCAGGATCAGGTTTGGCAATTAGGTCGTATCCCCGTAACCTATGATGCGCTTGAGAGATACCTTGAGAGTCCAGATGTCACGGATGCAGAAAAAGCCTTTGGCTTAACCTTGAGAGATAGTGAGGTTCTATTGACCTTACCCTCATGGCCGAATAATCCTCAAGAAATTTGGACCGTCTGGAATGATATGTTCACACGTATTTTGACCACAGATGATCCAATCGCTGAAATACTTGATGAAGCACAAGTAGCAGCTGAAGAAGCAGCAGCAGGTTAATTATCGGTGAAAGCCGGCTCTTGTGGGTGACATATCAAGTTGTCTGGAAACTAGAGTATAGAGTCTGAGAGGGGTGTGATGCGACAAGCACCACGCCCCTCTCTGATATTCAGTAAAAGGAACACCTCTATGAATAATGCAAACAGTATATTTAGTGGTAATTCTCCGGAGCTTCTGAGTAGGGGAGAACGATGGCGGAGATGGCAGCACAAAAATCGTCAATCACTATTGGCTTGGACGATTTTGACGCCTGTCCTTATCTACTTCCTGATCTTTGCTTTTATGCCTGTTATTATCAACACAGGACTGAGCTTTACGAAGTGGAATGGGATTGTCGGTTCGCCAGAGTGGGTAGGGCTTGATAATTATGCTCGCTATTTGAAGAAGCCATATCCGGGCATTATAGGTAATACAGTCTTATTTTCGGTTTCAATTCTTGCCTTACAAACAAGCATATCATTTTTCGTTGCAATATTATTGAATCAACGAGTTCGTGGTTTAGGAATTTACCGTACACTTTGGTACATTCCAACGTTAACAGCTTCAGCAATCATGGCGCAAATCGCGATAGTCTTCATATCACCTTATGGCGGTGTTATCAACAATATTCTGGAATCACTTGGTCAACAGCCTGTAATTTGGACCATCGAATCATTTTGGATGCGTACAATGATCATCATTTATGCTGTTTGGCGTGGGTTAGGCGGGCCAGTGGTCCTGTTTTTGGCAGCCTTACAGGGTATTCCCCGTCAGCTATATGAGGCCGCAGAGGTTGATGGTGCCAATCGTCGCCAAACACTTCGCTACATTACACTCCCAAGTATGAAACCAATGATTGTGTTTGTATTAGTTACAGGTTTCATCGGTAATTTTCAGATATTCGAGGCAATCTTGTTAATAAGTAAAGGTGGTCCATCGAATTCAACAACTACCCTGACTTTGAAAATATACAATGACGCATTCGTTAACCTGAAACTAGGTCTCGCATCATCAGGTGCTGTCTTCATGTTGATCATTCTGGCAGTCTTTAGTTTCACAGCGATTCGTCTAATGAACCAGAGCACAGAGAGAATAGATAATGAATGAAAAAAGAACGCGAAAACCGTTTCCTTGGGACCGCATAGTTATTCATAGCATATTGATCATTGGTAGTGCAATCATGTTCTACCCACTGCTTTATGGTATTTTGGGGTCATTTGTGAGTTTAGAGACTTATCAGGATGCAACATGGCTTCCTAAGCTAGCACCGGGAACACTTGAAAATTACAGGAATTTTATAACTGAAGCTGAGGATGCACCTCGATGGATATTCAACACCGTACTTCGCATTCTTTGGTACATTATTGTGCCCGGTACGGTTGCCGTATTGTGTGGTTATGTATTTGGAAAATTGAAATTTAGGGGTAAGAATTTCGCCTTTTCACTTCTGCTTTCATCAATGATGGTGCCGGGTATTGTTCATTCGCTACCCCTTTATGTTATGTTGTCACGCTGGCCTTTGGCCGGGGGCAATAATCTGGCAGGGCAAGGAGGGCACGGGTTCGTAAATGAATGGCCAGCTCTCATTATTGCTGGTTTAGTGAACGTCTACTACATTTTTTTGATGCGTCAAACATTCCAGACAATTCCTGACGATTTTGAAGAAGCCGCACGGGTTGATGGCGCATCAACTATTCAGATTTTGTGGCATATTTATCTCCCGATGATAGCACCTGCACTCACAGTTATGGTGATTTTTCAATCTGTGGGTTTGTGGAACGATTATGTGTGGCCGTTGATTGCCGTTGGTGGCAATGAAGATGCTTGGACAATTGCATTAGGCTTCCAACGTATTATGGCATTTCCTCCTGGTGGAGTTGTTGCTGATACTGCACAGGGGGCGGTGCATCATCCGTGGGCATTCACTGTTGCTGTGGTCGCCACCATCCCAGTCATTATTCTGTTTATGTTCTTCCAACGCTACTTTGTAGAGGGCGTACAAGGCTTTGCGATCAAGGGGTAGGAACGAAGCAGACGTCAAGTATCTCTTTGTAATACATCTTGGGCGAGGTAGGCTTCGCCCAAGAATAACAAAACTCACACACCGATTGTCCGTGTGAGACTTTATTGGACGCAATCACAAAATCTTGAGGACATATTGTGCCTTACACCTTGTATACAAAATCCACCAAACGCTATTTAGATGCGGCCCTCAATCTAATCAAATCCGCCATTTATACACCAATTGATACGCTGAATGCGACTGCTTGGATCACACCCGAACCCGTTTCCTTCGATGAACATGAATCTGGTGAACGTCGTGAGATTGCTATTGGCGATTCCTGGGGCAACTTATGGGATTGTGGATGGTTCCATTTTACGGGTAGTGTGCCTGTGGATGCTGCGGGACAACAGGTTGTCCTCATCATTGATCTGAGTGGCGAGGGATGTGTCGTAGATCATGATGGTGTTCCAGTATTAGGTCTGACCACACAGAGTTCGACCTATGATCTCAGCTTAGGAATGCCTGGCAAGCGAATTGTTCCGTTTACAGATAAGGCAGTCGGTGGTGAAAGCGTGAGTTTGTGGATAGATGCCGCGAACAATGATTTGTTTGGCGTTTACCAAGATAATGGCACACTCAAAGAAGCACATATCGCCAGCTTCAATCAGGAAGTATTTGACCTATATTATGATTTTCGCGTTCTGTACGATCTCATGCAACACGTACCAGAGGAACGTGCCCGTTACCATCAAATACTCAATGCGCTACATAAGGCCATCAGTCAGCTAAATAACCTAGACTCCGACGAGGTGATCCGCGCCAGGAAAGTGCTGGAACCAGAGCTGCAAAAGGTAGGTGGTACACCGTCGCTCAAAATCAGCGCAATTGGTCATGCCCATATTGACCTGGCATGGCTGTGGCCCATTCGTGAAACCATTCGTAAAGGGGCGCGTACATTTGCCACCGTTTTACATAATATGGAGCAATATCCAGATTATGTGTTTGGGGCAAGCCAACCGCAACTCTATCAGTGGATGAAAGAACACTATCCTGAGCTTTATGACAAGGTCAAGGCGAAGATCGCAGAAGGCAGGTGGGAAGCGCAAGGCGCAATGTGGGTTGAACCCGATACCAATGTGCCCAGTGGTGAATCGTTAATCCGCCAGATTATCTATGGCAAGCAATTCTTCCGCGAGGAGTTTGGTGTTGAGCCACGCACATTGTGGTTGCCGGATGTGTTTGGGTACACAGGCGCATTGCCGCAGATTCTCAAGCACTGTGGCGTCGATTACTTCATGACACAGAAGTTATCATGGAATACCGTCAATGTTTTTCCACACCATACGTTTGTGTGGCAAGGCATAGATGGCAGCCAGGTGTTGGCACATATGCCCCCAGAAAACACTTATAACAGTGCTGCCGAACCCCATTCGCTCCTTGATACTGAAAGAAACTATCAGGACAAAGCTGTCTCTGATGAATGTCTGTTATTGTATGGGATCGGTGATGGCGGGGGAGGCCCTGGAGCAAACCACCTTGAATCATTGAAACGAGAGACGAATTTGGAGGGCTTACCGCCCGTCAAACAAGAGTTTTCAGAAGAGTTTTTTGATCGTCTTGCCAAGCGTAGCGATCAATACAAGACCTGGGTGGGCGAACTCTATTTAGAGCGGCATCGTGGTACGTTTACCACACAAGCCCGCAACAAATACTTCAATCGTAAACTTGAAATTGCATTGCGAGAGTTTGAGTTGTGGTCGTGTTTCATCGATATAGACTTTTCCCGCGATGATCTCGATGCAATCTGGAAAGAAATGCTGCTGTACCAGTTCCACGACATCTTGCCTGGTTCTTCAATTACCCGCGTGTATGACGAATCACTAGAGCGGTATGATGTCATGCTTTCCCAGGTCGAAGAACTTATTGTCAAGGCTGATGAAGCATTAGCTGCAAAGGTTGATACAAGTCATTACGAAAAACCAGCCCTTGTGACCAATTCGCTAGGGTGGGCACGGCAAGAATGGGTAAGGACAGGGGATACCTGGATCAAAGCGGATGTTCCGCCACTCGGATATGCCGTCGTTGATATTGCCTCTGATCAAATGATCCCAACTATGAATGCAGATGTAGATGCGCTGGAGAATGATGTTCTCAGGATTCGGTTTGATGATACAGGCGCGTTGATTTCCATAGTCGATAAAGAAAACAACCGAGAAATACTCAGTGCCCCCTGTAATGTCTTGGCAGTGTATACCGATTATGGTGATGCGTGGGATATTGAACCCAACTACCGTGAGCGTTTGCCAGCCCGGTTTGAATTGGTCAATGCAGCAGCTTTTGTTGATGGCCCCCAAGCCACGATTCGGCAGGAGTATCGCTATGGTGAGTCAACCCTGGAGCAGCGAATCGTTCTTACAGCAGGAAGTCGCCGGGTCGATTTTGTAACCGAGGTTGATTGGAATGAGACCCACAAGATGCTCCGTACCAGTTTCCCCGTGAAAGTAAATGCGGAATCAGCCACTTGTGACATTCAATTTGGCACACTTCAGCGTTCAACCCATCAAAACACCAGTTGGGACATGGCACAGCATGAAATCTGTGCGCACAAATGGGTTGATTTGTCTCAGCCTGATTATGGTGTGGCTTTACTGAACGACAGCAAATACGGTTACTATGTTGAGGGTAATCTACTCGATCTAAATTTGTTGCGGAGTCCTACCTATCCTGACCCAGTAGCTGACAAGGGGAAACATCAATTCACTTATGCCTTGTATCCGCACACTGGTAATCATATCGCAGGTGGTGTAATACAGGCTGGTTACGAATTAAACATGCCATTGCGTGTAATCTTGGCTAATCAACAATCGGGCACATTGCCAACTTCGCAATCTCATTTTGAATTAGATAATGATAGCGTAATTATTGAAACAGTTAAGCCAGCGGAAGATGGTAAAGGAATAATTATTCGGATATATGAGACACATGGAACAAACGCGAAAACGATACTGCGTTTTGGTACTGAGATTAAGAATGTTAGCCGAACCAACCTTATGGAAGAACATATCTCGGATATACCTGCTGAGTCGAGTTTAGTAAATTTAGTATTCGAGCCTTTTGAAATTGTGACTATACGTTTATTTTAGAAATAGATGTAAGGAGTTAAATAATATGCTGAGTCTCCCCTTCAATAAGGACGGGCGTTTCTATCGAGGAAACTTGCACACACATTCAACTATCTCTGACGGTGCTCTATCTCCTCAAGACGTATGTGAATTTTATCGAACGGCTGGATACGATTTTCTAGCATTGACCGATCATTTTTTAGAGCAGTTTGATTTTACAATTGCCGATACACGCTCGTTCAGAACAAATGATTTCACAACAATTATTGGTGCAGAACTTCATTCCGGGAAAACTGAACTCGGCAATTTATGGCACATTTTAGCAGTTGGACTGCCCTTAGATTTTGCACCACCAACAGCCGATGAAAGCGGACCACAAATCGCTGCCCGTGCTCTAGCTGCAGGTGCTTATGTGGCTGCGGCTCATCCTGCATGGTACATGCTAACAGAGCAAGATATCCTATCACTAGGAGGGATACATGCGATTGAGATATTTAATGGGATTGCTGCCGACCATAACGATAAAAGTGATAGCTGGTATATAGCAGATTTACTCTTAAATCGCGGCAAACGTTATCACATATGTGCTACTGACGATGGCCATTTCAAACCCAATGCCCATGATGTGATGCGCGGTTGGGTGCAGGTCAAGGCGAAAACTGCTTCACCCGAAGCCTTATTAGAAGCATTGAAGGCTGGACATTATTATTCTTCTACAGGTCCACAGATTCATGACGTACAAATCTATCCTCACGATAAAATCATCATAAATTGTTCACCTGCTAGTCGGATATTTATAGTCGGTAGAAGTGCTGTTTCAAAATCTTCTTATGGAAGTGGTCTGCGTAAAGTTGAATTCAGTTTAGAACAATTTGATGGTCCCTATGCACGTATAGTTGTAAGAGATGTACAGGGTGGAAGAGCCTGGACAAATCCGTTTTGGTTTGATTGAGTCACGCCCTATGTACAAATTGGGTGGTGGTTAATCTGAAGCACGTACTCCATTGATTAAATCACAGTTATTCCAACACGTTCTGGCAGTTATCTTGCTAGCGATATCAAAGTTTCTATTGTTTTCAGAGAGGGTTATATGAAACAACCAAACATGATTGTCATTATGACAGATGACCAAGGTTATGGTGACCTATCTTGTATGGGAAATACAGAATTTGAGACACCTCATCTGGATAACCTGGCCGAATCTGGTGTGCGCTTTACAAGCTGGTATGCGAACTCTCCTGTATGTTCACCTTCACGGGCATCTATGTTAACAGGACGTTATCCAGGCAACGCGGGAGTCAGGTCTATACTGGGTGGCACGCGACGAAAATCCAGCGGCTTACCTAGAAGTGTTCCGACAATTGGGCGCATTTTGGGTGAGAGTGGATACAGGACAGGATTATCTGGTAAATGGCATTTAGGCACGGCGGATGGTAGCCGACCCACGGATCATGGTTTTGATGAGTCGTTTGGATTTATGGCAGGTTGTATTGATTATTATTCTCACATTTACTATTGGGGAATGCCCGATTATGACCCCGTACATGACCTGTGGTTGAATGAGCAAGAAGTCTGGCGTGATGGTCAATACATGACTGATATGATTACAAACCATGCCGTCGATTTTATCAAGCGTTCGTCTACAGATGAATCACCATTTTTCCTATTTGTGTCTTATAATGCGCCTCATTATCCTATGCACGCACCGCAACATTACATTGATCGTTTCCCACATTTAAGCCCTGACCGACAAATCATGGCAGCAATGCTTAGTGCTGTTGATGATGGGGTTGGGACAATTCAGAATACCCTACGTAATCAAGGACGACTGGATGATACGATCATTATTTTTATGTCAGACAATGGCCCTTCCCGTGAGACACGTAATTGGTTAGATGGGACTGTTGATCCTTATTATGGGGGCTCGGCAGGTGGGCTAAAAGGGCACAAGTATAGCCTGTATGAAGGTGGAATTCGTGTTCCGGGTATTATGTCGTGGGGCAGTCGGATTTCTGGTGGTCAGGTAATTGACTCTCCCTGCGCTGCAATAGATATTTTGCCGACATTGTTATCTGCTTGCGATATTTCTCCAGAGGGTTATGAACTTGATGGTATAAACTTATTGCCCATGCTAACGGCTAACTCTCCCTTACCAGAACGTGATTTGTTTTGGGAAATGAACGGGCAGTTAGCCGTCCGTCGTGGTGATTGGAAACTTGTGTTAAATGGCAAGCTCGTAGAAAATGGGGATATTCCTATACCTGTTCACTTAGCCAATTTAAGTAAAGATATGAGTGAGCAGACAAATCTAGCAGATACCGAACAACAACTGTTGTCTGACATGAAAACATCAGTTGAGCAATGGTACGTTGGAATTAAGAGTCGTTGGGAATCAGAACGGTCGCCTAAAATCGACGAGCTCGTTGATCCAGATTGAGAGCCTATCCGAAGAAATCATTACGATATGCCTTGTGAAGAATGAAGTGGCTGATCTCTTCCCACATTGATGGTACCCCCGCCTATGTCGAAGTCAAATATCAACATGTTGAAAGTCTGTAGGGTTGTTTGCATGGAACAGAATTGGAGTGAATCAGGTACAATTCGCTCCCTGGGCTGCTTCCTAAACCAGGGTTCAGCTACGCTCTAACCGGGGAGTGAATGCTCAGCGTGGACAGCAGTTTTGAGAATCACATTCATTCTATGATGTCGGGGTTCGCCTCGCAGCGAACCCAGGTTGTCATACCGCAGTCTCTGCGGCGACAACCCGACCCCTCTGATGCTTCTGATGTCAGCGCGTCTGACAGATGTCTGAGGGACACTTTTTGTGTCCTACATGCGAGGTGTCAGCATCAGAGGGTGTCGCAAGCTAAAAGCTTGTCACTCAGTCGCCGTGAGGGCTTGGTGCGCCACTCCCAGGTGACGCACCGCTGAGCGACCCGATACGTGCCGCCCAGCGTGTCGGCGTGGTCAACCACACCACATCCTATGAGACGTCTTTTTTCAAGGGACGTCTATGCTGTTGGTACGGTTGATGTCTACTGCCTTCATTCGAGATGGTGTCAATATCAGCGCCAAAGATGTCAGAGTGTGCCGTAACACGCCTGTAAAATTGCGAGCCGATTCTGAAAAACTACTAACGTGATTCTATGGATATTTCAGTCCCCTGACCTCCCCCCTGTGTTAGTGTGAAACCAGATTTGCACAGCGAGAACCCAGCATTCAGTTTCTGGGCAATGCTTTGCAAGATGTGGATCACGGATGGAGAACCAGGATGAGCAAGTATCAAGGGAAGTCATACACCGATCAGTCATTGAAAGAGCAGCCTAAACAGATGCTCGAACGCATCATGCGCGTGGCTGACTTGCTGGCAAAACGCAGCCAGTCGTCATCTGTCGAGAAACAGCAATCGGATCAGAAAACACAGACATCTCGATCTGCTGTACAGTGATTGTGTAACCCAGAGGACTGAACCATGCCACGACGAAGCAAACGCATTACTACCCAACCCGGTTATGTCAAGTATCTGCGTACCAGCGACGAGGATGCTCAGGCTCCTGAACGTTCGCAGGCTGGACAACGCCGCGACATTGCTCGACTGCTGACCGGGTATCCAGGTCTGCCTGATCTGGGCGAGTATGTGGATAACTACACCGGGACATTGGCAGATCGCAAGCACTACCAACAGATGCTGACGGATGCTCGCACAGGTGCGTTTTCGCATGTGTTTGCTTCAGTTCCAGATCGCTTTGGTCGTGATGATGTCGAGGCGCTGCGTGCCATTGATGAACTGACATCATTGGGGATTGTGGTGCGTTTTGCAGCACATCCCGATCTTGATCCAGCCGACATGGATGATCGCCTGTATCTCAATATCCTGTTTGGTATGGCGAAGCGTGAAGCAGCGGTCATTGCCAAACGCTGTACCAACGGGATGCTATCGAAGCTGCTGCGGGGTGGATGGCCCTGGCGTGCGCCAGATGGCTATCTTAACAAGGAAGCGCGACTGTCGGAACTGGATAATGCAACGGATGAAGACCGTCATGGTCATGCCAAGTACAAGCGCTGGGTCGTGATTGACCTGGAGGGTCGGATCATCCGCATGGAGTTGAAGCCACCATTCAACTATCTGGACACCTTAGCCAAGGGTGGGCAGACGAATGGTAGTCGAGGCACAAGCAAGACCGCTGGAATCAAAAGAACCAGCACCAGGGCTGGTTCGCTTTCCATCAATGGAAGTGACCCCTACGGGGTTCGAGACCGGAGCTTTACACAGCGTTGCATCGTTGGTCATTTTGTCATTTTCCTCATTATCATTTTCATCATATAGTCCACCGCGCAGGGTGACAAAGCGATCTGCCCAGGGTTTTAGTCGGAAATCCACAATGCGCTGGGTGTCCAGGTCGTATTTGATGTAGCTAAACAGGTTGCGTGCCATCCCGCGCCGATCTTCGTCCTCACTCAATTCCCATAGATTTGCCATTCGATTGACTGCCTCGATGCATAATGTTAATTCCAATGCAATCCGTTCGGTCTCGGTTGTTCGGGCTTCCCAATGCGTTATCTCACGCTCATTTTGTTCGATACGACGATGATATTCGTCCTTTGAAATCCGCCCTTCGCCATACAAAGTGATAGCAGCATCGATCTTGCGCTTGCACAAAGCTATTGCTGATCTGCGACGGGCGTCAATGTCGTGTTCGTCGGTGATGGGTTCAAAGTGTTGAGCCGCCTGAATGCCTAACTCAGTCATCAGGTCAATCTCATCCGTTTTGACGACCAGTAACTTGAGCAGTCGAGCGAAATCCTTTTCAAAGATGTCGGTTAACACAGAGCGGTTACTGCATCCACATTTCACCCCATTCTTATGACGGTAGCGGCGGATCGTGCCGTTGTTGCTGGTCCAGCCGCCCAGACGTGAACGCAAGGAAGCATCACCGTGTTTTTTCGCTTGTCGCTCACATTGGGCACAGTAGGTAATCCCTGCCAATGAGTAGGGGTAAGAAGCTTGTTTGACCCCATCATTCATTGGGCGTCGGATCGAGCGCAGTTTGCGAACCTCTGCCACTCGATAGAGCAACTCAACCGGGAACACTGCACGTTCTTCATCCAGTTGGATCGTATCTATATCTGTATCCAAAGCATGGCGTTCACGGGCACGAGTATCACCGACCCAACCGCCGTACTCTCCCCAGTTCGCCACAATTCGGCGGATGTCATCGCCATCAAACAGAGTTGGCTTGTTGGTGCGGTCTCGGAAGGCCCAGCCATCAATCTGCATTTGATAGGCAACAGTGTCCAGACCATGCTCGTTCTTGGCATACAACCTAAGTACGCGCTCCGCTGCCTCGTAGTAGGAACGCCACAGGGCATCTCGATCGGGAGGATTGTCAGGGTTGCCTGTCTGAAATGTGCCATCCGGCATGTACCAGGCTCCGTCTGGGCTGGGTTTGAGATAGCCATTTTTATCTCGGATCGTGCCAAAGGGAGGAATACCAACCGTGATCCCTTTGCGTTTCCGATGCTTGATGCTGTCCTTTGCGCGTTGTGAGATGTCAACCGCGTACCACTCATCAAAGATGGCACTGAGTTGAGCAATGATACGTCCTTGAGGTGTTGAGAAGTCCATTTGCTTGCCTGGAGCAGCAAGTAGTAGGCTGACTTCATGTTCGTCCACGAAGTCCAGCAGATCACCCACACGCCAACCTTTCCGGTGCAAGCGTGATAGATCATTGGCGACCAGTGCTGCTACATCGGGGTCACTCAAGCGAGATTTGAGTGCCAACCAGCCGGGACGGTTCTTGACCTTTGTGCCCGACTTGTGACCATCAATGTCTTGATACCACTCCGGTTTCCAGCCGTGTTGTTCACAGACCAGCAGGATGTTCTCACGCTGGCGTTCTGGACTATCCATATCACTTTCATCGCGTGTTTGCGACTGACGCACATAACACAATGCGATATTGCGATCTTTTAGTTTCTTCGCTTTCTTACTTCGGGGCATAGCATTCTCCTTGAACTACTTGGTAGCACAACCCGATGCCCCGTGCTAAAGTCAGCCACAGGTCGTCGTGCTACAATTCCGGTACGTGCTTCGACTAGAACGGTAGGGTGGGTCCAATCACCTTACCGTTTGCTTTAGTCTGCTGCTCATGAGCTTAGCCCTCACTGGAATGATTGTCAACTGATTCGCTGCTGTTGAAGTGTTTGGCTTGTATCTTGCCAGCCAGGTCGAGGAAGTCAGCCAGACCATGAACGACTTCACCTTCACGATAGGACGGATCATCGTAGCGTTCAGCGAGTTGATCGCAGACCTGTTTGGCATAGCGATCTATGCCTTCACGTTCTGGCGGAAGATATTCAATGTTTCTGTGTAATGGTTTGGCGGTTATCTCGCTCAATACATCCCCTCTTGAAATTCGACTGCATTGAGCGTATCACATCAAGGGGCGTAATCCCTTAGAGGATTTCGGTTTTGAGTGTGTAATCTTACAGTCGTGGGAAGCAAAAATCCAGATTTCTCTATCGATGAAGATATGATACTTCTCAGCTTTCTATGAACTCCTCAACTGATAACCAAGTGTAGACAAAAGCTTTTCAGGATAGAATAACCTATTCACATCTCAAATGTATGAAATTTGTTTACCGAGACTAAGTGCTGCATCCGGCAAATGGTCAAAATACTGATATCACAGAGTTCACAAGGCAACTGACTCAAAATGCCTTGTTTCTTCCCAATCTTATGGTCACCCGACTCTCGATAGTTTGTTTGGAGACTTACAGGATGTAGCACTTAGATCGGCAAACGGCATGATAGTCAACTCGTGTTCGCCACCCTCAAACAAGCTCTCGTAACAGGACACACACCGCAAATCTTTCACTCCGATCAAGGCAATGAGTTCATGGCAAAACGCTGTACCGATTATCTTGAACAACAAGGCGTACAAATCTCAGTGAGTGATGTTGCTTCGCCATAGCAAAACGGTTACATTGAATCCTTCTACGGACGCTTAAAACATGAACTGGGTGATTTGGATCGCTTCGAGACACCAGGCGAAATGATTGAAGCCATCTACTGGCATATCCATTACTACAACCATCACCGCATACACACAGCACTCAGAATGACACCTGTTGCTTATGCTGTGAAAATCGCCTCAGACAAAGGTCTTCATAAATTGAGTACTTGACAACGACAACGGGGGGTCTCCTTGCCGATTCTCTATGAACGCTCATTACCGGGATGGTGGGACCGATTGGCTTGATCTTGGTGCCCAGGACAGTCAGCAGTTTTCTACTCGGCCTGAACAAAAGAGACACGGGGTTGCCGTGCCTCTGGAGATGGGATTGGACTAGGCTGGCTTAGCCGCCACTTTCCAGTCGGTGGTTGGCCTTTATCGTGATCTGACGTGGTTTAGCCACTTCGGCCTTTGGCAACGTCAGAGTCAAAACACCCTCATCATAGCTGGCTTCAACAGCCTCGACATCGACTTCATGCGACAGGTTGAAGCGGCGGGCAAGGCTGCCATAGAAACGTTCCTGCATTAGTGCCTTGACACCCTCACCGTATTCAGGCTGGGGGATTTCAACGGCAATACTCAAAACACCGTCGTGAACGTTGATGTTCAGATTGTCCGGATTGACGCCAGGGATGTTGGCAATGATGGTGAACACATCATCGTTTTCCAAAACATCAATCGGCAGGGTGTTGCCGTAGAAATTGGGCCGGGCATCGTGCCAGGATTCATCAAAAATACGATCCATCGCACTTTGCATCGCAGCCAATTCACGTAAGGGGTTCCAACGAATAACGGTACTCATGTTATGTCCTCCATCAGAATTCAAAATTACGATTACATCTCTACTATAAACCGCCAATGTTGGAGAAATTTATGCAAAACATCAGAAAAATATATGAGGGCTATTTGACCCACAACAGAGCAAATCCATCGTAGCCTTTACTGCCAACCGTTTGTAATGCTGTTGCATCCACACGTGGATCAGCAGCCGCCATTTCATTAAACTGGCGAATGCCCCGCACACGGGGATCGGCGTTATCGGTCTCAATGACTGCGCCTTCTCGAACCACATTGTCGGCAATGATAATCGTCCCAGAGCACGACAGACGCAGCGACCACTCAAGATACTGTGGATTGCTGGGTTTGTCAGCATCAATGAAGATAAAGTCGAACGGTGGTTGGTCTTCGGCTATGATTTGCTGCAAAGAGTCTCCTGCCTGCCCTACTCGCAGTTCAATGAGATGAGCGAGCCTAGACTGGGCGATATTTTGTCTTGCGACAGAGGCGTGTTTGGGGTCAGCTTCCAGGGTAATGAGTTGCCCATTCGACGGCAACGCCCGTGCTAGCCAGATCGTACTGTAGCCGCCCAAGGTGCCAATTTCCAAAATTCGTTTTGCTTTGTGAATCTGCGCTAATAGCATGAGCAGCTTACCTTGATTTGGCGCGACATAATGGGCGGGCAAACCAGCGGCATGACTGGCTTCTAATACTGTTTCCAAGACCGGATCAGAGGCTACGTACAAATCTGAATAGTAAGCGTCTACTGCCGTCCATAAGTCTTGAGTCATAACACTAACACCAATCCCATCGCGACTAAAAACACATAGATAATGCGTAAAAAAGTTTCATGCGGGATCATGTGATGAAAACGATCCCCCAGATAGATCGCTAGCAGGATTGATGGAATAGAGAATAGGAGGTAAACGAACACATCCTCAACCCACAACCCAGCTCGATTGTGCCCAATAGCAACCACAATAGTTAGGAACAGCATATAGGTCTGAAGGGTCGCTCGAAAATGATCGGGCTTCCACTGTTTGAGTGCCGCATACGCAATCACAGGCGGGCCAAACGTATTATACGCACCTCCCAGAATCCCACCTAAAAAGCCCATTGGGTAGGCTAAGTTGTCGTTTTGGAGAACCGACAAGGGAGGAGGCGTAAACAGATTATACAGGCCATATACGATCAGAAAGGCACCCAGAATCGTGAGTACGATTTCTTCTGGCACATTGATCAGAAGATAGAGCCCAATTGGAACACCGAACAAGGCAGAAAGCACCAATCTCAAGGCGGCCCAGCTATCAATACTTTGTCGATTATTCATCACGATAATCAAGGAACTTCCCATACCCACAAGAGAAAACAAAGGAGCGGCCAACTTCACACCAATCAACAATGTTAGTAGCGGCATCGCAATCAGCGCAGCCCCGAAGCCAACAGCCGCTTTGATGAAATTCGCAATAAACATGATAATCATCACCCCGATGATGATCTGCAAGGTCATCTCTTTAGTTTATCCTTCGGTGCGTGACTGCGGCTCTTCGTACTCAGTCACGGTGAAATAAAGCCGCTCACTGGCCTGTGTCGTTGCATCTTGTAACGTTGCCACAACGAGTAACTCATGACTCCCCAGTTCCAGCGTCCACCAATGCTGCCAGGGTTCGGTCATGACTTCTGCCAACGGTTTTCCATTCAGCCAATAAGTCACAGACTCCGTTTTTGGTGGAACCCCCGCTTCAAATCGCACTCGCTGAGTATTGATCGGCAGAATTGGCGAAATCTGGAAGATCGTATATGGATCAGGGTTGAGCAAGCGCACAGGTTCTTCCTCATCGGGTAATTCAACAATCGCACCGACGGGCGGTTGGCGTACCCCGTTCCTAATCGCCCAATCGCGTGCCTCTTGAGGCAAGACGATAAATACCTGCTTGGCCCGGCGCTCTATCGGGGTTGAATCATCAGCTAACAAGCCAGTTTCTCGGTCAATCTCGAACACTTGATGCAAATCATCTTCTTTGGTAGGTACAGTTCCTGGTAGGAACAACTCCATCATCTGCAACGAACACGCGGGGGTCGGCAGCAGACCACTCAAAGCACAAACCGAGGTCTCCAGGATATCACCAGGTCGTTGGAATTCCAATTCGGGCTGTCCAGTCAGCACTTCCCGGATAAAACTATTCCAAATAGGCCCTGCTCCGCTCATCCCCGTTATATCGACCATCGGGCTGTTGTCAGCATTCCCGACCCAGACCCCCACCACCAGGTTGGGCGTGTAACCAACAACCCAATTATCACGGAAATCGGTGGTCGTACCTGTTTTGGCGGCAACAGATCGCCCAATACTGAGGGCATTGTTCGAGCCGAATGATGGGATTCGCGCTCGTTCATCGCTTAATATATCCGTGATGATATAGGCAATACGCTCATCCAACACCTGGTTTTCTAAGCGTGGGGGCTGGAATTCATATAACATGTCACCATCATGGGTGGTGATGCTGCGGATAAATTGCGGTTCGACACGATGGCCACCATTGGGGAAAATGCTATAGGCTTGCACCAGATCAAGCAGCCGAACTTCACCGCCCCCCAGCGTAATCGACAGATCGATCTGCGTATTGTCTGCTAACGAAGAGAGTCCGGCATTACTCGTCAAGGTGATGAGGGCATCAATGCCAATATGATCGAGCGCCACTACCGCTGGGATGTTGTAAGAGGAGGCCAATGCTTCCCGGACTAAAATCGGGCCATGTTCAACTAGCGCAAAATTGGCAGGCGTATAACTTTCCAGCTTGCGTGTGACAAAGGGTGTCTCAACATCAAGGATCATGGTCGCGGCGGTGTAGGGTTCTGCCAAAGCAGGATTCATGGCCGCCGCAAACGTAAACGGCTTGAGCGTGCTGCCGGGCTGTCGAGACGCGAGCGCCGCATTCACCGCCCCATTGATACGTTCATCAAAGAAATCGGGACTACCGAGCATAGTCAGTACCTCACCCGTGTAAGGATCAAAGGCGACCACCGCTGCATTATTGGCGTTGGCAGGCGTTTCACCGGGCGGCGGATTTTTCAACAAGTCTAGCCATGTACCGACGATTTGCTGGGCCGTGTTCTGCCAAGCCACGTCCACCGAGGTCATCACATCCAACCCACCACCATAAATATACTCTGGATAATCGCGTTCCAGATACTTCCAGACCGCCATAACATAATGCGGGGCCCGAATAGGAAAGGGCACAGAGGCAAATTGGAGGCCATCGGCTCTCGCGGTTTTGGCTTGCTCGATAGTGATGAAACCTTCTTTGACCATCAAGTCCAGGACAATCTCTTGCCGCTTCTGTGCTTGTTCAACATCCGCAAAGGGATCATGAAATATCGGATTCTGCATCAGCCCAATCAGCAAAGCGCATTCACTGAGTGAGAGTTCCGGCGCAGATTTGGCGAAGTAGGTGCGGGCGGCGGCTTCAATGCCATAAGCCAAGTTACCAAAGTAATTTTGATTCAAATAGAGCGCCAGAATTTCATCTTTGCTATAGACATTTTGCAATTGCAGCGCCAACACCATCTCGCGTAGTTTGCGCCGCAGCGTCCGTTCAAAGCGCTGTTGCGGGTCAAGCAGGAGGAGGCGGGCCGTCTGCTGGGTGATGGTGCTACCCCCCGCCAGCACTTCGCCACCCCGCAGATTGATCCAGAGCGCTCGCGCCACGCCTTCAATATCGACACCAGGATGGCTGTAGTAATTGGCGTCTTCAGTAGCAATAGTCGCGTTGATACAGTGCTGGGGCATGTCTGCAAGCGCGATGGCGGTGTTGCGCCCCTGTTCTGGCGGCAGGATTTCATACAGGAGGTGCCCATTGCGATCATAGATGCGGGTTGAGGGCAGAGCTAAGCCCGCTTCTAGTTGATGGATGGCAGGCAGGTCATGGAAGATCCAGAAGGCGAAGGCCCCAATCGCCAACTTGAGCGATAGGACAAACAACAGGAGCAGTTGATTGCGTCGTCTGGCAGAGTTGAAACGAGCGATCATCTACCGGGCGAGGTTGCTAAACTTTCGGTTCGTATCAGAAAGTTCACGATCCAGCTTATCAACATTTTTGCGCAGTTCATCAATTTCTTTCTTGCCCCGTTTGATCTCACGTTTGATTGCCCGCGTGACGTCCAGGTCTTCATCCTGATTGTATTCGGTTAGTGCCTTTTCCAGATCACGGATGGCCTGGAGCAGTTCGGCGATATCGCGGTTGGCATGGTCTAAGTACTTGGTGAATTGCTTTAACGTATTTTGAACCTGGCGTGGTGTTGCCATATGATAGACTCCTTAAACCTCTATAAGTTGATGATAATTCAAGATTAGATTAAGTGCGAGGATAGGATGCCAACCGATTACGAAAAACTCTATCAGGAACAACGCCACGCTTTGGGCAAGCCAACAAGGGCATTCGTGGCATTTTTTGAGCAGTACGAAAAACAACACGCGGACGTCTTGGATGTGGGCTGTGGTCAGGGGCGTGATGCGCTGTTCATCGCCCGTTTGGGGCATTATGTGGTTGGCGTAGATTTAGCCGGGACAGGAATCGCGCAACTGCTTGAAGATGCACAGGCTGAGAATCTCAACATTCAAGGCATCGTTGTTGACCTGCATGAGTTTGAACCCGACAGCGACTTCGACGTGATTGTGGTGGATCGTACCCTGCATATGATCGCAACCCGGCTGGAGATACTACGCCGACTGTGTGCCGCGACACGTCCTGGTGGTTATATTTTGATTGCCGATGAGCCCTCTAACTTACCGGGGATGCGAACCGTGTTTGAAGAAGACAGACAGGTATGGATGACTATAAAGGATACACGCGGTTTCTTGTTCATGTACAAACCCTAACAATTTCTCAACCAGCATAGATAAAGCGTCATCTAATTATCGGCAAAAGCATACTATAATGGTATGAATTGAGGAATACCAATCTGGAGGGGTCCCATGAGACAAATAAATTTGCTCAGTCTTTTGTTCATCTTGTTGACATCACTGGTAGTGGGTCAGGAACCTGCTGAACCCGATGATGTTGCCCCCGCTGTGCCTGCTTTCCCAAGTAATTCGGTTCCACTGGTGATTGGCCCTTCTGATACGGAGTCCTCGAATATTATTTTGGCAACGGACAACCCCGCCGAAGAAGACACAGCCATTCAGTTGATTAACGACCTGCGGCAGCAGATTGGTGGTCTGAACTGTCTCGTCACCAACGAAATCTTACGCCAGTCATCCTATGACCACAGCAAGGATATGCATGATCGCAATTACTTCTCGAATAACACACCGGAGAATGTTACCCCCGGACAAAGGGCAAGCACCGCTGGCTACGGTTCTAGCACCGTTGGTCAGAGCATCAGCGCAGGTAACGGGGGCATCCGCAACACAGCGATTGAAGCTGTAGCCAATTGGCGTGGGAATCGGAGCAATTACCACAATTTACTCATCCCCAATTATCAGGAAATTGCTGTTGGCTGGTATTCCGGCACACTGAATTTTGAGGATTATTGGACCGTTATGCTCGGTGCAGGAGCAGGTGTTAGCGGTGTGGCGTGCGGTGGTAATCCGGCTCCGATTACACATATTCCAACGGTCCAGAGCGTGACCAATCGCAACCTGGCGTTGCCGACCTATAATTGGACGCGGCAGATCACAACCACCACTGGGCGCGTCCCCGCGACGTTTTTTGATGTCGAAGTCTACGACACCAGTAACAATCGTGTGTTGCGTGTTCCCACTAGCACCAAGGGCCCGGCCTATGCAGCCGATAACATCTGTACTGATACGGTCTGCTCCATTCAGCCACCTGCTTCCGCTTATGAAAACAGCGTTGGGCTGGAAGCAGGCAAATCGTATACCGTCTGGGTGCGCGCCTGGAGTCAGACAGGAGGGTATGTCTGGAGTGATAAAACGGGTACGCCCTTCTCGATTGATACCAGCATAACACCTAACCCAACATCGACCTCTGTGGGCAATCCTAACCCGACTCCGATTTTGAATCAACCAACGGGCACAGTCAATGCCCCTGATGGCGCGGTCTCCTTAATCTGGACAGGTATTGACACTGCAACTGCTTATGAGATTTATCTAGCACGCCAGGATACCCCTTCAACGCCCACACTGTACACGGTGTTTGATGCAGAGCGTTACTGTACGGGCCTGTCCTGCGCTGTCCAGAACTTCCCTCAATTGAATTCCGCCTATCAAATCTGGAACGGAACCTACATTGTGTATCTGCGGGCATGGCAGAATACGACTCCCTTGAGCAACTGGAGCCAGGAACACACCTTTACGCTCCAGGCGACACCCCCTGCCCCGCCCACTATTGGTGCATTGTCAGCCTTGACGGATACTGTCACATCTAAGCCAACCTATAACTGGACACTGGATGGAACAGCCGTCAACGCTTATTGGTTTGATCTGTATGTCGCACCAACCAATAGTCTTGCTAATTATGTCGTTTATGAACGTGTCTCGCGGACGGCTGCTTGTGACAGCCCTACCGGAACAACCTGTTCATACACACCCAAGAACGGCTGGTTGTTCAACGTACCACACAATGTCTATATTTCCAGCTTTGGGCCTGGTGGCAAGAGTCAAGGTGGCGTTAACAACAGTGGTTGGTCAGAGGCATCAGGTCTTTCCCTGAGCTTCAACGTCCCCCCCGTACCTGCTGGCTTCATTGCAAGAGCGAATCAAGGGCGTCCAACTATTGAGATTGGGGGCACCCCCGATATTGCCTGGTACAACGTGCAACTCGAAAACACCATCACCCAGGCCACCGTCTCAGTCTGGGTTGAGAATCCCTGTGGCACGGGCATTTGCATACTTAAACCTGCGCTGGATGTCCCCAGTGGTACATATAACCTGACTCTGCAAGCCTGGGGGCCAGCCGGATACAACAATAACAGCCAGGTCGCCCGCAGTGCCGCACGGTCGATCACCATTCCATCATCGGCTCCTGGCAGCGTCACAACGCTGGTCGCCTCCAACCAGAACAGCGGAACACCCACTTTCAGTTGGGTAGGTGCACCTAATGCTACTTGGTATTTCTTGCATGTCCTAGATGGAACGAACACCATACACGGTCAATTCTATCTGGCGGCTGACATTGGCTGCGAAAATGGGGGTCAATGTACTGTGACACCAGCGAAGATTATCCTAGCGAATGGTAAGAGTTATAACTGGGCAGTCTATGCCTATGGCCCAGGCGGTTGGAACACTGGCAACAATGGCCCGGCCATTAACGTCAATGCTACTGCAGGTGCCCCAACCCTGCTTCCGATTGGCACCTTGACCACACCCAGCCCAACTTTCCAATGGCAGCACATCACGGATGCATCGTACTATCAAGTTTCGATCAACGTGGGCGAACCGATTGCCAATCCCGACCTGAATACTCCTATCTACAGTGCATGGCTGCTGGCGCAAGAACTGGGCTGCTATAATAGCGGTAACACCTGTACACTGAATGTTCCCGATCTATATCTGGGTAATGGCGACTTCTCCTGGACGGTGAAAGCTTATACCCCAGTGGGGCTGGGTACCTGGACAGCTCCTCAACGGTTTAAAGTGCAAGTTCCTTCTTAAATTTGGTGGCATTGTGCCCACCATTGACACACCACCCGCCCCTTATACAATCAGTCAATCTGATAACAAATGGGGGCGGTATCTATGCAAGACTTCATCTTTAACGCACATTCTGGTGTTCGGTGGTTAGTGGTTTTGGCGACCATCATCGTCTTTATCTGGTTGATTCGCGGCATCGTGCAGAATCACCCCTATGACAAACTCACACATCGCATCATCGCCAGTTGGAGTGGTCTGATCGGCTTACAATGGATACTGGGCATCATCCTGTTTATTTTGATGGGCAATTTTGATGTTGAACATCGTTGGTTCCATGCCTTTTTGATGACTGTTGCGCTCGTTGTCGCCCACGCTTATGTCCCATTGAAGCGCATACCCAACGACATCAAAAGGATGCAGGCGGTTCTTGCCAGCGTTTTGGGTGTTGCCATTTTGGTATTTTCTGGGGTGATGGTGCTGCCCCAGGGTTGGACTGGTTGATGCTGCCCGAAGTCATTCGAGATGAAAACAACTCACTTTCACTGCAAAGCAGGACGAAATTTGATCAGGTTCGGGTCCAAGCCTATCTTGATCCCATGATGGCAGACACGGTTGTTGCAGAATTCACGGCCTCGGATGTGACCCGCTTTCTACTGCCTGGACTGGAGCCCAATCGCCGCTACTATTTTCGGGTTGAGGCAGATGACAAAACATTGTACCTGGCTGAACGTCGGCTTGCACTAGAAGGTCAGCTTAACTTTCGCGACATCGGCGGCTATATCAACCAAGATGGCAAGCAGGTGCGATGGGGACAAGTTTATCGCTCTGGTTCAACGGATCGCTTGACTGAAAACGACCTCATCTTTCTACGATCACTCAATCTACAATATGTTTATGATTTCCGGGATTTGGTCGAGATGGAACGCGACCCGGTAGAAATCTCCCGGCTCCGGATCAATGCCCCGATTGTTGATCCTGAACTTAGCCCAAGCAAAGTCCGCAAACAACTCGAATCAGGTGACTTGAGCCAATTCAACGACACTGTAATGGCTGATTCGTATCGTCGGATGCTTGATCTTGCGCCCGCCATCTATGGCGATTTGCTAACTTCATTGGCGGACACGGCCAATCTGCCGGCGATGTTCCATTGTACGGCAGGCAAAGATCGGACGGGGTTGGCGGCACATCTCTTGCTGTGGGTACTCGGGATCCATCATGAAACTATTCTTTACGATTATAATCTGACCAATCCCTACACCAAGCCCTTCCGCGATTGGATCAATCAGCGGTTTGAGGAAAACGGGATGGATTTTGCTCAAGCTGAGGTGATCTTTATGGCCCCCAGGTCTGCGCTTGAGGCCGCCATTGACCATATCAGTACCCAGTACGGCGGTGTTGAGGCGTATCTAATTAAAGCCGCTGGCATGACCAGGCAATCCTTGGTTGCCCTGCGTGAAAATCTGCTTTATCCCTAAAATGCCCGGAGGAAGCCCATCTCCTGAACATCGGTCAGAACGTCGTCAATTTCAGATGGGACAATATCGTCTTCGTCGAGTTCATCTTCCGCCAGTTTTTTACCAACCATGACCACCAAGCAGGGCTGATCCGTGACCTTGCCGCCTATTTGTTTCATTCCCACTGCCAAACCGACAACATTGGCCTTCGCCATCAGGTCTTGGGTATGGGTGGCCTGCACCACCGTGATCTTTTCCATCAAACCCTGATCCATCACAGCCTCCTAGATTCCAAACTCTACATTCAAAGCGTTCAACACCGTATCAATCGGGGTGAAGATGGTCGCTAAGGGTGAACCACCAAACAACTGTCCAACGGCTCGGTTTTCGGCTGCGTCGACGATCAGCGATCCTGAATCCCCCCCCTGGCTCATCGGCTCAGTGATGATCTGCCCGACGAATCGCGCTGTACGATCCCCCGCACTGGTGATATAGGACACATTGACCGTTGCATTAAGCAGCGTGATTGTACCTTCTGTCAAATCTGTGGTTCGCCCGGATTTCTTGACACGCATCCCAAGCAGCGGCGGGCGAGTTTCCCGTACCACCCCAATATCCAGGATTTGATCGTTAAACATTGAATCATCGATTGGTCGCGCCAACGCACAATCTGCCACATTGTCCAGTGATTGTTGGGCTTGCATCACCATGGGTTCAACCTCGCGGACGGCCTGCAAACGTTTGGCAGACCCACTAAAGCGAGCCAGTAAGTTTAAAACAGCGACTAAGCTATCCACAGCATCACATTCGCCATCAGCTGGGATCGACGGCTGGGGTTCATCTGGTGGTATTGACGTGACTGGCCCCTCCAGAAAACGCAGTTCAATAAATCGTTCCAGCCGTGCTACTATGTCTTCAGGCTGCCGACCACCATCCGTAGGGGCAGGCTGTAAAATGGGATCGCCAACCAGAGCCTCGTTGCTGTTTGCCAGCACATGATTGTTGGACAAGATCAAACGTTCGCCCGTGGTCCGATCTCGTACCATCGCTCCTAACGTTCCCGCTGTGATTTTATAATGTCCAATGCTGATACCGCCCGGGATCAGTGGGCGAAATCGATCTTTGTGTGATTGGAAGGCTTGCAAGCGTCCGGCTTCATAAACATCTGTCCGTATGCCATTCACCTCAAGCGGCACACGTTCGCTTTCAGCCAAGGCTGCGACAGGACGCTTCTCATCGACCATGACCACCAATGACGGTTCATCAGTGATAACACCACTTGACTCTTTGTAGCCAGCGGCAACACCTACCACGTTGGGCAGCCCGAGCAAGGCATGTTGCATGATGGACTGCGCCTGATAAATTTGCTGAAAAATCGAAGACATAACCTTCACTTCCTTCCGGGTCTGCTATAATTATACCGTTTTGAGGAATTCTGCATGGACACACCGATTATTGAAGATGATCCGGTTCTGGGCAAATTTATCGCTAACTATCCCAGTGACCGACTGCGGCTCTTGATGATCGCTGGCAGCATCCTGGTGGTCGTCTGGTTTGTGGTTACGGTTTCGCTTTGGCAAGTTGAAGACAATATAGCCTCAATCGTGACAGTGGGCATCCTGGCTGGAGCAACATTAGTTATCGGCTGGTTTGTCTCCCATCTATGGAATCGGGAAGTCATCTTATTCGAGCAGGGATTCACCTACCGCGAAGGCTCTCTGGAAACGTACTTTTTCTACCATGAGATTGATTCGATGTGGCAGCAAGGCGAAACCATCTCCTACTTTGGCAGCAGAATCCGGCGTTCAACCTATAAGCTAACACTCATCGCAAATGAAGACGAGCAAATTGTCCTCACTCGTCTTTATCGCCGAATTGATGAGCTTGGGCTACGGCTGGAGAACGCCGTCACGCATGCCCTGCGTCCGGGGTATGAAGAGCAGCTCAAACGGGGGGAAACAATGCACTTTGGGGATCACATCGCTATGACCCGTGCAGGTTTGCAGCAAGGCACACAACAACTTGATTGGGTTGATTACCAGGGCTATCAGGTCAAGAACCGCCAGCTACAGATCCTTTCGACGGGCGATAGGGTCTGGTTTGCCCAAGACCTGGACAAAATCGACCAGGTGCGCCTGCTGATTGATCTGCTACGCCAAACTGAGGAACAGCTATGATCTGGGAAATACACCTTTACGTACCCAAGACTAGACAACTGACCACCGCCATGCTTGATTGGCTCTTCCAGCATGGACAGAGCGATGACCAACCGGAAATGCACTGGCCTGTACGTAAGATTGATCCCCGTATCTTAGCCCGAACGCTGCGGCGGCTTGATCCTCAATTGATGCTGATGCCCGGCCCGGGTGATGACATTGAACTCCATCACCCAGATGAACGGCTTGGAATCATCCTCTATGTACATGATCGGGGAATTATCATCTTCTTCCCCTATATGCCCTATGGGGTGTTTTCTCAGATTGTGTTGGGTATCTGCTATACCTACATTCGTTATCTGTATGATAAGTTTGGCTTCTGGAGCTTTGACCCACAATTGAATGTATTGTCATATGCTGATGATTTCCAATCTATTGAAGAAACCTTGTATATGATGGACGCCATCATGCCCAAGTTGCTGCCTGGTTAAGCCTTTTTATCATAGATGATGTAGAATATAGTATAGACAGGAGAACATACATGGTGAACTATCATCTGGCCCAGGCCAACATTGCTGAAATGCTCGCGCCGCTTGATGATCCAATAATGGCAGGATTCGTCAATAATTTAGAACGCATTAATGCACTAGCAGATGCCGCACCTGGTTTCGTCTGGCGGCTGCAAACCGAAGATGGCGACGCCACCGCGCTCAAAGTGTTTGACAATGACATGCTAATAATCAATTTGTCTGTATGGGAAAGCATTGAAACCCTCCATCAATATACCTACCATAGCGACCATGTTAAACTGCTTCGACAGCGGCGTGAATGGTTCACCAAGATGGCGATGATGCATATGGTCTTATGGTGGCTACCGGCTGGGGAACTGCCCACGATTAATGAGATGAAAGCCAAACTCGATCACGTCAATACACATGGGCCAACCCCAGCGGCGTTTACCTTTAAGCGGCATTATTCTGTCGAAGAAACGCTGGCATTCGAGCACGATTCTAGCCGTCGGTTTTAAACGTCCAACGGGTGACGGTAGTTGGATACTCCGCCCAGGCGAAGGCTTTGTGTGGGACTAACCGCCAGACGGGAAGCCCATGTTCCATATCATACTTCCTCATATACTCCGTATCTAAGCGCTTTGCCAATTCGTGATGAATGGTTTCTTCTGTAAGCTTCTCGGTAATGCCTTCGATAATGACGACCTCCGAACCGCTTTCCAAGTGCATAGTAATGTGCGGATTCTGAGCCAAATTCTTACCTCTGCGGGTATCGTCTCCCCCGCCATGATAGAATGTCCCATCAACCCATACGCCCCAGACTGGCACGGCATGCGGCTTCCCTGCTGGCGTAACTGTACTAATCCAATAATTGGTTGGAGAAACGACACGTTCCATTACCCAATCCCATGTGAGTAAGCTGTCTTCCGTTTCGGGTATACCATAACTCTTGGGAATATTGGGCCTGTCACGAACCTTTTCAAGTTTATTCATGGGAATCTCCTCATATATGGATCATAGCAATTGTACGAGGGGACACTGGAACTCGGAATATGGAAATCAGTTGGTATACTGTTTGCATTGGAAGGACTGGATGCAAATCAAATGACCTATATTCTTGGAATTGAAACCTCGTGCGATGAAACAGCAGCAGCGGTTGTGATTGATGGGCGGACTATCGCCTCCAACGTTATCGCCTCGCAAATTGATCTCCATGCTGAATATGGCGGTGTTTTTCCTGAATTAGCGTCACGGGCTCATGTGGAGGCTATCGACACCGTCGTCAATCAAGCTATGGACGACGCCGGGGCGTCCTATGACATGATTGACGCTATCGCAGTCACACGCGGGCCTGGTCTGGTTGGGTCGTTGTTGATAGGCGTGAATTTCGCCAAAGGGCTGTCATTAGGTACCGGTATCCCGTTGGTAGGGATCAATCACCTGGAAGGGCATGTCTATTCATTGTGGCTGACACAGCCCTTCAAAACTATCGAATTCCCTGTGTTGATTCTGATTGTCTCTGGTGGCCACACCGAACTGTTGTTGATGAACGACTATAATGTATTCGAGCGACTTGGCGGGACCTTGGATGATGCCGCAGGCGAGGCGTTCGACAAAGTGGGACGGCTGCTGGAACTGCCGTTTCCGGGTGGCCCAAGCATCGAACAGGCAGCACAAAACGGCAATCCCAATGCCTTTAAATTCCCGCGTGCCAAACGTGATGAGTCCTTTGACTTCAGTTTTTCGGGCGTGAAGACGGCAGTTTTAAGGGAAGTCACCGTGCAGCCTACGAACAGATCGCGGCCTAAACGCGGTGCGAAAAAACACACCACCTTGAAATCGGATGTATCTGTGAATGATGCAGCCGCCAGCTTTCAGGAAGCGTTGGTCGATATGCTCGTGGAAAAGACAGCCCGCGCAGCGCGAACCCACAATGTAACAGAAATCCTTATGGCAGGTGGCGTGAGTGCGAACCAGCGGTTGCGTCAGGAGATGCGCAAACGGACTGAACTCCCTGTTCGCTATCCGCCGCTGAATCTATGTACGGATAACGCTGCCATGATCGCTGCTGCTGCTTATTATCGCTATGGTGACAAAATTGAAGCTGGGGAATTACAGAGCGACCTCAGTATGGATGTGGTTCCGATGTGGCCTTTGAGCGAATGATGCTACAGAATTTAACAATTGCCTGCTACCCTTCGTGCTGGTCATTCGCAAAAATAGGTGGAGACGATGCAATTATATATTGTCCGGCACGGGCAGTCGGAAAACAATGCCCTCATGCAAGACCAGGTCCACCGCGTTAAAGACCCTGCCTTGACAGATATTGGCAAAATCCAAGCTGAGCGTGTTGGCGATTATCTGGCAAACACCCTCAACATCGATGCGATGGTGCTGCTGGCAACTGATGATCCGGGACGCAACCAAGTCGGCAATTTCCAGTTTTCTCATCTTTATTGCAGTGCCATGCACCGAGCACTGCAAACAGCCCAGCCTATCGGCAAAGCATTAGGTATGAAGCCAGAGGTCTGGCCGGATATTCACGAACACGGCGGCATTTACCTCAAACATGGCGGCATGATTCAAGGCTATGGTGGCATGACACGCTCCCAGATTGAAGCCGAATTTCCTGGTTATGTCCTGCCTGACACTATCACCGAGGACGGCTGGTGGAACCCTGATGATGGCTTTGAATCGAATGAATTGTGTATGGCACGGGCACTGCGTGTGGGGGCTGATCTGCGCAAGTGGGGGAAAAACGAAGAGCATGCCGAAGATGTGGTCATCCTCGTTTCACACGGCACGTTTATTGATCGACTCATTAAGGCAATTATGAACTCGCTACCTGGAATACATCATCGTTTCTGGCATTACAACACCGCCATCACTCGAATTGATCTTGGAATGGATGAGTTTGCCATGATACGCTATATGAACCGTACCGATCATCTGACACCAGAACTCATGACGATATGATTTCCCCAGAAACCTTTTTGGTAATCTATCCAGCATCAAGCGCGGCGTACATTGATTATACTGTGGAAACTGAACCCACAGCTTCGCTTGATATACAAACGCGACTTTCCCTAGCACATCGTTTGGAAGAACTCAAATTGCTCAATCATCTGAATGCGGTCTTGTACCAGTGGTCAGGCAGGATGTCTTTTTCAGCTTCGAGCAATTCCTGGAGGATGGCATCCGCATCAGCGATGGAGTTGGTCAGTGGATCCGTCATCATAGCACGCCGTAGCAGGGTGTAATCTGCCTTTACGATGGCTTCGGCGGTGAGCTCATGCGTATCCAGAATGAGTTCTTGCATTCCCCGGATACCACGCGGCATCTCACCGACAAAGCGCGGCACGGGCCCGTTCATATCCACATCACATAACAACTCCAGAAACGCATCATTGGACATATTGGTGACAGCACCTTTATTATAAACATTGACGTGGAAAGGTTTGCCAAGTCCGCCGACCATATTTTCAATGATGTCGGTTGCATGGTCGGGGCCGAAGGTTGTCATATAGTCGTCAATGGGAATTTTTCCACTCGTAAAGTCATTGACCTGCTGCCACATGGCATCATGGCGAGCGTAACGGGCGTCAGTTTCCCAAATGGCAAGCGGCGGGATGACATCTGGCCGAATGCCGTGCCCCTGCCAATAGCGGACATATTCTTTGGTATGAGCGACGCAGGTCGGTATCTTGCCGAAGATTTCATAGAGTTGATAGGCGATGGCAGCGTTATGAAGGGCTTTTGCACCTTTATCACCCCCCAAGTCTTCGGTTGCGGCAGCCTGCTTCAGGGTTTGGGCAATCTTTGGCATTACATTCCGGCCTTGATGCTCGCCTTTCAGCATCCAAGTGAAGTGATTAACGCCCGCAATCCGCATATCGAAGGCCACGTCGATCTCATCATTCCATTCGTCGGGGTTGCTGATAATCCCGGCGTGTTGGGCATAGCGTTTCTTGACATGGGGCATGTGCAAGCTATCACACAGTGCAAAGCTGTTGAGATCTGGCGCATATCGTGCCAGTGCCATGCCATTGACGGTGCTGGGGTTGATGTAGTTTATGACCCAAGCATCTGGGCACATGATTGCAATGTCGCAAGCACAATTCATGATGACAGGCAATTCACGCATGGCACGGAAGATGCCCCCAGGGCCGATAGTATCGCCGCTACACATGCGTACACCGTACTTCTCCGATATTTCGCAGTCAAGACCACGATACTTGACTGTATTATCCGCAAAACTCAACACTACGAAGTCTGATCCAGGCAACACATCTTTCCAATCCGATGCGATTTCTAGCTTCAGGTCGACGTCCATCTGGGCAATAACCATTTCTGCCAGTGTGCCCATCTTCTCCATCCGCTTCGGGTTATTATCTACTAGCGCAAGTGTGCCTGTGTTGAGGTGAGGTGAATGGACCATCTGCCAGATAGCCTGTCTTCCGAAAAACAAACTACCAGAACCAATAACGACAACTTTTGGGTGTTGTATCTCAATCATTTACTAAAGACTCCTTATGAATATTCTTCAAGGATAGGTGAAACATCAATCATATGACATACTCCCACAGGTAAAGTGAACCAAAGATTCAGTGGGCTTCTGTCGTTCACGCCAGATGCCCTACCAAAGTAAGGGCTTCCTCCGACTGAGACAGTATGAGGCGATGCCCCGCCTCAAATATATTCTTCACTGCGTTGTGATCACAATCTATGACCAAGTTTAACTGCCGATCTGGACCACCCGCTTGCCCCATTTGAAGGCCATCCATTCCAGCATGCTCATCAACTATACGAAACCTAGATCGCTGATCTTGCGCCCCCACAAGCGTTTCATCGAACCTTTGGTTCATCTCATCCATGTTCTAGATCTTCAAAGTACAGGATGTCGTATTGGTCACATAACTCATGAGCGAGTTTGAATTGGCACTGCCTTTGACCTTCTGAGACACCCGACGTTGGATACCGCGCAAATGTGGCAGATCATCTCGAATCTGCTGCCCCTTCATCGATGGTAAGAAAGTGCTTGAAGCCACCGCTTTGACCCGTACTGGCCACCATAAACTTTCCACCCCTAAGAAGCAAATCCAGAGCCGACCAACTCCATCCTGCTTGATCGTGGCTGTCTTTATATCACCCCAATTCGGGCGGTGATACACCAATCTGAACCCGACCCTATTTTTGTTCCCTATCCAGTAGTTTCCAGCTGGCTTGCTTGCTATTGGATGTTGATTAAATTAGTGACATGAACGAATGTCCATACTGTCACAATACAGAAAACCAAGTGAACGCGGGAAAAACGGAAGTCGGCAGCCACGGCCGGCGATGCCAGTGTCGCCACACCCCAGAACTGCGCCAGCTGCACCCCTACGTGACCCTTGTTGAGCGTTAAACCTGTTATCCAGCGCGACGAAGCCACCTATCGGGTGGAAGAGGTCACGATCTGGCACGTCTCAGACGCAAAACATGCCGTTTGTCCAAATGTGTGAAGGCGTTCTTGCACACACTCAAACTCTTCGTCTTGGCTTGGAACCGACGCCAACTCCACAAACAATAGTTTCCTAACTATACCCCCGTTTTGGGTGCCACCTTTTGTTAAATGTTGTGGATAGGATTCCACATATGCTTACGCTTTAGCTTCTGAACACAGAACATACGTTCTACCAATCCAGCCTTTTATCAGATACACTGAGTATGACCCTGCTGTTTAACAACTCACTCAGCGTCTTATTTTAGCTGCCCTTTCCCGTATTGCCGCCGTTTTTTGTTGTGGCAACGGCGGCAAACAACAAACCCATTCATGGGCTGCCTTATTGGCCATGAACACAAGCGCTTTGGGGCCGGAACCCGATCCCATGTCTATCCATGCGATCCACTACTGCTTCACATCAGACCTCTTATGGCTTGCGTGCTCACCTGCGCGGTCGTATCCTAATGTGATCGTAGCGCTAGAGTTAACCCCAGCCAATGTCCATGACGCTAAGTATCTACTGGAAAATTGCTGCAATTGCAGCAAAAAACCGAACAATCTGATTGAAATCCGCACATCGGGTTAATGATTTACTTATATAATAGAAGAATGCCTCTGATCGGGCTGGTCAGGGGACGCTGGTATCATGGGTGAGTGTGATCAACAAAATCTTGAGTTGTTTGTCAAGCCATCTGCATTAGTTATAAAAACAACTTCCCGTATCTGCTCCTAGATTGCTCATCTTGTCTCTGACTATTGAGATATGTTGCAAGCTCGATTTAGAACGAATATATTCAATGATTTGTAGCCCATCCATGCAGTGTACAAGGTCATCAAACCATCACCACGCCACCATTAACATCCAGTGTAGCACCTGTGACCCAGGTTGTTTCTTCAGAGCACAGGTGGATGATCGAATTGGCGAGTTCAATCGGTTGTGCCATCCGCTTAAGTGGGACCGTTTTGATGTAATCTGCCTTTGATTTCGGGTCAATATCAAACATGCGCGTCTCCACAGCGCCAGGTGCAATACTATTGATGAGAATCCCGTCAGCGGCGTATTCACGAGCCATGGACTTGGTCATAGAAAGTACTGCCCCTTTAGTCGCACTGTAAACAGTTGAGTTATGTACACCACCAATTCGCCCACCAGTGGAGCTGATGTTCACAACACGTCCCCATTTGCGCTTTGCCATATCAGTGGCGACTTCTCGTGTGAGGAAGAACACCGCCCGCATATTGATATTGACAATCTGGTCAAACCACTCTTTAGTCATATCCACAATAGGAATACGCGGACAAATTCCTGCATTATTGACCAGAATGTCAACTTTGCCAAAATGAGCAACAACATCCGCTACAAGCTGTTCGATCTGGCCCAGAATGGACAGATCGCACTGAAACGCTTTGGCCTTATAGCCTTGCTCGACAAGTTCGTTTGCCAGATGACGGATTAAATCTTGATCAATATCGACCAATGCGACCCGTGCGCCACCTTCACACAGCCGTTGAGCCGTTGCCGCACCAATCCCCCGCGCTGCCCCCGTAACAATTGCTACCCGATCTTGTACTGACATCAATACTCCCTTTCCCAAGCAATCTACAGTTGGCCAACCTGATTTTCAAGTGCTTCTTTGGTGATGATCGTTTCTGACAGGACATCGTTGCGATTGATGTCAAACCAATCTGCATAAACATACTCAATTGATAAAGCGCCCTGATAGTCAGCTGCCTTTAGTCGATCAATGATATCGACAAAATCAATTGTGCCCTCCCCCCAAGCAGTCTGTAGTTTGCCAGGACGTGCCGGACGTAGGTGAAAATGACCTGCATGGGGTATCAGCACATGGATGCGCTCTTCGGGAATATACTGCAATACAAAGTGAGCATAATCCAAGGTGACTTTTGCGTCAGGAGCCATGTCAATGAGCTGAAGTGCCAGTTCAGGAGTATCAGCAACTGACCCCATGTGTGGTTCAAAACGCAGTTCAACATCATGCTCGCCTGCAATTTCCGTGGCTCGCTTTAATGCCTTCCCCGACACATCCAGATTTTCGGCTAAGGCGTGCCCAACATGATCAATCCCTGGCAAAATTGTGAATCCTGGAATGCCGGCCGCTTGGCAAAACTGGGCTGAGCCCCGTATGTATTCCTCATCCTTAGCACGAACCATAGCATCGGGGTCATTGATGGCGTGCTCACCAGGATGGGTACCATACTGTGGGAAGAAATCAACCGCATCTAGTTCGTATTTATCAAGTAGGGCTTTAAGTTTATCTGCTTCCCCTTGTGGATCGTTGAGGACATCTTCAGGTTCAAAGCTACACCGACCCCGATTATGGAATCCGGCAATATCCACTCCTTTGAAGCCCATATGATGAGCAAGAGCCAACGTACCTTCCAGAGGAAGTCTTTCAAATGAGTGATTTGTGACTGTTAAACGCATAATGATCTCCTCAAAATTCTTCGTTCTTTGGCATGGACGACCCGATCAAACCGTCAACAGATCAACTTCCAAGAGCCGGGCTAACTTCTTAATCCGCTTCTTCTGGCTGCCCACGCCGAGTGCAACATGATGGGTCGGGCCCTCTTCTGCCCAACGATCCATAAACTCAGCCGGATCAAGATCAAACTTGAGGCGTGAATTCGTGTTGCCGATTTGCATCGTTGGCCCGGGGATTGATTCACCCTCTGCAGCGAGCATCTTCAGGTTGCCATCGGCTGTTTGGGTCAATCCCAAAATCGTAATCGGGCCGTGTTTCACGTTGAACTCAACCGATAGACCATATCCACGCTTGCCATGAAACAACCCCAATCCGCGCAAAAGCGGCTTCTCATCGCTGATTTTGACATGCCCTGGCCCATCATGTCCCATGAGGATGAAATCCTCATAGAAATCCATAGCGTAGAATTCGGTGTACGATCCACCTGCGTCCAAACGATCCATCATTATCATAGCGATGCAGGTTTTCAAATCACCTTCGCCTGCAGCGGGTATGCCACGGGCTGTCAACAGGGAATTCCCTACGATCAAACTAGCCCCTAGCTCTTCATTGTCATTACTATCCAAACCGCGGTAATAATAGGTTAGGCCATTGAGGTCGAAATCTGCCACGAGACGGTCCAGACCAACTGCGACCTGTGCTGACCATCGCATCGCTTCATCTGTAACTGCCATAGAGATTTTGTCGCGTCTAGGTTCAGCAATCTGGAATGTATGCTTTATTTCGTTAATCTTCACTGCGATTTCTGCCTCAGTGGCTGCATTGACGCGCTGCCATAAATCGTCCATCTCCAGCACTTCAATGTGTGCACCTAGTTGGGCGTGCATCATGGTGAAATCGGAATACATATCAAGCATGCCGGGGTAAGTATGCCCCAGAAACCCAATACGGCTGTAGTTCAACTCGCGCATCACACACGCGGCCCGAACCCAATCCTCAATCTCGGTCCATCCACGTTCATAGTATTGTTGGGCATAGCCTTCAGCCGGGTATAGTAAACCAGATACCACATTAAACTGAATTCGGCTCCGTGCAAATGCATTCGAGATTTCTGGCACACAGCAAGCACAGCAGTTGGCTAACCATTCTGCTGTATCAGTATCCAGATAGTCCAACGCTGGAACGGGTTGCAGGTTCAACACCAACACCGGGGCCTTGCGCCGCTGTACAGCAGGCAGTACCTGAGACGACGTAGAATATGTGCCGACATAGCACACAATGAGATCAACATTCTCGCGGGCAAATAAGTCTCCTGCCTGTTTTGCACCAGGCGCATCATCCACCAAACCTGCCGAAACAACCTCAGCATTCATCGCTCGGATCTTCGCTTCAACATCGCGTTGATAACCCTCTAAACGTTCTTTGAGTCCGTCGAACTGGGGCCAGTAAGCGGCGAGACCGATACCAAATACCCCTATTTTCGCTTTTACGTTATTCCCAGACACAATCGTCTCTCTCCATCTAATTGCTTCGTAGCATTCGGCGTAAGTGATTCAAACCAATATTGACATGACCTAGGCGTACCTGGTCGATTAACACTGCAATCAACAACACAGTGCCCTGCGCGATGTTTTGATATTCGGTTGAGACACTTTGTAATGTCAGCCCATTAAGTAACATGCTCAAGATCAATACCCCCAGTAGCGTACCGATCAAGCTCCCTTTGCCACCAGACAGACTCGTTCCTCCCAGTACAACTGCTGTAATCACGGTCAACTCGACTGATGGCGCAGCACGCGGGTCTGCGGCATAGAGGCGGGCCGTTAGAAAAACACCTGCGAGACCGGCACTTAAACCAGACAATATGAAGGCCATCATACGATATCGTCGCACAGACAAACCTGCCAAGCGGCTGGCCTCTTCATTGCCTCCAATCGCATACATCGCACGTCCGTAGGTGGTAAAACGCAAGACATAGATACCGAGCGCAAACAACAACATTGTCACAATCACTGGAATAGGCACTTGCCCAAGAAAACCCAAGTCCATCTTGCCTTCACTCAAGTTGGCAAAATGGGTATAGACTTCAGTTTGTTCCCCTGTCAGATCAAACACCGGGATGGTAAGTGCATCTGATAGAACAAATGCCATTCCGCGTGCAACCGAAAGCATCCCAAGTGTGGTAATCAATGCATTAATGCCGACATAAGTTACCAAAAAGCCGTTCACAAATCCCACGAATGCCGCTACTAGTAGGGCAACCCCAACCGCCGGGAATAGCCCTAGCGATTCTTGCAGCACGCCAATCACAACGCCAGCCAAAGCTGCTGTCGACGCAACGGACAAATCTAGACCGCCGCCAATCATCAACATCGTTGTGAATACAGCGATGATGCCAATTGTGGCGCTGGAAATCAGCAGATTGTTGAAATTTCGGGGCGTGAGGAATACGCTGGAAAGCTGCGACATGACAATTATAATCAATGCCAGCATAATCACCAATCCGAGTACTTCCTGTACAAGCTGAGATTGGAACACGCTGCGTGGGAGTATTCGCGGCGATTGTGCTTTACTCATCATGAAGAGCCTCCCTAGCAGCGGCTTCGAGCAGTTTATCTTCGGTAGCTTCTAATTGCATGAACTCCCCAGTCAATCTCCCATCGTGCATGGTCAAAATACGATGGCTCACCGATAGTACCTCCTGAATGTCTGAGGATACCATCAAAATCGCCAGGCCTTGTTGGGCAAGGGCTTCCAATTGATCGTAAATATCAGAGCGTGCGCCAACGTCTACCCCCCAGGTAGGTTCGTTGAGCAAAAGGACCTTGACGTTTGCTTCTAGCCAACGAGCTAACACAACCTTTTGCTGGTTTCCACCGCTTAGAAACCGCGTTTCGACTTCTATGCCACCCGCCATTCGGATACCCAGATCATCCACCCAGCGTCGCGTATGGGCTTTTTCTTTACTCTGCAAAAAGAAGCCCAGTGATTGCAGATTCCTCCAATTGGACAAAGTAGTATTCTTGCGGACGCTCATACTCAAGACAAGACCATTCATTTTGCGATCAATAGGAACGAAACCAACACCAGCATTCTTGCCATCTTGGGGGATGCCAATAACCGCTTGTTGCCCAGCAATTTCAATTGTTCCCCTGTCAGCTTTATCTGCACCAAAGATGCACCGAGTTAAATCGGTGTGTCCTGCACCTAGCAGCCCAAATAACCCTACGATTTCACCTTCACGCACGTCAATGTTCATGTTGTAGAACGAGCCGAGTTTAGTAAGGTTGCGCACATGCAATGCGATCTCACCCAGTTCAATTTTGGAGGCGTGTTTACGAGCTTCCACACGATCTTCAATCGTCCGCCCAACCATCATCTCCACGAGTTGATCTTGCGTGACCTTAGAAACAGGCTTGGTGCCCACAAGATTACCATCACGCAAGACAGTCACGCGCTGTGCGACATCGAAAATTTCGTCCAGACGGTGAGAGATATAGATAATGCCCACCCCTTGTTCACGTAAATTGTCAATAATCCCGAAAAGCTGATTGACCTCCAAGGGGGTGAGAGCGGCAGTGGGTTCATCCATCACAATGATCCGGGCACTTTTAGAAAGCGCCTTGACAATTTCAACGATTTCTCGCTGCACAACTGTCAAATCACGCATCAGCGTACGGGGATCAATTTCAACCTTGAGTACATCCAATTGCTCGCGTGCAATCTCATAGGCTTTGTTCCAGTCAATGAACATATCACCCATCCACCTGGGTAGATGCCCAAGCAGCATATTCTCCGCCACGGATAATTCAGGCGCGTAATGTAATTCCTGGTAAATCATACGGATACCAGCGTGTTCGGCATCGCGGGGCTGCTCAAAGTGAACTGAGTGGCCGTCAATAATAATTGTGCCGTCGTCTTTTCGATAATCACCATTGAGGATTTTGATCAGTGTAGATTTACCTGCGCCGTTTTCGCCCAGAAGTGCCAGGACTTCGCCACTGTATAAATCAATCGATACATCGTTGAGTACTCTCACGCCGAAGAAACTCTTCGCGATGTCGCGCATCTCCAATATCGGTTTTCGATCCTGGGTCATTGCCGATAGGACCTCCGTGACGCTTGTTCTGTGAGGCGTATACGTATCTGATCAAAGCCAACCGCAATTATCAATGCAGCACCACTGGCCACATCTTGATACCACGACGGAACTTCTGTTATGGTGAGGCCGTTATTGAGTGTGCGCAAAATAATCACCCCAACAAAAGTGCCAGTGAGCGTCCCTTTCCCCCCAGCAAGACTGGTTCCACCCAGGATCACAGCAGTAATCACCGTAAATTCAAGACCCGTTGCAGCACGGGGCGCGCTAGAGGCCAACTGTGATGCAATTATCAGGCCACCCAGGGCAGCTAGTGTGCCACACAATGTATAGGCGACCAGTAGATGGTGTGTCACCGCAATCCCTGCTAGCCGGCTTGCTTCTGGGCTACCACCAATTGCATACAGGTTGCGGCCAAACTGTGTATGGCGTAGAAGAATGAAGGATAAGACATATAAGACTAACATCAGTAACAATGAAAAGGACACACCCAATACTTCGCCACGTCCCAAGAACTTAAATGCTTCATTATTCAGTTGATTGGTCTGCCCCTCACTAAGGACAAACGCCAGCCCACGTACAATCGAGAATGTGCCCAATGTTGTAATCAATGGGTTGATCTTCATGAAAGTGACCATGAACCCATTAAGGAATCCTACCAGTGTACCACTGAGTAGACCTAGAAAAGTGCTGATGCCCAGTGGTATGCCCAGTTCGATCCACAACAGACTTGTGACAACGCCAGAAAGTGCTGCAACCGACCCTACCGAAATATCAACCCCCCCTGCAATAAGGACTATCGTCATTCCAATGGACACAACACCAACAACCGCTAGCTGTTTGGTTATGTTTTCAAGGTTAGCAAGAGAAAGGAAGTTCTCAGAAAGAGATGCGAAGATAACACATAAGAGCAAAAAACTCCCAATAAGCGTAATTATCGTGAGGCTATCGCTGCTGATCCAGGCCAATCGATTGGACGGTTTGAGGGCATTTGAGGGTGAATGGGATGCATGAGTCATGCATGGAATCCTATAACTTGTTAGTGAATAAATGGGTATATTACTGGGCCATAAATCAGTTTAGTTTGAAACAAAGGATTGATAGGCATTGTTGCCCACCAATCAGCAAAGTAAGTGACGCTCTGCTGCCGATCAAGCGAACTTTGGTTCGGCGCAGCTTCTACAACACGCATGAGGAACCTCCCGCTACGTTAGGCTGTACAGACCCGTCCGATCTGGCTCGATACAGGATATTCTTTGCTGCATTGTGATCCCTAGCGAGCAAGAGACCACAAGCACATTCCACCCAACGATCTTTGAGTGTTAAGCCCGCGAAGATTGCACCACAGTTGGAGCAGATTATGGATGTGTAGGCGGGATCAACCAACACCACTTCACGTCCGGCGCTTCCAGCCTTGTACGTCAGATATTGTTTGAAAATACGCCGAACCGAAGGTTCGCACCCACTCTCCAGGATGCTCTTGCTGAGGTGTTGGTTTCTGACCCTGTTGCGCACCTGCAAGTCTTCCAGCGCGATCAGATCGTCGTGCTCAACCAGGTGGGTACTCAGTTGATGCAGGTTGTCTTTGCGCTGATTGGCCACCTGCTCTTGCTGACGCTGGACGCGAACTAAAAGTTCGAGCAGCAAGGCTTTGCGGCGGTTCTTGCCACCCCGTTTCTTCCGGGCCAGTGACCGTTGCAGAACACGCAGTTTCATTTGGCTCTCCCGGTAGGAGTTGGGGTTTTGAACCTTCTCACCTGTGCTGGTCGTGACCCATGCGGATACCCCGACATCCAAGCCAACCCGTCGCTCAGTTTTTGGCAGCTTGGCTGGCTCTGGCATTTCAACGGCCAAGCAAGCAGACCAACGCCCTGCCTTGTGAGTGATCCGCAGCGTCTTGATCTCGCAAGGAACGAACCCATCGATGGCTCGATGCCAACGCACAGCGATACAACCCACACCCGACACCTTCAGACGACGACCAGCCATCCTGAAGCCGATGCTATGGAAGCGATGGCAGCCCTTGAAACGGGGATAACCCGGTGTCTCACCATTCTTGACACGACGGAAGAAGGCTTGAAAGGCCTCGTCGCAATCGGCTGCGACCACCTGCAAGACATGACTGTGAACGATTTGTGCTTGTGGCAAGGTCTTTTTGTCGTGCTTGACATTCCGCATTTGCTGGTTTCTGCTCACACTTCGTTCTTCCACACACCTGTTGTCGAAGGGCCGGGCGCAGGCCAAGGTTTGCCAGAGATGACGCTGCTGGCTCTTGCTAGGATACAGGCGGTACTTGTAGGTCTTGAGCATCATTTCCCTTTTGGGGCGCGATCTCCTTCTTATCGACAATTAGATCAACGCCACACTCTGGTTAAAACCCTCAAAATCGCCTAACCGCGACCATTCATTGAAATCGAACCAAAGGTTCGTTGCGGCTTGCGGCGGGCTAAAGCCCGTTTATGTCAATTTTACTCTTCGTCTTCTTCAGTGCAGAACTCTTCCCAATCCTCACTATAGAATTCACACAGATTATCAACCGTAATGAACACATGATCCTGATAAACTGAAGGGGGTACAGACTGGCATTCCAGCAGGTCAAGCATGGTGGGGATCAGCTTGTCGCCATAGGTCTCTGGAAAGTATCCCGTTGCACCCAAATAGCGGCTCTCTTCTTTCATCATCTCTTCCTGGCCAGATGGATCGGCACCCTGCCCCACCACAATTACCTCATCTTCACGCCCAGCAGTTTCAAAGGCAGCAATGACACCAAGAGCCGTACCATCGTTAATAGTCACAGCAGCCACTTTTGAACCTTCCGGGATATTTGCTAGTGTATCGGTGGTCACTTCAAAGGCAGTTTCTTGGGTGTTCTTGCTATCAAGGCGGAAAATGTTCTCGTCAGGAATGGGGGTGTCCAGGTTGTTCTGGAGACCTTCTTCTTGCCCCTGCATACGTGCCGCAGGGATAGGTCCAGATTGTGGTAGTTCGAGAATGAGAAGATAGTCCACTTCACCATCCCAGTTTTCATCAGCCCACTCTGCCATTGCCATCCCTGCCAATTCTCCAGCGAAGTAGTTATCTGCCCCAAAGAAAGTTGCACCAGGCATTGGAATATCGATAGCGATAACCGGAATGCCTGCCGAACGGAACCGACTCATAATCACATTGCCGAATGCTTCATCGGTTTGGAATTCAATGACCCCATCAACGCCTTGGGTCAGGAAATTTTCTGCGTTCGACAGGGCAGTTGCACCATCTAAACGGTTATCTGCCAGCACGATTTCTACATTGCCTGCCTCTTCTGCTGCAGCCTCGATACTTTCACGAACCAATTGTGTAAAGACAATATCTTCCGTGAGGTTGGCGAACCCAATGACATAGCTATCTTTTGCAGTCGCACAATCATCGTCTTGTGCATGGACGAGTGTAATATCATGTGCCGTCAAGAACCCAAAACTGCTGGCCATAATCGCTATAACCAACAAGGTGGCGACACTCTTACCTAAAGTATTCATTTATGTCTCCTTAAAAACACACTACTGCTAAATAGTGACTATCTGCTTGATTTCAACAATGACTTAGCGTTTATTGTTGAAAGTTGTTGAAAAATAACATGTTCAACAACTTCTGTCAAATACTGATTAGTCTAGAAAGTGCCAAATTTTGTGGATATAGCTTTACAATTTGAGTAAAAGTAAACACTGACCTATAAGATCATGGGAAGCATCAATCAAGGGTCTGTTGGCTTTCAAATCCAGAACACACGTTCACCCAACATGACCACTTTTCAGATAAAATGAAATTGGATCTGCATGTTTCTGCTGCTTACCAACCCACTCACCGTCCACTTTTGCTGCAAATTGCAGCAATTTCTCCACCATTTCCCGTATATGCGGCAAACTTTTTTGTTTGTCGCCGCCACAACAAGCATGAGGTGATGCTTTTGCCCACAATCTCACCCCATTCATGCCCTGGCTAGTTGGCCTGGAACCCGCCTCATGGACATCCATGAGATTCACCATTGCCTTAGTCTAGTTTCTGGTGCGAAACTCGGAAATAAGCAGAAAGGTATCCGGTTTTCACGGATGCGGATCAGCTTGTTGGTTGGCGATCACGCCCCATCCGACCCATCGTGCGAAGCCGTCCTCGCCAGCGATCCAAGCCATGTTTGCGTTTGAGGACACTTTTGCACCAGAAACTAGTCTAGATGGAAGACTTCTTCAAGATGAAGCATGTTTTCGTCAGGACGGCCCGAAAGAGACTCAAAATACGGCCCCATGAATTCCTGCCACTTCAGGTTGATTTCTTCCTTTTCCATGCCTGCCAAAGATGCCTCAAAGCTTTCTTCAGCCTCAAAATAGCCAAAGAGTAAGCCATCATCGCGCAAAAATAGTGAATAGTTGCGCCAACCGGTGCGGCGGAGCGCATCCAGCATTTCGGGCCAGACATTTTCGTGGTGTTTCTTGTAGTCTTCGAGCATCTCCTTCTTGACCTGTAGAATAAAGCCTACGCGCTGCATAAGAGAACTCCTCAATTATTGAAAATTGTTGAAACCTGTTAGAATCTAACATATGCAATAAGAATATCAAATTGGTAATCTGGGGCAATATTCCCTACAATGCACTATGTGATTTGCAGTATCAACAGAGGCAATTTTGAACAAACCAACTATTGTCTTCGAAAGACATCAGAAGATTCTTGACCTCCTTAAAGACCGAACAAGCATTAGTGTGTCCGAATTATCCAAAATGTTGGATGTCTCTGAGGGAACGATTCGCAATGACCTCCAAGCACTCGATGCAAGAGGGCAACTACACCGTGTACGTGGAGGCGCGGTTGCCCCTACCCAGTACATCACACACAGCAGTCCCATCCATGCCAAAACACGAGTGAATGCAGAACAGAAGCAATGGATCGCCCAGTGGGCTAGTGGTCAAATTGATAGTGGCGATGTCATCCTGTTAGATGCCAGCACCACTGTGTTGTACATTGCACAGTATCTTGTGGATCGCACCAATTTAACGGTTGTCACTAATGGTATTGAGGTTGCACGTACTCTGTCAGTGAATCCTACCAATACTGTTATTCTGGCTGGAAGTGTACTCAAACAAAATGGCAACACAATTGTAGGAAGTGCTGACGAATCCCTTTTGCAGGCGCTCAGGATTCGGACCGGTTTTGTTTCCTGTTCTGGCTTTTCGATTGAGATGGGCTTGCTAGAGCGTGATCTGCAAGAGGCTCAGCTCAAACAACAGGTTATCAACGCCTGCCAAAAGAAGATAGCGTTGATTGATTCAAGTAAAGTGGGCAAAGGCGCCTTGACCCCCTTCGCTACCTTGAACGAGATTGACTATGTGGTTACTGATGTCAACATGGCAGCGGAGACGATTGAAGCGATCCGCAAGACCGCAACCCATGTCATCATTTGCAGCAAACAAACCGCAACAACTTATGCCTCCTATGAATCAGACAGCAACTATCGCATTGGGTTTGCTAACATCAGTGAGAAGATGCCCTTTGGGCGTGATGTGCGCCGAGGACTTGAGTTAGGGGTTCACAAGACAACCAATCTTGAACTCATTGTTGCCGATAATCAACTCAACCCGGATATTGCGCTGACTGTTGCCGATAATTTGATCAATCAGCAAATCGATCTCCTCATTGAATATCAGATCGATGAGAACGTCGGCAATCTGATTGCCAATAAGGTCAACGCCTTGGGGATTCCAATTATCTCGGTAGATATTCCGATGGTTGGTGCGACATTTTTCGGTGTCGATAACTACAAAGCTGGTTTGATCGCCGGGCAAGTCCTGGGCGAAGCCGTATTGTCTGAGTGGAACGGTGATTTTGACTTCTTGGCTGTGTTGGAACATCCGCGTGCGGGCAACCTGCCTGCGATGCGGATCCAGGGGCAAATCGATGGGTTCCAGCAAATTGTAGGGCAAGTCCCGCGTGAACAGATCATCTGCCTTGATAGCGGCAACACCACCCAAATTAGCGAGCGTGAGATGGTATCTATGATGGGACAGATTGGCCCCCAGAAGCGGTTTGCTATCATTTGCTTTAATGATGATGCTGCCATTGGAGCTGTACGAGCCGCACGTCAACTCCAGTGTGAAGAAACTGTCCTTATCGTAGGGCAAGGCGGAGATCGTCGCTTACGTATCGAACTCCAGAACCCCCACACACGGGTTGTAGGCTCAACCGCTTTTCGGCCAGAATCCTATGGTGAAAAACTATTGGAATTAGCCCAAAGAATCCTGGCAGGCGAATCCGTCCCCCCTGCCATCTATGTGGAGCATGTCTTTATCAACGCCGACAACGTAGAGCAATATTACCCGGCTGATCCAAAAGCGTAGAAATGCTTACACTTCAAACTGATATTTGTACACTATTTCTTCAACGACCTCAACACCTAACCCCGGTTTGTCTGGTGCAGTTACCCATCCATTCTGATGTTGGATCGGATCTGAAGCGAGTTCAACCTGCATCACACTCGGGAGAGGCATCAGTTCAAAAATTGTTGGTTTTTCTGCACAGAGCGCGATATGAATTGCGGCAGCCGTATTCACCGCTGAGCTATAGGTATGTGGGTTGTATTTCACGTTGTATTGCGCTGCAAGCTCGATGATCTTAAGTACACCCGTAATGCCTTCGGCACGTCCTGCATCAACGAGAATATAGTCGCAGACATCCATTTCCAGGATGTGATGAAAGGCATCCAGTGTAAAAAGCCGCTCGCCAAATGCGATTGGCATTTGTGGTACAGCCGTCCGTAGATGATGATAAGCATTAAGATTATCAGGATGGAAGGGGTCTTCCAACCAGGTCAGTTTGGCTTCAAGGAATGCCTTCGCCATACGAATAGCATAGGGAATATTCCAACGTATGCCTGCCCCCACATCTATCATGAAACCTGCATCAGGACCGATTGCTTCACGGACGGCTTTGGCAAAGGCAATGTCCCGTTCTGCTTCGAATCCCAGGTTGGCATTTCCCTTTTTGCCAAAGCCAACCTTCACAAGCTGATAACCTTGTTGGATGTAACTTGCCATTTCCTCAGCCAGTTCATCAATGGTGCTGCCTTTGGGATGGAGACTCGCACAAGCCGCTAGCTGCTCGTGGCGTTTACCACCCAGTAGAGCCCAGAGGGGCTGGTTGAGGATTTTGCCCTTCAAATCCCATAAGGCCATATCAACCGCGCTGATGGCAAATCCTGCAATGCCTCCAACATCACCATACCACCATACCCGTTGTCGCATTTCATCCCACAATACCTGGTTGTCCATTGGATCTCGATCAAGCACAATGTCCAGTAGCCCATGTCGCAACAAGGCAACGACACTCGCAGCATTCTCACGGAAAATTGCTACACATTCCCCCCATCCCACATGACCAGCATCAGTTTCTAAACGAACCAACACAATATGCCGAAGATTGTTGTTATCAACGATTTCGGGGTACCATAGTGGAAATGCTTGCGCTTTCTTAATTTTCATGGGTAGCATCTCCTAGTCATCTACACGATAACGAGCGACATAATCCGTATTCAATTGAATGCCAAAACCAGGCCGATCTGGAAGGGTGTAAGTGCCATCTTTGATATTCGGCGCTTCAGTCTGAATATGCCAAAAGATAGGGTCGCGATTTTTGTGAAAACATTCGACATAAGATGTGTTTGAGATGGATGCAAGCAGATGAGCGGCGACTTGAGCTTCTTCATGATGGGCCATATCGATGCCAAAGGCATAAGCAATGGCTGCCGCCTTACGCCATATCGTGGGCCCGCCCGCCCAGGATGCATCGAAATTGCAATAGTCAATTGCGCCTTCTATGATCAAGTCGCGCACAGAATCAAGCGAATAGGCACTCTGCCCGGCAGTGACAGGAATCCCGGTTGCTAGGCGCACATCCTTCAGCCAGCGCCGATCATTGTACCAACGAACAGGTTCCTCAAACCAATAGAGTTTGATGCCTGCATCCTGTGCCCCCCGAACAAATTCAATAGCCTGCCACAGATCATAGCCCTGGTTGGCATCCACCATGAAGCGAAAGTCATCACCTGCTGTTTGAACAGCGATTTGGAGACGGTGTAAATCCTCTTGAGGCGTCCCACCACCGATTTTGAACTTCATGCCGACCACGCCATATTCTAGGTACGCCTCAATTTCCTGTGCAAGTTCTTGATTTGTTTGCCCATAGTAACCGCCGATTGCAATGACCGGTAGTTGTTTCTTCGTACCGCCCCACAAGCGATACAGGGGCATTCCTAATGCTTTGCCAAAGGTATCCCACAGTGCAGCATCGACTGCGGAAATCGCCTGCATCACCATCTTGCGAGATCGCAAGATGTCATAGGTCGCAGGTTTCATTGCTTCCCAGCAACCTTCAATATCAAAGATCTCCCTCCCTTCAATGAGAGAGGCGAGTTCATCATGAATGATCTTACGAATCACGGGCTGTTCTTCGTCCGTATCGCCCGTATAAACCTCGCCAACAACGCCCTGGTGGGTATAGACTCGAGTGATGATTGTGCAACGATTTTGCATCTTGTACTTGCTACCTCGATAAACTTGATCCAGGGGAACGCGGATCGCATCAGTTTCAACCTTTTGTACTGTTAATGATCCTGGTTGCTGATATTTCATGAGTACGCCTTTCAGAGAGTTGACACTTTTTGACATTTGTTGTTGAAAATGGTAACTTTTTACAAAGTATATCAACATTCGTCAATGCATCCAATTGATTTGTTGAAAGGATTTCCATGTCTAAAGTGAAACTCGCTGTGATTGGAATGGGATGGTGGGGAACCCAATTTCATGTGCCCAATCTTTTGAACAACGAACGGGCTGAGATTGTACTTGTTGACAACAACCCGGATGCCCTGAAATCTGCCAGCGAAAAATATGACGTCCCCTCTACTTATACAAGCTTAGTCGATGCTCTGAACGCCCATAATGACATCAAAGGGGCTGTTGTGACTGTCCCTCATTATGCCCATTATGCGGTTGCCAAAGAAGTCTTGGAAAATGGCTTGCACCTGCTGCTAGAAAAGCCGATGACCTTATATGCGAAAGAGGCTAAGGCCCTGGCTGATCTAGCAGCAGAAAAGAATCTTGAGATTCTGATTGGCTATATTTTCCCATATATTGACACGATGGCTAAAGCCAAGCGCTATATGGATGACGGTGTAATCGGGGATGTCGAGTATGTAACTTGTTCGATGTCTTCTATGACAGTGGAATTCTTGCGGGGCAAACCGGAAGCGTATGAAAGTGTTTTCGATTATCCAGTTACCGGGCCAACTGCCCAGACCTACGGTGATCCTGTGGTAGCAGGTGGTGGTCAAGGTCATCTACAAATCACCCACTCTGCCGAGATGATGTTCCACCTTGCGCCTTCATTACGCGCCGAAAAAGTCACCGCCTTTATGAACAATCTGGATACGAAAGTTGATGTTGCGGACGCTTTTGCTGTCAAAATGACCAATGGGGCTGTGGCAACCGTTGGCAGTACCGGCAATATTGGCAAAGGTGATGGCGGTCTTGTAGAAGTCCATTTGCATGGCAGCAAAGGCCGAATCTATACTGAAGCGATCAAGGGGGAGTTCTATATGCGCTTACATGATGGCACTGAGGTTCATCACATGACCGACAACCCTGGCTACCCTTCAGAAATGTCTACCCTACAATTTGTGGGCATGCTATTGGACGACCTGCCCAATCTGCATCCTGGTTATCCCAATGGTGTATATACCGTTGAACTATTAGAGGCGGCATATCGTTCGGCAGCACAAGATGGTATGCCAGTTACCGTTGCGTCGCTGTATGAGTAGCCATATATGCAAGGAAGCGGGGGCAGTTGCCGGTTTACACCCATGGCAAGTATGGTCATGTGAAATCAGGCGAGAAATCGCACTGCATACACATAAGCTTGTGTTTGTTGTAGGCGGCAAGGCTACATGGGCCACAGATGCTACAAGTTATCCGTTGACGACGGGGGACCTGTGCGTTAGTTCAGCCGGGTACAGCACACAGTTTGAGCAATTCGAGCGATGAGACTGTCGAAATTCTGGCTGTTCACGGCCCATCCACACACTGAGAAAGGAATACCTGATGGCAACAGATATCGTCATGCCCAACCTAGGATTTGATACCCAATCGGGGATCATATTGGAGTGGTACAAACAGCCAGGGGACCAAGTGACAAAGGGCGAAACAATCGCACTCGTTGAGGCTGACAAATCAAATGTTGAGCTAGAGAGCATCGCCAAGGGCACCCTCTTGGCGATATTGGTTCCAACTGGCGAAGCGGTTGATGTTGGCACGATCATTGCACAGGTTGGGACGGAAGCCGAAATTAAAGCTGTCACAGAATCTGCTCGCATTTCCCCCGTTGCAAAGAGAATTGCTGATGCAAAGGGTGTGGATGTTGGCAGCATAGAAGGTAGTGGCTCACACGGACGCATTATCCGACGAGATATTGAGGGACACATGCAAAATGATGACAGTTTGCCAATGGCCCTACCCAAAGTCCGCAAAGCAGCACTTGAGGCGGGGATTAACCTGCAAGATGTAGGTATCATTGGCAGACCAATTACCCTTGCCGATCTAGAGGCATATGTGGCACAACCAGAAGAACCAACGTCTTCTGTGCCAACCTTGCTTCAACATGAGGGGGCCGTGGGAACACCTCTTAGCCGAGTACGTCAACGTATTGGCGACCGATTGGTTCAAAGTATGCAAGAAGCCCCGCATTTCTACGTATCAGGTGAGTTTGATTTGACTGACGCCATTGTGCAGTTACCCGAATACCAAGCGGGTATCAATGATCTATTACAGTATCTAACGGTACAAGCTTTACTCGATGTGCCTGAGTTAAACGGTCATTGCGATGCTAACACGATCTACACCTATGAAAATGTGCATTTGGCAATCGCTGTTGCCCTAGATTCGGGACTTGTCACGCCTGTAATCCCAAACGCCGATCATTATGCGCTCAACGGTTTAGCTCAGCAGAGCCGCGCACTCATTGAACGTACTCGTGAGAGCAAGCTTCTGGCACAAGATACCCAACCAGGAACATTTACCATTAGTAACTTGGGTGTAGTTCCCCAGGTGGATCATTTCACAGCAATTATCAATCCACCACAAATTGGGGTTCTTGCTGTAGGAACGGTTAAGCCACGTCCGGTGCTCATTAACGGTGGTTTTCATGCCCGCCAGACTGTTCATTTAACATTAAGTGGCAATCATCGCGTGGTAGATGGGATGCATCTTGCCCGATTTATGGCAGCCTTCCAGGAACAACTTGAGCGCTTTATTTGATAGTGACATTTGTTGAGGACATTAAACATGACACAAAGCATACCGATCGTTCCGGTTGATCTCCGCCAATGGATGCTCAGGCAAATGCTCACCATCCGGCAGGCAGAGGATGAAATTCAAGATTTGTTCCTTGCCAACCTAGTGCGAGGAACAACCCACCTTGCTGTGGGACAAGAGGCATGTGCTGTTGGAACGGCTGCTGCCCTGCAATCTGGCGATACAGTTACCTGCACTTATCGAGGTCATCACCATGCTTTAGCCTTGGGGATGTCAGTTAAGTCGCTGATGGCGGAGATGATGGGGAAGGCCAGTGGTGCATGCAAGGGCAAGGGTGGCTCCATGCACATGACCGATGCTTCGATTGGATTGCTGGGAGCTAATGCCATCGTTGGTGGGCAAATCCCCATTGCTGTAGGTGCTGGATTGACTGCACAACTCAAAAAAACAGGCGCAGTATCCGTTACGTTTTTTGGGGATGGTACGACTAACATTGGTGCATTTCATGAGGCCATGAATCTGGCAGCGATTTGGAAGTTGCCCGTACTGTTCATCTGTGAGAACAATCAATATGGCGAATATAGCGCCATCCACAAAACAACCCCAATCAATGATCTCGCCGTGCGTGCTGGTTCCTATAATATGCCGGGAGACATCGTGGACGGGCAAGATGCCGAAGCGATATACGATGCTGTTTCCATAGCAGCAGTGCGTGCGCGTGATGGCAAAGGCCCATCGTTCTTGGAGCTGAAAACCTACCGCTATCGTGGGCATTCACGCACGGATGCCGGGCCATATCGCCCTGAAGGTGAGCTAGAAGAATGGCTCAAGCGTGATCCGATTGACATCCTCAAAGGGCGCATGATTGCCGCTGGTCAACTTGACGACGCAGAATTTACCGAAATGCAAAATGCTGCCAAACGTGAAGTTCACACTTCTTTGGAATGGGCAAAAGCGGAACCATTCCCTATTTTGGAAGAGCTACTAACTGATATTTACTACGAAGGATAGATAACATGCCAGAAATGACCTATCGAGAAGCGGTGCAAAAGGCATTGGCAGACGAATTGCGTTCTGATGAGGATGTCATTTTCTTTGGCGAGGATGTTGCGGAAGCAGGCGGCGCTTTTAAAGTCACACCCGGTCTCTGGGAAGAATTCGGGCCTGATCGTGTGCGTGATACCCCAATTTCGGAACAAGCCATTGTTGGCTCGGCCCTTGGCTCGGCTATTACTGGGATGCGTCCTGTGGCAGAACTCATGTTTGCCGATTTCATCCCTGTCGCTATGGATCAGATTGTAAATCAGGTAACGAAATATCGTTATATGAGTGGCGGGCAATTCAAAGTGCCGCTAACCATACGATCTGCACAAGGTGGGGGGGCAGGTTTTGGAACCCAACACTCCCAGTGTGCAGAAGCATGGCTGATGAACTTTCCAGGGATCAAAGTGGTGGTCCCAGCGACACCTGCCGACATGTATGGGTTATTACGGGGAGCCATTCGTGATGATAATCCGGTTTATGTTTTAGAACACAAAGCGCTTTACAACTTGAAGGGCGATGTACCTGACGACCTTGAACCGATGTCGTTGGGTTATGCCAAAGTTTTCCGTGAAGGCACCGATGTCACAGTCGTTGCCATTCAAATGATGTTGCATCGTGCATTGGAAGCGGCAGAGAAACTTGCCTCTGTGGGGATTAGCTGTGAGGTAGTCGACCTGCGTTGCATGGCACCGCTCGATACTGCCACTATACTAGCTTCGATCAAGAAAACAAACCGCCTTGTGATTGTGGAGGAAGCGCCACATTCGGCGGGATGGGGCGGAGACATTGTATCACTCGCGGCTGATGAAGGCATATACTACCTAGAAGCACCTGTAAAGCGGGTCAATCTGGGTGGGGCGTTGATCCCATACAGTCCTCCGCTAGAGGATGAGGCCATTCCCACTGTTGAACGGATTGCAGAGACCATTCGCACTACCTTAGGACTTGTCTGAAAAATCATTTTCTAAATTCCAGTCTGTTTCCCGATTCATTTCTTCATATTCTCCCTGCCAAGGTAGGGCATTGCAGATTAAGCCATCGGGTTCAATATGAAAGACCTGGGACCAGGGCTTCGAGTTTAATGGCGGCTGTAGTGTCTTCATATTCATTTCCATATTCCTTTTGTTGCCGCCGCGCAACTTTTTTCAGTTTGTGCCGAGATATCCAGAGAAAGAGGGTGGCTATAAGGGCAGGTGCAACGAACTCTGCGGCGGCGGGACAACAAAAAAATGGCCGCAGCAACGTGGAGAAACCGGCGAGAGAACCGGTGAGAAATAGCAGCGAACCTGTGGAAAAACGCCAGTCAAAGCGGCCTCCAAGTCGTCGATACAGCTTGAGTGTCTGTGATTGGGTGAACGTGTGGTCCGGGTTTGAAAGCAGGCACGCCTCCAGGTGAGGGTGTATACAGGGCAGGAACACGACAAGAAACGGCGGAGAACCGGCAGGAAACCAAGTAAAAAGGACGAAGAACCGGGAAAATGGGCGGATAACTGGCAGTCAAAATAGCCTCCAGGTGAGTTGGTCGGCAGCAAGTTCATAGAGGTTCAACCTCAGTCTCAGTTTAGTTGAATAAAGTGGATTTGGGAGAACATACGGCAGAACGTGTGTTCTGTATTGTTGTCAAGCGGGCAGATCCACTCCTTACCCGACGATTGCCTGACACTTCCCCTACGATGACTTGATGTACCAGTTTTACTCTATACAATGTGACTAATGGTATTATGTTTCTTAGGAGTAAGCTGTGATTAAACACCTTTGTACTCGCTCTTTTATGTTGATGATCCTGTTGTCGTTTGGTTGGGAGATGATAGCTCAGGAGCAACCCCCTGATGAACCTGATGATGCCGAGGCGGTTGTTCCTGTCTTCGACTTGACGGGTTCAGATACCACTGATCCCTCTGCACAAGTGCCTCTCTTTAATCTCAGGCCAGCGCAGGGGCTCACCTCAACCATGATGGGGCTGACGACGACAGTCTACGCCTTCAGCCAGGACTTTGATGATCCCTCGAACTGGGAGGGTGTGTTGCCCGATGTGGTGTTGGCCGCAGAACCCGGACGCACGGGCAAGGGCCTGCGCATTGATCCAAAAGACTTCTCCGTGTCGTTGGAACATGGCTACCTGCGGGACCTAAACCTTCAGATGGATCTGGCTTTGAACGGCAGCAGGGTGCAGATGGTAGCCAAAGGGAGTGGCGCTGGGGAGTATCTGGTCACGTTATCGGCTGATGGTCGGGTGGAATTGAGCCGATCAGGTGTGCTGCTAGGGGAGGCGCAGTTCGCCGTTGCCGAGTGGTTGAGGGTGACGTTGGTTATGGAGGGGACACAAATTGCCATTGGGATTGACGGGAACACGCTCATTCGGGCTACTGATCCCAACCCCTTGCCGCCAGGTGTGATGTCCTTTGTGGCGGAGGAAGAAGGCAGCTACACACTGGACAACCTGGTGTTTTCAGGTGTGATCGCGCCGCCAGCGCCTGAGTCCCTGCTTGACCCGGAGACACTGCTGCGCCTGGAGGAGACCGCCAACACCGTTCCTGTTGAGCAACGCTTGCTGTATGTGGCCTATACAGCCTGTTGAAGAATACATTACGCAACATTACATTCTCCCAAGTGGAGTAGCTGCCGACATGCCAGAACTCAACACAAGGCGAATTGAAGGTCTCGTAACCTGCTGTCAATGGGTGATGTTGGAGTATTTTTGCTTGGTTTCCCCTTGAGAAGCTCCTTGATATTCTGTCCTGCTGCTCGGATCATGCCTTCCATATTCACTTTGTGAAGCCCTCGTAATCGGAACCGTCGGCCACGATGCCATTGTTTGATCTCGCCAAATCGCGGTTCAATCCACACTTGTCGTTTACGCATCGCCTTTTGATAGGCCGCAGTCTGCTGATAACGCGCTACACGATCAATATAATCCTGAAAGAAGGATCGGCTAATAGAGCGACCATATTTCCCCGTTCGACAATCTGAAGTGACCGGACACACATCACATATCAAATCGGATCAAGTAATTGGAATAAGTCATCAAGCGTCAAAGCCTTGAACTGGGCACGGATGCGGCGTTTCATCTCAGCGACAGACAAATCGCCAGAGGGTTCACAAACCCGTCGTTTAGCATGTCCCCAGTAGGGTTCAATGGGATTAAGCCAAGGACTACGTTTGGGCAACCAATGCACCAGTAATCGGACTGCACCCACTTGTTGAGCTTGTTGATTGTAAGTGCGTATCCATTCACGGATGCGTTTAGAGCAATGCCATGGGGCATTATCCCAAATCAAAACCATGACTTTCTTACCTAATTGTTTCGCCTGCCGTAGTAAACGCACAATCACCCACCACATCTGCTCGCTATTGGGATAGCCCTGAGCAAAATCCATCAGGATTTCCTTGCTCTCTTGACACAAGGCTCCAAAACAAGCCACAGCCTTGTCGGGTGTACTGCGTTTGAACGCTTGTTGAACAAGTTTGAGTGGATGTATCTTATCTGACCAGCTCTAAGCATGAGGTTGAATGAAACGATGAAACCAACTTTCATCTTCTTCCAGCAGCCACCAATCGTCCTGTTTCTGCGCTTGATCCTTTAACCAGTCTCGTCGCTTTTTTTGCGTGTATACTGCTCATCGGGACTTTGGATGTGACGCTTGGCTTTCTTCCACTTCACACCTAGTTGACGCAAGGTCTCGCCCACTGTATCAGGATGTACCAAACGATCTGTCAAGCCTTGCTGATAGCTGACTTGCGCCAACAGCGATAAGGTCCAGACACTACTTTCAACATCAAAATCACGTGGACTTTGATGCACAATCGCTTGCAAGCGCTCACGAGCTGAATCTTTGAACGCTCGCTGGTCATCATGACGCCCCATCGCCTTGGGGTAGATCGCTGACAGACCTTTCTTGTTGAAGCCTTGGATCACTTGCCGCACACTTTCATCACTGTAGCCTACTCGTTGGGCAATCACCGAGATTTTCAACTTCTCAGCAGCGCTCATCAAGATTACCTGACTGCGGCGTACCACCATCCCATTCGCGGATCTTAACCCCTGTTGCAACTGCTTTCTTTCCTCTTTTGTGGTGGTTCTTGCATAAATTGCTTTCATCCTTCTATCTAACCACATCTTGCTCATTATCCCAAGCGTTTGCTCCGTTCTGACAACACACCCTCTTCTTTGCACGGTAGCGATGGATTTGTGAGCTATTGACGGAATGCTTGTAGGATAGTATCTCGCCTTGGGGACAGATGTAACAATTGTTTTCGGCATCAAAGGTGAACTGGCTATGATGATAGAGCTTATCGCGCTGGCGGGGGCCCTGGTCATGGGGTGGCGTGTCAGCCCGTATGCCATCATTTTCGAAGCCAACGATATTGTAAGTGCTGCCATAGTGAGTATCACCGACTGCAATTGGTGGACGAAGTTGCCAGCGAAAGCGTATCCAGCGAGCCAGGTCGAGCATTGGGGTATTGTCCATGACCGAAGCTGGGGTTACGAGCGCCGCCAAGACAATCCGTGATTTTCCACCATCGACCACATAGTGAGTATGATACCCAAGACGTGAATAACCAGTGAAAGCAGGTTTCATGGGGGTCGCATCGGGATCAGTGGCACTCACCATATAATCGGTGATGCGCCGATAGCTGGGTGTTGGACCTTGTTCAGAAAGACGATCCCCATTGTATTTATCAATCAGCAAGCGGCTATGCGTTCTGTTGTCAGGCGTCGTAAGGGGATCCGTATCCGCTGGATCGACTTGAGTAAATTGCGCTAAGAGATGGGGCTGCACACGCGGTACAAGACTATCCATACTGGCATTGCCCAGCACTTTTGTGCCATCGCAGTACAGTTCTTGTCCCCAGACTAATCCTGCTTTGATACACTGTTCAACAATCTTTTCGAAGAAACGCTGGAAGATTTCAACCCCATAGCGGTCTCGAATGCGGCTCAAGCTGCTATGGTCAGGCACGGGTGTATCCAGGTCATAGCCTATATACCACCGATGGTCGATCCGCATGGCGACGGTATCCATCAATTGACGCTCAGAGCGAATGTCTTCAAAGAACATAATCCATTGTAGTTTGAAGAACACCACGGGATCGATGCCTGGTCTGCCAAACGGCTTATAGAGATGCTGAACCAAGTCACGGAGAAAGCTCAAATCGAGTTTTGTGTTGAGTTGACGATAGAAATTATCTTCGGGCACAATCGCTTCCAACGAGACAATTTGAGGTGTGAACACACGCTGCTTTTCGCTCATCATCTTCACTATTCCATGCTGTTGTGTTTTTGAAGAAGTCTACCCCAACTCCCGTATACAGGTTACTTTTTCAACAGGCTGTATAATTATCAGACAAAGAAATGGGACATTTACACCATCCGCCCGGATGGGACAGGACGTCAAAAGATTGCCGCGAATGGCCTCTGGGCACGTTGGTCAGCGGATGGGAGGCGGATTGTGTTTGGCAAGTGGAGTCTCAGTCAGGATAGGAGAAGGGCAACCCTGGAAAGCCGGCGGGATACCTATGTGATGGATGCGGATGGGGGGAACCATCGCTTGGTGTCATCGCGTGGAACCGGGGGGAAATGGGCGCCAGACAGCCGTCGGATCATCCTCGCCCTGCTTCAGATGTCCAATGGGATGAATGGGGTGCAGATAGTGGATGTAGATCGGGCAGGGTCGCGGTCGTTTATAGCGACATCGGCGGGCATTCGCCATTACAGGGCTCAGGCGTGGTCGCCGGATGGGGGAGAGATCGCGGTAGGTTTGAGAACAGGTCGCCTGATTCGTCTGAATGTGCGGACGGGTGCGCAGGTTGGTCAGGTGGTGTACGGTGGATCAATCATTGGCGTGGACTGGCGTGATGGCACGCTTCCCCCTGCACCCACTCGGACACCCACACCCACAGCCACAGCGACGGCCACGCTGACGCCCAGAGGCGGTCTGTGTTCGAGTGTTCTGTTAAGCAATGTGGACGACATGCTTTGTGCTGCCCCGCCCACCACCTGCAATGGCACGCTGATCGCCGCCAATCTATACTATCTGGACAGGCCAAACGGCAGGTTATTGGGGATCATGGCGGTGGATGCGGGCACAGGGATTGAGGCGTTGTATCGAGACAACAGCGGTGAGTGGTACGCCATCCGCTTCCGCTATCAGGGGCAGCAGTATGCTGGGTGGGTGACGGCGACGCATCCAGAGTGGATCCGGTTCGCCAACGCTCAGGGGCAGGCCTGTAACCTCGATATTCATCCCGATTATCGTCCAACTCCGACGCCGACGGCAACCGCAACACCCACCAGCACGCCGACCCCGACAGCCACGCCCACGCCCTTGCCTGTGCGCTTGGATGTACCGACTGAAGCATTGCCCTTTCATCAATTAGCCCGTCAGATTGGTTTGCCGCTGCCCTTTGATCGTCTCCCTGTCGCAGCGGCAGACTACAACTGGGCCCAAGGGTATGGGGCCAACCCCTTCGCTTATGAAAATCAGGCCACGTATGGTGGCACGCATGGCATCCACACTGGGCTTGATTATGGCTGGTCTTTATCACAAGGATCATCCAGGGCGCGTCCGATCTATGCGCTGTGTGATGGTGTGGTGAGAAGCGGACGAACGGGGGGTGGAGGCGGCACAACCGCATCCGGGCTAGGGATCACCCTCCGCTGTTTTGCCGATGATCCACCAGACCCCGATGGCGATGGCAAACCGAACCTATCCAACCTGATCCTCTCGTACAACCATGTGGCCACCAAGTCGGTGTCGGTGGGAGCGTGTGTGAGCACCGGTACAGTGCTCGGCACAGCCGGGACGGGAAAAGATCCGCATCTGCACTTGGAGATGTTTCTGGATGACAAGGGGACGTTCAGCGGTCAATCGGCTCTCCGTCTCAACCCTTTGCTCATGTTTCGGAAGGCAGTGGCGGATACTCAATCCAATCTATTCGATCCTTACTTTCCTGATCCAGACAATGATGAACAGATCAATAAAGCTGCTGAGTATGGCTTCAGTGCCGGTGATATCCATCAGTGGTCATTGTTGGGAGATAGGGTGGGATCAACAGGGCCGATGTTTGCTATACAAGATGCCAACACACTGGGACCTGATTGGCCTGCCAACACCATTCCCAACATCGTTACTTTTCTGGCAAGTCGGGGCTATGGTGCCGGCAGTGCAGCCTACAGCGGCTCGAATCACACATGTCAATAATCTATAAATGTGGAGAAAACTGGCAATGAAACACTTGAATTTAGGTCTCGGATTGATCGTGATACTGAGCTTATTCACGCTGACCACAACGCTGAATGCCCAGACAGAACCAGACGATGAGCCATTCATTATTTCAATAATTACTTGGAGTCCCGATGGCACACAGTATGCCGTGGGAGGAGGAAGACTGATCTGCCATCCAAACGATAAAACCGCCTCTGGTATTAGAATCCACGACGGGGCGACGTCAGAGATAATCACGACTTTGTTGGGACACAATTGTCCCGTATCGAGCCTAGCTTGGAGTCCGGATGGGACCAAGATTGCCAGTGCATCTGATGTAATTGGCGAAACGATCATGATCTGGGACGTCAAAACAGGTCAGTTTATCACTGAATTACAGGGAAGCGGGTTAGGAGGAGATTCGCTCAGTTGGCATCCAGATGGCACACGTATTGCTAGCATCTTTCTTCCTAGATCACCTAGCAGTGCGGCTTACATCTGGGATGCGACAACTGGAATCGGGACGATCACTGAGCCCCTGGATGGTGGTGCACCAACTCCAGTATCAGAAGTGAAATGGAGTCCCGATGGTCGCTTGCTCGCCACAGCCCACAGACAAGGCGATATTATCAACATCTGGGATGCCCAGACTTTGGCAAAGGTCAAAGCGCTCCAGGTCAATCATGCCAATCGGGTATTTTCGCTAGATTGGAGTCCCGATAGCCAATCGATTGCTACGAGTGACAAAGATGGCAACATCCTTATCACCAATGTTAATACAGGATCAACCACAACCCTGTCGTCGCCTGGGTGGATTGAACATATTGTCTGGAATATCGATGGTCGTCGATTGGCAGTGGCAAAACCAGACATTGGGATTGAGATTTGGGATGTTGCTGAGAGCCAATTGCTTGAAACCCTTGCGTATGATGGGCGAGTTTATACAGTCGCCTGGAGTTTGGACAGATCGGAGTTGATCTATGGTGGGTGGGCCTCTGAGGGAGATGCAGAAGCGGTCATCGCTGTGCCTGCCTCAAGTCCGCGATCCATCACCCGCTTCATCTTGGTGGATGCTGATGCGGATGCGGACATCTGCACACTTGAGGATGGGGATACGATCACTGAGGAGACGATCACGATTCGGGCGGAGACGGAACCGCCGATTGTGGGGAGTGTGGTGTTTGGGCTGAACGAGGAGCCACGCTTCAAGGTGGAGAATGAGGCAGCTTACGCGCTGAAGGGCGATGACAACGGCGACTATCATGCTTGGTTGGCTGAATCGGGGACGTATACGTTGACGGCGACGCCTTACACTGAAGCAGATGGGCAAGGTGAGGCGGGGACGCCGCTGACGATTACGTTTACGGTGGCGGAACCGGGATCGTAAGCATTTTGGTGTGCCGGTTGCCTATGGGTGGCTGGTGCATTGTTCTCAGGCAACACCTATGTGGTCACGGATCAGTTCCGCGTCTTCACAGTGGCGGCGGGTGGTCACCTGACGCTGGATCGGGTGCGGGTCAGCCATGGGGATGTGGACGGAGATGGGGGTGGTATTCATAATGCCGGGACGCTGATCCTGCAGAATGGCAGCATCGTGACGGGCAACACCGCGAGTGGCAATGGCGGTGGCATTTATAACAGTGGGACCTTGCAGATGAGCGGGGGCTGCTTGGTTGGGAACCGGGCTGCAAGCAGTACAGCCGTTCACAGCACGGTCCCGGTGACGATCAGTGGTGTGTGGTGGGGACGGGCGAGTGGGCCAGGTGATGGGGCAGTCAATGATCGGGTGATGGCGACCAATGTCCAGACAACGGCGCCCGCTGGCTGTGGGACGGAGGCACCCCCGGCGGAGTCAGTGACAGTTCAATTCGAGGTGGCTGGGGCTGCGGTGCCAGATGCGAGTGTGACCCACCCTATCAAAGGCTATCGCCTGGGAACCTTGCGCGCTCCCAACCAGATCATCCCCATTGTGGATCGGGTTTGGCTGAAGGTCCGCCTGACCAACAATACTCAGAATGATATGACAGGTAGTTCGTTCAAACTCTCGCCTCTGATTATGGAGTCGGATGTATTTGGTCAACCGGACAAACCGCTGCGGCTGTGGCAGGCTGGCAGTGGTGGTTTGTGCTGTGATGGCGGTGGCACGAAAAACCGGGTGCAATGGCGTGGGATCACGATCCCGGCGGGGCAGACGCTGACGCTGGACTTGATTGTGCAGGCGCGCTTCAGCGGACCGATTGAACTCGATTACGAACTAGTCAATGGTGTCAACACCAACACAGGTACAGCCAAGGTGATGGACGTGGCGATCACGCGCATCCCGTTTGCGACGAAGAAGATCCGCTCGCTGATATTCTGGGGGATCTTCAATGAGACGAGTGAGGACGAGTATTTCTCAGGGGATGCGGCGGAGGGGCTGAATCCCTTCTACACAGTCGGCGATCCGCGCTCAAAGGTCAACTTCTTGAAAGCCAGCCCGTATTGTGTGGCGGATGCGACCAGTCCGGTGGGGCACAGGAGTGATGCCGTCGGCGAGCGGATTGGCGTGGATGCAGGTTGGGACGCCGATGTGAAAGCGATCTCGCACTGCAACCCGCCGGATCATCGAGCGTTCTATGCCAACGGGATCATCAACAATATGATCGTGTGGGAGCGGTTGAACACGGTCACTAGCGGTGGGGGTTACGACGAGTATGCTTACATGCGCTACTTCGTTGGTGGCAACAATTGGGGTGGGTCTTATGAGGCACCCGAAGCCGATTTATGGCTTAATACCCGTGTCTGCGACAACTTGCCTTATGACACTTATCAAGAAGCTATCAGTACAAGGAAGCCAGCAATCATCATAGATTGGTTAGATGCTTACTTGGATTGTCAGTTAAGTAATACTTCAACTGATCCTAATCAAGTAAAGCGCCGGACCTACTTCCAGTTGGCTCATGCCAACATCATGCGCCACATCCAAGCTGAGACAAGCAATCTGGCGACGGATTCATCCAGTGGCATCACCTCCATGCTGGCTTTTAACCAAGGCCACGACACTGCTCACCGGTTTCGCACGGACGTTGCCAATTGTGCTAATGCTTCACAAAGTGACGTGCTGACTGCTTACGGTCAACATATCCAGACCATCCGGACAAACGGCCCGCAATTTCCTTCGATCTTGCGACCGGTCTTACGAGCCGATCTCTATGATAGACCCAAGGATGGCGTTGTGAGCTATGTCCATTCCTGTTACCAATGGGTCACCTTTGTCTTCCAACAGCCAGCAAGACCATTCAAACGATAGGATAGAAACTATGTATAAACGATTGATCGGTATTCTGTTTGTTCTTGTCGTGCTAGCTCCTTCAAGGGTAAACGCTATTCAAGAAAATCCTACCATCAGTGATACAGCTTGGGATGCAGATGGCTCACGACTAGCAATTGCTCGGATTGATGGCATACTCGACATCTTTGATGCAAATAGTCAACTGCTAGCATCATTTCAGACAGACACCTATACTTTACTAACAGTGGACTGGAACCCAGCAGTCGAAAACCAAGTTGCGATTGGGGGTCTCTTAGGGGCCGTTTATATCCTCGACCTGGATATCAGTAATGGACAATTCATCAATGTCCATCGTGTAGATGATCAACTAAACTCAATTCAACAGGTCGAATTTAATTCGGATGGAACCTACTTAGCGGTTGTAGGAGAGGTAGAGTCTCAAGGCAATATACAAACTGTAAGTACCTTGCAAATCTGGGATACCACCACATGGGAGCTTGTCAACACCTATTCAGATGACTGGTATCTCGTAACTGATATAGCCTGGAGTTCTCATGATCCAAACGAAATGCTCATCGCCACAATCGAAAGACGAGGCGGCAATCGGATCATGCGTTGGAATCCCATCACGGATGTGACCCTGTGGATGCGTGATAGTGACACTGAGCGGTTTACTGAGATAGCCTGGAGTCCCGATGGTACACGATTCGCAACTTCCACGCTGGTTGATTTGTATAACGGTGTCTTTTATATACGGGATGCAGTGACCGGAGACATTATGACCACCTTACCTAACCCCTCTGAGTTTAATAGCGGTGATGTTATCTGGGACCCCGGTAATGATCTCATCATTGGTTCCACTGAAATCCATGTGTGGGATACGACCTCTTATGAGCAGATTGCTGTCATAGAGAAAGATCCGTTGGCAGGTACGGTGGCTTTAAGTCCTACTGGAGTACTTGCTTATGATGAAGCGGGTAAGGAGAATCCACTTATCATCACAGACTTGAGTACAGTCATCCCCAATTACCCTTCTATCACCTCCTTCATCTTGGTGGATGCAGATGCGGATGAGGACATCCGGCTACTTGAGGATGGGGACATCATCACTGAGGAGACGATCACGATTCGGGTGGAGACGGAGCCGCCGATTGTGGGGAGTGTGGTGTTTGGGTTGAATGAGGAGCCGCGTTACAAGGTGGAGAATGAGGCAGCCTACGCGCTGGCTGGGGATGACAACGGGGACTATCATGCTTGGTTGGCTGAGCCGGGGACGTATACGTTGACGGCAACGCCTTATACTGAGGCTGACGGTGGTGGTGAAGCAGGGACGCCGCTGACGATTACGTTTACAGTTGAAGCGCCGGGATCGTAAGCATTTTGGTGTGCCGGTTGCGGGTGGCTGGTGCATTGTTCTCAGGCAACACGTATGTGGTCACGGGTCAGTTCCGCGTCTTCACAGTGGCGGCGGGTGGTCACCTGACGTTGGATCGGGTGCGGGTCAGCCATGGGAATGTGGATGGAGATGGCGGTGGTATTCACAATGCCGGGACGCTGATCCTACAGAATGGCAGTGTCGTGACGGGCAACATTGCGAGTGGCAGCGGGGGTGGCATTTATAACAGTGGGACGTTGCAAATGACCGGAGGCTGCCTGGTCGGGAATACTGCGCCGACCAGCAGCGCCGTTCACAGCACAGTTCGGGTGACGATCAGTGGTGTGTGGTGGGGACGGGCGAGTGGGCCAGGTGATGGGGCAGTCAATGATCGGGTGACGGCGACCAATGTCCAGACAACGGCGCCCGCTGGCTGTGGGACAACACCCGATCCGCCCACATCAGGCTGTACAGCGACCATCAACTTGTCGGCTGGGGTAACGCAGTTAAACGTCCGGTTAACACCTCAAATTAGTGGACGCACCAATATCGTGGGCTACCTCCATCAGGGCGATCCTATCAGCGTCAAGGGACGATACCTCACCTGGTATTTGATCGATGCGCAGATTGTCGATGCGACGACAGGGCAACGGGTCACGCGGCAAGGGGTGTGGATTGGTGTGCCTGATGCGGTTGTTTTGTCTCAGACCTGCTCAGCCATTCCTGCTCTGGATGCGACTGGCAACCCAGTCACAGTGACCTTCGACTATCCCCTGGGTCCACCACCTGCGGATGGCGCGTGGCGGAGGCTGCCCTGTACCGCGCAGAACACGGGCTCAAGCAACTGGGTCAACTGTGCCCGCATCGTCTATGATGTCTACTACAGCCGCTTTGTGGCCTTGAATGGCAAAGCACCGACGATGAGCAACCTGTTAGCGGCCATCTATCGCAATGAAATCTCGGCTCTGTTCATGTCGGGAGCCCCTGCCATGGGCGTTAATCAGTTCGCAGGGGTCAGCCAACAGGACATCGCGGTGGAGGTGCATCGCGCCAACTACTGGAGTGTGATCAACCAGCAGACCAACTGTGGGACCGTTTCGGCAACCCCACCCACCACCCTCTGCAATCATCAGTTGACCCCAGACCAGATCACAACCCACTATCTGGTTCAGGTGCAATCCTGGTATCAGTTGGCGAACACCGGCAATATTTCGGCTAAAATGATTGAGGATGTTGAAACGGACTTGATAACAAGCGCGGCTCCATTCACGACCTATGGGGTGAATGCTCTGAGCCAGCGCTGGTCGGTCACTAATCGACCGCGACAGTGGGGCAACTATGCCTACAGCAAGCCCGGATATGCCAGTGTGTACACCCATCCCAATGTGGCTTATTGCTACACCGTCCGTGAATTTCATGATAATCAAAACCCTGATGAAGCAAACTACCCCACTGAGGCAGACACCTGGAACGATTACCGCTTTGCCATCATTACTGCCAGGTCTTTGGGTTTCCCCACTTCCACTTATGATATGCGAACTGACTATCGCCAGCGTCCACCCTGGCTGGATCAAAAAGTAACCAATACAGACGGGAAACTGGTTCCATACAGAAACACGTTTGGTGGTCGTGTCGCGCTACCGTGTAATGCCTAACTAAGGAGGAATGAGATGTTCAAATCAATTATAATGTTTATAGGGTTACTGCTCATCATCGGAATGAGTGCCAACACCCTTAGCCAGTCTGATGTGCTAGATGACCATGATCGTTTGGTCTATCTCAAAAGTCGTTTGAACACGACAGGGCAATATATCACACTGGCTCAAGGACAACGATACATCTATGATCTCCCTGAAGGGAAGGGAAGTATCATCTCGCCAGATGGAGTCTACGTCATGGAAGGCCCGCCTACAACCGAGGGCGATTTCGTGATCCGCAAGGCCATCTCACAAGAGGTGGTTGTCCAACTGCCCTGGCCTTTGGAATGGGAGCCATATTCCTTTGTATGGCTTGAGAATGATATCCTGAGTATGCAGAAAGCGGGAACATCACGTGAACGCCTGCGTTATGTCGTGGAAGGTTCTTCCTTGACTCCCATTGATTATCAATTCACATCACCTCCAACCCCTTCCCTGCCCGAATACTTGCCTGAGATTCGGAACAACTTTCTTCTCCAGGCTCCCAACGAGGTGCTATACCTGTACGAACGCTGTAACGGCTTGATGTTAGATGGCGATTTATGTACAAGTAATACTTTTGTGGTCTACGATACGCAACAGCAGCAAACTTTAGAAACCCTTGAAGGTGCTTATGCTCGTGCTATTCGAGGCTATGCCGACTGGGATGATCTGCGCCGTGGGTTGACCTATGAGGGAGCAGCCTGGTCGAGTAACAGCCGCTATCTGGCCTACTATCCTTATGGAGATGGTTTGTATGATTACTTCAATTTGAGTGTCTATGATGTGCAAGAAGACACCTACCTAGACACCGATTGGATCAATGCCTGGATTGCACAAGAGAAAGCCATGCAGTGGTCGCCAATCGGTAACAAGCTGCTGTTCTGGACTCAGGGGCGTTTACAGGCCGAAGTCCAACCGGATGACCAGGATACCCTCCATTCTTTGGTCGTTTACGATGCTGACACCCAATCGTTTGATTTCGTCCGACAACCCTTTGACCTCTCCTACAATCTAGGAGAAGCTGGGGTGTGGTCGCCTGATGGCATGGGCTATGTCTTCATTGACAATGAGAAGCGCCTGTTCCACGTTGATGTTCGCTCAATGGCGGTGACTTTACTGGACACTAATGTTGCAGAAATTGTCATCTGGTCTGGGGACTCCGCGCCTGTGGTCAGTCCTCAGATCATCACCTCGTTCACGTTAGTGGATGCTGAGACGGAGAAGGATATTTATAAGTTCAACGAGGGCTACACCATCTACCAGTCCAACATCACCATCCGCGCTAACACGGAACCGCCGATTGTGGGGAGTGTGGTGTTTGGGCTGGATGATGAGCCGCGCTTCAAGGTGGAGAATGAAGCAGCCTACGCGCTGAAGGGCGACGACAACGGCGATTATCATGCTTGGCTGGCTGAACCGGGGACGTATACGTTGACAGCGACGCCTTATACTGAAGCGGATGGGCAAGGTGAGGCGGGGACGCCGTTGACAATTACGTTTACGGTGGCGGAAGCGGGATCGTAGCTAAACATGATTGTGCGCCAGTTGCTTGTGGGCGGCTGGTGCATGGTTCTCAGGCAACACGTATGTGGTCTCGGATCAGTTCCGCGTCTTCGCAGTGGCGGCGGGTGGTCACCTGACGCTGGATCGGGTGCGGGTCAGCCATGGGAATGTGGACGGAGATGGGGGTGGTATTCATAATGCCGGGACGCTGATCCTGCAGAATGGCAGCATCGTGACGGGCAACTCGGCGAGTGGCAGCGGGGGTGGCATTTATAACAGTGGGACGCTGACATTGACGGGTGCTAGCATCAACGGCAACGTGGCCGGTGGATCAGGTGGTGGGGTCTTCAATGCCGGCAGCACCGTCACCATCCAGGGTGGGTGTCTGGCGGGCAACCAGGCCGCGTTGGGTAAGGAGATGTTCAGTTCCGTCGCAGTGACGGCCACCAACGTCTGGTGGGGGCATGGCAACGGCCCCTCTGGGTTGGGCATCAACTCACACGTCACGGCAGCGAGCCCCAGTGCAGTGCCCCCAGCGAATTGCCAATCCTATACCTGTCCGGGTCTGGAACAGACTTACCTGGTCGACTACAACAACCCCTCGTTTACCAGCTTCAATCAGTGGCTGAAGCTGGAGAATGCCGCCACTCGTCATGCCTGTTATCGCTTGTTTGAGAGCGTGATGGCCATCACCTTGTTCCAGGAGTTGGGTCGGGATGCGTTTTACTATTCGCCCAACGAGAACGACCTGAGGCAGGTGGTGGGCGGTGCGGCTGCTCAGCCGTTTGCGCGTGCGCCAGCGACACCCTCGGTCTATTACCTCTACAGCCGGGTCACGCTCAATGGCATCGAAGATTATGCAACAAGGAATGCGGATCCGCTGCGTTACTTTGGCTCGAACTTCAACAGCGCGATGAGTGCGCCTTGGGGATCGGGTGCCTTCTGCGATGGCAACCAGGCCCTGAAGGTAGATCTAAATGCGGGCAAGACGAAAGAAGAAATAGAGCGCGATCGCGCTCAGGGGAGGAGCTTCAAGATATTTTGTGCCAAGTTGGACTACTGGGATGGCGCGGTGGGACGACTGGCCCGCAGCACTACCCCGCTGGGGCTGGACTTTGGCCGCGCCTATGCTGCTTACCGTCCTTTTATCCGCCAGGCCATCCACGACCATGCCTATGATGTGATTGATCCCACCCGCGATGCACTCGGTGCGCGTCCCGCGAACCGCCGTTGGAGCGCTCATGCCCAAATTGACGGGCCGCTGGAAAGCCATGTGGCCTGGGAGTTTACCACCCTCATCGGCAAGATCATCCAGTACGACTGGCGGGATGTGGGCGGGCAGGCTTACCCGATCAAACCTGACATCTACACCACTGGAACCCAACAGGCGCATGATCTGCCGGCGGCCTGCATCAAGAACGACGAGACCCCAGCCGAGGCCTACATGCGCAACCTGCAACTGATCTACAGCCGCAGTGCCTTCCCTACCGTGCAGCAAGCCCAACAGCGCAATCCCTACTTTTTCAACCGTGACCAAATCCGTTTTGGGGTGAACACCCAATACACGGTCTACGTCCATTCGTTGGTGAGCGGGCAGCCGGATGCCTTGTTTGCTGGCCAATGGCAAACTCACCATTTCACTTCAAAGGAACGACTTGGAGACCCAGAGGGTAAATCAGCGCGCCCAGTGACAACTATTCTGAGTGGAGCAATCGAGTATGTGCCTCAGGTGAATGGGGTTGTAGTGGCGGTGAGAACTTGTAGCCCTTAAGGAGACTAATGATGAAACGAACACGAAACAGACTCTATAGATTGATCGGGATACTGCTGACTGCCATCCTCTGGATGGGAGGGGCAGCGGCCCAGTTGAACGTGGATCAACCCCAGGCCGAGACCCGCCTCGACACCCAAGTCCATCAGGTTGCTTGGAACCCAGCCGGGACAGCACTGGCGGTGGCGAGTGAGGGTGGCTTGATGATTTATTCGGCTGACCTGCAACTGTTGACGCAGCAGCACGCCGACAAGACGGTGTACTCGGTGGCCTGGCATCCGACAGGGGATCAGGTTGCGCTGACCCAGGGACAAGTCATTGAGATTTGGGATTGGGATGGGCAAGACCTGACCCTAGATCACACGCTGACAGGCAGTCAGACCCAACTGCTGGTGGCCTGGAGTCCCGATGGGGCTTATCTGGCTTCAGCCGATGGCTCTGAACTTGAGCTTGGATGGGTAACGACAATTCGCTTCTGGAATCCGACCACCTGGGAGGTGGTAGCGACTGCACCCGAGATTTACTTCATATTTAACAGATTTCCCTTTGCCAATCAGATGATGTGGAACCCGACAGGGAGGCCGGAGTTGATTATGATGGGTGATACCGCAGTCGTTGAAAATGGTCAATATTTTGTCGACACCGTGAAACGCTTCAACTTCATTGACCCAGCGACGGGGCACTTGACCCGTTATCTGCCCTACACCAGATTTTCCACTGCAGCAGCCTGGCATCCTGATGGGGAGTGGATCGCACTGGGAACGGAAGGTCTGGCAACATTGCACAACATCGTAACCGATGATTTCAAGCCTGCTTTGGGTGTTGGGGATGGGTTCAATATCGGATTTTATCGGATCCTGGTGATGGATTGGAGCCACGATGGCCGTTACCTGGCAACCAATGATGCGGTCTATGATTTCGAACAGAGCAGCTATCTTGGAGACTTTCAGCGAGACACTCTTGATCTTCAGGCAGTGGCTTGGCATCCAGACAACGTGCGTCTGGCAACAGCCGACTCGACGGGTCGGCTCAAGGTGGAGGCAGCCAGTGTGCTCCAGCATTTTGTGCACCCGGTTCAGGCTGTTACGGACTTCATCTTGGTGGATGCGGATGCAGATGAGGACATCCGCACACTCAGCGATGGCGATACCATTAGTGAGGGAACCTTTACTATTCGGGTGGAGACGGAGCCGGCTATTGTGGGGAGTGTGGTGTTTGGGCTGGATGATGAGCCGCGCTTCAAGGTGGAGAATGAGGATGCTTATGCGTTGAAGGGCGATGACAACGGCGATTATCATGCTTGGTTAGCTGAACCGGGGACGTATACGTTGACAGCAACGCCTTACACCGAAGCGGATGGACAAGGTGAGGCGGGGACGCCGTTGACAATTACGTTTACAGTTGAAGCGCCGGGGTCGTAGCTGAACATGATTGTGTGCCGGTTGGCTGTGGGTGGCTGGTGCATGGTTCCAGGCTGACCCAAAACGTTTGGCATGAGGCGGGGTGCGGGGGGGTGGGCGGTCACGGGTGAGATTGGGGGCAAAATCGTCACTTTGTTGCCGCCGCTGCACAAGAAAAAACGGCGGCAAGAGGGAAAGCGGAGAACCAGGGAAAACCGGCGGAAAACCGGGGAAAATTGCGGCAAAAACCGCGGAAAGTGGCGGAAGAACCGGGAACCAGCAGGAAAATGGTAAGAAATAGCAGCGAAAATTGGTGGGTGGCTGCGGCGGCGCAACAAAAAAATGGCCGCAGCAACGTGGAGAAACCGGCGAGAGAACCGGTGAGAAATAGCAGCGAACCTGTGGAAAAACGCCAGTCAAAGCGGCCTCCAAGTCGTTGATACAGCTTGAGTGTCTGTGATTGGGTGAACGTGTGGTCCGGGTTTGAAAGCAGGCGCGCCTCCGGTTGAGGGTGTACGTTGTCGCGCAGTAGCACACGCAGGGCGGAGAACCAGCGGAAGAACCGGTAACCGGTAGGAAAGTGGTAAGAAATAGCAGCAAAAATGGGTGAGTTGCTGCGGCGCAACAAAAAAATGGCCGCAGCAACGTGGAGAAACCGGCGAGAGAACCGGTGAGAAATAGCAGCGAACCTGTGGAAAAACGCCAGTCAAAGCGGCCTCCAAGTCGTCGATACAGCTTGAGTGTCTGTGATTGGGTGAACGTGTGGTCCGGGTTTGAAAGCAGGCGCGCCTCCAGTTGAGGGGGTACGTTGTCGCGCAGTAGCACACGCAGGGCGGAGAACCGGCGGAAAACCGGGGAAAATTGCGGCAAAAACCGCGGAAAGTGGCGGAGAACCGGCGGAAGAACCGGGAACCAGCAGGAAAATGGTAAGAAATAGCAGCGAAAATTGGTGGGTGGCTGCGGCGGCGCAACAAAAAAATGGCCGCAGCAACGTGGAGAAACCGGCGAGAGAACCGGTGAGAAATAGCAGCGAACCTGTGGAAAAACGCCAGTCAAAGCGGCCTCCAAGTCGTTGATACAGCTTGAGTGTCTGTGATTGGATGCACGTGTGGTCCGGGTTTGAAAGCAGGCGCGCCTCCAGGTGAGGGTGTATACAGGGCAGGAACACGACAAGAAACGGCGGAGAACCGGCAGGAAACCAAGTAAAAAGGACGAAGAACCGGGAAAATGGGCGGAGAACTGGCAGTCAAAGCGGCCTCCAAGTCGTTGATACAGCTTGAGTGTCTGTGATTGGGTGCACGTGTGGTCCGGGTTTGAAAGCAGGCACGCCTCCAGTTGAGGGTGTACGTTGTCGCGCAGTAGCACACGCAGGGCGGAGAAAAACGGCGGATAACCGGCGCAAGAACCGGGAACCAGCAGGAAAATGGTAAGAAATAGCAGCGAAAATTGGTGGGTGGCTGCGGCGGCGCAACAAAAAAATGGCCGCAGCAACGTGGAGAAACCGGCGAGAGAACCGGTGAGAAATAGCAGCGAACCTGTGGAAAAACGCCAGTCAAAGCGGCCTCCAAGTCGTTGATACAGCTTGAGTGTCTGTGATTGGGTGAACGTGTGGTCCGGGTTTGAAAGCAGGCGCGCCTCCAGGTGAGGGTGTACGTTGTCGCGCAGTAGCACACGCAGGGCGGAGAACCGGCGGAAAACCGGCGGAAAACCGGGGAAAATTGCGGCAAAAACCGCGGAAAGTGGCGGAAGAACCGGGAACCAGCAGGAAAATGGTAAGAAATAGCAGCGAAAATTGGTGGGTGGCTGCGGCGGCGCAACAAAAAAATGGCCGCAGCAACGTGGAGAAACCGGCGAGAGAACCGGTGAGAAATAGCAGCGAACCTGTGGAAAAACGCCAGTCAAAGCGGCCTCCAAGTCGTCGATACAGCTTGAGTGTCTGTGATTGGGTGAACGTGTGGTCCGGGTTTGAAAGCAGGCGCGCCTCCAGGTGAGGGTGTACGTTGTCGCGCAGTAGCACACGCAGGGCGGAGAACCGGCGGAAAGCCGGCAGGAAATGGCAAAATATCGGCAGTCAAAGCGGCCTCCAAGTCGTCGATACAGCTTGAGTGTCTGTGATTGGATGCACGTGTGGTCCGGGTTTGAAAGCAGGCACGCCTCCAGGTGAGGGTGTACGTTGTCGCGCAGTAGCACACGCAGGGCGGAGAACCGGCGGAAGAACCGGGAACCAGCAGGAAAATGGTAAGAAATAGCAGCGAAAATTGGTGGGTGGCTGCGGCGGCGCAACAAAAAAATGGCCGCAGCAACGTGGAGAAACCGGCGAGAGAACCGGTGAGAAATAGCAGCGAACCTGTGGAAAAACGCCAGTCAAAGCGGCCTCCAAGTCGTCGATACAGCTTGAGTGTCTGTGATTGGATGCACGTGTGGTCCGGGTTTGAAAGCAGGCGCGCCTCCAGGTGAGGGTGTATACAGGGCAGGAACACGACAAGAACCGGCGGAAGAACCGGGAAAATGGGCAAATAACTGGCAGTCAAAATAGCCTCCAGGTGAGTTGGTCGGCAGCAAGTTCATAGAGGTTCAACCTCAGTCTCAGTTTAGTTGAAAAAAAGTGGATTTGGGAGAACGTGTCGCAGAACGTGTGTTCTGTTTCGGGGGGGGCATCGGCCCCTTGGTGTTGGTTGCACAAGCTGTGAAGAGCGAGGCGTCATTGTTCCGTCTTGGCCTGCTTCAGTGTCGTGTCGAGATAGTTGCCGAACGGGGACTTAGATGGGTGGCTGGTGCATTGTTCTAGGCTGACCCAAAACGTTTGGCATGAGGCGGGGTGCGGGGGGTGGGCGGTCACGGGTGAGATTGTGGGCAAAATCGCCGATTTGTTGCGGCGGCAACACAACTTTTTTTGTGGCAATTGCGGCAATTTTCCAGAGAGATACCTGTAAATGAACCGATGTTTTTATTATAGCACAGATTAGATCATTTTTGAGAACATGCGTTCTGATTTTAGGGAATTTAACACAAGGCCGCCTTGAGCAGCAGAGGAATATTCAGGTGAACATCATTGAATGTTTCTGATTATATTTGAAGCAGAAAACCTGGACCAACAAGCTCCCTCTGGCGATCAGGGCAATCGCTTCAAAATGAACATTCATGTCACAACGGCCCAAAATAGACCTGTAGGGACAAATCCGAAAAACGGACACGCGACGGCGTGTCCCTACCAATAGGTTGTGAACCATTCTGGACTAGATAAAAGATTTGGTGCGATCGCCCTGCCCTGGTGATTGACACGTTAGGCAAGTTGATACTTCGTGCTCTACTGCAAACTGATCTACTTTTAGAAATAACTACTGATGATTTCCAGCACTTGTAGAATGTTTTGCGGATCACCTGATTGTACACTGGTGCTGCTCGCTCTAGCGATGCTTAATAGAGCATTAATGTCAGCGTTCGATCCATAAGCCACTGGGATTACAATTACCGGGTTGAGCGAATCACGACTGGCAGTAATGGCCTCGATTGCATCATTGAGTGTCACCCCACGATCACCTGTATCTTCACCATCGCTGAGAACAACCACTGCCCGGATACGGTCCTCCGCATTGATGTCGTTCATCTCCTCTACAATGCGCTGCACTGAGTCGTAGAGTTCTGTACCACCATCGGCACGCAAGCCACGAATATTCGAGCGTAGTGCCGAGAGATTGGTCTCCAAATTATCAAGCGGTACGCGCATCTCAACATCACTGTTGAACAATGCAAGCCCAACACGATTGGTGACTTCCATGTTATCCAGGAAGGCTTCAGCAGCCTGTTTCGCCTGATCCAACTTGCCGTCATCTGCCATTGAACCCGATGTATCCATCAAAATCACGATGTCAGCCTGTTTCTTGACGAATGCCCAGCTTTGTTGAATAGCGGCGATAACTTCATCAGCCGGAACATCCAGCACGGTTGTTGGGCCTTCAACTGTCACACCATTTTCTGGAACAAACGGATAGGCTAGTTCGACATCAGGATTGGCGGGACGGAAGCCTTGCGACATGATGCGTTCTTGCACCACTGGGGTCAGCATATAATCAGTAAAGACTTTGGCGGCTTCCCGTTGTTCTGGCGTTGTCCAATCAGCGTTGACGATGCCAAACGGATGCTCGTGCCAGAATGTCCCTTCTTTCGGATAGAGCGCCACCAGTGGTTCCGGCGGCTGAAACGCCGTTTTACCCTCGTTGATAAAGATCAGGTCGTTTTCTTCCAGTGCAACAAAATCGAGATACTCTGGCCCTTGCGCGATATATTCCTTGAATTCAGTCGTGCGCCGCGAATAATGGCGTATTAACTGCTCAATGTTACGTACACCTTCCTGCACAGCATCATCGTTCACTTCTTCCAGACCAATGCGGCGCCCAGTGAAACCCTCATTTCGTGCTGAAGCATAGAACTCCGCAATCAATGTTGAAAGCGCGGTAGAGCTAATGAATGGATCGGTATGTCCATAGTAGACCGTCCGCCGCCCGCCCGGAACACCAAAGTCCTGCCAGCCATTTTCGCTGTTCAATACCCCCAGTAGTTCTTCCCAACCAATTTCATCGTAACCCACTGTATCCTGAATAGCGCTCAAGCGGCTTTCCCATATCGCCATAACCACCGGGGCCAACGCAGTTGGTTGCGCTTCCGACAAATCAAAAATCTGGCGTCCACTTTGGAAGTTTGCCAGGGCCAACCAATGGCTGACTGAAGGTTGGAAGATCGTCGGCCGAGCAACATTCTGATTGTTCGGGGCGACAATCGCATTGACGATACCTTGCATAATCGTCCCAGAAGAACCGGGTTGCCCTTGAACGTAAATTGGGCGTTCCTCATCGGTCAACTCTACCCCAGTCAGCGGATTCATCCCGTTACTATAGGCCTGATTGAACTCGGCGATGGTCTCTGGCATGTACAGATCAGATTCTGGCGCGTAGATAATGTCTATCACTATGGCATTATCTGGGATGTTGCTCTGGGTGGTATTCGCCGAACCACTTGGCTGTTGCGATTCATCACACCCGCTGAGCAGCATCGCTGCTATCGGTAATGTAAAAATCCAGATCAAAGATTTTATGCGGTACATCGTTTACATTCCTTGGTTACTGTATTGATTGAAACCACGCAAGCATCGCTCGTGTATCATTACTGTCTGGCGGTTGGACCGGACGACCAACGGGTATTTCCAACTCAATGCCATACTGTTGGGCTTGGGCAAACAACAAATCTGTTGCGTCCACAACGCCAGAAACTGGGCGCAAGCCAAAGTCGCTTGCCTTGCTTTGGGCCGTTTCCAACAACAACCAATCACCAAACACTTGTGCGGCTTCTTCACGATCTGGGTCAGTTTCCGGTGCATTCCATATGGCATAGGGAAAATCAAAGGTCATGGAATACTCTGGATAACTAAAGCGCACCGGTTCATTGGCGACGAGACCAGATAATCGCTGCACCCAGAGCTTTTCGGGCCCAATGCCAATATCAACACTAGCAGGCATGCGGGCCATAAATGCCGCTACATCGTTGCCGATAGAGTTGAAATTGGGCACACTTTCCACAACAGGTTCAAACTCATCGCGCACATTACGCATCATTTCACCTGTCAGGGTCGGGTTCTGGTTGAGGGCGGCTAAACCTGAATACAGGACACCCAACCCACACACTTTACTATTTGGCAATGAGAACGCCAGGCCAACAAATCCCCAGCTATCTTCACCACCCAATGCCTCCCATGATTGCACGTTAGCGGCCTCGAAGACCTGCTCCCAGTTCAACGGAACACTACTGCCATCGGTCAACACATCCACCCGGCTCTCATAACCTGCAAAGATTAACGGTGTCTGCGCGACAGAAAGCTGCGACATCAAGAACGGCTGCGGCGAATATTCAATAGACAACGGCATGGCAGGAACCCAGGCATCAGGATGATTTTGTACTGTCCAAGAGTCGTCATTCGATTGCCACACTTCCAGATCACTCATTGTTTCTAGATCAACCGCAACACGCAGAGTCCCATTCTTGATGGTCGTATTGCTGGCATTGAAATCTGCCACTACCTGTTCCATCCAGTCCTGTGCTAGCGGATCAACCGCAACACGAATCGTGACAGGCGGGCGATTCTGTAAAAACAAGCTGACTCCCACAATCGCGGCGGCGACAATGGCAAAGAATCCCAGAACGATTGTGCCTCGTTTCATTTGTGAAAAACCCTTACATTGCGTTCCATTTTCATTCTATGTTGAGTTATTGGCACCAATCCCCCCAGTTTTTAAGGGGAAAATAGGATAATATAAATAACTATAGCACAGGATGATGGCTGTGTTGTATGTCTAAGAAAAGAAGCCCTGTTCCCAGGGTATAATGATGTCAAAAATTACCCAAGGAGATTTAGCCCATGAGTCTAGCACCTCTGGATGACGCTCGGCATGTTGACCACCGCCATCACCGCGTGGTTCACTGCCACCAACCCGGCTCTCGCCGATCTTCGCGGTAGCGGGGTAGTGATGATCGGGTCTTTCGTATTGCTATTTGGTTCTGTCATTGGGATTAGTGCTGGTGTCGCCAGCAACCGACTTTCACCGAATGTCGAGGCAGCACTCTTTTTTGTCTTCGCAGGTATCAACGTCTTTTCGCTATCTTTCATGCTGCAATATTTCATTCAAAATCAGCCGGGGGCATTGACTGCGGCTTTTGGAACGATGACGGTTGTCGGATGCACAACCCGAATGGATTTAAGCAAATACAGAAGCTATTTGATGATCGGTTTGGTGGGAATTATCTTCGCATCAATTTTCAATTGGTTTATCGGCAGCAGCACACTGGCTTTCATAATTAGTGTCGGTGGTGTGGTTCTGTTTACAGCGTTAACTGCCTATGACACCCAGAAAATTCATCAGATGACGATGATGAGGGAGATCCAGAACGACAGTAATCTGGCAATGAAGTTTAGCATTGACCCTCTGCCTAGATTTCATTAACCTGTTCCTTCTGCAACTGTTTGTGGGCGGTTCACGCGACTAATCCTTATTGCTTGTCAAAGAGCGGCATTCGTGTCGCCCTTTCCACCCAAAGACTCCGATCCATGCCTCATCAAACTCTTAAACGCATCCCCCCGCCCAACCCCATCATTGGTCTGTATGCCCTCAAACGCATCTGGCAGCGGCGCAGCATTATCGGCGCGCTTGAATGCATGCATGAACGTATGGGCGATGTATTCGGGCTGACCATGCCCGGATTTGATCCGGTGATGCTTGTTGGCCCAAAAGCGGCGCGTTTTGTGCTGGTCACATCCCGTGATGACATGCGTTGGCGCATCGAAAACGAGCCGATTACCCTCCTGCTGCGTCATGGTGTTTTGGTGGAAGACGGTCAAACCCATCTGGATATCCGCCGAGAACTCAATCCATCGCTCCATCGTCAGATGATTCAAGGGTATATTGAGGCGATGTGGCGCTGTACCGATCAAGTGATAGAGCAATGGCGGCCCGGTCAGACGCTGGACATGCTGGTAGAAATGCGCAAAATCGCCCTGCTCATCCTGACTGATACGCTTTTTAACGTGGATTTCAGCCCAGAAATGTCCAGACTCTGGCGGGGCGTGCTGCAGGCTGTCAACTACATCTCCCCTGGCCCTTGGGTCATCTGGCGAGGACTCTCTAGCTGGGGTTATAATGAGCATCTCAAGCAGATTGACGAGTATCTATTTCGCATCATTGCCCTGCGACGGGAAAATGTAGGCAGCACCACCGACATGCTGGGCAGTCTCATCGCAGCGGATATGAGTGACGACCTCATCCGCGATCAACTGATGACCATGCTCATCGCTGGACATGATACCAGCACCGCCACATTGAGTTGGACGTTGTATCTACTTGGTCAACATCCCCACATCATGGTAGATGTTACAGATGAAGTGACCACACGCCTCAACGACACACCGCCTCAGGCCATCGATTTGAAAGCCTTTGTTTATTTAGGGCAGGTCGTTGATGAGTCGCTACGCCTGTATCCACCCATCCATCTGGGTTCGCGGATGGCGGCTAGAGAACTTGAATTTAATGGGTTCCGTATTCCAGAAGACAAGCGCGTTCTCTATTCGATCTATCTGACGCATCGTCACCCAGTTTACTGGGATAACCCCAACACTTTCAAACCCCAGCGATTTGAAACGCGCCCAGAACCATACACCTATCTGCCCTTTGGCGGCGGGCCACGCAACTGCCTCGGGGCGGCTTTTGCTCAGGTTGAAACCAAAGTCGTCTTAGCTCGCATCTTGCAACGGTACAAATTGCGTCTTGTTAAAGACAATGTACGTCCGCACATGAGTGCGACACTTGAACCACGTCCGGGTGTGATGATGCAGGTTTTGATGTAAACTATCCTTGGTCGTCGCATTCCAAGAGGCAGAATAAACATATGAGTGGAGACAATTCCGATTGGGTCAGCTTGCGCCGCGCTGCTGAAATTCTTGGCGTCCATCCGGCAACCGTCCGCAATTGGGCCGATAAAGGCGATATTACTTCGCGCCGAACACCGGGTGGTCATCGCCGTTTCCTCAAGTCTGACCTGATGCACTATGCCCAATCACAGGGCGAACTTCAACCCATTGAGGCGCAGGTCATCATCCAGAATGCGCTTGGGCAAACACGCATGGAAATCGGCGACGGACGATTAAACGATGTGCCCTGGTACGCAGCGATGAGTGAAGCGACCCGCGAGGCGATGCGGATACAAGGGCGTGAACTATTAGAAGCACTCCGTGAATATCTGGCTGGTGGTTCCCCCGATGAAAAACTCTCCGATGCAATCCGTATAGGGAACGTTTACGCCTCGGTTTTGATCAACGATGGACTCACTCGTCCTCAGGCACTGCGCGGCTTCTTTTATTTCAGCGAGTTCATCGTCAACTCGATCCTCACCTGGTCAGAAATCACACCACCACGCAACGCATCGGAATGGGTGAGTTTACTGCGGCATGTCAACAACTTCATGAATGCTATGCTGCTTTCGATGCTGGAATACTACGAGGAAGAATGACCAGCCCAGAGTGGATTGCACTCAGCTTATGTAAATATCTCGGCGGCAAAACCCTGCGCAGTTTGATGGGACATTTTAACCACGATCTCCAGGCGATCCTCCAGGCCAAAGCAAAAGAATTGCGACAGATCAGCGGGATCGGCCCCAAAATCTCCGAAGCCATCACCCAAATTGATCTTGACAGCATCAAGCGATCAGTTGAGTATTGGCAGGGGATTGGAGTCCAGATAATCGGTTGGGATTCACTGGATTATCCCCGTCCCTTGCTGCTGATTAATGATGCTCCACCGACTTTGTTTGTTAAAGGCACACTCCCAACCCAATCAGCTTATGCCGTTGTCGGTACCCGCACCCCTAGCGACAATGCGCTTGCATTGACCCAATCCATATGTGACAAGCTAACAGAAGCGGGGTATGCGGTTGTCAGTGGCATGGCAGTTGGCATTGATACTACCGCGCACATGGCAGCGCTCTCGGCTCTGAACGGACAAACGATCGCTGTGCTGGGCAGCGGCATTTTGAACTTATATCCCCCAGAAAATTGCGACCTAGCTGAAGCCATCACCACACGCGGCGCAATCCTATGCGAAGTTGGGCCAGATACCCCTGTTAGCTCGCCCGGATTGGTCGCACGGAATCGTATCATCAGTGGCTTATGTGAGGGCATTATCATCGTGGAGACAAGCGTGGATGGCGGTGCAATGCACGCTGCCCGTTTTGCTCAAATTCAGGAGAAACGCTTGTTTGTGGTAGATAATGAAGCCAGTGGCAATCTCCAATTGATTAGCCAGGGCGCAATTGCTCTATCCGATAATTTACAGGAATTAGTAGACTATTTATAAGGTTCTGCTCAGGAAGAAGATTTGTATGAACGCTCAATCCCTTATTCAGATATTTAACTACAATGCAGAGGTCATTCATACCCAACTTGAGAATGTTACACATGAAGAAGGTCTGCTGCAACCAATCGCAGGCGGACACAGCATCAACTGGTTACTTGGTCACATTATTTCAGCACGTTCTGTTCCTCTGGAACGAGTCCGTGCCAGCCAAGTTTGGGATAACAGCACAAGAGCAAGATATCGTAATGGAAGTGCTCCAATAAACAAGGACGAGCCAAATGTGATATATCTATCCAGATTGATGAAGCTTTTTGACCAAACCCATGAACGATTAATAGCTGGCTTAGAAGAACTGACTCCTGAACAGTTAAATAACCCTTCAGGCTATGAGAATAATACAAATTTTGAAAGTTTGCTGTATTTTCATTTTCATGAAACTTATCATGTTGGACAACTAACAATGGTTGCACAACACATTGGTAAACCAGTTGCCTACATCAGTTAGGGTACCTGATAGTTTTTCAAATGTTGTGTACATTCCCTATCCATCCTGTCTAGATTTGCCGTATAATGTGCGTATGATGAAGCAACTACTTCTTCGTGTATTCCACGCTATTTTTCGATTCAGATGATGAAGGTACTATACCGATGCTAGATAAATTGGCAGGTATCGAAGCTCGCTACAATGAACTGGAAACTCTGATGGCAGATCCGGCGAATATCGCCGATTATGAAAAAGTCGTCAAGCTTTCCAAGGAACGGTCCGATCTACAGGAAATTGTCGATAGCTACCGCGATTATGTTTCGCGCCAGGAACAACTAAGGGACGCGAGAGAAATGCTCCAGGATGACGACCCAGAAATGCGCGAACTGGCCCAGAGCGAAATCCCAGAACTTGAATCCAGCCTCGTGGAACTGGAAGATCGGCTGAAGTCGTTGCTGCTGCCCAAAGACCCCCGTGATGAGAAAAATGTCATCATGGAAATTCGGGCGGGCGCAGGCGGTGAAGAATCCGCTCTATTCAGCGCTGACCTGTTCCGCATGTATACACGCTATGCTGAGGGTCGCGGTTGGGAGGTAGCTGTGAACGCCGAAAATGAAACAGGCACAGGTGGCTTCAAGCGGATTGTGTTCCAGATCAAAGGCCCAGGCGCATTTAGCCGACTCAAATGGGAAAGTGGCGTGCATCGTGTCCAGCGTGTCCCAGAAACCGAGAGCCAGGGACGTGTTCATACCAGCACCGTGACTGTTGCGGTCCTCGCTGAATTGGATGAGGTTGATATTGACCTCGATATGAACGAGGTACGTATTGATGTATTCCGTAGCCAGGGTGCGGGCGGACAATCCGTAAACACCACCGACTCCGCCGTCCGCATGACGCATATCCCCACTGGTATCGTAGTCGAAATGCAGGACGAGCGCAGCCAACTACAGAATCGCATTCGCGCCAAACATGTGTTGCTCAATCGGCTCTATGAGGCGGAGGTTGAACGACAACGGGTTGAACGCGAGGCTGAACGGCGTGGGCAGGTCGGCACAGGTGAACGTTCAGAGAAAATCCGCACCTATAATTATCCACAAAACCGCGTCACCGATCACCGCATTAACCTTAGCAGTTATAACTTGTCTGCTGTGATAGACGGTGCAATTGATGAATTTATTGATGAACTGGCAACCCGCGACCAGGCCGAAAAACTGGCAACTAGTGAATGATCCATCTCTTTTGACCAAGACCATTCGTGACGTCTTAACAAACGCGACTGAACGGGTTGCTCCTGTATCATTATCACCAAAACTTGATGCGCAATTGCTGCTAGCAGAAACGCTGGCAGTCAGTCGTGCTCATGTGATCGCACACCCAGAAAAAACCCTGACACTTGGGCAAGCCACACGCTATGAGGCCTGGGTTATGCGACGCGAACGTGGCGAACCCATCGCCTATATCCTGGGCCGCCGGGCCTTTTATGATCGTGAGTTCATCGTCAGCCCTGCTGTGTTGATTCCACGCCCAGAGACCGAACATTTGCTGGAAATTGCGCTGGGATTTCTGAAAAAACAACCAACTGCAATAGTGATTGATTGTGGTACAGGCAGCGGCGCCCTCGCTGTTACCCTCGCTGCCCACTATCCAGACGCAACAGTTTATGCCACCGATATCAGCCCGGATGCCCTGGAGATGGCCCGCCGCAATGCCCAGGAACAACAAGTACAGGTCAAATTTTTTCAAGGAGATTTACTCGAACCCATTACCGGGCAAGCACTCCGTGCCAACCTGATTGTCGCCAATCTGCCTTACATAGCCCATGACGAAATGATGACCTTGGATGTGGGCAAGCATGAACCAACGCTGGCATTGGACGGTGGTGTGAATGGTCTGGATTTAATTCGGCGTCTGATCCAACAAGCACCGGATGTCTGCCAATCAGGGGCCATGATTGTGCTGGAAATCGGTGCAGATCAGGGGAAGGCTACTCAACAACTCGCCGAGGTTTTGCTTTCACCAGCACAAACGAAAATCTTCAAAGACTACGCGAGCCTTGACCGCATAGCGGTCATCCAAACCTGACTAGCCCGAAATAGGATCAACCAAAGATCACAGCCAAGTCAAAGAAATCCTCTAGTAGATGTTAAGTTGCCGTATCGTCTTTGCAGCGACAAACAAAAAAATAGCAGCAATACGGGAAAAACGGCGGGAAAAATTGCTGCAAAAGCGGAGAACCAGCAGCAAAAAATGGGTGGGTCAAGAGCAGTTTCATCCAGGTTCAACCTTTGTGTACTCAATTTCAGTTTAGCTGAGAAAAGTTGATTTGGGAGAACATACCGCAGAACGTGTGTTCTGTATTTGAAAGCAGATGCGTCCCTGAGCGGAAGGATTGTAGCAGAAGGGGTTCCGGGTGGTGCCTCGCTGCTGGCCGATGATGTCGTGACCGTGCAGGTAGTTTACATCGGGGGTGGTGGCACCCTGGGTGTACTCGCTGAGGACTTGGGTCAGGCTATATGAGTGGGGGGTAAGATTCTGGGCCGGGTCGTAACTTTATGCTTGTTGCCGCCGCCACGCAACAAAAAAACGGCGGCAACACGGGAAGACCAGGCGGAGAATGCGGATAACCGGGGGAAGAACGGCAACAAATAGCAGCTAAATGGTGGAAAACGGCAACAAAAAGGGGTGCTGAGTGGGTGGGTCAGTAGCAGGTTCATCCAGGTTCAACCTCCGTGTACTTAGTTTCAGTGTAGCTGAGAAAAGTTGATTTGGGAGAACATACCGCAGAACGTGTGTTCTATATTTGAAAGCAGATACGTCCCTGACGGAAGGATCGCAGCAGAAGGAGTGCCAGGTGGTGGCCGATGGTCTTGAAACTAAAAATCACCTCATCCTTAAGGTGTAGATGGTGTGGATGAGGTGATTAATGTTTAGCGTGGCAAGTTGGTATCTCCCTCTGATCTATGAATAAGTCAGAGACTTGGGCAGGTCGATAGTTCCAATTAGATCATGTTACCGTCTAAGATCATGCCAGTCAAACTTACTCCAGTCTAAATTCTTCTTATTGCTTTTCAGCCACTCTTTCCAAGCCTTGACATCATAACCAAAATCCTGTCCTGAGATTTGCTTTAGCCCATCATAGGCTTTTTCTTTCGGTATAAAATGCATTGTCTCCCTACTGATTTCACCCTCAAGGTTTTTAATCAGTAGCTGTTCAAATGTTAGTCTTGTCAATTTAGATTTCCTCACTTCCGGATTTGCAATTAAGGGAGCTTTGGTCTAGGTGATCTACGCTTGAGATAGTAGTCAAGATACCTTGTTGACCCACTTGCTGTGGTGTGAGACCTCCTAGATGCCTGCTCACACGACGCAGAGCAAGCGTCTCGGCAAATATCTCTTCTTGAGCAAGGTCCACCCTTCTTCCCAGAGAATCAACAACTGAAAGCTTTTTGCATCCATGGCAAGGAAATACAGTGAGCATCTTGCTCATATTCATTACCAATGTTTTGCCCTGTCGATTTTTTTAAAGTAAAACTCGGATAGATAATCATAAATTTTCTGAGGCTTTTCTGATTCAACATAACTAAACACAGGGGGATCATCACCATCAGAAATCAGAAAGTATAGGAAGTGTACTCCTTGATTTCCGAGAAACACGAAAGCTCCTTGTGGCATCTGAAGGGGAGGCTCTTCCCAACTCATGCTTCGTCGTGCTTCATCCTTTAGAGTTAGTAAGTCCTCATAAGCATAGTCTGATCCCTGGAATAGACCACCAGCACTTCTACCAAACAATTTCAAGAATCCGAGATAAACAGACGGAAGATAATGTATATCTTGGGCCTTCTTTATGCTCTCAATATCTTTATGAGAACACCCCATTGCGTCCTCTGGAAAAACAACTCTCTCCCTGACATATTCTTTCAATGTATGATCGAAATCTTCCAAGTTCATTTCGTGTTATCTACCTCCCAAAGTATAGATTCATCTCCAGATTGATGTTTTGCCTTGCAGCATGTGTGGCAAAATCGCCGATTGTGCCGAATGTTCCATACCGTCGATCACTTGCTCTGATTGTACCGTCGGGTAATTTGACTTGAGGGGAGAGAAAACCGCCACACCCTTCGCAAGGGAAACGCTCAGTGTACAGGTCAATCTTGTAACTTCTACCTGATTGTAGAATGTTCTCAGCCATATATTCAAGCAATTGGGATTCGGTGTCAACATTGGTATACCTACCGTCTAGATATATCATGCTAAATCGTCTGCTATTTTGGGGTGCAACGTCGACAACCTCAAACCCAGCTTGTTGCAACAGAGAGCGATATCTAACTGCAGATCTAGCTTTCAAGCCTCCACTAATTGCTACTAGGAGTCTAGTAGTTTGTCCATCATTTACTCTAGCAAACCCAAGATTTTTACCTGATAGTCCTTGCAGAATCGTTCGACGGACGATCTTTGCCAAGTCAACATAGTAATCGCCAGGATTTAGTTCACGCACTCTTATTCCTGGCATCAACAATGGAACATCAACGGCATCAGCAACGTTGCCGACTGTACCTCTTGCCCCTCTGATCGCTCTCCCAGCAGAGCGCCCTGCCAGTTCAAAGCCGGCCCCCGCGATCTCGCCGCCGATGAAACCTGCTGCGTTCCAGAGGGCCGCTTCACCGAGGCTATCGCCGTTGACGGTTATGTCTGCGGCAACACCCAAGCTGAAGTCGAGGGCGTTTTGTGTGGCCAGATAACGAGCGGCTTGTCCGGCCCCCATCTTGGTTGCTGCCAAGCCAGCACGAGTGCCTGTGACGAAGGAGGACACTGCCATGCCCGTGTTGGCACCTGTGCGGAAGGCGCTAGCGGTCCGATCCCAGTTGATGGTGGCCAAGTTGAACTGGTTGTGTCCGCCTAGGCCAAAGCCCTGATTGACGGAGACGTCCCAGGCAGCATAGCTGACCCCACCGATGGTCGTGCCGCCGAACAAGACCGCCGCCGCGAAGAGAAAGGGAAACTCGCCGCTGGGATCGGTGTACATGACGGGATTGCCGTGAGCGTAGCTGTAGCCGTTCCAGGAGCCGGAGAGGGTGGGGTATGCGCCGAGGGCGGGGTCGCGGGAGAGGAAGGCGGCAGTGCGAGGGTCGTAGTAGCGGGCGCGGAGGTATTGGAGGCCGGATGGGTCGGTGTGTTCGCCGGTGAAGCCGAGGTTGGTGGCGACAGCCCCAGTTGTCGTCATGGGGACGCCGTAGGGAGAGTAGAGCGTGGACTGGCTGATCGTGCTCGACGAAGCCATCATGAAGCGGTTGGAGCCGAGGCCGTCGGTGCCAAAGTAGTGCCAGGTGGTGCCTCGCTGCTGGCCGATGATGTCGTGGCCGTGCAGGTAGTTCACATCAGGGGTGGTGGCACCCTGGGTGTACTCGCTGAGGACTTGGGTCAGGCTATATGAGTGGGGGGTAAGATTCTGGGCCGGGTCGTAACTTTATGCTTGTTGCCGCCGCCACGCAACAAAAAAATGGCGGCAACACGGGAAGACCAGGCGGAGAATGCGGATAACCGGGGGAAGAACGGCAACAAATAGCAGCTAAATGGTGGAAAACGGCAACAAAAAGGGGTGCTGAGTGGGTGGGTCAGTAGCAGTTTCATCCAGGTTCAACCTTTGTGTACTCAGTTTCAGTTTAGCTGAGAAAAGTTGATTTGGGAGAACACACCGCAGAACGTGCGTTCTGGGTTTGGAAGCTAACGTGTCCTTGGACGGAAGGATCGCAGCAGAAGGGGTTCTGGGTGCTGGCCGATGGTCTTGAAACTAAAAACCACCTCATCCTTAAGGTGTGGATGAGGTGATTAATGTTTAGCGTGGCAAGTTTTCTTCTAGGAATTGTTGTTGTGCTTCTTTCCCTTCTTGTTCAGCAATAATTGCTGTAAGGAATTCTGAAAGATGGTCAAACTTCTTGATAGGTGGTGTCCCTTGCCCTTCAAAGTAGTGATAGACTGGCGGATCATCATCGTTACTTAGCGTATGAAAATACATGAACTGGTAACCATGATAACTTAAGAACACAAAAGCATCTTTTGGCAAGGTAAAATCCACCTTATCCACTTCAAGAATGTCTTCTGCTGTAGATTTAATGTCAGGCAGGCTGTCAAGCCACATTTCTGTGTCAGAATTGAATTCTCCGCCTCCATTACCCATTACCTTCAAGAAGGCAACATAAAGTTCTGGCAATCGATCTACTTCTTGTAGTTCCATTGCATCTTGTATTTCATCTTCGGTCCCACCTTGTATATCTTGTTCTTCAATGATACCAAGTTGGGTTAGTCGCTCAAGTAGCTTAGATACAAATTGTACACTCATGACATTATCTCACCTACGACACTGGCCCCCGAACAATATTCAACTCGATACTGGGGAAGTATTCCCCAAACCTAGTGATAACACTTGAACAAGAGGGACAAGGTTTTCGATCTGTATATAGATTGATGACACCTCTTATGCTATATGGGTCTGGTTGTGCCATCAAGTCCCTAGCTATTTGTTCTAGAATTTTAGCTTCGGAGTCTGTATATCGTAAATCAAGACCATTCACAGGAAATGTATCAGAGCCGAACAACATATTGTCACGCTCTCTGTATGGGGCAAAACCAGGCAAATCCCACTTGGCTCCACCGCTCACTGCCCAAAGTTCACCTCTTTTCTCATTGATAATGTAATCAGCGATTCCAACGTTTTTGTCAGCATATCCGTAATGATTTAGTCGCCTAGTTTGCCATGCCAACGTAATAAGTTCATCACGGGTACGTAACCTACTAGGTAATCCTCCTAACGTAACTAATGGGGCATTTTGAAAGGGTTGCCAATTTTGAACCTGGCGCCAATAGCGATGATACCTTCTTGCATGGCTCTTATAATCAATCTGTTTATAGAATGGGATGTATGATGAACTGCGTCCACCACCTGATGGAACACCAAGCATCAGCAAAGCAAGATTGCGATTGACCTGATGTGCGAATTGCCCAGCAGAGCGCCCTGCACGGCCTATATTTCTACCAATCCCCTTGGCAGCGTAGCCCGCCACTTCACCCAGGCCAAAGCCAAGGGCATTGCCGAGGATGGCTGTGCCCCAACTATCGCCCAGCAAGTAGTGGTCGGCGGCGATGCCTGTGCCAACGTCGGCTGCCCAGGCCGCGCCACCCACTGCTAAAGCGCGGGCGCCACTCAGCCCTGCTGAACGGATCAACGCGCCTGAGGCGAAACCTGCCCCACCGCCGATGACAGTGGTTGCGCCGGAAATCGCGGCACGGGTCTTGTCAATCTGGTGGATGCTGCGACCTTCAAACAGCATCTGAGCGCCGACGTCGATTGCGCCGCCTGCTAGGAACAGGCCAGCCGCTGCACAGAGGGCAGTATCAATCCCTCCGAAGAAGATGCACTGCCCTGACGGATCGGCATAGAGGATGGGGTTGCCGTGAGCGTAGGTGTAGCCGTTCCAGGAGCCGGAGAGGGTGGGATAGACGCCGAGGGCGGGGTCGCGGGAGAGGAAGGCGGCGGTGCGAGGGTCGTAGTAGCGGGCGCGGAGGTATTGCAGGCCGGATGGGTCGGTGTGTTCGCCGGTGAAGCCCAAGTTGGTGTTGCCCGGGCCTACCGCGCTCAGCACCTGGCCATATGGATCGTACAAGGCTGAGTAGGTTAGGGCACCCGCGCTGTTCATCATGAAGCGGTTGGAGCCGAGGCCATCATAGCCAAAGTAGTGCCAGGTGGTGCCCCGCTGCTGGCCGATGATGTCGTGGCCGTGCAGGTAGTTCACATCGGGGGTGGTGGCACCCTGGGTGTACTCGCTGAGGACTTGGGTCAGGTTAGAGTTCAGATCCAGGAGGTATTCAGTGGTGCTGCCCCCTGTGACCGCTTGTGAGAGCCGATCCCCCAAGCCGTTGTAGGTGTAGGAACTGAGAGGAACTTTATTGGTTCAGGTTATCTACATACTGTTGAAGAATTTGCGCTAGTTGAATGAACCCCACCTTGTCAAGCGTCGTTTGTCCTTGTGACTTATGCACTACGTCCAGATAGCTTGGTTTCACTTTAGGTAGATCACGTTTCTGAAAACGCTCAATTGAAAAACCTAGTTGCTTATCCCGAGCATCCTTCGCACGCACAATTCGGAGAAATGTCGTTTCCTCATCAAACTGCTCCGAATGTAAAGTATCTAAGCGCTGATGGTAGAATGTACAGTAACTATCATCATTTGAAAACTTGAATCTATGAAACGGTAGGTCCACTTCATCAATCAATGTGAAAACTTGCTCGTCTGGATACAGTGATGTCAGAGATTGTGAGAAATCAACTAAAATTTGGCTCAATTCCCGCATTTCTTCGGCTGTTATAGAAATCCCACTGATGAACCCACCGGCTGCTCCTGGATCTAGAGGATCAAAACCTACTAGCTCTTCAAAATACTCAGGAATCAACTTTACAACATGTACTGTTCCAACTCCTGTATTTTTGTGCTTCAGCAGAGCGATCAACATGTATGGGCCATCAAGCGGTTCATTGTCTGGACGCAAGCTACCAGCATAGAATCGGTTATCTGGATCGATAGCAAGGTGTGCCTGAATTCCATACAACGTTTGTGCTTGCTCGGGCGAAAGTTTTGTCCAATGGTTCATACTTTTTATGCTCCAGTCTAGGTCTTAGACCTAATTGATAGAAGGGGAGTGGTGAATTGCAAGATTGTTGATATTCAATTCCATTGGAATTTATTTCTCATATCCTGAACAATTACCACTCCCAATTCAACTATACTTTCTACTAGAATCCAGTCACCACTCCCGTTCTCGAGTTGACGATCTCTGCACCAAATGTAGTTGTGCTAAACTTGAATCCATGATCCCGAAGGATATCTTCTCGCTTCCTAAGCCACCTGACTGGAATGGTTTCACGTCCAGCCTCTATATATGCGACTAAACGACGATTATCGACAGTATATACCGTATAATCCAGCAGATTTCGTGGATTGCCTTCATAGCCCAAATACGAATGTCGAATGGTTCCAGCCTCATCCATACTAGGTATTTTGACAAAAACTTCAATGGGAGGGAGATCTACGTCTGGGTTATCCCGAAGTAGTTCTATATTGCCTGCAACTGTGTAACCTTTGCCTCTAGGAGAATAATACTTCTGGGTGAAGTATATCTCTTTAACGGGATGCCTTTCAACTTCGTTGGCAGACCAGGTTCGGCGCTGTCTGAGGTCAACATCAGCCTCAGCGTCAGATCGTCGGATCGTGCGTGCTCCAGCAGGCAACAAAGGAATGGCATGATCGCCAGCTAGTCTTGCACCAGACCGGGCAATACCGACCCCAACACCGGCAACTTCCCCAAAGACAGAGCCAGCGATTGTATTGAAGACCGATCTGCCGAAGTTCTCTCGATTGACGCCCAACTCCCAGGCAAAGGAGACGGCGGCATCAACCCCACCACTTATGACGGCAGCCCGTCGCGCCGTGATGAGACCTTTTGCTAGCCCAGGGGCAAAGTAGCCACCTGTCAGGCGACCAACCGTCGCACCAACCCCCCATTCTGCACCACGCCGGACGCTCCCCCAGCCATCGACTGCATGAATGGCAGACCCAAAGGACATGCCTTGATGGAGGTTGCCAATGACTTGGGTACCCGCATCAATGGCAGTCGCGCCAGCAAAGACTGCACCACCAAATTTCGCTGCTGCAACACACACCGCAAACAGCGGGCCGATGCACCGTCCTGATGGATCGGCGTAGAGGATGGGGTTGCCGTGGGCGTAGGTGTAGCCGTTCCAGGAGCCGGAGAGGGTGGGATAGACGCCGAGGGCGGGGTCGCGGGAGAGGAAGGTGGCAGTGTGGGGGTCGTAGTAGCGGGCGCGGAGGTATTGGAGGCCGGTTGGGTCAGTGTGTTCGCCGGTGAAGCCGAGGTTGGTGTTGCCCGTGCCTACCGCGCTCAGCACCTGCCCATAGGGGTCATACAGCGCTGAGTAGGTTAGGGCACCCGCGCTGTTCATCATGAAGCGGTTGGAGCCGAGGCCGTCGGTGCCAAAGTAGTGCCAGGTGGTGCCTCGCTGCTGGCCGATGATGTCGTGGCCAAGGGCGAAGGGGTTGCTGGCTTCTACGCCATCCGGCTCCAATGTTCAGATTCTTGTTATGTTATTTCAAGTCAGTGTCGATTCAACGATTAGATCTCTATTGTACACTATTTTTCTGGCTCAGCATTATCCAAGAATTCTCTTAAGTTTCGATGCCATCTCACCAATTGTTGCCATTCTAGTGGCCCATTTGACCACCATTGAAAATTAATATGATCTGATAGTGGAGCTTCAAGTACTATACCGTACATAGAGCCATCTTTGCCCCTTGAATTTCGTACTCCTATTAGTGGTACTTTGATGTTTTTCCCTTCATTTATCAAGTTAGAAAGTAGAGCTTGATCACAAGACAATATCATCTCTTCAATGGAATATCTTATGTTTGGTTGGTCACTGTCTTTACTCTGTTGAAAATGTGTTTTCCATTCTCTCCTCGTGACTGTAAACTCAAGACTTTGCGAGCATTGATAAATTGACCATCCTTTCATAATATCTCTGCCAAAAGTATCTATCCAAACATGCAACCAAAAGCTACAAGGCATTGGAATGTTCGGAAATTTCAGAGTATCTCTGTCTTTCAACGTTACCATATACGATCTCCAACACTAGATTTATTCCGATCACTGTGGGAAATATGTGATAAACTTGTCCCAATATCGTTGAGTGTATTGCACACTCCTCTGCAATGAGAAATCATCAAGTTCTCTACCAAGATAATCACGTAATCTAACTCGTGCAGTTGTCTCAGCCATGATTTCATCCCAAGCATAGATAGCATCAACGGTATTCTGCCCCTTGACCATACCTCTACTCATATAAGCGTCAAAGGATTCATATAAATCTTCATATATATGGTAATTATCCCGGTAGAATCTGTCGAAATCAAGATAGTGCATTAACTCATGACCGGCCGTCAAGAGTTGAGAATCGTGGGACAATTCGATGAGGTGTCTTGAAATATTGATTTTCAACACATGCTGATATGTGGTGTCATCCATATCAACTAAGAACTCAGCATAGTCATCTAAGTTAGAATCGAAGCTGATTTTGATATTCCAAGGCAATTCCATCTCCATTGTTTTTGCAGCAGCATGTAACAATTTCTGTGCGTATTCATCCGAAGGGACTGCAAATTGAGGCCCAATTCCTGGAACACTGTCAATTACTTGCTGAATAGAGTTTAGAGGAATGTTTTTGCTAAAGCCCTTGGCAGCGTAGCCCGCCACTTCACCCAGGCCAAAACCAAAGGCATTGCCGAGGATGGCTGTGCCCCAACTATCGCCCAGCAAGTAGTGGTCGGCGGCGATGCCTGTGCCAATGTCGGCTGCCCAGGCCGCGCCACCCACTGCTAAAGCGCGGGCGCCACTCAGCCCTGCTGAACGGATCAACGCGCCAGAGGCGAAACCCGCACCACCGCCGATGACGGTGGTTGCGCCGGAAATCGCGGCACGGGTCTTGTCAATCTGGTGGATGCTGCGGCCTTCAAACAGCATCTGAGCGCCGACGTCGATTGCGCCGCCTGCTAGGAACAGGCCAGCCGCTGCACAGAGGGCAGTATCAATCCCTCCGAAGAAGATGCACCGTCCTGACGGATCGGTGTACATGATAGGATTGCCATGAGCGTAGGTGTAGCCGTTCCAGGAGCCGGAGAGGGTGGGATAGACGCCGAGGGCGGGGTCGCGGGAGAGGAAGGCGGCGGTGCGAGGGTCGTAGTAGCGGGCGCGGAGGTATTGCAGGCCGGATGGGTCGGTGTGTTCGCCGGTGAAGCCTAAGTTGGTGGCGACAGCCCCAGTTGTCGTCATGGGGACGCCGTAGGGAGAGTAGAGCGTGGACTGGCTGATCGCGGCCGACGAAGCCATCATGAAGCGGTTGGAGCCGAGGCCATCATAGCCAAAGTAGTGCCAGGTGGTGCCCCGCTGCTGGCCGATGATGTCGTGGCCGTGCAGGTAGTTCACATCGGGGGTGGTCGTGCCCTGGGTGTACTCGCTGAGGACTTGGGTTAGGGTGGTAAGATGGTGGGCAAAAGCGTCACGTCATGCTTGTTGCCGCCGCCACGCAACAAAAAAACGGCGGCAACACGGGAAGACCAGGCGGAGAATGCGGATAACCGGGGGAAAAACGGCGGGAAATTGCGGCAATAGTGGAGAAATTGCAGCAAGAAATGGGTGGGTCAGTAGCAGGTTCATCCAGGTTCAACCTCCGTGTACTTAGTTTCAGTGTAGCTGAGAAAAGTTGATTTGGGAGAACATACCGCAGAACGTGTGTTCTATATTTGAAAGCAGATACGTCCCTGACGGAAGGATCGCAGCAGAAGGAGTGCCAGGTGGTGGCCGATGGTCTTGAAACTAAAAATCACCTCATCCTTAAGGTGTAGATGGTGTGGATGAGGTGATTAATGTTTAGCGTGGCAAGTTGGTATCTCCCTCTGATCTATGAATAAGTCAGAGACTTGGGCAGGTCGATAGTTCCAATTAGATCATGTTACCGTCTAAGATCATGCCAGTCAAACTTACTCCAGTCTAAATTCTTCTTATTGCTTTTCAGCCACTCTTTCCAAGCCTTGACATCATAACCAAAATCCTGTCCTGAGATTTGCTTTAGCCCTTCATAGGCTTTTTCTTTCGGCATATAGTTCCATAAATCCTCCTTGGTGATTTCACCCTCAAGGTTTTTAATCAGTAGCTGTTCAAATGTTAGTCTAGTCAATTTAGATTTCCTCCTTCCGGATTTGCGATTAAGGGAGCTTTGGTCTAGGTGATCTACGCTTGAGATAGTAGTCAAGATACCTTGTTGACCCACTTGCTGTGGTGTGAGACCTCCTAGATGCCTGCTCACACGACGCAGAGCAAGCGTCTCGGCAAATATCTCTTCTTGAGCAAGGTCCACCCTTCTTCCCAGAGAATCAACAACTGAAAGCTTTTTGCATCCATGGCAAGGAAATACAGTGAGCATCTTGCTCATATTCATTACCAATGTTTTGCCCTGTCGATTTTTTTAAAGTAAAACTCGGATAGATAATCATAAATTTTCTGAGGCTTTTCTGATTCAACATAACTAAACACAGGGGGATCATCACCATCAGAAATCAGAAAGTATAGGAAGTGTACTCCTTGATTTCCGAGAAACACGAAAGCTCCTTGTGGCATCTGAAGGGGAGGCTCTTCCCAACTCATGCTTCGTCGTGCTTCATCCTTTAGAGTTAGTAAGTCCTCATAAGCATAGTCTGATCCCTGGAATAGACCACCAGCACTTCTACCAAACAATTTCAAGAATCCGAGATAAACAGACGGAAGATAATGTATATCTTGGGCCTTCTTTATGCTCTCAATATCTTTATGAGAACACCCCATTGCGTCCTCTGGAAAAACAACTCTCTCCCTGACATATTCTTTCAATGTATGATCGAAATCTTCCAAGTTCATTTCGTGTTATCTACCTCCCAAAGTATAGATTCATCTCCAGATTGATGTTTTGCCTTGCAGCATGTGTGGCAAAATCGCCGATTGTGCCGAATGTTCCATACCGTCGATCACTTGCTCTGATTGTACCGTCGGGTAATTTGACTTGAGGGGAGAGAAAACCGCCACACCCTTCGCAAGGGAAACGCTCAGTGTACAGGTCAATCTTGTAACTTCTACCTGATTGTAGAATGTTCTCAGCCATATATTCAAGCAATTGGGATTCGGTGTCAACATTGGTATACCTACCGTCTAGATATATCATGCTAAATCGTCTGCTATTTTGGGGTGCAACGTCGACAACCTCAAACCCAGCTTGTTGCAACAGAGAGCGATATCTAACTGCAGATCTAGCTTTCAAGCCTCCACTAATTGCTACTAGGAGTCTAGTAGTTTGTCCATCATTTACTCTAGCAAACCCAAGATTTTTACCTGATAGTCCTTGCAGAATCGTTCGACGGACGATCTTTGCCAAGTCAACATAGTAATCGCCAGGATTTAGTTCACGCACTCTTATTCCTGGCATCAACAATGGAACATCAACGGCATTAGCAACGTTGCCGACTGTACCTCTTGCCCCTCTGATCGCTCTCCCAGCAGAGCGCCCTGCCAGTTCAAAGCCGGCCCCCGCGATCTCGCCGCCGATGAAACCCGCTGCGTTCCAGAGGGCCGCTTCACCGAGGCTATCGCCGTTGACGGTTATGTCTGCGGCAACACCCAAGCTGAAGTCGAGGGCGTTTTGTGTGGCCAGATAACGAGCGGCTTGTCCGGCCCCCATCTTGGTTGCTGCCAAGCCAGCACGAGTGCCTGTGACGAAGGAGGACACTGCCATGCCCGTGTTGGCACCTGTGCGGAAGGCGCTAGCGGTCCGATCCCAGTTGATGGTGGCCAAGTTGAACTGGTTGTGTCCGCCTAGGCCAAAGCCCTGATTGACGGAGACGTCCCAGGCAGCATAGCTGACCCCACCGATGGTCGTGCCGCCGAACAAGACCGCCGCCGCGAAGAGAAAGGGAAACTCGCCGCTGGGATCGGTGTACATGACGGGATTGCCGTGAGCGTAGGTGTAGCCGTTCCAGGAGCCGGAGAGGGTGGGATAGACGCCGAGGGCGGGATCACGGGAGAGGAAGGTGGCGGTGCGTGGGTCGTAGTAGCGGGCGCGGAGGTATTGCAGGCCGGTTGGGTCGGTGTGTTCGCCGGTGAAGCCGAGGTTGGTGGCGACAGCCCCAGTTGTCGTCATGGGGACGCCGTAGGGTGAGTAGAGGGCTGAGTAGGTTAAAGCATCGGCATCATCTTTGGCTTTGGGAAATTCGGTTTAACTGACTTACTTATTCGCTCCGTTGCTGTCTATTTATTATTAACTTTGCTGCTTCTTCTATATTGGGCAATAACTTAGTCTCAAAGGCGCGAGGATTGATCTCCAACCTGACGACTGATCCCTGACCTGTTATTGCAATAGTCGCAAGATGAGATCTTTCATGAAAACTTGGGGAATTTACGACTTGGGCTAGCCTCTGCAATTCCCCAATATTGCTGTCTGTAGCATAAATCGCCATTTCACGGTAAGAGATAATATCTGGTATCAGATTTTCGAGATATAATCTCGAAAGAGGCTTCAAAGTATCATAGATGTCTTCTGACTGCATTATGGATATATGGAACAGGTTAATAACTGCGCGAGTCGCTTCCTCTAGAGACTCTGACACCTTTATTGGAATCAGTAGTTGGCCAACTACAAAAAGTGCAAACCAAGTATTTCCTATGCTTTGTATTCGAAAAGGATTCTCGATCCTGACTAATTGCAAGCCATCGACAGCATCCAGCTTTATGATTCTCTTGCCACCTATTATCGAGTTAGTGTTTGAACGTTGGACAGCAATATCATTACTGCCCAACATATTAACCGCCTCTTCTATACTTAGATTTACGGCACACATCTATACTATCTCCCAAGTATAATTCCACCCATGCCCATATCCCATCGATTTCTAAATGATTCTAGATTCATTGTACCAACTGTACCAGTTCCAGTGATACCAGGACCATCTAGACCATAAGGATCTAAAAGTCTGATATATCCCTCCTCGATATTAACGCTGTCAACAATCACTGCATGGTAACTTCTACCACCTTCAAGATTTCCAAGCTGCACTATGACTGTATTCCAGCGTGTCAACATCCCTTCAAGTTGTTCAATATGTTGCAGAGTAATCTCATCACCTATAGCACCTACCCGAAATTCAGCGGAACCTTCAAGTGATGTTCCTTTTGTAATACGTTCAATATCAACATCCTGTAGTATTTCCCATATAGTCCCAGTCTTTTCGTGTGTTCTTAAGAAATGCCTAACAGTAGCCTCATCCACATCTTCGCCCAAATTTCTGAACATTTGACGAGTACAGGCAGCAACACAGGACATTCCCCATTCCTGATTCACCATTCTTTCTGTAGGCTGTCTGCTTATATAAGACCCCTCTACAGGATTACTGCCTGCCCCCAACAACTGGATATTACCACCAATGTTACCAAGTTGTCGTCTTGCTCCATACAATGCTCGTCCGGCTTGGTGGAAGCCAACCCGTCCACCTGCGCCGAAAATGGTATTGCTTGCCAATGCTGTCAGCGGGTCAACATCGTAAAAGGCGTAATCGGCTGTCGCTGATAATGCTACATCAGCGGCAAAGTCCAGCCGATTGACGGTGCGTGCCCCATAGCCCAGCCCTTTGGCATAGGTGCCGAGGCCACCTGTTCCCACATCGATCACACCAGAGATCGCGGCTGAACGCAGGTCAAGGTTATGTAAGCCACGCCCCTCAAGCACAACCTGCATTCCAATGTCAACTGCCGCGCCACGAGCAAACCACAAGCCCACGGCAGCTGCAGCCAACCAGGGGAACTGTCCACTCGGATCGGTATAGTTGACTGGGTTGGCGCCGGCATAGATGTAGGGGTTCCAGCGGATGGATTGCCCACCGACGAAGCCACGAACGGGGTCACGGGAGAGGAAGGCGGCGGTGCGAGGGTCGTAGTAGCGGGCGCGGAGGTATTGCAGGCCGGTTGGGTCGGTGTGTTCGCCGGTGAAGCCGAGGTTGGTGTTGCCCGGGCCTACCGCGCTCAGCACCTGGCCATATGGATCGTACAAGGCCGAGTAGGTCAGGGCACCCGCGTTGTTCGTCATGAAGCGGTTGGAGCCGAGGCCGTCGGTGCCAAAGTAGTGCCAAGTGGTGCCTCGCTGCTGGCCGATGATGTCGTGGCCGTGCAGGTAGTTCACATCGGGGGTGGTGGCACCCTGGGTGTACTCGCTGAGGACTTGGGTCAGGTTAGCGTTCAGATCCAGGAGGTATTGGGTGGTGCTGCCCCCTGTGACCGCTTGTGAGAGCCGATCCCCCAAGCCGTTGTAGGTGTAGGTGTAAGTGTTGGTCCCGTTTGCCAGCGTAATGAGACGGTCTGCCGCATCGTAGGTGTAGGTGGTTGTGCCGTCGTTTGTTAAGTTGCCGTTGTTGTCGTAGGTGTAAGTATAGCCTGTTCCGTTGATGGTTGCAGTGGTCAGTTGGTTGGCCACATTGTAGTTGAAGACGTTGTTGACCGAGCTCAACCCTGCGCCGGTGATCGTTTCCGTCTTGCGGTTGCCATTTTCATCATAGGTATAGACATATTCATGGGTGGGTGTTGTACACGGGTTGGCTTTGGTGTAGGCCCCATCACAGTAAGTGGCCTTGGTCACCCGATAGAGGTCATCGTATTGATAGATGATGGTGCGAGTGGTGGTGGTCACTGGATCCGCCGAGAGGAAGGGGTTGGCGGCGTTGACTGCCTCTGGTTCGACTTCTTCTGGCTCGCTGGCCGGTTCGATTAGCGCCTTGGGCACCACGGCTGCCGACTCATCCGACTCAGGGGGTTCCTCTGGTTCAACGGGCGGTGGTGTCACCTGCAAGGCCACCCGCGCCAGATCAAGCGGCACCATTTTGTGGGTGGGGGATTTGGGTTGGGCTTGGACGCCAGCCACAGGGGCTGGTCTGAGGTGGGGTTCGATGATCCAGTAGCCGCCCGCCGTCTCGCCAGGGGGAACTGTTCCGGTCATGTCAAGGCGGACTCGCAGCCACAGGCGGCTGTTTTCATACCCATTGAGGCTCAGCGTCTGCTCTACCCAGTCGCTTGTCTTGAGCGCCGTCTGCTGATAGAGGGGCGTCCAGGTGAGATTGTCGGTGCTGACCTCGATGCTGACTGTATCCACGCTGCTGAGGTCAGCGGCGTGCCAGAAGGTCAGTTGCGGGTTGACCGTGCCCGTCAGCGCGAGGGGGTAGGTGCGATGGAGGGTGATGGTCTGTGGCCGGGTCTCGACATCGGCCATCCACACCGCATCCAGGTCTGGGTTGGGGGTCCATCCCCCCTGAGTTGCCCAGGCTGGGTCAATGACAATGGGGGGGGCATCCACCCCGGTCGTCGTCATGCCGTCAGGCGTAGTGGGAACAGTCTCCCCTAGGCGTTCAAACAGCGGCTCGTACACTGCATAGCGTGAGGTCGTATCCGCAGCGCTGTGCTTGGTCATGACGAAGCGGATGTCTACTGTCTGGCCGGTGTAGGCGCTGAGGTCAAGTGTTTGCTCACCCCAATCCTGCTGTAGGCCTTGCAGCTGATAAAGCGTCGTCCAGTCCGCGTCACCGACGGGCCGCACCTGGATCAAGACCTGATCTGATTCAAGCAAGTCTGCCGTCTGCCAGAAGCGCATCTGGGTGGGTTCAGTCAGGGATAATGCCGAGGCGCCGATTAGGATCAGGTCCACATCGGGAGTGGTGGTCTCCACACGCCACACGCCGTCTACAGCCAGGTCGCGCTGCCAACCGTTCAAACTCAGCCAGCCCTTGGCTTGGTAGGGGCCGAACACTGCGGCGGCATCGCCCCAGGCGGGTTTGGTGAACCAGACCCCGACACTGGTCGCCTCTTGGGGCAGATCCATGTTCCACACGCTCGTCCGCACCTGTAGCTGGATTTGCTGGCCGGTGTAATCCCGCAGGTCCAGTTCCAGCCGGGTCCAATCGGTGTTGAGGTTGGGCTGGTTGACCAGGGGTTGCCAGGCATCGGCGCCTGCTGGCAGGACCTCGACGGCGAAAGCATCCATGACCGACAGATCCGCCTTGTAGGCCAGCGTCACCCGGTCGCGTCCTGGTGCGACCTCGAAGGCATTGACCGTCGTCAAGGTGTTCATGATCTGCTTGGAGGCCGTGGAGGCGAAGAACACGGGTTGTCCCTCGTGGGAACTGCCGTCAATGGTCATATCTCCATTGAGCATCCAGTCGCCTTCAACCACTGGTTCTGACTGCACCGGGTCAGCATCGGCCAAGGTCGAGAGCGTGGCTGCTTTACAGGTGGTGGGGCCTGCAAAATTAAACGAGAGCTTTGGCTCGTGATAAGCGGAATGGACAGGGGGGATGATGCGACTGCGCACTGCCCACTCATAGCGTCCCTGTGCTGTTAAACACGCGTTAAGGATGCAATAACCATTGCTGGCGCAAGAATACGAGCCGGCGGTAGGGGAGACCCAAGGGGTCTCGACAGCGGGGCCGTTGGGGGGGTTCCACCAGAACTGGACTTGTCCGCCAGTCCCGTACGGCAGTCGATTGTTAAAGGTGAAGGCAACCGGATTAGTGGACTGGGTGCTCTTGTCGCTGGGCGTAAAGACCGGCAGTGGCAAATTCCCAACCGTAATGCGCTGGCTCGTGGTGGTGGAGCGGCCTCTGTTGTCGGTGACGGTCAGTTGGATGAGATGGGTGCCTGCTGTCAGACGGCGCTTGGGGCTGGCGGCGGATGAGGTCCAGTTGCCGATCTTCCACTGATGGCGAACCACACTCCCATCGAGGTCACTCCATGACCCGCCCAATTGGATCTCGGCCCCTGATGCGACCCACAGAGCATAATGGACGCCCTGGTAGTAATACTTGCTGGTCACTTGGGTGATGCGGGCGGCGGGTGCTTGATTTTGGCGGACGGTGAAGGTTTTCTCGACCTGGTGGGTGCGGCCTTCATGATCTTGGGCACTGAGCCAGGCACTGTGCCGGCCTATTGCTAGGGAGAGCTTGGGGTGGGTGTTATCCGGCTGTTTGGCGCCATCAACCGTCCACCACCAACGCCTGACACCGACATCATCAGTGGCGGATCCGGCAAATTGGACTAAGGCGGTGGCAGCATTGGTCCAATAGTCACTTTGCATGTGGATCTGGATGGTCGGTGGTCGGTTGGCGACGACGGTCAGGGGCTTGTTGACGGTGTGGGTGCGGCCTTCGTTGTCGGTGACGGTCAGGATGATGGTGTGGTTGCCGACGGGCACAGCGGAAATGGTGGGGTTGGCACCAGTGGCGGTCTTGCCGGCTAGGGACCAACTATAGCGGACGATCTGGCCATCCGCATCACGACTGCCAGCTGCATTGAGGGCGATATCAACACTGCTGCCATTGGGGGCGCGGACAGAGGGGGGCACGTTGATGGCAGCCACGGGGGCTTGATTGGCGACGACGGTCAGGGGCTTGTTGACGGTGTGGGTGCGGTCTTGGTTATCTTCTACGATGAGGGTGACTGTATGCTGACCGACGGGCACGGTGATGGTCGGGGTGGCGCCGCGGGCCACTTCCTGATTACCCAGCTGCCAGATGTAGGTTCGGATGCCGATGCTGCTGGTGCTGCTGGTGCCATCTAGCCTCACCCTCACACTCTGCCCGTTGGTGGCCCGCACCGACCAGGGGGAGGGGGCGTTAATCCGGGCGACAGGGGGCGGCACCGGTGTGTGGGTCGGCGTATATGTCGGTGTATGCGTGGGTGTGAGGGTCGGTGTATGCGTTGGCGTCGGGGTGTTGGTGGGTGTGCTGGTTGGCGTCGGGGTGTTGGTGGGTGTTGCAATCGGGGTATCGATGGCAACTAGCACACTTTCGACCACATATTCGACCTGGCCCACCTCATCCAAGTTATAGTCGTAGATCACCAACTCCCCGTCTTTTTTGTATGTGAGTTGGTCTAAGCGGTTGTCATCATCATAGGTATAGGTGGCGACCACTTTATTGGGCAGTGTCACCGTTTGTAAGCGATTGGCAGTGTCATAGCCATAGATGGTGGCAGCATTGCTCCCCCAGCTAGTTACAGTTGCTAGGCGACCTGCCCCATCATAGTCATAATTCATCACCGGCTCACCGGGCATATCGACCGTTTGCCGGCGTCCCGCTGCATCATAAGCGTAGGTGATGGCTCGGTTGAACGGATCGGTGATGGTGTTGACCCGGTTCATCAGGCTATCATAGCTATACGTAGTTTGCCGGAGAGGGTTGGGGATGGCCTGCTCCTGGAGCACCCCTTCCTTCATCTGCGTCAGCCGGCCCAAGGCATCATAGTTGTAAAGCACATCGGCTGTTTGAGCTTGGGGATAGTCGATTGACTCCAAACGGTTCAACCCATCGTAGTTGTAGGTAATCCCAGTGGCGTTGTTGTTGGGCGGTTTCACATTCTGGATCTGCCCTAGTGCATTGTAGCGGGTGATCCATTTATCAGCTTCACCCGCCAGGAGCCCGTCTTCGATGGTGCGCCGATGCAGTTTGTCATAGCCATAGGTGATGGTGTCGCCTGAGGGTAGGGTTACGGTTTTCAGATCACCGGCTGCATCATACTGATACTGTGTTTGGCGATTCAGCCCTGTGGCATCTTCATGAACGGTCACCAGCCGTCCCAGCCGGTCATAGCGTAGTTGCGTTTGCACACCCGCAGCGTCGGTGTGGGTGATGACCTGCTGTTTGGTCGCTTGGTCGTAACGATAGGAGGAGGTGGTGATATGGCTGAGGGGGGAGCGCACCGCCACTGGTCGATTGAGCCCATCATAAGCCAAGCGAGTTTCTCTTTGGGGGGGAGCAACCGATTGCATGACGTTGCCGACAGGGTCATAGCGGGTATAGGTCACGGGAAAGCCGGGGGTATAGACCGCGACTTGATTGCCAATCGCCTGATACTTGTAATCATAGACCTGTACTTTGCCAGTGGGATCGGTGACCTGGGTGACCCGTCCCAGCGCATCATAAGTTGTGCGTTGTGTGCTCGATGTGCCCCCGGGCATCTGGCACACCGTGGCAGGGGTGGCGTTGTCAGTGACCGTCTGCTGCCGATCCAGACCATCATAAGTAAAAGTGGTCAGACGACCGCGGGCACCGCTCCAGGGAGTCTGGGCACTATCCAGCACCTCTTGCAACTTCAGCACCCGTCCCAGATCATCGTATTGATACTCGGTGATCTTGTTTTGATCCATAGCTGTGGAGCAGGTACGCGTCAGCTCACTATTTGCATTGTCTGTCCGGATCACATTGGTCGCCGTGCGGATGAGGCGGCCGGCCTTATCGTAGTCATACTCTGCTCGGTGACCGAGGGGGTCTATGACTACAGCGACCTGACCGAGGGGAGTATACTGGTACTCCGTTATGACATCTTGGTCATGGTTGTCGCCTGAACTGCGGGACGTAACAGGTCTGGCACAGTTATGATCCCCGGTGAGATTGACAATCATCCGGCGTTGCTGATTGAGGACATCGTAGCAATAGTGGGTTTGGGTGTTATCAGGATAGGTGACCTTTTCCAGGTTGCCTGCGAAGTCATAATTAATCGAGGTGATGCGGCCTGTATCATGACCGTCTTGCGTTTTGAGCCAGTTTTCGGTGATTTGGGTTTGTCGATTCACCGCATCATACTTGTAGGTGGTACAACGATCATGCACATTGGTCTCAGGGTCATAGGCATCGCGGCTGCGATCCGTATCCTCACATATCCGCAGCAGGTTGCCATTGTTGTCATACTCGTACCAACGGATGACGTTTTGATCATCGTGGCCCGTTGCAGCCACAGCGCCACAGGCGTCCAGGGTGGAGGCATTGCGAATTTGTCTTTCGGGCAACCCGAGACCGTTATAACAAGTCAGGTGGGTGCGGGTCCCGGCGGTGGGGGTGAAGGTGGTCGCGTTATACATCACGGCGGCTTCTTCCACCTTGATGACCTGTCCCCGACCATCCAATGACGAGACCACCCGGATATTCTGACCCGGATGATTGGCAGTGAAGCTCCCTTGCGTATCATTCTTCACTTCTGTGATTTGTTTGACTCCGGGTGCCAGCGTATAGGTGTAGGTGGTTTTCTCACCGAGGGGATTAATCCCCTCGATCAGGTTGCCAGCCTGATCATATTTCATCCAGGTACACACATTCTCATCCGCCACAGCAGGGGGCTGTTGACAGGTTGCCGTCCCTGTGGTGGCATTGGCGATGGTCTTGACCACCTGGTCCCGCTTGTTATACACGATGATTGTTCGTCGTTTGATGACCGTATCATGATATTCAATCACCTGTGTGACCCGGCCATAGGCATCATATTTCATCTGGGTCTGGCCATTTACCCCGCTGGGGTCCACGATAATGGTCTGCGGCTTGCCAGGGGCATGGTAGTCGGCATAGGTGGTCACCGTCCCGGCCCTATTGGTCATAGACTTCAAATGACCCTGAGCGTCATAAATAAAGGTGGTGTGCCGCCCCACAGGGTCCTCGATGATCCAGGGTAAGGTCGGATACTGAGCTTGAGGTTGTGGGGCAGCTGGATCAAAATTGTATTTGTAAGTTGTTGCCAAGTCTTCTAAGGTCCATGCAACGCCTGACGTAGGAGAGAAGGAGGATTTTACGAGTAAGTTATAGGTGTCTTCATGTTCGGTAACGGGACGATAGGCCTCGGCACTACAAGGCACACCGGCGGTACAATAAATGGTCTCCTCGCGGGTGTGCCCATTCCCTGACCAAATATAGGTGGTTTTATCACCATTGGCATCTAGAACTTCCCTTAACCGTGCATGGCTCTCATGAAACAGCGTTTCACGGATCCGATGCCGGTCGTCGGCAACATTCAAATAACTGGCATGCAGGCTTTTCCCCGCCAAATAATCATAAATCAGGGCGTTGCCACGCTGATCATAGACTTGGGTTCGTAATTTGCCATCGGTTTGATCCAGATACTCAAACCGAGCGATTAACTGACCTGCCCCATCCCATTGTTGGTAGACGCCACCCCAACGGGCTGGATGTAAGGGAGAAAGCTCAACGACATCGCTGACATCACCACAGGCTTGGTATGTCCCTGCCAGCGGTGGGGGCGGGGTCACTTCAGCAGTTGTTGACTGTGTCGGTGGTGGGGGTGCCCCCCCTGGTGGGGGCGGGGTTTGGCCACTCGCCGCCAATTCTAGACTGCCAGTGTCGGAGGGGCTTTTCTCCACCCCACAGTAGGCTTGCTTTTCCACCACCCGGTTCAACGGATCGCTCACCTGGGTCAGCTTCCAGCTGGCTTCCGGTTCTGGGTTGTCCGCTTGCCCTACGATCTGGACATTTTCATAAACGTAGGTCCAGGGTTGATTCATCACATCGCGAGCCGTCCGCAACAGGTTTAGGGACCCACCATCACCATCCATATACGACCCATATTCATAACTCAGTGATCGTCCCACACCGGGTGCTGGGACGGTCTCCATGATTTGCTTGATAAAGGCGCCGCTGGTGTCATAGGTGAAGGTGAGCTTGTTATTCCCAGAGACGATCTCTTTCAGGCGGCGCCAGGTGGTGGGTGCGATGACCCCCTCGGGTAGGCTATCAGGTGGCGCGAAATCGGCAGGTAAGTTTTCATAGGTTAGGACAATCGGGTTCCAGCTGACGTAATCGTCGCCTCTGCGTCTCATCTGGCTGATGACTTGCAGGTAACCTTCTTCATCAAAGTAATAAATCGTCTGATCCCGGACGATGAGCCGGTAATGCACGGTTCGCCCTTCCTGAGTTTCGCCGGCCTCCCCCAGGTATTCCAGATCCCCCAGGAATCCGGTCTCAAATTCAAACGTGGGATCCCCCTCCTCAGTATCCTCACCAGGCTTGAGGCGATGGACGGCTCCATGTGTGGTCACATACCACATCTGGGTGGTATCTGGATCTGGCGGATAAACTGGGGTGGGTGAGGGCGTGGGCGTTAGGGTGGGAGGCGGATCAGTCGGCGTGGCTGGGGTTGACGGCACAGCCACTGAGGTGGGCGAGGGTTCTGCGTCTTCCTCCGATCCTTCACCTGCCCCTTCATCATAGCTCTCATCGGTCCACATCAGGCGGGCGTTGAAATTATGGGACCAACCCGCTCCAAAATCCAAGCTGGTCGCGTCACGCAGATTATCCGCCAGAACGTGGTTGGCACTGAGGTAAAAACGTCTGAAGTTGAGCGGCATCCCATCGTTCTGGGTGGTGATGTCAGTCACCCCATAGCTATATGTCCCGGTACGCGGATTGACATTCCGGGCAGCCCACACCTGGGTCTGGTGGGCGGTGTCGGCATCCACGTTCGGGTCATATGTGTTTTCCCCATGGGTTCCGTTCCCTGGATTGTATAGCACTGGTGAGGCGGGCTCAAAGTGACCATTATGTCCGGGCACAGCCCAGATATTGTATAAGTGGACACCTTGTACGCCAAAGTTCCTCGTAATGTTGATCTTGATATAGCGGAATGAATCCGGTCTTCGCTGGATTGGGTGAGAGTGGACTCTTTTGATTTTAACGCCACACTGGTTCCGGCGATTCTTATAGCATCTATCAAAGATAGCATTGATATTGTTATTATAAACATACCAGGAGCTCCACTTACCTGTGTCGCAAGTTCCCTCTGTGTCGGATACTTTGATGTCAACATTTGTGGAGACTCGATGCTCGCTTCGGTAACCATCGACGTACAACTGGATGTTGTTTCCTTTTACCCACCCCCCTAAATCTAACACGATGCAAGCGTTGCGTCGATCAAAGTGCCATAGGACGAAGGTAGCACTTTTATCAAAGTAAGCTGGATCATCCCCTTGCGTAATATGATTAGCATCCCGCATCTGCTTGGAGCCACTGGCATAACTCACTGGAAAATGGCAATTCACCCGGGCACAGAACGCAGCAACTGGATGAATTTGTTGAGAAAGGGCGACCTCACTATTAAGGGTATCTACCTGCGGATCAGTCAATTGTTCATCTACAATGGGCGCTTCTGGTTCATCCACAGGGATGGCTTGTGGTTCATCCACGAGCGCGTCGTATTCGATTGGGATATCTTCAAAGGCATAATTGGGAATTCCGGCTGGCGCTAGGTAGAAGGCCAGAACGGGTTGGATTTGCATGATAAGTAGGCTAAAAACAAGCAAATAGTTGATAATCTGAGTACGATGTCGCATCGAACAATCCTTTACATCAATTGTTGGAAAGGGATGCTGAGAAGATAGGGTATTCAGCACGCCCTACTCACTGATTCTAGTGCCCATTGTCAGCGACGCATCCGGAATATCCCGTAGATTATTCTTAGGTCATTAAGTAACGTTTATTATAAATATTGTGATTACTTTCGTACGCAAAAACGCCCCATGTCTGTGTCGAGTGTCCAGATTTTGTGTGAGGTGCTCATCAATTTGGCTTAGCGGCAGGGGTATCGTGGTGTTAGGATGCTCATCTTTCACGAGCCTGCGCCGCCAGGCACATTGGGCGGGAGCGTATTACCACAGGCCGAGGACTTCTTTGACAGGGAGTGTGAAGCCCGGCAGCACGGTGCCACCATCGAGTGTGTCGTCCATGCCCAATGAGCGGACCGGCTGCCCTGGTGGGTAGACGTCGATGCGTTCATCATCGACATAGACCTCCCAATACAGAATGCCTGCATCGAGGTAGATTTGCCGCTTGCGGGCAATCGCTGGCTTCTTGTCCGTCGGTGAAATCACCTCGACGGCCAACTCTGGCGGCACCGGATCAGGATAATTTACCCGATCTGTTGGTGTTGTTTTGTAGGCCACGTCTGGCGCAATGACGTTGCCCAGCACGTTGTATGTGCCGTCCGCACCCGTCACATGGCCAGGCAGGCCCTTCTCTCGGCAATAGGGGACAATCGCCCCAATAATCATCGCTGCAACTTCAGAATGACCTGAACGGCTGGGTGACACTTCGACAATCTCCCCGTTGATAAGCTCAAACATGCGATCCACATTCTCATCGCGGAAGACGAACTGAACGAAGTCGTCAAGGGTGATGTGCGGCTCTCGAACAGCCATGATGTGATCTTCTCCCTATTTACCTTATATTGTAGCCGAAAACAGACAGGCAAAACGCTGGTTGCCTGAAGGCATCATCTCACCACAGCCCAAGAATGTCCTTGACAGGGAGTGTGAAGCCCGGCAGCACGGTGCCACCGTTAAGCGTGTCGTCCATGCCCAATGAGCGGACTGGCTGCCCTGGCGGGTAGACGTCGATGCGTTCATCATCGACATAGACCTCCCAATACAGAATGCCTGCATCGAGGTAGATTTGCCGCTTGCGGGCAATCGCTGGCTTCTTGTCCGTCGGTGAAATCACCTCGACAGCCAACTCTGGTGGCACCGGATCAGGATAATTTACCCGATCTGTTGGTGTTGTTTTGTAGGCCACGTCTGGCGCGATGACGTTGCCCAGCACGTTGTATGTGCCGTCTGCACCCGTCACATGGCCAGGCAGGCCCTTCTCTCGGCAATAGCTCCCGACAGCAATGATAATTAAAGCTGCAACTTCAGAATGACCTGAACGGCTGGGTGACACTTCGACAATCTCCCCGTTGATAAGCTCAAACATACGATCCACATTCTCATCGCGGAAGACGAACTGAACGAAGTCATCAAGGGTGATGTGCGGCTCTCGAACGGCCATGATGTGATCTCCTACATTTGTAACCTATCTATTATAGCAATGCCCCGTAAAACCCACATGTAACATCATGGCTCGTATAAAATTGAACGTCCCACAAATAAGATAGGAGGTGTTCTATGGACGATGTTTGGGAACTGGATCGGATCAAACTCTACTTTCTCCGCCGCTGGCATCCCAATTGGACGTTGCCTCGTTTGGCCTGTGAATTGGGACCGAGCTTAAGAAATGGCTCAAACGCTTTCGAGAGACAGCAACACCATCCCTGGCGATGTTTAGGAGCCTCTCGCGTGCCTCTAAGTCGCGCCTCAGGCAAATTGTTCGAGTGGTACAGGATGTCATTCTCAGTCTGTTGTCGGCCATAGAATGCCGTTTGTGGACGACCTGCGACAGATGATAGAACAAACTACGCACACAGATCAATTAATTTGACTTCCACCTCCATCCTATAAAGCCGGAGATGGCTCCTGCAAAATACACATCTTAACATCTGCTTCCGATAGACCACGATGTTAACCTCACATTTGATGAGATGATCTTAAAGACTTATACCCACTCTTTTCATATACCCTCAAGCTGTATTGACCCACTCGGAGACTGTTTTGACTGCCGATTCCTCCACCGGTGTCTTCTGCGGCGGCAACAAAGGGGCGGTTGGGTCCACACGACGACTATATTGTTCGGCGGGCATCCATGTGATTCACCACGCCTTGGATGCGGGGCTACCCTATAAGCCGTGTCCTTCCTCATGGATTGCTTGAATGTGAACCAGCAGCTCCTTGTCTGCCTGCTGACGAGCGCTAAGCATATTAGCCACTGACTGACACAACCAACAGACGGCATCTGAGCAACGAGTTTACCATTAGTTTCCATCAACCGCACTGCTTCTTGCTTGTGGGAGGGTCGTTTGGAGAAAAAGGAAAGTGAAAGATGTCGCTCAAGTCTCAACCAGTCCCGCCAATCCCTGACGAGATAATTCGTGTTGCCAAAGCCACCTTCCCAAAAGGCAATGTCTATATGACCATGCGTGATGCATTTGGCACCATCGGCACGGATGAACCCTTTGCAGAGAGTTATCCTGAACGTGGACAATCGGCACTGTCACCGTGGCGACTCGCGTTAATTACAATTATGCAGTTTGCCGAAGGTCTGTCAGATCGACAAGCTGCTGAGCAAGTTCGGGACAGTATTAGTCTGGCAATATGCCCTCAGTCTAGAGTTAACCGATACAGGATTTGACGCATCAGTTCTCAGTGAATTTCGCGCCTGTTTGGTCAACACGGCATCGGAAGATTGCTTGTTGAATGAGTTGTTAACGGTATTCACAGCTGAAGGATTACTGAAAGTACGCGGTCAGTAGCGTGCGGATTCAACTCATATTTTGGCAGCTGTTCGTACCCTGAATCGCCTGGACGGAAACTTGTGATCCTGACTTGCCCATCTCATCCTCCATGTCGAAACAATCTCGGCCACGATCCCAGATCATCAGGTCGTGGAACGCCTTCATACCGATTTGGCTAACAAACAGATGCTGCCCAGTGAGCATCTGGTGGATGCAGGGTATGTGAATGCGCTTAATATCGTAGCATCTCAACAAACCTATGACATTGATCTCATTGGTCCTGAACTACCAGATACACAATGGCAGGCGACCCAACAAACTGGTTATGACATCAGCCAATTTCATCTGGACTGGCAACAGGAACAAGCCATCTGCCCCAGGGGAAGACAAGCCGCTATTGGCATGAAGGGACAACACCCTATGGTAATCCAGTCATTAATGTCCGCTTCAGTGGAATAGATTGCCATCCTTGTCTGGCTCAACACGTGTGTACATGCTCCAAAGCCCACGGACGTTCATTACATGTTCGTCCACAAATTGAACATGAAGCATTGCAACAGCGACGGCAAGCACAGCAGATGGAGGTGTTTCGCGACAAATACAAGCGACAAGCAGGGATCGAGGGCACGATCTCACAAGAAGACACGTATCTCGCGCTTTGCACAGCTTGCGCCCTAATTCGCCAGCAGTATCTGAATCAGGACAAGTTCACAGTCTACCGCGGATAGGTAGTTTGCTATAATGAAAAGACTTTGGAAGTCTAAAGAATAGGTTAAGTCCTTTGCACACAAGCCTCGTTCAAGCACCGGTTATTATGCGTGGTGATACACTGAAACGTTTTATCATTGCTTTTGTTTCTATCGTGTTGATATTTGTAGGGGCGATGTTTTCGGCAATCCGTGTGCGGCTAGTGGCATTGGAAGCCCTCACTCTGAGTACCCAGGCAATTGAAGAGCGCACCGTTCATGTCACTTTTGATACGCCAGTCTTAGGCACAGGTTGGTCGGAGTCTGAAGGTGCTTTTATCTGGTCAATTGCCCCGTCTGCGACCCTTAATATCTCCATCATTCCAGGTTGGTATCGTATCGAATTTGAGGCAGCATCGTGAACTTCTATCTGAATAATCGTATTGCCCACAATATTCAAGTGTAGAAATAAGACAGCCTGCTCTGCTGCCATCCATTGGCAAGTCACTCCATCCTGTGCAACTTCAGGCCTATGCCATCCTATTGCATGGTTAAATGGACGGTTAAACCGATGTATAAAACACTGGACCTTTACTTGCAAAATTTCTATGTGCTTCTCAAGTGGTATATTGTGTAAAGAGTCAACATCCCCTAGCTGCCCTTCAATATTATTTACAAATCTTACAACACTATACTCTTGTCTCATATACTCAGTAGCCCGTTTCCCAATTTCTAGCCCGTGTTCAGGATTTTCATATAGACTACGCATATATGTGGCAGCCTGAGTGATATCAGGTTCTGCCCACAATTGTCCTGGCTCACAAAACTCTTGGAAATGCTGCTGGTATTTATGATCATCCAACGACACTTCACGAAGGTGATAATCGACAGGCAGGCTATTTTCTGAGTGCATAAAATCGGTATTTGCGGAGAAATTCGTCACAATGACTGGTTTGCCTAAAAACATAGCTTCTGCCATACCTAGGCCAAATCCTTCAGAGCGATGAAGGGAGACATATACATTAATAATGGAAAGCAAATCGTTCACTTCCTGCCGACTGAAGGAACCATCGATCAAAATCCCACCCACACGCTCTAACGCTTGTTATAAGTTTGCTTCAGCATCAGGGAACAGCTCTAGATGCTGTGCTTTGATGATAAGTAGGGGGCCATCCGTTTTGCTCTTTCCAAAAGCTTTTTCAAATGCATCAATAACGCCAAAAGGATTCTTTCTTCCCAAACTTGATGCCGCACTGAAACTAAACAGGAAAACATATCGGTTATCGGGTATTCCAAAGCGACGACGATTTGCTTTTCCGGTTGTCTTGACTTCAATTGGAGGAGGAACTACATAGACAGGCGCAGCTGTTACGACTTGCATATTCTTCTGAACAAAACGGCTCGCTACCCAGATTTCATCTACTAGGTCAAATGCCACAACACTTCCTGCAGGAATTCTAGGAAGTTCCCAATACCAATAAGCAATTGTATATTTGTTCTCAGTAAGCTGAAAAAAAGCTTCCGGAGAAATTCGCTGGGTCAAATCGGTAAAATTATAAAATAACAAGTTTATCGGATAAATATTGCCACGTGGGAGGCTTTGGTAGTATCAAGGAACATCTTTCGTCCTACCGCCAAATGCATAAGCTATCTCGACATAACTTAAGGGAATTCCAGCATGCATCATGGCATCAACCTTCATACGGGTCGCTTCGGACAAGCCAATATTCGCTACAAGATCACCAATTAAATTAATGCCAGGAATCATAAGCGGCTATCCTCTAAAACTAACGCTGCAATCAACGTTCCACCTTTAGTGTCTCCACATCCGCTTCGACCATCATTTGAATCAAGGCTTCAAACGAGACTTCCGGTTCCCAGCCAAGTTTGGCGTGGGCTTTAGACGGATCACCGACAAGTAAATCAACCTCGGCGGGGCGCACGAAGCGTTCATCCTGTACGGTATAATTTTTCCAGTCTAAATCAACACAGTCAAACGCCACTTCTAAAAGGCGTTTGACTGAATAGGTGCTGCCAGTAGCAACCACATAATCATCCGGTTTATCCTGCTGTAACATCAACCACATTGCTTGTACATAGTCGCCAGCAAAACCCCAATCCCGTTGGGCATCCAGATTACCAATCCGCAATTCATTCGCCAGTCCAAGCTTAATCATAGCCACACAATTTGTTACTTTACGTGTTACAAACTCTAGGCCACGCCGAGGACTTTCATGATTAAACAGAATACCGCTATTAGCATGAAGATTATAACTTTCACGGTAATTGATCGTGATCCAGTGACCATACATCTTCGCCACGCCGTATGGACTACGAGGATAAAATGGTGTTATCTCTCTCTGGGGCACTTCCTGAACTCTTCCAAACATCTCACTGCTGGACGCTTGATAGAAACGAATGTCCGGGTCCACAAGGCGAATGGCATCCAGTAATCGAGTGACACCTAACGCAGTGACATCCCCCGTAAAAACAGGCTGCGTCCAGGAAGTCTGTACAAAGCTCTGTGCCGCCAGGTTATACACTTCGTGGGGTTTACTAGCATTGAGTGCATGGGTCAAACTAGTCTGATCACTCATATCACCAGGTATCAGCGTAACCTGATCTTGAATATGCTGGATGCGCTCATAACGCACCGTGCTAGTACGACGAACTAGCCCAAATACCTCATACCCCTTTGACAGCAAGAATTCCGCAAGATATGAGCCATCTTGCCCGGTAATACCTGTAATCAATGCCCGTTTTGACATTAAGTCTTCCTCACTAGTTTTTGTATGCGCTGCCGATAATCGGCAAGAATGTCCGACAAGCTCTGCTCGAAAGTGATTTCTGGTAACCAGCCCGTTGTGTCCTTCAACTTGCTACAATCACCCACTAAAATCGGTATTGTTGCCGGACGTAAACGATCAACATCTACAACAACCTCAATTGCAGCATTACTCTGCTGCAATAAGTTGTTCAGCAGAGTTTCAATGCTGTATGCCCTGCCTGACGCAACATTGTAGGCTTCACCAGGAATACCTTGCTCAACAATCAAGCGATATGCACGCACAATATCACGTACATCGGTGAAATCCCGCTGTGCACTTAGATCACCAACTTTGATTTGAGGTGGCTGTAACCCGGTCTCAATTCGCGCAATCTGGAGTGCAAATGCCGGTGCAACAAAATTCTCATTCTGACCGGGGCCAAAATGATTAAATGAGCGTGCACGCATTATGGGTAGCTTGTGGCTCAGGTAATACTGCAAACCGAGCATATCCTGGGCTATTTTGCTGACACTATAGGGACTAGTTGGGCGCAAATTAGCTTTCTCAGTAATGGGTAGTTCATCTGGTTGGGCAGGACCATAAATCTCAGCAGAGCCAATTACTAATATCCGTGGATGAATACCCCACTTCAAACAACCAAGAATGACATTGAGCTCTGCGCGAATATTATTTTCCAGGGTTTCCCAGGGGTCTTCAAATGAGCGAGGCACAAACGCTTGTGCTGCCAGATGGTAAATCTGGTCTGGTCGAATCGCATCAATCAAGTTCGCTACTTCCGCTTGTTGCTTGAGGTCGATCTCATGGTAGATAATCTCTGTTGGCGGTTGAGAAGGTGTGCCAGTCAAGATTGCGCCGTGCAGATCACAATTCAGCATAACATCATGGAGATGACGTGCCAGATGATTACCTACGAATCCATTGGCTCCGGTAATTAATACGGATTGTCCCATAAATCTTCCTTGCTTTGCTCGCTTATATTGCAGCAAATCACCTGGTACGACAAGTCCTATTCTAAATGTCCAACGAATATCTTTTGTCATGTTGAATGCTTAGCTAGTTTCTGGTGCGAAACTCGAAAATAAGCAGAAAGGTATCCGTTTTTCACAGTAGGTCTTCAAGTATTATGTGTGCGGGATTTTCAGATTAAGGGCGAAAAAGTCCAGTCACATCGTTCCAAAATCGCTGTCGGATCATATCTCAACAGAATAGAAGCGATAATCAAGGCGGCTTTGGTGTCGTTAAAGGGACAATCACTGGAACAAAGCTCCCTTTGCCCTTCTTTTTCCCTCAAGGTGCAACACCAATTCAAGCGTGCTTGCGACAGCACGCTTGACAAAGGTATGCAGTTCAATCAGGCTGATGGCTGCCCTCAGAAAGGAACTTCCCCTGGACGAGACCAGGCCAACCAGCGGTGCCTCTTTCATCTGAGCCAAGTAGTCCTGAAATGGCATTGATGCTGGCCCCTGTAAGCCCTGGATGTCAAGCGATCTCAACAACTCACCATCGTGCAACACATGGAATTGCTTGTTCTCAGCATCCAGATTGACCAAGACATCGGTTTTGGCTTGCTCATGATCGGTATGCTTGTCCATCTGGATCGTGCCATTGCGGGTGATCCGGCGACGGAAGACCCGTCAAGTGGGTGTACTGGGCTAACTCATGCAAGATCAGCCGCGATCCAGCCTTTCGATGATCCTGTTGTGACAACTGTTCCCGGAGGGGACCGATGACGACTTTCACTGCTTGTGAAGTCTGGTTGGGTCGAGAATGGGGGGCACGAGACCGACTGAGAAACAGGGTCAGTGTCCCACTCTGGTCATTAGCAAAGCGGCGCTGCCATTGACGAACCCAGCGTGCGGTTCGTCCGATGATTTCGGCCAAGGCTTCAGACCCCCAGGTCGGATGCTCTTGCATCATGAAATAGAGACGCATCCGGTCATAGATGCGCCGGGTTTCGCTGTCCATCTCACACACCTTGCCCCTTCCTTTGGTTGATATAGAAGATAACCAAACTGGACAACGATTTTGGAACGATGTGACTGGACTTTTTCGCCCTTAATCTGAAAATCCCGCACATTATGCCTTTTTCGCCTATGTTCGACGGATGCAGATCAGGTTGTTGGTTGGCGATCACGCCCCATCCAATCCATCGTGCGAAGCCATCTTCGCCATGATTAAGACAGCGATCCAGGCCATGTTTTCGTCTGAGGATACTTTTACACCAGAAACTAGTCTAACATGAGTTTTGTATTAAGCTGGGACAGCTTTGCCAGAACGGGTTCTGGCTAATCTTTGAGGGCTAAGTAAGCCGAATACAACAACATCCCAATGGAAAATGCACCCATCCAGAAACCAGCACCTAACACTTGTACCCATCCAAGCTCAATCGCCGCTTCAAGGTAGTCAGCCGGAATCGGGTTATCAAAGATTGTATTAAGTGTAACCACGACATTAATTGATAACCCAGTGAGATAGATCACAAATGGAGCCATCCCAATCGCGCCGATTCCAGACCATTTGACTCCTGCAACACGCATGATAACTATAAAAATCAGTGCAATCGCATAGCTTGCCGCAATGATCTTCGGTGGTGTGGCCTGAATGTTATTGTCAAACATGAAATCGAACCCGTTGAGGATAAAGAGCATTGAAAACCAGGGCAGAAAGAAGCCCAATGCGCCAAGCAACACTCCTGTAATTAGCCAGGGACGCCCCTCATCACTTGAATATTCCGTTAGACTATCTAGACGAACCAACCACTTGTCAGCAGTAGGGTGGTCAATGTTCATTAGGATTTTCTGCGCCTGCTGATACTTCTTAGCTTTAATCAATCTCTGTGCATGAACCAAATCATTTTGTATACCCATTATATTTATATCCCCATATATCCGTTATAGTTTTAGTATATCGCAAGATCATATTTATATTAGTAAATGCAATCTTGCTATAACTTACCGCGGTAGGGAGTCACACCATTTGGATGGGGTAGGATGGCGCATACTATTCTCCAGCAAGGTTTCGTATAAAATCCTATATACACCTCATACCAATTAGCCAGAACCCGTTCTGGGGCCTTACTCCGCAACGGCACTCTTTCTGTTTATATGCAAGCTCATCCTATAACCACAAATAGGACATACCTGAGATAAAGTTGCTTTAGAGATAGAATTGAAAAGCGCGAATGTTCCAAACGTACTAAGTGCAAACAGATTATGAGCTAGCTTAGTTAACCCTCTGCGGCGACACCCTGCACAATCCCTACATTTCTTCCTTGCCATAGTGAATACCCCATAATTGTCAATTAATGCTTTTAGTATATCACAAAATTATATGTTAGTAACTGCGATGTATTGATCTATCGCATTTATTGAGGGTAAGATGTATGATTTAAATATGTCTAAATATAGTGATATATCTAGAGTCTGAACTTTCTAAAACATGACTTAAAATTAAGTAATACAGTATAAATATATATTGTTATCATCATCTACTCATGTGGCATGGTGTGGTTGTGTGCTATACTGTGTTCAGTTTAGCTTTGATAGTTAGACTGCAACTTTACAACAAGTTTCGTGCTCGCGTTGATCTATGTGCGCATAGAGAAGAACGTGTGTGTAGCGTGTGACTTACGAGAAAACCACGCTAACAGCGACGGACGAATCATGCATGACGCGATAGCGATCATTTTAGTTTATATCTTTCTTCTTTAATTTGAGTCGGGGCATCGCCTCATACTGTCTCAGTCGGAAGAAGACCCTGCTTCTTTAAGGCAGCCGGCGTTCATGGCAGAAGCCCACTGAACCTTTGGTTCGCCTTTTGCTGTGGGAGTATGTCACAACTTGACTTGAGAAGAGACGTCTGCTAAACTGTTGCCCGTTGGCCCCTTCGTCTAGTGGCCTAGGACATCACCCTTTCAAGGTGAGGACACGGGTTCGAGTCCCGTAGGGGTCACACGTTTACACAACCTAGAAAAAGCCGTTGCAGCCATTTTGCAGCGGCTTTATGCGTTTCAACCCCTACCTACTTCTCCAGTCAAACATAGGCATCAGACCAAGTCCGAGCGCAATAACAGAATCATCGCTCAACACAAGCGCGGCGATACCCTCGAAGAAATTGCCACTGACTTCGGCATCTCCCACCAGCGTGTACACCAGATCATCCGTCGCTGGTCAAACGACACGGGAGGTGCATGATGCTCTCTCAGATAAAACCTCTCCGCCAGAACGCCTACGAAGCTGCCCAGCAAGCCGTTATGAGGGCTGTTGGAGAACGTCTGCAACGGGAGAGGTTCAATAGACGTACTGCTTCACACTATCCACCTGCGGTAATACGCGCCTTATCAATGGGCTGTGCATTGTTCTGTTGTTGGCAACCTTTACACCATCCGCTCTTCGCTTGTTTGTCATCGGCTCGGAGACTTTTGGTGCTGCTGTGCCCTCTGATCTAGCACAGATCGCAGTTGGTATTGCTACTGTGCTGACGGCTGAGATCGGTCAGGTCGTGTTCTCGCTGGCACTCGCGACTCTGGGAACGACCCCAAGTGCGAGACGACTACTGTATGCCAGTATGGGAATCGCCACTGCAATTGCACTGGTTGGAAACGTGCAAGTCGCGCTGCCCGGTCATATGCACAGCCCCTTTGCCTGGCTGGAAGCGATTGCCCCACCGTTGCTCGTGTTGAGTACCGCCTATGTCCTCAAAGAGCAACTACTGGACTCGATTGAAACCCGTCATGCCAACGAACGTGCTTTTCAAGAAGCTGTCAACTTGTGGCTAGCAGGAACCTCCGATCCAGAGAACCATCCCCAGTGGATGCAGTTCTATGCCAATGCGTTGCGAGACGCTTTGCACAAGCGGAACAGTCGGCGCAAAGAAGCCCTGTCTGTTCTGCGAACAGGTGATTGGCGGGCACTCGTTTACCGAGAGTTACAAGCTGACAACTGGTATGCCGAACCAGAGGGCAGTGTCGAGGAGGTCATCGAAGCAGAGCCGTCCCCTTTAGGGTTGAACGGCAACAACAATCCACATCCAGATCAGGTGCGCGAGTAACGGAGAGGGGGTGTGTGGTGTGTGGCGAACGACTGATTCAATCCAACCACTATGCTGAGCGGCCCAAACGGTACCGCTCCAACCGCTGCAAGCAGAAAGCCAAGCGGATGAGGGCAAAAGTCCATTTCGTGTCGGATTCGAGTACGAGATCGGAGGGATTTGACGATGAGTAAGCCAATTATCATTCCCAACTGGAAATATCAGAAACCAACCAGTGGTGGTTATCGCGGGCTGAAGAAACTGCTGAAGTATGTGAGTTACCGTGAGAACCCTGACCACCGTCCACTGGAACCAGACCTGCGTTGGACGGATTGCGGACTAGGGGATTCATGGAAAACAGTCTATGAAACTGTTGGAGACCTGGGTGGCCCATATGTGCTGGCCCACCACATGGTCATCTCGCCCGCACCCGACCTGATGCAGCATATACCCGAAGCGATGCGCCACGACATCGTGTGCGAAATCACCGAACGGACGATTGAGACCTGGCATATCGAGCGCGGCCTAGCTGTACCTGAATACTCCTATGTGTTGCATGACAGAGACACCAACGAAGGCAACCAGCAGCAACTCCATACCCATGTCTTCATCGCTGGAACCATTGACAATGGCGTGGGCGAACGCCAATCGCATCGGGTCAATCGGGAACAGGTCGTTGCAGACGTCTCATCTATGTCACGCCATGACAACCTCCACAAGATTGCCCGACACCAGTTTGAGCAAGTTCTGGATCGTAGTATTGGCCTGGAGTGGCGACGTGATCGAGAACTTGAGACATCACTTGATGACATCAACCAAGCCCTAGACTTCCCTGTCAGACATGAGCTGGAGATCGACCTGTGATGAGACGTCTATGCTCCATGCCTTTAGTGAACACCATCGCGGTGTTCACAGATGTCCCGCCTGTCAGACGGCTGCCTGTTCTCGAAAATGAAACAGGCGGGACATCCTACCCAGAAGCTTGCAGCGCAAGCACGGGTAGCGAGTTTAATCCACTCGCTCCTCACACGCCGGAGAGGCTTAGCCCGCCACGACTCCCGGTTGCGTGCCAGCACAGGTTGTCGCGTGCACCACCGTGCTGCTCGGTGTGGTGCATCGCACTGAGCGAACGCACCACCACCCAAAACCGCATATTGTCATCCAATTGAAGGAGAAATGATGTCTGACAAATCAATAACGACGTACACCAGCAGGCTCAGTGTACACATCACACCTGCCATGAGTGAACGACTGGATCAGATTGCCATGATCCGAGACACCGCCAAAGCCGAGATCGTGCGTGAGGCGCTGCGAGCTTATCTGGATAACCAGGAAGACCTGATCGGCAGTCGCAAACACTTCACCAAGATGTTCCAACGACGAGTGGACTACCTGGAGCAACTACTGGCAATCCTGGTGGGAATGAGCGTACAAAGCAATCAAATTTTGCTGGAACGCATACGTAAGCAGCAGATCGGACTGGAAGAGGTCATGCAGCAAGCCGTTTATGAAGGCTTTCATGCCAAAGACACCCTGTACGCCCTGATCCAACATCTGGCACAGGACACCAGGAACAAACCACCGAACTGAAAACGACTTGGAGTAGCGAACACTTGAGAAGCATGAAACAACATGAAGAAGAAACGCCCACAACTGAACATGATGTCCCAACCTGGCTGCGCCACTATCTGAACTGGGCTGGCACAACAGGCAACCAGACACCCTTGATCTTCCATCAGGCAGCCGGACTGTGGTTACTGTCCACCGCTATTGGAAAGAGACTGTATGGTGAAGCACCCTGGGGTGTGAGGTTGTACCCCAACCTGTATCTGATGTTGGTGGCGGACACCACCTTCTATCGCAAGCCCACTGCCTACAAGCTGACATCACTGTTCGTCGCCCTTGTTTGGATGGATACAACCGACACCGCACCGACTGTAAATGACGTTCATTGGCGTACTGGACAAGCGATTGCCGAGGAGTGGCGACAGAGTGCCCACCGACTGCTTGAGCAGCTGGATCGCAGTGGCGAAGCCATCCAGGAGAAACGTCATCAGGATCGGATGCTGCGGGCGGTGCGAGCCACTGGTTCGACTGGGATCGCCTTGCGCGTTCTCTATCACAAACTGAAGGGTGTCTATGGACGCTTGCATGTCATGGCCTTCAAGTTGGCATCACTGTTTGCCGCACTCGATTGGCTGGACACATCTAAAGCTGTACCAACCGTCACAAACGAGCACTGGCAATCCGGTCAAGCCATTGCTGAGGAATGGCGACAGAGTGCCCACCGACTGCTTGAGCAATTGGATCGCAGCGGCGAAGCCATTCAGGAAAAACGCCATCAGGATCGGATGCTGCGGGCGGTGCGAGCGACGGGTACGACTGGGATCGCCTTGCGCGTTCTCTATCGCAACTTGAACTTCTCTGCCAAACACGCCCGCCAGATCGCCCAGGATTTGGTCAGAGCAGGATTGATCGAAGAACGCCGCCTGAACAAAGCCGAATGGTTCATTGCATCTGAGTATGTCAATGAGTCAGCAACTTGACCGACACCACCGACACACCGACAACCGACGACAAATTGCAATCCTGTCACCGACATCTGTCGGCCTTGTCGGTTGTCGGTATCGTCATATCCGACCGACAAAAAAGAAAAACAGGAGAGAGATGTGAACCATACCCAACGCATTGCTCATGTAGCACGACAAAAACGAGCACTGACCAAAGCACTCGTGAAAGAAGCCGTCGAACGTTACTTTGAGGCACTGGCCGACGACATTGCTTCTGGTGAATGGGTTGATCTGCCCGGAATTGGCAAAATACAGGTTATCCAGGAGGATGCCAACAGCGTGCTGACCTCATTCGGCAAAGATGGCAAGCGTGTTAAGCGGCATGTGAAGAAACGCCTGCGGACGAAGGTTCGACTATACAAGAGGTTCAAACAGATGTGGGCGAAAAACCAACCACAGTCAGATCGTAACACACCAAGCCATTACGCTGGCGATATCGAGATCACAATATGAAGTTTCTGCCACGCAGCAGCTGGATGCAGTTCATTGAACGACAACTAGGCAAGATCGAGCAGGCGATGAACTACACACCGTAGTCTCCCGCCTGCACCCACACCCCATTTAACCGTAACCGTACCATTTTTCAACTTCTCAGCTTCGGTCTTGCACCTGTTCCCTTGTTTTACGCTCAAAGGACGATTTTCTTGACATCCTTCACCAAGCCATAGTAAAATCATGCAAACGATTTACGTATATCCATTACACACTTATTATTCTTATGCCTTCACGAAAGCGTGTTACGATCTCGGATGTAGCAAGGGAGGCAGGTGTCTCGCCTGGTACTGTGTCGCGTGTGTTGAATCAGCGCGATGGCGACATTAAGATCAGTCCTGCTACCCAACAACGTGTTCAAACCGCTATTCAGCACCTCGGCTATCAGCGTAACCCCTTTGCATCAGCACTTCGTACAGAACGAACAGGCATCATTGGCGCGATCACACGTGACATCAGCGCAGTGTTCTTGAGTCAAGTAGCACGAGAATTGCAGCAGGTCGCGCATAGTCAGGGGATTGAGCTTCTGATCGATCATGCTGAACAAGATTTGGAGACGGTTGATCGTCAACTTGATCTGATGCACAGCCAATGGTTTGATGGTTTGCTTCTACTCGGTGACTTGCCCGGTTACCAAGCGGTGATTGGAGACCTGGAACGCTACCAGAAACCGTTTGTTTCTATTGCTTGTGGTTTGCAAGTCCCGCCACCTTTCGTCAATGTTGATGAAGAAATCGGTGTTCAATTAGCATTGGATTATCTGAAAGAGTTGGGGCATCGCTGGATCGCTTTTATTGGCAATCACGAACGTGCTGGTGTTGTAACTCGCTTAGGTATCTTTGAGGAATATGTTCAAGAGCATCAACTGAACTGGATAGAAGGTTATACCCAGGTCGTTCCAATTACCCGTAGAGATGCGATAGCAAGCGCTAAATATCTCCTCAATCTGCCAGAACCACCAACTGCAATCTTTTGTGCAACGGATATCCAGGCGTTTGGTGCAATTACAGGTGCACTACAATTGGGGTTGAAAGTTCCAGAGCAAGTTTCAATTATCGGATTTGATGACGTTTCGGAAGCAGTGGACACTTTTCCTGCGCTGACAACCGTCCGGCAACCCGTTCGCAAAATGGCGGAAGAGGCGATTCGGCTGTTGACCACACTGATCGAGGATTCACCCAAAGAAGCACCACGCGATCAGGTCATTGTCGCACCGGAGTTGATAATTCGCGAATCCTGCGCCCTGCCTGTCTTACAGGATTAAGAGGGTTTATCGGCTGTTTAACATCCGCATGTCCAATTGTTAATGGAGGACTGTTACGGTTCTGCCTGAGAGATTGTTCAATCGAGTGAAAGGAAGAATGTCAGACGAAAAATCCAATTGAGTTAAATCGTTTATCTTTAGCTAAGGAGAAAGAAATGAACCGCAAAACATTAGCCCTTCTCTTCTTGACTGCATTGGTACTGTCTTTGATGGTTCCACTCCATGCTCAAGAAGAAGTCACGATTACGGTGCGGGCCTTTGCTGTGCCACCCCATGAAGATTGGCGTTGCAATGGTTTCGCAGAAGTCCTTGACGAGGTCAACGCTGCTCTTGAAGCCGAAGGTGATTCTCGCCAGGTCGTACTTGAACTGATTTGCGACAACCCCGGCTGGGACTCCTACAAAACAGAGTTTACCCTGGCTTCTGATGCTGGCGAAGCACCTGACATCTGGGTAGCTGGTCACGAAGATATTGGAACCCATTCACAATCTGGGAACATTATCCCCCTGACTGACTTAATCATGGACGCTGATGGGAACTATCTGTATCCTGAATTCGAGGATGTCATCCCCAATCTATGGAATTCTGCTGGTTATGCTGGCGACATTTGGGCGATCCCGCAAGATGCCGAGGCACGTCCGTTGTACTTCAGCAAAACCTTACTGAGTGAACTGGGTTGGAGTGCAGAAGACATCGACGCATTGCCAGCACAAATCCAGGCTGGTGAATTCACCTGGGACGATATGATCGCAACCGCTCAGGAAGCAATTGCGGCAGGTGTGGTTGATGAAGGGCATGGTATCTGGCATCGCCCCACCAACGGCCCCGACTTCTTGTATTATTACTACGGTTTTGGCGGCGAACTGGAAGCCGAAGATGGTTCCCTGTATTTTGATACAGAGCCAGCATTGAAGGTTTACCAGTTGTTCAACACGCTGACCCAGGAAACGGGTGTCACCCGTGAAGATATGCTGGGCACACTGGAATGGTCAGAATGGCACGCGACCATGGCAGAAGGTACCAACGTACTCTTCTCGCCGGGTGGAACCTGGAACTTTGGCAACTGGGCTGCCAACTATCACCCGTCAACACAAGATGATCCCTGGCAATGGTTGTTCGATAACATTGGCTATGCGCTTGTTCCAGCTTTTGAAGCAGGTAGCGATCCGATCACATTGACCCATCCATTGGTTTATACGGTCAGCTCTAGCAGTGAATATCCTGATCTGGCTGTGCGTTTAATTGCTGCCGTTACTACACCAGAAATCAACACGCTGCACGCAGTCGAAAGTGCCCACTTGGGCGTCCTGAAAAGTCAGGCTGACTACGCGCCGTATGCTGATGATTTCTTCTTAAGCGATGTCCTGTATATGCTCGATTACACAACATACATCTCCAACAGCCCCTTCTTCACGAACTGGAGTAATGCCTATTACACGGGTATCCAGGCGGTTGAGGCTGGTGATCTCTCACCAGAAGAAGCAGTTGAGTTTGTGGCTGAGATGATGAGTAATGAGATTGGCGACGGCGTTACGATCCGTTAGCTCGATCAAATGGGTACAAATTCTTGGGGGCGGTTCATGAACTGCCCCCCCTGCAAAGACCAACTGTTCCGACTAGATCAAGGGGGATAGTAGATGGCAACGATTTCAAAAATCCAGATGGCGGATGGTAGTCAAGGAGAAGCTCAGGGGGCAGACACTCAGCAGCGCAATTGGACACCATACTGGTTTATGATGCCCAGTGCTGTCCTTGTTATCCTCTTTTTCTTTATTCCCGCAGTACTGTTGTTTTATGTGAGTACTACTAATCAGGCATCATCCAATTTCGGTAATCCAGACAACGTTGGCCTGCACAATTACGAAACCATTCTCAATGACCGCTTTGTTGGCAAAATCTTTCAGAATACAGTTTTTTATGTTGTGGTTACATTGGGCTTATTCAATGTAGGGATGGCTTTGGTCATTGCACTGGTTACAACTCATATTGACCGAAGGTCGGGCATCCTGTTCCGTACCTTGTGGATGCTGCCACGCCTAACGCCGACGGTGATTTACATCATGATGTGGAAACGCATCGCAACTGGCCCACCGTATGGCATCTTCAACCAACTAATGGAGCCATTTGGCGTGGAAGGCATCAATTGGCTCTCAGCCAAAGGGAATGCTTGGTTGTTTGTCATCATGACCAATGGGTTTATTGGTGCATCCTTTGGAATGATCATTTTTACCTCAGCGATTGAGTCCATCCCTAAAGCTCAGATGCGGGCTGCATTAGTCGATGGGGCAACCACATTGCAACGTATTCGTTTTGTGATTTTGCCAGCCTTGCGTTGGCCGTTGCTATTTGTGGTGACTTATCAATCCCTCTCCTTGTTGACATCGTTTGAGTTGATCTGGCTGTTGACTGATGGTGGGCCAGGTCTTTATCGAACTGAAGTCTGGGCTTTGACTGCATACAAACGTGCTTTGGCAAACTACTTCGGTAATGCTCAGTGGGGCTACGCCTCTGCCTGGGCTGTATTCCTCGTAATTATCGGCATTACTCTGTCGGTGATTTACATGCGATACTTCCGTTTCGGTGAACTGGTTTCTGAACCGAAGATCGAAGTGTTATAGATTAAGGAGAACACCTGATGGACGAAGATGTTGTAAGAGGCCCATGGTACTATCCTGGGACGTGGGGGCCTTATGTTTTCCTGATTATTACCTTGCTTCCACTGGTAATCGGCTATACTTGGCTTGTGATTGCTTCGTTTTCTCAGCAAACTGAAGGCTTAACCCCCATTGGTGGCTTGACAATAGATAACTGGTCGTTTCTTCACGAAGGTATCGATCCGAATTTTGATTTGTGGCAAACTGGAATCGACGCTTTTCTTTCCGCCCTGTTTGCAACGTTCTTGATTATTGCGATTGCCATCACGGTCAGTGCATTACTAACTGATACAAAGCGTGAGTGGTTTCGGCGTCTGGTGAGCCTTGCAGACAGTGTTCAAACAGTACGATCCGCGTTTGGGTTTACGATGGTATTCTTTGCAATTGTCCTGATTGCCAAACTGTCCACAATGGAACTGGGCATCTGGTCAACCTTGCTCAACACCTTCTTGATTGCCATCTACATGACTGTCACGGTTGTGCTGACATCTAGCATGGCGGCTTATGCGTTGGCGCGGATGAATTTCCCAGGGCGGCGACCATTCCTCTCGATGACATTGATCTTGCATGGCTTCCCTGCTGTGACCCTGCTGATTCCGATCTTCTTTGTGCTGAAATATCTGGGAGAAATTCCCATCATTGGGGATTGGTTTGGCTTCAATTCACTTGGTGGTGTGGCGTTAGTGATGGTTTCATTCCAGTTACCATTAGGCGTGTGGCTGATGAAAGGCTTTTTTGACAACATTCCCTGGGACACCGAGCGATCCGCATTGGTTGATGGTGCAACTTATTTCCAGACCTGGCGTCTAGTACTGATGCCGTTAATTCGCCCAGGGATTATGGCGCTGGGCATTTTCTCGTTTATCTCCGGTTGGGGCGCATTTCTCATCCCGACCACCTTTACCATCGGAACCAAAACTGCTAATCTGCCAGTCTACTTGCGGGCACAGATTGACGCAACCGCACCAGTCAACTGGGGAACCGTCGCCGCCATTGGTTTGTTCCAGATGATTCCGGTACTTTTCTTCTTTTTCTTCGCCCAGGAATACCTGTTGAGTATTTTCGCAGGTGGAAGCAAAGGATCATCCTAACATGGAAGTTGTCTTGCAAGATTTAACGAAAAAGTTTGGTTCAGTAGTCGCAGTCGACCACATCGACCTTGATATCAAATCGGGTGAGTTTGTCGCCTTCCTTGGCCCATCCGGTTGCGGAAAGACAACGACTCTGTTGATGTTGGCTGGCATCTACAAACCATCTGATGGTGAAATTCGCTTCGACAAACAGACAATGAATCGGGTTCCTCCCAGAAAGCGAAACATCGGGATGGTTTTCCAGAGCTATGCACTCTATCCACATATGAGTGCTTTTGCAAATATGGCTTTTCCCCTTCGTCTAGCTGGTGTATCTGATCTGCTACAAATGGAGCGAGTCACCAAAGTTGCTGACTTGATGGGAATCGATCACTTACTAGATCGTAAACCAGGGGAGCTTTCTGGCGGGCAACAGCAGCGAGTGGCTCTCGGACGTGCATTAGTTAAAGAGCCAGATTTATTGCTATTTGATGAGCCACTCTCGAATCTCGATGCACGTTTGCGCTTGATTATGCGGGGTGAGATTAAACGGTTACAGAAAGACCTGGGCATCACATCTGTTTATGTGACACATGACCAGATTGAAGCTATGACGATGGCAGATCGTATCGCGGTGATGATGAATAGTAAGCTCCAGGCTTTCGATACCCCAGATGACTTGTATAACCGTCCCCGTACCCAATTCATTGCTGGCTTTGTGGGCAATCCTCCAATGAACTTCTTCGCAGTCACAGTCCAGCAGGAAAATGGAAATTATGTTGCGGTGACTAAGGCTGCAGGCTTGCGTGTCAACCTGCCCGCAGATCGTGCGGAGAAGGTTTTGGCGAGTGGTATTGAGCAAGTCACGATGGGCATCCGCCCACAAGACATCCACTTAGACCTGGAAGCGAACAGCACAAACAGTGGCGAGGTCTTTACTGTCGAGCCATTGGGTGACAACGATCTGATTGATGTCCGGGTTGGGGACTACGATGTATTTTTACTTTCTGACCCGGAAAAACGGGTAAACTTTGGCGAGATCGTTCATATCGAGTTGAATACTCACAAAGTTCAATTCTTTGATCCAACTACAGAGCGATCCTTGTTGTGGGCATGAGGGGCATAGTGTAAGGTGGTGTTCAGAATTATGGCACATCGGGGTGCATCCGCAGATGCACCTGGAAATACGATAGAAGCCTTTGATCTGGCGATTGCGCAAGGCGCTGATCTCATCGAAACAGACGTTCGCAGCACAGCTGATGGCGTACTGATCCTGGCCCATGATGCGGAAATAGCCGACAAAATGGTTGAAACAACACCGTATTTCGAGTTGAAAAAACTGCACCCAGATTTAATGACGGTAGCCGTTGCCCTCCATCAATTCGGCGATCAGATTCCATTCTGTTGGGAAGTCAAGACACCCAACATTGAGGCGGCATTGGTCAATCAGGTACGTGATCTTATCCCTGCCCGCTTGTGGGATTTAACCGAGTTTACGTCATTCAATTTTGAAAGTGCTGTGGCCTGTCGCCAGTCTGCACCGACCAATCCAGTCGGATGGCTAACGGAGCGCTGGGATGAAAATGCCATTGAAATGGTGAAGGATGCTGGCTTATCACAGGTTTGTCCACCCGCCAATAGAATTCTGGCGCTGCCCGCTCTGGTTAAGGTGGCACAAGAGAAAGGAATTCAGGTGCGTGTCTGGCAGGTCACTTCCCCGCAACTTGTACCTCAATTAGCATCAACAGAGGTTTATGGCGGTACTGTCGATTGGCCTGGGAAGACACGCGCTTTACTCGGGATTGATCTTGTACGAGATGCAGTACTCTATCAAGATGAGCTAGTCCGGATTATTGTGCCGCATGATGCTCACATTGCACCGGAAGATGGTGGACACCTGATTGTTCAGCCCTTGACACCGCATACCGGAATTGAAACTTGCTCGCGGGACTTGCGGCATCGCTTGATTGATGCCATTGCAGCGAGCAGTTCAGCGATTCTTGGCCTTCCGCACATGCAAGGAGGTATCGTCAATGTGCAGGACAATGGCAATTGGTTCTATCGGGATGAACATCGGAATTCCCCGAAACAGTTACATATCCACATATATGGACGTGCGCCCGGCGCAATTGATCAACTGTTTGGAGAAGCACTACACTTTCCTAGTTATGCCGAACGGCATTTAGCCAAGCGGTTGCCTCTGATATCACAAGATCGAGAATTTGTAAGAAGAGAGATTACTGAACGAATGAGTTTGATTTTGTCTTAAGCTGCGATCAACGCCTGCAAGATTCGCTTATCAATAACGTTCAATCAGTCTTGTTTCAAATTTTCCATTCTCTATGACATGCTTCGACTTGCTTCAATCATCGAAGTCAGCATCCAATGAAACTATATAATTGCCCAGACTACTTCGACAAGGACACCCAAATCGGCCTGAACATCGTCGAAAATGCGGCACTCTCTATCCTGGGTGTCACCACACCTGCTGGACTGGGTTCGGCAGTATCTCAGGCCGATTGGGCCAATGGCTTGTTGATACGCTTCGAGCTGTTAACGCCAGAACCAGACTATAGTGAGCGTCCTGCATCAAACGCATATCGCACCGTGCCTCAGCAGCTTATACATGGTCTTCGCAACCTGCATGAGCGCTTACCGCAATCCCAGCAAACCGAGACTGGACTGAAACCACCCCCAGCCTTGAAGCTCAATGTTGAGTGCTGGAAACAGTGTCAACAATACGGTGACAACCTGCGACAGATGTGTGCCCCTGGACAGGATACCGAACTGGATGAACGTTTGAAAGGCGTCTATGGACGTCTGCATGTGATGGCCTTCAAGCTGGCATCACTATTTGCCGCCCTCGATTGGCTGGACACATCCCAAGCAGTGCCAACTATCACAAACGGGCACTGGCAATCTGGGCAAGCCATATCTGAGGAATGGCGACGGAGTGCCCACCGACTGATCGAGCAGTTGGATCGCAGCGGCGAAGCCATCCAGGAGAAACGTCATCAGGATCGGATGCTGCGGGCTGTTCGAGCGACGGGTACGACTGGGATCGCCTTGCGTGTTTTGTATCGTGACTTGAACTTCTCAGCCAAGCACGCCCGCCAGATAGCCCAGGATTTGGTCAGAGCAGGTCTGATCGAAGAACGTCGCCTGAACAAAGCCGAATGGTTCATCGCATCCGAGTATGTCAATGAGGCAGTGACATGACCGACAACCGACGACAAATTCACTAGAGTGTCGGTATTGTCGGTTGTCGGTATCGTCATATCCGACCGACAAAAGAAAAACAGGAGAGAAACTTGAACCATACCCAACGCATTGCCCATGTCTCCCGACAGCGACGGGTATTGACCAAAGCCTTAGTGAAAGAATCTGTTGAGCGCTATTTCGAGGCGCTGGCAGAGTACATTGTCTCTGGTGAATGGGTCGATTTGCCTGGCATTGGCAAGATACAGGTCATCCAGGAAGATGCCAACAGCGTTCTGACCTCATACGGCAAGGACGGCAAACGGGTCAAACGGCATGTGAAGAAACGCCTGCGGACGAAGGTTAGACTATATGAGAAGTTCAAAACGAGATTCCGACTATCCTAAACAATTAGTCTACTCTGAGGCTGATCGAATAATCAGCCTCAGGCATTTACTTCAAACCATGCCCAATATTCCAGAGCGGCTGCTCTTTACTTGCATTCAAAGCAGACAGTGGTACCTGGTCCATTGAGCGCGGCCAGTTCATGGGCAGCTTTCCGATGAATGAGTAATCCCCGAAGAGGATATCCGATATCCCTTGCGCCTCTGTTCCCGGCAACCAAGACACAACAAGGGAGTCAATCATAGGAAGTTGGTCAGAAATGATCCGAGGGCGACCAGTAACAAGAACAACAATCAGCTTATTACAATGTTTCTTTACTTGATCAATCAGTGCATTGTCCTCAATTGATATAGTAAGGTTAGCACGATCTCCAATCCCTTCAGCATAGGGTTCTTCGTGTATGACAATAATGCCGACCTCAGTAGTAACCCCTTCGGAAAACACACCTGTTGGGGAATATTCTATCGCAGTGGCGTCAGATACTGTTTCACGAATGCCATCTAGGATCGTTGTACCTTCGGTCGTAGTACCTGCTTCACCCTGCCATGAAATTGACCATCCTCCACACTGGAGGCCAATATCATTTGCAGCTTGCCCAGCAACAATAAGCTTAGGGATATTTTTGGACAATGGCACTAAATGGCCTTCGTTTTTCAACAACACTTGAGACTTTCTTACCGCTTCACGAGCGACCTCACGATGATCTTGGGAGCCAACCATTTCCAGCAGTGTCTCATCAGCAAATGGTTCTTCAAAAAGGCCGAGTGCGAGCTTCGCCCGTAAAATTCTTTGTACGGCATCATCAATGCGTTCAAGATCAATCTTGTTGTCGTGAACGGCTTTAATGACTGTAGATATAAACTTCTTGTAATCATATGGCACCATGATCATATCAAGACCTGCATTAATTGAAGTAACAACACAGGTATAGTAATCCGGGTCGATTTGATCAATTGCCATCCAATCAGTAACCAGAAAACCTTGGAACCCCAATTCCCCTTTGAGCACGTCAGTCAGCAAATAGCGATGTGCGTGCATCTTAAGCCCAGCCCATGAGCTATAAGATACCATGACACTGAATACACCCTCTTCAATCGCTGCTTGATAGGGTGGAAGGTGTGTTGCTCGTAATTCAGCTTCATCAATACTCGAAATGCCCTGATCAATTTGCCACTGCCCCAACGAAGTATCAGATTGCTGAGTACTCAGTGCTGTCTGAGGAGAGGCATCACTGCCTTGTTGCAACGTCCAATTATCTAAGTGTCTTGAACCCCACTCAGTCGCGCCATCTGCGATATAGTGCTTGGCACACGCTAGAACGCCTCTTTTACCCGAAGCAGAATGAGCGATATTGCCTTGTAACCCTTTTACAAGAGCAGCACCCAATTCTGAAACAATTTCTGTATTTTCACTGTATCCTTCATAGGCTCGTCCCCAACGTATATCACAAGGAACTGATACGGCGGGTGCAAACGTCCAATGAACACCTGTTGCCAATAGCTCTTTTGCTGTTATTTGCCCAATGCGATTTATGAGATCAGTATCACCTGTTGCACCTAAGCCAATGTTGTGCGGGAAGATCACCGCGCCTTTGACATTGTTATGTCCATGCACTGCATCCACAGCATAGATAAGAGGTATTCCGAGACGCGTTCGTAGCGCTGGTTCCTGAAAATCACGTACCATTTGCCGCCAGGTCAAGGGCGAATTCGGCGTCGGATTGCCACCACCACCACTTAACACGGAGCCTATAAAGTATTCCTCAACTTGTTCAGGCTCAATACTATACTTCTCGACCATCGTCATCTGACCCACTTTTTCCTCGAGAGTCATTTGAGACAACAGTTCGTTTAGGCGTTTCTCAATTTCGAGAGATGTGAGATCGCTTGCACTATTTTCAGGTGACAATTCAAGTCCTTTCTGCTACACAAACTGAGACGTATTTTCGGATTGATAAAGGAGCAAGATCACCTTGCCCCCTCATTATCTGTCTCTCGTTACTTGTCCACACCTGTGACAACGATACCCTGGATGAACACTTTTTGTGCCATGAAGAATATCGCCAGTGGCAGGATCATGGAAATGATGGCTGCTGCCAGAATCAACTGTGGCTCTGTGCTGTAAAGACCATTGAACTCTGTCAGCCCTACCGTTATTGGATTGGCATCTCGGTTGCCAGCCAAGTAAATCAGCGGACCGAAGAAGTCGTTCCATGCGAAGAAAAAGTGGAAGAGTCCAACCGCCGTCAGTGCAGGCACTGACTGTGGCAAGATCACCGAAACAAAGGTGCGAATAGGACCAGCACCATCAATGGATGCTGCTTCCTCCATTGCACGCGGAATCGTCAGAAAATATTGGCGCAGCAAAAAAACGTTGTAAGCGTTGCCGAACATTTGGGGAACGATGAGCGGAAGCCAACTGCCACCCCAGCCAAGAACATTGACGAAGAAGGCATAGGTTGGTACGAGTGTTACAGCTGGTGGCAGGATGATAGTAGCGATCAGGATCATGAACAGCACATTCTTCAAAGGAAAGTTGAAACGTGCGAAGCCGTAGGCAACCATAGAGGATGCAGTTACTGTGCCAATCATGGTAACGAAAGCGTAGAAGAGTGTGTTGAACAGAAGACGTAGGAAATCAATAGTATCCCAGGCATCGGGATAGTTGTCCCATGCGACAGAGCTTTCCCGCACGGGGTCCAAGGTACGCCAGTTACCCTCCCACTCAATAGGGCCTGCATCGGGATTGTTGATGTCGATGAAGGTACTCCGGGACCGTCCCGGTTGAAGCAATGCCCATTTCTGGTCACCGTCATCAGTCTGAACCACCAACACATCAAGGGTTTCCCCTTCGTATTCATACGTTACAGTGACCGCCGGTAGAATCGGCGCATTGGGGTCGGAAACTTGCGCTTTGGTTTTGAGCGACGTAACGACACCAAAGATCAAAGGCATGATATAGACGGATAGGACGATCAGCGTTCCCAATGTTAAACCAGCGCTGATTAGCAAGTTGCGACGTCGTTTGGCAATTTGATAGGGTGACATTGGTTGTTGTGCTACGCTTGCCATGTCAGTTTTCCTCCCCTGCATAGTAGACCCAGTAACGTCCAGTAGCGAATAGAAAGATCGTAATAATCAGGGCAATGATAAACATCAACCATGCCAGGGCAGCACCATAGCCCATGTTCTGGAAAGTAAAAGCCTGTTTATAGAAATGGATCATAAAGAAACGGGTTGTACCTTCAGGATACCCATCACCACCATTCAGAACCCAGGGCACAATAAAGTACTGCATCAATCCCACAACACTCAAGATTAAGTTATAGAAGATAACGGGTGTTACCATTGGAACCGTGATAGTCCATAGTCGTCGGATCCAACCTGCGCCATCAATATCAGCCGCTTCATAGAGTTCTGTAGGCACACCTTGCAATGCAGCGAGATTGATAAGGATCGCATTGCCGATACTCCACAATCCAATGAAGGTATAGGAAACATAAATCAAATTGGGGTCATCTAACCAGCGTAGGCCGTTCATCCCAACTGCTTCAATTCCGGTGATCTCAATCAGTTGATTGAGCCAACCAGTTTGCGGATTTAAGACTCGTTGCCAGATTAACACACCAGCAATAAGCGGCACCATCGTGGGTGCGTAAAATAGAGTGCGAAAAACATTACGCCCCATCAATTGTTTGGAATTGAGGAGAACGGCTAGTAGAAAGGCCGTTACCATGCTTATTGGAAGAGAGATCAAAGCAAACTTCAGTGTTACGCCGAGCGTCACCCAGGTATCGGGATCATCAAACAACATTCGACGCCAGTTTTCAAGACCAATAAACTTCGCTTCTTCAGGTGCCGATAATGTAAAATCAAAGGTAGAAAACGCGAGTGATGCGATCATTGGCACAAGATAGAACAGCCCAAACCCGATTAACCATGGGCTGATAAAAAATAGTGCCCATTTTGCCTGACGCCGTTCCGCGCCTGTCAGTTGAAAGATTGCACGCAGGCCCAATCCTGATTGTTTGCGCGCACTGCCAAATTCAGAAAACATATCCATCAGGTTTGCCTTTCAGATAATTGGTTGGCAGACCCGTCAGGGTCTGCCAGGGTGAACGATGTTGCTTAGCGTGCTGCGTCGAAGATCGACTGCAGATCGCTCTGAAGTTTGTCCAACTCTGCGTCGATGTCTGCGTCAGCATTGTTGTCAACAAACTGTGTATACTCGGTATAACGCGCAGAGGCTTCTAGGAAGGCTGGCATTCCGGCTTCATGATTGGGGTTATCGGGGAAGCCTAAACCAGCAACCACGACATCCCAATTGAGTTCTGTCCATTCCACGTTCGGATAGCCCTCGGCTAACCCGGCTGTGAAGGTTTCGAAGTAGGTGTCCTGAAGGCTTAGACGTGCTGGCATCCCACCATACATCGTGTTGAGATCGGAAGCCCTTTCCCCCAAGAGGTAGGCCAGTACAGTAAAGGCTTCTTCTGGATGATCCGTCGATTCCATCAGACTGAAGGTATCGGCATGTAGTTTGGCAGTGGTCACACCTTCATAAGAAGGTACTGGCGCAAAGTCCCAGCTATCCGTGAGGCTAGCTGTACCCCAACCCATGTACCAAAGATGGTTATTCACCATAGCAAGGTTGCCGGTATCAAACCAGTTGCCACCCAGCAATTCGCTGTTGCCGTAGATGTCATTGGGATAGAAGAAGTCTTCCCACATTGCCTGGTGATACCATTTCTCGGCGATGCGCCAATGTTCAGGAATGACAGCATTGCCATCTGCATCAACGAAATTGCCAGCTCCAAACAGCGTCGCACGACCACGAACATCGGTGGGGTTGCCAAAACCGAATTGAACGATGTTATTGGGATCAAACTCTTCCATCGTAGCATCATTACCCATCGCATCCACCGTGAGGATCATGGCAAGCTCGCGCAAGGTCTCGATGTTCCATTCTCTTTCGTTGCCATCCCAGTCAATATAGGGTTCGCCATAGGCACTTGGAGGATAAGGAATACCTCCTTCGTCGAATAGATCGATGTTATACATAAAGAACGAGGGGAAAACAGCGAAAGGAATACCAAGCTGACCTTCGCCTTCCACACTATAGAATTCGACGAGCGCGGGGTCGAAGTCACTCAGATCATAGCCAGTAACCTCGATCAGGTCAGTCAGATCGAGCCAGACTCCAGGGAAGGACTCGCGCCCCCGGATACCCATGGGTCCGACCAGATCAGGCGCGTTTCCAGCAGCGATCTGAGTTGCTAATACGTCATAGGCTTGGTCATTGTCAACGACTTCTAGCACAAGGTCAATTGAATCCTGTGAAGCGTTGAATTCGTCAACGATTACTTGCTGAGCATCAATGAGGGGGCCATCTGTACCCGCACCCAAGCCGACATACCAGCGGACTTGAACTTTGTCTTGAGCCTGTACCGTACCGATTGTCAGTACGAGCAATAGGCTTAGAACGATTAATAAAGTGATTTGTTTTTGTGTACGCATTTGTATCTCCTAGATGTCTACTAGTACTGCATGAAAAATAGGCTTCTTGAAACCGGTTTCACATTCTGGCAAATTTGAACTCTGTGCCCTGTGCTTATATGCATAATTTGTACAGAGTGTCTATTGAAACCGGTTTCAACATCGAATAAAAAAGCACCCTCTCCTCTCACTTTCCTATCACCTCAACTCTCCGCGCCACAACTAGCCCGTACAACCAACTTATCAGGAAGCACGATCTTATGCGGCGATGCAGACTCATCTACAATAACCTTCATAAGTGTCTCAACCGCTAGTTGACCTGTCATTCCAACTGGTTGGTGTACGGTCGTCAATTGCGGGTCCGCTTGTACAGCAGGCAAAAGGTCATCGTGACTAACTACCGCTATATCATATGGCACCCTTAAGTTATGCTCTCGAAGTGCACGCAACGCACCTAATGCCATTGTGTCTGAAGATATGTAAACAGCCTCTGGTTCTTCCGTGATGAGACGCTTCATAGCCTCATAACCACTGTCCAAAGTATAATCTCCAAACGCTACTAACTGATTATTGAAGGGGATTTCGTGTTCTTCCAGAGCTTGTCGATAACCTTCAAGTCGGTCATCACCAGCCGAATTCTGATCAGAGGCGAGCTTTGCGATCCGTCGTTTCCCCAGTTTGATAAGATGCTGAGTCGCAAGATAGCCTCCACCAACATTATCAGTATCTACATAGCTAACGCCCTGTGCGTTGTCAGGGCGTCCAATATATACAAATGGAAGATCACTAGCTAACAGTTGTGGGACAAACGATGAACCTTTATGATCCGCCGTAACAATAACACCATCAACCAATCCAGCTCGGATGATGCCCTCTACAGTTTCACGCCCTTCTTCTTCTGAGTAAAAAATAAAGAGAGCTAGAGTTAGATTATTCTTGCCGATACTCTGAGCTACACCTTCTGTTACGGCTGGGAAATATGGGTCCTTAAAGATAGCTTCAGGACCACTGGAAATGACCAAGCCAATTATGTTGGAGCGATCAGAAGCCAGCAGGCGTGCGACATTACTAGGCTGATAGTTGGTTTCGTCTATAACCTTTTGCACTTTCTCGCGTACTTCAGGCCGGATATGAGGATATCCGTTGAGAACCCGAGAAACTGTTGATTTGGACACACCCGATAGTTCTGCAATCTGCTTAATCGTAAGTTTCCTGCTCATTGCCTTCTTTGTTGGAACCGGTTTCAATGAAAAATAACAAATTTCTTCTGATGTGTCAAATTTTGCGATTTTGCTCCATCGAACTGACAACATGACTATCGAAACTGCAACATTGCATCGGTGGTTCTGTCAACTTAACCTGAATGAGAAATTTATAACCCCAAAACTGCTTTCTTTGTTCAGCGATTAGTCCTCGAAAGACGTGAGCTGAAGCCAATGATCAAAGCCTCCTAGCGCCACCTCTGAGAGGTATTCGCGGTAATACGATGAGGTTTGGCTTGCGTGAAGTCTTGCATGAGTTCGATTTACGTCGGTGGCAAGGTCAAATCTTGCCAGTGTTACGGGGTAAATAAGTTGGCTAACACGCATGATAAGTAGATCAGACCTCAGCAGCCAGGTATCTACGAAATCCAGGTGTAAGGGCATATTCCAGGGAACGCAAAAACTAGATGAGGAAATATCTATTTCTAACGAAGAGAATGGACAAGCTGTCTTGTGTGGCGAATTGGTCGATCAAAGTACTTTACATGGATTGCTCAATCAGATCAGAGACATAAATATCTTCTTACTTTCAATAGAAAATATCTCGAACCCACTGTAGCCTCATACTACTAGGCGTTATCTTTTTTGTGCATCACTTGACACGAGTACAATTGTTGTAACCAACACGACAATACTACTAAAGGAAAGGCTTTACACTTATCTCATACAGGACACCTAGACATGCCACTGCAACAATCTCTGCACCAGCCATGTTCAGATGAACGCCATCAATTGTATAGTGCAATCCCCGCTCATCAGAAATCTGCAAGATAGCTGTATCGCTACGATACATCAGAGCATCCCATAACGACTTTAGCATGTTGCGTTTGAAGTCGGCAACAAGGGTTTTATGACGAATGACTTCAATGAATGTTGAGCGAATATCCAGATATTCAGTTTGAGGTTGAATACGAGTTAGTGCTTCAATGATTGCAGCCCGATGACCTAACCGTTGTTGGGCATAACTGTTAAAGGATTCGCCGATAAACAACGGCGAAACACAGATGACCCGTCGGGCAAATGTCCCAACCATCTCTAGGAGAAGAAGGTAATGTTGGCGAAATTCATCGTCATTTCGTGCCCAGTACCGCCTGATACGTGAGAATACTTGCGACTGTTCGACCAATAGATCATTCACACCAACAAAGATAAACGCAATATCGACAGTTTGATCGAGATGTTGTGTCCTAATCCTGTGATACAGGCTCAACGCCGTATCGTTTATCTTGCCATAATTATAGATGGTATGTAGTGGAACCTGCTGCCTGATCTTTTCTACGTAAGACGCTCCCGGTATTCCCGCTGTAAGGCTATCACCGTAGAACGCTACTTTCATGGCTTCTAATACCTGCTGATACACACATAAGGTATTGCCTATTATGATCCACGAACCCTCTGGCATCAATTCGCATTTATATGTGTTGAAGACACTGCACCATAAAACAATAATAAGCCACCCGGCAACGCTCGTAGACTGTTAAGGAGCAGAATGACCAAACCCACTGTAACCGCCTGTGCGGTAGTTACACCGAGTGAAGCGAAGAAGGCTGCATAAGTGCCTTCGCGTAATCCAAGTCCGCCAGGTGTTAGGGGTAAACTCTGAATCGTATCAACGAATGCGCCCAAGCTGACAAAGTCAGTGAATGAAACATTACCTGCAATCACTCGTATGACAACATAGAGTGCCATAAGCGAGCAAAAATTGCCCAAAGCAGACAGACCACTGGCTTGTGCCAATGCCAGGTTATCACACAAACCCTTGTTCATCACTTCAAGCGTGGTTCGCAATCCCCCAAAGCCAGTGGCTTGTGGAATGTAACCTAGCCACCGTACAAAAACAGAACTACGTAATGAGATAACAAACAATGCTAGAAAACCTGTGATAGCGAAAAGGATGGTCAGAAATGAGCTATCAATCATCTTGGGGCGAGTAATCGCTGCAAACAAGGCACCAAGTACAAAGAGTGAGACCAGATTGACCACACGATCAACCGTGATCGCTGCAATAGGTGCATGAAGTTGGCCTTCTTTTTCGGTACTGGCTGAGACTCGCACAGCAAGCCCTACTGCGCCACCACCAGGCATAAATTGACCATAAAAGCGGGCAATTAAGTTCTTAGTCAAAACTTGATATAGCGAGAGTTGTACACCATAAAGGCGGAGCAAACGCCACCAGCGAACACTATCTACTGCTTCTGCCAAGATCATCAGTCCTAAAGCAGGCAGCAGATGCCAAGAATCTATGTCGTTCATTAACCTCAGGACGTTCTGAACATTAGCCAACTTGAGTAACATCAAGATGCCAAAACTAGCGATCAACAGCCCAGAGTACGGATGTGAAATCAAATGCTTGAGCCAATGGGCCACCCTCATCAATCTGCCTGTTATCAGAGGATAAATATGCTTCGGTTCAGAAGATATAGAAATCTGAGCACTCAGATTACTTTCATGTCTTTCAAGACAGTTTGCGTCCCAGATTTGATTGGCTTCGGTATATCTGATCATGCTAGCCCCCTACCCAATGACTGGGTACTCATGTGTAGCTGTTACGGATGCAGGAGCTTTGGAGTCAGTAATTTGCAACCGTTGGGAACTCCTCAAAGCCAGATCCAGTATCCGTTGACGGATATGTGCTGAGGTCGTCTTGACAAAATCCCAGTCTTCTATCTCGCCTTCCAGATGAAGCGGCTGACCAACGGTCATTGCATAAGGCCCACGAAAGTAAAAGGTTCCGACAACTGGTTCATGATCTACGACCGTGTTGATCAAACGAATACGAGTACGATCAACCTGAATACCAATCGGGATAATCGGCGCGCCAGACATCAAACTCAGGCGTGCCACACCAGTTCGGAGCGGATGCATACCACCAGCCAGTGGACTAATCGCACCTTCAGGATAGATCGCAACCGTTTCACCAGCCTGGAGTAAGTCCAGAGCATTTTGGAAAGCTGTTCGCCCTGCCCCTGGTATGACACGCACATGACCCGCTGATTCAAGGTAACGTCCAAATACGGGCACTTTGAATAGTGTCTCTTCAATCAGGATATGTACAGGTTCATCGGTTAATTTGAGGACAATCATGGGATCAATTGTAGTTGGATGGTTCGGTGCCAGTATCTTTGCCCCTGATGGCAGTGGTCTATCGTATTGAACATCAAGATTGAACATACATTTTGCATAGAGGTCAGCTATTCGGCGACCCATCCAGTATGATGTGGGGTTGAATTTCATGTTTTTCTACTCCGTCTCTTGTTTCGTATAAGATCAGAATAGAAATAATCTGTCGCAAGATGATTTCAGGATTGTCGCAACTTTGTCGCAAACAAAACGAGCCACATAAGTGTGACCCATGAAATTATTGCTTCAGCCCTCACCAATCAGGCGTAAGGAAATTGAATTGTGAACGAACTCCCTTCGTTGATTTTACTTTCTACAGCAACCTTACCATCCATTGCCTCTGTCAACTGCTTCACGAGAGTCAAGCCTAAACCAGAACCCTCACTATTTCTTGTGCTGTCGCTGATCTGATAGAAACGATCCCAGATGTGGGGTATAGCAGATTCTGGGATACCTTCGCCTGTATCTTTGACACTGATACACACATTTCGATCTTCCACATGAGCAGAAACAACAATCAGACCACCTGGAGGTGTGTGGCGGATCGCATTATGTACCAAATTGTTCAGAATCTGTTCTAAGCGGACAACATCAATTTGTACTAATGGTAGTTGTCCTGGCAAATCCTCAATAATCTGAACTTTGCCCTTCTGCCAGGCAACTCTAGAGGCGCTTTCAGTGACATGTTTCACTGTCGGGAGAATATTTGTTGGACGCATGTCGAAACTGATATTTCCCGTTTCGGCTCGTGCCACCGTAAGCAAATCATCAACCAGATGTTGTATACGCAGTGCTTCACGCTCCATTATAATCAGATCATCGTGCATCTCAGAGGACGGCGTGGACTGCTGCCGAGTTATCGCCGATTCAATATAACCCAACAGGACGGCAATCGGCGTTCGTAGATCATGGGAGACGCTGGCAAAGAGATCGCGCCGAGATTTCAGCAACTTGGTCACTCTATCACGCTCGGTCTCAAGTTCGTTCCGCGTATTTTCCAGCGCTTCTGCCATCGCGTTAAAATCTGACTGAAGTTGTGTCACTTCATCATCACCTTCTAGCTCGACCCGTGCGCGATAATCCCCATTTCGCAATATACCAGTCACCTCAACTAAATCATCTATCCGGCGTGTAATGCGACGCGCAACAGAATATGAAAAGATGGAAAATGGTAAGACTACGAGTATGGACAGCACAGTACCAAGACCTGCAGTGATAATGAGGAGTATAGGAATACTACCCAGTGAATCCTGTAAAACGGAGCGATCATTCAAGGTTGCAATAGCAAAAAGAACAATGATCATAAATGCCACAACAACCAGGGAGATAAGGGTCAGATGTGAGTGCATCAATTGCCACACGACTCGCTTACGACGAAACCGATTCCATGCAGGCCAACCATATCTGGCTGCACGTACAAGCAGAAAGTCGAATACCATGATGATACTACCCAGAAAAAAGGTATCCACAAGTAGCGGGGTATTATCATTCACGCTGGATACAAGGCTTTCGAACTTGGTTGTAGGCGTTTGAAGTAGGAAGAATAAGAAAAGTGTTCCAGTGATAAAAAAACTGCCGAGTAATCCGGCAACGGCCTCGTAAATTAGTATCGCTCGCAAGCGACCTGATTTGGTCGGCAGTCGAATCGTATAGCCTAATCCGATCCACAACAAGATCGAGGTTGCGTTGCCCAGGTATATACTTGACGGGGCCTCATCTCGAAGCTGTGCATAACCAAAAATCAAGATGCCGCCCACAATGAGCAGTTCGATTATGGATTTTACAACAGGGCGATCAACAATTCGAAGACGCCACTTTACATTGGTTCCCATCGATAACCGACACCCCACTTGGAACCGACCCGACTGCCGTAACCTCCCAGCTTCTTTCGCAGTCGGGTAATCGCATTATCAACTGCCCTGTCGCCTGCAACATAAGTTTCACCCCATATAACATCTAGTAGGTAATCCCGACTAAATGTGCGACCCGGATTACGCAACAACAGATGCAATAGGTTAAATTCTGTTCGGCTCACATCCACCGATTCTCCATCAATCGTCAACAGATAAGCATCTGGGTCAAGAATCAGACGCCCTTCAGAGATGATATTGGACGGTGTGTCGCGGTCATTATCCAGTGTCTGCCGAATCAACTCTGACCGACGTAGTAGAGCAGCCACACGCGCAATCAGTTCGCGCATACTGAAGGGTTTAGTCAGATAATCGTCTGCGCCAACCTCCAGCCCTGCCACACGATCATCTTCATCATCGCGTGCGGTGAGCATCAACACCGGGGTGGCTGATAACTGCCGTATCTGGTGCAGTACACTCAGGCCATCCAATCCAGGCAGCATCCAATCCAAAATGATGGCATCAGGTTGTTGTTGAGCATGAATCTGTAAGGCGGTCAGCCCATCACCAGCATGGGAAACTCGATACTCTGCATTTTCGAGTTCTCGAACAATAACATCGGCAAGTTCGGTGGTATCTTCTACCAAAAGGATATGCACCATTTTGTAACCATTCTCAGCTTTATCGATGTAGGCTTAGTGCCTCGTCCGATAAGTAACTAGACAAAGACCTTACGCCAGACATAAGGTTTCTTGTGTTGGTTCCAATGATCCGTTGCCCATGCAATAGCATGTATAATCTCATCGACAGCTTGAAAACAACGCCCTTTGAGAGCCAGTGATCGTAAAGTTTTCCACCAGGGTTCGATCAGGTTCAACCAGGGGGCATAAGTGGGTTGAAACAGAAACTTGACCTGGGGGTGGGCCAAAGCCCACAATAAGACATCGAGTGTCTTGTGGGTGGATAGATTATCCAGGATGATGTAGATCATTTTGCCAGTCCATGTATCCGCAACCCCATCTAGGAAGGCAACGAAGTTAGCACTCGTTCGCCCCTGATAACAGCTTGTCAGAGCCTGCCCGGTTGCGGGTTCAAAGGCTCCAAACGTCCAAATCTTGCCGCGTCTCCCATAATCGGCTTCTATATGGGGACGCTTCTCACCCCACCGAGGCGCACCATAGGTTTTGGCAGAGGTCGGTCCCATTTCATCCACACACAATACGTAAGCATCGTCGGGTGGCTGACGATACAAGCTCACGATAGCGCCCTTTTTTCCACGAACTGAGGATCAGGACTCTCACTGAAATAAGTCTTCTCCTGATACCATTTCAAGCCTTCTTGCTTCAGCACTTCACCCAATTGACTGCGTGAAATGGCAATCTCAAGTTCCTGATTGACATATTCAGCCAGCAAATCGAGTGTCCAATGTCCAAATCCAAGCTCCAGGTGTTGGGGATTGGTTTTGGCGGCTTTCACCATCTCACCCCGCTGCTGTTCATTGTAAACTAAGGGGCGACCTTCACGCGGTAAATCCTCGACGAATGCCAAGCCACGATCATTGAATTGATGGACTTGATAGTACACTGTCGCACCTGTTCGACCGATTGCCTGCGCAATGTCTTCCACCCGCTGGCCTTCTTGAAACATCAGAATGATTTGCGCACGCTCAACGGCTCGTTGTGGCGCAGTCCGTGATCGACTAATTTGGCGTAACTTGGCTTCTTCGCCTTCCTTGAAGGCACGCAGCGATAACTTCTTGGGCATCCCTCGTTCTTTCGTTTTCACCATCATACCCCATTTTAGATCATTTACCGGATACAGCACTTAGGCATGAAGATCAAGTACAAAGCCCCGACGTCCGCTGGGCCGGTGGTCTCCGTTGACCCCCACAACACCAGCAAGATATGTTCGGCCTGTGGGGGGTGGATCGGTCTAATCGCCAGTCTCAAACTTTATGTCCGCCGAACTGACGTGTGGCTTCTCTGCTCACGCGGACGTCAACGCGGCGATCAATACGGGTCGCCCCCGAATGTGACATCGAAATTGGCGTCAACAAACCAACGAGTACAATCATCGTAGCCAGAAACCGAAAAATGTCGATTACTTTCAGGTTCCCAGCCTCTGTGTCCAAATACAGAACATATGTTCATTTAAGCGAACCTGGAAGATCATGTCTCGTCTTTGCACCGATGCACTCCAACATCACCCTGATCGCCTTACTAACAGGCATTCTCCTTCAGGAGTAGAAACGTTTTCGCAAATTGGAAAAACTGCTGTTGCCGCCAAAAAAGTTGCGCGGCAGCAGCAACAAACCGATGATCCCGCCCACAAGCTCACCCTGGATCGCCATCACGATTGTTTTTCCTCGTGTATAGTATATGGACCAACCAGGAAGGTGAATCGTGAACCGTACAATTGCTTCATATAACCGGATGGCCCCTGAATTCGTGGCACGACTCAAACACAACGGATTCTGGGATGCGCCGATTGAACCTGCTTTTAGCAAGTTTACCGCAACGCTAGCACAGCGGGCGCTGGTGTTGGATGTGGGCTGTGGGCCAGGGCGTGATACCAACGCCTTACAAGCAGCAGGTTTCAACGCGATAGGCCTTGACCTTTCCATTGGGATGCTGCGCCAAGCCCAAACTTATCAATCCGCCCCATGGGTTCAAAGTGATATGTTGAACTTGCCATTTGGTGAGAATTCTGTTGATGGGGTTTGGATGTGTGCCTCGCTTTTGCACATCCCACGTCGGCTAGCGCCGCAAGTGCTGATTGAGGTTCGGCGCGTATTAAAACCCAGGGGGGGCTTCTATGTTGCGGTCAAGCAGGGCGATGGCGAAGAAATGACCGACAATCTGGGTGAACGGCACTTTATCTACTATCAACCTGATGCCTTGGTTGCGATGGTCAAGCAGGCGGGTTTTCCTGTATTGGAGTACTGGATTACCGGGGCAACAGCTACCTCCTGGCTCAATGTCCTCGCCCTGGAAAATTAAATTTGAGGTTGATATAATTCTCCAACCAATCGAAAATTGGCGCGGGGACACCCCCGAACCGAAGGTTCGCCTTTATCCGGGTGAGCCGTTATATAAATTGGAGGGGTAGCATAGTCTGGCCTAATGCGCTCGCCTGGAACGCGAGTACAGGGAAACCTGTCGTGGGTTCGAATCCCACCCTCTCCGCACAATGAGACCTGAGTCAAACATTCAGGTCTTCTGAGACCACCATCATCGGTGGTTTCTTTTTCTTCGGGGGTACCCTCAGATTCTTCACTAGAACTGCATATTTGGTCTGAAATGTCATGTAGATAGGCAAACGGTGTATGCAGTTCCAGTTTTGCATTTCCAGCCGAGTCAACAATGACTCGCTCAACCATCTGCCGCAACAATTCGCGTTTATCATCACGGCTCAGTTTATTATACACGATTCCGATGTGTGAGATAACTTGAAGTGCAGCATCAAGATTATCGATGTGCGTTTGGCGCCGCATTTGGAGAGCTTCCAACGTATTCCGCAGAAGATTGCGCCTATCTTGCCACTCACGCCATAGACTATCCCAGATTGCCTCGGTGATTTTGCCAGCGGCAAACAAACGCACAGCCCGCGCCTCCTCTTCATCAACGGCCTTAAGTGCATCTTCAAGCTGTTTACGCTCATTTGGACGTACATGCCCCATTTTCAAGGCAATATCGCTTGTGTAGACGGATCGAATTGCTGGAAGATAATTTGGATCAACCTGAATACGTTTCAACTCTAAAGGTATCTGCGTATCAATCAGATCACAGGGAAAGTGAACGTTGCATCCAGCAATTCTGTAATAAGCGGTACCACCACCTGGACGGCTGGTGTTGGTGGTTGAACCTGTGAGCCGTACGCTATCCACATCATCATAGTAGACCAGTCCGCTCAATAGATAGTGATGTTTACGATGGGGGACACGCTTCTGATTCTGCTTCTCTAGTATTGCGAGGCCGCGTTCGAACTCTGCAGTGGTGACGAGGGGTTCCCAATTGCCAGGTATCGTCTTGGGCGGGATGTTGTTCCGCCTGCTCGTAACCCATCCAGCATAGGTCCAATTGTGGAAGACACGAGCTAGCGTGTTGTAGTTTGGTTTACGTCTGCCGTGATCGTTGATCTGGACAAAAGGGCGACCACTTTTATGATGGTAACCGCGTTCATGTAGTTTCTCGCAGATTTGTGCCAAAGTGTACCGATCTTCAAGAAGTAGGTCCCAGGCATAACGCCAGATGGGTGCCCGGTCTGGATCAATTTCGATCCAACGCTCATAGCGTCCAACTATCTTTTTTGCTTCGCCCGTCACTTGTCCCCGCTTGTTGAGGTAGCCATCGGGTGCTACCCCATGATGACCGCCACGATCTTGTTTGGCTTTGACACCGCCACGAACACGAAGACCCAGCAATGCTGATTCGCGTCGGGCGAGAGTGAAGGATAAGGCGACGATGACACGATCATCTGGATCCATCGGATCGAGATCGGGCTGGTTCGCAAAGCGTACCCCAACACCAAACTCGTGAAGTTCGTCAATAGCGCGAAGCGCTTCCGTATCGTTACGTCCGAAGCGATCAGCCCGTTCAACTATGACGTGGGAGAATAGACCGCATCGGGCATCGTCCAACATACTTTGATAGGCATCTCGATCAGGTGTTGTTCCGGTCAGGACGTCAATGTATTCGTCATACACTGGCATATTGGATTTCTCAAGTACGTTCTTTTCGATTGCATAGCGCTGCCGTGCCCGCGAAAGCTCTGGTTTCTGGTTCTCATCGCTGCTCGTTCGCAGATAGACAGCCCAACCGGCGGTCGGGGTGGCTATGGCTTTGTTTTTACGACGTGCCATTGACGAACTTCCTGGTGCTATACTTACGTTCTACAAGATACAACATATCTTCAGTTCTGTGTTTTTCCGTGATTGTTCTGTTCTTGTGACCTGTTCTTTTGATAGGCATCAGATTGAACAATCAGTTCTACAACTGCAAATAGACGGTTCATCATGTCTAACGGTGAGTTCTGTTGTGTGAACGGCGCAGGTTTTTTGGTCATTGCAACACCTCTTCTACCAGCAGTGATGCTTCGAGTACGGCCTGTATCCAACCATAGAGATCACCACCAGCTAGATAGAAATCAGTGATGTCCTTGCCACAGGACGGCGACACAGACTTGAATCGTGGCGATAACTTGAGCATCCGTTCTGTTCCCCGTCGACCAGCCTCATCATTGTCATAGGTAACAAGGATCGATCGCTTGCTCAGTAACTCACCGTACCATCGAGTTGTTAACCGTGCCGACGCGCTGCCAAGAGAGACTGCGGATACAAGTTCCCCTGCCTCCTGCTGTACAATCAGCGCATCGAATTCGCCTTCACAGAATAGGGTGGTATCGCTGAGGGCTAGAGCATCGGCATTGTAGAGGCCATGGGTACTGCCTCCTGCAATCTGCACGTACTTTGGTTCACCAAAGGCCCGACGTACCTTGACTACCCACAGGATATCGGCAGCATACCAGGGAATGGTTATGCCACATGGGACACGCTGCCCATGGATATTCCGCCACTGGTGGAAGTCCCCAGGAACGTATCCCAGTCGCGCTTCTCGAATGGTACGTGTTGTCAACCCGCGTTCCAGCAGATAAGTCAGGGCCCGTTCCCCTTCATATGACCAGAGATGCTCTTTGGCTTCGTCAATAACCTGAGCGGCAGATTGCTGCCAGGTGGTGGTTCCGTCGAAATCGTATGTCTTGGCGTTTTGTGGACATGTTGAGGTTGATGTAGTTTGCCACGATCAACTATAGCGAGTGCTTCAGGAAAAGAGAGTTGGCGGTAGCGCATTAACCAGTCGAATAGATCGCCGGATACGCCACACTTGCCGAAACAGCGGTAGCCGTCTGCCCATACAGCAAGGCTAAATCCTTTCTGCTCATGGTGGAACGGACACTTGTAGAGCCAGGCCCGCCCGCTGTGAACACATGGTCGTCCTAAATCCTGCGCGACGATGCGGCGTAGAGATGCGGGTGAGCATCTGTTGTTGTGTTACCCGTACCCAAGATCAATCCAGTTGCCGCAATCACGACGGGGAAAGTCTTGGAACTGTTGAACCATCAACTGGGCTAACAATATAAGCATTCCGTACAGCAGCATCTTCAACAACATTTACCGTAATGGTCTGGGAATAATCCAGGGCGTTGTTGTAATGATCTCCTGCCTGAATGGTGAGTTGATGTTCACCAATGGGCAAAGTCAAATCATACTCGGCTGCACCTTGCTCGATATGAATATAGTGGCCGTCACTTGGGATGGTGTTTCCTGTCGGGATAGGATCAGTATCAATCAGAAGAAACAGGCCAATTGAATCACCTTCTGGAACAGTAAAATCTAATGAGAACGTTGGTGGAACTATTGCTTGGTTGCTGGGTTGTACGATTTGAACATCGGATTCTTTAACCTCGTCCGTCTCATCCCCATGACCGGAAACGCCCATCATCAATGTGAGAATTGCTAAGAATAGAAAAATGTATGTACCTTTTTTCAGCATGTGTTGCTTCTACCTCTCTTTCAAATACCCAATGTCATTATAAGTTTCCTTGTTTCTGTTGAAAAGCCTCGGTGGATTTGCATTACCCTGTGATGTAAAAAACAAGTGGATTGAGTAGAAATATGGTCTACTGCTGGCGAAAAGTCATATATTACGGATAGGCAAGGAATACGCCTATAACCTGGAGAGTCTGGGCGTTACTGTTGTTGGGAAACTGAAATTGGACGTGAAGTGGAAAAACAAGCAGGCGAACTTCCCCCAAAATTGGGCCAAATAATGGATCTTCACATGCCGGAACTCTTACGAATCGGTGCTTCCCGATAGGATACATCCTATACTTTGTCGTACTGCCGAAAAACTAGCCCCAAGCATGGCAGTTATGTATTACACCTAGTTCTTTGTGATCAAAGGTATGATAGTAGCAAACTAATAATTCAGTATAGTTGTAAAATCTAACTGCTATGCGTGTTGTTTCTCCAGGAAATAGCATACGCTGTATTTTTTCACTGGTTGCTCAGTCACGTATTCGCTTTCCAACCAAGTGTCGAGCACCTAACCCTAGACTTAGCAACACCAGTACACTTCCTACTCCCACAAATCCCCAAATCGCGCCTGGAAGGCCGCGGTCTAACACCGTACGCGAGGGGTCAGCAGGATCAAAGTATGGCATCACTGATGCTCCAATTGGGTATGGAGCTAACAGCTGTTCCGCATCCTCACGATTACTCAGATATGTCGATCCGCGCAGATCCAATTGGTTTCCTTCATATATCGCACCGTCCACCTCATAGGTGTAAACAACCTGGGCGACATATCGCTCACCAGTTGTGTCCGATGCATCCTCAATTTCACTGGAAACAATCGTCCCTGACACCTGTTCCCATCCCGTAGTTGTGAGATAATTGAGTGCTTGCCCACCAAACTGCACCAATAGCAACAATCCCACTACACCGTAAATTAGGATCGCGGTTGGCGTTAAACATCCTATAGATCGCAAAAAACGCATAATCTCTCTTTCATTAGGTCTACTCTGCTACTTGAATTATCATGTTTCTCCACTACTCTACTCCACCAGGAATTCAAGCACGTACTTCATAGTTACGCATCATGCCCAAGTCCTCGTGTTCCAGGGTATGGCAATGATACACGAACAATCCGGCATAGTCGTCAAACCTGACTGCTACGCGTGCTGTTTCTCCTGGAAGCAACAGGATTGTGTCTTTCCAACCATAGTCAACATAACCGGCTGTGATATCTGCCCACTGTTGAGCATAGTCTGGATGGACGCTCCGCTCAATTACTTGAAATTGTCGTCCATGTATGTGAATTGGATGGGGTGTTGGCATCATGCCGCCAGATTGTGGGTTATTGCGAAACTCCCAGACTTCCATGTCTCCCAGACGAACAATTTCATCACTGGCGACGGCCTCCATTTCGAATGTTCGTCCATTTATTGTGGGTGTCATTCGCCCCATCGAGAACTCGAAAACACGTGGATTATCAACGTTTACGGCTTCCTGCGGATCAAGATACACTTGTTCGCGGATTTTATCAGGCACAGCGATGCGAATATTACTCGTCTCTTCTATGGAGAACGTAGCAATTACGACAGGCTGTCCAACTCCAAGATCATATAAAGACAGTTCCGTACCCACTGCAAACTCGCTGAAATCCATCCACAGATCGACACGTTCGGCAGGGCCGAGTGTGATATGAGGGGTTAGCACAGCGCGTTCAATCAGTCCACCATCCGTACCAATGACATGCATTGGGGTTTCATCACTCCAGGCGAGAACATAGGGGCGTGAATTGGAGCCATTAAGCAAGCGCAGCCGATAGGGTTGGGTCGCCACAGACCAGCGAGAGTTGACCTGCCCGTTCACTAGAACGGTATCGCCCCAGAAACCCATCATACGGTCGTGCATGTTGTTGACATACATCAACCGATTATCCGAATCGAAGCGGCGATCCTGGATTACTAACGATAGGTCAAACGCTCCTGAAGGCAGTTCGAGGGCATCTTCAATGTCATCCTCTACGATAAACAAACCTGCCAGGCCAGCGTTGACCTGGGCACCGGTACGTTCATGGGGGTGAGGATGATACCAGTACGTCCCAGCCTGGTTCTTTACTTCAAATTCATAGACATATTCTTGCCCAGGTTGGGCGACAAAGCGTGGATGTCCATCGGCATAGTCTGGTACATACAGCCCGTGCCAGTGAATGTTACTGACTTCTGGTAGCTCATTTTGAAAGCGTATTCGCACCTTTTGTCCAGTCCGTACCCGAATAGTTGGTCCAAGATATGAGTCAGGTATTGATTGTAAGTTATGAGGCTCACCTGAAACAATCTCTCCATGATAACGCCACACTGGTGTGGCTTGCCCATCCAATATGCTCATCGTGTCCGGGCTGGCACGCAGCATCAATTCGATATCAGGTTCAAAATTCGGATTGTTGGCTGGAACGGGTAAAGTAGATGCCAACCGATCTGTGGTTAAGCTAGATGCTTGGCTGATTATATAACCGCCAACAGTTGTAGCCCCTGTCAGGGCTGAGAATTTGAGAAAATCACGTCTACTCAGGTTCATTCAATCTTTCTCTCTTGAAATGTCCTATAAATTAAAAGCGCGGCGTGCCAGTTCACTTTGTGGCGCAAACTCACTGGAAAGGATTTCAACAACCGTACCGATTTCTGCCCATTCATAAAGCTGCCGTGCTTGATCATCACGCGACATCACACATCCTAACGTGTAGGGCACACCGACATTATTGCCGCCTAGATAGCCACCATTCGGCAGTAGTACCGCACCGTGAAAGCCATTGACTAATCCGGGTACGACTTCATAGATTCCCATAAACCAATTTAGTTCCCATTGTCCGCAGCCTGCATCATCACATAGTGTGTAACTGCTGCCATAGGCAACAGGCTCTTGGCTGAGAATTTGATAGATACCTGGCGAGGTCGGAGCATCCGATACGCCTGACGAAATTTGCCAGCTAAAGATCACTTGACCGTTTTCATATGCAACCAGGGACTGTGTAGCCAAATCAACAATAATTCGCTTATTGGCAATCACCGGAAATGGTAAGGTTACATCGCGAGAGGGTAAACTAAGTCTATCTCCTGGGGACAAAATGCTCAGATCACGTTCCGGATTGGTTTCTTCAATCAAGAAAAAAGGTATACCTGTCTTACGGGAAATCCGGTAACCCGTATCGCCAGACACCACCTCATACGTGGATGGATAGAAGCGTATGGTCACGTTTGCTTGTGATGACCCAGTAGTTAGTAAATGGTTGATCGCGGCAATGACCTCCTCTGTTTTCAAATAGCTGCCTTCAGGAAGTCCTGAAGAAGAGGAGTTATTGATGGCATCAACGTAGTGAGTTATTGATGATTCGTGAGCATTCAGACCATTACTATTTACTTCGATCCAGGTGCTGCGTGTCTCAGACGTGACCGTCAAACTGACATAGCGATCTTCAAATGGATCATAGGCGCTTAGTTCAAATGGGCTTGTTACAAACGCTTGCGCCGCATTTAGAAACACATGAGGACTGTTTTCCTCTGGAGACAGAGATACGGTGATCAAACTAATATCACGTTCAAGTAATTCGAGTGGTGACTCAAGCATCTGGTTCATTGTGGCATCCACATCCAATTGGACACCACTTTGCCCCAAGACAGGTGATAGAGAATCATCACACCATTCATATCTTGCATTGATGGGCGCAACATAGATGTCTTTCGCCAATTCCTCAAGATACTGCCGCATTCTACTTTCATCAACCGTGATGGTGGGATCAACTTGATAACCAAATGGTATTCCCGCCAATCCAATATTGTTAGTCGACTCTACGCTGGCTCTTGCATCTAAGTTGAGTCCCAGATCACTTGGCGTAGCTGTCCACACCCGATTATCTGCTGACAGTTGCACCAAATTGTCCTGTATCCAGGTTATTTCCAACCTGTCGATTGCAGCATCATATTTCAAACCACCCAGATTTGTGTCGAGAATAGAGATATTGGGTGGAACACGACCTCCAAAGAAGACGTTCATCAAGAAAAACGATAAAACAATCAGCACCGGCACTGCTGCGATCTTCAAACTGGTTGGATGTGTTCTCAATACGCTTATCAAAAGGATGAGTACATCCCGCAACAATGTGGTTGAGATTGTCCCTCGTTCAGTTTTTTCTGCTTGTAGCGCCATTGGTTGTCGGTTACGACGCCGTTGTCTGGCGGAACCAGATGTACGTCTTAACTCACTCATACTGGACCTACCGATTGTGTTCGCTGGCTGGACAAACGGAGATTACGTCTCACAATTGGGACATGCATGGCTGATGTCCTTAAAATAACCAATTCAATTTCAGCTTACTCTGCTTGTCACCAGATGCCATGCGCTATTTGGCGGGTTTGATTAGGCATTGACGAGCAGTAGGGCTAGATGGTAGGCAGGTTCCCTTAGCATGCTGGAACAGTAAAAACTATTCCAAGTAAAAAGGTCAGGTAGGAAGTCACTCGATCTCTGAATAGTCGTAGTTACATGGATCCTATCAGAGTGTAAGTAACATGAATTTTACGCAAGCTGCTTGAAAAGCAAACGAAACAGGGACCCTCAACTATTGCCTAATCGCAATCTAATCCATCAATTATCCAGTTGACGCATACTACAATTTAGTTCTCTTGGAATACTGATCATGATGTTTCTAGTAATGGTACGATCACATCGTCTAACTGTCCCTCGGTCAAAGGCGCTGGAAGAAAGAATTGGATTTCTCCGTTCTGGTCAATAACGAAAGTTTCAGGCACGCCTGTAATCCGATACGAATCTGAGATGCGTGTTCCAAGGTCAGGCCCATTGGGATAGGTGATGTCAAACTCAGCGATAAACTCCAGCGCATCACGTTCGGTGTCAGCATAGGCAACACCCACTAATATCACGTTGCGATCACGATACCGCTGCCACAGATTTTCTAGAATAGGAGCTTCATCTCGGCATGGGACGCACCAACTTGCCCAGAAGTTCAGTACAACCACCTGTCCACGCAAATCTGATAAGCGAAATGTATCGCCTGCAAAAGTGGTTAATTCGAAATTTGGGGCAGGCCCTGATGTGGGTTGCGTCATATTTTGGCGAGCAAGCTGAATACCAACAATCGCCGCCAATCCAATAACAATAAGTAGCAACAAAGTCGAGAAAACGCCCAGGCGCTTGCGTTCAGGAGTTTCTATTGTTTGAGAAGCAATGTCGTTCACAAGATTACCTCATGACTCACGAACAGCATGTCCGCTTAAATATCCTACGTAGGCTGGAACCAGCGGCAGCACACAAGGAGATAGAAACGAGACCAACCCTGCGATTATGGCGATAAAGTAGGTTGGCGTAGCAGCCCCGCCCAAGGCAATGTCAGCATAGAATCCATTACGTTGTGCCCAGATTGCGATCATCGTAAGCTGGTTAGTCATCAGCATAATTCCAATCAAGATCAACAGGACTCCGCTGAGCATTTGCACCTTTCGCATATGCTTTCGAAAACGTGTAAGCCAGGTAGCAAACCGTGCGACTCCCAATCCTATGAGGAGGAATGGAATACCCATTCCCAGTGCATAACCACTTGCCAAAACCATTGCTTGAGTTGAAGTTTCGTGACTAAACCCCATGGTTAAAATCGCGCCTAATGTTGTCCCAATACAGGGTGTCCATCCTGCTGCGAAAAAAACACCCATAAGACCAGATGAGAGAAATCCCAGCCGACGATCCAGTTGGTAGTTAAGGCGGGTATCGTAATAAAGCATTGGGATTCTCAGAACACCGAGATTAACGAGACCAAAAGCTATAATTACCACACCACCAATCTGTGCTAACTCACGCTTGTATGCACTGAACACCTGTCCAAAAACGGTTATAGCGCCACCCCAACCAACGATGAAAATCAATGAGAATCCCATAACAAAGGCCAACGCATGAAGAAAAGTGATTGCTTTTGGTGCGGGACGAACACCTGTTTGATCTGATCCTACTGCTGCATCCTGTGTCATAAATCCTCTACTCGAACTACATTTTATCAACTGAATACTGCGTTTCTGGAGCGAAGGCAATTAAAAAGGGCACATTTAGACTATCATGTACCTTCAATATCATCCGACCGGTTGCCCGACCCCACCACGGCATCGCGCACCTGGTTCCGGGGCTTGAGAGCCTTTTTCGTAACCATTCCACCTGATCTTCAGGCAAACCGATCTGATATGTCATCCAGACCACACCATGTTCTAGCAAATGCACGGCATTTTCGTTTTTGATCGGTGTATCATAGACACCGCAGTTCTGCCAAACAGGATTGTGACGCCCCCCGCCGGAGGAACACCGTCGTCTTCATATACAACAAACTCCAGATGGCCTGGCGAGAGACCGAATATACGTTCCGCCCCTTCAATATTAACCTCACGGTTCAGCCAGGAACTCACACCAATCGCAGTCAACGGTATCATTGTAGCGAGGATCACAAGACTGATAATTATCAGCTCAGTCGTGAAATGATGTCCGTACTGCTCACGGATGCTTCCTGGTCTACTTCGATTGGTGGCGTTTCATTTTGTTGGTTTATTCACCATTTTTCTCATCACCCGATATTATTTGCCAACAACTCGGTAACGAATTGATCAAGTAATTCTCTGGATATTGCACCAATATATCGATCCGCCGTTGTCCCATCTGATCGGATGAAGAATGTCATGGGTACACCCAGAGCACTGTATATGTCATCCGAAACAATACCCGTCGCATCTAGCAATACAGGGAAGGGAATATCAAATTCGTCAACAAACTCTTGCACGGCATTTACGTCATCCTGATACGTCATGTTCACGCCGAGGATGACAAGGCTATCATCTTGATACGTTTCGAAAACGCGTATCAGTTCAGGCATCTCAAGTCGGCAAGGCGCACACCATGAAGCCCAGAAATTAACTATAACAGGCTGGCCGTGGAAGTTGGATAGTTGTAGGATTTCACCTGTCAATGTTTGCAAAGAGAAATCTGGCGCGAGTTGTTCCTCATTATGCTGCCTGACTGTTATCGGAACTGCTGTCTCTACTGGCAGAGTAACCTGTATAACAATAGCGGTTTCAGCCATCGTGGGTGATGGGCTTTGGGTCGCAGTCGAAAGAAGACTGAGGAGATCAAGTTTTGGTGTGCGTTGGCTTCGGTCTCGAATATTCATGACAAACGCAGCAATGGCAATTCCACCAGCAACGAGTACGAGTGTTGTAAGTAGGATCTCAGAACATGTGTGGCGCTTTCTGCGATAAATCTTTCTTGATCTGGTTACGATTTTCAGACCTCCTTAACGGCTGACACCATCTTCACCGATCTGTTCCCATGTTTCACCATCATTTGGCGAGTAGAAGATGTCCCGATCTGAAGTAGCAAAGGCCAATGCGTCTGTAGTTGGGTTCATGGCGATATAGAGAATTGCCTGACCCGACTCAACAGCGGGTGTCTGTGGCATGACTGAGATATTGCCATCGTTGAAGGTATATGAAGCGAGATCTTCATAACCAAACAGTAATCGCTCACCATTCGGATCAAAAGCGACTGATGTCACTGTGGTCGTCTCACTCAGTTGTGCGAACGTCTGACCGAAATCGGTTGATAAGAACAGTCCTTGCTGGGTCGCGGCGGCTATCATTCCATCTTCATTGGGGTGGACTGCGATTTGAAACGGTGAAGCGATCAAACCCGCTGCCGCGCTCTGTTCCCAATTCAAGCCACCATCGAGACTAAAGTGCAATCCAGCGGTCAATAAAGAGTTGGGTGCAGGATTCAATACATAAACGGTGTCCCCATAATAAGATGCCGCCATGACATGAAAATCTGTCTCGCCCAGAAAATTTATCGACTCAACATTCTCGCCATGATCGTCGCTGCGAACCAGCCCAATTGGGTTTACCAGTGGGGACCCAGTTCCGGGATGTCCGCTGCTGAAGAACCCATTTTCAGTTCCTGAATAACCCATGTAATCGTTCACGGGCAGGTCAGGTTTAGACCAGTCACCGTCTTGAAAGGACACAATACCTGTATGTGTAGCTACTCGAAGTTGTTCGCCATCACCCGTGAAACTGATGCCATGAATATCGGGGAAGGCCACAGAATTGCGGCTGTCTCCTGTCACGACGAGCAAAACACCAATCACTGCCACGACAGCGATCACACCACCAATCAACAACAATTGTTGCTGGCGCTGCTGTTGTTGTTTTGCTTTTCTTCTGCCTCGTGCATTGTTCTTTGTCATGTTTCTGTTCTCCTGAGAAGAATCTATCCAAGTAGTTCCAATGCTTGACGTGCATCTTCATAGTTGGGATTGATACCTAATGCGTTTCGATATGAAGTGCGCGCCTGTGTCTCCATACCTTGTGCGGCCTGAACTTGGCCCTGCCAGAAGTAGGTTTCCTCCACATATTGACCACCATTGCTCAGATTAGCCTGCGCGAGACTCAGGACATCGCTATAGCGGCCTACGTTGAAATACGCTTCATACGGCTCAAACTGATACCACAACATGCGCCAGGGCAAACCAGCTTGTGTGGCCCTATCAAACGCGCTGGCTGCCTCCTCATAACGACCCATATCTACTAGAGCTGTACCCATGTTGAACCATGCATAGCCGTCGTTCGGATTTGCTCGGGCTTCATCCTGAGCAACCAAGAAGGCCAACTCGGCAGCCTGATTTGCGTCAGATCGATCACCAAGTAGGCGGAGCAAAAGTGCTTCCCGATCTGGAGGAAATAAGACAATGAAGCGACGATTAAAGTGGCGCCAGTCGCGGTCTACGTCGTCTTCTGATCTGGCGTAGCCTTCACCGTTCTCACCCGTGCCAATGAAACTATCATAGAGATAGAACGTGTTGCCCTCGAAGCCAACGACTGTTTGGTAGTGTCCCAGCCAGTCGTAGCCCTCTGGCATATAGCCTGTTCCAATAATGACCGGGAAGTCGTTGGCAATCAGCAGGCGAAGCAAATCTGAAGTTCCTCCTCTGCGCCAGAGCGCACGTACACCTGTCTGCTCATTCACAAATGCGACCATTTCATCAGGGGTTACGTTTTTATCCTCTCGATCAGGGCGCATGACACGTTTGGCATATGCCTGATCCCCTTCCCAACCGTAGTAGCTCAATGCAATGGTGACTGTAGCGGGACCGCAATTATTCCAAGTTTGCTGTTCATGTCGGAATCCGTACATTCGTCCACTCACAGGTACATTGGACACAGAATTCGCTACGTCGGTTGGGATCGGTGCCGTCACCGTTGCCGCGGTCTGCACGACAGTTGGGGACGGAATGGGTGTCTGACTTGGTGTAAAGGGGATGTCTGTTGCAGTTGGCATGATTGTAGGTGATATATCTGTTTCCGGCATGAGTGTTGCCAAAGAAAGTCCCAATAGATCTTCTGGCGACGTGCCGCTTCCTCGACCAGGAACAACGGTTGGTAGTGTATCACCTGGAGCCGGACGTGGTGGGAGAAACACCTCCATGAAAGCGATCATACCAATCACGCGCTGTTGCTGACTGGGGCGGAGTACTTCCCGAAATACGTAGATACCAGCTAATGGTGTGATGAGCATTAGCGCAAGAATAATCAGTGCAGCGTAAAGAAGGAAGCGGGGTGGGGGCTTCAATCCCGCTTGGGGCACAACTGCTAAACTGGGTTGAGTGTCGTCAAGTGCCAAATAATCGACCTATCTGCTGTTGGTAATTTCCATCTTCTGATGATAGACAAGCTAGGCCAATTGAAAATGCGCCATTTGGCGCATTAATTGTTGATGGATGGATAGAACGCTGGTTTTGAAAACAGCGTGAAATCAAGAAGCGTGAAGTCGGACAGGGTTGAAATCCAAGTTTGGAGTATAGTTGGGGTGAACCTACTTGTCTATTTGACCAATCCGTAAAATATTTCCCAGACAACATGTACCTTGAGGATTATGCCAATCACAGGCACAGTGACCTTGTTGAATACCGTCTTTTACATCTTCAATAACTGTGCGTTGCCCGGTGTGTATAGCTCCAAGGGTATGCAAGAAGCAATCACAAACTAGCACGTCCTCTGCATCAGATTCTTTTTGATAAACCCGTTCGCGCAAATCGCCTGTTAAAAACCTCTGGGAATCATCTTCGGCAAAGTAAACAGGATCACAATCCGCATCTGCACAGAAACGATGTTTCACATTCTCTACACGATGCAAACTGACAGAAATCATGCATTTGATTGTAGCATTATCAACACTCAGCCCTCGACTACCACAATCCGGACAAAGACCGTTGATCTTATCTTGATGCACTCTATCATCCCTTTCAACTATTCCGACATATACGGCATCAGGTCATTGTGTTGCCGTTTTCAGGCTGATAATCTTGATTTTGAATAGTGTAAAGGTTATAGCGGTTACAAGGTCAAGAGATTAGTCGATACAATCACAATACCAGGACGACATCCCAGAGAGCGGAGGAAACCATGTATTCAATTGGCCAGTTGAGCCAACTTACCGGGGTCACACGGGAAACAATTCGTTATTATGAACGCATTGATCTACTACCACGACCAAAGAGATCTGAAAATGGATATCGCCAATACAGTGATACTGATGTAGATCGATTGCGCTTCGCGAGGTCTCTAGATTTTTCGCTTGATGAGATACGAAACATTCTGGCGCTCAACGAGAATCACCAACCACCATGCCAATTTGTGCTGGATGTAATGGAAAGGCGAATTGCTGAGCTTGACGGACACATCAAAGATCTAATTGGATTGCTTGATGAAATCAAGCGGTTACACAGATTGGGCCAAGAGCTACCTGAAGATGTACAAATGAAGACATGTGTTTGCCATCTGATCATCACAAGCCTAGAATCGCCGCAAATTTCCGAAAAAAGAACAACCGTCAAAAATCGTACCAACCGCTAGGCTGGCTGGGCAGTTGTCGTCTGTTTTGAACCAAGATACAGATCGGGGTCCTTTTGGAACGCACCCTGGCAAACGGGACAACAGAAATAGTATGTCGAACCCTGATATACAACACTGTCAAACGCTCGATGTGGTTCAATTAATGCGCTGCACACGGGATCATGCACTAGATCCTCTGGTTGATCATGTGGAATGGTGGGTATGTAAACTCTCAAGGTGGTTCCATTTCCAACCTTACTGTCGATTTCAAGCCAACCGCCCAGATTGGTGACCCGTTCCTGAATCCCAAGCAACCCGTAATGATTCTCAAATGCTAGATCGCCTAGATTGGATGGAGGCTTGAAACCGCAACCATCATCTTGAATAGTGAGCAACACGCCGTCTGATAGGTAGTTTACATCAACATATACGTGTGCCGCTTTACTATGGTGTGTAATATTGCGGAGTGCTTCCTGAGCGACTCGAAAGAGTGCCAATTCTTGTGGCTCATCAAGGCGACGGGAGTCACCCTGGGTGGTTTGTTTGACGGTCACTTGTGTTAATAGATCAAGTTGCATCTCCAGGGCGGCAACTAACCCTAACTCTTCTAACGCCGGAGGACGCAATCCGCCAATGAGGTTACGTAAATTAGTGACAACTTCCACAGCTTGCTCACGCGCAAATTGTAGCATTTGCAACGCACGGGTCGGATCCGTAGGGATCCAATTCTTTGCCATATCAATTCCTTGGGTCACTGCGATGGTTGATTGGATTGTATCGTCATGTAGCTCACGGGCAATACGTTTTCGCTCATGTTCCTGCCCATCTGCCAATTGCTCAGCATAGGCGCGATTCTGCTCCTGCGCACGACGAACATGTCCCACCATTCCAGACATCGCCCGTTGAAGTCCTTGAACCTCGGGTATGCCACCACATTGATGTTCAAACGACTCAAATTCACCCTGGGTTAAAGCCTCAGCTTGAAGCGAGAGAGTCTGAATTGGCTTAAGAACACGCACAAAGAACCACAAATTGCTTGCAACGAGCAAAGCACCACCAATACAACATAGCTCAAGGAAACTGGAGTGAATCATGCTTCACCTGGACTTTCTAGACTAATGAAACCGTGTTGCAAGGCAATTGCAACTGCTTCCGTTCGTGTTGTAACACCAAGTTTCTGATAGATGTTTTTAAGATGACCTTGAACCGTCCGATCTGAAATGAAAAGCAACTTCCCGATTTCCTTATTTGTTTTGCCCTGGCTTGCATGTAACAACACTTCAAGTTCACGGTCTGTTAGTCGCTCTATCTGAGCAGACATCTCAGAAATATGTTCATTGGCGCGAGCCAGTGTTTCTGAATCGAATGCTTTACGACCAACGGCCACCTCGTTTAATGCCTTATACAATTCTGCTAGCTCGGCTGTCTTGAGGATAAAACCATCGGCCCCAGCTTTAAGGAGGGCGTGAACATAGGCTGGTTCATCATAGGCAGTCAATACCAGAATACGCACGTCCGGATAATCGTGCCGAATACGTCGCGTTGCCTCTACACCAGTCAATTCTGGCAAGTGAATATCCATGACAACAACATCAGGTTGTAGAGAACCGGCTAGTTCCACCGCTTCACGCCCATTGGTCGCTTCACCAACAACCGCTATTCCCATGCTTTCCAAGTAGAGACGTGTACCCTGTCGTACCATATTGTGGTCTTCCACCAGCAAAACGTTCATGATAATCCCTTACATCCAAGTTAACTTACATCATACCGCGTTTTCGGTGTCCACATACCCGCCAAATGGCGTATGCAATTCATAATTAGAAGAGCTATACTATAAACAAATAAAGGATTTGAGGCTGACAGGAGCTTTGCAATGGAGTCTAAAACGGTAAAAGTCCCCAACGTGGGTTGCAATGGTTGTGTAAGTACGATCACGAGTGAACTCAAAGAGATTGACGGCGTGATTATGGTGGGTGGTAATCCTGATACACAGATGATTGCAATTGAGTGGAAAGACCCCGCTGATTGGACAGCCATTAAAAACAAGATGGTCGAGATCGATTACGCACCAGAAGAAGCGTAAATCGAACCAGTTACATTCCCCTCCGAGCAAAGACGATCATACTTCCCTGATCGTCTTTGCATTTATGGCAGGTTATTGTGATCCAATGTTTTGCTCTCGAATAAGCAGCGTCGCTTCATGTTGGCGGGCTTGCTGATCTGATGTCCACATCGTCTTGATAAACGCAATGACGGCTTCAATCTCTTCATCTGAGAGAATTGAATCAAAAGCAGGCATGGTATAGAAATTGACTGGATCACCCATGCCACCTTCCTGAACTATCTGAATGAGCAGATCATCATGATGATGCCAGGTGTGCCCAGTATCATCGTGAGGTGGTGCACCATAACGTCCTGACTCATCTTTCTCCATCGGAGCATCAGGGAATTGACCTTCGCCATTAACCCCATGGCAAGCCGCACACTGTGTGTTGTAAACAATTTGCCCCAATTCATATGTTTCCGATCCACGATCAGCAGCCGTGATTACACCATCATCACTTGAAGTGCCTCCCACCTGAGAACAAGCAGAAGACACGAGCAAGATGACAGCTATCGAGATAAGAATTCGATATTTGGATCTCATTTGCTTCTTATGCGGATGCAGCAATCGCCCCTACCTCCTCAACGGATAGAGCAGGTGTAATTTCTTCTTGTTGTGCATTGATTCTGCGATTCCTCAGGCGGAGACTGTTGCTTACAACAAAGAAGGAACTGAAGGCCATAGCTCCAGCAGCGAACATCGGGATAAGTAAGCCCATCATTGCCACCGGAATTAGGATAATGTTGTAAACGAACGCCCAGAAGAGGTTTTGATAAATCGTGTGCAGAGTCGCTTTGCTCAGTTGTATCGAACGTACCACGCCCCGCAGGTCGCCACTGATAAGGGTGACATCGGAGGCTTCCATGGCAATATCAGTGCCCGTTCCAATTGCAATGCCGACATCTGCTTGGGCGAGTGCTGGGGCATCATTTACGCCGTCTCCAACCATCCCCACGCGCTTTCCTTCGCCCTGCAATTGCTTGACGACAGCTACTTTATCACCAGGCAACACCTCAGCGAATACACGCTCAATACCCACTTCGTGAGCAATAGCATCAGCCGTTTGCTGATTATCACCAGTAATCATGGCCACTTCCAGTCCAAGTGCTTTCAACCCGGCAATCGCTTCCTTCGATCCCGCCTTAACTGTATCGGCAATACCAATCACACCTGCCAGTATGCCGTCAACTGCAATCAGTATAGCTGTACGGGCACTCGTCTGAAGTTGCACAATCGACTCTTCAAGTACATCAGTTTCTATGCCTAGATCTTGGATATAGCGTGGACTTCCGACGATAACTTGCTGACCATCAATCATCGCTTGAATACCACGACCCGACTTCGCTTCGAACTGCTCAGGATTGAACAGTTTGATCTGACGGTCTTTGGCGGCCTTTACAACGGCTTCTCCCAGTGGATGTTCACTACCACGTTCCGCGCTGGCTGCCAGCATCAACACTTGAATTTCATCAAAACCATTGGCTGGAATGACATCTGTGACGGTCGGTTCACCACGTGTAATCGTACCGGTTTTATCCAGAGTGATTGCTTGAAGGCGGTGGGCATTCTCTAAGGCTTCACTATTCTTAAACAGGATACCCATTTCAGCACCGCGTCCTGTACCAACCATGACGGCAGTCGGCGTCGCTAACCCCAACGCGCATGGACAAGCAATCACCAATACAGCAATCGTGTTAAGCATCGCTGTTGTGAACGAGGCTTGACCAATAACAAGCCAACCGAGCATAGTCAGGATGGCTAGTCCGATTACAATTGGCACAAACACACCCGATACCTGATCGGCGATGCGTTGAATCGGTGCTTTCGACCCCTGTGCTTCCTGTACCAGACGAATGATCTGTGCCAGTGCCGTTTCCGCACCAACGCGGGATGTCTCGGCAACGAGCCGACCCTGTTTGTTGATCGTGCCGCCGATAACTTCGCTGCCAACGGCCTTGTTGACCGGCATACTCTCACCCGTCAGCATCGATTCATCCACAGACGAACGGCCTTCAATTACTATTGCATCAACGGGGATACGCTCGCCGGGCCGCACAATGATTGTGTCGCCAATAACCAGTTGATCAATTGCAATCTCGACTTCTTCACCGTCGCGGAGGACAGTTGCTGTCTTGGGTGTCAATCCCATAAGCTTTTTGATGGCTTCACTGGTACGGCCTTTAGCGCGAGCTTCCAGCAACTTGCCAAGTGTGATCAACGTCAGGATCACCGCCGCTGACTCAAAGTAGTCGTCCTTGCCAACTAGATCGGAGAAGCCAAATATGATTCCTGCCAGCACAATCAGACCATAGCCATAAGCTGCCAACGTGCCCATTGCAACCAGCACATCCATATTGGCAGTGCCGTTCCGCAACGACTTGTATGCGCCAACGAAATACTGCTTGCCAACAATGAATTGCACCGGAGTTGCTAAAGCAGCAAAGACAAACAGCCAGATGTCATCTGCCAACCAGGGTACAGTCTCCATCAGGAATGGAACACTGTGCATGAAGTGGCGTGTCATGCCCAAAACGACCAGTGGAATCGAGAATACAGCTCCTATAACAACCAGTCGTTTCTGATGCTGAATCTCAGCTTCGCGTGCTGCTTGCTCCGCGTCATCCGCTTCGGCGACATTGCTGGTATCGATTACACCGTAGCCCGCTTTTTCGACAGCCGCAATCAGGTCGCGGCGACTGGTTGTACCGGGCACATAGGTCACAATCGCACGCTCTGTCGCCAGATTTACAGATACGTCAACCACACCTTCTGGTTTCTTGAGGGTGCGGTTCACATTGCGCTCACAAGCGGCACAGGTCATGCCTGTAATTGGCAGTTCGACTTTCGCTGTTGCTACATCATAGCCCGATTTCTGCACACGACTGACCACTTCATCCAGGGTGGTTGCTGCCGGATCAAAGTTCACACTGGCGCGTTCGGTAGCGAAATTCACCACCGCTTCTTCAACGCCGTCAGTTTTGTTCAATGCACGTTCCACGTTCCTCACGCAGGCTGAACATGTCATACCGACTATTGGTAATTCAATGTGTTGTGTTGTCAACTTGCTTCCCTCATATCATCTTCCCTATGGGCATATTTTAGTTGAAATAGCTGATGATTCCATGCGCCAGATGGCGTGATTAGATTACGAATCTGGTAATTCTATCTTCATTGAAAACCCCATGATCTACGATCTGATCAGTGGTAAGAGTTCATACACAATACCGACAATGCCAATGCCGATCAAGAGAGTGCCCACAATAACGTTTACCTTGTTGTAATTTGAGGTCAACCAGCCGACGAAGTGTTGTTGTATAGGTAGTGCCACAAAAGGTAGCACAACCAGAGGCCAGCCAAAACCCAGCCCGAAGGCGAGAAAGAACAATATACCATCCGCAAGGGCAACAATGCTGCCAGTACCCAGAATAAACGTGCTGAGAATGAGGGGGCCTGTACAGGGAAGGGTCATCGGAGCCAGGAAGACTCCATAGGCATAGGCAGTAATGTGAGAACTGCTGAAGATCGGATTCTGTATCGTTTGCAACCGAGTAAATGGATTTCGGCCCGCTATCGTCATGGCTCCCATCAAAATTATCAAGCCGTAAGAAGCAGGCAGCACAAATGGGAGAATGGCACTAAATGGTTGTTTCAATAGATATAAAAGGAAACCAATGAGAAGCATCGTGCTCAGGACACCTGCCAGCACAAGCGCCCCTAACCAATGGTGACCTCCGTGACTTCCGTCATCTAGGTTACTTGCTAAGAATGCAATCAAACCCGGATACAATGGTAGGAGACATACGTTGGTAAGAATGGCACTATTGCCGAGGACGAAGGCTGTTACGATCTCAGCCAATTGCTTTATCCTGTGCTGGCACTGCGGATTTCTTCCACAAGTTGAGTCGGCGAGGGTGTTCCCTGGTACGTGCGGGTTACCGATCCATCCGGTTGCAGGACGAAATGCACCATGTTCGGCGTTGTAATCGCAGCCAGCCCAAATTGATCGACAAAAGCTGCGATGAATTCGTCGTTGGCAGCGGTGAATCGCCAGTCAAATCCTTGCTGGTCAGCGTAGGCGGCCAAATCAGAAGCACGCATACCAGGGTCTACGGCAATCGATATGAATTCGTAGTCTTCGTCATCAAGTTCAGGTATAGCAGAACGCAAACTGCGCTGCATTTGGAGGCAGTATCCTCAGAACGGAGACATAATCTTGACGAACACATTTTTATCGTTGAAATCAGCAAGTGTAAAGGATTCGCTGGAACGTGCATCAGTCAGAGCAATGGTTTGCCAGGTTGGTCGTTCACCATCCACCGTGACCTGGCCTGATGGAGCTTGGCTTTGGGCAAGTAAGATAACTACACCTGCGAGCAATATCCCAGCAATACCCCAGTGAAGCAATGAAGATCTCTTTGACTTTTTATTCTTTCCTCTGTTACGCTTACGTGATTTACTCATGTATTCTCCAATTATAATACGATAAATTGTCGTTATGGAAGTGGGTCAAGCATTTCTTTCGGCAATCTCCTATTCCATCGAACAGTTTTGCGTGCCGTCAGGAATTGCTGATGTCAATGTAATAGGGAAGATGTAACACACTGATTGAACCCGATATGGGCCCTTGAATGGTCGCCCTAAGTGGATACGTCTTGGCAGTAACGCCTGAAGGAAGAAGCTTTGTACCGCGTTTTATGAACATCAACTCACTGCCATCTACCTGGCTTCTCAGCAAATTGTTGACTTGATTTATAGGCCCAATCACTGGCTCAAGATAATGTCGGAATAGTTGAAGGTCTGTGTCAACGTTGTCTGTCACTAATCCAATTTGGGAAATACCAAGTAAATGATCCAGTTGCAGATCATCTGATGTCCCAAGTTTTATGTCAATAATGTTTGCTGCTGGATCAGTAATGCGGACTATGCCTTGATCTCGATTGTCAACAACAATACGTGAAGGGAGAGGAAGTTGACCCAAAATATCTTGAAAGTGATCATGAGCCGCTGTGATACACCAATAGTAGAATGGGTTGGTTGATCCATGTGCTTTGTCAAAGCTTAGCTTTGTTTGCCCCACACTTAGCTCACACCTGTCCCCTGACGCGCTGAGTAGTTCTACACCGGGAAATCTTGAGTAAAACTCACTCAACGTATTGGGTATCTGTGAATAGAGCGCCAGACCAAACATCTCGTTGCCTTTGGAATTCGATGCTGCTTTTAACTGTTATCTTCGGCAATTCTTGCTAATTCTGTGTCGATAATTTGGGCAAATACTTCGTAGGGCTGCGCCCCGCTGATGAACTGGTCGTTGATTAAGAAAGCCGGTGTACCCTGTGCTCCTATTTGCTGTGCTGCTGCTGAATCAACTCGAACATCTCCTAGGAAAGTTTGTTTTTCTAGGCATGTAGTGAACGTATCGATTTCTAGCTCCAGTTGCTCCGCATACCCAATCAAACTATCCTGACTGAAGTTGCCCTGGTTCTCAAACAACAGGTCGTGATAATCCCAAAATCGTCCCTGATCATCCGCACATTCAGCCGCTATTGCTGATGTTAATGATGTCTCGCCTAGAATAGCGAAATCACGGTAAACAAATCTTATCTGATCCCCATACTCGTCAAGTAGAGGTTGTAATGTTGTATCCTTAAAGCGTTTACAGAATGCACAGTTGAAATCGCTGAATTCTACGATCACAACAGACGCATCTTCAGGCCCGACAAATGGGTCATCGTCTGCAAATTCGTTAGCACTTGGCTTTGATGACCCACTCAATGCACCAGCCTCAATAATTTCATTGAGTGTAGCCTCCTGACGAATGTATGCAGCATCTACCGCTCTCATAATGATCTCTTCATTACTATCTACAGTCCGCGCATGTCCCATGACTCCGGCAAGACCGCCCAAGACAAAAAAAACAATCGCAATCAATATATAGTTTATTACGTTGCGATTGATGGTGAAGATTTCATCATCTGCTGGAGTGCTGGGGGCTTCTTCGAGATGAGGTTGTTGATCGATTTGTGTTTCCATTTGCTTATCCATCATTTAATACCTGTGTAATCTCCTGGCGAAGTAGCTGCTCAGTCATGATGCCGACGCCCCAGTATGCCTGTTGACCATCAACATCATACAGAACAATGCTCGGATGTCCTGGCAACCCTAACTGATCAAACACGGTCTGCCCTACTGCACCGTCAAGTGCGTTGAGATCAAGAAATTCAACTTGAACAGCGTACTCATCGTGAAGCCCATCCACGATGGGCTGCATTCGCGTTCATGGCGGTCAGCTATCAGTGTAGAAAAACAGGAAAGTGGGTTTATCATCCGCTAGTGGTAAATCGACGGGATTAGCTGTGTTACTAACGCCAGTACATGCACCCAGTCCAACGAACGATAAAATCGTCATTCCCAGTAAAACCCATAATCTTGTCACAGCAATATCCCGTCGGTATACATACGTATCACCTTAATCCAAAACCACCATCTGTACATGCGCCAAATGGCGTACATTCGTCGTTTAAACTGCTGTTGAACGCCTGTATGGACACGGAAACAACTTCAAATGATCTGCAAACACAGCCGCAAACTGCTTAGATTCAGATCAGTGGTAAATGCCGATAGCAATTCCACCATTGCTAACTTGAACTCTGCAAAAGCGAAGTCGTCCAGGCGGACAGCGTGTGTGAACAATTAGCGTAACGCATCCTATCGCTCGATTCCTTCCAACTGACCGATCCGGTTAACCTCCAGCGTGATCCAGGACGGTGCGGTGTTGAGTAGACTTGCGGCATCTTCAGCAGTTGCAGCGTGTTGCAACAGCCACTCGTTGGCATCCTTCATCCCTTCGGGAAGCTGCGGAAGGTAGGCACGTTCTGATAACTGTTGGGCTATCTCGAAGGCTTTAGCGCGTGCATCGTCTGTGTTGTCCAATGCAATGAACACCCGCCGGTGTCGTCTGAGCATTTCAAGCAGTTTGTCGTTTACCGACATGCCCGCGATGGCAGGGATGTCCCACATGCCAAAGGTGATTGCATCCGCCTGTCCTTCAACCAGCACCACGCCCTCAACCTCTCCATGATACACGTGATTGCGATCCGGTTGTTTTTCGCCGATCAAATCACGCGGCGGATTATAGTGTTTCTTTCCCTCTATGGAGCGCCCGCTGAGGTACGTTAGACACCCCTTGTCGAGATGAACATAAACGAGCATCCCGGCAGGGAACTTGTGGATGATGCTCCGCCAACTGTCGGACAGGTTCAACCCTTCCAGCAGCGGACGCTTGTCCGACGGCATGAAGCCGAGTTTCGCCAACCGGATCGTTTGCATGTCCCACCCACGACGCTTCCTTGCGTAGGTTGCGTATTCAGTAGCGCGTCATGCAAGCGCTGCACGAGTTGTCGTTCTGACCAGGCGGCTGTCTGACGGAAATCTGTGCCACGTTCGATTGTGATCCCTGCCCGCCGTGCCAGATGCTCGATGGCTTCCATGAAGTGATGCGGATCGCGGTTATTCCACTCACTACCGTAATTGAGGTGGTAGCGTCCGACGAAATCGAACACGTCGCCGAACTCACCACGCGAATTCCAGAAATACATCCCGCTTGTGGGCACGACCACCATACTATCATGTTCCACACCGATGAAGCGTTTCCCCAACCGCCTCAAATTGAACTTCTCACCAACAACGTCCTCAATGGGGTTGCGAGAGCGGATATGTTCCAGTTCGATACTCATAATTTTCTCCAGGCAAGGTTGAACTAAAGTCATGTGCGCACATGACCGAAAATCTGACAGATTCAGTTGCGAGGGGCTGGAGACTGTAATAGAGTTTAGGTGTCGAGTCTAAACAAAATCACAGTTTCCAGCCCACCCGGATTCCTTCGAGTGGGTATTTCGTTTTATGGGGGAGAACGGCTTCTATGGATCATATCAACCTCTAAAAAAGGTTCGCATGTGCGAACCAATTCAGTTCTCAATTAGCATTTGTTTGGCCTCATCAATTAGCTTCCGCATCGATTGAAGTCGCGCCATAGCTACAGTGGGGTCGCCCTCTTGCTCAAGTAGGACACGCACAAAATCACTCACTGAAGTCACACTGGTAGTTTTTACAGCACGGGCCATCTTTAGTGCATTTGGTGGAACCCGATCAAGCGATTTCGCTGCATCTGCTCCCAGATCATCATCTTGGCACAGTTCCTGAACCTGCTTGCTGGTGAGGTTGAACTTCACAACTTGCTGAAGAATTTCCTCATGGTATTCGGCAGGCAATGCAATCACATGGCGGAGTTTGCCTTCTTCAACCTTGTGTCGATCAGCAATCTCCATTGCTTCATTTGATAGTTTCAAAAGGGCTTTGATTGCACTGAAGGGGGTTTTCTTGATACCGTCCATCGCAGATAAAATTGCTTGCGTGTACTCGCGTTTGCCACGCATATCGAGTGCAAGTGCCTGACGATAGAAGTCTGGTGGCACTGGACCATCTGGCAGTTCGTAGCCGTGAACGTACAGCAAAAGCAGTGCGGCTTGGCGGGCCATCGCAATCGCAGATAGCTCTGACCGCGCCGTGTTCTCCTTCGCTTGGCGGAAGGCTGATGCTGACTCATTGGAGATTATGATGCACGGGATCATCCCGTCGCTTTCATAGCCGGGGATGAAATCACGTAGTAGCCATGTTGCCCAGTAGCGACGCTCTCCTGTCTCGATGCGGAACTGGCGTGTCACACCTTCCGAGACGTCAACCACCGTCAACGGATTGACCTGTCCATCGTCGCGGATAGTGACCGCTAGGTTGATGAGGTCTCGCACCAACTGTTCATCAGCGGATAAGGGCGGCAGTTCGTCGCTGCTCTCGTCATCGGGATTGCCCATTAGATCGAGAGCATTCGAGAATGGTCGCCCGTGCTGTCGTGCAGCTAACTGTGCAATCTGGATCAGTTCGCGTAGTGCCTGGGTGGGTGTCAGTCTATTGTCATGAAATGCCTGATAGATGCGATCAGGTAACACCCGACGTGGCTGCACGGGATCGGGCCGCACTAGCTCGAGCAGAATGCGCTCCACTCGAAGACTGTCGTCTTGGAACAATTCGATGTCATTTCCGCCTAACATGTCGGCTGTGATCTGATCCAGGGGACTGGTATTGATCCGGCGTTTCTGTTTGTTCTGAGACATTGTTATGCTCCTTGGCGGCGGATCGTTTGCTGAATCAGGCTGGTTGCCAGTTTCAGATATGCACGGGTTGCTGGTGCTTTTGGAGCATAGCCGTAGATGCTCAGATGGTTGTGATGGGCGTAGGATACAGCTTCATTCTGTGGAATGACGCCACACAAGAGTTTGCTCAAAATTGGGTTGGTCTTGAGTTCTTCCAGAAGCTGTTGATGCCCACGAATGCGTCGGTCCATCTTGGTAACCAGAATGCCGCTTACATGTAACCTGGGATGTCGCCACCCCTCACGGATGTCGTTGATCTTGCCGATGACGCTCAGCAATCCAACGGTTTCCAGATAGCGTGGTTCCACCGGGACAATCGCATCTGTCGCGGCGAGTAAGCCCATCTCTGTCAGCAATGAGAAGGAGGGGTGGGTGTCAATTACGATAGCCGCATAGTGTGGTGCAATCTTTAACAGTGGATCAGCCAGACGATAGGGTGCTCCAGCCGTGCCCGTCAGTTCCCGCTCTGCACCCTCCAGCATGGGAGATGCAGGAAGTACATGAAGGTCAGTGTCCCATTCACTCCGAACGATACATTCAGACAACACATGCGATGCCTCTTTGCGATCGGCCATGAGTACCGAATACAGGCTGTCATTTGAGCCGAAGTCATCGCGCCCGGTTGTAACGAGTGAAGCATGTCCCTGACTGTCCGTGTCGATCAGCAGGACTCGGCAGTTATTGGCATTGATGTGTCGCAAGACATGCACCAATCCCAATGCAATGTTCGTCGCGGACGTGGATTTTCCCACACCGCCCTTGTGGTTTGTTAGTACAATTGAACGAGTCATTTCCGCTATTTCCTCCGCAAACAAAATTGATTAAACGAAACTGCCTGCAAAGTCAACGAACGACCAACCCATGTTATGCTATAGGTCGGGAGTGTCGTTAGCCTCCGTGACGGTGCTTCAAGGTGTGATGGGGGAGGGCTGTGTCTCCCTCATCTGCACCAGATAAGCCGTAGCTACGTAACATCTAATCTCTCAATGCCACGTTTCCTATGTCCTCTCTACAAGAACATCGATCAAGTTGTTAAGAGTGATGAATTGAGAAGCGTGATACGCGATCACGCTGTGGAAATGCTATAATTTGAAGGAACTCTGAGGTCGTTAACCATGTACTGGGTTCGAATGAAGTCCCATCCTCTCCGCAGGATTTGGGTAAGGCGTCATGTCTTGCCTTTTTTGTTCTCATTCTTTGGGAAGCCACCGTTCAAATTGGATATAGATCTCGTCATGATCAATGTCAAAATTGTTTTTACAGGAAGATCGGCACCTCATAGACAAAAGTTTGCAACAAGGATACGGTCAGATGAGGCGACGCATACCCAAAGAGATCATCAGCGCTTGGTTGCAGCAGGATACTGATAAAGGCGTGGTATCTGCGCTCCAATACAATAAACAGTGTGTTTCTCAATATTCTTTTCTACTGTATTGGTCTGATGAAACTTTGTATAACCAATACTTTAGGGAGCCTCTGACGCAACGCATCAAATGTTTTATCATCACGATCATGATTAGGGGAGGACAATTGGAGGCTCTTGATTCTGTGTATCAACATCTCATCTGTCTATGTTAAGATTGCTCCAATAGTATCGTAAAAGGTCAGGTATCGGTTGAGAGTTCTGTTGTCCCTGGTGTTGTGTTTCGCGCTGGCAGCGTGCGAAACCGGCTCCGATGAACCCCGCGTTTTGCCCACCCTCATCACATTTGAAGACGATTCAGCCACCGCAACTGCTCAACTTGACGGACTCGTTGGATTGCTCGATTTCTGGGTTCCTGCCAGCCACACCTTGGTCGCAGGTGAACAAGATCACTGGGGATTTATTGCCCAAGCCAATGATGCTGTTACGATACGGGTCATTGGCTTGGGCAGCACCGTCCGATTGACCCTGGTCAATGAAGCCGATGAAGTTCTTGCTGCCGATCAGTCTCTTGTTGTCACGCTGCTCGAAAGTGGCCCTTATACGGTTATTGTCGAGAACACGACAGGTGAAGGGGGGGATTATGAAATCGGCTTAGGCTACTCAGATCGCCCCAATCCACAGGTCGAAATTCCGACGCTCGTACCAGAATTGGTGGGTGTACCAACCCCGACCCTATCCTTCGCTGAATTGGGTACTTTCATCACCCGATTGAGTTCTAACAACACCGTCAGCGGCACCTTCGACGAAGGCGACTCGCCCCATGTTTATGCCTTTGAAGGCCAAATAGGCCAGTATGTTCAGGTCGAGATGAATCGGGTTAACGGCGAGATCGACCCCGTGATTACGCTCTACAACATCAAAAATGTACCGATGGCACTAGACGATGACAGCGCGGACAACAACAACGCCATCCTGCGTAATATCCTGTTACCTGAAGATGGATTATACAGTGTGCAGGCCAATGGACGCGGCCTAGCCGGAGACTATACCATCCGTCTACTGGCCTATGATCAATTTTTGCCTGTTACACCAACCGTCGTAATACCCATAACGCCCACATCCTTACCGCCTTTTCAATTGCCGACTCTTGCCCCCTCGATTCCGGGCAATCAACTAGAATCATACAAGCCTGTCTTAAATATACTCCCGGAACCGACTGCTGTTGGTATTCATACATTCACAGCTTTCGCTGGCGATGTCATGACGATAGGTGTGAGTTCGGCGCAAGATATAGACCAACACCAGCTTATCCCAGCAATGGAAATCAGCGACCCAGAAGGGGTGATTGTCGGCTCTGATATTGCCCTCAATGCTTTGACGGATGCCGTGATTGCGAATCTGCGTATCGAACTGGATGGCGTCTATACCGTGTTTGTTCGGGGCGAGGAATTATCGTTCGGTGCCTATGTCATTTCCTATGGCATCGGCTCGACTCGGCGCAATATCTTGAAAGGTGAGGCCCCTTTCGGAGAACGCAACGAGAGCGAGATCGTACAGCGTGGTTTTCAGGATGTATGGACGTTAGAACTCAAAGAAGGCGATGTCATCACCGCCGCCACTAATCCGGGGCCAAACAGTCAGCTTGACCCCATTTTAGAGCTTGTACGTGATGATGAAACAGAGACAGTCATTGCTATCGATGATAACGGCGGTGGCAATCTGAGTTCGCTCATCCGCAGCACGACTATCCCAGAGACGGGACGTTATGTTCTGCGGGTACGAGCGTCGCAAGCCCAAACAACTGGAGCCTATGCACTGATCTGGCGTTATATCACCGTTGCTCCTACACCGACCCCGCCCCCAGCAGTTGCCCCCATTTTGAACGTTGATGATGTGATTGAAACCAGCAGCGAGTACCGTTTTTATCCATTCTGGGGATTCAAAGGTCAGCGTGTCTATGTGCGTGTGCTGGCAGTGGAAGAAAGTGGGCTTGATCCGGTAGCAGCCCTGATTGGGCCAGATGGTACAGAGTTAATGCTGGCAGATGATAGCGAGGGTGATCTCAACGCTCGTTTTGAGTTTGAACTGCCCGAAGACGGAACCTATAACGTGCGTGTGAACGGCTATCTGACTACAGGCCCCTTCATCATCACAGTAGAAGAACTGGTGCGATTCCAAGGGTAGTTGGGGAGTGGTGAATTTCGTGGAGATAACTTGACAATTGGAGGAAACGTCCGGGCGCGACCATGAAAAGCACGAATCGAGCCCAGACACAACTCCACGCGCTTCCCATCAAGGGCCTGTCGGCCTCTGAATGAAGAACACATGTTCTGAAAACCCGCACTTTTTCAGCTAAACTGAATCTGTATGAATTTACGACTGACCAATCCACTCGATGCCTGTTTTTGCAGCACCTTTCCCCTTTCCTCCTGTGTTGCGGCCAACTTGTTGTTTGCTGCCGGCGTAACAAGCCATGAAGTTACCCTTTTACCCCGAATCTCAGCCCTCCTCGCTTGCCCGTCATATGGACATTCACGCATTGGTTGTACGAGGCTGCAATTCTTCGCTAGAATACGGTGAAGTAAGCACAGGACACGAACAGAATGCCGCAAGTTGAAGGTTCAATCACAATCAATAAGCCCATTAGCGAGGTGTTTCGTACCGCCATTGACTTGGGCAATAGCCACAGTTGGCAGCCAGACGTGACGGACACACATCTTTCAACAGAACGGGTGCGTGTGGGTGCGATGGTCACACAGGTAAGAACCACCCGGCTATTCGGCTGGAAGCTCGACTTGAATGTGGATGTGATTGACTATGTGCCCAATCGAATGCTGGGTTATAAGGGTGTGCTAGGCCGCTTCCCTGTGATCGGGCAGATCGAGTTTGAAAGCACAGGCGGGACAACAACCGTGCGCGAACATCTCAACATCCGAATGGGTTTCCTCTATGGTATTTTCTCCCCAATGATGAAAGGCACGATGACACGACGCACCCGACAAGCACTTCAAGCTCTCAAAACCCATCTAGAAACGAAAACCTCTGGAACGATAACGGACTTCCACAAAAATATCTAACGCAATTGGATTCCAGGGCGATTGCGCCAAATTCGATTTTCGGCTCCCATCTGCTTGTCTCCATTTCCGAAACACGTTATGCTCCTAACCCAAAGGTGAATTGAGGAGCAGGGTTGATGATGACGCCCCAACAACGTGAACAATGGGAACGCGATGGCTATATTATTGTGGAGAATGCACTCAATCCATTTGGCCTAGATCAGGTTCGGGCAGCTTATGAAGCAGTTGAAGCCGATCAACTAGCTGAATGGCACGAAACCGTTGCAGCGGGGACAATGCGCCGCGCTTATGGTAATGGGCCAGACGCCCACACCATGTTCAACATCTTTGATTATGACCCGCTGTTCCTCGACATAGCAGAAAATCCTGTCACCATGCCCCTCATCCAGGAGGTCATCGGTCCTAACTTCCAGGTGATGGATATGTTCTGTCACAAACACCATGCAGGTACGAACGCTCATACCGACTGGCATCGGGATTGGCCCGCCTATGCCCATCCGAGTTTTGTCCTAAAGGCCAAAATTTTCTACTTTTTGGATGATCAGGATGAAGATATGGGCTGCTTCTCGCTGGTTCCAGGTTCCCACAAATTTCCAGATAATCCAGAAAAAGGCAAATATGCCAACGAGAGATTAGAAGATATGCCAGGATGCAAGAAAATGATCGGGCCAGCCGGGAGCGCCATCATCTGGAATGTCGTGTGCTGGCATACGGCGCTCGCCAACAAAAGTCCGCGAGATCGCCGCATCCTAATTTATGGGTATATGCCTTTTTGGGTCAAGAAATGGGAGAATCGCACCATACCCAACTCCATCTTGGAATGGGCTAACACCCCCATTCGCCGTCAGATGATGGGCATTCATGCCGTTCATGGGCGTAACGTTTGGGATCGCACTGATGTCGAGCGTTTATCAGAGCAAGACGAGGCCTTCCAAAACGGTATTCGCTAGATTGACACCTTGTCCATTGGTGGACAACTCACGGCCTACAAACAACAACACGACAATCCGTTGACTCAGATACAACGTTATGTCCATACCCTGATAACCTGGGTCGCCACATGCGTGAACTTGGCTACCCCCAGGGCACTATACGCGTCTTCAAACGAGCGGCTAGCCTGGTTTTGCATGAGCAGCCCTAAACGGCTCACGGGCTGCGGTTGCTAAATGCCCGCGCTTCATCCATTGTGTCGAAGCACTTATATCGATTGGCAATTTGAGTGATGCGGCTGATTTGAGTGCGAACTTCAACACAAGCTATCGTATTGTTGTTCTGCCATTTTTCTTGCATTTCATAGCCTGTAAGTTCTTCGCCATAGTAATCAAAGGTTACGTACATGCTAGCAACCCGATTGACGCTTTTGGTTAAATGGGTGCGGAAATCTGGGATACAAAGGGTGATTATGCCTATTCCGATCAGAAGTAATGCAAGAAGAATCATAGGCTGCTTAATCGTTTTCGTTAGGTTCATGCTTCACAGATACCCCACGGTCAGCCGTTAGGATTCAACTTGTGCAGAATTACAGCCGCCACAGCCGAGGGGCCATCCAACCATAAACCTCTGCGAGTATTCGTACTTAATTGGGAAGCCGCCACTATAGTTAGGTCCAGGCCAAAGCCAGAGTGGTTTGGGCGAACAAACCCTGCCAATAGACCACACGTTTTCATGTGAAGGATTTGATGTTCCTTCCATCATTGAGAACCCACCACCGGAATAGTTCGATCCATGATACAAGTTCCAGGCGGGGAACGGTTGGCATCCAGACAGATATAGGGAAGTCATGCCCTTGTTAAATTGCAGTTCGAGTTGTGCTGTGAACGCATCAAATTCAGTGCGTTTTGCGTCATCCCAGGTTGCTGCTTCTTCCAGGCTATTGAAGCACTCAAACAGGTCGGCGATTTCGTTGACGTAGGCGTATTGTGTTGGAACTTGTACACACACCATGTCCGGAGTGTCTTTTTCATAGTGCTCCTGGATTGCTGCCCCGGTTAGTTCAAGACCATAGTAACGGAAAATCGGTTCCGGCACTTCTGATTCCTGTGCGCTAATTTCAATTGAAACCACAAGGATCAAGAAAAAAACCAGTAAACGAGGTTGAATGTTTATCCAACTTATCCTTTTGGTAAATAAGAAACTTTAATATCATTAAAACAGATATTTATCAGCGAGTCAACAACAATTATAATTAAGGGGTGGGGGATTTTACGGATAGACACAGTCAATGAGATATGTCAGGTAATCAGGAAAGTGTTGGCAACATGCCACATGCCTGCCGCCCAAGCCGACTACGAGGTTGATTCGTTTTGTGCCAGGCCAGGTTGGCGATCATGGGTAGGATTGTGGGCAAGATCGTCACTTCATGTTTGCCACAATATGAGGGAAAGAAGTAGGAAACAGCGGGAAATGGTGGAGAACCGGCCGCAATTTGCAGCAAAAACGGATGTTGAATGGGTTGTTAAGCAGTAGGTTCATACAGTTTCAGACTCAGTTTATCTGAAAAGTAGGAGCATTGGTTGAACGTGTGTTCTGGATTTGAAAGCAAAGGCGCTCCTGATTGGAAGCACACGATTTGGATGATGCCTGTTTTGCTTGTCCGCTGGTTTTTCAGATGCTAGTCTGGATGATTTTGAGTGTTGAATCTCCAACAATGATGGGCATCTGCTAGGGGCAGGATTAGCCCGTCAATTCTGAACGAATAATCGAACGGAGATGGTCAATGGGGAGCTTTTGACCTGTTTGTTCGTCAGTGTAAAACCAGTGCATCCAGCCGTTACACGAGGGTGCCCCCTTGATATGTGCCCCGACCTTATGGATTGAACCGATAAAACCGTTCACCTTCAGTTGACCATCATTCAAGATGATTGCGGTTGTTTCCGGTTTGTCCAGAACGAGTTTTTGACCAGGCTTCAAGTATTGGTGTTCCAGTAATGCAATGAATGGGACAGGTTTGGGTTTCTCTTTGATTGCATCTTGAATAATCGGATCGGTGAATAATCGAGGCTGGACAGCATTGATCCTGTTTTGAGCCGCTTCGATGTAGGTTTCATCCTGTTCGATCCCGATCCAATTTCTGTGTAGGTGTTTTGCTACGGCTGCCGTTGTTCCTGATCCAAGAAACGGATCCATCACCAAGTCATCAGGTTTGCTGCTTGCAACAATGATCCGATGAAGGAGTTCTTCGGGTTTTTGCGTTGGATGAAGTTTCTTTCCTGTTTCATCCTTCAGACGTTCTTCTCCTCCACAAACCGGGATAGTCCACATACTCCCCAACTGTTTACCCTGGTTGAATTGTTTCATTTGGTGGTGATTAAACGTATATCGGTTCTTCTGCGAATACTTCGCCCAGATGACAAACTCGACATCATTTTTCAGTCTTGTGCCCCGGAAATTCGGCATGGCATTCGGCTTAAACCAGGTAATCGTATTCAATATCCAGAAACCCAGGTCTTGCATAATTGCCCCTACGCGGAAAATGTTATGATAGGTGCCTGAGACCCATATTGTTGCCGTTTCCTTCATTACTCTGCGGGTTGCTGTTAACCAGCCCCGCGTAAATGAATCGTAGGCTTGAAAATTATCAAACTGATCCCATTGGTTATCAACAGCATCTACATGCGTATGGTTAGGACGCCAAAGCTCTTGTTGCAACTGAAGATTATAGGGTGGATCAGCAAACACAAGATCAACACTGCTCTTCGGTAACTCTGGCAAGATTTTGAGGGTATCCCCGGCTAGAATTTGGTTGATTTTTCCCATTGTTTACCTATTGTCCATGTTGAGCAAATCGACTATCTCTTGGCGCGTTTCTAGCCAATCATTGTAGCTGATCTCAAATTTCGTACATAATTCTGACCTGTTAGTATATGGCGATACGAACAGACCCTTAGCGTGATTATCCAGCTTTCTACTGATTTCATCAATGTTGGCTAGACGGTTCAAACCCTTTAATCTACTTCTACACTTTGTATAATTGGGGTGGAATACAAGGGGAGCTGTTGGTGCCAATCCTCAAAGACGGCGAATTGGATATCATGAGCCACAGTGCTGAGCAGACTCGTCGCCTTGGCACGCGGCTGGGAGCGTTGTTGCAACCGCGTGATATTATCTGTTTATCCGGGGATATGGGTGCGGGCAAGACCGTCTTCGCCGCAGGGGTTGGTACCGGTTGGGGCACGAAACATCAAATCACTAGCCCAACCTATAGTCTGTTACATGTTCACAGCCGCGAACGTGATCAACAGCAACTTTATCACCTGGATTGTTATCGCCTCAAGGATGAAAGTGAAGTCGATACGATTGGCCTAGATGACATTCTGGATGGAGATGGCACAATTGTGTTTGAGTGGCCTGAGCGTATTGAGGGCGCATTGCCAGAAGAACGTCTCTGGATTGAGATTCATGTGTTGGATGTCTTCCGCCGCAATTTTGTGTTTGAGGGTAACAATACACGTTATCGTGAGTTGATTGAGCATTTTCGTGAAACAACATTTGGTGTTTAGATGCTGCTAGCCATTGATACTGCTACTCGCCTGATGAGCCTCGCCCTCCATGATGGTGATAATCTAATCGCTGAGCATAGCTGGCAAACCCTGAACCACCACACTCTTGAGCTTGTGCCTGCTATTCAATTCATGCTGAAAAACTGTGCTGTGGCCATCACCGATCTGACCGCCATTGGTGTGTCAATCGGGCCTGGTTCATATACGGGGCTGCGTGTCGGTGTGGCAACTGCTAAAGGGATTGCTGCTGCCAACCAACTTCCGGCAGTAGGTGTCAGTTCACTCGATATTCTGGCAGCAGGTCAACCCGATTATCAAAGTGGCGTGGGGTTGATCGCTATTGTCGAGGCTGGGCGCGGGCGCGTGATTGTCCAGTCCTATCACTGGCGCCGGGGCCGCTGGAATAGCCGCACTGAACCGCGGATTTTGAACTGGGAAGAACTCATCGAGTCAGTTGATGGCTCAGCTTTTCTTACAGGCGAAATTAGTGAAGAGGGGCGCAAAACTGTCCGGGCAGCGCAAGCCAGAGGTATCCCGGTTAAGATTGCGCCGCCAGTTTATAGGCTGCGGCGCACAGGATTCCTGGCTGAATTGGCGTGGGAGCAGCTTTCTTTTGAAGATGTTTCAACCTTATTCCCGATATACCTCAAATAAGATGAACCTGTCCCTCCGCTATATGCGCCCTGAAGATATTCCCCAGGTGACGGCAATTGATTGTCTGGCATTTGAAGACCCCTGGTCGGCGCGATCTTACGCTTACGAGGTGAGCGAATCGGCTTACAGCCATATGGTGACATTAGAGACGCTACACCCCATCACAGGTTGGCGGCGCTATTTTGCTCGGCTCAATGGGGGGATGCGTAGCCAGGTCATCGGCTATGGTGGGTTGTGGCACATTATGGATGAAACCCATATCAGCACCATCGCTGTCCACCCGGATTTGCGTGGACAGGGCTATGGTGAACTGCTATTGGCTGCCATGATTCGCCGATCTCTGATGCTTAAGGCCAGTTACATCGTGCTGGAAGTGCGGGTGAGCAATGAAGTCGCCCGAAAACTCTATGAAAAGTATCGATTTGAGATCATGGGGACAAAAGCCAGATATTACCGTAGCAATGGCGAGGATGCGTATGATATGCGCCTTGATCTGAAGATAAGTGATTATGAAACACATTTTAACCAGTGCTTTGCCCATGTGAAATCGCGTTATTCCTTTGACGATACCTACACCGATGTCCGTAAGCCACACAAGTGACAAATGCGTATTCTGTTCGTTACCACCTACTTTGAGCCAGACTCCGGTGCAGCGGCGGTACGGCTCTCTCGGTTGGCCCATCTCCTCAAAACACAAGGCCATCAAATTACGGTGTTGACCACGCTGCCTCATTATCCTGTTGGACAAATTGCGGCAGGTTATCGCGGTCGTTTCTCGCTGGTCGAAGATCAAGATGGGCTGCATGTGATTCGCACCTGGTTATATGCGACACCCAATCCTCGCATCAGCCGTCGCCTCATCAGTCAGAACTCGTTCATGCTGACTGCTTTTGTGCGTGGCCTGGGCATTCAACGTCCTGACGTGATGCTGATTGAAGCTCAGCCTGTCTTTACCAGCCTCGCCGGGGTGTTGCTGAGTCATTTCAAACGTGTGCCTTATGTGTTGAATGTCTCTGATCTCTGGCCTGACCACTTGCTATCCGTCGGGGCGTTCACCGAATCGAGCATGATTTACCGTACAGCGCGGCATCTGGTTGATTCGACCTATCGTGGGGCAACGCGGATTATTTCCTTGAGTCCCGTCTGGGCGGAGAAAATCGCCAGGTATATTGGCTCAAAAGACAAGCTCAGCGTGATCTATAATGGTGTTGATCTCAGTCAATTTCATCCTGATGTTGATGCGTCCCGGTTTCGGGAGAAGTATGGATTAGACTCGAACAAACGCCTGGTGACGTTCATCGGAACCTTCGCTACCCAATATGATTTCGATGCAATGTTTGCGGTTATCAAGCACCTTGAAAGTTGTGATGATGTGCAGTTTGTCTTGATCGGCAGTGGATCACAGGCGGAAAAAGTTGATACGTTTCAGTTTGCGAATCTTCGCCATATTGATTGGATCAGCCATGATGAGATTCCAGCAGCCTGGGCGATATCTTACCTGACATTTTGGTCAATGCGTGACGAGGCACTTTACCTAGGGACAATTCCCGCCAAGTTATATGAAGCATTGGCCTGTGGTGTGCCAGTGGTCGGTGCAATTGGCGGGGCAGGGGCCCAGATGATAGAAGACAGTGGCGCTGGGCTGGCTGTTACGCCCGGCGATGAGGATGGACTTATAGAGGCAGTAACCCGACTGCTGGAAGATAATGATTTTCATGCCCGCTGCCGTGAGAAGGGACGCCAGTACGCGGCAGCTAACTTCGACCCAATGCAGGTAGCGCGAAAATACGAAGCAGTGCTGTTGGAAGCAAGCATATTCAGTCCTTGAAGCTGTAACAATAATTAAAAGATTAGCTCAAAAGTTGAGGTAATTAAAGAGACGGATATATTTCCGTCTCAAGACTCTGTTGGTTCTTCAGGCTTATGCCTACTGCGTAGGTTGCTGTTCTTGGGCTGGGACTTCCAGCCCGATCAGTTGGTTGAACAGATCACGCAGGGCAGGCTCGGGCAATGCACCCGGTTGAGTGAACACGATAGTGCGGTCTTTGACCATCATGATCGTCGGGATGCTCATAACCCGGAAAGTCTGGGAAAGTCCTGGGTTCGCATCCACATCCACTTTGGCGATCCGAATTTTCCCAGCGAATTCTTCTGCCAACCTGTCCAAAATCGGTGCGACCATCTTACACGGTCCACACCATTCTGCCCAGAAATCCACCACAACAGGTAGATGATAGTCAATGACTTCTGCCTGGAATGTATCATCCGTTACGTTTACAGGTACACGATCCACTACAATATCCTTTGATTCGCTTGGTTCTGATTCTTCAATAATGATGGGATGATCTTCACGATAGGCGCTCTCTAGCATTTCGATTGCTAGGGGGACGTCTACGCCCCAGGGGCGACTGCGGCGAGCCAACTCTTCACCTTTGTAATAGGCGATGAGAACAGCCTTGCTGCCAACGTCAAAATGCTTGACTATGCCTTGGTTATCATCCGGGTTAATCCTGCCGAAGATGAGGTTTTCATGATGTTCTTCTTCGGCGGCCTTCTTAAAAGCGATGCTAAACTCATTCCGCAGGTTCTCCCCATTGGAAAACAAGAGCAAAGCAGGTGTGTTATCCTGGACGACACGATCAAAATTGCCGTCGTTCAGACTAATGATTTCTCCCATAATTACCCCCCATTCAAAATGCATTCCTGGTGCCTAGACGATATTGAGCTGTCTTAACTTACGTTTAGTTCCAACTGCGCCCACCACGTCGGCTGCGCCGGGGGTGGTCAAGTGGATGTTCGCGTTCGCTGTTGAGTACCCGCCGTGCTTTCTGCACATCTGATTCATGCTTGAGCAGAACCGTAAGGGTGGTTTCTAACGTATGCTTATCCAGATTGTCGGCATTAAGCATGACTAATGCTTTTGCCCAATCGATGGTCTCGGAAACGCTAGGATTCTTCTTCAAATCGAGACTACGTAGGCTTTGGACAACCTCCACAGCTTGCTGGGCCAGTTTGTCGCCTAATTCTGGCACGCGCATCCGCACAATGTTGAGCTCTGAATCGTGCGAAGGGTAGTCCACAAACAGATACAAGCAACGCCGTTTGAGCGCTTCAGAAAGCTCGCGGGTGTTGTTGCTGGTCAGTACCACATCGGGTTGCTGCTTGGCGACGATTGTCCCCAACTCTGGGATAGAAACCTGAAAATCACTCAAGATTTCTAGCAAAAATGCTTCAAATTCGGCGTCGGCACGATCAATTTCATCAATGAGCAGTACGATGGGTTCATCAGCGGTGATCGCCTCAAGCAAGGGCCTCGCCAGTAAAAAGCGATCTGAGAAGAAAACATTCTCTTCTTGTCCTAGGCGATCTGCTGCTTCGGTCAATGTTGTGGCCTCGGTCAAAATCTGGCTGAGCTTATCCCGGAGTAGTTGCGTATAGAGCATCTGCTTGGCATATTCCCATTCGTATAGGGCTTTGCCTTCATCTAGCCCTTCATAACATTGCAGCCGAATCAAACGCTTGCCCGAGGCTTTTGCCCAGGCTTTCGCCAGTTCAGTCTTGCCCACTCCTGCGGGGCCTTCTGCCAGCAAGGGTTTGCCCAATTGGGTTGCCAGGAACATCACGGTAGAGATTTCGTCAGTGGAGATATATTGTTGGTCGCCCAGCGCTTTGGATACCTGGCTTATATCGCTAAACATAGTGCCTCATTCAATACTTACATACAGTAGGGTTTGCTATTCTTCTAATTGTTCGTCAGTCATACCGAACCGACGCCGACGGTTGTTGAACTCCCATACTGCTTTGAGGAGCTCTTTACGATCAAAATCAGGCCAATAAACCGATGTTGAGTAATATTCGGCATAAGAGGCCTGCCACAGTAAAAAGTTGCTGAGCCGGAATTCGCCCGCTGTCCGAATAATCATATCTGGGTCTGGCAAACCGCCTGTATACAGATACTGGCTGATGAGTTCTTCCGTTACCTCGTCGGATTTATAGCCATCATCCATGATATGGCGGATAGCATGGATGATTTCGTCGCGTCCGCCATAGTTAAAGGCAACGTTCAGGATGATACGATCATTATCTTTGGTAAACTCGCACGCGTTTTCAATCTTCTTTTGCAAACCAAGGTCAACACCTTCCATCTTGCCAACATGCCGCACCTGGACGCCATTTTCATGCAGCTTGCGCACTTCCTGGTCAAGAACCAAGTTCAAAATGGACATCAGAGCGCGTACTTCAGAGGGTGGGCGTTCCCAATTTTCAGTGGAAAAAGCATAAATGGTCAGGATTTCGATCCCAAACTCAACACACGCCTTCAGGATGCTGCGTAGATTCTCTTTGCCCTGATGATGTCCTGCGGTACGGGGTAGACCCCGCGATCTCGCCCAGCGCCCGTTACCATCCATGATGATTGCGACATGCTTGGGAACCCGCTCTGGTAGGCGAACGCTTGTTTGCTGCTGCTCAAGAACTGCCATGTCTGGAACCTTTTCATCCATTTCTAGGTGTAATACACCTGCACACCCCAGAATGCTTAAACTTCCAAGATATCTTCTTCTTTGGTTTTGCCGAGTTCGTCGATCTTGCTGATGTAATCGTCGGTGAGTTTCTGTACTTCCTCTTCGCCATGTTTACGATCATCTTCGGAAATGAGTTTCTCTTTCTCAAAATCCTTCAAATCATCGTTGGCGTTGCGCCGAATATTGCGAATGGCGACTTTCGCATCTTCAACCCGCCGATTCAGCACTTTAACCAAATCCTGGCGGCGTTCGCGGGTAAGGGCAGGCATATTCAGGCGAATTGAATCACCATCAACACTGGGGTTGATGCCGAGATTAGACTGTTGAATAGCACGCTCAATATCTTTGACAGCCCCACTGTCATAGGGGCGGATGAGGATTTGCATGGCTTCCGGCGTGGAGATATTAGCAAGTTGCCGCAGTTCGCTTTCCTGACCATAATATTCAACCATCATCCGGTCTACCAGGCCAACGCTGGCACGATTGCCCCGGATACCCTGTAAATCTTCCTCATAGTGTGCCAGGGAGGATTTCATCTTGCTCCTAGCTTCACTCAAAATATCATCTATCATGGCGAATCACTTTCTTTCAAGCTTGCTCAATAACAATCATACTACTTTTTTGCTTACGTGTCGTTTGGCGACCAACCATCCCAATCCCGCGCTTGCCATGCGGCGTACAATGCAACCGAGCCGACTGTCGCTACATTCAAGCTGCCGACTCGTCCGCGCATGGGCAAAGTTAGCAAGAGGTCGCAGGTTTCGCGGACTAGCCGCCGCATCCCTTCGCCTTCACTGCCCAGCACCAATCCCAATGCCATATTCAGGTTGGTCTTGTTCAACGGGAGGAGTTCGGAGGCAATGTCGAGGCCGACCATCCATAAATCATTTCTCTTAAGGTCTTTCATGGTGCTGACCAGATTGCTCACTTGCGCCACCTGAATGTGTTCAACCGCGCCAGACGAAGCCGCTACAACCGATGGGGTGATCGACACACTGCGCCGCTCCTGAAAAATAACGCCATGCAGGCCCACTGCATCACCTGCACGGATCAATGCGCCGACGTTTTGGGGGTCTTTGAGCAGATCAAGTAGCAGAATAAACGGTTTCTCCTGGCGATAAGCTGCTGTCTGGAGGATAGCTTCAACATCCACATACGGATATCCTCCGGCCCGAATGATCGTGTTCTGATGGTTGCTGTTGTTGGATAGATCGTCTAGGATACGCTTAGGTACTCGTTGGATGGGGACATCCCGGGCATGGGCTAGCTGGATAATTTCGCCCGTGATCCCACGTGATTCAGCACGTTCCGCCACAAGGACTTGTTCTAATTTGCGCCGATTGGCCCGCAACGTTTCCATCACGGGCCAATGACCATAAAGATATTCTGGCATGTTAGTTTGTCCGCCAGACCGTCCCGTCTGGTCGGTCTTCTAACATGACGCCCAGATTCACCAGTTCGTTGCGAATGCGGTCACTTTCAGCGTAGTTCTTGTTTTCGCGTGCTTGGGCCCGCATGGCAATTAGCAGCTCGATCAGTTGACCTTCACGTTTGCTATTGTGGCTCATAGCTATGTCCGTCTCTGGAATGATGCCCAGCACATCGCCCCCCATCTCTTTATAAGCGGTATTGATGGCATCCAGGGTCGCTCGGCCCGTATTGGCCTCATCATTCAGCAGGGTGTTGACATCACGAGTGAATTCCTGCAAAACCGCGAGTGCTTTAGGGGCGTTGAAGTCGTCATCCATCGCCTCCTTGAAATTCGCCTGGGCGGTTTTGATCCGTTCAAGAAAGGTGTTCCCCCCGCCACCTTCCGGCGCATTATTCATCATCTGCCGATTCAGCCGCACAGCGTTGTAAATTCGTTCCCAGCCGTTCTGTGCTGAAACCAGCGAATCTTCGCTGTAAGTCACGGGATTGCTGTAATGGGCACTCAAGATAAAACTACGGATGACTTCAGGCCGATATTTGGCCAACATGTCTTTAATCGTGACAACATTGCCCAGACTCTTGCTCATTTTGGTGACAATGCTGTCTTTATCCATGACATTCAAGCTGCCGACCAACATCCAATAATTGGCGAAAGCTGTCCCGTTGGCCGCCTCGCTCTGCGCAATTTCACATTCGTTGTGTGGAAATATGTTATCAATGCCACCGCCATGAATGTCGAAGTTATCCCCCAGATATTTGCGTGACATCGCCGAGCATTCAATATGCCAACCAGGAAAGCCTTCACCCCAAGGACTATCCCAGCGCAAAATGTGCTCCGGTTCGGCTTTCTTCCACAACGCAAAGTCCTCGGGGTTGCGTTTTTCGCCCCGAACGGCTTCGCGCTTTCCGGCTTCATGGGATTCCACACGCTGATTTGATAACTTCCCGTAATCTGTGTGGCTGTGAACATCAAAATAGACGCTGCCGTTGGTCTCGTAAGCATGCCCTTTTTCAATGAGCGTAGCCGTCATCTTAATCTGTTCTGGAACATGCCCGCTGGCACGCGGCGAAATATCTGGGCGCAGCACATTGAGCGCATCCATATCCTCGAAATAACTGCGCGAGTAAGTCTCCACAATTTGCATTGGTTTGGCCTGCAAGTTGCGGGCTTTCTTTAAGATGCGGTCTTCATCGCTCTCGGTCAAATGCCCAACATCGGTGATGTTCTGGATGTACAGCACATCATGACCTGTATAGCGAAGATAGCGTACCACCACATCGAACGATACATAATTTTTGGCATGACCCAAATGTGAATGATCGTAAACTGTCGGGCCACAAACATACACCCCAACACGACCTTCAACGAGTGGTTTAAAATCCTGTTTCTCACGACCCAGGACATTAAATATTCTCAGTCCCATTGCGCTATTCTCTTACTCAAATTAAGGAATCGAACTTATTGTATCGTATCTGGCCCCCCTCGTATATATTGAGTACAGACCAATAAAGGATCAAGTTCATGCGCCAAATTGCTGCCATTGGGTTCATCAACGTCGTTCTGATTGCAGGGGTTGCCATCGCCGCCAACAATCTTGTCATCAACACGCGCGACTTACGTTTTGACTTCTACCCCCATTATGTCGGGGGCAGGGCCGTCTGGCGTGGCGTAAATCCCTATACACACGAAATCACCCAAGCGATTCAAATGGGCATGTTCGGGGAATTCCTACCCCCCCAAGCCGATCAACAAAATATGGCCTACCCCGCCTATTCCAGTGTGCTGCTTGGGCCGATCGTGATCCTATCTGCAAAAGTAGCAATCGCGGTTTGGATGGCAATTCAGTTTGTGGCGATCCTATGGACACCCATCATCTGGCTGACCATACTTAACTGGCGTCCGGCGCCATTGCTCATCGGGCTGATACTATTTGGGCTCCTGTTTGTCTTTCGCTTCCCAATGGATACTTTTGTCCTCGGTCAATTTTCTGGAACAGTGTTGTTGGCCGTATCCCTCGGTTTCTTGTTGCTCTTACAGGGGAAGGACTGGTGGGCAGGGGTTGTGCTGAGCCTGGCGATGGTTCCACCCACAATTGGTGGACCATTAGCGCTTTCGATCCTGGTCGCCTTCGGATTAAGGGGGCGCTGGCGCGGGCTGATGAGCTTCCTTGCCATGATTGTTGCTCTGACCCTAATCAGTTTCATCCTGATAGGCAATTGGATACCCGATTACATCAATATAGTCAATGCCTATCAAAATTATGCTGAAGTTGCCTGGGCCCCCGATGTGCTGGGGGGGCCAGTGTTAAGAGGGGTGTTCATTGGGGGACTGGTGCTGTTTTCCGGTTGGCTACTGTGGCGCTACTGGCAATCTGAATCCGAACATGAAGCACGAGAACGAGGGATTGATCTGGCGCTGACAGCCATGATCGTTTGCTTGTTGTTGATCCCACAAACGGGCGAATACTATCTGGTACTGTTGATCCCGCCTATATTGGCGTGTATTCAACGGGCTGAGGGGCAGGGGTTGGTTTATATATCCTGTATTGTGCTGGTGCTAAGCCCCTGGCTTTATCCGCGTGGCAGCTTGCCGACTCTGTTTGTGCCGCTGCATGGGCTAATGACCTGGGTGTTGGTGAATCGAAAGCGTTGGCAGTTAGCTTTTTAGAAGGGTGATGCTGCCCGGCTCGAGTTTCCTGGCTTGGCCATCAACATCAACCCAAACAGGGATGCTGCTTGGGTTACGGATGATGTGATTGTCAACAGAGAACTCCAGCCGGGCAATTGCCGTCATGTAGTCAACAATCTCGATGCTGGTCGCGTACCAAACCGTGTCTTGATGACAAATTTCCTGGCAAAATTCCTCAATCAAATCCCAAGAGTTGTCCCTGTCAAACTCGCCGCTGTGCCCCCAAACATAAAACAAAACAAGCTGGCCCAGCTGCGGTTCCAGTTGGAGGAACTGCTCGGTTGTATCCAGTAAATGCTGATTATGGTGGCAGGTCGGACGCCACCGCAAAAAGTCATCCGGCATATTAAAACTCACGGTCTGGACAGTCGTGCGGCTGTATTGAATACTCAGACTCGGCAGCAGCTTAACAATGATATCGTTGAAGCTCCCATAAGGATACGACATCCCACGCACAGGATATTCAACCAGGGATTCCAGCCTGCGGCGATCTTCCAGCACCTCATGAATCACACGGGAAGAGGGAAGATGATCCAACAAGGGATGGGTAACCGTGTGTGACGCAACCTCATGATTGACGAATAACTCGGCGATTTCATCGGCCTCCAGATACCCCTCTGTCCCTAACTTGCCGGAATTGAGATGGAATGTACCCCGGACACCATACAGATCAAGAATGTCCACCATCTGCCGATCATGAATCGTGCCGTCATCATAACTGAGCGTGACGGCTTTTTGTTTGCCATCGGGGAAGCGGCTGCCCGTTACCTGAGCCATTGGTCTCAATCTCCTGTTGGCTGGGCTTGGCGATGCGTGTTGAGGACCTCCAGCATTTCATCAACGCGGCTAAATTTGAGGCGTGGCTTGCCTAGCGCTGCCCCCCGCTCAGTTTCGATCTGGTCAATGATTTGCCAATCGGCATATGTCACATAGCGAACATTTCGGGATTCGAGTAGCTCGATAACTGCAGAAGGCGTTTCAGGCTCCAACAACTTACCATGCTCCAGGTCTTCCAGCAGCGCTTTGACCGTAGCCACTGAATCAGGTTTATTTGTGCCGATGATGCCACTTGGCCCGCGCTTAATCCAACCAACCACATAATTCCCGATAACCTGCTCACCCGTTTCATGTTCGGTCAGGACACGTCCATCCCGGTTAGGAATAATGCCCCAGGCGTCATAAAATGGCACATCCGGCAACGCCACACCTCGATAGCCAACAGACCGGAAGACCAGACCAACAGGTATTGTTTCGTACGCATCAGTTACACGAGGACGCAGCATACCGCGCTCGCTTTGATACAGTTCATTCTTGGCGATTTTGATAGCTTCTACCCGGTTTTCACCAATAATCTCGACGGGTGATGCTAGAAAGCGCATGATGATCTGCTTCGGCTTGCCTCTAGAATCATTCTTAGCGTAATCCTGCAAAATTTCAACGTTCTTGATGTCTTTGCGATCTGCCTCACCACTCTCCAGATATGCCTGACTCAAAGGATCAAGTGTGGCTTCTTCCACGGTGACGATGATGTTAGCGTCTTCCATTTCACCCAATTCTTTGATTTCTGGGTTGGTGAAAGCAGCCTGCGCAGGGCCACGCCGACCCAATACATAGATTGTCTTGATCTTGCTGTTAATCAATGCCTCCAGCGCATAATCCGCGATGTCAGTTGCTTCCAGTTCAGCCTGACTTCGAGCGAGAATCCGCGTGACATCCATCGCTACGTTGCCAATACCAATCACGGCCGCAGTTTCTTGTGTGAGGTCAAACTCATATTCACGAAAATCGGGATGGGCGTTGTACCACGCCACAAACTCAGTCGCAGCATGGCTACCAGGAAGATCTTCACCGGGGATCCCTAGAGTTCGATCTGTCTGTGCGCCCACAGCATAGATGATGGCATGATAATGTTTGGCAAGATCGCTGCGGTTAATGTCCGTACCAAAGTTGACGTTACCAAAGAAACGGAATCCAGGCTTTATTGCAATCCGATCATACAACTTCGTGACAGACTTGATCTTCTGATGATCTGGTGCGACACCGCCACGAACCAATCCAAAAGGAGTCGGCAAACGGTCAAACATGTCAATCGCAACCGTGAGTTCTGATTGTTTCTGCAAAAACTCAGCAGCATAAAAGCCAGACGGTCCAGAGCCGATAATAGCAACACACAGCGGATTTTCAGATGTGCCAATCATAAGGTGTGAAATCTCTCACTAAGTAAAGAATATCAACTTGATTATAACATGAGGAATCACGCCACCAATGTGACATTTGTTATCGAGAGTGGGGAAACCAGAGTTTATATGAATTCACGGACATGAAAAGTGTATTTTAGGATAGCGAAATCGTTGAAGTTGACGCCAATTCCAGGCAAAGACAAAGAGCTTGATGGCTCGCTGTGAATGCAGCACGAGAAACAGCGTGATCGTGTCGCTCAAGCGGGCCAGATAGTGTCTCAATTCACTCTTGTTCGGCATCGGGATGTAAATGAGCAGGCGATAGGTGGCAAAAACGTCTACAATTCATCTATCTCCACATTGTTGACAACACTTGGAACTGTTGCCTGGGCTTGTTAGGTTGCATGAGCATTCACCCAGTTGATAACCGATTGGTGATCCACCTGGAGTTGACGGAAATTCTAACCATCAGACAGACAATTGTTTTGGTTCTGGTGTGTATACAGGGCTTGCACCTATACCGTTGGCTGCTTCCTGCTTTGGCTTGGTCAACCTCAAAAGTAGGTTTCCAGGTGGTTGATACAGTCTGAGTGTATGTGAAAAAGAGTTGATTTGGGTGAAAGCGTATTCTGAATTCAGACACCCTGATTGTCAAGTTCTATGTTATTAAGATTGTAGCAATTGTGTTTGCTAACGACTGGGACGATTGCTCAATGCGACAGCTAGGTCAATGAGCGAACCATCGCGCAGAATGGTCATGTTGACTGTATCACCTGGTAGGGTATACATGGCCAGATGTGAGATTAACGAGTCAAATCCCGTAATTTCTTTGCCATCAATTGCGATGATGATGTCTGCTGAGAGAATGTCACCACCTTCAGTGATACGGGCTGGCTGAATGCCAGCTGCGTGGGCTGGCCCATTCTCACTAACAGCCCCAACGACCACACCTCGTTGATTGCTCTGGAGACCAAGTGCCTCCATGATCCGCAGGTTGACATCACCGCCGCCAGGGAACGCGCCGATGCCAATGTAACTGTACTGCACTTGTCCGTGTTGAATGAGTTCCGATGTGACGCGCTGTACCAGATTGCTCGGTACAGCAAAACCAATACCTGCGCTGCTGCGGGTTCCGCTAACGATTTGTGAATTGACACCCACAACCTCACCCATTAGATTGAGCAAAGGCCCCCCGCTATTGCCGGGGTTGATAGCCGCATCGGTTTGGATGGCCGCCCCAATCTGATAGACTCCCAAACTATCTATTGAGCGCTCCAATGCACTAACAATCCCACTTGTCATTGTCCAACGCTGACCAAAAGGACTGCCAATGGCGACAACCGATTGACCTATGACCAGATCAAGTGAATTGCCAAATCGAACGGGGAAGAGGCGATCTGATGGAATGTCTACCTTAATGACCGCCAGATCGGAGTCCGGGTCAAGACCGATGATCTCCGCCCGTGTGATGGTGCCATCCAGAAAATTTACCACCACTTCCAATGCACCTTGTACCACATGATAATTCGTCAAAATATGACCGCTGGTGTCGATTACGAATCCCGAACCCGAACCACCATCAGTCGAACGGAATACATTAATGGCAACAACAGAGGGACTGACCTCGCCATAGAGCCCGGTCAAGACTTGCTCTTGGGAAGAAAGAACAGGCGCAGCTTGTGCAGCAACAGGGGCAGCATCGTCTTCCACCAGCAAACTGCCGCCGATAAAGCCCAATGCCATGAAACCTGTCGCAAAAATTGCCAGAGAAATGAGGTTGCGAATGGTAAAAAACATAGGGAACGCTCCTTACGCTTATTTGTTTTGGCTTTGTATGATGGTAGAACAGATGGATTAAGCGCTTCTTACGTTAAAGGACGTGAAAAAATGAGAATCGTTACAGATAGCGCTCTTGCGTCAAAAATAGAGAACAAGGTTCAGAATAAATGATCGAGTTTGTGCAATGGGATTATCTATTTGTTCAAGTTTGTCCGAAGGAATATGCTCCCTATTACAGTTGACCCCGAAAAAGTTGTGTGGCGGCAGCAGCAAACCCTCGCCAGGATGACATGACAAAAATGGGCTTGAGCCCGCTGCAGGCTGCACCGTTTCAAGGTAGCAGTTAGGCGATTTTTAGGGTTTCAACCGAAATGAGGGACCTGCCCCGCCTTCTGCTATAAATAATAGGTAGGTACGGCCTTGAGTGACGAACAATTGTCACTTATATCGTATAGCCGACGGGCAAAACCACTGCACAGGCTAGCTAGCCGGAACAACCGTTCTGATTGAGGTAAAATAGCCACATAATCCGCACTTACAAGTATCGCCTGTATCCCAGAACTTCTACAACATGTGTGTGGAAGAACGCAAGTAGTCATGGCAACTTGAGCAGCTTCGGAGTGTCAAGCACTACAAAAAGACTTTCCCCAAGTACAGATCGTTCACAGTCATGTCTTGCGGGTGGTCGCAGCTGATTGCGATAAGGCATTTCAAGCCTTCTTCCGCCGTGTAAAGAACGGTGAACCCCGGTTCAAAGGCTGCAATCGCTTTCATAGCATTGGCTTCAAGATCGATGGGCGCTGCCTCAAGGTGTCGGGTCGTATCGCTGTGTGTTGGCATCGCCCCCTGCGATATCAAAACCTTGCGGGTCACAAAATATTGCAACGGTCATTGACCCGGAAGGAACGTGGCAGCAAGAATTGTTCAGACCAACCCTGATTGGAGGACAACTATAACCCAAACCTGATCATTGAACTTGGGCAGAGGATGAAGCTTCGTGAAATTGCTGAAGTAGTAAAGAATCGGGTAGTGGTCCACAAGCTCAACAACCCGTAATTGTGTTATAGTAGAACGACTAAATTGAAGCAAGCCGAAGGTTGGACTCATGGTCACCAAACCGTCCCTATCTATCGAAGAATTTGTCGCCTTTGTCCACCAGGAAGACAACCTGGAGCAGATGTTTGAACTCATCAACGGGGAGATTGTCCACGTGTCACCCAGCCGAGCCAGTTATTCTTGGGTTGCCTCAATAATCATATGGGCAATTATGTCTTACTGTAAGGAACATGATCTGCCGCCCTTCGTCAGTGGAGAGGCAGGCACATACAACGTGTTGGGGAACGTGGTTGCGCCCGATGTGGCCTACAGAACGACCCCCTTCAGCGACGATTACCCCGAACCCAATCCACCTGAGTTGGTCGTGGAGGTGATCTCACCCACGGATACGAAACGGGCTGTCGCCCGCAAGCGCCAGATTTACCTGGATGCAGGCATCTTGTATTGGGAGGTCTATCCAGCAGATAAGCGGGTGGATGTGTATGCGCCGGGTCAGCCGATGAAACCCTTGGGGATCAAGGACAGGCTGGATGGCGGCGAGGTGTTACCTGGATTCACCCTGCCCGTACAGGAGATTTTTGGGGAATAACTAAAAATAGAGTCAGGTTACTTCCCAGTTTTAACCTGAGATCGTTCCCTCAAAATAGCTACTAATTCCTCTGGATCACTCCCCGCGCCCAAACAGTTATCCACCGCAGTGCCAAAAAGCCCCTGGGGAGCGATGTCCTTGTCAGTATTGAACTTATGCAGGCTCAGGTTGTCTGTCTTGATGCTGTTTTCAACACGATACGTGATGTTGGCCCCACAGATCAACAAGACAAGACCTACTGTGGAGGTGGAAAAGCCACCGTCCCTGAGAACTCTCATGAACACGTCAATGGAGGCTTACACTCATTCCCTGGCAAACAGCCAAAGAGTAGTCCCCACTGCCCATTGGTTAAAGCACCCACAACAAATCTCAAAATACAGAACGTATATTCTCCAAAATACCCTAAATCTGTGCTATAATAAGAACATCTGTTCATTTAAGTGAACCTGGAAGATCATGTCTCGCCTATTTCACTTTTTTTATCCGTAGCAGAGCGTCACGAGGCATTCGCGTCGAAATCGCCATCTAACGGGATCACCAAATCCTTATGGAAATTCGTTAGCGTGATGAGTGATCCGTCTCCGGCAATCTGAACCGTATCCTCCAACCGGACACCCATGCCCTTTTCAGGGTAATACAGGCCCGGTTCAATTGTGAAGACATTCCCGACCTCAAATTTGTCGGCTTTACGATTGTGTGCCATACGTGGATTCTCATGGACTTTCAAGCCAATACCGTGCCCTAGTCCGTGAATATAGCCTTCAGTGGTATTGGCATTGCTTCGCAAGGTTGTGTGCCCCTTCGACTCAAAGAAATCTTGGACGGCTTCTTGCACTTGATAGGGCGGTTTCTTGAGGTTAAACGCCTCAACAGCAACGTCAAAGGCATCCTTGACCACATGGTAGATTTCCTGAACTTCCTCAGGGGCATAACCAATACACCAGGTACGGGTGGTATCGTGGAAGTATCCACCCCCTAATTCGTAAGGGAACAAATCAAAGACGATGGGCTCCCCTAATTTCAGAGGCATATCGTCCTGCCCACGACTATGTGGGAACCCAGCATCACGCCCCTGAGCGAAAATCATCTCATGATCTTCTAGTTCTCGATCCAGCAATTGGCGCCGAACAAAGCGTTTGACATCGCCTATTGTCAGGGGATGACCATTCAGTTTAATCACCGTGTCGCCTTCTGCACGATGTCGATTGATGAAGTCCCAGGTAGCGAACAACACGCCACTGGTCAGGTCAGCAACCGCCTGAAGGCGCTCAAGTTCCTCTACATCTTTGGTTGTCGAGGCTTCATCGAAGAGGGTTGGCCCCAGATCACCTACAAACTGGTAGGTGGGATTGGCGGTCTGTATCAGAGGCAAGAGTTCAATGATAATGTTCAAATCGCTGACACCGTATACACCCACTTTCCCCGATTCGACACCAATCCGCTTCAGGCATTGTCCCCAAAAGACAGCCTCGGCTCGAGTGCGATCTCCTTCGTACTCAGCCAGCAGATCATTCCATCCGACTTCATTGAACGAATAAACTTTCGCGTTGCTTGCGGATGCTTCTTTAACTTCCATTGGGCTGACAAACAAAGTGGGTTGGTCGCCCGTCTTTTTCATCGCGAGACCACGAGTTAATGATACGTTGCCTACGAGATAATCGACAAAGAAACTGTAGTTGTGGTCGATGGCAATAACGATTGCGCTGAGTTCACGTTCTTGCATCAAACGGTCTAGATCAGATTTCATAATACGCTCTTTGAATTCAAAACGACAATTAAAGATTGACCTTGGTTTGCTGGAGAACGGCCCGCAAGTTCAACATGAACACATCAGGGTCAAGGATGGTACGTGGATCAAAAACAACGCTGTTGTCGATAATGCGTGCAATGATAGGTGTTTGGGCGCTGCGTAAATCCACCATCAGGTCATCTGGGCGATCAGGATTCAGAGTCAGGAGAGCAGTTGGTAAGATTGCCCCTGGCAAACTGCCTCCACCAACGGTTGATTCCCCTTCGCTGACTGTAGCCCTATTGCCCAATTGGTTAGCCCATTGTTGTGCCAGATTATGCAGCTTGTCCAATGGTTGGGCCATCATTCGTAGGACAGGAATCTCGGATTCGGCGTCACCCACTCGATAATGGTCTAGTGTGGCTCTCAGGGCTGCCAGACAGAATTTATCAGGCCGGGTAGCGCGAGCAAGGGGATGTCGCTTAAGCCGATCGATGATGGCGCGTTTCCCCACTAAGATGCCTGCCTGTGGCCCACCAAGCAATTTATCGCCACTGAACGCTACAACATCTGCACCTGCTATCAGACTTTCCTGCACAGTTGGCTCATGTTCCAATCCATACTGTGCTGTATCGACCAACCCCCCGCTGCCCAGATCATCTACCATGAATAGGTGGTGACGACTGGCAATTTCAACCAATGATGAGAGGGGTGTTTCCTCGGTGAAGCCGATGAGCTTAAAGTTGGATGCGTGAACACGCATCAGCAGGGCAGTCTGCTCGGTAATAGCCTTTTCATAGTCAGAGGCGCGTGTTCGATTGGTTGTACCCACCTCGACCAAAGTCGCAGCACTTTGCATCATGATATCTGGGATGCGGAACCCCCCCCCTATTTCAACCAGTTGCCCGCGTGAGACAATGACCTCGCGGTCTTTAGCAAGTTCCGCCAGCATCAAAACAGTTGCTGCTGCGTTATTGTTGACGACTAGGGCGGCTTCGGCTCCTGTGATCTGGGTCAGTAGATTTTCTGCATGGACCAGCCGGCTGCCGCGTTTGCCGTTTTGCAGATCAAATTCCAATGTGTTGTAGTCACGGGTGATGGCAAGCATGGCCTCTTGCGCCGATTTGCATAGGGGCGCACGTCCAAGATTGGTGTGGATGATGACGCCTGTTGCGTTGATGACGGGCCGCAGCGAGGGGGTGAACTGACTGGCTAAGTAAGCTTTGATCTGCTCATGGATCATGTCGGTATTGATGCTGCTGACGGTATTGTTCAGGATATGCTGACGCTGCTGTGCAAGTACGTTGCGAATAGCCTCTCGTGCCATATCTCGGCCATAAGACTCAATGAGATGGGACTGTTGTGTGAGGACAATATCAACTGAAGGCAATTGCCGCAGCAGATTATGCGTTGGACTGCTCATTGATTTCTCGTGTTCGCAAAAAGCCTTCAAGAACAACAAAGACAAGGGCTAAGAAGAAGGCAATGGGGAGGGATAATCCGCGTAGGATTTGGAGCCATGCGACAATAACGACAAACAGCCCAATCCAGATGCTTTGCCGCACAACAACGCCACCAGGTGGCGGCATCGCCGAAAGTCGTACATTCAAATAGCGCACAATAGGCGTGACGGTTCCGATGACGGCGATGTGGAGAAGGATAAAAAATATCCACAGTTCCGCACCAAGGCGGGGTGGGCTGTTCACCACCAATGTCGCTAATCCAGCCCAACCCCCAATTATCATAACAATTGAGCCAATCAAGACGCCAACGTGGTCGGCTGGCATCCGACGCGGTTTGTCTTTGCTCATATTGACCTGTGCAATGCCTGTGTTTCCTCGCTGGGTGCTGCATTGTAATGCTCACGAAGATAAGACGCAATTATATCATATTGTTTGCGGGCGTCTTGTGGCATATTCAGGTCAATGTAGATTTGCATGACGTTTCTGTGGACTTCTTCGCGTTCTGGTGCTTCCTTTAGGGCACGCATGAAAAAACCAAGGGCTTCTTCGAGGTCGCCTCGCGCCCGATTAATGCGCCCCAATCCAATTAAGACTTGAGCGTATAAGCGCTGTAAGTGTTGACGGCGTTCTATAACCCAGTCCAGTTGCATTGTTTCCAGGAACGGGGCTTTGTAGAGATCAACGGCACGGCGTAACAGAGCTTCTTCCTCTTCCTCGTTGGTGGTTGTATTCGCCTGTTCAACCGCTGCCTGGAAGTCGCCTACATCATAGTGACGGGTGATCTTGTCACTAGGCATATAAAAACCGCTGGCATAGATTGTCAGTTCATAGTTTTCTTCATTGGGTATATGAACAGAAATCCGTTCACTGATTTTGCGCTTGGTGACATGAAAGACGTTTGTTGCCTCTTTCACCGTCAGGTTAGGCCAGAAGGTATCGAAAATGTCATCACGGGTGACAAGCTGATTATCCACAAAGTAGAAAAATAACTGCCGGGGCAATGCACCATCCCAGTTGCCAACTTCACCCCCATTGACGTAGCCATGGCCACGCCCAAACGCAAAGACCTCAAGTTGAGGTTTACCCCCTGTTTCTAGTGTGAACATGCCTTCATCTTTGAGATGTTCTGTGCCTAGAACGGTCGCTTGATCCTCAGCAATTAGATCATACCAGGGGCGATCTGTTAGGCGGCGAGAACTAAAGACCACCTGGATGCCATCTGGCAAATTATTCAACACGGCACGTATAAAACGGTTGAAACCATCATCTAATTTGATACGATCTAGTTCGTCAATATATAGGATGATTTCCTTTGATTTCAGTGTACCCAGGTCATTACTTAGCGCCTCGCCCAGCGCGTTGATCGAATCACCTTGGAGCGCTTCAGCCAGATTGTCGCCAAATCCACCTAACAACGAATCAAATTCTGAGGCCATTCCCGCCAGAAATCCTGGCAACTCGTTCACGCCATCTGGGATGCGGTAATATAGTAGGCTGTTTCCGGCATTGGACAAAAAATGACTGAGAAACAGATTACGATAGTTAGATTGTGGGTAAAGCAGCACGATTTTCTTGTTGGCTGTTTGTTTTTTGAATGTCTCTAGTGAGACACGGGTGACAACTTGATGGATCATTATCTTTCTCCAATATCAGAAATAGTCCTGGCTAAGAAACCAGTATGTGTTTTGGTAAGTGTTTGTTGAATCGGATTTTACCAGATCATGTTCATTTGTCAACTTTTGAAAGGGAAGAAGTTATTAAATCATCTATAAAGCATCTCTTATGGTTTGAATCTTGCATATTAATTGTTATAGGCTATTTCATGTGGTTCCCATCGCCAAATTTGCCTGATGAACTAGATCGAGCTGAAGGGTTTTGGCTGTTTGGTGTGCTGCTTGGCGTTTATGCCATTCGCTGGTTTGTTTGTGGGTATCTATGGACGAACACACCGCTGCATCCCTGGTTCATTGCTTTTCTAGGTTTGTGCCTCATTAACATTCAGTTTGCGCCGTATCCTTCACGTGGAGTCATGATGCTGGCTCGTCCTGTGTATGGTCTAGCGGTTTTTAACTATCTGATCGAACAGGGTCGATACAAGGAAATAAAACGTGTTCTCTGGTTTATGGTGATTTTCGGTGGTATGGTCGGTCTGATGGCCTTGACGACAACCCAATGGACGGAAAAATCAAACAGCCTGTACAGTATGATTGCTCTCTTGCCCCGATTGCCTACTGGTACAGGGGCGCTCAAAGGTGGGTTCAATCCCAATGAAATAGCGGGGGCACTAGCCTGGTTGACACCGCTGTTATTCGGGCTGATTTTGCTCAAGCGCTATCGATGGGCAGCGGCGATTGGATTTGGTTTGTTACTGGTGGCAGCTTTTTTGGGTCAGAGCAGAGTAGCCTTAAGCGGTATATTATTGAGCTTGTGTGGTTTAATTCCACTTGTGCCAGAGGGGATCTGGCGACGTACTGCGGTAGTGGGGGTGGGAGCGTTGGTTGCACTGGAAGTAGCTATATTTTTAAACTGGTTGCCCGCATCGCCTGCTGCGCCCACGACTATTACGCGCCGTGATGAGCGTACCTTCGCTCAGCGTTTCGACATCTGGAAGGGTAGTCTTGAGATTGTTGTCGCTTATCCTTTGACTGGCGTCGGAATGAATCGCTTTCGTTGGGGGCCAGTTCGTGAAGATTTCCCAGTGCGCTGGTTTGATTATCCACCTTCGCCAGATAGCCGTAACTGGGATCGTCGAATATTATCGCACACACACAACGAACTGTTACAAATTACAACTGATTTAGGCTTATTGGGTGTCGTTGTGTTTGTCATGTGGTATCTTTATACGTTAGGTATGGTAGGTTATTGCTGGCTACGCGGGGATCGTCCAGTACGGATCGTCGTCGCGTCTGCTATGGCTGGATTGGTAGCCCATGCGATTTATGGTTTGGCGGATGCCGTGCCTGTGTGGGATCGGCTCAGTTTTATCTTTTGGATGATGTTGGCAGTTATCGCTGCTCAATTTATAGCTCTCAAACACATTGGTCAGGATGGCGAAGTATAATATACTCAATGGGATGTCAAGATTTTTGATTAGTTTGATTGCAAGTCGCCAGAAGTGGATGAGTATCATAGGCCTGTTTCTGGTTTTCATCGTGGTGTTACAAGCACAGATTGAACCCGTAAAAGTAACAGCGGCGTGGGTTGTCGTCTGGGGGTTGGGCACCGGTTTATTTGTGTTGGCAGACATCTTACCCAATACCTACGACCACAGCTTGTGGATGGGCTATCAATTCTTTGCTGTTAGTGTAACCTGGATGATACTGGGGTTGTTGGCTGCTGTTTTGTTGGTGATGGTTGCCTTGCTTGTTGTGGCAGTTGGGAGAGGGCGGCGTTTCTTTCCTAGGGAAAATGAACAACCTGCCTTGTCTCAAGCTATGTTGACGTTGAGCCGGTTTGTTATCTATGGTGGGAATCTTCTGCTTCTGCATATGATTTCTCAGACCTTTGATGTTGCTATCCCTTTGAGGAATGATTCGGATTATCTTGGGCTATTGGTGGCGTTGCTCATTGGTTTGTTCTATACCTGGGTTATGAATTCTTATTTGCATGGTCAACAATGGAGTTTTCAGGATGCAGGGCGGCTAACGGATGTGATCTTGTTGATTGCCATTATTCCGATGGCTCACGTTTATCAAGATAGTGGTGTGCTGGTTTATCTTGTGTTAATGGGAGGGATTGGCATTCAAGCTGTTCGCTATGCTGAAGCCCATGTAATCGAGAATAAACTCAGCCAGCGAGAGGAAGAACTCACCCTTCTTCGCACAGTTGGCAATCGTATTGCCGACAATCTGGTACTAGATGATGTGTTGGATCAACTCTATAGCTGGGTTTGTGAACTGGTTAAGCCACAGGTTTTCTATGTCGGCCTAATCGATACAAATACGGACTCGGTGCGATTTCCTCGTGTGATAGTGAATGGTGAGCAAGTCAATTGGGATCGGCAGCATCTTGGAAATCTGCCCTTTATCCAGCGCATTATTCCTCATCGCAAGGTGTTAGTTCTGCGTCGTAGCGACGAATTTTACTTTGATAATATGGAACCAAGCCAGGATCAATTCTGTATCAGTGTGCCCCTGCTTTCGGGCGATGATGTAACAGGCGTGATGACGCTGGTGGTTGCCAGTGCCAAGGATGTGCCAGGGAGCATTGAACTTGGTGCGCTACAGACGATTGCCAACCAGTCCGGTTTGGCGCTTCGTAATGCGACCCTTTTTGAGAAAAGTGTTTCCCTGGCACAGAACCTGACTGAGATCAACAAATCAGTGCAGGATGTGATGTTCAATCTGGATGAAAATGATGCGATGAATGTTGCTTGCCAGACAGCCTTAGGCATCTGCAATGCCCAGCGTGTGGCGATCTTCTTGAATGATCAGGATGACAAGGCTCATGTTCGTCTTGTGCATACAGTTGGCTTGACTGAAGACCATATTGCCTATTATAAGGAACATAACAATCGCCCGAATATTTGGGAATTGACACCACGTATTGTGAGCAATATCCAAAATCTTGCCCAGGGTGATCCGTTGAGCCAACTCGCTTGGGTTGGTAATTTCCAAGCTATGGCGGAAATCCCTTTGAAATCAGGGAGTGCGCTGGTTGGTCTCTTATTGGTCTTCCATGATATGCCCCATGACTATGAATCGGTTGAGCTTGAACTGTTGGAAACATTGGCTCATCAGATCACGGCCGCTATTGACTATACTGATTTGCTCAGCGCGCTTGAGTTGTATGCTTCCGAGCAGGCCCAACTTGTTCATCTTTCTCGCATATCGACAGCGAGCCTTGACCTGGAGAAGATCGTTGATAGTGTAACCAATATACTCCAACAAATGATGAACCTGTCAACCATACAGTTGGGGTTGTTGGAAGACAATAAACGCTTGCGCTTCTTGCAGCAGAACCGTTCAAGCCTTGAAGTTGATATGTTCCCAGAACTGAGCGATGCTTTGGACTACAATCATGCTGGGCCACAAGTCTACTACGTAAACGATGTCGATATTTCGCCCAATTTGCGCCAATTTATGAATGCGCGCAATGATGCAACGCTGATGCTTGTGCCGATGATTGCCAATAATGTGCCGCTTGGTTTAGTTACCTTGAGCGATCAATCAGCCTATCATTTTTCTGATAGTGAGTGGCGCTTAATGGAGATGGCGACTAATCTGCTGGCGACTCAGATTCATAACGCCCAGTTGTACCGAATCTCTCAAGATGCGTTGGATCGTCGATTGCAGCAGTTATCCCTTATCGAAGATATCGCCCAGCAAATCTCCGCTTCATTAAATCTCGATGTCATTATCCACAATGTCCTAGAAGCAGCCATACGTGCAACACAAGCCGATACAGCCACGTTGGGTTTGATTACAGAAAACGGTGAGTTCCGCATCATCACACGCGAATTATATCAGGACAACTGGTATCAATATGAATCGCAACGCAACCCTGTTGTGGGACTAATGGGTTATGTTATGACAAATGGGGAAACCCTGGTCGTCGGTAATAATCAACCATATAATAACTATATTAAATTGGATCAGTATCAGGCTTCCTATCAATCTTCTGCTGTGGTACCCCTGAAAATCGAAACTGATGGGCGTGTGATGGGCGTGTTGAACGTCGAGAGTGTTCAGCCGGATTTTTTTAATGAGGAGCATGTCGAATTTATCAAGAATCTGGCAGGGCATTCGGTCATCAGCATTCAGAATGCACGCTTGCTGGATGAACGACAGGCACAAATTGAGACGCTGACCGAACTCCGGGAACTTTCGTTGGCGCTATCAAGTATGACCGACAAGCAGGCCGTGACACGCTCGATTCTGCAAACGGCCATCGAAACACTCAATGGGTTAAATGCCATCTTGTTCTACTATCATCAGGAAACGGATGAGTTGGTATTGCTTTCCAGTATGCGGCGAGAAGACGGGATTTTTACCAACGCCCGTACCTTTATCCCTGATGAAATTGCCTATCGTGCTGCTCAGACCAATACCATGCAGGTAGTCGAAGACATCACACAAGACTCTGATTTTCAGCGTTATGATTTTATCAACGAAGTGGACTATGCTAGCTTATTAGCCGCGCCGATCAAGCGAGGCGGCGAAGCAACGGAAGTGATGTGTGTGACGCTGCCCACCCATCGCCCCTATATCCAGGCCGATTTGAACATCTTTGAGTTGCTTATTATTCAGGCTGCTGGACATCTGGAGAACGCCTACCTTTATGAGCAAATTAGCAGCCAAAGTGATCGTACTGCCGCTATTCTCGAATCAACCCGAGATGGCATTATCCTGTTAGATCGTGCAGGGGTGTTGTTAGAAGCCAATCTAAGTGCTGAAAGTATTTTGAATATCCGGCTTGAAGAGTATGTCGGGCGGCCCTTTGCTGATACACTCCTCGAACAGCTAGAAAACCGGGAAGACGATAAGGGCAGCGATCTTGATGAAGCGCTCAAAGATATGGCACGGATTCTTCGACTGGAACCCCAGCGGATTACCACACGATCTTATACTCTGTCGTACAATGGGAAACCCCGCCACATCGTTGAAATTGGGTCGCCAGTGATGGACAACCACAATCATATTATTGGGCGATTGCTGACACTTCGTGATGTAACCGAAGAGAAACTGCTTGAAGAATATCGTGATGAAATTACGGGTATGGTCATTCATGATCTGCGTGGGCCATTGAGTTCAATCATTAGCAGTATTACGCTTACGATGGAAATCGCCAATGAGGTGGCGGGGGAAGCGGCCAATGATACCATCATCCCACTGATGGATGTCTCGTTAGATAGTGCTAGTAACTTGCTACAATTGGTGGATAGTCTGCTGGATATCGCCAAGATGGAAACACGCCGAATGCCGCTGGAACGTCGTCCAACTTCTGTCGTTGAGCTTGTAGAAAGCGCAACCCGCCAGCTTCAAACCACCATGACCGAGGTTGATGTCCAATTAACTACAATTGTACCCGAAAATTTGCCATTAGTTGATGTTGATAGTGATAAAATCAGGCGAGTTATTGTTAATGTGCTGGATAATGCGCTGCGCTTTACACCCCATGGTGGTGAGGTGATGATTAGTGTAGCCTTGGCAGGACCGCGCAAAGTTGTGATCCGGGTCGCCGATAGCGGCCCTGGAATCCCATCAGAAGAAGTGGATCGAGTCTTTGAGAAATTCCGTCAGGTGTTGGGTAGTAAACCCTTACATGGACGAAAAGGTACAGGTCTTGGACTGACGTTTTGTAAGTTGGCCATTGAAGCCCATGGCGAGATTATCTGGATAGAGCAAAATGGCCCATTGTCTGGTGCATGTTTCGCATTTACTTTACCAGTTGGTTCAGAAGAACCATCCGAGGAACCCGATGCGGTGGAATCCACCCTTGCCAGCATCTAGTTTTGTATCTTAGGCGATATGAATATGACATTGCAGCCAAACCAACCCAGCCTCGTGCGCTGGCTTCCCCATATTATTCCGCTGGTGCTTGCGGTGATGACGCTTGGCGTATTACTTTTAAATACCCCTGATAGTGATCTCATTAGCCGTTATTCCAACGAAATCCTGACTTATGTCTTCCTGACGGCTTTTGTCCTATTTTTTGGCGTTTGGTTTTCTGAAGGTGAACTGAGTCCTGCCCATGCAGTTGGTATGATCGCTTTTCTTTCACTCCCGTTGGAAGCACGCCCTCTCATGACCTGGGCTGTATTCTTTGGCGGGGTCGCAGGAGCAGGGCTCCACAACGTTCGGATTTACTCATCACGGCGTTTAGTTCGTCACCGCCTGTTGAACATAGTGTTTGTAACCGCCCGGGTGACGCTGGGCTTCTGGACAGCTAGTCAGGTGTATTTTGCGTTGGATGGCGTGCTGCCAATCTTTAATGCAGAATGGGAAACCAAGCAATACTACGCGGCATTCTTGTACACGCTCGTGTACGTTACGCTCTATTTTTCGGTCTTTGTATTGGAAATCTATGGGCGTGGACAGGCTGTTCGGGAGATCGTGCGGGCGAACCTGATGCTGATTTTGGTCACAATGTTGTTACCAGTGCCATTTTCATTCATGATTGCCGAAATCGTCAATCAACTTTCTAAGCCGACCCAGGTTATTGGTATATTGGGGATGCCTGTTATTGTCTTAGCACTTCATGCCATCAGCCGATCTGAGTTTCAACTCCATAAGCAGTTAAATGAACTGCGGACATTATCAATTGTGACTCGTGCGGTGCGTTCTCACCTCCAGTTGGAGACTTTGCTGAAAACCGTTTACTTGCAAGTTTCGAATCTACTGGACATTCGCAACTTCACGGTAGCTCTTTATAATCCCGAAAGCAATCAGGTTGAATTTCCGCTTGTCATTCGGGATGGCGATGAACTGCACCCCGAAGATCAGGCTCTGATACTTTCCACGACGAATTCACTCATTACACGGGTGATAGACGATCAAACCCCAATTATTATTGGGGACAATGTTCAAGAAACTGTTCAGAATATGGGACTGGAACTGCCGGAAGAAACAATATATTCTTGGATGGGTATTCCCTTGATAGCGGGTGGCAAACGACTGGGAATGTTCGCCGTCACTTCGGATGACCCCCATCGACACTTTGATCAGAATGATCTGCGTTTATTCAGCATTGTGGCGGCGAGTGCAAGTGTCGCCATCGAAAATGCCCAACTATATCATCAGCAGACTGAACGCTTGCAACAGATGATAGCCTTGAATAATATCTCTGCCTTACTCGCAGGGACATTATCGCCTGATTCGGTGCTAGATACCATAATTTCGAGTACATCCGCGATTTCGCAGGGGAATGCGGTTGCGGTTTATCTGTTTGGTCAGGATGAGGCTATGCCGACGATGGTACGACATGCTGGCTTGAGTCTCGGTTTTAGTAACAATCCACCTGAACCATTGCTGGTAACATGTGATACAGCCGTTCCCATGCACCAGAAACTACCGCTGCCTGTCCAGGATATTTTGACGGATACCCGCATCAGTCATTTGCGCAGACAGTTTGAATTAGAGGGCAAGCGCGCTTATGTTGAGATGCCGCTGGTCATAGGCGAGAGCAGTCTAGGCATCATTGTGGCCTATTATAATGAAGTCCAGCTTTTCACTAGCGAGCAGCTGGAACGTCTGCGAACCTTTGCTACGCAAGCAGCCCAATCCATCCGCAACGCGCAAACTTATTCCAGTACAGATCAAGCCCTACAGCGCAGTATTGAGCGACTATTAACGTTGGCTGGTATTGGTCGCGTGCTGACTTCAACCGTTGATCTGGTTATGATCTGCAACCAAATTTTGCAGAGTGCAATGGAAGCATGTCATGTAGAAGTAGGTATCGTCGGGTTGAGTTCTGCTGACGGAATAGACGTCATGGCTCATGCTGGCTATGAAGCCCCCACAATTATCAGGGAGAGCATTACCTACCATGTCCTCGAAACAGGGCAGACTCGTGTGATTGACGATGTGAGTCAAGAACCTACTTATAGACAGGTTATTGCATCAACGCGATCTCAACTGAGTGTCCCGATTAGTCGGGGAGATACTATTCTGGGTGTGATTACATTGGAAAGTGATCGAATTGGCGGTTTCAGTCTGGAAGACAGCCAATTTGTCAGCCAAATCGCCAATCAGTCGGTGATAGCAATTGATAATGCCCGTTTGTTCAAGCGCATTATCGAAGGTCGGGATCGGCTTCAGGTTATTTTGGATGCCATGGATGAGGGCATCATCTTGATTGATAGTCAGGATGAGATTGTGCTGGCAAACCCAGCAATGACGATGGTCGGTATTGAGCCGGGAACCCTCTTGAATCAACATCTGGAAGAGCTGGTCAATGAGCAGCATGCTCAAGTTTATGAACGACTTGGATTTGACACACGACACGACTTCAAAGGGTTTGTTGATGATCTAAAGCAAGGTGTCATAGATTACGAGCCAATACTCTATTCTATCGAGGGGGAGCAGGGTATTCGCTATATTCAACGAATCATCATCGCTGTTCCCGGCGCAGAGCGGGTTTTGCTCGTGTTCCATGATCGCACCGAAGAACAAGAATTGGAACGCGCACGCGATGAACTCTCTCGTATGATGGTGCATGATTTGCGTAGTCCGTTAACCGCCGTCAACACGGGTATGAAGCTACTCAACGATCTGGTTCCAGAAGAATCGGACTTCAGCGTGTTGGTTAAATCAACAACGGAAACCAGCCGCCGCGCTATTCGTAAGCTTCTGGGGCGCGTCGATAGTCTGCTGGATATTTCCAAGATGGAAAGCGGACGTATTGAAGTGGAGACGGAACTCGCTGAATTGAATGCAATCGTTGACAACGTATTTGATGAACTGACCCCATTGGCGAATGAACTGAACATAGAGCTTGTTTCTGCTGTGAGTGCGGACTTGCTGCCGCTCGATATTGATACGGACAAGGTGGAGCGTTTACTCCTTAATCTAGTTGACAACGCTCTGAAGTACAGCCCGCAGGCGAGCCAGATTATCGTGCGACATCATCTGCCTGGGGAGGCGAATGCAGATAAAGGATTTGTGCGTATTGACGTGGTTGATAGCGGGCCAGGTATACCGGACGATTTCAAGCTTAAGCTTTTTGACAGTTTCACACAGGTAGAAGGGCGCAAGAAAGTGAGGCGCGGAGTCGGGCTGGGATTGGCGTTCTGTCGGCTAGTAGCCGATGCCCACCAGGGTCGTATCTGGGTTGAAGATAATCCATCTGGTGGTTCTGTATTTGCCGTGACACTGCCTGTGGCAAAAATGGAACGGCTGCCAGAAGATGAGTTTTAGCAGGACCTCCACAAGGGCTCTGGCAAATTGCTAGCTTTCCTTGATGGTGACTGTCTTCATGATGTCACCTTGTTGAATCACATCCACCACTTTTTGACCGTCCCCAATTACCTGACCAAAGACGGCATGTTTGCCGTTTAAATGGGGGGTGGCAAGATGAGTAATGAAGAATTGTGAACCATTCGTGTTAGGACCTGAATTCGCCATGCTCAGAATGCCGGGACCATTGTGCGGTATATTGAGTGCTGCTGATTCATCATCCCAATGATAACCGGGGCCACCGCGACCATCTCCGTGGGGATCGCCCCCTTGAATCATGAAATTGTCAATCACGCGATGAAACGCCAAACCATCATAAAAACTGTCACAGGCCAAAAATACAAAGTTATTGACCGTAACAGGGGCTTTTGAAGCGAAAAGCTCGATTTCAAATTCACCTTTGCTAGTTTTGAAGTGAGCAACGTATGTTTTATTGGTGTCGATTTGCATGGCAGGGGGAGTATCGTACTGCCTCATGAGCTAGTTTCTCCGTTCTGATCTGTCCAACGAACTACCAGCATACCAGAAAACTTGAAGGTTGCTAGACGGTCCTTCATTGTCCTTACATTCAAATTTGGTGTATGCTGGTAGTGATTAGCCATGACTAATCACTAGATAGGTTAGAATTTCACAAATTCTTCCAAGCTTTCTGGTTTGTGTCTATATTTGACTGTACAATGATTATCAGGAGCAACGTCGCTATGCCACGTATTCTGTATATTGAAGATGATTTCAATAACCGGATGCTGGTACGCCGAATCCTGATGGTAGAAGGTATTGAGGTAACCGAAGCAGAAAACGCTGTATTGGGTATTGAAATGGCTAAAAAAGATCCGCCGGATTTGATCCTGATGGATATTAGTATGCCAGAGATGGATGGGCTGACAGCCACCGCTAAAATTCGTGAATTGCCAGAGACCGCCCATATCCCGATTGTCGCTTTGACAGCAAATGTGATGGAAGGTGACCGGGAACGTTCACTGAATGCAGGTTGTAATGGATATATTGGCAAGCCCATTGATGTCGATACTTTCGCTGATCAAGTTATCCAATTCATAAGGTAGTTAATAATTATGGCAACTGCTCCAATCGAACCAAGTGAAGCCCATGTTCTTGTTGTAGAGGATAATGTGCCAAATTTTGTCCTCATCGCTCGTATGCTGGCGTTTATGGGTGTACAGCGTTGTGAATGGAAAACATCGGGATGGCAAGTTGTGCAGTTTGCAGAAACTCTGCCGCGCATTGACCTCATTTTGATGGATATTCGCTTACCCTATGAGGATGGTTATCAAGCCTTACAGAAAGTGCGGGGCAATCCCCGTTTGAAGGATACGGTTGTGTGTGCAGTCACGGCGGAGGCCAGTGAAGATCAGATGCGCCGTGCCCAAAAAGCGGGTTTTGATGGTTTTCTGGGTAAACCACTTGACCCTGACCGCTTCTCGGAGCAAATTACACGCTTGTTGGCCGGAGATCAGGTGTGGGAGTGGAAATAATTATTCATTAGGGAGACATAAAATGCCCAGCCTAGATACCCTCGCTCAATTGACTGCAGTCGGTGACCGTTGGGTACGGGATGGATCGCCACTAGATGTCCTGGTGGATGCAGCGTTTCCGGTGATAAAAGAAGCGATGCCGGAACTCCTGTCATTTCAGCTTTATCAAGTTCAAACCAACCAACTGGTACATACCCAAACTGGCGATTCCATTCCCCTCAACACCGTTCTCCAATTGCCGCAGCAGCACAATGGGCATTGGTTGATTCCTCTTGGAATTGACCATGTGATTGTTGTCGACATTGATGCCAAAGCCGAAACAACGGACCCTGCCGAATGGATACTGGGTTCAGTTAGCGCCAAACTGGCGGAAATAGTCCAACGGCAGGAAAACAGCCAATTGAAGTCAAATGCCCATCGGTTAGCACGGCAGATGGAAGGAATTGTTGGTTTTGGCCAGTCTATTCAGGCGACCTTTGAAGTTGATGCTCTCCTCGAAATGACGCTTCTTCATCTTTCCCAAATTATGCCTACGGATCATGTGGGTATACTGATGCAGAATCCCTCAATTAGTAGTCTGCAAGTAGTGGCCTATCAAACCGATGAGGAGGTGTCGGTTGTTGATACCACTGGTATTATGGCAGAGCTTGAATTGGTAGGAACAACAGCTTATCAAGTATGGGAGAGCAAACAATTTCTCATGACGAGCGATCTGGATCAAGAAGCTGATCTGAAATACACCTTCACTAACCAGATGCGGTCTTCAATGTCTACTCCTATTCACCAGCGGGGTGCGGTGACGGGTATTCTTGAAGTTGCGAAGCGTCAGCCGGACGGTTATAGTGAGGTTGACAGGCAGATGCTTCAGCAATTGGTGAGCCAGTTGTCGGTTGCGTTGGAAAATTGTGAGACCTATTCCCAAAGCCAGGAAATCGCCCGAAGCAAGACATTGGTTAATGTCATCACCAGTCAATTACAGCAGCAAGTCGAAATAGATGAAATTATGCACGTCACAGTCCGTGAACTAGGACGTGCTTTGGGGGCGAAACGTGCACGAATTCGCCTTGATCCAGGTGCAGTTGACGTTCAATCGGAGTAAAGCACTATGATCGAATGGTTGAAGCTAGATCAATTTGAGACATCTCTGGAACGGGCCAGGGCACAGATGGTTTATACAATCACCGCTTTTCTGGTCTTTCTATACACCTTTATCTTGTTTGTGCCCATCAATCCAGCAACTAATGACACCTTTTTGCACGAATCAACCGAGCTAGCCATTTACATTGTATCGTTTTACCTGGTTGCAGGCATTACAGTCTATCTATTACGCACTGGACGTTTGGAACTGGCAGGTTGGGGACCAGTCGCCATGTGGGTGTTGGGTGCTTATATGAACACCGTTCAAATCGGTCTCCTCAATGCCAGCAGCGGCATTGTGTTGGTCATACTGATTTTATTGGGTGGCTTGTTGCAGTCTATCAAGGGCTTGATTGTGACGACGCTTGGCGCTTTGATCGCAGTGGCTGTTGGGGTCGGGCTTCGGGCTGGTCGCACTACCGAAGAACTTCCAGTCTATATCACCCATATTGATGATCTCATCACTCACAATTTGTCCGATCTATCCACCATGTTGATCCTGATAATTGGTATTGGTAGCCTGATCTATTTGTTTCTTCGATATGCTCAGGCCAGCCGTAATGAAGGTGCAAGCCAAGCGGTTGAAAATCGAGATGTTGCAGCTGAGGTTGTAACACAGATTGCGGATCGGGTTGCTCAGCGCGAAGACCTGAATGCTTTGCTTGATGATGTTGTTAATAATGTCAACGAACAGTTTGCGGCGATTTATCATACACAGGTGTTTTTGATTGACGAAGAAACCCAAGAGGCTCGGCTGGTTGCCAGCACGGGGGAGGTCGGGCGCTTATTGTTGGAGCGTAAACACAATTTACGGGTAGGTTCTAACAGTGTGATTGGTCAAGTGACGTTGCGCGGTACGCCTGTTGTGGCGCGATCAGGTATCCTGGATGGTGTTCATAAACGGAACGAATTACTACCGGAAACTCGCGTAGAGGCCGCTTTCCCACTGCGGCTTGGTAGCCGGATCATCGGTGCGTTGGATGTTCAAAGTAAGGTTACCGAAGCCTTTGACCATGAACAGGTAAAACGTTCACTTCAGGTGATGGCAGATAGCATTACACTAGCGATTGATAATGTACGTCAATATGACCATGCGCAGATGCAGTTACGAGAAAACGAACGACTGGTTCAGGAAGCGCATGAAGCCTTACATGAAGTGGAACGCCTGAATGAACGACTGATTGGTCAAGTTTGGTCGGATTATCTTTCGAGCCAGCGCAACGAACATGCGCTGACATATGACTTTTCTAATGATCAGATGGTTTCGCATGCTGAAGAGACCTCGACATTGAAAGATGCGATGCAGATCAACCATCTGGTGCAGGAACAACAGGGCAATCAGCAGGTGATCGCCGTTCCACTACGCGTACGTGGACGAGTTATTGGAGCGATGGAGTTTGAGCTGGACAACACCCAGAATTTTACACCTGATGACTTTGATCTTGTACAAGAGATCAGCGAACGATTTGGCCTCGCTATTGAGAACGCACGCTTGGTTGATGTTAGCCAGTGGGTGGCACAGCGTGAAACCCTGGTTAATCAGATCAGCAGCCGTTTGCAATCAACCAATAACGTTGAAGTGATGCTGAACGAGGCAGCCACAAGCCTGTATTCAATGCTTAACGCCGACAAGGTGATGATCCAGTTGGGAGCACCTCCAGAGAAGGCGGAGGGGTCATAAGATGAATGAAAACCAAGCTACACAACAAGGGCCAATGTACCGATTGCGTATCAACTTCATTCAAGTATTGGCAATTATTGGTATTGGCGTGTCGATTGGCGGATTGATTACAAATTTAATTGCCATTTCGCAAGAGGGCAATAATCTAGGCGGCGGCATTTTTGGACCCATCGCCCTCATCTTCGCCTGTTTTTATGTATTGTGGTTAGTGGCAAATAAACGTGTTGAAACGGCGGCAAACATCATCGTCGTCTTATTTGGTTTAAGTTATTTGTCACCATCAGACGGTAATCTGAGTTTAGAGCTTTTGCTGGCAACTTTGACCTTAATGAGTGGTGCACTCTTACTAAGGCCAGTACCTTTTAGGATGGCAGCGTTGGTGATCTTTGGACGTTATGTGCTGCATTTGTACGAACAAATTGACGCATACGGGCTAGATGTCAACGAATCTGGTACACAGATTGTTCTGAATATACTTGTGTTGGTTGCATCGGTAACGACGCTTCGCTTCTTTATACGAAATGCAGAGACGACAGCCAATGATTCTACCCGAACTGCTGAACTTCTGCGTGCGACCTCAGAAATTGGTCAAATCTTATCACAAATTCTCGATCTGGATGTTTTGCTACGACAGGCAGTTGATCTCATCCGAGATCGATTTGCCTATGACCATGTCCAGGTTTTTATAGTTGATAAGGATCATACTCATGCGGTGCTGCGAGCCAGTACTGGAAGTGCAGGTCAACAACTGCTGAAGCGTGGGCATCGGCTGGCAATTGGGTCACAAAGTGTCATTGGTCGTGTAACGGTGACTGGTGAAGTTGTTATCACCCGCAACACCAATTCTGATAACGTCCATGCACGGAATGAGCTTCTTCAAAATACACGTTCAGAATTGGCCCTTCCAATTTTTGATGGCGAGACCATTATTGGGGCGTTAGATGTTCAGAGTACCCGTTCGGATTTATTCGATAAGGCATCCATTCAGGCGTTACAGGTGATGGCGAATCAATTGGCTTCTGCGATTCGTAATGCGCGTCTGTTCGCTGATCAACAAGTCAATGTTGAAGAGAATAAACGACTGTTGTTTGAAGCCGAGAGCAACTTACGTGAAATTCAGCGCTTGAACCGCCAGATGACCGGACAAGTCTGGCAAGAATACCTCAACGTGCAGGCTGCTGACATGAGGGTTATGGTGGATGCTACAGGTCAACATCAAGCAGGGAACTGGACACCAGAGATGACCGAAGCGGTGCAGTTGCACCAGGCAATTCAAGCAGAGCAGCAGCCCGATACAGTTGCCGCCCCTATTTCGTTGCGTGGTGAAGTAATTGGAGCGATCCAGGTCGAAGCCGCTCGGGATGTCCAGGCAAATGATGTGATCGACATGGTACAGACGGTGGCGCAACGGCTGGCAGTTAGTCTGGACAATGCCCGATTGTTTGAAGAAACACAGTTGACCCTTTCTGAAACGTCCACCCTGTATCAACTCAGTCGGTATTTGAACGAAGCGAATACATTGGAAGATATCATTCAGGCCATTGTGGTGTCTGTGATGCCGTCGGCCATTGGCGGTCAGGTTTGGATGTTTGATGATGAGACCCAGCCGACCTGGATAGAGCTGCACACTGATCTTCTCATTGGCGAGGAACAAGCAAAAGCCACACACAACCTTGCTGGGACGCGCCTTCAAATGAACGATCATCCCTTCCTCCAAGAACTTGGCGCTACCCAGATCGGACTGATCCCAGATGTCAACCAGGACGCACGGTTAGATGATGGTCTACGCTTGATCTTCAAACAGATGGCAGCGCAGGCTGTTGTTGCAATTCCGCTGACGGTACGTAATGTCTGGCGTGGCTTAATTATGATCGAGTTTGATGAACCCCAGACGTTTGATGAACGAGACGGTCGTATCTTCGTTGCCCTGATTGACCAAGCAGGTGTTGCGATTGACAATCGCTTGTTACTACAACAGACAGAAGAGGAAGTGACGCGAAACGAAAACCTCTATGCCGCTAGCCGTATTATCAACACAGCCCAGACTATGCAGGACCTAGTGTATGCGGCGGTTGCTACCTCACCTGATCCTGACCTAAGGTTTAGTCTAAGCTTGCTGGAAGGCCAGCTGGATGAGTTTGGTTGGCCTACTCGTGCCCGGATTGTTGCCAATTCGGACGGAGATGAAGTCCATGAAGTTAATGAATTACAAGTTATCGAAATCTCAGCCGATAGCCCTATCCGTGAACGCGAAGCAGAGATTTTCGTTGATTCTTCGCCCAGCAACCCCAATGTATCAGAATCGATTAAGTGGATGCGTTCACAGGGATATCGCTTTATGGCCGTGTTCCCGTTGTTCAGTGCAGATCACCCCATCGCTGTGTTCCGCGTTTTTGCCCAGCAACCCCATGAACTCATGGTTCGTGATTACGAACTGTATCGGGCGCTTACTGGCCAGATAGCCGGGCAGATTCAAATTCGTCGGTTGCTTGATCAAACTGAGGCCGCACTAGATGAAAGCCGCAACCTCTATGTTGCCAGTAGTGCGATTGCAGCAGCACAGAATGCCGAGCGTGTTTATGAAAGTTCTGTCGAGCATCTGGCACGCCCCTTCTTGCTAACCGAAACGAGTGACCAGATTGATCAAAACATGACGATTAGTCTGATGCTAGCCACACCTGATGCAACACTAAATACTGAGACGCTTGAATATGTATTTGTCTGGAGCAGCCAACCAGATGGACCGCTAGAACCTGGAATGCAGGTTTCGAGCCAGGATTATCCTTATGGTCGCCTGACCAACGAAGCGAAAGGCCCGGTTTACATCCAGGATGTATTGCACGATGATCCAGAATCCCAACTGCATAATGAGCCGATCCTACGCAAACTGCTCTTAGAACAAGGCGTTGGCAGTGTGGTGATTTTGCCCATCCGCAGCCGCCAGAATTGGTTCGGTATTGTTGTGTGCCAAAGTGACCGAGCCTATGCCTTCTCTGAGCAGTATGTGCGCTTTGCTTCGGCAATCTCGGGGCAGATTGCAACTGCGATTGATCGCCAACGCCTCTTTGATGAAGCGCGTGATGCGGCGGAACGTGCCCAGGATGAAGCCCAACGTGCACTCGCACTAGCCGAAGTCGCCCAGCTTGCCAGGCGTATTGGCGATGATTTTGAAGCCAGTTTGCGTGATATCTTTGAACGGATTGTAGAAGAGGCTGGGTTTGACCGCTGGATGGTGCTGCTGCTAGATAATAACCGGGCAAGGTTAGAAAGTCTGATTGTTCGTGTACCCGGTGCAGATGGAACGACCCAGATGAGCTACAGTCTAGACACCGGGATGCCCATAGTTGATGCCGTGCGTCTGAATCAATCCTTCGTTGTTAATAATCCGGCGACTTATCCTTCGTTTGTTGATTATCATGAGGTTGAACGAGAAGAAATTACTAACTTCTTCGGTAAACATATGGCTGTGCCCATTCGCCTGAGTGGTGGCCGCCCAACAGGTGCATTGTTTGTGGGGCGGGGTCTGGATCAGGATGACCTGACTGATCGTGATGACCAATTGATTGCAACCTTGGCGGCTCAGGTCGCAGTTGCACTGGAAAATCGTGCCCTGTTCGATAGAGTTCAGAGAGAGCGACAAACGCTCCAATCGATTCTGGAAACGCTCCCTGCAGGTGTACTGGTATTAGATGCCAATACACTCAAACCATTGGTGTCTAATCGGAAAATTGAGGCGTTGTTGGGGCAAGATATTGATCTGGATTCGCCGTTCAGTATCGAGTTCTATAATCTGTATCGCACGGGCACGCAGTTGCTGTATCCTGAAGATGAAATGCCGATCTTCATCGCCCTTCGAGAAGGTCAATTGTATTCCAGCGATGATGTGGCCGTCATCGCTGGAGATACTCAGATCGATTTGCTGATCGACGCTGCGCCAATTTTGAATTCTAGCGGGCAGGTGACCAGCATTGTTGCTGCATTCTCCGACATCAGTAACCTGAGAAGTCTGGAAAATACGCTACAAGAAAACTTACGCGAAACAGTGCAATTGTACGAAGCACAGCGGCAGTTTTCTGAAGCAGATAATCTGGATGAAGTGCTGGATGTGCTGATTATGCAATTTGCTTTTCTCCAGCCATTGGACGCCTTCATCCTATCATCCGATAATCATGACAATATCACGTTAACTCGTCAGTTGATCCAACCCCTTCAGCATCCGCAACTGTTGGCAGATTATCTGGATGACCATGAGTTGGTGCGCGTTGATGATGTTCAAGATGTGCCCGATGATTTGCAGACGATGTTGCAAGATATGGGCGCACAGTCGTTTGTCACCTTGCCAATGCGATCTGTGACTCGTAATCAACTGCTTGGCTGGATTGTACTTATAAGTGACAGCGTTGCCGGTTTGCCGAATACGCTCGAACCGCTGCTGACACAATTGGGTGATGTGACCTCGACAGCACTGGATAACCATTATCTGATTGAATCGCAGCAATCTACATTGCGTGAGGTGCAGGCACTCTATTCGGCCAATGCAAACATCAGTCAGGTGCGTGATATTGACCAGCTATCTCAGGTACTTTCAGATGTATCAAATATACTGGAACCAGCCTATTTCGGTGTTTATCTTGATGAGGCACCGGGCCTAGAAGAAGAATCTCCTGATCTCGTCAATTGGAAGACGGATGAGCAATTGCCAAATGTCGATTTCCGAGGAATTATGTTGCAGACGGAACTTCCACCAGGCGGGTTGTACATTGATGACCTGACCAAACTGCATCATCCTGATGAAATGGAGCAGCAGTTAATCGAGGGAGGTATTCGTGGCCTCGCTGCCATTCATCTGCGCCCACGTGATCTCAACAACGGTTTTCTGGTTGCAGCCTACACGCAACCGCATCAATTCAGTGAGACAGAAAACCGCTACGTCAATACGATTGCAGATGGCGCATCAATCATTCTGAATAACTTGATCCTGTTCGATCAGATTCAGCGAACGCTAGAAGAAACCAGTATTCTTTATCAGGCCAGTCGTGCTTTGTCTGATGCGACTACGCCAGTCGAGATCATTGATGTTGTGGTCAATTACCTGATTCCTCCGCACGTTAATCAAGTATTTATCGCCGTGTTGAACTCGGCCTCTTTGGATTTGCCCAACGCAACCGTTCAGATTGTGTCGAGTTGGAACGAGGAGGGCGGGGTTGACCTGGAAGGTGTGATTCTATCAGCCGATCAGTTCCCAGCATGGCAACAACTCGCCAGTCCAGTTATGTTTACCATTGATGACATCTACGAAGATGAAGAATTGGATGATATACAGCGCAGTATCATTGAAAGTTTGGATGCCAGGTCCTTGATCATCATCCCGCTGCGGGTGCCTAACCGCGAAATTGGTGTCGTCTGGATTAGTTCTCGTGATCCATACACGCACTCTGATCGTGAAATCCGCAACTATCAAGCATTTGCAGAACAGGCGTCGCTATCGATGGAAGCATCTTATCTGTTCCAACAGACGGAACGCCGTGCCCGCCAGCTTGAAACCTCGGCTGAGGTGAGCCAGAGTGCGACGACTATCCTTGACCTGGAAGTGCTGATGCCGCGTTTGGTAGACTTAGTGCAGGATGCCTTTAATTACGATCACGTCCAGATTTTCCTGATGGATGAGCAGGATGAATACGCCGAACTGCGTGCCAGTACAGGCGAATCGGGCCGCCAGTTGCTCGAAGTCCACCATAAACTGGCGAAAGGATCGGATAGTGTGATCGGTGTGGTGACAGCATCCGGTGAACCAACGATTGCGTTGGATACTGCCAACGCCGATGTTATCCATCAGCCGAATCCCTATCTACCCCTGACACGCTCTGAGATGGCGTTGCCCCTCATCATCAAGGGGCAGGTCGTGGGTGCGCTTGATGTACAGTCCAACCAGCCCGATGCCTTCAATGAAGAAGATGTCCGCGCTGTAGCAACACTGGCAGGTCAGATTGCAGTGGCGATTGATAACGCTACCCTTTATGCCTCGGCACAGGCACAGGCCGATAACATGGGCTTCTTGTTTGAAGTAACCAATGCCGCGGCCTCTGCCAATGAACTCGATGTCGCCCTCCAGCAAGTCGCGAACTTCATCTATCAACGACTTGATCCACTTTCCGTGACGATCTATCTGCCGCAGCTCTATATGGATGAATTGGAAAACTCCTACATAACCATGAAACCTGTGGCGTTGGCTGGAGTTGACCAACCACTTACGGAAGTAGAGGAAATTCGCATTGCTGATGCAGACAATATCGTCAGCTTGATTGCCAGTAATTTGCAACCCTTCATTGTGGATGATATTCGCAGCGAAAACCGTTACTTGCCTGTGGTTTCTGGGGCACAAACGGCCGCTTTGCTGCCCTTGGCCTCCGGCAACGAAATGATCGGTTTGATTGCGCTAGAAGATACGCGGCGTGATATCTTCAACTATGATGTGATCCAGATTTTGCTCACGCTTACCGGGTCGCTTTCAGCCGTGGTTCAAAGTACGCTCTTGCTCCAACAATTGACCCAGACCAACGAACAATTGCGCGAGCTGGATCGTCTCAAGAGTGATTTTCTGGCAAACATGAGCCATGAGTTACGGACGCCGTTGAACTCTATCATTGGTTTCAGCCGTGTGATGCTGAAGGGCATTGACGGCCCGCTGACCGAAATGCAGGAACAGGACTTGACCACTATCTACAACAGTGGTCAGCACTTACTCTATCTGATTAACGATATTCTCGACCAGGCGAAGATTGCGGCGGGTAAACTGGACATCAAGTTTGCTTACTTCGAGATTAAACCCTTGGTCGAAGCAGTCAAGTCAATTGGTGTTGGTCTGGTCAAAGACAAAACCATTAACATTCTGCTGGAATCAGCGCCCAATCTGCCCAAAGTCTATGGTGATGAGTTCCGCACCCGTCAGGTTTTGTTGAATCTGGTTTCCAACGCAGCGAAATTCACCTCCGAAGGGTCGATCACTATTCGCACCTATCCCTGGCATGATGACCTACAAGATCGGGATATAGTCCGCATTGATGTCGCGGATACAGGGATCGGGATTGATGAAAAAGACCTACCACTTCTGTTTGAAGCCTTCCGTCAGGTTGACTCCTCGTTGACGCGGACACAAGGTGGTACAGGTCTTGGCCTGCCCATTGCAAAGTCGTTGGTAGAGATGCAGGGCGGCGAGATGTTGGTTGAATCCAAAGTCAATGTGGGGTCGGTGTTTAGTGTCACTATTCCGATTGAACCTGTAATGGAAAAGGAGGAACAGGAACAAACCGAACCCAAAACTAAAGATGAACTTGACCCAGCAACACAGATTGAACCGAATACCAATATGCACAGCCCGATGAATCCGTCGACTAAGCCAGCCATCGAGTTGAGTAACATTGCATCTAGCCCACCGCCAAAAGTCATGCAAACAAAACGTGAGATTTTGTTGATTGAACATGATAAGAATATGGTCGATCAGTTCCGGCGTGTGTTGCAGCGTGAAGGTTTTGAGGTGCATACAGCCGATCATCAAGCCTATGCCGAAGCGATGGCGAGTACCCTCCGTCCCACCATTGTTGTCATGGATGTGAACTTTGCCGATGGTGAAGGTTGGAACGTCCTGTCCCGGCTCAAAGATCGGGATGATACCTTGGACATTCCGATTATCGTTGTGACCTTGAGCAATGAATCTGAACGGGCTTATCAAATAGGTGCACATACCTTTATCCAGCGTCCATTTGTACCAGAAGACCTAGTGGAGGCAGTGCTGGAGGCCGAAAAGGAAAGCAATACCGAGCGTATTCTGATTATTGACGACCAGCCGGAGGCCATTCATTTGCTGACCCAGGTCCTAAACGAAAACGGCGCGTATCGTGTGTTCTCTGCAGAAAGTGGTGTCGAGGGCATTTCACTGGTGGCACGTCGTCGCCCTAATCTCATCATCCTTGATCTGCGGATGCCAGAAATGGATGGTTTCGCGGTACTGAAAGAACTACGCTCCAATCCTGAAACCGCTACCATCCCAGTCTTGGTCGTGACAAACGAGATTAACCTGAAGGAAGAAGAGCAAGAACAGTTGACCAATGTGCACGTACTTCAGAAGACCGACATCAGTCAGGAAGAATATGCGCAATTTATCGAGGAAGTCAAACAACATCTTGACCTCCATGAAGGGAATGAACACCGGTGACAATTCACCATAAGCAGGTCGTTCTTGAATGTACTTATTGCCAGACGATGACGCCTCTCAAGAATTTTTCTGGTACATGCCCGACTTGTGGTGAAACAATTGTGGAAGCCCGGTACGATAGGAACAAATTCGATGTTGACCAGTGGTTGGAAGACCTTGGAAATCGACAGCCCAACTTGTGGCGTTATCATGAGGTGTTGCCCATTTATAACACCTCCAATATCGTCTCGATGGGCGAGGGAAGTACCCCCCTGATTAAGTCCGAAGCTCTAGGTGCTTCGTTGGGACTCCGTAACCTTTATATCAAAGATGAACGGCAAGGGCCAACAGGAAGCTTTAAAGATCGACAAGCAACAGTGGCTATTTCCGCCCTCAAAGAGATGGGCGTAAACGAGGTTGTTGTTGCCAGCACTGGCAATGTGGCGATTGCTTATTCAGCCTATGGAGCCAGAGCCGGGATCAAACTGTGGGCGTTTTTCCCACGTTTGACACCCAACGACAAGATGCGTGAAGCCGCGCTCTATGGCGCAGAGATCATCAAAACAACAGGTAATTATGATCAAACCAAAATCCTGGCGGCACAGTTTGCCAAAGCCAAAGGGATCTTTCTGGATAAGGGTATCAAAAGCGTGGCTGCAATTGAGGCTATGAAGACCATGGCTTATGAAATCGCCGAACAACTGGGAGATAAGTTTGAAAAGGGTGAAAAATGGCGTTCACCTGACTGGTTTATCCAAGGTGTTAGCGGTGGCATGGGACCAATTGGTGTGGGCAAGGGCTTTCGAGAAATGTATGATTTCGGGCTGATTGATAAGCTGCCAGCCTTCGGAATCGTACAGTCAACAGGCTGTGCGCCGATGGTCGAAGCTTTTGAGCGTGGCCAGCGTGTAGCAACACCCATCGAGAAATCATCCACGATTATTGCTACACTTGCAACCGGTTCACCAGGACGGGCCTATGAAATCCTGTACGACTATGTTCAGGAAAATGGTGGATACTTTGTTTCTGCCACGGACGAGGAAGCGTTTAATGCTATTCGTGTGTTGGCACGCAACGAAGGAATCTCAGTTGAACCTGCAACAGGGGTGATGTTTGCAGGCGTCTTTAAAATGGTGCGGGCAGGCGTTATCAAACCGGATGATGTGGTTATCTTGAACTGCTCTGGCCATACCCTCCCGGTTGAAAAGACGATCCTGGGTGAACAATGGCAGCAGTTGGTTGATCTGTCGAACACACAACAAGCGTTGGCACTGCCACCCGAAGAGCCCTTGGTCAGTACGATTGATAAAATGCAAGGTTATAACAAGCGCATTGTTGTCATTGAAGATAACGAAGCTGCTGCCCGCTTGATGAGCCGTATTCTGGAAGCCCATGATAATTGTGAGGTGCATCTGGCACACAATGGGGCAGCCGGAATACACATCATCCGCCAGATTAATCCCGATCTGGTTATAACCGATCTGATGATGCCTGATGTTGATGGATTTGAAGTCATTGCAATCATGAAATCAGACGAAAATCTGGCAAATATTCCGATTGTAGTTGTGACAGCTAAAGAACTGACTGTTGCAGAACGTGACCAACTGGACTCACAGGTAGACGGGCTGCTGCAAAAGGGGTCCTTCATTGATGACGAGTTTGTCGAGCAACTCATTGATCGTTTGAACTAACCTACGGTCATCGGAAGTGCTGAATTTCGTGGATATAACTTGACAGCTTAAGTGCTTCATCCTGTCAGTCTCCAAACAAACGATCGAGAGTCGGGTGACCATAAGATAAGGTAGATGGGAAGAAACAACACATTTTGAGTCAGTTGCCTTGTGAACTCTGTGATATCAGTATGATACAGCATTATGTAAGCTCTGGTTGTTGCTTTCACCTAAATGCAGAACGAACGTTCTGTAGCACGTTCTCCCAAATCCACTTTTTCAACTAAACTGAGCCTGTATCAACGACTTGGAGACTATTTTGACTGCCGGTTCTTCCGCGTTGCTGCTGCCATTTTTTTGTTGTGCCACAGCAGCAGCAACACGGCAACGTCACACTCTTTTCCTAAGAGACCTCAGCACAAACTGGAAAAATTGCCACAATTGCAGCAACAAAGTGACAATTTTGCCCCCAATCTCACTCGTGACCGCCCACCCCGCATCCCGCCTTAATGACCGGTCCATGATATCTATACCCCGTTCTAGATCCCTAAGAATGGTATAATGATCGTATGAGCCAGGAATCACAAACCACAATCCGAGGCATCACAGCAGCGTTTGCGACCCCTGTCTTTCTTGGGATGGCTCCTATCTTGGGCAAGCTTGCGATTAACGTTGGAACCGATTCGTTCTCAGTTGCCGCTATCCGTACACTCATCGCAGCGGCGTTGTTATGGCTTGTCTACGCCGCGTTTTTCCGTAAATACATTTATATCTACCCCGCAGGCTTCATTGGTTGCATTGTCATTGGTTCAATCAATGGTATTGGCTCTTTGTTTTATTATGGTGGGCTGGGATTTCTGGATGCATCCTTAGTTCAACTGTTGAATGGTATGTACCTCGCCTTCGCCGTGCTGCTGTCGCGGGTCGGTGGGCAGACTGCCAATCCGAGAACCTTGTTCCGAGTCACATTGGCAATGGTTGCCTTGCTGATGATTACGGGGTTTGGTAGCAAGCCAATTGATTGGACCGGCGTCGGCATGATGTTGGGGAGCGCCTTGATGTTTGCCGGTACGGTCATCCTCAGCCAATATGTTCTCTATGAGATGCCCGCACCAACGGTAGCATTGTATGTGCTGACGACGATGGCTGTAGTAGTGACGATGGTTTGGTTGGCGGTTGGTGAAACCATGTCTCAAGACGTGTTGACTGCCGCACTGCCATCCATCATTCTGCTGGGTATTACGACAGCTTTGGCACGATTAGCCATGTTTGCCGGGGTAAAGTTCCTGGGGGGGATGCAGACGGCTATCCTCGCCATCACAGAGATTGCCGTGGCGTTGCTTTTGGCCTATATCATCCTTGATGAGCGCTTGACCACCTTACAGTGGGTGGGGGTTGGCATCCTGTTTACGGGGATGTTCCTTATTCGCCAGAGCGACTTGCTGCCACGTGGTGTGAACCCGAATGCGTTGATTGTACCCAACATGGCAAGTGTCCAGTTCCAGCGAATCGCCTTTCATCGTGCCTTTGGAACTAGCGAAACTGACAATGAAGCCGGAACAATGAGTAACATTACTACACAAGAAATGGTCGCTATTCAGCGGATGATGGGGGCGAACCTCGGTGGGATTGATCCATATCCGATTGGCCAACTGAACAAGCTGACAAATGAACCCGCCATGCCCTCCGCTCGTCCTTTTGAACAACAACTTGATGAATCACTACCCGATGATCTTTTCGAGACCCAAGAGATCGAAATGCCGGAGGAACTCGACAGTGATCCCCCCCCTGAAGAAAGCTAGGGAATCTTGTGCTTATCTCTTGGCGACGCTTGAGCTAAAGCGGGACTTCAACAAATCGTCCATAGGCAACAAAAGTAGCCAATGCACCTAATACAATGTTAACCCCAATTAGCTGTGTTTCGTTGCCACGACGCAGATGGGTAAGAACAGCACCAATCATGGTCAAGACGAGGCCAATGGCTGCCAGTGGTGTTAACCAGGGGAGAATTCCTGTGATGCCAGGCAAGATCAGACCAACAGCCCCTAGAAGTTCTAGAATGCCAATCATCTTAATTTGACCATCGGTGAAATCTTCGACGAATGCCATGCGTTCTTGAAGTTCTTCTTTGGGTCTGGTCGCTTTTCCCATACCGGCCATACCAAAGACAAATGCCAACAGAACTTGTAGAATCCAAAGTAGGGTGTTCACAATAAACCTCCCATAAACCAACAAGGATTGCTAAAATATAATGATGAACAGAGTTGGATACAACCAACAATACAGGCTATCTGTTGGTTATCCGACAAAAGGTGCATTATGTTGTCAAAAGAACAAATTGATCCACGAGTTGTACGTACACGCAGATTGCTGCATCAAGCATTGGTGACTTTGCTAGAAGAGAAGGATTTCCATCATATTACTGTCGGTGATATTGCGGCCCGTGCGGGGGTCAATCGCACGACGTTTTACGATCATTTTGAGGACAAAAATGCGCTCGTAAACTACACAATCCAACAATTGTTTCAAGAACGAATTCATCAGTTTGTTGATACTCAATCTGGCTTGTCACTGAATAACCTGCGGTCTCTTTTACTAGCAACCTGCCAATTTGTTCGCGAATTTATTAATCGTTGTTTGCCACCAATTGATGGACAAGTACCTAAACTATTGAGTGCTGTGTTAAAGGACTGGCTAGAGGCTGAAGTTGTCGCCAATGTAATGAGTTGGACTATTTACGGTGCCGCGCTTTATTACTCTTCGAGTGCCAATCCGCATGACCTAGAAGAACTTGCCGATCAAGTCATGCCATTTTTGTTATCAGGTTTAGTGGGCAAGGGGATGAGTTCTTAGCCGCCAATGTGATACATCTCGACTTTGGCTTTTTCCCTGCGCTGTTCGTCGGTTAATTCATGACGGATTTCGGAGTAGCGGTCTTCGCGAATGCGCCAAATTCCTCGAATCACTGCTTCCAGTTCATCATCGCTGGCTCCACCCCGGAGTATTGTACGCAAGTCTGTGCCCTTTGTGGCAAATAAACAGGTGAAGACTTCACCTTCCGCCGAGAGCCGCATGCGGTTGCATGGACCACAGAAAGGCTTCGTCACTGATGTAATCAGGCCAATCTCGCCCTGACCATCCGTATAACGGTAGCGACGCGCGACTTCACCATGATAGTTTTCGCCAATAGGTTCCAAAGGAAACTTTGCACTGATGATGCTGACAATTTCTTGTGCAGATATCACATGATCCATCCGCCAGCCATTGAGGTTACCTACATCCATATATTCGATAAAGCGAACAATCCAACCATGCTCTCTGGCGGACTGTGCGAGATCAACAATTGTGTGGTCGTTTACACCTCGTTGAACAACGGTGTTGATCTTAATTGGCTCAAAGCCCACTGTTTCAGCAGCCGTGATTCCTTCTAGCACCTTCTCAACAGATGCCTTATGACCGTTCATGGTCTGGAAGACCTCTTCATCTAGGCTGTCCAGACTGACCGTGATGCGTTGCAGCCCAGCATCTTTAAGCTGCTGAGCATATTTGGGTAGCAGATAGGCGTTGGTCGTCATCGCCATATCATCAACGCCGTCAATCTCGTTCAACATGGCGACCAAGGTATGGAGTTCCTGGCGTAGAAGGGGTTCGCCACCCGTAAGGCGAATCTTGACCGCACCCAACCGAACAATGATCTGAGCGAGGCGGGTAATTTCCTCATAAGTGAGGAGGTCTTCTTTAGGCGAGAAGCGGTAGTGTTCGCCAAAAATCGCCTCTGGCATACAGTAGGTGCAACGGAAATTGCAGCGATCCGTTACCGAAATTCGCAAGTCGCGTAGGGGACGGTTCAATTTGTCCGTGATGGTCATATCGTCGAGTTCGCTCATATCGTGTATGTTACAGTGTAGTGGAATCTTGAATTGTAATCAACAATATCTATTTTATCTCTTAGGAAAGATCATGATGTGTGAAGTTGCTTGTAGTGAATGTGATACCAATGCTGACGCGACGGATTGGCAATGCCCAGCATGTGGTGGTGTGCTGGAAATCCAACATCTACCAATATTTGATGTATCGTTGATTGATACAGATGAATGGTCGCTGTGGCGCTATAGGGCGTTGCTGCCTATCGCTGAACGACAGGTCACACTGGGTGAGGGGATGACACCACTGACTCAGCATACGATCAATGGGATGCATTTTTACGCCAAGCTGGATTATCTCAATCCCACAGGCTCATATAAAGATCGGGGTGTAGCGGTCATGATGAATCATCTCCAAGCACAGGGCGTAAACCGTGTTGTCGAAGATTCATCAGGGAATGCAGGTTCATCCGTTGCCGCTTATGCAGGTGCAGCCGGATTACAAGCATGGATTTATGTTCCAGCTGCCGCCCCTGAGAGCAAAAAGCGGCAAATCGGTATGAGTGCCAAAGTAGTGGAGGTCAGCGCAACACGGCAGGCTGTCACGGATGCGTGTATTGCGGATGTGGAAACAGGCGGAAGTGTCTATGCTAGTCATGCCTGGAGTCCGTTTTTTGTGGCAGGGCAGATGACCGCCGCCTGGGAAATCTGGGAGCAGATGAGATGGCGTGCGCCGGATGCGATCTTGTGTCCAGTTGGCCAGGGCGGGTTTCTGCTGGGATTTGCGCGTGGCTTTGCGGCTTTGCACGCCGCTGGACTGATTAAGCGTATGCCCCGGATATTTGCTGTGCAGGCAGCGGCAAGCGACCCGATTGTACAGGCTTGGGAGCAAGGCTTGGATGAACCTGCCCCGGTAATACCACAGAAAACAGTTGCAGATGGTATTGTGATCGCTAAACCTGTCCGAGGGAAGGCAGTGATGCAAGCCCTTCGAGATAGTGATGGCGGTGTGGTGCGCGTAGCGGAAACTACAATCTTGCCGGCAAGAGATGTCTTAGCCCGAAACGGCCTCTTTGTTGAACCAACCAGCGCCACAACCTTTGCTGCACTGCCGGATGTCTTAGCACAACTAGCGATGGATAACCCAACCGTTGTCCTGGCACTTACAGGGCATGGTTTGAAGGCATCGGTATGACAGGCTTAGTTTTCTGTGTAGAGGTAAAAGGTTCAAATTGAACGCAATTTAGCGAAATCTAAAGATTTATGTTGCAGGCACGAGTTCATCTTCTTCAGCGGGTTCTGTTGGTAAAGTGAACATCATAGCGGAAACCAATGGAGCTAGTCCGCTGCCCATGACCATAATCAAACCCATGCCTGCACCCCAGATTGGTCACACTTAGGATGAAGCTGAGAGCCGTTTCACTGCCTGTTCGTGCCAGAATATAGGGTGTGCCTAGTGTTGCTACACCGCCAACTAGAAAGTTGAGATATAGAGGACAATGATCAGCAGAATGCGGAGATACTTCACCCCACCGATATATTCCTGCCAGATACTGCCTTGCAGTTGACGACCAATCTCGCTTTGTTCTGGAGCGCAGGATTGTGACACTCAAGACGACAACAGGGGCGACCAGAAACGTGACCAGATCAATCAGAATAGCTACCCATAACGCCAATAATCGCAAAGACGAAACCCGCCACAATTGGCGCGAAAATTCCGGCGGCTGGCCCGGTCAATTGCTGGATGGCATTGGCGCGATCTCAATGCTTATCTGATATGAGAAGGGTGATCGAGGCAGGAAAGGCCGGCCCCTAAAATACACCAAAGATTGATTGAATATGACGAGATAGAACTGCCACAATTGAAAATCACCACTGGTGAAGCTGATAAGTAATAGAATTGTCCCAAAAGCCTGACCAATATCCGCGATTGCCATCACATAGCGCCGGTCCCAACGGTCTGCTAATACGCCGGATATGCTGGATACAATGGCAGAGGGCAGGGCAGCAAAGAAAGCAATCAATGTCAGCGGTGTGGCGTTCCCGGTCTGATTAAATAACCAATTTGGTATGGATTGGACTGATTGGGAACTGATACGATGAAGATTGGGTCAATTCACGAAAAGGAAAACAATGGTCACAACAACAATGGACGAGCCTGACAATCATATGCAGCAGGTAGCCCAACCACAAGCCGACTTCCGGTGGTTATGGCGTTTCATGATGGGACATAAACGGGCAACCCTTGCCTCGATCTTCTGGGGCATTGTGGCTGGTACTGCCGCTGCCGCACAACCATATCTCATTGGTATGATTATCGATCATGTGAAAGAAGGGGCTTCCATCCAGCAGTTGACAACGGATGGTCTCATGATAATCGGATTAGCCTTGTTTACCGTTCACGCCTTCTTCTGGATGCGGCACTTCAGCGGACAGGTAGCGTTTTCGGTCAACTACGATATGCGTGAAGTTTTATTTGATAATCTGCTCACGCTTGAACAATCTTTTTTCCACCATTATCAAACTGGTGACATCATCGCTCGGATGAATAGCGATGTAGATATTACGCGGCGTTTGCTGCTCTTAGGCTTAACCAGTGGTGGTGCTGCCTTCTTTACCCTGACCGGGACAATCATTCTTCTAGCGACTATCAACGTGCCGTTAACACTGATTGTGTTCGTCGTTCTGGGCATTTCCACCTACTTCCAACTACGGGCGGGCAAGGTCCTGGCTCCCATATTTGAGCAAGTGCAGGATCAAGGGGGAACCCTGTCTGCGTTGGTGCAAGATGCTATCAGCGGTGTTCAGACGATTAAGACCTCTGGCAGCGAAAAAGGTGTTGCCAGAAAATATGCTGAGGAGAACCAGGAATATCGTCGGCGTTGGCTCTACTTTAAGCGGCGCAACGAGCCTGTAGGAATGCTGCCACAAATGATTAGTGAACTGACGGCCGGTATTGTAGTGATCGCAGGGGGGGTGTTTACCATTCAGGGGATGATGTCTATCGGTAACTTCGCCCAATTCTTGATTTATCTGGCGGTGATCGGACAGGCGTTGCTGCATATCGGCACGACTTATCAGCGTTATCAGCATGTGCGGGGTGCGTTCCAACGCCTGACGCCGCTGCTCAAGACATCTGAAATCCGCAATAAACCCAATTCACTGATTCTCAAACGCCCGCGTGGAGAGATTACCTACGAGAACGTGGGCGTCAACATCGATGATGAATGGCTGCTCCGCGATATTAACGTGGATATTCCTGCCGGGTCGGTTGTGGGTCTGGTTGGTGCAACAGGAAGCGGTAAGTCGCTGATGGTCAGTCTGCTGGCGCGTGTACTTGACCCAAGTGAGGGCAAAGTCACCTTTGATGGAACCGATGTCCGTGATATTGACCTAGATACACTACGGCGTGCCAGCGCTTATGTACCACAGTCAACATTTTTGTTCAGCCAACGCTTGGACGAAAACGTTCGCATGGGACAACTGGACATCCACGAGGATGAGATGGATCGTGCCATCCGAATTTCGCGGGTGAGCAATGATCTGCCACAACTGCCATTAGGCATCGAAACGATGGTTGGCGAGCAGGGCGTGATGCTTTCTGGTGGACAGAAACAGCGTGTTGCCATTGCCCGGGCCATTGTCCGTGATCCAGCGATCCTAGTGCTGGACGATGCATTGTCGAGTGTGGATACGCACACCTCTGCCGACATCCTGGCCGAACTACGTGATGTGCTGCGCAGCCGCACCAGTATCATTATCGCCCACCGCATAGCGACGGTGAAGGATGCAGACTTCATCCTGGTGATGGACAAAGGCCGCCTGGTTGAACAAGGGACACATGACGAATTGGTTGCCCTGGATGGCTTCTACGCCCGTATGGTCAAACATGAGTTAAAAACGGAGGACATGCTTTATGACCATGTTTAGTCATCTGGACTCAGAGTATGATGTTTCGGACCGCCACCTGTATAAAATGTTGGCAAGATTCGTGTTTCCCTACTGGCGATCATTGATTGGTGTGTTTGTGCTGCTGTTGGGGGTGACCGCTGTCACCCTCTTGCCGCCTTATCTTATTCAGCGTGTGGTGGATGGCCCGCTGACAGATGGTGATCTTGATGGGCTTATCCCATTTGCGGTCATCTATTTGTTGTCCATCCCAACATTATTTGCCCTGCGCTTTTCACATGTCTATCTACTTCAGACTGTCGGACAGAACGCCTTGATGGACTTACGGCAAGAGCTTTTCGAGCATATCATCCAGCAGGACATGCATTTCTTCACCAAAACACCGGTTGGTCAACTTGTTTCACGCCTATCAAATGACATTGAAGCCCTGACAGAGATGCTGTCCACAAGTATCGTAATTGTTGCTAGCAATTTAATTACACTAGTGGGAATCATCTTTGTTATGTTCAGCTTGAACTGGCGGTTGGCCTTGATTGGTTTGGCTGCTTTGCCTGTCATGACGATACTGACGATTTACTTCCGCACCCGCATTCGTCGGGCAGCACGGCGGCTTCATACGCTGATTGGTGAGTATCAGGCATTTATCAATGAGCAAGCCAATGGAATGCTAGAAGTTCAGTTATTTAGTCGGCAGGATGTAAGCCGCAAAGAATTCTGTGAGATTAATTTGGAATATCGCAATGTTCATGAAAATGTGCGCGATTGGTATACACGCTTTTCCTCAATCCTGCAACTGCTGACAGCCATTGGGGTGGCCTTAGTGTTGTATGGCGGTGGGCGTGGTGTGATGGCCCAGTGGGCGACGCTGGGTATGCTAATTTCATTTATTGAATATTCACGGCGCAGCTTTGTCCCAATTTTGCAGTTATCCGAGCAATTTGCCCAGATCCAGTCGGCATTGTCGGCGGGTGAACGTATCGCTCAGATGCTCAACATTGATCCTGAAATTGTTGACCCTGAAGAACCTCTAGCTGTTGACCGTTTGAAGACCAGTATCACCTTTGAAAATGTCGATTTCTGGTACAACGAGGGTACGCCAGTTATCCGCGACCTATCGCTACATATCCAACATGGGCAGCGGGTTGCCATCGTCGGTGCAACTGGTGCTGGCAAGACTTCTATGGCGGGTCTGATTGCACGTTTCTACGAGGTCAAAGCGGGGTCAATCCAAATTGATGGAACCGACATCCGTGATATCACGCTGGCGGATTTACGGCGACATGTGATGGTTGTACCCCAAACACCTTACTGTTTTAACGGAAGTATTGCAGACAACTTGCGTTTGTTCAACGAGAACATCACCTATGAACAAATGAAAGAAGCAGCCAGGGTCGCTCGTGCTGCACCCTTTATCGAACGTCTGCCCGGTGGGTATGACTTTGAATTGTTGCCCGGTGCTGCTAATCTTTCTCAAGGACAGCGGCAGTTGCTGGCTCTGGCGCGGGCACTTATTCATAATCCAGATAGTATCTTGGTGTTGGATGAGGCAACCAGCAATATTGACACTGAAACCGAAGCCTACATTCAGGAAGCGTTGAGTAACGTCCTCAAAAATCGCACTAGCATCACCATCGCCCATCGTTTGAGTACAGTGCGTGATGCAGATCGCATTCTGGTGATGAAGCATGGCGAAATTGTTGAGGATGGCACACATCATGAACTGTTGTCTAAGGGCGGCATCTATGCCAACCTGGTGCAGCGCCAATTCGCCGAAATTGAGGTAAGTGATTACGAAACCCAGGCGTATTCTGGCTGATGAGCCTTGATAAGTTAGGCCCATGATCCGGGACGAACACAACGCATTCTACATGATGGTACAAATCTATTGGGATGAACTCATGCCAAAAGCCACGGCTCTGGAGAATGGAGCGAGCCGTCGGCGTTATTGGGATAATCCGCCGTAAGATGGGTTTTTGCAATTTCGTTATCGAAGCAACATCAGCGGTCATCTATGATTGGCAGAACAGCTAAGGTACGTTGTCATCCGATTTCTAATTCTTCCAGGTTTTCCGCAGCACCCGAATCCAGTTCTTATCATAACGAAACGACCTATTTGTGAAAATCTTTGCTACACTGTTACCAGAAAACGGAACTGTGTCGTGCAGATGCTGTTCTGGCTTAAGATGATGGATTGTCGGTGTCACGTTTTCGCGGACACAACACCGGCAATTCCCTACATGTATGCTGTGATATACAATTAACGCCTTCGATATGGTGTCCTTTCGTTTGTGGTGCGCTGGATACGCAAGCATCTACTCCTCTTCCTTCTCCTTGCTAAATAGATCAGCCAGGGAGAGTTGAAACCCCGGCAGCAACTTCTCAACGGTGAGGGTGTCCTGGATGGCCAAGAGTTGCATGGGCTCCCCTGGGGTGTAAACCTCAATCGTTCGAGCTTCAGCATCTACTATCCAGACCACTACGCCGGCTTCCAGATAGACGACGATTTTGCGGCGGAGTTGTTGTTGCTCCTGCCCATTGGTTGGATCAGAGATGACCTCAACGGCTAAATCGGGTGGTCCTGGATTAAACCCCTTCCGGGGGAGTTCCGCTTGCCGTTGGTGTGAAACATAGGCGACATCGGGTGCGTACACGTTGTTCTGGATGATGTAGCCAGCGGCCTCAGCCGTGACATGATCTTCCAGGTTGTTTTGAAATAAAAAATGACGAACGAAGTAACTTATACGTCCGGCAATCTTTGACACATATGGATTGGAAGGCACAGCCACAATCTCCCCGTTGATGAGTTCAAAAATCTGGTCATAGTTCTCCGGCTGATCGAGAAATGTCTCGAAGTCGGCGATAGTGGATGGGGGTACGATGGCAAGTTGCGGCTCGGCGAACTGATTTTCTAAAGCGGACATAGTTGCTACCTTTACAATTACCCTGCTTGATCCTATTTTACCTCAAACAAGCTTGATCTGCCCATTTCTTTTCTATCGCGAACAATAATAATTGTCCTAACTACACGTTTTGATTTGGCAATGTAGGATGCGACGTAAGTAAAGCATTAACTATGCACAAATTTAATTACTTGAGTTAATTGTAGAACTGTTTTTTGAAAAACAGTTCAAAAACCATATGTAAACCGTTTTAAAACAATAGCTACATAATAATACTTAACAGATTATACGAATATCGTAATTCAGATCAATCAAGAAAGAGGCTGGCGCCGTCCCAGGCATAGATATACCACTCGCGGCTAATTGCTTGTGGCTTTCTGCTTGAGATACTTTGCTCAATTTTCCAGTTGGTCCAATCAGAGAGGTGCACAGTTGGCAAAGGTATGTTGCACGATACTGCAACTGCTTTGCGTTCTGAACTGTACAGAGAAGGATTAGTGCAGTTGTTGCACCCGCCTGTACAGCCACAAATTTTGTCGTTTAGGGTTGTATCTATACTGCCAGTGTGGATGGCCGTGTTCATTGATGATAGCAATCATGTATGGCCTGGAAGCTCGTTCGGTTTTACTCAGCATAATACGAGAAGAACCAGCCGTCTGTGACGCTCTGCTACGACTGAAGTCGAACTTTCAGTTCGCTGCAGCTTCTGAAGTACGCATGAGTTCACCACCGCTACGTTCCCCTTCAAGGGTGCGTCCCGCCCACGTCGCACGGCTGTGACAGCCGTGGACATGATCGCATAAAACACCGTGCGACACAACGCCTAACCGCTCCTGTTGAAATCGAACCAAAGGTTCGCTGCGGCTTGCGGCGGGCTCAAGCCTGTTTCTGTCAAGCAGATATATCGTGGGCCAAAAGTGCTGGTGATAGGCTCGCCAGATTGTGCCGTGTGGTGTTGGTCAGTTCGGGCGCTTTCCAAAGATGGGTAGTTTCTTGATGAGAGGTGATGGGGATAGTAGCGACAAACAAGGTTTACATCCCAATACGCTCCTTACTTTTCAAGAGTATGGGCCAGGATGATGAAAATTTCTTGCAGAAATTAACGTTTGGGTAGGTCGTGTGGATCTGGACGAACACGTACGGGCACGGGTACAGGCGCACGTTTTTGCCGTTTTTCTGGACTGATAAGCTGCTCTAGTTCATCAAGCAACCGGCGGACGCCTTCGGCAATATCATCCAATGGATTTGTCTTTTTGTCTGTCACTACGGTGGCCTTTTCCGAGCTAAGAACAAAAAACCCCTTCAAAAGTGAGATGAAGGGGAAGTGGACCTAATGAGACTCGAACTCATGACCTCTTCAATGCCATTGAAGCGCTCTCCCAACTGAGCTATAGGCCCATTAAGGTAGAAGCGAATTCTAGCCCCTTCATATTCGAATGTCAATACTTTTCTAGGATACACCAACTTTATGATTTTGCGATACGAATGTAAAAAAACTCTAACGTGGAATTGATGAAGCATTCATAAAAGCGGGTGCCGACCCGAAAATCGGCGCAGGGCCAACCTTCGGTTGCGGAGGGCGTGATGGATCGCGTAGATGTCCTTGTGACGGGCGGACGAGAAGGACTGAGATTCAGGGGCAAAAGCGTGACTTCATTGTTGCTGCTGGGAACAAAAAAGTTTGTAGCAAAAGCGGGCGCCAGTTCATCCCCGATTAGAAGCATGAGATTTTGGCGGCTTTGCTGATCCGCTGCTTTTTGAAGTGAGCTTCTGGGCCGAATGGTGTTGTCATTAAGAAGGGGCTATCAAATTGTAGGTGCAAGGATGTAAATACGCACCTGAGTTGGGGCATCAACTCATCCTGTTTTAGTCGGAAGAAGACCACTGAACCGTAGGTTCACCTTTTCCTGTGGGAGGATGTCACAAAATTGTGATCAGGATAATAAATAAAATGATCTCGATGGCGAATAGCCGCCGCAACCGCTGCCAAGGGAAACGATTGAGGATGAACGGTGCAGCGATCAGGCAGAAGATGACAATCAAACCGAGGGTTTGGCTGGCTGCTGGGCTGTATTCACGCAAGCGACCTTCAAATTCCTCTGGTACACCATAGAGCCGTTCGACTATGGGCGTCATGATGAGTGCTGCTGAAAACCCAATTAGAAGCATCATAGACCAGCGCCCAACACGAGAAATGACTGTCTCTTCTTCCCTACGTTTTGACTTTTCTTTGCGAACATCTTTCTTTGCAACCCATTGGTCGTAGAGCAGCAGGCCAATACCAATGACGCCAAGGAAGATGGCGATGGTTTCAAACATGGGAATACTTCCTACAGTCACAGTCATTGGTTGCGGTGATCCTAGGCCATCCAATCTGAACTAACGCCCGTTTAACCGCACATAAAGGCAAGCCCACCACATTGTTGTAGCATCCATCAATGCGGGCAACAGGATGAAAGGCTTTGTTCTGGATGGCGTAGCTGCCTGCCTTGTCGAAGGGATCACCACTGGCGATATAGGTCTCGATTTCGTCATCGGTATAGGGGCGCATGGTCACGGTGGTGTAGACTTGATGGGTGATAGTCGTTGAGTCATGCTTAAGCGTAAACGCAGTACACACAATATGATCTCGATCCCTCAGCCGTTGTAGCATCGAACGAGCATCCTTAGCGTCGACTGGTTTCCCCATCAGGGCGCCACTAGCACTCATCCCGATTGTATCGGCTGCTAGCACGACAGCCGTATCTGCCGCCAGTATCACGGATGAATCTATGAGCCGACTAGCAACGGATTCCGCTTTGGTGATGCTCAACCGCCGCACATAGTCAAAGCCTAGCTCAGCGGGACGAAGTCTCTCGTTAATGTCTGGCTTGATGATGTCAAATGATATGCCCAATGAAGCAATCAGTTCATGGCGACGAGGGGAACCAGATGCCAGGACAAAACGCATTAAACCGGAACCACCACAAAGCGCCGTTCACGCAGGCTGATGTTGACGGCTTCAGTAAAGGCCATGTACTTGTAACCTGTCTCAAAGTCGGTCAGCTTGATGGTTTCTTTGCCTTGGATTGCATTGACAAATTCCTCCTCCACACGCCAACCACCTGATTCATCATCTGGGATGTTGATTTCAGTCAAGGTGTCCGAACCCCGCTGCCCGCCACAGAGTTTGCTGCCTGTGATTTTTAGTGTTCCTTGGCTGCCGTAGAGATAGGCACCTATCCCTTCCGCCAAACCACTGACGCTGGAGATGGTAAAATTGGCTTGTACGCCACAGGCCATCTCCGCGATGATGTTAAGGTGGTCAGGGACATGAACGGCTTTGAGGCGTCCTTCGTTTTGTCGCATGGTGACGATGGTCCTGCCCATCGCCATGAGGCCAGTCGCTTCACCAACCCAGCGCATGAGGGCTTCGTACCAGATGCCCATATTCATGATGTTATAGCCGCTGAGGTCAATGTCATGGCGCCAATGCATTGCACCGTCTAGATCAACAAAGCGCCCACCACTGCGTACATCAATAGCAAGCAGGTTGCCCAAGTAACCTTCAGCGATCATACGTCGAACTGTATTATCCACGCCCAGCGTCATCGGCGAGGGTACAATCTGGGCAACTAAGCTTGGATTAAGGCGTGATGTTTGGCGCATAGCGCGAGCTTCATCCAGGTTCATCGCCATACGTGCCTCGCACATGACATGTTTACCTGCTCGAAGGGCTTGCACCGTTATGGGATGGTGCATATAGGGCCATGTGCCGATGACAATGGCATCCAGATCGTTAGCGTTGATGACATCCGTCCAGTGTTCATCAATATTGGGGATGTCGAACTGATCGGCGACGCGCTGCGATGATTCCTTTGTACGGTTGCAGACCGTAACAATTTTAACGTTTTCCGTTGCCTGTAAACCAGGAATGTGCTTATTGCGCGTGTTATCGCCTGCACCAATGATGCCCACCCGAATCATGTCTCTGCTCATTGATATCTACTCCAATAGTACAGAGGCGTTGCTCATGGTTCAATTGTAGCCAATAACGACCAATTCGCCTATGCGTTCCCGTGAGCATGACCGTGTTCGAGTTCTTCCTGGCTGGCTTCACGCATCCCCAAAATCTCAACCTCATAGGTCACGACCTTACCCGCTAGCGCTGGATTGAAGTCGAGAATCACGACATCACTGGTGATTTCCTTAATCGTGGCCTCGAACAAGTAGCCATCGTCATCTTCCAGAACGATCTCGATACCTGGTTCAATGTCAGTAGGGAAGTCGCTGCGTTCGACGGCTTCGTAGTCGTCCTCGTCATAATCGCCATAGGCGTCTTCCGGCTGCAAGGTCACGACGATTCTCTCACCGATCTTTTTACCCGTCAGCTCGCGTTCCAATCCAGGCAGGATATCGTCTGCTCCATGTAGATAATCTAAAGGATCATTCTTGCTTGCTTCTTCGACCACTTCACCTTCAACTGTCAAGGTATAAGCGAGGCTAACGACCAGCCCGTCACGGATTTGCTCATTTGTCATGTGTTGACATACCTTTCACTCATCGAGCCACCCAATAGTCGGACTCGAAACAGACATGATTATAGTAGTGACGGCTCACCCAAATAAAGGCGAACCTTCGGTTCGAGAGTGTCCCCGCGCCATTTTTCTATGGATTGGCTGCCAAGACGCAGCAACAACGACTGGCTCTTCACAGCTTGGGCGACGAACACCAGCGGAGACGAGGCCCCCAACAATACAGAATATACGTTCTGCAACACGTTCTCCCAAATCTACTTTTTTCAACTATATTGAGACTGTATCGACACATTTGGAGGCCATTTTGCTGCTATTTCTTGCCATTGCCATTTTTTGCTGCGCCGCAGCAGCATGGACACGGGGTTCGTTGTGCCCACCCTTATACCCCTCTGGAAAAATTGCCGCAATTGCAGCAAAAAAGTTGTGTCGCCGCCACCGAAAAAAAGTTGCCCGGCGGCGGCAACAAAGTTATGACTTTGCTCCCAGTCTTACATGGACTTTTATGGACTCTAAAAGACCACAATTGAAAAACTTCCACCCTACTACTATACTTAGCATATTCTGAACTAATGGGGTAGTTGTTCCCGAACATGATAAACGATAAGACGATACTTACCCTGGAATTGCACAAAATCCTAGATCGGCTGGCAGGATATACCGCGTTCTCTGCGGGCGCGGATATGGCCTATGAACTGGTTCCTTCTACTGATCTTGAAGAAGCTCAAACATGGCAACGCGAAACGATCGAAGCACTGGAATTGTTCGAGGTTAAGCCGAACATTTCGTTGGGCGGCGCGCATGATGTCCGCGATATTTCTATCTCTGCCCAGCGCGGTATCATGATCGAAGCCACGACTCTGTTGGATATTCGCACGACGTTGCGACGAGGCACAACGCTCAAGCGTATGATAGGTCGCCTTGATTATCAGTTTCCGCTACTTGCCGAGATTGTGGATGAGATTGAGGAGTGCAGTGACTTGCAAGACGCCATCGTCAGCGCTATTGATGATAATGGTCTTGTCAAAGATAGTGCCAGCGCCAAGCTCGCCATCATCCGCCGCGAACTCAAAATCGCGTTTGATAAACTGCAAAATCGCCTCAACCGGATTATTTCGTCCGGTAGCAAACAACTCTATTTGCAGGAATCGATCATCACCATGCGCAATGGGCGCTATGTCATCCCGATCAAGGCTGACCACAAAGGCAAGATTCCAGGGGTGGTGCATGACTCTTCTTCATCAGGGGCGACGCTGTTTATCGAACCACTGGATACAGTGGAACTGAACAATACCTATCGCGAACTGCAACTAGATGAGGAAAAAGAAATCCGGCGAATCCTACTGGCCTTGAGCAGTATGGTCGGTGACGAATCCGAGAACGTTGTTCGCACGGTGGAAGTCCTGGCATATCTTGATCTGGTGTTTGCCAAAGCACGTATGGCGGAGGCGATGAACGCGGTCATGCCAACGCTAGTTCCATTTACACCACGAGCAGAGAATACACAGCATCCAGGCAGCACCATCTACTTTAAGGCGGCGCGTCACCCCTTGTTGAGTGGCAACATCGTACCGATTGATGTCGAGTTTGATGATGATACCTGGGTGCTGGTGATCACTGGCCCAAATACGGGTGGCAAGACTGTTTCGCTGAAGACTGTCGGCTTGCTTAGTTTGATGGCGCAATGCGGGCTGCATTTACCCGTAGAAGAAGCACGTTTTTCGGTGTTTGAAGGTATTTATGCCGACATTGGAGATGAGCAAAGCATTGAGCAGTCGTTGAGTACCTTTTCCTCACACATGACCAACACGATAGACATCCTGCAGAATTGTACGGGGCGTTCATTGGTCTTGTTAGATGAGGTTGGGGCGGGGACCGATCCAGCGGAAGGTTCCGCATTAGCCCGTGCTTTGCTCACACACTTACGAGATAATCGCGTCACAACGATGGTCACAACCCATCATCCAGAACTCAAAATCTACAGCGTGGAGACGCCGGGCGTGCGTAATGCCAGCGTTGAATTCGATCTGGAGACACTGGCGCCAACATACCGCCTTGTCATTGGCTTACCAGGTCGCTCAAACGCGTTGGCGATTGCAACCCGTTTGGGATTGGACGAAACCATCATTGAGAATGCACGCAGTATGGTTGCCACTGAAGACCTGGTTGCTGATGATTTGCTTGATGAGATTAATCGCACCCGCGAGGCCATCCGCACACACCATGAAGAATTGGTCATGGTACGCAGCAATCTGGAAGCGGAGCGCGATGAACTGCAAGCCCGCCTAGATAAGATAGAGGACGAGCGTCGTGATGTCATCAACAGTGCCCGCCGGCATGCTGAAGAAGAACTAGAAGACTTCCGCAAAGAATTGAAGCGCCTGCGCAGTGAGATGCGGACAGCGGGTTTGCCATTGGATACGCTGCGGGCAGTGCAGGCGGCGGCTGAGAAAATCGCCCAATATGATATTCAGCCGATGGAGCAAATAGAAGAGGAAATGCCCGATTTTGTCCCGCATCTGGGTGACACCGTTTGGTTAGAAACACTCAATGCCGAAGGTGTTGTGCAGGAAGTGGATGGCAGCGAAGCGGTTGTACAGGTCGGGTCTTTGCGCGTGCGGGCTGGACTGAATGAATTGCAGCGCCGCAACCGTAGCCAGCGCCGCCAAATGAAACGTGGCCATGTCCGTCAGTATGAATCATCTGAGGCTGTCAAAACCCCAGAAGCCAAATCCCCTGGTCTCGAGCTTGATTTGCGCGGTCAGCGAGTTGATAGTGCACTGGAACGCCTCGAATCCTACGTGGATGCAGCGTATACGGCTGGCTTACCGTTCGCCCGGATCATTCATGGCAAGGGCACGGGCGCATTACGCAAGGCGGTGCGCAACATGGTCGAGACTCATCCGCTGATTTCCAAAGTAGAACGTGCGCGTCCCAATGAAGGGGGGGATGGCGTGACGGTGATTCACATGGCTCCATTGACCTGATGCCAGTTTATCAATTTGTTTGACAGAAACAGGCTTTAGCCCACCGCAAGCTGCAGCGAAAGGAAGGTCAAAAACTTCGATATGCACTTTTGTACACGGGCCATGTGGTCCTAGACTTTCTGAGAATTACCTTATGAGACGTGGAAAAGCCTTACATTTGCCTAGTTCTCCGGAGGCATGCTTCAATCATGCTGTCTTAAAAGAGTTGCGGCTCACCGCAGCTTTGCTACCCTAGCCCCGTGATGCTTCCTTTATTGCGCTACTTCAATATGCTGGATGTTTTCTGCTACAATAAGGGCAAATCACGCATCATGGCCGTCCGAGAGCCGCACATCACCCTTGATGACTTCATTCAGTTCGTCTTCCGCGACGAGAATGTGGATCATATGTTTGAGCTTATTCACGGCGAGATGGTCGAAGTGTCACCCAGCCGTTCAGGTCATTCTGGGGTTGCAGCGATGATTATTGGTGCGATTTGGTCGTATTGTCGGGAGAAGGGATTGCCTAACTATGTGACGGGTGCAGATGGCACATACAACGTGCTGGGCAACGTCATCACGCCGGATGTGGCCTATAAATCGACCACTCTAGATACGAAAAACTACCCTGATCCTGTGCCGCCAGAGTTTGCCGTTGAGGTGATTTCGCCGACGGACAAGAAGTCGGACATGGCCCGCAAGCGGCAAATCTACCTCGATGCAGGCATTCTGTATTGGGAAGTCTATGTCGATGATGAACGCATTGACGTGTACGCGCCAGGCCAGCCGGTCCGCTCATTGGGGATGGATGACACACTTGATGGGGGCGATGTGCTGCCGGGGTTCACCCTGCCTGTGAAGGATGTCCTCGGTCTGTGGTAATAGCAGGCTCAACTTAACACACGCCCCCCGGCTTTAACTCCAACCAACGATGCACCATTTCAATGGTGGTGGTTGCCAACACCTGTTAGGAGAGTGCTGAATTGCGTGGATAGAACTTGACAATTTGGATAAGCCCCACTCGAATCCAGAACATACGTTCACCCAAATCAACTCTGTATGAGTCTTTAAGATCATCTCGCCAAATGTGCAGTTAGTATTGGGGCCCGTATAAAATTGAACGTCCCACAAAGGACGATGTTTGGGAACTGGATCGGATCAAACATCTACTTTCCCCCCCGCTGGCATCCCAATTGGAGGTTGCCTCGTTTAGCCTGTGAATTGGGACGGAGCTTGAGCGGTATATTTACGCGGACTTTGGTCTGTCGAAGGGTTGGCCCTGATGATTCGTGCAGCATGAGGCAGACCTGGAGTTCGATGGAATCTAAGGGTGTGGGAAAAGCCCTACATTGTCAGGTTGAGCACTCACTGTAGTAGAATATCAGCGTGCCACCACTTTCACCTGGTTGTGTTTCCCAACCAACCGAAGCTAATCCGTGAAATTGGTCACGATCAAGCAGATCCAGTGTGATGTCACGCATCCACTGACGCACGGTTTCTTCGTCATCGTCTGTATGGAAGGTGATGTGGGTGATACCCATCGCACGAGGCCGTAGGAAATCATATTCCCGCTCGACAAGTTCTACATTAGGATAGTATGGTTGTCGCCGGGCGATGTCTCGACGGCAAAGTTCATCGGCAAGCACTATCAGCGAAGTCACACAGCCGATGGCAGATAAGAACAGAATCAATAGTATTCTATAAGTTGGCGTTTTCTTGCCAATAGCTTGCATGAATTAGTTCTGGACTCGTGTGCCAGCTTGAAGTTGGATGTCCGCATTATCCGACCAATTTCCCGCCAGGTCAACAGCCCATGCTGCAAATTCATAAACCGATCCGGTCGCCCCGCTGTAATCCGCACTGGTTTGCGAGGTTTCCAGCCAGGGCTGCCAATCGCCACCATCAACCCGAACCCAGATCAGATAGTTTTCAATGCCACTGTTATCTGCCCCCTCCCATTGGACGGTAAAAACGGGCGGACTTACCGCAGGGAGGGGCAATACCCTTGCGGTTGGTGGTCTTATGTCATCTTCTGGGTGGATAGTGGGCATGTTGGGTAATGAAGAGCTACTGGACTGGTTCGGAACAGCAGTTGGCATTTTGATCTCAAGGGCTAGTTCAATAGATTGCTCGCAGATTTCGCCGTCAAACTTTTCGATCAGGATATAAGGTGGGCCACCAATCGCAGCAGGCATGTCGGTGGGGCGATGATCTGGCAGCGCAGGGGGCAAGTTAATCTGATAGCGTCCGTTGGGGGTGGGCGTAATGATGCTTGCTTGTGCCAATGAGATAAGTTGCCCGTTCAAGCCAACTGCTTCATAATCAAAGATGACAGGCGAAAAACTTCGATTCCACATGATCGTTAGACGCTCGTCAGTGCGCGGACGCTCGAATGTGAACGACACAACACGGTCATCCAGGAAGTGGCGTTTGCCGCTGTCAAAAGGTTCTGTGCCGAAGATTTCCGTCAGTAGCCGATAGGCATTGGCAACAGGGCGAGCGGTTCCTGGCTGGGGATGTTGGCTAAAGCAGATGGACTGATCGGTATTGCGGAAGATGCCATGTGCATCACCACTGCAAATGCGCCCATCACGACATAATATACCCTGATGCGGCGGGAAGTCGGTTCCTGCCGGTTGATCGCCGCAATCATCATAAAGTTGATGGAAAAAGAGTTTATCTGCGCCTTCTGACCAAGCATAGGCCGCGCTCTGGATGAGGTACCAAGCTTGCTGTTGGGTCGTGGCACGCCCAGGACTGGTGGATTCCCAGGTAGGGCCAGGGTAATCATTCCAAATAGGTACACCCGTCTCATTCAGCCAGATGGGGCGGTCAATGCCAAATTCAATCATGGTTTGACGTGCATAAAGTGTGAGCCAGCCACTGCGCCAGGGATCGCCATAAGCATGAACGGCGACCAAATCCATGTACCAATTATTGCGCTCAACAAAGGGGTCTTGGGTGTAAATGTTCAAGACCTGCGCCAGCCAGTTGTTTTCGGTTGGATAAAGCAAACCGCCAAACATGACCTGGGCATCTGGATCGATCTGCTTGATGACTAGATATGAGATTTTGAGGAGGCGGGCATAGTCACGTGTAGATGCTTTCCAGAATATCTCGAAATCCGGTTCATTCCATATTTCCCACACCGCAATCCCGCCCAGTGTGGGTAGATCAGTCTGCTGAGAGAGGAGACCGCCGGGCATATAACGGGTGACGGCGCCCTCTACAAAATGTACCCAGGGATTATCCGGGTTGAGGGCTTTACCAGAAGCAGGGGTATCTGTACCATCAACAAAGATGGGCCGCTGGATGCCCACAATGCGATCCCCGTCGGCGAAGAAATCGGGTCGGCCCAGCAGAATCGCGTTGATGTTCAAGCCGAATTCTAGGTCACGACGAACCTGCTGATCATAGGCTGACCAATCCCAGGTATCCAGTTCTGGCTGCACGAGATTCCAGTACAGGGGCCAGCGATTCCAGCCTGCACCCAATGCTAATGCATTCTGGTAGCGGTTGTCGGGGGTATCAGTTGTTGCAGAGGAAATGTGGGTGATACCAAGGCGATCAGATCGTGCGAAATCGTCCTGTCCAATTGTTGGTGTATCTAACAGCAATATGAATAGGATGGCAAATAGAAAAGGTTTAGTCATGTTCCTGGATGCGGATAGTGACGGAAATATAGCGAAATTGGGTGGCGCTTTTTACTATAGGATCGGAGACTTTCGGACGAGTCAAGCGCCTGTGTGCCAGTTTGCCTACCTGCTGCCCGATCCAGATTGCGGATGCTATCCCGGCAACAACAGGAACCAGGCGTTGTGGCTGCCAAAGGGTTGTGCTGTTCGGTTGGGCGGGGATGATGGATTTATCCGCCATGTGATGCCTCCGGGATACGACCTGCTTCCCACATTGATTCGTATTGGCTTGCCCAGAACTCAAACCAGTAATGGGTCTGGTTGCGATGAATTTCGATGTGCATTCGATCATTGATGGATTGACTTTCAAACCCAAAGAACTCGATAATTAAACGACCGTCCCGCCCGTTTGGGTCAGCCACGACGATGCTGTAGCCGGGGTTGTACGGTAAGAAGCGATATTCGACATTTTTGCTGCGCTGTTTGAGTGTTTTCAGAATAGTAATCGAGCGCTGAATGTCATCTTGCAACAGATAACTCATATCATCGAGTTGAGAATGCAAGATCCTGACGCTTTCAGTTTCCTTTGGGTCTTGCAGCAAAACACGCAATTTGCCGCCTCGTTGTAAAATCTCCCGTTTGATGTCAGGCATATTTGCTAGCACGTTGACCGCCGAGGGACCGTAAACCCAGAAAACAGTGGCATCCTTGATAAATTCGCGGAACGGCCCGTAACTCTGGCGATCACGCAAGATAACATCCAGATCGACCTGGGCAGTTTCTGGTGCAGTAGACTTAAAGACTAGCAAAGCTAGTGCTGCCAGAATTGCCGCCATCTGTAGATCAAGCGGGACAACATCTTCAATCACGCTCAGGATTGCCACTAGCAAGGCAATTATCGTGACGACGTAAGCCTCAATGTTTTTCCCAGCGAATATATCGTTGGATATGCGCTGAAAGAGACGGATCATCAGTCACTAACCGCCCCGAATTGCGCAAAGTGCCCAATGAACTGATCACACAGTGGTGTATCTGACGCAACATAAGCAAAGGTGATCTTGTCCCCTTCAAATGTGAACTCACCGGAGCCAGCGCATGGTTCGGGGACGTTAAAACTCATGACGCCTTCTAAGGGGTCCTGGGTCAAACAGGCAATGAAATTATCTTTGACACGATCCTGATTGATGACCACCAACACCCCGGCCCGTGGTAGACGAAGCTCATCAACATTGGCGACTGATTCAATAAAGATATTGGCATCGACCGCACCCACTTCCCGATAGCATGACAGCAGCGAGTCAATGCGTTCAATTAATGCTGCCTGTACAGGATTGCCCGTTAGAGCACTAGTCCCACCCAGCGCGGTTGTAATCGCTGTCTGGACGGATTCAGTTTCGTAAGTGGTGTAATCTTCGAATGTGGGCAAGAAACTTTGGGCAGCTTCGGCGTCGGTGTTTGTGTCTCCTGTCGGATCACAACCTGCCAGAAGCATTAAACCTATCAGCAGCAAAATGAGTATGCGTTTTGACATGTATATCTCTCCTTCGGTTGGGTTATTCGCCCTCCGCTGGGCCAAGTTCGCGGAGAATGTTAAGAATTTCTTGTCGCAAGCCGGGGTCTTGATTGTATTCCAGTAAGACACGCAGGTCTTCACGGGCTAAGTCATGTTCGCCCGTTTGGATATATAACTGAGCGCGGGCAAATCGCGGTGGCAGCCAATCAGCATCGCCAGATAATGCGTTCTCATATTGTTCGAGTGCCGCTTCAACATGACCCAAATCAGAATAGAGGCGTGCCAGATCGAACGATAATTTGTGACCATAACGTCGGTTCTGGAAAGCTGGATAGAACTCTTCGGCAAGCAGTGGTTCGAGCAGGGCGAGTGCCTCTTCTGGTTTGCCATCCACTTCCCAGGCGATCAGACCGAGAATCCAGGTTGCAGCCTGCGCATCGGGGCTGAGGGCACGGCTGGTTTCTGCCCATTCGCGTGCCAATCCAACGTCGCCTGCACGATATGCAACGTAGGCAAGATCACCAAAGTTCACATCTTGGGAGGGACGAAGAGCAACTTCCTGTGCAACTTCCAGAGCACGATCAAACTGTTGTGTTGCTATGAACGAACCCATGAGGTGTTCGGCAGCGTCGTAGTTCTCGTAGGGTTGCCCATATTGTACCTCAAGATAAGGCAGCGCCCGTCCATATTCACCGATTTCATATAGGTACATGCCCATTTGCCGGATGAAGCGGTAGCCATGTGCGCCTGCGGCCTCTGCATCCATAAAGAGGGTATGCCGTTCTTCTGATGGACTCAGACGAGCGACACGCCACACGATTTCTGGGTTATCTGGCATGAGCTCAAAAGCACGAAGTGCGGCCTCGCGTGAGGCCTCTGGGTCGTGCTGCGGATAATGGAGCATAGCATCACTCAAGGCGATGTGAGTCATGGGATTATCTGGGGCTAGCTCGAGTAGGCGGTTCGCAAAAATCATCGATTCTTCACCATAGCCTGTTGTCCCTGATTGCAGCATAGATCGGGTAAACAATAAGTCAAAGTTTTCTGATTCGGATTCTATTGCTAATTCCAAATCGGCAAATGCTTGCTCAAGATCGCCATTAACAAAGCGCGAATCAAAGTCATCTAATAAAGGATGCAAATTTGAGAGGATGTCCAGATTTTGTGGATGTGGTGGCATTATGCTGGAAAAAGTGGGTGACTCGTCGGTGGGTATTGGGGTATTGACTGGTTCATCCGTTGGCATGTCAGTTGATGTCTCAGTTATAGATTGTGCCACTTCCTGATTGCCATCATCACTGCTAGCAAGTGCAAACAGAACGGCAAGAATCAGGACCGCCAGTACACCACCACCCAACATCATCGGTGTTTGAACCCGCTTTGACTCGCTGGAGGCAGCGGTTGGTTGTGGGATAGCGGTATCAGCAGCGGGAGGTACGATAACCGTTTCCTGATCGTCTTCGGTTGTTGTGGACTGCACAGGCATCTCCACATGATGCTCAGTATCTGCTGTCTTTTCAAGTCGCGTTTTGGCGTCGAGAAGGACGACTTTCATTTTCGCGGCAGTCTGGTAGCGATCATTAGGATCTTTCGCCATCGCTTTGACGATGATGCTTTCCAACACCTCTGGAATGTCATGACCATAGTCCTGGCGGGTCGGCAGGGGTGCGTTAATGTGTTTGAGAACGACTGCGAGTGGTGTGTCTGCGCTGTAAGGGGCTTCGCCCGTGAGCATTTCATACAGGATGATGCCCAAGGCATATAAATCTGCCCGTGCATCGACTGTGTCGCCACGCCCAGCTTCTGGGCTCATGTAGGCTGGCGTACCCACATGAGCGCCGCTGGTGGTCAAGCCTGCTTCACTCAGGATTTTTGCAATGCCGAAATCGGTGAGGATGATCTGCTTTTCATCAACAAACATGATGTTGGCAGGTTTGACATCCCGGTGAATCATGTCAGCTTTGTGGGCATAGTCCAGGGCATCTACTAATTGCAGTAAGATGTCGATGGCTTCAATGGGTGGCACTTTGCCTTTTTGTGAGATAAAGGCCTTCAGGTTCCCGCCCTCAATGAATTCCATCGCCATGTAATAGACATCATTCTCAATGCCGAAATCGAAGACCTGCACAATGTTGGGATGGCGTAATCTACCAACAGACTGGGCTTCACGCCGGAAACGCTCGACAAATTCTTCGTCATCGGAAAGCTGACCGAGCATGACCTTAATCGCCACGAAGCGGTCCATGCCTGTTTGGTAGGCTTTGTAGACTTCTGCCATGCCCCCACGTCCGAGACGCTCACGTAGTTCGTATTGACTGAGTTTTTGCCCACTCAAATCCTGCATCATGTTTGTTCTCGTTCTGGGCTATCCTAGCTCTCATTATACGGCAGTTTTTGATCCTGGGTGTCCTGTTCTGCCAGTTGGCGCTGCTGATCCATGCGCCAGTTATCGATAAACAGCAAGGTGACGCCCAATACAATGGCATGGTCAGCCAGATTCGAGACATTGGAAATTATGCCAGGAATCCGATAGTGAATAAAATCTATGACATACTCGAACTGAATACGGTCGAGTGCATTTCCCAACGCACCGCCGACAATCAACCCCGTTCCGAGCCGGGTCAACAGGGCCTCCTCCGGAATGCGCGGATAGAAATAGAGCATAGCAGCGATAATCACCACCGCCAGAATCAAAAAAATATCGCCAGCTTCTGGCAGAAATCCAAAAGCTGAACCTGTATTGAAGGTGCGGGTGAATTGAAAGAAATTCCCTAAAGGCTTGATGGGTTGCACTGATTCATACAAGTCCAGGTTTTCCCTGGCAAGATACTTTGTGAACTGATCAATGAAAAGTGTTGTGGCTGCGACAACGGTCACAAACAGCCATCGTCGTGTTGATGTGAGCATAGCCTGTCCTTTTAATACCTTTGGTCTAGGGCTGATCGGTCCGAAATCCAGGGAGCATATGGGGCCTGAATGAGCCGAGCCAGCTTCAATAATACGGTGTCATAATTGACACGCCACCCATTGAATGCTTGCCATGAGGTGTCACGGTCAGCAAGCAAAGGCACGCCAATTGCGGCTAGATCATCACAGATTTCATCATACTCTTGGCGGGAAATGCTGGTAGGATCATCAGGTCGTGGCTTGGGATCATAGTCGATGTCAAAAAAGTCGGCGATGTGGCGCAAGGCCAGATAGCCAGCGCGAATGGTGAGGGCAGCTTGTGGATCGTAATCTATGTCAACTGTTGAAGCGATGAGTGACGCCGCGTCAAGGATAGTTCCAGCTGCTGTGATCCAGGACTGCTGGGGATGTGGAGAACGAAAGAAAACCAAGGGGGCCAGTGAAGTATGGCTTTCATCCAGATCAACAAACCAGATTTCCCATTGGCTCCAGGTATCATTTAAATATTGTGAATCAAGTCCTCGGATCCGATGCAAACGAGTGATGAATTCAAACGCAGTTGGAGGCGATCCTGCCCGCACCTGAAGCATGGATACCAGCGTCTCTCGCCGTTCAAAGGCGGCGTACATAATAGGCAGATACGAGATTAACAGCGCCACAATTCCTAGTCCAATCGTCGCCTCAGAAAATTGGATCAGAGTAATGGGTAAATTGATGAAGGGGGTTGTCCCTAATGTGAGCAGCGAAGAGCCACTCAAGGTGATAGTATAGGCCCACTCGCCTGTGCCCAATGCCCAGTAGATGCAGGCGTAACCAAATAAAATTAAGATGATCCATACCAGGGGCGTTACCAATAACGTCACAGGGGCAAACAACGCCAGACTGCGATCCAGTTCTTCGTAGCTGCGGCCATTGCGATTGCGCACATCAAACAGCCAACCCGTTACAATGAATATCCAGGCTAGCAGCGGATGTCGTTCGCCTCTTGGCAACACAAAACTACGCACGGCTGAGTTGAGCGTGAACAACACCAGATAAGCACCGTAAATTCCAATGACTACTCGGACAATATCAATCAGCATGATTATTGGATTTCGAGTTTGGCTATGAAGGGCAGATGGCTGCTCTGAACATCAGAACCCATATTCGTTTCGACTGCTCGCAGGCCGCGATCACTATAAAAAATGTAATCTAATCGCAGGGCAGGGAAAAGCATATCCGTTGACCAGGTTGCGCCAAGACCAGAGTTGGTTTCCCGGAAACTATCTTTCATGTTGACAACGAGATCACTGTATTTGATTGAATGCTGGCTGAGATTGAAATTCCCGGCAACGATGAAAGGCAAGGTCTCATCTTCCAGAATGTCTAGCAGAATATCAATCTCCGCGTTGCGTATTGTTTCGTCATAACGTGATAATTCATCCAAAATCGGCGCATCCAATCTAGGTGAGCCATTAAACGGGTCACTGAAGTGGATGTTATAAACAGCCAACGGTTTCCCATCAACCATGATCTTTACTCGGTGGATTCTTGTGCCGAGTGCTTCAAAATCAGTGACAGGCTTCCATACGAAAATCATGTTGCCGCTGTCTTCATAAACAGTGGTAGTTACCCCAGCTATCAAGGTTGCCGCAAATGCTGGTGGAACTGCTTGCAGCAGCACGACATCGGCAGATGTGTTGTTGATCCAAGTTAATATAGTCTGTGGTTCGGTATGATTGTTGCCAACGTGCAGAGTGGCTACCTGAATGGTTTGATCAGTTGCTGGCTGAACAGACTGGGGTTGAAAAAAAGGACCAAACCAGAACACCCCGACTAACCCCAACACGAATAGTCGTCCTGCTGCGCGCCAACTGCCTACCAATATGGTTAGGGATATGAGTATGACCAGAGGGGAGAAGGTGTAAATTACGGTGGCATTGAATAAACTGACCCACCAGTTATCTGCACCGATGACAAAGCGATACACTAAATAAAATACCATGAATATCAGATAGCCATTGGCCAGGAATTCAATCACCCGGCGGAGGCACCCGGCGGAGGCAACTTGGATATTATTCGTCATGCTCTCATCTTAACGCAAAGCAATGCGTTTTGGAAACGACGATCAGGCTACGGCAATCGAAGACTTTGAAGTGCTAATCAAGCGTTCATAATGATGGATCACCTCATCCATCATCGCAGGCCAGGTTTGGGTTTCAGCGAATTGGCGGGCATTCAATCCCATCTGGGTGATGCGTTCTCTGCTAACAACAATTTGTTCAACGCCCGCGACCAAAGTGTCAACATCGCCCGATTCAAAAGTGTATCCGGTGTGGCCCTCATCTACAACATCGGGAATACCGCCCACTCGTGATGCGACCACTGGGAGACCCGCTGCCATTGCTTCAACCACAACTAGGCCAAAAGTCTCTAGTGCAGATGGGAAGACAAAGACGTCCGCGCTGGCATAAGCCTGTGATAGTGGCGTGCCCGTCATGTAACCCATAAATTTGACCTTGGTTCCGGCGAAGTGTTTTTCCAGGCTCTCGCGTTCTGGCCCATCGCCAACAATTGCCAGCCGTGTCCCCGATACACGTTCCAGAATAGGCTTCAACTGGTCAATCTGCTTTTCACTGCTCAGGCGACCCACATAGAGTAGCACGACATCATCCAGGTTTCCGTCGGATAAGTCGTAGCGCATCCTGTTATCATAGAACGTGGGGTTGAACTTGTCGCCGTTAACCCCACGTTTCCAGAGGCCAACGTTGTTGACACCCAAAGCTTCCATCTCGGTTTGGATCGCTTTGGAAGGGGCTAAGGTATAATCAACTGCGTTGAAAACAATTTGGGTGAACTTATTGACAACAGGTTCCAGCAAACCGAGATGATAGTGATGGGCCATGCGTGCCAGATCAAGATGAAAAGATGCCAATGTGGGGATGCTCATGCGCTTTGCCATCAACATGCCAGGAATTCCGATCATTACTGGGTGGATGAAGTGGGCGATGTCTGGGTTGAAATCTTTCAATTGGTTATAAGTCGAAAGTGTCGGTGGGCCAACTTTGAGTTCAGGGTAGAGGGGTAATGTTACACCAGAGACACCAATCACTCGGGTGCCCGCGTACTCCGTCACATTGCCCAGCTTGGGGGCAACAATGACAGACTCGATCCCTCGTTCTGCCAGATGATCAAGTAGTAGGCAGATGACGGTAACAATGCCGTCTACTTTCGGCAGAAATGTTTCAGTAAAAAGCGCGACTCGCATGTAGTCCTCCATTGCGCGTAGTCTACTCCAAGTACACTAACACACGAACTGCGCAATCGTGACGGTCAATTCTAAAAAAATTGCTGATACGTCGCTTGCCGCATTTTCGTTTGCCTTTTACAATTGAGATGCTTGATAGTTTCCACGCATTCCTGGGACAACGCATGAGCGAACAACATGATGTAATTGTGAAAGTTGATGATCGGGTACGTCTGATGGGTGCAGTCCTGGCTGCTACAGATTATCCCGATACAATCCAACGAACTAAACCACATGGCACACATGCCCATGCACGTGCAACTCGTCAACGGGTGGGGAACTTTACTGACCATCCAGTGGTTCAAGCGACACAGAATCTGCTCGATCAGAATACACCCTTGGAAGCGTTATATGCGTTGGTCGTGTTGATGGAATGGCCCGGTATGAAGATTGGGATGTTACCAGCCTGGGCTCCGAAGAACTACAATGAGCAATTATACGATTTCTATCAAAAGGCAGATCTGGAAAAGTTCTGGCAGCAAGAAAAAGCGGTTTGGGATAAAGCCCAAGCTGAGTGTCAACATGTATTTGACGATGATGTTCACTTCAAGTCATTTATTGAGCCATTTCTGGGTGAAGTTGGGGATACTTTCGTCTTTATCCCCAGCATCAGTTATCCAAGTAACTATGATATTGGTTTGCATCTGGGTAAAGAACTGGTGTGTATTGCACCACCACCGCTGGCCTGGGGTGATAGCCCGCCCTGGCCCTACGATGAAGCAACCCAGATTACCTATTCGTATCGTGCCGCTATGATGGTCTATGGTAAAATTTTACTGCGAGATTATTTGCATCAATATGCCGAAAATTTGCAGGAAATTGTGCAAACAGAACTCCCTCTTAACGACCAGTTCAAGACGCAGTATCCCACCTGGGAAGAACAGTTTTCGACATTGTTTCTGTCAGCAATCGTTGCTATGTATCTTGAAAAGCATGTTGATGAACAAGAGTATAAATCCTACATGCTGATGGAGAAGAAAGCGCGGGGCATGTCCAACTTACCAGGGACGGTCAGCGTGATGCGGCGTTTTCTGCAAGAAGTAGGCGGGGGCAAATATGACTCCCTGATCGAATTCCTGCCGTTTTTCCCAAAACAGTTGCGTGTAGCACAACGAATTGTGACCTTCTAGTTACTCTGATCCTGAATAAAATCGTCGAGAACAGACCGTGAAATCTGGTAACGGTAGTTGATGCGTGCGGCCGTCAATTTGCCATCTTCAATTAGCTCCAGCACATCCTGTTCTGATACATTCAGATAACTGGCGGCCTGTTGTAAACTCATAACACGGGGAAAGTTTCTATGTGGTGTAGTTGATGGCTTTGGTTGAGTCTGAATGATGGGCGTGGGTTTTTGAGCCTGGCTTTCGTTCTGATTTTGTTCTTGGTTTGTGTTGTTGGTGGGTGGTGTGATGAACGGGCCTTCATCGCGTATCAGGGTGTAGGCTACACCGATACAGATAATCCAAGAACAGATGCTAATAAGCAGGAGGAGCAATGCGCCATCACCGGAAACAGTGCCGCTACCATCACCGAAGATGAAGTTAAACACCGTCCACATCACAATATCAACCAGCAAAGGCATCGCTAGCATGAAGCCAGCCGCCCGTACTTTTGGCCCTTCGGCATTAATGTTGCCGATGGAGATTTTGCCCATTACAAGTAAAGCCAATCCAGCAAAAAACAGCAGTTCAGACAATGTAATGTTCCCGATTCACCATGCAACAATTGCGCACTATAGTATCACATCTGATGCTCATTGTGCATAGTTCTCACCAAATACACGGCTTAGAAGCTCTGGTAGTTTGCTCCGATCTGGGACGTAGGCATTTCTGCCGCTGGGCAAAGCATAAACCAGATTGTAATCCGTATCGATCCCATCTGATTGCAAGGCATCCGATTCAATGTTTCTGGCTTGAAGAGCTAATCGGGTGATTTCATGCAGTGTCAGGTCAGTGTAGACTTTACCTTCAAGGTCGTTTAGCAACTGGGGTATTTGTGGTAATATCTTCAACAGAGCATCATCCGATGATAGTTGTGTATGAACGGCTTCAAGAACCTGCATTTGACGCTGCCCGCGCACAAAGTCGTTGTCACCATGTCGCGTGCGGGCAAATTTCAGCGCCGTTTTTCCATCCAATAGATGGACACCGCGAGGAAGATAGAACGGATCATAGCCATAATTCATATCTGGATAGGTCGGATCGTTGATGGTGTAACCGGTGGTGATTTCTACACCGCCAATGGCATCAATGACATGAATGAACGCTTCAAAATCAAACAGCACATAGCGATCAATGTACATGCCCAGGTTAAATTGAATAACATCTATGGCAAAATAGGGGCCATACCCTTCCTGCTGGTTTTCACCTTGCAGCAGTAGCGTGTTTACGCGAATAAAGTCATCCGTGTTGGCGGGCGTAAAGTGTAAGTCGCGGGGAATATGTAGTAGCCCGATCTGCTTTTCAACTGGGTCAATACTGGCAACGATCATCACATCCGTTCGCACCTGAAGGGTATCTCTGGCATTAGGGCGACGATCCATCCCCATGATGAGTACCGTAAAGCGGCGATCACCTTGCCATTCAAAATCATCTTGGGCAGAGGCAGGGACGACGATCAAGAGCAAAAGTGTGATGATGAAAACGCGCATAGATACTCCCTCAATCTGATGTGGAATTATTGTACAATATACAAGCTGTTCTTTGATTGACGTTTAGGCTACGCTCTACTTCATGACAGAGGCAAACAGGCACTTGAGGTATTCGCCTTCAGGAAATGTGAAGGGGTGATCAAGGGCATGGCTGGTTCGGGCAATTTCATCTGGGTGGGCCCCCATTGCTTTCACTTCACCAATGACCGTTTTGAAGAATACGTCTGACTTTATCTGACTGGAGCAGGATGCCATGACCAGTATACCCTCATCATGCAGTACATTAAGCGCCAAACGAGTTAATTGTCTATAAGCTGAAAGCGCCCGTTCAACTTCTGCTTGTTTCTTCGCAAACGAAGGCGGGTCAACGATCACTATATCGAACTTCAAATGTTCTAAATGCAGACGGGCAAGCCCCACAAAGACGTCGTTGACGATGGGGGTATGTTGAAGCGCCGCAATGTGGGAATTTCCTTGATTGAGAGCCAGATTGCTTTTGGTTGCTTCCATCGCTGGGGCACTGATATCCAAGCTTGCAACAGAGGTTGCCCCGCCTGCGGCTGCATAGACACTGAAGCCTCCTGTATATGAGAATACATCCAATACTCGCCTACCAGAGGACAACTCGCGTACTTGTGCCCGATTCTCGCGTTGGTCGAAGAAATGGCCCGTTTTGTGCCCATGGATCACATCAGCGGCAAAATATAACCCATTTTCCAGAAAGATAATCGGTTCTGCTGGTTTGTCACCGATGAGAGCCTGTCCATCGTGAAGACGATAGTGTGTTGCCAATGCCTGGATGTTGCGGCTAAGCCGCAACACTAAGCGCTCAAAGGGTTGGACAATCTTCAAACCCTCGGAGATGTCCAGCAGGTGAGGCAGCCACGCAAGGGTATAAAGCTTGACTACCAGCGTATCCGCATAACGATCTACAATCAAACCGGGCAGGCCATCGTTTTCGCCATGAGCCAGACGGTAGCCGTTGGTATTCTGTGCAGCGAGGGAGGATCGGAGTTTCGAGGCCATCTGTAATTGTCGTGCAAACCAGTTTCGGTCAATAGTCGCTTGCTGGCGATGTTGCAGGATGCGCACCCGAATCGGCGAATGGGGATCGTAGATGCCAATTGCCAGGAACTTGCGTTTGTGGTCAAAGATGACAGCGAGGTCACCGGCTTGACCTTCATGGCTCTGTTTACGGATGGACTGATCAAATACCCAAGGATGTCCTTGTCGTAGCGCATGTTCTGCCGCTGGTTTGATGTGGATGGCGATGCGGCGACCTGATGGCCGTGGCAGGGATTCGAGTGTAGACATGGAAACGAGTTACTGCTACGTCTCAGCCATGAGAGAGACGTAATTGCTCAAGGTGCTTTTGAAGTGGAAGATCGTTTTCTTTTGTAGCCAATCTGGATTGTCTATGTTCAATAGCTGCTTTCACACCTGCTAATCGTGCACGATTAGTTTCAGGGTTCTTAAGGATTCGGTTTGCCCTCCGTTGTAAAAAATACTTGTTTCCGACAGCCTCTTCGCCCGGTGTTTCATATTCGGCGACAAACAATGGAATATGGGGTTTTAGCGCTTGCTTACCAGCCTCAAATGTACCACCACTTTCACGCGCTTCAATCAATATCATTGCATCAGAGAGGCCAATAATTGTCTTATTGCGTTTCATAGCATATCCTACATTCCATCGAGATTGTGGAGGGAACTCTGAGATAATCAGGATATTCTTGGATGTCGCGAGATTGCGCAGTTCACGACGCAATTTGAAATCTGAGATGCCTTGAGGGAGCACGATTATCGTGGGTCCACCATTTTCGAGAGCAACTCGATGTGCTGTTATATCAACTCCTCTAGCGTGCCCGCTGATAACGACCCAGCCCATATCCACGATCTGTTTGGCTGTGTCCGCTGTTACTTGCAGCCCCTTTTGACTTGTGTCGCGTGACCCACAAAATCCGAAAGTCGAGGTTACCCCAAACATAGAGAGTTGATGGTGCAGCCGTTCCTAATACATCTTGAAGTTGTTGAGGATAGTTGGCGTACTCAACTCTAAGCGTCAGAACACCTTTTTTCTTAAGTGGATTTGAAACTTGTGGTTCGGGTGTTGATGGTATGTTGGATGAAGCAATGGCTTGGGCAACATGAATAGGTAGTTGGAATAGCTTCTTAATCTCAGCCGCCTCCATTGAGGATAGATCTTGTTCACTGAGTTTCTTTTCGAGCAAAGTTGAGGTGATGGACTCTGATCGTTTGGGGCCAATCCCTTTAATGGTTTGGAGCTGGAGTTTGAAATCTTTGTTCATCTCAGTAGTCTCCTATCCAGGAGGGCTTACAGTTATTGTTGCTACCAATCCAAGTACTTGTTGCACCTGTTTTGTGCAAAGTTTCTGCAAGCTCGTGAACGGTTGTCCCGGTTTGATAGATGTCGTCGATTATGATAACTGTTTTTCCTTGAAGTGGTGCATCTGGTAGTATCTTCAAACACACCTCGTATATTTTCGACCTTTGCTTTTAAATCCTGAACACACGTTCACCCCAATCAGCAGTTTACCTGAGAAACTGAGTCTGAATCTATATGAACCTGCTGTTTAAAAACGTCCAATTTTGCTGCAATTTCCCGTTCTGCTGCAAACTTTTTTGTTTGCCTTTGTTGTAACAAGCAGGAAAGTTACGATATTGTCCGGAATCTCACCTCCCCAACCTGGCCAAAGTATTGGCGCAATAAGGAACCAACAACCCCGTAGGCGACGACGTGGAACGTTGCCAAGACCCAGATTACTCAGTACATCTCATCGAATTTGTACATCCATGAGATTCACCACCCCCGATCTTGCAAGCTTATACCAAACGTCTTTGAGGATCGCTACAAGCCTAACGGAATTCCATTTCCTGCTTAACGGTTTCGAGGAGTGTCTCCGCTTTGAGTTGCCCTAAGGTGTAGCACGGCCCACCGAGCTTATCGGCGAGAGCAGACGCGAGACCTTGATCGAAGGCAACGTGTTCCATGTTGATTGTGACTGTCTTGATGTTGTCTTCTTTGATCTGCTTGGCGATGCGATGAGCTTCCTCAGTTGGCGAAAGGTTTTCACTCATCGACACATTGCCAGCGCCATCCGTTAAGAGTATCAGCAAGGGCATGATGTCCGGATGCAGGTTTTGTTCACGACGAATGACCTCATATGAAAGCAGTAATCCAGCTGAGAGTGGGGTTTTGCCACCAACCTGAACATCAACCAGCGCGTCCTTGGCCAGCACAACCGAATTTGTTGGCGGCAAGACCAATTGAGCACGATCTTTATTGAAGACCACTAGACCCACCCGGTCACGCCGCTGGTAGGCATCGGTTAGGAGGGACATGATTGCACCTTTGGTGGCCTGCATCCGTTCAGAAACTGCCATGCTCCAGGAGGCATCTACGCTAAAGAGGATCAAGTTGGAAGCACGCCGCACCCGCACCTTGCGTTGTAAGTCGCTTTTGCGCAAGGCATAAACCACGCCCGTTTCATCTTTTTGACTGGAGCGCTCCTGTTGGAAAGGGGCAGCTGCTCGTAGGGTAGCGTCAAAGGCGATGTCGTTAGTGCGATTACCCGCAGGCCGTGCCCGTATATAACGCCCACGTTTACGCTCTGTGCGTGTGTATGAACGACGCCCACTTTGTTTACGTGTTAGTTTATCGAGTTGCGTATTGAGCTTACGCGGTGCGAACTCCGTAGATGACTCGACCTGCTGACCGCCTTCCCACCAGTTGGCATCTTGATTACCAAATACGTCCTGGGGTGTGGGTTCAGCCTGACCAACATCTGGTGACTGCTGCTCAGGCTGATTTGTTATTGACTGGTTTTTTTTTTACCTTCGGCCTGTTGGTCGCTTACTTCGTTTGCAGCGCCCCCTTCGTCGCTTTCTTGCATCTCAGCTTCGAGTTGGTCCATTTCACTTGCCAGTGAATCCATGCTTATCTGGGCATCTGCGAATGGTCCTCGTTTGAGACGGTGCGGGATTGCCAGTTCAATCGACATCAGAATGTCATCTCGGTTGATGGTTTTGCGACCTTCAAAGGCAGCATGGGCGCGTGCTGCTTTCAGGATCACAAGATCGGCGCGATGTCCGTCTATCTGCATGGCACTGGTCATGGAGGCGATCAAACGGAGATCATTGCGGGTGTAGGTCACTTCGTCAACAATCTCGCGTGCTGCTGCAATCTGGTCGCTGAGTTGTTCTTCTGCCTCTGCCCAGTTATCCGCAAAGTGTTTGGCGTCGGTTTCAAAGGCGATGTGACGTTCTAGGATCTCCATGCGATCACTCGCATTAGCAATCCCGTGAACTTCAACCGATAGAGCGAAGCGATCTAATAATTGAGGTCGCAAGTCGCCTTCCTCCGGGTTCATTGTGCCAACCAGAATAAACCTCGCTGGATGGCTAAAACTGATGCCCTCCCGCTCGACCACGTTAATGCCCATTGCTGCGCTATCGAGCAGCAGATCAACCACATGGTCATCCAGCAGATTGACCTCATCCACATAGAGGATGCCACGATTAGCATTGGCGAGAACGCCGGGATCGAAATGGCGTTCGCCACGTTGGATGGCCTTTTCAATATCAAGTGTGCCGACCACACGATCTTCAGTGGCGCTGACGGGCAGATCAATAAACCGAATGCGGCGACGTTCGACAGGTGGCTCTGCACCGTTGCCATATCGTTCGCGGGCGACATCTGACCATGAATCAGGCCATTTGGGATCATCATTGAAGGGCGAATCAGCGATTACATCAATTTCTGGGAGCAAGGCAGCCAGCGCACGGGCAGCCGTTGATTTACCTGTACCGCGTTCACCACGAATCAACACACCACCAATTCGCATGTCAATGGCATTTAAGATGAGGGCGCGTTTCATGCGCTCTTGCCCAACGATTGCGGTAAATGGATAGATGTTTGTGCGTCGACTCATTGTTTATTCCATTTGAGTTTTGTCGAAAGCAACCCGCATTATACATATGCGGATAAGGGGTGACAATTGTCGGTTATGATCTAAGATTAATTTCCTTTTGTTGCCGCCACCGCACAACTTTTTTCGGCGGCAATTTTTCCAGTTGGCGAGGTATACAGGGCGCGTTCCGGGGTGCCTGTTAGTAAGGGGGTGTTGGCGTGCAAGGGTAGAAGGGTGAGACATGATATTTTGGGTGATATGAACGGATGTATTTATTATAGCACAGAACAGAGCATCTAGGAGAACACACGTTCTGTATTTTAGGGGTGCGAGGTTGGATGGATTTTTGACGCAGAGGCTGGGGGCGGGGAGGGAACTTGAAAGGAGTCGACCTGCTTCGGTTGCTGGGTATGATGTTTGTTGCCCCAATTTCAACGAGTTCCCTCTTTTCTTCAAGACCTTTTTGATTTCTCAAATAGATACTTAATTTTGTCCGGTAGTGATGATCCACAAAATAATACCTGGCTCAGTGAACCAGAAAAAGACGAAGGTGATGATAACTGGCCCAACGCCAACAATCATGGAAAATCTCTGTTCAAAGCTTTCGACAGAACATCTAGCCTATCTGTGGAAGTGGGGCAAAACTTCTTTGGCGACGAGTTCGATACCATCCAGATCATCCAAATTCAACCATTGCAGCATGATACATTCCACACCAACTTCGTTGTACTTGCCAATTTGGTCAATCCATTGAGAAGATGTACCCAGGATGACGCCACGTTCCCGTAGGTGGGCTTCATCCGCGCCCCGTGCCTCCAGAGCAGCTTTATAGGCTGCATCGTCTTTGCCGAAGACCGTACCCATCATCAAAGAGCGTTTGACAGCGCCGGCATCACGCCCATTTTCTGCCAGCAGGTTGTCGAGCAATTGGTTGCGTTCTTGGTAAGTTTCTGGCGGGATAAAAACACCATTCCATTCGTCGGCATATTTTGCCGCTAAAGGCAGAGTACGCTTTGGCCCATTTCCACCGATTAAGATAGGTATTTTGCGAGTAGGACGCGGCAGTTGAATCGCATCATCCAGAGAGAAGTGTTCACCATCATAGTTGACAGGTGTATCACTCTCGATAAGGCGTGTTGTGACTTCCAGAGCGTCCGTCAACATCGCATAACGAGTCTTGAAGTCATAGAAAGGCACACCAAAATTATGATGTTCTCGTTCTTGCCAGCCTGCACCCATGCCCAGAGTCAACCGTCCATTACTGAGGGTGTCCACATCAACTGCCATGCGGGTCGTAATGGTTGGATGACGAAACGTAACCGGTGTGACCAGCGGCCCAAATTCGATGCGTTTCGTGTGACTGGCAGCATAAGTCAAGGAAACCCATAACTCCAGCGAATCTTTATACTCACCGACAGGATTGGTGTAATGGTCGGAGCGAAAAACACAATGAAATCCGCCATCTTCCGCTAATTGCAGTAAGCGTGACCACCGTTCCCAATTCAACCCATCCTGGCCTTCAAACATTAAGCCAATCTTTATCATGAAATTTACCCCTTTCGTAATCAACCCAACCAGAATAATACCGAATTCCGAAATCACCCGCATATATAGGTTCTATGATGCTTCAGTAGTTTCAACATCAAATATTTAATCTAACGAGTATGACGGTAAATCGAGCATTACAGTTGAAATAGAATCAACATAGGTCGATGTATAGTTGATGAACCGCTCATTGCTTTTTGATACAAATATATGTTGAATGAACTCTCGTTGAGCTATGGTTGATATTTTGGATTTTGAAACCAGCTCGCTCAAGCATTATTTCAAGTAGCCAGTGAAAGGTACTATGTTCTTCACGTACATGAACTTCGAGTTCGGGTCATGTCCATCCATCCTCATGTCGTTCGGGGGCACTGCTAAACCAAGTTTCAAGAACTTGCTCGGTTTCCTCCAGTTCAAATGAGTAGATGAGATCACTGAGGCAAAGTACGCCACCGGGTTTCAAAATGGTGGCAATCCGTTGGAGGGCGAGAGCTTTCCAGAAATCTGGTAAATGATGAAGTGCATGTCGAGTGTAGACGAAATCCGCCAAATCTCCCTGATGTGTATAACTGAGAAAACCGCTCTGTACACACTCTAGGTTATCAATCTCATAGTGAACGATTTTCTGTCGTAAGGAGTTAATCATTGCAGGAGATATATCAATAGCTACAACTCGTTGACAAAAAGTTGCAGCGGCTAGAGCGAACTTTCCCGTGGCAGCCCCGATATCAACTAGCGTATGTTGCTTGTCCAATCCAAGATTACGTAGTAGTGTTAGGTCATGAATAGGATCGGTGCCTGCCTTATCCTCGTAGTTTAGTACGTAATTGGTATCGAGATGTTCCTCACCAGCAAATGAAATTTCGGGAAGGAACCAGTTTGGTGTGCTCATCGGTTGGATTTTCTCCTAAGACGGAAGCTTATGTATCCACTCCCGTACAATTAAGGTCTGTAGTTCCTTTTTGTTTGCGTTCAAATATCTCAGATGATGTTCAATTGTACTATGTTTATGAATAAGAGATACGTATACTTTCCCTTCAATTTTGCTTTTTAGCCACTCAAATACACGCTCACAGGGATTGAGTTCTGGGGAATAGGGTAACAAATACGATTAAACCTCACTTCTGCCATTGCTTGACCGCGATGGGCTGATGCTCCATCCCAAATTACTACATCAGGCATCCACTGACTGAAAATAGGAATGAGATTGCGTTGATTCATGCGATTTGCCCATGCCCAGTGGAGTTTACGGCGCATAATATCGACTGCCAGCACCAAATAACTACCATTCAAACTCAATTTGTATGGGTTGGATGATTGGCACACCACGCAAGCCCCAACGTTTTCGCGTCTGTCCCCATAAGCCAAAGCACATTTCATCGCTAAACCATACATAGTGTGATGTCCTTATCTCAGCCTCCAGCAGAGCTTGTGCCAGACCGGTTGCTTTCCACTCATTTTGTGCCTCAACATCCGCTTTGACTGAGCGCGGACGAGGCACTTTGAGACGACATCTCAGAATCTTCAGGCGTTTGAACAAACCAGGGTAGCCATACTGAATCTTCCAGCGATCTCGTACCCATTGAATGGCATCCCAGATATTGCGAAAGTAGCCTAATGCCACTTTTGCGACAAGAGCCTTTTGCTGTATTCTATTCAATTTGGCAGGTCTACCTTGATTGCCATGCTCTTTAATCCGTTGTAGCACCTCTTCCAATCCGCCATGATGATACCATGCAACCCAATATTGCAGCGTGTGATAACCAATATCAACCAATTCAGCAACTTCTTTCAAGGTTTTGCCCAATCGGAGTTGCCAAAGAGTATTCAAGCGTGTTTTCCGTTCAGAGTTGCGCTCCTCACGGTAGTGGCATCTTAATTCTGAAATTGTTTCTTGCCAGTCAATTTTGAGAGTTCGTCCCATGCGTTTTTGGGTACAATTTTATACGCAGGGGATTTTTCCCTTTGGTATAATGACGCGCCATGAGAATAACTCACAGCGCGTTGATGTATTTCAACCTCGAAGCTAGAAGCTTTTGGAACCAACGCCAAAAATACGGCCTGAAAGGTTGAAACCATACTGCTTGAATTGATCGACAAATTTGGGACGGAAGCCGGATGGTTCCAATGTCCCGCCGCCTTCATGGGAATAGCCTGTTTCGCGTTGATCGGGTGTTCGATAGATAAAGACATCCTGGAGGACAACACTCTCGCCTTCCATACCCTGGAGTTCTGTGACCTGTACAACCTTACGACTGCCATCTTTTAGTCGGCTCTGCTGGACGATCAGATGGACGGCGCTGGCGATCTGCTGACGGATGACATCAACAGGTAAATCCATCCCTGCCATCATGCACAGCGTTTCCAGGCGCGATATTGCATCGCGCGGGCTGTTACTGTGAACAGTGGTTAATGATCCATCGTGTCCTGTGTTCATGGCCTGGAGCATATCAAGGGCTTCGCCCGAACGACACTCACCGATGACTAGCCGATCCGGTCGCATACGCAACGTACCCTTGACCAGATCACGAATTTCCAGCCTGCCTTCTTCAGTGCCAGGGATAGGCGGGGCTGTTTCCAGGCTGACGACATGACGTTGTGCGAGATCGAGTTCTGCCGAGTCTTCAACTGTGATGATGCGTTCTTCTTCTGGGATAAAACTGCTCAGAACGTTGAGGAGCGTCGTTTTACCTGAACCAGTACCGCCGGATATGACAATGTTCAGACGAGACACCACACATGCCTGGAAGAAATTACCAACCTCATGGGTAAACGAGCCAAAGTTAATCAGATCGTCAACAGTCAGACGCTTATCGGGGAATTTACGAATGGTGATGGTTGTACCCAGCAAGGCGGATGGCAGCGTCACAATATGTACGCGTGACCCATCTGGGAGACGCGCATCAACCATCGGGTTTGAGCGGTTCAGGCTTCGACCAATAGGTCGTACAATCCTCTGGGCTGTCCAGTAGACATGATCTTCATCATCAAAAACAATTTCAGTTTCAGTGAGTTGGCCCTTGTATTCAGCGAAGACGACCTCTGGCCCATTGACCATAATTTCGGAATAGTTCTTGTCTTGAATCAAGGGTTCAATCGCACCAAAGCCGAGAATATCATTCAGCAGGCCTTGTTGCAATTCGTTGAATTCTTCGCCTGTCAGATCAATCCCCATCTTGTCGAGAACCGTTTCAAGCCGTTTGGCCAGCAACTCTTCTTTTTCAGGATCTCCACGATTCCAGTGATCGGCTTCATCGGGGAAGGCCAATAATTTTGAGCGGAGTTGCTTGCGGAGCTTTTTAATACTGGTAGTCGTCCGCAGTTTTGGGGGGACATTATAGCCCGTATCCAGCACTTCACCGCCATCGTGCTGGCCTGTAGGCAGCACACGCACACGTTGGTTGCTATAAGCCGAAAGATCAACGCTGATGCTGACGGGGGCTTTCTTTTTGCCACCCTCTTTTTTGCCCTGCGACTTGGCTGCCGCTAGTTTTTCCTCTAATGGTGAGGGAGGCATCTCGAATTCAGGTTGATCACCTCCTTGTGAGTCCTCACTGTTTTTACCTTGATCTTGGAGGCGTTTTGAAAGAAATGATGACATGAGTCCAGCCTTGTTTATATAGTTGTCAACTTACATTCTCACTATATGTTGTTTCTGGTTCGGTGGCAACTGAAGGAATCTAAATGAAAGGAAGCCATCGCCGCAACACACGGGCAAATTTTACTAATTTTAGTACTGTGCCATCAAAAATCGTCAACATTGGGTTCACACCGATCTGGGTGTCAACCAGAATTGATTGTGTGGTGGTGAAACGCAGCAAGCCCTCCTTGCCACCACGTCGGCTAATTCCGCTAGATTTTTGCCCACCCCAAGGCAAACGAGGCGAGGCAATGATCGCACCAAATCGGTTGATATTGACATCACCTGTGTTGAGTTGTCGAGCAATGCGTTCGCCTTTGTCGAGATCCGACGTGAAGAGCATAGCGGAGAGACCGTATTCATGCGCGTTTGCCAAATGAATGGCCTCCTCAACACTATTAACTTTCATGATGGGGATAACCGGGCCGAATGTTTCTTCCTGCATGATGGTCATGGTGTGATTGACCTGGGTCAGGACAGTCGGCTCGAAGAACAGTGGCCCTAAATCCGGTAGCCGCTTGCCGCCATAAATGAGGTTCGCGCCTTTATCTAAAGCATCCCGGATATGGGCTTCAGTGCGTTGAAGTTGGTGTTTGGTGGTCATGCTACCCATATGGATATCAAAGCCGTCGCCGCTGCCAATCATCATCTGTTGGGCGAGATGTTTGACTCGTTCAACAAACGCATCGTGTATGGTATCTTCGACATAGACCCGTTCTGTTCCAACACAGGCCTGGCCCGCATTTTCACAGCCGCCGATGATAGCAGCACTCGCTGCCAGATCGAGGTTCGCATCCTTCAAGACGATCATCGCGTCTTTTGCGCCCAGTTCTAGGCTGTACTCAAGCAAGCGATCTGCTGCCTGTTTTGCGACCAGCCGCCCGGTATGTGAGCGTCCCGTAAAGCAGACATAATCGACATGATTGATGAGTTCGGCTCCCGCCTGTCCATCGCCTGTAACGACTTGCGCAACGTGTGATGGAATACCTGCTTTATGCAGCAAATCAATGATATACAGCACGCTGTAAGGTGCGACCTCACTGGGCTTGATGATGACAGTGTTCCCAGCGATGAGTGCTGGAACCATATCCATCATCGCCAGCATCATCGGATAGTTCCAGGGCGTTATAAAACCAACCACACCGCGCGGCTTGTAGTAGACTTTTGCACGTTGCAGAATTGGGATGATGGGTGTGCGCCTTTGGGGGGCAAGCAGGCGGGGGGCGTGCTGGGTGTAGTAGCTGATGTAGTTGTCGATCCCGACGACTTCCGAATAGGCACCCGTGTCATTCTTACCTGTTTCATCACGGATGATTCGCATAGCGTATTCTTGATCGTTCCACAACAAATCGCCCCAGCGCCGGATCAATCTACAACGTTCTTTGATGTTTCTGGATTGCCATTGGGCTCTGGCGGCACGGGATTGGCGCGCAATTTGCTGAATGTCGTCCGGTGAAGTCTGGGTAATTGTGCCAATTAACGCGCCCGTGACCGGGTTCGTCACCTGAATGGAATCGTTCTCTATCATCACAGGGCCTCCCATCAAAAGATAAAGCGCAGGGTGATGATTTGGTGGGGATTGATGTGTAAAGTGACGCGCCCGTTGGCATCGACCTTCAAGAGATTCGAGGACTCTTCTGCAAGTGACATCAGTTCCACCATCTCTGGACGTTGATGCGGGGTTAGGATGACTTCAACGAGATAGCTATGGGGATTGACCAGCCGCACGACCCAGCCATCCTGCTCCTCTGGGGGTTTGAATGCGGTCAGGATTGCACCTTCACCGTCACTGGTCGCACCAATGCCCATATGACTGATGACTGAAAGAAAGCTCCGGCTGGGGCGTTCCGGAGGCGTATCATACTGATAAACCTGAAGTGGAATGTTGAACTCTTTACCCACGCGCATCAGGGTTGCCCGATCTTGCGATGGGACCAGCTCCAGAGCGTATTCAGCTTTAATGAGGTGTTTGCATTGGGCATCTGGTGTTTCCAATCTGGGCGCAACAGGCGCAGTACGGCTGCGTAGATCATCCCGTCCTAGCCAGCCCACTGCCCGCAACAGCGTGAGGGCGAGTGTAATCTGACCGTCCTCATAGATTCCTTCATATTCTGGCAAGCCGCGCATCACCAACGCAACAGCGGCATGGGAATCTTCGACGCTGATGACTGATTGCGCTGGATGGGTGGTTATAAATCCTTCGACATTGGGTGTGTTTTCCGGTGGGATAATGGGCCCTTGAGCCTCAATAGGCCGTTCAACAATGTTGTAAGCTGTGTCTGCCAGTGTCGAATTGCTTTCGATTCCTGTCCGCAGATGAACCCGCAGTCGATGGTCGTCCGCCGGATTAACAAAAGAAGTTTTGAAGTGGATCCCCTTGATGTTCTCATAAAATGTTGCAGTTGTCGTTATTTCCAGCAGTTTCAAACCACGCTGGCGGTTGCGATCGTCGTTAAGACTGGGGGCGATTCGCATCCGATGGCGCAGGATCAGCCGTGAAAAATGGGGGGCAGTCTCTACTGCTACATCACCAATGAGTTCGCCTTGAACGATGACATCTTCTTCTGGCGGATCATAGTTAAAGGTATCACCCGCGTCACCACCATCAAAAAAGCGCAAGACATCTTCAATGACTTTATTTCCGCTGTGCCAGATGAGCTTATCATCCGTGACGGTGAGTGTATCGCCTTCGCCGTTGGCAATGGCTGTACCAAGAGAAGTGCGAATGTGGTAGCGAGGAGGGGGGGGCGTATCATCAAAGAATAGGATGTAGGTTGAATATCCTGTGCCCGGAGCTTCGGCAATGAATGAGAGGGTATTGGTTTCTGGCTCCCAAGAATATAGTTGCTCTCTGCCATCCGGTACGGCTAGCTGACCGGGATGTCTGTTTTTGGGTAACTCGATTTGAATATCGACAGCCTGACGAACGGGCCAATTCAGTGGATTCCAGACCACAAGATAGATTTCCTCGCGATTGACCGGTGTGTTTTTGAGGTGTAATTGACCGGGCAGCGCGTCCAATACGTTTTCAATGATTTGTGAACTGGCGTCGTGAATTTTGCGGTAGCGGATTTCATTTTCAGCTATGACCGCATCCGAAGCTGAGCCGCCGAGTGCATTTCGACTTTGGGTTTGCAAAAGCAAGCGCCAACAGTAGTTAAGCAGCGCACGCATATTATTGGGATGTTTGATTTCGCCATGCGTCAAGGCGATGGCCAACCAGGGTTCTACCTGATAACTCAAGCGGGTTTGTATTTGGGCGTTCTGCTGTTTGATGTGAAGGCGGGTTGAAAGGGTTCCTGAAAGTAAATAAGCGTTTTGCCGCAGAGATTGCAAACGCAGTTCACCCTTGATGGCAGGGCGAAAGGTGTCGGTCAGTTCGCCACGTAGGGCACGAACATAGGTTATGGGGTCACTTTGCCGCACAGGGTAACCGGTTTGTTTCTCTAGTTTTTGGGCGATATCAGAAATTGAACGAGTGGCGTTGCCCGAATCGAACAACCAGAGGTACGGCCCATCAGGACGGACCTCATGTTGGGCTTTTATGCTATTAAAAATGTCAAATGCTCCGGGTACAGCATGAGGCCAAATCATGCGTGAATCGTGGTTCACTACCAGAATACTGCTGCCATCGGGAGCTTCCCAACGAAAGGGCATATCAACCACAGGTGCACCATGCCGCAGCAACGCTGTATTGATACCGAAGCCGCGGAGGATTTGGGGGAGCTGTGAGGTGTGTCTATTCAAATCGGGTACATAGGCCACAGGCATGAGTTTTAGCCCATAGCGTGTTCCATCATCTTGAGCCGCTAGCAGGTTGCGTACCAATGACTCGCCACTGACGAGGGATTCATCCACGTTGACATACCAGGGACCAATTCCCAGCCTGCCCCCTGCGTTGAAGATGACCAAAGTCGCAACGAGATCGGGGCGAATTTCCGAAATGTCTTCCAGAATAACCGTTTGACCGGCAAGCAGGAAATACTGGGTTTGGTGTTTGCCTGTGGACCGGTCTGCTGAAAGCTGTTTGTTGAGTTGTTCCAGCGTTTCAAGCAGCTTGGCACGGCTGATCTCAAATGTATCAAACCATTCACGTTCCCAACGCAGATGGGGGATAACGTAGATGACGGATAACTCGGCAGTTGGTGGTTCCCCCAGGGGGCGGGTCTGCATTTCGCTCTGGGGTTTGCCCTCAGCCATGCTTGCGATCTCCACGATTTATCAACATGATACTATTCTAGCGTATCCAAAATATTTGCATACGGTGAAAGGGAGGCAGATGATACGTTGTGGAATAGACATGATTGAAATCGAACGAATCGTGGATGGTATGACCCGCTTTGGAGACCGTTTTCTGAACCGATTCTTCACAGAGGGTGAACTACTGGATTGTGGTAATCAACCACATCGGTTGGCTGCCCGGATCGCAGCTAAAGAAGCTGTGGCAAAAGTGTTGGGGACAGGCATCGGTCATGTGCGTTGGGTTGATATCGAAGTCCGGGTGGATAATCCTCACAAACGCCCAACCCTACATTTGTATGGCACGGCGGCGCAGGTCGCGGCTGAATTAAACCTGACCGAATGGGATGTGAGCCTGTCACATAGCAAAGAACTGGCCTCGGCAGTCGCCGTTGCAGACTAATCACGGTATACTCCGATTTATAAGTTGAACACGATGCACGAGGAACATGTTGATGCCAAACTGGGAATATTTGGTTGTGTTTGTTGAAGATAGTGATGTGGCAGACGGCCAGCAGGCCTTTGACACGCATCTTGATGCTGACCGATTTACCGAAAGCTTGAATCGTTATGGAAAAGCAGGCTGGGAGTTGGTAAGTTTTACCTGGGAAGAAAATGGCGCGAAAGCTGCTTTCAAACGCCCGAACTCCTAGTTGCCTTGCAAATTCAGTTTGGATGGCTAGATTCTTGCTAAACTTTCCCGATTTAAGTTTGATTCTTATGAAGGCAGACGGTATAATGATCCTGTTATCTTGCCCTTATGCGACCAGTCGGAAAGGAGGGAAGCGCGTAAGCTTGTTTGAACGCGCTGCTTCTCATGAGTCTTGATCCAACAGGACAGTCAGAATCAGGAAATAATGAAGAGGAAGAAACTGTTTCTGCTGTCAACGAAAACCTACAGGAAGTTGAGCAACCACCTATTGAGGCCACCGGGGAAGCCACTGAAGAACCATCTGCTGAGGCCAAACCTGAAGTGGCACAAGCAAAGCCTGAAGCTGATGAAGCCGTTTCGGAAACTGAAGAGCCAGAACAGGCCGAGCCTGTTGTTGAAGACGAACCTGAAGTTGAAGTGGCACAAGCAGAGCCTGAAGCTAATGAAGCTGAAGAGCCAGAACCTGTTGCTGAAGACGAACCCAAAGTGACGCGCGGTGATTTGATTGAAGGTACAGTTAGCGCGACCTCACCTACCGAGGTTCGGGTTGATTTAGGTGATGACCTGATTGGTATTGTTCCAGGACGCGAACTAGAGCGAATCAGTCGCCAGATGCTCGAGGAACTTAAAGAGGGCGCAACTATTCATGTCTTTGTGGTCAATCCCAACGATCATCAAGGACAGATTATCCTCTCTATTAACCGTGCTTTAGAAGAGATAAACTGGAAAGATGCCGAAGCCTATCGCACCGACCAAACCATTTATGAAGGCACGGTCGCTGGTTATAACAAGGGCGGCTTGATAGTGCGCTTTGGACGGTTGCGTGGATTTGTTCCACAGAGCCAGATTGCAGATGAGCGTCGTCGTGAGATGGAAGGCGATACCCCGGAAGATCTGTATAGTGAGATGGTGAACGACAAAGTGTTTGTCCGCGTGATGGAAGTTGACCGCAGCCGTAATCGCTTGATTCTGTCTGAGCGTGCCGCTGCCCGTGAAATCCGTGAGCAACGCAAAGCAGCCCTAATTGAAGAACTGGTGGTTGGCGAAGTGCATGAAGGCCGGGTTGTCAGCCTAGAAGATTTTGGGGCGTTTGTGGATGTCGGTGGTGCAGAAGGTCTGGTTCATTTGACCGAAATTAGTTGGCAGCACGTTACCCATCCGCGCGATGTTCTCAAAGTAGGGCAGACAGTCAAAGTTGAGGTTATCAGTGTTGACCGAGATCGCAAACGAATTGGCCTGAGCGTTAAGCGGCAAGCAGCGGATCCTTGGGATGAAGTCGCAACGACCTATCAGGAAGGGGATCTAGTACAAGGAGTTGTTACCAAGCTGACGAAATTCGGGGCGTTTGCACGGCTGGTAGATGCGCAAGAGATTGAAGGACTTATTCATATCTCAGAACTTTCCGATCAGCGTGTGAATCATCCGCGTGAAGTCGTTGATGTCAATGAGAAGGTTACCCTGCGTGTGGTCAAGATTGATGTGAAGAATCGCCGACTTGGGCTAAGCTTGAAGGGTGTCAATTCAATGGAATACCTTGACCGTGATATGCAGACGTTCGCCTCTGAATCAGATGATAGCGAGATACATTGAGTGGCAGTGGAGGTAAGTTACCGTGCCGAATAAATATGGAACGCTTCACCCAGCGGGCGAGGCGTGTGTTGAATCTCGCACAAGAAGAAGCAGAGCGACTTCAGCATAGCTACATTGGAACCAAGCGTTTACTCTATGGGGCTCATGCGGGAAGAAGGCGGCGTTGCGGGTCGGGTACTTCATGACCTGGGCTTAGAGCAAAGCCGTGTGGAAGAATTGGTCGAGCGCTTGACACGCGCATCAACCCAGACACCATCTATACCAACTTGATCTTTCTGCGGGCCCAGAGAAGGTGCTGGAATTAGCAGTGGATGAAGCCCGATGCATGGGCCATCATTATATCGGAACTGAGCATCTGCTGTTGGGATTGGTGCATCAATCTGAAGATGCGGTAATTGATGTTCTCAAACATCTGGGTGCTTCAGGAATGGTTGGTACAATCGCAAAACCGTGAAGAGCCGTAACCGCTGTTCATAAGATTGGCTTTAGAGAGGGTGCTGGATTTTGTGGATAGAACGTGACGATTTGAGTAAGCCCTGATTGTTGCCCTTACAATCAGGGGCCTATCGGCTTCTCACATTCAACACTTTTCAGGTAAACTGAAGTTGAATCTGGATGGACCTGCCACCCGGCGCCCGTTTTTGCTGCAATTTCCCGCAGCTCTCCTGTGCTGCCGCCAACTTTTTTGTTCGCAGCAGCAACAATGAAGTGATGCTCTTGCCCCAAATCTCAACCTTCCTCGCCAACCCAATCGCGCAGACCACCGCTTTAGATATACGGTGTCCTTCTGAGTTTGGATTGTCCTGATTTTCAAAATTCTAACAATCTATTGATGCTGTATGATTTTAACAGGCCAAATAGTCTGATATAATGAATAAAATTTTTGTAGGTGTGTGATTTGCAACTACGGTTAACTCTAGTGGCAGCGGAGGTAAGTTACCGTGCCGAATAAAATGGAACGCTTCACCCAGCGGGCGAGGCGTGTGTTGAGTCTCGCACAAGAAGAAGCAGAGCGACTTCAGCATAACTACATTGGAACCGAGCATTTGCTCTTGGGGCTCATGCGAGAAGAAGGCGGCGTTGCGGGTCGGGTACTTCGTGACCTGGGTTTAGAGCAAGGCCGTGTGGAAGAATTGGTCGAGCGTTTGACACGCGCATCGACACGGACGACACCTATCCAACTTGATCTTTCTCCTGGCACAAAAAAGGTGCTGGAATTAGCAGTGGATGAAGCTCGTCGCATGGGCCATCATTATATCGGAACTGAGCATCTGCTGTTGGGGTTGGTGCGTCAATCTGAGGGTGTCGCTCTTGATGTTCTCAAACGACTGGGCGTTAGTCCAGAAGAAGTGCGTCGGCAAACGCGTCGGGTGCTTCAGGAAAGCCCGGTACAACCGCAAAATCGCGAGGAAGAGCGGCAGACATCCCGGCGTTCACGTAGTCAGGAAAAAACGCCACTTGTTGACCAGCTGGCAACTGACTTGACACAGCTCGCACAGGATGGCAAGCTCGATCCAGTGGTTGGGCGTGAAACTGAAATTGAACGTGTGATCCAGGTTCTGAGCCGCCGCCGCAAGAATAATCCAGCATTGATCGGTGAACCTGGTGTGGGTAAAACGGCTATTGTGGAAGGGCTGGCCCAGCGCATTATCAACGATGACATCCCCAAACCGCTCCGGAATAAGCGCGTTTTGCAGCTTGATGTTGGTTCATTGGTTGCTGGGACAATGTATCGCGGCCAGTTTGAAGAACGCCTTAAGCGCGTTATTGAAGAATTGAAATCCTCCGATAGCATCTTGTTTATTGACGAAGTACATATGCTGGTGGGGGCGGGTTCAGCGGGGAGTAGCGTGGATGCCGCCAACATATTAAAGCCAGCCCTGTCTCGGGGTGAACTCCAGTGCATCGGGGCGACCACATTGGATGAGTATCGCAAACATATTGAGAGTGACGCTGCTCTTGAGCGTCGTTTCCAGCAAATTTTGGTTGAAGAACCCACCATTGAAGAGACCATCGAAATTCTCCAGGGTATCAAAGGGCCATATCAAGATCACCATAATGTCGAAATCACAGATGAAGCCATCGAACAGGCAGCCAATCTGTCGGCACGCTATGTACCAGATCGCTTCCTGCCAGACAAAGCTATTGACTTGATTGATGAAGCTTCGGCACGGTTGCGGATGTATAAGAGTCCTGAAGCAGCACAGGTGCGTCGGTCTGAGATGGATTTGCTCGAAGTCCAGGACGAAATTCGCACTATGTCCGAAATGCCAGATGGTGAGCAGGATAGTGAACATCTGCAAACGTTAGACATGAAGGAGGAAAGCCTGCGAGCTAACCTTGCAGAACTCAAAGCAAATTGGAATGAAGAAACCAATCAACCACGTTTAATCGCGGAAGATATCGCCGAAGTGGTTGCAATGTGGACGGGCATCCCGGTTACACGCATCGCTGGCGAAGAAACTGCCCGCCTGATGGAAATGGAAGCTGCCCTCCATAAACGGATTGTGGGGCAGGATGAAGCCATTGACGCTATCAGTAAGGCGGTCCGTCGTGCTCGTGCTGGTCTCAAAGACCCGCGCCGTCCAATTGGCTCGTTTATGTTCCTCGGCCCGACGGGTGTCGGTAAAACAGAACTCACGAAATCGCTGGCGGAGTTCATGTTTGGCAGCGAAGAAGCGCTTGTCCAACTGGATATGAGTGAATTCATGGAACGGCACTCTGTCGCACGCTTGGTTGGTGCGCCTCCAGGTTATGTGGGCTATGAAGATGCGGGTCAGCTGACTGAAGCGATTCGTCGCCGTCCCTATAGCATTGTCGTGTTTGATGAAATCGAAAAAGCCCATCCAGAAGCCTTTAATATGTTGCTTCAGGTAATGGAAGATGGTCAGTTAACAGATGCGCGTGGTCGTCGGGTGGACTTCCGCAATGCAGTCATCATCATGACCAGTAACGTTGGGGCAGATACTATCAGGCGGGGTACACGCCTCGGCTTTAATGTCCCGTTGGATGAAGATCGCACTGATCAGGAGGATTATGATGATCTGCGCAAGAGCGTGATGGAGCAGCTGCGTCGTGCGTTCCGTCCTGAGTTCCTCAATCGTGTCGATGCTTCGATTGTCTTCCGTTCGCTTACCAAGCATGAGATTAAGCAAATTATTGATCTCGAATTGAAGAAAGTTGGCGAACGCCTAATTGAACATGCCATTACCCTCGACATCACAGAAGAAGCACGAGAATGGTTGGCAGAACATGGCTACGATCCAGAATTTGGTGCTCGTCCGCTGCGCCGCCTCATCCAGAATGAGGTTGAGGATCGTCTCTCTGATGGCATCCTCTCTGGTGACTTCCCACTTGCCAGTGAGATTCGCGTCATTGTCCAAGAAAATGAAGAAGGTGAGGACGAAATCTATATTGAAAAAGCTGGAGAAATTGAACCCTCCAGCGTATGAATTGAGACAATCGCAAGAGCCACAATTCGTGGCTCTTTTTTAATTTCTTAATAGAGAACATGTGTGCTATAATTCACCTTCAGATACTCAAGGGAGGGCCTTATGATTATTAACTTCAAGAAAGCCCAGGATTTCGTCTATAGTAATGGTACACTTGCCGAGAGAGCACTGTTTGCCTATCTGTTTGAGGATGGGACGTTGGAGCATTTACACCAATGTCTTGCTTGCTATCGTAACCCGGATGGTGGTTGGGGGCATGGTCTGGAGCATGACATTAAAACGCCAGATTCACATCCACTAGCGTTAGAGTATATTCTGAGTGTTATGGTACGCGATTTGCAGATTCCGACAGGAACGTTGTTTGATGCTGCTGCGAACTGGCTTGAAGACAACCGTAGCCTAGATGGTTCATTGGAAAATCCTGCTAGTATTGCTGACTATCCGCATGCACCTTGGTGGAATGGTGAGGAAGGGGCAGTTGGTCTGGGCCAGACGATGCCTGATGCAATTGTTGGCAATCTTAATAAGATTGGGAAAGCCTCGCTTTCGTTGATCGAATCGACAAAGAAATGGGTACAGGAAAATCTGACAATTGAGCATATCCAGGCAGTCGATTGGTTGTTCATGAACTATCATGCCTATGATTACTTCATGAACATTGATGATTTTCCTAATCTAAAGGCACATCGTCAGGCGGTCATTGATAATATCAAAGACTGTGCGGAGAAAGCACCGGAAAAGCAGTATCCGACTCTGTTTCAATTTGCGAATATGCCGGATTCGCCCATCACACAGGCACTGCCTGATTCACTCATCAAACGCCATCTGGATTACTTGATTCAGGCTCAGAGGGATGATGGGGCGTGGACAGACGAACATAACTTACCCCAATGGCAGACCTACATGACGATCTTCGCATTGCACGTTCTTCACAATTATGAAGCGATAACGCTGTAGCGATTAAGTGGAAGAAGTGTTGAATGGAATTGGGTATGTGTTGTAGACCGGATATCAATGCAAAGTGGTTCACAAAAGTTGCATCGGCTGGTGAACAAACGTGGGAGGCCGCTTGCGGTTCATGTCCTGGGTGCCAACCAGGGAAAATCCTCTGCCTTTCTCTCCCTTTCCCTGCGCCCCAACCAACCCCAAACACAGAACACACGTTCTCCAAAATGCTCTATTCTGGACTATAATCAAAACATCTGTTCATTTCAGCTAACTTGAGTAAGCCTAATTTGTTTTTGATGAGTTTTTCTTCAGTTGTCACTTGATCTGCACTTCTCTTGTAAAGCTAATGATTTTACTAGAAGTGTCAGATTAAGTCATGACTAATTCAATATGAGGTCTTTTACAATCACCATCGGTTACATTCGTCTCTGGGTTATCGTAGTCCAGCAGCTTATGAAACCGCCCATTTTTCCTGAATCTCTCTTATCCTGTCTCCATCACAAAACGGGGCAAGACCATACACACAACGCCAGTATTTTACTAACCGCGCCGCCCGGCAAAGAGTTCTTCTTGTAGGGCATCCAATTTATTCCAATCGCCTTTGGCAGCAAGCGCCGCTTGTTCTGCCCAGGTTTTCATGCTAGCTCTGCGTCGCATTCCCTGATTTTTCGCCGCTTGCTCAATTTCTCCCAGGCTCAAAGTGGCGAGCTTATCAAAGGTATCGATGCCCTCAGCGATCAGCACGTCTTTATATTTCGGGCCGATCCCCTCGATCCGTTCTAGATCATCCGCTATATTGCTCGGTGCAGTAGGTTCTTCAACCTCAGCCGCCACTGCGAGTGTTTCTGATTCTTCAATAGAAGTTATCTCTTCCGTAGCGGATTCCGGTTCAGCCTCTGTTACAGGGGGTTCTGGTTCAACGACTTTAGGGTCAGGTGGTCGTGTGATAATGGCCTCAGGGACGTCCACATCGTCTGCGATTGTCCACTCACGCAGCCTCGATTGATCCTCGGAAACTGCCAGAGCGGTTTCTGTTTCCTCTTCTTGACTTTCGACCCAAATCCAGGCCCAGAATCCAAGTGAGATCAGGAATAAAAGGGCCGCTAACCCGTAGTCTGCCAACGGTGCTTCTTCAATGATATGATTGACTGCCAGGATAAGCGCGGCAACTAGGGTGAATACCGCAATAAAGGTTTTTGTTGAGCGATCTATCATCTTGTGCGCTCCTTCGTCCAAACTAAATCCATACGATAATAAGCCAGACTGACGAGATAGTCAAAACCAATGCTATACTGTAACAGACTTCACGATTGGATACCTATCCTCAAACGGGATTCCAGGCTATGAAATATGATCTGCTTACACTCCCCATTATTGGTTCTCTTGCCCGTTGGCGCTATGGTCGATTAGTGTTCCAAGTGCCGCTACTACTGATTGCGCTGCTGTTAGTCTATGATGGCCTGACCGGGCCGCAGCGTGCAGCTGAGAATCTGGCGACGGTAGTTCCCTGGGTACATTATCGTGGAATCGGGGTGTTGGCATTGCTGCTGGTGGGCAATCTCTTTTGTCTGGGCTGTCCCTTCACCATACCCCGTACCCTGGCGAAGCGCTTGAGCATCAATGGACGGCGTTTTCCACGTGCCCTGCGTAACAAGTGGATGGCCATAATCAGCCTTATGCTCTTGTTTTTTCTATATGAGTATCTTGATTTGTGGAACAGTCCAGCACTGACCGCCTGGGTGATTATGGCCTACTTTGTGGGATCGTTCGTGATGGAAACTGTTTTCACCGAATCAGCATTCTGCAAGTATGTGTGCCCATTGGGGACGTTTAACTTCGTCTATGCAACAGCAGCCCCCACACAAATCGCTGCCCGCGACACCGGACTATGCCGGATGTGTGTGGGCAAGGAATGTGTCACTGGGAGCTATGCACATGAACCTGTGATACGGATTGATCAGATTCTGGGTGCCGATGGTGGCACAGTCGAGAAGAAAATTGAGCATGGCCCACAGGGTACACTCGGTTGTGGAACACGATTATTCGTGCCACAAATCATATCCAATCATGATTGTGTTTTGTGCCTGGATTGTGTGCGTGCTTGTCCTCATGATAACGTGGTGCTGATTGCCCGAACACCCGGACGGGAACTGATGCGGCCAGATGCGTGGCCTAAGCGCTGGGATATGGCTTTTCTGGTTGTCAGTCTGACTTACGTAGGACTACTCAATGCATTTGGGATGGTTCCGCCCGTTTACAGATTTATGCAGGACATGGCCGACACCCTGAGATTAACTTCAATGGGTTTGAGTGATGGCTTGATCGAGTTCATTGTATTAACAATCATATTTATTGTCGTTGGTGTTCTTCTGCCTGCGATGTCGCTGGCTTCAGGAGCATGGATCAGCCGTAGCTTTACTCGAACGCAAGCCAAGTACAGCCAACACCAGATTGCTGCGGAATTTGCCCCAGCGTTTGTACCCATTGGCCTAGGTATCTGGATCGCCCACTATGGCTTTCACTTCTTGATCGGGATGTTTACTATTGTTCCAGTATTCCACAACTTCCTGATTGATCATCGCATTAGGCTGCTTGGTTCAACACCCGATTGGACATTAGGGGGAATCAGCGATCTGGCATTTGTCGGCTTGATTCAGTTTGTAGCGCTGCTGGGTGGATTTTTCTGGAGCATGTTGATTGTGCAGCGGGTCTCCCTCCGCATCTTCCGGCGGCAGGCATTCGCTGGTTTGCTGCCTTGGGCGCTAATCCTGATCGGTATCATGCTTGCAGGAATCTGGTTGTTTGATCCTGATATGGGCATGGAAATGCGAGGGACAATTTCCTTCAATTAGCCTAGGAGACAGGCGGGGTCATGTGGGTCTTGCATCTTGTCGTGCAGAAGGGGGGAATTGCACGGATGTTCATGAGCTACCCATGACTGTCGTGGTGTTAGTGGGTTGGCGATCCCGAGTGAGCTTGTGGACCTTTGCTGCCGCCGCACAACAAAAAAATGGCGGTAAATAGCGAGAAATGACAGTCAAAACGGGCTCCAATTAGGTTATTCAGTTTCAGTGTAGCTGAGAAAAGTTGATTTGGGAGAACATATATCAGAACTTGCGTTCTGTTTTCAGAAGCCGCAGGCAAAGCTCTATCCACGAAATTCAGCATTCCCTATTCTAATTGAATATTTACACCTTGATTGCTAGAAACCGAATAAACCGGCAATATATCCGATAAACAACAGGGATGGGGACGCACCCAAAGCAAACAGACACCCCAACGCACCACGCCCCGTAACAGCCTGACCTGTATCTTTATAAGCCAATTTTCGCTGTTGGATGAATCGACATCCGCTAGTATTTCCCTTGCCTGCTCGTACTCTTTTGCCTTAATCAAATCGCGTACGGCAAGAATGGTGCAACTTTTACATAGAATTGGCGCGCCCCGCCGTCTGCTATAATAGATAGGTACGAAAGGAGATCACATCATGGCCGTTCGAGAGCCGCACGTCACCCTTGACGACTTCGTTCAGTTCGTCTTCCGCGATGAGAATGTGGATCGTATGTTTGAACTCATCAATGGGGAGATAGTCGAAGTGTCACCAGGTAGAACCAAAAATTCAGGTGTTGCAGCATCAATTGTCGGTGCAATCTGGTCGTATTGTCGAGAGAAGAAACTGCCCCGCCGTGTCACAGCCGCGGACGGCACCTACAACGTGCTGGGCAACGTCATCGCACCGGATGTCGCCTACAAGACGACGCCTTTGAGTAGTGTCTACCCTGATCCGGTGCCGCCGGAGTTTGCCGTTGAGGTGATTTCACCGACGGATAGGAAACCAGACATTGCCCGCAAGCGCCAAATCTACCTGGATGCAGGCATCCTGTATTGGGAAGTCTATGTCGATGATGAATGCATCGACGTGTACCCACCAGGCCAGCCCATGCGCTCATTGGGGATGGATGACACCCTCGATGGTGGCGCTGTGCTGCCGGGGTTCACACTGCCGGTGAAGGACGTCCTTGATCCGTGGTAAAGCGGGCACACTAGCAATCAGGGTTTATCATTGAATACAATCTGGAAATCATATCACTTACTACTTAACCACTACCTGATGCTTAATGGTCTGGACGCTCATATGAACCTATCAATCGAGAGTCAGAACACTATTGGCCAACTTATGATGGTGGCAATTCAGAAGGGTATGTTGGGCGATGTGAACATGATCCATTTAATCAATGTGCGGGAGGTATTCTGCCTGACTATCGAATTGAAGTTCTACGCAATGTTCTTCACTTGATCGTTTAGCGGTCTGGGGCTCATAGAAAATTGGCATAGAAACATCAAACCAGTCTTTGTGAATCGCTTTCCATAGCGCTTGATTGTCTTCGTTTTCGCTTCTTGATCCGTGTTCCACAAGGGTTTGGGACCGTGAAAGTAATCGACACTTTTTGGTTTCTCAGATAGATACTAAATCCATTGCTTGAATCACCATTTTCTATGATATACTGTGGCAATCGTCCTATGTATTGGAGATTTTGACATGGTTGTACCCAACTCTGTTGGCAGCCAGGGTGTTGAGGTTGCCCACTCTTTCCTTATGTAGCGGCTGGATGTCGTGACCCCACATTTGATTCCCCACTTTATAGGGGTATAATTCCCCTCTGTATTGATCCAACCAACTATACCAACCAAATGACAAATACATAGGTTGTGGTTCCTGTTTTGATTCCGAAAGGAGCGAGATGAGCGAGAAATACGATCCAAAAGCAATTGAATCCAAGTGGCAGCGGCAATGGGAAGACGACAAGTTGTACCGGGCTGAGGTCAATTGGGATAAACCCAAGCACTATGCATTGACGATGCTGCCGTATCCGAGCGGTGATCTGCACATTGGGCACTGGTTCCCGATGACGCCCTCGGATGCGCGCGCCCGCTACATGCGGATGAAGGGCTATAACGTCTTATTCCCGATGGGTTTTGATGCCTTTGGCCTGCCCGCAGAAAATGCCGCTGTCCAGCGCAACATCCACCCTGCAAAATGGACATATGATAATATGGACAGAATGCGCAAACAGATGCGGACGATGGGCACGATGTTCGACTGGGAACGTGAGGTCCTTAGCTGTGACCCAGACTACTATAAATGGACAGAATGGTTCTTCAAGCGCTTCTATGAAAACGACCTGGCCTATCGTGGCGAAGCGATGGTGAACTGGTCGCCGACTCTGCAAACCGTACTGGCGAATGAGCAGGTGATTGATGGCAAAGACGAGCGCGTTGGGCAGCCCGTTATCCAGAAGATGATGACCCAGTGGTTTTTCCGCTATATAGCCTATGCGGATGAGATGCTAGACTTCAGTCATATTGACTGGCCAGAGCCGATCAAGATTATGCAGACCAATTGGATTGGTCGTAGCGAAGGCGCCCATGTCACATTCCATACTCAACAGGGCGATCCAATTGAAGTCTATACGACTCGCCCGGATACCTTGTGGGGGGCGACCTTCATGGTGCTGGCTCCTGAACACAAGCTGGTCGAAAAGCTGACAACGGACGCGCAACGGGAGGCAGTTGAAGCCTATGTTGAGGCGGCTGCCAGGGCTACCGAGATCGAGCGCACAGCAGAAAACCGGGAAAAGACAGGCGTCTTCATCGGTGCATATGCCATCAACCCGGTTAACGACGAACGCATCCCCATTTGGATCGCTGATTATGTCATGATCACCTATGGCAGTGGCGCGATCATGGCTGTGCCGTATGGCGATCAGCGTGACTTTGAATTTGCTCGTAAGTTTGGGCTGAAGATTATTCCAGTGGTTAAGCCAGATGGGGTCGATAAAGTGCCTGATCCTGACGCGCTGGAAGAAGCCTATGCTGGGTCTGGGGAGATGGTCAACAGCGGTCCCATCAACGGTACCTATCATAACGGGGACAAAGGCCGCAAGAGCAAAGCTATCGCTGCCACCATTGACTATTTGGTCAATAAGGGCATTGGCAAACAAGCTGTTAATTATCGCCTGCGCGATTGGCTGGTCAGCCGTCAACGTTATTGGGGTAGCCCGATCCCGATTATTCATCGGCACGATGGTATGCTAGAAACAGTTCCCGATGATCAACTGCCAGTTGAACTGCCGCTGGACGTGGAATTCAAACCCACAGGCCAGAGTCCGTTGGTTACCCATGAGGAATTCAAATACACTGTCGATTCAGAAGGGAATGAAGCCCGGCGTGAAACGGATACGATGGACACCTTCATGTGTTCGTCGTGGTATTGGTATCGCTACCTGTCGCCCCATTATGAAAGTGGCCCGTTCGACCCTGAAGAGGCGGCTTACTGGCTGCCCGTGGATGTTTATACGGGCGGTGCGGAACATGCCACCATGCACCTGTTGTATTCCCGTTGGTTTGCCAAAGCCATGCGTGACACAGGCATGTTTGATGAAACCATTGAGATCATGAAGCAGCACGGGCGTGATCCCGAAGATTTGACTCAAGGCGAACCTATGCTGCTACTGCGGAATCAGGGGCAGGTGTTGGGTGGCGAACGGCCCGGTGATTACATCTTGGCAACAGGGTGTTATGAAGGCGATAAGCTGTTTGCCACGCATGTCGAAGTAGTTGACGGTCCCGCTGATGTACCCGCCAACTTTGAGGGTGTCTTCGGCGAGATCATGCACCGCACTGAAAACCTGTTGACGGTAAACATGGCGGGTGTTAATCGGATTGTAGAAGTCACAGAAAATGCAACAATTGAGATTCCCACCATTGAAGGTGACAATAACGTCAATCAACTGAAGCATCATCTGGAAATCCAGCGCATGTCTAAGAGCAAAGGTAATGTCGTCAACCCGGATGAACTGGTGGAGCAGTTCGGTGCAGACACTGTTCGCGCTTATTTGATGTTTGGTTTTGATTGGATCAAGGGTGGGCCCTGGAATCCCGATCAGATCAACGGCCCACAACGCTGGATCAATGATGTCTGGGATATGGTACATGCTGGCGCGCCCAACGAGGATGAAGGGGATGCCGATACTAACTGTGACGTGGAGCGCAAACTGCACCAAGCCATTGACGCGGTTTCTAGTAGTATCGAGCGTTTTAGCTTCAACACCGCAGTTTCAGCCTTGATGACGCTGCGTAACCAAATGCAAAGGTATATCAAATCAGGCAAAATCGGCAAGGATGCTTGGTCAGATGCTATGAGCGTCATGCTGCGGTTGATGGCTCCGATTACGCCACATGTCACCGAGGAACTGTGGGCGAAGATGGGCTTTGAATACAGCATCCATACGCAATCATGGCCTGAATATGATGCAGAAAAAGCTACTGAGGATACGACGCAACTGGTCATCATGATAAACGGCAAACCGCGCGAGACGATTGCTGTTTCGGTTGACATCGAGAAGGATACTGCGATTGAAGTTGCCATCGGTTCTGATGCAGTCAAGCGCGTGTTGAATGGCGACGAGCCGCGCAAGGTGATCTTCGTTCCAGGGCGCAAAGGCCAGGAACCGAAGGTCAACGTGGTGGTTTAGTCGGAACTGGGGCAGGGTCACTTGATCTTGCCCCTGCAAACTACGACTGAAAGTCGAGCATAATGTCTACTCGATTAAATGTTCTGTTGGAGTGGTAGATGAGCGACTACACGATTCCGTGACCTGTCCTGAGTGAGCAGAGCTTGTTGGCTAGGTACATCAACGAACCAATTTTCTCTGCGATAAGCAATGCACGTTGACGATACACTCGACAATCTGTGTCTGGCTTGCGATAATCGCAACCTGAGCAAGGCACAAGTAGACCCCGGCATGAACGTGAGAGTATCGTTAGTTCAGCCCACGCCCACAAGTATAAATGGATCATCCCAGGGCCGAACCGAAGGTACGATCATTGGGGCAGAGGTTCATCTGGCCCCGATTCATCCCGCTGCTGCGCTATAGTATGCCGGAAATTATGGTGCGGATGGCGAGCCTGATTCTAGCAATTTCCCTACTTCTTGATCAATTTTATCCTGGTTTAATTGCATTTTTCCATAACCCTATTTTCTTTATTTTACAATATCACTTTTACATATTTACATATGGATGTATACTATGATTTTGATTCATTGTGTGTTCTTTTTCAAGTAATGTAAGGTATTATGATGCGTCTACAAGATTTGAACTGGATGGATGTCGAGCGTTATTTGGAACAGGATAACCGTATCATCCTAGTGACGGGGGCAACCGAGCAGCATGCCTATCTGAGCCTAATGTCCGATGTGTTGATTCCAGCTAGAATCGCTGAGGCGGTTGCCAAGCGTGAAAATGTTTTGGTTGCGCCACCGTTGAACTTTGGTATCAGCTATGTCTTTGGTGAATTCCCCGGCACGATCAGCTTGAGTAAGCAAACCTTTGATTTCGTCATTCTAGAGATAGTGGAAAGTTTATTGCATCAAGGTTTTCATCGCTTTTTTATCATCAATGGGCATGAAGGCAATGCTGCTCCTGAACGGCTGCGTGACTTTGCGATGGATGGGCTGATCCGCGTGCTGTGGTTCGATTGGTGGCGGTCTGAATCGGCGCAGAATTTCGCGCTGGTGCGTAATCTCCGCATGGATCACGCCAATTGGAGTGAAAGCTTCCCCTTTAACCGAGTTGCCGAAGCCCCCAAAACGCCCAAAGAACCCGTCAATTTTGATTATATGGATGGTCGCTATTTTGCACGGGAAACACTGGGTGATGGCAGCTACGGCGGGCCATACGAGATTGAGGACGCGCAGATGTATATTCTGTTTGATGCAGTTGTCGATGAAGCGACGAGATTGGTAAAATCGTTGGTGGAAAATAATTGAAAGGAACATCCAATGCAGCAAGGCTTGATTGACATTGACATTACCTATTGCGCGGTTTGAAACTACAGCTCCCGGGTCGTCAGTTTGACGGACGAAGTGTTGAGTGACCGCGAAGTAGAAGCCTTTATCCGATCTTGGAAGCTATTTCCGGCGACGGGTGGATTGTTTGAAGTCAGAGTGAACGGCGAACTCGTGTTTTCTAAAAAACAGCTAGGCCGTCATGCCGAACCGGGCGAAGTCAAGGCAGAGATTGTCAAAAAGCTAGAGCAAGCCCGGAGCAACTCATAACGCAATTTGGGCAGGTCCGTAGAAAGGATTCCCACTGAAGTATTCGCTGCTTGCTCTGATTATCGTCGGCTCACCAAAATCTTCATTACCGATTGTCGAATCAACTGAAGAAATCGATGAACCGAAACTTAATGGGAACAAATCGAGCACCGGAAGCGTTATGGACTCAAGAGCAAAACAAGAGAAGAGGAAAGTCATGAAGAAATTTGTGTTGATGTTACTTGTACTGGTTATGACGATGACGGCAAATGCCCAGGATGGCACTGCTGGCAGCGATGATCTGGCAGTTACCGTCTATAACCAGGGAACAGCACTCGTCAAGGATCGCCGCACATTTGATTTGAATGAAGGGGTGAATGTACTGGATTTCACCGATGTTGCTGCGCAAATTGACGCGACCTCCGTGATATTCCGGTCACTGACTGACCCCGATGGCACCATCGTACTTGAGCAGAATTATGTTTATGATCTGGTCAATAGTACCGCGTTGCTCACCCGCTATCTGGATGAAATCATTGAAGTGACCACGCTCGACGCAGGTGGAACGGCCAGTGTCTTTACTGGGCAATTACTCAGTGGGCGCAATGGAGAGGTGATTTTACGTCAGGAAGATGGCGAAGTCGTAGTGATTCCACTCAGTAATGCTCGTGATATTCGCTTCCCAGAACTGCCAGATGGTCTGATTACACGGCCTACATTGCGCTGGCTTATCGCAAGCTCTCAAACTGGGGCACAGCAGGTTGAACTGACTTATCTGACAAGTGGGATAAGCTGGACAGCCGACTATAACGTATTGCTGGCAACCGACAACCAGAGCCTCAACCTCAACGGCTGGGTGACGATCAGTAACAGCAGCGGGACAGCCTATCAAGATGCTCAGTTGAAATTGGTGGCGGGGGATGTCAACCGCATTCAGCCGCAAGTGCAGGCTTTTGCCGAAATGGATCGGGCGATGGCAGCTGTACCAATGGAAGCTGAAGCAGGAGTCGCGCAACGGGAGTTCTTTGAGTATCAACTCTACGAAGTAAACCGTCGTGTGACTGTTGGCAACAATGAGACCAAGCAGGTCGAATTTGTCACGGCGGCGGATGTCGCCGCCGACACCTTTTTCGTCTATGATGGTGGGCCACAGTTTTATAATTATGGCTATGCCATCACCGAGCAGTACTACGGGCAAGAGGGTATTACTGATGTTCAAAGCTGGCTAGAATTCAGCACTGGTGAAGAATCTGGTCTGGGTGCAGATTTGCCGGCAGGCCGCGTGCGCGTCTATCAGGAAGATGTGGATGGGGCAGCCTTGCTCATCGGCGAAAACCAGATCGACCATACGCCAGAGGGTGAAGATGTTCAGATTTACTTGGGGAATGCATTTGATCTGGTCGGCGAACGCGCACAAACAGATTTTCGCCTGATTTCAAGCGACGTCCTCCAGGAAACCTATGAGATCAAGCTGCGTAATCGCAAAGATGATGAAACGGTTGAAATCCGCGTGCCAGAGCATTTGTTCCGTTGGAGCAACTGGGAAATTCTGGCCGCAACCCACGAATTTGAGCAGCTTAACTCTCATACCATCGAGTTTCGTGTTGATGTAGAACCGGGTGAAGAGAAAATTATCAGCTACACAGTACAGTATAGCTGGCCCTAATTATGCATCAGGTTAGCGACGACACTCGCGTGTTTGCTCCTCACAATTGGAATCGTCCTGTCCGCCTTTGGGCAGGACATTCCATAGTGGCGGTTCATTTGTCTATAGCTAGCTGTGTTTCTTAATCATCCATGATTATTCGTCCGTCGTTTCAGGAATGTGGAAGTCTGGTGGACGGATGGTAAACATATAGCCAATGCCGCGTTCGGTTCGGATGTAACGCGGATTGTGGGAATCAGATTCGAGTTTGCATCGCAAGCGATGCATATGGACCCGCAGGGTGTTCTCGTAGACTTCTTCCCCAGGCCAGACCCGTGCAATCAACATTCGATTTTCAACCACACGTCCTGCATTGCGTAGTAATACATGGAGCAAGACCGCTTCAGTTGGTGTCAGGCTTTCGGGCTTATTATTGATCAGAACACGATTATGGGCGAAGTCGATCTGAAGATTTTTATCAATTGTGATGATCGGTTCGCTAGCATAATCTAGGCTGGGCATCCGTGCCAGTACCACCTGAATGCGAGCTTCGAGTTCACGCAGTTCAAATGGCTTGACGATGAAGTCCTCAGCGTATTTTTTTAAACCTTCGACTATCGTGTTGGTATCGCTGGTTGAGGTCACGAAGATGATTGGCAAATCGGCCATCGACTTAAGCTTATGACTCACATCAAAGCCATGCATAGTCGGCAAAGCCAGATCAATAAGTGCGATATGAGGCAAACCATTATGGCGTACGTGTTCAAGTGCGTCCGGCCCATCATTGACCGCGATCACCTGGTAGCCTTGTTTGGTGAGGTAATCATTAATTAGTTTGTTAATGTTGGTGTCGTCCTCAATAAGCAACACCTTTGATTTCTTCATGATAGCTCCATGCTACGAAAGATAACGTAATAATTGACCCTGACAGACTATACATCATTCGTAATATTGAGTCAAAAACTCTGGCGGTGTATGGGCTCTTTATATACAATGGAGATGGTTATAAGGACAATTTTCGTGGCCTCTGTTGCTCAAATTATCCGCCGGCGGCGTCAACGGCGTGCCCTATATGAACGAAGAGAAAAACGCACCTTACTCTGGGGAACTGTCTTTACCTTGTTGATTGTGCTGTTTGTTATTGTGCCTGTTACAGTCTTGTTTAGCAGCGTGGGACTGGTCTATGCTAGTGCCATGAGTCGGCTGCCAGAACCACAGGAGACCATCCGATCTGACATCATCATTGGCGCTACTGAAATTTTTGATGCCAGCGGGCAGGTGTTGTTGTTTTCTGTTGAAGACTCGCTGATTGAAGACAGACCTTGGATTCTGCTCGATGAATTGCCGGGGTATGTTGTTCAGGCTACTGTCCTGCAAGAAGATGCGGATTTCCTGGACACCCAGCGCTTTGATCCTGTTCAGTTGCTTGACCGAATCTGGTCGAATATGCTGGTGGGGCCTTTGGTATACGACACGACCCTAACCGGGCGACTTGTCCGCAATGTAATCCTGCCTTCACACGAGCAATCCAGTATTGAGCAGGTCGGACAGCAGTTTGCACTAGTCGCCGAAATCAACCGACTGCATTCAGCAGAAGAGATCGTCGAATGGCACTTGAACACCAACTATTATGGCAACGAAGCGTATGGTATCGAGGCGGCCTCTCAAATTTATCTGGGTAAATCAGCGCGTGATCTGACATTAGACGAGGCGATGTTACTGGCTGCTATCCCCACAGCTCCTCGATTTAATCCGGTTGATGATGAAACGGCAGCACGCGGACGGCAAGGTGATTTGTTACGCCGTATGCTGACCGCTGGGCACATCACCCCCAGCCAATTTGAAGAATCGAATAACGTTGTTACGGCCATTTTGACAGATATAGGACACATGCCGTTGGTTGCGCCAGATTTTGCGGTGTATGCTCATAAGCAAGCTGAGACGATTCTTTCGTCAATGGGAATGAATGGTACACAGCTTGTTTCACGAGGCGGTTTACGCATTATAACAACGCTTGATATGGATCTTTATCATCAGGCCGAGTGCTTGATGCAGACGCAGTTTGAACGGTTGGCAGGAAATGTCATTCCACAGGTGGTTGCAACGGACGGTTCGCAATGTGTGGGTGCTGGCTACTTATCAGACGTAGCCATTACATCATCTCAGATGCCGCCTGATATTGGCGAAGTTGTTATCATTGATGCAACAACAGGCGAAATTTTGGCGATGATCGGTGATGGTAACGGGGTTCAGTCGCAACCTGGCCCGATGCTCTCTCCTTTCGTCTATTTGAAGGGGATGTTGTCCTCCAATCCAAATTTCACGGCGGCTTCAATGCTGTTGGATATTCCGCACGTTTTTACTGGTGCTGCCGATGGGCTGATTTATCAACCAACCAATGCTGATTCTCAATTTCGCGGGCCAATCAGTCTACGTGATGCGATGGGATCGGGCCTATTGGTTCCGGCAGCACAAATAGCGAACTTGCTCAATATCAATCGGGTGCTGCGTGATACAGTCTATCCAATGGGGATCAACAGTCTGCGCGATGGGATCTATGATCTATCTCTTCTGGAACGTGGCGGGACGGTCTCGGTTCTTGATATGACCTATGCTTATTCAATCTTCGCCGCGATGGGACAAATCAATGGCTTGCGTGTCATGCCAGAAGCCCCAGGTTTGCGTAACCATGATCCAGTGGCGATCCGCCAAATTGAAGACATGGATGGCAACATTTTATGGGCATATAATGAGGAACAGGTCTTGCTGAACCGTGAACCCCGTTTGCAGCGAGAGGCAGCCTTTGTCATCAACGATATTCTGGCAGATGATAGCACCCGTTGGATTACATTAGGGCAGGGCAATCCATTGGAGATGGAACGACAAGTTGCGGCACTGAGTGGCATCACGACCAATCGGATCGATAATTGGGCAATTGGCTATACACCCCAGGTCGTTGTTGGGGTTCGGATTGGGCGCGAAGACGGCCAGCCGATAGCCCTGAATAATTTTGCTACAGCAGGCGCGGCCACCATTTGGCGTGGTGTGATGGACTATTTTCTTACCCGCGACAACATCCAACCACAAGATTGGCCGCGACCCGAAGCAGTTGTTCAATCGCCTGTCTGCGAAATATCGGGTATGTCACCCAATGGCAACTGTGATGTCCATCTGGAATACTTTCTTGATAAAGACCTGATTCCGTTAGAAGACACTTACTGGGAAATTGTGGAGATCAACAACGAAACAGGTCAACGGGCAACAGCCAACACGCCGACAGCAGTTCGCTCACCACGTCGCTATTTCATCCCACCAGAAGATGCTCTAGATTGGTGGGTTGCCAATAATCGTCCGCTGCCGCCCGAAGACTATGATACAGTAAGCCTGCCAGATATATTCAGTTCGGCTACCATCTTGCAGCCGGAAAACCTAGACATTGTGGGCGGGGAGGTAACCATTCGAGGTAGCATTGATGCTGAGAATATGAGCTATTATCAACTGGCTTATGGCGAGGGCGCGAATCCCGCTGGGTGGATCAATATCACCGGTCAGCAGGATGTTTATATACCGGGAACACCATTGGGCGAATGGGATACAAGTGGTCTGAATGGGAATTATGTTCTGCGTCTGAGCGTCATGCTGGACAATGGCACATTGGATCGGGGAGTGGTTGAAGTTATTGTAGACAACATCCCCCCGACCATCGGATTAGCTGAAGTTGAACTGCGGACTCTGTTCCGCTGGCCCCAGGATAGCACGATTATACTTGTTGCAGATGTTACCGACAATATTGGGATTGATAAGGTTGAATTCTATCACAATGGCGAATTCATCGGAACGGATGTTGAGTTTCCGTTCGAGTACCCTCACAACATCAACCGAACGGGCATTGAGCAGTTTTCTGCTGTTGCATTTGATGCAGTTGGCAACCGGACCGATACAGAAATCACAATCACGGTAGAACGCAGTAATTAGTCGTGATTGGTTAAGACCTGTGTCTTCTTGCGGCCTGTCTGATGATGCTCCGGGTTGGTGTGTTCAATGAATTCAACGGCGATCACCATCTTACCAAACTTAATGAAATCGCCCATACGCAATTCATGACTTTCATTCTGGTCAAAGCGAATGCCATTGAGAAATGTGCCATTAGTGCTGCCCAAATCGGTTAAGAATATGGACTTACCCCGGAATTCAAATAAGGCATGAGTACGGCTGATGCCATATTGAAGTGCGTTGTACGATGCAAAATCAACATCCGGTTGATTGGGATCACCCTTATCGCTGCGTCCAACCGTTAATTTCTGCCCAGGTTGTAGGATGAAATCAAGTGGATCGGAGAAGTTCCGCATCCGCAAGCGCAAGATCATCCCGGGCATGAATACAAATGTACCGCCGAGTAAGTTAGCAATATTGCTGCTTGAGATAGAACGTGGCTGTGCAGGATCATCTTCGGTATCTGCACTGAATTTGGTGGTATGTGTCGGGGCAGGTTCCGCAACCAAGGGTTGGCCATCCACCGTCGAGACTTCTTTGGTCGCCAAGATCATGCCACAGTTCTCACAGACAAATATTCCAGTTTGATTGATTATGCCACATTCTGAGCATTTACGTTCGATAACAATCTGGGATGTTTGGGCGGTTCCTTCTTGCTGTTTAATCCATCTCAAGTCTTCTGGAAGAATACTCGGTTCGTTTTCAGGGGCATCTTCAAGAATCTCATCCAGTGAGGGAATGGTGCCTGTTACTATTTCTTGTGTTTTCTGGGATGTTTGTTCGTTAGACATGGGTAATCACAAACTGCTTGGCGATTTTGGCAATTATTATAACATGTGTTGGCAGAGCATGTCTGAAATTTCCGTTAAGTTATTTAATCCTAACGTAATTTTTGCTTGCTGTCACGGAGACATTGCTCCTATTCTCCCGCAATCGTGCTATGATTGGAGCGAGGTGCCGTAGTTTGAAGAGGGGCGGTCTGTGCAGTCAGAATCAGTCGAGAATTTCCTCAAAGCAGTCTATGTTCTTCAGCAACGTATGGAGCGTGTCTCTACGAATGCACTTGCTGAAGTGTTGGATATTGCACCACCCTCGGTGACCGATATGGCGAGGCGGATGGAATCGGCTGGTCTAGTTGATTACCGAAAATACTACGGTGTTCTGCTGACAACTGAAGGTGAATCGATGGCTTTACGGGTGATCCGCCGTCATCGATTGATTGAGCTGTATCTAGTCAAAGAGTTGGGCTATGATCTCCATGAAGTTCATATGGAAGCTGAGCGTCTAGAACATGCCGTATCCGATCAATTTGTTAATGCCATCGCCCAGAAGCTTGATCATCCAGAAGTTGATCCCCATGGGGATCCTATCCCGACAGTTGATGGTATTGTTACTCGACCTCATACAATTACCTTAGCTGAGCTTCCGATCAATCGCGTTGGCACAGTCAGTCGATTAATAGCGATCAATAATGATATGCTGGCGCATATTGTGGCACGTGGTTTCAAGCTCGGTGAGTCGGTTTCAGTGATGGCGCGTGATCCATTTGAAGGGCCATTGACCGTCAATCTGAATAACCAGGAACGGATCATCGGTTATAATGTTGCTCAATGTATTTTAGTGGAATTCGAGATGGATTAGTTCGCGGTGGGAAGCGCGAAACCAAAGGTACTGCCTTCGCCATACACACTCTCAAAGATGATGCGTCCATCATAGCGTTCGATGATGTTCTTGATGATGTATAACCCCAGCCCTGTTCCCTCGATTGATTTTGTCTCTTCTTGCTCTGTTCGGTAAAATGGTTGGAACAATTGATCCTGGTGTATCTCTGGAATCCCAAACCCACTATCTTTGACGGTGAAGATCACCTCCCCTTTATCCTGGCGAATATGCAACAAAATCGTGCCTTCTTCGGGCGTATATTTAATGGCGTTACTCAGTAAATTGACCACCGCCTCATTGATCTGGGCTGCATCACCCCGTACATTCGGAATACCGGGTTCAATGGTCATATTGAGCTTCTGCAATTTTTGCACAGCCTGTTGGTGGAAGTCCCGATGCGTGTTGCGGACAATTGCTACCAAGTTAACCAATTGTCCAGGTTCCATTTGTAAATTTTCAATGCGTTCCAGTGATAAGATGTCCGTAGTAATTTTGCGCATTCGTTGTCCTGCTTGGTCAATCATATCGACATAGTGCTGGTTATCATTAATCGTGTTGTTTTTAATCGCGTGTCGCAGCAAAGTGACGTAATTTAGAACAATGCTCACCGGATTACGCAGGTCATGGGCAGCGATTCGAATCATGTCGGTTTTGATCTTTTCTAGTTCGCTAACTTGATTGTAAAGACTTTGCATTTGTGCCAGCTGATCTTGCGCGATTTTGTATAGTTGTGCATTCTCTGTCGCTACTGCGACACGCGCAGTAATCAGTTGCAGGAACTCGTAAGTGGCGTCGGAGAACCGATCAGAGATATGGGTGCCCAGTGTAAGGATACCAACCATGCGCTCATAAGACATCATGGGTAGAAGCATAAATGCCTGGGATGAAGGATCAAGTTCCTCAATATCAGGTTCTTGCGTGATGTCTGTGATAAAATGTGCCTGGCCGTCGTCTAACATGCGTTGGATGATTGGTATTGTCATGACGTCTTGGTTGCCTTTGAAGACATTGTAGTAGCCTAGGGTTTCAACGACGGTCAGTTGATTATTATCCAAAATCCCGATGAAACCCGAATCTGCACCACTCAACCGGACAGCGGCATCCAGCGCTAGGGCCAGCACCGAATCAATGTTGACAATATGGCTGAGTTCAGCATCGACTTGGTGTAAGATCGTCATTCGATTCAAGTAGAGGTCACGTTCTTTACGTGATAGCAACTGCTCATTAGCCATTTGCAAGACATATTGTGTTTGTCCATCATCTAGATAATGTACGCTGACTTCTAGCTTGAGCAGACGGGAATTCTTGTGTTGAGCTTGATAGATGTCGGATGAAGTTTTTGGAATCAAAGGGCGAGGTGGCAAATCATGGATGATCGACCCCACAGCCTGCCCAAGAAGTTCCTGCGGTTGATACCCCAAAATTAGCTTGATAATATCATTTGATAATATAATACGGTCATCAGCATCTGCTAGGATCACGCCATCTTCAATCGAGTTAATTAGATTATAATAGTGTGAATTGCTACTTAAAAGCTGGCGTTGCACCTCGCCTTGTTTAATGGCATAACGAATAGACCTCTGTAGCATTTTGGGTTTTAATCCGATTTTGCTCAGGAGGTCAGCTGCACCGCTTTCAAGCGCGTTTTTCTCGAAATCAGGACTATCCCCGGTGAGCATAATCACCGGAGGAATTGTTCCACGCTTGCGGACTTGCTTGAGCAGGTCAAAGCCGCTGTAATGGCCCAGTAAGTAGTCAACCAAATAGATGTCATGCTGATTGCGTTCCAACGCTTTCAGACCTTCGGCATATGTTCCCACCCAATCGACCTGATATGCTACATCGACATGCGCCAGCATCTGGCTGGTCATCGTGTAGTAGTCGTAATCATCATCAATGAGTAAAACGCTGATGGGCTTCATAAAACTTAGTGGGCCAGGATGCGGTCTGGCCGAATCTTGTAAATTACGCGGGTTTCAATATAGCGACGTTCCGGGTGCTTACCGTAAAAATCTCGATGACCCAGGTAGCGCTCGCACAAATCAACGATGTGTTCCAGCGCGTTTTCTTCGGTAATTTCAACCACTTTACCACGTATTTCGAGGTAGCGATATGGATTGTCGGGGTCAATCATAAGAATTGTAACCTGGGGGCGGGATTGCATATTGCGATCTTTTTGTCGATCACGAGCCGAGTTGATCCAGATATGTTGATCCTTATAGTTAAACCATACAGGTGTCGCTTGTGGTTGATTATCGGGCATCAAAGTGACGAGCGTCACAACAATGGGGCGTTCGAGTAAATCTTCAAATCCTACTGGTATAGCTATCACTGGTCAAAGTCCTTTCTGGCTGCTTTTGCTAGTGTGAGTTCATCTGAGCGTATCATAGGCAGATCAACCATGCGACCTTCAAATAAGAAAGCCCCTTTACCGGTTTTCTGGTGTTTGTTATGGGCGTTGATGAGCGCCTTCGCTCGTTTAATCTGCTTGGGGTGGGTGGCAAGCTTCCCGGTGTAGCCCATGGATCGGGCCTGTTCTGATGCGGCAACCAGATTGATATCGTCGGATGTTAGGTCAATATAGAGGGTGTCGACAGCTTGCAGTCCATTGGCCTTTGCGTGGATGACGACTATACTCCGGGCATAGAAGACCTCCCAGCCATCCGGCGCCCGCATTGCGCCAATATCGCCAGCAAAGTCTTCCGCACCGAATATTAGAGCAGCTAAACGGTCAGATGCAGTTGCGATCTTGCCCAGATTGATAACACCACGAGTTGTTTCAATAATGGCAAAGAGGCGGATGCTGTTGGCCCGCCAACTCAATTGATCTTCGGCTTTGCTCAAATATTGGGCAACGCTATGTATCTGCTCTTTGTTTTCAACCTTAGGGATGACATAGCCATCTGGTTGCCCTTCAATGGTATCGTTAATGTCGTGCTGCCAATCGGAACCAACGATTGGATTCAGCCGCACCAGTCGTTCACTGCTGCCGAAATCCACTTCTTGCAGTGCGGTTCGAATGACCTGACGAGCTTCCGTTTTTCGGCTAAACGCTAACCCGTCTTCAATGTCTAGAATGATTGAATCAAGTTCAATTGCGTCACCTTTCTCGACCTTAGGGCGATCATTACCAGGGATGAAGAGTAATGCTCTGCGAATTCTATCCGGCATGGTGTTCTTTGATTAATTGTTGAAGAGTATGCACTCAATTTTACATCAAATTAGCGGGGATAGCCCAGGCCTTCGATGGATTGGGCGATAGTTATATCATTTTGTGTGACTTTTCTGCCCGCATCATGGGTGGTGAAGCTCACCTTAACCTTGCGCCAGAGAATGAGCATATCAGGATGATGATTTTGGGCCTCGGCTAATGTGCCAACTGCTGAGGCGAAAGCCAGGCCATCCAGATAACGCTCAAACTGGAATGTCTTGGTAATCATGTCGTTTTCCAATGTCCATCCAGGCAAATTTTGGATTGCTTGTGATAGTTCTTGTTTGCTTAATGGGGTTGCCATAAATTAATTGATCTCCCGACTTGTCTTTCTTTTAATTGTAGTGCTATTTCATGATAATTTTATGAAAGGAGTTCTCGTTTATTCTATCCTCTGATATAATTTAAAGACTTATTTAAATTTGTTTAAAAGGAGTTTCAATTATGGTAGAAATGACTAAAGAGGCAGAAACTGGTGCAGAATCTGTTGCCTGGGATTTGTCCCCACTTTATAACAGCCCAGATGATCCCACAATTGATGTTGATATGCAAAAGGTTGCGGAGCTTATCAATACCTTTGAGGATACCTATCGCGGACGAATCGCAGAATTAACACCATCCGAAGTTGTAAACATGATGCAAGCACAAGAAGCTATTGCTGATCTACAGGGCCGTCTTTATAACTATGCTGCATTGATTCACTCGACAGACACCCTAGAACCGACTTATGGTGCGTTGGTTGTTAGGTTGCAAGAGTTTTTCGCTCATGTTGGGCAGCAGATGGTGTTTGTGGAATTGGAATGGAATGATGCACCAGATGATTATGTTGAATCGATACTGAATGCACCGGAAGTTGCTCAATACAGTCACTACCTGGAAGCCGACAGACGCTATAAGCCCTATCTCCTGAGTGAGGTTGAAGAACAACTGTTGATGCAGAAAAGCACAACCGGCGCCAACGCCTGGGTGCGTTTTTTCGATCAGCTCATGGGGATTATGCGCTATGAATTTGATGGCGAAGAACTCACCCAGACCCAAGTCTTGAGCAAGCAGTATGATCCAGATCGGGATGTGCGCTGCAGAGCGGCTGATTCCTTGACGGAAGGGCTGTCTAGTAAGGTTATGGAATTGACCTACATTTTCAATACGCTGGTGGCGGATAAAGCCATTGATGATCGGTTGCGCGACTATCCGACCTGGGTTTCATCCCGAAACCTTTCCAATAAAGCACCCGATAGCGTTGTCGAGTCGCTGATTGAGTCGGTCACATCACGTTATGATATAGTCGCCAAACACTATAACCTCAAGCGTATCTTGCTTGGATTGGATGAACTCGCCGAATATGATCGTTATGCGCCCCTGCCAGTGAAAGAGAGCAACAGGGTGTATCATTGGGAAGAGACAAAGGATATTGTCCTCAGTGCGTTTAGTAATTTCCATCAAAAGATGGCTGCAACTGCCCAACGTTTCTTCGATGGTCAATGGATTCATGCCAAGCTCCTGCCAAATAAAATCGGTGGAGCCTATGCCAGCGCAGTTGTACCGTCAGTGCATCCCTACATCTTTTTGAATTACACCGGAACAGCCCGCGATATTTCCACGCTAGCACATGAACTGGGGCATGGTATCCATATGGTGCTGTCTGGTGAAGAACACGGGTTGTTTGCATTGCATACGCCACTGACTACCGCCGAAACCGCATCAGTTTTTGCCGAGATGCTGGTGTTTGAAGATTTGATGGAAAAAGAATCTGATCCAGAGGCACGATTAGCGATGTTAGTTGCTAAGATCGAAGATACCTTTGCAACCGTCTTCCGGCAGATTTCAATGAATCGCTTCGAACACAGCCTCCATACTGCCCGACGCGAACAAGGCGAACTTTCGACAGAGCGTATTAGCGAACTCTGGCTTGAATCACAGCGTGATATGTTCCAGGGCAGCGTGACCCTGCGCGATAACTATGGCATCTGGTGGTCGTACATCGGGCATTTCCTGTCTACGCCTGGTTACGTTTACGCTTATTCTTTTGGGGAATTGCTGGTGTTTGCCCTGTATGCGTTGTATAAAGAACAGGGGGAATCGTTTGCACCCAAATACCTAGAAATCCTGGCTGCTGGCAATTCCGACTATCCGGACAAAATTCTGGAAAAGGTGGGGGTTGATCTGAATAACCCGGCCTTTTGGAACAAGGGGCTGGATGCGATTGAAGCTTTGGTTGTGCAAGAAGAAGCATTAGCGCGAGAAGTCTATCCGGAGAAATTCGTCTGATTTGATTCTTATCAGGTTGTTTCGATGGTCAAAGCATTGGTTACCGGAGGAACGGGCTTTGTCGGCTCCCATTTGACCCGTCAACTTATTGCAGATGGGCATCAAGTCCGAGTCATGCACCGCACGACTTCCAAGCTTGATGCACTGGCTGGGCTAGAATACGAATCGGCTATTGGCGATATCTTGGATGAGGGATCATTGTGCAAGGCTTGTGAAGGCTGTGATTGGGTATTCCACGTAGCGGCTGTTGTCGATTATTGGCGGGCGGATAAATCCAACATGTTCAGAGCCAATATTGATGGTACACGGTATGTTCTGAATGCCGCCCGTAATGCTGGAGTTCGCCGGGTCGTTTTCACCAGCAGTGGAGCTGCCTTGGGTGTGTTGCCTGGTCAAACACCAACTAATGAAACTATCGACTTTAACATGTCGCCTCATCATTTCCCCTATGGCTATAGCAAGCATCTGGCGGAACAGGTGGTTGTTGAAGCAGGGCAGGATGTGGTGACGGTCAATCCAGTCGTTATTCTGGGACCAGGCGATCTCAATATGATTTCTGGCAGCTTTATCACCCAAATCAAGCGACTTCAGTGGCTGGTTCCTATCACAAATGGGGGTATTGCTATCACGGATGTTCGTGATGTGGCTCGGTGGCAAATTACCGCTGCTGAAAAAGGCCGGATGGGTGAGCGTTATATCCTCAGCACCGCAAACTATACCTATCAAACACTGTTCAATTCGCTTGCGGACGTTGTTGGTGTAAGGAAACCATTGTTCAGGTTGCCCAATTTCATTCCCCCGGTTGTGGCTCTGGGAATAGATATGCTGCGCAGGCTGGGCATCCCTACCCCTATCGACGCGACTCAGGCACGCATGGGAACACAGTATATTTACTTTGATCCAGCCAAGACTTGGAATGAATTGGGCAAACCTCAAATTGATATGCACCAAAGCTTAGAAAACACATACCGTTGGTATCTGGAGAATGGCTATCTAAAATCAACTCGCCTGGAGCGTTTGATTGCGCGTGCCAGGATGGTAGGTTAACGCCCCAGCGAAATCACAAGTTCATCCAGCAATTGGCCATACCCATATTTGACACTTAGATCAGGTAAGCCGTCGGGGACATTCACCCAATATAGATAAAATCTGATGCGTTTTTCTAAACCGTCGCTGGGATCTTCCTCATAGTGATACCAGCTATTCGGCGGGCTTTCCATACATTCCAGATGATAGAAGAAGCGATGATAGATGATATTTTCACCATACGGCATCATATCAAACGTAACGTCGCCCAGGAATCGCACTATCTTCAAGTTGCACAGGCCAGTTTCTTCTTCAGCTTCACGCAGCACTGCCTTTTCCGGTTGTTCATCTGGCCCTATCGTCCCTTTGGGCACCTGTATCCCCGCACCAGGATGGTCAGGATGCGAAAACACCAATAATTGCTGGCCTCGTGTGATGTAGGCGTAGGCTTTCCTAACTGTTTTCATGGGTAATGAGGTGACTATACTTTAAGCCGTTACCTGTTAGGAACAATACCACCCGTTCGTCTGGCTTTATCCAACCTGTGTTTGTCAGATGTTCCAACGCCGTCAACGTAGCGGCTGCTTCGGGCGCAACAAACAGACCTTCCTGTGTGCCGAAGTCCCGCAGCGCAGCACGGATGTTGTTGTCATCAACTGCGACGGCGGTTCCGTTGCTTTCGCGCAAGGCACGCAGCACTAAAAAATCGCCAATTGCAGCAGGTACACGTAGCCCATCAGCTATAGTTGCGGCGTTTTTCCAAGGTTTTGCGAATTCCGCACCATTGTCGAAGGCACGTACTAGTGGCGCACACCCGGAACTCTGAACTGTGACCATGCGCGGGCGCTTAGAACCGATCCATCCAAGTTGCTCCATTTCGTTAAAGGCTTTCCACATCCCAACGATGCCTGTTCCGCCGCCTGTTGGGTAGATCACCACTTCTGGGAGTTCCCACCCGAACTGCTCAGCTAGTTCGTAGCCCATCGTCTTCTTGCCCTCGACACGATAGGGTTCCTTCAATGTGGAGACATCAAACCATCGGCCTTCTTTGACGCCTTCCTGAACATAACGCCCACAGTCGGTAATTAGGCCGTCAATCAATGTGATCTCAGCCCCCAGCGCCCGCATTTCGAGTAAGAACTGCTCTGGTACATCTTGTGGTGTGTAGATATAGGCAGATAAACCCAGTCGGGCGGCATAGGCTGCCATCGCGCTGCCCGCGTTACCCGCTGTTGGGATGGCTACTGCTTCCGCGCCTAGTTCCGCTGCCCGCGCTACTGCCATGACCAGACCGCGTGCTTTGAAGGAAGCCGTCGGGTTTTGTCCCTCGTCTTTAACATAGAGTTGAGATAGTCCCAGTTTCTTGCCGATTTTTCCCAGTTGGAACATGGGTGTGAAACCTTCGCCCAGCGTCACCCGATAAGCCGAGTCCTGGACGGGTAGCATCTCCGCGTAACGCCAGAGTGTGGGCGGGCGGGAAGTAATCATATCGCGGGTAACAGCTTGACCAGCAGCTTCGATGTCATAACGTGCCAATAGCGGCTTACCTGTATCCGGGCTGACGTTCATCAGTTGATTGATGGGATAGGTGTTCCCACTCAATGAGCATTCAAGATGGGTTGCGAAACTTTTCATGCGATTATCCTGTTGTCTTCATGCCAGCGGCGATCCCACTCACTGTTGCCAAGACTTCTCGCAGAACTGCCTGGTGTTCCTCCGAATTAGGCTCCAGTTCCCGCAGTTGCCGCAGGAGCTCTACCTGGATGAAGTTCAATGGATCGACATAAGGGTTGCGCCCGGCGATGGAGCGTTTAATCACGGGCATATTATCGAGCAATTCAGCCTGTCCAGTGACACGACAAATATAGTCGCAGGTGCGGCGATGCTCCTCATATATGTCGGTAAAGATACGTTCGCGTAAGGCTTCGTCCTGTACCAAACTCGAATACAATTCCGCAATTTCCATGTCCGCTTTGGCGACATCAAGCTCCACATTTTTAATCAAGATGGCGAAGAAGTCCCAATCCTCATACATTTGTTGCAGTATAAGCAGATTGTCGGGCGCTTCTTCACAAAAGGATTCAAGCGCGTGCCCAACGCCGTACCAACTGGGAATGATGGCACGGCTTTGCATCCAGGAGAAAACCCAGGGAATGGCGCGGATGGCATCAAAGCCGCCTTTTTTACGTTTGACCGGGCGGGACCCAATCCGCATGTTTGCCAGCTCGTTCATGGGTGTTGCTTGTTGCCAGTAGGTAAGAAAGTCCTCAGTCTCATAAACAAAACGTCGATATGCTTTTCGACTTGTTTCCGAGATCGTTTCCATTGTGTGGCGCCATATTGGGTCAACTTGCGAGACTTTAGACTTGTCAACTGCTGTAAAGACAGCATTCATAACCTGGCTCAGATGCCGCCATGCAATCGCGGCATTGGCATAACGATAGCCAATGACTTCACCCTGTTCTGTGATTTTGATTTCACCGTGCAGTGATCCTGGTGGTTGCGATAAGATTGCACGGTTGGTCGGACCGCCACCACGCCCGATGCTGCCGCCCCGGCCATGAAACAACCGCAGCGAGATGCTGCGTGGGGCACAGGTTTCTGCCAGCGATTCTTGGGCCTGATACAGATTCCAGTTGGATGCCAGATAGCCGCCATCTTTGTTGCTATCCGAATAGCCGATCATAATCTCCTGGCTAAGCAAGCCGCCGGACCTCCGGCGGCGTTTGAGGTGCTGACTATATGCTTTGTTCTCAAATAGTCTCGTCATGACTGTGGATGCGGCCTTGAGATCATCAACGGTTTCGAACAAGGGGACAAGATCAAGATGATCGACAACTCCAACTTCGGTTGCGAATAACTGCATCGCCAATACATCACTCGGATATTGGCTCATGCTGGCGATACTGGTGTCGATGACGCTGGGACCATAATGTTGATGGGCTTGTGCAATCATGTTCCAGGTAGAAATTACGCGATTTGTCGTCTCAGAAAAGTTCGGCTCAACTAGAAACAAGGAAGATGGATTGGCGATTTTCCTGGTTAGTAATGCCTGTTTTTCATCTTCGGGCAGGTCGGCATAATTGTTGCAGATGTCATAATGGGCGAAAAGCTCTGTCAGGGCGTTGATATACAGACGTGCATCTTCACGAATCTCCAACGGAACCAGATGCAGGCCGAATAACTGTACCTTACGGATCAAAGAGCGCAGCGTGCCATCTGCTGAATGATTGCTCTTGTTGCCCTGCAAACTCCGCTCTACCAGCCGCAAGTCTTCTAATAATTCATTCCCGGTTTTATATTGATCGTTTTCCAAACGAGTGTAAATATCGTCCATTATCTGACGGTAAACCTCATCTGGATAGCGACCATTCCAACCAGCCATTCTTGCCTTCAACTCACCCGATATACTGATTTCATCCAACGATTGAGTCAAGCGGTCTCTCAAATAGGCCACATCTTTCATATAGACCTGACAGGCAGCGCGTCGCTGGGTTGCCAAAGTCTCTAATGTAGCCTCAGGTGTAACGTTAGGATTGCCGTCACGATCGGCACCAATCCACGAGGAAAAGCGGAGTATTGGGGGTAGGTCTGTCCACGCCTCATCTGGATAGAGTTGTTCGAGTTGAAACTGCAATTCGTCATAGATGGCGACCACGACATCCATCAGTATCTGCGTAATGAAATACAGGCCATATTCGACCTCATCGGCAACGGTGGCACTATCGGCACGGGTAGGGCGGGTTTGCCAAAGCTGTTCAATGCGGCGGATGATGTCATCTTGGAGTGCACGATGTTCTCTGGGCAGAATATGGGGCTGTTCGCGTTCTGTCATCATGTCCGAAATATCCCGTAGCTTGATAAGGACTTCCTGGCGTTTGGCTTCGGAAGGATGGGCAGTCAAGACCAAGCGAACGCGGACTTCTTGCAGCAGGTCGCGCATCTTTGCCGCGCTCAAACCTTGTTTATGCAATTGCTCAATCGCTTCCTGCAATGAATCATCGACCTTGCCCTCTTTTTCGCGTTGCCGGAGGATGCGAATGCGTTGTAGTTCCTCTGCAATATTAGTTAACTGGAGATAACTACCAAAGGCTTTGGTTAGGGTGTGTTTGGCTTGGAGGTCGGTGTCTTGGATGAGCCTGGCGAGTTTATCTGTGCCATTCGTGTTCTGGCTGCGGCGGACGATTGCCTGCACACGCACATTCTTAACCAGATTAAGGACGGTTTCACCCTGTTGTTCACTGATAATCTGACCCAGTAGTTCACCAAGAAACCGGATATTCTCATTCATGAGGTGTTGCGTTTCACTTAGGGTTTCTTTTTGTGTCATAGACAATCCAATAGATTTTCAGGGTATCGAATCTATTGTGCCAGTTAATGAGGTGGTTTTCAAATAGAATTCGGGTGCATGATTTGCACCCGAATCGCCATATTATGCATTGGTCTATCTATCCTGTTTACTCACGAGTGCCAAGTATCACTTCCAATTCAATGACTTCGCCATCCCGATAGATGGTCATATTTACAGTGTCATCGGGGACGGTATTGATCGATAGATAGCCCAATAACGTTGGGAAACCGAAAATTTCTTCCTCATCAATGGCAAGGATCACATCATTAAAGAGGATGCCCGCTTCTCTAGCTGGACCACTGGGGAAGCTCGTGACGATGACGCCCCGCAGATTGTTGGGCAAGTCCAAGCGAATCATATCATCCAGATCAACATCTTGTCCCTTGATCCCCAAATAGCTATAGGCAACCTCACCCGTCTCGATGAGTTCGGTGATGATACGCTTGACGAGGTTGCTGGGAACCGCAAACCCGATGCCGGAATTGGCCCGATCTTCACTGACGATCTGTGTGTTGACGCCAATGACCTCACCACGCAGATTGAGCAAAGGTCCGCCGCTGTTGCCAGGATTAATAGGTGTGTCGGTTTGAATAACTGAGCCGGTGCTATAGCGTTCTAGGCCATCAATGGAGCGATCCAACGCGCTGATAATGCCACTGGTCATTGTCCATCGCTGTTGAAATGGGCTGCCAATTGCCAGGGCCATTTGACCGACTGTGACCGTACTTGAATCTGCCAGAACAACTGGGTGTAGTCGGTCTTTAGGAATGTCTTTTACCTGGAGAACAGCCAGATCGGAATCGGGATCAACACCCACAACCTCAGCAGGTGTTATCGTCCCGTCAATGAAATTAAGGACAATGCGATCTCCGCCATCCACGACATGATTGTTGGTAACGACATAACCGTCTTGGTTCAGGACAAAGCCTGAGCCAGAACCGATGGGCACGAATTCACCGCCGATTCGTGCCTGAATACTGATTGAAACAACAGATGGGCTGATCAATTCGTAGATTTCAGCATAGGTTTGTTCCAAAGAATTGAGCATCATCTGGGCAGTTGGCTCTTGCCCGATGATCAGACTGCGTGGGGCGAGTAGGGTGCCCAGCATAAAGGAGGTGGCAACGACCCCAATGATTACAATATGATTAAACCACTTCACGGTTCATAACTCCAACTCATTTTTCGGCTTAAAATCATATTAACACAACTTTGCTTATACGGGCTTGAGAGTACACTGAACATATCCTGATCGTTAGGAGACCCGAGTCAACGACTCCCCGCTCAAGGCGAACCTTCGGTTCACCGGCTAAGCGGTCTCCGCGTATGACGCATTGACTGACGCCCGGCCCAATGCCGCACCACCACCTGGGCAGTCAACTCAAAGCGTTCACGCACATCGTAGTAGCACAAGCGATGGAGTTTGAACTTGCTTAAGAGCTTGTTCTTCCAAGCCGCATCGCTGATGGCGTTTGCCCGCTGAAGGGTTTCATGCAACAGCCTGTGGCTCTCTGCGTCGGGATTGAGCTTGATTTTGGCCGTTAGTTTCATGGGGTCTATTTTACCTCAATCAGAACGATTGTTCCAATTAGCGAAATGTTGAAAGGAGCAGGGCATGCGAACTGAAGATTCGGGGGTCTCCATGCCGATTTTCTATGACTTTGCACCTGTGGCATAATCTGGTATCCAGGCCGGACGCCCCAAAAACCGTGTATGTGGTGATTGAAGTTCCTAAAGGCAGTCGCAACAAGTATGAATATAGCCAAAACAGCAGGCGTCATCAAATTAGATCGTGTGTTGTTCAGTCCCTTGCATTGTCCTGGCGATTACGGCTTCATCCCCCAATCCTACTTTGAAGATGGTGATCCAATAGATATCCTAGTCAGGATGAATGCGCCAACTTTCTCAGGGTGCGCCAGATTACAAAGTGCTGGTGGTTCCAGCGATGGAACATTTCTTTATGGTCTATAAGCAGTTGCAAGGTGCGGAAGCGAAAAATCAGGGTTGGTTTAGAAAAAACACACGAGACTATTAAACATTCGATGGAATTCTATCGAGAGAAGTTCCCACCACCAAGAATCTAGAGCGGTAAGCGAGATTGATCTATCTGAGCTGCCTTGAATTGATATACTGTTGGTAGAATTTAAGAGGAGTCGTCTGATGACTCATGCTCGTTCACATGCTCTAACAACCAGTAAATTCAATTCTGTCTTACAAGCTCCTGAAAATCGGGAACGCCTGCTGGAATTGGTGCATGGAGAGGTGGTAGAGAAAGTGCTGACAGAAGAACATGGCAAACTTGCCGCACTCATCGTCCATTTCGTTTATTCTACCGCGTGAAATCAAGGCACACGTTGGGGTAGAGGTTCGTCACAGCGCGATGGATGATCGTTACAACAGCTGCTCGCCCGATGTGTCGTTGCGATTGAGCGATGAACCGCTAGTAACAGCAGGGGTAGTCCCACGCTTACCTGATTTGGCTGTTGAAATTTAATCACCCCATGACCGCCCTTATCAAATGCGTCAGAAAGCCTTATATTATCTGCAAAAAGGCTCGTTATTGGTTTGGTTGGTGTATTCAGAGGAGCAGCGGGTCGAGGTGTGTACGTTGGAAGAAAGGGGCAATTTGGTGATTCAATCCCTCGATCAGACTGAAACACTAACAGGTGGGAAGGTCTTGCCAGAGCTCAACCTCCCGATCGCGACCTTATTCAATCAATGACATCCTCCCACAGAAAAGGATGAACCCAAGGTTCAGAATGTAGGTGAAGCTAACCCCAGCTCATGCGTAGATCGCCTTCTCCGTCAAGTATTCTTTAAATCCAATAAGGAACGAATTTCGCTCAGTTCGTCATGAGTGAACAGACTCGCGCCCATCTGTGCGTTCATGCTGGCTTGTGCAGGGGACTTCGCACCAGGGATCACAGTCGATACTGCTGGATGAGAAATCGTGTAGCGTAGGGCGGCTTCAATCATTGTGACTCCTGGGTCGAATTTGGCTTTGAGCTTATCCACCACGTCAATTTTAGCTTCAAATGCGGCCTGGTCCTCGGCATCATTATGCCAACGTGACCGGACAGTATCCTTGAATTGGGTGTCTTTGCTATAATGCCCAGAGAGTAATCCCATCGCCAACGGGCCACGAACCATCACGCCAATGCCGTTTTCCTTACAGTAGGGGAGGAAATCGGCTTCCGGTTTACGATTGACCAGCGAGTAGTCGACCTGCACAACCGAACAGGTATGGTTGACATTGAAGCGCTTCAGCACATTAAGGTCGTTGGTAGAAATGCCGTAAGCTCGCAAACGTCCTTCCTGGATCAGCACTTCAAACCCTTCAAGATAGATCGTTGGGTCTTCGATGTTACCTTCATGACACAGCAGCACATCATGATAGCTGGTTTGCAGGCGACCTAACGAAGCATGGGCACACAATCGGATCATATCGACAGTTGTTTTAGGGACACCCTGTCCAGTACGTTTACCCCAGTTGCCGACTTTGCTGACAACAAAGACAGCCTCGCGTTTCATATCTGCCAACGCTTTGCCCAGGCGATCTTCTGAGAGGCCATTCGGGATACCATATGATTCAGCTGTATCGAACAGGTTGACACCTGCGTCATGGGCTGCGGTGATGGTTTTCTGGGCGGTGTCCTCGTTGATGTCACCCCATTGATTGCCGATATTCCACGTCCCCAGGCCAATGGCCGAGACCTTCCATCCAAGCTTACCGAAATCTTTTAGAATCATGATGTTGTTCCCTCCAGAACGTAGCGATTAAACCAATTAAGCATGGCGGTGTTATGCTCGCAGCGCAAGTTAATAGCCCCTCGAATAGATGCGCCATGCGACCCACCCGGCTGCCGTAGCATTTCGACGATGCAACCGTTAGCCTTGAGAACTGTATAGAATTGTTCTGATTGTTCTGTTGGGCAGCGCCAATCATGTTCACTTTGAACCATCAAAGTCGGGGTTTTACAGTTATGGGCATAGGTGATGGGTGAGCACCTGGCATAGACTTCAGGAATATCCTGTGGGTGCCCGCCTAGTTGTTCAACGGCAAACCAGACACCAATGTCACTAACACCGTAAAAGCTGACCCAATTTGTCACCGGGTTCTGTGGAATGGCAGCCTTAAAACGATCCGTCTGTCCGACAATCCAGCAGGAGAGGTTGCCACCACCAGACGTGCCACAGCAGCCCAGACGATCTGCATCCGCGAGACCTCGTTCAATGGCACAATCAACACCCGCCATTAAGTCGCTGTAGTCGAGATTGCCCCAATCACCTTTAATCGCTGTCGAGAATTCGTCACCATAACCTGTTGAGGCACGATGGTTAATAAAGAGGACCCCATAACCCGCGCCCGCCAACATCTGGAAATCAAAGTGGAAACCATAGCCATATGCCCCGTGTGGTCCGCCATGAATATACAAAATAGTGGGATAGGGAGCTTGCCCTACAGGTGGTTTCATATACCAGCCTTCAACCTGAACACCATCAGCTCCATTGAATAACAAGCGTTCTGTTTCTGGTTGGCTGATCGTGCTCAGCAAGTCCTGATTCAGGTTGGTGATTTGCTGTTCGTTACTGCCATCAAGATTGGCGACGAACAGATTTGGGGGGGTGTTGATGTCAATTGAGGCGTACAGAATCTTGCCACCGTGAATATTCTGTGCAAAACAAGCGCGATCACCTGAAACAATGGCTTCGTGGGCTTCATCACCACTCAAGGCAACACGATAGATTTGTACTGTGCCACCTGTCTGAACGCGAACATAAGCTGAATCGCCTTTGAGGGGGATTGGCATGCTGTAGACGCTGGGGGTTGGCATGTCCATCGACAGGCCGCCACCAACACCTACGTTGAGATTGGGTGTCCGATTAATCTTTTCTCCTGTTGTCAAGTCATGAACCCATAAGTCCGATTTGGTTCCAATTGGGCTGCCATGAGGAAGTCCAATAAACACGATTCGGCTGCCATCCGACGTAAAGGTGGGATTGTACGCATTCCCCCAACTTTCCTCAATGATAATCTCAATCTCACCCTTGGAGTTCACAGTACAAATTTCAGGGAACATGGCCCGAAAACGGTCTGGGTGCATGATTGCCGAATAGAGGACTTTTGTTCCATCTGGCGACCAACTCAGGCCATTGTTGATTGTAGGATCATTTGTCAGGCGTTTTGGTTCACCACCGCCCACATCAATGACATAAATGTCTAGTACAGCTTGGTCGAGGTAGCCAAGGGCATCAAAGCGGTAAACGTTGCGTGTGACACGATAAACATCCTTGGTCAAGTCTGGCGGCTCCTCATCACCATAATCGACACCAGCAGTAAATGCAATCTTCTTGCCGTCCGGCGACCAGGCAAGATCACCGCCGACCCCCTGTTTCATTTGGGTCAGATGTCTGGCTTCGCCACCATCTACTGGTAACAGATAAATCTGTGGTTTGTCCCCCCGTTCCGAGATGAAGGCGATTTGCTTGGAATCTGGCGACCACTTTGGATTCGAGTCTTTGGCTTTACCACTGGTCATCTGGCGATGCTGCTTTGTCTGGACGTCATAAAGCCAGATGGTGATATATTCTTCCTCTTTGTCGATATGGGAGACACTGTAAATGACCTTGCTGTTGTCTGGCGAGAAACTGCCGCCCTGCAAGAACTTTAAGTTAAATAAATCGTTTGCTTGTAAAGTACGTGACATGACCTGTTCCTTATAATTGATCAGCAGAGTCTAACATGGAGTAGGAAGAATGAGTTAAAATTGGACTGCATACCGGAACCAATTTGTTCGGATCCGTGTTAGTTATATTGAGCTTAAGACAGCACTGAGGGGTGACCTTGCTTGAACAAATCGCACAAGTGACACAAACAACTGATATGGTTGTGGGCTTGACGGAAGAAGAAGTGCTGAAGCGCCGGGAACAGGGGCAGGGCAACAACGTCTCGATTGACACTAGCCGCACTTATGGTCAGATTCTACGGCAGAATTTCTTCACATTTATCAATAGCGTGCTATTTGCTATTGGTATTTTGATGGTGTTTCTCGGTCTGACAGGTGACGCCGTCGTGAGTGTCGGTGTTGTCATGATGAATGTGGTGGTGGGTGTCGCACAGGAGTTTCGTGCAAAGGCTAAGCTTGACCGCATTGCCTTGCTAACCCGCCCTAAAGTGACCGTCATCCGCGAAGGCCAAGAACGCATACTTGATCCATCCGAGATTGTATTGGGTGATGTCATCTTGGCACGACCCGGCGATCAAATTGTGGTCGATGGTATCATCGTTGGTGAAGGACGGATGGAAGTGGACGAAAGTCTGCTTACGGGCGAGTCCGATTTGATTGTCAAGCAAGAGGGAATGAATGTCTATTCTGGTAGCTATTGTGTTACAGGTAGCGCTGCCTATGAAGCGACTAAAGTCGGGGCAGAAAGCTTTGTTAACAAATTGACGGCAAAAGCGAAAGAGTTTCGTGTTGAACTCACCCCCTTGCAGCGCAACATCAACTTTGTCGTACGTATCTTACTCTTATTGGCAACGATGATTGGTGTGTTATTTGGCGTATCATTCGTTATTCGGGAAGTTTCTACTGTTCAATCGGTGCAATCGGCGGCAGTGATTGCAGGTCTGGTTCCGGCTGGTTTGATTTTGATGACGACAACAGCTTACGCGATGGGGGCATTACGCATGACAGGGGGCGGTGCGCTGATCCAGCAGACCAACGCTGTTGAATCGATGAGCAATGTGGATGTCCTCTGTCTGGATAAGACTGGAACACTGACCGCTAATCGCATTGAACTGAACACAATTGTACCGTTAGATGGGTCAACCGAAGAACAGTTTCGGGCTGTTCTGGGTGACTATGCTCATAGTACTAGTGCCGGCAACCGTACCAGCGAAGCACTGGCGGAAGGCTGTGGGGGGCAGGCACGCAAGGTTCTGGATGAAGTGCCATTTTCTTCCACAAGGAAGTGGAGCGCTTTGTCAATTGACGACCCAGAGCAAGCAGGTGTGTTTGTTCTGGGTGCGCCAGAGATGCTGCTCCCTTATTTGTCAGATGGTGACTATGGACAGGATCAGATGGATGAATGGGCAGATGTTGGCCTGCGTGTTCTGGTGATGCTTCATCATCCAACACCTATTCTGCTGTATCTCAACGACCAACCGATTCTGCCCAATGATATGACGATGATGGGCCTCATCAGCTTTAGTGATGTGCTGCGTGACGAGGCGAAAGAAACGATTGAGGGTTTCGCTAAAGCTGGGATCGGCTTGAAGATCATTTCCGGTGACAACCCACATACTGTCGCAGCACTGGCAAAACAGGCAGGTTTGCCACTTGATTTGCAGGTGGTGAGTGGGCCAGAATTGGACAGGATGGACGCTGTACAAGTCGCCCAGGCGGTGCAGGACGCAACAGTTTTTGGGCGTATCACACCTGAACAGAAAGAGATGCTGGTGAATGCATTCCGCCAGCAAGGACACTATGTTGCCATGATCGGCGATGGTGTCAATGATGTCCTGTCGCTCAAAAAGGCACAGATCGGGATTTCGATGCAGAGTGGAAGTGCTGCGACGCGGGGTGTTGCTGATATTGTGCTACTCAATGATTCATTTGCGGCTTTGCCCAAAGCCTTTATCGAAGGACAGCGCATTCTCAACGGCATGGAGGACATTATTCGACTATTCCTCACCCGAGCATTTTATGCGGGCCTCATCATCGTAGGGGCAGCCGTCATTACAGAAGCGCATCTCTTCCCATTTGTCCCCAAACACGCCTCGTTAATTACCCTGTTGACTGTTGGGCTTCCTACCTTTGCTTTAGCGGCTTGGGCGCGTCCGGGGGCACCCGGAGAAGGCTTGATAAATTCAGTCATGCACTTTGTCTTCCCAGCAGCAATGACCATCGCGTTTACCGGATTGGCGGTTTATACCTACTACCTGAATGTGCAGTATTTCCCAGCTGCGCCCGGTGTAGAAGAACTCCAAGCTATCTCGAATTCCCGTACGGCGCTCACAACCGTTATTATTTTGATGGGTTTGCTGTTGCTGGTGTTTGTTGAACCACCAACCAGAGGCTGGGTTGCAGGGGATGATTATAGTGGCGATTGGCGGCCTACGATTATGGCGGTCTTGATGCTGATTGTTTATGTGGCGGTGATTGCCTATGAACCGATGCGCATCTTCTGGGAAATCGAACTACTTTCGGCTGTCGATTACTTTTTCCTGGGTATCGTATCGGTAATATGGGCAGCGATTATGCGCTTTAGCTGGCGATCCTATCTGTTTCAACGTTTCCTTGGTATTGAGTTCCACACAATTTCAGAAACTGAAGTGGCGTAATTGGGCGTGCTCTACTACAGTAGAAGGGGCGTTATACTTTGGAGCAGATATTTATGTGGCGACTAGGCTGGCTTCTTTTGGGGCTTTTGCTTGTGCCCACAATGACAACAGGGGCGCAGAATAATGGAACGGCGATTAGTGTCACCTGCCCAGATGGAACCCAGTTGACAAATGGTGTTGAAGTTATCGTCAATATGCGACCTCAATTCGTGGTGACAGCGACGGCTTTAGGTGTTGATGGGTTTGACCCCATTATGGCGGTGATGGATCGGGGCGTTGTCAGAAACTGTTCAAATGATAGCGAAGATGCGGCGACCTTCAGCGCTGATTTGCCAACCACGGGGCCCATTGTGGCTTCCGACTTGAATTCTCAGATTCGTTATTCACATAGTTACGGCGGTTTCGAGGATGTGTCATTTGTTGTCGGCGGCTTTGGTGGGGTGGACGGCGAATTTTTACTCTTACTCGAAGGTATGGCAGTTACCGAACGCGATGGTGAAGGCGACCCGTTCGCGCTGCGATTGACTGAAAATATGACGGGCGCAGATTCTTCAGTCTATATGTTGGCAGTAACCGACGGGCTTGATCCACTGATTAAGTTGATTGATTCACAAGGTAATGCGATTTTCTCCTGTGATGATGCGGGTGATTCCGATTTCTGTGAAGATAAGAATTCAGTGTCCTTGGCAAATTCATATGTTTCCCGTACCCAGAACCGGCAAACACCGGGGAGTGCATTTGATGCGATGGTGACGCTACCCACATCAACCATGACCGATATAGATTATGCCAGCGGTTTGTTCTTCAACTTTATCATGTCCAGCTTTGAATTGAATACAACAGGCGATTATGTTGTGGGCTTCAACGTGGTCATTGGCGATGGTAGTTCCCAACCCCAGATAACAACGGCACAATCGGCAGGCGGGCTTGTACTAGGTGGTGGCATTGATGTCGATTGCCCAGATGGAACCCAGTTGACAAATGGTGTCGAAGTGGTTGTCAATATGCGCCCTGGTTTCACATATACGGCAACGGCTCTCGGCATGGGTGGGTTTGACCCGGTCATTGCGGTGTTGGATCAAGGACAGACGGCTGCCTGTGAGGACGACTCGACGGCCGCCGAAACTTATTCGGCTAACTTGCCTACAACAGGTCGTGTGGCGAGTTCTAGGCTGAACGCTCAGATGCCATACTCCCATAATTATAACGATCTGACGAATATTTCGATTGTCGTCGGCGAAGTTGAGGGGCAGCCTGGTGAATTTGTGCTGCTGCTAGAAGGCATGGCAGTTACCAATTTTGATGGGGAGGGCGATCCCTTCGGCGTGCGTATCACGCCGAACATGGTGAATGCAGAGACCGACCTGAGTGTTTATATGCTTGAAGTCGATAGCAGTCTGGATCCACTTCTCAAGCTGATTGGAGCCGATAGTAACATGTTGGCAGAATGTGATAATGGGGGTAGGGTTTGCGAAGAGGGGACATTTGACCTTTCTAGCACGACAGTTTCTCGAACGCGGAATCGCTCAACGACGGCTACTGCTGAAAATGCGATGTTGATAATCCCAACAACACAGTTTACGGATCTGAATTTTAGTGGCGATGTGTACCTGACTACTTTGATGACGAGTTTCGGCAGAACGCAGGGTGAATATGTCGTGGCTTTCCACTTTGCTGTTGCTGAACCTGTGCCGGAAGCGTAAACTAAGTTCGGGGCAAATGTCTGCACCCCGTCAATCTTGTTTCAAGTAGACAGAATTTGATAAGATGAACGGTCATAATCCACAAGATAACCAAGTGCCTCAAATGGGCGATCTCGATTCTAACGATCAGCGGGTGACCTATGATCTGACTGATGATGTGCAGAAAGCGCTGGCCCAGGTCAACAATCAGCAAATGCTGCCTACGACGAAAGGGAAGATCGGCGCGGATGAATTGACGGTCAAAGTTGAGATTCATGGCGCATCGACGCCATTGTTACTAACGATTACAGAGGATGGCGCAGTTTTGGGTCGGCGTGATCCATCGTCGCAGGTCATACCAGAGCTTGATTTAGCGCCTTACGGTGGCTATCAGATGGGAATTAGCCGTCGTCACGCCATTTTGCGTCTGAATAATAAATATCTGGAAGTGATTGATCTTGGAAGCCGGAATGGAAGCTATCTCAATGGGAGTCGACTGGTCGCGCACCGAGAAAAGCGGGTTTCAGATGGTTCAGAACTACGTCTTGGCAAAATTGTGATGCTGTTGAATTTCCAGGTTTAGTTGCCCAAAATCTTGGCGACATCTTGCGAGGCACGGCGGGCTGCATACAGGACGCGGGCGATCCGCGCATCCTTTTCGACCAGAACAGCCAACGAAGCACGCCCAGCTGGATAGACGATCATAACCCCATCTTCACCTTCCATTAGCAAGCGTTGGAGCTCACCTTGAGCCAGACGCCCTAACGTTCGTTCTGCCAGACCGATCAGCGTAGCAGACATGGCAGCTACTTGTGGGCTGCTGGTTGGATTTTCGTGCGGGTTTTCGTCATCACCAGGTGGATAAGCAGCAACCAGAAGACCATCAACATTCACGATCACCGTAGCCTTGACGCCTTCAACAACGGTGTGCAGCGTTTTGAGCTTTTCTTCAAGCGCTTCACTGCGGTATTGCTGGGTCATATCGCCTCTCTTCGGTTCAGATCGTTGCCTAAGCACAAAGTATAGCGGAATTGTGTTAAGCGCTCAACTCCGCCGCTACTTATCATATCATGAAACGAAAATCCGCGTAGATGTCTATGTGACAGGGCGGTGCATGAATGGCGCAATGCAGCTAGGCAGAAGGAACCTGTTTGGCGATCCCGGGTGAGGGTGCGGGCCAAAGCGTTCCTTTGCTGCCGCAGCAAAACAGAGGCCGGATGGGTTGTTAAACAGCAGGTTCAATCTTCAGTTTACTTGAAAAGTGTTGATTTGAGTGAATGTGTTACAGAAAAATACTTCCTCAAATTGTCAAATTATATCCACGAAATTCAGCACTTCCTAAGTTTGTCTTGAGGCCCGGACGATCTCCGCTAAGAAGTATTTTTCTTGACCCGTTAAATCAGCTTTAAAGAGCAAATCTGGGCGGTTGTGCCAGGTGCGTCGTAGGGTTTGCTCGCGCCTCCATTGGTTGATCTGGGCGTGGTTACCGTTTTGCAGCACTTCCGGGACTGCTAGCCCACGATAGACAGCAGGCCGCGTATAGTGGGGGCCTTCCAGCAGACCATCAGCATGACTATCCTGTTCTTCTGCGCCTTGTGCACCCAAAACACCTGGAATGTGCCGAACAACAGCATCAATGACCACCATTGCCGCAAGTTCGCCGCCCGTCAGCACATAGTCCCCAATGCTGATCTCGTCTGTCACGACTAATTGGCGGATTCGTTCATCAAGGCCCTCATAGTGACCGCAAAGTAGTAGTATATGCTCATGTTGTGCCAATTCAACAGCGATTTGATGATTGAATACGCGCCCTTGTGGGGACATCAGAATAACTGGAGACTGGGAGTTGCCTAGAGTAGCTTCAACAGCATCAACCACCACTTCAGGCCGAAGAACCATTCCACCACCGCCACCATAGGGTGTATCATCAACTGAGCGATGTTTGTTGGTTGCATAATCACGGATATCGTGCAGATGCAAGTCAAGCAGTCCTCGATCACGAGCCTTCCACATCATGCTTTCAGTCATTGGGCCTTGAAACATGCCAGGAAACAAAGTCAAAACGTCAATTTGCACAGGAAACATCTCCATGATGAACTCGTTAGAAAATCATATCAGACGACTAGATCGCCGCCTAGCGATAATGAACCGTAAGAGCGAACGCCTCATGCAGATTCGGCTCGTATCGTTCTTCGGGGGTGTGATGTTGGTGTTTGTTGGCCTTGCCAATAGTATCTTGGCGGGGGGGGCTGCGATGATTATGGCATTGTTAGTGTTCTTCTGGATAGTCGCCATCCACAGACGAGTTCAGTTCATGATTGATCAGTTGCGTACCTTGCGCCACATCAAAGCAACGCATCAAGCGCGGCTAGCGCTTGATTGGAACAATATTCCAGCTGAAGATGCCCACATGCCGGAAAATCATCCCTTTGCATTTGATATTGATGTGATTGGGCAATTTTCACTGCATCGGCTGCTAGATACAACGGTGTCTGTCGGTGGCAATCAGCGTTTACAGAACTGGTTGTTGCAGTCTCGTCCACAAGTTGAAGCTGTTCAGCGGCGTCAGCAGTTAGTCAAAGAATTGATTCCACTCACAAGTTTCCGGGATCGATTAACGATGAACTCCACCGTCAACATCTATCAGGCTGAGAGTAAATGGGATGGCGAGTTTCTGCTGCACTGGCTTCGGGCGGGCATAACCGCAGAGGATTCGCCGCGCTTTTTGCTAGGATTGTGGGCACTTTCTTTTATCACAATAGGTCTGTTTCTGCTGAGCACAGGCACTGACTTGCCGCCGCTCTGGATTGGGAGCTTCGGTTTGTACATCGTGTTGGGTGGCAGCTTGATGCGACGCTATGCAAGCGCTTTCAGTGAGGCGATGCGACTTCAGGCTAGTATACAGCAGCTCCAGGCGGTGTTCCGTTATTTAGAAAGTTATTCATTTCAACGGCAACCCCGTTTGCAAGCGCTTTGTGCGCCATTTCACCAGCAGCGTTCCTCGGCATATTTGCAGCGAGTCCGGATAATTACCAGTGCCTTAGGCTTGCAGGGCAACGTGGTGGTATGGTTGATGTTGAATCTGGTTGTGCCCTGGGATTTGACTTTTGTTTATTTATTAGGGCGGAGCAAAGGCGCGTTGGCCGATGTGTTACCGACCTGGTTAGATGTCTGGTATGAGCTGGAAGCATTGTCGTCGTTGGCGACGTTCGCCTACTTGAATCCTGAAACCACATTTCCTAAAGTTGCGTCTGATGCCCTGTTTACAGGCAAGGCATTGGGGCATCCTTTGATTGTTGCAGATGAGCGTGTCAGTAATAGCTTTACCTTTAATCGTCTGGGCCAGATTGTTGTTGTAACGGGGTCTAATATGTCGGGGAAGAGTACCTTTTTACGGACAATGGGCTTGAATCTTGTATTGGCTTATGCAGGATCAACGACCTATTCCAGGCGATTATCGGTGGGTATGTTCCGGTTGTTTACATCCATTCGAGTCAATGATTCGGTTGTGGATGGTTTTTCCTATTTCTACGCAGAAGTCCGCCGTTTGAAAGCGCTGCTTGATGCCTTACACGATGATGACTTAATGCCTTTGTTCTTCTTGATCGACGAAATCTTCCGAGGAACAAACAACCGGGAGCGGTTGTTGGGTAGCCAGTCCTATATTCAGGCGCTCACAGGCGGAAACGGCCTGGGTATGATTTCGACCCATGATCTTGAATTGGTCAAATTGAATGGCATTGAAAACTTTCATTTTCGGGAAGATGTCATTGAAGGTAAGATGCACTTTGATTACACACTGCGCCCTGGCCCCAGCCCGACCACCAACGCTCTCAAAATTATGCAGCTAGAAGGCTTGCCAATTAAAATGGACAAAGTGTAGATTTTGTATTAAGCAAGAATTGAGGAACACAATGAAATACCATAATCTTTCTCAGCTTTCTGAGGAAGAGAAAATCCAACGTATTCTTGAACTTGAAGCCTGTGTTGAAGCCCTTGAAGCTAACCCTTCCTCCGGGATGAACTTAATAGCAAACAAGTGTTGGCAGGGATTTCGAAGCATATTCCTGTGCAAGTCTTTATAAAAGATATCGATGAACACTATCCCCTTGTGAGTAAACTTTCCGAAACAATTACAAGTCTGTCTAATGCAGAGTTACAGGGAAAGACCTTTTACCATCTGGTCAATGATCCCGCAATCGCTGATAAGCTCCAGGCCAATATCTACAAATTAACTGAAGAAGGCAAATCCGTCCAATTTGAGAAAGCGATTCCCTTTGAGGACGGAATTCACACTCTCCATTCAGTTCAATTTCCGCTATTTGATGAGAACCGCAAAGTGTATGCCATGTGTGGGATGTCGTTTGATGTTACTAAAAGCCGCAAGCTTGAAGTGGAGCAGTGGGAACAAGATCAACACTATCGCATCCTATCTGAACTGGTCTCCGATTATGCTCTGGTCAATGAAATTCTAGAGGATGGGTCGTTTCACACAGTATTTTCTAGCGGCTCTTTCGAGCGTATCACAGGTTATATAATTAGCGATCTGACGTATTTAACTGAAATAAATAAGATTTATCATCCAGACGATTATGACCGTGTCTGGGACGATTATCATCGAATGTTAGAAGGGGAATCGTTCCAAACCGAGTATCGGATTATCCGTCAGAATGGGGTCCAGGGGTGGATTGAAGTATCCCAGAAACCAATTTGGAGCAAGGCCCATAACCGTGTAGTCCGTTACTACATGGTCATGCGGGACATAACCGAGCGCAAACATGCTGAGGCTGCTCTTAAAGAGCGCGAACAACAATATCGTGCCCTGTTTGAGCATAATAACGATGGTATCTTCTTATTTGATCTAGATTTTAATGTCATTGGTGCCAACGAGCGCGTTTCTGAGTTATGGGGGTATACACATGCTGAGATACTTACGCATGAGTTTCCCATGTATGTTGCTGATGAGGAAAGACTTAATGCATGGGATGTTGCTCAACGATTACTCAAAGGCGAGCAATTTCCAATCTATGAGCGTAAAATCCAGCACAAAGAAGGTCACCCGATTCATGTTCAAAGCATTGTCCAGGACATAACCAAACGCAAGCGACGTGAACAATTTATAGAGCGTGTAACTGGCATTGCTCCAGCCCGAATTTATGTATTTGATCTTCAGGAAATGTGTAACATCTATTCTAATCAAGCAGTCCACACCATTCTAGGTTATTCGCCAGATGCAATTACAGCAATGGGCGATCATGTCATGCACCCCGATGACACTATGGTTGTGCGGCAGCACCTAGAAGAACTGGTATATATGGAAAATAGTGATGTATTGGATATGGTTTATCGCCTGCGTGGTGCAACAGGCCAATGGCATTGGATCAAGAGTTATGAAACGGTATTTGAACGCAATGATGCTGGGGAACTCACACAATATATCGGGGTTGCACTCGACATAACCGACCAGATGGAAGCGGAAGAATCACGCCGACGTAGCGAAAGACAATACCGCATTCTAACGCAAAACTTCCCTAATGGAATCGTTGCCATGTTTGATACCAGTTCCCGCTACACCTTTGCTGAGGGCAGGGGATTTGAGCAGTTTGGGATTAAGAAAAAAGAACTGATTGGCAAGGGGTTGGGCGGGATACTGCCCTCGAAATCATATGATGACGAGGAAGTTATACTCAGACGAACACTACTGGGCGAATCAACAGAGTCCCTTATGACTGTTGATTCGAGCAGCTACCGTATTCTAACTGTGCCGTTAGCAGATGAGATGGACTCAATCTAGGGTGGCCTATTGGTCATACAGGACATCACGCCCTTGATTGAATCTGAGCAGAATCGGCTTGAATTAGCGTTGGCAGAAGAGCGTACCCGCCTTTTGATCGAGTTCATCAGCAATTTGTCGCATGACCTCAAAGCGCCTCTATCCATTATTAATACCAGTTTGTATGTGCTTGAAAACCATCCTCATCCAGAAAGCCGTAAAGACAAAATCTCATCGATTCAGGTGCAGGTGAAGCATCTAGAGCATATGATTGATCATATGCTGACTATTTCACGCCTCGATCAATTGATGACACTGACGACAGATCGGGTGAATTTGCATACGATCTTGCACTCGATATATGATGATCTGAAACCAAAGGTTGAAATCAAGAATTTAGCACTTAATCTGCAATTTCACACTCAACCAGTTTATATTTCTGCTGATAATCATCAGATATATCGTGCGTTAATGAATATTGTCGAAAACGCCATCTACTATACTCAGGAAGGCTCGATTACGGTTTCAACTGCTGTTGATAATGCGAAGCAGCGAGCAGTTGTCGAGGTATGTGATACAGGCATAGACATTGGCGCCGAAGACTTACCCCATGTCTTCGAGCGTTTTTACCGCGCCAATAAAGCCCGTCCTATTTCTGAAGGGGGAACCGGGTTGGGATTGGCAATCTCTCATCGCATTATTGAACTGCACGGTGGTACGATACAGGTCGATAGTATGTTGAACCAGGGTTCGTGCTTTCATATCCGATTACTGCTGCATAGGCTTGCAACATCGTCATGACATCCGCATAATGATGACTCAGCATAACACTAGAAAGTTATTTGAATGCGTCGATCCATCGTTCTAATTCTGTTGCTGGCAGGCTGCAACCTGAATGCAACTAATCTTCCAACATCTACACCAGCGCCTCTTTTGCCTAGAGTTGAGTTCATTATGCCGACGGAGGGAGACCGTGTGGTCGAAGGCTTTGACTTGACAATTGATCTGGTTGCGCAAGATGATGCACCAGGGGCGGGAGTGGCACGAGTAGAAATTCTCATCAATGACCAGCTTTTGATCGAGGCAGAACCAGAAGAGGGCAATCCAGTGCCAACCTTCCGCGTCGAGACGAACTGGATCACGGAAGGCACGGGTAAACATGTCCTTTCGGCGACAGCCTATCGGCGGGATGGCACACAAAGCGATACTCGCTTCATAACCTTAGAAGTTGTGGGCGAATGAAATGACTTATATCCAGACGATTGACTATTTGCCTAGCCTTTCCAACTTGACAGAAGCCGAAGCTGAATTTTTCCATAGGCATGTGGAAATCCAAGCAACTGATCTGATTGTCGATCATCAATCCATCCGCTGGGATTTGATCGAAGAAATCGAAGTTGTGGCCGCGCCGAGGGCTGCTGGCCCTGGGGGTTGGATTGTACGTAAATTCTTTTTGAATGATGAAGAGCGTTTTCATGTTGGCATCTATTTTGGCCGGCAGGAAGCTATTCTCCCCAATATTCCCTGGGATAGTGCTCGGTATATTGTCGAAATAATTGCCTATTACGCACCAAACCGTGTTCGGTATAAAGGGCTGGAAGACCTTGTGGCGCTCACTGAAATCTAGTTTCCTCTTTTGCCTGTGCTGGCTGCTGGTTGCCTGCGGAACACAGCCCGTTGATCCATTCCCAAAAAGACCGATTTCGCGTTGGGGGGAGATCCTCACATTAGCCGAAGCTATGCAAGCTGATGGTCCGCAACTGCTCAAGACAGGAGAGCAAGTTTATGCTGTCTGGGGACAGGCGAAGGAGCGCAATGTATATCACCGTATGCGCTTGATCTATTCGGATGAGTTAGGCCCCTGGGCACAACTTCCTATCCCATCAGTCTATCCCATTGACCATCTACTTGTGCCATCTGTGCAGGAGCATATCCATCTTCTCTGGCTAGATGTCCCTTATGACGATCTGGAGGCCAGGATGCGTTTATGGTCGGCTGTAATAACACCGGAACTCCTCTTGGAACGTGGCCCTATTCGTGTGACGCGAGAACCTGTTTTCCAATTTACGGCTCTTGCTAATGGCGATGGTTCGGTCTGGATTGTGTGGAGCCGTGGCTTACAAAGTGAACCAACCCTCTTTGCCCAGAAAATTGACCCAGTGGGACGGCCTGGGTTGCCAGAGACGATCTGGCAGGGGGCAAGCTGGCCCAGATTGGTCAAAACACGCAATCATCGCGTCTATCTATTCTGGATTGGGCAACCCGACGATGCATTGTATCGTGCCATGTTCAACGGGCCTCAACTCATGGATGTGACACGACTTGATGATGGTATCAAGCTGGAACGAGGCGATCATCTAGCTGATTTTGGGGTGGCGTTGGATACGACCCATGGTTATGCTTTCTGGCAAATTGTCCGATCTTCTGGTGAAGTCGAAACCTGGGTTTCGACCGGATTGTTGGGAGCAGATAAGTGGTCATCTCCTGGTCAATTAGCGATTACAGTCGATGAAGACACTAATTTTGAAACGGGATTCAACGGTGGAAGGGCATTCGCTGCTGCATTGGGGGATAAGCATTTAGAATGGGCTGCGCCCTTACGCGGGCAATTTGATGTTGTCGCATTAGCGGTTGAAGTTGAGCAGACACTTGGCATAGTCTACCTCCGCAGCGGTGCGGTGGCTGGATTTATGCCAATAGTAGAAACTGTCAATTTGATTGGCAAGCCATTTCTACAAACTGACATCAACCGACATCTTTATTTGACATGGGCACAACCAACAGGCGAGGGCGTGGCCCAGCTTCTTTTGACGGATACTCGCTAACCCCCCCGGAAAATGATCTCCCATGATTTGATCGAGGTGGTACCTTCCTGCACGAAACACTCATCGGCTGAAACAGGGTCAGTTGTTGGATTGGACAAGCCCGGAAGTTCAACGACATAAGACTGACCGCGTTCCATCTGAAAGTCGGCATAGCCAGGGCCGCGTTCTGGTTTCAGCCCGGTGACAAAGGTACTCTCACCATCTGCCCAGCGCACCCGCACCCGTTCGCCAGCGATACCCTGACCGTTAAAATCAAGCACGCGAACCTCAATGATTCCTGCATCTGTTTCGGGACACCAAGAGAAGGTGCGCAGCAAATCAAAGGCCAGTTGTGGTGCTGGCGTTGGTGAGGCTGCTGGACGTGATGTACTGGTCGGGCGGCTTTCGCCCTGTGGTGTTGGGGTCTTAGTGGCAGGGGGGAGAGGTGTGGGTGACGGTAAGACAATCTGCACCGTTGCAGCGGGCTCAATGTCCATCACAATCAGATCGTCAGCACAACCCGCTTTGCCTTGACCTTGATAGAAGATCATTATGTTACGAATAGCGCTCAAGCCAGCAGCGTTATTGACGTAGCCGCTGCTGGCCATATCACAGGCAATATCGGCAACTGCTTGAATCGGATCATCACCGGGAAGGCGCAGATTGATAAGTTCGTTAATGGTGTCAATTAAGTTGCCAGAATGGGCATATTCTAGCATGAGCGCCACCACATATGCATTACGATCCGCTTTCTGAAGCTGCCAGGGGGCTGTGTCGATCTGTTCAACAGGCGCGATGTTCCAAGTGTAGTAGAGACCACCTGTGACGCCCAGAATAAGACCCAGGATTAGGGCGGGCCAGGATACATAGTGACGAGGATGGTTATAACGGCTACTGCGGGGCTCACTCATGGGATGCTACTCACTTTCAGTACGAGATTCAACCATCCGATAAGGTTCCATGATGGGGGTGAGCCGCCCCAGACCAACAGATAGTTCAACCAGGAGTTGTATGTTGTTGATATTGCGCGAATTGGTAATATAACGCTCGGTGACATCCTGCACAAAGGCTGGAATGTTCGGTTCATTGAGGACGCGCAGGCGTTCGAGGGCAGCTTCTAGATCGTTATCAAGTTGATAACCAGAAGCGATCAAGACTGTGTAGTGGTCTTTGTATTGTTGATCGAGGTTGCTGGCAGCACTATTCACGTATTCCACCGGAAAGGGCCCCCAACCGAGGTAGACCCCAGCAGCAGCGCCAATTACGAGACCAAGAAGTAATGAAAGGAAAAAACGCGAAAGCATGGGACTTAGGGGGGCTCCGATGTCGGTGTGAGTGTTGGCACTAGAGGGGGGGAAGATACTTCGGGTAGGGCAACCGGGCTAACCTGAATGCGAAGTGCATCCGGGCTGAAAAGATCGCTGCAAACCAGGTCGGTTCGTGCACCCCAGCCTGGAACGCCACCCGGCAGCTGAGTCCGGAGCCATGATCCGGTTTCATCGCGCCCATCAACTACCAGCACGGTGTCGGCTGGGTGTGTGCCGATGACGTTGGCAGTTGTATCCGGTGCATCATACAGCCTGAATTCTTCCGTTACCGTTGTGCATTCTGGGTTCAGTAGATCAATGTTGATGGATTGTTCCAAGACGTTGCCATGTTCATCCTCACCAACAAGAGTCACGGTGAAATTGTCCGATGCGATTCCGCTTATGTTGAAGTCACCTTCTGGGCCGTAGCTTGGCTCAACCACCACTGGCCCCAAGCTTTCCAGACCCCGAACATGTGTCGTGATGGCGTTGTTGACATTCCAGCGCACGTTTAAATCATTGACTACATGCCGGACTAGCTGCTCAGGCGCAACTTCAAAATAATCCACACTCATCGGTGCATAGATGGTGATGCTGAGAGGTGAGTTCACGCTTCTATCACCGTTAAAGGCTGTCAGATTGATGACAACATCGCCATTATAAGCGTTGGTGTCGATTTCAAACGAGATGGCATCAGCAGGTGGTTGCAAATTGAGTGGTGTGCCATCTACGCTGATTTCAACCCCATCTGCATTGTTTACTGCCCAGTTGAGGGCAACGGGTTGCCCCCGTTCGACCAGCGTAGGTTGTATGGTGAAATCAACGATCTCAGGGGGGGGGGATGCATTCAGGATCAAGATCAGGGCTAGCCCAATCAAACCAAGGGCTGCTATTGCTCCGATTCCCAACAAGGTCGCTGCCCATGCCGGGAGAATCGGTGTGTCGATGTAATAGCCACGCACAGAGGCGAGAAAGCCAGCATCATCCTGCGACCGTACCATCAGGTCGAACCAGTGGTCTTTCGATCTGCCAAACCATCGCTTGCGCTGTGGAGAAATGTCGCCCTGTACAACCTGACGTTCTCCTGGCCCGAGCAATACTTGAGGGCGTGGGATTGTAAATTTAAGGCTTTCTTCCTCACTCCGTCCCATCACGTAAATGGGGAGGGGGGCACTCCCTTGATTGTGAACATGCAGGCGAAAGGGTTCATGGGGGATGATTGATTGAATTGCTAGGGCCATCCCGAAGCCGGAATAGGACAGAATTTGCACGCTGACGTCGACTTCAATTCGTTTGTCAGCGTCGTCTTTTTGTGATACAGCGATTGTTACCGGGTAATCGCCAGGGACACTATCGCTCTGACGTAGGGGTTTGATATTGACCAGAACAGGAGCGCTGTCATTAGCACTGACTTCCACCTGTGGGCGATTGACCTTTGCCCAGCCTTCTGGTAAGCCTAGCACATCAATCCAGAAGCGCTTGTCTTCATTGCTATTGTTATAAATGCTGATTTCCATCGTAGCGTGTGAACCGGGTGGGATTGGAATGTCTGGCTCGTAGACTTCAATACTGAAACCGAAGTCCTGCCGCCGGATGCGTTGTGTATCTTCCGCAACTTCACTGATTGGGACGGTTACGTTTTCATCCAGTCTGTGGAAGATCATGCGCAGATGACCGATTTGAATTTCTTCGCCACCATGCAGCAACCGCGCCGTGTTGCTTTCAAGACGCATACCATCAATAAATGTGCCATTGGCAGAGTCAAGATCAGTCAATTGGACGGCTTCATTTTCTAACGTGATGCTGAAGTGATAACGGGAGATCGTGTCGGTATCCAGAACGATGGTACAACCGCTTGAACGCCCAACCGACGCACTCGGTGTGGTCAGGGAGAAGGATTCAAATTTACCGTCAGGCCAGAAAACATCCAGTCGTCCGTAGCCCATTATGTCACTCCAGACAATGCGCTGTCGTTCACAATTGTAGCCTGTTGCCCATTGAGTTAAAAGTGCGGATGAGTTGGGTCATATCCGCTTGAATGACTTCGGGATGACTGCGCCAATCGAACAGCGGCCCCACACCACCGTACTCCAATGTGATGATTTCTGGTGTTGCACAGCTGCCACGTTGAATCTTTGCCATGATATGGTTAAAAGAGCGCCAGTCAACTGCGGTCATGGCGAAGTGGTCACGCCAGAAGTTTGATTCACGATCAAACCTTGTACCCGTAACATGAACTTCTTTCAAATTGTTCAAGTCAAGTGCATCCAGATAATCCAGTTCATTTACTTCCAGCACAAGGGATGAGATGCGGGCGTGGGCAGTATCCAGCAGGAAACCACAGCCTGTTGTTGTTAGAATCCTGTTGATTGTCTCCGGTATCACGCCCAGGTAAGGTATGGCGTATTGGACCCGGGGATCATACGGTGCGTTTTCGAGGATGATGTTTTCTGCACCAAAGCGATCAATGACCGGTTGCAGTTCGTCAATCACAGTCTCGACAATTGGATCAATCCATTGAGAGTCAAGTGTGTTGAGTTCAAGATCTGGAAATCGGGAGACATGGGGTGCGATATGCACGTTCACATAGCGGGTTTGGGTTGATTCCAACAGCGTTTCGACGTGTTCCCAGTCGGCTTTTTCGATATTGCCTGAGCCCGCATGAAGTGGGAAATGCACGTAAATCGGGCGATACTGCTGGGCTTCAGCAATGAGATCAGGCCAATCCGGACATTTGAATAGATCAAGTTGAATGGTGTTCTGAGTTAAAAGTTGGGCCGCTTGGGGTGTATAGTTGATGGCAGCTTTCATATCACCTTCTTTAGGAAACAATCTTAGTATACACAACACCGTGCGGATTGTATGCTGTCATGGCTCGATCGTAGAGTTAGGAGTGGTGAAAATCATGGATGTCCATCAGACGGATCATCAGGACGGGTTGGCGATCAAGGGTGAGATTCCCAGCAACACAGGAGAGACAGAGGGAAATGGTTGGTCAAACAACGAGCGCAGTTCTCAACCACATCTGGAGCTATGATCTCACTGAGGTATGCACTGAACTCGGCCAGGGGCCCTGGCGGTGATGGATGATTACAACCATTTCCAACCGCATTTAGGCTGCCGCAATATGGGTCGCTGCCTGATTAGAAGGTTATGTGTACAGTCACTACAGCGGATGTGTGACATCGTTATTCCCCACTCTTGGGTCTTCCAGATCGGTAAAGCATGAAAGGGTATTGGCTTCAGACAACATGGCAGCACCTTTGTCCTATCATATCTGATTACCCTGAATGATAAGTGTTGTGAGCCATATAGACCACATTTTAACTATGAAGAACACTCCAATCGTTTTGGTTATTTAACACCTTAACAACCAGGAGACCAATTAGAAAAACCACATACCAACCAAGGGATGCAAAGAGAAACCAGAATGGCCACTGAGCGAATTCGACCCCGGCAATGTCATAGTTATAGTCGTTGGTTTCCAGCAAAATGACATCATCGTCTGACATCTGAAAAAGTGCTTCATGGTAACCATAGGAGTCATCAGAGATCATCCGGACCATACTCACTAGCATAAGATCGTTGCCGCTTGTGTCTCGACCTTGGATGACATAGCCGACTGGGAAAAGCGCTGGCGAGTCAGCTGGTAGATTGTCAGGCAGGGTCGTGGTAGTCGGAAATTCAACCGGCCAGTTCAATTGCGCGACCAACTGCTCCAATTGCGTCAGCATGTGTTCATTAAGAGGGGTGATTCTGTCTACACTCTGTGACTGCGCCCAACGAGGTATACGATACACATCATAATCGACAATGAACTCGCTTGCATTCGCAAAGAAACCATACTCGCCGCCTGCTTGATCACCGTTGATAGCCATATATCCTGATGCGTTGCTGTGAGGTTCGAGATCATAGTGGCCTAGACTCTCGACAGATTTGAAATCCTTTATCATCGGATCAAGTGATGGTGGGATGAACAAATAATTCCATTGAGAAAAGTTGCATATTGTTGCAGTGACAACAGCGATGAGGAAGAACAGTGCTATATGACGTATCTGACGAAATACTCGAAAGATGATCATCATCCAGTCCTTTTCATAATAATGAGCAAAACAACCACATACGGGAAATCATATATTTCGCGCAGTAGCAGGTCAAACGGGCGGTAGCGGCCTTCAATTATTGATTCTACTGCCAAGCAACTTGAAGATTAACTTCATTTGAGATGAATTTTCAGACATTTAATCCGCTCTAAATTGCGAAGCGGTCTTCCAATGTTTCATCAATATTAACCGCGCACTGAAGCACCTCCTCCAGATACTCGGAGTTATCAAGGGATTGCGCATCAATGTTTGTAACACACGATCTGAACGTTTCAACATCTCCAGCGAAGTCTTGCAGCGATGTTTCCAGGTTGCCATTATCCAGAAGATATCTGTCAAAAGCCTGGGCCAACCATATTTGTTCTACCATCATATCTAACTGACCAATATTAATACTCTGAATGGGAAAGAATATGGAGGCTGAGTCATTCAGCATTGTTGAATAGTCCTGAGAAAATGCGACAGCATCTTCTCCTACCGCTAGAGAAAAGGCTTCATTTATAAGTTCTGCACGGGCTGGCAATCCATAGGGACTACAATGCATATTCTTTGCCAGGATCAAACACTCATCAGTCAAAATATTGCTACTATCCGATATGCCCTTTCAAATTGTGAATTACCCACATGGGCAGGAATTCATACCTGTCTCGTTTACCACAGGTGCTGCCTACATTCGTGCTGGAACCCCATGCCGTGAGGCATGTTATAGATGGATTAGTTATATATCACAACATCCCCATCTATTCTATATACGGGTAGGTAGCTTCTTCAATCAGCTGCGTGAAATGCAATTTCTATTGAGGAACTAAAACATTTAAAAGATCTGAGTCTACCTCATTTATACATTCCAAATATGCATCAACAAGTTGTTTTGTTGTCAAATCTCCAAGTGCAATATCATAAACACATAATTGAAATTGCTCTGCGTCAGTTTGTAGTTCGTTCAGGGAACGGGTTAATGTCTCTGAGTCAGCATCATTTAAATAGTGACTAAATATCTCCATCATCCATAATCTAATGATAGCATTTTCGCCTATGGCCGCGCTATTAGCTGTTGGAACAAGCAAAACATCACTCCTGTTCATGAAATCCAGAAGCGAGCCATAAAATTCATTACCGAATATATTTGTATGGTCAGTTAATTGAAAATCATAGAACGAGATTGAGTTAAACAATAAAGGATTCTGACTTAAGTATGAAATGAACGAATAACACGCATCAATTTTGTTTGTCTCACGACTGATATATGCACTACCCATTGTCACAGGGAGTGATAAAACAGCGCCATCTTTTGCTGATGGCAAAGTCATTGGCAAATAATTATTTGTTGTCATTGATAGACGGCTATGTGTTCCTACAAGAATAGAAGAATTTAATGGCGTGGTGCCCATATTCACAACATAGGGTGAAGCGATATGACCAGATTGGACAAGACTAAGAATCTGTTCTATGGCAGAAGTAGCATTTAAAGATGCAAAATCAAATGTTATCGGCTCAGTCCTGTAATCAAATACCAACCCACCCAATGCTGATATAAGAGCGACGATGTGCTCATCATCGCCATCAACTGATTGTACTATAGGAGTGTTAATTGGCGTTGGATTTGAGTTTAAGATTATGTTTATAAATTCATTTATTGTCCAATCGGTTTGGGACGTTTGATCACTTATCATTTCAGGCAGATGTGGATCTACCAAGATCATCATTGGATCAATTGATAAAGGAATACCCCATATATTCCCATTCTTCTGCACCCCACTAAATATACTTGCATCAAAATCTACAGAATTAAGTAATGGGTCTAGTTGGATAAGCGAATCAAGAGTATATAAGCTGGGTAGATGGCTGTCATCCAAGTTCATGCCCTCGACATAAAAGCAATCAAATTCAGCTGCAATACTCTCTATGCTAATTACTTGTCCGTTAGGCTCAAAAGTCGAGATTGCAATATCGTCTAGATCAGTCTCCCTTGCTAGAAACCGCTCAATAATATTGTCCCAGTTAGATTCTATGAACATTGATGTACTTGCAAGATGAACTCCAAATTTTAAATCTCCTTCATCAATAATAGTAGGCGTATTAACACTAACTTGATAATTTTGTGCTAGCTCCTTAGCGCGTTCTATCCTTTGTGTGATCGCTGCTTCTAGGTCCTCAACCGCTTCTGTCGGTGTCATATCTAATTTAAAGGATACGTCTGACAGCGCGGCAAGTAATTGTAAACGAAATTGGGTTACTTCTGTATTTAGTCCATTGTTCAAAATCTCTTCAAGAAGGACTAAATGCTCTGGATCAATGACATTAGAGAAAGGTGTTTGCCAGGATATATCATTATCAACGAATGTCCGCCTAGCAGGGATAAGATGATTAAATAGGAGCAAGATTTCTGGCTGATTGTTTATATATTTTGCAAGTTCATATGATAGTTCTGGGGAATTGGTGCCTGCGCTAACAGACACGCCAACAAACTCTAACGGCCCATTTCCACCTGGTAAGGGGGCTGGCTCAAGTCTTGATCCAGCCTCTAATATGCCTGACATAGGCCCCATAACTAGTTGTGCGGAAGAAGGATCGCTGGCAGCGCCTAAAGAGGAATACCAAAGTTCTCTGGAGTCTCGCCAAACTTTAAATGTGTCCTCTAGCAAATTAGACGGAATCTGGATACTGACTTCGGATCCGACTATCTCAACCAAACCATTGCTAAGTAAGCTAAATATGACTCCGTCCTGACTTCCGTAGCTATAAAATCCTGAACTTATGATGTTATTCTCGCTGTTTCTTTCGGCCAATATATTTAGGGTATTAACCAAGTCATCAAGCGCCCAGTTTGCTGACGGAAACTGAATATTAGCTTCAACAAATGCATTTGGATCATAACCAAACATTTGAACATCCATAAAAATGGGGATAGCCCAAATACCACCTGCCCAATGAAAAGCATTTTGTGCCGACGGCTGAAAATTATTTTTATCAAATCCTGAATCACTCTCAATGAGAGGAGACAAATCTAAGAAAAAATTAGCTAAAGTTTGCTCTACATTAATTATTGGGGCAAAAATTAAATTGGTATCCACAACAAGTACATCTGCCATGTTGGCATAAGCTTGTCCACCAATGAGTGGATCATAAGTTCCATCATCATCCATAGGTAATTCCCCTATATCTATAGCGATGACTTCAATATGCACATTATCAAATAGTTGTTCAAAGTCATCAAATAGATTAGAAGAAATAGCATTAGCCATTGACCGAGGCATTGCAATAGTCAACACCTGGTTGTTTTGGTGGGCAACTGAGGTGGATGTCAAGAAAATCAATGATAAGACAAATACATGAATGAACCCGTTGTGTCTAATAACCATTATTCAGCTCTTACCTGGAAAAATTCAAAGTAACAGAGGGGAATTCCCCCCCCCTGTAATTAACAAATTGGTTATGGATTGTGATCTTTGTTACAGGATATGTTATCCGTCCAAATATCTACGCAGGCTATACCACCAGGAACGCATAACATCTGTGTTACACTAGCATCCCCTTGTACACGAACCGTACTTGAATTAACTAGGAATGCATGGGAACTTGTAGACTTCCAGTCTTGAGAATATGTGTTTCCATGTATACTGGGCCAATGTCTGACCACACCTTCAAATAATCTGTAGTTTCCATTGGGGGGAGAGTATATATTTAAAGTCTTAGTCTCCGCATTACCTTGTAACCAAGCGAGTCCTGCATTCGCCGAACAAGCGTAGGTATCCGTTGTATACCAATCTGCTTTCGCAACGTTTCCTGGTGAGATGAACATTCCCACCAGCACTATAGTAAATAATGCGACCCATTTTCTCATGACCTATCCTTTAGTATTTGAACAGATATATTTTCACTTGTTTTGTTATGGTGTTACGATTTGTATATTAAAGTGTATATGAAATTTGTCTTTTGTCAATATATTCGGGAGGCGCTGAATTTCGTGGATATAGCTTTGTAATTTAAGTAAGTACCGTCCCACTTATGTCCTTAAAGATCCCCACTCCCCTCTCACATGGGAGTGGAGAAAAGTGTGTTTATAGATGCAACACGTCCGGGATGTTGAGTTCACAATACAATAGCAGGACTAAATGGTAAACTCGAGAATCCCCACTCCCCCTCACATCTGATATTGCATCTCAGAACGTGAATATGTTACACTATGTTCCTCGAATTGGCTTAGATAATTGATAGAACGTGTCTGACGACGTTCCTGAACCTCCCCTATACCCTGATACATCTCTCAATAGCTCCTTTGTGCTGGATAGAAAAAGGTTAGTATTCTCTTGGATGAGAGTTCATCTGGCGTAATCCTTATTGCTGGTCTTATTATGATTCATGCGATCTTAGCGTTGGCATATGCGGCGATTTCTAACGCGAGAATCCGTGAATTAGAGGATGAAGGTAACACCCGCGCCCCACAAATCATACAACTGATCACAACACCCAACTTCACCATCACCTATCAACTGCTGACTACCTTACTACGCTTTTCGATTGCGGGTGTGGTCATTCTAAACCTGGTTGATCCTACTAGTGTAAGCATCGTTCATGTGGCAGCCTTGTTTTTTGTGGCGGGTATTACCCTGATTCTGGGGGATATTGTGCCAGAGGCTGTAGCAACGAGTTATGCCAATACGCTGGCGCTGATGTTCGTAGGTCCCATGAAATTGCTGACGGTTGTCGCTAGTCCGTTTATCTACATTTTGTTGAAAATTAGTACGGCGCTCTCGGCTGTATTGAGCAGTGGTGAACACGTCAATAGGGTGACAGAAGAAGAAATCATGACTTTGATTGACGCTGGTCATACCGGTGGTACAATCGAGGAAGATGAGAAAGAGATGATCTATTCTGTCCTTCAACTTGACCAAACCCACGTGAGCGAAGTCATGGTTCCGCGCATTGATGTGGTGGCAGTAGACAATACAACATCGCTCGAAGAGGCAGCCGATCTCTTTGTAGCTTCAGGTTACTCGCGGATTCCCGTCTATGAGGCGACCATTGATTCGGTTAAAGGTTTGCTCTATGCTAAAGACCTGCTGGCGAAGCGCGATGAATCGACGACCATTATTGATTTGATGCGATCAGCCTATTTTGTGCCAGAATCGAAACGAGCCGATGAACTGCTCAAGGAGATGAAGACACAAAATGTTCATGTAGCAATCGTTGTGGATGAATATGGCGGAACCGCCGGATTGGTCACGATTGAAGACATCATTGAAGAGATCATTGGTGATATACGAGATGAATACGACATTCATGAAGAGGCCGAATATGAGCAACTTGGTCCAGATGAATTTACAATTGACGCCAGCATGGACTTAGACGACTTCAACGCCTTATTGGAGTGTGATTTACCTACGGACGACGCGGATACGGTTGGTGGTTTTATCTATTCACATTTTGGCCGGGTTCCGGTGGTTGATGATGTAGTTGAAGTTGATGGCCTCACTATTTGGGTCAGAAGAGTTGAAGGCCGTCGAATTCGTAAGTTGCGGGTGGTTCGGAAGAAACCGCGGGCTGATGCCGGAAAAACCCAAGAAATTACACAAGCGAGCTAACACACTTGGAAGAATCTCTCAAAACGCTTATCCAGCAGGCCATTGATGTATCCCAAAACGCCTATAATCCTTACTCACAATATGCTGTAGGTGCAGCCTTAGAGACCCCTTCAGGTAAAATTTACACAGGGTGTAATGTGGAAAATGCATCGTATCCGGCAACCATCTGTGCAGAACGGACGGCACTTGTTAAAGCTGTAAGCGATGGCGAGCGTGAATTTACACGGATAGTGGTTGTTACCCCAGATCACGGAACGCCATGCGGGGTTTGCAGGCAAATGCTGTCCGAATTTGCCCCGACGATGACGGTTTATCTTGTCACCCCAGATGGCACTCTTCAACAAGAGACAACATTGGATGCGCTATTTCCTGATAGTTTTGGTTCTGGACTATTGAGGCATTGACCATGCCACAACGCGAACGGTCTTATCGAACACCAGGTATCATCCTTAAGCGCCGCGATTTTGGTGAGGCGGATCGCCTGTTGACGATCTTGACACCGACACATGGCAAAATTGATGTGATTGCCAAAGGTGCACGTAAAGCTGTAAGCTCCAAAACAGGCCATGTCGAATTGTTTACCCGTGCCGATATGCTCATTCATAAAGGGCGTGATCTTGATATTGCAGGGCAGGTCGAAATGGTTGAACCGTATGTGCAACTGCGCGAGGATTTGCAACGTGGCGCATACGCTAACTATGTCGCCGAACTGTTAGATCGTTTTATTCAAACAGGGGAAGGCGACCAGGGCGGGGTTTTCCGTCTTTTGGACGAAACATTGGACTGGCTGTGTACATCGCCTGATCCACGCCTGACTGTCCGTTATTATGAATTACACTTGCTCGACATGATGGGGTTCCGGCCTGAGCTGCATGAATGTGTGCTAACGCACGAACCAATCCAACCAGAAGATCAATTTTTCAGCTATGGGGATGGGGGGGTGGTTAGCCCACAAGCTGCCCTGCACGCAACTGGGCTAGTCTCGGTCTCGATGTTGACTTTAAAGTTGTTGCGGTATATGCAGCGCAGCCCGTTTTCCCAGGTCGAATCGCTCAACATCCCCCCTCACTTGCATCAGAGTTTAGAGCGTTTGATGCTGGGATACATCGTTAATTTGCTGGAGCGCCGTCTACAAAGTGTTGAGTTTATACGGCGAGTTCGGGCCCAATAGCGGTGCTTGCAACTTTTTCGATGTTTTGAGAGAATAACACAGCATTCATAACGAGGAAGTCGGTGTTTTCTAAGAACACGCTCGACTATATTATATACGGGAAGAGTGCCTCAAACGACCAGTTTGAGGTGTTAGGCGCAACCGAAAACCTCTCCGCTGATGATGCCACTATCTGGCGCAGATTGGTGACAGTTGATCCCATGAGCGCAGATGAAGGTTCTAGTGCCATTGGTGTATTCAAAGGCCCCAACACTGATTTCTTGTTGGCTCGTACCCAGAACTTCCCAATAGACGACGAAGTCCAGACTGTGTGTCAATATATTTTGCTGCCGAGCGATGTTTTGGGGATGCTCTCCGGCAATGTCAGCTATCTGCTAGAATCCAGTGGTGAACTCAAGCCGTTGTCCAAACAGAATGAGCCGCTGCCCTCATTAGAGGTGCCACCTATCCCGACCTGGACACCTACTCAACGCTTTGAACTGTTGAGTGATTTTCTTAATGATGAGACAAACATGGATCAGATTTTTGATCTGTTAGGGGCTGCGTTGGATGAGCGCCAGGCGGTTGTGGTTGGTGTGGAATCCCGCATGGAACAGCGCCTGCGCCTGGTGCAAGGTTTATTGATGCTGCTGCCAACCCCTGCTCGGTTACATCTCACGTTTTCAACCCATGTTAACACGGTGGCACAAGCAAAAGGTCGCATCGTATTTAGTGATGATCTGGGTGAGACATCGCGATGGGTCGTTGATTTTGAGAATCATGTTTTTCCTGATTCGGAATCTGTTTCATCTCCCTATATTCGCTTCTTAAAATCCGCCTGGACAGGCAATTTTCAGGCGCTTATCGCTGAACTTCGTATGACCGATTTACTCGCCCACCAGTTAATGCACGGACGGTCATTACAGAAAGGCTTAACAGCCGTCGCTGAGCGTTATGCCCACGATCAACAAGTGCTGGCAGGGGAGGTGGTTTCAAGTGACAATTTGAAACGCATATTGCAAGAGTCACCGCCACCTGATCCTGAATTGCGCTATCAATATATCCGGCGTCTATTTGCCCAGTGCCTGGATGAACGTGACATTGAAGCAGTCGAACAGCTATCTGAATGGGTCAGTGATGACCAATTGATTAATATGCTCAACGAAGCCGTCAATGATAAACCCGATGCCGTATATTTCTTTCTACGCACTCGGCTTGGTGAACAGGTTGATGATGCTTGGTTGCCGTTGCTCCACTCTGCGGCTGCCCTGTCGCTTCAGGTTGCCATTACAGATGGTGATACTGAGACACTGATGAATTGGCTGCGGTTGATTTCGCGTGAACCCGCCAGTTATCAACTCAATGAAATTCTCCATAACGGCATTCTGGCGGCACAGGAACGGACCCATCAGGATGGTGATCTGGGACGTAATTTGTTCATCTTCGCAACCAAACGCACGCCCCACCTGATTGACATCTTGTTAGCTGATGAGGCGTTTATACAGGTTCTATCGGCCCCAATTGGCCCGGTGATCCGTGAGTTTAACTCCGACGCCCTAACAGAGACGCAAGCCCTGAGCCGTGAAGTGGGTCTGGTGGTGATGCGGCGGATGCTTGAAACAGATGCTCTGCTGGATGCAATCTTCACACCTGCCCAGATTAACTATCTGTGGGATTCCTATATCAACAATACAATGAGCAACCTGCCAGAGAAGTATCAGCCTGCTCAAATTATCGACACGATCATCGTTGATGATTCGAAACGCCTGTTGCCCCTTGGCGTTGAGCGTCTGTTTACTAACATCATCGTTGCAGGTGATGATGATCTGTTGGTTCGGTTGGCAACCAAACTCAGTCAATTGGGCCAGCTAGAGCAAAATCTCATCAATATTTATGCCACTAACGCCCTACCTTTAGATACGGCTCTGGCACAAACCGCTCAATTGCAAGAGGCGCAAATTCTATCAGCACAACAAACTATCAATATTTACCAGCGTCTTGCTGCCAACCGTGATTGGGACATAGAAAGTGTGCCATTGATTGATGGCATTAGCCGCTATATGCTTCAAGATAGTGATTTGACTGTGCCAATCAACATTATGTGGCGGATGCTGTCCGTCGCAAGCGAAACGCAATCTGAAGTGATAACACGAGTGATGACCCGCCGTATTCTCCAATATATTGCTGAGTTGGATGATGAAAACCAGCCCATGGATGCGCTGAATAGGCTAGATCGTCTGCTCCAGTGGAGCGCGAATGCCTGGAATTACACACTCAGTTGGATGCGTGAATATGCTCAAAACCAATCCTTAGCACAGTTACAGCGAATCGAGCGTGCTCTTGCAGGTAATAAACGGCTTGTTCAAGCACATGCAATTGTGGAAACGACCATCGCTCTGCGCAAAATGCTGGGCACACGTACAGTAGAAGAATTTGCACAGGATGTCGATACAGCCTATGCAGTGTTACTGGGCATTTCCGATTCATTTGATCCAGTGAACAAGCAGTCTGTCAATTTTGACGAACTGACCGTCCAAGGCGAACTGGATTCGCGAGATTCAACGCTTTCACAAGATGAACGTAGTGTGTTCGCCAATAACTTGAAAGAACTGGCCCAGCTTATCATCAGTATGTCCGACTACCGGCGCAAAGCATCGCTTATCCGCAGCGAAGAAGACATTGATCGTCAGCTTCTCAGCGGTGAGCAAAGCCCGGGTAGTGCTATCGACACCATGAAGTGGCTGTCTGGTTTCCTCAATGGCATACGGAACAAAGCCGAAGACGAATAGCTACTTGGGCAGGAGCTCCTGTGGGATATCTTTCAATCTGGGGTTCTTCTGATCGCGTCCTGATAGCTGTGGATTGTCCACACCCCAATTAAGTTGAATGTCTTTGTCATTCCAGGCTACCCCAAGTTCATCTTTGCCACCGTCGTAATAGTTGTTGACTAGATACATGAGGGTGCAGTCGGTCAACGCTGTAAAGCCGTGCGCCACACCAATTGGGATGAATAAGCCGATGTTGTTGGCTTCGCCCATTTCAAGTGTGGTCACTGCCATATAGGTCGATGAAGATGGACGTAGATCGGCCAGCCCAACTCGGATTCTACCCCCAGAAACATACCAATAGTCAATCTGGTGGAAGTGATAGTGCAAGCCACGCAAGACGCCTGCTTTGCTATCAGAGCGATTGTTCTGGATGCGATCCCAACTAATCCAGGGGAACCATTCGCGTCGGAAGCTCTCCATAAAGCGCCCTCGCTCATCCTCAAAGGCCCAGAGCTGCGCGGTATAAACACCCTCAATTGTTTTCAGGGGTTGTACAGGTGTCATTCAACTTTCCTCAGTCGAAATCAAGTTTGAGATAAAGGACTTCCTCATACCCGTCACCCAGATTCACCATGACGATGTGATCGTCCTGGAATCCCAAGCGGCGGTAGAGGGCTAAGGCACGTGGGTTGCTAAGCGCTGCGCCAACCTCGACGGCGGGTGTGTTCATATCTTGAGCGACTCGTAGTAGATATTGAATCATGGCTGTGCCGATGCCACCTCCGCGATGGGATTCTTTGACGATGAGATCGCTAATTTCAGCAGCGCGTGCCCAGAGGGTGATTTGCCCATAAGCCACGATGTCGCCTGTGATTTGATCAACCACCACGATACCCAGTCCACGTCCCTGTCTTGCACTGAGTTGGGCGCGGGCGATGACCTGCTGAACACCTAACACTGTGCGTTCTGGCCAACAATTGCTGACCAGTTTCATTTTGTCAGTTTTCAGAACAGGTCGGATTTTAATGTGCGGGTTGGGTGGGCGAAAAGCCAGAATGCGATCAGGATTCATCGAAATGCTTTTGTATACCGATTGAACAAATGTCAAGTATATAGAAGTTCTCATCTGAAGACTAGGTGTACAGTCCCAGAATGCGAGCTTGGGCATCAGATAAGTTGTGCTAAGAAATTATCATTGAGGGCTGCTATGCAGCGTACTACCGTGTTTCAAGATCGAAAGAGCCTTGTGCCGCAATAAGGAGAAGTTTTCAGAACTATTCCCGAGCCGAATGCGTGACCAATCTTCATCAAAAACAGCATCAAGAACCTAAAAGTATTCATAGGTTACTTACCGGATATGGCACTTAGTAGGTCTGATACCAACGGTCATCCATCGCCGGAAAATCGTGCTTGTGTGCCCAATTATGACCATAAGCATCAGCAATTGCCGCAAGCTCGTGAAAACGTGGCAGCGCAACCCGTTGGGCAACTGCATCGCGCTCATCCGGTGTAGTCTGGATAACCTCATGCCACAGGGCACGACCAACCATAAACCCAGAACACCCTGCCTGGCAAGCAACTTCTACCTGTGCTTTGAATGAATCATAGGGATCGCCGCCAGAGAGGATTGCCCAGGGAACTGGAGAAGCATCATCGAGTTGAGCGCAGGCATCGACCCAGGCGGCTCGATCTGGCTGTAATGTAACATCCAACGGGAACTGTATTTTGAGTACATCTGGTCGCAAAGCACCCAATTGTCGTACCGTTTCGGTAACGATGGATTGCCGCTTTAACCTAAACACTTCCGATGTGAGGGGCTGATCGGGATCAGGTGAGTAATATAGAGGTTCCAGGAATAAGGGAATATCATAGCGGGCACAATCTGCAACCACACCTCGAATCGTTTCCTCTTGAATCTCGGTAGCGGCTCCAGCCTCAGGATGATAATAAACCAGCAGTTTGATGGCACTTGCGCCGATACGTTTGGCTTTCTCTACACTCCAGCCATCGAGTAAAGTTGTTTTGCGGATGGTTGCTTTGCCAGCATACCCTTGTGCCTCTATTGCACACAAAAACCCAACATTCCCTGGCAGCGAATGACTGACGATGGCCTGCGCCGCGCTATAAACCGGATCAAGCATAACCGCCGTCGCATGGGGCGCAATTTGCCGCAGCAGGCTCATTTTGATGTCCGTCAAGGTTTGTGAGGGTACCTGTTCCGGTGAGGTGGGATCAATCAAAACCCGCATCGAATCACGATGGTCGACTGCCAGAATTTTGAATGTCCCCGCCGCAGATGACGCAGTAGCTAAACCTCGAATCTTGCCTGGAGTTAGGGCCACAACCTAGCTCCCGTCGAACAGGGGCAACGGCATGGTATGCTTATCCCAGGCATCCTTGAGATGGACATAACGCGGATCGTCATACGGCGGCCTGCCTCGATCATCATTGACGAGTTCGCCAGCCAGATAGTTCAAAAAGTAGATGTTCGAGCCGGGCGCAGCAGCGGTGGAATGAAACCCTTTTGTCACAAGAACCAAGTCAGTATGCCTGATGACAAATGCTTCATCAAAATCCTCATCCACACGATAGTTGCGGTGGAAGCCAAAACCATCTTCTGGGGAAATGCGAAAGTAGTAGGTCTCTTCAAGATAAGCCGAATCGCCATAACGATCATGGCAATGGGGTGGATAACCCGACCACGCACCACCAGGTACATAAACTTCAAACAAGATTAATCGTTCCGCCGGTAGCGGATAAGACAGAATATGATTGACCTGACGGGTTGCTGCACCACCGCCCCGTACTTCCCGTTTAATCTCATCAGGTTTAAATAAGCGCAGCGGATATTTGCCTTCGGCGGGCGCACCGCCAACCGCAAACTCAAAACCTGCATCTGCTGTAACCGTAACCCTATGATCGGGTGGTACATACAGAATATGGGGTAGTTCTTCAAATACACCTTTCCGCGAAATCGAGAATGCTTCCCCACCAATGGTGATTGTCCCCGCTCCTTGCAAGGGCACAAGGGCGATTTCTATACCTGCGGTTGCATGGGAATAGCTTTCGCCAGACTTCAAATTGACAATGCGGTAACTTAAGTAATCCCAGTTGGCGTTTTCCGGCGTAACATCAATGACGATCTGTTGATCGTAGTTCGAGCGAAGCAAATGTGGATTAGTCATGGCTTTCCCTTTGTATAATAAATTCTTTGACTTCATCTTGGTATGGCATGGCTTTCCCACATCCATGCCGGGTGACAACCAATGCACCACAGGCATTGGCAAAACGGGCGGCTTGAACCCAATCCCAGCCTTGAAGATAACCATAAATCAGGCCGCCAGCAAAAGCATCTCCGGCTCCTACGGTGTTGATGATCTCTACTGGAAACCCAGCAACGTCATCCATCTGACCAGCATGGAAGATGCTGACACCTTTTGCCCCACGTTTGACGACAAGTATCGTGTTGGGCTGTATAGCAATCTGATGACTCAGCAAGTCCTCAAGTTCGTCCCGCATTGTACCGTCAATTGGCTGCCTCAACATGACAGCTTCCGGGGCAGGAGCCAATGCTGCATAGAACTCCTCCTCTGTACCAACAATAGCATCCGCCGCCGGGAAAATTGTCCGTACATTCAAACCATAAGCGCGAGGATGCGTCCATTGATCTGGACGTACGTCCAGATCAATGAAGACCATTGTCTCGGCTTGCTTAGCTACCACCGCAGCATATAATGTTGCATCACGACAACTGCCACGACTCAGTGCCGTACCCGAGAGCAGCAAAGCGCGGCTCTCAGCAATGGGTGCATTCATGACATCCTCAATCGTAAGATAGATGTCGGCAGGGTTTTCCCGATAAAAAACTAAGGGAAACTTGTCGGGTGGTTCAATGCCTAATACTGCCAATCCCGTTCTAGCATGGGGCTTGCGGAAGACATAGTGTGTATCAACTTGTTCGTTTTGCAAAAAGTTCACCACAAAGTCCCCCACTGGATCAGCACCTACCGCTGTCAACACCGCCGTATTCAGTCCCAGACGACTTGAACCAATTGCAATGTTGACTGGACTGCCACCTACACCTGTATCAAACGATTCAATTTTGATAAAAGGCGCACTAATCTGTAAGGAGAACAAGTCCATTGATACACGGCCAATAGTAATCAGATCATAGCTCATGAGAAGCCAACCTGTTTGAGATAATCTAAATTGCGCCTTGCACTTGCCAATGGATCAATGCCACTATCTGGCAAAATGTCCTGCTCAACTACAGCCCAACCATCAAAGTCAATGACCTTGAGGACTTCAAGCAACGCCGGGAAATCCACCGAGCCACGACCCAGCTCAGGGAAAACATCAACCTCCACGCCCTTGAAATAATCCCATTCATTGGCACGTACTGTCTCAAGCACATGACTATCGCACTCTTTGATATGCAAATACTTGAGCCGGCTTTCCCACCGCCTACAAGTCGCTATGGGGTCTGCACCACCATACAAACAATGGGCTGTATCCAAACACAAGTTTACATATGCAGGATCAACATCATTCAGAAAATGATCGAGTTCATCGCTTGTTTCAATGAACGCGCCGACATGAGGATGATAGACCGCCTGCAAGCCATAGTCGTTGAGTGCCAGTTTGCCGTATGACTCAGCATTGGCCACAAATTGCTTCCAGGCATCACCTGCAAGCCCATCTTCAGGCCGAATCCGCCCAGCACGTTTGGCTCGACTCTCGCTGGCGAAGAGTGCATCGGAAAGTACCACCCATTTGCATCCCATCTCCGCAAGAAAGCGTGTCGTTGCCATTGTCTCGTCATATTCATCTTGTTTGGCTGCCGGATCAACCAGGTTGATTTGCACGTAAGCCGACAATAGCCGTAAGCCTAACTCATCCAGTTTTTCCTGTAGTAGCATCCTGTCCTGGGGAAGATACCCAAAAGGGCCGAGTTCCGTTCCGATATAGCCCGCTTCAGCAATTTCACTCAATACCTTATCCCAGGGGGGAACGTTGGGTGTGTCCTTCATAATCACGCCCCAGGAAACAGGGGCCGTTGCAATTTTGATGCTCATTCTCTCTGTCCTCTACCAGTAGAAACGCTGACCTGCGCGTCCTTCTTCACGTTCTTTCACAAGCTTCTGGGTCGTTTCATCGTTCGTGACTTCAGCCCCAAAAACATCCCACCAGATACCTGAACGCGGCAATCGACTGTAGCGTTCAATTGGGACGACGATCATACAAGACCTTGATTCTTCTCGCGCTTCAACTAAGGCTTGCTTAAGCGAAGCTTCATCTGCTGCTGTCCAGGCTTTCAAGCCAATACTTTCTGCATTCTTAGCATAGTCGATAGGTGTGAAATCGCCATCATCTAATTTGCCTGTTTCAGGATCCCGTACCCGGAATTCGTTGCCAAGGCTATGCCCCACCAGCACTTTTTGATGCCCATGAATCGATTGATAGCCGTCATTGTTGAGTAGGATCACAGTGAGTTTGGTATTTTCCTGGATGGCAGTCTTGAGTTCCATCGGATGCAGCATATAGTTGCCATCGCCCAGGAAGACATAGACTTCACCATCATCAAGCCGTGCCAGTCGCACGCCAATCGCACCAGGAAGATCATAGCCCATGCATGAGTTCCCGAACTCCAAATGCAGCGTGCGCCCATTGGTCGCTTCAAATAACTGATGCAAATCACCCGGAGGAGTCCCGGCAGCACACACGAGCGTATCACCCGACTGCATAAACTCGTTGACAATGCCGATGACCTGTGCCTGGCTGATGCGCTCATCAGGATACTGCACATAAACTTCATCCCGCTTACGCTGTAACCAGGTTTGACGATCTACTGCAATCCCCTCCACATAGCCAAGGTTAGGACGGACACCTCCTTGTTTGCCTACAGCGATCAGTTGCCGTAAGGCTTCGCGGGCATCTGCTACAATAGGTAATGCGCCAAGCTTGTAGGCATGAGCGCCGCTGACATTGATACTAATGAACTTCACGTCCGGGTTTTGCCATGCCGAATAGGAGCCAGTGGCGAAATCCGCGAGCCGTGTCCCAATCAACAAAACCACATCAGCATCCCTAGCATATTTACCGGAAAGAGGCGTGCCCGTGTGCCCGCTGCCATCAATTAATAAGGGTGATTCTTCCTGAAGCGCCCCACGTCCAGAATGCGTCTCACCCACTGGGATACCAAACGAATCCGACAGTTCACGCAGTTCCGCCCAAGCTTTGGCATAGTGAACACCACCACCGGCCAGGATGTAGGGGCGCTTGGCATCCTTCAGCAACGCGACTGCCTCTTCAATTCGGCGTTGATCCGGTTGACGCCGCTCGATCCGCCACACCTTCTTCTCAAAAAAGTTCACGGGGTAATCAAACGCGACACTTTGAATATCCTGTGGCAGCGCAATTGTAGCTGGCCCTGCATCCACAGGATCAGTCATGATGCGCATGGCTTCCGGCAATGAATACAAAATCTGTTCTGGTCGGGTGATACGGTCAAAAAATCGGCTGACAACCCGGAAACAATCCGTCACGCTCATATCCATCGAAATCGGATGCTCAATGTCTTGCAACACTTGCCCTTGAAAGCGTGTCGCATAGTAATCCGAGGGGAGTAACAATACAGGCAGTCGGTTGATATGCGCTGTCGCCGCACCCGTTATCATGTTGGTCGCACCAGGCCCTATTGAGGTGGTACAGGCAAAGGTCTGCATCCGTAGTTTGCTACGAGTAAAGCCAGACGCCGTATGAACCATCGACTGTTCATTGGCCGGTTGATAATAGGGCAAATCATCGCCATACTCCCACAATGCCTGACTCAAGCCACTGACGTTCCCATGCCCAAAGATACCCCAGATTGCTGGGATAAAGCGCTGCACTTCGCCATCATATTCACTGAATTGTACTTGTAAAAACTTGATGAGCGCTTGCCCCATTGTGAGGCGTACCGTCTCTTGTTTCAAAAATGGTCGGAACATACTTTTCTTCTCCTAATCAAAATGGGGCAAGATTTCCTCAAGCACCATCTGCTGGATATCTGGTAATTCAATATCCAGAATCTCAAGCATGAAATAATCAACGCCAACCTCGACGAACGCATTAATCTTGGCAACAACCTGCTCCGGTGTACCGACTAATGCACCTTCCAGCCTCCAACCAGAATAGTGAGACCGTCCTCTTTGTTCGCCGCGAGTTCTGGCTCCTACCTCGCTTCTTCCCAGTACGAGCCTTCCAAACCAGGTCTTGCGGATGGATGTGAAATCACGCTTATAGGTCTCACAATGCTCGCCCAAGACTTCAAGCTTAGTCTTGAAGGTGGTCAAATTGACGTCTGAAATATTCCACCAATCGGCATAACGCACAGCATGTCGTATGGTGGTTGTGCCAGCGCCGCCAACCATAATCAAGGGGGCAGGATCAGGGCGTGGTTCGCAATATGCCGCTTGAATTTGATAGTGTTGACCCTTGAAACTCACCGGGCCAGCGGTTTCCCACAACTTGCGAATGATTTGTAAGCTGTCTTCGAGTTCCTCAAGCCGGACTTTTGCCGAAGGATAGGGATAATTGTAACCTCGATATTCGTCTTCTTTCCATCCCGCCCCAATGCCCAGGATAAAACGGTCTTGCGTAAGCGTTTGGAGGGTTGCCGCTGTTTTAGCGAGATAGGCCGGATTGCGGTAACTCTGCCCTAGAACACTTGAACCAACATCGAAACCAGGATATTTTGCCGCCAAAAAAGTCAAGACCGTCATGGCTTCATAAGTGGGCATGTCCTCCCAAAATAGATGGTCACTCATCCACAAACTACCAATATGACCTTCTAGCAAGGGGAGAATCGTTTCAAGGTTAGTTAGCCATTGGTCAATTTGACCAGGTAACGGCCCCGGTGTTAAGGCTAATCCAAATTCAACTGCCATACTCTTTCTTGCCTCCTGATAAAAACTGTCCAGCCGCCAAGATCAAATCCTGAATAAGATGTGCATGATCTGGGCAAGGCCGCCAACCCTTATAGTGCCACCACTTCTTCCCATGTGCCGCTTCCCCAAGAGCGTATCATCGCGTCATGAACTTTCGCTACCTCCAGTATATCCGCAAAACCAGGAGCACTCTGCTTGCCTGCTACCACTGATTTCAAGAACTCGTAAGCTTCAATGATTTTCAAGTCTTCATAACCCAGACCAGAACCTTCGCCAGGATTGAAGTTGCCATGATAAGGGTATTGATCGCCGCCGACCAAACGCACGAATCCATCATGTAATTTGTCTTCACCAGGAAGATAGAGTTGCAGTTCGTTCATGCGCTCGAAATCCCAACTCAGGGCGCCTTTTGTGCCGTTGAGTTCAAAAGCAAATTCGTTCTTCGGGCCAAAAATTGTCCGTGAGACCTCCAGTGTTCCACGTGTGCCGTTTTCAAATTCGACCAGCGCCCCAACATAATCTTCGTTGGTGACCTCACCTGTTGGATCGTCCGGATTCCCCACTGAATAATGCGTGCCAACACCAGGAAGGGGCAACGGGCGTTCGGGGATAAACGTATGGGATGTGCTGACTAGGCGCTTAATTGGGCCAACCATAAACAAGGCCATATCAACCGTATGTGCCATGATATCTCCTATCACACCATAACCAGCAACCTCGTTATCAAAGCGCCAGGACATCAAACCATAAGGATTGCTGCCATACATCGAAAAAAAACGACCCCGAAACTGTGTCAAATCACCAAGCTTCCCGCTTTTTATCAACTTGTGGGCATGTTGTACCAATGGTGCCCAGCGATAATTGAAGCCTACAAATGTCAAAATCCCTGTTTCACCAGCAGCCGCTTCAATTTGAGCCGTTTCTGATGGATAGCGCCCAACAGGTTTTTCGCACATGATATGTTTCCCAGCAGCAGCAGCGGCCTGGGCGATTTCCAAGTGCAGGTTGTTAGGGGTGGTAATGCTGATGACTTGCACATCCGGGTGAGTAATGACCTCATGCCAGTCGGTTGTGCTGTGTTCAAAACCGAGGGCTGCCTTCGCGCTGTCTGCTCGTTGGGGTACATTGTCTGAACAAATGACAAGCCGGGGGAGAACGCCTAAATCTGGAAAACGAAGGCGTGATTGCAGGTAAGAACGGGCATGAACCTGTCCCATCCAGCCCATCCCAATCACGCCAATACCAATTGAATCCGTCATAGTTGCTGACCTATAGTTTCAACATTTTGAGTATAATGTTACAATTCACTCGATACACATACTGGAGATTGTTGCATACTTCGCAACAACATTCAATCACAGGGTCTTTGAGTTATTGATATGCTGGCAACCTACCAAGAAAGTGTGAGCATCACATCAATTGCCAAGGAACTTTAAGTCAACAAAAGTACCGCTTCACGCATAATACGCACACTCGTTGATCAAGTGCCTCGGTGTGAAGGTGATCGCACTCAGTTGAATTGTCATCCTGAGATATGTAACAATGGGCATGTCAGCACTACTACAGGAGATCACCCAGACGATCATGAAAACCACTCAACTCCATGCGTACCGTTGATATCGCCCGTGCTACAGGTATCTCAGTCAACACGGTAAGACAATACGAGGCATTGGGCTATTTGCCGCCTGTACCGCGTGCATCAAATGGGTATCGACAGTTTAGCAACCATCATGTGCTCCATGTTCGCCTCATCCGCAAGGCCATGCTCTGTACCTGGATTGGAGGGGATATTCGACAACGAGCGCTGGATAGTATCAGACATGCTGCCGACGGGGTTTTGGATCAGGCACTCACGACGGCACATGAACTTTTTAACCAACTCAACTTGGAACAAGAACGGGCTGAAAAGGCCGCTCTTACCCTGGAACATTGGGCAGCAGGTAAACTATCAGAACAGCAACAGCCAGTGCTACGAATCGGTGCTGTCGCCAAACGGCTTGGTGTTTCCATTGATGGGTTGCGCAATTGGGAGCGTAATGGTCTGATTACAATACCTCGTAGCAGCAATGGCTATCGAGCCTACACGAGCACCGAAATCGCTCGTCTCTCAGTCATCCGGACACTTCGTCAAGCTCGCTACAGCACCATGTCGATACTGCGAATGTTTCAGGTATTCGATCAAGGACAAATCGGGAATCTGGGCAAGATCCTAGATTCTCCGGCCCCCCAAGACGACATTATCTACGCCACAGATCACTGGCTTTCTACAGTGAAAGAAATGGTTTTGGCGGCTGAGGCGATGATTGATCTGATCCTAGAATTGCAAACCCTCCATTAGCCCACCAGAGTTTTATAATAGTAGATGAGTGCGTCTATATGTTGGAGGTCTTCTCAAATGAGTACAACTCACCTTTCTAAACTAGCAGCAATCGGTGAACGTCCAGCAGGTTCACCCGCCAATCACCAGGCTGCTGCCTACATCCATGAAGTCTTCACGCAATCAGGATTACAGACTGACGATGTGCGTGTCGATTTTCCAGGTTGGTCAACCTCAGAATGTATATTAACGTCCAGAGGCAAGTCATTTTCAATAGAAGCCAATCCATTTTCCCCTGCGTGTGATATCACAGCCCAGGCTATTTCCGTCTGTACTATTTCTGAACTGGAATCTGCAGACTTGAGCGATAAAATCGTCTTACTGTATGGCGAACTTTCTAGCACTCCAATTTTCCCGGTTGGATTCACAATTTACAATCCAGAACGCGACCAGACTATTAATCGTCTTCTACGAGAAAAAGCACCCAAAGCCATCCTGACGGTTAATCCACAGTCACCAAGTCAGCTACATATCATTGAGGATGACAACATGCCTTTCCCGTCAGCCACGATCCCCGCTGATGTGGCACTGGAACTCCTAAAGCAGTCGGATATACAAGTAACATTGAAGCTAGATACTGAGCAGAAACTAAGCCATTCGATTACGCTCATTGGGCGGCAATCAGTTCAGACTCGCTCGAAAATCGTCCTTTGTGCCCACTATGATACCAAATTCGGCACGCCCGGCGCATATGACAACGCATCAGGCCTCTCGGTTTTACTGACACTGGCGGAAACGCTCGCTCCACGTCAATTCGCTGTTGATCTGGAATTTGTTGCCTGGGGAGATGAGGAATATGGCGGACACAGCGACAGCATCTACGCTAAGAATGCCAACTATGAGAATATGCTGTGTGCGATCAACCTGGATGGTATCGGTCAGTATACGGGAACCAATACCATCACTATGTTGGCACAAAGTAAAGATTTTCAGCAGGCCATTGCCGGGATTACACAGAACTACCCGGGTATTGTCTGGGTAGAACCCTGGTATGCCAGCAACCACTATAGTTACTTTGCGCGGAATGTTCCATCAATTGCTATTGGGTCTGTCGGCGTAAATCTCGTTCATCAAGCTCATGACACGATTGACTGGATTAGCCCAGCAAAACTAGAAGAGGTGGTGAGAATGGTTACGGCTATTGTCGAACACACTCAGCACAAATCACTGGATTGGTCCCGTCCATAAAAAATGGCACGAGGACACCGGTTCACCTTGAGGCGAACTGCTGTGTTTTTGTATATGGTCAAGTAAAGGGCGGTCTAAGCAGGCTCAAGAACGTATAGATACTGTTCTTAAGAGCAGTCAGATCATGCAGTTTTTCAGCCCAATCATACGGGCGAAACTGGTGTAGAGCCGCCCTCGCGCCCAAACCGGTCTGGCAGGTCATGCACCAGCCACCCACAAGCAACTGGCGCACAATCATGTTCAGCTACGATCCCGGCGCTTCAACTGTAAACGTAATTGTCAACGGCGTCCCCGCCTCACCTTGTCCATCCGCTTCGGTGTAAGGCGTTGCTGTCAACGTATACGTCCCCGGTTCAGCTAACCAAGCATGATAATCGCCGTTGTCATCGCCCTTCAACGCATAAGCATCCTCATTCTCCACCTTGAAGCGCGGCTCATCATCCAGCCCAAACACCACACTCCCCACAATAGCCGGCTCCGTCTCCACCCGAATAGTAAAGGTTCCCTCACTAATGGTATCGCCATCGCTGAGTGTGCGGATGTCCTCATCTGCATCCGCATCCACCAAGATGAAGTCCGTAACAGCCTGAACCGGGTGCACAAAATGCTGGAGCACACTGGCTGCCTCCACCTTGAGCCGACCCGTCGAGTCGGCTGTTGCCAGACGCACGTTGTCTGGATGCCAAGCCACTGCCTGAAGATCAAGAGTGTCTCGCTGAAAGTCTCCAAGATAGCTGCTCTGTTCGAAATCATAGACCGCATCATTGGTTGCCAGGTAACGGCCATCGTGGCTCCAATCCATCACCAGGATCCGATAAAATCCGATATTGAACCCATCCCCAACACCCAAAGCAGGCTTGAAATCATCGGTTACGATGTTGTGCAATGTTGCCAGACCTTCCGTTCCCAGTGCGATCCACTCCCCATCAGGATGCCAGGCTGCTGCAGTGGAAAATCTGGTGTAGGGCAGATAACGGGTCAAGTGCCCCGTCGCTGGGTCAATGAAGTTGAAGCGTTTCACGGTGTCGACAAAATATTGACCATTTTCAACGACTGCGGTATCACCCATCATAATCAACTCCGGCCTCCCTGTCGGGTTCCACATCATCTGATTGGCAAAGGGAAATCTGTTAAATATGAAGTAAATCTCGGGTGCAGTCGCTACCACCTCCCAGGTGGTCGGATTCCAGAAGCGAATTGTCGTTACCCATCCAAGCTCAAGTTCAGAGCCATCGGCTGAAGCCAGATAAGCCCCATCGGGACTCCAGGCCACCAGCAGTTGGGTCTGACTGCCTGTCAGCGTGTGATCTAGGGTCAGGTCTTGCCCATCCCAATCCCAAATCTCAATGACTTGTCCCTGGGTCAGCGCAACCTGATCCCCTGTCGGATGCCAGGCCACCGAGTACACCGTCTTGTCGGCGTGCTGCTGCGTCAACAGTTGCAGGTCAGCCGAATAAATCATCAAGCCACCCTCACTCGCCACCGCCAGTGCTGTCCCGGCTGGGTTCCAAGCAACCTGATGGACTTGGGTGTCGAGGCGGGTCTCGGCCTGGGGTTGATCCACGTTCAACTGGGCCGCTGCCCCTCCCATCCAGAGGATGGCAGTCAGCAGTATCCCGATCAATCTATAGAGTCTGTTTCGTGTTCGTTTCATCATTAGTCTCCTTAAGGGCTACAAGTTCTCACCGCCACTACAACCCCATTCACCTGAGGCACATACTCGATTGCTCCACTCAGAATAGTTGTCACTGGGCGCGCTGATTTACCCTCTGGGTCTCCAAGTCGTTCCTTTGAAGTGAAATGGTGAGTTTGCCATTGGCCAGCAAACAAGGCATCCGGCTGCCCGCTCACCAACGAATGGACGTAGACCGTGTATTGGGTGTTCACCCCAAAACGGATTTGGTCACGGTTGAAAAAGTAGGGATTGCGCTGTTGGGCTTGCTGCACGGTAGGGAAGGCACTGCGGCTGTAGATCAGTTGCAGGTTGCGCATGTAGGCCTCGGCTGGGGTCTCGTCGTTCTTGATGCAGGCCGCCGGCAGATCATGCGCCTGTTGGGTTCCAGTGGTGTAGATGTCAGGTTTGATCGGGTAAGCCTGCCCGCCCACATCCCGCCAGTCGTACTGGATGATCTTGCCGATGAGGGTGGTAAACTCCCAGGCCACATGGCTTTCCAGCGGCCCGTCAATTTGGGCATGAGCGCTCCAACGGCGGTTCGCGGGACGCGCACCGAGTGCATCGCGGGTGGGATCAATCACATCATAGGCATGGTCGTGGATGGCCTGGCGGATAAAAGGACGGTAAGCAGCATAGGCGCGGCCAAAGTCCAGCCCCAGCGGGGTAGTGCTGCGGGCCAGTCGTCCCACCGCGCCATCCCAGTAGTCCAACTTGGCACAAAATATCTTGAAGCTCCTCCCCTGAGCGCGATCGCGCTCTATTTCTTCTTTCGTCTTGCCCGCATTTAGATCTACCTTCAGGGCCTGGTTGCCATCGCAGAAGGCACCCGATCCCCAAGGCGCACTCATCGCGCTGTTGAAGTTCGAGCCAAAGTAACGCAGCGGATCCGCATTCCTTGTTGCATAATCTTCGATGCCATTGAGCGTGACCCGGCTGTAGAGGTAATAGACCGAGGGTGTCGCTGGCGCACGCGCAAACGGCTGAGCAGCCGCACCGCCCACCACCTGCCTCAGGTCGTTCTCGTTGGGCGAATAGTAAAACGCATCCCGACCCAACTCCTGGAACAAGGTGATGGCCATCACGCTCTCAAACAAGCGATAACAGGCATGACGAGTGGCGGCATTCTCCAGCTTCAGCCACTGATTGAAGCTGGTAAACGAGGGGTTGTTGTAGTCGACCAGGTAAGTCTGTTCCAGACCCGGACAGGTATAGGATTGGCAATTCGCTGGGGGCACTGCACTGGGGCTCGCTGCCGTGACGTGTGAGTTGATGCCCAACCCAGAGGGGCCGTTGCCATGCCCCCACCAGACGTTGGTGGCCGTCACTGCGACGGAACTGAACATCTCCTTACCCAACGCGGCCTGGTTGCCCGCCAGACACCCACCCTGGATGGTGACGGTGCTGCCGGCATTGAAGACCCCACCACCTGATCCACCGGCCACGTTGCCGTTGATGCTAGCACCCGTCAATGTCAGCGTCCCACTGTTATAAATGCCACCCCCGCTGCCACTCGCCGAGTTGCCCGTCACGATGCTGCCATTCTGCAGGATCAGCGTCCCGGCATTATGAATACCACCCCCATCTCCGTCCACATTCCCATGGCTGACCCGCACCCGATCCAGCGTCAGGTGACCACCCGCCGCCACTGCGAAGACGCGGAACTGATCCGAGACCACATACGTGTTGCCTGAGAACCATGCACCAGCCGCCCACAAGCAACTGGCGCACAATCATGTTTAGCTACGATCCCGCTTCCGCCACCGTAAACGTAATTGTCAACGGCGTCCCCGCCTCACCTTGCCCATCCGCTTCAGTATAAGGCGTCGCTGTCAACGTATACGTCCCCGGTTCAGCTAACCAAGCATGATAATCGCCGTTGTCATCGCCCTTCAGCGCGTAGGCTGCCTCATTCTCCACCTTAAAACGCGGCTCATCATTCAGCCCAAACACCACACTCCCCACAATCGGCGGCTCCGTCTCCGCACGAATCGTGATGCTACGAGTGTCGATGTCAGCACTGTTCAGTCTGAGGATGTCCCCATCACGTAGAGGACGCAGGTCTTGATCGGTTCCAGCATCAATCAGCGTGAAGGAGATGACTGCCTGACCCGCAGGAGCAGGGGGCGGGTCACCTGCAATCCAGCCGATGAAGCCTGTGCCATCGGCTGCATAGGCACGTCCAGTGTCTAGATCATAAGCCATGACCCAACCATTAGTCCAATAACCAAAGTGAGTGCCTTCGGGTCCCCAGATCGGATAGGTGTACTTTGAAGGATATGGTGCCTCCACACCACAAATGGCGGTAATGTCGCCCGTATCAACATGGTAGCTGATCAGATAAGTCTGTTGGGTTATGGGCATATAGATGAGAAAGACGAAGCGTGTTCCAGATGGATTTAAAATAATGAAAGCAGGTGTAGGAACCGTCACATCTTGACCGAAGGCAGCATCAAGTGATCGTTGTAAGGTATCATTCACCTGGAATCCTTGAGTGGCATCTACCTGCAATACGCCATATTTCACACCTTCACCCGAATACAGCATAAAAAACTGGCGATCATCCGGTGTCCAGATAGGATCGCTCGCAATCCCTCTGCTTTCATTTGATTGTAAATCGGCAACGAGTACAGGCTGTCCACCTTGCAGATCATAAATCTGAAAACGGTTGAGTACATAAGCACTCACCAATGTCACATAATTGTTCTGAGGGGAAAACAACGGTCTTGGAACAGAACTTTCGGGTGGAGCAGAGAGGGTCGGGTACATAATGTTTGCTCGTGGTTCAGCTATAATCTGGAAGGGAGTATCTATGACTGTTAGGGTTTTCGTTGCCAGCAGATGATCATATCTGTCAACAACTTCAAGGTCAAAATACTGAATGAGCAAGTGGGTATTATCGACCCAGGTGATGGCCTGCTCCCGAAGGTAAGGGGGAACAATATTTTCATTCAGATAATCCACATCTTCAGCAGGCAACATCACAGTGGCGAGTTCTGATGTCCCAATCTTCCAAACGACAAAGGGGATATTGTGTTCACGCGGTGAGAGAGCCAGATAACGACCATCCGGTGATACCACATGGACAAAGACTTTGCCAATCAGTTCCGGCGGCAAGGGCACTTCTAATGTTTCTGTGCCAGCTTGAGTAACCCGCTCAACTCGATGTGTTGATCGTCCATCCTCATTTCGTAATACTCGATACACAGTTCCAGGCAAAGGCCGTTCGGTTCGTGCTTGGTCAAAAGTGGCGTCACATAAGATCCGAACAGGCGTCTGTGCCTCACTTGTCAAGGCACAAGTTATCAATAGGAACCCGATGACCCATTGTAGAAACTTGATCTTCTTTCGCATGTTTATTCTTCCTTTCATTCTTAACACCCTTGTGTCTCCCCAAGACCATGATTGCTAATGGTAATGGCGAATGTATACTGGCAGGCATCTCCCTGAGTGGGGTCTGCATCTACGTTATACGCAGCATAGATACTATTCTTGATCAGAGGGGTGATCTGGTTCGGCACAACATGAACCCAGGTAACTCTTCCCAGTTGCAAAGTAGAAACGTTAGCGGGTTTGGTTATACGGCCGTTGACGATTCCTTCAGCTGTCTCATACACCCGATTGGGATTACCTTGCAACCAGTTGCCCCACTGGAAGGGCACAGGCGGCGGACTGCTCAACCCTTGTGACCACTGTGGATGATTGAAAATCAGATTAGCAAACGTATCAGCATAGTTCTTATAGGTTATCAACCCAGTGTTACTCCTTTTCTCAGTGACTTCCCGCACGTTGTCACTGGCACTCCGATCTGTGTGGTATTCCTGGTAGAAGCTCTGCACCTGCAACAACACCTGGGTCATCCCTGGCAGGTTGCAACTGATCGGGTTGGTGTATGCTGGTGGCGGCGCCTGTGGTCCTGGGGTGTGTCCCCGCTGAGCACACACTTGCGCAAAGTTCCGCGCCGCTGCTTCCAGAAAGTATTTCTGCGGTGGATTTAGTTGGTTATAAGGTCTGGTCGGCAGGTCTGTGCCGAATTCCCCTAACATCACAATCCCCAACACGTCTTGCAGCTTCAGATTGGCCCGACCATTGCTACGGAAACGGGCATCCTCATAGACCTGCTTGTACAACTCATACGCACAGCGCTCCAACGCACGGCTCAACGTCGTCCCCGGCACACACTCGCCAAACGGCGCCCAGGTCGCTGGATCCGGTGCGATGGCAGCTGCTCCCCTGCTGACGGGCAACTGCGTTGCATAGTAGGTGTCCAAATTCAGCCGAGCATCCCCCGCTGGAAGGGTTGGCAGTGTACGACAGCGATCCACATTGACTAAATCACGTCGGATCCAGCCCAGACTGCCGTTGTACTCCACCAGATACCACACATAGCCATCACCCGGACTGTGCTGATACAAGGGGATGAAGCGGCGGTTGTCCGTCCGATAGGTGACGTTACCCCGCTCTTGGGCCCCGACGGCTTGGTTATTCCTATGCACAACACCGAGCGCTGAAACGTTCCGATAGCCCTCAAAGTCAATGTGAATAACCCCACCTTGGGCATTGACCGGCTGATTGGCAGCATTGACCTTCACGCCCCAGAACTTGCCGACCTGCTTGGCCTGCGTCGTCGGGGCAGAGCGGAACTTGACGAGCGTGGCAAATTGATTTTCGTCGGCAGCGGTGTGGGCATTAGGTGTTTGTCGCTGTGATGGGAAGGGGGCATAGCCACAGTCATCTGGTTGAGCAGGCGGATCGGGTGTTGTCCCACAGCCAGCGGGCGCCGTTGTCTGGACATTGGTCGCCGTCACCCGATCATTGACTGCCCCATCACCTGGCCCACTCGCCCGTCCCCACCACACACCACTGATCGTCACCGGGACCGTGCTGTGAACGGCTGTACTGCTTGCAGCCCGGTTCCCAACCAAGCAGCCCCCGCTCATCTGCAACGTCCCACTGTTATAAATGCCACCCCCGCTGCCACTCGCGGTGTTGCCCGTCACGACACTGCCATTCTGCAGGATCAGCGTCCCGGCATTATGAATACCACCCCCATCTCCATCCACATCCCCATGGCTGACCCGCACCCGATCCAACGTCAGGTGACCACCCGCCGCCACTGTGAAGACGCGGAACTGACCTGTCCCCGCGTTGGCACTGCGCGCAATCTGCACGACGCTCGTACCCTGATCCTGCTTCGCCTTCTGGATCGTGACCCGACCCGTGATCGCCGGCAACGCCTCCGAGACCACATACGTGTTGCCTGAGAACAATGCACCAGCCACCCATAGGCAACCGGCACACAAAAATGCTTACGATCCTGGTTCCGCCACCGTAAACGTAATCATCAGCGGCGTCCCCGCCTCACCCTCCCCATTCGCTTCGGTGTAAGGCGTCGCCGTCAACGTATACGTCCCCGGTTCCGCCAACCAAGCATGATAATCGCCGTTGTCATCGCCCTTCAGCGCGTAAGCTGCCTCATTCTCCACCTTATAGCGTGGCTCCTCATTCAGCCCAAACACCACACTCCCCACAATCGGCGGCTCCGTCTCCACCCGAATCGTGATCGTCTCCTCAGTGATGGTGTCTCCATCCTCAAGTGGCCGGAGGTCCTCATCCGCATCCGCATCCGCCAGGATGAAGCGGGTGATGGATCGCGGACTTGAGGCGGGCACAGCGATGACCGCTTCTGCATCTCCCTCAGAGGCCCACCCACCATAGATCAACTGCGTACCATCGGGACTCCAAGCGACTGTATATGGGCGACCCTCATAAGTGAGTGTCTCAAGCAGTTGCTCGGTGGTCACATCCCAAATCTCAACGCCTGTATCTGAATTGGCCACTGCCAATCGACGACCATCGATATTCCAGACAATATGTTCAATCCACCCAGGCGACGATAGGGTTGTGGTTGATCTTGTATTAACATTGGTGATAAGGATGTTGCCATCTTTGTCACTCGTAACAATCGACTGACTATCGGGACTCCAATCCAGCGAAAACACCCAATTGGTATGGTTGACCTGGAGCGTTTTTACCAAGGTCAAGCTCTGGGCATCCCAGATGTTGATAATATCACCTTGTCTGTGGGCTGTGGCGAGCAAGCGACCATCAGGACTCCATTTCACTTCTGAAACTGGATTTGATGCACCACCATCCACGGGCTCGGTGATCATTCTAATGCCAGTTGCCGCATCCCAGATGTAGGCTGGAGCACTAGGTGATCTAGGGAGAATAATGCCCGCAATCCGTGTGCCATCTGGATGCCAACTGAGGGACTTGCCCCCTAATGCACTTCCCTGTGATTCAGTGATAAGCTGTCCTGTTTTGACGTCCCAGATCATAATAGGTTCCCCGATTACCCTGGATACGCTTGCTAACTTTGTACCATCCGGACTCCAGGCTAGGCTCTCAACAGGGCAGTTGTGTCCCAACAAAGTCGTGATTATCTCCGACGTCGCCCCATCGTAGATTTGAATACCCGATGCGGTTTTGTCATTTGGATGACAGATACGTTCTCCTCCTCCCACGGCATACTGTGTGCCATCGGGACTCCAGGTGATGATTGAAATAATGAATGGCTCATCGCCGGGTTCTATCTGGGCATTCAGCGTTGTGGGCAACGTGAATAAGCCCAGTATCACGATTAATCCGAGACCCACATTTAGTCGTTTCATTTTACGTGTCCTCCTGTTCCAAGTTATTGACATGTGTGATTCGAGCCGCTGTAGGCCGCGCTGTCAGCGGCATAGCCCCGACTTGCCAGAAAAGTAACGATGTTGGGAATGGTGTTGGCAGGCCAATCAGGACCCGGTGTGTTGGCATCTTGTATAGCAAACATCGGCCCTGTTGATCCCACCCTATCCCCCAACAACGACCACTGATGGATATCGCCAGCACTGAGGCCATATCTGGTAGCTGCGGCAACCTGTGCTCCATCATCAGGATCAGGGAAATAGAGATCAAACTTGCCAGAATGAACATCTGCCACTGCCTTCCGAAACATGAGCAAAGGGTTGAGACGGAGGGCGGATTGACCGCTGAACGTCCCCTTGTCATCCAGAAACATCTCCAGGTGAAGATGCGGGTCTGTTCCCGTCCCGGCTGTGCCAAGCACTGTACCGGTGCTCACACACGCTCCCACCGACACCGACTTGGTGGCCACATGGTTGTACGAGAGGATTAGGTTAGATAGGTTCGGTTTGCCATCGCCATCGGGGTCTGGTGGATCATCGGCAAAACAGTGGAGGGTGATCCCCAGCCCGGATGCGGTTGTGCCGCCACCACCGCCCGTTCGTCCGTTTCTCACAACCCCATCACACAGCGCATAGATTGTGCGGGTTCTGGACGCCCCTGGTGGCAGAGACCAGCCATAATCAAGCCCGGTGTGGATGCCATGCGTGCCATTATACGTGGCCTGATGGTCGTAAGCATAGGCGTTGGCCCCATACCCCTGAGCCCAGTTGTAATCTGCCGCTGCGACAGGGAGACGATCAAAGGGTAGCGGCAAGCCAATCTGACGGGCTAATTGATGAAAGGGCAATGCTTCAGTCGGTACATCCAAGCGCACAGGCAAGGGCGTGGGCGTGGCTGTCGGGGTCGGCGTGTTGGTGGGTGTAGGAGTTGCCGTCGGCGTCGGGGTTGGACGATAATCAGGATGAACCTCCAGACGACAAGCCTGCCCCTGAGCGTTGGCGAACCGGATCCACTCTGGATGCGTCGCCGTCACCCACCCAGCATACTGCTGCCCCTGATAGCGGAAGCGGATGGCGTACCACTCACCGCTGTTGTCTCGATACAGCGCCTCAATCCCTGTGCCCGCATCCACCGCCATGATCCCCAATAACCTGCCGTTTGGCCTGTCCAGATAGTATAGATTGGCGGCGATCAGCGTGCCATTGCAGGTGGTGGGCGGGGCAGCACAAAGCATGTCGTCCACATTGCTTAACAGAACACTCGAACACAGACCACCTCTGGGTGTGTCAGTCGGCGTTGGCGTCGGTGTCGGCGTGGTCGTGATGGTGGGTGAAGCCCCCCGCCAGTCAAGACGATCCAGCCGTTCCCACCGACCTTGCGTCAGGATCTGATTCCAGTCTTACTGAAAAGTCAGTACAAGTAAGGATACACCAGCCACCCACAGGCAACTGGCACACAATCATGTTCAGCTACGATCCCGGCGCTTCAACTGTAAACGTAATCGTCAGCGGCGTTCCCGCCTCGCCACCACCATCAGCCTCAGTATAAGGTGTGGCCGTCAACGTATACGTCCCTGGCTCAGCCAGCCAAGCATGATAATCGCCGTTGTCATCGCCCTTCAGCGCGTAAGCTGCCTCATTCTCCACCTTAAAACGCGGCTCGTCATCCAACCCAAACACCACACTCCCCACAATCGGCGGTTCCGTCCCTACCCGAATCGTGATCGTCTCCTCAGTGATGATGTCCCCATCCTCAAGTGGCCGGAGGTCCTCATCCGCATCAGCATCCACCAGCATGAAACTGGTAGCGGCTTGGTGGGGTGGAACAAAGTGATTGAACAGACTGGCGTCTTCAACGCGGATATGTCCGCTAGAATCGGCGGTAGCAAGGCGTGTATTATCAGGATGCCAATCAATGGTGTCAGGTAATGAGCCAGATATGTTGAAATCCCCTAGATACCGATCCTGTTCAAAATCATAGATGGCATCATTGATAGCTAAATAGCGCCCAGCATTTGCCCAATCCATGGCATAGGTACGATAAAACGAAATGTCAAACTCACCGTGGACTCCCAAAGCAGGTTTGAAATCATTAGCTATGATATTATGCAAGACAACGCCCATTTCTCTGCCTCTAGCAATCCATTCGCCCTGAGGATGCCAAGCCGCCGCAGTTGAAAAGCTGTTGTAGGGCAAAGCGCGGATCAAGTGTCCGGTTGTGGCATCAATGAAGTTGAAATTCTCGACGGTATCGACAAGATACTGTCCATCCTGGAATACTGCCGTATCACCGATCATGACCAACTCAAGCACACCTGTCGGGTTCCACATCATCTGATTGGCAAAGGGAAATCCTTTCAATATGAAGTAGGTTTCGGGGGTTGTCGCCTGTAACTGCCAAGTGCTTGTGTCCCAGAAGCGGATGGTAGTCGTCCACCCACTTTCTCCTTCAGAGCCATCGGCTGAAGCCAGATAAGCCCCATCGGGACTCCAGGCCACCAGCAGTTGCGTCTGATTGCCCTCTAGGGTTCGATCTGGGGTGAGTTTCTCACCATCCCAATCCCAGATGTTGATACTCTGTCCATGCGTAACAGCTAATTGGTCACCATCCGGACTCCAGGAAGCGGAGTAGATGATCGTGTCTGAATATCTCTGCTCTAGGATTTGCAGATCATTGGAATAGACCAACAGGCCAGCATCACTGGCAACAGCCAAGGATCGACCATCCGGATTCCAGGCAAGTTGATGCACTGGCGTGTTGATCGTTGTCTTCGCCAGAGGTTGATCAACATCCATTTGGGCTCTTGCTCCCCCTGTTATCAAGATGGCGATGAGCACAATCCAGGTGATGTTGGATCCACGTTGTCTTGTTTGTTTCATGATTTGGATTTCCTTTCCTAATATTATGGACAGGTTTTCACGGCCACGACTGACCCATTCTGACTGGGGACAAACTCAAGACCACCGCCCCTAGCAACCGAAACAGGTCTTGCCGATGTCCCCTGTATGGGATCCGTAGGCTTGACTTTTGACGTGAAGTGATGGGTTTGCCACTTGCCAGCGATCACAGCGTTGGGGCTGCCACTGACCAATGAGTGGGTATAAACAGAATAGCGTTGATCGTTACTAATCCCAAAGCGTACCTGGTTGATGTCAAAGTAATAGGGATTTCGTTGCTGGTGTTGCTGCACAGTGGCAAAGGCACTGCGACTATAAATCAGTTGCAGGTTGCGCATGTAGGCTTCGGCTAAGGACTCAGCCACTGTGCAATTGACAGGCAGTTCATTGGGTTGGATCGTCCCTTTTTGTGCGGTGAAGATATCCGGCTGCACAGGATAAGCCTGGTTTCCAACAGCTTGCCAATTATAGTTAATGATCTTACCGATGAGGGTGGTGAACTCCCAGGCTGCATGGCTTTCTAGAGGGCCATCTATTTTGGGACCTTGATAGTTTGGATCATCCTGTTCTGGATACTTTCTCCAGCGCCGATTTACAGGACGGGCTCCCAACGCATCGTGTGTGGGGTCAGTCACATCATAGGCATGGTCGTGGATGGCCTGACGGATGAAGGGCAGATAGTCTAAGTAGGCTGGCGTAAAGACCGCACTCAGCCGTTCTCCTCCCGTGATCAGATTACTGACAACCCCATTCCAATAATCCAACTTCTTGCAGAATGCCTTAAAGTTTCGACCTTGAGCTTCTTTGTCCTTTGGATCCGCCTTCAGCGCCTGGTTGCCATCACAGAAGGCCCTTGAACTCCACCGGGCACTCATCGCACTGTTAAAGTTTGTGCCAAAGTAGTTCATTGGATCACTGTTCCTCGGTGCATAACTCTCAATCCCATTGAGAGCGACCCGGCTGTACAGGTAATAGACCGAATCGGTGACGGGGGCTGTGGCGAATGGTTGGGCAGGTGTGCCCCCGGCAATCTGGCTGATGTCGTTTTCATTGGGTGGGATAAAGCCTTGGCGCATGTTGGATGTATTCGGCGTGTAATAGAACGCTCCCGGCCCCAACTCCTGGAACAAGGTGATGGCCATCACACGCTCAAACAGGCTGTAACAGGCATGACGGGTCGCCGGATTCTCCAGCTTCAGCCACTGATTAAAACTGGTAAATGTGGGGTTGTTGTAGTCGACCAGGTAGGTCTGTTCCAGACCCGGACAGGTATAGGATTGGCAATTCGCTGGGGGCACTGCACTGGGGCTCGCTGCCGTGACGTGTGAGTTGATGCCCAACCCAGAGGGACCGTTGCCATGCCCCCACCAGACGTTGGTGGCCGTCACCGCGACGGAACTGAACATCTCCTTACCCAACGCGGCCTGGTTGCCCGCCAGACACCCACCCTGGATGGTGACGGTGCTGCCGGCATTGAAGACCCCACCGCCCGATCCACCGGCCACGTTGCCGTTGATGCTAGCACCCGTCAATGTCAGCGTCCCACTGTTATAAATGCCACCCCCGCTGCCACTCGCGGTGTTGCCCGTCACGATACTGCCATTCTGCAGGATCAGCGTCCCGGCATTATGAATACCACCCCCATTCCCGTCCACATCCCCATTGCTAACCCGCACCCGGTCCAATGTCAGGTGACCACCCGCCGCCACTGTGAAGACGCGGAACTGATCCGTCCTCGCGTTGGCACTGCGCGCAATCTGCACGGCACTCGTACCCTGATCCTGCTTCGCCTTCTGGATCGTGACCCGACCCGTGATCACTGGCAACGCCTCCGAGACCACATACGTGTTGCCTGAGAACCATGCACCAGCCACCCCCAAGCAACCGGCACACAAAAATGCTTACGATCCCGGTTCCGCCACCGTAAACGTAATCGTCAGCGGCGTCCCCGCCTCACCTTGCCCATCTGCTTCAGTATAAGGCGTCGCCGTCAACGTATACGTCCCCGGCTCAGCCAACCAAGCATGATAATCGCCGTTGTCATCGCCCTTCAGCGCGTAGGCTGCCTCATTCTCCACCTTGAAGCGTGGCTCGTCATCCAACCCAAACACCACACTCCCCACAATCGGCGGCTCCGTCTCTACCCGAATCGTGATCGTCTCCTCAGTGATCGTGCCACCATCCTCAAGTCGCCGGAGGTCCTCATCCGCATCAGCATCCACCAGTGTGAAGGAGGTGATAGAAGGGTAATTGGGAATGACCGTATTCAAGTCCTGAGTGAAGAGACGTGAGTAATCCCCCCCTGTCGCTTTGCCATAAGCAAGCTGCCCAGTTGGACTTAAAGTCAGTTTAGAAGAAAACTCATCTATGACGGCAATCTGCTCAAAGGAAGTTGTATCCCAGATGTGGATTTTTGTAGAATCAATGATGAGATGATTGCCTGGTTCCCATATGACATCACCATTATTGAATTTCTCGATATTAGGTAGAGTAGTTATAATTTCTCCAGTCATCGCATTGTGTACACGAAATATGGCATGATCTGCACTCACAGTCGCAACTGCAAATTGAGTCCCATTGGGGCTCCAAGCAACTTGGGTGGATCGATCCTCTTCACTATCATATGTCCAGATAGTCATATCTGTAATGGGGTTCCAATGTATCAGGCGGTTCCCCCCTCTGATCTCGATGGTAGCGATCAACATTTCGTTGGGGTTCTGTGGATTCCAGGCCATGTCGGTTACGGAATACCAGTCATCCGAATAAGTATTGATCCGCTGATATGTATTTGTATCCCAAACTTGTACATAATCTATCTTGCTTAGACTGCCTTGAGGCTCCATCTCACCTTCAATTGCCAAGTAGGTTCCATCCGAATTAAATTCGACCTGTTGAATTGAGTTTAGTTGATCATCTATACGCTGGGCATTGATGAATTGTCCATTACTGATATCCAGGTCAAGGATAAAAGCAGCCCCCAAGAGACCCCCAATCGCAACTTGATTTTCAACTGCTGGGTTCCAGTCCACTGTTTGCAGAGAATAGGTATAGGCATCAGTCTGAAATGTATTCATCAATTGACCACTTGTGTCAAAGATATCGAGGGTATCATCAATCCGGGCAACGGCCAGCCGGGTGCCGTCAGCATTCCAGGCTGTATCCGTGATGGTTCTGTTGACTTGGGCATCGGCTCTCGGTGAAGGGATTAGGATTATGAGAATGAGCAAAATGCTGATCAATCGTTTGAACATGGTTTTTCTCCTATCGTTTAAATGGTCTTGCTGGCTGTTGGAAGACAAAGGTGACCCACTGGTAACAGGAATGGACATAGCTCACAACGCCATCCTTCGGTCTATCATAGAGGTCTGCTCGTAAGGCTGGTCGCAAGATGGAAGGAAATTGCGGGCCATTCGTCCTGATGGTCTGAATGTGTGTGTTATAAGCCGTGTTGACATCGGCTTGAGAGGCATTGGCACAATTGGCAACGTCCGTGCGAAACCGGTGAGCGGTGTCGTGGCCCTGATTGAAAGCCAGCATGGAGGTGATGCCACTGGACGAATCCGTCGCCAGATTGCTTGTCTCAGCTTGGATGTGGCGCATGATGTTGGCATGGGCTGACTGATAGTAAGTTCGGAGCTTGACACTGTTGGAATCCGTCGCCGTGTTATGCAACTGACAATCCAGGTAGGCATCCAACCAATCTATGATGGCTATTAACTCCTCAGTAGCGATAGCCTGACCATATGTAGGGTAAGGCAAGTTACTGCAGGGGACAACATTTTTCCATAAATCGGCTTCGGGCGCTTCATAGGACCCACCCCAGTTATGTCCTCCCCAAAAGTAGCGCATGTAGGCATACTCGTCGTAGCTGCCATCATGTCTGATGGTGTTCAACCGCTCCCACACGATCATATTGTTGATGATGCCGTTGGCATAGAACGCTCGATGATCCGGCGGGTTGCAGTGCGAGATCGCTTTCACATCGGCGTCCCAGCCTGCATCCACGCCAATCCGCTCGCCGACGGCATCACTCCTGTGTCCCACCGGACTGGTCGCATCCGCCACACAATACGGGCTGGCTTTCAAGAAGTTGACCTTTGAGCGCGGATCGCCGACTGTGTAGAAGGGATTCAGCCCCTCCGCCGCATCCCCTGAGAAATACTCGTCCTCGCTGGTCTCATTGAAGATTCCCCAGAATATCAGCGAGCGGATCTTCTTCGTTGCAAACGGGATGCGCGTGATCGCCACGTCCATCACCTTGGCTGTACCTGTGTTGGTGTTGACACCATTGACTAGTTCGTAATCGAGTTCAATCGGTCCGCTGAAGCGCGCCTGCACGATCAAGTCCAGCGTCAGCGTCTGCCCCGCCGGGATCGTGATCCCACGCCATTGCACCCGGTTTTTCGTGCCACCGCCATCACAGCACAAACCACCACTGCCAGCCTGCCACAGCCGCAGCGGTTTGTCCGGTTGACCAAATACATCCGACTCCATAATCAGAGGCGAGAGTTTGAACGAACTACCTGTCATATCATTCTGAGTATTGTTGGTCAGGCGGACCTTCAGCCAAACCCGATCCACAATGGGGATGATCTGGTTGGGAGCGCGCAAGGTTCCCAGGCGATAGCCTTTGATAGGGTGGGTCACACTCGCATCTGGCACCGCAGCCCCAGCCACCTCGAATTGAACCGTCACTGACTCCGCCGGGGGTGCCTCCGTCCCACAGCCAGCGGGCGCCGTTGTCTGGACATTGGTCGCCGTCACCCGATCGTTGATTGCCCCATCACCCGGCCCACTCGCCCGTCCCCACCACACACCACTGATCGTCACCCGAACTGTGCTGTGAACGGCGCTGCTGGTTGGTGCAGTATTCCCGACCAGGCACCCCCCGCTCATCTGCAACGTCCCACTGTTATAAATGCCACCGCCATTGCCACTCGCGGTGTTGCCCGTCACGATACTGCCATTCTGCAGGATCAGCGTCCCAGCATTATGAATACCACCGCCATCTCCATCCACATTCCCATGGCTGACCCGCACCCGATCCAGCGTCAGGTGACCACCCGCCGCCACTGTGAAGACGCGGAACTGTGCCACCCGCAGGCAACTGGCGCACAATCATGTTCAGCTACGATCCCGCTTCCGCCACCGTAAACGTAATCGTCAGCGGCGTTCCCGCCTCGCCACCACCATCAGCCTCAGTATAAGGCGTTGCCGTCAACGTATACGTCCCCGGTTCAGCTAACCAAGCATGATAATCGCCGTTGTCATCGCCCTTCAGCGCGTAAGCTGCCTCATTCTCCACCTTGAAGCGCGGCTCCTCATTCAGCCCAAACACCACACTCCCCACAATCGGCGGTTCCGTCTCTACCCGGATGGTAATCGTCTCCTCAGTGATGATGTCCCCATCCTCAAGTAGCCGGATGTCCTCATCCGCATCTGCATCCACCAGTGTGAAGCCAGTAATGGCCTCTTTACCCCCATTGATAACATTCAGTTCAACTGTTAGGCTGTTACCTGCTATACTCTCACCATCTGATTCAATGTAGGGGGTCGCTTTTATGGTGTATGATCCTGGCTCCACATCCCAGGGAATTAATTCCCATGGCTTCTCATTGCTTTTTTGATAACCTGCCAACGCGAAGGATACAGGTGCATACGCTACTTCGTACTCTGTGTGGAACACAGTGCTATTGATTTCATACTGCACGCTGTAGGCAATCGCTTCACCAATGACTGCCGCAAGGGTCACATGCGGGGTCTGCAAGAGGTTAATGGTATCGGTTGCGTCCAAATCTCGGATATATGTGCCTGTGTCCGTATCCCACAGTTCCAACTGGATGACCTCATGGATATATGATGGGTCCACCACCTCAACGGTCATAGAAATGCTGTCTGTTGCCCCGTCATCATCAGTCACGACTAAGGTAATCGAATGAACGCCCAACGCCAGATCAACCATCGGCTTATCACCGGCCGCAATTTGCCTCCCGTCTTCTTGCCAAGAGTAGTCAACAATCCTGCCATCGCTATCGCTACTCCCTGAGCCATCAAGCAGAACCGTTTCGCCGCCGCTGTTGTCAATGTCTGGAATTGTGCTGTTGAGACGGTGGATCTCGTGATCCGGAATGGTCTGGCTTCGATCAATTCTGGCAGTCGGGAAGATATTGGGTACAGGAACCGTCTCCACCTGATTCTGTTGGGTGGTATAAGCCAGTTGGGTTCCATCCGGACTCCAGGCAACAGACGGGATAGCTCCGTCGTGCTGTATTTCGAGCAGGGGCTGGGTTGTCCGGGTATCCCACACCGCTAAGTGACCATCTACACTACCGCTGGCAACCAGATGGTTGTTGGGATTCCAGGCCACTGTCACAATATCTTGATTTGATGTGTAAATTGTAGCGTTGTTTGTTACAAAATTGTCTATCACAAATAGTTCGATATGCCCCGAACCTGTACCAGCTGCTATCCGTGTACCATCAGCATTCCAAGCGATGGAAAAGATCGCGTATCGGTCAAATACTCTAGCTCCGGCTTCATATTCATCTGTTACAAAGTTGTAAACATGAATTATGCCTGTTATCTCACCCAAAGCAACCTTGGTTCCATCTGGATTCCATGCCGCAGAGAGCAATTCACCAGGGTCGGGCGGGAACGTATGCACTATTTGTCCGGTTAGGGTATCCCACACCGTAACACTAGGCGGGGTCACACCTAGGAGTTGATTGCGATTAGAATTGGGATTCCAAGCCAGTGTCGATATGCCATAGTCAAGATCAATGTTAAGTGTTGGAGCCGGAATACTTAATATACGTTTTGCATCACCAACACGCCAGGGTTGCTCCCAAATTTGCACCTCAGACTGGGTCGCCACGGCCAGCTTTGTCCCATCTGGACTCCACTTGATATCATTGACGAAGCCCTCAAATGGGGGCAAAGTATGCAAGCGTTGCCGTGTGCTGCCATCAATAATTTGAACGGTCTGCTGGTCGCTCAAAGCTAGCTTTGTCCCATCTGGACTCCAACTCATCCGTGCTCCGGAAATCGCATCACCCACAGGCAATTCCTGTGTAGATACGATCGGTTGGGTCAGCAGGAGCAAAATCAGCAAGAGTAGAATTGAATTGCGTTTCATGGTTTCCTTCCTTAATTCGCTTGAAAAGCATATGTTATCCAGGTCTTGGCATAACGCTCTGCGAACAAAACATGAATGTAATAGGTGGTTCCGTTGGGGGTGTAACCATAGCCTGGATGGTTAAAACGCGCCTGATGCCGCTGCCAGGCTGCCGCCACGCTTTCACCTGGAATGACCCCTGTTCGGTTACTATTTTCTTCATGAGGGTTGCCCAGCAGAAAATAGCAGTTGTTTTCGCATCCCTGACCAGAAGTGGGGACGCCATTCACCTGGAACGGTTGATCCGGTGTGTAGAAGCCCAGATTGATGCTGTAACTTGTCCCAACGGTTGTTTCGAGGCCTAACTGTTGATTCGAGTCCCGCCCCTCAGCACTCATTAACCATGCCCCGACATTAATATTAGCCGGATTGAGTTGGGTACCGGCTGATCGACAATTCCGTGTTCTCCCATCTTCTCTGCCGATGGGTGTTGCACCACAGAATGTTTCCATATTGATCTTGCCATCTTTCCCACGACAACTCGTGATTTGATGGGTCACATCATGTCGATGCCAGACAAAGCAGGAACTGGTGTGCTTCACAAACAGTGCCCCCGGTGCAGGATGAGTAGCACCTGCCAGGTGATGCTGGAGAGCGTTTGTAATGTGTCCGGTAATCTGTGAGTACGTGACATCAAAGTCAGGTCGTACACCTCCTAATCGTTGACCCGTTCTGAAACAATGAGCGTAGCCGTTAAACCACCTTAATACCTCATCCGTATTGACCTTCACAGCATCTTTGTAAGTGCCAATTGCCCGCCCATCCCATTGACACAAACTGCCTCTAGTGGCTTTCCATAATCTATAATCTGTATTACCAATCGAGCCAGCCCATCGTTGTTGCATAAACCCTACACCAGCCTGGGTATTGTCACGGGGAATGTTGCTTAACATGATGCGGGCCATCACATATCTGTGATCGTGGGTCGTCAAAGTATTGGGAATGCTGATGGGTGCATTTGGCATGACAGCTTGTAAAGTCTGATGTCTGTTCTCATTGCTCTCGTTATAGATAGCCCAAAACATAATCCCCATATATTGGTCGTAATAAGGATCAATGCTCGGTGTGGCAGTCGGCGTTGGCGTAGCTGTGGGTATAGGTGTCAGGGTTGGCGATGGAGACGTCCCACAGCCAGTGGGGGCAGTCTGCAAGGGGTTGGTCGCCATCACCCGATCATTGACTGCCCCATCACCCGGCCCACTCGCCCGTCCCCACCACACACCGCTAATCGTCACCGGGACCGTGCTGTGAACGGCGCTGCTGGTCGGCGCAGTATTCCCGACCAGGCAGCCTCCGGTCATTTGCAGCGTCCCACTGTTATAAATGCCACCCCCGCTGCCACTCGCGGTGTTGCCCGTCACGACACTGCCATTCTGTAGGATCAGCGTCCCAGCATTATGAATACCACCGCCATCTCCGTCCACATCCCCATTGCTGACCCGCACCTGGTCCAACGTCAGGTGACCACCCGCTTCCACTGTGAAGACGCGGAACTGACCCGTCCCCGCGTTGGCGCTGCGTGCAATCCACACGCCACTCGTACCCTGATCCTGCTTCGCCTTCTGGATCGTGACCCGACCCGTGATCGCCGGTAACGCCTCCGAGACCACATACGTGTTGCCTGAGAACCATGCACCAGCCACCCATAGGCAACCGGCACACAAAAATGCTTACGACCCCGGCGCTTCAACTGTAAACGTAATCGTCAGCGGCGTCCCTGCTTCACCACCACCGTCAGCCTCAGTATAGGGCGTTGCTGTCAACGTATACGTCCCCGGCTCAGCCAGCCAAGCATGATAATCGCCGTTGTCATCGCCCTTCAGCGCGTAGGCTGGCTCATTCTCCACCTTAAAACGTGGCTCGTCATCCAACCCAAACACCACACTCCCCACAATCGGCGGTTCCGTGTTAGCACGGATCGTGATGTTAGGTTGCGTGATCGTTGTACCGTTGTATAAGAAGGAAACATCCTCCTCCGTATCGGCATCAATCAGTGTGAATGAGATGATCGCCTCATCCTGCAAAGGCGTAATCACACGATTGAGGTTTACTCCCTCTATTAAGCCAGGCAGCCCTAAGTGAATCAGTTGGCGTTCCGACCCATCCAGATTGATCCGATAGTAGGGCACACCCGGTTGAGGTTTCTCAAAGACAATCGCATCATTACTGAGCCAGGTAAAGTAACCTATGTCTCCTGTTTCATGGGTAATTTGTGTTAACTCAGTCCCATTCACATTCATAGAGTAAAAGTTTTCTCCTGTTGAGACTGCTATTTTCGAGCCATCTTGAGACCAGACGGGATCATTGTAAACTTCGTTGTCATCTGTCAGTTGAATCCAGTTATGACCATCGGCATCAATGACACTTACCTGATACTTTCTGGGATTTTCCTCTGTTTTTGCTTGGTAAAAGATGAATGCTAACTTTTGTCCATCGGGTGACCAGGATGGTTCTCGATTGTTACCCACCCCTTGTGTGAGATTATGCGTGGATGAACCATCTATATTGATGACCATCAAATCAACGTTATCTTCAGAGCTTGATAGGTAGGCAATCTGGGTCCCATCTGGTGACCAGATGGGCCAGGAGTCACGTGTTGAATTATGAGTTAATTGTCGGAGGTTTGTGCCATCCACATCCATCATATAGAGTTCCTGGTCACCATCTCGATCAGATACGAAAACAATCTGGGTCCCATCTGGTGAAAGGTCAGGCGATGCGTTGTAGTGACCATCATCTAGTAACACCATTTCTTGATAAGTGGTTGGGTCGTAGATTATGATTCTGTTTTCTACGTCCTCGTAGACAATCTTGTCGTTTAACAATCCGTCTTGTGCCCAAGCAGGCGTTATCGCAAACAGGGCAAGATAAACAAATAATAGAGAACGTTGGTAGATTTGCATATGGATTCACTCCTTTAAACTTAACAAGCACTGAGGTTGGCGAGCCGTCCTTCAGTGGTTGTGATGACGGAAATATAGGTACAGCGAGGCAATGTTAACGGGATAGGCAATGTAGGTTCTTCCACTCCTTGTGGATTGATAACACCCCTTCCATCCCCCCAAACAGTGTTGGTATTGGTGTTGAAGGCCGATGTTGTCTGCCCATTACTGAAGACATGGGTGATGACCAGGTCATATTGCTCAGCAGCATTGAACGCCGGGTAGGTGGTGCTGCCAGCAGGGAGGACGGTGTTGCCCCAAGCAGAGGGATGGTTGGGGCTTTGACCCGAGCGCCAAGTGGTGACGTTGCCAATGATCGCATCCCTTACTTTCACATCATAATTGAACATGCCACCACGAGAAATATCTCTGTGCAAATCACTTGTACTAACTGGCTTATTTTCTCTAGTATCATCCCACGTTCCTTCGGGAATATCCTCCCCGGTTAAGCCAAGCACATTGACAATCATCTGTGTGCCCGTACCTGATGGCTTGACCCGATCTATCCAGAACTGGCTGGTGGCTAACCACTCGACCAGCTGATCGTAGGTGCAGGTATACCCACCTCCTCCAAAACGACATCCACCCGATTGCAGGTCAAAGAAATTCCGCACGAATGCTTGCAACGATGTCTGTGACCCCTGATAAGTTCCTAATTCCCCATTGTAGACTGCCGAGAACAAATCCCACAGGCTGGGCGGGTTGCCTGTATACTCGACAAAGAAGGCATAGAACATCAGATAGCTGTACTTGGCGCACAATGGCTTCTGACTTGAATTACAGACCCCATACAAATCTTGGGACAACGAGACCCGATTCAGCGTTGATGTGTTGGCATTTTGCAGCAAACGGTTCGCCGTTGCCAAATGGGAAACAGGCGGAGAGACAATGGAGGTAAACAGCAATGTGTCGGCGTTATCAGGTATGCTTATGGAATCGGGAGATGTTGGCACATCTGTCCCACAACCAGCTGGCGCCGTCTGCAAGGGGTTGGTCGCCGTCACCCGATCATTGACTGCCCCATCACCTGGCCCACTCGCCCGTCCCCACCACACACCACTGATCGTCACCGGGACCGTGCTGTGAACGGCTGTACTGCTTGCAGCCCGGTTCCCAACCAAGCAGCCCCCGCTCATCTGCAAGGTCCCACTGTTATAAATGCCACCGCCATTGCCACTCGCGGTGTTGCCCGTCACGATGCTGCCATTCTGCAGGATCAGCGTCCCGGCATTATGAATACCACCCCCATCTCCGTCCACATCCCCATGGCTGACCCGCACCCGATCCAGCGTCAGGTGACCACCCGCCGCCACTGTGAAGACGCGGAACTGATCCGTGACCACATAGGTGTTGCCTGAGAACAATGCACCAGCCACCCATAGGCAACCGGCACACCAAAATGCTTACGATCCCGGTTCCGCCACCGTAAACGTAATCGTCAGCGGCGTCCCCGCCTCACCTTGCCCATCTGCTTCAGTGTAAGGCGTCGCCGTCAACGTATACGTCCCCGGTTCCGCCAACCAAGCATGATAATCGCCGTTGTCATCGCCCTTCAGCGCGTAGGCTGCTTCATTCTCCACCTTGAAGCGCGGCTCGTCATCCAACCCAAACACCACACTCCCCACAATCGGCGGCTCCGTCTCCGCACGAATCGTGATCGTCCCCTCAGTGATCGTATCCCCGTCAGCCAGCGGCCGGAGGTCCTCATCCGCATCCGCATCCACCAACACGAACCCAGTGACGGATGGCGCAGCACCCACCTCCGGTGTGACTTCAGCCGTCGCTTCAGGGGTCACTTCAACCTCTGGGAGGGTGATGACGTGTGTGCTTAATCCTTTGTCATGCGAACCATCACTGTAAATGCGTTGACCATCCGGTGACCAGACAATATCCGCGTTGATAAAAGACTCACTGAACACCCCTAAGAGTTCATAGGTAGTCGCATCCCACACCCGCAAGAAGTCGCCCCCGGTGGCCAGATATCTACCATCGGGACTCCAGGAAATGTCATACCCCAGGTCTAACTCTGCACCGACATTTTCTACCTCAATGTGCCTCTGGTTGAGGTTGTAGATGAGAAAACTACCGCCACCCATTGCCGCGATACGCTGACCATCTGGACTCCAGGCCACAGGCCCCCCACCTCTGTCCTCCAGGGTGACTAGAGGTTGTCTAAACGCCTCCGATTCTTGAGATATATCCCAAATTTCTATACCACTCCTATCACTTCCCTGACCATATGAACTGGTCACCACCTGAGAGCCATCCGGGCTAAAGGCCACGTCGCTGATGTTGCCGATGTTTGACTTGAGTACATCCACACCTTCCTCTGTGTCAATGTTGAAGAAATCAACGCTCCCCCCCAAACCGTAGGCAACCAATGACTCGTCCACCGGACTCCAGAAAAGCCCCCGAAAGGAACTGAATTGACCCGGCTCACGGATCACCCTGAAGCTGCTGTCTGCTCTATCGTACAAGGCCAGACTGCTAGCCCCCCATGTTCCAACTAACCGATTCCCCCTCGGACTGAGTGCGAAATCGGCAAAGCCTTGAACCGCTGTATCCATCTCATGAACAAGTGTACCCGTTCTTGTGTTGAAAAAATCAATTGGATAACGGACAAGATCCGTACTATAGAAAACAGCGATCGTATGTCCATCGCCACTGACGGCGATCTTTGCGACATACCCGCGTTCGTCGTCTGATTGAGACAAAACAAAGCTTGTCGGAACCAGTAAAAGAAGAGCCAGCACCATCCCTATCATCGTATATCGTTTCATCATCTCTCATCCTTAATCATCATCATGGTCTTGAGCCACGGTCATAAACGTGTCCATGCTTGTGATCCAACTGTCGGCAAAGATCTCAAACCCGTTGTAACCGTTTCCATCCGGTACCAACTGCAACCCATTGGTAGTGCAGCTTCCTGCACCATAGCGGAAAATGACGGGGCGGTCAGTCCGCCCAAAGGTAAAACGACAGAGATTGCTCGCTGCATCCTGGCGATCCCCGATGAGCGTGTAGGCATTGTTCTCCTCAAGCTGAATGCCTAGGTCAAAGTCTGGATTACCCCTCCTCAAACCCTCATCTTCAGTCAAACCCCGATTATCTATTGAATTATTATGCCAGTTAACCCCATCGTAAGCGATGGTATGGTCTTGTGGCAGATAGGCATTGACCGGATCCACTCGATCCGCTGGTGTCCACTCAAAGCGTCTTCTTTTAACCTTTCTATCTGATTCGAAGACATCCGATTCTGGATAGTAGGGACCTATTTCATCTTCGTAGGGATCCACGATACTGCTGGAAAAGAAGAAGATAGGGTTAAGGCGGATGGCATTGCCCAGGTTCCCATCCCGGTCATAAAGCAGTTCCAGATGCAAATGGGGATAGTTATTGCCCGAATATTGATAGACATGCAGGCCATAGTCGCCCCCTGCAGTGACATACTGTCCTTCTTGCAAACTTCCTCCGCTCAAGAGATGGTTGTACGATAGGTACACATTCGAGCGGCTGCCCTCACGCGAGAAGCAGCGCACGACCACCCGATAACCGGTTCCTACATCACGCACATCGGAGACCACCCCATCGCAAATCTGCAGCACGCGGAAACAGCCGGTTTTGTTTTCAACGGTTCTTGTACAATCTTGGATTGGGCTATTGCTCGGTTTCACCTCAAGTCCACCGAAATCCAGCCCGCTGTGGATGTGGTTCGTCCCCTCATAGTAGTGTGGGTTGCGATAGGCGAAGGTGTTCAGACCATAGCCCTGTCCTTCAGTCAAGACCCCCTCATACATCGGCATCTGTTGGAACGGTCCCGGCAGATTCAAGCTCACCGCCGCTGGCACCAGGTAGCGCAACTTGGCATCGGTCCGAAGTTGCCCATACAACGCACTCGCCTCCGGGATCATCCCCGACAAGGGCGGCAACACCGCTGGCGTTGTGGCCGGGATCAGGTTGCCCACGGCATCCGAGCCGATCTGCTCAATGTTGCGACAATTCGCATGGTCAAACCCAGGCCGCAGCGTGGCATACTCCGCACTCACCCAGCCGAAGCTCACCCCCGCTGGCAGCCCATTATAGGTGACCTTGTACCAGTCATCGCGGAGGATGTTGGGGGTGTTGGCGGTGTAACGGCCCACTACCCGCACATGATAAGCCGCAAAATTCGCCGTGTTCCCGTCATCACTCAGCCGACCAATCACCGTCCCTCGCGGCACCTGGGGGAAATCCCGGATGTTGGTATAGCTACCAAACTCAGTCGAGAAGGCGGCACAGAAATGTGTCCTGGGTGGCACATAAACGGGCGTCGGTGGGAGCGGATTGCCACTGGCATCGACAATGGGAATGGTCCCGCAAGCAGATGACAAGACAACCGCACCTGGCAGACCAATCCAGACCCCTTGCCGTGCGACCCGTTGCCCCGTCGTCGCATCGACAACCTGCGCATCAATCAGATACCAGGTATTGTACCTCCCCCGGATCGTAACGGAATCCCCTTGAAGGAGCCGACCCACAACGTTGGTTTGACCACTCGTATCCGGTGATGACCGGACGTTCAGGTGTCTCGCCCCACCACTCAGGTTGATGGTCGCTGTACAGCCTGATGTGGGCGGATCGGGTGTTGTCCCACAGCCAGTGGGGGCAGTCTGCAAGGGGTTGGTCGCCGTCACCCGATCATTGACTGCCCCATCACCTGGCCCACTCGCCCGTCCCCACCACACACCACTGATCGTCACCCGAACTGTGCTGTGAACGGCGCTGCTGGTCGGCGCAGTATTCCCAACCAAGCAGCCCCCGCTCATCTGCAAGGTCCCACTGTTATAAATCCCGCCGCCATTGCCACTCGCCGAGTTGCCCGTCACGACACTGCCATTCTGCAGGATCAGCGTCCCGGCATTATGAATACCACCCCCATCTCCATCCACATCCCCATGGCTGACCCGCACCCGATCCAACGTCAGGTGACCACCCGCCGCCACTGTGAAGACGCGGAACTGACCTGTCCCCGCGTTGGCACTGCGCGCAATCTGCACGACGCTCGTACCCTGATCCTGCTTCGCCTTCTGGATCGTGACCCGACCCGTGATCGCCGGCAACGCCTCCGAGACCACATACGTGTTGCCTGAGATCAACGCCAGATAAATCCCTAATTGACCATTGCTTTCCCTCGGTCTGCAGTCCGTTTGGCCTTGGGGTAAGGCCGGTGGGGTGCTGCTAGCCAAACTGTTCGCCGCCAGGATCGCTTCATTCAACGTACAGGTCCCGTCTGTCGGACCCGGCTCAACTCCGATCCCCAACCTCGCATCGTCTTCCTCAAGGGCTTCGTGAACCTCGATCACATTGTTGATCGCTGGTGGCGCGATGGCTCTGGCTGCTGGCAGCGACCAATCCGCTCCGCCATAAGGCGCCGATACCGCCGGCGAGATCGGATCACGGACCCAACCCGGATTCTGCAAGCGGATGCGCTGACCCTGCACCTGCAAGGTCAGCACATGCAAGCGTGTATTAGCATCCGCCGTCGAGGCGAACACCAGCCTGCTGCCATCCGGCGACCAGGCCGGATCCAGGTTCCGTGACCCACCTGGTGCGTTAATCGTCAGGTTCAGGTTGCCACTGGGACCATAGTTCCGCCGCCCCACCTGATAGATGTAACGCCGCCCCAACGCCTGGATATGCACATCCGGTTGCCCCCCTCGGTAGGCTGTGTAGGCGATAAAACGGCCATCCGGCGACCAGCGCGGCCGCGTGTCATCCCCACTCCCGGAGACAATCCGCTGCTGGTTCAAGACCCCACAGGCACCCCCCTGCGGTGTCCGGACGCTGGTCACATACAGGTCACTGCGTGACCCACATCCTGTCGCTGCAAACACGATCTGTGTGCCATCCGGCGACCAACTGGGATCATGCTCGCTGATCAAATTGCCGTGGGCTGTCAAGCGTCGCAGCCCCGTCCCATCGGCGTTCACCACCCAGATTTTCCAGCCCTGGCCAGCCCGGTTGGAGTGAAAGGCGATCTGGTTCCCATCCGGCGACCAAGCTGGCCCCCCAGTGCTATGACCCCGGGTGGTGATCGGCGCAATCGCCCGCCATTTGCCCGTTGGGATCGGCAAGCGCCGCAAATTCTCAGCCGTCAAATCGACCACATACAGGTTGGTGTAACTGTTGTTGTCGCCCCCAATCGACGAGATAAACGCCAGTTTGTCACCTCCGGGGGAGAGCCGGGGATACCCTTCCAGCGATCCCCTACGCCCCACCAGCAACTGGCCCAAATGGGTGTTAGGGGTCCTCAAGGTCCGGACGTAAATCTCCTCTCGTCTGGCTCCCAGCCAGACCGCCGAGACGATGTGGTTGTCCAGCCTCCCGGTCAATCCCGGCATCTGGGTCAATGCTTCCGGTTCACTCAGCGTCAGGGATGTCACCGAGACCCCCGCCTCGGCCCACACCGTCAGCGTGTCAAAGCGCAGCACCGAGCGGTCATCGTCACCGGGGAAGACACCCCCAATAACCACCGTCCCAGCAGGCAGGGGATCCGGATCCACCAGCTGGAGCATCTGCACCCCATCCACACTCAAGCCCAACTGGTCACCGAGGGCTGTGAAACGCAAGCTGTGAGCCGACCACTCCGTCGTGGCCGGTGCCGCAACCTGCCCCAGCAGCAGCTCATTCCGATACAGCCGCAACTCCCCGCCCGCGTCGTACTCGGCGGTATAGCGCCCCCAATCGCTCTGGCGCAGATGCAACTGCATCCGGCCAAAGCCCAGTTCAAAGCGGGTTTCGATGGCGACGTTGTCGAGTGGGGTAGGGATCAACAGCACCGGGGTGTTGGAGTGGGTCTGGGCAGCATGGCCGACCTGAGTGAAGCCGATTTGCCAGTCGGTCCCCTGCATCCAGTCGGTGGTGCCGCCAGCCAGGAACGCCTCGTGCAGCACCACCTGGAGACCAGCAGGAGCGGTTTGGGTCAAACCCAGAGGCGGGATAGCCGCCGGGATATCAATCGGTTCCGGCGGTTCGGCCAGGTCAGCGCCGGTCAAGTCGAAGACGGGGACAACCGCCTCGGCATCATCAGGTTCATCAGGGGGTTGCTCCTGAGCTATCATCTCCCAGCCAAACGACAACAGGATCATCAACATAAAAGAGCGAGTACAAAGGTGTTTAATCATAGCTTATTCCTAAGAAACATAATACCATTAGTCACATTGTATAGAGTGAAACTGGTACATCAAGTCATCGTAGGAGAAGCGTAGGGTAAGGTATGGATCTGCCCGCTTGACAACAACACAGAACACACGTTCTGCCGTATGTTCTCCCAAATTTACTTTATTCAACTAAACTGAGACTGAGGTTGAACCTCTATGAACTTGCTGCCGACCAACTCACCTGGAGGCTATTTTGACTGCCAGTTATCCGCCCATTTTCCCGGTTCTTCCGCCGGTTCTTGTCGTGTTCCTGCCCTGTATACACCCTCAACTGGAGGCGCGCCTGCTTTCAAACCCGGACCACACGTGCATCCAATCACAGACACTCAAGCTGTATCAACGACTTGGAGACTGCCATTTCCCGCTGGTTCTCCGTTGGTTCTCGGCCTCCCCCGGTTCTTGCGCCACTTATCCGCCTCCTCTGCTGCGGCCATTTTTTGTTGCGCCGCCGCAGCAACAACCTACCCATTCGGCACCCATTTTCGCTGCCCTTTCTCCCCATTTTCCTACCGGTTCTCCCGCCCGGTTATCCGCCCTGCGTGTGCTACTGCGCGACAACGTACACCCTCAACTGGAGGCGTGCCTGCTTTCAAACCCGGACCACACGTGCATCCAATCTTGGAGACCGTTTTGACAGCCAGTTATTTGCCCATTTTCCCGGTTCTTCGTCCTTTTTACTTGGTTTCCTGCCATTTCCCGCTGGTTCTCGGCCTCCGCCATTCCCCGCTGGTTTCTCTGCGTTGCCGCCGCCGAAAAAAGTTGCGTGGCGGCGGCAACAAATCGACGATTTTGCCCACAATCTCACCCCTGACCGCCCACCCCCCCGCACCCCGCCTCATGCCAAACGTTTTGGGTCAGCCTAGAACCATGCACCAGCCGCCCATCGAAATCCCCGTTCAGCGACTATTTCGACATGACACTGAAGCAGGCCAAAGATGACTCGTTCTTCACAGCTTGGGCAACCAACACCAACGGGACGATGCCCCCGAAACAGAACACACGTTCTGCCGTATGTTCTCCCAAATCCACTTTATTCAACTAAACTGAGACTGAGGTTGAACCTCTATGAACTTGCTGCCGACCAACTCACTTGGAGGCCGTTTTGACTGCCGATATTTTGCCATTTCCTGCCGGCTTTCCGCCGGTTCTCCGCCCTGCGTGTGCTACTGCGCGACAACGTACACCCTCAACTGGAGGCGTGCCTGCTTTCAAACCCGGACCACACGTGCATCCAATCACAGACACTCAAGCTGTATCAACGACTTGGAGGCCGCTTTGACTGGCGTTTTTCCACAGGTTCGCTGCTATTTCTCACCGGTTCTCTCGCCGGTTTCTCCACGTTGCTGCGGCCATTTTTTTGTTGCGCAGCCGCAGCCACCCACCAATTTTCGCTGCTATTTCTTACCATTTTCCTGCTGGTTCCCGGTTCTTCCGCCACTTTCCGCGGTTTTTGCCGCAATTTTCCCCGGTTTTCCGCCGGTTCTCCGCCCTGCGTGTGCTACTGCGCGACAACGTATACCCTCAACTGGAGGCGTGCCTGCTTTCAAACCCGGACCACACGTGCATCCAATCACAGACACTCAGGCTGTATCGACGACTTGGAGGCTATTTTGACTGCCAGTTATCCGCCCATTTTCCCGGTTCTTCCGCCGGTTTTCCCTGGTTCTTCTGCCAGTTCTCCGGTTTCTCCACGTTGCTGCGGCCATTTTTTTGTTGCGCCACCGCAGCAACAACCTACCCATTCGGCACCCATTTTCGCTGCCCTTTCTCTCCATTTTCCTACCGGTTCTTCCGCCACTTATCCGCCACTTTCCGCGGTTTTTGCCGCAATTTTCCCCGGTTTTCCGCCGGTTTTCCGCCGGTTCTCCGCCCTGCGTGTGCTACTGCGCGACAACGTACACCCTCAACTGGAGGCGTGCCTGCTTTCAAACCCGGACCACACGTGCATCCAATCTTGGAGACCGTTTTGACAGCCAGTTATTTGCCCATTTTCCCGGCTCTTCCGCAGCCGCAGCCACCCACCGATTTTCGCTGCTATTTCTCACCATTTTCCTACTGGTTCCCGGTTCTTCCGCCACTTATCCGCCACTTTCCGCGGTTTTTGTCGCAATTTTCCCCGGTTTTCCGCCGGTTCTCCGCCCTGCGTGTGCTACTGCGCGACAACGTACACCCTCAACTGGAGGCGCGCCTGCTTTCAAACCCGGACCACACGTGCATCCAATCACAGACACTCAAGCTGTATCAACGACTTGGAGACTATTTTGACTGGCGTTTTTCCACAGGTTCGCTGCTATTTCTCACCGGTTCTCTCGCCGGTTTCTCCACGTTGCTGCGGCCATTTTTTTGTTGCGCCGCAGCAGCCACCCACCAATTTTCGCTGCTATTTCTTACCATTTTCCTACTGGTTCCCGGTTCTTCCGCCACTTATCCGCCACTTTCCGCGGTTTTTGCCGCAATTTTCCCCGGTTCTTCCGCCGGTTCTCCGCCCTGCGTGTGCTACTGCGCGACAACGTACATCCTCAACTGGAGGCGTGCCTGCTTTCAAACCCGGACCACACGTGCATCCAATCTTGGAGACCGTTTTGACAGCCAGTTATTTGCCCATTTTCCCGGCTCTTCCGCAGCCGCAGCCACCCACCGATTTTCGCTGCTATTTCTCACCATTTTCCTACTGGTTCCCGGTTCTTCCGCCACTTATCCGCCACTTTCCGCGGTTTTTGTCGCAATTTTCCCCGGTTTTCCGCCGGTTCTCCGCCCTGCGTGTGCTACTGCGCGACAACGTACACCCTCACCTGGAGGCGTGCCTGCTTTCAAGCCCGGACCACACGTGCATCCAATCTTGGAGACCGTTTTGACAGCCAGTTATTTGCCCATTTTCCCGGCTCTTCCGCAGCCGCAGCCACCCACCGATTTTCGCTGCTATTTCTTACCATTTTCCTACTGGTTCCCGGTTCTTCCGCCACTTATCCGCCACTTTCCGCGGTTTTTGCCGCAATTTTCCCCGGTTTTCCGCCGGTTCTCCGCCCTGCGTGTGCTACTGCGCGACAACGTACACCCTCAACTGGAGGCGTGCCTGCTTTCAAACCCGGACCACACGTTCACCCAATCACAGACACTCAAGCTGTATCAACGACTTGGAGGCCGCTTTGACTGCCGATATTTTGCCATTTCCTGCCGGCTTTCCGCCGGCTTTCCGCCGGTTCTCCGCCCTGCGTGTGCTACTGCGCGACAACGTACACCCTCAACTGGAGGCGTGCCTGCTTTCAAACCCGGACCACACGTGCATCCAATCACAGACACTCAAGCTGTATCAACGACTTGGAGACTATTTTGACTGGCGTTTTTCCACAGGTTCGCTGCTATTTCTCACCGGTTCTCTCGCCGGTTTCTCCACGTTGCTGCGGCCATTTTTTTGTTGCGCCGCAGCAGCCACCCACCGATTTTCGCTGCTATTTCTCACCATTTTCCTACTGGTTCCCGGTTCTTCCGCCCGGTTCTTCCGCCGGTTCTCCGCCACTTTCCGCGGTTTTTGCCGCAATTTTCCCCGGTTCTTCCGCCGGTTTTCCCTGGTTCTCCGCTTTCCCTCTTGCCGCCGTTTTTTCTTGTGCAGCGGCGGCAACAAATCGACGATTTTGCCCCCAAGCTCACCTTCTTGCGTAGCCATCGAAGCGCCCCGAACTTTCAGTTCGTCGTCACAACTTGAAGAATGGGGCCGGGGGTTGGCGCGTACCAACCCTAAGGGTATACTCTTGCGCGTTAATAGATCCAACCACACGAGACAGATCGAATGCTTATCCACTTAACCCTGACGCAAGCACTGGAAAAGCTAAATTCTGGTGAAATCACATCGGTTGAACTGACCCAAGCCTATCTCGATCAGATTGAACATCTGGACAATCAGATTAAAGCCTTTATCACACTCACCTCTGAGCGAGCATTGGAACAGGCCGCTACTGCGGACAAGAAACGCGCTGAGGGGGATACCAGTCCCCTTCTGGGCATTCCGATGGCGATCAAAGATGTGCTATCAACTAAAGATGTCGAGACGACCTGCGGCTCGAAAATTCTAAAGGGATATGTGCCCATCTTTGATGCAACCTGCGTTGATCGGCTTTATCAGGCCGGTATGGTGTTGCTGGGTAAAGCCAACATGGATGAGTTTGCAATGGGGTCATCCACCGAAAATTCTGCGTATTTTGTCACCCATAACCCCTGGAATCTGGATTGTGTTCCCGGTGGGAGCAGCGGGGGCAGCGCTGCTGCCGTTGCCGCTTTAATGTGTGCAGGCGCACTGGGTACAGATACAGGCGGCAGTATCCGTCTGCCTGGTTCATTTTGTGGTATTACCGCACTAAAACCAAGCTATGGGCGGGTCAGCCGTAACGGATTGATCGCTTATGGATCCTCGTTAGACAGCGCCGGGCCATTGACACAAACAGTTGAAGACGCTGCCTACATTTTGAATGTCATTTCTGGGCATGACCCACTGGATTCGACCAGTATACACACCGAAGTGCCCGATTTTGTCGCGGGATTACAAGGTGATATTCGGGGCCTCAAGATCGGAATTCCGCTGGAATACTTCTCAGAAGGCTTGAATGCGGAAGTCGAGATGGCTGTTCGTGCTGCTATCAGCAAGTTTGAGGAGCTTGGTGCCGCGGTGGTAGAAGTCAACCTGCCACATACAGAGTACAGTCTCCCTGTTTATTACCTGATCGCCATGTCAGAAGCCAGTGCCAATCTTGCCCGCTATGATGGTATTCGTTTTGGAGCCAGGGTAGAGGGCGAAGATGTGCTGCAAACGTATCGTAAGACACGCGGGCATGGGTTTGGTGATGAGGTCAAGCGACGAATCATGCTAGGAACTTATGCCTTATCTGCAGGGTATTATGATGCCTACTATGGCAAAGCCTCTCAGGTACGGACGTTAGTCAAACAAGATTTTGAGCAGGCTTTTGAGCAGGTGGATTTGCTAGCTGCACCTGCATCACCAACGACAGCTTTTAAGATCGGGCAGAAAACAGACGACCCGTTGGAAATGTACCTAGCAGATGTGTTGACTATCGCGGTCAATCTGGCCGGTGTATGTGGTATCAGCGTCCCCTGCGGCTTCGACAGCGAAGGGCTGCCGATTGGGTTACAGCTTATTGGGCCTACCTTTGGGGAAGAACAACTTCTACACGCTAGTCATGTTTACCAGCAGGCGACGGATTGGCACACACAGCGGCCTGCCATCATCAGTTGAGGCGCAACAGATCAATTACAATTACGCCCCAACGGTAATTCAAGTAGTGGTTATTGATTCGCTGGGCAAACGATATTCTCACATGGAACACCATCATCATCTGGGTCGAGTGCGAAGTTGCCTGCACCCAAACAGGCACGCGCCTGATCGCAGGTGGTCATCTGCTGGCAGGTTAAAGTGATATCCGGGCAAGTGTTGGCGGGTAAACCACTCGTGCTGGTGTTCGGATTAGTGTTGAACTGTGGCGGAGTCTGCGTTTGTAGGAAGGGCGGAACTGAACCCGTATTACCTCCTGTGTTGCCGGTGAAGGGCGGTGCACCTGTATTGCCAGTGAAGGGCGGCGCACCTGTATTGCCGGTGGAGGGCGACGCACCTGTATTGCCGGTGGAGGGCGGCGCAACAACGACTTTACCTGTTGCTGGGTCTTGTCTCAGTTGCGCACCGATGATGCCCGTCGTCAATGAGACCAGTAGGGCAAATTCGCCTTGTAGTGGCGCTTCCAACTCTTCTGAATTGCTCAGAACTAGCAGATAACGCCCAGTTTCTTGGATGAGAACCGGGCCTAGGACCAGGTTCGGTGCGGTGGTTTGACCACGTCCAACAGCCAAGAAGTTCGTTGGGTTATCAAACAGACTGAGCGAAATCAGATGGACGGCGTTGCTGCCTTGTAGCTGAAGTGTTTCAATCAGAATGGTTGATCCAGCCATTAGATCAATACAATATCCTGTGACAATGCGGCGTGGATTAAAGTTATCAAGGATCACCGATCCCAGATTTATTTTCGGCAGGATATCAGCACGTCCACCAAATGCAAATAAGCACTCATCATCACCAATTTCACGATCTGGTGGGATCAATTCAGTTAGTTGGCGACGAATAGAGGCGAACTGTGTATCGGCTAAAGCAACAGTTTGCAAGGCTCCAATGGTTGTGGCCTGACCCACTGGGTTGCGTGTGCCTGGTTGATTGCAGACTTCAATAAATAAATCGATGGCATGACGCAGATTAAACATCGCATCATTGAATTCGACGAGAAGTGGATTCAATGTGGTATAGAAAGCTGCCAATATCGGGTTGGGAATGTGCAAATCGCTAGGACGAGTGGGATAACGTTGACAGCTTGCGCCTCCAGTCAGCGCAGAATCCGACCACGATGCCCGAATCGCATCTAACGAGATCTGTGCCAGATCAAGCCGTTCCAGCATAAATTTCAATGTTCCCGCATAGTCTGCACCTTCCGCCATTGGGGGCGCTTCTGCCACAATCCCATCAATCGGCAACTTGGACAAGGGTTCACTGATCTGGACATGCTGCGATGTAACCCAGCCAAGAACACCATCAAAGTTCACTTGTACCCAGGTGCTGCTGGCAGTACGACCCAACAGATGTAGCGTAGTAAAACGGGGCGCATTCGCCAGCACAGGATAGCCTGTGCTGGGGCCGGAACGCACACGAATGCCGCTATTTGCCAGATACCCCAACTGATTGCTGCTGGCGCTGGTGAAACCGGAACGTGGCGCATCCAAGCCACCATAGGGAATAGAGACAGGGTTAGCAACAGGCAAGGTGTTGATGTCACCGGAAAGAATGCTTAACGGAATAATGTTTACCCAGCCTTCATTTCCGCCAAAATCTATCCGCAGCCATTGGTTATCGGCTGAACGGGCATTGATTCGATCAAATAGATAACCAGCATCGACAGTCGTGATGACCTCGGCCCCAATAGCAGGTATAATGCGAATGTTGGCGTGTTCGTTGACAACGACTGCCCGGACTTCACTCTGCGCAACGGATGTACTCCCTGTGAAGGTGAGTACAATCAACATGATGATAAATGTCAATTTCCGCATAAACGGCTGCCCTCTTTATGATCTCAGGATTCGTCCTTAGAATCCCGGTTAACTGGCCTCCTGACCCGATTTATCGCCTGATCAACGGTGCGTGGATCAAGCGGTTTGGTCGGGGCCAATGTTGGATTAACGGGTTTGCGCTTTTTCGTAGGCCAGGTGATCTTCTGGGTTTCATCATTCTTGAATTTTTCGCCCATCGTTTCGTCGTTCAGGTCTGCTGCTGTTTTTTGGGGGGGGAGGGCTGTGAGTTTGCCTGGGGTGTTCCGCTTGCGCTTTTGATCTATCACCTTCTGCCGTGCAGCTTCCAGAACTGCATTTGCTTCGGGCGTGCCGATATGACGTAATGCAGCAAAGGCCGTTTTGCGGACATGCTCATTCTCATCGAACAATGCCCGTCCCAACGGTTCAATTGCCCACTGGGCGTTGAGTTGCCCCAGGATGGCGGCACTGTTGTGTCGAGCGTGCCAATCGTCGCTGCGCAGCGCCCCCAATAATGCAACCTCCACTGGGGCACTTTCCAATTTGAGTAGGGCCTCAGCAATCACCAGGCGGACTTTGATAGATAACGTGGGATCAGAAAACTTCTCCATCAAGGCTGGTACGGCGGCCTTATCTCCTATTTTGCCTAGTACTGCTGCATGGAGCATAATCTCCTGGGGGGCGCCCGTCTTCAATTCATTAATGAGACGCTCAACTTCTGTCAAAATATGGGGTTGATCACCTGTGTCTAGAATACCTCGTTTACGGCGTTCTTTTTCGGCTTGAAGCGCCTCTAATGCAGTGAGGATTGTCCCGCGTGATTCTGGATCCTTTTCATTTTCAATGGCAATTTCAAGATCAGGGATTGAGTTAACAGCACCAAGGGCCCGAAGAGCCGCTGCCGCCCGCCTGCGTGTGCCACCATCCTCAGATTGAAGCGCGTTAATTAATCCCTTGATGTCAAATTGGGCTTGAAGTTGCCATATATCAGGCTCAAATTCGCTCACGTTTCAATTATCCATCGCGTGACCTGTCGCTAGCCCATTGTAACATAGAAAATTAGCCTGTGCTTATTGATCTAGCGTTTGATAGAAGAGGGCTTTCTTCTCGCCAGGAAGGGTAAAATCGAAGCCACAGGCTCTAAAGAATGCCTCGGAAGATGTGACGACCATCACCTCCAGGATGTCGCGCTCTCTAGCGATTTTTATGCAGGTTTGCACCAATTGTTTACCCACACCTTTGCCCTGAACTTTTGGTGAGACTGCCAGACTGCGGATTTCTGCCAGCTTTTGGGAGTAGATTTCCAGCGCAGCGCATCCCACAATCTCACTTTGATATTCGGCGACGAAGAACACATCAATCAGTTCATCCATTTCGGTGAAAGTGCGCGGCAGGAGTATGCCATCGCTGACGAAGGGCTTGATAAATGCAATAATATTGTTGATGTCATCACGATGAGCTTTACGTAGCGTAATGTCGTCGTCCGTCACAAATACCCCGCGATTCGGGCTAAGATGATAGCCAATAAGACTGATGCGCCGAGGACCATAAATGCTAGTGTGCGACTAGCTTCTTGACTACCACCGATTTCCTTCTCCTCGATAGTGACTTCGCCGACCAAATCAACTAAAAAGTCAATGGTTCGGCGGCCTTTGGTTAGGCGAGCCATGTAGTCATGCTGGCTGATAACTGTCCAGCCCTCCAGTTCATCGTCCCAATCACTGCCCAATCGTGCGGAAATGGCATGATGTAAAATTTGACGAGCCTGCTCAGCAGGTATAGGATCAAGGTCGTTTACTTCGGTCATGGCAGTTTCTATTATTGGATTCGGCGTTCAAGCGAAAGTGGCCCAATTAATCCGTTACCATCAATTGCCCCGATTGAAACAGCTTCGTAATCGTTCCAACCGTTCCAGGTCGTCGTATTTTCAGTCACGACGAAATGGTTGTTCACACCCAAAGATGATGCCCTACGCAACGCCACGACATAACGCTCGGCTTCGGGCACAATTTCCCATACCAGAGAGGCTGTGCCATCAGCGTTATCGCGCAAGGCAATATTGGAAGGAGGGCGCGGGCCACCAGCAAGGGATAGGACAACACCCAGCACCGTCTGGGTTGAATTGACCAGATAACTCGCTTCGACACCATCAATTGTGTCGCGGCTTTCTCGATTATAATGATCCTCCAGCGCTTCGATAAATCGAATGGCGGGATAACCTGCGTCGCTGAAAGATTGTTGATCGCCCCAGCGCCCATCACGATCCAGGCCATCCTCCAATTTAATGTCAAGATTTAAGTTGTGATTATGGGCGATGAAATCCAAAGTGCGTGCAAGCTGCCGTGATGGTGAATCGTTGGGGCCAGGAGAGTAGACCCGGATGGTCGTATCATTAATCGACCCATCACTGGCATTCCAACTGCCGATCGTGTCTAGATTAATCATGAAGGTATCATATGGTTGCAGCGTGTTGTTGACATAATCTTTGACAAACGCCCGGCTACCGAGCCGCCCCTGTTCTTCACCAGAGAAGAATACGAACATAATGGTTGAGCGCTGCGGGTAACGACTGAGGATACGGGCCAGTTCTAGCAAAGCCGCCACACCTGAACCGTTGTCATCGGCGCCTGGCGCATAACTTGTTGAATCTGTGCCATCATCGGTACGGCTATCATAGTGGGCGCCGATGATGATCGTCCCTGCACCAATATCCATTCCTCTTAGATAAGCAACGATATTGTGACGAGTAGACTGTTCGCTGGTGGCAGATATCTCATAAGGGTGCCCATAAGGAAAAACGGCGAAGTGTTCAGGAGCAGCGGTCCGAATTTGTAGGAGTTGGTTCATAATGTAGGTATAAGCTGCGCCGATACCCTGGCCAGCCGATGAGGTGGTGGAATAGGTATGACGGGTATGAAAGCCAACCAGATTGTCGATATGGAACATCAAGCGATCCGCCTCGACCTGATTCATCATGTTATGGAGTTGGACTTCCACCTGGGCCTCCAGTCCAATTGCGGTTGGTTGTGCTTCTTGACCTGGTACAATCGTTGCAAAACCTAGTGTGGGTTGCAGTGAGGAAGTCGCTACGACATCGGTGGTATATGGCACTAATGTGGGTGGGCCACTGTTCGGATTGGTCAGATTACAGGCCATAGCGGCTATTATGAACCAAAAGGGAAGAATCCGTTTCATATGCTTGAAATAACTCAGCCAATAACTTCAACCATTGTACGGTAAACAAGCATACATAAAAGATGGCGTGGTGCAAGCGTAGTTTGACCGTTACCCTTGCAGACGGCCCATGCAAAAGCGCAGGTTGCTTCTTTTCCATGCTGCATGACCAGGATTCCAGGATTTCAATAGGCTGATCCTGCAGAGGTACACATGTTCCCGGTGGGATGATTTCATGTCCAGCGCTAGCTACATATTCGTCTGAACCATCCGCCCCTACGAGCGAGAGTTGATTGATATCAAAGGTGTTTGGGGTGTTATTCCTCAGCGCCAGGATATAGTGAATGACCCCTTCCTGTATGAGCGGATCAATATCATCCGAATCAGTCAGGGTGTTGGCTCCGATGAAACCAATAATACCTAAAATCACCAAGACACTGACCCCAATAGAGATGCACAAATGAGAAGGGAAGTGCTAGGGTTCTTGAAATGATTCTAGCCCCATATGCTGCTCATCTGAATCGATAAGCGTGGTACCATAAGCAGCTTCAATCGCGGCGGTGTCGCTTTCAGGAGTTCGTGTTCTACTGCCACCCGAATATCCGGGTTGATGCTTCGAACTCAAAACGCTGGGTCAACGAGTCATCTGCTTGCCATCCCAACTTTACATCAACGCCACAATAGATATGCTAGCTGCCTTTGGCATAGCGTTCAATCAGTTCATAATTGCTGAATAACTGGCTTACTAAAATCATCACTACGGTCTGCCACTATGACTTTGGAATGATCCCAAGACCAACGGCTTGATCCCAATCTAGCGTCGAGCCACTCTGATCAGCAGTACTCGTCAAATCTTCTAATTTTTCCAAATCAAATAGATCGTCATCCAGATCAATGTCATCTGAGAAGAGGGCATCTGCATCCAGATTCTCAATCGGATCAAGTTGTGGCCTGGTTTCAACAGGTTCCGGCAGAGCTTTTTCTTCAATGGTGATTTCTGCCCGTGCCAGTTCAAGAGGTTCTTCGGGGGCTGGTTCCTGCTTTTTGGTGGGTTGGCTACGACGAGCAGGTTCTGGCTTTGCAGGTGGGCTGATGAAGAAAGCATCTGCGCCAATTAAGGCAATTATGTCCTCAACAGCACGGCGACCAAAGCGGTTGACCATGCCGAACTGCTTCGCACCCATTTGACCATCGAACATCACGCAAACAAAATGATGCAAGCCAATAGACAGCAGGAAAATGTCGTATTCATCGCCATCATATAACTGAACAGTGGCGACCTGCCCGCCCACCAGATCGCTTATATCAATATTGGCTTGCATAACCGGGGCCATCGCCGACGCCAGTTGTTCACGATCAATGTAACCGACGGCCCCTCGTTCCATCAGGGTTTCACCGGTACGGGTGACCAGCATAATCGCCATTGCGCCAAGGTCTGTCAAGAGGGAGTCAACGATGCCTTGAACTGCATTGAGGTCAATCTCTGGGACAGGCCCCATATCGGCAGGTGTGAACCCTGCACCACTAGCAGAGGCACGAAGGACCTCATTCATAGCTGTTGGGCTTTCCAGGCCCGCCATGAAAACGCGCAAGAACTGATGGATGTCAACTGGACGGCTGAGATAAACAAAAGGCGAATCGGCAGCTGTTTCTTCATCTAAGTCATCAGGATCATTAATATCACCCAGGATGAGAACGCCCGTCTTTTGCGACTTCTGCTTGATACGTAGGGCGAATTCAAATCCTTTCATATTTTCGTCAGGTTCAAATGACGATACGACTAGATCGGCATGACGTGCCAGTTCTTCCAGGGCATCTGTGCCATTGGGTACGTCCACTTGAATAATAGATAAATCAAGAAGATCAATAGCAGAGCGAACAATACGAGAGATTGCCCCGGTAGGATCTACGGTAATGATTCTCGGCATGATAATTTCACTGTACTCATAAACTTATTTGCCATTATACCGTAAATCATATTTTGCCGCGCTCGAATCTGCTGCAGAAGCATTAAGATTTGAATTTTCCATCCATTTTAGGACGATATTCCTAATCGTATCTCGCCAGCCAGATGAACATACGCTAAATTATGCAAGCTGGAAAATCTCAGGAGCAAGTTTATGTCCTCACTTCGCAATCTGATGAGCCTCGCATTTGTGTTATTGGCTGGTTGCACGCTGTCAGCATCAAATGAAAACCCCACGCTCCAGGGGGGACCTGTGGTAACCATTGCTGCTCCTCGTCCAGATATGATGGCGGCAATGGGTGTGGATGTCATCATTCAGGCATTGGTTACCAATGCCGGAGATGACATTGACTATGTTGAGATACGAGTGGATGACGAAATCATTGCGGACTTGCGGTCTCCCAATCCAGCTGGAGCTGAGTCATTTTCGATTACACAGACCTGGCCTGCTGCAACGCCAGGGATGCACAGCATAGATATTGTGGTTTACCGTGTTGATGGATCAACCAGCCAACCTGCCGTAGTCTCATTTGATGTGGTTGAACAGGTTGAAGTTGTAGAATCAGCCCCAACAACAGAATTTGCTAATCCTTCTGATACCAAGAACCAGCCGACAGCCGTTTCCACTAATCCACCGACCCTTCCTAAAACAGCGACGCCTGATAAGCCAACTGCCCGCTTTATAACACGCGTCAATGTGCGCAGCGGTCCTGGCACGAACTTTCATCCTCCTATTGGGCAATTTTCGGCAAATATGAGTGCTGAGATTCTGGCGCTGAATCCAGCCGGGACCTGGCTCAAAGTTCAGTATAGAAGTGGAGAAGGTTGGGTATTTGCTGATCTGGCCACAATTCAAGGGGACATCGCATTATTGCCGCACGAAGTTGGCCCGCCGACGCCGATCCCCCCAACACAGACACCGATTCCTCTAACACCGACTTCAACCGCCACAAATAATCTGATTGTAAAACAAATGTGGATTGATCCGCCACAACCCCAATGCGGGCAACCCTTTAAGGTTGGTATGACCATCTACAATGATAGTAATAGTGAGATGTCGACAGGTATGAGCCGGATTCGCGTTGTCCGTGTAGTTGATGGGACGGAAATCACCAGTACAGCCAACGCTCTTGTCCCCGTGACATTGGCAGCAGGTGGCTCACACAGGGTTGAGTTCATGTTTACAGTAGATGTTTATGTGAACGAAACGCATAGAATCGAATTCATTGCAGATGCTGATGCCTCCGTAGAAGAAACGACTGAAGCGGACAACGTGGTCACTGTAGACTATACGCTGCCCGCCAACTGTTCGTAACAGCGACGGTAGTGGTGTGGTGTTGCATCGCACAAAGATGTCCCAGCCGTGCAAAGCAGGCAAGACGTGACCTTCAAGGCCAACATTGCCTGCTGGGATAAAACTGTGCCGAACCTTCTATTCGCCTTCACCCATACCAGAGCGTCACGAAAAGGGGTACCCGACTCAGACGTTTCTTGAATATGCGACTAGCGGCTGGCGAGGATATCCCCCATGATTTCGTTGACGTTCTCCAGAGCCGAATTAGCCGTACCCGTGATGGTAAGCCCTGTTTCGAAATTATTAACCAGCGTGCCATTGGTACAGGATTCGTTGAATAGGCTCCAACCCTCTCGCAAGAGTGCCAGGGTCGTGTTTAGTTGGTTGCGTGCTTCATCAATACGAGGCACAACATCAATCACTGCTTGGGGAATCTCGCCTACATCGGATGGAATCGATGGAATTGTTTCACGGCAACCATCAGAGCGCCCCGCCGTTGAAATATCATTCCAAAAGGTGTTAAGCAGATTAATTGCCCCACGTGGCCCGCTGATTTGCTGGACGCTGAATGAGATTTCTTGAATGTGCTGGTTAATGAGCGAAATCGCTACCGTCGGCACTGGCGTTGATGTTGGTGTTGGCGTCGGCGTGAATGTCATGGTTGGCATTGGCGACTCGGTTGGAACAGCGGTTTCTGCTGGCACAATCTCGACTGTGTTGGCACGAGTCAAGGCAGATTCATCAATGTTGGCGCGGGCAATCTGATTGGCGGTGGTCACATCATCAAAAGTGACGAGCGCGGAACTTACAACTGATTCGACCTGTGTATTCTCTTCTGCTGTCGGCGCACGCCCTTCTGTGCATATGGTCTGATGCACGCCATAGGCTTGTTGTAGCCCCAGTATTGTACCTTCAATTCGCTGCGCATTTTCACTAATCGTTTTGTAGTCATCGCTGATGAGTTCGGTTCCCGCTACTTGGGGAGCCTGCCGTAGCTGGAACTCACAATCGAGCGTCCCTTCCGCAAATTGTCGCTGGATGGTTTCTGCGTTGAGCCGATGAGCGCTCATATTGAAATCAAGTGTATCAAGGATGCTGATGGCAACTAGCTCCTCTGCATTATACGGCGGAGTTTCCTCAGCATCGTTGCTGTTACTGAGGAGCAAAAGCAGGACATTGCCGGCGACTAGAAATATTAGTGTGACCGTCAGAATCATCATCAAGCGTGTCATGAGGCTGATCGGAATAGGTACACGTTTACCCATTTTGCCATCAAGTGTGATGCGAGTCAGTTTGTCTAGGATTTCAGCGTTATCGAGACTTTGTAGAGCTTCATCAACAGTCTCGCCAGGGGCACGCTCAATGGCTTCGTCAAGCGCTTTGAATTGCCCTAAAGCATATTCCGCGGCTTTCTTGATTCTTTTGCTACTTTCGCCACGATAGACTTTGCGTAAGGCAGTGATGGCTTTCGGTGCCCCTGATTCACCGAGCCAATAGGCGGCGGTTGCACGCTCACGTTCGGACTGTTTACGTGAAAGCAGGATTTTCGTGTTTTTGCTAACCTGATTGTTGAATTCAGCGACACGCTGTTGCTGCAAGTCGTGTTCATCACCGAAGTCGTTTTCAAATCCATCATCGTCGGTGGCATCAAATTTATCGAACTCGTCAAATTCATCAAAATCAGCCATAATTCATTGCCTTTTGTAAGATGGTTACTACTCTAAATGATAAGACAAGCTGCTATTCTAGAAAAGCGCTTGATAATATTCTAATGTGCGGGCTAACCCACTATCAAAGTCGACAATAGGGGTAAAATCGAGCAAATCTTCTGCCAATGTGATGCCTGCCCGTGAATGCAAAATATCGCCTGTCCGTGGTTCACCGAGAATCGGTTCGATATTTGTACCCAGCAAAGTGTTAATTTTCTCGACCAGTGATAACACAGTTACTCGACCACCAGTCGCCAAATTCATCATTTGACCCGCCGCAGCCGGCGCACGAGTCGCTAACAAATTACCATGAACTACGTTATCAATATAGGTGAAATCACGTGATTGTGATCCATCACCATAGATCACCGGACGTTCGCCATTGAGTATCTTGGTGATAAATTTGGGGATCACGGCCGCATAGTATGAGTTGGGGTCTTGACGCGGGCCAAATACATTAAAATAGCGTAGGCTGACTGTTTCCAGCCCATAAACTTCATAAAATGCCTTGCAATAGTATTCACCGGCGAGTTTTGCTACCCCATAGGGCGAAAGCGGATTGGGTGGCATATCTTCCGTTTTGTGTTCACCTTCAATATCACCATAGGCAGAGGATGATGCTGCATAAATCACCCGTTTAACACCGCCATCACGCGCTGCCAACAGAACATTGAGCGTGCCCGTGACACAATGTTCATGGGTTGAAATGGGGTCTTCAACGCTGCGTGGAACGGAAGGTAAGGCTGCCTGATGAAAAACATAATCAATCTCGTTGAAGATCGGTTTGAGTATATCGAGTTCGGTGATGCTAACCTGATGGATCATCAGATCACCTTTCAGGTCTTTGAGATATTCGAGATTATTCGGGTTGCCTGTTAAGAGATTATCGATAACATGAACGGTCTGACCATCTTGAAGTAAGCGGGCTGCAATGTGTGAACCGATGAACCCGGCTCCACCCGTTACGATATAACGCTCGCCCATTGAGTATATCCTTCACTGTGTTTGCAAGAACCTCTATTATAGAAGGGGAATCGGCTTTCTGTGAGGCAGAATATGAGTGTTGACGCGATAGACAATCTGCTATTGTGCAAGAGGTGTCAATTGGTTTCAGTTTCCAAGGCAGCAAAGAACACGGGATTAGAAATCAGTCGTCGCACCGGGCACTTGCCCATGATCTCAACCACACGCGCTTTTTGCGCTTCTGTCAAGGGGCCTTCTATAATGACCGATTCGTGGATTTCGTGAACAAAACGGGCATCGCCTTCATACCCCTCATAGTCACCTGCCCGGAAACGCTCAAAATCCAGATTAATCTCAATCCGGTCAATTTGCCAGCCTTTGCGTTCGGCATAGAGTTTGGCCGTCTGTGCCATACATGAACCTAGCGCGCCCATCACCATTTCTTCCGGATTGGGGCCTGCATTGTCTCCGCTTTCACTCACGCTCAGATCAGCGTGCCACAGGTGGTCGCCGCTGCTAATCTGGGTCTTATAGCCATCGCTCAGTAAAACATGCGTTTGTAGCATAATATTTGGCTCCTTTTGTATTCTCAATCATAATATATAGATGATAGCACATTGACTGACCTTACCGATGAGACTACCATGTTTGATGTTGAATACTATTCTGAAAAAATCCACCCCTCTGTCTGGGTTGCACCGGGTGCAGTTGTCGTTGGTGACGTGACGCTGAAGGAAGAAGTCAGCGTGTGGTTTCAGTCGGTGCTGCGCGGTGATACTGAAAGGCTTCATGTTGGTGCTCGAACCAATATTCAAGAGGGTTGTGTGTTTCATGCCGACCCCGGTTATCCGTTGGTCATCGGTAAGAATGTCACGGTGGGGCATGGAGCCATCATTCACGGTGCAAAAGTCGGCGATAATTCGCTCATTGGCATTCGGTCTACGCTTCTCAATGGGGTGATGATTGGCGAAGAAAGTATCGTGGGCGCAGGCGCATTATGTACACCTAACAAAGTTTTCCCACCGCGTTCATTGATTTTGGGCACACCAGCGAAGGTGGTACGCGAACTAACCGATGAAGACTTGACTATGATCCGAGTGAGTGTCGATGAGTACGTTAAGAAGGCTGCAGCCTTCAAAGCACAGACAAATATGATGAGGATAGACTGATGATACAGGAGATTTTCAAGACAATGGTTTATGGTCCTGCGCCTGAAGCGGCTGATTCAGCAGATGCATGGCTTGATGCACATGAACGGAAGTTTGATTTGTTTATCAACGGACAATGGGCACAGCCAAAATCGGGCGCGCATTTTGATAGTGTCAATCCTGCTACTAGCCAGAAGCTCGCCCAAATCGCAGATGCTGGGGCAGAAGATATCGATGCAGCAGTCGTAGCTGCTCAGGACGCCTTCAAAACCTGGAGCAAAAACAGCGGGCATGTCCGGGCTCGCCATTTATATGCCGTGGCCCGCAACCTGCAAAAACATCAACGCTTGCTTGCTGTTCTGGAAGCACTCGACAATGGCAAATCGATCCGCGAAACACGCGACATTGATATCCCGCTGGTCGCCCGCCATTTTTATCATCACGCAGGATGGGCACAACTGATGGAAACGCAAATGCGCGATTATCAGCCTGTAGGGGTGGTTGGTCAGGTCATCCCCTGGAACTTCCCCTTGCTCATGCTGGCCTGGAAGATTGCGCCTGCCTTGGCGATGGGCAATACGGTTGTGATTAAACCCGCTCCCTATACTAGTTTGACGGCATTGCTGTTTGCAGAGATTATCACTGAAGCGGGTTTGCCGCCTGGTGTTGTCAATGTGGTGACAGGTGGTGACCAAACAGGAGCGCTCATCACGGATCATTCTGGTTTTGATAAGATTGCATTTACAGGATCGACACACGTAGGCCGTATCATTCGTCGGGCTACCGCAGGCACAGGCAAAAAGCTCTCCTTAGAACTGGGAGGTAAGTCGCCGTTTATTGTCTTCGACGACGCCGATGTTGACAGTGCAGTTGAAGGGCTGGTCAATGCCATTTGGTTTAATCAGGGGCAGGTATGCTGTGCTGGGTCACGTTTGCTAGTACAGGAGAACATCGCCGATAAACTGCTGGATAAGGTGCGTCGCCGTATGAACACACTCCGCATTGGCAATTCGCTGGACAAAAGCATTGATGTGGGCGCGGTGGTTGATCCGGTGCAGTATGAGACGATTGACCGTCTGGTGAAGCAGGGCGTTCACGAAGGTGCAGAAGTGTTCCGGGTTGATATGGAACTGCCAGACGCCGGATGCTATTATCCGCCGACACTGCTGACCAATGTGGAACCCTCGTCAACCGTCGCTCAGGACGAGATTTTCGGGCCTGTTCTGGTTGCCATGACCTTTCGCACGCCCAAAGAGGCGATAGCGCTGGCGAACAACACCCGCTATGGACTGGCTGCTAGCATCTGGACAGACAACGTGAACGTCGCGCTAGATGTTGCCAAACAAGTAAAGGCCGGGAGCATCTGGATTAATAGCACCAATTTATTTGATGCGGCGTCTGGCTTTGGCGGTTATCGTGAAAGTGGTTTTGGACGAGAAGGTGGCAAAGAAGGCTTGTATGAGTATGTCCGTCCGAACTGGCGAAAGCGCCCCGCACCACAGCCGGATACGAATGCTGTCTGGGGTAATCATACACCAGGACTCCTTGCACCCCTGAATGGCGTCAATCCATCCAGCAATGGGGCGCTGCTCTCGCTGGATCGCACACCCAAATTGTTCGTCGGCGGCAAGCAGAAACGACCTGATGGTAATTACACCTACGCTGTCTTTGGCAAGGGAGGTCAATCAGTTGGACAGGCTGGCGAGGGCAATCGCAAGGACATCCGCGATGCAGTTGAAGCTGCCCATAAAGCTGCCAGCTGGGGCTTACGTGCCGGGCATAACCGTGCCCAAATTCTTTACTACATCGCGGAGAATCTCAGCACTCGTGCGGATGAGTTCAGCAAGCGAATTGTTTTGATGACAGGCAACAGTGCTAAAGTTGCCCAGGCCGAAGTCGAGCAATCTATTGGGCGCTTGTTCACTTATGCTGCTTGGTGCGACAAGTTTGGTGGTAGAGTTCAGGAAGTACCGATGCGGGGTCTGACAGTTGCGGTAAATGAGCCTATTGGTGTCATGGGGATTGCCTGCCCGGATGAAAAACCTTTACTGGCTTTTGTCTCGTTGTTTGCACCTGCCATCGCACGCGGCAACACGGTTGTGGTGATTCCCTCACAGATCCATCCCTTGGGTGCAACAGATTTCTATCAGGTGTTGGAAACATCCGATGTTCCGCCTGGTGTGGTTAATATTGTGACAGGCAATCGTGACCACCTAACAAAGACGCTGATCGAACACGACGATGTGGATGCCATGTGGTATTTCGGCAGTGCTGAGGGCAGTTACCATGTTGAGCATCGTTCCGCGACGAACATGAAACGTACCTGGGTCAATTATGGCGAAGCGATTGACTGGGCAGACAATGAGCAAGGCGAGGGTGAGCAGTTTTTGCATGAAGCAACCCAAGTCAAGAATATCTGGGTTCCCTACGGAATATAAACACAGCCAACGTCCCCTTCTTGATGTCTGATCAAATGCAGGGGAGCGGGATGGGCTTCAGCATCGCATAGCAAGGGAATAGAACGTCTCTGTTGTTACAACAACATCAACCCCAGAGCCCACAAACAAAATGACGAGGGGTGCTCCGATAAGTCATGTGATAAACAGATAGATTCCTTTCTGATTGAATGTCCTGCGATGAAGATCTCTAGGGATTAAACACAACACCGGTGGCGATGAACGTCGCCCCAACCGGCAAACAATCAGACGTTATGGGTAGCCCCGTAAAGCCCGCCAGCATTAGGCGAACCAAAGGTTCGATGATGATGAGCGAAAAACAGCGTGTGTTCACGTCCCAAATCGTCTCGTTGGAAGCGATTGTGCCGAGGATAATTTCTATCATCAACTCGACACAAAACTTGATCTGAGCTTCCTTCGTGACCATAGTAGCTTGAGCCGCATCCGAGATCGTTATGGGGTTGAAATCTTCTAGCATTTCTTCGTTGGGATACTGATACCGTTAGCAAGCCTGACAATAGGATGCATAGCCGCTGATTGATTGATAAATACAACGGGGATCGTATTTCTGAACAAGGGCCGACGCCAAGCTATCGGAGGATCCTGACGCAAAACCCATGAAACCTGCTTCTATTGGCTATTCACGGCTTGGGTAGCATACTCACTATATGGTCGATGAAGGGAAGTCACGCATTATCTTGGCGACACTCGTAACCCCTTCCTCAGTTATGGACAATACTCCGATGCTTGACTTAGCTCGTTGGATACGATTTTGTTGGCATCTTCGTCCCCAAATTGCAGTCGGTGATACCCACTATGGCAGCACTTACAAGATCGTTGGCTACACACCCCTGCACGACAACGAACCACGCCAGTGAGCAAAGCTCTATAATCACAGCCAGTCCACCTTTGATGCCAAAAACAATGGTTACATTTGCCCTACAAGCATTCTCACAAATCCATCGCTACCGTGCAAAGAAGAGGGCCTGTGATGGGTGTCTGGTCACTTCAGATTGTCGAACGGGCAAATATGGTCTCTCTATCAGCCGATCATTCTTTCAGGATTACATTGATCCTGTAGAAAGTTATCAGCAGACTGTGGCCTATCAAAAGGCTGTGCGTAAACGACAAGTGTGGATTGAGCCACGATTTGGTGAGATCAAACAATGGCATGGAAGGCATGATCCGAGCAGCAGGGCAGAATATCAAGGAGCTTCTGAAGGGGAAAACAAGCAAAACTACACTAACATCACCCGTTGATAGCAGGATAGGTAAGATACCCTCAATTCGCCTTTTGTTGAGTTCTGGAATGTTGGCTAGCTATTCCACTTAAGAGAATGTAATGTTGTGCAATGTATTCTTCAACAGGCTACTATATTAGCATAGCTACCTTTCGCTACATAATGCCAATTTCTCGATGGTCCAAATTGTTGCCACATTTTGGTGTTATTCCGAATATTACTATCCTGTATTCAGCTGATTGTAAGATAAGGATTAGAGTAGCAATAAACAGAAAAGCAAGATTAATTGTTCTATATTTTCACTATTTAAATACTATATTATTAGTAAATTACATTATTATTATATGAGAGTCGAGTTAACATCTATATATATCACCATCCCCATCGCAACAAAGCATAGCACATTATCGCAGCTCATAGTATAATTGCCCGGATGTATAAGACAATTCGGTCTTAACCACCTCAATGCAGCAATTTCGTGCCTGTTCAGCCGAAATTGAAAAGTCAGGAGAGAAAGTAGTAATGTCAGAACGTGTTCGTGGTACAGTCAAATGGTTTAATGCAGATAAGGGTTATGGCTTTATTTCGCAAGAAAACGGTTCCGATCTTTTCGTCCACTATTCCGAAATTCAGTCGGCGGGCTTCCGCACTTTGAATGAAGGTGATCTTGTCGAATTTGAAATCACCGATGGTCGCAAAGGCAAACAAGCCAGTTCAGTTCAGATTGTTACTGAGTAATATCCACCAACTATCAATTGCAGAAGCCTGCTGATAAATAGTCAGCGGGCTTTTTTGTTACCCCTCTAAAATATCATCTTCTTCTGGTAGCCAATAGCGACTACCACCTGGTTCTCGTCGCATGTACCCATATTCGATCAAACCTCTGCGTAGTGCCACATAGTCAAAGTAGAATTGCCTGATGATCTTGTTGACTTCAGGCTCTTTATAGACCTTGCCCACTTCGAATTGTAGAAGCAACCAGTTCAAAATGACCAGATACTTGCTTTCCTTCCGGGGGATTTGCCTTAAGCGACCCGCGAAGGTGTAGTTTCTGATGATTTTCTTCGCTTCATCATCAAATGGCAGTTTCTCGATCCATTTTGTGTCATTGACCTGTCCTATAGTTGGCACGATGTTTTCCTCAATCCGTGAGACAGCCTCTTTGAACGCCGCGAGTGTATCGTGATTGAGCCGATAGTAACGTTTATTGCCATCCGTTCTAAGTCGTACAAACCCAACGGCCCGCAGTTTTGAGAGGTGATGCGAGATAGTCGGTTCACGCAGTTTGAGCAGCGATGCCAGATCACCGACGGTATGTTCTTCTTTGCCGAGCAAACTGATCATCTGCAAGCGGGATTCATCCGCCAGGGCCTTAAAGTAGAACTTGAGTTGAAGGTGTTCGTCCATAGTCATGTCTTGCTTCTTTCTTTCGACAATTGTCTAATTAGATAATTGTCGAAAGAACATGATCTGTCAAGACCCGTTGACACATCAGAAGAGGATTGGTATGATATTAGTCCGTAAAACTCATCCAGAGTGGGATAGGGAACGGCCCGATGAACCCACAGCAACCCCCGAAGCGTCGGGAAGGTGCTAAATCCGTCAGGTTTTACCTGGAAGATGAGCGCAAATTGATTTCATTCACCAGAATAGAATGATCCCGCGCTCCTTCCACAGATATTAGAGGGAGTTTTTGTTATGTACCCTATACTCGAATTTGACGACAGTCCGACCGCTGTTATTGAGCCGTCAGAAGTTCTAAAGCCAATTGACGGCCTGCCGGAAAACTGTGTGTTGTGTTTCTTCCAGGAAGTCATCCAAGCGATTTGTGGTGATGGCAAAGCTGAAATTGCGGGGCATCTGGTGAGCGAGACCGGACGTTTCCCAATTTATGTGTTAGATGTGCCGACCCCCAATTCTAATCAGATCATGCGGGTAACGGTTGCGCATCCGGGTGTGGGCGCACCTTATGCCGGGGCCGTCATGGAAGAACTCATCGCACAGGGTTGTACTCGCTTGATTGCCTGTGGTGGTGCGGGAGCCATCAACACAGACATTACCTTAGGGCATGTGGTTGTTCCAAATGCAGCTATCCGTGATGAAGGCACATCTTACCATTATCTGCCGCCTTCCCGTGAAGTAACAGGGAACACTGAAGTGATTGAGGTCATTGAGACCACCTTACAAACGCATCATGTACCCTATATCGTCGGTAAGACCTGGACAACCGATGGCATCTACCGGGAGACTCGTGCCAAAGTTGAGCGCAGACAGGATGAAGGCTGTTTAACCGTCGAGATGGAAACCGCGACCTTCTTCGCAGTTTCTCAGTTTAGAGGCGTGCAATTTGGACAATTGCTCTATGGGGGCGATGACCTGACAGATGACAATTGGGACAATCGTGGCTGGCAAAAGCTGACCTCAACCCGTGAGAAACTGTTCTGGTTCGCCGTAGAGTCAGTCCTTCGACTGGAAAAAAGCTTATGAAGCTTGGTGTATTGTGTTATGCCAGAAATGATCCTGGCTCATCAGACGGGTTTATGCTGACATGGCATTTGATTCGTTGATGGTATTGAGGCAGCGTTATGAGTGAAATCGAACAGGATTTACGCACCATGTGGTCAGCAGCCGACCAGCGTGATTGGACGATGCTCCAGGATACATTCAAGCGTTTGATCGCTAATCTCGATCCGCTCATCGCTTTGCAGATTGCAGCGGTTAGAACTCAGGCATTTTTGCCGACGTTTGAGAACTACTATCCAGAGGCAAAATGGTTACGCGATCTGATGCTAACGGTGATTTCTTATGCCTCTGCGCCAAAGGAACTGCCTGTCAATGCCCTCAACCAGTTTTTGAGTCCGGGCTGCGGCAATTTTGTGATGTCAGTATTTGATCTGGCACGGGCGGTACAGCAAGAATACACAGTCTTTGAGCGCTACAGTCACATCACGAATTGTGTTGCTAATGCCATTCTCGCTGAGCTCCAGCACCTTTATTACAGCGAACACGGGCGCGAATACACATTGATGATCGCACCCGCAACCGATCTAGAAACCAAATCACACATACAAAGCCGCTTTTGGCTGGATAAAAAAGTCGCGCGGTTAGATAGCGCCCGCTGGCGGCAAGTCGCCAATCAGCTAGAAGCCAGGATCATAGCGAATAATACCGTTTAAGGAGAGAGCAAGCCATGACAACAAAACGACGCTACGTAAACCTGATCTACAGCAATCGGCGTTATCTGGATGCCATTGAAGATCATATTGTTCTGTTTGATGGGGCGATGGGAACAAGCATTCAAAAATATGACCTGACGATTGAAGACTATGGTGGACAACAATACGAAGGCTGTGTTGATTATCTGGTCATCACGCGCCCGGATATGATTGAAGAAATCCACTCTTCATTCCTGGCAGTTGGGAGCGAAGTGGTCGAGACTAACACCTTCCGGGGCAATCGCCTGACATTGGGCGAATATGGTCTGGGTAATCGTGTACTTGAGATTAACAAGGCCGCTGCCCAGATCGCCCGTAGAGCCTGTGATCGTTTCGAGAAGGAAACGGGCATTCCCCGTTTTGTAGCGGGGAGCATGGGGCCATCCGGCAAGCTCCCGAGTGGTGATGATCCTGATTTGAGTGATGTCAGCTTTGAGGAACTGGCCGATCTATTTTATGAACAGGCCCAAGGGCTGACTGAAGGTGGTGCAGATTTACTCCTAGTGGAAACCAGCCAGGACATTCTGGAGGTCAAGGCCGCCATTGTTGGTATCAATCGTTACTTTGAAGATTCGGGCAGTCGTGTCCCCTTGCAAGTACAAATTACGCTGGATACATCAGGCCGGATGCTGTTTGGTACGGATATCGCCGGGGCACTGACTACGCTCGAAGCTTTGCCAATCGACATCATAGGGATGAATTGTTCCACTGGGCCGGAGTACATGCGCCAGCCTATTCAGTATCTTGTCGAGCGTAGTAACCTGCCGATTAGCGTGTTGCCCAATGCCGGTTTGCCCATCAACGTCGAGGGTGAGGCGGTTTATCCAATGGAACCGGAACCCTTCAGTGAAATGGTTTCCGAGTTCACCCGTTGGGGTGTCAATGTAGTTGGCGGCTGCTGTGGTACGACGCCGGAGCATCTAGACAAGCTCTATCAAAAAATACATGGGGAACATCTAGAAGCACACACCCAACCGCAGGCCCCTAAAAAGCGTAAACCTCTGTACGAAGCCCAGGCTTCCAGTGGCATGACGGCTATGCGAATGGTTCAAAACCCTGGGCCAACCTTGATCGGCGAACGGGTCAATAGCCAGGGCAGCCGCAGGGTCAAACGGTTGCTGTTAGAAGACGATTATGACAGCATCGTGCAAATAGCCGTTGGTCAGGTGGAAAGTGGCGCCCATATGTTGGATGTGTGTGTTGCTTTGACTGAGCGTGACGACGAAAAAGAACAGATGGAGAAGCTCGTCAAGAAGCTTGCCTCTGCGGTGGAAGTCCCTCTGATTATTGATACCACCGAGGCAGATGTTGCAGAGGCCGCATTCTCGCTGTATCCGGGACGAGGCATTATCAACGGCAACAACCTAGAAAATGGCCGTGAACGCATTGACCAGGTTCTACCTATCGCTAAAAAACATGGTGCAGGCGTATTATCAATGTCGATTGATGAAGAGGGTATGGCCCATACACGCGAGAAGAAGCTGGAAATCGCCCAACGCATTACGCAAATTGCCACTGAAGAGTATGGTCTGCTGCCGGAAGACTTGATCTATGACACGCTGACCTTCCCGCTGACCACTGGGCAGGAAGAACTGCGTAATGATGCTATCGAAACTATTGAGGGCATTCGTCTCATCAAAGAGAACATCCCCGGTGTTATGACGGCGCTCGGCGTAAGCAATGTGAGCTTTGGTGTATCATTGGCAGCCCGTGGCGTGCTGAATAGCGTTTTCCTCTATCATGCGGTGAAAGCAGGGCTGGATATGGCAATTGTCAATCCGGCACACATCACACCCTATGCCGAGATTCCTAAAGATCAGCGCAAAATAGCCAATGATCTCATTTTCAATACTGACCCGGATGCGTTACCGCGATTTATCCAATACTTTGAGGAAAATGAGGTTGAGGTAGCAGGTCGAGAGCAGGAAGATCCGACCAAAGACATGACGAGTGAAGAAGCCATCCACTGGCAGATTGTGCATCGTAAGAAGGAAGGGGTTGAAGACCTGATTGATACCTGTTTGACACGACAGGATGCAGTGGGGGTCTTGAACAATGTGCTGTTGCCTGCCATGAAAGAAGTGGGCGATAAATTTGGTGCAGGCGAGTTAATTCTGCCGTTCGTGCTGCAATCGGCTGAGGTGATGAAGAAATCAGTTGCCTACCTTGAGCAGTTCATGGAGAAGATTGAAGGCACAACCAAAGGAAGGGTTGTCCTGGCGACAGTCTATGGGGATGTGCATGATATTGGCAAGAATCTGGTTAAGACCATTTTGACCAACAATGGCTACACTGTCCATGACCTGGGTAAGCAGGTTCCTGCCAACACCATCATTGAGAAAGCGGTTGAACATGAAGCCGATGCCATTGGTTTGAGTGCATTGTTGGTCAGTACCAGCAAGCAGATGCCCTTGATTGTCAACGAACTGGCGCGGCGTAACTTGAGCATCCCAGTATTGATCGGTGGGGCTGCCATCAATCGCCGCTTTGGTCGCCGCATTCTATTCTTGGACGATGTGGACGACCACTATGAACCAGGTGTCTTCTACTGCAAGGATGCCTTTGAGGGGTTGTCGGTGATGGACAAGCTGGTAGATGTAGCTGAACGCAGTGATTTCGTTGGGCAGATTATTCAAGAATCCTATGACGAACTCAACAAGCCGAAACGGGGGCAACGTCCTGTAAAAGGTGATAGACAAAAAACGGTCAAGACCGTGCCTGATGTGCCAGCGCCGCCATTCTGGGGGCCAAAAGTCGTGGGGTATATGCCGTTGGAGATCGTACTCCAGCATTTGCATAAGCCAGAACTTTATCGTTTGTCCTGGGGGGCGAAGAATGCACGTGGCGAAGAATGGGAAAAGCTGCAAGCGGCGTTTGAACAGCGGTTAACACGGATGACCAAAGAGGCTGTTCATGAAAAAACGCTCAAACCCCAGGCAGTCTATGGCTATTTCCCGGCCAACAGTGATGGAGACGACCTGATTATCTGGGATTATCGTTCATTCCAGAATAGCAATGGCGAAAAACCAGAGCGAATCGAGGTGGCTCGGTTCAGTTTTCCCCGTCAACCGGGTGGTGAGTTCCTATGCATCAGTGATTATTTCACTCCGATTGACAGTGGTATGGTCGATACCTGCCAATTACAGGTGGTCACAGTAGGTGAGGTTGCGTCAGAGAAGTTTGATGAATTCCAGCATGCCGACAACTACAGCGAAGCTTACTATTTTCATGGGCTGGCGGTTCAAGCGGCAGAGGCCACAGCGAACTATATGACAGGGCATGTCAGCAAGGAACTTGGGCTGGGGGAAAACCGGGGCAAACGTTATAGTTGGGGTTATCCTGCCTGCCCGGATTTGGATGACCATCAATTGGTGTGGAAGCTGATGCCCCAGGTGTTGGATGAACTGGGTCTGATCTTAACTGAATCCTTCCAGATTGTGCCAGAGCAAAGCACAGCAGCCATTTTCGCCCATCATCCCGACGCCAAATACTATAGCGTGGGCAATCTGGATCGCACCGCACAAATTTTAGGCGAGGAAACATAGCATAATGGGAAAGCGGATCGCGTTTGGCTGGTATGGTGGGAAGTTCAGTCATCTTGACTGGTTGCTGCCATTACTTCCACAAACAAAACACTATTGCGAACCATTTGGCGGTTCAGCGGCAGTCTTGATAAATCGTGAACCGTCGCCAGTCGAGACTTACAATGATCTGGATGGAGATCTAGTGAACTTCTTCCGTGTGATCCGGGAGCAGAAGGACGAGCTTATCGAGGCGATTGGCTTAACCCTATTTTCTCGTGAAGAGTTTGAACTGGCAATTTCTGACGCGGATGTGACTATCTCCGACCTTGAGCGGGCACGACGTTTTTATGTCCGTGCCAGACAGGTACGAACAGGGCTGGCACAAACGGCCAGCAGCGGACGCTGGGCCCATTGTCGGCTTACCAGCCGGGCAGGGATGGCTGGAGCAGTTTCCCGTTGGTTAGGAAGTGTCGAGGCATTACCGGAGATCGCCCAACGGTTACTCAGGGTTCAGATTGAACACGCGCCCGCAATCGAAGTCATCCAGCGCTATGATAGTGAAGAAACCCTACTCTATTGTGATCCACCCTATGTACATGAGTCTCGTGGGGATACAAAAGCCTATCGTTATGAAATGACCGATGAAGAACATCATGAACTGGCGACAGTCCTGACAAGTGTACGAGGCAAGGTTGCCCTTTCGGGTTATCACAGCGATCTGATGATGAGCTTGTATAGTGACTGGTACTGCACCGAAGCGCCAGAAAAGAAAGTACATTCCGTCAAACAAATGAGACGTGAACTGTTGTGGACGAATTACAACCCAAAGGCGGCGGGATGGCAACTCCAGACCAAATTCTTGCTTTAGCATATCAACGAGCGTCCTCTCACCTCAATACATCATTCTTTACCGACACGGAGTTGATTGGCCAGGTTGAGTATGTTTGCCGCAACATCCAGAATCGTGCTGGTGTGCGCTTGCTTTTGGCTTGCTTATTGGCGAAGCTTCATAAGCCCGAAGTTGATATTCGCAAACCCTATACTGAAATAGGGGATGCTGATACCTATTCTGGACGGACATATGACGAAACTTATATCACACGCTTTGTAATCAATCACCAACTGCCTTGTAATCAGACGACAGCATTTTTAACACCTGCCTTGCGCAATCGTAACCAAACACTGACACCCGAAGTCGATTTGGTTGGGCGCCCACCAAAGCTTTACAAGACCGTGCTTCATCTGCTTCAACATGTTCATACTGAACAAGTAGATGATGATGACTTATTGGCGGAAGTTGTTCGATGGTTATTGCTTGTTCGTGACGAACGCCAGCAGCGGATTGACAGCTTATTGGCAGGCATCGCATCTTCAAAGGATGAAATTCCGCTTTCATCTGAAGCTATCGTCCGAATTATTGCTCAGCATTTGCGGCAGCCCAGGGCAAGTCGTTTGCCAGTTCTGGTTGTTGCAGCGGCTTATCAGGCCGCATCCCACTACCTGGGTGAACGAGTCCTGCCGCTTGAATCACACACTGCTGCTGACTCACAGACACATTCATTAGGTGATATGGAAATTACACTCATTGATGATGATAGAGTTGTTACGAGCTACGAAATGAAGAATCGTCCAGTGACACACGACAATGTGGATCAGGCGCTTCAGAAGATTTTGCAAAGCCAAAACTGAGTTAATAATTACATCTTCATCACAACAGAAGCGATTGATGACGATGTACAGTCGTATGCCTATGGCCTTTATGAACGGACAAATGGTATCGAGATCGTGATCCTGGATTGCATCAGTTTCTTGAGACATTTTCTGCACTTGTTCCACCGTCTTCGAGGTCAATTTCTTGAAACCTATCAATCACTTTTGCTAAATGAACCCGAAAGTGCTGTGAGCCAACCATTAAAGGAAGTGTTTCTAACCTTGCGGCAAGCCGCTGAGACTGGAGAATAATCGAATGTCCTTGCGTGACTTCATCAATGCCATGCCCAAAGTTGAACTGCACGTCCACTTGCAGGGTTCGACCCGCCCGGAGACGTTGTTCAAATTGGCACAGAAGAACAACATCAAACTGCCTGTAAAATCGCTTGATGATCTACGGGAGTGGTACACCTTCCGCGACTTTGACGATTTTCTCAAGGTGTACTATGTCATTTGTAACAATCTGCAAGTGCCCGATGACTTTGAACTCCTCATGCGCGAGTTTCTCATCGGACAGGCCGGACAGAACATCCGCTATTCGGAAGTGACATTTACGCCACACTTCAACTTACCTTTCGCTGAGCAGTTGGATGCTCTTAACAGGGCACGGCGCTGGGCAGAAGCGGAACTCGGCGTATATGCAGGAATCATCATTGACATCCCGCGTGAGCGCCCCAAAGAAGATGGCTCCACAATTGCAGATTGGGCGATCAGTGGGGTGGGGGAGGGTGTTGTGGCATTTGGTTTGGGTGGGCCAGAGGTAGGCAATCCACCCCATAAGTTTGTTGAAGCCTTTGATCGGGCTCGTGATGCTGGGCTGCCCTCCGTGCCCCATGCTGGTGAAACCCTAGGGCCTGAAAGCATCTGGGGCGCGTTGACTATACTCAAAGCAGATCGAATTGGGCATGGGGTTCGCTGCCTGGAAGACAAAGCACTGGTGGACTTTCTCCATGATCAACAGATTCCACTAGAAGTCAGTCCGACAAGCAACATCTGTTTGAAGGTGTTCCCAACCTTTGCCGAACACCCCTTGCCCCGGCTGATTGACGAAGGCTTATACGTTACGATCAACTCGGATGATCCACCTATGTTTAACACAACGCTGACGGACGAATACGTCCAATCAGCAGAGATGTTTGGATTCAACAGCAATGAGATCATCCAGCTGGTGATGAATGCGCTACGGGCGCCATTCATGCCTGATGCGATGAAGAAACAGATGGAAGCGGATTTTGAAGATGAGATGAGAGAACTGGATAATGGGGCTGGATGATAGCTTACGTCACTATTCCTGTCGGCGATTCGTGTTGGGGTTAATCCTGATACTAGCCGGGATTATGGCATGTATGGCGTCACTCTTCGTCATGACTGATTCGGCCTGTCATCAAGCGGCGCAGCATTGGTTGCCACACTATCCGGGTGCGATGATGGTGGAAGAGACTTACAGCTTTTTACGTGCCTATGGGATTGGCACAACCCGGCAAGTGTTAGAAACACAGAATGATCGCGAGACCGTCTACGATTGGTATCGGGCTGCTGATAAAGCCAATGGTGAGGCGGGACATACCCAGGCGGATGCCAAGATGAACTGGCATATAACTGAAGCTGAAACGGGAGGGAGCATTGTCGTGCTGACCTCAGAATGTGCGAAAGATGCTGATTTATCATCTATGGGGATTGGATCATGACGAAAATTCCATTAAGAGAGCGACTAAAACAACCAGAACCACTCTTGGGTGATGGGGCGATGGGCACACTCCTCCATCAACGTGGCGCAGCGATGAACGCCTGTTTTGAATCACTCAACCTAACCGATCCAGACCTCATTTATGGAGTACATCTGGACTATATCAAGGCTGGAGCACGGCTCATCGAGACCAATACCTTCGGGGCGAACCGCTATCGTTTGGAAGAATATGGTCTTGCCAAGAAAGTTGCTGAGATTAACATCATGGCAGTTGAGCTTGTGCGACGAGCCATCCATGATAGCGGGCATGATGATGTCTATATTGCTGGCTCCGTTGGTTCGCTGGGGCAATTGATGCGCCCCTACGGCCGGATTAGCAAGCAGGATGTCCGGCGGGCATTTGAAGAACAGGTGACAGCATTGATCGAAGCGGGTGCTGACGCAATCCAACTAGAGACCTTCAGCGACCATGCTGAGATACTAACAGCCTTCGAAGTTGTTCAGATTATCCGAGAAGCAAAACAGGTGGATTTGCCCGTGATTTGCCACATGACGTTTGGTGAGGATAATCGGACAATCCTTGGCTATTCACCGGCGCGAGTTGCGCATGAACTGTATACGGCAGGGGCAGATGTCATTGGTGTGAATTGCAGTGTTGGCCCACAGAAGATTGCCAATGTCTTGCAATTGATGGTACAGGCGGTTCCCGGTGAGGTGTTTTCTGTTATGCCCAACGCAGGCTATCCCGATTCAATCGGCGGACGTGTAATGTATCCAGCAACAGCCGACTATTTTGGGGATTATGCCCTGACATTCAAATCTATCGGTGCGAAGATCATCGGTGGCTGCTGTGGCACAACTCCGCAGCATACCCAGGCTATGAGAACAGCGTTGGACGGGGCGGCTCGTTCTGTGCTTTTGATAAATGAACTGGATGTTACCCAGGAAGAAACTCAACATTTTGTAGACCGTCCAACTCGTCTGGCGGAACGTTTGGCTGAAGGCCGGTTCACGGTAACAGTCGAGATGGCTCCACCGCGCAGCTTTAGTACGGAGAAGCTTGTGAAAAGTGCCCGAATGCTGCGTGATACTGGGGCTAATGTGCTGAATGTGGCGGATACGCCTGCTGCCCGAATGCGGATGAGTCCCTGGGCGGTGGCCCATGTTTTGCAAAATCAGGTCGGAATCGAAACAGTTCTGCATTTCCCAACTCGAGGACGCAATTTGCTCCGTATTCAAGGCGATTTGCTTGCAGCCCACGCGCTTGACTTGCGCAACTTGTTCGTTGTCATGGGGGACCCTACTCGCATTGGCGATTATCCTGACGCGATGGACAATTACGATATTGTGCCCTCTAAGTTAATTAGTCTGATCAAGTACAAGATGAATGATGGTGAGGACATGGTAGGCAACTCCATAGGCCGTCCAACGGCCTTTACGGTAGGTTGTGCCTTGAATATGTTTGCCACCGATTTAGATCGTGAGATTCGCGTGTTAGGTAAGAAATGTGGGGCTGGGGCCGACTTTGCATTAGGACAGTCCGTGTTTGAACCCCACAAGGTTGAGCTTTTCCTGGAGCATTATGAATCCGCCACCGGAAAAACCTTCAATTTTCCGGTGTTGATCGGTATTTTACCCTTATATAGCGTGCGCCATGCCCAATTTTTGCATAATGAAGTGCCAGGGATTAGCATACCGGATACACTGATGAAGCGTCTGGAAGATGCTGGCGACGATGCGCCGCAGGAAGGTGTGAAAATCGCCCAAGAAATCCTGCGGGATGTTCGTAGTTTGGTCGCTGGAGCTTACATTATCCCGGCGTTCGGTAAGTATCATCTGGCAGCAGAGGTGATTGACGTGATCGCTGTACCAGGATAACAACACAAAACATATAGAGGAGATGATGACAGGACCAACACCATTGGAAAATATGCTCTTGTTTGGTGGCTCTGCCCACCCTGAACTTTCTCAGGAGATTGCAGATACACTCGGTATCAATGTGAGCCCGATCTCGATTAGTAAATTTTCCAACGACAATCTTGAAGTACAACTAGGTGTGAGTGTGCGGCGGAAGCACGTCTTTATCTTGCAGCCGCTGGTTCCGCCGGCAAGTGATAACTTGCTGGAATTGTTGATGATGCTCGACATAGCCCGTACCTCCGGTGCACAAACCGTGCATGCTATCATCCCTTATTATTCGTATGCGCGATCCGATAAAAAAGACGCACCCCGCATTTCGATCACCGGGCGGCTAGTGGCGGATTTGCTGGTGACGGCTGGTGCGCAGCATGTCATTACCATGACGCTGCATTCACCCCAGGTACATGGCTTCTTCAGTGTGCATACCGATCATCTGACGGCTCATTCGGTGTTTGTGAAGTATTTTAGGCAGCAAGATCTGGAAAACTCGGTGGTGGTTTCGCCAGATATTGGCAACGCCAAACGCGCTGCGAAGCTGGCACAGGCGCTGGAAATTCCAATAGCCGTTGGGGAAAAGAATCGGCTGTCCGATGACACTGTTCAGGTCTCGACCATTCTTGGTGATGTCGCAGGCAAGCGTATTCTGCTGGTCGATGACGAAATCGCAACGGGCGGGACGATTGTCGAACTCATTAAGGTGCTGAAATCCAAAGATGCAGGTGTCGTTACCGTTGTTTGTACACACGGCTTGTTCACGGGGCGTGCTGTCGAACGCCTCAATAGTGTTGACGAAATTGAGGAGATTGTCACCACCAACACGGTTCCGCTACCACCTGAACGACAACCAGGTCGGCTCATATCGCTTTCGGTAGGACGTATCTTCGGTGAAGTCGCACGCCGTAGCCTGATTGGACAGTCGGTTGGTGGCCTATTCGAGTTCTGGCCTACCTCCTGATCCGCTATGCGGACAAATATCGGACAAAATGGCGCAAAATAATTCATAATCAGCTTATGATTGTTGTATTCACTTCCAAGTGGAGGGTTGGATGGAGCAATCAAATTCAGTTCGATCCTATCTCTGGGTATGGTTCGGCCAAACTGTGTCCCAATTTGGGACATACGTGACGACCTTTGCCTTATTGAGTATTTGGGTCTGGGAGCAAACCAGACAAGCGACGAGCATCGCATTGGTCATGACAGCGACAACGCTCGCTTCATTGATGGCAGCGCTCATGGGAGGTGCAGTAGTAGATCGTTATGACCGAAAAACGGTCATGATTGTTGCTGACCTCATTGCTGCATCAGGAACAGTCATATATCTGCTCCTACTTGCGCAAGATAATCTGCAGATCTGGCATGTAGTCGCTATTTCCGGTTTTGTCGGTTTTTTTGCGCAACTGCATGGTCTGGCGCTGTCGGCTGCTACTACTTTGATGATCCCCAAGAAACATTATGCGCGCGCAGGTGGGATGCGCTACGTTGCTCATTATGGCGCAGCGATCTTGTCGCCTGCCTTAGCCGGAACCTATTGGTCTGTTTGGTATCATGCTGATTGATCTGGCAACAGTCTCGATTGCAGTTGTGACAGCCGCGCTTGTAACCATCCCACAGCCACCCGAATCAACACTTGGAAAGCAGAGCAAACAAAATCTATGGCTTGCGTTATTCGTGGCGGTCAGTCCCGCTGCGTTGGATGCTGCTCCATATGACCCTGTTTTCATTTTTCTATAACCTCGGCGCGGTCATGCAGGTTCCAATGATTATGCTAGAAACAAACAATAACATCGGTCTGTTAGCGTTGCTTGGTGCAGGGGCGGGGATTGGGGGCTTGTTCGGGGCGGCGATAATGAGCATTTGGGGAGGGTTATCCCGACGTATTGATAGTTGGTTATTGGGGATTGTTATCGTAGGGCTGTCCCGTTTGCTGTTCAGTCTGGGGCAGCGTGTTCTGATCTGGCTGCCATGTAACCTCTTGATATCAATGACGTTGCCGATCGCCTGGGGCAGTTCTCAAGCGATTGTCATGGCGAAGGTAGAACCCGATATCCAAGGACGTGTCTTCGGGATACAACAAGTCGTGATGTTGTTTGCATCTATGCTGGCGAGTCTGATCGCCGGGCCGATAGCAGATCATGGTATACAGTCAGGCAATCCGTTTGCCACTATGTATTCGATTAGTGCGGTCGGCATAATCGTCGTTGGTTTAACTGGATTTGCCGTTCATAATCTGCGGCACATCGAAACACTACTACCTAATTATGACCCGGGGCGTGCGGCAGGTTGAGACACAGACCCCTCCTTCGTAAACCTATAAGACGAGCTATTTGTGAGTAATGCAATTATTGGGTTGGTTGTTTCTTCTTGAGACGATAGGTCAAGGCCAGGGCAATACAATGTTGTACCGCTTCGACAGGAAAATCAGTATCAAACTTGATACAGCGATGGCCCTCAAATTGAAAAAGATCGCCAAATAAAGCCCGATATGTTTCCATCAGTGTAGTCTGGCAATGTACATACATTGCGATCTGTTCGGGGTGGTCAGCAACAGCGTCAATCCTGATGGTCGTACCACTCGGATTCAGGTAACTGATTTGACCCCATTTGAGTGTTTCTTCCAGTTCACCAACGCCGTCTGTTTGGGAAGCCACATCGAAGATCATTTGACGTAGCTGCAATAGTCGGTTTCGGGTCGAATCGGGATATTGCTCAAAAACAGCGATTACAGCAGGGTTGGTTAATGGGGTGGCTTTCATCAGCCTCTCCATAACAGCCATTAGTACACACAGTTTATCGATTTAGAACGTATGTGTCAATTGATTTGGGTGCTTATCAGGATGGCGATGAACAAAAAGGGACGATCTGCAACAGATCGTCCCCAGTTAGGTTTTTGATTGAGGAGCGTTCGCTACCAATCGAGATAAAGCTGGAATTCGTAGGGATGTGGGCGCATCGCAACAGCTTCGGCTTCGTTTTCACGTTTGTAAGCAACATAGGTTTCGATGATATCACTTGTGAACACATCGCCTTTGAGTAGGAACTCATGATCGGCTTCCAGGGCATCCAGCACAGCACCGAGATTGCCCGGAACCATATTCGTCTCAACGCCACCTTCATAGAGGTCAACATCAACTGCATCACCCGGATCAATCTTGTTTTCAATCCCGTCCAGACCAGCCATCATCAGTGCAGGCAGGGCATAGTAAGGGTTAGCGGTTGGGTCGGGGAAGCGGGTTTCGATACGTTTTGATTTCGGATTGTTGTTGTAGACCGGGATACGAATGGCAGCCGAGCGATTACGGTTGGAGTAAACTAGGTTGACAGGTGCTTCGTAGCCAGGAACCAGACGACGATAGCTGTTGGTGGTGGGGTTGGTGAAAGCCAGCAGGGCAGGCGCGTGTTTCAGGATGCCGCCGATATAGTGCAGTGCCATGTCGCTCAGATTGGCGTAATTGTCGCCGTAGAACAAGGGCTGCCCATCTTTCCACAGACTTTGATGGACGTGCATACCAGAGCCATTTTCCTCAAACAGTGGCTTGGGCATGAAGGTCACGATCAAGTCATATTTTGAAGCAACGTTCTTACAGATGTATTTGTAAAGCAGGAGCTTATCCGACATGCTTAGCAGGGAGTCATAGCGCATGTCAATTTCAGCCTGACCGCCACCGCCGACTTCGTGGTGATGGACTTCCACATCAATCCCACATTCACCCATAATCTTGACCATCTCGGCACGGACATCTTGTGTTTTGTCGAGGGGGGGGAGCGGGAAGTAACCTTCCTTAATGCGGTTTAGATATGAAAGTTTCGGCTCAGAGCTTGCAGTGTTCCAAAAGCCCTCATGTGAGTCGACTTCATAGTAACTCTTGTTTTCAGTTACTTCGTACTGCACATTGCTGAACAAGAAAAATTCAGCCTCCGGGCCAAAGTAGATAGTATCGGCGATACCCGTACTTTTGAGATAGGCTTCAGCGCGTTTGGCGACACCACGGGGGTCACGACTATAAGGTTGACGCTCAATCGGGTCGTAGACATCGCAAGTAACTGCCAGGGTCTTGTGGGCAAAGAACGGATCAATAACGGCGGTATTCAAATCAGCCATCAAGATCAAATCAGATTGATCAATGCTTTGGAAACCACGGACACTGGAACCATCAAACCCAAACCCTTCTTCAAATAAAGCGTGATCCACACCTTCAATGGGAAGGCTGAAATGCTGGACCATGCCACGAATATCAGTGAAACGAATATCTACCGCCTCAACACCGTTATTCTTAGCCCAGGTAAGTAAGGCTTCCGGTGAAGACTTAGCGTTATTGTTGGGGACAAACTCTGCCATTGCTGTACTCCGTTTGTTGAAATCTTACTATGATAGCCCCATTATATGGATCAGGGGAACCCTGTGCTGGGTGAAAATTGCCCAAATTCACCTGTGATTTGCTGTTGATTCTGAACAAAAAGCGGAGTGCCAGACTATCTCTGTAAGCCATTCATTGTATGCTAAATGAATAACTCTTCGGAGATGGGGAGTAGGACGATGCCAGTGTATAAGACAACGACAAAAACATTAGGAGTGACCAGCTACTCTCTTCCCGATAAGTCTTGTGTAAATCAGCTGGCTTATATATAGGTCGCAGGCAATGCGTCATCACCTGCCTGAACTTTGTATCTTTGGCGATCACCTGCCTTCACTTGCTTCTGGATATAGACCACATGTTCTGCGATACGTTCACCCAACACCCACTTTTTCAGCTAAACTGGTTGTTTAACAACCCACTCGGCATCCCTGTTTCTCCCTTATTGCTGCAAACTTTTTTGTTCGCCGCTGCCACAGCAACAACGACGTGACACCTTGGCCCAGAAAATCATATCCGCCACCGTCCAGTGAACAATAGTCGGTTCTGGAGGGCAGAACACGGCTTCTGATTGCTCACCACTGGGCCTACCCACTTCTCTCAACACAGTTTTTCATTTTAAAGTAATTGCCCTGTATAACCCCAGGCACAAAATGCGCAGACGTGTTACAATAGGCATACCTCTTTATAACGGTAAATGAATTGTTCAAGTAGTAAGGAAAAGGAGTGATTATGCGCCGTTCAATGCTTCTCATCTGTCTTTTGGCGCTGATCGTCAGCTTGAGTGCTACCATCATTGCACAAGACGGTCAAACCATCCACGTTGTCCAGCCCGGTGAAAACCTCTTCCGAATCTCTCTTCGTTATGGGGTGAGTACCCCCCAAATCGCGGCTGCCAACAATATCAGCAATGTCAATCTTATCTTTGTTGGCCAACGGCTTGTGATCCCAACTTCGGGTACACCTGCACCACCACAACAACCAACACCAACACCAGGACAACCAGCACCTCCGGCTGCTTCAACATATACGGTGCAGCGTGGGGACACCTTAGGACGAATTGCTGCTCGTTTTGGTACAACTGTTCAGGCTATTGCATCAGCGAATGGTATTGCCAATCCTAACCTGATTTTTGCTGGTCAGGTCTTGAACATTTCCGGTGGATCAGGCCCAGCACCAACTCAACCACCGCCAGCTAATCCACAGCAACCACCACCACGTGGCAACACAGGGGGCTTTGAACTTGGTGGTCATGTTGAAGGTTTTGCTTATACCGCTGATATGCGCAATATCGGTATGAAGTGGATCAAGAAACAACTGGCCTGGTCCCAAGGACAGCCGCCATCTATAGCACAGGGTCTTATCGACCAAGCTAATGCCAATGGCTTCAATATCATGCTGGGAATTGTGGGCACTCCAAGCCAGTTGGGTGCAAATCGCAGCCAGTACATTCAGGAGTATGCTAATTTTGTGGGTGGTGTCGCTGCTTTGATGGGGAATGGGGGTGCGATTGAGGTTTGGAACGAACCCAACATTGATCGCCAGTGGCCAAATGGTCAGATTAGTGGCGCAGCCTATACCGAAATGCTAAGAGCTTCCTACAACGCTATCAAGAACGCAAATCGGAATGTGATTGTTATCAGTGGGGCACCTGCACCCACCGGAGCCAATATTCCGGGCGCAGTGGTTCCTGATGACATTTTCATCCGTGCTATGGCTGCCGCTGGGGCAGCAAATTACATGGATTGTGTCGGCATCCACTACAACGAAGGGATTCTGCCACCATCCGCACGCAGTGGTGACCCACGCGGTAATAGCGGTCACTACACACGCTACTATCCGACGATGGTGAGCCTGTATGCGGGTGTTTTCCCTGGGGTACAACTTTGCTTCACAGAACTAGGCTATCTGACACCGGAAGGTCTGGGGCCGTTATCACCTGCCTTTAGCTGGGCAGCTAATACCACTTTACAGAACCAAGCCAATTGGCTCGGACAGGTGGTCCGTTTGGGTCGTAGCAGCGGACGTATCCGTATTATGATAATCTGGAACGTGGATTTCCGCCGCTATGATGATGACCCAATGGCTGGTTATTCAATCATCCGCCCTGACGGTAACTGTCCATCTTGTGCAACGATTGCCGCTGCTATGCAATAAAATAAATAACAATACAAGGGCGGGGTACATACCCTGACCCTTGTATTGTTATTCAGCTCGCTGGTTAAGACCAAATGATCTAACCATAATTGCTATGAGTAGAGTGGAGGCTTTAGGGCTTCTTCGATATTTGCTAGACTGGGGGTGACCTACCCATTCAGATGGGATCGAAATGGTCTTTTAGGTCTTTGAGCAAACCATTTGGCCCTGCGTTAGAGGTTAGTATCCGCCTCCGCAATATCGGGCTAAATAGCTTGAAAGGCCCCCTGAAGTTTGCTTCAATGTCAAAAGTTACCAAACAGCGATTCGCCCCTTTTTCTAAGATACGAGTGGTATTTGCCATTCGGCTGATAATTGGGGGTAATCCAAATGCCAGAAAAGTGAACATGCGGTCTTCCTCGGAATACTCAACGAGAATTTCTATGATTTCTCCCAATGGGTTGGGGGTAGCTCGCCCTGGAACTGGGGCCGTTGCAGCGACCTCAACACCTTCAGGAAGCTCATCAGAGTTAATGGCTCGTGAATATTCGAGGCTGGATGTCCAGTTTGCTATATCTGTGAATTGATGGGCCAATATTTCCCATACTTTATCGGCTGGTGCTTTAATCTCTTGCTTAAGATGCAAATTCATATCCATTTCCTTTGGCTTCATCTTATGAGTTGATAGCTTTAACTTGTATAACTGTGCAAATGCCTCAGCCCCAGTGCCATTGGCAAAAAGAATGCGCCACCAGCGAGCGCTACCGTTGCTGGTAGCGACAGATCACCAATGAACGGAATATAATAGTCATTTATAATAAGTAAGATGATATCCAGAACAGAGATGATGAGAAATATGGAATACATCACCCTCAAAATCGTCGGATTTCGTGTGACCAAACCGTGTAGCAGTGGTATGGAGAAGGCAATATGCCTGACCGCGAAAAACCGAATGGGGAAGTGTGCGCTTTGATCTGATTGCATGAAGGCTGCACCCGGATCAAGAAGCGTTATAATCCCAAAAATAAATAGGTTTGAAATGACAAGCAGACCTGTCAATGCAGTGAACCATAAGGGAAACGTTATCGAACTTTCTTGTCTCATTGTGTTGTTCTCCTTTTGTTGAGAACCAGGTTGAGCTTCCTTCTGTAGGCGCCCAACTTGGTTGATATGAAGCCCATAGTGCTAGGTAGCCTGTTCCTGCTTCCTTGATTGGGGCACATTGTTCTCTGCAAAGTATTTCAACTCGGCGAGGATACTGTCGGCTCTCTTGCTCATCACTTTGCGTAGTTTGCCAGATAAAAGTTGCTTGAACACAGGCATCAGTTGCACCCGAATACCCACAGTCACGGTGGCATGATCATCACCCAACGGTTCGACATGCCAGGAATTCTCGATCCGTTGCATGAAGAACGGATTCTTTTCAGCTTCTAGCGTGAATGCCAATTCTTGCCGCTTATCGTCATATTGGAAGATATTCTCCACTACTTTCCCAAATCCATTGACATCGCACACACGGCCTAACTCGCCTTCGGCAAGATCAGGATTGGCCTGTGATGTCTGGACAAAGCTGGCCCATTGGCTGACATCGTTGAAGTCTGTGCCGACAATCTTCCACACTCTGTCGGCCGGTATGTTGACGGTGATTTGACGTTGAATTTCCATGAGATTTCCTTTTGTTAAATATGTTTGCGAACTTGACAAAGCTATGCCATCGAGTAGTCCGAATGGACTTGCTGTGTACTGCTTATCCAATTGAGTTGATCTATGAACTTGCTTAGACCAGTTGTGGGAAGACTCCTTGCTTCGGCCTAACAGGATACTGAATTTCCGTTACACGTTCGTCCATACGATTCGGTGGAGCAAACTTGATGAAGACCTCGCGTACATTCCCAGCGAATTCATAACCGTTGGCTTCTGCCCAGATACCCAGTGCGGCATAACTACTTGTTCCAAGCCGAGGATCACCCAGTCGTGTCACTGTGAGCATATGCTCTACGCCAGGCAGTGTACTTATAGTTAGGGTTGCTTCATCATTGACTTCAACTGAGAGGGTGTCATCAGCATCATTATCCAACTGGAAACCCAGCGCAACATCAAATGCCTGGTCATCAAGTATCTTCGAATAGACTACTGCGGTGAAAGTGCCCTGTGCCTTCTTGCTCACGTTCGTGGGTAGGGCCTGGTAGACTTGCATTGCTAACTGGATACCCTGTGGTCTCGAGGTCACAGATCGGACCGCCAGGAACTTTTTTTCAGGCACAGACTTGAGAACAATGTCGTAGTTCTCCATGTTCCCTTCCATATTGATCTGGTTAATGCGCGATTCAATGTAGCGCACACGTGCAATCTCTTCCTGGAGCATCTGCTCAATTTGTGACTTTTTCATCATCAACATACCACGCAGTTCATCTGGCGAAATCTCGTCTTCGAGCATCCGTCCGATCTGGTCAAGCGATAACCCCAACTCTTTCAGCGCCAAGATACGGTTCAGGCGGGGGAGTTGCTTGGCGCTGTAATAGCGGTAACCAGTTTGTGGGTCGGTATGCTCAGGGGTTAGGAGACCGAGCTGATCGTAATGGCGCAGTTGCCGCCCAGAGACCTGTGCAATTTTCGAAAATTCACCAATAAGATACATGTTGTTTGCTCTTTTTGTATACCGTTGATAGTTGCAGTCTAAGCCTTAACACAGTGTCAAAGTCAAGCAGTTGGATTGTAAAAAAAGTGTAAACTCTCAAATCAATCTGGAAATCAAAAAGGGATGACCGATGTCATCCCCCGATATGTATTGTGACGCTCTGCTACGACTGAAGTCGAACTTTCAGTTCGCTGCAGCTTCTGAAGTAGGCATGAGTTCACCACCTCTACGTTCACCTTCAAGGGCGCGTCCCGCCCGTGTCGCACGGCTGTGACAGCCTTTGTACATCGTGTGACATACTCCCACAGCTAAAAGCGAGTGGGCTTCTGCCGTTGACGCCGGATGCCGCGCTTTACGCACTGGTCTTCTTCCGACTGAGACAGTATGAGTTGATGCCCCAAGTCAGATGGGAGTATACTCCCTTGCACCTGAAGGCGCAAGACTTGGAAAGCCCCGTGCGACGCAACACCTAACCGCTAGTGTTGAAATCGAACCAAAGGTTTGCTGCGGCTTGCGGCGGGCTCAAGCCTGTTTCTGTCAATCTCGATCTGTTCTACTTATTGATTGAGTGAACGCATCCGCCGCACACCAACAATGATGCCGACCAGACCAACTGCCAAAAATGCTAGCAGGCTGAAGCCGCTGCGTCCGGTAGTGCTATCGAGTAGGCCTGTTGCCGGTAAGGCTGAAGGCACCCTGGTCGAATCACCACCACCTATACCACCTTCTTCCGTCTCGCTGATAACAGGCGTCAGCAGGCTTTCTGCAATGGCAGTTGCTGTGCCTTCGATATCAATGGGAGGAGCCTGAGTTACTGCCCCCAAATCCTCGGTAGAAGTCGACAAGGGTTGGGCGGCTGCTGTGCCCATGGCATCAGCAGTTTGCTGGGCGCTAAGCGCTTCGGCAGTTGCAGCGAGACCGGTTTCAGCCATGGTCGTTGCTGCGATATTGGCCTCTGCTGTTTCTGTCTGTTGAACAACGACAGCCGTTTCAGAAGCTTGCATGTCAATTGCAAGCTGCGTTTCTGTTGCTTGCTGGTCAATCACTTGTTGCGTTTGGCTGTCTTGAAACCCCTGAATTCGAGTAGCATTCGCAATGGTAATGGCGGTACTGGTCATCTCAATCGGGCCATCTTCAGAGGGGCGTATTGCCAGTATAACCACAACGATCAGGGCAATTGCAAAGAACAACATCATCAACCCTGCCAGAATCACAAAAGTCCGGCTGGGACCACTGCGTTCCTCGCTTAAGTCCTCCTCATCATCAAAGAAGCCTTCGTTGTCGCCGATATCATCGAAACTGTCAATGTCATCGAACGATCCGAACTCCTCATCATCATCGAATGAAAAGCCGCCGTCATCGTCATCAAAGTCGCCGAAATCATCGTCAGCGCCGAAGAGATCGTCATCAAATTCGAACTCGTCGCTCATTGCACCTTCTCCTTTGCCATCTGGGTCATCCTTTAACGCCCCAGTATCTCTAAATTTGCCAGGGGGACGAATAACGTCTCTCCGGCGACCAGTTGCACTTCCGCGCAGGGCACCCTCAAGCCATTGTCCAACAGAACCGGTTTTTTTGGCAAATTGATGATGCTACCCGTTTGCCCTAGGAACGGTTCACGCGTGAGGCGGACACTCATCCCCGCCCGTAATGAGAGCATCACATTGGGGCGGGTGGGGCGCTGCCCATCCCTGCCTTGCACATTAATAAGCACCTCTGGATAGCGTGTTTCCCACCGATTGGGTCGATGGCCGTCAACGGTGACTTGCTGTCCATCAAATTCCTCTAATATGTTAAAGGTTGTAGGGTTCATGCTCATGTTGCCAAAACCCTCAGTCAGCAGTATAACGCCTTCTGCCTGCATCGCAAGTTCGATCAGGTTTGTGTCCATGCTTGGCGCGATAATACCCGCTAAAGTTTGTTCTTGCATAACCTGAAAACTGCGGGCGGTAATAGGTGTACGAGTAAACATGACTATACCCGAAAAGCGCATTTCTAGCATGTCGTTGGTGGCGGTCTGTAACCCCATTTCCGGCTCTTTGCGCAGCGCTGAAATGATGCGCTTACCGTTTCCCCAAATGCCGTGAATCTGCGCACCAGTTGCTTCAATAGTCACGCTGATTCCCTGACGTACCTGTGTCACACGTCCACGCACGCCCGCCTCCAAATCAAGCAAATCGGGCATTTTCTGCATGATAATACGCCCGTTGTCTACCGCAGAAATAATACCTCGTGTTGGTGCAGGCACGCGGCGGCCTCGCGTGGCGCTCCTGCCTGCCAGTATTTGGCCTTCTTCAACCAGATTCCCAACTTCAACCAGCATCAAATCATTGAGTTCTTTGGGTGTTTTGATCCCCAAGTAATTTGCCGCTTCAACGATGATGTAGCCAATTGACATAACACCATTAGCGACCACATCGCGTATATCAACCGTTGCACCATTGCGCACGCGAATGATGCCAAGGGCTTCATCGGGCAAATTCACCTCGCGACGGATAATGATATAAGGTGAGACAGCTCGTTGGTCAGGATAATACATTGCGCAACTCGTCTAGTTCGTCTTCGTTCCCGTTGTTATCTTCCAGCGCGAGCAGACTTTCAAATGACGGCTCAACATCATCAATGGACGTTGCCTCTTCTTTGTGACGGCGTCCTCGCCTACGTTGACGACGGCTTTCCTTTTGGCGTTGTGGTCTGGCTAAGGGGGGCCTTGCTTCTTCTTCTAAGGGAACAAACCACTCAGGATCAATCTCGATGATTGGATTGCCCGTCATCTCGTGTACCCACATCGTCATCAACTGGGCGCGTTCTTCCACGGTGTTCGGCAGCTTGATGCCCCGTCCGCGTGCATCGAAAATCAACCCAACTAATCCCCCAGTTACGACTAATTTTACACTGCGTTTGCCGTTCATGCTTGTGCCACCAACACACTTCATCGAAACCTCGGCCTTATGGCCAGGCGGTAGATCGAAGGTTGCCAAATGCCCACCCTCGACGGTGAGTTTGTGCGTTTTGCCCGTCTCTTCATGATCCAGTGATTTGATGGTCACGCGCATGGCGAGTTTATCCTGACGCACGGGCCCACCCAAGCTGAACGCTGTTCCTAATGGCAACAACGAGTCATTATCCAGAAGTTGGACAACGGCTTCCGGCAGTTCGGTGGCGATAGCGCCCATCGCTGGGACCAGACCATAGGGGTCACTTTCTAGAACAGATACACCAATCGGCTGTAACGTATCCAGGATCATTAAGGCATCATAACCCGGATGTCCAGTGTTGGTGAGTGTGCCGCCGCCACTGATGATACGACTCAGGGCGAGGTGAATATCCGTCCACTGGGCATTTGCTGAAACCACCAGTTCATGAACAGCCGCTTTGACCATAGCATGTTCGATGAACAGGTCACGCACAGTAGCTGGGATCGTGCTGGGGCGCAGCATCTTGTTCATCGTGTAATTTTTGAGCTCGGTTTCGCTGATATAAAAGGGCAACCAGTGATGTAGAATGCTATGATCAACGGTTTCCAGCAGTGTCGGAGCACTGTGACCCAGACCGACATCAATACGGATACTGGTAGTCATTTCGCCATCCATAGAAACTGCCAGCGTACTTGATGAACTACCGACATCTAACAAAGCAACCCCACCTGATTCGGCTTTGCCCAAATAATCTGCAATCACGCTATAGCTTTGTCCGGTTGGCAGTAAGCCTGTATTGCTCATACGACCGATCTGGGCGAAGGCCTCGCTGCGGTTCTCTTTGTAGAGGTCGAAGGCGTATCCCAACTGCAACCGTGCTGAATCGTACTGTTCTTGGTGCAATGTGGGGCGCACATTCTCACTCACCAGAACAGTGGTGAGCTCAGAGAACATATCCCGAATTGGGTTTTCCAGTTGGCTGTTGCCAGAGAAGATTACAGCTGGCCGGCGCGTGCGGTCAATCAAAGTGACCGCCAGTTTCGCCACTTCTGAGAGCAGCAAGACCGGACTTTCCGCACCTTGTTCCGTGCCGCCGACGATGAAAATAATATCGGGATAACTGAGTATAATGGCGTTCAAACGTTCTTCCTCATTCCGGCCGTCTTCCAAGCTGATTATGGTTGGAACTTCAATGTATGTGCCAGAGGCTGCCCGGATGGCACTGGCGATACTGACATTTGGCGTCAAACCAATAACCACCGCCCGCAGGGGACGTCCAATGCTGGCAGTTGTCGCAAACAAGTCAACGCCTTGTCCATCTGGATGCTGAGGTGTCATCAGGTTTCCAGCATCGTCAACAAACTCGCGCCCGGTAGCGCTGCCGATATCCCGCAAAACACGATCAAACCCCACACCAATATCATTGACTGGATAGCCATCGGTAGTGCGTCCTGAACCGCGTGCAACTAACCGATACTTGTCTTCAACAACATCAATTAAAATAACACGGGTTGTGACGCTACCAAAATCGGTTGCCAGAATGGAGTTTGTATTTGCCATGATGCTTAAAATTGTCCTAACATGAACCCAATACGCTCACTAAAGATCGCCAGACTAGTCAAAATTGCGCCTGCATACAACGCCCCCAAGGTGACGACAATAAAACCTTGTCCAACGGCACTGAACAACTGTAACGAGCGAAAACGCATAACTTGATTGTCGCGTGTACGGCGTGCTAAATACTGAAAGTAGATGAGCGAACTGGTGACACCGACCAGAATCACGAGACCATCCGCCAGTTCGCCGTTGCTAGCATCAACGGTATGCTGTGCCAGCGGGATCAGCGTGCCTGTTAATGCACCCACCAATGCAACACCCGCACCCGCCGCCACAACAATTGCTAGACCGAAATTGCCGATGTACCCAAAACGACGTGAGTTTTTCATGAACAACAGTAAGGTGAGGAGTACTGGTGTCAAGCCGAGGCCAATTTTGGCAGCTTCGCCTGTGTTGACCGTGACATCGAACCAGGGGACCAGCACACTCTCGATGGTGACAACGCTGGTGTATCCAGCGGTCAACCCGACGAAAATGTAAACAGCGATGCGATACAAGAAATTATCCCGGATGATGTAGCTGTAAACCATGAGCGTCAGGGCAAAGCCCGCCCAGATGCCAAGTTCTTCCATCGTTATTGTCCTTCTAGCTGCTCTCGCGGCGTCGGCGCAATCCGCGCACGATATTCCAGATACTGCCAAATGCGATAATAAAGACCGACATCAAGATACCGACCGTCATACTGTACCAGCGCTCATTACGGAAACCGTCCCCTTCTGGCGAAACGACCTTTCGATCTGCAAGGGGAGAGGTGTCGAGTGTTGGCATTCCCTCAGTATCAGGTTCCTCGGTAGAAGGCACAATGGGCGTAGCAGTGATTTGCTGTTTTGCTAATACATCTACTTTTGCAGGTTTGATGTTGGCAGATTCAGCCGGTTCTTGCCCTGGAATAACCTCAATCACTTCAACTAGGAATTCTGCGATCCAGCCTTCTGTACCGTCTTCCATCAAGATGTTGTACCACGAGCCGTCTTCGTTCTCGCCGATAATCAGCGCACGTTCATCAGGAGCCATTGATGCGATTGCGCTACTTTCTGTTGTTGGACCATTACGCACGTTCACGCGGCTGGTTGCTGTCACGACCGCGAACAGGATCGGCTCTGGCGTGCTGGTTGGCGTTGGTGTGCTGGTTGATGTATTACTCGGCGTCACCGTCGGCATGTCTGTTGATGTCTTCGTCGGCGTGTCTGTCGGTTCTGGCGTATTGGTTGGCATCGGTGTATCGGTGTTCGGGTCATTGGGGTCTCTTGTTGGTGTCGGCGTATCTGTAACTGTTGATGTAAACGTTTCTGTAGGCAGCAGCGTTATGGTTGATGTTGATGTGGGACGCTCAACCCCCAGCACATTATAATTTACTAGGTCACGATAGGTATAGGAGTCCTCATAGCCGACCAACATTCCGGCAATGTCGAGATCATTGGCGTCGAGATAGGGCTGAGATAATGGCATCGCTGTGTAGCCTGTCACCGCCAGGAGTGGTGCGGCTGTTTTTGGTGCGACTTGCTCCGCCCAGGCACGAACACGATCAGCTTGTTCCGCCAGAACAATGATCGCTGCGAAATCGTCGAGTGAGTCGACGTCCAGCCCGGTTTCTTTACCACGCACGTTGTAACGGACGAGCCGACCAATATTTTCTATGAAAGCTCGCAAGCCCACCACATCACCAACCAGATATTGCCCGGTATAGTAATCCTGGTTAGGTGTAAAATCGTTGGCGCTGGCAATTGTGCTCATGATGCGGTCTGCCCGCAGCAGCCCAATTGGATTGCCACCTACAATCACAGGATGTGCGCCGCGTGCCAGACTGTGCAACAACAGGGTTTCGGTGGCTTCATCCAATTCTGCTGATCCAGTCGAACCGTATTCGGCGGCGATCAGAACCAGGTCGCCTGGTTGTAATTGGTCAATTTGATGATAAAACGCTTCTTCACGTGAAGCCGCCGCAAATTGATCTGATGGGAGATTGCCAATTTTCAACACACCCAAGAAGGGTAGTATCATCATCACGCCCAGGATCATCGAAATGATAAAACGACTGGAGAAAATGGCGCCGAGGCGACTGTCTACCTGTCTGTTTTGCCGTTCCATGCTCGTTTCTGGATCAAGTTTGGTCTCACGTCCGGCGATAGTCTGGAGCAGTTCGGCACGCTCACTCTGGGATTGGGTTAGGGTCAGGATGCCCGCTGCCACACTAACATCACCATAGGTCACGGGGGGTAGCGTGTTATGGACTCCAGGCAGCACGTCCGCTAACATACCTGTGTTACCAGAAGTGTAGGAATCGGATGGCAGTTCAAACCCACGTTCCCGTAATTCCCGCAGGCGATCCGGTAATTCATCTAAGGGGCGATCTGTTTCATCTCGGAGCGCGGATGCAGCAGTAAAGGCTGTGCGATCTGCCTGTGATAACTCCCGCAGCCACTCTGGGGCATCGGGTGATAGCTCAACTGCAAATATATCCGCATCTGCAGCCGAGTCATGCAAATCATCTAGCGAATCATTGGAAAACAGCTTGTCAAAATCGACATCACCACTCAGATCGAATAATTGTTCGTCTGGCACTGCAAGTGAAGAATCCGGCATGGAGGCCAGAACATCGTCAATGGCCTCTCCTGATTGTGGAAGAGCGATATCTTGCAGGAAATCGGCCTCAACAGGGGCATCGAGCCTATCCGCGTCGCCAGTGTCTGCCAGCATATCTAGATCGTCCTGGCTTGCGCCCAAGTCGGTCAGGAAATCTTCGTCAACCGTTATGGGAGCCACTTCATCAAAGAAGAAGGAGTCCAGACCATCGTCAACAGGTGGGGCGGGTTCTGCTGGCTCAAACAATGTTTCAACATCACTAGTGTCTAAGGCTGCCAGAAAATCGTCGGCAGTTTCTGCTTCATCCGCCAACGTGTCAAACTCATCTGAAGCAAGATCACCACCTGTGAGTTCGTCCAACAGATCAAAGTCGGTATCGCCCTGACTGAGTTCACCCAGTGGATCAAAATCATTATCACCTTCGGTGAGTTTATCGAGGAGATCAAAATCATCGCCACCGAGAAGCTGTCCGGTCGTATCGGATGTGAGTTCGCCCAGCAAATCAAACTCATCGTCATCATCAGCAGCGTCTGCGGGTAGTAAATCGGGATCAACTGATAGAGTTTCTGGGGGCTCGTCATTTTCAAAGCGTGCTTCTGGCTCGGCCTCAAAGTCATCCCTGTTGGACATCCAATCGGGGATGACTTCTTCTGGGGTTGAATCATTAGTATCTGATGGGTCGGCGTCCCGCATCCATTCTGGTATGTCGTCTTCCACAACAGGTTCACCTGTCGCTACAAGTTCGTCAACATCATTGTCTGCCATCCAGGGCGGCAAGCCCGCAATGGGGACTTCTTCGCTGCCATCAGAGTTGGCTGTATTTGGAAAATCGAGCATACTCCCGCCATCGTCTGACGGGACCGATTTAGTTGATATTTCTGAGGGATCTGGGAGAGAGTCTTCTGCCTGTTGATGAGCAGCAGCTTCAGCCTCTTCGAGTTGCTGCTCAAAGCGATCATGAACGCCCTCGGTCCAATTGAGTTGCCCTGTGACCCCGGTGCTGGCTTCATCGGAGTCATCTTCAATCCATGGTAACTGCCCGGTAACACCTAAACTGTCATCACGAGTATTCGGTTGTCCCTCGTCTGTTGGGTCTTCGATCCAGGAAAGCTCACCTGTGACACCCAGATGATCCTCGCCAGATGCCTCAGAGCCATCTTCACCAGATTGTTGCCAATCGAATGATGAATGCTCGTCTCCATCACCCGAGTCATCATTATCATCATTCTTGAGCCAGGAAAGATCATTGTCGAAATCGTCACTCATCACACTTTACTCATTCGCGGTATGACCGATCAACGCCTATGAGTACGCGCACACCCATAACCACTGTTGCCAGGGCGATACCAATCAAAATACCGCGTGCCCCAGCACTCACAGGAATTTCCAATAACCAATTGCTTATCTCCCGGATGGGACTGGTTCCATCCAACGGTAGTGCACCAATTAGGACAATTAACAACGTGACCACAAACAGAATCCGTGACCAGGAAATGTCCCGATCCATCATCCGATATGCACCCCATACCAATGCGAATAAGATCAGCCCAGCTAGAGCCGCTTCAACCGACACCAACACGTTTTCCATCAATTCCAGGCTATCAGTCCGATTGACTGAGTAACTGACCATCGCGCCCAGAAAGCTTATGATGAGAACCAGACTATACAACGCGCCGGGTTTGCGGCTAATCAACCGTTTCGTATGTACCAGCAATAAGTTGTAAATACCCAACAGAATCGTCAGGCCAATGGTAATCATGACTAGTTGTAGGAGAACGGGGGTAACATCCTGAGCAAATTCAGCAACTTTGATCAAATTGGGATTGATGTTGAGATTATCGTTTACAAGCAGCCCAAGTACAACAGTTGTGCCAAATAAGATCGTAAGTGCTGAAGCCAACGTGGCGCTAAATTGGATACGACGCACGATTTAATCTCCCACGAGGTTCAGGACGAAGGCAACGATCATGACCAGAACGACGAGCCAACGTAGCAAGTCCATCGTGACTGCTTCGCTCATGCTTGTGCCATCCAGATACGACCTAGATTGGAAAATTTCTTCGCCAATCAGTAGTTCGTCGGACATGACATATGCCACTGCCTGGCCTTCCAATTGATCACTTGCGGCAACAATCGGTAGATTGCGGCGCATGCTGGCGTCCATGACGAGGGCCAGTTCCGGCCCAAAGCTACCAACCAGTGTATTCGAGGAAACATTTTCATCGCTCATTATAGCTGTTAGGGCAGCGGCAAAGGCCAAAGAACGCGTGCCTGTCGGATACCAATGTACGGCGCTGGCACGGTAGCGTTCATCCAGTCCACGAGCGACATAAGCCCGCCGTAATGTGTCCATACCCAGGGGGAGGGCACTTGTTTCTGATAAAGATAAGATAGGTGATACATCGCCAATCGCGGTTCTGCGTGTCATGTGATACGCCAACTCTGCACTAGCAATCGCCAACAAGGTCGATTCTCCCCCCAGTCCAACGCTGCCGATAGAAAGGTGCAAGGGTTGATTGGATTCGACACTTAATCCCACAAAAGACTTCATGTACTCAAAGGCAAGAATCGTGCGGATGATGTAGGGGCGACGACGGACAATCCCTATTGTAAGGAGAGACACAGCAATCATGATGAGACTGAGTTCTTGAACTGTGAATTCCATCGATCCCTTCAGTTCCTTTCGTTGCTGTTGTCCTTCAGTTCATGGCGCAACTGATCAATACCGCCCGGTTCTTCTAGGGCCTTAGCAATATCGCCAACAGCATCATGCCAACCAAATAGCCCACTTACAGGTTGAATAACCCATAATATTTGGGCGCTAATTGGTCCGATGGGTTCCAATATATCCAGTATCAGGCCAACTGCATCACCCAGATTGCGGGATTTGACTTGTTCTATCCATCGCATACAGGGCAGTATAACACACCCGTTCAATGCACGAAACTTCCGTGGTGAATCGTATGGATGTCACATCTGGGGTTGGCAATCCAGGATGAAATTATAGGTAAAGTCGTCACTTCATGGCTTGTTGCGGCGGCGAACAAAAAAGTTTGCTGCAATAGGGGAGGAAAGGGGAAAAACGGCGGAGAAATTGCAGCAAAACCGGAGGCTGGATGGGTTATCAAACAGCAGCTTGCTATTGTTTCGACATCAGTGTATCCGAAAAAGAGTTGATTTGGGTGAACATGTGTTCAGAAGCCAGTTGATGCTTCTGATAAGGGCAAATTTGGGGCTCATTTCTCAAATTGAGGTCGTGACTATCGTGCCCCCTGTTTGAATTTGTCTTTTGGCAACCTCTACAGGGAATAGGTGCGTGTGCTTTTCACTTTAGAGGTCGCCGAACAATATGATGGGGCTTCCACTACCCGTTTTTCGGGGGATGCCTATTCACTAACTGGGATTTGAGGCACTTGTTCGATCACCTCATCTACCTGGCTATCTTCATGCCGAGTGTGGAGCCAATTTTCTTGCTCGTCAATGCTGACATCATCAATACTGAGTGCGATGCGTTTTTCTCCTGGCTCAATTTCGATGATGCGTGCTAGCATTGTGTCACCATCAGTGAAAACGTCGCGCGGATTTTGTGTCCCGAACATTGTCATCTGGCTGAGATGCACCAGACCTTGCAGGCCGTTGGGCAGTTGAACAAATACACCAAAATCGACCACGTTGGTCACGATGCCCTCAATCAACTGATGAACTTTTAGTTCTTCCAGCACACTGTCCCAGGGGTTCGCAATTACAGCCGTGCGATCCAAACTAATGCGATCTTTAGCAATGTCGATATTGTCAATTAGAACGGTAACTTCATCACCAATCGTCAGCACTTCGCCAGGATGATTGACGTGATTATGCGCCAGTTTGGAAATATGGATCAAGCCATCCACCCCCCCTAGATCAACAAATGCACCAAAATCAACAATGCTGACCACACGACCCTTTACAATATCCCCGATGTTCAACTCTTCCATGCGTGACTGCTTCATTTCGATATGGGCGTTGCGCTCAGAAAGAATCAAGCGATTGCGCTTGCGGTTAATCTCAATGAATTTGAGGGCAAGGGTTGTGTTGAGTAAGTGTCGTTTGGCTTCATGCAGCTCATCTTGTGAAGCAAAACGGGGCAAGCTCATGATGTGGGATTGGGGGACAAACCCAGTCAAACGACCATAGCGTATCAGTAGACCACCCCGATTGGTATCGATCACCTCTGCATTCACGATTTTGTCGTTCTCTTGTGCTTCTTGCGCTTTCTTCCAATCTTCCAGTTCTTGCGCTTTATTAATGGAGACGATCAAATCTCCACTGGAGTCACGCGGCTGCAAAACATAGGTCAATACCGTAGCACCGGGGACAATTCGATCCCGAATATCGTTGTTCAGCAGATTGAGGTCTTTTCGGGTGACAACAGCGTCACGTTTCAAACCCACATCAAGCAGGACTTCATCTTGAGAAACTGCCAGAACGGTTGCTTCTAGAATTTGACCCCGATAGGGCGATTCATAAAGGTAATCGTCAAGCAGCGCACCGAAATCCGAATCTTGGAGGTCTGCTTTTTCCTGTTCCGCCAATATCATTAACGATACTCCTTGTTTGAATAACGCATTCGCACAATACAAATACGCCGATGCTAGACGGCTCTGAATGCTATCGCTTTGACATTCGTCATCGGGGAGCATTTGGAGGCTGAGTCGCGCCTCGAAACGTATCATACGGCGAACATGCCTTTGGCCTTTAAGCGTAGTTTAACATAGGCATTCCAGCCTATCAAGATGCTTTATACAAACTTTAACCCCTCGAGGGGATGGGGCGGTTTACCAGCAGAGCGAGTGATGCGGGGACGATTCCAACCAGCAGGGCGAAGATCACAATCGGGATATAATTCCCAAACGTATCATAGCTCCAACCGAACAGAATCGGACCAACCGAAGCCCCAATAATGAGCATGGTAGTAGAGAAGCCACGAATGGAACCGATGTGTTCTCGTCCGAACAAATCTGCCCAAACTGTGCCTTCAAAATTGCCGCCAATTGCCATGATGATCCCAAACAAAACCGTCCACAATTGAACCATCCAGATTTCACTCATGTGTGTAATGAGAACCAACGTAATCATCATGATCGTAATTTGGAAAGACATCACCCGTCCAGGGCGCAAATAACTGATAATCCGCCCTACACCTAATGTTGCGATGGCATTGACCAATGCCAATGTTCCATAGACCGATGCCACCAGTGTTTGCGGGTGCCCTTGTAAAGTCAGGATCGATACCTGATGGATAATCATGGCTGTGCCGAATGCCCCTGTGAACATACGTCCGCTGATAAATACCCAGAAGATGGGTTTCCGACGTGCCTGAGCCAAAGTCCAATGAACTTCTTCGAGTTTCTGGGTGGTTGGTGTACGAATGTTGCCATCAGGTTGTAGACCATAGTCTTCTGGTGTGTTCCGCATCAGCATCCACCAAACGGGCAGAGCGACGATGCCCACTGTCACACCGAGAATAACCCAGGTGGTGCGCCAGCCATAGGTGTCCATAATCGTTTGCAAATTGCGAAGATAAACGTTCTGGAAGAGGGCGAAGCCGACCAGTGATAATCCAATCATCCAGCCTCGACGTACTCGCCACCATTGGGCAATGGCTGTGCTGCTGACGAGAAACATACCCCCTTGTCCTAGCAGGCGTGTTGCAAAGAAACTGTAAAACAGCATGAAAGGCCCCGAGATGAATGAAAAAGAGACCAAACCCAGGGCAAATATGGCGATGATCGCCGTGCCAAAGCGACGGCTACCGTAGCGGTCAATCATGCGTCCGACCCAGGTCAGGCTAATGGCGGCAATGAATGTACCAATGCCTAATAGGGTTGAAACCGTCGTACGATCCAGGTTGAAATCAACAATGTAGTGGTCGAGGAATAATGAGACTGTAAAAGCTTGACCAGGGGATGTTGCGATGATGCCCAGGGTGGCGACTGCCCAGACAATCCATCCATAAAAAACGGGTGAGCGCGAAACTGCGGTGCTGCGTTGAATCAAGCGTGAAAGTCCTTATCGCAAAAAAAGAGATGCAGCCGACTGCACCCCATCTACCTCATAGTGTACAGGGCACGTTGGTTGATTGGACTCAATGGCCTTAGCTGAGTTGCCACAAACTTGATTTCGTTATACCCTACCTCTGTGCTATACTGAATGAGCAACCATGACAAGTCTCATCGGAGGTGATACCGTGAGTCAATGGCCTGGCAAATATGTTATCGGCCTCACGGGAAATATTGCAGTTGGGAAGAGCGTCGTCCGCCAGATGTTGCAACATTTGGGAGCGTATACCATTGATGCCGATGGTTTATCTCATCAGGCAATGTCTCCTGGCGCACCTGCATATAAACCCGTCGTTGAAACCTTCGGGCAAATGATTCTCAACCCAGATAGGTCGATCAACCGAACGGCGTTAGGACGGATTGTGTTTGCAAATCCTGATGCCATGAAGAGACTAGAATCCCTGACACATCCCATTATTCGCCAGGCAATCAATACACTTATTAAACGTTCCAAACGGCCTGTGGTTGCCATTGAAGCCATCAAGCTCTTAGAAGGCGACTTAAAAGATGCCGTCGATGCTGTATGGGTTGTGGATGCCAGCCCCAAATCACAATATATTCGGCTGATAACCAAGCGCAAAATGTCCGAAGAGGATGCCAAACAACGCATCCGCGCACAGACCAGACAGCAAAATAAAGTTGCCGCGGCGGATGTCGTCATTAAGAATGACGCCAATGTAGAAGAAACCTGGAAACAGGTTCAGGCAGCCTTTAATAAGCTCAAACAGCCTGCAGTGCCCATACAGGCGCAAGCACAACGGCCGGCCGCACCTGCTGCTGAAGGCAACATTGATATCAGCGGCCTCACAGTCAAGCGTGGAATGCCATCAAATGCGGAAGTCATCGCTAATTTCATCACCAAAGCCACAGGTAAAGATATTGGACGGATGGATGTGATTATATCATTCGGGCAGAAGAGTTACCTGGTGGCAGAAGCCGAAGATGGCACAACGGTTGGGCTGGCAGGTTGGCAGGTGGAAAATCTGATTACCCGTGTGGATGAGATCTACATTACCGAAGGTGCGACCAAACCCCCAGTTATCCACGCATTAGTTTCGACGATTGAAGAAGCTTCAATGGAGTTACAGAGCGAGGTTAGCTTTATCTTCTTGCCCAACGATGCGTCCGAAGAGTGGCTTAGTCCATTTACCAAAACCGGCTACGAAATAACCACCGTTAAAGAAATTAAAGTTCCAGCATGGCGTGAGGCTGTACAGGAACTTGCCAAAGAGGGGTTGCAGATTTTAACCAAGAAACTGCGTGCAAATCGCGTTCTCAAGCCGATTTGACGCTTTATTAATATGAACTTGAGGTGTACGCCGCTGCACTTTTGAACCGTGATGCAGATGAGAGGAATTCATTATGGATACTATTCCGCCAATCAAATGGGCCAGCACCCATCCCCGTATTGCTGCCTGGGGTGTGTTGTCTGCGGGTATGATTATCCTGTTGGTCATTGAGGCGCGTAACATCGGCTTATCGGTGGGCAATTGGCTTGCATTGATTGTTATGACTGTATTGGTCGCTGGGGCTTGCATCTGGATTGTAAGCTGGGAAGACGTTGATGAAGAAGCAGAACTTGCAGCAGAATCACCTGTGGCAGCCACACCAGAAACTGAATCAGAAAAGCAGAGGTAGATAGACTACCACACCTCTGCTTCTTGCGGCTTAGACCATTTCCACTTCATTCACAATGGAAAATTCGCCAACACCGCCAGAGTAGTTGATAATGATCTGGCGCTCAGCTTTGGCAAATTCGGGTGTTTCCCATAGTCCACTCTTGCCGATAAACTCACCGCCCCCTGAGAGCTTGGTGAAATGTTTTGGAACGTTGACTTCATTCACCCCACCACTGACGTTCACACGAACCGCGGCTGTTGGTGGAATGAATAACTTGACTTCGCCAACACCAGCGGAAATCGCTATGTTGAGTGCAGTGTTATCTGGTAGCGTGACCTTCGTTGTGCCAACCCCTTCACTCAAGGTGGCGTCGTAGCCTGCTTCCGATGCAGGCAGCGTCAGAATTGATTCGCCTGTTCCACCCTTGAATTGAAATGAAGTGAGATTCAACATGGATAAGTCACATTCCAAACGCCCAACGCCGCTGTTCAGGTTCAATGCAAGGGGGATATCTGGGCTGATGCGGACATCCCAGCGCAGATCATCGCGTTTGCCCTTGGAACGGAAAGCGTTCTTAACCGTATTCACGACTGCACCCGCTGTTGAACCTTTCTGCCTGAGCGTGATTGTGCGATGGTCGTCACCATCGGCTTCAAAGAGCATCTCACCGAAGTGGTTGACGTCGGCTTCAATCAGATTGTCGGATGCTACTAGATGCTTCAAGAAAAGCTCGCCAACGGAGAAGTGTAGGTCGATTTCCGCTGAGATAGCGCCTTCAATGGCCTCAGCGAAACTTGCGAACTGGATTTCTTCTTCAGTTCCTAATGAAGTGAAAAAGCCGTTGATACTTTCGCCCAGTCTGTCAAATGAAAATGACCATTCAGTTTGGTACTTGCTTTTATCGCCCATGATTTTGCCTCTTGAAATCAATGATGTGATTGCTAGCCTATACGTGGTGTTTCTGCTAAACGTTTCATCATGTTATACGCAGAGGGAGAGGAAATGGTTCATCAACGAATTTCAAAACTCCCCAGGCTGACACTGACACGGATGAGAACCTTATGTTCGGCTTCATCGAAACCGGGCGTTACCCAAACACCACTTTCGCCGTCTTGTTCAACTGGGAGTAGATTATCCAACAGGTGAATGTTACCAGAATTGCCGACGAATAACTCCACCATCATTTCGGTATCTGGGTGCAAATCAAGAGATACCGCGCCAGACTGGATATTAATGGTGATTTCTGAATCGACAGCATTACCAAATGTGAAATCAATCTGTCCTGACTCGGTCCTGAGATCAATGGCACTGAAAAACCCATCCGGTGCAGTCAAATTCGCTGAACCATTTACTACACTGACGCCAAGATCAAGCGACTCTTCCGTAAGAGGGAGGTTAGTCATCACGTCACCTGAGCCTATATCCAATGTCAGTTCAGTCAATGTCAAAGCATCCAGTTGCAAGTTAGCTTCGCCCGATCCAATTTCAAAGTCAAGCTGAGTTGGAATCAACGGGTTAATGTGAACTTCCCATTCGAGTTCGCGTGATCCACTATAAAGACGATTCCGTGTATCTTCTTTGATGATGATTTGACGGTCTGTGCTGCCGCTGGTATCAAAGGTGAAATCGCCAATAACTTCGACTGACCCTGCAACCAAAGTTGCAGGGTCATCCAGCGCATGGATACTTACATTCTGGAAAGGTACGTTCATTGAGATATTGGTGGAGGTTGCCCCGTTGACCGCCTCAGAGAATTTGTTGGGATCAGTTTTCCCACTACATGCTGAGATTGCTAACACGACAAACAAGAGTAGTGGCCTCATGAGCGTTGTACTCCATAATTGACCTAATTGGAGCAGATGACTGGGCCTTCTGGTGGATACACCCAGGTTTGTGGCAAGCTGGCAATTTGCACCATCGCCCTGAACTGATTATACGTTGTTAATAGGCCCTCACAATCCCCCAATATTTCGGCTGTTTGGCCCTGTAGATACCAGCAGTCGAGACGACGTGCTTCAATCGGAACTTGCTGCTCAATAAGGAGTGTTGTACATTGATTCAGATGAGATTGCGCATCAGCGAAGTTACCCTGTAGAAAATACTCACGTCCCAAGAAATACCATCCATCGGCCCATTTTGGGGCGCGTTCGATCACTTCCTTACAGTAAGTGATCGAACGCGTCGTTTCACGTAGCATGCTCGAAAGAGAACATAAGCGGAGTCGGACTTTCGTGTTATCTGGATCAGTCGCCAGGATGCGGAAATAAGCGGCTGTTGCCCGATCGTAGTCGCCCATATGGAGCGCAAACTCAGCTTGTTCAAAATAAAGTGCCAACAGCTTCTCGTGCCGTGCGATGGCTTGTTCATTGGCGATTAAGGCGGCTTGATAGTTGCCCAGATCACCGTGACTGATCGCCAATGCTCGATATGCATCTATCTGCCACTGTTGGCTCTCGGTAACAGTGAGAAGTTGAGAACGCGCTGTTTGCAGATCGCCAATGCCACCATAAGCCATGCCCAGTACCATCCGAGCAAAGGTATGTTTGGGCTGTTTCTGAAGAATGCCAGTCGCAATACGAGCGGCGTCAAAATGTTGCCCCGCAGCATGAAGCGCAAAGGCATGGGTAGCCTGAACATTAAGCAGGCCCGGGTGTTGCTCAATGGCCACTGTTGTTAGTTGTAGCGCTGTTTGTCTATCGTCGTCATAGTCATAATCACTGTAACTACGATAAATCAGAGCACGCACTAGCAGCCTCAAGGCATCGGTATAGTCTGGGTGAGCTTCCCAGGCGCGGCGGGAAAGTTCAATGGCTTTTGTCAGATCACCGCCATGGAAAGCTTGATGTGCTGCCCCTAAATCGCGATTGACATGTTGTGATGTGACCAGCCCTAGCATTCCGCCCAACCAGGCCAATAGAGCCAGAATCGCGCCGAATATTATACCTGAAAGAAGTGGTATCGCACGACAGCCACCTGGAGTCACTGAAGTGTTGTAGTTGCGCATGTCGTTCTCGATTGGTAGACAACCGGGGTGGTTGTGTAGACATCACTCTGATGTTAATCAATTTCAGATATTTTTGCACACTTATACTTGCTTAGGAAGTGGAGAAAACAAGGGCATACAAAATCGTGAGTCGATAGAGGCGGAAGAACTGGGGGAGAAGCGGCGGGACGTGCTGGGAAATGGCGAGACATGGCAGCAAAAGCGGTCTCCAAAACAGTCGATATTGCCAAGTTCTGTCCACAAAATTCCCCATGACAGAAAAGGGCCTGAGCCCGCCGCACCATTTCATGGCATCAAGGATCGTCGCTCGATTATCTTTCTTCTGAGGATCGTGTTACTGCGAATAGATGAAGTAGGGAATGATCGTAGGAGGGTACATTCCCCGCAGCTTGCCGCGGGGAATAGTTCATTATCCGTGACATACTCCCACAGCTAAAAGCGAGTGGGCTTCTGCCGTTGACGGCGGATGCCGCCTGAACAAGTCAGGGCCTGACTAAATCAGGATAGTCTTCTTCCGACTCAGACAGTATGAGTTGATGCCCCAACTCAGATGGGAGTATACTCCCTTGCACCTGAAGGCGCAAGACTTGGAAAGCCCCTTAGATCCCACCCCTGAAGGTGGTGGGTTTTACGGGGCAAATCTATAAGCAAGAGGAGTCTTGTCAGTCCGCATGGAACACCTCTTTTAGGGATTTCCACCATTCACCTTGAGCCCGATCCTCAACAGGATTTTGCATGGGCATACAAATATCCCACCACTTCTGCGTGGTTTTGTCCGCCGCCATTTTCGCCATGTCTGCCTCAAAATCATCCCCATGATATTCAAAGTAGGCAAAGAGAGTGGTCTTATCGCGAAAGATGGAGTAGTTCTGGATGTTGCATTCCTTGATCATCTTGAGGACATCGGGCCATACATCTGCATGAAGCTTCTCATATTCCGTAATATGTTCTGGTTTAATTCCTATCACCTGGCCAAAGCGTTTCATAAGTAATGATCTCCTCAACTCGATTGACTAAAGTTCTCTGGATGGCGGTATTTCACTGTTTGGAGGTGTTCGCAGTAGAGAGCGAGTATGCCCTCATTTTTATAGACCTCGTAGCTCACTTTCACTAATCCCATATCTGGATATTTGGGTTCTTTACTCAAATGAGTGCGCACGGTGTAGATGGTATCACCAATGAAAACGGGTTTGATAAATCGCAGCTTGTCATATCCATAGCTAAACGTGTGAATATTGTTGTGGGCCATTAGCCCCAGACCGACACTAAATACCATTGCCCCGGCAACCAGCCGCTTTCCAAAAATACCCTGCTCTTCAGCAAAGATTTCGTCGGCAACATAAGGATGCATATCCATTACAAGTGCGTTGAACTGCATACATTCGCCTTCAGATAGCGTCCGGCGTATTGATCTAATCTTTGCACCAACTTCAAATTCTTCATACATCCATGTTTCGGTATTAAACACAGGTAAATCGTTGTGAATTTCAGGTGGGGTGTTTTCTGGCAAGGTACAATTCCTTTACTCAATTGCAAAATCCACTTTAATCTGATCGGTGTCTTCGCCAATGCGTGGTGCGCCTTTGGATGATTTTAATACTTCTCCGTCAATCCGAATTGGGCAGCGTAATGTCTCTAGGCTAGCATGGTCATTACGCGATACGGTCTGAATCATGTCTAGTATCTTGAAGCCATCATGTTGAAGAAGCCTGTCCCAGCTCAAGACATCTGCACACCAAATGTCCTGAGGTTCCAGTAGATTAAGCCAATGTTGAGTCGATTGAGTTTTTAAATGATCAACGAGGACTTGCTTGATTTCATCACGCTTGGCGAACCACAATGACGAGCTCTGATACTCCAGCAAAGCAGGGCAATCTAACAGTTCGCCCAATACTGGAATTGATCCCATTGCCAAAGCAAGGTAACCGTCCGATGTTTTATAGATGCCATACGGCGCAGCCAGATAAGCGTGTGCATTGTTGATTGTACTACGCTCTGGTAGTTTGCCACCATCATTGAGATGTGTTGTGAGGACCTCAAACTGGAAATCCAGTATAGATTCAAGTAAGCTCACCTGCACAAGGCCGCCTTTCCCATTGACGTTGCGCCTAACCAAGCAAGCAAGAATGCCCTGTACGACATGGGCGCCTGTGAATAAGTCCACAACAGCCAATCCGAATGGGGTAGGTGGACGGTCTGCATCACCATTGAGCCAGACCAGTCCTGAGATAGATTGCAGGAGCAGATCTTGTCCGGGTTTATGAACCCAGGGACCTTCAGTGCCATAACCCGTAATTTCACCATACACAATTCGTGGATTGATCGCCTTTACTGCTTCGTAATCAAGACCTAATCGTTGCATTACACCTGGACGGAAGTTTTGTATCAAGACATCGGCCCTGGCAATGAGTTGTTTGACTTGGTACAAAGCAGCCGCCTCTTTGAGATTAGCAGCGTAGCTCTCTTTGTTGCGGTTGATGGAGTGAAAGAGGGTACTTTCGCCGTCGAGCTCGAGCTCTGAAATGTACAATTGGCGACACAAATCACCACCATCAGGACGTTCTACCTTGATGACCCTGGCTCCCAAATCAGCAAGGCGAAGGGCAGCCGATGGGCCAGATAGAAATATGCTGAAGTCGAGGACAAGCAAACCTTCAAGGGGTTTCATGATTGCTCCGGCTCACTATGTTTTTTGTTTGCAAAAATAGTTTTTGCAGGTAAAATATTATCGTGGGTGTGATTTTTTGTCAAATGCGAGGCATTATTTGGAGGCGATTATGCTGAAGGTAGATACACACCAACACTTCTGGAATCTTGAAAAAGTAGCTTATCCTTGGCTGGTGCCAGCATACGGCCCAATCTATGCAACTTTTGAACCATCCGACCTCGAACCACAACTCAAAGCAAATGGTGTAGATAAAACAGTCATTGTTCAATCAATGGATTCTTATGCTGATACAAATTATATGTTTGAGGCCGCGATCAATAATGATTGGGTTGCTGGGGTGGTGGGCTGGGTTCCTCTCCACGACCCAGTTGAATGTGCGCGTAAACTCGATGAATATTCACAGAATCCTTATTTCAAGGGAATGCGCCATCTCATTCATGAGGAAAGTAATCCCGATTGGGTGCTTCAAAAACAGGTCATTGAGAGCCTACGAATGCTGGCTGATCGCAATCTAACCTTTGATGTCGTGGCTGTATTTCCAAATCACCTAGAGCATGTTCCAGCTTTGTCCGAAAAAGTGCCCAACCTCAAAATGGTCATTGATCACCTGGCAAAACCCCCACTCGAGGCACAAGATCGGAAAGCATGGAAGGAACAACTTGCTGCTGCCGCAGAGAGCGACAATGTATGGGCCAAAGTTTCAGGATTGAATACTGTTACGCCGGACTTCGAGAACTGGACGGTTGACGATATACAGCCTTTGATTGACTACGCTATTGAGATCTTTAGTGTCAATCGTTTAATGTTTGGCAGTGACTGGCCTGTTGCGGTTCTAGCAGGAACATATACCAAGGTATGGCAGGAGACGAACAAAGCTATTGCCCACTTATCCTCAGAGGAACAAGACGCGATTCTAGGTGGAACGGCTAACGCCTTCTACAATCTGGGTCTCTAGTTCTGATATTCGGGGTTGATCTGGTGGGATGATCGCCCCCCATAACTCAGGCTTTGGAAATGGCTGTGCCGCCGCGCTTACTCGATTCGTAAGCAGCTTCCACCACAGCCATGGTCTCAAACGCATCTTCGACAGATGTGGGTAGATCATCAGTTTCTCCATTGGCTTTCCGCATAACGCTTGCCATTGTACCGATGAATGCTTCTGGAAACCATGAACCGCGAATGTTAATCTCTTCCCAAGAGATGTCTGCATCATTATCCCTGACAAGTACATATTCAAATTTGTCGGGTACACCATGAGGATAGTTCATATTCAATCCGGCTCGTATTTGAATTGCACCCATGCTGCCTTCAAACTTGAAGTAGGATTGTTGCTTCTGGGTTCCATAGGCATGACTATGATTAGTCATAACATTGACACGCGGATTTGCGCCATAATCCATGATAATCATTGAGCGCGTACCCCCTTTCAAATCTGGAGCCAGCGGATGGCTGATGGTTTTGGCATAAATCCCTTGTGGTGTCCCTAAGAATGAGCGGATCATATCAATATAGTGAATGCTATGATACAGGATTTCGACACGGGGTAGGGGGAACAAGAATTGCCACAAATGCCAGGGGGTATTGACTTGCATTCGAGCTTCAACATCATACAGATCGCCGATCAAACCTTGATCAATCATGTCGCGTGCAGCAATGATGAAAGGAGCATACCGTAATTGAAAATTGATAGCAGCCGTTAGGTTTTTATCTTGGCAAATCCCCAGAATCTTCCGTGCTTCTGTCAGATCGTCGCCCATTGGTTTTTGGATCAGTACTGCGCTGTTGTCTGGCAATTGGGTGAGAATATCCACTATAGCATTTCCTGGAACGGCTACATCATAGACAACATGATCTGGGGCTTGCTCAATAGCTGCGCTCAACGATGAATAAATCGTCGGAAGATCAAATTTCTCTTTCATCATTGCGGCTCGCTCGGCATTGAGATCGAATCCACCAGCTACCGGGAAGCCAGCTAGTTTGTATGCTGGATAATGTGCATCATGGACAATTCCACCCAGACCAATACTCACAATGGGTCTAGGGTTCTCCGGTAGAAGAGCCGCTTGACGAACATTTAGACTGCTCATAACAAACCTCCTTTTCCATAATGATTAGAAGACAACGAGCCTTTATGCGGTATCGATAATCCTGTGATCTCGTTGATTTGTGAGGCACAGTCAGTTAGTGCCTCAATGACATCCTGCTGATTTCTGTCCTTTTGGGTTGCGGTCAATTGTGTGACAGCTAGAGAAGCAGCAACACCAATGGTAGGATTCCCAATGAGGATGGCTGTGTCAAGCAGACCACGATAGGATTCATCAACGGCAGTTGAAACTCTGGTCTTCCTGATTTCCCGTATTGTTTCCCAATTGTGTTGCTTTTCCTTGTCGCTCATGGCATGGTAGACGGGGCAATCGACCAAAATAGCTTTAATTTTCTCGTCAGCCATCGTGGAATAAAGTAAGCGCCCTGAAACGGTCCGAATCGCAGGGAACGTTGACCCAATTGAGATTGAAATCCTTACCCTTCGAGGCGGATGAACTTGTGACATCACGAGAATTTCATGCCCTCTTAGAATACTAATATGACACGAGTCCTCAATCTTTCTTGCCAGAGTTTCCATTAGGCGCTCTGCAACCTTTAGCAAGTGATCGAGGGGGGAATGTCGATGGCCTAACTCAAACAGTTTAAGCGTGAGGAGATATTTGCCAGAGATAAAATCTCTGGCAACGTAATCCCGTTCAACAAGGCAATTTAGGGTACGAAAGAGTTCGCTTGTACTTCGACCCGTTAAGTCGCAAATCTGTGAGAGAGATAAAGGATCAGAAGCTGTAGAGAGAACCTCCATCACGTCTAACCCTTTTTCTAGGGCTGGGACCCTATAGTTTGGTGTGGTTTTTTTGTTTGGCATAGTATCCTTGTGATCATTTATAGCCAGGAAATCCACAATATCGTACACACTAAGAAGTTATTGGGGGGGGGCTTTGCGTTCAACAAGATAGAGATGCTGACACGCTAACACAATGCTCTGATGCTGATTAAACACCTCGACTTGTTCAATCAGATAACCAAGATTGGGGCGTTTTTCATACGCTCGTTTGTCAGCAATGGTTGCTTTGACAGTGATCGTATCCCCAATAAATACCGGACGAATGAAGCGTACTCGATCATAGCCATAGGAGAATGCTACAGGGTTAATTTCGCTGGCTGTCATGCCAATCGCCACACTCAGAATGAGTGTACCATGTGCAATTCGTTGCTTGAATTCCTGTGTCTTTACCCACTCGGCATCCATATGATGTGGAAAGAAGTCACCTGCTTGACCCGCGTGAATTACAATGTCTGCTTCCGTAATTGTGCGCCCTAAACTTTCCCGAACTGTTCCAATCTGGTATTCTTCAAAATAGGTTGTTTTGATCACAATCTAATTGCCCATTTGATTGACATTGATAAACTCCTTCGATATATTTTGCATATAAAAAAGCATTTTGCAAGTAAAAGCGGGCAATTCTATGACCCACAGAACAATCCTGAATGGCATCACCTGGAATCATTCACGTGGTTTCGTGTCCGTCGTAGCAACTGCTCAACGGTTCTCCGAAATGAACCCTCATGTTGAAATCAACTGGAAAAAGCGTTCCCTCCAAGAGTTTGCTGACGCACCTCTGCAAAACCTTGCACAGCACTATGACTTATTGGTCATTGACCATCCCTGGGCTGGATTCGCAGCAGCAAGTGGTGTACTACTTCCGTTGCAAGATCATATTGAAGTTAACTATCTAAAAGACCAGGCTGATAACTCTGTTGGGTATTCACATATCAGTTACGAATTTGATGGCGATCAATGTGCGCTGGCGATTGACGCTGCCACACCCGTCGCATCTTATCGTGCGGATTTGATGGGACAATATGATCTTGCCATGCCTCATACTTGGGATGACCTGCTTGAACTGGCCCGCAAAGGCCGGGTGGTCATGCCAGGGATTCCCATCGACACTTTGATGAATTTCTACATGCTGTGTTCAACGCAAGGTCAGGATCCCATAGTGAATGGTGAGTGGGTCGTGGCAGATGATCTCGCGATGCAATCGCTTGAGCAACTTCGCGAATTGACCAATCTCTGCCCACCTGAGATTTTTGGCTATAATCCGATTGCCGTTTATGAAACCCTTTCAAGAGACAATCAATTTGTCTATTGTCCCTTTGCCTATGGTTATTCCAATTATGCGCGGCGGGGATACTCCAAATACGTTCTCACATTTACCGATATGATTGATATTGGGGGTAAAGGCCGTTGCCGGACAACACTAGGCGGAACCGGGCTCGCGATATCTGCCAATTGTCAATCAGCGGATGTCGCGGTTGAATATACCAAGTTTACAGCCAATCCGCTTGTGCAGCAGACGATCTTTGTCGAAAATGGCGGGCAGCCAGGCCATCGAAGGGCCTGGGTTGATGAAGAAGTCAATCGCCGGACCAACAATTATTTCGCTAATACCTTGCCTGCGTTGGATCGCGCTTATTTGCGCCCCCGTTTTCCGGGCTATTTAGACTTTCAAGATCGTGCAGGTGACCCAATTCGTGATTGGAATATAAACGGCGGCAATCCAAAAAATGTGCTGGACAAGCTTAAGACGTTGTTCCAGCAAGTAAAGGACCACTATTCGGCATGAGTGGCAAGACATGTTTCCAAATCGCAGAGAACGACAATGTGGCAGTTGTGCTTGCAGATGCACGTCAGGGTGAAGTTATTCATAATGTTGGCAGTAATGTTGGCAAGATTACCCTGTTGGAAGATATCAACTATGCACACAAAGTAGCATTGTTGGATATTTCTATGGATGAGCCTGTCACCAAATATGGCATCACCATCGGCATCGCCACGCAGAATATCAAGCGGGGCGAGTTGGTGCATTTGCACAACTGTGCTAGTGTCTATGATGAACGCTCTGCTTCTTTTGATCCGAAAACTGGAGCCCCAACCGAGACAGCGTATGAATAAATGGCAGGGGTATTTACGACCTGATGGGCGCAAAGGGATCCGTAATCTTGTATTGGTGATCTATACGGTTGAATGCGCCAAGCATGTTGCACATCAAATTGCATCTGGCGAAGATCAAACGCATGTAATCGGTTTTCCTGGTTGCTATGACAATCCTTATGCTATCCGGTTAATGTTGGCACTGGCCCGTCATCCCAATGTTGGGGCTGCTTTGATTGTTGGATTGGGCTGCGAGTTTACCCGACCCACGCAACTTGCCGAGGTAGTACGCGCATCGGGCCGTCCGGCAGAGTGGTTTTATATCCAGGAAGCAGGGGGCACACTCAAAAGCATTGCTCAGGGCCAAGCCATTCTTGAAAATCTGCGTCATGAGATCAACACCAAGACCCCGCAAGTTGAAATGTCTCTAGAAGACCTGGTAGTAGGGGCAGAATGTGGTGGCTCAGACTCAACTTCTGGACTGGCTGGGAATCCGGTTGTTGGTGCATGTTATGATCAGTTGGTTGATGCTGGTGGAACCGCTATTTTTGAAGAAACGGTTGAGATGATTGGATTGCGCTCAATCATGCTTGAGCGGGCGGCAAATGCAACAGCCCATGAGCAATTAGCTCAGGTCTATGACAAGGCTGTACGCTACTGTCAATCCGTCCGTCAATATTCAATCGCACCTGGTAACTTTGCTGGCGGCTTGACCACTATTGAAGATAAAAGCATGGGGGCGTTTGTCAAAGGTGGAACCCGGCCTATTCAAGGCACAATTTCAGTAGCGGAACCACCACCTCATAATGGATTGTGGATACTAGATAGCGTACCCGATGACCACTTCATGCAGTTTGGTTACACTAATCCCAATGATACCGAAGGTATAATGGACTTGATTGCGGCAGGTGCCCAAATCATTCTGTTTGTCACTGGACGAGGAAGCGTGATTGGTGCGCCAATTTCGCCACTAGTCAAGATCACGGGCAATAAGAAAACCTACCAGTGCATGGAAGATGATATGGATTTCAATGCAAGCCATGTGTTGACTGGTGAGCTAGCAATGGAGCAGGCTGGACAGTCACTCCTCGAGTTTGTCGTACAAGTGGCCAAAGGGCAGATGACCAAATCTGAGACATTAGGTCACCGTGAATACTTCATCATGTACAAGCATCAAGATGCCCCAGCTTTAAGGGTAGGGTGTCGAATTTAGTTATTAAAATTGATTTACTTTTTAGAGCAGTATGGGCCCCTGCTGATTGACCTGGCAGTGTGTATTCTCAACAAAGAGTGTGTACCAACCGCGACCTATGTCGATCACTAGAAACGGTTGATAGTTTTTAGTTGTGGGCACGACGCGAGATGTCACTATATATCAACCAGATCACTGCTGCTGCCAGGATTCTGTGGCGTTTGGTAAACACCATCTTCAACAATGGCGGGGTGTATGAAATGTCGGCGTAGATGGGGGATATACTCTAAGAAGATTTTCTCATGTCCCAGCGCAATGTGGTTAAACAGGACGAGGTGCTGGTGAATCTGTCCCATATCCCCTACATGGGGCACAATCGGGACGCCGAATTTCCGGGCGAGCAGGCTGACCGTGATAAATTCACTAACGCCACCCAGACGAACACAATCGGCTTGAATAAATCCCGCTGTGCCTGCCTGTAAGTAGTTTTTGAAAATTACCTGGTTGGGCACATGCTCGCCCAATGCCAACTTAATTGGGGCAATTGCCCGCGCCAGGGTCTGGTGTGCCAGCACATCATCTGGATGGGTTGGTTCTTCAATCCAGTAAGGATTCATCTGCTTCAATTCCAGACAAATCCGGATGGCTTGTGGCAAAGTCCATTGCTGGTTCGCGTCCAACATCACGTGGACATCATCCCCCACAGTTTGTCTTACGAGGTTCGCACGCCGGATATCGCGTGTTGCATCGACTGACCCAACTTTGAGCTTGACCGCCCCAAAGCCTTTATTCATCGACTTGACAATATTTTCTTTGATGGTGTCGTCATTGTACTGAAACCATCCAATGGATGTATCGTAACCAGGATAACCTGTGTGCAAAATGGATAAACGCTGTTGCTGGTGTCTTTTCCCTTCCTCCAGCAGTCGAAGCGCTTCGTCCCTGGTCAGCACATCGTCTATATAGCGCAGATGTAGCGTGTTCAAAATCGCTTGTGGGGGCAGATCAATCAACAACTTCCACAACGGAATGCCGTGCGACTTCGCCCATAGATCAAAGCAAGCATTTACAATTGACGAAAGCGCAAGATGGACAACACCTTTATGCGGGCCAAGCCAACGGTATTGGGGATGCTCGAGCATTTGTACATAAACTTGGGCAAACTGAGCCATTAATGTCTCGATCTCCTGCCCGATTAAGATAAGGCTAAGTGCTTCAATTGCTTGACAAACCAGATCGTTGCCGCCGCCCAAAGTAAAGGCTAGACCAATACCTGTGGCATCGGTATCCGTTAGCAGTTTACAGACGGCGTAAGAGTATACAGGATTGGAATGGATACTATCTGCCCCCTCGCCATTTTCTAGTTGATAACGCATATCATGGGTTTCGATTCGCTTTATTACTGTTGTAGTCATATCAGGTTCCCGATTTGGTGTTTTGCTTGCAAAAACTGATTTTGCATGTAAAATATACCATAATCTGAGTGCCATCAAAATGCTCATAGACAAATTCGTAATATCCAAAATGGATCGTGTTTAGTGTCAACAATATCATTAGAAGACAAAATAAGACGTTTTGAAAAAATCTATACAGGTGCTGTCACAGACATACTGGATGAGATGGGCTACCACAACACTGCGCTCCCACACGATCTCAAGCCCCTGATCGCTGCTACACGCCTCACCGGTATTGCCTATCCCATGTATGGCAAGCCTTCAATCGAACACAACTCAGATATTGTCTATACCCCGTTACTGAAAATGCTGGGTGATATTCAGCCAGGGCATATCATCGTCAGCAAGGCGAACGATGATGTCTCTGCTCATTTGGGTGAACTCAGCGCCGAAACGGCAAAATATCGCGGTTGTCGCGGTGCGGTTATCTATGGCGGTGTGCGCGATACAGACTACATTATGAACCTAGATTTCCCGGTGTTTTCTCGTTATACAACACCGCTCGATGTCTTGGGTCGGTGGGAACTAGTGGAATATAACTGTCCGATAGAGATTGAAGGTACACCTATAAACCCTGGTGATTTCATCGTTGGTGACCACGATGGGGTTATCGTCATCCCTGAAGACATCACAGATGAGGTGCTGATTCAGGCCGAAGATGTCGTTAGTACTGAAAACCTTGTCCGCAAAGCAATCTTGGCAGGTGTGCATCCGTTGGACGCTTATCATCGTTATGGACGGTTCTAATGAGGATTGGAGGTATGATCGGGCAGATAGACAATCAACTACACTTTCATTCTTGTCAAAATAGACATATCTGGAGAAGAAAATGAATCGCAAAAACCTCTTGCCCCTGCTCATAATAGGGCTGCTTTTGTTAGTTAGTGTAAGCGGTACACTGGCTCAAGATGACGAACCCGCGTATGCCGGACTCGATATGGATTTAAGCGGGGTCACCATCCGCATGGCCACCATCGGAGGTGGACAATATGAAGCCATGTATGACTCGATTTCGGTATTTGAAGAAGCGACCGGTGCTACAGTTGAGATTGTTGCGCTCCTAGATGGCTTTGCCATTGACCAGAAACTCAAAGTTGATTTCGCTACAGGGGCCGCTGACTATGACGTAGCCTGGGATCATACCAGCTTTGTCGCACAGTATACTGATTTTCTGTTGCCACTGAATGATTTCTTTAGTGATGATGAACTGGCCTCTTTTAGCTCAGCTATTCTTGACGCAGCGACGATTGACAACAACCTTTACCTAATTCCTCGCCATGCAGACATTAGCCCCATTCACTATCGCAAAGACCTCTACGAAAACGAAGACATTGCTGCTGCCTATCTGGAAGCAACAGGTGAAGAACTGGCTGTGCCAACGACCCTAGATGAGATCGACATGCAAGCGCGTTTCTTTGTCGAAAATGGGCACAGTACTTATGGTTACACCCTGGCGGGCAAAGAAGAAGCGCTAACAGGGCGGTTCTATGAAATGCTCTTTGCTAGCGGGGGCGCGCTCTTTGATGAAAACCTTGAGCCAGCCTTCAATGACGAAATCGGCGTAGCGATTGCTGAGATGCTAACGGATTGGTACAACGACGGCATCATCCCGGCGGATACGACTTCGCTCCTGTGGGATGGTGTGGCTCAAAACTTTTGCAATAACGACGTTGCGATCAAGCTCGAATGGTACGGTTGGTATAGCTACTTCCAGGACCCCGAATCGTGTGCAGTAGCTGATAATTTCGGCCTGGCGCGTGGTTTCACAGGCTTGTCTATCGGTGGTGATGATGTTCGCCCCTCTGGTTGGGCTGGCGCACATGCCTTCTCTATCCCGGCCACGGCCCCGAATCCTGAAGCAGGCGCACAACTCATTAAATTCCTGACCTCAGAACGGGTTGCCTACGAAGAAGCTGGGTTGGGCTTCCTGCCAGTTCGTGACGATGTATGGGATCGTATTATTGACGAGGCCTCTGAATCGGATGTCGAACTCGACAGAGAACGATTGGAACTCGCCCGTTTACAGGTTTCTGAAGATTTCAAGACCCCACCACTGATTGCCGAGTGGATTCCATTTTCCAATATCTTCTACCCGAACTTGCAGGCGATCATTCTCGGTGATGTGTCTGCTCAGGAGGGGCTAGACACGGCTGCTGAAGAAACTCGTGAGTTGATGGCAGATGCGGGATACTATGACTAAATAACAGCCATATAGAGGGCTGGGGCAATATCCCAGTTCTCTTCTTAATATCAACATATCAACTAGAAATAAATGGCATATTGTGAACAACAGAAGTTATGAAGGGCGTATCAGCGCCAGGTGGTTCCCGTTTTTCTTGTTGCTTCCAGCGATCGTATTAATCCTTGCGGTCACTGGATTCCCATTAGTCTATTCTTTGTTCGTGAGCTTCACGCCGTATGAACTGCTCAAACCGAACAGCCTTCAATTCGAAATGGGAACGGCGCTGCGGAACTATGAACGTTTGTTTGACGACGACATATTCTGGAAAGCTGTAAAAAATACCGTCATATTCCTAGCTATATCTGTCAATCTCAGTTATGTGATCTCACTGGCACTCTCACAATTGCTGGCCCAGGTAACAGTTGCTCAAGGGTTATTGCGAACCGTGCTCATGATGCCAATGATGTTTGCGCCCATCTTAGTTGGTTTTCAGTTTCGCTGGTTTTTTAATGCCAATGTGGGCTTGGTCAACAATATTCTGTTATCTTTGGGGATTATCCAAGAACAAGGACAAGTTGCATGGCTTGTAGATGAACCATTGGGTATGTTTACAATTATCATAGCGTCCATTTGGATGAATCTGCCTGTGCTCACGATTATTCTGTTAGCTGGAACCTTATCGCTGCCACAGGATGTATTCGAGGCAGCCGATGTAGATGGAGCAAGTGCGTGGCAGCAATTCCGCCACATAACTTTTCCTCTGCTTCAACCTTTTAGTTACATCGCATTGACCATTCTTTCGCTAGATATAGCCCGTGCTTTTGACATTGTACGCATCATGACCGACGGGGGCCCTGCCCATCGCACAGAGATGATTTGGACATACGTAACGCGGCTTGCCATTGAGGATACCAAATTCGGTCTGGGCAGCGCAATGTCGTGGATAACCGTCGCGCTTGCTGTCGTATTTACACTTTATTTCTTTAGACAATTGGTTAAGACCAGGGTTGTATGATGATTCGAACCCCTGTTGGACAAAATCGAAAACGCAATCAGCGGATACTTAATTTTATAGGTTGGTTTGTCATTCTGCTGTTAGCGCTACCAGCTTTCTGGATTATGATTACAGCATTCAGACCCAACAATGAGATTAATACCACGCCGCCTGTATGGATTCCACACAAGATCACGCTTGATGCTTTTGAAAACATGTTTGGCCTTAACCCGGATGTCCGTCAACGAGTGCCTGTAGAAGACTATATGCGAAACTCCCTCATTGCGGCGGGTGGCAGTACGATTATTGCTGTGAGCGTAGGGACGCTGGCAGGTTATGCGTTTGCACGCTTTCGCTTTCGGGGGCACACAACCATGTTCCTGGCAATTATGTTGTCACGGGCTGTGCCAGGGGTTGCCCTTAGTTTGCCGCTTTTCATGCTCTTCAATGAATTCAAGTTGGTCAATAATATTTATGCACTGGCATTTGTTTATGTTGCGATTAACATTCCCTTTAGTACTTGGTTGATGGATGGTTTTTTCCGCCAAATACCAAAGGACCTAACAGAAGCTGCCTATATTGATGGGTGCGGGCATTGGTCAGCCTTTTGGCGCATTGAACTCCCCTTAACATTGCCTGGCCTCTCCACCGCAGCGATTTTTGCCTTTCTAGCAGCCTGGAACGAATTCCAGATTGTCAGCGTTCTGGCAAGAAGCTCGAAAGCCAGGACCTTCCCGCCCGGATTGTTTGATTTCACCGAGCAGTTTACGTTTGATTGGCGTGGTATGGCTGCTATGAGTGTTATCATGATGGTGCCTGCCATCATCTTTGTATTATTGGTTCAGCGTAATCTCGTCAGTGGCTTGACTTTTGGTGCAACCAAAGGTTAGGAATGGGGTAGTCAGGTGGACCTGATGTGGCACAATCGGATATTAGAAGATCGCCCGCACCCTAATTCACCGTACGGCAGGGTGCAGGCCTTTGGCTGTCAGCAATCGCTTATTTTCGTTGGTCTACTCATCAGTAATATCAACCCACAGAAGTGCTTCACCTAGGTCACCACGTGGCAAGCATACATCATCAACGATGGTATATGTCAGGGCAACGGGCTGATCTCCAAATTTGATGACTCGCATATGGTAGTCACCCGTTTCACAACCTGGCATGATGTCTTCAATTGGGCGAAATGCTTCTTCGTCAACCAGGATCGTGACTACCTCTTCCTCGAAGGTGATCGTTGCCAAAGGGGTAGTTGTTATAGCTTTCGATAGTATTCTCTGGTGTGTCTGCAATAAAGAAGCTGCCATCATCCTGATAGTGGATGTATCCCATGCCCATCGGTGCGGCAAAGCCCGGATCACCCAGGTATTGTTTCCACACCCCGGCGACATCCTCCGCTGAGGTCACGATTACGTCACATGCGTAGGCTTCCATGTCATCATCCTGGGCAAGGAACCAGTGGTTGTGCCACAACATCTAGATCGTGATCTATCTCAGTGACTTCTGCATCTGTATAATACAACCAGGGTTCAGTTAAGTCACTGGAGCGCATCGGGCAACTATCTTCGCCGATCTGATTATAGGTCAGTGCAACAGGCTGTTCGCCAAGACGGATCATGCGGATTTCGTAAGTTCCTGCTGCTTTACACTCTGGTGGTGCGGGACTCTCTGGGAGTGCTGCAATCTGTGCCAGTCCATCTTCAAATGAGATCATGCCGCGCACATCAATATCGCCATCGAGTACTTGACGGATATCGAATAGACCGTTTTCCCATAAACCGTGAAGCTTGTTAGCGTTCCGCCTTCAAAATAACGCCGCCATGTGCCGACAAGTTCGCTGACATCGGTGACTATTGTTATACATGGAACGTGCTCGCCTTCCACACACTCGACCAGTGGCACACGGCCTGCAGGAGGTCCAGGTGGAGGCTCGTCCTGGGCCAGAGCAAGTCCTTAGAAACATGGCAAACACTATAAGTTGTCGTACTTGAAACATGCGTTCCTCTTCTATTTTATATAGATAAATTTATGAAAACGATAAGCTTATCGTTTCTCAGCATAAGGGTATAATTAAAGCGTTTCGACAGCGCTTCTAGAGTAAAGGGCAATATGCTTGAAATTTTGGTCTTAGGTGCGCCACAGATTAAACTTGAGGGCGAGCGCATTAAGACTTTCGAATCGCGCACTGCTGAAGCGGTTCTTTACTATCTGGCAGTAAACGGTGGTATCCACACACGCGAGACCTTAGCGGAATTCTTCTGGCCTGAGCATACTCAGGCACAGTCGTTGAGCAATCTGCGGATGGTGTTGCATCGTTTGCATCGGGTTCTTGAGCCGTACCTTGAGATCACTCGCTCAACAGTCAAGCTGCACAAGGATGCTGATCATGTGTTTCAAGCCTTGAACGAGGTGGATCTGAATGATCTGACAGCTACAACTGCAGATCGCCTAGAGCAAGCACTGGTACACTATCGTGGTTCCTTGTTGGATGGTTTCTATCTCCGCGATTGTCTGGACTTCGAAAACTGGGTCTATCAGACACGCGAAAGCTGGCAGATACATATGATAGATGCACTGGATGTGCTCATAGCCTATCATCTTCAGAACGAGGCATACATCCCGGCGATGACTCAAGTGGAACGGCTTATCCTGATGGATCCACTACGTGAGCAGTCCTACGGACTAAAGATGCGGCTGTTATCAGGGCTTGGTCAGCAGGACAAAGCAATTGAATTGTATCGTCGTTTTGAAGCGATCCTGCGTTTAGAACTGGATGACGTGCCATCGCCTGAATTACAACGATTGTTTAATCAGATAAAGGCCGGGCAGTCTGCATATAGTGGAATCCAACGCCTCACGTTAAATCTTGCGGTCATGGCCCAACAGTGGCTTGATGCAGACCATCACCCCGATTATCTGGCGACTGGGAAAGCGCTGGAAAAACTTGAGGCGCTGTTGATCGGGAATTCATTGAAATAAGCCAACAGAAACGTGAACAAGATCAGGTGAAGCAGAATGAAGAAAGAGCTTTGCGATTGGCACTTGAGGCGACGCAAATGCTGGATCATGGTGGAACAGGCGAGCTGGCAGCGTGGCTTGCCATTGAGAGTCTGGAATTATCCTATACGACTTCCGGCGATGCTGCCCTCATGAGGGCCTTGCAAAAGCCGTTTCTCAGACAGCAGTTCAGCGGGCATGACTTTCATACTATCTTGATCACAACCTCAGTAGATGGTCGATACTTGTTAACTGCGGGGGCCGACAAAACCGTACGCCTGTGGGATGCACATGAAGGTGCGGCACTTCGTGTTCTATCGGACTTTGATGTGCCGGTAAGGTCAGCGGCTTTTTCACCCGATAGCCGATATTACGCCATCGGTTATTCCGGTTATATCTGGGTAGTCGATAGTGATGAACCCGTTCGTATCCTGGATAGAGAAGACCATGGAAGCGTGCAGTGTGTTGCCTGGTCACACAACGGCTATTTGCTTGCCAGTGGCAATGTATGCGTCTGGCAAGCGCAATCTGGCGAATTAATGGATGTGTTCAAACATGAAACCCCCATTAAGCAGGTTTACTTCGCCCAAAATCGTCCTGTTTTATTCGCTATTATAACACGCTCTGTCACACTTTGGCATGTCGATACTCACAGCAGGCTTCAAATAATCCAGACAGGTCGCCAACGCATCACCGCAGTTTGCCCGCTCTCGGATAGGAATCAGTTACTCATTGGCACCCACAATGGCAGCATTCAGTGCTGGGATTGCTCAAACGGGCGCATGATCGACATGTTTAAGGCGCAAACAATGGCCGTTGTTGCAGGAAGATGAGCAGATCATCGCCGTGCATCAAAATGGGCAGATGCAGGCATGGCAGTTTGAGGATGACACGCCGCTTTGTACACAGACATATCCTGAAGAAATCCAGACCGCATCACGCTCAGCCGATAATCAATCCCTGTTCGTCGGTGGTTCACCCAATGCGGACTTCTACAGTTTTGTATGGATGAAACCTGCACAATCCGAACCCCGTTTGCTCGTTGGGCATCAGGGCTGGGTGACGACTGCTGAGTACTCGCCTGATGGTATGCTCATTGCCAGCAGCAGTTGGGACAGCACGGTGCGCTTATGGGACATAGCCAGTGGGCGTGTTGTACGAGTTCTGCAACATCCTGAAGGCCATGCTCTTAAAGCCGTTACCTTCGCACCGGATGGTCGTTCGGTCCTGTCAAGCTGCGATGATGGCGTGGCACGTCGTTGGGATGTTGAAACAGGTGAACTGCTCCAAATGTATGCGGGGCATTCCGGCCCAGTGACCGGCGTCGCTTTCTCCAGTCATGGTGACTATGTGTTAACTGGAAGTCATGATTGTACGATGCGATTGTGGGACGCCTATACAGGCGAAGAAATACGCCAGTTCATCGGTCATAAGGGTGCAGTCTACCGAGTGAAGTTCTCGCCCGATGATCAGTTTGCATTGAGTCCCCAGTGCCGATCACACGGCCCGCTTGTGGGATGTACACACAGGTGAAGTCTTGAAGACAGTCATTGGGCATACTGGTTGGGTAACTGGGACGCCGGATGGCAGTTACCTTGTCACGACGAGCTTTGATCAGACCGCACGCCTGTGGGACAGAGTAAGCGGGACTTGTGTGCGTGTCTTTGCCGGACATACGGCTCTCGTTCGCAATGCTGCTTTTTCTCCTGATGGTTGTCTTGTAGCCACAAGTAGTGAAGATCGTTCCATGCGTTTGTGGGATGTTGAAACAGGTGCGTATCTGCATCGGCCACGAGGATGGCCTCTGGCAAATGGATTTTTCACCCGATGGTGAGACAATCGTTTCAGATCGCACGATGCGCATTTGGTGCGTTTATTTGTCTGATGTCATTGCTGCAGCCGGTGAGATATTGTCCAGGGTAGACCTAAACTCAAAATAAAGCCAGGAGTGAACGAGCGAAACACAGAAAAAGCGCCGTTCTCACGACGCTTTTTGATTGAGTATGATGGCAGCCCCAGCACGATCCGAACATTTTTGACTTCAGTCGAAAACCTGGCAACCGCTGATTGTTTGCGTGATCTACCTGATCTAGGCGAACGGCTTAGATAATGCGATCAAGCTCCCGGCCTAATTGAGTGCCGTCAACTGGTTTAGGGAAATATGCAGTGAAACCTGCCCGCAGAGCCTCTTCCCGTAGCTTTGAGTTATGGAAAGCAGTTACAGCAATACATGGTACCTGTGCCGTGTGTTGATTACTCAATACCTCATCAAGCAATTCCCATCCATCTTTTCCTGGTAGGGCCAGATCAATGACAATTGCGTCATACGATAGGTTAGAGCCAAACAGGATTTCTGAGGCACTCTCGCCATCATCAGCTGTATCTACGATGAAATTCATATGCTGTAGCACAGTCGTGATCATTTCTCGACCATCTGGGTCATCCTCAACAACAAGGATATGTTTTGTCATGCCTTTCTCCTAGAATTTTAGCTGTGTAACTAATACAGGGATGTCCACCAAAAGCCGGACAAGGTCTTTCATGAACGTGTCAACGGTTAGGGGTTTCGTTAGATAATTATGAAACCCTGCTGCGACGGCTCGTTCCCGGTCACCGATCATTGCATGGGCAGTTAAGGCAATCACTGGGATTTGCGCCAGTTCCGCCTCCCGTTGGACGGCATTGATAAATCCCCAGCCATCCATCACAGGCATAGAAAGATCTGAGATGACAAAGCGTGGCTTAACATCACGTACAATTTCCAGGCCATCTGCTCCATTAGGAGCAGTATAAACATTCGCTCCATATTCCAACAAGATGATCTCTGCAACTTCTAGACTATCTTCTTCATCATCCAGAACCACGACATCCCAGCCTGTTAGTAAATCAGTTGGTATTTGCTCCATTGTATACCTCCTAGGCCAACTGCTTTTCTTCTACGATATGTATTGGAAGCGTCACCGTGAATGTGCTACCAACACCGACTTCGCTCTCCAGGGTGACTGTTCCACCCATCTCACGGGCGAGCTTATGAACAATTGACAGCCCCAGCCCAGTTCCACCATACTGTCGTTTTGAGGATTGATCAACCTGGCGGAATTCATCGAAAATGAAATCACGCGCATGAGGTGGAATACCAATTCCTGTGTCTGCAACCTGCATTTTTAACTGATCACCGTGTTGTTCCAAAGAAAGACCGACGCTGCCGGCTTCGGTAAACTTGATGGCATTTCCCACCAGGTTAATGGCAATCTTAGTGATCGATTCCTCGTCACCATATAAGGTTTCAGGCAGGGCTGGATCAACAGAAACTGTGAATTCAAGCCCTTTGTTATCGGCTAAGACACTTAAGTTCTCTTGCCATTTCTGGGCCATCTCTGTTGGCGACATGGGAAGATGCGCCAGTTCCAAACGTCCGGATTCAATGCGCGAAAGGTCAAGAAAGTCATTGATTAAAGCCAACAACCGTTGACTATTGGACTGGATCTTACCCAGGTAGCGCTCAGCCTTTGGATTATACTCCACGCCTGCCATCTTTTTGAGTATGATGCTGGTAAACCCTTCGATAGCATTCATCGGTGTTCTCAATTCGTGCGACATCATCGATAGAAATTCAGACTTCAAACGCGAATTCTCATCTGCAATTCGCTTGGATGCCAGCGCTTCATCACGGGCTTCTTGGAGATCAACAACATGCTGATTAAGTGCTTCATTGGCAGTATTTAAGGACTGCTCACGCTCAAGCACAGAGTCGGCCATCTTGTTCAGAACCTTACCCACCTCTGCAAGCTCATTGTAGGTTTCAGTATTGGCTCGTACCGTATATTCTCCGTCTCCAATCTGATGCGCAGTATCCTGCAACTGGCGGAGATTGGCAATAATGCGATAAAAGAGAAAAGCAAGAAATAGCAGGATTGCTCCAGTTATCGCACCCAAGGTATGAATGAGGGTCTGGGATTGCCGACGTGCTTCATCAACAGAGGCATTTAAGCTGCCTTCCATGTGCTCAATGTGACTATAAACTTCGTTAGCCTGCTCAGAAGCTTCATCCAGGAAAGTCAAATCCTCATGGGCCTCTTCCTCATGGTCATGGGCCTCTTCCTCATGGTCATGGGCCTCTTCCTCATGGTCATGAGCTTCTTCCTCATGGTCATGAGCTTCTTCCTCATGGTCATGAGCTTCTTCCTCATGGTCATGGGCTTCTTCATGTTCATGAGCTTCTCCTTCAGACTCATGAATAGCCCTATGGCCAAGCAACATATCCCGATAGCTTTCCCAAGATTCATCCATCATGTCCAGGTGTGACACGAGTTCGGGGTCTTGAATTGGCCGAATACCAGCCTCGGAATCACCGTTGCGTAATGTTAACTGATTTGCATCAAAGGCTGCAACACTTTCTATCAACTGCTCGGTCACTGATTGCTCATCCGATTCGGTCTCAACATCATCCAGACGGCGATTTAATTCCAGCAGACGGAAGATCTCGGTCCTCTGGGTATTGACCTGGTGAAGCAAGCGTTCCCATTCGTTTTCACGGTTGGATGCCTCGGTTGTTACTACCACGGCTGCCATAACAGATATGAAGCCGATACCCACAGCCAGAATGATTTGGGTGGATATAGACTTGAACAGTTGTTTCATATTGAAATCCTTTCGTGTGTCGTTCTCACACATCACTTCGGAATTTGTTCTTGATTATCCTCAGTCTAGAGCTAAATATTTTAGTTCAGAATCCGGGTTTTTACCCAGAAGGTTATGAATTTTCTCCCAAAGAATTTTATATAAAAACAAACGATAATAGGTTCTAAAGAACATAAGATATAATCAAATAGTCTTCATGACCTGATACTAGATCGGAGCGTTTGCTTTTTCGTGTTCGTCCAATCGTGCTCCAGATTTGTGCATGAATTCAACCGCTTTGGGCGATGTATCAAACAGACGGAAACGATTTCGATTGATTTGATTTTGGGCGCTATCCAAGAAGCGCCAACGGAGTCATGTTGAATGGGATTGGGTACGGGTTGTCAATGCAAAGCGGTTCACATCCTGTCAGGGTCAGGCTACTTGATTTTCTCCCCAGGGAAAATCCTCCGCAAAATACAGAATATGTGTTCTCACAAATGCTCTGCTCATTTCAGCTAACAATGAAGCAGCCTCCACAACCCGCTAAACTCGCATTCGCACCCTGCTAAGGTTTAATGTACTCGAGTTCGCCAACAGGATAGTACTCTTGATTGCCGTTGATAAGGCGATAGACCTCGAGTTCGCCAGACGGCTCAATCGCATATATCTTGACCCCAACCGTGTATGGTCCTGATGTAAGTGTTGAGCGTTCACTGCTGGGTTGAAGTACATGCGGGTCGTAGATCACTTCTCCTGGCTTCCAGGAATGTGTGGGGCGATCTCCATTAGCTGGAGGTGAATCGAACTGTGCCACCAGGATACCATCTGCATCCAACACAAAGGCCGAAACCACGTAGTTTTCAGTCAGTACCTCGTCAGCTTGCCACCATAAATCGATCCGAAGGTCGTTTGGATCTATATCCGCTGCTAGCAGGGCCATTCTCGATTCAAATTCTGCAAGGGGTTCCTCCGGCAAGGCATCATAACGATAAACTGAAATCACACTGTCATTTACATGCTCATAGGTGCGTGTCATGGTGCGTGTGAATCCGGCCTGTTCCACCTTGTTCATCATGCCTGGATCAAAACTGAAGTAAATCAACCATATACTCGTGATCGCCTCGGTGGACTGTGCCAGATGATTGTTCAATAAGGTGGGGAGTGTACCTTCGTAGTAGTTGAAGCGGGCCATATCTGCCCAGAAGGGGAAGGTACTAATACTTGTACCCTCCGGCAGCATGTGATCGAGATAATAGAGCAGCGCTGATTCTTCTGGTCCGACTTCTGCCAATACCAGATCATCTGCCTTGGCATAGTCCGCCGCTAATTGGGTGACTGTGTGCCAGGGAACTTTGATCCGATACCAATCCACCGTTGTTATCCCATAGAGCAGGAGTGCTACTACCACCACTGCTCGCGCTGTTCGTTGCAAATTGACAATGCCCAGCGCCAATAGAAGCGTAATTGGTACAGTGATCTGAGTCAGACGATGGGCAAAAAAGATGACCTCCCGATGCCCCATCCCATAGGTAACTGCGATAGGGGCGACGATCAACAAGACCAGATAGGCCGTTAGATAGAACGGATGCAGTTTAACGTGCCATTGCTCGTTATAAACCACCGTGACCATGCCAATGAAGAACAATAACCCGGTCAAAGGCCACTGTTCGCCAAACCACTTGCCCCGGAACCCTAACAGAATAGACCAGTTATCCGGTGATGGACAATTCACACACACATTGTCTTGCCCAAACTGTTCCAAGACGACCAACAGAAACCAGGGCATGAACAGCACGCTGATGGCCGCCAATGACCCAATTGCCCCCATGCGCTGGCGCCCTTGCAAGAACAGCAGGCTATGAAGCCCCTGAACCGCCAGGATATACGCCCCAAAGTAATGCGTATAGATCAAAAACGTACCAGATACAACCCAGAGCAGCGCGTGGTTCCGGCTGGGATAACGGATATATTTCAAGTAGAACAGGGTGACCAAGGCGGCAAAGAAGACGTGCCAAGTATACATGCGGAGCTCTTGCGCTAGATAATTTTCGCCATCGGTGAGCGCCATCATCAACGCCGCCAGCACAGGCAGCGTCCAGACACCTTTGCACGCATCCAACCCAGGCCGATGCCTGAGCAATTCCCGGCCGATTTGAAACGCTATTGCGATGCTGAGCATACTCGGCAAGAACGACCACCAGCGCATCGCCAGGATGGTATCACCTGCTAGATCAACCCAACCATGCAGCGAGTAGAAGTAGAAAGGTGGATGGCGGTCTTCTTTGAGCGCATCCAATAGGTCGACCTTAAACGTGTAGTAGGTGAAGCCTTCATCCGTCCATAGAGCAGGCCCATCAATATTGAGGATGCGCGTGATTGCCGCCAACAATAGGATCAAGGTGACGGCTGCCAGTTGTGTGTTGCGTCCAGCCATCATCGTTCGATTGTGCCCAGCATGATGTTTGGATCGCTGTCTAGGGTGCTAAAGTTTGTAATGCCCTCCGGCGACCACTCATAAACCTGCACAATGACGGTATAGGTACCCGGTGGCAGCACATCGAAACCGATCAATTCAATATACTTGGGGTCGTATATGACCTCACCCGCTTGCAATTGACTGGTCTGGTGTTGATTAAAATTGGGCAACGAGTCCTTTTGTCCCACAACCACGCCATTGGCATCTAGGAGCAGCACCGACGTTGTATAGTCACCTGCCAATGGTGTGTCATCGGCTGTCTGCCACCAGAGATCAACCCGCAGATCATCGGCATCAATTTCAGCTGACCACAACAGCAGGCCATTTTCAAATAGGCCTACAGGCTGCCTGGGTAAGCGATCATAACGATAAATGTCGATGTTGTTGCCAAAATGGTCATAGGTAATAGTCAGGGTGCGTTTATAATCTCCATCTTCCAGCCGCTCAATAACAGCTCTGTCTTGACTCCAGAAGACGAGCCACGCCGTTGCGACGTCACCCAGCCGCAGCGCATGGGTTGTATCTAGCACCTCCGGCAGCAGACCATCATAGTAGGTGAACCAATCAGTAGTAGGAGCCATTGTAAAATCACCCAGGAAGGGGAAGGTACTCAAGTACACATCTTCTGGCAGCGTACGTGACCAGTAGTATTTAATCGGATACTGTCCGGTTCCAGCCTCCACCATCACCAAATCCGTTGCTTGGATATAGGGTATAATCTCGCCCGAAATCTGATCCCAAGGTTCTTTGATACGATAATAATCGACAGCCGACATAGCATACATCACCACTGCACCAACCAGCAACAGCCGTGCCAGATTGCCAAAATAGGCTTGCCCAAACCCGACCATGAGTGCAATCCCAGGAACCACAATCAGCAGTTTACGCTCGGTCAGCAAACGGGCGTACAAATTACCGAAAAATAGCACTGAAAACGGCAGCATGAACCACATCACCACCAGAAACCCCATGCCCAATGATCGCCGCGAACGCTGCATCATAATCGCATACACGCCAACGATTGCCAGCACCAGCATCAAGGCCCACTGTGCCCCCAGGTAGCTATTCCGCAGTTGCAAGAATGTCTCCCAATCCGAGGGAATGGCATAGGGCAAGCTGTTGTCAATAGCATGTTGCGCCTGAGGAATGGCCACACCCAGAAACCAGGGCACAAATAGCAAACCAGTGAACGTTAAACCTCCGATGGCCTCCCAGCGTTGTCGCCCTTGTAGAAACAAGACAGCATGCAAGCCCTGTATAGCAGGGATAAACGCGCCTTGATAGTGTGTATACATCAACGCCGCCGTACTCACTGACCACAATAGTAGGCCAGACATTTTCTGCTTCCGTTGCCAGCGCAGATACATCCACATGCTCAATGTCGCCAGACAGGTATATAGCGAATAATTGCGTGTCTCTTGGGCTAGGAAAATCTCGGCATCCGATAACGCCAGGATCAACGCTGCTAGAATCGCAGCAACCGGCACAAACTTGCGGTTCAATAAGCTAATCTCAATGCCCACTCGATAAACAAAAGCCACTGTCAGTAGGCTGATTAGTGCCGAAAGATAACGCAGGCTGAGCACTGAATCACTTGCAACCATGACCCATCCGCGCAGCACCACATAATACAGTGGCGGGTGCGTATCGGCCCTAATGCGTGGGAACATATCATTCTGGATAACAATGTTCCAGGCGAATGCCTCATCAAACCAAAGACTTTGCTGTGTGATATGATAAATCCGAAATGCTGCTGCCAATAGCAGCACAACCATCATGGAGGCCAGTGTGGTATGCTTTCCAATCATGCTGAGCATGTTACCCGTATGTAACGCCTATTGTCCAGCGTGGGCGATAAACCGGAGGTTAGATGAAAGCAGGACGTGATTACATTGGTGTAGGGGTTGGCGGCGTGGTCATCAACGCTGTGGGTGAGGTGTTTTTATCTCAGCGTGGGCCAAAGGCGGGCAATGAACGCGGAACCTGGGAATTTCCCGGTGGCGGCGTCAAATTCGGTGAACTGCTCGCAGATGCCATCGTCCGTGAATTTGAGGAAGAATATAGAATGCAGATTGAGGTCGTCGAACTCCTCACCATCTTTGACCACATCTTGCCAGACGAGAGGCAGCATTGGGTCTCGCCAACCTACATTTGTCGGCATATCAGCGGTGAGCCACGCATTATGGAACCCGAAAAATGTAGCGCGTTGGGCTGGTTTCCATTGGATGAATTGCCCCAACCTTTATCCATCATCAGCCACCATGATGTCGCCCTTTATCGTGTCTATTTGAACAAGCGCTAAACATCATCTGGTATGACTTGCTCTACTGAGCCGCTTTCATCACCATCATTGGCGAGCATATAGGCTTCCAATTGGGCGTTGCGGGCTTCCTGAGTTCGATCACGCGGATTCAGGTTCCGGGAAAGACGATCTACCGCCAGGATGACGGCCTGCACGTCGCTCAATCCATATAGATCGCAGATGTTCTCAAGTTGATCGATAGTAATTTCGGGGAGTGAAAGATGCTTGTCTTGTGGCATATATCGGCCCCTCAAAGTTTTGCTTCCAGTATACCGCAAATGTTGGTTAATGGTTCTATGCTAAAATGAAAGATCATGGCGATAACTTGACAATGAGAGGAAACACCTTCCCCAGTATAATCATGAAAAGCATGAATCAAGCCCAGAACATATGTTCATAAAATCAACTCTTTTTCAGATACACTCAGGCTGTATCGACTGTTAACCAACCGACTTGAATAACCATTTTGGCTGCCGCCATTTTTTTGTTGTGTGGCAGCCAAAATGGGAAAATCGGATCGACTTCTTACCACTCTAATTCAGGCCATCAAACCCCGTCAACTGGGGTGGAATCAAGATCCGATTGATGACTAATTCGCTTTCCCCGGCCGTACCAACCGTGACATCTGCTTCAATTTCAAACTCGTCAATAAAACACAAGCTTTCATTCACTGCTTCGCAAAAGTAGATGGTCGCGCTGCCGCGCAAACTACCATTCCCCTCGCTGAGTTCAACTGGGACACGAACCTCAGCAGCATCAACAATCGTTGTTGTGTTGTCTGCGCCAATTAGGATTGCTTCCCCTTCAGCTTTCCAGATGATCGTACTTTCGATTAGATCGTTCAGTTTATAGCCTTCGTGCAGCTCCAGCAGCAGAACAATATCGCCAGCGCCTTCCGCCAGCCCAACATCCTCCAACCGCATCACCGCATCCCGTGTTTGATTGCCACCAACCAGGGTGATGCGTTCCTCAATTTGTAAGGCTTCTGGGTTGGGGAAAATAAGAGTGCTGACTGTTTCTGCATCCAAATCGATAATGCGTATAGCGTGGTTGTTGGTATCAGCAACGTATAGTCTGCGGCTGCTAGCAACATAGTCCAGGCCACCTGGTTCATCAAACTCGGCTTCATCCAGGCTACCATCCCGATAGCCCCCTGCACCACCCAGACCAGTGAGGGTGGTTGTTACCAGGTCATCATCCACGATTTTGATGCGGCTGTTATAGGTGTCTGCGATGTAGAGTGTGCCTGCATCATCACCATCAACACCCAACGCATGTTGCAGCCGCGAAACACCGAGTGCACCGTCAATGTCATTAAAATCAAACAGATTGTTGCTGGTTGTCCCAGATATGGTCTCAACAGAGTCCTCAGCGAAATTCGCCATCCGTATCGTACTCGATTCGCTGTCAGCGAAGTACAGTTGATCTTCAATAAAGTAGAGACCACTTGGCTGGGCCAATTCGGATGTACCGGGAGTCCGGTTCAGCATAGCCTCGCGCCCGTTACCAACTGACACGCGCATCACCCCTGTCTCCAAGTCCATCTCCCAGATTTGGTGTGTGCCTGCCATCGCAATATAAAGCGTGTCTCCGTCTCCCAACTCAACATCCCAGGGACTCCGTAAACTGGCGATCAGTGGCTCTTGGATACTCTCGCCATAGATCAAACCACCCCGTCCCATTTCACCCGTACCTGCTATCACCGATACCTCTTTCTTGTCCAGGTCAACAGTGCGAATCGCGTGATTGTTGACATCCGCCACATACAGCACTCCATCGCGCAGTGCCATACCCTGTGGCGTATTGAACAATGCCTCGTCATAGCTCCCGTTGACCAGTCCGCGTGCGCCATTGCCGATGACATCCAGCACTTCGTGGGTATTCAGGTCAGCGATGAGGATGCGATGATTGCTGCTATCGGCAATAAAGAGCCGCTCATCAGCCTCATCGACCAATACCTTACCGGGAAAGCTCAGTAGATTATTAGGGCGGGCTTCGCTGCCAGATGATAAAGCCAGTGGCTCCCGGTTGATCCCATCGCGCTCATCCCAGAACGCAATCATTTCATCAAGGAATTGCTTGAACACCGCATAGGGAATCTCACCAGAATCAATGGCGAGGACGTTGCTTTGAGGGTCGATAATGGCAAATGAAGGCCATGCTTGAATGCCAAAGGTCTGCCAGATGATAAACTGATGATCGTTGATAACAGGGTGATGTAAGCCGTAGCGCTCGACAATTTGCTGGATATTCTCGGTGGTGCCTTCATTATCGAATTTCGCCGAGTGGACACCGATCACGACAATTTCGGCGGCGAATTCTTCTTCTAGGCGTTCCAATGTCGGGATCATATGAATACAGTTGATACAACCATACGTCCAGAAATCCATGATGACGATTTTGCCTTCCAAGTCAGCAACCGTCAGTGGTTGCTCCACATTGATCCATTCCAGCGTCGTGGGGAAGTCTGGCATAGAAACCGCGCCCTCAAAGTTGCCTTCTTGTCCTGCCAGGTTGCTGCTCAACACAACCACCACAATCATTAATAAGAACTTCAATCTTCTCTGCATCGCCGTACAATATCCTAGTTTTATTCGCCAATCTGTAGAACCACTAGTGTGATGTAGAATCCTTGTGAAAGTCTTACAGTCCGGTGAGAATCAAAAAAGGGCGCATGACGGGCCCTTTAATGTGAAATTTCTGGGAAAGAGCGATTAATCCCCGGTATCAGCATTGACCATTGTGATGATGCCAAAGATTCCCATAATGGTGAATAACATCGGAGCCATGATTGGAGCACCACGAATGAATCGCTCAAACACGAGTCCCTGTCCTGTTTCCGGTAGATCATAGTTGATGTGAAAACCTACACCGATCATCCCCATCAACATCATAATGACCATCGTCCAAAAGAAGATGAAGTAGTCGGTACTGGTATGTCGTTCATAAATTGCCATCAAGGTTGTTGTGACTGAACCATAAAGGCCTAGAACAGTTGGTATCCACACAAATATGTTCTCAAATTCTGTGCGACCATGATCCAGAAATGAACTCACCGTAGCAGCATATAGCCCGAAGGCTACCAGCCATAAGAACTGCCGGGTTTGTGCCATGGGTGTGTCAACTGTAAACACGCCAGGCAGCGTTAGTTTCCCCGTTTCAGGTTTGGTGTCTTCCAACAGAGCGATGATTGCCATGATGCCAATGCCCGCAAAGGCCAGTGGCCCCAGTACGGGTGGCGCATAGATAATCCAATCCCACTGGAGGGCTTGTGATCCTACTGAGGGGGGTGGCACAGTCCGCGCCCAGTGGAAGGCAGTTCCTAGAATGCCAACAAAGATGCTAGAAGCAGCAACCCCAAGAACGATCAGCGTTGAAGTCAGCGTGACTCCCTGGCGTATGCGCAAAAACAGCGCGAATAATAACACCGCACCTGCCGTTGGCCCGAAGATCACCGGAATTGATTCAGCTGGTTTGATGCCACCACTAATCAGGTGAGCTAGATAGGTCTCTAGCCCTGTCCCGATTTCAGTAAAGGCTACCAGCGCCAGCAGCAAGTCGTTTCGGCTGAGGGGTAGATGAAACTGACCAATTCCCGGTATGCGGGCGGGTGCGGTTCTCACAGCCATTGTTATTCAGGCTCCTGCCTTGCCAAAACTTCACGCGCTGCATCAATGGACGGGAAGTCTTCGGGCAGTTCCAATGGTTCCAAACCCGCTTCTTCCAACTTCTCATCAACTTCTTCGCGCAAGGTTGCCAGATCATGCAGGATTTCGTAAGCACCATGCCATTGAGTATAGTCCGGCCCTTGCATCCAGGCTCCGAACTTTGCCGTGCGGCCCCAATGATGCCACAGATTAAAGTAAGTGTAATCAATCGGCTCATCAAATGGCGCAGCCGTCATCAGGCCGTTGTCTTTAAGCGGTTGTACCATCCAATCCGATAGCCGTACCCAGTCGTTGATTGATTCAACCAGCGCATCACCATCTTCATAGAATTCACTGATGAAGTTTTCTGAGTGGCAGGCGCGGCAGACGTTCTGCATCCGAATGCGATTTTCACCTGCATTCGGACGTTCGGTTGAAATGGGTGCTGCCAGGAACCAACTCAAGCGATCGCCAACGTCATGTGTTGTTCCAGAAAGACCAAAGCCGCTGAAGTGACAGGTCGCGCAGGTCGGCGCAGGAAAGTCTACCGTTGTCAATGTGCCCGGTTCTGCATCCCAATGCCATTCATGGCCACCTGTCAAATAAGCGATACCATGCGGGCTTTCCACATAGATTTCCCACTGTGGATGGTCTGGCCCGATGTGGCAGGCATTACAGGTTTCTGGTTTGCGAGCTTGCTCCAGGCTGAATTCATGCCGCAGGTGGCAGGCAGTGCAATCGCCAACTGAACCATCGGGATTCGGTTTACCCACGTTATGACAACCTTCACAAGCAAAGCGTGTGACTTCAGGCCCTTCCATGCGATGCAGAGAATTGCGCCCGCGTGTGTCGTAGCCACCAGCTTCTGGAATGGCGCGATATTGTTCCAGGTGTTCCTCGCTCAATAGATCTGTTCCGGCATAAGCGACATAAGAAGGCAGACCATGACGGCTGAAGTTGAATTCCTGTACCTGTGATGTGTGGCATTCTTCACACATGGCAGGCGAGGAACGGCTTAGAACATAGAATTCTGAGTCAGGATGTTCCACACTGCCCGGATAGCCCTCATCAACGAGATGACAGCTGCCACAGGTGACACTGCTGGAGAAGTGGTCGCTCTTGGCATATTGATTTACGATACCCGGTGTTTGATCTGTGTGGCAGACGACACATTCATCGTTAGAATTGGCGATTTGGGCGGCGAGGATGGTATCTACTGAAGGCAAGCTTCCGCTTTCGATATCCCCAGTGCTAAATGCAATTACTAATCCCGACGCAACCAAGATAAACCCAGTGAGGGCAGTTGCGGTGAATAGCAAACGCATACGGAAAATGCGCTTCATAATTATTCCCTCTCTCCAAAAGGACAAAAACTCTATGATAGAAGTATAACAAGTCTGCCATAAACCTTCATTGATCTAGATCAATGATGCCTATCATGGGGATAAGATAATCTGCCGAATAATCGTGTCTTCTGGCACTTGAATGCCAACTGCACCAGCCGCAGGTACAGTGTCCAACAGCAGATCAAGCGCAATCTCCTCGTTGATAAACGCCAATACCCGATTATCACGCACTTCCACCCGGATCAATATGGCTTTTTCCACTGGGATATCGACCTGTATGGTCTGAATTGGGTGGAACGATTCAATCACGTTGTTCAGATCGCCACCATTCATAAACGAAGCTGTATCGGATTCGTAAAATCCAGTTGCAGCCAATCGTGCCCCATCGTATGACAGTCGCAGCGCATAAGCATGGTTATCCGTGACGTTCATCAAAACAGCATAATCTGAACCGTTGCCTGGAACGATCTCGGCTTCCAACAGATATTCGCTAAATGTGTCAACCTGCGTCAGCAACCAAGCATTATCGCGTTGCGCTTCCAGTACGGCATCAGAATTCAGCGTCCAATCCTGGATTGAGCCCAACCGCCAAAGTCCATTATCAACACCGTTGTTAAAGCCGTCCTCAAACAATGGCTGGATTGTCGCCGTTGGTTGGGGTGTCTGTGCTAGGATGTCTTGTCCACTGGGGGGCTGGGTGGCAAAACCAAGAGCTACCGCTGTCGCATCCCGGTTGAGCGCGGCCTGCGTCCCTCGGAAATCTAACTCGACCTGGGTCGCTACACGGTCAACGGCGGCCTGAGTATTCCTGAATCCGATAGCGCTGCGGGTGGCCTGCTGCGCATTCACATTGGCAATCGCTGTTTGTGTGCCCTGTTGATTGAGCGTTACCTGTGTTGCGTCGTTGTTCCGTTGATTTTCCAGGTTTTCGAGTGCGATTTGGGTGCTTTCCAGGTCAAGCGACTCTTCAATATGAAATTGACCAGTCAATTCAAACGCAGACTGCAAATTTCCTAGTGCTAGGGCAGTGTTTACTAGGGCGTCTTCAGTCTGTTGAATATGAACACGAGTTGCGGTCATGTCTCCTGTGAGTTCCATGCCAAAAATCTGAGGCTGGAATAGAATCACGACCAGACCCGAAATGACAACCAACGAAAGCAGCAAGGTTGTGGTCCACAGCAGGGCATAGGTCGTTTTGTGCGGGCGCACACGACGGCTTTCTCGGGTTTCATCGGGGAGTAAAGGACGTTGTTGGCTCACTGTTGGATGACCTTCTGGTAAACTTCGCGTGTTTTTTCGGCCGTGCTGCGCCACCGATAAGGAGTGGCTTGTGCCAGCCCTTGATTAATCATCGACTGTCGAAAGTCTTCCTGATTAAGCAATGCCAGAATCGCACCCGCCATTGATCGTGCATTGTCGGTTAAATATGCGCCATCACCTAGTATTTCCTCATACACAGAAATCTTGTTGGCGACCACAGGTGTCCCACTTGCCATCGCCTCCAGCACAGGCAACCCAAACCCTTCATACATGCTCGGCGAGACAAATACATCCGCCAGTCGATACAATGCAGGCTTATCGGCTTCATCAATATAGCCACACCAGTACAAGGTTTCTTCCAGGTCAAGCTTTTGCGCATAAGCTCTCATATCCGGGAATACTGCCGTCCCCCAGGTTGGCTCTTTGCCTGCTAAAACTAACGGCGTCTGCTCGGCATCGCCCTGCACAACGTAAGTATATGCAAAGAGTAACAAATCTACCTGCTTGCGTACATCGAACCCGCCCAGATACAACACAAATCGTTCTGGAAGGCTATATTTTTGCCGCACCGCCTCGTCATGTTCGGCTCCCATGCGCGGATGAAAACGGTCATCAATCCCCAGATGCGTAACCGTGATAGCCTCCACCGGAATGCCTAAATACGCTACGATGTCCCTTTGAGCGCTTGCGCTGATCGTGATGGTGTGGGCCATGTTGTTAGATGCGGCTCGTACTAACGAGAGATACAGGCGGCTGCCCAAGGTTGCAGTATAGTTCGGGATGATGAGTTGCACCACATCCAGAATACTCGTAACCAGCCGAGCAGGGGATGATAAAGGAGGCCCCCAGTAAGGTACATGCGCAATATCCGCTTTGCATTGCGCTATCATCTTTGGGAAGGTACGCTGCTCAAACCAGATTTTTCCCAATCGGCCACCTGGCCCAGAAGTTGCGATCAAGTTGACGTTCTCTGGTACATCTATCACTGATTGAATATGGGGCGGTAAGATTAATGTCATGTTTAATGTGGGGTCGATCTGCCGCAGATTGTACAGCAAACGATGTAGATATTGCCCACTGCCCACATGGGGCGAGTCCCAGAACCATCCGTTAAATGCAACGTGCATAGCGTCCTCCAAAACAAACTTATGGTTCAATCCTGTAAACCTGCGATTCGGCGGGATATATAGGGATTGTTACGCCTTGCGCTTTGAGGTGCAAGGGATATCTCGGTTGGCCTTTTGCTGTAGGAGTATGTCACCGAATCAGCAACATTGGAGGGCAAAAAAGACGGCTGATATTCAAGTTCTGTGTAGTTTTATTGCCAAGTGTGAATTTTCTTATAAAAACTGTGAAAGTTGTTATTGCTCGTCCACAGGATGAAATCATAAATATCCATCAAATTGCGTGTGTGTTTGATAATCTCGGATACGATATTGTTTTCTGTTAGGTCATCACAATCTGGTTCATACCAGCGCCCAACCCGAAGATAATCGCGGCCTGCGGCGAAGGTATCCACATACTCCATCATAATGCGGGCAGGAGGCAGCCGATCTGTCTTTAGAGTCATATCACTCAGATGCGTCCCTGACCAGAACCCAATGTAATAATCAGATCCCAGGCTAGCTAGCAGTTCATAAAAGTGGAGACGATGCTGATCAACGGACAACTTGCCCACGAAATTCTGCTGATCATACCAGGCATCCGGCGCAACTACCAGTTCAATCACAAAATGATCGGGTGTTAGGCGGATTTCAATAACCGGGTGGAGACGAGGCTCCAGGTTGTCCTTGTTGTTGCTGTGTTCCCGACCCATGATCCGTTCGACGATGACGGCTTTCTCCACAGGGCGCATATACTGCAAACTCAAGGTTGGTGTGCTGAAGGGGGTGGTGATTGAAATTGTCGAAACAACATTCGGGAACGAGTTGAGAGGCTCAATATTCAATTTGTTGAGTTGAATTTGCCTAAAAACTCTTTGATGAAGATATGTTAATTTGGTATAAACTGTCTGAAGTCCAGCTTCAGGATCGAGTAATTCATTTTTGATAGCCAGCACCGCAAGATGATGATTGATGGTGAAGTAAGGCATCGCCTGGCTCCTCAATGATTTATCAATTATAAAATTATCACACCCTTCATAATTTATCTACCGATTCAACCCATTTATTCCGAAATTTTTCGGAATCCTAAAATCATGACGGAAACAGGCTTGAGCCCGCCGCAAGCCGCAGCGAACCTTTGGTTCAATTTCAACAGGAGCGGTTCGGCGTTGTGTCGCACGGTGTTTTATGCGATCATGTCCACATCGTACAAAGGCTGTCACAGCCGTGCGACGCGGGTGGGACGCGCCCTTGAAGGTGAACGTGGAGGTGGTGAACTCATGCGTACTTCAGAAGCTGCAGCGAACTGAAAGTCCGACTTCAGTTGTAGCAGAGCGTCACGGAAAGGAGCTTGAGCCTGCTACAAGCCGCCCATGAATCGAAGGTTCGCTTTCAGTCGGTGCGGAGTGTCATACTGACAGAACAAATAGAGCGAATCATAACAACGGCCTTCCACCATCTACGGGGATAATATCGCCCGTGCTAAAGGTCAGATGGGCTGCGACTGCATAGACGGCTTCAGCAACATCTTCGGCTTCGGCGATTCGGTTTAGTGGCGTTTTCGCTTTTTGCTCTTTGATGATTTCGGGTGGCATACGCTGAGCATATTCGCCATTAACCCAACCAGGTGAAACGGAGACGACCCGAATTTGTGGCGCGAGGGCACGCGCCAATGAGCGTGTCATGCTGTCCATAGCAGCTTTGCTGGCACAATAGGCAACATTGCTGCCGACTCCTGTACGTCCGGCGATAGATGTGATATTGACGACGAGACCACCGCTCGCCATCAGGAGGGGTTTCAGGGCCCGGACGGAGGCGAATGCGCCACGAAAATTTACACGGAAAATGTCGTCAATGAGATTGTCATCAAGACTATCGAGATCATCATGCGGGACAGGGCGTGTGATGCCTGCATTGTTGACGAGAATGTCCAGGCGACCATAGTGATCGGTGATAATCTGGGCGAGCTTAGATTGGGCCGTGCTATCGTCAACGGGGCAATGGACGACTAGATGATCTGTACCCATGAGTAAAGCGGCGACAGCCTCAGCTTTTTCATGACTTTTGTTAAAGGTGATAACCAAATGGGCGCCTGCCTGGGCCAGGCGACGGGCGATGGCACTACCGATTCCACCACCGCCACCTGTCACGACGGCTACTTGATCGTGTAATGGTTGGGTCATAGGATTCTCGCAGAACGACGAATTTTGAGCTTGCAGGGTACGAGGCGTAGTTCAGGTGGCGAATTAGGATGAGCGATTTTTTCCTGCATCAAGGCGAGAGTCTCCTCAATCATAGCATCAACCTCCTGGCTGATGGTGGTCAGATTGTAAGCTCCCCACCCCGCCATCGGAATGTCATCAAAACCGACAATGCTCACGTTATAGGGAATTGACACGTTGAGGTTACGGGCAGCGTCAATGGCTCCGAGTGCCATAATGTCATTGGCGCAGAAAATGGCGTCTGGTGGATGTTGGGATTTGAGTAGGTGTTTGGTAGTTTTGTAGCCGCTCTCGTATGTGTATTCCGCCTGTTCAATCTGTACATCATAAATACCGCGCTGATGTAGGCGCTCGAGATAGCCACGCTGCCGATCATTATTCGTAGAAGTGTCTTGCTGTCCGGCAACATAGCCAAAACGTTGATGACCGCTGTCAACCAGGAGGTTTGCGACCAGTCTCGCACCGCCTTCGTTATCGGCACAAACAGCACTGACATTAGCTCCACTCACATAGCGATTGAACAGAATGACGGGTGTTCCTTGTTGGGTACATTCTTCGACCATTTCTGATGATAAGGTTGCCGAGGTGATAATGAGCGCATCGACTTGGTGCTGTAAGGCCAACGGCAGCACATCATCGACCTGCTGTTGAGGCGCAGCAGTGAAAAGCAAGACTTGACGATCTATCGCTTGGAGCTTTTGCAGGAATTTCTCCAGCACATAGGGATAAAAGGGGCTCGTGATGCTTGCCATGACGATACCGATGATGTTGCTCTGGCGGGTACTCATCATGCGGGCGATGACATTGGGGCGGTAGCCCAAATTACGCGCAGCTTCTAGTACACGGTCTCTTGTGGACTGTGCAACGTTGGGACTATTTTCGCTGAAAACACGCGAGACAGTGGATTGTGAAACACCTGCTTGTTCTGCGACTTCAATTGAGGTAGCTTTCTTCATCATTAGCCTCGTTCTCACGAGCAACTAATTTACAATCTATATTACTATATTTGGCGATATTTGGCTATAGATTCAGGTCAGAGCGGCCCAAAATAGACCTGTAGGGGCACCCAATAGAGCACTCGAAAAACAGACACACGACGGCGTGTCCTTACCAACAGGTTGTGAACCATTTTGTACCAAATAAAAGATTTGGTGCGATCTCCCTAGGTTAGCAGACAGACTGTTTTAGTTGCCGTAGCGCTCCACCCGTAGGTCGCATTGGGCTTTGTGGCCCAGGAAACCTTCGATGTCACATAGACGACTGCCATATTCGCCAATGATGGCACTGGCTTGGTCTGTTATAACGCGCTGATAGGTCACGGTTTTGATGAACTTGCCAACCCATAAACCACCTGTATAGCGTCCGGCCTTTTGGGTGGGCAGTGTATGGTTTGTGCCAATGACCTTATCACCATAGGCGACATTGGTTCGTGGCCCCAAGAACAATGCGCCATAGTTCGTCATATGATCCAAAAAATATTGCGGATTCTTTGTCAAGACCTCGACATGTTCGCTGGCGATGTTATCGGCAACCTGTACCATTTGCTCGTCTGTGTCAACCAGGATGACCTCCCCATAGTCCTGCCATGCGACACCGGCCAAATCCGCTGTGGGCAAGGTCTCTAGTTGACGACCAATCTCGGTTTGAATATTCTCTGCCAATTCTCGGCTTGTGGTCAAGAAGACGGCTGGTGACGTGGGGCCGTGTTCGGCTTGCCCAAGCAAATCGGTGGCACACATCTCGACATCGGCAGTTTCATCGGCAATAACCAAGACTTCGGTTGGCCCCGCTAATAGATCAATTCCGACCAGACCAAATAACTGACGTTTGGCCTCAGCGACATAGGCGTTCCCCGGCCCAACCAGCATATCGACAGGCTCAATACTAAGCACACCATACGCCATAGCTGCCATAGCTTGTACCCCACCGAGGATATAGATGGCGTCTGCTCCGCCAAAGTGCATAGCAGCGATGGTAAGGGCGGGCAGTTCGCCTTTGATAGGTGGTGTACAGGCAACCACATGCTTGACTCCGGCGACCTTTGCGGTGAGGACACTCATATGGGCAGAGGCAACCATTGGATAGCGACCACCGGGGACATAGCAGCCGACACTGTTGACCGGGATATTTTTGTGACCAAGAACCACGCCGGGAAGTGTCTCGACTTCAACATCATGCAAGGCAGCACGTTGTGCTTGGGCAAAGTTGCGTACCTGCTCTTGGGCGAACTTGATATCCTCGATGACCTGCACTGGCAAGGAGCTTACGATCTCTTGGATTTGTGCATCGCTCAGTCGGAAGTCGGTGGGATTCCAGGCGTCGAACTTTTCAGAGAGTTCACGGACAGCCTCGTCGCCACGCGCCTGCACATTCGCCAGGATATTGCGAACAGTATCCTGGACTCGTGCATCCGCCTGGGCTTTTTCGTCAACGGACTTGCCTTTTTTCAGATAAGTAATGGCCATGGTCGCCTCTAATTTGGATGTTTGCATACGTATGCAAAGTGTAGCGAATTGGAGGGATGATGTCAATACGAGTTGTGAGGAGAAGAGGTGAATTTTGCGGGTAGAACTTGACAATTTGGGGTGTCTGAATACAGAACATATGTTCTCAAAAATCAACTGCACTTAGGTTGTGAAGAGCGATAGGCATCTAGGGGTGTTTGAGGTGAAGGCTAGAAATGGCATGGCAATCATCCACAACGACGCCTTTTCGTTTGATGAACACAGTGATATCTAACTACGATCATAAAGCTTTTTGCAAAATATTGAACAATTCAGATTCAGTAAGCAGAATCGGGTTGCCCTTCATACTGCTTGATTGGGCGCTTTTCTCCACAATTTTAGTAAAGTGGTCTTCTTGCACACCGTAGTTAGCAAGTGAAGGGATATTGAGGCCATCACCTAATTGCGCCACCCATTCGACTAAATCCTCGACGCCTGTGCTTGGGTTTTGGGTCACAATCGTAGCGATCTGGGTAAAGCGTGCCAACAAGGGATTATCCGGCTCACGCGACTGCAACGCCTGGACATTGGTGGCGATTACAGGTGGCAGCAAGCGGGCACACACCGCCCCATGTGGTGCGGGGTACATGCCCCCCAACACCCCAGCAAACCCATGCACCGCGCCCAGTTTGGCATTAGCAAGCGCTAAACCACCAAACAAACTGGTCAAGGCCATGTCTTCACGGGCGGCAGCATCGTTCCCATCTTGATAGGCTTGACGCAAAGAACGTGAACCACGTTTGATGCCTTCAAGCGCAATGGAGTCTGTGAGAGGATTCGAGAGGACGGAAACATAAGGTTCAATGACCTGGGTTAAAGCATCCATCCCAGTTGAAGCGGTTACGGCAGGTGGTACAGAATGGGTCAGTTCTGGGTCAACCAGCGAAACATGTGGCAGCATCAGAGGACTGCGCAAGCTCACTTTGACCTGATGTTCTTCTGAGAGCAGCACCGCGTTTTGGGTCACTTCGGCTCCGGTTCCAGCGGTTGTCGGAATGGCGATATAGGGAACGGGCGGGTTGATGATGGCCTGCCCTTTACCAATAACCTCCAGATAATCGAGTGGATTTCCCGAATTATTGACCAACGCCGCCACTGACTTGCCCGTATCGATCACACTGCCACCACCAATGGCGACAACAAACTGGCAATCCGATTCATGGAAGGCTGTACACCCGGCTTGAACTGAACAAACACTCGGCTCACTCGTGACGATAAAGAACTCATAACCAATTGACGCATCAGTAAGGTGATTGACCAACGGGCTGGCGCGATTCTCAACATCATCTGTGACCACAAAAGCCCGACTACCATAACCCTGCACGAGTGAGGTAATCTCTTGGAGTTTGCCAGAGCCAAAAATAATACGGGTGGGTGTAATAAATTCAAATTGAGTCATTTGCTTTTCTTTTCGGCTGATGCTGGAGTCTGAAAAGGCTCAATACTGATCTGTTCGTAGTGGGCCTGGATGTCGGCGGCATGGCATTGGGCTGTGCCGGGTTGAGTCACGATGGCAGTTGCTGCGGCAAATCCGAGCCGAATACCTTCAAGAATTGGCTGCCTGCGCCCAAAGGCAGCAGCTAACCCGGCAAGGATACCATCGCCTGCTCCGGCGGTGCTAACCACATCGACTGGAAGCGGTTCGATACGATAGGCCTGGTCTTCCAGAATGGCGATTCCGCCAACGGCTCCTAATGAAATGATGAGTAAGACACCGCATTCCTTCTTGACCAAACATCCGGCTTGATAGGCTGCTTCAATGGAGGTGATGGGATAGCCCACCAGTTCACCCAATTCATCCTGGTTGGGCATTATGTAGGTTGGTTGCCCCTGTACACCTGCACGCAAGGAGGGACCACTGGCATCCAGGATTGTTGGTATATTACGTTTGTTGGCCAGTTGAATCAACCGAGCATAAAACGAGGGGTTAACCCCTGTCGGTAGCGTACCACCCAGCACAACACAGGTTGCTTCATCCAATACTTTCATATACTTTTCTTCTAGCTGCCGAACGTGGTCTGGTGACACTTTCAGGGTCGCAGAGGTGATGGTGGTCTGATGCTGGCCCTGTTGCATAACAATCACCAGATTACGACGGGTTTCACCATCAACAGCGATAAAATCGGTTTGGACGCCCTTCTCGCTTAAGATTTGGTCAACCAGTTCTCCAGTTAGGCCTGCCTTGAACCCTAATGCCAGACTTTTGATCCCTAATTCAGCCAGTATCCATGATGCATCGGTGGGTTTTCCGGCGATGGTCTGCAAGGTTTTTTGAGCACGAATTGTGCGATCAAACTGCCATTCGTCTATGAAAACGATCTGGTCAATAGCTGTGTTAGGCGTTATGGTGACAATCATGCTAGCTTCCAAAACCATGCCAAAATCTAAGTTTAGCGCTTATTCACCATCAGATCGAGCCGGGATTATACATGTGCGTGATGAACATATCATCTCGGGCGAATCACCGAATTGGAGTTGCAAAGGTTTATCCCAGATTGGATCATCTGCGGGCAGATACAATTGTGTCCCGATTTTATTACAGATGACGGCTGGGTTACTTTCTATTGTGTCCATATGTGCGGCCACACAAGTTCCATAGGGTAGTGTGCCCAGGTCCCAATCACTGCCAGTTCGTCCTTCTTCGCCAATACGGACATCACCCAGCGGGAAATCGAGTGTGGTCATGTTGATAAGGTATAAACTTTCCTCCAGGCGCAGGACAAGCAGCAGTGGTATTGCGTCCTTGAGGGGCTGTTCTAGTGGAAGAATCCAATCCACATGGCCTAATGACCGGGATGCGGCTGCAAGATTCACGCTGGGATCAATCACTAATTGATACGCACGGTCATTCAAAGATACGATATTCCAAACCCGGATTTCTGTGTGTTCGGAACCAAGTTCTTGCGCCAACTCAAGGATCATCTCAGGTCGATTAATCATCTGGCGAAACTGGCGTGATGACAAGTATTGTTCAAGATCCATCATTGTCGTGGTGTTGGTGTGGGTGTCTGTTGCATGGAAACTGACATTGCCACGTTTGCTGCGCAGGCGCATATGCCACGCAAATTTATGCCCTTCTTCTGTCCAGTTGACATCTCCAGGATAAAGAAAATGGCGTAATGGGATTAGAATCTGGAAAGCAAAATATCCCATAATGAGCGCTAGTATGAGGTTGTGGCTCCTGGTCAGGGTTGCGGGTACAGTGTAGTCCTGTGTTGAAGTGCCCAACCAGCGAAAGTGGAGCCAATGCGGGGGCAAGAACAACACGACGGTTCCAGCCAGCGCAAACCAGGGGAAGACACCGATATTAAACAAGCGAGCATTCATCAGATGGAAGAAGGCAACCGCCAGCAGTGCGAACCATCTGGTTCTGTGCCAGAGGAGTAAGGGAACAATCAACAGATCAAGCAGTAACCCCCCATAGCTAAAGAAATAGGGTATCCAATCTACAGTGAAAAACCGTCCAATCAATGGGAAATCAATGCGTTCGCTTAACCACAGACGCATCGGTTCCCCCCGCAGCCAATCGCCATTCAGCTTGGCAATTCCACCAAAGAAATAGACAATGGCAAGCTGCCAGCGCAATATCCAGAGTGTCCAGGCGGGGGCAGTTTGTGACCGTCGGTCTGGATTGAGCCAGACATCCACCGAAAAAGCACGATGGGCTGGCACAAAGATCAGCAGAAAACTCATGAGGCTAATCAAATAGAAGTGGTTGAGATACTGTGCCATATCGAGGAGAAAGATGTAGGAAAAGCACAGAAAGAACAGCACCATCACAGGACGATAGAACAACCCAATTATGATGCAGATTGACAGGCCACCCAGAATATGGAACAACCAGGTCATACCAGTACCGGGTAGCGGGCTGAGCCACTCAAAGCCGAAATAGGAAAAATAGAAGGTTGGGTTGATGTAGTAGCGATTGATGCGATCAAAGTGAAAATAGCGCCAGACTTCCCACAGCATGATCGCACCAAAGGCGATGCGGAACAGCACAAGCGGCGCAATATCGATTGCTTTGAACGCGTCTTTCCTGATTCTTGTCATGCTTATATCGTAACGTATTAATTGCGAATGGAGGTAACAAACGGTAGATTCGGTGCATTAACCAACTGCAATTAGGACAATGATAATGGAATGGCCTAACATCCTCTGGCTTTGTACGGATCAACAACGCTATGACACGATTGGTGCGTTGAATAACCCGCATGTTCGTACCCCCAATATTGATCAATTAGTAGCGGAGGGTGTGGCTTTTACGCACACAGTTTGCCAGAGTCCTATCTGTACACCCAGCCGTGCTAGCTTCCTGACGGGGATGTACCCCAGCGCGATCCACGCTTGTACCAATGGGAACGAGCATTGGGCAGATTCTGCACCATTGGTGACAAAGTTACTGGCTGATGCAGGGTATGATGGTGGTCTGGCGGGCAAGTTTCATTTACAAGGCAGCATGGATCGGATTGAGCCGCGTATCCCCAACGACGGGTATCGCTTCTTCGAGTTTAGTCATGCGCCCCGTGATAGCTGGGAAGAAGGCCACGATTACCGCACTTGGGTGGAAGAGCAAGGTTATAGTTTAGCAGAACTTCGCAAAGACCCGGAAGCTATCCCACCAGAACTGCATCAGACCACTTGGTGTGCAGATAAGACCATCGAATTTATCGAGCAAGATCGTGATGGCAAGCCTTGGTTTCTGAGCTTTAATCCGTATTATCCCCATCCGCCGTTTGATCCGCCACATAGTTATCGAGAGCATTTCGAGCCTGGAACACTGCCAAAGCCATTGTTCCAGGAAAGTGACCTGGAAGCACAGCGTAAACTGGCGGCGGTGGACTTCCAGAGCAAGGCTCGCCACCCGGAAAAATTTGATGCTCAGCAGATCGTTGCTAAATATTACGCGATGATTGAACTGGTTGATGACAAAATCGGTGAAATTCTGGAAGCGCTGGAACGTACTGGACAACGGGAGAACACGCTGATTGTCTTCATGAGCGATCATGGTGAGACATTGGGCGATCATGGTCTGCTGTTCAAGGGCTGCCGCTTTTATGAGGGGCTGGTACGGGTTCCACTGATATTCTCTTGGCCTGGACATTTCAAACCTGGATTAGTCAGCGATGCGCTGATCGAGTTGATAGATGTTGCGCCGACCCTGCTGGAAATTTGTGGTGTGGAGCAGCCACACCGGATGCAGGGACGCTCATTGCTTAACATTTTAAACGGCGAGACTACGATGCACCGTGAGTTTGTACGCAGCGAGTATTATCATGTACTGATGCCCCGCGAAGAAAATGATTTTGAGGGCACTTACGGCACAATGCTACGAACAGATCGCTATAAGCTGGTCGTTTATCATGGGCATGGACTGGGCGAATTGTTTGATCTGGAAGATGATCCAGGCGAGTTTATCAACCGCTGGGACGACCCAGATTACCAACAAATTCGGTTTGAGTTGTTGCTTAAGAGCTATGATGCGCAGGCGTTTGCGGTGGATCTTGGCCCAAAGCAGATCATGTATTCATGAATTCTATCCTCGGTAGGTTTTCGCCCAACGTTGAACATGGATTAGCAGCCATCTGGCACCAATCACCAGGATGGCAGCAACCGCGTTAAAAACAATGTCCTGGAAATCATAGACGCGGTTAGGCAAGAATGATTGAATGACTTCATCAAGCCAGCCGAAAAGGATGGATATGATAAGGGCAAGAAGGGCAGGTGCGGGAACCCAAGAAGGCCAGGATTCCCAGCCACCGTTTTTGTGGCGCTCGATCAGCGCTTCGTGAACAAGTCCTGCGACCAGACCGTACTCGAACAGGTGTGTGCGTTCCTCCAGCGTTCCAATTCTAAGCCATGCAGTCAGATAGACAATCAGAATACCAAAACCGACCGCAATCTCGGCGCGCCCCGGACGAGAATTCGCAAAGCCAACTGCGATCACAACTAGGGCGACAAACAGGGCGAAAAAGAGTGAATCTCGGAGATCATTCCGCTCACGTAAGGCTGCGGCGATTGTTGGGGCTTGCCCCAGAGTACTATAGATACCCCCCAAGACCACAACGAGCCATAACCAGAGACGACGCTCTCGATTTGAACTAAATATGGTGCCGTGCCTTTCGTTTGGCTCGCATTGCTTCATGCGCTTCAGATGATCCATCATGTGCCGTGCCGAACCAATGGTCAAAGGGAATATCAGGTTCGCCATAATTACATTCAAAGTAACGGTGATGCAACTGATGAAAGTATGATGCAGCTGAGACTTCTACTTTTTCGTTGACAACCACTTTTTCGAATCCCACATGCCCTTGAGCAGGCGTGAAGGCTGCGTGTTGACTATTAAATATCATATGAATGGGGTGCGAGGGCACAATCCAATGAATAAGGATACAACTAAAATAGAGGATATGCTCAATCGGGTGCATCGCCAGCCCAGACCAGGGGCCAACGTTGATATTCTTGTGGTGGACATAATGAGCGGCTTTGTAGAGTGGTTTCCAGTGGAGAAAGCGATGAACCCAATAAAAATGGAAGAGCCGCCACAATGGAACAAGGCAAAGGAGGATGATGAAATAAACAGGTTGCTGGCGCGGGTCTACATAAGGGATAATCTCGTTGGCATAGGCCCACAACATGAGGACTTCGTAGAGTGTCCAGATCGTTCCTCCGCTCACCACACTCCAGAAGATGTTATCTCGTAGTTGATCACCCCACATAAACTGGCGTTTGCCGACTCCCATCCAAGCTGAGGTGTATTTATACTGATACCCTTGGGTTTTCTGTGACCACAGCCGAATATGCCATAAACTCACAATCACGATCAGCAGTACTTGGTTGCGTAAAAATACCAGGAGAATCCAATCAAGGCGAAATTCGGCAGATCGAGAAAGATCAGGTTGAAGGAACACCCAGGTAAGCGTGGCGATGATTATGTAGATGAGGTTCCAGGGGAACAGGTAGTGATATAACCACCTCAATATTTTAAGAGGCTTCAGTGGCCAGACAAACATCGGATTGGGTGGGGCTGTTCCTTGCTCTGGTTGCCAGTTGCCCTTCGTATCGCGTGGCATTCCATCGGTCAATCCATCCTGTTCTGCACGTATATTTGTCATGATGTCTCCCCTCAAAAACAATTTAGTTGTCTATAATATCGAGTCTTGCCTTCATTGGCGACATGATTGGCTGACCGGCAGTGGTGAATCGCAAGGATATCCATGAGGGTGAGATTGCGGGTCATAATCTGCTGCTGCCGCTGAAGAAAAAATGGCGGCAGCAACAAGGGGGGCGGGGAACCAGCGGGAAGTAGTGGGAAAATGGCGAAAAATGGCAGTCAAAACGGACTCCAAGTCGGTCATTTAGTCTCAGTGTAGCTGAAGAGAGTTGATTTGGGTGAACATATTGCAGAATATATATTCTGTATTCAGACGGGAAACAATCAGGGCTTACCTAAATTGTCAGGATCAGCGTTGAGCAAACCGTGCTGCATGTCGTTCATACAAAACCGCCATAGCCATAGGGGGCTTCAATGCGCCACCGTTCGTAGGCAGCGAGTAAGCGTTCGTGCTGCATTTCGACACCTATACCAGGGCCATCAGGAACAGCAAGTGTACTGTTTTCACCAAGGGCAAAGGGTGGTTGGGTAATGTCAGGGTCAAAGTAGCGATCTGTAGCAGAAATATCGGATGGCAAATTGATGGCAGGCAAGGACGCCAGCGCAACATTGGCGGCACGCCCGACCCCTGTTTCGAGCATTCCACCGATCCAAAGGGGTAAATCATGCTCGACGCATATCTTATAAATTCTGAGGCACTCGGTAAAGCCCCCGACACGGGCTGGTTTCAAGTTCAGGATGCTGATCGCGCCGACTTGTAAGGCCATTTGAAGATCGCCTGCTGATTTGATACTCTCATCCAGGCAAACCCGTGTCTTGAGTTGGGGTTGAAGTTTACTATGCTCATAGATGTCGTCATAGGCGAGGGGTTGCTCGATCATGAGGAGGTCGTATGCATCCAGTTGTTTAAGATGGTCGGCGTCTTCCAGCGTATATGCGCTATTGGCATCAAGCATCATGGTAACGTTGGGCAAGGCTTCGCGCACCCCTTTTGCCAGTTCGACATCCCATCTGGGCTTGATCTTGAGCTTGATGCGCTGGTAGCCCTGATCCAGGCGCTGGTTAATGATCGCCAGCGTTTCTTCTAGGGAGGGCTGAATGCCAATGCTAACACCGACGGTGGCCTTGTTCTGTGAGGCGTGACCTTCAGGCAGATAGTGGGCGAATAAATCTGCCAACCGCATGTTGTTGGCTTTGGCATAGGCATCCCACACCGCTGCCTCAACACCAGCACGAGCATGATGATTTCCACGTACACGATGAAATAGATCACCAATCTGGGTTGGCGAGTCGATCGTCTGGTTTAACAGTAATGGCCGCAAAAATCGGTTCGCAATGTGCAGCGCGGTACCGACTGTTTCCGCGCCATAACCCGGTGCATTGCTGACCGAAATCTCTGCCCAGCCTGTAATGCTGTCGGTGGTGTGGACTTCAACAATGACGGCAGCTTTATTGACCTCTACGGCAACACTGATCGCCAGAGATTCAACCAGAGGCAAAGCAATCGGATAAAGCTTGATCTCAGAAATTGTAATAGATCGCATAGGGGCTCCTTTCAGATGAAGGAGATGATATATCGGTTGTGGTTAGGTCGGCAAGCTACTGAATATCAATCCGACTGCCCGTTGGGGTTTTATCGACCATGATGTGAATAGGGAAGGAATCGCGCAGTTCATCAATGTGGGTGACGACCAGGATCATATCGAACTCGTCCTGGATGGCGTTGATGGCCTCAACCAGTTTGGTGCGTCCAGTTCCATCCTGCGTGCCGAATCCTTCATCAATGAACAGGGTGCGTAAATGTGCCCCAGCGCGACGCGCTAACATTTGGGAGATGGCAACACGCAGCGCGAAGTTAATGCGAAAGGCTTCGCCCCCACTGTAGAGTTCGTAGCCGCGAGTGCCCACTTCGTCGGCGATTTCGATGTCTAGCGTTTCCGAGACTCCGCCAGTGACCTTCTCGCGCTGGGTGTTCAAGCGCAGGTTCATGCGGCCATCAGTCATACGAGTCAGAAGTTCATTGGCTTTGGCCTCTAATTCTGGGATGGCGGTTTCAATAATCATGGCAGGGACCCCATTCTTGCCAAAGGCAAGACGCAGATCACTGTAGAGGGCTTCTTGCTCCCGGTGTTCATCGCGGCGGGCCTCTAAATCTTCTTTGCGGGCGGCCTGTGATTCGAGCGCATCAAGAGCTTGACGGGCACTGACCAACCGCTCATAGGCGTTGCGTTCCAGTGTACGTTGCTGGCGGACTTCTTGTTCACGAGCGTTGTATTCATCCACCAGGGTATTCAAGCGGGTGATGTCAATGGCGAGTTTAGCGATTTGGGCCTGGGTATCATCAATTGCTTTTTGAACCCGCTCAGCCCGGAGCTTTTCCCCATCAAGGCTTTTCTGAAATGAATTGATGGAATTCAGCGCGACCTGTAACTGTGTGTGTAGTTCTTCGAAGCGTAGATGTGTTTTAAGCTGCTCCTGTGCGACTTCGTGGCTAGATGAATTGTAACCAACTTCGCTTTGTTGAGCATCGAGCTGGGCAAGTTGCTCATGGATATGGGCAGCAAAGGATTGTTCTTCGAGTTCTTTTTGAAGGGTTGTCAGATGTTCGCGCTCTTTGTTCAAGCGGGTGGCGGCGTCCTGTGCGGTTTGGGCTTGAGTCTGTAACATGCCCATCTTCTCGACCAGGGATTGCAACTCTTTTAATTCGCCGTTGAGCGCGGTGACCTGTGCCTTTTGTGCTTTCATTTGGGTATTGAGGATGGTAACGCGATCTTGATGCTTGCGGTAGTCTGCGCGTCTGTCTTCAACCTCCCCATTGATCTCTGCGACAAGCTGCTCACGATGTTCGGCAGTTAGTGGTTGACCACACAAAGGGCAGGTGACAGCTTCCTCGTTGGTGGTCTCTAGCTGATCAAGGCGTTCACGCAGGGCTTTGCCCTCCTCGGTCACAGTCTGGAAGTTGGCATTTACAGTGGCAAGTTCTTCACGCAGGCTGCTGACATGCTCATCTAACTTGTCGCGTTCAATTTCTTTGGCCCTGAGTTCAGCAACCTCTTCCTGCACGGTTTCCAATTCAGCTTCATAATCAGCGGTAGTGGTGTGTTCCAACTCGGCGATTGTGCGTTCAACGGCTTCAATCTCGCTTTCCAGCCGTGCATGGGCCGCCTGGATCTGGCTGGTGAGTTTATGGCGTTCGTCTTTTAAGCCGGTCAGTTGGCGCAGTTTATCACTGAGTTCCTGGTTAATTTCACGCGCTGATTTGAGCGCATTGTAACCCTCTTTGATGTCTGTCTGTGCTGCGATGGTTTCTTGGTAGCCAGCGATTTGCTGCTGCTTGGATTCGATGTTGGCCTGCACCTCATCAAGTTCACGTTGCAATTCGCGTCCCCGCCGTTCGCGTTCGGCTTTGTTATCTTGGGCATTGCGCAAATCCCTGGGTGCATGTTCGACCTCTTTCAAGTGGGCTTCGGCGGCTTGGCGGGCGATCTCGGCATCTTGATGGTTTTGTGTTGCTGTTTCCAGATCTTGTTCGAGGCCCGGTTTGCGGGCGAGTTCGGCCTTGATCTCGTCAATACGCTGGTCAAAATAGGTCAGGTTGTTGGTGATGGTCTTGAGGCGATCTTTGACCACATCTTCGTAGTTCGCCCACTGATCGAGTCCGAGAATATCGGAGAGGATTTTCTTGCGGCGGGCGGGGGTGGTGGTGGTGAAAGCATCTGCCTTGCCTTGTTGCAAAAAGGCTGAATGGATGAAGGTATCATAGTCCATGCGCAGGATTTCGTTGATTTTGTCTTGGGTGGGTCGGATACCTGGCTCTGAGATGACGGTATATTTCTGTTCTTCTGCATCAAAGATGAACAAATCTAACGCGCCCTGCGAGCGCTTGGCACGAGAACGCCGCCGCAAGACGCGATAAGACAGCCCTTCTTGCTCAAAATCCAACTGCACGTACATATCGTTTTGGCCTAGATGAATGAGTTCTTCACCTGCATTACTGCGGGCTTTGCCCCAGAGCGCCCAAGCGATAGCATCCAACAACGAGGATTTCCCTGCTCCATTTGCACCGGTCAGGCAGGCAAGATGTACGCCATCAAAACGCACCGGGTCGGGTGAGCGGTAGGGAAGGAAGTTTTTCAGTTCAAGTCGAACAGGGATCATGGCGGGTTCGGTTTCTTAACTAACAAGAACAGGCGCGATTTTTGCACGGATGTGCGGTTGTGGCAAGCGGGATTGGTATCAATCGGATTAGAATCTATCCGAACAGGGCATTTGTGAGAATATATGTTCTGTATTTTAGGGGTGCGCGGCTGGGGGGAGGGAGCTTGAAAGGAGTCGACATGCTTGAGTTTCTGAGTATGATGTTTGTTGCCACTAATTTCAATGAGTTTCCTCTTTTTCTTCAGGACCTTTTTGATTTTTCGGATAGATACTTAACTTGCGGCAAGCTGCCGCAATGGGGCAAAAGCTGCTTCAATGTCGTCCATTGATTCGATGTGGCAGACGGCATCACGTACTGATTTAGCATGAGGCATACCATAAGCATACTTGAGCAGTTGTCCACGTAGTTCGCGGATGGCCTTTTTTAGTGGGAGTTGGGTTGTATCCAGCATTAGACGAGCATGATAAACTGCCATCTCTGCGCGGTCCTGCGGCGTCGGGTCAGGCAGGCGCTTGCCCGTGCGCAGTTCATGGGCAATCTGGCGGAAAACCCAGGGATTACCGAGTGCGCCACGGCCAATCATGACACCATCACAGCCGGATACTTTCATCATACGACGGGCAGAGGTGGCATCGACAATTTCGCCATTGCCTAAAACAGGAATACTGACCGATTCTTTGACCTGGCGGATGATGTCGAGATCAACAAAGCCCTTATGACCTTGATTGGCATAACGCGCATGGATAGCGATGGCTTTGACCCCGGCTTTTTCTGCGGCGACTGCAAAGGGGACAGCCGTTGGTTTTCCTGGCTCGAAGCCGCTGCGCACTTTGACCGTCACTGGGACATCAACAGCATCAATCACCGCCTTGACAACGGCTGTTGCGGTATCAACGTCTTTGAGGAGTGCTGCACCCGCCCCGGTCTTGACGATCTTGGGAACCCAGCAGCCCATGTTGATATCCACGATGTCTGCCCCATGCTCGACAACTAGCTGCGCCGCCTGTGCCATAACGTCAGGATCGCTGCCGAATAGCTGCACTGCGAAGGGGCTTTCTTCCGGTGTCCAATCAAACATGTGGAGGGTGCGATCCCGCGAATTCATATATTGCAGGGCATTGCTGCTGATAAACTCGGTGCAGACCAAGCCACAATCCCCCATTTCACGACACAACATTCGCAGGGCATGATTGGTCTGCCCTGCCATTGGAGCGAGCGTAAGCGGTGTTTCGATTTTGATGTTGCCGATCATCAACGGCTTGGTTCCCAACATGTCTCGTTTTGGTCAGATCACATTGCCGTCCATCATACACGGTTCGCCTGATAATTTGAACCATGTGCTATACTAAGTGGCGTCAAGAAAGCAGGAAGTTGCCGTAACTCATGGCAATCGATTACATCATTGATTACAGTTGTACCCCCAAAGAGACTCTACCTACGGCTGGTATCCTGGAACGACTTAAAGGTGAGGAACGGGCACAAGCCATTATTCAGTTATTTCGTCGGAATGGTGATGGTCGTCCCCCATCTGAAATGGGCTTTGAATTCACCCGTAGCACACCCGAAGGGCAGGAAGAAACTCGTGTTATTGTGGTGCAAGATTTGCTGGACGAAGCAGCTGAGCTCAAACCATTGGAACATCATTGTAAAGGCTGCCCAGCAAACATTGGAAAGCGCTCGTTTGGATGCATGGGCTTTATCCAATATCCGGTCTCCCAACAAGCCGAGACCTGGTTGCTGGATCAATTACCCGTACCAGATGAGCCACTGGTCTGGCTGTTGCTGCGGCAAGGGATCCGGGAATTTGAATATGATGGGCACAGCGTCCATCTGCTGCGGAATGCAGATCATACCTACTTTGAGGAAACGTCGGTGCACTCGCGTCGGTTAGGTGAATTCACGATTGACGCCAATCAACTCTTTGAGATGATCTTCAGTGTGGGCAACATCCAACCCAATCATGGTGCACTTATCTTGCTATTTGTCCATGCGATTTCACGCGAAATGGAAGCCAGCGAAATTATGAACATTGTACCCGCGCCGGGGGATGTGGAAACATGCTATCCTTTTCTTTTCCAAGCTGATGAGGCAGACGACCAGACCATCAACGAATTCAAGCAGTTCTTCTTGGCGCTGTACACGGCCTGGAAGCTCAATTTTCCTCTTATTTTAGACGCATAAGTCGAGGAAGCTGCCCATGGGACTTCTCTTCAAAAATGGCATTATCATAACCGCGAGTGACATGTTTGCTGCTGATTTGCTGGTTGAGGGTGAACAGATCACGTTTGTTGGCGCAGGCATTGACGAAGGGACGCACGACATCGTCGAGTGCTCTGGGAAGTATCTGATGCCGGGTGGTGTGGATGTCCATACGCATCTGCACCTGGCACTCGCGGAAACGAGTAGCAACAGTGATTTTGACAGCGGGCATCGGGCGGCAGCGTTTGGTGGTACGACCACGCATATTGATTTCGCCAATCAGCCTAAAGATGGACGACTGGCAGATGGCCTAGCGATTCATCGTCAATATGCCAAACCCGCCCAGATTGACTATAGCTTTCATATGACCATCACCGATCCGACGGATGAGGTATTGCTGGAGATGCCATCCCTGCTTCAAGCAGGTATTCCCAGCGTGAAAGTGCTGATGGCCTATAAAGATACGTTCCAAGTTGATGACACAGATTTGTTCCGCATCATGCGGATTGCCGCCGAACACGGTATGTTGGTTATGGTTCATGCCGAAAATGGTGATTTGGAATATCAACTGCGGCATGAGCTATTGAGTTTCGAGCTGACAGCTCCGGTATGGCATGGACCGTCGCGTCCAGTGGAACTCGAGATGGAAGCCACGAACCGGGCTGTTGTGATGGCAGGCTTAACCGGATGCCCCTTGTATGTCGTGCATATGACCTGTGAAGGGGCAATAGAAGTGGTGCGGCGTGGACGCGCCAATGGCTTCCCGATCATGGGTGAAACCTGCCCACAATATCTATTCCTCAATGCAGAAGATCATCTGGGAGCGGAAGGCTTTGAAGGTGCCAAGTACGTCTGTTCACCGCCAATCCGGGACAAAAGCGATCATCATGCCCTGTGGAGTGCGCTGCGTGATTCGACCATTCAAACCGTTGCTACCGATCACTGTGATTTCTGGTTTGAGGGGGGGATTGGCCCTTGGCAGAAATGGGCAAAAACCCATACCCATCATGAATGGGCAGACTATGAAAAACAGGATCCGTCTTATCGTCGGCCTGGGAAAGAACTGGGCAAGCACGATTTCAGCTGTATTCCCAATGGACTGCCGGGGATCGAAGACCGCATGATGGTGATGTGGCATCTGGGCGTGAATGGAGGCGAGATATTGCCTTCTCGCTTTGTTGAACTGTTGTGTACCAACCCGGCGAAAATTTTTGGTCTGTATCCACGTAAAGGTTCATTAGCTCCAGGCTCCGACGCAGATATTCTGGTCTGGGACCCGGCCGCCGAACATATCATTAAGGCTAAGACTCATCATATGCTGACTGATTACAACTGCTATGAAGGTTTGCGAGTCGAAGGTAAACCAGTGCAGGTATACTTACGCGGGCAAAAAATCGTGGATGGGGACGAATGGCTGGGTAAGAATGGGTATGGGCAGTTCTTAAGCCGCAAGCCAGGGACAACCCTCCTGTGACATTGTTCACCTAAATCGGTGCTTTCCGACACATCATAATCTTGACCAGGCAAACTACCATGAGACTATCGAAAATTTTGGAGTAGCATGTGGTCACTGGTGTACTCAATCAACTTCCCCTTCTACAGCACAGCCGTGAACGGCAAATTTCGCGTGGTGAATTTGTCTTTCATCAAGGGACCCCTGCCCGTCATCTTTATTTGCTGGTTGATGGCAGCGTTCGTTTGACGCAAGTTACGGGCAAGGGGCAGGTGGTGGCTATGAGGGTGTTTGCGCCGGGATCCCTGTTCGGGATGCTCGCTGTTCTGGGAAAAGGCACATTCCCTGGATCAACGCAGGGCGTAAAGGATAGTGTAGTCCTAGAAATCCCTGGGAGTGCCTTCCGCGATCTGATTCACAACCAGGCTGAAGTGGGCGACTATGTGATTGAACAACTGGTCAATCAGTTACACGCAGCACATGATCGCATCCGGGAACAGTGTTCTGAGGCGGTTGAACAACGGATTGCACGCTGTATTATGAAACTTTGTGAGCGTTTCGGGCAGCAGAACGGGATTGGCCTGTTGATTGACATCCCCCTTACTCGACAAGACATTGCGGAGTTGGTCGGCACACGATTAGAAACCGTGAGCCGAACCATTCGTCGTTGGGAACAAGCCAATATAGTCGAATGCAAAAGAGAGCAGATATGCCTGCGGAATTATGATGCTCTGGCAGCGATTGCGAATGGTCGTGACGCTTTCGGCAGTTAATTAAGCATGCCAGTGGCCCAGAGCATCCCCCGTCGCACGATTTCGCGGGCTTCAGGAACATTAAAGTCCTTACGAACATGCCCCAGTGAGGTATAGAAGACATTACCCTTCCCGAAACAGCGCGTCCAAACCACCGGCATCACAACACCATCAATCCATTCGGCGTGTTCACCACTGAAGGTAGTAGTCGCGAGGACCTGGTTCGATGGATCAACGTGCATGTAATACTGCTCAGAGTGCATGTTGAAGTCGTCGAGTCCAGCGGTAATGGGGTGTTTGGGGTTGGTGATATTGACACGATAGTCAATGATGTTGCCGGGATGTTGCACCCATTGTCCACCTACCATCCATTGATAGTTCACAGAATCGCGGAAGGAATCGCCCATGCAGCCATGCCAGCCAGCGACGTTGACTCCATTTTTGATGGCGGTGAGCAAACCCTGTTCCTGTTCTTTCTCGATTGTACCCATTGTCCAGGTTGGTACGACAAGGTCAAGTTGAGAAAGTTTGTCTGCGTTTCGGTAGATATCAAGCGTATCGGAGATTTCGACCTCAAAGCCTTCATCACGCAGCAGGCCACTAAACAATTCAACACCTAGCTGAGGTTCATGACCAGACCATCCGCCCCAGACAAACAATGCTGATTTTGCCATGCAAGCTTCCCTTCATGTTACAACTATGATATTAAGCGACTCTAGCATAGAATAGGCGAAGCGATATGTCCATATAGGCTAATCTATGTCGAAACTTTTCGATAATGGCGGAGGATGGCCGTCATGTCTGGGATATGCTGATTGACCACTTTATCCGGTGTAGGGCGTTTTAGGCATAGTTGGTATATGGGCACACACCAATCTCTATTGCACAAAGCGCCAGAGAGTATCTACCGAAGCCTATCATTCTGCTGTGTACTAACGTGGATTGGGGTTCATCTATAAGCTATGATAGTTGTTGGTGACATTCATGGGCATTATGATGTGATGGTCGAGGTGCTGCGCGATGAGGCGCGAATGATTGCGCCTGATTTAACCTGGATCGCAGGTACAGAAACGGTGTGCTTCATTGGTGATTATGTCAATCGTGGGCCAGATGGCATCAAGGTGATTGATTTTCTCATTAGTTTGCAGCTTCAGGCGGAGATGGCAGGTGGACGGGTGATCGCGCTTTTGGGCAACCACGAGCCGTTTTTTCTTGCGGCGCATCTCCTTGGCGATCAACGCAGTGGCGGATCAGGTGGTACATTTTTGGCGGATTGGCGAAATCTTGGCACAGAACATGACCTACAGTTATTGACACCAGAACATGTCGCTTGGATGATACACCTTCCGGCGATGGTACGGATCGGCAAGTATTTGATCTTGCATGGAGACGCCTCGTTGTATCTGGGTTATGGCAAAACAATACGGGAAGTCAACCAGCGTCTTGAAAGTATCTTGTGTGGATTTGATCCAGAAGCGTGGGATAAGCTTTTATATGAATTCAGCGCCCATCGGGAATTCTGGAATAATCCTGCATTGGCGCATACCTTACTGGAAACATATGGTGGCGAAACCATCATTCATGGTCATTCGACAATTGGCACGATACTTGATAAACCCCATAAAAACGCGGCAGGGGACACCATCGAACCTTCGGTTCGCCTTGAGCGGGGGCCAACCTTTGGTTGGGGGGAATGCCGCCCTCCTTTCATAGTCAGCATATCTGTGCTAAGATTAACATCTTACGATTAGGCCGAGACTGCACGAGGACATCAAGGCCCGGTGGTTGCCTAACGCGGCTTTTTAACAACTTCAGATAGCAGGTTGTGGCGAGTAGATCGCCGCGTAAAATCTGAATCGCACTTAAGAGAGAAACGAAAGTTCTCGGATGGGTCGGACTTTCAGCAGTCCGCTGCATCCGTCAGGCGACAACGTAGTGCGTTGGCACATGCGGAGCCTGAGAAGCGCCCCCGAACTGAAAGTTCGCCGAACCTTGTGTTCGCTTTATCGGGGTGAGCCGTCACGAAGACATTACTGAAGCCTTGATTTACAATGATGGTTTGTGTGTGGATGTTGACGGTGGCATTTGTTATGGTGGGCCAGGGTTTATCTATGAAATACCAATCAATCAGGATGATGAGGTTATTTTGTGATTCACATCATTGGTGATGTGCATGGGCATTACACCGCCCTAGTCAAGCTCTTGCATAAGCAAACGGATTTAATTGACGGTAACCTGAATTGGGCAGGTGGTCAGGAAATATTGTGCTTCGTGGGCGATTATGTAGACCGTGGGAACGCGGGCATCGCTGTGATTGACTTGATTATGAAACTGCAAACACAGGCAGCGGACGCGGGTGGTGAGGTGATTGCATTGCTCGGCAATCATGATGTGAGTATCCTGGGAGCCAAGCATTTTGCTGGTGCCAAACGGGAAGGAGTCAAACGGAGTTACCTGGATGATTGGAAGCGCTATGGTGGTCAGATGAGCGACCTGGAGAACCTGACCGCCGGCCATATCGACTGGCTGACCAATCTGCCCGCGATGACGCGTTATGACGATTTGATCCTCGTCCATGCAGACTCGATGTTGTATACGCGCTATGGCGATTCGATTGAGAAAGTCAACGTGGCAATCGCTGACATTTTGCGTGGTGATGATCTAAAACAGTGGGACGACCTGATTGAAGATTTTGGTGAGAAGTTCGCGTTCCACAAGAAGGGGCTGTTTGGCAAGCTCAACGAGAAATCCCTGGAGAACGTTGAGACCTTTAGAATCACCTTTGGCGGCCTGCGAATTGTGCATGGACACACCCCCATTTATCGGATGTTGAACAAGGCGGCTGCAAACGTGACCGAACCGTATATCTACCATGATGGGCGTTGTGTGAATGTGGATGCATGCTTTTATAACAATGGACCCGGCTTTGTCTATTCCCCAGTTGAAGAACTCATCCGCTATGTTTAAACAGTAAACATAGCGGATTCAGGCTCCTATGTGTCCCCCAACATATTAGGCATATTAAATATGGAACCAGCAGGCGGCATGTATGCCGTCCACTCTCCCCTATTTTCTGGGGGTAATTGCCTGGCAAAACCCCTATAAGATGGAGGTATAAGCCGCTGTTAGAGAATGATTTGAAGGCCATGTCAGGAGTCGTATTTTTCATTGTTGTCCTGTTTGTAGGAATCGTATTATTGGGATTTGGTGGGTTGGCTGGGTTGCGGGCGCGGCATCTCCGTCAGGATTTGCATTGGGACGGGGCAGAACGCACAGGCATGCGCTTTATGCTAGAGTTCAGTCTGTTCACCATGTTCTTTTCGGTGTTGCCATTAGCGCTAATGCTACTCAATGTGGATGAAACTGTAGTCTGGCGGGTTGCCAGTCTATTGCTTGCCCTGTTCCTGTTTACGGTTGTTGGTCGAGTGCTCTACAAGATCGTGCTCTACAACCCTCGCTGGCCTATACTCATCATATCGTTACTTGTACTTTCCGTGATTTTGCTGACAATAGAACTCATCAACGTCTTCTGGTGGTCTTCTCTGGCGGTCTATAGCTGGGGTTTATTATGGGTGCTTATTCTATCGTGCATACAATTCATCATCTTTGTGACTTATGATTGGCCCAATTCTGACGCGATTATTCATACCCTCCCTGGTGTCGATGTTGGTCGTCATGGGATGCAGCGCAACCACCCAAATCGTTATTCCGACGGACAGGCCCACCATCACACCAACATTCACCGCGACCCCATCCACTACGCCCGACGCCAACGCTACGCCAAGTATCACCCCTTCGCCCGTACGACGCGAACCAACCGGCGGCCCTTCACCGACACCACTCTTGGGGCCAACTAGAACACCGATGCCCGGTCAGGTCACACCAACGCGGGTCTTAAACCCGAATGCACCCCGCATCGAATTCTTCACGACAGACAGCGCCTTTGTCGCGCCAGGTGAACCTGTAACCCTATTTTGGTCAACGCGCAATGTACGGGGTGTCGCGATTTATCAACTGGATCGGTTGGGCGATCGGACGCAGGTGTGGAATGAGGAGCCGGACGGGACACTCATCATCAACACCAGCCCACGAGATCGAGGGCAACTCGATTTCTTGCTAAGCATTGGTGAAGGTGCCTTAATTGTTGAGCAAATAGTATCCGTTCCGCTAGCGTGCCCGGTCCAGTGGTTCTTCGGGCCACCACCCAACGAATGCCCGAATGACGAGGTGGTCGAGACTCTCATCATCGAGCAGGGATTTGAACGGGGGCGCATGGTTTACATCGGCGAAACGGACTTGGTCTATACTCTTTTCAACGATGGGTTAGAGCCTGGATGGGTGGTGTTTGAAAATCTCTATGATCCAAATGTCCATCCTGAACGGGATGACAGTTTTGAACAAGCACTACAACCAGGATTCTTTCAGCCGATTGGCGAATTAGGGTTTGTATGGCGTAATAATGACACGGTGCGAAATCGTCTAGGTGTTGGGATTCAAGCCGACATCCGTTACGATGGGTTCACGCAATCGGCTACACTACCAAGTAACAACGAGAGCGTGTACATCAGTAGTACCAGCGGAACTGTGCTTCAATTGTTGGATAATGGTGATTCGTGGCAGATCATCTCGTTACCACAGGAGTAAAACAATTTTATGCTGAATGAACCTGCATCATCGCTGGACGATCATGTTGCTCCATCCGGGCCGTCCCCTTTTGAAGAAGACACCGAAGCAGATCCATTATATACCGAGATTCGAACGGCTGTCGAGACGGTGATGAATGTGCGGGAGGAAGAGATCACTTTTTCCGATCACATCCGACAGCGGCGTGAGGACATTGTATTGATGCCCGATGAAAGCCGCCTGTTGATGATCTTCAAGGGACACTTTTTGGCGGATTCGGAAGTGGCCTATCACACACTTGATGATCTGTTCCAACCGTATAATCTGTTGGCTGTCTTCCGTGAAGAAAAGAACGATCATGTTATTTATGTGATCGAAGGACGCACTCATCCGAACGATGGTGGCATATGGTTGAGCATCATCCTGTTTTTGTTGACGCTAGCAAGCGTGTTTTTCGTGGGTGCGCGCCATGCCATCAGTGACATCATGCTGGAAGATCGTGTGCTGGCGGATCAACTCACCAACAATTTTATGGCGAATATCTGGCGTGGTTGGCCTTATGCTTTGAGTATCTTGCTAATTCTGGGTGGGCATGAACTCGGGCATTATTTTCTGGCGAAACGGCATCAAACGGCTGCGTCGTTGCCTTATTTCATTCCATTTCCACTGGGTATCTTTGGGACATTCGGCGCGGCAATTCGATTGCGGGAGCCAATGCGTAACCGCAAGGTATTGTTTGATGTGGGTGCAGCTGGCCCGTTGACTGGTTTGATCTTTGCCTTTCCGATTTTATTATTTGGATTGGCAACCTCACCGCTTATGACCGAAGCTGAGTTGTTTATACGATTGGCAGATGAGGGTCAGCAGACCCTCCCAATGTTCCAGGAAGGCAATTCCATTACCTACGCCCTATCGAAGTTCATTGTCTTTGGGAAGATGTTGCCCGACGGCACGACGGATGTCTTTATCAATCAGGTGGCGTTTGCAGGGTGGACAGGATTACTCATCACCGGGCTGAATTTGATCCCCGTTGGACAGCTAGACGGCGGTCATATCCTCTATTCGTTGTTGGGGCGACGTACCAGGTCCTTGTATTTACCCCTGGTGGTTGGCCTCTTCATGCTTTCAATTTTGGTTGCCAGTGAACTACTGGTTTTTGTCATTCTCATCTTCCTCATGGGCAACGTTCATGCAACACCACTGGATGATGTGACTGAACTTGATCCGCGACGGCGGTCACTGGCATTGTTTACAATGATCTTATTTGTGCTGGTGTTTGTACCCGCACCCTTGCAAGCTTTTACACTGACGCGCTCAACAAGCAGCGGAGGTGGGTTAATCTGGCTGCCGATGGTTATGATGACCTTGTGGATGTCGCGGGAACGTGTGTATTATTTCCTAGGGCGGTGGGTTCGCTGATCGAGAAAACCCCTGATCTCAGATTATGTTGGTTGACTGCGCATTTACTCAGCAAGAACGTTATGTTCGCTTCTAAATCTGCCTAAATGCTTGAGGCCAAATCACCCGTTGGTTGAAATTGGGTCTTAGTTATTTTCGTACGCCCTTCACCGCGTACCCTTCCTCGCCATTCAAGCTCTCGACAGATCACACCGACAAATGTCACCCTAAAGTGTGCTAAGACGAAGACACATTCAATTCAATTGTCCTGGTTCACCAGCCCTGTGTCTACAATGACGTTGTCGCAGAGAAGGTGGCGATACAATGGTGCATCCTAGAAATTGCTTTGTAGATAACTCGATATTGTTCAGGCAGCATACCAAGAACATGGTCAGCACTCAAGTGGAGGTAAGGTTCATCGAGCATGTCTTGCAAAGCTTGAGCTATTGTTGTTTTGCCAGACACGACGGACCATTGAGAAAGGTTATTCGTCCAGCGCTGTTTTGATCAAACATTTACAGATGTCTTTATCCTAATGGATCAACTGTTGGGGTAGGGACCGTATCAAATGGTATCGACTGGGTTGGATCCGACGGCGACGTCGGCGGTATCGTCAGTGTGGCTGTCGGTGGGGGTGTGGCTGTTGGCTCAGGATTGTTCGTACGAATATCCGCTGTGCGATACAAGAAACCGCCGTTGTTGGCAAACACCGCCAGTCGTATTGTATAGCTGCCATTGGATACACTGGCCGTATCCCATGATCCCAAAACAGACCCGGCATTGGGTTGCAACTGTGTAGATGTTGTGATCGTTTCCCATTCATCCGTACCTGTCGGCGCATATTGCAGATCATAGCGATTAAAGTTCTCTACATTAACCTGCCCACTGATGGTAAGAACGCCCTCAACTACTTGGATGCTGCTGGGGTTCGGATTGCTGATCCTAGCAACGGGGATGGGTGTGTTCTGGTCGCAGGTTTGGGTAGGTGCTGGGCTGACGGGAATCTGCAAGCCGATAGTCTGGGCATAGGCTTGTCCCTGCGGCGATGTATTGAGCCAGTTGATCGCTGAGTTGTCAGTGATGTTAGCAAACGTTATATCCATTACCTGATCTGGGCAGAAGTTATTGGCGATTAATCCAGTCCATGAATCGACTTGAAGCACAACGGCAAAGCTCTCTTCTGGCCCAGGGGGGGGATGATCAACCGAGAAAAATTCGTTGCGTGGATTAGGGCAGACATCGTCTGGCTCGGTTCCTGTCGTCGCACAGATGCGACGATTGACCACTGTGCCATTTTCTGGTGGGACAAACGAACCAGGATTGTTACCTTCCAATGCGACCCGCATAATACTGTTCCACAGAGGTGAGGCAGCGATAAAGCCAGTGGTGTTAAAGGTCGGTTGATTGTCAAATGTGCCTAACCACACCCCAACAACACGGTTGGTTGTAAAGCCCATAGTCCAGAGATCGCGACCATCATCGGATGTCCCCGTCTTGGCGGCAACCTGATCAATAGTATTCAAGCCATTGATGGTCAATGTTGAGTTCAGACCAAACTGATCGCGGCGCGAAACATCATCACTCAAGATGTTTTGCATCAAATAGGCGATGGCATTGGATAGAGCTGGCTGTGGTTCAGACCGCTGCGGAATGGGCACACCGTCGCCATTTCCATCGATCACATTCTCAATTGTAAATAACTCAGTTCGGATGCCGTCATTTGCCAGGGTACCATAGGCTTTCATCATGTCGATCAGACGGACATCCGTCGAACCGATTGCCGTTGTCAGATCAAATGCGGATTCGGGCAGGAAGTTCAGACCTAACCTCTCTGCCATATTACGAAACGCTTCAATACCAATGAACTCAAAGGCTTTGATCGCCGGGATGTTGTAGCTATTTTGCAAGGCGTGGCGGGCAGCGACAGGTCCTCTAAATTGCCGATCAAAGTTGACAGGTGTGTAACCATTTGGGTAGGTTGTCGGGACATCCCATAGAATCGATGCAGCAGTGAGATATTCACCGGGATCAGTTGAAACATCATTCGCATTTCGATCTACACCATTGAGCGCCGTTGTATAGACAATGGGCTTGATGGAACTTCCTGGTTGCTGCCAAGTGAGTGCGCCGTTGACTTGTCCATCAATTTCTTCATTGGTGAAGTCCGGGCTACCAACCATCGCCAGAATTGCGCCATTACGCGGGTCTGTCACCATAACAGCACCTGTATTGACGCCAGTTGTACTGAGTTGGCGTACACGCTCCGCCAGTTGAGTTTGAACGGTCTCTTGCAAGCGGCTGTCGAGCGTGGTTGTGACCACATAACCCCCACTGTAAATCTCGGTTGAGCCGAATATCGCTTCCAGTTCCGCTTGAACTCGTTGGATATAGTGTGGATACCGCACCCCAAATTCACGCGGTTCAAACTCTCGAATTTGGACTTGTGCAAGATCGAGGTCAGCCTGACCTGAATCAAGCAAGGCATCATCTACACACAGCGTTTGCTCGTTGTGTTCAAAGGTTAGGCAACCCGTTTCTTTCATGCGATCCATGACGACCAGCATGAGTTCAAGCGCGACCTCCCGATTGTTGACCGGTTCATTGGTTGCGGGTGCGTTATTAATGGCCATTAGCAGCGCGGCTTCTGGCAGGGTCAGTTCAGAGGCAGGCTTGTCAAAATAGAACTGGGAAGCGGCTTCTACGCCATAGGTTTGGTTACCAAAGAAGGCGACCTCATTGAGATAGAGTTCGAGAATCTCGGATTTATCAAAGCGGCGTGTGAGTTCGCCCGCTACCACAATTTCATTGATCTTGCGCTCGGCAGAGACATCGGCATTCTGCAACACCAGATTACGAGCAACCTGTTGGGTAATCGTACTAGCACCTGATGTGATCTCACCTGCTGCCAGATTTTCAGCGAAAGCCCGCACGATGGCAAAGGGGTCCCAACCACCATCTTCATAGAAGCGCGGGTTCTCAAGCGCGATTGTGGCATGAAGTAGATACGGTGACATATCTTCAATCGCCACTGGGCGGCGATCATCGCCTTCACGAGCTAAAGTCGCGATTTGTTCACCACGATTATCAAGGATGGTCACAGTCTGAAACTCAGGTTCAAAGTTGCCCAGCGCCGCGATCTGTGGTTCCCAATCGCCGACAATGTCTTGATACCAGAGTAAAGCCGCCGCGATAAAGGCTGCCGCACCGAGCAAGACAATTACAGTTCCTACCACGCCCAGGCCGATCAGAATGCGGAGTGTGCTGGTACGCTGCTTATTAGCAGCTTCACGGAAAACTTCGCCTTCATGCAGCATGGCATCGTAATCTGGTGGTTCACTTTCATCAATCGGCGCTTCGATTGAACCATAGTCAGGCATAGGACCAGATTGAATCGTCGGTGACGAATAGGCCGCGCTGGGAATTGTTGCCTGTGATGAGGGCGCGGGTTCATTGATACGAAATGCGCCGGAACTTGGAACCGTGTAATCTGGGTCTTCTACGGGGACTTCTTTGGGCAGCGGCATGAAGTTCTCGTCGAGGCGAATGTCCTGCGCCGATTCTTCAACCTGGCTCGTACCGCTGATCTCCTGATACGGGTCTTCCGGCAAAACGGGTAACGATTGATCCTGGTACGAGGTATACGGGGACGAAACACTACCCAAATCGAATTGTCTGAGGTGTGGGGGGGTATCAACCACCCATTGATTGTTGACGGATTTATACCAGTTGGTGTCATTGAGTTGAGAACCCATCATCCACCAGAATTGATCGTCGTCGAGGAGCATCAAGCTGCGAAGCTGAGCTTCGTAATCGGCTTGAGTGATTTGCCCTGCCTGCACTTGATCACGCAGTTGCATCACGCGGTCTTCTGTCTCGCGGAAGCGACGGGTCATCTCCTGATCGCGGGTATCGAAAGGTTGCGTTTGCGTAGGAATAGGCGTGAAATCACCAGCAGTCCCATCATCGTTGGTAAGCCCCAGCTGTTCAAGTTGCTGGCGTGCATAGGCCGCTGGATCGCTTTCTGCCAGGGTAGGGGCTTCATCAGGCTCTGGTTCCGCACTTAAAGCCTCTAACTGCTGACGGGCATAAGCAGCGGGATCAGCAGGTAAAGAGGAATCATTCTCGTCTGTTGCATCCTCAGCGCTGCTACTGAGCATTGCAAGCTGTTGACGAGCATAGGCCACCGGATCAGAGACATCACCGGCGGATGGATGGGCATCCGTTTGCAACAGCAGCCGCTCGGCAGGTGAGAGTTGATCGACGGCGATTTCAGCTTCGTCGGTAGAGACTTCATCATCAGTCGTATCAATAACTTCTGGAATGTCGTCATCGTCGGCTTGAATCACATGTGAATAACTGGCATCTTCGGTCAACGAAGCCAATGCAATTAACTCGCTCATGGGAATGCTGGCTTCGTCTTCCGGTTCTTCATTATTTATATGTTCCAGCATATACATAAGGTCTTCTGGAGCAACAGGCTCTTCAGCCTGGGGTACAGAAACGGTTTCCGAAGAAGATGCTTGCAAGGAGGCCAGGATTTCATCTTCGGGGGGCACGTTGACCTCGAACGGGATAGTATCATCAACGATAATACTTTCATCTTCGGGCTGAATCTCGGTTTCGTCTTCCGGTGTGAAGATGGTGTCGTCGGGCTTGGGCAAATGCCAGACTCCTGCTTGCTCCGGTTTTTCTTCTAGCTCTTTGGGCAAAATCGGCACACGCCAACCCGCAGATTTTTCTTCCTGCTCCGGCTCGTGCCAGCTATCCGGCGATTCTGGGGTATGCCATCCGCCTTTGCTCTTTTCGGGTGGTGGAGTTTCTGACATGAACGATGACCTCGCGGTTGCTGTACCGTTTGTCTAGCGTATGAATTATACAACAGGAAGCTACGAGCGCACACCAACGATCACTGGTCGGGTGTGTTATGATCGCGCCCTTCTGCCAAGTTTTCTGAATCCCATAATACAGTGGGAAATGTACCTGTGATATGTTTCAAGGCGGCGTGTGTATCCGGGTGTTCGGTTTCAGACACATCGGACGATTCCGAAGGGCCAAAAGGGTCTTTGTCTTCCAGCATCATCGTCTCGGCTTCATCGAATGAGACATCCTGTTCGTTCATTGTACCCATCTGCTCGGAATCAGTGGCTTCAGCTTTGACAACAATTGCACTGACATTATCCCGACCCCCTCGTTCGTTCGCAAGATCAATCAATATCTGGCTAGATTTACTGGGGTCAGCATCTGCCATGGTCAATTCAGCAATTTCAGCAGGAGACACATGTAAAGTCAAGCCATCGGAGCAAAGGACTAACCGATCACCAGGATGAAGCGTCTCGAAATAAATATCAACCTCTATACCACGTGTTTGTCCTAATGCACGATAAAGCACGTTTCGCATGGGATGTTTTTCCGCTTGTTCTTGTGTGATGTGTCCGGCAGCGACCAATGCTTGAACAAAACTGTGATCAGATGTAATCTGGGTAATGCGATGATCAACCCCATCAACCAGATAGGCACGGCTATCACCCACATGACCGACGATGACACTTGTTCCTAATACTAAGGCTAAAGTGATGGTCGTACCCATGCCTTTAAGTTCGGGATAATCAACGGCTTTATTGACAATATCGTCGTTAGCAATAATGATCGTCTTTTTCAGGTGCTCGATTAAGCCCTCTTTATCAGGCTGGCGTTCGATTTCGCCATTGGCGATCAAGTTGGTCTCAACGGCTTCAATAGCAAGTCTACTGGCTTCTTCCCCTGCGACAGCCCCCCCCATGCCATCTGCAACAACAGCCAGAATAACAAAATCGTTGTGCGACCAAAGATGTACACTATCCTCATTGTTATCCCGCACCTTGCCTGTATTTGTCCGGGCATACCCCTTCAGACGCAGGCGGTGTTCCGGTATATGCATAACCGGACTCCTTAGAAACCTTTGCCACGTAGATAGTATAGTACACATATGGGAACCGTGCATCCACTCGCACAGAACAAACCAACTCTGAAATCTATACCTATCTTATCATGGACAAAGGTGGTAAATTCCCTCTCCAATATGGCACAGTTAACTGATCTCTATCGCATTGATAATTTCATCGATACTTTCGCGCTCGGTCACTATGCCCGCGTCTTGGACGCCTTCTATTATGATCTAGGGCAGCAGGTGGCATTCAAGGTGATGCGTAGCGAACATCTATCGCCACTTGGCGAGATCCGCTGGGAGTTCCGGGCGTTTTCCAATGAAGCTGATTTGTTAACCAAATTGGTCGATAGTCCACAGGTTATTGATCTAGTTGACTGCGGCTATATTTCGTCACACAGCGAGGCGCCTGCGGATGGCGAAATTGTATCATTTGGTACGGACATCGAGGCATATGCCACCAGTGTTACAGATTATGCCTCGCGCAAATGGCGGCCTTATCTAGCATTTCCTATTGCACCCAGAACGAACAGTCTACTCTATTTGATGAAACCCAGCCAACAGGCATCGCGCTGGCGCTTGCCAACCGAAGAAGGCTTAACACTCGCATGGCAGTTCGGACAAATGTTGCAAATGGCACATCAGAAGCACATTGTCTATCTGGATCACAAGTTGGAGCATGTGTACTGGGATGGCAGCCACCTAATGATCATTGATTTAAACTCGTCACGTTATATTGACGATCCAGCGACGATCCAGCAATATTATCGGATGGATGTACATAATTTATGTGTAGGCATCCTCTACCCTATTTTCACTGGTCTCTCCGCGCAGAAGACAACCTTACGCCCACAACCCAGTAGCATGTCTGAGGTGGAAGCCCGCTATCAAGATGTCACCACACTTGATTTTGGGATGGAACCTACTTTGAGCCCTTCCTTGCAAAAACTTTTGCAGCGTGGGGCAGCAATGCAGATTGAAACGATTGCCGACTTTCTGGACGACTTGAAACGAGTAGCGGCTTTACACGGCTGGGATTTCCCCGATTACTATACAAGCGCGGCTAGCCGGGATGCCCGTGACCATATGCGTTCTGGACTGCGTAAGTTACGTGAAGGGCAACAATCGTTACGTGAAGCCCGTGATCTGTTCCGAGAAGCCGCAATCCTGGATGACATTACCCAAGACCTGGAAGGTGAACTACGGCGGCTGGTTAAAGAGGCCAATGAGATGTTGAACCATCGCGTTATTCCATAATTCGTTTCGCATGAAGTTTGAGTATTTTAGCAAATAGGCCAGCACCATCTACTCATTTACCAGAACCATGCCCAAAGCGCCTAAATTGATTGATGGGGATGTAGGGTGCGAAACGCCGGTTTGAGCGGGAATTGCATTATATGTCAACAACTTGTATAATAGATATATGGCAAATAAACGGGTCTTCAAGAGCAACAACAACGTCATGTATTCCTGCAAATACCATGTGGTCTGGTGTTCTAAATATCGGCGCAAGGTCTTGGTGAACGCTGTGGATACACGTCTGAAAGAAATCATTCAAGAGGTGGCTGATGAATTGCACTGTGAAATCCTGGAACTTGAAGTGATGGCCGACCATGTTCATGTGCTATGCGAGGTTGACCCCCAGTTTGGCATCCACCGCTTTGTGAAGCGCGTCAAGGGGCGTAGCTCCCGAACGCTCAGGCAAGAGTTTGACTGGCTCACCCGCCGACTACCGACCTTATGGACAAATTCGTATTTCGTTAGCACCCTTGGGGGCGCATCGTTGGCAATGATGAAGCAGTATCTTGAAAATCAGAAGGGCGTGTAGATGCCGCGTTCAATACCCCCATTTGTACTTGAATTGCCGCTGCGAGTGGCCCCGCCGGCGGAGAGCTTGCAGTGGTTGATGTTGCTGCGCCAGTCGAAAGCCTATCAGTACGCCCGCAACCTGCCCCATAAAGGCAAGCGCCGTTCCAAAGCGGCTGGCTTCCGGGAGTATGACCTCCATCACGACGCAGTACGGTTCACATATTCCTGGCCCGGCGACCCGCGCTTTCAAAGCGATGCAGCAGTATGCATTTGGCCAGTGCGGACGCTCCCGCTTCAAGGGCTATCGCCAACTTGATTCAGTTGAGGGTAAGACCAACACCAGCGGTATCCGTTGGCAAGATGATGGTGTAGTTTTGGAAGTGGGTGGAACTTCCAGCTCTCATCGTCTTGGACGACCCGGTGGTGGCGCACGGTCTGAGCCAGCCCTGTCGTAACTGTGGTTCGGTGGTGAAGAAACCCAACGCGATCTGTACAGTGCATTTTGGGTGGCAATACGCTCAACGTGGATCATGCCAGGGGGTATGGTCGGGTGTGGACATGCTCCTCCAGGTGGTGTTGAGTGGAATGGAACCAATGAGAGAAGGGCCTTTGCCTGGTAGCTTCGGGTTATCCTGGAGTCAGAGTGGGTCGCCCGTGTAAGCTTGTCCGAGGTCGGGTTAGGCTGCGAATGGTGTACCATACCCAATCGGGAGAGCCGCAGAGAGCGCGATGGGCGATAAGAACCCCCTTAGGCATGGGGAGTTGTCAGATAGTTGATCAGGTATAATAGGGATATGGATGAGAAAATCTACGAAGACATCATCAACCGTGTGAAAAAACGCTATGATCGGCGCAAAGAGTATTTCAGCCATGCGGTAGCCTACCTAGCCGCAATGGGCATGATGTGGTTTGTTTGGCTCGATCCATCCGATTTTATGAAAGGATTTGGCGTTCTGGGAGCAATCATCACCGTTCCCTGGACAATTGGCATTCTTATCCATTCTGTCCAATGGCTATTTGATGAATTACAGGAACGTGCCGTCAATGTTCAGTTGGCACGCGCTGGTATCAACACAGCCTATGTTAAAGCAAAGCGTGAGGAACGGCTGGTACGCCTCAGTGACGACGGTGAACTGATTGATTTTAAGATAGAAGATGAAACCCATAGCACAACGAGTGCAGAAAGTGAATGATAAAATATGGCAAGCAATCCCAACACATTTTTGACCAGCGAGAACGCACGACTCAAGGCAGAAAACGATGATCTACAGGATGAGTTGAACAGTTTGCGCGAGTTTGTGCTGATCTTGAACGAATTGGATTCTGCGGCGCAATCGGTAGAGAGAGACGAAGACCTCAAACCGATCTTGCGTGATATTCTGGTCAAAGCCTTAAACTTGGTGAATGCAGCAGATGGTTCGCTGGCACTGCTGGATGAAGAACATAACGAACTGGTGTTTGTGATTGTGTTGGGTGATATCGCCTCCGAACTGGAAGGGTTCCGTATTCCTGCTGATGAAGGCATCGCGGGTTGGGTGATGGAAAATCATCAGCCTGTGCTAGTCGCGGATGTGCGCCGTGACCAACGTTTCTTTGCAAATATAGATGATGAGTTTAAGTTCAGCACCAAGTCCATCGCTGCTGCCCCAATTATTGGTGATGGCAAGGTCATTGGTGTGATCGAGGCCATTTTACAGACGAAGTACGATACCTATTCGTTTGATGAACACGATCTGGAACTGCTGAAATTGTTGTGTCGTTTCGCAGGGGAAGCATTGACCAATATTGAGCGCCTGCTTCCTCATGCCGAAGATTAACAGGGAGTGGGGAATTTCGTGGATAGAACTTGACCATTTGGATAAGCCCTGAGTTTTGCCATTATCGGAAATCTCGCCCAAATGCAGAACACACGTTCTGCAATATGTTCTCCCAAATCCACTTTTTTCAACTAAACTAAATCTGCACAACCAATGACTTGGAGATCGTTTTGACTGCCATTTTTGGGTTGCCTAGCAGCAACAACCCACACACCCGGAGACCTATTGTTGCCGCAAGTTTCTGCCGGTTCTACGCCATTGTCCTTGGTTTCCCGCGTTGCTGCCGCCGTTTTTTCTTTTACGGCGGCGGCAACAAAGGGACGATTCGGCCTAATCCACGACTGTATTGTTCGGCGGACATCTATGCAATTCACCACTCCCGATTAACGATTTCGTGTACCTATCGCCTCAAACTGTGGTATACTATGCACAATTTAATTTGTGCATGTTTACTACATGAGAGGGGAAGCAATTATGCTGAATACAGCGTCCAAGACAAACGAACTCATTGAATTAGAAAACCAATATAATGCCAATAATTACAAGCCCCTGAATGTTGTGTTAAAGCACGGCGAGGGCATCTGGGTTTGGGACGTTGATGGCAACCGCTATCTGGATTTCCTCAGTGCCTACTCTGCGGTCAATCAAGGTCACGCGCATCCACGTATCTTAAAAGCGATGACCAAGCAGGCCACGCGCCTACCGCTGACATCGCGTGCATTCCACAACGATCAATTGCCCTTGTTTGCTCATGATTTATGTCAACTAACGGGCTACCAGAAGATGTTACCAATGAACAGCGGTGCAGAGGCTGTGGAAACAGCGATCAAACTGGTGCGCAAATGGGGTTACAAAGTCAAGCATGTTCCAGAAAATCAGGCTGAGATCATCGTTTGTAATCGCAACTTTCATGGACGCACCACCACGATTGTGGGCTTCAGCGACGAAGCGCAATATCAGGATGGTTTTGGCCCATTCACACCGGGTTTCAAACTCATCCCATTTGGTGACATTGACGCACTGGCACAGACAATCACCGATAACACGGTTGCCTTTCTGGTTGAGCCGATTCAAGGTGAAGGTGGGGTGATTGTCCCACCAGAGGGATATCTCCAACAAGTGCGTGAGATGTGCACGGAATACAATGTTTTGATGATTGCTGATGAAATTCAAACGGGACTAGGACGGACGGGTAAGTTGTTTGCTTCCGATTGGGAGAACGTTCGGGCGGATGTCATTACAGTGGGCAAAGCGCTCTCTGGTGGTTTCTATCCCGTTTCGGCAGTATTGGCGGATGCTGACATCATGAGTATGTTCAAACCGGGCGATCATGGTTCGACATTTGGAGGCAATCCCCTGGCAGCGGCAGTAGCACGTGAAGCCCTGCACGTTCTGGTGGATGAGGACCTGATGGCCAATGCACAGGTACAAGGCGAGTATCTGATGGAGGGGCTACGGGCAATTGATAGCCCGATTATCAAAGAAGTGCGTGGGCGTGGCTTACTCATTGGCATGGAACTGACAGGTGATGCTCGACACTATTGCGAAGCCTTATTGAAAGAGGGGCTGCTCTGTAAAGAAACACACGAGACAATTATTCGCTTTGCTCCGCCGTTGGTGATTAGCCGGGATGACGTAGACTGGGCGTTGGAGCGTATTGAAACCGTCATGTAACAGCACTTCTCAAGTACGAACGACCTTGTTAGGATAGAATGGGCAACGCACAGTTGCCCGTTTTCTTGTCCAAACAGGCCTCAGCTCCAATGGTTTCAACTTTCCTTAAATTTGCCGTATTTACAGCATTTATGTTGACCGCTTGCGAGACGGGGGCGGGTCAACAGCCTATCCAGGCAACAATAGCAATAGAGGAGCAAAATACACCAACCGTAACGCTTGTGCCAAGCGAGACCTTCACACCTGCGCCTTCACCAACCGTTCCCCTGTTCACACGCACCCCACCCTCGGCTGCCAATGCGCCTGGGGTTTACATCAATCCGACGGCTGAGTTCACTGCATTAGAAGGCTGGAGTTGTGGCGATTTTCCCTGTGAGGATGATATTACGGGCTTTCTGGAACGGATTCGTGTGCCAAGTGGATACAGCTTGAGTCATGTGGGACGTTTTCCAGGGCAGCCGATGCAAATCGTTTATGGCCCCGATGGCCGACTGTATGCAACAGTGTTGGAAGACGGTGTGCGGAATGGTGCTGTTTACGTGATGAAAGAGAACGGTCAAGCTGAGCGCTACAGCGATACTTTCATTTCACCGATTGGTCTAGCATTCCAACCTGGGACGGATATGCTGTATGTTAGCGCCCGCATGACGCCAAATATTGGTGGAGGAATCTGGCGCGTTTATCCTAATGGCACGAGGCAACCCATGGTCATTCATCTGCCCTGCTGCTTTTCAGTGATTGACAATCAACCCAACGGTCTGATTTTTGGTGAAGACGGCTATTTGTATGTCGGCGTCGGTGCGCTGACTGACCATGCTGAGGCGGAGCTTCCGCAACGGCAGACCATTGCTGATATTTATCCACATGAGGCCTCGATTTTGCGCATCCATCCCTATACAGGCGTTATCAAAGTGTACGCTGAAGGCATTCGGAATCCTTATGATTTGACATTGGATGCATCCGGTCAAATGTATGCTACCGACAATGGGATATTGAAGGGGCCTGGAGATCGGCTTCTACGGGTTGATGCCGGTGGACATTATGGCTGGCCCTTCTGGAAGACGAAAGGCTGTGAAGATTGTCCGGCACGCAACCCGAACGTCAACATTAGTCCTGATCTGCTGCCCCTCCCCGATTACACACTCCCTCGTGGGTTGGTCGCCTACACGGGCCAGCAGTTCCCAAAGAACATTTTTGGCTCACTATTTGTGACACTATGGCACAATACGCCTAACGCACAGCGTGTCGTTCGCATTGATCCAAAATCTCTGCCAACCGATCCTGAAGCACTAGCAGAATTCGAGCCAGAGCCGTTTATTACCGGATTGATCCGCCCGGTGGATGTCGCCCTTGCGCCGGATGGGTCGTTGGTGGTGGCTGACTTTATCTATGGGCATGTCTGGCGAGTGAGCTATGGGGAAACTGCCCGTTCAGCGGTTACCCCACAAGAACCCCGCCTGTTTGTCACTTCAACGCCAAAAACTTGAAATAAAAACGAGGCACACGGTGTGTACCCCTCTGGATTCGCATCAGAACGGATTAGTTAAAGTTACACCAGCGGGCGGTGCAAAATGTATCGACAGTCTCTTCGTCGATAGGTTCGATAAACTGAAACGCTTCTTCTGAGATGGATGTGAACTGATAATCCACATAGACCTCGAAGCCATCCCCGCGGATGAGCAGCATGTTGGAAAATTGCGAGGGACTGCGACCCACAACCTGAAACGGCGTATCGTTGGGAACCGTACCAGAACGACGTGCCGCGCCACGATCCAAGAACGAGGCAGCAAACTCACTGGCAATCACTGTATCACCGGAAACCGCTACACCCTGCAAACTTAAGTTGCTGTTGGGCGTGGGGTTGGCAAGCAGATTCACTTCCATAAATAACGTGGCCTCGTTGGTGGCCTGCTGGCAAAAATCAGGTGCAGTTGGGTCAGCCTGAAGCGTGAAAACACCATTGAGTTCAAGGAACTGGACAATCACCTGGGTTGCGCGGTCACATTGCATAATCGGGACATCTCCCGACCAGGTTGCCGGGCGAGTAAAGCTAACGGCATCCGCTAGCAGTTCAAGGTCATGGCGAATGTCACGGGCGATGGCCTGGGGTGTACTGGCAACCACGCCAAACCAACCTTCTGGACGTATATTCGCACCGATCAGCGTTGTTGCCAATAGGTCGAGATCAATACGCGTGTTGACAGCGAACATCGCATCGGTGGCATCTAAGCTGCCGTTCCAACCTTCTGGGCGTCCACCATTCATCATCCCATTCGCGATCAACTCTAGGTCAAGACGGGCATTGACTGCTGTCTGAATGCTGGAGTCGACCTGTGGTTCCTCAGTAGCAGGATCGATCTCAGGAGTTGTTTCTTCAAGAGGTACTTGCGGCACGACTTCTTCTGTCACTTGTGGTGGAGCCTGATTCTGTCCAATAGGTGGAAAGCCTGAAGGCGGCTGTTGCCCGTCAGCCGGTGGCGGATTTGACTGCAAAAATGGTGGCACATTGGGTGTTGGGTCTTGCGCCCAGACCGTGCCACTGAACATGAGTATTGTCATAATCAAAAATGTTGTGAATGTGCATTTTAACACAGTGCACTCCTTATGGTAGCCTTGCATTTCTGGGTGCATTATACGACAGAAAACTATTTGAAGTGCGTAAAAAGACGGTAAACATGTTACACTCCTGTAAAATACTCATCATCTCCGAATTAAATCGTATGTCTCAATTTGAACTGCAATCACACGTTGATTATCTTTACACCAACAAAAAACCAACTCTGAAATTCCAGGCGACAAATCTCGAAGAATACTTGATCTGGCGTGATCAACTACGCAGCGAAATCCGCAATTTGTTGGGGATCGCAGGCCGTCAACCGCCCCCATCTCCTACCACAGAAAAAGTCCAGGCGATTGATCGCGGTGATTACACCGAAGAGAAATATGCGCTGGATGTGGATGAAGGGGTAGCTGCGCCGATGTATATTCTTGTCCCCAAAGCTGATCCACCCTATAAACCGATCATGGTTTTTCATGGGCACAACCCCAATGTTCAGTATATTCTAGGTAATTACCCGAATGAACAAACGGCTCAAGAGAAGACGGCTGTTGACAACAATTATGCGCAGGCATTGGTGCAGGCAGGGTATCTTGTATGTGCGGTTGAGCAACGGGGCTTTGGTGAACGAATCAGCCAACAGGCGGGCGACAAGAATTACACAAATTCTTGTCGCCATTTGTCAATGGAATACATGTTGCAAGGCCGAACGCTGCTGGGGATGCGAGTGTGGGATGGCATGGTTGCGATCAGTTATATACTGGGGCGTGATGACATCGTGGCTGGGGTGCTAGGCTGCACAGGCAATTCTGGCGGTGGCACAACGACGCTTTGGCTGACAGCGCTGGATGATCGGATTAGTGTCAACGTGACGTCCTGTTATTTCTGCTCGTTTAAGCACTCCATCTTGGGGATGCGACACTGTGAATGCAACTATGTACCGGGTATCCTGGATCGGGTCGAGATGGGCGAGATCGCCGCCTTGATCGCGCCGCGTCCATTCCGTTCAATCAATGGTGAAAAAGACCCTATCTTCCCGATAGAAGGTGCCCGCCAGCAGATGGAAACCGTCAAGAAAGCCTATACCCTGTTTGATGCAACCGATCAGTGCTCACTGGCGGTGCATCCTGGTGAACATGCTTATAATCACAAGATGAGCCAGGAGTGGTTCGGGCGGTGGCTCTAAAGAGGGCCTCACATAGATCTCTGCAATTTGAGTGAACTTTGCCCTTCAGATTAGCTATCCAGCACAAAATCGTAACTTCATTGCTTGTTGCGGCAACGGCGGAGAAATGGCTGCAAATTGCAGCAAAAACAGGTGCCGGATGGATGGGCCAGCAGCCGATTTAACCTCAGGGTAGCTGAAAATCGGCTCGATAAGATTGGGGCCCAAATCGTCCCTTTGTTGCCGCCGCTGCGGAAGAAAAAATGGCGGCAACGCGGAAGAACCAGCGAGAAATAGCAGCCAAAACGGACCCCAAAGCAGTCGATACAGCCTTAGTGTAGTTGAAAAAAGTTAATTTGGGAGAACGTATTGCAGAACGTTTATTCTGTATTCATGCTTGTCGTTGGAAGAAAAATGGCAGCAGGGGTGAAAGGGAAAAGTGACGGCTCACCCTGCTAAAGGCGAACCTTTGGTTCGAGGGCGCTTCTCAGGCTACGCACGTTCCAACGAACCACGTTAGCACCTGAAGGCCACGTCCTGGCCTACTTACTACTAGGCTACTGCAAGATCGAGGATATTCCGTGCAGCGTTCACGTCTCGATCCGCCGTGAACCCGCAATTTAGACACTGATGCGTACGAACCCGCAAGTCTTTCTTCACCATCGCACCACACCCGTGGCATCGCTGTGACGTGTTCTTGGGGTTGACCTTCACCACCTCAACCCCGGCCTCGATAGCCTTGTCGTCGAGGAGTTCGTAGAAGATACCCAATGCAACATCGTGCGCAGCACGGGACAAGTTGCCATTACGCAGCATGAAGCTGAGGCTCAGGTCTTCAATCGCAATCAGGCCGTAGGTGTCGACCAACTGGTGGACAACCTTGTGCCACCAATCCCGGCGCTGATTAGCGATCTGTTCCAGTTCCTTCGCTAGTTGATGTACCGCTTTGCGGCGGCGATTGCTGCCCTTCTTTTTACGGGCAATGCTGCGATGGAGAACCCGCAGCTTCTTGAGCGAGGCTTTCAACCACTGCGGGCTGTCGATCACGGTGCCAGCGCTCAGTGCCAGCGCGTGATGGATACCGACATCCACACCAACGGCGGGCTTCTGCGATGGGGCAGGTTCTCTGAACTCGGCTTCAACCTGGAGGCAGACATACCAGCCGGAGGGCTTACGCAGGATGATGATGTTCTTGAGCGGGCCATCGGGCAACGGACGATGCCACTTAACCGAAATCAAGCCGACATTCTGCACACGCAGTTTGCCGGTTTTCAGACCCGCACCATCGCCCGGTTTGTAGGTCACGCTATCGAACCGCCGCCAATTCTTAAATCTGGGTCGGCCACGCTTGCCTTGCATGAACTCCCGGTAGGCTTTGTCCAGGCGACGCAAGACCTGTTGTCCTGCACTCATATTAACCAAGCGAAGTGGATTGTTGTTAGGCTCTTCGTTGCGCCACGCTTTCCACATCGCAGATTGTTCGTCGTAGGACACACTGGAGCGCGATTCCTGCCAGCGTTTGCGGCGGTAAGCCAGGGCGTGGTTGTAGACCCAGCAGGACAAACGCAGGATTTCGTTAAGCGTCTCTTGCTGCTTTTCGCTGGGATACAGGCGGTACTTGTAGGTGCGGATCATGGTGTCTATTTGACCTTGCCCTCGGCCATCTCGGCCAGGAGTTCACTCATCGCCAACAGCACCCACTCGTACAGCGTGACACGCCTGACGCTACCTGAGGGAAGGCCCAGTTGATCGGCAACCGTGTTGGCCACGTGCAGCGCGTCCTGCTCGAAGAGATGGCGGTAGGGTTCCACCTGCGTGCGCTTGAGCCAGTCCCGATTAACCTGGAACGGCTCAGCATATTCGGGTGGCCGCAGACTGCGCGGCTGGTGGGGATTGCGCAGTAACTGGCCTTCATCGACCAACTGGCTGATGAGGTATCTGAGCGCTCCCTCCAGGATTTGAAGTTCGTCGCTAATCTGCTTTTGAGTGGGTGAAAGATCATGCTCTTGGACGTAGGCGCTGACGAAATTAACGATCTGTTCTTTGCGTTCAGTTTTTAGTTCAACGGTATTCATGTGCTATACTCCTAGTAGTGAGGAGCGCGTACCGTCCAAAGTGCCGCGCCCCCTGTATGTTTTGGGATCGTAGTTGTTTAAGCTACGATCTTTTCAATTCGGTTGGTGGCGGGCAGGTAGCGGATGAAGTGATGTTCAGTGCGCCACTTGCTGAGGCGGTTGCTGTCGTCGGGCTGTACTCGCATGTAGAACGTGCCCTTGTGGAAATTGATTTCGGTGATGGTGCCGGTCTTGACGATGGGGGAGCCGCCGTAGGGTTCGGCATAGACGTACTCAATGTGGGCGCCAATCAGGTCGGTCAGTTGGGGGGTGCGGGGGTGAGATTTGTGGTCATTAGAGTATCCTTTTTGCTTGTTTTCGATACTCTAATTATAGCATGAAATGTTCGTTTAAAACGAACATTTTAATTTTTACTAATCTTTTGGTGTGAGGTGTTTCCCTGGTCTATACCCCTTGGTAGCTTCAGGGGAGATGTACCATGTAGAGCCTATTTGTACTGCACGGATAGTTTTTTGTTTCAGGCGACGAAGCACTCCATTTGTCGTCATGCCCATACGATACGCCGCCTGACGTGTATCGTACCAGCCGTCCATCACCTCGCTGAGATAAACAGGATTGCCCTGGTTGTCGGTTAGGATTTCGTCGCTCAAGGCCGGCTCCTTTCGTACCTCCTTATTATAGCAGACGGCGGGGCAGAGGCGGTTTCTATGTAAAAGTTGCCCCATTCTTCCCGTAAACCTGGAGTAGGGCAGTACAATCAAATTTGAAAGGAGAAGGCGCTTCCCCACCCCGCTCAAGGCGAACCGAAGGTTCGATGGTGTCCCCGCGCCAAAATTCTATGGATGGCGGATAGATTGGTAAAGAGCAGATTTAGGCCCAGTGTACTTGACAAGGGGTTATGTTGGATAACAACAAATGGAGCGGCTTATTGGTTCAGATGATCGGACAGCGAAATTGACCTCCTAATATTCAACACGATTTTTACGTTTTCTTCATAATTATTCTGCGACATTGGCGGAACGGAGACGGTCTTGGAGGTAGAGTAAACAATCAAGAAAGGCAATCACACATATGAAACACTACACTATTTTAAGCCTTGTTCTCATTCTACTGCTTGCAGTTGTGGGGAACATCGCAGCTCAAGACGAGGCTGACAACCTTGTTGTGGTCGCTGGAACCCTGTCGCTTGAAGGTGATGTAATCACACTAACTGATGATGAGGGCAATATCTACGTTATTGCACCTGCTGGAGACTTCTTCAATCCATCTAAATTTGAAGATGGTGATGAGGTTGAACTGGTTGGCTATGAACTGCCGGATGGCGAGACCATTCAGGCGCTCAGTGTCGAAGTCCCCTCTGATGACGATGGAGATACCGACGATGATGAGGGTGATGACGAAGACGATGGCGATGAAGTCGCTGATTCTGACGAAGGTGACGACGATGATGAGAATGCCATCTTTTGTTCTGAAGATGACGAATTCCTCCATCCAGTTGGTTCGGCACTTGCTGATACGTTTGAAGATGCTGGTGTCACCTATGACGACATTATGGGTGTATTCTGCGAGGATCATCTAGGTTTCGGTGAAATTGCACGGGCACTGTTAATGGCTGAAATCGCGATTGAGAATGGCGATCTGACCGAGGATGACATCCTGCTTATTCTGGAAACACGGGCTGAAGGTGGTGACTGGAAGGACCTGCTGGATGAGTATGACATTCATCCGTCCGACCTTGCACCAGGACGTATTATGGGCAACATTCCTGAAGATGCCGGACCGCCTGAGGGAGTTGGTGCTCCTGAAGATGTGGGGCCGCTGGATGGCGCTGGACCACCTGACAACTTAGGCCCACCGTCGGATGTCGGACCGCCAAATGACGTTGGTCCGCCGGATGACGCTGGACCACCTGCAGGTCGAGACAACCGCAGAAGTATCGGTTGAATACCGTCACCAGTTTATGCTAAAAATATTGACCTTATCTTTGCAACAAGGGAGCGAGGATACCGACTACGATTGAATTGACAAGAGGAGCGCCTGATATCATGACCGTCGTTCGTATGAAAACGGTGTCATGCTGGTGGGATTGGCTAGATACCTGTGGTATAATTAGCACACCCGTTCCATTATAAGTTAAACAAAATGGCGAAGATACGCTCGAAGTATGTATGCAGCAATTGTAATCGTCAGTCCTTGAAATATATGGGACGCTGCCCCAACTGTGGTGAATTCAACACCTACCAAGAAGTGGTGGAAGAAGTCAGCAGCGCCAAGAAACAGAATCGTCAACCAGTAGGGACGCTGCGAGCCACCTCACAGCGTCTGTCCGAGGTTGGCATAGAGGCTGAGGAACGTTACTTCGTCCCGGTAGCAGAGTTCAACCGCGTCATGGGTGGGGGCATCGTACCGGGCAGTATCTCACTCATTGGTGGTGATCCAGGCATTGGCAAATCGACGTTGATGCTCCAGGTCTCGGCGATATTGGCCAATGAGGTTGGGAGTGTTTTGTACGTCAGCGGCGAGGAAAGTGCCCGTCAGATTAAGATGAGGGCAGATCGGCTGTCATTGGTCGCAGAAGACTTATTCTTACTGACGGAAACCAATCTGGGGCATATTTTTGAGCAGGTCAACCAGATAAACCCGACCATCTTAATCATCGACTCAATTCAGACAGTTTATACCGATGAACTGGAATCCTCGCCGGGGATGGTGAGTCAGGTGCGGGAATGTGCCAGCCGCTTGCAGACACTGGCCAAATCGAGTGGTGTAAGTGTGTTTCTCGTTGGACATGTGACCAAAGAAGGCAACATTGCGGGGCCGCGTGTGCTGGAACATATTGTTGACACGGTACTTTACCTTGAGGGCGATCCATTTCAGGCGTTTCGGCTTCTGCGGAGCGTTAAGAATCGTTTTGGTGCGACCAGCGAAGTTGGTGTGTTTGAGATGCAGGGCGCGGGCATGGCAGAAGTTTCCAATCCATCGGAGGCGTTTCTGGCGGAGCGTGTTGTGAATGCGTCGGGGTCAGCAATTGCTGTGACATTGGAAGGCACACGTCCGCTGCTGGTCGAGATGCAGGCCTTGACTAGCCCGACCAGTTTTGGTAATCCACGCCGCACACCGAACGGCGTGGATATGAATCGGCTCCTGCTCTTGAGCGCAGTTTTAAGCAAACGCATTGGGTTGCGGCTACATGAGCAAGATATTTTCATCAACGTCATCGGTGGCCTAAAAGTAACGGAACCTGCCTCCGATCTGGCCATGGCCATGGCTATGGCATCAAGTTATTTTGACAGCGCGCTTCCAGCTGACTTAGCTTTGATAGGCGAAGTTGGGTTGAGTGGCGAAGTGCGGGCGGTCAGTCAGATTGCGTTGCGGTTGAATGAAGCAGCAAAAATAGGCTTCAAGCGTGTGCTGATTCCCCGAATGCGGCGTAAGCTGGAGCATATACCCAAAGGTCTTGAATTAATCTCGGTGCGCAGCATCGGCGAGGCCTTGAATGTGGCGGTGCCGAAGTAAATGCAGAAAATCATGTGGCAATAAATGCCAGGGACAGCCTTTTTGAGGAACAATAGCATTCAGAATTTCATGACGCGACCATTTGGGGAACGACCACCAGGTCGGGGTAAGGGGACAAGTGCTTCCACAATCGTCCATTCCTCATCACGAATGGCCTGGTCAGTATCGTCGGATTGAGCAGGGTGCGAATGCGGATGTAGCGGGTTGTGGGGTCTTCTTCATTTTCGTTTCTGTGCCCCTCTTGTTCGGTTTGTTGTGGCGGCGACACCACTTTTTTTGCTGCAATTTTCCCAGATTGTGGTGAGGTTTCAAGGAAAAGAGGGCGAGACATGATCTTCCGGGTTCGCTTAGATGAACAGATGTTTTTATTATAGCGCAGAATAGGGCATTTTGGAGAACACAGGTTCTGTATTTTAGGGAATTTGTTAGGACGCAGAGTGCTTTGCATTGATATGCGCTCCACAACATATGCCCAATCAACCCGACCTGATGACACCCTCGACTTTCAACGAGTTCCCCTAGATATTTAGTTGGACTTTGTTCATTCAAACAGCATGGGGTGTGATTCTGGCTTAAGGCTTCGATTTTTACACCCGTTATCTCACCAACAAACGGTTTTTGCCACATGGGCGTATCCCAATCTTGGAACGATTCAGCGGCTGAAGGGTGTTTCCAGTTTGTAGCTATCCCCAGCCTCAATACCATCTACAACCACCGGAACCCGTTTCCCTGTACTGGGGTCGTAGAAACCGAAATGGATATAGTAGTCTGCTCCAGGTGGAGTCGCCTCATCCTGGAGGTAGAATTGGCGGCGGTCAATGATAAACTCGCCCGGCTCCCAGAACAGGGTTGAATAGGCTCCCAATTCCCAGGGTACGGCTGGCCCATCGGCTTGAGCCCAAATGATCTGTTCAGGATCATCCTCTTTGATAAAGTGAACAAACAATGAGTAATCAATGGATGTGGGTTGAAGCGCTTGCCAGTAAATATCGACTAAGATTCCGCCATGTGTAATCGAACTTTGGTAAACGCGATGCCCGTAGTAACGGGCAAAATCACCAAAAACGACATCCCACGCTCCTCCTGCCCGCTGTTCAATGGGTTCAAAACGCTGGTCGGTGTGTAGTTCAAATACATCATAAAAGAAAGACGAGTCAGCATAGGCTGAAAGGCGGGTGGCAACATTTTCACGATTCATGCTATTGAGCCATTGATTCTGATAAGGAAACCGGTTAGTAGAATCGGCATAGGTCAACAGGCTTTCCTTGCTGTGAATGAAGAGATCAACATCTTCCAGTTCATCAATGTGGTGCGGTGTTGGCATAGTACGAATTTCTACCTCTGGGAAGAAAAAGGGTAGGGTTTGTAAGCCGGGAGCCAGCACCACTGGGGATCCATTGCCTGTGGCAAGGTAGTCGCGCAGGGTTTCCTCTACACCCAGGAGCGCTGCCTCAGAATAATCGCCTTGCTCTGGGATTGTCCATAACCAATCCCAACCCAGCCCTTCATCAAAAGTCGTAATCACTATGCCGGGTACACACACACAAAAGAGTAGGCCGGTATAGACAACACGAAGCGGACGTCCCCAATTGCGGATACGTTCGGCTGTAAACCAATAGGCCAGAACAACCGCTGTCGGTAGGATCATGAGGGGGACAATCGTGAACGAGAGGCGGTAGTGATAGCTGTAGGAATAAAACCATGTCACAAAATAGGGCAGGGCTAACAGGGCGGCCCATCCACTTGGCTTGAGTGAGGGCAGTGCTCCTTCACTTGAAAGGAAATAATCGACTAGCGTGATGGTCAGAATCAACGCCCCAGCGCCAAAGAAAAACCAATCACCCAGTCCCATGCGGGCGGGTTGTAGAATAGTCGGTACAATGCCTACTGTCAGTAGTATTAGCCCGGCGATTGTACCGGGTTTTCCAGGTCGTCGGATATTGGGGCTAAAGTGCAGATAGGCCAGTAGAACCACCAGTGCCCCTAGAGGCCAACCCAATTCCCCGCCACTGCGCCGTGCTTGGGTCAACCAAAAGGCAGGTGGAAAAACAATGGCATCATGCCCGTTTAGGACGTTCCGGAGATACCAGACTGTGCCTAATGGAATGCAGGATAGGCCTGTGAGAAAAGCCAAGCGCAAGCGAGGCCACCAGCGTTTCCGATCCAATAACGCGACCAGCAACAGCAACACAACCCCCCAGATAAAGGCCCCGGCTGTGGGTTTCGTCCACATGGCAACACTGAAGAACAACCCAGCAATCAAGGCATAACGGCGGCTAACGGGTTCGGTTGGTTTTGTCCAGGCCATCAAAAGGAATGCAGCTGCACCGGTAAAGCCGAAGGTTACAGGTATTTCCAGGTCACCAACTCGTGTCCAGTAGCCAAAGTGAGGGTAGAGTGTCCAGGTTGCTGCTAGCACAATGCCTGTACGTCGATTGTAGAGCCGCGATCCAAGGACATAGGCTGCCAGAATGCTGCCAATCTGAATAAATGGTAGGATGGCGCGGGCAGCATGATCAGTGATTTCACCTAAGGTGACGATCTGCCCATAGGCATAGAGCAAGGGCATAAATTGGGGATAATAACCGATGTCTGCTGGAATATAGCCTGTCAGGGTGTAGATGCGGCCTTGATAACCATAAACCCAAAGGGGATCCCAGGAGCCGAACGGCAACCATGCCACAACCCACCAGCGTGCCAAAGTCGCCAGGACAATCATCCCGATCAAGAAACGTTCGTCAGAGGCTAAGGCAATACCGGGCAGTGGATCTGGTTTAGGTGTCTGGTTAAATTTCCAAATGACCAGACCGTAACCGAGAATCGCCAAGACAAGTGTACCCATCAGAATCAGATCAGGGCGCATCAGTGCTTTCCCGCCAACATGCTGGGACATGGTCGTTTGCATGGGGTTGAGGGTCGCACCTGCTTTGGGGTTGGTATCCTGCCCGATTGTGCCCAAGATAAACATCCAGGCGGTCAAGAGTGCTGGGCCAAAAGCCAGTGAAAGGCAGGCGACCATGGCGCGATCTAACCAATCGCAACGTGGCAGAACGACCAGTGCCCAAGGGAGACCCAATCCGAGGAGGATCCAGAAGATGGATGGCAGGGTTATGAGTGTTATGTTTAACCATTCAAGCATAGGGGAAGATCATAATTTGATACGCAATGCACTGTCAAGACCATTATCAACGGTGTCGAAATGGCGTAGGATAGCCTGAGTTGAGTAAATAAGGACAGACTATGCAACACATCATTCGTGCATTCTTCCAGGCTATCAAAATGACTTTACATGCGCGCCGACATGCAATGTTATGCAAATGGATTGTAGAAGGTGAACAACTGACAAGTGCTCTGCTCACGCTGATTGACCAGCACAATATGGATTGCAACACGATTACGAGAAAGATCGAGGGTCGTGAGATGTCGTTGGAAACGGTGTTGGGTGGTGTTCATTATCATCTACGGGAGGAGTATCCGTACTTACTGCGGCATCTCACCCGGCACAGTATCACCGCAATTTACGCTAGCAACATGAATGATCAGTACTTTGTCAGCAGTTTCATCAACTCAATTGAAAACGCGACAATCCGGCAAGCACTCCAGAATCTTGACCAACATCTGCAAAGCATTATACCGGAAACCAACCAAAATGAAACGTAAAAACGATGCTTTAATAAACTGACTAAGAGGCGTATATAAAAATTGCAAAGAAAGTATAAGTTTCATATTTTTGCTTTGCATCCGCACCAGAAGTATGCTACTATATGTGTGGGCCAGTTATCCGGCCTACATTTATCTAAGTTTAGGAGAATTCATATCATGATGTACAAACCACAAGAAGAAGGCCAGGGTCTGGTAGAATACGCTTTGATCCTTGTCCTCGTTGCCGTCGTCGTTATCGTCATTCTGACCTTGCTCGGCCCGGCAATTGGTAACGTCTTCTCCAACATTTTTAAGAACATTACCAGATAGGGTTCGTGTTCTTAAGCAGACGGGCGGCCCACAGGTCGCTCGTTTTGATTCCAATCTCTTTCCATCAGTTTCATTTACTTCCTAGACTGGCTATACTTAGCAGGATTATTTAAAAGAAAGCTTATGAAAATAACAGATGTACAAGCCTGCGTCATCGGACGGCAGGAGCCACACAGTGGTGGCAGCGTGTGGACATTTGTCCGCATTTACACAGATGAAGGTATTATCGGCACAGGGGAATGTAATTCCGGCGGCCCTGGTTTTTCTGGGTTTGCAACCAAGCACGCAATCTTGGCGATGAAACACCTGTTGATCGGTGAAGACCCCTTTAACATCAATATGCTGTATGAAAAGCTACGACGGCGCGGGCGCTACGGTGGTTCATCGGAAGCACCGCTGATTTTTGCACTGACCGGAATCGACAATGCCCTTTACGACATTGTGGGCAAGGCGTTGGATGTTCCTGTTTATAAACTGCTGGGCGGCAAGTTCCGGGATAAGATTCGGCTTTATGCAGATTGTCATGCAGGCGAAACTGATGATGCTAAAGCCTATGGCGAAAAAGCGATGGCGGTGATCGAACAGGGATTCAGCGCTGTCAAGTTCGATGTTGATCATACAGGTACAGGCGAACTCGATCCTTATAACTGGACAGTTGGTGCGAAAGAGATGACCCACATCATCGGCTTGATCGAAGGCATTCGTGATACCATTGGGTACGAAATTGATCTGGCGATTGACTGTCATGGGCAGTTTGATCTGCCATCAGCGATCACGCTGGCAAAAGCGGTTGAACCCCTACGCTTGCTGTGGCTAGAAGAACCTGTCCCGGCTGAAAATATTGATGCCCTGGCGCAAGTTCGTGCTTCAACCAGCACTGTCATCTGCACGGGTGAGAACCAATATACACGCTTTGAGTTTGTAGAGCTATTGGCCAAGAAAGCGGTGGATGTTATCATGCCAGATCTGGCAAAAGCGGGCGGCATTGCAGAAGGCAAGCGCATCGCTGAGATCGCCGACGCCCACTACATCCCGATTGCACCGCACAATGTCTCTTCACCATTAGGGATGATGGCAGCCTGTCATTTGATGGCAGCGGTTCCCAATTTCCTGTTCCTAGAATTTCATGCGATGGAAATCTCCTGGTGGAGCGACCTCTGTGATGGAGACAAGCCGTTTGTGGAAGATGGCTTCATGACGGTTTCGGAAAAGCCAGGGATGGGCATTGAGCTCAATGATGATGTTGCCAAATCATTGTTGTGGAACGGCGACACGTATTTTGATTAATTGAATGAATAGACAATGGGAGAATTTGATGTCTGACCAATCTATTGTTGAACGGCAAGCCCGCTGGGACAAAATTCGCATCGCCAATCTTTATGATACGCTTGATGAAATGGGCCACCCTAATCAGTGTCTTGATCTGGGAATTAAGCCCCTCTTCCCGCATCAACATCTAGCGGGACAGGCCGTAACGGTGACAGGGCGCGTTTATCCTGTCCCACGTAAAGAGACCAAAGATAATCCTGATGTGGTTAACTTTTACGAAAAACTACGCGAGGTTGTATATCCGGGTTGTGTGGTGGTGGTCTCAACAGGCGGCGAGACCTATTCCGGCAAATTTGGTGAGATGACAAGCTGGGGGTTGCAGCAGAACGGCGCACGCGGCATCGTCATCGACACACTGATCCGTGATCTGCTTGGTCTAGAAGTCATCCCAGACTATACGGTTGCCGCACGCGGAACAACACCGATTGAATCGGCGGGCAACTGGAAGATTGAAGCCCTGAACGTGACCATCGGTATGCCAGGGACGCTCACTAGTCAGGTTCGGGTTGATCCAGGCGATTGGATTGTCGGTGGGCCAGATGGTGTGATGGTGGTTCCGCAAGCAATTGCCATGGAAACACTGGAAAAAGTTGAAGATATGGAAGCCCGCGAACAAGGCATGCGTGAAGACCTTGCTGCTGGCATGTCATTTGAAGAGGCCTTTGAAAAATGGGGACGGGCGTGATTCTTGTAAATGAGCATGGGCAGAGCATTTATCCCTGCCCATCAGGTGGTTAGCCCTTGATACCGCCAGCCGTTAGCCCTTCCACCAGGAAGCGCTGGGCGAAGGTGTAGATGACCACAACTGGGATGGCCATCAGCAGAGAAGCCGCCATCAGCTGTCCCCAGGGTAAAATATCACCGACAACCATCGACTGTAGACCAACAGGCAGGGTTCGCAGCGATTCACTGAAGATGAAGACAAAGGCGAACAGGAACTCATTCCAAGCGTTGGTAAAGGCGAAGAGCGAAACTGCGCCAAGCGCCGGAGCTGCCAATGGCAATGTAATCCGCCAGAAAGCGCCGAGCCGACTGGCCCCATCAATGAGTGCTGCTTCCTCCAATTCAATCGGTATTGTTCGGAAGTAACCCATCATCACCCAGGTTGCAAACGGCAACAAGAAAGTCGGATACGTGACAATCAAAGCCCCATAGGTATTGATCAGGTTTAGGTCTGTTAGGGTCTGATAAAGTGGGATGAACAACATGGTTCCAGGCAAAAGATAGGTAATCAGCAAGAACGTGGTTAACAGCCCTGCCCCCCGGAACTTCAAGCGGGTCAAAGCATAGGCTGCGAGTGCCGCCATGATAACAGAAATGACTGTACTCGTCGTGGCAACAATCACCGTATTGCGGAACCAGGTCAAAAAGCCTGATTCATTTATGAGCTTGTCATACTGATCAAGTGTCCAAGGTTCAGGCCAGAAGAGCGACTCGCGCTCAGAGATTTGTGTGGTTGTTTTGAACGAAACCGTCACGACCCAATACAGTGGGAAAATGACGAAAAGCATAATTGGAATGAGGATGGCAATACGCGAAGCCAGCCCCATCTGCTCGCGTTCTTGGCGGGTGAGGAGTGGTTGATCTTCTTTAACGTTGCGCATCCCTTTCAACCCATCTGCTACCATTTCAAAGAACTTGAATAGAAATTCAAATGGTAGGAAGACGATATCCAGGAACACCCCGAAGACCCGACCAATCTGTTGCATCACTTGGTCACCGGGCGACATTTTAACATTGGTATCACCACGATCATCATCAGCACGCATAAAGCGGGCCAGTAACCAAATCAAGACGATCATCAAAGGCGCGACGCTGAAGGCAATCGCCACCCCAGGGCCAAATTGCAGCGAACGAATGCCTTTCTCATAGGCCAGGATCGAGTAAACACGGGTTGCCCCCCCAGGGCCACCGCCCGTCATCAAGAAGATCAGACCAAAGGAGTTAAAGGTTGAAATAAACGACAGCAGCAGCGTCACCACGATCACATAACGCATTCCGGGCAGTGTAATGTGCCGAAAACGCTGGATGATATTTGCACCATCGACTTCAGCCGCTTCCAATTGCTCGCGGTCAATGGCTTTCAAGCCTGCTAGAAGGAGCATGGTATAGAACGGTATACCCTTCCAGACATTGACTGCGATCACACTTGGCATCGCCAGATTAGGGTCAGACAACCAGCCCAACGGCTCATCAATCAGACCAGCGCCTTGCAAAATTGGATTGAGCGCACCAAAGATAGGATCATAGATGCTCTTCCAGGCTAGTGCCGTGACGATCTCAGGCACGATCCAGGGGAGTAACATGACAGCGGTGATAATATTGCGGAACGGTATTTTGCTATTGAGCAATAAGGCGATGGTCATCCCCGTGACAAACTTGACCGAAAGCGACCAGATTGTAAATTGAATGGTGTTCTGCATCGAAAGCAGATAGTCGCTGTTATCAAGCAACTTTTCATAATTCCTCAAACCAACGTTGACCGTCTCCCCTGTGAGAAAGTTCAACGAAGTGGTGCTGAGCGCAACTGCATTCACAAAAGGATAAAGGATGAGGCCCCCCATAATAACTAAGAGGGGTAAAACAAAGGGCAGTGCTACCTTCCAGTCTCGGCCCAGGTATTTCTCTAAGGTTTTGCGCCGATTAATGGCTGTGGTCTGAGCAGAAGATGACTGAATGGCGCGAGCATTATCCATACTAGAGGCTCTTTCAATAAAACACTTTTCTTTATTATACAGGGCAAAAAGAGGGCAACCATTGGCACCCTCTTCAAAAAGTTAGCAGTCGATTCTACTGCATGATACCGCCTTCTTCAAAGATGTCCACGATCTGGTCGTGCGCTTCTTTGACGGCTTCAGCAGGATCCATACGGCCAGAGGTGATGTTAGCCATCATCTGTTCAGGGACGGAAGCGGCCCGGATGGCATCAATTGCGGCATTGGGGTCTGCTGGCCAGGAGGCACCAACATAGGGGTCTGGATTGCTGACAATTTCCTTCACAATGGCGAAGTTCGGGTCTGCTGCCAGCAGTTCTTCTGTCCACAGATCATCATAAGCGGGTAGGAACAAACCACCACCGACCTCTGCCATTGGTGTGAACTGTTCAGGAGCAATCAGGTGCTTGGCAAGCTCTTTAGCCGCTTCAACATTCTTTGCACCCTTGAAAACCGAAATCCAGGAGTTACCGCCGGAATTCATGTTCATACCACTGGGGCCTTCGGCCTGGGTCAGAACGGCTGTAACCGGGAAGACATCCAATTCGTCACGCTTTGATTGCGCATAGACGCTGAAAGCATTGGCAGTCAAGCCGATTGTGCCTGCCATGTATGCTTCGTTATTGCTGATGTCCGTCCAACTCAGGATACCGGGGGGCAGTGCTGGGGCATACTTCTCGCTGGTATAGAGTTCAGTCAACCATTCGACGGCTGCTAGGGTCTCGTCAGAATCAAAGATCACCTTCATACCAGTGTCATCAGTATAGCTCCCCCCGAAGGCGTTGATAAGGGTAATCAGGAAGCCGTAGCCATCACCCGATTGATTGGGGGTCAGGCCCCAGCCCCAGAATTCATTATCAGCATCTGACATGGCAAGCGCAACATCGCGACGCTGGTCATAAGTGCCCATGTCCGTCAACACATCAAAGCCAGCCTCTTCAATCTTATCTTTACGAGCAAACCAGGCGCCAGAGGTCGCCAGGAATGGAATACTCTTCCAAACATCATCGAACTGACCATTCTTGTGCGGGCTGCTTCCGGGCATGGTCGGCCCGTACATATCTTCCAGTTCATCGACCACATCAGTCACGTCTTCGACCAGATCAAGCAGGTGCATTTGGGCGATGCTGATGTTCGAGGAATAGGCAAAGTCTGGCGGATTGCCAGCCGCAACCGCAGCCTGCATCTTGGGTAAGAAATCGCCGAATGATTCGGCGTTAGCGGTTGAAAGATCCGCTTCGACACCAAGATCAGCAGCAAACGCCTGAACAGTTTCTACAAACAGCGTTTCAACCTGTTCAAAATATTCAGTACGGTGGATAACTGTCAGCGTACCCTCGACCCCTTCTTTGATGATGTCTTCATCCTGAGCCAACGCGGTAACACCCGTCATTGCGGCTGCCAGGGTCGCGCTACTGGTTGCGCTGACCCGGAAGAAATCTCTACGACTCATTTTTCTGGACATTGTATTTCTACTCCTGAATCAATATTCCGTAAATAGGTGGGGTTGGGATGTTACGAAATTCAACTTAACAAATACATGGTCCTCCTTCATACATTGTATATATCTATATTATAAGGCAAGACCTTCCAAACGCCAAAATTGGTCAGTGGTGAGTCACATCGTAACCTCATGCTTGCCGCCGCCAGCGAAGGACCAGCAACAAAAACAGGCGTCGAGTGGGTTGGTCAGTCGTAAATTCATACAGCTTCAGTTTAGCTGAAAAAGTGCGGGTTGGAAGAACGTGTATTCAGAAGCCGACAGGCTCTTGATGGGAAGCGGGTGAGGTTGTGTCCGGGCTTGTCATGGTTGTACCTGGACGTTTCCTCCAATTGTCGAGTTATCTCCACGAAATTCACTACTCTCCGGCAACCCCAAAATTGACCAATCCTGGCTCGAATGGGTATAGTCTGAGCAGGCGGCGATTGTTGAAAAAGAGTAGACATTATGCGATCTGAAGTCACCCAACAAGAATATTGAGTCTTATCAGGAAAATGGCTACGTTGTCATTGAAGATTTTCTGGAACCTGATGAACTGGAAACTTGGCGCCAGCTATTATGTGAAACTGTTGGGCTGCCACCACCGCCACTGTCAAAATCTCAGCGTCGCTTATCTGAGTTCGACTGTCATCGGCAATGTTCATCACACGCAAGGTATCATCAATCACCACGTCAATCGTTACAATCACATTAGCGTTCATAGCGATTACCCTTTGAATGGGTCATTCTAACGAGGTTCCTGTGAATGCTCTCAACTAGCAATCAAGGTGTCGTAAATTAACCACGTCATTTCTAATCATTATTCCAATGTATATTTTTAAAAGTTGACACTTGATTAAATTGCTAATACACTTTTCCTAAAGTGCCTATAGGTATAATTAGGTGCTGGTATCTCTCTGATTGCCAGAGAAATAACATCCTACGAGCAAATCCCTCCTGCCATCCAAGGCTCTCCCACACCCTGTCTACCTTCTGGATTGTCCTAACATTGTCCCCTCCTCTACACAGTGTCTACCCTGGGAGAATTGCCCGAATCTGGCCAGCCCTCTCCCCACTTCTAGCCCTGCGCCAATGTGTTCGCAGCCTTTCTGCCAGGCCATTACAACGCCAGTAGCCCCTTCCCCGACGCCTTGCCCACCTATGGGTTGTTCGCAACCCCTGGATTTGTGCCGCATATTTGGCCTCTTCTGTTCAACCGCCACGCCGACCCACACACCGACGAACACACCGTTGCCAACCGCCACGCCGACCCACACACTGACGAACACACCGCTGCCAACGGATACGCCGACCCACACACCGACGAATACGCCACTGCCAACGGATACACCGACCCACACACCGTTACCAACCGACACCCCAACGCCGACGAACACGCCGCTGCCAACTGCCACGCCAACCCACACACCGACCCTCACACTGGAGGTGGGTGCTGCGCCATATATCACTAGCTTCATTCTCGTGAATGCTGATGCGGATGAAGACCTCCGTCCATTGAGTGACGGCGATACCATCATTGAGGGAACCTTCACCATCCGCGTGGAGACGACGCCTGCTACTGTCGGCAGTGTGGTGTTCGGCCTGAATGACAATCCGCGCTTCAAGGTTGAGAACCAGGACGCTTACGCGCTGCGAGGCGATAACAGCGGTGACTATCATGCTTGGTTGGCTGAACCAGGGACGTATAAGTTGACGGCAACACCTTACACTGAGGCTGATGGTCAAGGTGAGGCGGGTACACCATTGACGATTACATTTACAGTAGTGGCAGCCAGTTCATAATTGGGTCCGCCTTTCTGCCTTAGGCCAACTTGTGGGTGGCTGGCGCATGACCTGCCGAAAATGCTTGGCATGAGACGGGGTTAGCGATCAAAGGTGAGCTTGTGGGCCAAATCGCCCCTTTGTTGCTGCAAAAATGAATGTCGAGTGGGGTGGTGGATAGCAGAATCATATAAGCTCAGTTTACCTGAAAAATGGTTGTGTTCATCAGGGCTTACGCAAATTGTAAAATGCCTCTGCGAAATTCGGCACCCTTAGCAATCCTAAAATTGACCAATCCTGGCTCGAATGGGTATAGTCTGAGCAGGCGGCGATTGTTGAAAAAGAGTAGACATTATGCGATCTGAAGTCACCCAACAAGAAATTGAGTCTTATCAGGAAAATGGCTACGTTGTCATTGAAGATTTTCTGGAACCTGATGAACTGGAAACTTGGCGGCAGTCTGTGGATGAAGCGGTTGCGCAACGCCAGGATCGGAAACTAGCGGATGGTAGGATGCGATCTGGTGACAGCTATTATGATCGGGTGTTTATCCAGCGCATCAACTTATGGCAAGATCATGATGGCATGAAGGAACTGATGATTGATGCTCGGCTGGGCAAAATGGCAACAGACTTAGCACAGATTGATGGCATTCGTATTTGGCATGATCAAGCCTTGATTAAGCAGCCTTGGGGCAATCCGACAGGTTGGCATCTAGATAATCCATACTGGTCGTTTTCATCACGCGATGCGATCAGCTTGTGGGTGGCGCTGGATGATGCAACGCTGCATAACGGTTGTTTGTATTTCATCCCTGGTACGCACAAAACTGCCACCTACGATAATGTCGGGATTGGGCAAAACATCGGCGATCTGTTTACGTCCTATACAGAGTGGGCGCTATTAAACAGTGTCCCGGCTCCAATGAAAGCTGGTTCGTGTTCATTCCATAATGGACTGCTCGCACATGGGGCAGGCGCCAACATGACGCCGGACTTCCGGCGGGCGATGACCTGTGCCTATATGCCCGATGGCAGCACATTCAACGGAACACAGAATATCCTCGCCCCCGACAAGATGGAACAATTGACCATTGGCGATGTGTTGGACGATGATGTGCAGAATCCATTAATCTATCATTCCAGCAAGCCTTATATCACCCTATATTAAAGAGAACTGATCCCGATGAAAGCACTTGTATGGGAAGCTCCCAGCCAGATGTCTATGCACAACAAACCAGAGCCGAAGGCCGTAGCGGATGAAGTAGTCATCAAGGTGGGGCATGTGGGCATTTGTGGTTCGGAACTCAGCGGTTATCTGGGGCACAATGCACTACGCGTGCCGCCTATCATCATGGGGCATGAATTCGCGGGCGAGATTACCGCAGTTGGTGACAATGTGACAGAATTTGAAACCGGGCAATTGGTTACAGTCAATCCCTTAATCTACTGTGGGAGATGTGAATATTGCCAGCGTGGTTTGAACCAACTGTGTGTGAATCGGCTGCTGCTTGGGGCACATCGCCCTGGCGCGTTCGCGGAATATATTAGTGCCCCAGCCTATATGGTAAGTGTCCTATCCGATCAGATGACCACACGAACAGGTGCATTAGTTGAACCAACAGCATGTGGTGTTCGGATTGGTGAGTTGGTCGGCGATGTGAGGGAACAAGATTGTTTGGTGATCGGCGGTGGGCCAATTGGCCTGGTATCTATGCAGGTCTTGATACTGAACGGTGCGAAGCGGGTATTCATCAGCGAGCTTGATAAAGAACGGCGGGCTATGGGTGAATCTCTGGGTGGTATTCCAATTAACCCAGGTGAAGCAGATCCAGTTGCTATAGTAAAAGAGGCAACCGATAACATTGGTGCCGCCGTTTCAATTGACGCAGTAGGGCGTGCCAAGACTCGTGAACAATGTATCCAAGCAACTCACGCGACAGGCACAGTGATTCTCAGCGGGTTACATGAAGAAAGCAGCGTCCTCCCAACAGCCGATATTATTCGAGGTGAGATTCATGTAAAGGGGGCATTTGCATACTCCCCAGCAAATTTTGCAGTTGCCCTACAACTCCTGGCAGAGAATCAGGTTCAGCTTGACCCTTGGATTGTTGAGGCTCCGCTCGAAGAGGGGAATCGCTGGTTTGAGCGCCTCATTCATGCACCCGGCAATGTGTCCAAAGTGCTCCTCGTGCCGTGAGGATGAGCTGCGATCATTGCCGTTATACCATCAGACAAACCTATCAGTTGCTTTCCTCATAGTTTCTATTGCCATGACAATCGTTTAGATGACACTGGGGATTCTTATCTTTAGGATATCGCATCTATTCATAGGTTAACCAACTATTTTTAGTAACCATATGCATAAATATAAATATTAGACTAGTTGTGGTAAATAAACCAGATTCTTTCTGATTGTTGTGTCGATAGATACCTTTTAGTTGGAATTTGATAAAATTGTTAGTATACTCATTCCAACAATCTACAATTTGCTTTAGTATGTAATTATGGAGTTATTATGTTACCTATTTCCAATCTTAGGATCTTGTGGATACTAATCATTGTCGTTATTATGTTTATGGGGGCTAGTATCTATCTAATTGCCGGAGAAATAACATCCTACGAGCAAATCCCTCCCACACCCTGTCCACTTTCTGGTTGTCCTAACATTGTCCCCTTCCCTACACAGTGTCTACCCTGGGAGAATTGCCCGAATCCAGCCAACCCTCTCCCCACTTCTAGCCCTGCTGCGCCAATATGTCCGCAGCCTTTCTGCCAGGCCATTACAACGCCAGTAGCCCCTTCCTCGACATCTTGCCCACCTATGGGTTGTTCGCAACCCCTGGATTGGTGCCGCCTATTTGGCATCTCCTGTCCAACCCCGACACCGACGAACACGCCGCTGCCAACCGCCACGCCGACGAACACGCCGCTGCCAACCGCCACGCCGACGAACACACCACTGCCAACCGCCACGCCGACCCACACACCACTGCCAACCGCCACGCCGACGAACACGCCGCTGCCAACCGCCACGCCGACGAACACGCCGCTGCCAACCGCCACGCCGACGAACACGCCGCTGCCAACCGCCACGCCGACGAACACGCCGCTGCCAACCGCCACGCCGACGAACACGCCGCTGCCAACCGCCACGCCGACGAACACGCCGCTGCCAACCGCCACGCCGACGAACACGCCGCTGCCAACCGCCACGCCGACGAACACACCACTGCCAACCGCCACGCCGACCCACACACCACTGCCAACCGCCACGCCGACCCACACACCACTGCCAACGGATACACTGACCCACACCCCTGTGCCTACCCATACGCTGGCCAATACTCCTTTTGGACATGGCAGGGTCAACAATCCGGCGGTGGTTGCTCCAGCAGATGGCAGCCGTATAACCTCTGAAACAAGTATTCGTTGGATAATCAGGATCGATAGACAGGCCGACATAGTCACATTCACCGCAACAAACCCGGCCAATCAGACTTTCTTTAGTTCATATTCTAGAGATCAACTGAATTGCCAAAATGATACGAACCCAGAATTTCTAATTTGTTCGATTAGCGGGCAAAACATGGTCGGTGAATTTGGACAATGGATATGGGCGGTCCAAACAAATGACACTGACAACGGAAAGGGATTATCTGCTTGGTCTAATACCCTCTCGTTTTATCTTGAGCGACCAGCTGTCAATGTACCAGTTCAGGTTTCTACTGCGGTCAATATACCCAGTGCTACGCCTACTCCAACCAGCGTATTGATTTCCTCGCCTACGGACACCTGTAGTTATATTCAGGAACCAACGAATACCCCTACACCGATTCTAACGAATACCCCTGCACCTTTGTCTATTAATCACGATATATTCCGAAGCCCAGTGGCAGTTGAACCAGTAAATGGTAGCCATGTTGTACGAGGTACGAATATCAATTGGGTTGTTAAGATTGACGGGCAAGCTGATACAGTCACTTACCGTGCGATTAGCCAATCTGGAAGAGTCGACAATCGCACATACAACATAGATCAACTCAGTTGCCAAAATGACACAGATACTCAAATGCGAATTTGCTCAATCAGTAGAGCCATCTCAGCAGATGAATATGGTTGCTGGACATGGGCTATCCAAACAACTTATGATGAAGGGCGGTCAGTCTGGTCTAATACGTTGCTGTTCAATCTTCAACCACCACTCAATCAACCGATTGCCATTACACCCGCTAATGATGCTCGTATTGCCCGTGAAGCGGATGCTGAATGGGTCATCAAAGTTGACAGGCAGACGGATCTCATTACGTTGTACCTGATTAGCCCATCCAGACGCCTTTTCCACAAAACCTATTCAAAAGACCAACTGAGTTGCCAGGATGATGTCGATGCTCAAATGTTGGTCTGCTCAATAAATAGGCCAACAACTATTAGCGAAATCGGGGATTGGAGATGGATTATTCAAACTCACGATACCGATAGCAGTACGAATAGATCTGCTTGGTCTGATCTATTCGCATTCGAGTTTCGGTGACATATTCCCAACCAGAAGGTTCAGTGAGCTTCTGCTGTTAACGCCGGACGCCGCCTAAGCAACTCGGGTGTAAGATTTGATAGCCCCTTATATCCCACCGAACACTAGGTTCGCCTAATACATGGGGGGGTATGGGGCGTTGCTATACTTGGCTTGTTCAAGATCTGCCGTCCATCGGGTACAGACCTTATGCAGTTGATAAGGTCATTCGTTCAGGGCATCTGCTCATAGAATTTGCCAGTTTCTAGCGAGTTATTCGGCCAGATCAAACTGTTGCTGCGCCTGCGCCAGATAAGCTAATAGCTCGGATTGTGGTGCGCCACGCTGTACTACCTGAACGGTTTGCTCCAGCGTCACACGCAAGAACTCATGTGCCCGTTGCCGTTTGGCGTTGGCCAACTTTAGCTCAGCAGTCCGCTCCTCAACCCGCTGTTCAAGATTATCATGGGCTTGTTGGAGGGCGTCTTCAGCTTGTTTGCGTTCGGTGATGTCCACCAGCGAGACCAACACCCGCGACCAGGTCGATTCATAACCGGAGGTGATCGCCATTTGAATGCTGACATAAATCGGGTTGTTTTCAAGCGTATAGTTGACGATCTCAGATCGAAAGACTTGTTCCACATCAAGGGAGAGGATTTCCTCTCGGAAGATGTCATAACTTTCTGGGCCGAAGATTTGCGCCAGATTACCCAGTAAAGCTGTTTCATCGGGGGCTTTGAATAGAATGAGTGTCGCTTGATTCACTGCCAAGACTTTGACGGCAGCCGCACATTGCTGCACAACATCTGGGTGAGCTATGAGGTGTTCACGGAGATCATTCACCCCGGAGGCACGGATGTTATCGATATATTGCTTGACTTCAGAAAAATCTTCTTCCCAGAGTGAAATCGGTATATCATCAAAAAGGGAGTTTGTTCTTTGTTCGCTTGCTTGAAGTTGATCCTCTAAAGTCTTGACTTGTTGTCGCAGGTCTTTTGCCTTACTAAGGAGTTGCTCATTTGTTTTGTTTGAACTAGTCATCAACTATTCCTCAATTACAGAAACGTTGATTATAGCATCTGATAATTACAGTAAATCTCACAATTTCACCACTCCCGACGATAACGTCTGGTGTGTGTTGTTAAACAGTCGATTCAGCCTTAGTGTAGTTGAAAAAGTGTTGATTTGGATGAACGTGTGTTCTGGGTTCAGACGAGGCTCCCGATGATGGCAAAAACCAGAGCTTACTCAAATTGTCAAGTTATATCCATAAAATTCAGCACTCCCTAATTTCCCCACCTGTTGACAGGGTATAGGTCGCATGCTATGCTCATCTGTATACTAAGATAGAGGTGTACCAGAACCCGGATGTTCGGTACACAAGAGGGAAAGCCGGTGTGAGTCCGGCGCTGTCGCGCAACGGTATTGGCACAGTTTTCGACGAAAATTTCAGTCAGGAAAATCGCCAAAGCCCGAATACCTACCTCTGCTTAGCTCGTAATGATACACCTTCGCGTATTAAGGGAAACGAGCGTGGCTATGAAAGATTCCATACCCGCCGTTCGGCGGTTTTTTTATCCACCTTCTGGTCACAGGTTTCTCTTATTGTATTGACTATTTAAGGAGGATAACCCACATGAACAAATCAATTCCCATATTCTTACTGGCAACAATAGTTTTGATGCCTGCTTTTGCCCAAGATGCATGCGTGGCTGACTATGATACAGATGTAGATTATTTTGAACACAAAGTTGAGATCACAGACGCCGAGAATTTCCAGGTGGAATACTTCGATAATTACAAAGTGGTCACGGTATTAGATGCTTACGACTCTGCGCCAGAATTTCATTATGTTCTAGTTCAGTGTGGCACGCCCGCGCCGGATACTGTGGATGTACCCAAAGCCGCTCAATTCATTGAAGTCCCAGCGGAGCGCATGATCACACTCTCGACCACGCAACTCCCCCATCTGACTGAATTGGGCTTGTTGGATGCGCTGGTCGGTTTGGACAGCTTCGATTATGTAAGTTCACCGGAAGTTCAGGAAATGATTGAAGCCGAAGCATTGACGGCGGTTGGCTTCAGTTCGGCGATCAATGTCGAAGTCGTCCTCGACTTGGAACCTGATCTGGTCATGACGTATGGCTTTAACCCTGATACCGATGCCCACCCGATATTGACGGATGCCGGAGTCTTCACAGCGCTCAACGCAGAATGGCGTGAGCCGACGCCATTGGGACGGGCGGAATGGCTCAAATACACGGCCCTATTCTTTAATGCAGAGGCCACCGCAAACGCCGTGTATGACGATATTGCCGAGCAGTACAACGCAGCGGCTGAACTCGCGGCCTCTATACTGGAAGATGAACGCCCCACTGTGCTCTGGAATACCAACTTTGGTGATAGCTGGGCTATTCCTGGTGAGAACACCTACATCGGTGCATTGACACGGGATGCAGGTGGTGTCATTGTCTTGCGCGAACAGGCCACAGAAGACGTTAATCTACTCAGTTTCGAGACGGTTTATGAAGGTGGGTTGGATGCCGACATCTGGATTACCAACGCCTTTGGCATCAGCACAATTGAAGCATTGACAGGACTAGATGCGCGTTATGCGGATTTCGCTGCAGTAGATAATGGCACGGTCTGGAATAATGATTTGGATGTGAATGCCAACGGTGGCAACAACTACTTTGAACTGGGTGTGACCCATCCATACTTGATCTTACAGGATATGGTAGCAATCTTTCATCCTGTCCTACTACCTGATCATGAATTTCGGTTTCATCAACGGATGAGAGGATAATGTCTGACGCCTTGCTAACACCGGCTGAGCATCTTGAAGAACGCGATCAACCACGTCTGAATCTAGGGTTGCGCCCGATGCTGTTGGGGGTCTTACTGGTGGCATGGATGAGCGTATTTCTGCTCAGTCTGGTTATCGGCTCGGTGACTATTCCATTCGATCAGATTGTCACTGTTTTGCTGGGTAGAGAAGCCGATAAAGCCTCGTGGACGAGTATCGTCCTCAAGTTCCGGCTGCCTAAAGCAACAACAGCAGCGTTCGCTGGGGCTGCATTGGGCATCAGTGGCATGATGATGCAAACCTTCTTCCGCAATCCATTAGCGGGGCCGTTTGTGCTGGGTATCAGTTCTGGCGCGAGTCTGGGCGTGGCCCTGGTTGTGCTTTCAGCAGGTACAGTCGGCGGGGCACTCATCTCTGGCTTTGGCTTGAGAGGTGATTTGATCCTGGCAAGTGCAGGCGCATTAGGCGCAGGCAGTACATTGGTGATCGTGCTGCTGGTCGCCAATCGGGTTGAAAGCAACATGACCTTACTGATTCTGGGTTTGATGTTTGGCTATCTGGTATCGTCAATCGTCAGTCTGTTACTCTATTTCTCCCTGCCAGAGCGAATCCAGTCATATATCAACTGGACATTCGGCAGCTTTGGCAGCGTCACCTGGTCACAGATGCCCATCCTGGTAGGGGCGGTGCTGATTGGTCTAGCAGGGGCATTTGTGCTGACCAAAGCACTAAATGCTCTGCTGCTGGGTGAAGCTTATGCCCGCAGCGTTGGGGTGAATGTCAGCCTAACACGGACATTGATTGTGTTGGTTACGGCAATTCTAGCGGGTGCGGTCACGGCCTTTTGTGGGCCAATTGGCTTTGTGGGGATTGCCGTCCCGCATCTATGCCGCAGCTTGTTCAACACCTCAGATCATCGGGTGCTGGTTCCAGGCACAATTCTTATGGGGGCAATTGTAGCGCTGGCCGCCAGCATCATCGCGGAAGTTCCAGGTAATAACTTAACCCTACCCTTGAATGCCGTTACTGCCTTGATCGGCGCGCCCATTGTGATCTTGGTGATCCTCCGTCAACGAAACTTGCAGCGGACGTTTGTCTCATGACTATTCTTCAGACATACGACCTGGGCATTGGCTATCGCAAGCCTAATGTAATCGTCGCGCAGGACATCAATGTCTCGTTGGCCCCAGGGCAGTTAGTGTGCTTATTGGGGCCGAATGGAGCCGGGAAATCCACATTAATGCGGACACTCGCTGGGATGCAGCCTGGTATTTCTGGGCAGGTTTGTTTGTTGAATGAGGACGTCCACCATCTCAAGCCACGAGACCGCGCCCAACGGTTGAGCGTGGTGCTGACGGAACGCCCTAACGTAGGCATGTTAAACGGTTATGCTCTGATCGCGCTCGGACGACACCCCTATACCGACTGGATGGGACGACTCAACGCTCATGATGAAGCGATGATCCGATGGGCAGTGAAAGCCGTTGGTGTGGAGAACATCGCCAAGCGCCCCATGATGGAGTTGAGCGATGGACAGAAGCAAAAAGTGATGATTGCCCGTGCTCTGGCTCAAGAATCTGATCTAATTCTGTTGGACGAACCGACAGCCTTTCTGGATTTGCCTTATCGGGTTGAGATTATGCAGTTGCTCAAGCATCTCACGCATGAAACCAAACGCACAATCCTGGTATCAACGCATGAGCTTGATCTGGCGCTGCGTTCGGCGGATGCCCTGTGGTTAATTGCCAATGGGCAGGTTATAGATGGTACACCGGAAGACCTGGTGCTTTCGGGTCAATTTGAACAGGTCTTCAAGAATGACAACATTCATTTTGATAAGCGTAGCGGCACATTCAGTAACATCCGTCACACCCGCACTACCATCACACTGGAAGGCGATGGCATTCCCCACTTCTGGACACAGCGAGCGTTGGAACGGGCGGGCTATGCCCTAACAGGGGATGCTGATATGATCGTTCATATCAAGGATGATGTGTGGCATCTGCAACAGAGGGGGCAGTTATCCGTTCACGACAGCATCCGCGCGCTGTTGGAAGCATTGACCAATTCGGAACAGGATATTCAGATATGAGCAAGAAGGAAAAACAGCCTAAACAAGGACTGGTTCTGGTCAATACAGGCGACGGCAAAGGCAAATCAACCGCAGCCTTCGGTGTTATTCTGCGCATGTTGGGACGTAAAAAGCAAGTTGCGCTGGTGCAGTTCCTCAAGCATGAAGGTGGACAATGGGGCGAAATCCGTGCGCTGGCAGAACTGGGCCTTGATGCTGTAAAAACAGGCGACGGCTTCACCTGGACGAGTAAAGATATGGAAGAAACCGTGGCCAGAGCGCAGCATGGGTGGGAGATCGCTAAAGAGAAAATCACCAGCGACACCTACGATCTGGTGGTGTTAGATGAATTCACTTATCTGATGGACTTTGGCTGGCTAGGTGCAGATGAAGTGATTGATTGGCTTAAACAGAACAAGCCAGAGCGTCTTAACCTGATTATCACTGGACGCAACGCACCGCAAGCCCTCATTGACTATGCGGATACCGTGACCGAAATGACCAAGATCAAACATGCTTTTGACCAGGGCATTCAAGCCCGCGCAGGTATTGAATTTTAGTCCAGTCGCCTCGCATTAAAAATACCAGGATTCGTGCGGTTGACGATCATGTCAACGGCGCGTTCCGCCGTTGCTGCACCCAACGCCAAACCATGCCCTGTGAAGCCTACCGCGAATCCCACATCCGCCTTATTGGGGATGGTTCCGACTAGGGGAATACGATCTGGTGTAAAGCCCATAATACCTGCCCAACGCCGATGCACTGGCACTTGCACCTCAGTGAAGCGATGCTTGAGGTAGGTATCAAGTTCATGCTGAACAGGCACAGTCACGCGGTCTTCCGTGGTGTGGTTTTCCAGGGCTTTGTTTTGCTTGCGCCCGCCACCAATCAGTAATCTATTGTCAAATGTCATCCGATAATACATATAACCATAGTCGCTGTAGCCACAAGTCTTGAGAACGGGTTCATCCAGGGGCTCGGTGACAAGACACTGGGCCCGTGTAGGAATCACCTTCCCAACAAAATAGGGGTCGATACGGGGTGAATAGGCATTGGTACACAACAGGACTTTGTGGGCATTGAAGATCATCTTGCGCGTATACACTTCAACACCACCATTTTGTCGCTGCTCGAATCCGTAAAGTTCGTTGTTGGCGATTAATTCGGCCTCGCTTTGCTTAAGGATAGCCTGTACCAGTTCAAAGGGCTGCACCGCACAGTCCCAGGGTTGTCCAATGGCTGCGAAGTAGCCCCGATCGAGAGGATCAACTTTGTGGTAAATCACTTCGATTCCGTCAGCTTTAAGGGCACGCGCCGCCAGTTCGAGTTCTTTCGCTTCAGCTTTGCTTTCTGCCAACAAGGTTGATCCACATTGATCAAATTTGACCGCACCATCGCTGCGTCGGATAAAGTCATGCCAACACTGGTGTGTCTTCTGGCTCAGTTGCCACGTTTCCCGGACAACATCATGCCCAAAGGCTTCAATCGCTTGATGATAATAAGTATCTAATCCGGTAATCATGAAACCTGCATTGCGCCCACTGGCTCCAAGACCAGGATCCTGTTTTTCAGTAATAACCACATCTCGACCCGCTTGAGTTAAGAAGTAGGCCGCTGTACAACCGACCAGGCCTGCCCCAACCACCAGGACGTCAACTTCCCGCCGTTCCTGTGTGCTATCCCCTTGCCAGATTGAAACTGTCATGCGCTCTCCTTAATAATTGTCTTTGGATATTATCATCGATTTTTCGGTTTGTTGACGGGTGTCAAGGGCTGTTCACCGCGCAGCACCGCCGCAATATTCTGGGTACATAGCAGCCGTGATTCGTGACGGCTTTGCAATGTCCCACCCCCAATATGGGGCGCAAGATATACATTATCGAGTTCAAGTAGGCCAGGATGCACTCTGGGTTCGTCTTCAAATACGTCTAGTGCCGCCCCTGCCAACTGATTCGTTTTAAGCGCTTCCACGATGGCTTCTTCATAGACTACCGGGCCACGCGCCATGTTGACCAGATAGGCTCCTGGCTTCATCTGTGCTAAGCGTTGAGCATCAATAAGATGGTGAGTCTCTTTGGTCAGGGGAACATGAAGCGATACAACATCGGATTCCGCCAGCAGGTTATCAAGCAAACGGTAATCCGGCGAATCAGTGATTGTGCGGTTGTGATGGATAACCTTCATGCCAAAAGCTTTTGCCCGGATTTCGACTGCTTTACCGATCTGCCCATAGCCGACAATGCCCAATGTTTTGCCTGCCAGTAAGATGCCATCCCAGACACCGGGCTGGAAGCCGTCTTGTTCCCATTGACCAGAGCGCACGTAAGGATCGGCAAACTGCATTTTGCGCAGCACTGTGATAATCATGCCCAAGGTGCAATCAGCAGTGGATTCAACAAAAGCGTCAGGGGTATTGGTCGCCCAGATACCGCGTTCCGCCATCAAGTCTACATCCAGATTATTGTAGCCGATGGCGACGTTGGCGATGATTTTGAGATCTTTGCCCTGATCAAGCAGCTCGGGGTCAACAATGAGTTCGCCTTGATTGATGATGCCGACCAATTCTGGGGTGAGGTCCAAGACCTCATCACGCGACATTGTGGGGCCGCCATGTGGCCCTTGAATCACTTCAGCTAATCCATCTAGCGGTTGCAATACATCATCGGGTACGGCGTTAGTTATCAGCACTTTTTTCATCAAATGTTCTCGGCGCGGATACCCCATCGAACCGCTGGTTTGCTATGGGGAGGTCGAACTAGATGTTCGAGCGCCTTTTCTCCTTCCTCATAGTTGATTGATGCAAAAGTGTACAATAACGATAGCTTGCACGGTAGCGTTACATGCTGGTGACAATGGCACGTACCATGTCGCTCATCTGGCGTGACGGTAACCAGGTGCCTCCCCGCTTTTAGCGAGGAGCTTGCAGTTCACCACCTAAGCGATGACCGCGTATGGCACATTGACTGACGCCCAGATCAGCAACTGATCCCGCGCCCAGTGCGGTCGCCCTTAGGGCTTCCACCATTGCCTTGCTGATACAGTGGTTGACATCGTGGACAAACCGACGCTCCCGACCTGCTCGTTTCCTCAGCAGTCGTTTGGCCGACTTCGTGCCGATCTTTTGCAGCTTCTGGCGCAACTTCCGGTTGCGGTGACGCACCTGCTTGACGTGGGTTCTCCCCATCGTCGAGGGGGCAATCCCAGGTCAACGCCCATGGAGGCGTTAACATCTTCTTCAGTCGGCGCAGGTAGCAAAGCCCCAGATAAAGGCCAGGGCGCCTCGCCTTGCTGGTGTTGCAGCAGGTCAAGCTGACGCTGGCAGGCCAGATACTCACTTCCTGCCTGTCCATCCTGAACTTGAGGATGCGACTGTCAGAGGGGAACGCCCCATGTTTTCTAAACTCGCGCCTGGTCTTGCGATCTTTCTTGTAGCTATCGGCCACCTTGCCCAATGCCCGTACCACCACCTGCGCGCTCAACTCAAAGCAGTCACGCATATCGTAGTAACACAGATGATAGAGTTTGAACTTGCTAAACAACAGCCTCATCGGGTTCAGTAGGATAACCTATAGAGCTGTCCAACTGAATTTCTGGGTAAAATCCAGAACACACGTTCTCCCAAATCAACTCTTTTTCATATATACTAAGGCTGTACGACTTGGAGATCGTTTTGACTGCTATGCATTTCTCGCTATTTTTACTTGGCTTTCTGCCGGGCCTCCCTTGTTGCCGCCGCCATTTTTTCTTCTGCGGCGGCGGCAACCCTCCTGACCATTCACCACTCCCAACTGGAACACCAGGTGACAGGGCTTGCGCTGCCCTAGGCAAAGTCTACCGGGAGTTTCTACAAGGCAAGCGCGGTCGCAACTATAAACCTGGAGATGGTTCGCAATTGAAGGCGGGCAAACTCTCTGTTCACAATGTCGGCCTCTCACATGTCGCAACAGGGCATGTGATTGGGAAAAAGACTTGAGCGTTCGGATGCATCATTGTCCGAACTGCGCCTTCACGGTGGATCAAGACGTGAAGGCCGCATGGAATATGACATGGGCCAAGAAGCGCCCCAAACTAACGAAGGACCCGGTTTATGACCGAAGTTGTCATCGCCTTGGATGTGGGAGGCACATCCATCAAACATGGTGCAGTCATCGCTACTCATAAGGTTGTAGGGCAACCTATCACCATGCAGCTTGATACCAGTGCGGATGCGGAAACCCTTCTAACCGCATTCACAGCGGTCCTGGCTTCGTATGAAGTTAGGACTGTCAAGGGGATCGGCTTTGGGTTTCCTGGCCCGTTTGAGTATGATACAAGCGTTTCCAAAATAGCAGGATTCGGCAAATATGAAACGTTGTACGGCATGAACATCCGAGAGGAACTGCAGCGACGGGCATTTTTACCCGATGTGCCGATGCGTTTTCGGAACGATGCCGAAGCCGCCATTGTCGGGGAAGGTCGTTATGGGGCAGGTGCAGAGTATCATCGTGTCATCGGGGTGACGTTGGGAAGTGGCTGCGGGTCGGCATTTCTGGTTGATGGTGTGCCGCAGCTTGGTGGTGATGGTGTACCGAAGAATGGCTGGCTTTATCATGAACCCTGGCAAGACAGCATCGCAGAGGATGAGTTCTCGATCAAGGGGATCCGCAGCCGTTTGGATGCGCTAGGCTATACACAGGACGATCCAAAATCCGCTGCGCATAAAGCCAGAGAGGGCGAACCGACTCTGCTAGCGATGTTCCAACGGTGGGGTGTGGACATGGGTACATTCCTCAGGGGCTATGTGACATCGTTCCAGGCGGATGCCGTGCTGGTGATGGGTGGGCTGTCTGGCGCATATGATCTGTTTGGCGATCATCTGGCGCAGACCTTGCCTGTATCAGTTCATAAGGGGCTGCGGGTGGAAGATGCGGCACTCCTGGGAGCAGCCGACCTCATCTGGCGTGGTCATTAAATGGAGCACGCTGTTGGCGAATTAAGAGGTGAAAATCAACCCTACCATATCTGATTCCCCTTTTTATGAAAAGGGCTACCTGCTTAGCTGGAATGCAACCTGAGTTCCGACACGCTTCAGTTGAAATAGTCGAGACTTAATCTGCCACTCTGAGTAAAGGATCAAAGGATACAGGAGAGTCGAATGACCAGAAGATCATCGCAACCAAGCTGGGACTACTGAAGCTAGCAGAACAACTGGGGAACTGAGCCAGGTATGCAAAGACAGCTTCTACCGTTTCAAGGAGTTATACGACCAGCATGGTGAAGCGGGACTAATCAGTCGCAAGAAGCCCAAGAACTGGGTCGATCCGGCTGTCGAGGAAGCAGTGGTAGCGATGGCAAGCGAGTCTCCGGCCTCTGGTCAAATGCGGGTGTCCAACGAGTTGAAGAAACGAGGCATCTTCGTCTCGCCGGGAGGTGTGTGCTCAATCTGGCTGCGGCATGAATTGTCGACCTTCAAGCTAGGGCTGAAGGCACTGGAGAAGCAAGTGGCGGACAATCAGAGTATGGTGCTGACCGAGGCCCAGGTCGCGGCCTTAGAGAAAGCCAAGCAAGAGAAGGCGAGATTGAGACTGAGCCTCCCGGCTACCAGGACACCTACTCTGGGGGCACCAATCAAGGGTGTGGGACGGATTGACCAGCAGACCTTCATCGACACCTAGAGCAAAGGGGTCTTTGGCAAGCTCTATGACCGCAAGAATGCGCTGCCGATCTCGGGTGTTGGCCTTCTTTGCGCAGCAGGATGTGCCGCTGCTGCGCATATCCTGGCACCGCGTTTTGTGGCTCGCTACAACGTTGGATCTGGCCATTGAGAACATCAACCCCAGTCGCACCAAAAACGGCATTTGCCAACGCTTCCACCGCACCATCCAGGATGAGTTCTATGTCATTGCTTTCCGCAAGAAGCTCTATGCGACGCTGGAGGAAGTGCAAACCGATCTTGATGAGTGGGTTGCCCATCTGCGCACACATACAGCTTTGGACGTACACCCTTGCAGACCTTCCGCGAGACCAAGCACTTGGCACAAGCCAAACATTTGGATACGCTTTTTGCATGGCAACAATCCAAGCCCGACATCCCCGACAACATCGAGATTTGAAGAGGTGTTGTCGGGAATGTCGTTTGTGTCAGATGATGTCTCATTTTTTACACTTCAGTGCGTTTGGGGGTGAACTAAAAAGCGGAGAATGCTATATGACATTCTCCGCCAGGGCTGCCGTGTTAGCAACCCGTGTAATTGCCAACTTCGTAGATGATGTTGTCCCAAGTGATGATGGAACCACTATTGACCGCAGTACCCCGTAGGTAGATCGTATCGTAGTTCGCTTCATCATTGATAATCTCGCCAGAGCGATCACCGCTGGTATTGATGAAGTAGTTCACGCTAGGGTCGCACAAGGTCAAACTTGCTTCATCGCTGCCCAGGCCACCATGCATCCAACCATCAAAGCGAGCTTGACCATTCGGTTTACGCCAACCATCCGCGAGAGTTACTATGATGGTATCGTCGCCATTCTCACCATGTGCGCTCTCAACACCATCAGGATCATAGAGATAGTCGGCACCATTGTCACCGAACATTCTGTCATAAGCGCCCACCCCGCCATCAATCTCATCGTTACCATTCCCCCCCCAAACCAGATCATTACCCCCACCAGCGAGAATGATATCGTTGTCGTTGTCACCCCAAATCCAATCATTTCCTGCCAGTCCACAGATTAGATCGAATCCACTATGTCCTTTGATGATATCATTGCCCGGTGTGCCGACGATGACATCATCTAATTGCGATGTTCCTTCCAGTCGATAGCCTACACTGGCATAACTCAGGCCATTCTGATCCGGATTCGTGCTGTGAATGATGCCGTCGTCATCAACCCAGATGGTGGCTGGATACCCCATACACATCGGCGTAGGGTCAACAACGGGTTCATATGAGAAATCAAACTGCAGATTGCCTATCTCAACCGGATCGTTATCATGGTTATATCCCAATGCTTTCAAATCCTGTGTAATTGGAGACTTGACATTCTCAAGTGTACCACAGTTGAAATCACCACCGCCTAACGCGATGAGAGCGGCCACTGCGCTGGCAACAGGCGATGCATAGGATGTCCCTGCCGCGTAGATTGGATTACCAAGTGAGTCGTAACCGACGATAGTCCATGCACCGCCAGCGGATATATCACCATCTTGAGTGAAAGTGGCGAGATCACCGCCTGTGGCTGGGTCAAGCGGGTTGATGATGCTGGCTTCGGGATAGACCGTGTCACCGTCTCCGAAACCAAGGAACGCACCGACACCGATCATGTTTGACCAGGAGGCTGGCGCTACTGGCGGCGAGCCCAAGAAGGGGCGGTAGTTGCCAGCTGCAGACAGCGGTATGAATGATTTACCATTTGGCGCGGCACAATATGCTAGGTGTTTATTTAGCATATCGCGCAAGAGGGTGACATCGTCGTTGTTTTCTTCTGTATAGGTGCTCAGCAAGTTGTTCAGTACAGTGGTTGCTTCTTGTTCTGTCAGACCAAGAACATCTTGGAAGTAGGCAAATGGACTGTTATTTTCAAGTTTGATCCGCAGAAGTTTGAAATTTAATGTATAGGAAGGGGGATGGCCCTTGATACCGTATGAACCGGAATCGGCTGACAGTACGACACGATTGAAGACGTCACCGGGCGAGAAATGGAGGGTGCGATTACCACGATTCGCCATGGAAACGGTGTTGATGTGGGTGTCTTCATAGTAGAATTTTGCAACAACTTCTGCATGACCATGCACCCTGATGGACATCTCCGTTGCAATGGGAACCAGATCGAGAATGAGTTGCTCATCTCTAGAGATTTGGTCTTTTTCGGAACTATTTTCTCCTGGCGATGCCACACCAATTTGTTGGCGACCACTCGACCAGAAAACCTCGCCGTTGTTGGCAGAGAAGGTCATGACTTCTTCGTTGCCGAAGATTGTGTTGTTGACGGCACCTGCATCGTACTGGTCACCATCCCATAGAAAATACTTGTTGTGATGTTCGTTGCTTAGGATGAAGATCAGCCGGCCTTCGCTGTCGATTATGTTCTGATTGCCATGTTGTACTGCCTCGATCTGGAACAATGGCACAGCAGCATCGGCGTCGGGTTCTAATTCACCAGTGGTTCCATCGCTGTTGCTTTGTTGCGTTGAGCCGATCTCGAATAGTGGTATTTCGTCGCCACCACTATTGCTATCTGCCTCGCTAGCAAAGATGTTCGCATCCCAATCAATGGTTTTACCTTCGGTTCCAGTAAGGACATCTTCGGCCTCACACGGGATGAGACCAACACTGAAGTTGAAAATGACAGCGTCGTAATACATGCTCTCGTTGATAGAGTCGATAGTGTCATCAATGCGCTTGGCGATTCCGCCAATAGGATTGAGGCTCGAATCGGTCAGGGTTGAGCTGATGACATTTAGGTTAGCCGGGTAAACGGGAACGACAACCGTTTCATACTGAACCAGACCATTGGGTTCGAGTGGTAAACCGTCATCAATAGGGACAAACTGCCCATTTTGGGTCACGTCTACACGATAAATATCCACATTTTCAATAATGCTTGGCTCAGCCAATATTGTACTTGCAGCGACGATCATATCAACAAAAACGCGTTCGACCTGCTCCCCATGTGATGGATTGGTCGTGAAAATATGATCGTCAGGGTAATCGTCTGCAATGACCAGGGCAACATTGGCACTGCCGTAACTTGCCCCGGTAGAGATCGCTGTCCATAAGCCGATCAAACTATTTGGATCAACATATTGGGTTTGTGCTTCTTCCAGGATAGCCAGCAGATCGTTGGCATCCAATGCACCAGTGGAGAAACCACCCTGACCAGCAGGCGTAATCAACTCACCATTGGGTGCGAAGGCAAGAGCACCAGTGGAGAAACCGCCTAATGTACCGGTTGAAAAACCACCGAGCGCACCTGTGCTAAATCCACCTAATGCACCAGTGGAGAAGCCACCCTGTCCTGATAACTCATTGGTTGGGAATGAACAGGCTTCATTGGTTGTGGCCTCGGCAGAAACCACATTGGCAGAAAGGCCAATACTAAGGATCATAACGAGAAGTGTTATGATGAGGATGTGCTTGTTGAATCGTCGATTAGTCCCCATACTCGTTTGCTCGATCTACTTGTCAATGGTCAAAGAGTCCCCTCACCAATTGAGGAGATGTAATACTATAGTACATAGATGATGGTAGACGAACGTGGGGTTTCAAGCAAGCATACTGTGGCAAAATTCGGAAAAATTTACGTTTTAAGGTTGTTACAAACTAAATAAAAATTTTATTCAAAATGCTTTCTAACGAAAGATTTTTACCTTCTTCATAAAGTTGATGTACCGAAGACTGTGACATGTTCTCAGAAAGCTGCTCAAGCACAGGTGACAACTCGGATCGTTGGTTTTCTGCTAACACCTCATGGCTCAAAACAAACCCCATCAGTTGAAGTGCAAACAACCGATCTGGAATGACTGCGGCATAGCCTGCAATGATATTCAGCAAGAGTGGGATGGCTTCAATCTCATGTGTAATTTGAATCCCTTCTTTGTAATACTCAATCGCCTGGTTCGTATGCGCCTGAAACTTGGCGATTTCCCCCAGATTTTCAAGTACATCTGCGATAGATTGCGGCTCACCTAGTTCGCGTGCCAGGTCGAGGCTTTGGAGATAGTAGTTTTCGGCCTCATCGTAAAGCTGGCGTTCTTTGGCAACGACTCCCAGGTTATTCAGCGCAAGGCTAACTCCCCGGCGTTCACCAATCTCCTGACACATCGAGAGCGTATTATGAAAATGTATGGATGCTTGTTCAAAATCGCCCTGTGACCCAGCAATGGCTCCTAGATTTAACGAGGCAATAGCTACTTTGCGTCGTTCACCACTTGCAACCGCCATATCAACTGTTTGCTGGAAATATGCGTTTGCTTTATCAAATTCGCCCCGTGCGAAAGCGATTCGACCCAGGTTGTTCGTGGCATCGGCGATAATGGGGGTAATGTCATCTTTGTGGGCTGTTTCCAAGCTCTGGCTCAGGAATGATTCAGCACTATCATAGTTCCCTTGTTCAAAGTAGGCTGTTCCAATTCGGTTGAGCGCTCGTGCCTGCCCCCGCAGGTCTTCCAGTTCTTGGAAGATTTCCAGCGATTGTTTACATAATCTAATCGCTTTGTCAAATTCCCCACGTCGATAGGCGATGTCACCCAGAACAACATATGAGTGACCAGTCGCAGGCTGATTGCTCGTTTCCCAGCTGATGGTCAAAGCTTGTTCCAGGGCTGTTTCTGCTTCAGCATAGCTGCCTTGATTTTCAAGTGCTTCACCCAGGTTGATGTGTAAGTTGGCACGCAAAGCCCGAAGATCACTATTAGGTGGGGCGTATTTGCTTAGGAGAACCAATGCTCGTTGAAAGTTTTCTGTGGCAACCGTAAAATCACTTGTATGGAGGGCGTATTTCCCGGCGAGTTGGCAATAGTGATATTCTTTGGCGACATCTTGAGCGCCGCGCCAATGGACAACAAGACTGGCATATTGGTCTTTTGCATCCGGGTAGATGTGTTCAATAGCCTTGGCAATCGCTCGATGTAACTCAACGCGCTCCTCATCCGCAATGAGATGTAGCATCCCTTGACGCAGTTTGTCATGGAAGAAGTGCCAGTTTTCACCAGCGACGGCCAAAATTCCTACATTTGAGCTAATGATAAGCAGATCATCCAAATCATCAGGGGCATCCGCAAGGAATCTCTGGTCAATGATTGCTCTCAACATGTTGAGGTCAAGCTCACGACCAGCCAGTGCGACCAGCTTGAGGAAAGGTAGATAGTTTTCTGGTAAGCGATTCAGTCGATACTGTACGATCCGATCAATGCCACCTGAAAAAACAGTATCGGGTAGGGTTGTGCGACCTACGTCACTTAAGCTGCCGACTTCTTCCGCTAGGGCACGGACTACTTCAACTAGGAAGAAGACATTCCCCTCGGTTTCTTTGATGAGCAACTCTTGTACACCAGGCAGCGCACCGTTTTCGCCGAGCATAGAGACGCTCAAAGCCGCAATCTCTTCGTGTGAAAGCCGATCCAACATGAGGAGTTCGGCATCAGGTAGCAGTTGTGGTAAATTGGGTTTCTCATCGCTGCGGAATGTGCCTACAATCAAGAGGGGTAGGTCAGATACGACCTGTTCTAAGACATGAAGTATCTCAAGGTTCGGAAGAGACCATTGTAAATCTTCCAGCAGGAGCAGCATTGGCGTTGTTTGGCTCTGGAGTAAGCTCGTGATCGTGCCAAACAAGCGCTGCTTGTAAGCGGTATCCTCGATTTCGGGAGGAGGATCGACTTTGCGTTCAAGTAAGCGGTCAATATCGGGTACAACGTCATGCAAGACACTAGCATCGACATCGCTGACATCACTTTGAAGTAGAATCCGGCGCAAAGGCTCCCGCCACAGTTGATACGGTGCTCCCCCTTCTACAACTGCCTGACCACGCAAGACAATGACGCCTTCAACCATGGCAATTGTTTGTAACTCATCAATCAAGCGTGTTTTCCCGACCCCACTTTCGCCACCGATAAGCCATATGCTGCCTGTGGGTATTCCAAGTTGAATGTTCGAGAGGGCGTTGGTTAGGCGGGATAATTCGTTTTCGCGCCCAATAAAAGCGGCGGACTGCAAAAAGCTTTCGCGAATCGCTGTGGATTCTTCAGGAAACGTCATGCCAAGCGCCTGGACTAAATGCATAATGACGGCATAGGCATCATCATAGCGTTCGGCTGCGGTCTTTGCTAGAAGTTGATCGATCACTGAGGCGATACTGATGTCTTGACTAGGTGTGATGGGTTTATTCGTCTCGAGTACATTATCTAAGCCAGGAAGTTGTGTCTGTGGATCAACTTCAGTTTTCCATAAAACAGTGGTTTCGTAATTTGTCTCTAATGATGGAGGGTTTATACTTGATTCGTCATCATCTCGAAACTCCCAGGCAAAGATCGGTTCGAGATCCGGTTGTTCTTTAAAAACTGTGCTTATGATGTCATGCACACTGGCAGAGTTTGATAGGGCAAATGGATGGTTTCCTACCAGTAATTCATAGGCCATGATGCCTACCGCATATAAATCACTGGCCTTTGAAACGGATTCACCCTGGAGGACCTCTGGGGCTAGGTACTGAATGGTTCCAGCAATCTCATCCGTTTGTATTTCTTCAAACTGTGCTGCCAGCCCAAAGTCCAGAACTTTGACGCTGCCCGCTTCAGAGACGAGAACGTTGGCAGGTTTTACATCGCGGTGGAGTATGCCACGTCGATGCAGATAAGCCAAGGCCTGCAACAGCGAAATGAGAAGATCTATCTGGGTTTGTTTATGGGCTTTGATTCCGGCATCCAGGAAGGTCTGTGATTCTTCCAGCATTTCCATCGTAAAGAACGGCTGATGATAGTCATCGAAACCATAATCCAGAACGGAAATAATATGCGGATGACGGATGGAAGCTAGCGTCTTGAACTCCTGGGCAAGCGCCAGACGAAAATCGTCAATTAATTGGACAGTCGCTTGCTTTGATGGCTTGGTGTTTGTGGTCACCCGTTTCAAAGCAACCTGTTTGCCCGTGAGACGGTCAAAGGCGCGATAAACCGAACCCATGCCCCCCTCACCAAGTTTGTCTTGAATACGATAGCGACTAGCAATTAGCTCCACAGTGTCTGAGCCTTTGTTGATGAAATCTCGATATAAGTATAACTCAAGATGCTACAGAGGGAATAATTTTTTATATATAACTTGAGTCGATGCTGAATTAGCGTTTTTCTAGCATCATTGGGTAACCTATTGCTAAAAGACTATTCAGCGTTTGATTCGGTGTTGTAACAATTATGGCATAGCAAACAGCAGTGTCAGCCTGGGGGCCAGAAATCAATTGGCTTGGATAATCGGATGCTGTAAAATCTGCTTGCTGACAATGTTGATTAAACCCAAGCTAAATAGACTATGACTCTCCCATTTCTAAATAACCAAACCATCGAGTCCCGTAAGTTCTACCCCGAACGAGTTGTTCAGTTTGGTGCAGGTAACTTTCTGCGTGGTTTTGCTGATTGGATCATCCAGACTCTCAATGATCAAACCAGCTTTGCCAGTAGCGTTGTAGTGGCCAAGGTCACATCTGGTGGCACATATGAAGCGTTGGATGCCCAGGACGGTCTGTTTCATGTGCAACTCAAGGGTATTCAAACTGGAGAAGTGGTTTCGGAGTGTCAACGGATTGACTGTGTTTCGCGGACAGTCTATCCGTACCAGGATTTTGAGGCTTATCTGGAATTGGCAAAACAGCCTGGCATCCGCTTTTTGATCTCTAACACAACCGAGATGGGCATTCACTATGATGCTTCCGACCAATTGACTGACATACCACCGAAATCATTCCCGGCAAAACTAGCGATTTTCCTGCATGAGCGTTTTCAGCACTTTAAGGGTGATCCAGATCAGGGGTGTGTCGTTTTGCCGACAGAACTAATTGATCAAAATGGTACACAGTTACAGCAGTATGTTTTGCAATATGCAGACCAGTGGAGGGTAGAAAAAGCATTTGCTGAGTGGATTCGCCATCATAACCTGTTTTGCAACACGTTGGTGGATCGCATCGTGACCGGGTATCCAGCTAATGATGCCGATGCAATTTTTGCGGCGATTGGTTATCAGGATCGGTTACTGGTTTCTGGCGAGCTTTATCATAGCTGGATTATCGAAGCACCAGAGAGCATCCATGCTGAACTGCAAGTGGCCAACACGAACTTGAATGTCAAGATCGTAGACGATGCTGGCCCCTATCGTGAGACCAAAGTCCGCATTTTGAATGGCACCCATACCGCCATGGTGATGCTGGGCAATTTGCTTGGCATTGAGACAGTGCGCGAGGGCATTCAGCATGAAATACTAGGGACCACTCTCCGGGATATGGTCTATCAGGAGATTATCCCGCCAATGGATTTGCCAGAGGCCGAACTGCGGGTGTTTGCAGAAGATGTCTTTGAGCGCTTCCGTAACCCCTTCATGCGGCATCAACTCCAAGCGATTGCGCTCAATTCCGGCTCAAAGGTCAAGGCACGATTGCTCCCCAGCATCATCAGTTATTATGAGCAGTACGAGGCATTGCCCCCGCGCCTGACGCTGGCTGTTGCGGCGTTTATGCGGCTCTATAAAGGCGAATGGGTAGGGCATCCGATTCAGGTGAAAGATGATCCGACAATTATTGATCTCATCAAACAGGCATGGAAACAAGCGAATTCTGCGCAAGAAGCTGCCCGAGACATTCTTGGTTATTCAACGTTATGGGATTGTAACTTGAATGAACAACTGCCGACCCTGGCAGACAGGGTCGGTGATTATCTGGATGCGATTGAAACAGGTGAGATCGCTGTGCTATTTGAGCAACTGTAGACATTACAGGGTTATCCGTGCGGCGTTAATGACGAGTTCGGCTGAGCCACCTTTGTAGAGTTTTCCGATGGGGCAGCCTTCCCGGGTAGTTTCCACAATTGTCTGGAACGTTGCTTCATCAATGTTGGGCACAACTGCCTTGACCGTTAAAGCAACCTTGGTGATTGCGATACCCCCATCGACAGGCATCAGATGAACTTCGCTGGTTGTGGTTATGTTAGTAGAAGGGGTTCCGTTCTTTTCTAGGTTTGAACTCAGCGCCATTGAATAGCAGCCTGCATAGGCCGCGGCGACCAGTTCTTCCGGGTTGGTTCCAGGTTCTTCTTCAAAACGGGTTGAAAACGAGAAGGGACCTTCAAATGCGCCACTTCCTGTTTTCATAGCTCCATTGCCTTCCTTAAGTGTGCCTTCCCAAGTAGCATCCGCTTTACGAACGGTCATGTTTGTCTCTCCTGATAGAATTCATCTGATGGTGTGTTGCCGCCGCCGCCGTGCAACTTTTTTCGGCGGCAATTGCTTGAGGGTTTCGAGTTTAGGCAAGTCTCGTGGGGTGCGTTCAGGGTGATGTTGCCATGTTGGAGTAGGGTATAAGGGCGAGACATAATATTCCTTAAATAAACCCATGATTTTATTATAGCACAGAACAGAGCATTTAGGAGAACACACGTTCTGTATTTTAAGGGTGATCGGTTGGATTAACTTTTGACACAGAGGCTGGGAACCTGAAAGTAATCATAGATACTAAGTCCCGACAACCAACCCACCGTCCACACGCAGGAGCGTCCCTGTGATAAAACTAGCTTCATCTGAGGCTAGGAACAGATAGGCGTTGGCGATGTCGTGGGGATCGCCGACTCGTCTTAAGAGGGTACGCTGCTTCATTGATTCGAAGATCTTTTCTGGCATGTGGGATATGATGTCAGTCCCAATGAACCCAGGCGCTACTGCATTGACCCGAACCCCGTAACGTCCCAGTTCGCGTGCCCAGACCTGAGTCATGCCGATGACGCCTGCTTTGCTGGCGACATAATTTGTTTGTCCAAAATTGCCATCTAGGCCGACAACGGATGAGGCATTCAGGATGACCCCTGTCCTTTGTGCAATCATGTGTGGAGCAACAGCTTGAGCGCCATTGAAGACTCCTTTAAGATTAACAGCGATAACCTGGTCGAAGTCTTCTTCAGGCATTTCGCCAATTAGTGATCCTTGCCTGAACTTGACGAGTTGATTGTCGCGCACAATGCCAGCATTGTTGACAAGGATGTCAATTTGCTGGTAGTGGTCTGTGACTGCTTCTACCCAAGTACGGACTTGTTGCTTGTGGGCGACGTTGACCTGATGGAAAGTTGTGCCGTTCCCCAGTTCTTCGGCGACTGCCTGACCCTGCTCCAGGTTGATATCACACAAAGCGACCCGCGCACCTTCCTCCACGAAGCGTTGTGCGGTTGCTTTGCCAATCCCAGCAGCGCCGCCTGTCACTAAAGCTACTTTGCCTTGTAAACGCATAGGTTTAGTGGGTGAGTGCAACTTTATGCCACACTCACCGAAGTGTTTAAGACTTACTGAGCCGGTTCTAGACCAAGCAGGACCAACAGCCAGGTACGATGCCAGTAGGCACTGTTGATATAGGGATTATCAACGGTGGGCCAGTTGGTCCAATAAGTTTCGTTGTGTGGAATGCGGTGCATCCACTGAACAATTGGAATGGCAGGCAGTTCTTCCAACCAGATTGTCATAGCTTCAACGAAGAGTTCTTCCAATTGTGGGTCACTGGGATCGACAGTTGACATTTCATCGACCAGCGCGTCGAATTCAGCATTTTCCCACCGCCAGAACGGATTGGCTGGGGTTCCAGTTGGTTCGATGAAGCGGCTGTGATAGTTCCCTAGTGTCTTCCAGGGATCGCGGACACTGCCACCGTTACCAAAGAGGAATACTCGTGCTTCACCTGTACTCATCCGATTGAACGAGTCTGAGGACTGGCGGAAGCTGGCGTTAAACCCGGCACGGCGGAGTTGCTCGACCAGGATGGGGGTGATGTCTTCAAAGATGCCAAAGATTTCGATGACCATATCGACTTGCTGGCCGTCTTTTTCCCAGAAGCCGTCACCGTTCAAAGCGTAACCATCGGCTTCCATCAGTTCAGTCGTGCGATCTGGATCGAACACATCAGTCTCATTGGCTGTGATTACATCCTGTACCAGATCGGTGTATTGCTGAATCGGAATGAAATCTGGGAAGGGGAGTTTAGCAGGTTCGCCTGCACCTTGATAACCAATATCGACTAGCTGCTGTTGATTGATAGCGAAACTCACAGCCTTGCGAACGTTGACGTTGTTCCAGGGTTCTTCCAGGTGGTTGAAGCCTAGGGTGATCGGCCACCAATCGAGATAACCGTAGGGGGCTTCACGTCCGGCAAAGGTTGAGATATTTTCATTTTGATTGACGGCTGCGATAATGTTCACGGGGCGGAAGTCAAGGGCAGAGTCTAACTGATTGGTGATGACGTTCTGGAGGCGCTGGGCCGGCTCAAAGAAAGGCAGATAGATGATACGTTCTACTCGGGGCAGTTCTTGGAAACCAATTTCAGCCGCCCACCAGTCTTCACGCACGTCCCAGATACGTTGCTGCGGTGAAGACAGAGCCAGTGTGTAGGGGCCAGTCAAAACAGGCCATCCTTGTTCTTCATCATAAAAGGTAAATTCAGTGGGGTCCTTATCTTCCCAAATATGGGCGGGAACAATCGGAACACCGTTGTCGAAGTTGTGGGTGAAGAAGCTAAAGATGAAGCGTGGGTTAGGTGAATTGAGTGTAATTTTGGCTGTTAGATCATCCACAACCACGGCTTCTGCTACCCAGGTGTTCATATCAACCGAGAACAGCAGGGTAGGTGCATTGTCCTTGAGCATGTTGATAGTGAATACCAGGTCATTGGCTGTCCAGGGCGTACCGTCATCCCACTTAACGCCCTCACGGATATTGACCGTGACTTCGGTAAAGTCTTCATTGAACTCATGACTTTCCGCGATCCAGGGAATGATATTGTTTTCTTCGGCATAGGCGTTGTAGAAGTACAGTGGTTCCAGCATGAAATTGTAGCCAGTGCGTCCTACAGTTGCGGGCAGATAGGGGTTGAAGATGTTCCAATCATTGATCTGACCACCCTGGCAGGGGCTATCCAGACAATCCAGAATCAACGTCCGTTCGCGTGGAACCTCTGGTAAGTCGTCTTGGGCCATAACCGGAACCATGACGAGTGCTAGCAGCGCCAACAGTAAGACAAGTTTACGCATGTTTCTAATCTCCTTAGTCAAGATAAAACTTCTAGAAATGTCTTGCTGGATGGATGATTTTACGATTTACTTGCTCCTTTCATCAAACAACCGAATGTTATAAGGAGTGTATTGGATACTCGTAGTTTAAACAAGATGGGTTCCCAGAACACCACTCAAATCGTCCTCAAGTGTTTTGGAACCATCTTCATAAAGATAACACGAAACAGCCTGTTGGTCTTGCTGCCGATACAGAGGGGGCGGAGCAGTACGACACATATCAAAAACATGTGGACAGCGTTCTGCATATTTACAGCCCGTGGTTGTCACCATCACATCAGCTTCAACGGCTTCCAAGCTATAGGTGTCTTGTGCTTCGAGCCAGCTCCGGCTTTCAAGGCTAGGCAAGGGAATAGATTGCACGAGTTCTTGGGTATAAGGATGCTGGGGGTTTTTGATAATCTGTTCGACGGGTCCAGCTTCTGCCACGATACCCCGATACAACACGACGATGCTGTCGCTGACTTGATAGGCAGTCGTGAGATCATGCGTGATGTAGACGAATGAAATGCCAAAGTGCTTATGGAGCGAGTACATATTTTCCAAGATTGAAGCCCGCAGCGATGCATCAACCATCGAAACGGGTTCATCAGCGATGACTAGTTTCGGTTTCATTAGCAAGGTACGGGCGACGGTAATCCGTTGCCGTTGTCCACCGGAAAGTTGATGTGGATAACGCCCAAGAGTGTCTTCTGGCCGTAACCCGACGGCTTGCAAGGCTTCTAAGATTTTCTTGTGTGCTTCGGCCTTGCTACCCGCCAAATTGAATTTCTGAATGGGGATGTTGAGGATATGATCGACCTTGTAGAAGGGATTATAGACTGCGAATGGATCCTGGAAAACTGCCTGTACCTCGGTGCGGAAGACCCGCATTTGTTGAGAAGAAAGCGTGGTAATGTCATGACCATTGAACAGGACCTGGCCCGATGTTGGCTTGGTGAAGCCGAGTAAGAGCTGAGCCAGGGTGGTTTTTCCACTCCCGGATTCGCCTGCAATCGAGATGAAAACGGGTTTGTCACCACTGATCTTGAAGGAAAAGTTATCCAGTGCGACATTCTCATCAGCACTACGATTGAACAATCCACCACCGCTTGTGTAGACCTTACGTAAATTTTTCGCTTCAAGAAGTGGCAGCATTGTCGGTCATCTCCTCAGTTTCATACAATAAGCAGGAAACCCTTCGTCCTGTTTCTGGCATCACACGTTTGGGTACGATTTTTGAACAGTGTTCCATGCGTTCTGGGCAACGTGGATGAAATTGGCACCCTGGTGGGGGTTCTAACAAGGAGATTGGCTGCCCTGGGATGGTCTGGAATTCGCCTTTGCGCTCCAGCGAGGGAATGCTAGAGATCAGTAGTTTGGTATAAGGATGACGCGGTTTGGAGAAAATCTCCTCGACTGTTCCCACCTCAACCAGATTACCGCCATACATCACCCCAAGACGGTCCACAAATTGGGCCATCAGCCCCATGTCGTGCCCCACCAGAATAACACCGGCGTTGAGTTGCTCTTGAAGCCGCTTGAGCGTTTGCATAATCCGGCGTTGCACGACCACATCTAATGCGCTGGTTGGCTCATCGGCGATAATGACTTCTGGCTTCATCGAAATGGCAATGGCAATACAAACGCGCTGTTTCATGCCCCCGCTCAATTCGTGTGGATAGAGGTCGGCAACATTGGGCTGTAAGCCAACTGAATCGAGCAGTTCCTCAATTTCGGCGTGCATGGCGCGTTCTGACCCGATTCTGCCGTGAGTGCGCATGGTCAACAACAACTGATCCTTGACACGCACCACCGGATTAAGCGAGTTCATCGCACCCTGGGGGATCATAGCAATCCGTGAAAGGCGTGTTTTCCGCATTTCCTCATTGGAAAGGCTTAAAGTATCGGTTTCGCTATTGAGGATGATTTGACCGCTGACGATGCGGCCCGGTTCTTTAATCATCCGCATGACAGATAGGGCGGTTGTTGATTTTCCACTGCCAGATTCACCGACTAGACCAAGCCGTTCCCCTGGATACAGTTCTAATGAAACGCCATCGGCCGCTTTGATGATTCCGCGCCGTGTTTGATATTCAACGCGCAAATCCTTAATTTCAAGAACAGGTTGACTCATCCCATGTCCCTTTCAGACGTTACACCTGGCGGCGTAGACGCGGGTTGGCGATCTGGTCGAGGCCGGCACTGATCAGAAACAGGCTAACGAACAGATACACTATAAAGAAGATGGGGACCCCCCACCACCAGTACAATCCTCGAATGAGGGCATTGAAACTAATCGCCCAGTAGATGGTCATGCCGACAGTAGGTTCATTTTGTGGCCCCAGGCCGATTGCCTCCAGCCCAATTGACGCCAGGATCGCGGCAGAAACAGAGCCCACAAAACTGACAGCAAGGTAGGGTAAGAGATTGGGGAAAAGCTCGCGCCAGATAATTTCCATTGTATTCATGCCGTTGAGCTTAGCCATTTGGATATAGCTTCGTTCTCGCATACTGAGGACTTGAGATCGGATCGTTCGGGTAGGCCACATCCAGGCCAGTGATGCGACCACCAAAGCCATGACTTCAACGCTGATTGCCTCGCGGATTACAGACGCAATCGAGATCAACACCACCAGACCAGGAACCGTTAAGAGTGTGTCTACTGTACCACGAACGATGGTGTCATAAGTTCCGCCGATATACCCGCTAGAGAACCCCAGTAGGGTTCCAATGCCAACGCCGACCAATCCCGCTAGCAAGCCGACTCGTAACGTCATGGGAATGCCCACCACCGCGACGGCGAAGAGATTACGTCCCTGGTCGTCCGTGCCGAAGGGATACTCGCTGGATGGCTTCTGAACGGGCATCGCCGATAGTGGGCGGGCATCGAGTGGCTCGACAAATGAAGGGCCGATCAATGTGAATAGGATCAGACTGATAAACATGAACAAGCCAACACTCAAGCGTGTATTGGTACGGAGTTGATAAAACAGGTTGTGGATCAGTCGCATGACCATAGTTTCTCGTTTCTTAATCTTTCTGTCCGGTGCGAATGCGTGGATCGAGCAGGGGATAAGTAAAGTCGATTGCCATCGTCGCCAGACCAATTGAGACAATGATGACAAAGACGATGCCATAAATTAGGAAGAAATCTGAACCCTGGATGGCCTGGAACAGCAATTGTCCAATACCAGGGTAAGAGAACACGACCTCCACGAGAACAGAGCCAGAAACGATGAAACCGAGCGACAGGGCTAATGCCGTTGCCTGGGGAAGAATGGCGTTGCGCATTCCATAGCGGAAGAAAATGTCACGGGGGCGCAAGCCGTTGGCTTCTGCCAGGACAACGTAGTCTTCGCCCATTGTTGTGACCATCATGCCCCACATACTCAAACCCCAGAAGCCGATACCCGAAAGCACGATAGAGAGGGCGGGTAATGTAGCATGATGAATGATGGCCAGATAGAAGTCTATGTTATAGCTAGGAACCATTGTTGGGGGATAGGCGCCGAACAATGGAAATATCTGTGATTCGACGGCAAAGAAATAGAGCAGGATGAGCCCAAGCAAATAGTAAGGAAATGCCGACAGGGTCATAAAAGGAATGACCAGTACTTGTATCCATGCGGGCGATCCTGGCCATGCCACAAGGGCACCCAACAGTGTTCCGGCAAGAAATGCCATGATGGTTGCGACAGTGATCAGCCCAAGCGTCCAGGGGAGTGCTTGCGCAATCAGATCGACTACACGAGTGGGATAGAGCGACATCGAAAAGCCAAAATCGAGGCGGGCAACATCACCCATATAAGTGAAGTACTGCTGAAGCAAGGGCTTATCCAGACCGAATTTCTCTTGATAGGCTTCGACCATTTCGGTCAGACCTTCGGCATTCAAACCACCTGTGGCGGCCAATTGCCCTAGTTTTTCACGGATGGGATCACGATCACTGGCGATGCGAGGGATAAAAAAATTCAGGCTGGCAGCAGCCCAGATAACAATGAAAAATAACAGAATCCGCTTGATAATATACTCTAAACTCATTCGTTCCTCAGTCTAGAAACAATCGAATCTATTCAGGAGATATTGTGCAGGAAGTATAGCAATGGGCTGGGGCAAAAGCAACGGATATGTTTCGGATTAGGTCGGATGTAGGTTAAACATGCTGTCTTTACACTAAAGCAGAGGCTGGACATAGATTGTGCTATATTAGCTCACTTTGAGCTATGGGGTCGTCGACTTTACAATATAATTGCAAACCGTTACGATGATAACTGAACACGCTCAGTTTTACTAAGCTCCGCAGAATGCTTCGCAGCTTGCTGCGGAGATGAATGCGTTAGAATGGGCGTGAGAGGGAGGAGAAGTTAAGATAGGGAAATGAGTCCTATCAAACGAACCCGTCACGCGGTCTATGACCTGAAATACCATGTTGTTTGGACCCCCAAGTATCGCAAGCACATATTGAGAGGGGATGTCGCTGAATTTATGGAAGTAACGATTCGCCGTATCGCAGAGGAAGATGAATGGGTGATCGATGAGATGGCGGTGCAGCCAGGTCATGTGCATGTGTTCATCCAGGTGGCTCCCCGTTATGCGCCAGCGCAGGTCATGCAGATTTTCAAGAGCATAACGGCGCGTGAGGTGTTTGCTGCCTTTCCCCAGTTGAGCAAGCAGTTGTGGGCAGGCAAGTTCTGGGGTGCAGGGTACTTTGTTCACAGTGTCGGTGACGCAGTGACGGCGGAGGTGATTCGGAACTATATTCGCTATCAAGACAGCGATCATCAGGCAGGACAACTTTCTCTATGGGACGATTAATGCTCTGCAGCTTGCTGCGGGGTTCTTTACTTTGAGTTAATAGTATCGACTCTATCCAACTCAAGTCCAGCGAGATCTCTCCACAATCCAAACCTGTTTACAGCTGTGTTTTGCAGGTTGCCATTGAGGACCTTGACCGGGCTTTTCAGGCTTTCTTTCATCGTGTGCAGGCGGGCACAGCATTGGGTTCAGACTTGATGGTCGTATCAAGCCTAGGGCGCATTCTGGTATGTTGGCATCAAGACATGGGTGGGTTCCATCCTCTGCGATATCAAGACGTTAGGGATCACCCGTAAGGCAGGCCGGTGGTACGCTTGTTTCACGGTTGAAATGCCCGAAGCATCCTCCTTGCAAAAGACTTATCAGAGGATGGGTCTGGATCCGGGCATTTCTGCTCTGGCCACAACCAGCGCTGGTAAAAAGATCGAAAACCCCAACTCCTACCAGGAAACACAGAAGAAACGGGGCAGCAATAGCATGTTACCAATCAGCGCAGAGGTTGCCTGCATAAAATACCAATCTTTCCGTGCGACGCCGACAATGGCAGGAGCAAAACCTGGATTGAACCACACGCGGGCTATTTCCTACACTAGTCGTTATCGACACCATGTTTGAATATGGTGGAAGAGGCAGATACAGGACGTTGGAGGGCAACGCTCTATCGACATGCACGGTTGGCTTTGGCAACTTCTATGTCATTGAGGCTGTCCACAAGCAGTTCACACAACTGACTTTCAGCCTGTGCTATTATATCAATCGTGTTGCTATTGATTTCGCCCGCAAATTGACTTGATGGCAGAAGGTCTCGACAAGATTTTGCGTGCTCCAGGCGGAATCTTAGTTGTAATGTCGCTCAGTGGTGAGAAGCTGTTCCGGTAGGGTGTTGGCTCCTTCATGCCGGGTGGAACATGTCCCGCTACCCGATGGATACCGCTGCCTTTGGTTATTGACTGATCCCATGCTCACCATAGAGAAAACACTTTACGGTGCGACCTTCATGGACGACGTTGGGAGGAATATGATTATGGCAGGTATCCATCACAGCCGGGCAGCGCTCAGCAAACTTACAGCCTGTCCGTGTATATTCATCTGTCTCAATGGCAGCCAGATCAATTTTCTCATGCCATGCGTCACTGACTTGAATGCTTGGAATAGAGGTTTTGAGGTTTTGGGTGTAAGGGTGGAGCGGATTACCAAGAACGTTTTCAACTGGCCCCATTTCCACAATCCAACCCCGTAACATGACTGCTATGCGATCCCCTGCATAATACGCGGTTGCCAGATCATGCGTAATATAGACGATGCTGACCTCGTTATTCTCTTTAAGTTTGCGGAACATATTGACAATCGACATTCTCAATGAGGCATCTAACATTGATACAGGTTCGTCGGCAATAATCAGCGAAGGCTGGGTGATGAGGGCGCGAGCAACAGCTACACGTTGTGCCTGTCCACCAGATAGCTCATTCGGATAGCGCCCTTTGATCTCCGCCAGGGTCAGGCCAACTTCCTGAAGCACCTGGTCAATATAATGATCAGCTGTGTGTTTGCTTGTCATCTTGTAGTTGTGAGCAGTTTCGTATAGATAATGGTCGATGCGCTTAAGTGGACTAAAGGCAGCAAACGGATCCTGGAAAACGGGTTGGACCTCCTTGTAAAACCACGTTTTCATCTCCTTATTGCTAAGCTCTGTTAGAACACGATCTTTATATTGCATAACTCCGGTTGACGGTTCTTCCATGCCCAGAATTATCTTGGCAAGCGTCGTTTTGCCACTCCCGCTTTCACCGACCACTGCAAAGATTTCTGGTCTACCAGAGTCAATTGTAAATGATGCGTTATCAACGGCGAGAAATTCTTGGGAACTGAATCCCTGCCGAATATGAAAGATCTTGGTAATGTCTCGAATGGTGAGTAACGGCTGATTAGACTGCTGGTTCATGGTTTCGTTCCTCTGCGACAACATGGCAAGCTGCCCGGTGTCCTGGCTCAATCGTAATCATTTCGGGATCAATGGTGCGGCATTGATCCTGAACCAATGGACAACGCTCATGAAAGCGACAGCCAGCAGGTGGTTTATCCAGCGCGGGGGGGCGTCCTGGTATACTCGCACGTTCGCCACGATCATCCAGACCCGGCAATGATTCAATCAGAAACTGGGTATAGGGGTGGCGCGGGCTGGAAAGGATGGTTCGTGTAGGCGCTTCCTCTACCAATTTACCAGCATAAAGTATGGCAATTCGATCTGCCAGATTTGCGTGTACACCCATGTCATGGGTGATCAGAATGAGCGTGCTACCCTCTTTTTGTTGTACTTCTTTAAGCATCTGAATCACACCTCGTTGTACCACCACATCCAGGGCAGTTGTCGGTTCATCTGCGAAGATCAGTTTGGGCCATAAGATGGTTGCCAGCGCAATCGTCACACGCTGGCGCATCCCGCCCGAAAGTTGATGAGGAAACGATCCCATCACTTTCTCTGGCAAGCCCAGATCACGCAGATACTGGGTGGTCATCTGATAGGCTTCGCTTTTGCTCATGTTGCGATGGGCCGTGATGAAATCATGGAAGGAATCCCGAATGCGACGCACTGGATTCAGTACGTGCATTGATCCTTGGGGAATGTATGAAATCTTGTTCCAGCGTAAGACTCGCTTGGCTTCTTCCGACATTGATAAAGCATCTATAGATTGACCATCCAGATGATAGGTGATTGATCCACCAACAACGGTCAGAGGTGGTTGATAGGACCCGAGCAAAATCTTCAGCAGGGTCGATTTCCCACAACCTGATTCACCCGCAATACCATAGACTTCGCCTTCGATAATCTGGATCGAGATATCGTCAACAGCTTGCACTGTACGTTCTACACCATAGGCATGAGTGATGTAATAGCCCTTGAGATCCTTGGTTTCTACTATAGGTTTCACATGTTATTCCTTCACCTGTAACCGTACTAACCGTTTGCGTGGATCAAGATATTCACTCAAACCAACGGATACCATATAGAAGCCCACCACGATGACGATGGATGCGGCGATTGGGGCGATTAAAACCCAAACTTTGTTAGTCAGCAGCGATTGATAGTAATTACCCCAGTAGATCATGGAGCCGATACTTTGGGTATCGAGGTCACTGAGACCCAATATTGAGAGGGTGACTTCAATGCCGATAGCGAATAGGAACCCACTCACTACATCTGCTAAGAGGAAGGGGATGATAAACGGTAAGTGTTCTTGAATGACGATCTTGAGAGTGTTCATACCAGAGAAGATCGCTGTGTGGGTGAAGTCGCGTTCACGCAGGCTCAAAACCTGGGCGCGATACCGCTTAGATGGATGCGCCCAGTCCAGAACGCCAATCAAGATACCGAGGGAGATGATAGACATTTGCCCACGCATGATGGCAGCAATCAAGATGAGGAGGGGTAATCGTGGTATGACAATGAAGCTGTCCACAATAGAGGACAACACACGGTCTACAATGCCACCCAGATACCCAGAGATCATGCCGAGCAAAACACCGATGCCACGTCCAATACTTACAGCAATCCCAGCGACAATCAGCGTATTACGGATGGCAAAGGTCAGCATCCAGAATACGTCCTGCCCTTGTGATGTTGTCCCGAAGATGAACTCAGTAGAAGGCGGCTCATTTCGTGCAACAGCCCGTCTATCGTCCGGTTCATAGGGTGAGAAAAAGGACAGAATAACCAGGACACCCGCCCCAACCAGAATCATCGAGCCGTAGCGAAATGATAAACTATAACGGAGCAAGTCTCTTATCGTTGTAAGCACAATTTTGCCTTTATCTCAGTCGAACACGAGGATCAAGCAACGGATAAATGAGATCAACCAACAATGAGGCGGTGGCGATCCCTACAATCGACAGCAATGTAATCCCCATGATAATGTTATAGTCGGCGGAGTTAATGGCATTATAAAGTGTATAACCCACCCCTGGATAACCAAAAACCACCTCAGTAATTAGGGCACCCTCAAAGATCGCACCCAATGATAGGGCTAAGTCTGTGACCTGGGGGAGCATGGTATTGCGTATGATGTAGAAGATCAGAATTTTTCGCCGAGGAACGGCTGCCAGTTCCGCATATTGCACATAGTCACTGGAAACTTCGGTGGAGGCCAGGGCTTTCGCCATGATGAACCGAAACGCGGTTGCGCCTATCACAATGGATAGGGCAGGCAGAAAACCAAAATAAAGCACGCTGCTGATATAGTCCCATGTTAGGGCTGGTTCTCCTCGTGAGCCACCCACCAATGGGAACAAAGGCCAATAGTAGGTGAGTGTCATCAGCAGTACAAAGGCAACAATATAATATGGAATGGGGTAGATTGTAATCACAACTTTTTCAATGATCCCTGCCCAACGTGCATTGGAAAAGTAGCCTGCTATCGAACCCAAGGCGACGCCCAAGGTCCAAGAGATGAGAATAGCTGTTCCAAGCAAACCTATCGTCCACCAGATGCCAGCGCCGATGATCTGGGTAACAGGAGTGGGGAACGACTGAAATGACGGCCCCAAATCACCTTGAACTAGACGCGACCAGAAGTTCAGATACTGGTTAAGCAAAGAACCATCCAACCCATAAAAATCGAGCAGTGTTTCACGCATGGCGATAGTTGCTTCAGGATCCATCGTCTGGAAGGACGTAAGCCGACCCAGCATGTTATCGACGGGGTTGACGGGGGATAATCGTGGGATCATGAAGGTCACAGAGACACCTACGAAGATAACAAAAACCCATTGCACAACGCGAGGCAGAATATATTGTCGCACCAAAGTCATTATTTAATCTTTCATAAAGGGGACATGGTTACACTCATGTCCCCTAAACGTCTATAACTTACGATGTTGGTATCAAGTTCTGGAAGGCGAATTTACCACCTTGGAACCAGTATAACGGCATATAGTTTGGGTTTTCTGCTGTTGGGAACCCGGTCCAGTAGCGTTCATCCCAGGTCACGAATTTCTTGAAGCTGATGGTCGTGATGTAGTACATGTTCTCCACCCAGTATTGCAGGAATTCGGTGTTCACAGCAATATTTTCGTTACTAGCAGGATCCAAAGATGCCATCTGGTCAATGAATTCACCGATCTTCGGGTCTTGCAAGCGCGAAGCCTGGAAGCCATCACCACCTGCTGGACGGTAGTCTTCACCAATTGGAACATAGTATTTTGGATGGATACCACGCACTTCGGGCCAGGCGTCGCCAGAGGCTAATGCGAAGGTGTTCCAGGGGGTACTCATCTCCCACTGACCGACAAAGTGGTTCTGATCCCAAACATTGCGTTCCAGACCAGAAAGCTCGACCTCAATCCCAAAATCTGACCACATATCAGCAGCAGCATTGGCGACACGGAAGGCATCATTTTCATCGGGCGGGGATTGCAGTTGGATCACCCAGCGCTCACCATCTGGTGTCATCCAGTTGTCACCATCACGGCTAAATCCAGCCTTGATGAGCAGCTTTTCGGCAGCTTCAGGATCAAACTTCCACCAACCAGTACCAAAAACTTCATGAGGTGTACCTGGCACACTAAACCCTTGTTCTTCTGCCCAAGCCGCGATCAGATCGGGGACCGTTGGGTCGAACGGGTTATACATCTCGCCATCCCCCAGATCAATCTGCAAGTTTTGGAACCAGTCGTTCATCGGATCATGATAGAGTGCCTGCAATGACTGTGTAGGTGGTACTGGCATGACCGTGATTTTCGAGACGCCACCGATGTACTCGGTCTGCATTTCGACCATATTCAAAGATAACGCCAAAGCCCAACGTACGTCCTTATCATTGAACCAAGGTTGTGATTCTGACTCGAAGTTGAAGGCCAATTGGCGCGTGCTGACTTCGTTAGGATAAGCCCAGGGGAAGTCCGTGTACCAGGAACGGGCCGTTGGTGTTGTATCTAGGGTTGTCTCGAAGGATTCGATGTCCACGTCAAAGTATACGTCTAGTTCACCACGCGACATCGCAATGGCTTTGCGGGCGCTATCACCATAGAAGATTGACAAGACATACTTTGGACCAACGTGACCTGTCACAATACCTGCTACCGAATTTTCTGGGTCGGCACGACGTTCGTACAATTCCCAGAAACCATTGGGATCGAATTGGATCGGAACATAGTTCCCCAACACAACTGGATTCTCGAATGTCCAAGCTGCAAGATCGTCAACGGTTTCGACGAGATGCTTCGGCATCATGTAAACACCGTTCCAGCGGGTTTCAAACATGTTATGGAAGCGCGGATTGGGTTCGAGTAGATTAAACTGAACCGTCCAATCCCCCGTTTGTTCAACACTATCCAGGAACTGGTTAAATTGTGGATGCCATCCTGACTGACCTAGTTCGGGGGTGGCTTTAAGGGTTTCAACCGTGTAGATGAGGTCATCCACGCCGAAGGGTGTGCCATCACTCCAGACCAGATTGTCACGTAGTTCAACTGTCATCTGAGTGAAGTCATCGTTATACATTGGATCAGAGACGGCAACGCCATAAACTCGTTCACCCGTTTCCTGGTCGCGATACCACAGGGTTTCATGCATCAAGGCATGACGATGGGGTGTTGTACCGGCTGTTGCCCAGATGTTGTAGTTTCCAGCAACACCAAAGCGGAAAATTTGATCAAATACAAATAATTCCTCACGCGGGACATCCACAGGTAGACCCTGCGGTTCTTGCGCGAGGCTCGCAGTAGTTGGCACTAAAAATAGTGCTAACGAGAATAAAAGAACAATCTTTCTTAGCATGACTTCCTCTCCTCTAAATATATGTTTTATAGGGTCTATGCCCTGAACCACTAACTATAATTGAGTGCCGCTCATTGGGGCGGTTGTTGATCCCCGAATCACCAGTTCTGGTACTAAAGTAAGGGAATCGGGCGTTTCCCCCTGAATGATATCCAACAACATACCCATTGCTAGTTTGCCCCATTTCGCCAACTGGTGATTAATCGTTGTCAGCGGTGGGGTAAAATCTCTGGAACGTGGCAAATCATCATAACCCACTACGCTGATCTGATCTGGGATGTGGTAGCCCATACTCTGTAATTGCTTGATCGCGCCCATCGCCATGCGGTCATTAAAGGCAACAATCCCTGTTAAATTGGCGTGGTTCGTGATGAGTTTTTCGGCTGCCTGTGCTCCGCTGTCTTCAGAAAAATCACCTTGTTGTTGTGGCAGTTTATCGAATTCGATGCCATGTTCTTCTGCGGCGACCTGAATGCCTTCCAATCGTTCTGCAATGTCGGGTACGCTAATTATGCCGATATGTTGGTGTCCCAACATAATGAGGTGCTCAATCATAAGCTTGCCACCCAGGAGATTATCGCTACGCAAGTAGTAGGTATGGGGATGATTTCCTAGAACCACAATAGGAATATCCAGATGTGCCACAAATTCCATGATGGAAGTGATGTTAAAGTGACCATCAATGATCGCACCGTCAAGATAGTCACCAGCCAGCAAGTTGATGAAATTTGGATCAAGTACATCATCAACAATTTGGGGCGATGAGATCAACATGTGATAGCCATTGTCACTGCAATAGGCTTCGATACCCGCTAAGATCTGTAATGAAGCACGGGCTGTGAAGGGGGTGTCATAGACCCGAGGGAAGATGGCTGCAACAATCCGAGTCTCACCCGAAACTAAAGCCCGTGCGGCGAAATTGGGTCGATACCCTAGTTCAACGCTGGCCTTTAAGACCCTGGCGCGGGTTGCATCCGAGTATTTTTCTTTGGTCGAATTCGATAAAATGCGCGAAGCCGTTGATGGTGATACCTGAGCTCGCTTGGCTACATCCCGGATAGTTGTCAAAATAATTGACCCATAATAATCTGTAAATTCTCCACCCATCTATTTGATTGATGGTATGCTTTAAGGGTAACGCAAACGGTTGCGTGATTAATTTCCTAGATTATAATATGGAAATTGTTGATCCACAAAATATAGTTATTGAAAAGAGGGTAAATGGCAAAGAAGAAACCCAATATTGTACTCATGGGGATTGATTCGCTGCGGGCAGATCACATGAGTTGTTACGGTTATAAGCGTTTGACAACCCCTCACATTGATTGCTTTGCCCAAGAGGGCACACTATTCGAGCATACTTACAGTGCCCATATCCCCACGACCAGTGCCTATGCTTCTATGCTGACAGGGATGGACTGTTTTGCAACCCAGGTGGTGGCGCTGCGGCACAAAGGTGACCTTCGCCCAGAAGTTAAAACACTGGCGGAACTTCTGAACGGCCAGGGTTACAACACCACTTGTGTTGGTTTTACAGGCAATCCCTCATCACGTGGGTTTGATACCTATCTGGACTATACAGCCTGGGGAAGTTGGGATGAAGGCCGGCTGCCTAAAGCCCAGAATCTCAATGACGTCACACTGCCTGAACTGGATCGATTAGTAAGTGAAGACAAACCGTTCTTCTTATTCCTGCGGCACATGGACCCCCACGCGCCCTATCTGCCGCCAGCGCCCTATGAGCGCATGTTCTATCATGGCGACGAAACTGACCCTGACAATAAATCGATGGAACCCGTGCTGACCTTCAAGCCCTTTGCTGATTTTCTGAGTAGCTGGCTGCCGCCAGGAATTAGGGATAAGGATTATGTCATCGCACAGTATGATGGTGAGATTGCCTATATGGATGCCTGTATTGCGTCGATTTTCCAGGCACTCGATGCTCATGGCATCATGGATGAAACAATTGTAATAATAAATGGCGATCATGGCGAGACGCTTTATGAACATGACTGCTACTTTGACCATCATGGAACCTACGACAATGTGCTGCATGTGCCGCTCATTATCCGCTATCCAGGTAAGATCCCCGCTGGGAAGCGGGTATCCGGCTTCAACCAGCACAAAGACCTGGTTCCCACCATCATGAACTTGTTGGACATCAGCGAATCCAATATCGAAAGGTCGACAGACATAAGCTTTGATGGCCGTAGTCTACTTCCCATGATCCGGGGTGAGGTTGCGTCGCATGAAAGTGAGTTCTACATCACCGAATGCACCTGGATGCGCAAGCACGGCTGGCGCACACCTAGTTGGAAGCTCATCATTGCGCTGGAACCGGACTTTCACTTCAAGCCGGAGATCGAACTCTACAATCTGGTTGAAGACCCAGATGAAAATGTCAACTTAGCCGATAGCCACCCGGATGTGGTGGCAGAACTGCGGCGGCGGATGGATGGCTGGATCGCCAAACGCGAGGAAGAAACCGGGTTGCCCAACCCAATGTATCATCAGGGGGATTGGCATGGGCATGAAGGGGTCGGGTCGTTTAAGACCTCACAGCAAGCCTATGATACTTTGCATATTGGCAGCGCAAGTCAGGCCAAACAACTACAAGAGAAATCTCGTGGAGCGGAGGATAACAACAATGACGCTTAAAGTAGCAATCGTTGGTTTGGGCAACATTGGCAATACGCACGCCCGTGTTTACCAGAGCCGTGATGATGTGGAGATCGTTGCCGTGTGTGACATCATTGAGGAACGTTCGGACAAAGCTGCCGAAGCCTATAGTTGCCAGGGGTTCTACTCTATCCAAGATATGCTCAATAGTGGCCTTCAGATTGATGCTGCTAGTATGTGTACTGCTGGGGAAGAAAATGGGGGCGATCACTACCAAGCGACCATCGAACTGCTCAATGCAGACATTCCTGTCTTAGGCGAAAAGCCCATTTCCAACAACATCCACCATGCCAAGGAGATGGTGATGCTAGCAAAAGAGAAAAATCTGCGTTATGGCGTCAATTTGAATCATCGTTTTACACCGGCGGCCCTCAAAGCCAAAGAGTGGGTGGTAGAGGGCCGCCTGGGGGAGATGAACATGATTGATATGACGATGTGGATCAACAACCCAAATGAAAGTTCACCCTATTTCCACATGCGGGCGCTACATCCCCATTCGCTGGATGTGATGCGCTACTTCGCACAGTCAGAAGTGACCCAAGTCCACGCTTTCTTCAAGAGAGGTAAAGGCCGCCAGATATGGTCCAATGTGCAGGTCAACCTGCTCTATGAAAATGGCATCATCGGGCATCTGCGTGGCAGCTACGATGGTAATTTCGGGGCAGCGGGAACCTATGGTTTGGAGACCTTGGAAGTGGTCGGTTCGGATGGGCGCTTTATCTTGCAGGATGCCTGTGAACACCTGACGTTCTATCCACGCTTTGAAAAAGAACTAGAAACACATGATTATCTCGGTGGGATGAAGCACTTCAGCGAGACCTTTGGCAGTCGCATTGGGGTGTGGGTGAATCAGAATATTGTCGAGGACGCGCCCGAAGACATTGATGCTTCGGGCGAAGACGCGCTCAAAGTTCAACAGATTATCGAAGCTGCGATTGAATCGTGGGAAACAGGAACGGTGGTGATGCTCTGATGTCATTGATTACTGTGATTGGGCGTGGGCATTCAGGCACTCGTGCTATTTCACATACGCTTTATGCCAGTGGGGTCGATATGGGCTATTCCCAGAACCGCTCTGGTGATCTAATCCCACCCCAGGCGATGTATGAGGCTTGTCGGGTGTTTGCCCGATATGTCCAATGGGAAGGCCAACTGAACTGGAATTTTAGCCCTGTGCATGAGATGGATATCCCACAGGAATTTGTTGATCTGATTCATACCTATCTTGAAACAGTGCTGAATAGCAAATGTGAGCACAAAGGCTGGAAAATCCCAGAGACAACGCTGGTCTACCCCTGGATTGTGCGCCTGTTCCCAGAAGCGAAGTATATCTACTGGGTACGTAATCCCCGTGATTGTATCCTAGGGCGGCACTTGACGGATGACCTGAAGGATTTTGGGGTTGAGTGTCCAGAGACGGAGGACATACGGTTAAGGCGGGCAATTTCATGGAAGTATCAGTACGACATCATGCAGTCCACACCCCGACCTGAATACGTCATTGAAGCGACTTTTGAGGAATTTGTTCTCAAGCAAGAAGAAACATTAAAACGCTTGGAATACTTTCTGGGATTTCCATTGGGCCGTATCATCGTTCGACCAGAAGCAGTGAATCGTCATCTGAAAGATGAAGGCACCAACTACTACGACTTTTTTGAACCTGCGATGCGAGCGCACAACTATGCTATTCCAGAAGAATAAAGGATTGAAAACATGAGATTAGGAGCCAATTCGGTACTGTTTGGCGGCTACGATATGGAGACAGCCTTCAAGTACACGGCGATGGCAGGTTATGATGGGATAGAAGTTTCGGCGATTGATGGGATGAGCGAACATCTGGTGTTGGATCGTTGGCAAGAGATTGCGCCAGAAATCAAGCGGTTGGCCCAGACGTATAACCTGGAATTGTTGGCGATGGAACAGCCTAAGCGCGATGTTGACGTCATGGAGAGGGCCATGCAAGCTGCTGTCGAAGCTGGAATCCCCATCATCAATTGTGGGCCAGGTGGTGAGACGAATGATCCTTTGAGTTTGCAAGGGACGATTGATGAATTGGATAAACTGGTGATGATGGCGGAGAAGTATGGGGTGACTTTATGCGTGAAGGCTCATGTTGGGCGGGCGGTTTATAACACCTCGACCTCGCTCAAGGTGCTGGAGGCAATCACGTCGCCTGCCTTTGGTTTGGATATGGACCCATCCCACATCTATCGCGCAGATGAAAACCCGGTGGAGGCAATTGCTACAGTGGTTTCTCGTATTAAGCATGTCCATATTCGGGATTGCAAAGGACGGCAGCAAGGACCCGGTGCGCCGGAAGTTCAGGCCAACGGACGGGGTGATATTGACCTAGTCGGTTATATTCGGACGCTACACAGGGCAGGGTATACTGGGCCACTGAATTTGGAAGTGATTGGTGCAAAAGACTACACCATCGAGCAATGCTGCATCATTGCTGCCGAATCTCGCGGACATATGCAAGCCTGTTTACAGGCCGCTGGTGCTCGTTAGATCAATCGCACAATTTTAACAGAAACGGGCTCAAGCCCGTTTCTGTTAACGTATGTTATGTCGCTGAACAGATATCTATGGGTTCCCACATAGTAGAAATGTTGGGAAGGGGAACATCAACGGGGGTAAGCGACATATTTGGATATAAGAATTGGGTTTGGCCGCTATATGTGCCATCGACGGTCTGTCCTTCACGACTGGCATTCTCTTCAGATGGAGTTCCCAGAGGATAAACATCATCAGATAGTTCGTAGGTCAACTGTTCGGCACTTTCTTCAACCCGGATTGCTGTACTACTGATAGGAAGAGGCTGTGTACTGAAGATGTCTGGATTGCCCATGATGTCAGAGGTAAACACAATCCGACCATCCGAACAGCGCCATGCGGGTGCATAATCCGGAATATTATTGTCAGTCAACTGACGAGTTTGACCAGAACTAATCTCGTACACGTAGATGTCAAGATCGCCATCAAGATCAGACTGGTAGGCAATCAAGCTATTATCTACCGACCAAGCAGGGTTAGTAGCGTCTTCGTCTGGTTGAGTGATTGCAAATGGATTGCTTCCATCTGCATTCATTACATAGATCACGCTTGTATTGCCATTGTCCCGATAGGACCGGAACGCGATTTGTGAACCATCCGATGAATAAGAAGCGTCCAAATCGGGGCCAGCCCCATCACTTAGTCGGCGCACGGCAAGTGTCGCCAGGTCGACTTCGTAGATTTGCCAGAACCCATCACGATCTGATTGGAAAACGACTTTCGAGCCATCCGGCGACCAAGCCGGATTGATATCTTGAGCCTGATGATCAGTTAGCCGATATTCACTTCCGGTTATCACATCAAATATATAGAGTTCCCAATTGCCATCACGAGAAGATTCGTACACGATAAATTGATTAGGCCCCCAGACAGGATCAGTGTCAGTAGCATGATGGTTGAAAGTTATGCGCCGTACACTATCTGGATTACCAGTCGTCGATGCAATATAGATTTCCCAATTCCCCACGTTGTCTACGCTGTCTCGGTTACTTGTGAATACAATCCAATCTCCGTTAGGCGAAAGGCTTGGAGCCATATCATCACCTGCACCGTAAGAAAGGTTGGTACGCGCAGGATCGCCAGCTACATCATGATCTAGCCGGAAGATTTTCCAGTCACCTGTTTCATTGGTGTGGTATATCTCAAAGGGAATACACACTGCGTTACATACTGGAACGTCTTTATTGAACTCAACAATAGATTCTGGTTCAATGACGACATTGGTAGTAGTTGGTGGTGGCAGAGTGACGTCCTCTATCACTGTAAGAGGGGGCTCTTCCACAGTAGGCGGAATTGTAGTCGGTGGTTCGACAGTAGGCGGAATTGTAATCGGTGGTCCAACCTGACATTGCGATGTAGCAGAGGTGGTGCCAGCGAGTCCGGTGGTGTTGAAGGTGTAGGCGGGGTAGGGGTTCAACCCAGTCAAGCTGATGGTGGTGCTGGCGCCCGCGGCGAGTTGGAAGTTGCCGGGGGCGGGAGTGACATCGTTGCCGGTGGCGACATCGGTGATGGTGAAGGGTTGAGCGATGAGCATGTCGCCGCCGTTGTTGGTGATGGTGAAGTTGGGCGTGTCGGCACAAACAGTGGTGACGGCGATGACGGGATCAACACAATCGGAGTTGGCGTTGGCGGTGCCAGCGAGTCCGGTGGTGTTGAAGGTGTAGGCGGGGTAGGGGTTCAACCCAGTCAAGCTGATGGTGGTGCTGGCGCCCGCGGCGAGTTGGAAGTTGCCGGGGGCGGGTGTGATATCGTTGCCGGTGGCGACATCGGTGATGGTGAAGGGTTGAGCGAGTAGCATATCGCCGCCGTTGTTGGTGATGGTGAAGTTGGGCGTGTCGGCACAAACAGTGGTGACGGCGATGACGGGATCAACACAATCGGAGGTAACGTTGGCGGTGCCAGCGAGTCCGGTGGTGTTGAAGGTGTAGGCGGGGTAGGGGTTCAACCCAGTCAAGCTGATGGTGGTGCTGGCGCCCGCGGCGAGTTGGAAGTTGCCGGGGGCGGGAGTGACATCGTTGCCGGTGGCGACATCGGTGATGGTGAAGGGTTGAGCGAGTAGCATATCGCCGCCGTTGTTGGTGATGGTGAAGTTGGGCGTGTCGGCACAAACAGTGGTGACGGCGATGACGGGATCAACACAATCGGAGGTAACGTTGGCGGTGCCAGCGAGTCCGGTGGTGTTGAAGGTGTAGGCGGGGTAGGGGTTCAACCCAGTCAAGCTGATGGTGGTGCTGGCGCCCGCGGCGAGTTGGAAGTTGCCGGGGGCGGGAGTGACATCGTTGCCGGTGGCGACATCGGTGATGGTGAAGGGTTGAGCGAGTAGCATATCGCCGCCGTTGTTGGTGATGGTGAAGTTGGGCGTGTCGGCACAAACAGTGGTGACGGCGATGACGGGATCAACACAATCGGAGGTAACGTTGGCGGTGCCAGCGAGTCCGGTGGTGTTGAAGGTGTAGGCGGGGTAGGGGTTCAACCCAGTCAAGCTGATGGTGGTGCTGGCGCCCGCGGCGAGTTGGAAGTTGCCGGGGGCGGGAGTGACATCGTTGCCGGTGGCGACATCGGTGATGGTGAAGGGTTGAGCGAGTAGCATATCGCCGCCGTTGTTGGTGATGGTGAAGTTGGGCGTGTCGGCACAAACAGTGGTGACGGCGATGACGGGATCAACACAATCGGAGGTAACGTTGGCGGTGCCAGCGAGTCCGGTGGTGTTGAAGGTGTAGGCGGGGTAGGGGTTCAACCCAGTCAAGCTGATGGTGGTGCTGGCGCCCGCGGCGAGTTGGAAGTTGCCGGGGGCGGGAGTGACATCGTTGCCGCCAGCATCGGTGATGGTGAAGGGTTGAGCGAGTAGCATGTCGCCGCCGTTGTTGGTGATGGTGAAGTTGGGCGTGTCGGCACAAACAGTGGTGACGGCGATGACGGGATCAACACAATCGGAGGTAACGTTGGCGGTGCCAGCGAGTCCGGTGGTGTTGAAGGTGTAGGCGGGGTAGGGGTTCAACCCAGTCAAGCTGATGGTGGTGCTGGCGCCCGCGGCGAGTTGGAAGTTGCCGGGGGCGGGAGTGACATCGTTGCCGGTGGCGACATCAGTGATAGTGAAGGATTGAGCGAGTAGCATGTCGCCGCCGTTGTTGGTGATGGTGAAGTTGGGCGTATCGGCACAAACAGTGGTGACGGCGATGACGGGATCAACACAATCGGAGGTAACGTTGGCGGTGCCAGCGAGTCCGGTGGTGTTGAAGGTGTAGGCGGGGTAGGGGTTCAACCCAGTCAAGCTGATGGTGGTGCTGGCGCCCGCGGCGAGTTGGAAGTTGCCGGGGGCGGGAGTGACATCGTTGCCGCCAGCATCGGTGATGGTGAAGGATTGAGCGAGTAGCATATCGCCGCCGTTGTTGGTGATGGTGAAGTTGGGCGTGTCGGCACAAACAGTGGTGACAGCGATGACGGGATCAACACAATCGGAGGTAACGTTGGCGGTGCCAGCGAGTCCGGTGGTGTTGAAGGTATAGGCGGCGTAGGGGTTCAACCCAGTCAAGCTGATGGTGGTGCTGGCGCCCGCGGCGAGTTGGAAGTTGCCGGGAGCCGGTGTGATATCGTTGCCGGTGGCGACATCGGTGATGGTGAAGGATTGAGCGAGTAGCATGTCGCCGCCGTTGTTGGTGATGGTGAAGTTGGGCGTGTCGGCACAAACAGTGGTGACAGCGATGACGGGATCAACACAATCGACAGTATCTGTGACTGTGCCTCCTGTGCCTGTATAGTTTAGCGTGTAGGCGTCATAGGGGTTCAACCCAGTCAAGCCGATGGTGGTGCTGGCGCCCGCGGCGAGTTGGAAGTTGCCGGGGGCGGGAGTGACATCGTTGCCGCCAGCATCGGTGATGGTGAAGGGTTCTGGGGCGATCATATTGTCTGGGCCGTTGTTGGTAATGGTAAAGATTGGCCCGGTACCTGTACACGAGCCTGAGACTGATATGGTGTAGACAGGCGGTGCGACAACTGTGATGGTGAGTGTTATGGAACAGAAATCTGCTTCGTTCTCTGTCATTGCCCGATAGTTTATCCGATAGTCTCCAGGACCAGGTAAGGTGACCGTGTATGAATTAGGACCGTTTTGTCGAAAGGACTGCGCTATGGAGAAGTTAGGACCACTGATCCGAAACCGCTCCCACACCATAGAGCGAGATGTTGTGTTTATGACGATCGGTGTGATGGTTAACTCTTGGCCAGCAACAACGGGTGTGGTGCTCAATATTAAGGAATCACAAGTGAATTCGGTGCAATCGTATGTATGGGAGACGTCCCCTGCAAAGCCAGAAGTGTTAAACAGATATGGCCCATACGGGGTGCCTCCTGAAAGCGTAATTATCGTACTCCCTCCCGCGGCGAGTTGGAAGGTGCCGGGGGCGGGTGTGACATTGGTGCCGGTGTCGAGATCAGTGATGGTGAAGGATTGAGCGATGAGCATATCGCCGCCGTTGTTGGTGATGGTAAAGGTGGGTGTGTCGGCACAGGCAGAGTTGACGACAATGACGGGATCAACACAATCGACAGTATCTGTGACCGTGCCTCCTGTGCCTGTATAGTTTAGCGTGTAAGCGGCGTAGGGGTTCAACCCAGTCAAGCCGATGGTGGTGCTGGCGCCCGCGGCGAGTTGGAAGGTGCCGGGGGCGGGTGTGACATTGGTGCCGCCAGCATCGGTGATGGTGAAGGGTTCTGGGGCGATCATGTCATCAGGCCCATTGTTAGTGATCGTGAAGGTAGGGGTGTTTCCTACGCATGATCCGGAAACCACAATCGCATAAGAAGATGACAATGTGATCTCGAATGCACTTTCTAAACCTTCAACCTGAACACTCTGGGTCACTGTCTCACAGTTGGTTGTATGCCCTGTGTTGGTATCTACAGCGCTGACCGTCAGGGCAATCTGATAGGTACCCATATCTCCCCAGGTGTGAGAGATGTCTTGAGTGGTGTAAGTGGCGTGGGTATTCGGGCCAGTGATTGTCCAGGAATAGTTTGCGGTGCGCCCCAGAAGGTCCGTTACCGTACTGGTGTATGTGCTAGTATCCCCAGCGGCCGCCACTAAAGGACCTGTAAAGTCGCAGGTGATGGCAGAGGAAACAACAGTGACGGCTTGCTGGGTGGACGTGGTGTATCCATAAGCATCGGTGGCGGTGAGCGTAATTGTATAGATACCAGGTGTTGTGAACACATAGCTTGGGTTGGTGGCGGTGTCATCTGGATGGGGTTCTGGCCCGCTCACTTGCCATAGATAACTCAGACCATCGCCTGTGCTGTCATTGGCTAATGAGATCGAGAACGGGCTGAAACCAACTGCCATAGGATTGATTGTGAACGCTGCAACTGCTGTTGGCGTCGTGGTGACTGTACCAGCGAGGGAGACATCATTAATCCCGTCAATTCGACAGTTGAGCGTTACAGGATATGTTCCGGCAGTTGGTGTATATGTATGGGTAACGTTTGGTCCAGAGGCAGTATTGCCATCCCCGAAAGCCCAGTCGAAATTCGTGAAGCCTTGGACGTTGATGGCGGCAAAGTCGAAGGTAAATGGATTGGTATCCCCTGCATCAGTGATTTGTATGTCGCAGGCAAAGGTGACAGGGGTTGGGTCATTAACTTCTTCTATTATGCCAAGATCATTGGCTTCAGCCTCTGGTGTTGGTGGGAGCTCCTCTTCTGTTGCAACTGGCTGAGGCGTCTCGGTTTCAGTGGAAATCGGCTCCTCAGTTGATTCTTCAGAGGCAACCGGTGTTTCCTGAGTCTGGGGCGGATCAGTTGGCGATGCTTCCGGTTCCGCCGCTTGCTGCTCAGGCGTTTCCTCAGTCACAACGGGTTCAGAGGTCGGAGTTTCCTGAGTCTGGGGCGGATCAGTTGGCGATGCTTCCGGTTCCGCCGCTTGCTGTTCAGGTGTTTCCTCAGTCACAACGGGTTCAGAGGAAGGTGTTTCCTGAGTCTGGGGCGGATCAGTTGGCGATGCTTCCGGTTCCGCCGCTTGCTGTTCAGGTGTTTCCTCAGTCACAACGGGTTCAGAGGAAGGTGTTTCCTGCTGAATTGTTGGGATCGGTGTCTCTTCTTGTGTGGACATTGAAGCCGCGCTTAATGCTGTGACGGCCTTAAACATGAACAGTGAGACGAGAATACCAGTCATGTATACTAAGATTTTGATCTTCATTACTTCTTCCTTCGTTCCCATTCTTGCTTAGTGCAGAATATGCGATGATGTCCTCTGATTGTGAGTGTACAGATAAATCCAGAGGTGTTTTGTGCACCCACAACTCTCTAGGAAGTTAAACGTATTATACATTATCTTGGGACAGTTCATATTTTGATGGTATCAGGAAAATTCCTTATAATAAAGTGCCCCTCAATGTCAAGACCACGAATCGACGAAAATAAGGTGGGATCTTCGACTATAAATAGGTCGCTCCTTTCCCTGAAAAATGAATGTCAGCAGGGGTCTGATGAGGCCGTTCATAATTATAAAGCTGGAAGTAATTTTGCAGCCCCATCTCCAAAGCGGGAACCGTACTGTATTCATTGATATAGATGTTCTCATATTTAACACTACGCCAGAGCCTTTCAATGAAGATGTGATCGAAGGCGCGTCCACGTCCATCCATGCTGATCCTGATCTGATGTGATGGGTCGCCAACTCACCCGTAAAATCATTGGCAGTAAACTGTCCCCCCTGATCAGTGTTGAAGATGTCGAGTTTACCCTGTTGCAAAGCCAAGCGTAAGGCTTCCAGGTGAGGACAAAGTGGCTGAACCAGTCCAGAATTGCCACCAGATACATGAAACCGCCCGACATCGGCACATAAGTGATGTCCGTCGACCACACCTGATTGGGTCTGGCAATCGTCATATCCCGCAGCAGATAGGGATATTTCCGCTGCTGGTTCAGGATCGACGTGCGCGGACGGGGGTAGATAGCCTGTAAGCCCATCTTGCCCGCCAAACCGGCGACCCGTTTGTGGTTGAGCCCATAGCCCAGTTGCTGTAATCGCGCCGTCATTTTCCGGTAGCCGTAGAAGGGGGTTCGCGTGTATTCTTCGTCAATCACGCGCATCAAGGCCAGATTGAAGGGCGTTTCCTTGGCTCCCTTGTAGTAGAATGTCGCCCGGTTCAGTCCCACCAGTTCGCATTGGCGGCGGATACTGAGCATCGGATGGCTGCTTTCGATCATCGCTCGTCTCATCTCAACTGAAAGGGGCAACTTTTTTCAGCCACTCCAGTTCCATCTTGAGCCGACCAATCTGTTCGTATAATTCAGCCTCGCGGCTCTCCTGTTCTTGCTGACCGCGATCTGACCCACGACTGAAGACCTCCGCGCCGCCATCCAGAAGTTGCTTTTTCCAGGAACTGATCTGTGTGGGATGCACGCTGTATTCACTGGCGAGCTCGTTGAGTGTCTTCATCCCTTTGCTCGCTTCCAACGCCCCTTTGAACTTGAATTGCTGGCTATGCTGCCTTCTTTTTCTACTCATTTCTTGTCCTCCACAGGCTCTCTTCAGTATACTTTCTTCCACCTTAGCCTGTGGTCTAGTTTTCGGGGGTCATTATATAATTAAATTTGCAGGGTGTTGGAGAATACGTACAGAACTGACCTGTACAGGGCAAATGGGCCATTTGCCCCACGACCTTGGAAAGTTTGATTGGTGATTTTCAAAATTCAGCCCTGGAGGCTCATTTTCCAACTTATATACGATTGCCCTACTAACCTGTCTTATTCTGGGAACCCAATCCTTTTGTTGTAGTACAATAGTAGCAGCGCATCAATTAGGTCTTGCCTATATCTGATAAAACACGGTGAACATCATGATAGACATAGTAATAATAGACGATCACGAAATTCTGCGAGAAGGAGTCGCAGAACTGCTGGAAAAGCAGCCGGGATTCCAAGTGGTAGCTCAAGGGGGGACAGGGCGTGAAGCCGAACCTCTTGTCAGCAAACACAAACCCCACATTCTTATACTTGATATCTCAATGCCTGAGTCAAGCGGGTTCCAGGTCCTGCCCATAATTTCGGAATATTATAGAGAGACCAAAGTTATTGTGTTATCAAGTCATGATGATGTAGCAACGATTGTGCGTGCACTGAAGTATGGGGCAGGCGGATATTTAACGAAGGATGAAACATCAGATGTATTGGTGGAAGCTATCAAAGAGGTAATGCTAGGTGGGCGCTATCTGAGTCCTTCATTTGGTGACGACACTTTGCAGCACGTTGAGGAAATTCTTGAAAGCAATGATGAGAATTTGGATCCACTTGATAGGTTGACACAGCGTGAGCGGGAGATTTTGCAACTCTCAGCTGAAGGTCTAACCTATTCAGAAATTGCTGCTAAACTCAACATCAGTAGCCGGACAGTTGAAACGCATCGATTCAATTTTATGAGGAAGCTCGATTTGAAGTCGCAGACAGATGTGGTGCGGTTTGCAATCGAGTATCGAATAATTTCCTAATATGGTTTCCAAACTGCGATTGACAACAAGCTTTTCTATCGCTTAGGAGACAAGTAACATTGATTGCATGTCATATTCCTTTTGAGGGGAAACTGGGGCATACTCATCTACTTTAGTAGGAAGTGGCGGGAATTGAACTATGAAAGTGCTACCAACTCCAAGTTCGGTTTCAACACGAATAGTTCCTCCATGAAACTCAACCAGCTTTTTTGCGATGGTGAGACCAAGGCCCGAATAACCCCCATTTAGAGGCCGAGCTTTATCACATTTGTAGAATGGATCAAAGATAGATGAAACTTCATGTTCTGCAATACCAATACCATCGTCGGAAATCTGCAAAGTTGTCCCTTCATGACTTGAAGATACATCGACGTGGATAACGCTGTCATCGCCTGAATAAATGACAGCGTTATGGACGAGTTTAGTCGTCAGCAAGTTTAGCAATTGACGATCCCCCCAAATATGATGGTTATCTTCAGAAAAGGTGACGTTAAAGATACGCTCCTCTATCAGGCTCCGCCTGAGGGTGTCAACACTGCGACTAACAAATTGCGCGAGGTCAATGCGCTCAAATTCGAAGTGCTCGCCTTCCTCCACCATTAAAAGTTGGTTAATGTCGTCAACAATATTACTGATGTGTGATACTGACTCGGCAATGGCGGTAAGATACTTCTTTGATGAATGATCGGTTTGTAGCCTTTGCAACAGATACTGACTGGCGTTTATCGAGGACAACGGTGTGCGGATATCATGGGAGATATATTTACTGATCTCTCTGATATATTGTGATCGTTTTTCACGGAGTATTTGTTCTTGCTTCTGTGTTTCATATTTTACGAGTTGTTTCGCTTGATATTGTATCAACTTAATGGTTTTGTCGCGGACAATTATGGTTGAAATCGTTAAGAAAACGAAAATCACAGCTAGTCCAATATTGGTTCTCAATTCTTCTGCGAAGGGGATATTTGCTACATAGGGCAGTGATATGAGTATACCAATATGGGCTATAGAGGTGATAATTGCTTGTCGAAAAGTAAATAAGTGAAGACTGACAACGGGTACAAGCAACAGATATGGAATGGCCGACAATCTATCAATGAGCAGGAATGACATAAATATGACAAAGTAGACTTGTAAATACAGAAAAACCATAGCTACCGCTTGATAATGACGTTGGCGAAGCGGATAGAGTATAAAATTTGAAAAGAACCCCCCCAGCCGTAGTAGTTGAATAGAGGTTGGCTCATTATATAATGGGTAAACTATAAATGAGATGGCCGTGGCAACGATTGAGAACTTTATCAAGAATGTAAGTAAAGTCAATCGATAGTGATCGAAATCACTTGTTAGACTGGTTGAAATTGATTCTAGAATACTATCGTAGAGTTTTCTCATTATGGTAGTTCCTTTTCTTGGCCCTGGTTGATCTGTATCCCTATATCATCTAACTTCTCTACCGACGTGAATTGAGATATGTCTCAAGCAGGAGGTACAACTTTTCAGCATTAACTGGCTTTCGAAGAACACTGATGTATTTCTTATCTTCGATTGCAATATGGGTATAAAGCTGCTGATCATCTGTCATCGCAATGATCGGTGTTTTGGCAAAAGTGTGGTACTGACGTATTTGTTGTACTGTGCCTAATCCCGCAGATAGAGGCCTATCAAGATCGACAATGAAAATATCTGGTAAGACAATTTTAGCAGCAATTAAAGCGACGGTTCCTGTTGCAAAACTATAAAAGTCAAAGTTGTTTAGTATGAGTGCGCTTTGCAAATAATCTCGATGTTGAGATTTGGTGGATATACAAAGGATTTTCAGGCGTTGCTTCCCCACGAAATTCGCCACCTTATATATAATAGAACAAAACACAATATTTGATCGTAATATATTACCAGTGAATCTATTAAATTTTTGCACTGCCCACTTAGGGTAAAACATTAGCGGACATCCACTCCATTTTATAGGATTGACTAAAGATATGCAACAAGAAAAACACTCATATTCAAAATTATGACAGGCTACTGAATGAGGGAGTATCGGGAAAAATACTGAGTCATGAACATTGGGGAAATTGCCAGAAACAAGGCAAGCTGCCAATGGATGTTCATGACTCCTAAACCCAATTCCGAACAACCAAGGAATGCAGATATCCCTAGTTGATGCCTGAACCCCATACTCAAATATTGTGTCCATGATAATTTATCAAACTATCCCTAACCTGGATGACTTCGGTTTCCTGGTTCAAATTGACATCCATTCTATTCAGAAACTCTAGTGCTTCCTCAAGCGTATCAAAATTCCGCAGCCGGCGTTGAAATAGAGACGCACTTGAATTAACAACGAACTTGATCAGTTGGGTACGTGCGCCCACGATCAGAGCCCATCCAAGGTTAGAAGTTATGCCAACCTCTCGCACAACCTTCACTGCTTGGTTTAAAGGCAGCGGCTTTGTCAGCTCTTCTATGTTAGCGATAACGTGAACTAGAGCACGAGGACTTCCGGCACACATCTCTCTTATTTCAATCATTTTTGATCGCACCTCATCCACTGATGAAGCTCCCCTGAATTGTGTATAAACTACCGCGTCTTCAATTAGCCATGTGTTATGCATCGTCATGATCGACTCCTCAAATTTGATCCTCTATAGACAAGTTTGACAGCAGCCACTAGACTGCTTTGAACAACTTATATTTCTATGATGGCAGAAATCGTGAGGGACATAAATCAGGAAGGGTACGTAGTGAGTGACTGTGAATTATTGGGGTGGATGAATCGTAATCGCCTATATCAGGGAACTCATTGAAATTGGTGGCAACAAACATCATACTCAGAAACCCAAGCATGTCGACTCCTTTCAAGTTCCCTCCCAGTCTCGCACCCCTAAAATACAGAATGTATGTTCTCCAAAATGTCCTGTTCTGTGCTATGATAAAAATATCTGTTCCCATCAGCTAACCCTGAATATTATGTCACCCATACACTCCAACATTACCCTGATTGCCTTCCCGGAACGTACCTTGTATATCTAGAAACGTCAACACAAACTGGAAAAATTGCAGCAAAAAAAGTTGTGTCGCCGCCGCTGCAACAAACCGAATAGCCTGGTATTCGGATAGATTCTAAGTGCTTTTACGGATTTTCAGGAAGGTTGATGTGGTTATAAATAGATAGTAGTCACTTGATTATATGAAAGGGACATTATGCTCACATTTGCCTACAAATCCTCAAAATCAACAGCAGTGGAAAGTGAAAATTTACACTACTGGAAGCATGAAAATGGCCTCCATGAGTTTCAATTTGCCAATAAAAGCAAAACGGCGCTCCGAGAGTGGTTGCTGTTATTTGAGCGTATTTATCGTCATGAAAACAACAACCCTCCATTACCCATTCTGGCCGATTTACGCCAGTCTGGTATGTTACCTTTGCGACCATTGATTCATGGTATAAATGACATTGTTGATAATACCCCTGGCCGACCAACTGTTTTGGCTGCTATTGTAACGTCTAACTCCGATTTCACTATTAAGGTCTTTCAGACCTTGTTGAATACGATTGTTCGACGTTCAGAGCCGGTATTTTATTCAAATAACTATCCCGCAGCGATGACCCACATTGCGGAGAAGTTAGAAATGAAGAAAGCGCCTACCAGATAAGGCGGTTTTAAGCCAATGCGGATAAGAGATCTTGCACGACTGCTTTCAGATCAAGTCCCTTACCTCGTTCCAGAGCTACCTGCAAATTGGTTGGATCAAGGACTTGTTCCAGTTCAGGCAGGAGTTCATCAATCCAGAAACGAACATCATCAATGAGATTGGGATGATGTTGCACTAGGCCAACTAATTCTGCTGACTCTATCAACTGGTTTTGCTGCAAATAGAGGAAAGCAAGACCAATCAAGCTTTCCAGGACGAGGGGTATAATTTCAGATGACCAGGATAAAGAAAGTGCAGATTGAAAGGTACCCCAAGCCCGGTTATCTTGGGTCTTCAAGTACAAGAACCCAAGATTATTGTAGGTTGACGGTATGTCCCATGTAGAGCCGTGAATTTTTTTAATTTCGATACTCTCAGTGAAGTAGTTCTCTGCTTCTTCATAGCGACCTATGTCCAGGAGCAGGAGCCCCAGGTTATTGAGGCTAGCCCCCCGTTCAATTTCCAGATTGAGTTTTGTGGCGATTTCTAGAGCTTGAACATAGTAATGATAGGCATCATCACGCTTCTTTTGATTGCGTGCACAGATACCCAACTGACTCCAGATATGGTGAAGGAACTGTAGGTCGCCAAGCGCTTGAGCCCTATCGAGCACTTGGTGCAGGAAGGTTTCTGCTTGATCATACTGCCCTTGCTGTTGATAGCCAGCACCGAGATTGATCAGAGCCACATATTGTAATCGCCGATCCTCCTGGTCGTTTGCGATGTCCAGTGCTTGCCTAAAACAATTAACCGCTTCGCCAATATTACCATTTACTAAGGAAATTGAGCCAATATTGTTTGTAGTGAAGCCCATTCCAATCCTGTCATTAATGGTCTGGCGAATGGATAGGCTTTGCTGATAGAATTCCAGGGCCTGATCAAGCTCGCTCTGACGCTGGAAAATATGTCCAAGGTTATGAATGCTGGTGCCCAGCCCATGTTGATCATTAGCCTGAAGGGCTAATTCCCTGGCTTGCAGAGCATATTCTTGAGCTGAGTTAAGCAGGGACTGAAGCCGCAGGGCCTGGGTTTGCCAGTTCAACAAGGCGACCCGTCGGTCATCATCAGGGGCAAGCACGCTCAAACCCCGTTCGAGAAGCAACTGTGCCTGTTTGTACTCAGCCGTGTAATTGATGAGGGTCTCGGCGACGGGATCGAGGTAGTGGATTTCTTGGTCAAGGTCGCCAGCCTGATACCAATGCTCCAGCAAGATCGGATAGTAGGCGCTGTCATCGGGGTAAGTGGCTTCAGTTGCTTCGGCCACCTGTCGGTGCAGAGCTTGTTTTTCGTCATATGCCAACTGGAGCAGAAGCGCTTCACGCAGTTTGTCATGAGCAAATTGCCAGTTGCCAGCCACCACATTCAAGATGGCCGCATCGTCACAATGCTGTAACCAGGGGGCGAGGGTGATTGGGTCGGTGAGCTTGCCCAGCACGGCCGGATCCAGTTGGCGCCCTGCCACCGCGGCCAGTTGCAACAAGCCTTGATCTTGAACCGCCACCTGACGGATGCGACGTTGCAGCAGTTCATCCATCCCTCGGGTAAACACCTCGGTAGATAGGGTGTCTGCCCTGATGGCACCAAGTTGCCCGGCTTCTTCAGCCCAGGCGCGCATGACCTCGACGATGAAGAAGGTGTTACCTTCGGTTTCCTGGATCAGAGTAGAGAGGAGTTGGGGATCAGCCCCTTGCGCGCCTAGCATGGCCTGGCTGAGTTGGTTGATTGCCTCGTCGTGGAGGCGGTCAAGAACCAGTGCGTGGACGCCGGGCAATTGCTGCGGCAGGTCCGGACGCTCCTCATTGCGGTAGGTGCCCAGGAGCATCACCATCGGGAGTTGATCAAGTAGGTTGCGGATCGTCTTGACAACCTCCAGACTCTCGGTTGTCCATTGCAAGTCCTCCAATATGAACAAGAGGGGGTCTGTCGATGGCGGAGCAGATCAACCACGGCGAAGATGAGGCGCTGTTGATGGGCTGTCCCTTCAAGAGGGGGGATGGTCGGGACTGATCGACCCAGTAGTTGCTCGATATCAGGCACAATCTCCTTGAGGATACTGGCTTGTAGATCGTCAACCGGACGCGAGAGCAGCAAACGCCGAACCGGTTCACGCCAGACCTGAAAAGGCAACCCCCCGCCTTCAACAGCCAGACCTGTGAGGACTTCAAAGCCCTGGATGAGAGCTTGGATGCGGAACTCATCGACCAGGCGGGTCTTGCCAACGCCACTCTCGCCACCCAGCAGCCAGACTTGGTTGTGGCCTTGTTGGGTATCATATAGGGCGGTTTGCAGTTGATCCAATTCGGCTTGGCGTCCAACGAACGAGGCAGCCTGGAGGTAGCTCTCACGGATGGGGATGCTGTCGTCAGCTTGCTGGATGCCAAGTGCTTCGCGCAGATCGTTAATGGCTGATTGCGCAGATGGATAGCGATCCTTTGGGGTTTTCATCACCAATTTCTGAAGAATAGCCACCACCTGATCAGGCAGACCAAATTGAGAGAAGTCCAGTTGGGTGTTGAGGATGCCATTGATCATAGCGATGGCCGGAGACAAGGGGAAAGGGTAGGCCCCCTTGAGCATCTCATAGGTCATGAGACCGACGGTGAAGAGTTCGCTGACCGGACGAATGGGTTGTTTTCTGAGCAGTTCGGGTGCCACATAGGCCAGTGTGCCCCCAGATGAACTGGTATCGGCCTCTGCGATGGAGGTGGCCAGACCGAAGTCGACGATGTGAACGGTGTTGTCGTAGACTAAGATATTGGAGGGTTTGAGGTCATGATGGAGGATGCCGCGTCGATGCAGATAAGCCAAGCCCTCTAGCAGTTGCAAGATCAACTGGAACTGTGTGTGGGTCGATTGCTCCTGACCAGCCTGGCCAAAGGAGACAGCATTGTCCAGATAATCCATGACAAAGTAGGGTGTGCCATCGGAAGCAAAGCCGTAGTCGAGGACGGAGACGATGTAGGGATGGCGCAAGGAGGCCATGGTCTGAAATTCATGAGCCAGGGATAAGCGCTTGTCATCGGACAAGGTGGACAATTTGAGCAGCTTGAGAGCAACGGGCTGTTGGGTGAGGCGATCCAGTGCCAGGTAGACGACGGCCATACTCCCAGAGCCGATCTTAGACTGGATGGTGTAACGGGGGATATGTGGTATATCGTCAGGCATCATCGGTCAATATCTCGTTTACAATGGTCTCCAAATCCAGTGTCTTGCCCTGATCGAGGGCGGCTTGCAGATCGGCTGGATCAAGCGCTTGTTCCAGTTCAGACGTTAACTCATCCAGTCGTAATTTCAATTCAAAGGTTATTATTAGATGAGCTTGAACCAACCCAGAAAGTTTGGCTGCCTGAAACCCTTGGCCTTTCGCTAGATATATCCAGCCAAATCCGAGCAAGATGCGTAGGATAAAAGGTATGAATCGATTGGTCTGACTAATGGCTAGCGCTTTAGAAAAGGCAACCCGTGCTTGTTCCATGTTGTTTAGCTTTAAGTAAACAAATCCAAGATAAGTAACTGTATTGGCAATACCATGTTGATTATTATTGGCTTCAAAAATCGACTGGCTTTGCTCAAGAATCTCACGCGCTGTGGCGTAGCCATCTTGAAGAGCTTCTATGACCCCTAGTGTGGCAATGGAATAACCTAATTGATGTCGATTCCCGATCTTTTGTAGCATCAATATGCTTTGTTCTACGTCAGCACGTCCTTGCACATATTCGCCTTGTCTGGCTCGGATTAAGCCAAGCATACTTAAGCTCTTAGCCAAATTGCGCTGATCGCCTATATCTTGGGCAATGGCCAAACCTTGTAGACAATATTCAGCCGCCTCGGCAAAACTGCCTTGCCGATAAGCGATTATAGCTAGCGTATTCTGAAGCTGGGCCGAACCCCGCTGATCACCTATATCTTGGGCAATGGCCAAACCTTGTAGACAATATTCACTCGCTTGCCTATAGCGACCTGTATCTGCTTCCACAGTCCCTAACATATTGAGAACTATTATAGTCCCCTGTTGATCCCCGAGTACATTGTAGATCGTGAGGCCTGTTTGATAGAAATCAAGCGCGGCCCGACGGTCTCCCATTTGATAAGTCACATTGGCCAGGTTCAGTGCACTTCTGGCAATCCCTGGCTGATCATCAATACGTCTAGCAAGTTCTAGCGCTTGTTGACTCAATTGATATGTTTCCTCATAGCGTCCTTGATATATGTAAGACAATGATTGCCAATTCCATATCGAAACGAGACGATGATCCTGACGCTCTACTATTTGTGCCCCCCGTTCTAGCAGTTGCTGCGCTTGATCATAGTCAGATATAACCTCGATCATATTTTCAACAACAGGAATCAAGTAGTAGATTTCTTTCTCGATGATGCCGGCCTGACGCCAAAGTTCAAGCAAGATAGGGTAATGGTCCGGATTATCTGGATAGACGTTCTCGATGGTTTCGGCAATTTGTTGATGTAACGTGCGCGTGTTGGTATGGGTCAATTCTTGCAAGATCGTTTCCCGCACTTTATCATGAGCAAACTGCCATTGCCCCTCTGAGACGGTCAAAATGGCAACATCTGAGATGCGTTGTAGCCAAGAGGCAACATCCTGTTGTGCAAGAGCCGCAATAATGTTCATATCTAGTTGTTGCCCCGCAATGGCAGCCAATTGTAGCAATCTCTGATCATCAGATGACACGAGCTGGATGCGGCGTTGTAGTAGGTTGTGCATGCCACTTGTTAAAATATTGGTCGAGAGGGGGCCATCACCCACTTGCTGAAAGCTTCCAGATTCTTCAATCCAGGTGCGCATCACCTCAACGATGAAAAAGGTATTTCCCTCAGTTTCCTGGATTAGTTGTGAGACGAGTTGCGGGTCAGTGCCTTGCTCGCCCAACATGGCCTGGCTCAACTGGTTGACCTCATCGTCGTGTAGGCGCTCAAGAGTAAGTGTGCGTACGCCAGGCAGTTCCTGTGGAAGATCCGGGCGCTCCTCATTACGATAAGTGCCTAGGATCATCACAGCCGAGAGTTGATCGAGCTCATTGAGGATCGTCTTGATGACCCCCAGACTATCGGTTGTCCATTGCAAGTCCTCTAAGATGAACAAGAGGGAGGTCTGTTGATGCTGTAGAAGATCAATGATGCTAAAGATGAGGCGCTCTTGATGAGCTACCCCTTCAAGCGGGGGGATAGTTGCCACAGGTCGACCCAGTAGTTGCTCAATGTCAGGCACAATCTCCTTGAGGATGCCCGCTTGCAGATCATTAACAGGACGAGAGAGCAGCAAGTGCCGAACCGGTTCGCGCCAGATTTGGAAGGACAGACTACTCCCTCTAACCTCTTGTCCAGAGAGAACCTCAAAACCCTGGATGAGCGCTTGAACCCGGAATTCATGGACCAGGCGGGTTTTACCAACGCCACTTTCGCCGCCCAGCAACCAGATCTGGCTGTGTCCTTGCCGGATGTCCATCAGAGCCGTTTGTAGTTGATCCAATTCGGCTTGACGCCCCACGAACGAGGCGGCCTGGAGGTAGCTCTCACGGATAGGGATGTTAGCCTGTTGGATGCTAAGCGCTTCGCGCAGATCGTCAATGACCGCTTGTGCAGATTGATAGCGTAGATCGGGTGGCTTCATGACGAGGCGTTGTAAGACAGCCATCACCTGATCAGGCAAGCCAAATTGAGAGAAGTCCAGTTCGATGTTCAAGATGCCATTGATCACGGCAATGGCCGGAGAAAGGGGGAAAGGATAGGCCCCCTTGAGCATCTCGTAGGTCATGAGACCGACTGCGAATAATTCACCCCTGGTGGTCATAGATTGTTTTCTGAGCACTTCTGGTGGCATATAAGCCAGGGTTCCGCTCGATTGACTAACTTGATCTCGAGAAATGAGCCTCGATAAACCAAAATCGACCACCTGAACCATGTTATTGACCACTAGTATGTTTCCGGGTTTGAGATCATGATGGAGAATGCCGCGGCGATGCAAATAAGCCAGTGCCTCCAGTAATTGTAAGATCAACCGGATTTGCACCTCTAAGGGCTGTCCCTGGCCTGCTTGCATGAATGTCTGTGTATTGGGCAGATAGTCCATGGCAAAGAAAGGTGTGCCATCGGAAGCAAAACCGTAGGTGAGTACAGAGACGATGTAGGGATGGCGCAAGGAGGCCAGGGTCTGAAACTCATGAGCCAAAGAGGAGCGCTTATCATCAGACAAGGAGGATAATTTGAGCAGTTTGAGGGCAACGGGCTGTTGGGTGAGGCGATCCAGTGCCAGGTAGACGACAGCCATACTCCCAGAGCCGATCTCAGATTGGATGGTGTAACGGGGGATATGCGGTATATCGTCAGGCATCATCGGTCAATATCTCGTTTATAACGGTCTCCAAATCCAGTGCCTTGCCCTGATCGAGGGCGGCTTGCAGATCGGCTGGATCAAGCGCTTGTTTCAACTCAGGCATTAATTCATTCAAGCGTATATGCACATCAACATTATGAGCAGGATGATGTTGTGCTAGCCCAGCCAGTTCTGCAGCATAGGAGCTACACTCTTGTTGCAAATAAATCCAAGCGAATCCTATTAGGGCTTCCAGAATCAGAGGGATAGACTGGATGGATTGAGTAATTGCCAATGACTCCCTAAATATGGCTAGGGATTGTTTGTCTCGGAGTATGAGATAAACAAACCCCAAGCGATTGAGACTGATAGCGATACTATTTTGACTCCCAATTAACTGAGAGATGGAAAGACTCTGTTGAAAGTAACGTTGTGACTGTATGTAATCTCTTTGGTCGTATGATAGTTGCCCCAGATGGTTGAGAGTTATGGCAATGGCACGGTGATCACCAAGTGCCTGAGAGATGGAAAGACTCTGTGAAAAGTAGTTATGGGCCTGTTCATGCTCACCTTGATGAGATGTCATCAAGCCTAAATTGCTGAGAACTATGGCGACGCCACGCTGATCGTCAATGGATTGCAAAATAGCCAGTCCTTGATGATAGAAGTCGTAAGCCTGAACATGCTCACCCTGATAAAACGCCATTAATCCCAAGTTGTTGAAGATCATGGCAATGCCATGCTGATCATCAATTGCCCGAGAGGTCGAAAGACTCTGTTGAAAGTAATCACGAGCCTGTTCATATTCTCCTAAACGATATGCTGACATTGCTAATCTATTGAGACTACTAGCAATTCCAGGTAGATCATCCAGTTGTTGTGCCAGTTCCCAGGCTTGGTGTGCAAGCTCCCAAGTTTGAGCAAAGTTTCCCTGGTGCATATAAGAGTGTGCCTGCCAGTTCAATAAAGATACTCGACGCACATCCTCTGCCTGGAGAGCTTGTAATCCCCGTTGTAACAATTGGCGGGCAAAGGCATAATTAGCGTTATACTGAATATGATGTTGGACAACTGGGTCTAGATAATACAATTCCTTATCTAGGTCATCGGCTTGGTGCCAATGCTCCAGCAGAATTTCATAATGAGATTCATCATCGGGATAGATTTGTTCAATAACTCCGGCTACTTGGCGATGCAGTTTTCGGCGATCTGCATCCTCCAGATCGACTAAAATCGTATCCCGCAATTTATCGTGGGCAAACTGCCACTGTCCATCTATGATTGACAGGACAGCGGCTTCAGAGATGTGTTGCAGCCAAACATTGATGTCCTTCTCCGGTGCCAATGCTTGAAGGATATTCAAGTCTAACAGCCGTCCAGTAACCGCTGCGAGTTGCAGTAAACCCTGATCGCCATGAGGAACCTGTTGAATGCGACGTTGTAAGAGTTTGTGCATCCCGGTGGTGAAGACCTCATTCAGCTGGCTGCCAGTCCCAACCTGATCGAGATGCCCGGCTTCTTCGGCCCAGGCGCGCATGACCTCGACAATGAAGAAGGTGTTCCCTTCGGTTTCCTGGATCAGGGTCGAGAGGAGTTGGGGATCAGCCCCTTGTTTGCCCAATATGGCTTGGCTCAACTGGTTGACGGCATCGTCGGGTAGACGATCAAGAGCCAGTATGTGGACGCCAGGCAGTTCCTGTGGAAGATCCGGGCGCTCATCATTGCGATAGGTTCCCAGCAGCATCATTCTAGGAATTTGATCTGATACCTTGAGTACTTGTTTGATGATCTCTAGACTCTCGATTGCCCATTGCAAGTCCTCTAAGATGAACAAGAGGGAGGTCTGTTGATATCGTAAAAGATCAATGATGCTAAAGATGAGTCGCTCTTGATGGGCAGCCCCTTCAAGGGGGGGGATAGTCGCTACAGGTCGATCCAGTAGTTGCTCAATATCAGGCACAATCTCCTTGAGGATAGCAGCTTGCAGATCATCAACGGGCCGCGAGAGCAGCAAACGCCGAACCGGTTCACGCCAGACCTGAAAAGGCAACCCCCCGCCTTCAACAGCCAGACCTGTGAGGACTTCAAAGCCCTGGATGAGAGCTTGAACCCGGAATTCATCGACCAGGCGGGTTTTGCCAACACCGCTTTCGCCACCCAGCAGCCAGACCTGGTTGTGTCCCTGTTGTGTCTCAGAAAGGGCGGTTTGTAGTTGATCTAATTCTGTTTGACGTCCGACAAACGAGGCAGCCTGGAGGTAGCTCTCGCGGATGGGGATTCTGTCGTCAGTCTGTTGGAGGCCAAGTGCTTCGCGCAGATCGTCAATGACCGCTTGTGCGGATTGATAGCGATCCTCTGGGGTTTTCATCACCAATTTCTGAAGAATAGCCACCACCCGATCAGGCAAGCCAAATTGAGAGAAGTCCAGATCGGTGTTCAAGATACCGTTGATCATGGCAATGGCCGGAGACAAGGGGAAAGGGTAGGCCCCCTTGAGCATCTCATAAGCCAAAATCCCTACTGAAAACAATTCACCCCTGGCGGTCATAGATTGTTTTTTGAGCACTTCTGGCGGCATATAAGCCAGGGTTCCACTCGATGGACCAGCTTGATCTCGGGAAATGAGCCTCGATAAACCAAAATCAACCACTTGGACCATGTTATTGACCACCAGTATGTTTCCGGGTTTGAGGTCATGATGGAGGATGCCACGCCGATGCAGATAAGCCAAGCCCTCCAGTAGTTGCAAGATCAACTGGAACTGTGTGTAGGTCGATTGCTCCTGACCAGCCCAGACAAAAGAGGCAGCTTTGTCCAGATAGTCCATGGCAAAGAAAGGTGTGCCATCGGAAGCAAAACCGTAGGTGAGTACAGAGACGATGTAGGGATGGCGCAAGGAGGCCAGGGTCTGAAACTCATGAGCCAAAGAGGAGCGCTTGTCGTCAGACAAGGTGGATAATTTGAGCAGTTTGAGGGCAACGGGCTGTTGGGTGAGGCGATCCAGTGCCAGGTAGACGACAGCCATACTCCCAGAGCCGATCTCAGATTGGATGGTGTAACGGGGGATATGCGGTATATCGTCAGGCATCATCGGTCAATATCTCGCTTACAACGGTCTCCAAATCCAGTGCTTTGCCCTGATCGAGGGCGGCTTGCAGATCGGCTGGATCAAACGCTTGTTCCAATTCTGGTATTAACTCATCCAGTCGTAGTTGGACATCTGTGGTAAAACCAGGATGATGCTGAGCTAACCCAGCTAACTCTGCGGCCTGATTTGGCTTGTTGTTGTGCAAGTAGAGCCAAGCAAATCCGACTAGCCCCTCTAGAACGAGCGGTGTAATCTGCATTGACCAAGCGGTTGTGAGCGCAATATGGAAACTGGAAGCCGCTTGAGTATCTCCCATTCGCAGGCAAGTAAAACCCAGATCGTTATGGATAGCTACAATCGTCCATTGATCGTTTATTGCCTTCATTTCCTCTAGGCTACGCAATTGAAGGTCATAGGCCTGATGGTAATTGCCAAGATCGTACTCGACCAATCCTAAACGTCTGTGGATGTGAGCAATCATGTGTTGGTTGTCAATTTCTTGGGCCATTTCCAGGCCTTGCTGATAGTATTTATAGGCTTCCTTCAGGCATTTCTGATTGCGAGCAATCATGCCAAAATAAGCCAAACATATTACAGTCCCATGCCTGGTTCCTAACCTCTGAGTAATATTGTAACATTGTTGGATGCTTTCATGCGCCTGCTCAAAAGCGCCGCGAAGAAGGGCTAACTCTCCTAGAGAGATCAGGATGAAAACCATAGCGTCTAGGAATTCTGACTGTTGGGCTGCCTCTAAACTCTGAGAGAGGAAGTGTTCGGCTTCAGCAAATTGCCCTGCATTCATCAAATTATCCCCAAGCCCTTTTAAGGCTAAGGCTATTCTGGGGCTGTCATCCAGTTGCTCAGCAACATCTAAACAGCGCAAGAATGTACTGTTACTATCTTCGTATTCCCCTAGATAGTAGAGCGTCTTTGCAAGATTATACAAACTGATGCTCAAACCAGATTGATTATCTGCCAAAAGAGCCAATTCTTTTGCCTGTTGTGCATAGTGTAGTGCAGAGTCAAATTGTCCTTGCCGCCAGTGTGATTCAGACAGCCAGTTCAATAAGGCTATGCGTCGATAATCTATGTTATCAAGCTTTTGTAATCCTCGCAGCAATAGCTGCTGGACTCCCTCGTAATAGTTGCTGACTTGTACCAGGTACTCAGCAACTCGATTCAAGTAATGGATGTGCCGATCCACATAGCCTGCTTGATACCAATGTTCCAGCAAGATGGGATAATAATCCTGATTGTCCGAATAGACGACCTCAATGGCCTCAGCGACTTCTTGATGGAGTTGGCGTCGGTCTTCATCGTCGAGGTCTGTTAGGATCGTTTCACGTAGTTTGTCATGGGCAAACAGCCATCTGTCTTCGTTGATGGTAAGGAGGGCACTATCTAAGGCTTGTTGCAGCCAGCGATTGATATCGTTGTCTGCAAAGATCTCCATGATGTGCAGGTCCAATTCACGTCCCACGATCGCAGCCACCTGGAGCAACCTCTGATCACCTGGAGGTACATGCTCAACACGCCGTTGCAGGAGCGTGTGCATGCTGGTTGTTATGATATTGCTGGAGAGAGGGCGATCGCCAATCTGTTGCAACTGCCCGGCTTCTTCGGCCCAGGCGCGCATGACCTCGACAATGAAGAAGGTGTTCCCTTCGGTTTCCTGGATCAGGGTCGAGAGGAGTTGGGGATCAGCCCCTTGTTTGCCCAATATGGCTTGGCTCAACTGGTTGACGGCATCGTCGGGTAGACGATCAAGAGCCAGTATGTGGACGCCAGGCAGTTCCTGTGGAAGATCCGGGCGCTCATCATTGCGATAGGTTCCCAGCAGCATCATTCTAGGAATTTGATCTGATACCTTGAGTACTTGTTTGATGATCTCTAGACTCTCGATTGCCCATTGCAAGTCCTCTAAGATGAACAAGAGGGAGGTCTGTTGATATCGTAAAAGATCAATGATGCTAAAGATGAGTCGCTCTTGATGGGCAGCCCCTTCAAGGGGGGGGATAGTCGCTACAGGTCGATCCAGTAGTTGCTCAATATCAGGCACAATCTCCTTGAGGATAGCAGCTTGCAGATCATCAACGGGCCGCGAGAGCAGCAAACGCCGAACCGGTTCACGCCAGACCTGAAAAGGCAACCCCCCGCCTTCAACAGCCAGACCTGTGAGGACTTCAAAGCCCTGGATGAGAGCTTGAACCCGGAATTCATCGACCAGGCGGGTTTTGCCAACACCGCTTTCGCCACCCAGCAGCCAGACCTGGTTGTGTCCCTGTTGTGTCTCAGAAAGGGCGGTTTGTAGTTGATCTAATTCTGTTTGACGTCCGACAAACGAGGCAGCCTGGAGGTAGCTCTCGCGGATGGGGATTCTGTCGTCAGTCTGTTGGAGGCCAAGTGCTTCGCGCAGATCGTCAATGACCGCTTGTGCGGATTGATAGCGATCCTCTGGGGTTTTCATCACCAATTTCTGAAGAATAGCCACCACCCGATCAGGCAAGCCAAATTGAGAGAAGTCCAGATCGGTGTTCAAGATACCGTTGATCATGGCAATGGCCGGAGACAAGGGGAAAGGGTAGGCCCCCTTGAGCATCTCATAAGCCAAAATCCCTACTGAAAACAATTCACCCCTGGCGGTCATAGATTGTTTTTTGAGCACTTCTGGCGGCATATAAGCCAGGGTTCCACTCGATGGACCAGCTTGATCTCGGGAAATGAGCCTCGATAAACCAAAATCAACCACTTGGACCATGTTATTGACCACCAGTATGTTTCCAGGTTTGAGGTCATGATGGAGGATGCCACGCCGATGCAGATAAGCCAAGCCCTCCAGCAACTGCAAGACCAACCGGATTTGTATGTCTAAGGATTGTCCCTGACCTGCCTGCACGAACGTCTGAGCATCGGGCAGATAATCCATGATAAAGTATGGAACCCGCTGAGAGGTGAAGCCATAGTCTCGGACGGGGACAATGTGAGGATGGCGCAACGACGCCATTATTCGGAATTCAGATGCGAGTGAAAAGTCTGCGTTTAGAGGAATGTTAGTTGTTTTGAGTACCTTGAGAGCGACAACTTGTTGCGTAAGGCGATCCAGTGCCAGGTAGACAACTGCCATATTCCCAGAGCCGAGATTGGCCTTTATCATATAACGTGGAATCGCTTGATCAGTCAACTCTGCCTATTCCCTCAATTGATTGCTCAATGTCCTGATTTGACTATGTAATAGCTTCTATCCCCCCATAATGCGATACGCTCTCAATCTCTATCAGTTTCTAACTGGGTAAAGTCACAGTAAAGATTGTGCCAAGGCCAAGTTTGCTTTGCACCTCAATGGAGCCATTATGTTGATTGATAATCTGTTGAACAATGTAAAGACCTAATCCCGTACCACTTGACTGAAGATGTTGTTCAGTTTCAACTCGATGGAAGCGATCAAAGATATGAGGCAGATCGTGTTCAGGTATACCTAGCCCTGTATCTTCAACTTCGAATTGCCAGGAATATTCTGACACAGTCACTTTCAATGAAATTCCGCCACCAGGCTCTGTATATTTTACAGCGTTAGTGAGTAAGTTATTGACAACTTGCTTGATGCGAGTATCATCGACGAAAACAAAATGCTCTGCTTCTGGCATTATCAACTCAAATCTCAACTGACTCTTTTCAAACAACGGCTCTAAGGATGTGACAACATCGAGAATCAGAGGATTTAAAGCAGTTTCCTCTCGGCGGATTGCGTTGCCGGTTTCTATAGTCGCAATGTCGAGTACGTTGGTAAGAAGATTTTTCATGTTCTCTGTCGTTGTTTCGATTGCTTGTAAATATTGCCCAGTTTTAGGATCGTCCGAATCGATATAGCCTCGAAGAAGCTCAAGATAGACCATAATAGTCGAGAGAGGATTACGGAGATCATGATTAGCCGTGCGAATAATGTCACTCTTTAGTTCATTAAGTTGAACCAAATAGGTCAAGTCTCGTTCATGATAAGCGATGAGTTGCTGTCTTTGTTTTGCCATTGTTAAATGTGTATTGATTCGAACAAGAACCTCATCAATCTGAAATGGCTTGGTAATATAATCGACAGCACCCAGTTGAAAGCCCTTGACCTTGTCAAATGTATCTCCCGATGCACTTAGAAATACAACAGGAATATCTGCCAAATCAGATGATGACTTTAATGCTTGGCAAACTTCAAACCCGTCCATATTTGGCATCATGACATCCAAAAGAATGAGGTCGGGTCTGTCATGGTCGATTGCCTGCAATGCAAGCTGACCACTTGGAAATGGCCTGACCTCGTAGCCATGTTCTGGAAGAATATCGCTCAAAATATGGAGGTTCTGCAAGACATCATCAATGATGACTATTGTGCCACGAGAGCTATGGATCATTTGTTAAATTCCTTATATCATCACTGATCATCACCGTTAATAATTTTGGATATATAGTCTCTTATACTAGGATAATTAAACTTGCTGGCGAGTTCGCGCAAATTGTGGGCAACATCTGTATCCAATTCCTCAACAAGGGTAATCAGTTTGTCAATTTCATTTATCTGTCCTAGTAAGGTGGCCTTTTCTAATTTTTCCAATAAGTCTTTAGGAATAGGAACCTGGCTTTGTGCTGATGATATCGTTGTTATTGCCGGATTTGGATCATTTATTTCACTGTATTTGAAACTGATTTCTAGATGAGATTCAATCAGTTCGATCAATTCTGTATACCGGAATGGTTTTGACAAGAATCCGTTGGTATACGACGGGCCAGCCTGGGAATATTCAGAATGGTGACCACTTGCAGAAACGATAATTATAATGACGTCTTGCCCTCCAGGAAGCTCACGAATTCGTTTTGCCACCTCACTACCACTTATGTCAGGTAACACGAGGTCCAATAGGATGAGATGTGGATCCCAGGCTGTGAATTGCTCGATGCACTCAACGCCATTTCTTGCTTCTTGAAGGGTCAGCCCTAAAGGCTGAAGCAGTTGTAGCAATACATCTCGGTTAGATGGTTCATCATCGACAATTAAGACCCGTATACTGCCTTGATTAGGAGCCAGGCCCAATGGGCTTTTCTTGCTTCTTCCAGTTAACGCCCGTTGCTCTTGCCCGCGTTCAATTAAGCAGGTAAACCGAAATGTGCTGCCGCTTCCAATTTTACTTTCTACCTGGACATCTCCACCCATAAGGCGAGCATATTCACGGCTGATTGCCAACCCAAGTCCGGCCCCGCCCCGTTCTTTTGCAGTATTGGCCTGTTGGAAATACTCGAAAATATGTTGTTGTTGTGCAAGGGGTATCCCTTCTCCTGTATCTGATATTTTGAATTCGAGTTGCTGTTGTGTAGACTGACTATCTAGTACTCTGGCTGATAGTGAAACGCTTCCACTGTCTGTAAATTTAATCGCATTACTGAGCAAGTTAATTAATATTTGACGGATTTTCCCATCGTCTGCATAAATAAACTGGGGAACTTTCGGCATAATTTCAACAATTAACTGTAGCTGCTTGGAATCGGTTTCCAGAGTAAAGAGATCACCCAGGTCGTAAATTAAAGTGTGCAAGTCAAAATGGCGCAAATTTAGAGATAACTGCCCTGACTCAATTTTGGAAAGCTCTAAGATGTCGTCAATGAGTCCAAGCAAATGTTCACCGCTTTGGTTGATGATACTCAATTTCTGATGCCATTGTGCCTGCAGATCTGAATCACGCATCATGATTTGAGCGTACCCTAAGATAGCATTCATAGGTGTACGAATTTCGTGACTCATGTTTGCTAAAAAGATACTTTTGGCGCGATTTGCGCGTTCAGCAGAGTCCTTGGCTTGCTGCAGTGTGTGTTCTAAATGCTTACGATGCGTAATGTCTTGCAAGATTTCCACACTGCCTATAGGGGTTTGATTATGGTCACGAAAAAGCGCAGAATTCAGATTGATGTCCAGCCTATGCCCATCTTTTTTGAACCGTTGTGTATCCATTGCAACAATTTGGTCATGTGTGAGTAGATGTTGAGAACTTTCAGCATATTCAAGCAATCGTTCTTCAGGCACAAAATCAATTATATTACCAAGTAATTCATCCCTACTCCAACCAAAGGTAATCTCAAAAGCAGGGTTAATGTAAGTTACCAAACCAGCCATATCATATGTAATGATAGGTACCGGAGACGCATCAAAAGCTGCTAAGAGCCGCTGTTCACTTGCCCGTAGGAGCCGTTCCTTATGCTTACGATGCGTAATGTCTTGCAAGATTTCCACACTGCCTATAGGGGTTTGATTATGGTCACGAAAAAGCGCAGAATTCAGATTTATGTCCAGCCTATGCCCATCTTTTTTGAACCGTTGTGTATCCATTGCAACGATTTGGTCATGTGTGAGTAGATGTTGAGAACTTTCAGCATATTCAAGCAATCGTTCTTCAGGCACAAAATCAATTATATTACCAAGTAATTCATCCCTACTCCAACCAAAGGTAATCTCAAAAGCAGGGTTAATGTAAGTTACCAAACCAGCCATATCATATGTAATGATAGGTACCGGAGACGCATCAAAAGCTGCTAAGAGCCGCTGTTCACTTGCCCGTAGGAGCCGTTCCTTTTCCCTTTGCTCGGTCAGGTTTCGGAGGATGATCAATGCTCCTGTAATGCCACCAGATGAATCCCTAAGTATCGAAACACTCACGCGAACATCGAGGACTTGGCCACTTTTGGTTGCTTGCTGAGCTTCTCTTTGGGTAATTACATTTTTATCTAGCGACAAATCGGTCACGTTCTCTTCAAAGATATTTACCTGCTGTAGTAGGAACTCCAGAAGTTTACCTTGTATTTCATGGAGTTCCCACCCGAAGGTTTTCTCAAATTCTCGATTTGCCGCTACAATATTGCCCTGATTATCACAGACAATGCTAGGATCAGGGATCGATTCTAAAGTCAGTTGGTAGGGTACAGAATCATACTTCATAAACATCATTCCCAGGTTGTGTTTACTATAATAGATGGCATCTGGTAGAGGTTGACCGACAACTATGATGCAGTACTTGGATGAAGAATCTGATCGCTACAAAACCTTATTTAGTGCTTACTCTACTATATATTGACCTTCTGAGCAATGATGTGCTGAGAATTTAGCTGCTCATTTGAGCAGAATACTTAGATTTTAGGATCAATGTAGAAGCATCTCCCAAAGTATTCGACAAGTTAGCGTCACGAAATGACTCTATCATAAATAGCTAGAATGGGGAAAACGCTACCTGATAGAGTCAAAGTCTACCATGCATGTTAGCTGATGAATGTATTACTCCCAAAATTGATAAATCTATGGATAGAGCACCAAGCTAACATTTAATTTCAGAATAGCCCCATAAGCAATTTGCCAACATCCGTATAATTCCTGAGAGCCTTTTTTGAGGTGTATCAGCTCCAGGATTGTGTCCAAGGCAATGTACTGCCGTCAATAACGCCCTGGATAACTAACAGTAGAGCGAACACAAGTTCAATCTCCCTCAAACCAAAACTTGAATCCGTACAATAACAATATGCCAGTCTACTCTGAGCTTGATGCAGGTAGATATCTTCGATTGCTCAGTAGTGTTACGGAGTGTATAAACTCTAAGGCAATGTATGATGATGTTAATTGAAAAATATGGAGCCTGAAGGTGGCTTATGTCAACATCAACCCTTTGGCTAGATGAGAACAAGACCATATTCTACTTTTCTGTGACTGGGCAGTTCTCACGATCTGAAGCCCGAAGAAGCTTCATGGATATTCAGAACCATGTCAATTCGGTCGATCATAAAGTTGATATCATTATTGATTGTCTAAACTCAAAACATGGGCCAAAAGGGATGCTAGCTCTTGTCCAGTCACATCTTTCACAAATCAGATATCGTGACATCTATCTGGTGGGTTTCCCGACACTTCCAAGAATGATCGCTGAAACTTTGAATTGCATTCCAGGGGTATTCGATCAAGAGCCTATTTTTGTCGATACTTTGGAGGACGCTTTAGAAAGACTTAATATCTTAGTTCCAATTCAATTGGCGATGATGGATCAAATAGGGTAGGTAGCCGCCCCACAAATAGTACCAATCAAAACTAGGGTGTGTGAGCCTGTTGATAAGCGATAGGTGTCATGCCTACGAGCACATCATATGGCCTGTCATGATTATAGCTATGTTGCCATCGATGCGTAATCCGTCGCAGGACAATCGCATCAAAATGAAAAACCGTGTCATTGCGGTTTTTAAAGTTTACAGGGGACATCGTTGTATCTGCGAATAACCGCTTGCAACACTTTTTGAACTTTTTAGAACCCGAAATCAAACTTTCACAGTGTGGGCCATTCTAAGTGCTGTATCCGGTAAGTAACTAGACGAAAACCTTGCGCCAGATGTAAGGTTTCTTGTGTTGATTCCAATAGTGTGTGGCCCACTCAATCGCACGAACAATCTCATCGCTCGCCTGAAAGCAATGGCCCTTGAGAGCGAGAGATCGCAGTGTTTTCCACCAGGGTTCGATCAAGTGCAACCAGGGTGCATAGGTGGGTTGAAACAGGAACTTGACTTGTGGATGAGCCAATGCCCATAACAAGACATCAAGCGTTTTGTGTGTCGATAGATTATCTAGAATGATATAAATCGTTTTCCCGATCCATGTGTCAGTGACTTGCTCCAAAAAGGAAACAAAGTTCGCGCTGGTACGCCCCTCGTAGCAACTTGTCAGAGCCTGTCCTGTCGCGGGTTCAAAGGCCCCAAATGTCCAAATCTTGCCACGCCTGCCATAGTCTGGGGCTACATGAGGACGCTTCTCGTCCCAACGTGATGCACCATAGGTTTTGGCAGAGATCGGTCCCATTTCATCGACACACAATACATAAGCATCCTCTGGTGGGTGACGATACAAGCTCACAATCGCCCCCTTTTTTCCACAAATTGCGGGTCAGGACTCTCACTGAAATAAGTCTTCTCTTGATACCATTTCAACCCCTCTTGCGTGAGGACATCACCGAGTTGAGTGCGTGATATGCCTATTTCCAACTCTTGATTGACATACTCAACCAGCAAATCAAGCGTCCAATGACCGAAGGCAAGCCCTAACTGCTGCGGATGAGTCTTTGCTGTTTTGATCATCTCACCGCGTTGCTGTTCGTTGTAAACTAACGGGCGACCTTCACGCGGCAAGTCATCGACGAATGCCAACCCGCGATCATTGAATTGATGGACTTGATAATACACTGTCGCACCTGTTCGACCGATTGCCTGCGCAATGTCTTCCACCCGCTGGCCTTCTTGAAACATCAGAATGATTTGCGCACGCTCAACGGCTCGTTGTGGCGCAGTCCGTGATCGACTAATTTGGCGTAACTTGGCTTCTTCGCCTTCCTTGAAGGCACGCAGCGATAACTTCTTGGGCATCCCTCGTTCTTTCGTTTTCACCATCATACCCCATTTTAGATCATTTACCGGATACAGCACTAAGCCAATAGTCGAAAGTCGTCCAAAAAGAGAGTATCATATTGGACATGGCAAAACGAATCGATTTCACACTCACAGCAGAAAAATTATTAGAGATTGAACAGGCAATCAATCATTCGGTCCACGCAGAAGTGCGCCAGCGAGCCATCGCCATCCGGTTGTTGCATCTGGGTCAGTCACCGGAGTAGGTCGCCGAAGCCGTCCTGGTGACAGCCAACACGATTTACGCATGGCATAAACGCTGGCGTGAGGATGGATTGTCTGGTTTACGTCATCGCCAGCGTAGCGGGCAACCAGAAAAAGCGGATGCGGCCTACAAGCAGCGCGTTGAGGAATTGTTGGAGATCACTCCACGCGCGGTCGGGTTGGACTTTAATATCTGGACAATTAATCGCTTGCGTCTCTATCTGTTTGACGAAACGGGTATTCGTCTGAGTTATACCCGTTTCCGTGCCTTGTTGACCCACATGGGCTATAGCTGGAAGCAACCCAGACATGATTTGAGTGACTTGCAAGATGCCCATGCTCAGCAAGTGGCAGATGAGGTCTTGGCCTGGTTGAAAAAAAGGCAACAGATCATCCGCTTCCGGCATTCGAACTCCTCTTTGTGGACGAAGCGACGATAAGTTTGCATCCCCCCTTGCCTCGTTGCTGGATGAAACGGGGTACACGCAAGCTCATCCCTGAACCGGGCACACCCAAACGCTTGCACACTTTCGGAGCTTACAATTGGCGCCCCTCACGGATCAGCTACACCCTCAATCGTCGTAAGAACAGTGAGAGTTTCATTGAATTTCTGGAGACGCTGACCACAGATTATCCCGATCAGACCCTTATTCTGGTGATGGATAACGCCTCCTATCACCGCAGCAAGGCGGTGCAAGCTGCTCTCAGCTTGTTTGAGGATTGGGTTCATGTCTACTGGTTGCCCAAATACAGCCCATGTTGACTTGATTGGTTATCTGCTTTTTCATACTTCATCAGTCAACTTGTTGCCACCACTGTCTCTTAGAAAGGCGACTGGATACTGGACAAGGGGCTTTGATTGGTGAAGTGATTCAAACTGATGTAGCGCTTAATCCAAGGGGCACTCCACTGTGATTTGCCCTTTCCAAGTTTAGCCTCGTTCGATATGCTACATAGGCGCAGCTAGACTTGATTCTGCATGGCTACATAGATTATGATACATATATGGAATTAATACGAGGAGTCATTGGATTATTTGCATTCGTGCTGCTGCTTCAGCCTGACGAAACTATTTTCGTTGATGTAAGTGAGGGGGCAGGCATTAATGCATCTCACCGAGCTATCTGGTATGAAGATATACTTGATCCCTACGAAAATGGTTATCTAGCTGTGGGGCAAGCCTGGGGGGATTTCAATAATGATGGCTGGCTCGATCTCTATGTCACAGGCAATCTAGATCCCAATGTGTTGTACGTTAATCAGGGTGATGGTACGTTCCAGGTGGCTGATCAAGCGTTCCAGGTTAGTGTTAGCGATGTACCCAGCGGTGGGGCAGTCTGGGCAGATTATGACAACGATGGCTGGCGTGATCTTTATGTGCTGAATCTGGGTGCAAATCGGCTTTTTCGGAATATAGGTGGCACAAGTTTCCAAGACGTTACATCCCTTGCTGGTGTAGGGAACGCAAATAAAGGCACAAGCGCAGCCTGGGGAGATTATGACAAGGATGGCTATCTTGATTTATATGTGACCAACTGGTCTTGTCATCCGGCCTGCCAGCCCATTGATTTTGCACGGAGCCAGGATGTTCTCTATCACAATAATGGTGACGGAACCTTTGAGGATGTCTCTCGTTTGTTAACATATGAGCGTCTTCTGGGGTCTGGTTTTGCTGTTAGCTTTGCGGATTATGACAATGACGGCGATACCGATATTTATGTCGTAAACGATAAAGTTGCACGTCCCATCGGCAACATTTTGTGGCGAAATGAGGGAGAGGGATGTGGTGGTTGGTGCTGGTGGGATGCTTCACTGGAGGCACGAGCCGGAACTGTAGGGCATGGTATGGGACTTGCAATAGGCGATTATGACAACGACGGTGATCTTGATTTTTACTTTTCCAATATGGTACAGCCAATGGTCTTGCTTCAGAATCGGGGAAACGGCACATTTTCGGATGTGGCGGATGAGGCCCAGGTCGATTATGCCACCAATATGACTGTAGGATGGGGTACGGCTTTCCTGGACTATGACAATGATGGTTGGCTTGATCTTTATCTTGCCGCAAGTGGCTTATCCCCGGTCTATGGACAGGCAGGCATGTTATATCCATTTGCTGACCGCCTGTTTCATAACAAGGGCGATGGCTCTTTCATACCAATTAAATCCGAAACACACAACCAATCAGATCATGCACCGAGCATGGGGTTGGCACTGGCTGATTATGACAATGACGGCCATGTCGATATGGTGATCGGAAATTGGAATGAAGGTTATCGACTGTATCGTAACCAAAGTATGGATAGTCACCACTGGTTGACGGTGCGATTGGTTGGCGGTGGAAGGGTGAATCGCGATGCAATTGGTGCTCGTGTTTATCTGAGCGATGACCAGGGGCGTGTTCAGATGCGCGAAGTCAAAAGCGGCTCCAGCTTGGGAGCGGGGAATGACACTGCGCTGTATTTTGGATTGGGTACAGCACGCCCCGAATCAGTGACACTTGTCTGGCCCGATGGTACAACACACACTTGTGAACAAGTCCCAGTTGATCAAATCTGGCAAGTGGCATTCACTCTATTGGGACAGTGTTTGTAGTCGTAATCCCCATACGCCCCCTTTTCTAATATCAGGCCGCAATTTTGTTGACAAACGCATATATCAGGGATAACATAAGCAGTATAATATGTTTAGATTGTTCATATCAGCGTTTATATCTAGATTAAACACAATAAGAACGTCAAACGAAACATTAAAATATGTTTATTATGCGTAAAAGAACTGGCTTATTATGTTTGAAAATGATGTTTCTTCTTTAGAGTATTTTGTGATTGATGCTGGCGAAGAAGATGTTGCAACCGTCGAGCGCATTTTCAAGGGACTAGCGTCACAACCGCGCCTTAACATTCTGCGATCACTTCATCGCAATGCCAGAAGCATCCATGAATTGGCTGACTTGCTTGGGATGCCGACAACCACCGTTGTCATGCACATCAACACGCTCGAAGGAGCTGGGTTGGTGCGGACTGAATTGCAACCAGCCAAACATGGGCGTCAACGGATTTGCTCACGTATCCACTATGACCGTTTATTGATCTACCTGCCCCGTGCTCATAAACTGCCAACACGACCTGTTGATGTCTCTATGCCTGTTGGGGCCTATACAGAATGCCAGGTTGTACCTACCTGTGGACTAGCGACGGCAAATGTCATTATTGGTGAAGTTGACAGAGTGAACGAGTTCTATGACCCGGCACGGATCAACGCTCAACTGCTATGGTTTAAACAGGGTTACGTTGAGTATTGCTTCCCCAACAATCTAATAAAGCATGCGATACCACAGAGCATTCAATTTAGTATGGAGATTTGCTCAGAAGCTCCCACTCATGCGGATGATTGGCCTTCAGACATTACACTCTGGGTAAATGGGATAGAAATTGGAACCTGGACAAGTCCAGCAGACTTTGGAAAGGATCGTGGCCTCTTAACGCCGAAATGGTGGGGTGAGGGTAGTTCACAGTTTGGACTGTTGAAGATGTGGCGCATCACCACCAGGGGGAGTTATGTTGATGGTTCAAGCATTTCGGATGTCAGTCTGGATGATTTGCAACTGTCGTCTCAACCCTATATCTCGATGCGGATCGGTATCAAAGAAGATGCGCTGCATGTGGGAGGGCTCAATATTTTTGGGCGCGAATTTGGGAATTATCCGCAAGATATTGTCATGCGTGTAACATATGCGGAGGTCGAAAACCAACTTATAGAACTAAATGAAAAAAGTTCTTAGAGGTATGAGGAGTATGCTAAATGGCAAGTGATAGAGTAAGTCTAACTGGTGCGCCGTCAGAAGGTCTAAGTAAGCAATGGCGCGATACAATCGCAGGTTATGCTTTCGTCATCCCCTTTCTTATCCTATTTACCATTTTTACGCTTTATCCGATTATCCGTGGCTTCTGGATTTCGCTGCATAAGTGGGAACTAGTTGGAACGAATATCCAGTACATCGGTTTCAAGAACTATGAGCGTTTGCTGGATGACAAATTGTTCTGGAGTTCAATGGAGCATACCCTGCTCTTTGTCGTGCTATCTGGCCCGGTATTAGTTGTGGTTGGGCTGGCCTTCGCCATGATGCTCAATCGTGATATTAGGGGTATGAACATCTTTCGCACGGTATTCTACATGCCCAACATCTTATCAGTGACGGTGGTCGGGTTGATTTTTGCTCGCTTGTTTGCACCCGATTTGCGGGGATTGCTCAATTCCTTACTGGATGGGATTGGCCTGGATCCCGTCCTGTGGACGTTCGATAAAAATCTGGCGATGCCTGTCATTGCAGTCACAACGTTGTGGTGGACGGTGGGGTTTAACACCCTCGTTTTCCTGGCTGGCCTCCAGGGGATTGATGAATCCCTGTATGATGCAGCCAAAGTGGATGGGGCTAATAACTGGCAGGTCTTTCGTCATATCACGATCCCCAGCCTGCGCCGTCCTATGTTGTTTGTGTCTGTTTTGCAAATCATCGCTTCCTTCCAAATATTCGGTCAGGTTGATGTCATTACGGGCGGTGGCCCGGCTGGAGCCACCCGGACAATTGTCTACTACATCTATGAGCGCTCCTTCAACTTTTGGCAGCTTGGTTATGGCTCTTCAATGGCCTTTGTCTTGTTTATTGTGTTGTTTGTTCTCTCGATGATCCAGCTTCAGTTCCAGGAGAAAGAATAATGGCAACCGTTGCAACACACACACATACCATCACCATCGAGAAACCGTTCCTGCAAAAACATGGCAAAACAATCTATATGGTCTGTTTGACTCTCTTTGCTTTGTTCTGGATGATTCCCATCATCTGGACGCTATCAACATCTTTGCGTCCTGAAACATCCATTCAGGCCAACCTTGTCAAATTCATACCCGAGCCGTTTACCTTCGAGAATTGGGAACGTGTGCTCAGTTCGAGCCGAGTTCCACGCTGGTTGTTCAATAGTGCCTTTGTTGCTGTCTTCCACACTGCCGGGCAGCTAATTATCTGCTCATTGGCAGCGTTTGGGTTTGCCCGCATCCCATTCAAGGGTAAAGGTATCCTTTATCCATTGGTATTAGCAGGTTTGATGGTTCCAGGACAGGCAACGTTTATTCCGGTCTACTTAATGTTTTCTGAATTCGGCTTGCTCAATACCTATCTGGCCTTGATTTTGCCCGGTATCGCATCGCCATTTGCGATTTTCTTGCTGACTCAGTTCTTCAAAGGCATTCCAGCAGAACTGGAAGAAGCAGCCTATATGGATGGAGCCTCACGCTTGATCGTCTACTTTCGCATAATCGTCCCTCTCTCTATTCCTGCCTTAACGACCCTAGCGATTTTTACGTTCCTTGGCAATTGGAATTCTTATCTATGGCCTTTGGTTGCGGCTACCAAAGATTCAGTACGCACAGTCACAATCGGCTTGAAGCTTGTCTCGTCTCAATGGGGTTATGCAGAGAGCTATGGTGCCGTGATGGCTGCAGCCTGGGTAGGGGCCATGCCCATTGTACTATTTTTCTTCGCGTTTCAGCGCCGCATTCTGAGTGGTATTTCACTCAGTAGCGGCATTAAAAGCTAGGCATTCTCAAAGAAAAGGAGATATCTATCGCATAGATTATGTATCGTACAAACACTATTCGTTTATCAATTAAGGAGAAACAAAATGCTTAGAAAATTGACGCTTACTAGGTTATTTCTGCTGGCTGTCCTTCTGGTCATAGCAATTAGCCCAATGGCCGCTCAGGATGATCCTGTAGAGTTCATGCGCTTCTTCGGTTTATGTGAAGAGTATGAGGACATCACAGGTGTAGATGATACCTCGAACTTCGCTGGTGAATGCCCCATTATTCAGATTATGACCAATACTTACAATGAGGGAAATCCTGACAATCCAGTGGAAACAACCGTTGTCGATTGGCCGGGATTTACTGAACTGAATACCCGTCTGGCGGCAGGCGATCCACCTGATATCATGACCCTACATGGTATTCGCATCCCAAACTATGCGTCTCGGGGTCTGCTCACACCCCTCAGCAGTCTGTTTGAGCAGTATGGTATTGACACCAGCGACTTTACCGATGCTGCTCTTGAATATGTGAGCTACAACGGCGAGATCTACGGCGTGCCGCTTGACTTGCACGGACATCTGTATTACATCAACTTGGATCTGTGGGAGCAGGCTGACTTGCTAGATGCCGATGGTGCGCCAATTATTCCTGACAACTTTGCTGACTGGCAAGCGACTGCCCAGCAGTTCAACGATGCGACCGGTCTACCACTGTGGAACTGGGAAGTCGGCGGTGCAAGTATGTCTCGCGATTGGATGGCATTGGTTCATCAGCAGGGGGGGGCTATTCAGGACGATGAGGGCAACCCAGCCATTGACACACCAGAAGGTTTGGCTGCGCTCGAACTGATCCTCCAGATTATGGCTGATCCGACATTTACAACACCCAATCTGCCTGACAGCAGCAAGGGCGAAACCTTCTCCAATGGTGAGGTTGGCAGTATCCGTGATGGAACCTGGCGTGTGAATTTTTACGATGCCCAGACAGAGGACCCCAGTGTTGCGTTGGAACGCTTCTATGTGACATCGTTCCCGCAATTCTTTGATCAGGGTGCCACCTGGTCCAGCACCCATGCCTACATCATTCCGCTGGGTGTGAATGCGGACCCAGAACGGCTGGACAAAACAATGAAGTTCCTGGCCTGGATGAACGAAAATAATGGTGTCTGGGCTTACACAGGGCACTTCCCGGTCAACACGAGCTTTATCGAATCTGATGCCTATACCTCGATCCCCCATCGTTTGGAATATGCCAACTTTGATGCTGAAGCTGTTCCCATGCCACGTCTGAACTGGGTAACTGCATATGAAGATGTCGTCGGTGAGGAAATCGAAGCCGCCATCATTGGCGACAAATCACCGGAACAGGCGCTGGCCGATGCCCAGTCACGTCTTGAAGATTTTGCTGCTTTTGGCCAGTAAGCTGATTGATTAGCTCATTTGTGGGAGCATGGTCAAATAGGGCTATGTTCCCTTTTTTGCGGTCAATTGAAATTAGATGATTATTTGTAGCTTCAGACAAAGGAGTTTCTTATGACAATCCCACGCAGTGAGTACCCTCGTCCACAATTTGTCCGCTCGGATTGGCAATGTTTGAATGGGGAGTGGCAGTTTGAAATTGACCAGGGCGATAGCGGCTTGGAACGGGGCCTTTTAGACCAGGACCTCAACAGCAAGATTGTGGTTCCATTCTGCCCCGAATCGAAACTTTCGGGTATTGAAAACCCGGACTTCATGGAAGCCGTTTGGTATCGGCGTGACGTAACCATTCCATCTGAATGGGGAGACTGTCGAATTCTCCTGCATTTCCAGGCTGTCGATTATGACACAACCGTTTGGGTGAATGGTGAAGAAGTTGGGCGGCATCGGGGCGGATTCTCACCCTTTAGCTGTGATGTCAGTGCAGTGGCCTCGGCTGGCGAGACCATGACTTTAGTGGTGCGTGCCCGTGACAGCCACGCCAACCCACAGCCCCGCGGCAAGCAAGCCCGCAATTATGGCCCACAGGGTGCGATATACGTGCGCACAACCGGAATCTGGCAGACGGTCTGGATGGAACCTGTGCCAGAAATTTCACTACGCCGTCCTCGATTGACGCCAGATGTTGCCAATGGGGTCATTCACCTGGAGCAGCCCATCAGCAATAATCGTCCTGGTTTGCATTTGAAGGCCACGCTCAAAGATGAGAAGGGTGAGATCGTTTCGGTGGTGTGTTCGGCAGATGTTGACCTGGCCCCCCGGCTTGACCTGGGCATCCCAATAGAACGCCGCCGCCTGTGGTCAATTGATGATCCGCATTTATATGATCTTGAAATCACCCTCCTCAATGCAGAAGGGGAGGTGGTTGACCAGGCCAGCAGTTATGTGGGCTTGCGCAGTGTTGCCATTGATGGTAAAGCCATCAAGATGAATGGCGAAGTTGTCTTCCAACGGCTGGTTCTCGACCAAGGCTATTATCCTGATGGCATCATGACCGCGCCGTCGGACGCTGCCCTGAAGGAAGATATTGAATTGAGCATGGCAGCAGGCTTCAATGGGGCACGCTTGCACCAGAAGGTATTTGAAGAACGTTTCCTTTATCATGCAGACAAACTCGGTTATATCGTCTGGGGTGAATTTGGTGATTGGGGTTGTAACCGGATGGGGCCAATCGACAAAGATCATCAGAGGCCCGGCCCAGACTACATCACGCAGTGGTTGGAAGTGCTAGAACGCGATTACTCTCATCCGAGCATCGTTGGTTGGTGTCCGCTCAATGAAACCTGGCAGACTCTCCTTGATACCATCACCGTGCTGGATGACGTGACGCATGGGATGTATCTAGCAACAAAAGCGATGGATACCACCCGTCCAGTGCTGGATACATCTGGGTATTCGCATCGCGTCCAGGGAGCCGATGTCTACGATAGCCACGACTATACCCAAGACCCAGACGAATTTGCCAGGCGTCATGCAGGACTAGCAGAAGGCAAACCCTATTTGAATAATGCAGCCAGCTGGGATTTGCCATCACGTCTGGTTGGCAATATCAACTGGTCTATTCCTTATAATGGACAGCCCTATTTTGTCAGCGAATTTGGCGGTATTTGGTGGAATCCTGAGGCCAGAGAGGGCGAAGACTCCTGGGGCTATGGCGAGCGTCCAACCTCCCTGGAGATGTTCTATGATCGCTTCGAGCGGCTGTGTGCGGTGTTGTTGGATGATCCCAACATGTTTGGCTACTGCTACACCCAGTTAACTGACATCTATCAAGAACAGAATGGTATCTACAAATATGATCGGAGTGAGAAGTTCGACATGGAACGGATTCGCAAAGCCCAACAGCGCCCGGCAGCCATTGAAAGTGACGGCGAACCAGTGTCCCCGCGCTGACTTTCTATGGGTAAACCCTAACTGCGACCCCGTAGTGCCGGTGGTCGTTAGAAATTAGCGGATGGATGAGGCCTGTCTCAGCCAGTGAGTCATATCTACCAAAAGTGACGCTCTGTTACGACTGAAGTCGAACGTTCAGTTCGCTGCAGCTTCTGAAGTACGCATGAGTTCACCACCGCTACGTTCACCTTCAAGGGCGCGTCCTGCCCACATCGCACGGCTGTGACAGCCTTTGTACGATGCGGACATGATCGCATAAAACACTGTGCGACACAACGCCTAACCGCTCCTGTTGAAATCGAACCAAAGGTTCGCTGCGGCTTGCGGCGGGCTCAAGCCTGTTTCTGTCAGGCGTTTAGTAAATCACTAAGGTTTTCCATCTCGAAGGGGAGGGCACCTTGATAAAACAAAGAGGCCCTCATATCATGGTGTGTTTACGTATGATACTTTACTCTATCGGCTTAACTTCAGCATGGTCACAGCCGATACGACCTACTTCAGCAATTAACGCCATCCCACCACCTGTATACATGTTTTCAGGGTCTTCGGCTTCAATGACAACTGTGTCGTTAATCGAGCCGACAAGCCTATTATCTTTGGCTTGCAAGTTTAGGTCATACGGGCGTCCAAACACCCATCCAGAAGTGACCTCTGCCAAAATTGTATCCGCTCCCTCAAAAGCGCGGACTATGCGGGTTTTTTCTTCATCAATGAGGAGAGCATAATAACGTTGCATACCCTGCACACGAACACCAACCCCCCCCGCATTGCACATGTGCGGTGTCATTCTTGCTGTAACCTGATAATTGATCCAGTCGCGTGTACCTTGAATGAACAAACCGCGTCCTTCGTTTTGGATGAGACGATAAGCTTCAGGCCAGAAGTCCAATTCGGTTAAACGTTCGCGGGTGTCCATCCCATTGATCCATGCTTTCTTCCACATTTTAGGCCCTTGACCGCGTGCTAATCTATTTGACCGCTTTTTGTAGGGGCGGTCAAGAGTAATCTTGGGGGCTCCACTCCAAGTCAAATAGTCAAGATAGGCCGTACCTGTTGCGCCACTCGCACCTCTGATTTGAACGCCGACTTGGGCGATTGGGTATCCATAGGTAGTGGGAACAGTCCACTCGATGATGACCGCTTCGCCTGGGGCAATTTCGGCTTCATGGCTGCATAGCATCAACAGGTCGTCGTCTTGATTGTAGTGTTTGACATAGATGGTTGTGCTCACAGCCTGGGCATTATTCTTATCGGCGGTCAACCGCGCTGCGATCGTCTGACCTGAATATAATGTTGGGCTGGCTAAGAGACGATAGCCGCGCTTATCGAAATAAGTGGATACTTCTGATGAGGGTACAAAGGTGGCAGTTTCGGCTCGCCCAGTCTGCCCTGGCGCCAAATTATGATAGTTGAGTGCTAGAACGCGGCTGCCATTGATACTATGACCGTCAACATTCCCAAGGGATAGGGTATTTCTTGATTCGACTGAATCCTCAACCATAAAGCCCTGAACAGACCCAGGTAGTTCAAAATGAAAACGCGCTCCGTTCTTTGGAGCAATTGCATCAAGGCCTTGCAAAGCCCGTCCAGAGTTAACGAGGTGGATGGTTTCGGTGGCAGCATCTGTGATGGCCCGCCCACCATCTGCTGTAGGAAGATACATACGGTCCGCCACTGGCCCACGCCAATCAGGACCTGTAGATAAACCGGCTAGGCCATCTTTAATCCCCATTAAACAGCCGAGATTGCCCGAATTGCAGTCCGTATCCCAACCCGACGTATTGACAACCATCAGGCTTTTTTGGAAATCGTTGTCACCATAAAGCAGCGAAAGGATCATCAAGCCATGATTTGGAATCATGTGGCAATTGCCACCATAGATATCGTAACCATAATGTTCCGCCAAGAATTCACGGGCTTTGTGCCAATCCGATATCTCAGCGTGCCATTCCTGAATGTCATTAACCATAGCGTAAATGACAGAATCTTTGGGGATAAAGGAGAGACCGGTGTCAATTAGGTGGTTGATGTTGGGTTCAACAAATGCCTGGGCTTCCATTGCCGCCCAGACCTGTGCCCCGTAAATTGCCTCACCATCATGGCTAACACTTGCGGCACGACGGGCCAGATCAGCCGCAAATTCAGGATCGCCTGGTGCAACCATCGCCCAGCCATCAATGAAGATTTGTGCTCCGATCTGTTCGGCGACGACCTTGCCATTTAACTCAATTGACCCGCTCTGTGGTGCTTCGATGCCTTCCTTGAGCCGAAGATAAGCGGTGTGTTCGGTGGAATTGCCCATACCACCCCACCATAGAATGGTTTGCTCTTCGATTAAATAGTTCAACCAGGTGCGCCCTATTTGTGCAGGAGTTAAGTCGCGATTGTAACCATAATCCTGCAGGGCACGGACAAACGTAAATGTGCCTGATATGTCATCGTCCGTGACGATCAACGGAACATTCAGTTTCTCATGGACATAGTAGTTGATCTCTCCAAGATGCTTCATGATGATGTCGTATGACCAACCTTCAAATGGACGGCCTAGATAGACTCCTATGATTTTCCCCAAAACACCAGCATAAACTCGTTCCAAGTAGTTGGCAGGGAGTGTCATGAACTTGTCTCCTCATTCAATAAATCTGTAAAGGCTTGATCCCGTGTTTGAGCAGAATTAAGCTGTTCTTGTTGTAGTTTGTAAGCCAATTGTGCCAGGTCATGGGCTAATGGTTTCAGATCAACCCGATTGGCGTTATTGATCTGCTCCATCCACTCAGACCGAATGGCTTTCGCGCCGTTAAGTGCGCCAGCAATGGCACCAGCCATACCAGCGATTGAGTCGTTGTCGCGCCCATAGTTTGTGCCTCCGAAAATACTTGCTTCATAATCGCCGCCTGTTACTATAAGGAAGCCCAATGCAATCGGTACTTCCTCAATGCTATGCTCACGGCTTGGCTGCCAGTTATTGGTGCCGTTACCCCGTTCAGTCTTCAAATCTGCTGCACCGTCATACGGGCGGATGGCCTCTCGTAGTGGATGTATAGCTTGTTTCCAATCATCGTATTTACAGGCACATTCAACTACAGCTTCTAAGGCACCTCGTGTGCCATCCTTTGCCAATATGCTTACTGTATCAATGATTGAGCCAATACTTGCCCCTGGCTTCAATGCTTCAGCGACGCTGGCTGCCATTACAGCCGCAGCCTCCAAACCATAACTCTGCTGGTGTGCACTGAAAACATCAACTGCTTCACGATAGGCATTCAAGGGATCACCAGCATTGATGATCCCAACTGGTGCAGCATACATTGCTGCACCACAGTTGACCATATTACCAATACCCCCTTGGCGTGGTTCAGCATTCGCAAGACTGAGCCGCATGAACAGCCACTTTTCAGGATAAAATAGGCGCTCAACGAGCTTCATCTCTTGCCCATATTCGGGAATCCAACGGAGCTCATCAGCAATCATTGGCACAATCCACCGTGCGAATGTATAGGAATCAAGATGATCGCCATGCTCAATATAGGCTCGGCTCAGTAGTTGGATCATATGACTATCATCGGTATAACGCCCGTCGCCCTTGCCAGTATCAGACGGACCATCCCAATTCTCGACAAAATCAGTAATGTAACCGTAACGTTCTTGGATTTCATGAGGGAAATACCATTCCGCTGGCGCACCCATCGCGTCGCCTATGGCCCCTCCATAAAGGCAACCAACAATCTTATCAAACAACTGGCTCTTTTCTATGCTGTTCAAGTTTATATCCTCGTCTATTAGACTTTAACTCCGCCTTGGGTCAAGCCTTCAACAAAACGCCTTTGCAGAGCCAAGAACAGGGCTAAAACAGGAAAGATAATGATCACAGCCCCTGCGCTTGTCAGGCCCCAATCCCGACTAAATCGATCGGTGAATTTGAAGAAGCTTGTTGTGACCGGAGCCAACTTCGGGTCATTGACGAAAATTAATGCAATTGAAAACTCACTCCAAACCGCCAGGCCAACCACAAGACCAACCGTCAGAAATCCGGGCCAGGTTAATGGCATAACGATGCGTGTAAGTACCTGAATTTCGTTTGCACCATCAACTCGTGCTGCATCCTCCAGCTCTCGGGGGAGTTCGATCATGTATGAGCGAAGCAGAAAGATGGACAAGGGGGCATTTAAGGCAATGTAGATCAGAATGAGTCCGTGCCGTGTATTGATGAGACCTAACGTCCGCCATTGGAAAAACAATGGCACAAGATATAACCAGATAGGAATTGTTGATGCCACCAACATGTACAACATAAATATATCTGAACCTGGGGGTTTGCGTCGGGCTAAACTATACGCTGCCATTCCGCCCAAAGTCAGTTCGGCGGCAATTGTTGTAACAACAAGAATGACGCTATTACCAATTGTGGTGGCGAAATTCCCTCGCTCCCATGCATTTTGGAAATTATCAAACTGGAACTGCTGGGGAATACCCAGAGGGTTTTGACCGATTTCAGCGTTTGATTTTAAAGAATTGAACACCAGCACAAGTACAGGAAGCAGGGCGAAAGCAACCATAAACACTAGGATGGAATGATTGAACGTTAGGGGGCGGCGGCCTTCATTCGTTTCTATCGTCTGTTTAGACCTTTCAATTGATTGAGTATTGCCCCTTGCACTCATATGTCCCATCCCCGTCGTCTCAAACCAATGAAAATCAAAATGATGAAGCCAGCAAACAGGCTAATCATGATGCCCTGCGCGGCCGCGTATCCCGCTTCAAAACGATTAAATGCATTCTTATAGATCAGAGTCGCCATGACTTCGGATGATCCTGCGGGGCCACCCTGGGTTAGTATCCAAACATACTCGAACACCAAAAATGACCAGATTGCCGTCATCATAATCATGAACATCACGACAGGGCGAATGCCCGGTAATGTGACATAACGGAATTCCTGCCAACGGTTGGCACCATCAATCTTTGCTGCGTCATATAAAACTGGGGGAATGGACTGCATCGCAGTTAGGAATAAGATCATCAGAAAGCCCCAGTAATGCCAGTTGTCAATAAATGCAATCGCAACCAGTGCCGTATCTGTACGCCCAAGATAGGCCACATCAAAGCCACCAATCCCCATATCAGCCAGATTCGCGCCAATGCCCCGGCGTGGATTCATCAGATTGCGCCAGATGGTCGCTGTCACCACGCTAGGTATGAGGTAAGGAATAAAAAGTACCGTACGGTAAAACATGGCAAATCGTTTTATCTTCGATAACAAGCTAGAAACCGAAAGTGCCAAAATAAACGGTACGGTCAAGAAGAAAGCGAGCCACACCATATTGTTGCCGAAGGCGCGAAGAAAATCATCATCTTCAAAGATTAATTGTCGGAAATTTTCAAAACCAATAAATTCTGCTTCACCAATACCCGACCAGTCCGTTAGTGAATAATAGAGCCCCGTGATCGATGGAATCGCGACAACGCCGATGTGTATGATCAAAATAGGCAAGATGAATGCCCAGGGAACAAATACATTGCGCATAAACCGGATACGTTTACCCTGAGCAATATAATCGGGATTGGCACTTAGCATACGCTGGGTTGATTGTTGAGCCATAATTTGAGACCTCGTTACATAGGTCAGCAGGTAGACAGGTTGACCGCCAAACCATGTAAATGGAGGCGGTCAACCTTCGCTAACAATGCTTGATTAGCGGGCAGGCAATGGTGGAATATCACCATCAGCCAGTTCTTCGGCGAACAATTCGTTCAACCCTTCAAGGTACTCAAGTGTAGTAATCTGCCCATCCCAAACCAGTTCGATTTCTTCGTAAATGTAGACATCGCTCTTCGGAGGCCAGAACGTCCAGGTGGTATACCCGAACCCCCCCTCGTTAGATGCTGCAGCAAAATCGGCGAACGCGCTGGCGACACGTGGGTCAATTCCGTCCATTGCATCAGCATCAAGATTCACCGGCGCGGGGGCTTTTCCACAGGCTGCTAGCAAGGTGGATTGCAGTTCCGGCGAAAAATAGTAAGACAGGAATTCAGCCGCTTCGTCTGGATGATCACTGGCAGCATTAATCGAGCTGGTGTTGCCTATACCAATGGTGAAGATTGGATCGCCAGAAACGGAGGGAACTGGAACCCAATCCCAATCATTTTCGTTATCTGCGGCTTCACCAAAGTAGTCATTAATACCCCCAAAGAACCAAGTTCCTTCGATATTCATAGCAGCTTCACCTGCACCGAAGGCTGCCTGGCGAGTTGGGCCATCATTAGTGTAATATAGATCAAGGCCACCACCGAACCACCCTTCTTGCTGCATCATATCCAGAGTCTGGATGGAGTCAACGAAGGCTTCGTCTGTCCAGGGAAGTTCCCCGGTGAGGGCTTGATATACAGCGTCAGGACCGGCGATGTGATTCATGAATTCGCCTACAAACCACTCGTTCGCAGGACGCCAGTCTGCGTTACCATGCGCAAAGGGTGTAATTCCTGCTTCTTGAATCGTTGCTGCTAACGCAATGAGCTCATCCATTGTTTCTGGAGGTTCCCACCCATTTTCTTCAAATAGGGTACTGTTGTAGTACAGAATCAGCGTTTCGAGTTCGTCACTCAGGCTATAAAGTTCACCTTCAACTGACCCCAGATCGAGGGCCCAAGGAACGAAGTTCTCTTCCCAACCAAGTGATTCAGCAAAGGAATCGAGAGGGATGATTAACCCAGCGGCCGCCATCTCAAAGACGAATGATGGACCAGGTGACCGGACAATATCTGGGCCACCACCGCCAACAACAGCTGTCCGTGTGACATCCCAAGCTTCTGCTTGTAGGATGATTTCTACCTGAACATCATCGCTCAGTGCATTAAAGCCATCGGTGACAATGGGCTGCATACATTCTGCCGTCGATCCATCACCTGTCCACATAGTAATCGTGATTGTATCCTGTGCGGCGGCATTTGAGGTGATAAGTAAAGTCAGGCCTATCAAAAAAACGAAAATGTGTTTCTTGTTCATTCAAATTCTCCTAAAATACGATTTCGGTCATGTCGCCTTGGTGTCATACTGTGATTGTTTCTACCCGATGCAACCTCCTCTCATCCAGTTGAAGCGCGCTCAACGAGTCGGTATGGCATTTCCACACTACGGCCTCGATTTTGCACATGGCCGTTGCAACGCTCCATCAGCATTTCGGCTGCCCGTTGTCCAAGATGTCGCTGAAATTGGGCTACAGTACTCAGGGCAGGGTAAACAAGCCTTGCTGCTGGAATATCATCAAACCCCATGATTGCAATATCATCTGGGATTGATAATCCCGCCTCACGAATGGCGATCATGGCCCCCATTGCCATAAGATCATTAGCGGCAAAGACGGCTGTGGTATGAATTCCAGTTTGCAGTAATGTCTCCATTGCCTGATAGCCTCCATCCTCGCTATAAAAGCCATAGCTTATTAGGCTGCTATCAAATGGGATGCTATGAGCTTCTAGGGCCTCACAATACCCTGTCTTTCTAAAACGAGCAGGCCCTTCATGACTGGTGAGCATTGCAATGCTCTGGTGACCTTTTGATATGAGGAATTCCACTGCCATGCGACTCGCTGCGATATTATCAATATAAATGTTGTCTAATGGCATCGAGCCAGGGGCTTTAGGTATGCCTTCTAACCGAACAACATGAACTTGCTGTTCGATGAGTAAACTTAAATCAGGCGCCCGAAGATGGAAGAAAATGCCAATAACGCCGTCTACACGCCCCTGTAACATTGAGTGAAGACATTTTTGCTCACGCTCCAAAGCCCCATCTGTGTTGTACATGATGAGGTCGTAATGATGCTGATCGGCAATGTCTTGAATGCCACGTTCAAATGCCGGGTAGAAGGGATTGGTAATGTCTGGAATGATCCCTGCAATCGTGTAGGTCTTACTGGAGCGTAAACGCCGGGCAGTCACGTTGGGAACGTAGCCCAATGCATCCATTGCCTTGAAAATACGCTGTCGTGTCTCGTCTGGTATGGTGACAGAATGATTATTGTTGATGACATAAGAAACGAGAGCCTGAGAAACCTCAGCTTTTTTCGCTACGTCTGCTTGTGTAGGGCGTTTCTTTTTGGGCATGTCAACTCAAAAACCATTCCTAAAAATTGAGATATCATAGTTTATACGTATCATTGATACGTATAAACCTAACACTTCCGGTTGAGGCTGTCAAGAAAACCCATAGAAAAATGGCGCGGGGGCTCCCCCGAACCTTCAGTTCACTTTATCCGGGTGATCCGTTACAAGAAGGGAGTGCTGAACGCAGAACACACGTTCACCCAAATCAACTTTTTCAGCTACACTGAGGATGTATCAACACTTGGAGACCGTTTTGACTGCCATTTCTCACCATTTTTTCTTCGGCGGCTGCTTACCAACCCATTCATTATCCGTTTTTGCAGCAAACTTTTTTGTTTGCCGCCGCAACAAAGGAACGACTCAGCCCAGAACTTACCTGTGATCGCCAACTACACCTACCAACGCCATAATTGTATTGTTCGGCCATATCGTCACCTAATTGAAACACTAAGCTTTGCTATACTGGAATAGTGATGACAACTTCTCATGAAACTACGGCAAACTGAATACCAGATTTGTGCCTGTATCATCCAAGCTCTCCCTTTAACTTAGGACTGGAACAATTAATACCATGCAATTGCCTGAAAGCCTGATTTCTTTTCTCAAAGCAAAAGACCCTGCGCTCTCTTTGGTTGATTGGCAAATCATCACAACCGAGGCGATGGAACATGATCTTCTGGCTTGGCTGGCCTGGATGTGCGCCGATCAAGATATTACCGTGCCTGAACCATTCAACCAGGCTTGGCGGCGTGCCAGTGATCGGGCGAAAGTCGCTCATATCCTCCGGGATCGTGCGAGGCAAGACATACTAAAAGTCTTGGCCGATCATCAGATTGAGGTCGTATGGATCAAGGGCATTGCTCTGGCGGATACTGTTTACCCAGTGCCTTATCTGAGACCGATGTGGGATATAGACCTGCTGGTACCGTTTCGCCAGCGCGAACGAGCATATGAAATTCTGATAGATCAGGGTTATGAACTCATTCCACTGGCCGCTTCAGTTATCGCAAAACAAGAATTCTTGCTGAAAGCAGGTCTGCTTCATCACTATCATCTTTATAACGCATCCTATCATCTCGCTGTTGAACTCCATTTCCAGCTTTTGGATGCACAGAATTTCTATTTTAGACCCTACCAGACAGCATTCTTTTGGGATCATCTAATGTCCGTCGAGGTTAACAGCCTGGTCTATTCAACTCTGTCGCCAGAAGCACATTTACTTTACCTGTGTGCCCACATTGTCCTACAACACGGTGAACAGGACTTTAAGCTAGTGTGGTATCTCGATCTTGATCGGCTCATTTCACACTATGACATCAATTGGGACGCTGTTGTGGACGGTGCAAGCCATCTTGGATGGTCATATGCAACCGGACGAGCATTGGCGTTTACACAAAAGTTGTTTGATACCACAGTTCCAACCTCAGTCATTATGCGACTGCGGTACAATGCTGATATTGAGCCACGCTTTGTGAATGAGCCAGACGACTACGAAGCCGAGATTCGGCGCTTATTTGATTTGATTGGGTCGCTCCCATTGCGGAATAAGATCGAATTTGTCTGGCGTTCTATGTTTCCATCCCAGGCGTACATGACATGGTATTATAGGATTCACACTGACCGAGTGGTCTGGCCGTATTATCTTCGCCGTACACGAGACTCTATTCGGCTAAGCTACTGCTATTTCCTGACGAGGCTTCATGACAGATCAAACCCAACATAAATTTGCACCCAGCATTATCCTCGAATGTTTTGAAGAAGAAGCGATTTTGATCCACTTGGATTCAGATCAAATATTCAAACTCAATGCGACAGGCATGTTCATCGCCCAACTGATTGATGCAGGCCATACAGAGAGCGAGATCATCAGCGCAATTGTTGAAGGCTACGATCTCGAACCACAGATTGCAGAGCAGGAGTTTTACGAGTTTATGGAACTGCTGCAGTCGCAAGATTTGATTCGCGAAATGCCATGACTGATTCCTGGCTTGTTCAATGGGCCTGGCAAACAGACCCTGCCCCCCAACTTTTTCTCCCTGAGCAGCAGACAAACGTATCGGCATATCAGACATCTTTTGGCTTCGTTGTTCTGGATGGTGTCCTCTTTCATCAACATCGACCTGATGAAGAGACGGATGCTGCTGTACTAGCCCGTTTGTACCTGGAGTCAATTGATTTTCTGGATGAATTACGCGGCAATTTCTCATTTGTGATCTGGGATAAACGACAAGGGCAATTGTTGGTGGCGCGTGATGGGATTGGTATCGTACCTTGTTACTATGCTCGGACTCCATCTCTGGTTTTGATCTCCCCCAGATTGGATGACATTCTCTCACAACCAGAAATCAGTCCCGATTTCAACCGCTGTGTCATTGCTGAATATCTCCAGCGACGCTATCTATCGCATCAGACAAACGAGACCTTTTACAAGGTAGTCAAGCGGCTGCCTTCTGCCCACGGGTTGCGTGTGGATGCCATGACAGGGCGGCTTTCGATTGAGCGCTATTGGAATCCCATTCCACCTGGATTTGAATGGGCGACAACCGAAGAAATCGAGAGGCTCCAACCCACCTTGCTCCAGGCTGTGGCCCGTTGCCTTGATGCAGGAGCCGACAGTCTAGCGCTCAGTGGCGGCTTTGACTCGATTACACTGGCGGTCCTTGCTAGCCAACTGCGTGATTCACCGCTACATGCTATCTCGCTGCGCTTTATTGACCCGGAGTGTGACGAATGTAATGAAGGTGTAACGCAGGAGGCGGTAGCCCATGCCCTCAAGATGCCACAAACCATGCACTCATTGACAGATGACCTGGAAGGAGGAAACCCGGTTCAGGTCTCACTTGATCTGTCCCGTACCAGCCCCAGCCCCGCGATCAACGTCTGGCAAGCGACTTATGCGGCTATGTTTGCCACTGCGTCAAAGCTGGGATTGCGCAATGTGATGATGGGGACGGGGGGCGATGAGATGTTCACTATTGATTTCACCCATGCCACTGATCTGATGAACCAGGGCAGGCTCGTGCAACTCTGGCGGTTCTTCCAAACAGCACGCCGTACCTCGCATTTTTCTGCAATAACCATGGGGCGGGAGATCCTTTGGCGCTATGGTCTGGTGGAGTTCGTGGCGGGTCTGATTAAACCGATCCCGTTTCTACCGTTTCCACGCACAACCTTGCCTATTCCTGCTTGGATTTCTCGCAAAGACTCAGCCTTCATACGCACGTTGACAGAGCGCATGGCAACCAATGAACCGGTCCCGTTGGCGCCAGGTGAAGGACATTATACCCATGCCCTTCGCCATTTGTTACAAGCGCCTATGTTCATGTTTGAGCTAGATCAAGCTGCCGCTTGGTTCAGTAAGCTGGGTTTTACCAACTTGCTCCCGTTCTTTGATCGTGATCTGGTTGATCTGGCGCTCCGGGTTCCCCCAGAATATCTCTACCACACAGGCTGGGCCAAATCACCCCTGCGGGATATTGTGGATTCCTACCTGAAAGATGTGCCTATTCCGCGTAAGAAAGTGGATTTTACCCGCATGACCCACACACAATTACGAGGGAATGGGGCGGCGATCTGGGAACGTATGAAAGCCGATTCTTACCTGGTAGACCTAGGGATCATTCTGCCTGATTTGCTGTATCCATTGATTGATGATTACATGGACGGCAACAACAACCGTTGGTCGCTGGCATGGACAGTCATGAGTACGGAGGCTTGGCTACGTTTGCGAATTGGCTTATAATAAGTTAAATACCTTTAGATGGATAAGATATTGAAGGGCAAAACATCAAAGCAAACCCAACAATGGGAAAAACCCATGTTGACACCCATCGGCAAAATCCAGGATTTTGTCAAAGGTGCTGGTAAAACGGGAGTTCTTATGGATGGCGACCCGTTCGGTTCCGGCAAAAAAGGCATGGGATAAGCGCTGGCATTCCATGTACACGATCAACCACCATGATTGGACATCTGAACTCTCATCACAATTAGCAGATGCCCCTGTTCTGCAACAGTGGCCACTTTCGTTTGATGGGACTTGGACATATTGGCAGCGCTGTCATGGGCAGGAGTGGCTGACGAGCCCGCAAATTGGGGGCATTCAATTTGCACTCGCCCAACCCCAAATTAATGCTTATCCTCGTCCTGATATTTCCAGGGAGGTATTCGACTCGATACTTCATCGGGATTGGTTACCAGCCATTTATCCTCATTGGGGAACACAGGTGCTTCATGCAAGTGCTGCCTATCATATTCAATCGGGCAGGGCAATTGCCTTCGCTGGCGAGAGTGGTAGCGGTAAATCCACGTTGGGCTACGCTCTGGCACAACGACCCGGCTGGCAGCAAATTGCTGATGATAACCTGGCTTTTGTCACGCACCCAGAATTAAAGCTGATGCCCATCCACGATGCAGCCCGCTTGCGCCCCCATAGTGCTGCCTATTTTGATGTATCACAACACCCGATGCAAACCTTATCCTGGCCTGAGCAGACCTTGATATTAACCCATGTTTTTTTCCTAGAGCCTAGCCTGCAAGATGGCATAGAACTTGATCTGCTTGGCAAATCAGCTTGTTATATTGAGTTGCTGAAGCAGGCTTATACTCTGACTAATGAGGATTCACCCCAATTTTTACGCGATTATCTCCAATTAACCCACAAGATTCGTGGTTGTCGTTTGAGGTTTAAGCAATCGCTTGACAACTTGAACCCAATTTTGGATTTGATTGAGGTCCAATCCAGATGAAAAGGCAACTTTGTCGTTTGTGGCTTGCTCTTGATATCGTGGTTTGGAGCATAGGTGGATGGATTGCCCAGCGTTTTTTGTCTACTCATGCACTTGTTCATATACTTATACCTACCGCTAGCCCGTATGTTACATGGCCTCTCGGTAGTACGGATGCTCTCCAGATTATCCAGTTACTTAATCGTTTGAGTCTCCTGAAGGCCGATGGCAACTGCCTGCTGCACGCCAGCATCACCTTCCGCTATCTGGTTTTGTTGGGGTATGCTCCACGTCTTATCATCGGAATCACACCTGATTCAGGTCATGCCTGGGTTGAACTGAATGGGCGGGTTGTGAATGATCCATATCCCCATTTATTCCATCCTGCTATCGTTTTACAGGTCAGTCCAGGACAAATCCACATCCACACCTGACCTTGCAATGTTTGTTAATATTTAGTAACAACTTGGCTGGTTTCTGTTGACACTCAATCTCAGCAATGCTACGATAAACACATGATTTATCGTTAGCCTACTCAGAGTATAAAGTTGTCATCTACGGTTACAACAACAACAATTTCGACAATTACAAGTATGACTCTTTTGGGGTCGTTGGGGCTCATTGTTATTATTATGCTTGTGCTGTTCCTTATCAAAAAGGACATTTTCTCTGCGTCCGCTCACCCACAGGCTGAGGCGTTATCCAGGGTGTTGAACGTAGCGATTCTGCCTTTACTGATGGTATTCACTATGATGGTTGCCGTGCAATTGACCGAGATTTTTTAATTATCGCAGTATCATAAACATACGATCTTCTGTAAAAAGCAAATTAGCTGGTGTTAGGCTATAGCCTTTAGTTTGAATTTGAGCGTGAGTCAGGGCATGGTTACCTCGTTGGATCAAGTGACTCAGGGTATTGGCAATCAATCCATTTGCTGGGAACATGTAAAGTTCATTGTTCAAGATGATTCCAGCGGAAGACATGCGCAGGCCATCCGGCTCTATTACCATCGTCACGCCTATATTTTGAACTGGTACTCCCTCAACAAGCAAGCTCAGATAGATGATGGCTCCACCAGGGCGAAAGTCGACGTCGCGCACGCTGTACAGATCTGTCTTACAAAATTCAGCCCAGGATTCGCAAATATCTTGCCAGGCATCTTCCTCAAATTCGATCAAACCCAGGTTCCTACCGTTTACATCGGTTCCAATCTCGAAGGTTTCGGCGTGGGCCAGTTCATCTTCAAAGGTAGCATGGATGATTCCTTCACTCAAAACGGTCAGTACCTCAGGGGGTTGGGATTGTGCAAACCAGGAGAGATACGTCTCGCGTGGGTCAGGCGTTTGCGTTGTACGACGAGTGGGTATGGGCGTAGGAGGAGCTTGGACGGTTAAGGTTGAGGCCGGTGTTTTGGGAATGGTGTAGTGTGGGGTGAAAGCTTCGACTGCAATCTGTTCGATCCAGTATTCATCGATATCACCCTGGGGCTGGAATCCAACTAATTGCAGGAGCAATCCAGGCTGAAATCGAGCCACAAGCCCTAAACCGCCCCCTATGAAAATGAGGAGAATTAGGGACCTTCGGATGAATCGAAAAACATGGGACATTATCATGGATAGTTTCACAAGACAGATGATCTATGCTAGAATGAAGCTGGCTATTTTTACAGTAAGTTCTCTATTTATGATGATACGTCACGTCTTGGATAAAAAATCACTTGTTTTCCTCTGGGGCATATCGTTTCTAATGATACCACCTCTCTCGACACAAGGCGATGGCTATGTAGCGGCTGCTCCCATTTCAAATAGGATTGTTGTACCAAGTGGAGCCTATGTCAATTTGCGATCTGGACCAGGTACACAGTTTGAGCATATAGGGCGAGTTGGGCGTGGTATTCGGCTGCCTGTGATCGAATACGTAGAAGATAATGGTGGTTGGTATCATGTAATGCTGCGCAGCGCCCAAGATGCCTGGGTTGCCTCCTGGTATGTGGTGGAAGAGCCTGTTGTTTTTACGTCGCAGCTTGCCCCCATTAGCTCCACATTGTTTATCTCAGTAGATACACGCCCTGGTGTATTTGACCGTTTGAGCATGGTCGAACGCCTGGACGAGATGCTGACGATCTTCAATGGAAGCGACGCAGGGGGGACATCGCATGAGTATTTCACCCGGCTGGTGCAGTTGCTGCTGATGAATCCAGAAACGAATCTGGATGAAATACGGCCCTGGTTGGGGGATGAAGTGGCAATTGTCAATTTGCAATGTCTATCGGCGGTGATGTCTGAGTTTTTGATGGGCGAAGGTTTTGTGGAAACACCGTCTCCAGATGTGGCGATCATCGCACCTGTGCTCGATCCGGGTTATGCTCGCGAATTTTTGAATCGTGTACTCACTAGTGGCACGCTGGCGATAGCCCCTTCGCGTGAACTCAACTATGGGGGCTACACCTACAACATTCTCAACGATCCAACACACCCAGATTATCGACCGGACATTCCGGCGGTCTCAATGGGCATTATTGAGGAATTCATTGTCTTTGCACAAGGGGAGCGTGTCTTCAATGAAATTATCGATGTTGCTAATGGTCAAACATCTCTGCATAGCAGCACGGGCTTCCTGGAAGTCTATACTGATTTAGATCGGGATTCGATGCTGCGTGTTTTTGTCAGCCCACAGCTATTTTGCCCCGCACATGATCCCATCTTGTTTGATGGGCTGCTTGCCGAGCCTTTTCGCAATGGAGAAGCCACCCTCTCTGGTTTTGCGGAAGATACCCAGGCTTTGCAAGATTATGTTGTTGCCATGCAGGATACTGTATTTCAGGGTTATGGCGTGAGCTTTCGCAATGTGAATGATGCACTGGAACTGGAGCTTGTTTCCGGTGTTGATCGTGAGGCCTTGCAGTCCTTGACCGATTTATCAAGTCAGCAGATTGGGTTATTAACTTCTCAGATGGGCATGGAGCTTTTTGGTTTTCTAACCCCAGAAACGTTGCAGGTCCTCACGCTTGGCAACTTACCTGAAGAATATGAAGAGTTGAGTCAGATGGCTGCCGAAGTTCCAGAGGATACATTTGAACGGGCAACGGGCATTCCGCAGGATGTGCTGAAATGGATTGATGGCTCGATCACAATGGGCTTTATTGATTATCCAGTATTTGATGGCATAGCAGAAGATCAACCGCCGTACTTCTTGATGATTATCGAATCGCCAACACCAGAAAGTACACAGAATGCCTATGATGCCTTGATTGCGGCGGGTCAAGAGCAGACCAATGCCATGACACAAATACGAACACTGAATGATCTGGATGTGACCTCGATTACTTCAGAGGGTTTGACAGGTATCCGTTCGATGGAAGTGATCACGATTGAGCAGTATACAGTGTTGGTGACAGGCGGGAATCTGGATCGGGTACTCGAAAATGCACGCCGTACCGAAGATGGTCAGTTTGTCCCTGATTGGCGGTTGTTGGCGGGTATTCCAGTCGGCAATATAGATACTGATAAACCGGAAAATCGTCCCCTAGTGGCTGCTCTTGACCTGAGTCGGATCATCAATGTTGGAGCCGGCTCACGGTTGCAAGCTGCAGCCATTGTTTCACCGCCTCAAGTCGAAGGTGAACCGTCGCGTATCACCATTATTTGTTCGATCTGCCGCCGTGATGAATTGTGCTGGCCAGATCGCTAGTTAACGCACCTCGATTCTGGAGTATGTTGAATGATTGAACAGCGGATTATCGCGATTATCCCTGCGTATAACGAAGAACGCTATATCGGTAGTATGGTGCTGAAGGTCGCCCAATATGTTGATCATGTGATTGTCGTGAATGATGGTTCCATTGATCACACAGCGCAACTGGCTGAGGCTGCGGGCGCAGTTGTCATTGACTGTCCGCATAATCAGGGCAAGGGTGTTGCGATGAATCTTGGCTTTAAGGTTGCTCGCCAGATGAACCCTGATGCTGTGATTACCATTGACGCCGACTTTCAACATATGCCAGATGAACTACTCCAAGTTGCTAATCCCATTTTGCAAGGCGAGGCCGATATCGTGATCGGCTCACGCTACCTGGAAAACACCAGCAATGTTTCGCCCCAGCGTGCAATGGGGCATCGTGTTTTTACCTGGTTGACAAATGCCTTATCCGGCACCATTGTCACGGATTCGCAGAGTGGGTATCGTGCTTTCTCAACACGATCCCTTGATGTGCTAAAGTTTCGTTCCCAACGCTTTGCAGTCGAATCCGAGATTCAGTTCTTGGTGCAGAAGCATTCGCTTACTGTGAAGGAAATACCCGTTACCATTGATTATCACAATGCCCCTAAACGAAACGTCATATCGCATGGGTTAATCGTTCTCAATGGGATTATGCATCTGGTTGGGCAGCATCGACCTCTACTATATTTTGGTGGGCTGGGTTTGTTCATCAAATTCATTGGTTTGCTGTTCGGTGTTCGTGTCGTGCTGATCTATAACGACTCAAGCCAACTGGCAATAGGTTCTGCCTTGCTCTTCGCCCTCTCGATCATGATTGGTCTATTGACCACCTTTACAGGAATCATCTTACATTCGATTCGAGCGTTGATCCTTGAGTATCAGGGTCAGTCATGATGGAGACCAGTCAACCATTACACGATCGTTGCTGCCGGGTTTCGGTCATTGTTGTGAGCTACAACGCACGCCAAGATCTCCAACGTTGTTTTGACTCGATGCTGCCGGGTCTCGGCCCTGATACAGAGGTGATCCTCGTTGACAATGCCTCTCATGATGGAAGTGCCGACATGGTCATGCAGTCATTCCCAATTGTAACCGTAATTCGTAATCTAGAAAATGTCGGGTTTGGCGCTGCCAATAATCTTGGCGTGAGGGCAGCAACTGGTGATTATATGGTCTTTCTCAATCCCGATACAATCGTTGCCCCTGGCTGGCTAGACGCACTAATCGAGCCTCTTCGAGAAGACAATCAAATCGGGATGACAACCGCGAAGATACTATTGTTGGAGGATGACAACCATGTCAATGCTTGCGGTAATGATGTTCATTTCACTGGTTTAACCCTATGCCGGGGCATAGGTAAATCAGGTGAACAGTTTGGCAAACCGATGGATGTCGGTGCGGTTTCTGGAGCTGCCTTTGCCATGTGCAAAACAGTGTTTGAGCAGGTGGGGGGCTTTGATGCACAGTTTTTTTTGTATATGGAGGATACCGATTTATCATTGCGTGTTCGGTTGATGGATTATCGGGTTATCTATGTGCCTACCTCAGTCATCTATCATGACTATGCTTTGACCTTCAACGCTCGAAAAACCTTCTATCAGGAACTGAACCGTTATATGATGTTGCTCAAGACGTTGCGTTGGCGGACATTGGTTCTGCTGTCGCCCGGGTTTTTCCTGGCCGAGCTTGTGACCTGGGGATTTGTTCTAGCCCGAGACCGCGGCAATCTGGCGAATAAGCTCCGCGCTTATGCTGCAATTATCCAGAATTGGGAATGCGTTATGCGATCCCGAAAAACTGCTCAGGGGCAGCGGCTCATTTCGGATCGTGACCTGCTGCAATCCACCACCTACCGCCTTGAATTTGAGCAAACGGGCGATGATCTAACCACCCAACTGGCTCATACACTGTTTGATCCACTTTTTTTTGTCGTCTTTCGCTTTGCAATGCTGACAGTCAGGTGGTAATGTGCGGATTGCACATATAACAGCAACTTTTCCACCCTATCATGGTGGCACGGGGAACGTTTGTTATCATAACGCGCTTGGGCTTGGTAAACGGGGGCATGATGTCACGGTTTATACAGCCAATAACATATCTGAATCAACAGATTATCCAGCGGAAATCACGGTCAAACACTTGCGAACCATTTTTCGGATTGGCAATGCCCCTTTGCTCCCTGGGCTATTCAAGCTAAGTGGTCACGACCTGGTGCATTTACATTATCCTTTTGTCTTTGGGGCAGAGATGGTCTTCCTGCGGTCACTAGCTGGAATGCCATATGTTGTTACTTATCATCAGGATTTGCTCTATAGTGGCGTGATGGGTGGGATGGCAAAGGTACATCATAGTTTAATTGGACAACACATTTTGAAGCAAGCCCGCTGCCTGCTGGTGACCTCAATCGACTACAGTGCGTCAGCACGGATCGCCCCAATCACAAAAGCAATTGCAGATCGTGTCCAGGAAATCCCCAACGGTGTTGATGCCCAGCGTTTCCATCCTGAGTTAAATGGCACAGTGATTCGCACTCATTATCAGGTACGCGATGACGAGACGCTTATCCTGTTTGTGGGTGGATTGGATCGGGCACATTATTTCAAGGGGGTTACGGTGCTGCTCCATGCGTTCACCAAGTTGCAACACAACGCCCACTTGTTGATAGTCGGTGATGGTGACTTAAAAGAGGATTACGTTCAATTGGCACAGCAACTGGGTATGATGAACCGTGTGAATTTCTGCGGACGTGTTGCCGATGATGAACTTCCGCTTTATTATGCGGCTTGTGATATGTTGGTCCTGCCATCAACGACAATGGGGGAAGCATTTGGTGTAGTCCTGCTGGAAGCAATGGCCTGTGGCAAAGCGGTTATCGCCAGTAATTTACCTGGTGTCCGTTCTGTTGTGGACGCAGATGTGACAGGCCTCCTGGTCGAAGCGGCTAACAGCGAGTCGTTGTCGACGGCGCTCTTGACTCTGGCCGAAAATCCAGACCAACGGCGCGACATGGGAACACGAGGGCGAGAGAAAGTCGAAACTCAATATACCTGGCCCATGGTGAATGCCCGTTTAGAGCAAGTTTATACGGGACTGATGAGGAATACCCAATGAACGCTATGATACCGCAATTACGACGGCAAGCCTGGGTTGAATCGCCTGGGCTGGGGATGATGTTTATCTTTATCACCAGTTTTGGTCTTCGCTTGGTTTATGTTTTGCTAGCAGGGCAGATTGATCCATTCTTAAGAGAAAATCCATTACACGGAGATGCGGCAAGTTATGATCGAATTGCCCGCAGCCTGCTCAATCATACGGGCTATAGTGTGGCTCCACCCGAACCCGATGGCTTCTGGCCCCCCCTATATCCCTTTTTCCTCTGGCTGGTTTATAGTATTTTCGGTTACAATATCTTTGTTGCGCGTGTGATTCAGGTGGCTATTGGTGTGTTTGTCTGTGTCCTCATCTATATACTCGGACACAAACTGCTAACCCCACGCCAGGCAGGATTGGCCGCCCTAGGTGCAGCATTGTATCCTTTTCACATTATCTTTGGCAGTTGGCTCATTGCAGAAGCGCTGTTTCTTGTCTTGATGCTGCTGACATTGCTTGTTGCCCTGATATTAAAAGAGCATCAAACCTATAAGTGGGCAATTGCTCTGGGTGTGTTGGTTGGGTTGGGCATCTTAGCGAAGCCAGTCACACTTTTTTTTCTCCCCTTTGCAGGACTGTGGTTGTTGCTCACCCTTAACACGAAACGCTTACGACTGATTGCTTTAGTTACCTTTGCTGGGTTGGGGGTTGTTGCACCCTGGATCGTCCGAAACCATTATCATTTTGGTATGTTATCCCTCTCTACGAATGGCGGCTACACGTTTTATGGCGCGAATAATACCGACGCTTTTGGAGGACATATTGAGGGTTTTCCGCTGCCATTACCTGGCCTGAATATCGCCGAGCAAGATCAAGAATACTATCGGTTAGCCTTAGAATGGATAAGGACGAATCCTGATGACTTTGTAGTTTTGGTAGTAAAAAAATACCGTCGTCTTTTGTCACCCCTTTCAGTAGCAAGCTGGGAAAACGATTATAGGCTCCCCTTTTCTGGCGTTTTATATCTCGTTTATTGGGCATTCCTGGGCAGTGTTGTTTATGGCATTGTCAGTCTACGACACAGATGGCGTGATGTTTCAATACTATATATTCCCATGCTAGGTGTCTTTCTGGCTGTGTTCTTCTTTTATGGTGATGTGCGCTATACCTTGCCCATGTTTCCAGCGATGGTGTTGTTTTCGGCTGTTACCGTAGACCAAATTAGGCTCAAGAAGCGATGATGTTGACACGTGCAAGCCTTGATTATCACCATGCCTTCGATTTGTGTGCGGCGCTAGCCTATCATCGTCCAGAACCCACTTACATCCTCGCCAGCAGTGACTTCTATGCTACCGAACTAAGGCGACGGCTCGAATCCTGTAACATTATATGGATTAAGACTCAAGAAGATTGGCCAGATTCGGCCACAACGGTCATCTGGGCGGAACCCGATCAACGTGAATGTCGGCAACAACTTGAACAAATTCTTGCAACTCTAGGGGCAGATGGGCAAGTCTATATCATCACATCTGGTTGGTTGTCTCGCTTTTTGCCAGAATGGAAGATCAATGGTGGACAACCATGTACTGCACCGTTAGGCCATCTACAGACACTCAAGCATTTGCGCCATGCAGGATTTGAAATCCAAGCAAGCTATGGTTTCAATGGCCCGGTTTTGATCTTCTGGGGACGCCTGTTTCTCTTGATGCAGTGGCTGGGATGGCATGACAGGGCAGATCGTGCCCTGTATAAGATGCGGTCAGTTTATGCTGTATCGGGTGCGCTGGCAAATTTCACAACAGTCCGCGTCATTAAGGCGAAACCTAAAAGATGACTACAGTTTCCCACCGTCATGTTATGGATTCTGTTCTCTGTCTCGATTCCTGGTTCGATTCGATGCGAGGGCCAGATGGTTATGGTGGCCCGGTCGCTCATTGGTGGCAAAACTGCCTTCACTACACAGGCGGGGGCTTAGATTGGCGTTATGAAGGCATTATCACCGGCTACTTGAACCTTTATGCCCACACCTCTGACGAACACTGGTTAAACAAAGCGCGACGGGCCGGGGATGACTTGTTGCGTGGGCAACTGTCGTCAGGCAACTTCAAGCATTCCGCCTTTGAACTCAACCCCAATACGGCCGGGACACCCCACGAATCAGCCTGTGATCTGGCGTTGCTGCATTTAGCTGATGTTTTGAAAGAAGAGAATCAGGTTTATTGTGCTGCTGCCCGGCGCAATATCGAGGATTTTTACATCGCCCAATTGTGGGATAATCAGGCGCAATCCTTCCGAGATAGGCATGATATACCGTCGTTTGTTCCCAATAAGGTCATGACGTTGGTTGAAGCGTTATTTAAGCTGACCGACATCACAGGCGAAACTAAATTTGTTGAGGTTTATGGGCTGCCAACGCTGGATAAAACACTTAAATATCAAATTCAAACGGGCGAGTTGCGGGGTGCAATCTTCCAAAACAGTGCTCACAATCAGATGATCCCCAAGTTTTTTCCATACTATATTGCCCGTTGTATTCCTGGCTTGTTGTTAGGATACCATTGGAATCATGACGAGCGCTTTCTGAACGCCGCTGTTCAGGCAGGTGAGTTTGTCGGGCAGTGTAGGTTGGAGGATGGCAGTTTCCCACAGGTCATTTACAAGAACCAACGGCGCAATGAGTTTCCCAGGTGGATTGCGGCTGTAGGAGATATCCTACGAGTGATGGGAATGCTGAAGCCCTACGGCCTTGAATTTGATGAAGCCCCGACACACCAATGGTTGTTGGCTGGGCAGAATCCAAACGGTGGCTTTCAGACAGCACATGGCTTTGGTGCGCAGGTTTCACAACGTCAGTCCTCGTCGTGTCCTGACTTCCGCGATATTTTGCCCGTTTGTGGATGGAGTGACAAGGCTTTTCGTTATCTGACTGGGTTGCTCTCAGCGGGGCAGACACTTCAACCACATGATGCTAAGATGACGGCCTTTGAACAGAATTGTTTCATCAAAAAGCGCAGCGTGCATTATTATGAAGATGCACAGCGAATCGAATATCGCCATAATGGTCAAACGCTCTATACCTACCAAAAAGGGGAGGCATGGGCAAAAATTAACGTACAGGAGCTTTTATGGAAGTGAAATGCTAGCCGCATGGTTGTTGATTGGGGCTGGGATTATTGTGCCCTGGAATCTTTATCTATGGCGGCAAGACAGACACCTGCCCATGCAAACTGCATCGGTCATTTGTTTGAAGTCAACGCCCAGAGTGAGTGTGTTGGTGGCAGCCTGGAATGAAGCCAGTATGATTGTCAGACACATCGAAACATTCAAGCAATTACGCTATTCAGAACGTGAACTCATTCTATGTGCAGGGGGAACTGATTCTACATATGAACACGCATTGCAGTTTGTAGATGGACAAGTTACTGTCCTTGAGCAACATAGCGGGCAGGGTAAGCAGAGAGCGCTCAGAGAATGCCTAAAATGTGCAAAAGGTGAGATTATCTATCTTACGGATGCTGATTGCCTCTTTTCTGATGATGCCTTTGAACGCACGCTTATGCCGATTATCAATGATGAAGAGGTAGTGGTTACAGGCGGCTCAAAGCCATTAACAGAGCAGCTGAGCAATCCTTTTGTTTGCTTTCAGTCGGCAATTGATTATTATGCTCATCTGCGATCCCCTGATCCCAGCCCAGGGCTAATGGGCAGGAACTGTGCTGTTGAGATGCAGGCATTAATCCAGGTTGGTGGTTTCAATGTGAATGCTGTTTCTGGTACGGACTACACGTTAGCCCGTCAATTGTCTGAACATGGCCATACGATTTGCAATGCCCGGTTCAGCCTGATTGAAACGGCCTATCCAGATAATTTGCTGGCCTATTTTCACAAGCGCACCCGCTGGCTGCGCAATATCATACTGATTAGTTTGAAAACACAAGACTACGGAACACTTAGACAAGGCCTCCAGAGTGTCGTTGTTGCGATGACTATGATTGCGCTACCTATTCTGGGAATTGTTTTAGGGCAAATTTTTTGGGCTATCTGGTTGATCTTTCTCCTACATGGGATCTGCTCTCGTCTGCGTTATGTTGCTGTTTATGATATTTCGGATACTGTACCTCGACTACGAACAACAGGGTTTGCCATTTTGGGTATCTTCGTAGATTTCGTTGTATGGAACGCTGCCTTTGTTCAGGCACTGATTCCGCGTTTGCGTTCGGTGTGGCGATGAAAGTCCAGCTGATCATCAAAGCGTCTGCGAGTATGACGGGCACATCCCGCTATGAAGAATTGCTGAGCCGGGGTTTAGCACAGACAGGTGTCGAGATTTTTACGACAGTACCATCTCATATTCCCCTACACTGGATGGGTTTTGATCTGGGCGCATTTTCCCAGACCTACCCACTGCGAGTAAAGATGGAATCCGCTGATATTTATCACATCACGACACAAACGATGGCAACCCTGTTACATTTCAATCGATTTCCTGCGCCTGTTGTAATTACTGTGCTAGACATCATTCCATATTTGTTGCGAAACAACGTTGACCTGAACACACTGCAGCATCCAGTTGATCGCTGGTTTTATAAGTTGGCACTCGCTGGATTACGTAAAGCCGATGCCTTGATTGCCATCTCAGACTATACGCGCCAGACGCTAATTGATGAATTAGGGATTCCTGGTGAACGGATACATGTTGTTTATCCATCAGTTGATCGTGAACGCTTTTATCCGATGGAGGTATCCACCACTTTCTACGAGAAATATGATCTTAGCTACGACGTTCGTTATTTGCTTTATGTCGGCTCGGAAGACCCGCGCAAAAACTTAGTGACGCTTATTGAAGCCTTCGCCCAGATGAACCAGCATCAGAGCAATGTACGGCTCCTTAAAGTGGGGCGGGGGCACTTCACTGACCAACGAGCGCGGCTTTTAGAAATGATCGCTCGGCTCGGACTTCAGGATAAAATCCATTTCATTGACGAAGTCCCCGATGATGATTTAGCTTTGTTCTATAACCTTGCCGATGTTTTGGTGATGCCCTCGTTTTATGAGGGTTTCGGTTTTCCAGTGTTAGAAGCGATGACGTGTGGGACCCCTGTTGTTGTCTCAGCAGCAGCTTCTTTGCCAGAAGTTGTTGGGCCCGTGGGTATGGTGGTTGACCCGCATGATTTCCAAGAATTGAGCCGAGTATTGCTTGATTTGTGTAGGTTTCCACGCAAGCAACGACAATTGACACCTGACATTGAGAATCAACTCGCTCTGTTTGATAGGGGGAGTGACAGAATGTGTCAGATATACATGCAGGTTCTGGGTGAGGATGAGGCAAGATGAAAATTGTGCTGTTTGATTATGTCTTTGAGCGAGATAAGCCGGGAATCACGGGCCTAAGTGATGTGAGCTGGCAGCTAGCTTTTGAACTGGCAAGGCTGGGTGAAGATATTCATGTTGTTGGGCCTTACAATGAATTAGAACAAGAAATTGAAGGTGTAACCTTTCATTGCTATCGTCTCCCTCTGTTCGGTGATCGCAATGTCTTGGGGCATTTGCTTACCATATTGGCAGGCTGGCGCACAATCCAACGTGAGATACCCGATGCCGATATAATTCATGCACCAGAGTATTTATCCACTGCCTTGTTCTCGTTGATCGGCCGCATTCCCATTGTGTTAACCACGCCAGGCAATATCTATGAGCGTATTGCCAGCAGATATAATCCATTTGATTGGATGATGACTTCCATACTCAAAAAGGCTGCTCGAATATCAGCAAAAAGGTGTGCGGCAATCAATGCTATTAGCCGTGATATGAAGCACTGGTGGATCAAGAGTGGAGCCGACCAAAATAAGATTATGGTTCGTCCATATGGCGTTGAAGTTCAGTTATTCTATCCACGTTCGGACGCGAAACAGCATTGTCAATGGTCACAAACCCACCAGCATATTTTGTATGTCGGTCGGTTATCCCGGGAAAAGGGGATAGACGTGCTGTTAAAGGCGTCTGTTCAGGTTTTTCATGATTTGCCTACTGCCCGGCTGCATATTGTTGGTGATGGTCCTGAACGGCAGCAATATGAAGTATTCGCAAGGCAACTCGACATTGCTGATCGAGTTGTCTTTCACGGCTGGATCAGCAAGGTTGACTTGCCCTCATATTATTCGGCTGCCGATGTTTGTGTTGTTCCTTCCTATTCTGAACCGCTTGGTCGAATTATCCTCGAAGCAATGGCGTGCCGTACGCCAGTTATTGGTTCCAGAGTTGGGGGTATTCCTGATCTTGTTCAGCCTGATAAGACCGGATTGCTTTTTGATGTTGGGAGTGTAGATCAACTACAAACCAAGCTCAAATGGCTTCTAAATCAACCGGAGTTGGTCAGGCAAATGGGAGATAATGGCTATCAATATATCCAAACATATCAGACTTGGCGTGCAGTTGCACGAGACCTTAGAGATGAGATCTATGAACCTATATTGTGTGTAGACGCTGTTCCAAATGATACAGCAATCTGAAAGATATATACACCGCAGGCTCCTGGCAGGTGCGAGCCTACTTGCACTAGCAAGTCTTGTATCAATGCTTTTGAGCATTGTGACTGGCCTAATCGTTGTGCGCATCTTAATACCGGAGCAGTTTGGGAAGATTGCCTATTTTCTTCAGGTGTTTGGATTAGCACGATTTGTCAGCAACCTAGGTCTGGGAGCTAAAGTTATTCAAGATGTGTCGCGTGGAGCTTTGAGCGAAGACCCGTTGGGCGTTAATCACGTTATCTATTCACTCGGCTTAGTTCGCTTTGCTTCAAGTTGTCTGCTGGGCATTGGGTTACTAATGATTGCTAGGTTCACCGGTGATGTGATGTTTCTGTGGACGGCATGGGCGGCAATGGCAGCCTCATTTTTCGATTATGCTTCGGCTGTAGCTCAGGGGCTAAGAAATCGTTCACTGGTTGCCTGGGTGACAGCGATCCAACCCACCTTGTATTTATTGGTAGTTGTTGTCATCGCGTTAGGTCAACAAGCAAGACCGTATCATGTCTATGCAGCCATGACATTGTCGTTTGTGGTGTCATTGTTCATATTTGGGGTCAAGCTCAAACGCCACATCCTTTGGCCCCGAAGGGCTTTCGTTAGTCATACCTACTTGAAGCAGTCGTTGGCTCCGCTGGCAAGCCTATTCGTTTTTGGCATGGTGATTCAACTGTATTCGGCAATCGGCACGCTTATTCTTGGGCAGCTGCAACACTTTGTATCTGCAGCGTTTTTTGGTGCTGCCTTTACCCTGGTTACTATGCCCGTATCGCTGGGCTTTATTGTTGTGACAGGTGTGTTCTATCCTGAAATGGTAATTGCCCTATCACAGGATGATCGGAATGTCGCAGGGCGACTGCTCGATTTATTTGTCCGGAGTTTCTCTCTTTTTGCAGCGTTTGTCATCGCAGGGTGTGTGGTTTATGCTGATATTTTAATTGGCGTTCTCTATCCATCAGAGTATGAAAGCTCGATCATACCATTAATTGTTCTTGCGCCGACCATAATCGGTGGATTACTGCAACTTGTGTTCGTCTTCACGATTGTCTCGATGCACAAGATATATTTGGCAAGCACGATTTCAGTAATGCAAATATTGATGGTCATATTCGGTACGGCAATTAGTTTGTACATTGGGAGCAGTTTCATACCGATTGGGGTCGGGCTAAGCTATCTCATATCAGCCCTTGCTGGTTGTATGGGCTTATGGCATGTCGTCAATCGGGAAATTCCTTTCAAAACCTCAATATTTTATGTCATTTTGACGGTGTTGGTCGCAATTGCTTCGATGGGATTTGGACGCATGATCAGCATGCAAGTGAACGCTCAACCCGCGATAGTCACTCTCATCATGGGCGTGATGATAACCCTGCCGATATACTTCTTGCTGGTCATTTTTCTGTTGCTTACCCCCAATGAACGCCAGAGTGTCCAACGAAATATCCGCCCACTTTTTCAGCATTCAAGAATTTCTGTGTTGGTTGTTATTCTTGTATTATGGGGAGAACCCACCAAGGCGCAGGACTGCCACGTTCGCCAGAAAAATGCAGTGAACGACAATCAGCCTGCCCTGACCATCATTCAGTGCCCCTATGCCAATAACCAAGATGATCTAGTCTATGTTTTTGACCGTGCTGCCAATAGACAAGAGACCAGTGATTGGCAATCATCAACGGACTTTGAAGATGACCTGTGGCTGTTTGATGCTAAGGGCGATGGAACCGTTAATCTCATCATTGATTTTTATCGAGAAGATACCACACTAGTTGCCGCACTTTATGATGATCAGGACGGCGATGGTCAAGTGTCTATAGAAATCCAAGATGATCACCCGCAGATCATTGAGAGTAACCACCCAACTATAAAGGTAGTCAGTTTAGATAGTCAATGGGGCTTCAACCTTGACATTTTTGTGGATGGTTTGGTGCGGGCACAGTTTGGTCTTGGTGAATTCCAGAATGGTATTTGGAACAGTTTTCTGCCGGATGATGTCTGGGAACAGGTCCGGACAGATGGCAAAATTGACTATGTAACGCGAGTGCGCGACCCGGATCAAGACGGTCATCCCGATTACTTTTTTACCCAGAATTATCTCCCTATTCCCAAAAATTGGGGCACTCTTCGTCTGGAGATGGCCTACAATCCGTTTGATGATGAAGCGCCGCCCATAGATGGGGCGCTTTTCTGGTACTTGCTGGGCAACCCAACTGGTTTCACCCAGAATTACCTCGAGAACCCGTCTCCACTCCAAATGGATTGGACACACAGTAAAATCATTAGCCTAACGGAGTTTGTGGCTTCAAGAGGCAACGACCACAATTGCTTTATCTATTCCATTGCCCAATTTGAGCAAAATCAACTGAATCTGCCCAACTTCGAGAACCCTTTTTGTTTCTATGATCTTGCCGATGATCTTGATGGGTACCCAGAATTGCAAGCACGCATCGGCTACTTTCACCCACATGATAGACACTGGTTATTTGGAAAATACGACGAAGCAGTTGGCATGGTTCGCTATTCCTGGGACCAGGACAATGACGGATTCTGGGATTACAAGGTCGATTTGGCAGGGCGGAATGAGATAACCCAGATCGTGGAGTTTCCTGAATTTTCCCTAAAGTCGCTCCCGTACGATCATGTGCCGCATTGGATCACAGAAAACGCTTGGGACGTGGTGACGTTCGTCTCTGTTGAAGGACGCTATCCGGCTTCAACCGAAGGAATCTATGAATGGAACATTCCCTTTTTAACACAGCGAGATTACATCACCGGGCGAACTGAAGAGACAGGATTCGACACAGAAGATTATTATGACAATCAAGGATTGCGGGCAGAATATCAGTTTCAGCATTTGGACCAACCCTACCTGTATTTAAGCCCTCTCGACGCAGAACTTCATCTGTTGAATGCTGCCGGCGGAGTTTGGCAAATCGCTGATGTCGAGCGTGTCGAATACGAAAACCTTAATGGTGATCCATTTATTGATCGGTGGGTCTACTTGCAAGACGACATCGTCCGGGGGCAATTGATTCAAACATCAAGCCATCTAATTGCGACATCTGAAGATAGTGTATATCTGCTGGAGGCTGAAATACCAACAGCTCATTTAACCATCTTACCACCCCGCAATCATGAAGAATGGGTTCAACTTGGTCAACATCTAGATCAGTTTCAGCGTGATATTGCATCAAACGATTTCCTGCAAATGCTCAATCAATTTGGTACCCCACAATGGCGGATTAGAGGCGCTTCCATCCATGGCTTCCGCTTCACTGAGGATGGGTTTCAATTTGTCCTTACCCTGGAGGGTGGATTCATGTCGGATAGCGATTTGCAAATACGCACGGAATCGAATCTCCAGCCAGGGCACTATCTGATTGAATCGCATCAAGGCCAACTCACCATCGAATCCTTGACCCCCGCTGCGCTTTCTATCGAAGTGAATTCCCCTCCGAATGCGGCTGAAGCAGTTGCATGGGAACCACAGGAGATTAACCTGATTGTCCACAATGTTGGCACTCAGGACGCAAGTGATTTGATGATAGAAGTGTATGCTGAACAAGGAAAAACCCGTCACCTGATTGAAGAGATGACAATGGCTGTTTTGGCGAAGAGGAGTGAGCAAATCGGCGTGATCTGGACACCAACCAACGATGGAGAATGGGTGATCCATGTCGAAGCACTGTTCGATAACACACTTTTCCCTGAATCTTCTTACGCCCAGACACTCAAGTTGCCATTCATTGTACACCAGCCGAATGTTGATCTGACAGATTTATTGTCTCTTAGGGGCGATCAGCCAGGTAGTGGATGGTTTGTTGTTGTGCTATTGGGTGTACTCGTTGGGGTGGGCGTGTGCCTAAGCCTGATCTTTTTCTATAATCAATAGGTTTCAGTCAGATGAACACCAGTGCCCAACCCAAACACTTTATAGGTATATTTCTAGCTGGAGTCTGTCTATATGCGCTCTTCAACTACGCCTATTTCCATTTACGTTTTGTCGGGCAGTGGAATGAAATTGATACGCATCGTTTCTTAACTATGATTGACACTGCCGATCAAGCAGATAGTGTGGTTGAAAACGATCTGGCCTATAGTAATGGACTGACGTATACAGCTATTTCACTTTTTTTGATGGAGTTAACGGGAATCCCGGCTGAAGTCTTGCCCAGCCACATCTATCCAGCGATCACAATCCTGTTTCCAATTCTGGTTTTCGTCACTTATCGCGCCTTAACTCATGACAGCAAGATTGCGATTCTCGCCACTCTTTTGCTGTACATGCAGTCGGATTTTCTTTGGGTCTCGTGGCGTGGTTCACACGAAAAAATCACCTGGATGATGGTACTCATGTCTCTCTACTTCATTGCCCGAAGTTTCACGCGCTTGGGTCTCTTCAGTCATATTGTTCGTTACGCCCTCTTGTTTTATCTGGTGGCATTTACTCTGGTTACGACCAACGTATTCTTTGCCTCGTTGTTCATCACCACCTTACTGATCTGTTTTATCATAAGTGGACTTTTACTTTATATACGCCCACAGCCGGACCTCATCTTCCGTAGACATATCTTCCGCTTGGGCTATATGACCTTAGTCTGTAGCGTCCTGATGTATCTGATGATCTTCTACATTTACCCACCTGCGCAGAAAGTTACCGAAACACTCAATACTTTGACAGACCAGGTTGCCGCGTTTTTGCTGAGCATGGATGGGCCGGAAGAGACTGTTGATACAATAGAAACACTCACCAATCCTGGGGTCTGGTGGCTTGACGCTTCTATCTATATTGGCTTGACGCTTTTTAATTGGATTACTCTAGGAACATCACTTATTGTTTGGCTGGTAGGTATATTCAGAACCATGCGATCCCGACAATTCAGTAGTTCCAACCTATCACACATGTTCTTGTGGCTGGCCTATGCAGGATTCGTATTCCAGTTTGGGGTTTCGACCATTGTCGATATGACGGGAGCTGCCCTAGGAGCAAATTGGAAAGTCCGGCTGTTTACCCCCATGATGCTCATTGCGATCCCGTTGGCCGCTTTTGGCATTTCGGCAGTGATGAAACGCTACAGGCGTAACCGGTTAGTTATAAGTGTTGTGGCACTCTTGATGCTGATCTTCGTCATCGCTGCACCAATAAAAGTGACCAACGAACCCTTACTCAACAATGCCTGGATCTTCACCACAAAATCCGAACGTGACGCGGGTGCATGGGCAACCGACAATCTGGCGGGTTCCACTGTCTGGGTTGGTATCAATGAACGGCTGGAGATCACGTTAAATCAACTTGATAATCCAATGCAAACGGTGCACTTTGATGCCTGGGTTCCTGCTCCAGAAACGCAATATTATCTTATCTCAGATCTGGAACGAATCCGATGGTTGCGCAGTCAATCTCCTGCACCAAACTTAACTGGAGAGAATATCGTCTATCACAACGGATCAACATCCATCTTTCATCGTCGTCCGCGTACGCCGTTCCAAAAGTGACCTATGCGAATCGGAATTATCACCTACGCACTTGATCGTCAGCGAACCGGAATAGGTCGCTATACTATCGAACTATTGCGGGCGATGGTCACCCTTGATGAGCAACCAGAAATTATAGTGCTATCTGCTGGTGGCACACAATCTATCCGCCAACTTGGTTTGCGATGTGTGCCGCTTCATGGTTCACGGCTCCTACCAGGTCTTATGACCTTAGGGCAACTGCAATTGCCATTTCTGGTTAAGAGATTGGGTCTGGATATGATCCATGATACAACTGGGATGTCTCCATTTTTCTTTAGCACTGGGCGCACTAAAACTGTTGTGACGTTATATGATGTTTTCCCGCTGAGTTTTCCCGGATTCAGCACCACATGGGATTCGCTAATTTATCGTCGTTGGCTTCCACGCATGATGACACAGGTAGATTGTGTTTTGACCATAAGCGACACATCGAAGGCGGATATCGTAAAGCATTTAGATGTTGATCCGTCTAAAATCTACAATGTGAGTGGGGGGGGGAATCTGGTATTTGGTCAAAGCAGGCATAACTCAGATATCTTTGAGCGTTATCAATTGCCTGAAGACTACATCTTGTATATTGGATCGGTGGAAGAACGCAAAAACCTGCGAAGAGTTTTTGAAGCATTTGCTATCATTCGGCACGAGGTTAACCATAAGTTGGTAATTGGTGGCCCCATGAAGTGGAAGTATCATGATATTATGGAGACATTTCGTGCTCATGATCTTGAACATCAGGTGATCTTCACCGGGTATGTGGATGATGCGGATTTGGCTGCTTTATATCAAGCTGCAGATTTGTTTGTGTTTCCATCTTTGTATGAAGGGTTCGGTTTGCCAGTATTGGAGGCGATGGCGTCTGGGACTCCAGTGATAACATCGAATGTGTCGTCACTGCCGGAAGTTGCCGGGGATGCCGCTCTATTCGTTGACCCGTATAACACTGATGCTATTGTTGCAGCTATGCGACAAGTACTTTCTGACGCTGACTTGCAGCAAAAACTTCGAAAAGCAGGACTGGCTCGTGCATCTGAATTTACCTGGGAACAGGTGGCAAGGAAGACGTTTCAGGTGTATGAGCAAGTACACACTTCATGAGGAAGAGATGCGCTTAAGCCTCAAGACCGAACTGGCTATCATCGGGGGGTGCGCGTTTGCGCTGGTTGCTTTCATGCTCCTCGATTCGCTACCATTCCCCCTGATTGTGGCACATGCTTTCTTTGGGATTTTAGTAGTGTTGTATATCCCTGGTTATCTCATTCAATCCGCTGTTTTCCCCAAACAAGACGATCTGGACATCTATGAACGGATTGCCTTAACTATTGGGTTGAGCATCGCGGTCATTCCACCTGTTGCCCTGCTGTTGGATACGCTGCCTATCGGTATTCAACCTGGAACAATTGCTGTCGCCCAGATGTTCCTGATTGCTAGCTTGTTCGCGCTCTCATGGAGTCGCCGAATGCGGTTATCCTCGTCTCAACGGTATCAGATCGAGTTCGCGTTTGATCTGCACACGTGGTGGGCTGTGCAGGATCGAGTAAACCGTGTGTTGTATACTATGTTGGCAACAATAGTTTTGGTTGGTGTTGTTGCTGCATTAGCGATCATCTTTATACCAGGGCCGGCCACCTATTTCACAGAGTTCTATATCTTAGGTGAGGAGGGACTGGCAGAGAATTTCCCGCGAACGGTCAAGGCAGGTGAGGGGGTTACAGTCACAATCGGTGTAACCAACGGCGAACAAGAAGCAGCAACCTATCATGTTGAAGTAATAAATGACGGTGCATTGGTTGGGCAACTTGATCCATTCCATCTGAATACAAGCGAGACGGTTGAAATCCCTGTTTCTATCATTCCTATAGATGTTAGCCATGATAGTCTCCTGGAATTCCATTTATATCGTAATGGATACTCTGTCCCTTATCGTTCATTGCGCCTGTGGATTGAAGTGATTGCGCCATGAACCAGCCAAACACATTATCTATCAAGTTGGATCATGCCCTTACCTGGAGCATAGGTCATCCAACGCGCACGATAAGCATCTATGTGGCTATCATCACCCTAGCAGAATTAGTAACAACCTTTGTAGCTCCTGTTCTAGGAATGGTGCTACATTGTCTTTTGCTTGCTTCGGCTATTGTCCACGCTGGCCTGACCTGGGAACATCCCCTACATCGTATGCTTCTGGCCCTAACATTCGCGCCACTCATTCGCATTTTGAGCCTCTCGCTTCCACTTGGTGGTTTTGACCCTATTTACTGGTATTTTATTGTCAGTGTGCCCCTGTTTTTTGTTGCTTATATGGTTATTCGACTTCTGGGATATACCTCGAATGAAATTGGCCTGCATACACGGGGCTTGACTCTACAACTGTTGATCGGATGTAGTGGGTTGGTGTTCGGTGTCATGGAATATTTGATACTACAGCCTGAACCCCTAATAAACACCTTGAATATGGATCAGCTTTTGCTTCCAGTGTTTATCCTGTTGGTGAGTACAGGATTTATGGAAGAACTTGTCTTTCGTGGCATCATGCAAAACACCTTTATGAACGCAATCGGACCTTGGCAAGGTCTGTTCTTTGCCACGCTTGTCTTTGCAATTCTACATGTTGGCTATAAATCATGGATTGATGTGGCTTTCGTATTTCTGATTGGATTAGCATTTGGATTCATCTGGATGAAGACCCGCTGTTTGCTAGGAATTGTAATTGCACATGGGCTGGTCAATATCATGTTGTTTATGGTATTGCCGCATTTGTTTGCCCTTTCTCAAACACCTCAAACTCCCCTAAGACTACCTGTTAGCGGAGAATCCCCAAGATATGTGTATTCCAACTACCAAGCAGATACACTTATTCTGCTAGAGTGATATATGATCTATTATCTGCTGACAAAGCTCTAAATGAATTAGAATTTGCAGAACACTACATTCAGGCCAATGTCCAACATATATCCCGGCGATACATGACTGGTGGGGTGCAATATCGTCGGTGGGCGGTTGAGGAATCAGAGATTGCCATACCCCTCGATGTCCGGTTCGGCAGGGTTGTACACTGTCACGCCTCTATTGGGAACCATCTGGTCGAGGGCGATTCTGTTCACCCGTTGGATCATGCAATTGCAGGGGCAGTTGTTTCTACCCGCAAGGATTGTATGAGACGCAAATACTTGTCCATATAGATGAACCCACATTCAGAGGGTCATTTGCTCAAAAGTGTAGAATTTAAGGACAGTATCCCCCAGCAAAGAGGCAATCTGTAAATGCCCCTCCTTGGCATTGGTGACGATACGCTGCCGGAAAGTATCGGTACGGATCGTGAGGATGTGGATGCCTTCAAACATCTGAAAGACCCGTCGCATGGTGGGGTTTTGCGTGGGTTTGCCTTTCTGGTCGGGAATAGTTTGGTCTTGTTCGCTCAATGGTTGCCGCAAATGGTGTTCAGCGAGGGCATAAATCAACAAACTCAGTCCCATGACCATCAGCAGTGCCATGATGCGTGAAGGTTTCTTCAAGAAGAGGCTGTGAGCAAAAAACAGAGGGTCTTTCAAGAAGCGAAAACCGCGTTCGACCGAGCAGTTTTGGTCTTTGTAGAGTGTGAGTAATTCTTCTGCAGGGAGTGGATCGCCATCCAAGACATTGGAGGCAATGATGTACTTGCCAAGTGGCTTTTGTGCTTGAGCAATGGCTTCATCGTCGGTGGCAATGGTGAGTGTGAGATGCCAATCGGTGACTGTTTCACTGTGTGGAGTTGGTCGTCCGGGTTGGGTGTAACGTTCGCTAGCGATTGCTTCGCCGAGAACGGTGTGGAAGCTGTGCTTTTTGTTAAAGCGTTCGAGGGCTTTGTGGGCATCTTGAGCGCAGTTGAAGGCTTGACGTTCCAGTTTCTTGGCGGCTTTATCCAGTTTGGCACGTTCACGCTGAACCCGTTTTTGGAAACCGGTTAATTCTCCCTCGTGGCGGGGTTCATACAGCACCATGAGCCAGCGTTGCTCAACACCACCATAAGTGCTGGTTGTTTCGTGGTAGAAATAACCAGCACGCTGAGAAGCAATCATATCGGCTTGGGTCGTATTTGCCAGCAAGTCTTTTGCCTCTGTAATCGTCGCTGGCACACGCGAAACCCATTGTTGCGTTGACAAGTTCTGGATGTTCTCAGCACTGTAGAGCGCACTATCCGCAACCAAAATGGGTGTTTCTTCATCTTCACTAAACTGGGCCAGATAGGTGGCGGCAATGTCGGGCAAGCTGGTTTTGTCGGAAGTATTGCCTGAAATCGCACCCAGATAGATGGGGATGCTGGTGCGATTGGCACAAATCATACCCAAAATCGCTTGTTTCAAATCAGGACGATGGTCTTTACTGTGACCGTAGGTGATGGAGATGACTTGCTCTGCGTCGGGGTCATCCGCTTGCTCAATGTCATAATCGCCTTGCAAACTCATCGCGGTGGTATCGAGGTGTGCACAACGCACATCAATTCCGTAGCAACGCAGAGCATGCACGCTGATGGATGCAAATAATTCCGTGATACCTGTTTCATAAAGGTGATCCAATGCCTTACCCAGGCTGTCGCTGTTCAAATCACTCGCTTCGATGCCTTCACCTATTAACAAATCTACTGGCTTGTTCTCATAAAACTCCGGCGTAAGATACATCGCACGTCCCGTTAATCCCACTCCATTCAGCACCATTGCCTGGACAGCCTGTCCGACACTGACTTTACGACCGATATCAGCGATACGTGCATCAATTTGCTGGATGAGGTCAGTTGCTTCGCATACACCCGCAACAATCCCGAAATGGTCCAGATCTTAGGTAACATATTGTGCGGACATACAACGGAACCTTTCTCATGTCTCAATGAAATGAGTCTATCCGACAATTATCGTTTTTAAAATCGACCCCCTCTGAATGTCGGATGAAGTTTACGCGATTGAAATACCATGATGATTCTCAGGCAGAACTCAACCGTTTGATGCCGCTGCTGGATGACGACTCCAGCGCGGGATACCCATCACCTAGATCTTGAACAAAACCTGACGCTTACCCTACGCATCATCCCAGATTAACCTCAATCACAACCGCATTTTTAGAACATTTGATCTACACTGTTAATACTTGATAACCAGGGAAAGGATGAAGGGTATTGCAGATGAACAAAGGTGATTAGGGAGTAATAGGTTAACGGCCAATTCTCCCCAATCACAAAACCTATCAACAGTCGGGGTCGCCCTCAAGCGATCAGCGCAACTGCTCTTTGCAGATCTTAACTCAAAATCCAATCTTACTCAAGGAGAAGGAAAACAACATGTCAACTTTCACAACAACCGTCAATGGGCGGCGCCCCAACGCTGGCAGCCCCCAAAGCTGGTGGCATGGCACTGGGCGAGACGTCAATCAGGGAGACACCCTGACGTTCAGCGCAACGGGAGCCATCAACCCCGGCTTCGGCCCGTCCTTTGACCCCAATGGGCAGGTGGGCAATGAACAGAACAAGCGATGGGATGCAGCATTGGCCTTTCGCTCGGGTGGGACGCGCTGCTGGTTTGGCTCGCTCATTGGCAAAATCGGGACGAACGGCACAGCTTTTTGCATTGGTGCCAACAAAACGATGGCAGCTCCGGCAACGGGCCGTCTCTATCTGGCGTTCAACGATGGGGTCAGTTTCCAGGACAACAATGGATCATGGAATGTGAGCATCACCTTAGGGCAACCAGTCAATATACCTGTGGGTCGCTGTACAATCCGCATCAATCCGGGTCACTCCAAGTCGGCCTATACCACGCCTGGGGCCGTGAACCGAGGCAGATCAGTCGCCATCATTCCGCAAGGGGCTCAAGTCCTGGTCTATGGTCGCTGGGGTAGCAACAATCTCATTGTGTTGGTAGAGTATCAAGGACGGAAACTGTGGATCGATTCATCGTCGCATGTCACCCAGATCACGGGGGACTGCAGTCACCTGTCGCTCATCCCAGAGGTTGATCCAGCCAGCTACTGTCGGCCTAGGGCAGGAGAAACCTGCGTCAACATCTACACCGATACGCCCCAGGTGATCTTAGCCCATGTGCTGTATGCAGAGGCCAACAGTATGGGCGCCATAGGCATGGCGAATGTGGCTCAGGTCATCCGCAACAGAAAGGCACACGAAGGAAGGCGCAACATCCTGTCGGTGGTCTTAGCTGAAGACCCAAGTGTGAACTCAGAACAACGCTACACCTTCGTTGGTTTAGCCAGACCCGCTGATCGGACGCAGCAGATGTGGTCGCCAGCGTTGGTCTTAGCCCAACAGTTGTTGAATGGTTCATCTTTGACACCACTCGCCGTTGCTGCTGTCCGGCGACCTGATGTGATCTACTACTGTTCGACCAATGAAAGAACGGCCAGCAACGCTGCGCATGTCCATAGGGAGAACGACGGCCGAGGAAACTACCACATATTCCGTAACGTTAGTCAAGGTGCGTGTCAGTAATTGACCCAGGAGTAGCCACGCTTTCAACAGAGTGGTTACTCCTCTACACCCATTGTATTAGGAGGGACATCATGCGATCTATGCGACTGCTATTCTTGCTTATCCTCTGTGTGTTTACATCCAGTTCATCATTTGGACAAGAGAATACCCCTGATCGGCTGTGCGATTCCCCCTCTATCCTATTTGATGAATATGATCCTGTGGATGATACAGACATGCTGCGGTGCCTTGACTCTACAGGAGAAATCGAGACCTTACTATCCCTTGACGCAAATGCTGGCCTTTATTCGCCGTCCCCAGATGGTAGCTATATCCCCTACACAATCATAAACAGTTACGGGCCATCCATGTACGACTATGATGTCTCCCTGTACCTCTATGATCGGAAAACAGGCATCTCACACCAACTCCGCGACCAAGAGGGTCACATCATGGCCAGATGGATCACACCCCATCAACTCTTCATCCAAACCTGGGATGATGTCATTCGTCATGGATCGGATTCGTTCGATGTCAATCACCGCTTCTTATATAATCCTCAATCCGATGAGATGATCGAACTCCCTTGGCCTGCCGAAAGCAAGGGCATGGTCGTCGGCTACTGGTCAACCGCAGATAGCTTTCTTTTCGCCCCCACTGCAGGCGGTCTCTCGAAGATCACACTGGATGGGACGCTCATCCCTGTCGCCTTACCTTTCCACGCTTCTCTTTACGACTTTGATATGTCCTCAGACGAGCGCCTCATTGCTTACTCGGCAAACTGCCCTGCTTCAAAAGGATTGCACCAGTGTCTTGTCGTCTATGAGATCGGCATCGACAATGCACAACTGAACACGAACCATGCACGCATGATCACCGCTCTTCCTAAAAATTATGATTGGCCCAATCGTATCCGCTTGTCTGTATCAGGTCGGTTTATTGCCGCTGCCTTCCAGCTTGGCGATCAAAGTGTCATCGGTATCTATGACTTGGAACAAGACCAAATGACTTGTGAATCCCCAGTGGAGATGAAAACGAGGGGATTTAGTTGGGCACAGGACCGAGACATCTTATATGTTGCTGTTGTTAAGCCAGGGGAAAAAGATGAAATTGAACGGGATACATTGAAATATATCTATGCTGTCGATCCCCTCACGGATACTATGGAATTGGCTCTGCCTGAATCCATCAGGCTGCTCAGTTTCTTTGGCAACTCTTAATCGGGTGGGACGCGCTGCTGGTTTGGCTCGCTCATTGGCAAAATCGGGACGAACAGCACTGCCAACGGGCATGTGGTTCGTCCTCAAACCCCTTTCTCAACCGTTTGATGCCGCTGCTGGGCGACGACTCCAGCGCGGGACATCTCTCAGCCATTGCAACCGCTCTACTCAAATTCCAATCATCCTCAAGTCTGAAAACAGAACATACGTTCTCACATATCCACTCTTTTTCAGCTACACTGAAACTAAGTATCTATCCGAGAAATCAGAAAGGTCTTTGAAGAAAAAGGGGATCGAGGATGTTATCGGGCTATATGTTGTGGACCGGATGTCAATGCAAAGCGCTTCACAAAGATTGCTTTGGCGCCTCCACAAATACAGAACACACGTTCTTGAGAACGCGCTATTCTGTGCTATAATAAAAACATCTGTTCCTATCCGCCAACCTGGAAGACCATGTCTTGCCCTTATATCCATGTACTCCAACACGGCAACATCACCCTGACTGCCTTACAAACAAGCACCCTGTATTGCACAAACTGGAAGAATTGCCGCAATTGCAGCGAAAAAAGTGGTGCCTTCGCTGCAACAAGCCGAACAACGAAAATGGAAGAAGACACCACCCATACTGCCCCCTGGGAATAGAAGAAATGAACTGGGAGACAGACTGGAATCTAGAAAATGATTTTTCGGGTAGATTCTAAATGAGTATATGCTACATTCGCCTGCTTACAGATGATGGACTCAAGCCTGTCGATTATGAAGCAGATTCGCTGGCAAAAGCAGCCCAATATGAGCCAATTGATGGCGTCTACACCGTCACCAACACCTACAATACCTTCCAAACACTTAAGCTCGACGCCCATTTAGATCGGCTGGAAGATTCTGCCCGTCGAGCCAGCATTCCCCTTCAATTAAATCGCGCCCATTTCCGTCATAATCTCCGCCAGATGATCCAAGATGTGGGTGTTGGCGATGTGCGCTTTCGAGTTACGGTTGGGCGCCAACAGCCCGATGTCTTAATTATCTCGCTAGAACCATTCCAACCCATTGCACAAGCATTAATTGATAGTGGGGTGCGCTGCATGACCATCCCCGATAGTGCCCGTAACAATCCGGTGGCCAAGACAACTGATTGGATGCACAATCGCAGTCGGATAGCGCTGCCAGAGGAAATTTATGATGGGATTTTGCTGGATGCTGAAGGACGCTTACTTGAAGGATTTGGCAGCAATTTCTACGCAATCCTGAACGGTGAACTACGAACCGCAGGTGCGGGCGTTTTGCCAGGAATTTCGCAGCAGATTGTGTTCCAGATCGCCCCAGATATTGTGCCTGTATGTCAAGAGGCCGTGACTGTCATGGACATTCCAGTGCTGAGTGAAGCCTTTATAACCAGTAGTAGTCGGGGTATTGTCCCCATTGTTGAGCTTGATGGGCATATTCTGGGCGATGGCAAGCCTGGGCAAACCACCAAAGACCTACAGACAGCTTACCTCCAGTGGGTTGTTGCTCATTTAGAATCACTCTAATCCAAAGGCGCCTTGAAATCGTAAATTCCATCCCGAACCGCGTAGCGTGTACCGTTTATCTTTTCAACCAAGATACTGCCTTCATGGGCGAGTTCATGTCCCGTTTGCGGGCACACAAACAAAGAATCCGTTTCCAGATTGTTCACCGCTGAATTTGTTTGTAGCGCCTGGCTGCGGGTGAAGATGCTGGGAGTATAAAGGATACCCATGAATTGCACTAGCCTATCCAGGCTCACAAGTAACCCAGTTGGAAAGACAGATTTCAAGAGACCCAGCCGGAAAAACGATACCGGGATACGCTTGTTAAGGGCAAAGTTGGCCTCTATGAGCGCTTGCATAATGTAGGTCGGATGGAAGTCAAAATTAAGCTCCACAAATTCGACTGGTTCAAGACTGTGGGGATTCCAGTCTTGCTTGCCCAGTGCATGGCGCAAGATCGCTTTAATATTTTGCTTATTGGCGTGTTCCAGAATAAAGGTTGCACCAGGAACCAGCACTTCATGAATTTGCTTTAGTACAGCTGGAACGTTCGCCATATGATGAATAACCCGAATCATCGTCGCAGCATCAAATATGCCCGGACGAAATGGCAAATGGTAGGCATCTGCCGCAACGTAGACGAAATGATCCGAATCACCCAGATAGTCGCGGGCATATTGCAACTGAGAAAGAGAATAATCCAGTAGTACAACTTGACCGAAATTATCGAATTCGTTGGTCAGGCGTCCAAAGCCTGCACCAACTTCGAGCAGTCGTCTACCCCCCTCGTGGGGTAACAGACGACGCAGTGCCACCCGTTCTACCCGATCTTCATAATCCCGTCCACGACCTTCCCAGAACTCCGTCCGGTAGTTTGATCCCTCGTAATCACAGATTTTGGGTGGACGATAATCTGACATTATAGACCTCGTAATCAATCAGCACTTTCTGCTGCTGGATTTATTATACCAAGATCAGGATTTGGTGTCGGGATTATTCCCAGATCACCCCCTGTTCCTGGCGGGGTTTCTGGTCCGCCAGTTGCGTTGCCAGCTTCCTCTAATGGGGGTGTGTTCTTGATGGCATCCGCGATCACCCCGCCAATGCTACCATCATAAGATTCATTGGGGATATTGCCCGCTGCCAGATTGGCTTTAGCTTGTATGTTGACATCAACTGGGCCACCTGCATTGTAGATTTCTGGACGCAGTTGTTCGTCTAGTGCTGGAATACCGCCAGTGGGTACAATGCCTGTTTCGATGGGACGATTCTCATCTGGGACGGGTTCATCATAAAGTTCGTAGCCAACTCCTGCTGTGATCGAGTAACCAGGCCAGGGATTCTGCACATATTCGGGTTCATCGCTCAGCAGGTTGGGTGGGTTACCACGCAGCGCATCACCCACCATTTGACCCGCTTCGCCGAAGTCGCTCGGCAAATTGACCAGACCCCGTGCCAGCGGTTCAAACAGCAACCGCAGGTTATCAGCAACATCATGCAGCTGGGTTTCTTGTAGCGGAATAACAGCACGTACGTCAAGCTCAATTGGAAGGGGTTGATCAACGGCAACATCCAGGTCAAGGGCAACGGGTAAGGCCAAACCTTGCGGGAGTTCCAAATCAACAATGGCATTGACATTATAGGCATTGATACCGGGTAGGTCGATCAAGGCATCAACTTGAAGGGGGACAGGTTCAGTCAAAACGACGACAGTATCCGTTTCTAAGGGGATATCCAACTGGACTTGAATCGTATCCCGGACTGGGATCGTCCAATCAATCGTCGCCTGATCAAGACCGACGAAACTGCTGTGCAGGCCGTTGACAAGTGGCTGGGCCACCTGATTCTTGATCTCAAAGATCAATACACCCAGCGCTAGAAGGACAATAACCAAGATCAGATTGACAATAAATGAGAAAATCACCATAAATCGCCATAAACCCTTGCCGATCCCACGAAGCAAACCCATAGTGTCTCCTTCCATTACAAACCACACTCAAACTATACAACTAGCTTTGGTACTCGGCAACAGCATGAGCCTTAATACTCATAGAAAATTGGCCTGGATACTCCTGTTTGAGGTTTGGCTCGACTATACACAAAATCAAGCTCAACCCTAATCCAGACCGCCGCAAGTTGCTGCATGAAACCCTGCTACGATGTTGTCTCAAGTTCAGGCTGGACGCTTTCAGGGCTGCCAGAAATCAGGATGGGTAGGGTCTGTGTAGCGTCGCATGTCGGTATCTGGTGTGTATGTGAGGTCGAAGATTGGCTGGCCACTGCCGTCTTCGCCCACTTGCTTGGCATCTGGAAGGACTGCCCCTTCCAGCTTGGCGAGCTGCAAGTTTGCTCCGTCCAGTTTGGCGCTCTGCAAGTCCGCCGCTTGCAAATTGGCGCCACCCAAGTCCGCCGCTTGCAGATTGGCGTTCGCCAAGATCGCCGCTTTCAGACGGGCTATTCGCAAGTCTGCCCCTTCCAGATTAGTGCCGTTCGGATTCGCTCTTTCCAGGTTGGCGTTATACAATTTCGCCGCTTGCAAATTGGCGCCACCCAAGTCCGCCGCTTGCAGATTGGCGTTCGCCAAGTCCGCCGCTTGCAGATTGGCTTCGGTCAATTTCGCCTCTTCCAAATTGGCGCCCCACAAGGTTGCCCTTTTCAGATTGGCTCTCCCCAAGATCACCGCTTGCAGATTGGCTTCGATCAAGAACGCCCGTTCCAGATGGGCGCCGTTCAGATTCACCTCTTTCAGATTGGCGAACAACAAATTCGCCCCTTTCAAAATACCATCGGCGCCTGTGAGCAGTCCCAGCTTCCGTATTTCGTCAATGGCATGAACGGCCACGTCTTTGACTGGACTGCCCGCCTCCCGGATCAGGCGCTCTCGTCGTTCAATTTCCCGCTCCCGCTTGGCCCGGTTCTCGTTCAGCCGCTCAATCACAAGCACCGTCACGACAATGCCCATTGTTTCGGGAACCAAGCCAGATAGGAGCTCCTTTAGATTGTTTTGCAATAATTCCAGGGCGGGGAAGACCATCAGCCCGAGCAAGAAGCCAGCAACGGCGTAGAGCCAAGGGTCATTTTTCCAAATCCGTTGAATCCTGCGCCACCGCGCATCAAAGCCTATTTCTCCTGTCATGTGTCCCCTCTCCCATGTGCTTCTGGCAATCTGCCTGGAGTATGCCAACATAGAAGTTGGGCTGCAACTTACAGCTGCTTTTGAATGTTGCAGGGAGTCGTTGACGAGATTTGTGCATGTCATTGGATTGGGGCAACTTGGGAGTCACCCCGATTATAAACCCGCTTGCTGGCGCAGTGTCTTGGCCTTGTCGGTTTTTTCCCAGGGAACATCAATGTCTTCACGACCAAAGTGCCCATAAGCCGCAACTTGCTTATAGATCGGACGGCGCAAATCCAATTCACGGATGATGCCGGCCGGGCGCATATCAAAGTTTTTGTTGATGAGTTCCACAATCTGGTCGTCTGGAATAGTGCCTGTACCAAAGGTTTCGACGGCAAGTGAGGTCGGATAAGCAACACCAATTGCGTAGGAAAGCTGGACCTCAAAACGGCTGGCAAGTCCCGCTTTGACAACATTCTTGGCAATATAACGAGCCATGTACGCAGCGCTACGATCCACTTTGGTGGGGTCTTTCCCCGAAAATGCACCACCGCCATGCCGTGCGACACCCCCGTAGGTATCGACGATAATCTTGCGTCCGGTCAGGCCAGCATCACCCAGTGGGCCGCCTGTTACAAAGCGTCCAGTGGGGTTGACGAAGATGCGAGTAGTATCGTCAATCATATTCGCCGGAACAACATCGTTGATAATGATGTTGATAATCTTCTCACGAATTTCTTCCTGGCTGATTTCTGGTGCGTGCTGGGTCGAAATGACGATGGTATCAACGCGCTTGGGCTGACCATAGGCATATTCAATCGTCACCTGACTCTTAGCGTCAGGCCGCAACCAGGGGAGTTCTTCGGAACGACGTGCTTCTGCCAGACGACGCACAAGTTTGTGTGCTAGGGACATCGTAAGCGGCATCAATTCCTCAGTCTCATTGCAAGCAAAGCCAATCATCATCCCCTGATCACCAGCACCGATGGCGTCAATTTCTTCTTCGCTCATCGAGCCTTCACGAGCCTCAAGCGCTTTGTTAACACCCTGGGCAATATCAGCCGACTGCTCTTTGATGGAGACAATGACGCCACAGGTTTCGGCGTCAAAACCGAATTTACCCCGTATATAGCCGATATCGGTTACGGTCTTGCGGACGAGCTTTTCAATATCAACGTAGGTGCTGGTGCTAATCTCGCCCATTACGACGATCAAACCCGTCGTTGTGGCTACCTCACAGGCCACCCGTGCATTCGGATCGTCAGTCAGGATTGCATCCAACACAGCGTCCGAGATCTGGTCACACATTTTGTCTGGATGACCTTCTGACACTGACTCCGAAGTATAAAAATATTGAGGTGATGTCATGAAGGTGGTGTTACTCTTCCCGCTCATATATTTGCTCCTTTGGTCATAAAAAAACCTCCCCAGGTCAATGTTTGGAGAGGCGCTTTGTTAGCCAAGTCGTCTCTCATCTACACAGGACTTGGCACCGTTCCGTATTGTGTACGGAGGTTGCCACGGTTTCTAAGGGCCTTTCCCTCCACCGTTCTTGATGAGCCGGCAAGCACTATACCATAGTTTAAGTTTCCAATCAACGGGCGGACATCAAGGGAGTGGATGGATACAGCATGTTGCCGCCGCCGTCGAAGAAAAAATGGCGGCAGCAATGCGGAAAACCAAGGACAATGGCGCAGAACCAGCAGGAAATTGTGGCAAGTTGCGGCAAAAATAGATCTCCAAGTGTGTGGGTTGTTGCTGCCAGGCAACCCCAAAGTGGCAGTCAAAACGATCTCCAAGTCGTTGGTACAACCTTAGTTTAGTTGAAAAAAGTAGATTTGGGAGAACATATTTCAGAACGTATGTTCTGTATTCAGACACTCCCAATTGTCAAGTTCTATCCACAAAAGGAGTGGGCAAATGCAAAGTCATAGGAAGTCAATGAGATGAGCCGGATAGTGGGGCGAATAGCACGCGGGAGCGACGCGCCAATCGTGCCAGATAATGGCGCAGTTTCGCATTGTCTCTCTCAGCCCGATAGGTCTCGGACCTGGGGTGGGGCGACCGGGTGTGTAAATCAGCTTGCGATCAGTCGCAAATAGATCACTGAAGTCGGAGGCTGCCTGGGGTGCATCGTCCCCCATCTGTTAGCTTCTCCGCTCCGATAAAGGTAAACAATTCATCCATTTCTGCATTATTGACGTCTTCTGGAAGTAGTGTATTGGGCAGTTGGGCTGGATAGGCGTTGATCTAGTTGATGACCGTTTTCTGATCGACACCCAAATTATGAGCAATGCCCTGATAGGTCATCTTGATGTCGCATCTCGTCGCCATACATCTGACTTGGGTGCGGCGTTATAGCGACGATCACACACCTTACCCTTGGGCTGCCAGACTAATTGCAACTCGCCTTCACATGATTCTGCGTATCGTGACAATATGGACATTCGTTCATCTTGCCAGTTTATCTCATATCCCTACTTTTCCCCGCTCCCACATCAAGCCGATGCCCACCATCTTAAGAGGGATTTTTGAGAGCCATCAGGGACATGGCTTCTGATCGAAGCAAACGGTCTTCTTTGAAAATGCCGCGTGTTGTATAGGTTGTGGTATTCGCTTCGTGAAGCTTGACGCCACGTGATGACATACATCCATGACTCACGTTGTACAATACAACCATCACCCCTTTGGGCTTGAGGAGTTCCATGATGGCATCTGCTGTTTGTTGTCCGATCCGTTCCTGTAGTTGAAACCGACGGGCATAAATTTCTAGAATACGCCCCAACTTAGAAAGCCCGAGCAGGTGCTTGTCTGGTATGTAGGCGATTGCGCTGTAGCCTTCAATTGGAGCCAGGTGATGACTGCATAGGCTGTAAAAGCGCATATCCTTTACAATGACCATATCGTCGCTTTCGCTCGTGTTGGGGAAAATCGTGATTTCGTCCTGTGGGTCGCGGCCATAACCACTTGCCCAGAAGTCCAGATAGGCTTTTGCGACCCGTTCAGGTGTATTGGTATAGTTCGGGTCATCCCAATTGACTTCAAATGCGTTCAACAAATCCCGGATGGCATTCTCTACTGCCTGCTGTTGTTCTGGAGATTTGACTCGTCTTTCGGTTGCTTCATGTTCATCGACACCACCCGGAAGGGCGATGATATTACTCGAAAGTTTGCCATTGCTATACATGGTTGTTGGGTGTGCCAACTTGCTTTAGCACACATCCTCCCTTCGTATGATTAACCGTGCACACTCTAGATGATGAACATGAGACGAAAATTACCATCAAGTAACAAATTCATCACCATAGTGGATGATCTGCGCTACAATCTGTACTGTGGAATGGATTAGAAGGCTGTAAACAGTGGTTGATGTGATCGAAATAGACAATTTACGGCTGCGCTGCATGATCGGTTTTAGCCCCCATGAACTGCAAGATAGGCAGGATGTCGTCATTACTTTGCGTATCCACAGCGACATGCGCCAGGCTGGAGGCACGGATAATCCTGACGATGCCTACAACTACCGCACGGTGACGAAAGCAATCATCAAACATGTCGAAGCATCCAATTACAAATTAGTGGAGGCCTTAGCCGAATCCATCGCGCAGATTTGTGTGCTTGATTATGACGCGGAGTATGTACAGGTGCGGGTACACAAGCCCGGTGCACTCCGCTTTTCTGATAGTGTCGGTGTGGCGATCGAAAGGACAAGAGCAGATTATGGCTGATACACTCCCGCCTGTTTATGTCTCGTTGGCATCAAACGTCAATCCAGTTCAGAATTTGCAGAAGGCTGTTGATACATTGCGGCAGCGTTGTAATGTCCTGGCAATTTCCTCAGTTTATCAATCGCCGCCGTTTGGCTACACCGAACAACCCGACTTTTTAGATATTGTTGTGAAGATGTCCACGCCCTTATTGCCCGCTGTGCTCAAGGAGATACTGAGCAAAATCGAAGTCGAACTCGGACGAGATCGTGAAGCGCAGGCAACACCCTATGGGCCGTTGCCTTTGGATATAGATATTCTCCTGTGGGGGAATACCGCTTTTTCCTTTGGAACCAAGCCCTGGCGTGTGCCAGATAAATCCATTGTGGAAGAAGCATCTATCGCCCTTCCATTAGCAGAAGTCGAGCCAGACTTCATTCATCCGACAGAGAAGGTGCCCTTATCCGAGATCGCCGTCCGCTTCACCGATGCCCCTGTCACCCGACGGACAGATGTCCGAATTACCTAGTTCAACGGCTTGCCTACACTATGAACTTGCCCTACCCGAATAGACTAGATGCGGTAAAATAGCGCCGTCTTGCATTAGATGTGGAGGCGGTTGCTTGGATTTAAGTGAATATGCTCGTGTTCTGCTACGACGTGGATGGATTATGCTGCTCTTAGCCGTGATTGTGGCTGGCACAGCCTATTTTTTGAGTAGACAGCAAACACCCATCTATCGTGCCTCACAGAAGGTTGTGATCCAACCTTCTCGCCCCGATTTAGGTTTGACAGAATCCAGTAAACGCATTCTTGAACCGCTGGTTGTCATTATGAACAGCGAGACCATTGCTGGCGAGATCATTGAGGAAAATCGGCTCGATATGACACCCGGACAACTCAAGAGCGACGTCACCATCGCTGCCGATGAGTTTCGCCTTGTTATTCAATTCGACGTCAAAAGCAGTGAACCAGATGTCGCCTCATTGGTCGCCCGTGCGTGGGGTCTCAAACTTAAGGACTATCGCGATGCACAAAACCAGCTTGTTCGGCGTGAAGACCGAGTCAATGCTGTTCTGCCTGATAACCCCTCGGTGAGACAAGACAGCCCGCGTCCGAAGATCATGGCAGCAGCAGGTTTAATTCTCGGTTTGTTGGTAGGCGGTGTTATTGTATTTGTGTTGGAGCTTCTGGAGAGCAACATTGTTCAAGGTCAGGAAGACCTGGAATATGTTGATTTGCCTGTTCTTGCAGTAATTCCCAGGAGAACGGATGGCTGATCTCATAACGTTGTCTCAACCGCGTTCCCATATTGCAGAGGCTTTTCGCGTCCTGCGTACCAATTTGATGTTTATGAACGCGCAAAAGCCGATTCATACTATGATGCTGACATCGGCGGCGCGTGCCGACGACAAAAGCATAGCGCTGGCAAACCTCGCGGTGACATTCGCCCAAGCTGGACAGCAGACGATCCTGGTTGATAGTGATTTGCGTCAGCCGAGCTTGCACATGATCTGGGGCGCAAGCAATCAGGTTGGTTTGACCACGATGGGGGATGATCCATCTGCAATAGCATCGCCACCTCTGGTCGAAACACAAGTCGAGAACCTATCGTTGTTGCCCTCTGGCCCATTGCCGGATGTCCCGGCGGATTTCTTTAGTACACAACGGATTAGCGAGATTATCGGTGTTCTCAAAGCACGCGCCGATTATGTTCTATTTGATAGCCCACCTGTTTTAACTGCGACAGATGCACTGCTCTTGGGCAACAAAGTGGATAGTGTGTTGTTAGCAGTCCGGGCCAGGCACACCCGTCGTGACCATACCGAACGTGCCCGTAATGCGCTGGAACGAGTCCACGCCCCGTTGGTTGGGTGCGTGCTTCTAAACGCGCCAAAAGAGCGTATTCGCGGTTACAATGCTTAAACTGGATCGCCAGGAACAACTCCGTCAACGCTATAAGACCATCAAATCGGGCTATCGACCTGCGTTAGAGGTCTACAAAGAAATTGCAGATAGCTTGGTAGAAGAGACAACTTGGCTGTTGGATGCGGGCTGTGGTGAAGGCAATCTTGTCGATGACTACATGCCCATCGCACAGCACGTTATCGGCGTAGATCGTTACATTCTCAAGACCATCGAAATCAATCAGGTGACCAAAGCAGATCTAACCCTATTACCCTTCGCCGATCAGACATTTGATGTGGTGATGTGTTCCTGGGTTCTAGAACATTTAGAAGAGCCAATGACCGTGTTCAGGGAAATTGGTCGTGTACTTGTGCCTGGTGGTCATTTCCTGTTCATTACACCCAATGCCCTCAACTATTTAATCTGGTTGCGTCGGCTCATACCTAATCGGTTCAGCACATCGGTAGTGGATGCTATCTATGACAGAGGTGAGGACTACATTTTTCAAACGCATTACCGTGCTAACACGCCCACAACATTGCAGCGACAGCTAACAGAATTGGGCTTTGAACATTGCCGGCTTGAGTGTATAAGTGATCCGACTTATATCGCTATTAACGAAGTGATGTTTCATGTGTCGATCCTGTGGGAACGTTTGATGGAGTTGGTTTGGCCGGGTCGCCGGGTACATTTAGTGGGATGGTATCAAAAGAGATAAGTGATAATGGTCTAGGGCATGTACCAATTTGAGACAACCGCCTCACATCAGATCAACCTGAAAGGGTAGGATGCCCTGGTTGATCGAACTTGATCGCAGCACGTTGTTGCCAACTTTAAGAAGATCGGCAGTTTAGTCAAGTTTATAATCTATCCTGATCTTGACCATGATTTCTGGATAGTTTCTTACGATAATCCAGACTTATGACTGGTTTTTGAACCATCAGTGAGGAGATTGTGTCTAAGAGACCGGAACTGCAACCAGATGAAGAAGCCATAAGAAAGTGGGAGCAACTGCCGAAGAACGATCCGTCCTCGCAGGCGCTTCCGCCAGCAACAGGCGGAACACGCTGGACGTGGGCGCTATTGGGTTTTATATTCCTTATTTTGGTTTTGAGTTTACTTGTTCAATCGTTGTAAGGAGAATGGATCACATGAAAGGGCTAATTCTAAGTGGCGGCAAAGGCACGCGCCTTTATCCATTAACTTATACCCGTTCCAAGCAACTCATCCCTGTAGCCAACAAACCTGTTCTGGTTCGGGTAATCGAGGCTATCCGGGATGCAGGGGTGGATGAAATCGGCGTTGTTGTTGGGCACACTGCACCAGAGATCAAAGCAGCGCTAGACACCCGTACAGACTTAGATGTTGCGCTCACCTATATTCATCAAGATAGTCCCGATGGTCTGGCTCATGCAGTCAAAATCGCCCGCGATTTCATCGGTGATGACCGTTTCGTCATGTTCCTGGGTGATAATGTGATTGAAGGCGGGATCGACAAACTCATCTGCGATTTTGCGGAAAACGATTGGAACAGTCAGATTGTCCTAAAGGAGGTTGAGAATGCCTCGGCCTATGGTGTGGCAAAACTCCGTGATGACAACAGCATTGAGCAGTTGATTGAAAAGCCGAAGAACCCACCAAGTAACCTGGCATTGGTGGGCATTTATATGTTCGATCATCATATTTTTGAAGCGGTCAACGCCATTCAACCTTCCGCACGCGGCGAATACGAGATTACAGACGCCATTCAGTGGCTCATTGACCATGACTATCGTGTCTTCCCACATGTTCACAAAGGCTGGTGGATCGATACAGGCAAGCCAACGGATATGCTTGCCGCTAATGATCATGTACTTGAAGAAATTGAAACTTCGATTGCACCCGATGCGATCATTGAGAACTCTAAAGTCGATTCGCGTGTGACCCTTGAGACCGGGGCCCAGGTCATTGACAGTATTGTGCGTGGACCAACCATCATTGGCCAGAATGCGATCATCAAGAATAGTTATGTTGGCCCTTTTACCAGTATTTACCATCATGTTGAAGTTCAAAATTGTGAAATCGAACATAGTATCATATTAGAATACAGCCGGATTCTTGATCTGGACATGCGGATTGAGGATAGCCTTATTGGTCGGAATGCGACCTTGAAACGTGATGATTTTAAACCCCACGCCTTGAAGATGAATTTAGGCGATTATAGTACAGTCTGGATACCCAGTTAGAAGGGAAAATTGATGTCAATTGAATTAGTTGTTGTTGATCTAGATGGCACATTGCTCAATAGCAAGCATGAAATGTCCAAGCGCAATGAGATGGTCTTAAAGAAGGCCATTGAACAGGGAATCAAAGTCGTTATCGCTACTGGAAAAACGCGGGCAAGTGGCCTTGAAATTACTAAGCGACTGAACCTAGATACGCCGGGAATATACTTGCAAGGCTTGACTATCTACAAAGCGGATGGCACGTTGATGCGGGAGCAAATACTCGATCCGGGTGTTGCCCGTCAGGTCATCACCTATGCCGAAGATCGTGGTTTTGACATTGTGATCTATAGTGGTGAACAGATTTTGGTACGTACGATAAATGACTATAGCAAGGAACTGGCAGTCAAATATCATGAACCCATGCCAGAGGCCGTTGGCCCACTCCAGAATATTTTAGCTCACACACCCGTCAACAAGCTTGCGGCCTTGCGGCGTGGTGAACCTGAACACATCACAGCATTGCGCTGGCAATTGGGAATGCAATTGAATAGCAAAGTGCGGATGATGCAAGCTATGATCCCCGATATGCTAGAGATTTTGCCACCCAATTCGTCTAAAGGGGTTGCACTTAAGGCACTTTTGAAAACGATGAATCTCACATCTGATAAAGTGCTGGCGATTGGTGATGGCGAAAACGATCTTGAGTTAATCCAGACATCTGGAATCGGTGTAGCAGTCGAGAATGCCGATCCCAAACTTAAAGAAGCAGCCGATCATGTTGTTGGGAGTAATGACAAAGATGCCGTTGCCGAAGCGCTCGAAAAATTCGTCCTGAAACCAGAAGAGATCACTGAGTAGCTATGAAAAACATTCTCGTAACCGGAGCAGCTGGATTTATAGGCAGTGCCTTTGCCCGCTACATGGTGACGACATACCCACACTACAACATCATCGTCTATGACAAACTGACCTATGCGGGGAATGTTGACAATTTGCTGCCGATTGACGACGAAGAAAACTATCATTTTGAGCGTGGTGATATTGCAGCCCGTGATGCTGTAAAACGAGTCTTACAAACGCATGACATTGATACAATTGTCAACTTTGCCGCCGAAAGCCATGTTGACCGCAGTATCTTGAACCCTGATGCCTTTATTCATACCGACGTTGTTGGTGCATACATCATGCTGGACGAAGGTTACAGGCATGGTATTGGGCGTTTTGTCCAGGTCTCAACAGATGAAGTTTACGGTGATATTGAGGAAGGGCACTCCCTGGAAGGTGATCCCTTCTTGCCCAACAGTCCTTACGCTGCCAGCAAAGCCAGTGGCGAGTTGATGGTGCGGGCTTATCATGTGACACATGGCATGAATACGGTCATCACACGCGGCAGCAACACCTATGGCCCCTATCAATATCCTGAAAAACTGCTGCCATTGTTCATCACTGAGGCGATAGATAACAAACCATTGCCGCTTTATGGTGATGGGATGCAAGTGCGGGATTGGCTCCATGTCGAAGATCATGTGACCGGTATTGATGTCGTGCTGCATTATGGGGAAGCAGGGGAAGCCTATAACGTGGCAGGCGAAAACGAGCAGCACAATAAGGATGTCGTTAAGCGGATGTTAGGTCTGCTTGGCAAGCCAGAATCTTTGATTAAACATGTGACAGACCGCGAAGGACATGACCGCCGCTATGCTATGCATTGCGGCAAGTTACACGCTCTTGGATGGGAGCGTCGATATGATTTTGATGCTGGCTTAGAGCAAACCGTACGCTGGTATCAGAATAACGAATGGTGGTGGCGCAAAATCAAAACCGGAGAATACCTCGAATACTACAAAAAACAATATGAAGATCGTTTGGCATCTGTGGATAACCGGGGATTGCACGATGAAAATAGCCGTCTTTGGTGATATTCATGGTAACTACATTGGTCTTGATGCAGTCTTGCAGGATATTGAAGGTCAAGGGGGCGTGGATGCTTATTGGCTTTTAGGAGATTACTGCTTCGGCGGGCCTGACCCAGTTGGCGTGCTTGAAAGACTGGTTAATTTACATAATGCCACCTTCATACATGGCAACGGTGATCGTTACTTGACCAACCCCTCCTTGCTACATCCGACTGAAATTCCTATGAATCAGCTCAATTGGCTCATAAAAATGACACGCGACCAGTTTTGGACGATAGGCGCTTTGGGTCAAAGTCAATGGCTTGACTGGCTCGCTGCTCTACCGCTAGAGCAACGAATTATTTTGCCTAATGGCATCCGCTCATTGTTGGTGCATAGTTTTCCTGGGTCAGATGGAGACCCAGGACTTAACCCCAATCAATCGGAGGAGGTTGTACGGAGTTTGTTTGGGGCAGTAGAGGAAACGCTGATTTTTGTAGGACATACCCATATACTGCAAGATCGTCACTTGGATGAAAAACGTATCATTAATCCAGGTTGTGTTGGAAAACCAGTTGGTTTAGATACCCGCGCCACCTATGTGATCCTAAATGTTCGTGAAACGACTTATGATGTTCAACGGTACTACGTGACATATGATACTGAAGCTGTTATTCAACAATTATACGATGTTAGCTATCCAGGAGCAGACTATATGAAACAATTTTATAGAGGGGAATATGTCCCACAATGGTAGCGCTATGTATAACCCGGCCCTTTAGTTGCCTCGAATTATGACCATTAAGAAATTGGCCTCTTGTTTGGAACAAAAGAACCTGATTGAATAGAAACTTGAGGGATGCGATTTCAAATATTTAATCAGGTTCTGAGCCTCTACCTCACTACAGTTTATCTTGCTTGACCTTATTTAATTTGAATTGGTATAGGTTGATATGATTGGTAGTCGCGTCCTTGTAGACCGTTCCCCTGTGTACTATGGTTGGATTGTTTGGGCTGTTGGAACACTCGGCTTAATTGCAACATCACCTGGGCAAAGTTTCACGGTTTCCCTCTTTTTCGATTTCTTTATTGAAGATTTTGGTTTAGATCGCACAACGGTTTCCACTTTGTATGGTCTGGGCACGTTTATGGCCTCACTTAGTTTGACCTGGGTTGGCAAAAATATTGATCGGCATGGCAATCGGCAAATGGGCGTTATCATCTCGGCGCTGTTCACGGTTGCACTTGCCGGGATGTCACTTATTACGGGGCCGTTTATGCTGTTCGTTGGATTCCTCGCCATTCGGGGGCTAGGGCAGGGGTCATTAGGACTGGCGAACTCAACTGCTATCGCTCAGTGGTTCCACACCCGACGTGGACGCATGATGAGCCTTGCGACCATTGGCTTTGCCATTTTCCAGGCGTTGTATGTGCCTTGGCTCCAACAGATGCTCGAGCTCTACGATTGGCGGCAAGTCTGGATTATGCTGGCATTAGGTGTTGGTGGTGTTGCCTTGCCCATGATTCTGATTTTCATGCGTAACAAGCCGGAAGACTTTGGTCTGATTCCCGACGGACGCAGGATTGTAGAAAAGCATAACAGCAAGCATCAAACGGATGAAAATTGGACATTGCAACAAGTACGGCATACGCTGATCTTCTGGGTGTATATATCCGGTAGGATTTTGTTGCCTGCTTGGGGAACCGGTATCATTATCCATCAAGTTTCTCTTTTTGAGAGTCTCGGTTATGAAGCCAAGATCGCAGCCGAAACCTACAGTATGCTGGCGATCTTGATGGCATTGTTCTCATTTGGTGCCGGTTATCTAGTTGATCAGATCAAGCCAGGGTTGGTGATGCTAATACACCTTGTCGCGTTTATGACGGCGATGTGGCTGGCGATACATATGACAATTGACTGGATGCGTTATCTGTTTACCATCTGTTTTGCAATGTCGATGGCAATAGGTGGGGTGTTCGATGGGGCGGTCTGGGCCAATCTATTTGGTCGAGAGCATCTGGGCGCAATACGTGGCTTCATCGTCACGCTGTTTGTAGCCAGTTCTGCAGCTGGGCCGGTGTTCTTCGGTTGGAGCTATGACAACCTGGGTGGATATGATTCGGTGTTGTGGCTCGGTATCATTTTGGCGGCCATTGCAGGTGTAGCAGGCTATTGGGTGAAAAAGCCCCAACTGCCTGTCTAAAACCTGTTCAAAATTTTGAACAGGCAGACCCTACATCAGTTCAGACTTCTCCACCCTCAGCAGCTACTGGTGTGAAACCCGCAACAAGATCATCGACAATCCCGACCATATCCCGGCCCATCGTCGGCAGTGGGTCGAGCACCGCCCTGGTGTTGAGATGTATTCCCTGCCCCAGATTGCCCTACTGCCCGGTGAGGCTGTCGGCGAGGTTATCCGCGATTTAGAGAAGGCATATTAAGGAAGATGACAACACCACGGGTTTTGAGATATGACATCCGCTCTGAGCTCGGAGCAGGCAGCCTGGGAGTAGTTTACTCAGCAGGGGATCGCTTGCGCCAGCAGATGGTGGCACTCAAAGTCATCCGCTCGCAAAATGATATTTCCCTTGAAGAGAAACGCTTGAGCTTGGCGCGCGAATTCGCGGTGATGGCTTCTTTGCGCCATCCCTACATAGTGAGTGTGCATGATTATGGCTTCACCTCTGAACAGCAAGCCTACTACACATGGATGACTTAGAGCAAGCACAAACTTTGGTGGCAGCGTCACAGGGACAAACCCAAAAGAAACGGATGTTGTGGGTGTTGCAGTTGTTGGAAGCTTTATCCTATCTGCATCGTCGCGGAGTCTTCACCATGATTTGAAATCTGCCAATGTGCTGGTGAGTGCGGGGCAAGTGCGGTTGGTGGACTTTGGTTTGTCGCGTCGGAGTGGCGATGCACATGATCCCTCAGGTGGCACCTTAGCCTATGCCGCGCCAGCAGTGCTACAGCAGCAGCCCTTCACCGAAATCAGCGAGCTATTTTCAGTGGGCTTGCTAGCGTATGAACTCTTAAATGGCGCGTATCCCTTTGCCCTGCACCCAGCCATTGCCTTGATCAATGGCATTCTGAACGAAACACTAGATTTCGGTAAATTCGACTTGTTGCCAGCGGTGGTTAGGGTGATGCAGCGCTTGGTTGCCAAAGCACCCAGTGAGCGTTATGGCAGTGCCTCTGAGGCGGTGGAAGCCTTGCGCTCAGCACTAAACATCGAGCAATCGCCTCGAGCCATACGCATCCGCGAGAGCTACTTGCAAGCTGCCAACTTGGTGGGACGAGAGGAGGAACTGTCCTGGCTGCAAATGGTTCTTGGTCAGGCGCAATCGCAACAGAGTCTTGCTTGCTTAGTCGGAGGGGAGAGTGGCGTTGGCAAGTCGCGTCTGCTGGATGAGTTTCGCGTCCATGCCTTGGTCTCTGGTTGGCAAGTAATGGTGGGACAGATTGCGGAAGGGGGCATACCCTATCAGGTTTGGCGCGGGGTTTTACCACATTTGCTCCTCGACATCGAACTCAGTGACTTGGAAGCCAGCATTTTGCAGGACATTCTGCCGGACATCGGCTCAGTATTGGGGCGCGAGGTGAGACCAGCTCCGAACTTAAATGGGGAGGCTTTTGCCCAACGCTTGAATCTAACGATTGTGGCTGTCTTACGACGGCAGAAACAGCCTTTGGTGCTGATCCTCGAAGACCTGCATTGGATCAGCGATGAGAGCTTTGCTACGCTTAAACAATTGGTACAAGTCCTCGATACAACTACCAAAGTTACTCATTGTAGGCTCTTATCGTGATGAGGAGCGCCCTACTTTACCGGATGAGTTAGGAATAACACGAGATATACTCCCTCTAAAGCGTCTAAAGGGCGATGCCGTCAGCGAGTTAGTCGGTTCTATGCTAGGAGAAGCAGCCCGGGAACGAGAAGACCTGGTTACTTTACTGCAACAAGAGAGTGAGGGCAACACGTTCTTTCTGGGCGAGTTAGCACGCAGTTTAGCAGAGGGTGCTGGACACTTGTCGCAGGTAGTGCAATTAGAACAGTTGCCGGAGCAGATCATGACAGGCGGCATGCAAGCCCTTCTCCAGAGGCGCCTAGCCCGGCTGCCTGAAGCCTATCATCCGATTCTTAAAGCATCGGCGGTAGATTGGTCGCCAAATCGACCAGAACTTGCTTCTGCATCTCAGTTCGTCGACTGCGGTAAACGAGTGGATCCAATTGGGTGAAGTTCTCCAGATCTTGATGTTGCAAGATGGCCACTGGCAATATGCTCATGATAAACTGCGGGAGGCTGTCTTGACGTTTCTGTATGCCGAAGAAAAAATGTTGTTACACCGGCAGGTGGCTGAGGCGATTGAAGCTGTTTATCCGGAGAATGATACTTATAGCACAAGCCTTCTTGAACACTGGCATTCGGCAGGGGACTTGGACAAAGAGATCATCTATCTCGAAAGTTCTGCTGAATATCTATTCCAACGTGGCGAAAATTTTACCTGGATGAAAGAAGTCCTTCGGGGCTACAGGCACTTCCAGAAGTCGATACGCGCCGGCTGCGATTGCTAAACTTGCGGGCTGAGGTGGGTAACCGTGACATTGATGCCGATAGGCTTGAAATTGCGTTGCATGCAAGAGATCTTGCCCAACGGATAGAGACTCAACATAAGTTAGGCATTAGTTTGCTTAACCTGGGTCGCATTTGGGCTAACATTAAAAAGTATGAAGAGGCGACTGATTGCATTGAGCAATGCTTACCCCTTCTACAATCCGCTCAGGATTTTTCGAAATTCGGAGAAGTGCTCAACCTTCTTGGGTTTGTAAACATCCGGATGGGTAAGTATGAAAAAGTTCTTGACTATTGCCATCAGGCGGTGGACATAGCACGAAAAATTAGTGATATAGATTTGGAAATCTACACATTTTTGACTCTCGGTGGTTACTATTATTATTTAGGAAAATATGAACAGGCTGAAAAGTACTACATGATAGGGCTGAAGATCGTGCAAGAGGTATCCAACCCATTCCGTATGAGGCAAGCTTTTGATATGCTGAGTGTGTGTTGCAGGTATCTGGGTAAGATTGACGAGTCTTATCAATATTTCACTCGATTAATCGAAATGTGTCGCGATAGTAACGACAAATTTTCACTTGCCATAGCGCTTAACAATCTGGGAAACTTGCTTATAGACTCAGGTCAGTATGAAGAGGCTGAAGCCAATCTGCTTGAAAACCTGGAGATCTTTAAGGAACTAGTGTCCCCTTGGGATGTCTCTTCTACCTACAATAATCTGGGGTTCCTGTACCTTAGGATGGATGACTACCAACGCGCCTGGACGATGTTTCGTACTGCTCTTCCTTTGTGCCAATCTGATGGTCTGCTTCCCCTGGTTTTGGAGAACATTATCGGCATCGCTTTCTTCTACTTACACCAAGAGCAACCGATAACGGCTGCAGAGCTGGTTGGACTGGTTCAACACCACCCTCAGTTGATTAAAGAAGTTCGCGACTGGATCGATGAGCTCATCCCACAATTAGAACAGGTACTGGATGAAAGTGAATTGCAGGAAGCATTGCGCTGTGGAGCCACCCGTGAGTTAGGAGTGGTTGTATCTCAAATTTTAGCGTAAACCCGTGAAGTCAAACGAAGGGAACAAACGGAATACAGGGTCAAGCATTGTCAAGTTATTCTGGGATATTGAAAACTACTGATCCGATCATAACAAACTAAAGACATTGGCCTAAATGAACGCGGTCAATACAAGAACAAATGATGTCTGTTTTGTGTCGCAAACGTGCAATGGCTTTGCGAAGTTCATAGCGTAATTCATCCAGAGTGTGACAACACAAGTTCTTCATTTCATGTACTTGAGATACTGCCAAATGTCCTCCGTTGGGTTCAAATCAGGCGCGTAACCAGGTAACTGTTCGAAAGGAATACGCTTGGCTGCTCCTGCACTCAGAAAATCGGTTCTGTCAAGAAGTCTGTGTAAATGGCGTGAACTCCTAAATCGGGAACCGGTCTTCAAAGCGGATCGCTAACTGGTTCAGGATGTTGGCCCAGTTGGCAAGGGGCATGGTTCAGTTCGCTGCAGCTTCTGAAGTACGCATGAGTTCACCACCGTTCCCCTTCAAGGGCGCGTCCTGCCCGCGTCGCACGGCTGTGACAGCCTTTTTGTACGATGTGGACATGATCGCATAAAACACCGTGCGACACAACGCCTAACCGCTCCTGTTGAAATCGAACCAAAGGTTCGCTGCGGCTTGCGGCGGGCTCAAGCCTGTTTCTGTCAATGACTTGCAGATGTACACCTTTGCGTTGCAACTCGTCCGCAATCTGACACAGATGGAGTGTGGATCGAGCCAACCGATCCAGCCGAGTAACTATCAGCGTGTCGCCTTCACGGACGTACTCCAAACAAGCCTCTAATCGTGGACGCTTGCCAGAAGCGGCACTCTTCTTCTCCTCAAACACTTTGTCACAGTGGTGGAGCTTATCACACTGCACATCCAAACTCTGGCCAACTGAACTGACCCGCGCATAGCCAATCAATGCCATATTCACCTCCCGTCTCACAATATTTTAGATGTTGTGTGAATGATAGCATGAGACATCAATTGAGACACAGATTGGATGTCGTCTCAAAAAGTGTACTTTCTGAGACCAGAGGCGGGTATGTCTTCACCTGATCGTCTCTGAATATGCAGCAAACCCCATTTTGCACGCCTTTTACACGCTTTTTGCACAGCAGGACAGGGGTGTGCAACTATGCAATTTGCAAAAAAGCTGGCTATCGGGGTGCTACCTGAGGAGGAAACAAAGAATGCCAAAAATATAACGTGTGTTCAAGACTTGCCCGAACATTTGTGCTAGAGTGGTTGAAGGAAAGGAGAGCGATGAAAGATTGGGTTCAACAGGTGTATGAGCAGTCTGGTCTGATGGGGGTGTTGGGTGAAAGGGACTTTGAGGCTATATGGTCTCTGCTCCAGTGAGTTGATTGCCCCAAGCATCAAAGCCATCCCAGAACTGAGCGCACAGGTCAACCCGATCGAACAATCGTTGTCTCATTCATAAACCTAAACAACACGAGAGCCACACCCCAAACCAACCCAGAGATCCCGGTGGGGTAGTTCTCTTCACCCTAATTCATAAGAACAAACAACAAACAGGAGACGCCATGTACTTTTTCGAGTTAGACCCCAACTGGGATTACCAGTCAATCACGAGTGACACAATCACGGTGACCCGTACCGAAACGATAGTGGATCCTTCTGGATCCACGTCCTCAGACCATTTGTCAACCATCAACGGCGGCAGCATCGGCGATCTTTTAGTTTTGCGCAATGCAGATAACACGCGCTCGGTCACGGTCAAAGATAGGGTCGGCAATATCCATCTGCTTGATGGCGATTCTACCCTCAATAATACCAACACCCAGCTACGGCTCTTGTATACCGGCAGCGTGTGGACTGAGATACACACCTGCGAAGTGGCACCCAGACGCTCAGATGGGGACGGAACGGTTGAGCTTACACAGTTTGAAGTGGGGTTTGTGAGGTCTGCTTCAACAGCAAGGAAGGATGCGGCGACACATGAGGTGACTGTGCAATTGAACGCATCGAATGCAGGTCTACTGCAGGAACCCCTGGTGGTGAACTATACGATAGACCATGGCACACCCAAAACAGGCACGGTCACGTTTCCCGTAGGGAGTGGCGACGGTGCGACGAAGACCATCACGGTGTTTCTTGATTATATTGATGATGAGGACATGGTGACTTTGACAGGCGTAGCGAGTGGAAAGGGAAGCTTAGGCAGCCAGATAACGCACGAGGTTACTCTGCAATATAACACCTGGTCGTGGACCTACCAACTGGACGGAATCGGCACACCACCTGTGGATACGGAGTACGGTCGGGCAGAATGGATGCCACTATATCATAATTCAAATCGGGCTACTTTCACGCCGTCGGTGGGTGCTGAGGATGTTTTTTGGAAGCCGTATCTAAACGGTGGTACAGCCCGTTTGTGTCAAATCACGTTGCCCATTGACGATACAATTCTTACTTCGGTAATCGCAACATATGACCGGAGTTTGCCAAGCTCACACGAAACAAGCGGCGATCTACAGGTCCTACTAAATGGTCGTTTTGTGGGAATAGGTGGCCGTCTGAATGGCGGAGGCAGCAATCTCACACGATCTTGGTCGGGCACCCAGATAATAAACGAGATTTATCTGGATGGTCGAGTGTATATCGATACCCGCAGTAAGACAGATCATGGTGGCAGCATGACGATCACCAAGGTAGAAATCAATGGGCGCGGGCCAAAACCAAGGCAGTTCTCATGATTGAGACGGAAGCTCGCATTCGAGTTAGACTCCAACTGGGATTACCAGTCAATCACCAGCGACGCAATCACGGTGACCCGTACCGAAACGATAGGGGATCCTTCTGGATCCCCCTGAAGTTTGGCTTTATTTGCAAAAGAAACGCCATTTTGGTAAAAGCTGAATTGAGAGAAACAGCAGACCAAAGTGGCGTATATGAAAACTATCCCTCAAAACCAAGAACTTCTCAAGCACCTATTTGAATTAATTGGATCTCATCGTGTGATCTTCGGTCAACAACGTGTCTATGATCGCGTATTGGCTTTGCTATTGGCAGAGATCATGGTATTTGCCCGTCATACCATTACCCAACTCATCATGACGCTGGGTCAAGTCGACCAAGATTGGAGTGGATGGTATCGTGTATTTAGCCAAAAACGATTTGACTAGGATCGTGCCAGCGAGGTTGTATTTGGTGAGACCTTAAAGCATGTTAAACAAGATGATGTGTATGTGGTGGGTGTTGACGCAACGCAAACGCCACGTAGTAGCCGTAAACTGGAAGGAAGTGGGTGGTTACGTAACCTACGCACTCCGCCGTTCATGGTGGGCATTCATGCGGCTCAACGGCGGTTTAATGGCAGTTGGTTGATGCCAGCAGAGCAAGGATACAGTCGAGCTGTGCCCATTCGCTGGATGCCCGCATTTACCGAGAAGTCACACCCTCAAGAGCATGAGGCCTGTAAGGAATGGGAGGCGACGGTTGCCTTTTCGATGTGGCTTCGTTGTCAGTTGAGCGAGCATGGGCGAGACAGACAACCTATTTTGATGGTTGGCGATGGCAGTTATGACAATCTCAACCTATGGAAACATTTACCAGAGCATGTGATTTTACTGGCTCGTAGTGCCAAGAATCGCGTCTTGTCTGAGTTACCTGATGCCACCATGCACAAAAACCGCAAATACGGACAACGTGCCCCGAAGCCTCAAGACATCTGGCAAGACAAGACCACCTCATGGCAACCTCTTGAAATTGAAGTACGAGGCAAAAAGCGCCAGAATAAATATGGTAAATTAGACCGTCGTCAACCGCTTCCCTTTCTGGTCAATGCGGTGCAAGATGACTGTGGACAATGGCAGTTACCGCTTCCTGTTGACACCTTGTTGTTTTGGGCATGGCAACGCTGGGAACTTGAAGTGTGCCACCGGGAACTCAAATCTAATTTCGGACTCGGCAACAAGCAATGTTTCAATCCCTACAGTGCGGTTCTCTTTGTTCAATGGTCGACTTGGGTTTATTCGCTTCTCTTGCTTGCAGGATACCGAACGTGGGGCTTATGGGGCGCACCTGAGGTTCCGACCCGATGGTGGCGTGGCTCACAACGGTGGTCTCTGAACACCTTATGGCGAGCGTATCGCTCAGCGCTCTGGGGACAACATGATTTTCACCCGCTTTGTACACCCACACCGGGCGATTGGGGTGAAAAAGAGACCCATTTGCGGGCTTTGTACAATTCGATTTTTACTTCGGCACGATCTTGACTGATTTTCTGGCTTTCTCAACATTGTGTATATGAAAATAGACCGCGAATTACCTTCACGCGCCGCTTCAACTGCCAAACTTCAGATTCGCCGTCTGGGAGGACGGCGAACAAAGACCTATGCGACCGTTTCCACCCCTCACCATACTTACCATAATTTGCTAGCTGACGTGGCGGAAATTACGCAACCCCATCATGTGTGGTGTAGTGACTTGACGCGGATTGTCTATCGCAGCACGATTTGGTATCTGGCAACGATTGAGGATATTGCCACCCGGCAAATCCTGGCTCGCCAGATCGGTAAGCACCATGACAGCAAACTCGTGATGGCAGTCCTCCAACAAGCCATGACAACAAGGCTAAAACCGACCATCTTTCATTCCGATCAAGGAACAGAGTTTATGGCTCAAAGCTGTACTGATTTTCTGGAACAACGGGATGTTTAAATCTCGGTGAGCGATGTCGCTTCACCTTGGCAAAATAGTTTCCAAGAATCTTTCTTCGGACGGTTCAAACAGGAGTTTGGGGACGTTGACCGCTTTGAGTCGGTTGGCATGTTGATCGAAGCGATTTACCATCATATCCATTACTATAATCACAAGCGTATCCATACCGCTCTCAAGATGCCACCAGCTGTTTATGCCATGCAAACTTTCTCAGACAATTGTCTTCATAAAATGGGGGCTTGACAAGGAGAATTACTACAATCGCCTAGATTGTGTGGATCGTACTGTGTTTGTACATAATAATGGTCTACAAAATCAAGGCAGATGCTATTGTAGAAATCAGTGCCCACCAGGTGTAGATTGCGGGAGCAGAGGTGGTACACAAACGCCCACACCACAGCCTTCAGGTGGTTGCGATCTGATTGCTACTGGCGTTGGCTCACACGGCTTCAAGATTGCAGAGTTAGGTGCTTTCGTAATTGGCGGCGGAAAGGCATCAATTACGGTTCTATGGGATGCTCAGGATAGTTTCCTATCGGAAGACTATGTTGTATTCTTCACGATCGAAGCAGGTCTTGGTGCTGAGGTTTCGATACCAAATCCACTCAGGTTTATTGATAGTATCGCTGATGTACTCAGTAGTGTCAGAAACTTGAACAGTCTCAATCTTGGTGCAGGGGGGTATGACTTCGTATTCTCAGAAGCAACTTTGGATCAGGTTTCAGGGCTGTCAGGTAATCTGTCAGCGGATGCAGTGATTTTTGAGCTTGGTGCAAGCGTTGCTGTTGCTCAGGGATGTCCAACAACGGGTGAAGTTGGTGTAGACTTAAATGTCTTGAGAAGTTTAGCTAGTTCACAATGGAAAATTGGTGTGTCAGGTACTGTAGCTGGAACAGATATCTTATATGATGGACGGACGGATACCTTGTTTCCCAACTCCTTCTTCCTTCCACACTAACATCATTAGAGTATAGGCTCTTAGAAGCAGAGAAGTGGTAATTTGACTTCTCTGCTGCTTGATTGGAACATGCATATGTCAATCCATACAAATATACAATGGCGAGATGTCTTTCTTATTTTCTCCCTCACGATAACAACGATGGTGTTGAGTGCGACAGCCCTATCACAAGAAGTTGAAGAGCAACGGCCTATGACACAATATGTGTTGAGGTCCGAGTTTTTCCATGACGATAAAATTCTGGGATATTCTTGGAATATGGATACTGATCGAATACTCTCATGGTCTTATGATGGTACTGCGAGAATATGGGATACGAACAATGGACTGATCACTACAATGCAACACCCTGATGCAGTAGCAGGCGCAACATGGGATAATGATGCGGATACTATACTTTCGTGGTGGGCTGGCGGAAATTCTGTAAAGGTTTGGAACCTATCTGGTGAGTTAATTTCGTCCCTCGATCATGAAGCGGGGGTATTTGCACAGTGGGTCGATGATTATTCTCGTATCTTAACCACTTCATCAGATGGAACTGTGAAAATCTGGGATAACAATGGTGAGATGCTTCGAGAGCTTGTTCACACTAGCTCTATAGTAAACTCTGTTTGGAACAACAACAGTTTACAAATTCTAACGTGGTCGGAAGATGGAATAATGTGGTTATGGGATATAGATGGTTCAATGGTTGTTCTATTCGAGCATCCATCGCAGATTGTTGATGCCAAGTTCAGTTCATCTGGAAACCACATACTTTCGTTCGTCGGTAATCAAATATTTGTGTGGGGAGTTAATGGAAATCTAATCAGTTCTTTTGCTCATGATCAGACAGTGAATGATGCTATTTGGAACAAAGATGGTAGCCGTTATTCTGTCTTGGTCGTTTGATAATTCAATACGAATATGGGATATACGAGGAAATGAGATTGTACGCTTTGAACATGATGATTGGCTAATTGGCGCATCATGGAATTCTGACGAAACTACAATATTATCGTGGTCAGCTGATGGAACTGCAAGAATTTGGAGTGTTGAAGGATATGAAATCACACAACTGCCGCATGGCAGATTAGATGAAAATGGGACAGCCTGTTGAAAAAGTAACCTGTATACGGGAGTTGGGGTAGACTTCTTCAAAAACACAACAGCATGGAATAGTGAAGATGATGAGCGAAAAGCAGCGTGTGTTCACACCTCAAATTGTCTCGTTGGAAGCGATTGTGCCCGAAGATAATTTCTATCGTCAACTCAACACAAAACTCGATTTGAGCTTTCTCCGTGACTTGGTTCAGCATCTCTATAAGCCGTTTGGCAGACCAGGCATCGATCCCGTGGTGTTCTTCAAACTACAATGGATTATGTTCTTTGAAGACATTCGCTCTGAGCGTCAATTGATGGATACCGTCGCCATGCGGATCGACCATCGGTGGTATATAGGCTATGACCTGGATACACCCGTGCCTGACCATAGCAGCTTGAGCCGCATTCGAGACCGCTATGGGGTTGAAATCTTCCAGCGTTTCTTCGAAAAGATTGTTGAACAGTGTATCAAAGCAGGATTAGTCTGGGGACAAGAACTGTACTGCGATGGCACAAAAGTGCTGGGCAATGCCAGTATGGATAGTCTTGTACCGCGTGTGCAGCCCCATCTCTTAGCGCAATTTACTCAAGTCGATCCAGCGGATACGGATCCCCTTACGACGCCTGACAACAGAACGCATAGCCGCTTGCTGATTGATAAATACAATGGGGATCGTCTTTCTGAACAAGGTCCAACACCCAGCTATCGGCGCATCACCGATTATATGGTGAGTGCCACTGATCCCGATGCGACCCCCATGAAACCTGCTTTCACTGGTTATTCACGTCTTGGGTATCATACTCACTATGTGGTCGATGGTGGAAAATCACGGATTGTCTTGGCGGCGCTCGTAACCCCAGCTTCGGTCATGGACAATACCCCAATGCTCGACCTGGCTCGCTGGATACGCTTTCGCTGGCAACTTCGTCCACCAATTGCAGTCGGTGATACTCACTATGGCAGCACTTACAATATCGTTGGCTTCGAAAATGATGGCATACGGGCTGACACGCCACCCCATGACCAGGGCCCCCGCCAGCGCGATAAGCTCTATCATCATAGCCAGTTCACCTTTGATGCCGAAAACAATTGTTACATCTGTCCCCAAGGCGAGATACTATCCTACAAGCATTCCGTCAATAGCTCACAAATCCATCGCTACCGTGCAAAGAAGAGGGTGTGTGATGTGTGTCCGGTCACTTCAGATTGTCGAACGGGGAAATATGGTCGCTCTATTAGCCGATCCTTCTTTCAGGATTATATTGATCGTGTAGCGCGTTATCAGCAGACTGCGGCCTATCAAAAGGCGATGCGTAAACGACAAGTGTGGATTGAACCGCGATTTGGCGAGATCAAACAATGGCATCGTGGCCGACGGTTCCGATTACGAGGGCTTCACAAAGTGAATATGGAAGGCATGATCCGAGCAGCAGGACAGAATATCAAGGAGCTTCTCAAGGGGAAACCAAGCAAAAATACTCCAACATCACCCATTGACAGCAGGTTACGAGACCTTCAATTCGCCTTGTGTTGAGTTCTGGCATGTCGGCAGCTACTCCACTTGGGAGAATGTAATGTTGCGTAATGTATTCTTCAACAGGCTGGTAGAGTTTCAACTGGTTCCACATCATCTAATTGATCCACAGTATTGGTTTTAGGACTTTCGCTTCTAAACGGTATCCAAAGCAGGAATCCGCGGATCACGCAACGCTGCTCAGAATCATTGACTGTGGCATAGAGTGTTTGACCAAGACAATCGGCTTTAACTTTGATGGCTAACCAAGCCTGATAACAACAGGCAAGATGATTGTGTTGAGCGCGTTGTTTACGACATTGGCACTTTTCAATGCCAGTCAATTGCTTGAGTTCACGATGCAACTGCTTGATCAGCCAGCGTTTGGCATCCTCGTCTTGGACATCATCGCTGGTCAGTAAAGCGTCTGAATTGGTGATAATCCAGTCAATGTCACCTTGTGGGGCGACGACCTTGAAAAGTTGCACACGAGACGGGACTTTCTTGAGCTTGATCGATACCCCATGCTGCAAGCGCTCATCCGTCCACTCAATCTCTCTAAATGCAGATAGCCTTCTTCTTTAGATAAACTCACCAGACGATTGGATTTGAGTGTTGTGAAAAAGACCATCCCCAGACGATGAAGCACTTCAAGTTGTCCCATGACCCATACCAACTGTCGAATAATAGTGTCTTGGCTTGGATGTTTTTGTCTTGCTTGGCATTGAGCACCATCTCTCGAAAATGATCCTTCTTGGTCTTGCCATCCATCTCTTTGGCGTAAATACGAAAATCAACCGGATAGTAGCTTTCACCATCCGTATGAACCAAGTTGACTATGCCAATCCCTTTGACCAAGCCACCTTCATTGCCACTGTATTGGCGTTTGACCAGTTCCATCTTGCGGGCATATTTCTTAGCTTGCACACTATCAGCCACAATCAAACACGCCTCTGCGCTATCATTCAACGAGGGCTGCACTTGTTCCTACAAATGGCAGGCCGTTAATTGTGCTCGATGCAAATAATCATTGACCGCATCATGGCTCACATCTTCCAGGTGCTTAGTGAGATTGCTACAGGTATAATTCACGGGTGTGCTGATTAGATATTCAATGTACTCTTTTTTCGTTATCATGACACCAATGATATACTATCCTCTGACCTCAAGCGAAAGTCCTACTTATGACAAAACCGATACATTTTTGGTCCGAAATTCATTCATGTCGATCACATTTCCATCGAGCCGGGCTTGTTCTGCCGCAAAAGCCATCAAATGACTTTCCAATGAAACCCTAGGATTGGTGAGTGGGGTTCGGTGATTTTCTAACACATCGAGAAAATTACTCATTAATTTCTCATCTCCACCCCCATGAAAGCTACTGCTTGGCTCAGACATCATGGTTTCTGTATGTCCAGTCAAGTGGTTGTGGAGATAGATTGTGTTATGTGTCGAAAAGGTACACTCCAGAGAGGCTCGTGTCCCGTCAATACGGGTAATACGGCTGGGAATGTGACTATGTCCTTGCATTGTCAAAACGATAGATATGCCAGATACAGATTCCATGAGGACAATTTGATGATCGACGACATCGTTGTCGCAACGATACACACAGCGTCCATAAGGGCTGTCTAATAGTGCCTGATAAAGCTGTTCTGGAGTTGGATTTTCACCTTCTATAAGATAAGCTTCATATGCTGCTTTATATCCCAATGGATCTTCAGTAGCTGGCAACCCCACTTCTTCGTAAAGGGCATTAAACGGGTGATGGTTGATATAGATATTCGGGGCAAAAAAAGGACAATCCATCTCGGCTTGGCAACCATCTGTACATCGCAGAGGAACATCAGGATAAGGGGCTTCCTCAGTCCGAAAATGTGCTAACGATCCGACAGAACTTACCCATATAATTGGTTCACCAACAAACCAGTAAAGCAAATCCAGATCATGACAGCACTTCGCTAATATCATAGGCGATGATTGGTCTTTGTGTCGCCAGTTTCCACGTACAAAACTGTGAGCCATGTGCCAGTAAGCGACATTCTCTTCATGGTGAATTGTGATGATTTTCCCCAGGCGACCAGATTGAACTACATCGTAGATTGTTTTATAAAATTCCGTATAGCGAAGAAGATGGCATACTTGCAACACACGACCACTTTCTTGCCACTTGTGTATCAGGGATATATTGTCATCGAGTGTGGCTGCCATCGGTTTTTCTAGCAATATACCATACTGTGCATCAAGCGCTTGCATTGCTGGCTGATAATGGAGTGCATCCGGTGTTGCAATCACTACTGCATCTGCGAACTTCGGTTTACTGAACACTTCTTCCCAGTTTGCAAATTGATATTCGGGGTCTATGTTATGTTTTTGGGAAAATATTTCTCGGCGTTTAGTGTTCGGGTCGGCGACACCAACATATTCAGCCCGGTCTGAGGCATGGTCCAGAACGTAATTGCCGTAAGTATTGCCTCGATCTCCAGCGGCAATAGCTATTAATCTTATCTTTAAAGCCATTTTTACAATTATCCTTTGATAGAACCACCGGTTAGACCGCTGATGAATTCATTTTGCAAAGCGAAATAGAATGCCAGAATTGGCAACGCACCAAGGAACATTGTTGCAAACATCTGTCCGTAATCGGTTGAATATTGCCCTAAGCTCATATAAATTCCAGTTGTGATTGTTTGTCCTTGCTGTGGCCCTAGAATAATCAATGGGTTGAGAAAATCGTTCCATGTCCACAAACCGATAAAGATGAGTACGGTGGCTGTTGCCGGGCGAAGCAGAGGGAAAATGATGGTCCAGAATATTCGAAAGCGACTGGCTCCATCAATGGCGGCTGCTTCATCGAGTTCTTGTGGTATTGTTCGAATAAATCCTGTGTAGACGAACACGCCAAAGGGAACGTAGGCTCCGATGAAAAATGCAATCAGACCGAAATAAGAATTCATCAATCCCAGGGTACGTAGCAGACGTGTAACGGGAACAAGAAGAATTGCCGGAGGGATCATCAAACCAAACAATAGAAATAACAACAGCATATTTGTGAATTTGTTTTGATGCCGTGCGATGTAAAATGCAACTGGTGATGATAAAGTCACCACAAAAGATAGGGTCGCTGTTGTCATGATAATGCTATTCTGCAACCCTTGTCCGATCAGATTATCTGGGCGTGACAGCACCTCATCTATATTGTCCAGTATGAAGGGGACAGGTAATGCCATTGGATCCGTTCTGATGAGGTCATTTTCTTTGAAGACGTTGACCGTAGCCAGATATAGAGGGGCGGCGAATATAACTGCTATTAGTAAAGTCACACTTATACGCATAATTTTCATCATAAATCCACCTCACGCCTTCTAAGTAGAGTCACCTGGAAGATGGACACTACACCGATAAACAAGAACAGTACCACTCCCATTGCTGAGGCGTATCCCATCTGATTACTCGTGAAGCCGGTTTTCACAATGGTAATGGACATTGTTTCAGTCAGGCGAGCCGGGCCGCCACCGGTCAAAACAACAATATGATCGTATAATTTAAACGTGATAATCATGGCTAGCACTAGATTGATGGTTACACCCGGTGCAATAAGCGGGAAGGTTACATGACGGAATTTGTGCCAGACATTGGCACCGTCGATTACAGCAGCTTCATATAGTTCGGCGGGAATGCGTTGTAAAGAGGCCAGATAGATTACTGCGCTGAAACCAGTCATCTGCCAGGTGACAACAAAGGCTATCGAATAGAGTGCATAGTCGGGGCCAAGCCAGCTTATAGGTTTTTCAATAAGGTTTAAATCTGCCAGCAATGCATTGAAGATGCCGTCGTAACGGAAGAGGATTTTCCAGATAAAACTTACGATGACGGCGCTCAACACCTGCGGGATAAAAAACATGGTTCGTAATACATTATAGAAGACACCTACCCGATTTAGCATCAAGGCGACCAGAAGCCCAAACAAATTTGAGCTTATTGTTACAATCAATCCAATCTTAACTGTGATCTCGATTGTCGCTTTGAAGAAGCGATCATCCCATAAATCCTGATAATTCTCGAAGCTGATGAAACTTGTGTTGGGGTAGAGCGGGTTGAAGTTAGTGAAGCTATAATATATGCCAACCAGCAAGGGAATAATTAGGAAGATAATATAGAATCCGAGTCCCGGCACCACAAATATAATAAATTCCAGAACACCCCTCAGTTTTTTGGACGTGAGATCAATTGAGCTTACTCCGCGATAGCGAGAAACTGTTCGCATTCGGTGGTTCCTTATACTGAGTAGGTATGACAGTCCGATTAGGAACTGCCATACCTATCTATCCCTAGACTTATAGCTTATTGTCCAAGTCTTTCTTCGGTTTCTTCCCAGAGTTCATCAAGAATCTCTAGCTGCTCTTCTACGTCGCCGCCGAGAATAACCTCCTGAGCCATTGCGGTAAATGCATCGGAAATTCCCGGTATCATACCACTATCACCATATTCAATACCAAACGGAGTGACCGCACGGTTATCGTCCAGCAATGTCAGAGTCACAGCGAACAACGGGGGCATTTCTACGCTCATTTCATAACCATGTACATAGGGGAACAGGGCATCAGCTTGTACAAATGCGTCCACATTCGCCGATGAAGAGCAGAAATCAACTGCGAATGCTCTTGCCTCTTCTGGGAATTCAGTCGAAGCACTTACGGACATGCATCCACCAGCAAATACCGGTAGTACATTGTCGCCGTCTTCAGTTGGAATTGGGAATGCGCCGATTTCAAAGTCTTCAAATCCAGCAGTTGCGGCGATGAACCAGGTTCCCATTGGGTACATGGCACTGTTACCAGCCAGGAATGCCTGCTCCAGGTCAGCGTATCCCAGACTCCACATGTCTTCATTGAAGTAGCCAGCGCCAAAGAGGTCTTGGTACTTTTGAACGGCAGCAACGAAATTCTCATCACTGAAGCTCACTTCACCAGCCCGGCGTTGTAGTAGCCAATCCGGTTGTTGGCTATAGATGTCGGTAGAAACCATACCCTGTAAGAGTTGTGCATTTACCCAGGCATCCATACCCATCAGCAATGGTGTATGACCAGCTTCTAGGAGAGCTTCGTTGACCTCTATGAATTCACTCCAAGTTTGGGGAACTTCAACACCGACTTCTGCAAAAATATCCTTGTTGTAGAAAATAACAGGAATATACTGTCCGCTCATGGGCAGTTGATATTGTTTTCCATCAATCAAGTTGACATCAGGGAACATAAATGGCTCAAGGTCTTCATCGGAAAACGGCAAAAGTGCTTCTGCTTCTACAAATTCACTGACCCGAATTGCAATCAATAAATCAGGGAACTGCTCAGTTGCCAACAATTGTTTGGCATAGGTGTTGCGATCAACGTCAGGCGATACAATGATATTGATCTGATAATTGGGATGTTCGTCCACCCACCGGTCAACTGCTGCTTGCCAGAATTCGGCATTCAGGTTCGGAGTCTCGAAGACCAGGAAGGTTAATTCAACTTCTTCGTCTTGTGCGTGGGCCAAGGAACCGGTCACACTCAGTAGCAGAGCCATAAGGATTAAGAGATATTTTACTTTCATATACATAGTTATTACTCCTTGTATTAAATTATTGTTAGCAATTGTTGTCTTCGTCGATCAAGCGACACTTTTTTCGTCTATATTTCACTCCTTTCCAAATGTGCTAGCATTTCTGACAATGGATGTTCAGGATAGTAATTCGGATTACTCAGCACGAAAAAAATAACTTTACTCTACAGTACTGGCAGATGATCTAATCACTAGCTGGCTATCGATTACGACATGTGGTTCGTTGATTTCTTTACCTTCAATAATATCGAGTAACAGGTGTGCGGCTGCTTTGCCAACCTGATCAGGGAAGAAATCTACTGTAGTCAATGGTGGATAGGTAAAACTGGATACCTGCTCGTTGTCACAACCAACAATCGAAATATCCTGCGGAATATTCAATCCATGATCCCTAATAGCGGCCATTGCCCCGACGGCCATCATATCATTTGTTGCAAAAACGGCGGTTGCCGGGTTTTTAACACCTAGTAACTGAGTCATAGCCTGGTAACCACTGGCAGCGGTGTAGTTCCCATATTGGACTAAGTTAGCATCATAGTCTACTCCATAGTCTGCCAATACGGTTCGGAAAATGTTAAGGCGTTCATTGATATGTTGCTCTGATGTGTAGGGAATACACCCAATACGTTCATGTCCCAGTTCAAGAAGGTGGGCTATAACTTGATATGTATTAGGCGCGTCATTGGCTATGACAGAATACTGGATTTCAGTGTTTGTTTCAGGGATTTTGTTAAGTACAACAACGGGGTAATCGTTTCGAATTAGATCGAGAAGGTTTTTGTCCTCAGCATGGATATTCGACGTGATTAAACCATCTACTTTTTGATTTTTTGCTAAAGTTGTATATTTATCTCGTTTGCTATAGTCTGGAGTCGCATCAATAATCAAGTGGAAATCGCGTTGTTGGCATACCTCATTAAGTCCTTGGATGACCTTTGAGAGGTATGAATCCAGAGCAATGTTTTCGACTGGAAGAGAAGCAATAAAGGCGATGATCCCAGCCTTTCCAGTAACCAATGAACGTGCCAGCGCATGGGGAACATAATTTAACTCTTGGGCAACCTTAATAACTCTCTGACGCACCTCATCGCTAATATTAGCTTTTTCAGATTTATTTAATACTAACGAGACAGTCGTTTGGGAAACGCCAGCTTCTCTGGCAACAGTGTAACTGGTGACTTTAGGTTTCAGCATATTATAGATTGTTTCTACTAAAATTTCTAATACATAAAATGACGATTTTCACACTCTATTATCACTGAGGATATACTCAGTAATCCGAATTACTGAAATTATCATATAACAAGCAATGTTTGTCAATGTATGGGGGGGTATTTCAGCTTGGTGCGCTCCAGTTTGATCTTAAGTACAAAACGTTTGCTGCTAACGCGAATTTCGCACGAACTTGAAATGCATCCAGGTACGGGTTAAATTGTAATTTTGCTCTCCAAAAGTGAAAAATTTCCAACACAGTTGAAACGTGAGCATATCTTCAGCGTCAGGTTGACATCCGTTGAGCGCAAAAAAATCAAACGGCTTGCGAAACGGATGAATGTTTCACCATCGCATCTGGTGCGGCATTTTCTAATGCAGGCAGTGGAATACTATCGTGAGGAGAAACCATAATTTGCAGGCGAAAATAAACGATGAAACACAGCATAGCGACGGTGAGAAGGTTGGATTATATCGCGCACTACTCAAAATCGTTGCACAACTCAATGAAAAACAATACACTGAGGGTAATTCGACCCAAAACCGACGACGGGCCGCAGTGGTGGAACACAACGACCTGTCTGACCCCGCGAGTGAGGAAAGCACGTCGCAGGGCTAAGACATATTGTATCTCATTTATGGGACCCATTCGCCTTGCTTCTGTGTACCAATTTCGTGGAAGCAGGGCGTTTTCCGTTTAGGAAACCCCTGAGAGGAAACCAACATGCCGAAGTATCGCAAACCTGAACAGGATCTATAAAGCACAGCCCCTTCCTTTAGGTCGTCCGGTGGCTGTGTACTATCGTCAATCCTCGGAAGGACAAATAGGCAACATCTCAACCACCCTGCAAACAGTGGATATGGTCGAACATCTACAACGTCAAGGCTGGCAACGTGAGCAGATCATCATGATCGACATGGATGCAGGTGTGAGTGGGACGAAGAAGATTGACGAGCGTCTGGGCATGTCTTATCTCCACCGTCTGATTGAAGATGGTGAAATCGTGTTGGTGGCATCGCAGGATGTAGACCGATTCTTCCACGATGTGACGCAAATTCAGACCAATATCTTCATCGACACCTGCCGTCGCAACAATGTGCAGGTTCTTACACCAAGCTTTGTCTATGACTTTGCTCATCCCACACAGGGTCGCTACCACATGCAGATGTTCCGCGATCATGCTCAACGTGCGGCGGATTATCTAGAATTTCATATCAAGGGACGCTTAGCCAAGAGCAAACAGTTCATGCTCCAGCAGGGTTTGTGGGTTGGAGGAAGTGTCGCGTTGGGCTACGTGATTGATATGCGAACCAACCTGCCCAACGGCAATAAAAACCTCAACTGGCGCAAATATATATACTCACTTTGAATCTTATGCTGAAGTGGTCATCGCATGGTATGGCTTGTTCAAACAGTATGAAGGTAATCTCAAACGCACCTGGGAGCATATTGAAGAACATGGTCCCTTTGTCCCGGAAGGGTTCTACTTCCGCACCAACATTTGCAAACGTTCGCGTATCACCGGTGGTCGGATGCTATCCATGTCAAGTTTAGGCGAGCTGTTACACAATGCGGTTTATGCAGGTCACTGGACAGCCAATGGTGTAGTTGTTCAGCGTCACAATCATGAGGCAATTGTCCCGTCTGACCTCTTTACCTATGCTTTTAACAGATTGACAGCCACCAAGCCCAATGGGGATGCTAATCCCTACTACGAGCCCTATTGACCCAGAAACCGTCATCTGTATGCAGATCAAGCAGAAGAGCTGCCGACTTACAGCGGTGCAGTATTCTCATCAGATATCCCGGATATTCCTCTGAAGCGCATGTCCACCAGCTATCAGACGAAGAACGGCTGCTACTACTACCGCCTGGACGACAGCTACAGGCAGAATTATCTCACAATCACTGCCCGCTATGTGGATGAAGCGATAGATGAACTGCTACTGGAACGTTTGCAGGCGACCACAGTTGATGAAGAAGCATGGCAGCAGGCAGTGGATTCGACTCAGAGTGGCACATATATGGAAGTCAGACGACTTGAAAATGCCATTCGGACACGCGAAGATGCGCAACAGTCTATTCTAGAGAATCTGTAATCGGTAGCCCATCCTGATCTGGTGAAACGACTGGAAGACAGTTACATCGTTAACGATCAAGAAATCAAACGTCTGCAAGCCGAACTAGAAGAAGCGCGTGCTGCTCGCAACGACCATACCTTTGTGCTAGAAGCACGCCCGGTGCTGGAAACCGTGATTCGACGCTGGAATGAGGTTGAACGCGTGTATCGTCGTGATCTGTTTGATGGTTTAGCGGAGCGCGTAGTGGTCGTCGCATCAAACCTAACAATTTCTATATCTCATGGACACGGGATGAATTGGAAACCCTGCGTGAGATAGTCGAGAGTAGCGCACCACAGGTCGAGATTTTGCGTCGTTTTCCGGGTCCGACATGGCGAGCCATTCAGGAGCGTTACGCTTACCACTTCAACAATAAACGCTATTTTGCGGGCTACACCGGGGAGCGCAAATACGGCAAGAAAACGCGCTGGCAGGATACGGAAGAATTCAAGCAGGAGCAGACCCAACAGGGATTGGAGTCGCAAATTCCTGTGAATGTCGGATTACCTTGGTCGTCACGCACCACGTAGAAGGGGTGTTCGTCGGTGGTGTGGAGCGTCTCGCCGTCGATGGTGAGGTCGAGGGTGGTGTCGTGGCGTTGGGTATGAGTAGCGGAGACGTGATAGAGGTCAACCTCTTCGGTGGCTTCGCTGTAGGCTAGGATGACGTCGCCGACTTCGATCTCGGCGATGGGCTTGTCGCCGTCGGGTGTGGCGATGAGGGTGTCGGCGCTGAAGCTGGCGCGACCTGGCAAGGGACAATTGTCGCCCATTCCAGTTGAGATGGATGGTATACGGTAGAAAGCAAAAACGCCTGTTACTAGACAGGCGATAGACATACAACATATTGCCATAATTTGAGTGTTAGAATGGGGTTATATGACTTCCCAATCTTCTAATTTCAACCCGTGCACACGCCCGAACTCACGGGTGTTGTGGCTGACCAGTATCAGGTCATGCGCAATCGCTGAAGCGGCAATCAGCAGATCATTGCCACCGATAGGCGTTCCCTGTTTTTCCAGAGAAGCACGGATGTCACCGTAGACCAGTGCCGCTTTTTCATCGAATAGTACAATGGCGAAGCGTTCAAAGAACTCCTGTTGTACTTGACGGGAATGTTCTGGTGTCTGACTTTTTGCTGATCCCGCATACATTTCAGCCTGCACAATCACACTGATGCCAATCTCAGAGGCATTTATGGTGAGCATCTTTTGCCTGATTTGAGGAGCGCGTCCATTGATAAAACGAATGCAGGTGTTGGTGTCTAAAAGATACTTCATCAGTCTACCGGGTCGCGTTCCGTTAAGGGCAGCTGTGGCAGACGTTCAACAGGGTCACCGGCTAAAGCGCCATACATACGATTCACAAAATCTGCCCATGAATCAGATGGTGCTGTTCGTTCGGTAGCCTGCAAGTCATCCAGTAAGTGACGTACCAGTTGCCATTTATCGGCAGTGGACATTTTCTCTGTTTCGCGCAGCACGTCATGAATACTCATTTTTCTGACCTCCTGATCATGTTATCAATAACGGTCTTCCCATATCATCGCCCCTGCGGATTTTGCACCGGGAGGGGTGTAAAACGATGTCTGCGGATAGACGATAAAATTACGATTGCCCTGTGGTTTGAACAATCCCTGAACACGGCTGTCAACAATCTCTTCAATCCTGTGGTCAAGTTCTTCTACGATCATGTCGGCAACCGACTGTGTACCGATGTTGTTCCTGCTTTCATTGTACGCAGATTCGCCCCTGACGTGGACCCCCTATTGCTCCTGTTTACCGCCTATTATCGATAGAATCGTCATTTCAGTTGACTCAACCGAAATTCATCATGCGTGTTGCCGCCGCCACGCAACAAAAAAACGGCGGCAACACGGGAAGACCAGGCGGAGAATGCGGATAACCGGGGGAAAAACGGCGGGAAATGACGGACAACTGGCAGCAATTTGCCGCAAAATGGGTGCTGAGTGGGTGGGTCAAGAGCAGGTTCATATAGGTTCAACCTCCGTGTACTCTAGTTTCAGTGTAGCTGGAAATTGTCGAATTGGGAGAACATACCGCAGAACGTGCGTTCTGTGTTTGAAAGCAGACGCGCCCCTGGTTGGAGGCACAAGATTTTCGCTGGCTGATTGATATTGTCGAGCAATTCACTGAATTGTCTGATTACGAGATTTAGTGTTCAGACATCACTACTAATTTCATCATGCATTCTGTCTCACTTTTCTCCATAAGAAGATGATGAATTAGGGTCATTTTTCCACTTTTGATAAACGAGTATTTCTGACTGTATCCAATCAATCAGAAAATCCGATAAGAGACAATATTCCTCTATGCCTAAACCTGGCTCGGCATCAGAAGATGCTTCGTCAATCCTGCGAATCATAGGGTCGGTTTCGCCATCTATACAAAAGAATAAGGCAAACGCATCATGATCAGTGAGAAAAACAAAACAATTTGTTGAAGGTAGCATTTGGCCCCATTCATTCTTAAAGCTAGCTACCTTCGGAAAGGTAAAGTCTCCACTATGCTTTAACCCACCAGCATTTCGCCCGAAACTTAACATAAACTGAATATACAGTTCAGGTAGGAAATCGACTCCTTGCTTTGAACGTATTGTGTTTATGTCGTTATGAGTGCAACCAACAAGTGGGGGCTTGTAGCCCCCATGTTCTACCCACGCCTGTTTTAAATCTTCAATTAGTGATTTGGGATTCACAATGTCCAACCTAGTCGTATGTATAGAGAATTCGCAATCTGATGTTTGGGAACATATCAGAAAATTGCCCAATTACACCTTGGGGGTGAATTTTATTGGGCCCGCCACACGACTTACAGGGCTTATTAAGAGTGTAAAGAGTGATTGCCCCCCTTGCGAGATCGTCCAAGTGATGTGCGTAGTATTCAAGGAGCTTGGCCTCAGTGTCGACCGAACCATCTCGCCCATAGCCACGACTTCCTTTTTGGAGAGTATCGAATATCTGATTTTCAGGTGGAAGATGTGGCAGTCCACTATAATCTGGAATTAGCAAATCAATGATTCTATTTCCCCCACTGATAGCATGAAGGGAGCCTGTTTGATTTGCAATAAATTCACCATATTCATCAAGATACATGCCTTGTACCTGATGATTGGATATAGCAATGTTCTTTCCTCCAAGTGTTTTACCACCAGAACCCGGATAGATTAGAGTCTCAAGTTGATAACGTTGCCGAATACGATTTGCGTTCCTTTCCCAAACACTATCTTGAGGTAATTGGATGATTGGACAATTAACATTATGGACCACCCACTGGCCGTCGCCGACCAGATAAGTCGCAACAAGAGCCACAGTTAGATTATACATGGTTTGGGGTTGGTCCACGATTACGATATCTTCCACGATGCCGGTTTCGCCCAATCCGCTCAGGATGGCATCGCCGATGTGGAGGTGTTTGGCTTGGACCCATTGTTCTTGGTCGTCGCGCACCACGTAGAAGGGGTGTTCGTCGGTGGTGTGGAGCGTCTCGCCGTCGATGGTGAGGTCAAGGGTGGTGTCGTGGCGTTGGTTGTGGGTGGCGGAGACGTGGTAGATGTCGACTTCTTCGGTGGCTTCGCTGTAGGCCAGGATGACGTCGCCGACTTCGATTTCGGAGATGGGCTTGTCGCCGTCGGGTGTTGCCACCATTGTCTCAGCGCTGAAGCTGGCGCATTGTCTGCGTAGCTGGCGGGGCAAACGTCTGGTGCCCTTACCTACCTAGCTATGGAAAGACAGCCTGCTCGTGCAGGCTGTCCTCATGGGTGATATTACTATATATCAAGCCGTCCAGCAGAGTCATGAAGCTGTGTAAGCCAATCCAGAAAACAATCGCAATACAGAGTGTACTGTGGGGATAATCGTGATTGCGTACCTGTAACTTCTTGGCGATAAATCGGCAAGGACTGATCTGAATGTAGGTCGAATGCGAAACCAATTTCTTTGACTCTACCATCTTGCTCTGTAGAGTCAATTACAATACTGGCAAAGTTAAAGAATCTGTCTTCATCCACCAGTGGCTCGTCAGGATACAATATGTTAGTCACATAATCTGACCACAACCCGTATATGGTTATGATAAGTTCTTGATTCGGATAAATTGTAAGCAAACCCGAATAATACTCAATGAACTCAACATACTCCTTGTCCATTTGCAGCTCAGGATATTTCTTGAAGAAGAGCCTAGTATCATCCTCTAGATGATGATTTGGATACTCAGGATGTTTATATCCTGCTCCAACTAATGTATTGTTCCACTTCATAACCTTACCCATTATGTCATGTATGCTCATTTGAATCTCCCTATGATTGATTAAGCTCTACAAAATGTGTGTATACGCGCACCAGGCAAAGTAGGTACTCGTGCACTCTGTCGGGTTGGAACATGACTGTATCGAGGGAACATATCCTCATATTCGCTGAATGGTCGGATTACCTGCATATTGATCCTCTTGAACCAAGGTGCTGCATATTTCGGAGCACCGACTTTGTTATAGGGATTAGCTGCACTCAGGATTGTGTAAACCCGGCCCTCCGGGGATACAACGTCATTAGCACTTCTATAGAACTGCTGAAGTATCGGAATGTTGGATTCAGGGCGACCACCTGTATGCGGAAAGTTCCAGATAATGGTATCAAATGCCTGGTTTGGAAACACTCCTCTTAGATTGGTTGCGTCAACATCAGTCATTACTTCTGCACCGAGACTGTTCAGATATTGTACATTATCTAGAAATTCGTAAAAGCGAGAACTTCCTGGTACACGCTCTGTCCAGTAATCTGTCGCAACGATAAGCTGTGCTTGTTCAGGCGATACGAGTCCAGCGATACTTGATGAGAAGCCAAAATCTCCCTCCCCAAGGAACAAGGTAGCCCCGATTATGTCAAACGGAAAGTCCTGGTTATGGACGAGCCACTGGCCATCGCCGACCATGTAAGTCGCAACAAGAGCCACAGTTAGATTATACATGGTTTGGGGTTGGTCCACGATTACGATATCTTCCACGATGCCGGTTTCGCCAAGGGTGCTCAGGACTGAGTCGCCGATGTGGAGGTGTTTGGCTTGGACCCATTGTTCTTGGTCGTCGCGGATGACGTAGAAGGGGTGTTCGTCTGTGGTGTGGAGGGTCTCGCCGTCTATCGCCACATCCAGCGTTGTCTCATGATGCTGGGTGTAGGTCGCAGAGACGTGATAGAGGTCAACCTCTTCGGTGGCTTCGCTGTAGGCTAGGATGACGTCGCCGACTTCGATCTCGGAGATGGGCTTGTCGCCGTCTGGCGTGGCGATGAGGGTGTCGGCGCTGAAGCTAGCGCATTGTCTGCGCAGGTTGTTGGGCAAGTTGATGTTGCGGGCTGCGCGGGATATGCCACGTCCAAGCAGGCCTATTGCACCGCCGAAACCGATACCTGCTAAGCCGTTGATGAGGGCTTGTTCCCGGCTGAGGCCGTTGACGCCGATGTCGTAGAGGAAGCCGCCGATGAAGTCGGCACCTTCGCTGACGGCAAAGGCGGCTGCACCGCTCAGGCCGGCAGCGCCGACTGCTGCGCCAACGCCACCCGCCAGGGCACCAAGGGCCGCACCTTCCAGGGCTGCCCGACCCACGCTGTCCATGTCGAGGCAGCCGAGGTCGAAGCCGTTGTTGAGCAACTGCGATCCGGCTTCGATGCCGCCTCCAAGGAGGGCGCCGGCCCTGTTGTACTCAGACTATGGGAGTGGGGCCGGGCTGGGTCGTAACTTTATGCTTGTTGCCGCCGCCACGCAACAAAAAAACGGCGGCAACACGGGAAGACCAGGCGGAGAATGCGGATAACCGGGGGAAAAACGGCGGGAAATGACGGACAACCGGCAGCAATTTGCCGCAAAATGAGTGCTGAGTGGGTTGATTAAGAGCAGTTTCATCCTGATTTAACCTTGGTGTCCTTAGTTTCAGTGTAGCTGGAAAATGGTGGTTTGAGAGAACATACCGCAGAACGTGTGTTCTGTATTTGAGAACAGATGCGCCCCCGATTGGTGCTAGCGATATTGCTATGAGTCAAACTACACACCCCAGTCTGAAGGGTATGTAGTTTGATGACATGACAGATAAGTTCAATCCCTATCTGTCTTACTCATATCAGATTCCTCATTCTTCCCAGACAACCTCAAATCTCAAACCTTGTAGCCCATAGTCACGGATACGGGTTGTAATCCACTCGTCTTCGGGAAGTGCTGTATCAACTTGGGCAAATATCCTTGTGCCGCGTTGTTCAGGTATCTTGAAGAAGCCAGTAAAGGGCAAACGCGACGCATTAAACACATACTCGTCAGTGCGTCTTTGGCTCGTCCGCCAACGAGTTTTATCGTGATCTAAACAATTGACACATTCAAGAATGTTAACTGCATAGATCGGACCATCGGGACAATGGGGTTCGTCACACACTAACGGTAGAACTTCGCCCAAACTCCGAAAATACTGTCCCATATGTCGATACGCCTTTTCACTGATGATAAAGAAGCCTTGTCGTGGTTGATAGAAATCCGTTTCCAGCGAAGTCGGAACTGGATTATACATCTGGATGGGTGTCCAATCAGCTTCTCTGCTTGAGCAATTCAGTTCCGATAGTTTACTCATACCTCCACGAGCAGTTGGCAATAGATACTGATAATCACCATCTCTTCTGACACGATAAACTATGTTCATTAGGGGAAGTCTCCTGTTAGACATGCATTCGCCATATCATATAATGCGTTGAGAATTTTCACTCGGCTAGCGTTTTGTTCCTGCAAATCGGTCAGCCTATCAACGACATTGTTAATAGGCAAATCACTTTGACCGGGCGGGACGTTCCTATAATTATGTAAGCCAGAATCCAGATGTGGCAAGGGCAGATTATTGACCAATGATTCTAGAGCCTCAAGTTCATCTCTATCTCTCGGCAACCATACCAAGTTTGCCGGACTATGTATGTGAATGCCATATTCGGCTAACACCTCTTGGCCAGGTTCAGCAAGTGAGCCTAAACCACCTGATGGAGTCTGAGGAACCAAATGGTGGGCTTGCCAGGCTACTGTTGGGATTTTAGCTGGAAGATCCCACACAGCCATCAGATTCGCTCTCCAATCGGTAGTGGATATCAGTCTCTCTTCCTCCCAAACCATTGCTGTTATAGGCTTCCATAAATCCTCAAGGTTTGGGTTCTGGTTATGGACCACCCATTGGCCATTGCCGACGAGGTAGGTGGCGACGAGGCTGACGGTGAGGTTGTACATGGTTTGGGGTTGGTCGATGATGATGATGTCCTCGACGATGCCGGTTTCGCCTAGGGCGCTCAGGATGGCATCGCCGATGTGGAGGTGTTGGGCTTGGACCCATTGTTCTTCGTTGTCGCGGATGACGTAGAAGGGATGCTCGTCGGTGGTGTGGAGCGTCTCGCCGTCTATCGTCACATCCAGCGTTGTCTCATGGTGCTGGGTATGAGTCGCAGAGACGTGGTAGATGTCGACCTCTTCGGTGGCTTCGCTGTAGGCCAGGATGACGTCGCCGACTTCGATCTCGGAGATGGGCTTGTCGCCGTCTGGTGTTGCCACCATTGTCTCAGCGCTGAAGCTGGCGCACTGTCTGCGTAGCTGGCGGGGCAGGGGTAGGTTGACGTTGCGGGCAGCGCGGGATATGCCGCGTCCGAGGAGGCCTATTGCACCACCGAAGCCGATGCCCATCAAACCGTTGATGAGAGCCTCTTCCCGGCTGAGGCCGTTGACGCCGATGTCGTAGAGGAAGCCGCCGATGAAGTCGGCACCTTCGCTGACGGCAAAGGCGGCTGCACCACTCAGGCCGGCAGCGCCGACTGCTGCGCCAACGCCACCCGCCAGGGCACCAAGGGCCGCACCTTCCAGGGCTGCCCGGCCAACGCTGTCCATGTCGAGGCAGCCGAGGTCGAAGCCGTTGTTGAGCAACTGCGATCCGGCTTCGATGCCGCCTCCAAGGAGGGCGCCGGCCCTGTTGTACTCAGACTATGGGAGTGGGGCCGGGCTGGGTCGTAACTTTATGCGTGTTGCCGCCGCCACGCAACAAAAAAACGGCGGCAACACGGGAAGACCAGGCGGAGAATGCGGATAACCGGGGGAAAAACGGCGGGAAATGGCGGAGAATCGGCAGCAGATTGCCGCAAAATGGGTGCCGAATGGGTGGGTTAAGAGCAGTTTCATCCTGATTTAACCTTGGTGTCCTTAGTTTCAGTGTAGCTGGAAAGGGGTTGGTTTGGGAGAACATACCGCAGAACGTGTGTTCTATATTCGTGCTTCCTGTGATCGCAACAATTAGGGCTTCCTCCAGTTGTTAAACTCTATCTACGAAATTCAGCGCTTCCTGATGATCTCTTCGCACAAAAGTTCTCAGATTCGTGGTAAAATGAAGTTGTCCGCAGATAAAGGAATTAAAATGCAAGAACAAAGTGAATGGACTGAATGGAATGAAGACGGTGTGTTTGTAGCAAGGTCAACAAAAGCCCACGAAGTGATTCAGGAAAGACTATCGCTGATTTGTGTCGCATGGGTTGGTCAAGAAACAAGCAATTACACTGACCGTCCTAGGGAGGAAATGCGACGGCTTACGCGACGTGCCGGACTCCTTTTGTGGTACGGAAAAGCAGAAGGTGTGCAGATGTATGTCGAAGACAGAAAAGATCATGGCGATGCCGATGTAATCGCTGAAAATTCAGGTGGGAAAGAGATAGAAATAATTGCGGGTGGCTCAGGAAGTGGAGGGTTTCGTATGTCTGTGAAGGACACAATGGACCTCCTCCCCCCGAAATATGCTCACTTCAGGGCTGAAACCGAACACCTGGAGGAAATCCTCTACGAATTGGATGTCATCAGGGATGCCATCAATCGACATCCCTGACTGGTTTGTGTTATGTGTGCTACCCTTTCAAGAGCTTTATAATGCCCTCTGAGGGCATATTCAGATTGAATTGTGGAGCCAGTATATTATAGTCACCAGGCAACCATCTTTGGGTTAGATGCCCCCCTTGTCCCACATCTATCAGACCAGCGCTGCTCCATACATACCACTCTTCGAGAAGGAACATCTCCTGAACATCCTCTGTTTTTAGAGGTACGCCTCTCACTAATCCTGAAACCAACGATCCATGCATAATGAGGCCACCAGGATTGCCGTTTCGGGCATTGATAGCATTTGCAAGATACGTTGATTGGTCTGCTACCCTAGTTGGGCGCGGTCGGGGTATGCCGAATTCGACTATCATATCGATGAACTCATCGTCAGGTATACTCTCAAATAAGTCGTCCCCGACATGTCGGGCGGCAAACCCAACATCTGCATCAGAGATGCCCTTCATCTTGATCTGATTCCCTGTCGCTATTCCTGCGGGATCGACTTCTGGAACTCTGATAATCCGTGTCCCATCATTGAACTTCTCCACTGTCTTAGCCCCGCTTGGCTTGTTTCTCACCACCCCATCGAGAGCGGCTGCACCAGGTGCCCGTGTGCGGAGGCCCAACAGGTATTGACCACCAATCCGAGCCTCTAAATCTCTCATGGCCTGTTCAATGGCCCTGATATTCAGTCGACTGAAACCATGGAATGCCTCCCCAGGGTCCGGCATTGGACAATAGTTGACATTATGGACGAGCCACTGGCCGTCGCCGACCATGTAGGTCGCTACAAGAGCCACAGTTAGATTATACATCATTTGGGGTTGGTCGATGATGATGATATCTTCCACGATGCCGGTTTCGCCTAGGGCGCTCAGGATGGCATCGCCGATGTGGAGGTCTTGGGCCTCGACCCATTGTTCTTGGTTGTCGCGCACCACGTAGAAGGGATGCTCGTCGGTGGTGTGGAGCGTCTCGCCGTCGATGGTGATGTCGAGGGTGGTGTCGTGGCGTTGGGTATGAGTCGCAGAGACGTGATAGAGGTCAACCTCTTCGGTGGCTTCGCTGTAGGCGAGGATGACGTCGCCGACTTCGATCTCGGAGATGGGTTTGTCACCGTCGGGTGTGGCGATGAGGGTGTCGGCGCTGAAGCTAGCGCATTGTCTGCGCAGGTTGTTGGGCAGGGGTAGGTTGACGTTGCGGGCAGCGCGGGACAGACCACGTCCAAGCAGGCCTATTGCACCGCCGAAGCCGATGCCTGCTAGGCCGTTGATGAGAGCCTGCTCCCGGCTGAGGCCGTTGACGCCGATGTCGTAGAGGAAGCCGCCGATGAAGTCGGCACCTTCGCTGACGGCAAAGGCGGCTGCACCGCTCAGGCCAGCAGCGCCGACTGCTGCGCCAACGCCACCCGCCAGGGCACCAAGGGCCGCACCTTCCAGGGCTGCCCGACCCACGCTGTCCATGTCGAGGCAGCCGAGGTCGAAGCCGTTGTTGAGCAACTGCGATCCAGCTTCGATGCCGCCTCCGAGGAGGGCGCCGCCGACTGCACCGCCTAGTATGCCCAGACCGATCACGGCTATCACGGGGAGGAACTCGCCGCTGGGGTCGGTCCAGTTGACGGGGTTGTTGTGGACGTAGGAGTAGCCGTTGAGGGACATGGGGACGGCTGCTACACCCATGACGGGATCGAGGGCGGTGAAGGTGCCGATGGCCGGGTTGTAGTAGCGGGCGCGGAGGTAGACTTGTCCGCTGGGGTCGGTGTACTCGCCGGTGTAGGCGTAGGGGCTGGCGAAGGTGCCGACAGTGCCGAAGGGCGCGCCGAAGGGTGCGTAGTTCTGGGCTGCTGAGACCATTGCCAGGTTGTCGATCTCGGCGCGGATGGAGCCGAGTCCGTCTTCGAGCAGCCAGTGCCAGGTGCCGTTGGTCTGCTTGTGACTGTGGATGCCGGCGCCGACGTGGATGTAATGGTCGGTGTGAGTGCCGGTGGTGGCGGTCAGGATGGTGTCGAGGGGGAGGTCGAGTAGGTAGTGGGTGGTGGCGTTGTTGACGGTCTGTGATACGCGGTTGCCGAAGCCGTCGTAGGTGTAGGTGTCGGTGCCGCGCTGGGTCAGGCGATTGGCACGATTCCAAGTATACGCATTCGTGCCATCGTGGGTGAGGTTGCCGTTGAGGTCGTAGGTGTAGGTGTGGGTGCCATCGGAGACCAACTGGTTGGCCTTGTTGTAGGTGAAGTTCGTCGTGTTGGTACCGACAGCCGCACTGAGGCGATTGCCGGCCTGGTCGTAGGTGTAGGTGTAGGGGGGCGTGCCCTGAGCGGACTTGAGGCGCTGGAGCTGGTCGTAGGTGTAGTCGATGGTTCTTTCATTATAGGAGGTGTCGATGATGGCCAGTTGTTTGAAGCGGAAGACGTGGCCAGTGGAGCGATGATGGCGGTCTGATTGGTTGCGGATCTCGACCACGCCACTAGTCGCCCCTGGTGGGGTTGGGACTTGTGGGAGGTGGAGGACGCGCTCGCCGGGTTGGGCGGTGTAGGCGTCGAAGCGGCGCCAGTAGTTGTCGTTGATGTAGAGATCGACCTGGCCGTGATCGGGGCCAGTGCCGATGGTGAGGAGGGCCTCGTCGCCGGTGTAGGCGATCTGCATCTTGCTGCGGTAGGCGATATCGGATGTTAAGTTGCCGTTGGTTTGCTTGTGACTGGTGGGATTCCCATCACATCATGCTTGTTGCCGCCGCCACGCAACAAAAAAACGGCGGCAACACGGGAAGACCAGGCGGAGAATGCGGATAACCGGGGGAAAAACGGCGGGAAATGACGGACAACCGGCAGCAGATTGCCGCAAAATGGGTGCTGAGCGGGTTGATCAAGAGCAGTTTCATCCTGATTTAACCTTGGTGTCTTTAGTTTCAGTGTAGCTGGAAAGGGGTTGGTTTGGGAGAATATATCGCAGAACGTGTGTTCTGTGTTCGTGGTTCCTGGAAAATGCAACGAAAGTGGGTGCTGGATGGGTTGGTCAAGAGCAGAATCATGTGGATTCGAGCTCAGTTTAGCCGATAAGTTGTTGAGTTGGGAGAATGTGTTCAGATTGCCTGACTTTCGCTGTATAATCTAAATGTATTTATTGTGATTAACTTAAGGAGAGGGAAATCATGCCGAGTGATAAAAGGAAGCCGCTGACCGAGGCCATGGAAGAGGACCGGGCCAACCCCACCACAGAAACAGGTAAGATGCGTTTGCAACTGGAGACCAAACTGACCGAGATCGGTCACCTGTGGATCGGTCAATCCGTCGATAACTGTGAAGACCGACGGGATGAAAACTTGCGCCGATTTAAGCTGTATGTTAGTCCGTACACACTAAGGACAAAGGAAGATTTTGTTAATTTGACTCTGTGGTATGGGAAATCAGTGGATATCCCCTGCGATGACTGGCGTCTCCCTCACTGGGAAGATGCGACCATCCATTTCAACGCTGTGGATCATCAGTGGATGATTATTAGTATAACTATTCGAGACAAAAAGAATGAGGACTTCTGGCGGTTTAAGAAGGGGATATTCAGTATCTTTATAGGCAATATATGGAGGAACAAAATAGGCGGGGATTGTGGGGTGTTGCCCCCTAAATATCAGAAGTTTAGTAAGGGTACCAACCGTCTGGATGATATCCTCGCCATACTGGAGGAAGTTGGGGACATTGTTCGTCAACATCCCCAAAATCCTTTATCGTCTCCTGACATCTAATGGGCTAAGCTCTTGGTCTAATCTGATTCCATACCCGAGGCAGGTAGCGTTGGGTGATCTTGCGCCCCAGTCCAAAATCAATCAGGCCTGAAGCACCCAACACACTCCAGTATTCTGCTCTGAACATTTCTAAGATACGTGGTTCATCTAAAGTAACCACACGTTTAAGAACGCCTTCCACCAGAGAGCCATGCATGACCACATCAGCCTCATTGAAGCGGTTGATCAGGTTCCCCGGCAGCATCCCCTCCGGATCCGGCAGGCGCAGCATAGACTGCGGATCATGCATCATGGTGACAAACTCATCGTCTGGGACACTTACAAAGCTCCTTCCACGCTTTCTGGCAACCAACCCAATATCCAGATCGGAAATCGCCACCATCGTTCGCATTGTACCGAGCGAACGCCCCTGTGGATCGACCTGCGGCACCTCGATCAGGCGGGCACCCGCCCATAACCCATAGATTTTCTCTGCCCCTTCAGGTTTGCTGGGGAGGATGCCATCTAGTGACGCGGCACCCGGCGCACGAGGACGAGCGGCAACGATCAGGTTAGGATCGGATTGTTGGATGGCCTGAACGATAGCCTCTTGATTACGGGGACTTAAGCCATCAAAGTAGCAACTATTGACATTATGAACCACCCATTGGCCGTCGCCGACGAGGTAGGTGGCGACGAGGCTGACGGTGAGGTTGTACATGGTTTGGGGTTGGTCGATGATGATGATGTCTTCGATGGTGCCGATCTCACCTAATCCACTGACCACTTTGTCGCCGATGTGGAGGTGTTTGGCTTGGACCCATTGTTCTTGGTCGTCGCGCACCACGTAGAAGGGGTGTTCGTCGGTGGTGTGGAGCGTCTCGCCGTCTATCGTCACATCCAGCGTTGTCTCATGGTGCTGGGTATGAGTAGCGGAGACGTGGTAGAGGTCGACCTCTTCGGTGGCTTCGCTGTAGGCCAGGATGACATCGCCGACTTCGATTTCGGAGATGGGTTTGTCGCCTTCTGGGGTGGCGATGAGGGTGTCGGCGCTGAAGCTGGCGCACTGTCTGCGTAGCTGGCGGGGCAGGGGGAGATTGTTGGGGAGGTTGACGTTGCGGGCAGCGCGGGACAGACCACGTCCGAGCAGGCCTATTGCACCGCCGAAGCCAATGCCCATCAAACCGTTGATGAGAGCCTCTTCCCGGCTCATCCCATTGACGCCGATGTCGTAGAGGAAGCCGCCGATGAAGTCGGCACCTTCGCTGACGGCAAAGGCGGCTGCACCACTCAGGCCGGCAGCGCCGACTGCTGCGCCAACGCCACCCGCCAGGGCACCAAGGGCCGCACCTTCCAGGGCTGCCCGGCCAACGCTGTCCATGTCGAGGCAGCCGAGGTCGAAGCCGTTGTTGAGCAACTGCGATCCGGCTTCGATGCCGCCACCGAGGAGGGCGCCGCCGACTGCACCGCCCAGTATGCCCAGACCGATCACGGCTATCACGGGGAGGAACTCGCCGCTGGGGTCGGTCCAGTTGACGGGGTTGTTGTGGACGTAGCTGTAGCCGTTGAGTGACATGGGGACGGCCGCCACACCCATGACGGGATCGAGGGCGGTGAAGGTGCCGATGGCCGGGTTGTAGTAGCGGGCGCGGAGGTAGACTTGTCCGCTGGGGTCGGTGTACTCGCCGGTGTAGGCGTAGGGGCTGGCGAAGGTGCCGACAGTGCCGAAGGGCGCGCCATAGGGTGCGTAGTTCTGGGCTGCTGAGACCCGCGATAGGCTGTCGATCTCGGAGCGGATGGAGCCGAGTCCGTCTTCGAGCAGCCAGTGCCAGGTGCCGTTGGTCTGCTTGTGACTGTGGATGCCGGCGCCGACGTGGGCGAAGCTAGCTTCGATGTAGTGATCAGTGTGGGTGCCGTTAGATGTTAAATTGCAGTATTATCATAAGCTAACACATACGTGCAATTGTGGGCAAAAGCATCACATCATGCGTGTTGCCGCCGCCACGCAACAAAAAAACGGCGGCAACACGGGAAGACCAGGCGGAGAATGCGGATAACCGGGGGAAAAACGGCGGGAAATGACGGACAACCGGCAGCAATTTGCCGCAAAATGGGTGCCGAATGGGTTGGTTAATAGCAGTTTCATCCTGATTTAACCTTGGTGTCCTTAGTTTCAGTGTAGCTGGAAAATGGTGGTTTGGGAGAACATACCGCAGAACGTGTGTTCTGTGTTTGTGCTTTCTGGAAAATGCAACGAAAGTGGGTGCTGGATGGGTTGGTCAAGAGCAGAATCATGCAGATTCAACTTCTGTGAGGAAGTGATCGGCATATCAGCCTGTTATATTCCGTAATCTCTTTTTCAACACCCTGCGCCGTTTATTTGTCCTTGATTGAATTCTTCCTGTCTAATGTTGGCTCAAAATCCAGTAGAGTCGGGGTGAGGCGATGCTAAGCTGCCATCCTCCCCTATGCGAATAGAAAACCGTTGCATGTCGGGAAGGACGGGTGTTTATTGTAATAGATGCAGTGGAACCAATTCTACTTCTACTATGTAGCTTTGTTTCTACTTTTTATGAGCCTGTCTAACCAATGTAAAAATGTTTCACAGTATAAGGTATAAGGAATAGTTCTTGAATCTATTTCATTAGATGAAACCCTGTGATATATACCTTTCTTACTTCTATCATCTACATTGATAGCGTAATTTGCTCCTACTGATTTAGTTTTCGGAAAAACAGTAATGACTTCAGCAAAACGATAAAATCCATTATCCTCAAGCGACTCATCTGGATATGCAATAGACATTGTAACGTCCTCATCAAATCCATATGTGATTACAGTAAATTCACCAAACGGGGGATTTGGAGGATAAATACCGATAGCCCCATAATACTCAAAGAACTCAACAATGCTTTTATCTTCGGCAAACGCGGGGTATTCTACAAGAAAATTGGAAAGTTGTTCTTGCCCCTCTTTATCCTGTCTTTCAGGATGTTTTGGCCCTTGCCCAACAACAGCATTTTCTAGTTTAGCAAATTCGTCAATTAGCTTATGTAAATCCAATTTGTCCTCCTATTTTCTATATATCGAACAACTACTGCAACTTTCTCGGTTGCAGTAGTTGTGAAGTTAGTCATTTAACGTTTGCAAGTCCAAACCCTTGCACCAGGTATGTTCGCAGATTTCGCATGACCTGTTGTCGTTGTGTGTTCATAACCCGGAAAGTGTCTACTATAATCGGAATATGGAACAATCGTTTCGAATGAAACATCATCAAAATGCTCATTCGCTATACTTGTTATGCCAAAGCGATTATAGAATGGACTTGAACTCAGCGAAACCTGTACTTTTCCCGTTGGGTTCAAGACATTGGTTACGTTGCCGAAAAACCTTTGTAAAAGGTTTGTGTTTGACATTACGTCACCCCCTGTATGCGGGAAATTCCAGATTATTGTATCAAACTGCGCGTTAGGGAAATGTCCCAGTAAATCACCTGCATCTACGGTTGGCAAAACTCTTGCACCCATTGCATCAAGTGATTCAATATTATCCAGATAGGTTAGGTATCTATCCATATCATTTCCAGGAGCTAGTGCTGGAGTTGAAAAGTCTGATGAAATGACGTGTTGTGCCTGACCATAGGATAGCTGTTCAACAACGCTACGTGAGAAGCTGAAATCACCTTCACCAAGAAATAGGGTAAGTCCAGTTATATCGAATGGGCCAATTTGGACATTATGGACGAGCCATTGGCCATCACCGACGAGGTAGGTGGCGACGAGGCTGACAGTTAGATTGTACATGGTCTGGGGTTGGTCCACAATCTCAATTGCTTCGACCACACCGAGCGTACCGTCGGCTGCCAGAACGCGATCATCCGCCTGGAGGTGTTTGGCTTGGACCCATTGTTCTTCGTTGTCGCGCACCACGTAGAAGGGGTGTTCGTCGGTGGTGTGGAGCGTCTCGCCGTCTATCGTCACATCCAGCGTTGTCTCATGGTGCTGGGTATGAGTCGCAGAGACGTGGTAGATGTCGACCTCTTCGGTGGCTTCGCTGTAGGCCAGGATGACGTCGCCGACTTCGATCTCGGAGATGGGCTTGTCGCCGTCTGGTGTTGCCACCATTGTCTCAGCGCTGAAGCTGGCGCACTGTCTGCGTAGCTGGCGGGGCAGGGGTAGGTTGACGTTGCGGGCAGCGCGGGATATGCCGCGTCCGAGGAGGCCTATTGCACCACCGAAGCCGATGCCCATCAAACCGTTGATGAGAGCCTCTTCCCGGCTGAGGCCGTTGACGCCGATGTCGTAGAGGAAGCCGCCGATGAAGTCGGCACCTTCGCTGACGGCAAAGGCGGCTGCACCACTCAGGCCGGCAGCGCCGACTGCTGCGCCAACGCCACCCGCCAGGGCACCAAGGGCCGCACCTTCCAGGGCTGCCCGGCCAACGCTGTCCATGTCGAGGCAGCCGAGGTCGAAGCCGTTGTTGAGCAACTGCGATCCGGCTTCGATGCCGCCTCCAAGGAGGGCGCCGGCCCTGTTGTACTCAGACTATGGGAGTGGGGCCGGGCTGGGTCGTAACTTTATGCGTGTTGCCGCCGCCACGCAACAAAAAAACGGCGGCAACACGGGAAGACCAGGCGGAGAATGCGGATAACCGGGGGAAAAACGGCGGGAAATGGCGGAGAATCGGCAGCAGATTGCCGCAAAATGGGTGCCGAATGGGTGGGTTAAGAGCAGTTTCATCCTGATTTAACCTTGGTGTCCTTAGTTTCAGTGTAGCTGGAAAGGGGTTGGTTTGGGAGAACATACCGCAGAACGTGTGTTCTATATTCGTGCTTCCTGTGATCGCAACAATTAGGGCTTCCTCCAGTTGTTAAACTCTATCTACGAAATTCAGCGCTTCCTGATGATCTCTTCGCACAAAAGTTCTCAGATTCGTGGTAAAATGAAGTTGTCCGCAGATAAAGGAATTAAAATGCAAGAACAAAGTGAATGGACTGAATGGAATGAAGACGGTGTGTTTGTAGCAAGGTCAACAAAAGCCCACGAAGTGATTCAGGAAAGACTATCGCTGATTTGTGTCGCATGGGTTGGTCAAGAAACAAGCAATTACACTGACCGTCCTAGGGAGGAAATGCGACGGCTTACGCGACGTGCCGGACTCCTTTTGTGGTACGGAAAAGCAGAAGGTGTGCAGATGTATGTCGAAGACAGAAAAGATCATGGCGATGCCGATGTAATCGCTGAAAATTCAGGTGGGAAAGAGATAGAAATAATTGCGGGTGGCTCAGGAAGTGGAGGGTTTCGTATGTCTGTGAAGGACACAATGGACCTCCTCCCCCCGAAATATGCTCACTTCAGGGCTGAAACCGAACACCTGGAGGAAATCCTCTACGAATTGGATGTCATCAGGGATGCCATCAATCGACATCCCTGACTGGTTTGTGTTATGTGTGCTACCCTTTCAAGAGCTTTATAATGCCCTCTGAGGGCATATTCAGATTGAATTGTGGAGCCAGTATATTATAGTCACCAGGCAACCATCTTTGGGTTAGATGCCCCCCTTGTCCCACATCTATCAGACCAGCGCTGCTCCATACATACCACTCTTCGAGAAGGAACATCTCCTGAACATCCTCTGTTTTTAGAGGTACGCCTCTCACTAATCCTGAAACCAACGATCCATGCATAATGAGGCCACCAGGATTGCCGTTTCGGGCATTGATAGCATTTGCAAGATACGTTGATTGGTCTGCTACCCTAGTTGGGCGCGGTCGGGGTATGCCGAATTCGACTATCATATCGATGAACTCATCGTCAGGTATACTCTCAAATAAGTCGTCCCCGACATGTCGGGCGGCAAACCCAACATCTGCATCAGAGATGCCCTTCATCTTGATCTGATTCCCTGTCGCTATTCCTGCGGGATCGACTTCTGGAACTCTGATAATCCGTGTCCCATCATTGAACTTCTCCACTGTCTTAGCCCCGCTTGGCTTGTTTCTCACCACCCCATCGAGAGCGGCTGCACCAGGTGCCCGTGTGCGGAGGCCCAACAGGTATTGACCACCAATCCGAGCCTCTAAATCTCTCATGGCCTGTTCAATGGCCCTGATATTCAGTCGACTGAAACCATGGAATGCCTCCCCAGGGTCCGGCATTGGACAATAGTTGACATTATGGACGAGCCACTGGCCGTCGCCGACCATGTAGGTCGCTACAAGAGCCACAGTTAGATTATACATCATTTGGGGTTGGTCGATGATGATGATATCTTCCACGATGCCGGTTTCGCCTAGGGCGCTCAGGATGGCATCGCCGATGTGGAGGTCTTGGGCCTCGACCCATTGTTCTTGGTTGTCGCGCACCACGTAGAAGGGATGCTCGTCGGTGGTGTGGAGCGTCTCGCCGTCGATGGTGATGTCGAGGGTGGTGTCGTGGCGTTGGGTATGAGTCGCAGAGACGTGGTAGATGTCGACCTCTTCGGTGGCTTCGCTGTAGGCCAGGATGACGTCGCCGACTTCGATTTCGGAGATGGGCTTGTCGCCGTCGGGTGTGGCGATGAGGGTGTCGGCGCTGAAGCTGGCGCACTGTCTGCGTAGCTGGCGGGGCAGGGGTAGGTTGACGTTGCGGGCAGCACGAGACAGACCACGTCCAAGCAGGCCTATTGCACCGCCGAAGCCAATGCCCATCAAACCGTTGATGAGGGCCTCTTCCCGGCTCATCCCATTGACGCCGATGTCGTAGAGGAAGCCGCCGATGAAGTCGGCACCTTCGCTGACGGCAAAGGCGGCTGCACCACTCAGGCCGGCGGCGCCGACTGCTGCGCCAACGCCACCCGCCAGGGCACCAAGGGCCGCACCTTCCAGGGCTGCCCGGCCAACGCTGTCCATGTCGAGGCAGCCGAGGTCGAAGCCGTTGTTGAGCAACTGCGATCCGGCTTCGATGCCGCCTCCAAGGAGGGCGCCACCGACTGCACCGCCTAGTATGCCCAGACCGATCACGGCTATCACGGGGAGGAACTCGCCGCTGGGGTCGGTCCAGTTGACGGGGTTGTTGTGGACGTAGGAGTAGCCGTTGAGGGACATGGGGACGGCTGCTACACCCATGACGGGATCGAGTGCGGTGAAGGTGCCGATGGCCGGGTTGTAGTAGCGGGCGCGGAGGTAGACTTGTCCGCTGGGGTCGGTGTACTCGCCGGTGTAGGCGTAGGGGCTGGCGAAGGTGCCGACAGTGCCGAAGGGCGCGCCATAGGGTGCGTAGTTCTGGGCTGCCGAGACCATTGCCAGGTTGTCGATCTCGGCGCGGATGGAGCCGAGTCCGTCTTCGAGCAGCCAGTGCCAGGTGCCGTTGGTCTGCTTGTGACTGTGGATGCCGGCGCCGACGTGGGCGAAGCTAGCTTCGATGTAGTGATCAGTGTGGGTGCCGTTAGATGTTAAATTGCAGTATCATCATAAGCTAACACATATGTGCAATTATGGGCAAAAGCATCACCTTATGTTTGTTGCCGCCGCCACGCAACAAAAAAACGGCGGCAACACGGGAAGACCAGGCGGAGAATGCGGATAACCGGGGGAAAAACGGCGGGAAATGACGGACAACCGGCAGCAGATTGCCGCAAAATGGGTGCCGAATGGGTTGGTTAAGAGCAATTTCATCCTGATTCAACCTTTGTGTCCTTAGTTTCAGTGTAGCTGGAAAATGGTGGTTTGGGAGAACACACCGCAGAACGTGTGTTCTGTGTTCATACTTCCCGGAAAACGCAGCAAATTGTTTGATTGCGGGATTGAGGGTTCAAGTTCGATTAGGCTGTATTGAAGGTAATGAGAACACACGCCTTCTATATAGAAAGCGTGTGTGTGATCTTATTGAGTAGGCTACGCCCCTCTTGGAAATTCTGATTTGTGTTCTCTTACCTTGATGGTGACAACATCAAGATACCATTCTACCCACCCAGGAGGCTCATATGTGAAACCACCAATATAGAAACTGAAAGGCGTTTCTTGGATTTCTGGAAATGGCCCGTCGTTCATCCTTATCGGGGGTTTATATTGTGTCCTGGCAGACTTTGATGTGGCATCCTCATCAACCTCGCTGATTTCCCTTATAGAACTTGTCACCTTTTCAAAGATAACATCGCCTTCTAGTACAATAACTGCTCTGTCATATCCAGGAAACCCTGAATCGATCGAGAATTCACGTACTGGAAGAACAATCATACCCTTAGCCTGATCTATATAGGGGACACCGAATGAACTAAACGTAAAGTCCAAATATTCAGTGTAAGGATGCTCATCGTATTCGTGCGGTTGGTTGACATCATTCATCATTTTTGTTCCTATTTCCTGCCATTATCGTCTTTGGCACGACAGAGTTCTCATGGACCTTTCTTGAAAGCTGCCATGTTCACTTGCCGGATCATCAGGCCTGCCAAAAGAGGCCCCACGTAACGCTGGATGAAGCTTGCCATATACCTGACTCTCATTACCCTTGCCTGTTATGAAGTGATCAGTTGGTTTGATCAAACTGAAACCCAGATCTTGTATATGTTGCATAAGATTGCTGCCTTCAATGATTTTTGCGAACTTGTTGTCGCCTGCAAAGCTATTATACAAAATTCCGCCTGGACGTAAAACTCTGGCAACAGAAGCGAACACTGCATCTCTGAATGCCAATCGTTCCCAAGGTTCAGCTTTTCTCAATCCCTCATTGAACATGTTGGTTAGAAATACTTCATCAGCGAACCCTGTAGCAAATGGCAATTGAGTTGCATCCCCTCGTATTCCAAACTGACCATTACCTCCGATCTGAAGATAGTCTTCAATCTCTACAGTGAAAATTAACGCTTCAGCGGGAGTATATCCTGGAACTGTGCGATTAATTTGAGATGTTGGACCACTGAATAGCTCAACAATCAATCGTTCTTCTTGATTATGGACCACCCATTGGCCATCGCCGACGAGGTAGGTGGCGACGAGGCTGACGGTGAGGTTGTACATGGTTTGGGGTTGGTCGATGATGATGATGTCCTCGACTGTGCCGATTTCGCCTAGGGCGCTGAGGACTGAATCGCCGATGTGGAGGTGTTTGGCTTCTACCCATTGCTCTTGGTCGTTGCGGATGACGTAGAAGGGGTGTTCGTCGGTGGTGTGGAGCGTCTCGCCGTCGATGGTGAGGTCGAGGGTGGTGTCGTGGCGTTGGGTATGAGTCGCAGAGACGTGGTAGAGGTCGACTTCTTCGGTGGCTTCGCTGTAGGCCAGGATGACGTCGCCGACTTCGATCTCGGAGATGGGCTTGTCACCTTCTGGAGTGGCGATGAGGGTGTCGGCGCTGAAGCTGGCACATTGTCTGCGTAGCTGGCGGGGCAGGGGGAGATTGTTGGGGAGGTTGATGTTGCGGGCGGCGCGGGATATGCCGCGTCCGAGGAGGCCTATTGCACCACCGAAGCCGATGCCTGCTAGACCGTTGAGGATGGCTTGTTCCCGGCTGAGGCCGTTGACGCCGATGTCGTAGAGGAAGCCGCCGGCCTTGTTGTACTCAGGCTATAGGGGTGGGGCCGGGCCGGTTCGTAACTTTATGCGTGTTGCCGCCGCCACGCAACAAAAAAACGGCGGCAACACGGGAAGACCAGGCGGAGAATGCGGATAACCGGGGGAAAAACGGCGGGAAATGGCGGAGAATCGGCAGCAATTTGCCGCAAAATGGGTGCCGAATGGGTTGGTAAGCAGCAGGTTCATGCGGGTTCAATCTCCGTGTACTCTAGTTTCAATGTAGCTGGAAAGGGGTTGGTTTGGGAGAACATACCGCAGAACATGTGTTCTGTGTTCGTGGCTTTGGAGAGCCGGGAGAAAATGGCAGCAGAATCATGCGGATTCAGGCTCCGTGTAGCTGGAAAGGGGCCGTGTTGGGTGAACGTGTCACAGAACGTCGTCTTGATTGAGTACATCCACCCTGGCATATATTTGGATTGAAATTCTGTTCAATCTAGCGGTGGCAAACTACTCTTATAGGTATAAGAGTTCTTAATTTCCAGTAGTGTATCTAGCAACGCTTTTGAGGAATCTACATGACCAATCGCCATTGACATGAGCCAGTATAGTGGTACTTCATAGTAAGGATCAGTGATCCGGTGGATTACTGCTACCATAGAGCATTGATGCTGAGACGAGATACATTTAACGTAGTGTGTGTCTGGGTCGCCATCATATGCCCCATACTGGAGGCTATCACAAAAGCTCTCATCCGGAATAAACCACTCTCTAACATATTCAACAGAACTGATACCAAGGAATGCGAACCCCAGTGAAACGACAAAATCATCCAGGTTATCTCGATCAAGTTCGATTGTCTTATTCAGATGTTTGTCTTTGGGGAATAAGAACAACCTATCTTCTGAGAAGATTTGCCCAATTATCGGTTTTAATTTATTGTTGAGAGGAACAGAAAACTTACTGAAATTAATGACTTGTGTTGAATTCTCAGCATCCTGAATCGAGAACTCCCCTGTAAGTAATCCACGTCCACTTTTTCTTTCCGATAGCTCGGATACTTTGACATCCAGACTTTCCAGAGTGGATAAATCCCAGGGATAGTCAATGACTTTTAATGCAATCAGTAACTGCGCTAAATCGTCATTTCTATATGCCAGGGGTATCTTGGACACTCCCAGTTCCCGTTCATCGTCAGCACACTTTGTCTGATAGGGACTCAAATACCATTTTTCACCAGGGCCGTTCTCCATCCAGAAGGTTAGGGGAACGTCAACTCCCCCCCATGAAGTCCCAATGCTGACGATGATTTCCGAACAATCATTTGTCTGTGACATGTCTAATCTCCTACTCATATAAACCAATATGAGACAGAGACCCATTTGGGGTCTCTGTTCTCACTGCTTTCATCTCCGAAGGTCAGCGTAGTCTCCCAATAAACATATTGGGCATCCAGGTCTCAATGTATTGAGCTATATCGTCTCCCAGGAAGAGAGCCTCTCCCTCGGCGATAGACAGGGCCTGGGTTGGACGGATCAAGCGATCATGTGGAATATCGAGGATAGCGATCTCCTTGACCTTCCCACCGTAGATCATCGGTTGCAAAAACTCAGTATCTGTTGTGTTCAGCGCTCCCTGAAGATCGGTTGTGACTGATATGAATGGAGTAGGCACCGGCCGCTTCATATGTCCCCCACTCGCATGGTACCTGATCCAATCATCCATTGTTTGATATAGACTGATGTCTTGAAGCTGCTTCCAGAGGACATCAAACTCATCACTTCCGGTGAGATCTCGAAGGAACATATTTGTATCATACCACGACAAGTTCGGATTCCGCCGCATCATGGATGGTAACATATCGTCCGGGTCATCCTTGTTGGCAAAACGATAGCATTGAACGTTATGAACCACCCATTGGCCGTCGCCGACGAGGTAGGTGGCAACAAGGCTGACGGTGAGGTTGTACATGGTTTGGGGTTGGTCGATGATGATGATGTCCTCGACTGTGCCGATTTCGCCAAGACCGCTGACCACCCTGTCACCGATGTGGAGGTGTTTGGCTTGGACCCATTGTTCTTGGTCGTCGCGGATGACGTAGAAGGGGTGTTCGTCGGTGGTGTGGAGGGTCTCGCCGTCGATGGTGAGGTCGAGGGTTGAGTCGTGGCGTTGGTTGTGGGTGGCGGAGACGTGGTAGATGTCGACCTCTTCGGTGGCTTCGCTGTAGGCTAGGATGACGTCGCCGACTTCGATCTCGGAGATGGGCTTGTCGCCGTCGGGGGTGGCGATGAGGGTGTCGGCGCTGAAGCTGGCGCATTGTCTGCGTAGCTGGCGGGGCAGGGGTAGGTTGACGTTGCGGGCAGCGCGGGACAGACCACGTCCAAGCAGGCCTATTGCACCGCCGAAGCCGATGCCCATCAAACCGTTGATGAGAGCCTCTTCCCGGCTGAGGCCGTTGACGCCGATGTCGTAGAGGAAGCCGCCGATGAAGTCGGCACCTTCGCTGACGGCAAAGGCGGCTGCACCGCTCAGGCCGGCAGCGCCGACTGCTGCGCCAACGCCACCTGCGAGGGCACCGAGAGCGGCACCTTCCAGGGCTGCCCGACCCACGCTGTCCATGTCGAGGCAGCCGAGGTCGAAGCCGTTGTTGAGCAACTGCGATCCGGCTTCGATGCCACCGCCGAGGAGGGCGCCGGCCCTGTTGTACTCAGGTTATAGGGGTGGGGCCGGGCTGGGTCGTAACTTTATGCGTGTTGCCGCCGCCACACAACAAAAAAACGGCGGCAACACGGGAAGACCAGGCGGAGAATGCGGATAACCGGGGGAAAAACGGCGGGAAATGACGGACAACCGGCAGCAATTTACCGCAAAATGAGTGCTGAATGGGTTGGTTAACAGCAGTTTCATCCTGATTTAACCTTGGTGTCTTTAGTTTCAGTGTAGCTGGAAAGGGGTTGGTTTGGGAGAACATACCGCAGAACGTGTGTTCTGTGTTTGAGAGTGGACGCGCCCCCGATTGGAGGCGCATCTGGCGTGTGATTTGCATTGCTTACATCGTGACTGTGTACCCGATTCATGCTCATATCTCGGCAAAAGTCAGGGGGCAAAGTCAAGGTTTTATGTTATCCTTCAATGTGTCATTTGCAAACTTATTCGACAATTCAAGCATTCTCTCTAACCATTTCTGGCTACCTCCTGTGTAATTACCTATTATTACGGCAAATCCTACAGAGTTTAGCTGGAATATCAGATAATAAGCTGCCCATCGTGACAAACTTAAACCAAAGTTTTTCTTCGTTGAGTCCTGATGGTAGCTTAGAGCATTATCTCGACTCAGAAGACTATACTTTTGTCTTTCATCATCGGTCCATCGGTCAGACATTGATATGAGAGCAAACTTTATCATGTCAATCTGCATCTGTTAAATCCCTTATGTTATGGACAGTGTCTAAGCCATGCTTTTTCATAAGCCTCACTCGCCAACCGCTCACGTTCAGATAACCTATCACCAAAATGTCTTATGAGGCCTTCACGAGCTAGGCGTTCCACCGTAACTTCGTGAATAGCATAGTCTGGTGTGCCCCAACCTGAATTAATTGGGCGTAGATTTTTCACTCTTAGTTCACCATGCCAAAGTTCATGGCTAGCAATTCTAAGTTGTCGCTGTTGACGTGACAACAACACACTTCGCCCGATTAATATCTTGCGAATATTTGGGGCTTCCGCAGCTATTCGAGTATTGCCCACATATTCTCCATCGTAATACCCTAAAACGTGTTCTAATCCTTGAATCTCAGCGGCTTGACGAAGAAGGTTGTTGATATACCGTTCCAAACGCCCCTCTCGATTTATCGGATTAAGTAGTTCAATTATGCCATGTATTCTACCAATTCCTGATAAATCAACATTATGAACAACCCATTGGCCATCGCCGACCAGATAAGTCGCTACAAGAGCCACAGTTAGATTATACATCATTTGGGGTTCGTTGATGATGATGATGTCTTCGACTGTGCCGGTTTCGCCCAATCCGCTGAGGACTGAATCGCCGATGTGGAGGTGTTGGGCTTGGACCCATTGTTCTTCGTTGTCGCGCACCACGTAGAAGGGGTGTTCGTCGGTGGTGTGGAGCGTCTCGCCGTCGATGGTGAGGTCGAGGGTTGAGTTGTGTTGTTGCTGGAACGTTGCGGAGACGTGGTAGAGGTCGACCTCTTCGGTGGCTTCGCTGTAGGCTAGGATGACGTCGCCAACTTCGATTTCGGAGATGGGCTTGTCGCCGTCGGGTGTGGCGATGAGGGTGTCGGCGCTGAAGCTGGCGCATTGTCTGCGTAGCTGGCGGGGCAGGGGTAGGTTGACGTTGCGGGCAGCGCGGGACAGACCACGTCCAAGCAGGCCTATTGCACCGCCGAAACCGATACCTGCTAGGCCGTTGATGAGAGCCTCCTCCCGGCTCATCCCATTGACGCCGATGTCGTAGAGGAAGCCGCCGATGAAGTCGGCACCTTCGCTGATGGCAAAGGCGGCTGCACCGCTCAGGCTATAGGAGTAGGGGGTAAGATTCCGGGCTGGGTCGTAACTTTATGCGTGTTGCCGCCGCCACGCAACAAAAAAACGGCGGCAACACGGGAAGACCAGGCGGAGAATGCGGATAACCGGGGGAAAAACGGCGGGAAATGACGGACAACCGGCAGCAGATTGCCGCAAAATGGGTGGTGAGTGGGTGGGTTAAGAGCAGTTTCATCCTGATTTAACCTTGGTGTCCTTAGTTTCAGTGTAGCAGGAAAATGGTGGTTTGGGAGAACATACCGCAGAACGTGTGTTCTGTATTTGAGAACAGATGCGCCCCCAGTTGGAGGCGCAAGATTTTCGCTTTGTTGTTTAGAGGTCAGAAGACAATCATCCTCCCACGAGGGTAAGTGCCTTCCCAACCGCATGGGAAATGACCCTTAAGATACCAATCCCTGATATTCATGTAGAATGACGATACAAAAACATCTGAATACTCAACTGCTGTAGCTATGGCTGTGATATCCCACTTCACACTGCTAACAAACCTATCAGGTAGATCTTTCATTTCAGCAAGGATTGCTAGTTTTCGATCCACTAGCGGAAGCGTTTGTATGTGTATCTTTTCGACGACTTTGTTTACTGCACGAGGGCTTTCAGAATTAAGAGCCTCTAACTCAAAGCTAATTGCATCCATCATGCTATTTCTTGCTGCATTGCGAGTCTCTACCCAAACTTCAGCTAATGATTCGGAAATGGCAGCATCCCAAGAATAATATCTAGCAATGCTACCATCATCAATTTGCTTACCGACAGAACCAAACCATTCAGCATCGCTTAAATCATCTATGACCTGTTGTGTTCTGTCAAACATCATCTGACTCCCTATATGTTATGGACAGATACTATTCCGGGTTGCATGAGAGTTCGTAATGCCAACAACTTTCCCAGGCACGTTTGGAACGTAGTCGTTATCCTCTATTCCAAACCTGAGCCTTTCGATTCTCGCTACTTCACTGAGCAATTCAGCATCCGGCGCCTCTACCCCAGCATCTACTAAGGCATTATAGAGTGCAGTATCGTATTGGGGAATAGCTGGCAGAATAAACGCATAGGTTCCAGCAGGTCTAAAGTGGGACCAAAAATCATCCAAACTACGATGGAATCTGTTATGGGCTGTTCCTGACACCTGAGCTTGCCCCTCTAAGTAGACGGTTAAACCTTCCCGGCGCTTGATCATAGGGAAGGCAGCTGACTGATTCAAGTGATTTGCTTGTTGCCCTGTAAGTGGATGAAGCGCACGCCATAAGCCTTTCCTTGATCCATATCTTACTAACCAAAGACCACTTGGTAAACGATAACGTCTAAACGATCCACTAAGAATCTGCTTTTCAAGTTGCAGAAGACTTTCGCGACTCTGATTATGCACAACCCACTGACCATCGCCCACCAGATAAGTCGCAGCAAGAGCCACAGTTAGATTGTACATGGTTTGGGGTTCGTCCACAATCTCAATTGCTTCGACCACACCGAGCGTACCGTCGGCTGCCAGAACGCGATCATCCGCCTGGAGGTGTTTGGCTTGGACCCATTGTTCTTGGTCGTCGCGGATGACGTAGAAGGGGTGTTCGTCGGTGGTGTGGAGCGTCTCGCCGTCTATCGTCACATCCAGCGTTGTCTCATGGTGCTGGGTGTGGGTGGCGGAGACGTGGTAGATGTCGACCTCTTCGGTGGCTTCGCTGTAGGCCAGGATGACATCGCCGACTTCGATTTCGGAGATGGGTTTGTCGCCTTCTGGGGTGGCGATGAGGGTGTCGGCGCTGAAGCTGGCGCACTGTCTGCGTAGCTGGCGGGGCAGGGGGAGATTGTTGGGGAGGTTGACGTTGCGGGCGGCGCGAGATATGCCACGTCCGAGCAGGCCTATTGCACCACCGAAGCCAATGCCTGCTAGGCCGTTGATGAGAGCCTCCTCCCGGCTGAGGCCGTTGACGCCGATGTCGTAGAGGAAGCCGCCGATGAAGTCGGCACCTTCGCTGACGGCAAAGGCGGCTGCACCGCTCAGGCCGGCAGCGCCGACTGCTGCGCCAACGCCACCCGCCAGGGCACCAAGGGCCGCGCCTTCCAGGGCTGCTCTGCCGACGCTGTCCATGTCGAGGCAGCCGAGGTCGAAGCCGTTGTTGAGCAACTGCGATCCGGCTTCGATGCCGCCACCGAGGAGGGCGCCGCCGACTGCACCGCCTAGTATGCCCAGACCGATCACGGCTATCACGGGGAGGAACTCGCCGCTGGGGTCGGTCCAGTTGACGGGGTTGTTGTGGACGTAGCTGTAGCCGTTGAGTGACATGGGGACGGCTGCTACACCCATGACGGGATCGAGGGCGGTGAAGGTGCCGATGGCCGGGTTGTAGTAGCGGGCGCGGAGGTAGACTTGTCCGCTGGGGTCGGTGTACTCGCCGGTGTAGGCGTAGGGGCTGGCGAAGGTGCCGACAGTGCCGAACGGCGCGCCGAAGGGTGCGTAGTTCTGGGCTGCTGAGACCATTGCCAGGTTGTCGATTTCGGCGCGGATGGAGCCGAGTCCGTCTTCGATCAGCCAGTGCCAGGTGCCGTTGGTTTGCTTGTGACTGTGGATGCCGGCGCCGACGTGGGCGAAGCTAGCTTCGATGTAGTGATCGGTGTGGGTGCCGTTGGATGTTAAGTTGCAGTATCAACATAATCTAACACATAAGTGCAATTATGGGCAAAAGCATTACCTTATGTTTGTTGCCGCCGCAGAAGAAGAAAAAATGGCGGCAATACGAGAGACTAGGCGGACAACTCGGGAAAAACGGCGGGAAATGGCGGAGAATCGGCAGCAATTTGCCGCAAAATGGGTGCCGAATGGGTTGGTTAAGAGCAGTTTCATCCTGATTTAACCTTCGTGTCCTTAGTTTCAGTGTAGCTGAAAATCGGTGGTTTGGGAGAACATACTGCAGAACGTGTGTTCTGTATTTGAGAACAGATGCGCCCCCAGTTGGAGGCGCAAGATTTTCGCTTTGTTGTTTAGAGGTCAGAAGACAATCATCCTCCCACGAGGGTAAGTGCCTTCCCAACCGCATGGGAAATGACCCTTAAGATACCAATCCCTGATATTCATGTAGAATGACGATACAAAAACATCTGAATACTCAACTGCTGTAGCTATGGCAGTCATCTGCCACTTCACACCATTGACAAAGCTGTCAGATACGCCTCTTGTCTGTATCAGAAAATTTACTTTTCTTTCGACAAGTGGTAGCACGTGCTTCTGTATTTCATCGACAACCCGATTTCTTGCGCGTGGGCTATTGGGGGAATGAACGTTCAACTTTGGTACTATGACATTCATAATCTCATTCCTCGCTTCGCCGTGAGCGTCTATCGAACTGTCTGCAATAAACGCAGATATGGCTGTATCCCAAGAATGAACTCTCGCAATGTTGCCATCATCAATATGTTCCCCAACAGAAACAAACCAATCAGCTTTTGTCAGGTCATCTATGGTTTGCTGCGTTCTTTCGAACATCTTTCTACACCTTAGTTATCACGGACATATACTATTGCGAGTTGTATTGGAATTGGTATTCCCAACTACTTTCCCAGGCAAGTTTGGAACGTAGTCGTTATCCTCTATTCCAAACCTGAGCCTTTCGATTCTCGCTACTTCACTGAGCAATTCAGCATCACGGGTATCTATCTCAGCATCCAGTAAGGCATTATAGAGCGCAGTATCGTATTGATTAATGGTTGGATCACCACCCACATATGCTCCAAGAAGTCTAAAGTGGGACCAAAAATCATCCAAACTACGATGGAATCTGTTATGGGCTGTTCCTGACACCTGAGCTTGCCCCTCTAAGTAGACGGTTAAACCTTCCCGGCGCTTGATCATAGGGAAGGCAGCTGACTGATTCAAGTGATTTGCTTGTTGCCCTGTAAGTGGATGAAGCGCACGCCATAAGCCTTTCCTTGATCCATATCTTACTAACCAAAGACCACTTGGTAAACGATAACGTCTAAACGATCCACTAAGAATCTGCTTTTCAAGTTGCAGAAGACTTTCGCGACTCTGATTATGCACAACCCACTGACCATCGCCCACCAGATAAGTCGCAACAAGAGCCACAGTGAGATTGTACATGGTTTGGGGCTTGTCCACAATCTCAATTGCTTCGACCACACCGAGCGTACCGTCGGCTGCCAGAACGCGATCATCCGCCTGGAGGTGTTTGGCTTGGACCCATTGTTCTTGGTCGTCGCGGATGACGTAGAAGGGGTGTTCGTCGGTGGTGTGGAGCGTCTCGCCGTCTATCGCCACATCCAGCGTTGTCTCATGGTGCTGGGTATGAGTCGCAGAGACGTGGTAGATGTCGACTTCTTCGGTGGCTTCGCTGTAGGCCAGGATGACGTCGCCGACTTCGATCTCGGAGATGGGTTTGTCGCCTTCGGGTGTGGCGATGAGGGTGTCGGCGCTGAAGCTGGCGCATTGTCTGCGCAGGTTGTTGGGCAAGTTGATGTTGCGGGCAGCACGGGACAGACCACGTCCAAGCAGGCCTATTGCACCGCCGAAGCCGATACCTGCTAGGCCGTTGATGATGGCCTGCTCCCGGCTGAGGCCGTTGACGCCGATGTCGTAGAGGAAGCCGCCGATGAAATCGGCACCTTCGCTGATGGCAAAGGCGGCTGCACCGCTCAGGCCGGCAGCGCCGACTGCTGCGCCAACGCCACCCGCCAGGGCACCAAGGGCCGCACCTTCCAGGGCTGCCCGACCCACGCTGTCCATGTCGAGGCAGCCGAGGTCGAAGCCGTTGTTGAGCAACTGCGATCCGGCTTCGATGCCGCCTCCGAGGAGGGCGCCGCCGACTGCACCGCCTAGTATGCCCAGACCGATCACGGCTATCACGGGGAGGAACTCGCCGCTGGGGTCGGTCCAGTTGACGGGGTTGTTGTGGACGTAGGAGTAGCCGTTGAGGGACATGGGGACGGCTGCTACACCCATGACGGGATCGAGGGCGGTGAAGGTGCCGATGGCCGGGTTGTAGTAGCGGGCGCGGAGGTAGACTTGTCCGCTGGGGTCGGTGTACTCGCCGGTGTAGGCGTAGGGGCTGGCGAAGGTGCCGACAGTGCCGAAGGGCGCGCCGAAGGGTGCGTAGTTCTGGGCAGCCGAGACCCACGATAGGCTGTCGATCTCGGCGCGGATGGAGCCGAGTCCGTCTTCGAGCAGCCAGTGCCAGGTGCCGTTGGTTTGCTTGTGACTGTGGATGCCGGCGCCGACGTGGGCGAAGCTAGCTTCGATGTAGTGATCGGTGTGGGTGCCGTTAGATGTTAAATTGCAGTATTATCATAAGCTAACACATATGTGCAATTATGGGCAAAAGCATCACCTTATGCTTGTTGCCGCCGCCACGCAACAAAAAAACGGCGGCAACACGGGAAGACCAGGCGGACAACTCGGGAAAAACGGCGGGAAATGGCGGAGAATCGGCAGCAATTTGCCGCAAAATGGGTGCTGAATGGGTTGGTTAAGAGCAGTTTCATCCTGATTTAACCTTGGTGTCCTTAGTTTCAGTGTAGCTGGAAAATGGTGGTTTGAGAGAACATACCGCAGAACGTGTGTTCTGGATTTGAAAGCAAACGTGTTCTAGGTATGAGCTTGGTAAAAAGTAGTTGGTAGTGGGGTATCCGGTATTTGGCGGGTTGTACCACGACACCAACGAGAGAAATATGCTTGACATCACCCATCGCTAGATCTTTGGACACCCGCATCCTATGATACGGTGACAAAAAACAGCCTCCGAAGAGGCTGTTTCAGTTGTTACAGGTTCAAAGATTAAGATTGAACTTGTTTTCCTATGAATCAGTATCCGTCATTCCCCTTTCCCATATCAATCTGTAAATAGGTTTTTGTATCTGTACCATTCTTTCGGCTTCACGTTTGTCAATAAAGAATAGGATTTCAATTTCATCACCAGCGAATGTTACTCGTGATCTCAATTGAACTTTACTATAGTCAATCTTTTCGCCTTCATGTGGTAGACGAAACCGCCTTTTACCATTTACCCGCTCAATTATGCCGATGTTCTGATTATTTCCTGTCATAAGAATCTCTCCTGAAAATAGGTTAATCAAGCAATGGATACAGGCTCGAGAACCACCTTGTAACTGATTTTCTCAAGGCGATTGACGAGCCTGTTGCGTCCAACATTCCTTATCAGATTCGCAATACCAGCATCTTACCCTCCGGTCTCAATCACTTTCACCTCTTGTGGTAGGCGTTCACTTATGGATAACTCCTTAGAACTGATTTATTTCCCAAAGGTGGATCTAATCAAGAATGACCATTTGGGATCATGCATCTCAGATGCCATTATCAACTGATCTAACTCGGCATGTGGTATTGGAATATTGTCCAGTTGATAATTACTTACTTTCCACGCATTTACACTTAGAACATTGTTAAATGGTGGGTTTCTTCTCAGAGCCATCTTTCCAGTCCAGGTGTTAAGTGCTGCCTGTTCTGGTGCCATTCCTTGCCGTAAGTTGAGCACGAACCGATCATAGTTACCAGATATTCCCGGCGCAGAATACCATACACCTTCAATGCTTCTAACATCTCCACCTATAATACCCCATGCCGCCTCAAATACTTCTGATGCACTCACATCGTCGCCTGACTTATCTTCATACAGAAATCTGCCATCAGAACCAACTAGGTAGTTGCCGCTGGTATCAGTTCGGGGGCGCTTAGTAGATATATCCATCTTCAGACTGCCATTGGCTTCAAGTAAAAACTCAGCAATTGCAACGCCGGACTTACTGTCATAATACAGTACCCGTCCTTGATTGTCTGATAAAGTTATATCGTCGCCTAAAGTAAAACCACAGTTATGCACAACCCATTGACCATCGCCGACCATGTAGGTCGCTACAAGAGCCACAGTTAGATTATACATGGTTTGGGGTTGGTCGATGATGATGATGTCTTCGACGGTGCCGATCTCACCTAATCCACTGACCACTTTGTCGCCGATGTGGAGGCGTTTGGCTTCTACCCACTGCTCTTCGTTGTCGCGCACCACGTAGAAGGGATGCTCATCGGTGGTGTGGAGGGTTTCGCCGTCGATGGTGATGTCGAGGGTGGTGTCGTGGCGTTGGGTATGAGTCGCAGAGACGTGGTAGATGTCGACCTCTTCGGTGGCTTCGCTGTAGGCTAGGATGACGTCGCCGACTTCGATCTCGGAGATGGGCTTGTCACCGTCTGGTGTTGCCACCATTGTCTCAGCGCTGAAGCTGGCGCACTGTCTGCGTAGCTGGCGGGGCAGGGGTAGGTTGACGTTGCGGGCGGCGCGAGATATGCCACGTCCGAGCAGGCCTATTGCACCACCGAAGCCGATACCTGCTAGGCCGTTGATGAGAGCCTCCTCCCGGCTCATCCCATTGACGCCGATGTCGTAGAGGAAGCCGCCGATGAAGTCGGCACCTTCGCTGACGGCAAAGGCGGCTGCACCGCTCAGGCCGGCTGCGCCGACTGCTGCGCCAACGCCACCCGCCAGGGCACCGAGAGCGGCACCTTCCAGGGCTGCCCGACCCACGCTGTCCATGTCGAGGCAGCTGAGGTCGAAGCCGTTGTTGAGCAACTGCGAGCCGGCTTCGATGCCACCGCCGAGGAGGGCGCCGGCCCTGTTGTACTCAGGTTATAGGGGTGGGGCCGGGCTGGGTCGTAACTTTATGCGTGTTGCCGCCGCCACGCAACAAAAAAACGGCGGCAACACGGGAAGACCAGGCGGAGAATGCGGATAACCGGGGGAAAAACGGCGGGAAATGACGGACAACCGGCAGCAGATTGCCACAAAATGGGTGCTGAATGGGTGGGTTAATAGCAGTTTCATCCTGATTCAACCTTGGTGTCCTTAGTTTCAGTGTACCTGGAAAGGGGTTGGTTTGGGAGAACATACCGCAGAACGTGTGTTCTGTGTTCGTGGTTCCTATGATCGCAACAATTAGGGCTTCCTCCAGTGGGCTGGCCTTTGGTTGCATCAAAGCTAGGAAGCATCATCGTTTAGTATAAGACTTATACAATTGTTGAGGGAATTGCATAATTGTATAAGTGCTTCCCTACTTAATTCAATTTGGCTTGTAACTTTGGTTTGAACAAATGCAGGGGTATTTGGGTCTTTGCTTTTAGTATACTCAAATGCACATAAATTCATACCATCCTCAAATAGTGTTGCTCGAAGTATTATATGAACATCTTCTCTTCCTGAAATGGTCAAGCGAAAATATTTGACCTTGCTTGATTGTTTAAAATTGTAGTTAACTAAATCATTGATTGTTAAAGGTTGAAATACTAAACCACCTTCGAGTTCTTGAAGCGATGTTACATATTCTGAGAGAATTACAATAAGTGCTCTAGTTTCTTCCGTTGAAATTGGAAACTCGCCAGCATCACTCATAGGTTCGTATTCATCGTAAGCAACTAGAGTGTCGCTATCTATGTAGAGAAAATGCAAGATTGTTATCCTATTTGATTTGTCGGGTAAAAAACCAATAATTTTATGATTCTCACCCCGTACTTTCTGTGATTCATAAAATGTGTTAGTTGGAATCGCAACAACTTCGCTTGGATAGTGAAAGTAAGTTTCGAGTTGCTGTCTATCAGCTTTTTCCCAAATACTCATTATAACCCTCATTTCTGTTATGAAATATGGACTACAATCTCTGTAGTCCATATTTACTTATATTATGTTAGAGTTCGCAGACCTCATCAAACCAAGTCCAGAATTTCGACCGTGGTCCCGGCGACATAGCTGTAATATGTCTACCAAGACTATCTGTTGTAAACTTGAAGCTATCTGCAACAATTTTTTGCAGATTTGCCCATCGAACGGGTATATCAGTCCGTTGTGCTAGCTTATATGCTACTAAACGACGGTTATCCAGCGAATATACATTATCATCAGTTAGATTCTGCCAGAGAGGGACGTTCCCTTTGCGTCGCTGTATAGGCGCATCGTAGGTATTCATGACAGATGTTTTAGTGAAGACCTGTATAGGCTCACCATATGGTAGGTCTTTACCCGGATTTGCATACAACCACTCTGCATTTTCCCAAACAATATACCAATCGGAAGTACCTTTGATTGGACCTGCCCATGTAAATGTATCTTGTGTATAAAATACACGATCGACAGGTAATCTATCTGTGGATGGTATTATAAGATGAGATGAGCTTGGTTCAACATTATGTACCACCCATTGGCCGTCGCCGACCAGATAAGTCGCTACAAGAGCCACAGTTAGATTATACATCATTTGGGGTTGGTCGATGATGATGATGTCCTCGACTGTGCCGGTTTCGCCCAATCCGCTCAGGATGGCATCGCCGATGTGGAGGTGTTTGGCTTCTACCCATTGCTCTTCGTTGTCGCGGATGACGTAGAAGGGGTGTTCGTCGGTGGTGTGGAGGGTCTCGCCGTCGATGGTGATGTCGAGGGTTGAGTCGTGGCGTTGGGTATGAGTCGCAGAGACGTGATAGAGGTCAACCTCTTCGGTGGCTTCGCTGTAGGCCAGGATGACGTCGCCGACTTCGATCTCGGAGATGGGCTTGTCGCCGTCGGGTGTGGCGATGAGGGTGTCGGCGCTGAAGCTGGCACGACTTGGCAAGGGGCAATTGCCGCCCATTTCTGTGTTTGAAAGCTAACGCGCCCCCGATTGGAGGCGCGAGCTTTTTACTGGTGCTAGCGATATTGCGTCGCTAGCTGATTGAGATCGTCAAGTAATTCACTGAGGAGATTTTTCATGAACGCTCCTTGTTCCAGAGTCTACACCTAACTATCTTCACTTTGATTGATATCTGACGTTAGGTTCCTTATTGTGTCAAGGTCACTAGCCAAATCTCTGTTGTCATTTGCCCATGTTGGTCGAAGTATGTCAGATAACTCACTCTGATCAACAACCTTTACTCCAACAGCTATCATTTTCCTTACGATGGCTGTATGGATTTCCTCATCCTCTATCAGGAGTGAAACCAACTCTCCCCTATCGTTATAACCATAAATCGTATGTCGTTCGGTATTCTTGATAGGTACCAACATCCATCTGCTATCCTTGCCATCTTTCCACAGATAATCATACTTTTCGATACTCATCCGCATCTCCTTGATCATGGATTTCCGATTAACATCCATCCCCACTATTATCAGAGAGCCACTTATTAAACCTTTCCCTCCATTTTCTCCATTCTTGTGCTTGTCTAGAGTTGGCACCAATGTCAAATGATTGGGTATGATTATAAGTTATCACTTGCCCTTCAAACGGACCTACAGCGGGGATTATTCCAGCCTCATTGGTAATGGATTGGCCCCAAAACTGCTGTTGAAACTCAACTTGTTGCTGAAGGCGATCAAGGTCTGCTTGACTGGGGAATGGTGCTCCACTTGGATGTGTATGATATATATCAATCCGGTCTACACCTACGGGAGCAAGTATTCTCCTTTTATCTCCAGAATATAACCACCATTCGGCCTCCCATTGATTGTTCACTAAGGGAACATATACTCTTTGAAGCAGGAATTCGTAACCGTACCACCGGTTCGTCAAATCAGCCATTTGTTGAGGTTGTATCTGTCTGGGTACTTGAATTCCACTCCGACCAGGCAAAGATTGAATAGCAATCGGCTCATCCTGGTTATGGACCACCCATTGGCCGTCGCCGACCATGTAGGTCGCTACAAGAGCCACAGTTAGATTATACATCATTTGGGGTTGGTCGATGATGATGATATCTTCCACGATGCCGGTTTCGCCTAGGGCGCTCAGGATGGCATCGCCGATGTGGAGGTGTTTGGCTTGGACCCATTGTTCTTGGTCGTCGCGGATGACGTAGAAGGGGTGTTCGTCGGTGGTGTGGAGCGTCTCGCCGTCGATGGTGATGTCGAGGGTTGAGTCGTGGCGTTGGTTGTGGGTGGCGGAGACGTGGTAGATGTCGACTTCTTCGGTGGCTTCGCTGTAGGCTAGGATGACGTCGCCGACTTCGATCTCGGAGATGGGCTTGTCGCCTTCTGGAGTGGCGATGAGGGTGTCGGCGCTGAAGCTGGCGGGGCAGATTCGAGAAGGTGCAGGCGTTGAACGTGGCACGCGATCCAGCAGACCGCTTCTGCGGGCAGCGCGGGACAGACCACGTCCAAGCAGGCCTATTGCACCGCCGAAGCCAATGCCCATCAAACCGTTGATGAGAGCCTCTTCCCGGCTGAGGCCGTTGACGCCGATGTCGTAGAGGAAGCCGCCGATGAAGTCGGCACCTTCGCTGACGGCAAAGGCGGCTGCACCACTCAGGCCGGCGGCGCCGACTGCTGCGCCAACACCGCCTGCGAGGGCACCAAGGGCCGCACCTTCTAAGGCTGCCCGGCCCACGCTGTCCATGTCGAGGCAGCCGAGGTCGAAGCCGTTGTTGAGCAACTGCGATCCGGCTTCGATGCCACCTCCGAGGAGGGCGCCGGCCCTGTTGTACTCAGACTATGGGAGTGGGGCCGGGCTGGGTCGTAACTTTATGCTTGTTGCCGCCGCCACACAACAAAAAAACGGCGGCAATACGAGAGACTAGGCGGACAACTCGGGAAAAACGGCGGGAAATGACGGACAACCGGCAGCAATTTGCCGCAAAAATGGGTGCTGAGTGGGTTGATTAATAGCAGTTTCATCCTGATTTAACCTTGGTGTCCTTAGTTTCAGTGTAGCTGGAAAGGGGTTGGTTTGGGAGAACATACCGCAGAACGTGTGTTCTGTGTTTGTGCTTCTGGAGAGCCGGGAGAAAATGGCAGCAGAATCATGCGGATTCAGGCTCCGTGTAGCTGGAAAGGGGCCGTGTTGGGTGAATAGGTGGTAGAACCTAGAGCATAGCCTGATGGCTACTACCCCGCCGTGTTCTATTATACATTATCTACTTATTCGATTGTCAGTCACTAAGTCTAGACGCTTAGCAATTTTGACACCAAAATCTGGATTGCATCACTAAGGTGAATCTGGACTGTATCATACGTTTCATCCTTCTTCACCTTACTCATATTATAAAAATTGATCCTCACATTGTCATTACCCTCTATAAAAATTAACGCACCTCGCTTCTTAGCTTTATTTTCTAAACGTAGCTCAAACACAGATACACTATGCTCAAGCTTACTCAAAACAGGATGCTTCCGGATTTCAAGAATTAGTGTTTGTATTCGTTGACAATGATAACGAATATCATTCCACATTTTACCCTCACGAGAGAGTTGATATCCTTGCTCATAAAATGTAAGTATTTCATCCCAAGTTGTCATAGAACCTCCCACAATTTAGATGAATAGTGCCAGTGTATGACACTATTCACCTAAGATGATTTCCGGACTAAAAATCTACATCGCAGATACGAGCTAATTCAACTCTTGCTTCATTAGCAGTTAATGCCCCATCATCAATACCTTGGTAAAATGCTGTTATGCTCATTAGCTCAGCATTGTTCTTCACATGGTTTAATTCTACCACTGTTACGTACTTTGATGGATGATCATCAAGAGTTGAGAATGGATTCATCCCCTGTAGATTGAAGTGGATTCGACCACCTGGAACTTCTGCGCCAAAGCGATCCAAAATTTTTGGCGTATACTCGAGAACAACGCGGGTGTCTCTCATATTGATGATTTGCGCGTCAGACACTCGATTCGGAAGCTTGGGAAGTTTGACACTACTTAACCGCAGTAACTCATTTGGCCATTCCCAGGCCATATATGCATATGGATTCTCGAATGACCATGCGAATGATAATACATGCTCTGTAACACCAAGTGCAATATCGAAAGTTGTACCCCATGGGGCAATCTGCAAACCCCTCTTGATGCCTTGATTATGAACCACCCATTGGCCGTCGCCGACGAGGTAGGTGGCGACGAGGCTGACGGTGAGGTTGTACATGGTTTGGGGTTGGTCGATGATGATGATATCTTCCACGATGCCGGTTTCGCCCAATCCGCTCAGGACTGAGTCACCGATGTGGAGGTCTTGGGCCTTGACCCATTGTTCTTGGTCGTCGCGCACCACGTAGAAGGGGTGTTCGTCGGTGGTGTGGAGGGTCTCGCCGTCGATGGTGATGTCGAGGGTTGAGTCGTGGCGTTGGGTATGAGTCGCAGAGACGTGATAGAGGTCAACCTCTTCGGTGGCTTCGCTGTAGGCGAGGATGACGTCGCCGACTTCGATCTCGGAGATGGGTTTGTCACCGTCGGGTGTGGCGATGAGGGTGTCGGCGCTGAAGCTAGCGCATTGTCTGCGCAGGTTGTTGGGCAGGGGTAGGTTGACGTTGCGGGCAGCGCGGGACAGACCACGTCCAAGCAGGCCTATTGCACCGCCGAAGCCGATGCCTGCTAGGCCGTTGATGAGAGCCTGCTCCCGGCTGAGGCCGTTGACGCCGATGTCGTAGAGGAAGCCGCCGATGAAGTCGGCACCTTCGCTGACGGCAAAGGCGGCTGCACCGCTCAGGCCAGCAGCGCCGACTGCTGCGCCAACGCCACCTGCGAGGGCACCTTCCAGGGCTGCCCGGCCCACGCTGTCCATGTCGAGGCAGCCGAGGTCGAAGCCGTTGTTGAGCAACTGCGATCCGGCTTCGATGCCGCCGCCGAGGAGGGCGCCGGCCCTGTTGTACTCAGACTATGGGAGTGGGGCCGGGCCGGTTCGTAACTTTATGCTTGTTGCCGCCGCCACGCAACAAAAAAACGGCGGCAACACGGGAAGACCAGGCGGAGAATGCGGATAACCGGGGGAAAAACGGCGGGAAATGGCGGAGAATCGGCAGCAATTTGCTGCAAAATGGGTGGTGAGTGGATGGGTCAAGAGCAGTTTCATCCTGATTTAACCTTGGTGTCCTTAGTTTCAGTGTAGCTGGAAAGGGGTTGGTTTGGGAGAACATACCGCAGAACGTGTGTTCTGTGTTTGAGAACAGATGCGCCCCCGATTGGTGCTAGCGATATTGCTATGAGTCAAACTACACACCCCAGTCTGAAGAGTGTGTAGTTTGATGACATAACAGACAAGTTCAGTCCCTATCTGTCTTACTCATATCAGATTCCTCATTCTTGCCAGACAACCTCAAATCTCAAACCTTGTAGCCCATAGTCACGGATACGGGTTGTAATCCACTCGTCTTCGGGAAGTGCTGTATCAACTTGAGCATATATTGCTATTGAGCGCTCTTCAGGTATCTTGAAAAAACCATTAGAGGGCAAGCGAGAAGCATTGAATACATACTCGTTGATGAGTTTTTTGTTTGTGCGCCAACTGGTTCTTTCATGGTCAAGACAGTTGATACATTCAAGGATATTGACTGCATATATCCTCCCATCAGGGCAGTGTGGCTCAGTACATGTTAAGGGCAATATTTCACCCAAATTGCGGAATAACGCCCCCAAATGTCGATGAGCTTTTTCGCTGATGATAAAGAAGCCTTGTCGTGGCTGATAGAAATCTGTTTCATCCAAAGTTGGAATTGGATTATACATTGGTATAGGCATCCAATCAGCTTCTCTGCTTGAACAATCTAACTCCGACAACCTATCCATACCTTCGGGAGTCGTTGGTAATAGATATTGATGGTTACTATCTCGCTTGACACGATATACCACATTCATTAGGGGAAATCTCCTATCAAACATGCGTTTGCCATACTATACAATTCCTTCAGCACTTCCATACGAGGAGCATCTTGGTCTTTCAACGCAACCAATGCGTTAACTACGTTGTCAACTGGCAAGTTGTTTTGACCAACTGGGATGTTCCTATAATTATGTAATCCAGAATCCAGATGCGGCAAGGGCAGATTATTGACCAATGATTCTAGAGCCTCAAGTTCATCTCTATCCCTCGGCAGCCATACCAAGTTTGCTGGACTATGTATGTGAATGCCATATTCGGCTAACACCTTTTGACCAGGTCTCGCAAGCGAGCCCAAAGGCCCTGATGGAGTCTGAGGAACCAAATGGTGAGCTTGCCAGGCTACTGTAGGAATTTTAGCTGGAAGATCCCACACGGCCATCAGATTCGCTCTCCAATCGGTAGAGGATATCAGTTTCTCTTTCTCCCAAATCATCGCCGTTATAGGCTTCCATAAATCCTCAAGGTTTGGGTTCTGATTATGAACAATCCACTGCCCGTTGCCGACGAGGTAGGTGGCGACGAGGCTGACAGTTAGATTGTACATGGTCTGGGGTTGGTCCACAATCTCAATTGCTTCGACCACACCGAGCGTACCGTCGGCTGCCAGAACGCGATCATCCGCCTGGAGGTGTTGGGCTTGGACCCACTGTTCTTGGTTGTTGCGGATGACGTAGAAGGGGTGTTCGTCGGTGGTGTGGAGCGTCTCGCCGTCTATCGTCACATCCAGCGTTGTCTCATGGTGCTGGGTGTGGGTGGCGGAGACGTGGTAGATGTCGACCTCTTCGGTGGCTTCGCTGTAGGCCAGGATGACGTCGCCGACTTCGATTTCGGAGATGGGTTTGTCGCCGTCTGGTGTTGCCACCATTGTCTCAGCGCTGAAGCTGGCGCACTGTCTGCGTAGCTGGCGGGGCAGGGGTAGGTTGACGTTGCGGGCGGCGCGAGATATGCCACGTCCGAGCAGGCCTATTGCACCACCGAAGCCAATGCCTGCTAGGCCGTTGATGAGAGCCTCCTCCCGGCTGAGGCCGTTGACGCCGATGTCGTAGAGGAAGCCGCCGATGAAGTCGGCACCTTCGCTGACGGCAAAGGCGGCTGCACCGCTCAGGCCGGCAGCGCCGACTGCTGCGCCAACGCCACCCGCCAGGGCACCAAGGGCCGCGCCTTCCAGGGCTGCTCTGCCGACGCTGTCCATGTCGAGGCAGCCGAGGTCGAAGCCGTTGTTGAGCAACTGCGATCCGGCTTCGATGCCGCCACCGAGGAGGGCGCCGGCCCTGTTGTACTCAGACTATGGGAGTGGGGCCGGGCTGGGTCGTAACTTTATGCGTGTTGCCGCCGCCACGCAACAAAAAAACGGCGGCAACACGGGAAGACCAGGCGGAGAATGCGGATAACCGGGGGAAAAACGGCGGGAAACCGGCAGCAATTTGCTGCAAAATGGGTGCCGGGTGGGTTGGTTAATAGCAGTTTCATCCTGATTTAACCTTGGTGTCCTTAGTTTCAGTGTAGCTGGAAAGGGGTTGGTTTGGGAGAACATACCGCAGAACGTGTGTTCTGTGTTTGAAAGCAGACGCGCCCCCGATTGGAGGCGCGAGCTTTTTGCTGGAGCCAACGATATTGTGTCGCCGGCTGATTGAGATCGTTGAGCAATTTAGTGAGTTGTTTGATTAGAGTTGAATGCACGCTCCCAACAATTGGAGCGTGCATTCAAGATACCCCATTCATAGTCAATTATGGACTATTGATGATTTTTACCAAAATGTGAATCCTGGAAATCATCACCCAACATTAATCACTTGCTCAACCTCAATTATTGCATTCATAGTCTGATTGGCTTGATCAAGCTGAGAATTTCTTACAAGTCTGTCTACACGCATACTCAATTGCAGGAACAACTCACATACAACTGATAAAACCTCGTTACAGACACATCCTTCGCTTCCAGACATATAGGTACCAAGCAACTCCATTCCTCGCTTGAACGAAGAATCATCAAACTTATTCATAGAAACAAGCCTGACAATAAATTCGTTTTCATCCAATGCCCAATCAGCAATTTGCTTCTTGATGTCATTAACGCTTTCAGCCATTCCTCCTCCAAGTTGTCTATTCTGGATCAATTAGACATTTTATAGCATTGCTTGGTATATTTCCAAGCACAAGAACTTCTTTTGAACTTCTTGCGAAACGCCGTGCCATTTCATATTTGAAGCCTGCGCTTTGATCTGGAATGTAGCGATCTAGTTCGCTAGGAATTGAGAGATCGAAAACGGGATCCTCTACAATGTTCAAATCTAGAACATATATTGGTAATCCTTGGTTCCAATGGATTGTTCTTTCCAGGCTTCTTGACAATGAAATATATGGTGAGCGAGCTGCTGTTTTGGCATTGCTCCCATATCTAACATGCCAAAAAATAGTCATTTCGGCCCCAGGGCTACGTGGTTTGAAACCTTGTGTAAGGGCAGCAGGATGTTGATGTATGTTAGGATTACGCAACGCGATATCCATTCCGACATTTCTCAATTGATTAAGGTAATCCTCAGCATCTGATACCAGAATTAGGGGGACTTCAGATTCACCTTGATTATGGACGAGCCATTGGCCATCACCGACGAGGTAGGTGGCGACGAGGCTGACGGTGAGGTTGTACATGGTTTGAGGTTCGTCCACGATTACGATATCTTCCACGATGCCGGTTTCGCCTAGGGCGCTCAGGATGGCATCGCCGATGTGGAGGTGTTTGGCTTGGACCCATTGTTCTTGGTCGTCGCGGATGACGTAGAAGGGGTGTTCGTCGGTGGTGTGGAGCGTCTCGCCGTCGATGGTGATGTCGAGGGTGGTGTCGTGGCGTTGGGTGTGGGTGGCGGAGACGTGGTAGATGTCGACCTCTTCGGTGGCTTCGCTGTAGGCCAGGATGACGTCGCCAACTTCGATTTCGGAGATGGGTTTGTCGCCGTCTGGCGTGGTGATGAGGGTGTCGGCGCTGAAGCTGGCACATTGTCTGCGTAGCTGGCGGGGCAGGGGGAGATTGTTGGGGAGGTTGATGTTGCGGGCGGCGCGGGATATGCCGCGTCCGAGGAGGCCTATTGCACCACCGAAGCCGATGCCCATCAAACCGTTGATGAGGGCCTCTTCCCGGCTCATCCCATTGACGCCGATGTCGTAGAGGAAGCCGCCGATGAAGTCGGCACCTTCGCTGACGGCAAAGGCGGCTGCACCACTCAGGCCGGCGGCGCCGACTGCTGCGCCAACGCCACCCGCCAGGGCACCAAGGGCCGCACCTTCCAGGGCTGCCCGGCCAACGCTGTCCATGTCGAGGCAGCCGAGGTCGAAGCCGTTGTTGAGCAACTGCGATCCGGCTTCGATGCCGCCTCCAAGGAGGGCGCCACCGACTGCACCGCCTAGTATGCCCAGACCGATCACGGCTATCACGGGGAGGAACTCGCCGCTGGGGTCGGTCCAGTTGACGGGGTTGTTGTGGACGTAGGAGTAGCCGTTGAGGGACATGGGGACGGCTGCTACACCCATGACGGGATCGAGTGCGGTGAAGGTGCCGATGGCGGGGTTGTAGTAGCGGGCGCGGAGGTAGACTTGTCCGCTGGGGTCGGTGTACTCGCCGGTGTAGGCGTAGGGGCTGGCGAAGGTGCCGACAGTGCCGAAGGGCGCGCCATAGGGTGCGTAGTTCTGGGCTGCCGAGACCATTGCCAGGTTGTCGATCTCGGCGCGGATGGAGCCGAGTCCGTCTTCGAGCAGCCAGTGCCAGGTGCCGTTGGTCTGCTTGTGACTGTGGATGCCGGCGCCGGTATGGATGAAGTGATCGGTGTTAGTGCCGGTGGTGGCGGTCAGGATGGTATCGAGGGGGAGGTCGAGTAGGTAGTGGGTGGTGGCGTTGTTGACGGTCTGTGATACGCGATTGCCAAGTCCGTCATAGGTGTAGGTGTCGGTGCCGCGCTGGGTCAGGCGATTGGCGCGATTCCAAGTATACGCATTCGTGCCATCGTGGGTGAGGTTGCCGTTGAGGTCGTAGGTGTAGGTGTGGGTGCCATCGGAGACCAACTGGTTGGCTTTGTTGTAGGTAAAGTTCGTCGTGTTGGTACCGACAGCCGCACTGAGGCGATTGCCGGCCTGGTCGTAGGTGTAGGTGTAGGGGGGCGTGCCCTGAGCGGACTTGAGGCGCTGGAGCTGGTCGTAGGTGTAGTCGATGGTTCTTTCATGATAAGTGGCGGCAAGCACCTGCACCTGTTTGAAGCGGAAGACGCGGCCAGTGGAGCGATGATGGCGGTCTGATTGGTTGCGGATCTCGACCACGCCACTAGTCGCCCCTGGTGGGGTTGGGACTTGTGGGAGGTGGAGGACGCGCTCGCCGGGTTGGGCGGTGTAGGCATCGAAGCGGCGCCAGTAGTTGTCGTTGATGTAGAGATCGACCTGGCCATGATCGGGGCCGGTGCCGATGGTGAGGAGCGCCTCGTCACCGGTGTAGGCGATCTGCATGCGGCCGCTGAACTGTGCCGTCTGTTTGAAGTCGCCGGCGTCGGTCCAGGTGCCTCTGGGGAAGGTGACCTGGCTGGACGATTTATTGTAGGTGGCCGTGACGGTCGTGGACTGGGCGACTTTTTCATAGGCACGGGTGCGGTTGCCATTGGCATCAAGCTCATAAGCGAACAAAGCGCGGAGGCTGCCGTCTGCGTGATGTTGCACCCGGCGCAAGCGACTGGCCGGATCGTAGGCGTAGTCGCTGAGGAGGCCATTGGGGCGCTGGGTGCCGACATGGCGGCCGACGCCGTCGTAGTGGAAGTCGCTGTGCTGGTTGTCCGGGTCGGTTAAGCCGATCAACTGGCCGACGGCGTCGTAGTGGTAGGCGATGGTGTTGTTGTCTGGCAGCGTCAGCAGGGTGCGATTGCCGGCGGCGTCGTAGGCGTAGCGGACGGTCTGGCCATGCTGGTTCACCTGGGTCAGGCGGCGCAGATGGTCGTAGCGGTAGGTCGTCTCGCGTTGGCGATTGGCGGTGGCGTGGCTGGCGTGGTTGTACTCGGACATCGAGGCGGGGTTGCCGGCGCCATCATAGGCGAAATCGACGTCGTAGGTGTTGGTTGGATCGCCATAGCTGAGGCTGGTGAGGCGTCCGAGACGGTCATAGTCCTGGGTGGTGGTGAGGCCTTTGCCATCGGTGAGGGTTGACCGGGTGGCATGGCCGACATTGGCGTAGGTCATCTTGCGGATGAGGTTCTGGTCGCGGACATGGAGACCGGTGCCGGAGTGATGGTCAACCGCGGTGCCAGCGGGCAGCTCCCACTGGGTGCCATCCCAAGCCCATTGTTCGGGTGTGACGTAGGGGCCGCCGGCGGGCTGGGGCACGTAGTTGAGGACCTGGAGGGCAGGGCGATTGAGTTTGTCATAGGCGAAGTAGGACCAGCGACCGAGCGGCTCACGGAGGGCGAAGAGGCGGCCGGCTTTATCGTGGTAGGCCTGGACGACGATGTTCTCATCGCGGTCCGTGCCATGGGTGATTGGGGTGCCGCTGCCGTCTTGCCAGTGACCGCCGGTTTCGTCCCATTGCCAGGTGGCGGGGTCAGCGTATTGGGTGGTATTGCGATAGGCAGCGACCACCAGGTTGCGCCGGCGGGCTTGATCATAACGGAAGAGCGTTTGGACGCCTTTGGGATCGGTGAGGGTCTCGACCTGGCCATCTTTGAAGTAGGTGGTCTTGGTGGTGTTGCCGGCTGGGTCGGTGACTTGGGTGATGCGGCCGAGGGCATCGTATTGGTAGCGGGTGATGAGGTTTTGATCTTGGCGTGGGCCATGGCTGCGGGGGTTGAAGTACCAGTTGCCGTCCTTGTCGCGGGCGGTGGGCAGGATGTTGCCGGCTGGGTCGGCTGGGACGCCGGTTCTGGCGGGGATGGGGTGGTAGTTGTGGATGGTGCGCAGCACGCGGCCGGCGCGATCGTAGCAGGTGATGTGGGTGCTGGCCGCCTGGGTCAGGCTGATGCGCCGGCCCAGGACGTCATAGCCGAAGCGGGTGAGGGTGCCGCGTTCATCGCGGATGGAGGCCACACGTCCGGCCCCGTCGTAGAGGGTCTCGGTGACTAAATTCTGGTCGAACTGGGTTCCCTGGTCAACCTGCGAGTTCGAGGCATATTCCCAGCGTTTGCGCGCCGCGTTCCAGCGCCAGCTATCGGGGTAGATTGTGCCCTGTTGGACGTGGTTGCGGACGGTGCGGGTGAGGCGGCCATTGTGGTCATAGGTATGATAGGTCTCGACGCCGGCTGGGTCCACCATCTTCTGGAGGTTGCCATTGCCGTCGTAGGTGAAGGTGGTTTTCAGGTCTTGATCGGGGGCGGCCGTGTTGTAGACGCCATCGACATAGTTGCGGATGACCTGGGTGGGCTGGCCGAGATCGTCGTAGGTGTAGCGGGTCTCGTTGTGGCGGGGGTCAATCGAGCGCGCCAGTTGCCCTGCGGCATCGTAGATGGATTGGGCGAGGAGGTTGAGGTCGGGTTGTGCGGGGTCGTGGAGTCCTGAGCCGAGGTAGTTGCCGACTGTGAGGACGCGTCGGTTGAGGTCATCATAGCCAGAGAGGAGGATGCGGTCGAGGACATCTTGGGTGAAGTGGAGGCGTCCGAGGGCGTCGTAGCGCTGGGTTTGGATGAGGTCACGATCAGTTGCTGGATCGGGGAGGTAGTGATCGGAGCGGGGATCGTTGGCGGGGTTGTAGTTGGTATCGCCTGGATGGAGGGCGAGGGTGGCGGTATCTTTGGCGTTGGCGACGGTTTTGACGACGCGATTGAGGCGATCATAGACGGTGTAGGTCACGCGGCGGAGTGGATCCACCGCGGCAATCCGATTGCCCACCGCATCATAGGCATAGGCGGTCACGAGGTCTTGGTCGGGTGTGGTGCTGGGTGTGCCATAGTTGGCCAGGGTGGGATCGGGGGAGGTGCCGCGATAGGCGTTGTTGTAGTTGGGCTTGGCGGCATTCTGGATCACTTTGATGAGGCGGCCCCCGGCGTCATAACCCAGGAGGGAGACATTGCCCAGGACATCGGTCTGTTGGCGGACGAGGCCGCGTTCATTGTAGGCGATGTCGGTCACGAGGTTGTGGTTGTCTTCATGGCCATGATCGAAGGCAGCGTGGGCGGCTGTGTAGGGATCAAGGCCCGTTTGAACGACATAATTCTCGACGACGCGGGTCACGCGGCTGAGGGTGTCATAAGCCACCAGTTGGGTGCGTTCGGCGAGGGGGTTGCCCGCGTTGGTGATGGTCTTGATGGGGCGGCCTAGTTCATCGTATTGATGGACGGTGACGGTGAACTTGGCGGGGTCGTCGCTGTCGAAGGCGGCGCGTGCGGCGGCCACGGTGGTGGGAGAGGTAGCGAGTTGCTGGCGTCCACAGACGGTGGCCAGCACATTGCCGGCAGCATCATAGACGAAGTGTGAATACTCACAGTTGCCGGTCAGGGAGGACTGTCGGGTGAGGATGACCCGTCCGGCTGGGTCATAGCTGTATTCGGTGGTGGGGTTTTCGGCCCCGCCAATGCGTTCCACTTTGGCCAGCAAGCCGTTGGTGGCATGATAGGTGCGTTTGACCTTGCGCAGGACGGTGGCCGGATTGGCGGGGTCGAGGAGGCGCTCCTCGGTTACGCGCCCCCGGCTGTCATAATCCATCTGTTGGAGGTTGAGGAGGGTGTCGTTGGCAGCATGGACCCGGATCTCGGTGGCCTGCCGGCCGGTGCCGTAGGTGAAGGTGGTGGTGTAGCCGCGGACGTCGGTGCTGCGGGTGAGGCGGTCTTGGTTGTCGTAGGTGAAGGTGGTCTGGTTGCCTTCGGCATCGACGACAGTGGTGATCTGTCGACCGTCGGCTGACCAGGTGATCTGGGTGGAATTGCCGTTGGCGTCTTGTTGTGCCACGGGTCGATAATCATCCCCAATCACTTGAGACGTCACGTGTCCCAGGGGGTTAGCTGCCCCCACATAGACGCCATTGGCGAAGTGATGGACGGTTTTGAGTGCATGAACTTTGGCAGCGACCTGTTCGGTGAAAGTGGGCTGGAAGCTGAAGTCGGTTTCGAGCAGGCCATCGCCCCGCTTCTGGTTGATGTCGGTGATGGTGGAACCGCTCAATGTGTAGCCGAGTTCTTCCAGATTGATGACGCCATCGGCTGTGCCCGCATCGACTTGGGGTGATTGTCGTTTGGTGAGGAAGCTTTGCTGATTGGTGTCAGACTGGCCCGCATTCTGGCCGTAGTAGTCATAGGTCCAGGTCTCGCCGCGGACATCGGTGACGGCGGCCAGCAGGGGACGGGGTTGAAGCGGCCCGGTGCCATCTGGATCGACGACAGTGCCATTGAGCTTCTCGGTGAGATAGTCGAGTGTGACGGTGCGTGAGGTATGGTCGGTGATGGTCTTGAGTTGGCCGTTTTTGTAGGCATTGGTGCCAGTTTCGCCGCTGTAGTAGGCGAAGGTGAGTTGGTTGCCATAGTCATCGCTGACCGTGTTCAGGTTGCGGCTGATGTAGGTGTAGGTCCATTGGTCGCCGTTGGCCCATGATCGTCGCAGGAGTTGACCGCTGTTATTGAACGTCAGGGTGCTGCGGTTGGGCAAGGTGAGGACATAGTGACTGCCGGAAGGGGCGAAGGTCGCGGTTGAGCCAGCGTCAGCCTGATAGAGGTGGCCGGTCTGGGTCAGTTTGAGTGTGCCCCCATCGGGGAGGGTGATCTCGGCCTTGTTGGGTGTGCCTGGGATGAGGGTCAGGTTGTAGTGATGATTGTGTGACCAGCCCACGCCCATGAAGGGGAGGATGATAGTGTTGAGCTTGGCTTGGTTGTAGCGCCGGGTGAAGGTTAGGGGACGGTTGGGTGCATTGATCGCCAGATCGGTAAAGGACTGGACTTTGGTGCCATCTTTGAGTTGGATGGGGTTGTCTGAGCAGGGTTGACCGGCGGCATTGACGCCGTCATCACAATCGTCACAGGCTTGGTTCTGGTTCGCTGGATCATCGGGGGCGTCGACAATCACCCGCACCGCGTAATGAGATGTGTCGCACCCGTTGCGTGTGATTTGCAGTGCGGTGGAGGGGTTGGGCGAAGGATCTGGCACGATGAAGGTGACCTGTTGACCGGTGATCTCGTACTGGGTTCCGTCCACTTGTGGAAGCTGGTAAAGGAAGGTGGATGGGGGCTTGCTGCTGTCGATGCGGTCATCACAATTGCCGCTGGGACGGCCGATGACGTCGACATAGACTTGTAAGTGACCGGCGTTGTCGGAATAGTCGTTATCGTTCATCGCCAGGTAGAGGCGTCCGCTGGTTTGGGGCGTGAGGGTGGTGGAAGCACCCACCTTGGTCCAGTTGCCTGAAGTGCCGATGCGATAGAGCAGGGCATATTTCTCGGCACCGGTCAGTTTGAAGCCGGCTGGTGCGCTGGTGCCCACCGCCCCTTCGGGACCGACCAGGTTGCTGTCAACTCTCACATTGAAAGGATCAAAGGGATTAGTGCCCTTGCCCTTAATCGTAATGGAGTTCACTACACCACAGCCCCTGGTCGATCCAGTGAAAATATCCATTGAAACGGTATCTGCATTGACGCCTGTAGACAACGTGAGTTTTTGGTTCCTGCCGTTGGCGGCTGCTACATGGATACCACCCACACGGGTTCCACCATGCCCCCCTGTATACAGGTTAGGACCTGTTGCTGCAGGAGGGCTGCCCACACCAGAGATGTCATAATTGACAACTACTTCAGTAATGAAGGTCTCATCAAACTCCATGATGATGGTTAAATCGTGATGATTATTCTCTTGATATGTGTTCGGGACGGTTGCCCAGCCCCGTTTCCCATTGCAGGTGTTGGCCGTATAGCTTGCCTGTCTAGGCAAATCAGGGAGTTCTTCTGGTTGCCAACCGCCATCCCCGTAGGTGGTGTGGGGATCGGTGCCGGAGGGGGTATCAAACTGGAAGGTGTGTTCCCATTCGGTAGCGTTCTCGCCTTGCCATTTGCCTTCGGCGACCATCTTCACCGTTTGGTTGGTGGACACCTGGATGCCGCTGTCCCAACCGTTGGCATCCTCTTCGGTGGCCGGCACCTGGAGGGGTGCGGGCGCACTCTCGATGGCTTCTGGAATAATGGTGACTTGCTGATTATGTTTTACATGGAGGAGGTCATTCCAGCCGTTATCTCCTCGAAAAACGTAGCGTTTACCTGACATGTTGTTTCTCCTTGTTTTCAGGTTTGTCGTCTGATTTAGTACATATGTTCTTGTGTGGTGGGGTGAAGAGAGCCATCCGGCCCTGATGTCCCACTGTCTGGGTCGGTTTTCGATGTGGTTCTCCCGTTGTTCAGTTGCTTGTGTCTAAGCTCCGGTCATTTTTGGTTCATGAGCAGGGTTGACCGGCGGCATTGACGCCGTCATCACAATCGTCACAGGCTTGGTTCCGGTTCGTCGCTTCATCGGGGGCGTCGACAATCACCCGCACCGCGTAATGAGATGTGTCGCACCCGTTGCGTGTGATTTGCAGTGCGGTGGAGGGGTTGGGCGAAGGATCTGGCACGATGAAGGTGACCTGTTGACCGGTGATCTCGTACTGGGTTCCGTCCACTTGTGGAAGCTGGTAAAGGAAGGTGGATGGGGGCTTGCTGCTGTCGATGCGGTCATCACAATTGCCGCTGGGACGGCCGATGACGTCGACATAGACTTGTAAGTGACCGGCGTTGTCGGAATAGTCGTTATCGTTCATCGCCAGGTAGAGGCGTCCGCTGGTTTGGGGCGTGAGGGTGGTGGAAGCACCCACCTTGGTCCAGTTGCCTGAGGTGCCGATGCGATAGAGCAGGGCATATTTCTCGGCAGCGGTCAGTTTGAAGCCGGACGGTGCGCTGCTGCCCGGTTCCCCTTCGGGACCGACCAGGGTGTCAAGGCCCAAGTTAGCGTCAATCGGTATATTACAGCTTTCTCCATCTGTCGTTGACCAAGTACGCCAGACCGCCATCTGTCTTGACCTGACAAAGAAACCAAGACCATAGGTTACCTCTCGATCTAAGTTGTTCCAGGTAAGTGTTCTCCGCTCAGGACGCTCAAAACGGTAACCTAAACGAGTACCAGTGCGCCATTCGCCCTGGCTATCCAACCAAGAGATGCTCACCCCACCGCTGTTTCTCGTATAACGTTGGTAATCAATTGATACTGATATTGGACTACACCCATATGGCATATACTGGTTTATCCAAATATCATCCCAATCTTCTACAGATTTGATTGGCTGTCCAGGTTTTTTCGTAAGCGGAATCTTTCCACCATTGAGAGGTTTGCGCTTAACTATAACTCCGTCCGGTACTGGGTAGACATCAGGCCAAGAATAGTTAAACGCACAGCACGAAGTCGAATTTCCGTCATCAACCCCCTGCCACCGACCCTTTCCTAGAAGTCTCAATGTTTGACCACTCGACACCTTGATACCGGTATCGAAGGGATTGGATGTAGCTGGTACATCCAATGCAAGAGGTGCTGGTTCCGCCTGCTCTGGAATAATGGTGACTTGCTGATTATGTTTTACATGGAGGAGGTCATTCCAGCCGTTATCTCCTCGAAAAACGTAGCGTTTACCTGACATGTTGTTCTCCTAGTTTTCAGGTTTGTCGTCTGATTTAGTACATATGTTCTTGTGTGGTGGGATGAAGAGAGCCATCCGGCCCTGATGTCCCACTGTCTGGGTCGGTTTTCGATTGCTTGTGCCTAAGCGCCGGTCATTTTGGGTTCATGAGCAGGGTTGACCGGCGGCATTGATGCCGTCATCACAATCGTCACAGGCTTGGTTCTGGTTCGCTGGATCATCGGGGGCATTGGCCAGAACCAGAGCAGAGACCCGCTTGGTGATACAGCCATTGGTCGTCAGTCGCAGCACACCATCCCTAGCTGCGGTGAAGTCGACTTGATCGCCGCCTATGATTGTTCCTTTGCCGCTGGTGCCTATTCGGTAGACGAGGCGATCGGCTGCCTGGTTGGGATGGATGCGGGTCTCGGCTGCATCACAGGCGGGGATGGTGGTATCGGTACGCCCGGATACCTCCACATACGCCTGTAAGCTGCCCGCGTTGTCGGAATAGTCATCGTCGTTCATCGCCAGGTAGAGGGTTCCCTCATCAGAGGGGGTGAATTCGCCATTGGCACCGATGGGTTGCCATGCGCCACTCATCCCAACACGGGCCAGAAGCGAATAGGCTGTTGCATTT